>OZ251990.1:0-4860598 GCA_965246825.1 Chthonomonadaceae bacterium
CGCTCGATTGGGCAGTTTCGTTAATCCGTCTCTGAACATTTGAAAGATGAGCTGTTCGTTCTGATGGGTTAAATCTTGTGTGGCCCGCTCCAGTTTCATCAGCATTTCATTCACCCGTCGGGCCAGCTGAGCCAGCTCATCGTAGCCGGACAGCCGGACCCGCGTGAGAGAGTTGTTTCCGATGCTAAGCCTTTCGACCTGCCCCGTCAATTGAGAGATGCGAGACAGAACCAGCGTTTCGAGCAGAAGAAACACCACAACGCCGAAAAGGAGAACGCCCAGGGTCAACATTCGTGTCACATACGCGATGGTCGTCAGCCCCTGAGCAAAAATGGTGCGTTTTTCTTTGAGACGAATCAGAAGCACAGGTTCGCCTCTCATGCCCCGCAGCTGCGTGTAGCCCAGCAGTGTTTTCGACTGGGTGGGCTGAGCCGGAATCAAGGGAGCGTGAGCGGATTGAGAGAGTACCTGCCGATCCCAAAGCGTGAGATGAGGGGAATTAGCCGAAACAACCGTAAATTCGAGGTGGCTGCTGGAGGCGAGTGCCTTGATTTTCGAGGCGTCCAGATAGCGCAGAAAAACCAGCCAGCCCCGGCTCGGCCCCTTTTTCTCGGAGTTGAGAATCGTTCGCAGCGAAATCTGCACCGGAAGGCCCTGCGAAGTCAACACAATGCCCGATTTTTCCTCTCCGTCTTTGATGGTTTCCAAATGGAGGGCGGAAAAAATTTCTTTTTCATCGGGGGCGGGCAGTTCGGGAAGACGTTTGATCCCGAAGTAATGAAACAGACGGCGATCCGGGGAAAGATACATCACCCCCTCTGTTTTGATGACTTGCATTCCCGTTGCCATCAAGTTCGATTTGATGTAGCCGGAATTGTGATCCTGCATGAATTTATAAGTATCGTCCCAGTAGGCCCAGTCTGACGTTTTTTCCTCCAGGGAAACAAGAGACTGCTTGATGGCGTCGCAGACTCGGCCCAGGTCTTCTTCGGTGTCCTCCCGCTCTAAGCGCAGGTAGCTTTGCATAAGAAGCCGTGAGGAGAGAACCGATACCCCCAGCATTAGAGCGAGAAAAGTAAAACAGAGATAAAGCCCGATTTTTGTTCTGAGTTTCATTTCTAAAAGAGAGCCAGCTCAGCGCCGTCCCCTTTCCTGCACCATTCAACGTCTTTTCTGGCTGGAAGGGTGATTACTCATTGACGAACGCTGATCTTCATTGTTGGCACAAGGGCGAAATTAAGGAGGTCAGGCCGCAAAACAACCGAGGAAGCAGGCAAATCTGCCAGGAGAAACGGGGCGGCTTAGAGGGGCTTTCCGAGAAAACTTGACAAATCGGGCATTTTCGCCGATACTTTCTCGTAAGATAAATGAAAAGATGATGAGGGAGGCACTTAGATCATGGCAAAAGCAAGCGGAAAATCCAAAACCGACGTTACGGCACGCGCCGCCGCCAAAGCAGCACAGTCCATTTGCCGCTTCTGTGGACAGAAGCCGGACGTGGTTCGTGTTCTGACCCCGGCAGGCAAGGCACAGATGTGGCGTAAATGCTGTGCTTCGGCAGGCATTATCAAAGCCGCCTAGCCGAAACGATTTTCGACCTGCAAAATTAAGCCCCCGTGTTTCCAGACAGGAAACACGGGGGCTTTTGTTGAAAGGCGCGTTAACTGGCGGTTTGCTCCTGCTTTGGTACAAAGGCCGTCACTTTTTTCATTTTCTGAAGGCTGGTTGATTTATGCGGCAGACATCCGGTTCACTCGGCGGTTTTACATTCGTGCTTCATTCGCACATCCCTTACGTCCTTTCGCATGGCCGCTGGCCACACGGAACCGACTGGCTGGTGGAGGTCGCGGCTGAAACCTATGTTCCCCTGCTGGACGTATTCACCCGCCTCATCGAAGAGGGCGTTTCACCACAGATCACGCTGGGGATCACGCCTGTGCTGACCGAACAGCTGGCCGATGCAGACTTTCATCGCGAATTCCTCGACTATTTGGACGCGAGGATCGAGGCGGCGCGGAGCAACTTTCACGAGTTTCAAGCACAGGGACAGGTGCATCTGCTGGGGCTGGCCTACTACTGGGAGAATTTCTACACGGAGATAAAAGACCTTTATCAAAATCGGTTCGGTTCGGACATTGTAGGGGCCTTTCGTAAACTTCAGGAAGCAGGCCACCTCGAAATCATTACATCCTGTGCAACGCACGGGTATCTGCCGCTGCTGGGAACCGATGAAAGCGTGAGTGCTCAGGTCAAACAGGGCGTTCAGACTTACGAAAAGCATTATGGTCGAAAGCCAAGCGGCTTCTGGCTTCCCGAATGTGCCTACCGTCCGCGTTATGCCTGGAGGCCGCCGGTGGGAGCGACTCCCGACGAAAAACCGGTTTTACGCCGGGGGGTGGAGGAGTTTCTGGCCGAAAATGAAATCGAATACTTTTTTGTGGATGCCCACTTGCTTAAGGGCGGTTCCGCCATCGGTGTTTACGCGGATCGGTTTGCGGGACTGCAGGCACTCTGGAAGCAGTTTCAGAAAACCTACGAGCCGGAAAAATCAGAGCGTACCCCCTACGCCCCCTATCTTGTGAACTCAACGGACGCGCCGCTGGCTCCGGTAGCGATTTTCAGCCGGGATCACGTCACGGGGCAGCAGGTTTGGAGCGGCGATACCGGCTATCCCGGCGATCCGGCCTATCTGGAGTTCCACAAGAAACGCTATCCTGAGAATTTGCGCTACTGGAGCGTTTCCGAAAACAAACAGGATCTTGACTCGAAATCACTCTACGAGCCGCACCGAGCCGCACAGCGACTGGAAGTTCATGCGAGCCACTTCGTTGAACTCATCGCCAAAACGCTTTTCGAGAATGAAAGCACGGAGGCGGGAGCGGCCCCGTTCATTACGGCCCTTTACGACACCGAACTTTACGGGCACTGGTGGTTCGAGGGGCCGGAATTTCTTTATCTCGTTCTGAAAAAACTGCACGATCATCCGTCAATCCAGCGTTCCACCTGCCGCGACTATCTTCATGCCAACCCCCCCGCTCAGATCGTTTCTTTGCCAGAAGGCTCTTGGGGCGAAGGCGGCTACCATTGGATTTGGCTTAACGAGTGGACGGCGTGGACGTGGGAAAAAATTTACAAAGCAGAACGGGAGATGGCCGCGCTCGCCGCCGAGTACGGTGATCTCTCCGAAGCCGCGACCCTCTTGAAGCAGGCGGCGCGGGAATTGCTGCTGCTCGAATCCTCCGACTGGCAGTTTTCTATCAGCACCTTTTCCAGCCGGGATTATGCCGAGCAGCGGGTGAACTATCATTTCACGAAATTCATGCAGATCGCCTCCCTGGTTCGCCGAGTCGGAGCCGGGGAAACCATTCCGCCTGAAGACTGGAACGCTCTGGGCGAAGCGGAAGACCGGGATCGGTGCTTCCCAGAAGTTGATCCTGCGTGGTGGCGTTCTACGCTTTAGGAAAGCCTGCGGCGGTTGAGAAGCCAGCGAAGCCCAGTGATGAGGGCGGCCCCGGCGGAGCTGCCCACCGGAACGCCGCCGAGCAAAAAGGTGAGAATCATCACCGTAGGTTCCGGGTAAGCGGTTTTGCACAGGATTCCGAGAGCGGCGAGCACTCCCCCGCACGAACCTAGGATCGCAGGATAAATGGGTCTTTGTGCGAAACAAAGGCAGAGCACGACGCCATGTCCGACCGCGATTGCCAGCGCGAGCAGCACAAAACCGGCAACGCCGAATGAGAGCTGCAGTGTCCCTGCCAGGTAAAGCAGCCCCACTCCCAGAATGGCTGACGCCACCCCGAAAACGGCGGGCTTTCTCAGCAGAAGCCACCCGAACCCAACACTGCCCAGCGTGAGGAGGGCAGCAACCATCAATGGAAGAAAAAAGCCTGCGTACAGCAAAAGCCAGTGCCAGAGTGTGTTCATGCTCTTATCTTAGCCCATTTCGTTTTTCCTGACCTGAGCCGAAAGACCCAGATTTAGAAATCTATCCCTATGATCCCTCTCTCCCTCTTTTTTCAAGAAGCCGCCGATCTCGATGCCGCCGACCTGCTTTCCTCGTTTCGCGAGCAGTTTTACGCAATGCCGGGAACGGTCTACCTGGATGGCAATTCGCTGGGGCTGCTCTCCAAAAACGCCGAAGCCGCTGTGCTGCACGTTCTGCAAGAATGGCGCGAGCGGGCCGTGGAGGGGTGGACAGAAAGCGATCCTGAATGGTTCACCCTGGCCGAAACGCTCGGTGAAAGAGCAGGAACTCTCATCGGAGCGGAACCCGGTTCGGTGGTCGTTACGGGTTCGACGACCACGAATCTGCACCAGCTCCTCGCCACCCTTTATCGCCCGGAGAGAGAGCGAAGGGTCATTCTGGCCGACGCGCTGAATTTTCCCTCTGATCTCTACGCCCTCGAAAGTCACCTGCGGCTGCGCGGTCTCGATCCGCAAACTTCGCTGCGGTTTGTGCAAAGCAGAGATGGCTTTACACTGGATGAAACGGAAGTAATCGCCCAAATGACCGAGGACGTGCAGATGGTGGTGCTTCCAGCGGTGCTGTTTGTAAGCGGGCAGCTGCTGGACATGAAACGGCTGGCAGAGGCGGCAAAAGAGCGCGGAATTCTGATCGGATTCGATCTCGCTCACTCTATCGGGGTGCTGCCTCACGTGCTGGCAGAGTGGGGGGTGGATTTCGCGTTTTGGTGTTCCTACAAATACCTGAACGGCGGGCCGGGAGCAGCGGGAGGGCTTTATCTTGCTCCACAGCACTGGGGAAAAGAGCCGGGGATGGCGGGCTGGTTTTCGGGGCGAAAAGAAACCCAGTTCGAGATGCGAATGGCCCTGGACCCGGCTCCTGCTGCAGGTGCGCTTCAGATTGGAACCCCACCGATCTTGAGCATGGCTCCGCTGGCGGGTGCGCTCCAGATCACGCAGGAGGCCAGCATCGAAGCGATCCGGGCGAAGTCCCTGAAGCTCACCGACTTTCTCATGCGGATGCTGGAAACCCTGCACCCGGAAAGCACATTCGTCAATCCGCGTGAACCTTCTCGGCGCGGAGGGCAAATCTGCTGGCGTCACCCGGACGCCCGACAGTTGAGTGCGGCCCTGCGTCGGCGCGGCGTGATTGGAGATTTTCGCCCGCCTGATATTTTAAGACTGGCCCCTGCGCCGCTTTATGTTTCGTTTGCCGACTGTGTGGAGGCCGTCTCTCGACTGCTGGATTTGATGAAGAGCGGCGACTATCGCAACCTCCACGAAACCGGACTGGTTTCGTGACCCACACGTAAAACGGCTGGAAAATCCGATGAAAATATACGACATTACCCGCCTTATCACGCCGCAGCTGGCCG
The DNA here is from genome assembly GCA_965246825.1 of Chthonomonadaceae bacterium. Classification (GTDB taxonomy): domain Bacteria; phylum Armatimonadota; class Chthonomonadetes; order Chthonomonadales; family Chthonomonadaceae; genus JACMPS01. The sequence continues at coordinate 5,340 of OZ251990.1, forward strand.
TCTGGCCGGGAGACACCCCGTTTTCTCTCAAACAGGCGGCGAAAATTTCGGAGGGGTCTTCGGTAAACTTGGGCGCGGTGACGCTGAGCCTGCATACCGGAACCCACGCCGATGCCCCCTATCACTACTCAGAGACCGGCGAGACGGTGGAAGCACTTAGGCCCGACATTTATATCGGCGGGGCGCAGGTGGTGGACGTAACGGGAAATCCAATCATTACGGTAGAAATTTTAGAAAGAACGGCGGGGATGCGAGGCATCGGGCAGACGGAGCGGCTGCTGTTGAAAACGGAAGGTTGGAACGATACCACTGTTTTTCCGGAACAGATTCCGGTTCTCAGCCTCGAAGTCCCGGATTTTCTGAATGAGCGGGGCATCCTTCTGCTCGGCGTGGATGTGCCCTCGGTGGATCAGATCGATTCCAAAACGCTGCCTGTTCATCAGGCCCTGGGCGAAAACGGAATTCACATTCTGGAGTCCCTGGATTTAAGGGAGGTGGAACCGGGTTTTTACGATCTCATCGCTCTTCCTCTGAAGATCGAGGGGGCAGACGGCTCCCCGGTGCGGGCGATTTTGCAGGCATAAAAAATCCCCGGCCCTTCGTAAAAGAAGAGCCGGGGGTTCGGTCAGCGAGATCGCTTATTTGCGAGCGCGGCGTCGCAGGGTGAAGGCGGCTCCACCGAGCATCCCGAAGACGAGCGCAACGGAACCCGGTTCCGGAACGTCGGTCGGAACAACGCGGTACTCATAGGTCACGGTTGCGGCGATGTCTGCCGTGGTGACGATGGAACTGGTCTGGTTGCCGCCGCCGCCAAGAACGGTCTGTCCGCTAAGGGAGCCGTAGTTCAGCGCGAACAGGCCCGCACCGGTGTAGAAACTGAAGTCTGCTCCGGGCACGTTCACGGATTTGGTGTCGGTTCCGGTGAGGGGGCCGACAGTCTGGGCAACACCCACCGGGATGTTGGTGAGGGTCTGGGTGCTCATAGGAGCGGGAACGAGCGAGATCGAGTTGGGGCCGGTCAGGGTCACATCGGTCTCGAAGGTGATTTTAAAGGTCTGTGCCTGAGCTGCGGTGTTCGTCAGCGTACCGCTGTTGGTCGCATTGGAGGTGGCAGAGAGAGTGATGGACTGAAGAATCGCACCGGCAGGAATGGAAGCGAAATTCGACACGTCGAACTTCTTCAGGTTCAGAACGCCGCTGATTTCGGTGGTGGCGGTGGGTACGGAAACGGTGTCCGTCAGAACGACTGCCTGAGCAGCCGGGGCGAGTGCCACAACGCCAAGCATTGCGGCAATGTTGAGGGTACGATTCATGATCTAGCAATTCTCCTTCTTAAACTCGAACAAAGATGAAATTCAGTTACTACCAAACAGACAGGTGCAATTTTCATGCCGAATGTGCACAGTTAACTAACTTTTTTTTGTGTTCACGCTTATGTTACCCCTCGTCGGCTTCTCCTGCCCCTGTCCCTCATCGTAAAAGTCTCCTCTTTTCAGAAAGCGAGCGGTCAAAAAAATTTTAGAATGTTTGATGACTGATTGAATACTGGTTGAGGCCGCCGTCCAATTCGATCAAATCCACCGCACGCAGACGGGGGCGAGGCGAAGCAGAAGAGGGTTTCGAGAAGGTCAGTACTGAGCAGGTAAACGAGGCTTTTCCGCCCTGCCCCTCGAAATAGCGCAGACCCGCCGCCCCCGTTGTCCCCGCATTGGAGACGACCGTCGGCATCTTGGCTCCGGCGGGCTGCTGTCTATCGAGGGACTGCCGGTGCAGATGCCCCACCATCGCCACCGGAACCTGCCCCCAGACCGACACCGTTTCGCGTGGGTCGTGGGTAACGACCACATCGGGGCGTTCGGCCTCCGGCTTCTGTGTAACCTCCAGCAAAAGGCGGGCGGCATTGGCGGCAGTCGCTTCGGGAAGCGCGTCTACACTTCCCACCCCGTCGCGCCGCGCCGCCGGATTTGTCAGGCCCAGAAATCTGAGATCGTCCACTTTCACTATTTGGCCGTCCAGCACGGTAACATTGGACAGTTTTTTCATGGCGGCGATGATCGTTTCCGAGTCGTGGTTTCCGGCGGCCCAGAAGTAGCGGTAGGGCAGCTTACGAATGCGCTCCAGAATGGGAAGTTCAGGCGGCGAGCCGAAGTCGGTGAGGTCGCCGGTGTCCACAATAAAGGCCGCCTTGAATTGATCCGCCACTTTTCGCACGAAATCAAACGCGGCGGCGTTGTTGTGAAGGTCGGAAATGTGCAGCACCCGGATGGTTTGGGCTTCGGTTCCGCCCACACTGTCTTGCACGGCGGCGATGCGCCCGTAGAGGGTGTTGAGGTTGTCGGCGACAAGGCGGAGTTTGGAAGAGAGGGCGTCGAACTTCGTGAAGGCGTCTTTGCCGAAGCGGATCACCCAGGGAGCCTGCTTAAAGGCCCCCGTATAGGTGACCTCATTGAATGCCTGCCGGTCGAAGGTCGAAATCGCACAGCCCAGGGAGGTTCCCATCAGCCCGGTTCCGATGAGTGCGGCCAGCAGATAATGCTTGGGGCGCAACGAGCGGAACAGCAGCGGCGCGACAAGTGCGCCCAGTCCGGCAAAGGCGATCTGCCGAAGCACAAAGGCTTTCAGCGTTTTCTGAGCATAGCCCTCGAACTCGCGGGTGAGGGCGGTCATGTCGGTTTTCGTGGTCACAATGCCTTTGAGTTCGTCCACTTCGATGCGCTCCAGCGAAGCGACGAATTTCACCGGAGCGCGATGGGTTTTCGCCTGAATTTCGCCGAGCGGCTTGAGAGCAAGCTGAGTCACCCCCTGCAAAGCGGGCAGCAGACGCAGTTCGATTTCCAGTCCGTGCCAACGGTAAGTTTCCCGACCGAGGGCACTCACGCTCAGCACGGCTCCGCAAGAGGCTAGAATCACGAAGAGCAGGCCGAGAGCAGCCCGTGCCAGGCGTACACACAGCGGCGGGAGGGGCTTGCGCCTCTCCCGCGAGTGAGTGTTCCGATAGCCCTCTTCTGTTGTCGGCGTCAGCGGGACGCTCATAAACATTCAGTCCTCTGTTTCAAGCGGGGTCGGAATGTTTCCTGCTTATTCCGACTTATTCCGACGACACCTTCACCAGGGCCGGTCGCAGCACCCGGTCATGGATAAGATAGCCGCGCTGAACTTCTTCGGCAACGGTGTGGGGCGGCAGATCGCGGTTTTCTGTCACTCCGATGGCCTCATGGTACTGCGTGTCGAACTCGGCTCCCACCGTCTCGATGGCGACCACCCCTGCTTTTTCAAGGTAGGTGGTCAACTGCTTGAGCGTTCCCTGGATGCCGCCGATGAGTTTATCGTAATCGCGGGTAGCCGAGGCTGCCGCAAGGCCGCGCTCGAAATTGTCCACGATGGGCAGCAGGTCTTTCAGCAGTTTTTCGCCCATAAACTTTTGCTGGGAAGCCACTTCTTCCTCTTTGCGCCGCCGATAGTTTTGCAGTTCGGCATGGGCATAAAGCCGGTCTTTGATCGCAGTTTCGCTTTCGAGTTTGGCGGCTTCGAGTTCCCGCTCCAGTTCTTCGAGGCGGGCGGTCAAGTTCAGAACGTCATCCGAGCCGGACGGTTCGGCGGGGGGGGGGGCCTCCCGGTTTTCGTCCGGGGCGGCTTCATTCAATGGAATCTCTTCAGACACAGAGTCTCTCCCGTTTCATTGGTTTCGCAGCACCAGCCCCCTCTTGCAGCGAAGCAGGGAGTGAGGCTGGGCTGCCGTTCCCTTTATTGTACGCGAAATTGGGCACAAGAGGCTAGTGCTCTTTGCAAGCTGGCTTGCAGGGGTGGATGTCATGCGTTGTAAAACCCAAGTCTGCATTGGAAAGCTCCACTGACAAACTGACGCTGAACGAGGGGCAGAACCCAAGTCCGCGCTCGGTGGCGTACCGCCCCTGGGTTGAGCAACACTCGGACACCCCGCTCGGATTTCATGGTATTTTGGTCTTTGTATTCTACTTCGACAGAAAACTTGCCCTCTGCCCAAATTCGATTTGCGGTGCAGTGCCTAAGTGCTCCCCATCGGTCACCCCTTTGCCCCTCTTCACAAGGATCAAACTTCCATAAACAGCCCGCCCAGCGTGGGCAGAGCCGTTTCCGCTTCGATACGGCCTGCTTCGGTCGGGCGTTCTGCGCCTGCCCTGAGATTGAGACCGGCGATAAAGCGGGAAGGCGCAACCCCGGCATCATTCCAGGTGTCCAGCGTGGAGATGTGGAGGGCATCGCGGGCCCGAGTCGCGATCACATAGGCGATTCGGCGTTCTTCGCTGATTCCGTTCGGTTCGGAGATGGCTTTTCGGTGCGGCAGAATCTCTTCGCTCCAGCCGACGGCAAAGACATACCGCCATTCCAGCCCTTTCGCCGAATGCCCGGTCGAGAGCATTACCTCGTCGGCCTCGCGCCGCCGCTTCGCCTTTTCCGCTTTGCGCCGGGAGGATTCGTCCCGCACTTTCTGCACGGCATCGAGATAGGCTTTCACGGTCGGATAATGGGCTGCCGCCGCCTGCATCCGGGCGATATTCTGCAGCCGGTCGTTGTCGCGTTCGTCTCCTTCATCCGTTTTAAGCCAATGGTCAAAATGCGTTGCCTCCCGGATCGCTTCCACGGCTTTTCCGGCGTGTTCGAGGTGCGCTGTCTTTCCGGCAATGCGGCTGAGTTCTTCGCGCAAGGCCCGCAAAGCGCGATGCGTTTTCAGGTCATCGGCGTTGAATTGCGGCAAAATTTCCCAGATTCGTCGGCGGCGAAATTCGGCCTCGTGCCTGAGCTGCGCCCCCACCACCCGCGACAATTTCCGATTAGGCACATTCAGCAGCGCAAGAAGCCATTCATCGGGAAAGGCTTCCGGGTCGGCAAGCGCGGCTTCCGGGGACTTTCCCTCGGCGCGAGCAAAAAACTGAAGATACGAAAGAATTCCCTGTACCTCTTTGCGGGCGTAGAAATCGCCGTCGTCCCGCATCGTATAGGGAATTTCCAAAGCAGCAAAGTGACGTTCAAAGGCTTCGCTCTGCGCGTTCGTGCGATAGAGAACCGCGATCTCCCGATACATTGCGCCCCGCTTCACGAGGTGCAGAATTTCCTCTCCCACTGCCAGGGCTTCGAGATCGGGGTCGGGGAAACGGTTCCAGGAAACGGGGTCGCCTTCGTCGCGGGTGGGAACAAAGTCAATCGGGCGGCGTTCTTCATCCTGCCGAATCAGGCTGTCGGCAAACTGCAAAATCGAGCGCGTAGAGCGGTAATTTTCCCGCAGTTCGTACACTTTGGTTTGTGCGTTTTTGGCAAACAATTGAAAAGTGCGGGTGTCGGCTCCGCGAAAGGCATAAAGCGACTGATCCAGGTCTCCCACCAGCATCACATTGCGATGATCGCGCCCCAGCGCAAACGCTACGGTGTACTGAGGCAGATTCATATCCTGGCACTCGTCCACGATGATATGGGTGAATTTTCGGGCCGCTTCCTGCCGAACGGCCTCTTCGTTCTCCAGCAGCGCGGCGGTGTCGAGGATCAGGTCATCGAACTCGCGGAGGTTTTTGCCTGCTTTGATTTTTTCGTAATCTTTCCAGCAGCGCAAAAAATCGCGGTCTTCCTGCGAACTGTCCGCTTTGTAGGTCTGAGGGGTGACGCCGAGGTTTTTTTGGTAGGAAATCTGGCTGAGAAACGCCCGAACCCCGCCTTCGATTTCGGCGGCCTTGGCGGACTCGGCGAGGTTGCGCTGGAGGTGCGGATCGGTGAGGAGGTGAAACGGGGAGCCGTGTGCCTTCAGGGTTTGCAGACAAAGCGCGTGCATCGTGGAAACGGTGACGTTGGCGGCCTGCGATTTTTCGAGGATTCCGGCGAGGCGGGAGCGCATCTCTTCGGTGGCGTCTGCGGTAAAGGTGGTGACCAGAAGCCGCCTGCCGGACGCCGCCAGACGAGCGGCTCGCAGGGTCACCACCCGTGTTTTGCCGGAGCCAGGCCCGGCATAGACCGCGCAAGGCCCATCGGTATGGGCGACCGCCTCTCGCTGACTTCCGCTCAAGCTTTCCCAGGTTGCCATCGTGCTTTTATTATCTCATGCAACGGCGTAAAATTCCAGCCTGACGAAGAATGTCTGCGTTTTGGGTTGTTCCGGAATTCGATCCGCCGAAACGTGTGCCTCCGTTCTCTGTTTTGGCAGCGCAGCAGGCTCGGTGTACGTATTCTTGGTTAAAAGGCGGCGAAAAAATTTTCGGCGGGCTGCGTCAGCGGGGTCGGCATTGGAGATACTGACATTCAGAAAGAGCCCCGGAGAAACTAAAAGTCTGGCTTTTGGTCTGGACATTACGGCAGAAAATCGTTTCTAAAAGGCTTTCAGAAAGTGTAAACTCTTTCTGGAAGTAGAAGATCAAAACGCCGCCTTTTCGGAGGGTGGAACCGAAAGGAACCCCCGAACCTGCCGCCTTCCATGCGGCAGACAATTCACCGAAAATAAGAGGGACAAACTTTCGGTCTTCACCGAAGAGGGCGGCAGAAAATCGAGTCAGGCGGGTTGGGGCACAGCAATGAGCGGCAAAGCAAAAAAAGACGTGGATTTGGAAAGCGATCTGCATGGCCTCACAGCGGAGGAACTGCGGGTTGCCCTGCAAAAAAAATGGGAGGGCTGGCGCAAACTCAACCGAATTCGGGTGATTCACGGGCAGGGCGAAGTGCTGAAACCCACCCTCGAACGCTGGTGTCGGGAAAAAGGCATCGCGTATCGAATCGAAGACCCGAATCTCGGCTCCATGCTCCTGTTCCCCCAGCGGCATACGCTTCCCGATGCCTCGATTTCAACTTCACTTCGAGAGGCCGGACTGTTTTTGACGCCGGAGCAGGAAGCGGAACTGCGCGATCCCGAAGCCGCCAAACGCCGCCGACAGGAAGAAGCCCGCAAACTTCAGGAACAGGCGCGAAAACGTAAAGAGGAAGAGGCTCTCCTGCTGGCTCAAAAACGCCGGGAAGAACAGATGTGGGCGTCGGAAATTGCCCGCCTGGACAAGTTGGATCGCGGGCGGGGAGCCAAAAAGAAAGAGGAGCGTGCCGATACCGATGTGAAGCCCGCCGCCCCCGCCGTCATTCCCCCCGCAATTTTGCAGCATCAGGAAGGCTACTGGCGAGCGGAACTTATTCGGGTGAAAGAGACGGAGGAAGAGCAGCTCAAAAAAGAGAAACTGACCGGGCTTGAAAAACTCGCGCCGCCCGTCGAAGTGAAAAAAGCCGCTGCCAAGCCAGAACCCAAAAAACCGAGAACTCCTCAGCGCGATGCTGCCGCCGACAACGCGCTTTTCGAGGCGGAACTGGCGAAATTCATGGAGGAAGGGAGCTAGAAAATGCTCCCCACACAAAAGCGCAAAGAAAAGTGTTCAGATATTTCAGCAATATCATTCATAAAATTCGATTTTCTACGCTGTCTTTAATTCCCATGTCTTACACCACGACCTACAAAATCCACAGTTTCGACAACCCGGAGCCGGTTCGCACCATTACTGCTCCCGTCACCGCCGAGCAAGTGAATGCTCTGCTGACCGACGGCTACCTCGTGCGGGAACGGCTCGTGAGCGGCAGCCTGCTGGAAGAGCTGCGAGCTGCTGCCGATGAGATCGCCGACGCGCACGGAGCCGAAGAAGAGGCCTCACGCAACACTTCAAGGCAGTTTGGCGGGCTGTTTGTCCGCAATCTGATGGACAAGCATCCGACCTTTCTAAAACTCTTCAAGTTCGACCCGACACTTTCGCTTGCTCGCGCCGTGCTGGGGCCGCAGGTGCAGATTCATGCCTCCGTACTGCGTGTCACCTATCCCGGCCAGGAAAAACAGGAAACGCAGTGGCACTTTCATCAGCGGGTGATCCCGGAGCCGATGCCGCCCTGGTTCGGGCGTCCGCGTGTGCTGGACAACCTAATCTATCTGGATGATCTCGACGACGCGACCGGCCCTTTTTGCGTGGTTCCCGGATCGCACACCCGCCTTCACGACCCGCTCTACGGCGACGACTTCGAGGACAAACCCGATCAAGTTCTGCTGCGAGTTCCGGCGGGTTCATGCGTGACGGCAGATGCGGGGTTGTGGCATCGTGGGATGGCGACTCGCCCCGACGGAAAAATTCGCCGCCTCCTGATCCTTGGCTACAGCCCGACCTGGATGAAAACCGTAGACCGAATGGGGGGCGGGCTGACCGACGCCCTGCGCGAAAACGCGGACTGGGAAACCCGCGAACTGCTCGGCATCGGCGGCTACTACTGACACCAAGACCCCGGCAGAGCGGACACTTTGTCCGACCTTCGCTCGTCAGGAGGAGATTTTGCTGCTCGAACTCGCCATTGGGGATGCTTACGGAGCCGGATTTGAATACGCGACGGAAAATGTCGCTCGATTCAATGATCTGTCGGGCTACCAGAAACACCCGCGCCATGCAACACTGGCGGGCTTTTACACCGATGATACGCAAATGAGCCTTGCGGTCGCGGAAGCCATCGTCTCGCACAAACCGTGGACACGGGAGTTGCTGGCGGATGCGTTTGTGCAAGCTTTTCGGCGTGACCCCCGTGAAGGCTACGCGGGCCGTTTTTACGAATTTCTTCAGGGCGTAGAAACCGGCGAACAGTTTCTGCGGGATATTCACCCGTACAGCGATAAAAGCGGAGCGGCCATGCGAGCCTGCCCGGTCGGAATTTTCCCGACGGCGAACGAAGTCATCGAAAAAGGAACGCTCCAAGCCCGCCTCACCCACGATACCCCCGACGGAATCGCCGCCGCGAATGCCGCTGCCTTGATGACCCATTTTTTTCTTTATCGTCTGGGTTCTAAATCTGAATTAGGAAAATTTCTCGATTCTTATGTGCCGGATTATCTGTGGTCGGAAGCTTGGCAAGGCAAAGTGAAAAGCAAGGGCTGGATGAGTGTTCGTGCCGCAGTGACCGCAGTAACGCGCAATGAAAGCTTGAGTGCTCTCCTCAAAGATTGTATCGCATTCACCGGAGATGTAGACACAGTAGCGACCATCGCGCTGGGGGCGGCTTCGTGCAGCGAAGAGTATGCTCAGGATTTGCCAGCGGTATTGGTAAATGGGCTGGAAAACGGAGCCTACGGACGGCACTATCTCATTCAGCTCGACGAGGCACTGCTCTCACCGGCGAGCCGATGATCGCCCTGCCCTGAACGCTCAGGAAGTTTCGTTCTGGCGGGTAGATCGGCGCAGGTGATAAGCGAGATGAAGATTCAAAAGCTGCGCCGTTTGTTCTGAAGTCAGTGCTCCGGCAATCGGGTGTTGGATGAACCGTTTCCGGCGCGTTTCCGGCGTCACCGATGCAAATCCCTCCACGATTTTTTCCGTGCAATGTTCCAGCGAGCGGTCAACGCAAGCAGGTTATCGCTTCCTTTCGGCTCCAGTTCCGGCAGAGTAGGGGTGCGAAGCGGCGAGTTGATCAGCAGCCGAAGGACGCCCACAAACATCCGCCCTTTTAAAGAAGGGTTTTTAGGCGATCTTGCTGCCTCGTCCTGCCACTTCCCGACCAATTCCTCGTAAATCACTAGATGCTCAACGATTTCCTGAAGGGACCAGTCGGAAGGCGAAGGCTTTGCCATCCGTACTGCTTCAGAGAGCGACTCCACAAACGCCAGCAATTCGTCCTTGTGCGCTTCGATCTTTTGGCTTCTTGATTGGAGTTCGGGGATCATGGTGTAATTGGTTCCATTCGCGTCAAGATAATTTGCTGCGCCTCAGCAGAGCCACGGGCAGCCCGTCAAGGGCGAGGATCAAATGGGATCGGCTTGAGCGTTTTCCAATCGAACTGAGAGAACGGAACGCCGGGCCCCGGTTTGAACAGAATAGATCGAGTTTTCTGTGCCGGGGGCAGATCTCTTCAACGCTAACCGGCCTGCTGTTTTCGGTGTATAATGAGCGCGAGGCGGGAACGGGGACACGCCGCAGGCCTCGACGGAAGAACGCCGCTTCAGCAGGAAGCTTCTGGAAGAGCAGGGAACGCACAGACCGATGAACTTTGAGTGGGACGCTGAGAAAGCGCGGAGCAACGCCGCCAAACACGGCGTTACGTTCGAGGAAGCTAAAACCGTGTTTGACGATCCTGCCTTCCACGACTTCTTTGATCCCGACCAGTCCGACGCGGAGAACCGCTACCTGATCGTAGGACACTCCTACGCAAACCGTCTCCTGATTGTCGCCTACGCGGAGCGGGCTGGCAAAACGCGACTGATCACCGCCCGCGAAACCACCCGCCGCGAACGCCGGGATTATGAAGAAGGACTTTAGACCTATGGAAGAAGAAATGCGTCCTGAATACGACTTGAAAACGCTTCGCACGCGACGTAGCGGCCCAGAGCGCAAAGCAAATGCTGGAATGGTCATCACGCTGGAACCGGATGTTGCGGCTGCGTTCCCGGACTCGGCGACGGTCAACGCAGCCCTGCGTTTCCTGCTGAAAATGACCCGTGAAAACCCGGTGGCGACACCCCCTGTTCCCGCTCCCTGAAGCATCAGGAAGGCACGGTTCCCTCTTTAACAGGCAGGAATCCCTCCTCTTTGAACTTTCAGACGGTAAACGGCTCACAAACAAGAAGACGCTTTGATCAGCATAAATTGCCCATCAACGGGGATCGAATTGGATCGGCTTGAGCGTTTTCCAGTCGAACTGAGAGAACGGAACGCCAGAATTGGGTTTCAGAGTGACGTAACGGCGTTTTTTGTTCGCGGGAGCGGACTGCTTTGCAAAGGCTAATCGTCTTTCGGTGGAGTCCTCGAACGAAAGATAGTATTCGTTATTCGTGATGGAAGCGTGCAGCACCTTTTGGGTGGCTAAATCGATGAGACAAAACGCGATGTAATAGGGCTTTCCGGAGTCGCAGGTGAGGGTCGCCCCCACCCACCGCCCGTCTTTGTTGTACCCGGCAACGACGAGTTGGTCAGGGAAATGGTAGTTTCCGACGAGAGGAAGGGCTTTCCACGTTTCGGGCTTTTTGAGCAGGTTGAGGTCGTCCGGGAGCCGCCGGATCACAAGCGTTCCCTTCTCCGCATCCTGCCAATCTACCAAATGAATATCCTCTCGGAAACCGAAAACGGAAGCAGGAAACAATCGAAGTGCTTTCTGGCCTCCAATCGTAAGCAGATAAACGCCGTTGGGGTTGTCGGAACCATAAAGCAGGGAACGGCTGTCCGAAAACCAGCGTAGCAGAACATTCGCACCGATGTAGGAGGAAGGGTTCAGATCGGTGGAACCTTCCTCGAAAACCTTTTCACGCTTTCCCGTCGCGATTTCGATCACCAGCACCGCCATGTGAACCGGCCCCTGTGGACGGTCAGGAAAAGGCCTGCCTGTTATCCCCTGCCGTGACCAGGTGGCGATCCTCTGTTCATCGGGACTCCACACCACTTTATCGTAACCCGCCGCATCAAACGTCAGCTTCCGCACCCGCCCTTTCTGATCCAGCAAAAACAGATCGCAGGACGAGGGAAGATTCTGACCGGCCATGTAGAGGTAAGGCCCACGTGCGGTGATGACGAGCCATTTTCCTGACGGCGAAGGGGTGATTTCCAGCAGGTCTTCTCGGAACTGCCAGTATTTTTGCAGCCATTTGCTGAACTTCGGATAATCGGTGTAGCGTTCCACCGGCAGGTCTTGCGCGGCAGAACGGCACAGACTTCCTGCCAAGAGCATCCACACCCCAACTAACCCGAAAACAGTTCGCTTTATCACCAATTTTCCCTCACGAACGAAATTCAACCCAAATGGAATGGATTTATCAGGATCAAAACAACTTCAAGGACGTGTATCCAGGTTGATGTTGACCTCCCAAAACCATTGGTTATGTGTCAGGTAGGTGACCTGCGGTCTACCGGGAAAGGTGTCGTCAATCGTTGTAAAAGACGTATCCCATTCTCCATGCGGAAAGAGCGTCACATAGGGAAAAATCGGTTGACCGGGATCGCCCCAGAAGCCGCCGAAACAATAATCGCCGTTCTTGAAGTATCCAAGGGCTGTAACGAGGGGGTATTGAGGGTGTTTTGAATCTTTAGCTTGCTGTGCAATCCCGTTCATCCGTTTGAAGAAAAAACGGGAGGCGTTCGCAGAGACCTATGCTTTGTTGTAATGGTAAATGTACGCGCCATCCAATAATATTGACGTTGTATTTTTCACGATTTTGCATTCCCCAATAACATAAAAACTAAGGTTCTTTTGCAAACTGCTCGGAATAGGATAGAATCCCAAGCCTAGTGTTTTCCCCGGAGTAAATATCAGAACACCCCCTCCCGTAAGCTCAGGATATGCAAAAATGTTGTTGGTACGCACTAATGCCTTCCAACCTGCATCTGGTCGTGCATTTCCTTGTGTGCCGAGTGTGACAGCAGCATCTACCTCCGAGCCATTGACTCCTTTTACCACGCCTCCGGTCTCATAATAAATCGCATCGCGAAAATGAACGGTTGGCTGGCCCGGATTAGTGTTCGTGAGATTCGGCAACGCAACGTAAGGAGGGCTATTTGTTGGGGGTAAACCGCACCAGGAGAAGAAACTTGTTTGTGTTCCTCTTGCAGTTAATTTACGGATGATTTCAGCAACGTTTTTTGCTCGCTGCTCTTTTCTTCCGGGAGGGCCTGGAGTGAGGCTGCCGTCGGGGTTGGTGATCGTATTGCTGGAAGAATCGTAGGAAACGTTCGACGCCCCGGCGAAAGCGGCTCCTCCCGTAGGGTCGTTTTGGTAAAGAACGCCGTTGGGTCCGATTGCGGTCACCGACGGATTAAGGGGCAGAATGTCGGGATCAGGAACCGTTCCCTCTGCAACCGGTCTGACTTTGCTGAGGATCAGTGAGGCGTTCCCTGTGTCCCACGGAATGCCGTTGGGGTTCGGACGATCACTGTCCCCGTCGCTTCTCACATCTTCGGTTCCGTTCGCGGCTACCGCGACGACGTAGTAATAGTAATCGGTGCTGTTGCTAAGTCCCGTGTCGTTGTAAAGATGACCATTGGTAACCCCAGGGCCCGGATCACGGCTGGTGACGGGAGTGGCGTTGATCTTTGTGTAGGGCCCTGCTTGAGAGAGGCTGCGGTAGATGTTGTATCTTGTGAAATCGTTGAGTCCAACCCAGTAAAGGCTTAGCTTTCCGCTGCCGGTAGCCGCGATATTGAGCCTCATCGGAGGAAGAATGACGATATCGTCTGAGTCGGAAACACCGCCCTGGGATGCAGTCACCGTGATGGTCGAATTGGAAATATCGGCCCCTGCCGAATAGTGGAAGGGGGCTTCTGTGGATCCGCCGGGAACAACCACCGTAGCCGGAATTTGAAGGGCAGGATTATCGGAGCGCAACAGAACAGTAACCCCCCCAACAGAAGCGGGAGCACTCAATTTGATGGTTCCGTCAGCACTATCTTTGTAATTTAGATTGTACAAACCGAAAATAAGGCTGGTCAAGTGAACGCTGCTCGGCTGAGGCATCGTGTCGCCTTGAACGTTATAGTTGTTCAGCAATAACGTGAGGTCATCAACGTTTACGGCGTTATCGCTGTTGAGGTCCGCATTAGGATTGTAAGCCGCATTTCCAGCGTTCGTACTATAAGCATTCAAGAGCAGGGTAAGATCGTCTACGTTAATGTTGTTATCATTGTTTACGTCGCCAGCTTTCAACGAAAAGTTCAGCCCGGCGATGTTCCCGGTTTGACCAATCGTCACAACTTTCTTCAGCCATTTGCTGCCTTTGACGCCGAGCGCATAGGTGCCAGTCGGAATCCCCGACAGTGTGTAAGTGCCGCCATTGCCCAGGGTTACCGGTTGAGTGGAGGTAGCCGGATTGTCAAGAGAGACCCACTCAAAAACAACCTGTTTCCCGTGCGGCGCATTTGCCTCCAGGGTAACCGCTCCTGAAATCGTTCGCTGCGCTGATGCAGGGAGAACGGTTGTGACCAGCAAGAGAGAAAAAAGAAAAAGCAGTCCGCCCTTCCGCAGCAACTGGCAGATAGTCAGCACAAGAAAGAAGCAGGGCTGAAGTTTTGTCGCCTCGTCTGTCAAATTGACTCATCAAATTTGACAGAAAACTTTTGTTTCTCGGTAAGTGCCCGTTGATCGGTGCGTTCATCGTACAGTCTTCTACATCAGAACAGAAATCGCATTCTCTCGCAGAATGCAAAGCAACAAATCTTAATTGTGTCTGAATTCATCCTATCCAACTTTAGCGGAAATGTCAAGTAATTTTGCAAGGGATTCGTCGTCAAATGAAAGAAAAGAGTAGGAACGCATCTACGTTCCTACTCTTTTTGTTCGTTTCGCTTCACTTGCTTCGGCTATTTCGGGTTGGGGATAAAGGCTCCGCCCCGGCACTCCTTCAGGTAGTTCAGGGCAAACACCTGCCCCGTCATTTCCAGGTCGTCGCGGTACACCGGGTCGTGCCAACCCTCGATGTCAATGCACCCGGTAAATCCGTTTTGGCGCAGGATCGAGATCACGTCTTTCCAGTTCGTGTCGCCGAACCCCGGCATCCGGTGGTAGACGATTTGCTCACCGCCCCGCAGCCCCTTTTCGCGCAGGATGTCCCAGTTGACCGTTGCATCTTTGCCGTGCAGGTGATAAACTTTTTTCATCCACTTTTTCAGCTGCGGCAGCGGGTCTACAAAAGAGTTCATCTGGTGGCACGGCTCCCACTCCAGTCCCAGCGAATCGGAAGGAATGGCATCGAAGATCATTTCCCACGCGGCAGGAGCATGGGCGATATTCCAGCTCGGACGGTTCCAGGTTCCGCCCATGTCGCAGTTCTCGAACGCGATTTTCACACCCTCATCCTCCGCCAGTTTCACCAGCGGCCCCCACACTTCCTTGAACTTCGGCAGGTTATCCGGCACGGAGCGGTCTTCAAGTGCCCCCGCAAACCCCGCCACGATGCTGCACCCGAACAGTTTGCAGCTGCGGATGCAGGTTTCCCAGTCCTTCGCGGTTTGTTCGTCCTGAAGCGGGTTGCCAAACATCCCGATGCTGGAAATGATCGCTTTGTCGCCGAGGGCGTCTGCCACCTCTTTCGCGTACTCCTCCATGTTTATCTGCGGAAGATGCTGCCATGCGAACAACTGAAAGCACTCGAAGCCGTGCGGCAGAATCTGCCGGATGTAATCGGCCCCTGCTCCCATTTGAGAGATCGTGCCGATGCGTAGATCTTGATGCTGAAGGCGTGAAGTGGTCGCCATAAGGTTCTCCTGAACGTTGATTTTGTCCGGCAAAACGCGCCGGAAAAGGGTTATTCCGAATCGCTTCCTGCTTTGATCGTCGGCTTGACGGAGGAGGTCGGAACCAAACTGGAGTCCATGACGCTGGTTTTCTGCAGGGTGAATTCCATGCGGATACTCATCGTTTCGAGAACCGTCTGCGTCATTTCCGCCTTCACGAAGTTTCCCAGCTGCGGAGCGTACCACGAAGTCGCTTTTGTGGTGCCGCCCGCCATGAAGTTGGCGGTGTCTCCGGTGCGCTCCGTTTTTTCCTCCACCTTCCAGGTCATAAACCGCCCCGCCGGGGTTTCGACGATCTCGGTTCCCACGATTTCCCAATCGGTTTGCTCGTGGATACCGTCGTTGAAGTTTATTTCGGTGACATAGTGCAGCCCCGGCGTCCATTTGCCGGGGAGATAGCCGCCGGGCTGTGCCGCCGTTTTCGCCTTGCCCGTTGAGTCGGCCTCCCCCAGTTTAAACAGGGAGCCGTCACTTTTCTTCTGACTGAGAAAAGTTTGATCCGTCAGGTCCATTTTTCGGGAATAACTGAGATGGATGCGGTGGGACAGCACCCACTGAGCCCGGGCATCGCCCTGCGCCTTTTCGATTTGCATCACAGACGAGCCGCGTACCTCTTTGTTTTCCGCGCCCTTTGCCATACTGAGCGTTGCCAGAATTTTGTATTCCCAGCGATCCCCGGAACGATAGAGATGAGTTTGAGCCGCCAGCGGGTGAACCTGGCTTCGCTTCATTGAAACCGAAAACGCATAAAGGCCGCCGAAAACCAGCAGTGCCGCCGCCGTCAGCCCGATGAAAACGCCCCGTGTGGTTTTGGCTTCGGGAGAGAGTTCCGCGCTGCCATAGTAAATCGGCGGCGGCCCTGTCGGGGCCATGTGGCTTTGCCCGATCCGCCCCAGCCCCGGCGCATTCAGTCCAAAGGGCTGAGGCGGATCGGGGGCCGCTTCACGATAGGGGGAATAATGCGAGTCCTCGACCTCAACGATTTCGCCGGTGAGGGAGACTCGCTGCGTAACCTGCGGCGCGGGCGGGGCCATTGCCGCGGTGCGGCAGTGCGGGCAGGGCTGAGCGGGGTTGGGGAGCGGTTGTCCGCAGGTCAAGCATTTCATAGTAAGCGTTGGCGTTAGAAAAAAGGGACGGACGCTTGGGTAAAGGGTTTTACCCAAATTTTTCAGAACTTTTTGGCGGCTTTGCGCCAGATTTTACTGCCTTGGCGAAGACAGGAGGCCCTGAAGCGGAACGCCCGATGCCCGACGCATTTCTCTACTCGGTGTACTTGTGGGCAAAGCCGCAGTCGCCATGTGTGCCGTCGCAAAAGGGTTTGTCGCTGGACTGCCCGCAGCGGCACAGATAGATCGGCTCTCCCTCGACGATCTCTTTGGTTTTGCCGTTTTCGTCTTTGAGGGTAATGGGGCCAAGCACCTCAATCGGGCCGCTGTCGAATACCGTGACGTGTACTTCTGCCATTTTGTTTCATCCTTTCAGGTTCCGGGGCCGCCGGTTAAGTTTGGGAGGTTTTCGCCGATACTAGTTCCACAGGGAGAGCGAAACCTCCTGCTTGATCGCAGCGAGAAACCAAGGAGACACAGAGAAAGTGGCAAAACGAAGGCGAAGACCGCTGCGGCGGCTTAAGCTGATCGTCTGGTGCGGGCTGATCGGGGTTTTGGGCTGGGGATTTCTGACGGCAAAAGCAGACGAAAAGCCAATTCAGCCGTCTCTGAAAGAGATCGAGGCACAGTTTGAAAAATTAGCCAAAGCGATCCGGGCCAGAAATCTTTCTGCCCTGTCGCAGCTGCTCACGCCCGACTTCAAGCAAAAAAATCTGGACGGTCAAATCTCGGATCGAAAGGCTGCCCAGAAAAATTTCGCGGACGCTCTCAAGGCAATGAAGTCGCTGTCGGCAGGCTTTACCGTCGAGAAGACCTTTCCGGGGAAGGGCGGCATCGAAGTGATGGGCCTCTATCTTTTTTCCGGAATGACCACGCCGAAAGCAGGGGGCGGAAAATCGCAGCAGCTTGCGATGTCACTGCCAATCAAAACGCTGTGGGCCAAGACCAAAACGGGCTGGAAGCTCAAGCGCATGGAGCAGCAAAAGGGCGGCGTGGTCAAACTCGACGGCAAAACGCCGGGGGAATAGTGGAGGGGGTATCTGAGTTTTGCCCAATTTAGAGAGTTCATTTTGGGCGCGGGCTTGGGTTTTGCGGAATTTATCTTCACTCCGCTCTGAGTATCTTTGATTGTCTCAACGGCGGTGGGGCCCCGGATTGAAGTCCGCGTCTGGGAGGCGTTCCGCCAACCGTCCTTCGAACGGAACTCCCCGCTGAAAACAGGCTCGCGCTCTATGACAAGGAATGGCCGTCTTCGGGACGTTTTTTCCGGTTTCAGAAAACGGCTCCAAGACGAGCAGGTCAGATGCCCGCTCCCGCCCGAAGCGGCCAACCGACGCACAAAAGTCAACAGTCGGTCAGGGTGCATTCTGGTTTTCCTCCAGTGAATTTTGGAGGGGTCAACTTTTCTCTGAGGTATACTGTCATTCGTTCAGGGGGCGGGAATGTACCGCAGCCGTCCTCTTTCATTTCACACCTTCAGGAGAAAATTTCCTCTCATGCGTGCCTCTCATCTTTTTGGCGAAACTCTGCGCCATGCTCCCACCGATACCGAAATCGTTTCTCACCAACTGATGCTTCAGGCGGGCTATGTACGCCAGCTTTCTGCTGGAATTTTCTCCTATCTTCCTCTGGCCTGGAGATCCATTCGCAAAATAGAACAGATTTTGCGGGAAGAAATGGAGGCGATTGGCGGGCAGGAACTCAATATGCCGGTGGTGCACCCCGCCGAAATCTGGCAGCAGACGGGACGCTGGAGTGCGATTGACGAAACGATGGTGCGCTTCAAAGACCGGCGCGATCACGATATGGTGCTCGCCATGACTCACGAAGAGATTGTGGCAACGCTGGCGCAGTCAGAAATCAAATCCTATCGCCAGATGCCGCAGCTGGTCTTTCAGATGCAAACGAAATTCCGCGACGAGCCCCGTGCGCGAGGCGGGCTGATCCGGGTGCGCGAATTTATTATGAAGGACTCGTACTCGCTCGACAAAGACTATGACGGCCTAAAGGCCCAGTATATTCGCCATTACAACGCCTACCATCGGATTGGGCTGCGGTGCGGGCTGCCGCTGATTGCTGTCGGCTCCGATACCGGCATGATGGGCGGGCAGGCCGCACACGAGTTTATGTACCTGACGGCCATTGGCGAAGACACCCTGATGGTGGATGCAGGCGGAACCTATGCCGCAAACCAGGAGATCGCCGTCTACCAGAAAGCCCGTTTCGACAATGGCGAAGCCAAAGAGCTGGAAAAGGTTCACACTCCCGGCTGCAAAACCATTGACGAGCTTTCCCACCAAATGTTCCTGCCGAAGCAGCGGCTGGCAAAAGCGGTCTTTTTCCTGGGAACGTTTGCGGGCGAAGACAGCAAATTGATTGTGGCGATAGTGCGCGGCGACATGGACGCAAACCCGGTGCTGATTAAAAACGAAATCAAAGCCCTGACCCTTCGCGCCGCTGCCCCGCAGGAAATCGAGGACAAAGGCGGCGTTCCCGGTTATGCCTCGCCTATCGGCATGAACCGGCACAACGTGATCGTGATCGTGGACGAAACGATTTCGGAAGAAACCAATTTTGTCGCAGGCGCAAACGAAGCGGGCTACCACTATCGGAACGTGAATTATGGGCGTGACTTTACCGCCGACTTCGTGACGAACATTGCCCTGGCTCGCGCCGGAGACCTCAGCATCGGCGGCGAGCCTCTCGAAGAAACGCGGGGGGTGGAAGTGGGCAATATCTTCCAGTTGGGAACGAAGTACAGTGCCGCGCTCGGTGCGATGTTCGCCGATGTAGACGGCGAGCAAAAACCGGTGATCATGGGATCGTATGGAATCGGGGTCGGGCGGCTGTTGGCGTGTGTGGCGGAAACACACCGCGACGACAAAGGGTTGAAACTGCCGATCAGCGTGGCTCCTTACGCGCTTACACTGGCAATGCTGGCACGCACCGAGGAAACCAAAGCGAGAGCCGAAACACTCTATACGGCCCTTTTGAACGCAGGAGTCGAGGTGATTTTCGATGATCGAGATGTGTCGGCAGGCATCAAGTTTGCCGACAGCGATCTGCGCGGGATGCCGCTTCAGATGGTAATTTCGGATCGTTCCCTGAAAGCCGAGAGCGTAGAGCTGAAGCGGCGTGGCGAAGAGGCGCGATCCGTTCCGCTGTCCGAAGCCATTTCCGAAGTTCAGGCCGAAATTGCGGCTCTTTACGCCGAACTGAACGCTGCCCTCGAAACGGCTCCGGTTTGGGCAGGCTGACGCGAGAGACGGCGTTTACGCGGAAGCAGCGGTTTCTTTCGTTTGACGGGAACCGAACCCGCTGAGGTGAAGGTATGGCTAGCCTCCTCTCCTTCAGCCGGTTCAAGATGGGAAGGCCTTTGTTCCATCAACGCCAGTTTCCAGCCGGACGGAGTTTTGCGCCAGAGGTGTTTCCAGTACCAGTCGGCGGTGAGGGTGATTTTCGCGGAGCGTGGCTCCTGCACCTCGAAAACGCCGGTCTCTTTCGTCAGGGCAGTGATCCCTGCTGCGCCGAGCGCGATGCGCTCCACCCGCACCGAGTAAACCGTTGTTTTGAGTTCGCTTCCGGCTTTGCTGAGTTTCTGCACGGCTTTGGCCCCGGTGCAGAGCTGCGTGCCCCAGCGAAGGGTAAAATCGGAGGCGAGCAGGGTTTTGAGGCCGGACGCGCTTTTTTGCTGAAGATACCGGGCGTACTCCGCGTAGATCGGCAAAAATTTTTCGATCTCCTGCTCTGGCGTGAGAACAGGCGAAGGCGTTTTCCGCTGGGCAGGAAGAGAGGCTTGAGGCGGGGCGGCCTGCGGCAGAACCTGTGATTGAAACCCCGAAGAGCAAAGCAAAACGACGAGAAGCGGGAGCATCTTGAACTCTCCAAAATCACAGAACGTCCCACAGAAGGAAACCGGCCACCAAATCGGTCTGACTTGTTAGATACGGCAGCGGGATTCTTTTTGTTTTTGATAGATGAGGACAGCGCGTTTGCAGGTTTCTATTTGCTGGTGAACGCACCTTAAGAGAGAAATGCCATGAGCGACGAAAGAGTGCCGCGTTTGTTTACCCCGGAAGAGTATCTGCTGATCGAGCGAGAGGCTCCTTTTCGCAGCGAATACGATCACAGGCGCATTTACGCAATGGCGGGCGCCAGCCACCCCCATTTATTGATCGTGGACAACATCATTGGGTTTTTGTTTTCTCAACTGAGAGCAACGACCTGCCGTGCGATGACGCATAGCGTTAAAGTGCGGTCATCAGCGGTGCCGAGCTATCCCTATCCCGATGTGGTACTCACCTGTGGAGAGGCTGTTTTGGAGGATAAGGACAGCGGAATTCTGCTGAACCCCGTTTCCATTTTCGAGGTTTCCTCTCCCTCCACCAAACGATATGATCACGTGGCGAAATACACCCACTATCGAGAAATCGAAAGCCTGCGGGATGATGTGCTGGTTTCTCAAACCTCAGCGAATGTCGTGCATCACTTCAAGGAAGAAGACGGTTTCTGGAATACCAGAGTTCTTACAAATTCCGCCGAAACGCTCACGCTGACGGGCGCACCCGCTTCGTTGTCCCTGAATGAGATTTATGAACGCATCGAACTCGCGCCAAGGGAGTGATCGTATCGTGACCCTCCAAAATTTCGCCTCTCTCGAAACCGAAGCCCGCAACCCCCGCACGTCCCGCCTGGGTGCTTTGCGCGGACTGGAACTGCTTCAGACCCTTCATGCCGAAAACCATACCGTTGCTGGGGCGGTGGAGGCCGTGCTGCCGTCGCTCGCGGAGTTTGTCGAAAGGCTGGCAATCCGGCTGGAGGCGGGCGGAAGACTTTTTTATGTGGGTGCAGGCACGAGCGGGCGTATCGGTGTGCTGGATGCCTCCGAGTGCCCGCCAACCTTTGGGGTTTCGCCCGAACGGGTTCAGGGCATTATCGCAGGGGGGGAAGGAGCGTTGGTGCGCTCAATTGAGGGGGCGGAGGACTCGCAAAAAACGGGAGCCGACGTTCTGGCAGAGCGTGATCCACAGCCAAACGATACGGTGGTGGGCATTGCAGCAAGCGGGCGCACTCCCTTTGTGATCGGGGCACTAAAAGAAGCAAAACGAAGAAGCCTGCTCACCGGGGCGGTGGTCAACGTTTCTCACTCTGCACTTTCCGAAATCGCCGATTTCACGTTTGCCGCCGTCACCGGAGCGGAGGCCCTCACCGGTTCCACCCGATTGAAAGCCGGAACCGCACAGAAAATGATCCTCAATCTAATTTCGACGGCAGCGATGGTGCACCTTGGCAAAGTGCAGGGCAACCTGATGGTAGATGTTCGCGCCACGAATGAAAAACTGCGGGATCGCGCTCTGCGAATCGTGATGGCGGGCGCGGAAATTGAAGACCCTGCCGCCGCTGAAGCCGCCCTGACCGAAACGCAGGGGGACGTTCGCGGGGCCATTCTCTGCCTTCGCCTGGAGAAGGAGAAGCCATGAGCCTCGAAACCAGGCGCGTGGTGATCGAGCGGGTGGGTTCGAGTTCGCGAGAAGAAAAAACCGACACGCTTTCGGTGGAGGAACCGCTTGAAATTCAAGTTGGCTTTTTCCAAAACGGAGGGCGGGTTTTCGAGTCGCTCTCGGTCACGATGCGAACGCCGGGGCAGGATCGCGAACTCGCCGCCGGATTTCTATTCACCGAAGGGCTGATCGAAAAGGCCGAGGACATAGATTCCATCGAGTTTGTGAAACCCCCGAATGCCGAAACAGGGCAGCGCAATACCCTCCGCGTCGAACTTGCCCCTGGTGTTTCTTGCGATCTCAGTTCGCTGCGCCGCCGCTTTTTAACTTCTTCCAGCTGCGGGGTTTGCGGCAAAGCCTCCTTGGAGGCTCTCAAAGGAAATTGTGCCCCGCTCCCGCTCGGCTCTTTCACCCTGCAAGCCGCCGGGGTTGCTGGCCTTCCGCAAACGCTTCGCGCTTCGCAGCCTGGGTTCGAGAAAACAGGCGGGCTTCATGCCTGCGGCCTGTTCGACCGAGTCGGAACACTTCTCTCCCTGAAGGAAGATGTCGGGCGGCACAACGCCCTCGACAAACTCATCGGCGCGGAGTTTCTGGAACGGCGGCTGCCGCTTTCGGATCGGGTGCTGCTGCTTAGCGGGCGGGTTTCGTTTGAGCTGGTGCAAAAGGCGGCTCGCGCCGGAGTTCCGCTTCTGGCGGCGGTGGGTGCGCCCTCCAGCCTAGCCGTCGAAACAGCGGAGCGGTTCGGGCTGACCCTTATCGGCTTTGTGCGGGAAGACCGCTTCAACCTTTACACGCACGGCGAACGTATTTCAGGCTAAACCGTCTTCTACAGAGGCTTTTAGGCACAACGAAAGTCACCGAAATGATCAGCCGAAAAAACGACGTAGAAAGGTCGGGAGAGATGTATAAGGAGAGGGTATGAAAACGCTGCGACGTTCCACGCCACTAATTCAAGCGGTTTTGTTAAGCGGAACCCTGTGGTTTCTGTCGGCGGGCATCTATCATGCCTGGCTTCTAGCGTGGTTTGCGCCCCTTCCCCTTCTTCTGATCGTGTTAGACTTGCGCGTTAGAAATGCCGCCTTAGCCTCTGTTGCCGCTTCGACGCTCGGAGCCTTGAGCTTTGTTGCCGCCTATACGAATTTCCCGCCGATTTTACGCGCCTCAATGATCTTGCTTTTCGCCCTCCCTTTCACGACGACGGCTCTGCTGTGGCGTGAGATCGTGCAGTACGCATCGCCTCTTGCCTCTGTCGCTGCCTTTCCTGCGCTGGTCGTGTCTCTGGAATATCTTATTTCGCTGATATCGCCCAACGGCACTTTTGGCAGCCTGTCCTATTCACAGGGGGATGTGCCGGTTATCCTTCAACTGGCGTCTGTCACCGGCGCCTGGGGAATTTCTTTTTTGCTCTCCCTGGTTCCGGCAGCATTGTGTATTGCCTGGCGGCATCGGCGGAAACGCAGGGTTGCTGCAACCGTAATGGCGGCGGCCCTGGGGCCGCTTGGCCTCACGCTGGTCTTTGGAGAAATTCGCCTTTCCCAACCGCAGCCATCCCGCCTTATCCCTATCGGACTGGCCGTCAGTGATGCCGATCAGGAAAAAAGTTTTAGTACGGAAAACGCGGCAGGAGGCTTATCTGTAGTTCGGGCTTATGCCCATCGCGCAGCGGTACTGGCACACCAGGGAGCGAGGATGGTGGTGCTGCCGGAAAAGTGCGTCGGGTTGACGCCAGAGACTGTTGAGGCGGCGCGAACCCTCTTGCGTGAGGCAGCAAAAAACAACACGGTAGACATCGTTGCGGGCTTGAACCTGCTCGGTCTCCCTCAGCGGCGTAACACAGCAGTTGTTTTCGGGGCCAGAGGAAACGTGGCACTGGAGTACGATAAACAGCACCTGGTGCCGGGCTTTGAGGCAAAATACCACCGGGGAAATACCCCTGGCTTGATTGCCGGAACCAATCCCGTTATCGGGGTCGCCATTTGCAAAGACCTCGATTTTGTGCCGCTGGGACGGGAATATGCCCGTGCAGAAACCGGCTTGCTGCTGGTTCCCGCATGGGATTTCGTCAATGACGGCTGGCTGCATAGCCGTATGGCGGTTATGCGCGGGGTGGAGGGCGGCTATGCCGTCGCACGAAGTGCCAGCGGAGGTCGGCTTACAGTCAGCGATGCAAACGGGCGGGTGCAGGCAGAACGCACCTCGGATGCTTCCGCAGAGGTTTTGCTGGAAGCCGATGTGCCCGTCGGCCCCGGCGGAACATTTTACAGCCGCACCGGGGACTGGTTCGCTTGGCTGTGCTTGGGGATAGCCGCCGTGTGCCTCTACTCTGTCGGAAAAAGCCGCCGTCGGGCAAAACTCTGAGGTATATTACATCGTCACGCGGGAGCCTCTGCGCTTGCTCGTGAATAATTTTTGTGAGAATGGGTTTGCTAGGATTTGGTGGTTTTTTCTCTGGTAAAACATCTTTGATCGCCCGAATGCAAGGGACGAGTTCACCGGAGGAAAGTCAGAAAGACTTCTCCTGATTTGCTGGATTGAGTTTTTGCTTTGCCTGCCTAGCCTGAAAGAAAGTGACGATAGCCGATGTCTTCTGAAAACGCCGCTTCCGATGCCCTCACTCCGGGCGCACAACCTACCGACGACCACGCCGAGGTGCACACCGGGCATCAAAGCCGTGCCGCCGCCGGACTGCCCGCGGTCCTTAAATCGCTGCAATTCATGGTGCGCGAGGAAGGGTTTCTGCGCGGCGCGAAAACCTGGATGGCCATCAATCAGAAAAACGGCTTTGACTGCCCCGGCTGTGCGTGGCCCGACCCCGACAACAAGCGCAGCCCCTTTGAGTTTTGCGAAAACGGAGCCAAAGCGATTGCCGAAGAAGCGACTACCAAACGGGTGACCCCCGATTTTTTCGCGCAGCACCCTGTGCAAAGCCTGCTCGAACAATCCGACCACTGGATGACGAAACAGGGCCGCCTTACCCATCCTATGATCCGGGAAGCAGAGGCCGACCACTACACGCCGATTTCTTGGGAAAACGCTTTCCTTCGGATCGCCGCCGAACTCAACGCCCTTGACTCCCCCGATAGGGCCGTTTTCTACACCTCCGGGCGTACCTCCAACGAAGCCGCCTTTCTCTATCAATTGTTGGTTCGCCAGTTTGGAACCAACAACCTGCCCGACTGCTCGAACCTCTGCCACGAAAGCACGTCCTTCGGGTTGCTCGAAACCATCGGTATCGGCAAAGGAACCGTCACCTTGCACGACCTCGAAGATCATGCCGACCTGATTTTCCTAGTAGGGCAAAATCCCGGAACCAATCACCCGCGAATGCTGGCTTCCCTACAAACCGCCGTGCGGCGCGGCGCGAAAATTATTTCCGTCAATCCCCTGCACGAAGTCGGCCTTGAAAAATTCAAGCATCCGCAGGAGCCAATGTCCCTGCTCAACGGCGGAACCCGGCTTACCGATCTTTTTTTGCCCGTAAAGGTCAATGGGGATGTTGCGCTGTTCAAGGGAATGATGAAGGCGATGCTCGAAGCCGAAACGAAGTCGCCAGGCACGGTATTCGATCATGCCTTTATTGCCGAGCATACTTCTGGTATCGAGGCGTTTCTGGAAGACCTTGCGGACGAAAACTGGGAGACAATCGTCACCGAAAGCGGGCTTTCCGAGGCGCAGGTTCGGGAGGCGGCGGAGTATGTCTTGAAAAGCGAGCGCGTGATTGTCTGCTGGGCGATGGGCATCACGCAGCACAAAAACGGGATCGCCAACGTGCAGGAGATCCTGAACTTTCTCCTTTTGCGCGGCAATCTCGGCAAACCGGGGGCGGGAGCTTGCCCCGTTCGCGGGCATTCCAACGTGCAGGGCGACCGCACGATGGGCATCTGGGAGCGAATGCCCGATGCGTTTTTGGATCGGCTCGGCGCGGAGTTTGGGTTCGATCCGCCACGTGAGCACGGCTTTCCCGTCACCGACGCAATCACCGCACTTCACGAAGGAAACGCAAACGTTTTTTTCGCGATGGGCGGCAACCTGCTTTCCGCCGCGCCCGACACCGAGTACACGGCAAAAGCAATGAGCCGAGCCAATTTGACGGTGTATGTTTCCACCAAGCTGAACCGGGGACACCTTATTACCGGGAAAACCGCCCTTATCCTTCCCTGCCTGGGCCGCACAGAAGTGGATCGGCAAAAAGGCGGCGAACAATTCGTTTCGGTAGAAGACTCAATGGGCGTGGTTCATGGCTCACGCGGCGGGCTGAAACCGGCCTCCGACACCCTCCTCAGCGAACCGGCGATTGTCTGCCGACTGGCAAACGCCGTGCTTGGGGCAAAAAGCCGGGTGGACTGGAACGCGCTTGAAGAAAACTACGATCTTATCCGTGACCACATTGAGCGGGTCATCCCCGGATTTGAGAATTATAACGAGCGCGTGAAGCGGCCCGGCGGCTTTTATCTGCCGAACCCAGCCAAAGAGCGCGTGTTCAAGACGCGAACGGGCAAAGCAATTTTTACCGTTCACCCAATCCCGCGTCATACCCTCGCACCGGGGCAGTTTTTGATGATGACTCTCCGCAGCCACGACCAATACAACACTACGATTTATGGTTTGGATGATCGGTATCGCGGGGTTTACGGCGGGCGGCACATTGTTTTTCTGAACCCCCAGGACATTGAGAAAGCGGGGCTGACCTCGGACAGCCTTGTTGACCTCATTAGCATTTCAGAAGACGGCGAGCGGATCGCCCGTAATTTCCGGGTGGTTCCTTACGATCTACCGGTCGGCTGTGCCGGAACCTACTACCCGGAAACGAATGTGCTGGTCTCAATCAAGTCGGTGGCAGACGGTTCTAAGTGTCCCGCTTCCAAATCCGTTCTGATCCGCCTTGTGCCCGCCGCCTCCCTTATCGAAAGCAGGACGCCCTGACCTAAAACCCTAGCCTGAAGAAAAGGAACGAAACTTGCAGCGGTCTTAAGATCGCTGCAGAAAACGGAATTGTTCGCCTGCCTCCAGGATTTCCGGCTTCACCTCTGTTCAGACGCGCAGGGTGCGCCCAGTTTTTGCCGCCTCATAGATCGCCATCATCAATTTCAGGTCGCGCAGTCCCTCTTCGCCGGGCGTCTTTGGGGTTTTGTCGGTTTTGATACAGTCGCTGTAATGGTCGAGCATCAGGGCAAATTGATTGCGCCGCTCTACCTTTACCTCTTTCGTCCCCTCTTTGTCCGTGACGGTGAGTTTGTGCTCGTAATAGTCGGTCGCCGGATCGAGTTCGAGGGTCATTTTGTCGCCGAACACTTGAAATCGCTTTGTTTCTGCCCACCCGTAGGAGGCGGTGCAGTTGGCCAGCACCCCTGAAGGAAACTGGAGCATAAAGTGAACCGTTTCTTCGACTTCGGCAAAACGCGGATCGCCCTTCGTGCTGTACTGCACGGCTTGCAGGGCAACGGGTTCTTCTCCGGTTAGGTAGCGGCACGCATTGAGGCTGTAGATGCCGATATCCATGAGCGAACCGCCGCCTGCCAGTGCCTTTTTCGCCCGCCATGTATCGCGCGGCTCCGCCGGGTTAAGGGTACGTCCGTGATCGGCAACAATGGATTTCAGTTTGCCGAGGGCTCCGCCCCGTGCCATTTCAATGGACTTCAGGTTAAACGGTTCGTACTGCGCCCGATAGCCGATCATGAGTTTGCGTCTCGCTTTTTTGCACTCGGCGATCATCAGTTCGGCATCTTTGACGGAGGTCGCCATCGGCTTCTCGCACATCACGTGTTTTCCGATGCGGGCAGCGCGAACTACATACTCGGCATGGAGCGCGTTTGGCAGGATGACGTAGATAACCTGTACATCGGGGTTGTCTTTCAGCCGTTCGAGGTCTTTGTAATCGTAGACCGACGCCTGCGGCACGCCGTACTCGCGAGCGATGCGCCCCGCTTTATCCGGCGACCCGGAAACGAGTGCCGCCAGTCGGGACTTACTGCTTTCCGCAAACGAAGGAATGATCTGTTTCGTGCCGTATTCGCCCAGGCCCACAATCGCATAGCCTACGCGCTCCGAGGGCGGGAGGGGACGTTCCGGCGGGGGCATCAGCCCGTCCTGTGGTGCACCCTGTGCAAAGGTGCGGCCCTCCTGCAGGGCGATACCTGCCAGCATCGCGCCCTTTCCGGCGCGTTTCATCCAATCGCGCCGACTCACTTCTTCCGCCCGTTCGTTTTGCTCCATCATTTCGGTTCCTCAAAAATCATGATTTCACCCGCAAAAAGAGACGGCAGCAGAAAAGAGGAGGTTCCCACTCCACTCACGAACAAAATAGCAGCCTTCTCAAGAGCAAATTTCGCCGCTTTCATTTTTCGCAGCTTCAGAATGCGGCAGGGGAGGCAGCACTACTCTCTCCGAAATTGATCCGCCGTTGGGCAGACTCGCTTAGGCAAACAATCTCGAAACCAAAATCATTACGCGCCGTCTCTACAATCCACAACTTAGGAGTCCTTATGCTTCCGCTGCTCAACCTTGCCTTGCTTTCACTGTTTGCTGGCATTGGAATTTCCGCGCTGACCGCCGCCCCGCCCAAAGCGATTTTTCTCTGGAACGAAACCGCTCCCGGCGAAAAAGGAAACATCGGCGAGGAAAAAGACACGACCGATCACAAGGCGAACCCGAAAGACGATCTCCTCCGCCTCGGCAATGTCTCCCGTCCGACAATCACCGTGTATTCTCCGCCGAAAAACAAAAACACCGGAGCGGCAGTGCTCGTTTGTCCCGGCGGCGGCTACTACATTCTCGCGATGAACCTGGAGGGAACCGAAGTCTGCAAATGGCTCAATTCGCTGGGGGTCACCGGAATTTTGCTGAAGTACCGGGTTCCGCGCCGGGAGGGGCTGGAAAAGCACACGGCCCCGCTACAGGATACACAGCGGGCTTTGGGGATGGTGCGGCAAAACGCAGAGGCCTGGGGTATTGACCCGCACCGGCTTGGAATCCTTGGCTTTTCGGCGGGCGGGCATCTTGCTGCCGCCGCTTCCACTCACTCCGAAACCCGCACCTACCCGGCAGTGGATGACGCCGACCGCCTGAGCTGCCGCCCCGACTTCACCCTTTTGATTTATCCCGCCTATCTCGTTTCCAAAAAAGGCGAATTAGCCCTTGCCCCGGAGATCAAAGTCACCTCTAAAACGCCCCCAGCGTTCATTTCGATGGCCCAGGATGATCCTGCCCATGTCGAAAACGCCTACGCCTACGCCCTTGCGCTGAAAGCAGCAAACGTTGCGGCAGAACTTCATGTTTACCCCACAGGCGGGCACGGCTACGGCCTGCGCCCCACCGAAAACCCCGTCACGCTCTGGTCGGATCGCGCCGCTGCCTGGATGAAGGCTCAAGGCTTTCTCAAAAAGTCTTCCTCACCCTGATCGCCTCGAATCAGCCTCAGCAGTCATCCGAATCGAAAACGCGAGAACAGATCGTTTCGCTTTGGCAAAGGATCACTTTTGGGGCAGGAAATTTGGACTGCGCAATTTTCCCCCCTGACGGCGCGTAGAGAGAAGAGGCGTGCACCTCTGCACCCTTCCGACCAGAACACCGAAGAAAAGAGACCCCTGCGATGCTGACGATGACGCGCAGGCTTGCTTTTTCCGCTGCCAAAGCGGATTGGCTCGACCCGTTAAGCCCCGAAGAAAATCATAGCCTGTTCCATGAACACGCCTCCCCCGAACCCTATGGTCACAACTACTTGCTCGATGTCGCCGTCAAGGGAGAAGTGGACCCCCGCACCGGAATGGTCGTCAATATCAAAATTCTGGACGCCATTGTCAAGGAGCGGGTGATTTCACGGCTGGATCACCGATTTCTTAATCGGGCTGCCCCCGAATTTGGAAAAATTCCGCCGACTCTGGAGCATCTCACGCAGTTCATTGCCGAACAATTAACTTCCGATCTCCCCCTGGAGATTTCGCTGACCTCGGTTCGGCTGGAAGAAACCCCGCTCCGGTTTGCCGAATGGCATCTGGAAGCCCAGAAGGGAGAGAAGAGCCTCGTGAAACTCACCCACAGTTATGAGTTCTCCGCCGCGCACCGGCTGGACAGTTCGTATCTCACAAAAACGGAAAATTTAGAAATTTTTGGTAAATGCAACAACCCGGCGGGGCACGGCCACAACTATGTGCTTGAAGTTACCGTCGAAGGGCAGATCGGCGAGGACGGAAGAGTGATAGACCCGCACACGCTGGACTGCCTGGTGAAAGCCGAAGTGGTAGATCGCTACGATCACAAGCACCTCAACGAAGACCTGCCCGATTTCGCCGGAAAAATTCCTTCCGGGGAAGTGATTACGCAGATGATCTGGACGCGGCTGGAAGCGAAAATTCCCGCTCCCGCCCGATTGTCCCGAATTGTGCTGAGAGAGACTTCACGCAACATCTTTGAATATAGCGGAGAGGATCGAAAATCATTATGAAAGACCATTTAGAAGAAATTTACTACGGGCTGCTGGAACAGATTGGGGAAGACCCGGAGCGTGAAGGCCTCATCAAAACGCCGCACCGAGCCGCCGAAGCCCTGAAATTCATGACGCAGGGCTACGAAACAAAACTGGAAGACATCGTGAACGGAGCCTTGTTTCACGAAAAGTCCGACGATATGGTGATCGTGCGCGACATCGAGTTCTTCTCGAACTGTGAGCACCACCTGCTGCCATTTTTCGGACGGTGCAACATCGCCTACATCCCCAACGGCACGATTATCGGGCTGTCGAAACTCGCCCGCATCACCGATATGTTCTCCCGCCGTCTTCAGGTGCAGGAACGCCTGACCACTCAGATTGCCGAGGCCATTCAAGAGGTGCTGAAGCCCAGAGGCGTGGCGGTGGTTATCGAAGCGAAGCATATGTGCATGATGGCTCGCGGCGTAGAAAAGCAGGCGTCCGATATGGTGACAAGCCACGTTCTCGGCGTTTTCCGGGACGACAAAGACACCCGGATGGAATTCATGAACCTGCTCCGCAAATAGAGAAACCAAGCGAAAATTGAAATGAAATCGGCTTGTAGAAAACTCTACAAGCCGATTTTGGTTGTATTCAGCCTCCCCTACTTTGGAACAAAAAAAATTCATAATTTTTGATCTCGTTCTAGTGTAATTCATCTATTTCTCTTGTATAATATGAAATGGGGGGGTAATTTTACTTCTGTCGAATACAACATTGAAGCCCTCACTACGAATTCTTTGTCCCTACGAAGGAGGTGATGTTGTTTCTCGTGTGGAAAAGTTTTGCATCTTCATCCATATAATCCGAAACGAATTTCGATTTCGAGTTTGCCTGAAAGGAATCAACTCGTGTTCCAGAAAAATACGCGCCTAACTTGGATTGCTCTCATGACCGCTATTCTTTCGTTTTCGCTGACGCTTGCTGCTTACGCTGCCGCCTCCGAAACCTGGCCAGCTACTTGCGGTGATGCAAAAAGCTATGGGCCCGGTGGGACAGCCGGTCCGGTCGAAAACCCGAATTCTCCCACTCAACCCCTTACACCCCATGGAGATCGTATCGCGGCGTGTCGAGCAAGATGTGATCAAAATTGTGGGGAACCACTCAATCCTACAACGCCTAACCCTAACAGTGCTTTCAATGTTTACAAGAGATGTTGTGCCAACTATAACGATGGCAATTCACCGGGGAAGACACATTGTCTCGGCGCGGGACCGGGTGTTCAGACTATCCCTTAGTTGAACAAAACGAACAAAACAAAGGAAAGTAAATAAAAAGTTGATGGGGCGGGTTTACTTTATTCCCTATCTAGCAAAGAAGGAATTATGCTTAAAAACCGCTCCTTTCTTATCGTTTGTGGAGCCTTAATGCTGGGCATCACCGGGGCCTCCTTAGTCTGGGTATACAGAAATTCCCAACGCAAAATGCCAGATTCCGTAGCACAAAAAATGGGTTATAGGAACGCCGATGAATATCAAGACAGTTACCAATTGATGGCCAAGATATGTCCGGGTGGGGTTCTACAGCCAAAATTGGTTTCGGAGGCTCAGCAACTGCTAGAAAAAGGAAGTCCGAATGCAAAAGAAAACATTGTAATTGCGTTTTCATTGTGCAGTCAAGGAGTTGATGCAGACAAATCTCTGAATGAGATGTTGCGGGCAGAGCATGACTCCGATTTCAATGTACGCTATACACTAATTGACGGATTGGAAAATTTTGCCAGGACAACTGCCCCGGTTGCCTTCCAAGCGGAAGAGGCATTAAAACGAATGTCTACACTGGATACCGAACCTACGGTGCGGATGCAAGCTGCAGCTATGTTGGAACGTTTCCGAGAATACAAAAAGAAAAAGCATCCGATTGGGAAGCTACAGCCACCGAAAAATGAGTGAACGATTCAAGAGAGGGTTTACTATGATCGAATTGCTCATTGTTTTGGCAATGATCTCCGTGCTCGCCGCGTTGCTGTTTCCCGTTTTTGGCATAGCACGAGAAAAGACACGTCAATCGGTGTGCGGCTCTAACCTCCGGCAAGTGGGGCTCTCGATCTCGATGTACCTTAGTGATTACGATGGGTATTTTCCCTATGCGATAGAGGAATGGACACGCTATCATCCTGATCTCTGGGCAAATGAGCCTTTCTATGAAAAGATTCCTCGGCTCCCAGCGTGGCAAACGGTGCTTTTTCCTTACACACAATCAAAAAATATTTTTCATTGTCCCTCCGACTTCGGAGGGCGCGACGACACAATTCCCCGATTGATACCAACCGTCTTTGCCGCACTCGGAACAAGTTATATGTTGGATGAAAAAATGGGATTGTTTGGGGCCAATGAAAGTACAGTTACACGACCTGCCGAATACGTCTATGTCTATGATCTGGGTCGACAATGGCACAACTTGTTCGGGAACGAGCCTTGGCAAGATGCAGGGAACTGTCTTTACTACGATGGGCATATTAAATTCGTGAATGACGCAGGGCAAATGAAATTAGTGGGGCAAATCGTCCGCCCTTGACGTTCAGAAGAGAAGATTCAGAATGAAAAACGAACAGATTTTCTTTGGTGTTTGTACCCTCCTTGCGGTGAGTTCCGTTCTAGCTTGTGTTCGTATGATGAAAGCACAAACGGAGAGCAATGGGCAGGAAGAGACATATAGGGTTCCCGCTTCCGTTCGTGCGGGTGAAGTCATCGGAACGAAACCCAATTTTCGCGGAAATTCGATGGCTTCAGTCACGCTAGTCGAATTTGGTGACTACGAATGTCCGCCCTGCAAGCAAATGCACCATGAACTGGAAATCCTGCTCAGGAGTTCCTTCCCAAATGGGCGTCTGATCTTCCGCCAGTTTCCGCTCGTGCGACTTCACCCCTACGCACTCGAAGCGGCGATTGCGGCAGAGGCGGCAGGTGAGCAGGGGCAATTTTGGCAGATGCATGACCTGCTTTACAACGGGCCTACTCTTAGTTCCACTCGAATTATAAAATACGTTCAGCAACTCGGTCTTGATAGGGCTCGGTTCAATCTCTCGATCAAAACGACTGCGAAGAAAAGAGTAGAAAATGACCTTGATCTGGCGCGTCGTCTTCAACTTCCTGGCACTCCAATGCTTATCCTTTGTGAAGCGAACAGGCCTGCTCGAGCTACTAGTTTGAAAGAAATGCAATTGAAGTTTTCGCTATGAGGAACGAAAATTTGGGCAGGGTAACACTTATTTTTCCGGGACGACAAAGACACCCGGATGGAATTCATGAACCTGCTCCGCAAATAGAGAAACCAAGCGAAAATTGAAATGAAAGCGGCTTGTAGAGTTTTCTACAAGCCGCTTTTCGATCTAGTGCAATTCCACGCGAGTTATTGTGGAATGGGTTCGAGCCGTTCGCATTGATAGTAGTCGCACAGTCGCGTCTTGAGTTCTTCGGCACTGAGTTTGCGCGTGGGCTCCAGCACTGCTCTTTTGCCCTGGGCCCATTTCGGTTCGATGTTGTTGAACCAAGGACTCTTCGACGGGAGCGGACAGACCAACAAGCGGCAGCCGCCCTCTTTCTTGACCGTCTGGTTATGGGCTTTGATCCACGCTTTGACCCGCTTGCTGAGGTGCCAACTCGCATTGTCCCACACCATCAGCAGGGCGGACTTGCCTTCGGCGGCGAGGCGCGTCAGCACCCAGGACAAAAACGCTTCGGTGCTCTCGCTGACCGGACGCCCGTCGACAAAGCGCAACAGCATTTGTCCGGTATCGGCACGAAGCAATCCGTAGCACGCGAGGGCTTTGGGGTCTGGATCGGTCTTGTCGGGTTCGTTCTGCACTAAACGCATCGCTTTGTCCGGTGTCCAGGTCGCCGCAGACGGTTGGGCGTAGCGGGAAAACCAGACTTCATCCTCGAAGCCCAACACCCAGTCCGGATGCGACTTCGCCAGGCGGATTACTCGCTCCCGCCCCTTTTTTTAAGCGCGTACTGCGGGTCAGGACTGGCGATCCAGTGCTTCGCTTTCTTCCAGTTCACCCCCAACCGCTTCAAGGCGCGACGGAGGGTTTCGTCGCTGACGCTCTGTTGGGTCAGTCCTTGCTCCCAGGCGATGGTCGCGAGCAAGCCCGTCGTCCAGACGCTCTGAGGTTTGCCAAACGCACGCGGAGATTGGCGCAGGAGAGATTTAAGTTGCTCTAATCGCTCGCCCGTAAACTGAGAGACCACCGTTTTCGGACGGCGCGACTGTGGGGTGAGGCAGTCTAATCCGGTGGTATTGAAGGCTCGAAGGACATTGCGGACATTTTGTTCACAGCCGCCGTAAGTTGCGGCGATCTGACGTGGAACCAGACCGCGAGAACTGGCGAGCAAATACTGAGCGCGTCGCAGACGGAAGGCATCCGGAGAACGCAAGGCGTTTTCGAGGTGAGCCTGTTCGTCTGCGGTGAAGGGACGGGGAAAGAGCGGAGGTTTCATGCCCCACAGTTTACCCGAGCCCAAATCATTTCACATCATCTTAGGTGGAACTGCACTAGTGCAAGGTCAGTTTCGGAAAATTATCGTTTCAGGATCAGTTTGCAGACGTTTACCCCGATGGCATAGCCCACAAACCCTGTATCGGTTTTCAGCAGGCGAATCTTATTGACGGCCATGCCCATGTCTTTTTTTGTCCAGGTCTTGCCGCCGTCGGTCGTTTCGTAGCCGGTGCGATAACCGCCCACCCAGCCCGTTTTGGCATCCACAAAACCTACCCCGAATTCCTGCGCTTCTTTGTCGTCCACAAGGGGGATTTCCCGCCACGTTTTGCCGCCGTCGCTGGTTTTTGCTACAAAACGCTGGGTCACGGATTTGTCGGGATCGTAGTTTTGAAGAGTCACATAGCCGACGTTTCGGGTGGGAAACGATCCTTTCCAGGTCAGTTCGTAGGGACGCCTGGACCTGAATTTTTCCGTCCACGTTTTGCCGCCGTCAGTGGTCATCAAGATGAGGGCATGGGATTTCTCGACCTCCACATTCGATCCCGCACAGAGAAATCCAACCTTCGGCTCCACAAATTTGATATCCAAAATCATGCCGCAGACAGCACCCAGGTCTTGTCCGGCCCAGGTCTTTCCCTCGTCTTCCGAAAGGAGGAGGCAGGCCGGGCCGCCCACGCGCCCCGCCGCATAAATTGTAGTTTTATAGTCGAGTATACCCGCGTTGATAAAGGGTTTCTTGACCACCTCCAGGGCACACAGACCTTTCGGCATCTTGCCTGTAATCGTAGTGACCGGCGACCAGGTGTCGCCGCCGTCCTTCGTTTCATAAAGCGGCGTGGTATCGGTGACGCCAGGGAAGTAGTCGGTTCCGATGTTGCCCGCAAAGCCGTGCTTTTCGTCCAGAAACGCAAGACAGCGAAAATACGTTCCTTTCTGGCTCAGTTTCTCCGTCCAGGTGTCGCCGCCATCGGTTGTTTTATAAATTTTGCCATAGCCGTTGCAGTAGTACCCAAGTTCGGGTGTGACGAAATAAAGGTCGTCCTGCTTGCCGCGATAGGGTTCGGTTTTGAGCTTTTGCCAGGCGAACCCGGAGACTTTCTTTTCGGGCGGAGTTTGCGCGAACGCGAACCCGGTGACGAGAGAAACAGCGAGCGATGCCAAAATAGGTTTGATTTTCATGAATTGCGTTGCGCCTTGTGGAAAATAATTTCACCACCCGCTTGCAAGAAGCCCGGAGAAATGCCGTAGAGGTGCGGCAATTCTCTGTGTTCCTCGCGAGCGGGTGGTGAAAATGAGACTTACCAGATTTTCGTGGTGCCGGAGCCGAGTTTCACCACGCTTTTGTCGTCCCCTGCCCCGAACGCCTCGATAAACGGCGGGAAGTTGTAGAGAGGGCCGAAGACGCGCCACCGGTTCGGCGAGTGCGGATCAACATTCACCAGCAGTTTCTCGAACTGCGGCGAACGTTTGGATCGCCAGATTTGGGCGAGAGAAAGAAAGAACCGCTGTTCGGGCGTGAAGCCGTCAATTTTCGTTCGCTGTTTTCCTTCCAGCGTTTTCTCAAAGGCGTAGTAGGCAATCGTGAGGCCGCCGAGGTCGGCGATATTTTCGCCCTGCGTCAGCTGCCCGTTGATTTTTTTATCCTCAACGGCAATGTAATCGCCGTACTGCTTCACGAGCGATTCGCTGTGCTGGGCAAAGCGTTTCGCGTCCTCCGCCGTCCACCAGTCTTTGAGGTTGCCGTCCGCGTCGTACTGCCGCCCCTGATCGTCGAAACCGTGTGTCATTTCATGTCCGATGACCATGCCGATGCCGCCGTAGTTGGAGGCATCATCGGCTTTCGCGTCGAAAAACGGAGGCTGCAAAATTCCTGCGGGAAAGACGATTTCGTTCATCGCCGGGTTGTAGTAGGCGTTCACGTCCTGCGGGTTCATGCCCCATTCGGTCCGATCTACGGGCTGGCCGATTTTGTTGAGTTCGCGCTGAAACGCAAAGTCACGTACCGAGAGAATGTTTTGTGCAAACGATTCGGTACCGATTTTGAGGGCGGAGTAATCGCGGAATTTGTCGGGGTAGCCGATCTTAATCATCAGGGTATCGAGTTTGCGGAGGGCCTGCGCTTTCGTGTCGGTTCCCATCCAGTCGAGTTGCTGAATCCGGTCGCGCAGTGTGCTTTTGAGGTTGAGCACCAAATCGAGGGCACGCTGCTTGGCCGCTGGCGGGAATGTCTCCGCAACAAAAAGCTGCCCCACCGCCTCGCCCAGTACGCTCTGCGTGTTTCCCAGTGCACGACGCCAGCGCGGAGCCTGCTGTTTCTGTCCGGTAAAGGAGGAGCCGAATTTGAAACTTTCGTCGAAAAAGGCTTTGTTCAGATAGGAAGCCAGCGAGGACAGCGTTTGCCAGCGCAGGTAGGTTTTCCAGTCGTCTAGGGAAACTTCGCCGAGCATCGTATCAAAGGCTTTCATAAATTCCGGCATCCCAACGTTGATGTCGCCGGGGTTTGTCAATCCGATCCCGTTGAAATAACCCGTCCACACCGTTCCCGGCGTCAACGCACTTAACTGGGCAAGCGTCATTTTGTGGTAGGTTGCCTGCGGGTCACGCAGCTGCACGGCGGTCAGCGAGGCTTTGGCAAGACGGGTCTCGAAGGCAAGAATCGAAGCCGCCTTCTGCGTTGCCGCATCCGGTTTTTCTCCGGCCAGCGTTAACATCCTTCCAACGAAGCCGCGATACTGTTCCCGCAGGGCTTTGGACTGCGGGTCGTCCCGGAGATAGTAGTCGCGTTCCGGCAAACTGATTCCGCCCTGCCCCATTTCGAAGATCACACGGGTGCTGTCCTTCGCGTCCTGGCCCGCATCTACGGCAAACCCCGCATTGATTCCAAGACGGTGCAGATGCGCAAGGGTGATCAGAAGGCTCTGGCGGTCGGTGATCGCATCAATTTCGGTGAAGAGCGGGTCCAGCGGCTTTGTGCCGAGCTTCTCCGCGAGCTTTTCGTCAAGTGCGACCCGGTAAAAGTCCCCGATTTTGCGCCAGTCAGAACCCGCTGGAAGGGTAGGCGCGTCTTTTGCCGCCTTCTCCACGATTCGGCGCAGCACGGTTCGGTTTCGGAGCGCAACCTCCTCAAACGCACCGACCGAGGGTTCGTCCGCCGGAATTTTCGATTTCGCAAGCCAGCCGCCGTTCGCAAACTCATAGAAATCTTCGCTCGGCTTGACTTTGCGGTTAAGCGTTGAAATGTCTACCCCGTGTTTGTCTCCCGCGAGGGCGGGAACAGCGGGCAGAGCAACGAGCGTAAGGAACGCGAATCCCGTCAAACTTGTTTTTGGGGTTGATCTTAGTTTCATTTTCTTATCGAACTTCATCAAAAGGGTCTCCTGATCGAAATGATAGCGGCAAAGCATTATTTTTCCGTTGCTTTGAGACGGGTTTTGTCGGGGAAGAGTTCGTGGCAGAGATGATAGCGCAGTCGGTCAGGGGTCGCCGGATTGTCCCGATAGCGTTTTACGAGTGCCTGGATTTCGCCGACGAGTTCGTTTCGCTCTTCAAGCGTGAGATGGGCTGTGTCACCCCAGTATCCCACCCCATCTTTGATCGGATCGGCGGCCTCGTCACCGGAGTAAAGCCGAAACTGATTGATGACGGTTTCGACAAAGACGCCGAAGTAACGGATCATGTCTTCACGGGTGTAGCGCGGGAGGGATTTTGCTCCCAGCACTGCCTCTTCCGTTGCCACCGTATAGACGTGTTCGACGACCCCACGTATTGGGCGTTCCTCGACGACACGCAATATCCCCGCATCGGCAAGCAATCGGATATGCCGATAAACCGAGGCTTGAGAAATGTCTGGCAGGGTTTTGAGAATTTGCTGCGGCGTTAACTCACGGTTGGCGACCGTGCCGAGTATCCGCAAACGAATCGGGTGCATAATCAGGTCAGTGCGTGACGGCTCGTTCATTTTCTCTCCTTGAGACCATTCTCTCCAAGATTATATTCCTTACGTGAGAACATTCGGGCAGGTTTCAACTTTTTCCATTATTTTTTTGAGACTATTCTCCACGTGGCTGCAGATGAGATAACTTCCTCATGCGACGCCAATTCTGACGCCAATTCTTAAGCTCAATCCGATTCATCTGAAGCAGAGACAGGGCTGCTCTTCCCGCAGCGGTCAGTTCCAGGATGATCTCACCTTCCGCCAGCCAGCAAAAATGAGCTGCTCAGAGATCCTGCGGGGATGAAAAAGAGCGGCTCGATTGCCGGTGTCGGGATTATTGGCTTCGATCTTATGCGATTTTCGCCCGCTACAGCCGGAACAAGCGGGGGCGATATTGTCCTGCACTGTTTCCCCTCCGAGTGCCAGCGGCAGGATATGCTCGATCTCGAAAGTTTCTGTGGTGTAGAGTGCCTGAGATCGGCAATACTCACACTGCCCCTTCGCTCGCTCGAAAACTTGTCTGCGTAATCGTGCATTGACCTTGACGGACACGACTATTTCGCTTGCAGCCCTATTCATTCAGATTTTGCGTCCGCTGCTTTTTTCGCAGCCGCTCGAATTTTCGTCGAAAGGTGACAGGCTTCTTCTCGAAGATGACAGCCAAGATCTGAGCCTCTCGTTCGTAACGCACCTCTGCTTTTTGTTTCGCCTGAGCCTGAAGTGTCTGACGGGTAATCCTTTCTAAATCGTGGCGGTCGAGCTGCCCGATGGCCTCAATGATCTGTTGCGGGGTCAGCTCCGCTTTTAAGAAAATGGTCGCCATTCTTTCTTTCTCTTTCCTCAACTCTCACGCCCACTTTCAGGTTACCTCTTCCGCTTCGTTTCGGAAATTTTAGAAGGCTCACCCCGCCAGCAAATGCCAAACGCGCAGGGTTTCCGCCACCGACCAGGCTTGCGCGAAACAGCCGTTCGGGAGATACGGCGCGTCCCCGTCGTAAATTTCCGGCAAAAACCCGACCCCAAACGAAGTCAGCCCTTCGGTCAGCGGGCGCAGCAGCTCTCGTGCTGCCGCTTTGTCCCCATAAGTTTTGTAGTGCGCTTCCGCATACGAACCTTGAAGCCATGCCCACACCGTTCCCTGGTGATAGGCTCCGTCGCGGCTCATCACATCACCCGTGTAGCGACCCCGGTAGCCCGGATCGTGCGGGGAAAGACTTCGCAGCCCGTAGGGGGTCGCCAGTTCGCGCTCGATGGTACGCAGAATAAACGAGGCGAGCGGCGATTTCGCTTCGAGCGGCGCAAACGGCAGCGACAGCGCGAAAATCTGATTGGGTCTGATGGAGGCATCGGGCGCGTGGAAATTCGGTGTGTCCAGCACATCGTAAAGCCCGAAGCCGTCGGGACGCGGAAACCGCGCCGCAAACGAAATTTTCGCCTTGGTCACGAGATCGGTGTAATGCGCCGCAAGTCCCGTTTCGTTTCTTTTGTCGGCGAGACGGCGCAGGATTTCAAGCGCGTTGATCCACAACGCACAGATTTCAACGGGTTTCCCAATGCGGGGCGTCACCACCCATTCACCAACTTTCGCATCCATCCATGTCACCTGGATGCCTGGTTCTCCTGCAAAAAGCAGTCCGTCCTGCGGGTCTACGCGGATACCGTGTCGAGTTCCCGCCTCATGGTGCGCGATGATCTCGCCTAATTTAAGCCAGAGACTTTTTTCAGTTCCCGCCTCCAAAATCGTCTTGTCCCCCGTTGCTTCGAGGTAGTGATGCAGGGCGTTGATAAACCAAAGGGTGGCATCGGCGGTATTGTATTCGGGAGTGGTTCCGGCGTCGGGGAAGCGGTTCGGAATCAGTCCGTCCGCGAGCGACTCGGCGAAGGAGAGCAAAATCTGGCGGGCGAATTCGGGATACCCGGTGGTCAGACACAGACCGGGCAGCGAGATCATGGTGTCGCGCCCCCAATCGGTGAACCAGGGATACCCGGCAATCACCGTTTTTCTGCCGTCCACGCCGGTCACACGGAACGAATCGGCGGCAATCGCGAGCTGTTTTCCTGCGTCATCGAAGCCGGTGACCCTTTTCCACACCTCGGATTTTAACATTTGGCTTTCGGAGGTAAGATTTTCGGCGTACTCCGGCGGTTCCGGTTCTGACGAGGCTGCGAACATCGCTGCTTTCTCTACCGAAAGGGTTACGGTCAGTTCGCCAGGGCTGAACAGAGCGGCGTTGAAATCCTGCCCGCGCTCCGCCTCCACCGTGTGATGATAGCCGCGATACCAGTTCGGAGCCTGCCGAAAGTGGATTTCAAGCGGGTGTGCGAAAGCGTTCGCTTCTGAGCGCAGGGTGATCGGAACCCTGCCGTCGGGGCCATTCTGAATTCCGTTCGGGGCCACCTGCAGCGTTTCGCCGTCCCACGTAAACGGCGGATTTCCAACTTCCTGCATCTCATGGTGATAGTCCGTCCAGGCGAACAGCGGGGCCAACCGGAGCTTCGCGGTGACGTTTTGCGGGGCCTCCTTTAAAGTGTAGAGAATCCAGGTTGTGTTTTTGCCCGGAACCATGAAAATTCGCTTTTCGAGCAGCATCCCCGGAGCCGGACTCCACTCCCACACGCATTGATCTCTTCCGGTGGAAAACCGCTCTAAAATTTCCAGTCCTTTTGTTTCCGTTGCGCCCTCCCAGACGTTCGAGAAAAGCGGGTACGCCCACAGCTTGCCGCTGCTGTCGGTGATTTCGAGTGTCTCATCGAGTTTCGCCAGCAGAAGACAGCGTTCCACCGGCGGCTTCCGCGAGGCAACGAGCAGGCCGTGATAGCGGCGTGTGCTCGCCCCGGCAATCGTACCGGAGGCATAGCCGCCGATGCCGTTGGTGACAAGCCATTCGTGCTTCAGGCTGAAGTCGGGAGA
This sequence comes from Chthonomonadaceae bacterium, assembly GCA_965246825.1. Classification (GTDB taxonomy): domain Bacteria; phylum Armatimonadota; class Chthonomonadetes; order Chthonomonadales; family Chthonomonadaceae; genus JACMPS01. Next base: position 46,933 of record OZ251990.1, read on the forward strand.
TTGAAGTTGATCGGACGAAAAGGTGAGAAAAGGAGTGTTGGTCATGGTGTGTCAATGAAAGTCAAGGGTTGGATTTGGGCGAGGGCGGGTTGGGAATAAAGCACAGCGATGCTTTGTCCAGCGGCGTCTTCAGCCCGTAGGCCATGCCGCTCACAAACGACACGACCCGCCCCCAGTGAAACGGTTTTTTCAGAGTCAAGGCAGCGGTCAAGGCCGGCAGCAATGCGTGCCGAAACAGTTCTCCTCCCAACACGGTGAGAACGGAAAATTTTCCCGCTCGAATCGGCTTGATGTAGGCGGCTCCAATACCGAAAAATGCCTGCCGGGTGATTTTTTTTCCCTGCTCCCAGGTTCGAAATCCGGCGTGCCTCACGATACTGTCCGGGGTCTCGAACACGAAATGGGCTTTGAGCAGAGCACGCACCGCAAAATCCCCTTCCTCGTTCGAGTACGCGGAAGCCCCCGGCCCCAGACATTCGTCGAAGCCGCCAATGTGTTCATGGGTTTTCTTACGAAAAGAAAGGTTGGCTCCGATGCCCCGGGCCCGCAATTTTTTGCCCAGCGAGTCACAGAGAAAAGGGGCTTCCCGATTGTAGACCGGAATAAACCCGGCAGCAGTATCGTATTTTACGGCCAGCACCGACCCGAAAACCACCCCGACTTCAGGATTGGCGGCGTAGGCATCGAGATGGGCATTCAGCCAGTTCGCTTCCACAAAGCAGTCGTCGTCGGTGACCGCCAGGATGGGAAAGCGAGCGAGGCAGACGGCTTCGTTCAATGCGGCACTTTTCCCCTGCGCTCCCGATTCGACATAGCGCAGGCGCGGGTCTTCAGGAAGAGCAGCGCGAGTTTTTTGCCGCTGTTCGTCGCCGCTTTGATCGAGCACCAGCAATTCCAACGGCGGCGAGGTGACCTGAAGCACGGCTTCGACTGCCAAAAGGAGCGTCTCGCTGCGATCCTTGGTACAGATCACCACCGAAACGCCTGCGAGCGTGTCCGAGCTTAATTCCATTTTGACTTGATCGCTCCTCAAAAACAAATGACTGCTTTCGCCCTCAAAACTCTCTGCATTGTGGCATACCAGGTGTATTTTCGGTCAAGGCAGGAAATTCCGTTTCGGTCGCGAATTAACGTTCAGAGAAGAGAGCGGCTTCGGGCTGCCATTTTCCGCCTTAATTTTCGGAGAAGATCATGAAATTAGTTCGATTTGAACATAGCGGCAAAGTTTCGATTGGGGCCCTGCTCGACCACGACATTGTGGTGGATTTCGCGGAGGCCGCCGGAGGCGACACCGAGCGATTTCCGGCTTCGATGAGCCGGTTTCTCGCTCGCGGCGAAGCGGGGCGTCGCGATGCCGCCGAGATCATTGCCGATGCCCCCGACTCGGCGACGCATCCGCTGGCCTGCGTGACGCTGAAAGCTCCCGTCGGCGATCCGCCGAAAATCATGTGTATCGGTCAAAACTATCGCGACCACTGTGAAGAGCAAAACCAGCCTATTCCGCCGCGCATTATTTTGTTCGCCAAATTTTCGACCGCGCTCAATGACCCCGACGGCGTGATTTCGCTGCCGAGTGTGGCAGAAAAGGTAGACTACGAAGCGGAACTCGCTTTTGTGATCGGGGGCAAAGGCGGCGGACGCCTCATCCCGGAGGCGGAGGCGATGGAGCATGTCGCAGGCTACCTGTGTGCCAACGATGTGTCCGCCCGCGACATTCAGCAGCACCCGGACGAAAAACAATGGATTCGGGGCAAGTCGCCTGACTCGTTTTTTCCCATTGGCCCTTGGCTGCTTACCGCCGATGAAGTGCCCGATCCGCACGACCTCGATATTTCGCTGACCCTCAATGGTGAGCGGCGCCAACACTCCAACACCTCCAACCTGATCTTTAAGATTCCCTTTATTATCGCCCACCTTTCCAAAACAATGACGCTTCAGCCCGGCGACATCGTGGCGACGGGAACCCCCGGCGGCGTGGGCATTTACAGCAGCCCTCCCGTTCTGTTGAAACCCGGCGACACCGTAAGCGTGACCATTTCGCACCTCGGTACGCTCACCAACACGGTGGCGCAGGGACAGTAGCCGGGGGAGGGGGGAGGGAACTGCCAGAACGCGAAAAACCCCAAAAGAACTTAAAGCGAATGAGCAAAAGCAGAAATTTCACCTTCCTCACCCCGCCCAATGTCTGGAGCCTCTATGGTCACACGCCTCTTGTCTTTGCTGGTGCTGCTCGGTTTGCCTTCTGGAGCGCAGACGCCCCCTCCCTCTGTCCCCGAAAAGCCGAAGCCCTCGTTTCCGAGGCTGTTTCCGAACCCGACCGGGCGAAACGGTTACGAAGACTTTGTGCTGGCAGGCGATGCTCTGCGCGAATCCACCCTGTATGACCGCATTGAGGGAGACTGGGGGAATGCCACTCTTCAGCAAATCGTGAGTGTGATGAACGATCCAGCAGTGAAACGGGCGATTTCGCTGCTGCAAAACGGAGTTAGAAAACCCATTGTCACGCCGCATCTGATCAGCGAAATGACGGCGGACACGCTTTTTCCTCAGTTTGCTCAGTTTCGCCAGCTGGCTCGGCTTCTTTCGCTTAAACTTTACGGAGAGGCGGCGGCGGGTAAGCTGGGAAGTGCCGTTGAAACCCTGGAACTCACCCTCCAACTGGGCTACAGCACCGAACAGGACACGATCATTAGCGGGCTGGTCGGGATCGCAGTCGAGGCGATTGGACTTACTCGGATGGCACAAATCGTTCCGCAGTTCTCCAGACGCGACTGCATCCAGCTTCAAACCCTGCTTGAAGCGCGGCTTAAGGCTCCGCCCACCGCTCAGCTTATCTTTCGCAACGAGCGCGACTTCACGCTGAAATCGCTGTTGAAGCAGGAGTACAAGTCGAGCGACTTTGTCTCGCCGCCGGGAGAGGGAGACGAGCCGCTCACGCCGGAACAAATTCGCTTGAAAGAAGCCCTCTCCAACCCGGCTTCGGCAAAAGCCCTGATGGAGAAAGCCGCCGAACGGGTACGCGAAGATTACGACGCTCTGATTGAAACGGCGGGGCTGCCCGCCTGGAAACGCAAGCCCTTTGCACCGCCGAAAAACGACGGAAGTGTGGCGGGCTTTCTAACCGAAATGCTGACCCCCGCCAACTTTATGGTTTTAGACCGATACGATCAAAATCGGGCCCAGCTGCAGCTGCTCGCACTTCAGGCGGCCCTCCGAAAATTCCGCTGGGATTGGGATCGGCTGCCCGAAACCCTAACGGAGCTCCATCTGCCGGAGCTGACGACCGACCCGTTTACCGGCGAGCCTTTGTTCTACCGGGTGCTTTCCGGCGGGGAGACCTACGATCTTCACTCCGCAGGGCCGCCTGTTCGGAATGAGAATGGAGGGCCTTCCGGGGGGCGCAGCCCGATTTATCTCCCTGCCCTGCCGCAAGTTTCTTCCTGACGGCCCTGACCCCGCGAAAGCCGGTTAACCCAGAAGCAGGCAGTGGAGAGCGTTCAACGGAGAGGAGTGTTGAAACGTTTGAGCCACGAGCGTAAAAAGCGTATCAACGGAGCCGATGTTGCCCGCGAAGCCGGAGTGTCACAAAGTGCCGTCTCGCTGGTGCTGAGTGGAAAGCCGAACACTCGCATTTCGGCAGAAACCCGCAGGCGCATTCTGGAAGCAGTAGAGCGTCTGGGATACCGTCGAAATTCGGCGGCGCGGGCTTTGGTCACCGGCAAAAGCGGGCGGATCGGCATTGTTCCGTCCCATCCCAACGCCTTCACCAATCGCGATTATTATTATGGCGACCTGCTGGCGGGCATGATGAGCGGGATCGTGGACAAAAACTACAATGTGCTGCTTCATGCCGCCAACTACCCGGACTGGAAGGCTCTCTACGAGGATACGACCAACGGCAATGTGGATGGGGTGGTTGTTATTGGCCGTTCGCCCGCCGATCCGTTGAGTTTGGCTCTGTGTGCCTCCTCCCTGCCGGTGGTTTTTGTTTCCAGCTTCCCCGACACGGTTTCCTGCCATGCGGTTGACTGCGACAACGAAACGGGCGGCTTTCTGGCTGCTCAGCATCTCATCGAGTTGGGGCATCGGCATCTGGCCGCGATCTTTTCCGAAAACGGAATGACGTTCACGCAGGAGCGTCAGCGGGGAATTCGGAGGGCCATTCAAGAGGCGGGGCTTCCGCTGGAAACCGCTTTTTTTCTTCAGACGCCGGGGCTGGAAGAAACGCAGCAGCTTGAATGGACTCAAAAACTGCTGGACTGCCTTCAGAAGCAGGAGGTCTGCCCTACTGCTCTGATTACGGATGATGAGTGGCACGCCGTCTGTTTGGCTCGGACGCTGCCCAAGCTGGGCAGGCGTGTCCCGGAGGATTTTTCGCTGGTGAGCTATAACTCAACTGAGTCGAGTGCGCTTGCAGCCCCGGCCCTGACTTCGGTTCGGCAGCCGCTGCCGGAAATCGGGGCGGAGGCCGTGAAGATACTGCTGCGTTTGATTGCCGGTGAGGATGCTGTTTCCCAGGTGCAGCGGATGCCGGTAACGCTGGAGGTACGGCACTCGACTCGCCGCCTGGGTTAACCCCTGAAGGCAGGGAACACGCGCAGCTTGGGAGCGCGGAAGGCGACCAACGAAGCAGCATTTCGTCTAAATCGGGCTTGACAGGCGGAAAACTCTGGTGTAAACTATCAAAACTACAGGTTCTCATTCCTGTAGAAAAGTGATGGCGATTTTAGCTCAGCCGGTTAGAGCGCCTGTTTGTGGAGCAGGAGGTCACGGGTTCGAATCCCGTAAGTCGCCTTTGTAGAGTTGCAGCACAGCCTTTTCATAAAACGAAAGCCCGTTTCTCTTCTGTACAGAAGAGAAACGGGCTTTTTCCAGGTCAAGCCGAAATCTACTGGTTTTGCGCGGCTTGGGGGGCGTCGGAAGGAACCGGCGGCGGCTCATCAATGGTTTTCGCTTTGCCCAAAAGCAGCGGCCCGATGTTCTGCCACAGGCCGCCGATAAACCGAGTCACCTGCCTGCGCTGAACTTCTCCCTCACCGGGAGTGAACTGCATCACGCGGACAAAGTAGGACGGCTTGCCGGAGTCGCCGAACAGCGTCTGAAAAATCATCGAGTTTCGCACCTGCTCGGTTCGCTGCACCACCTTGTCTTCCACCACATAGCCGAACATCATCACGTATTTATTGTTCGGCTGGCTGTTGTAGTGATAGTGGCTTTCCTGAAGCCGAATGGCTCCGTCGGGCGTCGGCACACTGGCAACACCCACATCCTGGAGCACCGCGTCCGAGCCGAGCGAGCAGGTGTGCGGATCGTGGAACACTTTACGCCCGTTTCCTGCCGTGATGAAAAGTTGAATCTGTGCCCCGTCGCTGCCCGTGTAGGTGCGGTTGATGACGCGGGCCGGGTTCAGGGCCTCCTGCACATCTTTGGTCAGTTTGTCGGTGTCCCGGTCAGGAACCAATTTGTAGGTGACGTTCTCGACGGTAAACTCTTTCGGAACCTGAATGGTGGCAATCGGAGGCAGCGGAACCACCGGTTTTACCGCCACCACTTTGATCGCCAGCGTGAGCAGCAGCACTCCCGCCATCGCTCCCGCAAAGGGGATAAGCCTCCGGGCCTGCGCCGGATTAGGCAGTCCGTTGAGCAAAGTTTGCAGCACAGGCGGAGAGGCTTTGGCCGACTCGCCGCGCTGTTTTCGCTCCTCCTCTTCCCGACGGTCGGACTTTTCGAGTTCTTCGTTCATCGGGACGCCGAGAAAGCGGTCGCACTTGAGCAGGCGGGCAAACGAAAACAAGAACATAAAGGCGATAATCAGCACGATAAATCCGCTGACATCGTGAAACCACTTGGCTGCCGCCGTCGAAACGAGTTCGCCAACAATCCCAATGAGAGTGATGCGAAGCGCGTTAATCATCAGGCTCAGCGGAATGGTTGTCAGAAACAGCGTCCAGCGTTTCCAGAGTTTGCCCTCAATGAGATAGGCGAAGGCGGCGGAAAAGGTCAACAGAGAAACCAGCGTCTTAAAGCCGGAGCAGGGAAGCTCCACCGCCATTTTGTAGGATTCCATCTGAATGACGGTTCCCTGCTGAACGGACGGCAAAAACAGGAGGTTGAGCAGCTTGGTGGCCAGCGACGCCGAGGCCATCTGAATCGGAAAGGCAATTCCGTTAATCAGCTGATCGGGGATCAGCGGCATCATCATAATCAGGAAAAAAATGGGGAACAGAAGCACTCGCGTCCATCGGGTTCCGCAGAACAGCAGCGCAACGCCGAACATCAGAAACATAAACGAAAGCGATTTGATTGTGGTGACATCACTGCGCTGCGCCATTAGCAGCAGGGCCATTGCCGCTGCCAGAAACGGAACTCCCGCCCAGGAAGGTTTCCAGGTTTGCGGCGTAAGTTTTTCCCGATTGCGCCAAACCATTACGGCCACAAAAAACGGCACGAAGATCGCATGAGCGTAGAAACTGCCGGGAGCCGTCCATTCGTACCACCACCACTGAAACGTGCTGAGATAAAGCCAGACGATGAGCACCCCCCCCAGCAGAGAAGCCGCAATGAGGGGAAAGGGAAGTTTTTTGGGGGAGGCGGGTGCGAGAATGTCCATCATATGCCTTTTCGATGAGGGCGAACGGCAGAGACTTTTCTGCCGTTCGCCGGGAGCGGAAATTATCGGTTGGCTTCTGCTGCCGCTTTTTCCGGGAAAAGAATGCTTTCGATAAACTTCTTATCGGTGGGTTCTTCGCTCTCGAATTTCATGTCTGTCCAAAGTTTGTTCAAATACTCTTTCCAGGGCACGGAGCGGGTGGCCGCCAGCTGATTGCGAATGCGCTTTTTCACTTTCGGATCGTTGAGGTCGGCTTTTTTTCCCGACTCGATATGATCCATGCGGATCAGAATTGCTTTGGCTCCGGCCTGAGCCAGCTGAGGCGTAACAGACTGCTGAAGCACCTGGCCCGGCTTCATCTTGAAAAGGGCGTCCTCGGCGGCGTTGGCGGAATGACCGTTGAACTGACGCTGAAAGGTGTAGATATTGTTGTCGCCCAAAAACGTCACCTGACCTCGCTTCTGGGTCATTAAAACCGAAGGCTGCGTGTTTTTTTCCATCAGCCCTTTGATGTCGGCAATATCGCCGTCTTTGAGAACAAGGGCTAGATTGGTTCGGGCTTTGTCGGGCGCATCATAAAAACCGGGGCGGCGGTCGTACTCTTCTTTGATGTCGGCGTCCGTGATGTTGATGTCCTTGAACAGCAGATTTTGCTGCATCAATTGAAGACGGATGCTATCTTTAAGCGTATCCACTTTGAAAGGATGGATGGCCAGTTCGCGGGCCGTCTGCCAGTTGAGTTCTTTCTGCTCGTTGAATGCAGCGTCTACCTCTTCCGGGGCGGGGGCGACATTGGCTTTAACCGCTGCCTGTTCAATCAGGGCTTTTTGCACCATTTGCGCCTTGAATTCCTGCCCCGCCTGCCGCTCCAGGGTGCTGTCCAGGTCTTTTTGAGAAATGCCCTGTCCATTCACCGTGATAATGGCGCGTTTGCGAAGCTTTCCAAGGGCGACCAGATTGAAGATCAACGATCCAATCAGGGCGACCACGACTAATGCTCTAGCTGCCTTCATTCCTTCTATCCTTTCAAGAACGTCGAATGTTCATCCTTGCGAGTTGGTAAGATTATTATACCGATGAATCGGTCTTTCGCGAAAACGAAAGACCGATTCCCCTGCTTTGCGCTTCGGCTACGCCGCTTTGCGAAGCCGTCGGGCGTAGGTTTCACCGATAGCTTCAGTGATCCGCTCCACCCATTTTTCCAGTGACATCCGTTCTTCGAGGTCGCGCCGTCCCTGCGCCCCCATCCGCTCGGCCTCCTGCGGGTTTTCAAGCAGATGTTGTATTGCGTTTCTCCAGCCCTGCACGTCTCCAGGCTCGACATAAAGCCCGTTTTCGCCCTCGCGAATTGTGTCTTGCTGCCCGGTTGTGCGTGTGGTGACAATGGCCTTGCCCATCGCCATGCCTTCCAAGATCGTGGTAATCCCGGCTTGAAAGTCGTTTTCGTAAAGAGGGACGACCACAAACCGTGAGTTCGCATAAAGCTGGCGCAGTTCATGGTACTCATAGCGGCGGGCAGAGACATTGGGCGGCAGTTCGCGGTTTTCCGTCTCGTTTTTGTGCTTGCTCCAGGGGCTTGCCGCGCCCAGTTTCACCGTTACGTCCATTCCCGTCACCGCTTCGATCAGCGTTGGATAGTCCCGCCATTCCAGTCCGGCACTGCAAATGAGATTGTTTGGCGCGTCGGGAGAAGCGGGGATCGGGCGGTAAAACCGATGATCGGCATGAAAGGGAATCAAATTTAGTTTCGAGGCAGGGATTCCGAGTTCCTTTTGAGCAAACTCGACCTGCGGGGTCGCATAGAGAAACACAGCGTCCATCTGCGAATGCAAGGCCCGAAAAAAAGGCCGTTTTTTCTTGGGCGTCACCCGATGCCCGATAAACACATGGAGCGGACGGGAGCGGGCACTTTTAAGCAGAAACGCCAGAGGAATGGAGACGTTTTCGCCATTGGAGAAAATTACATCGTACTCGCGGCGGTGCGAATAGGCATAGGCGGCAAGAGCGGCATCGCGCCCGGCCCGTCGTGCCAGCCGAACGAGCGCGGGAGACGCATTTTTTTCGAGAAAACGGTAGTCTACAAGGTCCGCGTTCAGTGCGTCCTGAAGTGCGAGATAGTCCATCGTTGGGTGGGAATCCTTGTGGACTTCCTCCACGATGCGGCTTTTCGCAACGCTGGGAACCAGCATCAAAACTTTGGGGTCTGCGTCTGTTTTATTCACGGTGCGTTTACTGCAAGGCTCACCTGCCGAACCGCCCGGGAGCGTTTGGCTTCGGGGCTTCTGCGCCTTCCGAAAGGTGAAAAACGGCTGGCTTGAATTCAGCGAGCCGCTCTCTGAATTAAATCAAGAATCATGCCATAGTTGCGTTGGGCCGAAAAACGGACTTCGGCCAGGCGGCGGCTTTCAGAACCCATTCTTTCGCGCAAAGTCGAGTTGGAAATCAGGGTTTTCACGGCCCCGGCAATTGCATCGGCGCGGCGCGGCGGAATCACCAGACCGTTGATGCCCTCCTCCACCTCCTCGCACAAGGCTCCCACCGAGGTGGTGACCACCGGCAAGCCTGCTGCCATCGCTTCCATAACGGCAATCGGGAGGCAGTCGCCCAGCGTTGGGAAAACAAAAAGATCGGCCTGAGAATAGAGTGCCCGCAGCGGCGGCGAGTTCGCCGTCAGCCCGCGATGGATCGTGATTCCGGGTTCATCCTGCAAGGTCGGGTCTTTCGTCACAATGTCCAGGGTACACTCCGAGGCGAGCGAAGCACGAAACGCTTCCAGCAGAAATCCACCGCCCTTACGCTCGAAGTCCCCGCCAACAAACAGCAGGCGCGTCGGGCCGCTTGAGTTCACCGAAGAGGCTGCTTTTTCCGCTCGCGCCTCCCGAAAATTCCAGGTTTCGAGGTCTACCCCCGGCGGAATGACCGTGATTTTTTCTGCGTTCACCCCATAATCGTTCACCAGAGAGGCTTTCGCCCATTCGCACCAGGTCGTGAGGGCGGCGGCTTCCCGAAACACGGCTTTATACCACTCCATTTTACGGCGATCCAGCCAGCCGTCGTTACCCGCAGAATGACCGTATTCTGCGCCCACCGTGTCGTAATTGAGCGGCGTGGCATCCAGCGAAATCACGGTGGGGATACGGCGCATAAACGGAGGCGCGAAAAGAGAACACGTCTGCGTGTGGATAAACAGTGCATCGAGTTTTCCCTCCCGCTCAGCCGCTTGAAGAAGTGCCTTTGCCCGAAGGCTTGCTTTGAGCGACCAGTTGCTTTTGATCCCCGGCAGTTTTTCCCACCGATCCGAGGCGGCTTCCGGGACGGGAAGCCAGCGCGGACAGAGATCGGGTCTCTGCTCTGCCCAGTGCGCTAGATTTTTGTGGTGCGTGACGTGGCCCAGGGCCTGCTCCATCACAAAGCCAACCGTTTTCTGCTCCGCGTTTTCCCTGTTTCCGCTCACGGGGTCATCCTTTCAATTCCTTGTCGGACGAGCACTGAAACATCAAACTTTTGGAGCACCACCTCTCGCCCTCGTTTCCCCATACGTTCTCTCAGGGCCTTGTCCTCCAGCAGACGTTCGATTCGATCTTGAAGGGCGGCTTCGTCGTTTCCAGAAAGCAGAAAGCCGGTTTCGCCCTCCTCCACAATATCGGCAATTCCGCCAACATCACAGGTCACTACCGGCATTCCAACCGACATCGCCTCCAGCGACGCAATCGAAAAACAGTCGGCGCGGGTGGGCAGCACAAATAGATCGCACTTTTGTGCGAGTTCAATAAACTCGGGCGTGTTGTTGCTGAGATGGTTGTGTACCACCACATTCGCGGGCAGATGCTGAAGCGGTTCCAGCGTAATCAGGTGCAGTTCCCAGCCTTTGCGGGTTGTGCGTTTGGCCCAATCCAGCAGCAAGTCCCCGCCCTTTCGATGAAAGTGCCCGCCCGTAAACAGGATACGCACGATACCGTCGCCCGGCTTTACGCCCGGCTTCCAGTGGTGCGGGTCTACCCCCGGCGGCAAAATCGAAACTCGTTTCGGGTCGGCTCCGTAGTCCTCCACTGCCGATTTTGCCGCCCAGTTCGACCAGGCAAACAGACCTTCGGCCTTTTGAAAGGCTCGGCACACCTGTCGGTGCTTTAGCCGGGCCAGGGCAGAATTTGGGGAATCCGATTTGCGTTCGTAAAGCACCGCCATTTCGTCGTACTGTTTCGGGGTGACATCGAACATCAAAAAACAGCGTTGTTCGCTTAGGCTTTTCTGATGCACCACCGCTGGATTATAGGTGTTGAACAAAACCGCATCGAATTTCGCTTTTCCCAGCCCCCTGCCAACTTGAAGGTAGCTGCGCCAGGGGCCACGAACCGAACCCGGCAGAAACCGCATCCGCTCGACCCATCCGCCCGGCTCATAGTAGCTGATCGGAATCCAGGTTGGGGCAATATCGGGCATTTGCTCGACCGCACCTCGCCAGTTCAGATACTGCGTTTTCATTCCGGCCTGGAGTTCCATCACAAAGGCAAGCCGTTGGAAATTTGATTTGTGCAGGGGGGGGGCCTGCGCACTCATGATTGAATTGCTCTCCAGAGTTTCTGCCGCCCCCCCAGTTCGCGGCTCATGCCTTGCAGGTAGCGTAAGTTGAACAGCAGACTGCAAAATCCGAGGGCGAATTTTCGGGGCAGGTGCTGTGCTCCGATTCGGCAGAACCCCAGAACCCCTTTTTCCAACAAGGGCACACCGATACACCGCTTGGCGAGAAACCGGGTGACTCGGTTTCGTTCCCGGAAATGGCGGCGAGCCAGTTCCATTGCCCGTTCTTCGCCTCCGTCTCGTGCCATCTGAACATCGCGCCGCCCGTATTCGAAGGGAGTTCTCAGCCAGGACTCAAAAGTGCGGGTAGGACGATGAAAGCCGTTAGCCTTTCCCTCGAAGCGAAAATGAAGTCCGTGCTGTTCGAGGCGAAAGCCGAGTTCGACATCCTCCTGGCGGGTGAACTTTTCGTTGAAGCCGCCCACGGCGATCAGGGCTTCCCGCTTCACCGAGAAGTTGCCGCTGTAGAGGTTGTTGGGGCCAGCCTCCCATTCGCCGGAACCGAAGCGGTCGTACTGCTTCTGAAGCATGGCGTGTTCCCAAGCGATGAAGTTGGGGATGGCCTCTCCGGGCGGCTCCGACTGCGGGCCGATGAGAACGAGATTTTCTTCTCGTTCCTGGGCCTCCGCGTGTTTTTCCAAAAACTCGGCGACGGGTTCGATGTCGTCATCGAGATAAACGATGGTTGGGGCACAGGCCAGTCGAACGCCATAGTTTCGGGCCGCCGAAGGGCCGGAATTCTTCTGCTCGACAAAGCGCAGCCGGTAAGGAGTTTTCAGGGCACGGACGGCCTCGGCAGAACCGTCGGTGGCACCGTCCGAAACCACGACAACCTCGAATTGGGAGGCGGGGTAGGTTTGCCGGGCAAGCGCGTTCAGGGCACGGAGCAGACTCGCTTTGCGATTGTAGGTTGGAATGACCACACTTAAACGCAAGCCGCTGAGCACGGTCGAAAGTATTTCGGTGGAAGCGGAAACCGTTTCAGATAACATCTCAGCGTTTTCCTCGGCTCAGCACGCTTCGGTACACTTCGACCACATCGCGGCACATTCGTTCGGAGGCAAAGCAGGTTTCCACCCGCTCGCGACCGGCTGCTCCGAATTTTTGCCGCAGTTCGGGATCACGCAGCAGGCGGCAGACCGCCTCGGCAAAGGCGGGCACATCTTTGGGAGGGACGAGAAAACCGGTCTCGCCTTCGACCACAATTTGTTTGGGGCCGCCGTTCGCCCAGCAGACCACCGGCTTTTTCTGCGACATCGCTTCCACATAGACCATCCCGAACGGCTCCTCCCAGGACGGCATGGAATAGACATCCATCGAAGCCATCAGCTCAGGAATATCGGGGCGGTAACCGGTGAAGATCACGTTTTCTTCGAGGTGCAGGCTTTTGATGTGGGCTTTTAGTTCCGCCAGGTAATCACCGCCGCCATAGTTCGAGGCATTGTCGGCTTCGCCGACGATGAGCAGGCGCACGCTGGGAAACTCGTCGCGCACTTTCGCCAGGGCCTCGACCAGCGAGGTATGCCCTTTCCAATTGAAAATGCGGGCCACAATTCCCAGCACCGGGGCTTCGGGCAGAATGCCGAACTCCTCCCGGATTTCCGCACCGTCCCGCACCTCGTTCCAGCGCGACGAAGAGAGCGCGAGCGCATTAAGAACGCTGTACACTTTTTCTTTCGGATAGCCGCCCTCCACCACCGAATTGGCGGTGAAGTCCGAAACGCCGATAATCCCGTCCGCAAGTTTCAGGGCCGTTTTAAGGGGCTTGTTCATCCAGTGCCCGTAGGAGATATGCATATGAACGATGAGTTTTGCGCCCGTCAACTTTGCCAGGATCGCTCCATAAAAAGCGTCGCGGGGTTTTTCCGTCGCATGGATCACCTGAATTTTGTGACGGCGGATAAAGCGAGCGAGCGACAGAAGCATCTTCGGCGTTTTCAGCAGTTCCAGCCGTTCACTGCCCTTTGACCAGGAGCGGGAAAATCCGAAGTTAACGGGGTGCAGGTGCAGGTTGGGAATGGCCCGCAGGTACGCCGGGGCATTCGTCGCCGGGTGAGGCTGCTCCTCGGTGGTACAGGCGGCGAAAACTTCGCAGTCGCTGCGGTCGAAATAGCGCATTAACTGCGCATGAATTTCCGAATCGGCACCGAAGTACGATTGAGACTGCATAAAGAGAACACGAATGGGCATCACGGTTACTTCTGGGACCTGGAGGGGGTAAGCGGCTGGTAAAGGCGCGATTGATGGTTGACGGTGTAGCGCAGGCTGCCCCAGATTCCAAGCCAGTAGCCAGCCACATAGTTCCATTCGTAGGTGTAACCGGGGTTTCGCTGCAAAATTCGCAGAACGCAGCGGGCTCCCATTCGGCCCAGCCGCTCCGCCAGCATCCCGATCATACGGTAGTCGCCGCAGCGCAGATGCTTCATGGCAAACGCGGCATCCCCGTAAGCGTAGGTGCGGGACAATTTGTTCCAGAGATCGCGGTCACGCCATGCGAAATGCTCGATGGAGTTGTGCGGTTCCAGCCGGATCACGGCTCCTGCGAGATGAGCGCGGTAAAGCCAGTCGTGTTCATCCGAGCCGGGAAGCGGCGTTCCGGGGCCGAGCATGGCATCGAAAGGCCCGGCGGCTTCCCAGAAGCTTTTTCGCAGGGACATATTCGCTCCCATTCCGAAAATTTCCCCTTTTTCCAGGGTACGGTCGTCCTCGAAATAAAGACAGGGGAAATTGAGGTCGGTTCGGTGATGCATCTCCTGCGGAATATGAACCGGGCTGAACAAAATGTGAGTTTCCGGGTGTTCCCGATACACCCTGACCACGTTGGAGAGCCAGTGCGGGGGCACGGCGCAGTCGTCGTCGGTAAAGGCACAAATATCGCTCCGGGCTTCGGTGAGGGCGAGGTTTCGGGCGATGCTCAGTCCCACCGTCGGAGTGCGCGTAAAGCGCAGCCGGGAATTGGCCCCGTAATTCTCGCGCACCCAGGTTTCCGATTCGTCGTTTGTGCTCTGGTCGATCAGCACGACCTCATAGTCGGGATAGTCCTGGGCAAGCACACCAGGCAGGGCTTTTTTCAAGTCCTCCGGGCGGTTGCGGGTACACATCAAGATCGAGACAGGCTCGCAGGGTAACACTGAAGACATAAAATCTCATTCTCATTGAGCGGAAAACGGCTTTGGTGACGGGCGGCTTTACAAAGACCTGGTTCGGGAGTTTCTGCTCTCTGCTGGGAGATGCAAGTTATGTGCCAATTTTACCGGGTCTGAAATCCTCCTCTTATTGTCGGCATCCTCTTTCTCGGGCTTCTCCTGCTTAAAATACCATATCTTGCGGGGAAGCGGGTAAACTCCCCCTATTCTCATTTGGGCCGATCCCTTCTGTCGGAGGTTCGGTTCTGCTGAGAGAAATTACGGCTTTTCGCCATAATGCATTGCAGAGGTCTGTAAAATGCCGCTTGCTCGTTCCGAAGATGTGCTCTTTTCACCCCCCATGAACGCACCTGCCCCCGCGTCGAAACCGACCCTGCGTCTGGAATTTCTGGAGGGTCTTCGCGGGCTGGCCGCGTTTTATGTGATGCTTCATCACGCCTACCTGCAAACCTTCGCCTACGACGAAACCCGGCAGGCATGGCTTCCACCGGCGATTTTTCCTGCGCTTCACTGGCTTGATTTCGGGCATTATGCAGTGGCGGTCTTCATTGTGCTGTCGGGCTATCTGCTGATGATTCCGGTGGTTCGTTCCGAGAATGGCTCACTTCGGGGCGGGTTCTGGGACTATCTAAAGCGGCGTTCCCGGCGGATTCTTCCTCCCTACTACGCCGCCGTTGCGTTTTCTCTGCTCCTGGCATTTTTGATCCCGGACCTTTCGATGTTCAGCAGTTCGCGCTGGGTGATCAGCCTGCCGATGTGGAAAGTCCCGACTCTGCTAACCCATCTTACCCTGACGCACAACCTTTTTTCCGGGATGGTATATAAAATCAATCATACGCATTGGAGCGTGGCGACCGAATGGCAGATTTATTTTTTGTTCCCGCTTGTGCTGCTTCCGCTCTGGCGACGGTTCGGCATGGCGGCTCCCTTCGCGGCGGGTCTGGCGATTTCGCTGCCGCTGCGCTATCTTCTGCACAATGCTTTCAGTGAGGCTTGTTTCTGGTTTATTGCGTTGTTCGCCCTGGGAATGGCGGGAGCAACGCTGAGCTTTTCGCGGGGAGAACGGCAGAAACGCTGGCGGACCACCCTTCCCTGGGGAAGTATTTCGGCTTTTTTAGCGGCGGGGTTTCTGGCTTTAGGAATCTTTCGCTCCGATGTACTCGGCAATTATGAGTATGTCTGGATGCTTGACCTCTGGGTAGGGCTGGCTGCCGCAAGTTTTCTGGTCTACGGCACGAACTTTTTTCTGGAGGCCCGGACTCGGCTGCCGCGCAGTGTGGCGTTTTTCGACTCCAAGCCGCTGGTTTGGCTGGGTTCGTTTTCGTACAGCCTTTATCTCACTCATGCGGTGGTACTGGCGGCAGTTCAGCTGGAACTGCGAAATCTGCTGCCCCCCTCCCCGGCCATTCAGATGCTGGTTTCTATGACGCTGGGGGCGGCAGCCTCTCTGATTGTCGGCTATCTTTTTTTTCTTGGGTTCGAGCGGCCTTTTCTCCGCACGAAGCCCAAGGCGGCGTTTTCGAGGCCGCCTCAACCTTAATTCCTCACTTCGGCGCAGTAGGCGAGCATTTCCTCAATCGTTTTTGCGTCGAGGTCTCCCTCATGGTGACGCCGCACCGACATCGTTCCTGCTTCCACATCGCGGTCGCCCATCATGAGAATCACGGGGACTTTTTGCGATCAATGTTGTCCTAAGTCAGTGGAGTCAGACCCGTTGCGATGCCAATGGCGACATCCACCCGTTTCATCGTCTCCGCGCTCAGACTGCCATAGTGACCGATAATTCGTCGTTTATCGAGACTGCGAATGTGGATCAACATCACTTTCGACCTTTCGGAAAGCCCCCCTTCGGGGGCTTCGATCAAGACTCCGAACGGATAAACTCGGTCGGTTTTGCGGCTTGTCAGAGAAGCAATCAGAATGACCGGACTGTGTTCGTTGATCTCATTCGGTGAAATGACCAACCCGGGACGCTCGCCGCGTTGTTCCGACCCTTCAATGGGATCGAGCCGCACCCGCACGACATCGCCCCGCTTCTATTCAGTCGCCATGCTGTTTCACCACCTCCTCTTCGAGAGGGTGAAGATCCGCTTCGATGAGGAGCATTTCGTCTGCCATCTCGCGGCAGCCTTCGATGACAAGACGACGCAACTCCGTCTTTTCTTTTTCCGATAGCCAACGCTCAATCAGTTCGCCAATCATGGCACTGCGCTCGCCCGGTTGAACGGTTTGCTCAAAGCGTTGCAAGGTTTCCGGCGCGAGGGTATAGGTACGTTTCGTCAGAGCCATCGTCTTCTCCTGTATTCCTGAATGATACCTCCAAACGATACGGCTATTTTACCCTATTGATGAGACTACTTCTTCAGTTCGGCGCAGTAGGCAAGCATCTCGTCTAGGGTTTTCGCGCCGAGATCGCCCTCGTGATGACGCCGTACCGACACCGTTCCTGCCTCCACATCGCGGTCGCCCATGACGAGAATGACGGGGACTTTTTGCAGTTCCTGCTCCCGAATCCGCTTGTTCATTTTTTCGTTGCGGGCGTCCACTTCGGCACGATACCCCGCCGCCTTGAGTTTGTCGCACACCTGTTGCGCGTACTCGGCGTGTCGGTCGGCAATCGGAACGAGCGAGACCTGCACGGGCGCGAGCCAGAACGGAAACGCCCCCGCGTACTGCTCGATGAGAACGCCGAGAAACCGCTCGGTGGTTCCGGTGACGGCGCGGTGAAGCACGACGGGCGTTCGCTCTTTGCCCTCCTCGTCAATGTAGGTGCAGCCCAGACGCGACGGTTGAATGAAGTCCACCTGAATGGTGGAAATCTGCCATTCACGCCCCAGCGCGTCCTTCGCAATAAAGTCGGCTTTAGGCCCGTAGAACGCCGCTTCCCCTTTGCCCTCGAAATGCTCCACTCCGTTGGCATCTAGGGCCGCCCGCAGAGCCGCCTCCGCCTTTGTCCATTTTTCGTCGTCCTGCACGAATTTGCTTTCCGGGTTTTCGTCCCGCAGCGACAGCCGAACCCGATAATCCGAAAAGCCGTAGCGTTCCAGCACTTCACGAATCAATTTCAGAGCCAGCGAAAACTCGCTTTCGATTTGCTCCTCGGTGCAGAAAATGTGGCAGTCGTCCTGAGTGAGCGCCCGCACACGGGTCAGCCCGCTCAGTTCGCCTGTTTTCTCGTAGCGGTAGAGGGTCGCGAACTCTGCGTAGCGCAGGGGCAGGTCGCGGTACGATTTAAGGCCGCCGAGGTTGTACAGGGTCATGTGCGAGGGGCAGTTCATTGGCTTGAGGCGATAGTTGATTCCGGTGAGTTCGCCCTTGTCGTTCGTGTCCTGCATGGGCGGGAACATCGCCTCTTTGTAATTCTCGTAGTGCCCGGAAAGTTTGTACAGGTCTTCGCGGACTAAATGGCCTGTCCAAACGTGCTGATAGCCGTAGCGAGTCTGCACTTCACGGACGTAACTTTCCATCGTGTGCCGCAGCATTTCGCCTTTCGGCAGAAAAAGCGGGATGCCAGAGCCGATCTGTTCGGGCGCAAAAACGAACAAGCCGAGTTCGCGCCCCAGTTTGCGGTGATCGCGGGCGCGTGCCTCTTCCAATCGGTGCAGATAAGCGTCTAAATCCTCTCTGGTCTTCCAGGCGGTTCCGTAGACGCGGGTAAGCATTTTGTTTTTTTCGCTTCCGCGCCAGTATGCCCCCGCCGTCGAAAGCAGTTTGAAGTGCTTCACGTTGCCCGTGCGAGCGACATGGGGTCCCCGGCACAAATCCTGCCAGTCGCCCTGCGAATAAAAGGTGATCGCCTCGCCTTCGGGCAGGTCGTCAATGAGTTGAACTTTGTAGAGCTGTTCGTTCTCCTCGCAGCGGCGGCGAGCTTCGTTTCTTTCCACTTCGGTGCGCTCAAAGGGCGAGTTGCGCTTGACGATCTCTTTCATTTTGGCTTCGATGGCGTCGAAGTCTTCCTCTTTGAGCGGCTTGGGCAGGTCGAAATCATAGTAGAAGCCGTCCTCAATGGGGGGGCCGATGGCGTATTTCACGCCGGGGAAGAGTTCGCCGACGGCTTCCGCGAGAATGTGCGTGGCGGAATGGCGAATCCGGTACAGTTCATCGGGATTGGCTTGGGTGTTTTCGATAGGTTCGTTCATGGTTAATTTCTCCTCAATAGGTGTTGGGTGTCGGGTATCGGGTGTTGGGTATTCGCGTTGGCATCAACGGGTCAATCCGGTCCTCAACGGGGTGAACCCCGCCGCTAAACGCTTTCAGCGGGGGCGTCCTTCGGACGCGGGAAGAAATCGGTTATTCGTCTTCGATTTATTCGGTCAGGCGTTCACGTTCGAGGTCGGGATCGAGCGTGTTTTGGGCGTGATGCGTTTTCTGGTTTTTGACGTAGGTGATGATGCGATCTCGGTCGGCGGGGCTGACCGAAAACGCACCGTAATTGTCCTGCCAGAAAAAGCCCGCGTTCGGTAGCAGTTCGGTGCGGATATAATTGGACGAACCGCCCTTGAGATCGCGCATCAGGTCTTGCAGGCGCACGGTTGCCGCGAACGTAATCACGAGGTGAACGTGATCCTCAGTGCCGCCAATCGCCAGGACATCGCACCGATATTTCTGCACGACGGACGCGAAATAGGCATAAACCTTGCGTTCGACGGCTTCGGTCAAATAGGGTTGCCGCCCCTCCGTTGCCCACACGAGATGCAACGTGATCGCCAGATAACTCCGATGTCGGAACAACGCTCTTGTCTCCCTTTGTTTTGCATTGCGTCCGAAGGACGCCCCCGCTGAAAGCGTTTAGCGGCGGGGTTCACCCCGTTGATTTCGTCGGATTCACCCCGTTGATGATCGAATCGCCCCGTTGATTACCGGATTGACCCGTTGATGATCGAATCACCCCGTTGATTTCGTCGGGTTCACCCCGTTGATTTCTTCAGACCGTTGATGCCAAAATGCTCTCGTCACCCGCGATGTTGCGGACTTTGAGGCGCAGGGGCTTCGTCTGGCTCTGGATCGTGGCGTCCCAGAAGGCTTTGGTCTTCGTGCCGTTGCGCGTGACAAACCCTTTCTTGTCAATTTTGATCTCGGCGTCGGAGTGCCACGCGCCCTCCGCGTTCGTGCAATCGAGGCTGATCCACTCGATGAGTTCGAGTCCGTTCTCGCTGATCGTGATCGGCTTGAACGGGGTTTTCTTGCGCGGCGTTCCCGGTTCCGCCTCGTCGCTCACGTCTTCGTCATCACCGTTCTCATCACTATTCTCATCAAGGAGCAAGGCTTTCGGTTTGCCCGTCAAGCCCTTCTTCGCGTTGTACTCGCTGATTTTGCTCTGGAGGCGGTCGGAGACGAAGCGCGTGATCTCCACCCGGTAGCCGCCATACTCCGGCTCGCTCACCCTGAACTCGATCTCGTCGTTCAGCACCACGTCGTCGAGGATTTCTTTCAGGTCGTGCAGTTCCACGCCGATGCCCGTCAAATTCTGCTCTTTCAGGAACCGCTCCACGTTCGCCCGGTCGTAAATGTCCACGTAATAGGCGCGGACGCTCTCGATGCCGTCCGGCAAATCCGCCAGCGCGGTAAGCAGATTTTGCAGCATGGCGACATCCAGCACCTTTGTGCCGTGATCGAGCAGGTTGGGCAGGTAGACCGGGATCGTGCCGCGCTTCGAGTCGGAAATCGCGCCCTCCCAGAACTGATCGAGACCCGGTTCGTGCTTCAAGCCCGTGATGAGCGTTTTGAGTTTGTCCATCGTCTGCACGGGGTTGCGGAACAGCGACACGCCGTCCTGAATGTCGAGAACGCGGAAACTCGCGCCCGCCGCCCGTAGCCGATCCCGCGTGGTTTGCAGCGAGTTGACCCCGACATCCACATGGATGAACCGCCGTCCCAGATCGTGCGCGACCTTCGCGGTGACGCCGCTCCCGCCGAAAAAGTCCGCCACGACCATCGGCGTCCCGTCCTCGCGGGTTTTGTTGGAAGAGGCTTTGATGATGCGTTCGAGCAGGGCTTCGGGTTTCTGAGTAGCGTAATCTAATCGCTCATCCGCCATAGGATTGACGATTGGAATGTCGAACCAAATGTTTTGTACTAGTTGTCCTTTGTATTCTTCAAGATAAATCTTTCGGTACATACGCCCTTCGTTGTTGGCAGGCATGACAATTTCGTTATTGTCATAAAACTTCTGCATACGCTCTTTTTTATATAGCCAACCGTTGGCAGGAGGTTTGACGCCCATAAATTCGTACCTCAAATTAGGTCTATACAAAGAGTTGACCAGAGGAGATTTCATGTACAATCCCCTTCCGTCTCTATCATCAAATATAAAACGCTCTTTGATGTAATTTTTAGTATTTTCATCCGCATTTGAGAACTCAGCATTGAAAACGTATTCATCTGCCTCATTTGCGTACCAATAAAGGGTGTCATTCGTTATGCCAAATTGCTTTTTAGCGTATGAAGTTGCTTGCTTTCTACGCCAAACAATCTCATTGACAAAATTGTCATCACCGAACACCTCATCCATCAGCACTTTGACGTAATGCCCGATGTGCCAATCGAGATGCACATAGATGCTCGCGGTGTCGCTCATCACGGCTTTGATCGCAGTCAGGTTCTCGAACATCCAGTTCAGGTAGTCCTCTTTATTCCAGATGTCGCCGTACATTTTCTCCTCGAAGGCGCGGAGTTCGTCGAGTTCCAGTTCCGCCTCCGCCTCCGCCAGTCGCTGTGCCTCGTGCGGGTTGCGGCGCAGATAGACGCTCTTGGCGTAATCCGCACCGGAGGCGAAGGGCGGGTCTATGTAGACGAGATCGAGCGTGATGCCCTCGTTTTTCAGGTAGGCACAGGCGGAGAGACATTCGCCGCGCAGAAGCAGATTGCCCGGCGTTTCGGGCGTATCGGGTAGGTTCACCGTTTCGAGTTCGAGGGTTTCGTAGAGGGGCAGTCCCCGCCCGATGCGGTCGTACACCTTGCCGTTGCCCTCATAGCGCAACACGCGGCGGGTGCGGGTGAAGTTGTCCAGAATGGCTTGCCCGTGAATGGTGTTGGGCAGATAAGGAATGAATTTAACTGGCATGGTTTCCGTGTTCTTTTCGTCTTGCGTGTATTCGC
This sequence comes from Chthonomonadaceae bacterium, assembly GCA_965246825.1. Taxonomy (GTDB): domain Bacteria; phylum Armatimonadota; class Chthonomonadetes; order Chthonomonadales; family Chthonomonadaceae; genus JACMPS01. The sequence goes on from OZ251990.1 coordinate 68,365, forward strand.
GTCCGAAGGAAATCCTGCGAACCGTTGAGCAGGAGTTTGTAATTGGGCTGCCCCCGCTGAAAGCGTTTCGCGGCGGGGTTTACCCCGTTGATTGGGCTGCCCCCGCCAACGGCGTTTCGCGGCGGGGTTCACCCCGTTGATGATTGGATCGCCCCGTTGATTGGAGATTGCAACGGCGATGATTGCAATGGGGAGGGATCAACGGTCTGAAGACCGCCGCTACGCGCCTACGGCGGGGGCGTCCTTCGGACGCGATTCGAGAGTTACTCCGTAAAAAAGAGTTTCGCCCGTTCGACGAGTTTGTGCAGGTTCGTTTCCATCGGGTCTTCGTCCTTGAGATAGAGATAATCGAAGCGGGCGTAGCCGAATTGCTCTGCGTTGCGTTTCAGGAATTCGGTCTCGACGAACTTGCGCCTTGCGAGAAACGCCGATTGTTCCGCGAACCCGCTCCCCTTCGTCTCGATGATGAGGGCGCGATAGATTTGCCCGTCTCTGCGCTCCACGAGCAGAAAGTCGGGCGTGTATTTGCCGACTTTGCTCCAGCCCGTTTTGTTCTTTGCAAAGCACTCGATGCGGAACTCGGTCAGTTCGCCCGCCCCATTAAAATAGAGTTCCAGATTGCGGTCGCGCAGTTCCTTCAGCGTGAGTGCGTCCTGCAAAAACTTTAGCTCGAAAAGGCTGTCGAAGTTGTAGGGCAGAAACTGAAACGAGCGATCCTTGTTTTTGACGGCGGCGGAGAGTTCGGCGGTGTCCGGTTGTGCCAGCAAGCCCGTGTTCATGCCCAGTGCCTCCAGTGCCTTTCGCGCCGCTTCGAACTCCTCGCGCTGTGTTCGTGCCAGTTCTTCTGCCGATTTGTTCTCCCGGTCAAGTGTGAGGATTTGCTCGGTGTCGGCTTCGTTCGGATACAGGTTTCGGGCAGAAGCGGCAATCGCGCTCAGTTTCTCCACCACGAGCAGCCTCGCCGTGACCGGAAGAATCTCCTCTTGCGTTTCGAGTTCGCGCTTCGCATAGAAGGCGAGGCGGATTTGTGCGGCGATCTCCTCGGCATCGTAGAGGGTGTTGTAGCGCAGTTCATCGCGGTCGGTATAGGTGATCGCCCCGAAAATCGCCCTCAACGAAGCGTCATAGGGGCGCAGGTCTCCCGTCGTGAGTTTGCCGAAACTGCCCTTTGCGATGTGGAGAGTCCACGCCCCGTAGTCGGCGAGCTCGCCCCGTTCCTCCGTGTGGAGGCGGCGTTCGGTCACCTCCGCCGAGGTCAGGCTCCGCTCGATGGTCAGGGCTTTCGTGTGAAAGCCGGACGGGTCGAGGGCTTCGAGCGTCTCGCCCGGTTCGGGTTGCCCTTCGAGCAGTCGGGTGGAGTGTTGGACGCGCAGTTGATAGAACTCGACGGGCGGCAGTTTCAGAGGATCTATGCGCGAGTATCGAGGGCGTGTGGGAACGGTTCCCGCTTGCCCGATGCGGTTGATCTCCTCGATGCTCGTGTTCTGCTCCTCTTTCAGTTGTTTGTCGAGACTTTTGGCGTTGTCCGGGTTGAGCCAGATGCCCGCCGTTTCCAGTTCGGAGGTTTTGATCTCGGCTTTGTTGCCGTCCATCTGTCTCAGGCAACGGCAACTCGTCTGCAAGACCATGTTCGTGGGGCAGTCGCCCTTCTGCGAGAGAATGACCCCGGTGAGCGACGGGCAATCCCAGCCCTCCTTTCCGATCTGTACGAGCAGGATGATGCGCTTTTGCGAGGACGCATCGTTCAGGAATCGCCATGCCCGTTCGTCCCCGGCAGAGATTTTGTACTTCGTGTTTCCCCGATGATATTTGAGGATGTCTTCCGGCGCGAGACCCATTTCCCCGATGAGCAACGGATAGACCTCCTCTTCGAGCCGCTCGATGGAACCGCAATAAATGGCGAGTTTGGCGGTCGTGCCGTTCTCGTAGAGTTTCGCACCGTACTCGCCGAGGAACTCCTGCACGCCCCGCCGCACGATGCCGCCCGGTTCCAACCCGGAGATGATACTCACCTTCGGCTTTTTGAGAAACTCGGCAATCGCCTTCGTGAGCGGGTAATAGAAAACGGTGTTGGCGATCTGTGAGAACTTGACCGCAACTCCGTCCGCCACTTTCACCTCTTCCGCCGACGCAAGGTAAGGTGTGCCGGAGAAACCGAGGACGCCGTTGATGTTGCCTGCGTTGCCGTCTTTGCCCGCGCTCCACGCATTGACGACCTGCCGCAGTTTGATGTCGTCGGTGGCGGCGTGATGCACCTCGTCAATGAGAATTTGCAGGTTCGGCACCTTGCTGATGAGGTTTCGGAGTTCGTTGGCGGCGCGGTCTTTCTCGTCTTCGGTCTCGTCGCTCAGGTCGAGTTTGCCCTGCGCGTCGGTTTTGAGTTGATCGAGGACGACTTTTTCCGCGTTCGTCACCATTACGAGTCCGATTAAATCCTCGAAGGGCTGATGCTGGCTCAGTTTCTGCGCGTTGGGGTTGCGGGCTTTGTTGCTCTTTTTCGCAGTCTTCGGCTGATCGAGGATCTCGAACTTGATGAGTTTGCGGAGGTTCGAGGCGGCGGGTTCCGGCAACACCCAGGTCGGATCGAAGTTCTCGATGGTTCGCAGGCTCGGAATAATGGACGATTTCAGCCCGGACGGAACGAGCAGCAAAAAGTTGTGCGCGAAGACTTTGTTGTCGGGTTCGTTCTGTGCGAAATAGAGATCGAGATAGAGGAACGCCGCCATGAGATAGGTTTTGCCCGCGCCCATCGGCAGGCTGAACAGGTAGTCCGGGTATTCCACGCCGTAGAACATCTGTTTCACCACGTCGTTGCACTTCAGTTCGGCGACGTGATCGAGCAGATACTTTTCCAGTTCGGGGAGGAGGGTTTTCGCGCCACCGTTCGGCTTCATCCGGGCGAACCCATAGAGCGAACGGGCGGCGGGATCGCTCTCGAACCGCTTGCGTGCCTCCTCGCTGATGTGAAGGCGTGACAGGTCTTCGCTCTGCAAAAAGAACCCTTCGCAGAACAGTTCGTGAAGCGGGCGGTTCTGCCCCACGATCTTGAGATAGAGGTAAGTCTTGATCGCCTCGACCTGTGGCGGGCGCAACTTTCCGCGTTTTTGAATATAGTCGAGAATGGGCTTGGCGGGACAGTCATCGTGGGCAAACCACGCGCCGACCCCCGCACCGAGGAGTGAATTGAGCATAAGTCCGTTTTCTGCAAAAGCGCGAAAGAGAGTGGGTTCGTCTGTACTTTTTTACTACTCCGGGTGTGCCGACGAAAAGGGAAACCGGAGAGACAACAAAAAACCGACCGGATTTCCCAATCGGAAAATGCGGACGGCGTAAAAGTGAGCGTGTTCGGTTCAGAAAATCAATGTTTCGGGAGGAGAACCGGACAGCGCGAGATCACGCCGTCCTGCGTCGTGCTAACCGACGCGGGCGAAGCCTCCTGGCGAGCAAATTGTCGTAAAGCGAATTTCAAGCAGCGTTCCTCTTCCTCTAGTATATCGGCAATAAACGGGCGAAGTCAAGAGGAAAACTTTTTATCAAGAGTGCGTTTCTGGCAAAGGGTTCTGCGTAGAAAGGGAAGAGACCTTTGGTTTCAGCTGAGACAGCCTTTGATTTCCACAGGAGAAAAAACCATGAGCGAACCCGCTTCCCTTCCGAAAGTCGGCGATCCCGCCCCCGACTTCTCCCTTGCTTCCACCCCCGATCAAACCTTGTCGCTGTCGGAACTGCGCGGCAATCCGGTCATTCTCGCCTTTTATCCCGCCGACTGGTCGCCTGTCTGCGGCGATCAGATGGCCCTCTACAACGAAGTGCTCTCCGAGTTCGCGGCGCATAACGCCGCCCTCCTCGGCATTTCGGTAGACGGAGCGTGGTGTCATGCCGCCTTTGCCCACGACCGCAAACTGCGCTTTCCCCTGCTCGCGGACTTTGAGCCCAAAGGAGAAGTCGCCCGCGCCTACGGGGTCTACCGCGCTCAAGAGGGATTGACCGAACGCGCCCTGTTCGTTCTCGATGGAGACGGCATCGTGCGCTGGAGCCATGTCTCGCCGATAGGCATGAACCCCGGCGCAGACGGTATTCTTCACGCCCTCGAATCACTCTCGAACCCGGCATCCCATCCCGCTCAGGAGGCCTCGAAATGAGTACCGAAGACCTAACTGCAAAACTCACTCAGCCGGTGGGCGAACGCGACCATGTGCAGGGAAGCGAGACGGCCTCTGTCACCCTGGTCGAATACGGCGATTACGAGTGTCCGCACTGCGGGCACGCCTACCCGATTGTACAGCAAATTCAGAAGGCGATGGGAGACAACTTGAAGTTTGTGTTCCGCAACTTCCCGCTCTCGCAGATGCACCCCAACGCCCAGAACGCAGCGGAGGCGGCAGAGATTGCAGGAACCGCAGGGTTTTTCTGGGAAATGCACGATACACTGTTCGAGCACCAGGACGCCCTTACGGAAGACGACTTGAAAGGCTACGCGGCAGAGGTCGGCGTGGACGCGGAAACCTTTGTGGACGATCTCTCCAAACACATCACACAGGAGCGGGTACGCGAGGATTTCCTGAGCGGCGTCCGCAGCGGAGTTAATGGAACCCCGACCTTCTTCATCAACGGAGTGCGCCACGACGACTCCTGGGATCAGGAAACGCTGCTTGCCGCGCTCCAGAGATCGGCTTAGCTCGCACCCGTCTTGTCCTTTTCCGATCCTCTCCTCCACTCCGCTGAAGGAGGGGAACTTTCACTTCCGATAGAGGAAAACTACCATGAGGCTTTTCTTTCTGTTCGGCCTTTGGATTTCATTTTTTGGGTTTGGCAGAATTGAAAAATCTCCGCCGCCTCCACTTCTGAAGCGGGTGCATCGCGCCCTTTCCGGGGCCAGCGACAAAAAGGCCTGGTTTGTTCGATTCGAGAAGCAGGTGACGCCCGCCGATGCGCTTGCTTCCCGCAAACTTATTCCCACTCTTAAACCCAACAGCCTCGCCTTCGCCGAACTCAGTTTTGTTCAGGCGTACTACGGCGTTGATCTGCCGCAAAGCCTGGATCGGGTGCAGCGGCCCTACCTGCTCTGGAGACACAAGATCAACCAATGGGGAACGGAGTATGCCGCCGCGAACAAAGCCGACTTCGACCTGCGCTCCAACGACAATGTTGTGCTTGTGCTGAACCTGCTTTATCTCAAACGGTACGACCCGCAGATTCTCGGTCGCTGGCTTGATCTGAAATTGGACGGCTCCTGGGCGGAGAACAACTCTTTCGAGCTGGCGAGTTTTTGGCAGCGTCACGCCGGGGAAATGATTCGGTCTGCTTCCGACAAGCCCTCGCGGGTGAAACGCCTGGCACAACTCCTCGCCTTCGAGCGGTATGGCGACTGCCTTACGTCCGCTGACTACCGAAAGGAACGCCGCCGACTGTTTGCCGAGATCGCCCCCTCCACGCGGGACAAACACCGGAAAACCGCCCAGGCTGCCTCTGCCCTCGAAGCGGCACTGCTGAAGGAAGAGGCGCACTTCGTTCCCTGAGTCGTGCTTTCGTCTGCGGGGCCGCGCTCCTTAACGCCGAACGCTCGCCGCCCCCTCCCGCTCTTCCACCATCACCACCGCCCGTTCGCTTTCGGAAACGGTGGCTTCCTGCGGCAGGCGGTAGGAGAGCACACTGCTCACCCCCGCTTCGCGCATCGTGACCCCGTACCACGACGGAGCCGATTCCATTGTGACGGGGTTGTGTGTAATGAGGAGAAACTGGCTGCGCTCTGAGAAGTCCTTGACCAACGACGTGAATTTCTCTACGTTCACCCCGTCCAATGGGGCATCCACTTCGTCGAGCAGCACAAACGGCGAAGGCTTGACCACCAAAAACGAAAACAGCAGCGCGGTAGCGGTGAGGGCCCGTTCGCCGCCAGACAACAGCGAGAGCGACTGCGGCTTTTTGCCGGGGGGCTGCGCGATCACTTCGATGCCCGTCTCCAGAATGTCGTCGGGATTGGTGAGGGTGAGTTTCGTGGTGCCGCCCTCGAACAGCCGCGCAAAAATCGCTTCGAATTCGCGCTCCACCGCCCGAAACGTCTCCATAAACACGCCGCGTGTGCTGTCATCAATCTCGGCGATGGTGGAAAGCAGCTGCTCCCGTCCGGTCTGCAAATCGTCGCGCTGCCCCGTCAAGAAATCAAGCCGCTCGGTCAGCCGCTCGAACTCCGCCACCGCCCCCGTGTTCACCTGCCCCATACCGCGCAATTCCCGCCGAAGCCGCCCCACCTCCATCGCCGTATTGCGGTCAATGGCGGCGTTTTCAGGCCGCGCCAGGGCTTCTTCGCGGCTCAGATTGTACTCCTCAGAAAGCCGCTCGCCTGCCGCCGCAATCTGCACTTCAAGGCGGGCCAGCCGCAGTTCCGTTTCATGCAGGGTTTTGCTGAGTTCGGTACGGCGGCTGGTAATTTCTTTGATTGCCCCGCTCACCTCGAAGTTGCGGTTCAGAATGCCGCCGCGCTTTTCTTTGAGAGCCGCGAATTCTCCCTCGGTTCGCTCCAGATTAGCCTGCGCCTCCCGCAGGGCTTTCTCCAGCTTTTCGCGCTCCTCCACCGCCCCCGTGCCCTCCGTTCGGGCGGCGGCACGCAGAGCCTGCTTTTGCTCGAACTGAATTTGCAGCCCGCCCAGCGTGGCCCGATCCGAGGCGAGCGACCGCACGAGACCTTCCCGCTTTTCCCGCAGACGCCCCACCTCCACCTCCAGCTTCACCGCCTGCGCCCGGCTGTCGTCCCGCTTCTGGATCAGGGTTTGCGTTTCCTGGTTCAGGGCCGAGAGTTCGTCTTCCAGGCCCCCCGTCTCCACGCGCCCCGACTCCAGCCGTTCAGTCAGGCGAGCGATTTCTTCGGTAAGGCTGTGCTCCGTTTTTTCAATGCCGAGACCCGCATTTTCCCGCTCCGCCAAATCTTCCTGAAGCCGTTTTTGTTCACGCTCCGCCGCCGCCTTTGCCGCGTTTCCGGCCGCGATCTCGGCACTGAGGCGGGCTTCCTCTTTGGCGGCGGCACCGCGCTCCGCTTCCCGCAGGGTGAGTTCCGCCGAGAGATCGGAGAGAGCCGTTTCCTGCGTTTCAAGGGCCGCCTTCAGCGGCGGAAGGGCCGCCCCCAGATCGTCCATTTCGCCCTTGCGCCCCACCAGATGCGCTCCCTTGCCGCTGCCCCCCGCGCCGCCGAGCGAGCCGCCGGTCAGGGCACCCCCCGGCGTGAGCAGCTCGCCTTCCAGGGTCACCATTTTGCTCCAGCCGCTCAGCCGCCGGGAGGAGGCAAGCGCGGCGTCCATGTCTCCAACGAGCAGCACCCGCCCCAGCAGATAGTCCGCCACCTTTGCGTAGTGCGGGCTGAACTCGACCAGTTCCGCCGCCGATCCCAAAACTCCGTTTCGCGCGTCGGGCGAAACGCGCAGGGGCGTGCCGGGTTTCAGAAGCGGAATCGGCAGAAACGTGGCACGTCCGGCGCGGTTTTCTTTCAGCCACCGAATGCCGGCTTTGGCCTCCGCTTCGGTGTCGGTCACGATGTCCTGAAGCCCGCCGCCGAGGGCCACCTCGATAGCCACGCGCAGCGGCTCCGGCACGGTGAGCAGGTCTACTACCGCCCGGTAATGGCCCTCGATCTGCCGCTTTTTGTGCGCGGTGAGCACCGCCCGCACTCCGCCGTAAAACCCTTCATGATTTTCCTGCATTTCGCGCAGGGTATTCAGCCGAGACGAGCCTTCCGCCAGCCGACGGCGCAGGGTGTCGAGTTCGCCGCGTCCCTCCGCCAGCCGGGTCTGCACGGCGGTGCGGCGTTGATCGGCTTTTTCGCGGGCGGCTTCTTGGGCTTCCCGCTCCGCCGTTTTGGTGCGGATTTCCTCGAACGCCTCCTGTCCGCACCGTTCGGCTTCGGCGAGGGAGGTCTTCAGCAGGGCGATTTCGCTCCCGATTTTCTCGCGCCGGGTTTTCACCTCGCTCAGGCGTTCGCCCGCGCCTTTGAGGGCGGCTTCGCGTCCGGCCCGTTCCTGCGCCTGCCGCGCTCGTTCGCCCTGCCGCGCCTCCACTTCGCGCAGGGCGTTTCGCACCCCGGCTTCGAGGTCGCGCAGAGCTTCGGTTTCCCTCGTCCAGAGGCCGCGCTTGTCCGCTTCGGCAGCTTCGGCGGCGGCTTTGTCCTCGCCATCGCGCTCAATCGTGTTCGTGAGAAAGCGAATTCGCTCCTCAATCTCGCTCAGTTCGCGTCCCAGGCTCTCCTCGGTGCGAAGGGCGTTTTTGCCGCGTTCCTGCATCAGGCTCAGGCCGCTCTGCGTGCGTTCCACCCGCGCCATTGCCGAGGCCTGCATTCCCCGTGCCGCCTCCATTTCGCCCTCGATCTGAGCGAGCAGCGTGCCGATCTCTTCGCTCACCCGCTCCAGCCGCGCCAGGTCTGCCTCCAGTTTGAGCAGATTCTGACTGTCCTCGTCGCGCTCCTGACGTGCGTTTTCCCGCTCGTAGTCCGCCTTTTGCAGTTCGGAGACCAGCAGCCCCACCTCGATTTCATGAAGGCGTTCTTGCAGCAGCAGGTAGCGGCGGGCCGCGAGTGCGCCCCGTTCAAGCGGTTCGCGCTGCCCTTCGAGTTCGTGCAGAATGTCGCGGACACGGTGGAGGTTCACTTCGGCGGCATCGAGCTTACGCAGGGCTTCTCGCTTTTTGACGCGGTACTTTTTAATGCCGGCGGCTTCCTCGAAGAGTTCGCGGCGGTCTTCGGGCTTCGCCGAAAGCACGGCGTCAATTTCGCTTTGCGACACAAAGGCATACGCGCCCTTGCCCACCCCCGTGTCCAAAAACAGTTCCACGATGTCTTTAAGGCGGCAGGGGGCGTTGTTGAGCAGGTACTGGCTTTCGCCGGAGCGGTAGACGCGGCGGGTGACCATCACTTCGGTGAAGTCAATGGGAAGGGTGCGATCTGTGTTGTCAAGGGTAAGTTTGACTTCGGCCATGCCGAGGGGCTTGCGCTTGTCGGTTCCATTGAAGATCACGTCCTGCGCTTTGTCGCCGCGCAGAAGGCGGGGGTTCTGCTCGCCAAGCACCCACAGCAGGGCATCCACAATGTTGGACTTGCCGCTTCCGTTGGGGCCGACGATGGCGGTCATGCCGTCGCCGATCTCGATCTCGGTTTTGTCGGCAAACGTCTTGAAACCCAGCAATTGGAGTTTTTTAAGTCGCATAAGCGCTATTGTACCCAATTTAGGGCTTCTGGCCGATCACAGCCTCACGCATGGACCGCTTGGACTTTGCGTCCTTTCGCTCTGTGTGTCCTACGGACGCAGGGGCAGAATGAACGGCACTTTAGAATGCCGCTCGTTTTCGCGAGCCTCTCTTTCTTCTTCGCCGTCAGGCCGATGCATTTTCGTCACTCTCTGCAAAGGCCCCGCCCCTTTCGGAAGGTCTTCCGCCTTTGTTCCCGGTCAGGCAGGGGTGCGCTTCACGGATATCGTGAGGCCGTCTATGCCCCGATCCCGCAGCACCGGAATCAACGTGGTCACGAGATGCGGGTGCGCTGCCACCGCCTCATTGTAGCGTTTGGTTCCGCTTGTTTCGGTGTCGCTGAAGATGGAATCGGGCAGGGTGTTGTCGCCCAGGATCAGGCCGCCTTCCCGCGTCAGCGCAAAGGCCCGGTGCAGATACTCCACATACCCGTCTTTGTCGGCATCAATGAATACCAGATCAAACGGAGCCTCGCCGTCGGCCTCCATCTGCGCCAGCGTCTCCCCCGCAGGCCCCACCCGAATCTCCACCTTGGCCCTCAGTCCGGCCCGCTCCAAATTCGCCTTCGCCACCTCCGCATGATGCGGGTCCAGTTCCAGCGACACCAGGCTGCCGTCTTCCGGCAGGGCACGTGCAAGCCAGATACCGCTGTAGCCCCCCAGCGTGCCGATCTCCAGAATTCGTTTTGCCCCTTGCATCAGTGCCAGGAGATGGAGCAGTTTGCCCTCCGAGGCGGAAACATTGATTTTCGGCAGGTTTCCGCTCTCCATTTCGGCGCGGGTTTGGGCCAGGGCCGCATCTTCGGGGGCAAACAGTGAAGTGATATAAGTGTTGTAATCGTGCGAAGTTTTCGAGGTTTCGGGCATTTTCTCTTCTCCGTTTCTTGCGGGTCGTGCGGGCAGCCCCCACGCAAAAGCCGCCGCTTCTGCCGCCGCTCTAAAGGTGGGCGTCTTCAGGGGTGAACCCCAGCATCAGGTCGAACTTTACCGCCAGTTCCCCGATTTTAGACGCTGGCAGGGGCAGGAACGGCTTGGTCACCAGGGCGCGTTCGCGCTCGCTGCCCAGGCTCCGGTAGAGGCCGTCGCGTTCGTTGGTGGGGTAACCGGCCACAAAGAGCTGCGTTGTCCACCGTTCCCGCCCTCTGGTGTGTACCGCGACGTGAATATGCGGGGCAAAGCGGCCCGGATAGCGCACAGGCTTGATGGTACGGAAGTAATACTCGCCGCTCAGTCCGGTGAGAAACCGCCCGTACCCCTGGAAATTCGGGTCCATTTCGGCGTGTTCGTGGGTGTGCTGTTTTAAGTAGACGCCGTTGTGATCCACCATCCAAATTTCAACGGTGGCATTGCGCAGGGGGCTGCCCTTCGCGTCGAGCACGCGCCCGCCGAGATGGGTCACCTCACCGACCGCAGGGGTCAGGCGGTCGTTGATCTGGATTAGATCGTTGTCGGTATCGAGGGGCAGCGTGGCGGGATAGTAGGGGCCTTCCTCAATCGTGGGGGTGCGCGAGAGTTCCTCGGCAAACGCGCTTTCCGAAGCCGAGATCAGCACGCCCGACGCCAGCCGGGTGAGCAGATTTCGGCGGCTGAGGCGCGGGGCACGGGTGGGAAAAAGGTTCATGGCAGGTTTCTCCTCGGCGGCGGGCACGGCAGACGGGCACGGCCTCCGCGTTCTGCCTTTATCCTACCGCATCCGTATGAAATTGAGGTGAAATTCGGGTGAAATCGAAGTGAAATGGGTAGGAGATAAGGAAACAGCGGGGGAGAAACAAACGTGAATCTCAAGAGAAGTCGGGCGCACGTGCACCCGGTGCAGCCCTTTTCCTTTTCCGCTTGTGCGCCGCCCCTCCCCTTCTTTCGCCGCTCTGTGGTATTCTTTTGGGCTATGAACCCTCCCACACTTTCCCTTCAGCGCGTGACGTGTGTGTTCGGCACGCGCCCCGATGCCGTGAAAATGGCTCCGGTTGTCAAAGAGCTTCAAAAGCGCACCTCCCGTTTTCTTGTCCGCGTGGTGGTGACAGGGCAGCACCGCGAGCAGCTGGATCAGGTGCTGACCGCCTTCGAGATCGTCCCCGACCACGATTTAGCCATTATGCAGCACGGGCAGACCCTCACTCAAATTACGACCCGCGCCCTTGAAGGGCTGGACGCCGACCTCACCGCCCACCCCGCCGGCCTGCTGCTGGCGCAGGGCGACACCACCACCACCTTTGTCGCGTCTCTCGCTGCCTTTTACCACAAGGTTCCGTTCGGGCACGTTGAGGCGGGCCTGCGTACCGGCAATCCCTACGATCCTTTTCCCGAAGAGATGAACCGCCGCCTTTGCGGGGTAATCGCCCGCTGGCACTTTGCCCCGACGGAGGACGCCCGCGCCAACCTGCTGCGCGAAGGAATCGCCCCGAACACGATTACGGTGACCGGAAACACCTCCATCGATGCGCTGAAGTCGGTTTCGGAACGCCCGCACGCGTTCGAGGACCTCACGCTGCGGGGGGTGATGAACACGCTTTCGGCGGAGGGGCGCCGCCTCGTTCTGGTGACGGCGCATCGGCGGGAAAACTGGGGCGAGCCGATGGCGCAGATTGCGGAGGCCCTCAAAGCGATTTCCGCGCGGTTCCCCGACACCGAGATCGTGCTGGCCCTGCATAAAAATCCGGTGGTGCGCGAGACGCTCGTTTCTGCCCTCGGCGGCACGGCGCGGGTGCATTTGATTGAGCCGCCGGACTACGTGCCGTTTGTGAAACTGATGCAGAGCGCGACCCTCATCCTAACGGACAGCGGCGGGGTGCAGGAGGAGGCTCCGTCGCTGGGGGTTCCGGTGCTGGTGCTGCGGCGCACCACGGAACGCCCGGAGGGGGTGGCGGCGGGCACATCGAAATTGATTGGCGTTGAAACGGAAGACATTGTACGGGAAGCTTCCGTTCTGCTGACGGAGAAAGCGGTTCACGCGCAGATGGCCCGTGCCGTGAACCCGTATGGCGAGGGGATGGCCGCTCCAAAGATCGCGGACGTCCTGGAGAACGACCTCGCCCCCAATCCCTCTTCTGCGTAAGAGGCAGGCAGGAAAACCTTCCCCCCGGCTCCTCTCCTTCCGAAGGAGAGGAGAGAAGGGCGGTGACCCCTCCAGGAGCGTTCGCCTCGATTTGCGCCGAAGCCTCCTGTCGGTGCTCTGCTGCCCTCTCCTGAACAAGCCTAAACAGGCGGCAGGAGAAGAGGAGAGGGGCGGGCGAAAACGGAAAGACGCTCCCTTCCCCCCGGCATCGGCTTTGCTTAAACAGACGACTAGCCCCACGCCAGCCGGTTGCAAAATGCCTGCAAAATGCTCGCAGCAACGGCACACAAACGGCACACAAACGACACGGAAGCGGCAACAATGCGGTTATTGCCGCTTCCGTGTCGTTTGCGTGGCGGTCTTGTGCCGGGGTAACGATCTTTCCGCAAGCCCATTGCGAACGCCCGACCTCCTTGTCGGGGCACTGCTCTCTGCGCCCCTCCGTATTGATTGCTGCGCCCTCCTTTTGCGTTGGGTTCGGCAAGCAGAACCCCTGCCCCCGTCTCAACAAAAGGCGGGCGCAGAGAGCAGTGCCCCTCCCCCCGCCATTTCGCCCCCGCCTGCCCACAAATGCCCCGACACAGGGTAAACTGAAACCCAATCAGGCGTCCATTCCTGATCCTTGATCCTGAAGCCCGAATCCCAAATCATGCCCTACACCCAAAAACGCTGGAACCCGCTCCCCGCCGACCCGCCCGCCGAACAAATCCTGCGCGACGCGCTGCAAGTCCATCCCATCGTCGCCCGGATGCTCGTCCAGCGCGGACTCACCGACCCCGCCGAGGCAGACCGGTTTCTCTACCCCTCCCTCGACCACCTGCACTCGCCCTTTCTTCTGCCTGACGCCGATATCGCCTGCGAACGCATTAAAACCGCCCTCCATAACGGGGAAAAAATAGCGGTGCACGGGGACTATGACGGGGATGGCGTTACCTCCGCCGCCCTGTGGACGCGGGTGCTCCGCTCGCTCGGCGGGGAGGTCGAAGTCTTTGTGCCGCACCGCAAGCGCGACGGCTACGACCTCAGACACGCCTTTATCGAGCGCATGAAAGCGGCAGGCGTCGGCCTTATCATCACCACCGACTGCGGAATTCAGCGCATCGAAGAGGTGGAGGCGGCGCGGGAATTCGGCATCGAAGTCATTATCACCGACCATCACACGCCGCCTGCCGACGGCTCGCTGCCCAAAGCCGCCGCCGTCGTCAACCCCCATCGGCACGATTCCCACTATCCCTTTAAGCACCTCGCGGGGGTGGGCGTGGCCTTCCGGCTTTGCGAGGGGCTTGTCAGCCGCCTTGGACACCGCGTAGACCGGTATCGCGACGCCTATCTCGACCTCGCCTGCATTGGGACAGTCACGGATATGATGCCCCTGGTGGGGGAGAATCGCGCCATTGTCCACTTTGGCCTGGAACGGCTGGCCGCCAGCAAAAAGCCGGGATTGCAGGTGCTGCTGCGGGAGGCGGGCGTGGTGGAGCGGGTTCCCGTCGCCTCCGACATCGGGTATCGCCTGGGGCCGCGCCTCAATGCCGCCTCGCGCATAGACGAGACGCAGATTGCCCTCGACCTTCTGATGACAAAAGACCCCGCCGAAGCCGAAGCCCTGGGCAAGAAATTGTCTGAGTTCAACGTAAAGCGTCAGGAAGAGACGCGGCGCATCTACGAAGAGGCGATGGCGCAGGTGGCCCTGCACGACTTCGAGGAGACGCGCTGCTTTGTGGTGCACAGCGAGGGGTGGACGGCGGGCATTGTGGGGCTGGTGGCGAGCAAGGTGGTGGAGCGCACCAACCGCCCCTGCGTGGTCATTTCGGTAGACCCGAAGACGGGGCACGGGCGCGGGTCGGCACGAAGCATTCACGGCTTCAATGTCTTTGACGCGATGGATCGCTGCAAGGATTTGCTGGTGGAGTACGGGGGGCACGCCTATGCCGCCGGGCTGTCCATTACGGGGGAGCGGCTGGGCGAATTCAAGGTGCAGATGAACGAAATCGCCGGGGAAACGCTGGTGACGGAAAATCTGGTTCCCACGCTCAACATCACGCAGGAGCTTGATATTCACGAGGTCGGCCCCCCGCTGCTTCAGCAGCTCGGCCTGTTTGCTCCGTTCGGGATCGGCAATGAGGAGCCGCTGTTTGTATCGCGGGAGGTGCGGATTGCCGAGAAGTTAACGCTGGGCAAGCAGAAACAGCATCTCAAACTTGTGGTGAGGGCGGACGGCCTGAACGGAAACGGCTATGCCGACGCGCCCTTTTGGAACCAGGCGGCCCTGCTGGAGCCGCTCGGCGAAATTGAAAGCCTTGATTTGTGCTATCGCCCGCAATGGAACCACTGGAACGGCAGAAGTCGAATTCAACTCTTGCTGCAAGACCTGAAGCCCACCGACTGGTGACCCGTTTTTTCCGGGAAGGCCCAAAAGGGAAACGCGAAACGGGGGGAAGCGGGAAGAGAGGCGTTTTCGGTCTGCCCTACGGGTCGAGGGGATCGGAAGCGAAGAGTTCGGCGAGGTTTCGTGCGCTGTGCAGAATGCGAACAATCGCCAGAACGCCGCCCCACTCCCGGAAACTGAAGCAGGGCATCGCACTGCGCCGTGATCTGCCGGACAACGCGCTCCGCATTTTGTTCGCTCCGTTCGTAGGGATCAGTCCAAATTTCAAGCAGATTCGTGTCCGCGTCGCGCGCGAGGTGAAGCCATCTTACGCGCTCTTTTGGCCCTGTGCGGCGGCCCGCTTCAATCCCTCGGCGATGAGGCTGTCGGCAGCCTCATCGCCCGATGTGTACTCGGTGAAGCAGCCCTGCTCGATTTGTTCGACGCCGTGCTCCACCGCTTTCTTCCCTTCTTCGTGCTGCCGCCGTGCCGCTTGAAGCAGCGTTAAAAAATAGGCGTCCGGCGTCGGGCAGCCCCCCGCGATAACCGCTTCCTCAACAAACTCCTGGATCGCGTCCGGTAAAGAAATACTGAGGGTCGTCCTCGGTTGTTCCTCCCGAAAGAGTAGAGCCATTTTCGCTCACGCAGGGGCCGCCTGCGCTTCCGACTTTCGCTTTGTGCCGCCTCCCCTTCGCCGCCAGAACCCTCTCAGAAAACAAACGGAAAACGACCCTTAGCCGGGGCAGGGCGGCGGCCTTGCCCAAGGCTTCAGCCCGCTGTTTCCGGCTCCGTTTCCGGGGGATGGTGCGCCTCCTGCCACTCCTGAATAAACGCGATCACCGACGGGATAGCGGCGGCCACCGGAAGCGCGATCAATGCCCCCATCATGCCCATCAGTTCAACCCCGATGAGCAGGCTGATGACAATCACCGACAGCGACAGCCCCAGGGTATTGCCGTAAATCTTTGGCCCGATGATGTGGCTCTCCAATTGATTGTAGATCAGGTAGGCGACAATGACGAAGCCCGCTTTTCCCGGCGACAGCGTGAGGGCGAGCAGCGCGGCAGGCAGCAGCGCGATCAGCGAGCCGACCAGGGGAATGGCGTCGGCGATGGCGGCCCAGGCCCCCAGTGCCAGGGCCGCCGGGATACCTGCCGCCCACAGCACCACAAACGAAAACCCGCCGGCAATGGCAGAGGTGATGAGCTGGCCGCGCATATAATCGCCGACCTTCGTTCCGATCTCGATCACAAGTTTGCGGGTGCGGAGGCGGTCGGCGCGGGGGAGGAGACGCAGCAGATTTGTGCCCACTTGAGGGCCTTCGATCAGCAGATAAATCGTGAGAATGGCCACCGTTGCAAACGCCGTGAGCAGCGACACGATATGGGAGAGCACCCGCATGAGTTCGGGGGTGGCGCTCCGAAAATTACCGATGATTTCATCCACCTGCGCCCCCACGTTCACCCGGATGTGCTGCCGGGCGAGCAGGGCCTGAAGCTGGCGGGTGTAGTCGGGGGCGTTCTCGATGAGCTTGTAGGATTGGTAGACAAACGGCGGAATGAGCACGGCGAGCGTGCCGAGAAAAAGCAGCACCACGCCGGACACGACGCCGACGATGGCCCAGGAGCGGCGCATCCGCACCTGAAGTCGGCTGACAAGCGGGTTAAAGGTGGCCACGAGCATCAGCGACAGCACCATGAGAATGACGACAGGCAGAATATGCAGCACAAACCAGAGGGCAGCAAGGGTGAGCAGCACGCGCCAAATCGAGGCGGGGGTGATGTCGAAGGCCACCCGGCGCACTGAGTCGGGTTCGTGGGACGTGAGCGAGGCGATCAGGCCGTCGCTGGAAGGGGGGATCGGGGGCGTTGTCTGATCCATCTTTGGGCGTACCTCACACAGGAAATCGCCCTGAATGCGGGGTCGAGAGCAGAACTCATGGCTCGCTTGCGGGCGTGAGAGAGGGACGATAGAGAACAAAAGAAAGTTCCAGGTTTGTTTATGGCAAAAGACACAGAATCGAGAGGCCGTTTCAGGACAGTTCGCGCTTTAAGGCGGGGAGCGAAACGGGGCGAATTCGACGTATAAGGGCGTATGTCTTTCCTGCCTTTACCTTCCGTTTCGCCCGACCTCGCCCCGCCGACCGCTTTGGCGGAGGCCCCGGTTTCCACCGTGACGCTTTCGGTGCTGATGCCGGTTTTCAACGAACGCCGCACGCTGCCGGGCCTGCTCGAACGCATTCACGCCGTGCCGCTGAGCAAAGAACTGATTGTGGTGGATGACGGCTCGACCGATGGAACCCGCGAGTGGCTGAAGGCGGAAGTGGAGGGAAAACTCCCCGGCGTGACGGTGCTCTACCACGCTCAGAACCAGGGCAAGGGCGCGGCCATCCGCACCGCCATTCCCCATGCGGCGGGAACGTTTGCGATTGTGCAGGACGGCGATCTGGAGTATGATCCGAACGACTACCTGCCGATGCTGGAGGCGTTTGGAGAGGCAAGCGTGGGCGGGGTGTACGGCTCGCGGTTTCTGAATGGTTTTCCGGCGATGCGCCCCGCAAACCGCCTGGTGAACCGGCTGCTGGCCCTGATGGTGCGGGGGCTGTATCGTGCGCCGATGACCGACGAAGCCACCTGCTACAAGGCGTTTCGCACCGAGATTCTGCAAAGCCTGCCGCTTGAGTGCCGGCGATTCGAGTTCTGCCCGGAGGTGACGGCAAAAGCCCTGCGCCGGGGGCACAAGATTGTGGAAGTCCCTATTTCCTACACGGCGCGAAGCCTGGCGGAAGGCAAAAAAATCCGGTGGACGGACGGGGTGAGCGCAATCTGGACGCTGGTGCGGTGGCGGTTCAGGAAGTTTTAGGGGGGTGCTGCGCCTTCTACTCTCTGGAAGGCGCAGCGTGGAGAGGGGTGACACCCCTGCGGAATGCCGAGGCTGCCATACCTCTGGAAGGCGCAGCGTGGAGAGGGGACTATTCGTCGCCGTTTCGATTGAAGTTATTGAGCAGCAGGGTAAGGTCGTCCACATTAATCGTGCCGCTGGTATCGAGGTCGGCTTCGGGTGTGTAGAGAGGGCTGCCGAGCGCGGTATTATACGCATTCAACAGCAGGCTCAGGTCATCCACATCAATCTTATGATTGTTGTTGATGTCGCCGGGAATCAGGGTGAGCGGCGGCAACGTAACGTTACTGGACAAGTCGATTACGATAGACTTGCGGAGTGAGTGCGCCGTCTTAAACGAGACGGTATAGACCCCAGCTGGGATATTGTCCATCGCAAATGTCCAACGGGTTCCGTCCGCGCTGAGCAGCGGCTTGATGCTTTCTCCCGGTCCCTCTTCGTTCTGGGGGGTATTGCTGAACTCTACGAGCACCTCATCGGCTCTGGAAGCAGGCATTCCGTTCACGGAAAAACCGTAATTGAAACTCCCCGCTAAGCGGCGCGGAGCATGGCGAAACGAAAAGGTGTCCACCCGCGTGAAGGTCGGAACTGCCTCCGAGACAAAATCCTCCATCGCAAAATTTTCCCCTCCGACCTGTTTTCCTCCCGCGCTGTTCATTCGGTAGGTAACCTGGTAAAGACCATCCTGATTCAGGATAGCGGGATCGCGCAGAACGGCTCCATAAGCGTCGATATTCCCGTAGCCTTTACTGGGGCCACCCGGCTCCAGGGAGAGAGGTATGGTAGTTCCGTCCGGGCGATACAACTCCGCACTTACGGAGATGCTGGTCAAATTTTGCCTATTGTAATTTGCTTCGGAATACAGCAACGGAAATCCCGTTGAATTTCGGTAAGCGGGAATGTAAGCTCCGGAAAAGTTAATGTTTTCGTTGAGAACGTTGAGCGTAGCGACTACAGAGTTCAGACTATTAGCGGGATAGGCATGGGTGGCTACCGCCTCTAACTGCCAGTGCCCGGGGTGCGGAAAACGGACCAAAAATACTTGAAAATTGCGGGTCTTTTGGGCGGTGATTCCGGCGGGAAGCGGACCATTGAGCGAGTAACTGTTTCCGTCGGGATCAATCAAAAATGCATTGTAGTTGGCGAGCACTGCAAGATTGAGGTAGGACAGGGAGAACGCAGCCTGCTTCACCTCCGGCTCTAGATGAAAATCAAACCCAATGATGCCCCCTATCTGACCGTAGGGAAGCCAGCCGTACTGAATGTCTCCGATTTCGCTGGGGTTAGGAGCGAAAGGAAGTGACGTGTTGGGATCGAAAGGCACCGGGGGACTGGCTATGGGTACAGAGATACTGCCAGTAGCACCGTCAATAATGTAATTGACTATTTTGATGTCAGTTGAACCGCCAATACTGACATTGTAAGCAGCACTATCAACAACGGTAATGTTGAGATACGGATTGGGGAAAATCTGAGGAATAGGGCTGGGTAGTCCTATAGGAGCAGTCCCGCGTTTCGGTTTATGTTTGTTAATGGTTTCCCAGCAGGAACATGGATGAAATTTCTCCGGTTCGTTGTCATTTTTCGTATGATTGCTCTCAATGCAGAACTGTCGAAGCGTAGGATTATTCCTACCGCCGCCAAGTGAAAGATAGTTATCCATCAGGCAATAATTGAGCGTTGGACTATCGTGGGGGCCAGCCCGGGTAGACGGAATATCTTTTCCGCTAGCATCTTTGCCAGATCTGTACGCGTCATATAAGCCTAGACAAAGATGGGAGAATTCATGAGCGAGCAAAAACGGGCCCGCTTTCTCATCTTCCAAACCAGGAGTAGTGACCCCCCTTACGCAGATATAATTTTGCATAAGTGCCACGAGCGGTGTAACGATCTGCTGGCGAATTAGATCTCCCTGCCTCATTGTAAATTCTTATTTCGGGATCGCTTTTGCTTGACGTACCATTTGTAATCAAAGTAATTTTGCCGAAATGAAGTTGGCCGTCCATTGCGTCTGAGAAAATCGCATCGGCCTGCTTAAATCGAGCTTTGATGATGTTTAGCTCTTCGTCAATTGGAGTAAATTCAATCGAAACTCGAAAATTGAGAACACCTGTCTTTTTGTCGAGGGTTCCGTCTCCTGCCTGGGCAGGCAGACCAGAAGCAAATAAACTGGCAAACAACCCCAGCAAACAACTCAAGATTCGGATCGCACTCACGGAAACAGGAGCGATCATTAGATTTTCCTTTCATCTAATCGAAAACAGAATCGGTAGGTAGGGGTCGAGAGCAGTCAATAGTTGAGCAAGCGAAACAGCGAGAAGACGCCGCACTCAAAGCGGTAGGGGTCGAGAGCAGTCAATGGTTGAGCACCCAGCTAAAACGAGTAAAAATTATGGGCGATAATGCAACCCTTGTCAATGGGTATTATTCAATTTCAGGTTTGGCGTGAAGAAAAGGTCTCTCAAACGCGAGAAAAAAGAGGTAGGCTTCGGCGAGAATGAGCGGGAGGGTGGCGAGGAGAAGCAGAAACATCGTTTCGGGGGCGGGGTGAAACAGCCGGTTGAGGCCCAGGTAGTGCAGGTGCAGCAGCGGCGCATGCACAAGATAGAGGCTGTAGGAAAACAGGCCGCACTTTTCCAGCGGGGGGCAGGAAAGCAGACGATTCAGGGTGGATTTCCCCTCTCGGTCGGCATAAAGTGCGCCCAGGACAAGCGCGGCGGCTCCACCGAGCGCAAGATCAAATAGAGGACTGAACGCCAAAAATCGGGCCTTCCCTCCCGCGATAACCGCTGCCCCCACTGCCGCGCCCAGCGCGATCCCTCCTTTTCCCCAGAAAAGCGCGGTTTCTCCCCGAACGGCTTTCCAGGCGGCAGCGGCGCCCAGCCCAAAGCACCCCACAAACCAGAAGCGCGATTCCCGAAAAAAACTCCAACAGGCGAGGGTGGCTCCCAGCCCGAGGAGCGTGAGCATGACGGCGGTCATTTTGGCTCCCCGCGTCTTGAGCAAGAGGGCAATCAGCGGAAACAGCAAATAGAGCTGGGCTTCGACGGCAATGCTCCACAGCGGATAATTGAGGGCCTCTCGATCCAGCGGCGGAACGAAATTGTGGACGAGCAGCACGTGCCGCCACACGGCGGAGAAGTTGAGCGGCAGGCAGATGTCCCAGACGGTTCCGGTGGGTCGGTGGGCGAGGGTGAGAATGAACAGACTGGAAAGGGCGAGGCAGGCATAGTAAGGGGGAAGAATGCGCCGTGTTCTTCTCCGAAAGAACTCCGGGACGGAACCTATTCCACCGCGACGGGCGACGGGGAGGGTGAGGCAAAACCCGGAAATGACGATAAAGACCGCCACTGCGAGCGAAGCATAGGACAGGCCGAGGTGATTGAGCAGCGAAAGACGGTAATTGCCGTTGCTCGGCTCAAACCAGGTGTGCCCCAGCACAACCCAGAGGGCGGCCAATGCCCGCAGCCCGTCAATGAACGCGAGTCGGGGGGCACTTTGCGGCGGGGCGGGGCGGGAGGGTTCAGTCATCGGGCGAGTTTCCGCCGGGTGCAGCCGCTTCTATCCGGTAGCGGGCGACACCGGAAATCAAAACTGTGTCGCCGGGGCGGAGCTTGCGCCCGCGCCGTTCGTCGCGCTCGCCGTTGACGAGAACCGTGTGCTCAGCGAGAAAGAGTTTGGCTTCGCCGCCGGTTTCGATAAGGGTTTCCCATTTGAGCAGCTGGCCCAGGGTGAGGAATTCGCCTTGGACCGAGAGGGTTTTCTCCGGCTCTTGTTTGGGTCGGGCTAGTTTTCGGAGGGGGGGGCGCATACCGTCTCGCTTTGTTGATAGAGGGGGCAGGTGAATTTCGCTGCACAAATTCAAGAGAAAAATAACGTTTTTGGCGAAGGCAGGCAGGAATTGCGCGTTCTCGCAACGAATTCTTTCCTATGCCGCCAGAAACTACTTTTTACACACCGGGTCTTGTGATTACAGCAGAAGAGCGCGAAGCCGCATTTGCCCTTCGCCTGCGGGTTTTTGTGGAGGAGCAGAAAGTTCCGCCCGAAGAAGAACTCGACGCTTACGACCTCACCGCTACCCACTTTTTGATTCGAGCGGAGCCTTCTCCCGAAGGCAGCCCGCTGGGGATTATCGGCACCGCACGCCTGCTGGATTACAGCGCGGGGATTGGCAAGATCGGGCGGGTTGCGGTTGAGCAGGAGTATCGCGGCTACGGCGTGGGGCTGAAACTGATGCAGTTTATCGAAGCCCATGCCCGTCAGCGCGGTTACCGCCGCCTGATTCTCGACTCGCAGGTTTATGCCATTCCCTTCTATACCCGGCTTGGCTATCTAGCTGAGGGCGAGACATTTCTGGATGCCGGAATCCCCCACCGCCGCATGACGAAAGACCTGTAATTTTGAGGACGAAGTGGAGACTGGGGATGAGGAATGAGGATTTAGTCTACGGAGAGACAAAGATT
The DNA here is from genome assembly GCA_965246825.1 of Chthonomonadaceae bacterium. Lineage (GTDB taxonomy): Bacteria > Armatimonadota > Chthonomonadetes > Chthonomonadales > Chthonomonadaceae > JACMPS01. Next base: position 90,370 of record OZ251990.1, read on the forward strand.
AAACAGCAAAACTACTCCCCTGCCCCTCACGCCTCCTCTACACTTGCCACAGCTCACGGGCGGCTTCCATCGGCACGGTCTCGCCCTTCTGCCACGCAGAGTGCCCCATCGGGTTTTCGCCGATCCAGCGTTCGTCCACCGGCTCCCCGGCTCGCTGAAAGCGCGTATCGCAAGAAATTCGGAAGCGGTCACTGATATTATTGAACGAGGCGTGCATTGTGTACATCCCGAAAATCAGCACGTCACCGGGGCGATACTCGGTTGTTTTCCACTGCCCGCCGAATTTCTCCACCATTTCAAGCGGATCGTTCGAGAAAAAGCCAGTTATTTTGTCCCGATCCACATCCATCTGCCCGTAGGTGGCGCGTACCTTCTCGAATCCTTCGCCCCGGTGCGACCCGGCCAGCAGAGCCAGCGGCCCCATGTCCTCAGTCACTTCCGTGATCGGCGTCCAGCAGGTGAAAAGGTTTTGGGTTCCGCGCCCCATATATACGATGTCATAATGCGCCCCGGTATTGTCGCCCTGGCCGATCACCCGAAGCCATTTGTAGTCAAAGGTCAGCACGTCGCTTTGGAGAAACTCGGCGAAAAAACCGAAGATTTCGGGCGATTCGACGAGATCAAGAAACAATGGCGTGCGGGTGAGGGGCTTGGAGCCGCCCAGAAACCCGCCCCGGGCGCCTTTCTGAATAAAGCCGAGTTCACGCGGATGCAAGCGATCAAGCTGGCCGTTTCGATCCAATTCCTCCAGCAGATTGTCCCGAACCGCCTCGACCTTCGCCGCCGATTGAAGCCCCCGCAGCAGCAGGTAGCCGTCCTGCGTCATGCGTTCGCGCAGAAGGTCGAACCCGCCTCGCCTCAGCAAATCGCCGGAATCCTGTAGTTCGCCCACTTGGGAACTTTCCAGTTCAAACGCCCCCATCGTTCGTTTCATCGAAATTGGTTCTCCCCGTCAGGTTAACGCTTGTGGCTGCGTCATTCGCCTTCGCTGCCGGGGGGCGCATCCCCCACATGAAACGTTTCCTGCGTTTCGGAAAGACGCTGGTTAGCTCGGTCGGATTCGGGCGTTCCCGGAGCCGTTTTCGTGGTTTCGATCCACTTTTTCCGCGCCCCGTCCCGGTCGCCTGTCCGTTCCAAAGCTTCGGCTTCGTTGAGCAGCGCACGGGCTTTCTGCTGCCGCTCTCCCATCCATTCTTCGCGGGTAGGGGTATGGCTTTCGGGCAGGCTTTCCGGGGGACGAGAGTCGCCCGATCCTGAAGCTGCTCGATCCTGAGCGGCCTCACGTTTTTGCCCCAGCTGCTCCAAAGCATTGGCGCGTCCGCGCCGTGCAGTATCGGCGAGGCCGCCCTCCGCCACCTCCAGCGCACGGTCGTAGTAACCTTCCGCCTCTTTCCAGTTCAGGGCGATACTCTGGTCGTTGCCCAGGGCGATCAGGGTTGCCGCTAGATTGTAGTTGACGTTCTTTTCTTGCAGTTTATCTTTGTTGTCGTGTTTTGCCGCCTCGAATTTTTGGAGGGCCAGGGAATAATTTTTGTCTTTGTAGGCTTTCGCGCCTTCCGCCAGAAGAGCGGCGATTTTTTCGGAACCCGCCGAGGCTTTGTAATTGTCGTAGCCTCGCAGAAAAGCGACAAATCCCAGCGCAATGCCGCCGCCCAACACGGAAGCGATCAAGAGCGAGAGCAGAAACGTCTTGGCTCCTGGCGAGAGCTGAAGGGAAGGCGGGCGAGAGACGTGGAAGGGCGGGGCGGCAAGGTTTTGCCCTGGAATCGCACCGAATCCGCCGGGAGGAACCCCGCCTGCAATCTGCGTGAGCGGGTTGAGAGCCGCGCTTCGTGCCCCCCCGCTGTTCGGCCCGGAGGGAAGACCGGGATTGCCGTTGTTGAAGGCCCAGGGCTGAGAGCCCGATGCTCCTGCCCCCGGCGGCAGGTTCTGCGACGGAGGATAGGCGGCGGGGGGCATCACCTGCGGCAGCCCCGCAATCTGATAGCCGCCTGTCAGGGCGGGGTAGCCGCTCATTCCGGTGGAGCCGGACGGGGCATAGACGGCAGGGGCGGACTCGGCACGGCGCAGTTCCGCCTTCATCGCTTCCGCACTGGAAAAGCGATGCAGCGGATTTTTCGCCATCGCTTGATTGATGGCCCCCTCGATGCCAGCGGGAACACCGGAGAGAGGCGGTGCCGGGGCGTTCATAATCGCGTAGGTGATCGCAACCACGTTATCCCCGACAAACGGCTTGCGTCCGGCCAGCATTTCGTAAAGCAGAATCCCGACCGAAAATAGGTCGGAGCGAGCGTCAATGGGTTTGCCTTCGATCTGCTCCGGGGACATATAAGAGGGCGTGCCGAACACCTGTCCTGCACTTGTCAGTCCCGACTCTTCGGTGAGTCGGGCGATTCCGAAGTCGGTGAGCTTTACCTGGCCTCCGGGTAGAATGTGGATATTGTCGGGTTTGATGTCGCGGTGAACCACCCGGTTCTGATGCGCGTAAGCCAATGCGTCGAGCAGTTGATAGGTGATTTCCAGGGCGTCCCGCAGGCCCAGCGCACCGACAGCGTGCATCCGGTCGCGCAGCGACTGGCCCTCCAGAAATTCCATCGCGATGAAATGGCGTCCGTTTTCTTCGCCATAATCGAACACGGAGACAATATTGGGGTGGCTCAGGCGTCCGGCAGCGCGGGCCTCCCGCCGAAACCGCTCCATGCGCTCCACTTTTTCCTGTCCGCTAAGCGTTGTGCCCAGGTTCAGTTCTTTGAGGGCAATGCGCCGCCCCAGAGCCTGATCGGTCGCCTCATAGACGATATCGTTAGAGCGGGCAATCTCGCGTACAATTTGGTATTTGCCTCGAAGGACTTCCACCAGGGGTATTTCTCCGCGTTACGCACCGGGAAAAAGAAGGGGCAGAAGTTGATGTTTCTACCTCTCGTATTATACGCGGAAAACCTCCGAATTTGCACCCCTGCCTTTTGCTTTTCGGAGCGAAAACAAAGGGGCCGGAGTTTCATCGGCAGCCGGAAGAACGGGATTAAAGGTCAGTCTGACTGCCGAAGGGTTTGAGCAGCAGGGCATCCTCGAGCGGGTTTGCCTCTGCGGACACACGCAGCAGCTCTTCGGTTTCGTTGTCCTTCGAGGGGCGCAGCAGAACCTCAGAGACCTTTTGGTTTGGTGAAGCTGAAGGAGTTTTTGGAGGCATCGTGCTGCGGCTTCGGCGTTTTCCGGGTGATTGTCCTGCTGAAGAAAACGCCTGAGCGCAGGGATGGCTTCCAGGTCTTCAAGACGGGGCAGCGTCTCCAGCACGGCACGACAAAGCGCGGGATCGTCCCCAAATACGAGATGCCGCAGTTCATTCTCCTCTTCGTCGGTGAGCGGAGGAGCCAAGGTGAGGGTCAACTTCGGGAGCGTCTGCGTCAGAAACGCTCGGTACGCTTTCTCCTGGACGTGCTTGCAGTGCCGCAAAACTGAAAGTGCTGGCCCGATCAAGCGCGGGTCGTCCCGTTCGTGAATCAAAGGGGCCAGCGCGTCCAAAGTTCGCCCGATGCGTAAAACTCGCTTCTGACTCACCTTCGTCACCAGAAACCCTGTCCCGCCAACTGCCAAAATCGGCAGCAGTCCGTCAATCCTCCCCGCCAAAGAGCAGAAAATACTGGCTCCCGCTGCCACGAACGCCGCCATGAGACATCCTGAATGTTGGTCGAAAGTGAGCTGCTCCCGAATTTGCAGACGTATCAAAACTTCTCATTCTGAGACGGACTTCTCAAAAGGTTCGAGATTGAGATTAGGCATGAATGCTTGCAGACTTGCAAAGATAATCACTCACTTGTCTGGAGAGTATACCTCTTCGGCACTATCGCTTCGGCCCTCCTGCTTTATCGCCCTGCACGGGCGTCCTGTTCGATTTCGTCCAGGGCTGCCGCCAGATCATTGGGCGCGTTTTGCGCGTGGTGTTCGCCGCCCCGGATCGCTTCATACAGACGTGCTGCCGCAACCGCGCCCAGCGCCGGACCGACCGCATAGACCCAGTACACCGAAAGCGGAGCCGCGTCCCCAAAAAGCGCAGGGCCAAGGGAGCGGGCCGGGTTCATCGAACCACCCGTTACCGGCCCGCCGATCAGCACATCCAAAACAACCGTCAGGCCGATGGCCAGCCCCGGAACCGCGCCGTTTGCCCGCTTGTCCGTCGCCACAGCAATAATCACCAGCATCAGGAGAAACGTTAATACGGCTTCCACACCCACCGCCCGGGAGAACGGGCCAGCGGCAGGAAAGTGGGTTCCATGACCGCCGTCGAACAGAAGTGCAGCGAACGCCGCCGCTCCAATGCCGCCTGCACACTGCGCCAGCCCGTAAGGAAAAACGTACCGCCAGGGAAAGCGGCCCGCAGCAGCAAAGCCGAGGGTGACCGCCGGATTGAAATGCGCCGCCGAGATAGGACCAAGCGCGTAGATCATCGCCAGCACCGCCAGGCCGGACACCCACGCAGAGGCCATCAGGCTGCTGTCTCCCCCGGCGAAACGTCCCGATGCGGATAGAGCCACCGGCGCAAAAACAATGCCGAAGGTTCCAATAAACTCCGCGGTGTATCGCCGGAGCATCGCGTCTTTCAACTGCCGACCTCCGCCAGCAGCATTTCCACCCTGGCTTTGATTTCGTCGCGAATGGCGCGTACTTTTTCAAGTGGCAGCCCCTTCGGATCGTCCAGCCCCCAGTCTTCGGAGAGGTGGAGACGCGCAGGGCAGGCGTCTGCCTCTACGCCGCAGCCCATCGTAATCACGCGATCCGCGCTGTCTGCCATCGCTTGCGTGAGTTGTTTCGGTTTTTGCCCTTCCATCGAAACGCCGACTTCTTCCATAACGGCAACCGCCGCCGGATTGATTTCCGCCCCGGCGACCGTTCCGGCAGACAGGCCGCGAACGGCAGCCCCGCGTTTCTTCGCGATGGCATTGGTGAAGGCTTCCGCCATTTGTGACCGTCCGGCGTTGTGAACGCAGACGAAAAGCACCGTTTTCATGCGTTCCCCTCCGTTGTGCAGCAGTCCGGCCCGCAGCAGCCCGCCGCCCTGTTTTGCGCCATTGGCAGCGTCGGCAGGCATCGGTCTTTTGCGAGGCAGTCGGTGTGCTTGTGCAGAAGATGAAGCGTCACTTCGAGGTCTGTCACCGTAAACCCGGAAACCGGATACTGTGAAATGGCCGCGTCCTCGTACTCGATTTCCAGGTCTAAATCGTGACCCTCTGGCAGCACGTCTTTTGCCAGGTTCAGCACATCCGCCATTTTCCCCGCCTGCAAGCGGTGATCGGTGTCGGGGCCGAGCCATACCTGCAGCTGGAGGGTGTGCGAGGTGTGCAGTCTGCCGCCGCAGTCTATAAATCGCTTTTGCACATGGGCGACCTCGGTAATGTGAAACGAAATCGGAACTGCGTTCTGATTGGGCAAAACAAGCCGAAACTGCTTTCCCCGGTGGGATTGCAGCAAATCCCGAAATGCGCTTAATTTCATGGTTGGTTTCCTTTTGAGCGGCACCTAATTTAGCGGCACCAGCTTTAGCAGCACCTGCCGCTGTTACTCAAATCAGCCCCTGCGTCGCTCAGATAGGAGGCGAGAACGGCAACCGCTTCCCGGTTCACGCCGCAGATTCTGTTTTTGCCCCGCTGCTCAATCGTAATCAAACCGGCAAGGCGTAGTTCTTTGAGATGATGAGAAATTTTAGAGTTGATTTGTTCCGCTCCGGTGACGTGGCAGCAGACCTCTCCAACGGTCGGGCCGACAACAGGACGCACGTCACCGGTATCTTCGACCGCAACCGGGCCGCAGCACGAGCGCAGAAAAGCGAGAATATGCAGGCGTGTGGGATCGCCCAGGGCCTTGAACATTGCGGACACGTCAAGCCGCTCGTTGTCTGATTTCAGCATTGGCTTTCTCATTTCGTGAAATGTTGAAATGATGCTACCCTGTATTCTGCTGCGTGTCAAGAACATTTCAATGAATTTGGAAATGTTTTCTTGGAAAGTGTGAGTAGACCCCGTTGAAACAGCCTCTGATTCAATTCGATTGGGCAGATCGAACTCAATGTTTTCGGGGGAGAATGCAACACGGAGCACTTCATCGCGTCTTAGAGGGTAGGGGAAAAGTGATTTTTCGCATTAAACACGAGATCGGCACGAGAATCGGCAGGCAGGGTGTCCGAGTTTTGCCCGGTGGGGGCGGTACGCCTCCGAGCGCGGACTTGGACGCTGCGGAGAAACGTTTTTTAACACCCTCTTGCAAGAAAAGAGGCTCCAAAACAGCGAGCCGTTTTTTTGCAGCATTGCTCAAACGTTTGAGCATTGCTGCGTTGGTTTTCCGTGAACAAAGTTTTTTGTGAGCAAAATTGTCCCCTGCGAAAACGAAAGGTAAAAAGCAGCCTGCCATGACCACTTCTCGACCTTCCCGCCTGCCCAGAGGCGGCAAATCCACCGTTGCCCTCGCTTCACTGCTGCTCGGCTGTTCGCCGGGACTGAAAGCCGACAAATCGAGTTTTTCCCAAAACAGTGTGTTTCTGACAGTAGACGCAGCGGCGGATCGCCACCCGATTTCGCCGGACATTTATGGGGTCAACGCCTTCGGAACCGAAAGCAGTTACGCCGCATTTCTGAAAGAGGCGAAAATTACTGTTAATCGCTGGGGGGGAGATGCCGCCACTCGCTACAACTGGCTTGCCGACGCCACCAATGCCGGGGACGACTGGTTTTTCATGGCAGGAGCGGACAAACCCAGCGGCATCCCCGGCAACACGGTGGATCAGCTTGTTGCGATAAACCGCTCCGCAAAAGCGAAATCGGTCATTACGCTGCCTATTCTGGACTACGTGAACAAAGCCGTGACGTGGGACTGCTCTTACCCGGTTTCTCTTTTCGGCAAACAGGAAAAAGTTAATCCTTACGTGCATCCGGTCGTCAACGGAACCCAAACCGATGCGGGCAATGGCAAAACGCCGGATGGAAAACCCATTGTGCTGACCAAAGCGCAAATTTTACGGGTTCATGTTCCGAATTCGCCCGATTTTCAGAGAACCTGGGTTCAGCATTTTCTCAAGAAATACGGCACAGCGGCAGAGGGCGGCGTTTCCATTTACGAACTCGACAACGAACCGAGCGGCTGGGGCAACACACACCGGGACGTTCACCCCGGCGAAACCGGCTACGACGAATTGATAGACCGCTCGATCCCGTATGCCGCGATGGTGAAGGCCGCCGACCCCGAAGCGAAAATAGACGGGCCAGGTGATTTCGGCTGGCCGGTGTATCTGGGCGGCGGCAAGCCGGGAGACAACAAAGAAAGTCACAACAACCTGGGGTTTGCCGAGTATTATCTGCGGCGCATGAGTGCTTATGAGAAGAAAAACGGCGTTCGGCTGCTCGACTATTTCGATGAACACTACTACCCCGCCAGTGATGACGGAACAGGCGGGCTGGCGAACTCTCCTGCCGGAGATGCCGCCACTCAGAAACTGCGGCTTCAATCCACGCGCTCACTCTGGGACCCGACCTATGTGGAAAAAAACTGGATTGGGAAATATAATGGAGCGATTCGGCTGATCCCGCGCTTCCATGAATGGGTAGATAAAAACTATCCCGGCACGAAAATCGCCATCACGGAATACAACTTTGGCGGGCTGGAGAGCCTTAACGGAGCCTTGGCGCAGGCCGATGTTCTGGGCATTTTCGGACGTGAACAACTGGATTTAGCAACGCTGTGGGGGCCGCCGAAGCCGACCGAACCGGGTGCATTTGCCTTTCGGATGTTCCGAAATTTCGATGGGCAGGGCGGAGCCTTCGGGGAAACGTCGGTTAAGGCAGTCAGTTCCGATAGCGGACAGGCGGCGGTTTATGGAGCGGAGCGGAAAAAAGACGGCGCGTTGACCCTGCTGATCGTCAACAAAACCGACCAGCCTTTTTCTGCTCCCGTGAAACTGTCGGGGTTAAAAGCGTCGGGTGAGGCAAAAGTCTACCACTACAGTGCCGCCGACCTAAAGGCCATTGTGCGCGACAAGGACATCGCGGTAGAGCCTTCTGGTTTCACCGTTTCCCTTCCCGCTTTTTCTCTAACGATGGTAGTCTTTCCCGCTTCCCGTTAATCGGAATTTCAAAGTCCCTTTTCCGCCTGCGTTCTTCAGGCGGAAAAGGGACCCTTTATTCCTTTTCCAGAAATCCTTGCTCTCCTGCCCAATGCAGCACATTCGCCCAGGTGGGGGCGGCAATCACGCCTTCGTGGGTAAGCCGCTGCACCAATCCTGTCTTGAACCGTTCCACATAGGGCGGAGGCAGGGCCAGCTCACGGGCAATTTCAGTCCCGGAGTATCCCTGCCGGGACAGTTCCAAAATATGCCTCTGATCGGAGTTCAGACTCCCTCCAATACGAGCATTGCTCTGGCGATGGATGCGCTCCATTTTGCGAAAACGGATTCTGGCTTTGGTTCTCAATCCGGCGGTTTCCTCCTGCGGGGTCTATTGGGCAGTCTCGAACGGGCAAGTCTGCCCTTGTGTTCGAGGGTATTTCGGCATTGACCGAGCGATTCCTCCGTGCATAGGCCGCTCGCTCTCAACGGGAGTGAGATTTATTTTCCGACTTTGACGATCCCCTTGCTGGTCGGGGCAAATTTAGTGTAATCTGCGTCTTTGTAGCCTGCCTGAAACGTATTCTGTGCCAATTGGTGCAGTTGCTGGCGGGTTAATTGCGGATTGTTATTTTTCGGATTGCTTTCGTAGGCTTTCAACCCTGCCATCATACAGATCGCCATCTCATAGATTTCACCGCTCTCCTGCACCTGAGAAGAAGTCAGGCTATGTGACGCATCCCAGCGGAAAGTTGCTTTCCGCTCTGCCGCAAACTGGGCATTGGTGAGTTCTTTGCCCGTCAATTCCTGATAAGCGAGAACTCCTGCCACTGTTGCCGCGTCACGAATATCGTTTGGGCGAAGCGGCAACCCCACACTTTTTCCTGCCGCAGCCATCAATGCGGGATAGGCTTGCCGGAGCTGGAGAAGTTCGGCGCGTGCAACGGATCGGTTTGCGGCGGGAACCGCCGCAGCCATCCGGTCAATTACCGCAGAGCGGGCAGGAGAAATTTTATAGACGGGCGAGGCGTGCACCATTCTTCTAACCCGGCGCGTGTGCCCCCCGCCGCCTCCCCCGCCCCCGTATCGCCGAAGCAGATTCATTGCCATATGGTTCTGAAAATACATATTCGAATAGTAGGCTCCCAAATTTTGTGCCTGCGTTTTGGGCGCGAAAACGATCAGGGAGGCACAAGCGGCAGCAAGCGGTAAAATGTTTCGGGGCATAAGGTAGTTTCCTATTCTGCAGTGAAGGCAAAAGGGTTTCGCCGAAAAGACGTTTTCTCCGCGATTCAAGTTCCAAAAACCTGTCTGCTCAGTCGTGCCTTCAGCAGGCTTTTGAGCGGAGTCTGCTCTAAGAAATCGAGACGCTGCCGTAGATCCCGCCTCAATTTCACTTTTCTCGCGTCGTGCTCTATCGCTGTGCCCGAACCTGCTCCTCTCGGCCAAAGAAGGCCGGTGATGCGTTTTGTCGGATTCCGGTATAATAACCCCGTGCCTCCAAGACAAATCTATCTCAACCCGGTTCAGGAACAATTGCGCGATGAAAGCCAGCGAACTCCGCCAAAAGTACATTCAGTTTTATGAGTCGAAAGGGCATCTGCACCTGCCCGGCTCCCCTCTGCCTCCTGTGGATGCCCTCGGCAATCCCGACACGTCTACCCTTTTTACCTCAGCGGGAATGCAGCAGTTCAAGCCCTATTTTGCGGGCGCGGCGGTTCCGCCTTCGCCCCGCATCTGTACCGTCCAGAAATGTGTCCGTACGGTAGACATTGATGCGGTTGGCGACACGTCGCACTGCACTTTTTTCGAGATGCTGGGCAACTTTTCGTTCGGCGATTATTTCAAGGCAGAAGTGATTCCCTGGACCTGGGAATTTCTGACCGAAGTCTGCGGCATTGACCCGAATCGGATGTGCGTTACCGTCTATCAGGAGGACGAAGAAGCTTTTTCCCTCTGGCGCGATGGGGTAGGGCTGCCCGAAGACCGAATTCACCGGCTGGGGGCCGACAAAAACTACTGGCCCGCCAATGTGATCGAGGACGGGCCGGACGGCCCCTGCGGGCCTTGCTCCGAATACTTTTACCGGGTTTCCCCCCCTGAACAGATGTGCTCCGATCCTGCTCTCACGCCAACCGAACGCTTTCTCGTGGACGACGAAGCGGGGCACTGGCTGGAACTTGGCAACAACGTGTTCACGCAGTTCGACCGAAGCCTAGGAGGGAACGGCGTTCCCGTGCTGACTCCGCTGCCAAAAAAGAACAACGACACCGGCATGGGCTTTGACCGGATCGCTTTTGTGGTGCAGGGCAAAACCAGCGTATTCGAAACCGACCTTTTCCGCCCGATCCTGGAGCGCGTGGAGGGATTGAGCGGCCAAACCTACACTGGCGGAGCAGGGCCGCTCGATTTTGCGTTTCGTGTGGTGGCAGAGCACGTTCGCTCGATGACCTTTTGCATTGCCGACGGAATTTTGCCCTCCAACGAAGGACGAGGCTACGTGCTGCGCTACATTATGCGCCGGGCCATTCGCTACGGCAAAACCGCTCTCGGCTTTGAGGCCCCGTTTCTACATCTCATTGCCCCACTGGTGATCGCGCAGATGGGCGATTTCTACACGGAGCTGCGCGAACGTGAAGACCTGATCCTGCGAACCATTCGAGACGAAGAGGAACGATTTCTCCGCACCCTCGACGGCGGCATGGCGCGGCTCGTGGAATTGCTCGAAACGCCCGAAGTCCTTGAAAGCCGCACCCTTCCCGGCGGACGAGGCGGAGCGTTCACGCTTTACGATACCTACGGCTTTCCGATCAAACTCACGCAGGAAATGGCGGAGGAACGGGGCATTTCCGTAGATTTGGACGCTTTCACTCAAGCTCTGGCGGAACACAGCGAACGCAGCAAAGCCGCGGGCGGCGAGCGGGAAGTTTTCGGCGATTACAATGCGGTGGTCTCCGAGCTGCAAAAGCGGTTTCGTCCCACGGAGTTTGTCGGTTACGACCAGCTCGAAGTGGGGGACGCGGCGATTCTGGCGATTATTCAGAACGGGCACCTCGTTGAAACGCTGGAAGGGTTTGGAGCAGAGGCGGATTTCGTGCTGGATCGCACTCCGCTTTATGCCGAGAGCGGAGGGCAGGCCGGCGATTCGGGCTGGCTCACCACGCCGAACGGGGTGGCAGACCTCGCCATCGAAGTAACCGATACCAAAAAGATCGGCGGATTTTTTCTGCATCACGGCCTGCTTCAGGCACAACGGGTAGACACGGGAGCGAAAGTGGAAGCCGAGGTAAACGTGACGCGCCGCCGAAACATTATGAAAAATCACACGGCCACGCATCTGCTTCAGGCCGCCCTGCGCGAAGTGCTCGGCGGGCACGTGTACCAGAAAGGCTCCTCGGTGAATGGAGAGCGGCTGCGCTTTGATTTTACCCATTCCGCCCCGGTCGGTGAAAGCGAACTGCGCGAAGTCGAGCGGATCGTCAACGCGGAAATTCTCAAAGACGAGCCGGTGCTCATTCACAACGGGATTCCGATTTCCGAGGCGAAGGAGATGGGCGCGATGGCTCTTTTCGGCGAGAAGTACGGCGACCGGGTAAGAGTGGTGGATGTACCGGGGTTCAGCGTGGAACTTTGCGGCGGAACCCATGTGGCGCATCTTTCGCAAATCGGATTGTTTAAGATCGTTTCCGAAGGCGGTGTGGCTTCAGGAGTGCGACGCATTGAGGCCGTCACCGGAGCCGGAGCCCTGGCGTTTGTTACGGAGCGGGAAGAGGCCCTGAACGCCGCCGCAGCCGCTCTAAAAACAAAGCCGACCGACGTTCCTGCCGGAATTGAAAAACTGAAGGGTTCTCTCGCCGACCTGAAAAAATCCCTTGCCGAAGCCAAAAAAAGCGGAGCCTCGGCTTCCCTAGACGTAACCCCGGTGGACGTAAACGGGGTTCCGGTAATCACGCTCGCTCTGGAAGATCGAACCGCCGAGGACGCCGTAGAACTTCTCAATACGCTGGCACAAACGAAAGGCACTCTCATTGCGGTGCTGGCTTCAGGCGGCGGCGGAAAGATCGGGTTTGTGGCGAAAGTCACCCCCGATCTCGTGAGCCGAGGCTACCATGCGGGCAATTTGATCCGCGAGGTTGCAAAAATCGCGGGCGGCAACGGCGGCGGACGCCCTGATTTCGCGCAGGCGGGCGGGAAAGACGCCGGGAAGATTGAGGAAGCCCTGGCCGCCGTGCCTGATCTGGTACGCGGACAGGGGAAAACAAGTGGATGAGGGGGTGAAAATGCAGGAAAATCACCCTCTACGCCAGCAAAGGCGCAAAATTATTTCGTCGGTTTGCGAACGTGTCCGAACTCGCCGTTCCGTCCGCAGGACGTTTAGCCGAAGGCTCCCCAGACGGGTATTTTAATGCCCGGTCTGCCGGTGTACCCTCAACGGTATTTTAATGCCCGGCGTGTCGAGACGTCCTCGACGGGTATTTTAATGCCCGTTCTGCCGGTGTGCCTCCGAAACGTTTTTTTGCCCGGTCGCTCGGTGCGCCCTTGACGGGATTTGGAGGCTCGGTCTCTCGATATTGCTCAATCGCGGATTTTAATGCCCGGTCTTTCGATGCACGCTTGATGGATATTTCAATGCCCGGTCTGCCGGTGCGCCCGATGGTACACCTCCGAAACTCCGAAACGAGTATTTTAATCTCCGGTCTTTCGAGGCTCGGTCTTTCAATGCCCCCACCTCGGTACTTTCATTCCGTCAGGCGAAAGCCTAAAGCGAAAGGAACGGAAGCGCGAATGAATGAAATTCTTGCCCATTATCTGCTCGAAACCCCCAACGAGCTGGAACGCACGATTTCCACGATTGCCGGAGAGCAGTCGTCGGGGACATTTCTGCCGGTTCCGGGGGAAACACCGGAACTGATCGCAAAGCACCGAGCCAGGATCGTGAGGATTGAGCCGCTCGGCTCTGGGGACACTCCTTCGCTTCCGGGTGGCCGCGTTCCTAAAGGCGGCGAAATTCCGGTTTACAGAAAGGCAAAATTCACGCTGGCGTTTCCGTTCGAGAACGTCGGAGCGAACCTGCCCACCCTGCTCGCCACCGTTGCCGGAAACCTCTTCGAACTCTCCGACCACAGCGGTTTGAAACTCCTCGACCTCGATCTTCCCGATGAATTTGCCGAAGCCTACGCAGGCCCGCAGTTTGGAATCGAAGGAACCCGCCGCCTGTCGGGGGTTTATGATCGTCCGCTCATCGGCACGATTGTCAAGCCCAGTGTCGGGCTGCCTCCGGAAAAGACCGCTTCGCTGGTGAAAGAGCTGTGCGACGGCGGAATTGATTTTATCAAAGACGACGAACTGATGGCTAACTCTCCGCACTCGCCCCTCAAAGAGCGGGTCGCTGCCGTAATGAAAGTCCTCAACGCTCACGCGGACAAAACCGGAAAAAAGCCGATGTTCGCGTTCAATCTCACCGACGATCTGGAAGCGATGCTCCGCCACCATGAGGAGGTGCTGAAAGCGGGCGGAACCTGCGTTATGATTTCGCTGAACTCGGTGGGGCTTCCGGGAGCGGATTTTTTGCGCCGTCGCTGCGCCCTGCCTATTCATGGGCATCGAAACGGCTGGGGGATGTTCACGCGCCACCCCCTGCTCGGCCTGGGCTTTTCGGCGTATCAGAAACTCTGGCGCACGATTGGGGTGGATCATCTGCACGTCAACGGGCTGCGAAACAAATTCTGGGAGCCGGACGAAAGCGTGATCGAGTCGGTGAGGAGTGTGCTGGCTCCTCTGCATGGCGGACGGAGGGCCATGCCGGTTCTCTCCTCCGGGCAGACGGTGCATCAGCCGCCAGACACCTACTCCCAAACGGGCACACGGGATGTGATGTATCTGGCGGGCGGCGGCGTGATGGCGCACCCGAACGGCCCCGGCGCAGGCATCATTGCGCTGCGGCAGTCCTGGGAAGCCGCCGTCGCGGGCATTCCCCTTGAAATCTATGCCGATACCCGCCCCGAATTGGCTGCCGCGCTGGACAAATACGCCAGAGTGCAGGGATGAAAGGGGAACGGGTGACACCGACACCACAAAAGGGCCTTGCGCCTGCCCTCTCGTTTTATGGCGACGACTTCACCGGCTCGACGGACGCGCTGGAAGTGCTTAGTCTGGCCGGGTTGGACGCCCGCCTTTCGCTCCACCTCCCTTTTGTTCCCTCCCCGGCTCCCCCGCTCAGTATCGGGCTTGCCGGGACCAGTCGAAGCTGGACGCCGGAGCAAATGGAAGCCGAGCTTCCGGCGATTTTCGAGGCGATGCGAAAAATCGCTTTGCCGCTGTTTCACATCAAAATTTGCAGCACTTTCGACTCCGCGCCGGAAATCGGTTCGATTGGCAAAACCCTTCAGATCGCACGCCGCTCTTTTCCCGGCGCGTTCGTTCCGCTTGTGGTGGGAGTGCCGATGCTGAATCGGTTTGTCGCGTTCGGGAATCTGTTTGCCCGCACCGGGCGCGACTCGGAGGTGTTTCGGATTGATCGCCACCCAACCATGAGGAATCACCCGGTCACGCCCCTGCACGAAGCCGACCTGCGGAGACATCTCGCTTTACAAACCGACCTTCAATGCGGCCTGGTAGACCTCACCGATCTGGAGCGGGGAGAAAACGCCGTCGAGGAAAAAATCGGTACGCTTGTTTCGGAGGGGTGCGAGATCGTTTTGTTCGACACACTTACGCGAACCCATCTTTTCGAGATCGGAAACGCTCTCTGGAAGCGGGCAGACCCGGAGCGTCCTTTGTTGGTGGCGGGATCGTCGGGAGTGGAGTACGCGCTTCGAGAAGCTTGGAGGGCAGCAGGGATGCTTCCTGAACCGCCTGCGTTCTCGGCAGAGCCTGTGGAGCAGATCGTTGTCTTGTCGGGAAGCTGCTCTCCTGCGGCGGCAGGTCAGATCGAGTACGCCCTGGAGCACGGTTTCGGCGAAGTTGTGATGGATACGCTGGGTCTGGCACAAAACAAATCACGGGCGTTTGCGAAAGCCGTTTCAGAGGGTGTCGCCGTTCTCAGGGCTGGGAAAAGTGTGATCCTTCATACGGCAAAGGGCAAGGGCGATCCGCGCTATCGCGAGACCTGTGCCTTTCTGGACGCTTGCGAAAACCCGCGTCAAGCCGGACAGAGATTGATTCGTGAGCAGGGGCGAATTCTGCGTGAAATCGTCCAATCCACGGGAATACGGAGAATTGTGGTTGCCGGGGGAGACACCTCCGGCTATGTCGCGGGTGAATTGGGCATTGAGTCGCTGGAAATGGCTGCGCCCTTTGCGCCAGGTTCGCCGCTGTGCCGGGTGGTCGCAGGTCAGTCCGAAAGCCTTGGAATGGAAGTGCTGTTCAAGGGCGGTCAGGTCGGGGAAGCGGCCCTGTACGAACACATCCGGGCGGGAAAAGGCACCGAATAAAAGAAAATGGCCTCTATTTGGTCGGCCTACAACTCGACTTGCAAGAACCGGACGGGGATTTGTTTACGGTGATCGTGAATCAGGGCGGCAATTTGTCTCCGCTTCTGGAAGGCGGGTGCATCCTGTTCTTTACCGACAGGTCACTTGTCCTCGAAGCAATTGATTCTGGTGCGATTGATGCCACACCGTATCTTTACCGTGACGGGGAAATTTTCACGATTTACTACGCGCTCCCCATTGACTTGCTGAGGACGGGCGACCGAGATGAGGCCTCGGTGGTGCTGAACCTGCTGAACACGTTCGACGATTTTCTCATTGGCTTGAACATGACGATCCCGGCCCAATTTCGGAGCGAAATTTACCTGATGGCAGACTTTTTGACCTTTGACAAAAATCTTGGGGCTATTTTCAGGGTTCGAGTGAAAAAAGAGCGAATCTGGTTCAGAGTGTTCAGTGGTGTTTGGGGGCAATTCTCTCGAAGGCAAAAATAATAAAACGAGACCAGGTTTTCCTTCGTTTGTAGTATAAGCGAGGGCGAGGGCTAAAGTCGAGATCATTTACGCGCTGATGGGCTTGGCTCATCGCTCGGTGAGGTTGACCCATCTGGAAATGTGACGAGCAGTCGAAAGTACGATCTGTACGGAGCAGTGCGAGGCGGAAGCAATCCGGGGGGAACAAGCAAGCAGAAGTTTGTGGGAGCATTGGGGCATACGAGTGACGATGAGACCGGCCTCATCTACATGAGAGCACGGTACTATGACCCAAATACAGGAAGGTTTGCAAGCGAAGACCCGGCACGGCATGGTATTAACTGGTTCATATATGCAAATAATCCTGTTAAATATGTGGATCGTAATGGTAAAGAAGTTGAAGAACCATTATTTAGTTCAGGAACTGAAGCCGGGATTGGTGCAGAGGGAGCAGGAGTTCCTGAAGAATTACTATATTCTACCAAGCATGGTACGCAGGAGCTAGCAAATTGGTTCAGTAAATGGGCAGGTCGCGAGATGGTTACTGGAGATATTGAAGAGGTTCTCTCGTTATGGAATTCACGTATCGCTCAGATGTCATCTTCGGGTAATTGGTTGGTCAAAACTCGACTTTACAATGCTGCCCTTTATTTAATTGCTTCTCAAGAGGCACGGGAAGGCGAATGGGAGGGAATTGGTCGTCTTGTTACAGCATATTCTCCGTTTGATTGAGAAAGATGGAAAGTTTTAATGGACACTACGAGTACGAGCGAACAATGGTCCATATTTAAAAACTTAAACGGTTTTGTCCGGTTGATACTACTTGTCGATTGGGATCCTTTAGGCATTCTGGGAGCTCCTGGCGCGATTGGTCAATACGATCAATATGCAAAAGAGCTGACAACAATGTTGGAAGAAAATGCGTCCAAAGATGAACTTGTTGAACGGCTAAAGTATTTGCAAAGAACTCGTTTAGGTTCAGGAAAAACAATACAACAGATTAGTGATATTGTTGACAAACTAATTGAAGTATCTGCTCGATTTGAGATGAATACTTGTGATTAACTTACCTTACGCAACGAAACTTTTGTCTTCGATTGCTTTTAGTTCTTGATAGGCACTGGCAAAGGCAGAGTTATGCCTTTGATGCAATGGGCAACCGCACGAGCAAGACGGACAACGGAACGGGAACGAGAGGAATTTGATGAAAACGACGGTGGCTCTGCTGGGCGCAGGCGGCAAAATGGGGGGACGGCTGACCGACAACCTCAAAGATCATCCCGATTACGAGATACTTTACATCGAGGTTTCGGAGGCGGGCGTCGAACGGATGAAGGCCAAAGGCGTCTCTCCCACCCCGCAGGCGGAAGCCCTCGAACAGGCGAGCATCGTCATTCTCGCCATACCCGACGCGCTGATCGGAAAGATCAGTGCCGAGATCGTCCCCTTGCTCCACCCTGGCACAATGGTAATGGGTCTAGACCCCGCCGCCGGGTATGCCGGGGTGTTCCCGAAGCGCGAAGACATCACCTACTTTGCCGCGCATCCCTGCCACCCGCCCCTCTTCATGACCGATCCCGAAGAGCTGAATTTCGAGGCGCAAACCGACTGGTTCGGCGGCAGTCATGCGCGGCAGAGCATTGTCTGTGCGCTCATCCAGGGGCCGGAGGAACACTACGTCCTCGGCGAAAATATCGCTGCCGAGATGTACGCGCCCATTTTGCGCAAACACCGTATCACCGTCGAGCAAATGGCGATTTTGGAGCCGGGTGTGGTCGAAACCACCTGCGCCACCCTCGTTTGGGCAATGAAGGAAGCCTACGAAAAATGTGTGACGATGGGCGTTCCAAGAGAAGCGGCGTGGGATTTCGTGATGGGTCACATCCGCATCGAGCTCGCCATTCTCTTCGGCTATGCGGGCTTTCCCTTTTCCGATGGGGCGAAACTCGCGATTGAAAAAGCCAAAGACAAGATTTTTCTCCCCGACTGGAAAGAAAACGTGCTCTCTCTGGACGCGATCCGGCTTCAAGTAGAAGAGATCACGAATGCCCTTTAGCCCTGTTGTGCAAACTGCTCAGCGGCGGGCTCACTCATAGCCCTTTCCCCAGGCGGCGGCAAAATTCTGAAATAGAAATCGGCGGGCGAAGGTTTCCCCTTCGCCCGCCGATTTTTTGCCTGCGTGTTCGCTCGCCTTGCGTTACTGCCATTCGAGGCAGGCGCGGATTGGGCGGCTGCACCGGGGATTGCGGAGTTTTTTCAAGGCTTTGGCTTCAATCTGCCGGATACGCTCACGGGTGACGGCAAAATGTTTTCCCACTTCTTCAAGAGTTTTCTGACAGCCGTCCTCGAGGCCGAAGCGCATCACCAGCACTTCGCGTTCGCGGGTGGTCAGGGCACGCAGGGCATCCCCAATTTTTTCCCGTAAAATTCGATTCGACACCGCTTCGGAAGGCGACGCGCTGTTGTGGTCTTCCACGAAATCGCACAAATGGCTGTCTCCCTCCTCACCGATGGGAGTTTCCAGCGAAAGCGGCTCGGAGGCCACCCGCAGAATATCAGCGACCCGCTCCTGGCTCATTTTCATGGCTTTGGAGAGCTCCTCCAGCGAAGGCTCGCGCCCATTTATTTGCAAAAGGTAAGAGGAGGTTTTGATAAGGCGGTTGATCGTCTCGACCATGTGCACCGGAATACGGATGGTGCGTCCCTGATCGGCGATGGCGCGGGTGATGGACTGGCGAATCCACCAAGTTGCATAGGTGCTGAATCGAAAGCCGCGAGAATAATCGAATTTTTCTACGGCGCGGATCAGCCCTAAATTTCCTTCCTGAATCAAATCGGAAAAGGACATTCCGCGCCCGCTGTACCGCTTGGCAATCGAAACGACAAGGCGAAAATTGGCGCGGGTGAGTTCATGACGCGCTCGCTGCGCGGCCAGCGGGCAGAGCTGTTCGGCGGCAATGGCACGAGAGAGGCGGCGTTCTTCTTCACTCGACAGCAGCGGGATACGCCCGATTTCTCGAAGCCACATCCGCACGGTATCGTCTACCGGAAGCCCTTCTAAAGAGAGGGTCTCTTCTTGCGGCGATGATTTTTGCGTTTCGGAGGAGGGGGCGGTTTCCTGAAGCGGAACGAACTCATCGGGGGAAAGAAATGCCAGAATTTCATCAACGCGCTGAGCCGCCGATTCTTCCGGCAGCAAAGGCCCCGGCAGCTCCGGGCGATTCGGCAGGGATCGCTCCCCGGTTTCGACAAAAAGAGACGGAATCATCATCGCCTCAGACGGTTTCTGGGCGGCAAGATTGGTCATTCCCACGCAGTTCACTCTCCTTCTCCGAAGGCTTCTTTCACTTCGCCGGTTTACTTCCGACTTTAGCACACCTTAGCCCAAAAGGGACTAACCATTCTCGGCGGGCGGAGCTTTTCGCTGACGCGCCTGCGCTTGATAGCGGCGGATCGCATCGCGCCGCTCCTCTTCCGAAAGAGAAGCGTCTCCCTGCAGCTGCGCCGCAAGGGTTCGATGCTCGCGTTCCTGACGGTCACTTTGCAGACTGTTGATACAATCTTGAATCATCCCCTCGCTCAACGGTTCATTCGCTAACGCGAAAGAGGATTCCTCCACGAGTTCCCTCAGAAACAAAGAAATCGTAAAAAAGTTTCCGCCATCCTCTTCGGCAAAGGGATCACCGGGAACATTCCGGGCTTGCCTCGCGGTCGCTTCGGTTTCCAAGGAGCGCAGCAGGGCGATTTCATCTACCCTTCCCTCCTCATTGGCAGGGGTGCAGGCAACCCGCTCGTAAAGCAGCCTTCCGCGCTCCGAAATCAGCGTATCGGGATGCAGGCGGCTGAGAATGTAAGAACGCCATTCGACGGTGAACAAAGCGCGGAGAATCTGCCGCTCCGCTTTCTCGGCGCGGGTGAGTGCCGGGGGCGTGGGGGGCGGAATGGAGGGGTCGGTGGGCGGGCCGGCGGGTTCGTCCCTCCGCTTCCAGGATTTGCCGTCGCGCCGCCCTCCGCCGTTGGAGTACCCGTTTTGACGATAGTTTCCGCCTCCCGGCGAAGATGGATACGGCGGCTTCCCCCCGGCGGTTCCCCAGCCGTCGGCAGAAGGCGGGCGATACGAGGGCGGGTCGGGAGAAGCGGAAAGGGGGCCGCCGTTTTGCTTTTGGGTTTCAGGGTAGCCCCGGTCGCGGTGCGAAAGCTGCTGAGCCGCCGCCGCGATGTCGGCCAGCATCTGTTCGGTGACCCGTGCCAGTCCATAAGAGTGATAGAGCGGGTGGAGCGAGACCAGATTTTGCACATAGGCGGCACGGGCCAAGTTTGTGGGCAGAGCGGCTAGGATCGGAATGATTTCCTGAAGGGCCGCGAGTTTTCCGGTGTCTGTTCCCAGGTCGTGGCGGCGTTTCACGAGTTCGATCTCGAAGTCCATGCGGGGAACGGCGGTATCGAGTGCCTTCTGAAATCCGGCGATGTCGCCCCGGCGCAAAATCGAATCGGGATCATCGCCGGGAGGCAGGACGGCCACGCGCACCTCGGCTCCGTTGACGCCTGCCGCCTCCCACACCCCCGCGCCGCGCAAAGTGGCTTTGATCCCGGCGTTATCGCTGTCGTAGCAGATGATGACCTTCGGATTGTAGCGTACCAGCATCTGAGCCTGCTGTTCGGTGAGAGCGGTTCCCAGGTTGGCGATGCACTGCGTGAACCCGGATTGATGCGCCTGCACCACGTCCACATAGCCCTCCACAAACACCGGAGCCACTTCGGACGAAAGCTTTTTGCGGGCGAAGTTCAGTCCGTAGAGGGTGCGCGATTTGTCAAAGAGAATCGAGCCTTCCGAGTTGAGGTATTTGGCAGCATCGTCGCCCAGAGTGCGCCCGCCAAAGGCGATCACGCGCCCGTTGAGATCGAAAATCGGAAACATGAGGCGGTTGCGGAAGGTATCGTAAAATCCGGAGCCTTCCTCTTTGCGGGGTTTGATCAGGCCGATGCGAGCGGCCAGGGTGAGGTTGAGCCGTTTGTGCCCAAGGTGCAGTGTCAGGGCTTCCCACTCCGGCGGGGCAAACCCGATTCCGAACTGCTCCTGTGTGGTGCGGTGAATTCCCCGGTTGTTGAGATAGTCGCGGGCGAACTCGCTCTTGAAAAACCGATCTCCAAAAAATTCGACCGCAACCCGGTTCAGTTCCAATGCCTCTTCGCGTTCGCTTG
This sequence comes from Chthonomonadaceae bacterium, assembly GCA_965246825.1. Classification (GTDB taxonomy): domain Bacteria; phylum Armatimonadota; class Chthonomonadetes; order Chthonomonadales; family Chthonomonadaceae; genus JACMPS01. The sequence continues at coordinate 111,561 of OZ251990.1, forward strand.
CCTTTTCAGGATGGTTCGGGTCGCCGGGAGCCTTCCGCTCGAACTCAACGCCTGCCCTCCGTGCTAAAAATTCCAGGGATTCGATGAATTCGAGATTTTCTTTTTTCTGAACGAACTTGAACAGGTCGCCGCTTTCCCCGCACGACCAGCATTTGTAGATGCCCATTGTCGGGCTGACACTGAACGAGGGCTTTTTATCGGCGTGAAAGGGACAGAGTCCCGTCCAGTTTTTCCCGGCTCGCTTCAGCCGGGTGTAGCCGCCGATCAGTTCGACCAAATCCACCCGCAGGCGGATTTCTTCCTTGATGTCTTGAAGATCACGTTCCATAGACTATTAAAGCATAGAATCCTTCCAGATGACGAGGCTCTTCTCCGAATTTTCACAGGGCGGCGGCAGGGGCCTGCACGTCCGTATCTTCTATTCGGCTGCGCTCCATTTTGGAAAAGAAAAACAGGAGGAGGGCGAACAGAAGTGCCTGCTCGATCCGGGAGTGAAGGAGGACGCTTTGCCCCTCCCCGGCGGAAAGCGAGAGTGCCGTCAGCACCCGATGCACCCAGAAAGCGCGAACGTGGAGAATGAAAATCAGTCCGCCAGCGGCGATCAAGTTCGGCAGACGTGTTCGGGCAGGGAGCAGTTCGTTTAGCAGCAGCAGGAGCGGCAGGTAGAGAATGTTGGAGTCGGGCCAGCTGTGGTAGAGGACGAGCAGCAGAAAAAGACTGATTGCGCCGAGTGCCCACCGATCCGGCAGTGAGAAAAGGCCAGCCTTCCGCTCGGAGCTTTCTGTTTTGAAAGCCCTTAGTTCGGCGGTGTTCAGCAAATGCGCGTGCCGCAGTAAAAACAAACCGCCAGCCAGCCCAGCGACCCCTTCCAAAAGCGCAACGATTTTAATCTGTTCTGCTGTCGGCGGGGTTTCCGGCGGGGTGTGCAGGATCGCCCCGAGAAAATCGAAGTACGCCACGCTTGCCGTGCTGAAAGACGCCCGCCGCACTCCGGTAAAGCCGGTATCGTTGATGCCGCCGGTTTGCGTGAGTTGGTGCAGGGTGGTGCGGTATTCCGAAAGCATCAAGCCGGGTTTTCGGCTCAGGATGGCCACCAGCAGACAGCCTGCCAGCGTGAAGGCGAGGCCGAGGGAGGCGGCGCGGCGCATTGGAACACGCACCAACCCGTAGAGCACGAACGGCAGCGCAAAGGTCGGTTTCATCAGGGCCACGCTGAGAAAAATCCCCGCGATCCAGGGAGCGGCTCGCTCGCGGCGGTGCAGCCACCGAAACCCCAGCACAAGAGCCACGAGCATGGGAAAGGAAATCTGCCCCAAAAACGTGATGTCGTAGGGGGGAAACGAAAGGAAAATGAGCGTTAACCACAGCGGCAGCGCGGCGGGGTCAAGGTGGTCGCCGAGCTGACGGAACAGCAGGATACCGAGAGCGGCCACACAAACCAGGGTGAAAACAAACCAGAGATCGTGGGCAAGAGGCCAGCCTGCCGCATAAAACGGGAGGTAAAGCAGGGCGGTGTGGGGCGGGTAGGCATTGGGAACGGCATGATCTTCGGGGAGCACCGTGAAGCCGGGGGGCGCAATCTGAGCGTAATCTAAATTTCGATAAAACGTGCCTTCGGAAAACAACTGACGCACACCGAGGAAAAGCTGCGAGTCGTCGCCGCGAAACCCAAAATGAGCGTTGGAATAGCCGCGCCAAGCCAGCACAAAAAAACTGAGCAGGCACACCGTCCACGAAACAGCCCGCCCCCGGCTCAGGAGGGAAGGCTCAGACGGCCCTGAATTCGGATAAGGCCTGCTCTCCATTTGTTTTCCTTCTGTCCTCCAGTGAAACCCCTTAACCTTTTTCGGTCTTTTATCCAGGAATTGATAACGTTTGATTTTCGCTTCGGTATGATGAACTAGGATTGAAATCCCTGTCTGTCAAACGAAGTCTGCCTTCGCGGACTGCAAGGGGAGCAGCTTAACGCTTTACACGCTTCCGTATCGCATCCGAACGAAGTCCTGCAAACCGCTGCACAATGGACGGGGCATCAATTCCTGAAAAAGATTTGGGCTAGTTTTCAGAGCGGCGGCCTTTTTTTCGGTGCTTTTTCTGCTCACGGCGGTCGTCGCCGGGGGCATAAACACGGCTTTCCTCGGCAATCTGTACGGGCTGAACCTGCAAGTGCTCCTGATTGTCGCAGAGAATCGTGATGCTTCCGCTGAGGTCGGTGCGATAGATCGGAACCTTTGCGGCTTGAAAGGTTTCCAGGGCCTCCTGATGTGGATGCCCGTAGTCGTTACCCGTTGCACAGGAAATCGTTGCCAGCTGCGGCTTCACTTTGCTGAGAAACTCTGCATCGGTTCCGTTGCGCGAGCCGTGATGCGCCGCCTTTAGAAAATCGGCGTGCAGGTCTGCGCCCGATTCGTAAAGCCGCCCGCGCTCTTCTTCCTCCATGTCACCGGTGAAAAGCAGCCGGGTTTTCCCGAACACAAATCGTACCACCACCGAATTGTTGTTAATCCCGCTTTTCTCGTGTTCGGTGTAAAGCGGGTCTTGCGGCGCAAGAATTTCCATCGTTACGTCGCGGTCAATCTCGACTTTATCCCCGGCTCTGGCCTTGATCAGCCTTCCGCCGGTTTGCTGGATGGCTCTGAGCAGGCGGGTCTGCGCGGGAGAGTTCGTCACCATACCCGAATCGTATACGATGCCAAAGGGAACATCGCCAAGCAGTTTGCCCATGCCGCCGATGTGATCGTTGTGCGGGTGGCTGTCCACCACAAAGTCGAGGCGGGCGATGTGGTGCGCCTGAAGGATCGGCTCGATCTTCTCCTGTGATCCCGGCAGGCCCGCGTCAATCAAGATCGTTTTACCGCCGGGGGTCTCGATGAGGGTGCTGTCGCCCTGCCCGATGTCCATCACAGTGACCTTCAGCGTTTTGCCGCTCAACCCGGCGGAAGAGGAGGTTTTCGGGTTTCCAGAAGCAGGCCGTCCCGCAGCGGCGGGAGCGTCCCCCCGTTTTCCTCCGCACCCCCCCAGCACCATCACCCCCAGAACAACTCCGATGCGGCGATTCCACCGTTTCATTTTTCTACTCTCCCTTTGCTGCCGTTGCGGAGATGATACCCGGAAAGGGTACTATAGCAGAACCGACTTTTTGAGGGAGACCCTTCACCGTGCGCGAACCCGTTCTCACCACCCGCCTGCTCGGACTGCCGCGCCTCGCTTCCGGCAAAGTGCGCGATCTTTACGATCTCGGCGACACCCTGCTGCTCGTGGCCACCGACCGTATCTCCGCTTTCGATGTCGTGATGCCCAACGGCATCCCGGACAAAGGCCGGGTGCTCACCCAGTTGTCGCACTTCTGGTTTTCCCGCCTCGGCGAAATCGTCCCCGCTCATGAGATCACGGTAGACACCGAGGAGATTTGTGACCGGCTGAAAAGTGCAGGCGTCCCTGTCACCGAAGAAACGCGCACTCTGCTGGACGGGCGCAGCGTTATCGGAAAGAAAGCGGGCGCACTGCCGATTGAATGTGTGGTGCGCGGCTATCTGGCAGGTTCGCTGCTGAAGGAATACCGGGCGGCAGGCGGCGAAACCGGAGAGGTGAGTCTGCACGGTATCACGCTTCCGGGGGGCCTGCGGGAGGGCGACCGGCTTTCCGAACCGATTTTCACCCCCGCGACCAAAGCCGCCGCCGGGCACGATGAAAACATCGGGATCGAAGAAGCGGGCGCACTCATTGGAATAGAACTGGCGGAACGGCTTCAGGAAGAAAGCCTCGCGCTCTACGGCTATGCGGCGGACTATGCCCGCGCACGGGGCATTCTGCTGGCCGACACGAAATTCGAGTTCGGGCTTCTGGACGGCGAACTGCTCTGGATTGACGAAGCCTTCACGCCCGACTCCTCGCGCTACTGGCTCTCCGACACCTACGCTCCCGGCGGCGCACAGCCCTCATTCGACAAGCAGTTTGTGCGCGACTGGCTGGAGGCATCAGGCTGGAACAAAGAGCCGCCCGCCCCCCCCCTGCCCGAATCGGTCGTTCTTAAAACCGCCGAAAAATATCGCGAAGCCTATTCCCGCCTCACCGGAAGCGAACTGGACTGACGGGAAGAGGCGAACAGGTCGTGCTTTCTCCTCAAAGTTTCTTCCAGACCGGGCATCCCCCTCCCGGTCTGGAGAAGCCCCTTTCTCAAACTAAAAGAAAAACGCCCTGAAAACGGCACTTCCTTCCCTGGAACGCAAACCCGTTCTCACCAAGGATCTTCGTCCGAAGGAGGGTCGGCACGCAGTGCCGCCCGAACCGGGGTTTGAGGCCAGGGGTCAACCTGCATTCATCGAAGCGGCAGGCATCTCTCTTTCTCGGCAAGCCTCCGTACAAACCGTTGATGGGTCAGTGAGAAAGTGCAGAGCCTCCGCGCCGGGGTTCTTGCTCGGCCTCCGTTACGAAAACGCCCCAAATCTGCCAGAATAAAAGGCATGGAAACTCGCCCTTTCGATCTCACCGACCTTACCGAATTGATTGCTTCCCCTGAAGCCGCCGTTCGTGATCGCGCCCTTGATGATTACGCTAAGCTGCTCACCACCGAGCAAATTCTCGCGCAGTGCGACCTTCTGGAAGCCTTTCGACACTCTCGAGACAGCCTCTACGAACGGGTGCGTGCCCTCTTTTTCCTCGCCTCGCTCTACCGCTTTCACCTGCCTGCCAAACCCGGTTTTCCCCTTCACGGGCAGATTCCCTACGAGGGCTACACACACCTGCTGGAGCGGCGTTTCGAGGAAGCCGTCTCCCGTTTTCTGAAGGCACAGCGCGAACACGGCCCCTCCGATACCCTCGCCTCGGCACTTGCGGCCTCCTATCACCGACTCGCCTTTCAGACGCTGGCGGATCAGGTTCGCAAAAGCGTCCGCAGTGTGCGCGGCAATCAATGGATGTTTCGCATGGGCCACCCGCTCGATCAGCCGCTGCGGGTGCGCCCTGAGCTGCTGCACCGCAAAGACGAGAACGCGCCGTTTCCACTGTTGATGGAGTCCACGCCGGTACGAATGGACCTTACCCATTCGGCCTGGAGCGATATTTTCTTTCTGGGGATGGATTATCCCGAAGGCGCAAAAGTGCTGAACGTTTCCATTGATCTGGCCCTGCGCGGACGCGATGCCTCCCCAAAGCCTCCGGTCGAAGCCTACTTTCGCGTGATTGATGCTTCCGTGGTGCGGCTTTCGTCGGTAGACCTTGGGGCCTCCGCCGAAATCACCGATCTCGCCGAAATTTTCGATTTTGCACGGGACCATCTTGGCCTGCTCAAAGCGGCTCTCATCGCCTCCGGTCTTGTTCCGCCGGGGATCGAAGGCTCCGGGGCTTCGCTGGGGGAACTGCTCACCCAGCTGGTCGGAGGCGGGCGCGGCATCGAACTCGTCTCCAATGTAAACGGAATTCCAAAAGGCTCCCGTCTTGCCGTTTCTACCAGCCTTCTGGCGGGGCTGATCGCGGCGTGTATGCGGGCGACCTCGCAAACGGCGTCCCTCACTGGCTCGCTGGAAGAACCGGAACGCCGCCTTGTGGCGTCGCGGGCGATCCTCGGCGAATGGATTGCCGGGTCGGGCGGAGGCTGGCAGGACAGCGGCGGGGTTTGGCCGGGTATCAAGTTGATCTTCGGGCAGGAGGCTCAGGAGGGCGACCCGGAATTCGGCGTTTCTCGTGGAAAGCTGCTGCCGGGCCACTCGATCCTGCCCGAAACGCCGCCCTTCGCCGAAGCGAACCCCGACGCCGCCTCCCTCAGCGTACCCCCGGCCTCCGCAGCACTGTTTGCCTCTTCTGCAACCCGAAAGGCACTTCAGGACTCCCTCGTTCTCGTGCATGGCGGTATGGCTCAGAATGTCGGCCCGATTCTGGAGATGGTAACGGAAAAGTACCTGCTGCGCTCGCCCGCCGAATGGAAGGCGCGAGGCGAAACGGGGCGCGTGCTGGACGCGATCTTGGAACACCTTAAAACCGGCGACATTGAGGCCCTCGGTCACGAAACGACGCTGAACTTTTTCCAGCCGCTGCAAACGATCATCCCCTGGTGCAGCAACCTGTACACCGAGGAATTGATTCGCCTGGTTCGTGAAGCGTTTGGGGACGATTTCTGGGGCTTTTGGATGCTGGGCGGAATGGCGGGCGGCGGCATGGGCTTTATTTTCGCTCCGAAACGCAAAGCCGAAGCGCAGGACTTTTTACAGAAAACGATGTCTCTCACGCGAAAGCGGCTCGACAACGCCCTGCCCTTTGCGATGGAACCCGTTGTCTACGAGTTCGCGATCAACGAACGGGGAACCACTGCCGACCTGAAGCGCGGCGACGACGCCCTGCTGCCCTCCGGCTACTACACGATGACCGCTCCGCATCTGCTTCGCGAAGACCCGCGCACCCTCACGGGAGCACGACGCGGAGAGCTTGCGGCGTTTGCCCGCGCCTGCCGGGTGCGCCCCGAACTGAGCGGGATGGCGTCCACCCTCTTTGATCATCTCATGCCTAGCAGCACCTCCGGCGAACGCAAAGAGGACACGCTTTCTGCCCTGCTCGAAGAAAATGGGTTCGACCGAGTGCAGCACGAAAAAGTGCGAACCGACCTAAAATCGGGGCGCATCGGGCTGGCACAAAATCGGCTGCCGGTGACCTCCGAAATCGAGGATGTGCGCCCCGGCGATGTTTTCGATTTTCGTGACATTACCCCGGAAATGCAGGAGCGGGGGCGTCAGGCCCTCGCAAACGGCGAGGTGGCGGTGGTCTCCTTGGCGGCGGGGGTCGGCAGCCGGTGGACGCAGGGGGCCGGGGTGGTGAAAGCCCTGCATCCCTTTGCGAAACTGGGCGGCAGACACCGAACCTTTATCGAAACGCATCTCGCGAAAAGCCGCCGGGTCGGGAGGGAAACCGGTTCGCTGCTTCCTCATGTCTTCACCACCAGCCACCTCACCCATGCTCCGATCGAGGCGTTTCTCGCCTCGGAAAATCAGTACGGCTACGCGGGAACGCTGGCACTTTCGCCCGGCAAAGCCATCGGGCTGAGGATGATTCCCACCGTGCGCGATTTGCGCTTTCACTTCGAGGAGACGCCGCAGCAGACACTCGATGAGCGCAAACAAAAAATGCAGGAGAGTGTTCACGCCGCCCTGCTCGGCTGGGCGGCGGGAGAGGGTGAAGGAGGCGACTACACCGATAATCTCCCTTCGCAGTGCCTTCATCCGGTGGGACACTGGTTTGAGATTCCGAATCTGATCAAAAACGGAACCCTGGCCTCTCTGCTCCAAAAGCAGCCGAATCTTCGAACGCTCATGCTTCACAACATTGATACCCTGGGAGCGGACGTAGACGCGGGCTTGCTCGGACTTCACCGCTCGACCGGCTCCGTGCTCAACTTCGAGGTAATGCCCCGCCGACTGGAAGATCGCGGGGGCGGGCTGGCGCGGGTGGACGGACGCCTTCGCCTTGTGGAGGGGCTGGCGATGCCGCGTGAAGAGGCCGAATTTGCCCTGACTTACTATAACTCGCTGACCACCTGGATCGAAATAGACGGCCTTCTGGCTTTGTTCGGACTGACCCGCGATACCCTCGACGATGATGCGAAAAGCACGGCTGGAATTCGGGCTTTGGCTCTTCGTATTCCCACTTACGTTACGCTGAAGGAGGTCAAGAAACGCTGGGGGCAGGGGCAGGAAGATGTTTACCCGGTGGCTCAATTCGAAAAACTGTGGGGTGACATGACTGCGCTTTCGGAGGTTTCTTGCAGTTTTGTTGCGGTTCCGCGCCTGCGGGCGCAGCAGCTGAAGGATCAGGCGCAGCTCGACGGCTGGCTTCGGGACGGCTCTGCGACTTACGTCGAAGCCCTGAGTGACTGGGGGTAACAAAAATTTTGTTCGGGGGAAAAGCGATTCTGGAGCGTTCGCGGACAATCTGAAACCCGAAGCAGGAAAAACTTTTGTCTCTGAAGAACTGCTTTCTGATAAAACTGCCATAATTGAATGAGAATTGTCTTTTCGTTTGGCAGGCAGTGCACTTTTGACCGTTTTCGTGATCGTGCTCAGAAAGCAAGCCATGTCCGACCCGATCCTCGGAAAAACAACCTTTCAACGCCTTTTGTCGCGCTCCCTGCTTTTGCCGGTGCTGGCGATGCTTCTGCTGGCGTCTGCTTTGATCTGGCAGACCACCCGGCTTCTGGAAGCGTCTCGGTGGGTGGAGCACACCGATCAGGTTCTCACCCAGTCCGAGCACGTCCTCAAACTCATGCTCGATCAGGAAACCGGAGAGCGCGGTTTTCTCGTCTCGAAAAACCCGCTTTTCCTTCAGCCCTACCGCCGTGCCGCTCTCGCGCTCCCCTCGGAATTCGCTTCCCTCGAAGCCCTTGTCCGCGACAACCCCGCGCAAACAGAGCGGTTGAAAGAAATTCAATCGGCCTACAATCGCTGGCTTCAGACGGCACAGCGGGAGATCGGCTTGCGCCTTCTGGACAAAAACTATAAGGCGGCCTTTGATTCGGCCCAGGGCAAAACCCGGATGGACGCGCTCCGGGGCCGGGTCAGCGGGTTCCAGCGCACCGAAGCGGCTTTGCGCGAAGAGCGGGAAGGGGCCGTTCGCCGCTCCACCAACCGGATGCTGTTTTGTGCGGGCGGCCTTACGCTCGGCATTGGCGCAGGGCTTGCGTTTTCCAACCGCCGCCGTCTTCTCCTGCTCTCCTCGCAATACGAAACGGCCCTGGATCAAACACGGCAGCAGGCGATCCGTCTTCAGCATCAGGCGAAATTGCTGCACGATCAGCAGGAGCACCTCAGCACCACGCTGATGAGTATCGGCGACGCCGTGATCGTTACCGATGCCGGAGGCCGGGTCACCCTGCTCAACCCCGCCGCCGAGCGTATGACGGGATGGGCACAAGTGGAAGCTGCCGGAAAGCCGATTCAGGAGATCGCGGTTCTTCGCCGGAAAAACGCTCCCCCCGTTGAAAGCTTGGTTCAGAAGGTGCTGCGCGGAGAAGAGGAGGCCGGGGATGCCCGTTTAGCCTTTGTGGTTTCCCGCACAGAAGAAGAAATCCCCATGGAGTACACCGCCTCACCGATCTGCAATGCCGAGGGTCTGCCGGATGGAGCGGTTCTTGTTTTCCATGACCTTTCGGAACGCACAAAGGCTGAAGCCCGACTGCAAAAGCGCGAAGCCGACTTTCGGCAGCTGTTTGCCGACAACCCGCACCCGATGTGGGTTTATGGAATGGAGACGCTGAAGTTTCTGGAAGTGAATGAGGCTGCCGTCGCGCAGTACGGCTACTCCCGCGAAGAATTTCAACGGATGCGAATCACTGATATTCGCCCCCCGGAGGATGTTCCCCGGCTTTTGGAAGATGTGCAGTCGGCTCGTTCCCCCATTCAGTCCCGTGAAGACTGGCGGCATCGGCGCAAAAACGGAGAGGTTTTTCCGGCAGCGATCACCTCGCACACGCTGGAATTTGCGGGTCAATCCTCTGCCCTGGTCATCGCGCAGGACATCAGCCTTCGCAGAAAAGCGGAGGAGGAGCTGCGTCATGCCAACGAATTTCGGGATCGCGTGATGGACAACGCGATTTTCGGGGTCGCGGCATTTGATTTGGAGGCCCGCTTCACCCTCGTCAATCAGCAGATGGCGGCGATGATCGGCCTTTCCATTGAAGCACTATTGAATACTTCTTTTTCCGCAATGATTCCGCCGGAGGAGTGGCCGTTTGTTCTGGAACAGTTTTCTCAAACCGCGCAGGAGGGAACTTCGATCTCGCGGGCGGAAACCCGCTTGATCCGCAGGCAGGGCGAGGAACTCAACGTTGTCTTCGGGCTGTCACCGCTGCGGGTGGAGGGGAAAATCATCGGGGTGGTGGGAACCCTGGAAGATGTCACCGACCGAAAACGACTGGAAAACCAGCTGCTTCAATCACAAAAGCTGGAAAGTATCGGGCGTCTGGCTGGCGGCGTCGCCCACGATTTCAACAACCTGCTGACCGCGATTCTGGGCTATTCGGAACTGGCAGAATACGAATGCGGGCTGGATGAAACCGGAAAAGAGTATCTCGTTCATATTCGGCAGGCCGCCGAACGTGCCGCAGGCCTCACCCACCAGCTGCTCGCGTTTGCTCGGCGGCAGGTGATCGAACCGAAAGTTTTTTCACTGAACGATCTCGTCTTGAATTTAGATGGAATCCTCAAGCGGCTTATCGGTGAGCATATCGAACTGACGCTGCTGACCGATCCGAATCTGGGTCGGGTGAAAGTAGACCCCGGCCAGTTCGAGCAGATTTTGGTCAACCTGGTGGTCAACGCTCGTGACGCGCTTCCCAATGGCGGTAAGATCACTCTGGAAACACGCAATACTTTCCTCGACAGCGACTATGCACTTCAACATGACGGGGTAATACCAGGCGAATACGTTCTGCTGGCCGTCAGCGACACCGGAACCGGGATGGATGAGTCGGTTCAACTCCATATTTTCGAGCCGTTTTTCACCACCAAAGAAAAAGGACGAGGAACCGGATTAGGACTGGCTACGGTCTATGGCATTGTGCGTCAGGCGGGCGGGCACATCTGGCTTTACAGCGAGCCAGGGCATGGAACGACCTTTCGCATTTACCTTCCGCGCACCCAGGAGCCGGGGGAGGAAGCGGCAGCCCCTCCGCAAAGAGAAACGCGCTCGGTGCTTTCCGAGAACATTCTGCTGGTTGAGGACGATGCGATGGTACGCACTCTGGCATCCCAGGTGTTGAAATCTTGCGGTTATCGAATCGTTGAAGCGTCGCAGGGCGAGGAGGCTTTGCAGAAAGTCGCAGAGCAGGAAGCGGGCATTTCACTGCTCATCACCGATGTGGTGATGCCGCAGATGAGCGGCAAAGAATTGGCACAGCGGATTCAGGCTCTCAACCCGGCGATCAAAGTGCTTTATGCTTCCGGGTACACCGAGGATACGATTGTGCATCACGGGGTGCTGGAACCCGGAATTACGTTTCTCTCAAAACCGTTTTCGCCCAATCAGCTTTTGCGTAAAGTGCGAGAGCTGCTCGATGCGCCCGCCGCCTCTGAGATTCCGCAGGAATAACGAAGCGAGCAGGCGTACTCTTGTTTTGTTTCTGAAACCCAGTGCTGTGTTTGGAGAAAACCCATGCTAAATCGCTCTTTTCGCTCCCTCTGTTTTCTGACGGCCCTTTTGGTTCTGGAAGGAAGTTCCCTACGGCAGGCAGAGGCCGACACACCCGCGCTTTTTGCGCCGGGTGCACACCTGGATCGTCTTTCCGGGGGGTTCGTCTTTACCGAAGGCCCCGCCTGCGATGCCAAAGGCAATGTGTATTTTACCGATCAGCCGAACGACCGCATTCTGAAATGGAGCACAGACGGCAAAATCACAACGTTCATGCAGCCCTGCGGACGCTCAAACGGACTTTGTTTCGACCTCAAAGGCAACCTGATTGCCTGCGCCGACGAGAAAAACGAACTCTGGAGCATCTCCCCGGCCAAAAAAACGACCGTGCTGGTCAAAAACTACCGCGGCAAACTGCTGAACGCCCCGAACGATGTCTGGGTGCGTCCCGACGGCGGGCTTTACTTCACCGACCCCTTTTACAAACGAGACTACTGGAAGCGCGGCGGCAGCGAGCAGGACGTGCGGGGCGTGTACTATCTCGCCCCCGATCATAAAACCCTGACCCAAGTGGCGGGCGATCTGACTCAGCCCAACGGCATTATCGGAACCCCGGACGGCAAAACGCTCTATGTGTCGGACCTCGAAGGAAACAAAACTTACGTCTACACGATTCAGAAAGGCGGAAAACTAACGAACAAGCGGCTTTTCTGCGAATTGGGTTCGGATGGCATGACCCTGGACAACGAGGGAAACGTTTACCTCACCGGAAAAGGCGTGACGATCTTTAACGCGCAGGGCAAACAGATTCATCACCTCGATTTGCCGGAAGATTGGACGGCCAACATCTGCTTCGGGGACAAAGACCGTCAAATGCTGTTCATCACCGCCAGCAGGGGGGTCTATGGAATCAAAATGAGGGTTCACGGCGTGGGCAGCCAGTGATGCCGGTCAAAAAGGCAGAAAAACAAAAGGGGAGCCGAGAAAAAAGCCTTTGTCAGAACGTGGCCACGTTCTGACAAAGGCTTTTTCTTCAATGCGTCTTACGGGAGCGTGACCGGTGCGAAATCTTTCGTCAAAGGCCGCAGCGTTGATAGTTAGAAGTCGGAAATCCGTTCTCCTCGCCTGAGTAGTGCGCGTGTCGTGCGCGGGCGTCTCTCAGTTGAGATTCCCATCACCAAACTGTCATCGGGATACTCACGAGGACAAAGGCGAGTGTGGGAGTTCCGTTTTCAGGCGTCACACTCCATTTCACTATCCGGTGGCGTCATCTGCCCACTCCTTTCACCCGACCGTACCCTGATGCAGACTGTGCAAGGGTTTTCATTGGTGTCATGGCTCCTCCTTACAAACAGGCGGATTTCCCAATGGGGATGAACTGAGGGTTGCGCTTCAACTTCCGAATCGCTACTCTCTTCTTAATCTTATCATAACATTTGGCGAACGTCAACCCTTTTTTTGCTTTTTTTGCATCTTTCTTTTTTGCGGTTGGAGAGAGGTTCTCGCAAGCCGGAAAAGAGCCGTTTTTTCGGCTCGAAGTCGCATTTTCACGGAACAGCAATCTCAAAAAGCGGGGAATTGCGTCCTTCGCTGGTAATAAGGATGGCCTGATTGTCGTGGCGATAACCGATGCCTTCGCCCTGCCGCGTCAACGGAAGCAGAAACACTTTCGGCAAGACGGAGAAAGCGCGGGCTATGTTTCCATTTGCTTCCAAATGCCACTGGTAGCCTCGAAGGTATGTTCTCACCACCATGCGGGTTCCATCCGGCGAAATATCGCCGCCGGTGGCCTGCCGCTCTCCACGAGCGTATTTGTTGTCCCCAGAGAAAATCGAATTCGTTAAGGTCAGGGAGGCAGTGCGGATCGCGGTCATCACCCTATGCGAATTAAGCGGGCTAGGGAGCGTAAAAACGCGGCTGTGCCCGTCCGCCTCTTTGGTCACGAGTACGATCTGACCGGTGCGCGGATGTACCATCAGCGTTTCGCAGTCGTGGTTTCCGTCGGGGTAGCGAAAACGAAAGGTTTCCACGCCGCCCAGTTCCTGATTGGGGTTTGGGTTTTTCCCGGTTGAAATCGCAGGCTCGTCTACACGGTAGATCGTCATGACACGGCGATCCAGGCGGTTGTTTCCGGTGTCCGCAAGGTAAACTCCCGTGCGCCCCGGTACGGCGGAGGGGCCAACGGCGATGTCTTCCCAATCCACATTGACGGCATTTTTGAGTTTGAAGCACACCAGCGTGTGCCCCTGACGATTGATGGCAAACAGGTTGGGGCCGTCACCCGAATCGTTGTGGGTGTAGAGAACGCCGGGATTGCGCCGGGAGGCGGCAATGCCGGAGCTTTCGGTGAGGCGGGGATCATCGAGGGTTCCGATTTGCTGCGATCCCTGAACGATCTTGCTGCCCTTTCCGAAAAACGCTTTGATCGCCCTTTTCGCTGCCGCCTTCACCTCCTGTTTGGATGGGTGATAGGCGCGAAGCGGAAGGGCAAAGCAGGGAGCGATCAGCAGGGTCAGCACAATCACGCGGGCACGGAAGAGTTTCATTGGAAGGGGCTATTCTTTGGCGGTATCGTAGTCTTTGACTTTTTGCCCGGCGGGAAGTTTGTTGTGAAGGGCCGGATAGCGTTTGAGGATCCATTCGCGCAAGGGCATCCCGCCTCCGGTTTTTCGGTAGAGGGTAAAGAAGTCGTCCATCGCGTGTGCCTGCCCGAACGAGAGGTGTCCATACCGCCAGGTGAGGCCCTGGTGCTGGGCTTCGTCGAGCGGAACACCTTTCATCAAGTGGAGGTAGAGGGCAGCGGCCAGCCCGGAGCGGTCGGCTCCTCCCCGGCAGTGAAAGAGAATCGGGTATTCGGCGTGCTCGAACGCGGAAATGAGTTTGACGAGTTCGGCGGGCGGAGGATATTTCACGGCACTGAAAGCGAAATCGAGGTGCTTGGCTCCAAACTTTCGTGTGGTTTCCAGTTCGGAGCGGTACCACTCGTCTTTGTCGGAGCCGCCGCGAAGATTGAGCACGGTTTTGATGCCTTTTTCCTGAAGCACCGTTTCCAGATTCGAGCCGGTGATTGCGGCACTGCGATACGCCCGCCCCGCCTCCACCGTGCGTACATTGCCCCCGAACACCCCCATGTACCACAGCAGCAAAAGCAGAGGGACGATGACCGCAATGGGATAACGCAGGAAACGATACACCTGTTTTCCCGGCGTTCGTTTTTCAGAGGTACGAATAATGGAAGAGCTTGTCAGGGACGCCAAAGCGACAACATCCTTTCTGCAGGCCAGGCAGAGCCGCATTCTTCTTTATTATAACCGAAATCTAATCAAAAAAACGGAGGCGTGAGGGGCAGCAAAAAGAATGCTGCTCCTCACGCCTCCGAAAGCAAGGCAGAAACGGAACTATTTTCGGCGGCGGGCCAGAAAACTCAGGCCGCTCACTCCCATGCCCACGAGCAGAGCCACCGTACCCGGCTCCGGCACGGCAGCGGTCCCTCGAACCCGAATTGCCGTTCCGTCGTTGTTGCACTCCTCGAAAAGGTGCGCGGTGAAGTCTCCTTCGGGAAGCAGACTTCGGTTCAGGGAAAAGCCGAACACGGTGTCTCCGCCCACATCGTAAACCGATCCGAAGTGCCCGAAATCAATTCCGACGGCTTCAAGAGCGGCACGATCCAGCAGGTTGATGTCGCCGATTTTCTCCCCGGACGCGATGTTGGTGCTTACCGACACGTAGCGGCCCAGATAATCGGAAACATCGCCCAGCGTGCTCTGCAGATCGCCCATTGCATTGAGAGTGCGTCCGCTGCCATTGGTATTGTAGCCGTCAATCGTATCGGGCCCATAGTTGGCAACCGAGAGCGTGGCAGTGGTCAGGTTTCGGAACACACCGAGGGTGGTGTTCGGAGCCGACAGCAGACTGCCGAGCGAGTCGTTGGTCCCATCGAAGCGGATGCCGTACACCAGCGGATCGTTGAACCCAGCGGCGGTGTCGAGGTTGTGCCCCGAAAAGTTAAGAAACACATCGCCGAGACTGATTCGCCCGTTGAGTGCTCCGCCGAACTCAGTTGTGCCGCCGGGACGCATACTGCTGGAAATGGCGAAGTAAGCGGTGTCCCCGACGGTTCGATAGGCGATGCCGCGCATATCGTAGAGGTCGCTTTGCGCTCCCCCGTCTACATCTCCGATGGCATCGGTGGCATAAAGCCAGTTCTCATAAAGCACAGCGGCATTGGCCGAGGAGGAAAGAACTCCGGCTGCCCCGACAAGCCCGACCACTGCGAAATTTTGCAACCCTTTCATACCCAACGGCTCCTTCTGTAACGACAGTCCGTTTCGATAGTGTGGCAGCCTTTTTAGCGTTGTGAACACGCAGAGGTGTCCCAAGAAAAACCCCTGGTGCTTTTCTCCGTTAAGGAAGGCCCATCACTTTGCGCCGCCGGTTTTCACCGGGTTCGCCGTTTCGGTTCGGAGCGAGATTGGAGAGCAAAAGCAGCTCCTGCTTTTGCGACAAGGAAATTTTGCCTTAAGCTGCCGCGTATCCGAAACAGGAGATTTGCCGGTTTCGAGCGGCGGCTCCCTAAAACTCGCAACGTCGCGAGCGGGTGCAGGTATAATCATCCTGACTAATCAATGAGGAAACCTTTGTGAAACTTTCGGCTGCCATCGCTCAATTCAAGCCCAAAAAAGGGGATGTGGACTTTAATCTGACCCGGATCGGGGAAATTATAACACAAATCGCGGAGGATGCTCCCCAAACGGACCTGTTGCTTTTGCCAGAAACTGCGCTCACGGGCTATTTTTTGGAGGGCGGGGTTCGCGAGGCTGCGCTGCCAGCCGAAGAATTGCTCCAAAAACTGCTGACCCTTTATCGGGAGCGGGTGACCGACCCGGAAGCGATGCTGGACCTCTGCCTCGGCTTTTACGAACTCCACGAAGGCAAAATTTACAACAGTGCGCTTTATGCTACGCTGACGGTGCAAGACCCGAAACCGCCGCAGATGGGCGACAATGATCTTCAGCAGAAACTTTCCCGCACGGCGAGGATTCAGTCGGTTCATCGTAAATTTTTTCTGCCGACCTACGGCGTCTTCGACGAGGAGCGGTTTGTCTCGCGGGGCAATCAGGTCAATACGTTTCGTACTCGATTCGGGCGCATGGCGATTTTGATCTGCGAAGACATCTGGCACTCGATCCTGCCCACGATTGCCGCCCTCAAGGGAGCGACGACCCTGCTGGTTCCCTCTGCCTCGCCGGGGCGTGAGTTCGGAGGGCAGAACCTGGCGAACGTGCAGCGTTATCACGATATTCTCACCGGGATCGCCTCGGAACACAGCCTGTGGGTACTCTATTCGGGACTGGTGGGTTTTGAGGGCGGCAAGGGGTTTACGGGGTCGTCGCAGGTGGTGGACCCGTTCGGCAGGCAGCGGGTGGTGGCATCCGCCCTGGAAGAGACGATCCTTTCTGCCGAAATTGACCCCGACGATGTGGCGATTGCCCGCGCTTCGTCGCCCCTGCTCTCCGATCTGGAGTCCGTCTTGGGAGACATTCAGCAGGAGTTCAATCGCATTCGAGAGATCAGCCCTTACCGAAAATAAAGACAGAATCAGAAACAACGAAACGGGTGAAGATCGAGTATGGAGAAAATTAGAATGAACCATTTGCCCTGGCTTTGCGCGGAACCTTACCCCGTGGAATCGGACGAACATTTAGCGATCAATGCGCCGATGCTGGAAGCGTGGCTTGTTGAATTTTTGCGCGATGAGATCGTGCGGCGGCGCGGATTCACCCAAGCGGTCGTCGGCGTTTCAGGCGGTGTGGACTCGGCACTTGTGGCGTTTCTGCTGGCGCGTGCCCTCGGCCCCGAAAACGTCTATGGGATTCGGATGCCCTATCGCACCTCCTCCCTAGACAGCCTCGATCATGCCGCGCTTGTGCAGGACGCCACCGGAATCAATCTGCAAACCATCGAGATTACCGAAATGGTGGACGGCTATCTGAAGCACGCCCCGGATACGGACGGCAGGCGGCGAGGAAACATCATGGCGCGAAGCCGGATGATTGTGCTGTTCGACCAGAGCCAGAAACTCGGCACGATCCCGGTAGGAACGGGCAACAAAACGGAGCGGCTTTTCGGCTACTATACGTGGCACGCCGACGACAGCCCGCCGATCAATCCGCTGGGCGACCTTTTCAAGTCTCAGGTGTGGGCCCTGTCGCGGCACCTGGGCGTTCCCTCCGTGATTGTAGACAAACCCGCCTCGGCAGACCTGATCGTGGGGCAGACCGACGAAACCGATTTCGGAATTTCCTATGTGAAGGCAGACCGCATCCTCTATTTTCTGCTGCACGGCTATTCGGGTTCGCGTCTGGAGGCAATGGGCTTTCCGGCGGCGGAAGTGGCGATTGTGAAAAAGCGGCTTGACTCAACCCACTGGAAACGCCACCTGCCGACTACGGCCATGCTTTCCAACACGGCGATCAACGAGTATTACCTGCGCCCGGTGGATTACTGAAAGCACCAGGGTTTGCACCCCCGCCGGGAAAGAAGCACGGAGGCAGGGAGAAAATGCAGGCGATAAGCGAACAGAGCAAAACTGCCTTTGGATTTTCCTCGGTATCCATCGGCGTCCCTCAGGGGATAAAACTTTTCCTTCACCAATGAAAGGCAGACATGAGCGAACCCAGTTCCACAAAATCGAAATTCACCGGTCTTTATGCCGCCACACTCACCCCCTACGATCTTGCGGGCAAGGTAGACTCCGGCGTAGTACGCGAGCATACGGCATGGCTAATCGAACACGGCGTGGAGGGATTGTGTCCGGCGGGAACCACCGGCGAATTTCTGTTTCTCACTCAGGAAGAGAAAAAGGCGGTGCTGAAGGCAACGGTGGAGGGCGCAGGGGGAAAGGCTCCCGTGATTGCAGGGGTCTGGGCTTCCGATCCAAAGGACGCGGCAGACCTCGCCCTGTTTTCGGAGAGGATCGGGGCGGACGGCGTGTTTCTGCCCACCCCCCTCTATTATCCGGTCAGTCAGGCGGCAATTTACTGCTGGTACAAAGCGATCTCTCAGGCGGTCGCACTGCCGGTATTTGCCTACAACATCCCTCAGTATGCCGCCAATGCGATCACCTTCGACACGCTGACCCGGCTGTTTGAGGACGGAATCATCGCCGGGGTGAAAGACTCGACGGGTAATGCGGAGCGGGTCGGCGAGTTGGTGAAGCGGTTCGGGGAACGCTTTACGGTATTTGCCGCCTCCGACTCGTTTGCGTCAGAAGGCAGACAACTTGGTGCGGACGGCTTTATCTCGGCGATTGCCAATGCCGTTCCCGGCTTGTTTGCCCGCCTCTGGAACGGGGAGGAAACACTGCAAGGCGAAGTGGATTCCCTGCGCTCCACTCTCAAGCAGTATGGTTCGATCCCCGCCCTCAAAACGCTGCTCCTCAAGCACGGGTTTGCGTTCAACGGAACCCGCATCCCCTTTTCCAATCTGACTTCCGAAGAAGCCGCGGAACTCGACTTCAAGGTTCACTAACCAAGCGAGGGGCAGTGTTTATGCTCGCTGGATTGCCCGCCGACGGTAGAGAAACTCGAACAGGTTTCCCTCGTGAGGCTGGCTCCATTCCACCCGCGTCGTGGGGATCGCTCCGATGTTGAGGCGTTCGACGTGAGGCGACGCCAGAATTTGATCGAGAAAACGAGCGTCCTCCGTCAGGGCTGTGACGACAAGGGAATAACCGATTTTTTGGAGCACTTCGCTCTGCGGGCACTCGACCACCGAAACATAGGGAAACAAAAATTCTCGATTGGCGAGCGGGTGCTCGAAACTGCGGCAGTACACCACCGTCGGCTTAAGATAAGTCGAGCCGCCGCGCTCCACGATACGTTCGCCGCTTCTGTATTTTGCGGTCATTTCTTCTGCGCCGGTTACTTTCAGGTCTTCCAAAATGGCGGCGTTGATACCTTCTGCCATTTTGGGATTCGCAAAGCCGGACAGGATCGCCGCAGGATCGTCGGCCTCACGAGGTTCGAGGAGGGAAAGCCGTTTCGCAAGGGCGTCCGCGATCTCTTCACCTCGGCGCGGAACGACCAGGCAGGACGCATTGATGCAGCTGCGCCCCCCATTGTCGGACACCGACGCCGCGATAAGATCGAGATACTCCTCGTACCGATCCACCTGATCTTCGCCAATCAGAATTTTGCTCCAGCCAGGGCCATGCACCTCCACCCCCGGATTGCCCGCGTATTTGTCTACCGTCCCCTTGTCGCCGAAAATGATGGCGCGTTCGCACGCCTCCATGATCGCCCCGCTTCCCTCATGATCTGTCGGGTAAAACGAAAAGGCTTCCGCAGGAACGCCCGAGGCTAGAAACGCCTGAATGATGCGGTAAGGCGTCCAGGGTTCTTCGCGCCCTGGCTTCAGCACCACCGGAACCTTTAGCGCGATACTCGGCATCCAAAGCGAATTCACGCCGGGAGAGTTGCTCGGCAGCACCACCCCCAGCGTGTCTGAAGCCGCGTAAAACGAGACGGGAACCCCGGCCTGCTCACCCGTTCCGCGATCAATCACGCTTAAATCCAGGCCGCGTGTCAGCCCGGTGAGAATCGTCTCCATCTCATCGAACACGGAAAAGATTTTCTTCATGTTGCGGGTGATGAGCACGTTGGGCAGCCCGCTCGTTTCGCTGAGCTGGGCGATGTAGTCTTCCGGTGTCTGCTCTCCGTCGCCGAGTGGAAGGGTTCCGTGCAGGAAGAGCTGACCCGCTTCCCGGCTCATTTCCAGCAGTTGACGGATGGGTACGGCTCGCAGGGCTTCTCGCGACACTTTCCGCAAATCCCGCTTGATCACCCCGGCGTTCACCTGCCCGACGGTCGCCGCCGCCTCGCCGGTCTTAACACTCCTCAACTCCACCCGATCTAAACTCTGATACGCCTGCCCCCGTCGAAGCGCGGGGATATTGGGAAGACTCACGATTTTTTACCTCCAAAACTAGGATCAACCGCCAAAAAACACCCGCTGACACCGACCCGACCGCAATCAGAAAATGCGGCAGAGAAGTTTCGCCCCTGCCCCCTTACTCTTCTCTTTTTGCGGCTTGGCGGTGAGATCATCTTAGTAGACGCCTTCGATGGCTTTGGTTTCTAAGGCTCCGAAGGGGCGCACTTCACCCACCCCGTCCCAGCCGAACCGACCGTAGGGTTCACGGCGGATTGCCTCGTCGCGTTCCAGAAAACGGGGCATGAAAAACTCTTTCGTCAGCGTGGTCAGTTCCACGCGCCCCCATTCGCCGTAGGGCACAGTTTTCACGGTGTCGTTGGGGTCTACCACACGCAGTACGGCTCGCGGCTGCGGAGCATGATAGGTGATGCTGTAGTTGTCCTCTGCGGAAAGCGGTCGGCTGCACGCCAGGCCCATAAGCGTGTTGCCGTAAGTCGGGACAAAGAGGGCGCGATTGTCCAGTACCTCTTCGCGGAGAAAACGGACCGTCTGCGGCGTCATCTGAGTGCCGCCGCAAAACACCCCTTTGATTCCGGAATCGGGGACATTGATTTTTTCGTCGAGGGCTTCGAGAAGTTTGGGCGTGGTGAACAAGCAGCCGATATTTCGGTGTTTCAAGATGGTCGCCCCCTGCTCCACACAGTGATCTTTGTATTTGTTTGCGGCGGTGAAATCCTTTTCGGCAATCAGCCGCTTAACCCAGCGGGGATCGAGGTCCACATGGTAGCAGGAGCCGCCCCGAATGTGTGCGAGATGTTCGATGGCCAGGCGCAGGCGTCGCGGCCCCGTCGGGCCGAGCATCAGCCAGTTTGCGCCTTTAGGAAAAGCGGCCTCGTCCAGATGCTCGGAAAATTCCTCATAGTCGCGCAGATGATCCTCCCACCCGATGCGCTGTTTCGGCATCCCGGTGGTTCCGCCCGTCTCGAAAATAAAGAACGGGCGTCCGCGATAGGGCTGTGGAATCCAGCGTTCGTTCGGTTCGTCGCGAAGCCATTCATCCTGAAAGTGAGGAAAGGCGGTCCGCAGATCGGCGTAGGTGTGGACGGTTTCACGCGGGTCTGCCCCGGACTGCCGCGCCCAGCTCAGCCAGAAATCGGAGCCGGTTTCAGGCGAAAAGTGCCACGCGATCATGTCGCGAACATGAGCATCAAGCTGTGCTTGCGCCGCTTCGGGCGTGAGAGATTGGGTGGAAGCCATCAGAAATTTCCTTTGCAGTGGAGAGATCGGCTGCGTTGCCAACTCTGTTTACGCTTGGTCGGGAGAGTTGATTGCCGTCCTCCGTTTTCGGACAGATGAAATGACCTAAAAAATTTTCCGGGTTTACCCTACGGAGAGTACCGGGTTTTCCCATAATTTCTACCGTAACACTGCAAGCCGTCCCTTTTGATTTTTCGAGAACGCGAGCTAAACCCGTGCCTTTTTTACCACTTTCTTCCAAAGCGATCCGTCCCTGCGCCCTGGGGGTAGATATTGGGCGATGTGCCATCAAAGCCGTTTTTCTGGAAGAAGAAAATCGCGCTATCCACCTGAAGAGTGCCTGGGAGATTGCTACCCCTCCTGACGCTCTGGAGGGCGGAGTGTTACTCAAAAAGCGTGAAGTAGCGGAAATTCTGAAAAAAATCGTGCGCGGCTGTGCCCATCCGGTTCAGAAGGCCTCCGTTTCGCTGCCGATGGCGCAGGCGATGGTGCGCTGGATTGACCTGCCCCGCATGGAAGACGACGCGCTGCAAGCGGCTTCTCGATTCGAGGCCCGTAAATATCTGCCCTACCCTGCCGAAACCGCCGAAATCGTCCTCACGCCGATGCGAACCGCCTCCCCTGCAGGCGCCGAAACCATGCGGGCATTGCTTACTGCCATGCCGACAGAAGCGGTCGCGAGCCGGGGGGAAGCTCTGGAGTTTTCAGGACTGGGAATTGAAACCGTCGAGATTGAAGCGTTTCCCCTGCTGCGGGCGCATCGGGAGCTGCCGGGGGCCCATGCCGGGTTTTGGCGCGGACACTCCAAAGGCTACCTGCTGCTTGGCGAGGAAACCTCCAGCATGATTATCGTGCAGGGCGGCGTGCCTGTTTTTGTGCGCTCGTTCAGCTGGGGAGCCTCCCGCCTCACCGAGTTGATTGCGGAGTCGGCGGGAGGCTCCGCCCTGGAAGCGCAGGAAATTCAGAAACGCTCCGATGCCGTGATTGCTGACGACGGGGTGTTTGCCTGGGGCGATTCGGGAACGCGCCGCTTCTGTGAAGGCATTGCCCACGAGCTGCAGCGGCTGGATCGAGAGATTGCCCGCCTCATTTCTTATTATCGTTCGCTTTTCCCGGAGCGCAGCTACGAGGGAGCCTTGGGAGAGTTGACCTTGAGCGGTGGAATGGCCAACCTGTGCGGGCTGCCGGAATACTTTTCCCGCTCGCTTCAGATTCCAACGGCGGGCGGCTCTCTGAAATGGGAACGGTTCGGCTCGGTTTCGCCCGAAGCCGAAGCGGTGATCGGCAGCGGAGCCTCCTTCTCGGTGGCGGCGGGGCTGGCCCTCGGAACGCTTCAGCGCACCGCCGAAAGTCAGCCCGACTCCAGCCGGGAATATGTGTGGCGGCGAGCGAGTTAAGGAGAAAACATGAGCCAGATGTTATGGGAGCCAACCGCTCTGCGTTATGCCGGAATTCCCGTGATTGATCTTCATCAGCGGCGGGGAAAAGAAACTTTAGAGGTGGTTCAGAAACGCTGCCGTGAAGTGGTCGCCCTCATTACGGTCTGTGGGGCGGGCCTGGGCGTGTGCGTTCCGCTTTCGATTTTCTCGCTTCATCAGCGAACGCAAATGAAGACCGTTTCGCTTCAGAGCAGCCAGGTTGAAAAGCGGGTCGCCGCCGTCACGCAGCTCAATGCCAGCGTAGAAACGGAAAGTGCCCAGTGGCAGAAGTACGTGGGCTGCCGGGAGCGGCGCGAAGGCTGGGCGGCATTGTCGCAGGCGTTGGGAGCCAGTGTTCCGCCGGGTTTGTTTTTGGAGCAGGTACAGGTGGAAATCGGGCTGGACAACAAGGAGACACTGGTGATGCGCGGCTTTTGCGAGCACATGGCGGGGCTGCAGCAGTTTGTCGCGGCCTTGAAGAAAATGCCGTTTTTCGCGAAAGTCTCTCTGATGGAAGCCAATGCCTACACCGAAATCGGGCCGCGAGGCTTTCAGTTCAAAGTGGATGCCGCAGGAAACGGGGCATTGGCGTTTGCGTCGGGCAGGTAAGGCACCGCTCGGAAAGGAACACCCCTCGATGCAATGGCAAATTTTACTGACTCAGCCCCGTGTTCAGCGCACTCTGCGCCTCACCCTGGTTTTCGTCAGCAGTTTTTTCGCCCTCTGGACTCTCGCCGCCCTCTTTTTCTTTTTCGGCGGGGGCAGAGCGATTGCCGAGGAACGGCAGAAATTGACTTCGCTGCGCGGGCAGATCAACGAAGTGACTGGAGCCTTGGCTCAAAAGAAACAAAGGGCGGCCCAGGCAAAAACGCTGCAAATCGCCGCTCCGCTGACTTCGGGCGGACTTCAGTTTGCAGACGCCCTCAGCCGGGAGGGAGAAGCGGCGGGAGCGGAAAAACTCAATCTGCGGTTCAAGGCCCCGATCCCCGCCACGTCTTCCCCGCTTCCCGCTTCCAGCAGCGGCTCTGCAGAAGCCAAGCCTGCGGCGAACGGAGCCGCAGGCGGACAAAACAGCGGCGGCCAGAACGGAAACACCGCTGCAAACGGCGGAACGCTGACTTCAGACGGCTGGGGGCAGGCTCCCTTTGAGTGCGAAGTGACCGGTCGTTTCGAGACACTGGTGAAAACGCTGGAGCGCATCTCGAAACTGCCCTTTGTGTTCGATCTCAGCAAAGCCGACTTGCAGCGAAGCCGCATCGAAGGCGATGGCAGCGTAGTTCTCCAAATGCGTGTCTCCGGGGTGCTCTACGGGCTGGCAGAAACAAAATGAAAAAAGACCCTAAAAACAATCCAGTTCTCATCGCGGTACTGGTGCTGGTACTGGTCGGTTCTCTGGGCAAAACGTTGATGCTCCTCATCGGCGGCGGCCCGCCTTCCCCGGCCCCGCCGGAAAGCGGCAGGGTCTCCGGGGCCACTCCATCGGCCACTCCCGGAGGCTCCGACCAAGCCAGAGGCAGTGAAGCCATGACGCCGAAAATTTCGGTGACGCCCGCCTCCCATTTCGAGATTCGCGACCCCTTCTACCATCCGAGCCTGAAAAAACAGGCGACCGGTCAGACCGGACACACCGCCGGGGGGATCGCTCCCAACGGGGCAGAACGCCAAAGAATCAGCCCGTCTTCAGGGGCGGGAGAGCGGGTTTCTTCCAACTCGCGAGAGGGAGAAAAAAGGCCGGGGTTGCCTTTGCCGCCTTACCCGATTTCGGCGGGCCGCGTTAAAAATCTGATGACTCCCGGAACGTATACCGTTAACTCCGGCACGCACGCTCCGCGAATCCGGCTCGCTCCGATGGAGGTGCTTCCCGGTTTGCCAACCAAGGGTCCGCCTGCCTCACAGCAAACCGGCCAGGCACCGGAAAAAATTCTCAGCGACACCGAGCGGATTGCCGGGTGGCGGCTTCAAGCCGTGATTCGTGGGGGAACGCAGGCGACTGCGATCCTGAACGTGAACGGCGAAAAGCCGCTCAGCGTTCATCGGGGCGATTGGATTCGGGGCTTGCGGGTGGTGCAGGTGCGAGATAAGGCGATTGTGCTGGCTTCGCCAACCGGCTTCTGGACGCTCACGCAGCGATCCAGAGAGGAAACGCCTCTGGAGAGAGCGGGGACAGCCTCCGGCACGGCAGCAAAAGAAGCGGGGCTGAAATCAGGCCCTCTGGAAGAGTAGGCGAAACATGAAAAGACGAAATTTACAAACTCTGGGTTGGATGACGGCAGCCGGAACCGTGCTGACGGGAGGTTCTTCCCTTTCGGCGGCTCCCGACAAACCCGCCTCCGGCAAAAAAGAAATCAAAACGCCTTTTCTCGCGCAGGTGCTCAGCGTAAAAGCCTCAGTTTCGGGAAGCGAAACGCTGGTGGACATTGCGTTAAAGGGGGCCACGGCTCCCCTGCTTTCTCAAAAAGGAAGCCGGGTCACTCTGCTGCTGCCGGGCACGATTCCCGCCGCTGAATTGGCTTCCAGGCTCGAAAGCGGCGGCATCGTGAATCGGATCGGAGTGGAGGTCTCGCCTTTGCCGGAGCGTGATTCGCGGCTGACTTTGGATCTCGACGACAATGCCCGGTGTCTTTTGGTGGCGTCACCGGACAAAAAAAACCTTCGGCTGCGAATTTCCCCGGAAGCCGCAGAAAAAAGCGAGTCGCCGTTTACGCTTTCAGACGGGCACTTCGATGTAGACGCCTACCAAACCGACCTCTCCTCTCTGCTGACCTCGCTGGCGAAAACCGTAGGCGGAAGTGTGGCGATGCTGGGTGTCAGCCCGAAAGTCACCGCGCAGCTGAAGCGCGTCACGTTCGAGCAGGCGGTGGCGATGCTCTCGAAATCGGCGGGCATGACTTTTCGCAAAGAGGGCGACACCTTTATCGTGGGCGGCGAAAAAGAGATGGCTTCCGCCTACCCAACCCCAAAACCTCAAGACCCGCCTTTGTCCAACCCGGTGATGCGCCAGGAAGTCTACCACTGCAAATACATCGTGGCAAGTGCGCTGGCCCGCAGTATTCAGAGTTTGTTCGAAGAAAAGCAGATCAAAGTGGGAGTGGGCGCGGATCATCTCTCCCCCACCCTCATTGCAGGCTCGACGGGCGGTTCGGGGGCGGTCACCGGCTTGAGTTCGTCGGCAATCGCGGCGGCGGGCGGTTCGGGCGGCGGGGCCTCCAGCAGTGCCTCCGTTTCCGGGGCTTCAACCGGGGTGCTCGACGGCTCCTCCCGCGAGGTCATTCTCTACGGAGAGCAGACCCTGGTGGAGCGGGCCCTCGATCTGGCCAAAAAACTGGATGTAAAGCGCAGGCAGGTGCGGATCAATGTCCGAATCAGCGATGTCAGTTCCGACGCCCTGCGCGAACTGGGCATCCGCTGGAACTGGAGCCACTACACCGCCAAAGAAGTTCCCTCTGCCTCTAGTGCAGGCGGCACGGGCGGATCAGGTTCTTCGGGATCGGGAGGGTCTACCACCACCACCGATCAGATTGTCAACGGGATCGGCTTCAAGACCTTCGGGCACACCCCGATTTACATTGACGCGCAGCTGAGTGCGCTGGAACAGGACAACCGAGCCAAACTGCTGGCGGCTCCCAACTTGATGCTGCTCGACGGCGAACGCGGCTTTATTCAGATCGGTCAGCGGGTGCTCTATCCCGTAGTCGTCAGTCTGTCTCAAACCAACCAGCCGAACTACAGCGTTCAGGAGCAGCGCGTCGGCATCTATCTTCAAGTGGCCGTAAACATTGATGACAGTGACGCTTTCACCATCACGCTCTACCCGCAGGTCTCTTCCATTACGAGTTATCTCAACGTGAACGGCGGCTCGTACCCGCAGATTTCCACGCGAGAGGCGCAAACCACCATTCGACTTCAGAACCTTCAGGAGATCGTGATCGGCGGCTTAATCCGTGACGAAGAAATCAACACCAAAGAAGCGGTTCCGATCCTCTCGAAAATTCCGTTTTTCGGCGAACTGTTTAAGTATCGCAAGATCACGCGCAACAAATCCGAGGTGATTCTGACGATTACTCCGGAAATTCTGAAAGATTAGCGGCTTCCGCCCCGGCTTCCCGCAGCCCCGGTCTAACCTTATGAGCACTAATTACTTCGATCATGGATTCAGTGAAATCCTTATTGCCGAGGGCCTTATCACCCCGGAACGTCTTGCCCGCCTGCTGGGGGAGCGGGAAACCGCCACCGAGTCGGTTGGGGATATGCTCGTTCGGGTCGGGTTTCTTTCCGAGCAGGAACGGGTGCGCTATACGGGCAGGCAGCTGGGAATTCACTATGTCGCTCTGGCAGAATTGGATATCGATATTCCGGTGGCACGGCTGATTTCTTCGGCAATGGCGAACCGGCTGGGAGCAATTCCGATTGAGCGCAACGGCGGTGCAATCACCGTAGCCTTTGCCAACCCGCTTGACATTCACGCTTCCGACGAAATCCGGGCGCACACCGGTTTGGACATTGATCCGGTCATCGCTTCCCGCGAAGACATTCAGAGCACGATCACCCGCGTTTTCGGAACTTACGACGAACTCGGTGCTCTGGTTTCCGAAGCCACCGAAACGATGCCGGGAAGCGATGGCGAGGAGCTTTCCGCCACCTCCCTCAACGAAATCTCTCAGGGCGACTCGCGCTCTCCCGTGATTCGGCTGGTCAATGAAATTTTGATGCGGGCCATTGCTTCGCGTACTTCCGATATTCATCTCAATCCCGAAAAAGAGCGGATGCGGGTGCGCTATCGGGTGGACGGAATGCTGACCGAAGTAATCTTGATCCCGAAAAACTTGCAGCTGTCCGTGATCTCGCGCCTGAAGATCATGGGCAACATGGACATCGCCGAGCGGCGTGCCCCGCAGGATGGGCGCATCAGCCTGACCACGCAGATGGGCGAGTACGATTTTCGCGTTTCCACCTATCCTTCGGTGCACGGCGAGAATATGGTGCTGCGAATTCTGGACAAAAAGGCGGCGCGAATCGGGCTGGAAAAACTGGGGATGCCGCGTGAAATCCACAACCGCATGGATGAATTCATTCATCGGCCTTACGGCATGATTCTGGTGTGTGGGCCGACGGGAAGCGGCAAAACCACTACCCTTTATGCCTGCCTCAATGCCGTGAATGAAGTTCACCGCAACATTATGACCATCGAAGACCCGGTGGAGTATCAGCTTCAGGGCATCATTCAGGGCAACGTGAATACGAAAGCGGGCGTGACCTTTGCGGCGGGCCTACGAACACTTGTGCGCCAGGACCCAGATATCATTCTCGTGGGCGAAATCCGGGACGCAGAAACGGCCCGCATCGCCATTGAAGCCGCCCTCACCGGTCACCTCGTGATGTCCACCATTCACGCAAACGACTCGGCAGGAGCCATCACCCGCCTTATTGATATGGGCGTCGAGCCGTTTCTCGTGGCTTCCGCACTGATGGCGTCTCTGTCTCAGCGGCTGCTGCGCGTGAACTGTATTCGCTGCGGACAGCCGCACACCACCCCGCCAGAACTGCTGGAGTCGCTGGAACTGCCGCGAGACGTGCCTTTCACCTACCAGAAAGGGGCCGGATGCGAGATGTGCAATCAGACCGGTTATCGAGGGCGGCGGGGCATTTACGAGCTGCTCAACATTGACGAAAAACTTCAGCAGATGATCCTTTCCAAAGCCCCCACGCAGGAGATCAAAGCCGCCGGTCTTTGCGGGCAGGGAAGCCTGCGCGATGATGCGATCACCAAACTGCGCGAAGGGCTGACCACCCCTGAAGAGGTTTTGCGCGTCACGGTACTCTGAAAAAGGCGAAGCGGCAGCAAAGGATGGACAACCCGGTTTCTGCACTTTTCAACGCTCTGTTCGGATGGACTTCTCACCCAAAACTATGGAATTTACCTACACTGCAATCAATGCTTCCGGTTCTCAGGTGACCTCTCAACTGATGGCCGACAACGAAGACGCCGCCATCAAGCAGCTTCAGAGACAGGGCCTTGTGGTCTTGAACCTGATGCAGGCCGGAGCGGATGCCTTGAAAAAGGGACGGCAAAAATCGGCTTCGGCAGACGCTCCTCTCGAAGCCGTCGGCGAAAAAAAGAAAACGGCTAAGCGCATCAAAGGCGACGCGATCACGCAGCTCAGCCGCGAGCTGGCCATTATGATCGAGTCGGGTGTTTCGATCATCGAAGCCATTGACTCGATTGGAACCCACAGCGACAACCTGGCGATCTACACCACAATGATGCAGCTCAAAGGGCGGCTTAACGAAGGCGTGGGCCTCGGTGATGCGATGGCGCAGTTCCCCAAACTTTTTTCGACGATGTATGTGTCTATGATCCGCACCGCCGAGGTGGGCGGGCGGCTGAGTGAAACGCTTAATCAGGCGGCGGAGTACCAGGAAGCCTCGCAGGAAATGCGCCGGAAAGTGAAGGGCGCAATGGCCTACCCGGTGGTGCTGATGGTGGTGACCACCGTTGTGCTGATTTTTATGCTGACGTTCGTGATCCCGCAATTCAATCAACTGTTTACCCGAATGAACGCCAAACTGCCCCTTCAAACTGCGATCCTGATGGCGGCGAGCGTGTTTCTCAAGTCTAACTGGTATCTCATTCCGATTACGGGGGGCGTGGGCTTTTTTGGCGGGCGGGCGTTTCTAAAAACCGAAGTCGGGCGAAAAACGCTCACGCAGGTTTCGCTGAAAACACCCGGCATCAACGACATCGTGGTGAAAATCGCCGTGTCGCGCATTCTGCGGGCTTTGGGCACTCTGCTCGACAGCGGTGTTTCTCTGCTGGTCGCCATTGATATGGCTTCTCAAAGCGTGGGAAATTACTACTTCGAGCGAGCGATGACGCAGGTCAAACACAGTGTGGAAGAGGGAAAACCGCTCACGCAGGCAATGCGTGAAACGGGAGCATTTCCCCCCATGATTTGCCAGATGATCTCGGTGGGAGAAAAGTCCGGCAAAATGAGTTCGGTGCTGCTTCGCATGGCAAAATTCTACGAAGCCGAGGTGGACGCCCGCCTGAAAATGCTGAGCAGTATTCTCGAACCGGTGATGATCGTCGTGATTGGCGTGATGGTGGGCGGCATGGCGATTTCGATCATTGGACCGATTTATTCACTGACCGACGCAGTGAAATAACACTTTCGCTTTCACTCGTGCTTTCAGAGAAAAAGCGAAAAAACGGAGCCAGAAAACACAAAACTATGTGAGAAGCCTCCGAATTCATGGAAGAAACAAGTCAAGAGCCTGTCCGAGGAGTGGACAATGCGCTCTCCAGAGAGGAAATTTAAGGAAAAATGATGCTCAAAGTCTCACCCAAAACTCGTTTGAAGCGCGGCTTCACGTTGATCGAACTCTTGGTGGTCATGGTGGTGATCGCCGTACTCGCTCTCATTGTGGTTCCGCAGTTCGCTTCGCGCACCACCCAGGCACGAGAAGCCAACCTGCGCTCCAACCTCAAATCGCTGCGAACCGCCGTGCAGACCTACAAAGCCGATACCGGCGTTTGGCCTGCTGACCTGGCCAAACTCAGTTCCGACACCACGAGCGGCTGGCAAGGCCCCTACATCACCGCGCCGATGCCGCAAGACCCTACCGCTGCCACCGCCGCAGGCAACAACGGCAACTGGAGCTACACCGCCGCATCCGGCAATGTGGCCTCTGCAACCGCCACCTACACCACCTGGTAACGGCTGTTTTATTGTCCCTTCCGTCAGATTGTCCGCTTTTTCCTCATCCGAAAAGGCGGACAATCTTTTGTCGAAAATTTGGGGCAGGAGTTGTTTCGCTCTTGCTTTCCCCCGGTTCCGACCGTAGAAATTCCGGTTTTCGGAGAAAAACGCATTCGGTGCAGATTTCCTGGCGATTTCAGAGGTGCGTTATGGAACAAACTCATTGCTGTGAAAGGCTGATTTCCGAAAAAGCCCCAGCCCTATTCTCCCGCACAACCCGAAAGTGCTTTCATGGATGATCTGCCCCAAAAACCAAAACTCGTTTTGCACCCGCCCGGATTAACGCTCATCGAGCTGCTGGTCGTGATGGTGGTTCTTTCGGTGCTGGCATTGATCGTTGTGCCGCAGTTTGTTTCGCGCACTCAAAAATCCAGAGAAGCGAATCTGCGCTCGAACCTTCAGCTTCTGCGAAACGCCCTTCGAGAACACAATGCGGAGGGCCATGCAACGGTGGATTTACAGCATCTCTGCGAAGTTCATACGGGCGGCGGGGTTCACGGCCCTTATCTCAATGAACTGCCGCAGGACCCCACGCAGCTGTCGAACTCCGGGCGCAACGCGAACTGGAACTTTAACTCCACCCTGAATCACGAGAATGTCCACAGCCGAACCGCGGCTTACGCCAACTGGTGAAAGGAGTTTCAATGCCGCCTAACCGACTTCGTTTTTCCTTTTCCGCAATGTCACTGGTGGAGGTTCTGGTGGCCATGACTCTGCTTTCGATTGGACTGCTCGCCTATTTCACCGCGACAAGTTCAACGGACGGTCTCGCGCGACGCGGAGATTACACCGCTTCCGCCACCCGCATCGCCGCCGATAAAATCGCCGGATTTCAGGCGAGCAATGTCTCCCTGCTGCCCAACTCAACGGAAAACCAGCCCCTTCCCGACCTTCCCGGCGGACAGGCACAAACCGTGATCGCTCCTTTCAACAACGATGCGGGCGAGCACTTCATCAAGCAGATTCGGGTGACGATCACCTGGCAGGGGTCGGAAGGACGGGAGCAGGCAGGCGGCAAGGTAGAGTTCTTTACCCTGGTGAGTGCCAGAAAATGAATCGAAAACAACTTTCTTTTTCACGAAAGTCGGCGTTCACGCTGCTGGAACTGCTCCTTGTGATGGCAATCTCCGGCCTGATCCTTTCGGCGATCTTGGAGGTGCTGGTTCACGGGGTGCGGCAGTGGAATTCACAGGCCAGCCGGGGAATGTCCACCCAGTTGGGAACCGCCGCGCTGGATCGCATCGAGCGGGAAGTGCGCGATGCCATTTCGTTTTCCACCCTTACCGTAGGCGGAAACACAGTTTACTGCTTTACTCTGCCCGCCGACAAAGACAGCGGCAGCTACATTCCTCATCGGCTCAACAACGGCACTTTCGAGTACGCCGCCGGGCCGCAGGTGGCCTATTACGTTTCCAACCTCACCGGTCTGCTGCCGCTTTCCAGCAGCGGCCCCAACGGGTGTCTCTGGCGGGCCACGCGAGGTTCTGGCCTGGGCCTGTGGCTTCCCGATACTGCCTGGAGCCGCGAAACCACCACTCAGGCTCGGTTCAATTCGGTTCAGAATCTCGTTTTCAGCACCGCAGGGCTGCCGCCCAATATGGTGCAGGTGCAGCTTACCCTGTCCAGCACCGAAGGGGGAACCACCCGAACGGCAACGGTGACCCGGCAAATCTACTTGAGAAACACAGGAATTTAACCCCGATGCTTCGATCCTTCAGGAAAATTTCTCATTACCAGCGCGGAAGTGCGGCATTGGCCGCCATTGGTACACTTACCGTCTTACTGATTATCACGCTGGGGCTGCTCTCGGTCACCGGAGGTGCGTTTGTTTCAAGCGATCAGAAAAAGCGGGCGGCAGTACTCCGGTCGCTGGCCGAGGCGGGAATCGAGTACGGCTACTGGCTTCGTGCCTGGAAGGGTCAGAATCTTCCGTTTTCGGAGGCGAACCGTTTCTATGGGGCGGGCCGCTTCACCGTGCAGGCGAGCGATTATTCTTCGACGTTGGCCGGGTCTTTCAAAGTGGTCTCGACAGCGGTCATCAATGGGCAGACCCTGAGCCTGACCCGTGTTTTCCCGGATGGAACCGTTCCCTACTACGATACGGGGTTTGACGAAGCCTCTAAAAAATTAACGGTGAACGGTTCTGCGACCGTCGTAGACAACAAACTTCGCTTGACAAACGGCAACTCCTGGGAGCACACCACCGTTTTTCACAACAGCGATGTTCGGATTGATAAATTCGTGACAGAGTTCACCTTTCAGATTCAGGACGTTCAGAACACGGGCGCGGATGGGTTCACCTTTTGTTTTCAGGGGGCAGGCCCCGATCAGGAAGGTTCCAATGGCGGCGGCCTGGCGTATGGGCCGGACACTTCGGGCGGGCCGCTGGGTATCCCCCACAGTGTTGCCATTAAATTCGATACCTGGGACAATGAGGGCGAGGGACGCAGTTCCACCGGAATGTACACGAACGGTGCTGCCCCCACCCAGCCTTCCTACAACCTCTATACCGACACCATAGACCTGCACAGCACTCATCTCTTCAAGGCGAAGCTGGCGTACAAAAACAAAAAAATGAAAGTGACGATCACCGACACGCAGACGGGCGCGACCTCGAAGCAGTCTTATGACATCGACATTCCTGCCTTTGTGGGCAAGGATCGCGGCTACATCGGCTTTAGTGCCTCCTGCGGCTGGGCCAGCGAAATTCAGGATATTCTAACCTGGACGTATTCCCTCGACCCGAAAGACGGAGATTTCAACGACTGAGCGTTTCGGCTCCTCGGCACAAACGTTTTTCGGTTCCATGCGGTAGAATAAGGGCATGAATGCTGCCCTTATTCCGCAAATTCCGGTGGAAATCACCGACCCGACCAACGCCGCCATTCTCGCCGTCTCCGAAGACCGAATCGCCGGGTTTTTACCCGATCCCTTCGGCGAAATCGCCCGCCTCACCGAACTCTCCGTCGAAACGGTGCTGACTCGAATTCGGGCGATGCTGGAAGCCGGAACGATCCGCCGCGTTCGCCAAACCCTGCTCGCCACCAACCTCGCCCCCGGTGCGCTCGTGGCCTGGCGTGTTCCCCCGGATAAACTCAATTCTGCGTTTGATTTTATGTTTGAGCAGGACCCGTTTTCGGGCCACGTCGTGATCCGTTCCACCGATGCCGACACTCCCGGCTCCGCCTATCGCCTCTGGACAACGCTGAAAGTTCCCGCCGACTATTCCATGACCCGGCACTGCGAATTTCTGGCGCAAAAAACCGGGGCCGAAGAGTTTTTGCTGCTGCCTGCGAAATGCCTGTTCGTGCTGGGCGTGGGGCATCTCCGGCGTAAAGAACTGGAAGTCGGCGCGAAATCAGACGCTCCGGCCGACGTTCAGGAAACCCACCTCGTCGAACTGTCCGATCTGGAATGGCGCGTTCTCACTTCCCTCAAGCGCGAATTCGACCCGCATGAACTGGTGCGCGATCTCTGGAAAGCCCGTGCTGAAGAAGCCGGCGTTTCCCTCGAAACGTTTTACCGCGTCTCCCACAACCTGAACGAACGCAGGGTCATCGGTCGGTTTTCCACCTTTCTGGAGCACGTCAAGCCCACCGCAGGCGACATTCGCGTAACCCGCTACAACGCCCTGTTCCACTGGGCCGTGCCGCCCGGCAGCGAAATGCGGGCAGGGCGCGAAATTGGGCGATTTTTGATTATGACCCATGCCTACTGGCGCGAGGGCGGCCCCGCCTTCAGGAACGTGAACGTGATGGGGGTGGCGCACGGAACCGACAAATCGCTGCTGCTGGCGCACAAAGCCGCGATGGATGCTCACCTTGAATCCCTGGGTATCCCGGTGACCTATACGAATGTATTCTGGGGAGGGCGCAGCGAAATCAAGCCTTCGGAAATTTCCCCAGTCGCCTATCGTAAGTTCTGCCTTCAGATGGGGCTGGCCCCGGAGACCCTGCGAGAGCAGTGAGAGGGGGACGGAGAAATGCGCCGGGTGACTTTGCTTAAGACGATTTTGCATTTCTCACCCTCTTATCCTCTCACCCCGTCACCGCTTGTGCGGCAAAGGGCAAAACCGATCCAACCTTTCGACCTTTTATTATGCTCGACTTCACCCGCCTCTCAAAACAGGTCAACGACTTTACCCGGCTTCAGACGGATGCTCACTCCCGGTTTCGGGTTGCACTGCAGGAGGCGGGGCGCAGGCTGCGCGAAGCCCCGACAGAATGGGAGGCCACACGCCAAAAAATCGCGGAGGCGCGGACTTCCTGGCTTCTCGCGGGCTGGACGGAGCCGCCCGATACGGTTGCTTCTGCCCCGCCCCGCCCCGAAAGACACCGGATTCTTTCAGCAGATGGTTCGCAAATCGTGCCGGATCGCCACGATGCGGCAGAGTGTTACGTTCTGAACGTCGGCACGATCACGCTGCCCTACGGGGTGAGAGAACGCCCTGCCCTGACAACCACCCCTGCGATTTATGCCGTAGATGACGAGATGCTGGAAGACACACCCGACGGAGCCACGCAGTTTTCAGGCAAGCGGCTTTCCATCAAACGGTTTCTGGCGGAATGTGAAGCTCTGGCTTCTCTCACCGAGGCGCAGTCTTCTGAAACCCCTGCGCTCGCTCTTTTCGATGGATCGCTTATTCTGTGGACGCTGGAGCCGGAAGCGGATGCCTTTCGGGAAAAGTCGCTTCAGACCTTTTTTGCCGCCTTGACGAAAGCGCAGAAAAACGGCGTTCCCCTGGTCGGCTACATCAGCAGCCCGCAAAGCAAAGATGTGGTCAATTCGCTGAAGGTGTGGGCGTGCCCCGCTCACAAAGGAGCGAAATGCGACCAGCACTGCAAATATCGGCTTCAACGGCTTCACCCGCTCTATGTCGTGCCGGAATGTGCCGGGGTGGAGCGTGTCACTGATGCTCAATTGTTTGCCGCCGTGCTAAAGCCGGGAGAACGTTCTGCGGTATTCGAGTCCTCTTCTAAAATTTTGGCGCAGTACCCTGACCGACTGAAAACCCGCTTTTTTTATCTGCATACGGGGGCGGAGGTGGCCCGAATCGAACTGCCGCGCTGGGTGACGGAAGAGGCCGGTTTGCTGGCTCAGGTTCACGCGCTGGCTTACGATCAAGCGTGTAAGGGCGGCGGCTATCCGGTGGCTCTGGCAGAAGCGCATGAACTGGCGATTGTTCGCGGGGCGGAGCGCGATGCCTTTTTCCAGCTGCTTGCCCGGCAGTTTCGGCGGGAGAAGCTGCCCCTGGGCGGCACTCAAAAATCCCTGGCAAAACGGGCGAGGCGGGTGTAGGCAGGAGACCTAATGAAAACGTTCGGCGTCGGGATGGTGGGATACGGATTTATCGGCAAGGTGCACAGTCACGCGCACCGATCCCTGCCGCTTTTTTATGATCCGCTTCCCGCGAGAACAGAACTCATCGGCGTTGCCACCGCCACCCCGGAAAGCGGCCTCAAAGCCAAAGAAGGGGCCGGGTTTCGGTTCGATACCCGCGACTATCGCGACCTGCTTTCCCGCGACGACATTCATCTGATTCACGTGTGCACCCCCAACGCAAATCACGCCGAAGTGGTGCTGGCCTCCCTCAAAGCCGGAAAGCACATCTACTGCGATAAGCCGCTGGCCCTTAACGTCGGGGAGGCGAGAGCGATCTGTGAGGCCGCCCAAAACGCGGGCGTGATCGGGCAGATGACCTTTAATTATCGCTTTATTCCTGCGATCCTGCGGGCCCGGGAGCTCCTGGAAGGCGGTTTTCTCGGCGACCTTTTCGGGTTTCGCGGGGCCTATTTGCACGCCGGGTACATTTCGCCCGAACGCCCCTTTTCCTGGAGGCTGGACTTTTCCCGAAGCGGCGGCGGAGCCATCACCGATCTGGGAGCGCACCTTATTGACCTGGTACGTGCTCTGCTCTCTGAAACAGGCGTTGGACGAGCCGGGGAGTTTGCGCGGGCTTCGGCGGTACTGCAAACGCTGATCCCAGAGCGCAAAGACCCCCGGACCGGGCAGATGAAAACGGTGGATGTGGACGATCAAGCCGCCGCACAATGCCTGTTAGACGGCGGAGCGATGGGGGTTTTAGAAGCTTCGCGGCTGGCGACCGGGGTTCAGGACGAACTGCGGATCGAGCTGCACGGCTCACGCGGCGGCATCAAATTCAATCTCATGGAAGCCGACTGGCTCGACGTTTACGACGCGACCAAGCCCGAAGCCTCACTGGGCGGTGAACGCGGGTACACCCGAATCGAGTCCGTGATGCGCTACCCTAAGCCCTATGCCCTTGGCGCGACTAAAAACAGGGCGGGCTGGATCAATTTTCACATCCACAGCGTGTACGATTTTGTCGCCAACGTCGCCGCCCGCGACGAGGGACGCGCCCCTTCTGCCTACTCTCCCACTTTCAGGGACGGATTAGAAACTCAAAAGGTGATTGCCGCCTGCCAGAGCTCCTCACAAAACGGCGGGGTCTGGACAGAGATTTAGGCCGCCCCGGTCAGGGTTCGGTAGACAAGGCGGCGGTAGCCTTCAGCGAGCAGATCGGACATATTCCGTACATCGTCGGCGTTGTATTCGAGCAGAATGTCGAGCGAACGCTGCCGCCCCGCCCCATACTCGCGCCAGAGCCGCACGGCATCCCACCCCGAAAGCCCCGCCGTTGCACTCGAGCGTTGTATGCCCAGCTGCCCTTCGATTTTTTTCAGCCCGCCGCGCAGTCCGATTCGTTTTAGCATAAAACAGAGGTCTACGTGAAGCTGAGGAAAAGGCAGATCGGGAAACGCCCGCTTGAGAAAGGGAAGGTCGAATCCGGTTCCATAAAACGTTACGAGAAGGGCGGCGTCTTCCAGGGCCTCCGGGAACCTCTCCAGATTCCGACCCCGTACATACTGCTGAAGCCGCCGCCCGTCGTGGACACCAATCACGGTGAGGTCGTCCGGGTTCATTCCGCCGTTCGTTTCGATGTCCAGAAAGAGAAGGCGATGTCCGAACGAGGGCACAGCCCGCCAGTGTTCGGACTGCGGAAGCAGGCGGGCAAACCAGCCGAAATCTTCCGCTTCAAGGCGCACCACCGACTCTTCGACCACAGGCGTAAGCAGGGCCCGCTGCGAACGGGTCAGCGGAAACGCTTCGGGATCGGCGAGAAACTGCGTCCAGGTTCGCGCCCCGGAGTCCCACAGACGCTGCTCCGTGACGCGCCCGATTCCCTGGGCATGAATGTAAGTGCCTTCGAGCAAGGCAGGCAACTGCGACAAAATCGAAACTCCCTTGGGGTTTGCGGGGTCTAATCCATTGAATTGACTGGGACGGCCTCAACACAGGCGGAATAGTTTCCGTTATACCTGATAATCCGAGGCGAATGTCTTCCATCCTTTTGCCGGAACCTTCCGGCTCGAATCCATTTCCAGGAGGAAACCCGGTGCGTTTAAACAGACCCGCTTTTTCGGCTTTCGGCCTGCTTGCGTTTGCGGCGGCTTCGTCCGCCGAAGCACAGAGCAGCAACATCAACGATTATGTCTCACGGAAACTCGATGATTTCACCGCCACCATGAAAGTTCTCCAGCACGACGACAACGCGGGCCGCAAAATCAACAAGGACTTCGGCCTGATGTACAAAATCAAGGGGGATATTTCCCTTCAGTACAAAGACGAGAACAAACTGCGCCTCGACGGAAACATCGGAACCTCTCACGCCACTTTGATCGTCAATGGTACAAAGCAGATCGTTCGGATTCCGGGTTTGGGCTTGAATAAAACCGACGACCTGGGTGAAACTCCCGGCAAGCGTAAAACGCTGCTCGACATCGGCATGATCTCGGAAGGGTATCTCGGCTACACGGTGGCGGAGTTTAAGGGAATTCGCCCTTATGAGGGGAAAAACTGCGCGGTTTTTCGGATCAGCTACCGCAACAAAAATCTCGATACTTCGCACCGAATGGTGTGGATTGATCCGAAAACCCGGATCACGCTCAAACGAGAAGAATACACGCAGGAAGGGAAACTGAGCGCGACTTTTTTCTACAAAAACCCGACTGAGGTGACTTCCGGCGTCTGGTTTCCCTCCTCGATTGAAGTGCTGAACAATCAGGGACAAAAAGCGGGGGCGACCGCGTACCGAAGCATCAAGGTCAATCAAAGACTCAGCGACTCGGTCTTCAAATAGGATTGTTTCATCCTGTTCAGAAAAAAGGGAAAAGGGGCCGACTACGTTCGCGCCCCTTTTTTCTGCAATGAGGATTTTATGGCAAAAATAGGCGGCCCGAAAGATTTTTGGAACATCATTAAGGGTGTCTCAATCAACGATATTTTGCGTGAAGCGGATCGCCCGCTCGAAATTGCCCTGGTCGGGTTGGAGGAGGCATGTCGGGAGGCACAAAAGTCGCTGGGAATTTTCAGTGTCAAAGCCTATCGGGGGTTTACGGCGGAGGACGGGTTTCCGCAAGGCTCCGGCTGCTACGACTTGGTGATCGCTCTCGACGCCGACACCCTCGACGCTCCCGGCGGAATCTCGCTTTATGCTGCGGAACTCCTGGGCGGGTGGGAGGCGACGCTCGAACGCATTCTGGCAGATCGTCCCGATCTTCATTTGGCACTGGCGCGGCGTTTTCCCGTATTTCGCCCGTCTGTCGTTCAACAGCTGATCCAGACGACGGCGGCGGCCAATGCTCAGTTTTCTCTGCTGACGGGGATCACCTCTGCTTTTCCCCTGCTGAGTGTGCTGCTGCCGGTGAACGCCCTGTCCGATGTAGTCGTTCTCACCAAAAATCAGATTATGATGACGCTTCGGATTGCCGCCGCCTACGGGTTGCCGATTGATTATGCAAGCCGAATGAAAGAGATCGTGCCCCTGATCGGAAACGCAGTCGGGTGGCGAGCCATTGCTCGCGAACTCACCGGGGCAATTCCATTTGTCGGATTTGCGGCAAAGGCGAGCATTGCCTACGCTGGAACCGTGACGATTGGCAAAGCCGCCGCTGTTTACTACGAAACCGGGCAGTCGCTGACCTCAAAGCAGGCGCGGCTGATGTATCAGGAGGCGTATGCAGCCTCAAAAGAAAAAGTGAAGGCTCTCACTTCCTCACTGAAGCGGCGAAAAGAGATTTCCGCTGACCGAACCCCTGCCCTCGCGCCTCCCGTCACACAGATGGAACATTTGCTCACAGATGCAAGTCCGACAGATAGCACGCTGTTACTCACCGATACCGCCTCTGAGTCGCCAAAAATTTAACATAATCTTAACCTTATCTTAACACAAGAAGGAAGGATTTCGTGTTATCATAATGTCTGGCAATCCTAAAACGGTTGAGTAGTAACAATCTAATGCACATCCAGCGCGTGCAGACCGAAAGTGCTTCTACTGCTGTCGTTCGCACACTGTCTCACTTTTCTTATCTTGAGAGGAAGAATTTTATGAATCGCAAGGGCTTCACCCTCATCGAACTCTTGGTCGTCATCGCCATTATTGCAATCCTGGCCGCGATCCTTTTCCCGGTTTTCGCTCAGGCTCGCGCCAAAGCACGACAAACCTCCAGCCTGTCCAACCTGAAACAAATCGGTACTGCAACTCTGATGTATGTTCAGGACTACGATGAGCAGTTCTACCCGCACCGCTTTAACTGCCCTACCACCTGCCAGGCCTATCAGGACGGCGCAGGCAATCTGCTTCCTGAAGCGAAAAACTATCAGGGTGGTTCCGAAAAGAAATACTTCTGGGCCCACCTGCTGAACCCCTACACCAAAAACTGGGGCATCTATTCCGATCCTTCTGCTCCGAACGCCTTCATTCCTGGCGGCAATGTCACCCATGACTTCAATGCACCGGGTGCAGTAGGCCGCAACTATGGCGGACAGAACTCCTACGCTCATAACGATGCGTGGCTCTCCCCGGCTGGTGCTTTCAATGACGCCAACGGACAGCCGAAATCGGTCTCCTACGCAGCATTGAGCCGCTCCGCCGGAATCATTATGGTTCTTTCTGCGACCTACTACGGAGCCGTTCCCGACATCACCAACCAGAGCGGAAAAGTCACCAACTGCGCTCAGGCGGGCTGCCCCGACGAAATCGCTTATGTCAATGCTCAGGGTGGTCAGTACAAAAACTACTGGAAAAATATCGGCAACGACGACTGGAGCTACCGAGGCGGAACCGAACTGGCCAACGCTCAGGCAGAAATCGAAAAAGGCAAATCTCGCCACAACGGTCAGATCAACGTGCAGTTTGCCGACGGCCATGCCAAAGCCATCAACTACGACAAAGTCATCGGCGACATCTGCCTCTGGACGACCGACGCAGACGCGGCTCACCCGAACTGCAACTAGTCTGACGGCTTGAGACCCATCTCAAAAGCAGAGCGCGGAACCCCTTGGGTTCCGCGCTCTGCTTTCGGCTTACTGTACCGGCAGGTTAAAGACTCCCGCCTTCCCTTTAGACCTACATTGAAATGCAGGTCTTGAAGCCTTTGGCGACCTTCCTCCGAACAAGAGAATAGTTTGCACTCCGTCCTGTAGGACGCTTACCTCCTTGCCGAAGGCTGAAACCTTCGGGCGAAAGGCAACGTTGCTCCACTCTCCGACCAAAAGCCTTCCCACCGATTTTCCAAAAAATCTTTCCGAAAGGTTGACAGAACCTTTCGGGAGCGGCTATACTAATCCTCACTTCACCGAAACGGACAGACGATTGAACGTTCCCCCTTCAGCACTGGTTTTGGGTCTCCGTCGCCGCGAGCGTCGTCTTTAGCGTCTCGCGCCGTTTTGTGTGGTTTCGATTTAAGCACTTTTCCCGTCGCGAGAAACTCTCTGGAGGCTCGCGGCGTTTTTGTTTCGCCGCCTGTCTCGTACCAGAGAGGGGCGGCGGTTTCGTTTCTTGAGGTCAGATTTTTCAAGCGGACAAAATTTTTGAGAAGACAGAACAAATGAGCGAACACAATCCTATTAAAGCGGGGGTAATCGGCGCGTCCGGGTACGCGGGCGGAGAGCTGCTGCGGATTTTAGCGCAGCATCCGCACGTCACCCTCACCACTGCCGTTTCCGAAACCTATGCGGACAAGCCGATCACGGCCTCTTTCCCAAATCTAGCGGGCTCTCTTCCGAACCTGCGATTTTCGCCTGCTGGCGATGGCTCCGAGATCGAAGCCTGCGACGCCGTTTTTCTGGCGCAGGAAAACGGGAAAGCCATGCATTCTGCCCCCCGACTGATCGAAAAGGGACTCAAAGTCGTAGACCTCTCCGCCGATTTTCGGTTTCGCGATCCAGCCCTCTATGAACGAATTTATCGAACTCCCCATGCCTCGCCCGAACTCAATGCCGAGGCAGTCTACGGCTTGCCCGAACTGTTCGCCGAGCAAATCCAAACGGCGAAGATTGTAGGAAATCCCGGCTGCTATCCCACCGCCTCACTGCTCGCGCTCGCTCCTCTTCTGAAAAAAAACCTCATCGAAACAGAGGGGATCGTCATTGACGCCAAGTCGGGGGTTTCGGGAGCAGGGCGAGCGAAGTTCGGACTTGGAACCCATTTTTCCGAGATCAACGAAAGCGTGAGTGCCTACAACATCGCCGGAGCACATCGGCACACCCCCGAAATGGAGGCGGCCATTGCCGCTTTTACTCATACACCGGAGGTTCCGCTTACCTTTACCCCGCACCTGATTCCGATAACTCGCGGAATGCTGAGCACCGTTTATGCCAAACTCACCTCTCCGCTTTCCACCCCGGAACTGCTGGCCTTTTACAGCGAATTTTATGTCGTGTCCCCGTTTGTCGTCGTTCTCGAAGAGGGCAGCCTGCCCGCCACCAAGCACACGCTCGGTTCGAACCGCTGTCATCTCGGCTTAAGCGTGGATACCCGAACCGGTCGGGTGACGGTCGTTTCGGCTTTAGACAACTTGATCAAAGGTGCGGCAGGGCAGGCGGTTCAGAACCTGAACCTGATGTACGGCTTTCCTGAAACTGCTGGCTTAGTTCACATCGGAGGAGGGTTTCCTTAAATGATCTTGATTTCGCTCCGTCCTTATGCCCCGGAGGATTACCCTGCGGTACTCGATCTCTGGTCGAAAACCGGACGCACTCCCTTTACCTTTTCTCAGATGGAACGCCTGCTCAAGGGTGCAGGCGGCGCGTGGCTGGCCATAGACCCGGCGACGCGAAAGATTGTCGGCACGGCCCTCTGGAGCCACAACGGACGAATGGCGTTTCTCTGGCGCGTGGCCGTTCATCCTGACTACCGGCAGCGGGGAATTGCGTCTCAACTGGTTCGGCACATCGAAACGGAAACCGCCAGAGCAGGCTTTCTCAAACTCGGCCTTCTCACAAACCTCAACAACAAACCGGCCCGCCTTCTCTACACGAAGCTCGGTTATGCGGCCGATGAAGGTGATGAATACTGGTTTAAGGAATTAACCTCTACAAAGGAAACAAGCGGATGCTAACCGTCTGGAAAAAAGTGAGCGGCGCGGGCGTCACCTACCCGGAAGGCTTTGTGGCGGCGGGCGTGCGCTGCGGCTTAAAAACCCTCGGCAACGATTTGATGCTGCTGGTTTCCGACAGCGAAGCAAGTGTGGCTGGCGTTTTCACCACCAATCGGGTGCAGGCGGCCTGTGTGCAATACTCGCGGCGAGTGGCACGCGGCGGCAGAGCCCGCGCCGTGATCGTTAATGCTGGCAATGCCAATGCGTTGAACGGCGAGCGCGGCGAAGAGGACAACCGAACGCTGGCCGACTGGGTGAGCCGCAGGCTTCATGTTGCCCCCGATCTCGTGCTGACCGCCTCCACCGGAATTATCGGTCACCTCCTGCCGATGGACAAACTCGAAGCCGGGATCGAAAACGCGGTCGCTTCCTTGGAGGAGGGGCCGGAGGCAGACATGGGGGCGGCAGAAGCGATTATGACCACCGACACCGAGCCGAAGTATGCCGCCGTCGAAGTAGACTCTGATGCTTGGGTCGCCCCCATTCGGATAGGCGGAGTGTGCAAAGGCTCCGGCATGATCGCCCCGAATATGGCGACGATGCTGGCATTTCTCACCACCGATGTGCGAATGCCTTCCGATCTTTTGCAGGAGGCCCTCACCCGTGCCGCAGCGGTTTCTTTTAATTCGGTGACCGTAGACGGCGACACCTCCACGAACGATCTATGCCTGCTGCTGGCATCGGGCATGGGCGAAGGGGAAATCACCTCGAAAACAGGGGCAGGATTCGAGGATTTTGTCGAGGCACTTTCCCGCCTCTGCATTGAGCTGGCGAAGGAAATCGCACGGGACGGCGAAGGAGCCACCAAGCTGGTCACCGTCAACGTCATTCATGCCGCCCTTCAGGAGCACGCCCACAAAATCGCCAAAACCATCGCCGAGTCACCGCTCGTCAAAACGGCGATTTTCGGCAGCGACCCGAACTGGGGACGCATTCTCATGGCGGCGGGAAGGGCGGGCGTTCCCCTTGACCTGGCAGTCCTAGAAGTAAAAATCGGTGAAATCGTCGTCTGCTCCGAAGGGCGCGGCGTGGACTTCGACCGGGACGCCGCTCACGCCTATCTCGCGGGCCACTCCGAAATCTCGCTGACCGTAGACCTGCAAATGGGCGACGAATCCGCCTCCGTCTTCACCTGCGACTATTCCTACGATTACATTAAAATCAA
Organism: Chthonomonadaceae bacterium; assembly: GCA_965246825.1. Classification (GTDB taxonomy): domain Bacteria; phylum Armatimonadota; class Chthonomonadetes; order Chthonomonadales; family Chthonomonadaceae; genus JACMPS01. The sequence goes on from OZ251990.1 coordinate 155,662, forward strand.
CGCGGAGTACCATACGTAGAGATAAGACGGCGGCCTCTATTCCATCCCTAATTTTAATCCTATGCTGACACCCGAACAACACGCTGAGGTGCTGATTCAAGCCCTCCCCTATCTCAAACAGTTCTACGGCAAAATCGTCGTCGTGAAGTACGGCGGCAATGCCATGATTGATGACGCCCTTAAAACGCAGGTGATGCAGGACATTGCGCTGCTGCATTATGTAGGAATTCGTCCGATTTTGGTGCATGGCGGCGGCCCCGAAATCAACGCGATGCTGAGTCAGGTCGGCATCGAGTCGCAGTTTATCGGCGGCTTGCGGGTGACCGATGAGGCGACGATGGAAATTGTCGAAATGGTGCTGGCGGGAAAAACGAACAAGGGTATTGTGTCACTGCTCAACAAGCAGGGGGCAAAGGCGGTGGGCTTAAGCGGCAAAGACGCGAATCTGCTCATTGCCTGCAAGATGGAATCAGAGGCGGGCGATCTCGGCTTTGTCGGAGAGATCGCGCAGGTAAACACCGATCTACTCAACCTTCTGGTGGAACAAGGTTATATTCCCGTGATTTCCAGTGTGGCGATTGGCTCCGACGGGCAGAGTTACAACGTCAACGCAGATCATGCCGCAGGATACATTGCGGCGGCGGTGGGGGCTTCCAAACTCGTGATGCTGACGGATGTCGAGGGGCTTTACGCGGACTACTCCGACAAATCCTCGCTGATTTCGGTGATGGACACTGCCGAGGCCGAAGCGATGATCGAGAGCGGTGCGGCAGAGCGGGGGATGATCCCTAAATTGGAGGCGTGTGTGGCGGCGGTCGAGGGCGGCGTTCCCCGCGCTCACCTTATTGACGGACGCCAGCCCCATTCGCTGCTCATCGAAATTTTCACCGACACCGGTATCGGAACGATGGTCAAACCGGAAGGTTAGCCGCTGAACGAAACCTCAGCAGCACTCTGCGGCGGGCAAGTAATCATGAAAAATGAAGACGAAATCAAAAAAATCAAGGCGATTATCCTTCATCTCGAAAATGTTTCCGAGCGTTATTTGATGTACGTTGGAAAAGAGGACGAGTGGTGCCTAGTGACCTACTTGAACGGCTTTGAGACTGCCTGTGAGATGCACAGAACTTATCTCGACGGAAAAATAATTCGTGAAGTCGAGAAAGAACGAGGTTGGCGCCAAAACAGTCCAACCGGAATTTGGTCTGTGATGAGGCAGCAGGGTTTATCCGCTCAGGAGACAATCCGAGAATTACTCACGATTCGGATTCTTTCATGGCAACGCACACTTTTGCAATCGCAGGAGGCAACATGAGCCTTCCCCTTCTGGACTTCGAGCAAACCTTACTTTCACCGACCGCGACTTATGCGGAGGGTGTCCGCTTCTTGCGAGGAGAAGGCATGATGAACGACGCTCTGAAAACACTCGTTCGGGATTTGGAGATGCGGGGGATCGAGTACGGCGTCATCGGGGCGGTCGCGCTCAATCAGCACGGCTATCGCCGCTTCACCGAAGACATTGATCTCCTTTTGACTCGTGAAGGGCTGGAGCGATTCCGAGCGGAGTTGTTGGGGCGCGGCTACCGTCCCGCCTTCGATGGCGCAACTCGAAAATTTCGCGAGACCGTCACCAATGTACCGATTGAGGTCATTACGTCGGGCGAGTTTCCCGGCGATGGGAAGCCCAAAGCGGTTTCGTTTCCCGACCCCGCTCTCACCGATAGCACGGAGCATTCATTCGAGACGATAGACGGCGTGAGAACTCTGACGCTCGAACGTCTTCTCGAACTCAAACTCGCTTCTGGCTTGAGTGCGCCGCACCGCCTGAAAGATTTGGCGGACGTGCAGGAGATGATCGCCGTCCGTAGCCTGCCCGCCAAGTTCGCCGACCGTCTGGATAGATCGGTACGCTCAATGTTTTTGGAACTGCACTCGGCGGTCGAGGCAGGACGCGAGGAGTAACGAGCGATTTTTCGATGTCGGCGAATTCATTCCGACGGCATCAGAAAAGGAATAGACCCAGCCATGAACACTTTATTAGAAAAACCGATGGCGTTTGAGATGAGCGCATCGAATGCGACGCTCGATGAAATCCGCGAGATCGAAGCCGAGGCGGTGATGGGCACGTATGCCCGCAACCCCGTTCTTTTCGTGCGCGGCGAGGGCGCAGTACTCTGGGACGGCAACGGCAAAGAGTACCTCGACTTTCTCGGCGGTATTGCGGTGGTGCTTGTGGGGCACTGCCACCCGCACGTCGCCCAGGCGATTTCGGCGCAGGCTTCCAAACTGGTTCATGTCTCCAACCTCTTTTACAACGAACTGCAAGGAAAACTCGCGGCGAAACTTACGGCTTTAACCGGAATGGAGCGTGCCTTTCTCTGCAATTCCGGGGCGGAAGCCAGCGAGTGCGCCCTTAAGATCGCCCGCAAATGGGGCAAGCAAAACAAAAGCGAACACGCCGAGGAGATCGTCACTTTCACGGGGTCGTTTCACGGGCGCACAATGGGAGCGGTCTCCGCCACCGCTCAGCCGAAATACCAAACCCCCTTCGCTCCGCTCGTTCCCGGTTTTCTCTATGGCGAGCGCAACGATCTGACTTCCGCTGAACGCTTGATCGGAGAAAAAACCTGTGCCGTTTTTCTAGAACCGATTCAGGGCGAAAGCGGCATCCACCCGATGACCCCCGAATTTCTCAAGGGCTTGCGTCAACTGTGCGACGAGCGAAAGGTGCTGCTCATCGCCGATGAGGTGCAGTGCGGCATGGGGCGCACCGGAAATTTTCTCGCCTCTCAGGGATATGGGGTAGTTCCTGATCTGGTGACCCTGGCAAAAGGACTGGGCAACGGGTTTCCCATCGGGGCCTGTCTTGCACGCGGCGGGGCGGCGCAAACGCTTGTTCCCGGCGATCACGGCTCCACGTTTGGGGGGCAGCCGCTTGCGTGTGCGGCGGCACTCGCCACCCTTGAAGTGCTGCAATCCGAGAATTTAATGGAGAACGCGGCAGCAGTGGGCGCGTCCTTCCGGCAGGGGTTGAGGGCTTTGAGGGCGGAGCATCCCGATCTCATTTCGGAGGTGCGCGGAAAGGGGTTGATGGTTGGCATGGATTTTGCTCAACCCTATGCAAAAGAGATGCAGACAAAACTGCGGGAAGCGGGTATCATCGTGAACGCAACGGGCGACAAAACGCTGCGTTTTCTGCCGCCGCTCTGTGTCACTGTGCAGAACGGCAGCCGGGTGGTTCAAACGCTCCAATCCTTACTGAAAAACCTCGCCGTGCAGTAAATGCCGCTAGTCTCAAGGGGGCAGCGAAGCCGCCGCAATTCTCGACTGGGGAGATCTATCCATGAAACTCGCACACAGCGAAGGGGTTCGCCGCACTCTTGCCAATGCACAGGCGGCAGCCGCACGAGACCTGCATCGGTTTGTTCACACCGAGCATTTCCTGATCGGGCTTCTGGAAGAGCGCAGTTCCGGCACCGCCGTCCTCAAAACGCTGGGGCTCGACCGGGAGAAGCTGAAGCAGACCTGTGAGGCCCAATGCCACCGGGGTAACTCCAGCATGGAAGACAACTTGAAGCTGACGCCTCGCGTTCAGGAGATTCTTGCCATTGCTGGAGAAGAATGTAAAAAGCTCGGCGACGAAAAAATTGACACCCGCCACGTTTTGCTGGGAATGTTGATCGAAGACGGCGGGATTGCTGGCAGCGTTCTTCGCAACACCGGTTTGACTTACGAAAAAACCCTGACGGCAGTCGAGACTTACGCCGCCTCCCGCGACGAAGAGGGCGCACACGAACATCGGGAAAAGCGCACCCGCAAGAAATCCTACGAATCCCGCCCGCTCTGGCGGCGTTTCCTTAAAGTTTAGTTTCAAACAGAGATTGCGTCCCAGAGAGCACCGTTAGAGGCAGCGAACGAAAATGGCAGCACGACACTTTTGAGCGTTTTTATTTCAACCTGTGATCTGTGGTGTCCATCGGTGAAAATGAGTTTATGACGACCGTACAACAACTGATCCAGGCCGATTCTGCCGGGTGGCGCAAGCGCGATTGCGTCACCCTTTTCGATGTGTCGCCCGATCAATTCCGCTCCGTTCTGGAAGTCGCCGACGGGCTCAAAGCCCTTGATCTTCAACGTCAGCCGGGGGTGGAGTGGCAGTATCCGCGTACCCTCGCCATGCTCTTTGAGAAGCCCTCGCTGCGAACACGGGTTTCCTTCGAGGCAGGTATGGCGCATCTGCGCGGTCATGCCATCAACCTGACCCCGCAGGAGGTGGGGCTGGGCAGCCGCGAGTCCATTCCCGATGTTGCAAATGTACTTTCTCGCTGGGTAGACGTGATCTCGGCACGAGTGTTTTCCCACAGCACCGTCGCGGGTCTGGCCGAGTTCGCCACTATCCCGATTATCAACGCGCTTAGCGACGACGAGCACCCCATTCAAGCCTTTGCCGACCTCATGCTGCTGCGGGAAAAAAAAGGAGAACTCGGCAACGCACTGAAACTAACTTATGTGGGCGATGGAAACAATGTCCTTCACGCCCTTTTGCTCGCCTGCGCCAAAATGGGCGTGAACCTCTCTGCCGCCTGCCCGCAAGGGTATCTGCCCTGGGAACGCTATGTGGCTGAAGCCCGCCGGATCGGGCGAGAAACCGGAGCCGCCATCGAAATCGTAACCGATCCCAAAGCCGCCGTCAAGGACGCCGACGCGATCTACACCGATGTCTGGGCCAGCATGGGGCAGGAAGCCGAAACGCAAAAACGCGCCCGTATTTTTGCTCCCTATCAGTTGAACGAAGACCTGCTTTCCCACGCAAAGCCCAATTGCATCGCCCTGCACTGCCTTCCCGCGCACCGAGGCGACGAAATCACCGACGCTGTGATGACCCGCCATGCCGACTCCATCTATGAGCAGGCGGAAAACCGCCTCCACACGCAAAAAGCTCTGCTGCTGCTCATCATCGGGCTATAATGGAAGAGAGCATTCCTGCTATGACCTCACCCCTCCATCCCCTCGAAGAAGATTACGCCCGAAAAGCCGCTTCCTATTATTCCAATCCGAGAAGCGAAATGATGCGGTTTCTGCCAGAAAATGCAAAACTATTTTTGGAGGTCGGCTGCGGCAGAGGTGAGTTTGGAGCGCAGATCAAAAAAACACGCAAGGCAGAAATTTGGGGCGTTGAGATGCATTCGCCTTCCGCCGAAAGTGCAAAAGGAGTGTTGGATCAAGTTCTCTGCGCTCCGTTTGCGCCGGGCCTGGAGTTACCGAACGGGTATTTCGACTGCATTGTTCTCAATGACGTTTTGGAGCACCTGCTTGACCCCGGCGAAGCCCTGCGCTATGCCGCCGTACTGCTCAATCCCGGCGGCAGTATCGTCGCTTCCATTCCGAATTTTCGCTACTTCCCGGTGCTTTATCAGGTGGTGGTTCAGGGAAAGTGGGAGTACGAAGATCACGGCGTTCTGGATCGCACCCACCTGCGGTTTTTCACTCAGAGCAGCATCGAAACGCTGTTTCATACGTGCGGCTTTCACGTCGAGCGGATAGAGGGGATTCGCCCGGCGGTTTCAAGAAAATGGAGTTTACTCAATGCCCTGCTGATGCATCGAATCGAAGACACGAAATTTCCTCAGTTTGCGGTGGTCGCCCGAAAAAATCCCGCTTGAGCAAAATGAGAAACCGGAGGCCCCGCGCTGAGGGCAGAAGGTGAGCCGGGAAGAAAGCTTTTCAGAAAGGAAATTGCCCACCCTTTAGGGAATACTTTGTGCAGCTTCCAATTCTGAATCCTGTCTGCACCCTGCGAAAGCGAACCCTGCGTTTTCACACACGCAGCCGAAACATCAACATGACTCAGTTTTCTTCTTTCGCTTTGCTGCTGTGCCTTATTCCGCTTCATGCTTCGGCACAAAAAAGTGTTTCGCTGTCGCGCCTCTCGCTTGACGCAATGAGCACGGGATGGGGAACGCCCCAGGCAAACCGCTCCGTTGGCGGAAGGCCGCTTTCGGTGGGCGGCGTGGGCCATCCAGCAGGAATCGGCACTCATGCCAATTCCAAGTGGACCCTCGATCTCGGTGAAGCCGCCCTGCGCTTTCGGGCAAAGGTGGGCGTGGACGATGAAGAGTCGAGCGGCTCGGGAACGGTGACGTTCGAGGTGCGGGTGGACGGTCAGCCTAAATTCAAGAGCGGCGTGATGAAGCGCGGCGAACCCGCGAAAGTGATAGACCTTGACCTGACAGGGGCGAAACGTCTAACGCTTTTGGTGGGAGATGGCGGGGATGGCATCGCCTTCGATCATGCCGACTGGCTCGATGCGGAAATCGAGGTTGGAGAAGGCTCTGAAGCGAAGATCAAGCCGTTCGCTCCCCCCATTACGCCGCCGCGACTGAAGGTTCTGCCTCCGAACCCGAAACCGGAAATTCACGGGGCACGGGTGGCGGGAGGAACGCCCGGACTCCCCTTTCAATTTTTGATTCCAGCCACAGGCGAGGCTCCGCTTTCCTTCTCCGCGTCCGGTCTGCCGCCGGGAATCACGCTCAATCCCCAAACGGGGCTGCTGACCGGAGCCTTCAGGGAAGTTCGCCCGAAACCGGAAGCGAGCGCAAAATACGAGGTGCGCGTGACGGTGAAAAACGCACGCGGCACGGCTCAGCGAAAATTGCGGCTGATTTTTGGGGAAGAAAAACTCGCGCTCACGCCGCCGATGGGCTGGAACTCGTGGAACTGCTGGGCAGGAGCCGTTGACGCCCAGAAAATCCGACTTTCCACCGATGCGATGCTTGCCTCCGGGCTGGCGGCACACGGCTTCCAGTACATCAACATTGACGACTGCTGGCAGGGAAACCGCCGTGAGGACGGCGAAATCAAGCCGAACGACAAATTCGGCGACCTGAAAGCCCTGGCGGATTACGTTCATTCCAAAGGCTTGAAAATTGGCCTTTACTCCTCGCCCGGCCCCAAAACCTGCGCGGGTTTCGAGGGAAGCTGGAAGCACGAAATGCAAGACGCGAAAACCTATGCGGCGTGGGGCTTTGACTACTTAAAGCACGACTGGTGCTCCTATGGAATCATCGAAACGGGGAACACGCTGGAGGGTTACCAAAAGCCCTACAGAGCAATGAAGGAAGCCCTCCGCAATTCGGGGCGGGATATTGTCTACAGCCTGTGTCAGTACGGAATGGGCGAGGTGTGGAAATGGGGCGCGGAAGTGGACGGCAACCTCTGGCGCACCACCGGCGACATCGAAGATTCGTGGAGCAGCCTTCACGGAATCTATGAGGCGCAGGCGGGACACGAAAAATACGCGGGACCGGGGCGGTGGAATGATCCCGATATGCTCATCGTCGGCAAAGTCGGCTGGGGCAATCCGCATCCGTCCCGCCTCACCCCGAACGAGCAGGTGCTGCACATTTCGATGTGGTCGCTGCTGGCCTCCCCCCTGCTCATCGGCTGCGATCTGAACGCACTCGATCCGCTGACCCTCGCTCTTCTCTCCAACGACGAAGTGCTCGATCTTGATCAAGACCCGCTTGGCAGAGCGGCAAGCCGCCTTCAGAACGAAGACGGACGGGAAATTTGGGCAAGAGACCTCTACGATGGAACGGTGGCGGTGGGTCTCGTGAACAGCGGCGAGGAAAACCAGAAGATCATGGTGCGCTGGAGCCTGCTCGGTCGAAAATCGAATCAGCCCGTGCGTGATTTATGGCTTCATCAAAATCTCGGCACGTTCTCCGACGGCTATTTCGTTGAAGTTCCCGCTCACGGGGCCGTTCTGTTGAAGGTGGGCAAACCCCGAAAAACGGAGTACGATTAGTGCAAAAATTATGGGGAGGGCGGTTCGAGGGTCAAACCGATGCGCTCATCGAAAAACTGAACAACTCGCTCGCGTTCGATGCGCGGCTGTGGCGTCAGGACATTGCCGGGTCGCTGGCCCATGCCGCCATGCTGGGCAGCTGCGGCATTCTCTCCCCCTCAGAGGCGGAAGAGCTGATCGCAGGGCTGACTTCGCTTCGGGATGAACTTGAAGCCGGAACTCTGACCCTGCCCTCCGACGCAGAGGACATTCATACGGCAGTGGAAGGGCTGCTGCGCGAACGCATCGGGCCGGTGGCTGGTAAGCTGCACACGGCACGTTCTCGCAACGACCAGGTGGCTGCCGACACCCGGCTCTATTTGCGCGAACAGTGCGATCTTATCGAAGCGGCCCTGCGGGAGCTTCAGACCACCCTTACCGTTCTTGCCGAGCGCGAAATGGAAACGGTCTTGCCCGGAACCACTCACCTTCAGCACGCCCAGCCGATTTTGCTTTCTCACCATCTGCTCGCCTACTTCTGGATGCTGGATCGGGATCGGGAACGCCTCCGCGACCTTCGCCGCCGGGTAAACCGCCTTCCGCTGGGGGCGGGCGCAATGGCCGGAACCGGTTTTCCAATTGACCGACAGGCGGTGGCAGAAGCACTGGGTTTTGAGAGCGTACTGCCGAACAGTCTCGATGCCGTTTCGGATCGGGATTACCTGGTCGAGTTTCTTTCTTTTGCTTCCATCGTGATGATGCATCTCTCCCGGCTTTCTGAAGAGTTGATTCTCTGGAACAGCCAGGAATACCGCTTCGTGGTGCTCGATGACCGGGTGACGACGGGTTCGAGCATTATGCCGCAAAAGAAAAACCCGGATGTGGCGGAACTCGCACGCGGCAAAACCGGGCGGGTTTTCGGAGACCTCATGGCGATGCTGACCCTGATGAAAGGGCTGCCGCTCGCCTACAACAAAGATTTGCAGGAAGACAAAGAGCCGCTTTTCGATGCGATAGACACCCTGCTTCTGGTGCTTCCCGCAATGACCCTGATGCTCGCTACGGCCCGATTCGACCGCGAACGCATGGAAAGGGCAACCTATGGCGATTTTTCGACCGCCACCGATCTCGCCGATTTCCTAGTAAAAAGAGGGATTCCGTTTCGGGAAGCCCATGAGGTTGTGGGGGAAGTGGTTCGCTACTGCGTTCGGCAAGGCCAGGCTCTCGAAACTCTCGACGCCCCCACCCTCGCAGGCTTTCATCCGGCACTTCAGGCCCAGGGCACGACGATCTCGGCCCTTCTCCAGGTTCGATCCAGTGTTGAATCGCGCACCTCTGAGGGGGGAACCGCGAGTATTTCGGTAAAAACTCAGTTGGAAAAGGCCGTTCGCTCGCTGGATTCGAGTTCTTCACTGTAGAAAATCCCTGTTCCGTCGGGAAATCAACCGGGAAAGTCAGCATGGCACATAAATTGCACCCTCCTCTATCGGCAGCGACCTTGGGTCGCCCCGAAACGACGCGCCACGTCCGATCACTGCTTGCCGTCTTTCTTACGAGAAGTCCTTTGCGGTGTGCGCCTGCCCCAAAGAATTCTCATGAAATTTTGTTGAGAGCTGTACTTATATGAAGATTGCTATCGTTCATGAGCGATTAGACGTTCTCGGTGGTGCAGAGCGTGTAATTCAGTCGCTTCATGCCCAGTACCCGGATGCGCCGATCTACACCAGTTTTGTTGACTACAACAATCTGCCAGCAGATTTCTCTCGAATGGACATTCGGACTTCCTTTATGCAAAAGCTGCCTTCCGCCCTGAAAAAGCGGAGCGACAAGCTGCTTCCCCTCTACATGATCGCTTTTCAGGATTTCGACCTCAGTGAATACGATGTCGTGCTTTCTTCCAGCTATGTCGCGGCGAAATCCATTTTGACCCCTTCGGCCACCTGCCATCTCTGCTACTGTCACACCCCGATGCGATTTGCCTGGGATTTGTACCCGGAATACATTCAAGGCGTGAAAAACCGTCTGGCGCAGGGCATCGTTCGCATTCTGCTTCAATATTTTCGGCTCTGGGATGTGCAGACCTCCAACAATGTAGATTGCTTTATCGCCAACTCGCAGGTGGTACGCCAGAGAATTCGAAAGCACTATCGTCGGGAGGCCCAGGTCATCCCGCCCCCCGTTGAAACGTCGCGCTTCAGTCCGGCTCCTCAAACCCGCAACTATTATCTGGCGGTGTCTCGCCTGGTTCCCTACAAGCGAATTGACCTCGCCGTAGAAGCCTTTAACCAATTGGGGTTGGAACTGGTGGTGATTGGAGCGGGACGCGAGGAGAAGCGGCTTCGGGCGATGGCTGGCCCCAACGTGCGGATTCTGGGCTGGCAGCCGGATGAGGAGGTTGCACGCTATCTGAGCGAAGCCAAAGGGCTGATTTTTCCGGGGGAAGAAGATTTCGGCATTTTGCCGGTGGAAGCCCAGGCTGCAGGCTGCCCGGTGATCGCTTACGGCAAGGGGGGGGCACTTGAAACAGTGCTTGGAAACCGAACCGGTGTTTTCTTTGCCGAACAAACCGCAGACAGCATTGCGGAGGCCGTCCAACGTTTTGAGGCGATAACCCTGGATCGCGGCGAAATCGTCGCCCATGCCCGCGACTTCGATGAAGCCGTTTTCCGCCGCCGCATTGATGAGTTTGTGCAGCGTTCGTACCGAGACTTTTTGTCGGATCAAACACGCTTTCTAATGAGCGAAACCTCTTTCAACGCCATTACCGAAGTGCGTGAAGAGCAAAGTATCGGTGCGAGATAACCCCTGTTGTCGAGATCGAACCTCTAAAGATCGCGCTCAATCGGGGTTCGATGCTCAAACGAAACGAGTTTCCAATCGCCGATTTTTCGCAGTTCCGTATAGGCCCAGTCCAGTTCGTGCGCGAGATGCTCGGTTCGGTGCGCGTCGGAGCCGAAGGTCAGGCGTCTGCCGCCTAGTTCGTAGTAAAGCGTCATCGTTTGAAGGGTAGGCAGGGTCACGCCCACACCGCGATGCAGTCCTCCGGTATTGAACTCCAGCGTCATGCTGCGAGCGATCATTTCTCGGAAAATTTCGGAGAGATTCTTCCGAAACGGCTCCGGAGAATACTCTCCCCAGGCTGCGATTCCCCGCCGATTGCAGTACTCCAGGTGGCCCACAAAATCGAAAAGCCCGCTTTTCACCGAAGCGAGCACGGCCTCGAAGTACGCACTGTAAGCCTCCTCCCGCGTTTTCCCGGCGTTGTAAGCCTCGGACATAATCATCACCCCCTCCACGAAATGAACGTTCCCCATCACAAAATCAAACGGGTGGGCCGCTAAAAACGCTTTGATTTCCTTCTCGAACGGGGCTTGATAGTCAATTTCCACGCCCTTGCGAATTACCAGGTCTTTGCCGAACTCGGCCTGGGCAGACTGAAGTTCATCCGAGTAGGCCCCCTCGTCGTAATGATGGACGAATTCATCGCTCAGATCGAAGTCTTTGTGTTCGCTGAAGCCGATTTCTTTCAACCCGATCCGAACGGCATGTTTGCAGTAATCGCTTATGGAGGCGTGTCCGTCGTGCGAACGAAACGAGTGAACCTGATAGTCGAGGGAGTAGGGCTGATTTAACATAGGGTCTTTTTCGCCCTTTTGCCTGCTCTCTCCTGCCTGCTGCGGGGAAAGACGGCCCTTGCCTGAATCTTTCGTCCTCTGCCCTCCGGTTCTATGGTATAATAGCGCGGCTTAAACATTCTTATTTTTGGCAGGAGAGGCATTTTGGCAACCGCAACCCAACCCGCAACCGACACACTTCAGGGCGAAACGCTCGCTTCACGATTTGCAAACGATCTCGCTTCCAAGGCTTTGATCGAGCTGGGCGAAGCCGCAAAAGCCTCCGAGGTGGCCAAAGCGGTGGGACGCGACGATTTCGATGTGCAGCTTGCACGGGTCGCCCTCGCCACCAACCCTCATGTCACTTCCACCGACCGCAAATGGACGCTCTGGTCGCGGTTTATGGACGCCCGTAATGCCTTCGATACGAATGTGGGCAAGGTGCTCGACACTTATGGCCGCCCAATTCGGCTTCAGGAACTCGCCAACGAATTGTTTTTTATTTATCGCCGCCCCGCCGAGATTTTCGAGGTCACGCTTTCCCGGCTCGCCTCGGAGGGAACGCGCTTTACAACGGTTTCCGGTCATGGCGTCGTCCCATTGTCCTGGTTTCTCAAAACCGATTGGGAAGAGGACGATGAGGTTCTTTTCGACAATTTCCTGAGCGATGACAATGTTTACCCCTATTTCGAGCTGGCCGACAGCGTGGCTCTTTCCGCCGACCCCGCCACGATCTCGGCGTTTCTGAACGCCGTCGGCAAGCCCGTCAAAAATCTGGCTCTGCAATTTCTGGCCTGGCGCAGAGACAAAGTTCAGTTCCACGCAGCAAAATTCTACAACTCCGTTTATGCTTCCAGCGGAGCCTTTCCTCTTTCCGGCGGTTTCTGGATCGGCAGCGAAGTCATCACCTCGCTGATTCCTTACTTCGCCGAAATTTCCAAGCAGGAAGTGGTGGAGGCGCAGGAGGCCGAGGCCGCCGCTCAGCCGCTGACCCTTGGCGATGAGGAAAAGGAACTGCTGGCTTCGGCAGTGCTGAACAGTGAAACTTCGGTTTATGCCGATCAGCTACTCAACGACTTGTTCGAAATTTCAATTGAAGACCGCACTTACCAGGAAGACCTATCCACCCTTCGGGACGTTCTGAAAACGGACGAGCGCGTTCTCTGGGTGGGCGGCAACCGCTTCCGACCGGCAGGAACGATCCCGGCTTATGTCTTCAGCGTACCGGGCCTGCTCGAAATTCCGGTCAATCAATACTTCGACGAAGACGGCGACCCCATTGATCTCGTGCTGGAAGACGATGGACTGGACGGCGGGCTGGACAAAGAAATCCGTCATCCCTTTGCCCAAGACGTGCTCGATGAGGAAGCGATTCCGGCTCCCGATCAGAACCCCCCCTCGAATGTTCGCGCCGTCATCAAGTACCACCACAAAATGATCGGCACGCTGCCGCTCTGTCAGGTTCCGGCAGGTTTTTTCCCGGTGGAACCCAATATCCTCGAAACGGAATTTCTGCTTCCCGGCGGACAGAAGGCGCAGGTCTGGGTTAATAACGAAACCCGGCTGGCTTATGGCTTGATTGACTGGTTCGGCTCAATTCCGGTAGACTCCGGGGCGACTTTTACGCTGGAGCGGCTCTCTGCCGACCGCTATCAGGTCAATTATAACGATGAGACCGAACCGGCGATGTTTATTTCGCGCAACCGAATCAACGAACTGCAGGAACTGCAAGAGCGGGCGGAAACCGACCGTCTGCCCACTTTCGATATTCTGCGCGAGATCATGGAGCACTATCGTAAGGGAATCGAATTTCTTACGCTCCACACCGAGGTCAATGTCGTTCGGCGAACCAACCGGCGGCTGGTTGCTTCACTGCTGTCAGAATACCAGTGTTTCTTCCAGCGTGGAGGAGCCTGGGTATACGACTCGAAAAAATTGGCCAACGGCTTCGACAAAAGCAAACGCAAGTACCTTCGCAAATCCTAATCCCTCTACCTCGACTGGAGCCTGGTTTTTATGTCCGTTCGCGTTCGCTATGCCCCCTCCCCAACGGGGGCTCCTCATATCGGCAACCTCAGAACCGCGCTCTACAACTGGCTTCTGGCACGGCACACCGGGGGCACGTTCATTGCCCGCCTGGAAGACACCGACCGAACGCCGGGGCGCTATGTTCCCGAAGGGATTTACGACCTCGAAGCGAGTATGCGGTTTTTCTCCGCCCTGCCCGACGAATGGTGGGTTTACGGCGGCCCCGCTTCGCCGTATATCCAAAGTCACAACCTCCCCTATTTTCAGAAGTGCGCCGACGGCCTCATCGCCGACGGAAAAGCCTACCGCTGCTACTGCACTAAAGATCGGCTGGATGCGATGCGGGCTGAGCAGCAGGCACGCGGCCTGCCCACCGGCTACGACCGCCGCTGCCGCTATCTGCCGGAGGAAGACCGGGAGCGCAATGAACGGGAGGGGCAGCCCTCGGTAGTGCGTCTCGCGATGCCTTTGGAAGGCGTCACAGTTATTCAGGACGAAATCCGAGGCGCGATCACCTATGAAAACCGCACTCAGGACGATCAAGTTCTGCTGAAGTCCGACGGCTTCCCCACTTACTTTCTGGCTGCCGCTGCCGACGATCACCGGATGGGCATTACGCATATTCTGCGCGGCGACGACTGGCTGTCTTCCGCGCCGAAGCTCGTGCAGGTGTTTCTGGCGTTGGGCTGCGAAGTACCGAAGATGGTTCACCTGCCCCTAATCGTTGGACCAGACCGTAAAAAACTCAGCAAGCGGCACGGCTCCACGCAGTTTCTGGACTTTGTGGAGGAGGGGTATCTACCGGAGGCCCTGTTCAATTTCATTTGTCTGCTCGGCTGGTCGGCGGGAGATGAAAACCGCGAAATTTTTTCGGTTCCGGAACTCATCGAACGCTTTTCGATTGAGGGCATTTCCGAGCATCCAGCTATCTTCGACTACAATAAATTGAAATGGATGAACGGGCACTATATTCGTCAGTGCGAACCGGGGCGATTGATTGGGATGTGCCTGCCCTACCTTCGCAAAGCCGGACTGATCCCGGATGCCCCTCTTTCGAGCGCGACCGACGAAGAAAAAGAAGCCTACCGCATCGGGGTGCTTGACTATGTGCGCCGGGTGATCCCGCTGGAGCAGGAGCGCATGAAGGTTCTCTCGGAAGTCGTGGATTTGGTGGGATTTTTCTTTGCAGAGCTGGACTTTCCCGCAGGCTACGAGGAAAAAGCCGTCACCAAATGGCTGAAGGTTCCGCACTTGGGGGCTTTGCTCGAAAAGGAAATCGCGGTTTTTTCCTCCCTGCCGGAGTGGACTCCTGAAGCCCTTGAAGCAGCAGTCCGCCAGATCACCGAAGAACTCGGCGTGCAATTCGCCGAAGTTATCCATCCCACTCGTGTGGCGGCTACCGGTCGTACCGTCGGCCCCGGCTTGTTTGAAACGCTCTGGGCATTGGGGAAAGAGCGAACGATCTCCCGCCTGACCACCGTCAAAGAAAGAGCCTAATCCCAAGGGAAAGAACTGCGGAATCATGCCCCAAATCATTGATGTCAACACGCTGTTTGGTCCTCTCCCCTATGCCTCGTCCGATCTCAATGTCGAGGCACTGCTGGCGTTAATGCAGCAAAACGGCGTAGAACGTGCCCTTACACTTTCCACCCTTGGAATGCTGCTCGACCCCAATGTGGGAAACGCGGTGACCCGTGCGGCCTGCCAGCAGGTTCCGCAGCTGCTTCCCGTTGCCACCCTCGACCCCACTCAGTTTTTCGGAGACACTCAGCCCATCACTCAGCTTGCGCAGGACGGCTTCCGCATGGTTCGTTTTTTCCCCAATGACCAGGAATGGACGCCCACCTGCCTGCCGTTTCTGGAGGTGGTGTCTTCGCTTTCCCCGTCCCGTCTGCCGATTATGGTGAGTGCCGACAAACCCGGTACGATCTCCACGCTAGCGAACGTGCTGCAAGAGTATCCGGGCAGTGTCATTCTCTCCGGGGTGAGCATGGATTCGATGGCGGAACTGCTGCCCGCCCTCAAACGCTTTCCCCTCTGGGCAGTTGAAACTTCACGGCTGCTTTCGATGGGAACGCTGGCTCTAATCGCTCGAACCGTCGGGGCAGACCGGCTTCTGCTGGGAACCACCGCTCCATTTCGTTCGATGGCCGGTGCCGTGCAGACCATCCGCTATTCGGGCCTCAACGAAACCGAGGTCGCCGGGGTTTTAGGCGGCAATGCGCAGCGCATTCTTAAGTTAGACTAACGGCTGGCAGACTTCAGCAAAAGGCAGAGCACCCCTTATGGCGATTTTCGACGTTAATCTCAATCTGGAAGGCTACCCCATTCCCGGCGTCAATCAGAACCCGGCTCAGATTTACGAGGGGCTGCAGCGGCGCGGCATTGAAAGCGGAATTGTCTTTTCTGCACGGGCCGCTCAGGTAGACCCGCTTTCCGGCAACCGTATTTTGAAGGCCATGCTCGATTCGGTTCCTCAGCTTTTCGCGGGCCTTACTGCGCACACCAATCGCATTGATGCCTCCCTTCAATCCATCAAAGACCTGCTGGGAAACCGCCGGGTAGTTGCTGTGCGGCTTGTATCGAACAACCCGCAAGAGCCGCTGCACCCCCTCGTGTCCGACGAAATTCTCAACGCCTGCCGCCGCTACCAGAAACCCATTTTCCTGCCGACCCCGAACGCTGCCTGCGTGGAAGCCGCGCTTCATCTGGCAAAAACCTATAGCATGCACAAATTTGTGTTTGTGGGGATGGGCGGCGATCACTGGCGCACCGCCATTGCCGCCGCAGATCAGGCGGTCAATATTTTTCTGGAAACTTCGGGGCCGCTGGATCGCGCTAAAATTCCGCCCGCCATTGAAGCCGTTGGATCGCACCGAGTTCTTTTCGGTTCCAATCTGCCGTTTCGAGACCCGCTGGCCGCCCTGGGTCTTCTTCAGGATAATGAATTGAGTCCTATGGATCGGCGGCGGCTGCTTTACGACAATGCCGTAAAACTTTTCTCGCTGAAAGAAGCCGAAGCCTGAGAGCCTCGAGCCAAAGCCCCGCCTTATGAAAAAGGCGGGGCCGTTTTCTGCACCTCAGCGAACCTTGCAAACAGGTGGAGGCGTCCAAGTGAGTGCCGTAGAAAGCTTTCGTTCAGGCAGGAACCTTCGGCCCTTGCGGAGAATTGCGTTTTCAAGTCCGCACGTCTTAAAAGGAGAGTTTCGATGCGCCAGTGGATGCAGGTAACTGAAGAAACCCCCGCTTTTCGCGGGAGCAGCGTGTCGTCTTCGCCGGTCGAAGTGGTCGAGCCTCCTGCTTTAGCGGAGCAACAAGAAGAAACCGAGGCACGGGTGGCACTCGGTCAGCTCTCTTCTCTCTCCACGACGTACAACCCCGGCTTTGTTACTTCGATCTGGCTGGGGGCAGTCCCATTTCTGGGTGCAGGCTGCCTTTATGGAGTAGTGAGCGGCGAACTGCTGGTTTCTGCCTTTTGCGGCTTCGGGCTGGTAACCGCCGCTCGTCTTCACCGCCTCCAGAAAGACAACGAATCGCTCGCGCTTTCCCAGTCCCTCACTACCGCTAATGTTCACTGGATCGGAGCCTTGCTGGACAGCCTGAACTGGGGAGACACCCGCACGCAGCGGGTGGTTTTGCTTACTCTCCGACGCCTGCTCCCCCAAGTCACGCCGACGGAACGCCGCAAACTCACCGAGCGGCAGCGGCATTTTTTGCTGGATCGTCTCACCTCCACTGAAGCCAAACGGAACCCTGAACTCGCAATTGCGATTTTGCAGTACGTCCGTCACTCCCGCGACGCCGAAGCTCTGCCGCAGGTCGAGATGCTGCTGCACGCTTATTCGCCTGCCTCGTTTGGCAGGCGGGCCAAGCGGGATCACTGGCTTTTAAGGGAGTGTGAAGAAACCCTAAACGCTCAGATCGAAGCCGAGGAAGCGGAGGGATCACCGAAGTCCTCATTTGGGCTGAAAAAACGGGAGGTTGATGCTTCGGTCTCTTTGCAGGAAACACAGGTTTCCGAACAGGAGCAGCTGGCGGTTCAGAAGCTGCTGGAAGAATTGGAAGAGGAAAGCCGAAAACACCGCCATCCGGGAATGCGCCTGGGATTTTTGATCGCCTCATGGTGTATGATCGTCCCCTACACCGGGGTGCAGGCCTTTATTGAACTGATGAATCGACACTGGGGACTGGGGGCACTATGGGTGGGGTTGACCGCCGGGGCCACTCAGCTTCACCGATTTGCGCTCTCGCCCCGGCAAAGCGAAACGGCCAGGCGGCTCGCCCGCTACGGCTCCAAGCGCGTGATCGGGCCGCTCACCGAGGCTTTGGACTGGCCCGATGAAACGATTCGCTCCATTGCCCTCGAAGCCCTCACCGATCTTTTGCCAACGCTCAATGCCGGGGACACCTTGGTTCTCAACGCCAAACAGCGCGGAATTCTTTACCGATCTCTTAGAATGAGCCACGCGATTCGCCACGAAGCGTTTTTAAGTGCTATCTTAAAAGCATTGGAGCAGATCGGCGATGACGAAGCGGTGGGCTTTGTCGAGAAACTGAAAAATGCTTCCGCCTGGCATCCGGCACAAAAACGGATTCGAGAGCAGGCCGCCGACTGTCTGCCTTATCTCTCCTTGCAGGCCGAAAAAAACCGTGCCTCCATGATGCTGCTCCGTGCCTCGTCCGCCGTCGAAATGTCCCCAGACACCCTGCTGCGCCCGGTCTCAGAAGCCCAGAGCGAAGAACCGAAAGAACTGCTGCGTCCCTCGTCCGATGCTCCAAACATTGAGCAAACTTAAAAACGGTCGGTTTCCACCTGGAGCCGAATCTGGCGCAGAACGCCCGCCACTTTTTCACACTCCCCTTCTGAGCCGGTGAAGCAGATCGCTCGCCCTCGCGAGTGTGCCTCGAACATAATGTCGAGGGCGGTCATTTCATCGCAGCCGGTAGCCTTCTGGATTTGGAAGGCCACCTCTCCCATATCGTGATAGTCGTCGTTGTAAAGAATGACGACATACACATCCTCGAAGTCTGTGCCTCGCTCATCCTCCAGTGAGGGCAGGTTTCGCTCATCCAGCCAGGGTTCGGCAATTTCCAATTCGGTGGGCACGTTTTTCTCCTCTCTCCGGTGGTTCAGTCTACTCGCCTCCCCGGTCATTTCGGGTAACCAGGGCTTTCAGAAACGCTTCGCCGATATGGGCAATCGGAACCACTTCCAGTCCTACATCTCTGGGCAGTTTTTCGGCACTATGGCGCGAGATCACGGCGCGGGTAAACCCCTGGCGCGAGGCCTCCCGGAGCCGCTTTTCGGTCTGGGAAACGGCACGAATTTCTCCGGCGAGTCCCACCTCGCCAATAAGCATCGTCGTGGGATGAACGGGCTGCTCTCGATAAGAAGAGGCCACCGCGAGAGCCACCGCCAAGTCCGCAGACGGCTCCGCGATTTTCACCCCGCCCGCCACATTGACAAAGACATCCTGCTCCGCGAGTTTCAGCCCAACGCGCTTTTCGAGCACTGCGAGCAGCAGGTTGACCCGATTCGGGTCCATCCCCGTGACGGCGCGGCGCGGCGAAGCCAGATTCGAGCGGGAGGTGAGTGCCTGCACTTCCACCAGCAAAGCCCGCGAGCCTTCGAGATTGGAAGTAACTGCCGACCCGGTTCCTCCCTCGACACGCTCCGAAAGCAAAAGGGCCGAAGGGTTTTCCACGCCAGCCAGCCCGGTTTCGTGCATCTCGAAAATGCCGAGTTCGTCGGTGGAGCCAAAACGATTTTTTACAGCACGCAGCAGACGGTACAGGTGATGGCGGTCGCCCTCAAACGAAAGCACAGCGTCAACGATGTGCTCCAGCACACGCGGGCCTGCCAGACTGCCGTCTTTGGTGACGTGCCCGATCAGCACAATGGGAACGCCGTGCGTTTTGGCAAAGCGAGCCAGATGCGCCGCGCAGGTGCGAACCTGCGACACGTTGCCCGGAGCCGATTCGAGGGTTCCGTCCTGCATCGTCTGAATGGAATCCACAATCGCCAGCGAAGGCATCGTGCGCTCCAGGTGGTGCAGAATCAGGGCGATCTCTGTTTCCACTCCCACGAGAAACCGATCCGAAAGCGAACCGAGCCTTCCGCTCCGCAGCTTGATCTGCTGCGCCGATTCTTCACCCGACAAATACAGAACCGGCTTTTCCGAGTTTTCGTTGGCAACCAGAGCGGCCACCTGCGTCAGAAGCGTGGATTTTCCGATGCCGGGATCGCCGCCCACCAATACTAAGGCTCCCGGAACAAAACCGCCCCCCAGCACTCTATCGAACTCCGGGACACCGCTGCTCAACCGTTCTGCATTCAGCGTCTCCACCTGAGTGATCGGCGTTGGGGCACTTCCCCCTGAAACGATGCTGCGGTTGACCGAAACAGAGGAGCTGCCCGATTGAGCGGAAGCACTTGAAAACGAAGCCGCGACCGATTTGGTGCTTCCGGCCTTTTCTTTAAGACTGACTTCTTCGGTAAAACTATCCCAAGCGTCACATTCCGGGCAGCGTCCAAGCCATTTCGTTGATTCATAGCCGCACTGTTGACACAGATATTTGGTCTGAAACCTTGCCATTCCCCCTCATTTCATTTGAGTCACCCCAACCCTAACGTTCCAGCGAACCCTCATCGCTGCCGAAAACCAGAACACGGAACTCGTCTAGCGTTTCAGCATCAAGCACCCCTTCGAAAAGCCTGTCGAGTTCCGTTTCGGAGCTGTTTGCCTCGATTTTCTGCACGATCTCTTCTGGCACAACTTCGAATTTGTGGCGCAGCACTTTGAGCAGACATTTGCGGAAAGCAATAAGGGTTTCCTGCGACAAGCCCTTTTTCAATTCCACACTCTTCATAAATGGATCGCATTTCTCGTATTGCCTCCCCTTCCAGTGTTTGAGTCAGCTGGTCGAACTCCGCCGCTTCGGTTTCGTTGAGCGGCAGATACGTTTCGATCAAATTTGTCAGCAGAAACTTTCTTGCCTCGTCCGGGGCGGTGCGAATGGCCTGCTGAAGACTCCACAGTTTCTGAACCGCACGCCCCAAGTCTCCCACTCGCATCAGGGCCGTAAGACCGGAAGCAGGCGGATTCGGATGCCCCCGAAAATCGTCTGCGGAAAGATCAGGCAGCCCGACCGCACGATAGTTCAGCCGCGCCTCCTCGCCGGACACCGTCTCCACATCCGTTTCTACCACCAGACCGCCCGCTTCCGGCGACAAATAAACCACTACCGGATAAACTGGAGCCCCAGAGCAAAGGCGAAACAGCCGATAATAATCATGCATTCGCGCCGAAAACGGGTTTCGGCTTTCCGCTCGACCTCCACGTGAATGAAAATGAGTTCCGGCTCGCCGTCCAGCGTATAAACCTGCGCCACCAGGTCGGCTTCGCGCTGCACCCCTGGGGCACGTCGGTAAACGTTTCTTTGTCGAGAGAGGTGACACAGCTACAATCGAGCCGAGCAGCAATCTGCGGAAAAAAGAGTTTCATAAACTCTTGAAAAAACGCACTCAGAACTTCCTTGAACAACGGATCGTGCGACATTTGCCCGTTCTTTTCTACGTAATTTTCCGACTGAAAATCAGTCGCTTCGAGAAAGGTGTCAACCCGTTTTCAGCGAAAGATAGTCTTTTTCGCTTTGGGACAGCGTGATGTCGGCGGCTGGAAGTGTGGATTCCAATTCGTCAGGGGTCATAGGGCCTGCCACTGCAAACACGGGATAGGGCTGTTCGATCACAAAGGCAAGCGCGATCTGATTGGCGGTTACTCCTTTTTGCGCCCCAACTTCTTCGGCACGGCGATACCGCTCCCAGTTGGCGTCGCTGTAGTAGGAGCGCACCACCTCGGCATTGCTCGTGTCCGCCGGAGAGAAACGCCCGGTAAAAAAGCCGCGTGCCTGCGCCGACCAGGGAAACAGCGGAAATCCATGCTTTTCGTGCCACGCCGCCGCCTCTTCGTCCACCCGAAGACACCCGCCCCAGATCGGTTCGTTCCAAACGGCGAGGCTGAGGTGCTCGCTCGACGCCGAAAAGCCCTGCAAGCCATTGGCTTCGGCGTAGTCGTTCGCCTCTTGAAGCCGCTCCACCGTCCAGTTCGAGCCGCCGAACGCTTTCATCCGACCTGCGTTTTTGTGTTCATTGAGCAAATCCACCAAAACCGAGACGGGCACGGCGGGGTTGTCTCGATGCAGCAGAAACAGATCGAAGGAGTCCGTTTGCAGAGCGTTGAGGCTGTTTTCGATGTCTTCGTTAATTTTTGCGGGGGCAATTCGGTCCCCCGAGGCATCGGGGTGACCGCCCTTTCCCAGCAGAACGATCGCGTCGCGCCTGCCCGTTAGGGCAAACCATTTCCCCAGGGCTTCTTCCGCTTTGCCGTCGTTATAAATTCGGGCTGTGTCGAAGCAGTTTCCGCCCGCTTCCAGATAGCGGTTCAAAATCGCGCTGGAGGTATCCATATCGTCGGCGTTGCAGCAGAGGGTTCCGAGCACTAATTTCGAGACGGGCTTTTCAATTCCCGCGACAGTTCCGTATTTCATCGGGTCTTTTCTCCAAAGGGTTGATGGGGGGGAGGGGCAGGGTAGTCTTCGGGGGTAAGCGCGAAAACCAGCGTGTTTCGTAAGCTGCCGCCGGGGGATCGCTCGTGATTTCTGAGTTCTCCTTCAAGCCGATAACCGCACCGCTCGGCAACCCGGCGGGAGGGAAGATTGAGCGAGTCGAGAGCAATCTCAATTCGATTGGCCTGGAGGATCGAGAAGGCAGCGGCGGTGAGGGCCCGAACGGTTTCAGTGACATAGCCCTGCCCCTGCATAGAAGCGCGGCACCAATAGCCGATCATCCAGCTCGGCACGGCCCTGTCTCGCGGGCGCAGTCCAATCCGCAGAACAAAGGCTCCGTTGTTTTTACGGTAGGCTCCCAACAAAAATTCTTCGCCGAGACGATACCTTTCCACATGGAGTAGACCGTTTTTCTCGGTTTCTTCGATCTCCTCCGCCCCTGCAGGACGCTGCGCCCAGGGCATCCAGAGATGGAGCTGGTCGAAAGTTTCCTGCATTGCCGCGACCACCTCCGCTCCATCGCCGGGGCGGGGCGGTCGCAGGATCAACCGATCCGTTTCGATTTCTTCGGGCAGGGTGGGAAGAGAGCTCATATAACCCCGCTTTCTTTCAGGCTGGTATAGCGATTGTCCCCGATAATGACGTGATCCAAAAGTTCGATGCCAAGCAGCTCGCCGCACTCGTAGAGGCGGCGCGTGATACTGCGGTCTTCCGGGCTGGGCGTCGGGTCACCGGAAGGATGATTATGCGCCACGATAATCGAGCAGGCACTCGCCTTGATCGCGTCCTGATACACCTCTCGCGGATGCACCAGTGAAGAGTTCAAAATTCCCACCGAAACCGTCATTGTTTTCAGAACCTGGTTTTTCGTATCCAGCAAAATGGATTTGAGGCATTCTTTTTTCAGGTCGCGCAGTTCCGGCATCAGCAGATTGGCGATGTCGGCGGGGCTGCGAATGGTCACTTTCGGCTCATCGGAAAGGGCGGCCAGCCGCTTGCCGAGTTCCACTGCCGCCTCGATCTCAACCCCTTTCACGTCACCGATCCCCTTCACCCTGCCCAAATTTTCGCGTCCCGCATTGGCGACGCCCCGCAGCCCGCCGAACTGCGCCAGCAGCAGTTCTGCCAGCCCCACCGCCGACCGCTCTTTTGTACCCATGCGGAGCTGAATGGCGAGCAGTTCCGTTGTGGAAAGAGCCGCCGCGCCGTATTTCATCAGCCGTTCGCGGGGGCGTTCGTCGTGCGGCATCTCGCGAATAGAGACCGTATATCGCTCGGTGGGCGGAGCCGCTGCACTTTTCCCCGTTTCCGGCTTCTCCAAGACTGCGGCTTCTTTTTTTCTTCGTGTCACCTATTCGATCTCCACCAGCCGACCCGTTTTTGCCGACTCGTAAGCGGCAAGCACGACTTTGAGGTTTTCACGGGCATCCTGCGGCGTGGCTTTCAGCGGAATACCGCGAAGGATCACGTCCAGAAAATGCTCGGTTTCCCCAATAAAGGTGTCCCACCAGTGCATCGTTTCCAGAAGCACTTCCGGGGTTTCGTTCGGTTGGAACAGTACCACCGATCCGCTGCCGTGAGCCTCGACAGTCAGGCAGCCCTCCGTTCCGAAAACGGTCATCATCGGTGACGCGCCGCGCCCGCGTGAGGCGTGGGTAGCGAACAACTGCCCGAAGTGCCCTGCTTTGTAGCGCAGGTTCAGCACCCCGGTATCTTCAACCCCCGCGCCGAGTTCTTCCCGATACCGCCCGGTCATTGCCTGCACCGCCGCGACATCGCCGCCAAGGTGACGCATTACGTCAATCCAGTGAATCGCACCGTCAATGAGGTGTCCGCCGCCGGAAAACTGCGGCTGGGTGCGCCAGCTTCGGTTGAGTTCAATGCTCTGCCAATGCGCGTAGGTCGCCTGAATTCCCACCACTGTCCCGACTCTTCCCTGGCCGATGGCTTTTGCGGCTGTTTCGGCGTGGCGGGCGGTGCGCAGGTTTTCACCGTGCATCAGCACTTTCGCGGTTTCCTGCGCCACCGCCGCCATTTCATCAATGTCTTCGGGAGTGATCGCGAGAGGCTTTTCGCAAAGAACGTGTTTTCCAGCACGCAGGGCAGCAATAGTCGTCTCTTTGTGGAGGTGGTGCGGCAGAAGAAGGGTGACCGCATCGAGATCGGGGCGGGCTGTCAGAGCGGAAAAATCGGTGACGACTTCGGGAGGTTCAAGGTCGTCGGGGGCAAAGCGAGCCTGAGCAAGGTGCTTTCGATAGGTCTGGACGGCGTGAGCGGCTTTTTCGGGGTCGGTGTCACACACCGCCGCCAGTCGAACCCGATCCGGGAAGTGAGCAAGGGCGCGTAGGTGCGACTCGGAGATGATGCCGCAGCCAACGAGTGCGAGGTTCAGGCGATCCATAAAAAGAGGCCCTCCAGAAGAAAAGTTTCTGGGGGCACATTCACCAAAACGGAGGGCTACTCCTTCTCTTTGTCTTTGTTTTCCGCTTTTTTCGCCACGATCCGCACAGGGGTTCCCTCAAAAGGATAAATCTCCCGCAGGCGATTTTCGAGGTAACGCTGGTAGGAAAAATGGAACATATTCGGGTCGTTGACAAAGATCAGGATGGTCGGGGGCTGCACCTGCGCCATCGTCGCATAATAAACTTTAAAGGAGCGTCCGCTGTCCATCAGCGGGCGGCGTTCGGTGAATTCACGAATCATGCGGTTGAGTTCGCCCGTCGGAATTCGGTGGGCGTGGTTTTGCGCCGCCGTAATTGCGGAGTCAATCGCATAACGCACCCCAAACCGCTCCTGTGCGGAGACGAACACAAGCGGTGCGTACTCGATAAACGGGCATTCCTTGCGGAATTTCTCCGTAAATTTCAGAATTTTGTCCCGATCCGGCTTTCGTGCTTTGCCGGGATTGGTCGGGTCTTTCACAATGGCGGGGTCCACTAAGTCCCATTTATTCACCACAACGATACAGGCTTTTCCGGCCTCCTGCGCAAGTCCTGCCACGCGCTTGTCGCCGTCGCGCACCCCTTCGGAGCCGTCAATCACGACGAGACCAACATTGCTGCGCTCCAGTGCTGCCTTTGCCCGCATCACCATATAATACTCCACCGTGCCCATCGTCTTTTTGTTACGGCGGATTCCGGCGGTATCAATCAGGGTCAATTCCTGATCGTTGAACTGAAATTTGGTGTCAATCGTATCGCGGGTCGTGCCGGGAATGGGAGAGACAATCACCCGGTCTTCGCCGAGGATCGCGTTGAGCAAAGAGGATTTGCCGACGTTGGGACGCCCGATGATCGCGAATTTGATGTTTTCGTCTTCAACGAATTCCTCGCCGTTGTTCGGAGGGAGTTTCTGCACCACCTCATCAAGAAGATCACCCACCCCGTGCCCATGAACGGCACTGACGGTGTGAACTTCGCCCAGGCCCAGGGCGTAAAACTCGGCAGCGTTCAATTGCAGTTTTTCGTTGTCGGTTTTGTTTGCGGCCAGGATAATCGGTGCGGTGGCAGGACGGAGGGCGTCGGCGAGTTCTTGATCGGTTCCAGTCATGCCGTCTGCGCCGTCTACGATAAAGACGATCACATCGGCTTCGTCCATCGCGACTTCCGCCTGTGCTTTCACCTGAAGCGCGAGCGGGTCTTCGTCATTTAGAATAATTCCGCCTGTATCAATGACGGTGAATTCGCGCCCGCCCCATTCGACATTGTGATAAATGCGGTCACGGGTGATGCCGGGGATGTCCTCGACAATGGCGACGCGCCGACCGATAAGGCGATTGAACAGAGTGGATTTACCGACATTGGGACGACCGACAACGGCAACAACGGGCAGAGACATGATTTTTTCCTCCTCAGAAAACTGCCCGACGCGGACAGGAAGCCGAGGCGGAGGGTCCCATAGAAAGCAGACACGGGTGCTGCCCTCATCGAAAAGACCGAGCCTCTCTTCACTCTATGTTACCCTAACTCGCCTAAATGCACAAATCTCCGAATTTCCCTAACGAGAGGCTTCTTCCATGTTATAATAAAAACGGCTGTTGGATCGGATCGGAAGAAGAGGTGAGGGATGAAAACGCCTTTCTGGGGAATGTTCGTCGGGGCAGGGTTGGTGCTGGTTTCAGGCGCGGCTTCTGCCGAAGAAAAAAAAATTGTGCCGGGATGTCTGCTGTCGGTCGTTGTCGCGGAGGAAGAAGAACTCAGCGGCGATCAGGAGGTGGATGCAAATGGCGAAATCCATTTTCATCTTGGCTCTGACGATGAAAAACATCAGGTGAAGTGGGGCGTCAAGGTTGAAGGAAAAATGCCCAAAGACGCTCGCGACCTCGTGGCCGACTCGTTGAAAACCTACCTCAAACTGCCCGATGTCACCCTCACCGTTCTACGCTACCCCAAAAAATCGGTTGAACTCTACGGAGCCGTGAAAACGCCGGGTACTTACAAACTTTCTCTCGACGCCAGACTTTCCGATGCCCTCACCGCATCCGGCGTGGGAACCGAAGCCGATCTCTCGAAAATTACGATCATGCGGAAGTCAGCTCCCGATCCGCAAAAGCCGACAGCCCCCCGCAAAGTCATCCGCCTGCTCGTAGACTTTACCGGAGCCAGTCCTGAAGTTGACTCGGACCCGCTTCTTTCACCCGGCGATCGGGTTTATCTCGCCGCGCAGCCCGTGAAGCCCAAAGAAGTGTCTATTCCGGTTGTCCGGGTTTTCGGCGAGGTGGTGCGTGAAGGAGCCTTTCCGATTAAAGGCGGCACGGTGCGCGACGCGCTGATGCTGGCGGGAGGATTCAAGTCCACCGCCAACCGAGAAAAAATTATTTTCATCCGGGCGAGGGATGCGAAATATCTGCCGCTCGACGGCGACAAAGTGATGGACAACGATCCGGTTCACAACCTTCCCGTTGAGGATCGTGACATGATCAGCGTGGAAAAGGCGGATCAAAGCCAGTTTGTTTCCGTTGAGGGAGAAGTGAACCTGCCGGGGCGGGTTCCGCTTAAAGAAAATGAAAAATCCACCCTGCTGCAAATTTTGGAAAAAGCAGGCGGCCCCTCGAAAAGTGCCGATCTGAAAAAAGGGGTGATCCGCAAAAATTACTTTCGTGATCCCTCTTCCCGACAGGTGATCCCGTTCAACTATGCCAATATCCTCAAAGGCAAAGAGCGCAACTGGGAAATCGAAACGGGCGACCAAATCATTTTCGTCCGCAAAGTTCATACTCCTACCTTTTTCGAGCGGGCCTTGCCGGTTTTAATGAACTTTCTGCCTTTTGGAATTTAATCGTGAGGGCCGAACTCAACACCCGAATTTGCGGCTCAGCTTCGGATAGAGAAGAAAGAGGTTAGGATCGTCTTCCTCCAGAGGAACCCCGGCAGGCTCAGTCGGATCGGGTTCGGTAACGGGAAATTCTGTTTCCGGTTTCCCCGTGCGGGTACTCCAAACCTTTGCGGCGAGAAAAGCCAGTTCGTCGAAGGCGCAAACCTCGTTTTTTCTGACGTAATCGGCAAGCGAATCGGGGGTGGCCAGGGCCGCGCAGTAAGTCGGTTCGCCCTGAGCGATCAGCCAGAGACGAAACGAATAAAACTCATTTTTGGAACACCCGCCTCCGATAATGTAAGCGGCGTCCCACAAATCCCACCGATACAACTGATTGAGGTAATTCTGCACCAAGGTATTGAACTCAAACACCTCCTCATCCGTTGATCTCATCAAAAGGTCGGCGAGTTGTTTTGCATACCGATCCGGGGAAAAGCGATTTTCTTTTTTTGCTTTTTCGATGAGTTTCCAAAACGTGTGATCTTCCATTTTGCGGGTGGTCTCCTTGCGATCATTTCTTTCCAACCAGCACACTTATTGTATCACTGTTCCGGCAAAAGTGATTGTGGAAACCGAAACCAACTTTTGCAAAAAGAAACCGACCCCGTAGAAAACGCAGGAATTTAGAGCAGAAACAGCGTATCTTGTGAGGGAGAATTCTAAATTGATCTCCCACCTTGGTTAGAGAGGATTTCACCCCAATATGGCACACACACCCGCCGAATGGACTCAACTTGCTACTCAGCTCCGCGCTGACAGCATCCGCTGCACCACCGCTGCCGGTTCCGGTCACCCGACCTCCAGTATGTCCGCCGCCGACCTGATGGCCGTTTTGATGCTGGACTATCTGCACTACGATTTCAACGATCCGCATTCCCTGCTCAACGACCGCCTGGTGTTTTCCAAAGGTCATGCGGCTCCGCTGCTCTACTCCATGTACAAAGCGGCGGGCGCGATTACCGATGCGGAGCTGCTGACCCTTCGCAAGCTCGGCTCACGCATCGAAGGCCACCCCGTCCCCGAACCCAACGGCCTGCCCTTTGTGGATGTGGCAACCGGATCGCTGGGACAGGGTTTGCCGACCGGCGTGGGCATGGCCCTTTCCGCCAAAAAACTGGATCAAACCCCGGTCAGAGTTTGGGTGGTTCTCGGCGACTCCGAAATGGCGGAAGGCAGCGTTTACGAGGCCATGGAACTGGGCGGTCACTATGGCTTGAACAATCTGATCGCCATCATAGACATGAACCGGCTTGGGCAGC
Source organism: Chthonomonadaceae bacterium (assembly GCA_965246825.1). Taxonomy (GTDB): domain Bacteria; phylum Armatimonadota; class Chthonomonadetes; order Chthonomonadales; family Chthonomonadaceae; genus JACMPS01. The sequence continues at coordinate 184,230 of OZ251990.1, forward strand.
GAGGCCCTACGATGCTGGAATGGGATGGAGCCGCCTACGCCGCCCGTGCCGCCGCCTTCGGATGGCACGCGATTGTGATTGACGGGCAGGACGTAAACGACGTGAACCGAGCCTATGCGGAAGCCCTGACGGTGAAAGATCGCCCCGTCTGCATTGTGGCGAAAACGAAAAAAGGCGCGGGCGTTTCGTTTCTGGCGGACGTGGAAGGGTGGCACGGCAAGGCCCTTCCCGCCGCTGACGCCGAAAAAGCCCTGGCCGAACTCGGCAACCCGGACTGCAAACTGATCGTGAAGGTGCAGGGCAAACACGAAGCGGAAATCACAACGCTGGGAGAAAAGGCAGAGTTTGTCCCCCCGGCTTACGAGGTGGGAACCAAAGTGGCCACCCGCGAAGCCTACGGCGATGCCCTCAAAGCCCTCGGTGCAAGCAACCCGAACGTGGTGGCGGTGGACGGCGAAGTTTCCAATTCCACGTTTGCCGACAAATTCAAGAAAGCCTACCCGGACAAATTCTTCGAGCAGTACATTGCCGAACAGCAGCTGGTTTCGTCCGCCGTTGGCTTGCAGGTGATGGGTAAAATTCCGTTTGCCTCCACGTTTGCGGCGTTTTTCTCACGCGCCTACGATCAAATCCGAATGGCGACGATCTCGCAGGCGAACATCCGCCTGGCCGGGTCTCATGCCGGGGTTTCGATTGGCGAAGACGGGCCTTCACAGATGGCCCTGGAAGACCTGGCGATGATGCGGGCGGTTCATGGTTCAACGGTGCTCTACCCCTCCTGTGCCCTTGCTGCCGCGCACCTCGTTCACACTATGTCCGAAACAAACGGCATTGTTTATATGCGAACGACCCGCGAAAAACTGCCAGTGCTCTACGGAGCCGGGGAGACGTTTCCGCTCGGCGGCTCCAAAACCCTGAAGTCCTCTGACAAGGATGCGGCGGCGGTAATCGGGGCGGGTGTCACCCTGCACGAAGCCCTGAAAGCTTACGACACACTGGCGGCGGAGGGGATCGCTATTCGGGTGATTGACCTTTACTCGGTGAAGCCGGTGGACGCGGACACAATCAAAAAAGCGGCGTCCGAATGCGGCGGCAAAATCGTGGTGGTGGAGGATCACTGGGCGGAGGGCGGTCTGGCAGACGCGGTACTGGAAGTTTTCGAGGGGATGCCCGCTCCGGCAGTGACCCGGCTCGCTGTGCGCCAGATTCCCGGCTCCGGCACTCCCGCCGAACTCATCGAAGCCGCCGGAATCTCTGCCAAGCACATCGTCGAAACGGTAAAAGGGCTGAAGCAGCCTTTGGCCTGAGTGAGTCCCTCAAAAGCGTTCAGCAGGATTTTCGTCCGAAGAACGGCTGGAATGCAGTGCCTTCCAGACCTGGACTTCAGTCCGAGGGTCAACGATCAATGAAATGAGGGTGGAAAACACTTATGTTTTCCACCCTCATTTCATTGATCCTCTTTCGGCTTCCCGCCGCTGGCGGAAGTCTGCGTTGTTCACCGTTTCCCCGCTTACCTCCGCCCCCGCATCGTCAATGGGTGACGTTGACCGGGGTTCGCAGCGTGAGGCCCCCGACGCGGGCAGTGATCGTTCCGCGCCCTGCTTTCAGCGAGCGAAACGTGCCGCCCTGCGTGATAAAGCCCAGCCCGTCCTCGGTTCCCCAGATCACCTGCACTCCGGCGGGCAGCGGTGAACCGTCGCCCCCCACCACATGGAACGTCTGCCGATCCCCGACATGAAGCGGAACCCCATCGTCCGAAGCGGGAACGAGGTGCGGGCTGTTGAGGTCGGGCGTGTCGAGCGGATCGGCAAACACGAGCAGTCCATTGGCCACCGGGCGCAGCCGCCCATCCGACGGCGCGTTCACAATGCCGCCGCCTACAAACATGGAGGTCGAACCGCCGCCGTCCAGATTGATCCCGTTGACAGCTCCATACTTGAGCAGAAGGCCCGCCAGTTCCCGCAGGGAGACGCCCGCACTCCATTCCTCCCGCCCGTCCACCGTCACCAGCAGCACCCTGCCGTCACGGGTCACCCCGAAAGCGGTACGAGGATGCCGCTTGGCGACAAATTCGGCGGCGTTAAACCCTTCGGCTTCGTAATCAATCGAAACTTTTCCCTCTTTCACCAGCCAGGGGCCGCCGCTGACCGCCTGCTTTGCCTCCTGCCAGGTGGGTTTAGCAGCACTTCTGCGGGCGGCACGCCCGGCGCGAGACGGATACTTGCCGCGTGAGGGCGCAGAAAGATTGGGGGTGAGGTCGAAGCGCAGGGAAACGGCGTCGCCTTGGTTTGCACTCTGGGCAAGGCGGCGGCCTGTGTCTCCAAAAGCGATGAGCAGCACCTTGTCATGCGGGCAGATCGGAAGCGGCTCACTCTGCTCGATGGGAGAAATCGTCTCGACCTTGCCGGTGAGTTCCTGCGAAACTTTCAACGGCAGATTCGTTTCGTTTACCTGAACGATAATCCCGGCCTTGTGCCCGATGGAGGCTCCGGCAAAGCGCGGGGTTTCGACAATGAGTTCGCCGTCGTGCGGGATGCGGTTGATGCCGTTGACCAGCAGCGGCGTTTTCTGTCCGAGGGTGACCACGCCTTCGCCCGCCATCACGCCGATTTCCACCCGGTCTTCCATCAGGGCGACACAGGCGCGGAAATCCATCGGCTCGGAGATCAGTTCGCCGTTCTGAATTCCCAATCCGAGCGGGTCTGCCGACCACGCGAAATAATCTCCGTTCACGCCGCCGACCGCACGATTGCGAACCGCGAGCGTTCCCACGCCCTCGCGCCCTTTGATGTCGCCGCCCGTGCCGATCACGTCATTCGCCTGCCCGTACTGGAGTTTCACTCCCGGCTCTTTGAGGTCGATTCGCAGCACGTTGACGATCCGGGGAAGAGAGCCTCCGCCGCCCGTTTCGATTTCCTGAAAGAAAGCGACGCCCTTCGCCACCTGCTTTTCGATTTTGAGCGTTTCCGCAGAAACTGGGTTGGGCAGAGACAAAACAAAAACCGCCGAAAGAAAGGCGGGAGAAAATCGGTGATTCATACCCTTAGTTTACCGCGAAATGAAGCGTTTGAGAAGTTGATAAAACCGCCTGCGCTATGGTTTCCTTCTCTTTGTGGGATAACGAGGGAGGCGAGAGTTATCCCTTGCCGCTAATCTTCTTTATTCCATCTCTGTCGCAGGGGGCAGGTGAAGGTCAGGGTGCACGGCGCGGTATCGCGCATTAAGTTGCGATTTTGCTTGGCAGATGGACAGGCGAATGATCTTCAAGCGAGCTTCTTTGAGCGATCCAAACGGAATCGTTTCGAGAGCACCCTGCGGGTTTAAGAGCACGACCTTCCAAGTTTTCCCGCTCTCCTCAATCACAAAATGAGATGAATTGGCAGAGGCGATTCGCTTGGGAAACCCATATTTTTCGACAAACGCGAGAATCTCCGCAGGCGTCACCTCCAGGAAATCGCCGTACTTCGCGTCTTCCAGCGTTTGCCCCGGAAAGAGCTGCCCTAAAGCCCATCTCATGAGGTCGCCGGATAGAATCGCTTTGATTTGTTCCGACTTCGGTCTCGGGCGGGGGTTGAGAGGTTTCAGATGATCCAGCAAAATATCAACATGCTCCATTAGAAGGCCGCTGCCGTCCGGGTTCATCGTGACGGCACGGCCTGTGTTGCGCGAATCGCTCGCCGGGTTTCGATACCGAAAAGCGATTGTCCAGCCCGGCCCCCGCCGCCTTCCCTCAGTGTAAGCGCACGCCCTTCGCCAGAGCTGGTTATGGCGATACTTCAGCCGTTTGTTCAGGCCAGACTCCCACTCTACGTGTTCCGCGCTGAGCCTGCGCCGATCCCGATAGGCGGCCAGATCGGTATAGCCGTTGAGTTCGATAAAACGCTCGGCTTTCAGAACCGCCTGCATTCTGGTTAAGGGCTTCGCATTTTGGGCCGTCTTTTGAGCAGGACAAGGAAAGACAAACCACCTCATCGAAGCCAGAATTCCAACAGAGAAAAGTCGAGGTATCATCAAACGATTTTGCCATACAACTCAGAAAAAAAGCAACTCAGAAAAAAGTGGGGTAGAATGGTAAGATAGAGTTGCAATCAAACAACGCGCACAGAGATCGTTTGGCTCGGAGAGAGCCGCAGGGACAACAAAGCACTCTAACCTCAAAAAGGGGCAGGATCGAATGACGGCCAAAGGAAACCTAATGAAAACGTTTTATCCGACGCGAATTCTATTCTTTGCGCTTCTGATCCTCTTTGGGTCGCCTGCGTGTCGAGCGCAGGAAATTCTTTTTACCCCGCGAGACCTCGCCACCGCCCCCTACCCGATTACAATGACGACAGGTGACTTCAACGGCGACGGAAAGCCGGACTTTGTGGTGACAACCCAGGATGATTCCGTGAAGATGAGCGTACTGCTCAGCAGCAGCAAAGGGGCTTATTTGCGCCAGGATTACCCGCTCAAGCAAACTGCGGGGGGAGCGAATTATTTCGGTGTTGGGGTTCAAGTCGGCGATCTCAACGGAGATGGAAAACCGGATATTATCGTTCTTAAACGATCTGTGTACGACAATGTGCTCAGTGTTTTCTTGAATCGCGGTGACGGTACGTTTACGGCAGAACGCGAGGACTCTCATCAGTTCCGTAATGTTTTGCAGCTGGTTGTCAAGGACATCAATGGCGACGGAAAACCCGACATTCTTCTGCTCACCGGCGACATCTACACCTTTTCTACAGTAACAGTGCTGCGGGGGCAGGGAGACGCAACATTTGCTTCTCCCGACGTTTACCGCCTGCCGAACAACACACCATCGGCACTCCTTGTAGAAGACTTCGACGGAGACGGAAAGCCGGATTTAGTGGTCGGCAGTAGATCTTACGACAAAACACTGGCTTTCTTCCCTAACAATGGGAATGGAACTTTTGGAGCCAGACAAGACTACGACCTCGGCTACTTCGACCATTTCTCGCTGGGGGATGTCAACGGCGATGGCAGGCCCGATCTCATTCTTAGCGGGGATGGATATCCTGGAAATGGTGTCAGCGTTTTGTTGAATCAGGGAGATGGCACGTTTGGGGAACGTCTGAACTACCCGATTACGGACAGGTATATTATTCAACTTCTGATCCAAGACCTGAACGGAGACGGAAAACCGGATTTGATCGTAACGGACTCTGGTTATATTTATACTTTGCTCAACCGCGGAGGCGGTGTATTCGACGCTCCCCGAGCCTTCTGCACTTACGGAAATTCGATTCTGGTTCCCTGCGATGTGAACAGCGACGGAAAGCCCGACGTTGCAGTTCTCCACTCGTTTCTGGACAAAATCACCCTGTTCACCGGTAACGGAGATGGAAACCTCAATACAATCACCACTTACCCGGCAGGAACCTCTCCCACCTCTCTCGTGGCTTCCGATGTAAACGGGGATGAAATCCTCGATCTCGTTGTTCTGAACTACCGTGATACCGTCAACGTGCTGCTCGGCAAGCCAGACGGCTCCTTCGAGCCGAAAACCACCTACTCCGTCCCTCACGCTAGAGCATTCTCCATTCAATTTGGCGATCTGAACGGGGATGGAAAGCCCGACCTCGTTTTGTCCGACTTCGGTTCTACCTCCGTAACGGTACTTCTCAATGGAGGAGATGGAACGTTCGGGCTGCCAGCATCCTACGATACGGGCAAGTATTCACATGATATGGTGGTGGGCGACCTTGACGGCGACGGCAATCTCGACATCGTGACCCTGGGGAGCGTGAATGACCAGAACGGACAGCCGATCTCTAGTCTTAATTTTCTGCCCGGCCTCGGCAACGGATCGTTTGGAGCGAGCCGTCAACTCCCGCTTAATTTCAATTCCTTTTTCTTCAAACTCGGTGATTTCAACCGAGATGGACGCCCGGATTTGCTGCTTTTTGATCGTTCTTCCCCTTTCATGTGCGTCTACCTGAACACCGGGCATTTCTCATTCGCCTCTCCTCTCAAATCGCCGACGACTTCGAGGATCGCCGATGCCGCTGTGGGCGATCTGGATGGGGATGGAAACCTCGATCTCGCCACCGCCAACTCTGGGCACAGTGTCAGTGTTTTACACGGCAACGGAAACGGAACATTTTCTCCTGGAACGGACTATCCTCTCGACTCCTATGCGAACCGTATCATTCTTGGAGATATGGATGGGGACGGGCGGCTAGATATCGTGACGGCTTGCAACGAAGACTATATCGGAATCTTACTCAACCAAGGGAAAAATTTCGGGACGGTCGCCAACTACTCAGCAGGCGACAACTCCTTTCTGGCAACGGGAGATTTCAACCGCGACGGCAAACTCGATCTTGCGACTGTAAATAGTTCTGGCTCAGTCGCGATTCTGCCCAATTTAGCTTCACGCGCGAAAGTATCGGGTCGTCTCAATCTGGAGGGGGTTTCCCCTCACGCAGGCTTGAGGCCCTTCCGGTTTACGTTTCGAACACCGGGGAAACCCGATTTTGCTCCCTTGCTGCTCATTTCGCGGGAGGGGAACTATTCGCTTCCGCTTCCCCGGCTTTCCGGCACGCTCCATATCAAGGGGCCGCGCTATCTGGCAAAAAATATCCCGCTCAATTTGGGAACAGGGGATGCAGTCGGCATCAATGTTCGCCTGTTCACTGGAGATGTGGATGGGAACAATCGGGTAGATGTGAACGATCTCACTCAGCTGCTGACCGTTTACAACTCAACGGCAAAAGACCTCCTCTATTACACGACCCCGACGGCGGATCTGAACGGAGATGGCTTCGTCAATGTAGACGACCTGACTCTGCTGTTGGGGCACTACAACAGTGCGGGCGACCGATAAGACAGAGGGGGCGGCGGGATCGAAAAGAAAAGTTTTCGATCCCGCCCCTGCCCGCTAGTACAGGGTCACCTGCTGCGTCAGGCCGCCGTCTACATAGTAGGTTGAGCCGGTGACGTACTCCGCTTCGTCGGAAGCGAGAAACACGGCAACGCTCGCCACCTCTTCCGGTTTGCCGAACCGCCCCCAGGGAATTTCAGTGAGGGCGTTTTTCATCGCTTCCGGGTCGTCCAGCACACTCTGATTGATCGGCGTGGCAATTGCACCCGGCGCAATGTTGTTCACCGTGATTTTGTTTGGAGCCAGTTCCATCGCGATATTTCGTGCCATCATTCGCATTCCGCCTTTGGACATACAATAAGGGGTGAACTGAGGAAACGGAATGTCTTCGTGCACAGATGAGATGTTGATGAGACGCCCGCCCCCGCCCTGCGCGATGATTTGCCGTGCCGCCGCCTGATGCACCATAAACGCACCGTACAAGTTCACCTTGAGCACGATATCCAGCTCGTGATCGCTGACCTCGACAAACGGTTTTTTGATCTCGATCCCCGCGTTGTTCACGGCAATCTCGAGCCGACCGAACTTCGCGACCGCCTCCGCAAAGATGCGCTCGACATCTTCCCGCTTCGACACATCCCCGCCTACAGCCAGCGCGTTTTCCCCATAAGCCGCGATCTGAGCAAGCGTTTCGGCTTCATTGGGACGGCCCGGCAAATAGTTGACTGCCACTTTTGCGCCCTCCGCCAAAAACCGCTCCGCAATCGCCTTGCCGATGCCGCTGTTCGCTCCCGTAATGAGAGCCACTTTGTTTTCCAGTCTCACTGCCCGCCTCCTGAAGTTTTGTCCTCCACAGATTGGCACAGATAGACGCAAATTTTCAACCCGCCTGAAAACATTCCGAGCGAAGGACCGGTTCCATCTGCATTTTCACCGGTGTTTGTCGGCGGATCGAATCTACAGAAGTAGGAGAAAAGCTGAATCGGGCTGAGTGGGAGCACACTCCTGAACTTTTCGCACGATGTCTTGCAGAGTGCAGGTGGACAGCTGGCTTTTCATCGCAGTTTCGGCCTCGTCGAAAACTTCCCGCAAGACGGATTGCAGGGAGCAGCCCACCACACATTTTTCGTTCGGGGGTTTGGGAGCCAGAGCAAAACAGGAACCCTGCTGCACGGCGGCATAGGCCTCGTGAAGCGGAATGGAGCTGGGGTCTTTGGCCAGCCGCCAGCCTCCGCCGTTGCCGGGCTGAGAAGTCACCAGACCCGCACGACGCAGGCTGCCCAAAATTCGGCGGATTACCACCGGATTGGTCGTCACGCTCCGGGCCAGAATTTCCGAGGTCAGCGGCTCTTCCGGGTAGCAGGCAAGAAGGGAAAGCACATGAATCGAAACGGCGAATTGGCTGTTGGTCTGCAACTTAAGTCTTCTCCCGATCCAAACACAAATGTAACTGATCGAGTTACATATCGTAATGAAGACGAAAAAAGTTCCCTCCTGTTCGACAGCGAAGATTCGAGGGCGAGAAGCCTTTTCAGAGGGATTGGGGGTTTGGACGGGCAGGGGCGGCCTCGTTTTCCTCCTTTTTATTGTACGCCAATTCTGCGGAGGGCACGCAGCATTCGGTCTCGCCTGGGGTCTCATCGTCCGGCCCGATTTATTTCCAACAATTCGGGCAGGAAGCCGGGAGGCTCTTGGGGAATCTGAGGGACAGGGAAGCTTCTCCTTCCCTATCCCATTTACACGAAGGATAGACCTCACCATGACGAACCCGGTCAAAGTTGGCATTATCGGCTGCGGCAATATCTCCGGCATTTATTTCCAGGCAGGAAAAAAGTTTTCGATCCTCGACATCGCGGCGTGTGCCGATCTGGACCTCTCTCGCGCTCAGGCGAAAGCCGAAGAGCACGGGGTTCCCAAAGCCTGCACCCCGGATGAACTTCTGGCAGACCCGGAGATCGAAATCGTTCTCAATCTCACCATCCCCAACGCGCACTATTCTGTGTGCAAGGCGGCACTGGAAGCAGGCAAACACGTTCATGTCGAAAAGCCGCTTGCGATCACGCGGGAGCAGGGCGCGGAACTGCTGGAAATTGCGGGGGCAAAGGGACTGCGCGTCGGGGGCGCACCGGATACCTTTCTCGGCGGCGGCATTCAGACCTGCCGCAAACTCATTGACGACGGCTGGATTGGAGAACCCATCGGCGTTTCGGCGTTTATGCTTTGTCACGGGCACGAGTCGTGGCATCCCGATCCGGCGTTTTATTACAAAGCGGGGGGCGGCCCGATGTTCGACATGGGGCCTTACTATCTCACCGCGCTGGTCGCGCTCATAGGGCCGATCAAAAGCATTCTGGGTTCGGCACGCGCCACGTTCCCGGAACGCACCATCACGAGTGCCCCCAAATACGGCGAAGTCGTGACGGTGGACGTTCCCACGCACGTCGCCGGAATCATGAATTTTGCAAACGGCGCGATTGGCACGCTCACCACGAGTTTCGACGTTTGGGCGGCAGGCGACCACCCAGACATCGAAATCTACGGCACGGAAGGCTCGATGATCGTTCCCGATCCCAACGGCTTCGGCGGCCCGGTCAGAGTTCGCCGGGCCGGGGCGAAAGCCTGGACGGAAATGCCGCTTACGCACGGCTTCGCCGAAAACAGCCGGGGCATCGGCGTGGCAGACATCGCCTACGCCATCCAGTCGGGCCGCCCGCACCGCTCCTCCGGGGCACTTGCCTATCATGTCCTCGAAGCGATGCACGCCTTCCATGATTCGTCGAACAGCGGCTCGCTCTATAAAATGCAGAGCAGCGTCGAGCGGCCCGCGCCGCTTCCGATGGATTTGCCCAAAGACGCGCTGGACGAATAGGAACGCGGGGCTGGAAATAAGGAGACTCCGCAGTCTGTTGAAGGAAAAAAGCCTCTGGCAGGCTGCGGAAAGCAAAGGGAGCCTGCACAATGAGCGATACGGCAGTTAAAACCCGCCACTCGCGGTATTGCTCTTCCTAAGGCAGGATGCCGGGAAAAAGCCGAAACGGAGTGAAGCGAAGAGAAACCCAAAAGGCAGCCTGCCTTATCCAGCTCATAAAGATTTTTTCCGGCATCGGTACCAATGAGCCGTCCGCTGCCCCGTAAGGAGACGCTCGATGAAACGCTATGAACTCACAACGCCAGACGGAGCCGACGGCTGGAGGCGGACGGAAGTAGAAACGCCAACGCCGAGAGCAGGGCAGGTGCTCGTGAAGGTAAAGGCCGTCTCGCTGAACTACCGCGACCTGCTCCTTTCGCAAAACCCGAATCAGACGATGCCCAGGGTTCCGCTTTCCGACGGAGCCGGGGAGGTGGCGGCCATCGGCGAGGACGTCACCCGCGTGAAGGTAGGGGATCGCGTGGCAGGTCTTTTTTTTCAGACCTGGATTGACGGCGGCATTCGGGCAGAGCATCATGCTTCGGCAATGGGCGGAGCGGTGGACGGAATGTTGTCCGAGTATGTCGTTCTCCATGAAAACGGCGTCACCCCGTTTCCCAACGGGTTCGGTTACGAAGAGGCAGCGACCCTGCCCTGCGCCGCCGTTACCCTGTGGAACGCCCTGTTCGAGCAAAGCCGACTTTGCCCTGGCGAAACCGTTCTTGTGCTCGGCACGGGCGGCGTTTCGATTTTCGCGCTTCAATTTGCAAAGGCCGCCGGAGCGAAAGTCATTCTTACTTCATCGAGCGATGAAAAACTGGAACGCGGCAAAGCCCTGGGAGCCGACGAAACGATCAACTACAAAACGACGCCGGACTGGGACAAAGCCGTGTGGAATTTGACCGGGAAACTCGGTGTGGATCACGTCGTAGAAGTAGGAGGAGCGGGAACGTTGGAGAAATCGCTGAAAAGCGTTCGCACCGGCGGCACCGTCTCACTTATCGGGGTGCTGACCGGGGTGGAGACGCAGGTCAACCCTGCCGCGATTCTCTTCAAGAGTATCCGCGTGAACGGCATTTATGTTGGGTCACGCGCCATGTTTGAGCGGATGAACACCGCCCTTGCACAAAACAAGATCAAACCAGTCATCCATGCCGTGTTTGAGTTCGACGAGGCTCCCGAAGCCCTCCGACAACTTGGAAAAGCCGGACACTTCGGAAAAATTGTGATCCGGGTGGGACACTAACCAACGGTCTGAGAAGTGACTTCAGGCCCAACTCAAAGGAGATCAATCATTATGCCCGCAAGAACTGCCACCGCCGAATGGAGCGGAAACCTGCTGGAAGGCCAAGGAAGCATTGCGCTTGGAAGCGGCTCCTACACCGGCCCCTACAGCTGGCGATCCCGGTCTGCTGATGGAGCCGGAACAAACCCGGAAGAACTCATCGCCGGAGCACACGCCGGCTGCTATGCAATGGCGTTTTCTGCGATTCTCACGAGTCATGGTCACACCATCAATCACATTCACGCCTCGGCGAAAGTTCATCTTGACAAAGACGGCGATGGCTTTGCGATCAAAACGATTGAACTGACCGCCGAAGCCGAGATTCCCGGCATCAGCGAGGAAGATTTTCAGAAGCACGCGCTTGAAGCCAAGCAGAACTGCCCTGTCTCCAAAGTGCTGGCAGGCGCGGATATTTCCCTGACGGCGACGCTGAAAGGGTAAGAACGTGAGGGGGGTGAGCGGGTGAAAAGACAAAGCGAATCGAGGGGAAAATAAGGAGAAAAAAGCGGGCGGAAAGGAGGCTTCGCGGCAGGTATACCGTTGGTTCGTCATGACGTCATGACGAACCAACGACGGACTTACGCCGTTATCCGGTTCCTCCCCCTTTCCTTTTTGGCTTCTCCCCCTCACGCTCTCCCCTCCCTGGAAGCGCACCCCATGACCCCCGAACAACTCCAGAAAATTAACGGGCTGTTTCGTTCGCTGAAGCGCGGAACGGGGTTGACTCAGTCCGAAGCCGATGCTCTCGAAGCCGAGTGGAGGCCGATTTTGCTGCCCGCTTCGCAAACGCAAGAGGAACGATTCGCGCTTTGCAGTCCCCTGGGAGAGTTGACGGGAGTGTTCTCTCCGCGCTGGCTCTGTCACCTGCTGGGGCTGCGGCATCGAGCGGTCGAGATCGGCCTGCTCACCCAAAGCGGCCTCCTAATTTTGCAGCGGCGTGCTTCCACCAAAGCGGATTGGCCCAACGCGCTTGATATGGCGGTGGCGGGGCACGTCACCGAGCGCGACTCGTTCGAGAGGGCGGCATGGAAGGAAATCGAAGAGGAAATCGGATTGAGCGAAACGAGAAAGTCCGAGTGGCTAGTAGAGGGAGAGTTGGCCGCGCTCGGCGAGCCTTATTACAGCCTGGATTTCGAGCCGACCGCCGCCCCGCCGCGCCTTAATTCCGAGGTGCGGCAGGTCTTTGTCGGAACGCTCACCGGAGCCGCCCTCTCTTCGCTGCGCTTCACCGACGCCGAAGCCGACGGTCTGCTGCTGGTTTCACCGGAAGTCGCCTGGCAGCTGCTGGTGTCGGAGAAAGCCGCTTCAGGAATGAGGTACACTCTGCCCCGTGTTCTGGACTGGATTGAAAAAGTTCGGGTCGAGACAAGGCTGGACCAAGCAAAACCAAAAGGGAATCCCCCCGCGTGACAAACAAACCCATTCGAGCCTGCCTTTGTTACCCGCACACCTTTGCCGAGATCAAGGCAGAGGCACAAAAGCAGAACTGGACAACGATTGAAGCAATCACCAACGCGCTGGGGTGCGGAAGCGGCTGCGGTTTGTGTCTCCCCTATCTGGAGCGAATGTTACGCACGGGAGAGACGGCGTTCGCGATTTCTCCGTTCCCCGCCGAGGAAAATGCCCGGCGCGGCCTCAGCGACTGAGCAGCAGAAGCCTCTTCCGACTTTTTGGGCTTGTTCGGAAGGGCTCCATTTCGCAGCAGCAGAAGCAGCGCGATGCCGACGATAATTCGATAGACGATGAAAATATCGGTGCTGTGTTTGCGGACGTAGCCCAAAAGCCAGTGAATCACGAGGTAGCCGACAATTCCGGCCACCAGCGTGCCCGCCAGATAGGGCCCAATCAACTCTTTGACGTGCGGGTCTCTCACCACGTCCTTGAGTTTATAGAGACCAGCGGCGGTGATGGCGGGGATACTGAGCAGAAAACTAAACCGAAGCGAATCCTCACGGGTAAAGCCGCGAAACAGTCCGGCGGTCAGCGTGATACCCGAGCGAGACGTGCCGGGAATAAGGGCAAGACACTGCGCCAGCCCAATCGTTACGGCGTCGTTGGAACGGAGGGTTTCGAGGGTGCGCGTTTTTTTCGCAATCCTTTCCGCCGCAAATAGCACGAGAGCGAAAAAGATAAACCCAAACGCAATCACCGTGATCGTGCGGAATTCGTTGTCAATCTTCTTTTCGAAAACCACGCCCAGCAGCGAAATCGGCAGGGTTCCCAAAATGGCATACCACCCGATGCGGGCGTCCTGATCGCCTTTTGGAATAGCCATCGGAGTTTTGGTACGCAGGATGCCCGCAATATATTTCCGAAGATCACGGCGAAAATAGGCAATAATGGCCACAATGGGGCCGAGTTGAACAAAGGCCGAGAACGCAGTGCCGGGGTCGCCCCAGCCCAGCAAAACCGGAATGATGTCGTTGTGCGCGGTAGAAGAAACCGGCAGAAATTCGGTTAATCCTTCCACCAGCCCGATCACGATTGCATGAAAAAGAGTCAGAGGTTCAGCCACAATAAAGTCCTTGTCTAAAAGTAGGGAGTACCTTTAGAGTACCCCAAACCCACTCGGCTCCGTGCGCTTTTGACGGCTTCTCTGGAAAGAATTCTGCGTTTTTGACTTGACTTGACGGCGGGGATTCGGCTATCCTCTTCTCATTGCAGTCCTGTGTGAGGTTTTTCTTCTCCGCCTGAGCGAACTCTCAAGCGTAACAATCGGGCTTTTCCGTCGTCTGACGAGGGTATCCGAATTGGCTTTTTTGGGAAGGGGTTCTTTCCCAATAAAAGCCTCGTTTTTTGCAATCCCTGTTCAGGGTCTTGCCCCGATCTCGAAAGGCAGGCACTTTCCCCGTGAAACCTCCTCGTTTTTGTGTGATTATGCTCGGCGGTCTCGCCGCACTTTCCCGACTGCCTTCTGAAGCGGGGGCACAAACGCCCGGCTTCACGACTGTTCATCTTCGCATTGGCGGTAAAGAGGCTCTGTTCAAGACCTCCCCCCTTTCGGACGGCAAAGTGATTTACGTTCCGCTGGAAATCCTGAAGAAAATCGGCGTTCGCGGCAAAATCCAGCCCTCCGGGAACACCGTTTCGATCTCGCCGCCCACGCGGGCCGAGCGGGTGGAACTGGACTTGGTGACGATCTCCGGCAAAAGAATGGTTTCACTGGAAGACCTGGCACACGCCCTCGAAGCAGCCGTCGAGCCGTTTGGCGAAGCCCGTCCGCCGGAACCGCAGGCCGCCCTTGATCAACCCACTGGGCCTTCCAAAAACCCAAAAACGTTTTCCCTGCTCGCCAAAGTCGTGGAAGCCGGTTTTTCCGACGGCTCGCTGCACGTACTCACGTCTTTTCCCGTGCCTTATCGGGTTCGCAATCTTGCGGAAGTTTCGCCTCAACGCGGCTTTCTGGACTGCCTGGGTGCGGTTGTTGACGCCAGTGTGCGTGTTGGGTTTACTCCCCCCGCCGATCATTCCGTTCTGCGAATTCGCACAGGTCAAAATTCTCCGGAAGTGGCGCGGGTCGTGCTCGAAGTCGAGTCGGGGTACGGTCTTAAGCCTGCGGAGTCGGTTTCTAATTCGTCCGTTCAGATTCTTTCCGGGGTGATTTCCGGGCTGGCTCTCACGAAAAAACAAACGGGCCTGCACTCTTCCTCCCCGGCCCAGACCGCCGAGGGCCGTCCAAATGAGGGAAAACCTCCGATCAAACGCGGCGACAAACCCTCGCGGGCAGGAACCTTTCGGCGGGTTCTGCCCGTTGCCATTCATTCCCTCAAATTTGAGACGGAAGGCGACGGTCGGGTGAAACTCTTTCTCGCCACCGAAGGAAAAATTGCGCCGCATCCCCACTACGAAAACGACGGAACCCAGCTGGTGGTAGACCTGCCGAATTCCTACCTGAAACTAACGGACCCCGACAATGCTCGTTTGTCCCTGTCGCACCCGCTGGTGCAAAGCGTGCGTGCAGAGCAGGGAGAAGTCACAGCGGGCGGCACCTCCTCCGCGCGGCTTGTGGTAGAATTGGGCCGAGTCGCGGGCTTCGGGGTCAGTGCAGGCAGCCGGGGACTGACGCTCGATTTGAGGGTTCCCAAAAACGCGGGCGGCTCGATGGCCGGAAAACTCATCGTCATTGATCCGGGGCATGGGGGCAGTTCTTCCGGTGCTTTGGGCGGCGGCTATCAGGAAAAAAATCTGACGCTGGCGATTTCTCTTCGGCTTCGCGCCCTGCTTGAAAGCTGCGGCGCACGGGTGGTGATGACCCGTGACAGCGATGTGGACGTGGATTTATATGCCCGCCCGCGAATGTCGAACGAACTTCACGCCGATTTATTCATCAGCATCCACAACGACTCTTTCACCGCGAACGTTCGTGGAACGACAACTTACTATCATAAAGGTGATGCGAGTGCCCGCGCGATGGCGTTTGCCGTTCAGCGTGAAATCGCCGCCGTTTCCGGGATCCCCAGCAAAGGGGCTCTCTCTGACGGGGTCCTTTACGAAAACGGCCTCGCGGTGCTGCGGATGAGTCAGATGCCTGCGATTTTGGTGGAGGTTGCGTACATCAGCAATTCTTCGGATCGGGCACGGCTTGCCGACCCGGACTTTCAACAACGGGTAGCGTCGGCAATCACACGCGGAGTACGTGCGTATGTGGAAGGGAATCCTTTCGGTCGGGAGGAAGCCTCCGCTCCTGCCGAAGAAGCCGCGCCGATGGAGCGCGTAGAAGAAAGTGAATAAATTCATGCAGGCGAAAACCCGCCCTATTTTCGTGGGCTTTGCGGTGCTGCCGCTGCTTCTAGCGGGATGCAAAGGCGGCGAGCCGCCCCTCGCAAAAGCGAACGCCGAAACGAATGCTGCCGTCTCACCCACAACGCGCACCCCCCCGCAAAAGTCGGAAGAAAAAGTCACCTCTCCGGCCACCCCGGTTCAAGATGCCGTTGAAGCTCTGCTGAAAAAGCAGGCCGGGGTTCTTTTTCCGAAAGAAACCCGCCTTAAAGAAATGGCACTTCGCGAGGGAGTGGCGACCCTCAATTTAACGGCGGAATTCGGAAAAATCAGCACGATGGGCGAGCACACCGAGTCTGAAGCCCAGAAAGCCCTCAAAACAACCCTGGCGGCGTTTCCACAGGTTCAGAAGGTCGGGGTTCAGGTTGAGGGCAAACCATTCACGAGCGAGGCGACCGATTGGGGAACGCCGTTTCCCGTACGAAGCGGCTCTGGCGAGGCCGTCTCCAACGAAGGGCAGCCCTGACGTATGGAGGGACTTGAGAGACGAGAAGCCCCCATCGGAGTGTTCGATTCCGGGGTGGGCGGGTTGACGGTTGTGCAAAAACTTTTCGAGGTTCTGCCGAACGAAACCCTCCTTTATGTGGCGGATCAGGCTCATGTGCCTTACGGGGGAAGAGACCTGAGCGAAATTAGGGGGTTTGCCGCAGAGATCAGCCGCGCTCTGTTCGATGGGGGCTGCAAAGCGGTGGTGATGGCGTGCAATATCTCGTCGGCAGCGGCTTTGGAAAGCGTGGTGAAAGCCCACCCCGGTTCTCCTGTGGCAGGGGTGATTCTCTACGGGGCGGAGGAGGCGGCTCAACGAACGCAAAACGGCAGAGTTGGCGTGCTGACCACCGAGGGCACGAAACGGAGCGGAGCCTATACTCGCGCCCTTACGTCCGCTTCTCGCAGGGTTCAGGTGACGGAGGTCGGCTGTCCCCGGTTTGTTCCTCTTGTCGAAGCGGGGCTTTCGGAGAGTGAAGAGGCAAATGAAGCGGCACGAGAGTACTTGGCTCCGATTTTGGCAGCTGAGGCCGATACGGTGATCCTCGGCTGTACGCACTATCCTTATCTTCTTCCCATGCTCCGCAGGATTGCGCCGCATCTTTCGTTTGTTGACCCGGCAGAGGCAACAGCAAACGGGATCGCTTCCCGGCTTTCCCAGTGCGATTTGTTGTCAGAAGCCTCTCTTCCCGCCCCCTCGCTGCTGACGACAACCGGAGAACTCGCTTTCTTCCGTTGTAAGGCTCCCCAGTTTTTAGGTGTCACGCCGCCCCTGCGTTTTGCTCTCTCCCAATGGAACGGGGAGAGGCTGTCGCTGCCCCTCCCCGTCGCTCTTGAGCAAAATTAGCCGTCTATCCGCTGCGCGGCTCGCATCAACAGCCCGGAGTCGCGATCCAGAGCCACTTCTATTTCGCCGCGCTCCGTTCGTCCGCGTACCACCCAGGTTTTGCCGTGCTGCTGCACCGCAAGGTGCTCGACATCGAACAGTGCCACCCCCAGGGCATGAGCATAGCCTAAAGCCGACCATTTCGCCTTCTGGCTGCTGCTCACCTGCATTCGGTAGGGAGGGCGTACTCCCTCCGAAAGGCACTTGAGCAGGGTTCCGGTGTCGGCATTCCAGACCAGCAGTCCGAGCGGACTGCCGCTGGTGCTGCGGCACTCGACCCGCCATTGCTTCACCTCGCGGGCTGCATGATCGGTCGAGAAAAACGGTTCGGCTCTCATCACGTAGCCCACTGCTCCCTTCCAGAGGCTGCGGGCAATGCGATCACTTCGCCACACGATCTGTTCGGTGGTGTATAACCCGACACGTTCCGATTTTGATTTCGGCGAACTCGCTTTCTGGCCTGCGGCCCTGCCCAGCAAAAAACAAACTACTCCGAGTAACAAAACTCGAACCCAACCCCAGCGCATTGTCTTCAACGGTCTTGATCTCCTCTAGTGTGAGTGGAACGGACGATGAAGACCCTCCAGAAAAAAGAAAACTCCTGCGTTGCAAAAATAGAGCGGCAAGACGGAGTAATTTGTCGAACATCGGGTTTGACGAAACGGGAACGAGACCGTTTCAGAACTTACCTTAGTTTTTTGTCGAAGAGGATTCTTTTCACAGCCCGGTGAAATTATCGGCAGATTTCGTTTCGGCCTGAGTCCGAGGCGAAAATACTCCCCACCTCTGAAAGTAAGCCTATGCCACGCTTTGATGGTCGCGGCGCAAAAGAAATGCGCCCCAGCAAAATCACTCCCGGTTTCATGCCCAATGCAGAAGGCTCCTGCCTCATCGAAATGGGAAACACACGGGTGATCTGCACCTGTTCGGTGGAAGATAAAATTCCTCCTTTTCGCAAGTTCGAGGGGCAGCAGGGCTGGCTCACCGCCGAATATGGAATGCTGCCCCGTGCCACCCACACGCGCACCCCGCGTGAAACCAAGTCCGGCCCCGGCGGGCGCACCGTCGAGATTCAGCGTTTGATCGGGCGCAGTCTCCGCACAGTCGTCGAGCTTCCGGTGCTCGGCGAGCGTACCCTCTGGATTGACTGCGATGTGTTGCAAGCCGATGCAGGAACCCGCTGTGCCTCAATCACCGGAGCCTACGTTGCCGTTGCCGAAGCCTGCCATTCACTTGTACAAGCCGGAAAGATCGAGCGGATGCCGCTGCTTTCCCAGGTCGCCGCCATCAGTGTGGGGGTAGTCGGCTCCGATGAGTTTTTAGACCTGTGCTACGAAGAAGACCACAACTGCGGCGTAGATATGAATGTGGTCGCCACCGACAAGGGCAAATACATTGAGGTGCAGGGCACGGGCGAACAAACTCCGTTTGACCGGAACCGCCTCACCCGCCTGCTCGATCTCGCGCAAATTGGGCTGGATCATCTGTTTGCCCTCCAAAAATCCGCGCTTAAAGGAAAGATTTAGCCGATGGCCGCGAACGCCTTTCCCCGCAAACTGCTCATTGCCACCACCAACCCCAAAAAACGGGGCGAAATGGCAACGATTTTAGGGGAAGCCCGCCTCGATCTCGAACTGTTGACCCTGGAACAGTTCCCCGACGCCCCCGAAGTGGAGGAAACCGGGGAAACCTTTCTCGAAAACAGCGTTCTCAAAGCCGAGGCAGGGCTGGCCCTCAGCGGTCTGGTCACCATTGCCGATGACGGCGGTTTCTGCGTGAACGCTTTGGGCGGCTCTCCCGGCGTGAAATCGCACCGCTTTCTCGGTGAAAACACCTCGTTCCACGACAAAATGGCGAAAATTCTCGAACTGCTGCAGGACGTTCCCGACGAAAAGCGCACCTGCCGGTTTCAGTCCACAGTGGTGATCGCCGTTCCCGACGGTCGGCGTTTCGAGTGCACCGGCCTCTGCGAAGGCCGGGTTGCCCGCGAGATGCGCGGCGAATACGGCTTTGGCTACGATCCGATCTTTCTTTTCCCCGACACCGGCCTGCACATGGCAGAACTGCCCCCCGCCGAAAAGCACAAAGTGAGCCACCGGGGAAAAGCCCTCGCCCTGGCGGTGACGCATCTACGGGAGATTTTCTGAAAGCGGCTCGCTTTGTTCAAGCGGCTCGGGAAACAAGACAAAAATAAACGGTTCCCCGTCACGAGCAGGGCGTTTTGGAAAAAACAGAGTCAGCCGATATCCGCCCGTCAGTTCCAAACAAAATCGTCCTGAGACGAGAACCCTGACTCGCTTCAAGCAGGGTGGTCTTTTTCGTAAGTGCTGAAAGAAAAGGGCGGCAAGGTGAGCGTCTTTCACACGGTAAGTCTCTCCTCGCAACTGCGCCGAATCGTCCTGCCCTGTCGTTCCAAAATCCAACCGCCTGAAGCGATAACCGCAAAATCGGATTGGGGGATCGCCTGCCCTTTTCGATTGCAGGCTGGCTTCTGAACTCCGAATTCACATCGCTGAGAGGCTCCGTATCGCCATAAATCGCTCAGCGGTTCGTGAACCAAACAGAGCAGGTCGCCGGGGGCTTATCGGTTCATCCTTTCTCTTTCGCTCCCCCCTGCCGGTTTGCTCAATCCAAAAACCATTCGTAAAAAAGGCTCTGCAGCGAGGATTGTCTGCAGAGCCTCGGCGTTCTCCTAAACTGACGCGTAGAAAAAGCGTTCATGAATGATTTTGCCGCCCTGAACGGTGTACACGCCCACTTCATCCATAACGCTTCGCTCGCCGCTGGCTCGGTTCGTTGCGTCAAATTTCATTACCACCGAGAATTGGTCGCCGTCCACGTAGGGATGGCTGACCTCGACCCCATGCGTGTTGAAATTTTCGCCCCACCACTCCATTTTTTTCAACACGGCGGGCAGACCGACGGTCTCGCGCTGTTCTCCCGCCTCACCTTCCACACTCACAATCTCCTCGGCATAAAAGGTCTGTGCCGCCTCGACAAACTTCTGTTCTCGGCACAACTGCGCCAGGGCTTTACCGATTTCCGATGAGTTCATTTTTTGTCTCCTTAGGGGTTGAGCAAACGATCAAAACAAGTGTACACGCGATGATATCTACATTAAACGCAGCGAGTCAAGTCTTTGCTCGGTTTTTCGTAAAAAAGTTTCTACTTTTTTTACAGCCTCCAAAAAGGGACTTTCGGCCGAGGCCGTCTCTGTGTGGACAGGGGTAGAATCTCAATGCGGCGGCAGGAACTTGCAGGGCGTTTGTGGAAACGTAACGTGTCTGAAGAGAAGGGCTTTTCCGAGGAGAGGCCGCTCTGCCCAATCAATCACTCTTGAAACGAGGACTTTTCTGTGCCAAAAAAAATCAAAGTCGGCGTGATCGGAACCGGCGGTATCGCCAACGCCGCTCACCTTCCCGGTTATGCCCAGCTTCCCGACGAGTGCGAAATCTACGCGCTGTGTGATATTGATCCGGCAGCCCTGGAGCGAACTCGCGCTAAATTTCCGGTTCAGCACGCCTTCGACGATTATCAAAAGCTTCTTGAACTTGATGAACTCGACGCCGTTTCCATCTGTACGCCGAACTATGCCCACTATCTTCCAACAGTGGACGCCCTGAAAGCGGGCAAACACGTCATCTGCGAAAAGCCGATTGCCATGAACGCCGCAGAAGCCGCCGAAATGGTGAAAACCTCACGGCAAACCGGTAAAATTCTGCAGATCGGGTACTGTCACCGCTTTGCCAATACAAACCAGACCCTCAAACGCTACATTGATGCAGGCGAACTGGGCGAAATCTACTACGCTCATGCCACCGCCATGCGGGTGCGCGGTATACCCGGCTGGGGCGTTTTCATTGACAAAGAGAAACAGGGCGGCGGGCCTCTCATTGACATCGGCGTTCACATCTTGGATTTGACCCTGTGGCTCATGGGACATCCGAAACCGATCTCGGCAAGCGGCGTCACCTATCAAAAATTTGGTAAAAGGCCCGATGTCGTCGGGTTTCTGGGGCAGTGGGATCACACTAAGTTCACCGTCGAGGACTTCGCTTCCGCGCTGATCCGGTTCGAGAACGGGGCGACAGTGGTTTTGGAATCGAGTTTTTGTGCCAATATCCAGAAGGACAGCTTCAGCACACAAATCCTGGGCACAAATGGGGGAGCCGAAACCGATCCATTCCGTATTGTACAAGAGAAGCACCACAGTATCGGAACTTATGAGCCGAAAATTCCGAACCCGAACAACAACACGTACTCTGCCGAAATCAAAGACTTTATCGCTTGCATCCAAGAGGGGCGCGAGCCGCTCGTCACTGGTGAACATGGTTTGATGGTGGCACAGATTATGGATGCGATTTACCAATCGTCCGAGCTGGGCCGCGAAGTAAAAATCTAAAACGGAAGCGCGGGAGAGAACTAAAAAGGCTTTTTTGTTCTCTCCCGCCTCTGTTCCAAAGGAAATGCTCTTGAACGCGGAACCCGCCGCCGACCGCCCCACCTCACTCCCGGAGCCTTCCCCTTCCTCTCAGGGGACTCCCCCGGTCGTTCCTTCCCCGATTCCTAAAATGGGA
Organism: Chthonomonadaceae bacterium; assembly: GCA_965246825.1. Taxonomy (GTDB): domain Bacteria; phylum Armatimonadota; class Chthonomonadetes; order Chthonomonadales; family Chthonomonadaceae; genus JACMPS01. Next base: position 205,977 of record OZ251990.1, read on the forward strand.
CGTGTGCTCACCGCGATTCTCATTGTCGCCGGGTTTGCGGAGATGGCCTACGGGATCGTCAACTTTTCCGCCATGCCTGTCTACATCAAAGCGATTCAGCTGCCGGAGCAGTGGATCGGCGGCATGGCCGCCGCTTACCTCATCACCGAGGGCATTCTCAAGTCTCCATTCGGTCTTCTGGGAGATCGGGTCGGGCGAAAATGGCTTGTGCTGGCGGGGCCGGCCCTTTCGACCTTCACCGCCCTGCTGACACCTTTTGTCAAAAACCCTTACCTGCTGCTGCTGCTGCGCGTGATTGACGGGGCTGGGCTGGCCGCTCTCTGGCCTTCCGCTTTCAGTCTGATCGGAGATTACGCCGCCAAAGAAAAACAGGCGTCTGCAATGAGCCTGTTCAATATCTCCTATATGGTGGGGATTGCGTTCGGGCCTGCTATCGGCGGCGGGATCAACGATGCCGCCGAGCACCTGTTCCACCTCTCCGAGGCCGCCTCCAAACAGGCGTCGTTTTATGTAGCCTCTGTTTTGTTTGCCGCCACCGCCCTCACCGCCTTTTTTATGATCCCTGCCGCGCACCATCCGCATCTTCCGCCGGAAGCCAAAGCCCCGGAGCAGGAACTTCATGCGGAGGGCGCGATCAGTTTTCGGGATTTCAAGAAAATGCTGGGCCGGATGCCTTCCCTGCTGGCCCTGGCTTTCACCACTTTTTTCGGCGTCGGGCTGATTATGGCCTACGCTAAACTTTTCATCATGGAGCGGTTCGAGCTAAGCGAAAGTGCTTATGGAACCCTGCTGATTGCCCCTGCCCTCGCTATCGGCATTGCTTCGGTTCCCCTGGGCACGCTGAGCGACAAAATCGGTAAAGAAAAAGCGATCAAAATCGGGATGACGCTCTGCACCGCAGGATTCTGGACGCTGCTCTTGCTGCCCTATCGCTCCGCCCTCATCGTGCTAGGGTCGGTGATTGGGGTCGGGTTCGTCATTGCGTTTCCGGCGATGATGGCGAAAGTCAGCGGCGACTGCGATCCGAACCAGCGGGGGGCGGCTCTGGGAGCCATTGGTACGGCGCAGGGGCTGGGAGCCATTTTCGGGGTCACCCTGTCGGGTTTTCTCTACAAAATCGGGGCGTTTTCGCTGTTCGGGATTTTGATTCCGCAGCATGGACTGCCGTTTCTCGGCTGTGCGATCCTGCTCTTTCTCGCCACGACAATTGCCTGGACAAGCCTGAAGCCAGGCAAGATTCCTCCAGCCCCCCAGGAGAAGACGGGCTAAAGCAAAGCCGCTTTCAGGGCTTCGGCAATCTGGGACAGGCCGAGTTCCGGGAGCGACACGGTTCCCCCGACTTCAGCGGAAATCGCATTGTCGTAGCCGATTTCGTCGAGGGCGGCCTTAACCCGCGCCCAGGGCACATCGCCCTGGCAGGGGTTGCAAAAGCCGCTCATATTGCCGACGCTCGCCTTGAAATCTTTGACATGAATTCGGAGGATACGCTCGCCGAGAATTCTGATCCACTGCTCTGGGTAGCCGTAAAGCAGGATATTGCCGACATCGAAATAAGCGCGGGCGGCGGGGAGTGTCATCCCTGAATTCAACTCATCCAGAAACCGGGCGAATTCCAGCGGCGAAAGCAAAAATTTGTTCCAGACGTTTTCCACTCCAACCGCAATCTGAAGCGACGCGGCCAAAGGCAGAAGCTCACTCAGGGCCTCCTGGCCCCGCGTGTAGGCCGTATCATAGGCAACTTCGGGGGTAACCACCCCTGGAACCACGAGGATGGCCTCCACGCCCAGCAGTTTGGCGGCTTCGATTTGTTTGCGCACTACCGCCCTGCCCTTTTCCCGTTTTGCTGCGTCGTTGTCGGTGAGCGGGTAAGACCAGAGCAGCGCGGTGGAAACGCCGCTGATCCGGGTTCCTGCCGCTTCTGCTTTCGTCTTCAGAGCCAGAATTTCTGCGTCCGTACTTTGCAGATGCAAGGCTCCGTTTTCTTCCAGATTGATTTCAACGCTGTCGAAGCCGGTTTTCCGGGCAAGAGCGAACGCTGCTTCGATTTCCAGTGAGCCGGGAAGCGACCAGCGATTGACTCCGATATGGCGCATTAGGGTTCCTTTCCAAAGCGGGCAGAGATTGTCCCGCTGCAAACGTGAGCAGACCCCGGCGAAAGCACCTTCTCGCCGGGGACGCCCTGATCCTTGGGGCGGTTAAACCCGTCTTTGTACGGCGAGCGAATCCCGAATTTCGGTCAGCAGCTCCTCTTGGCGGGTAGGAGCCGCAGCTGCCGGGGAGTCGCGGCGCATCCGGTTGATCGCTTTAACCATCAGAAAGACGACCATTGCGATAACCAGAAAGCTAATCACATTATTGAAGAACAAGCCGTAATTGATCGTGGCGGCCCCTGCTTTCTGTGCTTCGGCCAGCGACGCATACTCTTTGCCCGACAAATTGATGTACAGACTGGAAAAATCCGTTTTTCCCATAACCAGACCAATGGGCGGCATCACGATATCTTTGACAAACGAGTCGACGATTTTCCCAAATGCGGCCCCGATAATCACACCAACGGCAAGGTCTACCACGTTGCCTTTTACGGCAAACTCTTTGAACTCACTGGCTAGCGACATTTTCTCACTCCTTTTCGATTGAAACTGCTTGTTGAGACGGCTTGATTCGATTCTGGCCCTAGAGATCGCCCCGATAACAAAAAGGAACGGCTATGCGTCTCTTTAGGTACGATTGAGATTCACCCGGCTGCATTTCTGTGCATGAAATACAGCACGCTTAAGTTGGAATTCTATTTTTGCCGGAGAGTTCCTCCCGGAAGGATATTTTTGGATGAGAGTTTTCTGTACGTCTCTGTTTGCCGCTGCCGCATTCCTCACACTGCCCGCCTGCCGCCCTGCTCTAGCCCGCACTGATCTGAAACAGCGGCAGGAGATTTTCGAGATCGTCTGGACACGAGTAAAGGAAAAACACTTCGACCCGAAACTCAACGGCGTAGACTGGAATGCGGTTCGGGTACGCTACACTTCGCTGGTCGCCTCTGCCAAAACCGAAACGGAGTTTTACGCTCTTATGGAGCGGATGCTGGGCGAACTGAAGCAGTCGCACTTCAATGTCATCCCGCCGGATCGGTTTCTGGCCGAAGATGAAAAACGCGAAGGCGGCGGCTCGACCGGTATGACGGTGCAGTTGATTGAAGAAAGGCCGACGATCTCTCGCGTCGAGCCGGGATCGCCTGCCGAGAAAGCAGGGCTAAAACCGGGGTTTGTCCTGATGGAAGTGGACGGAAAACCGCTCGATTCTATCCTCCCGAAACTCAGAGAGCGGCATCTGCCCCTCCAGGAAGAGCGCGTCCAATTTATGATCGCCGTGATGGGGCGCATGGGCGGTGGTATCGGAGAAAAAGTTCGGCTTTCTTACCTCGACGGAGATAACAGACCGCAGTCCGTTGAAGTGACACGGACTTCACCGCGTGGAGAGCTCATTCAATTCGCCAACCTGCCGCCCACTCCCGGCTTTGTCGAGGCCCGACGGATCACCCCGCGAATCGGCTATATCCGCTTTAACATTTTTCTTATTCAGCCGCTGCTGGGGCAGATTCGAGCAGCCTTTACCGGCATGAAATCCAGCACGGACGGAGTGATTTTCGACCTGCGCGAAAATCCCGGCGGCGTTGGGGCGATGGCGTACAGCCTGGCCGGAATGGTAGCGAAAAAACCGGGGCAGCTGGGCGTCATGAAAATGCGTTCTGGTGAATTTAAGTTTCCCTACGAGCCGGACGAAAAACCGTATTCGGGCAAAGTCGTTATCCTCACGGATGAGTTTTCGCTTAGCACCTCCGAAATTATGGCGGGCGGAATGCAGGAAAACGGCGACGCGGTGGTCGTAGGCAGGCGAACCGGCGGTATGGTGCTGCCCTCGATCATCGAAAAATTGCCCGACGGCGGACGGCTGCAGTACGCTTTCGCCGATTTCAAGACCGCAAAGGGCGTTTTGCTGGAAGGACGCGGGGTGATCCCCAACCTTTCCGTCGAACTCACCCGCGAATCTCTGCTCAAGGACGGCGACCCCATTCTCAAGGCCGCCGTACAGCAGATTCAGAGATCGCATTCCCTTCAATCTCATCCCACTCAAGGAAAACAAAAGTGACGATTCGTTTTTATGCCCTCACTGGGCTGCTGATGTTTGTGCCCCTGACCGCGCAGGCCCAAAAAAAAGAGACTGCCCCCGCGAAAGCACTGGCGAGCGCGGAAGCGGTTAAAATTCTTAACCGCTATGTCGAGGTCACGGGCGGCGTTGCCGCCTACTCGAAAATCAAAACCACGCAGATTACCGGTCAGATGAAAATCGAGGCACAGGGCATCACCGGCGACTTTACGATCCTGACGAAAGAGCCTGGCAAATTTCTGATGACCCAGAAAATGGCGAGCCTTGGTGAATTCAAGGCGGGGTTCGACGGCAAAACCGGCTGGGCGAATGATCCGCTGGGCGGATTTCGCCTGCTCAAGGGAAAAGAACTGCTCGACACCCAGCTTCAGTCTGACTTGAGCGCAACCCTCAAATGGGATAAACTCTACAAAAAGATCGAACTCAAGGGCAAAGAGAAAGTGGGGAATTCTCTTGCTTACAAGCTCGTGATGACCCCCAAAAGCGGCAATGTCGTCACTCAATACTACGATGTCGCGTCGGGCTTGCTGGTTCGCACCGATACGATTTCTGAAAGCCCGCAGGGGACGTTTCCCACCCAGATGGTTTTTTCGGATTATCTGCCGGTAGACGGCGTGAAAATCCCCCGAACGATTCAGCTCAAAATGGGGCCGATTGATGCTTCGATGAAAATTCTCTCGGTGAAAAACAATCTTCCCCTTTCCGACTCAACATTCGCCCCGCAAAAAAGCTCCCCCGGCAAAACGAAATAGAGATCAAAGAACAGCAAAAAGGCTTCCCGAAATTTCGGGAAGCCTTTTTAGATTTGCGTTTGCAGGATCAGCGAGGCGGGGGGCCGCCTGCACGCTGCTGACGCATCGTTTCATCAATCTGCTTTTGGATTTCTGGAGGCGGTTTCGACCCCTTGAAAACCTTTTTCTCTTCCGCAGATTTCACTTCGTTATTTCCTCGATTGCACCCGCAGATGAATGTTCCCATCATCAGCAGAATGAAAACGCCGGAACAGTTTTTTCGCAAACACAGATTGCCAGGCAATTTTTTCACCAATCCTCCAAGAATTCGCCTGATTAGTTTCGAGTCAAATCCCACATATTTTTTTCGGGCTGTTTGACGGGATCAGGGTTTGTTGCCGCCGGACGCATAGATTTCACGTGTCCGTCACAGAACGTAAAGTTGGATTGTTTGGTATGCCTTGCGGACACCGCTCCATTCGGACTGTTGGGATCGTATTTATCGGGGGAACCGGTGCGCGTTCCGTCCGGGATGTTGTCATTGCTGAACCAGGAAACAGGCCCTCCCATAATGAGTGACCCGCATTGAAGCCCGGTGCGGTTGAAGTTGCCCCAGCCGTTCGGCGGAGGGTTCACGGAAACCAGGTCCGTGTTATGCTTTTCTGCCAGCATGACACTTGTGGCTGCGTAGTTGATGGCAGCCAACGGCTGCCCCGCCTTGTCTACCCAGCTCTGGGAGACACCGAATGCACCCAGCAGCTTGCAGGTGCCGTTTGCGGGGCAGTTAAGATAGCCGTTAGCCGCATAGGACATGGGCAGGCCGCCCCAGGGATCGCCATTTTTCTGGGCATCACTATCGGTCGGGCAGCGCAAAACGTTGTAATTTTTGATGTACGGTTCGACAACCTGGGGCCAGGGCTGCCACTCAAAGGTCATTCCCGACGGCAGGGTTTCATCGTAGTCCTGGGCATACATCATTACAGAGGTTCCCAGCTGTTTTTGGTTTGAGACGCAGGAGATGCCGCGTGCTTTTTCGCGAGCCTGCGCGAAAACGGGAAACAGGATGGCCGCAAGAATAGCGATAATTGCGATCACGACAAGTAGTTCAATAAGGGTGAAGCCATGCTTCGATGCAGTGTGTTTCAAGATGAAACCTCCTGTGAAATAGAAAGCCGTCAGGCTTTGAGAAAAGAGCAGAACAGACCGCTTCCAAGAACAGAGAGCAAAAGTAAGAGAGGATAATCGCAAAAATTGCGTAATCTTTACTTGTAAAGCCCTGTTTAGAATTGTAACGTCTTTTGCGTTTTCTGTCAATACCCTCGGCCCGGAAATCAAAAGGTTTCCGAACTTTTTTTGTCTCCGTCCTGAAATTGAACGAAAATCACAAAAATCGTTTACAATAAAGAGCAGACTTGAGCAAGGAGAATCAATTATGCCCAACATTCGTGAAGTCGCTCGCGCCTGCGGCGTTTCACCCATGACCGTCTCTTTTGTGCTCAACAATAAGCCCGGACAGGTCAGCGAACAAACCCGTGCCCGTGTGCTGCAAGCGATCCGAGAACTCGGTTATCGTCCCACCGCCCTGGATCGAAAACTGGAAACACACAAAACCCGCACGATTGGCGTCGTCACCGGAGTGGAAGGACGATCTCTGGTGACCGAAGGTTATCACGGGACGATCTTCAAATGGATTTTGGCGGCAGCTGAGGAAACTGCCGACGACGTGCTGGTGTTTCCTCATTTGCGGCTGCACACCGATGTGGAGCGAGCGATTCGCACTTATTGCGACGGACGCTGCGACGGTTTGATTATCATTGCGCCGCATTATATGAGCGAGCTGCTGGTGGCTCTCAAAGAACGAGGATTCCCCTTTGTTGGGATCAGTCACCTGGGAGACGATCCCGATGTCTTTTGCGTGGACGTAGATAACTGGCAGGATGCCGCCAAAGCCGTACATTATCTCTATGACCAGGGGCATCGTAAAATCGGAATTGTCGAATCTAAATATAACATTCCCAGTTCTCATCAGCGGCGAGAGGGGTTTTTAAGGGCAATGAAGCGGCTTAATCTACCAATAGAGCCTGAAACCCTCTGGCAGTACGCAGGCGAGCCTGGGGAAGCACTCAATTATGCCCGCCGCCTTAAGCTTCTCCCGCCGGGAACGCGCCCAACTGCCCTTTTCTGCTGGAACGACGGTTCGGCCTATCACTGGGTGGAGGCTTTGCAGGCGGTAGGGCTGCGTGTCCCAGAAGATATTTCGGTCATCGGATTTGATGATGATGCACACTGCCTGCAGACCACTCCGCTTTTGACCACTCTGCGCCAGCCTTACGAAGAAATCGGGCGGCAGGCCGTTCAGCTGCTGCTGAAAAAAATCGAAGATGTTTCGCTGCCGCCGATGACCATTCTTCTGCCTGCCGAATTGGTCGTGCGCAACTCGGTCAAACGGATCGAAGTGTAAAAGGCCCTGGCAGAAAACGCCGAGAGTCAGCAAACCGGGCTTGCCGCTGAAAAGGCGGCAAGCCCGGTTTGGAGTGGAAACGGAGAAGCTTCCCCGCTATTTTGCCAGTTGTGCGACGCGGAGGCGGTTTTCGGCGCGGGCCAATTCCGAGTGCAGTTCGGCGGCATCCACGCCGGGAGCCGCCAGACGCGACCGGGCGGCCTCTACCGCTTTGCGGGCGCGTTCCACATCAATCTGCTCGGAGAGTTCAGCGGAATCGGCCAGAATCAGCGTTTTAGCGTGATTGACCTGCATAAAGCCGCCGCCTGTAGCGATCAGGGCTTCCTGCCCATTTGCCAGAGTCAGCTTAATCAGCCCGACCGTCAGTTCGGTGAGCATGGGGGCATGGTGCGCCAGAATACCGAGTGAGCCGTCAATTCCGGGCGCACGGACGGCCTGCACAGGTTCCGAAAACATGATTTTTTCGGGCGTCACAAGTTCAAGGGTAAAAGTAGTTGCCATGTTAGGGTTTAGGGATGAGAGGCTGGAGATGAGGAGAGAGATCAGGAAAAACTACTCCCTAACCTCTCTTCATTTCTCCTAGGCATTCATCTGTTTTGCTTTTTCAACGGCCTGGTCAATGCTGCCGACAAGGTAAAAGGCTTGCTCCGGCAGATCGTCGTGCTTGCCGTCCACAAGTTCCTTGAAAGAACGAATGGTTTCTTTGATGGTCACAAATTCGCCCGGCACGCCGGTGAACTGCTCGGCAACGCGGAAGGGCTGCGACATAAAGCGTTCGATCTTGCGGGCACGCGCCACCACAATTTTGTCGTCGTCGGAAAGTTCATCAATACCGAGAATGGCGATAATGTCCTGAAGTTCTTTGTATCGCTGCAGGATTTGCTGAACGGATCGGGCAACGGCATAGTGCTCGGCTCCGACAACATTGGGCTGGAGAATACGCGAAGTCGAAGCCAGCGGGTCAACGGAGGGGAAAATTCCCTTTTCGGCAATGCGCCGCTCCAGATAAACGTAGGCATCAAGGTGGGCGAAGGTGGTGGCCGGAGCCGGGTCGGTGGGGTCGTCGGCGGGAACATAGATCGCCTGAACGGAGGTGACGGAGCCTTTTTTGGTGGAGGTGATCCGTTCCTGAAGACCGCCCATTTCCGTACCGAGCGTGGGCTGATAGCCGACGGCGGAGGGAATGCGTCCCAGCAGAGCGGACACTTCGGAGCCTGCCTGGACAAAGCGGAAAATATTGTCCACAAAAAGGAGAACGTCCTGTCCTTCCATATCGCGGAAATACTCGGCGATGGTGAGGGCGGAAAGAGCGACGCGCAGTCGCGCCCCCGGCGGCTCGTTCATCTGCCCGAAGACCATAGCGGTTTTCTCGATCACGCCCGATTCGGACATTTCAAGAAAGAGGTCGTTGCCTTCGCGGGTGCGTTCGCCCACCCCGGCGAACACGGAAAAGCCGCCATGCTCGGTGGCGATATTGGTGATCAGTTCCTGAATCAGCACCGTTTTGCCCAGTCCGGCTCCGCCGAACAGCCCAATTTTTCCTCCTTTGAGGAAGGGCGTCAGCAGGTCAACGACTTTCAGGCCGGTTTCGAGCACTTCCTGGGAGGAAGACTGCTCGGCAAAGGTGGGAGCGGGGCGATGGATGGGCCAGGTTTCTTTGGCATTGACGGGGCCGGCGTTGTCAATGGGGTCACCTAAAATGTTGAAGATGCGTCCCAGGGTTTCTCGCCCGACAGGAACGGAAATCGGCTTCCCGGTGTCCTCGACATTCATGCCGCGCACCAGCCCGTCGGTGGAGGACATGGCGATGCAGCGCACGACATCGTTGCCGAGGTGCTGTGCGACTTCAACGGTCAATTTGATGTGTCGGGCGGGGTCGGCGATCAAAATCGCGTTGTTGATTGCAGGCAGTTCTTCTGCCGCAAAACCAATGTCTACCACGGGTCCCTGGACCTGGACGATGTGTCCGGTTGCCATCTGCCTCACTCCTTTGTGTCCCGTTCGCCGGTGAAAGCCCTTCCGGGTTACGGAGGGGCCGAGGGAGGCGGGCGGGGTTCGCTGTGTTGGGGAATTCTGGATTTGGTGAAAAATTTCACTGACTAAGCTTATTATAGCGTTTTTGGGAAGAGGAACGCAAGCCCCGCAGAGAAATTTGAGGGGACGGGGCGCAGCGGTGAGAAGGCGAACGCAAAGCAGAGCCGAAAGCAGAACGAACGAACAAAAGGAGAGATCAAAAAATTGAACGCCCGCCCTCGCCGTGCAGTCTGCCGCCGAGATCACCGAAAGTTCTCCCGGTTCGGTCGAGGCGGACGGTTTTTTGATCCCCGTCCGCGCAGCACCAGAAAAACAGAGCAGCGTTCCTAGTTGGCTTTCAGATCGGGCGTATCAGTGTCTTTTTCCGCCTGCACCTCTTCGCTGGGGCGAAAGCCGCCTTCCATCACGGACTCGGAAACGGGGCGGCGTCCGCTCGGAATCTCGCGTTCCTGCATCGCCGGGGGCAAAATGGATTTGTCTCCGTGCTTTCCAATCGCGAATACCGCCAGCAGATCGAAGTCGTCGGGAACGTTCAGCACCGTTCGCGCCCGATCCCGGTCAAACCCCGCCATGCCGTGTGAAATCAATCCCAGCTTCGATGCCTGAAGCGTGAGGTAGCCCGAAGCGGTTCCGGCATCGAACTGATTCACGCTGTTGGGCTGTCCGTTCATTGAAAAGGTTTTCTTCGAGGCAGTCAGCACTAGCACCGGCGCGTGTTTCGCCCATTCCTGGTTCATTGGAATCAGAAACTCTAAAAATTTTGCTCGGTCGCTTTCACTGCGGGCAAGCAGAAACCGCCAGGGCTGTTCATTGTAGGAAGAGGCCGCCCAACGCGCCGCCTCGAACAGACTCATCAGCGTCTCTTCGTCAATCGGTTCAGGTGAAAAGGCACGGGGCGACCAGCGATTCACAAACGCCGGTTCAACGGCATGATCGGGCTGACGGTAAGGCTGGACATCGGGGCTGATTTCAGGGTTCATCGTTTGCGGTTCTTTCTTTGGCTGGACTTTGTTAAACGCCGGGTTTCTCTTTGTCCGCTGGAGCAGCGGACAGAAGAGTCTGCAATTGGTTTTCTTTGTGAACGCGGGCACGAACCGCTATCGGAGCGGCCAGAAAGCGTCGAATGGCGCGTTCGGACAGGTTAGGGGTGAAAAAATCGCGGTAAAGTTCGAGAGCAGTCACCGTTTCGCCCGGATAAGGTTCGTAAAAGACTTCCGCTCCGGCTCTGAGTTCACCTTCGGAAATCACGCGGCAGTAGACGCCGGGCCGCTCGGCATCGCGAAACTTTTTCAGAAATTCTTGATCGTTCATGCGCCGCTGGAGCGTGATGCATGGGATACGCGGCGACGTGATCTCCAGCACCACCTCCCCGATCCGAAACCGATCTCCGATTTGTGCAGTCTCACTCTTCCAGTTCTCAAGCGTGAGGTTTTCACCGAACGTACCGGAAGCCAGTGTCTGCCCCCCTACCTTTTCCCACCACTCGTAATCGGCGCGACTGTAAACGTAAACCGCCTGATCCACCCCGCCGTGATTTTCCGTATCGCAAATTGTGTCCCCGACCAGCCCCGTTTGCGTCACACGCACGCCTTCCGGGGCCGGAACTTTGTAGATGCCCGTTTCGCCGGAGGCTTTCGCGTGATCGAGCCTTTGTCGTCTTCCCGTATTGACGCTGATGACTTTCATTCTGAACCGCCTCTCTGCCAAAACGAGATTACGTTCCCGGCAGGTCTTTCAACCGCTGGCTCAGGTGGGTGCGATCCGCCAGCGTCCGTAAAAAGGGGCCTTCGGGCTTGAATTCCACAATGCTCACGGAACCAACCGGGCAGGCAAGCCGAAATCGAAACCGCCCCACATCCAGTCCGAGCAGACTGCAAAGAAGCACCCGAAGGGTTGCCTTGTGCGAAACGATCAGCACGTTGCCGTCGTTGTACCGAGATTGAATCTCTTCCACCACACGCAGCGTTCGATGGGCAATGGCGACGGCGGGTTCACCGCCCGTCGGGGCGTGCCAGGCGGGATCGGCGGTCCAGCGCAGATAATCATCGTGAAAATCGCGGCTGACGGCTTCCACCGTTTGCCCCTCCCACTGGCCGTAACCGATTTCCTTCAGGTCGTCGCGAGGCTGAAGTTCCAGAGAAACCGCGTCCGCCAGGGGTTGCGCGGTGGAGATCGTGCGCTGAAGCGGCGAGGTATAGACAGCCTTCCAGGGCAGCGAACGGTAAGTGTCGCAAAACGCCTGGGCCATCTCTTTGCCCTCATCCGTCAGTTCCGGGTTCAGTCCCGACCCGCAAAAAGCGTTGGCGCGGCTGAAAGCGGTCTGCCCGTGCCGCAGACAATACAGGGTCACTCCCATTCGGTCTTCTTTCCTTTCTGAATTCTCCGATCCGATTTCTTTCCTTTGCAAATCAAATCGAAAACCGCTCTTGAAGCAAACCGCCAGAGTTTAGCAGAAGCCGCCTAAACAAGTCAAATTCGCTTTTAACGCGAGCCGCTCCGGGAAGGGAGTTGATTTCATCGCGGAATTCGTAAAGGAGAATATGTTTCTCGCAAAAAATTCATTCGGTTTTCCCGTTTTGGGACGCCGCCGCTTTGTCGCGCTTCTGCTTCCGCTTTTTGCTGTGTGGGGGTGTGCTCAAGAGACGGCTCCCCCGAATACCGCTCAGAAAGAAAAAACGATGACCCCGAAACCGCTCACCCCCGTGACACCCCCCGAAGGCAGAGAAATCGCCACCGTTGCCGGGGGGTGCTTCTGGTGTACCGAAGCCATTTTCGCCGACCTCAAAGGTGTAGACAAAGTGGAGTCCGGCTATGCTGGCGGCGATGTGCCCAGCCCCTCTTATGAGGCCGTCTGCGGCAAACGCACCGGCCATGCCGAAGCCATCCAGATCACATACGATCCGAAGATCATTTCTTACAACGAACTGCTTCACATTTTCCTCACCACCCATGACCCCACCACTCCCAACCGCCAGGGAGCGGATGAAGGCCCGCAGTACCGTTCGGCCATTTTCACCCACAACGACCTTCAGGCAGCGGAAGCGCATAAAACCATCGCCGAGGTGACGCAGGCAAAAGAGTGGCCCAATCCGATTGTGACCGAGGTTACCCCCTTTACGAATTTCTACAAAGCGGAAAAATATCATCAGGAATACTTCGCGCTCAATGGCCGCCAGCCCTACTGCCAGATGGTGATTGCGCCGAAAGTGATGAAGTTCCGCCAGAAGTATGCCTCTAAACTCAAAAGCGGTTCTTAACGGCGATTCATCGCTGCCACAGCCCCTTCTTTTCTGCGTAGAAAAAAATAAGGAGCGGCTAAATGGACTTTTTAAGACGAGGTTTTTACCCGGAGCAGTCGGTACGCACTTCCGTCGCGCTTTTGCTGTTTCGGCTGGTGGCAGGAACGGCGTTTATTCTTCATGGGGCGGGCAAAATGAAAAGCCCGTTTCATTGGATGGACGCGATGAGTCCTGCCAACTCCATGCCCGGATTTTTGCAGTTTCTCGCGGCACTCGCCGAGTTCGGCGGGGGCATCGCCTGGCTGCTCGGCGGACTGTTTCCGCTGTTCACGTTTCTTATTTTGTGCACCATGATTGTGGCGGTGCAAACGCTGATGAGCACAGGAACCCCATTTGTGGCGCAGGGCGGCCCCAGCCTCGAACCGGCGGCCATCTATGTCTGTCTCTCGCTTCTTTTCCTCTGCACCGGCCCCGGTCTGTTTGCAGTGGATACGTTTTTGCTCAGCCAGTTTCGCCGAAACCATCCCTCCTCTGCCACCCTTCCCGAAGCAGAAAACTCGAAATGAAGTAAACTTTTGCCGTTGGGATGCGTCCAACAGGGAGATTGAGTCCAGAAAGGCCCAATTCGCTTGACAGAAATACTTTGTTTATGTAAACTATTTGCAATGCCGAAGTAGTTTCTGCCTCAACCGGAGTGCGGAAGTTTTGCCTTCGGCACAAGGAGACTTGCTGATGAATCGAAAAAAACTCTACTCTCTGGCTGCTCTTGGAGCTTTGTTCACGCTGGTCACGGCCTCGCCGCAGGCGCAGGCACAGCGCGGCGGACGCTTTGGCGGCATGATGGGTGGCCCCGGAATGTTCCGCCTTGTTGAACCCACCGTTTCCAACACCGCGCAGCTGCTGCAGCGAGCAGATGTCCAGACCGAAATCAGCCTTTCTGCTCGACAGCGGGAGCAGCTGGCCTCGGCGCAGGACGAGATGCGAGCCGATATGGGCAAGCGAATTCGGGAAAATATGCCCGATTTCAGCAAACTCAAAGACCTTTCCGCCGAAGAGCGCAAAGCCGAACAGGAAAAACTCCGCTCGCAGATGCAGGACAACGTTCAATCCGCTCTGTCCGATTCGACGACGGCGATGGACAAAAAACTGGGGTCGATCCTTCGACCGGAACAGTACAAACGGCTTAAAGAATTGGATTTGCAGTGGCGCGGGCCGCTGGCTATCGGAGATAAAAAAGTCGGCGATCCTCTCAACCTGACCGAAGAGCAGAAACCGAAACTGCAAGAGCTGGTTGCAGAGTACACCAAAGGACGCAACGAAGCCCTCCAGTCCGCTTTTGCGGGGATTGGAAACCCTGGCGGGCGGCGCAATCGCCCCAATGGAAACGCTTCCGATCCCAATGTCCCGGCTCCGCCGGCAGCTCCCCAAGACCCGGCGGCAGGCGGCGGACGTACTCCGATTGATCCGGCCGACATCGAAAAGCGCATGACCGAAGCACAGATCGAAGTGGACAAAGTCCGAGCTTCCATTGGTGACAAAGTGGTGGCGATGCTGACCCCGGAGCAGGCGGCGGCCTGGAAAACGATGGCTGGCAAAAAGTTCATCTTCCGAAAGTCCGAATAGGGCGAAGGCGAACCTCATCCGACGTGCTGCGTTTCTTTAATTAAGGCAAAGATGATTAAGGCAGAGATGAAAGACGAATACTTTCATCTCTGCTTTTTGATTGACTTTTCAAGTGAATCGTTTGCGAAAGTCCTGCGTAGGGTACGATAAGAATGAGGAACAACGGCGAAAAGACTCCTGAAGCAGACCCTGGGAGCCTTTCGCCACGAGGAGGCGAAAGGCAAGCATCAATTTGACGAGTTCGGAATTTCGGGAAGAACAAGAAGTTGCGTTAGAAGAGATCGAACCCGACCTTGAGGGCGTGGTTCTAAAAGCCCTGAGCGGGCAGTACATCGTCCAGGCCGATGGGGACAAACAAAGCGACCCGCGCCTGTATCGGTGCAGCCTGCGGGGAAACCTCAAAAAGAACTTCACCTACAACACAAGTCAGAGCGTGTCACGGCGGGTGACCAAAGCCAAACGCCCGCTGACCAAAGATACCGTTTCGATTGGGGATCGGGTGCGGTTTCGCCGGGTGGAAGGCGATGAGGGAGTCATTGAAGAGATTCATCCGCGCACCACGCGCTTTGCCCGTTCGGGCGGCGGAAACCGCGAACAAACCCTTGTCACCAATCTCGATCAGCTGGCGATTGTGTTTGCGTGTGCGGAGCCAAACCCCGACCTCTGGCGGATAGATCGCTGGATTGTCGCCGCCGAAACCAACGGGATCGAACCGCTTCTGATCGCCAACAAATGCGATCTTGTGGACGAGGCGAGTTTTCGCGAAAACTTCGGGGAGTACGAGCGAATCGGTTATCGCGTGATCCCGACGAGTGTTCGACAGGAGATCGGGATCGCCGCTTTCAAGTCCGCTCTGCGCGGTCGCATTTCCGCCGTCACTGGCCCTTCCGGAGTAGGAAAATCTTCGCTGCTTAATTCCGTGCAGCCCGGCCTGAAACTGGCGACCGGCGAAATCGGACTGACCACCTTCAAGGGAAAACACACGACGACCGTGCGTGAGCTGATCCCGCTGGAAACTGGCGGCTGGGTGGCCGATACACCAGGACTGCGAAATCTGGAACTCCTTAAACTGGATCGGAACGACCTGCTGGCAGGCTTTATCGAGTTTGCTCCTTTTCTGGAAATTCCCTGCCGCTTTCACAATTGCCGACACGAAGCCGAACCGGGCTGCCGATTGAAAGAAGCCGTCGAGCGCGGGCAGGTTTCACGCCGCCGCTACGAAAGTTACCTGATTCTAGCTCACGAAAACGAGGCCGTGAAACGATAAATTTTAGAAGAAGGAAGCGGGTATGTTGATCGTTCTCATCATGGTTGCACTCTTGGTTGGACTTTTGTTTCTGATTTTAATCCCCAACCTCTCACCAAAGGTAAAAACCGGGCAGCGCAGTGAAAGCAGTCGAACCCGTGATGCAGTGCAGCTGCTTCGTGCTCAGGTTTTGGAACGGCTGACCTACGTAGACAACTATTTGGATCTGCTGCCCTCTTCCGCTGACAAGGTGGAGGCGGTCGCCCAACGGCAAAAATCGGCCAATCTGCTGATGCAGGCTTCGGAGCTGGCGAAATCTGCTCGCGCCGCAGTAGAGGTTCAGCGCATCGAAGCCTTGATGGAAAGTGCGAAAGAGGCAGCGGAGGGGGCGAAAAACAGTGTCGAAAAGGCGACCGGTGGAACCGGAGTGGCGGTCTCGCTGGAAAATGCGGCGGGCAGTGCCACGCCGCGTACTGCCGCCGGGGTTTCCTTTCGCGCCGCTCCCATCACCGATGCCGAGGCTGAAACGATCCCGGAGCGCGAACGTGCCTGCTGCTTTTTCTGCTCTCGTCCGGCCCGCCTGTCCGACCTGACGCCTGTGATTTTTGCGGCAGACGGCAAGCGGCGGCGCGTGCTGGCCTGTGCCAATGATGTCACCTCCGTGCGTGAGGGAGCCGCTCCCGCCGTGCGAACCGTTCAGGAAAACGGTCAAACCCTGCCCTGGTTTCGCTCCACTTCTTACAACCCCTATCGAAACTACAGCACGGGCGGAATCGCTCACTCGTCAAGTGCGCCCGGCACGCTCTCGGTAAACTACACCACCTATGACGGTTTCTACGAGGGCTACTTCTGGGGAATGATGTTTGCGCCGCACCCGGTGGCCTACCCCATCTTTATCGCCACCGACGACCTGCCCGTTTACGCGCCCAACGAGGCCGTCGTTGCTCCCGACTATACCGCCGACCCATTCGGCGGAACCGACCTGATGCCCAGCGATGGCTCCGGCAATTTCGATTTCTCCGGGGATTCCGGCGGCTCAGGCGGCTTCAACCTCGACGCTTCGTTTCCCACGTTCGATTTTCCCGACTCGTCTTCTGGGTTCGACCTCGGCTCCGACACTAGTGCCGGATCGGACTTCGGTTCCGGGGGCTGGGACAGCGGTTCCTCCGATACAGGCGGTTCGTATGATTCGGGCGGCTACGATTCGGGAGGTTCGTCGGACTCAGGCGGCGGTTCGGATTCGGGCGGGGGCGGCGACTTTTAGAAAAGCCTTGAAACCAGAGGCAAGAACGCGCCCCCTGCCCGAAAGCCCGCGAAGCCGCCTGTATCAAATTCATTCCAATGCTTGCTGGTTAATGCCGCCTCATTCCGCCCTGTCCTATTTAACGGTCAATTTGTTGACAATTTTGTCCACGCCCCGGATGTTACGCACCACATTCAGGATACGGGTTTTTTCTTCTACGTTACGCACCGTGCCATCGAGGGTGAGCGTGCCGTCCTCCGCGCTCACCTTAAAGCCGCTCATATCCACGCCTTTCCAGATCGAAAGCACCCCGTTTACCTTGCCTGCCAGGGTTGCGTTCGCCAGCGCGACCCCGGAAGTCTGCGCGAGTTTGCGCGTGTCTTCCGTCAAATTTTTGGCATCTCGGTCATTGCAGCCAGTCAGCAAAATCCCCAGTCCCGCAATTCCGATTCCGTTCCAGTTTTGCCGTTTCCGCTTCATCGCCTGTCTCCTTTAGTTTGTGCGAACCACTTCCACGCTCCACGAACGCAAATCTATCTGCGGGTCGCTGCCGCCTACTGTATCAGACGCACTGGACGGCTCCTGGACTTCAAGAAATCGCGCATCGGTCGAACTCACCGTTCCCGTTTGGGTGAGGTCGAGACGCAGAAAGCTCCCCCGTCCGTCTCCAACCCGGTTGTCGCCCATCGAATCGAAGATTTTGCCGACGGGAGTGGTATCGGTAGGCGTAATGTTCGTCGAAACGATATTGATCTGGATGTAGCGGCGGGCCAGGGCGCGAGCGGCGGCATCTGAAAGCAGATTGCCGTTCACATCGCGTTCCAGCTGCGCCATATCCAGCTCGAAGGTAAGAACGTTGGCATCGGGCTGTGCGGCATCGTTGGAGGGCAGCGTGGAGAGCAGCGGCGTATCCACAAAACGAAAATTCACGCGGTTGTCCTCTTTGCCGGTGGCCCGGTTCACCACATGAAACAGGCTGTATCCTCCAATAGAAGCATTTTCATAGTCGTTGAACCCAAACAGCACAAAGTCCGTGAAGCCCGATTTGCCGCTTGCCCCAGCATCCGAAGCGGTCGCAAACCCGTTGCCGTAGGTATTGTTGGGCAGCGGAGCCGAAACGGGAACCGCACCCGGAGCCGTAGAGTCATCGAGATTATTGATGAGGAAAAAATACTTTTCGTTGCGGTTTACGGGGGCGGCGTAGGTGAGGCGCACCCGAAGCCGAACCCCTGAAAGCGCGGTTTTCGACGGCGGCTGACTCGCGCACCCCGGCAGCAGAAACGCGGCCACCGGCAAAACCGCAAAACGAAAAACCCCCCGTAACGGAAGGCGGCGAACCGCACGGCGCAGGGCAAAAATAGGTGAAGAAGCGTGAGACGGGAACATTCAGGAGGCCTTTCGGGTAAAACTAAGTCAGCATGACCAATCCAGACACCCGCACTATACCCGACCGATCCTCTCGAACACAACGCACCGCCCTCCGCAAGCCTGTCGGCTGGGCCTGGGTGCTGTTCGCCGGGCTTCTGCTGGCTCTCGCCCATCCGCCGCTTGGACTGTTTCCGCTTGCCTGGGCTGCTCTCGCCCCGCTTCTGCGCGGAATCACCGAAGCCCCCACCCCGCGACGCGCTGCCCTCTACGGCTACGGGTTCGGCTGGGCGTTTCTCGGCCTGACCTGGTACTGGATTGCCCTCACCATTGGGGCGTGGACGGGCAGCCTCGCGCTCGGCGTGGTGGCCTGGTTTGGCCTGACCGCGATTTTAGCCGGGTTTTACGCCGGGTTCGGTTTTGTCGGGTGGCATCTCGTTCGGCGGGCAAAGTCCGAAGGGCTGGGCTGGCTGGGGCTGGCGGCGGCCTGGACGGTGATGGAGTGGGCGCGAACGCTCGGTTCGCTTACGATGCCCTGGGCGCAGCTTTCCTACTCGCAGTTTCGAGTTTTGCCGCTGATCCAAATTTCCGACCTCACCGGAGCCTATGGCGTCAGTTTTCTGCTGGTGCTGCTGAACGCGGGGGTCGCTCATCTGTGGAAACAGCGCGGCAAGTGGGGATCGGCACAATTTCTATGGGCGTTCGGAACGCTGAATCTGTTCGCCTGTTTTTATGGCGCAGCACGCTTGATCGAGCCGGAAGGCGGCCCGAAAATCCTGGCTGCGGCAGCGCAGACCGGCCTCGACCCCCTGATCAAGACCACGCCCGCCGAACAGTGGGCACGGATTGACGGCCTGCTTCGACAGACACAAACCCTTCCCTCCCCGCCGCACCTGCTGGCTTTCGCCGAGTCCGACTTGCCCCCGGATCGTGACCCCGATACTGCCGCCGCGCATCTGCGGGAACTCGCCGGGGATTTCCCTGGAATTCTGGCGATCAATGGGCGGGCGCGTCACCCCGTCACCGGGCGGGAGACAAACACCACCCTGCTTCTCAAAAACGGAAATGCGCCTGTCTACCGCTATGACAAACAGCAGCTGGTTCCGTTTGGCGAGTTTATTCCGTTTCGCCCCTTCTGGCCTCAGCCGCTTCAGAAAACGTTCGGGTTTTTTGAGGAAGACGTTCAACTCGGAACCGACTCGACTCCGCTTCGGGATGCATCGGGGCTTGCACTCGGCACGTTCATCTGTTATGAATCCATGTATCCGCCCTACGCCCGCCTGATGACAGCCAATGGCGCGAACCTGCTGCTCACCCAAAGCAACGACGCCTGGTTTCAGAGCCGTGCCGCGCAGGAACAGCATCTCGCTGCAGTGGTGTTTCGCGGCGTTGAAAATCGGCGCGATGTCGTCCGCTCCACCACCAACGGCATCACCTGCCTGATAGACGCGAAAGGGAGAATGTTGGGGCGGCTGCCCGCCAACGTCTCCGATCTGCTCGTTGGCGAAGTGACTCTGAGAGCGGGCAAAACCCTTTACAACCGAACGGGAGACCTGTTTGTGTTCGCTTGTCTGGCGTTTTTGCTCGCGTTGCTTTTCAGCGGAGCGCAAAAGGAAATACAAAAGAAAAACCGATGAAATTGACCCCGCTTGCTCTCCCTGCCCCCGGCGGTCTTTCCCTCTCCGCCCTCCATTACGCCCCGGTGAAAACCCCGAAACGGACGGCTCTTCTTCTTGCACACGGGTTCACCTCCGGCAAATACAGCCTGGACGGAATGGCGAACTACTTGGCGAACCGAGGCTATCCCTGTGTCTCATTCGATTTTGCGGGCCACAAACTCGGCGGCACGGGAGGAAAACTCTCTTCGATGGCGGAAACTCCCGCACAAGTCAGGGCCGTTTTGGAGTGGACTCGCGCCGAAGTTTCGGATCAGACAGTGCTGATCGGGCATTCGATGGGGGCGGCGGCTTCGCTTAAAGTCGCCTCCGAAAGCGCATCGGGAGAAGTAGGGGGCCTCGTCGCGCTTTGTATCGGCGAAAACCCCGCGCAGGGCTTCGCGGGCTTGATCGGCAAAGCAATGCTCGACGCTCGTGCCGATTATGTCGCCGGAACCTCTGCCCGCGAACTGCTGACCCAGCTGGACGATCTAGTGGCCTCCATTGCTCCCCTGCCGCTCCACCCGACGCTTTTTGTCGCCGGAACGCAGGATGTCCTTATTCCCGTGGAGCGTGTGGAGGCACTGGCAAACCGGGTTGCCCCCTATGCCGCCACCCTCTCACTTGAAACTACTCATCTGGATGCCCCGGAACGCGCCAAAACCGCCGTGATCCGCTGGCTTCAGGAAAACAGACTGGAATAACCCACAGCCGAAAAAAACTTTGATTGGCTGCATCTCAAAGCAACTTCAAGTTCTTATCGAAAGAAGGGTTATTTTGGGGTGAACAGAGGAGAGGTAGGGCCAATAAATTTATCGGTCCTATCAGCATAGACCCGAATTCAGAAGGTAAGACTCGCGTTGGCAAACAAGGAATTGGCCGAATGGTTATCCCTTTTCGCAAGGTTTCTTTGCCTTTCATTGAGGGTTGCTGTAAGCACAACGATTTTGTTGTCACTGCTCGCCTCTCAGATTAATGCTTAAACAGACAGGTCTTTATCTGGCGGGGTAAATCTTGAGGGTTGGCTCGGTGCCAATCGAACGGTTGCATCCGTCTTCTCAGACCGATCTTCTGTCGAATTAGTGGACAGTGAGTTAAGCCTCTCTCGCCCATCGGGTATTCTCTCTTCAAGAGACCCGAAGAAAGCGAGAAAGAAGATGTCAAGCCGAAAATTCTACACCGAAGAGTTTAAGCGTGAAGCCGTGCGCCTGTGTACCGAGCGCGGCAGCGTTTCTCAGAGCACCCGTGATCTGGGGGGAGCGTCACTGTTTTACAACGCTGGAAAAAGGCGTTGACGCAAGGCTCCCAGAACCCTTTTCCGGGTCAGGGCAATCCCCGCGATGCCGAGTTGGTGCAAGCCCAGCGTGAACTCGCCCGGCTTCGGGAGGAAAACGAAATCCTAAAAAAGGCGGCAGGCTTCTTCACCCAAAGTCCCTGGTGAGATACCGCTTTATCCAAGCGCATCGGGAAGCGTCTTCTCTTTCGGCTCTGTGTCGGGCGAAGCAAGTGTCACGGGCGGGCTATTACGCCTAGAGCCTTCGTGCGCCTTCGGCTCGAAGGGGGGCGAACGCCGTGCTGACCGAGCAGCTCAAAGCGGTCTTTTCGGAAAGTGGGGGACTTACGGAAGTCCGCGAGTCTATTCCGAACTCCGGGAAAGCGGTCTTACGGGGTCTCAAAAGCGGATTGCCCGCCTGATGCGCCTCGCCTCACTGTGTGCGGTCTTGCCCAAGCGGTTGGTCGTCACCACCGACAGCGATCACGCTTTCCCGGTTGCCGAGAATGTGCTGGCACGCGAGTTCGCCTGCGAGACGCCGAACGCCAAGGTGGAGCAGCGATCTCACTTATCTCTGGACGGGCGAGGGCTGGCTTTACCTCGCCGTCATTCTCGATCTCTTTTCCCGGCGTGTCGTCGGGTGGGCGATGGGAACCACCTTGGAACGCTCTCTTGTCCTTTCGGCATTGGAAATGGCGAAGGGCAATCGCGATCCACCGGGCGGCTTGCTTTTGCACAGTGATCGGGGAAGTCAGTACGCCAGCCACGACTACCAGAAAGCACTCCGAGAAGCGGGGATCGTGTGCAGCATGAGCCGCAGGGGAAACTGTTGGGACAACGCGCCCACCGAAAGTTTCTTTGCCACTCTCAAAAAGGAACTGGTTCACCGAGAGTGCAGGCATTCCTCGCTGGGCTATCTCAGTCCCGAAGCCTTTGAGCAAAACTACAAAAAACAGCAACAAGAACAACCGCAACAACAACCAAAAGTGAGAGCCGCTTAACCGAGTGTCAACCAAAACGGGGGAAGATCAAAAGCCCTTCTCCGACAAAGAAGGGCTTTTTCATAAGTAATGCCAGGATTCATTCTTATCAAGCTTACCTGTCGTCTTTTTAATTTAGGGGTATACTACCCGACAGGCACAACTCACGATAACGAGAAGGCGGACTGAGGAAGCGGTATGAATATCGTCATTTTAGGGTGCGGACGGGTAGGTTCCACGCTGGCTCGCCTGATGTTCAAGGACGGGCACAATGTCACCATCGTAGACCTGCAAAGCGAAGCCTTCCGGCGGCTCGGCACAAAGTTTAAGGGCAATCGCATTGTCGGCAACGGCATTGACGAGGACGTGATGAAACGCGCCGGGATCGAAAACGCCGATGTCTTTGTGGCCGTCTCGCAGGGCGACAACCGCAACATCATGGCGGCGCAGATTGCCAAGCACGTCTTTGGGGTTCCCAAAGTCGTGGCGCGAATTTATGATCCCGTTCGGGCAGACCGCTACCGGCAGCTCGGCATCACCACACTCTGCACCACCACCATCGCTTCGGGCCTGCTTCGCGATTACGTCACCACCGAAGAGTGGGGGCTTGCCAAAGACTACTCAAAGGAATACCTTGCGCTGGGTGTTTAGATTTTAGGGAGCAGAGGGGCAAAAACGCCCTCTGCTCCCTAAAACCCACTCCCTCCTGCCTCATCCCTATGTATATCATCATTGTTGGCGGCGGCAACGTCGGCTATTATCTCACGAAAACGCTGGTCGCGGCAGGGCACGAAGCCCTGCTGCTCGAAAAAGACCGCCTTCGCTACCGCACGATTTCCGAAGAACTCGGCGAAATTGTGATGCAGGGTGACGGCTGTCAGGCGGATCAGCAGATGGAGGCGGGCTTCGGTCGCGCCGATGCTGTGGTGGCGGTGACGGGAAGCGACGACGACAATCTGGTGGTTTGCCAGATGGCGAAAATGGAATACAATGTGCCCCGCACCATTTCCCGTATCAGCGACCCCCGCAATGAAAAACTCTTTGCCCACCTCGGCATTGATGCCACAGTGAGTGCCACCAAAATCATCTACAATCTCATCGAGCAGGAGGTCGGCGGCGGGGAACTCATTCCCCTGGCGGCCCTCAACAAAGGCAATCTCGAAATCGTAGACGCGGAAATCGGCCCGAAGTCGCCCGTGCTGAACCGCGAGATTCGTTCTCTCAATCTGCCGCCTGAAACCCTGATCATTTCCATTATTCGCAGCGGGCACGCCCTTATTCCAACCGGCGAAACCGCCCTTGAAAACGGAGACAGCGTGATCGCGCTCGTCAATGTGGATCAGGAGCACGCCCTGCGCGACATCTTTACGGAGGGCGCATGACCCGAACGATTTCACCCCGCAAAACGCGCAAACGAACCCCTGCCGCCCCCGTCGAAGCCGTCACGTTTGCCGCGCAAATGATCGAAACCCGCCTCGAACGCCTGCTCAAAAATCGGGAGGAAGCCCTGAGCGACAACCCCGCCCAGGGAATTTATCAAATGCGCGTATGGTCGCGCCGCACCCGCGCCGCGCTCGACACCTTCGCGGCCTGCTTTCCCCCCGGCCCGTTCGCGCAGTTGAACAAAGAGGTGAAACGGGTCACCCGTGCGCTCGGAGCCGCACGAGACCTGGACGTGATTCGTGAACGCCTCACCGAAAAAGTGAAGCGTCTTTCCCCAAAGGAACGCAGTCTCGGTCTGGCTCTCGCGGCTTCGCTCGAAGCCCAGCGGGATGAAAAAATGGCACTTGCCCATCCCGTGATCCAAAAAACCGACACGGAGCTGGTAAAAAACCTGAAAGCGATGGCTTTGGCCTCCCGCCGTAAGCCGCCGCACCCCAACCCCTCCAAAGAACCGCTGACTCATTTTCTTCCCGCGCAAACCCTGGAAGAAAATGCCCGCCGAATTTTAGAGGCACGCCTGGAAACCGTTTTTTCCTACGAACCGTGCCTCAGCAATGGGGAAAACGTCGAGGAACTCCACGAAATGCGGATCGCAGGAAAACGCCTGCGCTACACACTCGAAATTTTCGCGCCGCTGTTCGAGACCGCTTCACGGCAGGCCGTCTATGAAACTTCCCTGAACGCCGTCCGCGCTTTGCAAGACCGGCTCGGAACCCTGCACGACGCCGATATTCTCGTTCCGCTGCTCATGGAATTTCTCGCGCAGCACCTGAAAGCCGGATACGGGCAAACCGAAGCCGGAACCCCGGTGGTGGGTACGCACCGAGTAGACCTTCCAGGGTGTGCGGGAATCCTGACCCTTTGCCGCCGCGAAAGGGAAGCACGCGATCTCGCTTTTGCGGAACTGAGGACGGCGTGGGATTCGGAATTGAAGACCGCGCTGGAAAAACTAAAAACGCTATGCGAAAGTCTGACAACAAAACCCAAAAAGACGAGAACGAAGCGATAATTCCGCCCCGAACCCTTGCAGACATCCCGAAATTAGGGCCTGTTCGTGTGCGTGCTCTTGTCAAAGCCGGTCTGACCACGCCTTCCGAAGTCAAAGCCATGCCCATCTCGGAATTGGCAAAAATCAACGGAATGAGCGAGATCAAAGCCCAGCAAACGCTGGAGTTTCTGGCACAGTTCTCGGATTTCACGGGAGAAGCCCCCGTTTCTCGGTCGAACGGCGGGCTTCTCCCCTCTTCCGCTCTTCCCGCCGAAGCCGTGCTGGGGCTGCGCCGCCTGGTGTCGCTGCTCATTCAAGTGCCCGCCGGAGAAATGCGAGGCAGGCTGGTGCGGGAAATTGATCGTTTTGCCGAAGCCGTGCTGACCGTTTCCCGAACCCTGCCCCAAACACCGGAAACGCTGGAAGCAGTTCTCTTCGTGATCCGCGACATCACGCACCAGCTAGAAGCGGCACTGGCCCTTCCGAAACTCGGCAAAAAAGCGCAGGCAGACCTGGCAGAGGTTTTGCTGACGGCCTCCGTAAAGCTTTTGCCCGATGTCGTGGTTTGATTGTGCAGGAAAGTAGACTGTAGAAAGGTATGCGAAGGTATCCCGATGCCCGTTCAGGCCCCTCCCTCCCCGCAGCTTTGTGCCAGCGTAGATGTTGGAACCAATTCCGTGAAAATGACGGTGGCCGACCTTTCTGGAGGCGGGTCACGCCATGTCTACGGAACCTCTGCCGTCACCCGAATCGGCGAAGGGATGACGCCGGATCGCCCTTTTCTGCGGGAAGCCCCGATGCGGCGCAGCGTGGAGGCTCTAGAAGGATTTTCTAAAACGCTTGCCGAAATGAGAGTGACGCGGATTGCAGCGGTTGGAACCGCCGCCCTGCGCGACGCCGAAAACCGCGACGATTTTCTGGCGCGGGTAAAAGCCCGGTGTGGTTTCGCCCTGGAAGTTATTCCCGGCGAGGAAGAGGCGCGGCTTTCTTACCTTGCGGTTCGTAAAGACCCGCTTTGGCGAACGGAGCCGAACCTCCGGGTAATTGACATTGGCGGCGGTTCGACCGAAGTTATTCAGGGTGAGCCTTCGGGAAACAAAATCGCCTCGCGGATCAGCGTCAATCTGGGGGCGGTGAAATTGACCGAGGCGGCGTTTCGCTCCGATCCGCCGAAGGTTTCGCAGCTTCTCGAAGCCAACCGGCTGGCTCTGAATGCAGTCTCGGCGGTTTCGCTTCCGTCGGCCCCGGATGTCGTGATTGTCGGGGTAGGCGGCACGATGACCAATCTTGCGGCGATGGAACTGCGAACCCGTGACAACCCCGACCAGATTCATAATTTCAAGCTTACTCAGGACGCCATCGAAGACCGAATTGCACACCTGGCGGGAATGACCCTGGCCGAACGTGAAACCATTCCCGGCTTGGACGGTCGCCGAGCCGATATTATCCTTGCCGGGGCCATCCTGCTTTCGCACACCCTGTCTCAACTCGGAACGTCGTCGCTTTCGATTTCTACGCGGGGGCTGCGCTGGGGCCTGATCTACGACCGCTTCGGCTCTGAACTCACTGACCTATGAACGTAAAACTCGCTGCGATTCTCGAACTCGCCCGCCGCTACAATTATGATCCCGGACACTCCCACCAGGTCGAGTGCCTTGCGGGGACTCTATTCATGGAACTCGAACCCCTGCATCAGCTGGATCGGGAAGACCGGAAGCTGCTGGAATTTGCCGCCATTCTCCACGACATCGGCTATTTCGTTTCCGCCAAAGGGCATCATCGGCACGCCCTCAATATGATCATGATGGAACCGCTCCCGGAACTGACCCGCGAAGACAAGACCATCATCGCCAACCTCGCCCGCTATCACCGCAAAGCCCCGCCTTCCCTCGATCACACCGCCTACGGGATACTCTCTGATGCCGACCGTCAGCGCGTGAACCTGCTCGCCCCCCTGCTGCGAATTGCCGATGCACTGGATCGCTCGCATGAGGGAGCCGTGCAGGAGCTGTTTTGCGATGTGCGCGACGACAGTGTGACCGTGTATGTGGGAGCCGACAAAGAACTGCCCATCGAAACTTCCGCCGTCGAACGCAAGGGCGACCTGTTCCGGCAAGTCTATCGGCGCGACATTCGTCTAAACGTTTTGCGCCCGCGCCTTCCCGAAGGGTCTGCCGTCGCTGATTTTGCCTTTGAAGGAGCGCGGTAAAGGTCAGGAGTTTCGGCTACCGGGTTGAGAGAGCAGAGTGCGAGGAATTACAGGACGCGAGAGGCGCATCCCCTTAAAGCGCTCACACTTCGCCCCCAATGCCGTATCCTCCCTAATACGCCCCAACGTTGTACGCCTTGGGTTTCACCCCTCCTGCGTCCTGCAACCTTCTCACTTTTTATCCCTGCTTCTCTGCCGTCAATTCTTCGCCTCCTCCGTGATCCGCGCCGCATCCTCCCGATAAGCGGTCAAAACTTCCTCCACCCCCCCATCCATCCGTACCACGCCCCGATTCAGCCAGATCACCCGCTGGGCCACCCGCTCCACTACCGCCAGATCATGCGACACAAAAAGGATCGTTTTACCCGCTTTCTGAAGCTGCGCGATCAGGCGGTAGCACTTGTTCTGAAATGCCTCGTCTCCCACCGCCATCACTTCATCCACCAGCAAAATGTCTGGGTCGATGTGAACCGCAATCGAAAAACCCAGCCGCAGTTTCGCGCCGTCGTTCCAGCCATGAAGCGACGTGTCCATTTTGTCGTCCAGCTCGGAAAAAGCCACGATTTCATCGCGTTTGGCGGAAATCTCTTTCGGCGTCAAGCCCAGCACCGCCCCGTAAAAAATGATGTTTTGCTCGGCGGTCAATTCCGGGTGAAGCCCGGCTCCCAAGGCCAGCAGCGGAGCGATCCGAGCGGGAAGCCCCTGCGGACTCTGAAGCGCAACCCTGCCCGATGTCGGGCGGTACACCCTCGCCAGAATCCCCAGCAGGGTGGATTTCCCGGAGCCGTTTCGCCCGATCACCGCCGCCGTCTGCCCCTGCGGAACCGCGAATGAAACGTCCTGGAGGGCCGTTAAATCCTCCATATGATCGGGGCGCAAAAAATTAAACACCGCCCGCTTCACAGAGGCATAGTGTTTTTGTTTGAACTGCTTCGTCAGGTGCTCGATGGTAATTGCATCGGTCGCGGGCATAGTCCGTGCCTTTTTTCTTATTTTTCCGAAACGTTCAACACTGGAGAAGAGAGAAGCATCGAAATCGCCGAACGGGATCACCGATGCCGCTCGACGATCTCCCATTTCCGCCGATTGAAGTACCAATAGCCGCTGAGCATAAATCCAACCGTCAAAACGAAAGACACCGCGAAATTACCCCAGTCCATTCCCAGCGGCTCGCCCTTGAGGTTCAGGGAAGCGCGAGGCAGAGGTTCTAACAGCACATGGCGGTACGCATTGATGACGGCGGCCACCGGATTGAGCATATACAGCCGATAAATCCAGGGGCAGCTCTGCACCAGGCCAGAATAATACACATTGTCCGCCATAAACAGCACCGGCAGTACAAACAGCAGCAGATTCACGAACGTCTGAAAAATAAATCGCACATCCTCGTAAAACGCACTGAGGCACGACATCCAGAGCGAAGTTCCGATTACGAAAAACAGCAGGTCCAGGGTCACCAGAGGGAATAAAAGCATTTCCGGACGCAGCGGCAGCCGCTGTACCCCATAGAAAATAACCGCAAAGACAAGCCAGCCCAGCAGAAAATGAACGAAATTGGAGGCGACATAAGCGAGGGGAACGACCTCGCGGGGAAAGTAAGTTTTTTTAATCAGCGGCATATTCACCAGCAGCGATTGGGCCGCGTCCAGCGTTGCCGTTGAAAAAAACGTCCAGGGAATCAAGCCGCAGAGCAGGTACGCCGAGTAGTTTTCGGCCCGCACCCCCAGCGCACTTCGCACAAAAAAGGTATACACTAACACCTGCACCAGCGGGGGCACAATAGACCAGGCAAACCCAAAAGCCGAATTTTTGTAGCGGACATAAAGCTCGCGGGCCACGAATTCCCGCAAAAGCCAGCGTGCCCGCCACAATTCACCGAAATTCTCACGCATCGGCTTCATCATGGAGCGGAATGCTGTCATCCACATCCTCCGGGCGGGCGGGTTCCAGCAAAGACATCAGGGCCGAACGAGGAATCAGCACTTTTCGCTTTCCAGCAATGCGAAAGGCCTGAAGACGCCCCTGCCGGATGTAGGAGCGAATACTGGATTGACTGACTTGCAAATAGGTTGCCGCCTGTTCGACGGTGAGGAGATCGCGGGCTTCCACGTCCATGTCAGAATATCCTTTGTGAGAGTAAAATTGCAAACGAACGGTGAAATCGTGCCGGGAATAAAGGCGGAAGTGCAGAGATCGCCCAACGCCGCGAAAGGACCGCTCCAACCCATGAGAGCAGACAGAGTATACAAAATGTCGGCAGGTATTGTCAATAGCTTGCAGAGAGATTCTTCTAACGTATTGAGGCGAAACAGGTATCAGAGGCAGGCATCAGAGCGCAGGCGGCTTCAGCCCAGAAAGGCGGTCTCTCTTCTCCGCAGCTCCCTTCTCCTGCTCTGCATCACTCTTGGAATACCCGCCGCAAACGCACAAAGTCCGCTGCGCCGGATCGTGATTCTGCCTCCCGTCTTCGCGCCGAACGCGGGAGTGGAGGCGGCGGTGCGAGAAACAAAAATCCGGCGCAAGCGGCCCCCCAAGCCGAAGCCCGGTCAAAAACCGCCCGCCGCTTCTCCTCCGCTCGTGCTCGAACCCGAAGCCTGGAATGAAGTCGCGCAACGCCTTTATCTGGAGGCTCTCCGAACTCGCCTCTCCGCCCGTCTAAAACTCGGTGTCGCTTCCGAAGCCGACACCCTCCTCAAACGCAGTGAACTCAAACTTTCCTATGAGGCGGCACTTCTCCCGGAAAATCGAATCCGGCTCGCCCAAACTCTGAATGCCGACGCGGTGCTGGTGCCGGAACAGTTTCACCTGGTGCGCCGGGGGGCGGGCCTGAGAACGGTGGTGCTGACCGGAACGGCAAGGCTGTTTCGGAGCGATCTCTCCGAGAAATCGTTTTCGATTTCTGGCGATGCCTCTGCCGACCGAAACCCGTTTACAGGCGACCCCAACAAAACCGACCTGCGCCTCACCGCAGATGCGGCGCGTTCAGCGGCCTACGCCACCGTTTCCACCCTGGCCAGCGGACAAGTTTTTCCGCTGGCTTTGCCTGAAGTTCAGGTAGCGGTGGCTCCCACTCTGTCGCTTCCCGCTGCAGATCGTCTGCGTTTCACCGCCGAGGGACGAAAAGCCGAACTAGCAGCGATCCGCCCGCTTTCCTCGGATGCCTCCGCTTACTTTTCGCCGCCCCTGCTTCCGGTCACCTTTGAGAAAATCAAAAACCCTGAAAGCGTCCGTCGTGCGCTTCAGCGGGAGCATCTCACCCTGCTGAGCCTCTGGAAAACTCCTGCTGCCCCAAACGAAGCGCAGGTTCAAATGATCGGCAAAAGCCTGAACGTGGATTACGTCCTGCTGACACGGGTGATCGGAGCGGAGGTAGACGGGGATGCCGCTCTGCCTTCCCCGGAGGGAGTTTTGTTTGAGAGCCGGGCCGAATCGGTGGGAGTCTTGGTGCGGATTTCCGATGGAAAAGTGGTCTGGACGGATCGGGTGGCAACTTCGCTTCGGGTTCGCTCCCCCGAAGCTGGCGGAACCTCCAAAGTCGTATCGGAACGCAAGGCGGTTCTCGAAGCGATCCGCTTTTCGCTCGTTCAGTTGTCGCGCCGCTTCAAGGAGTATCGAAACGGGTTTCTCCGCTGAGCGGAAGCGAGCCGGGGAAGGGGGGGGCACAGCGGTGAAGAAAGCCCCATAAAGGAGCGCGGCCCAAAAGGGGCGCAGCCGCCCTCAGACGGCTGCGCCCCTTTTTTTTCACCCGCTCCCTTACCCACTGAATCTCCTCCTCACCCTCGCACCTTCAGACTAAGCCCGAATGTCCACCAACCCCTGCGGCGGCAGCAATTCGGTGACGAAATCCTTTTCCGCCTGCAGCGATTTTTTGATGAGTTTTACGCCCGTCTCCGGGTTTCCCTCGGACTGAGCGGCTTTCAAGGCTGCCGCCGTTCCAGACGATAAAGCAGAACCGATTTCCATGTTCGATATTCCTCCGTGTTGATTTTCGCCCGCAAACACCCGTCTTCAGAAAAGGCGATCCTTACCGTTCCTGAAGGCAAACGGTCAATTCGATCTCCCCAATTGGCAGACAAATCGGAACGACCAGCGACGGAATAGCCAGCGTCGTCACTTTCACATTCGTTCCCCGCACAATCGAAGGCGGCGTGATGTCGCACCGATACCCCTGATCCGCAAGCAGAGCACTTGCGTTTCCGGTAATCATATTTCCCAGCTCGCCGATGGCGGAGGCCGCAAGCTGATCGAAGGTTCGTACCGGCTGCCCCAGCATCATCGAAGCGATTTTGTCGGCGGTAATCAAGCTCATTCCATAAATGACCTGGCCCTGAACGGTTCCCGTCACTCCCATCAAAACGTTGCACTGCTGCGTGGTGAAGACATTGGGACGAACCGCCAGTTCCCCTTTGGTCGGTGCGATGCTGAGAACACTTTCGATCACGCGGAATGTTGCGCTAACGAAAGGATTAATGTATTGTACTTTCATGAAGCACCCGATTTCTTTCCAATCAGACGGTCAAAAGCTTCCTTGCTTATTTTTGTCTAACCGATGAGTTTCTGCACTGCCTCGATGACTTTTTCCGGTTGGAAAGGCTTGACGATGAAATCCTTGGCTCCTGCCGCCACCGCCTCGATCACCATCTGTTTTTGGCCCATCGCACTGCACATGACGATGTTCGCATTGGGATCAATTTCTTTGATTGCTTTCACGGCGGAGATGCCGTCCATCTCCGGCATGGTGATGTCCATCGTCACCAGGTCAGGGTGCAAGTCCTGGTACAGCTCCACGGACTCTTTGCCATTGGCGGCTTCCCCGGCAATGACGTAGCCGTTTTTCGTCAAAATGTTTTTAAGGGTGACCCGCATGAACATCGCGTCATCCGTGATTAACACTCGTTTTCCCATTGCTATCACCTGTGTTGAAATCGGCTTTCGCGCTTTTCGGAGTGCGAAAGAAGAGATTGCTTTCGTTGTCGTGTCGCGAAAATCTGCGTCGCGTCGCGGGAAGAAAATTAGGCCTGCTCTATTGTCGGCAGGGTTTTTCCGAAACTGGAGGGAGCGAAGCCCCTTCCATTCGAGAAGTTCTCAGGGGCTTTGCCGCGCCCGAACGTCGCGGCAGTTTGCGATAAAGAAACGGCAGCGGCATCTCAAAGCCAAATTGCCCATAGTGAAAAATCCGCTCGGTTCCCCCGATAAAGAGGTAGCCGCCGGGAGCGAGGGCATCATAGAATTTTTGGTACAGTTGTTCTTTGGCGGCTTCGGTGAAGTAGATCACCACGTTTCGGCAGCAGATCAGATCATAATCGCTCTCAAACGCATCGGCCAGAAGGTTGTGCTGCCGAAACATCACGCGCTCGCGCAGCGAAGGCAGCACCTCCCAGCAAAAGGCCGCTTCGGAGGGAGAGTTTGAGGCCGCCTCCTTTTCATGCTTAAGAAAGCAGCGTTGAAACCGGGAGGCCGGTGGAGCGGCGAGGTCTTCGAAGGTAAAGCGGCCTCTTTGAGCGCGTTCCAGCATACTGCGATCCAGGTCGGTGGCATGGATGGTGTGCCGCACTCCGGGCGTCAGCTCCTCCAGCAGCAGGGTGAGGCTGTAGGGTTCGGCGCCATAAGAACAGCCTGCGCTCCAGAGGCGCAGCCGGTTTCGGCGGCCCAACAGCTCCGGTAAAACAACGCGCTCCAGCTCCTCCCATTTTTCGGCGTTGCGAAAAAGTTCCGAGACATTGATGGTCATGCGATCCAGCAAAACCGTCAGTTCTGCCGGGTCTTGCTGAAGATAGGCGGCATACTCGCGAAAGGTTTTCATGCCGCTTCGCTCAACCAGGGCGAAAAGTCGGCGCAGCATCTGCGCCTCTTTGTAGAGGGTCAGATCAATTCCCGTTTTTTGCTTTAGCTGCAAGGCGAAATGAGCGTAATCGGCCCATACCTGCGGCGAGACGAGCGTGGAAGCCAAAACCTCATCGGCAGCAAACCGGGGAACATCACGCTTCATCGGGCACTCTTTTCCCTGGAAGATAGAATCGAACCAGGCAGGTCGTTACGAGGAATCCCTGCTGGCCCGGCAGGGGGAACCGCCTGCTTTTGGCCGCCGCTCGAAACGGCGGCCCCCCAAACGTGACCCTTAATTCCGAAAAAAGAGGGCTGAAGAGGGTCATGCCGCTTTTGCCGAAACGCTGGCCGCTCCGTCCATCGTTTCCATCGCATTCATCACATAGTGGAGAGCCTTCTCAACATCGTCCTGATTGAGATTCAAGGATTCCAATACCCCTTCCGACAGATTCTCTCCAACACGATTGATTCCTACCCCGATTCCAGCGCAAAGACAGATAAAGTCCGCGAGGTGGGTAATGCCGACAAGCGGAATGACCTGTCCGCGCTGAACCGGCGTGTGATGCCACGCAATCGCCTGGGTGAGCGGCGTAGGCAGATTCCACTGGCGAGCGATGTGCCCGCCCACTTCGGCGTGGTCAAAGCCCAAAATCGCTTTTTCGGATTCTACAAACGAGCAGGCATTGGCCTTCATGTAACCAATGATGTCGTCCACGAATTCCTTGACGTAAGCACTGAGGATAAGTTTGCCTACATCGTGAAGCAGCCCTGCCACAAATGCCTCTTCCACATAGGGATAATGGCTGATTTCCGCCAGGTAGGTTCCCACCGTTGCCCCGGCAATCGAGTGCCGCCAGAGTTCACCGGAGGGAAGGTCGTAGCCTGCCAAGTCTTGGTTCAGGGTTTCGTGAGTGGCAGCGATAATCGTCAGATTGCGAATGGTGCGGTTCCCCAGCATCATCACCGCCTCGGTGAGTGTGCCGACGGAGCGCGGCAGACCGTAGTAGGCAGAGTTGGCCAGTTTCAGCACACGAGCCGCAAAATTGGGATCACGGGATATGGCTTCGGCAATTTCCCGGGGGGAAATATCAGTTCCCCGCGTCATCTGCATCACTCTCAGGGCGGCTCCGGGCATAGCGGGAAGGTCATGAACGCGCTTCAGCAAATCATCCAGGGTTGGGGGACGCTTTGCGCTGCTGGTTTTTTCGCCGAGGCGGGTTACCAAAGAAAGTTTGGGATTGTTTTGTGCGGTGGAATTCATGTCCGTATGTTGGTCTAACCGATTGCTCACGTCTCTCGCTCCTTAATTGCCGCCTGCCGAGGTTTCAACGGTAAAACGGCGTTCCCTGTACAGTGCTGGAAGCGGGCTGTCCCGCACCGAAGCGGTTGCCGCTTCTCGTGCAAGCATGGCCAGCTCCCGCTCGTGCTGTCCGATAGTTTTGACGCGCACCCGTCCGTCGCCATAAAAATGAATGCTGCGCCCGGTGTTTCCGCCGAGATCGCACGCAACAACGGGTAGAATGGCTTTTTCGAGGGCCAGGGTGGTGGCCTGAATGTTTCGGGCTCCAATGTCGAGATGGGGAGCCGACCCGTTAAAAGAGAACAGCTGCGCTCCTCCGGCCATTGCTACTCGAATGCGGTGAGGATTGGCTCCCTGACGAAGCATTTCACCCACTAACTGAGGAATGGCGGTATCGGCGAATTTTCCGGGGGCGGCTTTGTCTTCTCCGCTGCAGGGCAAAACGATATGCACCAGTCCGGCGATTCCCGCTTCGGGATCAAAGGCACAGACTCCGATACAAGACCCCAGCCCCAGGGCAATCAGGGCGTCGTGGGGATGACGAACGGTTTTGATTTCGGCCATGCCCACCATCTGAACTTCGGACATTTAAAGCTCCATCTGCAGGGCGCGTAAGATGCGGGAAAGGCTTCCCGGATCAGGAATAAAAAGAAGGTGTCCTTCCACATGAAGCTCGCCCTCTTCGATGAGCGTTTCAATGGTCAGTAGACTTTCCTCTTCGGGAGAAAAAGCGGTGGCAGCGGTCGAGATCAAGGCCGAGGCCATGTCTATCGCAATTCCCGGCGGGGTGGCGGCAAAAAACAGCCCGCTCAGCTCGGTGAGGGCAATGAGATAGGAGGAGGTGAGAATGTTCCCCACTTCCATCAGGGCCGACCGTTCCATTTCCTGAAGTTCGCGGGTGGTGCCGAGCGGCTGTTCCATCAGGCAGTCCACCAGGCGGCAGGCACTCTCGAAAGGCAGCAGGTAAGCGATATGTCCCGGAGCTTCGCCGCTGACAGGCAGGTAGATGCAGACAGCGGGAGCTTCATCACCTCCGGCCTGCTCGACAAAACGCCTCGCGGGTTGCACCCCAACAAGCGGCACGAACATTTGGACAGGACGATTGAGCATAGTCGAGAGTGCGGTGACAGCATTCCCGGCCCCGATATTGCCAATTTCCTTGAGTGCATCTTGTCGGTAGCGAAGCGGATTTTCCACGACGGTCGTCATTTGCAGGCCTCCCTGTGCGCGAAATTATCGGTTTACGGTAAGGGTTCTTTAGAGTAAGCGCGGGAAGAAAAACAAAATGATCGTTTTTCTTTTGCGGAGCAAGCGGGTTGGAGCAGCAGAGAAGAAAGGGAAAAGGGAAACGGAACTAGGATTCCTGGAAAATTCAGAGCGGGTTCTTGACAGCGGGGGGAGACTGTGATAGAATGTGGTCACGCCGTGTGGCGCAGCCCGTTTCGCCCCAACGTGCCGAAGAATCGGGGAAGTGGTGGAATGGCAGACACGCTAGTCTTAGGAACTAGTGCCGAAAGGCGTAGGGGTTCAACTCCCCTCTTCCCCATCTTGACTCAGCATCGAGAACTGGCTTGTAGGATCGTGCGGGAATAGCTCAGTGGTAGAGCGCTACCTTGCCAAGGTAGATGTCGCGAGTTCGAATCTCGTTTCCCGCTTCCACCCCCCTCAAAACACCCCGTTTTGAGATCAAAAATGAAAAAAGCCTCCGTTCAGCATCGGCTGAACGGAGGCTTTTTTATGGCTCGGCAATCACTACCTTCCCAAAATGGGCAAGCACTACCTGTCACTCTTTCGACAGGTCGTCTCAAATCGTGTGTTTCAAGTTGGTTGCTGGACGGAAAACTACGCCAACTCTCTCTTGGAACCCTCGCGAATCGAAAATTGATTATCGAAAAATTGGTCTGGTTTCTGGAACAACACCAACTCGAAACCTGTGGTGTCTCTGAACTCAAAAAGTTTATGGCTTACCTCAATAGTGGTCATGAAGAGGAGTCAGGACGGTGGGGCAATCCGGCAAATCATCAGCCCGTTCGCCCCTCAACCGTCGCCATGTACTATGCGCGATTGAGAACCTTTTTCGCCTACGCCGTCGAAGAGGGCCTGATTGAGGTTTCTCCATTTGATCACCTTAAACCACCCATTGTTCGTGAAGACCAGATACAGCCTTTTACTCAGGCACAAATCAATGCGCTCCTTCATACCGCAACACTCACCACTTGCGCCAAACGCAATAAAGCCATTCTCCTTCTCCTTTTGGATACCGGGATGCGAGCCTCGGAACTTTGTGGCTTGAAAATGAAGGATGTTGACCTTGGGGGACAAAAGGCAACGGTGTTAGGGAAAGGCAACAAACGCCGCACCATCTACTTTGGACGAAACACTGCTCGCTCTCTGATCCTCTACCTTAAAGAAGAGTCACATCAACCCAACGAACCGCTCTTCTTCGCCTGGGACGAAGTGCGAAGCAGTCGTGTGGCTCTGACCCGCTCTGGTCTCACGCAACTCATTCGGCGACTGGGAAAATCCGCCAAACTGGAAGCCGTGCGTTGTTCCCCGCATACCTTCCGCCATACGTTCGCCGTCGAGTTTTTACGGAACGGTGGCAATCAGTTCACCCTGATGCAACTGCTCGGACACACGCAGATGAAGCAGACCGCTCGCTATGTCGCTCTCGCGCAAGCCGACATCGAAGAACAGCATCGGCAGTTCTCCCCCGCAGACCGTCTCCGCACCAAATAGCCCTGAAACAAAAGAGAGGTCAGAGGAAATTCTTCCTCTGACCTCTCTCGATCCCATAGACATTCCTGCAAGAGCCCGGTATCTCGCCGTCTTATTTGTTTTCTATTTCCCTTGAGGGCATGAGCGGCGCGGAATACTTCAACACCCCGGATTGTACAGGCACGGAATGGGTTACATTCTGCTCATCATCCTACTTCATCGCACATGGGAACCGTTGAATGGCATCGGGCGATTTTGCCAGCAATTTCGGGAGGCTCACCCGGATCACTTCTTCCACGCCCTTCGTCTCATCTCCGTTAAGCAAAAGCATTACATTTCCCGTTGTTCCTGTAGGGCTATCTGCGGGGATGTTCAGGATGAGTTCAATGGCGTTTTCGATTTCGTCTCCGTCCGCACCTTTGCGGAGCAACGTTTCGACCATGCTTCTTACGGATCGCCAATCCCCTTTCCCTGTAGTTCCTCCGTTGGGGAGACTCATTCCCTATCATCATCGAATGAGACGCCACAGCACCCGACGAATGTATACTATTGGAAGGGAGCAACGAAAAAAAGTGGACGAAACACGATCAGTCTTTTCTAAGGCTGGTTTCCAGCACTTGCAAGCGTTGGGCTAACTGCTGTGCCAGCCGTTTCAGCGAGGCGATCTCTTCTGTCACCTCCTCCTGCCCGCGCAGACTCAACTCGCCTGTTGGTAAATCCTCTTCCGCCGAGTACCCCGCCGCAACCAACGCCTCGGAATAGGGAACGTCCAATCCCTGTGCGATCTTACGCACAGTCTCACGCTCGATCTGCGGTAAGCGTCCCGACTTGGAATACGTCTTGTCGTTCTGGATACGACTCCATTGCTGCAGTTTCATGCCGGCCTGTTCTGCGGCGACATTGGCTTTCAGACGCTTCTCCCACAGTTTCTCTTTGATCCACTGACCGAACGTCTGACCGTTCTCTGATGACATTAAGTTTCTCCGGGCGGGTCTGCTCTCGCGAACCCGTCTCTTCTCATGCGCCTGACTTATCACACAAAACCGATTGGGTTGTCTTTGTCGTTAACTGGATTAAGTGTAATCTCTCAGTGGACATTTTGTCAAGTTTGAGTTGACAGAATCAACACATCCAACGTGGCAAATAGGCGTTTCACTCCTGTGAACACGAACAAACAGGATCACCGATCAGCGGCTCTATTGAAAAAGTTGTTTTGATCCTTGACTTCTTCGCGCCAAAATAGTAAACTTAAAAGACAACTTAATAGGCTTGAAGACAACATACACGAAAGGCTCACGAACCATGAACCAGACCAAACCCATTTCACGCACTGACCTACACTCGACTTTCTCCACACATCGGAAGCGGCGTCGCCGACTTCGCCTGACCGCCTATGGAAAGCAACTCCTGCTGATGGGGTTGCTCAGTCTGTCGCTCGGCATGAACTTTACCCTGCTCTATGCGCTGACCCTGATGTTCCGAGCAGGGTGATAGGAGGGAAGACAAGAGAGCGGGCGTGTTCCGAACCACACGCCCGATCCCCCAACCTGTGATCACGATGTCGGGATACCAGAGCGCGAAATCGTCCACGATCAAGCCCAGAGAGTCGTTCGCGCAAAAGGGGAGGGTCAGCACGATCTGTGCGTAGGCGATGTTGGCATCGGTCGGAAAGTTGGGATAAGTAAATTCGTACTTGTGCCAGAGGCTGTCCTGAGTGGCGTTGACCACCGGGCTACTCGCCGTATACAGCAACGTCGAACTTGCGTCCAACAGGTTCAGTGTCACCTGAAACGTGTTCGCGCCACCCGTCTTGTACCAGAACGAACCGACCAGACCATTGATTCCCGGAACCGGAACAATCTGCGAAAGCGTCTCCGGGGTACGCGGATTGTTGTCCATGACGAACGCCGCGTTTCCGGTTCGCGCCGCGCCATTCCCGAACGCCAGCGTGGGATCGTTGCCCCGCGCCCAGAAGTTCGCGCTGTTGTCGCCATTGTTATCCTCGAACGAGGCGTTGAGAAGCAGGTTGCTGGTTGTCTCGCCAGGGATCGAACACTCCTCGAACGCCGCGTTGGTGAGTAGGTTCGGCACCCCATTGTTGCCGTCAAGCGTTCCGCCGACCAGATGCACCGAGTTCACGACCTGCGTACTGTCGGAGGGCAACACATAGCCCGACACATTCGCCCCTATCGCGAACCCGTATTTTGTCACCGAGGCGCGAGCGCGAAGATAAATGCGGTTAACGCCCGTTCCCGGTTCCACATCGCATCCCCAGATCATCTGATTGGGAGCCAGATCACAGAGTCGGTTCAAGGCTTGTGGGATCGTGCTATCCTTCGCGCAAAACTGCTGAACGGTCACGCCAATCGGTTGTCCGCCGTTGATGTCGAGCGCGACGGAAGCCCAGCGTCCCGGCGTTTTGACGTAACGGTTCATCAGGTCCGTGAATACCTGCGTCACATCCACAGGAGCAACATAGCACAGGCAACGACGCACCAGGTATCCGTTCAAGATTTCCATAAACCCGTACAGCGAGGGCGACATTCGCTCTGGTGTCCCGATCTCGTGTTGGGGTGTTTTCACAAAACCCCGGTAGACGCGCTGTCCCCACAGATACACGTCCACGTACTCGTTTCCGATGAGCGGCAACTCCTCCCAGCGAGCGACAATCTGCATCGTCCCGTTCTGATACCCACCCCGCTCACCAATCTCAAACTCAATCGTATCTATCCACGACTGCGGCAGATACATTCGTTTATCCGTCGCATCATAGAG
Organism: Chthonomonadaceae bacterium; assembly: GCA_965246825.1. Lineage (GTDB taxonomy): Bacteria > Armatimonadota > Chthonomonadetes > Chthonomonadales > Chthonomonadaceae > JACMPS01. The sequence continues at coordinate 245,247 of OZ251990.1, forward strand.
CCGAATATCCAGTTCACGCATCATTTATCCTACAAAAAGGGAGGGGAATGGAAAACGAGTTTTCCATTCCCCTCCCTTGCTCTATGAGATAGAACTTGCTATCCCCTCAATCCTGTTTTGTTCCATTGCGGTTGTAAACGGGCAATCAAAGTATCTTCTAATCCAGCGGCAAGGCTGATCGTCCATCCCCGGTAGGTCAGCGTCTCGGTGGCGAGAAACACATAAATCTCGATCTCCGCGCTTTCGATCAGTCGTGCCAACAAATTCGCATGATTGGTGAGATTCGTTCTCTGGCTTACCCCCGGCTTCAGATAGCCATACATTCTCTGCGCCAAGGTTCGGGTAGATTTTCCAATGTAAAGCACCTGATCTTCCTCAACAAACGCATAAAGAAAATCTTTTTCCTTCTGATGCCTTTCAAGGTGAAGATGAAGATGCTCGTTTACTAAACGCCAATTGCCTGCTGGTTCAAATCCGAGTTCAATCAATGTCGCCTTTGGACAGGATAAATCTATAGAGGTCATTTTTTTCTACTCTCGAAATCAAGATGATAGAGGAAGGGAATAAATCTACCACCAGCGGTTTTGCCATGATGCTCCCACCGAAGCAAGGGGTTGTGCTGTCCATTGTACCTTGAGGGTGTTTGCTCCCGGTACGAAGCGCGGAAAAAGACCGTCGAAGACGCTCATCGTCGGAACACCGTTTACCGTCACCTGTTCTGCGAGTGCATCAATCACGATGACGGTTCCAACCGCAACGACGGGAACGTTGAGCGTACACGTCTCGCCCGTTGTCAGATTGGTCAGTGTTCCCGCGAACGCGCCCGAAGTCGCACCGAGGGTTCCGGTTCCTGTGCTCCCCGTTCCTCCTACCGTCAACAGAATTTTAGGCAGGGTATAGGCGTTGCCGCCTCTGTTGCCGGGGAGAGCGCGGCGATTCGATCAATGCCCACTCGCGGAAAGGTCGGCAAGAGGGCGAGCAAGGGAACGGCGGCAGTCGGTGTTCGTCCATCATGAATGATCTGGAGGGCAAGCGGAACGTTCCAGAATGAAGAGCCTTCCCGGTCATCGTTCCACTCGAAGAACTGCGCTCGTTCGCCCAGTGCCAGCACGTAACGGAGCGCGTCGCTCATGGAGTGCAGGCTGTCCATGTCGGGAACGATCTCGAAGCGAGAGGGCGGATTGGCGAAAATGTCGGCGCAATCGAGCCGATCCTGTGCGGTAAGAGTGTATCGCTTCATTCGTCATTGCCCTCCTCGTGATCGGAGGGAAAGGGCGTTCCCGCAAACTCCATAAACGCCTCTTGAGCGGCTTCAATGGGCGTCATCCCCGAAGCGTACCAGTCGGCATAGGGGCAGTCGAGAATATCCTCCGGGCGCATCGCGCACAGTCCCTCGAACTGATGAGAAACCTCCTTCATCCAGCGATCAAACCGACGCTTTTCCAGATCGGCTTCGCGTTTATTGTCCAGCAGGTAGGGCGAAGTCGCCTCCAGCGCATAAAAGAGCAGATGACGCTCCAGCGGGTCGTGATACTTCTCTCCGTTGACGGTCTGACAGATCATGCGTCTCCCTCCTTCGTGAACATCGCGAGCAGGTCTTTCGATTCGTTCACCCCGACTGACCATGCCAGACGCGACGCGAGAAACCACGTCAACGCCTTGACGATGGCTTTTTCGGGACTACGATACAGTCCGAGATCGCTGTCACCCTCCCCGTCACAGACATTGACCCGCCAGCGCAGATGCTTTTGTGGTCCCATGATTCCCATCACGGTCTGAAACGTCGGGCAGACCACCGCTTCGACCATATCGCAGGTAATGTCCTCGAAGGTGAGAACAAACTCGTCCGGGACGGCATCCGGCGCAAAGTCTTTTGCCGGATCAATGCTGAAACGAACGCTCCGCGACAGATGCAGAGCCTCCAATGCCTTTTTTGCCAGCCCTTTCAGGCTGTCGGCAGTGGTCTGTGTCATGGGCGTTTCCTTCCCAGACACAGCATACAAATCACGCTCTCATACATGGTTCGTGTCCTTTCGTGTGGGGTTGCAAGCGGCGGACGGCACGGTTCGGCGCGTCGTCTGCACGTTTCGATCTCACGTCTTTAATATGGCACTTTGACTCGCGCTAAGTCAACATTTAAGATAACTATTTCAACGGAACACAACAAGGAGCCGGGGACGCATTGAAGGTCTCCGCAACCGCTCGGATTCAGAGAACACGTTTCCATGAAATGTTGAAACCAAATGAGAGATCATTGACATTTTGCAGGTGGTCATGCTACTTTAGAAAGCAGAGACATATCGAGAAGAGGGAGAGAAAATGCGAACGAAGAAGCCAAAGCAAGCGGCGGAATTCATCACGGTGAAGGAAGCGGCGGAGTTGGTAGGGAAATCGAAAGCGGCGATCTATTATGCGATTGAACGAGGCGATCTGATCGGTGGCAAGGTGAACGGGACGACCATCGTTCTCAAGAGTTCACTGGACGCCTACACCCCGAACCAGTATCCGGTCGGTTGGAAAAAAGAGGACAAAAGCAGGAAGCCAAATCAAGTGGCATGATGCCTCTTGTACTTCACATCAACTAGGAACTATTCCCTCCGAAGCCATCGCCAGAAATATCTAAATACGGGTTTTTAACCAAAACTATAGAAAAACCTCTCGTTCCTTGACAAAAATGTTATCATATGATAACATAACTGTCCGGTCAAGACTCACAAATTTGTAGGGGAGGATACGGCTATCGCTACTCTTGCAGAGGTAACAAGTTTCCTGAAACGCTTTAAAGCGGAGGTCACACTCTCAGGTCTCGTCTTTGTCCCTCGTAGACCGAATTTGGATACGCTTGCGAAACTTGGGATATCCATTCCCGATGCAGAGAACACGATTTTAGGATTGTCTGCGAGAGATTATGTCCGTGGCCCCGACAGTGACCGTGATGGCAGTTCCGGGGAAGTCTGGGTGTTTGGTACCACAATAGGAAGCGACAGTATTTACATCAAGATCAAACTTGAGACAGGTCGTGCGGTCTGTCTCTCTTTCCATGAAGCCCAATATCCGCTTCGTTTTCCGTTGCATTAGGCAGGGAGGTGTCGAATGTATGTCTGTGCCAACTGTGGCAATGTCCATGAGGAAGGGACGAAAATTGTCACCCTCGAAGAAACGTTTCCGGTCAAGGGAGAACCGACTTCGGTTCTTTCCACGGTTCGACTTTGCGAAGTTTGCAACGAACCCATCTACGATAGAGACTTGGATGTGGCTAACCTCGCCAGGGCATTTGACGCCTATCGTGCCAAGCACGACATTGTTAGCCCAGCAGACGTGAAGGCCCTGCGCGAGATGTACGGTCTGACCCAACGAGGACTTTCCACGTTGCTCGGTATGGGGGAGATTACGATCCATCGTTACGAAAGTGGGAGTATTCCTGACGAGGCGCATAACCAACTGCTTGTGATGATGAAAGACCCTTGGAATATGCGCGAGGTTTTAGTAACGCGGGGTGAGTGTCTTCCGGCGTCCCAGCGCAAAAAGGCTATGATCCGAGTGGAACAACTCATTCAGCAGGAATCGCCGGAGAAAATGTTGGAACTCGCCGTTGCAAACGTGAGCCATCGGGGTCCCGACCTCTACACGGGCTACTTGCCGTTTCAACCCGAAAAGTTGATGGAGATGATGCTTTTCTTCACGCGCAAACCGGGCGGCGTCTTTAAGACCAAACTGAACAAACTCCTCTGGTACGCCGATTTTCTGCATTACCGTTACTACGGAGTTTCCGTCTCAGGAACGTCCTATGTCCATATGCCGTTTGGTCCCTGCGCGGATCAATACAACTTTTTCTTGAGCCATCTCTTGAAGGAAAACGCCCTTGAAGCAAAGGAGATATTTTTTGAGAACGGTTCAGGAGAAAAACTCATTGCGTTGACAGACGAGGAAAATACACTTAGTTCCTCTGCACTGGAGGTGATGACGGCAGTGCATGAGCATTTCGCCTCCGTGTCAAGCAAGGATATTTCCGCGCTCTCCCATGATGAGAAAGGCTACCTCAACACGAACGAGGGAGAGGTCATTCCCTATTCCTATGCCGATGAACTGAATGTGAACATCTCCGATAAAATCCCATCTTTATCCCACCTATGATTCCTTTGCCGCCCATGTCCTCTATCCTTTGGGACAAACCGTAGTATAATATCGATATTATACTACGGTTCGTCCGCACAAAAAGGAAGATTGCCGATGCGAGAGGCACAAAAGAGCACCGACCGTATATTTCGCGCTTGCGATCTGGAAGCGCAGGGTATTTCCCGTCAACGTCTCTCCGAAATGACGAAACGCGGCGAAATCGTCCGTGTCAACCGTGGGCTCTACCACTATCCTGATGCCGACCTTACCGAAAATTACTCCTACGTTCTGGCCTGCGCTCATGCGCCTCATGGAGTTCTCTGCCTGCTCACGGCCCTCCGATTCCATGACCTCACGACACAGAACCCATGGCAGGTCTGGATGATGATCGAACGTCACGCCCGGACGCCGAAGATGGAGTACCCCTCTCTCCGCATCTTTCGTACTGGCAATGAGTTGCTAACCGAAGGAGTCGAAATCCATGAATCCGACGGAATACCGTTGCGCGTAACTTGTGTCGCTCGAACCATCACCGACTGCTTTAAGTACAGGAACAAGATAGGTCTCGATGTTGCCATGGAAGCCCTTACGGAAGCCCTGCGTTATCGGCGTACCAACGGGTCTCAAATCCAACACTATGCGCGGTTGTGCCGGGTGGATGAAGTGATGCGCCCCTACCTCGAATTACTTATGAGATGAGATTTCTAGTCAAAATCGGCTGAAGCGAACGATCCGTTTCCGGTTTCCATCAGGTACAACCAGTAGTCGAATCAAACATTATGTAAAGGAGCAAAATGGAAGCCAGAAATCGTCGTTTATCGGATTGGCTCGCGAGGGTCAGGACAAGGCAAATTGTCCTCCCTCGCTTTCAGCGTTATGAGGCATGGGGACATCAGGAAACAACAAGCCTGTTAGAGACCGTTGTGCGTGGATTGCCTGCAGGCGCGTTGTTGACATTAGAAGTGGGAGATACTATTCCCTTTGTATGCCGTCCCATTGTCGGTGCGCCCGATCAGGGGGAGCGTATTACAGAACTCTTACTTGATGGGCAACAAAGGCTAACTGCCCTGTGGAGAAGCCTTACGAACGATCATCAAGACCGTACCTTCTTTGTCCGGATACCGGACGGGGTGTGGGCTTTTGAGGACGTTGAAATCGTCTCTTGGGCGCGTTACATCAAAAATGGACAGCGGTATCCATTGTGGGCAGAGTCTCCCGCTCATACTTGGGAACGACGCCTGGTTCCAATTTCATTGCTCTATCCCACTGATAATAATAGTGCAAGTGTGACGCAGTGGGCTGGGCAGGCTACAGAAAACGATGCGATGCGCACGATGGAACTAGCCCTGCAAATCCAACGTTTGCAACAGCGTTTTAGCGAATTCAACCTTCCTTTTCTCGCTTTACCGGTTGGCACAAAGCGCGAGGTCGCGTTGGATGTTTTCGTGAAGATGAACACTAGCCTTGTGCGCCTCAGCACATTTGACATCATTGTCGCTCAATTGGAGGCGGAAACAGGACAATCGCTCCACGATTTAGTACAAGAAATTCTACAGGAGATGCCGCACCTTTCTGATTACCATAATTCTCCCGGAGACCTTGTGCTCTCTATCGCTGCGCTCAGACAAAACCGAGTACCCAATCAGACCGGACATCTTGATATGGATTTGAACCAGATGGTTGTAGATTGGTCGCAAATCAAGCGCGGGATTCAAGGTGGATTACAGTTTTTGGCAGACGAGCGTGTGTTTGACCTCACCCGCCTCCCTACGGAAATTGTTCTGCCTCCATTAATGGCTCTCTGGAGTCTTATGCCATCAGTTCCCGATGCGGCAGGTAATGGGCGTGTCGCATTGCGAAAGTATTTATGGCGTTCCTTTTTTACAGATCGCTATGAACGAGCCGCCGCGACAGCCGCTCTCCAGGACTTTCGCGCTCTTCGTGACCTGCTGTCAGGTACAGGTGATGAAAGTGCTATTCCCTGCTTCAATGATAAGTTGCACCCGTTACCAGAAATTGAGGCTTTGATTCAGGCAGGGTGGCCCCGGCGTCGTGACCGCTTAGCGAGAGCAGTTCTGCTTCTTTCACTTCATGGTGGGGCTCTGGATATCGCCGATGGTACTCCTGTCAGTTTCAGCCACCTCAAACAAAGAGAGTATCATCATCTTTTCCCTGTCGCCTATCTTGCCGATAAAAGTTACAGTGAAGCGGAAGCCTCTCGTGCGTTAAACTGTGCTTTAATAACGTGGCGAACCAATAGAACGATCTCTGCAAAAGAGCCTATGACTTATCTGAAAGAGCGTGTAGATGGTAGCAGTTTGGGAAAAGACGAGATTCAATCGCGGTTGCTGACCCACCTTATTTCGTTTGATGATTTAGCCAATCTCACTTTTGAGGAATTTCTCGCCAAACGTGCCACAAAAATAAACGAAGCAATGCGGGTCGTTTGTAATGGAGCAATTTTGTGAACCACATCAAATATCTACCACGAAGTTGATTCACTTATCTTTTCTGTTGACAAATTCTCTCCCGTGCGTTAGACTTGAAACACGCTCGCAACACAAGCGACGAGCGACTTTGGAACCAGTTTTGCCGAACCAAAACCAAAGGCGTTTCCTCCTGAACTACCGGAGTAGTTCAGGAGGAAACGCCTTTCTCCAAAGAGTCCAACCCACGAAAGGATTGTCCACACCATGCCTACTGCTGATCTCAAAAAGCAGTTTCTCTCGGCACGTCGAGCGGGAACGCCCCTCATGGCGATCAACACGCCCGACCCTGCCGCTATCGAGCAGTTTCTTCTGATCACCGTCACCGAAACCCCCTCGGAGGTCGGGGTTCCCTTTGTGCGCTGGGACTGCGGACGGGGATTTACTCCCCTGAACGCACCCGCCACAGAACAGATCGAGCGAGTTCAACCCGACGATCCGATCAAAATGCCCGAAGACGCCCTCGGCGCAACAGTCGAGCTCTGCCTTTGAGGTACTCTCTTTGCAGGAGAAATCAAGTGAATCGAACCCCAATGGTGAGCGAAGCGGAATTGAACCGCGCCCGGTTTTACAGTCGCGTCGCACAACAGGAAAATGGATGCTGGCTCTGGCTGGGGCCACTGAACAAAGATGGCTATGGCACATTTCGCCCGGCAAACTCCGGCAAAAACCAGAAGGCGCACCGTGTTGCGTTTCTGCTGGAATATGGCGCAATACCAGATGGTTATTCGATAGATCATTTGTGTAGGAATCGTGCTTGTGTCAATCCAGCGCATCTCGAAGCAGTCACGCATCGGCAAAACGTCCTGCGCGGACTCAGTCCGGCGGCGCAAAATTCTCGTAAGACGCACTGTAAACGCGGGCATGAGCTAAATGAGGAGACAATACGCTTACGAAAAGATGGCGGGCGTATCTGCGTTGTCTGCGAAGCGGCGAAGAATGAGGCGAAGCGGGTGAGGGACAACTCCGGTCAAGAGCGGGTTCGGGTGTTGCTAGCGCAGTATCGCACCCAACAAACACCGGAACAGAAATCCGCCCGTTCAGAAAAACTTCGGGCGCACTGGGCAAATTTGAGTCTGGATCAACGGCGTGAACGACTCGCAAACGCGCTTTCGGCAAGGCTAAAACGGAGGAACACGACCGCATCCAAATAATAAACGAACGCGAGCCTATGCGGTTTCCTGCCGGAACGGTTTGGCATAGAATCGAAGTAAATTTTCGGAAAGAAACATTCTAATTTCTGCCGTTGAATGCCTTAAATGCAAAAAATTGCCTGCTTCTAAGCATCCGTCACTTTTTCGTCAAGTGGCATGTTAGTGTACAGAAGGTTTTGCTTCATACTCTTCGTCTGCAGGAAGATTTTTCATCTGCGATGCCTGAACAGACAGGCGATCACAACGTTCATTATCGGGATCGCCCGCATGACCTTTCAGCCACTCAAATACGACTTCGTGGGCTTCGCAAAGGTCGAGTAATTCATTCCAGAGATCGGGGTTGACAGCTTTTTCCTTTCTATTACGTTTCCAGTTGTTCTCGCGCCAGCGTTGCGCCCAACCTTGCATGATTGCTTCTGCAACATACTGAGAATCGGTAAAAACAGTCACATCACAACGATAACGCAGTTCTCGCAATCCCACAATAACTGCCATAAGTTCCATGCGGTTATTTGTGGTAAGTCTGTAACCACCAGAAATTTCACGCCGCTTTTCTCCAAATTTCAAGATAACCCCATAGCCTCCTGGTCCTGGATTACCTGAACACGCGCCATCAGTATAAATCATCACCTTCTTAAGTTGTTTTTCTTCCTCCATTAGGTCTTACCTTCTTGTATTTTACAGGTGATTGGGGTCTATATCGTATCCCTGTTGTCGCATTTCTTTAAATAAGTTGACTTTAACTTCCTCAATTAAGTTATCCGTAAATGGTAGATAGATCAAACCCTGAATATCAGAAGGACGTTCCATCTCATGTCCTTTCATCAATATTGCCACCTTTTTTCTCCCAAGTTTAGCTAGCAAAATTCCAAGTTCCAGCACGACATTCTGACGTGCCCTGTACTGTTTCTCACTTGGTATACCCTTTTTATGTCCTTCATCATCTGGTGTGGCCAAGACGACCCCGAAACCAATGTTTTCCCCCGTGTAGCTTTCAAGTTTTTCGATGACAGTTTGACCTTCGGATGGTAGTTGATCCAATATGACAGGCTCCAACTGCCATCGGCGCAAAAGCACCTCAAGCTCGTTTCTACTGGTTGTATCGTGCCCATAAACCACGAACACCTTCTTTTTAATACTGTGCGTACCATTGCTGTTTCGGAAACTAGAAGACGATGAATCGGCTAACCCCTTTAACCGCTCACATAATTGCTTGTTTTTCCCCTGGAAAACAACTTTGCCATTCTTGGGATAATGATTCGCTTGGGCTTCATTATCCAAAATGAACTGCATACCATTGCCATCAGATAACGCTTTTTCTTCCTTGATGACACAGCCCTCGGAGTTTAGCATTTGTTTAAGTTCATCGATTGTCATAGAGGGGACTGCTCCAATTAGTAAGACTTCCTCAGTTCTATACGGCTTACTGTCTTTTGATTGAAAAGAAGAAAACGAAAGCGACGGCAGAGAGTCCGAACACTCTCTGCCGCCGAAACACACACACGAAAGAGCCCACGAACCATGCAAGCCCTGACAAACGAAATGATACCACAAACCCCGGCGAGTTTTCTGATCTCGTCTGAAAAAATGAGGGAGACACCCAACGTGACCCTCTCGCCCACGGGACAGTTCCAGGCGACCGATGCCATCTGTATCGCGCTCACGCTGGGGTCTCCCGGCACACGTCGTAACATCAACTCCCGCACCGTCTCCGTCAAAAAGCGGGACGCGCAGGGTATCGAGGAAGAACCCGACACCGACGAAATGGAACCGGACGGGGACGCCGATCCCGATGGGATCAAAGTGGCGAAAGTCATCCTGGACTGCCCCGAACTCAAAGCGGTGAATGAGAAGACCCGTGAAATCCGCCGCTACATCCGTTCGCGTTGTCTCCAGTTCCGGTTCGTCAAATCGGGATGCTACCTCGTCCCACCGCGTCTCGTGAACGAGATTGACACCCGAATCTATGAACTCCTCACTGAGCGCAGGGCATTGGTCGAACTTTTCTTCGACGCCTACCCGCAGATGGTCGAAACGATGCGCGAACGGCTCAAAGAACACTTTGACGCAGGAGACTACCCGCCTGTCGAGGTTCTGCGGAGTGCCTTCACCGCCGACGTGGACTATCTGGCGTTCACAACGCCCGGTTCCCTCAAGACGATCTCGAAGGACATCTTCGAGCGCGAACACGAAAAGGCACGGCAAAGTTCGAGCAGTCCATCGCGGACATTGAGGCGATGCTGATCCGGTCTGCCGCGCAATTCGTGGACTACATGACCGAGCGTCTCTCCCCCTCGGAAGACCCCAACGCCCCGCAGAAGATGATCCGCGAGTTCTACGTCGTCAAACTCCGCGACTTCTTCTCGACCCTCAAGGACAGAAACATCACGGGCAATGCCACGCTCGACCAACTCGCCGAGCAGGGCGTCGCCATTCTTGACGGGGTGGACATCAAAACGCTTCGCAAGAGCGACAAAACCCGCGACGAGATTAAGGCGAAGTTCGATGCCCTCAAGCCCATGCTCGACAACGCCATCACCGATAAGCCGAAACGTCGTCTCAAATTCGACCTCGACACCGACGCTTGCCCCAACTAACGCAACCCCGCTTTCCGCGCTCGCCGAACCCGTGCGCGGAAAGCCCATTTGAGAGAAGGAACACGAACCTATGGAAACACAAACGCCTGACAGCACTGACCCGTTCGCCACCAACCCTGTATCCAGTCCGCGCCTGTTTGATGAGCGGTCAGAGGAGATCATCGCGCTGGCGACCTCTCTGGCACTCGCGCAAGCCGAGATCGAGGACGCCAAAAAAGAGCGTGAGAACCCCGCCTTCCGCAATCGCTATGCGACGCTCGGCGGCGTGTGGGACGCTTGCCGCGAACCGTTGACCAAGCAGGGACTTTCTATCGTGCAACTGCCGATGGATGCAGGGCAGGGCAAGGTCTCCGTCAAGACGATCCTGATGCACAAGTCGGGGCAGTACATCACCTCGACACTTACCCTTCCAGTCTCCAAACCCGACGCGCAGGGCTACGGGTCCGCGATGACCTACGCACGACGCTACGCGCTCATGGCGACGGTAGGCGTCTGTCCCGATGACGATGATGGCAACGCCGCAGTCGGCAACAACGGGAACCGAGAGCAGGGGAATGGCTATGCTCGCAACGGCACTGGAAACGGCGCAGTGAGCAACACTCGCCCGACGCCCCCCCAGCGTTCCGCGTCTCAACCACAAGCGCAACAGCCTTCCGCCCCGCAGACACCTCCTGTTCCCAATCCGACAACAGGAGACGACAATCTGCCGATGACCGAGGAGCAGGAAAGCGCGATTCGCCGATTGTCCGACTCACTCAAGGCTGAACTCCCCGATATGAGCGAATGGACACAGAAAGACGCCCGCCGTCAATACGCCGCACTTAAAAAGCAGAAAGAGGCACAGGCTCAATCCCAATCACAAGCCTCATAGTCAACGCAAAGCAGGTATGTCCCCAGACGGAGACATACCTGCTTTTGTATCTCATTGTAGAGTTACAAGGTCCAGCAAAAGGGCAATAAAACTCTTATTTTAAGCCTTGACTTGCCCCCTCAATTAGGTCTACACTGAGAGGGATTTTCCCTCTCGTGCGTATTCCATTTTCCACGACAGAACCGAAAGGCAATCCGCTGTCTTGACTGCTGCTTATTATAACGCATTGCTTCCTATCAACCCATCTTTTGCAGGTCATCAGACTTTCGCAATGCGCTCCGGCTGGATCAAAAAAGGTGTTGATGCACTCACTGATCCGGCGATTGAAGGCAATCTCTTCAATCGGGACGATGCACTCGTCACCCTCGGAGTCGGCAAAAATATGGTGCAGAGTATTCGGCATTGGTTGCTGGCGACACGAATGGCAGAAGACCGCCTTCTGACAGGAAAGACGCGAGAATTGTACCTGACTGCTTTGGGCAGTCGTCTGTTCGGAACGAAAGACCAAGAAGGATGGGACTCCTATCTCGAAGATGATGCCACTCTTTGGCTTTTGCACTGGAATTTAGCAGGTCCTGGTAGCCTCGCTTTCTCCTGGGCTTACACCTTTAATCGTTTTCGTGATTATGAATTCAGCCGTGAGATGCTCACCGAAGCCATTCTCACCACAGCAAACGGTGTCGTTTCCAAACCACTTAGTCAGGAGACGATTGGGCGTGATGTGGATTGCCTGCTACACACCTATGTCCCTTCTGCAAGAAGCAGTGCTTCGGAAGATGATCTTGATTGCCCGCTCCAGAGCCTCGGTCTGATTCGCGCTTCTTATGATAAGCAATTCCGCTTCAAGATGGGCGCAAAGCCAACCCTTCCGACTTCTGTTTTTCTCTACGCCGTTCTCACTTTTTGGGAGTGGAAGCAATCTGATTCTCCTTCTTTCTCCGTCTGGGATGTCACCTATGCTGAGGGTTCTCCCGGTCTCGTCTTCAAGTTGGATGAAGAGAGCGTGTTGGAATATCTTGATGGGCTTTCACAGGCGACTCAAGGCATCTATTCTTTCGAGGATAATGGAGCCATTCGGGAGATCGTGAAGACGCCCAATACTCCTGTTTTTACGCCTATTTCTTTGCTTGAAAGCCACTATGCCTAACGTACTTCCCCTCTCTCACTATGTTTCGGTACGTAATCGTTTCACACGCTCGGTACATCTGGAGCGTGACTACCACAATCGGAAAGCCGATGAATACTACCTCACCGAGACCGCATACAGCGTCATGAAAGCGATGGAGGCAGCATTAATCAATCCTGCCCAACGTGCCTTAACCTTGACGGGTCCTTATGGAACGGGGAAATCCGCGCTTTGCGTTCACCTCGCTCAGTTGATGGCGGGCAGTTCGGAAGGGACACAAGCGGCGATTGCGTTGAAGCAAGCGGATGCCGATCTGTCACGGTCACTTACCGCAAAAAAATTGATCCCGGTGCTGACGGTTGGCTCGCGTCAACCCCTAGCGAAATCACTGGTTCAGGGATTGATGAAGTCGCTCGATGAAGGCGAGTACACCACGCTTGCCACGTTGCTGGAAGCGGAGTTTTCCGAGGTTTTACGCTCTACCAATCCTTCGGCTCGCTCTGTTGTCGAGTTATACCGCCGTGCCGCTCAGATGGCGAAGTCTGAGGGAGCACAGGGTGTGCTGTTGATCGCAGACGAATTAGGTAAATTTTTTGAGTACGCCGCGCTTAATCCAAAGCAGGGTGACATCTTCTTGCTCCAGGAACTGGCGGAAGCCGCCGCTCGAAGCGGCGAGCATCCACTCATCGTGATTGGAGTGTTGCACCAGAACGCAGAAGCCTACGCCCAGAAATTAGGGCGTACTTATCAGGCAGAATGGGCGAAGGTCAGTGAGCGTTTCCGCCAGATCAACTTTTTCCCTTCCGATAGCGAACGGCTCGAAATGGTGGGACACGCACTAAAGCAGACAGAGGACTTGAGGCTTAATCAGGGCTTCTCTGTTCTGAGCCGTGACTGTATCCGTCTTGATCTGGTCTCCTCCATTGTCAAGGAGAGTTTTGAGACAAAAGCGCAAAACGCTTATCCTCTTCATCCCGTCTGCCTGCTCGCGCTTCCGGCTCTGTTTCGACGAATGGGGCAGAGCCACCGCAGTTTGTTCAGTTTTCTGACCGGAGAGGAGCCGCATGCGCTAGGGCGATTTCTGCGCGAAACACCCTATACTGCGGGAGAACCACCGCTGTTCATGGTGGAGTCGCTGTTCGATTATACGGGCGATAGCCTTGCGGGAAGTTGGAGCGCATCTCAACTCGCTCGTACCTGGGCAGAGGCGGTTGAATTGATTGAGAGTGCGGCGGACCTCTCAATTACGGCACAACGGGTTCTGAAGTGCATTGGTTTGCTGGGCATTTTACGTGACGCCAAACTTATGCCAACAAGGGATGTTCTCAAACTTGCGGTTTCCGACTGTCGTTCTCAGGTGCCTGATGTGGATGCCGCGCTCAAAGAATTGGTTGAGAAAAAGCGGATCGTCTTTAGCCGGACACGCAACTGCTATCGCCTGTTTCAGGGTGGCGACGTCGACATCGAAGCGGAAATGGAAGCCGTGAAGTCGGGTTTGCCTTCTCAACTTGCGCTCCAGGTTGCCGCAGAACTCTGCCCACCGCCTCGCCTGATTGCTCGTCGTCACTCCTATCGAACCGGAGCATTGCGGACGGTGCAGTCGCTGTTTTGCAGAGGTGATGAACTAGAGAAGGTAATTGCGGAATCGGGCGATACCCTGACGCTCCTTTATTGCCTCACCACCGGGGTAGAGGAGACAGAACGCACCGAAAAGCAGTTGCAAACGGTTCCGAAGCCAAACCTTCTTATTGCACTGGCTACCGAATCCCAAACGCTTCATGAAGTAGCGGCAGATGTTCTGGCGGCAAACAAAGTGGAGATTGATTGTCGCGCCCTCGATCATGATGGCGCGGCACGGCGCGAACTCAGTTTTCAGCGTGGCGAGGCAGAGACACTTTTCCAGAAGGAATGGGAAAGGCTCTTCAATGTCTCGGATGGAGGAGAGACGGTCTGGCGTTATCAGGGGCAGGTTGTAGAATTTCATTCCACAAAGCAGTTCTCGGTATTTCTGTCCGAAATGGCAGACAGAACCTACTCAGCCTCTCCTCTTCTTAAAAACGAACTCATCAACCGTCATGCTCTCTCCTCTGCGGCGGCTTCGGGACGCCGTAATCTCATTGAAGGAATGTTGCTTCATGCGGATACTCCACAATTAGGCATCAAAGGCGCCCCGCCCGAACTGAGTATGTATGAGTGCTTGCTTCGAGTGACGGGAATACATCGAGAAATCGAACCCGGAAAGTGGGACTGGTCGGCACCTGATGAGACAAATCCAGCGAATCTACTTCCGGTCTGGAAAGAGATAGAAGGTCGAATTTTTGCTGATCCGCCGTCACCTCAACCTGTCCATCTCCTCTTCGAGACGCTGAAATCCCCACCTTTTGGGATGACAGAAGGGGTTCTTCCAGTTCTTCTCGCCGCTTTCATGCAGGTTTATGCCGCAGAGACGACGTTATACAAAGAGGGGACTTTTCTGCCTCAGCCGGGTGTACCGGACTGGGAAGTGTTAATGCGTCGCCCGGAACTTTTCGCGGTCGCAGGTTGCCGGGTCACAGGTGAACGCGCCGCTGTCGTAGAACGCCTCAGTCAAGGATTGAAAACGGAATCTGCGGTTACGCCGACTGTTCGCGCTCTGATTCGGATGGTCAGTTCTCTCCCGGAGTTCACAAAAAAAACAAAACGGCTCCCCGATGAAGTGATTGCTCTGAGAACTGCCTTCGACAAGGCAAAATCACCGGAACGCCTTCTGTTCTACGATCTCCCTTCTGCTGTGGGCGCAACACTGATGGCAGACGAAGAGGTGAGTGCGGCGAACGTCGAAACCTTCTTCCAGTCCTTGAACACAGCACTGCGTACTCTGTCTCTTGCCTTGCCGACGACAGTGGCCGAAGCACGCGATACTCTCCTTACCGCCTGCGGTTTACCTGTTGGAGAAGAGGGATTTGAGCGTCTGCGTAGGGAAGCGGAACGGTTGCATCAGCAACCGCTCTCGCCTTTGGTCTCTCCATTTATCTTACGGGCCTCAGCGAGTGGAAACGCTTCGACGGTACTGGAGAGCGTACTGGCTCTCGTCGCCAACCGTCCCCCTCGCACCTGGACAGACAGAGAGGTGGAACAGTTTCCGGCACTCGCACGTCAAGCAGGACGCCTTTTCAGAGAAGCGCAAACCGATTCCTGGCACTCGCTACCTGCCGAACAACCTCAAGCCCTTTCAGATCAAGAGCAATTGATCGTCCGTCTTCGTAGCCAAATGGAGTCACTCTCCAAAGAAGCGCGAAAAGCAACATTGCTGGCTCTTCTTGAAGAATTAAACCGAGAGGAGTAGGAGCATGTCTTCCATAGATTCATCTACGGTTGCCGCAATCACAGCAATTGTATCTGCTCTGGTAGGATACCGAAATTACCTGCTCAGTAAACACCTGAACGAGGTAACGATGCGTCAGAGAGAATACGAACTCATTCAGAAGGCACATGAGGAAGAGCGCAAAGAAATTTATCGAAAACTTAACAGTTTTTACGGACCACTCTCGCATCTCTTAACTACTAATGGAATATTGTACCGACAGTTCAAGCGAAACAAACCCGAGGAATATTCTCTTTTGATTTCCCTTCTGAATAAAGAAACATTTGTTGGGAATGACGAGGCTCTTGTTAAGGAAATTTTCAAGGTCAATGCGAAGGTTCAGGAATTGGTACTCTCACAAAGCGGTCTAGTTGATAGTCCAGTATTAAGTGAGATGTTGGCACGCGCAACTGCCCATTACAGCCTGATTCAGTTAGCACAGAATGGAGATTTGCAGGGTGACACACAAAATTACCTCCAGCATATGTATCCCTATGAATTAATTGATCTAGTTCAGGAAGAAGCAAAGAAACTAAAAGCACGTCTCAAAACTCTTAATGAAGGAAAGGTTTCCGACATCTTAGGCGAGAAAGAAAATTCATCCGCTCTTCCGCTTCTGGGATCGAACAAAGAGTAACCATTTCACAGGACACATTTTATGAGCGATACATCCGAAAAACCCGTCCGGCACATTCTTTCCCTCTCCGGTGGCAAAGATAGTAGCGCATTGGCTATTTACATGAAGGACCGAATACCAGAAATGGAGTATGTCTTCTGTGATACTTCACAAGAACTGCAAGAGTCTTATGACTATCTGGACAAATTAGAGGCTTACTTAGGGAAGCCCATTATTCGTCTCAAACAAAGCGAAGATGCGTTCAACAATCTCCTCCAAGCCCGACGAAATTTTCTTCCATCGCCACAAATGAGATGGTGCACCGAATTGCTCAAGATTCGTCCTTTCGAGCAGTATGTAGGCGATGATCCCGTTATTAGTTACGTGGGTATTCGTGCAGATGAGAACCGTAAGGGATACATCACATCGAAACCTAATCTAATAGCAAAATACCCTTTTATCGAAGATGGTCTCGTGAAAGCGGACATTGAAGAGATTCTTGAAAGCAGTGGAATGGGATTTCCTGAATACTATAAGTGGCGTTCTCGGTCAGGATGCTATTTTTGTTTCTTTCAGCAACGCATTGAATGGGTAGGATTGCTGGAGAACCATAAAGACCTATTTGAAAAAGCCAAATCTTTCGAGAAGGAAGACCCGGTCACTGGCAGACGTTACACCTGGGTGCAGAGAGAGAGCCTTGAAGAATTGTCACGCCCGGAACGGATAGCAGAAATCAAAGCGGAGCATAAACAAAGACTCATTGATCTGGAATTGCGACGGAAAAATTTATCACTTTCAGAAGTTTTGGCAGATGACAACGGAGACGAGAGAGCCTGCCTGATTTGTGAATTGTAGAGTTTATTTTATGGCAACACCAGAAGATACAAGTAGCCAATCTATAGCCACTCACCGAGGATTTTCCTTGTCAAGACCTGCCTTAGCCCAAATGTTAAGGCTTTCTGTTGAAAGTAGCCTTGACAACACAGGGGCTAAACGTAACCTTTCAAAGATAGAGATTCGGGCAGAGACAACACTTGGAACAGTTTATGTTGAAGCCATGCGTCGTTACGCTACCCATGCGGGTTTGATGGATAAGGACGATTATCCGTCTCCGTTTGGCAAATTTGTTTTCAGCAATGATGCAGAATTTGGAGAAGCCAATACTCAATGGATAATGCACTATATCATGGCTTCATCTCGGTTTGATTGTCCTGCATTTTGGCGCAATTTGGTCGTGCATCATATGCAGGTAGGTAACTCTTTCAATACGTCAGCGATAGCCGATCTTACCTGTAGTTTTGATTTGGCGACAAATAACCGTAATCTTAAAGAGAGAACCTACACCCAAAGTGCAACCGCGTTTGTTGGTACCTATAGCAAAGAGGATGCTTTCGGGAAATTAGGATTGTTAAAAAAAGAGGGTGATCAATATATCGTTCAAGAACCAGAGCCACCTAGTGTCAATGTATTTGCTTATGCGCTTGCGGATCACTGGAATGCGGTCTGGAAGGATCGTAGCACCGTAGATTTGCGTGAAGTAACTCGTGAGGATGGACCCGCGACCCTTCTCTTTCTCAACAGCAGTGAGACCGACTACTACCTGGCAGAAATGCAGGAAGCAGAACTGTTAGACGTGCATCGGCGTGTCCCGCCCTATCAAGTCGTGCGGCTCTGGGATTCGCCACAAGCCTTGCTGGAACGGCTTTATGACTGATTTACAGACACCTGCCTCTCTTGTACTCTATCTTCGCAGTCTTCACCTTCGAAGTCGCACCGGAATTCTGCTTCTTCAATCTTCTCATTTGGGGAAAGAGGAATTACTTTCCGTGCAACTAGGCGTTGAGGCTCTCGATTATGCGGTTCATCTACTATACTCACTTCCAGACAAGACGGCTTACGTTAACATCACTTCCACGACTGAGGAAGAACGTTTATACGAAATCGCTCAAACGCGCACGGGAATGGAAGCAGTTTTGATCTACAACTTCGATCTTGTTTTGTCCAAGTTAACTTTAGAAGAGCGGACACGCCTTTGGAATAATCTCCGTGACCGCTTTGCGCGTAGCGCAAAAGCACTGCTTTTCGCCGTTCCAGAAACGGCGACACATCTTCTGCCACAAGGTGCAGACCGCCTTCTCTGGGAAGAAGGGAATCGAATCGTAACCATGAATTAACCTCCAAAAAACCGGAGGCTACCAAATGCCACGCTAAAGGAAACACAGACCGAATGCTGATCCGAGATGTTGTCACGCAGAATGATCAGGCAGAGTTCGCAAACGACGTTCAACTCTCCTGGTATCCCCATGATGAACGCAATCTGCCTCTTGTGCGCGGGTATATGTTCACCGGGAAAGCCATTGAGAAGAAGGTCTCTTCCGTTCAGGTTCTCAAAACCATTCGCGATTCGTTTCAGTGGCAGATGGGTGATGCTCCTCGTAACCGCCTGACCGTCATTGCCACTTACGGACACGGCAAATCTCATCTCGCGCTCTCCCTCGCTAACTTTTTCGGCAAGCCCGCCGACAGTCCCGAATTCAGTGCAATTCTAAATAACGTTGCCCATGTCGCCCCCGACGAAGCACAGGGGTTTCGTACCTATAAAGAAAACCGCCCTCCTCATCTCGTGATTCGCTTACGGGGTGATCAGCCCGCTTCACTTCCCCAGCAATTTATTTCGGCACTGGAAAATGCGATTGAAGAGCATCCCAATACACAGGGAACCTCCTTGCCCTTCTGGTTTGCGGAAGCAAAGCGTGTCTTTTCTATTCTCTCCTCCGACCAGCGGAAACGAGCGGAAGAGACGTTACAGGAATATAATACCGATCTCGCTTCTATCATCTACCGTATAGAGCAACGGGATGCCACTGCCTACGAACTTTGTATGAAAGCCGCGACCTCCGCGCTACAGGTGACTCCGAACTTCGGCGGTGAAGTTGCTCTGGAAAAAGTATTGGAATGGGCGGCGAAAGAGTTTTGTTCAGGGGACAGTCCGAAGGCAGGCGGTATTTTGATCCTCTTCGATGAGTTCAGCCTGTTTATTCAGCGCTATTCCAGTCGGCAGATTCAGGGAGATGCTCCACTCCAAGACTTGCTGAATGGCGTCGAAAACGCAAAAAGAAAAGTTGTTTTCGTCGCTTTTTCCCAGCATGACCCCAATACCGTCGCCCGTGAAATCTATCGTAGTGGCGGTGACAAACTCGATAGTCTCCTCAAGGAATTAGAACGCCTCCCCGTCGCCCAACATCTCAATCTGTACTCTTCACTGGAGACGGTATTGAACGCCTACCTCAAGCAAACCCCTGAGTTTGAAACACTGCGTACACAGTATCCCAATCCTTTTGTCAGAGCCTCCTCATCAACACGTTCTTTCATGGGACGCATTTACAACGAGACAAATGGTTGGGATACCGAACTCTTCGACAAGACGATTACCTATGGTTGTTTCCCGCTTCATCCGCTGACCACTTCCCTTTTCTCCAGCGTCGAGTTCAAGCAAGTCATCAACGGGCGATCTATGATCGGCTTTGTTCTGGAAACACTCAAAAAACGGCTTGATGATGACGCTATTCTGGGAAACAAACCCAACTGGGTCCATCCCATCGAGTTGGTAGACTGGTTTCAAGAAATGCTGAATGAGGAACGTTATCGAGAATATCGTTATGCCTCCGAGGCTGCCTTTCTTGGTGAGAGTCCTGACCCCGTCCAAAAAGCAGTCCTGAAAGGAATACTGCTTTTCATTGTTGGACGCCTGGAGTTAGGACGCATCGGAGCGAACTACGAACAGGCGATGGCTCATCTCACGGGATACAAGGCAGAAGATTGTGCCATCGCCCTGGAAACTCTCAAGAACGGTGGCTATATTCGTTTCGATGAAACAAAGAAGGTCTACGTTTTCTGGGCAGCGAATTCCGGTGCAACGAAAATCCAATCTCTACTGGAAGAGGAACTGAAAAGCCGCACTTTTGGTCCGACTGAACACAATTCTCTCAATAAAGAGGGCGGCGAGTGGACGCTTTTGCAAGAAATCAGCGGAGTGACCTGGGGTTCCCCAGAAGACTGGAAAGCGAAAGAACGATTGGTCACTCGCCAATTCTTCACGGTCGAAAACCTGAAAAAATGGCTTCCAAGAAGTGGCTTTAGGAAGGACGACTCGAACCTTGTTCTTTCTCGCGGATGTATCGTTCGTTTGATTGCTCTCTCTGAGGAAGACATTGCCTTCTTCGGAGCGAACGCATCAAACTACCTCAAGGAAGCCCTTGGCGATACGCAGACACCTGCTCCTTTGCTTCTGACGATTCCTTCGGAGCCAATGCCACAATTCTGCACAAACTTCTTGCGTTACGATCAACTTTCTACATGGAACAACGAAAAACGCAAGGAGGTAAGCCTCGAAGCCTATACCCAGCGGGTCAACGATCTGAAAAAAGAAATTAAGGACTCAGTCGAAAAACTCAGAAATTCTTCCGACATTGTTGCTCCTCAAGCCTACGCCAACGAAATTAAAGCGCAGGGCTTGGATCATAATCCTAGCAAAGCGATGTCGCTTCTTTATTCTCGCGCCTATATCTATGCCGCTAAACCTTATTTTACTCAATACACAATCGCGGCGACCAGCCATAAAAAAGCAGTTGAATTGCTGTGTAAGTCTCTGGCTCGCAATACCGTTGCAGGCGATAGGGATGTCATCAATACCAATAAAGTCGCCGCCGATCTCCTCACCAAATTCCTAAAACCGAATGGCTCTGATGGTTGGGGCATCGTTGGCTATACGGATCATGTGCAGGCACCTTCTAAACAACAAATTAAGTTGGCATGGGAGGCAATGGACAAAGCATTCGTTGCCGGAACGCAAAGCGTTTCCGTCAAGAGAGTACTCCTCCAGTTCCTGAATCCTCCCTTTGGCTATGACCCACATCAGATCGCTCTTCTCTTCAGTGCGTGGTGTGGTCTTAATCGCCGTAGCATCGGATTGCTCAGTACTAGTTCGGGGGAGATAGACCTCTTGTATTATCTTGACCAAGCGAAATCACCCGTTCATCTAATTGAACTTCTCTGTGCGATTGACCCGCCCATGTTGGAACGTACCGATCCAGATCAGGTCGAGAACGAATTGCGGGGTTTAATCCAGCGTGTTGCTAATGAGACTTTGACCACTTTGGAGGCGAAATCGCTTGCCAAACAACTCTTCAACCATGCGAAAAACCCTGACCTCGACTCGACCCTCACCAAACAGGGACAGAAAGTCGCAGAAACCCTCCAATCTGAGATTGATGCCGCAACAACATATCAGGCGGAAGAGAATGACATTATCTACCGATTGAACGATGTCACTCTCCTTTCACTCGATAAAGTCTTCGGCATCTACGACCGGATCAAAAAATTGCCAGGTACAGGACGGATTCGTGAGCCGCAATGGAAAACTTCTACCAGTCTGCGTCAATTGGCTGTCCAACAGATGGCAGTTTTTGTAGGAAAAGAATGTCTTAGATTAGAGAAGTTCACGTCGCTGGCAGATTATGGCGTTAATAAAACTCATCTTGAAAACCTCAGGCGGCGACTTGAGCCAATAGGTGACTTAACACTCAACAATCGGGTTGTACAGGCATTAGGAAACCTCCAACAGTTTCGCGATGAACATGATCGCAAGGAGAAAGACCGCGACTGCATTGCGATTATCAATGCAATGCAACCTGCTGCCCCCCTTCGTATCTTGGAAGAGAATCTAGCAATTCTTGATAAAATGAAGCCGCACAGTCAGGCTACCATTGATCTAATCGCACGTAAGAGCGAATCCCTCCAAAAATCGCTAACGGAAGGCAACAATCGACTCCTCGTATTAGACAAACGATGTGAACAGGTAACCAATCAGGCTCAGGCAGAAACTTTGTACAACGATTTACTCCGACAGGTAAGTCAATTTGCCGACTCCAGTATTGAAACTTCTTACAACGCCGCGGTAACGAAATGTAAAGCCCTAGTTGCCTACTTCACTGCTCTTAAGCAGATTGAGGAAACTGACGTTCAGTCCCCAAATGATGAAAACCTCCTACAGAAAAGAATTTCATCATTGTCCGATGAGAATGTAAGCCATCTCACCGAAGCACAACGACAGACAGCCGTTACTGCTCTCGAAAAATTGGCAACAAAAGCATCTCAGAAACGGCAAAAAGCACTTGACTGGTTGGCTGATTGTGAAAAGAAAATCAGTCAAGGCAACAATCTGGAGGAAATGGAAAACGTTCTTGCGCGGGTGCCCATTTTCTTCCCGCAGGAAGAAAATGAGCGGCTGTCTCAGGCACGGCATAATCTGAAATCACGGATCGACAAAGACGTGGCAGAGCGCGAAGCGCAACGACAAGATGCACCTATTGCCGGACAAATTCAAGGACTGCCTACCACTGGATCATTGGCTCAACTACGCGAAGCATTGACAACCTTGGAAGCATTAGCACCTGTCTTGCCCAAAACAAAAGAACGCAAAGAAACCCGGCGTACTCAGATTCAACAGGCAATTGATCAGCATTTAGTTACCCTAACAGGCTTAGATAAGAAGGTGAGCACCGCAATTGACCTTGCTCAAATCAAAAACATCGAGCAAGAGATACAACGTGCCTATCCAAAGTTTGAAGGATGTGTAGAGAGCCAGCAACTTGACCTTCTATTAGAGAGAGTGCAAGCCAAGCAATCTCAACAGGAGGAACAGGCACGAACTCGCGAACACGATGCGATTATCATCCGCTCGATCAAGGAAATGAATACCAATGGGAGTTTGGCGTCTCTCCGATCCTATCAAGAACGAATTTTGACGCTTAAATCGAAACTACCTGAAACGCAACAAACAATTACTGACAAGGCAGAGGAACTCTCAAAGGCAATCGAAATTCTAGTGGAGAAACTCGCAATTTGGGAAAAAGGCATTCCTGAAGCGGTTACGTCAAAACAAATTCGAGAGGTTGAAACCAAAGGGCATGGGATACAAGGGCGTTATACAGACACGCCCGAAGCACAGACTTTGGAAAACAGTCTTAACCGTTGTGCTATGCTACGCCCTCTTTTTGAGGAAAAAGAAAAAATCGAGCAAACCAAACCGACAACCCCTGAAGAATACGAGCAACTCACTCATCGGCTCCAGGAGATACAAAGTTCTCTTGTGCCGCCTATTAGTACCGTTCAGGAACAGTCTTTCCAGAAAACGCAGGCGGTTCTCAGTACCTTTGTACATCAACAAATGGAAAAGGCGGAGAACTGGCTTAAACTCTGCGAGAGAGATTTGGAAGCGGGAGCGGACGCGCACGATTTGCAAAAACAATTGACGAACCTTCCTGCCTTTCTACCAACTTCATGTCGTTCAACGGTTGATGCACTCCAGTCGAGTAATCAAAAGCGAATAGATGAGGATGTCATCGGGCAAATCGTTGAGAAGTTCAAAAGAATTGCCGACCGGGAGAAGCGCAAACACTGTCTTAGCCGTCTTCAAGAAGTATTGGCGGAGTAATTGAGCCCTATGGATGATTTCCTTCCTTTGCTTAATCCCAGCGGGAAAGCCTCACCGAGAATAGGTTATGATCAAGTCGCAACCGAACGAGATTTTTTGCAAAAAGCAATCGTTGTTCCTCGCCTCATGGTGTGTGGCTCTCGTCTTTGTCACTGGGCGAAAGATTTCTACAGGGCAAGAGGTGTTGAGTACGAGACGCTCAATAGTCCAGAGGATGAACTGCTTACGCTCTGTCCAGAGATGAGCGCGACCATAGCAGAAGAAATCTTGCACCGACTTGGACAACGGTTTGCAACCTTGCAACGCCCTCTTGAGATTCAGATGTTGCTGGCGGTTCTTTTCCCATCGGGGCCATGGCAACCCATTCCGTCACTACATCATGCGGCGGAATGGCTGCTCTGGCTGAGTGCTCTCAAGCAAGAGGAAATAATCCAACCCCTCTTCAAGAGTCAATCCCTGAAATGGGCAATGATGGATGAACAATTTGCCTCAATTTACAATGCAGATACTCCTCAAAAGGCGAATGCTCTCCTCGCCTCATGGCTGGGAATCGAAGCCGCTAACCGATGGAATGAGACTTTCCCAGCAGAGGTCCCCGCAGTATGGATCCAGCGTGCAAGGAAGGTCTGGAGAAATCGTGTTCTTGATGAGGGTATTCAATTCTTTGATCAGATACGCTCCATGTCTATTCCTCCTCCACTCGTTAGAACCGCTGCTGAAGTCACGGCTGATTATCTGGAGGCAAATTCTGACCAACTCACATCCTACTCGCTTACTCTCTTACGTGGCTACCTTGAGCCCGCCCATTTTAGCGAATTAGAAGCGTTTGTGCCTCCCCCCGATCCTGGCTCCCCTCCACAGAGCGTAGAGGCAACATTAAGATGGTTCACGGAGCGGTACTTGCCCTATCGCCAGTGGAACTTTTTGAGGGGTGATTTGACATCACAAGAACGAGGCGACACACTGGCTCAAGAGTTCGCCCAATGGTGCTTGGATTTTTATCCTGATGCGTTAGCAGGAGGTGGGGGATCAAAACATCTTGCTATTAACCAAGCAGGGCTACTACGCGAGAACCGTCATGACAGGATTACGCTCTGGGTGGTGTTAGATGGTCTGAATTACGCCGACGCTATTTCAATGGCGCGATTGATCGAGGAGGACCCGCGCCTCTCACGTTCAAATGAACGGGTCGTTATTGCTACCCTGCCCACAATCACTTGCTTTAGCAAAAACGCTTTGATTGCAGGGTTACCACCTGATCAGGTTGCGTTACTGCCGTCACTGCCAACCGACATGACGCTTCTCTCAGAGAATAAAGACCCTGACGACGTTTTCACGAAGGCTGTCCGTGGTGACATTCTTGTTTGGAGAATTAGTGAACCGGACAAATCGTACCATAAGCCGCAAGATCGTAATACTCTGCTTCAAAACGTCACAGGTCAACTCAAAACCTTTGCAGACCGCTTGAGAGCCGCGGTCAAGACCATCAACAATGTTCATCCGCTTCGTGTCGTCATTTCTACCGATCATGGACGTCTGTTGGGTGCGAGCCAACGCAAGTGCGCTGTTCCTCCGGGAATGACCTCTGAGGGAAGAGCGGCACACGGCGACAATCTTGATTCGCCCGCAACTTATCCTATGTCAGGATATGAATTCCGCGAAGATGGACTTGTCTACCTCAGCAAGACACGTTTTCGCTTGCCAGAAGATTGTGTTGTTGTCATTGGTGGAGATGCATTTGTGATGAATGATGGCTCACATGGCACGGTCGAGTTTCCTCATGGTGGTCTTTACCCAGAAGAAGTTTTGACCCCATGGATCGAGTTTGTTCGGGACGCAACGATACCTGTCATTGAGGTACTCGTCTCCGGGGAAGGTGATGCTGGAACATCGGGAACGTTGAAAATCACTCTCAAAAATCCGGGTACCTTCACTTTGAAAGTGAATCGCCTTACCTTGCGTTTCGGACAAGTAGAAGTTCTCCTCCCACTTAATGAAACTCTCGAAGGAATGAAGAAGAAAGAGATGGATGTCACTTTAGAGGAGTGGCCAGTTAAGTCTCTAGCAACCACTGCCGAAGGAACCATAGAATTGGAAACGCTTGCTGGAAAACGAATAGAGACAAATGCAGTAGTTGCCATTGACAGCAATGAACTTTATAGATCTGACTTCAATGCGGACGACCTGTTCAATTTGTAATGATGGCAGTGGAATGAAAGGTGAAAGCGTGAAGGTAACAGAGGATGGAGGGGAATTAGCGGAGAAGGTTCTTTCCGTTTTTGGCAAACTGGCGATAGATAAGAGACGCTTGCCCGCAAGTCAACTCAAGCAACGTGGTGTTCCTTCCTATGTTGGTGAATGGGCTCTCGATCACATTGTTCCGGGAACAGGACCTCTCAGCGAAGGAGAAGCCACAAAAATTCAGGAATGGGCGAGTCGAGTTATTCCGAGTTCGGATGATCAGGAAATAATTCGGTTTCGACTACAACGCGGCGATACAGTACGTGTTTTGACGCCCTTGCGCGTTGAAATTATTTTACGTCGAGGAAAAGATGATCGGCTGGCAGTCCTTGAAAACCTGAACATTCATGATGCACATATTGCCGAGGACATGGTAAGCCAATATCCAGCATTATTGAGGCAAGGGATGTGGGGCGTCACAGAGATCATCAATACGCCGGAGGGAGTCTCGATTAATTCCTTCAAGCCCATGCAAGCCACCGTTGATCTCGACCTATGGAAGAAAGCACGCGAGCGTTTTACCCTGAACGAGTGGCGTTCTCTGCTTATTACCTCAATGGGGTACGCACCCGAATCATTGACCGTAAAGGAGCAATCGTTTATTCTTTGCCGCTTGCTTCCGCTTGTGCAAAAAAATATGCACCTGATTGAACTAGCCCCGAAGGGAACGGGGAAAAGTTACATTTATGAAAATATCAGTCCGCTTGTGCGGCTGGTAAGTGGGGGAAATGTTTCTCCTGCGGTGCTCTTTGTCAATAACGCGAACGGA
This sequence comes from Chthonomonadaceae bacterium, assembly GCA_965246825.1. GTDB lineage: Bacteria > Armatimonadota > Chthonomonadetes > Chthonomonadales > Chthonomonadaceae > JACMPS01. The sequence goes on from OZ251990.1 coordinate 272,061, forward strand.
ATGGCAGGTATTTTGGCGCGTTACAAAGTAGTTGTTCTGGATGAAGTTCAGACCTTAAAATTTGAGAAGCCAGAAGAGATTATCGGTGGACTTAAAGGATATCTGGCTAACGGACAACTGACACGAGGCGGCCTCCATCAAATTTCAAGCGACTGTGGTTTGGTACTGCTTGCAAACATAAGTCTCGATGCGTCCCAGCAACCTATCGCTGACCCGCTTATTAAAGAGTTGCCTCCTTTTTTACGTGAGACTGCTTTCCTAGATCGCATTCGTGGGATTATTCCTGGTTGGGAGATTCGCAAACTAACGGGATCCTCCTTCGCCAGTTCAGTCGGCTTGAAATCAGACTTCTTCGGCGATGCACTGATTGCCTTGCGCGATGACCTCGCCGCTGATCAGTATTGCGCTCAACATATCCGTTTGTCTGGCGAAAGGGCTTACCGACGAAATGAAGAGTATGTACGTGCCCTTGCAAGTGGGCTGATGAAAATACTTTTCCCACATGGTAAGTGTACCAATGAGGAATTTCATACCTACTGTGTTGCTCCTGCTTTGGAACTCAGACAATATGTATGGAATCAACTCTATTCACTGGACGATGAGTACCGACAGTTTGAGAAGTATCTCGATGTTGCTTAAACGATATGTTTACTCTCAAACAATTGTAGAAGTATCTATTGGGAAATCGCTCTATGTGACACGTAGGCGCGGCAAAATGCGAGAAGTGAACTTCCGAGCGTCACAAGCATTTCAGCGCGTCAGGTACGTTTTGATTTAGATTCTCAAGCCCAATCCACGCAGTATTTTGTAAGAAGCCGAGGTAAAGGGTTCGTGTTTGTACATTTCAGTGAGGCTATGGTATCCTTTAGGTGATCACTACCTGCACGGATTTTGCTGAACGAACAGGCGCATTTTTGAGATCAAAAGGGAGTTTTTTGAGGCAGTGGTAGAGCGCTACCTTGCCAAGGTAGATGTCGCGAGTTCGAATCTCGTTTCCCGCTTCGTGCAGTACCGTTTCAATCTCAAATTGACCGCTTTCTTTCCCTCGCACAGCCCCTTCTGACCCCCTCAGACAGGGCAAAATGAAGAACTCACCGCTACCTTTCCAAATTTCCGACCCGATTTTGACCGTCTCGGAACTGGAAATCTACCTCTCTCAGTGGCTTCTAGACTGTGAGATTCGACAACACTCCAAGCGTACTCTTGCCAGTCGGCGCATCTATACCGCGAAACTGCTTTGGTTTCTCAAGCATCGAAACCTCTCCGAATGTAGAAAGCCCGAACTGCGGCTTTTTCTTCACTCCCTCACCACCGGACACACCGAGGCGGGCGGTCGCTGGGGGTGTCCCCACGAAACCGAACCCGTGAAGTCGTCTCCCGTGCAGGGCTATCACACAAACCTTCGCGCTCTTTTCAATTGGATCGTCCGCGAAGAGCGGCTCACCGTCTCCCCAATGGCGGGGCTTGTGGCTCCCGTGCATCGAGAAGATCAGATACAGCCCTTTTCCCTCTCCCAAGTCGAAGCCCTGCTCACAGCAGCACAAGCCTCTTTCCACGCCCTCCGAAACGAAGCGATCCTTCTCACCCTCTTCGATACGGGCATCCGAAACACCGAACTCTGTACCCTTCCCTTCAAGGATATTGACATGACCGGGCGGCGGTTCACCGTCGAGGGGGATATCGAGCGGCAGCAGAAGCAGTTCAGTCCGGCGGCGCGATTGAAAGCGCGGAGGTTCGTTGTGTGCCGAAGCGCGTGAATCCGAGGCGGTAAGGAAGGCTTCGGCGGCGCGTCCTTTGGGCGTGAGTTCAATTTGGGTTTCCCTGTCCCAGGGGGCAGGAGCGGCTTCGTGAGTGAGTGTCATTTTCGATTGGTTCTTTCTCCCCGTTTCGGGGGTAAACTGGAACCGGAAGGGGTTCGTGAAATTTCTTCCGGTTGTGGGCTTCGAGAAGATTGGCGTCTTCCCGAAGCCCCTTTTGTGTTTTAGTAACGAAGCGGTTCCACGCCGTTGGAACTTTCGGCACTCTTCCGGTAAGCGGCTTCGAGTTCGTAAGCCTCGACTTGCGACCTTTCTCGCTGTTCCTCTTCGACGGCGAAGGTGTGCTTGCAAAAGTCTTCATGCTTCTCGAAGTCGGGGCAGGTGCAGAGTAGAGTACCGTCCGTTTCATGTTGTAAAATACACCTGAATTCGGGAGTATGCCAAGGGGTTTTTGGAAACAATCGAAAAATAATTCGTTGATTCAGACCTGTATTCAGGTGTATACTATTACTGGAGGAGCGAATGAAAACAACGATTACGTACACCCGGACGATTACTGAAGCAGCTCAAGAGGCTTCAAGATCAAACGGGGCTAAATCGCTGGAGGTTGTCCGAAGTGAAGAACACCGGGCAAAACTCAGAGAGGCGCAAGCAGCGCGGCGGGAACGCGAACGCCAGGAACGGATCGAACGCGGCGAAGTGCAAGCCGACGCCGCCGCGAAGCGCAAGCCGGGAAGACCAAAGAAGGAAACGTCCGAGACCGCCGTAGAGCCACCGAAACGCCCCGTTGGACGCCCGAAAAAGGTGCAGGCGGAAGAAACCGAAGGAGAGCAGGCATGAACGAAGCGAAGACGTTTGAGAGCGTTGAAGAGTACGCGGCGAAGGTGCAGCGGGAGACGCATACGGTTCTTTCACGCCTGGTCTTCGGACACCTGGACGAAGCGAAGGCTATGGTAGCTGCTCTTTGCACGAAAGCGGCAGGGATCGTGCAGGCAGCGAAGATGAAGCGGGAAGTGGAGGCCGGGAACTTCGACTTGTCTACCCTGCCGACTCCCAAAGCCCTGACGCCTGAAGAAGACGTGGAAAGCCCGTTCTACGAAGTGCAGGCGCGGCGGTGCCTCTGTACCGCCCGGACGCACGGAGGGCCACAGAGGGAAAAACGGACATGAACCTAACTTTAGACCTTGCCCCGGAACGGCTGGGGCGTTTACAGCGGATGGCACAGCGGACGGGGAAGCCCGTCGAAACCGTTCTCGATGAACTCATTGACACCCTGCCGGAAGAGAAGAAGACCGGGGCAGACCTCGCGGCGGAACTGCAACGGGAAGGACTGTTCGCGCCCTATGGCAATATGACGAAGACGGCGCAAGAGGTGGCGCGGGAGTTACGACAGGAAGCGGAAACAAGGTCGTCTCCCGATGCTTGACACCGATATTCTCATCGAACTCCGGCGCGGCAAACCGGAAGCGTTACAGTGGCTGATCGCTTTGACCGACGAACCTCCCGTCTGTCACTTCGCGGCTCTCGAACTCCGTATCGGGTGTCAATCGTTGGCAGAATGGCGAGAGGTCGAGCGATTCTTGAAAAAATTTACGATCCTCTATCCTTCTTCGGTCGGATTGAAACGAGCGGAAGAAATCGCGGTCTACAAACTCTCGCACGGTCTCAGTGCGATGGACGCTCTCATTGCGGCAACGGCATTGGAGTATGGGCTAACTCTCTACACCTTCAACCTCCGTCATTTCAGGGCGGTTCCCGGCTTGAAGGTCGTGGTTCCCTATCCCCGATAGTCAGAAACCGGACGAAAAAGACAGACGAACCCGCCCGCCAGAGGCGCGGAACGAAGAACAGAATACGGGGCAGACATCCGGCAGGAAGGGAGGGCGTCATTGACCGCTGCCTTTCCGCAAAAACGGGGCTTTTCGGGAGTCGTTTTGAAAGTGAAGGGGTCAGTTTTGAGAGTAAATTGAGCACCACCTTGCCAAGGTAGATGTCGCGAGTTCGAATCTCGTTTCCCGCTTCCACCCCTCAAACCACCCGGTTTTGAGATTAAAAACAGGAAAAGCCTCCGTTCAGCATCGGCTGAACGGAGGCTTTTTTATGGCTCGGCAATCACTACCTTGCCCTCTTTTCGGCGGAAAGTTTACGCTCTCCCTTTAGTTGTCGGCCCGCAGCCCAGCACAAACGAGCCGCCGTTCGAGCATCTAATGTGCCTCTTCGAGAAGAGCGGCTTGCGCTCGAAGAAAAAGGCCGAAAACTGGAAGCACTCGTCCTTCGCAAAAAGCAGTATTTGATGAAGCTCCAAAACGTCGCTCGCCGAGTTTCAAGCCGAACGACAGGCAATCCAAGTCGAACAAAGACGGTTTTGCGGCACGAGTGGTGCCCGTTGATGCGAACGCGCACAATTTCATTCTCGGTAAGCCGAGCGGCTAAAACACGCCTACGTGAGGAGAGCGGCAAACTCTCCGGCGGGGAGCGTCAGCGCGTTTCGGTTGCGTAGGCGATTCTGCACAACCCGACGATTTTGATCCTGGACGAGGCGACTTCGAGCGTGGACGTGGAAACCGAAAAGCAGATTCAGGAGGCAACTGGACGACTGACGGAGGGGCGCACGACCTTTGCAATTGCACACCGCCTTTCGACCTTGCGGAATGCGTCCCGGCTCATCGTACTGGAAAAAGGGAAAATCGTGGAGATCGGCACTCACGCGGAACTGATGGAGAAAAAAGGCGTGTTCTACGGTCTCGTGGAGACTCAGACGAAGGTGACGGAAATCCTCAGCATGGAATAGACCTCAAATCTATTCTTCCCTTCTCCCTGATGAGGTACGAACGACAGGGAGAGAGGAATTCTCGCTTTCAGGGACGAAATAAAAATGAGATTTGTGATTTCGGAGGAAATGAAAGATGTCTCAAGTAACGCTAGAAGAAGCCAGTACACGCTTACCGGAACTGGTGAGAGAAGCCGAGGCTGGACAGGAAGTGATCCTGACACGCGATAATCACCCGGTGGCGCGACTGGTAGCGACGATTGCCTCGCCACCAGAGACGCGACGCGGAAGCATGAAAGGGCGTTTGCTCTACATGGCTCCCGATTTTGACGAAACACCAGACGATTTCAAGGAGTATTCGGGATGAGGTTACTTCTCGATAGTCATTCGGTCTTATGGTTCGCCGATGACTCTCCTCAGATGCCTGAAGCGATCAAGAAACTCATCGAAGATCGAGCAAACGAAAATACGTCAGGCTTGCCAGTGTTTGGGAATTGGCGATCAAGTTTTCTATCGGAAAACTGAATTTCACCGACCCTCCCGAAATCTATCTTGAGGATTTATTTCGTCTCAATCATTTTCAGTTGCTTCCGCTCACCTTTTCGCACGTTGTCCACGCGGCGGCACTTCCCTATCATCATCGTGACCCCTTTGATCGGGCAATTATCGCTCAAGGGATTTTGGAGAACCTTAAGATTGTGAGCGCAGACACCGTTTTCGATGCTTATGCGGTTAATCGACTCTGGAGAGACAATCTTTTGCCTCTTACTGTTCGGAGGTCCATCACAAACTCCTGCTCAAGCGTTGGGCAGGAGTTTGTGATTGGAAGGAGTTAGATCACTTCCCTGATTTCCGGCGACGTAACCGTAAAACCTCGGCAAGATAATCTTCAAGCGTTCAGGTCTCTTCGACTCATTCCTGGGGGCTATCGTGGTTCGCAGTCTGAACCGATGACATTACCGATGGCTTTCACCACGTCCCGGAAGGCTTTCTCGCTGAGTAAACCCTGTTGTCCCGTTTCTAAATCGAGTTGGTCTTGATCGAGGGAAAGAATCGTTTCGCATTGTGCGACACAGTCTCTGGTGAACCCGAATTGTCCCGCTCGAAAAGGGATACAATTCGGCAAGGTGCTTCGCAGGGCGAAACGGGCGGAAGTGCAGACGACAACCACGACCGAGTTTCCACGATTGAGGCTCTCGCGAGAGACGACGATGACGGGATGGGGCCCCGCACCGGGGAAATCGGCGAGATAAATCTCTCCCGGTTGGATCATGGGGTTTCGCTCAGGCGCGAAGAGGCGTTGCGAAGTCCGACCGCACGGATCGCTTTTTGCTGGCGTTCGTCTTCGAGAATCTCCTGAACCGTTCCGTAGTCCGAGGCGGAAACGAGATACCACACCGTATCGGTGAACGGGTCTCGAACGGTGAGGGGGGATGCGGTCTCATTGCGGAGCGTTTCGGCTTGCGTTTCGGTCAGTTGGAGTGTCATAGAAAAATGTCCTTAGAGGGGCAAGATTGTCTTGCTCCTCTCATCTTCTCTCATTATATCACGCCTTTCGCGCTCTCCGTGACCTGTATCCACTGATTTTGCCGAGGGCTTTTATCGGGAGAAGAGGGAAGTGTTCTACGGTCTCGTGGAGACTCAGACGAAGGTGACGGAAATCCTCAGCATAGAATAGACCTCACCCCCCGACCCCCTCTCCCACAGTCCTCGTACACCTCGGATAAGAGAGGGGGGAGAACGATCATCAGATTGCAGTGGTAATTTCGAGGCAGGTCTACACAACTTGCAACGATCTATTTAGCGAAATCCATGACGGGCTTCATCAGGTGAGTACGGTCGCTTTGAGGGTCGAGAGCATCGCACGAGTTTCGGCTTTGAGTTCCCGGTTGTCCGCTTTGAGCCGTTCGATGTCGGCTTGGTCGCCTTCGATTTCGCCGCGTAATCGCAAGACTTCGGCGAGATAATCTTCGAGCGTTCGGGTCTCCTCAACGGTGGGAACGAGACCCGCGCCGACCAGAATATTGTCTTCCATATCCGTACCTCCAACCTATTGTATCCTGCTTCTCGCGAAAATCTCAAATCGGTTCTCCCCCTTCCCTCCCGACGCAGGAGGGCTTGGCAGGGACGTGACGCGAATGAGCGTCGGTTTGTGATTGGAAGGGGGGCGGGGGGTTAGGTCACTTCTCCGATTTCCAGCGACGCCACAACAAACCCGCACCCGGCACTAAGCCGAAAAGCGCAGTGAATAGAGCGGACGGCGCGGGAGTAGAAACATTTCTAAAACTGAACTGTGTGATGTCAGCACGAGCATTTGACCCTGTAGGTGTAAGATCGCCAAAATAAATTGAATTACTACCGCTTTGACCTACCGCAGAACTGGTTGTGTACAAGAGATTGTCCACATAAAAGTTGAAAAGACCATTTGGGTTTCCCTCGATACGGTAATCATGAAACAGTGTCGTATCAACGCTGGCAGACTGGTTGGATCCGCTTCCAAACCTGAAAGCGTTCACTCCAACGGAAACCGAATAGTATTTCGTACCCGTATTCCACCCAAACCCAAACCCGTAAGTTGCCGAGGAATCTTCTTGCAGTGTGCGCGAACGCATTGACAGAACGAAAGGCTTGAGCGGATCACCAAAATTGAATCGTTCATAGTCTGCTTGGAATCCACCAAGCCCTAATGTGTTTTGGTGCAAAGTCGAATTGCTCACTGAGAAAATGGACGTTTCAGAAACGGTCGAATTCGTGGCAACGTAAGTCCAACCCTGAGAACTGGGAAGACTATCAAAATTCAGGCTGGTGGTTTGAGCCTTTAAGGACACGCCAGAAAGCAAACTGGCAAGCGTGAGGAAAAATACCGCGATAGGGCGACGAAACATCATTCTTCTCCTTTCGAGAGAGGTCTGCTCGGTCAACGCATACAGGCTTGCAACTCGGCAGAAAAGGTGAATTGACGGAAACCCCGAACCCGAAAACGACGGGCAGAGTTTCTCCATACCACGATATACCCCTCATTGGTGAGGCAGCTCTGGTGCAGACAGTCCATCTTAACCGGTATCCTGCCGTTTGTCAGTGCTCTTTGGTACAACTTCTTCAGTTTCTTCCGCGCCTGGCTGCGATTTAGAAGGCTGCTTCGCTTCTGCGGGGTCTGAGTCTGTTCGCTTTCCCTTTCCTCGAACGGTGTCCCCCCAAAATGAGAGGCCCGCTCTCAGAGCGATTTTGAGGTCTGCCCGCAGAATTGACCCGCTTGTGTCTTGACACCCGGCGGCTCTGTCTTCCATAATAGCCCGCGTCGCCGGATCGCTCAGGGCGGAGGAGGAGAGCGCATGAAGCGCGTCATCAGCATCAGTTTGGGATCGTCTCGCCGTGACAAAAAAGTGACCGCATCCTTTTTCGGTCAGGACTTTGAGATCGAGCGCATCGGCACGGATGGCGATATGAAACGGTTTGCCGAAAAAATCGCCGAACTCGACGGCCAAGTGGATGCGTTCGGCGTCGGCGGAACCGACATCTATGTTTATGTGCGTGACCGCCGCTATACTCTCAACGAAATTCTGCGTTTGATGAGTCCCGCGAAAAAAACTCCCTTTGTGGACGGCTCCGGCCTTAAAAATACGCTGGAACGCGAAACCGTTTCCTACCTTCAGAACGAGGGCATTGTTGATTTTTCGCAAAAGCGCGTGCTGCTCGTGTGCGCAGTAGATCGCTTCGGCATGGCGGAAGCCCTCGCGACACGAGCAAAGTCGGTGGTTTACGGCGACCTCATGTTTAACCTGGGTCTGCCCATTCCCGTGCGTTCCGAAAAGACCGTGTACCGGCTTGCCACCCTGCTGCTGCCGATTGTGCTGCGTCTGCCCTACAAGTGGCTTTACCCCACCGGCGACAAGCAAAACGAAAACACCCCGAAATTTGGCAAATACTACGCTGAAGCCGAGGTGATTGCCGGGGATTTTTTGCTCATCAACCGTTTTGCCCCCGAAGATTTACGCGGCAAAATCATCCTGACGAACACCACCACCGAAGAAAACGTACAGGAACTGAAACGGCGCGGCGTTCACCAGCTCATTACCACTACGCCGGTCATCGAGGGCCGCTCCTTCGGCACCAATGTGATGGAAGCCGTTCTTGTTACTATTCTGAACCGTCCGCCCGCGCAGCTGACGCCGGACGACTATTTCGCCAAACTCAAAGAATTGAACTGGAAACCGCAAGTCCAAACTTTGAATTAGGGGCGAGGGACGTGGGATTAGGAAAAACCGATCCCTCACCTCTACTCCCACACCCCTGCTCCCTACGCTATGCAACAATTTGCCTTTATCGTTCACCCCATAGATGCCCGCCGGGATGTTTCCCGCAAATACCCGGTGGCAAAACTTCTGCCCACCTCGGCCATCGAGTGGTACATCAAACGCCGGGATCCGCTTGTGGTCGCCGATGTGCTGGGAATTCGCTCGCCGACCGGGGCGGAAGCACGCGGCTGGTTTATCGTCTGTCCGCTCACGCCCCGGCAGATGCTGAGCCTGCCGCTGGAGTTTGTCTACGCGAAGCTGGAGAGCTGCGCTCGGCTGGCGGTCGAACTCGGCGCGGGAATTCTGGGGTTGGGGGCGTTCACGTCCGTTGTGGGAGACGGCGGCATTACGCTGGCAAAGCGCGTGCCGGAAATTGCGATCACTACCGGCAACTCCTATACGGTGGCCACTGCGATTGAGGGAACCCGTCGCGCATCCGAACTGATGGGGAAAACGATTTCCGCGTCGAAAGTGGCGATTGTCGGGGCAAACGGCTCGATTGGAGCCACCTGCGCGGAAATTCTCGGTCGGGACGCCGCCGAAGTGGTGCTCATCGGACGCGACCGAGGCCGCCTGGACACCCTGGCGGAGCGGCTGAGCGGCACTGAAGCGGCGGGAGCGAAGTTTTCGGTTTCCACCGACATTGCCGCCGGTTTGAGAGACGCCGATGTAATCGTGACGGTGACGAGTGCGGTGGATGCGGTGATTTTGCCGGAGCACATTCAGCGGGGGGCGGTGGTCTGCGATGTGGCGCGTCCGCGGGATGTGTCGGTGCGGGTGTCGCAGGAGCGAAACGACGTTCTCGTGATTGAGGGGGGCGTGGTGAAGCTGCCGGGAGCGGTGCGAATGCCCAAACCGGACAAACCGGACGAGGAGTTTACCTTCGGCTTTCCGCCGGGAACCGCCTATGCCTGTATGTCCGAAACGATGATGCTGGCCCTCGACAACCGGTACGAAAATTTTACGCTGGGCAAAGAGGTATCGGTGAAGCAGGTGGACGAAATCTCAGCACTGGCAGAAAAACACGGGTTCCGGCTGGCAGGCTTTCGTTCGTTTGAGCGCGCCGTCACCGACGAAGCGATCCAAACGATCCGCTTTAACGCGGGGATCACCCTGCCGTCGCCGGTTCTCCCGCGCCCGCAGGAAGCCTCCCGCAAAGCCGGAACGTGAGGGCAATATCAGTTTCTCAGCTTTTCCAGTTCTCAAAAAAAGACAAGATCAATCCTTCTCTTAAGGGCAGTATTCCCGGAGAAGGGCGATTTCGGCGGCATCGTAGGGGGAACCATCGGGGCGAAGCAGATCGTGAAACCAAAGCGCGGGTTCCGGGGCGTTCGGCGGCGACCCCCAGGGAAAATGCGTCTGCGTTTTGCCGTTGACCAGCCCCCAGTGAAAACAGCCGATCCCCGCTTCCCGAAGAAACGGCAGATGCGTGGCGAATTCCGAGCCGAAGCCGCGCCGCATCCACTCGGTGAGAAAAAGCGGGCGTTCCGCTTTTCGCAGGCGTAAGATGCGGGCTTTTAGTTCGGGCAGCGAGTCGTAAGAGTGAAATGAAATCACATCCGAAAGCGCAGTTGAAGCTGCATTGAGGTCGGTGAGCGCATCGTTCCACACTCCCGCTGTCAGCGGCTGCACCGGTCTTTTCTCACGCACCCACCCGAACGCCGCCTCCAAAAGCGGCAGGCTGCGGTTTTCCATTCCCTCGTTGCCAGGTTCGTTGTACACATCCCAGCAGAGAATTCGGGGATCGTCCGCAAACCGCCCCACCACTGCGTTCACATACGCTCTGAGCGAGGGCCACTCGGCTGAATTTTCAACCCGGCTTCGGGACGGAGAAGGCGTCCAGCCGGAATTATGGACGCCGGGAACGGGAGCATCCTGTGTTCCGTAGTAAGGCGATTTTCCGGCAAAGGCGCAGTCATCAAAGAGGATCGGCACAACCCCTAAGCCGTGACGAGAGGCTAGATCGAGAAAGCGGTCGAGAGTGACGAGAAACCGCTCGCCCTCGTTCGCAAACACCTGCTCCTGCAAGAACACCCGCACCGCATTAAACCCAACCGCCCTTGCCCAGCCCAGTTCCTGCTCTATCGTTACCGGGTCGAAGGTTTCCGCGCTCCACATTTCGGTGGAGTTCACCGCCGTGCGGGGGAGATAATTAAACCCGCAAAGCCAGCCCTGTTTTGCGTGCCAGTCGTGCGCTTGTGCTGCTGTCCACATCGGTTATTTTCCTCGTTGGGGGCGAAACTTTCGGGAATGAATACAGAAGCTGGAAGCGGTAAATTTTGTGTACCGGGGCTTCGGGTGCGCGGATCACTTTAATTGACTAAGGGCCAGCAGCAGTGTAACGCCGTTGACGGTCATGTGGAGCGCGATGTTGGCGAGAATCGAACGCCGCCAGTGATAGACCCCGGCAAAGGCGATGCCGAGCGTCCACAGGGGAAGCAGCTGCCCCGGAAGGCCGGGATGCACGGCAGCAAACGCCAGCCCCGAAACGATCATCCCGAAGACTAAGCCGTACCGATCCCGCAAAGCCGTGAACAACAGCCCCCGAAACATCAGTTCTTCCACCACCGGAGCCAAAAACACCGTCTCGACAAACATAAGTTTGCGGGTGAATTCGTCTGCCTTAACAAATTCGCCGATAATGGGGTGCTTGTGGATCGGAAACAGCACGGAGGAAAGCATGAACGCCAGCAGGATCAGCGGCATCACCCCAAAATAACTGCCGATGCCTGCCCAAATTTCAATGCCCCAGGTTTCTACGCGCCCCCGCAGCGAAATCCAGACCCGATGAAATGTAGAAGGAACGCTTCGATCCTGTGCCGTCCAGCGCAAAGCCAGCAGCGTGGAGAGAACGGCTCCGAAACAGTACAGCACGAACAGCAGCCGCTGAAGTGCCGCCCCGGTGAAGTGAAATGAATAGAGCGGCAAAGCCAGGGCGACGGGGAAAAGTTGAAACCCGATGAGGTAGAGGGCGAACCCGGTCAGCCGTCCCCGAATTCCGAGGTCGGAGCCGGGAAGCTCTGGGCCCGTCGGTGTTTCGTCGTTCATTGCCCGGACGCCTTGGAGACAACGACATCCGTGATGGAAGCCGAGAGGGATACAGGGGAAATCGGAGAGGCGAGCGGCAGCGAGGGAGCCTCCTCTTCCAGCCACTCCAGCTGCGCTTTGAGTTTGGCGCGAACTTCGTGCACCACGCGGCGATGCTCTCCCTTCACCCGCTCGGTGGCAACCTCAATCTCGGCGGCTTTTCGGTGGGCTTCCTGCAGCAGGGTTTGCGACTGCGCGTGTGCCGCGCTTCGGGTGTCGTCCGCCGCTTTTTGTGCCAGCATCAGGGCGTCCCGCATCGCCGCCTCCAGCGAGCGATACTGTTCCAGTTCCCGTTCGAGGCCGGTAACCCGCTCTTTTTGAGTGGCACATTCCGTAACGGCGGCCTCCAGATCGGTGGCGACTTTGTGCACGAACTCATCCACTTCGGCAATGGAGTAGCCAGTGAATTTACGGGCAAAGCGGATATTGAGCACATCTATCGGCGTCAGGCGTTGCGGCAAGTCTAAAGTCCTAATATAATCGTTCGGATTACCTGCAGAAGCAGAATCGCCGCCACCGCCGACAGATCGTAGCCTCCCGTTTTCGAGGGAGAAGGCAGGATGCGCCGAACCGGATTCAGAATCGGTGAGGAGAGCGAATGGATCAGTTTGACAAGCGGATTGGAAGCGAGTCTGCCATTGAATTGCAGTAACCAGCTTAAGCCCACATCAATCATCAGAATGTAAATGACAATTTCGATGAGGTGAGAAATCAAAATCGGTAAAGGCATCTTAAAACTCCCGCCAGAGGTGAGCAGACTTTGCTCGAATCAACTTTTGATTCCCAATTTTTGTTTGACCCGTTTGACGCGGGCAGGGGCCAGGGCGTCGTCTTTGTAGGTTGCGGCTTTTTCCCAAGTTTTGAGCGCGTTTTCCCATTGATTCAGCCGCTCATAGCAGGCCGCCAGCCCGTGATAGGTTGAAGACGGACAGGGAAATCGGACGGCTTTTTGGTACCAGCCCAGGCTGGCAGCGTAATCCTTTTTCCGCAGCCCGAAATGCATTCCCAGCTCGTCATACATCCAATACGAATGGGGGTTGGCTTTTAATCCCTGCTTCAGAAATTCCGTTCCCTCATCGAAGCGGTCCGTACTCCAGAGAAGATAGGCGGCATTGGAATAGGCTTCCAGGTTTTGGGGGTCGCCCTGCACGATATAGCGCAGCGTGGCGACGGTGTGATTGTACTCGCCATTATGAAAATGTTCATCGCTTTGCTCGATCAGGGCTCCCAGCATTTCCGCAAGGATCGCATCGGCGAGGGCTTTTTGCGTTATGGGCTTTTTCAAGGCCGACTTTTGGCCCGTTTTCCCCTTGCGATAGGTCGAAACCGAAACCGGCACGGTTTTGTCCGGTTTCGGGGCTTGGGCAGAAACCGGAAGCGCAAACGTCAGCAAACAGCCCGCCGTCAGAAAAAGAGATTGCAATTGAGATCAACTCCAGAGTAGAGATCAGAGGATGGGGGTAAGGGCTTGACTCACCGCTGAACACCGATAGATGCCGTTGTCCAAAGCGCATCGAAACGGAAAACGGAGCGAAACCTCATCCTAGTTTTTCATCAATCAGGGCATTCACATCTTTGGGGTCGAACTTGCCGCCGCCGGTTTTCATCACCTGCCCGACGAGAAAGCCCCGTTTCTGCACCAGCCCCTTTTCCTTAATATCGGCGACTACCCCGGCGTTCTTCTCAAAAACTTCGTCCACCAGGGCTTGAAGTGCGCCGGTGTCTTTCACGGTTTTCCAGCCTTTCGCCTCGACAATCGGTTCCGGGGCTTCTCCCGTAGTGTACATCGCTTCGATCAGGCTTTTGGCGGTTTTGCCGGAGATCGTGCCCTCCTGAATGAGCCTCACCATCGCGGCGAGATTTTCCGGTGAGATCGGGCAGGCGGCGATGTCTTTGCTGTCGGCATTGAGCAGGCGGGAGAGATCGCCCATCATCCAGTTGGCGGCACTTTTGGGGTCACCGCTCGCCCGGGCTGCTGTCTCGAAATAGTCGGCAAGGGCACGGTTGTCGGTCAGCAGGCTTGCATCGTACACCGGCAGCCCATATTCGGAAACAAAGCGGGCGCGGCGGGCATCGGGCAGTTCCGGCAGGGTGGTGCGGATGGCTTCGATCCAGTCTTCGGTGAGGGAAAGGGGCACCAGGTCGGGTTCCGGGAAATAGCGGTATTCCTGCTCCACCTCTTTGGAACGCTGAGAGAAAGTTTCCTGTTTGGTGTCGTTCCAGCCGCGTGTTTCCTGAGCGATGCGCTCGCCCCGTTCGATAAGGGCCGTTTGTCGGGCGACTTCGTAATCAATGCCTTTTTGCACGGACTTAAACGAGTTGAGATTTTTGATTTCGGTTTTTGTGCCGAATTTGTCGGAGCCGATTTCTCGCACGGAGACATTCGGTTCACAGCGCAGCGACCCCTCCTCCATTTTGCCGTCACAGACCCCGATAAAGGTGAGGATCGCACGAAGTTTTTTAAGGTAGGCTGCGCCTTCGTCGGCGGAATGAATGTCGGGGGGGAACTCGGTGACGATTTCCATGAGCGGAACCCCGGAGCGGTTGTAGTCCACAAAGGAATCGTTGCCGACAGCGTGAAAGAGTTTGCCGGTGTCCTCTTCAAGATGAACGCGGCGGATGTGAATGCGTTTGGTTTCGCCGTTCACCTCAATGTCAAGCCAGCCGCCGACGCCGATGGGGAAATCGTACTCGGAAATCTGGTAGCCTTTGGGCAGGTCAGGGTAGTAGTAGTTTTTGCGGTCGAATTTTGCGGTTGGGTTGATCGTGCAGTTAAGGGCGAGTGCCGTTCGCATGACGTGCTCGACGGCGGTCTTGTTCATCACAGGAAGCGATCCGGGCATTCCGAGGCAGACGGGGCAGCAGCGGGTATTCGCTTCACCGCCAAACTCATTTTTGCAGCCGCAGAACATTTTGCTGTGGGTGAGCAGTTCCGCATGACATTCCATTCCAACCACCGGCTCATATTCGGGCATAGAAAACCTCAAAGAGAAAATCGAATTTCAGAGTTTTTATTGTAGCATAAGTGGGGGGCAGACCGTTTTCAAGAAAAGGAGTTCCCTCGAACTCTTGCGTGTAGAAACGCTTGATCGAGCCTTAATTCCCCTGAGTTCCGTTTTCCGCCACGAGTTTTCGCGTGCCCTCCTCGGCATCATAGACGGCTTCCCGGCGAATCCCCTCCGGCAGGGCCTTTACTTCGATCAGACGTTCCGTAATCCATTCCCGGCAAGAAGAGCAGGGCGTTCTTTCATAGCAGAGTTTCAGTATGTGCGGCGAAAATTCAGAAGGGTGCGTTTTCTCAAAACTCCTTGCGCCCCTGCAAATATTGTGAAGATGATCGGGTTGGGCAGGCAGTTTCAGAGCGGCAATGACGAGTTTTGCATCTCCTTCATGATAATTCGTATTGAGCATTTTTATAGCTGCTCCTGCCGAACGCGCCTTCTGCACTGCTTCCAGCGCAAAAGCGCGGACATCCGGGCTTTTCAGGTTGCACAAGGCTTGCAGTGCCGCCCAAGACAAATCAGAATCCTCGTTTTTCGTCCACTCAAAGAGGCGAGCAGGGTCTCGCGGAAACGGAACCTCCGTGAAAACTCGCAACAGCGGAATAATCCACTCTGGATCGGTTGAACTCGAAAGATCGCTCGCCGCCTGTTCACGGTCTTGTTTGGTCATCCGTTTAGCCCATGACCTTCCCGTTCCGACTTCGCGGCCCTCTTCAGCAATCAGCTGCTTGAGTTCTTCGTAGGTCGGACGCAGGCTTTTCGCTTCTGTCGGTTGCTTTCGCTCCTCCCGGTATGCCCTGAGCCGCCGAAGCCAATCTTCACGTGCCGGATTTCCCGCACATTTCGCTTTTAGTTCATGCCATACCGTTTCTTCGCCCTCCCGCTTATCAAGTAAGTACAATTGCCAGTCAAATTCAGAGATTTCGTAGCCGTTTTCTTCGTCATCGTGGCGGTCTACAAGGTAGAGCAGCCCGTCTAGTCCGTCCAAAAGTACCAACTCATCGCCGCCGTACAGATTGTCCTGCGTAGCGTTTCGCTCGAAGACTTCATAAAGCGCGACTTTTGCTTCGGCGTCTCCTCTTTCAGCGAACTTCCTCACCGTATTCATCCATTGGAGCAGGTCATACACGTTTTCAGGGGTCGGGCCAGCCGTTGCCATGAGAAGAGGGGTTCGGTAGAAGTCGGTTTCTCCCGTCAGCAGGATCAGCGTGTAGAGGTAATGCCCCCTCCCCTCTTCGATCTGATAATCGAAACGCAGATCGTTGAGGCAGGCGTGAAGCAGAGCCTCCCGGTATTCGGCGGGGAGCGGTAAATTTTGTTGAATGAACAGTGCTACTCCACCCCGCCCCTGCGCCAGTTGTGTCTGGAACCCTTCTAACTTCATGATTCTCTTTCCTGTGCCCAAACCGATTCTACTAGCCCAAACGTTTTTCGCCGTTTCTCTTTCGACATTCGGTGCGGCTTTGCTCAACGGGCGCAATCCTCCCCGGCTCAGGCGTAAACAGCGAGGAACGATCCTTCAGGGGTGTCCATCCGTGTTCCTCAGTGGATCGAATTGAATTTTGGGAGAAAATCATGAGTAAAGTGGTACTGATTACAGGCGGATCGAGCGGCATTGGGCTGGCGGCGGCAGGGAAACTGCTGGCGGAGGGACATCAAGTCGCCATCTGCGGGCGCAGCGTCGAAAAACTGGAGTCGGCGATTGCGGCTCTGGAACCCGACGATGCCCATTTCAAAGCCTTGCAGGCAGACGTCACCGACGCAGGGCATATCGCCTCTCTGGTGGAGCGCACCCTCGAAAAATTCGGCAGGATTGATGTGCTCATCAACAGTGCCGGAGCAGGTTATCTCGGTGCGTTTGCCGAAACTGAGGAAACGACAATGGATCGGCTCTGGAACGTCAATGTGAAAGGTGCCATGCTTGTCACTCAGGCGGTACTGCCGTCCATGACGGCGCAGAAATCCGGGCAGATTCTCAACCTGTGCGGCATTCTCGGCGTGAAGACGATTGCAAACGCCGCGCTCTACTGCGCCACCAAACACGCACTCGTTGGGTTCGGCTCCGCGCTCGCCGTCGAACTCAAGCGCAGCAATATCCGCGTCACTTCGCTGTGTTGTTCAGGAGTGGACTCGCCGTTCTGGGAAGGCGTTCCCGGCAAGCCGCGCCCGGAACTGCTGCTTCAGCCCGCCGAGGTCGCCGACGAGCTGCTTTCTCTCATTCGTCAGCCCGATCATGTGATCGCCAATACCGTTCTGCTGCAGCACGTTCTGCACCAAATGTAACGTCATTTCTCCGGAGGTACCGATGCCCGACTCATCCGTTCAAACCGCTTCTCTCCATGAACCCGCCTCGATTCTCGGCGCACTCTACGGCGATGGTGTCCTTGGCATCAAGGGAGCGTTCTCCGCAGAATGGGCGGATGCCATGCGCGAAGACATTGAAATTCTGTTTGCCGAGGCACTCAAACGCCCCGGTGGTGCGGTCGGGCGCGGGCCAAAACGGTACTACGTCGAGATTCACCCGCAGGGGCTGCGCGGCTTTGTGGAGTTGGTGACGCACCCCTGGGTCACGGCGGTTTGCCGAGCGGTGCTGGGCGAGGCATATCAGATCGTTGAACTCGGCTTTGATATTCCGCTGCCGGGGGCGATGGATCAGCCCTGGCATCGGGATTTCCCCGCCCCCAAAGAAACGACGCAAGGACGCAGGCTCACGTCGCTGGCGTTTAACGCAACCGGCGTAGATGTATTCGAGAACATGGGGCCGTTTGAGATTGCTCCGGGCACACAGTGGGACGAAGCCGCCGCGTTCGAGCACGGAATGTTTCCGCCGAAAGTGCTCTGGCCTCGCTATATTGAGCGAGCCGAGCAAAAACTTCCGATGCGCGGCGATCTGTCGGTTCGCTCCGCTCTGACGATCCATCGGGGCACCGCGAACCGCTCGGAGACGGCGCGTCCCGTGCTGGTGCTCGGCGTGGATGCTCCCGGTGCGGGCAATGCCGAGCGGCACGACCTCCAGTTCACCCGCCCGTATTACGATGCCCTCCCCGATGCCCTTAAGCCCCACCTTACCTGCCGTATTGTGGACGCGCTCGAGCCCATTGTCCAGGCGCACACGATTGAGGGTCTCGTCATGGGGGAAGCCTGAACCCTTCCTTTTTAATCTCCTTAAGCAAAGGCGCAAAGTCATTTGGCCGCTTTGCGCAAGGGTACGCCCTCGCCGTTCCGTCCACAGGACGTTTAGCCGAAGGCTCCCCAGACGGGTATTTCAATGCCCGGCGTGTCGGTGCACCCCAGACGGGTATTTTAATGCCCGGTCTCTCGATATTGCCCAATCGCGGGTCTGGATGACCGGTCTTTCGATGCTTTCGATGCGCCTCCTTAACCTGCATTGCGGAGCGTAAGTGCTTGAGGCAATCAGCGGCAGGAATTTTTCGTAGAATCCTCTGAACATTGACAGAGACCCTGACTTTGTGATAAAGTTCACAGTGCGAAAGACCGAAGAAGAGGGCAGGGCTTTTTCAGTGCCCGACGCCCTCAATGCCCAACACCGGAATTGTCCCAAAACCTATGAACAGTTACCTTCCGATTCTTGTGATGGTCGGCGTGTCCGTCCTCATCTCCGTCGCCATGGTTGTCGGCTCGTTTTTGCTGGGGCCCAAAAAGCCGAGCGCGGCAAAGTCGTCTCCCTATGAGTGCGGCATGGTTCCCGTCGGCAATGCCCGCGAACGCTTTCCGATCAAGTTCTATCTCATTGCGATGCTCTTTATCATCTTCGATGTAGAAACCATTTTTCTCTATCCCTTCGCCGTCGCCTATCGGGATCAAGCCTATTCGATGAAAGTGTTTTACCTCACCGAGATGGCGGTGTTCAGCGCGATCCTCTTTGTCGGCTACTTCTACATTCTCGGCAAAGGCGCACTCGACTGGGACGAAAGCGAGCAGGCACGTTCCACCGATATTCTTACCCCCGAAGTGCTGGCTTCCCGCCCGCCGCTGCGCTTTGGCAACGAAAACTCAGGCGAAGTTGACTTAGGGCTGATGAAACAGGGCGAACGTGCCCCTGTTTTCGGAGCCTCTTCGCAGGAAGAACGCCTGCCCGGTCGCGAAGCCCCCGTCGGGGCACGAGAGGAATAACGCGCCATGTCTGATACCGCAGTCGCTCCCGAACTCGATACTCCCGTCGAAACCGAACTCATCGAAGTCCGAACCCTTCGGGAAGCGTTTCCCGATGCGATCCTCGGCATTTACGAATTTCGCGGCGATACCCGCATTTTCGTTCAGCGAGAACAGATCACGGAGATTTGCCGCCTTCTGCGCGACCACCCCGAAACGCAGTACAACTTTTTTTCGGAGTGCCTTGGCGTAGACTATCTGGACTATCGGGAAGACTATCGCTTCGAGGTAGTTTATAATCTCTACTCCATGAAACTCACGCGCAACGGAAAGGCGGAAGGCTTTAATCGCCGCATTTTCCTGAAAATCGGAGTGCCGGAAGAAGACCCGACCGCTCCGAGTGTCACCTCCGTCTATCCCGGGGCAAGTTTTTGTGAGCGTGAGATTTACGATATGTTCGGCGTTCGCTTTACCGGGCATCCCGACCTGCGCCGCATCCTCATGTCCGACGATTGGGTGGGGCATCCGCAGCGCAAAGACTATCCCCTGGGCGGGGAACGGGTGCAGTTTCCCGCAGGCAAATTCGGGCCTGCCGTCGGCGAAGTTCCTGTGCAGCATCCTGGCGAATCCTTTTCCGGCAAGACGGGCGATACACAGGGCGAACGCCCCGTCCGGCGATAGATGTTAGAGATACGCTGTTTTGAGATTGTGAGGTGGACCGATGGCAAGCATAACGGAAACAAAACCTCTCTTAAAAGCCTCTTTGCTCTCTCCTCTTCCAGAGAGAGATCAGTGCGACGAAGAGGGCTACATCCTGAGCGACGGAAAACCGATGGCAGAAACCAGAGAACACATGGAGGCGATGATCTACGCGATTTTCGCCCTCAGAACCCGTTTCCTGAACCAGCCCGATGTTTATGTCATGGGCAACGATTTTCTGCATTTTCGGAAGGACAACCGCACCGCTTACCTTTCTCCTGACTGCTCTGTGGTGTTCGGGGGGACACCGAAACCCTCCCGCCCGAATTTCAAGATATGGGAAGAGGGCGTGACACCTTTGGTGATTTTTGAGATGACCTCAACGGGAACCCGCCACGAAGACGAACGCAAGAAGTACGAAATTTACCGCGACCTCCTGAAAGTTTCGGAGTATTATCGGTTCGATTCAAAGGGCGAGTACCTGAAGCCCCGGCTGCGAGGCGATTCTCTTGTGGAGGGCGAATATCGCCCGATGCCGCTGAACATAAACGGGCGAATTTTTAGCCCTGCACTCAACTTGGAAATCGGATTGATCGGCGAGGAATTACGATTCTATCTTCCCGATACGGGCCTGCCGCTTCTGTCGCCGCAAGAAGAACAGATTCGGGCGGATAGTGAGCAGGTTCGGGCGGACAGTGCGGAACGACAACTCGAAATCGAGCGCGATTTCGCCTCCGCTGCTCTGAACCGAGAGCGTGAACTTGCCAGAGCAGAGCAGGATCGGCTGAAAGAAGAGGCGAGTGTCGAGCGTAAGCGGGCGGAGCTCGCCGAATCGGAAATGGCGCAATTACGAGCGCAGATTGCCGCCCTTCAACCCAAGTAGAACCAAAAATCAAAAATCAAATTTGCAGTTAGAATAACAAAAGTTGACGATGCCCGACCGAAGGAACGAACATTATGGCGGTTGAACTTCAAGAATTGAATACCAATGCTCTCAACGCGCAGGGAATTCAGGTGGACGCCCTCGACGACACCACGATGGTCATCAACATGGGGCCTCAGCATCCCTCCACGCACGGCGTTTTGCGGGTGGTGCTGGAACTCGACGGCGAAATTATCGTTCGCGCCACCCCGCACATCGGCTACGTGCACACCGGCATTGAAAAAAGCATGGAGTACCAAACCTACATGAAGGCGGTCACCAACACCGACCGCATGGATTATCTGTCGGCTCACATCAACAATGCCGCGTTCACTCTGTCGGTGGAAAACCTGCTGGGGATCGAGCCTCCTCCGCGAGGGCAAATGCTCCGCGTTCTCCTGATGGAGATTCAGCGGCTCGCATCGCACCTCGTCTGGATCGCCACCCACTGCCTCGATCTGGGGGCCATGACGGTCTACTTTTATGCCTTTCAACAACGCGAAAAACTGCTCGACCTCACGGAAATGATGTCTGGAGTTCGCATGATGCCGTCGTGGATCGTTCCCGGCGGACTTCGCGGCGATGCCCCCGATGGGTGGTTCGAGCGGTGTAAAGAATTTGTGGACAACTTTCCCGAAGCCCTTGAAGAACTCGAAAATTTGCTGAACGCTAACCCAATTTTTCGGGAGCGCACCCAGGGCGTCGGGCGCATTTCGGTGGACGAGTGCCTGGGATTGGGCGTTTCCGGGGCCACCCTGCGGGCGGCAGGCGTGGACTACGATGTTCGAAAAGCCAGGCCCTACAGCGGCTACGAGCAGTTTGATTTTCATGTCCCGCTCGGCAAATTCAGCGATGTGTACGACCGCTTCCGGGTTCGAATGGCGGAGATGTGGCAAAGCCGCGAAATTATGAAGCAGTGCATCGAAAGGATGCCCGACGGCCCGATCAATGTTTCGGATCGTAAAATCGTGCCGCCGCCGCGCCGTGAACTCGACAGCTCGATGGAATCGGTGATTCACCACTTCAAGTTGTGGACGGAGGGCTTTCACCCGCCGGTCGGCGAGTCCTATGTGCCGCTGGAATCGCCCAAAGGCGAAATCGGGTTCTATATCGTGTCGGACGGCACAAACCGCCCCTACCGCGCCCATATGCGCCCGCCGAGCTTTATGAATCTACAGGCCCTCTCCACGATGTGCGTGGGCCGCCTCATCGCCGATGTCGTCGCTGTCATCGGCTCCATTGATATCGTCTTAGGTGAAATAGATAGGTAGGTGTTAGGGGAGAGGGATCAGGAAAAATCGAGTTTGCCCTCTGATCCCTCCCCCTTGTCCCTGGAGTATTTTATGTCGAGTACCGAATCGAATCATGTGAAAGAGCCGCTGCCGTTTCCGTCGAAAGAGCAGCGTTTTTCTGAGAATGCAATTTCCGAGCTGGAGGAAATCGCGACGCACTACCCGGAGCGCAAAGCGGCGTGTCTTCCTGCGCTCTGGATCGCTCAGCGCGAGTATGGCGGGCATCTCACTCCTGCTGCCCTGCAGGAAGTTGCAGATCGGCTGGGGCTTTCCTATACGGAGGTGGAGGGGGTCGCAACTTTCTATACCATGTACAATTTACGCAGGCGCGGGCGGCATCACCTGGAAGTCTGTACCTGTCTCACCTGCGCCGTGAGAGGGGCCTACGATGTGGTTCACCAGCTCGAACACGAGCTTGGGGTCACGGTCGGCGGCACAACTCCCGACGGCGAGTTCACCCTGTCTGAGGCAGAATGTCTTAACTTCTGCGGTGCGGCAACGGTGGTTCAGGTAGGAGACAAGTACTTCGGGCAGATTACCCCGGAGAACGTTTCCCTCCTGATTGATCAGCTCCGGAATTCCCCGGACTACACTCCTGCCAAGCTCGCCGATTCCATTGTGAAAATTCATCTGCCGGGCGGCAGCGAAACCGGCGGCGGCTCTTACGAGAAAGACGAAATTCTGAACGCACCGGCAGGAGCCATGCTCTGAGTTTCTCTCTCAACCGATGAAATCTACGGAGAGCCCAAGAGCTTCTTCAGGGAGAGCAAAGCCATGTTCCCCAAAACTGTTCTTTTCACTTCAGGAATCGTGCTGCTTTCTGGCTTCGGCGTCACATCTGTTGTCCTGCCCCAACTCGCCCCGAAGCTGAGTCAGAACGAGCCGCAAATCCTGAGTGGGCGTATCGTCAAACCCGATGGAAGCCCCGCGACCAGTGCCAAAGTCTTCCTTTCGGTCATGGACGAACACGGTGCCTATCATTGGCTTCGCACCTCAACCAATCCAGAGGGAAAATTTTCAGTCCATGTTTCCGCATTGGGACAGTCCATTTTTCGAGAACTCAATGTATCGGCGGTCACCCCTGAAGGCATCGCCCGCAAACAGACCCGATACCGCGAAATCGAATCGAATTTCGTTCTGAAATTGGAACCGGCGGTCAGTCTCTCAGGGCGCGTCTTACGGACAGATGGAACGCCCGTTTCGGGCGTAGTGCTTTCGCCCCAAGGCCTGACTGACTTGAAACCTCACCTGAATCGCCTGGTGATTCTGCCCGATGCGGACGCGAAAAAACTGCTGGGGGCGAAAACCGATGCTCAGGGTCGCTTTATCCTTCAGGGCCTGCCGCCGCGAACCGAGTTTCAGATTCGATGCGAAAGCCCGCTGAAGGTCGCACCGGGTTCGGCGGGAAGCGTTTTCACAACCGAAAAATTGGAACAAAAATTTGGAACGATGACGCTGTATCGTCCCGCAAATTTGGCCGTCCATGTTCCAAAGGAGACGCCCATCAGCCTGTTTCGTCCCAACCTGGGCGCGAGCGAAGTTGTCCTGCCAAAGTTTCAGAAGGACGGTTTTTTCGAAGTGACGGGCGATTTTCTCGGTGAACGCAATAAACGCGGGGCAATGGTCTTTCAGCAACTCTTTCCAGGTGAATACGAAGTCAGGGCGGGAAATCAGATCGCGATGGTTTCGCTCGAAGAGGGGCAATCGCTGACGGTGAGCCGTTTTAGCCCGAAACCAAAAACCAGCGTTTCAACCGTTTCAATCCCGCCCCAAAAACTGGGCGAAGACGTTTATCAACGCAACCGACACCTGTACGAAACGCCCCTTGCGTTTCCCGCCCCCAACGAGGTGGAACGGGCAAAATCTGCCCTGAGCACCTACAACGCGGCACTCGCGACAGGCAGTCTGAAAGCAGTTCAAGGGCTGACTTCGCCGCTTTCGTTCGGTTGCAGCTTGCGGAAAGAACGATTTCTGCTCAACGTCCCACTTCGGTATCGAGAAGAAGAAGTTGTCGAAAAACCCATTCTGCTGCGCTATGTTCCGCGGCTCTGGCTCGCGACGCTGGCGGGCCTGCCAACTAGCGGAAACCGAGATATTTTTCAAATCAACGGCATCCCGAACGCTATTGCAAAGTTAGGAACAGGGGCGAACTGGGCAATTTTTGGCGGAACGCGCAAAAGCCTTTCAGGAGCGGAAGGCGATACCTTCATTCTTGCAGGGGTGTTGCACCGAGAGGCCGGAACCTGGCGCGTGGTGGCGATTCCGCTTCAGTTTATGGCGTCGCAGTCGCCCGAAGAGCAGCTGCGGGAACGGTGGGAAAACAAAATTGCGACTCTCAGGAACGTGAACATTCTGACGACCCCGGCAAAACTGCCGGAAGCCTCCGACTTAGCGGCGGCAAAAGCGGCACTGAGCAGACCGGAGGCGGTTCCTCTCACGGCTTTGACGGTGTGGGAACTTCAACTGCTTGCTCTGATGACGGGCGAAGATGAACGGCGACAACTTGCGGGAGACGTTTCTTACACGTTTCCACGCAAAGAATTAGAAGCAGGAACGTTGGCAGCATTTGAGACTCGCAGTAAAACCGGGCGTCAACGCGAAATTGCAGTCGTCCGGAGAAATGAATTCCCTGGAAAAATGTGGCGGTTGCTGGCGCGATTGCCGATAGAGTAAAATAAGAGACGAAGAGAAGCAAAAAATGGCAATTAAAAATGTTTTGTTCGAGCATCGAAATGTAGGGGGCATCGAAAACATCGAGACCTGGGAAGCCAATGGCGGCTATTCCGGGCTGAAACGTGCCGTCTCAATGGAGCGGCAGGCGGTCATTGACGAGATCAAAGCATCCGGGTTGCGCGGACGCGGCGGCGCAGGATTCCCGACTTGGATTAAATGGAACGGTCTGCCGAAAAATTACAACAAGCCGCACTATTTGATCTGCAACGCCGACGAAGGCGAACCCGGCACGTTTAAAGATCGGGAACTGATGCTGAAAGTCCCGCACCTGCTCGTTGAGGGGCTGGCGATTGCGGGGTATGCCTGCTATGGTTCGGCGGGCTACATCTACATTCGAGGCGAGTATGTGGAACCCGCCTGGCAGATTCGCAAAGCGGTGGATCAGGCCTATCAAAAAGGCTACCTCGGCAAGAATATTTTAGGCATTGAAGGCTTCAACTTCGATCTCTATGTTCATCTGGGAGCCGGAAGCTACGAGTGCGGCGAAGAGTCCGCTCTGATGAGCAGCCTGATGGGAGAGCGCGGCAACCCCCGCCTCAAGGCCCCCCATGCGCCTCTGCCGGTGGTTGAAGGCATCTGGAAAGCCCCGACTCTCGTCAACAACGTCGAGTCCTACTGCACCGCCACCAAAGTGATGCAGATGGGCGGTGCGGAATATGCCAAGCTGGGCACGGAAAAATCAAAGGGGACGAAGATCATCTCCGTTTCCGGGCACATCGCGAAACCCGCCAACTATGAAGTCGAGATGGGAACCCCCATCACGGAACTACTCGAAGCGGCGGGCGGCGTGACGGGCGGCGCACTGAAAGCGATTATTCCCGGCGGCTCTTCGGTGCAGATCGTTCCTGCCGACAAAATCGGGGGGATCAATCTCGACTACGAGTCCTGCCAGTCCAACGGAACCCTGCTCGGTTCGGGCGGCTTTATGGTATTCAACGAGACCACCGACATTGTGCTTTTGATGAAGCGCACCGCTGAATTTTATATGCACGAATCGTGCGGCAAATGCACCCCGTGCCGCGAAGGAACCCGCTGGATTTATAAAACCATGGACAGAATCGTCTCCGGCGCGGGGCGTCCCGGCGATGTCGAGATGTTGCTCGATATTTGCTCGCAGGTGGACGGACGCTCGTACTGCGGTCTCGGCGACGCGGCAACCTGGCCCATTGTCGGGGCGATCAAGGCGTTTCGCTCCGAGTTCGATTACTGGATCGAGCATAAATGCTCGCCCGTCATTGGCAAGCACGTTCCGCCCCAACCCGAAGCGATTAACCCGCTTCTGACTCTGGTTCCTGCGTAGACCGTTGGCAAGCGTTCTCGATAACGCCGACGTGCGGCGCGAACTGCGTGAGGCGTGGCGGGACAGCCTCGCGCTCGGCGCGGAAATCGGCGGCTTCATTCTCGAAGCGAAAGACGGCACTCTGCTTGTGGTGCGTTGGCTTCCCGGTACACTTGATGAAGTAGAAGTGCCTGACCATTCGGGTTGCCAATATGCGGGGCTGAACATTCGAGCGACGTTTCATACGCATCCGACCCCGCCACCGTTTGGTCTGGAGGAGCCGAGCCCGGACGACATGATTGCCATTGGCGATGATCTCGACCTGCGAGCAGACTATTACGAAGGCGAATACGTGATCGCAACCCACAAAATTTATCGTATTCTTTCGGGCGCGGCTTATGAAGTCTGGGGGGAACGCTCTACTTTGGAAAAGGAGTAAGCATCATGGCAGAAATTTTAGAACCCGGTTTGATGATTGACGAGCAGTCACGCTCACTGATTCAAGCGATTTCAATCGCACGACAGGAGGCAGACAGAGCCAACTTCGATACCGAAAGCCGACGCTTGCTCATCGTCGAGCGTTCCGACGAAAACGGTGATTATTGGAGCATCAGTTTTCTGCATCCGAACTATATCAATCGTCGCGGTGGCGGTTTCGAAGTCAGAGTGGATTATCTCACGGGAAACGTACGCAGTGCTTTGCGAACCCAGTAGAGGCAGCCAAGGCGTAAGGAGAACCTGGAATGCGAAAACCTTTTCTCAGAAAAAGTATTGGATTGCAAGTGACGCTCGGCTTTTTGATTTATCCGTTTTTGCTCGTTCCTGCGATGCAGAACTATGCAAAGCATCCGGGTTTGTCCTGGCTGTGTTTCATTTTCGTTGCACTTTTGCAAGCAACCCTCGGTATGGTGATCGAAAACAAATTTGGTGAAAAACAGCCGACCGACAAAGATAGAATGACTGCCCGATGAACACAATCAGTCTCATTGCACCCTACAAATGGAACGAAACGTGGGTGTTCGATGATGAGCGCGTGGGTTTGATCCGAGAGGCGTTTGTTGCCGGAGCGGACACAATGCTCGACGAAATCACGCGCTACATTCCCAATGCGGAACACGGGTTTCGGCTCACCTTTTCGGCGGTGAAGTTTCCCGGCTTTATGGTGACGCTGGAATGGCTTCGCGAAGACCCGGATGTGGGCGGGAACTGGTATCGCTGGCGGGGAACCGATCTCGAAGGTTGGCTCTGTCCCGCGCTGTTTCATTATTTCGAGGCGGCTCCGTCCGAAATTTTCGTTCGGGCCGAAGCAATGAAAACCACGCCTGAAGGTGCAAAATGGTAAAATCGAAATCGAGATTGATGACGACCTTTACGCAGAACTGGTGAGAGTTGCCGAGGAGCGGCAGATTTCTATTGACCAACTCATCGTCACTGCATTACGAGAGTATCTTCGGCAATCGTCCGTCCCCGAAACGATGGCAGAAACCGACCAACAAATCAAACAATGACAACAGGCAAACGCTGAAAACAGAATTTGAAACGGAGCCTGCGCCCGGAGAACCGCAGCCGCGCACGAAAAGCAAGCCGAAGTTACCTTCAAGCCCCGCGATTGAGGAATGGATTGATTCCGTTTCTTCCGTTTGAGTGGAACAGGCGATTTCTGGAGTCATGACTCTGTTGAAACCCGCCGCAAATGATGAATGACGGCAGTTTTGCGGGTACACTGTACTTGATTTCACAAACCCGATTTCACCAACCCGATTTCATCAATCCGTGATCGTTTTTCGTGTGCCCCATTTACAAACTCAAAAATTATGTCAGAGCAACGCTTAACCCAAACCGAAGTTTCCCTGAATCAAACCGGTTCCGATCTGGTCAATATCAAGGTGAACGGCATTCCCGTTCAGGTGCCCAAGGGAGAAAATGTGATCGAGGCGGCCCGCCGCGCCGGGGTGGACATTCCCTACTTTTGCTATCATCCGCGCCTCTCCAAAGGGGACGCTGCGAACTGCCGAATGTGTCTTGTCGAGGTGGCGATGCCGCGCAAAAATCCCGACGGCACGGAAGTTCTGGCGAAAATGCCGAAGCCGCAAACCGGCTGCACCCTGCCCGCCGCCGAAGGGATGGAAATTCAGACCGAAACGCCGGGGATCGTACGTGACCGCAAAGGGGTTCTGGAATTTCTTCTTATCAATCATCCGCTGGACTGCCCGATCTGTGACCGGGGCGGCGAGTGCCCGCTTCAGAACAATACCCTGTTCTACGGGCCGGAAACCAGCCGATACATCGAAGAAAAGCGACACTTTCCGAAAGCCTACCCGCTTTCGGAGCAGGTGGTTTTCGACCGCGAACGGTGCATTCACTGTGCCCGCTGTACCCGCTTCACCGAAGACATCTCCGGCGACGCACAGCTTGGGTTTCTCAAGCGCGGAGCCGATCTCGAAGTGGGAACCTACGCACAGACCTCGTTTCAGAGCAAATTCTCCGGCAATGTCATTGAACTCTGCCCTGTGGGAGCCTTGTTATCGCGCACCTACCGCTTTAAAGCACGCCCCTGGGATTTGCATACGCAAAAGTCCGTCTGCTCGAAATGCTCGAACGGATGTAACATCAAACTGGACTATCGCCTTAATTCGCTTCAGCGCGTCAACGGACGCTTGAATGAAGCGGTCAACGAAGAGTGGACCTGTGACCGGGGCAAATTCGGACACGATTACGTGAACTCTCCTAAGCGGCTGCTGAAGCCCCTTCTGAAACGAGACGGCGCGTTTGTTCCCGTTGAGTGGAGCGAAGCCTACAAACTGCTTGCCGAAAAACTCAAAGCGGCCAACGGCAGCGTCGGCGGGATCGGCGGCTATCGAAACACAAACGAAGACCTCTTTGCGTTTCAGAAATTCTTTCGCGAGGTGTTGAAGTCAAATCATCTGGACAGCCGCATCGGGCGGTACGGCGGTTCTGTCACAAAACCTCTTTTCGAGCGGTTCGGCTACTACACGATGGGCAATCCCATTGCCGACCTCGAAACCATGAAAACGATTTTCGTGCTTGGTTCCAGCCTGGCTGATGAGCAGCCGATTTTGTTTCTTCGTATCCGCAAAGCCTGGCGGTTTCGGGGTGCGTCGGTTATTCATGCCAATACGTTCGACACGGTGGACACGACGAAAGTCAGCGATTTCGCCGCGTCCAATCTTCTCTACAAGCCGGGAACCGAAAAAGCCCTGCTCTACGGGCTGTTGAACCTTCTGCTGGTGGACAATACCAACACCGTTGAAATGACCCCGCAAAAAACGGCCCTCGCCCGCGCTGCCGCCGACTATCCGCTCGACAAAGCCGCCGAAGTGACCGGGCTGGCGGAGGCAGACATCTTGAAAGCCGCGAAGCTGCTTGCCGTTTCGCCCACCGCCTTTCTCGTCGGCAAAACGGTGACGGAAAGCCCGGATTTTCTGGCGATTATGGAAGCCCTCGGTGATCTCGCGGAGGCCGCTGGCAACGAAAAGAACCTCAACGTTCCCGGTTTCGATGTGAATTCGCAGGGGGCGTTGGAACTCGGTATTCTGCCTGATTTCGCACCCGGCTTTGCACCGCTGGCCTCTCCCGGTCTTAACACTCAGGCCATGCTGCGTTCTGCCGCAAACGGAGAACTGCCGGTGCTGTGGGTGCTGGGGGCAAAACTCATCGAAAACTACCCGGATCGGGAGCTGGCGCAGACCGCCCTTTCCAACGCCTTCGTGGTCGTCTCCGAGCTCGAAATGACCGAGACCGCGCAGTACGCCGATCTGATCCTTCCCGCCGCCTCGTTCGCCGAAAAAGAGGGGACGTTCACGAACTGCGAAAGCCGGGTGCAGCGGGTTTATAAAGCTTTCGACATTGAGGGCGACGTAAAACCAGACTGGCTGATCTTCACCGAACTCGCTTCACAGATGGGGGCGAACTTCCCCTTTTTCTCGGCCAGAGATATCACGCTCGCCATTGCGAAAACCGTTTCGACTTTTGCCGGAACGACACCGAAAGCACTGGGAGACGCAGGCCTCCGCCTGCAGCATTCCACTCTGGAGACGGGAGCCTCGAAAACCCCGTTGACGGCATTGAACCCAATGCCGAACTCCTGACCTTCGACACTGACCTATGTCCGATCTTTTCAACGGAATTTTTCCTGAATACTGGGCGGGGCTGCACCTGCCCTCACTCGTTCCCTATATTGCGATGGCGGGTTCCTTTGCATTTGTGCTGGGGATTCTGCCCATGCTTATCTGGATCGAGCGCGTAGTGATTGCGCTGATGCAGGATCGCAAAGGCCCCAACCGAGTCGGCCCTCGCGGACTGCTTCAGCCGCCTGCCGACGTGTTGAAACTCTTTTTCAAAGAGGACATCACGCCCGGAAACGTTGACCGCTGGCTTTACTATATCGCTCCGATGATTACCGTGACGCTCGCTTTTGCCGGAAGCGCAACCCTGGCCACCGCCAAAATGAACTTCCGTGCCGAAAATGGCGATGTATTCACCCTTCCCGTCTCGGTCGGCGATGTCAACATCGGGCTGCTCTACATTCTGGCGGTTTCTTCGCTTCAGGTGTACGGCATCATTCTGGCGGGCTGGTCATCCAACAACAAGTATTCGCTGCTCGGGGGGCTTCGCGCCTCCGCCCAGTTGATTTCGTATGAGCTTTCGATGGGACTGAGCCTGCTGTGCGTGGTCATTCTTGTCGGCTCGGTCAATGTCGGCAATATCGTCGAGGCGCAAAACGTGATGCCGTTCGGAATGGCGGAACGCCCCGAATGGTGGTGGCAGATTCTCAAGGGAAGTTTTCTGTCGTGGTTTTGGCTTGGCTCCGGGCTGATTCCGGTGATTTTCTATACGATCTCAATGATCGCCGAAACCAACCGTGCTCCCTTTGATCTGCCGGAAGCCGAGTCGGAGCTGGTCGCCGGGTTCCATACCGAATACTCTTCCATGAAGTTCGCGATGTTTTTTTCCGGCGAGTATGTGGCGATGCTGACGGTTTCCGGGCTGAACGCCGCTGTTTTCTGGGGCGGGTCACTGCCGCCGCTCAACATTCTGCCCCTCACCTTGATTCCAGGTTTCGTGTGGTTTATCCTCAAGGTGATGATGGGAATTTTCCTGTACACGTGGCTTCGGGCCACCCTGCCCCGCCTGCGCTATGACGCCCTGATGAACCTGGGGTGGAAACGAATGCTCCCGATGGGACTGGTCTGGCTGTTTCTTCTCGCCGCCCTGACCCTGCACAGTGAAGGCAGCCGGGGGCGCGATCTCGTCCCCGCTTCCCCGGTCACGACTTTTCCCGCACAAACGGCAAAAGTCGGCGCAAAGCGTTGAGGAATTTAGAGTTCTTCGTAAAATGCAGGGATCACTTTCGCGGGCAGTGATTTCGATCATTTTGTCCAGGGAAACCGCAGCCGTTCTCTTTTGCCGGACTGCCGCGCTGGGTTCAAGTTCCTCTCCAAAAAGACGAGAAACGCCGATTTGGGGAGCAAACTCACGCCCGATGAGCAGCATTGCGGTGCGGAACTCCTTTCTGTTCGGTTCGCATCGAAGGGAGAATCTCTTAACCCCTGTCTGCGCGGCAAGAAACCGGAACTCGGCTGCTGTCGCGAACTCAACTCAAAAAATGGCTTTACAGCGAACAACCCGACGCAGCCCTGAGCGAGAAAGAGCGGAACGCGCCGAAGCGAAAATGGCTGGGCTGAAGGCGAAACTCAAGGCCTTGAGACGAAACCGCTGACGGGGTTAGAAACGAGAGCAGACACAATGTCCTTTATGCTAGCCGTATTCCTGTTGATGTGTGCTTATTTTGGCGGCGGCTTCGGTGCGGGTATTGTTTTGCTTGCAAAATACTTCAAGTTCGTGCGTCGAAAGGAGGGGCGGCTGCCCTGGAGTGTGCTGCTGGGAAGTGGCTGGGGAATGCTTCTGATGGGAGTGGTCGGATCCCTTCTCTTCGATCCATCAAAACCGACGGATGACGTTCGCCCGTTCGCTGCCCTCGCTCATCTTTTAGCCGCCTCTTCTTTTGGACTGTGGCTTTTGGCTCTTTATTTTTATGTGTCAGCACGAAGAAAAAGGATCGGTTTCGAGCCTTTATCGCTTTGATCTCTAATACCTAATATGTCACCTTTACTTTTCTGGATTTTAGCCGTCGTCTCTGTGGGCGCGGCGGTACTGATGATTACGACGAAAAACCCTGTCCGTAGTGCCCTCGCGCTCGTCACGACGTTTCTCTGTGTCGCCGTTTATTACATCACGCTCTCGGCACAGTTTATCGCGGCGGTTCAAGTGATCGTCTATGCGGGCGCAATTATGGTGCTGTTTCTCTTCGTCATTATGCTGCTGAACCTCGGTACGCCGCAGGCTCTCGAAGAAAAAGGCAGCCTTCAGCCGACGCTGGCCTGGTCGCTCGGGGCGATCCTGCTGCTTACCCTGACGTTTGCCCGCTCTTTGCTTACTCTGGACACAAATCCGGTTTCGGAAGCCGCTTATGCTCCGCTCGGAACGGTTCGCGCCATTGGCTTAAACCTTTTCGATCCTCAGCAGCCCTGGCTGTTTCCGTTTGAGATTACATCCATTTTGCTGCTCGTCGCCACCGTCGGCGCGATCATTATGGCAAAACGCAGCGTTTAAGAGACTCTCATGCAAATTACTACTCAGCATTTTCTCGTGCTTTCCGCGATCCTGTTCACGCTCGGCGTGGTCGGGGTGCTGGTGAAACGCAATCCCATCGTCATTTTTATGTGTGTGGAATTGATGCTCAATGCTGCCAACCTTTCGTTTGTCGCGCTAGGTCGGCACTTTGGACAAATCAATGGGCAGATGTACGTCATTTTCGCACTTGCCGTTGCTGCCGCCGAAGTTTCCGTCGGATTGGGTATCATCGTAGCGATTTTCCGCTCACGCGAGACGATCAACATTGACGAAGTGAATTTGATGAAATTTTAAGGTAGGGGATAAGGGTGAGGAGCAAGGGATGAGGAAAAACCGATTCTCTTTTCTAACCCTCCTCCCTGGAGTTTATAGATGGCAGAAAATGCCTGGTTACTCATCTGGCTTCCGCTTTGCGGTTTTCTTTTCAATGCCCTCCTTGGTAAAAGGATGGGCAAGCCCGCCGTCACGCTGGTGGGATGCGGCTCCATTTTGCTGGCATTCGGAGTGGCCGCCCTCCTCACGCTGCAAATCGGCTCTCTGCCGGAACATCGTGCCTATGCCCCGCTTATTCCCGGCACATCCCCCTCGCATCCCTGGATCGAGTTCGCGGGGTTCAAGGTTGCCTTTGGGCTGATGCTCGATCCCCTTTCGTGTTTGATGGCCCTGATTATCACGGGCGTCGGGTTTCTCATTCATGTCTACTCCGTCGGTTATATGAAGGACGACCCGGAGTATTCCCGCTTTTTCACCTATCTCAATTTGTTTATCGTGATGATGCTCCTGCTCGTGGCAGGCGACAACTTCCTGCTGATGTTTGTCGGCTGGGAAGGCGTGGGAACCTGCTCGTACCTGCTCATCAGTTTCTGGTACACCGAGGTGGAAAACGCCAAAGCGGGCAACAAAGCGTTTATTGTGAACCGTGTGGGCGATGTCGGTTTTTCGCTGGGCATGATGGCTCTTTGGAGCGCGTTCGGCACACTGACCTATCGCACTCCCGACGGCAGGGGCATCTTCGATACGATTCTGGCAGCAAGTGCCGGAAAGGGTCTCGATGGAACTACCCTCTCCCTGGTCACGCTGGCCTGCTTTCTCCTGTTTATTGGAGCGATTGGCAAATCCGCGCAGATTCCGCTCTGGGTGTGGCTTCCCGACGCGATGGCGGGGCCGACTCCCGTGTCCGCGTTGATTCATGCGGCCACAATGGTCACCGCAGGCGTGGTGATGCTCACCCGCTGTTCCTTTCTGTTTGTCCTCGCGCCCAACGCGCTTCAATTCGTGGCGTGGACGGGGCTGGCTACGGCACTTGTCGGGGCCACCGTCGGCCTTGTGCAAACCGACATCAAAAAGGTGCTCGCGTTTTCGACGGTTTCGCAGCTGGGCTATATGTTTCTGGCGTGCGGGGTCGGAAATTTCGGGGCCGGGATGTTCCATGTCACCACCCATGCCTTTTTCAAGGCCCTGCTCTTTCTGGGTGCAGGCGCGGTGATCCACTCAATGCTGGGTGAACAGGACATGAGGAAAATGGGCGGACTGAAAAAGCGTCTGCCAAAAACTCACCTGGTGATGTTCATCGGAACCTGGGCGATTTCGGGTTTGCTGCCGCTGTCGGGCTTTTGGAGTAAGGACGAAATTCTTCATTCCGCTTCGGGCGATCCGCAGTTCGGTGCGATCTTCTATGGGGTCGGGCTGTTCACCGCCTTGCTGACCGCTTTCTATATGTGCCGGATGATGTGGAAGACGTTTTATTCTGAGCCGCGTTTTGTGGAGGCCGATCTTCACGCCCACGCGCATGGGAACTACCTCGACTCAATAAACCCGGTGCAGCATTCCCATGCAGATGCACACGGAACCCATGCCGCCGACGAAACCGACCACCTTGCACACGAAGCCCATGCTGACGGCAAACTTCATGAATCGCCCGCCTCAATGATGATTCCGCTCTACGTTCTGGCTGGGTTTGCCGCCCTTTTCGGGATCGCCGCAGGGCCGAGTCATGCGTTCGAGAATTTTCTGGAACCGTCTATTGCCCCGGCAAACCTCGGCAGACTCGCCGCGTCCACACCGCTCATTTCCATCGGGGCGGGGTATTTCCTTTCGACCCTCGCCGCCGCGCTGGGTATTGGGCTGGCATATACGATCTACAACTCTCGGCGCAAAATGGGGGAGTGGTTTTCCGAAACCGTCAAAGCGAACTGGGAACGCCGCCCCTTCACGCCGCCCGCGTTTCTCTACGATACCTTTGTCTCGAAGTGGGGATTCGATGCCTTCTATGATTTCGTCTTTGTCAGGCTGGGCGGTATCTTTGCAACTGTGCTCTGGAAAGTGGTGGATAACTGGATTGTGGAAGGGCTGACCTCCGGCTGGGGTTATCTTGCCACCAGTGCCGGGAAGGTTTTCCGCCGCGCCCAAACCGGGTACGTTCGCAACTACGCGCTGGTAATGCTGTTTGGGGTAGTGCTGCTCGTTGCCGGGATGCTGGTGACCTGGAACCGGCTGGCCAACTAAAATGTGTTCAGGGTGAAGTGTCGAAAGGGCAGCAAAGCTGCCCTTTTAGAACAGGATACTTGTCCCCTCTTTTTACTTCTATGCCAATTCTTAGTCTTTTAATTTTTCTGCCGCTTATCGGTTGTCTTCTCCTGCTGGCGGTTCCGCGCCCCAAAGAAGGGACGCCGCTGGAGCTGGAACCCGGTAAGCCGCTGCCGAAAGTCGGTCTCAACGCCGTTTCGATAGGAGCGATCCTGATTGCCGCCCTTAATTTTCTGGCGGCGGTCTCGCTGTTCATCGGGTTTGATCTGTCCTACACCAATCCGAAACTGGCCGGCATCGGGCAGCACCTCCAGAAAGTCGAGAACTACCCCTGGATTCGCCTCGGCAGTAGTTTCGAGGTGTTTTATCATCTCGGTGTGGACGGGGTAAGCCTGCTTCTGATCCTGCTGACCACTTTCGTCACACTGCTGAGCGTGATTTATTCGGCCCATACCGTAAAGTCGCGCCTCAAAGAGATGATGATCTGCCTTCTGGCGTTAGAAAGTGCCGTGATCGGAGTGTTTTGCTCGCTCGACCTGATGCTGTTTTACTTTTTCTGGGAAGGAGCCTTGATTCCAGCCTATTTCCTCGTTGGGGTTTTCGGTTCGGAACGCCGGGTTGCCGCGGCTCTGAAATTTTTCCTTTTTACCTTTGCGGGCAGTATCTTAATGCTGGTGGGAATCGTTGCGATCTACGGAGCGACGGGGACTTTCAATCTCATCGAACTTACGGAACCCGGCTCGATTGCGGCCAAAGCACTGCACATGATGGATGGCCGAATGCTGGGCTTCTGCTTCTGGTCGCTGGCCCTCGCTTTTTTGATCAAAATTCACATCTTCCCAGTTCATACCTGGCTTCCCGATACCTACACCGAGGCTCCGACAGGGGGCAGCATGATGCTGTCCGGCGTGATGCTGAAAATGGGAAGTTACGGCCTCATTCGTTTTTGTCTGCCGCTGTTTCCGGCTCAGGCGCGGGAAAGTGCGAACATTATGATTGCGCTGGCGATTATTTCAATCCTTTACGGAGCGATCATCGCGGCGGTGCAGACCGACATTAAACGCTGGATCGCTTACTCTTCGATGTCCCACCTCGGCTTTATTCTGCTGGGGATTTTCTCGTTCACCAAGCTGGGAATGATGGGAGCCTTGATTCAGAACATCAATCACGGCATTTCCACTCCGATGCTGTTTTTGCTGCTCGGAATGTTGATTGAGCGGCGCGGAAGCCGAGAATTTAAGGAGTACGGCGGCCTTAAACTCGTGGTTCCGGCACTTGCGGCTTTTCTGCTGCTGGGAACACTGTCGAGCATC
Source organism: Chthonomonadaceae bacterium (assembly GCA_965246825.1). Classification (GTDB taxonomy): domain Bacteria; phylum Armatimonadota; class Chthonomonadetes; order Chthonomonadales; family Chthonomonadaceae; genus JACMPS01. Next base: position 308,503 of record OZ251990.1, read on the forward strand.
GCCGTGCCGTTTTTCAATGGATTTGTCGGCGAGTTCACCATTCTGCTGGGTTCGTGGACTTCGCTTGCTTCGGGCTTTGTTCCCACCGCGATTGCCGCCACAGGCATGGTGTTTTCGTCGGTTTATATGCTCTGGGGCTTTCAGAAAATCATGCTCGGCCCTGTCACCAAACCGTCGAACCGAACTCTGCCCGATCTTCGCCCCTTTGAATGGGCGGTGCTTTTGCCGCTGACCTCGCTCATCTTCTGGATCGGAATGTTCAGTCATTTCTGGACGCAGCGCATGGATTTATCGGTGAACGCGCTTTTGGCCCCTGCACCGCGTGGGATCGGAGAGTTCACCAACGACGACCTGCCCGCCGTCGCCGCCCTTCAGAAAGCCGATCTTCAGCAGTACCGCCAGGACAATCCTGTGAAACCGGAACCCTCTCGTGAAACCGAGCCGCCGCTCCATCGGGAAAGCAGAGGAGGGAGCATGGGCAAAGGAATGACCGGCGGCAAGCCAATTCCAAATGGAACACCGACGCCGCAGCCTCTCTCGGCCCCTTCCGGCGCACAAACACCCAAGGCTGTCTCCCCTGGCGCGTCCCTGCCTCCGGCGGAGCCTGCTCCGACAAATCAACCGAACTCAACCACTTCTCCTGCACCGGAGGGCAAACGATGACCTCGGAAATGATTCCCAATTTGATGACGATTTTGCCCGTGCTGATCGTGATGCTGACCGGAATGGTCGTCCTCGTCGGCGATGCCTGTCTTAAAGGCTGGAAAAAAGCAACATCGCTGAGCGCGATGGTTTCCCTGATCGGCATTCTCGCTGCTGCCTACGCCCAGGTTTTGCAAATCTCGAAAGACAGTGGGCTCGCCTTCGGCGGGGCGGTGGCCTCCGACTCATTTAGTGCCAGCATCGGGCTGCTTTTGCTGGTGACCGCCGCCTTTGCCGTTTTGCTGGCGATGACTTATCTGGAAAATCGAAAACTCAATCTCGGCGAATACTACGCGCTCGTGTTGTTTTCGACTTCGGGCTCGATGCTGATGGCTTACGCCAACGATCTCATTGTGATTTTCGTTTCGCTGGAAATTCTTTCGGTCGCGCTTTACGTGCTCGCCGGGTTTGCCCGTACCGACGAAAAAAGTGAAGAGTCGGCCCTTAAGTATTTTCTGCTGGGAGCGTTTGCGGCAGGCTTTCTGCTTTACGGGATCGCCCTTGTCTATGGCGGCACAGCGGGCGCGGTTGGCAACGGCGGAACCACCAATCTGGCCCTTATTGCGGCTCATCTCAAATCGTTGAGCGGAGCCGCCAACCCGATGCTGATGGCAGGAATTGCGCTGCTGCTCGTCGGGCTGGGCTTCAAGGCGGCGTTGGTTCCGTTTCATATGTGGACACCCGACGTTTACGAAGGGGCCCCCACTTCCGTCACGGCGTATATGGCGGCGGGAGCGAAAATCGGGGCATTCGCGGCCATTGTGCGCGTTTTTAATGCCCTGATTCCGATTGCCCCCTACTGGTTAATTGCGGTTCAGACGCTGGCGGTTTTGACCATGCTCGGCGGCAACCTGCTGGCGATTGTTCAGGACAATGTGAAGCGGATGCTGGCCTATTCGTCTATCGCTCATGCCGGGTATCTTCTGGTCGGGGTAAGTGCAATGGCAGGCAGTGCGAAGGCGCATGATCCCGCAGTGGGAGCCATTCTGTTCTATTTGGCGAGTTATGTGCTGATGACGATGGGATCGTTCGGGGTTTTGATCTGGCTCTCGAAGCGCGGGCGCGACTGCACCACGATGAACGATCTGCGCGGGCTGGCAAAAACCGATCCGCTGCCCGCCTATCTGATGCTGATCTTTATGCTGTCGCTGGCTGGAATCCCGCTCACGGTGGGCTTTATCGGCAAGCTGCAAATTTTTGCGGTGTCGCTTTCAGCGGGGCAGTTCGGATTGTCGCTCGTGATGGCCGCCGCCTCCCTCATCTCGGTTGGGTACTACCTGAAAGTCGTCTGGACGATGTGTTTCCAGGAACCCGACAATGAAACGGTCTCTGGCCGTGCTTTTACCCCGTTCGGGGTCAGCCTTACGGTGGGCATTGCCGCTGTCGGCTGCCTTCTCTTCGGAATCGTACCGCAGTTTTTGCTGCTGCTGATGAACGCCTCCGGCGGCATCGTTCGCCCCTAACTCTCCGCTTGGATGAACTTGGAGGACGGAAAGAGCGTCTCAATGATTGGCGGGACGGCCCTGGAGCCGTCCCGCTTCTTCACCTCTTTTTCATCAATTCCGGGTAAAAACAGGGGACGAGTGAGAGGACATAAAAACGGGAATGGAAATCGAATGACGCATCGAAGTGACACCCTTGGTCGGGCGGTGGGAATGTTGACGTTTTTGCTAGGCGTCGGGCTGCTGCTGCTCGTATTCAAAATCGCTTATGAACTTTTCAATCTGCCTGCTTCCGAAGCCTTGGGCATGAAATTCACCGGCGACCCGAAAACCGATCCCACTCTCAGTCGAATTGGCGGACAGTTCGGATGGGTTTTGATTCGGATTGTTTATCTGTTTTTAATGAGCATTGCAGGTTCGCTGGTTTCGAATAAAGGCATCAATCTTTATTTCAGCGCGCTGCAGGGGCATCCGGTCGGGGAGACCAAAGCCGAAAAGCGAAAAGAGCTGCCGGTTAAAGACCCCGTTGACGCCTGAAATCGCGCCGAATGTTGGAAATTAAAATGCCGAGTTGAAGGGCAATGGCGGTTCCAACGAGCCCGACCAAAACCAGGCGGGCAGTGCCGTGCAGCAGCGGGTAGAGCAGCACGAGGAGCATAAGTTTCATGCTGATCGCGCCCGCCATCACATAGCGGTAAACGGGCAGCGGACGGGTGACTTTTTGAGGTTGGGTTGAAGCGGCCATATTGGGTTTACTCAGGCAGATAGCCGGTCAGCAAAATATCCGGCGCGTAGCGAAGCGTGGTTTGAACGGCTTTCAAGGTTAGGGCATCGGTCATATCGTGCGGGTTTTCCCCGCCGAAAGCGGTCAATGAATCTTTGCCGCCCAGCAGTTTCGGGGCAATGAAAAAGGCGGCTTTGTGCGCGAGTTTTTCGCGCAGAAACGCAGTGTAGACCTCCCCGCCTCCTTCCACCAAAAGCGAGATCACATTTCGCCCGCCAAGGGTTTTGAGCAGATGCGGCAATGAGACGTGGCCCGCCGCGTTGGGGGGCAGCCGAACAATTTCCACGCCGTCCCGCTTGAGTGCGTTTTCGTTTTCCGGGGAGGCGGTTTCGGTTGTCGCGATCAAAAGCGGGTGTGTGAGCGGGTTCGCCTCGGCGATCCGTAGGGCGGCGCAGTCGGGCGGGGTTCGCAGTCGGCTGTCCAGCACGATCCGCAGCGGCTGACGGGGAAAGGGCGAACTCATTTCCGCTTCACGCGCTGTCAGTTGGGCGTTGTCCTTGAGCAGCGTTCCGATGCCAACGAGCACGGCCCCGCTTTTTGCCCGCAGCGTGTGAACATACTGCCGCGCCAGGGTTTCGGTAATCCATTTTGAGGCACCGGAAGCGGTCGCGATTTTGCCGTCCAGGGTAGTGGCCGCTTTAAGGGTGACAAACGGAGTTTGCGTTTGGTGGAAGTGAAAAAAATCTTCGTTGATTTTTTTCGCCTGCTCTTCCAGAGGGCCAATCTCGACGGCAGTCCCTGCACCCCGTAATCTTTTAACCCCATTTCCCGAAACACGGGGATTGTTATCCAAAACGGCGATTACTACTTTTTCCACCCCGGCGGAGATCAGCGCATCGGCACAAGGCGGGGTGCGCCCAAAATGGGAGCAGGGTTCCAGCGTCACATAGGCCGTGGCTCCCCTCGCGTTTTCACCCGCTTCCCGCAGTGCCATCACCTCGGCGTGTGCGCCGCCGACCGGCTGCGTATGCCCCTTCCCCACACATTCGTCATTTTTAATGAGAACGCAGCCGACATTCGGGTTCGGCGTGGCAAAAGCTTTTTCCGCCTCTGCCAGTGCCGCCATCATCGCGGTGATGTCGTCCCAAAAACGCGGGGTTTCAGGAGAGACCTGATTTTTCGCCTTCTCCATAGTCTTCTCGAATCATCTGGCGACGCTGCAGGGCGTAGTTGCGGGCGACTTCGCGGGCATCAAGCCACGCAACCCCGAATAGTCCGATCACCAGGCCTCCGCACGCGGCCCAATAGCCGGTAACAAAGAGAATTTGCGACGCCAGCACTCTTCCTTCGCGGCGGTGATCCTGCCTGCCCATCCAGGGATGCGTGGCACGATAGGCTTCTTTCTCGGCTCTCAGAGCAGGCATCAGCGAAAACACCCCGTATCCGGCCATCAACAGCACTGCGCCGAGCATCAGCAGCCCCACCGTCCGCAGGCGACGCGACTTCATCGAAACCAGACTTCCGTAAACATTCGCCATTTTCGACCCCCTTTCAGAGATCAACTCCGGGCATTATCGGCCCTCTGTCGCAGGTTTGCCACTGCCGCCGTCACGCCCTGCGGGACTCCGTAGACCGAGCTGCCCGCCACCAGCACATTGGCTCCCGCCTTCACCGCGGCTTCCACCGTATCGAGCGTGACTCCTCCATCTATCTGAATCAGAATCGGGCGTAAACTCCGTTCGATCATTCGCTTTGCGTCCTCGATTTTGGGCAGCATCGAAGTGAGAAACTTCTGCCCGCCAAATCCCGGATTGACTGTCATTACATTAATGAGATCAATTCTGTCGAGCACATATTCCAGAGCGGACAGCGGCGTGTGCGGGTTCAGAGCCGCGCCCACCCGTTTTCCGAGGGACTGAATTTGTTCGAGGGTGCGGTCTAGATGCAGGCAGGCTTCCACCTGCACGGTAATCCCGTCTGCCCCGGCTTCGGCAAACTCTTTCAGATAGCGATCCGGGGTTTCGATCATTAAATGAACATCGAAAAACGCCCCGGAATGGGGTCTCAAGGCTCTCACCATACTGTAGCCGAAAGTAAAATTCGGCACAAAATGGCCATCCATGATGTCAATATGGAGGTATTCGGCTTGCGCAGCCTCGGCGTTTTTGGCCGCCTCCCCCAGACAGGAAAAATCGGCGGAAAGAAGCGAGGGGGCGAGAATGATCTCTTGGACGGAGGACATCGAAGGCAGACACCGTTTCCGGGAGCACGGGAAAGAAAAGCCGCGCTTTTTTGATCCCACAAGATCGGCTCTCCACCACAACTCGTTTTCCTGAAGAAACCCTTCGTTACGGAGAGGCCGTTATCATTTTTTACGCGGTTTTGTGTAGGTTAATTCCTGCTGAAGCGCATCGTTGTAGTAAACCCGAATTTTGATCTTTCGACCAAAGTAGGTAAACCTCAGCGGAATCGTATCGTTTTCTTGATAAACTTCTTGAACGGGCGTGTGCGGGCCAACCGCATCGTCGTAGTCCACCCGCACCGTGCGCGGCCCCTGCCCGTCCGGGCGCACAAGCAGTTTGCCGACGTAATCGTAGGTCTCTTCGGGGTGGTTGGGGTCATCGGCAGGCTTCGGGGCTTGCGGATCGGAACCCAGCAGCGGCGTGTCGGGATTGGTTTCGGCTTGCGGAGCCTCCGTCACCTTGATTTCCGCGCCATCGCTAATCACGATGGAAATTCCTGTGTCGTGCTGAACCCGCTTGCGGCTGTCCTGCTTGAAAATTTTTCCGGCTTCGGTTGTGTCGTTGTTCACCCGCTTGATGTCGCCGAGAACAAGGCCCACTTCTTTGAGTTTCTGGTCGGCTTCTTCCTGGGTCAGCCCGATAAGTTTGGGCACATCCACATAGTTGGGGCCTTTGCTGTACCAGACATTGATATAGGAACCGGGGCGCAGCTGCGAGCCAGGGTCTTTGTCGGTTCGATAGACGATATTACGCGGCTTGTCGAGGTAATCGCCGTGCTCATTGAGTTTGACTTTGAGCGTTTGCGCGATCTTTCGCACCTCCTCAATGTTTTTGCCGATAAACTGCGGAGCGGGGTTGCGCGTGGGCTGAACCCAGTTAAACGAATAAATGCCTGCGGCTACAATCAGGCAGCCGACGATGATGGCGGTGACTGCCGCAAGCGCGGCTTTGAGATAAATCGAGACGCGCTCATCTTGAGCACGAAGACGATTGGCGTTTCGTTGGGGCATAGGAATGGCTTGGCTGGAAGCGGCAACCTCGGCAACCGGCTCTGGACTACGGGGGGCGGGGCGTTCCACCACGACGGGACGATCTTCGGCGGCAGAGTGTTTTTCCACATCAATGGGCGACCAGGACAGGGATTTGCCGAAGCGGAGGGCGTCCCGAACGGCACGCAGATCGTTCAGCAGTTCGGCGGCGGTGCGATACCGGGTATCAGTGCGCTTCTGGAGGCACTTGACCACAATCCCCTCAATCGCTCGTGGAACGCCGTTGTTGGTGGCACGAGGAGACGGGATAGCGGAGAAAGCGTGACCGTCGGCGATGGTTTCCGGGTTTTCCCCCGGATAAACGGGGCTGCCGGTGAGCATTTCGTAAAGAATGGCTCCCACTGCATAGAGGTCGCCGGGCACGGTTCCCGGCTGCGTGAGGGACAATTCGGGGGCATGGTAGGGAGCGATGCGAAGCGCGAGCGACCGCTGAGCCTGAGCGGAACGGGAAACGCCGCGAGCGACCCCGAAATCGGTGATTTTCAGGGTTCCTTCGGGGCTGATGACGATGTTTTGCGGACGCAAATCTCCGTGCGCCTGCCCCAGACTATGGGCATAGTGAAGGGCTTCAACTAGGGCCACCGTGAAATCAATCGCTACCGACATCGTGAAAGGAGCGATTCGCCGAACGCGCTCCTTGAGATTGATGCCCCGCACATATTCGGTAACGAAATAAGGAGTTCCGTTTTCTTCCCCGGCTTCCATTGTGTGCGTGATGTTGGGATGATCCAGCAGAGCCGCCGTTGTCAGCCCGCTTCGCAGCCCCTCGACAAAGGGAGAGTCGGCGGCGGAAGCGGAGGTGAGGGCTTTCACCGCCACTACCCGATTTGCGGCACGGTCTCGCGCTTTGTAAACGGTGAAGAGGGGGCTTTCCCCTACTTTTTCGAGGATTTCGTAACGCTGACCGACAAGCTGATTGATCACCGGCTAAAGAGTCTCCTCACGCGCCGAAGCCCTCTTCACAAGAGCAGAACCTTCCGTTTCAGCGGCGTGATGTTGATTTCTCTGGATCACACGAGAAAATAAACTAAAATACAACAAAGAAAAGACCAGCAAACCATCATACGCCAGGGTCAGCCCGGTTTCGTCGAAAGTCCGCAAGGCTTCGGGTGAAACCAGTTCGGCCCAGAGCAGCATCGTCCCTGCAATGCCTCGCCCAAAAAGGAGCAGAAGCCAGAGCGAGAGAAGAAAAGGCCCGAAATTCAATTTTCCGTTTTGAGAATTCATGGGAGCTATTCGCCCGATACCCGATTTTAGCGAGCCGATGAGAACAATACGCGGCGGACTTGTTCTTCTGAAACGGTGACGCCGTACTGAACGCGCCCGATTTTTTCCGGGATCACAAACTTGAATTCCCCGCGCAGCGTTTTCTTGTCCCGACGCATCGCCCTGAAAAATAAGTCTTCGGAGAAGTCGGCGGGGAAAGCCGTTTTCAATCCAAATTCCGTCAGCAGCGTTTCGATTTGAGCGGTTGTTTCCATTGGGGTGATCCCCAGACTCTCTCCGATAAGCGACTCGGCCATCATTCCGAGGGCAATGGCTTCCCCGTGTTTATAAACCTTGTAGCCGGTGGCGGCTTCCAGTGCGTGCCCTACCGTATGACCAAAATTAAGAATGGCCCGAAGGCTGCTCTCCCGTTCATCCTGCCGCACCACCTCGGCCTTGATTTCGCAGCACACCCGAATGATTTCCGCGAGTGCCTGCGGATCGCGCTTCAACAAGGCAGGGCGCAGCTCCTGAAGGCGGCTCAGAAAACGACCCTCCCAGATTATACCATACTTGACAACCTCGGAAAGTCCGCTGCGGAGTTCCCGAAGCGGCAGCGAGGCCAGGGTATCCGGGTCAATCAACACGGTGGAGGGCTGATGAAAGGCCCCGGCCAGGTTTTTTCCTTCAGGCAGGTCTACCCCGGTTTTACCGCCGACACTGGCATCCACCTGAGCGAGCAGTGTGGTTGGAACCTGAACAAATCGAACCCCGCGCAAGTAGGCTGAGGCCGCAAAGCCGACCATATCCCCCAGCACGCCGCCGCCTGCCGCAACGATTAAGCCGCGCCGATCCACCCCTGCCCCCGCCAGCCCGGAAAGCAGCCGCCCCACCCCGCTCCAGGTTTTGTTTTTTTCTCCCGGCCTCAGCAAAAGGGTGACGCACCGAATTCCGTCCGCTTCCAGCCTCTGAACGGTCGGCAGAACATAGCGGTCTTGCAAAGCCGGATGAGTTACGAAAACAAGCGGCTCACTTTCAATCTCGACTTTCAGCCTTTCGGCAGCCACGCCGTTTTGCAGCATCCCCGCCTCAATGACGATTTCGTAGGGGTGCTCGGAAAGGCGGACAGGAACAAAATGGGTGTGATTCATACAGGGCAGGCTCAAAATTCCCGATAACGAGCAATCACTCGTTCGGCGACATCGCCGGGGCGTTGGTTTTCGGAAAAGACCGAAAAATCGGCGGCATCTCGATAGTAGGGTTCCCGTGCCGCGAGCATTTCGCGGATACGGGCCAGCGGGTCCGGAGCCGAGGCCAGCAACGGTCGCTTTGCGGCGTTTTTGCCGCCCACCCGCGTCAGCAGCACTTCCGGGGAGGCTTTGAGCAGGGCAATCGTTCCCGTGCGGCGCAGAACCTCCACATTGCGCTCGAAAAGAGCCGCGCCGCCGCCGGTTGAAATTACCTGCTGCCCTCCCTGCGCCAGTTCCGCTAGAATTTGCTGCTCCAGAGTGCGAAAGGTGCTTTCTCCGTCTTCCTGAAAAATTACTGCCACTTTGCGCCCGGTTCGCTTTTCGATTTGCGTGTCCGAATCAAAAAACGAATAGCCCAGCCGCTTTGCACAAAGTTTGCCGATCCGGGTTTTTCCTGTTCCCATAAATCCGATCAGGACTAAATTCGGTTTTGGCATTATCGCTGATTCTGCAAAGTCAACAGATTACCCATGATTTCGGGTAAATCCGCGAGCGTAGACCTCTTCGCTGTACGCAAGAGCATTGCGGCGAAACTCTTCCACGCTGTCGCCGCCGAATTTATCGAGTACGGCCTCCGTTAAAACCAGTACCATCATGGCTTCGCCGATCACGCCCGCCGCCGGAACCGCACACACATCGGAGCGTTCGTAATGGGCCTTGACCGGAGCCTTGCTTACCATATCTACCGATGCCAGGGCGCGGGGAATGGTAGACAGCGGCTTCATCGCGGCCCGAACCACCACCGGTTCCCCGTTGGTCATTCCGCCCTCAATTCCGCCTGCATTATTGGTTCCCCGTGTAAATCCCTCGCCTGCCCCGAAAAAGAGTTCATCGTGCACTTTGGAGCCGGGGATTTCCGCCACGCCGAAACCCAGTCCCACCTCAACTCCCTTGATCGCCTGAATGGACATCATCGCTCCCGCTAATTTCGCGTCCAGCTTTCGATCCCAATGCACAAAACTGCCCAGTCCTGGAGGACAGCCCAGGGCCGCCACCTCGAAGACGCCCCCCAGGGTGTCGCGGGTTTCTTCGGCGGTGCACAGGTCAATCGCCTCGATCATCCGCTTTTCGGCTTCGGGATCGGCGCAGCGCACAGGCGATTCCTCGGCCTTTTTCGCGAGTTCCCGGTAGTCTACGGCTCCCGCGAAATTTGCCCATTCGCCTCCGATCATCACGACATGGGAAACCACTTCGATTCCGATTTCCCTCAGCAGCGAACGGCAGATGCCTCCGGCGGCCACCAGAACCGCCGTGTTTCGGGCCGAAGAACGCTCCAGAATGGGGCGCAAATCCTCAAAATGGTATTTGAGCATCCCGGAAAAATCGGCGTGACCGGGGCGGGGTTTGGTAATCGGGGAAGTTTCCTGCTCAATCGGTTTCACCGACATTCGATCCAGCCAGTTGTCATGGTCTCGGTTTTTGACCAGCAGTGTGATCGGGCCGCCCATCGTCTTGCCGAAGCGAACCCCGGTCAGCACCTCAATTTTATCGGTTTCGATCTGTTGTCTGGCTCCGCGCCCGTAGCCGCCCTGTCTGCGCCGAAGCTGGGCATCAATCGCGTCGAAATCTAGCGGAAGGTTGGCGGGAAGCCCTTCCAGAATAGCCGCCAGTGAGGGGCCGTGAGATTCACCCGCCGTCAAAAATCGGAACACAAGCCTTGCCTTTCAGAGAGCGGCACCGATGAGCTGCCTTTTCTGCTTGTCCCTCCGCCTCTCTTTTGGCAGGAAGGGACAGCGACGCGCCCGACTCGGAAGGGGTCGGGCGCGTCGGAGAGGGAAAGAACGGGCCGCGAACGCGGCGGGTTCTGCGCTACGGGGTCGGCCCGCTGCCCCCGCCGCCGGGAGAAAACGGAGCCGTTCCGCCGCCAAGACCGGTTCCCGGAAGGGAAACGTTAGTCTGCCGCTCTGGGATCACCGAGGCGGTGATAAAGACCAGCAGATCAGAATCGGAGGTAGTAACGTTGCGCGAGCGGAACAGCGTTCCGAGCAGAGGAAGGTCACTCAACAGCGGAACCCGAATAGTTCGGATACTGTTGTTCTTTCGCGTCAATCCGCCTACCACCAGCGTATCGCCGTCACGCAGAATACGCTGTACGGGCGCAGTCTGCGTGAGGATGGTGGGAACCGTTGACCCGTCTGGGCCAGTGATGGAGCCGGTCTGGGTAGAAATGAAGATCGAACCGAACAGAGTGATCGTTCCATCGGCGTTGGTACGCGGTAAAATTCCCAGCCCGGACACCGCATTGATAAATTGCGGGGTGGTGGTTACGATGGGAGACCCCAGGTTTTGTGTGATCGTCTGCGTCACGAAAAACGGAATGTTTTCCGTTGTGGTGAAGGTCACGGGGACGTTGTCGAGGGTGGTCGCCATGGGAGCCGCCACAACGCGCCCTTTGTCCGATGAGAGAATCCAGGAGAGCTGCGCCTGAACGTTGCCTGCGGCATACTGGAGAAACGCAGTGTTGTTCTGGCTGTAGCCGCCCGAAACGCCGCCCAGCAGGTTCACCCGCTGAAAAGTCCAGTTGATGCCGAACGCGCTGTTGTCGTTTTGAGTGACCGTCACAAACTCGGCTTTCAGCATGATCTGCTTGGGCTTCACATCAATCAGACGAATCAACTCTTTGAGCTGCCGGATAGCTTCTTCGTTGTTGGAGCGAATAATAAGCGAACCGTCGGCGTCGTAAGCCCGGATGTCCTGCGTGGTCAGGCCGTCAGGCAAAAATCCGCCCGCGAAGCCGCCGCCCTGTCCGCCCTGCGCCCCGCCGCCCTGTGCGCCTCCTGCACCAAAGCCGCCTCCGCCTCGTCCCTGAGCACCGCCAAAGCCGCCGCCCCCAAAACCGCCGCCCCCAAACTGACCGCCTCGCGCAAAATCCTGATCGCCATTTTCACTGCGGTTGGACGATTGTTCGCGGACTACATTTCCCTGACTGCCGGTCGGCACTGAGGGAGCCGCCGGAGCCGAGGGGGTTCCGCTGCTTCCATAATTGGTGGGAACGGTGGGCACTGCCGTTGTGTAGATCGGAACGGTGGGAACGACCAGCGGGTGCACATCCGACTGAGTCAGAATGGTTCGCATGACATTCTGAAAGAAAACATCGGTGTAATCGCTGCTGGCTCCGGTAACGCCCAGCCGATGCAGCATCACGCGCGGGTCGGTGTACTTCAGAAAAATCTTTTCGTAGTGGGTCGGGCCTGCTGCCGCTTCGGGAAGCAGAACCGAAGGCATCATCGGCTCGTCTTTTTTCGGAGCAGAGCCTTTCGGACCGAAATAGTAGATTCCGTTTTCTGTCCAGAAGTCGGCTTCTGCGGAAGTGGCCATCAGGCGAAGCACTTCCTCGACTGGCTGGTTGGTGGCGGAAATCGAAACGGTTCCGTATCGGCGAACATCCCCGATAATCACCACGTCCACGCCGGTCTTCGACCGGATCAGCTTAATGGCGATGGCAAGCGGCGCGTCGGTCAGTTCTACCGACTTCACCTGAATGTTTCGCGTTCCGGACACCTCCTGCCCAAACGCGGGAGCGGTCACACTGTTCAGCCCGCCCGTCAGCAGTGCTGTTCCCAGCGCGGCCCCGGCGGGCAGCCATGCGTACCCTTTCCGCTGTTGCAAGCCCATAACTAATGCCTCCTCCGTATTCCGTCCTCTGGATCGTAAGCTGGGACGGTTTGCGACTCGATGTGATGCGTCTCTGCCTGAACGGGTCAGTCTATCGCGTTATTTCGACAAAAACCCGCCAACTCCTGCCTTAAAGCCGATTTTTTTTCGTCTCGATGTTAGGGACGGGATTTTGATGGAAAAACGTTGATTCCAGAAGCGGAAAAAGAATCATAAAACGTGGTTACACACAGAGGGAGTATACCCAGCCTGTTTCCGTAATCGGTCTATTCTGTGAAAATTATGTGAAATTTTCGCTGTTTGAACTGGGGGACTTGCAGCAAAAGCGGCCAGGTAGAGTGTACCTGGCCGCCGCAGTTGTTTTCGACCCCTGGGTGAAGAGATAAAGCAGAAGGAAAGGACTAGAATCCTCCGCCGCCGCGACCGCCCCCAAAGCCGCCGCCGCCGAAGCCGCCGCCACCCCCTCCAAACCCGCCTCCGCCGCCGCCGAAGCCGCCACCCCCGCCGAGGCCGCCGCCCAGACCGCCTCCGAGACCACCCCCGCCGAGGCCGCCGCCGCCCAAACCACCGCCCCCGCCCTGGCCGCCCTGGAAGGGACTGCCCTGGAAGGTTCCGTTATAGAGGGAGGTGTAATGGCCGATCTGACCGCCCAGAGCGGCTGCCAAGTTGATCCCGTTCATCGTAGTGGCAAAAATTTTGATGTAGCGGTCACGCCGAGTCACCTCGGGAGTGTCGGGGCCCTCGGTGGCAGGCGTGTCGGGGGTCGGTTCTTTGATTTGCACAACTTGATAGATTCCGTCTTCCTCTTTGTAGGTGTAGGGAAGCCCGGAGGACTGAAGCAGCACATCCAGAGCCTTGGTGAAAGGCTTGTTGGTGATGCTGACGGTTACGAGAACGCCTCGCAGACCATCGGGGATCGAGTAGTCCACTTTGGCCTGCTTGAACACGGTCACGAGAGCCGCGTAAAGGTCAGCCGACTGAAAGTTAAAGGACAACGGCTTTGTTTTCGGGCTGCTGGCGGCGTCCTCCTGTGCCGAAGCATGAAGGGGCATGGCCACCAGTCCGGTCACCAGCAGTGACAGACCGGCGAAACCTAGTTTTGTTTTGGTTGTGAACATTGAGATTTTTCTCCTAGACAGGACTTCCGATACGCTTTAGGTGTAGATTCGTCTTTTTTGACGGAACGAAGCCTTTTTCCGTTACCGAAACGGATAAAGATTCTTTCTCCAGAAATCAATCGCCCGCAGAGGCGGGGCCAGCCCCTCCACCTTTACCGCGCCCAGGGCCGAAGCCGCCCCCGGCAAATCCGCCGGGGCCAGCCCCTCGCGGCGGGCCGTAGCCGCTTCTGCCGCCGCCCCCGGCAGGCCCGGTCGAAGGCCCGTCGCTCAGGGGAACCGTTTGCACGTAAGTGATTTTCCCCTCCTTCTTTTCAAGCCGCACCGAATCTTCATTGATGGCCACGACGCTGTAACCGTTGGGGAGTTTCGATCCCGGCTTAACGATTTCGGGCTGTCCGACCCCTTCGAGGATGGCAAAGATTCCGTCGCCGGTCATCACGCCAGAAACCCGGTAGGGGGAAACTTCGCGAATCGTGACGGGCCGCTCGATAGGCGTTGCCACATCGGTGGTTGCCACGCGAATCGGCTGCACTTCCTCAAAAACGTTCGGCGGGGGAGGAAGCTGCTTCCAGTCCACATAGAAGGGGTCTTTTCGTGCTCCAAAGGCGGGCGTTTTCGCGGTTGCCACACGGGGCGGGCCAGCCGAAGCCGCCGCATCCTGTCCGGGAGCTCCGGGAAATCCGCTTGGTGCACCGCTTCCGGTGGAGGCACGCGGCGAAGTCGAGGCCGCAGGCGTCGCCGGTTCTTCGTCTCCGGTGCTGGCTTTGCTGGTTTTTTTCGTTCCGGTATCCGCCGTGTCGTCACCGCCTCCGCCGCCGCATCCGATCAATCCGAATGTTAGCAAAAGAGAGAAGCAGCCCAGACCTCTGCGCAAAAGTTGATGATGGTTCATGGTCATTTGTTGCCTTGGTTCCTTTTACCTAATCTCCGGCATTGCCGCCGCGCCCTTTGCCTCCACCGCCCGGAGGGGTGTAGCCGCCCCGGCTTCCGCCGCCGGAGGGAGGCCCGCTGTAGGGACCGAAGGAGCCGCCGCCGAAGCCGCCGCCACCGCCGCCGGTACTTCCACCCGCAGGAGCGATCCGCGAATCAACCGGAGGAGGATCGGCATTGGGAATCACATACAGCAGCAGATCGTAGGTCATCGTCAAGAACGGGCTTTGTCCTTCCAGAGCCACATTACTGATGACGGGCATTCCATGCCCTTTCATTCGATTGAACTGTTCCAGATGATGCATAGCCGAATCGAAATCTTTACAGATTACGGTTACCTGCCAGGGCTTTCCCGGAGCCGGAAAGGTCAGCTGCGAGGTTCCGTTGCTGCTGGGTTTGATCACACTGATAAAAGCGTTCGGGTCGGTGGGAAAGGCTTCAATCGGGAAAATCGGATTGCCGCGAGTGATGCCGTTTCGTGCCTGGGCATCGTACCATTTTTCCACCCAGCGTCCCCATTCCGTGGGAATTTCTTTCACGCCTTTTTCCTCGCCGCGCTCATTGGTATAGAAGGCATTGTGGTAGTCGGCGAGGGGATCGGCTTTGGCTCCCAGGTTAAAACGGGGCATATAGTAGACCGAGTCGTGGCTCCAGTCCTCTTTCACCTTGGCAGCACTTGTCTGCTCGCGTTTGAGTTCCGTTTTTTTACCATTGACTGCCACCTGGGTTCCGCCAGCCCCTTCCACCGTCGCGGTTTCGGTTTTTTTCTGCTCCAGCTGTTCGTTTTTCGGCTTAATCAAAAAAAAGAACAAAGCCACGGAGAGAATGAGCGCGGTCACGATGCCAATGATATTGATGTGAAGCGCAGTTAATCGAGATAACATCTTCGGTTTAGCCTCTCCTTAAATTACTGTCTGTTTGCCGGAGGCCCGCTGTAGGGGCCATAACTGCTCCCTCCGCCTGAAGGGGCGTAACCGCCCCGGCCTCCGCCGCCGGAGGGAGGTCCGCTGTAGGGGCCAAAAGAGCCGCCTCCAGTGCCGCCGCCGCTGTCTTTAGTAGTTGAGGGCCAGGAGGGAGGAGAATCCACCTTTCCGGCAAAAGGCTCAGTCAGCACCAGATGCGCGACCATTTGAAGCCCGCTGCGCCCTTCGATGGAAGCCAGACCCACCTGATTGTTCTGCCCGCCTCCTCCGGCACGGCTGCCGCCGCCGAAACCGCCGCCTCCAAACCCACCTCCGCCGAAGCCCGCTGCTCCACGCGCAGAAGGCAGCCCGCCTTTTCCGCCGGGAGGCCCGCTGTAGGGGCCGTAGCCGCCACCGCCGCCAAAGCCTGCTGCTCCTGCTCCAAAGCCGCCGCCTGCCCCTGCCGCCTGCCCGTTCGGATAGCCATGCAGGTTGGGATACTCGAAGGTCACCGTTTTAAAGCGTCCTTTTGTTCCCGCATACTTGAGCAAATCCATGTGCCAGCGGGCCGCGTCTTCCTCTTTCGAGACGAAAAACCCCATATTGACGGTGGAGTTGTCGGCCAGGTTCATGCTGCGAACCACCGCACGCGGTGTCACGTAGCGCCGCATATCGGTGTAGAGCCTGGGATAGCTGCCGTTCCAGGTTTTCGCGTTCGCGACAAACTCCTGCTTGGATCGAACAACCGCCACTTCCTCTTTGACTTTTCCGATTTTCGCTTCGGCGTCGTTGTATTGAGTTTGGAAGGCTTTTGCTTCGTCGAGCTGCTTTTGCTGGTCGTCGAGTTTCTGGTTTGCCTGAATGTTGGCAAAGGCATAAATCCCGGCGCAGGCAGCGATGCCTAAAACCCAGGCCGCAATGACTTGATTTTTTTTCTTGCCTTCGTAAATATAGTTGGGCAGCAGATTGATGCGTAGCATATCTCTCTCACTTTTTCGCGGGGAAGCGGTTCCCCGGTGATGGTTAGTTTTTCACTTTCGGGGCTTTGGGAGCCTTTACGGGTTTGGGGGCTTTTGGAACTTTGAGGGCCGCCGGCACTGCCACGAGGTCACGCGCCCCCAGACCGATACAGACCGGGAACAGGTTCGACATTTCATTCAGCACACTTTGAGACTGGTTTTTGACGCCCATCGTCACGCCGTCAAGCGGATTGGCCACGCGGGTGGGAATGCCCAGTTCCGCCTCGAAATACTGCGCCAGCCCTTTAAGCTTTGCGCTGCCGCCGGTCAGCAGCAGTTCGTGAATGGGAGCATCCCCGGTTTTGCCGCGATAATAGTCCAGCGAGCGGCGGGCTTCTTGCGCCAGTTCGGAGAGATAGGGGGCCATCGCATTGAAAATTTGAATTCGGAGCTGTTCGCGCATTGGGTCGGCGGCAGGCTGAGAGGTCTGCACCGGCAGATTGCTTTGTGTCTGCTCGAAAACGGGCGTTTCCGGCGGTGCGGTTTCCCCAAACGGGGTGGGCTGGCTTGTGCTGTCTGAAACGGGAGCGAACGGATTGGCAGTCGCCGGGTCTGCAGGCTGATTAAAGCCGAAGGGGTCGGCGGTAGGGCCGGGAAGAGGTTCGTTGCTTTCCTGCGCGGAAAAGTCAAAGGGCATCGAACCAGAGCCGGGAGCCGCTGGAATTTCGGGGGCAGGTGCGGAGGGAGCCGCCGGGTCTATCGGAAAGGCAGGGCCGGGGGCGGAGCCGAAATCCGTGAAGCCGCCGAAATCGGCAAAGCCTTCCGAGCCGCCGAACGCCCCAGAGCCGAACTGCGCCTGCGGAGCCTGCTGGGTGAAGATCACTTCGCCCAATTCGCGTTTGTACTGCTCGGCGGTCTGCATATCCACCTGCAGACTGTCGGCAATGGCACGGGTGAAAGTCTCTCCCGCCATCGGAACCGAGCGGGGAAAGGCGATGAGTTTATCTCGAAAAATGGAAATATCAGTGGTGTTCGCGCCCACATTGATGATCCCGACGGTGTGCCCGACGGTGGAATTGGCTCCCCGGTTCACTTCAAGGAGGGCACGGCCTACAGCAATGGGTTCTACCTCAATGGCGTCCGGTTTCAGCCCGCTTTTCAAGATCGTGTCGGCGTGGCGGTCAATCATTTCGCGCTGCCCCACCGCGAGAAGCACTTCCATGTTTTGCCCGTCGGCCAGCCCCTCCGGGCGGTTGATCGGAGTGTAATCCATAATCGCATCGGCGGCACTGAAGGGAACCTGCCGCTCCACTTCCCACTTCATCGTTTCGGCCAGCTCTTTGGCTCCCATCTGCGCCACTTCGACCACGCGCACCACGACGGAGGATTGACCCGAAACGGAAGACACGACTTTTTTGGCGGAAACTTTCGCTTTGGAGAGCAGGTCTTTCACTGCTTTCGCCAGCAATTGCGAATCAACAATCACGCCATTCTCAAACGCCTCCGGGGGGGTCGGAGCCACATCCAGGGCCGTGACTTCAATGTTCGCGCCACTTTTTCGCAGCTCAACGACTTTCATCAGTTGGGAGCCAATATCCAATCCAACGACGGTTCCACCAGCCATACCTGTATCTACACTCCTGTTGAACGCAGTTTCGAGTGCAGCCTGCTCCGCCCGCTGCAGTGGCGGAAAATCGAAGCGAGACTACCCTCTTGAAAACGCGGCGAATTACTCACTCGAACAAAAACGGTGGGAGGGTGCGCCGGTAACGGGCGCAGACAGAGAGTTCCTTCGACGCTTTTCCTCCATCCTCCGTCTTTCTTTGCAGAGGAAGACAAAGGTCTTTCTGGAACGCCGGGATGCCTGACAATGGTGCAGGCATTATCCTACCCTATCAAACGGAGATTTTCACCTTCCCTCCACCCGATTCCTGCCGGATTTTTCATTCTCCCTTTTTTTGTCGGAAAATTTCGGCGGAAGGTTCACTCCTCAAGACGATTTGAGAAACCGGGAGCGTTCGGATTGACTCCACGCGCCCTTTTTATGCGATAATGGGCGACACTTTTGCGTTTCGGAGTTTTCCAACCTCAGCAGAACCATCGCCCAAACGCTCGATCAAACCCTGCAAATGTTTTGATCGAACTCAGGAGTTTTTTATGCCCCCGACCGCCGCTCAACTGGTTTCCACACGCTTTCGTCAAATCCATCTCGATTTTCATACCGCTCCGCAGATTCCCGATGTCGGAGCTGAATTCGATGCCGATGTTTTCGGCGACACTTTTCAGGAGGCCCGCATCAACTGGGTCACCATTTTCGGCAAGTGCCATCACGGAATGAGCTACTACCCAACGAAAAGTTCACTTGGTCAGATGCACCCGTCCCTTAAGTTTGATCTGATGGGCGAGCAGATCGAAGCCCTGAAAAAGCGCAGCATCGCCGCTCCGGTTTATCTCTCCGTGCGCGTGGATCAGAACATCGGCCTCACCCGCCCCGATCTGCTCGTGCGCCTGGAGGACGGCAGACTGTGGGGGCCCAATGCAAATCAGGCGTTCTGGTACGAAGTCTGCCTGGGCAGCAAAGAATACATTGATTATCTGGCAGAGCAGACCATTGAAGTGTTGAAGGACTACAAGGCCGACGGCATTTTCTACGATATGTGCTATTTTCCGCCCGACCCCGGCTGCTTTTGCGAAAAGTGCCTCGCCCGTCTCGGCGACAAGCGCGGAGACAAAGAGGCGCACCGCCGACAAACCTTTCAGATTTTGCGCGAGTACACCACCCGGCTCGCGAACCTCTGCTACGAACTCAATCCGAATGCGACTACCTTTTTCAATTCTCGCGTGACCCCCAACGTTCACCGCGAACTCGACACGCTCACGCAGCTAGAGATCGAATCGCTGACCACCGGCGGCTGGGGCTATCAATTTTTCCCGACCTATTCCCGTGTGGTTCGCACCTATCCGCGCCCGCTTCAGGGAATGACCGCACGGTTCCATAAATCGTGGGCGGACTTCGGCGGACTGAAAACGATCCCCCAGCTGGACTACGAGGCAGCGACGATTCTGGCGGCGGGAGCCGTCGTCAACATCGGCGATCAGCTCCATCCGCGTGGGACCTTGGACAAAGGCGCGTACAAAGTGATCGGCGAGGTCTATCAAAAAGTCGAAGCGATAGAAGAATACTGCCTCGGAGCCGTTCCCCTCACCGACATCGCTGTTTTGCTGCTGCCGGAAAACAAAGAGGCTTTGAGCGGCGATGAGGACACACGCGGTCTTGTTAAAATTGATGCCTCCATTGAGGGCGCGGCGGCGGCTCTCGCTTCGCTGAAACACCAGTGGAACGGCGAAACCCCGGATCGTGACAACCTCCAGAACTACAAAGTAGTCATTCTCCCCGACCGGGGCGTGCTCGATACGGCGATGAAAGCAAAACTCGATGCCTTTCTCGCAGGCGGCGGAGCCGTGCTGTTTTCGCACGAGGCCACGCTCGATGGAAGCGAGTTCGCCCTCACGAATTCGCCCGTTCGCTACAAAGAAAAATGCCCCTATCAGCCCTCCTATATGCAGCTCGGCGACCTCGGCGAAGGGATGCCCGAAACCGAGTTCGTGAATTATCAGGCGGGTTCCTACGTGGAAACTGTCCCCGGCGCGACCTCAATAGGCGAGGTGTGGCGGCCCTATTTCAATCGCGCCCCCGGTCGTTTTTCTTCCCATGCCCAAACCCCGGTAGATCAGCCGACCGGGTTTCCAGTGGCGGCACTTTCGGCGGACGGCAAAATCGGCTATCTCTACGCCGCCGCTTTCAAGGGGTATCGAGAGGATGCGTTTTATGTTTACAAAGAGATGATCGGGCGGATGCTGGCGAAACTCCTGCCGCATCCGCTTGTTCAGCCAATCTCCAATGTACCTCCGGGCATGGAAATTTCGGTGCAGAGGCAGGAAAAAGAAGGACGAACCCTTGTTCATCTCGTTAACTTTACCCCGACCCGCCGCACCGCCGCGAACGAATTTATCGAAGCGGTCACGCCGGTTCACAACGTTGAATTCGCAATTCGAACGGGGAAAACGCCGTCACGGGCAGCACTGGTCTCCCAAAATCAAGAAATTCCTTTTACGCAGGAAGGGGACTACACGCGAGTTGTCGTTCCCGTTGTCCAAACCTCACAGCTGGTTTCGTTCGAGGGCGTTTAGTTCGGGGCAGCCCTCCTGAGCACAACACGCAGAGTACAGCACCTAAAACAAGACAGATGAGAAGGCCCATGTTGACCCCGGAAGATCATGATTTTTTTCTCCGTAACGGATACTTGATACTGAAGCGGGTGGTTCCGCCCGAACTCATCGCCCCGGCAGTGGCGTTTTTGGAAGGGGCAGCCTATGAGGGGGAGGTCAGCGGGTCTGATGATTGCCCGCTCAGCCATGAAGACCTGAAAGCCTGCCTGACCAAAGACGTTTTTCGCGCTGTCGGCGAAATTTTTGGTGAAGAATATCCTTTTCCGCACGATCAGAACGCCAGCGATATGCCCCGCCCCCACACGCCCGACCTTCCCTGGGAAAGCCAGCGGGTTCATGTGGATGACGATTACCCTACCCTTATGCCTGCGGGATGGGCTTTGGGACTCTTTCTTTTTTTAACCCCGGTGAAGTCCAAAGGCGGAGCCTTTCGTTATGCGCCGGGCTCGCCAATCCGCTACCGAGAGGCAGGGATAAATGGGCCGGAGGCACTTTCCGATCTGGCTTCGCGCCCCCCTCTCTCCGGCGAGGTTTTAGAACTGCTGGCCGAACCCGGCGACGTGCTGCTGTTTCATCACCTGATGGGTCACTCAGGAACAAACAACGTCAGCGATCCGCAAACCCGCCACGCCCTGCTTCACCGCTTTCATCCGTACCGCCGCATTGTGCCTGGAACCAAACCTCCTGCACAAATGACCACAATTGAGAAGGTGAATTCTGCCCGCTGTCTGCACTCCCTCGGTCTTGTGCCTCCCAAAACGGGCCTTATTTTCGATGCCGGAACCCAAACCGTTTTGGAGAAAGGAATAGACCTGGGAGAAAGCGTTACGGCTTATTCTCTGTTTCGATTTGGCGAAGAAATGTGCATTGTGACTTCAGACCGCACTCTGCCCGGCGAACTTCGCGTTTGGAAAAGCAGAAATCTGGCGGACTGGACGGTTTCCACTCGGCATCCCTTTTCCGGCCAAACTTTCGAGAACGCTCCCGTCACTTCGCTGCACCGCTTTGAGCGCGAACCCGGCCTGACACTTTTCGCCGGGTTCGGTTCGGGCGGCTCAGCAATTTGGTCTGCCGGGGAAAGCACTGCGGAGAAACGAGTTCTGCCGCTTCCGCATCTGGCCTCTGCCTCGCCTCACTACACGACCGGCTTCGGCAGCAAAACGGCTCTCGGAAACGTTCTGATTTCGGTGAACCCCGAAGCCCCGCATCAGGTTTGTGCGTGCTGGGGCAAAACCTGGGAGGAGGCTGAGGCGAGCGGGCAAACCGAGATCATCGCCGCAATGCCGCCTGGAACAAAAATCAAAGAGGTTTTTGTCAAGCCGATCTTGGGCGAGTCGGAGTTCGCGCTTGTTTTAGAGGTCGAGTTAGTGGCCGAATCAGACGAAACCTCCACAGAAACCGGCATCTATGTTTCGCGCTCTTCGGATGGCGTGCGCTATGAAGCCCCGCCTCGGCCTCTGGGCATTTCGGGCGCGGAGACCGCCTTTTCACCCCGTCAGATTCGGGTGGCGGCACGGGCACGAAGCTGCTGGCTTGTGACCTACCGGGCGGAGGGCCGCCTTCTCTGGGGCGAAGTGGATTGGGAACACACTCCTGTGGTGCTGAACCCGATCCGAACGCCGGAAGCCCTGGAAAGGGCGTTCGGCGTGGTCGGCTGGCTCTGAAAGGCTTTTTATGTCCCCTTCTCATCCCCCTTTGTTCGCTGCGTCGCGGCTGTTCTACCTTCAGCCTTCAGAGGTCTGGACAGATGCCCTCCCGCTCGGCAACGGGCGGATCGGCGCGATGGTCTACGGCGGCGTTGCGCAGGAAACGGTTTCGCTCAACGAAAACACCCTGTGGGCAGGAGGCCCTCACATCTACGACAATCCTGCCGCCCTCGAAGCCCTGCCCGAAATTCGGCGGTTGATTTTTGCGGGTGAGTTTGCAAAGGCGCACCGCCTTACCGACGAAAAATTTATGGGGCTTCCGGTGCGGCAGATGCCCTACTCGTCGCCGGGTTCGCTCCACCTCCACTTTTTCGATGCGGCTGGGACAAACCCGGCGGCTTCCGATTATCGCCGGGAACTCGATCTGGAAACCGCCATTTCGCGCACCGAGTTTGTAAAGAACGGCGTACACTTTGTCCGCGAGGCCTTCGTCTCCTACCCGGATCAAATTCTGGTGATCCGTTTGGCTTCCGACACACCGGGAAGTCTGAACCTCACGGCGACCCTGGTTTCCGAATTGGAGGCCGTTTCTGCCCCCGCCGCGCCCGATACCCTTTCTCTTCGGGGGATCGGAAACAGGGCCGAAGAAATTCCCGGCACCATCCGCTTTACGGTTTTGGTTCGCGCTCTGGCGGAAGGCGGAAACGTGACTTCAGAAGCCGATCCCCCGTGCCTGCAAATCGAAAACGCAAACGCGGTGACCCTGCTCGTTTCCATTGGAACAAGTTTTCAAGATCGCGAAAACGTCAATGGAGATGCCGACAAAACGGCTCAGGCGTTTCTCGACGCTGCCTCCCCCAAAACCTACGCTGACCTCAAAACCGCGCACCGGCAAGATTACACCCTCCTTTATGGGCGCGTGAAACTCGATCTCGGTGAAAGCGAGCTTTCGTCGCGGCCCACCGACAGACGCCTGCTCACCTTTCTTCAGGACAACGATCCCGCTCTCGCTGCCCTTTATTACCACTACGGGCGTTATCTCCTGATTGCCTGCTCGCGCCCCGGAGGTCAGCCCGCCACGCTTCAGGGTCTTTGGAATTCCTCCCTCGCCCCGCCCTGGGGAAGCAAATACACGATCAACATCAATACGGAGATGAACTACTGGCCCTCCGAACCTGCCCACCTCCCGGAATGCCACGAGCCGCTGTTTGATCTCATCGCGCAGATTGCCGAAACGGGACGGGAAACCGCGCAAACGATGTACGGCGCGAAACGGGGCTGGGTGGCACACCACAATACGGACCTCTGGCGTGGAACCGCTCCGGTGGACGGCTCGCCCTGGGGAATGTGGCCGATGGGGGGCGCGTGGCTCTGCACCCATCTCTGGACGCGCTTTGAGTATTCACGCGATCTCGAAACGCTCCGAAAACATTTTCCTTTGCTGAAGGGAGCCGCAGAATTTTTTCTGGAAACCCTTGTCCCGGAACCGACGCACGGCTGGAGGGTGAACTGCCCTTCCCTCTCCCCGGAAAACGAGCACCACCCCGGGGTCAGCCTGTGTGCGGGGCCAGCGATGGACACCCAAATTCTGCGCGACCTGTTTTCCGCCTGCATCGAAGCAAGCCGTCTTCTCGATAGAGAGCCAGACTTTCGGAAGGAGGTCGAAGCGATGCTGACTCAACTGCCCCCGATGCAGATTGGGCGGGGCGGGCAGCTGCAGGAATGGCTTAGAGACTGGGATTTGGAGGTGCCAGAACCACTTCATCGACACGTCTCGCACCTGTACGGGCTTTATCCGAGCCGTCAGATCAACCCGCACGAAACCCCGGAACTTTTTCGAGCCGCAAAGAAAACCCTCGAACTGCGCGGCGACGGCGGAACCGGATGGAGCCTGGCGTGGAAAATCAATTTCTGGGCGAGGCTGCTCGACGGAGATCACGCGCTCGAACTCATCCGCCAGGCCCTTACTTTTGTGGAGACACAAAATGTCCATTATCATGGGGGAGGAGGCGTGTATCGCAATCTTTTCGACGCGCACCCGCCCTTTCAGATTGACGGCAATTTCGGGTTTGTCTCCGGGGTCACCGAAATGCTGCTGCAAAGCCATGAGGATGAGATTTCACTGCTGCCTGCCCTGCCCTCCTTCTGGCAGAACGGCTCGATCACCGGGATTCGAGCGCGGGGCGGAGTAGAGGTTTCGTTTCGGTGGAAGGCAGGGCAGGTTACGGAGGTAACGCTTCTGTCAACGCTCGGCGGTGAAAAAACGATCCAAGCGGGAAACAAACGCAAAACCGTTTTCCTGGAGGCAGGTCAAACGCTTTTGCTGAAGGGGGAAGATTTCGTATGAGCGATTCGGTCACGATCCGAGCCGTGCGACCGGAGGACGAAACAAATTGGCGCACCTTATGGGCGGACTACTGCCAGTTTTACAAAACCGAGCTGCCCGAAGAGGTGACCTCAGAAACCTGGCGGCGGATTCTCGATCCTGAATTTCCCTTTTTCACCCTGATGGCAGAGGGAAATTCGGGCGAACCGCTCGGCTTTGCCAACTGCTTTCTGCACCCCCATACCTGGAGCCTCCAAACGCTCTGCTATCTTGAAGACTTATTCGTGAAGCCGGAAGCACGAGGACAGGGCGTAGGGAAACGCCTCATCGAAACCCTCATCGAACAGGGAAAGCGGGAACACTGGAAACGGGTTTACTGGTTGACGCAAACGGACAACGCTGCTGCCCGCCGACTTTACGATCAGTTTCACCCCGCAGACGACTTTGTGCGCTACACGGTTGACCTCTCGGCGGATGAATAGGAAAGGGGAAGGAGAAAGACAGACCTCACTCAAAGACGCGGGGGGTTGCCTTCGGATGGAAGTCCAGGTCTGAGAGGCACTGCGTGCCGACCGACCTGCGGACGGGAACTCCCCGCAGAAACAGACCTTGCGCTCCATCGAAGGGATTGCCGTCCGATTTTCCGCTGCCCTTTCCTGATTTTGTGAGAGGCTGGCTTTTCATCCGCGCACCCCCCTCACCCCTCACTTTTCGACTTGCTAACCCAAAATCATCTCAGCGAGGCGTCTTCCGTCGGCGGTCTCGATGTCTTCGGGGACTTTCTGGCCGGTGGTGAGGTAGGAAACCGGAACCCCGGCTTTGTCGAGCACATTGAGCAGAGTGCCATAGGAGTTCGTTTCGTCGAGTTTCGAGAAGATCACATTGTCCACCCGTGCCCCGGAAAATCGCCCGACCGCTTCGAGCATATCCCGCTCTTTCATGTGCGCCGACATCACAAGATGCGTTTCGCAGGACACGGCAGCAAGCATCTCTTTGAGTTCGCCGACCTGAGCGATATTTTTCTGGCTTCGTCCGGCAGTGTCAATCAAAATGAGATCGAAATCAGCGAACTGCCGGATCGCATCGGGCACTTCCGCGCTGTCATAAGCCACTCCAATCGGAATGTCAATGATCTGCGCGTAGTTCTTCAGCTGCTCGACGGCGGCGATTCGGTAGGTGTCCACCGTAATGAGTGCTACCCGCTTGTGTTCCACCAGCGAAAAATGAGCCGCCAGTTTTGCAATCGTCGTGGTTTTTCCCACTCCGGTCGGCCCGATCAAGGCAATGGCTTTTGGGCGGCCCGGCGTCAGGCGAATTCCGCCTGCAGAAACAACGCGCCGGGCAATCACATCCCGCAGGGCAGAACGCGACAGGTGTTCCCGTGCTTCATCGCTCCAGGCATCCATCGAAGGCAGTTCGTCCAGCAGTTCGCGGGTGAGTTCGGGGGTCACGCCGGTTTCGATCAGGTGCGCGTAAAGGGCAGGGAAGCCGCTTTCCTCGGCGGGGTTCGGGGCGGAGCCTTCGGTTCGGTTTCCGCCTAAAACCGGGGCCACCGTTTTCACCACCGCCGTCACCGCTTTTTCCTGCTTTTCCTGCTGATGCCGCAGGGCGGTTAGTCCTTCCCGGATTTCCTGCAAAGCTCTTTCCAAGCCGGCAATTCGGTCGCCGCCTTCTCGCGGCTCATCGCGCAGGGAAGAAACGGAGGCGGGGCGGGAAGCCGTTGTGGGGTCGGGTTCGCGAGCAATCCCGGCAATCGCGTTTTGCAGGCGCGTCAGGCGGGCCGCTTCCGGGTCCGGTTCGGCGGCCTGCCGGGACAGAACCGGTTCCCGCAAAACCGTTGCGGTGGAGGAGGCCGAGGAGCGGGCGGGGGTTTCCCGTCCGGCAGTGTAGGCATTGCGAGCCAGAGCCGACGAAACCGCCGGGGAGCGTTCGGTTCGCACCGCCGCCGTTTCTGCCGGAGCGGTTTGCCGGGCGGCTTCGGCAAATACCGAAGAAAAGCCCTCTTTGCGTCCGCCGCCAGCGAGCGCGGCTTCACGCGGAGCCGACCGCGCTTCGGCTAATTTACGCCCCGCGTCGGCCTGCACCGTCACCCCGGTGGCCGCGACCACGAGGATCGCCTCTTTCGCGCCCCAGCCCAGCACGCCGCCCTTGCGGACTTTGCGGGTCTCCAGAATAACGGCCTCGCCGCCCATTGCCTCGCGCACTTTCTGAAGACATTCCTTCAGTGTTTCCGCCTGAAACTCTTTGATCTGCATCTCGACCTCGATTTTTCTGCAAAATCGCCCGTAAAAACTGGATGGGATCGGTTCCCTGACCTATTATCGGCGACTTTGCCCGCATTCTTTAGGGGCATCCGGCGAGAACACTCTCTCAGGGGAGGATTGTTGAGG
The DNA here is from genome assembly GCA_965246825.1 of Chthonomonadaceae bacterium. Taxonomy (GTDB): domain Bacteria; phylum Armatimonadota; class Chthonomonadetes; order Chthonomonadales; family Chthonomonadaceae; genus JACMPS01. The sequence continues at coordinate 335,235 of OZ251990.1, forward strand.
CGTCACAGTCTTCCTGCTTTCGATCTAAGCTGGCTTTCTTTCTTGCGTTCGCTGCAGGTACATCGCCCCATCAAAGGCAGCAGGATTCACGTTGAACGCCGCTAAAAAAGCGAGGGTTTCGGTCATCATCCAAGTGCGGCTTTTGTTTTCCCTCCGAAGTCATGCCTTTTTCGAGATTGTACTGGACGGTGTGCATCTCCGGGCAAGCTGGAATCAGCAGGCGGGAATAGAAAAGCTCTTCATCTATGAATTCGTCCCGGCTGTAGCAGCCGAGCAAAAAGGGGGGATGTAGGCGACTTCTCCCCAGGTTCCCCAGCACAAAAAAAAATCCAACAGCAGTCAATCAAAATCGCTGGCCTGTAATTTTTCTTCTGCAAGAGCAACAAAGCGAGCGATCTCTTCGTCCCGAAAGCACATCGGGCAGTGCGAGATTGGGGTGGGCTTCGGGTAGTGGGCAAACGCGGCTTTCACCTGCTGAAAAGCGATTTCGATTGGATCAGTCATGAATCTCTTTCTATTTTCTCCAAGAATTTCCCACGCGCTCGACCCGCACTTCGCCACCTTCACGACGCCTCTTCATCTCGAACAAAACAAATCATAAAATTTTTTTGCTCCTTTTGATCTTTTTGGAGCGTTCGCTGCGCCTACTCTGTGATGAAGCCAAACGAAACCGATGCTCAATTCATCCAACGTTCGCTTTCGGGTGAACGCAGGGCGTTCACCCTTCTCTGTGACCGCCACCGCCAACGGGTGTTTGCGATTGCGTTCAACGCCCTCCGCAATGCCGACGATGCCCAGGACATCACGCAGGAAACCTTTGTGTACGTGTTCCAGAAACTCCCGGAACTACGTGACCCCAAACGGTTTTCCGGCTGGCTTCGAACGCTCGTCCTTTCGCTCTGTGCCGACTATCGCCGAAGACGCGGAACCCGCGCTCTCGGTGAACCGATCACGGTCTTGAACGAAAGCCGAGAAGAGACGCAGTCTCTCGACGGGATGATGATCGCTCAGGCCATCGCGCACCTCTCGGAAACGCATCGAACCACGTTTCTGCTTTATTATACGGGCGGGTGGTCGCTGGAAGAAGTCAGCGATCTGATGACCGTCCCGATCAATACGGTACGCAGCCGCCTGATGACGGCAAAACGGCTGCTGAAAACCGACCTTGCCGCGCTAATCGAACAAAAACCAATCTCCAGCCTTAAAAGGAACCGAATGACCGCCCCAACGATTCAATCCCGATTCGATTTGACTGAAGCCCAACGGACGCTGCTCTCCCGAACCTTTCCCAACGCGGAAATCCTTTCGGTGCAGTCCGATCCCGAACCCTGGATGCCGTTTAAGAAACGAATCCAATTCAGAATAAAGGAAGAAAATAAAGCAATCCAGGAAAAAACGGTAGACTTAAGGGACGACCTCACCCCGGAGCGCATCGAACTCTACCAGGTGCTGGAGCAGCTCGGAATTCCCTCGCCCCGCCCGCTTTCAGAAGCCGCCCCCGACGGCAAAGGAGGATTTTCGGTTTTGGCAGAGATACCTCGCGGCGAAAACCTGTCGGTGTGGGCCTTGGGAGGAACTCCGCACCGCCTTCATCTGGCAGCGGACTGCGCCCTGAAAGCCATAGACCGCCTGCAGTCGGTGACCGACGCCCTGATGTCCGATCCGGTATCGGCGAACCTTCCGCGCAAAACCCTGGTGGAAGAAGCGGCGACGCTCACGGATGCCGCCCTCTGGGAAGCCGATCTCTGGCTGAACACCCCGGAGAGCAAAGTGGCGGAATGGCGGCAAAACGATTGGTTCAGAACTACCGCCGCCGAAATTCAGAAACGAGTCAGAGCGATCCAAACCCCGCTCGCTTTCACGCACTATCTGCATTTCTTTCCGAACTTTTTGCGGATCACACCGGGAAGTTCGCCCGCCGACACGCCGCTGTCGGGGCTGACCGACCTCCGCTTTGGAGAAAACAAACTGGCGGAGTGCGTGGCTCCCGACGGTTATTTCGGGGATCCCTATCTGGGGCTGGCAATGGTGTGGGTGTACGACTGCTACCCGTTTGTTCATACAGGGTTTGTGGAGCAGTTTCTGTGGCGGCGCGGGGTCACCCGTCGGGAGTTCGCTCCCCGGCTGGCTTTGAAAGCCCTGCAAACGCTGGCACGGGAGTGCCCCCTCGAACGTCCAGATGAAAACGGCTATTGGGACGCGCTGAAGGGCTATGTCGAAACGTCGCTGGCGTGGAAATGAGGGGAGGCGGAAGTGAAAAAGAGAAAGGGGGAGAGGGTGAAAAAAGCGATTCGCTGAATTTTCACTCTTCACCCTTTCGCCCTTTCACCTCTGCTCTTCTCAAGAAAAGGATTTGGGATGAAAACGAAAGCGTTTACGCTGATCGAACTGCTCGTTGTGATTGCAGTTATCGCAATTCTCGCTGCCATTCTCTTTCCCGTATTTGCTCAGGCGCGGGAAAAGGCACGGCAGGCAGGCTGCGTGTCGAATCTGAAACAGATCAATACCGGGCTTTTGATGTACGCCCAGGATTACGATGAGGCCCTGCCTTCCGATGTCAATCTCCCGCCGATCAACGGCGGAACCAGCAACGTGGTTCCCTACGACCGGCAGATTTTGCCCTACCTCAAAAACGACGGTGTCTATGCTTGTCCAAGTGACACCGCCGCTCGGACAGGAGATCAGTTTTGGGACGGAGCGTATCGGGAAAAACATCTCAAGCGTTCTTACGGGCTTTCCAACCACCTCAAAACGCAGGAGGGACTGGAGCGCGGCGAGAGCGAAGACAAAAATACCGGATTGGTCGGGCGAAGCCTGGCCGGTGCGCCCGAACCCGCCGAGATCGTCTCTTTTTCGGAAAGCTGGGCCGCCTGGACAAACGGCAATACCACGGGATCGGACAGTGCGCTGGGAACGGCTTCCGGGTCTACCCTGCTTGGATGCGACACCTGGAAACTTCCGGGCCGAAAAACACCCAGCAACGACCCCGGCGATAACTTTGCAGCCTGCTCCGACTTTACCCGTCCCACGAATACCCCTCCCAAAGGGCACACCGCTCAGGGAAATTATGCGTTTCTGGACGGCCATGTGAAATCCCTGCGGTGGGCGCAGATTCGCGGAGATGACTTCCGGCTTTACAAAATGGAGAAGCCCAGCCGCATCTATTCGCCATAGGGGGCGAAAAGCCCAAAATAAATGCCTTTTTCTGCCCGCTGATTTAACCCGGCGGGCGTTTTTTTCGTAAAAAAGAGCATGATTTCCCAGGATTCCGCCTCTGATCTCGCTTTTCTCGCTTTACAGACCTCCGGTGGGGAACGCCTTCGCCTTCAACTGCGTTTTTTGATTGAAGTTGACCGTCTCAAGCAAATTTTTCGTCAGTGCCGTCTCACGGACGGCACGCGCTACGAAAACGACGCCGAACATTCATGGCATCTCGCGCTGCTGGCGATGACCCTGGCAGAGTACGCAAACGAACCTGTTGACCCGCTTCGGCTTCTCCAGATGGTCCTGATTCACGATCTCGTAGAAATTGATGCGGGCGATACCTTTGTCTATGATACGGCGGGAGAGGCCACAAAGCGGGAACGCGAGGAAAAAGCCGCAGACCGCATTTTCGGCCTTCTGCCCGCCGACCAGCAGAACGAGTTTCGTGCGCTTTGGGAGGAGTTCGAGGCGCAGAGAACACCGACCTCTCGGTTTGCGGGTTCGGTTGACCGCCTGGCCGCCATGATCCCCAATTTTCTGAATGGGGGCGGAAGCTGGGCGGAGCACCGAATCTCGAAAGAGCGCGTTCTCAAGCGCAATGAAATCATCGCGTCGGGTTCGGAGACGCTCTGGGAATTTGCCTCGGCTCTGGTGGAGGAGGCAGAAACAAAGGGCTATTTTAGGTAAACTGATGCAGGCGAGGCCGCCGGACTCTCTGGCCGTTCCCTTTTGTCAAAACTCGCAAGGCTTGGCGTCTTTTCATTTTGCGCCCTTTATTTCGCGCCCTTTATTTTGCACCTTTCGATGAGGAGTTTTTATGCATCACCCCGCCCCCCGAACCACCCTTCTGAGTGCCCTGTTCGCCCTTGGCCTGCCTGCATTTGTGCAGGCGCAGGCGGTAGACCCGAACAAAGAGCCTTCGACCTCCGCTCTTTCCGCACCGATTTCCGAAAATACCCATCTCATCAACCTCGAAACGCCCGTTACGCTGGGCCGACGAAAAACGCTTTATGGCGTAGAGGTGCGCCCGTTCGGAAGTAAAGAAGCCTCGACTTTTGTTTTTCTGGAGGGAATGTATGGATTGACGGATCGTCTGACGCTGCTGGCTCGCGGCGGCGGCAGTATGCGCCGCTACTACCAAAACGGGCTTTTGCAAGTACCGCACGGCGGGCAGGAAGTGGAGTTTGGAGCGCGTTATCGTCTGGCCGCCCCGAAAGAATACCGCCTTTCGGTGGAGGGCAGCGTGCTTTATGAAAACACGCTGCTCAACAACAAGTTTTTGTTTGCGGCGCAGGCAATGGCCTCGCGGCAGTTTCTAGGGGACAAACTCACCGTTCTGCTGTCGCCGCGTGTGTTTCTTGCGGATCGTTCGTTCGGCACGGTCGGCCTCGGTCTAACCTATCAGATTGACAGCGACCTCGCCCTTGTGGCAGACGGGCAAATCGTGGTCTTCGGCGAAAACGCGGTTCGCACCGGCGATGCTGCCCGGATCGGGCAGGAGGTCTGGGGGCTGGGTCTGCGCTACTCTCCCGCTTCCGTTTTGAATGGCCGCGCTTCGCTCGAACTCGGCGTCACCAACGGCATCGGGCGATCCAGCGGCTTTTCCGCCACTTCCGCTCTGTCCGGCTCGGCTTCAGTGTACATCCATTTCGGCTACCGACTTTAGAAGGATTTTTACGATGTCAACCCTCACTCAATCCCCTGCGTGGAACGCCCTGCAAGCGCACTACGAAACCGTTAAAAGCCTGCATACCCGCGACCTGTTCGCGCAAGACCCGCAGCGTTTCGCTAAATTTTCCGTTTCCTTTGAGGACATTCTGCTGGACTATTCGAAAAACCGAATTACCGAAGAGACGATGAAACTTCTCTTCGATCTCGTAAAACAGGCAGATGTGGCGGGCATGGCGGAGAAAATGTTCACCGGCGAAAAAATTAATTTTACCGAAAACCGTGCTGTGCTGCATACCGCCCTGAGAAACCGCGACAATCACCCCATTCTCGTGGACGGCAAAGATGTGATGCCCGAAATCAATGCAGTGCTGGCGCATATGAGGGACTTTACCGAACGAGTGCGGAGCGGAGGATGGACGGGCTACACAGGCAAAGCCATCACCGACATCGTGAACATCGGGATCGGCGGCTCGGATTTGGGGCCCGTGATGGTGACTGAGGCCCTCAAGCCCTACGGCAAAGCGGGCATGACGATGCACTTTGTCTCCAACATTGACGGTACGCACATTGCCGAAACGCTGAAGGTCTGCGATCCCGAAACGACGCTCTTTCTCGTCGCCTCCAAAACTTTCACGACGCAGGAGACGGTTACGAACGCCCACACCGCCCGCGATTGGTTTCTGGCTTCGGCAAAGGACGAAGCGGCGGTCGCCAAACATTTTGCCGCGCTCTCGACGAACAAAGCGGAGGTCGAGAAATTCGGGATTGATTCCGCCAATATGTTCGGGTTCTGGGATTGGGTCGGGGGGCGATATTCGCTTTGGTCGGCGATTGGGCTTTCGATTGCGCTCTACATCGGCATGGATTATTTCGAGGACTTGCTGACCGGAGCAAACGACATGGATCAGCATTTTCGCACAGCCTCGCCGGAACAAAACCTGCCGATGATCCTGGGCGTTCTCGGCGTGTGGTACAACAATTTTTTCGGAGCGGAAACTGAGGCGATTTTGCCGTATGACCAGTATCTGCACCGTTTCGCCGCCTATTTTCAGCAGGGCGACATGGAGTCGAACGGAAAAAGCGTGAACCGGGAAAGCGAGTTCATTGATTATTCGACCGGGCCGGTGATCTGGGGCGAACCGGGAACAAACGGGCAGCACGCTTTCTATCAATTGATTCATCAGGGACGAAAACTCATCCCATGCGACTTTATCGCGCCCGTCGAAACGCAAAACCCGCTGGGGCAGCATCACGAAATTTTGCTCTCCAACTTCTTCGCGCAAACCGAAGCCCTGATGCGTGGGAAAACCGCAGAAGAAGCTCGCGCCGAACTGGAAAAGGCGGGGATGAGCGGCGACGCCCTCGAAAAACTCGTCCCGCACAAAGTCTTCACCGGGAACCGCCCGACCAACTCGATTTTGCTTCAGAAGCTGACCCCGCGCACCCTGGGCCGATTGATCGCGCTGTACGAGCATAAAATTTTCACGCAGGGCATTATTTGGAATATCAATTCCTTCGATCAATGGGGCGTGGAACTCGGCAAGCAGCTGGCGAAAGCGATTTTGCCGGAACTGGAAGCGGACGGTGAAGTCACCTCGCATGACTCCTCCACCAACGGCCTCATCAACGCCTACAAATCCCGTCGGACGCCGTGACCTAACCCCCCCGACCCCCATCCAATCGCAAACGATTGCTCAACGGTTCGCAATCCTTCCCTGCCAAGCCCTCATTCTTCGGGAGGGAAGGGCGGTAAATGGATGTTTTCCCCTCTGTGGAAAAATATCGAAGATATTTTTTTATTTTGCGCGGAAACAGGGCGTTTTCGTTACGGTTTCGTCACGACAAATCGGATATAAGGATAGGATGAGCAATCTTTTGAGGCTTGTGGGTCTGAAGTCAATCGTCTAGGGCGTGATGCCGCAAAGGAGAAAACATGAAGTTCAACAAATGCAGTCCTCTCGTTTTAGGGGTCGGTGCGGTCATGTTCGGGGTCGCGCTGAGTCGTCCCGCCGCCGCGCAGTCTTTTTATCCAACGGATGCAACAATTTCCACGAACCTGGGATACGACGGGACGGATGTAGTTACCGGGTTTGCCAACTTTCTCGATTTCAATGCTTCTCCACGCCACAATTCGACTAGTCCGACAATCAACGTTACTGAAAACGGCATTGCAAATAATCTGAAGGCCTACAATCACAGCACAGTCAATTTCACGGCTATATTGAGACAAAACCTTGTGGCGAACGATGACAGTACAATCAACTGTACAGGGGGAGCGTAGGTTATGCTCTGCCTGCACAGGAGAGAGGAACCATCAATGTTTCCGGTGGTCAGGTTGGATATATCGTTTTGACCGCAGGGAATGGTACTGCAAACGTGTCAGGTAGCTCAATTTACGTCACCGAGAGCCAGGGCAGTAGCAAAATCAACGTCACAGATGGCAACATGGATTCACTGGTATCTTTGAACAGCAGTACTATTAATTTTTATGGCGGGACAGTGGGCAAAACGACATCGGGCTTTGAAGGAACTAATGCCCGTGATAACAGTACAATCAACATTTTCGGTGGTACTCAAACGGGAGTGGCAGCCCGCGACCAGAGTGTCATCAATATCTTCGGTGGTACATTTCGTAGCGTACCCAGTGCAGAAGGAAACAAAAATTTTAGGGCTGATGAAAACGGTACGTGTAACTTCTATGGAGCGGGCCTCAGTTCTGATTTTCTGTACATACATAAACGGTCTTGGCTTCACCTATGCTTTGCATGGCAGGCTACTGGATGGAACTACTCTTGAGGGAACGTACATAGAGACTAGTTTCAGTGGGTCGTTCAATCTGAACAACACCAGCGTTCCCGCGCCCGGTTCGCTCGTCACTGCGCTCATCGGTGTGGTTCCCGGTGTGTGGCTGTTGAGGCAGCGGCGAAAGGAGACCTCACCCCCGATCCGCTCCCGATTTCCTATCTCGACGTAACGCTTTATGCCGACCTTAAAGCCATGAGAACGAGCGACGCGGAGGCGGCGCAAAGATTGATGGTCGAGATCAAAGGTCTCGATGGGCCGTCTCCCGTACACGCTTTCAATGCCGCAATGGGACAATATCTCGCTTATCGTGCGTACCTGGAAGTATCGGGGGAGCCGTTCACGCTGTTGATGGCGGTTTCGTCATCAACTTATGAAAAGGTGGTTCCGCGCCCCGCCGTCACTTTTCTGTGCGACTATTACGCCGTTTCAATCGTCGTCATCGCGGTGGAAACCGAGGAGGTAGAATTGTAGATCGGACAACCCATTATCGAGAGATAGTTCAAGCGATCATCCTGGATTGGGAACATCTCCTGAAAAAACATCCTGCTCCCGGAGTCGAGGTTTATCACCTTTTCGACCCTCAGCAAGATCACTATGCGCTGGGACGACGGGGATACAACAAAGCCGAAGGACGGGTGAACTTCATCATCTATGTCACAATCAGGGAGGGTTGTGTTCGGGTCGAAGAGGACGGCACCGAGGACGGAGTTGCCAACCGCTTGTTGGAACACGGCGTCCCGGCAGACGACATCGTTCTCGGTTTCAATCCGCCCGGACTGCAAAAGCCGCCCCGCTTGCCGTCGCCTAAACGTTCGTTTGGAGACCCTAAAATAGTGGCGGCGAAAGACAAAATCCACGAGGCGGTCAGGAACAGGCTCCTCGAAGACGCTATAAGCGGTATCTCACTCCTGAACACCCCTTTTCACTCTCAGCCGCTTTCCCTAAAACGAAGTCTCATAAATGGCCGTGCCATTTTCCGCCGGGCTTTGCCAGACTGCCAGAAAACGCGGCGGCTCTCCGGGTAGTGATGCGACACAGGGACTGTCCGCACCTTGCGCCAGAACCCGCGTTTTCTCCGTTCCACGTTTGGCCTTTAATGCGCCGCCGCGCAGCGCCAGCCACAACGCTCCCGGCGTGTTTCCGCTCATCGAAAGCCACCCCTGAATTCCGTCTCCGATTTTCGTTTCGGGTTTTCCGGGAGCGCACAAAAACACTTCCTGTTCGCGCCGCCAAAACGTCACTACCCCGTTGTCACGACGAATTCCCAACGCGCCGCCATCCATCGGGCAGGCATCCAGCTTCCACGTTCCCGTGCCGAGTTTCTGCGCGGGCGAAAAAGTGAGGCCGTCGCCAGAAGAAGCGAAGTACATATCCCGCGCCCCGTCAAGCGAATTGCGCCACATCACCGTCAGTTTTCCTTCCGAATCGAAGACCGCCGAGGGATGGCAGCACTCACAAACGGTTCCGCTCGGTGAGCGATAAACCCGTACATTGCGCCCCCACGTTTTGCCGCCGTCTCGCGAAAAGGAGGCATAAATCTGCGTTCCCTTTTCGCGCAGGTCAAGCCAGACATTCGCGATTACGTCTTTGTCGGAAGCCGCCATGCCGTGCAGACCCTCACGCGCCGCTCCGGGAACAGCGTTGACTCGAACCGGCCCCTTCCAAGAGAAGCCGCCGTCTTCCGAATGCCATGCCAGCAAATCTCCGTCTCGGCCCCCGCCCTGCCCTCCATAAACAGCCGAAATCACGATGTGTTTTCCGGCAGCAGCAATTCGCGGCCCCCGGCGCATTCCCAGCGACAGCTTTCCTGCCTCCCCCACCTTCACCGGTGTCTTGAACGTAACCCCTTTGTCCTCGGAGCGGGCACAGTAAATCGCGCTGCCTTCCCCATACGTCACCCAAACCGTGCCATTTTTGCTCACCGCCAGTTGCGGCTCGCGGGCATTGACTCCTGCGGGGGAGATGCGAACCGGAGCCGCTCTCCCCGCCGGAGCACGGTTTTCCTTTTGCCTCTCAAGCGTGCCAAGGGAAAACAGAGGCAGCGAAACCAAAACCATCCTTATCAATCGCAGCATGAGCGATGCCTTTCAACGTTACATTTTGCCGAAGCGCAGCCGATAAAACACGGTGAACCCCACCGGACTGGAGGCTCCGTAATCGGGCTTGAGGGTGTCAGGATAGTGATAAAAGTCCACACTGGCCCCGATTCCCTGCTCGCTGTTTTTGCTCTGCTGGAAATTGTAGGAAGCCCCCAGTGTCCACTTGTTGATTCGATTATTTCCGGGGGTGGTGAGGTTCACCAGTTCATCCTTCGCGACGTTTTCCCAGCGAGCAAAGAAACTGTTTCTGCCCAGGGTGTACGCGCCCTCCAGAACAAACGCATCCGTTGTAGACTTTCCGTTTTTCGTGTTTTGTCCGTAGAGGGCCGTCAGTGCGAGGTTTCCTTTATCGAGCGGCCTGTTGTACGCCGCACTGACCGTGAAGCGGTGCTGATTGCCGGGGTCTTGCCGCTCCAGGTTGTGCAGCGACGCATAAGAGGTTTGCAGGCTCCAGTTTTTCGACGGATTGAAGGTCAGGCGTCCTGCAAACGAGTCAAACCGAAACGGATCAATATCGTATCGCTCCTCATCCGGTTCGCGCCCGGTAAACATCGAACCTTCCAGTTTCCAGCGGTCTTTGAGCGTTACTCCCAGCGTTCCCACCCCATAGGTGATATGCGTGCCGTCAAGCCAGTGATGCGAAATCGGGGCTGTCGGGTTGTCCCAGGCGGAAGGTCGGTGCGGGTAGGCGGTCGGCCCAATCGCAGGCTCTCCTGCCGGGGCCAGATAAAGAAAGCCGCGCAGGTCTTTGGTGATCGGCTTTGAGTAGGTCGCCCCAAGTTCCATAATGAGGTCGTGCGGGTGCTGTCGGTCTTGAAGCGGTCTGCCGAACGCCGTTTCGCCCGTCTGAAATAAGTCGGGGTAGCCGCGCTTGCCGATCAAAAGCGGGTCGAGCGAAAACATCGTGCGGATACCCAGCGTACTCTCTCCGAAATTGCGCTGCGCCATCAGCATAAACTGGGTCGGCGCAAATAGTTCGCCCTGCCCGCGTGGGCCGCCCGGATCGCTCAAAACGCCGTAGACGTTCCCCATCTGCATAAGACGCCACCTGCCTGATTGACTCATTTTACCGTACATCGGCGAGGATTGCGGAAGCCAGGTCGTTCCGCTTCCCTCCTGGTTCATCGCGTAGGGGCCGAGCGTTCCGCCCATCAGGTGACCCATAGACCCCATGTGCTCTCCGTCATCCCTAGGGGCGAGGGCGATTTCTTCAGGCTTGATGCCCCCTCCAACTCGTCCGTGTCCGCCGTGCTGACCGTCCAGACACTGAGCACAGATGCCGCGCTTTTTGTCGCCGGGTTTGGCATCCAGGTCTTTCGCCAGATTTTTTCCGCAGGGACAATACCCCTCGTAAGCGCATTCGTCGCAGCCGCCGTTTCCCACGCAGCACACATAACGTTGCTCACCGATCATCGTGCGTTTGGCCGCAATGAGGGCTTCCCCGTAGGCTTTACGTTCCGGGGTCACTTCGATGGCAGCCGAAGCACCCTCCCCCGACGGTTTTTTCAGCCCTGCCCGTTTCTGATGGTCGGAAGAAAGTATTTTCAGAGTCTTTGTATCTACTTTGCCGAACGCCGGACTGCCCTTTCCGCCTTTCCACGCCCCGTAACACTCTCCGCAGACGCCCTTACCGGAAGCCAGATTCGCCCCGCAATTGCAGGAGCCCGCCGTTTTCGCACAGAGATCGCACCCGCCAACTTTCGACCCCATCGGCTTTTGCACACAGCAGGAATACTTTCCCGCTTTCGTCAGTGCCGTTTTGTAGGAGTCCATTGCCTCCCGTGCTCGTTTTAGGTCTTTCTGCGCCTTGGTCGGCTTTTTCGGTTTGTCCTCATCGTCGTGCGCTCTAGCCTTCGGTGAGAGCACAGCCAGCAGCAGGCAGACGGCCAGCCCTATCCTGCCCAGCTTTCTCAACTTTTCTTCCCATGCCTGCCCTGCTCTGTGACTTCGTTTCATCGAAGGCTCCTTAGCGGCTCGACGGCCTGACGGGGGTTTTCGTTCACCCGGAAAACAAACGGAATCGTCAGGACTTTGCCGCCTCTACCGAACTGCCCCCAGGCTTTGTAGAAGCCGGGTTTCGGAAAGCGGGCATTGAAACTCACCGTTCCGTTTTTCGCAGCGGCGAGAGCGGTGTCATCCTCCATCGGGTGACTGTGAACAAAGGTCAGGCCGTCTTGATGGATCAGAATCAAATGTCCCCTTGCGCCGAGGTAAGGCTCCAAATCAGCGAGAGGTTTGCCAGTAACTGCATCGGAGAGAACGAACGTCAGCGTGGTGCTTTTTCCGACCGGCAGCGGCGCATCCGCAAATCGAAGAACCGCTTTAACTCCGTCCACATTCGTTGTCGAAGGCGTCGGAAGAAGAGCGGTGGTCTCGGGCGGCGCGTCTCCTGCTACTTTGATCGTCACCGGCAAAACCTGAGACCCGGCTCCCTTCGGCGCAACATCGGCGAAAATTCGGTACTCGCCTGCTGCCGGAAAGATTTGCTCAATGGTGAAGGAGCCGTCGGTTTGCTGCACCGGGTGCTCATGGACAAACCAGCCCAGGTCTTTCGAGACAATAATCAAATGAAAAATCTGGGTGTGGGCTACATCGAATTCTTTCACCGTTTCTTTCGTTTTGGTGTTCCGAACGGCAAGGTGAAGCGGCATCGGCTTTCCTGCTTTGGGGGCGGGTTTTTCCAGCAGTTCGAGATAAAACGGTTTTGGCTTCTGCTTTCGGTTTTTCGCGGCTTCGGCGTCTTGCACCGTAACGAGAAAAGCGGCTTTGATCGGGGAAATCTCTCCGGGCGGAGTTAGCTCCAGTTCGATCTGATAGTCGCCGCCATGCGGAAAGTAGGTTTCGACGCCATAATCGCCTGGAACCCCTTCCGCGTGAATTTTGGGCGTTTGAACGGGCATTCCCGGCATTGCAGGCATCGTTACTTTCGCGCTCGTTTTGGCGCGAATAACGCCTGCCGCCCCCAATACCGGGTCATCGCTGCTGGTGTCCGCAAGGCGAAATTCAAGGTCGGTGGTTTCTTCGGCGTAAATCGCTTCGGGCAGGCGAAGCGTAACCGCGTACCTGCCCACGCGCTTCTCGACGGGCTTTGTCTGGGCCAGTGCCGAAAGGCCCAAAATCGAAAAGGCAAGGCAAACAAGAGTCCGGCGCACAACGGCGCAGCTAAAAATCGAGACCATGGAAATTTCCTTTCAGGGTGGAATTGATGAGGTCTGTTAGAAAAGCCCGACGGCTTTCGACAGACGGAATCAACCCTGAAAAGGCGGAGCACGAGACGGGAGGGAAAGAAAAGAAAAGCGACCGGAGCAAAGAGCAGCGGTAGTACAGCCCTCCGCCCCTGCCCGCAGGGAAAAGGTCAGGATAACACACGCGGCAGCGGGCGGAAGCTCTCCGTTGAAAAGCCGAACTTCGCTGCCGGGTGCGCGAACCGGAGACTGCGGCACAAAAACGCAGCCGCACGGGGCGGGCTTCAGCCGTGAGGCGTAGTACAAAGAAAAAGGCTTGCCGCGATGAGTTGACGCCGCTTCTGCACAGCACGGCATCTGAACCTGCCGCTTGATCGGTTCGGGGCAGCAGCAGGCAGAGGCCGGGCTTGCCGAGAGCGAACGGGCAGAATCGGTACTCTTTGCTGCCGGAACCCCCGTTGCCGGAGACAGGGGCAGGCAGGCCGCCCAGATCACCGAAGTGAAGGTCAGCCACAACGCCAGCATCAGTTGTAGGGATCGCCGGATTTGCATCGGTGTTGAAAGTGAGCGGGAATACCCTGCCGGGGTATCCCTTTTCTTTGACGGATCGGCCCGAACAATCGTTCCCGCCTTGAGATCAATCGCCGAGAGGTGCGTTTTTGAGGCGCAGGCTGTTGGTCAGCACGGAAACGCTGGAAAGTGCCATCGCCGCCGACGCCAGCAGGGGCGAGAGCGTAATGCCGAAAAACGGATACAGCACACCTGCCGCAGCCGGAATGCCCACTAAATTGTAGGCAAAGGCGAAAAATAGGTTTTGCCGAATGGTCTTCATCGTTTTCCGCGAGAGTTGGATTGCCGTCACCACCCCCCGCAAATCCCCCCGAACCAAGGTCACCGAAGCAGCTTCCATTGCGGCATCGGTTCCGGTTCCCATGGCGATTCCCACGTCGGCGGAAGCGAGGGCGGGCGCATCGTTGATCCCGTCGCCAACCATCGCCACAATTTTACCCTTTGCCTTCAGTGCTTCGACTTCGGCGGCTTTGCGTTCTGGCAGCACCTCCGCCAACACCCGCTCGATGCCCGCCAGTTTCGCCATTGCCTCCCCCGTGCGCCGGTTGTCGCCGGTGAGCATCGTCACTTCGATGCCCATTCGCTTCAACGCTGCCACTGCGGTCTTCGCTTCCGGCCTGATTGTATCGGCAGCGGCGATCACTCCCAGCAGCGAACGCCCCTGTGACACGAACATCGGCGTTTTGCCCCCCTCCGCCAGCCGATCCGCCTCCCCCTGAAGTGTTTTCGTTTCAATTCCATGTTCCTGCATCAGCAGCGCACTGCCGACCAAAACTGTTTCTCCGTACGGGCTTTCTCCCAGTCGTGCTTCCAGCCCGCGTCCGGTCAGGGAACGAAAATTCTGCGTGGGGAGCAGGGCGAGATTTCGGCGTTTGGCCTCGTTTACAACAGCCTCACCGAGCGGATGCTCCGAAGCGGCTTCAGCACTCGCCGCCACCTTCAGCAAAGTCGTTTCAGCAACCCCCGACGCCGGGATCAGGTCGGTGAGCACGGGTTTTCCGGTGGTGATCGTTCCCGTTTTGTCCAGAAGGATCACGTTTATCTTTTCCGCACTTTCGAGGCTTTCGCCGCCTTTGAGCAAAATCCCCTTTTGCGCCCCTTTGCCCGTCCCGACTAGGATGGCGGCGGGCGTGGCCAGACCGAGCGCACAGGGACAAGCGATAATCAGCACCGAAACAAAAGAGATCAAGGCTTGAGCCAGCCGCGTTTCCGGCGGCGCAAAGTCAAACCAGACCACAAATGAGAGCGTGGCAATCATCAAAACAATCGGCACGAACACACCGCTGATTGTGTCTGCCAGCCGCTGAATCGGAGCCTTCCGCCCCTGCGCGTCCCTCACAAGTTTCACAATTTGTGCGAGCGCAGTTTCCTGTCCAACTTTTGTAACTTGAAACCGAAACGCCCCCGTTTTGTTGAGCGTCGCCCCGAAGACCGGGTCGCCCGCCCCCTTTTCCACCGGGAGGCTTTCGCCGGTTAGCATTGCCTCGTCCACTGCGCTTTCGCCCTCGAGAATCACGCCGTCAACGGGTATTTTTTCGCCCGGACGGACCAAAACGGTCTCTCCGACAATGACTTCGGTCAGGGGAACATCGGTTTCCACCCCCTCTCGCAAAACACGCGCCGTTTTCGCCTGCAGCCCGATCAGAGAACGAAGGGCCTCCCCCGTTTTTGCTTTGGCCCCTGCCTCCAGCAGTTTCCCGACGATCACAAAGGCAGTGATAACGACCGCCGCCTCATAATAAACGGGCGCACCGGCTCTGGCTTCCATCGTTCCCGCCATCCCGGTCATGCCCGACGGAGCGGCGGGCATTCCCGCTGTGACAAGTGAGGGCACAAAGGTGGAGACAACGCTGTAAAAATAGGCCGCTCCCGTCCCCAGCGCAATCAGGGTGTTCATGTCGGCGGAACGATGCCGCAGTGCCGCCCAAGCCCCCGTGAAAAAGGAACGTCCACTTAAAAGCAGGACAACGGAGGTAAGCACGAATTGCAGCGGGTGACTGCCGGGAAAATCGAGATGCGTCATCCCGATCCCCACAACGGGCAAGCCAAAGACGAGCGCAGAGGCCAGTTTGTGTTTCAGGTCACGCACTTCCGCCCGCCGTGCCTTCCCCTCCCAGTCTTCGTCTGCTTCCGTCTGTGCGGCTGCGCCGTGCAAGGGGCTGCCGTGAGGCGGCAGTGCGCTTTCAGGCTTTTGCGGGACGGTGTAGCCCAGGTCTTCAATGACCGCTGCAAGAGCGTCATGGTCGAGTGTGCCGGTTTCATATTCGACGGCAGCACAGTTGGCGGCAAAGTTCACCCGACAGTCAAGCACCCCGTCCTGTCGTTTCAGGTTTTTTTCAATGCGGGCGGCACACGCCGCGCAAGTCATTCCCAAAATGGGCAGAATCTCTGTTTCACGCTTGCGGGCCGGTTCTTTCAGCAGAGCCTCCATCGTGTGGACTCCTCTCTCATCAGTGGGCGCGGGTTGAACGATGAGTGTGCCGCGCAGCATACTCCTTCCGCACGTAAAATTAAACTTACCGGCCTTTTGCGGGGTGAATTCGATACGGGTAGTTTGATAGGCGGGCAGGGGGCGGGAAATCTCGAACCCCCCAAAGACAACCGTATCCGAACAAAAAGCGGTTTCGTCCCGGTAGAATTCCAGACGCACTGGGTGGCCCTGTTTTACAACGACTCTCTCCGGCGTGTAACCGCCTTTCACCGTGATCGTCTGCGTTTGAATGCCGTTTTGCGGGCGGAGGCTCCTGTCTGCTTAGGTTCGCTTAAAAAGAAAAACCAAATAATCCAGGACAGCAGAGCGATTCCGCCCAGAGTGACCACTCGTTTCGAGGCTTCCATCTTGTTTTCGCTCTCTGTCTTAAAAGTGTGTGACGTACTTTTTTCGCACCTAAAATGAGACCGGCACGAGAGTCGTTAAGCAGGGTGTCCGAGTTTTGCCCAATGGGGGGCGGTACGCCTCCGAGTATAGATTTGGGTTCTGCGGAAAACAGTTTTTCAACCCCCTCTTAGAGGGGAAAACCGGCTTTGTCCAGAGTTTTCGCCAGGATTTCTTTCGTCGCTTCGCTGCTGTGTGCGACCCGAACGGTTTTCGCTTCGATATCAACGTCTACGCTCTCTACGCCGGATAACTTGCTGAGAGCCTTTTTGATTGAATTCGCACACCCGGCACATTCGATGTCGGGGGCGGTGAACGTGGTGGTCTGCATTGTCTTCTTGCCTTTCTTTCACTTGAGAAAGCGGGAGAGAACCGTCTGCACCTCTGCCAGAAGCTCTTCTTGGGTCATGGGCTTGGCGCAGGCGTGTTCGGTTTCCGTGCCGTGTCCGATCACGCAGGATTGAAGGTGATCGGTCAGCAGCTGCACTCCCACCGCGTCCAGAGCCGAGCGAACCGCCGCAATCTGTACGAGAATATCTACGCAGTAGCGGTCTTCTTCCATCATGCGGTGAACTCCCTTTACCTGGCCCTCGATCCGGTTCATTCGCGAAGTCAATTTTTTGCGGGTTTCGTTTTCCACGGGGTTTCTTTCTCCTGGATTCAATATACCACCGGGGGGTATCTTTTGTCAATCGGATCAAGGATGGGGTTTCGTTGACTCAAATGAATTTTGTGTGAGGTTGGAGCCGAAGAAGTAAATTCGGCATCGGTTCGGGTAACATCAAATTCCATCTCTGTGTTTTTTCTCATGGAACTTAAAAGAATGAACCACCCTCTTTCTTCGGAGGCTTCTCTCGCCTCCACCGATGGTACTGCTTTGGAAACCGCTCTGGCGCGTGAAAATGAACGCACCGGGGCGATTCTGGCGATGCATCGGGAAATTGCCCGTGCTCCGCGCAGCCTCGAAGCGATGATGCAAATCATCATCGAGCACAGCCGCGACGCCACCCATGCCGCCGGGGGGGTGGTCGAGCTGGTCGAAGGAGACGAAATGGTTTACCGGGCTGGCTCCGGGACGGCCTCCGGGCATATTGGCCTTCGGTTGAAAAAAGACACCTCGCTTTCGGGTCGCTGCGTTCAGGAAAACGTGGTTTTGCTTTGCCGCGACTCCGAAATTGATCCTTACGCAGACAAAGAAGCCTGCCGTCAGGTGGGAGTGCGCTCAATGGTGGTGGTTCCGCTTCAGCAGGAAGGAAAAGCCATTGGGGTTCTCAAAGTTTTTTCCCCCCTCCCGGAAGCCTTCAGCGACTTCGACGTAACAACGCTTCAACTTTTAGCTGGAGTGATGTCGGCGGTGCTCAGCGACGCCTCCACCCGCCAGTCTTTGCGAGAGAGTGAGGAGCGGTTCCGTCTTCTGGTGGACTCGCTGCCCATCATTATCTGGATTACCGACGCCCAAGGCAAATTGACCTTTGTCAACCGCTACTGGGAGGAGTTTACCGGAACAGCGGTGGAGGAAGCGTATGAAGGGGCTTTCGGCGAGTATCTCCACCCGGAGGATCGCGAGGCCAGTGCCCGATTTTTTGCCGGTGTCAGCAAAACCCGCGATCCTTTTCAGATGGAATATCGCCGCCGACACCAGAGCGGGCAGTATCACTGGATGCAGGCTTATGCCGTCCCCCGCTACGGGCCGGAGGGAACGTTTGTGGGCTTTTTAGGCTTCAGCCTCGACATCAACGAGCAGAAGGTGCTTCAGGAGCAGTTGTTCGAGTCGCAGAAAATGGAAAGTCTGGGACGGCTCGCCGGGGGAGTGGCGCATGATTTCAACAATCTCCTTACGGCTATTTTAGGCTACACCGAAATCGCTTTGGGAACCCTGCCCTCCGACAGCGCGGTACGCGATCTGCTGGAAAATGTCGGCAGTGCCGGTCAGCGGGCCACCGACCTCACCAAGCAGCTGCTGATGTATGCTCGCCGTCAGATGGTAGAATTTCGCAGCGTAGACATCGGCAAAACGCTGCTGGGGTTAATCCCGATCCTGCGTCAGACCATCGGGGAGCAGTATGAAGTGGTGATGCACGAAAGCGGCGAAAGCGGTTATGCCTTTACGAATGCGGGGCAGGTCGAACAGATCGTCATGAACCTCGTCATCAATGCGCGGGACGCTATGCCGCAGGGCGGACGGATTCTGCTGGAAACCGAATGCGTGACCCTGGATGAAGATTACGCCGGAACTCATTTGAGCGTGGCCCCCGGCGACTATGTGATGTTTTCCGTGAGCGACACCGGTGTCGGGATGCCGCCTGAAACGGTTCGTCGTATCTTCGAACCTTTCTTCACAACCAAAGAAGTGGGAAAAGGAACTGGGCTGGGTTTGGCGACGGTGTATGGAATCGTGCGCCAGAGCAAGGGAAATATCTGGGTGTACAGTGAGCCGGGGCGGGGCACGACGTTTCGGGTTTATCTGCCGCGTATTCCGCAGGTTCCTCAAACGCCGGGCCGCGCTCCCGCACCCGCCGCAGTTCAGGGGAAAGAAACCGTGCTGCTGGTAGATGACGAGCCGATGATCCGCGACCTGGCCTCCCGAATTCTGAACGAACAGGGGTATCGTGTGCTGCAGGCCCGCAACGGAGCCGACGCACTGCAAATCCAAAGTGAGTCGAAGGACGAAATTCATCTCCTGATCACGGATGTGGTGATGCCGCTGATGGGAGGGCACGAGCTGGCCGAGCGAATGGGCAGGCTCCGCCCCAATCTCAAAACGCTTTATCTATCGGGATACACTTCCAATGTGATCGTCCAGGAAGGAATTCTGAAGGAGGGGGTTCAACTGCTCGTCAAACCCTTCAACGCCTCTGAACTGCTTCAGAAAGTCCGTGAAGCCCTCAACGAAACAGGATCGGCTCTTCTCTGACCCCCGCTGCAAAATCCAGCCCGCAAAAACCCTGTGGCCTGATGCATCTCATGCACCAGGCCGAAGGGTTGAGAAAAGGGGCCGAAGGAAGAAGTTTCCCCAGCCCGATTTCGGGAGAGCCGCCGCTTAACGCAGCAGCGAGAGAACCTGCTGGGGAGCCGAGTTTGCCTGAGACAAGACCGACTGTGCCGCCTGCTGAATGATCTGGTTTTTGGTGTACTTCACCACTTCGCTGGCCACGTCCGTATCACGAATCTGGCTTTCGGAAGCGGACACGTTCTCCACCCCGACTCCGAGGTAGCGAATGGTACTTTCCAGGGTGTTTTTCTGCAGTGCGCCCAGGTTGGAGCGCAGTTTCGTCACCTGACCGATGGCTTCGTCCAGAACGTTGAGGGCGTTGTTCGCTCCCGTTGCTGTGGTCACGTCCACCAGAGACAAACTGGAACCGGGAACCACGGTGTTGCCGAGGTTGGTGGTACGCAGGTTGCCCAGCGAAGCGTTGACGAACTGGTTGGCGTTGCCGCCGATCTGGAATTGCAGACTTCCTGCCGTCACGTTGGAGACCGTGGTTTGCGTGGCCAGAGTCAGGTTGCCTTTTTCCGTCAGCAGGATCGAGTTGCCGTAGGTATCGGTGGCTCGCAGACCGCTGTCGGTGGAGGCACGTCCTCCGGTGAAGGTCGAGACAACCGAGGTCACTGCGCCGTTCACAAGAGCCGAAGCGACCACCGTGACCGTTGCATTGCGGCCATAGACCAGCGTTCCGCCCGTACCGGTTCCGATGAGGGAGGAGCTCTCAGACTGGTTGATGCCGAAGTTCAGTCCGTAGTTCTGCTGGGTCAGGATGATCGCACCGGAACCGTTGGCGATACTGAACGCCGCCGAAACCCCGGTCGAACCTGCGATGTTGTTGATTTTGTTGAGCAGCGTCTGAACGGTATCCGAGCCGGAGACCGAGATCGTCTGCCCGTTGACCACCACGTTACCGCCGTTGCCGGTGGTTCCGCCGTTAACCGTCGAGAGGGTCGAGGTGATCGAGGCGTAGGTAGCAAGACCGGCTCCCGAAACCTGAGCGCGGGTCGCCACGCCTGCCACAATGATGTTGACGGTTCCGTTCTGAGTAGAAACGCCGCCGTAGGTTCCGCCAATGTTGATGCCCGCAATCGTCGAGGTATCTACCACCGAAGCCGTGATACCGGACGTGCCGTCGAGCAGTTTTTTGGTTCCAAAGGAGGTGTTGGAAGCGATACGATCAATCGAGGCAATCGCCGAGGTGATCTGTGCCTGGTCTGCCTGCACCGCAACGGTGTCGTTGACGCCGGTGTTGGCGGCGTGAACGGCAAGCTGGCGGATGTTGCGAAGCAAGGTGTTGACTTCGGTGAGGCCGCCTTCTGCGGTTTTGATCAGGTTTGTTGCGTCCTGAGAGTTTGAGATCGCCTGAGTGAGACCGTCGGTCTGCGCTCGGAGGTTCTCGGAAATAATCAGCCCTGCCGGATCGTCGGCGGCGTTGTTGATCCGCAGTCCCGAAGACAATTTAGCGATGCTGGAATTGACTTCGCCGTTCACCTGGTTGTAGTTTCGCAGTGCGCCCAACGCGGTCACGTTGGTATTGATTCTAATACCCATTGATCAAACTCCTCCATGAAAAACTTCGGCGGCTTCCTGCCGCCTACTTTGAGTGATTTGTGTGCCGTTTTCCGGTCACACTTGGGTATTCCACAACGCCCTCGTAGATTTAACATTCGTCCTCGCAATTTTTTCAAGTTTTTTTGAGGGCTTGCTTTCGCACAAAAAAAGCAGAGGAGAACACTCGGTTCTCCTCTGCTTTTTCTGCAGTCCGGGGCTACTTTCGCGGCTCGCCCGGATTTTCCGGGCGGGCCTGAATCGTTAGGTTCACCTCGCGGTTTTCTTTTGTTCCCGTTTTAGGGTCAGGTCGTTTCAAGGTGATCTTCAGATGATCGCCGGGTCGCAGGCGAAGCGAGACCTCGCGAACCTGAGCGGCGCGGGTGAGCGGTTCTCCGTCGAGCGCAGTCAGCAGGTCACCAGGCTGCACTCCTTGAGCCGAGGCCGGGGAATTGGGATAAACGGCTTCCACCGTGACATAACTCTCGGTAACGACTTTCCCGTTTTGCTCAAAGGTGTGCGTGGTATCCGCCGGAGAAATCCCGATCCAGGCGCGAACCAGTTTTTTGCCCGCTTTCAGGTCGCCGATGGCGGCTTTGAGCAGATTGATCGGAATGGCAAACCCGGCAGAGGTAACGGAGGGGCCGATCTGCCACTGCATCGGAGCCGCAGGTTCCGCCAACGGAGGAGCCGGGACGGAGGGGGGGTCCTCAATAGAAGCAATTCCCGATTCAACGGGAGAAGCCTGATGAAATCCTTCCTCGGCAGGCTTTTGGGCGGGAGGGGACAGCTGAGTTCCATTTGAAATAAAAGGAGCGTTAAACCGAAAACGATTCCGCTGCGAGTAAAAAATCGAGGCGGGCATGGAAGTCACCGGAACTGCAACAATCATGCCGATGACCTCCCCCTTCGAGTCCATCAGCGGGGCGCCGCTCGTTCCCTCACCCACCGTGCCCGCCACCTGGATCAATCTCGGATAGTAACGCGAACCAGAATTGGAGCCGTTGTTATTGAGCGCACCGACCATCAGCAGGGTTGCGGAATTTGCCTGCCCGCCGAGATTGCCCACCGAAATCGCAAAATGCCCCACCGTCACGCTGTCCGAATCGCCGAGGGAGAGGGCGGGAAGTTCGGCTTTTTCCATGAGTTTGACCAACCCCAGATTCAGGTCTTCGTAAAGGCCCACCGTTGTGCCGGGGATGCGTTTGCCGTCGGCGGTGACAATCACCGGCGAACGCATCCCGCCCAGTACATCGGCGGTGGTGACGATATAGCCATCCCCAATCGAAAATCCGGTTCCAGAACGAGGCGAGCGAAAAACGTTCCACTGAAGCGGGGCAGTGGGAGCAAAGGTGTAGAGGCTGCGAGGCAAGTTCTGCAGAACGTTTTTGCTCTGCGTCTGGCCACGCAGGATCATCGCTTCAATCACTTGTTTTCTGCGCTCTAAATCCTGTTTCTCCCTTGCGTTCTTCTGTTTTTTGGCATCCATGTCGAGTTGTTTCATCTGCCGCTGCAATGCTTCCATTTGTTTTTTTAACTCTGCCCTTTGTTCCGTGCTCAGGGATTTCTGCAGAGCACTTTTCTGCTGCTTCAGGGCCTCCATTGCCTGCTGGAAGGTATCCTCCGGAACGATTTCCAACGATTTGAAATCGAATACATCCTCCCCTCCTTCCCAGGGGACTTTCGGAACAGGGATGCGGCTGCCGCTTTGCTTCGGCTCCGGCGCGTCCTCGATGGTGACAACGGCGGCACGGGTGCGAATGGCGATGTCGGAAACTTCGCGCTCGATTTGCTGCAGTACGCTTTGCGCCTTGACGGGAGGGGCAGAGAGGGTGAAGGCGAAAATGATCGAGCAAAACGAAAGAGGAAATAAAGTGCGGGTTACCACGGCTGCGGCTCCTTTAGGTCGGATGTGCGGTCAGCGGTTTGAATTTCGCCCGCCGATGACGAAGAATAAGCTGGGCTTGGGGCAGAAGGTGAGTCCGTCACGATGCGATCCATAATGTAGCGGCGCGGAAACCGGTCTGCTTCTGAAGAAGCCATTTCCGAAGGCAGGATCGCGGCAATGATGTATTCCGGCTTTTCGGCGTTGGACCGGGGCATCGGAGCATCTACCAGGGTCAGCGGCAGCGACGAAAGGGGAGATCGCGCCGGACTGCTGCTCTTCGCCAGAAGCGTTTCTGGTTTAAAAGAAGTTTCCACTTTCGGCGAAGGCTGTTTTTGCGGCGGACAGGATGCTTTCCAGCGGGTAAAGGGATTGTGCCGAGAAGCTGCACGTCGCCGAACAGGGAGTTTCAGCTTTGGCCGGGGATCGGTAGCAGCCAGCCGAATCACGCCCGCCTCGCCCGAGTTTAAAGGGCCTGCTGGGAAATGCACGGTCGGTTTTGGAGTGGAGGCCGAACGGTGCACGACAGTTTGCGGAGCCAGCGATAGACGTGCCTTCTCCGTCTCCGGCAGGGAGACCGGAGGCTGCCTCAGAAGCGCGAAAACCACGAAGGCCGCCCCGGTCACCCCCAGAAAGGAGGGCAGGGCAAATCGGCGCACTTGAGAGCGCGAGCGACGGCTCTCCTCCGGCGCGAGCGCAATCAGGGAAGGCCGAAGATCGTTCCATCCGCGCTCCGATACGGGCGTTTCTTCAGTCTTCAAAGCGGTTAAAATTTCGTCTAAATCCGGTTTTTTCATGGGATCCACCATTTACTGTTCGTTTCGTTCTCACGGCCCTGTTCGAGTCTTACCTTTTGATTAAGTCAGAAGCAGTTCCACCCGCTCTTTCAGAAGTTTCCGCGCTCGAAACACACGAAGCTTCACACTGATGCGGGTGCAGTTGAGCACCTCGGCAATGGCGGCATAATCCAGTTCTTCGATTTCATGCAAAACAATGATTTCCCGGTGCTGAGGCGGAAGGCCACCCAGAGCCTGACGCACGATTTTGGAGAGTTCTGCTTTTTGGGCGAGCGACGCCGGGTTCTGGCCCTCGTCGGCACTCTGCCATTCCTGAGCTTCGCCGCCGTCGTAGGTGAGGCTGCGCCGCTCCCACGATTTCAGCCGGTCCCGACAGAGGTTTCCGCAGATGCGAAACAGCCAGGTTTGGACGCCGGACTCTCCCCGAAACTGCGAGATCGCTCCATAGGCTCTTAGAAAGGTTTCTTGTTTGATGTCGTCGGCGTCCTCTTTGTGGCCCAGTAAGTGATAGGCATAACGAAACACAGCGCGTTCATGCCGCCTATAAAGCCGCTCGAACGCCTTCAGGTTTCCTTCCCGACATTCCCGGAGCAGGTCGGCCTCAGTCAGAAAGTCGGGCTTCCGTTCAGTTTGTATCATCGTCGCTGCGCGTGCGATCCCCATGCTGAGGACTCCTCCCTTTCGCCCGTTTAGACGACCCCCCGGCACGAGCGTATCAAAAATTTTCCCTGAGATTAAAGCGGCGAAAAACCGACAAGAAAAAGAGAGGCATCGAGCGGGCGAAAGGGGAGAGCGGTGCGAGCGTGAAACGGCAGTCTTTACACCAAAACGCACCTCGAAACCAACGTACCGCCGTCGAGCACACAAGAGCCGATCTTTGATTTTCTGTTCGGCGGCCCCCTTATGCCGAGGCCAGGCTTTTCTCTGCGCTAAACGCCACTGGAGGGGAGTGCCGTCTTCAGGACGTTTCGCCGAAGGCTCCCCAGACGGGTATTTTAATGCCCGGCGTGTCGAGGCGTCCTCGACGGGTATTTCAATGCCCGGCGTGTGTGGGCTTCCCGAGACGGGTATTTCAATGCTCGGTCTTTTGATGCGCCCTTGATGGGTATTTTAATGCCCGGTTTTAAGAGGCCGTAAACGCCAAACAGAAAATCAAACAGCACCCCTATCGCGCCTGAAGGCGTGCCGTTGCTGGATGCTTCGCCGAATTGTGCCTTTCAACTTTCCTTTTTCCATAACGCTTATGTCAAACACTCTATCTACCTGCCGTATTTTGATCTGGAGCCTGGTCGCCCTGCTCTCTCACCTCGCGTACCGAAAAATTCATCCGGGGGCGTGGAAACTCGCGCTGCTCGCCGGGCTGTTCGCGTTTCTCTGGGGAATGCTGATGCAGAAGCCGCGCCGCAAAAAGCCGACCGGCAAGGAAGATGCTTTCACTCCCACAAGCGACACCTTTCAGAAGCGCAGCCCCCTTCCGGTGCTGGGGGCCGACCTTTTGCTGACAACGGCTCTGCTGGCAGTCACCGGCGGGATGCGTAGCCCTTTTGTTCCGCTGCTCGTTTTCCCGGTGATCGAGAGCGGTTTGCTGCTGGGAGGCACAGCGGGGATCAAGGCCGCCGCCCTGCTTTCCCTGCTCAATTTGGGGCAGCTGGCTCACGGTTCCTCCGTGAGCGGATGGGTTCTGTATGGAGTAACGGCAGGCGTTTTGTTTGCGGGAGCCGTTCTTGTCGGCCTTGGATCGACGCCGGGGCAGGCCGAGGACGATGCGGAGCTGGCGGCTGCCGGGTTTGGCGGAAAACGCCGCGCCCTTCGGTTTCTGGAAACCACGATTCAAGAATTGGAAGCGGAACGAGAAACGGCCCTGGCAGATCGTCAGCAGGTACGGGAAACCTACAGTGAAGTCGCTCGCCTTCATCGCGAGCAGAAAAATCAAATCGCACGCCTCGAAACCACCACACAAATTCTGGGAATCAACCTTTCCACAGAAGCCTTGACCGATGCAGAAGAGAAACCCGCACTTACCGCTATCCTGACGATCTTGATGGATGCCTTTGAAGCACGCAGCGGGGCCGTTTGGATGCGGGAAACTGGGGGACATCGCCTGACGCCGTGCGCGGCGGAGGGAAATGGTTTCTCTATCGGGCGGATGCACTCGATTGAAAACCCGGTGGAAATGTTTCCAAGTGATTTGCGCGGGGCCCTCGAAACGCAGTTGATCGCCCAGGCTCCTGCCTCTGCCCAGGGTTCTTCGCTGGCGTTCGCGGCTCACTCGCCTTCGCAAACGGTGGTTCCCTACCCGGCGATTGTGGCTCTGGTTCGTTCGCAAAGCGGTGAGGGGATTGTGGGAGCGGTGGGGCTGTGCGACGGGCGCGGGGCCTCTCGCTTTCATGACTCGGATTACGAGCGGCTTCAGGAGGCGGCACTTCCGCTGGCCCAGACGTTTCGCGCCATCGAGGAACGAAAGGCAATGCGCCGCCGCAACCAGGAGCTGACGGCTCTGTACGATCTCTCCCGCCTTTTTCAGACCGCGACAAGCCTGGAGCAGGTGAACCGGGCGGCGGTTCATCAAGCGCACACGCTTTTGGACGGGGCAGACACCGCCCTTTATTATCTCACGCCCCAGACGCAGCAAATGAATTTGCAGACGGCCCGAGGAACTGCCGTCAACCTGCTGCCCTCGCTTCGTTTCGGCGAGGGGGGCAGAACGTCGGGGCTGAATGGCTGGCTGGGTCAGGGAACGCCGCAGGTTTATCTTCCCGATCTGGCCCATTCGGAGGATTTGCTGAGGGAGAGCACGTCGGTTCAAGGCGGCAGTTTTGCGGTTACACCGCTGTTGATTCAACGCCGGATCGTAGGTTTTCTCACCCATTTTTCGCCCCGGTCTCAGGCTTTTGATCCTCCCGCCCTGAAGACGATGGAGCGCATCGCCGAGCAGCTGGGCACGGCCTTGGAGCGCACCGAAACCTTTTCTACTCTAGAGCAGATGGCGATCACCGATGCGGAAACCGGGCTGGGAAGTGCCCGTTATTTCCGCTGCCGGTTTTCCGAAGAATTTTCTCGCGTTCGCACCTTTGGAACGGAGGCGGTTTTGCTGCTGATTGGGTTGGATCGCACCGAAACGCTGGTTTCTCATCACGGTGCTCCGTTTGTGGAGAGCCTGGTCAAATCTGTCGCCGGGGCCTTGTCCAACGTTCTGCCCGAAACCTGCCTTCCGGCTCGCTACGACCCCTACCGGCTCGCGGTGCTGCTGCCTCATGCGGATTTCGAGACGGCAGAACGGGTGTACCTGCTGCTGAAAACCCAGATCGCTGCCGATTTCCGCACCCTTGAAGGAAAAACAGGGTCGGTTTCGATTTCGGGAGGGATCGCCTCGCTTGCGCTTCATGGGAACTCGTCCGAGGACACGCTGCTCGCTGCCGAAACCGCCCTTTCCGAAGCGCAAGCACACGGCGGCGACAGAGCCGCTATTGCCGAAACCCTTGCCCTGCTTCCAGTCTCCTCCGAGTTCGCCCTCCCGCTCCGCTAATGCCTTCCGCCCAAAATCGAAACAGGAAGAAAGAGAACTAATTTTAGAGGAAACGGCTTAACTGCTTTACCCATGAAAAGCAGCGTCCCGATAAATTCGCAGTTTCACGCAGGGGATTACAAGTTTTGTGCCGAACCTTAAAGCCGAACTTCTGTTAGAATTTGGAGAACCGCGGCGTCATGGCTTCACCTTACGAGTTTGGTCCCGAGTACGAAGAGCGCGTTTATGCCGGGGTGCTGGGAAAGATCATTGGGGTGTACCTTGGCAGGCCCTTTGAGCAATGGTCAAACGCCCAAATCGAAAAAGAACTTGGCGACATTCGCTACTACGTTCACGAAAAACTCAAGCAGCCCCTTGTAGTCACCGATGACGACCTCTCCGGCACCTTTACCTTTCTGCGTGCCCTCCCCGATTACGGCAATTCGCGTGACCTTACCTCTGAACAAATCGGGCAGACCTGGCTGAACTATCTCATTGAGGAACGCACAATCCTCTGGTGGGGCGGGCTGGGAAATTCCACCGAACACACCGCGTTTCTGCGCCTGAAGCACGGCATCAAAGCTCCCGCCAGCGGTTCCGCTGCCCTCAATGGCAAAATTGTCGCCGAGCAGATCGGGGCGCAGATTTTTATTGACGGCTGGGGGATGGTCGCTCCCGGTCAGCCGAACCTCGCGGCAGAATTCGCCCGTAAAGCCGCCTCCGTTTCCCACGACGGCGAAGCGATTTACGGGGCGGTCGTGGTGGCGGTGATGGAGTCGCTTGCATTTGTGGAAAGTGACCTCAATTCCCTGCTCGATGCAGCCCTGCGCTTTATTCCCGCCGACTCGACGATTTCCCAGATGATCGGTGAAATTCGTGTGTGGCACCGAAACGAACCGGACGACTGGCGCAAAACCTACGCGAAAATCGCCGAAAAATACGGCTACAACCAATTCGCGGGCGGCTGCCACATGGTGCCGAACCATGCCCTGATCATTTTGGCTCTCCTCTATGGAAAAGGCGATTTCTCCGCATCGCTTCTTATCGTCAATACCGCAGGCTGGGACACCGACTGCAACTCCGCCAATGTGGGCTGTCTGCTTGGAATTCGCGGCGGGCTGGCGGGAATCGAAGCAGGAGCCGACTGGCGCACTCCCGTTGCGGATCGTATAATGCTTCCCACCGCCGACGGAGGACGCTGCATTACGGACGCCCTGAGCGAAGCCTACCACATCGTCAATATCGGGCGGGCACTTGAGGGACTGGAACCGGTCGCGCCTAAAGACGGCGCAAAGTTTCATTTCTCGCTGCCGGGTTCAGTGCAGGGCTGGCGCGTTTCTGAAACCGATGCAGCGACGCTAGGCGTTGCCTCCCTCAGCAACGAAAACGGTTTGCTGGCCCTTCACTTTCGCGCCTTGGCGGTAGGCCGAGCGGCTCGAATAGCCACCTCCACCTTTATTCCGCCCGACGCGTTGGATCAGGACGGCTACGGAATTTTTGCTTCACCCACCCTTTATTCAGGGCAGCACGTTATCGCCAGCCTCCGTGCAGCGCGTGAGAACCATCGAGCGGTCGAGGTCAGGCTTTACCTGAACCTTTACGGAGCCGAGGACAAATTGGAGTCGGTTCCAGGAGAATCCATTGCGCTGAAACCGGGTGACTCTCAAACAATTCACTGGAAAATCCCCGACACGGAAGGCTCCCCGATCTGTGAGATCGGCCTCGAAGTGGTATCGGATCAACGCGCTGACGGCAAAATCCTTCTCGACAGCCTGACCTGGTACGGGGCTCCTACCCTGTATCTCAAGCCTCCCTCACGCGGCGGGAGCCTCTGGCGCAGGGCATGGACAAACGGCATGAAACGCTTTGAGGACTGGGGCAGCCCCTATCGGCTCAGCCACGACGAAGGGACGGGGCTGCTGATCCAGGGAACACGGGAGTGGACAGACTATCGGGTTTCAGCGACCCTCCACGCAACCCTGGCAAAATCGTTTGGAATTGCTTCACGGGTGGGAGGAATGAAGCGATACTATGCCCTGCTTCTCACCGAAGGAAACAAACTTCAACTGGTGAAAGCCCTAGACGGCGAAACCGTTTTGGCAGAGCGAAATTTCGAGTGGAACCTCAATGAGGCTTATGCTTTCTCTCTGGAGGTGCAGGGCGGGCGCATCAAAGCCTCTATCGGCGGCATCACCGAGTTCGACGTGCTGGATTCCTCGCACCCGCTGAAGGGCGGAGCCGCTGCCTTTGTGCTGACCGAGGGCAGAATGAACGCGGACGAGATGGCAATCGAACCGATCTAGGGGATAGAAATTAGGGAAGAGGGGTTAGGGAGCAGCAAAATAACTGCGCCGGAACGCATCGAAACGGTTTTTACGTTTACCCTCCACAACGTTTTCTTCCTGCCGGCCCGCCTAAACTAACCCTTTCACGGCATCTACCTCAATCTCAACCCGCATCTCATCGGAGATAAAGCGGCGGACCTCGACCATCGTCGCAACAGGGAATATGTCCCGAAAAAACTCCGCGTACGCCCGGCCAACGGCGTCTGAGTCGCGGGCAATACCCTGAACAAATATCCGGGTTCGCACCACATCGGTTAGGCTGGCCCCGGCGGACTTTAAGGCGGCTTCCACATGGCGCAGGGTCTGCACCGTTTGCTCGCAGGCGTCTCCCGTCACGCGCCCCTCCGGGTCGGCGGCAGTGGTTCCCGCTACGAAAATCAAATGGCCGACCCGAACCGCACGGGAGTAGCCCACTACCGGTTCCCATTTGCCGTGAGACGAAAAATTTTGTCGCTTGAAGTCTGCCATCAACTCTCCCCTTTCTTTGCGAAACTCTTAAAATTTTGCTTGAACGGTGAACCCGCCGCTCGCTGGGTATCGTCATTAGTCCATGAACCAAAACTTTGTAACGGAACCTGAAGGTTCCTCGTTCGTTTCCGCCTCCCCGCCTGCAAAAACCGAGAAAGGCGATCTTTCCCTGGAGGCATTGGAAACCGCCGCCGTCAGCGCGGAACTCGCGCAGGAACGCGCCCGCGCCCGCCGAGAAAATATCGGCAGCGTCCTGCTGACGGGGATGATGATTGTACTCTTTTCTTCGTTTGTCTCCCGGAAGGCCGAGCTGTTTGCTTCTGCGGCAGGTTTCTTTTGGCTTGCCTTTCTGATGCTGCTGACCTACAGTGTCCCCATTGCGTTGTCCGTTCGCCAGACCCGAAAAAGAAGAGCTTTGGTGCAAAGACTGACCCGAAAGCCGGAGCTGCCTTCGATTTCCGCCCTTTTCGCCGCGCTTTCCTCCGAAGACAAAACAGCCAAGCGCCCCGCGATGATCGCCCTCACCTCCCGGCTGCCTCATCTCACCGAAGCGGAGGCACTGGCACTCACCCCGTCTCAAAAAGGGAAACTTGGCCAAGTCTTTCTGTTTGACCTGGAGAATCCGCTTCGCAAAGACGTAACGGCTTTGCTGCGCCCCGCCGATTTAGCGGAAGTGCAGTTTCGAGCAGCAGTGCTTCAGGCGTTCGCCCAAATCGGGGACTCAAAATGCCTGCCCATGGTGGAAAAAATCGCCGGGTCTGAGGCGAAAACGGAGGGCGAAAAACTTCTCAAAGAAACCGCCCGCCAGGTTCTGCCTGCGCTCAATGAGCGAATCTTTCAGCAGCGGTCTTCTCAAACTCTGCTGCGCCCCTCCGAAGCAGACACGGGAAACGCGCTTTTGCGCCCGGCCACGGAAACGGATGAAGCCGACGCCTCGCAGCTGCTTCGCTCCTCGGAATAATTTCATCTGGCTCTGTTCTTTCCTTCCCACCCAAATTTTGCGGGATCAGAAAGAAAAAGTATGGAATAAAACAGCAGTCGTCTTTCTGAAGACTGCTGTCTAGGTTTAGAAACCGCCGGGGAAACTGCTTTTGCCGAATGCTGCTCTCTTAAACCCTAATCCAGATGCGTCTTCGGTGCTTTCGTTCTTCGAGGCTGAAGAGGCCCGCCTGAACGCCCTGCTCGAAACGGCGCAGAAACTTCGGCACTCGGATGCCGCTCAGGGCTTGGCTGCCGCGCTCCAGGCCGCCGAACTCGCCTCCACACTCTCGTCCCCGGAAGGTCTCGCTCATGCTTTGTTTGCTGCCGGGGAAAGTATGGGGTCGCTGGGAGATTACGATGCTTCACTTCAAAAATTCAACGAAGCCCTTCATCTTTATGAATCCGTCGGGAATCTTGCCGGGCAGGTTCAATGCCTCAATGCTCAGGGACTAACCTTTCTTACGCGGGGTGCGCTGGCAGACGCGCTCGATGTCTACGAGCAAAGTCTCGTTCGCTGCCGGGAACTGGGCGACTTTTCGCTGGAATGTACCCTGCTCGAACAAATCGGCAACGTTTACAACAACCTCGACAACCTCTATATGGCGCGTCAATTTTACGACGAAGCCCTTCTCAAACAGCCGCAAGAGGAGCAGCTGTGTTCTTTGATTCTCAGCCTGGGCTGCGTTCATCTTCTGCTGGGCATCAAATACCAAAAAGCAGCCGAACTCCAAAAGGCAGAGGCAGAATTCGATCAGGCCCAAGACCAAGTGACGGAAGCTTTGGAGATGACCCGCACCCTGGGGGATCGGACGCTGGAGAGCGTCTGCCTGTGTAATCTGGCGAATATCGCTCTTAAAAAAGAGAACGGCGACGCGGCTCTGGCTCATGTCGAGCAGGCCCTCACGATGGTGCTTGAAATCGGAGCACAGCGGCTGATTGGATGCTACTCGGTGGTAAAAGGAGAGATTCAACTGCGGCGAGGTCTCACCGGTGAGGCGATCCGGCTTCTGGAATCAGGGCTGATCGTTTTGCAGGAGCGGCATCTCAAACTCAACATTGCCGAAACGCATTTGCTGCTCTCCGAAGCCTATGAAGCCCTTCGAGATTTCCCCCAGGCCCTCGCGCACTACAAACAGTTCCATGAAACCGATCAAGAGGTGAAAAACGAAATCGCCGAACAGCGCA
The DNA here is from genome assembly GCA_965246825.1 of Chthonomonadaceae bacterium. Taxonomy (GTDB): domain Bacteria; phylum Armatimonadota; class Chthonomonadetes; order Chthonomonadales; family Chthonomonadaceae; genus JACMPS01. The sequence continues at coordinate 367,344 of OZ251990.1, forward strand.
CCCGAACGATTGCGCTTCGGTTTCAGGTTGAAAAATCATGCCATGAAGCCGAATTCCAGCGGCTGCGCTCCGCCGAACTCACTGAGGCGAACCAGCAGTTAAAACTTCAGTCGGATTTGCTGGAACGGCTTTCCCGTGAAGACGCCCTGACGGGCCTCACGAATCGCAGACATCTCGATGTTTCGCTGGCAGAACGCTTCGAAAGGGCAAAACGGGAAGACGTGACGCTTTCGGCAGCCCTGCTGGATGTGGATCACTTTAAGAAAATCAACGACCGATTTTCGCACCAGATCGGGGATGAAGTGCTGAAAGTGATTGGCAGGCTGCTGCGAGAACTCAGTCGAGAAACCGATCTTCCCGCTCGCTATGGCGGCGAGGAGTTTGTTCTGATTTTACCGAACACCCCGCCCGAACAAGGCTCTAAAATTTGTGAGCGGCTTCGCAAAGCCGTGGAAGCCCACCCCTGGAGAGAAATACACCCCGACTTGCAGGTAACCATTTCCATCGGTCTTGAGTCTACGGGGGCTGAAATTCGCTGCCCGGAAGAACTGCTCCACGCCGCCGACCTGCACCTCTATCGGGCAAAGCAGCGCGGGCGTAACCAGGTCTGCACGGCCTTTCGCTAAAAATGGGTCGTCCACAGCAGATAGGCGAACGGCGCAACAAACAGCAGGCTGTCGAAACGATCCAGCACCCCGCCATGACCAGGCAGAAGAGTTCCAAAATCTTTGATTCCCGCCTCCCGTTTCAAGGCCGACTCCCACAAATCCCCCAGCGGCCCCGCAATCCCGGCCACCACGCCCAGCACTCCCCCGAAAATCGGCGAGAGATGCAGCCCGACGGCAATTGCGATCCCGACCAGCACCGACCCGGCGAGGCCGCCCAAGGCCCCTTCCACCGTTTTTTTGGGAGAAAGCGAGGGAGCCAGGCTGCGCTTCCCCCAGGCGCGGCCCGCAAAATAAGCCCCCGTATCTGACGCCCACACACAAAACACCGCCGACAATAACGCCCAGGTGCCAAATTTTGGCAGCGAGCGTAGCAGCACCAGAGCGGAAAGCAGCAAACCAAGGTAAACCGCCCCGACACCAGCCGCCGCTCCGCTCCACTTTCGCAGTTTGCCCAGGGCCACCCCTGTTTTGGAGGCCGTTGCCGTAAACGACACGAGCATCAAGACCACCGCAATTTGTGCCCCGTTGAACAGCGGAACCCATTCCGGCTTTTTGTGCGCCAGCCCTGAGGCCAGCAGGGGAAACAGGCAGCCTGCAAAGATCGGCAGCGAGAACATCGGGCGTCGCGGGTCGGAAAGAGAAGCGGCTTCCGCAGCCCCGTTTTTCTCTTCGAGGTTCGGGAGAGCACTCCCCTTCGTCTGCGTTCCAGAGGAGGATTCAAGCGGGCTGGCACCAGCCGCCGACCGACGAACACTCCCTCCATAGACCCGATTCCACTCAATCAGGCCTGCTCCCGTCAGCAGGGTGACAAAGGCGAGAAACACCCATTCGCTTGGAACACAGAGAACTAAAAACAGGGGAATCGCCGCAATTCCGGTGAGAACCCGCTCTTTCACGCTTTTTCCTCCTCTCTCCCAAAGCTGCTTCGCTCGTGAATGGGCCGGATAAGAAAGGTTCCAGCAATCAGGTAAAGAATGACCATAAACAGCACGGCCCGGTAACCGAACCCCGATCCGAACCCTGCCGCCGCTTTCGCCAAGGCTCCGTGATTGAACAAATACGCCACCCACCCGCCAAGCAGGGGCGCGAACACCTGCGGAACCGTAAAGGCGGCGTGCCACACCCCCATATATTTTGCTTCGTCGTTAGCGGGGAGAAGGTTAGTCGCCAGGGCCCAGTCCACCGCCTGAAATGCCCCGAACCCCGCTCCAAAGAAAAATGCCGCGATCAGGGCCACCGATACGGAATTGGTCATCAGAAACAGCAGGGCGGCAATGCCCGTGACGACACAGGACACGTAAACCACCAGTTTTTTCGACATTCGGTCGCTGAGCACTCCCGCCGGAAAATTGCCGATCAAGCCGGAAACGGTGGCGATCATCAAAATTTTCGTGGCGGTTCCGGCGGGGGCTTTCAGGGTATCGCTCGAATAGTAGGCGATAAAGGTGGTGGCGGTATAAAAGCCGAGGTTAATCACAAAGCGCGAGCCGATCAGCCAGAAAAAGTCCACATTTCCTTTCACGTCCACCGTGAATGAACTCTTCAACGTCGCCGCCAGCCCGCCGTTTTTCAGCGGATTATCGGAAGCGGAAGGTTCGATGATCCGAAACTGCGTGTACAGGGCCGCCGCAACCAGGGCCAAAGAGAGCACCGTGCAGATTTTCCAGAGGCCGTTTTCCTGGTGCAGCAGTGCGCTGCAAACGATAAAGCTCATCAACTGCCCCAGGATGCTGCCCATGCCCATGTAGGCGGAGGCGGTGCCCTGCTGCGTTTTTGGAATCAGATCGGGAACGAGGGCTTGATACGGAGAGGTTGCCACATTCGCCCAAAATTGGATCAGGCAGAAGGAAAGCGCCAGGTAAGGAACGAGGCTCAGGCTCGGCGGCAGCGAACCGAGGTGCGCCATCCAGAGCAGAAACGGAATCGTGAGAATGGTGCCCAGCAGAATATAGGGGCGTCTACGACCGAGGGGCGAACGCGAATGATCGCTCAGCGTGCCCACAATAAGACTGATCAGGGTGGAAACCAACGCCCCCGCCCCCAGCACCCAGCCCAGCACAAGGTCTTTCTGGCTTCCGGCCATCCGTTCGACGATTTGCTGTAAAACCAGCGTAATCAGACCCGTCCACAGCAAAGATAGGGCAAACCAGTAAACGCTCAATTCCAGATAGAAAAAGGGGGTGAGCGGGCGGGAAGAGCGGGTTCGTGAAGCGACTGAAGAAATCGTACTCATAGTTGGGCCTCCCGTAAAAGGGCGTAGCGGTAATCTTCCAGCGTGTCGATGTCGAGCGCGAGTTCGGCGGGCGAGTGCGGAACGGCATTTCCTTGGCAGTGGAGCAGGGCGCGGAGGCGGGCTTCGATGTCCTCCACACTCAGGCGTTTGAGCAGAAACTTGACGACAAAGGGCAGTCCGAGCAGCCGCGCCATCCCCAGCTGACTTTTCCGTGCCGAAAACACGCTTTCGAGATGACTTCGGTTTCGGCGGAGAGTGTCGGCCCGCAGAAGAGCCGCCGAGCCGAGCGTATAGCGGTCTTCTCGAAGCGGCACGTATTCGCTGGGCGAACCGGGGAATTTCGCCTCGAACTCGGCCTGGGTGAGGATGGGCAGGGCGAGATCGGCATCGGGCGGACAGCGGTCACAAAAGTCGGTGACGGCTTTGGCAGAGAGAAAAGGCAGGTCGGTGGTAACGATCAAAACACGCTCCTCGCCTCCGTTTTGCTCCAGCCAGTCCAGCCCGCGAAAGATGTTGTCGGGGCCGGACGTGCCGGGTGTGAGCGCGGCCCCGACCCCGAGCCGGAGGGCCTCCGCTCCTACCTCTTCGGAACCGATCACCACGATGCGGCGAACCCGTCCGGTTTCGTGCAGTGCCTGAATGCCGCGTTCGAGCAGGGTAACGCCGCCGACTCTGAGAAGGGCTTTCACTTCGGTTTTCGCCTCTGCTGCAAACTCGCCGGAGAGAGTTCCGCCTGCGGGTAAAATTGCGTCCATTGTTTTAGTGCCGCCGGGTCGGAAGGGCGTTAACGGCGGCCCATCCTCCGACAAACAGGGTGGTTCCTGCCATCAAAATTCGCATCGCTAGGCCCATCTGCTGAACAAATCCTGTCCAAAGTGTGTTAAGGTCAATCATGGGTTTTCTCCTAAAAGGTCAAGACTGAAAGCGGAGGCCGAAACAGGAGTTCGTGCCGTTTTGCTTTCCTCTTGAGTATAGAGGAAAAAACGCGGGTGCGCCTGAGCCGAAAGACCTAAAAATGAGCCGCCGAGAGAGGGTTAACCGCACAACCGCCCGTGACGCCAAAAGAGAACCGAAGTGCAAACGGAATTTTCATCGCTTTCTTGAGCCGAATTCGCTTGAGCAGAAGGCTATAAAATCCATTTTTCAAGGGCGAGAGCCACGCCGTCCTCTTCCGCAGTGGAAGTCACTTCGTCTGCTGCTTCCAGAACTTCCGGGATAGCGTTGCCCATCGCCACCCCGATGCCCGCCCATCGGAGCATTCCCAGGTCGTTCATATGATCGCCAATCGCCATTGTTTCCGAGTGCGCGATGCCCAGTTTTCGGGCCATGATTTCCAAACCGAGCCGCTTGTCTACCCCGGCGGCGTAGACCTCCGCGCCCCAGGCCTCGCGTGTACCCGACTCGACAATCGAAACCGCATCAGGCAAAATTTCACGCAGGTAGGCCGTAAGCGGGCGGATTTGTTCGGGCGGCCCGAAGGCGGAAACCGAAATCGGGCTGAAAGGAAGGGTATGCAGCAGGTTTCCGTCGGGACGATAGCGGGGCGGCTCGGCCCACTCGCCTGCGGGAAAACGGGGATGATACAGGGCGCGGGAAAGTTCGATGTCCTCGTTCACGCAGTCCTCGAAAACGTAGGGAGCGGCCTCGGCGTCCGCCATCGCATTGATGATCTGCAGCGCAAGCGGAATCGGCAGCAGGCGGCGCGAAAGGATCGTGCCGGTGCGTTCTTCCATGACCAGCCCGCCGTTTGAGGTGATGAGGTAATCGGGCAGCGGCACGATCTGGCGAGACACGTGAAGGGCCGTATAGCGGGTGCGTCCGGTGGCAGGAATGATCTCGACGCCTTTAGCTCTTGCTGCTTGCAGTGCACGAAGTACGCGGGGCGAGATGTGGGCACTGCGTGTGATGAGCGTACCGTCCATATCAATAAAGACGGCACGAATGGGCGCGTTAGGGGTGGGTGAGCGAGTTTCTGGTTTCACCCTTTCAGTTTACCAGAAGACCGTACTCCCCGCGATTTTTCGGAAAACATTCGTGTGCTGGAGATTTTCCTGGTGCGGCGCGAGGTCTTTGGAACAGAAAACGAGGAGCGGGGGTTGCTGCCCGCTCCTCGTTTTCTGTTCAGGGGTATCCGGGTTACATCGGCTTCGGATTGTTGCCCCGCCCGCCGAATCCGTCCCGGCTGTCGCCTAAAAATTCAAGTAGATGTTCCAGTTCGGGCGAAGTTTCGATCTCTTCACGGATGGCCTCGATTGCCTGAGAGGTATTGAGGTTCGAGCGATAAAGCAGTTTGTAGGCCAGCCGCAGTTCTCCGCGCACTTTGGGGCTGATTCCAGCGCGGCGCAGGCCCCGCACATTGATATCGTAGACGCGAGCCGGTCTACCGGTGGCGAGCATATAGGGGGGAATGTCCTCCGCGACGCCGCTCATTCCTCCGATCATCGTCAATTTTCCGATGCGGCTGTACTGATGCACCCCCACGATCCCGCCCAAGTTGGCATTGTCGAAAATAGTGACGTGCCCCGAAACGCCTACATAAGAAGCAATCGTGATGTTGGAACCAATATCGCAGTTGTGCCCGATGTGTGCGTAGGCCATAATCATATTATGGGCTCCAATGCGGGTAGTTTGTCCCTCGCCGGTAGCGCGATGAATGGTCACGAACTCACGAATGATGTTGTTGTCTCCGATTTCGACAAAACTGGGTTCATCCTTGAATTTGGTGTCCTGGGGAGGGCCGCCGAAATTTGCGCCGCCGTGCAGTTGATTGTTGCGCCCGATGCGGGTTCCGCGCTGAAGCACAACCTGGGCGTGCAAAACCGTGCCCTCGCCAATGTGAACATCCTCTTCGATCACACAAAAGGGGCCGATTTTGACGCCTGGTTGGATCATCGCGGAGGGGTGAATGATGGCGGACGAATGAATGAAGTCAGACACTCGCTCCCTCTCCTGTATCATGCGGGGTTCGCTCCTTCAACGCAAAAGTCATTTCACACTGCGCAACCAATTCCCCGTCCACCGTTGCCGACATTCGGGCTTTTCCGATTCCGCTGCGGACCTTCAGAATGATCGCTTCAATTCTCAGGGTGTCTCCCGGCACAACGGGCTTGCGAAACCGCACCCCCTCCACTGCCCCGATCAAAGCCAGCTTCCCCACGTTTTCCGGCATCACCATCATGGCAATTCCAGCTACCTGTGCCATACTTTCGATGATAAGCACACCCGGCATAATCGCCGCTGCGGGGAAATGCCCGTTGAAATAAGGCTCGTTGATGGAGACATTTTTGAGGCCGACGGCTTGTTTTCCGGGCGTGAGTTCGAGAACGCGATCCACCATTAAAAAGGGAAAGCGGTGCGGCAAAATCCCGCGAATTTCTTCAATATTGAGAGCGTAACTCATGCATTCTCCTGCAAAATGGTTTGTGCGAGCGCGACGTTCAGGCGATGACCGGGCCGAACTGCCGTAACGACCAGATGAGGGCGAGCGTTCAGCAAGGCCAGATCACCGATCAAATCCAAAAGTTTGTGGCGGCACCACTCCTGTGAAAGCCGAAGCGGAGTTGAAAACTCGTCGGGGGGCGTGATGATAAGCGCGTTGTCGAGCGACCCTCCCTTCGCCAGTCCCGCTTTGAGCAGTGCGTCCACTTCGTGCCGAAAGGCAAAGGTGCGGGCGGGAGCAATCTCGCCGAGATATACGTCTGGCGAGAGGGTCAGCGTCATTTCAGCCCAACCCTGGGGCCAAAAATCAAATTCGGTGCGAGAAGTCAGCGTCAAAGTGTCTCCGCTTTCGGCTTTCAGGAACGAACCGCCTTCGCCCTCTGCCGCCGAATTTTTCACCCCGATTCGTTTTGCTGGGGCCTTTTGGGGGGCGATGCCCGCTTCCAGAACTGCCTCGGCAAAGGGAAGTGCACTGCCGTCCAGAATCGGAAGTTCCCGTCCCTCTACCTCGATCAAAACATTGTCAATTTCCAACCCAGCCAGGGCGGAAAGCAGATGCTCGACGGTGGAAAGCGTTACGCCGCCCCTTCCCAGGGTAGTGCAGCGGGCAGTATCCACTACCCAATCCGCGAGGGCGGGGATTTCGGTTTGTCCCAGCCGAAAAATCCGTCCGAAATTTTCGGAAGCCGGATGGACGCGCAGGGTGCTGTGCGTTCCGGTGTGAATGCCGATTCCGGACAGCGAAAACGAGTGAGCGAGCGTATTTTGCATCAAGGGGTGTCTGTTTCCAATCCAGGTTTGTCTTCCAAGGCTGCAAGCCGCCGCTCCACGTCCCTTAGCCGTTCCAGAGCTTTGGGCAGCCGAACCAGGCTGCTCCATTCGCGCATTTTCTCGCGGCGGGGGCGGGCCGGAAAGCCGATCACGGTTTCCCCGGCGGCCACATTGCCGATCACGCCCGCCTGGGCCGCAATTCTGGCTCCGTCACCAATCGTGAGATGATCCACAATCCCGGACTGGCCCGCAAAAATCACTCCGCTGCCAGCAGTGACACTGCCTGCGATCCCCGTTTGTGCAATCAAAATACAGGAATATCCGACTTTGACATTGTGGGCCACATGAACCAGATTATCAATTTTAGTGCCTGCTCCAATCACCGTTTTTCCGGTTTTAGCGCGGTCAATGCAGGTGTTGGCTCCGATTTCGACATCGCTGCCGATCTCAACCGTTCCCAGATGCGGCACTTTGCGCAGACCCTGCCCCACCGGAATAAAGCCGAAACCGTCCGCCCCGATCACACAGCCCGAATGAAGAAGACAGCGAGGCCCCACAGTCACTTCGGAATAGAGTACCACGTTCGCGTACAAAATCGTATCGTCTCCGATAGAACAGCCGTCCCCGACAAAAACCCCCGGATAAATCGTGACACGCTCTCCCAGCGTGACCTTTTCGCCGATAAATGCGGTGGGATGCACCATGCCGGGTGGAAACATGGCTTTGGGCGCGAAAATTTCAAGGGCGCGAACAAAGGCGGCACGGGGATTTTCAACCATCAAAAGCGGCTTGGCGCACGGTTCGGGCGCAAGGGCCTCCGTCACGAGAATGGCGGAAGCGCGAGATTGCAGCGCAAGAGCCAGAAACTTTTCATTTTCTGCAAAAACCAGGTCGCCGGGTTCTGCCGCCCCAAGGTCGGCCAAACCCAGGATGACCGTTTCCCCTTCTCCACGAAGGGCGGCTCCCAGTTCCAAAGCCAGATCGTTCAGTCGCCGCTCCACAGTGCCGTCTCCTTATACCAATTCTACTGATTTTGACGAGGCCGCCTACCGAGTCCACTGCTTTTGGATCAGCGGACGCATTTCTTCCGTCACATCAATACTGCCCTTGATTTCCGGCGAGACGAGTTTCCAGCCCTGCCGTTTTGCTTCCTGCAAGACCGCCCTTTCCATGTCCCGCCGAATCACTTCCATCAATGCCGCTTTTTGAGGCAGAAGGTTTCCCGCTCGCCCCGGCAAAGGGCTGACGGAGGGCGCGGCAGGCGGGAGCGTGGCCGGAAGGGGAGCGACCGTTTTTTGCGAAAGCGGCAGCGAAGGCGCGGGCGGAATTTCCGACAGGGCCGAGATCGATTCGGGCTGTTCCAGCAGAAGCTTCGAGCGGGTTGTGAGCCGCTGCTTCACCTCGGCTTCGAGTTCCTCCGCCCGGCGTTTACGAAACGTTTCGACCTCAACGCGAATCTGATTGCGTTCCGGCTGTAGTTCCAGCTGAGCCAGCAGGGTGAAATCGGTCGGCAGGGCATCCCGCTCCGAGGTCAGACTTTCAATTTCGCGCCGGGTTTCACGCAGGCGGGTTTCGATCTGTTCCCGTGTGGGGCCAATGGCAATGCGGCGAATCTGGCTTTCGTAAGCGACCCCGGTGTATTGCAGCACCCGCATCCTGGCCTCAATTTCGATCTTACGGTTAAGGGCGGCCTTCTGCGATTCTTCTGCCCGCTGAACCACCTTTTGTGCGAATTGGCCTTCACGAACACGGCGAAAATTTCGCACCTCTCCGGCAAGCCGTTGTTTCGAGTTGTTCCGAAGATAAGTTTCGAGTTGAGCCAGATACTTTTGGGCGTCATCCTGAATGCGCCGCTGACGTTCCAGGGAAAGATTTTCCGCCGGGGTTTCGTGAAACTCCAGCGGCGGCAGCGACGGAATGGCGAGCGGGGCCAGAGTGACCGGAGTTCGGCGGGGAACGGCGGCAGTTCGATCCAGAGCTTCCACCTGCTTCCAGAGCGGGTGCAGCGGCAAAAGTGCCTCTACCCGTACTGAGCGTGAAAGGTCAGGCGGGAGCAGAACACTTTTGCGGCATCCCGCTCCCCCCTCCAGAATCAAAACGCCGAGCAGCAGGAAAAAGAACTTTTTCCTGCCCCGGCTCCGCCCTCGGTCTTTCATGGGCCGTCTACTTTTTGTTCATGGCGGAAAGGGCGGCATCGGTGATGTCGGCATCGGCATACCAGGCCACTTCATTGCTCAGTACGAGCGCGTAGCCTTTTTCTTTGGCTACTTTCCCCACCGCCTCGCGCATCGAAACCAGCAGTTTGTTGGTTGCGTCGGCAGACTGCCGCTCGAATTCGCCGCGCAGCCGCTGCTGCTCGGTTTGGATTCGGGCTTCGGTGTCGCTCTGAGCGCGGGACAACACTTTGATACGCTCGGTGTCGGCGGGAGAAGGCGTTTGGTTGGTTTGCAGTTTCGTCACCTCTTCCACCAGCGAACGGCTCTGATCTTCAAGCCGCTTTTTCTCAGCGGATTTGTCGGCGGCGAAGTTCGCGCCCGCCGTCCGGGATTCCACCGTCAGTTCGCCGAGCCGCTTTTGCTCCTGAGTCGGAAGAAAGTTATTGTTCTTCCAGGTTTGCAGCATCAAATTCGCGTCGTCCTGCTTGCGCTGAAGGTCGCGTTCGGTTTCCTGAGCGAACTTGCTCTCCGAACGCAGCTTGAACGCATCGAAAATCGCGACTTTCAACCCCGCCCCGGTTTTATCCTGACGGGCACTCGCTCCCATCACCGAAGAAACGATGCCCAGCGTAATCATTCCCAGCACGACAGCGCGAAAGCCGCCTCGTGATTCCAACATTTCAGTTTCACTCCTTGTTCAGCAAAAAAGTCCAGCAAAAAAATCAAGCGAAAACCCCTGAGCGGCAGAGAGCGAAGCCGAGGGCACAGCCCCTGAAACCCCGCCCTTTCAGGCCGAGGGGATTGTTTTAGAACACATTGGCAATCCCGAAGTGAGTACGCACCCCTTCGGAACCGATCCCCACATCCAGCCGAAGCGGGCCGAGCGGGGTTTTCACCCGCAGCCCCACGCCCGTTGAGGCGTGAAGGGAAAAGCCCGCTTGCTGGAAACCTTCCAACTGGACGTTTTGATAAGGCCCTCCCCAGGCCGTACCCGCGTCCACAAAAACAACTCCGGTCAAACTTTTGGCGAAGGGCTGGCGAAATTCCACCGATCCGGCCAGCAGGTTGCTGCCCCAGAAGCGGTCTTCCCGATAGCCGCGCAGCGAGTCGGCTCCGCCCAAAAAATACTGCTCGAAAAACGGCAGGCGTCCCGACGAGAGAGCCAGGCGCGTTTTGATTGCGAACGCACTTTTCGTTTCGTCGAACTTGTTGGGACGCCGAGGCCCCGTCGGACTGATGAACAGACGATACTCAAACTCCGATTTGACAAAAGCACGGGAGCCGAATACGCCGGGAGCCACCTGACTGGGGCTGACGCCATTGACGGGGCGGGTGTTCGCGTACCCGACCGAAAGGCTTCCCGATTGATAAGAACCGTTTACCGGGTCTAAAAAGTTGTCGCGGGTGTCGTGAACGAGGGTTCCGCCGAGAGAGAAAATAGGCCCGTCTTGCAGGATCGCCGAGTTCGTTGTGGTGAGGGCGAGCGGGTTGGTGCGAACGTTTTCCCCGCGCAGGGTCACGCCCGCTGTGTAGGTTTGGCGAAACGGGCGGGCCAGGGTCACCGTGCCGCCGGTGCGCTGCTCGTAGTAGCGGGTGTCGTTTCCGACCACCGTGCCGGTTGTGGTCTGGTTGTACAGCGAGTTGGCGAAGCGCACGGAGATACGATCAAAGAGGTTGACGCTGAGCGAGGTACGCCGCTTATCCAGCCAGGGCTGAGTGTAGCCGAAATCGATGGTGCTCCGGCCCGTGATGCCGCCGGTTTCCCAGCGCAGGCGAATCGTTTCTCCCAGGCCCCGGAAGTTGTTGTTTTCCACCTGAGCGAACCCAACCAGCTGCTGACGGTTGCTGAACCCCGCCCCAAAGAGAAACTGTCCGGCACTGCGCTCCACCACATTGATCGTGAGGTCTACTTTGCCCAGTCCGGCGTCGCTTTCGGCGGGGGTCACCTCCTCGAAAAGCTGAAGGTTGAACACGCGCTGCAGGTCTTTCGACCAAGTTTGCGCGTTGAAAAAGTCGCCTTCTTTGGTTTTGAGTTCGCGCCGAATGGTGAAATCGCGGGTGCGTTTGTTGCGGGCGACGGTGATTTTGTTGACGCGCAGCACGATGATTTTCAGGTTCAGCGTGTCGGGCTTGTCTGTCGAGATCAGTTCTTCGTTCGAGATGCCCGCTCGATAGCCGAGTGAAGCGTATTTGGCTTCGATGGCTTGAATGTCGGCATTGAAATCGCGAAGGTTGAACACCGCTGTCGAGCGAATGAGGCTTTTGATTTCCTCCGGGGGGATCGGGCCGGAACCACTGATGTTGACTTTGCCTTTCCAGTCAATTTTCGGGTTTTCTTCTACCTGAATCACAACGCGGCAGCCAGGTTTGCCCGCCATTTCCTCGCTGCGAACGAGCACGGCCTGTTCGCCGCTGAAGTAGCCGAAGTTGCCGGTGACGAGCAGGTTCGAGCGCATTTCGTCGAGAACGGTTTCGTTGCAGAGATCGCCGACTTTGTGCCCGGAGGCGGAGCGGATATACTCGGCATTGAGCGTTTTGTTGCCCAGCACCACGATTTCGTTGATGGTATTTCCGACCGTCGGGTTTAACTTGGGCGGGGTCTGCAGGGTCAGCGGGTTAGAACTGTTCTGAGCATAGGCGGGAGCGGCGACGGCAAGGGCGGCGCAGATGGGGAGGGTGCAGAACGGCGCGGGCTTCTTCGGGGCGCGTCTGCAGGCAGCAATCTTCATATGGAATTCAGGTCTCCTGCGGTCGAGGCTAGGTGCGATAGTAGGGTTCGAGTTTTCGGCGCAGCATTCCGCGTGCGCGAGAAAGCCGGGTTTTCACATTTTCGAGGGAAAGCCCGGTAGCCTCGACGATTTCGTTGTACGAAAGGTTCTGAAACTCACGCAGCACCACCACCTCTTTGTAATCCGGCGGCAGGGAATTGATGGCATCGAAAATGCGCTGGCGCAGCTCTTGGTCTTCCAGAACATTTTGAGGCGATTGCGTCCAGTCGGCGACCTCGCGGGTCATTCCGTCTTCTTCGCCATCATGGTCACGCGGCTGATCGAGCGATTCGATTTTCAGGGATCGCTGACGATCTCGCTGCCGGATGCGGTTGATACAGAGATTGCGTGCGATTTGATAAAGCCAGGTAAAGACTTTGGAGTCGCCTCGGAAGCGGTCGTAGTGCTTGAAGGCACTGATAAACGTTTCCTGAGTGAGGTCGGTCGCCTCTTCATAATCTCCGATAAATCGGTAGATCACGTTGAAAATCTTTTTTTCGTATTTGGCCACCAGCGCGTTGAAGTCCAGATTGCGGTCGGCGTCCTCGGGAGGGTTGCCATTCATGGCGTGTGCCGTACCTCGTTCTGATGCGCGTTCTGCGGCGGTGGCGCGTCCTGCGGCGTCTCTGGCGTCGGGGGCAGGAGAGTGAAGAGGAAACCCCAGGGGAATGGGGGCAGCATTGGCCGGTTCATAGCCCATTGCTTTCCTCCGTCTCTGGTTGTCTTCCGAATCGTCTCAACAGTGTACCCTTTTCTTGCGCGTTTTGCGCCGCTTACTGAAAGGAGTAGACGAGAGGGCGGTTGAATTGTTACAGAAATCTACGGGAAAGCCAAGGGCACGAAGGAGCAAAAGGGGCCTGCTGTCCCCCGGCGCGGGCCGCCCTCTTTTCCGCTCGGAGAAGATCACTCTTCTCGCGTCACGCGCACCGACACCTTGAGTTCGGAGGAACGAGGACCGCGATAAAGACCTTTGAGCGGGGTGACATCGCCGTAGTCACGCCCATGATGCACCTTAATATAATGGGAATTGACCACAAGGTTGTTGGTGGGGTCAAAGCCGCACCAGGTTTCGTCGGGCAGAAGACACTCGACCCAGGCGTGCATCGCTTCGTTGGAAACGCGGGTCTGCTCCGGCTCTTCCTGAGTGGCGGGATCGTGCCCTGTATGCAGGTAGCCGCTGACATAGCGCGACGGGATTCCCCGCCCGCGCAGCACCGAAAGCATGAGGTGCGCGAAATCCTGACAGACGCCGCGTTCTTGCTCTAGCACCTGCAAAATGGAGGTGTTGACATCGGTGGCTCCGGGAACGTAGGCGAACACGCGATGCATCAAGCGATTTACCGTGATCAGAAAGGAGGCGACCGCCACCCCCGCTTGATCCTGTGCGACTTTGGCGATACGCTCGGTTTCCGGGAGCAGCGGAACGCGCTGAGTTGGGGCGAGAAATTCGGCGTAGCGCCCGCGCACCCGCTCCTGAAGATAGAAATCGCGGTCGTCGTTGACCAGCTGCAGGCGGCGAAAAGGATTGATCCGGTCCGTCACCACCTCGGCTTCGGCGCGAATTTGCAGCATTGTATGCGGCCCGTGCACATTGAAGTGATGGACTCGGCCCACCGGGGTATCGTAGTCGAACACTTTCGCTTCCGGCTCGGTGCGCAGCCGAAAGGCAAGGCAGGTCTGTTCCGCGTCGGTCAGGGGCATAAGCCGCGCTTCGTTGTGGCTGTCGAACGCAGGCGAGGGGTAGGCGTATTGCGTGGTATGTCGAACTCGAAGTTTCACGATAGGGCCTCACGCAGAGATTCTACCTCACACAAAGGAACAAAAGATCCGACCGCATCACTGGTCTTTCCGCCCCCGGCGATGGATCGCTCCGCGTGGAGGCGGTTCGGTTTTCGGAACAGCAGATCGGGCATTCCAACACCCGCCAGAGGAACCGCTTTCCCACAAAAAGACCAATGTCCTGAAGACGGGGAGACGCCTTCAATCAAGCATAATCACAAGCATAATCACTTTTTCACCGCACGGTGAATTTTCTCCTGACGTTCTTCGCGGTTTGGCGGTTTTCCAAATTTCTTTGTGCCTCCGCGTCGCTGCCGATTGAGAAGAGGCCGGTGACGAAGCCCGATGTCTTCAAGCCTGTCAATAGGAGAGATAGGTTTTGGTGATCGAGTCGCCCAGATCGGCGCACTGCAGCTGAACATTCTCCAAAAATTCGTGAAGCCCGCTTTTGATAATGACCGCCGGACGTGCATAATCCAGGTCGGCCATCAGGCGAGCGATCAGCCGCTGCGGTTCCAAAGCCGTGTCGCTGTCTTCGGGGCCGTCTCCAATCCGTTTGAGGCAGCCCTCCACCCGTCGGACGCAGTGCCGCACCGACGCCGGAAACTGCGAGTTCAGCACAAGGAAATCCACCACGAACGACGGGCGGATGCCCTGCGGATACACCTTGCGGTACATCTCGAACGCACTCACCGACTTCAGCACGGCAATCCAGCCGTGAATATCCAGCAGAGAGCCGACACCGAGCGGCTCGACCGGCGGATGGGCGTTTTCCTCTTTGGCGCGATAGGCGGGCAGCAGGTCATGATATTTCACATCGAGCAGGCGGGCGGTCTGGTCGCCGCGCTCCAGAAATCGCCCCACATCCAGCCATTCGCGGGCTTCGCTCATCAGCAGGGTTCGGTTCAGAATGCCCTGAAACAGATGAGATGCTCGTTTCACCCGCTCGAAAAATTCATGCGGCGAGCCGTGAAGCACTCGATCCACATTCCATTCCTGCAGCTCCAGATAGAAAATATTCAGGCTTTCCCACATCTCGGAGGCGAGCTGCTCCCGGATCGAGCGGGCATTGGAACGGGCCCGGTTCCAGGTGGACACAATCGAGTGCGGATTTTGCAGATCGAAGGCGAAAAACTGGAGAATCTCCCGGTCGGTTTCGGTTTCGTAGCGGCGGTAGTAATCCTCATCCGAACCCGAAATTTTCAGCAGCGAAGCCCAGTGAATCGGCGGCTCGGTTTCTCCTGGAGCCACCTCTTCCGAATTCTGCGAGTCGAGGGTAATCCCTGAGTCGAGAGCGGCATGATAGTGAACGTCTACCATGCGTGCCGTTGCTTCGGCACGTTCCACGTAACGGCCAATCCAATAGCAGGAGTCGGCATCACGACACAGCATCACTGCGCTCCTTTCGCGGGCATCTCTGACCCGCCAAAACCCTGGCTCTGGCTCATTCCCCCCATCGTTTGCGTTTGCCCGCCGCCGCCCTGAGCCTGACTCATCCCCTCTTTGGCGAGCACCCAGGTGTCTTTCGATCCCCCGCCCTGCGAAGAATTGACGACATAGGAGCCTTTTTTGAGGGCAACGCGGGTGAGTGCGCCAGGGATCAGGGTCATGCCGCTTTTGCCGGAAAGTAGATAGGGCCGCAGGTCCACGTGCCGCCCCTCGCAGGTTTCGCCGCAAAACGCAGGGGCACGCGAAAGGGCGATGAGCGGCTGGGCAATGTAGTTGCGCGGGTTGGCTTTGATGCGCCGAGCGAATTCTGCTCGCTCTTCCTGCGGGGCCTGCGGCCCCATCAGCATCCCGTAGCCTCCCGACTCGTTGGCGGCTTTTACCACAAGTTTGTCGAGATTTTCCAAAATATAGGTCAGGCTGTTCTCTTCGCTGGCGAGATAGGTTTCCACATTGGGCAAAATCGCCTCTTCATTCAGATAGTATTTGATGAGGCGCGGCACATACGCATAAATCACTTTATCGTCTGCAACTCCCGTGCCAATCGAGTTTGCGAGGGCGACATTGCCGTGCCGATACGCAGACACCAGGCCGGGAACGCCGAGGGAGGAGTCTTTTCGGAACACCAGCGGATCGAGAAAATCGTCGTCCACGCGGCGATAGATCACGTCTACCCGCTCTAATCCTTTTGTCGTTCTCATGTAAACAAGGTTGTCGCGCACTTCCAGATCACGCCCCTCCACAAGTTCGATTCCCAGCTGCTGCGCCAGAAAAGCGTGCTCGAAATAGGCACTGTTGTACACGCCGGGCGTCAGCAGAACGACGTTTGGCGACTTCTGACGGCTTTCCGGGGCGAGCTCGCGCAGGTTCGAGAGCAGTTGCGTGGTGTAATTGTCTACGGGGCGAACCGGCAAATCCCGAAACAAAAACGGCATGACCCGTGTGAGGATGGTTCGATTTTCCAGAACATACGAAACGCCGGAGGGAGTTCGCAGATTGTCTTCCAGAACCCGGTAGGTTCCGTCGGCATCTCGGATCAAGTCCGTGCCGCAGATATGCACATAAATTCCTCCGGGAGGGTTGGCGTTCTGAAATTCGGCGCGGTAGTTCGAGGCGTTGACAACGAGTTCGCGGGGGATCACACCGGCGTTGAGCACCTTTTGTTCGTGGTAGATGTCGTGAAGAAAAAGGTTTAGCGCATGAAGCCGCTGCTTTAATCCGCGTTCGATCAGGTCCCACTCGTCGGCGGGAATGATGCGCGGGATCAGGTCGAAGGGAAAGGGCTTTTCGGTTCCTGCGCCGTCGCCGTACACCGCAAAGGTGATTCCCTGATTGACAAGGGTTTTATCGGCGAGGGCAACGCGGCGGCGAAACTCCTCCGGGGTAAGACGAGCGAGCTGCTGAAACAGTTTGCGATAGTGCGGGCGCGGGCTTCCATCCGCCTCGAACATCTCATCGAAGAAGTCATCGGTCTGGTACGATCTAAAAAGGGACATGGGGCAGAATCCCACCTTTGCGGGGTGAAGTGATCTCTCTCCAGCATTGGAAGAAAAGCGAAACGGTCGGGGGAAACAAGCGAGGCAGCACCGCCCCAGGCTCAAAACCACTGCAGACGGCACATTATAGCGAAAAGAGGCGCGAATGTAAAGAGAGCGGGCACAGGCGGCCCTTTCTTCGGGGTCGTCCTTCAATTGCAGCTCCGTCTTCAACAAAAAGATTGAATAGTCCCCCCGTTGAAAACCGATAATTCATTCGACTTCTCTTTTGGTCGTGAGAACGAACCCGTTTCAGAACAACGGCCCCTGCCGCCGGAGGAAATGGTGAATGCCGCTCGTGTCGTTTGATCGCAAAACGTTTGACTTCTCAACCCCGGCCTCCAGGAAAACCCGCCGAAAACGGCAGGGCTTCACGCTGGTCGAGATGCTTGTCGCCCTCGTGATCCTGACAGTCGCGCTGGTGCTGCTCGTAGACCTATGCGCTCAGGGAGCGCAGGTCACTCAGAAGGCCCGGTTTGAGCGCATCGCCGTCGGAATTGCGCAAGACTGGATTGAGCAGCTGCTGGGCAAACCCTATGCCGTATGTCTTGTCCCGCTGGACCGCTCGATCCCCGTTTCCGATTACTACACCTCTCCGCTTCCGCCCAACGCAACCATTCGCTGGATTGTGCGCCCGCTCGACAACAACGCCGCTAACACGCACCTCCAGGAGATTTCGGTCAGCGTGACCTGGAGCGGTCAGCCGGGAGCAGCGATGATTGACGGCTCGGTAAACGCTTTCACCCTGATGACCGCCAAACAATGAAGGCCAGTCGTTTTTCCGAAATTCAACCGCGAAACCCAATTCAGCCGCCTATGAAACAGACTTTCTCTCTCCGCAAACCGCCCGCTCGAAAGTTCGCCTATACGCTTGTGGAACTCGTGGTCGTGATGCTGATCGTTGCCCTGGTGATGGCGGCAGTCGGCGACATCTACGCGCAGTGCATGATTCGCTGGGGGCTGCAAACCGCCCGCGCTCTGGCCACCCGCAAATATGCCATGCTCAATATCGCACTCACGAATGAAATTCACGATGCGATGAAAATGCAAAAAATTCTCGTGAACGGCAATGCGGTCTTCGAGTTCACGCTGCCTTCAGCCACCGGTAACAACTACGCCCAGACCTGGACAGGGGGATGGTGTCGCTATCAGGAAGACAGCAAAGTGCGGTTTTATCTGTCCGATACCACTGGAGACCCTGCCGTTGTGGGGGGAGGCGTTATCTGGCGGGCCACCGCTCCCGCCGGAAGCACCACCTTTACCCCCGACCCGGTGTGGACTCGCGACTCGGCAGGAAATCCTTTTTATGACGGTGTCGAAATTCTGGATGTCACCTTCGACCCCGTGTCCAACGCGGTTCGAGTACGGGTGAAAGGCGTTGCCACCGAGGGCGTTAACTCGTTCGGCTTCGAGCAGACCTGGGGGATTATGATGCGGCGGGCCAACTCCAACTCGGTCTACATTCCCATCGTCCCAACTTCCACTTACCTCCAGATCAGCGGTGAAACACTCGCCACCGATGCCCCGCCTATTGATCTCCAGGCCTACGACTTTTCTCCCGGCGATCAGGTGGTTCTGGAAGTTGTCGGTTTTTTCAAGCAGAGTCTTACTGGAAGCGACAATGTGAGCACCACGCTGGGGGTTTTCAGTTCCTCGCCAACACTGCTGGCCTCCACAAACTTAAACCGGGTTCCGGGAGCCGTTGCGCCGAATTTTGCCGATAATGTCTGGACGGTGACGACCTCGCATCGTTTCGTCGGAAACAATGATATCGCTCAAGATTTCCAGATTGGAAACAACTACGCGGTGCTGACGATCCCCGCCGGGGCCCGCTATTTGTTTCTGGCTCCCGGCACCGATTTCTACAGCGATGCCACCGATCCTGACGGCGATTATGGCGTTCACCTCTACAAATACTGATTGAGCCGCTTTCTAAAAATTCAGCCCGGAGAGAAATTACCCTTGATCAATTCCACCCGCCTTTACCGTCCGCGCTCTCGAAACCGGGGCAGTGTAGCCTTGTTTGCCATTATCGCACTTATCGTGGCGATGATGCTGGTTTTTGTTGCGATTGATACAGCGATGTCTACCCGAATTCTCTCCAAACGTATGGACAACGGCAATCATTTGTATCTGCTGGCACACGGCGGGCTGGAATACGGCTACTGGAAAACGATGTGGCTGGGCGTGACTTTGCCCTATGTTGAGACGAACCGGGCCCTCGGCGGCGGCACTCTTTCCGTTCGCATCGAAAACAACAGCGGGGTCACCCCCAACACCTTCAAGGTCACCGCCGCTGCAGCCTACAATGGAAAAAATCTGACGCTTTCTGAGATTTATCCTCTTTGCCGCTGGCACACGCTCAGCCTTGCTCCTTATGCCACAACGCGCTACGGGGACTCCTCGACAGGAATCTGGTTTGGGGTGACCGGGTTTGCGGAGGGGAAAACCACCTACGGCTCGGTTCCGTTTAATCTGGAGCCGTCGGGGGGAACCAACACTTGGAGCGCGTATGGCGGAGACTCGACGACCTTAACCCTGCCCGTCAGCATTTATACGGCGAGGGAGGTGCATTTGCTGCTGGGAACGATCAAGGGGCAGTCAGGGCCGACGGTTTCCGGCTATGTCGAGTGTCTCGCAGCCAATGGAACCAGTTACCGAAAAAATCTGCTTGGAGACCGAGACATCCGGTGCTACAAACAGGGGCCAAGCCCAAACGCGATTAACGGAACCACCACGCAGCAGGTATTTTCGAGCACGGGCAACACCCGGCTCGACAAAGTGGTGATCGCTTTGCCTCCGGTGTTCAATGGGCAAACCTTAACCCAGGTGCGCGTCGTGGACACTGGATCAGACACAACCTCCCGTCTTTTCTGCCTCGGCGTAACGGTTCGCTCCGGTCGCTAAACCGCAATTGAAGAGGTTCTTCGCAGGGCGAAAAGGGGCCGGAACATCCGGGGAGAAAACTGAAGCGGTGGTGGTGAGCAGAGAGGCCGCTATGGGCATGAAATCCCGAACATTTGAGCAAGGCTTCGCGCTCAAGCGGTTTCCACATCGCTTTCTTCGTTTCGTCCTTCTACTTTCCGAACTCTGCCTCACGGAATGTCTTCGACTCGACACTATCCGCCGTTTCACGCGGCTTTAACCCTTTAACCAAGATTATCCCGCCCATTTTTGCGAACACCTTGTTGAAATTCACCTTCACCGTATCGAGTTATTTGCGTCCGGCAAATTCCGTAAGTAGAACAAAATCGTACTTGTTATTTTCGTTTTCGAACAGGGTCAGCAGCTCATACGATGCAATGCAATGCTGCCGTTTCGCAAGTACACGGGCAGCAGCCCAATTCAATCGTAAATTTCCCCAATAATCTCGATAGTGCGTCGGTTTGGCTTTAACGAAATCAGCCAACCCTGGGGATTTTCCACGTACGCTTTAGTGGATTGTGCTTTCCTACCGGGTTCTGCTTGTGCAGCACCCATTAGCAAGAAGAGCGCAGGGCAAAGAAAACTCGCAGAGTAAAATTCCCCTCTAACGCCGCCATCGAAACTCCCCGTCGCCGCAAAGTCTGCCGCCTTCGGGTAGAAAAAAGAGGATGCAGGTGAAACGGTCTCCTTCTAAGCAAAGGCGCAAAATGGTTTTGTCGTGTGGCGAACAGGGGCGCACTCACCCTTTCGTCTTCAGGACGTTTCGCCGCAGGCTCCCCAGACGGGTATTTTAATGCCCGGCGTGTCGGTGCGCCCTCAACGGGATTGAGATGCCCGGTCTGCCGGTGCACCCGATGGTGCAAATCGCCCTTCGTGTTTAAGAGTGTCCCGAAATTTGAATGCCCGGTCTTCATGCCCGCTCAAAAGAGCCAGGGGCGAATCTGTTTTAAGCGGTTCGCTTCCACAATCATCCCTCTTGTCACGTCATCGGTGATTTCGGCCAGAAAATAGTCTAACGAACTGCTCTTAAGCGATAGACGCCGACTTGGATAAAACTTTGCTTTGATCTTTTTTGCCCAGCAGAAAAACTCACTCCTTATCAAACAGCCGGAAGGTTATTTCGCGTCAGGATCGGCGATTGTTTTGAGCTGCGACTCGTCCACGAAACTCAGTGCCTCGGAGTTTACGCAGAAACGAAGCCCGGTGGGGGCAGGCCCGTCATCGAAAACATGGCCGAGATGTCCATCACAGCGAGCGCAGAGAATCTCTTTTCGCACCATCCCGTAGCTGCGATCCTCGTGCGTCACCACATTTTCATCGGAAACCGGCTTGAAAAACGAGGGCCAGCCCGTGCCCGACTGGAATTTCGAGTCAGAGGCGAACAGCGGCAGCCCGCAGCAGACGCAGGTGTAGACGCCGTGCTTTTTGTTGTCGAGCAGTGTGCCGCAGAAGGGGCGTTCCGTGCCCTGCTTTCGGGCAATCTGAAATTGTTCAGGCGTCAACTGCGCCTTCCACTGGGCGTCGCTCTTCACGACCTTTTGCGTTTCGGCCTCTATCAATTCACCTGCTCGGTTAAACACTTTGACTTTCATTTTTACCTTTTCTGCCTTTCCTGAAGAGGTAACGGCAAGGGGGGACGCCGAAATCTCGGCTTCCGGCCCCCGGCATCCGGCCAGCAGCAGAATGCCGGGGGCCGCCAGAACCAATCTCCAAGCTCTTGAAAAAACTTTCATTTTGTCTCTTTTATTCTGCAAAATCTTCCAATGCCTGCTCGGTTGCTGCTGAGCATCTGCTAAAATCTTTACCGAAGTTTAGTTGTAGGATGTACCCTTCCGTGGATATTTTGCATTATCGTTACTGCCGACAGCGGGCGGTCTGGCTGGTGCTGGCTTCGCAGACCGGAACAGATGACCTCAGCCGCTCTTTGGAATGGCGCGTGATTTCGCTGGGGTCACCCCTTGAAAATCGTTTGGATCGAGAAACACTGCTTCAACCCTCCACCAATTCCGGGCAGGGAATGCTTCGCGTCGCTTCTCATCACGCTCAAACCGAGCCCGAATTAACGCTCACGAACGGGCAAGACAGACATTGAACTAGGTACTTCTTTGCTTACCGTTGGCGAGCGAGGAAGGTTCCCGGTGAAATCCGCTCTTTCTCTTTTCCTGGTCTTTGCCTCCCCGAAGTTTTTCTGACAAAGTCGCGGCCAAATGCGTGAAAAAAAATGGCGGCACTCCGCTTCGTAGAAGGACTCAGAAAGCCTTTTGCACAATCTAAAGTCAGTGTGTGTAAAACGCAGGTACTGCCGACCGCCGACGTTTTTGCTGCGAGGAGACGACGATGACACTCAAAGGCCGATTTTTCATTTTAGGGTTGAGTTTGCTCTGCGGAGCCTCACCCTGCCTGAAGGCACAGGAATTCACCGAAGGCAACGCCGCCCTCTGGGGAACTTTTTCCTCGGAGGGAGCTGCGTCGAGCGTGACAGACGGCACCGCTCGCGTGAAAGTCGGAAATTACGCGCTTCACTTCGAGACCTTGAGCGGCTTCGATACCGGAGTACGCTACCCTAAAACCGGCTCGGTTCACCTCAATCTTACGTCGAAAAATTTCCTCAAATTCTGGACGTATGCCGTCAATCCCAACCCCTCTGGATTCCAGGGCAATCAACCGGTGGTGGTTCTCAAAAGCCCAAATGGGAGTTTTCGGTACGAGCCGCAAAGCACCCTCACGCCAAACCGAGCCTGGAAATTTTATCAAATTCCCTTGGAGGGAAACAGCACCTGGGTTCGCACGGTCACGGGCTTTCCTACGATGGCGGACATCACACAAATCGAGATTCATCAAGATACGTGGGATTACGGCTTCTCGATGGACTATGACGGGTTTGAGTTTATCTCCTTCACGCCCGGAACGCTGCCCCCGGCGGGGCCGCCTCCGCCTGCCGGGGTCAACCCCCATGCCATTGACCCGAAAGTTTTGCTTTACATCTACGATCCGATTATGCCGCTGCACGGCGGGCTGAGAATGCACACGGTTTACGGCTGGGATGACCCGGTGTCGCTGACAAATCGAGTGATGGCCGACCTGCGAAGCAGCAGCCACGATCTCGCTCGTTTTCGCATTGTGCAGACTCAGATAGACGATACCTATCCTTTTTATGAGGACGGATTTCAATACGATGATTTCTCCTTCGATCAGGCTTATGCCGCAGGAAACCCGCATCAGGGCACGTTTGATTATGCCCGGTTTATCCGAGAAAAAAACCTGGCGCAAAAGGTGGATGCGGGGGAAATTGATGAAGTCTGGATTTACGCTCTGCCCTATGCCGGAATGTGGGAATCCGCGATGGCGGGGGAAGGTGCTTATTGGATCAACGGCCCCTCATACCCGGCAGGGGAACGGGTGTTTGCCATGATGGGATGGAACTTCGAGCGCGGCGCGGGAGAAGCGATCCATTCGTTTGGGCATCGTGCTGAAGGCACGATGGTTCACTCCTATGGCTCCTGGGAAGCGAACCTGAACCACAACTGGAACAAATTTGCTCTGCTGGATAAAGACCTGTTCGGGCAGGGCGGGGTCGGCAACGTCCACTACCCCGTCAACGGCACGAGCGACTACGACTACAACAACTCCCGTATCGTTTCCAGCGGCGCGGACGATTGGAACAACTACCCGACTTTTACGGGGGTGCGCCGCTCGTTCAATGCACGGGAATGGTCGCCGAACGGTACAGACCCTCAGCGCGAGTACCTGAACTGGTGGTATGGCAAAATGCCGCATCAGGCGGGACGCGGAACCGACTACTTTCTGGCGAACTGGTGGCGTTATCTCACCGACCTGGAGCAGTTTAAGTCTTGGAACGGCAATCTTTACTTTTCCGATGGACTGCCTGCGGTGACCACCGTCTTTCCGACAAACGGAGCCGCGGTGTCCGGGAAGGTGACCGTGAGGGCTAATGCCAGTGTTCAGGGGGCGTTGGGGCGGGTAGATTTGTATGTGGATGGGGCATACTTCGCCTCCGACACGCTGGCTCCCTACACCTTCGACTGGAACACGACGGGCCTCACGGGAATCCACACGCTGCAAACGAAAGCCTACGAGCTGCAAAACGGAACCGAAGCGGTTTCTTCACCGATCTCCGTCACCGTTTCACCTCCTGTCTACACCGTGTCAGGAACGCTGAATTTAGAGGGAATTTCGGCTTCGGCTCCTGCGCAGCCGATCACTTTCACTCTGCGAAAAACAGGATCGCCCGACCAAATGGTGACTCTCAATGTGGGGCCAAACGGAGCCTACACTCTCTCTGCGGTGTCTTCCGGCACTTACGTTCTGCGAATCAAAGGACAGCGGTATCTGGCAAAAAACATTGCCTTGACGGTTGCCAATGCAAACTACACCGTTCCCTCCGCCACTTTTCTTTTGGCAGGGGATGTCAACAATAACAATGTGATTGATGTGGATGATTTAACACTTCTGCTGAACGTTTATAACACCCGAAGCGGGGATGGAATCTATTCCTCCCATGCCGACCTTAACCTGGACGGCAGGGTAGATGTGGACGACTTGACCTTGCTGCTGCGAAACTACAATACCTCCGGCAGCCGCCCTCGAAAGTGACACTCGCCGCAGAGGGCAGCGGTGTCTCCTGCCCTTTGCAAGACGGATTTGCGAGTTTCGGCGTTGACGGGCAGGAAACATCTTCGACGACGACGAACTCTTAGCCTATGTCGGTTCAGCCCTTACAAACTCCGGCAGAGAGCCAGCCTTCCTCTGCCCCGCAGCGCCAGACGCGCCCCGTAACACCGCGAGCCCTTCTGCTTGGTCTGATCTGTATCCCTTTCAATACCCTCTGGGTGGTCTTAATGGAACGGGTGGATGGACGCGCCTTCAGTTCGACCTGCTCCCTCTTTTTCACCGCCGTTTTCTTTCTGCTGATGATCGTCACCGGCAATCGGTTTCTCAAGCGCGTTTCCCCGCAAAAGGCACTGCGGCAGGGCGAGCTGCTGACAATTTTCAGCATGGTCTCCGTTTCAACGGCAATGTGCGCGGTGGATTTCATGTCGCCGCTCATCACGCTGATGGGGCACGCGGCCTGGTTTTCCACCCCCTCCAACAATTGGGATAAGTTTCTCAGTTCCCTTCCTTCGTGGCTTACGGTGACCGACAAAGAGGCCCTGCGCGGTTATTATGTCGGCGATTCCACGCTTTATACCCCGCAGCATCTTCGTGCCTGG
This sequence comes from Chthonomonadaceae bacterium, assembly GCA_965246825.1. Taxonomy (GTDB): domain Bacteria; phylum Armatimonadota; class Chthonomonadetes; order Chthonomonadales; family Chthonomonadaceae; genus JACMPS01. Next base: position 392,294 of record OZ251990.1, read on the forward strand.
ATGGTTCCTGCGTTTTTCTGGAGCCTGTTTATTTTTGCCCTTCTCTGGACGATGGCCTGCCTCAATACGCTCGTTCGCTCTCAATGGACGGAAAAGGAACGTCTTTCCTACCCGCTGGTGCAGCTGCCGCTTGCCATGACCACCGAAGACGGCTCCCTGTACAAAAGCCGTATTTTCTGGTTTGGTTTTGCGGTGGCAGGCGGGCTGAATCTGCTGAACGGGCTTCACTTTTTGTTTCCCAACCTTCCTGCCCTCACGTTCAACGGGCTGGATGCCGCGCAGTTTTTCACCGAAAAACCCTGGAACGCGATTGGCTGGACACCGCTGGCAATTTTTCCGTTTATCGTTGGGATCGGCTCTCTCCTGCCCGCCGACCTGCTTTTCAGCTGCTGGTTTTTCTTTTTCTACTGGAAGTTCGAGAAAATCGCAAGCAGTGCCTTCGGCTTTCTGGAGAGCAACCCCCGTTCGCCCTATATTGACGAGCAGATGTTCGGCGGCTATGTCGCGGTTACCGTGTTCGCCCTCTGGACAATGCGAAGCCAGATCAAAGCGATCTGGACTAAAGCGTTTGGGAAAACCGGAGAGAGCGATCTGGACGACAGTCAGGAACCGATGCGCTATCGTTGGGCCCTGCTGGGGGCAGGAGGAGGGTTTTTGTTTTTGGTCGCGTTTTCGGCGGCGGCAAAGATGCCGATCTGGGTGGCCGTTTTGTTTTTCGCCCTTTATTTCGTGATTGCTCTGTCCGTCACGCGCATGAGAGCGGAACTCGGTCCCCCCGCGCACGACCTGCACTTTATCGGGCCGAATCAAACGCTCTATTCGGTGTTTGGCTCGCAAAACCTCAACCAGAACGCGATGGGCGTGATGACCCTCTACTACTGGTTTAACCGGGCGTACCGGGCACACGCCATGCCGCACCAGCTCGAAGCCTTCAAAATGGGAAAGGAAAGCGGCACGAATCTACGCGGTACGCTGTTTGCGGTGATGCTGGCGGCGGGGGTGGGCATTTTCTCAACATTTTGGATCACGCTTCACCTCTCCTATCAAATGGGGGCGGCAGGAAAAATTCACGGGTGGTCATCTTTGGGTTTCGGCCAGGAGGCGTTCAATAAATTGTCGGGCTGGATTTCCTCGCCCTCCAAGCCGGACGTGCCCGCCATTCAGAGTATGTCTCTAGGATTTCTCATCACGGCGGGCCTGACGTTACTGCGGATGCGAACGATTGGGTTTCCGTTCCATCCGCTCGGCTTTTGTCTTTCGGGCGGGTGGTCTATGTGGTGGATGTGGCCCAGCCTGCTCATTGCCTGGGTTGTCAAAGTTTCGATCTTGCGCTACGGAGGGTTGAAACTCTACAAAGCCGCCCTTCCGTTTTTCTTCGGGGTTATTTTGGGTGACTTTCTTATCGGGGGCATCTGGGCTTTGCTGGGACTGATCTACAACATTCCGATTTACAGCCTCTGGAGCGGATAAAAAAAGGACGGATATAGAGGTGAGGGGGTGTAAGGACAAAAAAGCAGAAAAGAAAGTTTCTTCTGCTTTTCAGATCGGTCTTCCCATTAAACCGAAGACATTGTGGAAATCTGCGCCAAAAGCCAGGCCGGGTCTGCTGAAAAAATCGGCGGCTCGACGGTTTTCCAAACCTGCCTCTCCACGTTGTCCGCCGTTTTCCTTTTGCCGGTGCGCTTGTCTCGGTAGTCTCGGTTTTGCCTCTCGATGGTTTTCTGAACAAAGCGTCCCCGCTTAAACCCGACGGGCAAATCATTCCAATTGATGCCTTTCTCCCGCATCAGCAAATCCTGGAGATGGGACGACGACTTGCCCTGAAGCCTCTGGTGCGAAAAGTGCGCCCGTGCCGTCATCAAGAGGGAAGTTCGGGCGGCGTCCTGCTGCCGCCACAGAAAATAGTGATCAACTTCCTGCGGCATCGGAATCTGAAAAACGCGGCTGTCGAACTGAGCGAAGTTTAGGGTTTCAGCCGATCCGCAGTGGCGAAGCAGCCGCTGGCGATTAAAGGCCGCCGTTGAGATCGAGGAAGACAGCGAAGCCCTCTTTTGCAGGTTCAAATCAAACCAGGCTTCCGTCTGCGGGGTCTCGAAATCGGTGAGCAGCAGGCTGATCTCATCGCACTGAATAAAGGCGAATCGCGCCCCGGCAATCTGCTCACACAGGGCCAGAGCGGTACAATTCATATTTTCCATCAGGCCCGTGTCAAAGGGACGATCCAGCCCGCGTGTGTAGGTGTGAAACGATCTGCCATCCATGCGAATCAGGGTATAGGTGCGGCGGGGGAGCAAAAAGCGGGTACGATTTTCGTAGTCGCGCTTCATGCGGCCGCCAAGGTCATCTTTGCTCATCGAAAGTCTTTCCTTTTTCCTTAAGGACATTCAAGATAAAGACAGATCGTCGGAGGAAAAAGTCGCTGCCGGGGCAGCCCCTCGCCCAAAGCCCTTTTCAATGACACCCAAGGGCAACGGCCTCCGTCAGGAACAGAGAAGAGAGGGAAGAGGAATCTCACTCGTTTCAACCAATAATAAGTCTGCGGGCATTTCGATGGGGGACAAAGCCCGCATGGTATACTGAACCTGCTTTTGCCGAGACGCTCTCGGCCTGGTTTTCTGTGTGATCGGTGCGAAAGGAATTCTTGAAAACGTCCATGTCAACCGCTGTCCCCACTCCGCAAAACAAGCCCAGCCGCAACAAAAAATACTTCGAGCAGGCCACCGAAAACCGGATGCTGCTCGTTGTGCTGGGCATGGTGGTGCTGGTTCCTCTGCTGGCTCTGCCCACCAATCCGGGCGCGGCGGCTACCGCCAACTTTGCTCTGCGCCTGATGGCGGCACTGCTGGCAGGAATTCTCGTGTTTCGGGCGCGGATCGCCGCCAACGTTACGCAGGTACAGACGTTTCTCGCCACCGGAGCCAACTTTGCCGTTTTGCTGTTTTTGCTAGATACGGTGTTTTCTCTGTTGATTGCTCCGTCGGAAATTCGCCGGATCGGGGCGATTGATCTGATGCGAATCTTCACGGGCACGATGCTTTACTTCGCCATTGCCTACCATACCCGACGCTCCGAGCACCTGACGAAAATTCAGGATGCCCTCGTAGTCGTTGCCGGGGTGATTGCGGCAGTAGGACTGGCCAGTGTCCAAAACCTCAACGCGGCAATGACAGCCAAGCCAGTAGGAGACCACCAGCTGTTCGGGGCACTCCTCATGATTTTGTTTCCTATCACTTTGGTGGCGGCGATCACAGAGCGGGAGCAGGGTCGGCGGATCGTTGCGGGGGTGGCGTGTGCCATGACCGGGGTCTGCCTGCTCTTTGCACAAACGCGGACGGCGTGGGCGGGGGCCGCCGGGGAGGTGATCGCGCTTGTTGGGTTTAGCCTGATCGCCCCGCGCAAGAAAAACCGGGACGCCACCACCGCTCAGCAGTTTTTGATTCCGACCTTGATTGTGGTTAGTTGTGTGACTATTTTGATTTTCGCTTCCGGCTCGATCACGGTTTTCCAGCAGCGGATGGAGAGCGAAGCACAGCAGAAATCCTTACAGTACCGGGAAAAAATGTGGTACGCCGCCGGAGAAATGGTGAAGCAGCGGCCTCTCTTCGGCGCGGGATTGGGCACTTATCCGATCTATCAGGAGCAGTTCAGCGGCTATGGGCGCAGCGGCGGCGACGTGCTGAAAAGCGGGGCTCCCACCCTCGGAGAAATGGCACACAGTTACTGGCTTCAGACGGCAGCGGAGCAGGGTATTCTAGGCGCGTGCCTGTTTGCTGCGATTATCGGAACCTTTTTACTGACCGGGCTGCGTGCGCTCAAGTTTTTAGACGGCGGCATCCGACGCTGGCTTTTGCTGTCAAGTCTGGCGGCCTCGGTCGGGTTTTGCATTGACGCGCTCGGCAATCCAGCGTGGCAGTTTGCCCAGATTTCGATGTTTTTCTGGCTTTCGCTGGGGCTGGGCGTTGCGGCTCTGCGGCCTCGAAAACAACGGAGTGCGGACTAGCCGCCGCAAAAGCAGAAACACCGCCGCTTTCGTCCGCCTCTCGGAAAGGCGGGCGTTTCAGCTTTTTTGACAAACGATTGAACAGTGAAAAATGATCTTTTTTGTTTGAAGTGCAACCCCGGCCCTTTCTCCTTCGTAAACCCACTCAGAAGCTGGCGACCGCGATAAACTGACGATTCGCAGCCGCTTCCCCCAAATTAAGATAGAATGACAAGGAGAATTGAAACCATGAATCGGATGTTCAAACCTGCGTTCGCGCCGGTAGCGGCTGCGGTGATGCTGTTTGCAGGAACTCTCGGAGCCAAGGCCGACGACATTGTTGATATTGCAGCGGGCAACCCCAGCTTTTCTACTCTGGTAACCGCGGTAAAAGCAGCAGGGCTGGTGGAGACGCTGAAGGGCGACGGCCCCTTCACGGTTTTTGCACCGACCAACGAAGCGTTCGCCAAACTGAAAAAGAAAGTCGGCGAGAAGAAATTCAATGCGGTGCTGGCCGACAAAGCCACGCTCACAGCGATCTTGACCTACCATGTGGTATCGGGCAAAGTGCTGGCTTCAGACGTGATGAAACTCAAAGCCGGAACCAAAGTGAAAACCGTGCAGGGAGCCTCGCTCACGGTGAACGCCAGCAAAAAGGGCGTGATGCTGATCGGCGGCGGGGGCAGCAAAGCGAAGGTCGTCAAGACCGACATCGAAGCGTCCAACGGCGTCATCCATGTGATCGACTCGGTGCTGCTTCCTCCCATGCCCAAAAAATAGGGCCATTCGCCCGTTTGTAAAATCAAGTGTAATCAGAGTATCAAGTAAAGAGAACAGCCGAAAAGCCGTGCCGGAACCCGTTAGGTTCCGGCACGGCTTTTCTCCCGCAGCCGCTAAAATCAAACGCAGCAGGGGCAAGTTTGCTCCTGCTGCGTTTATGCCCATCGGGGTGACAAGATTCGAACTTGCGACCTCAGCGTCCCGAACGCTGCGCTCTACCAAGCTGAGCCACACCCCGAAAACTGCCCTCAAACCCTCATAGGATACTCTAGGGAAAATCGTTTGTCAAGCCGTGATTTCAGCAGGAAAGCGGCCCTGCCCTCCCCCGAATTTTGGGTATACTTTTTTCTATGACTTCACGCATCACGATTGGAACTCGCGGCAGCCTGCTCGCCCGCACTCAAACCGAATGGGTGGCCTCTCACCTGCAAGCGGCTCACCCGGAACTTCGGATTGAAACCAAAATCATCCAGACCACCGGCGATCTCAGAAGCGGAGTTCCCTTCGCACAGGTGGGAACCAAAGGGATGTTTGTCAAGGAGCTGGAAACTGCCCTGCAAAACGGCGGCATTGATCTGGCGGTGCACAGCCTCAAGGATATGCCCGCCGAACTTCCGCAGAGCCTCGAACTCGCTTGTATCCCAATCCGCGAAGACCCGCACGATGCCCTGATTTCCCGTCTTGGAGAAACACTGGATTGTCTGCCGCAGGGGGCGCGGGTGGGAACCAGCAGTGCCCGCCGCAGGGCCATTCTTCAAGATTATCGCCCCGACCTTCGGGTGGAGGAACTGCGCGGCAACCTCGATACCCGCCTCCGTAAGCTCGATGAGGGGGGTTACGAGGCCATCGTGCTTGCGTGTGCAGGGCTGAACCGCCTTGGACTAGGCGAACGGATCACGGAAAACCTAGGTTTAGACCTTTTTGTTCCTGCCGTCGCGCAGGGAGCCCTTGCGCTGGAAACCCGCGTCGGAGATGCAGAAATACTCACCCTGCTTGCTCCCCTCCACGATGAGCGCACCGCCACCGATGTTCGGGCCGAGCGAGCGTTTCTGGCTTCGGTGGAAGGCGGCTGCTCGGTTCCCGTCGGCGCGTTTTCCTCTCTCATTACCGGAACGGAAATTGTGGTGCGGGGCCTGATTGCCGATGAAACGGGGGCGATCTATCGAGAGACTCTGCGCGGCAGCCGGGAAACTCCCGAACAAATCGGGCGTGAGCTGGCATTTAGACTGCTCGCGAAACGTAAAAAAGAGTAAGCGTTTGCACGAACCCCTGGGCTGTGCGGCAAAGACAGCAGAAGAAATTTTTCGACCATGACACAAACTTACGATTATCTGGTGATCGGCTCCGGGCTGGCGGGGCTGACCTACGCGCTCAAGGCGGCGGACTCCGGCTCAGTGGCCCTGCTGACGAAGAAAAACCGCACCGATGCCAACTCCTCCTGGGCCCAGGGCGGCATTGCCGGGGTACTCAACACCGAGGCGGATTCGTTCGAGCTGCACGTGCAAGATACTCTGACGGCGGGGGCGGGGCTGTGCCATGAGGACGCCGTGCAGGTTTTGGTGGAGGAAGGCCCCCGGCGCATTCGCGAACTCATCGAACTCGGCGCGAAATTCGACACCGAAACCCTCCCCGACGGACACACCGAGCTTTCGCTGGGGCGCGAGGGCGGACATTCCCGCAATCGCATCGTTCATACGGCGGATTACACCGGCTGGGAATGTGAAAAAACCCTGCTGGAAGCCGTCAAGCAGCACCCCAATATTTCCCTGCTGGAACACTATTTCGTTACCGACCTCATTCTTCAAGACGCCATCGAAGGGCGCATCTGCGCCGGAGCCTACGCGCTCAACGGGCAAACCAGCGAAACCGTGGAGTTTCAGGCCCGCGCCACCCTGCTCGCCACTGGCGGAAGCGGTCAGGTCTATCTCCACACCACCAACCCGCTCATTGCCACCGGCGACGGTGTGGCAATGGCGTGGCGAGCCGGGGCCGAAATCGCCAACATGGAGTTTGTGCAGTTTCATCCCACCACGCTCTACCATCCCGATGCCCGCGCCTTTCTCATTACGGAGGCCCTGCGCGGCGAGGGCGGGATTCTGAAACACGAAGACGGCGAAGCATTTATGGTCAATTACCATCCGCTTAAAGACCTCGCCCCCCGCGACATCGTGGCACGGGCCATTGTCTCCGAAATCAAAAAACGAGACGTTCCCTGCGTTTTTCTCGATGCCACCGGAATTCCTGCCGAAAAAATCAAGCATCATTTTCCCACCGTCTACGAACGCTGCCTTTCAGTCGGCATTGACATCACCAAACAGCCGATTCCGGTGGTTCCCGCGCAGCATTATCAGTGCGGCGGCGTGAAAACCGACCTCGACGGTTTCACCGGAATCGGGCGGCTTTACGCCGCTGGCGAGGCGGCTTGTACTGGGGTTCACGGAGCCAACCGTCTGGCCTCCAATTCGCTGCTCGAAGCGATGGTCTTTGGTTACCGAGCGGCCCTCCATACGCTTCAATTCTGCTCGACGCCGCTTCCCCGGATGTTCACCCGCGCCTCCGTCGGTTCAGTCCCCAAATACTTCAGTCCGTTTGAGACGGAAGGGTACGCCGAACCGCATGAGCTGCGCGTAAGGGTTAAAGAGGTGATGCAGTCTCACGTCGGGATTGTGCGTACCACCGCTGAACTCAACGAAGCCGAAACGATTTTGCTGAATGCCCTGCGCCTTCTGGATCGTGAAGTCATTCCCTCCGTCGAAAGCTACGAAGTTCGAAACATCGCGCAGGTCGCCCTCATTATCGTGCAGTCGGCCAAACGCCGCCGCGAAAGCCGGGGCCTTCATTTCACGCTCGACTACCCGGAGCGCGTGGAAGCCGAACGGCACGACACAGTGGTTTCTCGCGCCCTTCTTGCCACCCATTAGGGGTAGGGGGCAGCAAAAGACTCTCACCAAAACCTATCGAAACGTTTTTACGTCCAGCCTTTACATCGCTTCGGTCAAGGCTGCAGGCTCAAACCAACCCCTCACCGCCAACCCCTCCTCCACGCAGGAATCTGTCCTCCTGTTCCCGAACCTCTCCGATACATCCATTGAAGGGGAGCATCCGCCATTGTCCACCGAGACCTATCTTGCCTTTGACCTGGGGGCGGAAAGTGGGCGCACCGTTGCCGGTTCGTTTGACGGAGAGCGTCTGAGCCTCCGGGAGGTTCATCGGTTTGCAAACGAACCCGTGCTTGCCGGAGGAACGCTTCACTGGGATGTGTTGCGGCTGTACCTGGAAATTAAGCGGGGATTAGCGAAGGCCTGCAGCGAGGCAAGGCACTCTGGCACAGAAGTTGCAAGTCTGGGTATTGATGCGTGGGCGGTAGACTTCGGCCTTCTGGGACGGGACGGGGCACTGCTGGGGCTTCCTCGCCATTACCGGGATCATGGCAACGACGGAATTCTGGAAAAAGCGTTTGAGATCGTTCCCAAAGAGCGGATTTACCGGCGCACCGGAATCCAGTTTCTTCAATTCAACACGCTCTATCAGCTGCTCGCCCTGAAGCAGCACGGCTCTCCCCTGCTCGACAGCGCGGAAACGCTGCTTTTCCTGCCGGACCTGTTTCACTACTGGCTGACCGGAGCCAAAACAACCGAATACAGCATGGCCTCTTCCAGTCAGTTTTGTGACCCGCACCCCCGCACCTGGGCTTCCGACTTGCTGTCGGCCTTTGGACTGTCCCCCTCCCTGCCGCCGCCGATTTTGGAAGCAGGCGAAGAAGTAGGAAGATTGACTTCGGCAGCGGCGGAAGAATTGAGCCTGCCTCGACTGAAGGTAATTGCCCCCGCCGAGCACGACACAGGGTCGGCCATTGTCGCCGTGCCCGCCGAAAACCCTCACTTCGCCTACATCTCCAGCGGAACCTGGTCGCTGGTGGGGATCGAAACCCCGGTTCCGCTGATTACGGAGGAAACGCTGGCGCACAATTTCACCAATGAAGGCGGGGTGCTGGGCACAAACCGATTGTTGAAAAATGTGATGGGGCTGTGGCTTGTTCAGGAGTGCCGCCGCGCCTGGACGAGCGCGGGCAGCCCTTACGATTACGCCGAGTTGACGCGGTTGGCGGAAGACGCAGCGGGGTTTGTTTCTTTGGTCGAGCCGGATAGTTCGCGATTTTTCGCACCGGTTTCGATGCCGGATGCCCTGGGGGAATTTTGCCGCGAGACAGGGCAGCCCGTGCCTGAAACGCCGGGGGCGTTCGTGCGGTGCAGCCTTGAAAGCCTCGCGCTGAAATATCGCTGGACAATAGAAAAATTGGAATTCCTGCGAAATGAGGCGATTCAAACCGTCCATATCGTTGGCGGCGGCTCGCAAAACCGCCTGCTCTGCCAGTTCACGGCGAATGCCCTGGAGCGTCCGGTGGTGGCTGGCCCCGTCGAAGCAACGGCGGCGGGAAATCTCCTTCTGCAAATGAAGGGGAAAGATCGGCTTCGTTCTCTTAGCGAAGCAAGAGACGTGGTACGCCGGTCATTTTCGTTGGAAACCTACTGGCCCGAACCTCAATCGGCTTCTGCGTGGCAAAGAGGGTACGAACGTTTTCTGGAACTGCGGGAAAGGCCGCTTTCGGAAAATTCCAAAACATAAGGAACAGCGTTGAAAACATCATTTTATTTCGCATCGGCCCTGGCAGCTCTCGGTTTGCTGGGAACTTTGCCTGTCGTCAAGGCACAAACCCCCACCGGGGGCAAGTCGTCGGGCACTTCGACGAAAACTCAAGCCTCACTCTGGAAAGCCCTTGAAGTTACAGCACTTTCCGACCCCGACACCCACCCTTATCTCAGCAAACTAAACGCCTATCGCGCCTTTTCGGTGGACGGAACCGGGCTGCGGCAGGCACTTCGCTCGGCCCCGCTGGAATTCACTGTCGCTGCGCCGCAAAGTCCGGCCACGCTGAGTCTGCCCACCCCGACAGGCCGCACTTTTACATTTCGCTTTGTCGAGTCGCCCATTCTTTCCCCTGAACTCGCCGCTAAAAACCCCGACATCAAAACCTATTCCGGGCAGTGTGTCGAAGACCCGACGATGAGCACCCGCTTTGATGTCACCCGAACGGGCTTTCATGCGATGGTCTATTCCCCCAAAGGCAACTATTTCATCAATCCCTACCGCGACGGCGATGGAGGCCGCGCCCTGGCTTTTTACGAAAGCGACATTCAACGCACCGCCGGGGCGTGGAAATGCGTAGATGCTGCCCCCGCCGCTCAATTGGCTCGCGGCATCGGAACGCAGGGGGTTCACATCACCCCGCAGTACGTTTCAGGAACTCAGCTTCGCACCTACCGACTCGCGCTCTCCTGCTCCGGCGAATATGCACAGGCGGTCTGCTCTCCTTCAACGGCGACGGTTTCCCTGACTCAGAGCAAAATGGTCACTACGATCAACCGCGTAGACGGAATTTTCGAGATTGACACCTGCATTCGCCTGAATCTGGTGCAGTTCAACATTTACCTTGATGGCAACACCGACCCCTTCACCAATGACGACGGCGGCACAATGCTGGGCGAAAACCAGAGCGTTTGTGATGCCTCGCCGGGGTCTGCCAACTACGACATCGGACACGTCTTTTCAACGGGCGGCGGCGGCGTGGCGTACCGGCCCTGTGTCTGCGTGGATGGCCTGAAAGCGGGCGGCGTCACAGGATCGCCGGATCCCTTCGGCGACGGATTCGACGTGGATTATGTGATCCATGAGATGGGACATCAGTTCAGCGGTGACCACACCTTCAATGGAGAGCAGGGGGCCTGCGGCGGCGGCAATCGCGCCTCCAATGCGGCTTATGAACCCGGCTCCGGCTCGACCATCATGGCCTATGCGGGTATCTGCGGAAGCGACGACCTTCAGCCGCATTCCGACCCCTACTTTCAGGCCAAAAGCCTGGAACAGATCCTCTCGTATCGAGACGCAGGCGGGGCGTGCGGGCTGGCTTCCAATACCGGCAACAATGTCCCCACCCTGAATGTCGGCCCCGCCTACACGATCCCCCTTTCAACCCCCTTTACGATGACCGCCACCGGAACCGATCCCGACGGCGACACCCTGACCTATTGCTGGGAGCAGTACAATCTCGGTTCCACGAATGCGGCTACCAACACCGCAAGCGGGGTTTTGTTCCGCTCATTCAATCCTACGATCTCCGGGTCTCGCAGCTTCCCGCAGTTGTCCAGCCTTCTGCTCAATGCAGCCACCCCGCGTGAAGTGCTGCCCACTGTCAACCGAACGATTGCCTTTCGCTGTACCGTACGGGACAACCGGGCGGGCGGCGGCGGCGTTCGCAGCGGGGACGTGACGATCACCGCCAACGGCGCGGCGTTTTCGCTGACCGGGCGCACGACGGCCTTTACCTGGACGGCAGGCAGTGCCACTACAATCAACTGGACGGTAGGCGCAACCACCGCCACCGCGAAATTGGATGTGCTTTTCTCCTCGGACAACGGAACCACCTTCACTGTTTTGCAGGCGAATGTTCCCAACACGGGTTCTGCCGTGATTACGGCTCCCAATACGGCTACCGTCAACGGTCGTGTGCTGCTTCGTGCCGTCGGAAATATCTTTTTCGATGTTTCCCGCGTTCCTGGAAAAGTGAAGTTGAACGCGCCGACCCTTTCGACTCTCAGCCCCGCCACCGGCAGCGTGGGCGGAAACCAGTTCACCCTCACCGTGACCGGAACAAACTTCTATCCGCAGTCCATTGTGCGCTGGAACGGAACCAACCGAACCACCACCTCTATTTCTCCCACTCAGTTGACGGCGGTCATTCCCGCCGCAGATTTGACTTCGGCGGGAACGGCTTCGGTAACGGTGTTCAATTCGGCTCTGGGCGGAGGCGGGGGCACATCGAACGCGCTCACCTTCACCATCGCTCAAACCTACAGCCTTTCAGGAACGATCACCCTGCAAAGCTGCGCTGCGCCTTCGGGACGCCCGATCACCCTCCAGTTCCGACCGGTCGGCGGCGGAACCAACATCAACGCCACCGCCACCCTGACTTCGGGCGGAGCCTATACGGTCACCGGCATTCCGGCAGGCAATTACAATGTCGCGATCAAAGGAACCAAGTGGCTTCAGAAAGTGGCGGCGGCGAATCTGTCGAGCGGAAGCGTCAGTAATGTCAACGTCACGCTGCTCGCCGGGGACGTGAACAACAATAACAAGGTGGATGTGGACGACCTCACCCTTCTTCTGAATGTCTACAACTCTACGCTGGGCGACGGAACCTACACGGATGCCGCCGACCTCACCTGCAACGGCAAGGTGGATGTAGATGATCTGACCGTGCTGCTCAACAATTACAACACGACAGGAACTCCCTAACCCGGAAGTGCTCTGAGCTCTTCGGGCTTGCTGATAAATCACCCGGCAAACAGTGAAACCCTGTTTGCCGGGTGATTTTGGGAGAAAATTTTTCGGTTTTTTCTTAAAACGGGTGAAACGAACCCGCTTCTCTCCCGTCTGTATGTATGCGTGAGGGAAACTTCAACGGACAGGAACTCTCGGCAAGACTTATCTTTGCTATCATTCTCTCTGATCTTCCGAGTTTAGGAGACGTGCTGCCTTTTTTTGGCACTGTCTCCGTCCGCTGTGCGTTCCAACAGAGAACGTGAGAGACCCTCCAATGGGGACCGCTTCGGTCCCCAAATTTTTTTGCCCTCTTTTTAAGAACTGCCCGGTTGCCTCGATTTTGCTTTTCTTTTGTTTTCGGCTCAGGTGTTTCGGCTCAGCGGCTGTACTCTACCGTAATCACCGACGAAAACCCGCCGCGCACATTGAACCGACCCACTACTTTCATCTTTCGCGGATTGCAGGCTTCCACTAGGTCGTCGAGAATACGGTTGGTGACGGCCTCATAGAAAATTCCCTGGTTGCGAAACGCCTGAAGATAGAGTTTCAACGCTTTGAGTTCAAGGCACTCTTTATCGGCGACGTATTCGATGTCCATTGTCGCAAAGTCGGGCTGCCCGGTTTTTGGGCATACGGAGGTGAATTCGTGGCAGAGGTGAAAAATCGTATAGTCGCGATTGGGGTTCGGGTTGGGGAACGTTTCGAGCAGTGCCAGCTGCTCCGCCCGATCTACGGATTGAATCATCGGTTCGATCAAAGAGATTTCCTTTCTCATCCTTGCTTTCTTTCGTGCGTGAAACGGCGGCGCGAAAGCTATTTTTTGCCGCTTCATTATACACCCTGAGCGATTTGCAAAAAATTTCTAAAAAAAGTGAAAGGAGCCTTTAGTATTTCGTGTTTTCCGGGCTATATTATCTTAAGTGGAAGTTTTCGAGGGCCGGGGCGAAACAAGGACAGCCCCTTCTCCGGGAAAACCACACGCATCCAAACGCTTGTAAATCTAAGAACGGAGGTTGACAGAGACAATGGCAAGAACTTTTGGGATTGGCACGGGCAGGGTTCCCGCAGGGTTTTCTGGTTTGGACAATCGGGGCGGCTCCCCCGGAGGAGATGCTGACTGCAGAACGTGACCCACGTTCAGGAAGCCGTGAACTCACGGCTGCAGTCAACGCATCACATACTCCTCACCCATGAGTGTTTGGTCTAAAAAGATCGGTGTCAATCAAACGTGACCCGCGCTTTTCTTCCAGATATTCAGTACATTTCGAGTCGAATGGCGGCAGTCGAAGCCCGTCCGTTCCGACTCCGATTTGCCGGGAGCCACAGGCGAAAAGGGTTCGCTTGTGGTCGTTTTGTTTTCCGGCGGATTTCGAGGAGACGCATTGACCATGCAGCGTGTAATGGAACGCGCCCGCGGCGGAGAACGCCGCGCTCAGGCGGAACTGGTTGAAGACCTGCATCCGCGCATTGAAAAAATGGCTCTCTACTTTGGGCATCGCTGCGGGGTAGACGCCGACGATCTGCGGCAGGAAGCGTGGATCGCCATTCTGGAGATGCTGCCGCGCCTCGATCTTTCGGTGGGAACACCGGAACAGCATTTGCTCAAGCGGGCGAAATGGCGGATTCTGGACTCGATCCGGTTTCAGCGTCGCCGACAGCATCTTGCCCTGGACGACGGGCTTTCGGAATCGGTGAAGGGCATTTATTTCGATCCACGCCCCGATTTCGATCTTCCGAAATTGATGCAGAACCTGACCGCAATTCAGAAGCGCATTCTTCGCGCCCTGATGGAGGGCTATACCTGGCGGGAAGCGGGCGATCTGGTGGGGTGTACCTCGGCCAATGTCGCCTACCATGTCCGCAAAATCCGCGAGGTGTATCTTCGTCAAAACGCGGATTAGACCCGATCACTGCAACGGTTGGAAGGCCGCCGCTGCACGCCTTCAGCGAAGGCGTTCTCCGAACGCATCCCGGTCGGGGCGGCACTTTGCCTTTAGTCCGCGATAGGAGAAGTTCTGCAAACCGTTGAGCGTCGAAAGAGGGATCGCTTCATGCTTTCTCTTTCACGTTAAAACAAAGCCTCCTTCCGTTTTTTTCAGAGAACGGAAGGAGGCTTTGTTTTGCAAAGCAAAAAAGGGTTTCCGATTCCGAAAATCGAACTGTCATTTCGTCGCAGGCAAGGCGTCTGCTGGCGAAGCGCGAAAGGAGTACCGCCGTGAAATACCGTATGGTCGGGATCGGAGAGGTGTTGTGGGATTTGCTGCCGGGAGGAAAACAGCTGGGCGGTGCTCCGGCAAACTTTGCCTTTCATGCCGGAGAACTCGGAGCGGAAGCGCGGGTGGTCTCTCGAATTGGAAACGATGCGCTCGGAAACGAAATGCTGAAGCAGTTCGCGGCAATCGGGGTTTCAGCGCAGTGCCTGGAAACGGACCCAAATGCCCCCACAGGGACGGTTACCGTTCAGGTGGGAGCGAACGGTGAACCCGACTACACAATTCACGAAGGAGTGGCCTGGGACAACCTTGAAGGAGAAACGGCGGCGCAAAAAGCCGTCGCCGAGGCGGAGGGGGTCTGCTTCGGAACTCTGGCGCAGCGGTGCGAACCGTCCCGCGCGACGATTCTTCGGCTTCTCCGCCTTGCGCCCCCGGAAGCACTCAAAATCTTCGATCTCAATCTGCGCCAGCACTACCACTCGCAACGGGTTATCGAGGATTCGCTAGCCCTCGCCACCGTGCTCAAACTCAATGAAACCGAGCTGCCCCGCCTCTCGGAGATGCTCCGGCTTTCGGGCGACCCTTTAACTCAACTCCATGAACTTTCCAAACGCTATGGGCTGAGCACGATTGCCTTTACACGAGGAGGAAACGGCAGCCTGCTTTTTTCTCACGGCGTCTGGTCGGATCACCCCGGCATTCCCGCCCAGGTTCAGGATACGGTGGGAGCCGGAGACTCGTTCACGGCGGCAATGGCGTTCGGGCTTCTGGCGGGCTGGCCTCTCGAACGGGTCAATCATCACGCCAACGCAGTCGCCTCGTTTGTCGCTTCACAGCCAGGAGCCACGCCCGCGCTGCCGGAAACCCTCTCTGCGCCGTTTCGGAAAGCCATCGCTGCGTGAAACGGCAAAACCAAAAAACCACTTTGGCCGAGCGGACTGTCCAGAGTGGCCGCTCTCTGCGCCGCGCCAGTTTCCCCCTGCTTTGCCTTGCCGGGATAGGAGAGATGATGTCATCTGAAGCCGCTTGTGCACAACCGCCCGCTCAACCTTTCAAAGGCCAGTATCAGGAACCCTACCGCCCGCAATTTCATTTCACGCCGGAACAAAACTGGATCAACGATCCCAATGGATTGGTTTTTTACAAAGGCGAATATCATCTCTTTTTCCAGTACAACCCGGAAGGAAACGGCTGGGGGCACATGAGCTGGGGGCACGCGGTCAGCCGCGACCTGGTTCACTGGAAGCCTTTTCCTGCCGCGCTGCCCGAACAAAAAGAGTTCATGGTTTTTTCGGGCAGTGCCGTTGTAGACCTGCACAACACCAGCGGGTTTGGCAAAAATGGCGAGCCGCCGATGGTCGCAATTTACACCGCCCATCACACCGACAAACTGCTCCAAAATCAGCATCTCGCCTTCAGCCTGGATCGCGGGCGCACCTGGACATTTTATACCGGTAACCCCGTGCTCGATCTCGGCCAAAAAGACTTTCGCGACCCGAAAGTGTTCTGGCACGAAGAGACGCACCGCTGGATTATGGTCGTCTCGAAATCCACTGTGCGAAAGATCGGCTTTTATGCCTCGCCCGATCTAAAACACTGGACGCCGCTCAGCGACTTCGGCCCTGCCGGGTCTACGGAAGGCATCTGGGAGTGCCCCGATCTTTTTCCGCTCACGGCAGGGGAAGGCAAAACCAGGGAAAAGAAGTGGGTGCTGGTGGTGAATGTCGGCTCCGGCGCACCTGCCGGGGGATCGGGCGGGCAGTATTTTGTCGGCGGCTTCAACGGAACGCATTTCGTCCCCGAATCTGCGTTCGAGAAAACGGCACACTGGCTTGACTTCGGACCGGATTATTATGCCGCCGTTTCCTGGTCGGACGCGCCCGCTGGAGAAGCGCATCGCCGAATGATCGGGTGGATGAGCAACTGGCAGTACGCCGGGGAGGTGCCGACCTCGCCCTGGCGAGGCGCGATGTCGGTTCCACGTGAAGTTCGGCTGGAACATACCCCGGCAGGGGTACGGCTAAAGCAAAAACCAGTACACGAACTGCGAAAACTTCGCGGCAAAGAACACCGTTTTTCTGGTGGAACGATGGCCGAAGTGAACGCCTGGATTGCGGAAGAAGGGCTGACCTCCACTCCGTCCGAATGGAAGTTTGTTCTTTCACCCGCTCTGGAGGGGCAGACGGGAATCAAGTTGTTTATCGGCGAGGAAGAGGAGACCCTCCTCGGAATCAGCCCGAAGGAAGGGCACATTTTTGTAGATCGCATCAAAGGCAGAAAGATCGGGTTTTCTCCCTCGTTTTCCCGCATGGCTTCCGCGCCGCTCGCGTTTCTCACTCAGCCGATTTCTCTTCACCTTCTGGTGGATGCCTGCTCGGTCGAGGTTTTCGTGAACGACGGCGAAACGGTGCTGACCGCGCTCACGTTTCCTTCCCCGCTTAGCCGAGGGGTTCAGTTTTTCGGCGGAGATTCCGCCTCCATTTCTACGCTGTCGGTCTGGCCTCTCACTTCGATTTGGAAGGGGGCTCAGTAAGGGCGTACTCCACTGCTTCTCGTTTGAGCGGGGCTTTGGAGGAGAGCCCGATCCGGTTACGCACACGGAAAGACCCTGCACAAACCAGGGTTGAAGGCGCACCGAAAGACCGGGACAATCTTAAACACGAAGGACGATTGGCACGATCGGGCGCACCGACACGCCGGGCATTAGAAGACCAGCCGAAGGCGCACCGACACGCCGGGCATTAAAATACCCGTCTGGGGAGCCTTCGGCTAAACGTCCTGCGGACGGTGGGATACCTTCCATGGAGAGGCTGCCCGTTAGCATCGGGAAATGCCTTTCCTAGCTGTGTTTGAGGACGCGGACAAAAAGTTGAGCAGAAAAATCTTTTCAGGTGAAAGGAGGCACGCCTTGCGTCCTTCCGCTTCTCTTCTTATTTTTCTTTGCGCTCTTGGTGTCTCAGGCGTTTACTCGTATCCCTGCGTTTTTGTCGTTTGAGAGGGGCCGGGAACGGGGCAGTTTGGAGAGCAGGTATACTTCAGGCATGATTAAGGTTCTTTTTGTTTGTCTTGGAAATATCTGCCGCTCTCCGATGGCGGAGGCGGTGTTTGTGCAAAAAGTCCGCGAACGGGGCCTTCAAGACCGGATTTCTGCGGATTCGGCGGGAACCGGATCGTGGCACATTGGCGAGGAAGCCCACCTCGGAACGCGCCGCACGCTCAACGAAAAGGGAATCGCTTATGCAGGGCGTGCCCGTCAGATTTCTCCTCATGACCTCACCGCCTTCGACTATCTTCTCACGATGGACGATTCCAATTACGCGGATGTGAAAGCCCTGCCGCCTGGAACCGCGCAAATTTTCCGTTTTCTGGAGTTTGCTCCCGGCTGCGGCTTTCTCGAAGTGCCCGATCCCTGGTACACCGGCGATCTCGAGCAAACCTACGCTTTGGTTTCTCAAGCCGCCGACGGCTTTCTCGATTTTCTCAAACAGGAGCACACGCTGTGAGCGATACCATCCCGCCTCAGGAAAAACCCGCCGAAATCGGCGATACGAAGCCCAAAATGACCGAAGAAATTCCGGTCTTCACAGAACATCAACTCGCCCTGGAAGCCGGTGAACTGGCCTACACCGTTACCACCGGACGGCTGCCCCTTAAAAACGACAAAGGCGAAATCGAAGCGCAGGTTTTTTTTATGGCCTATACCAAAACCCTCGCTGACGGAGAAAATGCGGAAGACCGCCCCCTGATGTTTTCGTTTAACGGCGGCCCCGGCTCTTCCTCGGTCTGGCTTCACCTGGGCGCATTGGGGCCGAAGCGGGTTCGGCTGGAAGATGACGGCTCCCTGCCCGCACCGCCCTACCGCCTTGTGGACAACCCGCAGACCTGGCTCGCTTACACCGACCTCGTGTTTCTCGATCCAGTCGGGACAGGCTACAGCCGTGCGCTCACTGAAGAACTCAGCAAAAAGTTCTGGAGCGTCAAGGGAGACATCGAAGCGGTCGGGGAATTCATTCGGCTTTATCTTTCGCGCTATAAACGCTGGGCTTCCCCGCTCTACCTTGTGGGAGAGAGTTATGGAACCACTCGCGCCGCCGGTCTCGCCGATCATCTTATCGAAAAAGGGATTGCGTTCAACGGGATTGTGCTGGTGTCCTCTGTCCTGAACTTTCAGACCCTCGAAGCCGCCAAAGGAAACGACCTGCCCTACCTGCTCTATCTGCCCGCCTACACCGCAGCGGCTTTTTTTCACCAGAAACTCGCCCCGGAACTTCAGTCCGATCTTGCCTCCACGCTCAAGGAGGCGGAAGCGTTCGCGCTCGGCGATTACACCCTTGCGCTGATGCAGGGAGACGCCCTGCCCCCCGAAGAGCGAACCCGCATTGCGGCACAGCTCGCCCGCTTCACGGGGCTAAGCCAGGATTATGCTGAAAAAAGCGACCTGCGGATTGAAATCATGCGCTTTTGCAAAGAGCTGCTGCGCGAGGAAAACCGCTCTGTCGGTCGGCTGGACAGCCGCTTTAAAGGACGCGATGCCCGTGCTCTTTCCGAAAATTTCGATCACGACCCCAGTATGAGCACCATTCGCCCGCCCTACACGGCCTGCTTTAATCATTATGTCCGCACCGAACTGGGCTACGAAACCGACGACGAGTACGAAATTCTCGGCGGCGTGAAATCGTGGAACTTCAACCAAAGTGAAGACGGATGGGTGAGTTACACCGACACGAGCGAAGCCCTCCGCGCCGCCTTCGCCAAAAATCCGCACCTGCGCGTGTTTGTCGCTTCCGGCCTCTACGATCTTGCCACCCCTTATTTCGCGACTCAGTACACCCTTCGGCATCTCGGCTTGGACGCCGACCTGCGCTCTCAAATCGAGACCCGCGAGTATCCCGCCGGGCATATGATGTACATCCATGTTCCCTCCCTGAAGGCCCTTGCCTCCGACATCGAAACATGGATGACTTTTCGCACGTCCAGGGTTGAGGCAGGCAGTCAGTTCAAGTAAGAAATAAGTTGAGAATGCATTCGCCAGGTCGAAAAGCCGACAATACGCAGGAAAAGGATCGTTATTGCTTGCTTTATCAATCCGAACATTCCGGGGCGCGGGTACTGGAGGAAAAAAGATGAAATGCGGAACAGGAAAAAGTGGCTTTGAGGGGGATTGTCAACAAAAGCGCGGTGAAAATCCAAACGCTTGGCCTATTTTCAGGGAACAGGCTGATGCTTGGAGGTTCAAAACGTTTACCGAGCAGGCAGTTAACTCGCACCCTGCCGTTAACCAAGCGATCCGAGCGAAGCGTTGTCACTTGCATCTTAATTCTCTAGTGGCATTTCACACGATTGGTCGGAGAATGAGTTTTTCGCAGGACATTCCTTTTCAATTCGTTCAAGCCCGCTAACGGCCTTTTCAGAGAGGCTGTCAGCGGGCTTCGGAGTTTCTCCACCGCTCACCCCTGCGCCTTTTCACCCTTCCTCTCTCTCTCCCGTCAAACGATCCAGCCCGCGCAAAACGGTATTTCGCTCGATCAGGTGCGTCAGCGAAAAACGCTCGGCGAACAGATGGAACGCGAGCAAGGCCAGCACGATCCCAGCCTTAATCGAAACGGAGAGCGACGAGGACGCGAGAGCTAGCCCGAACGCCGCTCCCAGCAGATTGCTTCCGGTGTCGCCGAGCATCACTTTTGCCGCTGCGTCGGAAACCCAGGCGCGGCAGGCGGGAATGACGAACAGCAGCAGCGGGAGCGTTCGACCAAGCGGAGGAGAGAAAACGAGGGTTGTCAGCCAGAGTGTGCAAACGGCGAGAAATGCGGCGCAGGCCCGCCCCGGTCGAAGGTCGAGCAGATTGAAAGCATTCGCGCTTAGAGCAATCAGCAGCGCATCCACCATTAACCCGGGCCGGAAGTCGGGCGAAATCCGAAGCGAAATCCAGAAGGCCAGCGCAAGACCCCCACACGCTTTGAGCAGGCCTGTGGTGACACGTCGTTTCTGAAGCAGGGCGCGAACGTGTCCTTTCAGTCCTTTGGGTTCTTTGGTTCCAACTCGGTCGTCGAGAAAGCCCAGCCCGCCAAAGCCCAGCGTCAGGATCAGCGCGTTTTCCCACTCGTTCTGACGCGACGGCATGACGGTATTCGCCAACAGAAGCATCGCCGCCGCAAAGAGCGCGATCATCGTCCCATAACTCTGAACGATTTCCTCTCCCCGAAAATTGCGGGCGAGGGAACCCGCTCGGCGCAGTGCCCGCTCGACGAGGGGCGGCAAAATCAAAAGCAGAAGCAGAGCCGATCCCGCCAGAAAGAGGGTTCGTGCCGAAAGTCCGCCTTCGATGACCGGGCGCAGTTCCGGCACTTTGCCGGAGGCGCGAGTCAGCAGGTGATCTAGTGCATCGAGCCGCGAAAGCAGAGAGCCGGAACCCAGCGACGCGCCGGGATCGCCGCCGATAAAGTCGTCAGGCATCGGGCATCCGGGAGATCGGCCTCACTTCGGGTAGAGCAATTCGGTACATCGAATGGTAGAAATTGGCGAGATAGAACGTCTCACCCGGAACTTGAAAAAGCACCGCAAGAAACGGTTCGGGAGCCGGATAGCCGTACACCTCCGGATAGATCGAGTCCTCCAGAAAGACCGTCAGCACCTCCTGAACCGGGTCATGGTACAGTCGGTGGATGGAAAGATACTGGTTTCGATCCGCCACAATGGGCAGGAGCAGATCAAAACCTTCGTGCGGGAAAAATTCGGGCGGCTCATATTTGAGACAGTCGCTCCAATTCCAGGGGCCTTCGTGTTTTTCAATCAACTGGTCATAGCGATAGCCCGAAATCTTCTGAAGTGCTTCCGGGGACAATTCCGAGAGTTTCATTGGTTTTCCTTTCGCCGATTTCGTTACAAACACACTTTGTACGCCCGGTTTCCACCCCCGCTGCGTGAAACGCACGGCGGCACAGAAAATTTGGAGAGACCGCCAAAACGCCAAACGGAGCAAAGAGAGGCGGTCACCCTGCCCCCCGCTTTCCCTTTTTGTCAAGCGTGGTGCGCGGCAGCGAGGGCCTCCCGGCGGGCCTCTCCTTCCAGCCGTTTCAGCACCCTGCCGATCTGCCGGTACTGCTGAAACCGATGCAGGACGGCTTTAAGAGAACGCCCGGTGACCCGGTGCTTCATCTGCGTAGGAATTTCCTCCACGCGAAAGCCCTGTTTGAGCGCACAAACCGTGAGTGCCACTTCCACCCCCCAGCCGCTCTCAAACCCGCCGCACGCCTCAATGAGTTCTCGCTTCATCGCTCGCTGTCCCGAAAGAGGGGCTTTCATCGTGCGCCGCGTGAGCCGAAAGATGCCCTCGCGTGCTCGCCGAACCACCCGCCCCGCTCCGCCGGGTTTCGCTGCCGGGTCTTTTGGAAACAGGGCGACGGTCATATCGGCACGGTCTTCCAGGATCGGCTTGAGGAGTTTTGCTGCCTCCGCCGCCGTTTCGCCGAGGTCGGCATCCAGCAGAACGAAGGTCGTGCCTCTCGACATTCGGAACGCCGTTTTCAGAGCGGCTCCTTTGCCAAGGTTGGGCTGAGATTTCACCTGATCCGCCCCTGCCTCCTTCGCCTTTTTTGCCGTGCCGTCGGTGGAACCATCATCTACAACGACAATTTCGAGGCTGTAGGGCAGCTCTCGCACGGCGTGGATGGTTTCGACGATTCGCTCGGCTTCGTTAAAGGCAGGAATCAAGACTGAAATCATACGTTTTCCCCTCGCGATCCCGGCTTTTGTCGGTCTGTTTTCCTGTTAATTTCTCCCGGACGGCAGCAATTGTCGGGCGGTCGGCTTCACCCCGTAGTCGTCGGGTTCGGCAGAGAAAGCCATTACCAGGGCACACCGTCCCCGCAGGGTATCCACATTGTCCACCGTTGAAATTTCCAAATGAAGAAGGCGATAAAGGGCAATCTCGGAAACCGCTACCTCCTGCCCTTCGCAGGCCAGACAGCGGATTCGCTTGCCGAGAAGGGCCCGCAGCAGATATTGATCCACGTTTTCGATATGCCCGGAAGATTCGCTGCGGCTCCCCCCGATAAAGACAACGGTAGAAGGCTTTGCGGGCGGAGAGGAAAGCCGTTCACAAGTCAACAAATCCGCGCCGCTGAGCTTATCCAGCACCGAAACCGATTTTTCGTCATTCAGCAGGATCGAAAGAACCGCCTTGACGAGAGCACTGCGATCTCCCGGAAATTCGGGATCGGTCTGGGCAAAGGACGCCAGCGCAGGCAGCAGAATACTGCTCGAACGATTTAACATTTTCCCGATTTTTGCCACGCCGACGATCTCGGCCCCGGCAGCGGTGAGCGTGTCGCGCACCTGCGCCAGCGTCTCCGGGTAGTCGCCGGTCTGGATCAGCGTGACGGTTTCTCCTTGAAGTCGGTTTTTGACGAATTCCGGCACGATCCCCTGCGTGAAGCGGTCAGCGCGGGCAATCTCCGTTTTTTGTGCGGCGAGGTCGCGGTTTAGCGTTTCGTTGAGGGAACGGATCGCCCGCCGCTGTCCATCCGCCAGCTGCGGCGACACATAGAGGCTGCCCACCACAAGACCGGCAGTCAGGGCAAAAAAAATCGCAGCAATGGTCGCCACATGGTATTTGAATCCGGGAACCAATTCGTCTCACCCCCCCCTTCTCCGCCATCCATTGTATCACACCGCTCGCCCTTCCGGGGTGATCTGGAGAAACCGGATTGACGTTTCCTCCGTCATGCACTATAATGATTTTGGCGAAAAGGGAAGCCTCGATATGGACATGATGGAAAAAATCAATCGCTCGTTTGCCACTTGGTACGAAGGGCTGTTCGGCGGCGGAACCGATGATGTGCGCCCCAAAGACGTGCTGCGGCGGATTTTATCGGCTCTTGAAGACCACCGTAAAGAGGGCTTCGATAATCGTGTTTATGTTCCCAACCAATACATTTTAGAAATCAATGTGCAGGACGAGGAAGAAAAAGCCTATCTGCTTTCGTTTCTCAACCGCGACGAACTGGAAACCGCCATTCGGCGGCACTGCAAACAAAACAACTACGTGATTCGGGGCCGGTTGGATTTCACGATTCGTGAAGCCGACCCCGAAGAGGCCGAAGCCCCCGACGCCCGCAAGCGCACGGAAAAAGTACGGGTACGCTGCCGCTATAACAATGCCCAGGTAGAAACGCCTGCCCTTTCCGCCCCGGCGGAGCCTCCAGCCCCGGTTTCGGCTGCCGCGTTTGCCTTCCCCCCTTTCTCCCCCAATAAAAACTTAGGCGTTTCTGAAAAAGACTCTGATGAACGCACGGTGGCTGCCGTTCCTTCCCGCGCTGCCGGAATGGATGGCGAAGAGGAAGGCACGGTCTCCGCCGTGATCTATGCCTCCCTTATGGTTTACGCCCCGGATCGTACCCCGTTTCGCTATGCGGTCACCCGCGATGTCGTGAACCTGGGCCGCTCCCGAAACGGAAACGAAATCGTTCTCGAAAGCGACGGTCAGGCTTCCAAACGCCACGCCCGCCTTGAGATGCAGGCTGAGGGCCGCTTCACGCTGACCGACCTGGCTTCCACCAACGGAACCCGCGTGAACGGCAAACGGATCGAAGCCCGCTCGCTTAACGACGGCGACGAAATCATTCTCGGTTCTACTCGCATTGAATTTCGGCAGGAAAACGGGGGAGGTTCCGGCAAGTCGGCTTCCGCTTCACTGGCCCCTGCGCCGCTCGGCGGCGAGTTCGGCGGAGCCGCTTCTCCGCTTTCCGAAACCGGCAGTTCCTCGCCCGCCTCCCGCGTTCTGCGAAGCCGAGCTGCCCGCCTCGTGTTGCTCAATGACGAGGACGACTCGCCGCTGGACGATTTTCTGCTTGCCTCCGAAACCCGGCTTGGACGCGGAATCACCAATGATGTGGTTTTGCCGGATCGTTCGCTGGCGATCCACCACGCGCAAATCACTTTCGACGGCGAATCCTATTTACTCGAAGCCCTGCCAGAGGCTCCCACCGCCCTCAACGAAACGCCGCTCGCTTCTGAACAGCCTGCCCGCCTTCAGCATGGCGACCGCGTTCGGCTCGGTTCGTTGACGCTGCGGTTCGAGAATGGAGTTTAACGATGCTGATGGGGCTACTGCGTTATCTGCTGCTCGGCGGCTTTGTGGTTTTTCTGGCGTTTTTGCTGGGCTTGATGCGGCGCGACCTCGACTGAGGAGCAATTCGGGGTTTGCGGAAGCGACAGGCAGGAGTTTCCTACAGAAAAAGCGAACCTGCGTTCAGGGTGAAGGGAACGCCAGGGCAGAAAATGCGTTTTTCCAATCGGGTTCGGTGAATTAATCTCAAGAAAGGTTCTCAGTCGCTGCTCACGCCGAAACCCGGCAGAGCCGATGGGACTGATCCCTCTTCCTTATGACTTCAACGCTGACGCTGCAAATCGCCTCGAAAACACACATCGGGCGTGTTCGCGAGATGAACCAGGACAGTTTCGCGATCTTTCGGCGGGCGCAGCTGCTCGACGAACTCGACGCGCTCGTTATCGTCGCCGACGGGATGGGCGGCGGCAAGGGCGGCGAAGTCGCTTCCCGAATCGTTGCGGAAACCCTCCCCAATGTGGTGATTGAGGTGCTGGCCGACGGTGAAGGGCGCGACCCCGATCCCAAGCGGATGCTGAAAAGCGGAATTCAGCGAGCCAACAATCTTGTGCGAAGCCGCTCCATCGAAAAACGCGAACTCGAAGGCATGGGAACGACCTGCACCGCTGTGATCCTCAATCGCGGCACGGTCACCCTTGGGCACGCCGGGGACAGCCGAACCTACTTGCTGCGTGACGGAAAACTGCGCCAGGTCACCGAAGATCACTCTCTGGTTTGGCAGGAAGTGCTTTCGGGGAAAATGACCCGTGAGGAAGCCCAAAAATCGAAATTTCGGAATCAAATCACCAAAAGTGTCGGGCTGGCTCAGGAAGTGGATCCCGACGTTTTCACCTTCGCGCTTCAGGAGGGGGACACGCTTCTGCTTTGCAGCGACGGGCTGACGACCGAAGTGGCGGACAGTGAAATCGCTCGAACTCTCGCCTCCTCTCCCGACCCGCAGGCCGCGTGCGATCAGCTGACGCAGGCGGCACTGGAGGCGGGCGGCTCCGACAACATCACGGTGGTAGTGGTGCGCTACGGAGCCTTCACTCCGCTCTCAGAGGCGGTCAGTGTTTCGCCGATCCCCGAACGCGCCCCCTTTTCCGAACTGCCCGAGGACGCCACCGACGAACGCTCTGAGTGGCGCAGCACCCTGAAATCCGAAGCCCCTGCCGAAGGGTTTGTGACCACACCCGTCCGCAATTTCGATTCGGCTTCACCGGAGGCTTCCCGCCCCGCCAAGCGATCGGCGGAGCGACCGGCTCCCCCACTCGAGGAAGAGAGCGAGGAGGAAGAGGAAGCCCCCCAAAGCGGGCGTTCTCGGCGAAAGCGAGTGTCCGACGAAGAAATCGAAGAGCGGGCGGCGAAAAGCGGCGGGTTTCTGAGGGCCGTCTGTGTGCTGCTGCTCTCGCTCACTATCGGGATGGGCATTGCCCTCTCCGCAGTTCTCCAGAGCCGGGGGCCTTCCGTGCCGCTTAAAATCGGCCCCGCCACCCACACCAATGAGGACGTGGACCTAAACGCCTCTACTGAAGGACCGCTTCGCACCGACAAAGACTTGTTCTGGGAAGACCCGGAAACGTTTTACGATCAGCCGGTGCGGGAAGATCTGCTGCTTCCGCTGTCAACGGGAGAAATGGTAGTGGCGCACCCGGACGGCAAATGCTACCGCATTTCGCAAAAAGGAAAAGCCTCGCTGCTTCCCGGCCCCGACCTGCCCAAAGTCAGCGACAAAGTGAAGCCCGACGCCCTGACGGTTTTCGATCCAAGCGGAAACCGCTACCAGTACAACCCGAAAACCAAACACATCGTCAAATATGATGCCAGCGGAGCCATCGTTAAAAATGACATCGGACGCGCTTCGTTTGTCGCTCCCACGCGCCTGGCCATGGATCGGGACGGAAATCTTTTCGCTCTGGATGAACATCGCCTGAAACAGCTGAAAGCCTACGAATCCGGCACACAGATCAAACAGGATTACGATAACAAAAAAAACAAGGCAAGCGGCACTCTTCCTTAGACCGCAGAACTTAGACCGCAGAACTCACCCGTCACTTACCGCCATGATGAAAACGCTCGGCAAATACGAAAAACTCGACGTGCTCGGAAACGGCGTTTCCGGGATTGTTTACCTTGCGAAAGACACCCTCCTCAATCGGCAAGTGGCTCTCAAAGAGGTAGACGTGCAGGCGGGAGACGTGCGCCGCTTTCTGGAAGAGGCGCGGGTGATTGACCGCCTGCGCCATCCCAATATCGTGCGTGTTCATGGCGTGGATCGCATTGACAACAAAATTGTGATTGACATGGAGTATGTTCGGGGGCAGAATCTTCAGGAACTGCTTCGAGCGGAAGGGGCTCTCCCCCCCAACCGCGCTCTCGACATCACGGATCAGATTCTTGACGCGCTGGCCTACGCTCATTCCCAGCAGACCGTGCATCGGGACATCAAGCCCGCCAACATTCTCATTGGGCGCGACGGGGTGGTGAAACTGGTGGATTTCGGGCTGGCGGAGATTCTTTCGACCAACGCCTACGCGGGCGGAGCCGGAACCTACGCTTATATGGCTCCCGAAGATTTCGCCGCCGAGGATCATTCCGATCATCAGTCCGATCTCTGGGCGGTGGGAGTCACCCTGTACGAAATGCTGTCGCTGGCGCGTCCGTTCGGGGTCACCCGCGTGAAAGACCCGTTTGCCTGGAAACGTGCGCTTGAAACCGAGCAGGCAATTCCCCTTTCGGAGGTTTTGCCGGACGCTTCGCCGCAGCTGACCGCCGTGCTGAATCGCGCACTTGCCAAAGACAAGCGCAAACGCTATCCGACCGCCGATGCTTTCCGCGACGACATTCTAAAACTGCGCAGCAAAGGAACTTTGCCTTCAGAAACGCTGGCGTTCACCGAAGTCGAAACGACCGTTTCTTCCGTTCGAGAGAAACCTTCTGCGGAGAGAACGGTTTCCCGCTGGGATACCCCTTCGGTTCCGGGCGTGGTGGTGGCGGATGTTGGCTCCAAAAGCGCGAAGCCGCCCTTTTTGGGCCGCTTCACCTCCCCCGATACGGCCAGTGCCCCTCTGGAATCGGCTCTCGCCGTCCGAGGACAAATCACGGTGGAACCGTCGCTGCTGGATTTTGGCACTCTGCGTTCGGACGAGGTTCGGGAAGCGAAATGCCGCATCCGCATTTCCGGAGAAGGCGTGAAAGGCCGTGTGATCGGCTCGATTCTGAAATCCGCCGACTGGCTCACGGTGTCGCCCGCTAGTTTCGACCGCCTTAAACAGGCGGTGACAGTCACCGTTCGCGCAGAGCAGACTGGCGGCCTCGGCTTGTTTCAGAGCGAAATCCGCGTGACCACCGAGCATGGCATTGTCGAAGTTCCGGTGCAGGTACGGGTGCAGAAAGCGCGGCCCTCGTTTTTCGTGACGGCATTGTGGTTTGTGCCGCTGTTTCTGGCGGCTCTTGCTCCTGCTATCGCGGTTTCACAAGTCGAGAGCACCGTGCAGCGGGGGGCCTGGATTCTGCCGCCGACCGCTTTTGCTTCGGGGCTGCTCGCGCTGATGCTGCTGCTGGTTACCTTCGGGGCCGACACGGGAGTTGCCGAGCGCATTGCCTGCGGGGTGGTGATGGCGGCGATGTGCTTTGTGATGGGGGCCTCGCTGAGTTCCCCGGTCACGCACACTTCTCCTACCCTTTCCTATCTTCTGATGGTGGGGGTCGTGCTGGGTTCAAGCAGTCTGCTTCAACTCATCAGCCTTCGGAGCTGGAAATTTTGGGCCGCTTCCCTCGTTGGGTTAAGCGTTCTGGTCAGCAGTGCTCTCGTTCGAGCCATTCGCTGATCGTTTTTTGCAGAGACGTTTCGATAAAGGAAAATCCAGGTGCGTAAATATCTCAACTATGTCGTTTTCGGAGCTGTTGTTCTGGTGGTCATCGGGCTGGCGGTGAATCACAGCCGCGTGGTGCATGGGCTGGTGACCGCTCTGGTGAGTGGTCAGCCCGCTGAACGTGCTGCCGCCGCTACCGAGCTCATCAAAACCGAGCAGTTTATGGACGCCATCAACGGGGAACCGACCGAAACCCATGTGGCGGCAGCAGAGGCCCTTGAAGTCAAAGGGGACGCCGACGCCGTGAAGCAGCTCATTCCCCTGCTGAAAGATCAGGAAAAGCAGGTGCAGCTGCGAGCAGTGAAGGCACTGCAAACCATCGGCGCGAAAACACCCGCCAATCTCACCGAAACGCTGGCGGGTCTTAAAGACGGCGACACCAACATCCGCAAAAATTCGATTCTGGTCTTCGATGATCCCAAAGCCGGGTTCGGGCCGCTGCCCGGTGTGGTTCCCGGCATCGTAGACTACATGAAAAAAGAAGGCGGGGCACGCGGGCCGGGAGGGGATGTGCTGAGCAGCCCGCTCTTTTTGCAAAAAGGCTCGCAGCGCGAAAGTGTGCCGCTGCTGATCGCTCAAGTGGACGACAAAGACGAAGGGGTGCGCCTGGGGGCGGTGGAGGCACTGGGCAAAATCGGTGACAAAGCGGCGGTTCCGCGTCTTTTGACCGCCATCCAGAAAGACACCCCGCAAACCCGCCGAGTTGCGATTGGAGCCATTGCCCTGATCGCCGATGTTTCCGGCGAAGCTGCCCTCACCGAAGCCGTCGGCAACCCGGAGGACAACAATGAGGCACGGGCGCAGGCCGCCATCGGCCTGGGCAAAATCGGAACTCCGACAGCGGTGGCGACCCTGGTCAAAACGCTGAGCGACGACGACTTGAAACTGCGCTCGGCGGCGGTGACGGCCCTTACTCGCGCCGGACGGCCTGCTCCTGGATCGGCTCCGGTTCCAATGGTGCTTTCCGCCCTTGTGGAAGCGGCGAAATCCTCGAATGAAAGCATCGCGCTCGGTGCGGTGCAGGCTCTCGGCGGCATCGAGGCCCCCCAAACCAACAGCACCTTGATCGGCCTGCTGGCAAAACCGGGGGTCTCGGAGGAATTGAAAACGGCGGCAACCTCCGCCCTCGGTTTTGCCGGGAACAAAGAAGGGGTGGCTTCGCTGCTCAAACTGCTGGACGATCCCTCTGGTTCGGTCAGCACGGCAGCTGGGGATGCCCTGACACGAGTGGGTTCCGAAGCGGATGATACGCTGGTGGCGGCCATGTCCCAAAACGATACGCTGGGCTATCAGGCTGCGACCGTCCTGGCGAAGCAGGGAACCGCCGCGCTTCCCGCCCTGCAGCGCGGCCTGCAAACCACAGACCCGGCCCGCCTGCGCTGGATTGCCGTTGCCCTCGGCGAAATGGGAACGGCAGAGGCCCGACCGCCGCTTGAAGGCTTGGCGAAAAACGCAAACACCGAAGTCGCTTTTGTCGCGAAAGAACAGTTAAATCGAATGGGGATCGCTCCTGCCCCCTAGCGCATAAGGCGGCCACCGAAAACAGCCCTCCCGGAAAACGGGAGGGCTGTTTTATTCGGTTGAATTGCGCAGGCTAGATGTCTTTGGCGGCGGGGAGGGCGAGGTCGGTGTTGACCTTTTCTTTTGATTTTTTCATCTGAGCAGAAAATTTTCCGCCAAGCTGCAAAGCTCGTTCCCAGTTCATCGGGTAAAACAGCGTTCCCTGCGCCAGCTTTCCATTGTAGTGCCAGGACGCTATCAGGCCAGCCTCTTCACCTCCAAACAGGTTAAGCAGGTCTTCCCCCATCGTCGGGTCGCTGTTCTTGAAATTCTCTTCAATCAAGGGTCGGAATTTCTGCATGATCTGCCCCAGGCCGATCCAGTACCACCCCTGTGACCCCTTTTCCAGTGTCTGACGAATCAGGTTGTTTTTGGGGTCGGTGGCCAGCGAGGGAGCGCGTCCTTCCGCGCTTGCGAGGGCTTTTTCAAGCATCGGACGCGAGGTGGCGAGAATAACAGAGCGGCCTATCACTGCCCAGGCAACGGTTTTGCCCTTTAGATAAGCCCCACGCGGTTTGGCGGAGGCTTCTGTCGGAAGATAAGAAACCGTGCGCCGCCGTGATCCTTTGGTGCGCCGTCGAGAGGTTCGTTTTTGCGGGACGTTGTATTTTGCGGGCGTGGGTTCGAATTGGTTCACCAGCTGCGTTTGCAGTCTGATTTCACTGCGAGGGTTCAGCGCGATGATGGTGGCGTTTCCTTCTCGCCCCGTCACAAAGCCAATCGGCTGCCCGCCCTTTTTCGCCGTTTCCTTTTCGACGAGGGCTTTCACTTTTTGCACCAGCGAAGCCGGATCGCCGTTGTTGGCGTCGGTGAGATAGATCACGCCATCAAGGTAGCCGTCCGGGTTTCCTTGATCGGGGTAGAGCGCGAAGGTGGCATCGCCGCGAAACGCAGGCAGAACGTCTTCGTTCACCGAAAGGCCGGTTTCCTTCTCGAAGGTTCGGAATCCGTTTTCCACCTCTTTTTTGGCGGAGGCACTCTGGCCCATGATGCGCTTCATCATTTCGATGTAGCCCGAAGGCTGAGCGGCACTGTAAACGAGATAGGCGTTCGGCGGCAGAGCTTTCAGTGCGGCGGCATCGAGCGGCTTGATCTGAGCGGCGACCTGCAAAATCGGCTCCTTCGCGGCGTCAATCGGGGCCTGATAATCCATCGAAAGACCGTTTTCGCGAACGGTGGCCCCCACTGCCACCCAGGAAGGGAATTTGAGAAAATCCCTTTCCGGCAAAGAACCCATTTTGTTTCCGGTCCGCGCTGTTTCGGTGCGAACTTGCTGATAAACCGACTGCATTAGTTTCGGGGCGATAAACGCCATAAAGTTGGCGTCGGGGTCAAGGCTGTTTCGGGCCTCTTGATAGGCAGGCTGCTCCAGCAAAGAGGGTTTTCGATGCGCGGCTACCTCGGCGATCTTTCGCAGGGTATCCACATTTTGAGCGAGAATGAGATAGTCCTCCTGCAAAAACATCACTCCGTCGAGGTCTTTGACCGTGTAATAGCGCATCCCCAGCGACTGCCGGGGTTTTCCGTTGGCTTTCAGCCAGTCGGCTGCGCCGTTCCCGTCGGCCACCGAAAAATAAAGCGCAAACTCAGGCGGGGTTTTCAGATCGGGCGCGATATTTCCCAAAACCGCGAGGGCGTAGTTGTCCTTCAGCAAGGGACGAAGCTGGCTCATTGCAGAGGTTTTGCCCTCACGACCGGCAAAAAGTTCGTCCAGTCCGCTTCCCAGACCGGAGTCGCGGAAGGTGTCGCGAAGCCGGTTGAACAGCAGCACCTGCGAAGGAGCCGGGTTGGTGTCGAGCGTTGCCACCATCAACGCGTCGGCGGGGATAAGCGCAACCGCACTTTCTCCGGGTCGGTGAAACAGATGGCGATAAGCGATCACACTGCTGGAAGCGAGCGTGAGCGCAGTGGTGGTAAAAATGGCCAGCCGACGTTGACGATGTGATTTCAGCATAAAAGTTTCCTCAAAAAAGGCTTGTAAAGCAGACTATCCCTCTTTACGAGACGGAGCGGCCTGCCGTTTCGGAGAGTTTAGTATATCTGCTCGGTGCCGCACTTGAAATCGAGGTTGAGCGATCCGAAAAAGCAGGTATTCTGATGAAAATCAATCGCCGCAAGGCCGATGATTGCCTGCCCCGGAAACTCAAGCTTGGAACGAAGAAACGAGAAAAGAAAAATTCAAATGAGACAGAACTTTTTACGAAAACAAATCGCCCTTATCGGTATTTTGGGGCTGCAGGGCGGCCTCTGGATTTCCACCCTTCGGAGGGCGCACGCGCAGTCGCAGGAAGAAATGGACCGCTCGGCAGACTCAGATTACCGAACGGCAGATGCCAGAATGAACAT
Organism: Chthonomonadaceae bacterium; assembly: GCA_965246825.1. Lineage (GTDB taxonomy): Bacteria > Armatimonadota > Chthonomonadetes > Chthonomonadales > Chthonomonadaceae > JACMPS01. The sequence continues at coordinate 424,532 of OZ251990.1, forward strand.
CGCTTATGGCAAACTGATCGCTCGATTGGGAACAACGCAGAAAGCCCGGTTGAAGACGGCGCAGTTGGCCTGGATTAAATTTCGAGATGCAGAAACGCTGTTTCTTTCTTCCAAAGCGGAGGGCGGCTCGGTTTCCTTGTGTATCCCGGACGAAAAAATTGCGCCCGGCGACCGCTTTGCCTGTAAACTCTGAATGAGTTCCATCCAGACCTGAATCGATAACGGCTATTATAACTTGTTGCGTAGCTGATTGCCAAACTGCCCAACCTGCTGGTGCTTTTATCTGTTGAGGCCCATACTGATAAGCGGCAAAGTATGGGTCGTTTGGTACTGCCACATCTCCCATTCGCCCAATATAATCATACTCCGCGCTTGTGATCCCTCTACGTTGAGAAAGAAGATTAATAGCACTTGTCGGTGTATATCCTGTCTTCAAGATCAAAACAGAGCAATGAATATCAGGCACAGAAAAGTAGACGCTGCCAACATCGCCAAACAAAAAGTTGACAGCACCATTGTCGTAGATTGGATCAAAAAGAACGATTATGATCCAAACATCTGACAGGAAGTAAGTTTACAAAAGGGTCGCCAGTTGCGTTATACAAACCTGTCCAACCAAATAGTCCAGCCACTCCAACCCCATTGTTAATCTGGGCACAAGCGATCCCAGCAACATGAGTTCCATGCCCATTTCGGTCTGTAACATCGGTGGGTGCATTAGGGTTATTTGCATCTTTTGGAACAAAGTTTTTGCCAACAACAACATTATTCTCTTTGAGAAGGATGTTCATAAGATCAGGATGAGTTGTATCAACTCCACTGTCAAGAACAGCTAAAACCGTTTTTTGATAAGGCAGCCATGTGTCCCAAGCAGCTGTTGCTTTGATTTTTAGTAGACCGTACTGAGAAGGATAACCAGCCACCAGCGATGAACCAAAATATGGGTCATTCGGAATACTAGAGCCGCTACCAGGATTCTCAGTTTCAGCATAGAGGACGGAGGGGTTCGTCTGTAAATTCAGTTTTGCTTGGGCTGGCGATAGAGCGGATTTAACGTGGAGCACATAAATGTCTACATTAGCATAGTAAGCATAAATGTCCCCTACATTGGCAATAATACTTTGGCGAGTCGGATCATCCACGCCAGAGTTGAAACTAAGGGTCAGCATACGCCCGACTTCATAAGTAACTGTGGTATTGTCTCCTCCGCCTCCTTGAGCAAAGGCACTTAGCGACGACGATAGGAACAATGATACAAGAACGGACACGAGACGACTTTTCATCAACATTCTCCTAGCGAACGATAAACTGTACAGGGTTGCTAAAGAACTGTGCTTTCGCTTGACCCGCTGTGTAGGCCTGCTCATTGATGGTCACTGCCCCGGAGTAGCCAAACACTGTGTACTGCCCGCTTGGAACCGGGGAGTTTCGTGGGGTAGATCAAATTCCAGTGGTAAAATGCTGAATAAGTCTGTCCTGCTAAAAGTGTGATGGTAGGCAGGGGAAACCCATCCCCCCCTGCGGCGCAATGGGAAGCAGGGCTGAAGTGGTTGAGATTGTCGGGGTGAAAACAGATTGCGGGTAAACCAGCGTTAGCGTTGATGTGGCCACATTTTTGATCGTGTAGGTGAACTGAATGGGATCACCTACCGCGTAAGAACGTTTGTCTGTGACAAGGTTAATCTCAAGGTTTCCAGAGCGACGCGGGTTTCCGACGGTGGGATCAATTCCGGGGGTCACGGAGTTGTCTCCTCCGCTGCACCCGGCAGCAGCGAAGAGAGCAAGGGCGGTCAGTCCCAGCAGTGGACGCACAAGGATCGTTCGAGCAAATCGTGTCATGGTGTTTTCTCCCGGACTTCGAGGGGGGAACGTTTGGGGGGGGGCACAGGGAAAGTATACCCCCCCGCGCTGACTACGGATGAATGGTGAACGAAACGGGGTTAGTGTAAAGAGGTTTTGCTTCACTCGGCAAGTCTTCCGAAGCAACGTTGTTGAGCGAAATTGGAGCCAGACAGCCTTGCAGCGTATATGTTCCAGCAGCAACCGATGCCTGAGTGATTGTAGAGGTCTGGTTCCAGTTTCCGGTGAGAGTGATTGCTTGGCCAGCCGCGATTTCTAGGGTGGAAGAAGGGACTGGAAGCAGTATGGGCGCATCCGAAATTAGCGTTCCGCCTTGCTTGACTCGTGAATACAAGCCGATATTGAAGCTGTAAACTAGGGTAGCAGCCTGCGTGCCGACGTTTTTGACGGTCATGGTGTAGGGGATCGCTTCGCCGCGTGCAAAGGTGGATTTGGGCAGCGTGACGGCGAGTTCGAGAGTGCTGGCTTGTCGCGTGGGGGAGGTCAGGATCGGCGGGGTCACGGAGTTGTCTCCGCCTCCGCACCCGGCAGCAGCGAAGAGAGCAAGGGCGGTCAGTCCCAGCAGTGGACGCACAAGGATCGTTCGAGCAAATCGGATCATGGTGTTTTCTCCCGGACATCGAGGGGGGAACGTTTGGGGGGCACAGGGAAAGTATACCTCCCCCCCCGCAATGTCAACAGGAGTTACCTTCAATTGCTGGTCAGAGCAAACCTCCACTTTTTTCCTGCATGAGAGGCGATGATCTCTTCTTCTTTCTGCGTCCGTTTGACAAAATCCCGCCGAAACGTCTATACTTTGCCCGGTTCCCTGCCGCGCCCGAAATTCACCGAAAAGGCAGGCGAAAAAAACGCGCCGATCCAGAGAAACCTGCGCGAATCCCGACCCGACCGTAACACCATGATTTCAGACAACGAAACCGTCCTCCGCTCCGATCTCTCCCCGCTCGGCGATCCCTCCCTTGAAGAGGGAAGCGAAGCCGCCTCGCTAAACGCCCGCCCGCCGTTGGCCCCTTCCCTTCCCCGCAAGCCGCTCAACTCGGTGATTTCCCACTGCCCGCCGTCCGGCATCCGCCGCTTTTTCGACATCGCGCAAACGATGGAAAACGTGATCTCGCTCGGCGTCGGGGAGCCGGACTACACCACGCCGCTGCGGGTGCGCGAAGCCGCGATTCGTGCCCTGGAGCGCGGCGTTACGAATTATACGGGCAATGCCGGGCTGCTCGGACTGCGGGAACGCATCTGCAAAAATCTTTCCGAACGGTATCACGCTCACTACGATCCCGAAACGGAATGTGTGGTCACCGTCGGCGTCTCCGAAGGGCTGGATCTGGCGTTTCGCGTTTTGCTCAATCCCGGCGACGAAGTGCTCATTCCCGATCCCGGCTATGTCTCCTACCGCCCCTGCGTTGAGTTTGCGGGCGGCAGGGCGGTTCCCGTGATTACGTCGGCCTCGGACGGATTTCGCCTTCATGCCGAAGCCGTCGAAGCCGCCCTCACCCCGCGCACCAAAGCCCTGCTGCTTGGTTCTCCCGCCAATCCGACGGGAGCCACGCAGTCCCGCGCCGATCTCGAACGGATTGTGGAACTCGCAAACCGCCACGACCTCTATCTCGTTTCCGATGAAATTTACGACCGCCTCACCTATCTTGGCGAGCACACCTGCCTCGGCTCGCTGCCGGGAGCCAGAGAGCGCACCATTGTGCTCAACGGATTTTCCAAAGCCTATGCCATGACGGGCTGGCGCATCGGCTACACCTGTGCCCCGGAGCCGATTTCCGCCCTGATTTTGCGGATGCACCAGTACACCATGCTCTGTGCCCCGCATCTCGCCCAGGTCGCCGCCATCGAAGCCCTCGATCATGCCGAATCCGAGGTGAGGGCGATGATCGAAGATTATGCCCGCCGCCGCCGGTTTTTCGTTGACGGACTGAACGCTATCGGGCTGGAATGCGGCGAGCCGCAGGGAGCCTTTTATGCGTTTCCCTCGATCCGCAGCACCGGGCTGACCTCAGAGGAATTCGCCGAGCGGCTTTTGATGGAGGAACGAGTGGCGGTGGTTCCCGGCGATGCCTTTGGCGAAAGCGGGCGCGGGCACATTCGCTGTTCCTACGCGACCGCCCTGAGTTCGCTCCAAATCGCCCTCGAACGGATCGGGCGGTTTGTGGAGCGCGTTCGGGCGGAAGCGGGCAATAAACGGAACGTTGCTGCCCTTCACGCCGTCAATACCAATGCGGAAAAACCGGAATGAACGCACAAAACCGACGCGCAGCAAGCAGGCGGGCAAAAAGGTTTTGGTCACCCCTTCCTCCGCTTACCCTCTCACTGATCGGAATATGCCTGCTCGCTGCGGGAGGGCGGGCCGACCGCTATGTGCTCGCGCCCTCGGCGTCTACGCTCAATCCGCTGGGGTTTAAGTTTGACTTTTTGACGGCCCCCTCTCGCGGAGGAGAAAATTACAGCTGGGTGCAGTATTCCTCGCCGGTCGGCATCGAACTGGAGTACAATCGCTTTGACCGCTTCGGCGATGGGCGTATTCGGAATTCGTTCAACCTTCAGTATCCGATTCTTTCCGATCTAGGCGAGTTTCCTGCCATTTCGGTTGGGGTACGCGATCTGTTCGGCACGGGCACAGAGCGAGGGTCGTTCTATTTGATGGTGGGAAAAGATTTGCCGCTTTCAGATCGCCTGCGCCGGTGGATTAAAGAATTCAATGTGAGCGGCGGCGGCGGCACGAATTTCTTATCGGGGCCGGTGCTGGGAACCCGGCTCAAACTCCGTTCCGGAGCCACCCTCACCGCCGAGTATTTTCGCTACCGGTGGAATGGAAGCTTGGGCGTGCCGCTGATCCGGCATCTCCAGGGAAATGTGAGCAGCCTGAACGGTCAGATGTTTTATGGGCTGACCTATACGTTTGCACCTTGACCCGGTGCGGCAGGGCGGGAAACCAAACCTCGCTCTTCCCAACCCACTCCCTCCTGAAAGGTATGGCATGGACAATCGCAGTGTGGCTCTAATCAAAAGCCTGGAAACCAAAAACCGTTTCTATGCTCTGGTAACCCCTGAGAGCGGCATTCGCAACGCGGAAACGGTCGAGCGTATCCCGGAAGACCTGTTGCTGGGAATCGCTTATCCCTGTCTTGAAGACGGGCTGAACGATTTTGCGGTGATCCGTACCACGTTTGAGACGCTGGACTATTTTCCGCCCGACGACCCCGTGCGGGATGAAATGATGGAAATCATCAACGATGCCCGCAGCAATCTGACGCGCCGCCTCATCGAACTGCGCGACCGGATCAAAAGCAACACCGCTATTTTTCTCGGAACCGACTACAACGAGTTCAAGTCGTATGCCCTCGACATCGCCACGCGGGGCTACCCGCGCCGCAACCTCGACAGCATGATGAAATTGAATGTGTTCGGCATGGTGGCGAGCGAAGGCGGGGCCGAAGGCAATGCGGAACTCTATCGCTATGAGTTCGCCCTGCCCGTCAATCTCGACGGCGCAAAGGAAATGCCTGCCCGTGAATTCATCGTGCTGTTGTTCGAGGACACGCTCCACAGTGTTTTGGACGATACGAATTACACAGGGCGGTTTGTTTTCGATAAGAATGTCTTTCAGAAATTCATCGCGGTGATGTTCGTTAACTATGCGACCACCGATCCGATGTTTTACGGCATCAACCGGCAGGACTACGCCGTTTCTGCCGAAAAAGATATGGATCAAACCCCGCTCTATCTGGCGATCCGCAAAGAGCTGACCGACATCGAGCAGGAAAAGCAGTCGGGCGGAAACAAAACCTCTGTGCCTTCCGCCTTTTCGACAAGTCTTACCCCAAACACCCTCTCCCCCGCGCCTGCCTTTTCGCCCCCGGCCAACGCCGCACCGCACGACGACGGCGGTTTTATGATGTTCGGCGACAGCGTGGAGCTGCCGCAGGAGATCATGAACGAAGAAGCCCTGATGGGGCCGATCACCTCGCTGTGTTCGGCGGCGGCACTGCTGCTCCGCAAAAACGACCCGGACACGGAGCGGTTTGCCCGGTTGATTCTTAAAGATGCCGCGCATCTCGTGGACGAATTGAAGCGGCTGAGCATTATCCCGCCCCAGGCCAACAATCCCGGCCTCTCGGACGGCTGATCGTGTTCCGGCTTCCCGTGAAAACGCCCCGGCTCTCTTTTGAGAGCCGGGGCGTTTTCGATAAGGCTGCCGAGGAAGGATTCGAACCTTCGACCTACTGTTCCAGAGACAGCCGTGCTACCACTGCACTACTCGGCAACGTTTCCATTTATTGTTGGACTGTTTTATTATACGGGGCAGGAAGGCGGGTGTCAAGAAAAATTTAGGGCGATCCCGTTATAGTTCGTTTCATCTGAACAGCAATTGAAGGTAACTCCTGTTGACATTGCGGGGGGGGAGGTATCCTTTTCCTGTGCCCCCCAAAAACGTTCCCCCCTCGATGTCCGGGAGAAAACACCATGATCCGATTTGCTCGAACGATCCTTGTGCGTCCACTGCTGGGACTGACCGCCCTTGCCCTCTTCGCTGTTGCCGGGTGCGGAGGCGGAGACAACTCCGTGACCCCGCCGATCCTGACCTCCCCCACGCGACAAGCCAGCACTCTCGAACTCGCCGTCACGCTGCCCAAATCCACCTTTGCACGCGGCGAAGCGATCCCCTACACCATGACCGTCAAAAACGTGAGTGCCCAAACCCTTCCCGTTGATTACAACGTTCCTGCGGTCTTTCCGATTGTCAAACAGAACGGAACGACGATTTTCACCGCAGTTTCAGGGGTGTCCTCCCCAAGAACGGGATCGTTGTCACTGGGGCAGGTCTTAACGCTAACGGGAACCTGGGATCAAACAGACTTGAACGGGGCGCAGGTTACGGCAGGAACCTACACTTTCCAAAGTTGGTTGGATGCCAGTTCTGTAACCGGAGTGGTTGTCGGGGGAGCGCAAACGGCTCTGAATACCCTCTATACCAACCCCGTTTCGTTTATCGTTCGATAAAAGGCGGAGGAGAATTGCCCGCCCGTAGAGCCGAAAACCGCAGAACTTCCCTGCACAACTCGCAAAAGGGTCTCTGCCTCGTTGGAAGCAGAGACCCTTTTCGATGGTTTTCTGCTGTCCAGTGAACTTACTGCACTTCGGCGGTTTTAATGGCGAAGCCGTAGCCGGAAATCGTCGGGTCGTCCGTCAACAGTACGAAATCCGCGTTGACCTCCCGATTCGTAGTTTTCAAGGCCAGTGTGTGCATCCCCCGCGTGAGGTGAACCGTTCCCGCAAATACGCACTCTCCCGCTTTGGTTTCCACCCCCTCCACTGTTTTGTCATCTACCTCCAGCAAGACCACCTCCGGGAGATTGTTGCGCACTGCACGCACAAACACCCGAAACGTTCCCTCCCGCTCGACCCGAAACCGGGTTCCGATTTTGGAATGGCGCGGCAGATACACCCGCGTTTCCCCGACACCGGGCGAACAGCGCGGATCCATCGAAGGCTTCAGGGAACCAAGGTCGGTGAACGCCTCGCACTCAAACAAAAATTCCTGGGGCGGCGCAGAGAGATAGATCACTCCTATTGCATGAGGCTCCAGCATCAACTTAAAGGAGGTTTCGTCCGGCATCGCGACCACCGCGCTCCAAGCTTCCAGCGTTCGCTGCGGCAGATTCACCGTTTTCGTCACCGTCGTGTCGTTGGAATTGTAATAAAGAATGCGATCCGTAAACAGGGTCGCATACACCCCGTCGCCCGCCGTGTCCACCGGCAAAGCGTCCCGCTTGCCCGGATCAATCGCGCTCAGATTGTAGACCGCCTGACGAATGGTTTCCAGATAGCCCGTCAGCAGTCCGCGTGTGCCGGGAAAATAGATCGTCAGTCCTTTGCCGAATTTACGCGACCAATCCCCCCGCAGCTGCTGAACATTGAGTTCGCGCTCGATTTTTCCGGGCAGCGGCAGGATGGCCTCCGAAGCGGGCCGGGCGGTTTGCGAAATCAATTGAACTGTGTGAATTAGAACGCCGAGCTTGCGGGCGTCTATGCCGTTCTCTTTGTTGAAGGGCGAAGCGAATGTTTCCGATTCGATTTGCAGGCGGGCAATCGTGGCATCGGCAAGCAGACCGACAGGCACCACAAACCGATAGGTGACCTCTCCAGGAGACGACAGTGTGCCGATCTCGCGCCCATTCAACAAGACGCGCCGTTTTTTCTCCAGCACCTCCGGCGGAACCGTTGCCCGGATCACCAGGGTGTACTGGGCTTCGGGGTTCACGGGCAGGCGCACCACCGCTTTCGCTCCCGTCCAGCGCACCGTCTCCTCTCCCACCGTTTCAGGGGCGTACCAGTCGCCGCTGAGGTAGTCGGCGGAGGCGGGCACACCCGGCGGCAGCGCGTAGCGGGCGGGGAGACTGCCGACATAACGCTCATTCACACGGGCCGGGGCGAGGTTTTTGGCATACCCGAACAGCTCTTCCTGCCAGCCGGTCGCCCCCGAAAAATCTGTAACTCCGCCGAAATTGTAGGAAAGCAGGGTTCCGCCATTTCTCACCCAGTCCCGGATTTTGGCGAGGGTTTCGGAGGAGGCCTGCGTTCCTTCCCATAATACTAAAACCCGGTACTTCAGGAGACATCCGTCGTCTACCATGCGGTCGTCTACGATGTCGTAGTTGGCCGTGTCTCTTAACTGCGATGCGCCATACGCAAACACCGGGGCATAGGACTGCGAGGGACGGAGTTTTTGTGCCTGAGCCGGATAAAAAAGAGCGACATCCGTCACCGGCTTTTGTACCCGCAGCAGTTTTCCGTACCGATAGTAGAGGTCGCGGTGAAGCAGTGCATTGCTTGTCCAGTCGAAAATTCCGGCGGCTCCCTGCGAGATCGCCTCGAAAAGCCGCTCGGTTTCCTGTTGTGCCGTTAGGCCGCTCGGCGGCTCCGTCCAGAAGGGAGTCCCATAAAAACGGCAGGCCGAACCGAGCCGCCCGAACATCGTGGCTGCATTTTCGGCAAAGGGGCGAAAGGCCGAGTGGGTTGAGCGCAGCGAGGCTCCATACTGCGCCGCGATTTTAGGCAGCAGCGAGTTGTCGTTGCCGCCGCGTACGTCCTCATCACTGAACCCGGCAGGCAGCATCAGCAGAGTTTCCGGAAAGGCTTTTCGCGCGGCATCGAGGTTGAGTTCCACCGCTTTACCAACGCTTGCCTCATACCAGTTGATAAAATCCAGCCATTCGAGGCGGGCTTCGGGGCGGGGTTTTTCGGGATACTGGATTTCGTCGCGGCTTTTGTAGGTTCGGCTCCAGGCGAGGTTTAGAGCCTCCAGCGTTCCGTATTTTGCCAGCATCTCATCGGCGAAATCAGCACGGGCAAGCGGATCGTCGCACCAGAAGCCGAGGTGATCGTGAAAGTCGCCGAACTGCTTTTCCCAGTCTTCCCGCTGAGCAGGCAGCGACGTTCGCGCCCCCTGCAGCAAACCGGACTCGCCGTAATCGCCATGAACGCCCACGTAAACGGCAGAAATTTTCCTTCCGTTTTTCTCGCCCGTTTCGCCGCCGAATTCCTGCGATAAAGCTCGATACGCCTTTTCGACAAACCCGCTCCAGGTCGGCTCCCACAACGAAAATCCCTGCACGGGCTGATGGTGTTCCAGGCACTGCAGGCGCGTGAACGGAACGCTCTGCCGATACCAGGGCGGCGGAAAGGCATTGTGCGGAAAGTAAGACCAATCCAGACCCAGGGATCGCGCCGTTTTACGCTGTGCCTCGGCGTTGCGAAAGTCCCAGGAATTCAGCCCGGTTTGATCCGTCGAAAGATGGTCGGGATCGGATTGAAACAGCGTAAAGCCCGCCCCCGCCAGAATCTGCATTTCGTTGGGAGAAGTAATCGAAGCACTCATCAACATTCGGTCGCCCGGAAGACGGGGGCGGGCGTAGGGGTCGGTGTTGGGGGAGCCTCCGGTGTGAATGTTCCAAAGGCGTACTGGACGCGAGGGGTCGGGTGTGGGAGCTCCGCGCAGTTCCCCCCAAGTTCCGCCGCCTGCCGGGGCCAGTTCGCGGGCGTTTTCCCAGAGTTTGTCGTCGAAGTCGGCGGTGTACCAGGTCGGGGGCGGGCGGCGGTTGACTTTCACTCCGGCATTGGAGAAAACCGTCAGCGTTTTTTTACCGGGCAGCGTCAACACCAATTTATAAAGCAGCCCGCCGGGGCCGTCGTTGTTTGTGGCTTCCACAGCAATGAGATTGGAGCCTGCCTGAAGGGAGGGGGCCACATCGAACTCCTGAACCAAAGTCCAGTCGGCTCCTGCGGCAGCGGGCTGCGCTCTTCCGTTGAAGGTCACGGAAAAGGCGTCATCGGCCACAATACGGAGTTTTGCGGAAATCGGCTTGGCGGGCAGCTGGAAATGCTGGCGAAAAAAAACGGTGTCGGGAAGCGGCGCGTCTCCTTTTGCCCACACCCACATCCAGTTTTTTGAGGACACTTTGGGAGCAGACCGGGCGGCTTTGGGTTTTGCGGGGGGCGGCAGGGAGGATTGGGGGGCGCAGATCGAAGCTGCGCCCCCGCAAAAAAAGGAGAGGCTGAACAAAGTGAAAGTTGACCGCATTGCGATTGAAAGACCGATGGAGAGCGGGATTTGTTTCGACGACTTGGAACGGAATTCCTGCCTGACTTCAGCGCGGCTCTTTTTCGACCGTAAGAACACTCATTGCAGGACTTTTCGGGCAGGGGGGCGAAACGCACTTTATGGACAATCCTCTTCCTGAAAGCCTGACGACGATAGACCCGCCTCCGCTCCCCGCCGAACTGAATAAAGCGGCGCAAGGGGCTGCAATTTACAGGCTGTGTCAACTCAAAAAGAATGGGCTCCAAACCGAGGCTCTGATTGTCCTCGGCGGGCTGACGATGATGGGGGCTGTGGCTGCCCTCTCTTCCCGCAGAATCGAACTTTGCCTGATTCTGATTTTCGCGGCGATTCCTCTTAAAGTGTGCAGTTTGATTACAATGGCCCGGATGCTTCCCCGGCTCCGAAACCGAAAGGCCCGCGCTCTGATGACCTCGACTAGTCTTCGCGTTCTGTTTCCTCTGCTCGTCTACCGGCAGCACTGCACCCGGCGCGTGAGAAAGGAGGTAGACCGCTGGCTGAGTGAACGGCTGACGGGGCTGACCCTCGCCGAGATGCTCTGGCTGGATACAGACACCAAACGTTCGCTGGTGTCGCTTACGGAGGCGGACTCGCCGGAACTTCGGGCGGCAGGAATGGAAATCGTCAAGCGCGTGGGCGGCAAAGAATGTCTGCCCGCTCTCAAGCTTCGCACAAACCGCTTTCTGAGCGGCGTTGTGCTGTTAAGGCGTAGACCCGAAAGGATCGCACAGGCCCGCGAAACCCTGGAAGCCCTGAACGAACGCATCAGTACGGGAGCGGGAGAATTGCTCCGCCCCTCGGCACAAACCGAAACGGGAGACGCCCTGCTGCGTCCGGTCTTCTCGGCGTCTCCCGAGGCGGAACCGCAGCTGCTTCGCCCCGCCTCCGCCCCTGACGACTAAATCAAACCCTAACCGTAAGCCTTTTTCCACCTCAACGCCCAGAAGTCTTTCCGAATTTCCCTTCTAAAACAAACATTCCAGCCTTCTTTTTTGGAAGGCTGGAGGACAAGTACGCCCGGTGGGGATCGAACCTACGACCTTTCACTTCGGAGGCGAACGCTCTATCCGCTGAGCTACGGGCGCGTACATCGGGATTATACGGTATCTGCCCCCCTTTCGTCAACCCTAAAAAGAAGGGAAACGCTGATAAGAGGCACGATGTTTTGTTTTGCCACCGATGTGACGCAGTTCACAGACAAGCAGCCATTCCCCTGTTAAACTAACCGGGTTAGTCGCAACTGCCTTGCCCACGACGAAAGGAATTGAGACCCATGTCCCTCGATCTTGCCACGCTGCCCGGGCCCATTGACCCGACCGACCCGAAGTACCTTTCTCTGCTCGCCCACCTTCAGGGGAATATCCTGAAGTCGCACGGGCGCAATCGAACGATCAACCTGTTTCTCACCTTTGCCCCCGACACCGAAACCGAGGTCGAAAACTGGATCGGTGCCTTTACCCGCCGTTTTGTGACTTCGGCCCTGCGCCAGATAAACGAAAGTATCGAATTCAAAACGAATGGTCTTTCCGGGCGTATTTTCGCCACCCTTTCGCTGAGTGCCGCCGGTTACTCTTTTCTAAACCGCGACCTCTCCGCCTTTGTCGAAAAGAAAACGCCAGGGCTTTCTACCAATGTCCGCTTCACTGCTGGAATTCGTGCCGCCCGACCGGAACTCAACGATCCACCCATCGAAACCTGGGAGATCAACGGGCCTGACACCGAAATTCACGCGCTGGTTTTGCTCGCCGATGAAGACGAGACGCGCCTCAACGATGTTCTCCAGATCGTGATAGACGATCTCGACGAGCGCGGCATCCTCGCGGAAATGGAGATTGTGGAGGGAAGAGGATTACGGGATAAAAATAATCAGCCGCTGGAACATTTCGGTTATCGAGACGGGATCAGCCAGCCCTTGTTTTTCGTGCAGGAGGTGGAGGAGGAACGTGGACGCTTCGGCACTTCCGCCTGGGATCCGTCTGCCTCGCTGACGCTTGTGCTGGTTCCCGATCCGTTTGCCCCGGCCCCCGAAAGCTTTGGTTCCTACTTCGTGTTTCGCAAACTGGAGCAGAATGTCGCCGCGTTCAAGGCACGAGAAAAAGCATTGGCGGATCAACTCACGACGTTTGTGGAAGCCAATGGGCTGCCCGCGTTCAATGAAGAGCGGGCGGGGGCCTTGGCCGTCGGGCGGTTCGAGAACGGCATTCCGGTAGAACTGACGGGATCGGATCAGGCGGTGCAGTTTCGGGATGTCAACGATTTCAATTATCATACGGACGCTCCTCCCGCCCGCTGCCCGTTTCATGGCCACATTCGCAAAACAAACCCTCGCGGCGACACTCGGCGGGTGACGCTGCCTTCGCTGGGGATCCCGGCGTCGGACGCAACAGACGAGCAGGAACGCGGGCGGCGCATTGCACGGCGCGGAATCACGTTTGGCGAGCGGGTGCTCAACGAAGCGGGGCAGTTGGTTCCGCCTGTACTGAACGACGACGGAACGCTCGATCCGCCGGTCGAAGGAGCGGTCGGGCTGCTGTTTCAGTGCTATCAGGCGAGCATCCCGGATCAGTTCGGCTTTATGCAGCACTCCTGGGCAAACAACCCGGATTTTCCAAAGCAGAACGTAGGCATTGACCCGATCATCGGGCAGGGGGAGGCTCCTATTCTGGATCAGCAATGGCCCCCCGTCTATGGAGATGCCGGGCAGCCGCAGGCGTCTTCGTTCAGCGGCTTTGTGACGATGCGCGGCGGCGAATTTTTCTTTACGCCCAGCATCCCGTTCCTGCTGACCTTTGGCCTCGACAACCCCTCGGTGAGAGCGGACACCGAAGAGATCGAACGCCGTGCCCTGCCGAATATGCTCTCCCACTAAGCGGGGAAACAACGGAGCCGGAAGAGAAGACTGCTGTCCTCCTTCCGGCTCCTGATTAGGTCGGGGATTCTTCGTCGGTCGTAATACGGCTTTGGGAGACGAAGCAGCTTCTGTAATTGTCAGCGCCATTTCCAGCGTTCCTTGGCTTTAGATGAGGGACAGAGCTCCCGCGCTACTCGGATACGCCGGGGTGTGCTTCGCACACGAATCGTACTTTTATCCGCTATTACTGGTCAATGCAATTTGGAGTTCTGAAATTAGTTCTTCAGTGTTCTTTTTTCCGTAGCGCGAATAATGCTTTTCTGGAATCAGATAACAATTCTTGCCAGAATATATAAATTTTTCGATCTTACCCGATACTGTGGAACAGTTGCTATCAGACGAGGAGTCTATCACTGCTCGTAAATGACTGGAAGCCGCATTGCCAAAACTGATGAAAACCCTGCACCCATTTTCCACGAGATGATGTATTTCTTGCCTCAGCAAATTTTCATATAGACTTCGTAATTCGGGGGATTGATTTAAAAGTTCTCGAATCGATCCTTCGTCTTTGAAGTGGTCTTCTGGAAGAGCGACTTTGATAAAGTTGGTAAAGAAAGACGAGTGTTGTCCCCAATTTTTTTGTAGTGCCGATTCATAAAGACCAATGACTGTAAATATTTTGGAATTGTATCGCTCTTGACACCATACCGTAAAATTTTGTTGTCGGATTGCTTCTAAATTGTCATTGCCACAATAAGCGTTAAGACCAATGAACGCAATTCGAATGGGCAGATCAGGGCGAGTAATCACAGGTAAAAATGGAATTTTCCAGTCCGGCGAATTGATGTGCATCAACGCCAGAGACTGTTTTCCAAGAAGTTGAAAAATGTCTGGCGAGTTATAAAATTTACTGCAATCCTGAAATCTCATTTCTACTCCTCGAACTCAGAAAGTGTCTCTAATTCTTGGCGACTATCTTCTAAACCAGCAATTTCGCTGTCTTCGATTTTGCCCAAACGTATAAGTCTCGATTTGATAGCACCGTAGGTTCGTTCGTGTATTCGAGCCATTTCGCTAATCTTCATGCCTGAGTCAAACTGCTCACAGACGAGACTGTCTTGGTCGGCATCCCAAGCCTTTCCCGCATTTTTCAACGATGCGTTTTCTTTTTTTTGCTTGACAGTTGGAGTCTGTACTTGTGATTTTTCGATCAATCGAATTGCGAAGAACAGTGCCCGTATAATCTGTGGCTGTTGTAAAGGGTTATCAGAGGAGAAGATTTCGCCAGTCAAAGGGTCAACGCCGTCGGCTAACGCCCGGAGAATGTTCAGTGCGCCTTCGGACTGGTCTATCGTTATTTCGTTGGGTTCTGCCTGTGGTAAATCTTCTAAAACTGCTCTTTTGCTTATTGTCCAGTGTGCTTTTACTCCCCAGACCACAGGCGGGTTGAGTCCGAGTTTTTCTGCAATTTAGTCTGAACTCCACCCCTCATCTAAGTATGCAAAGATTTGATCCCGTTGCTGTTGCGTTGAGAGAGGCATATTTTTCTCCTGGATAGTGAGGGCCAACCACCCGGCAGGAACAATCTGCCCAGTAGTGGATACTTACCCCTTTGACACCTTGCAAACATCACCATCGTTCACAGATGGATTTTGCCTGCAAGAACAAACCGAGGTAGTCCCGCCCGCCCGCTTTGGAGTCCGTCCCGCTGAGGTTGAAGCCGCCGAACGGCTGCACGTCCACGAGTGCCCCCGTGCATTTTCGGTTGATATAAAAGTTGCCAACGTGGAATTCACGCCGTGCCCGTTCGATGTGTTCTCGATCCCGCGAGTAAAACGCTCCGGTCAAGCCGTAGTCGGTTCCGTTCACAATCGCAAGTCCTTCCTCGAAACTCTCACAGCGAATCACCGCCAGCACCGGCCCGAAGATTTCCTCCTGCGCGAGCCGTGCGTCCGGCTTTACGTCGGCAAAAATCGTTGGGGAGACAAAATAGCCGCTCTTCGGGGTGTCCGGCAGGTCACTGCCCAGCACCCTTCTACCCTCCGCAGGTCCGATCTCGTGAATATAACGCCGAATTTTCGCATAGGAGTCGGGATCAATCACTGCACCGAGGTTCGCGTTTTCCGCCGGGTCGCCCGTACTAAGTTTCGCGGCTCGCGCTACAACCTTTTCCAGCAGGGCATCGTAAATCGTTGTGTGTGCGATGAGACGCGAACAGGCGGAACATTTCTGACCACCGAACCCGAAGGCAGAAGCAACGACGCCCTCCGCCGCCGCCTCCAGATCGGCACTTTCATCTACCAGAATCGCGTCTTTGCCGCCCATTTCGAGAATGGAACGCTTAAGCCATTTCTGGCCCGGCTGCACTTTCGCGGCCCGCTCGTAAATGTGAATTCCTACGTCCCGACTACCCGTAAAACACACAAACCGTACTTTAGGACTGCCCGTCAGGGCTTCCCCGACCACTTCGCCGTCCCCGCACAACAATTGTGCCACCCCGACGGGCAGCTGAATTTCTTCCAGCACCTCGAAAAATTTGTGCGCGATAATGGGGGTTTGCTCTGCGGGCTTCGTGATCACGGTATTGCCCGTAACAATCGCGGCGACGGTCATGCCTGCCATAATCGCGAGCGGAAAATTCCAGGGCGAAATAACCGTCCCCACACCAAGCGGCAGGCAGCGGACTTCGTTTTCTTCGCCCTCCGCAGGAGTGGTCAGGTGCGGCCCGGCCCAGCGAATCGCTTCCCGCGCATAAAACTCCAGAAAATCAATCGCTTCGGCGGTGTCGGCATAGGCCTCAAGCCAGTTTTTCGACGATTCCAGCACCATCCACGCCGAAAATTCATAGATGCGGCGGCGCAGGATCGCGGCGGCCTTCACCAGGTAACGCGCCCGCTCTTCGGCGGAAACCTGCGACCAGCTCGCAAACGCTTCGGTCGCCGCTTTAATTGCTTGTTCCGCATGAGAGGCCTCCGCACTGTTTGCCGTTCCGATGACCTGCGACGGGTTTGCCGGGTTTACGGAAGCGATTTTTGCCCCGGTGGTGACCGTTCCTCCGGCGAGCCTCACCGGATACTCTTTTCCCAATTGAGACCTGACAAAATCAAGTGCCTCACGCATTTTTTGCGAGGGCACTTCTTGGGAGAAATCCACATAGGGTTCGTTCTGGAAAACGGGGAACATCATAGAGCCTCTCAAATCTTTCACTGAGGGACATAACGCTTCTGCTCATCGCGTGTGAGGGTTAGCTGCCACCATTTCGCCTTTCAATTGGTGTCCCTCAGCATCAATCTGTGGATCAATTTGTGGGTCAATCTAAAGATTGCCGCCGTCGCCCACTGAGCGCTGGCGGGGGTTCACGCTGAGACCAGTGGTGTGGAGATAGGCGATGGAGCGTTGAACGGCGGAGAGATCCCCTGACAGCACGATTTCCACGCTGCCTCCGGTTTCCTCGTCGAAGGCTGCCCGTTCGAGGTTGACCACCGTGCCGAAGTCTCTTCCCAGGCGATAGAGCAGCGGAGCCTTGGCCTGATCGTCGGACACTGTGTTCAGACGGACGGCAATTTCGCTGGCCTGCGGGATGTCTTTTTCCGGTTCATTGTGAGAGGCGGAAAAAGTTTCGGGCGGGCTGCCCTCCACAAGTTTGTAGGACTTGAGGTAGTTGATGGCAGACGCCACCTCCTGCGTGGAGCCTTCCAGCGTCAGGGTGACAAAGCCGTAGTCTTCCGTGATCCGAGCGCGTCGGATGTGGGTGACTACATGATACAGTTTGCCGAGCCGCCAGATGAGGGGCTGAGCGAGAATTTCCGATGTGGCGTTGATCTCCACAGTCTCGGACGGCATAAGGGTAAAGTCTCCGCGTTAGGGATTGGGCGGGAAAGAAGAGGCTGGAAAAACACGCCTCCTCGCTCCAGCCCTCAGCCCCTAGCCTCCTGCAATCGCCGGAACAATCGAAACCGCGTCTCCGCTCTGAACGGAGGTTTCCTTGCCCTGAAGAAAACGGATGTCTTCTTCGTTGACATAAACGTTGATGAACTTGCGAACCTCGCCTTTGTCATCGGTGAGGCGGGCGGCAATACCGGGATACTGCTGATCCAAATCGGCGAAAAGGGTAGAGACGGTCCCTTCGCTGACAGAAACCGTTTCCTGCTCATTCGTAAATTTACGAAGCGGGGTGGGAATCAATACGCTGACAGACATTTTTTGTTTCTCCGGGCGGAAGTGTTAGGAAAGAAGATCGGGTGAAGCCTGCTTCTCCTCCCGCCTTCCGTGACACCCCGCCCCTTATCTTTTTCTCAAGGCGACAAACAAACCGAGTACAAACAACACCAAACCGAACAGGAGCACCATTTGCACCGGCACAACGTGAGAGGTCGTGAGTACCCCCTGGGTGATGATCGCGGCTCCCCACGCGCTGACCAGACTGCCGAGAATTCGCTGGCGGGACATCATGCACTCCAGAGGGATCAGGGCGAAGGGGCCAGGGAGATGCTCGCGGCACGAGGCATCAAAAAAATGCTGCCCCCTCGCCCTTAACAGCATTTCAGTCAAGGCAAAATAAGTTCAACTTAGCCCCCGACACCCACCAACCGCTCGGTGCTTAGGGCCGATTCCAGCGAAGCGAGGTTTGGCTGGATCGCCACCGTCTCGCCGAGTTTTCCCTGCACCGCTTCCTGCGTTTTCAAGCCATTGCCGGTGATGGCGATTACCACGATCTCGTCTTTGCCGAACCGCCCCTGCTCCGCCAGTTTCTTGGTGACGGAAACCGTGACACCGCCCGCAGTCTCCGTAAAGATGCCTTCGGTACGTCCCAGCAGTTTGATGCCTTCCACCACTTCGATGTCGTCCACGTCTTCCGCCCAGCCGCCCGATTTTCGGATCACGTCAAGAGCATGGTAGCCGTCAGCGGGGTTGCCGATGGCAATCGAGCGGGCAATCGTGTTCGGACGCTGCGGGCGCACGAATTCTGCTTCGCTTTTGATGGCCGTTGTGATGGGCGAGCAGCCGGTTGCCTGTGCGCCGTACATTTTTGTCTTGACTTTGTTGTCGAGCAGCCCAAGCCGCTCAAACTCATTCAAGCCTTTATGAATCTTCGTGATCAGCGATCCGCCCGCACAGGGCACGATCACATGGTCGGGGGCTTTCCAGCCCAGCTGCTCGGCGATTTCGTAGCCGAACGTTTTGGAGCCGTCGCCATAAAAGGGACGCAGATTGATGTTTACAAACGCCCAGCCGTACCGGTCTCCCGCCTCCGCGCAAAGGCGGTTTACCTCGTCGTAATTGCCTTCGACCGACAGAACGTTGGTTCCGTAGATAAGTGCACCCAGAATTTTCCCCTGTTCCAGATCGGAGGGAATGAAAACGTAGGACTTAAAGCCGCCTTCGGCGGCATGAGCCGCAACGGAATTGGCGAGATTACCGGTGGAGGCGCAGGCAACGGTCTCATAGCCGAACTCGCGGGCTTTTGTGAGAGCGCAGGCAACCACGCGATCTTTGAAGGAAAGGGTGGGATGATTCACCGCGTCATTTTTGATGTACAAGTTGTTCAGGCCGAGTTCGCGCCCCAGCCGTTCCGCTTTCACCAGCGGGGTGAACCCAACGTTTTTGCCGACGGTGGGCTGTCCTTCGACGGGGAGCAAGTCCCAGTATCGCCACATGGACTTGGGGCCAGCTTGAAGGGACTCATGGGTGACCTTCGGCGCAATCTCTTCCCAGTTCAGCACGACTTCGAGGGGGCCGAAGCACAGTTCACAGACATGGGTGGGCGCAACCGGGTATTGTTCGCCGCACTCGCGACACTTCATTCCTAAAACTTTTGCCATCGTTTCTTTCTCCATCAGGTATAAGAGGGGAAATCAGAAGGAGCAGGGAATTTTCCGCTTTCTCACTCTGGTTCTCGCTCCACTAAATTACGAACGCCTCCCGTCCCGTAGACCGGCGAGACGTACAGTTGTCTGCGGTCAGGACGAGAGGCGAAAGAGCCTTCGTGGTTCCACCTGATTTCACTCTGTTTTCACAAACAGAGCCTTAGCGGGTGCGTAAGCGTCAGAAAAGAAAAAAGACGCCGACACCCTAACCCTATAACGGGAGCCCCCCGGCGTTTCTTAATCGGTGCTTTTGGAAAAAGCCCTTTCAGAAACGCGGCTCGAAGACCATTTCGGCAGGATCGCTGATACCGGCTCTCACCAACCCGGCTCGCTGGGACTGCGCCCCCTGCTTACTCCCTCTTCTCAATGCCTTAAGCAGCTGCCTTCCCCTCTCTCAGAAATCCAGCCCGTGAAAATTTAGGAGGGAAGGCAATTTGATTTTCTCTGAAAAAAGTATAGCGAATCGGTCAAGATTTGTCAAGGGGCGGCTTCACTCATTTCTGGGAAAGCGAATACTTTCTTCCCCCTCTAGGCGGCACTCATCCCCTGCGTAACTGCGGATGAAAAAGCGAGGTTTCAATTTCCCGAAACTGTGAACTCAGCGTGTGGCCTTGGGCCGGGCGAGACAAAAAAGATTATGGGTGCAGCATCACCATCACTCCAATGAAGATCATCACCACAACGAGAATACCCAGCACGACCAGCAGCACCTTCGAAGTTCGGTACTTAATTTGAGGCGTTGCCGCCATCACGCTTTTGTACTCTGGGGTGAACAGATATTTGCCTTCCGGCGAATGGAGCAGGTACAAAAGGAAAAGCCCTTTGATCGTTCCCAAAGGAAACCCCAGCAGCTCGACCAAAGCCAGCAGAGTGAGGGGCAGACGAATACGGCTGTCGAGGCGAGCCAGCATCCCGCCCCAAATTAGATAAGCCGCTGCCGGAACGGACAAGATCAGCGCGAGTCCCACGCTGGAGAAATCTTTTCCCATCGGAGTGAACAACGCGATCACTGCGCCCAGTGCGAAAAAAAGGCCTAAGAATTGGTTGAGGCGGCCCAGTTGTTTGAGGTGGGTTTCATGCTTGAGACAGCGATAGCGAATCGTTTCGGGAGAATTACCAGACAGAGACATGGAGAGTCACCTTTCAGAAATGGCTAAGCAAAGGCGCAAAATGGTTCTGTCGTTTTGCGCCTAGAAACGCACTCGCCGTTCCGTCCACAGGACGTTTCGCCGAAGGCTCCCCAGACGGGTATTTTAATGCCCGGTCTCTCGGTGCTCCCTCAACGGGTTTTTCGATGCGTCCCCAGACGGGTATTTTAATGCCCGGTCAAAAGGGCCAGGGGCGAAAACGAAGAATTTACACTGCGCCTTTCAGAAATGGCTAGAAAAAGTTAAGAAAAATCTACTCCTAATTTGATGGAATTTTGCGGGCGGGTGAAAATGTCGGGCAGAACGTTCGGGGCTTCGTCAAAGGAAACTATCGGGGTCACGATCTTTTCGCCCGACAGTTTCCCGCTCTGAAACAGCGAAATCGTTGCTTGATATGCCCGCTCCGGGTTCCAGAGCGGATGCGAGCGATCCGGGTTCTCCCAGCCTTCCCAGGCCTGCGAACCGATTATCGTGGGGCGGTTGTGGTGAAACTCTTCGTTCAGGTGGAGGTCGCGGGCGTCTTTAGGGCCCCAGGGAACGTGAACCACCGTGCCGCACTGCCGAAGACAGCGGATCGCGTCGTTGAGTGCCCTGCCTGCCCCCGACGTTTCCACCGCAACATCCACGCCCTGCTTTTCGGTGGCGAGTTTGATTTCCAGGGCGGCGTCACCCGAAGCCGGGTCAAAGGCGGCTTCTGCCCCCAGCTCCAGCGCCGCTCTCCGGCGCGAGGGCAGCGGGTCTACCGCGAACACTCGCTGGGCCCCGCCCGCTTTGGCCGCCCCAACCGCCAGCAGGCCAATCGCCCCCAGGCCGAAGACCGCTACATCGTCCCCGATCCGCACATTGCCGTCGCGCAGAGCGACAAACGCCACATGACCCGGTTCGGTACAGACGGCATCCACTGGGGTTAGTCCCGCCAGCGGACGCAGGCGCGACTCCGGAGCCGTGTGCACTTCGCGAATGGAACCCGGCCCGAACACCAGGTCACCCGGCTTAAAGCGGGTTACTTCGGCTCCGACTTCCAACACCGTCCCGACGATCACATTGCCGATACCGCGCTCCTTCGGGGTTTGCTCCGGCGAAGAAGCCGCTGGATCAGAGGCGTTGGGGTGAGGAAGAAACAAACGCAGTTCGCTGTCCCAGCGTTTCTGGCTAAAGACGCTGCCGCCGAGGATTTGCGACTCCGTTCCATGTTTAGGAGCAGCAAACTCCACCTGCACCCGCACGTCCAGGGCTTCGAGCGGTTTAAGGGGGTACTCGGTCATCCAGAAAGAGGTTTTATCGAAGGTGACAATCGCACGCGGCATTTTCAGGCTCCTTTGCTTTCGCTTTGCAGAGACGGACAACGTTTCGCTAAATTCTGTAAATCGGCAGCGACCAGGGCTTGCGATAAGATCGTCGGTAGGAAAGCGTGTTTTTTCCGGCTCGCCCCTGAATGTCCATTTTTTCTTTGCTCCAATGCACCGGCTCCCCGCTCAGCAGCGCGGCGTTGGCGAGATGGCACACAATCGTGGTTTGTGCCATCGAAGCCAGATCAGAGCGAGGCGGAAGGCGAGAATGGAGACATTCCAGAAAGTTTTGCCAGTGACTGGCAGGCAAAATAAGGTCGTCGCCTTTGGGAATCTCCCTGCCGGAAGCGTCCTGCACCCGCCACCCTCCCCGCCACACAGTCAGCGTTTTCCCGTCGGAAGCGATAAACTGCGTCCCTTCCCCGGAAACGCCGCCGTGATCGAGCGGACGCCGCCCCGTCTGCCAATGCAGGGTGAAATCGGGGTTTCTGAATTTCATCAGCGCGAAATGGGTATCGGGAGCGGTACGCGGATCATCGGGCGAAGAGAGTTTGCCGCCATAAGCGGTGACTTCCACCGGCATCGGAAGATCGTTTGTCGCGCTCATGCCCAGCAGCCCAATGTCCATCATATGAACGCCCCAGTCGCCGGTCATCCCGGAGCCATAGTTCATAAACCACCGCCAGTTGAAATGTGTGTACTCCGGCACATAGGGCACGGCAGCGGCAGGCCCCTGCCACATCTCGAAATTCAGCCCGGGGCTGGGCGTGCGCGGCGGATAGACGCCGACTGTCGCGACATCAATTTTCCACGCCCGTACCAAAACGACCTTCCCTAGTTTTCCAGAACGGACATAATCGAGGGCGGAAACGAATTCGCGGGTGCTGCGCTGCCAGGTTCCTACCTGCACCACCCGACCGAACCTTCGGGCAGCCCCGACCATAGACTTCGCCTCGACGATGTTGTGCGAAATCGGCTTTTCACAGTAGACATCTTTGCCCGCTTCGCAGGCGTGAATCAGGTTCAGCGCGTGCCAGTGATCGGGCGTTCCGACAATGACAGCATGAATGTCTTTGTTTTCCAGCATTTTTCGGTAGTCCCCGTAGACGAGGGGCGCACGTCCGTACTTTTTGGTGACGGTTTCGAGGTCGCCTTGTATCCGGGAGCTGTCCACATCACATAACCCGACAACTTCCACTTCGGGGCTTCGCATCAGTTCCCGCAGATTAAAGGCTCCCATGCCGCCGCACCCGATCAAGCCGATGCCGATTTTGCTGTTCGCGGAGACGGGCCGTTGAACACGCTCTGTGCCCTCGGCGGAAAGAGCGAGGCTTTCCAGCGTCAACATCGCGGCTCCTGCCCCGGCGGTTTCCAGCAATTCCCGGCGCGTGGGTTTTTCCTGCATCACACTTCCTCTTTTCTCCCTTCGGACTGAACAGCCTGCAAATAAAATTTCCAGCATCAAAAGGATGCTTTCCAAACGAGAAAACCCGCCGCTTCTCAGGTGTGCTTGAAGGTTAGGCCGCGCGCTTTCAATAAAGCGAAGGTTTCGTGGTGGCACTCGCGCTTACACAATTCGATCAAACTGAACCCCCGGCTTGTCTTTTCCTGCGGGTCGGCCCCGGCATCAAGCAGCAGGCGGACGTATTCGGGTTCGGAGGCGGCGGCTTCCAGCAGCGTTTCTCCGTGACAGGGTTTGAGCTTGGGATCAGCCCCGAATTTCAAGAGCAGTTCCAGCACCCTCGTCCCGCCTTCCTGTTCGACGCAGAGAAAAAGCGGGGTATTCCCTGATTGGTCAGCAGCATTTGCATCGGCTCCGAAATCGAGCAGCAAACGCGAAATTTCGAGATTTCCATTTGAGGCGGCCTGATGCAGCGGGGCGTCTCCTTGTCTGTCGGGCTTTCGCGGGTCGGCTCCCCACTCCAGCAGCAAACGGACCCTGTCCGTGTTTGCCTGAACTACCGCCCTCCCTAGAGCGGATGAAGACGCGCCATCGAAAGCGGCGTTTACGTTCGCGCCGCTTTCTAAAAGCTGTGCGGTTCGAGGAGCGTCTCCCGACGTTACGGCTTCGATCAAATTCAATTCCAAATCAGGGGAAATGGACATTCGGAAGGTTTCTATTTCTTCGGAAAGGCGTCATCGGGGATGTCGGTCAGAGTTTGCGGCGGATCGGTTTTGCCATAGATGCTGGTGTCGGGAAACGTTGCGACCCATCCGTACCACTGGCTTTGATGACTGCTGAGGCGGGTGAGCGATTTGCCCTTCAGGGCTCCCTCCACCGCCAGCCCTTCGAGCGTCCAGCAGGAGCCGGTCTCTTTGTCATAGATACCAGAATTGCCGTCCGTGCCTTTTTTCGTCTCGAAGGTATAGGTTTTCCCTTCCAGTTCTCGCGAGACCGCCGCCGCTGAAACCGTTTCCGGGTTGAAGAAAACCGCCACCGGGGTTTTCCCGACCGTTTCGTTCACTACCGAACCTTTGTCCGCGAGCGTTTTTACCGGGTAAGCGCGATAAAGCGTTTTATCGTTGTCTTTCAGAGCCAGCGCAATCACCTTGTCGAAGGCAGGCAGCCGCTTGTCGCAGCGGGTCAAGGTCGGACGGAAAAAGGGAGCCGGAAACGCCTTGTAATCCCGATTTTCAGCCCTGCCTTTAGGATTGTACATTTTGGAATAGGCGGTATCGGGCGACATCACGAGCGTGTCCGGGTGGAGTTTTTTCCATGCGCCCCACGTTGTGTCCAGCACCGGGAGCACGTCCAGCTCTTTGCCGCTCCACTCAGCCGAAATGAATCGTCCGGCAGGCTGAAGGAAAATGCTGTCGGTGGTTCGGTCAATCAGCGTGACGACCCCGTTATAAAGCCCGTAAAAATCGAGGTCTGCCGTTTTGCCACCCACGTTGAGATTGTAGGCGATGCCCGTATTGCATACCGAGCAGTAGGTGACCGCAAACGCCGCTGCTCCTGATTTATCGTTGACTACATGATGCCACCACACAAACCGAGTTGGGTAGGCGCGAGGCGTTCCGTTCACCGTCAAGCCCAGCACATACTCGTCCTCGCCGAGAAAATCGGCTTTGTCCGAGGCGACCATCGGGGGATTGCTCAGCCCCTTGAACGGCACCAGGCCGCGCCCGTCCCAGAGGGCTTCGAGCTTAATGTCCGAAGCCAGGTTTTTCGGTCGAACGGTTTGCATTGGTTTTTGCTGCCCTCCGGCAATCACTGCCGGAAAGAGTGTCAACACGGCGGCGAATGTCGCTTTCCAAGTCATAGCCTGCGCCCTCCAGAGAATTCGGATCGGTCTGATTTTTTTGCCGTTTCAGAAATCTCCTCTTGCAAAGGGGAAAGTTGAGACTTCTGTACGGCTCACTCCGTCATTATACAGTGAATGACTTAAATTCCGATTAAAATGAAACGCGGGCGGCGGGGAGAAAAAGGGAGAACAATTCTGTTTTCGAGTTTTCCGTCTCCGGCGGAGGGTGAAAAACATGAGCGAGGAAAGCGGAAAGCGGAACGGCTCGAAACTGGCCGAGTTTCGAGCGGCGGTTCAGAAAGAATTCGGCAGAAATCTGGAAAAAGCGACCCCTGCCAATGTGCGTGAATTCGTGGAGTGTTACCAGCGCAAAACCTTTGAGGAGGGCGGCAAAGGGCGCATCGAACTGCACGAAACGAAAACCACTTACGAAGAAATTCTCAAGGACTTCTTTTTGCAGGTGCTGGATCAGCCCTCGGACGAAGCCTTGATTTCCCTGTGGACGCTTGCCTTCGAGATGTCATTTTTCTCCATTGAACAGCACGCCGCTGAACGCTTGCAGTCTCTTTTCAGCGAGGGAGAGTGAGCGGAGGTAAGGGCAGTCGGGTGAGCAGGTGAAGGGGGTGAGAAATGCAAAGCCCCCTTCAAGGCACAGAAACGGGCGGAGGGGTGAGGGAATAAGGATCCGCCTCTTTCGTTCTCTGTTCTTCTCTTCGCGTTCTGGCGGTTTCTTTTCTTCCGATTGCTCCTTCGTTTCTTGGCGTGAAGTTTTGCAGTTCTCACCCGCTCATTCCCTCACCTTTTCACTCCTTTACGGCTCTGCCGTTTCGGGCAAGCGGAATGGGGTGCTCGGAGATCGGCTCGCCTGTTTTCGCGTGTTTCAGTCCGGCTTTCGAGTATTGAATCACATAAGCTTTGCGATACCCCGGACTGACGTTGATCCCGCTTTTGTGCATCGTCAGCGACTGAAACGCAATGAGTGAGCCGCCCCGGATGGGAACCGGAATGCCCTGGTCGGGATCATCGAGCGAGTGGCAGACAAGCCCCTCCGGGCTGTTCCAGTGTTCGATCAATCCCTCTTTGTGAGAGCCGGGAATCACGGAAATACACCCGTTTTCCACCGTTGCATCGTTGAGGGCAAGCCAGAGCGTGAGGTAGGGAGACGGGGTGACCGGAGTGTAGCCGTCATCCTGATGCCAGGGAAACTGCTTTTCGCCTTCCGGCCCCTTGAACACAGACTGGTTCCAGTACAAATCTACGTCTCCGCCGAGCACGGCGGTGGCGATTTGAGCAAACTCCGTTCGCTGGACAAAGGCTTTGATTTCGTCGTCTTTCTCGGCCAGGTGGTCGGTGAACGCGATTTCGTTGGCGCGGGAAATTCCTTCAACCCCTTTTTCCTCCAGCCGTTTGTTGTGCGCCTCTGCAAACGCCTCAATGCGGCGGGCTACCCGTTCCATTTCCGCCGGGGTAAAAACGTTCTCCAGCACAAAAAAGCCTTTTTCTTCGTAATCCTGCAGCATCTGCGGGGTGAGTTCGATCATCGCTCGGAGCCTCCTGAATCAACTTGGTTTTTCTAGTTTAGAATTTTTTTGGCTTTCCTGCAAGAGTTTCTGCCCGAAAAGTTGAATGTGAAGAACGGGAAGTTTTCAAGTCGCACTTACCAGCCTTTTCGCAAAGCCCAATGCCCGCCTCTGGAGTTTTCATGCCCATGACCGATGACGTATCCCCGGTTCGCCGCCTTCAGCAGAATGTGTCGGGACTGCTGGCGCCGCTTTCGTTTTTGCTGTTCTTAACCTTGTTTCTTTCGCTGACCCTGCCGAATTTCGCCTCCCGCGACAATCTGAAGCAGGTGGCGGTTCAGGCTACGGTGGTGGCGATTCTGGCCTGCGGGCAAACCGCTGTGATTATCTCCGGCAACATTGACCTTTCGGTGGGAGCGGTCATGGCGTTTTCCGGCGTTGTTTCTGCCCTCGCCATGACCGCCGGGGGAATGGGGGTGGGCGCAGGGGTTCTGGCGGCACTGGCTTTTGGAGTGGGAATGGGCACAATTACTGGAGCGATTGCCGCCTTCGGAAAAATCCCGACCTTTATTGTCACGCTCGGCATGATGGGGATTATTCACGGCGCGGCGGGCATCGTTTCGCACTCGGTGAATGTGAGCGGCCTGCCGGAACGCTTCAGCGTGTTCGGGTTTGGCGAGCTTTTCGGGGGCGCGAGCAGCGACGGCATCCCGTATGCCGTTCTTTTGCTGGGAACCGCCGCGCTTTCGGTGCATCTCGCGCTGACCCGCACCACCTGGGGACGCGCTCTTTATGCGATGGGCGGCAATCGAGAAGCGGCGAGGCTGTCGGGAGTCCGAATGAACCGGACGCTCATCAGCGTTTACGCGCTGTCGGGGCTTTTGGCGGGGGCAGCGGCCATCGTGAACGTCTCGCGGGCTTCGGTGGCCTCCAAAGATGCGGGCATCGGCTACGAACTGGATGCAGTGGCCTCAGCGGTGGTAGGCGGAACTTCGCTGTTTGGGGGACAGGGCGGAATTCCGGGCACGATCATCGGAGCCGTTTTGATCTATACCCTCCGCAATGCCTGCGCTCTTAAAGGCTATGGGCCGGACTATCAGCGCGTCATTATTGGCGGCGTGGTGATTCTGGCGGTGCTGTACGACCGCTTCGGCCCCGGCAAAGCACAAACCCAAGAGTAGACCGAAAAGATCAGAGCACAAAAGCAATCGCCCTCTAACGAGCGGGCAAATCTCCCGTCTGTCGAGCAAATATTAACCATGAGACAGCCTCGAAATTCAGAGGAATTGGAACCGTTGATCGCAGCGGTCATTGCCGCGCAAAGCAAAGAAGCGGCGCATGACATCGGCGCAAAAATTCACGAAATTGGACGCCCTGCCCTCCATTGTGCCACCGAATTAGCCCAGGATTCGCGCCCGTTTGTTCGGGAAAGGGCGGCGTTTCTGCTGGGGCAGTTGGAAGACTGGCAAAAGAAAGGGCACGAAAAAGTCCGCGACGGAATTCCAACCCTGCTCGCTTTACTCGAACATGACCCGGAGGAGAACGTGCGTGTCGCCGCCGCTTACGCGTTGGGGCATCTCGGCGCAGCGGAAGCCGCCTCTTTTCTGCTGCCTCTCATCGAGAGTGCCGATTCAGAGGCGCGATACGCCGCAGCGTTCGCCCTGGGTTCCTTGGATTGGGAGAGTTCGGACGCACTGCAACAGAAATTACTAACTCGGGAGGGATTGATTCAACTGGCTCGCGACCAGGACGCGGAGGTTCGGGACAGGGCGGCTTTTGGATTGAACTGGAATCAGCATGACACTCCAGAAGTTCGTGCGCTTTTCTGGCAGTTGTTGGACGATTCCGATCAGGATGTACGCGGAGAGGCGGCGCGAGGCCTCGCGAAGTTTGGGGAGGCGGAATTGGCTCCTCGTCTCATCGAACTTCTGGAAAGGGATTGGAACCGAAACTATTTCTATGAGGCCGCAGAAAGCCTCGGTGATCCGGCCCTGCTGCCTGCGGTACAAAAGGCGGCCGAACGCTGGAAACAAGAACTTTCTGAAGGCAAAAGTCTTCACCTCAACGCCGCTTCTGCCCTCGAAGTGCTCACCGCAAAAGCGCAAGAGAACTAAACGGCAAAAACGCCGCCCCCTCAAGAAGGCGTGTTCGGGTGGAAAGCCTGATGAATGGGGCTGTCGAGCGTCATCAAACAATATCTCTTCTGCCTCTCAAAGATCAGGCAGAAGGATTGCTGTTTCCGGGGCGAAGCAGGGTTTGTGGGTCTTCGGAGAGTTCGGAAGCGGGACGGAGCAGGATGTTGAGTGAATCTTCAGAAGCCGAGGGGCGGAGCAGCGTAGAACTGTGTTTGAGATTCGCTTCCCGCCAGCGAAGAACGGGCAGAAGACGCGCCGCGTACTGCTGGATGTCGGGGCAGAACAAAGCGGCATGTTTCCCCGAAGCCAGTGCCTCCATTGCCTCGCTGTCTGCCCCCTCCCCGATCCATTCCAGCGCGGCGAGAACGCTTCGCACCTCCTCCGGCTCTTTCGATTTCAGGATACGGTGCAGGCGAGAGCGGGAAAAGCGACCGAGCGAAATTTCGTCGCCCT
This sequence comes from Chthonomonadaceae bacterium, assembly GCA_965246825.1. Lineage (GTDB taxonomy): Bacteria > Armatimonadota > Chthonomonadetes > Chthonomonadales > Chthonomonadaceae > JACMPS01. The sequence goes on from OZ251990.1 coordinate 453,532, forward strand.
CCGAGATTTCCGGGAGCACGGTCAGCAGGCGCACCTCTGCCGCCTTTCTCACCGGTGCATCGTGGGTGGTTCCGATGCGGCAGATCGTTTCAATCTGCTCTTTTTCGCATTGGGTCAAGGTGTGGAGCAGGGCGGTACGGGATCGTTTTTTGTGGAGGGCACGCGGCAGCAGCAGGGCCGCCACCATTCCGCCAAAAAAGAGTTCCAGCACGATCCATGCTTCCCAACTCGCCCCTGTCGGCACCCTCCACCGCACCAGCAGCAAGATAACCATCAACAGGGCGGGAACCAGCGCAACGAGTCGGAGAAAATTGTTCTCCACCCGATTCAGGTACGCCATCCACACGCCAATTTCGGAAGACGACGGCAGCGGGATGAAGACCTGAAGGTTTTCATTTTCTTCGGACGGCATGGCTTCCCCTCACCCCCTCCTCTGCTCACCCGATCATTTCCAGGGCCTCTTTGATTCCCATTTGTACGCAGGTGAAGATCGGGGTGTCGCGCAGGGTGTATTTGCTGCTTTCGGTTTCGCGCAGGGATTGAACCAGATCGAGAAAGTCGGCGGGGATGTCGGTCTCGAAGGCCACGACGAATTCCTGATCGTCAATCCCGAACGAGTAGGTGGTGTTGAGTTTGATCGAAGGGAATTTGTGCCCCACATGAATATGCCCGCTCATAATCCGCTGCCGCTCTTCGTGCGGAAGCAGATACCAGTCACGAGTTTTCACAAAGGGATAGACGAACAGATATTTTCTGCCCGTTGGCTTAATTACAAGCCGCCGCCCTTCGGGTTCGTTTTTCGCGGTCGGGTCCACATACTGCGAGGCTTTTGTCATTGCGAGGTAGGCGTAGGGCTGAGTGGCCCAGCGTCCCAGGCCCGTTTTGAGCAGCCGCGAGCCATGTTTCTGAAGCAGGTCGAGTTCGCCGGTGGCGTTCCAGAGCATCAGGTCCACGTCGCCGCGCACCCCCACCAGTGAATAGGCGCGGATCATCATTTCGTCTGCCGCTTCTTCCACCGCAAGCGCGAATTCCGCCCTGTCACGTTCGCGCACTTCGTCTGGCTGACGCCGCCAGGCGGCATCGAATTTGTAAAAGGCGAACTGTACCATCGTTCGCCCGCGATTTTCCATCATGTTTTGTTTGCCTCCCGTTTTCGATACGGGCTCAACCCTCAAAATTATCTGCTTTCGGCGTCGAAATTATCCTTGAGGGAGCTCGACGGTGCCTTTTGGTGAACCCCGGAAATGCGGCTACTGCCCGCGCCGGTTCCATTCGGGATTGACGAACATATTCAAGCCAGGATCGGCGAGGATACCGCCGCCGTGTTTGAGGTGTTCGCCGTGCAGAAACTCTTCGTCCAGCGTTACGCCCCAGCCCGGCCCCTGCGGAAGATTGAAAAAGCCGTCCACCACTTCCGGGTAGGGAAAAGCTACTTTTTTCACTTCACTGTCGGTGAAATCGTTGAAGTGCTCCAAAATCTTCGCGTTGCGCAAGCCGACCATCATATGCAGGGTGGCGACGGTGGTAATCACGCCGCCGACATTGTGCGGAGCCGCCATGATGCTGTAAGTTTCCGCCGTCGAGCAGATTTTTTTCGTTTCCATCAGTCCGCCGCACTGGTTCAGGTCGGGCTGAATGATATGCGCCAGCCGATCTTTTAAGAGGTCGCGATATTGCTGCGCGTGGTAAAGCCGCTCCCCGGTGGCAATCGGAATATCGGTATGATCCATAACATAGCGCAGGGCAGGCCCATCCTCCGGGCGGCAGGGTTCCTCGATCCAGCCGGGGCGCATCGGCTCGATGGCGCGGGCGATCTCGACGGCCTGATGGGGCGCGAAACGACCGTGCATCTCGATAAACATCTGCACCTCTTCGCCGACGACTTCGTAGACGGCTTCGATGATCTGAATGGACTTTCGGAATTCCGGGCGCGTCAGTTCAAGGTCGCCGTTGCCGAACGGATCGAATTTCAGCCCTTTGTAGCCCTGGGCCGTCACCGCTTTTGCCGCCTCCGCAAAGGCTTCGGGGGTGCGCTCGCCCTTATACCATCCGTTTGCGTAGGCGGGAATTTTGTCGTGGACTTTGCCGCCGATGAGTTTATAGACGGGCAGATTGGCGGCTTTCCCGATAATGTCCCAGCTCGCCATCTCAACAAGAGCCAGCGCAGTCATCACGACCTCGCCGGGAGAGCCGAAGTCGAGCAGCGTGTAGCGGCGGTACAGGGCTTCGATGTCGAATACATCGTGCCCCAGAAAATGCCGCTCCGTGTCTTTGAGAAACTCCAGAACGGTGTGGGTTTTGCCGAGAACCCGTGCCTCGCCGACTCCGGTCAGTCCGTCTTCGGTTTCAAGCACGACATAGGTCAGGTTGCGCCAGGGGGTACGCACGACAAAGGTGCGGTAAGAAGTGATTTTCATAGGATTAGTTTCGAGGGGACGGCAGAAGATTCCTGCCGTCTCCAGGGCTAACGCGCACTTTCTCCATCCTCCGCTTATTTCGCTCCCGAAGGCAAGACTTTGCGGTAGGCATCGAGTTTCAATCCGATTTGTGAGGCGGTGAGGCCAGAACGCGGAAGGTCTTTAAGGGCGCGGGCGAGCAGTTCTCGGTCGCTCAATCCCGCAAAGGGGTTTTTCGGCTCAACCCGATTGTTCTTGAAGCCGAGCACTGCCTCAGTCAAACCGTCCTGAAGTTCTGTCCACGTCCCGCCCAGCGCGATATTCTCGGTGACCTGAGTTCCGTGCGGCAGCGTCGGCTCCTGACCGAGCAGAGGGGCCAGTTCGGGGTAGTGAACGCTGTAGGGAGGTTTATCGAACTCAACGGAAGCGAGTTTTTCGTACATCTGCCACTCTCCCCCCTTTTTGATATAATCTTTCGCCCAGCTGGTTCCGCGAGCATCCACATGAACGGAAGGGCTGCATTCCAGAAAAATGTTCCGGGTAATGTGGTTGTCGCGCCCGCCGCCGATCATCGCCGCCCGCCCCGCTTTATAAAAGACATTGCCGACTACGCTTGTCCCGCTTGCCGCGTCGTCCAGATAGACGCCCATCGCATCGGTAAAGCCTTCGCCCTTGAACCCGCCGAGGTGATGAAAAAAGTTGAAACCGATTTCATTGCCGCGCATCGTCCAATCGCGCCCCATATAAAACGCCCCGACATCGCCGGTGTCCGTGCAGACGTGATGAATTTCGTTTCGATTAACGATGTGATTGTTTCCGCTCAGCAGGATCGCTGTGTGGGGGCCATTGTAGATGAGATTGTTCACTACTTTTTGCCCCACTCCGTTCACGCCGATGGCGGGACGATAGCAGCGCACCCACTCCGAATAGTCGTGGATCAGGTTGTTTTCGGCGGTCGAATTGCCCGCACCCAGGGTTTTGCGGTCTCCGCCGTCCAGCACGATCCCCCCCTGCCCCAGATGAGAAAGATTGCAGGATTGAACCCGATGGTTTTTGCCGCCTGCAACCCGCACCCCGGCCAGCCCCAGGTTCTGAAAAGCGCACCCGGCCACCAGGTTCCGTTCGCCGCCTTCGATTTTCACACCCTCGCCGCGTGTCTGCTCGAACGTCAGGTTGACGAGGCTCACATCCATAGTTTGATTGAGCGCGATCAGCGGCTTGTCGAGCAGCGAAAGAAACGTCTGCCCCTTCTGGATCGCAACGGGAGGCCAGAAATAAAGGGTTTCCGTTTTGCGGTCAAGGTAGTATTCTCCCGGCGAATCAAGTTCCTCCAGCAGATTGAGCGCAAACCACCGCTGCCCCGTCTTTCTGCCGGAGCCGTCCGAGATCGGCTCGGTTTCGAGCGTATGGCGAGCGGGGTCTACCGATTTCAACGCCACATACGAGTCCGCCCAGTCGAACTGCCAGTAGCCGAAAAGCCAGCCGCCCTCCACGTTTTTCCAGCGGGAGGGATGGTCTCCCTCATATTGAAATTGAGTGCGTGCGCTTTCCTTCGGAACCTCGCCGATGCGGGCATAGCCGGTGTTGGGCCAGCGGGCGAGAGTCATGGCGTTCCCCTCAAAATATAGCTGCGACGGCCCTGGAATGACTCCGCCGTGATCCCATCCATTGGGGACAATGGCTCCGGTCTCGCCGATGCCGTTTGCCTTCAGGTCTGCCTTCATCACTTTGCCGCGACAGGCGGGATCCATGCGGCTCAGCACCGCTTCCTCGGTGACCGGCGTCCAGCCTTCGATGGGCTGACTTCCGCGCAGAACGGCCCCCTCCCCAGGAAAGGAACGCAGAGAAAGCAGGGAATCTTGTTTTCCAGTGAGGGTCACGGTGTCCGAAAGCGGGTAAACCCCGCCCCGTAAGACGATGTTGACGCCGGTGAAATTGTCCCGGTTTCGGTTTACGGCACGTGCCGCCTGGACTGCGCGGTTCAGGGTGGCGAACGGCCCGTCGGTTCCGGCTTTGTTGGGCGCATTGAAACGGCCCGACCAGGCATCCTTCCCGTTTTTTGCCACATAGAAGTTCGCCGTGATCGGTTTTGCTTCCGCGTGGCGGGCAAGCATCAACAGGACAAAAACAAACCAAAAAGATCGTGTCATCGTTTTCTCTCGCATTGAAGTGGGCTGAAGGCTGTTTCGCGGTGAAGGTGAATTTCTCCTGCATCCATACGGCGTTGGAACGATACCGGGTAAACTTTTGCTCTGTCCTATATCTCCAAGGAGGGATCGTGAAGCCTGACTTTGAACGGCAGCTGAAACTTGGATTGGAAGAGCAGCTTCGGCGGGGAGTCACTCCGGCGTTTGCCGCACCGCTGCCCTGGCGCATTTTTTGGCGGCTGGGGTTGGCCATTCCGCCGCCGCTCTACCTCTCTCTCGCACAGTTGACCGGGGTTTTCTTCGGGCTGTTTGCAGTTCCGGTCGGGGGCTTGTCTCTGTTTTCCCGCTCGCTTCTGCTTTCGCTCGGCGTCAATTTGTTTTGCTGCTTTCTTCTCTGTCTGCTTCTCGCCGCTCTCTATTTCAACGAGGCCGCCCCTTATGGAGACTTCGATTGGAAAGCCCTGCCGGTTCCGCAAACAAAGATCAGCGAACGCGAAGACACAATATGATATAATGAGACCGCCGGGGCGTTTTTGTTTTCCCCGAAACGATTTCAGAAAGTCCCTCTCATGCCGCGCTTTTTTCTCTCGCTCGTTTTGTGGGCTTTTGCTCTGCCTGTTTTTGCTCCGCCCGCTTTGGCTCAATCTTCGCCCTTTGCGTTCCCACCCCCAAAAGACCCTGCCGAAGCACTCCGACTCGCCTTTTACGATTATGATTCGACCCTGCCCCTCAACTCGGTGCTCAAGCCCCTGCCCGACGAAAACGAACGCCGCACCCGTTCGCTGCTCCTTTACGACAGCGTTCACGATCAGCGCGTTTCGGCCATTGTCGCTGTCCCCAAAGGCTTTTCACCCCCCTACCCCGCCGTGCTTCTCGTGCACGGCTCCGGCGGCAATAAAGACACCTCCTATATCTCTTGGGCAAGTGAAATGCTGCTCAAGCAAGGCTTTCTGACCCTTTCGCTCGACACGCAGTATCATGGCGACCGCGCCCGTCCCGGCAGAAGCGGCGAAATCCATATGCCCGACTCGTTTACCATGCGGGACGGGTGGGTACAGTCGGTGGTGGATTTGCGACGGGCAGTGGATTATCTGGGGACGCGCCCCGATGTGGACAAAGCCAAAATCGGGTACATGGGGTTTAGTCAGGGCGGAATGCTGGGTTCGGTGTTCGGGGGGGTGGAAAGCCGGGTAGGAGCATTCTGCCTGCTTGTTCCCGGCGGCGGATTTGTGGAACTGGTGAAAAACATTGACCGCTATCCGGTCTTGAAAGCGCATTGGCCCGTCGAGCGTACCCCCGATGTGATGAAGCGCGTGGAAGAAATTTCCAAGGTCACCGACCCGGTCTATTTTGTTGGCAGAATTGCGCCGCGCCCGCTGATGGTGATCGTCGCGAAACGGGATGAAATCATTCCGCCGGAAGCCTCCGCCGCCCTCGTGAAAGCCGCTGGCATTGGTGAGGAGAGCATCCGCCGCTGGGAATCCGGCCACGTTCTCAACCCGAACGCCTTATTCGATGTGATGCGCTTTTTCGTGCAGACCTTCGGCAAGCCGAAAGGGACAGGTGAGGCGGTGCAGAAGTGAGGGGATGAAAGTCTTCGTCCCCTTGCCCGGTCACCCTTTCACCGCTCTCTTTTGTCTTGCTAAACCAGAAATTTTCCGCCCTGCATGATCGGGGTATTGTCGGCCCAGATGTCAAAGTTCAGCCCGACCACATCAATGTGCGTTACGCTGTCCCACGAGGCTCCGGTGTGCGCTCCATAGGGGGAGCCGAAGGCGATGTGAATCCCCGGAACCTTTTCGTCCTGCAGAATGTTTCCGATCACGCCGTGAAGCCCAATGTTCGTGCCGATAGCGAACTCACCCACGCGATTCGAGTTTTCGTCCGTGTGGCAGTACTGCCAGAACTCGCGTTCCAGTTCGTGATTGGCACACTTCACCGATACGAGGCGGTTGTTTTCAACCTGGATCGTCAGCGGCGTTTTCGCCAGACTCTTGTATTTCGCACACAGATAATCGCCCACAACGCCGTCAATCACGAATTGTCCGTTGACTTCCAGCGGCGACGTAAAAACTTCGCCGCCAGGCAGGTTGCCCCATTTTTTCGGCGAAATGATCCCGCTTGTTTTCAGCCAGTGATAGTCCGGCGTGAAGTCCGCCACGATGTCGGTTCCGGCGGGGGTGGTGGCTCGTATCCGCTTCGCCTTTGAGACGATGTCGAAGACCTTGACGCTCAGGGCGTCCACGGCATTGTAATCAGCCCGCATCCCGTCCAGCATAATCTCTTTTTCGATATTCACCATATGGGCGTGGCGCATTTTACGCCGGTTCACCACATCGGTCATTTCTTTGCGAGAGCCGAGTTCATTGGTTTGCACCTGCACGGCAAAAATCGAAATTTGAGACTTCTCCATGTCCTCCAGAACCGGCGGCGGCATCCCAACAAGCGGGCGCGGAGCCAGGTCTTCTAGCACAAAGGCATTGTAGTCCAACCCGCGCTTTTCAAGTTCGGCGACAAGCGAGGCGGCGATTTCAAGGCAGGCTCGGTCGGTGATGACCGTTGTTCGTTCGTCTTCCCCGATTTTCAGGCAGACATTGACGGCATTGCTCGCTCCCTGGCTCAGTTCCGGGTCGAAGGGCAGCGTCTTCAGGCGGTTTTTACTGGAATGTTCCATCCTCACGAAAGTATCCTCTACATGGGAAAGTCCGGCGGCTGGGTGTCGGGCAGGGGGAAATGTTGAGAGACTGTCTCGCCCTTGCGTCCAATCGTCGGAGGCTCCGCAGTTTCCTGCACAATATAGTCCACCACCGCCTTGAGGTCTTTCGTTCGGCGGTACACCTTCAATTGCCGGTCGGCTCCGGTGCCGTAATCCATCATACGGTGCAGGTATTCGATTTCAGCACGCGACCCCAGTTCATCTACCACATCGTCAATAAAGGCCAAATACTCGGCCATGATGTCGCGAAAGCCCACTTCCGTCTGCTGCCCGAAGTCAATCATGTCTGCCTCAATGCCGTAACGCAAGGCTCTCCATTTATTTTCCATAATCAGGGCCCGACTGTACTGCCTAAAATCTTGATTTCGGGTGTGGAGTTGATATAATTTTGCAACGGTGGCCTGCATGAGAGCCGCGAGAGCCACCGTTTCATCCACGCGGAGCGGCACATCACAAATGCGAAACTCCACCGTCGGGTAAAACGGATGCGGGCGGATGTCCCACCAGATTTTTTTGGCATTGTCAATGCAGTTGGTTTTGATGAGCAGGGCCGTGTAGCTCTCGAACTCGCTCCAGGAACCGAACGTGTCGGGGATGTTGGTACGCGGGAATTTATCGAACACCTTGCAGCGGTAGGATTTCAACCCGGTGTTCATGCCGAGCCAGAACGGAGAGTTGGTGGAAAGCGCGAGAATATGGGGCAGAAAATAGCGGGCGGAGTTCAGAATTCGGATCGCCTCTTCGCGGTCTTCGATGCCGATATGAACATGAAGCCCGAAAATGAGGTTTTCGCGGGCGACCACCTGCAGGTCTTCCACGATGTTGTCGTAGCGGGCGTCGGGATAGATGTCCTGAAGCCGCCAGTCGGCAAACGGGTGCGTCCCGGAGGCAGCCACGAGAAGGCCGTTTTCTTTCGCCAGTTTGATGATCTGCTGGCGCAGATTGTAGATGTCGTCGCGGGCGGCCCCAATGTTTTCGCAGATACCTGTGCCGACTTCGACGACGGACTGATGCATTTCCGCCTTCACGCTTTCGCGCAGGACGGATTTGCTTTTCTGAATGATTTCCAGATCAATATGCGAGCGCAGGTCTCGCGTCTCCGGGTCAATGGTCTGGTATTCTTCCTCAATACCGATGCTGAACGTCGGTTTCATGGTTTCCCTCCGCCTGACGCCATTGTCATGAGATTGTGGAGATTTCCGCTAGTGTAGCGGACAGAAGCCGTTTTGTCAATCCTGTTTCAGAAGCGACCCTGGCAGAAACTTTTTTTTCGATCTCGAAAGTGCTCCGAAACAGGAAAGCCGGAGTGAAATCGAGAACATCCTATCCAGCCTCTCTTTTTTCGGTCAGGAGTTTTGCGATGAATAGAATTTTCTCCCTGTCGCTTTTTGTGTGCGCCCTTTCGCTCAGTCCCCCTGGAGGAGGCCCAGCTCTTTCTGCCGCCGGCCCAAAGCCGCCCACAGGTTATCGGCTGATCGGGCAGGATCGCGGGAAAGTAGCAATTTTGGATCAGAAGGGCCGCGTCGAATGGGAGACGCCCTCCGACTTCACCGCGCACGACATTCAAGTGCTTAAAAACGGCCATATTCTCTACCCGACCGGCCCGAATTCGCTTGCCGAGATCACGCCCCAGAAAAAGACGGTTTGGAGCTGGACTTCGGTTCCGGCTGCGCCCTCTACGGGAGCCGTGGAAATTCATGGGTTTCAGCGCCTCGACAACGGACGCACGATGTTTGCCGAGACGGGCAACCGGCGCATTGTAGAGGTAGACCGCGCTGGAAAAATCGTCGTCCAGATTCCTCTCACCGTAGATCACCCCAATTCGCACCGGGATGTTCGCATGGTACGCAAACTCAAAACCGGCGGCTATCTCGTCTGCCATGAGGGGGACGGCGTGGTGCGCGAATACGATCCGAAAGGAACGGTGGTGTGGAAGTACGCGCTCGATCTGGACGGTCGCCCGGAAGCGGGCGGACATGACGGGCACGGAACGAATGTTTTTGGCGCAATCCGGCTAGACAACGGAAATACCCTGATTGCGGCGGGCAACGGCAACCGGGTGCTGGAAGTGACCCCGAAAGGCGAAACCGTCTGGAAAGTGGATTACAACGAACTGCCCGGAATTCGGCTTTACTGGGTTACCTCTTTAGAGATGCTGCCCAACGGCCACCTGCTGATCGGCAACACACACGCGGGGCCGGACAATCCGCAGCTCATCGAAGTAACGCACGACGCGGCGAAACAGGTGGTTTGGACGCTCAAAAACTGGGAGGTGTTCGGCAACGACCTGTGCGCCACTCAGCTGCTCGACGTAAAAGGGCGAGTGATTCGCTAGCGGCTCTTTCGCTTTTCTCTTCCGGCAGCCGCGCAACTTCCGCGGCCATGCGGCGTAGTTTGCTCTAAAAAGCCGGAAGGAGAAGCGGCCATGGCCTTTGACTATTCCCTGGATTTTACAACGATCAACTTTCGGGAGCACCCCGAACTTTACCGCGTGGGAAAAGGAGAGCAGGGCGTTCTGCTTGTGGAGCCGTACAAATCGGAAATCCTCCCGCATTGGCGATTTCGTACCCCGGAGATCGCCCAGGTGTCCGCTGAAAAAATTTTTGCCCTTTTTTGCGCATATCGGGACCAAAACGACTTTGTTGGTATGGATATGGCAAGGAAGTTTCTCCAGATGGGCTACACTCGTGCCCGCCGCTACGCAAATCATGCCAGCGGACGCAAATACGCCGTGAACCCGCAAACCCTGCCCAGCGAAGCGGAAGAAAAGCAGGCCCGCCAGAACGTCCTGCCCCAGTCTTCAGAATGGGGCACGGGTGAAAAGGCAGAATCGGCCCGTATCTTCTACGGCTACTATCTTCGAGCGCGAGAAGACCCGGCTTACAAAACTCTGCTCCTCGAACACCGGGAAGCGGAAAAGCAGGCGGCGAAAGAAGAAATCAACTCGTAAAACCGCCTGTCATGGCTATTTTTCGCTTTGATTTTAGAAAAAACTGCGAAAAATCAGCCTTTCGATAGGTGCGCCAAGGCTAAAATGGCGTATAATAGGGTTAAGAGAGGCGTTGCCAGAGTAGGAGACGCTTCGGGCGTAAGATACCAACCTCTTCTCTCTTGAGTGTTGGCAGAAAAGGAAATTGCTGTACTATGTCTGCGAATCAGAAGCCCCTGCAACCGATTGCCTGCCTTTTTGGAGCGCACCAGAACCCCCCGGAGAGAATGCCGCCTGGCCCGGTCGTCTCGACTTGTCCGTGCTGCCGCCGCGTCACCTACTCACACTCCTACACCCTTTATGACGCGCTGTATCCCGATCTCGTCATTCCGAACTTCCCGAAAGTACTGGGCATCTCTCCCCGGTACGCCTGACGATGCCCGTGCCGCCTGCAACAGAAGCCGATCCTGCCCCTCTTCGTCTTGCGGCAGTGGGGGCGGGTTCGGGTCGTGGTCGGTTTGGAGCGGCACTGCTGGCTTCCGGCGAATTTAAGCCGGTCGCCCTTGTAGACACCGATGCCAAAGCCGCAAAAGCCTGGGCCCGGGAACTGAAAGTTGCCGACACCGAAATTTTCGGAACACTCGCCTCATTTTTCGCTTCCGAAACCCGCGTTGAAGCCGCCGCCGTTTCCCTGCCGCCTTCCCTTCGCTCCAAAGTCGTTCGCGCTCTGGCTCAGCGCAAAATCGCCCCTTTCGTGGAAACGCCGCTCGGCGAAACACTTGCCGATACTGACGCGGCTTTAACTGCCTGCCGCGAAGCCGATACTCAACTGTTTCCGCTTCTCTCCCGCCGCTTCGATCCTTTTGTTGACGAAATCACCCGCCTGCTCGCCGAAAATGCCCTTGGAACCGTGCAGCACATTCGCTGCGACTGGACGCTTCCTATCGCCGAGTCGACCGTACACGAACTCAACGCAGAAACGGGCTGGCACGCCGCGCTTCAGGAGGCCGCGCTCCACTCCGCCGACCTTTGCCGCCTCTGGCTGGGCGACGCCTTTACGGTGTCCGCCGATCTCGATCTTCGCCGTGATCGAAACCTGCCGCAGAAGCAAACCGGGCGGCGGAGGGCGGAAGTGGTGGCAACTATGATCGTTAACCACGACCGGGGGCTGGCAACGCATCATCTGGCCCGCGTTCATGGAGCGCAGGCCGGTGAGCGGTACACACTGACGGGAACCGGTGGAGAAATTCAATGGGTGTCCCGTGCCGGTATCCGCCAGTCGGCGGGGGCGGCTCCTTCGCTCACCCTCACCCGAAACGGTCAGCGCACCGAGCCTCTGGAAATCGAAACCTATGGGATGCCGCTGGCAGTATTGAGAACCGCCTCCCTTTTGGATCATGCCGCTGCGGTGCTGCGAGGTGGAGCCGAAGCCCGAATCACCGGCCAGGATGCTCGCGCCGCTCTGGAAATCGTTCACGCCGCCTACTCTGCTTCCTATGAAAGCGTGAAAGTACGGCTTCCCCTCAAACAGTCTCCCGACATCGCTTCTATGCTGCGCGACCCCGGCGACCCCCTTCAGATCGGGAGCTAACCTCCTCTTTTTCCCCTAACAAAGTATCCATTCAAGAACGCATCAGAGCTGAGAACGCACCCCTTTTTCAATGAGGAGTGCGTTTGCCCACACTTCTTGTTCGCGGGTAAGGGGCGGTTCCGGCGATTGCGTGTAATCGAGTTCGCTCCTGTAGCCTCCTCCTTCATAACGTTGATTGAAAGCCGTTTGCAAATCAATCGTCGTTTCGTCTTCATCGCGGAGGGGAAGCGTAAAGTGGGGCAAGGTTTCCGAAAGTTGAATCCGCCAGATGTAAGAGGAGGTGCGGTCGTCACTTCGGCTCAGGGCGACGAGATAATCGTAGGTTCCGGCTTCCAGTATCTTCTCGCGTAAAGGAGCAAGGGTGTATTCTCCCCCGCGAAGCAGGTCTATTTCCAGCAGGTGCATCTCTGATTCTAGAATCCGTTTCTGCTTTCGAAGAGGCACGTTTGTTGACGGGTGACAGCAATTCGATTACGGCAACGACTTCACGCTCTGGCTTCAACCGCAAAATCTGGAGAAAGCGAACGGTTTTCTCTCGGCTTACCGCAGAAATTTGCTCTGGCTCACGCAGGTCGGGTCTCTCCAGAAGAGCGATCCTTCTGGCGGCTTCTGAACGCGGACGCTCGTAAACGATCACATCCGGCTCGTAGTGTTCATTGGCGGGGATCACGTAAACCTGTCCTTCGATCCGAGCGGCGTAGTTGAGCGGTAATTGTGTCTCCAACTAAAAAGCGAGTTCGCTGATGAACGCGCTGTGGAAACTGCTCCATTCGGCACTCGATTCAAGGTAAGGATCCATTCCGGGAAACGGAGAGGGCACGATCTTTGTCTCCTTCAGATTACAAAAAAGAGGGCAGTCAATCCCAAATGCCGCACTCCTCGAAGGTCAAGGTTTTTCGGTGACAGAACGGACATTCTTGCGGTACGTTCTCGGCAAGCGGCTCACTCCGACCGCAGCTGTTGATGAAATCACGCACAGAGTCTTGAATCCATTCGATCAAATCAATTTCATTGCCTTCACATTCATTGCACTGATAGTAGGATTTAGAAGTGATCACTCCGCGCTTGGTCGTTCGTGTCTCTTGATCAAATTTTGCGGAAACGATTTCGTGACACGTTTCACAATAAGCCAGACTGAAATGAGCCCGTCTGCCTGCGCCGTCATAAACTCGCTCGAACTCATGAGCACATTCGCACACGGGTTGATAACTGGTTCCCAAAATTCTGACGCTGCTCCCTCGATTTTTTATTACTTTATTACTCGAATCATCATTAAAAAATCGGACGTTATTGCTCAATTCTTGTGTTGGGTCGCCTCGCCGCGCACTCGCTCAGCCAGTCGGGTGTAGCGTTTCGTGGTTTTGTTGTTGCGAACGGCGGTTCCGATAGCGCGTTTATCTCCGACCAAAATGCAGAGGTGACGCGCGCGGGTCAAGCCCGTGTAGAGCAGGTTGCGCTGAAGCATCATATATTGACTGGAGTGCATGACGAGAATGACGGCGTGGTATTCGCTGCCTTGACTTTTGTGGATGGACATCGCAAAGGCGAGCTGCAATTCGTCGTAATCGCAGAAATCGTACTCGATACTCTCCTCGCCGAAACGCACGAGAAACATTTGTTCCTGAGGGTCTATGTTTTCAATCGTGCCGATGTCTCCGTTGAAAACGTTTTTGTCATAGTTGTTGACGAGTTGGATTACCCGGTCTCCCACCCGAAATTTACGTGCGCCCCGTGCAAACTCGATTTTACTCTCATGCGGCGGGTTCAGTGCCTCCTGCAACAGAGCATTTAGGTAATCCACACCAAGTGTTCCGCGCTTCATCGCCGTCAATACCTGGGTTTTTTCGCCGCTGTAGCCGAGCGCGGGCAGGGACTTGCGGGCAAGCTTCACGACCTGTGCCGCCCCCGTTTCGCTGTCCTCCACGTCCACAAACAGACAATTCTTCTCCTTATGGGCTTGCGGCGGCACGAGATCGGGGAACGTTCCCTCTCGAATTTTGTGCGCGTTCGTGACGATGAGACTGCTCTGCGCCTGACGAAACACCTGCGTCAACCGAATACTCGGCACAACGCCCGACGCAATCAAATCGCCGAGAACGTTGCCCGCTCCCACCGAGGGCAGTTGATCGCTGTCTCCGACAAACACAATCTGAGCATTCGGCGGCGTGGCTTTCAACAGGGAGTTGGCAAGCACGGCGTCGAGCATCGAAACCTCGTCGGCGATCAGCACATCGCAGGGCAATGGGTTTTCGTCGTTGAACAGAAATTGCCGGGTGGACGGCTCGAACTTGAGGGCGCGGTGAATGGTAGTCGCCTCGCGCCCGGTGACTTCGGAAAGGCGTTTCGCGGCGCGGCCGGTGGGGGAAACGAGCAAAATGCGTTTCTTCTGTGCCTCGAAGCCCTGTGCGATGAGGTTGGTGACAGTGGTTTTGCCGCAGCCGGGGCCTCCCGTCAGCACCAAAAATTTGGTTTCGAGGGCGAGCGCGACGGCTTCCCGCTGTTCGTCCGAAAGCGCGATTTTGTTTTCCGCTTCCTGTTTTTGGAGCCACTGCGCGAGTCTTTCCCGCGAGAACGGTTTGCCTTCCGGGGGCGTTTCGAGGCGTCGCCTGACCTGCGACGCTAAGCCAACCTCCGTATAATAGAGCGCGGGGTGGTAGTGAATTTTGATCGGGATCACGTTCTCGCCGAACTCACCGGGCGCGAGTTCCTCCGAGATCACTTCCGCGTTTTCACTCATCTCGACGAGGTAGGGTGTGATGGTTTCGGCTTCGACGGTGAGGATTTCGGCAGCGGAATTGAGGAGTTTCGCTTCGGGCAGAAAGAGATGCCCGAAGTCGGTGGCTTCGGAGAGGGTGTGAAGCAGCCCGGCGCGTAATCGCAGGGGCGAGTCGGGTTCGATGCCGAGCTGTTGCGCGATTTTGTCGGCAGTCTTAAAGCCGATGCCCCAGATGTCCTGCGCGAGGCGATAGGGGTTTTCTTCCACAACCGCCAGCGATTGATCCCCGTAATTCTTGTAAATCTTGACGGCGTAAGTGGCGGAGACGCCCTTTTCCTGAAGAAAAAGCATGACGTTTCGGACTTCGCGCTGCTCGTGCCATGCCTTCTGGATCATGGCGATGCGCTTTTCTCCGATGCCGTTCACCTCGCGCAATTTGCGCGGCGAAAATTCGATCACGTCCAGCGTTTCGAGTCCGAACAGGTCTACCATGCGCTTTGCCATCACGGGGCCCACGCCCTTGATCAAGCCGGAACCGAGGTATTTTTCAATGGCAAACGCGGTGGAGGGCTTGGAGACGGAGTAGCGGTTGACGGCGAATTGTCGTCCGAACTCGCGATGTGCCGTCCACTCGCCTTCACAGATCACCATTTCCCCGACGACGGGATTGGAGAACGAACCGACAATGGTGACGAGATCGCGCATCCCCTCGACGGCGAGGCGACCGACGGTGTAGCCATTCTCCTCGTTATGGTAGGTGACACGCTCCAGCACCCCCGATAGCGCGTCAGTGCGATACTCGGCGCGGGCTTCGGTGGTCTGGTTGGCGGGTTTTTGCGTTGGGTTCTCGTCTCTGGACATGACAGGGAATGATACGATAAAACGAGCCGAGAAATCTACAGAGGCGTCCTCAAAGAATTTTCGTGATGCTTGGCACGAATCTTGCGGACATATTAGGGAACGAGTGTTTGTATTTCAGAAAAAGCGGCTTTCCTACGTCTACTTCTATGCCTCTCCAGGACACGCAGATGAGATTGTATTTTTTCGCTTTGGTTGGCATTACGATGTGTTCGCTTGCTCCCGCTGAGTCTCAGATTTATTTTGCTCAAGATATCTCAATCGTCCATACTGTTCCCACAAATGATGTAGTCGTAGGCTATGCTAATTTCCTCGACTACATTACGGGGAACAACCCTGCTAATCCGACGATTACTCTTCTTCCTGGTGGGGCTATCTCCGGTAGTATGGCTTCTTACTAACAGCAGTATCGTCAATATAAGCGGCGGACGCATAAATGGAACAAATACAGTTCTTGGTGATCTCCAAGCAAACGACAATACCACAGTCAACATAAGTAGTGGTTTCAGCAGCGAAATTCATGGAAGCAAAAATAGTAGGATCAATATGACAGGTGGTATTGTTGGCAATTTGGTTTCCAGTGAAAATAACATCACCAATATCAGCGGTGGTCGCATCGCCTATGGTCTTACAGTCAACGACAACGGAATATTAAATTTGTATGGTACTGATTTGATGCGTAGTTTCTCTGGCTATTCTGGTGGATACGCTTTTTATGAACTTTCAGGATTATTGAAAGACGGTACAAACATCGGAGGTAATAGGCTTTATGTGCAAGAAGGAAGTCGCGCTAGAGTCAACCTGGTGAATGTCCCCGCTCCGAACAGTCTCATTCTGATGGCAGGTGGTCTTGCCCCTACCGGGGTATTGCTTTTTCATCGTCGTCGGAAGCCGCGATATTAAGTTCTGATTGGATTTGCCACGCTCAGTTTTTCACTACAGGCAAAATTCCACCCGAACCAAGGCTTAAGAGTGAGAAGTAATCCACCGAAAATGTTTAGAGTGAACAGGAAAAAAGTAGTTCGAGGAGTTGACACCGGAGTCAAACGTCGGGTACACCATTCTCGTAGTAACATCTGTGATCTGAAACCCAGCATACTGGGTAAGTAGGATCCAACCGGGGAAGAGGGCAGCAATGCTCTCTTTCTTTTTTTTTGTCTTACAGGAAGACAATACCGCGAGGATCGGAGGTCGAAGCCTTTTTGCAGAGAATCGGGTCAAGGCGATTGAAATAATTCTGCCCCGATTTTTGCCTCATATACGAGTTGGGCAAGAGGTGCTGATACAGTAAAAACGCGCACAAATCTGCGGACTGAACATACAGCGAGTGAGAGGAGTCGCGAAAACTGGGGTCTTCGACCATTGATTTTAGCGCAAGGTTCTTGTATCCAATCCCATACTGTGCCTGGTTTGGAATTGGATTGTAGACCCGCATTTTTCTGAGTAATTGGGTCAGTTTTTTGTCGTCGGTATGGTCGGGGAGAAGCATCCCTCTTTCGTCTGCGTTTTGGGGTCCTCTGAAATTCCTGTAGGACATCGTGTTTTCAAAACGCTGGATCAGAATACGCCACGCCATCGCGAAAACGTCATAGTTTGCGGCACGAGGTTTTTGCTTGTCAATCACGATATTGATTACATTGAGATCGCTCATGCTCGCCAGTTCATCGGCATATTCGCGAATGATCGCGAGCCGCTCGTGCTTTGGAATCCGACTCAACTCACCCGGTTTTGTAATCATCCGTGCCGAATGAATTTCTTCTCTGACCGGAAAAGCGTATTGTGCGTTCATGCGGCGGCGAAAGTCACGCAGTTGATCGAAATACGTTTGCCAGCGCAATTCGTGGACGACAAGTCCGGTGAGAACGAGATAGGGCGAAAGAGTTCCATAGTCTCCACTCTCATCAACGTACATCAGATACAATTTGCTCTATTTCCCTCAAAAGTATTTTACTTAGTCTACCTATTTTCACGAGTAAAAACAACTGAAATCTTTTACGTCACGAGGTCGCGCATCCCCTCGACGGCGAGGCGACCGACGGTGTAGCCGTTTTCCTCGTTGTGGTAGGTGACACGCTCCAGCACCCCCGCTAGCGCGTCAGTGCGATACTCGGCGCGGGCTTCGGTGGTCTGAGGGGCGGGTTTTTGCGTTGGGTTCTCGTCTCTGGACATGACAGGGAATGATACGATAAAATGGGACGAGAAATCTATACGCGGAGGAAAGGACAAGAGGGAGTGGGAAGAAACATAATGAGCGCGAGGGAGAAAAGGCTCGTTTCGCCCTTAACTTGCCACCCGGTTCACACTCTGTTGCGCGATTCGCATGAGGAGGCGCAGGGCTTCGTTTGCGGCTTCAGAGGTGGGAAACGCGGCAAAAACATCGGGGTCTAACACGATGACGTTGTTGCTTTCCGCGTAACGGGCGGCGTAAGCCCCGCGTCTGAAATGAAAGCGTCTTACGGACGCGGTTCGCTCCCGAAGTTTTTGAAAATTGCGGCACTGAAAGAAGCGTTTCCACGCCAAGAGTTTCCCCGATCCCGCGTTCGAAGAGCGGTTGATTAAATCTGGGGACTTCCGTTTCTGGCAATCAAGGTCTGAAAATTTATGGAAAAACCACTTTAAAAGGTCGTGCGAATGGCAGAATTGATCGCGAAACTCAAGTCGGAATTTGGCGCGAAATCCGTCACGGCGGGGCTGACGGAGAGTGTATCACTCGCTCGGTTGGCGGTCGAAATTGTCTCACTGGAGGGTGTGGCGGAGGCAAAATAAAACCCTTATCAGGATAAGTGAGGATTTCGAAGCGGATAGCAGGCTAATGTTTGGATACCGCCCCTCAAATTATATTCGGAATACCAGTAATACGGATCATTGAGCGTTCTAAACTCAACTTCTTCACTCACTTCATAAAATCCCGCAAACCGATATTTCAAAATGACCAGTAATTTACACTTCGGAGGCCAGCTAGAAACTTCTTTCATTTCGTTTCCTTTTGCCAGTTCCGCTTCGAGAATCGTCTGCAAAGGCGGCTCCATGCTGGGAATTTCAATCGGCTTGCTCATCGAACAACATTTCTCCTTAACGCTTATCCGTTGCCATTATTTTGACCTCTCGGAAACGGAGTAAATAAGAAAGCATTCCCTTCCTACCGGAACGCTGTTCGGCATCTGCGATCAAAGTTGCATCTGCGACGAGTTCCGACAATTCATAAAGCCCCTGATAATGCCAGATTGCCAGGTACGTTTGTGAAGCTGTTCCTTTCAGGAAAACAGGAATACACCGATTCGTTTGTGCGGCAAGCGTCTCGGCTTTCTTCGTGACTTTCGGCAAATTTCCTGCCTGAACTTCAAGCGGAGCCTTTGGATTCAGTTTGCGTCCGAAACAACCGGCCACAATACGCCCTTTGCTTTGGGGAAGATACGATTGGATTTCGCCGCCTAGTTCTTTCTGAATTTGTTCACGGGAGTAATATTCTCCGATTTCAAACGGCATGGCTTTCGGCTCCTTTTCGTTCCAAAGTAAGCAGATCATTTCGCCAACTTATCTGGACTTGTGGGTTCAGAGAGGCGACGCCAATAGATGAGCATCGCCAGCTCGCGGCGTTGTTTCCAAGAGTCGGCTTCTACGGTTCGCCACTGTTTGCCCTGCGCTTGTTCCGGCGGCTTGAACTCACGGCCCAGATTATGTAGGCGGTCGCCACATTCGGGGCAAGTCGCCTCGTAGTCGGCAGGGGATTTGGGGCGCTTCGCTTCGGGCAGTTCCCGCCAGGATCGCTTGCGAACCATTCTTCGGCATCGAAAACAGGCCAGGTGTTCTTTGTAGCGAGAAAACCTTGGTTCACAGAAGCACATTCCCCTATTTTTTCCCTATTCCTCTCCAGAACTCTGTTGTCCCAACGTAACTTTTTTGTGACGCAGCGAGAGGTTGAGACTGCTCTTGAAACTATACCGCAAAGCTCGCCCGATAGTGATGGATTGTTTTTGCGCGGAAGTTGGCGAGAGCGCAGAAGCGTGATCCACTTGAGGAAGAAAATTTCACTGGCAATGCAGCCCTTCCCGCGTTCGTTTCACCTGGAGAAAAGCCCGGAGCGTGAAAAGGGGGGAACGAACGCGCTGCCTCTCCCAAGTTCGTTTCCTGCCTGAACGGTCGTCCCTAAAAAGCGAGGTTTTCGGGTACAACAAAGGCGAACCCATTGCAGGTAAACAGGTAGAGGAGATCCTTCATGGCAGACGACGTTTTCTTGATTTTGCATGGCTGGGGCGGCAACAAGCCCGCTCACTGGCAGGAACACCTGGCCGCGAAACTGAAAGAGGCAGGCAAAACAGTATTTTATCCCAAAATGCCCGATCCCGCCTCTCCGCTTCTCGCACCCTGGCAGCAGACCCTCCAAGCGGAACTGGCGATGATCCAATTGCAGCACCCCGACGCCAATCTCACCGTGCTCACTCACAGCATGGGCGCGATCAACTGGATGCATTTCGCGGCGCAGTTTTCCGGGCAGAAACCGGCAGCCGAGCGCGTTCTGCTGATTGCTCCGCCCTACATTCTGCCCGCCGCCATGCCGCTGGACGCCCCGGAATCGGTGGCTGAGTTTTTTCCGCCCGCCTTTAATCCGGCAGGCATCAAAGCCGCCGCCCTGCAAACCGTTCTTATCGCCTCCGATACTGACGACTACGCGACCTTCGATCAGTCCGCCGGGTACGCCGCCAAACTCGGCATCCCCATTGAAAAACTCCCCGGCGGCGGCCACATCAGCCCCTATTACGGCTACGGCGAATGGCCCTGGGTGCTGGATTGGTGCCTCCGTAAGGCCGACCTTCCCCCGCAGCCCAATGGCTCGGCGGGCAGCTCGGCGGCGTAGCCCCTTTGCGCTTCTGACTGGGTTCTGCGAGGTTCGGGGAGGTCTTTGCAATGGCTTCTGAATTGATCTCAAAATTGGAAGCGGCTTTCGGTGCAGCCTCGGTTTCCGCAAAAGTCACCGAGGCTCTGCCGCTGGCTCCCTCAGCGGCGGGGATCGTTTCCGTCGGCTCGACGGAAGAGGTCGTCGAATTGGTGCGCTTTGCGGGGCGGGAGGGCTGTGTGCTGTCCCCGGTCGGCGGCGGAACGCATCGGTTCACCGGCTTTCCCCTTTCCGAAGGGAAGCCGGTGATCGGTGTCTCGCTCGCTCGTTTCGATACCGTCACCGATTTTCAGCCCGAAGACATGACGATCACCTGCGATCCGGGGGTCACGCTGACCCAGCTCCAAGCGGTCGCGGCAGCCCGGCGGCTTCGCCTGGGGCTGGACGCTCCACTCGCTTCCGAGGCGACGATGGGCGGCATCACCTCCACCAATACCGCCGGGTTTACGCGCCTGACGTTCGGAACGCCGCGAGACACGCTTATCGGGGTTCGTGCCGTGATGACCGAGGGGCGCGAGGTGAAGGGCGGCGGCAAAGTGGTGAAAAACGTCGCCGGGTACGATCTCTGTAAACTGTTTACGGGATCGTGGGGCACGGTCGGAATTTTAACGGAACTCACCTACAAACTGACGACTGTTCCTGACCGGGAAGTTTATCTGCGCTGGGCGATGCCCGATTTAGCGACGGCTTCCCGCCTGGGGCTGGAACTGCACAGTGCCCGCCTCGCTCCGCTGTCGCTTTTCGTCACAAACGAGTTTCCGGGTGAAGCGGGGCGTCCGTTTCTGGTTGTTGGGCTGATGGGAACCCCGGCACGTGTGGAGTGGCAGACCGCCGATTTCGCCCGCCGCATCGGGGAGGCCGGGGTTCGCTCGGAGGTGCAGCCCGTCGGGGCGGAAATGCTGACGGCTCTCGGCGACTTGCAGGCACGGCTGGATGCTCCGTTCGGCGTGAAATTTTCGCTCACCCTCAACGACCTGGTTTCGACCGTTTCCGATCTGACTTCGCTGCCACTCTCGCTGACCTCGCACTGCGGCGTGGGCACGCTGTCGGTGTCGCCCGCCCTCGGCACAGACGCGCAAGCGGCTTTCCGACTGTTGCTCGCCCATCTGCCGCAGCGAGGCAATGTTCTCTGGCAGAAAGTGCCCGATTTTGCCTTGCCCGAACTCGCCCGCTGGGGAACGGTGCGCGAAGATTTCGCCCTGCAAAAACTGCTGAAGGGTTCGCTCGATCCCGCCCGAATTTTCAATCCGGGGCGGTTTGTCGGTGGTCTCTAAACCAAAGACCGGGCATCCAAGTTCCGGGACAATCTTAAACACGACGGACGATTTGCACCGCCGGGCGCATCGAAAGACCGGGCTTTAAAATACCCGTCTGGGCAATATCGAAAGACCGGGCATTAAGGCCGGGCAGAGAAGGGAGCAGATGCATCGAAAGGCATTAAGACCGGGCATTAAAATACCCGTCGAGGGCACACCAGCGGTAGCACCGAAAGACCCATCGAGGGCACACCAGTAGCACCGAGAGACCAGGCATTAAAATACCAGCCGAGGGCGCACCGATACGCCGGGCATTAAAATACCAGCCGAGGGCGCACCGATACGCCGGGCATTAAAATACCCGTCTGGGGAGCCTTCGGCTAAACGTCCTGCGGACGGTGGGATACCTTCCATGGAGAGGCAGCGCGTTTGCATGAGGAAATGCCACTCCCATTGTAAACTCCTGCGGAGCGGTCTGCAAAATTTCCCGTCGCGGATGCGAGGGGAGGCCCCGCCGCTGTACGGCTTGCGGGCGGGGCTTCCCGTTGATTTGGGAAGCGTACTTTCGATGCCCCCTAGTTCAAACCCGTTAGCGTGAGGGTTTTCACCTGTCCGGTTTTGGAATCCAGAACGCGGATCAGGCTGTTGTTTGTGTCGGTGATAAAGAGTTTGTCTCCCACCCAGGTCACGCCGTTCGGCTCGTTCAATCCGCTTACCAGAGCCGCGCCGTCGGCACTGCCCCGTTTTCCAGTTCCCACCAGCGTGGAAACCTTGCGGCTGCTGAGGGCGAGCCTGCGAATTTTGTGGTTGTAGGCGTCGGCGACGTAAACGGCTCCCTCTCGATACGCGACACCGAGCGGGTGCTGAAACCGGGCAGTTTCCGGGGCACCGTCCACATCCCCAAAGTCGAACAGCCCTTTTCCCACCAGCGTTTTCACGTCTCCGGTGGCGAGGTTGACGGAACGCACCGCGCTCACCTCACTGTCGGCGACAAAGAGGTTTTTGCCGTCGGTGGTGAGGCCGCTGGGCTGTGCAAACTGCGCCGCTTCGCGTGTGCCGTCCAGAATGTTTTCTCCGCCGGTTCCGGCATAGGGCTGCGCGTTGTTGGTTTTAAGGTCGAGCGTCCAGAGCTGATGGACGCCTGCCATCGCAATGTAGAGCGTGGTGCCCTTTAGCAGCACATCCCAGGGCGAAGAGAGCGACACCGCTTTGCCGATGCCGCCTTTCGGGGGATAGGCTAACTGCTTTCCGTTTCCGGAGAGGGTAGTGACGGTTTTGGCGTTCAGGTCAATTTTACGGATCGCGTGGTTTTCGGTGTCTGCCGCATAAACGAAATTTTGCACTGGATCGAAGGCCAAACCCTGGGGACGGAAAAAGCGGGCGGCAGTGAAGTCGCCGTCTTTTAATCCCGCCTCTTTGCCGCCGATCACGGTCAGTACCGCTCCGTCCGCCGAGGCGATCACGATGCGGTTATTGTTCGAGTCAGAAAAGAAAATTCGTTTGCCCGCCGGATCGGAAACGATTTTGCCGGGGAAGTTCAGCAGGGTTTTCGGCTTTTTGTCGCGCTCCAATGCCCACTTGATCGGGGTAAGATTCAGGGCGTTTTTCTTTTTGCAGGCTTCGGCTCTCTCCCCGATGATTTTGTCGAAAAGGGCGTAGTCGGGTTCTCCCGACGCCGCTCCGATCACTTTTCCTTCGGGATCAATGAGCACCAGGGTGGGCCAGGCATTGACGCCGTAGGATCGCCAGACCTTATAATCCTTGTCGTTGACAACCGGGTGTTCGAGTTCGTAGCGCAGCACGGCGTCGCGAATGTTCTGCGCGTCTTTTTCGTTGTCGAATTTGCCGGAATGAACGCCGATCACCGCCAGTTCATTGGCATACTTTTTCTCCAGATTTTTCAGAGTGGGGATTGCATGGATGCAGTTGATGCAGCAGTACGTCCAGAAGTCGAGCAGAACGAATTTTCCTTTCAGTTCTTTGATCGTGACTGGATGGTCGGTGTTCAGCCATTCCAGACCGGCAGCGAACTCCGGGGCGGCGGGATGCGCCGGATCGTCCTGCACCAGGATCGTTTTGGCGGCGGCAGGTTCGAGCCTTACCGAAGAGGCGGGTTTCGCTCCGCATCCTGCCAGCAGCACTAAAGGCATACTCATCCATCCGAGGGCGGGATTTCGTCGAGAACCCCTTCCGCCAAAACACAGCGTTGTCATTTTTTCCTCATTCCTCGCAACCGTTTTCTGCTTATTCCTCTTTACGTAGAAAGGGGTGAAAAAATCAAAGCAGGCAGCGACCCGCTCTTTTCTCAATGAATCGATTCCTCTCCAAAAGAAAAACTTTCGGCCCGCGTCGAAAGTTCACTCAGCCAGACAGTGAAGAGGGCTTTGATTTCCGAAGGGCCGTTTGTCCTTATGCCCGCAAGGGTTCAATCTCCAAGCAGAGCGATGAGGCTGGATCGCTGCCGGGCTTCGTCGGCCTCGAACTCCGCGTGATTTTCGAGATTTTGAGACAGCCGGAGAAGGAGTTCCGGTTCGCTGTCTTTGAGGGGCGGCAGGGCGGCATAATCCAGCGGGGTCAACCCTGCCGCGTCCCGAAAATCGGAACGAACGCCCCTGCCGAGCAGAAACGCTGCCCCTGGCTTATCCCGCTGAAGCAC
Organism: Chthonomonadaceae bacterium; assembly: GCA_965246825.1. GTDB lineage: Bacteria > Armatimonadota > Chthonomonadetes > Chthonomonadales > Chthonomonadaceae > JACMPS01. The sequence continues at coordinate 477,691 of OZ251990.1, forward strand.
CGACCAGTGAAGGGCGGTTTTTCAGGTGTTGTCCCTGGCATTACGTTCGATTCCCCCTTCCAGCAGACGATCTGCCGCCGCCTGACTGCGAAACCCGAAGCCGAGTTTTGCCAGAAGGATCAAGGCTGTCTTTCCTTCATGGTCGCGGAGGTTCACTTCTGCCCCCGCTTGCAAAAGCCAATCTGCCAGAGCAGGATCGCCCGGAAAGCAGGCGTGAAACAAAGGAGACCCACCCCGCCGATCCAGCGCATTGAGGTTTGCCCCATACTCGGCCAGCCCCTGAACCGTCGCGATATTTCCCGCTTTGGCGGCGGCTAGATGCAGCGGTGTGCTGCCTCCAAAATCGTCCGGCTTATTCACCTCCGCTCCCGCCTCCAGCAACACCCGAACCGCCTCCGCTTTTCCATACAGCGCAGCCCAGTGAAGGGCCGTTTTGCCGTCTCCTCGCCCCCGGCGATCTGGGGCGTCCTTCCGGTGGAGATCGGCTCCGCAGGCCAAAAGCAGGCGGATCATTTCCGGGGTGCTCTCGACCGCCGCCAGCGTCAGCAGACTCCACCGATGAGGGCCGATGCTCTCTACGTCCTCGCCGCTTTGCAGAAGACGGGAAGCCGCCCGCAGGTCACCCCTGCAAACCACCTCATGCAAACTTTTGTTCATGACCTCCTCCTTGAGATGCAATTGGAAACCTGCTCTGAAAGTGCCGAGTATAATAGAGAAATGAACTCGTCTGAATCAATCGCGGAACTCACCGGAACGCTCCCGCCCGCCCGCGTTTTTTTGGGCATGGGGGCCAGCCTGGGAGACCGAAAAGCGAACCTTCGTCGGGGCTTGCGGTGTCTGGAAGACAAGGGAGCCGCTCGGATTCTCGCGGTGTCGCCCCTTTACGAGTCGCCGCACCTCGGCCTCAAGCCGGGAGACGACATGCGCTATCCGCCGCACCTCAATGCCGCCGCGAAAATCGAAACGCGCCTGCAGCCAACGGAACTGCTTGACGAGCTGCTCCAAGCTGAGGCTTTTGTCGGCAGGGTGCGAGGCGAGAAATGGGGGCCTCGCATTTTGGATTTAGACCTTCTATTCTGGCACGGATGTACACTTAAAACCGACCGGCTCACGCTTCCGCACCCCGAACTGACCCGGCGGGCGTTTGTGGTGAGGCCGCTGCTCGATCTCGAACCCGATCTGGCCCTCGAAGACGGAACCCCGCTCCGAAATTTTGTTCCGACTTTGGAGTTGGATTTCCGAACCCTAGTCCGGGTGCAAAACGTAGAATGGCTTAATGAGCGCGACTAAAGACGCTCAATGGATTTTGTGTGCGCGTTGAATTGCTGCGGACGCCGTAAAGCCGCCCCGCCCTCAGAGGATTTACGATGCATTTTTTGTACGAAGCCGTAGACACGACCGGCAAGCCCCTGATGGGGAAAATGGACGCGGGAACCGCCGAGGAGGTTCAGCAGGTGCTGACCAAAAGCGGGCTGATCGTTCAATCGGTGGCTCCGATCCTGCCCCGCACTCCGGCTTCATCCCTGTTTTCTTCGGCCTCGCCTGCCCCGGCGCAAACTTTCGACGCCCCGGCTGCCGCTCCGGTCTGGATGCCTTCCGCCGCGCCCCGGCTTCAGCCGGTTGACCTCTCAACGATTGGAACACCGGGGCAGGACTTGACTTCGACGGTTCCGGTCGTTCAGAGTGCCCCGCCTGTTTCGCTTTCCGCTTCCCCGGTGCAAAAAGCGGTTTCTACGCCCTCCTCGCTCGGCGGCAAAATCATTCTTTCCGGCAATGCTGCCAGCCTTGCCCAAAATGCCCCTGCCTCACGAGTCACGCCGTCTGTATCAACGGCATTTTCTCTCCCGAAAACCGACTCCATCTCCTATGCGGGCGGCGTGACGGATCGCGACCGCCTCCTGTTTTTTCAGCAGCTGGCCTCGCTGGTGCGAAGCGGCATGAGCATTTACGCTTCGCTGGACAATCTCGCGCCGCGCACCCCCGCCAAAAATCTTTCTAAAGCCGCGATGGAAATGGCTTCGGCGGCTCGAACCGGCGGGCAGATTTCCACCGTGATGGCGCGTTACCCTGTTCTTTTCCCCGAATACATCACCGCAACGGTGAAAGCGGGCGAAACCGGCGGCTTTCTGGAAGTGTCGCTCGCGGAAATCGCACTGAACTACGGGCGCAAAATAGACCTGTATCGCGGCGCGTGGATTCCCAAACTGATGGCTGCGCAGTCCCTTTTTATGATCCCGATTGTGCTGCCGCTCATGTCTACCCTGCTGCGGGAAGGCAGCGTCGGAGAGCACCTGCTGGAATATCTGAGGCTCGAACTGACGATTTATCTGCCCATTACGTTCGCGCTTTTCTTCGGAGCGAAATTTGCGTTTCGCCGGGTGCAGATGCCGCAGTTCACCCGGTGGCGGGATCAGCTTGCCCTGAAAGTGCCGCCCTTCAACGAACTTCAACGCCAGGAATCGCTTGGCAGTTTCGTGCGAATGCTGCGCCGCCTCTTCGAAGCCGGGGTCGCTCCTATCACCGCCTGGGAAGGTGCCATGGATGTTTCGGGCAATCAGGTGATCCGCGAAAAGCTGCGAAGTTCGCACGATCTGATGAAGTCGGGCGCGTCGTTTTCGGAAGCGTTTGCGGCCACCGGGCTGTTCAACAGCCAGATCGAAAATTTGGTCATTACGGGGCAGCAGTCTGGGCAGGTGGTGGAAATGCTCGATCAGGCCGCCGACTACTACGACACGCAGTCTCAAGAATCGGCAAAACGCGCCAAATTCACGATGCTTCGCATCGGAATCATCGCCATGCTGGTGTTTGGCGGGGCCGCCTTTCTCTGGACGGTGAAATCCTATTTTGCGGCCATTTTCCGTTACACCGACCATTTTGCCGACTAAGCCGGAACGATTTCCCGGTGAAAAGAGAAACCGATGCCTCATTTTGCGTATACAGCCCGTGACCCCGAAGGAAAAATCAGCGAAGGTCACGTCGAAGCCGATGAAATGACTTCCGCCGCCGATTCGGTGCGAACGATGGGCCTGGTTCCGGTGCGCGTGGAGATGATTCCCGAATCGTTTGCGGTGCTTTTGCCGGAAGCGACGCAGGCCATGATGCCCCGCGTAGAGCCTGATCCCGAAGCAACGCAGGCGATAAACCCGGTTGCCTCGCGCCCGCTCACCCTTCTGAACGGCGACCCGGCCCCTGAAGAAACCCCCGAACCAGAGCGTAGTTTGTCGCCCTGGGAGCGCGGCGGCCCTGCCCCGCTGCCTACCCCGGCAAAAGAGGCAACGATGTCCCTTAATGCCTATGGCAACGTGGTCGCTCGCCCCGGAGTGCCGCCCGCCCCGCTGAACCCCGGTTCTCCGAACGCCTCCCCCAACGAATCGGGGCGGCTCGAACGCCCGCTCTATTCCGAGGGCGGCAGGCACGAACGCACTCTGGGGCAGCGGTTTGTCGAAACCCTCGTCTATCCCATTTTTTCCGGGGTGGTGCTGAAGGAACTTGTGCCGTTTTACCGACAATTAGCGGTGTTGATTGGAGCCGGAATCCCGCTTTACCAGGCCCTTTCTTCGATGGAAGCGCAAACCAAAAACGGGCGGCTCAAGGAAATTGCCCGCAAGGGTCAGCTTCAGGTGCAGAACGGCGGGCGTTTCTCCGAAGTGATGGCGGCCAACCCCTGGATTTTCAAGCCCGTTGAAATCGAAATGGTACGAGCCTCCGAAGAGGGGGGACTGCTGGAGGGCGTTCTCAAGCAAATCGCCGACTATGTGGAGCACGAACTCGAAATCAAGCGAATGATCGCCCGCGAAACGCTCTACCCCAAACTCGTGATTTTCGTGGCGATCATGCTGCTGGGCAAATACCCGTTTTTTGACAAGCAGCTTGCGATTGTCAAACTGGTCGTGGGAGGCGACACAAAACAGTACCTGAAGGACACGATTGGTTTTGCCCTTTCGATGCTGGTTCCCATTGCGGCTATCGTTGTGATTTTTCGGCTGTTTCTGTTTAACATTGAGGGGGTGCGGGAAGGTTACGACCACGTAAAGCTCCGAATGCCCGCCACCGGCGGCATTGTGCGGATGTTTTCACTTGCCCGCTTTTCCCGCACGTTTGCCGCCCTCTATCGCGGCGGCTTCACGATGTCGCGTGCCCTCGAAATTTCGGGGAACGCTTCGGGAAATGCCGTGGTGCAGAAAACCGCTCATGCGGCGGTGGCGCGTGCCGAACGCGGGGAACAGGTTTCGGATGCCCTGTTTGCCTCCGGAATTTTTCCGCCCATGGCCCTTAATATGTTTAGAACGGGAGAGGTTTCCGGCGGACTCGACGTGATGCTGGAAAAACTTGCCGACTTCTTCGAGGCAGAGGGTAAACTAAAGTCACACCAGGCCGCTCTTATTTTCGGCGTTATCATTTTTCTGCTGGTGGCCCTGCTGGTGGCGGTGGCGGTCATTTCGTTTTATACCGGCGGCGCGGGAGCCCCGCCCAAACTGGATCAGGAAAGCGCGGCTCTCTGGCGGCTTCTGACCCGATTCGCCTGACCGCCCGCCGATCTGCTTTTGCCGCTGCTTTGAGTAAGGAAGTTTTTGTGCCACTGCCCGATCACTATGCCACGCTAGGCGTTCTGCCCCAGGCCTCCCAGGACGAAATCAAACGTCACTATCGAGGGCTGGCACGGCAGTACCACCCGGATGTAAACCCCTCGCCCGACGCCGCACAGAGGATCAAAGTCATCAACGAGGCGTATCATGTGGTGGGAGATGTTGACCGCCGCGCCACTTACGACGCCGAGCGGATGCTGGCTGAAAAGGCAGCCTCGGCCCCGCGTCCTGCCCCCGCCGCTTCGGGAAATGCGCCGAAAACCGCCCGTTCTCAAACCGCTTCCTCCTCCGGCGGAGCCAGAACTCAATTCGAGTTCAATGGCTTCGGACGGGTCACCACCGGGCAGGCCCCCCCCACCCGCGCCACCGCAACCCGCGTTAACCGCACGGCTCCTTCACAGGAAGAGACGCGGCGAAAAGCGGAACGTCTTATCGCCGAAGCGCAGCTGGCCTACGTCAACCGGCGGTATCGCGAAGCGGAAGAGATGTGCCAGGAGATTTTAACGGTGGATCGCCGAAACGCGGTCGCCCATGAAATCATCGGCGATATTTTGATGAAGCGGGGACAGAAAGCCGCCGCCGAACTGCACTACTCTTACGCAGTTCAGTTCAATCCGCAAAACCGAAGCGTCCAGGCAAAATTGGAGCGGCTGATGGGCAACCGTCCCGCGCCTCCCTCGCCGGGGCCGACGATGGCTCGCTCGGAACCGGTGACCCCGCGAGAAGCCCTGGCAAATTTTCCCCACACCGAAGCCCTGATTACCACCGTTTCGATTTTGCTGACCGCCGGGTTTGCCGGAATCTTGATGCTGCTCTGGAGTCACCCTGGCGAAATGATCTTTAGCGGCTTTCTCTCCGCGTTTTCGGTGAATCTTTTCGGTGCGCTGGCAGTCAACGGTGTGATCGGCGGGATTTTGCTGGCGTTTTTTGGCGGAATGCGCCCCGCCTCCGAGGAGCTGTTTTCGCATCAGAACCTGCGCGGCGATCAGCAGACAACCGTTTCCCTCGGCGCAATTCTCGTTGGCTTCGCTTTTATCTGGTTTTACGCTTCGATCCTTATCTACATCGGGATTTCGTTTGCCCGCAACCGTCTCTCTCCCTCGATCCTGCGCCTTTACGGAGCCGGAGCCGTGCTGACCGGGCTGTTCGCATTTCTCACGCAGTCGCCGCAGCGACCGGATGCCTGGCTTCAGGTCGCTGCCCTTGGCGGCAATCTGCTTTTCCCCGCGCTTGTCCTCGGATGGGTGATCGGCGATGTGGTCCGCCTCCGCGACCGCACCCTTTAGGTCAATCCTTCCGCTTATCTCAAGATCATCTGCCGTTTTTTGGTCTATTTTGTCAAAAAAAGAGCCGGTTTTGTCACGACACTCGCTCTTTTATGTCAAACTAGTTTAGGAGAAAACAAAAATGGCGGACAATTCGGACTTGCGGCGGATGCGGCTGCTGGAATTCCTTGCGGCAGAGGGTGAGGAAGTGGAGCTTGAAACTCTCGCTCGAAAACTTGACTGCGACGAGCGTACAATTCGGCGCGACCTCGATCAACTCCAGGAACTGCTGGCCCAGGTGCGCGGCATCGAGATTCGGCGCGGCAAAGTGTCGGTTTCACGTGCCGGGTACAGTTCCGGCTACTTCACCGATCAGCTGAGCCGCAACGCCGACGCCAAAGAACGGATCGCCCGCAAAGTCGTCACGCTTTTGCCCGACGGCGCGGCGGCGGCACTGGCGGCAGGCTCCACCCCGTTTGCAGTTGCCAGAGAGTTACGGCGAACCGCCGTCGAAGGCGAATCACCGCGAAATCCGATTGTTTTCACCAACAGCCTGCCCGCCCTAACAGAACTGATCTCCGCCGGAATCTCGACCGGAATGATCGGCGAGATTTACTCCCCCGACGACTGCGCGTTTCATTCCACCGAATACACGGGCGCGTTTCACCCCGGTGTGGTCATTGTCGGTGCGAGCGGTGTGGTGCTCACGCCGAACGCTCTGCTGCTCTACTCGCATCGGGCAGAGGAGGCCGTTTTTCTCAAGCAGTGGATCGCTCGCGCTCCCGAAATCATCGTTGCGGCAGACAGTGAAAAATTGGGGCGCAGTCACCCCTGGGGCTTCGGGGGCGACACGCTGGCGGGAAAGCGGGTTCGCCTTGTTACCGAAGCGATCCCCGATCTCTGGAAACGCGATTTGTCCCGTTTGACGGAAGGTCTTGCTCAGAAGGGAACCCAACTGGAAATTCTCGAAGCCCCGCCCTTCCCGCTGCCTTTTCAACCCTTGCGTTAAAAACAAACTCTAAAAACAAACTCCGAAACACGGAACAAAGGTAAAGGACCCCCCCTTATGTGCGGAATCACTGGATACGTTGGAAGCCGACCGGCAGTCGAAACGGTCATTCACAATCTCAAGCGGCTGGAATATCGCGGCTACGATTCGTCGGGAGTGGCGTGCCTCACCGACAACGGGCTGGAAGTGGCTCGTGCCGTCGGAAAAATCGCCAACCTCGAAAAAGTTTTGGACGGCGCAACCCCGAATTCTCAGACGGCCATTTCTCACACGCGCTGGGCCACGCACGGCAAGCCCTCCGAGCGAAACGCGCATCCGCATCGGGACATGAGCGCGAAAATCGCGGTTGTCCATAATGGGATCATCGAAAACTACGCCGAGCTGCGTGAAGAGTTGATCGTACAGGGCTTTACGTTCGCCTCCGAGACGGACACCGAAGTGCTGCCGCAGCTGATTGCCCGTGAACTCACGCGCCTTTCCACCCAGGTTTCCGAGGGGGCGTTTGCTCATGCCGTGCGTTCGGCTCTTGCCCTTGTTCGCGGCTCCTACGCTCTGGCGATCTTGCACGCCGATTTGCCCGAAACGGTGTTTGTAGTCCGCAAAGACAGCCCGCTCGTGATTGGAATCGGCGAAGGCGAAAACTTTATCGCCTCCGACATCTCCGCCGTGATTCGCTATACGCGCCGGGTGATTTTGCTGGAGGACGGCGATTTGGGAATCGTCCGCCCCGCCTCCGTCTCCCTATTCCGATCCGAGGGAAGCCCGGTCGAGCGCGGCGTTCTGGAGGTGACGTGGGACGATGCCGCCGCTGAAAAAGGCGGCTGCGCCCACTTTATGCTGAAGGAAATCTACGAAAATCCGCGCACCGTGCGAGAGACTCTCCGCACCCGCCTTTTGGAAGACGGCACGATTGCGCTGCCCGGTGTGCCGTTCAGCCCAGAGAAGTGGGCAAGTTTCAGGCGAATCGCCATTGTGGGGTGCGGTACGGCGTACCATGCCGGGGTGGTGGGCAAACGCCTTTTCGAGCGGATTTTGCGCCGCCCGGTGACCGCAGAGGTCGCGAGCGAGTTTCGCTACGGCGACCCGATCATTGATGCGGAAACCCTGGTCATTTTGATTTCTCAATCGGGGGAAACCGCCGATACACTCGCGGCGATGCGAGAGGCCAAAGCGAAAGGAGGCCACACGCTCGCGGTGGTCAATGTGGTCGGCTCGACGCTGGCGCGGGAGGCCGATGCCGTGCTCTTGACACAGGCTGGCCCCGAAATCGGCGTGGCTTCCACCAAAGCGTATCTCGCTCAGCTCACGGCACTCACGCTCATCGGGCTTTACTTCGCGCAGGTGGGCGGAACCCCGCTGACCGCCGATTATGCCGCCGCCCTGCGGGAACTGCCTTCCCTCATCGAACGCTGCCTTGCCAAAGAGGGCGAAATCGTAACGCTGGCGGAAAAACTCGTCCGATCCTCCTGCTTTTTCTATCTCGGACGCGGCTACGACTTCGATGCCTCGCTGGAAGCCGCACTCAAACTCAAAGAGATCTCCTATCTCCATGCGGAAGCCTATGCTGCCGGGGAAATGAAGCACGGGCCGCTTGCCCTTGTCGAACCGGGGGTGGCAGTGATTGGCTTCTGCACCCAGACCGAAACCGAAGAAAAAATGATTTCTAACCTCAAAGAAGTCAAGGCACGGGAGGGAACGGTGGTGGCGGTGCTGCGGGAGGGGGCGAAAACGCCGGACTGCGCCGATGACGCCCTTTTCGTGCCGGGAACCCTTGACCCGCTGATGCCGATTGTAACGATGGTTCCGATGCAGATGCTGGCGTATCATGTCGCACGACTGCGGGGCTGCGAAATTGATCAGCCGCGCAATCTGGCGAAAAGCGTGACGGTGGAGTAGAGCGGAGAGAAAAGGGCGAAAGAGCGGAGAGGAGTTCTCGCTCTTTCGCCCCTGAAATAAAGGGAGAGCAGGCGGTCAGGCTTTGCGGCGTCGGCGGGTGCAAGTGAATACTCCGCCGCCGGTGAGAGCCAGTAGGAGGACGGAGGGTTCCGGCACAGCCGTCGGGCGCAGCAGATAGGCGTGAACTTCGCCGTTGTGAATTCCCGTTCCGGTAATGAAACCCGAATCGTTGATCCCCTGTGCCGAGCCAAGAAACCAGTTCTCATCTGGTGAAATCAGCGTGTTGAGTTCGTATTCCTGACCGTTTTCGTACAGAAAGGCCACATCATCCCCGGCAGCGTTATAGCCATCTCCGACAACCTGCCCCAGATTGTTGACATCCTGAGCATAGGAACTGGAACCGCCCAGCAGGTTAATATCCTGCATTACGCCGTTATGGTAGAGAAAGGCATGAGCCACATAGCTGTCCACAGAGATAAACGAAGAGCCGCAGACATCTCCGAAATCATTGATGCCCGCTCCTGAAGTTAAGTGGCCGCCCAGTCCGCCCAAATCGGTGACCACGCCGTCTTTGTAGAGAAAACCGTGCCCGTAGCCGAGCGGAGTTCCGTCATCTACTTGATAATAGCCGGTGATCTGCCCCTCATTGTTGATGGATTGCGCGGTACTGTAATCGCCGCCGAAAGCTCCCAAATCCTGCATTTGCCCGTCTGTATAGAGAAAGGCGTGTGCCCCTCCTTTCGGAAGGGCTGAGAAACCGACGATTTGGCCTGCGTTGTTAACTCCATAGGCATTGCTGTAGGCTCCGCCCAGTGTGCCCAGATCAACGGCAGACCCGCCCGGCTTGAAAATGGCTGCGTGCGACTCGGAGTTGCCCGGAAGAGAGGACTGTCCCACAACCATACCGTTGTCACTGATGGCGTATCCGCTGCCGAAAGAGCCGCCGAGAGCCTGAAGAGGAGTCAGACTGCCGTTTGTATAAAGAAAGGGAACGAAATCATACGTGCCCGGAACCACCGGCGATCCCCCGGTGACTTCGCCTCGATTGTTGATGGCGTAGGCGTAACTGCGCTCACTGCCGAGTGTGCCGAGGTCGGTGATGGTATAAACCGACTGGGCGTGGATCGTGCCGGACAAAGCCAGCGCAAGGGTGACCGAAGCAGCGCAGGATAAGCGCTGAAAAAGCAGAGAAGGCATACCGTAAATTCTCCTGACGCAAAAGCGATGATTTTTGGACTGCTGGACTACTGAAGAACCCTGGAGGTGAGCTGCGGCGACACTGCGGCAAAATCAAATTCAGTATAACCGATCCGTGTTCTGGAGAATTGTAGAAAACGGACAAAAATCAGTGGGGTTGCAGGGCAGGGAGGCCGTGAACAAAAAACGCTGGCGGAAAGCGGGTGGACTGTTGGAACAAAGCCCCCCGCTGAGGGGGTAAAAACGCGATGTACCGGTTCGATGAAATGCTGCCTGACCCGGCCTTAAAAGAAATCGTCGAGTGCTACTGGACGCTGGAGGTGCTTCAGGATCACGAGCGCACGGTGGTTCCCGACGCGGCGATAGACCTGGTTTTGTTCTGGCGCGGGCGCGAACTTGAATCGGCTCATGTCTTTGGTACGATGACCCGGCCCCGGGTGGTTCGGCTGACAAAAGGGCAGCTGGTTTCAGGAATTCGGTTTCGTCCGGGGATGTTTTCGGCCACCCTGCCGACTTTTGTTCCAGAGTTGACGGATCGGGTGGTGAGTTTGGGGTCGCTGGCTTCCCCCTCTGCTGGTTCGCTGGCTCACGCGCTGCATCGGGTTCGCTCATTCGAGGACGGGTTCACCCGTTTGGAGCGGGTGCTGAAGGTGCAGACGGCGATTCGCCCGGTGCAGCGAACCATTCATGAAATGTGCCTGGATCGGGAAGTCCCCGATCTCTCCGAATGGGCAGCAAAGGCGTTTCTCAGCGACCGCCAATTTCGTCGGCTTTGTATACAGGAGACGGGTCTTTCGCCCAAGCACCTTCAGCGGCTGGCGCGTTTTCATAGTGTGTGGCTGGCTATCCGTGATGGGTCGCCGAGCAGCCTCGGTGAGCTCGCTCTGGATCACGGGTTCAGCGATCAGGCGCATCTTATCCATGAATTTCGCGGCTTCACGGGGACCACGCCGGGGGCTTATGTCAAAACGCTGCGATAAAACGGGCGGAAAGCATCAGGGTCGAGTAAGGCAATCGTGTAGGGTGCAAAATAAATGGCAACAATTGTCTTTGCAGAGGTTTATGCATCGTCAAAGATTGTGGAAATCTGCTTTAAGAAAGAAATGGATGAATTAGAAACTCACTTGACAAAATGGCTTGACAATTCTAGCAAAAACTTTTATAATTGGATTGATAGAATCATTCACTTTTGCTCCCTATCTGACAAAAACTGATTGTCTTGGCCATGAGGCGGCATCGAAAGATTATCATTGCAAGGAGCATTTTACATGAGTATTACCCCCCCTGCCTACGCACTGCGTAAATTTCTACGCTTTGCACTCTTTCTGTTCGCACTCTGCCTGACGTCCCCCGCAACAGCACAGCAGGGGCCACCCGGCGGCTCCCCTCCCCGATGGAAAATCACCTACGAGCGTTCGGGGTCAACCACCTGGTCGGTCTCGACGACCGATAGTAATGGCGTGCCAAGCATTTCGACAGGCTCTACCGATTGGTCAACCAGTTCGTTCGGCGGATCGGGCTATCCCCAACTGTGGCGCGGCCCCGGCAAATCCAACATGAAGGGCAACGGCACGATCAAAGCGAAACTGCAATGGGTAGACGGGAGCGGACAACCCGCCTCCAATCCCCCGGAGTATGTTAACTTGCGCGAAACTTCTTCGGCAAGCAGCGGCAGCTCCACTCCCCAGGATTACGTCACCTACAAAGGTTCCGTAGACAACGGCATCGAGTCCCCCAACAAAACCGAATTCTCCAGTAGAAGTCGCCGCTTCGAGACGCTCAAGACGACGGGGGGACGGCGGAGACGCAGGTGACGCTGAGTGCGAGTATTGATGTGGATGCCAAACCGGGGGCGACGGGCAACTACGTTTCGGCTTCCTGCTCTTTCGCCGTCGAGGTTCTCAATCACGCTCACCCCGTCAAAATGCGACGTGATCCCCGTTGGTCAGACGCTTCAATCAAAATTGGCAGAGTTGTTGACAACGGAACACCTATTCTAAAGCTTTTGTTTAAGTATGTCTGGGACTCGACAGGCGGTAAAGTGGCAGTGGCTGATCTACCCTTCTCCGACCTCGGTCAATGCTGGGTTCACGAGTACGTCACCTGGTCGGGAAACGGACACAACGGCACAGACCCAGACGCTCCGGCTAAACCAGTCTTCTGGTTCGATCCCCCTTTTGCTTATAGCTTCATTGCCAATCCGACTATCACTCCTGCTAGAAGCGGCAACGGAAATCAAACAAATGAGTTTTCCGACGCCTTTTTCTATGCGATTCCAGCGAATGGCTCCTATCGCTTCGCAAAAGTTACCGGAACCCAAAGCTACCTTTTTCATTGTGACCAACTTCTTCCTGACGGAAAAAAATGTATGCAGGATGAAGAAGAGCAGAAGTTGCTTGGTCCTTTCACCATTGATGTTGTGATTGAGAATATCATCCCAACGACAAACTGGCAAATGAGACTATCGAGAGATGGCATCACCACAACAACCCCTCTTTAGTTGGAGAAGAAAACACTATGAATCTTTTGGGGGCATTTGCCCTAACACTCATCTTAGCCCTGAGTAGCAATTGCTGTAGGGCTCAGACGGTCAATCCACAGGTTACTTTTGAAGTTCGCCTTTCCAAGGAAACGGTGATGGTGGGCGAACCTATTTCCGCAGAGGTATGTGTCAACAATCAGAGCAAAGAAGATTTTTCACTCAATGTTGAAAGCGCTTCCGAGCTCGGCAAAATCAAAATCACAGACTTGGAGGGCAGATCAGTGCATTCCCTCAGGTCAGTAAATCTCGCAAACTCCAGTCAGAAGCTGCCTTACCGCATCACGTCTGGAGTAAAGTTTATTTTTCATGTGAGCACTGGTAAAATCGTGTCCTTACCCTTTCTGGCGAATCGTGACTGGGTGATTCGACAACCCGGCAAATATCGGATTCAGCTTCTCATTCGTCTTCCCGATAGTTCACTGACAGTTGCTCCCAATACGCCGACGATAGTGCTGGAAGCAGTCATCACAGTTGTCCCGTTTTCTCGTGAGCGATTGCAAAAGGTCGTTGAAAATTTGTCGTTTGAGTTGAATAAAGCCCTCCGCTCAGATCGCATGGTTGGAGGACAGGCTCTTGCACAACAAGAGGTGGCCATTCAGGCTCTCTTTTCGATCTCTGAATCGGTTGCCGGAGAATCTTGGAACAATCTCATCGAAACTACTTCGGCTTACACTCATCCCGAAATTTGGAACCAATTAAGTCGTCTTGGCACCCCGACTGCGTATCGTTTGATGCAAACGATTACTCAGCGCAAAGAGCAAGCCCGTCTGGAGCACCAGGCACAATTAGAACGGGAACAGCAGGAAAATTGGCGACAAATGATGGAGAACGCAAGCCAGCAACCGTAACCCTAAAACGTGTTCACTCTGCAATCGGATCAGCGAGAAAATCTCTCGCTGACCCGTTTTACGGTCGTGACATTGGTGAAAACACTGCGGTAAACCAGAAAGCGTCAGGGGACTGCCTCTCCCCCCTTTGCCGCAGGAGGAAAACCTACGCCCTATGAAACAGGAAGACCAGGTTCAGATGGAGCATTTGCAGATTCTCTTCAGGCTCCGGACCCCGTACAGCCTTACAGTGCCGCTACGGTCATAGCAAAGCAAGATTTTCGCTTCCATTGTAATACTTGTATGGCGACAGGAGAATACCAATCTTTGCTAGGATCAACTTACACAATCACACGCCAAATTGGAATTTTCTTTCCAAAGACAACATGGCAAGCGCGAATCACTCTACGTGACCTATTGACTACGCTTGACCTGAATTAGGAGACGACAATGAAACTGCTTCTGATTGCGTGCTGGTTTCTCCTGAGTGTTTGCTGTAAAGCGAATGTTCATGCAAATAATCACACTTTAAGTCAGCCCTTGACTATGAAAATGTCTCTGAAGAGTTCACAAATTGTAGCGGGAGAGCCATTAATCCTAACACTTGTGGCAGAAAACACATCCAGCAGGACATTGATTGTTAATCCTGATCTAAAACCTTCTCAGTGGCTGAATGTGACGATTACAGACACCTCCGGTTATCGTCTACGTTCTCTCGTAGACAATCGCGAAGTCCCCTACGGTGATTCAGGTATCACTCCCATCCGCTTCCTCACCTCGAATTCTCGGATCAATCGTGAGATCGTTCTAGGGCAATGGTGGAGTTTTAGAAGACCTGGAAGGTACAAAATTTCAATCAAGGCTGACGTTTCTGTTTTCTCAGGAACAAAAGATCAGACCGTCGGGAGTTTGCCTCTCAAGGTAGAGTACTCACTGACGGTTTTGCCTTTCTCGTCTCGAAAACTCAGTGAAAAAGTCAAAACGTTTTTGGTTCACATTTTGAAATCGGAAGGTGATGAAGAAAACGTAGCGATTCAGGCTCTCTTTTCGATCTCTGAATCGGTTGCCGGAGAATCTTGGAACAATCTCATCGAAACTACTTCGGCTTACACTCATCCCGAAATTTGGAACCAATTAAGTCGTCTTGGCACCCCGACTGCGTATCGTTTGATGCAAACGATTACTCAGCGCAAAGAGCAAGCCCGTCTGGAGCACCAGGCACAATTAGAACGGGAACAGCAGGAAAATTGGCGACAAATGATGGAGAACGCAAGCCAGCAACCGTAACCCTAAAACGTGTTCACTCTGCAATCGGATCAGCGAGAAAATCTCTCGCTGACCCGTTTTACGGTCGTGACATTGGTGAAAACACTGCGGTAAACCAGAAAGCGTCAGGGGACTGCCTCTCCCCGCGATGCCGTCCACAGTTTGTACCAGTCTTCGTAAGTCAGTTCCACCGAAGCGGCTCCGGCGGCTTCCTGGATGTGTTCCGGGTTGTTCGATCCCACCAGCGGAACGATCTTGGCCGGGTGCTTCAGAAGCCATGCAAGTGCCAGCTGTGTGGGAGTCGCCCCCTTGTAAGCCGGGGCCAGCTCTTTCATCAGGGTGAGAATTCTTTCGACCCGCTTTGCAAACAGCGGATCGTCGGGTGTGCCTCTGCCGCTGAGCCATCCTCCTCCCACCGGGCTGTAGGCCAGTGGAGTGATCCCCAGCGCAAGGCACTGATCCAACGTTCCATCCCCACCCTGACCCTCCGGCCCCTCGTAGATGGGGGCGAGATGGAGCAGCGAAATGGCAATCTGATTGGAAACGATGGGAGCCTTCAAATACTGCTTCAGAGCCAGGGTTTGCTGCGGATGATAGTTGGAAATTCCCACTGCCTTGACCAGCCCCTGTTCTACCAGTTCATCCAGAACCGCCGCTGTTTCCGCCGGGTGCGAAAGCGGATCGGGGCGGTGAAGCTGATACAAATCCACATAGTCCAACCCCATTCGCTCCAGCGATCCCTTCAGACTTTTCCGAATGTAGTCCGGGCGGTGATCGTAAAACCCAGGGCGAATCCCCACTTTGGTGGCAATCACAATGCGCTCCCGCGCTCCGGGAACCGCTTTCAAGCAGTCCTTGAAAACGGACTCACAGGCCGTTCCCCCGTAGATGTCGGCGTGATCGTAAAAGTTGATTCCGGCGTCAAGCGAGGCTTCAAAGGCGGCAATCGCTTTTCGGCGATTCTCCGGCCCGACCTCGGCGGGGTTCCAGGTTCCGGCCAGCCCCATACAGCCCAGGGCAATCCGGGTGACCGGAAGCGAAATCTTTTCTAAAACTTGCGTGGGTAAAGGGGACATTGCGTTTCGGTTCCTCATCGAATTTGCGTCCAAGGCTCGGCAGCGAGCGGGGACAGACGCCTGTCTTTCAATTCAACACCTGTTCTTTTGTTCCTGCACGAATTACCATTTTCCTTCGATCTCTTTACTTCCTCGTAGTTCGGCTTGCCTTCTCCGAGGCCCCTCTGCGGAAAAACTCGCTTGAGATACCACAGACAGGGAAGGATAAATAAAACGATGGGAACACGGATTGACTCGCTTTCGATTTTGCTCTCGCTGCAAAATACCACTACTGCATTGAATGCTTCGGCACTGAGGCTCAGCACCGGCAAACGTATCAACACGGCTGCCGATGACCCCTCCGGGCTGGTTATTTCCAACGAACTCCAAAGCCAAATTGACAGCTACGACACCGCGATTGGCAACGCGCAAAGTGCCACGAACCTTCTGAAAACAGCCAACGGAGCCTACTCACAAATCACCAGTCTGCTCAACACCATCAACACCAATATCCTGCAGGCGCAAAACAACCTCACCCTTTTCCCCTCGGCAGTGGCCGCCAATGAAGCCTCGATTCAGAGCGCGATTGCCGCCATCAACAACATCGCTGGCTCCACCAGCTACGGCGGAAAAAATCTGCTGGATGGATCGGCAGGAACATCGGCAGCCGTGACAAACGGCAGTCTTGTTGCGGGCATCACCCTCAGCGGGCAGGCGGGCGCAGGCGCACTGATTCAGTCAGGAGCGATTACGCTCACGGTAATTCAGGCGGCGACCGAAGCGCAGGCGACCGGCGGCGCCACGTATGCTTCGGTTAATGCTACCCTTGCGACGGTGAACGGAGGAACCGCTGGAAATGGAGGCAGTGTCAACATCAATGGACAGTCCATTTCGGTTGCGGGATCGGATACCGTCCAAACCCTGATTGGCAAGATCAATGCGATTTCCAACAATACCGGCGTCGCCGCCGCCGCCGTTTCCGGCAACGGTTCGGTTGCGATCCAACTGACGCAGACCACTTATGGCAGCAACTACAAAATCAACGCGTCGGAATCGTCCCCGCTGATTTTTGGCTCTACCGGCACCTCCGTTGCGGGCATCAATGCGGTCGCTGCCTTCCAGACTCAAGCTTCGGTCAACGGTAATGTCTACACGAACTACGGTACGGTGACAGCTGGGTTGAACGGGGCTTCGGGGCTTCAGTTCAACGACTTCTTTGGCAATTCGGTTTTGCTGACTCAGGCCGGAAACAGCCTGACTACCGTCAATCAGAAAATCGGGCAAGTCACCAGCAGCCCGATTTCGTTTCAGATCGGCATCGGTTCTACCAATTCTTCCGCGAGCCTGTCCCTTCCGAGTTTCACCTCTTCTGCACTGGGCAGCTCGGTCATCGCAGGACAAAACGTGTCTACTATTGATGTCACCACGGCAGCCGGAGCCGCCAATGCGCTTCAGATCGTCTCGCAGGCACTTTCGCAGGTCAATACCGCCGCCGCCACCGTTGGAAGTTTCCAAAACAATGTGCTGGGTTCCTCGATCAATGTGATGCAGTCCGCCGTTACGAACCTAACCGCTTCCGTGTCGCAGATCGTTGACGTGGATCCGACGAAAGAAACCCTTAACTACAATAGGCTGCAGCAGCAGCAAACCACCGCCGCCACCCTGCTTCAGTACACTTTCTCGCAGCAGTCGAACCTTTATCGCCTGCTTGGAATTTAGCCTGCCCGATTTCACTCACTGGCCTTTCAGCCCGACCTTAACGAAAAAACGGCGTCCAAGTGTGTCTCCACACTTGGACGCCGTTTTGCTCAGAGAATTTCTACTCGCCTTCGAGCACCTCTTCGACCACCGAGGAAGCATCAATCAAACGTTCAATGGTCGAGACTTTATCGGTGTCGTCCAGATTGATGAGTTTCACTCCCTGCGCCGAGCGTCCCGTGCCGCGAATGGTTCCAATCTCCATACGAATGGTAATTCCCTTGCGGGTAATCACCATCAATTTGTCGTCGGGTTCTACCACTGCCGCATCCACAATCGAACCGGTTTTCGTGGTGATGTCCATCGTTTTGATGCCGCGCCCGCCCCGTGACTGATCGCGGTACAATTCAAGGCTCGTGCGTTTCCCGAACCCGTTTTCGGAGGCAACCAGCAGCTGCGAGGTGGGAGAAACCACGTCCATCGCCACCACTCGATCTTGAATCTCTTTCGTTTTGGGGTCGCGCAGCTCGATGCCGCGTACTCCGCCGGAGGTGGTTCCCATCGAGCGTACATCCGTTTCCGGGAAGCGGATGGACATTCCATTGCGGGTGACCAGCATCACTTCCTGAGTGCCGTCGGTGTGCTTCACCCAGTCCAGCGAGTCGCCGTCTTCGATGTCGAAGCATTTTTTGCCGTTGACGCGCAGGTTGGCGAACTCGGCGAGCGGCGTGCGCTTGACTTCGCCGTTGACCGTTGTCATAAAGAGAAAACCGCCGCCGCTCAGGTCTTTGATCGGCAGGATCGCCGTGACCTTGTCTCCTGGTTCCACCTGAATGAAGTTGTTGAGGTGTTGTCCGCGTGCCTCCCGGCTTGTTGCCGGAACCTCGTAGGCTTTAAGGCGGTAGATGCGCCCCCGATCCGTAAAGAACAGAATGTAGTGGGTGGTGGTTGCCACAAAGAGGTGAGCGAGCGTGTCTTCCTCTTTCAGATTGGTGGCTTTGATTCCGCGCCCGCCGCGCTTTTGCGTTCGGTAGGTATCGAGCGGAACTCGCTTGATGTAGCCGTCCCGCGAGATGGTGACAAGGGTTTCCTCTTCGGGAACCAGATCGTCTTCCGTGATTTCGTCGGCTTCGGTGGGCAGAATTTTGGTACGCCGGTCGTCGCCGTATTTGTCGCGGAGGGCCTTGATTTCGTCCTTCACGATCTTCACGACGCGGGCCGGAGTCACGAGAATGTCCTCGAAAAAGGCGATCTGCTTGAGCAGCCCCTTGTAGTCGTCCTCAATTTTCTGCCGCTCCAGCTGAGAAATCTGCCTGAGCTGCATATTGAGAATCGCTTCTGCCTGAATCTGGGTCAGCCCGAAGCGGCGTCCCATTTCGGTGCGGGCGTTCTCGACGGAGGGAGCCGCCCGAATGAGAGCGATGATTTCATCCAGAAAGTTGAGTGCGATCTGCAAACCTTCGCGAATGTGTGCCGCCGCTTTAGTTCGCGCCAGCTCGTAGCGGGTGCGCCGGATCACGACTTCTTTGCGGTGCGCGATATAATGCGAGAGAGCCTGCGGCAGGTTCAGCAGACGGGGCTGACCATTCACCAAAGCGAGCATGATGATACCGAAGGTCTGGCGCAGGGCCGTGTGCTTGAGCAGGAAGTTGACGATCCGCTTGGGCATCACGTCGCGGCGCAGTTCCACCACGATTCTCATTCCGTGTTTGTCGGAGAAGTCGTTGACATCGGTGATGCCCTCGACTTTTTTCTGCTTCACCAGTTCGGCGATATGCTGGATGAGTCGGGCTTTGTTAACCTGATAGGGCAGCTCGGTGATGACGATGGCGTTTTTGCCATGATCCATCGGCTCGATTTGCAGCTGCGCCTGCATAATGACCTTGCCGCGCCCGGTGCGATAGGCTTCCTTCGCGCCCTTAGTGCCAAGGATCAGTCCAGCGGTAGGAAAGTCGGGGCCGGGAACGAATTTAAGCAGATCGTCGGCGGAGGCGTCCGGGTGATCGAGCTGATAGATGATCGCATCGGCGATTTCGCGCAGGTTGTGGGGCGGCACACTGGTGCTCATCCCGACAGCAATTCCTTCGCCGCCATTACACAAAAAGTTCGGAAATTTTCCGGGCAGCACCACCGGCTCCCGCTCCAGCTGATCGTAGTTGGGCATAAAGTCAACGGTGTCGTGGTCAATGTCCTCCATCATTTCCATTGCAATGGGGGTCAAACGACACTCGGTGTAGCGGTATGCGGCGGGCGGGTCGCCATCCACGCTGCCGAAGTTGCCCTGCGGGTCAATAAAGGGGTAGCGCAGGGAAAAGTCCTGGGCCATACGAACGAGGGTTCCGTAAATGGCGGCGTCCCCATGCGGATGAAACTTACCCATCGTGTCGCCGACCACACGGGCGGACTTCACCCGCGACGAGTTTGGGGTGATGCCCATATCGCGCATGGCGTAGAGAATACGCCGTTGAACGGGCTTAAAGCCGTCGCGCACATCCGGCAGGGCACGGGAAACAAGCGTGGAAATGGCGTAGCCCAGGTAGGAACGCCGCAATTCCTGCTCGATATCAATGGAAGAAACACCGACCCCCGGCTCACCGCCGGCAGGGGGAGTAACAAGCGTGTCTGACAAAGCTCTCTCCTCTACAACATGACCTTTTCGTACCTCATTAGGATACCACTTTAGTGCAAATTTGTCAACGAATCAGGGTTGAAAAATCGCGCCAATTTCAATAAAAACCTTCTCTTTTTTTACGGGAATTTAGGGAGGAAAATGCCCTGGCTTCCGCGAAGGAATCGGCAGGCATCGCCAGATCGTTTTCCTCCCCGAAAGGCGACGGCTGCTGTACCTCTTTTTGCTTTACGTTCCGTTTCTTTTTGGATTGAAGGCTTCCCTTTGTATCAGGAGAAAGATCGCCATGAAGTCAAATCGAGTCGCGCTTATTTCGCTGGGACTGATCGCCGCTGTGCTGCCGCTTCAGGCGCAAAAGGCGGTTTCAGGCATCAAAACGCTCGCTCCGCCTCCGCAAGACTGCATCACGCCCGCCGAACGAAAACGTATCTCCGAGGTGATTACGGCGCATCAACGCAAAATTGCCGGACGCTTTTCACCAACGCTGCTTGGCCCCGAACCTTATCCCTTTGTCCCGCAGGCGGGCAATCTGTGGGATGAAATTTTTGTCACCAACTTTGTTGACCTCGATCCCACTACCGGCATCCGCGACTGGGATAACACCAATTGGACTTATGACGGGCATCGCGGGCACGACATCAGCCTGCGCTCCTTTGCGGAACAGGACGCGGGCGTTCCGATTTTCGCGGCCCTCGACGGACAGGTCGTGGACTCGCACGACGGCGAATTCGACCGCCGCACCGGGTTTGTGAACGGGGCCGCCGCCAACTATGTCATTCTCTGGCACGGCGGAACCCACTATACCTACTATTGGCACATGAGAGCCGGGAGCGTGGCGGTGGGAACCGGGGCCCAGGTAAAGCGGGGAACGCAGCTGGGTCTCACGGGATCGAGCGGCTACAGCACCGGCCCGCACCTCCATTTCGAGTCGTGGTTTAACAATAATTACTTCGAGCCGAGCACCGGAGTCGGAAATCCAGGGCCTTCCTCCTGGGTTAATCAGCCGCAAATTCCCCGCTTTCTCTACTGCGAACAGATCAATGTCACCAATGTGGACATCGGAGCCTACCCCGGACTGCCCGCCGACATTCCGCGCTCAGGGACGTTTCGCCTTCATCCAAACACCTATCAGGGTGTGAAGTTCTGGGCGATTTTTCATAACATTCCGGTGAACTCCCCGTATCGCCTCCGCTACCTTCGTCCCGATGGAAGCGTGAACTACGATACCGGAATCCTTAGTTTCGGAAATAGCGGCGCGTATCGCTGGGCTTGGTTCTGGTGGTGGTACAATCTGAAGCTGGATGTCATCGGCGAATGGAAAATCGAAGTTGCGGTTGATGGGCAGGTAGTTGCGGTCGCGCCGCTGCGCGTGATCGGTGCCTCGGATTCAATCACCAATCGCCCGCCCGAAAACGTCACTGCCCGCTTCGATCCTGCCAACCCGACCACGAGCGACGCGATTTTCTGCCGTCTCACGGTTCCGCTTATCTCCGACAAAGACTACGATTTCGTGAAATACCGCTACGTCTGGAAAGTGAATGGAGCCGTTGTCCGAGACGTAACGATTGCCGGACACGCCGACGCGATGCCGAAAGGAGCCGCAGGGGACGGCGATACCGTTACCTGCAGCGTGACCCCGACCGACGGAACCGCCTTTGCTTCCACGCAAACCCTTTCGACCTCCGTGCTGGGAACGGCACGGGTGGGAGTTTCGGGGCACATCACGTTCAGCACCCCGACTCAGGGCAGTGTTCCGGTGACGTTTGAGTTTCGCCCGCCAACACTCGGCCCCGCGATCCTCGAAACGGCAGCGATCAATCCGGCGACTGGAACCTATGCGTTCACGGATATTCCCAACAAATCTTATCTCCTGCACGTGAAAGGGGCGAAATGGCTTGCGAAAAATATCACCGTCAATGCCGTCGCGGGAAGCGTTCTCAACGTGAATTTGACCCTGACGGCAGGCGATGCGGACAACAACAATGTCATCAATGTGGATGATTTGTCCCGGCTGCTGAGCGTCTACAACTCAGCGGCAGGCGACGGAATTTATCTTCCCGGCTGTGACTTCAACGGCGACAACCGTGTGGACGTGGATGATCTCACCGTTCTCCTCAACAACTACAACGTGCAGGGCGATCTCTGATTTTCCTACGGTCAGCGAAAGAGGACTCTTCCTTAGCGGATTGCTTTCTATCAGGGAGAGCTGATCGGGGGAAAATGTGATTGATCCGCCGACGTTTCGCGTGACCGGACCAAATCAACCCACTCTTGAACCAGAAGAGGAAGACGCTCAACGACTTCTTTTCCGAACAGGACTTCGTCAACGTATCCCATGTGGAGCCTATCTACCATTCGGCAAAGATAAGACTTGCCCTGATTCCACCAAGTTTGCTTGGAATCTACCATAAGGTAGTATTTGATGTCCCGCGACGTTTCAAGGCGGAGTTCTTCGAGTTCCATTCCGTCGAGCAGGGTTTCATCAATACCGTCAGCAACCCTTGAGCCAAAGGTTGTGGTATGGTAGTACTCTTTGATTTCCCACACGGCAACGGGGTTCACGGTGGAAGGAAAGGCTCCGTCTACCCGCCTCGCAAGCGTCCTGAGCGGTTGTCTGTTCTGAGTCACTGTTGTGAGAGCGCGTGGATCATAATCACTGCCGATTCCGTCCGAGTGAGTTTCGATTAGCATAGTGACAATTCCGGTGAGGCAGGCCTCCGTTCGTTTCGCCCCTCCCTGTTTATTCATCGGGATCGGGCAAGGATATGAGCGTTTCGACCGAATCTTTTGAAATAGGGCTTTTGCTTCGTCGGCATCCATTAAATTAAAAGGGGGGTTGTGTTAAGAATGTTTGCTCTGAAGTCGAAGTAATCCAGCAATGTCTATCCAAAGGCATTTAGGTTTCCTGGCCCAGTGTAGAGGTGTGCTGTGGAAAGATCGAGTGCATCAAAACTCGTCTGAATTTGTCCGAGCGTCGGAACGATCATCTGCCCCTTTCGTGCATAGCCTATCTGCTGGCTCATTGTGCGAACGTGTGCCCAGAACTCTTTTTTTTGCCGATAAAGCGGTGGTCTGGTTTCATAAAAGCCTTTCAGGAAAAATCAACGACCCTTTCACTCTTCGAGGATAAAACTCAGAAAAAACGAGGGGAGCCTTTTTCCCGGCAGCTGCTAAAATGGGTGGGAAACAAACAAAAATTCGCCTCGGAAATTATATCGTTTTCCCCCACGATTACAATACTTCACCAGCTCTTTCACGGTTCGGGGGCGGTTCTTGGCACGCTCGCTCCCCAGGGTACTTATGCTTCCGATACATTCGGAGCACTTATGGAAATTTGGCAGACCTTGAGTTCCAACCCAAAGCGGTTGATTTCCTGGTAGGAAGCCCGCTGGGAGCAAACCCAAAAAACAAAGAAGAAACCTATTTTACCGTCCGAGATCGTTACAATCGTCAGCCCAACGGGGCCGATCTTGTCTTTCTCTGCCGGGTTTGTTACGGCGGGGTTGTACGCTTCCGTCAAACAGACGGGCATATGTCCACTCCCTGCGGCCCGCATCGTCCCATGCCCCCCGAAAAATTCGCCCGCCACGTTTGGGAGTGGCATCAGCGAACCGCCAGCACGCAGTTCCGTCAGTGCGATTTTCAAGAGGCGGTGAGCCGTGCCAAAAAAGGAGGCTTGCTGTACTGCGATCCTCCCTACACATTTACTCAGAGCATCCTGTACCGATCCCAGGAATTTTCCCTTTCGCGTCTTATCACCGCTATTCAAGACTGCACAGACCGGGGAGTTGCAGTGGCACTTTCGCTTGACGGCTCAAAAAAATCGAGAAAACAAAACTGTAACTTTGAGTTTCCAGCGGGGCTGTTTGTACGGGAAGTTCGGGTTAACTGTGGCCGCTCGATGCTGAGACGCTTTCAGGTGGAGGGGCAGACTCTGGAGGGGGAGATTGTCGAGGATCGGCTGCTGACTTACTGAATCGCTTCCAGCAAAGGGGGGCAGGCGGAAAATGCTCCGCCTGCCCCCCTTTTTGCGTGTTCTTCAATCCCTGCTGATTAGACGCGCTAAAAGCGGACGTTGTAGGTCGAGTTGAAGAAAATGTCGTTGCGCTGAAACCCCAGCTGAACTCCGAAGTTCGTATTGTGGGCGTAGCGAACAGCGGCATTGACATTCGTCCCGTCGAACTCCGTCACCAGCGAGAACTTGCGGTTGAACACCAGTTCTACGCCTCCGATAAACGAGTCGGTGTAAACGCCGGAGCCGTACCCGGCGTGAGCACGAAGCCCAACGGTGTATTTTCGCAGAATGTCGGGGGTGGCGAAGTCGGCGGAAGCAACGGCATAAAACGTCGAGCGCACCGCATCGAACAGGTCAATCGTTCCGATTCCGAACTGCACATTGCGGAAATTCTGCGGAATGATGTTGACTTTGGCGTTCCCCAGAAATTTCACACTGGCGTTGGCTTGGTCGGCGACTGCCAGCCCGACATCCACGCTGTTGGCGATGCCGTAGTTGGTGCTGACGGTCTTGAAATTACGGCCAAACGAAACTCCAAACGGAGCTTGATTTCGGCCTGCGACATAGGCGGTGGGAACCGTTAGCAAGCCAATCGGCCCGAACGCCGTATTGTAGCGCGTTCGCAGATTGTCGGCGGCCTCCGGGTTCGTTGGGCCCGCCGTTTGTGCAGACACGGGCGTGCCGAGGGCGAGGGCCATGCCCGCCAGCGAAAGAAACGATGAAAGTGGGCGACTCATTTCCGAAACCTCCTCAAAAAAAGAAGGGGAAAACCATCTCGCGGCCCGTTCAGAGAGAATGCAGTCGCTTGGATTACCTGCACTTTCTATTTTGGGGGCCAAAGCGGGGTTTTCTGCCTTCGATAAGGGTATAGATCGCTCGGTAGCGGCGTTGATAAACTCTGAAGACAAAGGCTTCTTTTTGTTCGATTTTCATCAACTTTCCCTCTTACGCAGTCTGACTCGCGCCTGTTGCACGAATTTTCGCTTCCAGTGCGGAATCCTCCGTGAGCAGAGCATACCCGTAGGGCGGCAGTGTGAGGCTGCCGTTTTCTTCAAGACTTCCTGTTCCCGGCAGCCCTTTGAGCAGAGAAAACAGCGGTTTCGATACCGGGAGCGAAAGCCGCCGGGTACGCCCCGAATTGTTGAGGAAAACATAAAGCGCAGGTGCTCCCTTACTCTTTTCGGGGAATTCAAGCGGAGCCGCATCGCGCCGAAAAGCAAACACATTCGTGGCAGGGTCAGCCTCCAGCGTTGTCCAGCCGCCGTCGTTCAGCCAGGCGGCTTCCCGTCGAATCCAAATCAGACGTTTGTAAAGGGCAAAGAGAGTCTGATTGTGCCGTTCCGGGGCGTGCCAGGGGTAGGGAACTCTGGTTCCAACGTCGCCCGATCCCTCCAGGCCGATTTCATCGCCATAGAAAACCATTGGAACTCCAGGAGAAGTCAGCAGAAGCACAGCGGCAAGCGCGGCTTTTTCTTCAGCGGCCACTTCCGTCAGCACCCGGCTCGTATCGTGGCTGCCCAGCAGATTCAGCAAACCCCGCCGCACCTCCAGTGGATGAGCGAACCGCTGCCGGGTAAGGCTGTAATCGTACTGCTGAGCATCAAGATCGCCCTTCAGCCAGCCGAGGGTGGCGTCGCGCCAGGGGTAATTCATCGCGGGGTCGAATTGATTTCCCTCCAGCCAGGGCGTTGCGTCGTGCCAGATTTCGCCCAGCAGAAACGCTTTCGGGTTTGCGGCTTTCACGCGCTCGCGAAACCGACGCCAGAAAGGATGATTCACCTCATTGGCAACATCGAGACGCCAGCCGTCCACCCCGGCTTCGCGAATCCAGTGCTCTGCCACCTGAAGAAAATACTCGGCACAGTCGGGGTGAGACGTGTCGAGTTTGGGCATCGTGGCGATTTCTTTGCCGAACGTTTCGTAATTGCAGACGTCGGGAGTGACGGGAAAACTCTCCAAATGATAAAACCAATCCCGATAGGCCGACGCCTCTCCATTGGCGAGGACATCCCGAAACGCAAACCACTCTTTGCCTGCGTGATTGAACACACCATCCAGCAAAAAGTGAAATCCCTTTGTGTGCACCTCTGAAACAAGAGCCGAAAGCTCCTCGTTTGTCCCGAAATCAGGGTCAACCTGGTAGTAGTCGCTGGTGTCGTATTTGTGATTGGAGGGCGAAAGAAACAGCGGCGTGGCATAAAGAGCATTGACACCGAGTTCTTGAAGGTAGTCCAGCCGAAGGCGAATTCCGCGAAGATTGCCGCCGGTTTTAAGGTCGGCGGTGGGTTCCTGATCCCAGAGCGAAGGGTCGAGCGGGCTTTCTTCGGAGGTGCCGGGATAAAAACGATCCGGGAAAATTTGGTAGAAAACAGCGTCTCGAATCCAGGCGGGCTGACGGTAGAGGTCTCCCCGGTGCAGGTAGGGAAATTGAAACGGCTTTCCTTTGGGACTGAACGGGCCGACCCCGCTTTCGTTGAGGCGCACGGTTTCGCCGTTTTTCCCGGTGAGCAGAAACTGATAGCGGAGTCGGCGGAGAGGCGGGCAAAGCGTTGCGCCCCAGTAGTCATGCAGGCCGTCGCTGCCCAGCCAGGTCATCGGAGCCGCTTCGTCTTGATCCGGCGGATTCTGGTAGGGATCGTCGAAAAGAATCAGGGCTTTGTGTAAGTCGCCTGCCTTCGCCTTGAGCGTGATTCGAAGGTGCGACTCGGAAAGCGGATAAAGGTAAGGGGCACGGGTTTGATGAAAAAGAGCGGCCAGTTCAATCGTCATTTTAGGGTCGTGTTCTTTCGCAGTTGGATTTTCGTCCCGTAGAGGGTGCAGAAGGGAAAGGCCAGGGCGAGATGTGCCACAATAAAGGAAGCGGCTGCCCTCTTTCGAGGGAACGCAGCAAACTAGACCTGATGGAGAAACCGACGTGGCGAACACCTATACCGTAACACTGCTTCCCGGAGACGGCATCGGCCCCGAAGTCGCCGATGCCACCGTCCGCATCATCGAAGCGACCGGGGTCAACATCAACTGGGAGCGCATGGAAGCCGGAGCGGAGGTGGCCACCAAATACGGCACCCCCGTTCCCGACGAAGTGATCAATTCCATCATAAAAAACCAAATCGCCCTGAAAGGCCCGCTGGCGACTCCTATCGGTGCCGGGTTTGCCTCCGCCAATGTTGCCCTGCGAAAGCGGCTCAATCTATATGCGAACGTGCGGCCCGCCAAATCGCATCCGGGGGTGAGGTCCCGATTTGAGAACGTAGACCTGATCGTGATTCGTGAAAACTCCGAAGACCTTTATTCCGGGCTGGAACATATTGTGGTGCCGGGGGTGGTCGAGAGCATCAAGGTGATTACTGAAACGGCCTGTATGCGGATCGGACGCTATGCGTTTCTTTATGCCGCCAAAAATGGCCGCAAAAAGGTGACCGCCGTTCACAAAGCCAATATCATGAAGCTGGCAGACGGACTGTTTTTGGAGTGTCTGCGCCGGTGTGCCCGCGAGTTCCCCGAAATCGCCTATGAGGAGATGATCGTGGATAACACCTGTCAGCAAATGGTGATGAGGCCGGAGCAGTTCGATGTCATGGTGATGGAAAACCTGTACGGCGACATTCTTTCTGACCTGGCGTCGGGCTTGATTGGCGGCCTGGGCCTGACGCCTTCGGCCAATATGGGCGAAGGCGGCGTTGCTTTGTTTGAGGCCGTGCATGGAACCGCCCCCGACATTGCCGGAAAGGGGCTGGCAAACCCGATTGCGCTTACCCTTTCCGCTGCCCTGATGCTGAAGCATCTCGGCGAAGACCGGGCCGCTCACCGCATGGAGGGAGCCATCCAAAAAACCCTGGCGGAAGGAACAAACCTCACCGGGGACTTGGGCGGGAAAGCCACCACCCTCCAGATCACCGATGCGATCATCTCTGCTCTTTAGCCCTCAGCGGCTTTTCATTTTGAGGGGCAGGGAAAGAGGGCAGGGGAAATTTCCCCTGCCCTCTTTACGGGGGCTTATTTTATAAA
This sequence comes from Chthonomonadaceae bacterium, assembly GCA_965246825.1. Taxonomy (GTDB): domain Bacteria; phylum Armatimonadota; class Chthonomonadetes; order Chthonomonadales; family Chthonomonadaceae; genus JACMPS01. Next base: position 505,684 of record OZ251990.1, read on the forward strand.
TTGAACCAGCGGCAGAGCGGGAGCAGCCACCGTTCCTGCCTGGGTCGCATAGATATTGTACACACTGCCGGGAGCGAGCGTTACTCCCGCTGCCCCCGAATCAATCACCACGTTTTTCGTTCCGGTCGGGGTCACGCGCACCCGGTAAGACCCGCTCGGAGTTCCCCCGATGGTTTGGAAGTTGCCCGCTGTCAGGTTGGAGACCGTTGGTGCGGCGGTGGTCAGGTCTGCAGTCGGCGTTGTGACATACACATCTACGGCTCCTGCGCCGGGAGCAGCGTGAACCACCGTATAGCGGACATTGTTGTTGTTGACCCCGCTGGTATCATCCTGCAGCAGCAGGGTTTGCAGCGTTCCCGGTACTCCGTAAACCACATAGGAGTAGGAAGCATTGCTCAGGCTGACGTTGGAAGCGATCAGGTTGGTCGCGCCGTTTCCAGCAGAGGTGACTCGGATCTGCCGGGTTCCCGACGGAACCTGCACTTCGGTTGTGGAGGAGAGCGGGGCGATACCGGCTTTGGCCAGGGTGTTGTCGAGGTAAGCATCAACGGTCTGCCCGCCCGGTACGGCATTGACAAAACGGACGAGGCTGTCCCCTCCGCTTCCTCCTGATCCTCCGCACCCTGCAAACAGGGTCGCTCCCAGAGCGGCGGCGACACCAATTAAAAATGATTTTCGATTGAACATGAACGTTTTTTCCTTTACCGAAAGGTCAGAACATTGAGAGGGTACAAGCGAGAGTTCGATCCAATTCTCAAAAAACACGGCAAAATCAAGCCCTTGAGAATAAAAGAGAAGAGTTTCTTTTTATTTACAAGGGCTTGTTTTGTTAACGAACGGTTTGGACAAACGGCGTCAGCGGAGCGGCCACCGTTCCGGCTTTCACAGCAAAGATATTGTAGACGCCGTTCGGAGCGAGGGTCACCCCAGCGGCTCCCGAATCAATGACAACGTTTTTCGTTCCGGTTGGGGTAATACGAACCCGATAAAGGCCGGAGGCAACAAGCGGCAGCGTTTTCACATCGGTCGGGGCGAGATTGGTGAGCACAGGCTGAGCCGCTGCAAGGTCTGCAGTCGTTGTGGTCACATAAACGTCTACGGCTCCGGCGGCGGGAGCGGCGTGAACCACCGTTACCCGCGCTTTGGTGGCATCGGTGAGCGCAGTGGTGTCGTCTGTTAAATACAGCGTATCAATGCCGCCTGCCGTTCCATAAACGACATAGGTGTGCGCTCCGGTTCCGGCATTGACGGTGGAGGAAATCAACTGATTGTTGGGGCTGTTATAAGGGGTCACCACCACCGTTCGACTTCCCGCTGTCACATTGGTCACGGTGCTGGAGGTAGGAGAGGTTACGTTGGATTGAACCAGAGTGTTGTCCACATAAAAGTCGTAAGCCTGCCCTCCCGAAACGGCGTTGACAAAACGAAGAGGCGTGGTGGCAACAATCGCGGCAGTGGAGCCGCCGTCCCCGCCGCAGCCGGTCAGAATTGCGGCACCGACGGCAACCAGGCCTAAAATAAATCCTTTGCGGTAAATCATTTCTTTGGATTCCCTTCTTGCAGAAATGCAAGGATTGTGAGTACGGGGGCAGCCGCCATGACTGCTCACCTAGAATAGGTACACTTCGATTACGACAACAAAGCGAAAATGTTCCCCCAGAATCAAAAGGGCCTACAGAAATCTACCCGCCGGTTCCAACTCGTCCCTCCGAGCGCACCTGAGCATAGCCCGCTCGATACCCTGACCACAGCAGGCACAGCAGGGCGATAAAACCGACCACTCCCGCCGAGAAACGCATCCAGCGGGCGCGGGCATGAATTCGGCGGGGAGCAAAGGAAGAAACGGGGTCGGGCGGAAGCGAAGCTAAAATACGGGAGATGGCGGCGGTTTCGCGGGAGGAGAGTGACAAAGACGGGAGCGGCAGACTTTGCTGCCACTCCCGTCGGAGGCTCTCGTCGGTTTCGATCAGCTCATTTTTCAAGGCCATGCAATTCGGGCAGCTGACAAGATGATTTTCTAAAGCCTGCGTGGTTTCCGTGTCGAGTTCTCGGTCCAGATACGCCGAGAGATACACTTCTGCCCGGCGGCAGGGCGCGTGACTCTGCGGGCTGTCACTTTGGAAATCGGGGGTATCTGTTCCCGGAAAGCCTGGTATTCTGGTCAGGTCTTCGGAAGCAGAAAAGACGGGTTCAAACCTCTGGCGATCACCGGGGACGCTGGCGGCGTCCCCGGTGAGGCCCGAAGCGGCGGAAAAGTCACCCAGGGTAAACGGGTTCGATGGGATGCTGGCGTTCAGCATGAAACAACCTCTTTCAGTGTCTCGCGCAGCCGCTCGCGTCCCCGGTGAATCCAGGATCGCACGCTGTTGACGGGAACCCCCATCTCGGCTGCAATTTCGTCGTAAGAAAGCCCTTCTAAAAGGCGCAGGGCCAGGGCGGTGCGCTGCTGATCCGGCAGTTCGGCGAGCGCGTCGGTAATCTGAGTGTGACGCTCTTTGCGAAGCGTTTGTGCCTCCGGTTCGCCTTCGAGGGTAGAAGCGAACGCTTCGGGCAGTCCGTCGAGCGAGCAGGAGCGGTTTGTCTGCCGTGCCTCTGCCGACTGCGCCCGGTTCAGGCAGTGGTTAACCGTCAGCCGCCGAAGCCAGCCGCCGAAAGCCCCCCGCCCGGAATACTGACCGAGCGCGTTGTAGGCACGCAGAAACACTTCCTGCGTGGCGTCCTCGGCATCCTCTGGACGACGCAGCACGCCCCGGCACTGGCGAAATACGACACGGTAGTGCCGCTCCACTAGAGTGCGGAAAGCGTTCCTGTCTCCCGCAAGGGTGCGGGCGACCAACTTTTCGTCCGTTGGAAAAAGGTTCATGGCTTTGGTTTGAGGAGCAGAAAATCGGGCTTTTGTGACGGAGCCGGGGTGCACCTCACTTGAAGATGACCAGCCGCGAAGCGAAAAAGTTGCAGCCCTCAAAAAAAATTAGGAAAAATCGTTTTCTTGAGAAAAACACCGCTGCCGGAGCTTTTCTGCGGAAGCAACCCTTTGAAAGAGGGATCACAGTTTCGCCAGCGTTTCGTTTTGGGAATTCAGCCCACTTTTTCAGGAGTTTTCTTCCGATGCTTTTTCGATCCTGTGCGTACCCTGTGGTTCTACGCCTCGCTTTTTTCTTTGCAGATACGGAGCGCGAACGGTCCGCGAGGCTTTCTTGAATGGGACGGGAACGCACCTTTATTCGCTGTCGGTCAAAAACGACGGCTCGCTGCTGGTGGTCACGGCAGGGGGGATACCTTCAGTTGTATCGGGCTTCCGAGGGCACTCTGATTCGCTTTTTTCGAAGCGGTGTCGCTTAATTGTACGCCCTTGCCTTTTCTCCAGACGGCAAACGGCTTTTCTGTGGGAACTCTTCACGGGCACGGAACGCCTGAACGTAAGGCCGGGGAGCGGCGGCACGGTTCATGCCGTTTTGCTTATGCCGGACGGAACCGAGTTTGCGGCGGCAGGTGAGGAAGAAGGGCGCGTTTATTTTTACGAAACACGCACGGGTCGGCTGCTTCGGCAGATCGGTGAGTGGAACAGAGGAGGTACGCACGCGAAGATGGAAGACTTGAAAGCAATTGCTTATGGCGGCGAGGCTTACGCGGAGGCCGTTGCCCTGCGGGAGCGCGTCTTGAGAAAACCGCTGGGCCTCACGTTTTCGCCGGAATTTTTAGCATTGGAAAAGGAGCAGACCACGCTGGGAGCCTATCACGACGGCGTTTTGGTCGGGTGTCTGCTCGTGAAGCGGCTGGAGGGCGAGCAGGTGCAGGTGCGGCAGGTCGCGGTAGACGATGCCTGGCGGGGAAAGGGGGTCGGGCGAAAATTGATGGTTTTTGCGGAGCAGTACGCAGCGGAACTCGGTGCGTTGCAAATTGTGCTCAGTGCGAGGGAAACGGCGGTTCCGTTTTATCTCAAACTCGGCTACGAAGTTTTTGGCGAACCCGTCATGGCGATTGGACTGCTCCACCGCGAGATGAGAAAATCCGTCACAAAACTCGCTTCGGTACGTCAGACCGGATAACTCTCCACACAGTTTGCCTCTCAACGGGAATTGAAATGATAAACCGCCTTCAGCCCCCAACCTGCCGGATAGATCGCAGCACCGAGGAAGACCTGCGCTCCCTGACCGGAATGCATCCCGGCAACAGCCCTTTTCTTGCCTCGCCGAGCCGCCCCTCACGCCGTGAAGTGCTGCGAAAAGGGATCACCACCGCTGGAGCGATCTCCGCACTCGACCTTTTTTCCTACTTCAACGCCTATGGAATGCCGCAAAACACAAAGGCGGCCAAAATCGCAAAGGCGGCTTCGGAAGCGCACGAACCGCACTTCATGATTACCTGGTACATTGAGGGCGGCTGGGAGAGTTACGATCTGTTCTCCCCCGTGATTACCCCAAACCATGTTCTTCACCGGCTGCCCCCCGAAAGGATGAGTGAAGAAACTTACCGCGTCTTGAAGTTCGGAGAACCGGGCTACGGCATTTACAAGCACGGGAACATTCGCTGCGGCTACCTGGCGGAAAACGGCAGAGAACTGCTGCCCAAAATGGCGGTACTGAGTTCGATGGACACGGGTGAATTTCATTCCGGGGAACGCCTGAAAGTTCACATGGGATCGTACAACCTGCAGCTGCAGGCAGACCGCGAAGACGACGAACGCTCCTGTATGCAGGCGTTCGCAGAGGTGTACGGGCAGCCCTATATTCTGCCGCACCTGTCCTGGCACTACTGGCTTTCCGACGGAGAACTCAACGAGCAGCAGTATACCGGGCGCAAAGGTTATTACGCGAACCTCGGCCCCGCTCATGCCCATACGATTTATGCCGGCACACCAGCCGCTCTGAAAAACTTTTTGCTGCGGATGCAGAGTTCTTCCAGCGATACGGTCAACCGGGAAATCGAAAAATTCCTCGACAACCTCACGCCGTCGCTGATGAAAGACACAAACCTCGACGTGGCGAAATCGTTTCATTCGGCTTCGAGTGTTTACGACACTCTCGCGAAAGCCGGGCGGGGCCTCGACAAACTGATGCTGACCCGTCTGTTTTCCGACCCGGAGCTGCGGGCAAAATTCGACATCAAACCGGCGGACGAGCTGATTACTTATTCTTCCATCAACGGCAACAAAGCCCGCACCAAATTTTCTCCGGCCACGAATGTTCAGGCAATGATGACCTACGAGATGATGCGGGCCGGGCTTTCGTGCGCGTTTTTTATCGAAACGCGAAACATCCGTGAGTTCGACGCTCACCATGAACGCCAGGGACTGTGGGAACGGGATAAGCGAACCCCTCGCGGTCAGCCCGACCAGACGGCGAGCATGAACGAGCAGCTCTGGAAGCCGCTGAAAACGCTGGTGAAGCTGCTGAAAGAAACGCCCTACAAAAACACCGGCAAAAGCCTGTACGATCTCACCACGATTGTGCTGACCTCCGAGTTCGGGCGCACGATCAAGGGCGATGTGGAGGCAATCCGGGCGATGAAGATTTCGGACGAGGACAAGCAAAAACAGATTGACGGGCAGGACATTTCGCAGCACTGGCGGGTGACTTCGGCGGCGTTTCTGGGCGGGAAAACACGCGGCAATTTCCAGGCTGGGTCGGTGGGGGAGAAAACCCTGCTGCCGATCCCGCTGATGCCCGACGGCTCGCTCGATCCCGCCTATCACCCCGTGACCGGCGAACTGAAGCCGGGAGCCGCGCCGAGCAAAGAGAGCCGCCTGCCCAATCACGGCGATGTTTACGCGACGGCTCTCTATCTCGCCGACATCAACCCGAAAGGGCGCGGGCGCAACGACCGTGCCCCGTTGGAGTACTTCAAGCGGGCCTAACCCAAAATTTCGCCAGACAGGGAGTGAATCAAGCACAAAGGACATTTCGACCTTTGTGCTTTTCGCTTTGGGGTCTCTGTGGGCTATAATCTTTGGAGGACGAATTTCCGTATCCTACTTAAAGCCTATGATTTTGACCGACCCCAACCCCGATGAAATCGAACCCCGCTCTGGCCGCCGCCTGAATTCTCTTGACTGGACGGCCCTGACGCTGCTTGCACTGGCACTTTTGGCTTCTCCGCTCACTGGCGGACAGTTTTCCACTCCGGGGCGAAACGACTCCCTTCCGGCAGGACTTCTGGAGATTCTGGGCGTCTCGCTGCCGTCCCTGCTCGCTTCCGCCGCAGCGATGATCGCCCTCTATCGTGAGTCGAAGCGGCCTGTTGCTATGGGAGAGGTGGCGGGGGTGAAAGCCGCCTGGATCGCGCTTATCGTGTGGGCATTGCTGTCTTCCCTTCGCAATCCTGTTCCCTATTTGGCCGTGAATGCGCTTTTCGCGCTTATTTCGGCGGTGCTGCTGGGGGCCATGATCGCCCGCCTTGGCCGGGATCGCAATGCGATTGCCGCCCTGCTGCTCGTGCTCTGCGGCGCGGGAACCCTGACTGGAGTGCTCACCGCCGCCGAATATCTGGAGCAGTACCGGGCCGGGGTGTACTACTATCGGGCTTTCGGCGGCTTTGTCAACCCTGATTTTCTGGCGGGATACCTGCTGCTGACTCTGCCTGTGACGCTGGCGTGTTTTGCCTCCTCCCGCGACACTTTGGTGAGGACGGGCTGCGGCATCGGCCTGCTGATTCAGTCTTCGGCGATTTTGCTCACCGGGTCGCGGGCGGGGGTAGGCGTTTTGTTCGTTTCGATTTTGCTCTGGCTTCTTATGCTCGCTTATACGGGAGAACTCAAGGCGAACCTCAAACCGATTTTAACCGGGCTGGCCGTGTTTGCACTGGGGGCGGTACTGGCTTCGGCTCCCACGCTTTCACGGGTTTCGGGAACCCAGGCCCCGCTGGGAGAAGCCGGAATCGCCCCCGTTTCCGCCGCCGCTTCGCAAAGCCATTCTGCCGAGTTTCGCAAATATACCTGGATGGGAACAGCGAAAATGGCGAGGAAAAACCCGATCCTCGGCACGGGGATCGGGTCTTTCGAGGTTGCCTACCCCGGCTATGCGATCACGGCGTTTACCGCCCATGCCCACAACGCCTATCTTCAGTGGGCCTCCGAAACCGGATTTGTCGGCGGGATGATCCTGATGACGGGCTTTGCGGCGATTGGCGCGTTTGCCCTGCGAATTCTTTGGATCGGGGCACGACGGCGCAAAGAACCCGACGCCGAATCGGAAGACGAACCTTTTCCCCGGTTTCGGTCGCCCCTGATTTTGCTGTGCGGGCTGCTGGCGTCGCTGACGGCCACGCTTTTGCACGGCTTCATTGATTCCGATTGGTACATTGTTGCCACCCTGACCACGCTCGCGGCGATTTTGGGATTGACGCTCGCGCTTTCGCGGGATTTCGCTCCGCTGGCCACCCTGCGCCCCGCTCCTCTCAAGCTCTCCGTTTGTTTCGGCGGAGTGCTGTTGGCCCTGCTGCTGATCGGGCGGGGCGTCATGCAGATTCTGTCGCGTTCGCAGTTTTCTTCCGCAACGATTGCGCTGATCGAGCGAAAAGCCCCGGAAGCCCTGGATGCCTACGCGCTCTCCGCTCTTTTCGACCCGCTTGACCCGGAACCGCACCTTCAGCGAGCACTGCTGTTCGACAGTGTGGAAAAACCAGCGGAGGCGAAAATGGAACTCGAAGAGGCGTTGAAGCGGATGCCGACCGGCAAAACCTATTACCGTCTGGCCCAGCATGAGGGCAGAACCGGTAATGCGGCGGGGCAGATCGCCGCCTACGAAGAAACTCTCAAGCGCGAACCAAGCAATGTTCAAACGCTGCGGGCCTTGGGCGATGCCCAGCGTGCGGCGGGGAAACTCTCCGAAGCAAAACTGACCTATACTACCCTGACCGAACTCGAAAACTCTCCTTACGGCACGGTTCGCGCCATGCCGGAGCTGGTCGAAATGGAATTCGCCTTTGCCCACCTCAGCCTCGGCGAACTCGCCTCAGATGCAGGCGACAAACCCGCCGCCCTCGCCGAATACCCAAAGGCGGCTTCTCTGTTCCGTACTTACTGGGGACGCCGCACGATGCCGATGGTGGCTGCGATCTCCGAGGCGAAAAAAGCGAACTATCGCGAGGCTTATGTTCGGCTGCTCTCCCGCTGGCTCGCCGATCTGCCCCCCAACAGCCCGGAACGCCCCGCGCTCGAAAGAGAAGCGGCGGAGGTGAAAGGGTCGAGGGGCTGAACAGGGGAACGCTTGCCTTGACTCTCTTACCCTTCTCCGGGGTTCGCTAGACTGCTATGGTACAACTCATCCGCCATTCGCTTTCAATCCCCTTTCTGCCGAACACGGCACACGGCCTGCAGGTAGCCCATCTCACGGACCTGCACCGGGACTCGCTCACGCAGGACGCCGTAATCTCAGAAGCCGTTTGCCTGACGCTGGAAACCAAGCCCGATTTGATTGTGTTGACCGGAGATTATGTGTCGCATCGCCCGGAGGATGTGGCTCCTGTCGCGGAACTGCTCAAGCCGCTGTCGGCTCCGCTGGGAGTATTTGGTATCCTTGGCAATCATGATTTTCGGGCGGGAGGAAAACGGGTGCGCGAAGCGTTGGGAAAGGCCGGAGTCACCCTGCTGAATGATCGCTCGCAGCGGCTCGCGTGCGGTCTGACGCTGGTGGGAATGACCGACGACATCGAAGGGGACGGGCACTATCAGGACGCTTTTCACGGGGTGGGAAGGGACGAGGCCGTGCTCGCTCTCATTCACAACCCGGCTTCGGCAGAGCGGTTTTCCGAGCGTGCGTGTGCAGCCTTGGCGGGGCACACGCATGGCGGGCAGGTGGTGGTTCCGTTTCTGACGGCCTGGAAACTTCGTGCCATTTACGCCAAACGGTACAAAGCGGGCTTTTACGCTGTAGGGAACGTGAACCTTTATGTCAATCGCGGCGTGGGCAACGTGGGGGTTCCCTTTCGATTTTTGGCCCGCCCCGAAGTCGCGCTCTTCACGCTGACGGGATCGCCCGTGAGGTGAGCGGGGGTGAAATCTTTGATCTTTTGAACGGCGGTTTGATGAGGGCGAGGAGGGTGCAGCGATCCAAACCCTGCCGCCCAACGCTTTCGGCGGGGGCGTTCTCCAAACGCAATCAGGAAGGAATAGCGGATCGAAGGCAGCAGCCCCGTCTTTAAGACGTTTTCTTTGTTATTTTTCTTTGTTATTTTTTGTTTTGGGAAAGGGCTTCCCCAGACGGGTGTTTGGATGCCCGTCAAAATGTCCGGTCTTAAAAAAACGGCGGTTCTGAAAGACAAGGGGCGGCCCTTCCTGTTCATTCTGCCGCGTAGATCGTTTCAGAAGGGGCCGCCTTTTCACCTCTTCCCCGCCGCAAGCCGATGTGCCCGAAGTGCCGCGCCGACGGCAGCATCGTGGGCGGGTTTGGCAAGAACGAAGTCGCCGCCGTGCAGGGCTTCCGGTTCGCAGGGATGATCGGGAGTGCCTCTCCACCGAGGCGACCGAAACTCCTCCCGCAAAAACGCACCCAGGTTCCACAGACCGCCCATCGGATAAACGGGAACCTCCGGGGGAAGTTTCAACCCGTACCGAATCTGACGCACCGAGTGGCGCAGCCGCCGCGCCATTTCCGCCACCATGTTTTTTGCCTGCGGCTCACCTACCTCGGCGAATTCGCCCACAATAGGGGCGATTCCTGCCACCTTTGCGGGATCGAACTCACCGTAAAGCCAGCGCAGAGCCTCGGCAGGAAGCGCGGCTCCGATGTGATCCAAAATCTGTACGGCAAGCGGATCGAGGTCGCCGAGCTGAAGCCGTTCCAAGGCATGACGCAAACCGTACAGCCCCAGATTAAACCCGCTTCCCCGGTCGCCGAGCAGATAGCCCAGCCCGTCGAACCGCTGCGTTTCGCCCGCAAAATTTTCCCCGTAAGCAACGGCTCCCGTTCCCGCGATGACGACGATGCCGGGTTTTCCCTCGGTGGCTCCCCAGTAGGCCGCTTCATAATCCGGCACGGTCAGCGAAAAGGCGGCCTTAACCTCCGAACGCAGTGCCTCTTCAAAAGCAAGGCGGTTTTCTTCCACCGAATAGCCCGCCATTCCCGCACAAACCGCCTCGATTTGAGAGTTGAAAGCGATGTTTGAAGCGGCAGAAGCGCGTTCGACGGCTTCTTTGAGGGACTCGCGCACGGCCCCCGGCGAACGGGTGGCCAGGTTGCCGGGGCCTCCCGTGCCGCGCCCGCGTTCCTGCCCCGTTTCGTCGAGAAAGACCGCCTCCGTTTTCGTGCCGCCGCCGTCAATGCCTAAATACAGTGCCATGCCTCCCCTTTCCACACCTGCCCCGCAAACTCCTTTTTTAGCCTCTGCGCCCAAGGCTGAACCATCTCCTCAACGGGCACTCGATTTGATACAGGCCGCTTCTTTCGAGAGTCCGAGGCAAACCAGGGCGGTTCGCCGACTGTGTTCTGCACAGCGTATTGCTGGATCAGAGGCGTGGAGTTTTCCGCTGCCGCACAGAGCGGAATTTAGCCCCTGGAAAAACGCACGCGCCGTTTTCCGGGCTTAGCTGCCTCTGTTTCCCCTCCCTGCAATCGCGGAAGCCGGAAGCCGAGCAGAAAGATTCATTCTGCGGTTCTGTCGGGTATACCTACAGAGAAGAAAAAAGCAAGAGCGGGAAATCGTTTTCGGAAGGTGGGAGCAATGAAGGCGGAGATTGTTTCGGTGGGAACCGAGCTGCTGCTGGGGCAGATTGTAGATACCAATGCGGCTTATCTGGCGAAAGCCCTCTCGGAGGCGGGCGTTTCCGTTTATCGGCGAACGACGGTTGGGGATAACCCGGAGCGGCTTCTCGCTGCCCTGCGCGACGCGCTGGAGCACAACGACGCAGTGTTCACCATCGGCGGACTGGGGCCGACAATGGACGACATCACCCGCGACGGCCTCGCCGAGGCCCTGGGAGATACCCTTCAGTACAGCGAAGAAATTGGTGACGCCCTCAAAGCCTTTTTTGCCAAGCGGAACTATCCCATGACCGAATCCAACCTTCGGCAGGCGATGGTTCCCACTCAGGGGGCGGCAATCCCCAACCCTAATGGAACCGCGCCGGGGCTGCGTTTCGAGGTTGGAGAAAAAATTGGGGTTGCCCTGCCGGGGCCGCCCAACGAGTTTATCCCAATGGTGGACAACGAGGTAATTCCGTTTCTGCGCCGCAAAACCGGTAACGTCGGCACCATTCGCTCCCTGGTGCTCCGCGTTGCGGGCGTAGGCGAAAGCCGGGCCGAGGAACTCATTCACGATCTGATGCTGGAGTCAAATCCCACCGTTGCGCCCTACGCCAAAGTGGGAGAAGTTCATCTGCGGGTTTCGGCTTTTGCAGAAACCGCCGAACTCGCAGAGGCGATGATTTCCGAGCGGGCCGCCCTGGTGAGAGAACGACTTGGAAACGCGGTCTATGGAGTGAACGACGAACCTATCGAGCACGCCGTCGTATCGCTGCTCCGCGAGCGAAAGCAAACGGCGGCAACAGCGGAAAGCTGCACAGGCGGGCTTGTGGCAGGCCGAATCACCGACATTTCCGGCTCCTCCGAAGTGTTTCCGGGCGGGGTGGTGGTCTACAGCAACGAGGCGAAAACCAGCCTGGTGTCCGTGCCCGCCGATCTCATCGCTCGTGCGGGAGCGGTTTCCCCCGAAGTTGCTCAGGCATTGGCGGAAGGCGCACGAAAGCGATTTGGGACAACCTATGGAATCGGAGTCACCGGCATCGCAGGCCCCGGCGGAGGAACTCCGGAAAAGCCGGTCGGCCTCGTCTACTATGCGGTCGCCTCTCCCAGCGACTGTGAGGTGGAAAGCGGGCAGTTCATCGGTTCGCGGGCCGTGATACGGACACGCTCGGCTCAATCGGTGTTCAATCTGCTCCGCCTGCGGATTCTGAAGGGATGAGGGATCGGCGGGTTTTCCAGAAAAGGACGATGCCCCCGCTCAGTCCAAACGCTCTGTGTCAGCCTGCCGAACCTGCTCCTTGCAAAGAGGTTTCCCCGGAACGAAGGATCGCTCCCTCCGTTTTCAAGGAAACGTCTCCTCTCGATAAGGCTTCCCTCCCTCGCGATGAGACGCCTGCAGGGAAAATTGCGGCTTTTGCTTTCCGTGGGAAAGCCGCATGGATCGGTGGAAAAGGTGCACGGCGAACCGGGTTTCTCTTCACGGCTCGGTGTCTCGATGTTTTCAGGGCCGCGTGGGATTGAGGTGCAGGGTCACCCGCTCCTCCGTTCACCTCCTGACCTTTCCCTCTTGTACAACCCTCTGGTGCAACCCCCTTGCACAAACCCCGCCCTGCACGATACAATAATCCCATGAGTACCAATACCCAGCCGGAAATATCCTTCGCTTTGTCTTCCCGCTCCCCCGCTCCCCCGCTTACTCCTGCCCTGCCGCCGCCCCCGCCGGTGGATCGGCTGGAAAAGGTGGAAGCCTGGGGCATGAACACCGCAGCGGTGGCCTACGTTTATCGCCCCTCCACCGTCGAGGGCATCCGCGAAGCCTTTGAGTTTGCCCGAACGAGCGGCCTCAAAGTCGGGCTGCGCGGCGCAGGCCGATCCTACGGCGACGCCTCTCTTAACGGCGAGCACGTCACCCTCGACCTCACCCGCATAAACCGAATTCTCGACTGGAACCCCGGCACAGGCGTTATCACGGTGGAACCCGGCGTGACGCTTCGGCAGTTGTGGCAGTACGTCGTCGGCGACGGGTGGTGGGTTCCGGTGGTTACGGGAACGATGACGGTCACCCTCGGCGGAATGCTGGGCATGAATACGCACGGCAAAAATAATTACTGCAACGGAACGATTGGCGATCACGTCCTGTCTTTCGAGCTGCTGCTTCCCACCGGGGAAATCGTGCGCTGTTCCCGCGAGGAAAATGCCGATCTTTTTTTTGCGGGCATCTCCAGTTTCGGGCTTTTGGGCTGTTTTACCCGGATCACGCTTCAAATGAAGCGTGTTTACAGCGGCCTGCTGGAGGTGGATGCCTACACCACGCACTCTTTCGGCGAGATCATCGCGAAGTTTCGAGAAGGGCAGGACAAAGCCGACTATCTTGTGGGCTGGATTGACTGTTTTGCGGCAGGAAAGGGGCTGGGGCGCGGGCAGGTTCACGAAGCCCGCTATCTTCCGCCCGGCGAGGATCGTAACCCGGCGCAGACTTTGCGCGTCGAACACCAGGAACTCCCCGACACCCTCTTCGGAATTTTGCCGAAATCGGTGATGTGGCGGCTAATGAAACCCATTTCCAACAACTTCGGGATGAGGCTGCTGAACGCCGCCAAGTTTTTTGCCTCGAATACGATTGGCAACCATAAAACGATTCGGCAATCACACGCGGGTTTTGCATTTCTGTTGGATTATGTGCCAAACTGGAAATGGGTTTACAAACCGGGCGGCCTCATTCAGTACCAGAGTTTTGTGCCGGAGGAGACGGCAGAGGCGTGTTTCACGGCCCAGATCGAAGCCTGCCATCGGGCGGGGATCGTGCCCTATCTGGGCGTGTTCAAGCGGCATCGTCCCGACGACTTTTTGATTTCGCACGCTGTGAGAGGCTATTCGTTCGCGCTGGATTTTCCAGTCACGAAACAGAACCGCCCGCGTCTGTGGGAGTTGTGCCGTGAACTGGATGCCCTTGTGCTGGGGGCAGGAGGGCGGTTTTACTTTGCCAAAGACAGCACCCTCACCCCGGAAGGGGCCGAGGCCTCTCTGGGGAAAGAGACGCTGGATCGTTTTTTCGCCCTAAAACGCCGCTGCGACCCCGACGGTCTGCTGCAAACCGATCTTGCCCGCCGCCTTTTTGGGGCGAGGCTGAGAGAAACCGAGCCTCGGCAGGGACATTCGACCCAGTGTTCCCCGAACTCTGCAACCCTGGCTCCGCCCGAAGGGGCGGAGACCCATCCAGAGGGGCACGAACCCGTACCGATGCCCCCGTCTTGAAGTAGGAGACACCCCCATGCCTGGACGCTGCCCCTGTTTCTCATCCCTTTTTCGCCTGCTTTCGGCGGTGACCTGCACCCTTCTCCTTTTGCTTTGCCCGCCCGTTCTGGCGCAGGATATAGATGTTCATGTGGACGATCAGGTGTCCTATCAAACGATGGAAGGGTTTGGAGCCGCGCTCACCGGCTCTTCGGCGTGGCTTCTGATGAACAAACTCACGCCCGAAGCCCGAAAAACCCTTTTGGAATCGCTTTTCGATTCGGAGCGCGGCATCGGATTGAACTATCTGCGCCTCCCAATGGGGTCTTCGGATTTTCGCCTGAAAGATTACACCTATGACGATGTGAAGCCGGGGCAGCTCGACCTGGAGTTCCGCCATTTTTCCATCGCTCCCGACGAAGCCGAAATCATTCCGGCTTTGCGGGCCGTCAAAAGCGCAAACCCCGAAGTGAAAATTATGGCGACCCCCTGGAGTGCACCCGCCTGGATGAAAGAGGGCGGCAAACTCAACGGCGGCTATCTTCGCCGCGACGATACAACCTACTATACCTATGCCGGTTATTTCATTCACTTTCTCAAGGCTTATGCCGCCAAAGGGATTCCGATCACGGCGGTCACCCTTCAAAACGAACCTCAGCACGAAGACCCTTCCTACCCCACCATGAAAATGGAGCCGATGGAGCAGGCGAAGCTCGCTCGCATTTTGGGCAGGCGTTTGAAAGAGGACGGCCTCAAAACGAAAATCCTTTTGTGGGATCACAACTGGGACAAGCCGGAATTTCCGATCAAAACGATGGAAGACTTGGAGGCCCGTCCTTTTATAGACGGATTCAGTTTTCATGCCTACGCGGGCAAACCGGACGCGCAGTCACTGGTGCATACCGCCTTTCCCGACAAGAACATCTATTTTACGGAGATTTCCGGCGGCGACTGGAGCAAGGATTTCGGCGGCAACCTCCTGTGGGACGCAGAAAATCTCCTTGTGGGAGCCACCAAAAACTGGGCCAAAACCGTTTTGAAGTGGAATTTGGCTCTGGATGAAAAAAACGGCCCCAAAATCGCCGGGGGCGCGGATAATTGCCGGGGCATTATCACCATCCATTCGGCGACCGGGCAGGTGACGAAAGAGGAAGACTACTACGCGCTGGGGCATCTAGCGAAATTCGTGAAGCCGGGAGCCAAACGGATCGGTTCGAGCCATTCGCTGAGTGTGGCGTTTCAGAACCCGAACGGCTCGATTGTGCTGCTTGTGTACAATCCGAAAGAAAAGGATCGCGCTCTCAACGTTAACTGGGGCGGACGCACCTTTGGGGTCACGCTGCCGCCGCGCTCCGTCACAACCTTTGTTTGGAAAAACCGCAATGAAGTTCATTCCTGGATGACCACCGGGGACAAATCGAAGCTGCTGGAAGAACAGCCGTTGGCCGCTTTCCGGTTTTGATCTGACGGGGCGAGAGATGCTTTGTAAGCCAAGAGGGGCAGGCCGACACTCACTGTGCCAGCTTGCCCCTCTATGGTACAATAAGTGGAAAGGCACACTCTTTCCCTTTGCAGGTTAGCGGGCGGGAAAGAGGGGAGCCTGCCGGGGACTAGACGACGATCTCCAAAGACCGGCAGGGCAACAGCCCCGTTTGCGGCTTCTTTTTTCGAGGGTTTCCCGCTGAAGGCAGGGCACGATCCATGACAATCACTTCCGCACAAGCACCTGTTGCACCCCAGGTCATTCGGTTCACTCCAGAGGAGGGAGGCGATGAAGAGGGTTACCTGGTAAGCGATGGAAAACCAATGGCAGAATCACATGAACATCTCGAAGCGATGATCTACGCGCAGTTTGCACTGAGAACTCGATTTCGGCAGCGAAGCGACGTTTACATTTCAGGCAATGATTTCGTGCATTATGTCAAGGGAGATCGAACCCGTTATATTTCTCCTGACTGCTATGTCGTCTTCGGGGTAGAGAGTTCTCGTTCTCGGAAAAATTTCAAAATCTGGCTGGAGGGGGCTTCCCCGGCGGTTGTATTTGAGATGACTTCGCCGGGAACACGCCGCGAAGACGACGTTCAGAAGTTTCGACTTTATGAACAGGTTTTGCAGGTCGCGGAGTATTATCGTTTCGATCCTTTTGCCCGCCCGTTCGATCCCAGCCTGCGCGGAGACTTTTTGGAAAACGAACGCTATCGTTCAGTGGAACCCGACGCCAAGGGACGAATCTACAGCCCCAAGCTCGACCTGCAAATCGGTTTTATCGACGAGAAATTACGCTTTTATGATCCCAACACAGGAAAGGCTCTGCTTTCGCCGGAAGAGGAGCAGAGGCGAGCCGATGAGATGGCGCGGCTTGCAGAAGAGCAGCAGAGGCGAGCCGACATCGAGCAGCAGAGGGCTGAAGGGGCACAGCAGCGGGCGCAGAGAGCTGAAGAGCAAATCGAAATCGAGCGGGAACGCGCCAGAGCCGAGCAGGTGCGAGCTGAAGAGCAAATCGAAATCGAGCGGGAACGCGCCAGAGCCGAGCAGGTGCGAGCCGAAGGGATCGAAGCGGAGCTGGCACGGCTGAAGGCACAATTGGATGCGCTGCAGCAGAAAGAACAGGGAGGGTGACGCGGCAGGCTGTGCGCCGCCGCAGAATCGCTCCATCGAAAATCATGACCAAAATCAGTTTAATTAATTTAGGGTGCGCGAAAAACGAGGTTGACTCCGAGGAGATGCTCGGTCAGCTCGCCCAAGACGGCTACGCGGTCGAATCCTCCTATGATGCGCCTTCGGTCTCCTCCGATGCCGATGTGGTCGTCATCAACACCTGCGGATTTATCGAGTCGGCGAAGCAGCAAAGCATCAACACGATTCTGGAAGCCCTGGAGCGCAAAGAACGCGGCGAAATCAAAAAAGTCGTGGTGGCAGGCTGCCTTTCTCAGCGGTACGCCAACGAACTCAAAGTGGAGCTTTCGCAGGTAGACGCCTTTTTAGGCACGGGAGAGGTCGGAGCCATCTCGAATGTGGTGGGGCAGACGCTGGTTAGAAAAGACCAGATGCTGCAGATTGCGGAAAAGCCCCACCATCAATGGGTAGACAAGCCGACTCGGGTTCGATTGGGCGCACCCTGGACGGCGTATCTCAAAATTTCGGAGGGCTGCGACCACGCCTGCACCTTTTGCGCGATTCCCTCCTTTCGAGGAAAACACGTCTCCAAACCGATAGAGAAAATTTTACAGGAGGCCCAGAGTCTTGCGGCGCAGGGCGTGAAAGAACTCAACCTCATCGCGCAGGACTCCACTCAATACGGCTATGATCTCTACGGCGAAATGCGCCTGCCGCACTTGCTGCGCGACCTCTCCAGCATTTCAGGTCTGCACTGGATTCGGGTGTTCTACTGCTACCCCTCGCGGGTGAACCGAGGCATCATTGAGGCAATTGCGCACACACCGAAGGTGCTGCACTACATTGATATGCCGCTTCAGCACGCGGACAATGCGATGCTTCGCGCCATGCGCCGCCCTATGAGTTATGAAGGTTACCTGAAACTGGTGGAAGAATTTCGGGCAGCGGCTCCTGATGTGGCGATCCGTACCACGTTTATTGTGGGATTTCCCGGCGAAACCAAAGAACAATTCGAGACGCTGGGACGGTTTATTGAAGAGGCACAGTTCGAGCGGGTCGGCGTGTTCGAGTTCTCGACGGAGGACGGTACTCCGTCTGCACTGATCGAGCCGAAGGTTCCGTTCCGGGTGAAGCGGCTGCGTAAAGACGCCCTGATGAAGCGGCAGCAGCCGATTTCACTCGCACGCAATCAACGCTGGGTCGGGCGGAAACTGGAAGTTTTGATCGAGGGGCAGCATCCGAAAGACCCGTCGCTCGCGGTCGGCAGGTCGTTTCGGGATGCTATCGAAATTGATGGGCAGGTGTTCGTGCGGAACTGCGAAGCGGTTCCGGGAACCTTTGTGCCGGTGAAAATCACGGAAGCGCAGCCCTACGACCTGATCGGCGAGCCGGTGAGCGGTTAGCAGAGGGACAAGAGCAGAATGGCGCACCGTTCCTGCACGCTGCCGCAGCTGCGGAGAGAATAGCATCTCGTCTTCAGAGAGCAGTCGGGGCTTTTCGCGAACGTTCCGCCCGCCGGGGCTTCCAGCTGATTACGCAGGACGCTCGCGAAACTGACGGAGACTACCCTGCGAAGCGGCAGCGAAAAAAGAAGACATCAACGCAGGGCTTTCGCAGGGTCTCGCCGAACTCGCTGCCGCCCAAATTTTCAATAGGGCGGAAGAGATCACGCGGGAAACGCTGTACGGGATCGTGACGACCGGTACCGACGGGAGGTTTCTTCAGATGCGCGGCAGCCGAAGTGCCCAGAGACGCTGACCTTTACTTTCTTGCCGAAGTGGAAAAGATCATGGGGATCATTCTCGCGATGCTGCATTGATAGAGGCAGCCCAACACGATTTCGTCCTCCCTCCAAGCAGATTAAACCCGCGAACCGACAACGCCTTCGCGATGAGGAGCTTTGGCAGCCCGTCTTTGTTCCCTCGTCGCAACTAAAGAAAACCTCGGCAAACTCATCCCTATTGGTGTGGAAACAGGAGCCTGCGAAGTCGGGGCAGAGGACGAAGCACTCAACTTAAGCGACCGACTGCTCGCCAAAAGTTCCGACGCGCAAATCATTGAGATTCGAATCGGCTGCCCAGCGGTTCACTGGCAGGCGGGCTTCTGTCCTCTGCCGAGCAAGCACCTGTCATAACGGGAACAATCAGCCCTTTTCGCCCCCAGATTCGGCTTGACGTCGAAGGCCCCGGCGGTCAAGTCAGGGAAAATTTGATGCCTTTGGAGGGTAAAGCGCACTGTCCCATGCTTTGTAGTAGGCTTTGAGACCTGCATAACGGTTCGCTAAAGCGAGGTTGTCTTCGGTCGGGGTGGTTTTAACAAGCAAATCAAGCATTTTCTGGCTTCGTGACAGCAGGATCATGCCGTAACTCGCCCGCTCGAAAAGATAGGTCGAGGACATGGGTTCAAGCGGGTCGAGATCACTGCCGACATAATGTTTGAGCGCGTTCATGCCCATTCCGACCGAAAGCGGAAAGACACGCGCTATCAAGTCGGGGTCTTGATCCGCTGTTTCTTCGGGGGCCAGTTCGCGGCAAAAAGAAGACACCGTCTGCAAACACCGAAAATCCGCGCCCGTGCTGTAAGTCGGGCGATAACTCCAAGACTTCTGCAAAAGCCGAACGACGGGCAAAGCCAGCGGAACCATGCGATAATCCGCAGCGGCGTTTCCCGCTTCGATTGCTTTGAGGGCTGCCTCCCGCTCTTTTAGAGCGGATGCCGTTTTTTTCTGATCGTTCAGGGCGTCCCGGCGGTCGAGGTGGAGCTGCGCCAGCAAATAGAAAAAAGAGGCGTTGCTGCTCAGGGTAGTAAGACGGGTCAGGTCTTTGAGAGCGATTTCCGGTCTTGAGCTTCGATTGATCAGAACCAACCCGTAAAGCAAATCGGGGTCGTCGCGTTTTCGGGTCAGGGCGACACGCAAGCACCGATCCGCTTCCTCAACCTGATTTTGCAAACACAAAGCGGCAAAACTCTCCTGGTCGTCGTGGGTTGGGGAGGAAAGCAGAAACGAGTCGGAAAGATAGGTCGGGGCGTAGGCGAACGCCAGCGACTGCCAGTAATCTGCCCTTTTCTTGTCGTAAACCGTACACTCCTCGAAACACGCCGCAATTTCAGCCTGTTTCAGCTCCAGCTCATCCTTCCCCTCTTCTTTTCTGTTCCCGTTTTGCTCCGTTTTCAGTTCCGGTTTCGCTTCGGTTTTTCCGGTGACCGCTGTGCCGTCTTTGGAGTTGAGACGGAGCGGCGGCTTTTCGAGGGGCCGGTAGTGAACCACATCGTGACCGTAACGATAGACCTCCAGCAGTCCCCATCCACACCCGTAATCCAGCTCGATCCGCCGTTGGATCGGAAATGAGCGGCTCAGTCGGCAGGCTTCCTTCAAATGAAAAAGGGAGTGTTTCGTTAGTTCTGTGCGCTGCGCGTCGGTGTCGGGCGGCATTGTCTCGAAAACTTTTTCGTCATCGGGGGTGTGCGGGGCGGGGGGTTGAAGGGGGCGTGGTGTGCCATAAAGGGGAAGGGTGGGATCGTTCTGCATTCGCTCCCAGATCGCAAGACGTTTTTTGTACGAACCCTGCACGAAGGGGTTGACCCTGACGTAATCTTTCGCGGCGGACAGCGAGCCGAGTCGGGCAGCAAACGCAGAGCCAAGCGCGAGATGATAGACGGCGGCGGCAGGCTTGCGGGCAACAAGCGTGGAGAGCATCTCTATCGCCCGTTCGAGTTCGATGCCCTTTTCCGTCAGAGCGGCTCCTCTCACGTAGAGGTCAGCACTTGTCCAGGTTTTGTAGTCCTCGGCAAAAGCTGAGCGCGGAACAAATGCCAGCGCAAAGCCGAACAACAGCGAAACCGCGTCCATGGTGCAAACCGTTTTTCGAGCGGCTCTTTTCATTGAAACCACCTTTCGCCCCCCTGCAAACAGCAAGGTTACTCTTCTCCGCAGCAGGGCGAGCTTTCGTCCTCGGCATTTAGATAGGTTTCGCTCCACTTCACGATGGCCTGGGTCACTTCCCGCAGGGCGTGCCCCGCCTCCGTGAGTTCGTAACTGGTGCGCGGCGGAATCGTCGAGCAGATCGTTTTCGTGACCAGCCCCTCTTTTTCAAGCAAATCCATGCGCTGAGAAAGGGTGGTCGTGTTGACGCCCCGTGCCCGTCGGCTCAGTTCATTGAAACCGAGCGGGCCCTCCCTCAACCCCTCGACGATAAACAGAATCCACTTTTCCTGAATGAGCTGGATGCCCCGAATTCCCTTCTCACCCATCGGCGGGCATTTTCCCCTCTGTTTTTCCTGGTCGTTCGTATCATTCATGGATTTATTATAGCATGGATAAAATTTCCTTGAGCACTTGACTTTATTGAGTAGATAGGTTTATAATCTACTCAATAAAGTCAAGTGCTCAAGGAAACCTAAACATTGCTGACTTTTCCGTGAGTGAAACCAGAGTGAAACCAGAGCGAGACAAAAGGAGAAACTTATGAAAACCGCCGTATTGATTTCGCGTTATCTGCTGGGATTGATGTTTACGGTGTTTGGCCTCAACGGATTTCTGCATTTCATTCCGCAGCCCCCGCCTTCGGGCCTCGCGGCCCAGTTTTTGGGAGCGATGGCGCAGTCCAACTATTTTGTCGTTATTTTTCTGCTGCAGTTGGCGGGCGGTATTCTGCTGCTGACAAACCGTTTCGTGCCGTTAGCTCTTGTTTTGCTAGGCCCGATTGTGGTCAATGTTTTGCTCTATCATCTGTTCATGGCTCCGGCGGGCCTGCCGATTGCTCTGGTGACCGTGATTCTCTGGTTTTTGGTTTTTTCCGGGGTACGGAACGCCTTTGCCAAAATTTTCGAGGCCAGAGCGGAGGGCTAGATGGAACTCGGAATCGACAGTTTTGCGGCCAATATGCCTGGAATACTGCAAGACAAACCGCTGAGTTCTGAAAAGCGTCTGCAGAACTTGATCGAAGAGGTGGAAGCGGCGGATCGGGCAGGCGTGGAGGTGTTCGGCATTGGAGAGCATCATCGGCGTGAGTTTCTCGACTCGGCTCCGACGGTAATTCTCGCTGCCGCTGCCGCTCGAACCAAAACCATTCGGCTGACCAGTGCCGTCACCGTTCTCAGTGCCGCCGATCCGGTGCGGGTTTTTCAAGAATTCGCCACGCTCGACTTGATTTCGGGTGGACGCGCCGAAATCGTAGCGGGACGCGGCTCTTTCACCGAAGCCTTTCCGCTTTTCGGACTCAATCTGAACGACTACGATTCGCTTTTTGCCGAGAAACTCGATTTGCTGCTCAAAATTCGCGGAAGCGATACCGTAAGCTGGGCGGGCAGGCATCGCGCTTCGCTGAAAGAACAGCCCATCTACCCGCGCCCGCTTCAGAACCCGCTTCCGATCTGGGTGGGGGTAGGCGGAACGCCCGCGTCGTTTGTTCGGGCCGGGAGGCTGGGTCTGCCCTTGATGGTGGCGATTATCGGCGGCGAGCCGCACCGGTTCCGCCCCTTGATTGACCTTTATCGAGAAGCAGGAGCAAACGCCGGTCACTCGCCCGACCAGCTTAAAGTGGGGCTTCATTCTCTGGGCTATCTGGCGGACACGTCGCGGCAGGCAGGCGACGAGTTCTATCCGGGCTACGCCTATACGTTTACGGAAATCGGCAAAGAACGGGGCTGGCCGCCCACTACCCGCGCTCAGTTCGAGGCGTCACGCGGCAGAACCGGGGCCCTTCTGGTGGGAGAACCCGAAGAAATCGCCCAGAAAATCCTCGCCATCAACGACGCCCTCGGCGGAATTTCGCGATTGAATTTTCAGATGAACCCCGGCCAGGTGTCCCACGAGCAAATGCTTCACGCCATCGAACTGCTGGGGCAGAAGGTGGCTCCGAGGGTTCGCGAGAAGCTTTCCCTCACGAAACGGGCAGGCTGATATTCGGATTGTGGCCGCAAACCGAATCTTTTTTCGTGCAGGGAACTTTTCTTCCCCCTCAAGCGAACTGTAACCAAGAGAGTTACAGTTCGCTCTTCGGAAATTCTTCGATTTTCGGTTGTCTTTCCTCTCGGAAACCCAGGCCGAACGAGGTTTTGTTTCAGGAAATGTAACTTTACGAGTTACATTTGATCAGAGGAACTAAAAGTCACCAAGGAGATCACAATGAGTAACGTTTGGCTGATTACCGGAACCTCTACCGGATTTGGGCGCGATCTGGCGATTGCCGCTCTGGAGAACGGCGACCGGGTGGCCGCTACCGCCCGCAAACCCGAAGTGCTGGCAGACCTGACCGATAAGTACGGCGACCGGGTGCTGGCTTTGAAGCTCGACGTAACAAAGCCCAACGAAATCGCCCAGGCCGTAAAAGCCGCGCACGAAACGTTCGGGCGGCTCGATGTTGTGGTGAACAACGCCGGTTTCGGGATTTTCGGGGCCTTTGAGGAGATCACCGACGCGCAGTTCCGAGAGCAGTATGAAACCAATGTGTTCGGTGTCAACAATGTGATCCGTGAAGTGCTGCCGATTCTGAAGGCTCAAAAATCCGGCTGGATTCTCAATGTCTCCTCAATTGTGGGGCTGGTGTCGCCTCCCGGTATGAGCGCGTATGGCTCCAGCAAGTTTGCGCTGGAAGGCATCACGGAGGCACTCGCCGCCGAACTCAAACCCTTTGGGATCAAAGTGGTGTTGGTCGAACCTGGTGCCTTCCGAACCGCCTTCGGCGCGACTGGAGTCCCCAAAGGCGCGAACCCGCTTCCGGGGTACGAAGAAACTTCCGGGGGAACGATTGGCTGGCTGGAGGGAATGGTAGCGAATGGAACCGCCCCCGGCGATCCGAAAAAGGCGGCTCAGGCCATGCTGAAGGTGATGGAGCAGGAAAATCCGCCGCTGCGGTTGCTGCTCGGCAACGACGCGCTCGCCATGTTTCGGCAGAAAAACGAAGCCCTGGTTTCCAACATCAATGCTCTCGAATCGGTGACGACTCAAACCGATTTCGCTTTCTGATCGTTTTCGCCAGAGGTCACAAAAGCCGTTCCGAAGTCAGCTTCGGAGCGGCTTTTCGGGTTGTCTCAAAAATCTTACCAGCGTTCGTAAAGATCGAGCGGGGTGATTTGCAGCGGGGAGATCATTTCCTTTTTCAGTCCGCGCCGGTCGTTGGAAACGTCCTGCCCTCCTCGCTTGAGGGATTCCAGTTCTTTCCCCGCTGCCTCGCCGCCCCCGGCTTTCCAGCGAAACCCGAAGCGGAACGCCGCCGCACACGCCGCCGCCCGAACGGGAAATTCAATTCGGCGCAGGGTTTCGCCTTTCACCGGCGGGGTCAGGGTATAGGCGGGGTCTTTAGTGAGCTTTTGGAGGATGGAGACGGATTTTTCATCGCCCAGCAGCCCCAGGGCCATTGCTCCCGCCATTCGCAGACGGTAGTTGTCGCTGCGAACGGCCTCCATCGCTTCCTGAGCGATCATTTTGCGCTCGCCATTGGAAAGACCGTACTCTCTCAGTTCAAGCGGCACCAGTTTTGCCCCCCACCCGCTCGGCTCTCCGCTGCGACGGCTGTAGGCGAGAGCCGCAAGTGCCACCACCGAACGCCCGCGCAAATGCACATCATCGCTTTGGGCCAGGTGCATGAGATAGGGCAGCAGGCGGGGGGCGGCCCGTAGAAGCAGTAAATCGGAGGCGACATAAGCGTACTGCGGCAGGCCGGGTAGATTTCCGGGAGCCTGCAAAATGCCCAGAGCCACCCGATCCAAATCCACTCCCTCTCGAATCAGAAATGCGAGAGCGTCCCGGCTGAGGGCGTGGGTTTCGGTGTCGGGCTGAAGCAGAAGCGACAGAGCGAAGGCAACGGCACTGCGGCGGTAAGGTTCGGTTTCGTCTTCGCCGCGCTGAGTGGCACGCAGGGCGAGGTCGAAGGCAGTGGTTCTAAACTCACGATTGAGAGATACTGCCTCGCTTTTCTCTTTGCCGGGATCGAACGGAGCCGCATAAACCCCAAAGGCGCGTTCCGGTTGATTGAGTTTGCGCAGCGAACCGCCGACGGCTCGCTTGAGCGTGAGATTAAGGGCGATTTCCGAGGGCGTAAAATTCGTTTCGGCAAACTCAACGGCTCCGCGTGCGTCTCCGGTACTCTCCCGAAGCTGAACCGAAGCGATCAATCGGTCTGTCTCTTGAGGCTTGCGGCGTTTTCCACGAGTTTCCGCTTTTCTGAAGTCGCCCCACTGCATCGAAAACAGCGGCGATTTGCCCCAGGCAGAAAGCCAGGAAAGCCCGGTGAGAGCCGCCGCATAGACCGTGTCTTCCGAAAGCCGCTCACCCCGCCATTTCAGTTTCGCAGAGGCCAGCTGCATCTCTTCACGAAAGAGATTGACCATATCACGGCTGGATTTGGCGGGCTTCTCCCGACTATCCGCTTTAGACGGCAGGACGAGAGCGGCCTGAGCAGAAAGGCTCAGCAGAAGCGGAAACAGCAAAAAAAAGCGTTGGGTCTTCATAGGGCAGGGATCATCGGGCAAAACTTTGGCTGGGATCAGCGTATTTTTTCCGGGGGACGAAAAAAACGGCGGGAGGGGCCGGGAAAATCTTCATTTCAGCAATCAATATCAAACACGAAAATTCAACGAAGCTGTGACGAATTCCTCTTTCGGAGTGTGGCCTTTTTCTCTGAGAAAAGACAGAGTATCAGTTCGGTTTGCAGCGTTTGCCGCCGGGGTTGATCTTTTTGACGACCCCTAGAGGCAATTTGTTTACTCCCGTTTCGCAAATGGAAATCAGGATTGTGGCAGACAAACACCGCCTCAGCGATCTGCTGGTGAAACCGAAATGGATGCTTTTGGTGTGCGAAGCACACTCGGCAGCCTGCTGCCGAGACCGGGGTTTGAGGCCTGGGCCTGCTGGAACCGTTAGGTTCGGGCGAAATCCTCTTCACTCAGGGTAAAATAGCAGCACAGCCTCCGCAGAAAACAGACAGAGAAACGCGCAGAGAAAGAGGAAACGCATGGTCGCAATTGTAGACTACGGCATGGCGAACCTGAGAAGTGTAGAAAAAGCCCTCGCAAAGGCAGGGGGGAATCCTTTGGTGACACATGATCCGGTTTTGATCGAAAAGGCGGAGCGGGTGGTTCTGCCGGGGGTTGGAGCCTTTTGTGCCGCCATGACCAATCTCCAAAACAGCGGACTGCAAAAGGCGGTGACGGATAGTATCGCCGCCGGAAAGCCGTTTCTGGGAATTTGTGTGGGAATGCAGATGTTGTTCGAGAGCAGTTCCGAAATGGGATTGAGCAGGGGTTTGGGAACCTTCGGGGGGCAGGTGGTGAAATTTTTCGAGCGGCGTTCCAACCCGCAAACCTCCGCGCTGAAAGTGCCCCACATCGGCTGGAACACTCTTCAGTTTCCCCGAGAGTCAGCCTTGATGCAGGGCGTAGAACCCGGCTCCCGCGTTTATTTCGTTCATTCATTTTACCCGGAGCCTGCCGACCCCTCCCTGATTTCAGCGACGAGCGAGTACGGAATTGACTTTTGCTGCGCCGTTGAACACGGCAATATCGCCGCCACTCAGTTTCACCCGGAAAAAAGCGGAGCCGTCGGGCAGACAATTCTGCGAAACTTCCTTCAGTGGAGACCGTAATTCCTATGTCTTTAAGCGATCCTTCCCGCCCGGCTTCCCGGTTCACCCTCTATCCCGCCATTGATCTCATCGGAGGCAAATGCGTTCGGCTTGAGCAGGGCGATTACAATGTGGTGACCATCTATGGCGACGATCCGGTGGAAATGGCGCATCGCTGGAAAAACGAGGGAGCGCAATGGCTTCATCTTGTGGACCTCGACGGCGCGAAAAGCGGGGTGTCCTCCCCGGAAAACCGGGACGCCATTCGGAAAATTGCGGCGGCGGTCGGGCTTCCCCTTCAGTGCGGCGGGGGAATCCGAAACGAAGAAGCGGTGGAACGTGCTCTATCCGACGGCATCACCCGCATCGTCATCGGAACTTCCGCTTCTCGTGACCCGGTTTTCGCCGCGAAAATGTTTTCTCTTTACGGCGACAAAATCGCGGTGGGCGTGGACGCTCGCAACGGGCTGGTAGCCGTGCAGGGCTGGCAGGAGCACGACGGGGAAGAGGCCGGCGTTTTTGTCAAGCGAATGGCAGACCTAGGAGCCTCCCGCTTTATTTTTACCGACATCGCCCGCGACGGGATGCTGCAGGGAGTGAACCTGGCGGCCCTCGCTCAAGTCGCCCTCGCCGTGCCAGAGGTTCCGGTGATCGCCTCCGGGGGAGTCGCGGGTCTCCGGGACATCGCAGCCCTGCGCGAACTGAAGGAAAAATCCGCCCCGAACCTGGACGGCGTGATTATCGGAAAAGCCCTGTATGCGGGAACGCTTTCGCTGGAAGAGGCCCTCGACCTGCAAAAAGCCGACTGAAAAGGGGAAATAAAAAGCGAATGAGGAGAGTAATCCATGAATGATCTGGTTCCGCTGGCTGCGATGAGCTTTGTTTTCGGAATTCCGCTGCTGGCGATCTGGACAAGCCACCGGCGCAAGATGCTGGAACTTCAGCTTCAGCTGCGCGGGCAGGGAGCGAATTTGTCTCAAGGGTCGGTCGAAGCCCTGCGAGAGGAGATCCGTGCTCTGCGCGATACGTCCACACAGTACGATGTTTCCTTTGACGCGGCCCTTCAGCGCATGGAGGGCAGGCTCGGCTCGCTGGAGCGTAAGGTGAACGCTCAGGAGACGGCTCTCCAGGAAAATCGTCTGGAAGCACGAGGGTAGCCCTTGGACTCGCAAACCCTGGGAATTCTGCTTATGTTTTTAGGCCTGCCCCTGATTTTGAGTATTCCGATCACGGCCCTGATCTGGGGGGCGCATCAGCGTAAACTGGAAGCGATGCGCCTGGAATACCCGACCGACGGAAGAGACATTCGCTCCCGCCTGGACGCTCTGGAAAAACGGGTGCAGCAAGTAGAACAGAAACAAGCGAATGTGGAGCCGAAACGATGACGGGAACCATCCTCTCTTTGCAGGTGGGGCGGGCACAGGTGCTGGCGCGAGAGGGCGGCGAATGGCGCAGTGCAATTCACAAAAAGCCGGTGGAAACCCCGCTGTTTCTCGATCTGGAAGGATTGACGGGAGATCAGCAGGCCAACCGCAGGTTTCATGGCGGCCCGGACAAAGCGGTCTGCTGTTTTTGTTCGGAGCACTACCCGGCTCTTAAACAACTGGTTTCGGGCGGAGACGAGTTCGGCTTCGGGGCATTCGGAGAAAACTTCACACTGG
Source organism: Chthonomonadaceae bacterium (assembly GCA_965246825.1). Lineage (GTDB taxonomy): Bacteria > Armatimonadota > Chthonomonadetes > Chthonomonadales > Chthonomonadaceae > JACMPS01. Next base: position 533,437 of record OZ251990.1, read on the forward strand.
CGGGAATGACGGAGCCTTCCGTTTGCGTCGGGGACACCTATCGGGTAGGAACGGCGGTGATGCAGGTGTCGCAGCCCCGTCAGCCCTGCATCAATTTGGTTTATAAATGGGGGCATTCCGACCTGCCGGGAACGATGACTTCCACCAACCAAACCGGGTTTTATCTGCGCGTTCTGCAAACCGGCGAGGTCAAGGCCGGAGACGCTCTCGAACTCCAGAGCCGCATTTATCCTGACCTCACCATTTCTGCGCTTAACGACGCCAAATACCGTAAAGCAGGCGGTGTTGTGATGGCGCGGCGGCTTGCAGAACTGCCCGAACTTTCAGGAGAATGGCGGCAGAGTTTCGGCAAACGCAAAGGTATCCTGTAGGGGTGCTGCTTGCTGCACCCCTACGCTTCAACAGCGAGATCGAAGCGTCTATTGTCGGTTCGGCACAGAATTTGCAGGTATCTCCTTCAGTACCGAATTTGCCGGACGGATGCCGGGTCAACCCGAGTGTTTCCAAAAGAATGCCGCCTTGCGTAGAAAGCTGCCATGCGCGTCGCCCCACCAGAAAAACTGACGCCGAATTGCCTCAACACCCCCTATGCCTCGGAGCGATCCGAGGAGGAAATTGCCGAGTCCCTTTCCCTGCTGCGCCGCCTGGGGCGGGATCACTGGCTTCGCTGCCTCGCGCATCCCTACACCGGCATCGCTCAGGTTCCCGGAGGGCAGCTGCTCGCCTTGCTCGCTCAAGTTTCGGGAGATTACGAACTGCACTGGCGCGAAAGCCTACTGGCGGTTTCGCTGCTCGGTCAAATCGAACTACCGGAAAAACAGGCCCCTTCTGCCCTCAAAGAACTGGGGGAGCTGCTGGATCGGCAGGCTCGCAAACCCTCGCAGCTGTTTTCCCATCGCTCTGCTCATAGCTCGCGGCGGGCTTTTTTCCTCGCGCTGGGCGTTTCCGGCCTCATCGCTATTTTCCACCGCATGGGCTTTCCGATGGTGAATGCAGACGACACCCTGCTGACCCTGCTCATTTTATTTTGTGTTTCCATGCCGGTGCTCTGGGCGGTCTTCAAAGCGGCCCTGCTGCCGTTTTCGATGGCTCTGGATGCTTCACGGGGAGCCAGGGTTCGCGCCGCCGCTGCCCGAACCCTGGGCCGCTGGCGCAGCCCCCGCAGTGCGGCAGCACTGGCAAAGGCCGCCCATGATCCTGCCTCAGTGGTCCGTCTTGAGGCCCTCAAAGCCTTACCGGGAGTGCTGGCGAATTTGACCGACGCCCATTACGGAACCCTGCCCTCCGAAACGGTGCCTGCCCTGTGCCGCCTTCTCGAAGGGCGCGGGCTCTTGGGGCTGGACACCACCCAGCGGTGGCGGGTACAGATTTTAGCGGCTCTCGAAAAGGTCGGTGACGGGCGGGCCGTCGCCACCGTCGCTCCGCTCGCGCACCACTCCCACATCCCGGAAATTCAGCGCGAAGCGCAGCGAGTTCTCCCGACTCTGGAAAGCCGTTTGCGGGAGGAACAGTCCCGGCAAACGCTGCTGCGCAGTTCGCTCCCTCCGCAGGAGCCGTTTCGCGAACTTTTGCACCCGGTGAGCGAAGCGGTCAGCCTCCAGGAAGAGCTGCTGCGCTCCCATGCCGCCGGTTAGCAGAAAAAGTTGGACTAGAGAGCAGCAGGTGGAACTCCGTTCGAAGAACGCCCTTGACAGAGAGTGCCTCGAACGCAAGGCAGAAGGCGGGGCGTTATGCGGTATCATTTTCGCATGAACACTCAATTCTCTCTTTCCCTTTCGGAACTGATTTCCGTTTTGCCGAAGGCGGCCTGCTCCGGCCTCGGAGACCCCTCCATCACGGCAATTACCCATGACTCGCGTACCGTCCTTCCCGGTGCGCTGTTTCTCTGCCGGGTCGGAGACGCCTTCGACGGGCACCGTTTTGCCGGGGACGCGCTCGAAAAGGGCGCGGCAGCGGTTGTCGTGCAAACCGGCGGCCTTGAAAGAGCCGGGGTTACCCTCCCCTCCGACGCGGTGGTGATTACCGTTCAGGACACCCGTAAAGCTCTCCCTCTGCTTGCCTGCGCCTTTTATCGCCATCCCTCCCATGCCCTGACGATGGTGGGGGTAACGGGCACGAACGGCAAAACCACCACCACCCGCATGACTGCCTCGATCTTGAGAGCGGCGGGAAAATCGGTGGGCACGATTGGAACGCTGGGCACAGAACTGGACGGCAAGCCTCTCCCTTCCGATCACACAACCCCCGAAGCCGACGAACTGCAAAGCCTGCTCGCTCAGTTGAAGAGCGGCGGGGCAGAGGCAGTGGTGATGGAAGTTTCTTCTCACGCGCTGGCGCAGGGGCGCACCGACGGGATCGCTTACAACGTCGGGGTTTTCACGAACTTAACGCAGGATCACCTCGACTATCACAAAACGATGGAAGCTTATTTCGAGGCGAAGGCCCTGCTTTTTTCCGAGTACCCGGTGAAATATCCGCGCCCGAACCGAAAAATGTTTGCCTCGGTCATCAATGTGGGGCAGTGGGAGGGGCGCGAGCTGGTGACCTTGGCTCGCGGCGATGTGCTGACCTTCGACCCGACGGACGGCCCCGCGAACCTGAAAGCCGAAGCCGTCGAACTGAAGCCGGAAAGCGCGAACTTTACCGTCGTCCATGACAATGGAACGCGAGTGGAGCGGTTTGAAATTCAACTGCCGATTGGCGGAGCCTTTCAGGTAGGAAACGCGCTGGGAGCGATTGGAGCCGCCTTGAAACTGGGGGTTTCGGTCGAGCAGATTCAGCGCGGGCTGGCGGAACTGCCGCCGGTTCCGGGCCGGTTCGAGGCGGTTCCGAGCGCGAAACCGTTTAGCGTGATTGTGGACTATGCCCACTCCCCGGACGGGATCGCGAATCTGCTTCATTCGGCCAAGGAACTGCATCCGGCGCGAATTTTGATCGTGTTCGGGTGCGGTGGAAACCGAGATCGAACGAAACGCCCGAAGATGGGCCGCCTGGCCGCCACCCAAGCCGATCTCGCCATCGTCACCTCCGACAACCCGCGCCGCGAAGACCCCAACTTCATCATCTCCGAAATTCTCGCCGGGATGGACGGCTCTGCCGATCCCGAAGTCCGTGCCGAAATCCATGTCGAGCCGGATCGCCGTCAAGCGATTGAAAAGGCCCTTTCGCTGGCTCAACCTGGCGATCTCGTCCTGATTGCAGGCAAAGGGCACGAGGATTACCAGATTGTCGGCGATCAAGTCCTGCCCTTCGATGACCGCAAAATCGCCTTCGACCTCCTCAACGGCCTGATGACCTGAGAGCAATAACGGTTTGATTTTCCGTTCGGTAACTTCCAGGCTGTCAAGAGCGAACGCAAAGCGGATAGTTTCGGTTCGCCCGGGGTTAACCCCCCGGTCTAAATGGCGTACCGCCAAATGTGCTTTGCACACCAATTCAGACGGTCTACGAGCATCCGGTCCCACTTTTGTGTTGGTGACCGGATGCTCGTAGACCGTTGAGCCAGCGGTTTGTCTTGAGTCGGCGAAGCCGCCAGCAGCAAATTTATCGCGCCGTCCTTCAATACGGTTTACCGGCCCTCCGCCCGCAGGCTTGCCAGACCTGTACTTTCGTGCGGGGACGAGAGGCTTAGCCGGATTTGAGCGTGCCGCGATAAATCGGAAGTTTCAGGCGGCCCCGGTACTTGGGCGTCAGGGCTTCGGTCGCCTCTTTGTCTTTGATGACCACGAATTTGTCGGCGTCCCAGTTCAGTTTGCGCCCCAGCCTCAGCGAAACATGGGCGAGATTGAGCGCGACGTGAAGCGGCAGATGCTTCACGAAACTGCAAGACGGCTGTTCCCGACTTTTGATGCACTCGATAAACTCCCGTTCATGCCCCGGCGATTTCGGCGTCACCTCCGGCAGGTTCATCTCGGAGAGATCAAGGCGGTTTCCGGTTTTGTCGTAGAGTTCCAGCAGCGAATAATTGGCGATCAGGGTTCCCTCGGTTCCCTGAAACACCACCCCGATCCGCCGCCCGCCCCCCGGCCCGCCCACGCCGAAATTGAACCCGTTCGCCTGACACAGCGTCCAGGTCATCAGCAGGTCAGGGTACTCCCAGATCACATCCATCGTATCGGGCACATCCGCAAGGGATTCCGCTGCATAGCGGCCTGCCGTCGCCGTCACCGAAAGCGGCTGCCCCAGCCCGGCGGCCCACACCGGGAGGTCCACGATGTGCGGGCCAAGTTCGTGAAGCCACGAGTCCACATAATCCTTGAAATAGCGGTGCATCCCGTCTCGAAAACGCCCCTCATTGTAGGGAACGGAGGGCGCAGGCCCCAGCCACGCATTCCAGTCCAGGTCGGCGGGGGGATCGGTGTCCGGCGGCGTGCCCAGCCCTTCCGACTGGTCGTTCATCGTACAGAAATTGCGAATGGCGGTGATTTTGCCAAGTACGCCCGAACGCACCACATCCACACAGCGGCGGTAATTCTCGGTGGCATGAACCTGAGTTCCCACCTGCGTCACCCGCTTGAATTTCGCCGCTCCTTTTGCCATCATCAAGGCTTCCATCGGAAAACGGCTCATCGGCTTTTCGCACAGCACGTCTTTGCCCGCTTCCATCGCTGCCGTTGCCATCAGCGCGTGCCAGTGAGGAGGGGTGGCAATGATGACCGCATCAAGGTCTTTCTGCTCCAGCAGTTTGCGGTAGTCTTTGTAGCCGCGAGCAGGGCCGTAAATCGCTCCCAGGGCCCGATCCACAAACTCGCCGCGCACATCGCACACGGCGGTCACGGCCACATCGGGAAACTGCTGAAAGGTATTGAGATGATAGTGAAAGCCTCGGTCAGCGACACCGATGATGCCGAGATGAATCCGGTCATTCGCGAGGCGGCGTTTATGTTCGCGCAGGGCGGGACGTGAAGCGCGACGAGGGGATGCCATATTGATTTCTCCTGCAAAACGCCGCCCATCCCTGGGCAGCGTTTTCACTCTCTGACGAGCGTAGACTGGGGCCAATCTTGAAATTTAGATAGATCAAAGGGTGCAACGCTGCGACAGGGCAAACGAGGCGGCGGGGACAAGACGAATTTATTTTAACACAATCCGCCCGACTTCACGCCGATGGTGCAGGAGTTTTAGGACTTCATCAGGAAAGTAGGCTTTGTGAACCGCTTTATTGGAATGATCGTTCATCGCACCCGCCGCGAAGCCTGGGAGTTCGCCGAGCGGGTGATCGAATGGCTGAAGGCGCGAGACATCGGGGTACGCCTCGATCTCGAATCGGCGCAGCGGCTGCACCTGCCTGCGCTCGCCTGTGATGCGGGAACGCTGGAAACCACCGAATTTCTGATTACGCTGGGCGGCGACGGCACGATCCTGACGGCGGCGCGGATGATGGCTCCCTGCGGCGTTCCGATTCTAGGGGTGCATATGGGGCGGTTTGGGTTTATCGCCGAAACGCACCCCGAAGACCTGTTCCCCACACTCGAAAAAATTCTAGCGGGGGAGATGCCCGTCGAAGAGCGGCTGATGCTTCATGCCGAAATTATGCGCGAGGGGAAATCGGTTTATTCGCAGGCAGGGCTGAACGACGCGCTGGTGAAAAGCGGAGCCTCGCAGATGCTGCAGCTCAGAACCTGGCTTGGCGGAGAACCGTTTGCCACCTACCCTGCCGACGGGATCATCATCGCCACCCCCACCGGTTCTACCGCCTACGCGCTCTCCGCAGGCGGCCCCCTCGTCATGCCCACCGTTCATGCCTTCATCGTTGTTCCCATCTGTCCGCACACCCTTTCGGCCCGCCCGATGGTGGTTCCCGGCGATGAAACGATTGGCGTGGAGGTGCAGTCCGATGAAGAGGGAATGATCCTCGCGGTAGACGGGGTAGACCCCTTCCCCCTCCAGAGCGGCGATCAGTTAGTTGTGCGCCGCGCCGAATATGTCACCCGCCTGATCGTGCTCGAACACACTTCGTTTTACCGCAAAGTCCGCAACCGCTACCTCTATGGCGAACGGCTCAACGAGTAAAGAAAACGCTGCCAGGAAAAACGACGCCTGGATCGGCGGTGAAAAAATTGGCTGTCAAACCTGACCTGCAGATTTGACAAATTTGCGGGGGAGCGTCTATAATCTTTTTGCCGAAACGGGAAGGGCTTTCGTCACGTAAAGTGAAGAGAGCGTTCCTGGATTCAGAAGGGATTTTTAGACAACAACATGGTTTTCAATTGGCAAACGCAGCTGCTTGCGTTCGTGTGCTACTTTCTCTATGAAAGTTTTTTCGAGTGGTTTTTCCACAAATACCTCTTTCATTCGCCTGCCCTGATTAAAGCCACCTATCGGGCGCATCATCTCGTTCACCACCAGAAATACAAATATGAGCCGCACCTCTACGAGCACCGAGACGGGGAAGGCAAAGACCACATTTCGATGGACTGGTTTGCGCTGCCGCTGTTTTTAGGCTTCCACCTCCCGATTTTTGCGGCGATCCAATGGATCACCGGCATTCCCAGCCTTTGGGGAGGGATCGCTTCGGTAGTCGCTTACTACGCCGTTTACGAGTACTTTCACTATTATATGCACGTTCCGGCAGGCAACTGGTTTGAGAAAACCGGGGTATTCCAGTATGTCAAAGAGCACCACCGAATTCATCACCGGCATATGCAGAAAAACTACAACGTCTTTTTCCCGCTCGCCGATTTATGCCTGGGAACCTATGTTTCATCCGCACAGGTCGAAGTATGGAAAGCCAGTGCACGGGCAAAATCAGGCGGCCTCTCCGAAGAGACTGCGGACAAACCCGCTCCGCGCCCAGCCCCCATCAAAACGGCGTTCGAGGGCGAATAATTCGTCGCTCATTGGGCACGACGCCAAAATCTAGGCAGGCTTTTTTCGCCCCCGCTCTCGTCATTAAGAGAAGCGGGGGCGTTCGCGCTCCCTTTTCTCTCCACCCAGGTTCTCCATGAAACTCTCTTATCTTTCCAAACTCGCTCTGATCGTGCTTTCGCTCGGAGCCTCTATCGCGGGTCGGGGGCAGGAGGCTCCTGCGCCGCTCTCCGCCACGCCGCTCAGCCAGGACGACCTGCGTGATCTGCCCATTATCCGCCAGCTGCGCCCGCTTTGCCCGGTGCGGCTCGGCGGGGTATTCACCCTCGGACTAGGCGACGGCGGCGAGTGGCTGGAGCCGTCGGGAAGCCGCTCCACCCTGCTCTCCCGTGCCAATACCCGCTGGATCGGCACCAATTGTGATGTGGCGGCACTGCCTGCCGTCAATCTCACCCCTGCTGTCTTCCCGACCTTCACCTATGTCAATTCGCTGTTCACGCCGCTTCTCTTCGTCTACGCCTCCACGCTTCACGAACAGCCCTACTTTGCGGGCAGCGTGGGCGGGTGGCGTCCCTCCTTGAGTGCCTGGACGCTGAAAGACGAACATGGACGCGAAATTCCGCACCCCTCCCCCGGCGGTCACTGGATGGATTTTGCTTCGACGGAATGGGCACTGCACTGGCGCGACGGCGTGCTGAACTGGGTGCGGCAATATGGAGCGCAGGGCGTGGTGGCCTCAGAACTGCCGCTCGGCAATTCGTTCGTAGGGAGCAAACCCGGAAAATACAAAACCTTGCAGGATCGGGGGGAGGCGCAGTTCAACTGGCTTCGTGCTGCGCGGGACGAAGGACGGTTTTTGATGATCCCGTCGTCGCTGGGCTTTGAGGCCATTGTCGGCAAACCAACTCAGCCGCCGCTTCCCGCCGACTTCCAGCCCGACCTTGCTGGCCGCTACTGGGATCATTTCTATCCCTACTCCGATGGCGCGTGGTGCGAGGGATGGCTGAAGCCGCACTGGTCGGAAGAGTTTCTGCCGGAAGATATTCGCGAAATCCAACTTCAGGCTGCGGATCGAACCGCCCGCAGCGGCAAGGTCTTCATTGCGGCGGCGGCCTATTCCAACGACAGTGAACTGGAGTTTATCGTTGCCAGCTATCTGATGGTTTACCATAAGCAGGGACGACTTGTTCTTCAGCCGATGCCGCAGATTCCGTTTGTGCGCTCGGACGCCGGACTGAGCCTGAAGGTCTTTCAGAACGAAGTGAAACGTCATGCTGCCCTGTTCCAGGTGCCGCTGGGGGCGGCGGTGCAGGAGCGGCACCAAATCAACACGACGATAGACCCGGCTCTTCCGTCCACCGATCAGGCGCGAGTGGTGTGGCGGCGTGCCTTTTCCTACGGCGTGGTTTACGTGAACTCCGACGATAAACGATCCGCCCGCCTGCTGATGGGCAGCACGATGCGCCGGGTGAACGGGGAACGGCTTACGACGCTCGATCTGCCGCCGCGCTCAGGAGCGATTTTGCTGTTCGACAAAGAGGCCGCCCCGCCGAAGGCTTCCGAGAAACTTTCTGAAACAAAGCCAGCGGAAACAAGGTGAAATGCGATGTGGCTTTTCTTCGAGTGGACATTTTTGGTCTTAAGCGGGGTGCTATTCGTTGGCTCCGTACTGCGGCTTCGCGCCACTGACCTGAAGGACGATGAGTTCCCGGCCCGAAAACGGATGACCCTGCTGCTCTTCCTCATCTTTACCGGAACCGCAGGCACGATCTACCGCGACAAAGTGCCCGAATTCAGCCCCGCCTACTGGATTTTCAGCGTTTTGCTGCTGCCTCTCGCGGCGGTAGCGGCGGGTCTGGTCAAAAACCTCTTCGGAGACTACAAACGATGAGCGAGCCGCAGTCCGCACACCGGAGCGTCCGCCTGATTCTGAAACGTTTCCTTTTCATGCGCTTTCCGTGCGTAGGCATTGGGTGAGACGCTCAGGTTATTCCTCAAATGTGCAAGGCGAACAATGATGCCACACCTGCTCTCTAAGGATGAGGAGTAATCGCAAGAACGGTGATTGTTCCGGGATCAGGCCCATAGCACCAGAAGATTCTCAATGCGGCGGGGGTATTGTTCTCGACGTATGCCTCCCACAGGGCTTCCCCATTGGGTCCCTGCTGCGACTCGTATTTGTGTGAGTTCAATCCGGGATACTTGGGGGTTTGGGCAAGAAGCCCCAGCGTTTTACCTACTTTTCTAAATTTTTTGACGTTTTTCTGCTCAAGATCACGCAGAACTTTTTCTGCGGAGGGAGTGAGTTTTACTTCGAAAGCCAAAGGTCATTCCTCATTCTCGTCTTCAAGCGTGTCTTCGAGAAATGTAGAAAAGTCGTAGCCGCCGATCAGATGACCTGCGGCGGCTTCTGCCACTCCTTGTTCTAATTGGGCAAGAGCCTGCGGATTTTGGTAGAGCCACATTTCGCGTTCCGGGATTCTTCCCATAGGAGTCAGGAGAATTTCACCGCTATTACTGACCGCGACTCGATAATCCTTGCTCGACCGCTCACGTCCGATCAAAACACGCCCTTTCTCATCTACTTTGACCGACTCTTTGATGACTTCGAAAACATCACTGCGCTCAACCGTTGTTGACATCGTACCCTCCGTGTGGGAAATCCCCACCTTTTGGTTAGATTATAGACGACGCCGCTTTTCTTGTCAACCGTATTCTTCGCGTCAGATCACAACCCCGCCGCCTCTTATCAAGAGGCGGCGGGGTTGTGATCTAGCGGCCAGACGTTTCGGTTTTACGAACAACCGAAGACCGAGCCGCAGTTGAGGCACTTGAAGCACGCCCCGTTTCTCACCATCAGGGAGCCGCAGTCCGCACACACCGGAGCGTCCGCCTGATTCTGAAACGTTTCCTTTTCATGCGCTTCCCGTGCGTGAGCATCGGGTGAAGCACTCAGGGCTTGTCCGTCGTGAACGTCGGTCAGGGTGAGCAGGGGTCTCCCTTCGGTGGCAAGCCGATGAAATTTATTTTTCAGGAAACTAAAGATTCACGATTGTGCTACAATAAGAGTGTAATGGAGGGATTTTCCAACATCTTCTGACTGCAATGTCGGGTAAGTGATTTTCCGCCGAATTGACGTGTGGCTCTGTCTTCATTTTGTTGCAATCAAAATTCTCGGTTTTGCTCTCTTCTGACGCGAGAAGAGTGTCTTCAGCTCCGCTTTACCTTCCGAAATGTCAATGAAATTCGACGACGACGGTGGTATATCTGTCCCTCGTGAGTGTCTTGACGCCGTTTCGCTATCGCGTGTTTCCAGCAATATCGGGAATCACCTTTGAGAACAACCAGGCTTCTCGGCGGTAGAAATACGGATTGCACTTCTCCATTCTCGGCTTGTGTAAAGTCCATTATGCAGGTCGAGCAGAGACTGAGTGAGGCAATCGTGTCCCCAAAGCATGGTTGGCAATCAATATGTGCGGCAATCCCCTGTCCTGGAAGATACTCATTGACGATTACCTGATCGGGCGTTGCCTCGAAATAACCTGATGTCCGTAACCGTTCGGCGACTGCCTGAAGCCAATCGGGGAGGTTGCCGATGTGCATCGTGGAGTCGATCCGTCGGGCTTTGTAGTCGTACTTGTAACCATAATGCTGAACCCGACGCGATAATTCGCACGACCAGACACCTGAATCGAGCGTCTGTACAATTGTTTCTTCTTCCTGTCGGTTAAGAAAATCCTCCCGAAATTCGAGACCGGGAATTGCACTGATGATAGGGGAAGCCGTTGGACGAATCATGTCTTCGACGACCTCTGAAAAATCAAATGCCAGCGTTCCCGACGGTTCCAGTATTTTCATAGTGCCTCCAGTCTACGCGTAGAATTTCGTAGTACAAATGTGCGCTCGTTATTAGCTTCGCTACAGGTAACTGCTGATTGGTTAGCCATTGCTCCAAGCCTCTCCACGACTCATGAGTGTAATCACATTGTTGTGATGTCAGCTCTGTCAGCGTATCAGGACGAATGTTCAATCCCTCTTTAAATTGTACGTAAGCATTGTTGTATCCGTTCATGTCCTTATTCAGATAGACAATAAACGTATCCTCAACGCGAGCTTATGCGGATATTTTTTTAACCCTGTTGACCCAGCGATCAATATCTTTGACTGCTCCCTCTTGCCCCCAGAAGTAGGAAAAGTAGAAAACAAGCGTCCCTGCTTGCTTAATCGGATTTCGTACTTGCTCGACCCAAAGAGTATTTTTACCGTCCGGATAGCACCAGCGAAAATTGCTTCCGAAAAGATCGTTCTGGTATTTCCTGCGTCCAAACTCAAGAGCAATGTCGGTCATGTGTGGCTCTGAATCGAAACCTATATAGTCGAGTCTAAGACGCTCGTCAGGCTTCTCTGTTTGTTGATAGTCGGCAAGAGCAAGGCACGCCGTCATCGGACCGCACCCGACATCAATCATTAACACATTGGACGGCTTACGATAGATGTACGGATCGAAAAAGCATTCGTGTTCGCTCTCGATTACAACCTTATTCGCATCAACATGACAGGGCATATAGCAGTAGGTGTACAACAACGATAGGCATCTTGTCTTGCAAGGGGTTTGCGCTTTTCGTAAAATTTTTTCACGAATAAAGCGTTCAAAAGACCAATACTGCTGGTCATCTAACGGTTGTTGTTCTTTGAACTCTCTGTATTTAGTCAAATAAAAATTGAGTTCTTTGTTGACTCCTTCGTTTTCGCGAAACGGATCGAGAACAATCTCTCGGAATGCTTCATTATAACCCATTTTGTTCCTCAACAGTAGATATTTGTGCGCTGAAACACGCGCCTCGAACAAAAAGGCAGAAAGGAATGAAGAACTCATCTCTTTCTGCCTTTTCACAAACGTTCTTGTACCTTAATTCGGTGTTTTACGAACAGCCGAAGACCGAGCCGCAGTTGAGGCACTTGAAGCACGCCCCGTTTCTCACCATCAGGGAGCCGCAGTCCGCACACACCGGAGCGTCCGCCTGATTCTGAAACGTTTCCTTTTCATGCGCTTCCAGTGGAGAGGAAAGTGCCTGACCGTCATGCACGTCCGTCAGCGTCAGCAGCGGGCGGCCCTCGGTTGCGATGCGGTTTGCCGGAGGTGCTGCGCTTTCGTTCTCCCCAATGCTGAGGTCGCTGGCATCGGTCGGATCGTCGGTCGGAACTTTTGTCAGGAACTTCGAGCCGAGCCATCGGAAAATGTAGTCCGTAATGGACTTCGCAATCCGAATTTCGGGATTGTTCGTGTATCCCGACGGCTCGAAGCGAGCGTGGCTGAACTTATCCACCAGCGTTTGGAGCGGAACCCCGTACTGCAGTGCCAGCGAAATCGCGGTAGCGAACGAGTCCATCAAGCCGGAGATCGTGGACCCTTCCTTGCTCATCGTCAGGAAGATTTCACCGGGCTTTCCGTCCTCATACATCCCCACTGTGATGTAGCCCTCGTGCCCCGCAATGCTGAACTTGTGGGTGATCGAGTGCCGCTCGTCCGGCAGTTTGCGGCGCATCGGCTTGTTGACCACCACCGTTTTCACTTCGACTTCCGCCGGGGCCAGAGCCTCGGTTTTCTTTTCCGAGTCGTCGCTGTGTTTGGTCATCAGGGGCTGGGTTCGCTTTGAGCCGTCGCGATAGATCGCAATCGCCTTCAAGCCCATTTGCCAGCCCTCCACATACGTTTTGGCAATTTCAGCGGCGGTCGCATCATGCGGCATATTGACCGTTTTCGAGATCGCTCCCGACAGGAACGGCTGGGCCGCTGCCATCATTTTCAGGTGGCCCATATAATGAATGGAGCGAACCCCGTTGGCAGGCTTGAATGCGCAGTCGAACACGGAAAGATGCTCGGCTTTGAGTTCCGGTGCACCCTCAATGGTGTCGTGCGTGTCAATGTAAGCGATGATCTCGTCCACCTGACGCGGAGTGTACCCCAGTCGGCTCAGGGCTTCGGGAACCGTGTTGTTGACGATCTTCAACATCCCGCCCCCAACGAGCGACTTGTACTTGACAATGGCAATGTCTGGTTCGATTCCGGTGGTATCGCAATCCATGAGAAAGCCAATCGTGTTATGAGAGATGAAGCCGTTCGCGATGTAGGTCACGTTCTCCGGAACGGACAGGTCGTAGGTGAGTTGTTCCCCGCCGTCCTCGTTCGTCTTCACCTCATCATAATAGTAAGCGAGTGCCAGTGCGAGACGTGCGTCGTTCGTTTTGGAGAACAGCGTCTGTGCGGCACAGCGCGTAATCGCTCCATTGTGCCGTTTGCAAGACAGGGAAACCGCGTTGGCGACTTCCGGGCAAGCAGGCAACAGTTCGTCGAGCGTTTCCGGCGCGAGATAGATATAGTCGTAGCGTGCCGTCTGCTCACCGACGTTTTGCGAAACCCGTGCCTGTTTGCGCTCACTCATAAACCCGACGTTTGCCAGAAACGCCGCGTTGTAAGCGGTATTTCTCAGGCGGAGAACGTGCAGGTCGTGATTGCCCCAGCCCGATTGCGTCAGGCGGCTCGTGGTCACGATGCCGAGCGTGAGAAGCAGGGTTCGCACCTCCTCGGCAAACTCGCTGTGCGCGGTAGTCCAGCAGGGAACGCCGTTCGTCACCGTGCCGTCCGCCTCATAGAGACCGCGCAGGAACGCCCCGTAAACCTCGGCGTTGTTCGTTGCGAGAACCGCGGCGGGGATGTGTGGACGATAGCCCTTGCCCGTGTGTCCGCTGTGCGGCGCGAATTTCGAGAAGCCGGAAGCGTCCCACCAGAGCGCGAGGGGAACGGAATGGGCGGTCACCTCGAAGCAGCCCTGCTGTGGCGTGATGAACGCTTTCAGGTTGAACAGATTGGCGAGCAGCTCGGAAATCCGCTCGGCAACCTCGGCGTCGGTGTTGGCGACGCAGAACCGGGGCCCTTTCGTATGCAGAGAGCCATCGCCCATGAAGTACCCAATGAGTTCTGCGAGGTCGGCACTCATTTCGCGGGGCACACGGGTTGTATAGTCGCCCGTCCAGTATTCTTCGCCGAGTGGCGGAAGAACGACGGTTTGCGGTGAACCCGCGAGTCTTCCCATCGAGAGCGGCGTGACATCACCGGGTTTCAGGTCGGAAAAGCGTTTCCATTCCCAGTTGCCCGTCGCCTCATCCACGACTTTGACGCGGTGTTGCAGGGTTCCCTGAATAGCGTAACCTGCGGCGGTCGTGATTTTGCGAGTGAGTTCCGCGCCATTGACAAAGAATTTCGTCGCCGACTTTTCGCCCTCGTCCGTGAGAACACGGAACGCCACAGTCTGCCATTGTTTGCCGTTGGCATCGCCGAGCCGATTGAGGCGCAGCACGCCCCGATCCGTTACGACCATCGAACCCGCGACAAGGCACCCCGTCGGAGCCAGCACCGTTGCCTGAGCATTTCGGAAGCCGTGTTGCTCGCCTTTTTCCAGGGTGTCGTCCCAGGCTTTGCGTGCCGCCTGCAGCAGGTCATCGGGAACGAATTCCGGGTTGATTTCCTCGACTGCCTCGCGATGCATTTTCATCACCTGCAGGAAAGGCTCCCGGTTTTTTGCATAGCCGTTGAACGTCCAGCCGTGATCCCGCGCAATGACGGAGGACTGATGATAGCCTTCGCCTGTCATCAGCGCAGTGATCGCCCCGGCGTAGGCGCGTCCCTCATCGCTGTCATAGGCCAGCCCGCGTGCCATGAGCAAGGCTCCGAGGTTGGCGTAGCCCAGTCCCAGCGGACGATAATCGCGGCTGTTTTCTTCGATGCGCGGGGTCGGGTACGAAGCGTTGTCCACGATGATTTCCTGCGCGGTGAGCACGATTCGGCAGGCGTGGCGGAACGCCTCCACATCAAATTCGCCGTCTGCGTGCCGAAACTTCATCAAGTTCAGAGACGCCAGGTTGCAGGCACTATCATTGAGGAACATATATTCCGAACAGGGGTTGCTGCCATAAATGGGAGCCGTGTTTTTGCAGGTGTGCCATTTGTTGATGGTAGTGTCGTACTGCATCCCCGGATCGCCGCAAACCCACGCGCTTTCGGCGATCAGGTGCATCAGGTCGCGGGCTTTGTATTGCTGGGCCTTTTCGCCGGTTGTCACAAACCGTGTCCACCAGTCGCCGTCTTTCCCAACCGCCTCCATGAACTCGTTGGAGACGCGCACGGAGTTATTTCCGTTTTGAAAGCTGACGCTGTCATAGGCTCCTCCAGGAACGTTGAACGCGCCGCTGTAACCTGCGTCAATCAACGCCCACGCCTTTTTTTCCTCTTTGGCTTTGCAGGTGATGAAGTCTTCGACATCGGGGTGGTCAATGTCGAGCATCACCATTTTTGCAGCCCTGCGGGTCTTCCCCCCGCTTTTGATGGCTCCGGCAAAAAAGTCGTAGCCGCGCATAAACGAAAGCGGGCCGGACGCGGTGCCGCCGCCTTTGAGTTTCTCCTGCGAAGAACGGATCGGGGAAAGGTTCGTGCCGGTTCCAGAGCCGTATTTGAAGAGCATCCCCTCGGTTTTCGCCAGTGTCAGGATCGACTCCATCGTATCATCCACCGAATTGATGAAGCACGCGCTGCACTGCGGGTGCGGGTTTTCCGGCAGCCCAACATTAAACCAGACCGGCGAGTTGAAAGCCGCCTTCTGGTAAAGCAGAATGTGGGTCAGTTCGTCGTTGAAGGCCTGAGCGTCTTCGTCCGAGGCAAAGTAATCCATGCCCCGCCCCCATGCCGAAATCGTGTCCGAAACGCGCCCGATCAGCTGCCGCACCGAGTGCTCGCGGGAAGGCGTGCCGATGTGCCCCCGAAAATACTTGGAAACCACCACGTTCGTCGCCAGCTGCGTCCAAGATTTCGGAATCTCGACATCCGTTTGCTCAAAGACCTTTTCGCCGCGTTCGTTAGAAATGACCGCGTTGCGGAGCTCCCACTCCACCGTTGAATACACGTCTTCGCCTGCCTGGGTGAAACGCCGCTCAATCTTCAAGCCGGGAGCCCCAACTCCCCGCGCACTCTTTTTCGCGGCGGAAGAAGGCACTTTCACCCGGCCTTTGGAAGACGGGGAAACCGAAGGGGTCAACTGAGCCGTCTCGCTCTCGGCCTCGGTGCTGCTGTCCATCACCGAACTGATGTCGGTTTGCTGGGGAGTGGGTTCTTGCATCAACTCTTCAAGCCTCCTACGGTAAATCGGTGCGCGAAAGAAAGGGCTTCCTTCGGCGTTCGGAACTCACGCTCCGGGATGTCACTAAATACAAACGCCACACAGTCGCGCCGAGGCTCCAGCCCGGTCGCCACCAGCGGGTCGGCATTGTTTTCTGCCGTCGGCGAACCAACCAGCAAACCGCGCCGAACGGTCTGAACAAAAAAGGGGATCTCCAGAAGAAGGGAGGGCATACGCAGGCTCCGTTCCTTTCCGATAAATTTCAACTCAGGTGCTTGAAACCGAACCTTACGTTTTCTTACTGGCTCCGTCGCGCCGACGCAGCATATTCACAATCTCACGAAATTGAGTCGCGTCCTCGAACTGCCGATACACCGACGCAAACCGCACATAGGCCACATGATCCAGCGACTTCAGCCGCTCCATCACCATCTCCCCGATCTCCTGCGTCGTCACCTCTTTTTCAAGGCGGTTGTAAAGCTGACGCTCAATCTCCTGGGCAATTTCATCCAGTGTATCGGGCTTGATGTCGCGCCCCGCACACGCCAGCTGCATCCCCTTAATGATCTTTTTCCGGTCGAACGGCTCACGCCCGTGATCGGTTTTCACCACCCACAATTGCAGCTCCTCAATCTCCTCCATCGTCGTGAAACGCCGACCGCACGCCTCGCACTCCCGCCGACGCTTGATCGAAACGCCTTCGTTCATCGTCCGGGTTTCCAGAACACGGTCTCGATTTTGGATGCCGCAGAACGGACATTTCATTTCTGGCGCAGGTTCCTTCAGGTGGGGTCATCGCAGTGAGAATATGAACCAAGAGATTGCGAAAAACACTAGTCCTTGTGTTAAAAGGGGGGCTTCACAACTAGATATACAGACGGGGATAGTCTAACACCCCTAGGCAGGACTTGTCAATAGGGGAAAGCAAAGATTAGCAGAAAATTCTCCCACTCAGGCGCACAAAACGCGAAAAGGGCCGACGCCAAGGCGAAGTCACTCCCCCCTCCACCCCGTCAGCTCCAGCACAACGGCCTCGAACCATGCCTCAAGCGGTTTCCAAACCCCCGGCGCAATGCCGGACCACTCTAAGCGAGACCCGCAGCTTCCCCTCGCGAAACTCACCTCGAAATGGGTTCCCTCCACAACAACGCCAGCGTCCTGCACGAAGAGGGGAAGCCGAAGCCTTCTCAAGCGATCTTGAACCTCCCCCACCCCCCCGGCGTCAAGCGGCACTTCCCGTCTTCTAAACGTGGAGAAGACGCAGGAAACAGCGGGCGGGGATAGCGCAGGCGTACAAAGGGCGTTTCCAGTTTCGCCGCATCCAGGTCGCTCCGCCACCCACTTCGCCTCGCCAAAAAACAACCCCCGCCTTTGGTGTCGTGCAGCACGTCCAAACCGAACGACGGCTCGAACGACGGCAGGACGGCAGCACGAGAAGGGGAAACAGCGACGAAACCGTGCGCTCCCGCCCTTCGCCCTCCCGCAGGCGGGAAACGGCCCTGGCCCCAACATCGGCCCGCTCGCTTTGTTGAAACGCTTCCACTTCCCCCCTTCCTGCCCCCGCGCCGCGCCGCGTTTTCCCCCAAGGCCGAAAAAGGGCCGGGAAACAAGCAGTTGTTCCCCGGCCCCCTCCGTGCTCTCCCTCAGCGAACGCGCAGGCGTCAGTTGCTGCCTGCTTTGTTGTAGTTGTTGAGCAGCAGGGTGAGGTCGTCCACGTCCACCGCCCCGCTGTCGTTGAAGTCCGCTCCTGCGTTGTAGAAGCCGTCTCCATTCGTGGTGTTGTAGACGTTGAGCAGCAGCGTCAAATCGTCCACATCCACAACGTTGTTATTGTTCACGTCTCCCGCCAGCAGCGAGAGATTCACCGGAGTCGCCCGTGTGCGGCTCAAGTCCACTGCCACCGTCTTGCGCAGCCACTTGCTCCCTTTCACCGCCAGCGTATACGCCCCCGCCGGGATGTCGGAGAACGCATACGCCCCGGCTGACGTGGGAGTCAGGGTGCGCGACACCGCCGCCCCGCCCCCGGAAGGCCGGAAGTCGAACTGAAGCGGCTTCGCGAGGTTGGACGGCCCTTCCAGACCTATCGTTCCGCTCAGGCCCGCCGCCGCACTGAAGTCCACGCCGGTTGTATTGGAGGCCAGCGTCACCGTGCGGGGGGCCGGGCTGAAGGTCAGCCCCGCAGTGGTCGGAGCCACCGTATACGTCGCGGGGGTCAGGGCGAGGAACGTATACGTGCCGTCTGCTGCCGTCGTGACAGTGCGCGACAGCGGCCCGTTGTAGTCAAGGGTAAGTGTCCACTGGTTCAGCGTCCCCGTATCCAGGGCCGCCAGATCACGCACCTTGAGTTTCCAGGTTCCCGCAATCGCCTTGCCCGTAAACGCCCCCAGGCTTCCCGCCGGCGCGGTCGCATCCGGGTAGGTGGTCGCGATATTGTCGGCAGAACCTCCGGTGCGATTGTGCAGCAGCACCACCGTATTGTCCGGCCCGATCAGGCTCACCTCCAGATCGCCAATGTAGGTGTGCGTAATATCTACACTCACATGGACGCCTGTGATCGTACCCGTGCCCGCCACCGTCAGCGAAGAGGCCACCCCCGTCGGGTTGTTGTCCGGGATGGCGAGCGCAGGTGAAGCCGAAGTGCTCCCCGTCTGGCCTGCATTGCCCGATACCCCCACCGTGATCCCCCCCAGCCCCGCGTAGCCGCTCACCTTCCCGGAGACACTGTACGTCAGAATCGGGGTGGCGGCGGAAGCGGATGCCGAGTAGAACGAGTCGCCGTCGGGAAACGCGGCTCGAATTCGGTAGGTGTAGGAGGTGCTCGGAAGGGCCGTCGTATCGGAGTAAGAGACGGCGTTGGCCGAAGTCAGCGCGATCTGTGTAAAGGCTTCCGCGCCCGATTTCCGCTCGATTTTGTAGCCCGTTTCTCCCGTGTTGGTGTCGGTCCAGGCAAGGTCAATGCGCGTGGCGCTGACGGCGGTCGCCGCCAGGTTCGTCGGTGTGTTCCCCACTGCGATAAAGCCACGATCCACGAACACGCGCCGGACGGCGGCCCCGTCCGCCCCGTTGTAGAGGGATTGGTTGGCGGCGAGAATCGCGTTCGAGCCGTCGGCAAAGGTTCCGGTGGTCGAGACCGAATAGTGGGCCTCAAGCACGAGTTTGTCGGCGCGGGCGCGTCCGACGATGCCCCGTACCTGCCACAAAGACGCGCTCCACATCTCGCCATCGTCATGCACCTCTCCGTCTGAATTTTCGGGATAATGTTTCGTCGAGATCACGTCGCGCAGGCGCGGCGGCACATGGTTGTCGTAAAAGGTTGCGTCCCATTTGCCGACAAACACGTCCCAGGCCGGAGACTGCGGCCCGATGCCCGCGAACTGAGAGGCGGCCCAGTAGTCCCCGAAGCCTTCGCCCATTGCCCCGGCCTGCTCCGAGGCCCCCCAGCCGGGAACCTGATTGTCCTGAATGGCGTGGCCGTTTTCGTGCCAGATCACTTCGGCATCCTGCGAGTCGTTCACGCCGCCCGATCCCATCGTAATCTGTTTGGTGGCGGGGCTGTAGAACGCATTGTCGTCGAGAATCCCATTGACATTGATCGTCACCTGCCGGTTCTCCACACTGGTAAAGCCGAGCGACTGGAGGTAGCGGGCAATCGTGTCTATATGGTAGTAGCACATGGTCTCGTCAAACTGCGACTGAGAGCGGGTGTAATCGTAATTGAACGAGGACGAAAAGGCGCGGGGAACCCCGGAGGCCACCACCGTTTTCGCGTAGGTTCCCGTGAGGTAGCCCGTTCCATCCAGGCCGAGCATCGGTTTCGTCACGCGCTGCGCGGTGAGAAGGGCCGTATCCGCATTGTTGTTGTCCACCAGGGTGGCGTCGCCCGAAGTGGTCACGGGGTCGGGGAAATACACCTTTCCCGTGCCCTCCGCATAGCGGGCGATGTTGCGGGCTTGCAGCACCTCGCCGCTGTTCGCATCCACATAAATTTCCCAGGCGGCGGCGGGCTTGCGGGTATCGAACCTCACCCGCCACGCCCCAAGCGGGCTTCCTTTTTGCACAAACACGCCCAGTTCCGTTGTCGGAGCCTGCGTCGGCACCGCCCCCGTTCCCACCGCCTTCACCGCCATTGAGACGGCGGCTTCGGACGGCAGATTCGTGCGGAGTTCCTGCGGATGGGGGATCGGCACAAGGTCGGCGTTGACAAGTTCCACCGCTCCGTTTTTGTCGGTGTGGACGCCTAGTTGTCCCCCGAACACGGGCAGCCCGCTGTAGACCTGATCGTAAATCGCATGAATTCGGGTGAGACTGGTGTCGGTGCGCGACAACTTCAGTTCATTCAGATTTGTACTGAGGCCGAGCACGGCATGGTGCTCCAGCAAAAATCGGTCGGCGGCTTCGCCGGAAGATTTGGCCCCGCGCACGGTGACGGAGCCGCGCAGACGGCGCACCACACCGGTTTCGTCTACTTCCGCCGACATTCCGGCGACCACCGTTTCTAAGGCGGTGCGGAGGTTGGGGGTGGGCAGGTAGGACATTTTGGTGAGCAGCGGCGACAGGGGGTTGGGGGTTTGGGTTCCCCGCTTAAACGCGCTCGCGTCGAGGGCTTGGCGGGAAATCTTTTGCCCGTAAGCAAAGGCTCCGAGGGCGGTGAGCAGGGCCGCGCCGGTAAAGAGCAGCCGGGAGGCGGAGCGGGGAGGGTGAAATCGCGGCGACTTGTGACGTTGAGACATGGGTTCTCCTTAGATGGATGACGAGGAAGGCACACCGTCACTGTAACAAACATTGCACGGTTTGTCAAGTGCAAAAAGCAGGGAAAAGCGGGTTTTGGGCTAATGAAGAAAAGATTTACCTGCAAAGCGCAGGCTCCGCCGCGAACGCCGCCCTGCCGGGGGCTGACGGCTGGCCCTGGGCGAGCAGGGCCAGCAGCGATACCTCCTCCGGCTCGTATTCGGGCTGAAGCTGCACAATCCGGCGTTCGCGGCGTGAGCGGAAATCCGTCAGGGTGATCCCCTTTTCATACAGATCGAACACAAGCGGATGAATGTAGGCGGCGCGGCACACAGCGGGGGTGTTGCCAAGCCATTCCGAAACCGATTTCGCGGCGGCCCCCATGTTTTTGGCCCGCTTGCGTTCGTTCGTTTCGGGGCCGAGTTCTGCCAGGGCAATGGCGGCGTGCAGGGTTCCGCCCCATGTTCGGAAGTCTTTGGCGGAGAACTCCGGCCCCGCCACGCGCTTGAGGTAGGCGTTCACGTCTCGCGCTAAAATGGGGTGCACCGCGCCGCTTTCGTCCCGATACTGAAACAGCCGCTGTCCGCGCAGGGCCTTGATTTCCTGAAGGGTGGCGGCAAGGGCGGGATCGGTGAGCACGCGCTTTTGGGGGACGTGCTTTTTTCCAATAAAGTCGAACAGGAGAACGCCGCCGGGCTTTAAGGTGAGGTGTCGGTTTTGCAGGGTGGTGATGCCGAAGGTCTCGTATTTTTCCACGCTTGCGTCCGACCCGACGCGAAAGTAAAGATCATTGATCAGGCGCAGGGTCACGGCGAGCACGCGCTCTTTGGAGAGGGAAGGGTCGCCGAGATGGGCATTCGTCTCGCGGCGCAGGGCGGGCAGGGCTTCGCCGAACCGCCTGAGT
This sequence comes from Chthonomonadaceae bacterium, assembly GCA_965246825.1. Classification (GTDB taxonomy): domain Bacteria; phylum Armatimonadota; class Chthonomonadetes; order Chthonomonadales; family Chthonomonadaceae; genus JACMPS01. Next base: position 555,046 of record OZ251990.1, read on the forward strand.
TTGTCGTATTTCAGGGCTTGATGTTTGGCGACAAAGCGGGGGTGATAGCGGTACTGCGGGCGGCCTCCGGTGTCGAGACCGAGCACTTGAAGCGGGCTGCGCTCCGAAGGGGCGATGCGAACTTCCGTCCACGCCGGGGGGATGACGAGGGCGCGAATGCGCTCGACGGCGGCTTCAGGCAGGGGCAGGCCGTTGTGGTCGCAGTAGGTGAATCCGGTTTCTTTGAGGCCGCATCGCTTCCACCAGCGGCTTCTGCCGCCCCTGGAAAAGCAGGGATGAGGGGGCGCGGCGGGCTGAGTTTCGTCGGGAGTTTCCATAGAAGAGGGACGGTCGTTCGCCGGTTTTCGTTCCCGCCGGGGGGCGGAGAGGGCGCGGACGGCGGGCGAACCTCTCGTGGTCTCGGCACACAACCGCCACGCGAGCGGCACAGGAGCGGCAACAAGGCGGTTTTTGCCGCTCCTGTGCCGGTTGCGTGCCGCTGCTGCGAGCAGGGGGCGATCATTTTGCAGCCGGTCGGCAGGGAAGGCAGGCCCCTGTAGGGGTTCGGCTTGCGGAACCCTTCTTTTGAGTGGGGTTCCGCAAGCCGAACCCCTACAATTTCAGTTTGCGGAACACGAACGACGGCACATTCCGCAAAATCAGGAAAATCAGCCGCCATACCCCCGGCACGTAGGCGTCTCCGGCCCCCCGCCGCGCCGCCGACAAAATACCCTCCACCGCCGCCGCCGTCGGAATCATCAGGGGCATCTTTCGGCCTTGCGTCATCGGCGTGGCGACCGGCCCCAGTTTCACCGTCACCACCTTCACGCCGTGCCGCGCCACCCGGTTGCGCAGCCCCTCCAGATACGTGTTGAGAGCCGCCTTCGACGTGCAGTACACCGGCATGGAATACCGCCCCCGCTCGCCTGCCACACTCGACAGCCCCACCAGCGTGCCGCCCTCCGCAACCGCAAACCGCGCCGCCGCCTCGTTCAGCCAGGCAATGCCGCCCAGCAGATTTACCTCCACCATCTGCCGGTCTTTCGCGAAATCAAACGGCGAGGCGTCCTGCGTCCACAGCACCCCGGAGGCGTAAACGATTAAATCCAGCCCCCCCATCTCGCGCACGATCCGCGAAAACAACGCCGGAACCTCCTCGGAATGCGTCACGTCGTGCGCGAACACGGCGGCTTTGCCGCCTCCCGGAAGCCCCGCAATCGCGTCTGCCACCCGCCGAAGCTCCGGCTCCCTGCGGGCCACCAGAGCCACGTCCGTCCCCGCCCTCGCCAGTTCCAGGGCCAATGCCTCCCCGATGCCCGAAGAAGCCCCCACAATAATCGCCCGTGTCCATTCCGCCAACTGATGATCTCTCCGCCAGAAAACTAAGGCGCGGGGCCTTCGGGGTCTCCATCCGCCCGCCGCCGGTTTACCATTGTACCCGCCCGGGGAAAAAAGCCGTTCGCCGCCCTTCTGTTTCGTGTGATACTCCCTCCCAGGAGAGGGGGGGAAACGGGTTGCGGCAAGGGCCCTGAAGCGCGGAGGAAAGCCGAGGAAAAAAAGAGGGGAAAAAAGAAAGAAGACAGGGACAGGAAAGGAAAAACACCGGGAAACGAAGTTTCACCCTTTCCTTGCCTCTGCTCAGATGCGGTCGGCGGGCTTTTTCAGCCCCGTCAGGCGGCGCAGAAGCAGGTAGACGGGCAGGGCGAGAGCGGCATTATAGAGCGCGGTAAGCAGGGCGATCATCACGCGGTGACGCAGCCGACCCTGCGGAACGGCGAGGTAGAACAGCACCTCCGCCGCCAGCGTGCCGCCAAACGCAAACAGCGGGGTGAGCCCGGGGGCATCGCGAAACACCCGCTCCTCCAGCCAGCCGACAAACCCGGCCACAAGCGTGCGGTTCACGATCAGAGAGCCAAAGCCGCCGTGCGGCGGCGAGGCAGTTGAGGCATGAAGCAGCCCTGCCGCAAAGCCGAGGGCAGCCCCGCCGTTCAGGTCGCAAAAGAGCGCACCGAGAATGGAAAACAACAGCAAAAAATCGGGCTGCGCCCCGTGAATTCGCATCGGCTCTGCAAACACAAGCTGCAGCAGCACGGCGATGCCCAGCGCCGTGCTCAGTCCCGCTGCGCGACGCGCTCCCTCGGTCATGGCGTCACATACACCTCTTCCAGCGTGTCGGCGTCTACCTGGGGCGTCACCGTTGCAATTTTAAGGGAATTGCCCGTATCTGCCTTCACCGCCTTCACTGTGCCGATCACCAGACCCGGCGGAAACACGCCGCCCAGACCGCTTGTAACAATGACGTCCCCCGCTTTGATGTCGGCACTCTGCGGCAAATAGATCATCTGAAGCGAATCCGTGTTCTCCCCTTTGATCACCCCGGCGGCCCGCGATGCGGCCCGCTGGACTCGTGCGCCCACGCCGGAGTTCTGATCCGTAATCATCAGCACGGAGGCGGTGGTGGGCGTGGTTTCAAACACCCGTCCCACCAGTCCCGTCCGCGTGGTGACCACCGAGTTTACCCGGATTCCGTCGCGGCTTCCGCGTGAGAGGAGAAGGGTATCGAATTTGGGGTCGGGGCGGCGGGTCAGGAGATCGGCGGGGAGCGGGGCGGGTTTGGCGGAGGCCATAAAGCCGAGGTCGGCGCGAAGGCGGTTGTAGCGAATGGCGGCTTCTTCGGCGGCGGCGGATTTCGCCTCCAGTTCCGCCACCCGCTGCCGAAGTGCGAAATTCTCTTTCGCCAAGGCCCGCCCGTGAAACAGCCCCCCCGTCTCCGTGCTGAAAAAGCGGGCCGCCGCGCCAAGCCCGGAAGCGGGGGGAGCCAGGATCGAGCGCACCACCACCGTGACGGGATCGGGCCTGCCGCGATCCGTCGTGCGGTTGTGGAGAATGCCTGCCAGCGTTCCGGCGATCAGCAGCACGATCACCAGGCGATACCGGCGCAGGGGATGAGGCGTGTCGGAAGACATGGGGAAGGCGGGGGGGAAGGGGGGAGCGGGGAAGCGGGAAAAAAGGGCGAAACTCTGGCTTTGGGCAGAAAAAGAACCGTTCTCTCTGGCCGCGCTGCCGGTTTTCGTCCTTTTTCCCCCTTCTCCCCTTCCTCCTTCCCCCGGATCCCTCTTTATCCTTTCAGGGCTTTGCGCAGGCGCGGGTTGGTATCGAGATTTTCCAGCATCATACCCGTTCCGAGTACCACGCAGGAAAGCGGATCGGGGGCGATATGGACGGGCATTCCCGTCTCGCGTGCCAGGAGATGATCCAGCCCTTCGAGCAAGGCCCCTCCGCCTGCAAGCACAATACCGCGCTCGTAGATGTCGGCGGCGAGTTCGGGGGGCGTGCCCTCCAGCGTGACCTTGACGGCCTCGACAATCGCGTTGATGGGGTCGGCGATGGCGTCGCGAATCTCCCCTGAAGAGATGGTGGCGCGGCGGGGCAGGCCGGAAATCAGGTCGCGTCCGCGCACGTCCATCGTGCGTTCAGGGGAAGTGGCGTAAGCAGATCCAATCTCGAACTTGGCCTCTTCTGCCGTACGATCCCCGATGGAAAGATTGTAGGCGCGGCGCACGAAGCTGGTGATGGCTTCGTCGAGTTCATCCCCCGCCACCCGGATCGAGCGGGAGGTGACAATGCCGCCCAGCGAGATGACGGCGACTTCCGTTGTGCCGCCGCCGATGTCCACGATCATGGACCCCGTCGGCTCCGAGACGGGCAGACCGGCTCCGATGGCGGCAGCAAACGGCTCCTCAATGATAAAGGCTTCACGCGCCCCCGCCTTTTTCGCGGCTTCGCGCACGGCCCGCTCCTCTACCTCGGTGACGCCGGAAGGCACTCCGATCACCACACGCGGCGCGAAAAGAAAGCCGCGCCGGTTGATCTTCTCGATAAAGTACCGGATCATCTTCTCGGTTTGCTCGAAGTCGGCAATGACTCCGTCCTTGAGCGGACGAATGGCAATAATGGAGCCGGGGGTACGGCCCAGCATCCGCTTGGCTTCCTCCCCGACGGCCAGGACTTTTTTGGTGTCTCGGTCTACCGCGACCACAGACGGTTCACGCAAAAGAATCCCCCGCCCGCGCACATGGACGAGGGTGTTGGCCGTGCCGAGATCGATTCCCATATCACGGGAAAATCGCCCCAGCAAGCCGCTGACAATACTCATGGGGTGGCTCGCTCTCCTGACGCTCAGTCTTGGCTCTCATTATGACACAGAAACCGGGAGCGCGGTCATAAAAGGGCCTGGGTTTACAACGCAATTTCCTTGAGAAATGGCGGACGGGGAAAAGCGGCCCCTTGACAGCGTGAAAACGCTGTGTTACACTTACAGTGTAAATTCCGTTTCGAGAGGAAAACTCGATGTCCGAGCGAATTCCCGGCCTGTACACGATTGAGGAACTGGAAACCGAAAGCGGTGTCTCCGAGCGCACCATTCGCTATTATGTGGCGGAGGGCCTGCTGCCCCGTGCCGACAAGCACGGCCAATACTCGGTGCGCCACCTGAACCGCCTTCGGCTGATCCAGAAATATAAGGCGCAGCACCTCCGGCTTGAAGGCATTCGGGGGGTGGCTCTGCTTTCAGACGAAGAGGTGGCCTCTCTTTTGCAAGAGGAGACCCCCGCCATGCTCACCCAGCCGCTCGCCCCTAAAACCGCCCTCGATGTCACCACCGAGCTGCGGGCCCGCCGGAGTCTGCCGCCGCCTCCGGCGGGGTGCCCCCCCCTGGCCGCCCCTTTCCCGCCGCCTTCCCCCTCCGCTTTGCCGGAGAACCGGGGAGCCTGGGAGCATATTTCCGTGACCTCCGATCTCCAAATTCTCGTAAAACTTCCGATTTCCGCCCGACGGCGCGAGTTTCTGGAACGGGTGATTCGATTTGCCAGAGAGACGGAGCCTTAGCCGTCTTTTCCTGCCGCCCCATTCTATTTCCTGAAAGGAAACGTATTTCTATGAGCCCTGCTTTCTCGAACCTTCAGATTTCTGTGCGCCCTGACCTTGCAAAGGTCTCGTCTCGGAGGGGCGGAACGCGCCTTCTGGAGGTGACCGTGAGTTCCCCTCGCCTTCCGCACCGCTCGGATCGTCTTCCGCTGAACCTCGCGCTGTGCCTGGACAGAAGCGGCTCGATGAGCGGCGCGCCGCTGGAGTTTGTTCGGCGGGCCGCCCTGCATCTTGTGTCGCAGCTGGACGACCTGGATCGCGTGGCCGTTGTGACGTTCAATGCGGAAGTACAGCGCGTTGCCTCCTCGAAGCGCACCACCCGCGAACGTAAGCGGGAGTTGGAGAGGCGCATGGCCCGGATCGCTTCGGGCGGGGGAACGGCTCTGTTCGACGGCTGGGTGGAGAGCGTTCATCTCGCCGCCGAAAAGCAGGAAGCGGGCACGATCAGCCGCTGCCTGCTGCTGACGGACGGGATGGCCAATGTGGGGGAAACGCGCCCGGAGGAAATCTGCCGCCATGTCGGGGAGCTGCGGGCGCACGGCATTGCAACCTCCACCTTCGGCGTCGGGGTAAGCTACAATCACGAACTGCTGGAGGGAATGGCGGAGGGGGGCGGCGGCAACTACCACTACCTCGAGAGCGCGGAACAGATCCCGGCGGTGTTTGCGCGGGAGCTGGGCGAACTGCAAAGTGTGACGGCGCGGCGGGCTTCCCTGCGCGTGTCGGTCGCGCCGGGAATGTCGGTGCGTCTTCTGGGCACGCTGCCGCACGACCGCAGCGGCGAACAGATCACGCTGCCGCTGTCGGACGTATTTGCCGGAGAAGAGCGCACGTTTTTTGTGGAACTTCGCTGGGACGAGCAGGGCGGCTTTGCCGAGGGGAGTGAAACGGCGGTTTTCACCTCGCTGAAGTACAAAGACGGGGCGGATCGAAACCTGCTGGAAGAGGTGAAAACGGTGTTTCGGTTTGCGGAGGATGCGGAAGTGAACGCCGCTCCGGTGGATCACGGGGTGCGCGAGCGAGCCGCTGTCTTGCAGATGGCGGAGGCGGCGCGAGAAAGCCTGCGGCACAAGGAACGCGGCGACCACGCGGCGGCACGGCAGGTATTTGCCGGGGCGTTGTCCGTTCACGCGGCGGCCCTGCCCTCTCCGGAAATGGCCGAGGCGCAGGAACTGCGCGAGAAGCTGGAGGAGGAAACGCCGTTGTCGGCCCAGGAGATGAAGGGGCGGCATCGCGAAACTTACGAACGCCGCAACTCCCGCAAATAGAAACGAGATTTCTGCCTGCCTCCGGCGCAAAAAGGAAAAGCGCGTTGGAGGCGGGCAGGCTCGATTCCGGGAGGGAGGACAGGGCCTTCCCGTCCTCCTGTCCGCTTTTTCCTCCGCGTATCGGAAGCATTTTTGCAGACGAGGAGGCAGGCAGACGGCTTAAAACGAGTTCGGACAGGCGACGGTTCTCAGAGTGAAGGAGCGGGTGAAATCGGAATCGTTGGGGGTAAGCAGCGGGGGGAGGCCGTGCGTCAGCCTTGCCGCCGCCCGCTGTGCGCCCTGAACCCGCCCCTCCCGAACCAAGTGCGCCTCCCCCCGCGACTGCCGCCGTGTTGTGACTTGCGGGTTATCGTACCGCCCTATCAACCGAGGGGTCGGCGTCGTGATCTGGTGAGCTGCCTTTTCGACGGTAAAGCCCAGTTCGTTTTCATTGGCGGGGCGGGTGGGGACGTTCCAAAATTCGGAGCGGTTCTGCGGAACGGGAAACAAACGTGCCCTGTTCTTCTTCAGGGCTGCCAGCGCGTGGATCGCTTGAGCGTACTGCGCGTGTTCCGGCTGCGCAGAGCGAAGCAGCGGGTTGGTGTCGGGCAGCCGCTTCCTCAGTGCCGCTTTGTGTAGATAGTTTCAGGCAAGACCGCCTTGTCTGAAAGGGCAGGATCGTTTTGCCCTTGACGGCCCTCTGCCCCTTCGACGCAGGCTTCTTTCCAGGTTTGCAGAGACGCCTGCGTTTGAGGATTTTCAGATAGAGGCGGCAGGGGTTTCTGGGTGACGGGAAAATGGGCGGTTGCCCTCCAGAGCAGAGCCGGGAGATTCACGCCCTGCTGTTGGGGCCATTGCAGAGGCCGCTGTTCGTCTGAGGTGCGTTCTAAGGTCAGGGTCATTGGATTTGTCTTCGAAGTTCGTCTGTGTTCCAGTCTGATACACGGAAAAAGCGGGATGGGAGCCGCTGAAGAGCGCGAGGGAGAGGGCCTTGTCTCTGGTATACTTTTTCTCTGGGGCTTTCTGAAACGGCCCCGACGAATTCGCCCAGAAAAGAGAACTGCCGTGCGCCTTATTCGTGTTGAAAGAGACGGTTATGCAACCGCCGCCCAAGCCGTCACCCGAACGAACCTCCAGGACAATCCGGCGGTAGAAACGGTCGTGCGCCAAATTTTGGCCGACGTGAAGGAGCGCGGCGACGCGGCTTTGCTGGAACTGTCGCGCAAGTTCGATGCCCCCGAACTGACGACGCTCGAAGTTTTGCCTTCCGCTCTTCAGAACGCGGTTCACGAAATCCCCGCCGATCTCAAAGCCGCGCTCGATCTTGCGGCGGCCAACATCCGCCGTTTTCACGAAGCCCAAAAACGCCCCTCCTGGACGGATGCACAGCCCGACCGGATCACCGGGCAGCTGATTCGCCCGCTGGATCGGGTGGGGGTGTATGTTCCCGGCGGAACCGCGACCTATTTTTCAACGGTGCTGATGGCGGCCCTGCCCGCGCACGTGGCGGGCGTCCCCGAAATTATTCTGACCACCCCGGCTCGCCGGGACGGAACCGTTTCGCCCGCCGTGCTCTATGCGGCGATGCTGGCCGGGGTCAGCCGGGTGTTTACGGTCGGCGGGGCGCAGGCGGTGGCGGCTCTTGCCTTTGGGACGGAGCGTGTGCCTTCGGTTTCTAAAATCGTGGGCCCCGGCAACTCTTACGTGAATGCGGCCAAGAAACTGCTGTGGGGCGTGGTGGATATTGATATGCTGGCTGGCCCCAGCGAAGTGTGCGTGGTGGCGGACGAAACGGCGAACCCGCGTTTTGCTGCCCTGGATTTGCTGACCCAGGCGGAGCACGATACGGAGGCCGCTGCGTTTTTGCTCACCCCTTCGCTTGCCCTGGCGGAGGAAGTGCTCGCCGAAATCAAGCACCTGCTTACCCTGCTGCCGCGAGCCGATATTCTCCGCAAAGCCCTCACCGAAAATTCTGCCGCAGTAGTGACCCGGACGCTGGACGAGGCGTTCGATCTTGCCAATGTGTGCGCCCCGGAGCATCTTGCCCTGATGGTGCGCGACCCGTTTCCGGCCCTGGGCCGGATCAAAAACGCGGGGGCGATCCTGCTGGGAAATTACACACCGCAAACCCTGGGCGACTATCTGGCGGGGCCGTCGCATACCCTGCCTACCTCCGGCACGGCCCGCTTCGCCTCTCCGCTGCATCTGGATACGTTTCTTAAAAAAACGAATTTTCTTTATTACACGCAAGAGGCACTCACCCCCCTGATCCCGCACCTGGAAACGATGGCACGCACCGAGGGCTTCGCGGCCCATGCCGAGGCCGCCCTTGCCCGTCTGCCAAAAGCCGACTAACGATTTATTCTCACCCCCCATTGCCCCGGCAGAAGTTCCGGGAGAAACTCGCCGATAATGAGCCACCCATCAAACCGAACCGCGCACATCCTTCGCAAAACCGCCGAAACCGACATTGCGCTTACCCTCAACCTAGACGGCAGCGGAACGCACGACATTGAGACGGGAGTGGGATTTTTCGATCATATGCTGACGCACATCGCCAAGCACGGGCTGTTCGATCTCACCGTGAAGGTAACGGGCGATCTGCACATTGACGACCATCACACAGTAGAGGATGTGGGGATTGCACTGGGGACGGCGTTTGCCGAAGCCCTGGGCGACAAGCGGGGCATCGTGCGGGTAGGAAACTGCGCCGTTCCGATGGACGAGGCTCTGGTGGCGTGTGATCTGGACCTCAGCGGGCGCGGCTTTCTGGCGATGGATTTAACCTATCCGACGCCGAAGCTGGGCGACTTCACGACGGAAATGACGCCGGAATTCTTCCGTGCCGTTGCGGTGAATGCCGGAGGGACGGTTCACCTGCGTGCGCTTGCCGGAAGCAATACGCATCATCTGATCGAGGCGGCATTCAAAGCCTTTGGCCGCGCCGCCCTGCAAGCCGTCACCCTGAACCCCAGAGTGACCGGAATTCCCTCGACGAAAGGGGTACTCTAAATTGAAATCTACTGAACCGTTCGCTCCGATTTCTCAAAAGGCGATCACGCTGCGGGTGGTGCTGGCGGCGGCCCTCTCGCTAACCTTTGTCGTTGCCCTGCGCTGGGCTTCTGACGTAACTCAGGCAAATGCCCGCCGTATCTCGCACAATCTCCAGACCGTCAGCGAACGCATGGACGGCAGAAATTCCCCCACAAAATTCAGCCCGCCTCTGCTTCAGGAAGCCCCGTAGCGAGGGGCCAAAGGGACGGGAAAAACGCGGGGCGGAGGGCTATTTTCGCTCGGAGGCAGGAATGGCAAAGACGGTTCCTTTCATCGTTGCCGCGAACAGGGTATCGTCCGAACCGAGTACCACCCCCGCTTGAATGGGCCCGTCCAGCGTTTTCGACCAAACCTGCTTCCCGGTTGACCGATCCAGCGCGTAAAGGGTTTTGTCCAGATCGCCGAAATAAAGCCGCCCGTCTCTGCCGAGCGCGAACGAAGTCTGAACGGGCTTGCCGGTTGGGTGCTTCCACAGCAGTTCTCCCGTTTTTCCCCTGAAAGCGACGACCTCGCCCCCGTAATCCGCCGTGTAAATTCGCTCCTCTTCGCCCTGCCTCTCAACCGAAATAGAACTTAGCGGAGAGGAAGACACCGCATACTCCCACTTTTTCGCTCCGGTTTTCGTGCTGAATGCCGCCAGGGTTCCTTTCGTTCCCTGGCAGATTCCAAGGTACACTCTGCCCTCCGAACCCAACCCCGGACTTCCGCCGGCAAAATCGCTCTCCGTCGGTGCTTGCCACCGCAATTTTCCCGTTTTGTTGTCGAGGGCATAAAGACGGGAAACGCCGGATACATAAATCGTGCCGTCTTCGCCCAGCACTGGACTGCTGAACATCTGCCGCATTCTGCCTTTCCAGATTTCAGCGGTCACCGTGTCGGGTTTCGGCAAATCCTGCGGCAGCGAAAACTCCCAGCGAAACTTTCCAGCAGCGGCTTCGACGGAAACCACCCGCCCGTTTCCGGTTCCGACCGTCAGCCAGCCCTCGGGCGAAAGCACGGGGGTGGAAGCGAGAGAACACACCGTCTCATTCTTCCACCGTATTTCGCTGGATTTGGGGTCGAGGGCCAGCAAACCGGTGTTGAGGGCCAGCAGCAGGGTTCCATCCGGTAAAGCCAACGGGTCTGCGCCCGGATAACCCAATCCCCGCTGGGTCCACTTTTCCTCTCCGGTTACGCAGTCCAAGGCGGCAATTCGGGAGTTTGAGACAAAGAGCGTTCCATCGCGGCTTAAAGCCGGGGAACCGAAAATTCCAGCGAAATTAAGACCCTCTGGTGGAATCCTGTAATCCCACCCTTTGGTCACACGCGGGGTGACGACGCTTGCTCGCCCGCTGTGCGCGGCATCGAAAGCCGAGGGTGAACTTACCCCCGCCGCAAAAAAAGAGAGCACCGAAAACAAAATTGCTGCGTTCATTGCTGGTTTCTCTCCTCCTCTCCAAAGCGGGCAGCAAAGGACTGAGTCCGAGTTCCATCCCCAACTTTTTCCTGGGAATTTCCTAAGAGTGCACCGCCTTCCAGCGTCAGGTAAGCTTGTTCCGGCGAGGCCAGATAAAGCGGGATCGAGCGGAGGGAAAGCATCGGCTGGATTTCATCTACGGCCATCAAGAGCCGCCGCCGCAGAAACAGGGCTTTTTGAGCCTCCGTCCATTTTCGATAGAGGTAACGTGTCTCTCGATTGGGGTTGTATTCGAAAGACAGACTGAATTGGCGATCCGTTTCTTTCAGCAGTGCGGTTTTGCGAAGATCGAACTGCTCCTCCAGGGTTTCGTCGGACATGACCTGATGCGCCCAGGCTGCGTATTTTGCACGGTCGGTAATGTCGAGACCTCGCGGCGTTTGCAGATAATCGCGCAAATCTCGCGGCAGCGCGGAAACAATTCGCAGAATGAGCAGACTTTTCTGAACAGGTACTTTTGCAATCCGCCGCTCCACAAGCACTTTGCCCGGTTCCGGCACCGTCCAGAGCCAGTCGTTCAGTTCCGCAAGGGCGTCCAGTGCGGCTTCAGCCGAAGTCTTTTCGAGGGTGAGGGTGACCCGTCGCTCCGCCAGATAGTCTGCCGCCGTGACTTCGATGCCCGTTTGGTTGGAAATTTCTTTCAACAGAAGCGGAAGCGTCGTCTCCCCCGATAGAAGCGTGACTTTGGTCTGGAGAGCGGCGGTTGTTTCCTGAATCGTGCTTTTTTTGACTGCCTTCACGGAAGGAGCAGCGGAAGCAGCGGGAGGTGTCTGCGCGAAGGCAGCTCCGAAGGGACAAAGGCAGAAAAACGCTGAAAGGGCCAGAGTGGAAAATTTCATTTTAGTTTGTCCCCTCAACTTTGCGAGTGACGCCGTTTTCCGTCACTGTGTGATAAGTCGAACCGCCGGACATAAACTGCGTGACGATCCACTCTTTGTTTTTGTCGCGGGCGTAGTGATTCAGGTAACGTAACGGAAATTCAGGCGAAGATTTTTGGTCGAGGCTGACCAGTACATACGAGTCCGGCAAAGCCGCCAGCAGGGTCAGAAAATCGTTCCAGTGGGTGTAAACTTCTCCGTAATAAGCGGCATTGGCTCCGTTCTGGAGAAGATCGAATTGGTTAGGGGTGAGTTGAGTCTGCGTCAGCCGCTGCCCGGACTTGAGCTGGAGCCACTGCGTTTCGTCGAGCGAACGACCCAATTCCTGTAGCTGAAGCACATAGCCGTCTTTTCGGCGGTCAAACGGAATCGCGCTCAGTTCATCCACAATTTGCCGAGCCGCGTGCTTGAGTTCGCCGGGGTTGGTTTGCGGGGCTTCTAGGTGATCTTGAAACCGCTTGTTCAACAAAACGATACCGCTTTTGCTCAGGTTCCAGCGATAATCGAACGTTTTTGCCAGTTGGTCTAGACCCTGTTTCACGGTCCCTTCGAGGTCTAAATCCGCCTTTTGGAGCCGGGGAGAACCGTCCGCCATCAAGTTCAAACCGCTTGCTTGACGGAAAGCGGTCAGCATCTCAGTAAAAGACTGCTGCTTGAGGTGTATTTTCAGCGGCTTTTGTAAAACAGGCAGCGGCTTCGACAGGGTGGACGGTTCGAGTTTCGTTTGCGCCCTGCCTCCGCAGGAAGTCAGCAGAAAACCGCACAGGACCGCCCCCGCAACCCATAAATCCTGTTTTTTCATTCTCGTTCTCTTTCCTAGAGCCGCCAGGAAGTCTTCCTACAGTTCAAAGAAGACCTCCTAGCGAACGTTAATCAGAGGCCCCTAGATCAGTTTCCAGAAACGGTGTAAAACACATTGGAATGGGCCGATTGGTTTGGTGCTCCCGTGTTGATGCGTTTTGCCTTCGCAAACAGCTTCAGCGAAAGTGTAGTAGGGTAGGAGGTGAAGTTGGAAGCGTTATTAAAGGAGTAGGGTGAACCGCTGTCTGTCGTACCCGTTACTACGAAACCCGCACTGAGCACATTGCCTGTGCTCGCTGCATAACCATTCGGGTCATCGCGACTTCCGTCCACATTGGCTGCCCCGATCACAGAGGCTGGATAGGGAGCCTGTCCTTTGCCTGTCCAGCGAAGACTAGCGGTGTAGGTAATCGTGATATAAGCGGAACCTCCCGCCGCGCCGTAAGCGATTGCTGCGCCAGCGGCTGCTCCTCCGGTGCGGGGGCCGGAAAAAGCATAGCCATTCGAGTCCGAGTGACTATCAGGTTTACCCTGAACCGTAAATGATCCTAACGAGTATTGTGCTTGAGTCTTCTCAGGCATCAAAGGAACCAAACCTAGTGTCAATGTGGCAAGAGAAATGGATGCGAAAAGTTTCAACGGATGTCTCCTCGAAAAAGCGGTTTTTATGAACTGCAAGTTCTGAACTTCTGAAATTTGGACGTAACCGAGCGATCAGAAAATAAACTTAGGGAGGCGCACGAGGAGCACAGAGGCGCAATGCGGGGAACAAAACCCTGAAGGCAGGAAGTTGTGGGGGGGGAAAGATAAAGGTTGTCCGATTTTCATGGGCGCACCTGTTGAAAAAGCCAGGCGAAAGAAACGATTTTCTTCACAGGCCAATTCTAACACGAGAGTTCCTACTCTGTCAACAACTTTGGAAGTCATTTTGGAAATTTCTTGCAAACAAGATGCCATCCTTTGCTTCACATTTGCTGATCTCCTGAAGAGGAGGAATCAGCCGCCTCTGTCTCGAACAGAGCGGCAGTTTTTCCTCCTCTTCAGCGAAAGGAAGGCCGCCATGAAACTCGCGCTGCAGATTGTTGTCACGCTGCTCCTCCTCTTTGGGGCGTACTGGGCGTTGATGTCTTTGTTCGGGATGCTGGTGTCCCTGCTTATTATTGGAACCTTTTTCGGGGCGATCTGGCTTGTGATTTCCTCCGTTTGGAAAGGCCGCCAGCGTGAAAATTTGGCTCGATCCGCGCCGAAACGAAAGGCCAGGCGAGACCGTGAAGCGGAACACGCTCTCCAGAAACTTGAAAAACAGATCAAAGCCGAAGAAACTTCCCTTAAAAATTGAAATGAGGGCCTGGATTAAAAGAATTTAAGGCGGGGTTAAGCCGGGTTTAAGCTTAGAGCGTTATCCTAACGTCAACAAAGCAATTCGATTGGGGTGAGCCGCTCGCTTTCGTGGCGTTGTGCTTCTCCTAACCCGCCCTCCAGAAGTGACGATCTGGCGGGCGTCTTTTTTTGCCCCGGTTTCAGCGAGGAGAAAAAGCCGATTTCAGGGAAACAAAACAAAAACTGGAACTGAGGCCGGGGAAAGCGGGGTATACCCTAATGAAACATTTTACTCAGCAAGGAAAATTTCATGCCCCTCCGAATCGGAACCCCTCTGCCGGAATTGACCGGCGCAACCCAATGGCTCAATGGAGAAGTCAAACGCGAAGACCTGATCGGTGCACCCACGCTCATTCATTTTTGGGCGAAAAGCTGCTACATCTGCCATAACAATATGCCGACCGTCGAAGAATGGCGCAGCACCTATGCGGAAAAAGGCCTTAAAGTCGTCGCGATTCATGCCCCCCGGCAAGAAGAAGACACCGACCTAGAAGCAGTGGCAGCGGACGCCCAGGAAATGCGCCTGCACGAACCCTGTGCGATTGACAATGAACACACGCTCAAAGAGGCTTTCCAGAACGATTACTGGCCCGCCTATTTCCTCTTCGATCAAGAGGGAAACATGAGAAGCCGCAGTGCCGGAGACGCCGGGCTTAAAATGCTCGAAGGAGCCTTAAAGCGGCTGATGGAAACCGATGCCCCCTAGAGAACACTGGATGTTCTCATCCGACCCGCGTCTAAGCCAGGGTCCGCAGCATACCCTTTCGATCCTGGCCCAGAGCCAGGGCTCGCACTTCTGATTTCACGAAAGTTTCTTCCATGCCACTCACGACCCGTCTGCTGTCTGCGGTTTCGGCCTCGCTGATTTTGTTCCCTTCCGCTTCCCAGACCCAGGATCGCCTTAAAACCCTGCCGCAGTATACGCAGTTTCAGAAAGCCCAGGCAAAGTTGGATCAGGTCGGGCTGCGCTCTCTGCAAAGAGGGATCAGCGGACGCTGGACTGACGACGGCTCCGCTTATGAGTATCGTGACCCCGCAAACCCAGGCAAATTTTTGAGTTTCAGCCCGGCCTCCGGCAAAACGATTTCGATAAACCGAATGTCCGAGAACAAAGGAACTCGCCGCCGTCCGGGTCGCTTTGCCGGGCCGGAACGGGGAAGACAGTTCTCCGCCACCGTCTCCCCGGATGGCAGCTTGAAAGCCGTTTACCGCGACAACAACCTTTATCTGCTGCCCAACAAAAACCTTTCCTCCTCTGAAGGAACTTCTGGCGGCGAAAAAATCACCCCGGATGGCGGGCGGGAAAAGCGGATCAAGTATGGCACGGCTTCCTGGGTTTACGGGGAGGAACTCGATCAGGTCACCGCGATGTGGTGGTCGCCGGACTCGAAAAAACTGGCGTTCTACCGGTTCGACGAGTCGGGCGTCAAAGACTACTATCTGGCCCTGCAAACCACCAAAGTTCAGGACACTCTGGACGTGGAAGCCTACCCGAAATCCGGTGCGCCCAACCCGGTCGCCGAGGTGATGATTTACGATCTGGCCCTGAAAACCACCGTGACCGTAGACAGTCGAAACGGCAAGCCCTTTGCGGACGGAGTGCTGGGTTATTACGTCTACAATGTCCGCTGGTCGCCCAACGGCAGAGAACTGCTGCTCCACCGCACAAACCGCCTTCAGAAAGTGATGCAGCTGGCCGCCGCCGACCCTGCCACCGGAAAGTGCCGGGTGATCGCCGAGGAAAGTCAGCCGCAGGCCTGGGCCGAAAACAACCCGACCGTTCAATTCCTGGAAGATGGAGATCGGTTTTTGTTCGGGACGGAGCGAAACGGCTTTCTCAATTACGATCTTTATTCGCTTTCGGGGGGCAAACGGCTTAACCCCGTGACTCAGAATAAGTTTGAGGCCGGGGAAATTCAGAAAGTGGACGAAAAGGCAGGCGTGCTCTACTATCTGGCGTGGGACGGAGACAACCCCCTCAAGGCGCAGCTGCACCGAGCAAAACTCGACGGTTCCGAAGACAAACGCCTCACCGATCCGCGCTTCACCCATACCGTGCAGATTTCACCCGATAACAAACATTTTACCGACACTGCCCAAAGCCACGACACGCCCGCCTTTTTGCAAATCGTTTCTACCGATACCGGCAAAACCCTGGCGGCTTTGTCTTCGCCCGACCGCGATCTGCTCAAAAAATCGGGCCTGTTCCCCTCGGAAATTTTTTCCTACAAAACCCCCGATGGGAAAACCGACCTTTACGGCATCCTTCACTTTCCGGCGAATTTCGATCCGAACAAAAAATACCCGCTGCTGGTTTCCGTGTATGCCGGGCCCACCGTCGAGGTGGTCAGCGAAAACTTCTCCCCCCCCGATCCGCTGTGCAGTTACGGCTTTCTGGTAGCTTCGTTTGACGGGCGCGGAACCGGCAGGCGCGGCAAAGCCTTTAAGGATGCGATGTATCGGCACATGGGCGGGCCGGAGATTGACGACCAGGCCGAAGGGGTGAAGTTTCTTCGGCAGAGAAATTATGTGGACGGCCTGAAAGTCGGCATTTTCGGAACCTCCTACGGCGGCTATGCCTCGGCCATGTGCCTGCTGCGTCACCCGGAAGTGTTTGCGGCAGCGGCTTCGCAGTCGCCCGTCACCGCCTGGGAAAACTACGACACCATCTACACCGAGCGGTATATGTCTACGCCGCAGTTAAACGCGGACGGCTACCGGGCAGGGTCGGCGATGACCTACGCCCCGAACCTGAAAGGGCGGTTGATGCTCTACTTCGGCACGGCAGACAACAACGTTCACCCGGCCAACTCCCTGCAGCTGATCTCCGCACTTCAGCAGAACGGCAAAAGTTTCGAGGTGCAGATCGGCCCCGATCAG
The DNA here is from genome assembly GCA_965246825.1 of Chthonomonadaceae bacterium. Lineage (GTDB taxonomy): Bacteria > Armatimonadota > Chthonomonadetes > Chthonomonadales > Chthonomonadaceae > JACMPS01. The sequence continues at coordinate 571,647 of OZ251990.1, forward strand.
GAGCACACCGGGATGAACGAAGAACGAATGGTTGAATTTTTTGTCGAAGCCCTCAAGTTAAACGGCTAGCGAAAAGCAGGGTCAGCGCATTGTTTGGGGCCGATGGTTCGTAAACAGACCTGAAAATGGGTACAGACGTATCAAAATCAATAATCGAAAAACGATGGAAGTGGAAAGGAAGTAAACGCAATGGCGGAAATGCCCAGTCTGGAGGAGGCGGTCGAATTCGCCGAAAACCCGGAGCCGCGCTGCCCCTGTGTGCTGCTGCTGGATACGAGCGGCTCGATGCAGGGCGAACCGATCCGCGCCTTAAACGAAGGGTTGAAAACATTTCGGGAAACGCTGGCGAAAGACCCTCTCGCCTCGCGCCGGGTCGAGGTTGCGGTCATTTCGTTCAATAATGAGGTGCGGGTGGTTCAGGATTTCGTGACGGTGGATCAATTCGAGCCGCCTACCCTGACCGCAATGGGGCTGACGCACATGGGCAGTGCGGTTCACAAAGCACTGGATTTGCTGAACGCCCGCAAAGCCCAGTATCGTCAGAATGGGGTAGCCTATTATCGCCCCTGGGTATTCCTGATTACAGACGGCGCACCGCAGGGCGAAGACGATTCAATTGTGACCCAGGCCGCTCAGCGGCTTTCCGACGACGAGCAAAGCAAACGGGTGGCGTTTTTTGCCGTCGGCGTCGAAAATGCGGACATGGATCGGCTCTCGAAAATCGCGGTTCGTGCCCCCGTCAAACTCGTGGGCCTCAACTTTGTGGAGATGTTCGTCTGGCTCTCCGCCTCCATGCAGCGCGTGTCCCAATCGCAGGTAGACGATCAGGTTGCCCTGCCGCCCCCCGGCTGGGGGCAAGTCTGAAAGAAAGAGCAGGGTTCGGGATCAGGGATCAATGACCTTGAGGCATAGCAATTTGTCGACAACAAATAGGCTTTTCAGTATAAATTTGGTTGTGTCAGAAATTCAACATGGAGTATACTGATCTCGTTGTCATAATTCTACTTCTTAGAGTTGGGGGCGGTGACGCTCTGACCCAAAGGAGAAAATGAAATGGAAGCACGCCTCATTGCCTTAAAATTGGTGCTAGATGCTCTCAAATTTCCCGCAGCTATCGAAACGATTGATGACCGCAAGCGTGTTCAGAAAGCCGTTTACCTCGGCCAAGTCGCGGGGGTGAAACTCGGTTACCGTTTCGGCTGGTATTTGAAGGGTCCCTACAGCCCTGATCTTACCCGTGACTACTACAGCCTAGCAAATGCAATCATCATGAGAGAAAACGAGTACGAACAAAACAGACTTCAACAACCCCTTCAGGAACGCCTGGAAAACATTCTCCCACTCTTGAAGGTACCGACTGAGGTTTCACTCTCACAAAAAGATTGGCTAGAATTAGTCGCGTCGTTGCATTAGTTGCGCGAAATCAGCAAACAGGACAAAAACAAGGCACTGCAAACATTGCAAGAAGAAAAACCCACTCTTGTCAGTTTTGCTAACCAGGCAGAAGTGAGACTGCAACAAATGAACTTATTGAATTAGGAGGGTTGCGTGAGCCAGTTTAATGCTAAGCGCATTGCTGATCCTGTTCATGGCACGATTGGATTGAGCAGTCTGGAAGTCGAGATTATCAGCACGCTTGCTTTCCAAAGACTGCGAAATGTAAGGTAGCTGGAACTTGCTCATTACGTCTTTTCGGGCGCAGACTACTCACGTTTTTCACACTCTCTTGATGCGTTTAGACAGCAAAAAGCGTATCTGTCTTACAGAAAAAGCCCTGCGAACAGTCGATCATTTTCTGCTCTTCAGATACTTCGACTATCAACAGGTCGCCTTTCATAAAACAGTGGCCGCACTCGAATTGGTACTGAAAGACGTGCTCCAACTCTTACTTGACAAAAATGTCATTGATTGCTCACCACGAACCCGCGAAAAGCAAACAGAAAACGGAGATTGGAAATTTTTCGATGACGCTCTGGTTTTGAGCCGTCTCCGGGATATGTCTGAGAGCGAAGCACTTAACCCAATCGAACAAATCAAAGTCGAAGCCATCTTACGCCGAACCCCGCCCAAGTTGATTATCGAGAGTGAAAAAATACAACGAATCACAGATCGAAGAGATTTCCTTGGAACTGCCAAAGGGGTCGAAAAACAATGCGACACATGGGCAAATCAATTTGGGATTGATCGCAACCTATGGTATATCTGGCAAAAATCTATTACGTTAACAAAAATAGGTTCGCGTATCCCGACCTCGGATTTGGACATAAATTCGCAAAAAAACGCAGACAAATATGAACAGTCCGTTCGTGTTTTGAGCAAGACGAATGCAGATTCTAAGCCAGTTTTCGATCTGCCCTACTCTTTGATGAGCGTTTTATCGGAATATGAGCTGACGGCACTCAGGGTCTACGTTTTGCTTCCCGAAGACAAACAGAATGAACGCGAGAACATCGCCGCGAAGATCAAATTGGATTCGCCCTACGCCAACTGGAAAGACTAAATCCACCGTTTTACTCAACCCGAACCCCTTACCTTTATGAAAGCAATCGTCAAAACCCACCCCGCCCCCGGCGCGGAAATCATTGAAGTAGACGAGCCGCAGATCACTCGCGGCGATCAGATCAAAGTGCGCGTGCTGGCGACTTCGATCTGCGGCACCGATTACCACATCTATTCGTGGGATCGGTGGTCGGCGGGGCGCGTGAAGCCGCCCAATATCATGGGGCACGAATTTGCCGGAGAGATCGTCGCGGTAGGAGACGATGTGCAAAGCCTGAAGGTCGGCGACTATATTTCAGGCGAAAGTCACTGGGTCTGCAACCACTGCAAACAGTGCCTGATGAACGAGCGGCACGTCTGCGCGAACACGAAAATTTTGGGCGTGGATGTCAACGGCTGTTTCGCTCCTTTTGTGGTCGTGCCCGAAGGCTCTGCCTGGAAAAACGACCGGGCCATTCCGCCCTTTCTCGCCTGTATTCAAGACCCGCTCGGCAACGCCGTTCACGCCACACTCGCGGGGGAAATCGTCGGGCGCACGGTGGTGATTCTCGGCTGCGGGCCCATTGGAATTTTCGCGGTGGCGGTAGCAAAGGCAGCGGGAGCCTCCCGCGTGTACGTTTCCGATACGAAAGACTACCGCCTGGAACTCGCCAAGGGGCTGGGCGCAGACCGGGTGATAAATGTCACCCGTGAAAATTTGGAAACGGTGATTTCGGAGGCGACCGACGGCGGCGGGGTGGACGTGGTACTGGAAATGTCGGGCGCACCCCCGGCGATCCGGCAGGCCATGAAAATCGCACGGCGCGGCGGGCGGGTGTCGCTCATGGGAATTCCCGCGCAGCCCGTAGAACTCGACCTGGCGGAAGACATGATTTTCAAGGGGCTGGACATCAAGTGCATCGTTGGGCGCAAACTTTACGAGACATGGGATACCATGCGCTCGCTGCTCGCTTCGGGACGGCTGGACGTAGCCCCCGCGATCACGCATCGGCTGAATTTCGAGGACTTCGATCACGGGATGGCCCTCATGCGCGACGGGCTTTGCGGCAAAGTCGTTTTCGAGCTTGGCTAAATCAAACCTTTCGCCCGCCGGGATGCATCAACGAAACTCCCCGTATCAGTAAGTCAGAAAAAGCCCGTTGGCCTGCCTTTTGTGCAAAGCACATCCGGCAAAGCCGAGTTCGGGCACAATCGGGCGAACTCATTCCGCCTTTCACCCAGCGTTTCAGGCGAGAAGGGCTTCGAGCGCGTGAGCATCCTGGGCCGATTTGTACTGCTCATTATAAAGGTTTTGATAGACCCCCTCTCGTGCCACCAGTTCGTCGTGAGTTCCCACATCCACGATCCGGCCTCCCTCCATCACAATAATTCGATCCGCGTTCATAATCGTTGACAGCCGATGCGCGATCACAAACGAAGTGCGCCCCCTCATCAGGCGTTCCAGGGCCGCCTGCACGTTTGCCTCCGTTTTGCTGTCGAGGGCAGAGGTGGCATCGTCGAGAATTAAAATACGCGGGTCGGTGAGGGCAGCGCGGGCGATGGACATTCGCTGCTTCTGCCCCACTGACAACTTAATTCCGTCCTCGCCGATTTTGGTGTCGTAACTCTGCGGCAGGTTAAGGATCAATTCGTGCAGGTCGGCGTATTTGGCGGCTTTGAGCACCTCGAAATCGGTGGCATCGTGGTTTCCGTACAAAATGTTTTCCTTCAGGGAAACCGAAAACAGCAGACTTTCCTGAGAAACATAGCCGATCTGCCGCCGAATGGACTCCAGCCGAATTTGCGTGAGGTCAATGCCATCAATCAAAATCTTGCCGGAGGTGGCATCGTAAAATCGAGCGATGAGATTGACGAGCGTGGTCTTTCCCGCCCCTGATGGCCCGACGATGGCCATGATCTCGCCGGGATTCACGGTGAAGCTGAGGTCATGCACCACCGGATGATCCGAATCGTAGCCGAATGAGACGTTCGCAAACGTCACCGCCCCCTTCATGTCCTTCACCGAAACCGCGTTCGCTACATCCACGATTTCCGGGCGCGTGTCCAGCGTCTCAAACACCCGATCCACCGCCGCCCCCGCCCACTGAAGCGTTACATTGAAGTCTACGATCCGCACGGTCGGATCATACAGATAACCGATCCAGCCGCTGAAAGCCACCAGTTCCCCAATCCGCATCTGCCCATGTAAAATGAGGGTTCCGCCGTACCAGAACATCGCTCCTGTTCCGATGGCTCGCAAAATCTGCCCGGTCGCGCCCAGCTTGCGGTTCATCTTCATCTGCTTCATACCGATGGCGAAATTATCCCGCAGCGTTACGGAAAATTTTTCGGTTTCGTAGTCCTCCCGCACAAACGCTTTCACCACATTGATGCCGGTCAGTTTTTCCTGCAAGGCCCCAAGCATCGCGTCCCAGCGTTCACGCAGCTGCTCTCCAATGGGGCGGATATGCCGGATAAACAGTTTGTAGTTCACCACGTAAATCGGAACCGTACAGATCGCTACCGACGCCAGCCTCCAGTTATGCGAAAACATCACGATCAAAATGGCAACCACCCCGAACAAATCCGCAATGAACGTGACCAGTCCGCCAGACAGCATATATTGAATCGTGTCTACGTCGGAAGTGAGGCGTGCCATGATTTTTCCGGTTTGGCGCGTGTCGTAATAGGAGAGGGAAAGGCGGTTGAGATGGCGGTAAGATTGAAAGCGAAGGTCGAAAACCACCCGCTGCCCCAGCCAGGTGATAAGGTAGTTGAGCAAAAACGAAAACACTCCGCGCACAAGGTAAAGTCCCAGCACCAAAAAGAAAACGTGGTTGAGGGCCGCAAAGTCTTTCTGCGGCAGGGCGGCATCAAGCACGTACCCTGTAATCAGCGGCATAAAGACCGGGGTGGTCGTCACGCAAATGAGCAGGCAGACCGCCAGCGCAACCCGCTTGCGGTAGGGGCGCAGATAGCGAAGCAGCCGACCGAATTGATTCATAGCGAGGGCCTCCGGCAAAGGGGCTGGTAACGTTCCGTTTTCATTCGTGAGCGGAAGCCGGTTTTCCTGCCCTCAGTTCGGAGCGGAAGTTTTCGGCGGCGCAGGGGAAAGGCTGTCCGGGTCGAAGGTGAGTTTGTCGAGCGACTCCCCGGCATGAACGTCCGACGCGGACGGCAGGGCGGGCTTTCCAGCAGCTTCCCAGGCCGACACCCACAGCGAAGCGAGGTCACGCCCGCTTTCCGTAAGGGCGGCGACGGCAAGCGGGCGGCACGTTCTTCCAAGAGCCGTGTAGTAAGCATCCCCATACTGCGGGTCTATCGTAGAAGCGGCTTTATCTGCCTTCAACACCTCGAAACTGCGATTCAAACTGCGGCGGGCCCACTCGAACGCACTTTTGAGAGGATCGGAAAGGTGCACCGGCGTTTGAGGCTTGAAATCGCTCTCCTTGATCTGACGCTCCACCATCACGCTCTCAAAGCGGGCGTGAATTCCCTTTTGCCCGCTCAGCTGCCCATCGTAGTTGGCGGCGGCGTGAAAGGGAACATGAATGTCGGCGGCATAGTGCCCCAGAAACGCGGACAACTCGATGATGGCCCTCGCATCTTTGTCGCGAAAGGCTTTGGTGAGCTTCGCCTCGAAAAACGCGATACGCCAGGGCACGGTTCCGTTTTTGTCTACGGCGGCTTTGCCGTAGAGTCCGCAGGCCGTCCAGTAATCGGCGGGAAAGGTTTTCGCCGCGTCCCGGCCCCAGAAATCGAGATCAATGAAATGGTGCGGGGCTTCGGAGCGGTCTCGGTTGCGCCAGAGGTCGGGATCGGAGGAATGAGCGACAATCCAGGCGCGATTGGGCGCGTAAAAGGCTCTCAGGGCGGCAGGCAGGCTGTCTACCGCCAGCCCGTTGGCAAAGCGATGCCCCACCACCCCCCAGCCAAAAGAGGGCGCGGAAAGAGCGGTCAGCGAAAACGCAGCAAAAAAACACGCCGAAGCGCGAAGAAAATTCTGTTTCATATAGAAAGTATACCCGACCCGGCGAAAAGGGTTTTCTCTGTCCCTTGCGGCGAAACCCGCCTTTTCACCCCTTCTCTGCTCACCCGGTTCACCTTCTCCCCGTTACTCACCGATATAATTTTTGGAGAAGCCCATCTCTTCCGGGGCGTGAAGGCGCAGCATTTTAAGGGAAATATCGGCGGGAACGGCGTGGGAAGTCAGGCGCGATACCACCACCATTACCGTGATCGAAAGCGGAACGCCCCAGATGGCGGGCTGCTCCAGCAGCGTTCGCACCACCGGGCTGACTTCGAGACTCAGATACTTTTTGTCGAGCAGCATAGAGGTCACAATCGCCGCCAGCGACAGCAGGCCGCCGCCCAGCATTCCCGCCGCCGCTCCGAATTTCGTCAGCCCGCGCCACCACGCCCCCATCAGCAGCAGGGGAAAGTACGACGCGGCGGCAATGGCGAATGCCCAGCCCACCATCATATTGATATCGAACGACTCCACCAGAATTCCCAGCCCCATCGCCAGCCCGCCAAACCCGACGGCGGCCACCTTAAACGCCAGCAAACGCGAAGAGGGCGAGGCGTTCGGGCGTAAAATCTTGCCGTAAATGTCGTGCGCCATTGCTCCCGACATCGAAACCAGCAGCCCCGAAAACGTGGACATAAACGCAGCAAACGCGCCCGCGCTCGTGATGCCCGTCAGGATTTGTCCCAGCAGCGCGTTTTGCAGCGTCCCCGGCAGCTTCAGCACCGCGCCGTCCGTAGTGTTGTTCGCGTAGAGGGCGGGCAGCACGTTTCGCGCCAGCACCCCCCACATCGGGGTGAAAACATAGAAGACCCCGATCATCACCATCACCAGCAGCGTGGTACGTTTTGCGGAACGCCCGTCGGGGTTTGTATAAAACCGAACGAGAATGTGGGGTAGCCCCGCTGTCCCGCACACAAGCGCGATAATCAGCGAGTAGGTGTAGAGCAGGGGAAAGCCGTATTTCCCGGTCAGCGTTCCAAACGGCTCAATCCATTTCCGATTTGTCTGCGCGTTGGGAACCAGCGAACCCGCCCCGATCACAACAGGGGTAGGTTCGGCGAATTCGAGTTTGTGCGCGGTCTTTACGGTCACTCCGTCTTTGCTGGCGGTCTTGCCGTCCCACACTCCAATCGCAATGGGGGCAAAGTTCAGCGTTTTCCCTGCCGCAATAAAAGGGCTGCCTTCTGTTAAATGCAAATCCTCTTCGATTTCTTTGGGATCCCACTGAACGTAATAGTTGTCGCCCGCCGCGGGATAGGCGACCCCGACCTTGCTGAGAGCGGCCCCGGCGGGAAACGTCAATCGGGTTGTCCCCTCTTTTGAGAAACTCATGGCGTTCGCGGGGGCGTCTTTTTTGCCTTTGAGTTGAACGCGGGTGTCTTTTTCAACTTTTGGAACGCCGGACAGGTTTTCGCCGATCTTGCCGAGGTTGGAAGGGTAGCCGCCGTAGACGCTCGCCAGCACGAAAAACGGGATCGAGAACCCAAAGAGTTTGGCCCAGTATTGAAACGCCTGAACGAGCGTGATCCCCTTCATGCCGCCAAGCGCGACATTAAACGTAATCACCGAGCCGACCACCACAATGCCCGCCCAGTAAGGCCAGCCGAGGATCGAGGTCATGGCGATGCCCGCTCCCTTCATCTGCGGCATGGTATAAAACAGCCCGATCAGAAGAACGAACGTGACGGCGATGCGACGAAACAGAGGAGAATCAAAGCGGCCCTCGGCGAAGTCGGGGATGGTGTAGGCCCCGAAGCGGCGAAGCGGCCCGGCGATAAAGAGAAGGAGAAACAGGTAGCCGGTGGCGTAGCCGACAGGATACCAGAGGGCGTCATAGCCGTTTTTCATCACCATTGCGGCGATGCCCATAAAGGAGGCGGCGGAGAGATATTCGCCGGAAATGGCCGAGGCATTCCAGAAAACGCTTACCGAGCGGCCCGCGACAAAGAAATCGGCGGCGGTGGAGGATTTGCGGGTGGCCCAAATCCCCATACCGATGGTGACGGCGATCATGGCGACGACAAAGAAAAACGGGATCATCGGGGGCCTCCTCCGCGTTCTGCCGGGGTACTGCGGAGCACGGTGCGCCAGTCGGCACATTCCGCCTCGATTTTATCCGAGGCCCGAATAAAGTACGCCGACAACGCCCAGGTGATCGGGAAAAAGAGCACGCCCAGAAACAGCCAGGTCGCGGTAAAGCCGAAAATACGAGCCTCCGCCACCCCCGGCAAAAAGGCATTGACCAGAGGCAGCCCCAGCACGATAGCGAGAAACACCCCGGCGATTCTGAGGCTCAGCGATGCCTGCCGCTTCATCACCCCCTGCGCCAGCCGCCGATAGTCCGCCTCCGTCAGCGACGCCAATTCCAGCCCGTCCTCGTGCATGGCAACCCTCCTGAACCCGAATGTCCCCGTTGAGATCGTTGCAGGGTTTCCACACAGAGCGGGCAAACTCCTCTTTCCTTCGGATTTCTTTCGGAACAGGGAACCGGAAAGAGGCCGTGATCCCCCGTTCCTTCTGCCCGCCTCATTCGCGCAGGAAATGCTTCGCTCCCTCCCGAAACTAACCCCCAAATGACACAGCAGACTTCCCTTTTCCTCTTCACCACCGAGAATCTCTTCTCCACCCACTATCTCTCCGACCGGCTCCCGCTCAGTGAACTCTGGGCGGACGAAACCGAAGCCGCAAACGCTCTGCTTCACCTGCGGAACGTTTACGCGCAAGTCAAAAACGCGCTCCCGAACGGCAACGAAGAAGACGTGGAAGACCGACTTGTCGCCCCCGTCCTCACCGCGCTCGGCTTCGGCTATGAGAAACGCCGCGTGTTGACCTCGGCGACGGGCGCAAAAGGTTTCCCCGACTTTCTTCTCTACGCCGCCCCTGAACTCGCACAGAACGCCTTCGACAAACACGATTACTGGGCAGAGTGCCTCGGCTTGCTCGAAGCGAAACGCTGGGGAATTGTTCTCCAGACCCCCGCCACCCGCAAGGAACGCTCGCCGCACCTCCAACTGCGCGACTATCTCAACGAGCGCACCGACATTCCCTACGGCATTGTCACCAATGGCGGCGAGTGGCGGCTCTACGCGCAAAACGCCCCTGCCAGCGCGTTTCTCGCCGTCGAACTCGCGCAGATTTTAAGGGCGCAGGAAGGCGACAAAGATGCCGAGTTTGCCTTCCGTCTCTTCTATACGCTTTTTGGGTGTCGCGCCTTTGTGGACAAAGGGCGTCTTCTCCATGAGGCTCGCGCCGGAGCAGAACGCTTTCGCGAAGAGATCGAAGCGCAGCTGCGTCTCCAGGTCTTCGATGCGATGGAAACTCTCGCGGCGGGCTTTCTCGCGCACCACGAGAACAACCTCACCGAAAAGGATTTGCCCGAACTCTTCAACCATTGCCTCATTCTGCTCTACCGAATCCTGTTCGCCCTCAACGCCGAAGCCCGAAATCTTCTCCCCACCGACCCCGCACACCCCTACTACGCCTCGCATGGCATCGAGTTCGTGCGGAAGAAACTCGCCGACAAAACCCTCGCCGCCGAATATGAAGACGACGGAACCTTCTCACTGTGGGGACGCCTCGAAGGGCTGTTCTCCCTTATCAATGGCGACCGGGGCGACCGCAACGAACGCTATGGCGTGCCGCGCTACAACGGCGGGCTTTTCGATCCCGCACGCACTCCCTTTTTGCGGCGGTGCAAAGTCGGCGACAACCACCTCAGCCGCGCCCTCGAAACCCTCACCTTTCGCAAAGAGGAAAACGGCGGCGTCACTGCCTTCGACTACGCGGGACTCGGGGAGCGACACCTCGGCTCCATCTACGAGGGACTCCTCGAACATACCCTCCTTATCGTCCCGACCGGAGAAGCCCTCACCCCCCAGCCCCCTCTCCAATCACAAACTGACGCTCATTCGCGTCACTTCCCTGCCAGTCGCTCAGGCTCACTAGGGAGAGGGGGAGATCATGCAAAAACGGAGAGTTCCCCTCTCCCTAGTGAGGAACGAACGGCAGGGAGAGGGACCAGGGGTGAGGGCAACCCCACCGTCACCCTCCGCAACGACCGGGGCGAACGCAAGGCGCAGGGCGCGTACTACACCCCGCAGGATTGGGTCGCCTACCTCACCGCCGCCGCCCTCACCCCGCTTCTCGAAAGAATCGAAAAAGACCCGAAAGTTCGTGAGAAGGAACCCGATTCCTTCGCCGAAGCCGTTCTCACCCTCAATGTCTGCGACCCGGCAATGGGCAGCGGGCACTTTCTCGTCGAGGCAACCGCGCTCCTTGCCGACGCCATCGCCGCGCACCCCACCACCGCCACCGGAGACCCCGCCTATTGGCGTCGCCGCGTCGTCGAAGCCTGCATCTATGGCGTGGACAGAAACCCGCTCGCCGTCGAACTCGCGAAACTTTCCCTCTGGCTCAAAACGGTAGACCGCGTTCCCCTTAACTTTCTCGACCATCACCTGCTCTGTGGCAACTCCCTTCTCGGAACCGATCTCGCGCATCTCCCGAACCTCCCCGCCGTCAAGCGAGACCCGAAAATTGCCCCTGAAAACGTGACGAAACCCGCGAAGTCCACGAAGGGCAAGAAGAAAAACCTCGCGCAGCTCTCCATGACCTTCACCGCCGAACTCGGTCACGCTTTGCGTGAAGCCATCGCGGGCATCCATCAGATCGAGGGCAGCGCGACCGACACCCACGAAATCGCCAAAGAAAAGGAGCGCGTCTGGAAACACCTCTCGCAGACCATCATTCCGCGCTTCACCTGCGCCGCCGACCTCTGGATGACCCCCTATTTCGGCGGGACGCTCGATCAGGACGCCTTCGACCGCCTCATCGAGACCGCGCACGACACGAATACCGCCTGGAACACTTACGAACAGACCCTGCGCGAACTGAACCCGTTCCACTGGGAACTCGCCTTTCCCGATGTCTTCTTCACCGAGAACGGCGACAAGAAAACCGACCCCGGCTTCGATGCGGTGATCGGAAATCCGCCCTGGGAACGCATCAAACTCGCCGAGAACGAGTTCTTTGCGGCGCGTTCGCCCGAAATCGCGGGGGCGACCCGCGCCTCGGACAGAAAGAAACTCATCGCCGACCTCATCCACACGGATGCCGACCTCGCCGCCGACTTCGAGCGGGCGAAGCGAGACGCCGAGCGCACCCTCGCCTTTGTCCACAACTCCGGCTTTTACCCAAGAATGGGCGCAGGAGACACCAATCTCTATGCCGTCTTCACCGAAAAGGCGACGCAGATAGCCGCACGGCGTGGGCGCGTCGCCCTGCTCGTCCCCTCCGGCGTGGCGACCGATATGACGACCGCAGGGTTCTTTCGGCACATCGTCGAGAACGGAAGGCTCTCCGAATTGCTCGATTTCGAGAACCGGGGCGGGGCGTTTCCCGACGTTCACCGTTCCTTCAAGTTTTCCATTTTCGTTCTCGCGGGCGAGGGCGACCCGCAGACGGCGGCGCATTGCGGCTTTTTTCTGCACTCCATCGAGGACGCGCTCGACGAGAGCCGCACCTTCCCGCTCACCCCCGCCGATTTCGCGACCTTCAACCCGAACACGCTGACCTGCCCCGTGTTTCGCCGCAAGCGGGACGCGGAACTGACGCGCAAACTCTACTTCGCTTCGCCCATTCTCATCAAGAAACCGCGCCCGGAGCGCGGGATTGTTGTGACGGAAGACGGGGAAATCGCCTCCGGGCTTGCGGAATCCTTGGCAGGTGTCGGGAACGCTCCCGATTTTGTCGAGAAAAACTTCGTTGGAGTTGAGAAAAACGCCGAAGGTCTCGCGGAATCTTCCGTTGTTCCCGCCGCTCTCGCTGCGGGGGCGGGGGCTGCGAACCCCTGGGGCGTGCGATTTTTGCGGATGTTCGACATGACGAACGATTCGGGGAAGTTCAAGACGGCGAAGGAATTGGACGACGCGGGTTTCTGGCTCGGCGACGGCAATGTGTTCACAAAGGGCGCAACTCGTTATCTGCCCCTTTACGAAGGAAAGATGGTGCAGATGTACGATCATCGTGCGGCAAGCATAAAGATCAACCCCGCAAACCTGCACCGCGCCGCGCAGGAGGCTCCGGTGAGTTTCGCGGAACACGCCGACCCCGCCTTTTCGCCGATGCCGCAGTATTGGGTGGACGAGGAGGAGATTTTGCTCTGCACGAGTTTCGTTCCGCCGATTCTGGTAAACGCTTACCGCGCAAAGAGTGTCAACGGGTTGCGTCAGGCGTTTTGTCTGTGGCTGGCGGGTTGGAAATCTCTGGAAGGAGACGCAGAGGCGGCGATGCGCTTTATCGTCACGGGCTTTCCGCAAGCAAGCGCGTTTACGCAGTTCATGCGTTTGACGGAGGCGCAGTCTGTTGCGGAGACCTATGCGTGGTCGCAAACCAATCAAGACGCGATGAAGAGCCTATTGCCCGCGTTTCTGGTGAATCCTGAGACCTTCGAGAAAGAACAGTGGATAGAGATGGCGAAAGCAGTGATTGCCGCGAACAAACCCGCATACCTTCTCGGCTACAAAGATGTGACCGCCCCGACGAATGTCCGCTCCGTCATTCCCGCGATCATCCCTTTCGCTGGCGTCGGGAACACCTTTTGTCTTGTCAACGCCGCCCCGGAGTATCCGCTTTACTGTTTACTCGCGAATCTCTCCTCTTACGCCCTCGATTATGTCGCCCGACAGAAGATCGGTGGGCAACACCTCAACTTTTTTATCGTCGAGCAGTTCCCCGTGTTGCCTCCAGAGCGATATTCGGAGGTACGGGACGGGGTTTTGCTGTCGGAGTTCGTGAGGGCGCGGGTGTTGGAGTTGGTCTACACGGCGCACGACATGACGGCGTTCGCCCGTTCTCTGGGTTACGCGGGGGAGCTCGCAGGTCTTTCGCATGGGACGAGGAGCGTCGTTTGCACCTGCGTTGTCAGCTCGACGCGCTCTATTTTCTGCTCTACGGCTTGAGTGATGGCGAGACGGGGGAGATTATGGACACGTTTCCGATTGTTCGCCGCACGGAAGAGGGAAAGTACGCGGGCAGATTTCGGAGCCGCGACCTCATCTTGAACTATCGGAAGGCGTATGCGGCGGGGAACTGGGACGCGAAGGTGAAGGGGTAGGGAGGGGGGTTTCCCTCACCCCAACAGCCCTCACCCCAGCCCCTCTCCCTGCCGCTCATACTTCGCTAGGGGGAGGGGCAAATTCAAGGCGGTACAGACTGGAAATGGTCGCCGACACCTCGACATCCTTCTCCCCCTCTCCCTAAGGAGCGGTAGCGACTGGCAGGGAGAGGGGGTTGGGGGGTGAGGGCTGTTGGGAGGAGGGAAACGCGATCACGAATCGAGAGCCGCCCGACAGGTATAATCAACCCCACCCCCGTAGAGAGGAACGCACCATGGCTTACAACAAATTTACGCTCCGGCAGCTGCACCAACAGTACGGTATTGTGGATACCGTGAAGCCGGCACTCTTCGCCGGAGTGCCTCCTGCTCCGATTTCGGACTGGCTCCGTGTCACCCTGGAAAAACAAACGGAGACCGCCCTGCGAAGCGGCAGTGAGAAAGCCCGCTCCGAATATCTCATTGCGCCCATTCTTCAAGAGGTCTACGAGCAGTCTCAGGACTATGCCAACTTCTTTTCCGGCATCGAGTTCAATGTGGATAAGAAGCGGGGCTTGTCGGGTTTCTGCGACTTTCTATTCACGCTCACTCCCCGAAAGATTTCCATCGAGGCTCCGATCATTTCCGTCGTCGAGGCAAAGAAAGAGGACATCCCTGCCGGTATTCCTCAGTGTCTCGCCGAACTCGTTGCGGCTCAAATCTTCAACGCAGAAGAGGGACGCACCCTCGAAACGCTCTATGGCATCGTCACCACAGGCGACATCTGGAAGTTCCTCCGCCTTGACGGAACCGCCGCGACGGTAGACAGCGATTTGTATTATCTCACGGACGTCCAGAAGATCGTCGGGATTGTGCTTTCGATGCTCCAATAGTGCAGCAAGCCTTTCGCGTGGGACGAAACGGGGGAGGTTCTGGACACGTTTCCGATTGTTAGTGCATTGCGCCCATTCTTCAAGAGGTCTACGAGCAGTCTCAGGACTATGCCAACTTCTTTTCCGGCATCGAGTTCAATGTGGATAAGAAGCGGGGCTTGTCGGGTTTCTGCGACTTTCTATTCACGCTCACTCCCCGAAAGATTTCCATCGAGGCTCCGATCATTTCCGTCGTCGAGGCAAAGAAAGAGGACATCCCTGCCGGTATTCCTCAGTGTCTCGCCGAACTCGTTGCGGCTCAAATCTTCAACGCAGAAGAGGGACGCACCCTCGAAACGCTCTATGGCATCGTCACCACACGGTAGACAGCGATTTGTATTATCTCACGGACGTCCAGAAGATCGTCGGGATTGTGCTTTCGATGCTCCAATAGTGCAGCAAGCCTTTCGCGTGGGACGAAACGGGGGAGGTTCTGGACACGTTTCCGATTGTTCGCCGCACGAAAGAGGGAAAGTACGCGGGCAGATTTCGGAGCCGCGACCTCATCTTGAACGATCGGAAGGCGTATGCGGCGGGGAATTGGAACGCAAAGGTGAGGGGTTAGGAGAGGGCAGGTATCCTTGCTCAGGGAATGCGCGATCCTCCCTGAGTCAGGAGGGCAAAAGGTCGTAGGGGTGCTGCTCTCTGCGCCCTGCACCCTCGCAGGGGTTCTGCTTGCTGAACCCTCCGACAATACCGGGCGCACCCGCGCAAGGGAGAGGGCGCAGAGAGCAGCACCCCTCAGAAGAAACCAAAAAACAAACTCACCCGAACCGCGGCGGTTCGGGTGAGAGGGAAAGCCGCTTGGTTAGCGAGAAGACCCGCCGGGGCTTCCCTGCCCCCCCTGCTTACTCTGAGCATACGCCTGCCCGTAACTCCGCACGGCGGGATTGTTTTTGTCGCCTTTCTCCAGAGCCTCCGCATAGGCCGGGGGCTTGGTGTCGCCCCCCGCTGCCACGCCGGGGCCGCCCGTCATAAACACCTTCCAGAGAACCCCGATGACCACGAGAATGCCGACCACCGCTGCAGCGATGATGCCCGGACTGACTTGTTGTTTCATGTGTTTTCCTTTCAAGAGAGGGCGGAAACTTTCCGCCCTTTGCAAAGACCGCTTTTTGGTTTAGCGGACTTTTTCCGGTGATTTCCGAAACCGACGGGCCGCTTCCGCACGGATGGCTTTTGCGCCCTCCTTTTCCTGTTGGGCATCGAGAAAGCGGGCCGCTTTTTCGTAAAGTGCGGGAGCATCGGGATGCTGAGCAATATCGCCCAGCAATTCGGAGGTGCGGCGTTTCAGAGCCTGCCGCGTCTCGAAAATCGTGAGTGCCGCCTTTGCTTCCCTCTGTTTTCCCTGACCGGCGAGGGCTTGCGACAACTTAAAATACACCACGTCTTTTCCGGGATCGAGTTTGGCGGCTTCACGCAGTTCGATTACCGCTTTCTCGTACTGTTGACGCTGCAACGCGAGCAGGCCGCTGCCATAGCGTACCGCCGAAAGCATCGTCTTGTCGTATCGGGCCGCTTCCAGCCGCGCTTCCGCCTCTTTCATCGCGTTGGGCGAGGCCGCAGCATCCATCAATAGAATGCCGAGCAGCGCGTTAGCTTTGCCATCGTTTGGAAAATGCTTCAGAATTTCCCGCGAAGTTGCAATGGCGGCGTCCCTGTCGCGTTGTGCGATCTGAACATCCAGCAGAAATCGGCCCATTTCCCGGTTTGTCGGCTCCAGGGAAAAGGCTTTGTCCATCAGGCTCCGCACTTCGACCGGCACTCTGCCGGGGCCGATTTGCGTATTCATCGTTTTTTTGGCCTGTTGGAAAAGCCGTTCGGAGAGGGGCGGATTTTTCGCTCGCGCCGCGTAATAGTCTTTAAGCCGCAGATGAATGCGTGCCTTCATCGCCGCGTCGGGTTGTGCCTGATTGTATTCATCTCCCGCTGCCTCCATGTTCCCCTCCAGAAGATAAAGATTGCCGCGTGCCTCGTGCCAGTCGGGACTGCGGGCGGCAATGCTCTGGGTGCGCTCCAGCAAGGCCCGTACCTCTTTGGCATACCCGTACTGGCTGATCAGTCTGGCTCCCGCGACCAAGGCCCCCACCGCGTCGGGGGCTAATTTGCGAGCGCGGGCGATATGGCGAAGGGTTTGCCCGACTTCTCCGAAACGCGCCGTGATTTCCGCCATCTGTTCATTCAGGTTTCGGTCATCGGGGCGCGTACGCAGTTTCTGAAACAGGGCGTTGTATTCGCCCAATTTTTTTTCCCGGCGGACATAATCGTTCTGCCAGATGCGGGCTTCCGAAAGCCGGTTGAGTTTTCGGCAGGCAGAAGCCAGCATCTGAGAAGCGGAGGGATCACGCGGATTTTTTTCTGCCGCCCTCCTGAGCGGGGTGAGACAGGCCTGGTATTTCTCCAGCAAAAATCGGGCGCGTCCCAGAAGCAGTTGTGCCGCCGGGTTTTCTGCGTCGGTCGTGGCCGCCTCCCCTGCCAGCGTCTCCGCCTCTTTGAGATTTTTGCCCGTAGTCAGCAGAAAAAGGGCGAACTCCAGCTTTACCGGCGGGTGATCGGGAGCAAGGGCGAGAGCCTGCCGAAACGCCGCCTCCGTCTTTTCGAGGTTGGACTGAAGCGAAAGGGTGGCGGCGTAAAGCTGAGCCAGTTCTGCATCTTTGGGAAGCAGGATCGTCGCTCGTTTCAGTTGTTCAAGCGCGGCATCGGTATTGCCGAGGGCGCGATTGGCGATGGCCGAGTAACGCAGTGCCTCCGTGTCGTCGGGCTTCAGAGCCAGGGCGGTAGACAATTCCTCGCTGGCCCGCTGCATTGAATTTTGGGAGACATAAAATTTGCCGAAAAGTCGGTGAGCGTCCTCCGAATGGGGGTGCGTATCCACGTACTGCTTTAGAAAGGCGAAGGCCTCGCTTATCCGTCCCAGGCCAAGCAGGGCCTTGGTCCACTCGTCCCGCAGACGCGGGGAGTCGGGATCGAGTGCGGCTCCCTGGCGAAGCAGTCCTTCCGCATCGAGGTAGTGGCCGTTTTCATTTAGTTTTTTGCCCGTGTGGTAAAGCAGAAGGGGATCGGTCAGCTCTTGAACCTGGTGGCCGTTGAGTTTCAGGCTGCGGTCCACTTCCTGAGTTAACTGGAAGAGCGTTTGCCCGGAAAGCTGCCGTTCCCGATACTGGGAGGAGTGCAGCAGGCTCCATCCCAGCAGAAACAGCACCGTTCCGCTTAAAAACAGAACGGGAGGCTTTCGATGCGTTTGTTTTGAGGTTTGGGTGGGCACCGTCAGAGACATCTTGCAGGGAAAACGCCCGTCAATCTCGATTGGCGGGCGTTAGGGTCGTTTCACAGCAGTCGAGAACTACGGATTGTTGTGATAAATATCACC
Source organism: Chthonomonadaceae bacterium (assembly GCA_965246825.1). Classification (GTDB taxonomy): domain Bacteria; phylum Armatimonadota; class Chthonomonadetes; order Chthonomonadales; family Chthonomonadaceae; genus JACMPS01. Next base: position 589,550 of record OZ251990.1, read on the forward strand.
GGGTGCGCCAATGGCCAGCTTCAGTACGCTGGAAGGCACGGCTTTTACGTGTCCGTCGGCAAAGCAGACCTTCACCTGATTGAATGAGCGGGCAATCGGTCGGCGGCCCCCGTTGCGGCAGTTACCGAAGTCCTCGCTACCGGGAACTCCGAAGCCCCAGTCCACGCTCCATCGCTCTTTCCACACTTCGGGCTTGAAGTTGTAGGGGCCTCGGCTGTCATCGCCGCAGCCCGTCCAGCCCGGAGAGCCGTTGTTGATGTTGGGGTCGGCGGCGACATTGGCGGCACCGACTGCGGTATCGGGCTTGCCGAGTTCGCCTGCATCGGCAAATGAAACGAACTCCGCCGGTTTATTGATGGAAGCCATCGAAGCACCGGGGAAGCAGCCGTCATTGTCGGTTGCGCCCACGCCGCAGCCTCCCGGCCCCGATGCCCAGCCAATCGTCATTCCGTTGTTGCCGAATGCGGGGTGGGCATTGTAGCCATAGGAAGAAGGCCCATAGGTGGGGCTGGTCGGCTGCTCAGGCGAGGAGAACACACCGAAACTGCCTCGGGCATCATTGATGTCGTTGGGATTGCCGTAGCGCTGGATGTACGGCATCAAACTAATTCGGTACATCGAGCGTCCAGCATCGGCGGAGGCCCAGCCGCAGGAGTAGGTTTCATCGTAGTCCTGGGCGTACATCATCATCGCTTTGCCAATTTGATTAAGATTGGAAACCGAAGAAATCGCCCGCGCCCGTGCGCGAGCCTGGGCAAAAACAGGGAAGAGGATTGCCGCTAAAATAGCGATAATAGCAATGACAACTAGCAGTTCGATCAGGGTAAACCCACTGTGACGCTTCATTGAGCATCTCCTTTCGATTCCTAAAAAATGTCCTAAAAAATTGCAAACCAAATAGACCAGGACATTGACTTGATCCGATAAGCAGTATCTGCTTATGCTCGAAGTTCAGCCTTCGAACAGGGGAACCCTCTTAGGGGAGAGAGGGAGAAGCGGCTTTGCCAGCCTTGGCCGCCCCTTGAATTCGTTTGTACCGCTGAGCGATCACGTCTGCCGCGTGTCCACGCGACAATCCGTCAAGCCACGTGAGTTCATCCTGGGTCAGGCGATCTGCGCGGCCCTCCGTGCGAGCCGCCAGTTTCTGAAGATAGGCGTCGGTTTTCTCCGGGTTTTTCAGAAAATCCATCTCCTCTTTGTAGCCGCTCGGTGTCTGTACTTTGGGCTGGAGGGACGCTTCGGTGCTCTTTACCATTCCGTTCAGAAAAAAGAAGGTAACTCCGACGAGCAGCAGCCCGCCCAGCACAAAAATTTTAAGCTCGTGACGCTCGTTCATGGATACCAATCAGTGGAGAGAAATAAATCCGCGCTTGAAAAGTCTTTTTTCAAATCTTATCAAAATTTCTTCGATTTGTCAATAGGTTTTCAACCGTTTCAACGAAAACTGAGAATACATTCAGATAATCTCGTTCTCGCGGGATGCTCCAGATTGCAAAAATTTCACCTTAAGCGAGATTAAGTTTTTCTGAAAGCGTTGTAATGAAAATTTCCGCCGCCCCTGCATCGAGAGAAGGGAGCGGCGAAAAGCGGGGGCTGCTTGAAGGGAAATTTCGGGTCAGGAGAGGCGGCGTTCTTCCAGACGGCGCTTGATGTTCGCTTCGTCGCCCTCTTCGGTCGGCTCATAGAAGCCGCCCGCCACGCCGTCGGGGAGATACTGCTGCTGCACATAGTGGCCGGGAAAGTCGTGCGGATAGAGGTAGTCTTTGCCGTGCCCCATCGTTTTTCCGCCGGGGTAGTGGCTATCGCGCAGGGAAACGGGCACAGGAGAGGTGCCTTTCGTTTTGATCTCTTCGGTGGCTCGCCCGATCGCCAGGGTGCAGGCGTTGCTTTTAGGGGCGCAAGCGAGATAGATCACCGCCTGCGACAGGGTGAGCTGCGCTTCGGGAAGGCCGATGAACATCACGGTTTGCGCGGCGGCGTTGGCGAGCACCAGGGCCATCGGGTCGGCGTTTCCAATGTCCTCCGAGGCGAGAATGACAAGGCGGCGGGCAATGAATTTGATGTCTTCCCCGGCGAGCAGCATTTTCGCGAGCCAGTAGAGGGCGGCATCGGGATCGGAGCCGCGCACCGATTTGATAAAGGCCGAAATGGTGTCGTAGTGCTCGTCGCCCGCCTTGTCGTAGCCCAGCTGACGCGCCTGCGCTCCCTCTTCCGCCAGGGCGAGGGTCAACCGCCGCGTTCCGTTTTCGTCCGGGAGAGCGGCTTCGCAGGCGGCTTCGAGGGCCGTCAGCGCGTTGCGGGCATCGCCCCCGGCCATCCCCGCCAGAAAATCGAGGGCGTCCTCATCAGCGGAAACTTGCAGTGAACCCAGCCCGCGTTCCGGGTCAGCGAGGGCGCGTTCCAAAAGCGCACGCACGGCGGGATCGGAGAGTCTTTCAAACCGAAACAGCCGAGAGCGAGAGAGCAGCGCGGCATTGATCTCGAAATAGGGGTTTTCGGTGGTAGCTCCAATCAGAACAACGGTTCCATCTTCGACATGGGGAAGCAGCGCGTCCTGCTGCGATTTGTTCCAGCGGTGAATTTCGTCCACAAACAAGATCGTTTTCTGTCCGAGTTTGCGTTTGCGCTCTTTCGCCGCCTCGATCACCTTGCGAAGGTCGGCCACGCCGGAGGTAACGGCACTGTAACTCTCGAACTGAGCGCGGGTGGTGCGGGCGATGATCTGTGCGAGGGTGGACTTGCCGCTTCCGGGCGGCCCCCAGAAAAGCACGGAGGTGAGCCTGTCTCCCTCAATGGCCCTCCGAAGCAGGGTTCCCGGCCCGACCACGCCTTCCTGACCCGCGAATTCGTCGAGGGTACGGGGGCGCATCCGAGCGGCAAGGGGCGCGTCCCGGTTTGTTTGCGGCTCAGGCGGCGATTGAAATTCTTCGGCCTCGAACAAGCCGTTGTTCAGGCTTTCCTTAGAGGGTGACATCAGGTTCTCTTTCTTGTTTTCGGGTAGAACGGAGGCCGGGAACGCAGACGGACACCCAGAAGAAAGCCAGCCTCGGAAAAAGCATTTCGTCCTTTCGGCTGCATTTTCCTGTTTGGCTGCTTCTGACTTCAGCGTTCCGAAAATCCGAAAGCCGCAGTAACGCGGTTTGCCTTGCTGCGTCTAAAGGGTCGCAGTAGATTTTGCGGTCGTCATTTTAACTTAAGAGGAAAAATCTTTATGCCCCCGTTTCGTTTTCTCCCATTGGTTCTTGCTGGAGCCGCTGCGTTCTTTCCTTGCTTCTCTCCGGGAGATTCAGCCCCGCCGACGGCTCGGCCTGTTCACGCTGCCCTTTCCCCAGTGTCGCTTCAAGAAAGCAGCCAGACACTTCGCGAGGAGAATCTTCGCGAAGTCGAAGCGGTGATTGCCCTGGTCGAGCACAATTATTCGGGCTACAACGATCAGCGAAAACGCTTTGGGGCCGGTGCTATAGACAGAGGAACGAAGCTCGCGAGAGAACGAGCAGCGAAGTCAACCACCGCCGGGGAATGTAATCGAATTCTCTACGATTATCTGAGACTTTTCAAGGATGGGCATCTTTCGGTGGTCTGGCTGGACGCAAACGGCAAACAAGTGGAAAACCTGAGACGAATGTTCGGGAACCCTGAGTCTCCCGCCGCTGCCAACTGGTCGGATGAGCCGAGCGGACGAATTTTGTCATCGAAAACATTTCTTATCACGGTTCCTGACTTCGACCTGTCGCACAAAGCGGCCCTGGATGCCTTGATCCGACAGCAGGATGCGGAGATCAAATCCCGCCCCAATCTCATTCTTGATGTTCGCGGCAACAGCGGAGGCAGCACTGCTGCTTATTCTTCGCTAAGGCCCCTTCTTTACACTCAGCCCGTGAAAACCGTTGGCGTAGACGTGCTTGCCACCAAAGCCAACGCCGATGCCTGGGAAGCTTGGCTGAGGGAAATTCCTCCAACGGACACAAAACAGATCGCCGAGGTCAAGGACATTCTCAAGCGGATGCGCGAGGCACGAGAGGGAACCTTCGTCTCTACCGGCCCCGACTCCACAGACACCCTGCCCGGAGTTTTTCCCCTTCCTAAGCGGGCAGCGATTCTGATTGACCGCCGCTGCGCGAGTACAACGGAACAATTTCTGCTGGAGGCGAAGCAGAGCAAAAAAGTTCAACTTTACGGCCAGACAACAAAGGGGGTACTCGACTATGCGAATGTGCGCTCGTTTTCCCTTCCGTCGCATGAGCGGGTTCTCGAGGTTCCAACCACCCGGTCGCGGCGTCTGCCAAAGGGAGGGGTTGACCCTTTCGGCATCAAACCCGATAGAGTGATTTCGCCGCTCACCCAGCCTCAAATCCCCCAGGACACCGCTATTGCCTTGGTGCAGGCCATGCTGGAGCGCAAAACAGAGCGGTAAAGAAGGGGCCGTGTGCGCCCTTCGAAGAAAACAAAAAGAACGCACCTGTCTTCCTCAAGGGCGGCTCTTTTTCCCTGCATTTCGGGGCTTTAGGGCTTATCGAGTGTGACGGGTTCCGGCTTGCCAAGATAGGCGGCAGGCGAGCAGCCCATCGTTTTGCAAAATACCCGATAAAACTGCGCGTAGGAGCCGAATCCGGCGTCCAGAGCCGCTTCTAAAAGCGACGTTTTGCTTTGCGGGTCGGCGCGATAGACTGCCAGCACGCGCAGCAGCCGCTGCTGATTGCGATACCGGGCGAGCGGAACCCCGGTCTGCTCATTGAAAAGGGTGCTCAGGCGGGACGCGCTCAAGCCAAAGCGGGAGGCCAGCTGCTTCAAGCCCGTCGGCTCCGTGTCTTCACGCAAAAGGCGGGCAGTTGCCTCCACCGCCGGATGAACTTGGCAGGAAAGCTCCTCGCCGCTCACCGCCGCATAAGCCGTCCACGCCGAAAGCAGGGCGTAGGCCAGCCCAGAGTTCAGATGAGCCGGTTCGGAAAGCGAAGCCAGCTCGCGCAGCAGTACACAGAGCCGATGAAACCTCTCTGCTTCCAGCCTTCGGCAAAACGAACCGGCAGGATTTTCTTCCCGCAGCGTTCGATACTCGGCTTTTTCACCCAGCCGCTCGACCAAACCAGGCTTCACCACCAGAATCCACATCTCGAAATCGGGGGTGCGATCCAGCAAAATGTGGTTTTGGGCCGGAAACAGCCAAACCAGCGAGCCGCGCTGAAGTGCATATTTTCGGTCGTCCAGCAGGTAAACGGCTTCGCCCTGCGTGACCAGATTGAGTTCGAGTTCCTGATGATGATGAAAATCCAAACAGAGATGAGGATGACGGAAATACCAGCAGCCTCCCTCATGCGCTGCGGGAAGCGGCAGATTCGCTTCGATACCAGAAAAAATGCAATCCATCGGGCAAACTCCTGCATAGACAAATCGGACAGTCTTCGGTTATCCTGAACGCAAGACAGAATCGAAAGCCGCGAATTTTCTTGCTGGCTTTGCGTCTCATTTCAATTTGAACAAATTTGCCTAAAGGAAACCGACCATGACCGTTTCTACGCTTGACGCCGAAAAATTGATTACCCCGGCCCTTCGCGAGCAGTTCGAGCAAAAAGGATTTTTCATTTTGGAGCGCGTGGTTCCGCCCGAACACCTGCAGCTTCTGCGCGACGACTGCGAACGGCTGATGAACGCCGAAGACGCACGGATGGATGAGCGCGGAACCGATCATCTGGGTTTGAATTTTCGCCGCAGCCGCTACTTTCTCTCCACCTGGTTTTCAGGCGGGCGAATTCAGGAATTCGTGTTCAGTGATCTCATGGCGAACCTGTGCCTGGCCCTGCTTGGCCCCGATGCGTATCTTTCTTTCGAGCAGTACGTGGTCAAATTTCCCGAAAAAGGAATGTCGTTTTCGTGGCATCAGGATTCAGGCTACGTTCCTGCCGGACACCGCCCCTATGTTTCCTGCTGGTGCACCCTCGACGACGTGACCGAAGAAAACGGCACCGTTTATATGCTGCCCTATGACCGCGCCGGAACCCGGGACCGCGTAGAGCACACCAAAGACCCGAACACCAACGACCTCATCGGCTATCAGGGCAGCGACCCCGGCGATCCGGTAGTAGCTCCAGCAGGCTCGATTGCGGTCTTTTCCTCGACGGTATTTCACCGCAGCGGAGCCAACACAAGCCAGGGCATCCGACGCATCTTCCTGCCGCAGTACTCTGCCGAGCCGGTGATGAACGCCGAAGGAACAGGGCCGATGTACATTGCTGAGCCGTTTCTGAAAAATGGCGTTCGGGTGAGCGGGAGTGCATGACGCTTCTCGTCGAAAAAAACGCAGCGAAAGCAAAAAAGCGGGTGACGGGAGAAGTTTTCCGTGACCCGCTTTTCGTCGTTTCCTTCCGCCCGCCTTCGGCACGAAGGGCAGGCTCGGCGAACGAGGGTCAACTCCCCCCCGCTTTGCGCTGGTGCATTCGAGGCTGAGCAATCGGGGCAGTGCGTGTCGGCTTGGCGGCCTGCTGCTGGGAAAGGTGAGTTTGCGGCTGAGCGGCTTTTTTGGCCTCCTGCTCCTGCTTGGCTTCTTCTTTCCCCTCCGGGGTGCTGTGTTTGATTTGTCGGGCGAGTTTGCGTCCAAAACTAGACATGATCTTGTCTCCTTTCTTTTAGTGTACCCTCTCTGTCGGCGAACCGGGTGCGTTTGGTTAGTTTCGGGAACCCTCCTCTTCTTCCCTCCGTCCCTCCGTGAAGAAGGCGGAAAATCGCCCATAAATTCAGGGACGGGCCATGAAACTTCAGGGTGTCATTTTCGATATGGACGGAACGCTGGTGAACAGCAATCCTCAGAACACAAAAGCATGGGTGGAAGCCATGACGGAGGCGGGATTTTCCGTTACCTACGATCAGATTTTTGCTCTTATCGGGATGGGCGGCGATCATCTGCTGCCCGCTTCCCTCGGCATCGAGAAAGAGAGTGAAGCAGGAGAGAAGCTCAGCCAGCGCTGGAAAGAAATTTACTCCGAAACCTACTTTCCCCAGGTGAAACCGTTTCCCGGCGCAAAAGCCCTTATCGAGCGGGTGAAAGCGGACGGCAAAGGGGCAGCAATCGCCACGAGTTCCGAGCAGGAAGTGCTGGAACGTTCCCTTCGGCTGGTCGGAATCGAGGCTCTGCTCGATGCCGCCGTTTCCTCTTCCGACGCCGAGCACTCAAAGCCCTCACCCGATGTCGTTCTGGCCGCTCTGAAAAAATTGGGGCTGGAAGCGTCTGAAGCGATTTTGATCGGCGACACCCCCTTTGACATCAAAGCGGGAAAGGAGGCGGGCGTTCCGGTGATCGCCTTTCGTTCCGGCGGGTTTTCCGATGCCGATCTTGCCGAAGCCATTGCCCTCTACGACGGAGCCGCCGACCTGCTCGCCCGCTATGAAACCTCTCCCCTCGTTCTGGAGGGTCGTTCGTAAATGGAGACACTTCAATCCGCCGACCGCTCGCTCTTTGTTCTCATCAACGAGCATCTCACCGCGCCTTTTCTCGATTGGATGCTGCCGCGCCTGAGCGATCTGCATCACTCTCCCCTGTTCTGGATTCTGATCGTGCTGCCGCTCACCGTCTGGCTGATGGCGAAATCCCGACGGAACGTTCAGATCATTTTGTTGTTTGCCGCCACCCTCTTTTTCACCAATGTTCTCAGCAGTCAGGTGGCAAAAGCGATTTTCAACCGCCCGCGCCCCTGCAGACCGATCACGCTTGCAGATGGAACCGTCAGCCGGGTGGTGGCGGACGAGCATTATCTTCAAACGGTCACCGATCCGCTGTCCTCCTCGTTTCCTTCCTCTCATTCGGCGGACTGGGCCTCCGTTGCCGCCTTTATTCTCGTGGTTTCCCGGCATCGGAAGCGGTGGCTTTGGCTGCTCCTGTTTCCTCTGCTGGTGGGCTGGTCGCGGGTGTATGTCGGGGTGCATTATCCGGGCGATGTGCTGGGCGGCTGGGTTCTGGGGTCGCTTTTCGGTGGCGGAGTCGCTTGGGCGTTCACGAAATCACAGCACAAAAAACTGGAAGACGCACCCGAAATTATCCCGCCAGCGAATAAACTAAAAGCATGAACGCGCTGATTCTCTTTGGAGCCCGGTATCTTTTCGTCGTGGTGTTTCTTGCTGCCGCCGGAGTGGGGATTTCCTTGCCGTCGCAAAAGCGGGTTTCGTTTTTGCTTCAGGCCCTGGTGTGCGGGGTGATTGCGGTTTTGCTGGCAAAAGCGGCGGGGCGGCTTTATTTCGATCCGCGCCCCTTCACCAGAGGGGGGATCCCCCTGATGCCGCACAGACCCGACAACGGCTTTCCTTCCGACCACACCGTATTTTGTGCGGCTCTGGCCGCCCTTACCTTTTCCGTTTCTTCCAAAATCGGGGTCGGTCTTTTCGTGCTTGCGCTTCTGGTGGGAGCCTCACGGGTCGCCGCTGGCATCCATTCGCCGCTCGATATTGCTGCCGGGCTGCTGATCGGGGCAGGGGCGGCTGTCCTCGCTGGCCTGCTGTTGTCAAAAGTTCGCCCGCGCCCGCTCTGAACTCCGGCTTTCACGCTCCCCCCTGATTTTTTCAGACCGCCGTTCCACAGAAAAAATTCCACCGAAATATCTGATGAAACCCTCCTTCCTTTTTTTGCGTCCTTGTGGGTGACGGACCATTTCGCAGAGCGCGTTTTTCCTCGCTGGCTCAGCAATTTCTCAGGCGTCCGCCGCAAGGAGAACTTTCGATGATCCAAACTACGAACTCAAATCGTCGTGCTTTCGCTCTGACCGGTCTGGTCGCGCTCGCAGGCACCCTCGGCGTTTCCGGCATTGCAGGTGCACAAACCACCCATCACGGGGTTTTGCACCGCCATCGCCACCTGGCTTCCGGCGTTGCTGGCATTGCCGCCTACAAAGCCGCCAAACACACCGGCAAAAATCGAACCGCTGCGGGCGGGCATCGCAACTTCGCGCAGCGACATCCGTTTGTGACGGGAGCCGCCGCCGCCGTTGGAACCAACCATCTTCTGAAACGCCGAAAATAAGCGGCTGCAAACCAAATTCAGCCCCCGTTCCTGTAACACAGGAACGGGGGTTTTTCAATGGATCGAGAAGGTCCGAGAACACGCGGCTCGCTTTTAGGGTATGGTAAGTTGACGATTTTCGACTTTCGGACGGTCTCTTTATGCCTAAATCTCTGCCAATCCACCCCGATGCCGTGCGGGGGCGCGGCTTTCTTGAATTTCAGCCGATCCCCCTCAATCAGTACAGCCGCAATCTTTCCAGCGAAGTAGAGCGGCATTCGCGGGACGATCTTCTCCGCATTCACCGGGATATGGCCCTCATTCGTGCTTTTGAGACGATGCTGAACGAGGTGAAACTCCGGGGGACGTTCGCCGGAATCGCCTACACTCATCGCGGCCCCGCGCATCTCTCCATTGGGCAGGAGGCGGCAGCCGTCGGGCAGGCCTTTTCACTTTGCCCCGAAGACGCCATTTTCGGCTCGCACCGCAGTCACGGCGAAACGCTCGCCAAAGGTCTTTCCGCCATTCATCGGCTGGAAGAGGCCGCCCTTCTTGAGATCATGGAACGGTACTTCGAAGGCGAAATTCTGCGCGTGATCGAGCACCCCCTCCCTTCCGATCCTCTCTCTGAAACTCGTGCTTCCGCTCCGGCTTCCGTAAAAGAAAAAGCGATAGAATTTCTGCTTTACGGAACGCTGGCGGAAATTTTCGGGCGCGAAACCGGCTTCAACCGGGGCATGGGCGGCTCGATGCACGTTTTCTTCACGCCCTTCGGCGTTTTCCCCAACAATGCCATTGTCGGCGGCTCCGCCGACATTTCGGTGGGGGCGGCTCTTTATCGCCGGGTTCATCGCACGCCGGGGATTGTGGTCTGCAATATCGGCGATGCCTCCGCCGCGTGCGGGCCGGTGTGGGAAGCTCTTCAGTTTGCAGCAATGGATCAATTCAAGACGCTCTGGGAAAAGCCCGACGGACACAACGGGGGGCTTCCGATCCTGTTCAATTTCATCAATAATTTCTACGGCATGGGAGGGCAGCCCGTTGGAGAAACGGGCGGCGCGGGAATTCTAGCGCGAATGGGGGCGGGAGTAAACCCGGAGCAGATGCACGCGGAGCGCGTAGACGGCTATCAGCCGCTGGCAATTGCCGACGCCACCGCCCGAAAACGGCGGCTTCTGGAGCGAGGAGACGGCCCTGCGCTTCTCGACACGATCACTTATCGGTTCAGCGGTCATTCTCCCTCCGATGCAGCAAGCTATCGGGACAAATCCGAAATCGAAGCGTGGCAAAAAGTGGACTCGCTGCTGACCTACGGGGAAAGCCTTATGCAGGCCAGACTGTGCGATACAACCTACTTCGAGGCAGTTTTCCCGCACATTGATGCTCTGATCTATCGCGCTTTCCGGCGGGCGGTTTCACCCGACCTTTCACCTCGTGCCAATTTGTTTGCGGCGGGAAACCTCTTGGAGCGCACCACCTTTTCCACGCCCCCGGCAGGTCCGAAAGAACCGTCCGAAAGGGAGGAGCCCCCGGCCCCGGATTCCCGCCTCGCCAAGCGTTCCCGCTCCGGCATTGGAGAAAACGGCGAGCTGCTTCCGAAGGCCAAGTGTATCTCGGTTCGCGACGCGCTGTTCGAGGCCGTTTACGCCCGTTTTAGGTCGGATGAAAGCCTGATCGCCTATGGAGAAGAAAACCGGGACTGGGGCGGGGCCTTTGGCGTTTATCGCGGCCTGACGGAAATTTTGCCGTACCATCGCCTGTTCAACAGCCCGATTTCCGAGGCGGCCATTGTGGGCACGGCGGCGGGCTATGCTTTAAGCGGCGGGCGGGCCTTGATCGAACTGATGTACTGCGACTTTCTGGGGCGAGCAGGCGATGAAATTTTCAATCAACTGGCGAAGTGGCAGGCGATGTCGGGCGGTGTCCTTAAAATGCCGGTAGTGCTGCGGGTTTCGGTGGGGAGCAAATACGGGGCGCAGCATTCGCAGGATTGGTCGTCTCTTTGTGCCCATATTCCCGGCTTAAAGGTGGTTTTCCCGGCGACCCCCTATGATGCGAAGGGACTGATGAACACCGCCCTGACGGGAACCGACCCGGTAATTTTCTTTGAGAGCCAGCGGATTTACGACTACCCGGAATTGTTTCATGGAGAAACCGGGGTTCCGCGGGAAGAGTATTCCGTCCCCTTTGGAGAGCCGGAAGTGAAGCGGGAAGGAAGCGACCTGACGATCCTGACGGTGGGAGCGGCTCTTTATCGTGCGCTGGAAGCCGCCGAAATTCTCGCCGACCGCTTTGCGCTGTCTTCCGAGGTAATAGACGCCCGCTCACTGGTTCCGTTTAATTTCGGGAGGGTTCTCGAAAGTGTCAAAAAAACCGGGCGTATTCTGCTGGTGTCGGATGCCTGCGAGCGCGGAAGTTTTCTGCACACCCTCGCTTCCAAAATCACTCAGTTCGCGTTTTCTGAGCTGGATGCTCCGCCGGTAGTGGTCGGGGCACGCAATTGGATCACGCCGCCCGATGAACTCGAAGAAGCATTTTTTCCCTTTTCCAACGATTTGTTGGACGCAATCCATCTGCACCTGCTGCCGCTTCCCGGTTATGTCCCGAAACGCCCGAACGATAACGCCGAACTTCTGCGCCAAAGCCGGGAGGGGATTTAGGCCAGCACAAAAACGGCTTGGGTCAAAGGTCAGGAAAAGAAAGCAGTCCAGCCGCTCAACTCTTGACAATCCGATCAGAGAGTAATTGGATTGAGGCGGAAAATCAACGCGAACGGAAAGCGGAGTACGACCAGAGCGTACTTTGTCCAGGCCTGCTCTCGGTAGATTGAGTGAACGAATGTCTTTGTCAGCGGCAGTCTCTGGCAGAGACCCTGTTCTGCCTTGACTTTTGCTCTTGTACCGTGCTAACCTGTCCCTGAAATGATCGCGCCCCGGATCGCCGTATAGACTCCGGGGCGCGGCTTGCGTCTCCCAACTTTTCATCTTTTTTCTGGTCTTTTCTTTCGGGAGTAAATCGTATGGAAAAAACACAGGCAGACCCCACTCTCCCCGACTGGTGGCAGCGGGAAAAGCAGCGGCGGCAAAATTGGATTCTTCTCTTTTTGGTGGCACTGCTGCTGCTGATCGCCTATTTCTACTGGGTTTCCAGCCGGGGCCGCATCGGAACGGTGCAGGGAATTGATTTCGACTCGCGCAGTTATGTCGCGTTTATCCACCAAGAAAAGGATGGCAACACCACTTTCTATGCGGTGCGTGCAGACGGCAGCGACCTGCGCCGCCTCACACCGCCCGACGACAAATCGAACAAGCAAGACCCGGCCTGGACTTCGGACGGCAAAAGCCTGCTCTACTCGTCGAACCGCTCCGACTCGAAAGTGATGCAAATCTATGTGCTGGGGCAGGGCGACCCGCGCCAGCTCACCTACGGCACGGGCAACAAATTTCAGCCAGCGGCTTCCTCCGATGGAAAACATATTTTGTTTCTCACGCAGGGAGCCGTCAAAACCGTGCTGCTCAACGGCAACGACGTGGATCAGCTGCTTCCCCAGCCGCAGGCGGGCAATGCCCCCGGCGACGGCGAAGCCCCCTCCTCGGTCGAACCAAAGGGGCCGTTTCTGAAAGCGGCGTTTGCGCCCGACGGGGTGGCAATTGCGGCGGTGCAGGCCATGAGTGCCGAAGACACCCCGGCCTCCGGCGGCGAAATCTCCGCAACGGATCAGGTGGTTCGGGTGCTGCATCCCAACCTCAAAGGCACCATGCCCATTGACTTCGGCAAAGAAGCGTATCTCTCCTGGGAACCCAACGGCAATCGCCTGGCCACGAGTTTTGTCGAGCGCGACATTCTGAATGACAAAGGACAGCCAATTCTGGTCAATGGCAAACCGACGGTGGCGAGCGGAATCCGGCTTTGGGATTTCAGCGGCACGGACGGCAAGCCCAAAGGAAACCTGATGATCTCGATGCTTGGCGGCACCATCGAGCCAAAAAACATCGCCTGGTCTCCCGATGGTCAACTCATCGCGTTCGAAGTCTGGGAGGCTCCCGATGAAACTACCCGAACGCTCCGGGGCATCGCCGTCTCCTCGCTGACTCAAACCGGAACGATCCAGACGAAAGAGGACGCGAAAACCGTGTTGACGCACCTGATGCTCAGGGCCGACGCCAAAGGCATTCCCGCCAATCCACGCTGGTCGCCCGATGGAGCGCGGCTGCTCTACGAAATGCGCCGCCCCGACGGAGGCCACGATCTGTGGGTTATCAATAGTGACGGCACCAATGCCCTGAACCTGACCGAGAAGCTGGGAGGAGACAACTCTCAATCGGTCTGGGCTCCGATGAAAAAGTAGCGCGGCGAAGCGCGAAGTCGGCGAAACGGGGCGCAGCCGTTGCGCCCCGTTTTTTTGTGCCCTTATTTTCGGACTGGATCGTTGAATTGATTTTTGCGTTTGGCTTTGAGAGGCAGGATCAACTTCTCTGGACTACGGGGACAGGCAATGCTGGGAAAAAGCCTGCGGCGATTTCGACGCCGCTTCAAGAACAATCGGGTTTTTCTGCTCCTGGCCATGCTGGGCCCCGGCGTTATCACGGCGTTCGGGGGCAATGATGCATCGGGCATTCTCGGCTATTCGCAGGCCGGGGCGCAGTACAAATACAATCTGCTTTGGTCGCTCCTGCTGGTGATGTTCAGCCTGGGTGTCTGCCAGGAAATGTGCGCCCGGATGGGAGCCGTCACCGGAAAAGGGCTGGCCGACCTCATCCGGGAAGAGTACGGCGTCAAGATCACCCTGTTTGCGATGATCGCCCTGTTGATCGCCAATTTTGCCACCACGATTTCGGAGTTTGCGGGAATTTCGTTCGGCCTGGAAGCGTTTCTGCCGCCGCATGAGCGTTGGATGGTTCGGTTTCTCGCCGTGCCGGTCGTGGCATTCGGCATTTGGTATCTCGTGCTCCACAGCAGTTATGAGCGCGTGAACAAGATTCTGCTGTCGGCGTCGCTCGTTTACATCGCCTATCTGTTTTCGGCGTTTCTTGCCCGACCCAACTGGGGGGAGGTGGCCCATCAAACCTTTTTGCCCGACCTCCGCCCCATCCTTCACGATAAAAGCTATCTCTTTACCCTGATCAGCGTAATCGGAACCACAATCACGCCCTGGGGACAATTTTATATCCAGTCCTCCATGCGCGACCGCAAAACCCGCGCCGAAGATTACTCTCCCATTGATCCGCTGTTTGGAGCCTTTGCCGCCATTCTCGTGGCCTTTCTGATCGCGGTGAGCTGCGGGGCCACGATTTTCAAGCCCGGTCAGGAAGTCAACTTCAACGATGCAGGAGACCTCGCCCGCGCTCTTCAGCCGGTAGCGGGCAAATCGGCCACCCTGCTCTTTGTGGTCGGACTGTTCAACGCCTCCTGCTTTGGGGCGATCACCGTGCCGCTCTCAACGGCCTATGCCGTCACGGAATCACTCGGCTCCGAGTCAGGCCTGGGGCGGCGTGTGCGGGAGGCTCCCCTGTTTATCGGGGTGTTCACCGGCCTGATTTTCGTGAGTGCGCTCGTGGTCATGTTCGGCGGGAAAAATCTGGCGTCTCTTATGATCCTGCCCAACATCGTGGGGGCGGTGCTGCTCCCGATCATTCTGGTGCTGATGCTGCGCCTCATCAATACGCCGCGCCTGATGGGAAATTATGTCAACTCGAAAATCTATAATATCATCGCCTGGATCACGACCGTCACTCTCATCGTCCTTTCAATTTCCCTCTTCGTGAGCGTTTTTCTCCATTAGGAAAGACGGCGTTTCCTTGACGTGCGCGGGGGATCGCGGCATAATAAACCGAGATGAGCGGGGAAACAACCCGGCTCCGCAGAAATGTAGAAACGTAACATGAGCAGCACAAAATCAGAAATCGTGGTGATCGGGGGCGGGTTTGCGGGATGTGAGGCGGCGTGGGCAGCGGCACAGCGCGGCTCCAAAGTCACCCTCTACGAAATGCGCCCCACCCGAAACACCCCGGTTCACAAAACGGGCGATCTGGCAGAACTCGTCTGCTCCAACTCTTTTAAGTCCAATCTGCTGACCAACGCGAGCGGCGTCTTGAAAGAAGAGATGCGGCGGCTCGGTTCCGTTATTTTGCCGATTGCGGCAAAACACGCCGTGCCTGCCGGAGAAGCCCTCGCTGTTGACCGGGAGCCGTTTGCCCAGGAAATCACCGAAACGCTGGCGTCCCACCCCAATATCACCCTCGTGCGGGAGGAGGTAACCGCGCTCCCTCCGTCTCGTCCGCTCGTGATCGCCACCGGCCCGCTGACCTCCGACGCGCTCGCCCTTGAAATCGCCAAACTCACGGGCGGAGACAGCCTCTCATTTTACGATGCCGTTTCCCCCACCCTCACTTACGACAGCCTCGACCTCACCAAAGTGTTTCGTGCCTCACGCCGGGGACGCGGCAGCGGGCTGGAGCCTGTCCCGTCCCCCCAGACCGAAGAGGGCGCGGGCTGCGGAATGCCGTCGCAGGAGGAAAGTGCCGACTACCTCAACTGCCCGATGGACAAAGACGAGTACACCGCTTTCTGGGAAGCCCTGAACACGGCGGAGCTAGCCCCTCTTCACGACTTCGAAGCCGAGGCGGGCCTCGCTCCTGCGTCCAAAATGGTGTTTTTCGAGATGTGCATTCCGGTGGAAGAACTCGCCCGACGCGGCCCCAAAACCCTCGCGTTCGGCCCCATGAAACCGATTGGCCTCACCGATCCGCGCACAGGCCGCCGTCCTTACGCCGTTGTTCAACTGAGGCAGGAAAACAAAGAAGGAACGCTCTGGGGGCTGGTCGGGTTTCAGACGCGCATGAAATGGGGCGAGCAAAAGCGAGTCTTAAAACTGATTCCGGGGCTGGAAAACGCCGAGTTCGTCCGCTACGGCGTGATGCACCGCAACACCTACGTCAATGCTCCGAAACTTCTGGAGGCGACCGGGCAGCTGCGGGAGCATCCGGGCATTTTTCTCGCCGGACAGATGACGGGCGTAGAGGGGTACCTGGAGTCGGCAGCCATCGGCATGATCGCCGGACTGAACGCCCACCGCCAACGGTGCGGGCTTTCCGCTGCCCTGCCGCCGCGTGAAACGGTGCTCGGCTCCCTGTGCGCGTATCTGGTGGAAAGCGACCCCAAACACTTTGCCCCGATGAACTCAAACTGGGGCGTGGTGCCGGAGCTGACCGGGGCACCCGTCAAAGACAAACGTGAAAAGGGACGGCTCAAAGGGGAACGCGCTCTGGCTTTGTTCGACCGTTTTCTGGTTTCCCTGGAAACGGAACCGGCAGCGGCCTTTTGTTGAAACCGCGATGAAACGAATTCTACTCACCGGGTTTGGAAATTTTCGGCGGGTCGTCCACAACCCAACGGCGCAAATCGTCGCACACTTCCGGGAAAATCCGCCCGCAGGAAGTGTGCTCACCTCGCACATTTTTCCGGTTTCGTTCACCCGCGTTCCGCAGGAGCTGGCACGGCTTCTCACGGACAACAGCGGGCAGCCTGCTCTCTACAATGCGATTTTGCTGCTGGGCGTCGCCACCGGAAGCCTTCATTGGCGCGTGGAAACACAGGGGCAGAATGTGGACGCCGCCCTGCCCGATGAAGACGGCTTCACACCGAACGCTCTTCAGATCAAGGAAACCGCGCCGCCGTTTCTGCCCTCGACCTTTCCAGCAGAAAAAATTCGGGATCGGATCGCAGCCCTGGGGCTGCCCGTGATCCTCTCCGCTTCCGCCGGAAATTATTTGTGCAATCATGTACTGTTTCGCGCCCTCGATTTTGCCCGAATCCACACGCCGCAAACCCCGGTCGGCTTTCTGCACGTGCCTGCCGCTCCCGACACCTTCGCGCCCGGTATCACCTCGGCCCCAATGTTTTCGTTCGATCAACATCTGGCAGCGGTAGCGGAGACCCTCGCGGTGCTGGTAGAATAGAAGAACCTGAACGCTCAACCTTTCGTTCCCGGAGTTTTTTCCCGTCGTGACTTCAATGGATCTCAAAACTTACCTCACCCAACAGCAGCAGCGCATCGAAAAGGCACTAGAACATTTTCTGCCCGCCGAAAATTCACAGCCGCAAACCCTGCACAAGTCCCTTCGCTACAGCGTTCTGGCTTCGGGCAAACGTCTGCGCCCGATCCTCACGCTGGCTTCTGCCGAAGCGGTGGGCGGCGACTCCGAAGCCGTACTGCCCACCGCCTGCGCCCTCGAATGTATCCATGTGTTCAGCCTGATCCACGACGATCTTCCCTGTATGGATAACGACGACTACCGGCGGGGCCGCCTCACCAACCATAAAGTCTACGGCGAAGCGATGGCTCTGCTGGCAGGAGACGCGCTCTTGGCCCTGGCGTTTCAACTGATCGCCGAAAATGTGTCCCGTGTTCCGGCAGAGCGGATTTTGCCGACCCTTCGCCTGGTGGCCGAAGCCTCTGGAACCTGGGGCATGGTGGGCGGGCAGGTGGTGGACATGGAATCGCAGGGGCAGGAAGTAACGCCGGAAACCCTCCACTACATCCATGCCCACAAAACCGGGGCTTTGCTCACGGCTTCGGTGAAGGCGGGAGCGATGCTCGCAGGCGGAACCCCAGCACAAATCGAAAACCTGACCCGCTACGGCGCACACATCGGGCTGGCATTTCAGATCGCCGACGATATTCTCGACATCACCGGCGATCAGGACAAACTCGGCAAGCCGGTCGGTTCCGACGAAGAGCGCGATAAGGCCACCTACCCCCGCCTCTACGGGCTGGAGGAGTCGCGCCGCAAGGCACACGCAGAGGTGGAAGCCGCTCTGGAAACCCTTGCGCACTTCGATGAACGCGCCGACCCGCTGCGAGCCGTCGCCCGCTATACCATTGAGCGTGATCTTTAGTTTGCCGGAATCGCCTTCTTCCTTGTTTTGAAAGTCATCCGTGAGCCGCAAGGTTCTCGTGCAGGAATCCCGCCGAATTCCGGCGAACCGTCAAAGTGCCTTGCTGAAACCGTCTTTCACATACCGAACCGTTTTTTCGTTCTCACTTCTGAAAAGCTGAAGAACCCTCTCCTTAAAACCGACAATCGGACTGAACATCACCAACTTTTTACGAGGTAAGTAAGATCGTGCGCTTTCGACTCCCTTTTCTTGCGTGTGCCGCTTCTATAAGCCTGGGCTTTTCGCTCGCTCCCTTTGCCGCGCTCGCCGACGGTGAACTAACGCTGACCCTTCCGCCTTCCAGAGAGGCACAAGAAGCCCGTCTTGAAGCCGAGCGGCAAAACCGTCCCCGCTCAAACCCCAATCCGTTTGGCGAACCCGTCCGAAAAACGCGGCGCGGTGCGGCTCCCAAGCGAGGTTCGCTGCCCTCACGCGCCGGGGGCGCCCGCCGGGAAATCGTAGTAGGAAGGCTCGGCCTGCTGGAAACTCCAACGGTCATTCGCCGGGGGCACAGTCGTACCTCGCCCTCTCTCATCACGGCAGAGGCGGGAACTTATGTTGCGCTGAAGCAGGAGTACGGCGAGTGGTGCGGCATTTTGATGGCGGACAGTTCAATTGGCTGGGTTCCGCGCTCCAGCGTGAAGCCAATGGAGTATCAAGTCGTCTCGAACGCTCCCGCCTATTCCGGCGCGATGCCCAGCGGAACCGATCCCGGCGATATTTACCCGCGAAGTGCCGCGCCCTATTTCACCGGCGACCCGCAAAACCTGCTTAACGATGCCTACCGTTATCTGGGGGTGCGTTATGTGTGGGGCGGCAACACCTTCAACGGAATTGACTGCTCCGGGTTTGTCAAAAACGTCTTCGGTTCGCAGGGCTTCAAACTGCCGCGCCTCGGCTCCGACCAAATGGCGTATGGAGTCCCGGTCCCGAAGGATCAGCTTCAGGCCGGAGATCGGCTTTATTTCGGGCGGCGCACCGAGCGGGTCGGAGTGACCCATACCGGACTCTACATTGGAAACGGCTACTTTATCCATGCCTCTTCCAGCCGCAAAGGAGTGGCGATCAGCCATCTCAGTGAAGCCCTGTTCCGCCGAATCTATGTGTGTGCCCGCCGCTAGCCTCTGCTTTTCACACCTCAATCCTTCTTAAAAGAGAGAACTCTGGTTATCCTAGAGTTCTCTCCTCTTTTTTTCGATCTTCATGAACTTTCCTTTTTCGTGTGCGTCCGATCCCTTGCCGAAGGGAAGCTTTCTCTCCGAAAATTCATCGAAAAACAGGAAACGCTTCCGAGGTGTGAATTTTTATTTCTGTTCTCCCGCATCTCACCTTCGCCGTCTGAAAACAATGCTTGAAAGGTAGTTAATTTGTATGGAGAACTTTCCCCCCTTTGCGCCGTTGGATCGAACCGCCGCCGTTCCCATCTCCCCCGAATTTCGGCAGCTCCCTCCGCCCGTAATCCTGATTGGAATGCATCGCTCTGGAACAAGTCTGGTCGCCGGAATGCTGTCGCTGCTGGGCGTCTATTTAGACCCCGATTTTGCTCCGTGCTGTGGAGAGGACAACGCCCCTGCGCTTCCCGATGCCAAAATGCGCGAAAACGGCTACGGCGAAGCGACGTGCTTTCGGCTTCTGAACGAGGCGATTCTGGAGGACGCCGGGGCTTCCTGGAATCACATCGAGCCGTTTCTGAAAAAGCGGGACGATCCTGCCTTTCGGCGTCGAAGCCTGCAAAAGATGGGCCGAGCGACCTTTCACCGCCTTGCTGAAGACTTTTTTGTGGAACGCCGCCCGCGCTCCCTCTCGATGTGGGGGTGGAAAGACCCGCGCACCACGCTCCTGCTCTCTTACTGGCTCGAACTTTTCCCGGAAGCAAAAATCATCCACGTTCGCAGAGAAACGAAGGGGGTTGTGGAAAGCCTGATGCGCCGTGCCGAGGCAGAAACAAAAAAGACGGCGGCAGTCCCCTCTGCAGGTGCACGCCTCGTTTCACTGCTAAGCCGCCCGCAGCGTCTGGCTCAGGCGGTCACGCGGCGACTGGGTTTAGGGCCGTCGAACTTGTCCCGTCCCGCCGATCTCCTGTGTGCCGAAGACTGCATCCATCTTTCGGAGGCGTATTTGGCGGAAGCCTTGCATTTTGGAAAAGGGCCGCACTGCTATCTCGAAATTGAGTATGAGGACATTCTTCGCGACCCGGCAGGCAGTGTTCGAACGTTCGTGCATTTTCTGAAACTGAAACCGAGCGAAGCAAAACTGGAATGCGCGGCGCGATTTGTCACCCCCCGAAATAAAGTCGAGGCAGCCGAGCCGTCAAGCAGGCGGTAATCTCATGGACGGTGGTTTCGATCTTCTGCGCAATTTCTTCCACCCTAATGCTCTCCGCGCCCTGAGTTCCGATGAGCACGGCCTCGTCGCCCGGCAGGGCCTCGGGCAGGTCAGTGACATCCACCACCGTTTGATCCATGCAGACGCGCCCCAAAATCGGGGCGCGGCCCCCCGCAATCAACACCGAGCCGAGATTGGAAAGGCGGCGCGGGTAGCCGTCTCCATAGCCAATCGGCAGGGTCGCCACGCGGGACGGGCGAGAGAGAACATGGGTTCCGCCGTAACTGATCGAATGTCCGGCAGGAAGGGTGCGGATGGAGGCAATCCGGGATTTCAGCGCGAGCACCGGCGTGAGAAAAGGCTCGAATTCGTGGCGCGGAACCGAAGGCCGAATTCCGTACATCAGCAGACCGAGGCGGGTGAGCGAAAGCAGCGGAAGCGAGCGAAGCGTGGACGCGCTGGCTCCCACATGAAGCAGTTCCAGCTCGGCCCCGGCTTTCTCCAACGCTTCCACCGCTCCAAAAAACTGCTGAAGCTGCCGCCGATTGACCTCTTCGGTTTCGGCATCGGCTTCCGCGTAATGCTGCATCGCTCCGGTGACCGCAAAGCCGAAACGCTCCGCCTCCCGCCACAAAGCCACCGCTTCTGACGGGAGTACTCCTCCTCTTCCCAGCCCCGTTTCGATTTCCAGGTGGATTTCGGGAAATCCAGGGTGCTCCATTTCGATTTTAGCCTCTGCAAGTGCCCTCAGCGTTCCCCGCTCTCCCACTGCTGGAACCAAAGAAGCGAGCAGAACTTCTGAAGCCTCCTGCGGCGCAAACGGGCCGATCAGCGCAATCGGAGCCTCAATCCCGGCCTCCCTCAGTAAAGCCCCTTCAGAGACAGAGGCGACTCCCAGCCAGGATGCCCCGGCGTCCAGAGCCGCCCTGGAAACCGCCTCCATACCATGCCCGTAAGCGTCTGCTTTGACCACCGCCAGAATACCGCACTCCGGGTCGAGATAGGCCCGCAGCGCGATCACATTGTTCTGAAGTGCGGTTAAATTCACTTCGATCCAGCTGCGCTGAGCCTCGTGACTTCTCAATGCTTTTCCTTTCCCAGAAAAAAAATCCAACACTGCTGAAACCTCCCCGGCGCAGGCCTGTCTAATTCAATGCAGCTCGAATAGGGGAAACCCTGATAGATTCGCCCGTATCCTCCATGAGATCAACTCACGCAGGTGCTCTGGGAGTGGAATCGCCGGGAAACAGACAGAATTGCGTGCCGTCTGTTTCCCGGCGTATTTTTTTGCCTCCCGAAACGTAATTGAGGAGAATCGCTGCTTTATTTTGACACAAACTCTTCCCTCTCGCCATGCCGCGTCGGGCCACAGAAAGAAACCAATGAGCGAACCCGTTCTGACCCGCGCTCAATCTCTGCTGGCAGGCGGAGACAGTCATGGGGCGGCTCTCTGCCTGACTTCTTGGCTGCAGTCCGAAGCTCTGGAGGTGGCCGCTCTTTTTGAGGCCGCGACGCTGCTGATGCTCTGCGACTGGCTGCCTCAAGCCCAGACCACTGCAGAACGTGCGCTGGCCCTCGAAGCGGACTATCCTCACCTCGCCTGGCTTTATGCCGGAATTCTCATGCGGCGGCAGGGCGAAGGCAGACACCCTGCCGTGCTCGAAGCCTACCACCGCGCCCTGTTCTCCGAACCCGACAACCCCTACCTGATGATCGAAACCGCCGATGTCGAACGCACCTTCGAGCATTATGAGCAGGCAGGCGAGCTTTATGGACAAGCTTTTGCGGCGGCTCCCGACAGGGCCTTGAAGGTGGAAGCGGAATTTAAGCGGGGCTGCGTTCTTCTCGCTCAGGGAAACACAGTCGAGGCACAGGCGGCCTTCGGACAGGTGCTGAAGATGTCGCCCGATCACGAAGAAGCACTTCTTCTTTTCAGGAGCGGGGACGGGGAGTGAAAACTTTTACGCATAAAAAATGACCGCGAAAAAGAAGGAACGAAATCGTTCACTTATTCATTCGCGGCCCACACGATAACCAAAATTACAGAAAGGAGATCACAATTGAATAGACGAAGGTTTGTTAAAAAATGTTCGCGAGGGAACCAAAATTATTTCTGGAGCGTTCCACTGCGTTCCAAGGCCTCTGAAATCGTGGTCTCCAGCCGTTTCTGCACCGCCGTCAGGGTCAAGTCGGCCCGTGTTCGTTCCAGCACCGCCCGCAATGCATCGGTCGTGCGCCTTAACCCGCCGGTCACGGCATCGGGGAAATCAAAGGAAACCATTTCGTAGTAAATGTCATCCATCGTTTTCAGCACGGTTTCGGCCCGGCGGAGTTCGCCCCCCTTGAGTTTTTCGAGCACAAACCGGCGGCTTTCGCTGGCCGCTTCCGCCAGTCCATTGAGATAAGCGGGGATTTCTACCCCCAACACCCCGAAGTCCGGGAGCGGACACTCGCCCACAATCGCCAGCATCGCTTCCGCCTCAACGTACTCCTTTTGCGAGTCATGAACATACCCGGCATGAAAAAGATCAGGATGGGGAGCCAAGGCCGTTTTCACCCGCTCCACCCGGTCTTTTGCGCCGTCGGTGAGAATTCGTGCCTCCGCAAGCTCCCCTCGGTGAACCGCCCGAATCGCCTTCGACGAATGTTGGATCACCTCGCGGCAAAGGCGCAGAGCCTCTTCTCGTGCCCGGTTCGAGAGTTCGAGCTGCTCGCGCAGGCGGCGGCAGATTTCCTCCAGCGAAACGGTTTCAGAACTTGGTGAGAGCACAAGAGCCTGCTTTCTCTAAAGAGCGCGGTTATAAAGGACGATCCCGATGGCGAAAAACAGCCCCTTCAAAAAATCCATCTGTCCCGCCCTGAAGGAGACTGGCAGAAGCCGACGCGAAGCCGACGCTCAGCAATGAACACGACCGCTCCCGCGGCGAAGCAGAAGCGCGAGGCTTTGCGCCGATTTCCCCGGCGAACCGCTTTTCCGACCAAGGCCAGGGCCGCCCCAGAACCCTTAACGCAAACCGTTATTTCTGCCTGATGCGGTGGCAGCAATGCGTACAAATGGCTGAGTTCGGATAGTCTTTTAAACGACGGTCATAGCGGTTTTGCCGCTGTTCCCCGGCGGTTTTTGCCAGAAGAAGGCCAAGAACATAGTGGTGAAGCAGTTGGCCCAGCACCCCCGCCCAGCCGAACAGCAGCCGGACGATCAAGAGCGATCCGGTTCCTTCGTCTACGCTGTAACCTTCGTCTACGCGGATCGACTTGTGCTGCCGAAGCGGAACCATCGTGAATGTGCACTTGGGGCAGTCGCACACTCCGGCGGTGCGATTGTCGAGGTCTATCTAAGCCATATTTTTTCTCGGCAGCTGCGTTGAGTGCTGTTTTTAAAGTTGTATTTTTGCCCGCTGACCGGTTTTCGCCGACTCGATGGCCCCAAACACCATAGCAAGACTTTTGATATTATCGTGACACTCGCCCATCGGGGTCGCTCCCGTTTCGAGAGCGTTCAGAAAATCCCGCAGGGAACCAGCGATATTGCCCGGAATTTGTTCGATCTGTACCGTGCGCGGCTCGGTGTTCGAATGGAAAGAGCCAGGTTCCGTCTCCGCCAGCACTTCGGCGGAAATTTCGCTGTGCCCGTTCCAGAGCGCGGTTCCTTTTTCGCCAACCGCTCGCCAGTCGCTTTCCCAGGAAGACATTCTGCCTTCGGCGCACCAGGCACCCCGATACGTGTAGCGCAGCCCGTTCGCCATCTCGAAAATTGCGGTCGCGCAGGCATTCCCCCGAAACCAGCTCCAGGACGGATTGAACTCTTCGCAGTAAACGGACACGGCTTCGGAGTCGCAGAGATACCGGGCGGCATCGAAGGTGTGAATCGCCATATCGAGGATGAGCACATGATCCATTTCATCGCGAAACCCGCCGAAATGCGCCCCGATGTAAAAGTCCGAATTCAAGATGCCAAGCGCACCGAGATTTTCCGTAATGAGTTTTTTGTAAGCCTGTATTCGCCCGTCATAACGGCGGCTCTGACTCACCATATACAGTTTCCCCGCCTTTTCAGACGCGGCCACCATCTCCCGCGCCTCTTCCATTGAGGAGGCCATCGGCTTTTCGCCCAAAACCGGAACGCCTGCCGCCAGCGAGAGGAGAGTCACATCATGATGCGCTTCAGGAATCGTCACATCCACCACAAAATCGGGTTTGGTTTCCGAAAGACATTTTTCCAGATCGCTGCCCGTCCAAACGCCGGTCAGCTCCAATTCGGCAGCGGCTTCGGCAGCGGCTTCCGGGCGAATATCCACCCACCCGACTGTCTGCACCGCGCTGTGCCCTTTGAGATTTTTGCCCCAGGTTCGCCCCATTCCGCCTGCGCCCACAATCACCCCGCGATAATTCGCCAATGCTCTATCTCCTTTGTTTTTCAGGCACTTGCACGATACGCCCGTTTGCGAACACGCAGATTCAACATCTCCACGCCAATCGCAAACGCCATCGCAAAGTAGGTATAACCTTTCGGGATATGCTGGTGAAATCCCTCCCCTAAAAGATTCACTCCAATCAAAATCAGAAACGACAGCGCGAGCATTTTCACCGTCGGATGCTTTTCAACGTACTGCCCGACGGGGCCGGCAAACCCCAGCATCACCAGGGTCGAGAGCAGCACCGCCCCGATCATCACCCCGATAGCGATCGGATTACCGCCCACTCGTGCGGGTTCCACCATGCCCACCGCCGTAATTACCGAGTCCAGCGAAAAAACTACATTCACGGCCATAATCTGCAGCATGATTCCGCCAAACGTGACCGTGCCCGTGCTTTCCGTTTCTTCAGTTTCACCGCCCTTGCTTTCCAATTTGTGATGAATTTCTTTCACGCTGTTGTACATCAGGTAGAGGCCGCCGAGGATAAACACAAGATTCTGCCCCGTAATTCCCATGTCCCCCGTGCCGTGCTCTTTGTCGGTTTCAGGAAAAGGCAGATGAAACAGCGGGGTGTTGAGACGGATGATCCAGCCAATCGTCAGCAAAAGCGCAACGCGAGGGATAACAGCGAGAATCAAGCCGGTTTTTCGACCTTTTTCCTGCTGGTCAGCAGGAAGTTTGCCAGACAAAATGGTAAGAAAAACGATGTTGTCCACGCCCAGCACGATTTCCAAAATGGTGAGGGTAATCAGCGCGATATAGACCTGCGGGTTTGAGAGCCACTCCATAGAACGATGAATTCCTAACGTTGGGGGATGGATGAAGCCAGCGACGACTTTCTGTTCTATAGGACGGAAGGCAGGGGCATAAACGTTGCACGAATTTTGCGCGGTTAGGGCTGAACAAGGCCGTGTTTTGCTGCCAGCATAGCGGCTTCGGTGCGGTCGTTGACCTGCAGCTTCATCAGGATGCTGGAAATGTGGTTTTTCACGGTTTTTTCTGCAATGAACAGCGTTTCACCGATTTCGCGGTTGCGCTTGCCTGTGGTGATCTCTTTGAGCACTTCGATTTCCCGCTCCGTCAACTCGGAGAATGCGGTGAGGTCGGTGGTTCGTTTCAGGCTGATGCGGTTGAATTCGGCCAGTACCCGCGCTGCAATGGAAGGATGAAGCCGACCTCCTCCCTCTGCAAGGGTACGAATGGCGGTGACGGTTTCTTCGGGCGGGCTATCCTTGAGAACATAGCCGGTGGCTCCGGCTTTGATGGCCTCGAATACATTGGCGTCATCGTGATAAATAGTGAGGATGCAAACGGCGAGGTCGGGAAACTCGGCTTTGGCGAAACGGGTCAGTTCAATGCCGTTCAGCTTCGGCATTTCGATGTCGGTGAGCAAAACCTGGGGGCGCGTTTCACGCAGCAGGCGCAAGGCTCCTTCGCCGTTGGCCGCCTGCCCCACCACGCGCAGATCGTCTTCGAGGGACAGCAGACGGGAAAGCGTTTCGCGGGTCGCGGGATCATCTTCAGCAATCAGCAGCGTAATCGGCATCACGCACCCCTTTCGGTTTCAATCTATTTTTGCTCATTCCTTGTCCCTCCTGCGGAGCGGCGTTCAGCATCCGGGCACACCTAAAAAAGCGGCCTCCTCTGAGCAGGCGATCCCTACAAAGGAACAAAAGGGCTGCTCAGACCCCTTCCCCGAAGAGAGAGCGCAGGCTGGCAATATCCAGCAGGCACTTTTCCTCGTCTTCTGGATCGACCCCTTCCCGCCAATATCCTTCTTTTGCCCCCAGCAAAGTTTTCCCGCCCACCACCGGACACACCACTTTGTCTAACCGACCTTCCAACGGCGTAAAGGAACCCCCAGGCCAGCACCAGTCCGACCAGTAGATACCATCTTCCTTTTGATAAATAAACATGACATCCATCTTCTGGCCCTGCTTCGAGTAATGGGTATGCAGTTCGTGCTCCTCCGGGGGCGGCGGTGCTTCAACAAATCCGTGCGCCCTAAGTGCTTTGCGAAAAGCGGGGGCATCCCGTAACCAGATAATCAGGTCAATATCATCATGAGAGCGCGTGATCGTGCCCACCAAAAAATCCACTGCCCAGCCTCCGAACAGCCAGTGAGCAATCCCGGCTTTCCGCAAGAAGGTCGTTAGTTCGTCAATCAATGCCAGTTGGATCGCGGGGGCATCAGGGTCGCAAAGCAAGGGTTTCACCTCCAAAAAAGTGGAATGTTCCGTCCCCCTTCTTTGTCGCCCAACCGAACCCTGCCGCTCAATCGAATCTTTTTCTCGGCAGCAGAGCGCGGCAGCCGGATTCCGACTTCCGCCTGATCCTGTCGAGGCAAAAGAGCCGCCTGCATTTTTCGAGGCGCGTTTATTCGCTACCCGCCCCAGAACTTGCGGTCCAGGGAGCGGTATTGAATGGCTTCGGCAATATGGGAAACGGAAAGATCGGGTTCGCCGTCCAGGTCGGCAATCGTGCGGGCCACCTTCAGCAGGCGGTCATACGCCCGTGCCGAAAGCCCCAGAAGCCCAATGGCAGAGCGCAGCATCGCCTTCACCGGCTCGGAAGGAGCGCAGTACGCTCGAATTTCACGCGGCCCCATTTGCGCGTTGCAGTGAAGGGTGCGGCCTGCTTTCGGCGGAAGCGCGTTTCCGTCTTTTTCTTCCTCATCAGAGGGAGCGGGAAGCGGCTGGCGGAACCGAGCCGCCTGCACCGCCCGGGCGCGGCACACCCGCGCCCGGATCGAAGCGGAGGACTCGCCCGTTCCGGTCTGCATCAATTCGTCTTCGGAAAGACGCGGCACTTCGATGTGAAGGTCAATTCGATCCAAAAGCGGCCCCGAAATCTTTTTCTGGTATTTCTGAACGTTGGTTGGAGTGCAGGTGCAGGCCCGGTAGAGGTCGCCGTAATACCCGCAGGGACAGGGGTTCATCGCCGCCACAAGGCAGAACAACGCCGGATAAGAATACGAAGCACTCACGCGGGAAATATGAACTACCCCGTCTTCAAGCGGCTGGCGCAGCACTTCCAACGCATCCCGCTGATACTCGGGAAGTTCGTCCAAAAACAAAACCCCGTGATGTGCAAGGCTCACCTCTCCAGGGCGCGGCGTCGCTCCGCCTCCCACAAGCGCCCCGGTTGAAACCGTATGGTGCGGAGAGCGGTAGGGACGCGTGTTGATCAGCGACTTCTCAGAAGACAGCAGGCCGCTGACCGAGTAAATCTTGGTAGCCTCTAGCGATTCTCCCACCGACATCGGCGGCAGAATGGTCGGCAGACGACGCGCCATCATCGTCTTGCCCGATCCCGGCGAGCCGATCAAAAGCAGGTTATGGCCGCCCGCCGCAGCCACCTCTAAGGCCCGCTTAACATGAGCATGACCCTTCACATCCGCAAAATCAAAGGCATAATCCGCCGCTTCCGGTTCCAGCAGCGTAGGGTCGTGCGGCAAGGGAGGAAGCGTGTCCGGCAAAAGCAGGGCACGAACCATTTCCTTCAGAGTCGAAACCGCATAAACGTCTAGCCCCGCGACAACGGCGGCTTCGCGTGCATTCGCTTCCGGCAGGTAAAGCCGCTGAACCTGCCGCTCCAACGCGCCAATCGCCACCGGCAAGGCTCCCGTCACCGGGCGCACCCCGCCGTCAAGCGACAGTTCGCCAATCAATAAAATGTCCTCTAAATTCTCTGCGGCGATTTGGCCCGACGCCGCCAGAATGCCAACGGCAATGGGAAGATCAAAGGCAGGCCCGGCTTTCCGAACATCTGCCGGAGCTAGATTGATCGTGATTCGCCGGTCGGGAAAATAAAATCCTGAATTTTTGATCGCCGTCCGAACCCGCTCTTTGCTTTCATTGATCGCCGCATCCGGCAGGCCAACAATCGTAATCGCGGGGGTCCCATTCGATACATCCACCTCCACCCGAACGCCGTAAGCGTCAATTCCCAGCACTGCGCTGGACTGCACACGAGCGAGCATCGTTCTCCCCTTCCATTTTCCTGCTGTTTTGGAGTTTGCTGGATGCGGATCGAGCAGCAGAAGGACTGGCCCCATTCCGCTGCGTTATTTTGCTGTCTCCGACTGCCCAAAGGGAAGCCGCTGTCGAGCACCATTAAAATACACCGTTTTTATAAAAGTTTCTATCTTTTGGCAGAGAATAAAGTATTTTGGCGGGCTGTACACCGCTTCACCAAAGGAAAAACAGGGGAACAGAGCCGCTTTTTCCGGCGCGGAAAACGATCAGGAAAAGGGGAAAGCGGTGTCGGAAAGGCAGCGAAACTGTCCCGGCTCCCTTCGGAACCGGGACAGTTTGCATGGGAGCGTTTAGGCGGTTCGTTTGCGGCGCAAAAGCCAGGTGCTTCCGGTCAGCGCAAAGCAGGCGAGCAGAGCAGCGCTTCCTGGTTCCGGCACGGTGGTGAAGGTCAGGTTGTCGAATCCGTAACCAAAACCGAATCCGGCGGTATTGGTCGCAGTGAAGATGATTTTTGCGATGTCGTTTGAGCCGGAAAGCGTGGTCTGCTCGAAATCGGTGGAGGTCACCACCGAAGACAGCAGGCTGCCGTTCACACCGTACGCAGAGAGAGTGTACTCGGAGTTTGCGATATTGAAGGCCGTGACATTGCTTTGCGGCACGGCGAAATCAATCTCGAACGGGGCGAGGTCGCCCAGGCCGCTGGCGAAATTCGAGCCGCTCAGCGTTCCGCCCGCACCGGCGGTATAGATGTAATCGTTGCTGTTGAAAAGAACGCCCGGAATAGAATAAGCGTCTGAAGCCAGCGTTCCGTAGGGAGCTCCGCCGCCGGGAATGGCATTTCCGGCAAAATCGGTGTCGAAATTAAGGGTATAGGTCTGAGCCGAGGCAGAAACCGAGGCCAGCACACTGAGCAGTGTGCCAACCGCCAAACAGGTCTGCAAAGAACGAAAGGCGAGCATCATTTTCTCCTGAATGTAAATCAGAACACGGATGTTTCCGGGGAAAGGGCTGGGGGCGGCCAAAAGCCTCTTAAAGCGGAGGCTGCTTTTGATTTCTCTTGGCCGCCCCCAGCCCTTTCCTCTGTTGAACGGGATTGGCTCTAAACTAGTCGTCATCGTCGCGGCGGGCGACCGGGGCTTTTTTGCCGCCGACTACCATTTTCGCAGAAGCCGATTTCTTTCCTTTGAGCCTCGCTTCGATCAGCGGGCTGTGGTGAATCACAGGCAGTTTCGCATCAAACCCTTTGACCGCTTTCCAGAGAATTTCGTTCAGCACTTTCGGGTCGGCACTGTCGGGATGAACGAAGTCCATGCTTTTGGTCAGAGTTGCCAGTTTCAACTGCGGGCTGCCCGGTTTCATCGCGGCGGAGCCGGGAGTTTTACGGGCAATCACGCGCCGGGAAGGAAGGATCGCCGTGTAAGGCTCGCTGTTCGACGGGGTTGTATCGAAGTCCGCAATGTAGTCCGCCACCGCATCGTACTGGTTCATCGGAGGCAGTCCCATCAGCAGCTCCATCGTTTTCAGCACGCTGTCCGTGTTGTAAAACGTATGGTCGAGCGAACTGCGCTTAATCAGCGGACTGATGACATAGCAGGTGGAACGATGGGCGTCTACGTGATCGGGGCCGTCCTGTGAATCGTCCTCAATGACAAAGATCGCGGTGCTGTTCCAGATCGCGCTGTGGCTCACCCGATCCACCAATTGACCCACCGCATAATCGTTGTCGGCCACCATAGACTGCGGCGAATACTGGTTCGGGTAGTAGCCGCTGGTATGGTCTTTCATAAATCGGATCGTCTGAAAATTCGGAACAGAATTTCCGGTCGGGTCAGCGGCAAGCGAAGCGGTGAACTCGCGGTTCCACTCCGTGTAGCGGCTCGGAGCGTTGTTGGCTCCATAGGTCGCCAGCGGCATGGTGAGGTTATAAGCCTTGTACGCCTCACTGTCTGCATAATTGCCGTCGAAACGTCGGAAGTTCAGGTCGCTGCGCCCGATCAAGTTCACGCCGCCGGGATAGTTGTCCGGGATCAGGCCGCTCACGCCGAAAGTATAGAAAAAGCCGTAGTTGCGGTAGCTAAGGCCGTGCGCCAGCACGTTGTCCCAGATATGGTGTCCGGGGGCTTCCGAAACATCCGGGATCGGAGGAACGCCCGACGGAAACGCCGCCGAAAGACCCGGCCCGAATCCGCCGACGGGATAACCGTTGTTCTGCCCCTCGAAGTCGTAGTTGCGCCCGCGCCCGCTATAGTTATAGGGCAGATTTTTAATGACGTATTCCGTCGCCTGTCCCTGCGTAGACCAGGGCCATCCGTCGCCGGAAGCTTCCCCGCAGTTGTAGAAGTTATCGAGCAGCACAAACCGCTTCGCCAGCGCGTGAAGGTTCGGGGTGATACCGGAACCGAAAAGCGTCAGGCTCGGATCGGCGTTGGCCCCGGCCACTCCGATGTCGCCGAGTACCTGATCAAAGGTTCGGTTTTCCTTAATGATATAGAGGACGTGTTTGATCTGCCCCGCCTGTACGGAAAGCGGATTTTGTCCGCTCGGCACGATGTTGGCGATTCGATTGTTGACGAGCACCTGCGCGGTGTTGGCCGCCAGGTTCGCCAGCGGGTTCGAGATCGTCTCCACATTGCCTTCGATAAGGTTGAGATCGTAGGCGTTGGCGAAGGCATATTGAACATAGGAAGGGTTAGGGTAGCGGGTCTGCGTTCCCTTAGCATTGGTGACAACGAGATTGCCGCTCGGCGACACCACCACGCCCGTTGGATACCAGCCGACCGGAAGGTAGCCCAGCACCGCCGAAGCGGGCGCAACGGCAGGATTGACGACCGCCACCGCGTTCATATCCCCCAGGGTGACGAACAGCAGACCGTTGGCGTTTTCCGCGATTCCGGTAGGGGTGGCTCCAGGCAGAGAAGCCGCCGCTCCACCCTTCGGCTGAAGGGGAATGGCGTTTACAATAGCATTATTTGTGGTGTTGACAACGATCAATTTATCGCTGTGCGCTCCGGCGATGTAGAGAAACGGCCCCAATTTGCTCTTTACCAGGGCGATAGGGTGAGCAAACGTGTTCAGTGCGGTGTCAGCGGGAATGGCCCCGGAACCATACGGCGTAGAAGCCAGGGTAGGCGAGGCGGGATTGGTGACGTTGATCGCATAAACCACGCCGTCACGCTGAGAGCCGACATAAACCGTATTTCCAACGGCCAGAATGGGCAGCGGAAAGTTGGGCAGCGGGGCACTAAAGTTGTAGCGTCCCACTTCGGTTTTGCTCGGAACGTCAATAACGGAAACGCTGCCCGGAGACAGCAGATCGTTGGCTGCCGGAGAACCGTAAAACTGATTGTTGGCGGCATACAGGGTTTTGCCGTCGGCACTCAGGGCGAGGCCGGTCACGAAGTCGCCGTTGATCTTGCTGGAAATCGTTCCTACGGAGGTGAGCGCACCGGTAGAGGCGTTCAATTTCAAAATTTCGATTTTGCTGAAACTGCCCTGCGCGGAATAAAGCGTGTAGGTTCCGTCGTTGTTGAGGTTCGGATCAAAGACCAGACCGTAATAGAGGCCGGTGGACGGCGAACCGAGGCCGTTGTTCAGGCCCGCATTGTAATCAATTTGAGAGGCCAATGCACCTGTCGAGGTATTGATAACGCTGAGGTACTGACGATAACCGATGTTGGTGGCAACGGCGAATTTTCCGTCGGGAGAGGCGGCGAGGTTAAAGGGCAGACTGCCGACATTGGTGACGGTTCCGAGCGGCGGATCGGAAATGAATTTACCGGTAACGAGCGGAACAGAAGCGGCGGAGGGATGAACCGTGCTTCCATTTCCTCCCGTAGACACCAGAATGTCGGGGTTGGACGCTGATTTTTGCGCTTGCGCGGAGAGTGTCAGAACGGTAAGACTGCTCCCGACCATCAATGTCGGGACAAACCGCAAAGGGGTTCGATGGCGATTTCGTTTCTTCATGCTGCGGGCTCCTTGTTCAGACCTTTTCAAAACGGCATCACTGCGAGTTTGATTCGTGAACACCGTATTTTAGCCGTCTGAGGTTAAAGGAGCATTAACAGCAGGTTAAGAACCGATTAACTTCTGTGAAAAATCATAAATCGAACCCCGCTTTTCAACCATTTTTCGTGCTGGCCCCGGCAGGCCTTAACCCAGCCCTGCAAAGCCCAGCGCGGAAAGAACCGAAAGCGCAAACACAGAGCAGCCGACCGGGGTCAAATGAACGCCGTCGGTGGTCAGTCGAAAGTCCGGGTTTGCGGATTTCCCAGCGCGAATCGCATTCACAAAATCTTCGTGGGTGGACGCACAGGGGATATTTTCGGATCGGCCCGCCTCTTTCATCGCCGCTACATAGTCTTTAAGCAAAGCATTGCCCTGGTTGTCAGGGTTGTCCACGTCTTCCCCGATCACGGTGGGCGGCAAAAAAATCACTTCCGCATCAGTGGCTTCCCGCAGGGCAGCCGCCATTTTCATCAGACAGTCCTTATAAACTTCCAGCGAAGTCCCGTTTCCGCGTCCTTCCAATCCGTGCCAAACATCGTTGATGCCCACATTGATCGTAACCAGAGTGGGCTTGTGCGCGATCACGTCCCGCTCCAGCCGTGCGAGCAGATCGGGAGCCTTGTGCCCCCCGATCCCGGAATTGATCACCGTCACATTGCGCTCCGGGTAGCCCGCCGAGATCATATTCTGTACAACGGCGATGTAGCCGCTCGGATTTTCCGTAATGCTGTCGCCCAAACACACCAGCCGCCCATTCTTCCCCAGCAAAAAACCATTTTCTGACATCAGTTCGATCCTCCAATCTCTTTTCTTATGTTGGACTTCGATCATTATGCGTTCGCAAACTCGTGAAGGTATTCTGCCAGCACCTCGCACCCTTCAACGGGAAAGGCATTGTAGATCGAGGCCCGGAAACCGCCCACCGAGCGATGCCCCTTCAAACCGTCCATCCCTCGCGTTTCGGCTCCAGCGAGAAAGGCTCCCTCCCGCTCTGTACTCTTAAGGCGAAACGTCAGGTTCATGCGGGAGCGATCCGCCGTTTCGATCACGGTTGGCTCGTACACATCGGGAAACGCATCGAGTGCGCTGTAAATGAGGGCGGCTTTGTCCCGGTTGCGCGTTTCCATCGCCGCGATCCCGCCCTGCGCCTCAATCCATTTCAGGGTCAATCCGGTCACATAGATCGGAAAAACCGGCGGCGTGTTGTAAAGCGAGCTGGCCTTGGCATGGGTTTTGTAAGAAAAAATCGTCGGAATGTCCTCGCGGGAGGTTTCCAAAAATCCGTTTCTGACCACAAGAATCGTCACCCCGGCAGGCCCCAGATTTTTTTGTGCCCCAGCGTAGAGAAAGGAAAACCGCGAAAAATCCATCTCGCGGCTCAGAAAATCCGAGGAGGCATCGGAAACCAGCGGAATACTGCCTGTTTCGGGCAGATCGTACTGTGTGGTTCCTTCAATCGTGTTGTTTGTGGTGAAATGAAGATACGCCGAACCGGGGTTCACCGTCAGGGTTTTCGGAACGTAAGCGAAATTTTTGTCCTCGGAGGTTCCCGCCGCATAAGGCCGACCAAAAAACCCAGCCTCCTTGATCGCTTTTTTGCCCCATTCCCCGGCAATCACGTAGCCCGCCGACCTTTCCGGCGTCAGAAAATTCATCGGGAGGGTCGCAAACTGGGTGCTGGCCCCGCCGCCGAGAAAAAGAACCGTATAGTCGTTTTTCGACAGCCCCATCAGGCGCAGCAGGCGTTCTCCCGTCTCCCGGTGAATCGCCTCGTAGTCTTTTCCCCGGTGACTCACTTCCAGAAGAGACATTCCCGAGCCATTGATTTCCAACACGCCCCGGCTCGCCTCCTCCAGCACCGAGAGCGGCAGCACAGCAGGCCCCGAACTAAAATTGTAGATTCGTTTCATGGTTTCTTCTCTCCTGTCTTGACCCTGATCTCGCTTTTGGAATCGCCAGCGTTTCTATCCCCGCCTCATTTTCACGCCGGGCTGCCCAACCCCGCATCTCGGAGGGGAATAAACCGCCCTAAAGCCCCCGATGCGCCGGTGTAGGAGGCGTTTCTCGTCCCGTTTTCTGAAGCGGCGTCCAGGGATGCACCCGAAGCCGCCAGGGGAGCACAAACGATTCCAGCAGCACCTTGCGCGAAATTTTCGAGGCCCCGTAAAGCCGATCCGTAAAGCAGATGGGAACCTCCAGCACGCTCATCCCGGCACGAACCGCCCGATGCGCCATCTCCACCTGAAACGAGTAGCCCTCGGACGTAATGGTTTCCACCTGAATCGCTTCAAGTGCACGCCGCGACCAGAGCCGATACCCCGCCGTCACATCGGCAATCGGAATCCGTGCCACCCGGTGAACATACCAGCAGGCAAACCGGGAAAGCAGCACCCGATGAGGCGACCAGTTCTCCACCCTTCCGCCCGGGCAGTAGCGTGACCCGATCACCACCTCCGACTGCTCCGAGGCTTTCAGCAGGGAAGGCAGGTACTCCGGGTCATGCGATAAATCCGCGTCCATCTGAATCATTCGATCAAACCCCTCCGAAAGCGCAAGGCAAAACCCGTCCACATAGGCTTTCCCCAGACCCCGCGCTCCCGTCCGCACAATCACCCGGTACTGAGCGAATTCAGGCCGCTCCCCAAATGCACGGCGGGCGATCTCAGCCGTTCCATCAGGAGACTGATCATCCATTACCCGCAAGGACAGCGCCGGGTCTGCCGCCGCAATCCGCTCCGCCAGACCCACGATATTTTCGGCCTCGTTATAGGTAGGCACAATCACGACACTCCGCACTTTTACGGCTCCTTCCGCACCCGGCTTCTCTGGAAGGTTAATCCCGAAGTCCAAAGAAAATCTTCCCTTATTATAGACCCAACCAGCCCGGTTTCGGAACTTCCGAGCTTTTTCTCAAAGGATTGCTTCATTTAGCGCAACAGTGCTTGACAGATTTGCGTCTCTATGTTATGATTTAAATGCTTTACCGGTTAAGCAGGAGAGTAATTCCGTTTTGACGATCACGATTCGCGAAGTCGCAGAAAAAGCAGGGGTGTCGAAAGCCACCGTTTCTTATGTGCTCAACGGGCGCAGCGACACGATGCGGATTTCCCCGGCCACCTCCGAGCGCATCTTAAACGCGGCCCGCGAACTAGGCTACCATCCAAACGCACTCGCTCGCGGCCTGACCTACAAACGCACGCAGACGATTGCTGTGGTCATGCAGTACCCCGCCTTGTTTTCAGGCTGGTCGGGGTTTATCAACGCCCTCATGCACGGAGTCACCGACAGCGCGGTGAAACATGGCTACGATCTCATGCTGCATACCCGAAACACCGGCAGAGAACGCAGCAGCCAAGACGGAGACACCATCGAGCGCGAAGTTGCCGTCTTGACCGATGGCCGGGTAGACGGAGCCTTACTGCTGCGGGATCGAAACGACCCGCTTGCCTCACAACTGCACAAACGCGGACTGCCCGTTGTACTGATGTTCACCGGCTCCGAACAGCACGACCTCCCCTTTGTTGACCTCGACAATCGTGAGGGAGGACGGCTCGCAACCCGCTATTTACTCGAATTAGGACACCGAAACCTCGTTCATCTGGCAGGACTGACCCTTTCGACCGCCGCCTATGATCGGAGAATGGGCTATCGCAGGGCCATGAACGAAGCGGGGTTTTGTACCGACGACACATTGGAAAAGTCCATCCTTGAAATTCCCTCTCCCCTGTCGGACTACACCCCGCTGCTGAAGCGGTTCGAAAGGCCGGTTTCCGAAAGGCCAGCCGCCATTTTCGCCTGGAGTGACGACGTTGCGATCCAGGCCGTTCGACGGCTTTCCGAAGCCGGAGTTCGAGTTCCCGATGACGTATCGGTCATCGGATTCGACTCCACCGAACTTTGCAACCACACGGCTCCGCCGCTTACCAGCGTTCGTCAGCCGATTTACGAAATGGCAGAGCGAGCGTTGACTCTGCTGACGGATCGAATCAATGGGGGGGGGTCTCACCCCATGCAGGTTACGCTGAACCCCGAAGTGGTGATAAGACAATCCTGCCGACCCGCTCGGTGAAAATCACCCGCCCGTCTACCCGGAAAGGAAATCAATATGCCTCGATCTTACTTCACAAAACAGGGGACGCCCGCCAGATGGCTGGGGGTTGGTGTTCTCTGCCTGGTTCTTTGCGGCTGCAAAGGGCAGGACGCGGCCTCCGAAACCGGAGAAGGGTCAACCACCGGCAAAAAAGACACCGGCAAAACCGCTCCCCTTCCCTACGGCCCGAAAGCCAATCAGCCGGGCAAATAAAGGCACTCTCTGGTTTATTTTTGCTTTTCAGATGCTCAGCAGCCTTTTTGATTTCTGTCTGAGCGATTCCGATCAAAGAGGGGGCCTGTACCCGCAGCCCCCGGAGAACAAAACCCGTGAATCTTTCTTCTCATCCTTCCGCTCGTCGAGGTTTCACCCTGATCGAGCTTCTTGTAGTGATCGCAATTATTGCGATTCTCGCCGCCATTCTTTTTCCCGTGTTCGCCAAAGCCCGCGAACAGGCACGTAAAACCGCCTGCCTTTCCAACACCAAACAAATCGGAACCGCGCTTCAGATGTACGCTCAGGACTACGATGAAACTTACGCCATGCGCTATGGCTCCGGCGATCCGGTAGATTTTGAGAACGGCTTTCAACGATCCTGGAAAAATATGTTGAACGCTTATATCAAAAATCGCGATGTGTTCAAATGTCCCTCAAACCCCACGTCACGTAAAGGCGACTTCGTCTGGGACGGCATGAAAAGCACCACAGGCTATTATGCCGGCGGCTATTCGATGTGGCTTCCCGACGAGTGGCTTTCCGGGCAAATGGGGCATGGAGCCTCCTATCCGCAGCATATGGCAGGCGTCGAAGCCCCCGCTTCCTCGCTGATCATTCTCGAAACCTCCTGGCGTTTTCCCGACACCGGCCCCTACCTCACCTACTGTGAGCCGTCTCCCTGCAATGCCGGGGATGAAGCACAAACCCCCGGCCCCTCCTCCTGGAACAGCGGCCACAGCAAAAAGGCATCCAACATCATCTATCTGGACAGCCACGCGAAATGGGGCCGCCTGAAGGGAACCTTTGCCGAAGAGAACGGCGGGCTGAACGCCTGGCGCTACAACAAGGCGGAAATGGATGCCAAAGGGCTGGACTGGCTTTCCACCGTCTCAAAAAACCTGGATCAGTATCCGTCCAACGATTAGCCCCCAATCCCCTGCTTTCCACAAACCCCTCTCGTTCTCTGAGAGGGGTCTCTTTTTAGGAGAATTTTTCTATGATCTATCCAGTTCCACCCTCTCCCCCTAAAGTCGCCGTTCTCACCCGTCCGCTTCCACCCCTGAAAGGAGAAGCCCTGCTGACGGAGATTCAGCGGCGGGCTTTCCGCTTTTTCTGGGAGCAGTCCGACCCGATAACAGGCTTGACGAACGACCGTGCGAAAAATAGGCCGGGAAAAGAAGACTCGAATGTAGCCTCGATTGCCTCCACCGGTTACGCGCTCGCCTCGCTTGCCCTGGCTTCCGAGCACGGCTGGATAAAGCGCGAAGACGCTTATCGCCGCGCTTTGCTTACCCTCCGCTACCTGAACGAAAAATTTCCACAGGAGCACGGATGGTTTTATCATTTCATTGATAAGCACACGGGAGAACGGGTTTGGAAAAGCGAACTTTCTTCGATTGACACCGGGCTGCTGGTGATCGGAGCATTGACGTGCGGACGCTATTGGGCGGGTACGGAGGTCGAACGCCTCTCAAACACGCTTTATGATCAAGTGGATTGGAAATGGATGAGGACAAACGGCGACGCCAAACCGAACAAACTTCTGCTTTCGATGGGCTGGCGACCCGAAACCGGCTTTATGGAAAACGACTGGGATCACTACTGCGAGCTGATGTTTCTCTATCTGCTGGGAATGGGAGCAAAGCAGAACCCTGTTCCGCCGGAGGCCTGGAGTGTCTGGAAACGAAATGAGGTCGAGTATGGCGGACGTAAGACGCTGGCAGGCGGCCCAATTTTTTTGCATCAAATGGCACACGGTTACTTCGATTTCAAGCGGCAGCGTGACAGCCTGGGGTGGGATTACTGGGCCGTTTCGCGAGAAGCGATTTTAATGAACCGTCAATACTGTGTAGACCGAATTGGAAAGCGCAAAACCTATGCCTTGGAGGTCTGGGGCTTGAACGCCTCCGACGGCCCCGACGGATACAGAGCCTACGGCGTACTGGATGACGAGGACGGCACAGTCTCTCCAACGGGAGCCGCCGCCGCAATCCTTACCGATAAAAAACTCGCGCTCAGTGCGGTCGAGGCGATCTACGCACGTTACGGCGACAAGCTCTGGGGACGCTACGGCT
Source organism: Chthonomonadaceae bacterium (assembly GCA_965246825.1). Taxonomy (GTDB): domain Bacteria; phylum Armatimonadota; class Chthonomonadetes; order Chthonomonadales; family Chthonomonadaceae; genus JACMPS01. Next base: position 628,576 of record OZ251990.1, read on the forward strand.
TTGGAAACGCATTCAACGTAGATCGAAATTGGTACGACGAGGACGTGATCGGCATTGATCTCGGAATGGCCCTTTTAGCGATTGAAAACAGTCGGGGGGGAAAGGTCTGGCATCTGCTCGGTTCACACGAGGCCGTCAAGCGCGGATGGAAGGCTGCGGGGTTCCATCCGACCTCCGAACCGGAACCCCGTCCCATGCATCGCTAACTCGCCTGGGGCGGGAGAGCCTGCCTTTTGTCTGCGGCCTTTATTTCAAGAGGACGAAAAACTTGCAAAGAAAGCGGTCTTGAAATCGAGCCGTTTTTATCAAAGCCGCGTACAGCGTGTCTTCAATAAAGCGGCTCGTCCCCAATTCATTTCGGCTCGGTCAGCCCATGAATTGACCGTAGCCAAGAAAGCAAAAAAGCCCCTTCGCTCAGGGTAGAGCGAAGGGGCTTAAAAGTATTCTGGCGACGACCTATTTTCCCGGGGGCTTGCGCCCCGAGTATTTTCGGCGCATACAGGTTTCACTGCCGTGTTCGGTATGGGAACGGGTGGGTCACTGCAACTATGGTCACCAGAAAGGTGAAGAGCCAGGTGTGTGAACTCACGCAGGCTCAATTCTGAAAATTGTGACGGTTAAAGGACTTTGCGATGCACAAACCGTGTTCTAGTTTGCTCTCACTAGGTCTTTCCCCCGAACTGGCTTCTGGATCGAAGCCCGGGAGGGAAGACGACATAGGTGTAGAGTGGGGGTTGTTTAAAACCCTCGGTCACTTAGTACGGGTCAGCTCAACACATTACTGTGCTTACACATCCCGCCTATCAACCCGGTGGTCTACCGGGGACCTTACTAGCTTATGCTATGGAAGTTCTCATCTTGAGGCGCGCTTCACGCTTATATGCTTTCAGCGTTTATCGCTCCCGGACGTAGCTACCCAACATCTGCGCCTGGCGGCACAATTGGTACACCAGCGGTCCGTCCAACCCGGTCCTCTCGTACTAGGGTCAGCCCCTCTCAAAACTTCTTCGCCCGCCGCGGATAGGGACCGAACTGTCTCACGACGTTCTGAACCCAGCTCGCGTACCGCTTTAATGGGAGAACAGCCCAACCCTTGGGACCAAATACAGCCCCAGGATGCGACGAGCCGACATCGAGGTGCCAAACCTTGCCGTCGCTGTGAGCGCTTGGGCAAGATAAGCCTGTTATCCCCAGGGTAGCTTTTATCCGATGAGCCCTGGCACGCCCACGCGTAGCCAGAGGATCACTAGGCCCGACTTTCGTCCCTGCTCGACCCGTCGGTCTCACAGTCAAGCTCACTTATGCCCTTGCACGCAATGCCTGATTTCCAACCAGGCTGAGTGAACCTTTGGGCGCCTCCGTTACCTTTTGGGAGGCGACCGCCCCAGTCAAACTGCCCGCCTGCCACGGTCTCCGGTCAGGATAACTGAACGGGTTAGAATATCAGATATAACAGGGTGGTGTTCCATTGGCGCCGAAGCTCCCACCTACGCTCTACAGTTATATCCAACACTCAATGACAGGTTGCAGTAAAGCTCCATGGGGTCTTTCCGTCCTGCGGCGGGTAATGCGCATCTTCACGCATACTACAATTTCACCGAGTCTATCGTTGAGACAGCAGCTAAGTCGTTACACCATTCGTGCGGGTCGGAACTTACCCGACAAGGAATTTCGCTACCTTAGGACCGTTATAGTTACGGCCGCCATTCACTAGGGCTTCGATTCGAGGCCGTTAGACCCCTCCTGTTAACCTTCTAGCATTGGGCAGGTGTCAGCCCGTATACATCGTCTTTCGACTTGGCACAGACCTGTGTTTTTGGTAAACAGTCGCTCAGCTCTCTTTGCTGCGGCCTGCTTGCGCAGGCACCCCTTCTCCCGAAGTTACGGGGCTAATTTGCCTAGTTCCTTAACGATAGTTATCTCGAACACCTTAGTATCCTCTACTCGCCTACCTGTGTCGGTTTGCGGTACGGTCGAATACAACCTCCTACACGGCTTTTCTCGACCCCTCCTTCGCTGGACAACGGGAGCAAGCTCCCTCGTGGACAACCAACGCCACTGCCAACCCCAGAGAAGTGTCCCCGTGTACTCAACGGATGCACTCGGTTCAGGAATATCAACCTGACAGCCATCGACTACGCCATGCGGCCTCGCCTTAGGACCGACTAAACTCAAGAGGACGAACCTGCCTTAAGAAACCTTAGGCTTCCGGTGGACGGGATTCTCACCCGTCTTCTCGTTACTTATCCTGACATTCTCACTTGCGGCCACTCCACGCAGATTTCCATCTGCCGCTTCACCGTTGCCGCAACGCTCCCCTACCAACGTCTTACGACGCTCCTTAGCTTCGGTAGTAGACTTGAGCCCCCTTACATTATCGGCGCAAGAACACATCGACCAGTAAGCTGTTACGCACTCTTTAAATGGTGGCTGCTTCTAAGCCAACATCCTGGTTGTCAATGCATTCTCACATCCTTTTACACTGAGTCTACCTTTAGGGACCTTAACTGAAGGTCTGGGCTGTTCCCCTCTCGACAATGAAGCTTATCCCCCACTGTCTCACTGCCATTCTATGAAGTACCGCCATTCGGAGTTTGATTGAGCTCAGTAACCTTGGAGGGCCCATCACCCATTCAGTGCTCTACCTGCGATACGAAACAAATGACGCTGCACCTAAATGCATTTCGGGGAGAACCAGCTATCTCTGCGTTCGATTGGCATTTCACCAGACTACCCACAGCTCATCCGAGCATTCTTCAACATACACCGGTCCGGGCGTCCACGGGTTCTTACACCCGCTTCCCCCTGGCCATGGGTAGATCACGCAGTTTCGGGTCTATTGACAGCAACATGGCGCTCTATTCGAACTCGCTTTCGCTTTGCCTACGTGGCTGAACCACTTAAGCCGCTACTGCCAATAACTCGTCAGGTCATTATGCAAAAGGCACGCTATCACCCCGAAGGGCTTTAACTGTTTGCAGGCAACATGGTTTCAGGTTCTGTTTCACTCCCCTCCCGGGGTGCTTTTCACCTTTCCCTCACGGTACTGGTTCACTATCGGTGGTGTCGTGTATTTAGCCTTAGGAGGTGGTCCTCCTGGATTCCCACAAGGTTACTCGTGTCCCGTGGTACTCGGGTGTCAACGCAGGTCAAAATGGCTGATCGTAAGGGGCTGTCACCCTCTATGGCGTGCCTTTCCAGGCACTTCCAAAGACCCATCCTGAATCCCTCGATAATTGCTGGTTAAAACAATATTGTTGATCCCACAACCCCGACAGCAAGCTGTCGGTTTAGGCTGTTGCGCATTCGCTCGCCGCTACTAACGCAATCGCATATGCTTTCTCTTCCTTGGGGTACTTAGATGTTTCAGTTCCCCCAGTGCCCTTCCCGTAGGATGACTGGGCATTACCCCAGCCGGGTTTCCCCATTCGGAAATCTGTAGATCAAAGCCCGTTTGCAGCTCCCTACAGCGTATCGTCGCTTGACACGTCCTTCATCGGCACGACACCCCTAGGCATTCACCATGTGCCCTTAGTAGTTTCAAACATCCACTCCACACACATACCGTCTCCCCACCCCGACCCCGATCTCGAAGCCAACAGACTTAAAGAACAGAACCAGCGTAGATCGAAAGTACCCATGCAAGATCAGAAAGAACTACGGTTCAATGCAGTATTTCGCAAAAGATGCCTTTAACCCATGATTTATCTATCATGATGTCACAATTTTCAGTTTTTAAGGTTCACAGAAGTTTCTGCTCGACGCTGCGAGACAGACAAGTGAGTGATTTGATTTACACTTCTTTTAGTAGAAGTTTGTCTAAACCGCTCAGGACAGGCATTAGTGTACACGACACTTTTGCCTTTGTCAAGAGCGATTTTGTAAATTTTTTCAGCTCATTTTCAGGTGGAGGTTAACGGACTCGAACCGTTGACATCCTGCTTGCAAAGCAGGCGCTCTACCAACTGAGCTAAACCCCCACAGCCTGATTTCGACCGGCACAGACAAAAGCGAAAATCTTCGCTGCACCTAAATCTCAACCAACTGGGCCTACCTGGACTCGAACCAGGGACCTCACCCTTATCAGGGGTGCGCTCTAACCAACTGAGCTATAAGCCCCGGCATTCCCCAGACTTCACCCAAAATACAAACACTTTTGGTGAAAAGGGAAAAGCTGGGTTCCAAAGTTCAAACTGTTAATCCTTCAGAGTCGGGTGCGGTCTATAAAGCAATACCCCATGCGTAACCTGATGAAATCCAATGAGTTCAGGACCGACCTGAGATAAGTGGATTGAAAAGCGGCGGGCAGATTTCTCTGTAAGCCCCGACGGTTTCAATCGGTCTATCCTAGAAAGGAGGTGATCCAGCCGCACCTTCCGATACGGCTACCTTGTTACGACTTCGTCCCCCTCGCTCCCCACACCTTAGACGGCTGGCTCCTTGCGGTTACCCCACCGGCTTCGGGTGCAGACAACTCAGGTGACGTGACGGGCGGTGTGTACAAGGCCCGGGAACGTATTCACCGCAGCTTAGCTGATCTGCGGTTACTAGCGATTCCAGCTTCACGCAGGCGAGTTGCAGCCTGCGATCCGAACTGAGAACGGATTTTTGAGATTGCCTCCGGGTCGCCCCCTCGGTTCCCTTTGTCTACCGTCCATTGTAGCATGTTTGTAGCCCAAGGCGTAAGGGCCATGCTGACTTGACGTCGTCCTCACCTTCCTCCCTCTTGCGAGGGCAGTTTCCTCAGAGTTCCCGGCATGACCCGCTGGCAACAGAGGATGAGGGTTGCGCTCGTTGCGGGACTTAACCCAACATCTCACGACACGAGCTGACGACAGCCATGCAACACCTGTCTTGGCGTCCCTTGCGGGAACGACGCTTTCACGCCGGTGCGCCAGATGTCAAGCCTTGGTAAGGTTCTACGGTTAATGACGTATTAAACAACATGCTCCACCGCTTGTGCGGGCCCCCGTCAATTCCTTTGAGTTTCAACCTTGCGGCCGTACTCCCCAGGCGGGATACTTACTGCGTTAGCGACGGCGCGGGAGGGGTCGATACCCCCCACACCTAGTATCCATCGTTTAGGGCTGGGACTACCGGGGTATCTAATCCCGTTTGCTCCCCCAGCTTTCGCGCCTCAGCGTCAAGAATGCCCCAGGAGATCGCCTTCGCCACTGGTGTTCCTACCGATATCTACGCATTTCACCGCTACACCGGTAATTCCATCTCCCCCTAGCACCTTCAAGAAAGGCAGTATCCACCGACCCTCCGTCGTTAAGCAACGGGCTTTCACAGCAGACTTACCTTCCCGCCTACGCGCTCTTTACGCCCAGTAAATTCGGACAACGCTCGCCCCCTCCGTATTACCGCGGCTGCTGGCACGGAGTTAGCCGGGGCTTATTCACTAAGTACCGTCATTTGTTTCTTCCTTAGTAAAAGGGGTTTACAACCCGAAGGCCTTCCTCCCCCACGCGACGTCGCTGCGTCAGGCTTTCGCCCATTGCGCAAGATTCCTAATTGCTGCCCCCCGTAGGAGTCTGGGCCGTATCTCAGTCCCAATCCGGCTGATCGTCCTCTCAGACCAGCTACCCGTCGTCGCCTTGGTGAGCCGTTACCTCACCAACCAGCTGATAGGCCGCAGGCCCCTCCCAAAGCCGATAAATCGCTTTAATCACCAAAAGATGCCTCTCGGTGGTCACATCCGGTATTAGCCCCCCTTTCGAAGGGTTGTCCCGGTCTTTGGGGCAGGTTGCCTACGTGTTACGCGACCGTTCGCCGCTAGGGATTGCTCCCCCGCTCGACTTGCATTTCTTAGGCACGTCGCAAGCGTTCGTCCTGAGCCAGGATCAAACTCTCCATCAAAAAGCCTTTCCCTAAGGAAAGACGCGATACGAGAACCTGTAGGCACACACGCTTACAGGATTTGTGTTTGTTTAAAACCTGAACTCAGATTAGCTGCCGAAGCAGCCAAACGAATTTCATCAAATATGGCACGCACGTGGTATCACTCATACACCACACACGACTCTCAAGGATCAACAGTACCCAGAAATTTAACGCTGCAAATTCCTCGGTTTTTTGCCGGGCGGAACCTCCGATTTCTCATCGTTCTTCCCGAAGCCTCAGTAGTATACGGCAGGTCTTCTCACTTGTCAAGAGCACTGAAAAAATTTCTTTTTTCGCCCGTTCCGCCTGATTTCTTGTCCGTATTCCGCAGGGCCTCACAAGTATACGGCACGTTCTCCGCAGAGTCAAGAGCGTTTTCCAAAAAGCGGACCGGAAGTCATAATTTCAATTCCCTCTTTGTGTTCCCCTGCATTCTACCTCTCTCACGCGGGCAAAAAAGAGTCCGACCTCTCCCTTTAGTGAAGATAGATCGGACCCCATAAATTCACCGTTTGCCGGGGCATGAACTCGTCAGGCGGCATAGGCGACGGACTCGGTATTGTCTAGTTTTCGAAACCGTCGCGCATAGGTCACCACGCGAACTCCCTCCGGCAGGGCATCGGCCACCCGCACTTCGACCAGTGCGCCGTTCTCAATATCCAGGTAAAGACCAGGCTCTACGGTTTCGCCCGAACCGTATTCTTTGGCTTCTGCGTTCATTTCAAGGTGCGGTTCAACGTTTTGTGAGGTAAGTTGATCTTCGTGACTGGCTGGTGTTTCGATCAAGGCAGGCATGAGGGTTTTCCTTTCGCCATCCAAAGGCACGCTTTTGGGTTTCCTGTAGTACGGTGCCTCGGTTCGCACACAGGAATGTCGGATAGACATCTTTATTATAGCACATCCTGGAGCAAACTGGAGCACTTTTTGCAATCTGTGACAAATCCTGGCGGAGATCGCAGTACGCTTCACCCATTTTGTTCCCTTTGTGCTATCGGCTTGTTCTCCCGTGAACAAGAGCTGTATTTTTTCCGCGACGATACTTTCGCCTCCGACACTTTCCCCGCCTCTCCCCGCGTCGAGTCAGTGCAAAGGCCGGGCGCACTGCCCACCCAGCAGAATGGCCGGGCCTTTACCACCGATAACCCCGATTGAAAGCGAGTTTTTTCTGCTATGACGATGGTCTCCACTCCTACTGCTGCCCTTGGTGCCAGCCTAAAAGCGGCTTGCCCCCGTAAAGAACTCTATGAAGCGGTTCAGACCGTCGGGCACGCCGTTTCCGGGCGCAGTACTCTTCCGATCCTCAGTCACATTTTGATCCAGTCTGAAGGCGACGGCCTGCGGTTGATCGCTACCGATCTCGAACTCGGCATCTCCTGCAAAATTCCCAAAGCTACAGTTGCCGAAGCCGGAGCTCTTACAGCCCCCGCGAAAACGCTGACTGAAGTGCTCGGAAATCTGCCGGATCGGGGCGATGTCGCTGTTTCTGTAGACAAAAGTCACACCATTCGTGTGCATTGTGAGAAATCGGATTACAAAATTCTGGGCCTGCCTGCCGAGGACTATCCCCAGCTTCCCGAAGTTCAGGACTCCACTACTTTCTCTGTCTCGCAAAGACTGCTGCGTGAAATGATCCGTCAAACGAAGTTTGCGGTTGGAACCGATGAGTCCCGCCCGATCCTCACCGGAATTCTCATGATCTTCGACGGGGAGACCCTGCGCTTTGTCGCTACCGATACCCACCGTCTCGCGGTAAAAACCGTCAGCATCGCAGAGGGCAAAGGCTCTCAAAATGCGATTGTTCCCGCCCGTGCCATGAACGAACTCGCCCGCCTGCTCACCGATGCCGACGGCGATGTTCAAGTGATGCTCTCCTCCTCACAAATTCAATTCTCCCTTCCCGGTGCATCGGAAGTTCAAATTGTCGCCCGCCTCATCGAGGGACAGTTTCCGAATTATGCGCGTGTAATACCTGCGGATCATCACAAACGGTTAACTATTCCTGTTTCAGAACTGCAGCGAGCCGTGAGAAGAGCCTCGATTGTGGCGCGAGAGTCAGCCAACCGTATCATTTTGAGAACAGATGGTGAAAAACTTGTGCTCACTGCCGAGAGCCAGGTGGTTGGAAACGCCCGCGAAGAGGTAGAAATTACACGGGAAGGCGACGATGTGGAAATTGCGTTCAATGCCCGGTATCTGCTGGATTTGCTGGATGTGGTTGAGACCGAGTTTCTGCATTTAGAGTTGACAGAAGCATTAAAGCCGGGGATCGTGCGCCCGGTGCTTCAGGCGAAAACGGAAGAGGAGGCGGCCAGCCCTCTCTCCCTGCCGCCGGATTATTTGTGTGTGCTAATGCCTATGCAGATCGTTTAGCCCTGGGGTTGGCGAAGGGGGCACGGATTCCCTTTGGAGTCCGTGCCTTTTTTCGTGCGAGGTCAGTCTTCGCGCTTCGGGTTGAGGGTGGAAATGTCGAAGGCGGCAACGAGGAGGAATTTTGCGGTGTAATCGTTGGCGGGTTCATTTGCGATGTAATCGGCGACATTGTCCTGGTAGACGCTAAGGGTATCGAGTTCAAGCGGATCGGTAGGCAGATCGCGCTGGGGGATGGCGTATTCAAGGTTATCCAGCGCGATTTCGTTTCCTTTGTAGAGGCCGTAAAGGGCGGGGCCGCCGATGATGGCCCCGGAGAGTTCCATCTCCTTGAGATTGGCGATCTGGTGGTGCGGGTAGAGGGCATAGCGGGTTCCCCCTCCAATAAGGCAGGACAAGCCGAAGGGGTTGCAGCCCAGCACGAAGTCGCGCTGGCGGTTGGCCAGGGTGAGAAATTCCGGGTCTTTGGCGAGCAGGCCGTAGGCCCGACACACCATTGCGGCTCCTGCTGCGGCTTCGGCGGTTCCCCACACGTAGGGGGTTCCGAGGCTATAGGGGTTGGCGGCGCGGCGGCGCACGGCCTGCGCGTCTTGATGCAGGTAGTCGAGCAGGCGTTCCTGCTCTTTTTTGGCGACGTGGGGATAGAGCGCGAAGTGCGCCATTGAGTGGGTGTTGTAGACACTCGTTTCCACGCCTGCGCTGCCAGCCAGAAGCGAAAATTCAAGGGCCTGCGTGAGGTACTCCTGCCTGCCGGTGACCTCGAAAAGGCGGACGGCGGCCCATTCCATATCGTCGGCCCAGGTGAGTTCGGGGTAAAAATCGGCGGGCTTGGTTGAAAGAATACTTTTGTTTTTCAGGCCCAGGGCGTAGACGCTTTGGGCGGCTTTGAGGCATCGGGCGGCAAAGGCGCGGCTGTAGGGCCTATAGAGAGTGGAGGCAAGGGCGAACGCGGCGGCGGTGCGCCCGGCGAGGTTGGCCCCCACGCCGTAGAGCACGGAACGGGGTTTCCATTTCGGGTTTTTGGCGGGGATGTCGTCTTCGGGGAGCCGCCAGAAGTCGTGATCGGTTTCGTCGCCTACCTGGTAGTAAAATTCGTCGGGGGCCGGGTGCATTTTCAGCAGCCAGTCGAGGCCGACTTTGGCGCGTGCCAGCAGTTCGGGCAGGCCCGCCGCGTGATCGAAGTGCGGAAAGACTTCGGGGTGGCGGCTGTAGCCGGTGAGCAGAACGGCGGTGACGTAGGAGGTGGTTTCAACGAATTTGAGGTAGTCTCCGGCGTCATGCCACCCGCCGGAGGCATCGAGTTTTTGCCCGTCGCGGGGGCCGCCGAGGGCGACTCCGTCATCCAGGTGGCAGGGGCCGTGTGCAGCTCCAGTGTACGCCCCGCAGGTTTGGGTGTCGAAATACTGCGAGAACAGGGGCATGAGGCGGGTGTAGACTTCTTTGCCGATGGAGAAGGGTTCGGACTGCCGCCCATCGGACAGGCGGAGGCGGTAGCGGCCCGGGCGGTCGAAGCGGTCGAAGTCGGCGTGATAGTGGAGCAGGGCGTTTTTGGCGAGCGCGGATTCTTCATAGTGCGCCAGAGTTCCGCGAAAGCGCACCTGCGGCGTTACATCATCGTCTACAATGACAAAGGCGGGCACGGTGATGGGGCGGTTGGCGGAAACGACGGCGCGTTTGGGATCGGCGGGGTGGTAGCCGACTTGATTGACGTGCACGCGCGCTTGCAGGCGGGTTTGATAGGGCAGTTTGCCGCGCCCTTTGCGAGCGGGCAGAGACGGGTCTTTGGCGGCAGGGTTTGCGGGGACGGGCGGCGTTTGGGAAAGTGCCTGCGCCTCGGCGGGGGGTTCCGGGGCGAGAAAGGCGGCTCCTGCCGTGAGTCCGGCGACCCGGGCCAGAAATGCCCTGCGCGGAAGCGGGGCCGGGGTTTTGTGCGGCGGCGGTGTTTCGGGACGGTTCATGTGGGCCTCTTTTGTTTCTGCCGGGGAGATGCGTTTTTCCTTTTCTACGAGAGTCACGTCAGAAGTGTTCGTTGGAGGAGAACCTCCCCCCTAAACGGGCACCATGTTTCCCCGAAGCGGCGCAGAAGCCGCGCCCAATAAAACCCTTTTTACGCCCGATATGGTGGACGGATTCGGCAAACAGTGCCCCTACGCGAATGCCGGGCGCGAACCTGGCTTCTTTATAGGGCGGCGGCAAAGGCGTTCCAGAACTGCGGGAAATTTTCAATGAAAGGAATGTGGCCGACGCCTCCGAGTTCGACCAATTTTGCGTTTGGGATTTGTCGTGCGGCTTCGCGTCCGAGGGTTGGGTAGTCGCCAAGTTTCAATTGGTTTTGGGGAGAAGCCCAGGCTTTGCCGAGGGCGGTTCGGTCACGCTGGCCAATGAACAGCACGGTTTTTGGTTTCAGCAGCGGAAATTCGTAAAGAACCGGCTGGGTGAAGATCATGTCGGAGGTGAGAGCGGAGGTGCGGGCGATTCGTTTTCTATCGGGGCCGTTAATCCAGCCAACGGAGGCTGCGAGCAGAACGTCGTAGGCGGGCTTCCAGTTTCCGCCAAAATAGTTTTCCTGCTGATAGGCTTTGAGCGTTTGCGGGGTCTGTTTCAGCTCGGCGGCTTCCCACTCGTCTACGGTGTGGTAGACGGTGCGGGTTTTCCAGTCCTCCAGCCCCAACGGATTGACAAGCACGAGTTTTTCGACCTTTTCGGGAAACATGAGGGAAAAGCGTACTGCGATCATACCGCCCATCGAGTGACCGAGCAGACGAAACTTCGGGAGGCCGAGCGAAGTCAGCAGACCGTCCGTGAAAGAGGCGAGAGCCTGAAAGGTGTACTGAAACTGCACGGGTTTGCTGGACTTGCCAAAGCCGATTTGATCCGGCATCACAACGCGGAAACCTGCGCCCGCCAATTCCGATGCCAGACGCGCAAAGTAGTTCCCGCCGAAGTTTTTGCCGTGCAGCAGCACAAAAACACCCTTTTCGGCTCCCTGGGCGGGAATGTCCATATACGCCATTTTAAGCGGCTGCCCCTGCGCGGTGAAGCGGTAGGTTTTAACCGAAAACGGATAGCGCAAGCCGTCGAGTTCGGCGTTGTAGCGGTTTCGGGTGGGAAAGGGAGCCGTCTGCGCCCCGCCCTGCTGAAGCAGCACCCAAAAGAAGAAAATCGGCAGTAGACGAAGCAAGGGGCAGTCCTCCCGGTATCAAGCCTTTGCCCCCTCTACGAGATTTCGGCGGTTTTGTTACTGAGGTGGCTCATCTCAAGCCGACACGCCCGATCCTTTTCCAGACCTTTGCCGGGGTGCTGCTCTGCGGCTCTCGCGTTTCGATCTCCGCGTAAAAGCTCGCAGTTCGGGGAGGATGCCGAGGAAGGGCAGCAGAGAGAGGTCTGCCCCGCTCTTTCTGGCCCGCCAATCCTGGTTTGTCGTGCGAGAATATTGCTCTTTCGGTGAAGACCCCCGTGTCCGGTTCGTAAGGTAAACTATCTCCACAGAAGCCGGGATGAGGAAACGAGATGCCATTCAGCACCATTGAAGAAACGATTGAAGAGATCAGGCAGGGGAAGATCGTGATCGTCACGGACGATGCCGACCGCGAAAACGAGGGCGATTTTATTGTTGCCGCCGAAAAATGCACTCCCGAAGCAATGAACTTCATCATTAAATTCGGACGCGGGATTCCCTGTGTGGCGACCACCGCCGAGCGATTGAATCAGCTGCAGATTCCGATGATGGTAAAAAACAACACGGCACGGCACGGCACGGCGATGGGCGAAATGGTAGACGCGCTTCAGGGTGCGACCACGGGCATTTCGGCTTTTGACCGTTCGCTGACGGCTCAAGTTTTTGTTAACGAGCACGCAAAACCCGAAGACCTCGCTCGCCCCGGTCATGTCATTCCGCTGCGGGCGGAAGAAGGCGGCGTGCTCCGCCGAGCGGGACACACCGAGGCAACGGTGGATTTGGCGAGGCTGGCGGGGCTTTATCCGGCAGGGGTGCTGTGCGAGATCGTCGGGGACGACGGTACAATGGCAAAACTGCCCGAAATGGAAGCCCTCGCCAAAGCCCATCACTTGAAAATCATCACCGTTGCCGATTTGATCGAATATCGCCGCCGCCATGAGCGGCTTATCGAACGGGTGGCGACCACCACCCTGCCTACCGAGAAATACGGCGAATTTACGGTACACGCTTATACCTCCACCGTCGAGCCGCACAACATCGCCGCGTTTGTGAAGGGCGACCTGACCGACGGCGAACCGGCCCTGGTTCGAATGCATTCCTCTTGTGTTACCGGCGATCTGATGGAGTCGCTGCGCTGTGACTGCGGAAGCCAGCTTCAGCGTGCCCTCGAACAAATCACCGGGGCGGGGCGGGGAGCCTTGATCTACCTGGAGCAGGAGGGGCGGGGAATCGGCCTCATCAATAAAATTCGGGCGTATGAACTTCAGGAGAAGGGAGCCGATACCGTTGAGGCGAACGTGATGCTGGGATTCAAGCCGGATTTGCGGGACTACGGCGTGGGGGCGCAGGTAATGGCCGACCTCGGCTTGCAAAAAGTCCGGCTGATGACGAACAACCCTAAAAAGGTGATCGGGATTGACGGCTATGGAATCGAAATTGTGGAGGAAGTGCCTTTGCCGGTGGTTCCCAATCGCCATAATTTGCAGTATCTGAAGACCAAGGCCGAGAAAATGGGCCATGCGCTGGAATTGACCGATCCCCTGGCGGAGCAGCTTTGACGCAGGGAACGAACGAAAACAAGAAGGGAGTTTCTTACTCGTTGGAAACTTATCTGGAAGGTTATTTGACCGCATCGGGGCTGCGAATCGGTATCGTGGTTTCGCGCTGGAACGATTTTTTAACGAAGGCTCTGCTCGCAGGGGCCGAAGACGCCATCGAGCGGCATGGCGGAAATTCGGAATTGGTGACGGTGGTGTGGGTTCCCGGCTCATTCGAGATTCCCGTCGCGCTCAAGGCCCTGGCGAAAACCGGTCAATTCGATGCGCTCGTTGCGCTGGGCTGCATCATTCGCGGGGCCACTTCGCACTACGACCATATCGCGGGAGCCGTCTCCAGCGGAATCAATTCGGTTGCACTCGAAACCGGGGTTCCCTGCGCGTTCGGCGTGATTACGGTCGAGAGCATCGAGCAGGGAATCGAGCGGGCGGGGTCGAAAGCCGGAAACAAAGGAGCGGAAGCCGCAATGGTTGCGGTGGAGATGGCAAACTTGCTGAAAAACATTGAGTCTACCTCCTTTGCTTCCGCACCGGGCAAGGCAGCAAACGGGTAAGAGGGTAAAGCGATGGTTAAACGTTTTGTCGGGGCAGGATTGGTCTTTGTTGTAGGAGTCGGGGTGGGCTGGACTCTGCTGAGAATACAGGCGGGTCGGCCCGTAGGAACCGGGGAAGCGCAGGCGCGGGCAATTCAAGTTTTGAATCGGGTTCCCGGCTCCGCGGCGGGCGACCGAAACGAAATTGTGGCCGCCGTAAAAAAAATTGAACCCGCGGTGGTGAATATAGACACCATCGGTAAAGTCCGTGACGAGGGGCTGATTCCCTTTCTCTCTAAAGAGAACGAAGTGCGGGGCAAAGGGTCTGGCGTGATCCTGACCTCCGACGGCTATATCGTTACCAATAATCATGTGGTGGAAGGAGCGGATCGCGTTCGAGTAACCCTTCAGGACAATCGCTGGTTTTACGCCAAACGGGTGGGCACGGACGCTCAAACCGACCTCGCGGTGGTGCGCGTGGAGGCGACCGGGCTTCCCACCGCCGAACTCGCCGACTCCGATCAACTTCAAGTGGGCGAGTGGAGCATCGCGCTTGGCAATCCGCTGGGAATCGGGTCTTCGGTTTCGCTGGGAATTGTGTCGGCGGTCAACCGGAAAAACCTTCAGATTGACGAAACCCATTCGATTGACGGAGCCATTCAGACGGATGCGGCCATCAACCGGGGCAATTCCGGCGGGGCTTTGGCGAACTCGTCCGGGCAGCTCATCGGGATCAACACGGCAATTTTAAGTTCGGGGCCGGGAGGAGGCAGTATCGGACTGGGATTCGCCATCCCCTCGAATACGGTACGCCGGATTGTTCGTGAACTGATTACAAACGGAAAAGCCACGCCGCTCAAAACCAACACCGCCTGGCTTGGCATTCAATTCACTCCCGTTCCTGAAAAGGTAGCAGGCGAGTTAAAGATCGAAAGCAGCCGGGGCGTTCAGATCAGCCGTATTCTGCCCGGCAGCCCTGCTGAGAAGTCAGGGCTTCGCAAAGAGGACGTAATTACCGCCGTGAATGGCAATGTCATCGGAGATCAAGACGAAGTACGCCTCATTATCGCTCAGCATAAAGTGGGAGATCGAATTCCTGTGCGGGTGCTGCGGCACAGCGTTGCCGGGGAACGCGAGTATACGATCACGCTGGGAGCGAAACCGGCGTCCATTGAGTTCAAGCAGTGACCGGGGGAGCGGGCGGCGCGTTAAATCCGAGCTGCTCTGGCAAAAAAGAGACCCGGCTTCATCGATGAAGCCGGGTCGCGTTGTGCAAACCGAGGTTCGCGGCAAACGCTAACTGAATGAGGACGAGAAAGAAGGATACCTTCACTCATTATCATGCCACAGTTGTGCGACCTGTGTCAATAGTCGGAGCAATTTTTTTCTCTCTTTTTTTGTTGCCTGAACGGATTTTTTGCAACGTACCGGAGGGTGTTCGGTTTTTGGTGTGCCTGTTTGGGTGGGAGCGGTGCTTTTCACTGTTGACGTAGCTCCGTCACGAAATGTGCGATCCTGTGCCTGAGATGCACCTATTTTACTAAAAATTTTTCCTTAACCTCAAATAGAGATTCATTTCAACGCTTGCTTCGGATATAATAAGGAGTAAGTGAGACAAAATCGAAGAGAAACTATTACTTCTTCATTTGAAAATAAGGACGTTTTGACCTATGGCTGTTGCTGGAGAGAAGGGAAGACGCGGGCGCAGACCCGCTCTCGACCCCGCAGATCGCAGAAGACTTGCGGCGAGGATCGCAAAAATGGTGCTCGTAGATCGCTTGGAGCAGAAAGAAATCCTGGTTCAGCTGCAAAAAACCGAGCCAGGATTGACGCATATTGATGCGAGCACAGTCTCGCGTTTGTATCGCTTTGCGCTGGACACCGGCATTGTCCGGGTTCATATTGACGAGAACGCGCCGTTTAAGCCGCCGCGAATCGAAAACCTTGAGCGGGAACTAATTGCGGCCTACGAACTACAATCGGCAATTGTTGCCGACGCCTCCGGGCACGAAGAAACGCTGGAAAGCTCGCTTGCCGACGACCGGCTGCATCAAGCCCTCGGGCAGTTGTGTGCCGATTATCTGGATACGATTGTTCGGCAAAACGAAGTCGTGGCTCTCTCCTCCGGGCGAGCCGTTTTCTACGCCTGCGAGAGTTTGTTCAACCGACACATTTTCGACAAGCGCAATGTACGCGGTGTGAAGGTGTTTTCGCTCAATGGCAACATCGCCGCCGAAGTATGGAGCATGGAAAGCCCCGATGCCCGCCGCGCTATGGACGCCGATACGAGCGGAGCCTGGCTTGCCCGCGCTTTTCCCGACGCCGAACTGGTTCGCCTAAGCCTTCCGGTGGCCGTTAAATCCCCTGATATGCTGGCGGAATGGATCAATGAAGGCCCGGGACGCTGGATTTCACCGAAGGTATGGCAGGAGAAATCAGAAAGCACCGAGGTGGTTCACGATGATGTTTCAGTTCCGACGCTGGCCCTGGTCGGGATCGGCGGGGTGCGTCCGCAGTCCGGCCACCGCTTTATCGTCGGTCTGCACGAACCGATGATGGCGAACTTGCAGCCGGAACTGTCCGGGATGATCGAACTCATCGAGAAAAATGCAAACAAGGTTTCTTGCGCGGTCGGCGATTTGTGCAACCGACTGTTTGTCACCCTGGAAGCCAAACGCAAGCTCTCGGCGGGCGATTGCCGGCAGTTGGAGGAATACGTGACCTCCATCAACGACCGCCTGCTTTCCATCACTTTCGAGCAGCTGTACCTCGTACCGAAGGTGGTGGTGGTGGCAGGGGGAGCATCGAAAATTGATGCCATTCAGTCAGCGTTGGAATGGCAGGCGATGGGCTGGAAGCAGCCGATCATCCATGACCTCTGCACCGACCGCGAAACGGCCATGCGCCTGCTCGACTTTAAGCGCAACAACCGCCGAAACTAATGCACCTCTCCCCTGCCCTCGCTCGAACCTCTGGAACCGCTGCCGCCCCCGGCACGCGGCTCCGGGTTCGGGTGACTGGGCACCAAGAGCTCGGGAGAACCCACAGACCGGGCATACAAACACCCGCCTGAAGAAGCCGCTTTCTAAAAAAAAGACAAACGTCCTGAAGACAGCACTCCCTTAAATCACAGCCCGATACCTAATCGTTTGCAGGATTTCTCCTTCGCGGATCTCAAGGAAATAAACGTGGAACGAAACCTTTTCGAGGATGCCGCCACTCCCGGCAAAAACACCTCTGAAGCGGGCTGGCAAAACAGGAACTGGTAGACTTGATGAAAGAGAGTAAACGCCAATGATTTCAACCCGCAATTTGTCCGAACTGCCTGAAATCAAGGTGCTCCGCAGATTAAGCCAATCTCTCGCTCTTTTAGAGGCTATTCTAAGCCCGGAGTGGGAGGGGCGTTGCTACTCTTTTAATGCACAATGGTCGGAAGATGAATCATTAGCATCGTATCGGGACGGCTCAGGCGACGAATACTTTTTGTTGTTCAGTTTTGCCGGAGCAATATTAAAGGGGTTCTCTCACGAAGCAAAGATGAGTCCTTTTTTGCATCATCCTCCACAGATTTGGGCAGGCATCCTTGATACCGTTCCTCCTACTTTCTCATCGTTTCTTGAAGAACCTGCCTTTTCACTAGCGGAAACTACTTTTTGTCTGTGGCGCACCCCTGTGGACTCAGGCTGGCAATGCGGGAGTATTTTATTTCCTGATGGAGAAGACCCGGACGGCTCTTCTGACTTGCTGGCTATTTTAGATGCAAATCCTCGAACCTATCAATCATGGGCTGAGGAATACTACGAGCAAACGATTGATTTATCAGCAGTTCAATCTATTTATGAACACTCTCCCCTAACCGAAAAGACAATCAAACGGCTTAACCCGAAGCTGTCGCTTCGTTCCTTGAAACAGGACTTAGCAGAAATCGAATTTCCATCGAGATATGAAGATGGGTTTTGATGAAACGGAGCAGCAAATTCTGAAGAAAGGAACAAATGAGAGGGAAAGCAAAACAGGAAGAGATTTCGCCGGGGACGGCACAATGTTTTCTTGCCGCGCAGGAGGGCAGCGCGGTCAGTATGGCAGCGTACCTCAAGCGCGGCGCAGACGTTCGTCAGTTGGATCGCCTCGGTGTGCTGGGGATGCTGGCTTCTGCGGGTTCTCTGGAGGCAGCCCGGTTGTTGCTGGAAGCCGGAGACGCCCCGAACGCCGCAATGGTGGAGGGGCAGGTGACACCGCTGATGCAGGCGGCAAAGGCAGGCAGACTGGAACTGGTGAAACTGCTCATCGAATCGGGAGCCGATCTAAACGAGACCGAGAAGAAGCGGTTTTGGGATCTCTCCTGGGCGGTGCGGGGCGGCAATCTGGAGATCGTAAAGCTGTTGCTGGAGCAGGGAGTTCCGGTAGATGTTCCTCATTCCGGCGGAGGAACCTGCGTGATGACCGCCGTGTCTCAGGGAAATAAGGCGATCTTACGGCATTTGATTTCAGCGGGAGCGCACGATCCCTCCCCTTCAGAGAGGCAGGATCGAAAAGATCGCTTCGGAGCGTTCGTGCTGAGAATCGCCGAGGGATTGCTTTGTTTTTCACGCAAGCCCTGACACTTCCGACCGAAAACTAAGCCGCTTTGCGGAGAGGTTCTTCCGTCCATTCCACCTTTGCGGCGGCTTCCAGGCGTTCGATTGCTTTCAGGGTCAGAGCCATGCCCTGCTTTGCTTCGTCGGGGCAGGTGGCAAACCCAGAGTGCATCGCCAGCCCCAGCGTTCCCCGGCTCCATCCCTTTCCCTCATAAAGCGTTTGTAATTTTTCTTCAAGACGCGCCTGCACCAGAGTTCCGGTTTCCCCTGTAAAGGGCAGGATCAAGGCGAATGTTTCTTTGTCATAGCGGGTGAGAATGTCCACCCGGCGGATGCAGCTCCGAATCGCTGCGGTGGTTTCCGTCACGGCTTCGTCGGCGGGAAGGGTTCCATGCCGGGCCAGAAACGGCGAAAAATTCTGAAGCCGAACGAGCAGGACCGAAACTCTCTTTTCTTCCCGTGAAGCGCGGCTGATTTCTTCTTCCAATCGAGACTCGTAGTAGCGGCGGTTGTACAGCCGGGTGAGCGGGTCTACCAGCGATCCTTCAAGGGCTGCCTGCTGCTCGTCTACGCGCAGTTGAAGCTGAGCGAGGCTGCGCTGTGCCTCAATCAATTCATCCGTGACTAGAATTTTTCGCAGCTTTTTGGTCGAAGTGCGGAGAATGTGCGACACATAGTTGCAGGAAATGCCCATCATCCGGGCGATTTCAGTTTGGTTCAAGTCCTGAAAATAAAACTGCGCCAGCACCCGCTGTTCGAGGTCTTTGAGTTTGTCCATTGCCGTGTCGAGCACAATGCGCTCTTCGAGCGGCAGTTGAAACGCCACCACCTGATCCGAACTTTTGCGGCGTTCGATGTTCACGGTCTGACCCGCATCCTCTTCGCGATCCGTTCCCCCGTCAATCGAAGAAACCTTGAAGATTTCGCGGGTCATCATCAGTTCGGTGACCTGCTCTTCCGTCATTCCCATCATCTGCGCGATTTCGTCGTTGGCGGGTGCATGGCCGATCTCCTGCGTCAACGCCTCGATAACCCGGCTCACCTTTTGATTGAGTTCCTGAAGCCACGCGGGTTCTTTGATGATTTTGCCCCGATCTCGAAGGCAGTGTTTGATTTGACCGATCACGAAATGGGTGGCATAGGTAGAAAATTTGACGTTTTTGGTCGGGTCGTAAAGATCAATCGCCGTCAGCAGCCCGATGTAGCCTTCCTGAGCTAGGTCCTCCACCGGCTCGGAGGAGGCATGGAATCGGCGGGAAATGCCTTCCACAAGATTAGAGTACTGCCGCACAATCCGATCTCGTACTTCGGAGCGTCGTGTCTGGCGATACTCGGCAATCAGTTGCAGCACCTCCTCGTCGGCACGGCGGCGTTGAAGCTGCTGCGGAGTGAGGGAGGGAGAGTCGGTTTTGTTTGGCTTCATGATAGTTCTGGTAAGGGACTTCCGACGGAACTTCGGAAGTTCGCCTCGTTTCGGATCGGCACAAATGGGAGCCTTAAGAGAAAATACTCTGTTGGATCGCAAGGATTATTGCCAGAAAAAGGCTCTGCACTTAGAGGAAGGACGAAAGAATTTCGGCTTGAAAGGGTTGTTTCAAACCGCAGAACGCGGGGGAAGCAGCAACGCAATGCGGCTTGCAGGGCGTTTTTGGCCTTGCTATTGTTTACCCTGTGTGAGCGTTCACTGAATTTGTACGGGATTTTAGAGGTTTTCTTTTTCATTTTGCGTACTGTGGCACGGGTTATGCAAATTCAGCCATTGCTGTCTTTGTTTCGAGAGGCAGTTACCCTCTTCCGGCGGCAGCGTCCTGTCCATGATGCGCCGCTCCGGGTGGTAGTTTCGCAACCGAGTGACCGGGCAAACCAAAAGCACGGCACGGCATTACCCCGCGAAACCGGGACGAAGTAGGAGATAAGTGGTGAATACGGCAACAGGAAAAGTCAAATGGTTCAATGATGCAAAGGGATACGGCTTTATCGAGGCAGAGGATGGAGTGGATGTTTTCGTCCACTATTCCGCGATCACGATGAACGGCTTCAAATCCCTGCGTGAAGGTCAAACGGTCTCATATGAGTCCATTTCCACCCCCAAGGGGCGACAGGCCGCCAACGTCGCCCCTGTGAGCTAGCAGGGACTGCTGTTCTTACTCTATAACAGAAAAGTGCACCGGCTGCCCTCGCCGGTGCGCTTTTCTTTTGTTTTTCAGACTTTCAGAGCAGGGATGCTAGGGGGAGAAACGGCGAACAAGAGCCGGGAGATCAGGCAGGCCGCGCAGAATCGCCAGCGCGTGGGGATCGTCGGGATACACGTCTTGGGTGGAAAGTTTGGTTTGCACCGTTTTTGCTCCGGCGGCGCGTGCCCAGCCAAGAGTTTCGGGATGATCGTCCACCACGAGGGCCTGTTCGGGAGCCACGCCCGATGCGTCGAAAATTCGGGTGTAGAACTCCGGGCCTTCTTTGGCACAGTCCACGAGATCGGGGCCGAATTTACTTTCCGTGAAGCTTTCGATACCTGCCCCGATCAGTGCCGCCAGCAAAAACTCCGAGTCGTTGGCGGAGGCAAGCTGCACCCGCACACCGTCCCGAAACAGGGTGTCCAGGGCTTCATAGGCTCCGGGATAGGTGGCATCACAGGAGGTAAGCGCGGAGAATTGAAAGTCGGTCGCCAGTTCGAGCGGGTCAGGAGGGATAGGTTTACCGGCTAAAGCGAAAACGTCGGTCACAAACTGAACGCGCATTTTCGGGAGCCACGCGCAAAAACCCGCCAGCGGATTGCCTACAAACACCGTTTCGTAGTCGTGTCCGACTTTCAGCAGGGTTTCCGCGCAGGCACGAACCCAAACTTCCTTTTCGCCGCCATGCCCTTCCACCAGCAGGGTACTCAGTTCCTCGACATACTGCCGATGGAGTTCCGTTTTTTCGGAGAGGGTGTTGTCGAAATCGAGGAAAAGGTAGGTCATCCGGCTAAAAGTCCATCAGTCTGAAAAAGTTGAAGCAGGTTGCCTTCGGTGTCGCGGAGGGAGGCAAAGGTGATGCCGCCCTCCGCAGTAGGCGGAAGAAAAAATGCGGCTCCGCGTGAAGTAAGCTCCCGGAAGGCGGCATCAATATCGGGCACAAAGAGAGTGAGCATCACGGCGTTGAGGTTGAGATTGAGTTCCGGCAGCGGTTCCGGCGACAGTTGAAGCCCTACTCCCTCCGCAAAAAGCACGAAATCTTCCTGCTCTTCGGTGACGGTGAAGCCCAGCACGTCCCGATAGAATCGGAGGGCACGTTCGATGTCGTGAACAAGGGTCATCGCCATCACGGATTGAATTTGCATAAGGTCGGGCGTCCATTCATCGGACTAAAGCGAGGCCGGTCTCTCCACGCGATAGCGAAAGTAGCACTCGCCGCCGTCGTGGTAGAGAGAGATCAATTCGAGCGGCGCGAATTTCCCCGGCGGAAAACCCTTGCCGTCCACAACGGTGGGCAGATGCTCGCCGCCTTTGAGTTTAGGCGTAAGACTTAAAAAGAGTTCGTCCACCAGACCGGCCTGCAGCAGTTCGTCGTTAAGTGCCGCTCCGCCTTCGCACAGCAGATGGCGAATTCCCAGTTTTTGGCGGAGGTTTTGCAAAGCCGCCCCTAAGTTAACTCCGCCGTTCCCGGCCAGCAGCAGTTTCGCATGGGAGGCGAGGCGGGACTGTGCGTCTGCCGGGAGGGTTTCCGGGGCGAGAATAAAAGCCCGATCCGGGGCATCCGTGAAAAAGCGGTTGTCGAGGGGCAGATCGCCGCCACGTGTTACCACAAAGCGCGGCAGTTTCGGCGGGTAAATCACCTGACTCGAACGCAGGGTGGAGCCGCCGATCATGGCCCCGTCGCAAACTTTCTGGAGCCGCCGAAACAGCAGTTGATCGGTCGCCTCGCCCACCCCCGCTGCACTTGTGCCCCGATCCCCGATCACGATTTTTCCGTCTGCCGTCGAGACCATATTTAGGAAAACGTATGGTCGGTCTTCAGGAGGAACGGGAAAGCGAACCCGCGTATAGAGGTCTTGCGGGCTTTCCACATCGGGGTCGGGGTCTATCAAACGCTGCAGCGGCAAAGCGTACCCACTTTCTGACTTTTTGCTGAGAGGGTGCAGAGAAACGTTTCTCCGCAGAACCCAAGGCCGCGCTCGGAGGCTTGCCGCCCCCATTGGCTAAAACTCGGATCCCCTGCTTACCGTTTCTCTTACCGATCTCGTTTTAGGTGCGAAAAATTACTTTTCCCTCCACTCCGAGCACTTTTTACGCCCGCGAGGGCTAAGCTGCCAGCTCGACACCGAGATAGGTTCCAAGCGATTCGTCGGAATGGCGATCCACGAATTTACCGAAGGATTCCCCGGCTCCGCGCTTTCCTTCATAATTTCGCAGTAGATTTTCCAGCGCGAATTTTACCCGATCCGCCGGAACTTTGCGCGAAATGGGCCGCACGAATTTTTTGTCTTCACCGAGCCGACCGCCAAGGCAGACATCGTAGGCTTCAACCTGCGAGCCGTCTTCGAGCCGTGCTTTGCAGCCCTGCAAGCCGATGTCTCCGATGTGGTGCTGCCCACAGGAGTTGGGGCAGCCATTGAGGTGAATTCGGATCGGCTCGTTCCACTCCAGCGTTTCTTCCAGATGAGCGATGATTTCACGCAGCCGCCCTTTGGTTTCCGTAATGGCGAGATTGCAGAACTCGTTGCCCGTGCAGGAGACTGCGCCGAGATGAAACGGCGATACATCCCAGCGGTATCCGGCTTCGCGCAGTTTCGTCTTCACGGTTTCGAGTTCCGACTCGTCTACGTTCGGAAAAAGCAGATTTTGCTGATTGGTGGCGCGGGCCTCTCCGCCGCAGTGAAGCTCGGCAATGTGGGCGGCGGCAAGAATCTGGTCTGCCGTCAGGCGTCCCGTGATAACGGAAGTGCCGATCCAGAATTTTCCCGGCTGCTTTTGCGGGTGAATTCCAAGGTGATCCTGCTGAACAGTGGAAGGTTCCGGCACGGAGAGGGCGGGTTCGGGCGTCCAGCCGAGAATTTCGATAAGGCGTTCGCGAAACCTCTCCGCGCCCCAGTCGGCCACAAGGAATTTCAAGCGGGTATGGTTGCGTTTTTGGCGGTAGCCGTCGTCGCGAAAAATGGTGGTGACAGCGCGGCAGATGTCGAGCACCTGTTCGGGCTTAACGAACACATCAAGCTGCTGAGCGAAGTAGGGCTGCGTGGACAGGCCGCCCCCGACGCGAACATGAAACCCGACTTCCTCCGTGCCGTCGTCTTTTCTCCGCACGACCGCCTGAATGCCGAGATCGTTGATTTCGGGCTGGTTGCAGTGGATGGGGCAGCCGGAAATCGAAATTTTGTATTTGCGCGGCAGGTCGGAAAACTCTTTGTTGCCCAGAAAATACTGGGTCACCTGTTCGGTGAGGGCGCGAGTGTCGTAGATTTCGCGGGGGTCCACACCAGCCACAGGGCAGCCGCAGATGTTGCGGGTAATATCGCCGCAGGCTCCGGTCGTGCTCAGCCCGGCGGCGTTCAACTTTTCGATCACGAGGGGCAGCGTATCAATGGTAAGCCAGTGGTACTGAAAATTTTGCCGCGTGGTTACGTCGGCGATGCCCTTTCCGTAGTCGCGAGCGATTTCACCGATCACCCGCAGCTGCCCGGCGGTCATCGCGCCGCTCGTGATTTTCACGCGCAGCATAAAGTGCCCTTCGTTGGGCTGCTGCTGATAGATTCCGTACCAGCGCATCCGCACGAAATCATCCGGGTTGATGCTGTCGAACCCGGTTTTTGCATAGCGGAGCAGATCGTCCCACACATCTAGTCCGTTTTTCTCTTTTTTGATTGCTTCGACGTTTGCTTTCGCCATCTCTCACTCCACTTGTTTCTAAACTTGTCCTGTCCAATCAGGGGCAGCGGCAGCTTTCCAGCGGGTTCGGATCGCTCCGACCTCAGCCTCCGGCAAGGCTCCTTTTCGCACGAGTTCCGCGTTTTCCACCCATCGTCCCGGCTTGGCGGTTCCCACGATGGCGGTTGAGACCCCCGGTTGGCTCAGGGTAAACCGCAATGCCGTTTCCACATCGTCGGCAGCTTTCAGAAAATCGTAATCCAGAATTTGCAGCCGCTCCCAATAGGGCAGAATGTAGCCATTGTCGGGCTTTTCGCGGTGCTTCCAGGCAGCATTGGCAATGGGACGCTTAATGATAACCCCCATGCCTTTCTGATGGGCCAGCGGCAGGGTCAATTCGACGGCTTCCTGATCGGCAATGCTGAGGGAGGTTTGCAGCGTATCGAACGCGCCCGACTCAACCGCGTACTTTGCAGCGGCCCCATCGCCACTATACCCGATAAACCGAGTTTTTCCGGCTTCGCGGGCCCGGTTCAGCACTTCGATGACCTCGCCCTGCCGCAGCAGGTCTTCGGAGCAGCTGTGGAGTTGAAGCACATCCACATAGTCGGTTTTCAACCGCTGCAGGCTTCGGTCAATGGATTTTTCGAGCAGTTCCGTGCTCCAGTCGGGCAGTTCAATCCCGGAAGCGTGCCCGCATTTGGTGAACAGGTAAAACTCATTTCGGCGGTGCGACACGGCGTGCCCGACGGTTTCCTCGCCGGAGCCGTAACATTCTGCGGTGTCAATGACATTGAGACCGGCATCGAGTGCCGCGCCCAGTACGGCTTCGACAGCCTCTACCTCGGCGCGGGAAAAGCCGATCTCCGCTCCGCCAAATCCCAGAGCGGTCACCTCTAAACCGGTTGTCCCTAACGGTCGTTTTTCCAAAGGAGTGTCTCCTGTTCTTAAAAAGTGAGATAAGGCCAAATCGTCTTTGCTCTTCCTATTCAACGAACAGAGACACGATTCGACTGCATCAAAAAAACTTTACCAATTAGATCAAGATAGTAAGAATTTTACCCTAAAGCGGAGAAAACGTCAAGTTCAAAAGGAGGTTAACTGTTTTTACGAAAAGAAAAAGCGGGGCCGACAAAAGTTGGGACGATGCTGCAGCACCGTCCCAACTGGAGGCGAGCCTCCTCTCTGGCGGAAAGAAAAAGCGGCTCTGAGTCGTTTCGCCTTTTGGCTGAGCCGGATTGCACAAACGCATCGGCGACGCCAGCCGTCGGCCCAACCTTCACCCGCAAACTAAAGCCCTGTCGAGAGCGTTGGCACACGCTCGGCAGGCAGTTTATTGCCCGCTCAGACGCTTTTCGTCCTCTCAACTTATCCTAGTGACCAACCCACTTTCCCCGCTTCTTCTCCCAGGAGAAAAAACACCAAAAGCGGCCTCGCCCGCTATCGAATCAGGTGAACTTCCAAGGCCGTCAGTGTTTGGGTGGTTGCGTCGAAGGTTCCCTCAGCTTTCGCATTTGCCCCAACCGTGACGCTCGCCAGATTGATCTTTCGCCCGCGTGAGTCGCGAATGATCGTGGTACTGAGGAGGGTCACCGTAATCGCGGTGGAAGTCGGAGTGAAACTCGATTTTTTCACGGTGAGCGACAAGGTTCCGGCGGTTGTGTCTACGCTGCCGACCGATCCCTCGGCAAAGGCTCCGCTGTGGGGAGGCTGGCGGTCATTGACGACGATGGAGGTCGCCGTTAAAATCTGCGTGGCGGAGTCGTAG
The DNA here is from genome assembly GCA_965246825.1 of Chthonomonadaceae bacterium. Lineage (GTDB taxonomy): Bacteria > Armatimonadota > Chthonomonadetes > Chthonomonadales > Chthonomonadaceae > JACMPS01. Next base: position 654,284 of record OZ251990.1, read on the forward strand.
TTTCCCTTCACGCAGACGTTTTGCCCATTGGCCAGGGCTGCCGTTGAATTGTCCGAGAAGCTGCTGATTTTGGTGGCGGCAGTAGTGACGACATTGACGGAATTTCCGTGCTCGCCCTGAAGAGTAAAGGTTGAAACGCCATTGGTGGTTAGGAGGTTCGCGATGGTTCCAAAGCCCCCGGCTACAGGAACCCGATCCTGAACAATGATTTTGATCGCCGTGTAAACTTTCGTGGTCAGATCGTAAGTTCCGAATACACAGACTCGCTGCCCCTCTGCAAGTGCAGTGGCGGTTCCCGTAGAGCCGCTTAGGATGAGAGTAGTCGAGCCTGTAGAAACGGTGATTTTCTGTCCGGCTGGGTCGGTGAGATCGAAGGTAAAGCCCGTGCCCGTGATTTGCAGGCTGCTCACCGAGCCGCGTACCGAATCATCTACCAAAATCACGGTGGAGGCCAGTGTAGTCCCCGTCGTGTCGAGCGTTCCCTTCACTTTCACCTGAACACCGTTAAAGAGAGTGGCCGCCGCTCCAGTTGCATGATCGGTGATTGCGGTGGCGGAGGTTGTGGTCACCGTAAGCGAGTGCTGCGCGTCTCCATACAGAGTGAAGGACACCCCGGCGGCAGTGGTTTGCAGATTAGTGACGGTGCCGAAAAGCCCCTGCCCCTGCCCGCCGTGCGGAGAGCCTTGCGAATGACCGCCTCCCTGCCCGTGCGGGCCAGCGGCAAACGTGACGGAAGGCAAAACCAGCAGCAGCAGCAGCCCCGCAGAAGTCAGATTTCTTCTCATTTCTAAATTCTCCCAAAAAACAGATGCGTTTTTTTGCAGGTTCGCTCCTGCATCCCGAAAGCGAACCGCTTCTGGCAAAATTCTCCAAAAAAAGAATTTTGCCAGAACAGAGGGAGTATAAACCTCAAAGGTAAAATTGAGATAAAAGAAACCATCCGGCAAAGTTTTTCGCCGTATTCTCAGAAGTGATGCAGGACGGATCGCTTTTACCGCATCCCTTCCCGGCCCCGATTGTGTTTTACAGGCGGACGCCTTTTAAGTTGAACGGGGAACCTGAGTCAGATGCAACGTTTTCGCGTTTTTGTGCGTCAGGAAATGAAGGGAGAAGAGAAACCGTCCCCGTAAATTTTTCAAGCAAAGGAGGGCCTTGGATGGCTGAAATCGTGCTGCACAGCGAAACCCTTTATAAGGGGAAAGTCGTCCATCTGCGGGTGGACACCATTCAGACCGCCGACGGGAAACCGGGGAAGCGCGAAATCGTCGCTCACGCGGGAGCGGTCTGTATAGTCGCCCTCACGCCCGAAAACGAAATTTTGCTTGTACGGCAGTTCCGGCTTGCCGCTGAGACCGATTTGCTGGAGGTTCCTGCCGGAAAACGGGAGCCGAACGAAGACCCGACCGACTGCGCCCTTCGTGAACTCGAAGAAGAGACGGGGTATCGGGCAGGGAAAATCTCGCCGCTGTTTTCCGCCTATACCTCTCCAGGCTACTCGACCGAGAAGATTTTCGCTTTTTTTGCGTTTGATTTGGTTCAGACACAGACTCATTTCGATGAAGGAGAGCAAATCGAACTCATCAAAGTCCCGGTTTCTCAGATCGAAAGCCTGCTCGCCTCCGGGAAGATCGAAGACATGAAAACGATTGCCGCGCTTTCGGCTGCGCTGAAACGGGAGGAATTGCGCGGGGTTCAGGTGAACTAATCTCCGATCCTGCACCCCCTGGCTTCTACTCCTAACTATCGAGGTAACCGGCTTTGCGAATACTTATGCTTTCCTGGGAATATCCCCCCAAAATCGTCGGCGGCATCGCCCGCCATGTGGAAGAACTTTCCTGGGCTTTGGCGGCCCTGCCCGACCTCGAAATTCATGTGGTCACCTGCGAGTTTCCAGGTGCGCCCGCCGAAGAAGTTTTCAAGAACGTCCATATTCACCGGGTGGCTCCGTATGATGCACCGGGCGGACATCGCGATTTTATTCATTGGGTGCACCAGCTGAATGCGGCAATTCACGACCGCGCCGAATCGTTGATTCGCAACTGGCTTCTGCCGAAAAAACGCAAAACCCCGCTCGATCCTAAAAAACTGAGCACTCAGGACGGGATTTTGCTTCACGTTCACGACTGGCTTACCTACTTCGCCGGGGTACGGCTTAAGCATACTTTCAAACTGCCTTTGGTCGCCACAATCCACGCAACGGAACACGGACGCAACTCCGGCATCCATTCCGAAATCTCGAAATATATTCATGGGATCGAGCGTGATCTCGTGACGGAAGCATGGCGGGTCATTGTCTGCTCCGGTTTTATGAAGGGCGAGGTGGAGCACGCGCTTTCGGCTCCGCCGGACAAATCCGACATCATCTACAATGGGGTTCACGCCGAAAAGTTCGAGTTCGACTTTCCCGAAGAGGAATACTGGGCCTTTCGAGAGCAGTACGCGCACCCGAATGAGCGAATCGTGATGTTTGTAGGGCGCGGCGTTCGAGAAAAAGGCTGCCAGGTTTTGATTGAGGCCCTGCCTCGAATTCGGCGCGGCTACCACGACACGAAGCTGGTGATCGCGGGTGGCGGCTACCGCCAGCATCTCATAGACCAGGCCTTTGCGCTGGGAATGGGGCGGCACGTTTATTTTACGGGCTTTATTCCGGATGATGCCCTGCTTCGGCTCTACAAAGTGGCGGACATTGCCTGCTTCCCCTCGCTGTATGAGCCGTTCGGCATTGTGGCACTGGAAGCAATGGCAGCGAAAACGCCGGTGGTCGTTTCCGATGCAGGCGGCTTGCCGGAAGTAGTGGAAGCGGATGTGAGCGGCACGATCACCTGGGCGGACAACCCGGACAGCCTTGCGTGGGGCATCCTCCGCAACCTGTACAATCCCGGTCAGGCAAAGGCAATGGCGGAACACGCCGCCGAGCGCGTTAAAACGATTTTCAATTGGAACCGCCTTGCTCAGCAAACCTTCGACCTCACCTATATCCGCGTGTGGGACGAATATATCCGAAGCCCCTGGTAGAAAACGGGCACTTGAAACGCGGTTGTATTTTGTTTACGTCGGCAATGGCAGAAAAGGAGGCGAAAAGAGGACCGACATCATCGTAAATCCATCCGAAAATTTCTTTCCATCAGTCCAAAGTAGACAGAGGCGAAGAGCGGCTTTTACAAAGGAAGCGTGAGATCGCCGCACTGCGAAACCATGAGGAAGACTGGGACGAGAGCGGTGCATCGCCTGTGATCGAAGAGTGTCTCGAACGCGGCCTGGAATTCATGTGCCTGCTCCCCAATTTCAAGACGGCTGAAATGCAGGCACAGCGGCTTCTGCCCCTCATTGATGCGGCTGTAGACGGCGGCGATCAACTCTACTGGTACACCTGCGAAAAGCAAATCGTTCTGAACTTCCGCCCGAAACATAATACGTTGAGGTGCAGACACGTGTTGGAAAAGATCAAAAATTTCGATAATTTCTCACGCTTTTAGCTGCGCTTCCTTACGCCCTTAAGGGTTTACAGGGTGAGTAACACTGAAGTGTCGGTGTGCTCTCCCCTTGCCATGAACCCTCGCCCCCATTTGTCTACCGCCGGGTCGCGCCCACTCAAAAAAGTAACAGCCCCGGCCCGGTCAAGCCGGACGTTTTCGTGCTGAGAGAAGCGGAAGATGGCCCCTCGGTTTTCAATGCAGACCGGATTTCTGCTGACGGAGTTTTTCAAGCGGACATTGACAAAAATCGGGCGGAAAGTTTGCGTAGGGAGGACGTGGGCGAGCGGGCGAGGAAAAGGTTTGAGCACTACCCGGACGTGGCGACGATGGTTCAGAAGGGCTGGCGGCTGATCAAATCAGCGAGCACCGGTTGGAGTTTGTTCGCCAGATTGCAGACGGTAGACAAATTTTGCTGACGGAGGCTGAACGTCTTCCAGACGAGCAACAGGTGGTTTTCTATCCTGCTTGCGGGTAAAATTTTTCCATGAACATTACCAAAGCCGTGATTACTGCCGCTGCCCGCAATCAGCGCACGCTGCCTCTGCAAACGCTCGTGGATCGAGACGGGCAAACCAAGTCCGCGCTTCGGATTCAGGTGGAAGAGGCACTTTCCGCCGGAGTGGAGGAAGTGTGCGTGGTGGTCTGTCCCGGTGACGAAACCGCCTATCGGCAGGCGGCAGGCGATGCCGCCGACCGATTGAAATTCGTGGAACAGCACGACCCCAAAGGCTACGGAGACGCAATCCTCTGTGCCCGCGAGTTCACCGGGGATACGCCGTTTCTGCATCTCATCGGCGATCACATTTATCTAAGCGGTTCCCCCCGCTCGTGCGCGGCTCAGATCGTGGAGGCGGCAGAAACCCACCACTGTGCGGTTTCCGGGGTTCAGCCGACCCGCGAGTCGCTGCTGCCCTACTTCGGCGCAGTCGGCGGAAGGCGCGTGGCCGGGTCACGCAATCTCTACGAAGTGGAAACGGTTCGAGAAAAGCCCACCCCGACCGAAGCCGAACAGCATCTCTTGATTCCCGGTTTACGTGCCGGAACCTACCTTTGCTTTTTCGGGCTTCACGTCTTTACCCCTGCGGTGATGGAACTTTTGGAGAAAGCGCGACAAACTTCCAAAGAGACGACGCTTTCTCTTTCGCCAACTCTGGCAGCCCTTGCTGGACAGGAGCGTTATCTGGCCCTGGAAACGGAAGGACGGCGTTATCCGATTGATGTGAAGTACGGCCTGCTAACGGCGCAGCTGGCCCTGGCTCTCAGCGGTAAAGACCGCGACGAGGTTCTGACCCAGCTGGTGGAGCTGATGGCGCAAAAATAAAAGTGAACAGCGTTAAAAACTACCGAGGGCGGCGCACTGCGCCGCCCTCGGTGATTTTATAGAAGAACTTCAAGCCGCCATCGGAACTTCCAAGCCCCGGCGGGACAGAGAAGTTCGGCGCGGGGTTCGGCCTGCGCGGTCTGCTTCCAGTGTTCGACGCAGAATAACCCGCGCTCGATGGATGCGCGAACGAACGGTTCCAATGGCGCAGTTCATTTTTTCAGCGATTTCCTGATAGGAACGCTGCTCGACATCGCAGAGCAAAATCGCTTCGCGATAATCGGCGGGAAGCGCGGACAGGGCTTTCTGAAGATGCTCATCCATGATCGGGTTGATGACGAGGTCTTCGGGATTGCTGTCGGGAGAAGCGAACTCGTGGCTCAGCGGCTGTCCGTCTTCGTCGCCCATAATCGGAGTGTCGAGCGAATACATCGGAACGCGCTTTTGGCGGCGGCGCAGATCAATCACCCGATTGGTGATGATCCGAAACAGCCAGCCCTCGAAAGAGCGGTTCGCGTCATAAGTATCGAAATTGTCCCAGGCGCGAACATAGGCGTCCTGCGTGACATCTTCAGCATCGGAAGCGTTTCCGGTGAGGCGGTAAGCCAGATTGTAGGCGCGGCGTTGACTGCGTAAAAACAGCTGCTCAAAATTGTTCTGGGCCAGATTATCGGTATAAACCATCAGAGTGCTCCTTCTCCAAAATCGGGAGGGGTTTAACTTTTGGGAACCAACCGGTGGATTGTTCGGCGAATGGCATCACAGCCGCAATCCTTGGTAACGAATTCGTCGGCCCCGGCAGCCATCGCTCCCGCACGAGCCTGTTCATAAACTCCCATTAATACAATGCAAACATTCGGGCGTCGCTGCCGCAGGATGCGGGTTGCCTCCAGCCCATCCATGCGCGGCAGCTGAGCATCCATCAAAATCAATTGAGGCTGGTGCTGCTGAGCCAAAAGCAGGGCTTTGAGGCCGTCGTCCGCTTCCCAGCGCACCTGAAGCGTGGAGTCGTCCTCGACGGCACGACGCAGACATTGCCGAACCGTTTGATCAGCATCGGCAAGCAAAATAGAAATAGCTGACATCGTTCACTCGTTTCCGGCAAAGGCACGATTTCGGCTCCGAAGAAATCACTTCCGCTTCAGAACCTCGGCCAATTTCAATACAAGGGTTTGTCTGGCCTCTAGTATAAGCCGAGACTGATCTTTTCGCTTCGTGGAGACCCCTCATTTTTCCGAGGTGTTTTCCACAGGGGGCCTGCCTGTGGATTCCCACAGTTTCTGAGAGGCTTCTTATCGAACATCCGTTTTCACTGCAGGCGTCATTAACCGAAGAAGATGGCTCATTCTTGCAAAATTCATTGCTACCCTCCGAAAAATCGCTTGCGATTCTGGGCGTAACTGTCTATAATGAAAAGAAGATCGGGCCTTTCCCTTCCCGTTTTTCTATCCGCCTGCGGCTGACCTCTTCCTGCCGCCTCATCACCAAGCGAGAGGAACTTCGTCTGCCGATGAAAACTCAACCTTTTTTTCCGCTGCTCTTCTGCCTTTTGCTTGGCAGCGCAAGCCTGTGCACAGAGGCCCAAACCGCCCGCCGCAAACGCCCTGCCGGAGCCGTTCCCTCTGCCATCCCCTCACCGCTCACCCGGCTGACCCTGGAGCCGCAGACCGCGACGCTCGACGGCTCGTATTCGTTTCAGACCCTGGCGGCGGTTGGAACCGCCTCCGATAACAGCGAACGCGACCTCACTGAAACCACCCTGTTCACCTCCTCGAATCCGGGCGTTGTGCGAATCGGAAAAGACGGCGTGGCTTATCCGGTCAAGGATGGCACGGCGGAGGTGACCGCTTCCGCAGGCGGGCACACGGCAAAAACGAAATTCGTGGTCAAAAACACGCACACCGATGCCAAAATCACCTTTGAGAACGCAATCACACCGATCTTGGTGAAAAACGGCTGCACCGGAAGCGCGTGTCACGGCGCACCGAACGGACAGGGCGGCTTAAAGCTTTCATTTTTTGGCTACGAGTCGAAAAAGGACTGGCAAACGATCACCCAGGGTGCAAACGGAAACCGAGTCAACAAAAAAGACCCTGAACTCAGCCTGCTGATTAAAAAGCCGACGGGAGAAATTCCACACGGCGGCGGCAGACGCTTCAAGCCCGACGGCCCGGAAGTGAAACTTTTCAAGGCGTGGATTCAGGCCGGAGCAAATTATCAGCCCGCTCAAAAGGCCGAGGCGAAAGAGCACGAAACCCGGCTGGCTCGGTTGGCCGATCCTGCGCCTCTCCCCAAACTGGAGTCGCTTCTGGTGACGCCCGACTCGCGCCTGATCCGCGAACCCAATTCACGGCATCAACTGATCGTCATGGCAAAATACACGGACGGCTCCGAGCGAGACGTGACGCCGTTTGCCCGGTTTGCGTGTGACGATGACGGCATCGCGGTGGTGAACGGTGTCGGCAAACTGACGGCCCTGCGGCACGGCGAAGCAAACATCATGGTGCGCTACGGCGGCAAAGTGGGGCTGTCGCAGATTATGGTACAGCCGCAAAAACCGATGGCGAATTACCCGGCGGTTCCGGCGAACAACTTCATTGACACCCATGTTTTCGCCAAACTCAAAGGGCTCAACATCGTTCCTTCCGACCTGTGCGACGATGCAGCCTTTGTTCGCCGTGCCTATTTCGACATTGCCGGAACCCCGCCGCTGCCAACGATGATTCGCGCCTTTGTCGAAAATCCCGATCCCCAAAAACGAAGCCGCCTCATTGACGAACTGCTCGAACGCCCGGAGTACAAAGACTATCAAACGATCCTCTGGGCAGACCTGCTTCGAAACACTCGCACCCTGCTGGAAGAGGAGGGCGTAAAGGCATACACCCGCTTTATCCGGGAGAGCTTTGCCGAAAACAAACCGTTTGATCGGTTTGTTCGCGAGCTGATTACGGCGAAAGGGCTGACGTTCAACAATGCCACCGCCGCTGCCAACTTCTACAAAGTAACGAATGATCCCGCCGAATTGACGACTTCGACCTCACAGATTTTCATGGGGGTTCGGCTGGAGTGCTGCCGCTGCCACAACCACCCGTTCGACCGCTGGAAGCAGGACGATTACTGGAGTTTTGCGGCGTTTTTCGCGAAAACCCACACGCGGGGCGGCGTTGGCAAAGACGAGATCGAAGTTTATACCGATGACAACGGGCAGGTGAAGCAGCTTCGCACGGGCGAAGTGATGAAACCGAAATTTCTGACGGAGGAAACGCCGCTGACAGGAGAAGTCGGGGATGTGCGCGTGAAGCTGGCGAACTGGATTACGGCAAAAGAAAATCCGTTTTTCGCGAAGGCGACCGTAAACCGGGTTTGGAAGCAGTTTTTCGGGCGCGGGATCGTTCACCCGGTGGACGATTTTGGGGCGACCAATCCGCCGATCAACGCCCCGCTGCTGGACGCTCTCGCCAACGAGTTCGTTGCAAGCGGCTACAATCTCAAAGCCCTTGTCCGAACAATTTGCAATTCGCGGGTTTACCAGTTGAGTTCCAAACCGAACGTCACCAACAGCGACGACACCAAAAACTTCAGCCGCTACTACATTCGTCGGCTAGGCCCGCAGCAGCTTCTGGATGCAGTGGTGGTCGCCACCGAGGTTCCCGAAAATTTCCCTGGGGTTCGTAGGGGCACGAGCGCGATCAACTTGAGCGATAACACGGTCGGCTCTTATTTTCTGGATGTGTTCGGGCGCAGTCGGCGGCTTCAAGTGGCGGAGCCAAGCCAGGAAACTTCGATGAGCCAGGCCCTCGCCCTGATGAACGGGCCGACCCTCAACACCAAAATCACTGATTCCAATGGCTTTCTCGCCCGCCGAGTTCTGGCACGATTGGGCGACCGTACCCCGAAAGCCCTGCTGGACGACCTGTACCTGAACTCGCTCGCCCGCTTCCCCACCGACGCGGAGCGCAGGCAGGCCGACGCTTACCTGAAAGCCGCGCCCTCCCCGAAAGAGGGCTACGAAGACCTGATGTGGGTACTTCTGAACTCGAAAGAATTCCTCTTCAACCACTAGGAGAAAAAGGGTTCCGCAAGGTTTGATGCGCTCACAAGCCGCAGCCGCCCACGAAATCAGCCGATTGCGTCAAAGCGAATATCTATTTGTTGCAAGAAAAGGCTGACAAACGATCATGGCATCTCTTGACGACCTTGACTATTGTTACGTTCACGAAGATACCGTGACCGAAGAGAAACTAGTCGCGTGGAAAAACAAAATGGGTCTCGAAATTCCGCAACAGTACCGGGAATTTCTTTTGAGGTATAAGGATGGTGCTGTGGAGTTTAGTAGATCGGCATTCTACCAGTTGGAAAATTATTATGGCGATGGCAATACAACCCGCCGATATGTCACAGTGTTCTTTACCACCGCACTCATCAAAGGAAAGCCGCTCTACGACCTTGCAGGTCAGTTTTTCGACAATCAGGGGATCATGCTGGACTGGCTTCTCCCGATCACCAATGATGCGGCGGGGACGTATACCTGTATCGCTCACAAAGGCGAGAACGTCGGCAGAGTCTACGTTTGGGATGATTATCAACCCGAATTGTACTCAGAAGTCAGCATGAACACTCACAAACTAATCGCCAAATCGTTTAGTGAATTCATCGAAAAATTGGTTCTCGACGAAGAGTAGATAACACGACGAAGGCGTAACAGGTTCCGATTGAGCGTGTAGTGCCGGGAACGCAAGTGTGGTCGGAGGACGAGGCGACGCACCAGATCGCGCTCAAATCCGTTCTCGGTGTGGAGCGCACTCATCCCGACGCGCTCTACCAGGTCGTCACCCAAACTCCCGGCAAGTCCGAGACGGAGACGATTGTCAGCACGGGAACCCATCCGTTCTACGTGGCGAACCGTCATGCGTTCGTTCCTGCCGACCACCTCCGACCCGGCGACCGCCTCGTGCAGAAGGACGGCGCGTTTCGGAGAGTGGCGGGAGTGACGAAGACCGATGCCGACCGCACGACGACGACCTACAATCTGGAAGTCGAAGATTTCCACACCTACTTCGTGGGCAAGCATGGCGTCTGGGTACACAACTCCGGTGAACCCTGCGAAAGAATGTGGATGCTCACTACATGGGTACGAGACCACAAGGCGAAAGAACTTGGCATCACTCAAGATTGGGAGATATTGCAACTCACGTTCCAGACGATGCTGATGGATGAGAAACGAAAAGATCGCATCCAAAACACCGAAGAATTTATCAAGGGAGCCTACGCACGATTTGCCAGAGACTTTCCCACGGGTGGAGTATCTGGAGGAAAATCCCTTCACTCACCTCCTCAATACATCTACTCAACGTGGACAAATGCCAAAAAAGGCATAATCTATGAAATGAAAAGGGCAGGACTACAAGGGCATCACTGGTGGCCTGACTACTTAGGTGGTGAGGTTGAAGAGGGAATAGTAATCGCCCTTTCAACCCCCTTTGCTCATACCAGAGGAATTCGCGCCATGCACAAACAAATGAACCTTTTTCTAGGCAAAAAATTGGGGGTTAAAGCAACGTTCAAGGCGGTAGAAGATGCTTTTACGCCCCTAGATTTCGCAACAAAAAAAGCCTACTTGAAAGAGTTTTACGAAACACAGGGGCTTAAGATGCCCGACTTTGTCAACTCACTCAAACCTGGAACACTATAAAGGAGCGAACTTGAACCCTAAATACAACGATTTGGAGTATATTTATCGCACTGAGGGACTCGTTACAGAAGAAGCACTGCTCGCATTAGAGTGTAAATTGAACACACGTCTCCCCGCTGACTATCGCGATTTTCTAAAACACTTTTGTGATGGGGTCGTCCAATTCACACGCCTCTCTTTTTGTGAAACTGAGGAAAAGAAGAAAATTCTCCTGTCGTTTTTCTATACTCTGATCGAGGATAAGGACTCACCTGCTTTTTCTTTGTTAAATCAATATTATTCCACCCGTGATATGATGCCTGAAAATTTTCTTCCCATTATTGATAATGCAGCCAACTTATATATTGTGCTTGCAACTGATAAAGAAAATTACGGGAAAATGTATTATTGGGATGAGGTCAACAGTGAAGATGAAGACACAAACGGAGCCTTGCAACCTTTGACTTTCTTGGGCAATTCATTTACTGAATGGTTCCAAACAATTCAATCGAGATAATTCAAGGGACTTGCAAAAACTAAATCGCGCTCAAGTCGGTTCTCGGTGTGGAGCGCACTCATCCCGATGCGCTCTACCAGGTCGTCACCCAAACTCCCGGCAAATCCGACCCCAAGTCTGAGACAGAGACGATTGTCAGCACGGGAACCCATCCGTTCTATGTGGCGAACCGTCACGCGTTCGTTCCTGCCCAAGAACTCCTGCCTATTGAAAACTATCGAAAGAATGACGGGAACTCAACCGATCAGAAGGGGCGGAACCACCGCCCAGAAAAGGATTCGCAATGAACGACAAAGAACTTGCGCAGTTTGGCAGCTATGTGGACAAAACGTGTGACGGCTTCACCCGACGCGACCTGCTCAAGGTTGGCGCGATTTCCTTTCTGGGACTGTCCCTTCCAGAATTTCTCGCGCTTGAGGCCCACGCGCAGGGACAAAAAGACGCAAAGCCGAAACGCCAAACCTCTGTCATCCTGCTGTGGATGGGCGGGGGGCCGTCGCACATTGATACCTTCGATCCGAAGCCGAAAGCGGGCGTAGACATTCACGGGCCTTTTTCGGCACTAGAGACCAACGTCGGCGGCATTTTCATCGGGGAAAACCTGCCCAAACTCTCCCGACAAATGGACAAACTCGCCATTCTGCGCTCGGTCTCGCATGGCGACGGGGCGCACGAACGCGCCCAGCACTACCTGCAAACCGGCTATCTGCCCCTTCCAACCGTAGAATTTCCCTCTTACGGCTCGGTGATCGCCAACGAATTCGGGCTTCAAAACAACCTCCCGCCCTACGTCACCCTGCTCGGCGGGGCGGAAGGGCAGGGCGCAGGCTTTCTCGGCGGGTCGCTGAACCCGTTTTTTGCGGGCAATCCGGCGGACGGCAATTATCGTGTGCAGGATTTGCAGCTGCCGGGCGGCGTCAATGTGGCACGGCTAGATCGGCGGCGGCGGCTTCTGGGGGCCATTGACGGCTTGAAAGGCGCGAAAAGCGATGCCGTCAAAAGCATGGACACCTTTATGGATCGCGCCTACGGGCTGGTGACGAGCAAAGACGCACAGAAAGCCTTCGAGATCGGTCAGGAAGATGCGAAGCTGCGCGACGAATACGGGCGCAGCGGCTTCGGGCAGTCCTGCCTTATGGCACGGCGGCTCGTGGAAAGCGGCGTTCGCTTTGTCACAATCACGATGGGCGGCTGGGACACGCACGACAACAACTTCGCGCACCTCAAAAACAATCAGCTTCCCGACCTGGATCGCGGTTTCTCCACCCTAATTCGCGACCTCTCTCAGCGCGGCCTCCTCGACACCACGCTGGTGGTGTGGATGGGTGAATTCGGACGCTCGCCCGAAATCAACAAAAACACGAATCCGGGCCGCGATCACTGGCCCAACGCCATGTCGGTGGTGATGGCAGGCGGCGGTGTGAAGGGCGGGCGCGTGGTCGGCTCGACAGATGAACGCGGCATGGGGCCTGCCGAACGCCCGATCCATGTGGAGGATATTGCCGCATCGCTCTATCATGCAGTGGGCCTGAACCCGGACAAAGAGTATGTGACCCCTTCGGGACGCCCAATCAAACTTGCCAACGAAGGCAAAATCGTGAGCGAACTGTTTTCCTGAAATTTTATCCTCCTCGAAAATCGCCCGCCATTTATAGAGTGGCGGGCGATTTTCGGATTCTGAAGCGTAAATAATCCTGTATCACAACGTTTTGGTTCGCTCAATCTATAAAACAGACACTTCAGGATCATTTTTATGGCTTCACTTTCGCTTTCGATTCCGCTAACCCCTCCGCTTTCTCAAGCCTTTGTTTCCTGCTGGGTTTACCAGCCCTCCCTTCCGAATTCTCTTAACCCGCAAATCTATCGCGTCCTGCCTGACGGCTGTGCTGATCTAATTCTAAAAATTTCTCTCTCCGCCTCCAACGCCTCACGGCTGAAAGCAACTTTGCTTCTTTCCGGCGTTCTCTCTCACTATAAACTGGTAGAACTTAAACCAAATACCCTTCTTTATGGCCTGCACTTTCGTCCTGGCTGGATCGAACCCATTTTGGGGATCAATCCTTTGCAGCTGCCGCCTGTCCCCGATTTGGCTGAACGACAGTCTGCTCGCCTACAGCCGCTTGTACAGCAGTTAAAGCAGGTCTATTCCTTCCAGGAGGCAGAAACGGTTCTCTTTCAGGGGCTTGAATTGTTGGTGGAACGCGGGATCGAACAGGCGGCCTCGGTTCACCCTTGTCTTCTGGAAGCTTTGCGTCTTCTGGAAGAGACGGGCGGTCCGATACGCATGGAAACTCTGACTCAGGAAGTGGCACTTAATACACGCACCCTGCATCGCGGCCTGTCCCGTGCCCTCGGTCTGCCGCCTAAATCTTTTGCACGTATTCTGCGATTTCAATCTGCCCTGGCTTCTCTGGAAAAAAAAGGGAGGCTGCAGACAGACGACCTTGCCGTTTTAGCCATCGAGAGGGGCTACTGCGATCAAGCACATATGACCCACGAATTCAGAAACCTTTCCGGTCTCACCCCCAGTGGACTTCTGCGCTAACCTTTGCCTGTCTGTTTTTTACAAGACCGAATTTTCCTTTTTGCGGTATCCTCCTGACATCACATCCCTTGAGGAGAACCGCTTTGGACAAATTGTCTGCATCAATCGTTGTCACTACGCCCACCGGGAATACCGGGCGTTGGGTTGCAAAAAACCTGCTTGAAGCGGGAGAGTCCATTCGTCTTTTTGTTCGGAATCCTCTCCGACTGGATCCTGAAACGCGGCTTCACGGCAAAGTCGTTTCTGGAGATTTGCGCGATCCTGCTGCGCTGGCTCAAGCACTGCAAAACGCAGAGGGAGTTTTTTTCTGTGTTCCCCAATCTCCTGCCCCGGAGGAAGTTCGGGCCTACTATCAATCGTTTGTCGTTCCGTTTGCAGAGGCGGCACGCAGCGCGGGGGTTCGGAGGATCGTCGCCATCAGTGGAGGAGATGGAAAGGGATCGGGCTTTCAGGGAATCGGGCAGGCTCTGGATGAGGTCGAGCAAACGCTTTCCTCAACCGGGATCGCGGCTCGCTTTTTGCGCTGCGGCTACTTTATGGAAAATTTCCTCTGGATGATTGAGTCGCTCGTTTATACAGGGCAGTTTTCTCTTCCCATTTCGGGAGACATCCCTATTCCGCTGGTTTCGGCACAGGACATCGGAGCTGCAGGAGCCGTGCTCTTGAGAGATCGAACAGGGTCTGGTCAGGAGGGAATTGCCTTGCACGGAGCTGAGAGTTTGACCTGTGACACGATGGCTCAGAGGCTCACTCAAAAACTCGGCTTTCCAGTTCGTTTCAGGTCGGTTAGCGGTGAAGAGTACCGAGAGAGCTTACGCCCGCATGGGGTCAGCGAGGCGATGGGGCAAAGTCTCGTTGAGATGTTTCAGGCGATTTCTGAGGGAAAAGACATGGCGGCTCCTGCTTCGCAGCGTTGGGATTGCCCGACCCCCTTTTCTAAGTGGATTGACATGGATTTTGCGGGAGCAGCCGCTTCCCTGCGTTCCGCCTAATCTCCCCATTTTCACCAGACAAAAAAACCGCCCTCCCCGGATAGTGTTGGAGAGGGCGGTATTTCGTTCGAGGCAGCGGGCGGGTTTGCCTTTTGTCCTCAGAGTGCCGTCACGGGCAGGCCCGAAAAGGGGCTAGCCTTCCTGAGTCATGGCGTCGAAGGGAATCAGGCCCAGCCGTGCGGCGCGGCGGAAAGCCTGCACCCGGTTGGTCACCTGAAGTTTATCGTAGATATTGGCCAGGTGAAAGTCAACGGTTCGCTTGGAAACAAACAGCAGATCGGCCACTTCTTTGCTCGATTTGCCCTCGATCACGAGCGTCAACACTTCCACTTCACGTTTCGTCAATTTGATGGGTTCGTCCTGAACCTGTGCGTCGTTCATTCGTTCGTCCTTTATAGTCTCACAGTTTGATTAGTGGTCTTGCTTCAGAAAACGCGGCTTTATATTCGCTCTATCTTCCGACAACTCTCTTTTTCCATACGTTTTCCGAATTTAACCAGCAATCCGGCGGGAACCTGAGAAAACTAGAAGGGTTACCGGTGTTTTCCTGACCGTATTACGGGCTTTTTGCCGTTTTCACCGGGACTTCAAGCAGGAAAAGAAGCCTTTCCTCGCGAACCAACTGAAGAAAATCCGTTCCAATCCCAGAGCCGCCGACCGAAAATCGAGCCTTGCTCGTCTTCTGGCAGCGAGGATGAAAGAAGCCTATGAAATACGAAATCACCCTGAAAAGCGGAGCCACCCTCACCCTCTCCGCCAATACCGTCACTTTTCCCACCAACGAACCCCTGCTTCCGGTGACCGATGAACACGACAAACCCTCCGAAAAATACCGAATTCTGTCCTCAGAAGTGGTAGCGGTGATCGAGGCAGAGCGGAAAGAAACGCGAGCCACCCTTGCCAGTGGGCGGGTCTGAACCCCGGTACAAAGCAGACACGAAACCCAAAAACAAAAAAAGGCCGCAGGAAGTTTCGCTTCCTGCGGCCCAACTCATGAGGTTGAAACGCACACACAATTCTCAAGACGCAAGTGAAAGGCGAAAGTTCAGTGCACTCGTTTCTTTTTTCGGTTATAATAAGCACATCACCAAATTTTGCAGAAAGCGAAACGCATTGAAGTCACCTACCTTACCCCGGCGCAGCCGAGGAGCCGTTCAGCCCTGGCTTCCCGCTGCCGCCCTCGTGCTCATCATTGTCGCCGTCTTAGCGCGAATGCTTTTTTACACGCCCCCGGCGGTGAAAGACGGGTCGCTCGCCCCCGATATTCTGCTCAGCAATCCGGGCGAGCCGCCCGTGCACCTCTCCGACAAAAAAGGCAAGGTGGTTCTGCTCGACTTCTGGGCCACCTGGTGCGGCCCCTGCAAAATGAGTATGCCCCACCTTTCGCGCATTTACGAAAATTACAAATCCGACGGCGTGGAGGTTTACGGAATTTCAACGGACTTCCCGGACAAACGGAAACTCGTTCCGGCGGTAGCGAAAAGTCTCAATGTTACCTACCCCATGATTTTTGCGATTGACCAACCCGGAATTCAGCAGATGTATCGCACGGAATCACTGCCGACGCTGGTGATCGTCAACAAAAAAGGGGAAGTGGCCCGCTACCTCAGCGGCTACGATCCATCGGTGGATTTGGATGCCATTATCGCGGCCCTGCAAAAAGAGGGCTGAGCCGTCTTTTTCCGTAACTGAGGAATGAAATGAGCGAAAAAGTCAGGCTGGGCGTTATCGGGGCGGGCTGGTTTGCCTCTCGGCGGCATATTCCAGACGCCATCGCACACCCGCAGGCAACGTTTGCCGCCTTTTGCCGCCGGGACGCCGAAGCCAGAAACACCCTCTGCCGGCGGTTCGACCTTTCGCCCGAACACGCCTACGCCGACTCCGAGACCATGCTGGCACAGGAGGAACTCGACGCGGTTTTGATTGCCACTCCAAACCACCTTCACGCGCCGCAGGCGAAAGCAGCCCTCGAACGCGGAATTCACGTTCTCATCGAAAAGCCAATGACGATTCGCTCGGAGGATGCCGACAGCCTGGTTTTGCTGGCCCGGCAAAAGGGGCTTCGCCTTGCGGTCGCCCTGAATCCGCCCTATTGGTCGCATTGCCACAAAATTCGCGAAGCCCTGCTTGGCGGAAGCGTCGGCAGCCTTGAAAGCGTCTCCCTTTTCTGGACGGGCAATGCCGAATATGTGTTCGGGCAGGCTCCCGCCCCGGATAATCTGCCGGGAGTGGTTCCGCCGACGATGTACCGTTCCGACCCGGCCCAAAACGGCGGCGGCTACTTTATGGACGGCGGGCCTCATCTCGTGTCAGAACTGCTTTTCGTCACCGGGCAAAAGGTGAGACGAGTGACGGCGTTGATGGATTCGACCCCGATGGATATGCGCGTCTCGCTGGCTCTGGAAATGGAAAACGGAGCCTTAGCTACCCTCCTTTCACTGGGCAACAGCAAATCCGGCGGGCGGCGCGTTCGCAATACCTTCGGAGCTTCCGCCGGAACCATCACCGTAGACGGCTTTTCATTCGACACGGTAATTCGCCCTAATATCGGGGAAACCCTCTGCTTTTCCGAAGCCGACTTTTCGCCGCCTGGTACGCCCATCGGCAATTTCGTCGCAGCGATCCGAGGGGAAGAAGCCCTGCTTTCACCGGGCGAGCACGGAGCGGAGGTCGTGCGGGTGATCGAAGCGGCCTATCGGTCAGCCGCTGTCGGGCAAACCGTCCCCCTCCACCACAACCCTGGGGTCGGTTAGATCTATTTTTGAGCCTTATGGAAATTTTAACACTAGGCAGCGGAACCTCGCACGGCGTTCCGATGATCGGGTGCACGTGTGAAGTCTGCCGCTCGCATCACTCCAAAAACAAACGCTTTCGCCCTTCGGTGACCGTCACGGGAACCGGCGGCACGATTCTGGTGGACACCACGCCTGAACTTCGGATGCAGTCGCTTCAGTTTGGGGTCACGCACGTTGAGGCCGTCCTGATGACCCATTCTCATGCGGATCATTTTTTCGGGCTGGATGATCTTCGACGGTTTAACGATTTGGCGGATCGCGAAATCCCTCTCTATGCTTCCCCCGAAGTGCTCGACGACATTCGGCGCGTCTACAACTACATTTTCATGCAGACCCAGGCGGGCGGCGGCAAGCCCCGTGTCACCCTGCATCCCCTGGAAGCCGAATTTTCGCTTTGCGGCCTAGTGGTTCGCCCGC
This sequence comes from Chthonomonadaceae bacterium, assembly GCA_965246825.1. GTDB lineage: Bacteria > Armatimonadota > Chthonomonadetes > Chthonomonadales > Chthonomonadaceae > JACMPS01. The sequence goes on from OZ251990.1 coordinate 672,018, forward strand.
TCGATGTGCTTCATGGCAGGCTCCCCATCAATGCCTACCGTTTCGAGGAGCCGGAAACCGGAGCCTCATTCGGCTACGTCACCGATGTCAGCATCATTCCGGAAAATACCCTGGAGGCTCTGCGCGGCCTTGACCTCCTTTTTCTGGATGCCGTCCGCTACGAACCCCACCCCACCCATTTCGGACTTTATCAGGCACTCGATGTCATTGCCGAACTGAAGCCGAAACGGGCATACCTCACCCACCTTTCCCACCACTTCGAGCACGAAAAAACAAACGCGGAACTACCGCCTAACGTCGAACTCGCTTACGACGGGCTGAAAATCTCACTTTAACGCTCCCGATTCCGGTTCCTTTTTTCGGTGCGTGCCCCTTAACTTTCGCTGCAGATAGCGCACACGAAACCGGGCCATCTGCCCGACCGCTCTCAAGGCGATCCCGGCGGGGATAACCGGGCGTGTCCAGAGCGGCAGCGTTTTCTGGTAGTGCTTCCGATAAAAGAGATACTGGCTTCGGTGAAACTCATAGGTCATGCGTGTGGGAGCAAGGTCGGAGCTTTTTCCGATTAAGTGATAAATGATCGAATCGGGAAAGTAAGCCACCTTCCAGGTTTCTCCCGTCGAGCGTTGAGGATCGGGGAACGGCGCATGATTGGCGCGATAGCAGAGGTCTACATCTTCGCAATACATAAAGTAATCTTCGTCGAAGGCTCCGATCTGATCGTAGAGGGTTCGGCGGAGCATCAAGGCCGCCCCGGAAACCCAGTCCACATCACGCGGCGACGCATGATCCCAGTCCTGCATAAGATAATCCGAGGCGAATTTATTGCCGGGGAAAAGCCTGCCGAGCGGCGTATTCCGAAAAAACCCGGTCATCAGGTTCGGATACGTTCGGCAGGAAAATTGCAGCGAGCCATCCTCATTCAGCAGTTTGGCTCCAACAATTCCCACCTCCGGGCGAGAATCGGCATAGGCCACAATCCCGGAAAGCGCGTTTTCCATCACAACGGTATCCGAGTTGAGAAAGAGAAGGTAGCGGCCCTGCGTTTGCGGCGCAGCGACATTGTTTCCAGCTCCAAAACCGAGATTCACCGGGTTTTCGATGAGCCTCACTGCCGGATACTTCGCTTTCACCATTTCCCGGCTGTGATCGGAGGAAGCGTTGTCCACCACCACGACCTCGAATGGAAGGGTCTCAGTAAGATCGGTCAGCGATTGAAGACACTTTTCCAGCAGGCCGCAGGTGTTCCAGTTGAGAATAATCACAGAGAGATCAAGCAAGAGGATTCGTCATCGCTTTCGGGATCGGCGGCGGGATTGCAGCCAGGCATGGGGATAGGACGCGGCGGCGATTACCCCGCGTAAAAGCCAGTAACGCCCGCCCCGGTAGTGTTTGCCGTAAAAGTTAAGCAGGCCGCGCCGGGATTCCCAGGCCATTGCTGCCCCCGCCTGCATTGTACTTGCCCCGCCGAAATGGGTGATTTCCACCTCCGGCGTAAAGTAAATTTTCCAGCCCGCCCGTTTGCAGCGCAGGCACCAGTCCACTTCATTGAAAAAAATCGGAAAGGATAAATCGAGCGGGCCGACCTGCATGACCGTTTCGGCTCGCATCAGCAGAAACGTTCCCATCGGCTGATCGGCTTCGATCACCTCGTTGTAATCAAACCAGGTCATGCGATAAGCCCCGAAAAGGCGGCTGCGGGGGAAAAGGCGGCTCAGGCCGGTGAGTTCCCACAGCACGGAAAACGGGGTAGGAAATCCGCGCAGGGAACGCTGAAGCGATCCGTCGGGGTAGATTTGTTTTACCCCCAAAGCTCCGGCCTCAGGACGCGCTTTCAGAAACGCAACGGCTTTTTCCAGCCCGCCCGGTCTTAAAATTACGTCCGGGTTCAACAACAATTGATACGTGCCTTTTGCCAGTGCCAGTGCCTGATTGTTACCGAGAGCGTAGCCGCTGTTTTCGAGATTGGCTCTCAGCCTGACAAGCGGAAAATCACGAGCGATCATTTCCGCGCTGCCGTCTGAGGAGGCATTGTCCACCACAATCACCTCGAAAGGAAAGGCGGGCGGAGCGTTCCAGAGGCTTTGGAGGCACTCGCGCAGAAATTCGCGGGTGTTCCAATTGACGATCAGAATGGAAAGGGTCGGAGATTCTTCAGCCACAAACGTTAGTGTACCCCCGCGAATTTCCTTTTCGTTTCCGAAACGGCGTCAGCCTTCGTGTTTTGCCAGCGTCTGCTCGATGTGTCGTGCCAGCGTAACGAAATGGCTGGCCTTTGTCGGTGCAAGCAGGGAGCGCAGCAGGCTCAGTCCTTCGTTTTTTTCTCCCAGGTCTATCAGGGCCTGCGCCCCGTTAAACTGAAAACTGATGTTTAGAAAAGAATCCTCGACCTCTGCATCGGGCAGCGACGTTAGAATTTGAGCGTGAAGGCCCGCATCTCGATAAATCCAGTGCCGCTCTGTCAAACGCTGCAGCCCGCTCACTGGGGAAGTTTCTCTTGCGGCTTCCAGGGCCAATGCGCTGACTTTCAGGGCCTCCTCATGCCGGTAGGCATAAAGCAGGCTCATCGCCACACTGCCGTAAAAGTCGGATTGATCGGACGGGTTCATCAGAGGAGCAGAGGGAAGAAAAGGCCGAAGTTTGGCAAAAGCCTTTTCGCCCGCAATGCGCCGAAGGCTGGGCGGACTGGCAAACGCTTTAATTCGCAGCTCGTAGGCTTCGACCAGAGTCAGTTTCAATTTAAGGTCTGCGTCAGACGAAGGCAGCAGCTGGCGCGTGCGAACCAGATAATCCGACGCCTCCCGAAAGCGGTGCCAGTGCAGCAAAGCGTGGGCGTAGCTAAGATAAACGCGGCACAGCAGCGAGCGCACTTCGGGCGTATGCTTTGGCCGAGCACTGAGAAAAGCCGCCAGCTCCAGCGTTCGGATTTCATCTACATCGTGGGTGGAAGTTTCCAAGCTCCGAATTTCATCTCTCACGCCGGAGAAATCGGCGATTTTTTCCTCCGAGGCGAGTTCCGCAGTGACGGTGGTCAGGGCCGCGAATTCGCGTTCGTTCACCTCCCAGGAAAAGCACAGGGCTTGCAGCCGATCCGTGGAGGGCCAGCTGTCGCCGCGTTCCCAGCGCAAAAGCGTGGGACGGGAAATTCCAGCCTCGGATGCAGCCCTTTCCTGAGACCATCCTTTTCGCATTCGTACCGCCCGCAAAACGTCCCTGCGGTAAGAAAGCGGCAGCTCGCTTTTTGCCAGCATCCGCTCGATTCCGCGTCCTCTCGCCTGCTCCAAACACAGCAGCATATCGCGCCGCTGTTCCTGATCCAGCCCCAGAGCCTTTAACGCGGAATGAAGTTCGGTGTCACGGGGAAGCACCTGCCCTTTCTCCCAACGCCAGAGGGTGATACGGCTGATGCCGCTTTTCAGAGCCCATCCCTGTCGGCTGAGTTGGCTCCGCAGTCTGAGCTGCTTGATTCGGTCGGCGAAATTTGGGTCGGTGGTCATAAAGTCGCTTATTGCACTCCCGCCCTTAAAGACAAGGGGAGACCTTTCCTTTTCTCTCGTCCATTGCAATAGACGCAATTAGACTTCTTAGGAGAAAAAACCACGTCCATCACGTGTTTTCAGGGAAATTGCTTTGTTTCCAGGTGCACTGGCATGAAACTTGCACTCAGAATGACCGTAATGGAACGAATTCTGTTCCCATCTCTCTCTTTAATTTTTCCAAGGACAGCCTCCATGAAACTGCAAAACCTCTTTGCTCTGGCCGCATTTGTGGCTCTGAGTGCTTCTTCACAAGCACAAACCACCACCTACAATTCACTGTCGAGCTTCAACTCAGTGCTGGGAGCCTCCTATACGGAGACTTTCGATTTCGCCAGTGGTGCATACCTTGCTCCGCAAACGCTCAGCAGCAACGGATTCTCTTACGACATTGACTCGCTCTCGCATCAATTGTACATCACCTCCGCGACCGACCCGGCTCTGGGGGCTTTGTTCACCGACGACACGCTGACCATCAACTTCACCAGCGGCAACGTGACCGCTGTCGGCGGCAGCCTTTTCCTGAGCGACATCGATGATGCCCCGATTGCCGGGCAGGTTCACGCGCTGCTCAATGACGGCACCGCGCTGAATTATGCTTTCGATGGCAGCGATACCTTTCCTTTCGCCGGGTTCACCTCATCGGTTCCATTGACCTCACTTTCCATTTTCGCCTCGACTCCGCGTACTTACATTACCCTCGACAATTTCGTTGTCGGAACCGCTGTGCCGGAACCGGGCACGATGGCGATGCTGACCGGAATGGGCTTCACCGGTGCGGGCTTTCTGCTTCGCCGCCGCAAATAAGTTTTGTCTTTGACAAAAAACAAAAAGTGCGCCGCGTTCGTGAAGAACGCGGCGCACTTCTGCGATGACCTAGTTTACCAGATTTTGACGAACCATGTAGCGAAAAATCGCGGCTCGCTCGTCTTCGGGAAATTCTCGCGGTTCCGAACAGACCGTGACTTTCCGCTGTTTGCACCACAAAATAAACTGCTCATCCGTAAAATAATAAACCCACTCCGGAACTCGCACGGGCTTTCCGGCTTCATCAATCAACGTCAATGCCATCGTCGTACTCTTAGCTTTCTCTGTACGAAAACCCCCGACAGTGGGGGAACCGAGCCGGGGAGCAGAAAAGGCAGTCCATCGTTCCTCTTCTGCTCGAATCCGCTTACTCCAGTTCGATTGGAAGCAGGACGGTTTGCTTCTCCCGCAGAATGACTGCGTTCACGGTGCCGCCTTTGAGCGTGCGGGCAATCGCTTTCACGTCCTCAGCGGTATTGACGGGTTTTCCTGCCAATCTCAGCAGAAGGTCTCCCGACCGCAGTCCGGCCTCCGCCGCCGGGCTTCCCGGCACTACGTCCACAATCACCGCTCCGCGCTTGGTTTCGGCCCCGAACTTGAATTGAGATTTGATCTCCTCCTCGTTCAAGTCACCGAGTTTCAACCCCAGTTTGCCCGAAGCGGCCTGCGGCCCTGTTTTGTCGTTGTCTTTCTGAGCAGCCTCCGTGTCTACCGGCGACCCAATCGTAACGCTGGTGTTATCGGAGCGACCGTCATGAAGAATTTGCAAATCCACTTTGGTTCCGGGTTTGGTGCGCGAGATCGCCTCGCGCAGATCGGCCTCACCCTCAATGGTTTTGCCGTTGAAGCCTGTGATGACATCTTCGACCTGAAGCCCTGCTTTGTCTGCCGGGCTGCCCTGAGCCACCGAAATCACCAAAGCTCCCTTCTCGGTTTTGTACTGGCTTCGCTCGTCGTATTCCAGGGAGCGCGGAGTCAATCCGAGATAGCCGCGAGTCACTTTTCCATTCGTGATCAGTTGATCCATCACGTATTTCGCAGTATTGGCAGGAATGGCGAAGCCGATTCCGACCGATCCGCCGCTGGGCGATTCAATCGCGACGTTAATTCCGACCACGCGGCCATAAAGGTCAACAAGCGGCCCACCGGAGTTGCCGGGGTTGATGCTGGCATCGGTCTGGATCAGGCTGGAATAGTAACGGGCATCGTTGGTGCGCGAACCGATGCTCTGGCTTCGATGAAGCGAAGAAACGATTCCCTGCGTGACGGTATCGCTCAGCCCGAACGGAGAACCAAAGGCCATCGCCCACTGCCCCACCCGGATTTTGTCCGAATCGGCGAGTTCGGCGGCGGGCAGGTTGTTCGCGTCAATTTTGATCAGGGCCAGGTCGCTGCGGAAGTCGCGCATCACTTTGCCGGTGAACATTCGTCCATCTTGAAGTTTCACCCGCACCCGATCCGCGCCCTGCACCACATGGTCATTCGTCAAGATATAACCGTCGGCCCGAACGATCACCCCGGAGCCGGTGGCGTTGCCGCGAGGCTGTGGAGCCATGCGGAACTGACGTCCGTTGGGCAGCCCTGGAAAACCAAAACCGAAAGGATTGTTTTCGTCGCCTTGGGGCGTTTGGGCAACGGTGCGTGCCTTGACGGTGCTTTCGATAAAGACCACCGAGGGCCGCAGTTTGTCCGCGACCTGCTCAAAGGCGGCCTGCAGATCAAGAGCCTGGGCAGGCGGTGCCACCGGGCTCATCGGGCTTTTGGCGTTGCTCTGGAAGCTGAACGCAGTTAGGGCTCCCAGGGCAAACACGGCAGGAACAGTAACACGTCTCATGTTTTTCTTGGTAGTATGCTCTTGTGGCATCTCATTCTCCTCAAGGTTCAATTCACTCTTTGGCGGCAGTCCCGGAAGGTTCTTTTCGCCGCCTAATTCCGTTCAGAATGCTTAATAGACGCAGGTTTGCCCTTTTTGTTTCGCGCTATTTTTTTGGAATTCGGCGGGGGTTCACCCGTTGCATCGTTGGTTTGGGGTGTAGATTACGATACGCAGTCTTTCCGGGAGGAGGTTTCCGTAAAGGTCTGTTTTACAGACATTTTTCAACCTTTTTTCTAAAACAAAACTCCCGGCTGCTTTTGCAGCCGGGAGGAAAAGCCACTGAAAGAGGGGCGGTTTATTCCACGCCCATCAGCTCGCAGTCAAAGTGGAGGGTGGCTCCGGGCGGAATACTGCCCTGACCTTTGCTGCCGTAGCCCAGTGCCGCCGGAATAGTAAGGCGTCGCTTGCCGCCGACTTTCATGCCAGCGAGTCCTTCGTCCCAGCCTTTGATGACCTGCCCCGCGCCCAGCATAAGCGGGAACGGCTCGCCGCGTTTGTAAGATTCATCGAAAATGGTTCCGTCGTCCAGTGTTCCGCGATAGTGAACGGCGACGGCATCTCCTCTTTTCGCCTCTTTGCCGGTTCCAACCACCAAATCCTGAATTTTCAAACCTGAAGCGGTCGTGTGTTCCGGCTGAGCGGCGGTGTTGGGCGCATCCCCGGCTTTAGGGGCCTCTTTTTTTTCGGGATCGGTTTTCGCATCGGTTTTTTTGTCGTCCATTTTTGTGTCCGGGGCGGGAACGGCTTTGGGGTCGGATAACGGCGTTTTCGGGGTCATCGAGACTGGCGGCGTGACACGGGGGCTTGTCGGCTCCGGTTTGTCCTCCCCTTTGCAGCCGAAGACGGTCAGCATCAAGCCCATGCCCAGCAAACCCAGGGTTCCGTAAAGTGGTTTCATGTTGGTTCCTCGTAAATGATTTTCAAGAATGAGCGGAGGGCGTTTCGCTTTTGGCGTCAGGCAGCCCCTCGCTCTGTGGTTCCTGAATCGCTTCATTGTACCCCTGAAGCTTCAGCAGGATTTCACGCAGGCGGACGGCGGCGAGTTTTAGTCCTTCGCTTCCTTTCGTTCCGCCCGTCAATTCGGCCATCGTCACCGGTTTTCCGAAACGCACGATGAGCGGCTTTCCGATCCGGCGCGGTTTCAATTCGCCGTAGGGCATCAAGTCATTCGTGTAGAGCAGAATCGTCGGCACGATGGGCACGTTCGCCCGCTGTGCCACGAGCAAGGCTCCGGGCAGCAGCTCCATGAGTTTCCCGGTTTCGCTAAGCTGACCTTCAGGGAAAATGACAACGGCTTCCCCCTCTTTCAATCGCTCCTCGGTGTAACGCAGGGAAGCGCGATCCGCCGTGTAGCGTTTGACCGGGAAGCCATGAAGCCAGCGAATGAGCGTTCCCCAAAACCGAATGGAAAACAGCTCTTCTTTCGCCATAAAGTAGCAGAACCGGGGAAGCGCAAAGCCGACGACGGGCGGATCGGCGTCACTGATGTGGTTGGGGGTGATGAGTACGCCTCCCGTTTGGGGAACATTTTCCTTTCCCTCGATCCGAATGCCGCCGGTGAAGGTGAGCAACAGGCGCAGGAGCGTCCACACAATTGCCCGCACGATTCGATACCGCATGAACAGAGTTCTCTCTTTTCTACAGGGTGTTTAGAACTGACGGCTGTATTATCTCACAGAGCGGCGGGGAAAACGTAGGTCGAAAGTCCGATTTTACGGCGGGTTTCGCCTCCTCGAAGCAGAGCGGCTTTTTTCGTCTTTTCCAAAACCCCACCCAGGGTCTTAACAGAAATTTAACAGGACAAAAGGAGGCGATTGTGATATACTCTTCTCAGAAGCACTCCCCGGCACTCTTTGGGGGAACGCCGCCCTCTCTGTCCGTTCGCTTTTCGTTTTGCTTTTCAAGCCGAAAGGAACTCCTGACGTGAAGAACTCGCTCGCTCTGTCTCACTCTCTCTCTCTCTTAACAAGCGTCTACCGCTCCGACTTTTGATGCCAACTGTGCTTACGGTCGGTTCGCTTCTGCTGCCTTCGCTTTCCCTTTCTGCCCAAGCGCAAACCCGCACCCTCGCCGGATCGGTCACTTTGCTCGGCTGGAAAGGAACCGCTCCCTCGAATTTGCTCCCCACTTCGCTCACCTACCTGCTCGCCGACCAAACCTCGCCCCGCCTCCTCGTCCGCACCGTGCCCTACAACGCGGCGACCAGAAGCACCCAGGCGTTTTCGTTCTCCGTTCCGCCCGGAAACTACAAAGTGACCGCCAAGATGGATCGGTTTCTGAGAACGCTGGCCCTGGGGGACGTGCGAAACGGGAACCTGACCAATCTTTCGCTTTCGCTGCCCGGCGGAGACGCGGACAACTCCAATGCGGTCAACGTAGACGACCTCACCCTCGTGCTTAACGCCTACAACTCCGCGACCACTACGCAGACGGCAGGGGCGGACGTGGACGGTTCGGGCAGCATTGACGTGGACGATCTGACGGTCGTGCTCAACAACTACAACACGACCGGAGCGAGCGAACCGACCGCTGCCCCCTGGCATCTCGCCGACCTCTCCCTCTCGACTTCGGGCGTCCCCGCCGGAACTACGCTCACCGGACGGGTGACCCTAGCGAGTGCCGCCCCGCCCGGAGGAACCACCGTCACCCTGCGAACTTCGCTGGACTACTACGCCACGTTTTCGAGTTCCGCGATGATGAATGTCAGTACCCGCACGCTCACGATCCGGGCCGGGGAAACGCAGTCCGATCTGTTCACGGTGTACACCGCGAACACCTACTTCGATGGGGAAGTCGACCATCCCTTAACGGAACCCGCCTACGCCACGATTTCGGCGTCAGCGTTCGGGTGGACGCAAGCCGCGCAACTCACCATTGTGCCCGCGACGACTTCCTTCACCGTTCAGAACCTCTCGGCGATCCCGGCAAACGGAGCGGTGGTGCTCGACTGGCAAGAATTGCCCACTAGGAGTGTCAAAGGCTACAATGTCTATCGAACCGGACAGACGACTCCAATCAATGGTGCGACACCACTTCCTTCTGCAATTTATGTGGACAACGGGCGAACCAACGGAACGGCCTCCTCCTATCAAGTCACGGTCGTCAAGCTCGACGGTACAGAGACTTCGCGCACCGCAACGGGTGCTTCTGCCTCCGCTACCCCAACAGGTGCCGCAGGTATGTTTGCGTGGATTGATTTACCAACCGTGCCACTTTCGGAGGAAACTACCTTGTTTGCTAACTTGTCCTCAAGTGTGAGTTCCGGTGGCGTATTGCTCATTGATGGTAAAATTGTAGCTCCACTTTCGTCTCAGGTTACGGCTGAACAAGCTGCAGGAAACACAACATTTCCTGACTATAGTACCAATTTACCTGTTCAGGGACTTACTAACGGATCGCATACAGTGCAAATTTTAGGACGAGATAATCAGTATGCTTTCGTCTCTGCGCCCTTAAACATTGTAGTTCAACTTCCTTTCAGTAAATTTTCCGGTTCGATGATAGTAACTCCAAGTGCAAATGAGCCAATGTACCTAGAAGAGACATTGCCCATTGGTACAGTTCGATGGACGGCTCGAATTTTGGATGTTTTGGGCGCAGCAGTTTATGCTTGGGCGGACAGTACAGACCGCCTTAAGGTTTCTTGGGATGGATATGACAGCAACGGAAACGAATTTCCAGATGGAAGTTTTACCTTTGAAGTGACTGCCTATGATTCAAATGGGCAAGCCACCAAACAGCAGAAACATGGAAGTAAAGTACGTACCTTTCCTTACACTCTCGCTCTGTTCGACAACACAACTACCACTTTTAACTGGAGCGTATTGCCGACGGGGGCACAGACTACTGCTCTTACTATTGAAAAAGATCTCGCAGACCGCGTAAAAACTATTTTCAAAGACTCTAACTCAAGTGCGGCAGGATTAGCCCTTCGCTGGGATGAGGACCCCGGTAAAGATAAGTTACTCAAATGGCTCAAGGGATCGGTAAAGGTATTCTATATTCAAACGCATGGAATACTTTCTACACAACAGACCCGGGGGTTGGAAGGTGGAGCGGCTCAGGGACTACAATGGGGAAAATATGTTTTTTGGCCCGACCGAAGTACAAAGGGAGGCTTTGCTGCCGACAGCGACATCAGCATTGTAGTCAATGAGATACCAGAAATGAAACAATACAAATTTGTATTCTTAGACGCTTGCACGAGTGCAGGTGGAGCAAAAGCAAATCGAAAAGCTATGACACCGATGTTTTCGCAACCGGGGCAGTGGACCGGCCCGAACACTACAGTTGATGCTAAATGGCAACAGGCTTTTAACGTTGGGGGATCTGATCGGTTGTTCTGTGGATGGAATGGGGATATTTCCTCTAATTTTTTCTTGCCCCCCGGTGTCGGAAATAACATCATTAGGTCTTCGTCCTTTTATTGGCGTTATCATTTTTGGGATCGTTTTGCGAAAGGCGACCAATACTACGTTGCCAGAGACAGCGCGACCCATGCTACGATGAACGACATTAATGCAGGAAACTGCGTTAGCACACCTACCAATCCGTGGGATGGGACAACAAATGCATTTCGGCACTGGTTTTTTGGAGATGCATTTATTGCTCTTCCTTGATAGTGTCTGCACAAACAGGTTCGAATTTGTTTGTCGTAATTAAGGGGATTTTCGAGATGAACAAAAGTCAACATTCAACACTGATTTTAGCGGCGGGATGCGCCCTGGGAGGGTTGCTTTATCTCCACCTGGCACAGCGGGTTTTCAACCTCCTTCCTCAGTGGATGGTGGGAAAACAAGAGGCGTCTCTTCATCCCGTTCTCGGAAAAACAAGGAGGCTCCCTCCAAGTTCCTCGTCTGTTTCTTTTGAGAAGATCGCCTTTTTGGAGGTCAGGAACAGTCGTCGGACAGGCTTCTTCAAGGAGTTCTATGAGGTTCGGGAACCGGAAATGATCGCTGGTTTCCTCAAGGTTGTTCAGGAAGCTCATCCGCCTTCTCTCTGCGATCCTGTCGGGTTTCATTCCGAAAGGAACTTTATTGACGCGAGCTGCCCCAGCTTCATCACCTTTCACTACAAACCCGTGAACGGAGTGACCCCCCAGCCCGTTTGCCAGGAACATTCGGGGGACTTGGTGGAGACTTACGGCGTTTCCATGCAGGAGATGCTTCACCGATTAGGGAAGTTTCGCGCCGAGAAGACAAAGCAGTGGATCGCGAACCACGCAAATGAGGTCGTCAAAGTCGAATGGGCGACCGGGCGGTGTTCCGACAGCGAACCCTCCGACTTTCAGGTGAAACCCCTTTTGACAGGAACAACGGATCGAAACGAGATCGCCGCCCTTCTTCTTCAGCTGCGGAACGTGGATGAGCGTTGTTTTGCTTATGGCGAGTCGGTGGGAATTTGTCCCATTCAGCTCACGAAGCGGGATGGTTCGACGTTTTTGCTGAAAATGGAACCCGCGAGGGATTTGACCAGGAAAGACGCCTGGCTTCCTGATCCGACTTGTCCGCTGTGGCTTCGCGAGTATTGCAAGAGGCTGGAAGCAGGCGAACGCACTCTGAGTCGCCCTGTGCCTCCCCCCTTTCCAATCAGCGACCCCATCGAAAAGTAGAAACCTGCTCCGCTTTCAGAACAGGAGGCGGGGCAGGTTTTAGGTCGGCACGCGCGAGACCGAATGAGCAGCAAAGGAGGGCGGCAGGAAACTTCGGTGCAAAGGGAGAAGCATCTGGAGCACAGCCGTTGAAGCAAATTCTCGGTGATGTGCTGCCGCAGGAGGGGTGTTTAGGAGGGTCTCATGTCGAACGTTTATCTTTTCTTTTGGCTGATGCTGCTGGGAGCGAGGCAGCCCATAACTGCGATTGCCCCTCACTCTAAGAGGTGTGCACCGCAAAAACTGCCCTCTCCTGCCGCACGTCCTGGACAATGGGTTCCCGACATAGGAACCCGTAATCTCGCTAACAAGATAAATGAAAACCGCGTTGGGAAAATGAGCTTAGGGGGCTACTTCAAAGGCATTGATGAGTTCAATCCGAACCTCGCGATTAAAGAACAGAAACTAATTCATCTGTTTCTAGCTGCCTTGCGGAACGCGCAACGGTGGAGTGAAAACCCGGAACTTGCAGGCAATCGAAGTTCCTACATTATCTTCCACTACAAAGATCGGAAACAAAACGAAGAAAACCCGGAATTCACCCTAAATTTCGTCGGATTCAACGAACATTACGGTCCCCCTTTTGAACACGCACTCTTGAAACTCGCAGAGTTTCGGGCAGATGAACTACGTACTTTCGTCAAACATCACGCAGAAGAGGTAAGTTCGCTAGGCATTAAAAAAGGAGAAATCATATCTTTGCCCTCAGAACTGAGCGTGCTTTTGAAGGAACTCGCGGAAATCAAAACTTCTGATTGCTTTGTCTATTTCAACAGGAGCACGGAGCGAAAACTGACTTTCACGCTCGAAAACGGAAAAGAGACCTCTTTTTACCTCAGCCTTCGCGAACCACCGAAGGAGAAACCAGAGAAGCCCGACCCGTTCTTCGAGACTGCGTTTTATGCGCTGGCGAAACCTGATCCGGTCGAAAAGCCGGTCGCGAAGTAAATCTACGCGCCCCGCCTCTGTTCAGAGAGGCGGGGCGAGTTTTCGGGTCGGCGTGTGAGAAACCCATACCGGATTAGGACAGGCGGCAGGAAACTTTTGTGCAAAAGGAGAAGCATCTGGAGCACAGCCGTTGAAGCAAATTCTCAGTGTTGTGCCGCCGCAGGATGGGTGTTTGGGAGGGTCTCATGTCGAACGTTTATCTTTTCTTTTGGCTTATGATGCTGGGGGTAAGGCAACCCGTAACTGCGATTGCCCCTCACGGAATGCGTGGCACATCGCGACAACAGGCCCCTTTGCAATGGGCTCCTAACTTCGGAATCCGTAAGATGGTGAGCGGGATCGAAGAGAGCCGGATCGCCGAGGTCGAGTTGGACGGTTGGTTTGTTGGAGAGAGTGAGAACAATCCGAATTCGCACATGAAGGATAGAGATTTGATTCGTCTGTTTCTCTTTGCTTTGCAAAATGCGGAACGCCCCCTGACGAATCATGATTATTCAATCAATTTCACCTCGAAAATCATCTTTCACCTCAAAGACCATCGAACCGAAAGCGAGGTGGTAGAGCGCGACCCTGTTTTCGCGTTCATTCTCAATGCCTCTACAGAGCGCGATGGTACAGACCGCTTTGGTCCTCAGTTCGATCGTGCCTTGTTGAAGTTGGGCGAAATCCGTGCGGCAGAGTTACGTGCTTTCGTCAAGCAAAACCGAACCGAAGTGGTCACGCTCCAACTCGAAGGCGGCAAAACCTTGACCCGCCCTGCCGACCTCCATTTCGTGCTCAAAGACTTGCTGAAAGCGAAACCGACCGACTACTTTGCCTACACGCAGGGAACGCTTGAGAAGAAACTGACGTTCACCCTCAAAAACGGAACGAAGAAAACGTTCTACCTCTGTCAACGTCGTCAGCCCGCGCCGCAAGAGCGGGAAGGCGTGAAGGAGAAGCCCAAGCCCGATGCGTTCTTCATGTCTACCTATTGGCAGAGGATGCAGACCGATCCGGTCGAAAAGCCCGTTGAAAAATAAAGCACTCCCTCCGCCTCTGCTCCCTTTCGTAAAAAAAAGTTCGTACCCTTGACGTTTTCGCAAAAATTGGCGATAATGTAAGGGACACGAAAGGAGGTGGTTGATTAATATGTATGACAGTCAACAAGGGGTGCAGGCGGTCTAAGCCCGTTTTAGCCTTCTGCGCTGTTTGGAAGAAGTTTGCTTCGGCAAAATTCTGAAAAACGGTTAGAGAATTGGTTATGAACGGGACATTCCGTTCTGCGCCTACAGAAGCCCGGTGCTTCTCCTTCGGGAGAGGTGCCGGGCTTTCAACATCCCGGAGGGTCGAGCGGAAAACCCCTCACACCACTGCGTTGTCCGGGGGACGCCGACGCCACGACGGGGTTTTCCAGAGATTCGGAGTGTACGACTCGGTGGGGATCGAAACAATCGTGCAGTGCGGAAACCGAAATGCCAGCTGACGTGCCAGACTCCAATTCGGCTCGAACCAGACCCGCAGTTCGTGGCGGGAAATCATTTCGGCGGCGAAGTGAAGCGGGTCCTGCCGCCGCAGAATCACGGTTTCCTGCTTCAAACGGATTTTGCGGGCAGCTCCCCCACCCCCCAGCGGTCGAAATGGATCCATTTTTTGTTTTCCCTCACCCGGCTTCAGGCCTGAAGTTCGCCCTTCAGCAAACGCTTGACGGCCCTTTTTGCTTTTTGCTGCCGCTCTTCCCACGTTCCCTCTAAGATCACATACGAGCGGTTCAGGTCATCCAGTTGTCGGCGCACCTCCGTAAAAAACTGAAGGCGTTTCTCATAAGCCGGGTGAACGCGCCAGCCGTCGTCATGCCAGTCTTCACGGGGCATCGTCAGCAGGTAAAGCGAGTACCGGTCGGCGTCCTGCATCAGCGTTTCTACCCCCGGCGGAACCGCCTCACAGTAAACCTTTGCCCACATCCCCGTAATCACCGCCTCCGTGTCCACGATCAAAACCCGGTTTGCATGCAGAGAAGCGGCGTCCTCGGAGGCGCGGTGCGCCAGGGCAATGCGCGTGAAATCGTCGAAGGTGAGGTCGCGGGCAATGTTTTCCTGATAAGTGCGCCCGTACTCCGCCACAAAAGAAGTGTTGAACTGGGAGGCCAGCCACTTCGTGAGCGTGGATTTTCCGCTCGACTCCGGCCCCGCCAGCACCACCCGCCGAACAAAATAAGGCCGAGCCGTCGGCAGCAGATCGTTCCAGTGCCCCATCGGGTCGGCCAAAATAGGGTGCGCCGCCACCGGAACCATTTCCCGCAGCGGGTCTACCGGAACGAATGCCGCGCCCAATTCCTCTGCAAGCCGATGCCCATACCCCTCGGAGGCGAAAACCAGATCGGGCGGAGCGTTCATGCGAGCGAGCAGGCTCGATTTCCAAATTTCCCAAAAATGCTCCGGGTCTTCCTCCGGGGTCAGCGGGTTCTCATCATCGTTGTGAACCACGCGCACCCCGCCGAAATGATCGCGCATCCAGCGATAGCGCAAAATTCCCGGCAGCGGTTCGCGCACACTCGTACACACCTGCACGGTCAACTCGTCTACCATTCCCTGTGCAAACCGAATAAGATATTCATGCCCCCGGTGCGGCGGCATAAATTTTCCCAGGAGCATCCCCCGCTTCATCGCACAACCTCTTTGCCAATCAGCGGCTTCCACTCCCGCGCCCCCTGAATTGCCAGCCCCGTGAACAAAACATAAAGCACCGCCGACACCGCCAGATGCTGCAGAGGAAACAGGTAAAAGCCGTAAATGACATCCACGCCGATCCAAAACCACCAGTTTTCATAAATTTTCTTGGCCTGAAGGTACTGCGCCACAATGCTGAAGCCAGTGGTGATAGAGTCCGCATACGGGTAGGGATCATTCGTGTAGCGGGCAATCGGAAACCCAACCAGCAGTGCCAGCAAAACGGAGGCGATCAGCCAGCGCGTACGGGCCTTGGAAGAAAGGTCGGTAACGGGAAGATCGTCGTCGTGCTTCGGCCCCTGTTTTGCCCACACCCACCAGCCGTAAATACAGCACGGCAGATAGTAAAGCAGGTTCAGGGCCGCGTTTGCATAAAGTTTCTGAATCCAGAAAAACCAGCCGTACAGCAGCACGGCAGCAATGCCCCACGCCCAATTCGAGAGTTTGTTTTTCACCGTCAGGTAAATGCAGGCGAACGAAGTAAAGGCCGCCGCCCATTCAAGCGGAGTCATCTGATGGAGCCAGTCGGTGAGTGGGTTCATAAAGGTTTCATGCTCTTCCGCAGCTTTACTGTGCACACGGCTGAGGCTGAGGGCCGTCGGGATAGCCGCCGGTGTCTTCGGGCATCCCCGGATAAATCCACAGGTTTCGTGCCGACCAGTTGTAAATCGTATGCGAAGGCCCGCCCCCGCAGTTCGGATAGTCGGCTCCAGCGGAGTCCGCCTCTTTTGCCGCCAGAAACTTAGCGTGCCCATCGGCGAACGCGAGGTTGCCGCCCTTGCGGAAAACCGCGTGCCAGCGCAGTTTATTGTCGAAATCCGACGATTCGAGGGTGTTCCAATCGCAGGCAAAATCATTGCCGAACGGCGACTGCGCCTGATTCAGGGTGAACAAAACCGTACTAGCGGAAGCGGAAACCGCGCTCATCGCTGCCGGAGTATCGAGTGGCCTGCCGTTCGGAGTGTGCGTATAAAGATCGTCGCCGAAATCAAACGGATAGGAGCCGTCGCAGCCGAGCAGCCAGTTGTACTGATACGAGTTGGTGATCGGCATTCCATTGGACGACGCGCAGGCTCCCGTCCACCAGGTAGCCCGTTCCGGCGTCCAGGGCGAGCGAAACAGGGCGCGGCTTTTCACGTAGGGAAGCAGCCGCAGCCCCCAGCCCTGCCACTCCAAGCCGGGGGCGGGGCGAGACGGGCGGGTGTAAGGCGTCACCGCAGGATCGTTCCAGGAGCCGACCGGCACAAACCGTTCATCGTAGTCCTGTAAATAAAGCAGAGTGGCCGTGCCGATTTGTTTGACGTTGGAGAGGTCTTGGGTATTGCGGGCAGAGCCGCGTGCCTGCGCGAACACCGGGAAAAGAATGGCCGCCAGAATCGCGATAATGGCGATGACGACGAGCAGCTCGATCAGCGTAAACCCGGCGGCAAGCCGTGAAGTGCGGAAAGCAAAAGAGTGGTTCATTGTTAATAAAAGAAAGGTGAACAGAAGGGACTGCTTATTCGTCTACGCTTTCCGCTGCGTTTTCTTTTTTTCAAGAAAAGTTCACGAAAAAAGGCCAAAAGCCTCCGGCAGGTATTGACACACCTGCCTATTCCCTGTAAAATGGGAGCAAGTGGAGACTGCGGGGGGAGTAGGGGGAGACTCAGGGGAGACGTTTCCCTGTTTCCTTTCCTTCAGTGTTCCGATTATTCGTTTTCTGACGAGAAAGTACCTTTCAATCCTTATGCCGGGTGAAACGCCCAGATTACGAATGTGGGGGCGGTTCGAGCACGGCCTTGACGATAAAGGACGTGTAATCATTCCGCAAAAGTTCCGGGAATCGCTCGGCACGGAATTCGTGGTGACGGCGGGGCCGGGAAATCATGTGCGCGTCTATCCGCTGGCCGTGTGGGAAGAACTCGAAAATGCGCTCTACAGTGCAGACCCGCGAGACGAATTAAACCGCGAATTGTCCTATCTGCAGCGGATGCTGGGCAACTGCGATTTCGTTTCGCTCGACGCTCAGTTTCGGCTTTCCGTGCCCCGTCACCTGCGCGAATGGGCGGACATCCCGGAAAATACGCACGCGGTCATCGTCGGTTCCGGCAACCGTCTCGAAATCTGGAGTGTGTCGAAATGGAAGGAAACACTCGTCGCTTTCGATGCCGCCAACGCCGACACCGCTATGTTCGGGCGGCGTGAACCCGCTCCCGTGACGCTGGAAATCGCCTAGCGATGCAGAAACCGGAAGCCGCCCATTTCGATCCGACCGAGTATCACGTTCCGGTGATGCCTGCCGAGGTACTCGCTTACCTCGATCCGAAACCGGGCGAAAGCGTTCTGGATGCCACCCTCGGCGGCGGCGGACACAGTGCCCTCATTTCGGAAAAACTTTGCCCTGGCGGAACCCTGGTTGCGCTGGATCGAGACCCAGAGGCAGTTGCCCAGGGAACAAAGCGGCTGGCTCCGCTGGAAGATCAGGTTCAGATTATACTGATTTCTACGCCTTTTGGCAAGTTGGAGTCGGCACTAACGAGCAAAACCGAAACCCAGACGCAGAAGTTCGACGGAATGTTGTTCGATCTCGGCGTTTCTTCGCATCAGCTCGATACGAAACGGGGCTTCAGCTTTCGGCGCGACGAACCCCTCGATATGCGGATGAATGCCGAAGACGGAATTTCGGCCTCGGAACTGATCGCTCAGGTAAGCGAAACCGAGATTGCCCGAATTCTGTGGGAATACGGAGAAGAGCGGTTTTCCCGCCCGATCTCCCGTCAGATCGTCAAGCGGCGTGAAGAAGGAAATCCGATCACCACAACGGGGCAGCTCGCCGATCTGGTCAGCCGCGTCATCCCGCGTGCCACACAGTCGCGAGACCTGCATCCGGCTACCCGCAGTTTTCAGGCCCTGCGCATTGCGGTCAACGCAGAACTCGACCAGCTGAAGGCAGGGCTTCAGGCCGCGATAGAGCGGTTGAAACCAGGCGGGCGAATCGTTGTCTTAAGTTATCATTCGCTCGAAGACCGCATCGTCAAGCAGTTTTTCGCCGAGGAAGCGGGCAAAACTCCAAATCCCTCCGGCCTAAGTCTGGCGATCCTGGCCGAACCGCAAAAAATCGCTCGCCTGACGCTGTTAACCCGAAAACCCGTTTTGCCGACCGAAGCCGAAGTCGGCACCAACCCTCGTGCGCGAAGCGCGAAACTACGCGCCGCCCGACGGAACGAATAACCCTGAAGAGAGAACAGGTCTGAATGCCCACCTCTGGTTCCGCGCTGCGACAATCCGTGCCCGCTCTCACCCCGGCGGAAAAGACACCCACGCCCGCTTCCCTGCGAAGTGCCCGGCAGAAGGTGCAGTCCCGCAAAATGAACCTTATTGCAGTGGTCTGCTTCACAGTTCTGGCGGCGGGAATGATTTATATGTTCGGGCATTATCAGCTCGTGCGTGAAACTTTTCGGCAAAATGCCCTGCGGCAAATGCTGGGAGTGGAACGCGAGCGGCTGCGGCAGGTGGAAACCGACCGCAGCAATCTGCTCAATCCGGCAGCCATCGGGCGGAACGCGGCTCAAAGGGGAATGGTGCCGGGAAACGACCGCGAAATGGTCAGTACTCGCTAATCTTCACAGGCCTTTGTTCAGGCCGTAAATCCTGCAGCACTCCGACGCCGCAGAGATCGAACTCCTCTCTGTATTCATGAGGGCCACGCAATGACTTTGAAAGGCACCGCTTCCGGCGAAACCGTCCGACATCGCGCCCGATGTTCGTTCGGCATGATTGCCGGACTTTACGGGCTGCTAATGGTGAGAATGCTCTGGGTGCAGGGGGTTCAGGGCGACCATCTGCGCTCCGAAGCCGAAGACAGCCGCAAGCACACGGTAACGCTTTCAGCGCACCGGGGTTCCATCCTGGATCGAAACCGGCGTCCTCTGGCGGTCAGCCGCTACACCGGAGCCATTGGCTTTGATCCGCTTACCCTTGTGGACGAAAGTGCCGACCCCAAGAAAAAAGCCCTGTTCGAAAAGCGATTGAATTCTGCGGTCACTCGCGGAGCCGCGCTGCTGAACTCCACCCCGGATGAAATGCGCCGCGTTCTGTTGACCTATCGCGACCAGTACCGCACCGAACTGGCAGTCCGCCGGGCAAAACGTGAAGGCGAAAAAGAAACCCCCGAAGTTCTCCGTGCCGAGCGCAAGGGAATGAACCGGTTTGTTCTGCTTCGAGACAAGGTTTCCCTAGAACTCGCTCAAGCCGTTCGCGGGGCAGGGCTGATGAGCATCGGGGTGCAGGACGACGCCACCCGGCTCTACCCGAATGGGCGCGAAACGGCGCAGATTATCGGGCTTCATCCCGGCGGACAGGACAAATCACTCAGCGGGCTGGAGCTTTCCCAGGCCAAGTGGCTGGATGGGGTTCCCGGCAAAGCAATTGCCGAAATGGATCGGGGCGGAAGACCTCTGCCCGATACACGCCATGTTCTGAAGGAGGCCCGCGAGGGCTATGATATCGTCACCACGCTCGACTCAGACATCCAGCATCTGGTCGCACAGGAAGCCGAAGAGGTTTTTCGCCGGTATCGGCCCAAAGGCGTTTCGATTCTGGTGATCGAGCCGGAAACCGGCGACATTCTGGCGATGTCAGGGATGCCGGACTATGACCCGACCGCCTTTCTCCAAGACCGAGATTACCGGGCGCAGACGGCTCTGGCAGGAACGCTCACCTCCCCGTGCCTGGGACACCTTTTCGAGCCGGGTTCGACGATGAAAGCCCTCACAGTCGCGGCGGCTCTCGATCAGGGAGTGATCTCACCCGAAGACTACTTCGACTGTCCGGGCCAGATCACAGTGGACAAACGCGCCCTGCGCTGTGACCATCACGGCGGCTCCGGGGTTCACGGCTCCCTCAATTTCGAGGGAATTCTGCGGCAGTCCTGCAACATCGGCTCGGCGAAAATCGGCATGAAGATGGGAGCGGCCCGCCTTTACCGGGGACTGGAAAATTTTGGCCTGTTCAGCCGACTGGATGTGCAGATGCCCCTCTCGCCTCGCGGTCGCCTGGCGATGTTCAAGCCCGCCGATCCCCGTGAACTGACCCGCATGGGGCGCATCGCCCGTGTCGCTTTCGGGCACTCGATTGGCGTCACGCCGCTTCACGTCGCAATGGCGTATGCCGCGCTTGCCAACGGCGGCAAATTAATGGAACCCCGCCTTTTAAGCGGGGTGCGCGATCTCGACGGCAACACCCTCAAAGCGTTTCCGCCCAAAGCCGTGCGGCAGGCCGTAAAACCCGAAACCGCTGCTCTGGTCGAGCGCGGGCTTCGCGCTGTGGTCACCAGCGGAACCGGCAAAGTCGCGGCGGTTCCAGGCTATATGGTCGCGGGGAAAACCGGAACGGCGAAACTCTACAAATCGAACGAATACGTCGGCTCTTTCGCAGGGTTTCTGCCCGCGTCTCCCTCGGCGAAGCCGCGTGTAGTGATTTATGTAATGGTAGATCGCCCGCAGGGAGCCTATTACGGCGCAGATGTGGCGGCCCCTGCCTTTCAACACATTGCTGCCCGAATCATGCCCTATCTGCACGTCCCCGAAGACGACCCGCAGTCGGTTCAATTCACGACGGCCACTGCCAAACGTAAATTGATGGCGATGGGGCACTAATTCAGGCACCGTCCAAAAGCGAGGAAAAAAGGCCGAAAAGCCTTCTCCGCGCTTTTATTCGTCCGCTTTTGCAACGCTTTCCCGCACGCGGTAGTTTGCTCCGGTTTCGTGTGCGGTTTTGGGGTCATTTCGTTTTTCAGGCTTTCCTGCCCGACGAAATGACCTCTTTTTTTGGTTCAGGGTAGGGTTCTCTAGCGGCGCCTTGAGTAACTTCTGCCTGCACGCGCACGTCAAAACAATAAAGTCCGAAAAGGCGAAAGGGTACATCGAAGGGTGGCAAAACTTTTTCTGGTTGCAGCTGTGGCAGTGGTGAGTGTTTCGGCGGGAGCAGAAGAGATTCCGTTCCGGCAAACCGCCGCCTATCGAGAATTGAAAACGGTTCCGAGTTTCGCAGTTGGCGGGGTGGGGATTGCCGGAACCACTGCTCCGGGGGAAGCGGCCTGGCGGGTGATTTTTCGGCGGCACGATTCGGTTTCGGCATTTGGGGCTTTGCTGAGCGAAGCAGCCCCGGCAGGAAAGTGCTACGCACTGCTGGGCCTATCCCTGCAAAAAAAGTCTGAATTCAGGCGGGTTCTTCCGGCGTTTCTGCGGGCCAGAGTTTCCGTGCCGACCTTTCGCGGCTGCCTTCTCGGTTCGGAATCCCTCTCAACCATCGCTGGGGAGATTCAGGCAGGAGACTACGCAGCCACCGCTCAATACGGGCTGGCACACGCGCAGAAGGGAGGAGTGGTTCCAGCCACCGATCCCGCTTACTCCATCTGGCGCACTCTGGTGAACGCGCAGCTCCTTTCCCCTCCTTCAGTCTATTTTCCGTCCTCTCTCGGCGCAAAGTGGGAGGCTCGGCATCCGCAGCTTACACGGTACGAATTTGCGATGGCGGCCCGACAAGCACGGCTTGCCCTGGTGCGAAAGCCCGCCGAAGTTCAGAAACGGCTGGCCTCTTCTGTTGTCCAGCTCGAAACCGAATTCGCTGCAGAGCTCAAAGAACTCAGGCGAAAATAACGCGCTTCCGAACTGTGGAAATAGAGATCGCCCCTTTAGATTTGGCGAAAACCTGTCAATAATTTGGGCATGATGAAATTCCCGAAACCCTCGCCTCGACCGAAACGGGGTTCTGCTCCCGGCTTTGCTGCGCCCGATTCTGCCTCCCGGAAAAATGCAAAAGTCAAACCGCCGACAGTTTCGCCTCGCGGAACGGCTTCGCCCGGAAAGCGGCTTTTAGCCTTTCTGCAAACGGCCTCATCCCCTTCCCTCAAAGCGAAAGACAAAAATCTTCGGCGGCTCAATCAACTCGAAGCAGAAAAGTCAGGAGCCGCCTCTTTCGAGCAAACCGAAGAGGCGGTGGCAGCGGCTTTTCTCACCTCCCATACCAAATGCAAAACTCCCCGGCCTCCGCGAGGGCACAAAACGCGCCTCAGCAAAAGCCGCCGCAAAAGCGAAGAATCGCTTCAAGAAGAAAACAACGCCTCTCGAACCCTCTTTTTGCAGGAACTGCTTCAGATGGATTCCTCCTATGCGACGGAGGAAGAGATCGCTTCGATCCTCGAACACTGCCTGAGAATTGCCGTTAGGATGACGGGGGCAACCACCGGTTACATCATGCTGGTTAATCTCTCAGACCACTCCCTGGTGAACGAAGTGGCGATCAGCATTGGCAAGCCCCATGAATGTCCGCTCGTTCGTTCGTTTGGGGAGGGGATCGAAGGCCGGGTAGCCATCGGCAAGTCCCCCCTGATTCTTTCTCAGGCCGCAGGGCAAAGCCAGGTAAAGCCCCGCAAGGGGCAGTCCGCTTCCACTCCCGATCTGCCGGGCGGAGCTCTCTGCGGATTGTGCCTGCCAATAATTCAGCGTGGAATACAACAGCCTCAGATCGGGCTGCTGGGCGTCTTGACGCTGCTTCACCATGAAAAGGAACGGGCGTTCACGGAAGACCAGACCAGCTCGCTGGAAATGGTAACGGAAATGCTGAGCGGAGCCTTGGGAGCCTTGCTCCAGTCGCAGGACAGCCGCGAACAGCGCATGGCAGAACTGATCGAAATTGTCGAACACATGGAAAATAAAGACAATTCAACTCGCGGTCATTCAAGCCGTGTAGCGGAAATTTGCCTGCGAATCGGCCAGCGTTTCGGGCTGGACACAGACACGCTGCGTATTCTCCGCACGGGGGCCTTGCTGCATGAGCTGGGAAAAGTCCGCATTGACGACGAAATTTTGCTGAAGCCCGGTCGCCTCACGGATTCCGAATTTCAGATTTTGCGAATGTACCCCATTTACGGCTACGAACTGTGCGAGCCGCTGGGTTTGCCTGCTGAAACTCTGATGCTGGTTCGCAACCATGCGGAGCGGCTGGACGGTTCCGGCTATCCCGACCGGCTCAAGATGGGCGATATTCCGCTTCCCCTGCGGATTTTAAGTGTGGCCGACGCTTTTGACGCGATGAGTTCGCATCGGTCGTACCGAGCCGGCATGGGGTATCGGGAGCGCAACGAGCAGCTCAACCGGTTTGCCGGAACGCAGTTCGATCCCACCGTTGTCGAAACCCTAAAGCATCTGGCGAACAACGGCGACCTGGACGAACTTTATTACTCGGCGGCGGCACTCGAGCAAATGCACGCGGCCTGAAACCAGGTGCTGCCTTAAAAAGCCGTGTGCCCCTCCCCAAAGAGGCGCATGGCTTTTTTGTCCTGCTTTCCGGTATGCTTATCGGAGTTGAAGTAGATCGTTATTATCTTAGGAGGAAAACGCGATACCGATGAAAGCAGACAGCGTTACAATTGCAGCCATTTTTTCAAATGGGGGAAATATCCACTACAGTCTTCCTTATTTTCAGCGCGAATATGCCTGGGGGAAAGAGGAGTGCAGGGAGAATTATTGCAAAGCCGATTGCTGAGACAATCGTTTCGCAACCGGAAGGCAATTCCTCCCCGCGTAAACGCAGGGGGTCTCCTGGCCTTGATTTTATGAAATCAAGGCCGCCTCGGATTTTGGCTTCAACGAAAAACGGATTCGCCTCTTATAGAAAAGCGAATCCGGCTGCGAAGAAACGATTCATATCAACGGGCTTTCGATCTTGCGGAAGCTGCTCCCGCCTCTCAGCCCCATCTCAACTCATCACTTTTGTTTGTCGGGGGTCACTGCCAATCCAACGGTGAGGTGGCAGGCACAGCGGCCTCGTGCTCATTGCCGAATTTGTCGGCGCAGCGAAGGCGCGTTTCTTTTTTCGGGTTTGCCAGCAGATTAGCGACCTGAGCCGTTGTCAGGCGGTCTGTCGGAACGCCGTCAATAGAAAGCAGGCGGTCTCCCGGACGCAGCCCCCGTTTCGAGGCCGGGGAGTTGGGAGGAACCGTTTCGAGAAGCACGGTCAAGCCGTCGGTGCGAATCGTGATTCCCAGCGAAGGGTGCTCCGCCTCATCAAGCTCCTCCTGATCTTTGCTGACCCTGCGCTCGATCCAGAGTTTTTTGCGCTGAAAGTCAAAGGTCAAAGAGAAGTTCTGCCACAGCCGATTGCCTGCAATACCGAACTGCCCGTAAGCGTCGTTGTTTCGATAATCCACCGCAATCACCCGGCCCGACAAATCGAGCGGCCCCAGTTTAAGAAAGGGCGTCCGAATTTTCAAGGTCTGGAATTTGCGGGAAACGGAATAAGCAAAAGCCGATACACGAGGGGTGTCCGGCTTGAGAATCCCGGAGGTTTGAGCCGCAATCCCGCCAACCGTCAAAAACCCTGCATAACCCGAATCTACCAGAAAATCTTGATCGTACTCAGTATGAAGCAAGCCGGAAAGAGTGAAAGTCGAAATTTGCGCTTTGGCGTTAACAGGTTTGAGATCGAACAGAAACGTCGTTTTGTTATCCGGCTTTCGCCCCGCCACCGTGTAAACCCGCGACGGCAAAAACCGAAGTTTCTTTTTCTGATAATCAATTTCAACGGTATAGCCCGCCATGCAGCTCATGCCGAACACCCCATCAAGCGGACGATCCAGCAAACGGCTCATCTGCGACAGATCGGTGAGCAGCGTAGACACATTTCGCACCTGAACCGCACTGCCCTCCGCTCCGGTAGAAACGCGGTCAATCCACACCGCCTCCGCTTTTGTCATCCCCTCTGCTTCTTGAAACTGAGTATCGGCGATATGGGTTCCGCTGATCCCCAGAGCTTTGTCCAGAACAAGCGAGGTGGCTCCAGTGTCGAACAGCAGGGTCAAATCTTTGCGGTCGTTGATCTGCCCTTTAATCAAAATAAGGTGGTTCCGGTACTCAAACGGAACCTCGACCGTTTCCCGATCCAGTCGGTACTCCGTCACAAAGCGAGGGGTCTGGGCCGAGGCCGAAGCCGAAAAAACCGCTCCTGCCCCCCACACAAACAGCAAGAGCAAAGCAGTTTCAGCGGGCCGCTGCCGCTTTTTCAGCGCGGAGGCAGAGAGGCGGATCGAGAAGTCTTCGTCTCGGTTCATAGACAGTTATCCTGGAAGAGAGGAGAGCACGACAACCTCTGCCTCACCGGTCTTAACGGGTTTTTCGCGCCGCCGCATTTTGCGGATCGTGCTTTCTTCAGGGCGAGGATCGGCAATCACGCTGATAAACAAAACCGCATCGCCGCGCTGAACCTTGAATTTCACCGTTTCCCCCGCCTTTACCTCTCTTAAAAAACTGCGCAGTTCACGGGGCGATTCGGCCTTCTTCTCATTGACAGCCAGCACCAGGTCTCCGGCCTGAAGGCCGGCACGCTCGGCGGGGCTGTCCGCAAAAAGAGCACGGATCAGTGCCGGAGTTTCCCCGCCGCCCATTTGCTTGGGAATTTCCAGATGAACGCCCAGCCAGCCGGAGCGTACCTGCGGTGCTTTGCCGTCGCGCAAAAGCACCGCCACCGCACGAACCTCGTTGGCAGGAATGGCAAATCCAACGCTGGAAAGGTTGCCGAACGGCATTTCGCCCCCCTCCAGTTCAAGCCTCACTCCCCCGGCAGCTGTTTTTTGCCGCGAATTCACCGTAGAAGCAGGCGTTGCAACGATCATTCCGATCAGCTCGCCGTGTGAATTAAAGAGCGGGCTGCCGCTGTTTCCCACCCCAATCGTTCCCTGAAATTGAATGAGGTTGGAGTAGCGCAGTTCGCCCGACCTGCCCGCCCGCCCCACTCCCGAAACCATTCCCAAAGAGGCGGAATGAGCATACCCGGCCTGATTCCCAATCGTGATCGCCAGGTTTCCAGCCGCCACTTTGTCCGAAGCACCCCAAACGACCCCAGTTTCTGAAGGCAGCCCCTCCACATGAAACACCGCGATATTGCTGGAAGGGTCATGCCGAATCAAACTTGCTTTTGCCTGCCTGCCATCGGAAAAGGTCACAACAGGCCTGTGCATCTGGGAGGCCACCTCCGAAGTCGTAATGACAAAGCCGCCCTTCATCACAAACCCCGAACCAATCACGCGCAGCCCCACTTTTCCGGCGGCTTCCGGGGCGGGCACAAACTGCAAAATGCCGAGCGGCATCAAGGTACGCAGATAAGAGGGATTGTCTCCCGGTGAAAAATCACCCTCCAACGTGACCAAAGAAGTACGTGTTTTTCGCACGACTTCCGTTAAAGCGTTATCGAGTTGAGAAAGAATGTCCGGCAGGGGAGGAGCGGCAGTCGAAACTTCGGCAGGCGGCGGGGGCTGCGCTTCAGCAGACGCGAAGCCCAGGAAAAATCCAAAAAGCACGAAGACGGCAAGAAATCGAATCATAGAAGAAAAGAAAAGCAGGGAGCGTTCGCGTTTTTGAGGCGAGCAAACACAAACGCTCCCGACCGAAACCGAGTTAGTAAACATCGTCGTTGGAGACAGGCACCAGACTGCTCGAAACGTAGGTTTGGCGTTCCGATCCGGGCCGCTCGGTGACGTGCTCCCCGACAGCAGGCTTTTGAGAGTGAAACGAAAACTCTTCCGACCGCGACGTTTTCCGAAGCGGAGACCGAGTTTCTTTCGGTAAGCCCACGGCTTTACTCGGTTTGACCAGCTCTGCGCGTGGAAAAGAGGAAAGCGGCCTTCGCATCCGGGCCGTTGTCTGCGGCTTTACTTCCCGCTCCAACAGCGGTTTGTAGCCAACGGGCTGAAGGTCGGCAGTATTGGTGTCGAGCAGACTCTTAAAGGTCACTTCGCTGATCGGGTCGGGGGCAGAGGCTTCAGGGTGAAGAGAAAACCCGGAAACCGAGGGCCGCCGTGCCGAAATTCGCTCCCCCTCCTCGGCAGGAAGAAAAGGCGCTGCGGCGTAAGTCCGGTACAGCAGAACGCCCACCAGCAGCAGGGTCGCCACGCTGGAAGCCGGAGCCAGTCCGCTCAGGAATCGAGCCGAGCGCGAACGCAGGCGCGATTCCTCCACAGGAAAAGAAACAGGAACTGCTTCGAGATCGAGCCGCCGTTCCAGCTCGCGCCAGCCGCTGCGGGGAGCCGGAAGCACGTCGCGAGAAGCCTCCAAAAGTGCCCCTTGTGCGTGAGCAAACCCCTCGGCCTGAATTCGGCAGGACTCACAAACGGCAAGATGACCCTCCACCCGTTCCAATTTGTCTTCGGTAAGCCGTTCGTCGGCATAATCCCAAAGATCGGCCTCGACCAGAAGGCAGTTCTTTTTCCAAAAACGAGTCAACAATCGTTTCACGGTCTCCCTCCTTTTTCTAATGGGCCTTGAGCAGAGATTCCATTCGGTCTTTAAAGCCGCGCCGAGCGCGGAAAAGCCGGAGTTTCACACTGGCAACCGAGCAGCCGAGCACGTCCGCAATCTGCTGGTAGCTTAAACCTTCCAAATCGCGCAGCACAATCAATTCCCGCTGCGCCTGCGGCAGACCGCCCAAAACCCGGTGAACCGCTCCCTGCAAAAATTTTCGCTGCAGCAGCTGCGCTGGATCGGAGCCGTACTCGGTTGTGTCGAAAAGAGTGGCTTCAAGTTCGGGAGCGAGTTCGGTTTCACCCCGGCGCGAACGCGATTTCATTTTGTCCCGGCAAAGATTACCGGTCACCTTTAGCAGCCAGGTCAGCAGCGAACAATCGCCCCGAAATCCCGGCAGGGTTCGGTGCGCTTTCACAAAGGCGTCCTGCTTGATGTCGTCCGCCTCTTCCGGGTCGCCAAGCATATGATAAGCAAACCGATAAACGGAGCGTTCGTACCGGTCATAAATATGACCGAACGCTTCCCGATCCCCGCGCTGAGCGCGAGCCACCAATTCTTGATCTGAAATTTGTGTCAGCACCTCGGCTTGTTCCTCATCTGCCTTTCGCCGGGTTCGCAGCATCAAGAGCGAACCCCTCTCGCTTCCGTCTAGGGAGCCTCGCGGTGAGACTAAAAAGGCGGAATGTTGATTAGACGCCCTACCCTCGGCGCAGTTATCATTCGATACGCTCCGCTCTGGCCAAAAATCCCCCCCGCTCCGCTGCCGTTCGCTGCCTTGGCCAAGGCCCGCTTCTGGATTTCTTAAGTCGAAAAAGTGCAGGCAAAAGAACGCAGGCAAAAAGCAGAGCAAAAACGTAAAGACATGTAGTTCAACCGTAATTCCCTTTTACCCCAGGAGACAACCATGATTTCTCAAAACCAGAAACCCACCCGGCGTGAACTGCTCGCCTTTGCCGGAACGCTCGCCGGGACCGCCCTGCTGCCGAAACCGATTCTCGCCCAGCACGGCCCCGACGGAAAACCCTTGAAGTCCCCGCTCCCAACTTTCGACAACGACCCGATCAAAGTCACCAAACTAACCGACAACCTGTTTTTACTGGCCGGAGTCGGAGGCAATATCGTCCTGCTCACCGGTGCACAGGGAGCCATTCTAGTAGATACAGGCGTTCCCACACGCGGCAAAGACCTTCAGAAAATCATCAAAACCCTGAACAAAACCCCGGTGGCAACGGTCATCAACACGCATTTTCACTTCGACCATACAGGCGGAAACGAAGCCTTCGGCTTGGAAAAAGCCGTCATCGTGGCGCAGGAAACCACCCGGGAACGCTTGAGTTCTTCACAAACCCTCGAACTCATCGGCTTTACGGTTCCCGCCTCGCCGCCCGCCGCCCTGCCCGCGCTCACCTTCGAAAACAAATTAACCCTGCACCGCAACAATACCACGCTTCTTCTAACCCACGTTCCCCCAGCTCACACCGATACCGATGTCTTCATTCAATTCAAGGCGGAAAATATCATTCACGCGGGCGACCTGTTTTTCAACGGCTTCTACCCCTTCATTGATTACTCCAGCAAAGGCTGGATCGGAGGCATGATCGCGGCAATGGATACGGTGCTCGCTGCTGCCAACAACAAAACGGTGATTGTTCCCGGACACGGCC
Source organism: Chthonomonadaceae bacterium (assembly GCA_965246825.1). Taxonomy (GTDB): domain Bacteria; phylum Armatimonadota; class Chthonomonadetes; order Chthonomonadales; family Chthonomonadaceae; genus JACMPS01. The sequence continues at coordinate 701,485 of OZ251990.1, forward strand.
CGCTCGGAGATTACGCGCAGCTTTTGGAAGCCCGCACCATGCTGGCAACCGTGCAGTCGCGCATCGAACCTCTGGTGAAATCCGGGAAAACCGTAGACGAAATCGTGGCAGCCAAGCCAACTGCCGATCTCGATGACAAATGGGGAAAAGGAGCCTTAAACCCGGAAAGCTTTGTCAAAGATGTTGCCACCAGCCTGATAAGACACAACACCCAAGGCTGAACGCAAGCTTCTCCCAACTCCTTCGCCGTTTCCGAAGAAAGGGAAAACAGAAAAGTAAAAAAGAGCCTGCCCTCCGCTTGAAAACACAAAACTGTTCTGGGGGCGGGCTTCTCTCCTCACCCCCGCCTCTCTTCACCATCAACAGGGCAGGGGCCATTCAGCTCCCCGCAAAATCTTCTCCCCCCTCCCTCAAGATTTCAACCCAAAAAACCACTGAGCACAAACCCTCTGCCTTCCGACAATCTCTAATGTCCCGCTTTTTTGGACAGGAGGTCTTCTATGCTCGACAAACTTTTCGGCGGGGATCGCTACGCCGCCCAAACCCACTCCCTCGAAGCCGCGTCGCTTCGCCATCAGGTCATCTCCAACAACCTCGCCAACGCCGAAACGCCCAACTACAAACGGCAGGACGTGCGCTTCGAGGAAGAACTCGCCAAAGCCCTCGATCACGAAACCGTCGGCTCCCGCAAAACCGGCTTCGGCTCCATCCGACCCGCCGTCGTCAAAGTCGGCGGAACCTCCACCCGGCTCGACGGCAACAACGTCAACATGGAACTCGAAGCCGCGCACCTCGCCGAAAACACCCTGAAATACGAAGTGATGACCCAATCTCTGAGCGGCTACTACTCCGGTCTCAAAGGCGTCATCAACGGAGGCCGCTAATCATGTCCTTTTCGCACTCCCTCACCGTCAGTGCCTCCGGGCTAACCGCCGAACGCCTCCGGCTCGATGTCATTTCCAATAACATCGCCAATGTCAACACCACCCGCACTCCCGGCGGAGGCCCCTACCGCCGCCAGCAGGTCATCTTTTCTTCTCGAAGCGGCAGCGGCGAAAGTTTTGCCTCGCTGCTCTCCTCCGCACAGGGAAACGGAGCGCGAAAATCGGTCGGCAGCGGCGTCGAAGTCTCCCGCATCACCCCCGACACAAGCCGCGACTTCAAGATCGTTCACGACCCCTCTCACCCGGATGCCGATGCCAGAGGCAATGTCAAACTGCCCAACATCGAGCCGGTCATCGAAATGGTAGACATGATGTCCGCCTCCCGCGCCTATGAAGCCGGAGTCACCGCCATCAATGCCGCCAAACAAATGGAACAAAAAGCCCTCGAAATCGGACGCGCCTGAGCCGTCCGCTTCGCATCCCAAAAACACTTGGGGCGGGATCGAACTGCCCGCTGCTCTTTGCGGCAGGCAGTTCAACCCCGATTCCGCCGCTTCAAGCCCGCCCCCGCTCACTTTCCCACCCCGAACCGCCGCTCCGGGTACACCGGCCCAAACTCTTTTTCGTTCTCTCTGCGAATTCGCTCCTCAATCCGTCCCGGTTCGCAAAACTCACGGTACCGAAAATGATGCCGCAGATAATCCGAATCGCTTAAAAGTTCCATCACATCCACCCGACGATGATAAATCAACTTTCTCCCAAAGCCGCGCAGATTCTCCAGCACCACCCCCGAAAGCCGCCCCCGCTTCCGCAGTTCCGTCACACAAGGAATCGAAATTCGCAGCAAAAACGCCACCTGCCGCGAAGTCAGCCACTCCCCCCAGCTTCGTTCCCAATCATGCAAATCTTTCTGGCGAATGGTCGTCAATCGCTGATAATGCCGCACCCCGCGAGGATTCTTCACGGGCTTTGTCTTCGGTATCCAGTTCTCCCGTGCCTCACGCCGCTCCGCACATCGCTGCCGCACTTCGCCCCGGTCATAAAACAGCGTCCAGCATCCCGGCTTCCGATAGGTCACCAGTTCCCCCCGCCGCGCCATCCGCGTCACCGTCACTCGATCCACCTCAAGCAGTGCCGCCGACTGCGCAGTGCTCAGCAGCCGCCGCTCCGAAATCCCCTCCGCACTCGCCCAAATCCGCCCCGCATCCCGCTGAACCTGCGCCGTCTTTTTGCGCCCATACTCCCGGCGTGACGCATACGCCTCCACCTCCCCCACCCGAAAAAAATGCGGCTTGGGAGCCTTCCCCCAAACCGCCGGAACCAAAGTTCCCCGCACCACCAGATTGTTCACCGACTTCACCGCAATTCCCAGCCTCCCCGCCACCTGACGCGTCGTCCGCAGATCGCTTCCTTCCATTGCCCTTCCTCCCCCAAAACGCTCAAAAAACACTCCTCTACAATAATAGTACGCCCACAGACCCCCTTTTACTCATGAATTTCGCAAAGATACCCATAAAAATGTCTACTTAAACTTCTCTCCTGTCTCAGGCACACTTGGGTAGTATCTCTCCTTCCTTGCGAAGGAAGGAATCTAACAATCACTGGAACAAAAACGTGCGCTCAAGAGCGGAGGCACAGAATATCTCACAAACGCTCATTTGCGAGGCGGGTGCCTATAACAACAAACCAGGGTGTTCTGAGACAATTTCAATCTCAAAACACTTTGGTTTGCAGGTAGAGCAGATTGGCCTGTTCAACAGTTTCGCTTTGCTGGGCGTGGTGTTGAGACGGCTGGACAGGCGATTTTTCGAAGCGTTGCCTTGAAGTTCGACCAGGAGCCGCTGTGGCAGCGCAAAGGCACTGATGAGCTGCTGCTTTCACACAGTGCCGATTGCAATCAGGAGCAGGAGAGAGCCGCGCAGAGCCCGGCTCTCTCCTGGAGGGTCGGCTATGGATTCGGCCAGAATTGGTTTTCCGGGCCCGCTTTCCACAGTTGGGAGAGTTTCGCGCTTTTCGCATGACCGTCGCCATAAAGCCAGTTTGCTGTTTCCGTATGGCGAGTCAGAGTCAAATCCTGCTTTGCGGCAGGCGTGGGGTCAGGCGTCGTCGCAGGCGGCCAGGTAATGCTTGGAGCTGGCGTTTGCCACGTCCACCAATAGAACATCCACCAGGTCTTCGGATCACGCACCTGATTGTTCCGCTCGCCCAATAGCACCCATTCCGAAGGCTTTTTCACAGCACTTTCTTGCAGATCGTATTCCGACCAGCCATTGACGGTGTACGAGGACACATATTCCTTGTTCGTCAGATTCGGGTTTTTCGCATCTGCCGGAGCCTTCGACGAATCCGAGGGACAGCGCAAAATTTGAAAGTTTTTGATGTAGGGTTGCGTAACGATGTGCCAATCCCGTTCCGGGGGGCCATTAGCGTCAGGGGTTTCCGGGTCGGGTGGACGTCCCGTAATCTTGGCCTTATCATTGTCACAGGTGGGGTACAACCCATCATAGTCGGCTAGGTACATGGCGAAAGCCGTCCCCATCTGTTTCAGGTTGGAAAGGCACGAGGTTTGCCGCGCTTTTTCACGCGCTTGGGCGAACACAGGAAACAGGAGGGCGGCAAGAAGGGTAATGATCGCAATAACAACAAGCAATTCGATCAGGGTAAAGCCCAACTTCTTAAACATGGATAGTTACTCCTTCCGAAACACAGAGCAGCGCAGAGTGCGCTTCCAGGAGGGAAGCATCACCGTATCAACAGCCAGTCGGAGGAGCGCGAGGAGCGTAGAGTCTGCACCAGAACAGACGAGGAGGCGAGGCCGAGGCATGAGGAAGGCCTTTTTGGCGGCGTTCCACCAGGAGAACCGCAGCAAAGTGCAAAGAATCGGCCAGCAATGCCGGAGCATCTGTAGTAAAAGCGGGGGGCGTCCTGTTCAAAGCCGGGGCGTCATAAGTGACGTAATGGCAGCAGGTGCGGCAATCCAACTCCATCCGCCCACAGGCGCGGCAGTCGGGATCGTCCGCCAGTATCGGCGGTGTGCCTGCCGAGATTGCCGAACAGGAGGGGCAGGCCCGCCCCTCTTCGCATTGCCATTGCCCGCCCGCGAAGCCGGGCAGAAAAAGGAGCACCAGCAATGCTAGCACCCAGGCCGTGCCATGTCTTCTGTTATGCCAGGCAAAAAGGTTCATAGCCGTTCTGAACAGTGTACCATGCAACCCAGAAATTCTCCTATCTCACAAATGTTCGGAGACCGTTGGCGAATTCGTAGTGCCTTGTTGAATCAAGAGTTCCCCCTCTTCAGGCAAATTGTCCAATGAACCGCTTCTAGAAACCGTGTGCGGTATAATGCCCTAAAAGCGAAGTATCATTTTGACCTCTGCAGCATAACACTCTCCGGGAGAAAGCAAATAACATGGACGCCCGCAGGAAATACTCAGACGTTCCCAGTTACGCCGTGATTCTCTGGGACAATGACGGTGTGCTTGTGAACACCGAGCGCTGGTATTTTCAGGCCACGAAAGAGGTTTTCGCCGGAGCGGGCATTGATCTAACGGTGGAACTCTACTTCGAGTACTTTTTATTGCGCTCCGGGGGTACCTCGGCGTTTGCTTCCGCGCATGGATTGAGCGAAGCGGACATCGCCGCGATGCAAGGTTCTCGGAACGAGCGTTATCTGCAAATGCTTGACGAGGAGTGCATCACCCTCGACGGTGTCCGCGAGACGCTCGCAATACTGCGGCCCCACTTCGCAATGGGGATCGTGACAAGTTCTCGTCGCCAGCATTTCGAGACAATCCATCGCCGAACGGGTCTGCTCGAGTTTTTTGACTTTGCCATCACGCATGAGGATTATGCACGAAGTAAGCCATCGCCTGATCCGTATCTCGCCGCAATCGCGCACACCGGATTACCTGCAGACAGATGCCTCGCGATTGAAGACGCTCCCCGTGGACTGATGGCAGCGCAGGCGGCCGCGCTCGATTGCTGGGTTATTCCGACGGAATTTACGCGGCGATCACTGTTTTCTGGCGCGGCACGAATCCTCGATCACATCACGGAAGTGTCCGCCTTACTGCTCGATAGGCTTGGCTGATCAAGTCGCGGGGAATTCGCCAACAAGGTCTTTAATTGTCTCAACGGCATTTTGATCAAGGCGAAAGCGTCCCTGCTCTTGCGTGCAACGGTCTCAAGGCCGTCGCCCAGCGCGGTGAGGGGGAAGTGCAGACCGTTAAGCAGCTCAGAGTGAGTCCGCTGACCCGCTTCGTTAAAAGCCTGTTTATGATCCAGGTTTGTCGTGAGTCCGCAAAGGCGGACTTCGTAGGTCAGACAGGATTTCAATCTCTGTTCATCCCTTTCGGCGGCGGCAGGATCACCTCCTGCACTGAAATTCATTATCCCACAAACAAGGCAGATAACTTCCACTTCTCAAAAAATCCCACTCCCCCACCCATTCACCTCCTCCGCAAAATCTCACCCTTCCCCCCCTCAAGATTTTCTCGAAAAAAACCACTGAGCACCGACCCCGCACATTCCGACAATCTCTAATGTCCACAGGACATCCAGCAAAGTGCCCGTGTCGAATGTCTTCCAATCACCACCGGCACCTTCATCCCGCCGAAGTTGCGGAGAACCTCACTTTTTCAAAACGCTCCTAAATCACAACCGCAAGGTGAAACGCTATGAACATTGACCCGCTCTACAATTCCAATCCTGTTGCCGCCTCGCTTCCCGGCGTCTCCATCGCTCCCGGCTCCGGCAGCGGCGATAAATCCTTCGGGCAGTACCTCACCCAGGCCATCGCCGAAGTCAATGCCGCTCAGGATCGCTCCGGCAGCCTCACCATGCAGTTTGCCGCCGGAAAAGACGTGGACGTGCACGACGTAATGATCGCCTCTCAAGAAGCAGGCATCATGCTCAACCTCGCCACCCAGGTTCGCAACAAACTCGTGGACGGCTTTCAGGAAGTCATGCGAATCGGAATGTAACCCTCTCCCCCTCCTCCTCTGCCGCGATTGACTGAAATCACGGCAGAGCCGCCCGTGTCGCAAGCAATGAACACGGGAAGGAGGGCGGGTCGTTAAAGACCCTCCCCAACGAATTCCATTTTTCAGGGTCTTTCTTTTCGGGCTTATTTTTTCAGGGCTTATTTTTTCAGAGAGGAACACGATACCGTGTTGAATCGCGCACGCGAATGGTGGCTGAATCTTGGGCGCAGTAACCAGATCATTCTGGGAGCCTCTTCGCTGGGGGTTCTCATCGCTCTTCTCGGATTCGTCTCCTGGGCGAGTACCCCCGAATACGTCCCTTTGTTCTCGAACCTCTCCGCGCAGGACGCGGCGGCTATCTCCGAGAAACTCAAAGAGGCCAAAGTTCCCTACCGCCCCACGCAAAACTCCACCGCCATCGAAGTTCCCGCTCAAAAGCGCGATGAACTCCGCCTCCAGCTCATCAACCAGGGCCTGCCTCACGAGGCAGGCGCACAAATGGGTTCCGACGACCTCTCCAAAATGGGCGCGATGGTCACCTCCGCCGTCGAGAGCAAAACTCTGCTCCGCGTCAAAGAAACCGAAATCGCCCGCTCCATTATGACGATGGACCAAGTCGCCAACGCCATCGTCCACATTGCCCCGGCAGACGATTCGCCCTTCGCCTCCCAAAAAAATGTCGCCTCCGCCTCCGTCGTCATCTCCATGAAGCCCGGACAAACCATCGAAGACGGCAACGTTCGATCCATTGTCCGCATGACCCAAATGTCCTATCCCGGCCTCACCGATAACCGCATCTCCGTCGTGGATTCGCACGGAACCCTGCTGCACGACCCGCAAAACACCGGACTCGGCAACTCCAACGACCGCATCAAGCAGCAGCAGACCGTCGCCAAAGCCAAACGGGACGAACTGCAAGCCCTGCTCGACCGCACCCTCGGCCCCGACAAAGCCTATGTGCTCGTCAATGCCGAACTCAACGCCGATGCCGTCAATACCGAATCCACCACCGTCGAACCCGGCGTCGTCACCGAGAAAACCTCTTCCACCGAAAAAGCCACCGGCGCGGGCGGAGGTGCACCCGCCGGCGTTCCCGGCGTCACCTCCAACACCGGAATCCCCACCTACGACGCCAATGCAAAAGGCGGGCAGCCCGGAAACGCCCTGGTCGAGAAAACCTCGCAGGTGCAGATGCCCTCCGTCAAAAAAGAAACGCGGGTACAGGGCGCAGGACGCATCGAAAAACTCACCGTCTCTGCCCTGGTAGATACCTCCGTCAAGCCCGAACAGATCGAAGCCATCAAAACCACCCTGCAAACCGCCATCGGCGGCGGAGCCGACGACAAAACCCGTCTTGTCACCGTCTCGCAGGTCGCCTTCGACCGCACCGCCGAAGAAAAAGAGCAGAAAGCCGCCGAAGCCGCCGCCCGTGCCGACAGCACCTCGCGAATGCTCAGCGTCGGTGTGCCCCTCGTGCTGATGACCGCCTTTTTCCTGATCCTCGCTCGCGCCTTCAAACGCACCCAGCGAGCCGCCGAACTCGCTGCCAACCCGCAGCTCGCACTTGCCGGAGCCGGAGGAATGGGCGCGTATGGCGAAGGCGCAATGTACGCCCTGCCCGACGGCTCAATGGCTCCCGTCGCTCTCGACGAAGAAGGAAATCCCCTTCCCGGTCAAACGGTCGAAATGGTCATCGGCGGCGAATCCCGTGTGATGGGCATCGCGCACGGCTCCGACGATCCCCGCACCTACGAGATCATCGAGCAGGCCTTCGACTCCCAAATGGAAAGCATCCAGCACCTCATCAAAACCAAGCCCGAAATGGTCGCCGCCCTTCTCAAAGGCTGGACAGTAGACGAATAAACCAAAAGTAGGGGTGCGGCAAGCCGCACCCGCATCGAAACCGATGCTGCCGCATCCCTACTCCCTAATTTCTAACTCCGGAGCTCTCTTATGGCAAGACACGCCGAAACCGTCAACCCTCGTAAAAAAGCCGCGATTCTTCTTGTCGCCCTCGGCCCTGAAGCCGTCGCGAAAATCTTCAAGAACCTCCGCGAAGACGAAATCGAAGGCCTCACCCTGGAAATCGCACGCCTTGGCAAAATCACACCGGATCAACGCCGTGTAATTGTCGCTGAGTTTTACGAAATGTGCATGGCGCAGGATGTGATCTCGGAAGGCGGCATAGATCAGGCACGCCGCGCCCTCGAAGCCGCCTTTGGAACCGACAAAGCCGGAGAAATGGTGAACCGCGTCATTCAAACCATGCAGGTTCTTCCCTTCGACTTCGTAAAAAAAACCGACCCCACTCAACTCCGCTCCTTTATCCAAGACGAGCACCCGCAAACCATCGCGCTCATTCTCGCTCACCTCAATTCAGGGCAGGCGGCAGCGGTCATTTCCGGCCTTCCCCAAGAACTCCGCGCCGAGGTCGCCCGCCGTATCGCCATCATGGACCGCACCCCCCCGGAAGTGATCCGCGAAATCGAAAAAGTCCTCGAACGCAAGCTTTCCTCCTCAGTCGTTTCACAGGGATTCTCCACCGTCGGCGGCGTCAAAAGCCTCGTCGAAGTCCTCAACTTCGTAGACCGCACCACCGAAAAAACGATCCTCGAATCCCTCACCGAGCAAAACCCCGAACTCGCCGACGAAGTGAAAAAATTGATGTTCGTCTTCGAAGACATCATCCTTCTCGACGACGCCTCAATCCAAAAAGTCATGCGCGAAGTAGATGGCAAAGAGCTTGCCCTCGCCCTCAAAGGTATCTCCGAAGAGGTGCAGCAAAGAATTTACAAAAATATGAGTGAACGTGCTATGAACATGTTGAAAGAAGACATGGAGTTCATGGGGCCGGTTCGACTTCGCAATGTCGAGGAGGCTCAGCAGCGAATCGTAGGCATTATACGGCGGCTGGAAGAGCAGGGAGAAATCATCGTTGCACGCGGCGGCGGAGGAGACGAAGTCATTGTTTAGCCCAAATCCAACCTCATTCGAGGAGAAAGCAGCGGCTCAGGGGTTTCTTCCTCTGCTGGCTCCGCAAGTTCAGCCCTCTCAAAAACGCAGTTCCGCACCGGTGGACTGGTACGAACGAATCGCGACACAACTTGGCAAAATTTCTTCCTCTGTCGAGGCCGATTTTCATGGAGATGACGAGGCTCCTTCTGAGGAATTGACCGTCAGCCCATTGGGAGTAGTGAAGTTCGGCGACGCCGAAGCGATTGCAGAGGGAGAACGTACCCGGCAGCGCGGCAAGGATTATGTCCCTCCTGAAATTCGGCGCATGAAGCAAAAAGCGATGCAGGACGTGCAGCATCTGCTGGAGCGAGCCGAGGGCCAAGCGGAAGAAATTCGGCAGGAGGCCTATCAACAAGGTTATCTGCTGGGGTATGAACGCGGCTATGACGATGGAGACGGCAAAGCGAGGCAGGCGAACGCCCAAGATCGCGAAAATGAACGCACCCTCCTGAAAGCCGATCTGACTCAGTTTCTGGATCAGGTCGAGGAAGAGCGGAAACGCGCTTGGGAAAAGATCGAACCGCAGGCGATTGACCTGGTGTTTGCCCTTTGCCGTCAGGTCATCAAACAGGAAATTGATGTGAGCCGCACCGTTTCGGTTTCGATCATCAAAAACGCGCTCCGACGGATCACCGATGCCGGTTCCCTGAAAGTGCGGGTCAACCCGGAAGATTATGAGACTGTGCGTTCTCATCGGGGAGAAATTCTGCAAGTGCTGGATGGTTCCAATACGATTGAGTTTGTGGACGACCGCCGCATCGGGCGCGGAGGCACCATTATCGAAACGGAAAACGGCAACATTGATGCAACGGTGGAAACTCAGTTGTCGTTCCTAGGCGAAACGCTCGAACAGATGAAACAAACGACCTTTGAGCAGGAAGCCGCCTAATCATGCCGACCGATCTTCAATTTCCCGTGATCCCGGAGCCGCAGGTCAATCTATCTAACTATGGGCAGCGGCTCTCTCGTTTGGACCCGGTTCGGCAAAACGGCAAGGTGGCTCAAGTCATCGGTCTGGTGATCGAATCCATCGGCCCACCGGCGATGTTAGGGGAAATCTGTGAAATTCACTATGATCGCGCCAACCTCTACGATCCGAGCAAGCCGCCGATTCGGGCGGAAGTCGTCGGGTTTCGTGAAAAGCGGGTTTTGCTGATGCCGCTCGGCGTGATGGACGGCATCAAACCGGGAGCCGAAGTGATCGCCACCCGGCGGCAGCACTCTGTCCCAGTAGGCGATGCGCTTTTGGGGCGGATGCTGGATGGAATGGGGTATCCAATGGACGGCGGGCCTCCGCTCGATCTGCACCGAACTTACCCGGTGAATTCGGCTCCGCCCAATGTGGTGACGCGCCCCCGCGTCACTGACCCCTTGCCGACCGGGATACGGGCCCTGGATGGCTGTCTTACCCTTGGCAAAGGGCAGCGGCTGGGCGTGTTTGCCGGTTCCGGGGTGGGCAAATCCACGATGATGGGCATGATCGCCCGCAGTTCTGCCGCCGATGTGAATGTGATTGCTCTTGTGGGCGAACGCGGGCGCGAAGTGCGAGATTTTGTGGAGGAAAGCTTGGGCGTGGAGGGAATTCAAAAATCGGTGGTGGTGGTGGCAACTTCGGATCAGCCCGCTCTGCTTCGAATCAAAGCGGCGTTTGTGGCAACAGCAATTGCCGAGTATTTCCGAGATCGTGGAGCCGATGTGTGCCTGATGATGGACTCGGTGACCCGCCTGGCAATGGCCCAGCGCGAAGTCGGTTTGGCCATCGGGGAGCCTCCGGCCACACGCGGGTACACGCCGAGCGTCTTTGCCATGCTTCCCCGCCTTCTCGAACGCGCCGGAACCAGCTCCACAAGCGAAGGCAGTATCACCGGTCTGTACACGGTTCTGGTGGACGGCGATGACATGAACGAACCGGTGGCAGACGCCGTACGCGGAATTTTAGATGGTCACGTCGTCCTTTCACGAGAGCTGGCGCACAAAGGCCACTATCCGGCGATTGACCTGCTTCAGAGCATCAGCCGCGTGATGCCGCAAATCACACCGCGTGAGCAACGCAAAGCCGCCGACAATTTGCGAGACCTGCTCGCTACTTACAAACAGGCCGAAGATTTAATCAACATCGGAGCCTACGCCGAAGGAAGCAGCCCCAAAATTGATCTAGCACGCCGCAAACTCAGTGCAATTCATGAATTTCTGCGCCAGAACGCCGATGAGCCGAGCGACTATTTCGAGACCCTGAAGCTTCTGATGACGCAGTTCAGTGACTGATCGGCTTGAACCCGACGTTTTAGAAGAGACTGCCCTATGAAACGCTACCGATTTCGATTGCAAACGGTTCTGATGCATCGTGAGGCACTCGAAGCGCAGGCGGAACAAAATTATCTGCGGGCACAGGCGATGGTCGAAGAAGCCCGCGTTAAAATCGAGGCGCAGCGCGAGAGGCAGCGCGAAGCCCTGATTTTTGCCCTCGACGAAATCACCGACGCCGCCCGTCTGCAAAACCGTGAGCGTTTTCTGCTGGCGGTTGGCGCGGCGATTGCTTCGTTGGAGCGAGAACGAGAGGCGGCGGGGATCGTAGCGGAGATGATGAAGAGCGAACTGGTCACCGCAAAGCAGTCACGCGAAGCCCTTTCCAAACTCCGGGAAAAAGACCACACCGAATTCAGAGCTGCCATGCTGCGTGAAGAACAGAACGCACTCGATGAAATGACAACGATGCGGTATGGACGAGGCTAGGCGTTTTACCCCCGGTGCAAAACTGGTTCGAGAAAGGGACTATGGATGGAAACTGGAATTTCGGATTTGATTGGGCGAGCGCAGGAGCTTCAGGAGCGCATCGCCGCTTTGTCCGTGCAAAACCCTGCGCCCGCAAAGCCGTTCTCCCCGGAGGAGGCAGCGGCCCCAAAACGCGGCCCGTTGCCGCTCACTCCGTTTGCCTCCGCTCAGGCCCCCCGCCTGTTCGATGTGGCCCTGGCGGAAGCAGGCGGGAAAGTTTCGCTCAGGCCCCTAGGCGGAAAGGCTGAAATCGGCAGATTTTCGCCGCAGATCAATGAGCTGATCGCTCGCTACGCAAAAACCAACGGACTGGATATCAATCTGGTGCGAGGGGTAGTGGAGCAGGAATCGAGCGGTAACCCTCGCTGTGTTTCACGCACCGGGGCCCAGGGGCTGATGCAGTTGATGCCCGAAACCGCACGCGGTTTCGGAGTGACAGACGCCTTCGATCCAGAGCAGAACATCGCTGCTGGAACCCGCTATCTCGCGGGCTTGCTGAAAGAATTCGGCGGCGACACCCGGCTGGCACTAGCCGCCTACAATGCAGGCTCGGGGGCCGTGAAGCGGGCAGGCGGCGTTCCACCCTATCGGGAAACGCAGCACTATGTTCAGCGCATCATGGGGATGCTGAACCGCTGACATTGTGAGTCCAAATCAAGGGGGCGAAAGGGAAAACGGGATGGCGAATGGGCTAAAAATCGCAATGATTGTGGTGGTGCCGCTTGCGGTAGTGGTCGGAGTGGGCTATGGGCTGGCAAAGGTAGGAAAGATTCCTGTTCCAAACAATCCGCTTTTGCGGGCAGTGGGCTTGAAACCAAAAGCTCCCGCAGCGGCGGCGAATTCGGCTCCGAAAGCCCCAACTCCCGAAGAAAAGGCGGCGAAAATCATTTCCGAGCAGCAGGCGCAGTTCAAGAAGGAACGCGAGGCCTGGGCAGAACAGCAGCGCAGCAAAGCCGCGGCGCAGGAAAAGGCGAAACTCGCGCTGGCAAACGCCGCTCCCGACCCCAAGGAAACGGCACGTCTCGCCGGGGTTTACGAGCAGATGCCTACCGAGTCCGTCACGAAAATTTTTGCGCTGCTGCCCGACGACCGAATTCTGGCACTGCTGCGAAAAATGGAAGAAAAAAAGGTGGCGGAAATTTTAGCGGCTCTCAAGCCCGACCGTGCCGCCCGGTTCACCCTGGCCCTCTCGCGTTCGCAAACCCCGGCGCAAGCGGCTCTTATCAACTAACGCTCGCTTCTCCTTTTAGACCAGGGCAATTAGATCAAGGCAAATCACGAAGAAACGAGCAGACGGGTGAGCAGCGCGAAACGTACCGGCCTCGGGCTCCTCGAAAATTTATTTGGGTGGGAGCGTCAGCCCGCCGAGGCTTTCCGGGGTCAGTTCGCCCTCGGTCAGCTCCTGCCGCTCGTAGCCCCTTTCCCCTTTTCGCAAAACCGTGATAGACAATTTGCGCTGGTCAAAAAAGAGAGTTTCTTGTACCTCAATGGTGCGATACTCCGCTTCCAGTGAGCGCAATGCCAGTGGACGATCATTGAGTAAAGCGATCTTAAAGGCGAGATCGGGCGATCTATGGTGCGCCTTGCTGGACAGGATCGAACGATTTTCTTCCCGAACGAACAGCAGATCGGGTATTCGTCCATTGAAAGCATTAATCTCCACAACGGTTTGCGACCCGAGAACTACCCCTAACTTTTTGTCTCTGCATAACCGGAAAGAAAACTGAGAAACCAGGTCTGTAGGTATTTGTGTTCGAGTTGAGCGGGCATTTCGGGGTTAGGACTCCGTTGATGATCTCGTATTTGTAGCGCGGATCGGGCAGATCAAGATCCTCCTCGAAACCGATGGGCTGGGTACGACCCGCAGCGTCCGAAGTGTTCTGTTGTCAGGGGAAGTGTTTTTGTCATGGCCAATAATCCTTCCAAACTCTGCTGAAATTTGCTTATCCAATCTGTCTTGTGCACGAAAATCCGCTTGGTTTACTTTCCTCTTTCTTTGTCCCGAAACGCCCCGCTTCACTCCAGTTTCAGGTTTTGTGCACCCCGCCGCCAGAGATTCTTGAAAATCCCGTGACTCTACGATCTCCAGAAGGTTGACTCACTCTTTTTCGATAGGGTATCCTATTTGCGAAAGATTTCACAAAGTCTGCCGGAAGTGCCGGGAAAGCCGAGTTGCCTCCAACGATGGAAAGCCACCAATCTCAACCAACCCCGAATGTCACCTTCGAGCGTGAGCGCGGCGTTCATGCCATTCAGGTAACTCACGACGTTGCCCACGCGGTGATGGCGATTCCCTCCGCGCTCGATGACTCCGCCTCCGACCCGGCTCAGGGCGTTCAGTTCGTTCTTCGCGCTCTCAACGAGGCCCAGGTTCCGCTGTTCCTTATCAAATTGCATCGCACCGCGATTTCGGCTGGACTGGCTGGAGTTTATCTGCCTAAGCTCGAAGCGGCGATGGCAGAAAAAGGCGTGAAGGTCAAAACCCGACGCGACCTTTCGCTCATTATCGTCAAGGCCGCCCTGATGCGTGAAACCTCCGGCGTGATGGTGCAGATCGCCGATTCCCTCGCTTCCGTAGGCGCGAATCTGTTTCAGACCGGCGACTCGCACAACTCGGTGCAGTGCCTGATCGAAGCCAACAAAGCAGAGGCCGCAATAGACGAACTCTGCAAAACATTTTCGCTCGACGCTGGAGCTGTGATCGAGTCGCCGCTTGCCGAGGAGGAACAACGATGAGCCTCCCCTCTCCGCGAGTTCTCGTTCAGAAATTCGGCGGCACCTCCGTTGACCGTCATGAACACCGCGCTTTGGCGGCCCGCAAAGTGATGAAGGCCCAGGCGTCCGGGTTCAGTCCGGTTGTGGTCGTCTCTGCCATTGGTCGTTCCGGCGCACCCTACGCCACCGATACACTTATCAAGGTTCTGAAAGACGTAGACCCGCAGATTCCGCCAATGCCGCGTGAACTCGATATGATGATGGCCTGCGGCGAAATCATCTCAACAGTGGTGTTCGCTCAAACCCTCAATACGATGGGCCTGAAAGCAATTGCCCTTTCCGGCGGGCAGGCAGGCATTCTCACCGACCCCGACTTCGGCAACGCCCGAATTTTGGAAATTCGTCCGAATACCCTGCAAAAACTGATTCGAGCAGGCTATATCCCGGTGGTCTGCGGCTTTCAGGGGGTCACCGAAGCCGACGAAGACTTGGAACCCGGCTCGATCACCACGCTGGGACGCGGCGGTTCCGATACCACCGCCTCCGCGCTGGGGGTTGCCCTCAAGGCCGAAGGCGTAGAAATTTACACTGATGTGGACGGGGTGAAGACCGCTGATCCCAGCCTTGTCGAAAATGCACGCACCCTCGACATCTGTACCTATGAGGAAGTGGCGGAGATGGCGCACCAGGGAGCGAAAGTCGTACATCCCCGCGCCGCCGAAATCGCGATGGATCATAACATCCCGCTGTGGGTGAAATCCACGTTTTCCGATTTGCCCGGAACCCGCATCGCCAACACCGAAGAATCTGAGACGACAGGCGGCGACTACGGTGCGGCCATGCGCTACCGAACCACCGGCATTGCACACACCGGCAAAGTCGTTTTCATTCGCCTGGAGACCGGCGAGGTTCAGCACAAGTCCGAAATCGAGCGCCAGGTGTACCGCATGATGGCGGAGGCGGGCGTCAATATCTATTTCGTGACCTTCAGCCCAACTTCGATCTCATTTGCCGTGCCGCGAACCCTCTACCCGATTGCCCGCGACCTGCTGGACGGGATGGTAGTTCCGGTGCGAAACGAAGCCCCGATCGCCGAGGGAAAGCGAGCCGTCTACTATATCTTCAAATATGCTGGCGGCCTCGATCTGGCCTATCGGGTGCAGCGTCCCCTGCTGGCGAGTGTAGAGTCGGATGTCGAGATCGTGGATGTCCATGCCACTGCCATCGAAAACTGCACAGTGGTTTCGGTGATTGCCTCGAACCACCGGCGCATTCCCGGCGTCTTGATGACGATCCACGAAACGCTCACTCAGGCGAAAATCAAAGTTTACCAGACCGCTGACTCCGAAATGTCGGTTTCGTGCCTGATTTCGGAAAGTGATGTCAAACGTGCCGTTCAACTGCTGCATGAACGGCTGCTCGAACAATAGAGCCGGGCAGGGTCGGGCACGGCAGCGAAACAGGGAGAGACGTAATGCCCGAAACACCCAACCGAAAAAACGATCCTTCGCTCGACAGCGACGAAAATCTTGATGAGCAGTTGCTGAAAAAACGCTTTCCGTCCGTTCCCGCGCTGGGCGGTATCCCCGAAGCACCGAGGGTGACGGCGGCTCTGCCGCCCGATCCGTCCAAAATCAAGCCGAAAGACGATGGCAGCGGAGTCAGTCTGGGGCAGTATACACAGATGGGCGTCGCTATGACCGCCGTTACTTCGCTGATTGCGCCGCCGCTGCTGCTCATCATTGCCGGTTATTACGCCGACGCGAAATTCAAGACCGGCTCGACCTTTGTCTTGATCGGGGCCGTCGTCGGGCTGATTGTGGGCGTGATGAATCTGCTTCGGACAATGAAGCAGTTATCGTAATCGCAAAAAATTTCGGCAGGGCTGCGCCGAAAAAGCAGTTTTGTGACATAATAACGGGCGGTAATCGCAGCCAATCTGCCCGAAGGTGCTCCTAGAGCCACACCGAGAAAGAAACGCGAGAACCTTCTTGAAATCAAATCTATCTCCCGGCGAACAAATGCCCCGGCGTGCCCTTCGCCTCAGTGCAGTGCTGATGCTCTCCCTGGGGGCACTTCTGCTCCTAGTGGGACTCCGTTCGCTGGGTGTCGGCTTTATCATCGGAGCTTTGCTGTCTTTGTTCAGTCTGTGGACGCTGGCAGTCTGTATTCCGGCTCTGATCCGTCCCGGCGCGGGTTTTCTCCAGAAACTGGCCTTTGGGCTGCTGCTCTGGGTAAAACTGCCGATTTTCATTCTGTTCCTGTTATTGTCCTCCCGCCTGGGAACTGCTTCGGTGCTGGGAACGGTGCTGGGAATTGCACTGGGGCCGTCTGCCATTGCTTGGCTGACTGTGTGGGATGAGGTGAACCCTTCCCGCAGCCGCACAAGATTCAAGCCCCTGGAATCGGTTTCCCCGTCAAACGCACAGGCCTCCGTCTCCCCGCAGACGGTCGCCGAGAGAGGTTAAACGCGATGCCGCAGACTCTGCCGCAGCTTGCATCCTTCCAAATTCTGGCTCAAGAGGCCGCCGGACACGCCGAGCGCGAAGTCTCGCATCTGGGCGAAATCCCTAATGCGAAAATGTTGTTCGCCAATTCCGTTCTTGTGGCCCTCATGATGATTGGGTTTGCGTTTGCAGCCAAACGCAATTTCGAGCGCGTTCCCAAAGGAACCCAGAATTTTGCGGAATACATCGTCGAGCAGCTCCGTACGCTCGTGGTCGGCATTGTCGGGCACGGCGGCGAAAAATACGTACCCCTTGTCGGCACGGTGTTCATCTATATTCTGCTTTCCAACCTGCTCGGACAAATTCCCGGTTTTCACTCGCCGACCGCGAACTTCTCGCTGACGCTGGCTCTGGGCTTAATCGTCTTTGTTTACGTTCAGTTCGAAGGGCTGAAAAACAATGGGGTCGGGCATATCGTTCACTTTATGGGCCCCAAACTCGGCAAGTATCCTCTCCTGGCTCCGCTGATGTTTCCCATCGAAGTGATTTCCGAAGGCGTGCGCCCGTTCACTCTGGCAATTCGACTTTTCGGCAACATTTTCGGCGACGAAATCATTCTCGCGGTGTTCGCCGGACTGCTTGGCTCAATGGGGCTGACTGCTCTTGGCTGGCTTCCGCTGCAAACGCCGCTTCTCTTTCTGTCCCTGCTGACCGCCGTTGTTCAGGCTCTGGTGTTCAGTATGTTGACCTGTATCTATCTTTCACTGGTTCAGCCGCACCATCATCACGAAGGCGAACCGGATGAGCTGGAGGGGGGCCATAGTCCCGCCTCTGTCGCGGCAGATCACTAGATCCTCGGTCTGGCTGTTCCGCGAACCCGGAAAAGAGTCTGGCAGGGTCGTCTGCCTCTTTTCCCGATTGCGAAAAGACCCGAACTCTCTTCTCTTTTTGTCACGCCCTGCTTTTTCGCCTGAATTCTTCTGAAAGAGTTCATCCCGCCGAAACAGGGTGGAAAGGAAACTCGATATGCTTTACTTTATGGCTCTCGCCTTTGCTCTGGGTCTTGGTGTGCCGCTCGCTGCGTTCGGAGCCGCACTCGGACAAGGAAAAGCCGCTTCCGCCGCGCTCGACGGCATCGCCCGCCAGCCGGAGGCCGCCGGTCGTATTCAGACCGTCATGATCCTCTCCCTTGCGTTTATCGAATCACTTGTTCTCTTCTCCTTCGTGGTCTTCATTCTGGTGAAAGGTTCCCTCCCGGACACCTCCGCCGTCATGCAGGCCATTACCGCCGGAAAATAAGGGCGGATCGGTCGCTGCTAGATCGTCAAGCGAATGGGTCGGGGCTTGTTCCCGGCCCTTCTTCCCCCTGCTCCTAACCTTGAGTGAGTGATTATGGACGCAATTCTTAAAAGTCTCGGCTTCGATGTGCTTGTTTTCGTGATGCAGATGGTGCTGTTTCTGGCACTGTGGAGCATCCTCACGCCGTTTTTCTGGAAGCCTCACCTGGCGAACCTTGCCGCCCGCGATCAACGGGTGACGGATGCCCATGCTCAGCAGCAGAAGCTTCAGCGCGACATGGAAGACCTTCGCAACGAATATATGGGCCGGATCGGACAGATCGAAGCGGAGGCCCGACTGAAAATTTCAGCGGCGGTAAAAGAGGCACAGGAAGAGCGCGAACGCATTGTGAAAGAGACTCGTGCTCAGACAGAAGCAGCGATGGCGCGGGGCATCACCGACTTCGAACGCGAAAAAACCGAGGCGATGACCTCGCTGCGCGAACAGATGATTCAAATCGCCTCCGACGCTGCCAGCAAAGCCTTGGGAAACGCCGCCCCTGCTGCCGCCCTTCGTACCTCGATTGAAAAACGGGTTTTGTCCGGACTGGCTCAGAGCGGCCCCGCCAAAAACTAGTGATCTTCAAGAAAATTGGCTGAGTTGATGCGCCCGACTGAAGTCCGCGCTAGCGAACTGAAGCCCCAATCGGGCAAAACTCGGACAATCTACCCAGAGTTCATTACCCGTTTTGTCCCTGTGTGTTCTCCCCCGACAGAACACTCGTTTTCTGAAACCGGAGTGATTCGCCGTGCTGCTACTTGCCTTTGATTATATGCCGTTCAACATGGATGAGATGATCCACGAGAAATCGCTGATCGCAGCTGTTCTCGGTTTTCTGATCTTTTTCATCGTTGTGATTCGTTATATGCCCGCCAACATTCCGCTCGGCTGGCCCTTTATCCAGAACGCATTGAACGAACGCCGAAGCCGGATCGCTTCCACTCAAGATCAAGTGGACGCGGCTCTGGCCGACACCCAGAAGCTGCACGACGATTATGCGGCTCGCCTTCGTACCATTGAAACCGAGTCACGTCAGCGCATTGATGCCGCCCTTCAGGAAGCCGAAACCGCCCGGGAACAGATCATTGCCGATGCCCAGCAAAACGCCGAAGCGATCAAACGCCGTGCCGAGCAGGACATCGCCCAAGAACAGATTCGCCAGCGCATTCTTCTGCGCCGCCAGATCGTGCAGCTAACGCTGACGGCGGCCGAAGGTTCGGTTTCCGACCTCGCCGACGACCAGGTGCAGCGCAGCCTGATTTCAGACTTTATTACAACCGCCGCTGCCGGTGGAAAGCGAGCCTAACTCCCTATGGCAAAAGACATCCGCGCCGCCAAACGCTACGCAGGAGCCTTGTTCGAGACCGCCCGACGCGCCGATAAACTCGCCGTTGTCGAGGCAAATCTCACCAACATCGTCTCCTTGATGCATGACACCCCGAAGCTGCTCGAAATGTGGGAAAGCCCGCTCGTTCCGGCAGGCCGCAAACGCTCGCTCATCAAGCAGTTGTTCGAGGGGCAGTACGACACAATTACGCTTTCGTTTTTGCTGCTGCTCATAGATAAACGCCGCGAAGTGATTTTGGACGCCGTAGATTTCGAGATGCGCCAGATGGCCGACGCCAACCGTCACCTCGTTCGTGCCGAAGCGACTTTCGCTGTGGCTCCCACCCCGCAGGAACTCGAAAGCCTGAAAAAAAGCCTGGAACAGCGCACCGGCGAAACCGTCGAACTTACTCCGCAGGTGGATGCTTCCCTCCTTGGCGGCGTGATTGTGCGAATGCAGGACAACATCCTTGACGGGTCGGTGCGGGGAAGGCTGGAGCGGCTGCGCGAAACGCTGCTTCAAGAGGCCTGAAACACTTTTCCTGTTTCCCGCTGCCCCGGCAGATGAAATCCGAACGGCCCCGAACAGAAATTTCTGTTCGGGGCCGTTCACATCGAATTTCCGGTCTGCCTTTTGCTCGGCGCGCTAGGGGATTATTTGGCGGATGCCTCCAGCGTTTCCGATAACGAAGGATGTACATCGAAAGGAGGT
Source organism: Chthonomonadaceae bacterium (assembly GCA_965246825.1). GTDB lineage: Bacteria > Armatimonadota > Chthonomonadetes > Chthonomonadales > Chthonomonadaceae > JACMPS01. The sequence goes on from OZ251990.1 coordinate 721,676, forward strand.
GTCCCTGTCTCTCCATGACTGGCGTGCCAGAGCACCAGCCGCGCCCGAATTTCGTGGGGATGCGGGGGCAGCGCGGCCTCCCGAATCACGGCGGCAGAGTTTTTGCTCGCCACCGCCTGTGCATTCAACTGCGTAAAGCCTACCCCGTACATCGCCACATATCCGGCAATTCCCAAACGCAGGGCTCCCGACACAAACCGGGGGCGTCGCTGCCGTGCCCACTCCAACACCGCTAGCGGACAAAACAGCAGCACCAGTTTCGCTCCCACAAAAGCGGGAACGCCCATTTGCCAGTACCGGCGAAACAACGGGTTCGCCTCCTCCGCACCATGATGCTGGATAAAAACAATGGTCGTTGCCAGGTCCAGCAGCCCAATCCCCGCAATCACCCAGGTCTCTTTTGCAATCCTCATGTGATCTCTCCACTCTGTCCGCAATCCATTGGCCTTGTCTCTGCAAATTTAGGATTTGATTTCTTCTTCCATAGAACACTCGCGAATTTACCGTTTATTTTCAGGTTTTTTTCCGGGGAACTGGAGGGCGAAAAAGGCAGTACCAAGCCGGGAAAACAGCAAAGACCGCCGTTTCTCTAGGAGGAACGGCGGTCAGCGGAGGGTAAGCAGGCACAAAAGAATAAGGATAGGACTTACGCGGTTGACGATTGCGGTCAAAGTGTTTTATACTTTGCGATGCCTACCTTACCAAAAGTCACCGATTTAGACTACATCCAGTTTCTGCTGGCGGCGCAAACCGCCTTTTCCTGTGTCGAAGCGGCGAAAACGGATGGTGCGTCGGATTTTCCTCCGACCCATGACGCTTATACCCGCTTGCTTCAAAGACAGCCTCCCGATTCCGAGGCGTTGTGGCACGAAACGAAATCGTTTGTTCAGCCCGATACGGGTCTTCTGGTCCTTGACGACAGCACCCTCGACAAGCCCCATGCTCGGCATATCGAACTGGTTCATAAGCACTGGAGCGGCAAGCATCATCGTAGCGTCTACGGCATCAATCTTGTCACTCTGTTCTGGACCGATGGAGGAGCCAAACTCCCCCTTGACTGCCGCCTCGCAAACGCTCCCGTGGACGGCGTAGACAAAAACGCGCATTTTCGGGCGATGCTCGACACGGCAAAGGAACGTGGGTTCAGGCCCAAATACGTCTGTTTCGACAGTTGGTACTCAGGACTGCCCAATCTCAAAGCGATCCGCGACAAGGGCTGGCACTGGTTCGCCCGTTTCAAGAGCAATCGAAGTGTAGACCCCGACGACACGGGCAATCGGCAGATTTATCGGGTGGCGATCCCTCCCGAAGGAAAAATCGTTCACCTACGCGGCTATGGGTTTGTCAAAGTGTTCGTGACCCTCGACGCCGATCAAGAAGACGCTCGGTTCTGGGCGACGAGTGACCTGACAATGACCGAAGCGAAGCGAAAGCAAACCGCAGACGAAGCCCTCGCGATTGAGGAGTATCATCGGGGCTTGAAGCAGTGCTGTGCGGTTGAGCGATGTCAGGCGAGAAGCGAACGAGCGCAACGCAATCATATCTTGTGGGCGATCCGAGCCTTTGTCCGCCTGGAATATCAGCGATGGCAAACGGGACTGAGTTGGTATGAGTGCAAAAAACAAGTGGTGCGCGAAGCGATCCGAGCGTATCGAACAAACCCCACTTTATTGCTCCCAACAACCGCGTAAGTCCTAACGGAGAAGGGATTGGGGCGAGTGTTTACCTCCGAGGTGGCGAGTTCGACAAGGTAGCGAGAAATCGAGCGGTTCAGAGCGCAGGCGGTCTGACCGATGCGGGCGCGTTCCTCCGGCGTCATGCGGATCGGAATGCGAACGGGAAAGCGTCCCCCGGCGGAAACGGAAGGGGCGATGATGGCGGAAGGGGTTTTGTCCTGCATGGTGAGGTCTCCGGAGCGGTTCCTGAAATAAAAAGAGTCCCCTCTTTCTAGTCTTTTTCGATATCGAAAGAAAGTCGAAATGTCCCCTTTTACCTGCCTTTCCCTCAGGTGATGTCACGATCCGTATCCTGCCCAACTTCTTCCCGCCGCGGCACCCTGGAAGCGAGATACGAGACACATATAATTCTCAAAAATGGTCTTCTTTCGGAGAGAAGGGAAAGCGCGCTATCGGGATTTTTCGGAGGGTTGCAAACCCAAAGAGAGGGAGAAAGGCGCGGATGACGCAAGAGGTTCAGGGAGAGCAGGAGAGCAGAAGGGTTTTTGCCCGAGGGGGAGACAAAGACGTGATCTCGTGCACAAGCGGTTTTCATGCTTCCCGGAAGGTGGAAAACGCTTTCTTAAAGGGCGGGAATAACCTCAAAGGGAGTCTTGCTGCCGATCCGGTACACGTAGAAATCGCTGTCGGTCGTGAAAATCTGAGTGACCCCGAGCGAGCGAGCGGCGACAACAAGAGAAGCGTCGGCTAAATCCATTGGGGTGTCCCGGTATTTTTGCATCAGGATTCGCATTTCTTTTTGTTCGGCTTCCGAGGTCAGGTGAAACGTGAGAATGCCGTCTTCGACATAACCCCATAGCTCGTCTTGAGCAGGTTGCCCGCCGTAGCGTGCGAGAAGATACATCGCCTCGGTAAAACAAGCCCAGGTGGTGAGAAGAGGAACGCGAAGGGTGGAAAGCACCTCAACACAGCGCAAGTGGTTTTTGTCCGAACGATCCAAGAGGGCAACCAGAGGTCCGGTGTCGCAAAGCATCAGAGTTGTTCCTTCTCGTGCGACTCGAGGAGGAGGTCTGCAAACTTCTCACCGGTTTTTTCGGAAAGGTGGGCGTCTCCGAAATCAAAACGTCCGACACGCCCTTGAAGGCGTTCCGCAAGGGTCGCGTTCGGTATTTCCGTCTGATCAGGTTCAACCCCATTTTCAGGCATGATGACCGCACGGAGTTTGCCGGAGAGTTGACTCAGCCGAATCTGGGTAACGATTTCTTCTGCGGTGCCTCTGTAAACGTGAGGGGTTGCCATGAGGTTTGTTTCTTTCCTGAGTTTTTTGAGTTTCTTTCCTGAGTTAATTATAGCATGGAGAGAGTTTCGTCGCCAAAAATTTCTCGGTCGTCTCAGAGACAGGTTTCAGAGGACGGATAGGGTTACGGTTTGAGGGTGGCTCTCCCTGTTGTTATATCGAGGGAGGGGATTGATCCCCTCCGATGTGTTCCTCGGCTTGTCTCTTCTCTGCACCGAAAACGGAACTCTCTGTGCGGGTCTTCTCCTCCCCTCTTCGGGTGCAGACTCCTTCCGTGCTTCTGTCTGAGTGAGGGTGCTTCCGGCTCTCCTCTTTTCTAGGTGATGTCACGATCCGTATCCTGCCCAACCTCCTCCAGAATACTGACGCCGTCTCTCTGAGCGATGCCTCTCAGGTTGTTGGCAAAGGTCCCGGTTGTCTCGGGTCGATAATTCATCTTAGCCCTTTTTGGATGTTTGTCATAAACGGAATAAATAGGAGCATTTATCCCGTTTCTCCTTTAACAAGCCTGCTTCCCTTTTCCCCTTTCACCCCTGCGTGACATCACTTTGCCCTTTCTCAAGAGTTCGAGTGTTTTTCCAGCTCGAAGTTTGCTAGAACTCCTCTGTGTCAAACAACGGCTTCTCTCTTTGCTATTTGTGAAGGGAAGCCCTTATGCGGGTAGAAGAATTCAGAACGAAAGGAAGAAACGACCTATCGAGAACAAAGATCCCTGTGTGGTGCTGACTGACGAGGAACGGGAGAAACTGCGAACGAAAATGCGCGGATTCTCTCCCCCTCCTCTTGTGCCCGATCTGGAGCGAGACCTCACTCACGGCTGGCTTTTGCCCATCCTGTGGGAAACGGACTCGCGCCTCTATGGACGCTGGGACTACTGGCTTCAGTGTCAGGAGACCTGCGCCCTTCCCGACCGACCGATCCCGCAAGTGGAGTTTCTCCCCGCGCCGGAAAAGTCGGTGATGAAGATGCTCTCGGCTTCCCTCGACGCGGTTCCCTTTTCGGGGAGCGCAGGTTGGGGAGGCTGGAGCGGTTGGAGCCATTTTCGCTATCTGCTGGAGTGGCTTCTGTTTGGGTTTGGCGACCCCTCTCAAAAGGGGTTGCCCCCCTATCCGGTGGGTTGTGATGGGGCGAGTATACGGTTGTATCAAATGCTCAACGTTCCTGCTCTGCAACTCTTTCCCTACGATTATTTCGGGGACTTGCTCGCTGAAAACGCCTACGGGAAACGGCAGGGCTTCTTTCCTACCCCTCACACGGTCGTGGAAGCGATGACGCAGATGACGTTTCCCTCTCCGGAGGAAGACGCCCGTCTGAAGTCGGTGTGTGACCCGTGTGTGGGAACGGGACGGATGTTGCTTCATGCCTCGAACCGCTCATTGCGGCTTTACGGCATGGATATTGACGAGACGCTGTGCAAAGCCACGAAGGTGAACGGATTTTTGTTCGCTCCCTGGCTCGCCTGTCCGCTTCACTGGACGGAAAGAGATGTGCCGCAGGGGATTGTCTGTGGAGACGCTTTGAGAGATCCCATCGGTCACTCGGAGCCTCCTGACCCTCCCCCTTCCAGCAAATCTCCCTCTTCTCCCACGAAGAGGGAAACACCGATTTCTCAAAAACCATTACTCCCATCCTCTTTCTCTTCGCCCTCCTCACAGGAAAGCGAAGACGAAGAGACGGAGAGGTGGCGGTTTGAGGAAAACCAGGGACGGCTGTTCTGAAAAGAGCGGCGGTCTCTTTTTTGTGTGTGCAAGCCGGAACGCAAAAAACGCTTTCGGCAACGAAAGGAGTTTGGAAATGCCTCGCTATTTGCGTTACACGACGTTTGCTCCGGGAGAACTGGAGGCACGACTGAGAGAACTTTCTCCTCACGCTTCCCCTCTTTCCGGGCCGGTCTCTGGCGTTACTTCCGTGACCCACTCCCGAAGTGGCGCGGCGGTGACGAAAGCCCATGAGTTCACGGTGACCTTTCCTGATTTGACATCGGGAACGTGTCGCTATGAACGATTGGCTCCGAAATGGCATCGCTTCCACTTCACCTACGGAGACGGAACGCGACTGCCTTACGCCATCTGGGACAAGGGATTGATGGGTGACCTACCCACTCTTGAGGAGAAGGGACAGGAACTCACCGCTCGGTGTTTTGTCGAAGCGGTGGAACGGGAACGCAAGGAGTATTTCCTTCGTGCCTCCGAACCCTCGGACGGCACTCGTAAACGCCGACCTGAAGTCTCCCGAATGAAGGCGGACGCGGCAAAAGCGAATGCGGGTAAGTACGCGCTTTGCTACTTGCGAGACGGTTCTCTGTGCCCCTTCGGCGTTCACTTCTCCACTCTGGAAAAGGCGAACGAAGTCTGGAAGCAACAAACGGATCGGCATCGAATGATAGTCGCGTGTTGCAACCGTCTGGATCGGTGCTGGGAAGTCCCCCGGTTCAATTCGCTTTATGCGGAAATGGGACGGCGGGATCGTCTCGGCAACCCTCTCGAAATCGAAGAGGAGAAAGAGGAATGCGAATGAGCGCAAAATCGGTGAAAGAGGCACAGGAACGTGAAGAACGATGTGCCTATCTGCTCTGGAAAAGTCAGGTAAATGAGGCGATGGAACTCCACTTCGGCTTTCATCCCAACGATTTGCCCGACTGCCCCTATGCCGACTGGCATGGGAGCGGCTGGGAACCGGAGGAAGCGGCAAAGGAAGCGATGACCCTGGCGTTTGGGGGTGACTTCATGACGCCAGAGGACAGCGAGGAAACGGAAGGAGTGTTCCCGACATGAACCGACCGAAATCGGTGTTGCTGGAGGGAAAACCCCTCGTGATCGAAGCGGAAGTCCTGCTCGGTCAGGTCTATTCGCTCGACGATGAAGAAACCGGAACGCAGTTTCACTGGAGTGTGGCGCTGGCGCTACGGTTGGGACGACAAAACAATCGGCTCCAGAGTTTCCTGCTCTCCGAAGCGGGAATGACGCCGGAGCGCATTTTGCAAAGCTATCCCGACCTGGATGAGGTGTACGCCCTCAATACCGACCTGTCGAAACCGCTCATCTTTGTCTCGTTACGGGGCAAGGACGTGCTGATTGACGGATGGCATCGTCTGATGAAGGCGGCGTTGACGGGAGTAGATGAACTACTCGCCTACTTCCTGACGGAAGCCGAGGGAAACGAATGCCTGCTCTTTCGCCTACCGAAAGCACAGGCGCTTGACTGGGGACAATCTTCCTCAGAACCCGACGAAACGAACGAAAGGAAATCGTGATGAACCCTACCATAACCGCTAAAGTCGGTACGGTTCCTCTGCCTCAAACGGCAAAGGAAGCCGCCTTGCTCCCTTCCTCTCCTGTTCCCCCTCCAGCTCCCTTTCCCTCACCGGAAGCGGAGCCGAAACTGTCCGGTACCCTGCGCGCTTATCTCTTCGACCGCAAGAACTTTCTCGCTCGATTGGACGAACGCGCCGAAACCCTGCACGGTCGCGGCTACCTCGCCTGGGCAACCAATCGTCCCGGTGTCTTTGCTGTGACGGTGCCGCATCGGAATGGAGAGACAAGTTACCTCGTTCATGCGGTGGAGCGCACCTGCACCTGTCCGTTCTTTACGCGGCAGGTGACGGACGAGCCACTGACGGAGGACGGCACACTGGTGGAATGCAAGCACCTTCGGGGGCTGGGCACGCTGGTGGTGAAGTCAGGAGAGGAGCATAAACGGTGCGAGGATTGGAAGTCCTACTATGGACTGAGAGCGCACTGGATCGGCGTGGTGGCAGAACGAAGGCGAAGAGAGCTCGGTCTTGCGCCCTTCTCTTCGGACAAACCCTGTCAGGGGACGAAAGGAACGAAAGAATGAACCTCACGCAAGTTTTCGAGCGGGTCACTGCCGAAGACGAGTTGAAGTGGGACCTCCTTCTGGGCAAAGACGAGATGCGCTTCGAGAACGGACGCTTAACGAGTCGGTGGCTCGAACGCCCTCTCTCTCCAGAAGGCTTGTCCCCCACCCCCTGGGCAACGTCGCAGATGTGCAACCGTCTGGGCATCCCTACCGCTTACTTCAAGCGGTGTCCAACGTGGCTCAGGGACGCACAAGCAAACCACTTTCTCCACAAAGAACCGGAGAAGGGGCAAAGCGCGCGGGTTTCGGGTCGCTCCTCCTCTCCCCCGGGAGAACGCTGGTTGCTGAGAGCAAAGGGAGATGTGTTGCGCGGCGTTCTCTCAGACCGCTACGCAAAACTCAATAATGCCGACGCCCTCTGTACTCTCAAGCCCCTGGTCGAAAATCGGTTCGAGGTGCAATGGCTCGCCCTCACCGACGAGTCGTTCCACCTGCGGTTGACCGACCCCCGACTATCCCGCGACATCCTACCGGGAGATCGGGTGATGGCGGGCATCCATGTCGCCAACTCCGAAGTGGGGAAACGCTCGGTCACGGTAGACGCGCTTGTTTACAGACTCGTGTGTCAGAACGGGTTGATCCGGCTGGTGAAAGGAAAGAGCTTGTTGCATCAACGTCATGTCGGGTTGACCCCTGCGCATCTCCAAGCCTCCTTAGGACGTGCCATTGAGGACGCACTCATCCAGAGTGCGGGCTTTATGGAGCGGATGAGCTGGGCAACACGGGAGAAACTCGGCGAAGTCGAAAAGACGCTCGATGCTCTCCCCTTTTCGCAAACCTTGCGGGACACGGTGAAGGCTTCTTTGCTCTCGGAACCGAAGGGGCAACAGGAGACGCTTTACGGTCTGGTCAATGCGCTGACGTTTACGGCGCAGGGATTGGAACCCGATGAGCGGTATGCTTTGGAAACCATTGCGGGAACCCTGCTCGAAAGCGGAGGAAAAGGCAGTCTCAAGGAGAATTCTTCTGAAACGATGGAACGAGAGATCGGTTCGCCGTTTCAGAGAGAATTGTTCGAGTAAGCATTTGAACGACTGAACAAAGAAGAATAGGGGCAAAGAGCCAGACTCAGAAGGACGGTTCCCACACGGGAGCGGTCTTTTTTGTTGCCTGGCTCTTTCCCTTTCTCGAAGAGAAACGAAAGGAAAACGGACATGAGAAGAACGCCTGTCTCTCACGAGGACGAGGTGCGAATTGTGGTGACGGATGCAGGAAGTGAGAACCTGCTGTTTCGAGGATTACTCCGGCAAGCGGCGCAACAACTACGATGTCCACAGAAAACCTCGGAGCGAAACCGAACCCTGCTCTTGAATGCGATTGAGGTGGCTCTGCAAACGCCGGAAACCGACGCAGACGAGGAGTATCTCGCGGAGGAGGGTCACAGCCCATGGGAGTGACGATCTTACGCTACGGACGCTTCTGGGCGGTCTATGAGGGCACGGATGAGCTGGTCTGCCTGTGCGTGTATCGCAAAGGCGCGGTCGAGGTCTCCCGAAGGCTCGGTTTTCCCCACCCCCTTCTGCCACAACGCACCAGAACGAAAGTTGCACCCCATGCGACAGAAAGGAGCGTCGGCAATGGGACTGGTTCCCCTTGGAACGATTTCGCTTACCGAAGGCGCGGTCTCCGCCCTGGCGAAAACAGAGCAGAAGGCTGAGCAACTCCTCGCTCGGCATTTGTTCTGTGACTGGGGAGAGTTAGACGAAGAGGACTGGAAGCGAAACGACTTCGCTCTCCAGAACGACTTGTCCTTGCTCTCTTCCTATCGCCTTCGGGACAACACGAGGGTCTGGATCATCACCGAAAGTGATCGCTCCTCAACTATCGTGTTGCTGCCTGAAGAGTATTAGGGCTTCTACCTCTGCAAAGAAACCGGAAGAACGCCGTTGCTTGACACACGAGGTTGTTTCTCAAGGTTCTTAAGAGCGCAAAAGGTAAAGGTTAGAAAGGAGTTTCGCAAAGGCGAAATAGGAGGTTAACGGCAAAAGGTTCTTTCAGAAGGTTGACGGCTTTTCTTTTCGGTTTGTGCCACAAACAAAACCGAAAACCCCTTTCTCTGTCCCCTCCCCTTTTCGAGAGAAAGGAGGTTTCTGAAAAGTGTTCCACGTCTTCCGGGAAACTACTTTTCACAACGATTTTCTTTACAGGTTGCCCCCTCCAACTCATTGATTTGTACTTGGTTCCTGAAAAAAGAACGCTGTATGATCGAAATTTGACGAAATTGTTCCACGCAGATTTTACGTTTATATTCATTTGAGGTGCAGTCCGGGATTCAACTGAAATCACACCTTTGCTTGGAGCCTCATTTCTATCTCAGTATGTTAGGACTTACGCGGTTGTTGGGAGCAATAAAGTGGGGTTTGTTCGATACGCTCGGATCGCTTCGCGCACCACTTGTTTTTTGCACTCATACCAACTCAGTCCCGTTTGCCATCGCTGATATTCCAGGCGGACAAAGGCTCGGATCGCCCACAAGATATGATTGCGTTGCGCTCGTTCGCTTCTCGCCTGACATCGCTCAACCGCACAGCACTGCTTCAAGCCCCGATGATACTCCTCAATCGCGAGGGCTTCGTCTGCGGTTTGCTTTCGCTTCGCTTCGGTCATTGTCAGGTCACTCGTCGCCCAGAACCGAGCGTCTTCTTGATCGGCGTCGAGGGTCACGAACACTTTGACAAACCCATAGCCGCGTAGGTGAACGATTTTTCCTTCGGGAGGGATCGCCACCCGATAAATCTGCCGATTGCCCGTGTCGTCGGGGTCTACACTTCGATTGCTCTTGAAACGGGCGAACCAGTGCCAGCCCTTGTCGCGGATCGCTTTGAGATTGGGCAGTCCTGAGTACCAACTGTCGAAACAGACGTATTTGGGCCTGAACCCACGTTCCTTTGCCGTGTCGAGCATCGCCCGAAAATGCGCGTTTTTGTCTACGCCGTCCACGGGAGCGTTTGCGAGGCGGCAGTCAAGGGGGAGTTTGGCTCCTCCATCGGTCCAGAACAGAGTGACAAGATTGATGCCGTAGACGCTACGATGATGCTTGCCGCTCCAGTGCTTATGAACCAGTTCGATATGCCGAGCATGGGGCTTGTCGAGGGTGCTGTCGTCAAGGACCAGAAGACCCGTATCGGGCTGAACAAACGATTTCGTTTCGTGCCACAACGCCTCGGAATCGGGAGGCTGTCTTTGAAGCAAGCGGGTATAAGCGTCATGGGTCGGAGGAAAATCCGACGCACCATCCGTTTTCGCCGCTTCGACACAGGAAAAGGCGGTTTGCGCCGCCAGCAGAAACTGGATGTAGTCTAAATCGGTGACTTTTGGTAAGGTAGGCATCGCAAAGTATAAAACACTTTGACCGCAATCGTCAACCGCGTAAGTCCTAAAGGACTTATTCGAGAGGAAGCGGATAGGAAGGCAGCAAATTCATAGCAGGAATTCGCCCGCCGTTCCGCTCAGAATAGCGCAGCACCAGCTGCTCGAATATGTCTCCATGCGTAGCTGCAAGCAAACGGTCGGCTTCAACGGTGATCTGTCCGCCGCGTGAAGTCAGCAAAGCCAGTTGGTTGAGCCGGGTCAGATCAGTCACCGACTCCAGCAGAGCATCCACCCGGCTTTCCAGAGGAGTGGGTGAGGTGGGAGCGGCTCGTTTGGTTTCGCGCACAAAGGCAAAAATACGCTCACGGCGCAAGGCTTCCAACTGTGAGGACACCTGCTCGGTAAGGGGAGCCAATTCTCGTTCTGTCGTCAGGACAGAGGTACATTCGTCTTTCATCGTGTCTCCGTAGCAGCCGGGCAAAAGGCTCGGCTCCGTCTGCCGCAGGGCAGGGTCTTGTGGGTCGAGTCATCGGCTCAACCTCATTTTATCCTTCATTCAGGGTTCACTACGGACGAGAAAGGGGGAATGGTTTCAACTTTCGGTTTGATTGTGAAATAAATCACAACTAAAAGGTTTGCGCCCAGCGGCGCAGAACTTCCGTCGTCTCCCTTTGCAGTGGTACGCCGTGCCCGGAGAGCAGCCAGCGGGGAGAGAGGGAAACCAAACGCTTCGCCGAGCGTTTCGCTTCACCCCAGTTTTCGGTGAAAACGCGCATCGGCAGAGAGGGAGCCGTACTGAGCCGAACCGGAACGATGTTCAGAATGGCGTCACCGCTGAATAAAATCCCGGTGGTGCGATCCAGATAAGCGGTGTGGCCCGGCGTGTGGCCTGGCGTGTGGATTGCCTCCAGCGTTCCAGCGGGTGTGCTGAAAGTCTGGCCTTCGCCGCAGTCCATCACTCGGTTCAGCCGAGGCACGGGAAAGCGGGATTCACCGAGAAGAAACAAGGTGCTAGAAATCGGTCGGATCAATCGGCGCAGGCCGGAGGGGGCGTAGGTGCGCCGGGGAACGAGCAGAAACGGCAGTTCGCGGCGGTGCGCGACGATTTCCGCGCCCCTGTCTGCAAAAAAGGCGGCACTGCCCGCATGGTCGCAGTGCCCGTGCGTCAGCAGTACCCGCGTCACGGCTTCAACTGGAACACCGATTTCGGTCAAGGCTTCCAGAAGGCGGGAACGATCCTTCTGAAGCCCGGTGTCAACCAGCGTGGTTTCACGAGTGCCCGGATCGGTCAGGGCATAAACATGACTCCAGGCAAGCGGAATCTGAAAAATCGTTTCGGTGAGCGGGCGAGAAATCATTGAGTCTGAGTTCGCGGTTTCCTCTGAGATTCCCTGCCCAAAGTGTATAATGAAACTGTTGGAGAGGATTGCGAATCGGAGTGCGTGCCTCTGCACCAGCCTGCCGCGAGCGGATTCTCTCCCCTAATCTCAACTTTGGAGCCTCTATGCGAAACACAATTATTGCTGGAAACTGGAAGATGAACGGAACCCGCGCCGAAGCGGAAACCCTGTTGAAAGAATTGCTGCCCCTGCTCGACCCCACCGATAACACCCACATTGTGATCTGTCCGCCCTTCACGGCACTCGCAACCGTGCAGACGGTAACCGAGGGCACAGAGATCGAACTCGGAGCGCAGGATGTTTTCTGGAAAGACAAAGGGGCGTACACCGCGAGCATCTCCCCGAAAATGCTGATCGAGGCCGGATGCCGCTATGTGATTGTCGGCCACTCGGAGCGGCGCGGGCGTTTCGGCGTTCCAGAGCCGGATTTCGACGCGCAAATTCTCGCCTACTTCGGTGACAGCGACGAAACGGTGAACCGCAAACTGCGTGCTTCTCTCGCCAACGATCTTATTCCGATTTGCTGCGTGGGAGAAACCCTCGCCGAGCGGCAGACCGGAGACACGGATCGCATCATCTCCAGTCAGACGAAAGCTGCTCTTGCCGAAGTGACCTCTGAAGGGGCAGGATCGGTCGTTTTTGCTTATGAACCCGTGTGGGCCATCGGAACCGGCGAAACGTGCGCCCCTGACGAAGCCGACCGGGTGTGCGGCGTGATCCGAAAGGCCATTCGAGACCTTTATGGCGACGAAACCGCCGAGGCAGTGCTGATTCAGTACGGCGGCTCCGTCAAACCCGACAACGCGAAGGAACTTCTGGCCAAGCCCAACATTGACGGCGCACTCGTCGGGGGAGCCTCCCTTAAAGCCTCCGATTTTGCCGCCATCATCTCCGCCGCTCCGTAATGAGGGTCAGGAGAAATACGCTAATGTTAGAAGAAACTCTGGTTTTGGTCAGTCCCTCGCTTCGGTGGGAGGCAGAATATCAGGCGATGATCCGAGAGTTTCTCGCGAACGGGGAGGGGCATTTTAATAACTTCCCGCTGGCTCTCTCGGATTTCGCCACATTTATCACTGAGTTGGAGGACGAAGCCGCCGGACGCAATCTGCCCGCCGCTATTTCCCCGCAGCAAACTTACTGGACTGCGAAGAACGGTCGCACTCTCGTGGGTGAAATCCGTCTCAGACCTACAATTCCGCCGCCGTTTGAGCTCCAAAACGGGCATATCGGTTACAATATCCGCCCGTTGGAGCGTCGAAAAGGTTATGGAACCCGACAGTTAACGCTGGGGCTGGAAAAGGCACGGGCATTCGGATTAGAACGGGTTATGCTCTTGGTAGAGGAGGGGAACCAAGGTTCGGAGCGCATCATTGCCGTTCAGGGAGGCTGGATCGAGGGTCAAGAGTTCGACGAGGCAGGCAGCAGCAATTATTGGTGGATTGATCTACACCCCGAACCCTGAATTTTCTGTTGAAATTTTTCTTAAGGGCGACATGAGAAGCCTGCTGCCCGCCAAGCCGCCCCCGCGCACTGAGTAGGTGGAGCTCCTCCCTAATCCTGCGCCCGCCCCCCACCGATAATCCTCCCGAAAAAGGGAGGAGAAATCGAATTTATGGCACAGGCAGAATTGAGAACGGTGACAACGGCGGGAGCGGAATTCGCTCGAAGGTTCAGCAATGCTTTGATCGAACTGCGCCTGGGGCCGGGAATCCACCACCGGATCGAGCGGCTCATGCGTGAATTTTCCGAAATTCACCCGCACCTGCGCGGCTCCTATCTGTCCCGCACACCCGACCCCAAATACTTCGAGGACGGAACCTTCGGCTGGGAAGCGAACGCCCGCCCCAAACTGCACGCACTCGCGATTTCGGGCGACCATCTACACGAATTTATGGCGTTTGCTGGCGGGTTTCGTAAATCCGCCACTCCTCTTGAAACCCTGCTCAGCGTCGAGGAGACCTGGATCGAAACCGCTTCCGATGCGCCCTTTGTTTACAGTGCGGCTTTCACGCACTCCTTTCCGTCCGTCACTACGCTTTATGCTCCCGATCCAGAGGGGCAGGAGGCGGCGGCAGGCTTTGTGGATCGTATCAAGTACCTGCGCGGCTGGTGAGTTTGTCTTTGGAGTGTCCCAATGCCCCGAACGATTTCCGACCGCCGTCTCCGTACCTCGCTTTCAAGCGGAACTCTTCCGCCCTCTGCCCAATCGCTTTTACTGGAGCGCACCGAACGCCGCCTTTCAGAGTTGGAAGCCGAAAACGCCCGTCTTCGTGCCGACCTGACTTCGGCGCGTCATGCCCATTCCCCGCTGGCTTTTTTCACGCCCCGCCAGATGGTTTCGTTCGCCCTCGGTGCACTCGGCCTCGCACTGGCCTTTTTCTTTTTCACGCTGGCACACCGCTAAACATTCGCCGTGATTTCTTTCGGAAAATCACGGCGAATGGCTGCCTGCTCCTGTTCTAAAAGCGATAGCGGCGATCCGCCTCTAAAATCGGAATATCGTTGATACTTGCATCCCGGCGGCGCATCAGACCGTCTTCATCGAACTCCCAGTGCTCATTGCCGTGCGAGCGAAACCACTGCCCCGCTTCGTCGTGCCACTCATACTCAAAGCGCACCGAAATTCGGTTTTCGGTAAATGCCCATAATTCTTTTTTCAGCCGATAGTCGAGTTCTTTGGCCCATTTTCGGCGCAAAAACGCCCGATTGCGTCACGCCCCGCCAAAAACTCGTCTCGGTTTCGCCAGTCGGAGGTTTCGGTGTACGCAAGCGCAACCCGTTCGGGGTCACAAGAGTTCCAAGCATCTTCTGCCGCCCTCACTTTCGCCTTCGCACTTTCCTCTGTAAAGGGTGGACAAATCGGACTCGGCATTTTGGTTTTTCCTTTTTTTTGCCTCTGCTTGGTTTGCTCTTTCGAGGTTTGTACCCGACGAATCAAAGAGCGGCGAATTTTATGAGGGAAGCTGCTCTGAATCTCACTTCTAACCCCTCATTATAAAAACGCAGGTTAGCCCGGAATCGTTTCCCGGTTGCAAAACAATTTCAGAGGGCAAGATACTGCCTTTCGATTTTTTGCTTTCTGATTTTTGCGTTCTAATGAACCCTCCTTCTGCACTTCCGTAGACTCCCATTGACGCCGAACGTTTTCCTTCGGGTACAATTAAACAGACAGAACTCTAGGGGTCTTGTTTTCTCAATCCCCTGCCCCAAACTCTTGACCACAACTCATGCTGCACTCGCTTTCGATCCGAAATTTTGCCATCATTGACCGCCTCGACCTCCAATTCGGGGCGGGGTTCAATGTGCTGACCGGCGAAACGGGGGCAGGCAAATCCATTATTCTCGACGCGCTCAATCTGCTGCTCGGCGGGCGGGCAGGTGCGGAGATGGTACGAACCGGAGCCGACCGCGCTTCGCTTGATGCCGTGTTCGACATTTCCCGCTCGCCGGAACTCATTCGCACAGCCAAAGAAATGGGGTTCGATCTGGAAGAGGGGGAACTGTTGATTTCCCGCGAAGTGCAGGCAAGCGGGAAATCGTCCTGCCGAATTGCAGGACGCCCTGCCACCGTCGCGCAGCTGCGCGATCTCGGCGAAGGGCTGGTAGACCTGCACGGCCAGCACGAGCATCAGTCGCTTCTCACTTCCTCACGGCACATCGAGATTCTGGACGACTGGGGCGGTAAAAGCATTCAGGAAATGCGGCGGCAGGTGGCAGAAACCTTTCGCGCCTTGCAGGAGCTGCGCCGGGAAAAGGAATCCCTCGAACGGGACGCCCGCGAACGCACGCACCTGCTCGACCTCTATCAATTTCAGGTCAAAGAAATCAGCGGGGCGGGTTTGCAGCCGAACGAAGAAGACGAACTCGAAACCGAGCATCGGCGGGTTGCCAACGCGCAGAAACTGGCGGAGGCGGCAGGGCTGGCCGCCGGAGCCTTGAACGGAGACGAAAGCGGCGGAGCCTTAACTTCGCTCAGCGTCGCTGTGCGAACACTGGAGGAGGCCGCCGAGATGGACGAAGCCCTTTCTCCTCTCCTCGAAACGGTGAAGAGTGCCCTTTACGAACTCACCGAAGCCGAACGAGACCTCACCCGCTACGGCGATACGGTGGAGTTTCAACCGGAGCGGCTTCAGCAGATCGAGGAGCGGCTCGATGCCCTGCGAACCCTGAAGCGCAAATACGGCGACACCATCGAAGAGGTGATCGCCTATGGCGAGGAAACTTCCCGAAAACTGAATGCTCTCACCCACAGCGAGGAGCGGGGCGCGGAACTCGACGGAGACATTACTCGCACCGGCAGCAAACTTCAGAACCTCTGTGCCAAGCTCAGCACTCAGCGCAAAAAAGCCGCAGAGCAGTTTCAGAAGATCACGCTCGCCGAACTGCGTGATCTGGCGATGGAAAAGACCAAGTTCGCCGTGCAGATAGACCCGCAGGAGCCGACCGCAAAGGGAGCGGATCGGGTGGAGTTTCTGATTGCAACCAACCCCGGCGAGCCGCTCCGACCGCTGACCAAAATCGCGTCAGGCGGCGAAATTTCACGGGTAATGCTGGCGATCAAGTCAGCGATTGCCTCGCAGGAAGCCCTCCCTACCATGGTGTTCGATGAGATTGACGTGGGCGTGGGCGGGCGCACCGCGAGCGTTCTAGCAGACAAAATGGCGGGGCTGTCGAGGGCGGCACAAATTCTCTGCATTACACATCTCGCTCAAATTGCCGCCAAAGGGGATGAGCATTTCTACATCGAAAAGACTTCGGTGAAAGATCGAACGCACGTCTCCGTCGTTCCCCTCACGCCCGACGAGAGGGTACAGGAGATCGCCCGGATGATCGGCGGCTCCAAGCTCTCCGAGACGGTACTGCAAAGTGCCCGCGAAATGCTCGGCCTCTCATAGAGGTCTCTCCTGCACCTGTGTCCTCACCGGACGATCTGCGGAACCACCGTAATTTCAACGTTTCCACGCAGCGCGTTGGAGATCACGCAGTATTTTTCCGCTTTCCTCGCCATGTCCAGCAGAATCGAGTCTTTGTCCGTCTCGGTGTCGCCAGGGAAAATACGCGGGTGCAGCACAATCGCCGTGAATCTGAGACTTTTGTCGGGAAGGCGAATCATCGTTCCTTCGGCCCCGGTCTCGATCCGAGGAACGGTGAGCCGCTTGCGCTCATAAAGCAGGGCAAGTGTGATGCTGAAACACGAAACCACCGAAGCAATAAGCATTTCTTCCGGGTTCGAGCGGCCAGGTTTGCCGCCAGACCCTTCGGGAATGCCGTACGCCAGCGATCCGCCCCACGCAAACTTCACGATTCCGTCGCCGTCGCTGTTTTCGCTCCAGCCGCTGCTGAGCGTAAACTCGTAGTGATCGCTCACTTTTTTTCTCCCTTGGCTAAAATGCTTTTCCGGGCAATCATCTGAACAACGGCGGCCCTCCCCGTATGCAGGTTTCCCTCGGTCACGTCTCGTTCGAGCTCGGTGAGCCGCTCGAAGGTCAGGGCTGAGAACGTCTGCCGGAGCTCGTCGGAGGTCAACAGGAGATCGGGGTCGGAAGGCCCGCCTGTTCCGAAGGCGGGTTGTTCGGGCGTGTAGGCTTCCAGCAGCAGTGCCCCGCCGCCGATCAACCCTTTTTCAAGAGAGGGGTAAAGCGTGTGCCGCAGGAAGGAGGGCAGGTGACAGAAAATCGAGACGATCCCTGACCAGTGTTCCGGCTTCACGACATAATCGGCCAGGTCTGCCACCTCGGTGCAGATGGTGACACCGCGCTCCTCGGCCAGTCGCCTTGCTTTTTCCAGCCCGACCGCCGAGCCGTCTACTGCCGTCACTTCAAAGCCGAGGGAAGCCAGAAAAACAGCATTGCGCCCCTCTCCCTCCCCGATACAAAGCACCCGGCCCTTTGGAATTTGCGGCCCGGCCTCGACCAGAAACTCATTTGGCCTCGTTCCGAACACATAGTCCTCGCCTGCATAACGCTCGTTCCACGGATTTATCACATTCATTGCGATTCTGCCTTTCGTTGGGAAGGGGAAACCGGAACGGAGGTGTTGTTCCAAGGCATCTTCGCCAGCAAAATTCCCAACCCGCACCAGTTGATGAGGGCGGTCACGGTCAGTGCTGCACCCAGAAAAAGGGCGGCCAGCACTGCCGGACGCCACACAAAACTCGCTGCAGTAGAGACGAAAACAAGAAATCCGGCGATCAGGCGAATCTGCCGCTCGATACTCCAGCCCGTGCGGGTGAGTTTGACCAGCGGTTTTCCGGCTAGAATCCAGGCCTCGGTTCCGCCCTCCAGGACAAGAAGCGAAGGGTGCGTTTCGCTGAGCCGAGCAAACGCCTGCATTGCCCGCCCGCCTTTTTGACAGACGAGCACCACGGGAGAGGTATCCGAAACATCGTCCATTCGTGCCGAGAGGGTTTCCAGAGGAATATTGACGGCTTCGGGAAGATGTCCGAGGCGGTATTCACCTTCCGTACGCACATCCACGAGTTGAAAGAATTCACCGTTTGTTCTGCGATGGACAAAGTTTTCTACGGTAAGAGTCGAGGGGGTCTGCATAGTTTTGCTCCTGTTGGGGTCTGTGTCCCTACAGAATACAGGGTCGGATCGCGTTTTGTCGGTAACCCAGGTTACAAACGGAGACTTTTTATTCCTGCTAGTCAGGCGAAGTCAGGCAGTGCAGGGCTTCGGCGTCGAGAATTTCGATCCTCTCGCGTCCCAGTCCCACAAGTCCTGCACTCTCAAAGCGTTCAAGAAGACGGCTGACCATCACGCGCACCGTTCCGAGTTCATCGGCAAGTTTCTGGTGGGTAGTTTTCAGCGGAGTCTCGCGAGACAGCAGCAGAGCGGCCAAGCGGCGGTCGAGCCTCTGAAAAGCGATTGCGTCCACCAGCTGCATCAGTTCTTGAAGGCGGCCAGCGAGCAGGCGAAAAACAAACGACCGGAAGCCGGAGGCCTGGGAGACCAGCGTTTCGAAAAGAGCCAGGGAAATTTGCACCACCGTAATCTCTTCCTCGGCGATGCCGGAGGCAGGGTAAGCCGACGCACCCAGCAGGCAGTTGATGCTGAGCAGACACATTTCTCCGGGCCGGATACGATAGAGCACGACTTCTCGGCCTTCCTCACTCCGCTGAACGACGCGCACGGAACCCGATAGCAGCAGCGGAAACGCTCTGCAGGGAGTCTCCGCATCGAAAAGAACGGTTTCGGCAGGCACAGTATCGGCGCGGCCCTCGCGAACCAGCTGCTCCCACGCTTCGGAGGGCAGTTGAGCGAGCGGCGGAAACAGAGAGCGGATCGCTTTGCGGGGTTGGGTGGAGAGCATAGGGGCTATTGATCCCAGCCGAGCCGCCCATTGATCGAAATCGAATAGGAGGCGGTGTGGGTCACCATACTGTAAAGGCTGAAGCCGCCCTCACACAAAAATTCGGCGAAGATAATGCCGCACGCAATTTCATGCAGTCTGCCATGCCCCTTCAGCCCGTAATACCGCTCGACAAAAAGTTTGATCAGCCACACGATCATCAGCCCGAACCAGAAGTAATCCAGCCCGAAGTTCATGGCAAGGGCATAGCCTGCCGGGTGAAGCGGAAACCCCGGAAAGCGAAAACGCACAAAATCCAGCCCGACCACCATGCCGAAGCCCAGGATCAAAAACAGAATCGCAACCAGGTTCGGCGGGCGGTATTTTTCCAGCAGCCCTTCCACTGTGCCCGTGCTTTCGCCCCAGGAACGGGGAGCCGCGAAATGATAGCCCCGATAGATGTAGAGGCAGTGGCCCAGAATACTTCCCAGCACCATTGCCAGCAGGATCGCAAAAAACAAGGTTTTACCGTTTATTTTCGCGCCTTCGCCCATTTTCATCGCTTCGAGCTGATGAGGCATCGGGTGGGTTCGGTGAATGCGATTGAAGAACAGCAGGGTCGTCACCATACGCGAGATTCCTGCCGTCGAAAGATTTCCCGTTCCTGCGAGGTCTACCAGCACTTGATTCGGCCCCATAAACGCCATTTCGTGCGACGGTGCGCCCAGCTGCGCTCGAAGCCGGGTGAGGGCAATACTGAACAGAAGAAACAACACCACCGAAAAAGTCATCATCCAGAGCGGAATCCCGATAACGAAGCCGATTCCACACAAGCCCAGCACACAGAAAATCAAGCCGAGAAAAGCTCCGCGCAGAGAAATTTGATCCGGCGGGCGTTCATTCTTCAGGATACCGCGCCACACTTCTTTCAGGTAAGGACGTGCCACTATTGCCGCCGAAAAGAAAAGGCCAAGAAATGCACCCCAAGACTGTTCGCTGAAATAAGGCGGCCCCGGAACCAGCCCGCCGCCGCCAAAAGTACCGGCACTATCCGTATATCCAATCGCATAGGTGAAAATTTGAGTGAATTTGCGGAAGAAGAAAAAGAAGAGGCACGAAAACAGCAGGTCGGTCGGCATGAAAAACCCGATCACCGCCATAAAGGGAAAAATTCCAATCGGTGTCCAGCCAATCGAATTGAGGGGCGGCGAAGTCGTATATTGATGCAGGTCGCCAATAAATCGCAGGTTGACGAACGGCAGATTGGGATAGAAAAAGTGAAACCCGTTAAGCAGATCAATCGCCGCCATCGCCAGAAACGAAAAGCGAAAAAAAGGCGACTGAATCATTTTTGAAGTTCCGCCGCCCATACGAACAATTTCCATTGGCACTTGAATGATCGGAAACGCCAGTTTCTCCCGCTGATTCCACTGCTCGCGCATCAGGCTGTTGATACAGAGCATCGCCCCTCCAACCAGGCTCACCAAAACTGTCCAGGAGGTGATAAAGGGAAACCAAAGCGGTAGCTTCGTCAGAAAGTAGGCGAAATTTTTCCCCCCGCTGCGAAAGTCTTCCAGCTGAGGGGACAGTTCGGGGCGCATAAAAAACAGAGGGTGTGCGTAAGGAGTAATGTAGCGGTCTACTCGTGTGTCGCCGTCCCGAAACATCGCAAACGAATAGATGTAAGGCTGAATCACCAGCAGCCATTCGGCGCAGACGGCACCCAGTACGGTATGCATTGCGTAGAAAGTAATCAGTTCCCGCTCCGTGAAAGCAAAGCGGGGCGCAGCCCTGCGAAGGGCCATGCTCACCAGCGCAACGAGCATCGTCATCACGACCGGGGGAACCATTAGGGAGAAAATCGCATCTACTGATTGGTCAATCGTCCACCAGGCGGTAGCCGGAGCCAGCAAAACCGCCAGCACTAGTACCCGCAGGCTTAAGGCCTCACGAACCTTGGTTTCAGGGCCGGTGTGGGGAAGCGAGGAGCGGGAATGCTCCTCAGACTGAGAATGGGAAGTCGGAAAAGCCAAAGAGGTGGGCCTCACAAGATCAAAAATGAACCAAAACGAATTTTATGCTGGGAATGTGCTCAATTTCACGGAAAACTGCCGAAAATCCTGCAAGAATCTAAGGTGTCGGCGTCAAATTAACTAGGTGTGTGTAGACGTAAGTTCTCAACAGAGAATCCCATCCTAGACGGAAGAGAAGGAAGCCTTTATGTTCTGCAAGTGGTGCGGCATGGAGAGCGCGACAACGGATGTGTGCAGCTGGTGCCACCACGCACTCACCGAGACCGCGCCGAACGCCGAAGAAAAAACAAGTCGTGTAGAAGACGATCAAGAATCAGCGCACTCTGGAACCGGTGAAATCGGGCTGGCCGCGGGCGTGAGCGTATTCAGCCCGTCCTCCGAAGCCGCGCAGTCCGATTCTTCCTCAGCATCCCCTCTCACCCTGGAACCGAGGCTGTCCTCTTCAGCCTCAGACACCGCCGCTCTCGTTGAAGGCAAACGCCCGATCATTGGAGTCAAACGACCGGGGGGAAGCCGAAATAATCCGGCTCCGACCGCCCCCATTGTCCCTCGTTCCTCTGGAACCGGCAGTCTGAACCGTACCTCCGTTCCGGCCTCTTCGCCGCCGGCGAAGCCGACACCGGCCTCTTCGCCGGTTACCCCGGTCAATCGGGAAGCGGCCAATGGAAGCGGCTCGCTCCGAAATTTGGCTCCGGTGGCCGCAGTCCCGGTGAAGCGGGCTGAGCCGAAAACCGTTCGCCCGGAACAAGCTGCCCCAACTGAGGGGGCAGGCGATTCTGGCGAGCTGGAAGTCGGTCTCGCCGCAGGGGTGGCAGCCCCCTCCCGCCAGGAAGCATCCTCAACGGCGGTGATGTCTCATGCCCCTGCTCTGGGGACGTTCGAGGCGCAAAATTCCAAGTATTACACCGGGCAGGTTGTAGACCCCGTTTCCGGCAACCACTACGACCCTGCCACTGGACAGGTGACTGCGCCTGCACCGGGAGCGAAACGCCCTGAAGAAAACGTCGTCCTTAACTGGGATGAGCCAAAATCGGTTGGCGGAGCCAGTGTTTATGTTGGAGCCTTACTCGCTATTTTAGTCGGGGTAGGGCTGGCTGTATTTCTCACGAAAAGTCTGCTCGTTCCTCTGCTGCTCGGCAACTTGGTCGGCGGGCTGCTGCTGCCTATTCTCCGTGTCGGCCCCTGGCAGGACGACGACAGCGACGACTCCCTTCTGTTTTTCATGGGAACCCTCATTTTCGGGCCGCTTGTCACAGCGATCATCTACGGCGTGATGTGTGCGGTAAGGCAGGGCGGCAACACGTCCGTTTTGGGCTGCGCGGTCGTCGCGCTGCTGACTCGTGCTACCGCAGAAATCGCTTCCGGCGCACCGAACTGGAAAGCGGTGGTTTCGCCCTGGCAGAGCATTACTTTTATCAACGTTCTGGTTTCCTGGGCGGGGGCAGCGGCCCTGCTGGGCTGGATTGTCGCCAATACGTTTCATAAAGCCGACGAATAGTCGGCGGGCGGGCGCAGAGTTTCTGCGCCCGCTCCCTCCTTTCTCCCCTCCTCGCTCGGATTGTCCCAATTTTTGCTTTTTGCACTTTTCTTTTGCACTTTCCTCATGAAAGGTAAATGCTGTTATGTTCGCTCTCAAACCTAGGTTTGCTCTCAGCGGGGTGTGTTTCAGCGTCTTTGCGCCGGTTTCGCTTTCAGCGCAGGCTCCTTCCCCTCCTTCAATCGCTCCCGAAGTTCGGCTTTCTCTTGATGCCGGTGACAACGCCTACGCTTCTAGGCAATGGGAAAAAGCTGTTGGGTTTTACCAGGAGGCCCGGCGAAAAGCGCGTCAGTCCGGCAGCAAAGCCGGAGAAGCCGCGGCCCTGCTGGGATGGGGCGATGCAATACGGGCACAAAATCACCTTACCGAAGCCGCCGCATTTTACGAGCAGGCTCTTCCCCTCGCCAGAGAAGCCAAAGACCGGGAAACCGAAGCCGAAATTCTAAACAACTGCGGCTTAACCTACTCCAATTTTGGCGAATTTCAGAAGGCGCAAGCGATGCTGAACCTCGCCGTGCCGCTGTACGGGGCTCTCAAAAACAAAGACGGCGAGGCGATGTCCACCGCCAACCTCGGACGAGTGTACCGGGAGACGGGGGAGCTGCAAAAAGCCCTCGACTGTTTCCAGCATTCGCTTGCCCTGGTTCAGGAGACGAAAAACCGCTATGGTCAGGCGGTGACCTTCAGCAATCTGGGGCAGGTTTACACTCGGCTGGGTGAGCCGAAAAAAGCCTTGGAAGCCTACTCGCAATCGCTGTCCCTTCGGCTTGTGTTGAAAGACAAACACGGCGAAGGGGTCACTCTGGACAGCATTGGGCTGCTCTACGACCGCATCGGGCAGCCGCAAAAAGCAATCGAGTTTTTCAATCGTTCTCTTCCGCTAATCAAAGCCTCCGGTGACAAACTGGAAGAAAGCGTTCTTTACAACAATCTGGCCGTCTCCTATGACCACCTCGGACTTCGGCAGAAGTCACTGGAACTTTATCAGCAAACCCTGACGCTGGAGGAAGAAATCGGCGGCAAAGCCAAAAATGGAACCACGCTCCTCAACATCGGTTCTACCTACCTCGCGCTCGGTCAGCTTCCAAAGGCACAGGACTTTTATGAGCGTGCCCTCGTTCGTTATCGCGCCGCTGGAAACCGGATCGGAGAAGGAGAGACGCTCAACAACCTGGGCTTGATCCTGGAAAAAACCGGCCAGACCGCCAAAGCACTTCAGTTTTTCGAGGAGTCGGTGCGCCTTGGCCGGGCCACCGAAAACCTCACCGGCAAGGTCATCGGCCTGAGCCATCTGGCACGTCTGGAAAACAGCCTTCACCGCAGTGTATCCGCCGAAGCCCACATCCTCGAAGCGGTGCAGCTGCTGGAAAAAACTCGCACGAACTTCGAGGGGTACACCGAAGCGAAGTCCCTCTATCTGGCGGGCTGGCTTCCCTCCTATTCGCTTGCCGTCGAGCTTCTGATCAAAAACCATAAGGCCGGGGAAGCCTTTGCCCTGGCCCAGAAGACCAAAGCCCGCTCGTTGCTGGATTTGCTGGCCTCCGGGCACGTCACCCTCGATGCTGCGCTCACCTCGGAAGAGCGCACTCAGGAGGCCGCTCTCCGAAAAAAGGCGGCCCTTCTCAACGCTCAAATGGTGCAGCAGGGAGTCGAAAACCAAATTGGAGCGAAAAAGCGGTTTGCCGACCTCAAAGTAAAACTCAAAGCCGCAGAAAGTGAACTGCAAACCTTTACCGATGCCCTGTATGCCCGCTACCCGCTGCTGGCCCAAAAGCGCATCGCTGAGACCGCCTCCGCTCAAGAGGTCGTTCGTCTGCTTCCCCCCGATACGGCCCTGCTGGAATATCTCACCTCTCCCGGTCAGCCCACGCGCCTGTTTGTGATAACCTCCGAAGGGATTCAGGTTTTCTCTTCGGCACTTTTTGGGCAAAACCTGGCGAACCGAGCGGCGGCGTTTCATTCCCTTTGTGCAAATCCGCACCGGGACTATCAAGAGGCGGCCTCCGCATTTTACGCGCTGCTCATTCGTCCAGCGGAAAGGGCACTGCAAAGCAAAAAGCGACTGATCGTCTGCCCGGACGGGGCCTTATGGGACGTTCCGTTTGCCGCTTTGATGCCTTCGGCGCGGAAAACGAAATTTCTGGCGGACCGCTTCGAGATCGCTTACGCCTATTCTGCCACAGGTGCAGAGGCCGCAATGCGCCAGCGGCGGAGGCTTGCGCCCGCCCCGAAAACCCTGCTCGTTTGCGCCGACCCCGACTTTGGAGCCACCGCCCGTTTCGGAGATTTGCCCGATGTGCCGGGGCAGCGGCCTCTCGACGCTCCCTCCCGCCCAATTGACAGCCCCGCTCGACCTCTGGATGCTCCCACAAGACCGCTGGACTCGCCTGCTCGCCCTCTCGACAGTCCAGCACGTCCCCTGGATTCCCCGGCTCGCAAAATGGAAGCGCAGCTTTCACGCGGCAAAACCATCGCCGCGCTGCCAGGAACCCGGCTTGAAGCCGAAGCAATCTCACGCCTCTTTCCCGGAGCCCTGATTCTCACCGGAAAAGCCGCGCAGGAAACCGAAATCAAAGCGAAAATGGGGGAATTTCGCTTTGTTCACCTTGCCACGCACGGCTTCGTCAACGACGCCGCTCCGCTGCTCTCCTCGGTCGTGCTGGCGCAGCCAAACCCCGGCAGTCCCGACGACGGCTTTCTCACCGCACGCGAAATCTATGATCTTTCGCTCAGGGCCGAACTGGTGGTGCTCTCCGCCTGCAACACCGCACGCGGGGAAATCCGCTCCGGGGAGGGCGTTATTGGCTTGAGTTGGGCACTTCAGGCGGCAGGCTGCCCCTCCGAAGTCGTAAGCGCATGGGCCGTGGACGACGCCTCGACCGCCGCGCTGATGAGCCGCTTCTATCGCAATCTGATCGAACAAAAACAGGGGAAGGGAAAAGCACTTCAGTCGGCGGCCTTTACGCTTCGGCAAAACCGCCGCTATCGCCATCCTTACTATTGGGCTCCCTTTTTCCTGATGGGAGACTGGCGTTAGCGAAGGAGATTCGTTCGGGAATGGAGCAGAACGGCGATTTTCGTTGACTTCGGAGCGTGGAGAAGGGTATCTTACTGCTGGTTTACGAAACGGTAAGCCCCTCGCGTTTGTTCCACCAAACGCTTAATTTTCTAAATCAGCAAGGAGAACAACTCTCAATATGGCAACGGCAAAAGTGGGCGAACCCGCTCCCGACTTCACGATGAAACTCGCTCGCCCCGGCGACACAGCAAAAACGGTGGGATCGAAAGTGTCCCTTTCCGACTATACCGGAAAGTGGCTGGTTTTGTTTTTCTATCCCCTTGATTTCACCTTTGTCTGCCCAACCGAAATCACCGCGCTTTCGGATCGCTACGAGGAGTTCGAGGAAATCGGCGCGGAAGTGCTGGGTGTTTCCACCGACTCGGTGTTTTCGCACATGGCCTGGATGAACACGTCGCGTGAGGAGCACGGCATCGGCGAGATCAAATACCCGCTCGGCTCTGACATCACCAAAGACGTATCCCGTGATTACGGCGTCCTGATCGAAAGCGAGGGAATCGCCCTGCGCGGGCTGTTTATCATTGACCCCAGCGGCACTCTCCAGTACGCGGTTGTGAACAGCCTGAATATCGGGCGCAGCACCGATGAAACCCTGCGCGTACTGCAAGCCCTGCAAACCGGCGGTCTCTGCCCCTCCGACTGGAAACCAGGCAAAGCGATGCTGGGCTGACCGGCTGCGTTCTGTGCGGTCTTATTGCCTGCCCGAACTCTTTTCCCGGGCAGGCTTCTCACTCTTCGAGGCTCCGATGATGCGCTTTTCTTGGATCGGCTTGGTCTTTGCAATGACTCCGCTTTTTCCGGCGGCAGCTCAGCCCGCTCCCTCCTATCTCAACCCGGTCTGGGCGAAAGATTTCCCCGATCCATTTGTTCTTGAACAGGGCGGGAAATTTTACGCTTATGCGACCGAAACAAGCGGCTTTCACGGGTTTCAGGTAATGGAATCGCCTGATCTCGTGCATTGGACCCACAAAGGCATCGCCTTTAAGCCGCCCTGGTCAGATATTCACTACTGGGCTCCTGAAGTAAAGGCTTACAAAAATCGGTTTTACCTGACCTATTCTGCCCTGAACCCGAAAACGGACAAGCACGACATCGCCATCGCTGTTTCGGATTCGCCCCTCGGCCCCTTCGAACACCGGGGAATTCTGGTGAGCGGGGAAAACAACCGCTTCGGAGCCATAGATGGAACCATTTTCATCGACTCCGACAAAACGCCCTATCTGCTCTATTCCGAAGAAGACCCGCGTGGAATCATTGCCCGTAAACTCGCGGACGACCTGACGCGGGTGAGCGATGAGCGGCACGTGCTCACCCAGCCCGACCTGCCGGAAGAGGGCGGCGTGAACGAAGCCCCCACCCTGATTAAGCGCGGCGATACCTACGTGCTCATTTACGCGGGCGGAGGGTTTCAATCGGAGAACAAGTCGGGGGCAAACTATACGGTTCGCTATGCCGTCTCGAAAAATTTGTTCGGTCCCTACACCAAAGACCGAACGCCGCTCATGCAGTCGGTTCCGGGAGAGGTGTACAGTCCGGGGCATCAATGCGTGATCCAGACAAGCCGGGGAGAGTGGTGGCTTCTCTACCATGCTTTCGACAACCAGAGGGAGCCGCGTTACGGCTCCAATCCGCTCGGTCGGACTCTGCGCCTCGATCCACTGGAATGGGCAGGTTCCGTGCCGCGCATGAAGTTCGCCTCGCCCAGCCTCAGCCCGCGCCCCGCCCCGAAAACGAAATAGCCTACTCGCCCCGGATCAACTGAGAAAGGGGAGGAGCCTTCACGAAGGCACGGTATTCGTCGGGATAGAGAATATCGAGGAAAAAGGAGGCGGGGGGCTGTTTCAGCAGTTCCTGCACGCGGGCATACTGCTCCGGTGAGAGTGAACGCAGCCCATCGAGATGCGTTTCACTCACCTGAAGCAGGCCGGCATATTCGTACAAAGCGATTCCCCAAACCGTCGAAAACCCCATGTCGGTTTGAATGACGATGTTTTCGTTCAAGACCAGCGAGCGGGCAAAACTTTCGTCGTAAGAAGCGAACGTGGCCTCAAACGAATCCTCTTCCTCATCATAAAATAATTCAAACGATCCCATGCCGCCTCTACTTCCCTTTACGAGTTTTTCCTGGTACTGTCCCCGCTTTGAGGGGCCGGATCGCGGTACGCCCAGCGCGAAGCAGAGTGGCTCGCTGTACCGAGAGGAGCGGATAGCAGAGTACCTGCGTTCCCGCCTCCTTTTCGCCCGTTGAGCGCGGGGAAAGCGAAAAGGTCGTGATCTCGAATTTAATCGTTTCTCCCTCGCGTTCGTATCGTGAACTCAACCGATTGCTGCCGACCTCAAACTGGCTGTAAAGGGTCTGCCCGACAAAGGCCGCATCCATCAAAATGCCGTTTTTCTCGTCAATGACGAATTGCCCGGTTTTCGGGTCGGAAAGTAGTTCGTAACGGCGTATCTGCCGCTGTGGGCCTTCACCGTATACGATTTCCCACCGCAACCCGTTTCGATCTTTCAACTTCTGCAAGTGCAGTTCCATCGGCACCCTTTGCGTGGAGCGGGACCCGCCCTCGATTTCGAGCGTTCCCTTCCAGTCGCCCAGCCAGCCCGCATCGAGCGTTTTTCCCGCAGGCCGGGGAGTTTGAGCGGAGAGCGGAAGGCCCGCAAGAGCGAAAAGAGCGAACGGAATTGTTTTGGATTTCATCAGTCGAAAGCCTCCTCGCAAAACGCCAGCACCTCCGCAAACCGGTAGGCGGCGGCCCCGCCGAACAGAGCGTGCCCCGCCAATTTCCGCTTCGTAAAGGCCGGAGAACTCAGGCCGCAGAGAAATCGAGTGCACTGCCGGGGACTTCCGAGCGCGTCCGGCATTTCCCGGCTCATTCGGGAGAGACCCATTGGGGAAACTAACTTTGCCAGCGGGGGCAGAGGCTCGATCTCCGGCAGTGTGACTGCTTTTTGAGTGACGCAGTAGGTGCAATGCCCGCAGGGTTCGGATCGCTTTTCACCGAAATAGCCTACCAGCGCGTTGACCTGACAGCCGTTGAGGGTCAGCAAATCGAGAACGCTTTGCAAACGTTTCACCTCGCTGACCTCGCGCCTCTCAAACCGAGCGAACAGTTTTTGGGCGAACGTATCCGCCTGAGCGGGCTTGAAAAACCGGGTGAACCGATTCCGAACGTCCGACATTCTCAGTTCGATCATCTCGCGGGCCTCCAGCACTTCCAAGGCCCGCACCACTCGTTTTCGTTCCTGATCTATGGCTTCCGCCACAAAGTCGGGGTCTAACTTTCGCCATTTGCGGCCCGGCTTGGAAAGTGTGAACAGGTGATGTATCAGCATTCCCGGTTCCCCCGGAAAGGCAGCGACAATCTCTTTTTCCGGCAGTTTCGGCGCAAATTCGTAGGCAGAGTAAAAAGGCGTGCCCTGCTTCAGTGCCCCCTCCAGCTCCAGATAGGTCAAAGCCGTCTTCAGTACGAGCGGGCGCAAATCGTGGCGCGAAGAGAGGTCGTAAAGGCTGACATCAAACTCCTCCGGCCCGCCTGCAAGCTCCTGCAGCAGGCTTTGCAGCGCATCGAATGTGGGCGTATCTCCATAAACGAAATTTTCTAGAGTCGGCAGATCCTCCGGGCAGGCAAACACCTCCACCGTCGAGCGCATCCCGTCCCGCCCTGCCCGCCCGATTTCCTGGCTGTAAGACTCCAGGCTTTTCGGCAGATTGAAGTGATAGACAAAGCGAACGTTCGCTTTGTCTATGCCCATTCCAAAGGCAATCGTCGCCACCACAATGCCCGCTTCCGACGCCATCCACCGATCTTGAACAGCAGTGCGTTCCTCGGCTCCCATTCCGGCGTGATAAGCCTCCGCTGGAAAACCATTTTGCTGGAGAAACGCTGCGGTTTCCTCCGCCGTTTTTTGGAGGGTGACGTAAACGATGGTGGAACCGGTCTTTCGGCTCTGAAGGCGTTTGAGCAAAAGGGCGGAACGTTCCGAAGCGCGGGCGGCGGTGACGGCGAGATTGAGGTTCGGGCGATAAAATCCGGTCACCATTGCTCCGGTGTCGGGAATGTCGAAGGCACGGCAGATGTCCAGCACAACGTCGGGGGTGGCGGTGGCGGTGAGAGCCAGTCGGCGAGGAATGTTCAGGCTCCGCACGATCTCAGCGAGCTTAAGATAGTCGGGGCGGAAATTGTGTCCCCATTCGGAGATGCAGTGCGCCTCGTCTATGGCAAACAGGGAAAGGTTGAGGCGGCGAAGCAAGGCCAAAAACCGTTCGTTGTTAAAGCGTTCCGGCGAGACGTAGAGCAGCTTCAGCGTTCCGGCTTCTGCTTCACAGAGCACTTGCTGGTACTCTTCGGGGGAAAGCGAAGAATCCATCCGAGCCGCAGAAATTCCCCTTCCCCTCAGATAGTCAATTTGATCCTTCATCAGCGCGATCAGCGGCGACACCACCAGCGTCAGCCCGTCGAACAGAACTCCCGGAAGTTGATAGCACAGCGATTTTCCGCCTCCGGTGGGAAAAACGGCGAGAGCCGCCCCTTCTTCCCAAAGAACCGAGATAACCTTTTCCTGACCGGGGCGAAACTCTGAAAATCCAAACTGCTTTTGCAAGGCGGGGCGAAAATCCATGTCACATTCCTTCGACCATCGGGAGAAAAGAGGCGTTTGTCTCGCCTCTATTCTACCAGAGTTTTGTCTCAGAATGTGCTTTCCGGGGAGGGGAGCGTATTGACGAAAAACGAGGTCTCTTCTACAGGATTCGCTCGATCAACCGCCTCAGTTTCCTGATCCTGCCGTTTTTGCAGCGTCGGAAGCACCGCCACAATGCCGATCAGCGTTCCCGCCAGCCACATCGTGCGATAGTTGGCGAAGCTTAGATCATATTCACCGTACATTAGCAGCATCAGGAGCGTTGCCAGTCCCAGAATTCCCATCACGGTCAATCGGCTGTCGCGAAGCTGCCGAAGCGTGTAAGTGCCATTGACGAGCATCGAAAGTACGAAAAACCAAAAGGCGATAAACCCGAAATTGCCCAGTCGCATCCACATCCAGAGAACTCCATTGTGAGGGAGTATCAGCTTGAAAACATCCTCTCTCCCCGGAAGGTAGACGGCTTCGATAAAGGGGCGACCGTAGCCATAGCCAAACCAGGGGGACTGGTCACGGGTCATTTTGAGGTTCATGTTCTCTGCAAGACGGTAATAGTCGGACGAAGCGTCCCGTCCGTCCGGGGAGGTACGTGAGCGAATGGCGCGGGCAGGCAAGGCCCAGGCTCCTTTGCCGTTCCAGGCCACCGGAAGATAAATTGCAGAAGCCAGTGTGAAAAAGGCGATGAAAATTCCCAGAGCCTTTCGACGGTCTTTCAGCAGCGCGTAGGAAAGCATCAGCACCACCGGAAACGCGAGAATTAATGCGGCAATTCCAGCGCGGCGTCCATTAGCGAGAAGCGTAATAACCGCTGTCGGAACGAACGCCGTAAACCCCCACTTAAGGCGCGGCTCCTGTTTGGCGAGCCAGAAAACAATCGCTCCCAGAATAATGATGTTCATCAAAAGGCTGTCTTCATGGCTGAGCACCCCCTCATCCACGCCAACATCAGGATTTTTGGCATAGTTGATGGTTCCCAAAACGCTTTTGATCCCGATCCCGATCATAATGATATAGATGAGGTTCATTGCGTGCTGACGAGTGACCATCAGATTGGTGGCCATGAGGTAGGCGATGAAAAAGTAAAACAAGGCTCGCACTTCCCAGAGAGCCATCGTCACATCGCCGCCCGCCGCAATCCCGCGCACAAATCCAAACGCGCAGAACGTCATAAACGCAGACAGCGACCAAAAGCACGTTCCTTTAGTAAATCGAATGTCGCGCAGCACAATTTGACGCATTAGCCAAAACAGAAAAATCATCACCATCACCACTTCACCGAGGTTGAAGTGAAACGCATTGAGAGCATTCGTTTTGGCGTAGACTTGTCCTACAGTCGAGATATTCCAGAAAAATGGAATCATATCGAAAATATTGTGACTGTTTCCAGCAGGGTTCTGAACAAAAAGGCAGGCGCAAATACAAACCAGATAAAGCCCGGAGCGCGGCTCCAGCCAGATCATCACCGGCAGCCCCAGCAAAAACAAAGTGCTGACGGCCAGCACCGGAGCCAGGTCTAAAATTTGCGGTGCGAAAATGCGGACAATAATGTAGGTGCTGAACGAAACCAGCAGAGCCGCAATCATTGCCCCGAACAGCAGATTGCGCCGCAGGCGCAGCCGCTCCTGATATTCCTCGGCATGACTGAGCAGTTCGAGACGATGTAATGAGGTATCCAGCATAGCCTTACTCCGTAAAAAGGGCAAACACTCTCTCGCACAAAAAGGTGGACCCGTCCCGTTTAGGGCTTCACGCCCTGAAGCAGGGTCAGCGAGTAGGCGGGAAGGGAAACCGGGACAGTGGTGCCGCTGAGAGTTATATCGGGTAAGCGGCTCAGGTTCTTGAGATTTTCAGCCGTATACTGCGTCCGATGAAACTTACCCGAAGAAAGTTTACCCTTGAAGATCAATCTAATTTTTTCTTCGGACTGTGGATTTTTGTTGATGAGCAGAATTGAGGGTTCATCCGTTTTGGAGTCACGCGCAGCAAAACAAGAAACTCGATCCTTTGCCGTGCTCTGAAATACATCCAGTGCCCCGTCGCCAAATCCGTTTCCGTGACCGTCTGCATTGCGAAAAATCTTGAACGCAAAAAATCCGGGGCTGTTTACCGCAGGAGAAGTCCAATAAGAAGCCAGGTCCAGCCCCTCGCGTCCGAAAACGCCCAGCACCTCTGCAATCGCCAGCGCACCGTTCAGCGTGTGGTCCGCTCCCCAGTTCCATTCCATGATCCCGATTTTCGTTCCGGGGTAGTTTTCTCTTACCCAAGTTTTCAGGCGCGGAATCAATTGAACTTTCTCATTAATCCAAGATTCGTCCCGATACTCCGGGTCCCACAGCGAGCGGGTACTTCGCAGACGGCGTGCATTTGCTTCTGCGTCGGTGGCGGCGTTCAGGTAAATGCCCCCGGCCTGTGGATAAAAGTGAACGTCGAGAATATCGAGGGTTCGCCTTCCCCGCTTTTGATCGTAAGCCGAAGCCTGCTTGAGAAACCAGGGCAGAAAGGGAACGTCGCCGTGTGATTTTCGATCTTTGTGAAAAGCGAAATTATCGGTGCCGCGATCTCGCGGCGAGAAAAAGTATCCGGTCCAGCCCCACGAAACCGGCCCCCCGATTTGAGCCGTCGGGTCTACGTCTTTGACTGCCGAGGCATAATCGCGAAATTGAGCGAACAATTCGTTGTAATCGGGGCGCACCGGGTGCACATCTGTGTGGGTGATGTCCCACAAATCCGGTTCGTTGTCCATTGCATAGTAGCGCACGCCGCCCTCATTGGCTTTTCCGAACCGCTTCACGAGATGTGCTGCCCATTCATCTTGATAAATCACCTCAGCCCTGCGGTTCGGGCTGTCGGAAAAGGGCCAGCCTTTCCGGGGAAGGGAGCGCACCGAAACCCGACGGCGGTTTTCGGCAGGATTGTAGCCTGCAATCGCTTCGGAACCGGGAGAAACCGGATCGCCGCTAAAGCCTGGAACCCCCAGTGAGCGCGTATTGTTGTTGTCGTCGCGGGCTACCCACCCGATCGTCGGCACAGTCAAATAGGTACTCACCCCTTCACGACTGGCTGCGAGGATGGTTCCGTCGGTTGTGCCGGAAGGTTTTTGATCTTCCGGTTTTGTCTGGCCGTAGTTGCCGTTGCGAAATTCCCAGTCGCGGGCCGCGTTCCAGTAGTTCCCCGCCACCCAGTTAAAGCGCGTAGCCGGGTTTCCGCCGCTTCGCCAGAGTCCAGGGTGCAGTTCTTTCAGGTGAACCAGAGAGGGTTGTGCCAATCCGTAGATTTGGGGCGGAATTGGATGGCGAACCTCCGAAACATCGATCTGAATGGAGACGGCTTCGCCTGGGGAAACGCTTTTTTCCAAAGACAAACGACTCTCTCCAAAAAAGGCCACGCCCGCTGCCCCTGCGAAGGCTCCCCCCCAGCCGAGCAGGGAACGCACTCGGAGAGCAGAGAGGACAGAAAGGGGGGAGGCCGCTTTGACAAGTGGAATTTCGTGTTGGCTCATGATTCTAACTGCCGCATGGGTTTGGCGGGCACACCGCCCACCAGAGTATTGGGAGGAACATCTTTGGTGACGAGCGCACCGGCAGCGACCACCGCTCCCTGTCCAATTGTCACGCCGGGGAGAACCGTTACATTCGCCCCGATCCAGGCTCCGTTTTCGATCACAATGGGCAGCGGCTTCCAGAGACCGCACCGCTGGTGCGGCGGGCCGATCTCATGGTTGGTGGTAATCAAAAGCACATGATGCCCGATAAACACGCCGTCACCGATAGTGACCGAAGCGCAGGCATCCACATACAGCGGCCCGGTAATTTGCGACCAAGTTCCGATTTTAAGGCGTTTCTGAACCGCATCTGGCCCAGCGATTTCCACGTGCCCGCAGAGCAGGGTGGCTTTGCCAATTTCGATGCCGCCCAGACGATAAAGCAGGGTGCGGGTTTGGACAAAACAAAAATGAGGGAGCAGGGCTGCGGGAGCCGTGAAAAGCCGCAGACGAAGGTGAAGGCCGTTCACTTCGCCGCGCAGAAGGTGGCTCACCTTTTGCCAGACCGTTCGGGAGCGCAGATGGGCCGTTTGTTCCTCCAGCGAAACAGGGGACGGCATGGAAGCCTGATCGGGGTTCGTCATCAGAGCGTTACTGCAAATTACTTGTTGAGATAAAGGTTGTAGAAAACCCAAACTACCACGAACAACAAAAGAAAAAACCCGGTTTTCCAGTTTGGTTTTTTCAGTCCCAGGCCGACAGCGACCAGGCCGATCAATACTTGCAGCTCAAACTTCATTCGACTTCTACTTTCCGAAAACCGGGGCCGCGAGGCAAATCCGCAGCGGCATCAGCGGCGCACTCCTGCAATTTGTTCACGACCGGTAATCGTCTCCGTCCCTGCTTTTTCCTGCACTTCCAGCGTTTCATAAGGGCGCATTTCAGGGGTGATTTTGGGCGCGTCCAGCAGGGTGAACACCGTCACCATTTTCTCGCGCAGAATGGCTCCTGAAACAGCACTGCCGGGGGTTAGAGTAATCGTACCCCCCTGTTCGCCGGGTTCGTTCAAACGATAAAGCACAGTCAAAAGCGAGGTGTCCGCGTAAGTCACTCCGCGCAAATCAAGCGAAATGCGCCTGCCGGTGCTCAGCAGGTGC
This sequence comes from Chthonomonadaceae bacterium, assembly GCA_965246825.1. Taxonomy (GTDB): domain Bacteria; phylum Armatimonadota; class Chthonomonadetes; order Chthonomonadales; family Chthonomonadaceae; genus JACMPS01. The sequence continues at coordinate 756,461 of OZ251990.1, forward strand.
AGGCAGACTCCCTCCAGACGCGAAGCGGTCAACCGTTCTGAGCTGCCATGCACCGTGATAACTGCCGCCCGATCACTGCACTGAACGCTCCAGCAAAGGCCGATGTCCTTGCCAGTTGAAAACGCCTGCGCCACCGAGGGAGCGATCTTATAAATTGTTTCGTTGATCTGGCTGCTTTTAAGGGCTTTTTCGATGTTCGGCGGCACACTGACAAGGCAGATGTCGCAATTTTTATAAGCTGCCCGCTTGGGCAGATTAATCAGGGTTCCGCAGGCTTCTCCGTCGAGGCTGGTTACACTGCTGAAATCGAGAATCAGGTTTTTCCCTGCGTTAAAGGCATCTTCCGTCGCTTTTTGGAAGCGGGTAATAATGGAATGATTGAAATCGCCGATGATCGAAAGCACAATCGCATCCCCGGTTTCCGCCGCGAAAAGGTCGGATCGGTTTGCACGCCGCTGCCGAAGCCCCTGCCACTGCCGAAACAGATAACCTGCGAAATGCGAAATGTCCCGTACATAGCGTTTCCACAAACGGCGGGGTTCCTGTGCAAGACGAAACACCCATTCCAACCCGCTTTTTTGCATCCAGCCCGGAGCGCGGGAGATTTCACCGGCGAGGAAATCGAACGTACCGCCCACCCCGATGCAGACCGGAACCTCCTGAAGAGCTTCTCGGTGAAGATGAATCCATTTTTCCTGTTTGGGATTGCCGAATGCAACCAGCAGAATATCGGGCTTTGCCTCGGCGATTTCGACCAAGATCGCGTCGTTGTCCATTGCAATCAGCGGACGGTTTGGCGGAGAAAGACATCCGACGATCTGAACACCCGGATAATCCGCCTCCATCCGTGCCTTGGCTTTTTGCGCCACTTCCGGGCGGGCCCCCAGCATAAAAATGCGGTAGCCTTTCCGCGAAGCCAGCGAAGCCAGCTCAGGAACAATATCGGCTCCGGTGACCCGTTCCTGAAGCGGAGAATTCACCAGTCGAGATGCCCAAACAACGGGCATCCCATCGGGAATCACGAGATCGGCCACCCGCAGAATATGACTTAATTCGGGGTCACTGAGCGCATTAATCAGAAAGTCCGTATTTGCGGTCGCCACCTGATGAAAACGCTTTTCCCGAATGAATTGCTCGATGCGTTCGAGAACCGCGTGCGTATTTAAAATGTCAATGGGAGTTCCGAGAATCCCTACCGTTTGTCTCATGGCTTTTTATCTACAGTATCCTGCTACAGCCCAGATACCCTTCTCCGGGACGATCACTATCCGTCACATTTCGCGCCTCTCTGTGCGCTTCCACTCTCCCGAACTTTTACGGCTGAGGGCCATCATCGGGTAGAGGCTCAATTTCCACACCACATAGAACGGGGCCGCCAGAAGCGACAAGACCACTCGTCCTGAAGCACGAGAGACCCACATTCCTCCTAAAAGATAAACTGCCTCCAACGCAAGAATTGTGCTCCATCCCGCCACGAAAAAACGGGCAGATTTCAAGGAGAGCAGTTTTTCTACAAGGAAGGACACTCCCAGAAGCAAAAGAGGCACGGCAAACAATTCGGCGAAAGGTGGAATGATAAGCTCGGCTGCCCGATCCATCAGCCTTCGGTTTTTTTGCCGGAAACCTTCCTTCAGAACTTCAGGAGCCACGGTGAACAGAAGCCGGTATCGCCCGCCCTCCCAGCGTTTTCGCTGCGAGACGGCCTGCTTGCCCGTAGTGGGCATTTGCGCCCATACCGCAGTTTGAGGAAGAAAAGCAATTCGGATTCCTGCCCGACAAAGGCGCAGAGTGTACTCGATGTCTTCGGTGATCGAGGCTCCCGACCAGGGAACCCGCTCCACGACCGAACGCGCAAAGCACATTCCGTTACCCTTAAGACCGTCAGACAATCCCAAATGTTCGCGTCCTAGCGGTTTCACAAGATGTGCCAAAGCCAGGGCGCAGGCCATCAGACGGGTTCGCCAGCTTTCGTCTGCATTCAGCACTTCGTAGCGAACCTGCATGGCTTCGTGCCCGGCTTTCAGCCCCGCTTCGAAGGCTTCGAGCAAATCCGGGGAAGTCAGTGTATCGGCATCCAGGATAACGAGGGCGTCAAACTGCTGGGTTTTGTCCTCCAGCAGAATTCCCATTGCCCACTCTAGTGCAAATCCTTTGCCAATTGCTTCGGTATCAAAGCGTTCCAACACTTTTACCGGGTAATTCCCCGCAATCTTTGCAGTGTTGTCGGTGCAGTTGTCAGCAATGACATAAACACGGTACGCCTCGGCGGGGTATTCCAGTCCGCCTAATCCCTGGAGAGCCGTTCCCAGCGTCAACGCTTCGTTATGGGCCGGGATCAACACGGCAAAGCGTTTTCGCCCGTCCGGTGAAAGGCTGGCCTGAGCAGGGCGGAGCGAAGCGGGGGATGGCCGCAGAACGGGAGCCTTCGCCCGCCAAAGTCCGGCATAAAACAAAAGGCGGAGCAGATAGAGGGTGCAGGCAAGAAAAAAGAGAAAGGGAATTCCCATTCCGGCGGCAAAAAAGGCCTCCTTGAAAAAAGAAATTCCGCTTTCTCCCATCGTCCCTGCCCTCATCGCAACACAACCTCTCGCCGCACCGAACTTTAGGAGAAATACCGCTGCATAAACCGGGGCATCGCACTTTCCGTGCCATTGAGCACCACGCCCAGCACCCGGTCGTTGCCGATGGCTTCAATAGCTCGCTCCACGATTTCTCGCGGCGTCACCCCGGCGCGAACCACCATCACGATCCCGTCGAGCACCTTCGCCAGCACCCGCGTGTCGGCGACGGGCAGGGTGGGAGCCATATCCATCACGATAAAATCGTTTTGCATTCGAAGCGCGTTCATCACTTCCTCGAAAAGAGGAGACCGCGCCAGACGAGCGGGATTGGCGGCGGCACGCCCTGCGGGGATCACTGTAAAGTTTTCCAGCTCGGTTTTCTGGATGATATTGGTCATATCATCCTCTCCGCCCTCCAGCACATCCACCAGCCCTCGGCAGGGGGGAATGTTGAGGCGCGTCTGCAAGTCCCAGCTCCGAAGGTTTCCGTCCACGAGGGCCACCCGCTGCGAAGAGTTTTGGGCGATAGTTCCGGCCAGGTTCATGGCAACAGTAGTTTTGCCTTCGCCATAAACGGCGGACGTAACCCCGACAACAAAGCACCGCGAGGGGCTGGAAGCCCGCTCGATGTCGGCGTGAAGCCGTGCGTACTCTTCTGGGATAAGCACCGGGCTTTGCGACCCGCGCTTTCCACCGTTGGCCCCGTCGCCGTTCCCATCGTTTTGCGCCCCGCTGTTGCCGCTGAACCGTGCCAGCAGCCCGCCTGCTTTTTCTGCGCTATCCTGAGACATCCTGTATACTCGATCCTTCCTCAAACTTCGAAGAAGGGGGAAGATGAAAATTCAGTCTTCCCCCTTCAGCACTTGCAACTACGAAGAAATAAACCCGCCGCCTTCTTTTGCGGCTTCCAACCGTCGGGCAGCCGTTTTTTCCCGTCCGGTATCGAGACGGGGCAGCACGGCAAGCACGGGCTTTCCGAGAAATCGCTCCACTTCCAGCGGAGTCCGCAGGGAGTGGTCGAGGGTTTCGGTCAGCAGAGAAAACGCAAACGCGACAATCAACCCGATCAGCGGCCCCACCGCAATAAAGATCAGGCTTTTGGTTCCTCCGGTGACTTCAGGAACCGGCGTCGGCTTAACGGCCATCTGAAGTTCAGCCGTATGCATGGCCCGATCTCGTTTTTCGTCCATAATCGCCTGTTCCAGCTTCGCGCTTAAGTTGCTGCGAATGTTGGCATAAAGGTCTTTATTGATCGTCGCCCATTTGAAGTTGAACTGATCCACCGGCGAAATAATGGCGGCGGCCTGCGCCTGCTGCTTTTCACGCTCAGCATCGGTCAACATTCCCTGCGCCGTCTGAATGTCGAAATCCATACTCGACCGCTTTGCATCCAGGGCCAGCCAGTTCGGGTTTTTCTCAATTCGGGTCTGCGTTGGCGACTGAGTGGAGTGTCCCAGCACGGCTTTCATCAGTTTCAGGTCTTTGTCAATGCGGTCTCGCTGCTCGATCAGGGCTTTGACCTTCGGGTTGGCATCCGTATTTTTCTGGCGGGCGTCCGCAAGATCCAGATTGACCTGTGCGAGTTTCGCTTCCATAATCCGATACTGCGTGTTTTCGGTGGCTCCCGAAAATACCTGCGAGCCTTCGATGGTTTGCGGGGTCTGGGCAAGCCGCTGCAGCACAATGGCTTTCACCCGCTGCATTGTCTGCAGGCTGTTCTGCAGGGCTTTGACCTTGTTTTCAGCCTGCTGTTTTTCCTGCAACAATGAGGGATAATCGCCGTAGATATTTTTGTTCGCGCCCTGTTTCATTTTGGCGACGACCATCTGCTCTTGTTCGCGCTGTTTCTGCGTATAATCGGTCAGCATCATCCGCACGATTTTGGTCTGCTCCGAAGTGGCGACCGTTTCTTCGTCCAGCACACGCTGAGAGTATTCGTTATAAAACGCGCTGATGATGTCGGCGCATTCGGGCGTTTTCCAGCGGCAAGACAGTTCCAATAGGTTCTGGCCGGAGGCGGGCACCAGTGCGGCGGTTGCCTCTTTGCTGAATAGCGTGAATTCCTGTTCGGTTCGCCCGCGATCCAGTCCGGCGGATTTAAAGGCGCGTTTCATAAATTCGGGGTCTTTCAAGCATAGATTAAGAATGTTGAGCTTGAATTGAATACTGCCGCGCTGCGGGTCGTCGTTGCCAACCACATTCGGGGTGGAACCTGCCAGCAAAATGATGGCGTTGGCGTTGTAAGAACCCGATTTGAACACTACGACGCTGACGGAAATCACCAGCGCGATGATAAACGAAGCAATGAACAATCGTTTGGCGCGAAAAATCAGCTCCACATAATTGTAGAGCGGGGAAGAACCATAAACTCGCATATCCCTGCGTACCTCCAAAAGTCGAACCAGGGGTCGGTTCGACTCCGTTACTGCCGCCTGCGGGTCTGCCTATCCTCCTGACGTTTCAGGGAGCAGCCGCGCAGGTCCACATCGAATTTCACTCTTCCTCAATAAATGCACAAAACGTGCCAGTTCGGGAAAGACCTTCCCGGAGACTTCACGCTACATTCTCTATTATCCCCTGTATTTCCTTTTCCTGCGCTGTTCTCTTCGAATTGAGTACGCTAAATTCATCAATACGACGGAGAAAATCCGCCTCTGAAGCAGTGCAGGCAGGAATCGGAGAAAATAATGCCGAAAAATCCGTATCTTCCAATGCGGCCTCCCCCGGCCTTTCTGATCCTCTGAGTTATCGGCAGGAACTCCTAAGCGGTTTAGTGCCAATTTTCACAGGAAGACAAAATATCCGCCCTAAATTTCACCGGGGAACCCCCGTTTCACGAGTTGGCGTACAAACAAAGACTAATTCCGTCAATAATAGCATCGGTCGGGTTGAACAAAGAAGAGAGACCTGCCACTCCAATGGTAACTCTTGGGTGAAGCGAGCGAAGGTTTTGCGCACCCAGAGAAGAAGGGCAACGCTCATGGACTCTTACGAAGCTTTTTCCGACGCAACGCGGTCACCGGAACCGCACCCGCTGCGCGATCTATTTCAAGAACTGGTTTGTGATGCGTTTCACCAAACCATTGGGCTGGCACAGCCTTCGGTTTCGATTTATCTGGCGGACCTGCTGACCGAGTTTGCTCATATGGACAATCTCTACCAAATGGGAAGCCTGAAAAGCGGCCAGCTTCGAGAAGTTGTGGAAACCCTGAACAAAATCTGGGACGAACCGCCGCTCGACCGCCCGGGGCAGGAACGCGCCCTGCACAAACATATTGGAGATTTTACTCTATTCTGGGCGGGAATCTATCCCGAAGCCCTGCGTAAAATGCGTTCTCAGGGCCGGGCCGATCATTTGATTGATTACGTTCGGCAGGGAAAACAATCCTATTACATCGTTTCGACGTTTCAACAGGGCCGCTTTGCGGAAGATGCCGGTTTGTTTCGTCACTTGTCCGACCAGTTCGAGCTTTGCCTGTTCGGGTTAAGCCTTGTCCGGCGGGAGTGGGAAAGAATGGCACATCGAGCATGAGCGACGCAGTTAGAAAACCTCCCGGATCGCCCAAACGGACAGGGAACACTGCACCGCTTCGGATAGAGGATTTTTCTTCGCCGACGGAAATGCAAAGCAAACAAGAACGCAGGGAGGCATTCTCCGAACGCCCCTGGGTTTCTTACGGCTTGCTGGCCCTCAACGTCACGCTTTTTTTGGCGATGCTGGGTGTGAGCCGACAGCATATCGGAGCCTGGGGCGTGGGCGGAGGGGCTTTTTCGACGACGGAATCTCTCTTTGGCGCGATGGACTCCGCTCTGATCCGGCAGGGACAGTGGCAGCGATTGGTCACACCGATTTTTCTGCACGGCGGTCTGCTGCATCTCGTGGTCAACTCGCTCTCCCTGCTCTGGCTCGGCGCACAAATCGAAACGATTTACGGCGGGCGGCGGTATTTTCTGATTTATCTGCTGGCAGGGGTTGCAGGAAATCTCGCTTCGTTCTCGCATGGAACCCCCATTTCTTTGGGCGCGTCGGGAGCCTTGTTCGGCCTGATCGGAGCCGGGATGGTGTTTCCGATCCGCTGGCGGCATCTGCTGCAGGAGCGGGAACGAAACAGTATCCTCAAACAAATGCTGATGGTGGCGGTGGTGAACCTGGGAATCGGCTTTACCGTTCCGCATATTGACAATTTCGCGCATATGGGCGGCCTGATCGGGGGGGCCTTCGCCGCTCTCTTTTTCCTGCCGGACATCCTTGACGACCGCCCCGCGCACCGCCCTCGCGAGCTTTTGCTGTCACTGCTGGTCTTGGGAGCTGCGGGGTTTCTGGTTTTCTGCGGAGTTCGACAATGGAATCTGGCGAAACAAACGCCGATTCCGCAGGTCTTTACCCTAACCACCTACCGACCGTCCCCCGCTTCCGACTGGGAAATCGGTATTCCCGAAGGCTGGACGCGAGACCGCGACTTTTGGAAAAACGGACAGGGAGCCACCTTTGACTTCGCCGATAGTGCCAATCCCAAAGAGGCGGCGAGGGCGAAAGAAGCGGTGCAGTTCGTTCAGGCCTCGCGACCCGCTCGGTTTAAAATGAACGGGGTGACGATGCTGCGAGGAGCGGCGGCAGGCCCGAAGGTCACGCTGGACATCAGCCTCTTCGTTCTCAGCCGTCAGCGTGTGGTGGCGGTGATCTTTGCCTGCCCGAACGAAAAGCATTCCCGAATTCTGCGGGATATTCTTTTGGTTACCGGAAGCTTTCTGACCAAAGGCGGCATCACCGCTCCGGTTGTTAGAACACCGTCGAACGCGGTTTCTGCTCCGGCTCCGTCTGGAAAAGACCCCCAATAAAATCAGAGCCAATTCAGCCACTTTGTGGCACGGAGTCGTCTCTGTGTACGTAATGCGTGAGTAAGTAGAGGAGAAGGGAAGAGAAGAGAGATGCCTGAGACCCCCAAATCATGTCCCTCCTGCGGACGAGGAAACGGACAGGATGCGTTGTTTTGTTCACAGTGTGGACATCGCTTCGAGACCCCCAAACGATTTAACGGTGTTTCCGAATCGCGGCGGCAGTGTGCCGTCTGCGGACGAACGCTGGGTTCGTTCGAGATTCACTGCTCGGCGTGCGCTTCTGGGCAGGGAACACCGACGGCTTCACAAATCGGAGGGATTCTTACACAAAGCCCGACGCCTTCCTCCAACGCGGCTTCGGTGCGGCAGTATCCGGCAAATCCCGTTCCTCAGGCTCCGGTGAATTTCACGCCTCCGCCCGCGTACTATGCGCCGCCGGTTCAGCCGCTGGCGAACCCTCATCCGCACGTTCAATGCGGGGGGTGCGGACAGTGGATTCCGCAGGGTTCCACCCAGTGCCAATTCTGCGGAGCAACACTTCAGCCGTCCGGCTTCGGATCGTCGAGCGTTGCCTACACCAATCCGACCGTGCAGGACAACCGTGCCCCGGTTCAACAGGTTTTCATCAATACCACGCCGGGAGGGATGGCCCCGGTTTCTCCTCCTCAGTATGCGCTGACCCCCTATCGGACGAAAAAAGACAAAACGTCGGCGGGGATTCTGGCCCTGCTGCTTGGCGGATTCGGGGCACATCATTTTTATCTCGGCAACACAACGGCAGGAATTCTTTCTATTCTCTTTTTCTGGACTTATATTCCCGCGCTTGTGGGGATGATACAGGGTATTATGTATCTCTGTATGGGCGAGGAGGAGTTCCAGCGTCGCTATGGCAAAACCGGTTAGCGACCCGCCCGAAACGCACGGGAGTTTCATGAGCGACCTGACATTAAGCGCGGATCATATCGCGCACCCCTACCAGGTGAACCACACCTACACCAGCGACGAAGCGAAACGCTACTGCGAAAAACTGGCAAAGTCCCACTACGAGAATTTTTTAGTGGCGGGCGTTTTTTGCCCGAAGCCGCTTCGCCAGCATTTCTATAATGTCTATGCCTACTGCCGCATCAGCGATGATCTAAGCGATGAGATCGGCGATTCCCGCAAGTCGTTAGTCCTGCTGGAATGGTGGGGCGAAGAGCTAAACGCGATGTATCGGGGCGAACCGCGTCATCCTGTTTTTGTCGCGCTGGCCGAAACGGTGCAGCAATTCGGAATTCCCGCCGATCCTTTTCGCGATCTTCTCGCGGCTTTTCGCCAGGATCAGACGATGCCGCGCTACGAAACTTATGAAGACCTGCTGGGCTACTGCAAAAATTCCGCCAACCCGGTGGGAAGGCTGGTGCTGGCCCTTTGCGGCTACAGTGATGCGGAGCGGCTTGCGCTCTCCGACAAAACCTGCACTGCTTTGCAGCTAGCCAACTTCTGGCAGGACGTAACCCGCGACATCGAAAAAAACCGAATTTATCTTCCCCTCGAAGACAGGGAACGGTTTGGTGTGACCGAGGAGCAGATTTGTTCTCGCCGTTTCACGCCTCAGTTCAGCGCATTGATGAAATTCGAGGTCGAACGCACCTATGCCCTGTTCCGCGAAGGGCTTCAGCTGTGCGATCTGGTAGATCGTCGGGTGCGCCTTGACATCGAAATGTTCAACCGGGGCGGCCTGGAAGTTTTGCGCCTCATCGAAAAACAAGGCTATGACACGCTGACGAAACGCCCCTCCGTCTCGAAGGCGCGGCAGGTTTCCATTCTGGCGGGAAGGCTGCTGAAACGCTGAACCTCTGTCTCTTTGGGGGGGGACGGGCAAGCCCGTCCCCCGACTTTTTGCCAAAACGCTTTTCCACAAACGTTCCGTGAAATAAAAATTCGACTGCGTTTTTCGCCAGCGAAACCGGATAAATGCTCCTTTTCGATTTGCTCTCGACTAACTACCCTTTAGTTCGATTTTGGAATTAACCCCTGCGCCCCGAAGAGTCGCTGATTTCTGGCCGCCAGCGAAGCCGCACCGCGCAATGATCGTATCTTCCACTAGAGATTTGGCAGGAATTGAAATCCCGATAGTAAAGAGACGTGGTATAATTTTCAAGAGGCAACTGTGGCAAAACCTTTTGATGTGGCAACGAAATATCTGGTCGAAACCGATCCCCTGGCGTGGGTGAAGTTTCTGGGGCTTCCCGGCGCATCTGCCGAGTTAATGGAGGCCGACCTCTCGACCATTGTGGCGGAAGCCGACCGAATTTTGCGGATTACCGACCCCGATTACCTGGCGCATCTAGAGATGCAGGCGGCCTATAAACCGGATGTTGGAGATCGCATTTTTTTCTACAATGCGGTCACCTACTACAAGTATCGGCTCCCGGTGGACAGCAGCGTCATTTTGCTGCGAAAAGAAGCAGACGGGCCTGCGATGACAGGGAAGGTGGCTTACGGCTCACTGCAATTTCGCTACCGGGTGATCCGGCTCTGGGAGTATACGCCCGAAGATTTGCTGGAAGCACCGCTTGCTCTGCTCGCGCTCGCTCCGATCACGAATGTTTCCGAGGACGATCTTCCGGAAGTGATTCGGAGAATGGAAGCCCGCTTGGAAATGGAGGCTTCTGAAAACCGCAGCGAATTTTGGACGACTACCTGGCTTCTGATGGGGCTGAAATATACCCCAGAACTATCGAAACACCTTTTGAGAGGAGTACGGAATATGAAAGAGTCGAGTACCTATCAGTACATGATGGAGGAGGGTCGCGAGGAAGGGCGACGGATAGGAATACAAGAGGGACTACAAGAGGGACTACAAAAAGGTTTAAGAGAAGGTTTAAGAGAAGGGATACAAGAGGGAATACGCGAAGGAATCCAGGAAGGACAGCGAAATGAAGCACGGCGGCTGCTGGTGCTTATAGGAAACAAACGCCTGGGCGAGCCGGATGCGAAATCGAAACAAATCCTAGACGCGGTCTCTTCCCTTCCGATGCTGGAAGAATGGGTGTCCCGCGTTTATGAGGTAGAGTCGTGGCAGGAACTGCTCTCTTCAGTGTAGAAGTTCTCAGCAATCCTTAGAGGCGGCGTAAACGTTCGGCGGCACTTGAAAACAAAGACGTTCTTAAGTGCCGCGAAGATTTGGCCAGCTTAACCCAGGCCGCTTCCAGGTTAGCAGGAGGACGTATTTCGCCAGGAATGTTCTGGCTTCCAGCCCAGCACCTCCGCTGCGTGCATAGTATCGAAGAGGCTTCGGTTCGGGTTTTCGGCAAAATAGGCGTCTTTGTCCCCGATCCAGGGGATTTCGCTCCAGAACTCTTCAACCAATTCGCGGGAAGGAGTCTGTACATCGGTATCGTTCGCCATCAGCAGAAAGGCGTCTGCTCCAATAGTTTCATTGTTCAATCCGAGCATCACGGCGTTACAAACATCCCGAATATCCACATAGCCCCAGAATTCGGATTTGCCCCAGTGATCGTCTTTTTTTTCGCGTTTTGTCAGCCGCTCGTAGTTTTCGGGAAGGGCCACGAAGCCGGGCCGCAGTGAAATGACTTGAACCCCGTGCTTGGCGTGGAAGGAAGCTCCGATCTCCTCGCCTAGATGCTTGGACAATTGATAGGAACTCATAGGGTGGCGCGGGTAGTCGTCCGCAATCGGAAGGTGAACCGGCGCACGATGCCCCCCGACGGCTCCCAGCGCATTGACACTGGAAAAGAGAATGAACTTTTTAACCTCGGCCTCCAGCCCTGCCTGAAGAACGTTCCAGGTTCCCAAAACGTTGGTGTTGAAAACTCCCTCATCGTTTCCGGGCTGATCGTAGGCAATCGCTCCCAGATGCACCACCGCCTCGATCCCGTTCATCAGGTTGCGAACGGCAGCAAGGTCGCGCAGGTCGCCGGAAATATGCTCCCAGTCCCAGTTTTTTTTCTTTGCGGGACGGTCGAAGGTCCGAATTTCGTGACCCGCTTCCAGCAGGTACTTGGTTTGCCACCTTCCGATGCGTCCGGCACTACCAGTCAAGAGTATGCGCACTTCATTCTCCTCGGTTTTGTGTTAATTTAAGGCGGAGGTTCGTTTAGGGCCGATGTCACCGCGCTCCAGCATGGCCGCAAGAGCGGAGTCTTCGGTTTGGAGGGGTAGGTCAATGCGCCCGCGCCAGCGGCTCGATTCATAGGCAGCGAAAATCACTTCCGTGTGCTGAATGGCATGATCTATTGAAAGCAGCGGCTTATAGCCCGGTTCGTCAAGGGCTTTAATGAGGTCGGCGCAGGCACGGTCGAAGGAGACCTCGCCGTGCAGACCCTCTTCGGTTGGGATGACCCGCCACCCGGTGTCCTTGTGCGTACTCACTTTGAGCTCAGCGTCCCAGGAAATTTCGGCGGTTCCTAAAGTTCCTGTCAAGCGCATCATCGCAGCGAGTTTTGCTTCATGCCCGGTAACCATTATTCCGCGTACCCCGTTTTTCCACTTCCAGTAGACCACCCCCTGCTGTTCCATCGGCGCACCGAAAATCAGGCTGGGTTCCCGAAGATCAATCTGCCCGATCACCCATTCGGCAGAAACGTCGCCGTTGAAAAAAAACATCATATCGAGCCAATGGGTTCCCCAATCAAAGAGGTTTCCACACTCGCTTTCGATCAGACGGAGTTCACCGAGTTCACCGGTAAGGACAAGTTGTTGTGTTTTCTGAAATACATCCAGGAACCGCCTCTGGTGATCGAAGGTGAGAAAGGTTCCGTTGGCGTCGGCGGCGGCTTTCATTCGTTTCACGTCGCCCCAGGTGGTCGCCATCGGCTTTTCGCAGTGAACGGCTTTGACGCCTGCCTCACACGCGGCCACCGTCATGTCCGCATGAAGATGAGGCCACGTCCCAATCGAAACGAGGTCGGGCTTGATTTCAGCGAGCATTTCCTCATAATTGGTGAAAATCGGGGCCTCCACGCCGTATTTTTCAAGGAAAAGGCGGGCATTCTCCTCGCGCACATCAGCGAGGGCAACCAATTCGGTTCGACCGGTTTTGGCAAATCCCTGCTGATGCAGATGCGACATTCCGTATCCGGTGGCTCCCTCGGTGTCGTAGGGGCGTCCCGCCCCGATAACTGCATAGCGGTAACGGCTCACAATCAAATACCTCTCAAAAAGAATGGACAACCAGCGAACCGACAGGCCGCAGAGACAACCTCAAAAAATGACCCCGGAGAACCACAAACCAGCACCGATTGAGATGCAAAGAAAAAAATTGATTTTTTCTTTGCAACTGTTTTCGGATTCTTTGGGCGTTCTCTGCGATCTGGCGGCGGAAGCCGGGAACTCTAGCGGACGGCGGTAAGCTGCTTTTCAGAGCGTTTGCGAAGACTCATATCGAGGATTTTCTTTCGCATTCGAATGTTTTTCGGGGTCACTTCCACCAGTTCGTCCGGGCCGATGTACTCGATGGCACGATCCAGACTCATCGTGGTTGCGGTGGTCAGGCGAACGGCGATGTCGGCGTTGGAAGACCTCATGTTGCTCATGGCTTTTTGCTTGCAGACATTGATTTCCAGGTCAGTATCCCGCTGGTGCTTGCCGACAATCATCCCCTCGTACACCTCGACGTTCGCTCCCACAAAGAGAATACCGCGCTCCTCCGCATTAGCGAGTCCAAACGAAGAGGTCGTCCCCCCTTCCGTCGCGAGCAGCGAGCCGTTTCTCATGCGCCCGATCTCTCCCGCAAACGGGCGGTAACCCTCAAACAGTGAGTTGATGACGCCGGTTCCGCGAGTGGCGGTCAGAAATTCGTTTCGGAAGCCAAGCAGCCCGCGTGTCGGCACGACGTAGTGAAAAATAACGTTACCCGCTCCGACTTTCATGTCTTGCATTTCGCCTTTGCGCTGCCCCATCTGCTCAACGACGACACCCTGATATTCCTCCGAACATTCGATTTCCACCCGCTCGTAAGGCTCCAGTTTTTTGCCAGTTTCGGGATCAGTGTGAAAAATGACTTCGGGCATGGAAACTTGCATTTCGTACCCTTCGCGCCGCATCGTTTCGATGAGGATGGCGAGGTGAAGCTCGCCGCGCCCGGAGACGAGATAGGTGTCGGCACTGTCCGAGTCCACCACGCGCAAAGCGACATTGGTTTCGAGTTCTTTCATCAGCCGCTCGCGTAGTTTTCGACTGGTGGAAAACTGCCCCTCCCGCCCAGCCAGCGGCGAAGTATTGACGCCGAACGCCATTTGCAGGGTCGGTTCGTCCACGCGGCTGGTTTGAATGGCGATGGGAGTTTCACGGGAGGCAATCGTTTCTCCGATGGCAATGTCGTTGATGCCGGAGACAATGCAGATTTCGCCCGCTTCGATTTCTTCCTGCTCGGCTTTCTTCAACCCCTCAAACACAAAGACGCCAACAGTGCGAGCGGTGCGAATATCGCCATCCATGCTGCAAACGGCCACCGTTTCACCGGGCTTAATTCGTCCCGCGTGAATTCTTCCGATTCCAAATCGCCCGCGATATTCGTCCGAGTCGAGCGAAGAAATCAGCATCTGAAGCGGAGCGTCCCGGTCGCCTTTTGGAGCCGGGAGGTGAGCGATAATCGCCTTGAACAGCGGAGAAAGGTCGGTTCCGGGCGTGGCGAGATCGAGCGTGGCGATCCCCTGTCGGGCCGCCGCAAACACCACCGGGAAATCCAACTGCTCTTCATTCGCGCCGAGTTCAGCGAACAGGTCGAAAGTTTGATCCACCACCCAGTCGGGGCGGGCGTCGGCACGGTCAATTTTGTTGACGACCACAATAGCTTTGTGTCCGAGGGCCAGGGCTTTGGAGGTAACGAAACGGGTTTGCGGCATGGGGCCGTCCACCGCATCCACGAGCAGGATCACCCCGTCCACCATCGAGAGCACCCGCTCGACTTCGCCGCCGAAGTCGGCGTGCCCGGGGGTATCCACAATGTTGATCTTATGTCCCTCAAACGAAACCGCCGTGTTTTTCGAGACAATCGTAATGCCGCGTTCGCGCTCCAGATCGTTGGAGTCCATCACGCGCTCGGCGACTTCCTGTCGGGCGTGGAAAACGTTGCCCTGCTTCAGCAGCCCGTCCACGAGGGTTGTTTTGCCGTGATCAACGTGAGCGATGATCGCTACATTTCTAATTTTATCTTGACCGTAAGTGCTCATCGAAATCGGGTATCCTCTCGCCCCTTCTGCGTCCCGATCAGGTAAAATCAGGATGGCGAGAGGCCTCTGCGGAACGACCGGGCAGTGCCGCAGGATCGTTCTCAATTTTTCTGTCCCTTTATTATACCTCAGAGCCGAGAGGAGGGCTTTACAGCTGCGGATCGGGTTTAACGCCACCTGCTTTGAGAAGGGCGAGAACGTTGGGGTTGTGACGGCGTAAAGCGGCTTTCCAGAGAGAGCCGTAACCGGGGCGGGTGACATTCGGATTCGCGCCCTGTGTGAGTAAATGCTGAACCAGCGGGGCAGAGGAGGCAAGAACCGCCTCGAAAAGCGGGGTCATTCCAGCGTTGTCCTGTACATTCACCCGAGAGCCGTGCGCGAGGAGATAAGAAGCCGTTGTCAGATTTCCGTTTTGACAGGCGAGCAGCAAATGAGTTCGTCCATTGCTGAATGTCGTCTCCAGCGGACAGCCTGCTGCTTCCAGAAGTCGAAGGGTTTCCAGTTCGATTCGCTCCTGTGCAGCGCGGTCTTTTTTCATCGAGAGGCCCGAACCGCGCCATTCGTAGCCCAGCAGATCGGGGGCCGTTGAATGAATTCCCTTCGAGATGGCTTCCGTAATCGCGTTTCTGCGCTTCAGGTTCGGCGGATCGAGCGGGTCGTGGCGAACAGCGCGGGGATCGGCTCCATGAGCGAGCAGAATTCGCACGTTTTCAGGCGAGTTCACACGGGCCGCAATCAGCAGAGGGGTGCAGCCGCCTGCATCGGCGGTATTGATGTCCGGGGAATAGTGCAGTACGGTTTCAAGAATTTGCGGCGAACCGGCAGCGGCCACCATAACGGCAGAAAGTCCGCTGGACGTAGTCTGACGCACATTCCCGCCGCGCACCGCAAATTCGTTCAGGCCGGAAATTTCTTCCAGCCCTGTCAGGGTGACGACAATCGGCTCATCGGTTTTTTCGGCGTTGAAGACCAGGTCTCTCGTTCGCGCTTTCAAGCGGTCGTCATGCGCTTTCTGGGCGAGCTGAAGACAATCCCGAAAATTGAACTTCGCCCCGGCTCCGATCAGTTCAAACACGATTTTCGCGGTGCTGGCGGTTTCTGCCGGGGTCTGAGCGGGGCTGAGGCTCTTGAAGGCCGCCTTGACGAGAGGGCCGTTGTTGGGATCGGCTCCCGCCTTTAGCCGCTCGCGCACTGCCTCCACATCCCCCTGCTCGATTGCATTGAGAAGAGACGAGGCGTTGCGCCGATGCCCGACGCTGCGCCCAATACCCCCTGCCGCGAAGAGGGAGGCAACGAGTAAAATGACTTTGATCGGTTGACTGGGCTTCATTCTTCGACTTCCTTTTTTTGAGTATCCCGCTGTTTCTCCTTTTGTCCGGCGGCTTGAGCGGAGAAAGCATCACGGGCGGCTTTCGGCAAGGAGGCGATCACCAGGCGATACGAAGTTTCCACCATTTCGACGAGCTCCTCATCGGGAACCGAGCCATCCAGCGTCACCGTATTCCAGTGTCGTTTGTTCATGTAATAGCCGGGCACAATGGCGGGGTAGAGGGTTCGCAGTGCCTCCGCCTCTTCGGGAGGGCACTTCAGGGTAATCCGCAGCGGCGTTTCGTCCTTTGCCAAGAGCGCAAACATTTTGCCGCCCGCCTTGTAAACCGCCGTTTGTTCGTCGAAGGGGTACTCCTCAGTGGAGCCGCGCTTTTCGAGCAGTAAAATCTGCCAGTTCTGAAAAGGAGGGGTCATGGTGTGAAGCTTTCCCTGTTTTCGATCATTTCCATCCCGAAAACCTCCCCGAACGCCCGCACCACCTCGGGCGAAATGTCTTCGAGGGCGATGCTTCTGCCGAGCACTTTTTCGAGGGACGTAACCCCATACTCGCGGATGCCGCAGGGTACGATCCCCGAAAAATGGTCGAGGTTTGGCGAAATGTTGAGGGCAAAGCCGTGCTGCGTCACCCAGCGTGAGACCCGTATCCCCATCGCCGCAATCTTTTCGGGGGCAAAAGGTACACTCTCCATTCCCACCCAAACCCCGGTATAACCCTCGAACCGCCCGCTCCGGACCCCGAACGAGGCCAGGGTTTGGATCAGCACCGCTTCGAGTTTGCGAAAATAACCGTGCAGGTTCGGCTCGTGCGGCGGACACTGAAGATTGAGGATAGGATAACCGACGAGCTGCCCCGGCCCGTGGTAGGTCACGTCTCCCCCTCGGTCACTCTGAACTACCTCAATGCCCTGCTGACGCAGGGTGCTTTCGTTCCAAAGCAGGTTTGTCGGATCGGCGTTTCGTCCGAGGGTCAGGGTCGGAGGATGCTCCAGAAGCAGCAGAGTGTCCGGGATTTCGTTTTGCAGCCGCCGAAGGGAAAGCGTTTTCTGAAGTTCCCAGGAGTCTCGATAGTTTACCCTGCCCAGCCAGTGCACTTTGCAAAGCGGGCGTCCCGAATCGAAATTTGTCATGGGGGGATTATACCTGAGTGCGTTCTCAGCCGCAGAAATCTGGTAACATAAAGAGGTTGTTTTCGTCTGGAAAGGGGGATTTCCTCCGGCGATCCCTTCAGCAGTTAAAGGATTTCGATACAGAGCAAGGAGTGAGAGGTTCATGTCACGTTCGATCACCCGTCGGGAAGCGTTGAAGGGAGCGGCACAAATCGGGGCTGCCGCCGCGTTCCCCGGTCTGATTTCCGCCCGTGCCCTGGGGGGCCAGGAGGCAAAGGCAGCGGCTTCCGAGCGAATTACACTGGGATTTATCGGCGTTGGCGGGCAGGGCAACTATCTGCTGGGCGAATTCCTCAAAAAGAAAGACGTAGAGGTGCTCGCCGTTGCCGATGTGCTGGAGCACAATCGAAACGCAACCAAAAAGCGGATCGGGGATGCCTGTGCCACCTACAGCGATTACCGTTCGCTTCTGGATCGAAAAGATATTGACGCGGTGGTGATCGCCACACCCGATCACTGGCACACGCTGACCTCGATCCATGCGGCAGAGGCAGGCAAAGACATCTACTGCGAAAAGCCGCTGACGCTCACCATTGGCGAGGGACGGCCTCTCGTCAACGCGGCACGGCGGTACGGGCGTGTGTTTCAGGTTGGTTCTCAGCAGCGCTCCGATGCGAACTTCCGCTTTGCCTGCGAAATTGTCCGCAATCAGAAAATCGGCAAACTTTTGCGCGTGGAAACGGGGCTGCCCCCCGGAAAACCGGGCGGCGATCCCACCGTTACCACCCCGCCGCCGGGACTGGATTGGAATCAGTATCTGGGGCCAGCCCCCCTTGTTCCGTTTCAGAAAGACCGCTACGGATTTACGTTCCGCTGGTTTTACGACTATTCCGGCGGGATGATGACCGACTGGGGCGCACACCACAATGACATCGCGCAGTGGGGCATGGGTATGGACAATTCCGGCCCGGTGAAAATCGAGGGCAGTGCCACCTTTCCCACGCAAGGGCTGTTCGAAACGGCGATTACTTACAGCGTGGTCTACACTTATGCCAACGGCGTCACCATTCACTGTAAAAGCGAAGGCCGAGGTGTAAAATTCATTTGTGAAAACGGCTGGATTCATGTGGATCGCGGGTTTCTGGAAGCGTCCTCGCCCGACATTCTAACGATCCGCCTTACCCCAAACGACGTTCGGCTTTACGAAAGCGCAGATCATCGCCAGAATTTTCTGGACTGCATCCGCTCCCGCAAAAAACCGATCTGCGACGTGGAGATCGGGGTGCGCTCGGCCACTGTCTGCCATCTTGGTAATCTCGCCATTCGTACCGGGCGCACCCTCACCTGGAACGCGAAAACCGAGACTTTCGGTGAAAAGGATATGAACCGCTGGCTGACCCGTCCTTATCGCTCCCCCTGGGTGCTTCCTGCGTAGGGCGAAAGTGAGGGGTGCAGGGGTGAGAGGATAAAACTGCGGCGGCTGGATGCGGTTTGGACAGGGACTGAAACTCACGTCTGCGGAACAAAGTCCACGCGGGCAGACGGCAGCCTTTCGTGCCTCGCGTTCGAAGAACGCCCTCACCGAAGGCGTTGAGCGGCGGGGCTTAACCCGCTGCACAACGAAAAAAACCGGGAACACTTTCGCCCTGATCCGAATACCCCCAAAGTAAGGGGCTGGCGATTCGGCTCTCTCCCTTTTTGTCTCCGTGCCTCTCTGTCTCTGTGGTTTGAAAGCAGACGGAGAGGCCGTCTGCATCGAAACAGCCTATGATGCTCACTCTTCTACTCGAAGCCTTGACCCCGCTGCTTCCCGCGTCTACGCCGGAAGTGCTGGTGTCGGGGCTAACGGGAAGGGCATTTCTCCGGTCTGAGATTCCCCTTCGGGCGCATGACCTGCTCACGCTGGTTTTTCCGGGCGGGCTGGGACTGGGAGCTTCGGCAGAACTTATTGCCGTGACCTCCGAAAGCCGCTGGAAGGCGGTGCTGCGGGATCGGCTTCGGACAATGCCCTTTGTGCCCGCCATCCGGTTTTCCGCCTCTCTGCCCGATCCCCCGGAGCCGCCCGAATCGCCCCCCCGCAATCCCTACGCTTGCGATTTCCCCGAAACGATGGAGCCGATCCTCGAAGACCTGACCCTCGTGACCGCTCACGACGAAAATCTCTACTATCACCACCGGGTGCGGGGTGAGACGGAAACGATTCGGGAAGCAGAGTTTGCCCGCACGTTTACCCATGTGCTGCGCCTAGGACGAACCGGCGAGCGGGGGTTTTTGCACGACGTGACCACCGAGGCGATCACCCGGATGCTCGCCTACTCCGCCGCCTACCCGGATCGAGTTTTCGGAGCGGGGGAGCGAGGTGCACCGATGCGGGAGGCATGGGCGGAATTTCTTTTTGAGCGGGGAGCGAAGGAAAGAAACCGCTGGGGCACAGCGTTGAAAAAAGCGGCGTCTGCTTTGCAGTCTGGCGACGCGGAGGAGATGTTTTCGCAGTTAAGGCGGGCGGTACTGCCGGAACTTCAGCTGCCGACCTCGGTGGAAGACGCTTTGCTGAACCCGGAAAAGCCGCTGTCTCCGGTGCAGCGCAGGGAGTTGATCTATCTGGGGCGGGCAGGGCTGCCGATCCCGCGTACCCTGATCGCTGTTCGGCTTCACCCGGAGGCGGATCGCCACCCCGACCTTGCCAAAACCCTGCACCAGATGCGCTACGATTCGTTTCCCTGGGTGCGGGCAGCGGCTCTTCCGCCCTCGCTCGCGTTTCCGGTTCCCTGCCGCTGAGGTTTTTCATGCCCATTGTTCCACCGACCGAAGAAAACCTGCAAATGGCAGCCCGACTGCTTCAGAAGGGCGCACTTGTCGCGTTTCCCACCGAAACCGTCTATGGGCTGGGAGCGAACGCGCTGAACCCGGAAGCCGTCGCTAAAATCTATGCGGCGAAAGGGCGTCCCTCCCGCAACCCGCTGATCGTCCATGTCGCTGACAAAAAAAAGGCGATTTCCGGGGTGGCCGCCGTCTGGACAGACACCGCCGACCGACTTGCGGAGGCGTTCTGGCCCGGCGGCCTGACCCTCGTTCTGCCGCGCCGCCCCGAAATCTCCCGCCTGGTGACGGGCGGCGGCGAAACCGTTGGCATTCGTGTGCCGCTGCATCCGCTGGCTCGCCGTCTTCTCGATCTTGCGGGTGTTCCGGTGGCGGCACCAAGTGCAAACCGCTCGCTTTCGATTTCGCCTACGCAGGCCATTCATGTTGAAAAAAGTCTGGGCGAACACGCTCCGCTTATTCTCGACGGCGGAGCCGCTCCGGGGGGCGTCGAGTCCACCGTGTTGAACCTGACCGAAACCCCGCCGCGCCTGCTGCGCCCCGGCTTGATTTCGCCGGATCGAATTCGAGCGGTGATCGGTGAGATTGTGCTGCCCGACGGTTTCAGCCTGACCCCTCACGGAGGAGGGAGGGGGCCGCTGCCGTCGCCCGGTTTGCTGTCCCGGCACTATGCTCCGAACGCAACGCTTCGGATTGCCGAAAATGATGGGGCAGCGGAGGTGGAACGTCTGCTTTTGCAGGGGGAGCGGGTTGGCTGGCTGACGTTTCTTTCGCTCTCTCCGATTTTGCAGTCACACCCCAATTTGATCCCCATCGAGATGCCCGCTGATGCACCGGGGTACGCCTCGCGTTTGTTTGCCGCGCTCTACGAACTCGATGAGGCAGCCGTGACCCGTATTGTGGCCGCCCGCCCCCCGGAGAACGAAGCATGGCTGGCAATTCGGGATCGCCTTCAACGCGCCTCCGCTCCTTGACCTTCTTCCGTCGTTCCCCCTCGCGCCTGCCTGGAACCTGGGTTTTTCTCAGCGCGTCCTTTGGGGGGTCGCACTAGACCGATTCAAGAAAAGGACGACAGATTGATGAACCGTACCGCTCTCCCGTTTGCCGCGCTCCTACTCGGCTCGCTCACCTTCTCCCCGACGCAGGCGCAAACACCTCCGCAGCCCGATCCGCAAATGAAAGCAGTCTTAGACGAGCTGGCCTCTCTTAAGCCGAAACCGATTGAAAAGCTCACGCCTGCCGAAGCCCGAAAGCAGCCCAACCCGACCACCGCTGTGAAAGCCCTGCTGAAGAAAAAAGGGATCACGCCCCAGAGCAATCTCGCCAAAGTCGAAAACCTGACGATGCCCGGAGCGGCAGGCAAGGTTCCGGTGCGGGTCTACACTCCGAAGGGCGACGGACCTTTTCCCGTAGTGGTTTACGCGCACGGCGGCGGCTGGGTGATCGCTTCCAACGATGTTTATGATGCCTCCCCGCGAGCGATGGCAGAGATGGCCAGTGCAGTCGTTGTCTCAGTGGAGTATCGCAAAGCCCCGGAGCACCGATTTCCGGCGGCGCACGAAGACGTGTATGCGGTGCTTCAGTACGTCATGAACCACGCCGCCGCCATTCATGGCGACCCGCAAAAAGTGGCGATTATGGGCGAAAGTGCCGGGGGCAATATGGCCGCCGCTGCCTGTAGGATGGCGCGAGACCGCAAAGGGAAAATGCCGATTTATCAGGTGCTCGTTTATCCGGTGGCGGACGGCGACCAGAGCCGCCCTTCCTATAGAACGAACAAAAACGCGAAACCGCTCAATTCCGCGATGGTCGCCTGGTTTGGGAAATACACCCTCAAAAGCCCGCAGGACAAAAACAATCCCTACTTCGCGATTACCAAAGGCAGCACAGCCGGGCTTCCCCCGGCAACGATTATCGCCGCCGAGATTGACCCGCTGCTGAGTGAGGGGCAGGCTTTCTCTAAAAAACTGAAGGCGGGAGGCGTTCCAGTGCAATATCGCCTCTACCGCGGCGTCTCCCACGAGTTCTTCGGCATGGGAGCGGTGGTGGACAAAGCAAAAGACGCGGAAATGTTTGCTGCCGAAGGTCTGAAGTCCGCCTTCAGCAAATAAATCATAGCCTCACTTCGAAATGTCACTCCCGACGTTCCTCAGAATCGCTCTGAGATCCGTCGGGAGTTTTCGTTGTAAACCGGGTAAAATGGCGAAAAAGGAGCCTGGTTCGATGACGACACTCTTTCTCAATCTCCCTCAAGGACAGGTAAACGACGAGGGCAAACGCAGTTACGCAGAGACACTCGAATTCAGCGTCGGGAACGGGTACGCCATTCCGAAAGGGAAAGCCGAGCAATGTTTGCCGGGATGCGCTGTCGTCATTCTCTGTCGGGACGGAAGGCAGCGTGCCGAGGGCAGACTCAAGGCTCTTAAAGAAACCGGGACAAAAGCAGGGAATGGAATCCTGCGGTACGATGTAGAGATCGAATCGCTGGCGGAAGTGCCCTACCTTCCGCAGTCCGCTCCCTTTGGGCGTACTGGCGTTCTGGTCGTGGTTTTGGAATAGGGCGAGCAAAAGGGAGGATAGGATGAACGGCGGCACATTCAACGGGCTGGGGATGGGACTGCACAATGTCTCGCGGCTTTCGGCGGCAAAAACCCGCTCGATCAGCGCGGAGAATTTCATGGGCGAAAAAGGCAAAGCGGGGATGGCGACCGAAGGAACCGGAGCCAGAGCCGCGCAGGATTTAGGGCAGGGCGCGTCGGAGATTGGAACGTCTTCGGCGGTAGTGACTTGGTCTACGTCGCTGCCGTCATCGGGGACAGTCGAATACGGAACGCCCCCCTCTTACGGAACCACTGTCAGTGATCCGCTGCAAGCGGCGGCGCATCGGGTTGTGCTCACGGGGTTAAGGCCGAATCGCCTTTACTATTATCGGGTCAGAGCGAGGGGGGCAGGGCAGACAGTTGCTGCGTCCGGGACTTTCATCACGCAGAATGTAATCGTGCCGCTCCCAGCCCCACTCCCGTACATAATCAGGGATTGAAGCAAGCTCCACCTTTGAGGCCACTGGCGCGGATAATAGCGGACTGAATTCCCATTCGCTCCGTTCGGCGCGATACCGAGTATCGCCGCACCCGCCTCAGAACACCCGGAAGAAGCCGCCTTCCGAAAGTAAAATCAAAGGCCCTGCCCCAATACGAAGACCACGTTTGGGGCAGGGCCTTTTCACAGAAACAAAAAGAGGAGATTCAGGCGACCGCATAACCCGTGTGCGGGCGGACATCTATCGGGTGAAAGGCAGGGACAATATCCGATTTTGGAACGCCTGCCGCCTCAATCGTGTACCCGACTCCGTCTTCCGTGCCATCCCGCTGAATCCAAATTTTCTCATTCACGATGTCTATATGAACAAGACAAAAATGGACACGGCGTACCTGAGTTTCCCACCCGACCGCCATCACGAGATAGCGGTCGTTTGCCTCGTCAAAGACGGCTTCGTGGGCTAATTCCGGGTTAGAATATTGAAAGTTTGCAAGTTCCGTTAAGACTTCGCGCACAATGCGGCGGTAGCGTTCTAGTTTTTCCATTGAATGATTTTCTCCTCAATCGGGTTGAAGATCACAAGCCGGACGTTTCGCCGATGCAAAATCCGAAGCGTCTGCTCATGGTCGAAAACATCATTGTAGGTTTCTTCGCGAACGGCGAGATAGAGCGTTCGTTCCGCGTGCTCAAACGATTCCATCATGACATCAGCATAAAGGATATACTGTCCGAGAGCCTCTTTCAAGTCCTGCATCGGTGAAAGTTTGATAAAACTTTTGATTTCTACCGCGATCCGCTCCGTTCCTCGTTCTGCCGCAATCGCTTGCTCCGCACCCACATCAATCAGAAGGCTTGTTTCCTGAAAAGGCAGCGTCAGCGGGTCATGCGTGATTGTCCAACCGTCTTTCTGCAATGCTCGCACAAAGGCTTCATGATAAAAATCTTTCGCAGCCATTTCTTTGCTTACTCCTATATGATTATACTCGGCTCTGGCTATCCGTTGCCCCACCAACAAAAATTGTGTGCCCCTGCCCGCCAGAACTGTTCGCTTCTGGCGGGCGTTTTTTGGAGGTGTGTGCCATAATCGAAAAAACGGGCGGCACTCGCTGAGGAGAGAGATGAGCGATCTAAATTTTAACGGGCTGGGGATGGGACTGCACAATGTCTCGCGGCTTTCGGCGGCAAAAACCCGCTCGATCAGCGCGGAAAATTTTACGGGCGAAAAAGGCAAAGCGGGGATGGCGACCGAAGGAACCGGAGCCAGAGCCGCACAGGATTTAGGACAGGGCTGGAAAGTCTCGCCCTCGATTCATCTAGCTCCGCGCCAAACCGCCACGATTGCCGAAATCGAAGGCCCCGGAGCCATTCAGCATTTCTGGAACACCGTTCACCCCGACTGGTGGCGCAAACTGGTGCTGCGGATTTTCTGGGACGATGAGCCGACCCCCTCCGTCGAAACCCCGCTGGGCGACTTTTTTTGCAACGGCTGGGGACAGCGGTGCAACGTCAATTCGCTGCCGATTTCGGTGAACCCGGCGGGCGGCTTTAACTCCTACTGGGAAATGCCGTTTCGCAAAAACGCGAAAATCACCCTCGAAAATCTGACGGAAGAGGAGTGCCGGGGCTACTACTATCAGGTGGATTACACCCTCACCGAGGTTCCCGACGATCACGCCTACTTTCACGCGCAGTTTCGCCGCTCGAACCCCCTTCCCTACAAAGAGGTTCACACCCTGCTGGACGGCGTGACGGGGCAGGGACAGTATGTCGGCACGTACCTCGCATGGCAGGTGAACAATACGGGGTGGTGGGGCGAGGGAGAGATCAAATTCTTCCTGGACGGCGACACCGATTTCCCCACGATTTGCGGCACGGGAACCGAGGATTATTTCGGCGGAGCCTGGAATTTTGAGCACCCGCAGGGGCAGTACGGTACGTTCTCGACGCCGTTTTTAGGGATGCCGCAGGTCATTATGTCGGGCGAAGGCGGAATGTATCGTTCGCAGCAGCGGCACGGAATGTACCGCTGGCACATTCCCGACCCGATCCGCTTTGAGCAAAACTTGAAAGTCACGATTCAGGCGTTGGGCTGGCGATCCGGCGGACGCTATTTGCCGCTTCAAGACGACCTTGCCTCCACCGCGTTTTGGTATCAGCGCGAACCTCACGCTTCCTTTCCCCTCCTGCCGGATCGCGACGGCCTTGAAGTCATCTAAACCGACATTCTGCTTTTCTTAAACTCTTTTCGACAAATAGGAAGAACGACCTAGTTTTGTTGAAAGCTCTGCCGCGTAGAATAAATAGTTCCTCTGACGGTCCTGCTTTCTAGGGGAACCCGAAAAGATAAAGAGGTGCATCATGTTTTCTACTCTCGGCAAGAGCGCGGCATTGGGAGCGATTCTCGTTCCAGGCATCGTAGGCGTTGGCAGCGGACTGTTTTGGTTGTCGGATCGAATTTTCGGAAACCCTGGCTCCGGGGCCTCAGACACCCTTTACCTGTCTCGGTTTCTCATAATAGGGGCAGCTCTGGGTCTGCCGCTCAGTATTCCGATTTTTCATCGGCTTGGGAAAGTTCGCCAGGAGATTTCGCCTCTCGTCCGGAGAATTTTAGCCCTGATCCTGGGACAGGCCGCAGGCATTGGTTTTTGCATGGGCTCGCTGGCAATTGCCTTTTTGCTGATTTTGCTCTTGGGAACCGCAGGTGTCTACAACACCGCGAAGATGTTTCTCATTCTTGCCCTTGGGGGAGCCGGAGCCGGGGCGTTGCTGGGACTGCTTTTTACGCTTCTCAGACGCAAACGCTCAATAAAATGAGGAGAAAATTTTGAGGAATAGAACGGGAGGGCTGCCTCTGTTTGCTGTTGCCGCAACGGGGATTTTAGGAACGGTTTCAGCCGGGGCGCAGGTAACGTACCAAACCTTCACTGTGAAAAAGCGCGGCGTGGTCTCGTCGGCAAAGCTGCCAGTATTTCGGGCGCAAACCCCGGTGACGGCTCTGGCGAACTCCACCCTGACCGCTTTTGTGAAAGCCGAGCAGAAAAAGTTTCTTCAAGAAACCGATGCGCCGCCGAAAAGGTCAGCAGTCCCGGAGTATTCGCAGGATTTCGCGGCGAAAATTCACCTGAACGCGGCTTCCTCCCTGATTTCCGTCGAGGTGGGAGTTTCCTTCTACTCAGGCGGAGCACATCCTGGGTACGGAATTACCTGCTTTAATTTTGGTAAAAAGGACGGCAAACCAAAACAATTGGCCCTGCTGGATTTCTTCGATCAAAAAACTGCCGCCTCCGATGTCCGCCTTCAGGTGAAAGATGCTCTGCTCAACAAGCTCCATCTTCTGAAAGACAAAGGCTCTTTTGTGCAGGACGGAACCGTCAGCGATCTTACGGTCCTACAGCTCGACAATTTTGTGGTGGAGCGCGACGGACTGCATTTTATTTTTTCGCCCTATGAAGTGGGGTCCTGGGCAGAGGGCGTGACGGAAGTTCGACTGACCCCCTCGGAGCTTGGCTTGGAATTCCGCAAAACGCTGCTGTCCTCTAACGACTCCCTGAGTGCCGCTAGAACCGCTCGAACCGCTCCACGTCCATTACAAAGCAAACCGCGCCGCCGACCAGCACCTTGACCGGAGAGGGCATAAAGGTTCCCACCGGGGCGGCGTCGGGGGGCAGCACATTGACAAACTGCTCACGGGTTTTGCAGCTGTCGGCGATCACCTGAACGAGCCGCTCCACCTCTTTGCCCTCCACCCCAATCAGAAGGGTAACATTGCCTTCGCGCAGAAACCCGCCGGTCGAACCGATTTTGGTGAACTTAAACCCGTTTCGCAGCAGGGCTTCAGTAATTTTATTTTTGTCGCGGTCATGGACAACGGTAATCACAAGTTTCATGGAACAGCCTCTTTTATTCGGTTTTGCTTCTCTCTGACGCGGCGGGTGAGTTTAGCCTTTTCCGCACCGCTGCCAGAATTTGCCCGTGAAGCATTTCTGAAGACTGAGCGGCGTCAAGCATCAGAAATCGTGAAGGGTTATTCACCGCTTCTGCCCGGAATCCCTCCCGAACTTTTTGATGAAACTGAAGGCTTTCGGCTTCCATGAGGTTGTGCTCTGCCTGACGTGCCAGCCCGATTTCCGGCGGCAAGTCCAGCAGCAGCGTTAAATCCGGCTCCAGCCCGCCCGTTGCAAACCGGTTCAGTTCGATTACCACCTCGCGCCCCAGCCCGCGTGCCACCCCCTGATACGCCACACTTGAATCCGTATATCGGTCACAGAGCACAATGGTTCCCCGTTTCAACTCCGGACGAACCACGCGCTCCACATTCTGTGCCCGTGACGCCAGAAACAGCAGCAGTTCCGCCCTTGGCGCCATCTCCGTGTGCAGCAAAAGCGAGCGCACCCCCTCCGCCACCGGGTCGCCGCCTGGCTCACGGGTGACCAGAACAGACCAGCCTTCCGCTGTCAGAGCTTCCCGCAAAAGCCGAATCTGGGTGGTTTTTCCTGCGCCCTCCACTCCCTCGAAAGTGATGAATACTCCTGGCAGCATTTAACTCCTTTCCACCTCAGAAAAGCGGCTCGAAACGTTTCTGGAAAGCAGCACGGCTCCCAGCAGCGCGAAAACCGAACCGAAGAAAAAGGGAAATGCCGGGTTCTGACCGAAAAGCCAGCCCGCGATCAGGCTGGCAGGGAGCAGGGCAAAGCCCAGCACCGTATGGTAGGCTCCGATCTGAGTGGCTCGCCTTTCCGGGTCAGACAGATCGGCGGCAAACGCCCGCTGCGCTCCGCCTGTCAGCGTAGAATAGCCGCCATACAAAAGAAACAAAACCCAGACCCAGCCCCGTGACCCCGGCGTGACCACCGCAAATCCCAGGTACACCAGAGCGTAGACGAATAGCCCGGCGACAATCAGCGGACGACGCCCCACCCGATCCGACCCCTTTCCCGCCGCATAACCGAGAAAAGCCTCCACCAGATTGAACGCGGCGTAAAGCCAGAGCAGCTGCGTGCTGGAAAATCCTAATTGGCCCGCCCGCACCATGAGAAATGCATCGCTGGAATTGCCGAGCGTAAACACGAGCATTGCCCCCAAAAAGCGGCGGTACTCGGGGGTGAGTTCGCTCCAACGAAACCGAAGGGGCGCGGAGGCTTTTGGCTCTGCGTTCTGCGGGAGAGCCTTTTCCCGAACGAAAATGAAAAGCGTTAAAACGGCGAGCAGGCCCGGAATCCCCGCAAACAAAAACAGGGAGCGCAGCCGGTGTGCAAGATCACCGCCCACCTGACCGAGAAACCACAAGCCAAGCAGCGGCCCGAACACGGCTCCGGTGGTATCCATCGCCCGATGAAATCCAAAAGCACGGCCCCGAATCGCTTTCGGCGTAGTTTCGGTAATCAGGGCATCCCTCGGCGCGGATCGCAACCCCTTGCCGAGACGATCCAGAAACCGAAGCGCAAGTACCCCGCCCCACGCCGTAGACAGAGCCATTAACGGTTTGGAGACTGCGCCGAACCCGTAGCCCAGCAGCGTCAGCGGCTTGCGTCGCCCGATCCGATCCGAAATGCGCCCCGACACCAGCCGAAACAAACTCGCGGTGCTTTCCGCAATGCCTTCGATCACGCCGATTACCCAGGGCGGTGCTCCCAGCACCCGAATCAAAAACACTGGAACCTGCGTGTACACCATCTCCGAACTCATGTCCGTAAAGAGACTGACAAAACCGAGCGCGACCACAGTACGACTGAGTTTCGGTTTTTCTTCGGCATCCGGGTTTTCAGTATCAGGAGCGAGAGTCATGGAGGACTTTGTCTTCGGTTCAAGAGAGGATTGCCAACGCCAATCCCTGGGCAAAAGCGAACATTTGCGCTTGTGTCTCTACTGTAATTTCAACGGGGTCGGTCAGAAAGAGGCTCACCAATGCAGGAGACCTGGTCACGATTTCCGAGGCTAACGGCTTGATTTCTGCTTGCTTTGTGTGCCGCTCGGTCGGGCCAATCGTTGCCAGGTCTCCTGCCTGAGTGGGGTCATGATTGCCCGCTCGATAAAGGGGGCGACATTCGTTGTCGCGGGTGATACGATATTCACGAGGAGCGGTTTTCCGCCGTACCAGAGACAAAAGCAGTAATTGCTGTCCTCGGCAATCGAGAATGGCTTTTCTTGTCGGGCTGAGACCGAGCGAGATGGCCGAGTTATCTTCTTCGAATAGTTCGGGTTGTGCATTGAACTGAAGACGCTCCCTTTCCTGGAGAACCTCTTCCGGGTACTCCGTAACCAGTTCGCCCGGCATCGGAAGGGTGCTTCCGATGCCTGAGTTGGAGGCTTTCGCTAAGACCCGTTTGTGTTCCGCCTTTGAAAGACGGCGCTTCTCTGCATCTCGTTCGCGTAACAAAGGAAGGATGCGCGTTGTCGCTGCCAACATTTCCGGGCTAAAAGTCGTGACTTTGACACTTTTTCGCTCGACGATTTTTACGTCTCTGATTAGAAAATGAGTCAGTTCCATTCTAAAATTTCTCCGGCAGACTGAAGCGAAACGACAGGAGGGGTAAAGAGATGGAATTCTTTACCCCTCCTTTTTCAGAAAAACATCTCAAATCGGTTTGCCCCCGTAATCTGCCCTTGCAGGTTTCGTGTCCTTCGGACACATGGCGGCACGCCGCTTAGACCGGAACTTTAGGCCTGGATTAAGCAAATGCACCGAGTTTGAGAAATTTCTGTTTTCTACTTCCCCAGTCCGGCGGGCAGAATGCGTACCCGACGCTGCGGCTCCACACCGACGCTTTCCGAAGAGAGTTCGTACCGCTCAACGAGCTGGTGCTGAAGGCGGCGCGTGTAGGAGTTTGCAGGCATCAGTTCCACTGCTTGACGAGTCTGCTTCACCTGATCCACCGCATCCTGCACTTCCAACAGCGATTCTTCGATGTTCTCTTCGCTTTCGTCGGTGACGCCGCCCAGACCGAAGATGTCGCGGATCGAGTTGGCGATTTGCGCGTAGGTATTCGAGCGCACCACATAGACGGGCAGTTTTTTAAGGCTTGCCTCCCGCATTTTGCCGGGTTCGTTTTTGTAGGTCGCTTTCAGGGCCAGCACGACATCGGCGTCGCTCACGTCACGGGCGACATAGGCGGGAACCCGGCTTTCGGCAATGGCACGATCCAGTCGGCTGCGGCTCACCCCATACGGGAAAATCCGCACGGTCGAGGGCAGTTTTTTAGGCGTCGTTTGCGGATTTGGCGGGGTTGGAGCCGAGACCGAATTGGTGAGAGCATTCGTTCCGGTACGGGGAACGAGCCGCGCCCGCTTGCCGATACTGCCCTCCGGGGTTTGCGGTTCACTTCGTCCATTGCGTCCGTTGCGGGGATTGCCGGAGGGGGTTCCCCAGCCGCCGTCCTCTTCGTCTTCGTCCTGGACTTCGCGAATTTTAGGCGGCGTGTCGGCTCGCTGAACGACTTCGATTTCGCCGCTTTCGTTGCGAACGCGAATCTCCGGGCGAGGCGGCGCACCGCGCAGCAGGCGATCCACCGTCTGCTCGACATTGAGATGCAGCGCAAGCTTATCTACCTCAACAATCTCGATGATAACCTCGAACGTCGGCGGGGCTTTGCGCTCCAGCACCGTCTTTTGAGTTCCGCGCCGTTTGGCCTCGTCATCGGAGAGGGTCACCGCCTGAATTCCGCCCACAAGGTCGGAAAGGGTCGGGTTCATCATCAGGTTTTCGAGGGTGTTGCCGTGCGCCGTGCCCACGAGCTGGACGCCGCGCTCTGCAATCGTTCGCGCCGCAAATGCCTCCTGCTCGGTTCCAATCTCGTCAATGACGATTACTTCCGGCATATGGTTTTCCACTGCCTCGATCATCACATGGTGCTGCTCTTCGGGAGTGGCGACCTGCATTCGGCGTGAGCGTCCGATGGCGGGGTGCGGAATATCGCCGTCCCCGGCGATTTCGTTGGAGGTATCCACAATCACCACCCGCTTTTTCACTTCGGTGGAAAGTATACGGGCAACCTCGCGCAGTTTCGTCGTTTTGCCGCGTCCGGGACGGCCCAGCAGCAGAATGGATTTTCCGCTCTCCACGATGTCCTGAATAATGTCAATCGTACCGTAAACAGCACGACCGATGCGGCACGTCAAGCCGACGACTTTGCCCTGCCGGTTTCGGATGGCTGAGATGCGGTGCAGGGTACGCTCGATCCCGGCGCGGTTGTCTTTGCCGAACGAACCGATCCGCGAGGTCACATATTCAAGGTCTTCGGCAGTGATCGGGAGTTCGCCGAGCTCGAGCGCGTCGTTGACAAAGCGGGCTTCGGGAATCCGCCCCAGATCAAGAACGATTTCCAGTAGATCGTCCAGAGACTCCATTCCTTCGAGGCGGTGACGCAGCATGGGCGGGAGCACATCGAGCAGTTGGTCGAGGTTGTCGGTGACCCGCTGCTGCAGGGCGGTCAGGGGGGCCGATACGCCTTCGGAAGCGAGCGGCGGAACGAAAGGATCGGAAACCGGATTGGGAGATGCGGAGGCGGGCTGAGTTGAGAAAAGGTCTTTTGCCATAGGGTTAGGCGAGCCACTCCAGCGCGAAGACAGGCTTCGTCGCAAAGTCAGCGGGCGGGCCGAGGGGCGGTTCTTTCCGTTACGGGCACGCGACAGGCTTTTCCTCCCCTGAAAGAGGGCTTGAAAAGCACCCGCAAAGAAAGATACGCTCTGCGGAACGCAACCCGCAGGATGATATGGGTGTGCGGCGGTTCCGAGGGAGGTACGCCTCGAAGTGCGCCAAGCCTGTTGACTCTCCAAAAACAGGCTTTGGAAAGGACCGCAGAACGGGAAGGCTGTCTGCGTCACTGGTGTTTTATCGGCGTCTGCTTGGAAGTTGCTCAACGGGGAAGGCCCGTAAAACCCATTCACAAGAAAACCGTCTACACCTTTCAAGACCGATTTCTGGAGGAAAAAGTTTCCGTTTTCCCTTCCATTTTCATCATAGCCGATAACGGAATCAAAAAACAAGCCTATCTAGTGTTTTTTAGGAAAATTTTCACACATCTAGGGAGAAAGAACCAAGTCTATGAGAGAGGCGATATGAAGGGCAAGCGTGTCGAATAGCGGCAACGCATTGTCTTTGGGGTTTCAGAAGAAGCATCAATTCCGTGCACCCTAAGATCATGCCTTGTACCTTTTCTTGGGTTTGGAGGCGGGTGATCATCGTGAGGAGACGCGCTTTCGAAGTTGGTGACAGAACCCCCTGACACAGTTCTTCCTAAACCATCACTTGCAGGGCAAACCTTTCCTCATCGTTCGGAATGATGACGCCCAAATCACTCCCTGCGCTTAGTGGTGCATCCGGTTAATGGGCTTCACTTTCAAGCGGGCTTAGGCATCGCCGCCACACCGGGCTTGCGCTTTGCTTTGTGGCGTCGCCTGCGTCCCCAGACGAACGGGTGCCTCTGCTGGTTCCAGTAAACGGTGGCTTTCTCGATCGCCCCCTCGATCTCTTCCCACGTCTCAAAGCGTTTTCCTTTGAGCGCAAGAGAACGCAGGATTTTCCACCAGGGTTCGATCAGGTTCAGATACGCCGCATACGTCGGCTGGAAAACGAATTCCCAACGCGGATGCGCCAAACAAAACAGGAGAACGTCCGTCGCTCGGTGCGTGTTGAGGTTGTCCAAAATCGCATAGACCCGCTCACACTCGGCAGGGAGCCACGTTTCCACCTGACTTAAAAAGTCCGTCCAGTTCGCAATCGTTCGCCCACCGTAACACGCGGTCAAAGCGCCCCCGGTAGCAGGACGGAAGGCACCAAAAACATAGCCTTTGCCACGTCGTCCATAGTCGGCTTCCTGCTTTGCTCGCTCGGCAGGGTGCGCCGGGGTTTGCGGCACGGCGCGAACAGGTTGCCTGCCCAGATAACTCTTGGCGGACAGCGGCCCCATTTCGTCAAGGCAGATTACAAGGCTGCCTTCGGGGGGAGCGGTATAGAGCGTTTCGATGCGCCCTTTTTTTCGGCGAAGTCGGGATCCACCCGTTCGCCAAACCACGTTTCCTGCGCTCGCCAGCGCAACCCTTCGGCAATCAGGAGTTCGCTGACCCGACTGCGTTGCATCGGAATTTGCTTTGCTTCGTGCAGGTAAGCGACCAGGCGATCCAGGGTCCAGCAAGCGAAAGGCAAGCCCAGCGTTTGTGGGTCGGTGAGCGTCAAGGCAATCACTTCGGCGCGTTGCGTTGCGGTATAGGTCGGCGGTTTGCCGGGGCGGGGCAGGTCGTCAAGACCGGGGAGACCGTTTTGGTTGAAGCGTTTGACCCAGTCGCGCACGGTTTGCGAATGCAAACGCAACTGCGAAGCAATCGCGGGGATCGTCTTCCCTTGGGAGGCGTACACGACGATTTGAGCGCGTTCGACCTGTCTTGCCGGAGCCGTGCGCGAGTGAGCCAGGCGTTCCAGTGCGGAACGTTCGTCGTCGGTAAGTGAGCGAAGTTTGATTGCCATGAATAAAGTGTACCCGATTTGACGGATGCACCACTTAGGCGATCCCGTATAAAATTTCCTTCCATCATATAACGAGTGCCGAGCAGAACGACTCGCCCCACTCTCTGCGCGAGTACCGCCTTGCGCGTTACCTCCCCACTGTGCAGAACCGGGGTCGAAACCAAAGCCTGTGCCTCCTCTACCCCTTTGTGCATGGTATTGGCGCAAATCGCGAGTACGTCTGCCCCCGCGCTCTCCAGACGATGAGCGACTTCGGCCACAATGCGGGCGATTTCGTCCCAATTGCCCTCATGCTGCAGGGCAGCGATTTTGGCGAAGTCGAACGAAGCGAGTACAATTTTCGCGGAATGGAGTCCGCCCAACCGGGCTTTGACTGCGAGATTGAGTTGTTCATAATAGATCGCGGTGCTTTCCCAACTTGTCCCGCCGATCAGTCCCATCGTTTTCATCTTCGGCTTTATTCGGAAAAGAATTTCTTGCTCTTTATCAATTGAATCAACAGAGCTACCGTCGAATGCCTGCGCTGCCGCCTGCCCGCACCCGCTCGATTTCGTCGCGGGAAACGATCAACAGATCGCCGGGAATGGTGTGCTTGAGAGCGGCCATCGCCACCCCGTAGTCTAACCCCAAACCGAGGTCGCCCTGAAGGTAGCCGTAAAGAACGCCGCCGTCAAAAGCATCCCCCGCCCCCACACGATCCACAATTGGCCCCAGTTCGTGCGGTTCGGCAAACCACTCTCCCCTGTCATCCAGCGCAAAGGCTCCCTCGCTTCCGCACGTCACCACCACTGCCGGAACGCCGAACCGCTTCCGAAATTCGCGGGCGATTTCGGTGCCGGTTCCCGTGATTCCAAACAGCATTTCGGCATCGGACTGCGGCGTAATCAGCAGGTCGAGGTCGCTCATCACCATCGAAAGCGTATGCCGTGCAGTATCGGGCGACCAGAGCTTGCTGCGGTAATTCGTATCAAGCGAGATTTTTGTTCCGGCCTGCTTTGCCAGACCGATAGCGCGGCGGAAGGTATCGGCGCAGGAGGCACTGAGGGCGGGCGTGATGCCGGTGAGATGCAGGAGCTGGCTGCGTTCGATAAGGTAGGAATCCAGATCGGAGGGATATAGATGACTTGCAGAAGAATGAGCGCGATCATACAGCACTTCGGTTCCACGCGGCGGCGTGCCGAAGTCGAGAAAATACAATCCGGCGCGTGCCTCCGGGCTTTTGTCCCAGAGAACCGCCGAGGTGTCAATGCCCCAGCGGTGAAGTTCGTTTTCGATGCGCCTGCCGAGCGAGTTGTCAGGCAGTTTGCTCCACCACGCAGCCTTCAGTCCGAGCCGCGCCAAAGCCACCGCCGTGTTCGACTCGGAGCCGCCGATCCGAACTTCCAATCGGTGCGCTGCTTCCAGCCGTTCATAGCCGGGGGCATGAAGGCGAAGCATCGTTTCGCCAAATGTGGTAACCTCGAAGGGTCGGGGGGAAGTGTCCGTCATCGCAGGATCGCTTTCTGTGAAAAATGCCACACCCTTATTATGACCGATTTGATAGTGTCTTTTGCGACCCTCTGCTATTCTTTTCCTGTCCGCTTCGACTTCCTGATGAGTCGGCGGAGCCTCCCGAAGTCGCCCGGTCGCGATCTCTTCACGAAGAGGGGGACATCCCGCGCTCGCTTTCTTCGCATCGCTTCTCCTCACGAAGGTCGGCAGAAAGCATCCAAGGGCGGAGCAAACGGCGTTTTCCGTCTGCTCCGCCCTTGGATTCCTCACAACCGGTCAATTCACCCTACGCCTGCAAAATCTGCAGCACCTCGGCGGCATGACCGTCCGGCTTCACTTTCTGGAAAATGTGCACGAGCCTGCCTTCGGCATCAATGATAAACGTGGTACGGTCTACCCCTAGATACGTTTTGCCGTACATGGATTTTTCTCCCCAGACCCCGTATTTTTCTGCCACCTCGTGGTTTGAATCCGCCATCAGCTTCATTTTCAATCCGTACTTGCTGGCGAACTTGAGCTGATCAGCGGAGGTGTCGGGCGAAATTCCAAGGAGTACCGCGTCTTTACCGTCAAAATCGGTTTTCGCTTCACTGAAGGCGCAGGCTTCGAGGGTACAGCCGGGCGTATCGGCCTTCGGGTAAAAAAAGAGCACTACGTTTTGTCCGCGCAGAGCGGAAAGCGTGGTTTCGCTGCCATCTTGATCGGGCAGGGTGAAATCGGGGGCGAGGTCGCCAACATTGAGCGTCATCGTATCGGAGTCTCCTGAAAAAATAGTGAGGTCAGACGGCGTTGTCCTTCCGTCCTAAAGAGTATACGCTCAGGACAGGTCAGGTTGATCGCCGGGAAAAAGAAGTTGGGAGATTAGAGAAGCAAATAGATGCCAACCGAAAGAAAGGACGCTAGGGAAGAGGCGGCTCGCTACGAAAAGCGAGCGAAGAAACGCGGCGATCCTTCTGTTGACCTAAATCGCTTCAAGCCAGCAGCGGAGGCACTTGCACTGCTTTCCGCGTCTTTTGTTCGGCAATTCAGAGTTCTGCCCCTGAAGAAGAACGGAAATATCCTCTCTTGCTCTGGATAACACCAACAATAGCGAGACACTCGATACCGTGAAACTAGTGACACGGTGCATGGTACGCGCCATTCTCGCTTCGCCCACCCGCCTCAGTCCTGCAATCACCCGCTGCTATGGCGAACAATTAACGGAATAGAGTTCAAATCAAGTTTGAGAGCGGGGCGCACCCCGTAATAAATGAGATCAACACGCCCATAAGTGCGAAGGGTGCTTCGCATCCCCACAAAAACGGCACGAGACGAGCTTTCATGCAGTTGCGATCTTAACCACCACCAAGAGCAGCCTCGTCTTGCACCGTTTTCGAGGAGATAATCTTTTTCGACGGTTTTGTCGTACACATACAAACGACAGCCATCGTCTTTTTTAGCTTGAGCAAAGTTTGTTCCTACGGCACGACGCCTGATGCAGAGAGTGTTTTTGCCCTGCGTGTCGGTCAGACTTTTCGCTTCCGCAACGTTGAGCAAAAAAACCTTATCCTCCGTATCAGGACTTTCTGCACCGTTGTCCCTACAATGGGTCGTCTTGATAAATGCCTTTTCATCGGCATCGAACGCCGCGTGATAAAACGTATCGTTCAACCACCTCCGCAAATCGCAGTCACGCCAATTGATTTCCACATAGTCACGGTGGTACCGCTTGCAGTCCAGAAGATAGTCGCTTAAAAGAAAAATTTCACTCCCGGAATTTTGCAGCACTTTCCATTCTATCGGAGTTTTATCTTTGCCGTCCGCTGTCTGCGGATAACTACCCAATGTTACCGTTTCGCCGGGTTTTGCCAGTTTTAGCGTTTCAGGAAAGGGCATCTGTTGGTCAGTTAACATTGGTATTCCATTGACCTTTTATCATTGCGTGGATCAATCGTCCCGTGCATCTTTTTCCTCTTGTATCTCACGTTCGATCCGTGCCCAACTCTCGGCGGTAAGCGGTGAGGGGGCAGTGATGCAGCAGGTCACAAACTCGTATTTGCTCTTTATCGGATAAAAACGTAGTTTCCTCCGAACGCAGAACGATCCGCTCTACTTCATCGCCTTCATTCAGTTCCGGGACGGTAACTTTCAGTCGTTTGCCGGAGAGGATTTTGGTTTTAAGCCGCAGAGCCGTTTGCGTTATCATGGGTTCGTCCCACGAAAATCGGAGGCGGGACAGAGCGAGCAACATTTGGTAGTTCTCTCCCTCGGCCCTCTCCTTTTTACTCTTTTGTAGATGCCCAGGCTTTCGCGTGGGCGGACTTTTCAACGGCGTCCAGCACAATCTGGTTTCGGTAGCCGTCGTAGAAACTCGGCGTGAACTCGGTTCCCTTTCCGACTGCTTCCAGGAAATCCTTGACCATATTGATAAAGGTGTGCTCGTAGCCGATGATGTGCGCGACGGGCCAGTACGCACTCATGTAGGGCATCTCGCTCTCGGTTGCCTGTACGAGATGAAAACCCTGCAAGCCTGCCGGATCGTCCGTCACATACACTTCCAGTTCGTTCATTCGCTCCTGATTGTACACAATCGAGCCTTTTTCTCCGTTGATTTCCCAGTGGTTGTAATTTTTGCGTCCGGGAGCCAGCCGGGTTGCCTCGAAGGTTCCGGTCGCTCCGTTCTCGAAGCGGGCCAAAAATGAGGTTACGTCATCCACCGTCACGTCGCCCATTTCGCCCGTACTCTTAAACCCGGAAAGGCCGCCGTCGGTGTCGGCAAGCAGAGGACGCCGCTTGATAAAGGTTTCTGATAGACCGCAGACTTCGGTGAATTCCGTTCCCATCACAAAGCGGGCGGTGTCAATCAGGTGGGCGTTGAGGTCGCCGTGCGAACCGGAACCCGCGATATTTTTATCGAGCCGCCAGACCAGCGGCACAGCGGGATCAACAATCCAGTCCTGCAAATACACGCCCCGGAAGTGCCGAATCGCGCCGAGCCTGCCGCTCGCCACCATCTGCTGCGCGAGGGCAATGGCGGGGGCAAAGCGATAGTTGTGGCAAATCCCGTTGATCAAGCCCTTGCTTTTCGCCAGTTCGTAAGAGGTTTTGGCGTCGTCCACCGTGATCGCAAGCGGCTTTTCACAGAGAACGTGTTTGCCCGCTGCCAGAGCTTTCTGGGTGATAAGGGCGTGGGTGTCGTTCGGAGTTCCAATATCTATGACGTGAATATCGTCGCGGGCAATCACCTCCTCCCAGCTTGTGGCGTATTCCTGCCAGCCGAACTGTGCTGCCGCCGCCTTCACTTTCTCTTCGCTGCGGCCCACCAGCACCTTCATCACCGGTTCCACATCGAGATCGAAATAGCGGGCCACCTGGCGGTAGGCGTTTGAGTGCGCCTTGCCCATGAATTGATAGCCGATGAGCGCGAGATTGATTTGCTTTTTTGCCAATGTTTCTCTCCTTGATAAACCCTGAATTCTGGTCGAATAAATTGCTTGAGTGCAAGGGCTATTTCGAGATTTCGAGAGCGATTTCCTCTCTTGCTTGCAGCTTGCGTGTGGTTTTTGTGCCTTCGTCATCAAGGCACTTCAGTGCCTCGTGATGCGCCGTTGGCAGAGGGCACTCTGCACACGATGCTCATCTTTTTGAGAAGTTTGCCTCCCTCTCGTTCGGTACGAAACACAGTCCGGCGTAGCCGATTGGCAAGGCACTGAAGTGCCTTGCCATTCTTACCCCTCGTGGATAAGACCCTTCCGGGCTTTGCAATACGTTGACATCATTCGCGAATTTGTGGAAACTAGGGGTATGAACCCTCACCTGAACGCGCTCGGACAACCAATTGGCTTCCCCATTCCCGACTGGAGCCCGCCCCCACACCCGCCTCGTGAACCGATGCACGGACGTTTCTGCCGCTTCGAACCGCTGAGTGCCGAGCGTCATGCCGACCAACTCTTCGCGGCAAATTCGCTCGACACCGACGGGCGAATGTGGACGTACCTTTTTGCCGAGCCGATGGAGCGGTTGGAGGACTACCGCGAGTGGGTGCAAGAGAAGTCAAGTACCACCGATCCGTTCTTCTTTGCGATTGTGGATTTAGCGCGAGAGTCGGCGGTGGGAGTCGCCGCTTACATGAGGATTGTGCCCGAACACGGGTGCATTGAAGTCGGACACGTCGGCTTTTCGCCGTTGTTGCAACGGACAACTGCCGCTACGGAAGCAATGTTTCTGATGATGAAGACCGCGTTTTCGCTCGGCTATCGTCGGTATGAGTGGAAGTGTGATTCGCTGAATGAAGGGTCTCGCGCCGCCGCTTTGCGTTTGGGTTTCACGTTTGAGGGGGTCTTCCGACAGGCGATTGTCACCAAGGGGCGCAACCGGGATACGGCGTGGTTCTCGATTACGGACGCCGAGTGGCCCCTGATCGAACCCGCGTTCGAGACCTGGCTTTCGCCAGAGAATTTCGATGCGGAGGGCGTTCAGCAAGCGTCGCTCTCATCGTTGGTTTTTCAAACTCGGTCTTGACATCGGGCGAGCTTTTCGGATATGCTATCGGGTGAGTGTAGCCCTTCTTTTCCCCACTGCTCTCGCGGGCGTGTTTATCCGAGTTTTCCCTCTGTGGAAAGGAGCCTCCCATGAGTTTTCCCATACGATTGATCCGTAGTGCCACCCTCTGTCTGAGCGTGTTCGGAGCGTGCTCGCTCAGTTCTCCGTCTCGCGCCCAACTGATGATTTACACCTCCGAGTCGAGTTATCTCTCCGCCGCAGGTGCGGTTTCATTCGAGAGTTTCGAGGGCGTGGCTCCTCGCGCTCGCTCCACCGATGCTGTCACGGTTTCCGCCTTCTCAGTTACCCCTGCTCCGGGATTGCTGGGAGTTCAGAACGATGTGAACTCCCCCGAAAACGGCTTCGGTGCGTCCGCACAGGACGGAACCCATTATTTGTTCATGTACCGCCCCAGCCTCGCTGCCGGAACGCTGCGCTTCGATCTGACGCGCCCGACCAACACGTTTGGGTTTTATCTTTCCGACGACGGCGAAACCGCCGGTGCGCTCACTTTCCATACGGATGCGGGCGAAACCGTCACCGAAACCACCCTCGATCAGTACCCGCCGATCCTGCCGAGTGGAAATGTGCGGTTTTATGGCTTTACCCAGTCCACCCCCTTCACGCAGGTTTTTCTGACCTCTACCGGCATTGATGACTCGTTCGGCCTCGATAAAGTGTATACCCGCTCTGCACCGGTTCCCGCCCCCGGTTCGCTCGTTACCCTGCTCTTTGGCCTGGTTCCGGGTGCGGGCTGGCTGCTCCGCCGCCGAAGCAGCGAGGCGGGGGCAAATCACTCGCTCTAGGTGAAGCAGGCTTTTCAACCTTTGTTTTGCGAAAGACACCGGAAAAATTGATCTGCTGATTTCACGGGTAGACACCGATGAAAAGGCGTAGTCTTTTCGGGCGTCTTTGTGCGAGAGTCAAATCTAAGCCGGGGTCAGGAAAACTTTCACACCCCCCGCTCGGTTTCGGGGAGGCCCGCTCAATCCCCCTGCTTTTCCAGAATTCGCCAGAGCGGGCGCAGCGGTCCATACCCCTCCCGAACCAACGATTTTGGGGCGGGGTGCGACTCGCCTACCCGCTTTAGAAAAATCAGCACCGAAACCACTGCCACCCCCATCATCGCCAGAAACATCGCTCGAATTCCATAGGTTTGAGCGATCCAGCCGCAGGTTCCCGGCCCCAAGGCCGTCGCCAGACCCTGTACGCCCGCGAGTCGCGCCTGTGCCGCTCCCCGCCCGCTTTCGGTGGCGAGGTCATTAACAAACACCACCGCAATCGTTCCCATAATGCCGAAGTTGATGCCGTGCAGCATTTGCACTAAGGCCACCTGAGCCGGGCTGACGGCCAGCGCATAGAGCAAAAGTCGAACTGGAAGCAGCAAAATCGTGACCGCCAAGGCCGGACGCCGCCCCCAGACATCGGTGAACCTCCCGACGCGGGTCATCACCAGCACCTCGCAGACCACGCCCCCAGCGAACATTCCGCTAATGAGCAGAGGAGATGCCCCCAGCGATTTCATATAGAGGCTCAGGTTGGCCGAGGCTCCGTAAAGCGCGAAGTTGTAAAAGAAAAAAGCGGCGAGAAAGGGAATGAGGGCCGGAATTTCGGGCGGAGAACGTTCGAGGGTCTGCGTCTCCGCTTTGTCCTCTTGGGCGGGAGATACGAATGCGGCCTTAAGATCGGGCAAAAACCACACGATCCCGGCAATGGCGAAAAAAAGCAGCGGCCCGTACGTGAAAACCGGGTCGAGCAGCGGACAGGTCAATAAGGCTCCGTTTGCCGTCCCTCGCCGCAAAAGCCAGCCCGACAAAAGCGAGACTACGATATAGCCCACCGATCCCCACACCCGAAATCCGGCGTAGGCGGCTCCGCCCCGCCCTGAACCCGCCGCGATGCGCCCGACCAGAACCCCGCCTGCCGCATTGAGGTAAATAGTTCCATTCACCCCAATGGCGGAAAGAACAACAAAGCCGGGAAACGAGGCGGCGGCGCGATAGGACAGATAAGCCATGCCCGCCGCAAGAGCCGCAATACACATCATCGGACGGCGTGAGTCAAGCCGATCCGACAGCCGCCCTAGAATCGGCTGAAACAGCAGGGCCGCTCCGGTGCTGACGGCCAGCAAAAGCCCGATCTGCCCCAGAGTTAGGCCCGATGCCTGAAGGTAGAGCGGAACGAAGGGCTGCAAAAACCCAAACGTCGAGGTAATCAGAAACATCGTGGCGATCAGCGCAAGCCGCCGCCCCGGTGAAAGTAGTTGCATAGCTGCCTTATCGAGGGTTGCCGCCGTTTTTCATCAAAGACGAAAAACGGCGGCGGCCCCAGATCAACCTTACGGAGAACCGACCGTCTTTTTCCGCGAATGGCGAGAAAAAGAGAAAACCTAATCCCAAATAGGACGCCAGTTTTTGTTCCATTTCGTCAGTTCGTTCAGCCGGTTGACCTCTTCCGCCGAGAGTCGGCAGCCCACCACTCCCAGGTTATCCTGGAGCTGCTCGACGGTATTTGCGCCGATGATGGGAGCCGTTAAAACGGGGTTGGTGAGCATCCAGGCCAAGGCCGTCTGTGCAATCGTTTTGCCGTGCGCCCGGCCAATCGCCTCCAGTTCGTCAATCACCGCGTACCCTCGGTCAGTGCCGTAATTTTGCAGGATTCCAGAAGCGCGAACACTCTTCACCTCGCCGCTGTCTTTGCGATACTTCCCGGTCAAAAACCCGGCGGCCAGCGGCGAGTACGGAATCACCCCCAGCCCATAGTGCCTGCAAAACGGCATCGCTTCGTACTCGAAAAGCTGCCGCTCCATCAGGCTGTATTCCGGCTGATACGACTCGAAGCGGGCATAGCCGTATTTTTCCGAAACGGCGACCGCTTCCATCAGCCGCCAGGCCGGATAGTTTGAGGCTCCGATATAGCGCACTTTCCCGGCGTTCACAAGATCGTCGAGCGTCGCGAGCGTTTCCTCAATCGGTGTGGTCAGGTCTACCCAGTGGCATTGATACAGATCAATAAAATCGGTTTGCAGGCGGCGCAGAGAATCGTCCACGGCCCTCAGAATATGCGCCCGCGACAAGCCTTCCCCATTTGCGCCCTTCCACATTTCGCCGCGTACTTTTGTGGCAAGCACGATGTCGTCCCGATTGTTCCGCGCCTGCATCCACTTTCCGATGATTTCCTCGGTTTTGCCGCCATAGGAAAGATCGCCAGCCCAGGTGGTATAGATATCGGCGGTATCAATGAAATTGCCGCCCGTTTCCACAAACGCATCCATCACGGCAAAGGCCGTCGGCTCATCGGTTGTCCAGCCGAACTGCATTGTGCCCAGGCAGACTTCCGAGACTTTCAGCCCCGTGCGCCCCATTTTTC
Organism: Chthonomonadaceae bacterium; assembly: GCA_965246825.1. Taxonomy (GTDB): domain Bacteria; phylum Armatimonadota; class Chthonomonadetes; order Chthonomonadales; family Chthonomonadaceae; genus JACMPS01. The sequence goes on from OZ251990.1 coordinate 799,173, forward strand.
GATAATCCATCTTGTGTTCTCCTTTTTCAACGATTTCTTTTTCGTTTGTTCCTGCAGAAAACGAACCCGGCAAAGCCCCCTATGGCAAAGGCCGATACACCAAGAGCGCGTACCGGAACACCGCCTCGATCAAAGCGTCCCAATGGAAATAACGTGAGGGAAGTTCTTCCCAGCTCAGCACACACACCCCGTTCGATTCGGTTTCGGGGGGCGGGCTTCCGTATCCGTGCGCTTCGGCTGCAAACGTCGGCACAATGCTTTGTGCTCCCGCACTTTCCGTAAGGCGGTAAAACCCCAAAAGAACAGGAGCCTCGATAGTACCGCCGGTTTCCTCGTGAACTTCCCGGTGCAGTGCCTCCAGCGGCGTTTCGCCCGCCTCCAGCCGACCGCCCGGAATGCACCACCCGCGTCCTGCAATGTCCGCCACGACAAATCGTCCCTGCGCCATCGCGAACACCAGCACGGCAGAAACCGGCACCCCGGAAGGCAGCGAATCAAACGAGGACTCGGGGATGAAATCAGCCGTGAGGTCTCCCCAGCACACGGTCGGAAAATGATTAGCAAAAAGAGAGAGTGGCGGCATAGTATACAGAATCGAGCGAACTGCGCTAAAATAAAGGGGACTGCACACGAACAAACGAACTTTTAGGGCGAAACCGACCCGCTGCTTCCGTTTTCGAGAAGCGGAGGAGCATTGACCACGCTTCCCAGCACATCCCGAAGGGGAACCGGGCCGAAAAAACGACTGTCTTCCGACACGCGGGGATTGTCCCCCAGCACGACCAAAAAGCCTTCGGGGACGAAAATGCGCGGAATCAACCCTGGCTTTTGTGCAGAAGGCGGCTGTTCGTAATAATCCAGTAAATCGCGCAGGTAAGAGGCATTGAGCAGTTCCAGACTCTTCACCTCTTCGCCGGAAAGATAGGCGATGCGCTTGATAATGACATCGCGCCCTTTTCGCAGCACAATGACATCGCCGCGTTTGAGGGCGGGGCTAAGCGCATTGCGGCGGCGCACCAGCACCGGCTGGCCGTTCTGATAGGTTGGCAGCATACTGTCGCCACGCACGATTCCAAGCCGAAACGTGAATACGAACAAAAAAACGACCACGAGAAAGACCGCCACAAAAAGAGCCTGACGGCGGGCAGTAGATGAAATTTGCCTGGACATAGGGGTAAGGTCGCTCTCACCGAGTGCAGAAAGCCGCACACGACATTTTCGTTTGATCTTTTTGACTCTGATCTGAGGTACGAAACTTTTGGATTCTCTGATGCGCGAATTGCAGGCGGGTAAGCCGGAAACCGTCTTACTCGTTTTGTTCGCCTGCCTCACGCTGCTTGCGCTGCTCTTTATCATAGCACTTTCGCTTCGATTCAAGGGTCTTCAGAAGCGGCTCGATCTCATCACCGGCGGCACTCGCGAAAGTTTGGAAGAAACGCTGGCTTCTCACCTCCAAAAGGTCGCGCAGGCCGAGCGAAGAATGGATGCCGTTGAGCAGGCCGTCGCGATCCTGCAGGCTCAGATGCCCGCCTGCCTGCGGAAAACTGGCCTGGTTCGTTTCGATGCTTTTGAGGATGTGGGCGGCGAACAAAGTTTTTCGCTGGCCCTGCTGGACTTCAACAACAACGGCTTTGTACTGACCAGTGTGTACTCTCGCAACGATGTGCGGTTTTATGGCAAAGCGATTCGTGAAGGTCGCGGAAGTCACACCCTTACGAAAGAAGAAGAACGCGCTCTGCGCGAAGCAGTCTAATGAGGGAACCGGGGTTGGTGTGCAGGGAAGAGAAAAGGCCGATGCGCTCTGTCCTAACGCTCGACACTTCTTTCACCCTTCACCTCGGATCCCTCCTCACTCGCCCCTCAGCCTATGGAACCAGCCGAAAAATTATTGATTGACCGCTGCAAAAGCGGAGATCGCGCCTCATTCGATACGCTCATCAAAAATTATGAAAAGCGTGTCTACAACCTTGCCTACCGGCTCAGCGGCTCTTACGACGAAGCCAACGATATCAGCGTGGACGCCTTTATCCGAGTCTATACCGCGATCAGGCTCTTTCGCGGCGAAGCCAATTTCTCCACCTGGCTGTTTCGCATCGTTACCAATGTTTATTTGGATCGCCGCAAACGCCAGAAAAACAAGCAGTACCTCTCTCTGGAAGAGTACATCGAACTGGAAGAAAACAGCGTTTCCCGCCAGATCGAAGACCCCTCCCCCACGCCCGATGCCCTCACGCAAAGCAAAGCCCGCACCGACATTTTGCAGGAAGCGATTGCCTCCCTGCCCGACTACCAGCGCACGATGATCGTGCTTTACCACACGGAAGGGCTGGCCTACGAGGAGATCGCCGAGGTGATGCAGCTGCCGATTGGAACCGTGAAATCCCGCCTGAACCGGGCGCGTTTGGTCTTGCGAGAGAAATTAACGCCGTTGAAGGAACTTTTGTAGAGCGGGCTTAGTCCAACCAAAAGACAACTCCAAACTTAGCTTGTAGAAGGTTGCTTTTGAGTTTATAACCCTGTTCTTTTCGCGCCGAGCGCGGACGAAAAGGCCAACCAAACAGAGAAATGAAGGACAGAAAACGATGCAGCGTGAAGATGCACGAGAACTGTTTTCCGATTATATCACCGGTGAACTCGACCGAGCCAAAACGGTCGCCCTGGAAAACCACCTGAACGCAACTCCAGAAAGCCGCGACGAGGTCGAGGCCCTTCGTCGGGTCTGGGAAACCCTTGATCAGGCTCCCGTCGTGGAGCCGCCCGCGTTTTTCCATGACAACTTGATGCGCCGCCTCGAAATGGAAGCCGAAAAAGCGGTGGAAGCGGAAACCAACCGCAAGGCGGCGGGCTGGAACTGGAAACAGTTGTTTCGCCCGAAAGCCCTGGCCCTCACCGCCACCCTGGGAGTGCTCGTTCTCTCGGTGACACAGGTGCGCCAGACAAACGGAGCGAGCCTCAATCCCATTGAGCCGATCCTAAAGCTGTTTCGTTCGGCTTCGGCTCAGGGCGTCACCGGGGCCGCTCTGGTTTCCCGAAGCGGCGGACAGGTGCTGAGCCTTCAGCTGGCGCAGTCTCCTGCCCACGCTTTTACCTACACGGTGAAAGCGGGCGATCAAGTTTTCAGTACCGGAACAGCGGGCGTCTCCTCCAGCACCGTGCTGGAAGTGCCTCTGACCTCCGTGCCCGATACCAAAACCGTTGAGGTGACCCTTACCGACACTCAGACCCAGAAGAGTGAGACGGTTTCGCTTCCGCTCACCCGGTAAACGAAACGGCGTTTCTAAAAAAGCCCTCCCTCACACTCGGTGTGAGGGAGGGCTTTTGGCTTGTCGTGTTTCAGGCAGTGACCGTTTCTCCTTCTGAGAACGCTTTGAGTGAAAGCAGCACCGAAGAAAGTTCGGCAGGATTCTGATTCAAAACTTTGGCACTTTCACTCTCAAGAGAATGGATTTTTCGGAAGTCTCCCTGCTCGGTCGCCTGCAAAAGCCAGGGGTTGGCATATTTTCGCGCTTGCGGCTGCAGAAACGGAGATCAAAAAAATATCCAAAAGGCCGTCCTGTGGGCGTGTTGTCTGGAAGCGACATTGGAATTACTGGTTGGCTGCGGATTTGATGGGTTCGATTTTGTCGCCCTTTTGAATCTGAGAGGCCCCTGTTACCACCACCGGGTCGCCCTGCCGAATTCCCGCCACCACCTCGTAATGCTTGAGGTCGGAAATGCCCACGTTTACGCTGCGCTCGTCGGCGGTTCCATTCGCATTGACGAAAACCCGTGCCTTGCCGTCCTTCACGTCCAGGGCGGCTTCACGCGGAATCAGCACCACATTGTCCTTTTGCTGAACGGTGATATGGCTGGAAGCAAACATCTGCGGGCGCAGAACATTCCCTTCGTTGATAAGCTGCACCCGAACAGTAAAACTGCGCGAAGCCGAGGCCACCGGAAAAACTTTCGCCACCTTTCCGGAAAAGGTTTTGCCGGGAAGAGCATAAATGTTGACGGCCACCGGCTGCCCCACCTGCACCCGGGAATACTGGGTTTCCGAGAGCGACGCATCGAAATAAATGGAGTTCAAATCCACAAGGCGGAGCACATCGCCCTTTGCCGTTGAAAGCTGCTGCCCCGGTTCGGCTTTTCTTTCGGCCACGACGCCATTGATCGGAGAGCGAATTTCGGCATCCGCAATCGCCTGCTGAGCAATTCTTACGTTCGCCTGTGCCTGCTGAATTCCGGCACGGGCGGCGTCCACCGTCGCCTGCGCGTTGGCGATGTCCGCCTGCCGCAGATTCACCTGGCTTCGGTTGGCTTTGGCGGTAATGAGCGTTTGCCGTGCCTGATCTACGGAAAGCTGCGCCCGTCGAATCTCTTCGGGTCGGGCCCCTTCGAGGGTGAGGCTCTGTGCCTGAACCGCTGTGTTGTAGCGGGCTTCGGCACTGTCGGCGGCGGCCTGGGTTTGATCGAGCTGCTGGGCGGAAACGGCTTGCTGCCGGTACAAATCTTGGTAGCGTTTCAGGTCGGAACGCGCTTTGTCTCGATCTGCCTTTGCGCTTAGCACCGTTTCCTGGGCTTGTTTCCGCTCCTGCTCTCGCGCTCCGATTTTGGTGATGCGCTGCTGCTGGATCGCCGAGTCGAGCGCGGCCTGAGCCTGCCGTACGGCACTTAAGGTTTGATCGTCCGTCAATTTCAGGTTGGTTCGCGACTGCCGCAGCTGCGCCTCCGCCTGAGAAAGTTTTGTTTTCGCCGATTCGAGATTGGCTCTTTGAACCAGCAGCTGGTTTTGCAGGTCCACCGTATCCTGCTGGGCCAGAAGCTGCCCCTGCCGCACCAAATCGCCCTCGCGCACCAGCACCGCAACGAGTTTGCCGTTGGCTTTCACACTCACGGTCACATCGTTTTGGGCAACGAGCGGCCCGGTCACATCCACCGTTTCGGCAATCGTGCCGAGAGAGGCAGAGACGATTCCGACCTGCGTGGCAATCGTTTTCTTTTCGGCGGCTCCGGTTTTTGTCGCCGCTTTTTTGTCGTCAGCGGAGGCATCGCCTCCGCGCTTACAGCCATTCAGCCCTGCTCCCAGCGTGGAAAGCGCAAAGGCCAGCGCAAACGCTTTCGCGGCAGTTGAGCGACGTTGAAGAAATGAATTCATTTTCGATCTCCTGTACCGCTTCCCGCTGCGGCGATAGTGGGGGTTCCCGTCAACCGTGCCGGAGGCGGAGCAGTGTAGCCGTAGCCTTCCGTGGTGTAGGCATAGCGTCCGATGGCTCGATCTAGCCGGGCGCGGGAATTGTTATAATCATAAAGGGCATTGACCTGATTGCTTTCTGCCAGCGTCAGGGCCGCCTGAGCGTCACTCACTTCGAGCAGGGGAGACACCCCGGCCTGCGACGAAACACCCGCATTGTAGCGCACTCGTGCCAGGCGAAACGACTCGCGTGCCTGCGAAAGGGCCGCATTGGAAACCGCCACCCGATCCCGCGACTGAAGCAAATTGAGATACGCCTGCCGCACATCGAGCGTTACCTGATCAATCGAAGTGCGGCGGTTAATTTCCGCTGTGGCCACCTCTGCCCGCGCCTGTCGAACGCGCTCACGGGATACGCCGCCGTCATAAAACGGAACCGCAATGGCCGCGGTTGCCGACCATGAATTGAGCTGCGGCGTCAACCCGGCGGCGTCGGGAGTGTAGTTGTAGCCGAATCCGAGATTAAATGAGGGCACAACACTTCGCCTTGCAATCTGAATTCCTTTTCGAGCGGCAGAGATATTGGCGTCGCCCTGCAAAATTTCAGCACGGGTGGCAAGTGCTTCTTTCAGTACCGCATCATAATCGGGGCCGAGTTCGAGCGTGTCGTAAGCCACCGTTGTGATTCGGGAGGTAGGATCGCGCAGCGGATCGATTTTGTTGGGATCGGCGGCAGCCTGAGCGGGAACAAAGTCCCCCGGCTTACCGTTCGCGGCGGAAATATCGGCGGGCGGGGCTACTCCGGGCGGCGTTTCGACGGCTCCTTCGCTGGTGATCTTCAGAGGGGTATTGACATCAATTCCGATGGTGTTGTTGAGGGTGGCGATAGAATTAGAAACGGTGTTTCGTGCTTGAATGAGCTGCTGCTGTGCATTGAGCACATCGGTTTGTGCTCGAATGACATCAAACCGAGCGACGGTTCCAGCGATGAATTTTTTCTGCGCATCATCCAGGCGGGCCAGCGAATTTTGCAGGTTGTCGGTTTGCACGGCTACCTGCGCCTCGGCTCGCAGAACATCATAAAATGCCGTTTTAACATTGTTGACCACATCGTTTCGAGTTCGGTTCACATCAAGGCGCGAAGCAATTTCTTGAAAGCGGGCTTGATCGGTTGCAGCGCGAAGCTGCCCGGAAATGTCAATGGGTAGCGTGGCATTGATTCCGATGGTGCGCTGCTGTTCGTTGGTGAAGGTAATAGTTTGGCCGCCGAAATTGGCGGACTGCCCCTGATTGAGCCTTAGATACTGAAAGGTGCTGCCGAGGGTGGGATTGAAGGCGGCTCTTGCTTCGGCGGTTCGTCCTTCGGCTCGGAGCAGGGCTGCCCCTGCCAGAGCCAAATTTCGATTGGCTGCGAGCGTGATGGCAACGGCTTCGTTGAGGGTAAGAGGCTTTTGAGCCAGCGTCTGAGAAAGCTCCTGCAGGGTCAGCGAGCGCAGCGCAGGCTTATCCCCTTGACCGGTTTTCTGAACAGGGGAAGGCAGCGGAGCCTGAATTGTGGTCGGCGGGGACGTTTGCGGAAGAGCCAAGGCCCCCACACCTCCATTTTGCGGCGGGACGGACGGAGCCGCCTCCTGAGCAGAGCCCGCACCCGAAGCCAGAGCCAGCGTTAAAACTGCCAGCGCGGTTTTCTCCGCCGCCTTCGCCCTCCAAAACGCGATTTTGTTGTGTTTCATCGGTTTGTTTCCTGTGCTGCATCGGGTTTGTCTAAAGAAAGAGGCTCCGAAGCCGCTTCCGGCTGTCTGTCCTCCTGCGCTTCGGTATGGTTGAGTTTTTCAAGCATGGCAGTCATAAACTCACGCATGGTGTCGGCCTTAAACAGCACGAGGCCAGCCTCGGAGGGATGCTTGAGGATAATAATTTTCTCGCCGGGGGTCAATCCCATCGCCTTGCGAGCCTCAATCGGAATCACGAGTTGTCCGCGCTCTCCCATCGTAGCCACTCCGTAGAGGCAGTCGCTCCAATTGGCGGTAGGGATAGGTTTGTTCATGCTCTGCCTCTTTGTTTCTTGATCAATCCTATTTTTCCAACTTATTTGATTTACCGGTTAAGTGTTTTACGAACCGGGGGTTTCGGGAGTTTCAGAAAACTCTTATTTCGTTTCGTTTTTTGGGTTTCGGACGGCATACCAGGCCAGTACTAGGGTGGGAGCGACATGATCGAGAAAACGAGAGTCGTCGTCGCTTTGGGCCCAGGCGAACTGAGTACTGAAATAGAGGTTTCGGGTAAAGGCGGCCAGCAGTTCCGGGGAGAAGTCGTCACGAAATTCGCCGCTCGATTGGCCTTCGCGCAGGTAAGCGACCAGAGTTTCGACGATTTGCGCCTTCAGGCTGAGGGAGGCTTCGCGCACCCCGTCGTTGCTGACGGAAAGGGAAAGCAGGGTGCGGATCAAACGGCGGCTGCGCCCGTCGCGCTGGGCAGCGAGATAGGTGGTTCCGACAAGCCGTCGCCAGATCGGGCCCGGCTTCACCTCATGCGCGTAGGCTTCGGGATCAATGAGTTCCTGAATTTCCGGTTTCGGGTCCCTCAGGGCATGAACCAGCAGATCGCGGGTTTCGATGAAGTGGGCGGAAATCACCTCTTCTTTAGAGGCGAAATAGCGAAAAAACGTCCCTTTGCCAACATCGGCGGCTTCCGTAATTGCCTCGACGGTCACGGAATCGAAATCGCGCAGGCACAACAAATCAATGGCCGAGTGATAGATGCGGTCATAGATTTCTTTGCGGCGGCGATCCCGGCGCGTGAGGGTCATGTCTTCTCCTGCGAACGTGGAAGGGCTTCGCGTTAACACACTCAGGGTAGTGTCCAGGGTTGTCTCCCTTGAAATGACTTCGGGTCAGGTTTGACCATGAGTGAGTTTACCTGCTGAACGAAAGGCCTGTCAATGCCCCCTAGAGGGGAAGTTTCGTGTGGAGAGCGGCAGCTTCAACGGCTGAGACATCTAGCCTGCCACCCCCAAACCCTTTGTGAACATAAGGGGCAGTCCGCCGGGTTCCGCCGCCATCGCCTCCGGCTGCTCATTCCTGCTCAAACGCGAAAATTGCGTTTGACAAATCCACTTCCAGAGCAACGCACCCCGTCTTTTTTGATGCGGGGGTGCACCCCCGCTGTTATCGCCCAATTTGCCCGCCGGAAGAGTCCATCAGGATCGGCTTTGCACAGGGTTGAGATTTCACCCGCTTCCCTCTGCCCCCGCTTACCCCTTGCGGATCAGCGTGGCGACCGCCCACGCGCAAATGCCCTCTTTGCGTCCCACAAACCCCATCCCCTCCGAAGTCGTTGCTTTCACGCTCACGCGCCCCGGTTCGATGCCCAGTTCCGCCGCCATCGCCTGCCGCATTTTCTGACTGTGCGGCATCACCTTCGGGGCTTCGGCCACCGCAGTGGTGTCCACATTCACCACGCTCCATCCCTCTTCCCGCAGCCTTCTTCCCACAACGGCCAGCAGTTTAAGGCTCTGAATTCCTCGGTAAGCCGGATCGGTGTTCGGAAACAAAACCCCGATGTCGCCCAGTGCCGCCGCCCCCAGCAGGGCATCGCAGACGGCGTGCAGAATTACATCGGCGTCGGAGTGCCCTTCCAATCCCCGGTCATGCGGGATTTCGACGCCGCCCAGAAATAATTTACGTCCTGCTTCGGGCGCGGCAAAGGTATGAACGTCATAGCCGAAGCCGGTGCGGAGTTCGGGGAAAGCGGAAAAAGAGGCGTTGGGGGTTGGGGGTTGGGCGTCCGAGGGTTCTGCTTTCCATTCTCGGTTCTGCCCGATGCCCAGCACCCGTTCGGCCCGCTCGACATCGAAAGCATGGGTTAGTTTAAGGTTGTCCGGGTCGCCAGGGACGACAAATACGGGAATGTCGGCGGCTTCCAGAAAGGAGGCTTCGTCGGTGGGTTCGGCAAAGGAGAAATCGTATACGCTGTAGGCGAGGCGCAGCAGCGGCAGCCGCGCTCCCTGCGGCGTCTGCACAGAGGTCAACCCAGAAAGTGAAGCCCCCTCAAACACGGTGGAGCGCGGCAGGGTCGCCTTCACGCGCCCCTCGGAATCCACGCGCTTGACCGTATCCGAAAGCGGCGTGCCCGGAACGGCGGCCCCGTGCGCCTTCACCCCTTCGATCACTCGCGAGATCAGGCTTTGCGACAGCAGCGGGCGGGCGGCATCATGCACCAGAACGATGGTGGTTTCTGAGGGAAGAGCCTCCAGGCCGTTTCGGACAGAAAGCGCACGGGTTGCTGCGCCTTCCACGACCGCCGTCACTTTCGAGAAACGCAGTACCGTTTCCTCGACCCGTGCCCGCTCGTCCCTGCCGGTCACGACTACTACCGAGGCAATGTCCGGGTGTGCCTCAAACGCGGCGAGGGTGCGCTCCAGCACGGAACGCCCCCCCAGGTTCGCCCAGATTTTATTTTCGCCGCTACCGAACCTTCTTGCCTGTCCCGCGGCGGGAATAACCGCCCCCACCTGCTCCGCCATAGCCTGCCGCTCCGCTCTCCTGGTTCGGGTGACGACTGCCGCCCCGCGTTTCCTCGCGCTCGTCCTCTTCGGTGCGGACACGAGCAAAAATCATCTTGCCCGCCACCGTCTGAAGAACACTGGTCACGATCACAAAGAGAGTCTCGTTCATGAATTTTCGCCCGTCTTCCACCACAATCATCGTGCCGTCATCCAGATAGGCCACGCCCTGCGTTGGCTCTTTTCCGTCCTTGACGATGAGAACACGCATCACTTCCCCCGGCAGCACTACCGGCTTGAGGGCATTCGCGAGTTCGTTGACGTTCAGAACCTGGACGCCCTGAAGGGCCGCCACTTTGTTGAGGTTGAAATCATTGGTGACTATCGAGCCGTTGAGGGCTTTTGCCAGCTTCACGAGCCGCGTGTCCACCTCGTCGCGCTCCGCCGACTTCTCCAGGGCTTTGTCCCAGGAACGCACCACCAGGGGCAGCTCTTTTTGCATCGCGTTCAGAATATCCAACCCGCGCCGCCCGCGTGCCCGCTTCAACCCGTCGCTCGAGTCGGCGATGTGCTGCAATTCTTCCAGCACAAAACCGGGAACGTAGAGCGTTCCCTGAATGAATCCGCTTCGGCACACATCGGCGATGCGCCCGTCAATGATGACGTTCGTATCCAAAATCTTGCAGTCAGCGGTGGGATCGTCTTCGGGCTTACCGCCCTCCGCCGAAGCCGCCGGGCCGCCGCGAGACAGGATCGAAAGCAGCTCGGTTTTCATACTCGTCATCGCGATAATACAAAAATAAAACACGCAGAACGCCACCAGCACAAAGCCGCCGACAAAGAGCGGAGTCGGCAGTTTGAGCGCGGCAATGATGGTGTAGGCGAAAAACGTGATGATGATGCTGAGCGTGATGCCCGCTCCCACCGCGATTTTATCGGCGGCGGACGTCTCTTCCAGGTTGCGGCCCGCCCCCATCACCGTGTTGGCGAGCTTGGGGCCGAAGGTGAACCCGAACAGCGCACCGAGGGTAGCGAGCAGGATGTTGACGAACTGCAAAACCGGGGAATTGGTCACCATCTCTTTGCCGGAGGGAAGCATCCATAACTGAGGAAGTTCCGGCAGTTCCGAGCCGAGATAATAACCGATGCAGGCCAGCGAGATGCTGAGAATCAGCGTGGAAAGAGTGCGAAAATTGAAAAAATGCATAAAGAGTAGTGCGCTTTCTCCCGTTGGCGGCAAGGCTGACGTAAGAGGTCGCCGGGAGAGGGCAGTTTTCCGCCTCTCTGCGGTCAGGACAACGAACGCGAAGCGGCAGGCAAAGCAGCGGGAAGGTCAGGGAACAAACTTTGTCCAAAACTCAACTCAGTATACCACAGTCCGAGAGAGGCTCAATCCGGGGCATGGTGTCCGAAGCGGGCAAACGGAGGCAGTACACCGAGCAGAAACAGGCTCCACCGTAAAAAATCGAAGTAGTTCTGGAAAATCTCCGGGGCCTTTTTCGGCAGAGTCAGGTCGAAGGCACCCGCCGGAGGATAGTCGTGGAAAACAGGAAGGAACGCCAGCAGCGCAACCCCCAGCAGAAGATAGATCGCTCCGGTGCGCGTGGTGCGGGTAACCCCCGCCAGAGACGCCCCCAGCAGCCCGCCGCAAAAGAGCGAAACGCCGCCCACCCGGAGGGCGAGCGGCACACAATGAAACACGAACGCAGGCACGAAAGCCGCCCCCATCAGCAGAAGACATCCGCCGAAAATCTTTTGGTTTCTCCGGTGGATGTCGCGAGAGAGGCTTTCGTTCATAGGGAGCCTCTAAGCATTCGGGTGATGCCGGTGCCAGTCGGTTTCCCGCTGATAGTGCATCGCCAGCGCAAGCACCCCCGCTTCGTCGTAGGGCTTTCCGATGATTTCCAGTCCCAGAGGGCAGTTCTCTTTGCCGAATCCCATTGGGATCGAGATCGAGGGCAGCCCCGCCAGGTTTCCCGGCCCGCCGTTTCCGCCCATGTTCTGCCAGGTTTCGCTCAAGCCGCGGTCCACCGGCAGGGCAATTTGCAGCAGGGTGGGAGCAATGAGCAAATCCACTTCGTCCCACAGTTTCGTCAGGGCTTCGAGGGCCAGGGTTCGCACCCGCAGGGCGTGAAGATAATCGGTGGCGGGGATCGAAAGGGCGGCAATAAATCCGGCCTGCTGATTCGCATCCGCCAGCAGATCGAGCTTTGGGCTTCGGATCAGGTTCTGAAACGCTGCCGCGCCTTCGGCATTGATGATTGTGCCTGCCGCCGCCTCGTAGGGAATTCCTTTCGGGTACGTGATGTCCTTGAGGATAAACCCTGCCGCCCCGAACACCGACTTTACGGCTTCAAAGAGTTTTTTCGCTTCCGGGGCCTGCGCGTAGTCGTGCGGCAGAATCCCCAGGCGCAGCCCTTTGCTTGGTCGCCGCCCCGAAAACGAAAATTTGCGTTCGGTGGAAGAGGCATCCAGAGGATCGCGGCCAGAGATCGCTTTCAGAATGTGGCCGCAGTCTTCGGCGGAACGCGCCATCGGCCCAATTTTGTCGAGGGTGTAGGAAAGAGCCATCGCGCCGTGCCGGGATACCCGCCCATAGGTAGGGCGCAGCCCGCTGATCCCGCAAAATGCCGCCGGTACCGTGATGCTGCCCCAGGTTTCTGTGCCAATCGCAAACCCGACCGCTCCCACCCCGACTGCCGCCCCGGAGCCGGAAGAGGAACCGCCCGCCCATTTGCCTGGGTTCCAGGGGCACTTCGCTGCCCCCGTGATCGAGGCGGCAGGCGTGTCGTAGCCGCCGCCGCCTGCCAGTTCGATCATTGCCAATTTGCCGACTAAAACCGCGCCTGCCTCCCGTAATTTCGTAATCACGGAGGCGTCTTCGTTGAATACCTGGTCTTTGTGGGCCGGGGAACCCCAGCGGGTCGGGATGCCCTTTGTCGCCAGCAGGTCTTTCGCACCGAAGGGAACGCCATGCAGCGGCCCTCGCGTCCGGCCCCCCGCCAGTTCTTCGTCGGCGAGAAGAGCCTGTTTGCGGGCAAGCTCCGGGGTCAGCTCTGCAAGCGCGTTCAGGTGCGCCCCCTCGGTGGAAAGACGCTTTAGATAAAGGTCGGTCAGTTCCAAGGAGGAAATTTTTTTCGCTTGAATCAGTTTTCCGAGTTCAGTGGCAGATCGGTAATAAAGGGGTAGATCGGTCAAAACACGCTCCTGGAGTTCGCTGGTGAAATACTCATCCATCCGGGGAAAAAACAGGCAAAGGGGCCTCTCTCAGCCCCCCGCGCCGCGTTTAGCGGCGGCCTTAGCGGACAAGCGGGTGAAACACGGCGGCGGGTTCGCTGCCGCCATCCTGGAGAACGAAGTGCCGCAGTCCCGCTCCCGTCTCCTCAAGGTCTTTGAGCTGGCCCGGCAAAAACTTTTTCTGCTCCGGGGTCAGCGGAACGCCGCGCAGTTTTTCAAATTCCGCGATTCGATCCGTCCCCGCTGGAGCGGAAGGGGTCTGTGCCTCCACAGGCGAAAGTGCTGCCATCGTCAGTGCCGCTCCTTTCAACAAACTGCGCCGTGATACTTTCTGGTTCATGCTGCCTCTCCCTGATTTTCTGCCTAGCGTACCCGATTTTAGGCGTCCTCTCACCCCTGAGCCAAAAGAAACTGACAAAAACGCGACCCCAGGGCATGAAGCCGCTGGGGTCGCGTTGGTTTTCGGGGCAGTAAAAGCCAGAAACTAATCGCCCCGCTTTTCTTTGCGCAGCTGTTTCTGCGTTTGATTCTGATCGGAATTGGTTTTGTCCGGTTCCGGGTCGCGGTGGCAGCCGCTTGCCAAAACCGAAAACAAAAGTCCCAGGCCGAGCAAACTCAACGCTGTTTTGCGGATTTTCATGGCAGGAGACCTCTCGGATAGTTAGTTATCTCGGAAGAAACAGTTCGACCCGCCGTTCCCGGCACAGATCGAATAGTTCGTGACAATCCAGTTTGGGATGTCGCCGCAGGCGATTCCGTCGGGGATGTTGGTTCCATCAGGCGAGTCCGGGTTTTTGTTGATGATTGCGGCGGGGTCGGCACAGTAGGCTTTGGAAGCCAGTTCGGTGTTTCGGGGCATGATAAAGCGATCATTGAAGGCTCCACTCATGTAGCCCGCGTGAACCCGGATCGCTTTGGCGTGACCGTCGGCAAAGGCATAGTTGAACTGCCCCGTTGTGTGGCGCAGTCCGCCATTAGAGGTTCCGTTCCAGCTGTCGGCTGAAAAACCGATGCCGATGGTCATGCGGGGCGTGTCATAAGTATCACCGAACGCAAACAATTCTGCCGGGTACTGAAACGCCGCGATGGACTTGCCGGGGATATGGGTTTTTGCGGGTCGGGCAGGGTCGGGCTGCTGGCGTTCCAGCAATCCGCCGCCGCGCCAGCCAATCGGCCCCCAGTTGTAGCCGTAGCCCACATAGTGGGCGAGTTTGAAAATCCCACCCGACAAGTCTCCTCCCTGCTTATACGGATCGCCGTCGGTGCGTTCGGGACAGTACAGCACATTGATGTTTTTGGTGTAGGGCATCAATTCCGTCCACCATTCCCAGCCGCCGCCGCGCCCGGACGGGGTGGTTTCATCGTAGTCCTGGACATACATATGAAACGCCGTGCCCATTTGCTTTACATTGGAAAGGCAGGAAATGCCGCGAGCCTTGGCGCGGGCCTGAGCGAACACGGGAAAGAGAATAGCAGCGAGAATCGCGATAATGGCGATCACAACAAGCAATTCGATGAGCGTGAAACCGCTCGGTTTTCGAGAGGACATGGGGTCTCCTAATCGGAATGAGTTCGACAAACCGTGCTTTTCAGTGAGAGCCTGCGCCCTCAGATCAACGCGGTTGTAAAAAGGTTCATTTGCGATTATGAAGGCCCGATGTTAAGATTTCATTATAGTTAAATTAAGATTGGATTAAGCTTCGCTGGGAATTCGTTTAGCGTCAGCCCACGTGCACCATCGGTCTACGCCCCACATTCTTCTCGACATGACGCAGAATTTCGTGCGTCACCGGGGCGATGTCCCCCTCCCCGGAGATGAGATACCGCATCGCATTCACCAGGGGGCGGTTTTCCGACCAGTCCATGTAGATGTGGGGCACAATCCCCGTGAGGTCGCGAATCTTCAGCAGCACCGCCGCGATCGCATTGGGGACTGCGCTGGCTTCCACCCGCAGCACCCGGTAGCCGTCCACCTCGAAGCCGCCCACGATAAGGTTTCCGCTGAATTCGGAGGGATCAAGCACGTTAACTTCCAGAAACAGCACGGGATCGTGGCGCGGGATCAGGTTGTTGTCCCGCTCCTGTGCCTCCTTTTCATGGTATTCGGCGGCATCTCGCTGCTGGGGGTCGTTGGAAATGATTCGGATTGTGCCGCACTGCGCTTCCTGCAAAAAACGCCTTGCCTCCTCATCGAAAGTGATTTGGTCGGCGCGAAGTTCGGTGGTGCGCGAGATGCGGGACACCAGCGAAGTCAGCACGATAAAGAAAATGAAAAAGCCCGCAATCTTGATGCCGTCCGAACGTTCGATGACGTTGACAATCGTGGTATAGAAAAACACCAGCGTAATCAGCACAAAGCCCGCTCCGGCGGTTTTGCGCCCCTTCTTAAAGGCAGAGATGGTGACTGCCAGAGACCCGGAACTCATCAGCACCAGCACCCCGGTGGCATACGCCCCGCCCTGCGCGTCCACATCCGCCTTGAACATCACCGTCACCAGAAACCCAATTGCCACATATACGAGCACCAGCGGGCGCGTGGCGCGAGTCCAGTCGGGAGCCATGCCGTAGCGCGGTAGATAGCGGGGCACGATATTGAGCAGCCCCGCCATCGCCGACGCCCCCGCAAACCACAAGATCAAAATCGTGGAGACATCGTACACCGTGCCGAAATTCTGACCCAAAAACTCGTGGGCAAGGTAGGCAAGGGCACGCCCATTCGCCTTGCCGCCCTTTGCAAATTCTTCCGGGGGAATGAGCACCGTCGTGATAAACGAGGATGTAATCAAGTAAGCACTCATCACCAGGGCCGCCCACAGCAGGAGTTTGCGGGTGTTTTGGATACGTCCCAGGGGCTTTTCGTGGGAGTCACCCGCCGTTCCTTTCACCATCGGCATTACGGCCACGCCCGTCTCAAACCCGGAAAGCCCCAGAGCCAGTTTCGGGAAGAGCAGCAGCGAAGCCCCGATCATCATCAGCGGGTTGCCGTGCGAGCGGAACAGGGCATCTTTCCAATGCGTCACCAAAGCCATGTTATGCGCGACATGAACAAACCCCACCCCGATCACCACCGCGTTCAAGGCCAAATAAACAAGCACGAGCACCACCGCGATTCCGATGGCTTCCTTAAATCCCTTTAGGAATATAGCCCCTAACGTTGAAACGAGAACCAGCGTCACCGCAATTGTGTGGTGGCTGAACATAGACGGAAAAAGCGGGTTTTCCACAATGTGCGCGGTGGCATCGGCGGCGGACAGCGTAATCGTGATAATAAAGTCGGTGGCCACAAAACCGAGCAGACAGAGCACCATCAGTTTGCCTGTCCACCAGGAAAGCAGTTTTTCCAGCATGGAAATGGAGCCTTCCCCATGCGGACTTTCTTCGGAAACCCGGCGGTAGATGGGCAGTGCGCCGAAGAGAGTGAGCAGCACCAGAATGAGCGTGGCAATGGGCGAAAGGGCTCCCGCCGCAAGTGCCGCGATTCCCGGCTGATACCCCAGCGTGGAAAAATAGTCCACTCCGGTGAGGCACATCACCTGCCACCAGGCGTGCGTCGGGTGTTCTCCGGGTTGTTCGTAGATGCCTTCTTCGGATTTTTCGTGTCCCTTCATCAGCCATTTCTTGAGGCCGGGGGGCAGTTCGATCAGGGATGCCATTACTTCAGTGCCTTTTCCAGTGCGCGTTTGATTTGCGAAAGCGGGTCTTCGTCTTTTCGGGGTTTGGCGGAGGGCGCGTAGTGAAACAGAATCTCGCCCTTTTTGCCCAGGAGGAACACCTGATAGGTGCGGGCAGTTTTGCCGTTCACGCCCAGTTCTCTGGCGAGCACACCGCCCCAGTCCAGCAGATAAATCGGCTTTTCTGTTTTCTCGTAATCGAGGTGCTGCGCGGTGAACTGTTGGCGGGTTTTCTCTTCCCCTTTTTTGGCTCCCTCCCGGACTCCCCGGCGAATGGCCCCGCGCAGAAAGCCTGGAGCGGTACCCAGGTCGGCGACGGAGACACACCTAAAGGCAGGTTCGGGTTTCTCGCCTTTTTGGAGGGCGAAACTCAGGGCGAGGTCGGCGGAGAGTTTGCCGGCGGCTTCCCCAGAGCCTTGCCCGTAGAGAGCGAGAAACAAAACGCGGCCTCCAAGGTCTTGGAGCGTTTTCGCGGAGCCGTCCAGCCCTTCGATTTTTTCCGTTCGGGCTTGGGTCGAGAGCACAGGAGGCGGTGTCTGAAGCGGAAACATGGCTTTCTTCCTGAAACGAAACGAATAAGAAACAAACTCTCACCGGGGTCTCAGCGGGCCGAATCGCCCGTTGGCAACGGGGCGTTCGGCTTTTTCCAAAACGCGCCAAAGCCCAGCAGAAGTGACCCCGCTAGACAGACATACGGAAAGAACCAGCCCCCCGTGACGTAAATTGTTCGGTGTGTTTCCAGCCCCGCCTGGGTGGTAATGCCGAAGGGATCGTCCCGTCGAAACGGGAGTACGCTGCGTCCATTCGGTGCGTAAAGCGCGGTCGAACCCGCCACATCCGCCACTGCTACCCACCGTTCGCACTCAATGGCCCGCATCGCAAACATTTGTGCGTGCTCGACTTTCTGCACCGATCCCCACTCCTCCGGGTTGTTGGAGGGCGCGAGCAGAATTTCGGCTCCGGCGTTCACGGTGCGGCGGGCGACATCGGGAAAGTCGAGATCGTAGCACAGGGCAAGGCCGAGCCGTCCCACAGGCGTTTCGGCGACGGTGACGGCGGTTCCTGCTTTTCCATCCTGAACCAGGGGAACTGTGTGATTTTTCACATGAAGCGCGGCGACGTTTCCCTGCGGATCGAGCAGAAAGGCGGTGTTTTTGAACAGGTCGGTGCGAGCCTCCGGGGAGGGCTTCAGAACGGCTTTTCGAGCGCGGGCGGGGGCGGAGGAAGGGAGACCGCCTTCGTCTTTCGCGCCGAACAGCAGGTACGCTCTGCGTTCGCGAGCAATTGAGGTGACGAAATTCCAGGTGCGGGGGTCGGGGCGCGGGTCGGAGAGAAAACTGTATTCGGGCCAGACGATCACGTCGGGCTTCGGGAGGTCGGAAGCGAGGGTGAGGGAGCGCAGCTGCGTGTCGTCCTCGGACGGAGCCTGCACCAGGCGAATCTGAAAGGGGCGAGGCGGGGCAGAGAGAGGGCGGGGCACAAACAGCAGGGCCATCCACCCGGCAGCAAAAAGGGCGGGGCGCAGGGAACCCGCTTTCAGGTCGGCGAGCAGGCGGGGGGCCAGTGCCGCCGAAAACGCCATTACCACAAAGGTGACGCCGTAAGTGCCGAGGACGGAGGCAAGCGACACAAAGCCCGACGCCTTCACGAACGCATAGCCGAGGCCGAGAAACGGAAACGCGGGAACCATCCATTCCGAACGCACGAACTCCACGCTTGTCCAGAGAGCGGCGGCCAGCAGCGGCGTCCATCGCAGGGGCATCCGTTTTGCTGTCCCGGCGTAGAGGGCCCCAAAAAGAGCCGGAAACAGGGCACAGAGAACCCACAGCCCGATGCTGCCCGTGCCGAAGAGGTTCCAAAACCAGAACAGGCTGAGCGGAAAAAAGCCGATACCGAACGTCAAGCCCGTGTAAAAGGCGAGGCGGGGCGTGAGCGTCTCAATTGCTGCCAGCAGCCCCGCAAGGGCCAGCGGCATCAGAAAAAACAGCCCGAGGGGCGGAAAACAGATGGACAGCACCCCCCCGGACAACAGAGCGGTCGCGAGACGCTGCGGGGTGAGGGCGTCTTTTTGAGTGGGGCGTTGTGCGTTGATTGGCATCGGTAGTTTCTCGGCGAAGGGCATTTTGGGGGCCGGGGTCGGGCAGGCGAGGCCGTCAAAAAACGTTTCTCCGCAGAACGAATTTCGTTTGATTTTCTCGTTGGCCGTTCGCCGCCGCTTTAAGGCCGGGCCTTAAAAGACCCGTCTGGGGAGCCTGCGGCGAAGACAAAGCAAAACGTCCTGAAGACGAGACTTGCTGATGAGAACGGGAATCGTTGTCCTGCCGCTTTTTGATTTTTTCTTGGTTTTTCCTTGGTTTCCTTTTGATTTCTTCGGAAGGGCGGCGGTAACGAGCCTTGTTTCCGGGCCGTTTAGATGACCCAGCTTTCTCCGGCCTGCGGCAGGGCGTTCACTTCAATGCTCATGGCGTCCAGAAAGAGCAGGGCGCGGTCGAGGTCGCCCCGTGTGCCGGTGAGTTCGAGATAGATGAAGCCGCCGTTTCGTTCGTCGTAATCGGCGCGGCGGATGTTGGGAATAAGGCTGTAATCCGTGACGAGCTGCGCCAGAATGGGCTGGTACACGCGGTCGGGCGGGTAGTTCAACTGAATTCGCAGGGTTTGAGTGTCGGGATTCATACTTTGCATTTTCGGGGGTCTCCTGTTCTTGTCTTTCTATTTTAACACAAAGAGGAAAATTGACACCATCTCGCGAAATGCGCCGTATACCATAGGGGGAGAGGCGGCTCGCTGTCGAGAGGCCGTACCCCCAACCTACGTAGACACTCAGAGTGCAACTGGAAATAGCCAGCGTCGCGGTCCTGAAAGGCGGTTGTAGGCAGGAGAGGCGGCGTTTGGGGGGGAAAGTGAGGACAAACCCATGTTTTGGACGATTATCGCCCTGATTGGCGGGGGCGCGTTTCTTTCGTTTGTGGCGGGCAAGTGCCGGGGGCGCAATGCCCGGTCTGCGTTCAACTATGCCGCCTGGGGAACCTGGCTTTTGCTGCTGACGTTCCTGCCCTTCGGCATTATTCCGATCCCGCTGCTGGGCGGTCTGCTCGATAAAATCATTTTGCTTGCTCCTTCGGTGATCTGCTACTTCCTGGCGGCAAACGCGCTGCTCAAGGAGATGCGGGCGCAGAAAGAGGGCGAGTTCACCGACGTGGCGTGAGGGGCGTCCCCTTCGCATCGGGCAGGTAGGGGCACTGCTGGCTGCGCCCTCTTCAGTAGGGGTTCGGCAAGCCGAACCCCTACCGATGCACCTACCCCAAACGTTGGCCGCATCCGTTTCAATGGGGGTTTGCACGCCCCCCAAACGCTGGCCGAACCGCACGCGCCGTTCCACCGTTTTTCTTCCCTCTTATCTCACTTTTCAGGAACCTTTATGTCCCGACTTTCTTTTTCTCCTCCTGCCGCCAAAACCGTCCCCTACGCCCATCACTATCACGGCGAAACTTTCCCCGACCCCTATTTCTGGCTTCGCGACAAGGAAAACCCGGACGTGGTGTCCCTCCTTCAGGCCGAAAACGACTACGCGGATTGGTGGATGGAAAGCACCGCCGGGGCGCAGGAATCCCTCTATCAGGAAATTCTCAGCCACATTCAGGAGACGGATACGAACGTTCCCTACCGCCGGGGAGACTATTTTTACTACTCGCGCACGGAAAAGGGCAGACAGTACCCCGTCTACTGCCGAAAGCACCTCACGCTCACGTCTCCCGAAGAAATCACCCTCGATCTCAACGCCATGGCAGAGGGCAAACCGTTTCTTTCCCTGGGCGCGTACTCCGTTTCGGAGAACGGAAACCGGCTCGCGTACAGCCTCGATGAAACGGGATTCCGGCAGTACACCCTCCACGTCAAAGACCTCCAAACGGGGCGGCAGCTTTCCGATCACGCGGAACGGGTGGGGTCGGTGGTGTGGGCGGCGGACAACCAAACTCTTTTCTACACCGTCGAGGACGAGGTGACAAAGCGGCAGCACCGGCTTTATCGGCACGCTCTAAACCCAGACACAGGCGAGCCGAACGATCATACCCTTCTCTACGAGGAAGAAGATGAGCGGTTTGGCGTGAGCGTGAGCAAAACCCGAAGCCGGGAATTTCTCCTCCTCGATGTTTCCAGCCACACCACCAGCGAACTTAAATTTCTTTCCTCACACACGCCCGAAGCCCGCTGGACACTGCTTGCGCCCCGGATTGCGGATCGGGAAATCTCCGCCGATCACCACGACAGCGAGTTCATCCTGCGCGTGAACGACACGGGACGCAATTTTCGCATTGTTTCCGTGCCGGTTCCACCCGACGATCAGGACGGTTTCGCGTCGGCGGGGTGGCGGGAACTGGCGGCACACAAAGCGGACACGATGCTGGAGGATCACGATGTTTTCGAGAAGGCACTGGTGCTGACCGTGCGCGAAGACGGGCTGACGAAACTGCGGGTGATGCCCTGGCAGGGGGCCGATCTCGCCCCGCCAAAGGACATCGCATTCCCGGAACCCGCCTACACCGCTGGCCCCGACGCAAACGCCGAGTACCGCACCGACGTGTTCCGCTACCACTATCAATCGCTTATCACGCCGCGCTCCGTGTACGAAGCCGATCTCGAAACGCTGGATTCGGTGCTGCTCAAGCGCACGGAGGTTCCCGGTGGGTTCAAGCCGGAGGACTATTGCTCCGAGCGCGTGTGGGCGGCTTCCCCCGATGGAACCCGCGTCCCGGTGTCGCTGGCCTATCGCCGGGGCACAGATTTGGCCTCCGCTCCCGTGTTTCTGAAGGGCTACGGGTCTTACGGCATTCCGTACCCCGCCTCTTTCGCGGCCAGCAATGTGGTGCTGATGGATCATGGCTTTATAACGGCGGTGGCGCACATTCGCGGCGGCGGCGACCTGGGCAAAACGTGGCACGACGCCGGACGCCTCGAACACAAGCAGAACACGTTCACCGACTTTATCGCGTGTGCCGAGTTTCTGCCCTCCGCCGGGTACGGCGCCAGGGACAAGCTCGTGGTGAGCGGAGGCTCGGCGGGCGGGCTGCTGATGGGAGCCGTCGCCAATCTGCGCCCTGATCTGTTTCGTATCGTGCTGTCGTATGTGCCGTTTGTGGATGTGGTGAACACGATGATGGACGCCGCCCTGCCCCTCACCATCGGCGAGTATGAGGAGTGGGGAAACCCGAACGTGAAGGCAGAGTTCGACCGCCTCGCTTCCTACTGCCCCTACACGAACCTGACCGAAAAGCCCTACCCGGCCATGCTGGTGCGTACCTCCTTCAATGACAGTCAGGTAATGTACTGGGAGCCTGCGAAGTACGTGTCGAAGCTTCGCGCCCTGAAAACGGATGCAAACCCGCTGCTGTTCAAGACGAACCTGAGTGCAGGACACGGGGGAGCCTCCGGGCGCTACGATGCGATTCGGGATACCGCCTGGGATTTCGCATTTGTGTTCAAGGAGCTCGGCTTACCTTCGGAGCGTTGTTCTTTGTCTTAGAAAAAGGCTCCCTGGACGGGGATTGGAACGCCCGGTCTGCCGGACAACAACGACGAAAGGGAGATGCGACCCCAAGCGAACGTGGAAAGCGAGTGCTGCCCGATGACTGATCTCCCGCCCCGAATCGCCGAACATCCGAGCCGCGTTACCCGGCGCGGCAAAAGAATACCTCCGCGTATCCAGCTTCTCGTTGAGTTCATCCAGAAGGAAAACGCTACGTCCTGCCCGGACGAAGCGACCTTTACCCTATTGTGCTCCCATTCCAAAGCGGGAGTTCTTCATGGCTGGAGAGAAGGTGTACTGGCGACCTGGGCACTGGGACAGGCCGATTTGACGGAAACCCAACAAGAGGGTGCAATCAAACTGCTGACCTCCGTGCTGAATTATCATGGAAAATCTGCGATGAAACGCACCTTTTCAAACTTAGTTTTAGCCTGGTTTTATGCATTCATGTGGGCGATGGGGACATTCTTCGGCTGCCTTCTAATCGTTTCTGCAATCCTTTCGTTCTGCCTCTTACCCTTGACACAAAACTCTGTTGCAGAAGTTTTTTTACTTCCCCTCTTTGCGCTGTGGCAGCTTGGAAACTTGGCTGTTTTTGTCTATTGCCTAACGAGTGCCCCGAAACAGACGGATTGCGTCCGGGAGGAAGCCGCCCGTACGCTCGGCAATTTCGGGAGGGCAGAGGCGGTTCCGGCCTTACTCAAAGCCTCACGCAACGATAATTTTTTTAGTGTTTGCGGCAAGGATGCCCTCAAGAAAACGCTGCCGCACCTTCGTTACGAAGCCCACTATGGCGCGTTGGGGAGCGATGTCGTACCCGATTTGTGCCGATTGCTCAAAACTTCTGTGGAGGTCAACAAAGAGGAACGACGGGTATGGCGAACCCTCTTGCTGAAGGCTGTCGAGCAGGTGGGGGACAGCCGTGCCCTCAAAAGCGTAGAAGACTTGAGTCACATCTATCTCAGCAAGGGAAGTCATTTTGCGGAGATGACTGACCTTTGCAATCGCGTCCATTCGGTGTTGGCGGAGCGCATTGCCCGTGAAACTGTGCAGAAAACCCTGCTGCGCGGCTCGGAAGCCCCGGATTCTAAAGGTACGCTGCTCCGCTCTTACGAAGGCACCCCTGATCCTGCCGCCGAACAGCTCCTTCGTCCCACCCAACCCGACTGAAAACAAGCGAAGACCCCTCTACGAAAAGCCCCCCACCGGGTGCGGCACATACGGCTCTTCCAGCGACTTCACCTCTTCCGCAGAAAGCGACAGCGACAGGGCCGCCGCCGCGTCTTCCAGATGATGCGGCTTGGTGGCTCCGATGATGGGAGAGGTGATCCCCGGCTTCTGGAGCAGCCAGGCCAGTGCCACCTGCGCCATCGGCACGCCCCGTGCCTCCGCCACCTGCGCGGTCCGCTCCACCACCTTCCGGTCGGCATCGTCCGTGTTTCGGTAAAGCGTCTTGCCAAAAGCATCGGTCTCGGCGCGTTCCGTCTGCGGAGTGTCCGACCAGGGACGGGTCAGTTTCCCCCGTGCGAGCGGGCTCCAGGGGATCACGCCGATGCCCTCCTCCCGGCACAGCCCCAGCATCTCCCGCTCTTCCTCCCGGTACAGCAGATTGTAGTGGTTCTGCATCGAAACAAAGCGGGTCAGGCCGTGCCGATCCGCCAGATAGAGTGCTTTACAGAACTGCCATGAATACATGGAAGACGCACCGATGTATCGCGCCTTGCCTGCCTTCACCACGTCGTGCAGAGCCTCTAGGGTTTCCTCGATGGGGGTTTCGTAGTCCCAGCGGTGAATCTGGTACAGGTCCACATAATCCATGCCGAGCCGCTTCAGACTGTGGTCAATTTCCGTGAGGATCGCCTTTCGCGACAGTCCTGCTCCGTTTGAGTCGGAGCGCATTCGCCCATGCACTTTCGTGGCGATCACCACTTCGTCGCGCTTTGCGTAGTCCCGGATCGCCCGCCCTAAAATTTCCTCGCTCGTGCCGTCGGAATAAACGTTGGCGGTATCGAAAAAATTAATTCCCAGTTCCAGCGCACGGGCGAGAAACGGACGCCCCTCTGCTTCGGGCAGGGACCAGGGATGGCTTCCCCGCTCCGGCACACCGTAGCTCATACAGCCCAGGCAGATCGGCGACACCTTCAGCCCGGTTTTCCCCAGCTTCACATACTCCATTAGAACCCTTTCCTCCTCAAAAAACAGTGGTTTCGGCACACAAAGAAGATGGCAAAGTTTTCTCCTCTTTGCCCTGCCCCTCTCTTCCCTTTCTACGCTTTGGGGGCCGCCTCCGTCACGCTCCTTTTGGCGAGCAAAGCAGGAATTTCCCCCGTCCAAAGCGAAAGAAACCCCGATCCGAACTTCAACGAGGAAACCGACGATGCCCCTGCAGCTGCCCGCTTCCGTGCGGGGATTCCAGGATTATTTTTGCCTGACTAACGTGGCTTTCGACCTCATCGCCGCGTTCGGCTACGGCTTTTCCTGCTCGGAGTTTTACCTTTCCCCTTCCTCAGATGCAGTGAAATGGGCGGGCGACCTAAGAAACCGAATGGACTTTGTGCTGCGTCACTTTTCGCTCGGCTCGGAAATGGAACGGCGTGAATTCATCGTTGCGCCCATCCTGCTGGAACTTGCCCTGCACTACCCCATCGAGATTTGGAGTGAATACAATGTCTCGGTCAACAATCAGCTGCGGGGAACGCTCGATTGTCTCGTTTGCGGGCGCATGCCTCTCGTTATCCTCCAGGCCAAAGGAGCCGACGTTCCTCGCGGATTCTCTCCGCTCAGTGCCGAACTCATTGCCCTCGATCTCTGGCTTGAGCCGGAACCCGCCGTGCTTTACGGAGCAGTTACGCTGGGCGATTTCTGGCAGTTCGCCGCCCTCCACCGCGCCGAAAAGCGCGTGGTGCAGGACCTCCGCACCTACACCGTTCCCGAAATGCTCACCCCGCTGCTCTCGCTGCTGCTCTCCCTTCGTGCCGAAGCACCCTGAGCCTGCCCGCTTTCGGGTATGCTGTAAGGCACATTTCAACGTTTCGAGGACACCATGACGAAAAAAATTGCCGTACTGCCCGGTGACGGGATCGGCCCGGAGATCATCGGGGAAGCCCTGCGCCTGCTCTCCGCCGTCGCCGAAAAACACGGCCTCGACCTTTCCACCGAAGAAGCCCCGGTCGGCGGCATTGCCTACGACCAAACCGGGCATCCCCTTCCCCCCGACACGCTCGCCCTTTGCAAAGCCTCCGACGCGGTGCTGCTCGGAGCTGTCGGAGGGCCGAAATGGGACACCGTTCAGCCCGCCTCGCTGCGGCCCGAAGTGGGGGCCTTGCTGCCGCTTCGCAAGGAGCTGGGGCTGTTTGCGAACCTGCGCCCCGTCACCCTGTTTCCCGCCCTCGCCGCCGCCTCCTCCCTTAAGCGCGAACTCATCGGAAACGGTCTCGACCTTCTGGTGGTGCGTGAACTCACGGGAGGCATCTACTTCGGTCAGCCCAAAGAGCGCAGTTCCGAGCGAGCGGTGGACACCTGCGTTTATACTCGTCCCGAAATTGAACGGATTGCCCAGGTGGGGTTCAAGGCCGCGCAGAAGCGACAGAAACGGCTGGTCTCGGTGGACAAAGCGAATGTGCTGGAAACCTCCCGGCTCTGGCGCGAAGTGATCACCGAAATCGCCGCCGATTACCCCGATGTGGAACTCTCGCATCTCCTCGTTGACAACTGCGCGATGCAATTGGTGAAAAACCCCTCTCAGTTTGATGTCATTGTCACCGAGAATATGTTTGGAGACATTCTCAGCGACGAAGCCGCCATGCTCACCGGCTCGCTCGGTATGCTGCCGTCGGCCAGCCTGGGCGCGTCCGGCGAGCGGGAAGGGGGCACGGCGTTCGGTCTTTACGAACCCATTCACGGCTCTGCGCCCGACATCGCCGGAAAAGGAATCGCCAATCCGCTTGCCGCCTTTCTTTCCGTCGCGCTTTTGCTGCGCTACTCGCTCGGCGAGGAAGCGGCGGCGGCGGGCATTGAGGGGGCGGTCGGCAGGGTTTTGGAGGCGGGCTTGCGAACCGGAGACATCGCTCTTCCGGGCGAACTCCACGTGGGTTCCCGTGAAATGAGTGATGCGGTCATCAGGGAGGTAAAGGGATAGGGGAGGGAGAGGGGGAGGGAGAGAGAGGGGAAAGGGGTGAAAAACAGGGGAATGATCTTACGCCAAGCCAGACGCCAAGTCGTTTTTTTGCTGGTTTGTTGGTGGGTACGTCTTTCCCTCTCAGCCCCTTTCTCCTTCCCCCTCTCCTCCCCTCGCTCTTCTGCTCCCTCAACGGGTCTATGCGCGAGGAACGGTTCTGGTCGGATTTAACGGCGGATTTGCGCCGCTACTGCTCTGAGGAAAAGCCCTGGTCGCCGGGGTTTGTCCGCTGTCTCCTCAAGCAGACCTATATGCATCCGGGGCTGATGGCCATTGTGGTTTATCGGTTTGGCCGCTGGACGCTGCTGCACAACCGGGTTCCAGGGCTGCGTCAGGCATTCACGCTGCTTTATGGAATGCTCTTTCTGGCAGTACGCTTGATCCTGCACATCGAGATTCCGCGCAGTATCCCCATCGGCCCCGGCTTGCGTATTGATCATTTTGGCGGTATTATCATCAATAGTCAGGCGGCTATCGGAGCGAACCTCACGATGACGCACGGCGTGATTATCGGGCAGAACGATACCGGCATACCCACGCTCAAAGACAACATCGGGCTGGGAATTGGATCGAAGATCATCGGCGGGATCATACTTGAAAACAATGTGATCGTTGGAGCCGGGGCGGTGGTGACGAAATCGTTTCCCGCTTATGCGATTGTGGCGGGTGTGCCTGCGAAACTGCTGCGGATTCGAGACGCGTCCGTTCCGCACGACTTTTACGATGTACCAGAGCGTTAGGGAGCGGGGCCTTCAGAGAAACGTCCGCGCTCTTTTTTGGCCCTTTCCCCGCCCCCTCACCCAGTAGCACCATGAAAAAAATCGAATGTATCCTCCGCCCCATTAAGCTGGACGAAGTGAAAAACGCCCTGACGGAGATCGGGATCGTGGGCATGACGGTGTCTGATGTGCGCGGCTACGGGCATCAGCGCGGGCGCACGGAAAAGTATCGCGGCAATACCTACGTGGTCAATTTGCTGCCTAAAGTGAAGCTCGAAATCATCGTGCCCGACGAGCGCACCGAGGAAATCCTCGACGTACTCACGGAGGCCGCCCGCACCGGCGAGATCGGGGACGGCAAAATCTTCGTCTCCGAGGTGGAGCAGGCGGTGCGTATCCGCACCGGCGAACGCGGCGATGCGGCCCTTTAGGTAGAAAGGAAAAGAGCGTGAACCCCGAACGAAAACGGATCGAAATCTACGACACCACCCTGCGCGACGGCTCGCAAGCCGAAGGCATCTCCTACAGTGTGGAGGACAAGATTCGGATTGCCCGCCGCCTGGATGAGTTCGGAATGGACTTGATTGAGGGCGGGTGGCCGGGTTCCAACCCGAAAGACGAAGCCTTTTTTACACAGATGAAATCGGTGACGCTGCGCCATGCCCGCCTTTCCGCCTTCGGTTCTACGCGCCGGGCCAATGTGCGCTGTGAAGACGACGCGCAGATCGCTAAACTGATCGAGGCGTCGGTTCCGGTGGTGACCATCGTCGGAAAATCGTGGGACGCCCATGTGGTTCACGCTCTCCGCACGACACTCGAAGAAAACCGTGCCATGATCGAAGAGAGCGTGGCGTACCTGAAGCGGTTTGTGCCGGAGGTGATCTATGATGCAGAGCACTTTTTCGATGCCTATGCTTCCGGCGTGAACTGGAACGGCGAAAACTACGCCGTTTCCACGCTGCGAGCCGCCGTCGAGGGCGGGGCGGATCGGGTGGTGCTGTGCGACACAAACGGCGGAACCCTGCCCGACGAGATTGCCCGCAGTGTCCGCGAAATTCGCCTTCTTTTCCCCGATACACCGATTGGCATTCACACGCACAACGACAGCGAATGCGCCGTCGCGAACGCGCTGGCCGCCGTGCGCGAGGGGGCAACGCAGGTGCAGGGCACGGTAAACGGCTACGGCGAACGCTGCGGCAACTGCAACCTGCTCTCCCTTATCCCGAACCTCCTTCTCAAAATGGGGTACGACTGCCTTTCGCAAAACTCCCTTGCTCACCTTACCGGGCTTTCGCAGTACGTAGATGAAGTCGCAAATCTCACGCCCGATACACGCCGTGCGTTTGTGGGCAAGAGCGCGTTTGCCCACAAGGGCGGGCTGCACACGGATGCCGTGATGAAGGGAGCCTCTTACGAGCATATCACGCCGGAACTTGTGGGCAACTCGCGCCGGGTGCTGGTGTCCGAACTTGCCGGGTCGAGCAGCCTTTCCACGAAGGCAGACGAATACGGCGTTTCACTGGATCGCAAGTCCCCGCAGGCCCGCGCTCTGCTGAACGCCATCACCGAGCGGGAACACGAAGGCTATTCCTATGAAGGGGCGGAAGGCTCGTTCGAGCTGCTGATGATGAAATCGGTGGGCACTTATCAAGAGTTGTTTACCCTGCGGGGATTCCGGTGCAGTGTGGAAAAGCGCGTGGGGGGCGAAGAGGCGGTTACGGAAGCGACCGTGAAAATCGAGGTGGAGGGAGAGGAACGTCTCACGGTGGCAGAGGGGGACGGGCCGGTTCATGCCCTGGACGGAGCCTTGCGAAAAGCCCTGATCGAGTTTTTTCCCGAAATGGAAACGATCCGCCTCACCGATTTCAAGGTGCGCGTGGTGAATACCCGTGAAGGAACCGCCGCCAAAGTGAGGGTCATCATTAACTCTTCTGACGGCGAGCAGGACTGGTCGACGGTCGGCGTGTCCACCAACATGATTGAGGCTTCCTGGCTTGCCCTCACGGACAGCATCGCTTACGGCCTCCTGCGCGGCGGCGCAAAGTAGGATTTTTCATAGCTGATAAAACATTACAATTGATTACTGGTCAAAGTCTCAAAAACTCAGGGAAGCGACCGACAAGGCTTGCTACTGCTTTTTCAGAGGGAGAGTACGAAACCCTTTTCGCTCGTCTCGAAGCAATGAAGGACTGGAAACAGAACTGGAACGGCTACGGGTCTGCCGCGCCCAATCTCGCTTCTCTCGAATGAGCGAAAGTCTGGCTCCATTCGCTTATCCTCTTCGCCGTGCGTGAGGGCAACTGGAAAACGCCGATTCTCAGCCCGGACGAAAACGGCGAACTTCGCCCGACTTCTGCCGCGTTTGGCAGCAGTGAGCAGCGTATCTCCTTCGACCGTGCCCGATACCGCTCTGCTGGCGAGACGAGAACCGAACGAGATCAGACAGTTTTCAGGACGACCGCCGCCCTAATTCGTTCGATGGAGGGAGTGATCGTGTCCGAAAAAGAGTACAAAATCGAGGTCTACGCTTCGCCGCTTCCCGATAATACCGCACACGCGCACGTTTCACCTATGGGTGAGAGCGGACAGGAAACAAAAATCAGCGAGAATGGCTTCAAGAAACTCAGGCGCAAACTCTCACAACTCGTGCAATTGGTTTTACCGCCCAATGCAGGAGGGGCAAGAGTCGGTTGGCTGGTAATTTTTTGCACTTTGATCGGGGGGCGTCGGTGTCTTTGTGCGGATAAAATCTGAAGGCTTGCGAAGGAGGGTTCTCATGGCGGAGCGAGTACGGTTTGGGGTGATTGGCGTGGGCGGGATGGGGTCGGGACACTGCACTATGATCCCGATGATCCCGGAAGCGGAACTGACTGCAATTGCCGACATTGACCCTAGGGTGCGCGGGGAGATGGGCGAGAAAACCGGGGTTCCTTCCTTCGCCTCCGCCGCCGAACTGATCGAGAGCGGATTGGTGGAGGCGGTAATCGTTGCCACACCGCACTACGATCACCCTCCGATTGCCGAGAAAGCGTTTGCACACGGGCTTCATGTGCTGTCGGAAAAGCCGCTCAGTGTGACGGTATCCGGGGCCGACCGGATGATTGCGGCGGCGAAAGCGGCGGCACAGAAGCACGGCTCGAAGTTCGGCGTGATGTATCAAATGCGGGCCGAGCCGCCGAACCTCGCGGCACGGCAGGTGATCGAGTCGGGCGTGCTGGGAGAAATCCGGCGGACTCATCTTGTGATGGGCTGGTATCGCAGTCAGGCGTACTATAATTCGGGCGGCTGGCGGGCAACCTGGGCGGGCGAAGGCGGCGGCGTGCTCATCAATCAGTCGCCTCATCTGCTCGACCTGTTCGCCTGGCTGGGTGGGCTGCCGAGCCGAATCACCGGAACCACGCGCACCGTTCTCCATGACATTGAGGTAGAGGACGAAGCCTTTGCCACGCTGGAGTACCCGAACGGAGCGCACGGCTACCTTTACACCACGACGAATCAGTCTCCGCAGCAGCAGGGCCTGGAAATTTGCGGCGACCGGGGCAAACTCACCCTCGACGAACACGGGTTGAAAGTTATGCTGAATGAAACCCCGATCTCGGCGTTCACCCGCGACAACACCGAAATGTGGGCCTCTCCGAACACGAAACCCTACCCGGTGAATCTGCCCTGCGAAGGCGAAATCAAAAGTCACGCCGCCATCACCCAAAATTTTGCCCGCGCCATTCTGCACGGCGAGCCGCTGACTGCTCCCGGTGAAGACGGAATCAACGCCGTCGAACTCATCAACGGAATCATTCTCTCCTCGAAAACCGGCAAATCCGTTTCGACTCCGGTGGATCGCGGGGCTTATGACGCTCTCATTGGAGAACTCAAAGCCTCCTCGCAGCAAAAAAAGACGGTGGTGGAACAGCGCGTCACCGATCCGAAATTCGCAAAGTAGGGAGGAGGGGTTCGGGAGGAGGGATTACAAAAGCGCAACAGCTGCCTCCTTGTTTCCACGAACTCGCAATCGTAAGGAACCGCGTTATGGCTTACGGCAACCTGAAACTCGAAGCGATTTTCGATCAATTTGGCATCACCACCGTCCGGTCGGAGAGAGAGTTTGCCGAGGTTCCTCCTTTCGAACCGAGTGAGCGATTGGCGCAGTTTCTGACGCGCAATGTGCCGCGTGGTATTGCTATGGGAACGGAAAAAGCCCGCTCCGAAATTATGATTATGCCCGTGCTTCTAGAAGCGGTCAATGCGTTTCCGCGTGAAATCAGTCTCTTTTCGGGTGTAGAATTCAACCCCGCTCCCGAACAGGGGCTGCACGGCGTGTGCGACTTTCTCATCAGCCTCGCGTCCGAGCAAATGGTCGTGCGGGAACCCGTGATCGCCGTCGGCGAAGCGAAAAACGACAACGTAAAAAATGGGTTCAGTCCGTGTATTGCGGAAATGGTCGGGGCACAAATTTTCAATCGGAAGCATGGCAAGCCGCTCAAAACGGTTTATGGCGTTTCGACGACGGGGACGAACTGGTTTTTTATGCGCCTCGTCGAAAAGACGATTTACACCGACTTTGCCGAGTACCCGATCACCGAACCGAAAAAACTCGTCGGTATCCTGCTCAAAATGCTTCATGATGCCGATCAAGAGTTTACTGCCCTGTCCGAAAACAGCGAGTAAGCCACCCCTGCCTTTGCTATAATGAGGGCATGAAAAACGAATTTGCCCTTTCGCTCGGTTTGTCGGATGGGTCTCTGCCGTCCCCCGATGCCCTTTACCAGATTCTTCTGACCCATGATCCCCGCTTCGACGGGAGAATTTTCGTCGGGATTTCCTCG
Organism: Chthonomonadaceae bacterium; assembly: GCA_965246825.1. GTDB lineage: Bacteria > Armatimonadota > Chthonomonadetes > Chthonomonadales > Chthonomonadaceae > JACMPS01. Next base: position 831,001 of record OZ251990.1, read on the forward strand.
ACGGGCATCTACTGCCGCCCCGTGTGTCCGTCTCGAATGCCCAAGCCCGAAAACTGCCAATACTTCACGAGTGCGGCGGCGGCAGAAAAATCAGGGTTTCGCCCGTGCCTGCGCTGCCGCCCGGAACTCGCACCGGGACGCTCCCGCGTGGATGCCGTTGGCCGACTCGCTTCTCGTGCCGCCTCGAAAATCGAAGACGGGGCACTCTCTGAAATGTCGGTTGAGGCACTCGCCGCGAAACTCGGCGTCTCCGACCGACACCTGCGCCGTGCCATAGACAGCGAATTCGGCGTTTCCCCAATCGAACTCGCCCAAACGCAGCGTCTGCTTCTCGCGAAACGCCTGCTCACCGACACCCGCCTCCCGATCACCGAAGTCGCGTTTGCCGCCGGCTTTTCCAGTCTGCGCCGCTTCAATACACTGTTTAAGGAACGCTGCCGTATGAACCCCACCGAGCTGCGCCGTGCCCTGCCGGAGACTGTCCCGGAATGTACCCTCGTGCTCGAGCTTGCTTACCGTCCTCCCTTCGATTGGGAAGAACTGCTGCAATTTACGGCAGGGCGTTCCATTCGCGGCGTTGAGATTCAGGAGGGAAATCGCTATCTTCGCACTGTTTCCTGGAAAGGGGCATCGGGCTGGATAGCGGTTTCGCCCCTGAAAAAATCGGAGAAAGACCTGCTTCGGGTCGAACTGCCCGCCTCTCTTGCGCCCGCCGTTTCTCCGATTCTGGCGCGGGTCAAGCGGCTGTTCGATCTGGATGCGGAACCGCTTGCAATCGCGGAGCGGCTCGGTGAACTGGCGAAAGACAGTCCCGGCCTGCGGGTTCCGGGAGCCTTCGAGGGGTTTGAGATGGCGGTGCGGGCGATTCTCGGTCAGCAGATCAGCGTGAAAGCGGCCACCACCCTGTCGGGAAGAATGGCTGCGTATTTCGGCGAACCGATTCCGACTCCGTTTCCCGCACTTACCCATCTCTCGCCGACCGCCGAGCGGCTTGCCGCCGCCGAACTCACCGAACTGACTTCTCTGGGAATTGTGGCGGCGCGGGCAAAGTCCATTCTTGCGCTGGCGAGGGCGGTGGCAGAGGGCGAAATCGTGCTGGAACCGGGGGTGAACCTGGAAGAAACGAAACGTCTTCTAAAAGCGCTGCCCGGCATCGGCGAGTGGACGGCACAATCTATCGCCATGCGTGCCCTTGGCGACCCCGACGCCTTTCCCCACACCGACCTCGGCATCTCTCAGGCCCTCGGCGAGCGCAGCCCGAAGCGGGTGCTCGAACGGGCGGAGGCGTGGCGTCCCTGGCGAGCCTATGCCACCCTGCACCTATGGAAATCGTTGCGCGATCCGAAAAAGATTGAAAGTTTCTCCACTGATTGACACCCGCTGAAAGAAAAAAAATGATATTTTACACCGAAATCGAAACGCCGCTCTGTGAAATGCGGCTGACCTCGGACGGAGATGCACTGACCGGGCTGTACTTTCTCCCCGCTCATGCCCCTTCGTCGGAAGTCAAGGAAGACTGGCAACGCAGCGTCACTCTGCCCGTTTTTGCAAAGGCAAAGGAGCAGCTCGAAGCCTATTTCGCGGGTGAGTTAAGGGAGTTTTCACTGCCTTTGTCTCCTTTGGGCGGTGGAACCGAATTCCAGTGGAAAGTTTGGAAGGAACTTATGAACATTCCTTATGGCGAGACGATTTCTTACGGGGAACTTGCCCGCAGGATTGGCCATCCGTCCTCTGCTCGCGCCGTCGGGATGGCAAACAGCAAAAACCCGATTGGCATTCTCGTGCCGTGCCATCGGGTTATTGGATCGAACGGGAAATTGACGGGCTATGCCGGGGGGATGCCCCGCAAAGAGGCATTGCTGGCCTTGGAGCGGCAAGCTCGATGAGAATGCAGGACGTGCAGCGTCTATTTTTGCTGGCGTCCCTGTGGGGCGGCTCGTTTCTGTTTATGCGGGTGGCCGCTCCCGCGTTCGGGGCGTTTCTCACCGCGTGGCTTCGGATGCTGATTGCCGCCTTCGTTTTCGGCGTTTACTTTCTCATGACCCGTCCGAAACTGGAGTTGAAAGCCCGCGCTTTTCCTTATTTGGTGATGGGCCTGCTGAATTCCGCCGCTCCGTTCGCGCTGTTTTGTTCGGCGGAACTCCACCTTTCGGCTTCGATGGGGGCGCTTCTGAATGCCACCACGCCGCTGTTCGCCGCCGGATTGTCTGCGGTGTTCTTCGCTGAGCCACTGACCCCGAAAAAAGCCGGGGGCATCGCCGCTGCTCTGCTGGGGGTGATTTTGCTGGTCGGGTGGAGTCCGATGGTGTGGAACCCCAACACGGCAGGGGCGATCCTGAAAGCCCTCGCCGCCGCCGCGCTCTACGCAGTTGGAGGGCTTTACGCCAGGAAAAAACTGCAAGGTGCGCCTTCGTTCGGCATGGCACTCGGCAGTCAGCTAGGCGGCGTTCTCTGGCTTGCCCCGGCGATTCCGTTTGCGCTGCCTGCCGTCGTGCCCCCGCCTTCTGCCGTCGGCTGTCTTTTGGCACTCGGTGTTCTCTCGACGGCATTTGCCTATTTGCTTTTCTTCCGGCTTTTGGTGGATGTGGGGCCAGCGAAAACGCTGACGGTCACCTTTCTCACCCCCCTGTTTGGGATGCTGTGGGCGTTTCTGTTTCTGCACGAAGCCGTGACTCCGCTCAAGCTTGCGTCATGCGGGCTGATTCTGCTCGGCACGGCGTTCGTCACCGGCTTCCAGGCGGAGTTTGCTTCGAGGCGTGAAGGGGTCAAGGGATAGGGGTGGATTTCGCGTTCTCACCCCTTTACCTCTTCCCCTTCCGGCGTGACGCGGATCGAACCGAAGCGTATCCCCCGCACGGCTCCGCCTGCGGGGAGAGTGGTGAGAACCCCCAGCGTTCGGCGGCGAAAATCCAGTGAGGACAGCGAACCGAGCGCGAGAAATCTGCCGGAGGCCCCCTCCAGCCCGACCAGCAAATGCTTTAGCTGCGGGGCGGGAGTGACGGCGACACTTTCCACTTTCAGCGTTTGTGCGATCTGAGCCAGCGCAGGGGACTGCGGTGCAGCCGCTTTTTGACTCATCACGCCCAGCACTCCCGAACTCAGTTCGGCATAGTAAACTTTGTTGTGCACTCCGAGCGAAGAGGCGATAAACTTCTGAATGTGCGCGGCCACCGGCTCGCCGCTGCCCAGCCAGGTTCCGCCAAGAGCCACTTCGTCAAAGGAAAAACTCAATTCCTGCGCGTTCTGAAAGAATGAGGCGAATTTAAGGGCACGCCGCTGTGCCCGATACTTCGGCGGCTTTTTGGCAATCACTTCCGGGATAGGCAGCCGATGAATTTCAGGCAGCTCCCGAAAGCGAAGCGGGGTTAAAAAGGGAGAGAGTTCGTCTTTGCGCTGAAGCGCGACCAGATGAGCGGGTTTCAGCAGGTCAGTAAGGGCGAAAAACAGCCGCACCGCCCAGGCTCCGTGAAGATAACCACCGGTGTCCACAATCAACGGAAATCTTAAGGCCGACGGGACGGCGAGCGGCGACGCCGAGGGCAGTGTGTCCGCGAGAGAACGCATTCCAACCGCGAACTCCAGTGAAAATCCCTGCGGTGAGGTTGTGCCCAAAAACCGGAGTGTTTCCGGTGCGATCTCTGAAAGAGCGCGAATAGGTTTCTCTGCCTCCACGCGCCCGATGCCCAGACAGGCAGGAGGGCCGATTTCCGACTGCCCCAAATCTCCGTCGAGTACCGCGCAGTTCTGACCACTTTCGGCATAAGCGTTCGCCAGGGCGCGGGCAAAAGTGGTTTTGCCGACATCGGTTCCGCCGAGCAGCAGGGTTGTGCCGCCCGTTTCGACGATTCGTGCCAGCGTTTCGTCCCACTCCGCATATTCACTCACCCGATCACCTCTTCAGCAGGCTTGAAACGTCCGCCGTTCCCGACAGAAGAATCTGATTCGGCAGGGTGCGAATGCGGGACAGGGTGACGGGAAAAGGAAGCGCGTTCAGGTCTACGGCTCGCTCGAAGCGGTCTTTCAAGAATTCGAGCGGCTTTCCCGAAACCGATAACCCCACCACATTCAATTGCGAAGGATCGAACTCGATGCGGCGTGCCCCGGCAACCCGTAAAACGCCGGACACCGAAAACGGCAGGTTTACCGTGAAGGGTTCCTGCTTGAGCAGCGGAATGCGAAACTGCACCAGTTCGCGGCTTCCGGCAATCGTTACACGATCTTGTTCTAGGGTTACCCGCGTTTTTTTGAGGGTCTCTTCGGGGATTTGTGCCCCCGCCAGAAATTCATCCAGATTCGCTCTGCCGACGGTGGCGGTAAATTGCGTTTCCCGGATGGATTTCACCATGCCTTTTCGGGTGTCTACCTCCACGCCTTTGAGATCGAGGTGCAGGTGGTCGAGCAAAAATCCGTTGGAGAGCAGCACGTCGTCGCCATCAATAGCGATGTTTGCAAGCGAACCGCCAATCGTTCGCAAGGGGTCGTTGTTGATGCTGACCCGGTAGGTTTTCGCTTCACCCAGCAGACGGGGCAGGGCGTCGCGCACCTTGCGTTCGGCAGCCCGGTTTACGGCGCGACCGCAGCCCAGTCCCACCCCGAAAACGGCGAACAGCAGCCCTAACATTAAAGCGAAACGTCGAAATTTCACAGAATCAACTCTCAGTCTATAAAACAGAATTCATTCGTCAGCAGCAGGGCTTGCAGGTAGCGTTCCCAGCCTCCCAGCGGCGCCGCCGTTGGGACAGGCCCCGCAAAGTCCACCGCCGAGTCCCAGGTCTGCGAGCTGCGGGTCGAAACGGCTTTGGGGCCGGGCGAGTCCCCTTTTAGCTCGACCTTCCACGAAAAGGCGTCATCACTGGGCTCGGAGCGCGGGTCGAGGACAAAATCGAGCGTTTCGCCCGCTTTCACCTCAATGTCGGCGAGGTCGGTTTTCGCTTCGCCCTGCTGTGCCGTCACTTCCAGCAGCACCCCCTGCCGACTTGAAACCACCCGCCCGCGTACCCCGTCTCCGTGCGCGTCGGGGTGGCGCAGCACGCCCGAAAGACGAACGTGCAGGGCTTTCGGAGCCGTCCAGCGGCGAATGACGGCATGACTTCCGTCGTTACCGGGATGCCCGCCCTCTTGCGTGAGAAGAAGAAAGCCGAGTTTCGGGTCAGGAAACGCTTTGCCCACGCGCCACTGATTGTTCTCGAAGTGGGCGAACGGCGTGAACCCGGAAACCCGCCCGGTTTTTAGATCGAATGCGCCGTACCCGTAACTCCAGACCGGTTTTTCGGCGGGGATGGAAAGAGCGGAACGCGCCAGAAACGCTTTGCCGAGAACGATTTCGTCCGCATCAGGGGTGCGCCCGAACAGAAGGCGATAGGCGATTTTGATTTTTGCCGTTGGGTCGCTTTCAGGCAGTTTCGCCAGTTCGGGCCGGTGCGCCAGCCCCCGCGCCCCGTCCAGCAGAAAGGGACTGTTCAGCATAAAGAGGGCCTGCTGGGGGACAGTGGTGCGAAACCGCTGCGGCGAGGTAGCATCCGGCGAAGCGAAATCGAAGGTTCGGAAAAGGCCCGGCAGGTTCTGCCGCTCGACAAAGCCATAAACGGTTCGGCGCGGTTTGTAGTCGGCATCCACAATCGGAACGGAAGGCCCGCCCATTGTGAGATCAAGGCGGCCCGACGCCCACAACACCGAGTCGCGGAGGGCTTCGAGATCGAGCCGCTGCCGGTTCTGCCGATAGAGCAGTCGGTTTTCCGGGTCTTTCGCGGAGGCAGACGGGTTTTCATCGCTGCTTTGTGCGTAGCCCTCCGAAAGCAGAATGAACCGATGCAGTTTTTTTACCGACCAGCCGTTTTCCATAAATCGCGACGCCAGATAGTCCAGCAGTTCGGGATGAGTGGGAGCCTCGCCGCGAATCCCGAAATCGCCGGGGGTTCGTACCAGTCCTGCGCCGAAATGGTACATCCAGACGCGGTTTACAAACACTCGAGCGGTTAGCGGGTTGTCCGGCGAGGCGATGCACTGGGCAAGTTCCAGCCTGCCGCTGCCCTTCTGAAAGGGCCTGCGTTCCCCATCCGAGAGAATGGCGAGGAAGCGGCGGGGAACCGCCGCGCCCTGATTTCCATCGCTGCCCCGCTTGAAAATACGCGGATCGTATGGCTGCGGTTTGTCCTTCAGCGCAGCGGCAAACTCCGGTTTCGGCGGCTCGGCGGCCTTCAGGCTGGCGATTTCGTCGTCCAGCCAATGGAGGTGTTTAAGCGGTTCCGGCTCGAAAAGGGGCCAAAGTTTAGCAAGTTTCGCTCCGTCGGGCAGTTCGTCTTCGCGAAAACTCTGGAGAATTTTTTTTCCCTCTTCGTTCAGCGCGGAGGGCGTTTTTCCCTCTATGGCGCGAAGACGCGCCACCTGCGCGAAAAGGAGTTCACGCCGCTCTTTCTCATGGGTACTTAATTTTTCTTGGTACGCTTCGTAGGGAGCGCGGAGGAGTTTGGGCGAAATTGCGGAAGCGACCTCTTCGGAGGAGTTGAAAATACCAAAAAGGGAGTAGTAGTCCGCTGTTGGGATGGGGTCGAACTTATGATCGTGGCAGCGGGCGCAGGCAACGGTCAATCCCATAAGGCCGCGTGTGGCTACATCAATGCGGTCGTCATTGATGAGCTGATAGTCGTTGAGAAATTTTCTGCCGAGCGTAAGAAAACCGAGGGCGGCGAGCGGGCGTTTGTCGTCTCCCAGATCGAGCTGGTCTGCCGCCAGCTGCTCGATCACAAAGCGGTTGTAGGGCAGGTCTTCGTTAAAGGCACGAATGACGTAATCCCGATAGGTGTAGGCATTGTGATAAACGCTGTCTTCCTGAAAGGTGTAACCTTTGGTGTCGGCATAGCGGGCGACATCGAGCCAGCGTCGTCCCCAGCGTTCGCCGTACCGGGGCGAAGCGAGCAGCCGATCCACTACCTTTTCGTAGGCATTTGGGGAAGGGTCGTTCAGGAAATCCGCCATCTCTTCCGGAGTCGGGGGCAGCCCGATGAGGTCGAAGGTGACGCGCCGAATCAGGGTGCGCTTGTCGGCGCGGGAGGACAGGGTTAAACCGCTGGCGCGAAGTTTGGCGAGCAGAAAGGCATCAATCGGGTTGGCGGATGGGGAGACCGGTCCAGCGGAAAACTTTTTTCGAGCGGATTTTCCTGTGTTCGCGTTTTTCGGAACGGAGGCGATGCGGGGCACGGGGGGCTTGCGAATCGGCCTAAACGACCAGAAGTTTCGCTGTGCTTCGGTGATTGTGTAGCTGCCGGTTTTTCCTGCCGTTTTCGCGGCCTCGGATGCCTTTTCGTTTGTCCAGGGGGTACCGAGTTTCACCCATTCGGTGAGCACGGCGATTTCGTCCAGTTTCAATTTACCGGACGGGGGCATTTTGATTTTGTCGTCGTAGCGGATGACGTGAATGAGGGTGCTTTTTTCGGGGTCGCCGGGGGCAATCAGCGAGCCGCCGGAGCTGCCCTTGAACATCGCCGCCAGCGAGTCGAGGCGAACGCCGCCTGATTGAGCCTTGTCGTTGTGGCAGGGCTGGCATTTTTCGTGCAGCAGCGGGCGCACTTTCGCCTCGAAAAATTCAAGCTGCTGAGCAGTGGGCGCGTCTTTGGGCGACGGGGTTTCGTCCGCCCGAACAAGACAAAGCCCGGTGAGAAGTCCGCCAAAAATCAGGGTAGAAAGGTAAAAAGATTTCATCGTCAAATTATTTGTGCTGCCCCTGCAAAGGGGGCAGGTTTGCCCTGCCGCTCCTTAAGGTTACTTCACTTTCGGCGGGGCGGCTTCCTTCTTTCTCTGACACGGGCGTAGAGGGGTTGTTGCGATTTTTGTGCCCGGAGCAGGAGAATCCGACCGCGTTGGGCAAATAAAACAAACTCTTTTTCGGCAAAGGAAACCGCTTTTTTCATGCCCTCTCTTCGACAGCAGCTGCTGGTACTTTATCTTCACGCTCCTTCTCTCGACAGCCCGGTTACCGCCTGGTCGCTGTGGGACGGCACGGGGCAAGAAACCCATACGACGGGCGACAGCGACACCCCGCCTTACAAGTCCGCCTTCGACGCAATGAAGGACGGCTGGCGGGTGATCCAATTTCCGCAGCTGATTCCGGCGTATCCCGGCCTGGAGCTCTCGACCTCCTATCTGCGCTTCGAGTATGTTCTGGAAAAATTGGTGGAAGGGAATTGACCTTACCCCCAGCCCCTCTCCCTTGTAAGGCGTAGGGGGCCGTTGGAGCGCGAGTGAGGGCCTTCTCCCCTCCAGGAAAGGAAAGACACAAGATGGAAACACAGCTTTTATTGACTTCGGTGCAAATGGCGAATTTCGTAACGGACGGCCTTCTCGTCTTCGATGAGATCGTTCCTGACGAGATCAACCGGGAGGCGATGCGCGAACTCGAAGCGAAAGAGATTAAAGGGCAGTACGAAGCCCAGGGTCAGCCGCTCGACAATCTATGGCGCACATCGGGCGGGATCGGGGCGATGATGCGGCTGCCGCAGGTGCAGAGCCTCATCACCAGCCTCGTGGGAACCGAGTCGCTGTACGACCATCATTTTCCGCACCTGGTCGGCCCCCATCACAAAGAGGGGCAAATCTGGCACGCGGACAACATCATTGACCCGCGAATGCACTTCGATATTCAGTTGTTTTATTTTCCGCACGATACGCCGCGTGAGATGGGCGGAACGATGTTTCTGCCGGGTAGCCACCTGCGCCGCGTCCACGAAACCGACATCGGACGCTATCAAAACTTTCTGAATCAAAAGCCGATGGTTTGCAAAGCGGGAACCGTCGCGGTGGGGCATCACGGCATCTGGCACTGCGCTCAGCCCAACCTCACGGATCAGAAGCGGTTTATGTTCAAGCTCAGGATTAACCCGACGGTGCGCCAAAAGTTGACCTGGAACACACAGGACCTGAACGATCCGGCGATCCCCGACATCTTCTTTCGCAACCATCGCTGGTACGGCAACGACGACCGACTGGAAGCCGCAAACCGAATCAAGCTGTGGCGGTTTTTGATCGGTGATGAAACCTGGGACGCGCACTACTGGCTGACGCGGGTAGAGAACAAACCGGAACGTCTTCTTGCGGGCCTCTGAGAGCGTGCTGGAAAACTATCCTGTATCTACTCTCCGAAATTGAAGCCCTGGCCCGAGACCCCCGGCGTCTCCAAAAGATCACCACCCGTGAAGACCGCCAGGAGGGACGACGCCTGGGAAACCCTGCCAAAATAGATTCTCTCTTTTTGACAGGAAAGCAGGCGAGGGAACTGCTTGGTCTGTCCGATGCGCACCTCAGCTGGTACGTCAATCAAGGCGATCTCACCTGCTATCAAAAGGTGGTCGGACGGTCGCCGCACCGCTTCGATCCGCAGGAAGTACGAAGTCTCAAAATCAAACGCGAACGCCTTGCACGCATCCAAGCCACCAATAAAGAGTTTCGCGAGTGGCACGCCCAACGTTGCGGAAAACGGCCTTCGCCCCCGCGCAAAACCGACGCCCTCACCGAAAAAGACCTGAGACCCGATGAGCGGGAGATAGGCGAATGGATTACGGCACGACAGGCGGCGGCACTTCTGGAAGTGGACATTGCGAGAGTCTCTCAGCTTCGTCAACACACCCGGCTTTACAGGGAACGGTGCCCCGTCAAAAAGGGATCAAAATGGAAAGTGTTTCAGTTTCGCCGAGCGGACGTGCTTACCCTTCGCGACGATCCCGACGATCAGCGGGGGCGGTTACGCTACCGAACGCACTGCGCTCCCGAGGCCGCCATCAAACGAGAAACGCGGGACTGCCTGCACACCGAGGTGAGCCTGCTGCACGGGGACACCCCCGACTCGACCTCCCGTATCCTGCTTCAGCGGCAGATCGAAATGACGAACGCGCAGATAGATCGCCTTCGTCTACGAACTCTACGGTTTGACCGACGCCGAAATCAAAATCGCCAAGGCCGCCAAAGCCTGATGCACTGTGACCGCAGGAGGTTTGGCAAAGCCATTAGCGGTGAACTCATTCTGCCGTTTTGCTCTCACGTTTTCAGGACCCGTTCAGGGTTTGATCTGGTTCCACAAGTCCGCAGAGACGAAATGAGAGAGATGACCGACATTCGACGTGGCAACAATCACCTCCGACCGGGGAACGGGAAGGGCTAAAGCCTGAGCGCAGAGAATTACGTCAATGTCGAGTTTTTTGGGGTCTCCTGTGGGAACCCCGGTTCGTCGTGACAGGGCCCACAGATCGGCAGCGCAGAGCATCTCGGCGGTAGTAATCGGAAGATAGCGAAGCGTGGTTTTGAGAAGCTCCAGTTTCGCAAGCCCTCGCGTTTTGCCCGCCCGCAAGAGTTCGCGCCTCAGTTCATAGTCAATGACTTCGGGCAGGTAGATTTTATGCCCTGCGAGAAGACAATCTTCTACCCAGTCGGTAATAGCACCGACTTGACTACTTTTGACCGGGTTGGAGAGAACACCAAGAGGATAAGAGTCGAGCAGAATATGACGGGTCATGGCGAGATGAGCCTTTCGCCCGTCGCAGCGCGATTGGCGTTCAGATTGCGCCTCAAGTCTTCGAGTTCTTCCTCCGCCTTGCGAATTTCCTCCGGGTCATCGGTGGCATCTTGTTCGCGCCATAATCTGAACTGAGCAACTGCGGCGGCGTTCTCGGCGTCGAGGACGGGACTCGTTTCTTTCATCGCGGGCGACGGGATACTCTCTTCCAATTCGATGATCCGGTATCGTTTCAGATTCGAGAGAGTTCCCAATAATCTCGCTAATTGTTCCGGTGTCCCTTCGAGGACGCTTTGTTGTGCCATCGTCACACCCCCATTTTTCTGATGAAATTCTATCACGATTCGGCTGTCGGCGTCGCAAAAACTGATTTCCTGAATCGGCAGAGGGTCAGGGGCATGAGGCGTTGACTTCGACGACAAAACCGACGCCGCCCACCACGCCCGAAGGGTCCGTCTCGTCGAATAGATGCTTGCGCTCCACACGAAACTCGCCACCCCCGACTCGACCTCCCGTATCCTGCTTCAGCGGCAGATCGAAATGACGAACGCGCAGATAGATCGCCTTCGTCTACGAACTCTACGGTTTGACCGACGCCGAAATCAAAATCGCCAAGGCCGCCAAAGCCTGATGCACTGTGACCGCAGGAGGTTTGGCGAAACATCGAGCGGGGTCTCCGAAGGAGACGGGGCGGAACGCCTCCCAGCGCGGACTTGGGTTCTGCGGAGAAAAGTTTTTCAACACTCTCTTACTTTTTGACCGGGCATTCCAATACTCGTTGAGGATGCATCGAGAGCACCGAAAAACCGGGTATTGAAGGAAGCGGGTGCATCGAAAGACCCGTCGTGGGCGCACCAGCGGGAGCACCGAGAGACCGGGCATTAAAATACCCGTCGGGGAGCCTTCGGCGAAACGTCCTGAAGACGGAACGGCGAGGGCGTACCCATTCGCAAAGCGGCGAAATGACTTTGCGCCTTTGCTTGGGGAAGCCCCTTTCTCAAACAAAGAAAAACATCCTGAAGACGGCACGAGGGCTTGCATCGCGTTTGCGACACAACGAACTTTCTCTGTGCTGTTTATTGTAATCGGGACGCAGCCCTTTCCCGGCTCAAAAGCCTGCCCCCTTTCTGATTTGGACGGAAAGAGGGCAGGGTCGGGTTTTATTTTCCGCTCACTTCCACGGCGGTGGGGGAAACGGTCGTCACTTTTTCGGGGTTGTAGTACGGATAGGCTTTCGAGAGCGGCGACTGCGCCCGGATCGGGAACTTCGCCCGAACTGTCCACGAGAACCTCAGTTCCTGCCCCGGAGCCAGCTCTTTCAGATAAAGGATTACCTGCCGCGCCGCCACCGTGAATTTACTGAGCCGTTTGTTCTCCACAGCAGCCGCCAGCGCGTCGGGAATGACCTCGAAGCCGGGGGGAACGCCGACATCAATCAAAGGCATCTCCGCAATTTTGTTCGTTCGGTTTTTCACCGTTACGGTCACCTCTGCGGTGTCGTCCTGAGCGAGCCGGGTTTTATCGTAGTCCACCTTCAAGGCCAGCGGCTGCAAATCCGGGGTTCCCGCCGGAACTTGGCTCCAAGGCAGGTAATAGCGTCCCACGAGTTGGTACTGCAGCGATCCTTCGCCCGCGTAGTGCAGGCTGATTTTGTTGTCGCCGGGCTGAACCCACTCCTTCAGGTCAATCTGCCGCATCACGTCGTTGTTGTCCGGCGTGATCTCAAAAGACGCCGCCCTCTGCCCGTTCGCCATCACGGTCACGGTTCCCCGCCCGCTTCCCGCGCCGCCTTTCGAGGCTGTCAGCAGGGCCTTCATCGCCCACACCGTGCCCTGAGTGCTCTGCCACGTCCCGAAGCTGTCTTTGCTTGCAACCAGATGGGTCAGGACTTTATTCAGAAAGCCGGTGTTCCGCCCCCACTTCACCAGCCCATAGGCCGCCAGCCCGGTGGTTTCAAGATCGGCTCCGGCCTGCTCTGCCCCGGTAAAGGTTTTCGTGTCGGATTCCCACGCAGCAGTTTTGCCGTTGTCCTTTGCCAGCCCGATCAGATCGTTCGCGACCTGCGCCGTGAATTCTGCTGCCGGTTCCAGCGCGGCGAACAGGTTCAGCAGCACGGCCAGCGTGTAGGGGTCTTTCGCTTCGCCATAATGCGCCTTCACGTAATTGACGCCCGCCGCCACTTGTTCCCCCTTGTAGCCGCTTTCTGCCAACGCCCACAGGATGTAAGCGGTGGTACGCAGGGCCCCCGTCTGCCGATTGATGATGCCCTCGGCGATGCCGGGATTTTTCTCCTCCCAAAAACCGCCGGGACGCATTTTGCCCGCCAGCCAGTTTTGTGTACGAAGAATGAGATTTGGGTCTACCTCGTGCACCTTCGCCATATCGGTGAATTCGAGCAGCCCATAGGCGGTGAGAATCTGATGTGCCGGGTTGTCGCCGAACCACGAGAACCCGCCGCCATCCTTTACTTCGAACGTGACCAGCCGCTGATAACCGATATTGATGTACCCTTCGGCTTTCATCTGGAGTTCGGGATTGATTTTCTTGATCGCTTTCAGGTAGTCGAGCACCAGCACATTGGGATAGGTGGTCGAACTCGTCTGCTCGAAGCAGCCGTTGGGCATCCGCAGAATGTTGTCGAGTCCTTCAACGACCTGGCTGAACGCGCCAGGGTACAGCTTCACGAAAATCGTGCTTGCCTCCTGGATCGCGTCGGGGGAAAGGTGAAGGGTGCGCTCTCCCGTTGGATTAGAATCGGTGGAGCCTTCAAGCCGGTCGTTGATCGTTGGGCGGTACTCTTTGCCATCAGGCAGAACTTCAATGGTTCGCTTTACGGCATCGGAGAGTTTCGTTCCGCGAGCCGTGATCGTCAGGGCGTGCGATCCGATGGCTTTCACCGTAATCGGAAAATGTACGACCGAGACCTGCCCCGCGTTCAGTTTCACCGTTTTCACAGGGTCACCTTCGAGGGCAAACCAGGGTTCGTTCTGGAGGGTCAGCGTAACGGTCTGCCCTTCGGGAAGATAGTTGTAGACGGCGATGGGCAGTTCAAGGCGGTCGTTTTGCGTCAGCGAGACGGGCAGATCAATATCGGCGAAAAAGTCCTGAAACACTTTGAGGCCGCTTTCCGCCGAACCCAGCTGCCCCGCCTGCGAGTTTGCGGAAGCCGAAACGCGCCAGGTGGTGATACTGTCCGCAATGGGCAGGTGAAGAATGGCTCCGCCCTTTTCGTCCGTGATGATCGAGGGGTTCCAAAACAGAGTTTCCGGGAAGTACTCCCGAACACGCACAGGTTCCGCCCCTCCCCCGCTCGAAGCGGCGGAGAGGTCGAATGCCGCCTCGGTTTCTGGGGCATTCTCGATTCGTCCCGCCTTGAATGCCATTAAGGGAGCCCCGGCAGGCCCCATCGGGCCAGCGAGGTCTCCTCGCCTCTCCAGGAAAACTCTGTCGCCGAAGCCGCCCTCTCCTCCGGCGAATCCGCGTCCTCTTTGTCTTCCACCGTCCTGAAGTGAGTCTATCCTAGTGCCATAGCCACTCACCAGCGTCAGTTGATAACTATTGACATAAAGGTCGTCTGAGGTGCTGAACTTTCCGTCCGGCCCCGAAGTCCAGAGTGCGAAGTAAGCATTGAACGCGGTCTGCCCAAACAACTGCACCCGATAGGGGCGGCGCCAGGGATCAAGCAGATCGGCAGGCTTGAGAAACCCGGTTTTGACGAGGTGCGCCAGTCCCTCTTTTTGGGTCAGCGGCGTTTTGTTGGCCGCCGCAAAGCGGTTTACGGCATCTTGGATTTTGCGATGATGACCTATCATCGGTTCGCGCAGTTTTTCCAGCAGGGTGGCATAGCGAAGGGTGTAGGTATTGTGGTAAAACTCCGCCTCGCGTTTTGGTTCCGCCTTCGCCAGCAGCATGGAGGCGGCTCGCTGTCGTTCGCCATCCCGCTCAGAGCCGGGCTTCACGCCTGTGTACTCGCCTTCGATCAGACCGGCAGGGCGCAGTCCGTGAATTTCGTATTTTGGCTCCATCAGCTCTTTTTCGAGCAAAAAATAAATGCGCTCCAATCCGGGCTGCAGTTCGGACAGGGCAAACACACTTTCATCTACCACCGCCAGACTGAGAGCCGCCAGCACCGGGTTCTTTTTCGCATCGGTGACAGCGAATCTCAAAACTGCTTCGCCGCCGGGTTTGTACTCCCCTTTGTCTGCCATGACGCTGATTTTCAGGTCGTCGGCGGGGGAGACGATCACGGTGCGAACGTCCCGGATAATTTCTTCGTTGGGCAGAATTTTGTAAGCGTGAACCTCCAGCGTTCCCACCATATCCGGCGTGGCAGGCACGGTTAATTTCGCCGTTCCGTTCTGCACCCCGACGGCCTGCGTCAGGATCGTCTGATGATTTTTGAGGATGTCGAGATAGAGGGTTCCGCCCTTCACCGTTGAAATCGCCGCAAAGGTGATTTTCTCACCGACGCGGGCAATCGGGCGATCCGGGCGCAGAATAATTCCCTCGTCGAGATAAGAGGCGGCAATCGTCTGCGCGGCGGTGGCGGTGCGCCCATCCCCATCGCGGGCAGAAATCTGAAGGGTCAGATTCGTTCCTTTCGGGGGGGCCAGCACTTCCGCGACCGCGATCCCAAACCCGTCCGTCTTGACCTGAAAGCCTTCGTACTTCCGCCCGTCCGACTGCGGAGTGACGCCGAGGGGCAGATTTTTCAGCGGCTGACCGTCCGGGGAGGCCGCTGCTACATAAAAGCGGTTTGCAACACCGGGAACGAGCGAGCGGTTTTCGGAGACAATCGTCAGCTGCACCGGCGATTTCACCACCGGAACCGCCGTGTGTCCTTCCTGCGTGTGCTCGGCGGTGTCTTTGAGAGTGACCTCGAAGCCGACGGTGGCTTTTCCCCCCTCGAAGGCTTGACCGATCAGGCTTTGCGGCAGGCGATACGTGAAGCGGTAGTTTCCCTCGGCATCGGTTTTCCCGGTGATTTCTTTGAGCTGCGACACACCGATGTCTACCGTATTGATGTTCAGCGTGATCTGTCCGCCCGCGACGGGCTTGCCGAAAAAGTAGCGGGCGGAGATGGTTCCCTTGACGGTCTCTCCCGGCAGGTAGTACGCTTTTTCGGTTTTCACCCCAACCTTGAATTTGGGCAGCACGTACCGCTCGACCCGCACCTTTTTTTCTACCTGGGCAACAGGGGTGACCGCCCGGAGGGTAAAGGTGCCCCTATTCACTTCGTCGGCGAGAACAAAATCGGTCGCCCCGATACCGAAGGGAGTAAGCACACTTTTTTGCTTGTAGACCTTGTTGCCGCGTGCATCCTCGATCTCAAAGGTAACCGGAGTACTCGCGAGGGCGGCGCGGGTGGCGGTGTCCAGCCCCAGCACCCGCAGATGCATGGTTTGACCGGGCTGATAAACGGGCTTGTCCGAGGTGAGCATCAAGGTGGCGGACTCTTCGACGCTGACGTTCTGCTCGATCAAATCTTTGCCCAGCGGCGACAGAACGTTGACGGTGAGTTTGTACGGCCCCGGCTCCGAGACGCCGACCTTGAACTTCGCCGCCAGGGTTCCGAGAGAGTTGGTAGAGCCGGAGTAGAGGGAAATCGGTTTGCCGACAGGCTTGTTGTTGTCGAGTTTGGTGAGGGCGATCCCGACGACCGCATCTACTGGACGCCCGGTATCGTGATCCTTGACGAGAACGCGAAGCGCGGCGGCGGAGCCTTTAAGCCAGCGTCCGCCGCCGAGTACCTGGGTTTCGAGCGGAGAGATTTTCGTTGAGGTCATCGCGGGTTTCGTTCCCTGCCCGAACGCGGGGGGCAAGACCGATCCGGTCAGCAGTGCGCCGGACAGCACAAGAGCAAGTGATTGTTTTGTTGGTTTCAAGGCCATTCCTCAGTTTCATTCTTCAACGTTTTATTTTTCAATCCGTAGTTTCGTTGAACTGAGCGTTTGACGGAGGGCTTGCGGGAGAGGTTACGGGCGGGCGGCGGAGGCCGAAGCAGGGGAGCGTACCACAGCAGCGGCTTGTTTAAACGGAAGGAGTTTTCGGGCCTTTTCCATGCCGTAGTGGTCGCCGGCTTCGGTGTAGCAGTTCAGGCTTTGTTCGGCGTGATCCCTTGTTTCCTGAGGGTGCTGTCTTGCGTGAGCGATTTCAGCCAGCACGAGATGGGACAGCCCTTTCCAGCGGGGATGACCGGCAAACGTCCAGAATTGCAGTGCTCTTTCCGCACATTGACGGGCGGCTAGCAGCTCCCCTTCCAGCAGGAGCAGGCGGGCTTCTCGCAAAAACAGGTACGCCGTAAGGGGGCCGTCTTTGATTTTGCAGAGGGTTTTTCGGGCATTTTCGAGATGGAGGCGAGCCTGCGTCGAACATTTCGCTTCCGTTTCCACCCCGACGAGGCTGAGTTGGGCATCAACCGTGCCGTGCAGATGGCCGATTTCCGACCACAGGGTGAGACACCTCAGAAAATCTTTGCGGCTCGGTTCCAATTTACCCATTCGAAGATAGATGGAGCCTCGCAGATCGTAGACACGTCCCAGAAAGGAGCGATCTTGTTCTCCGGGGAAAAAGGACGACGCGCAGTCTACCTGCTCCAGTGCTTCCTCGAATTTTCCCTGAGCGAGTTTGATCTGTCCCAGCAGGGCGTACAGACTCGCTTCTCCCGCTTTGTTTCCTGCCCCCCGATAAAAGAGGAGCGAGGCTTGTGCTTTTTGCTCGGCTTCGGCGTAGTCGGCTCCCTGATAAAGGTGATCCGCCTCACTGAACAGGCGTCCCGCTTTTTGTTCCTTTTGCTCCTTGTCGGAGGGCAGAAAGTCAGCGTCGGTCAGTTCCCAGAGGGCAGGATCGGTTTTTGAGAGCGGCTTCAGATGAGCCGCAAACAGGAAGATCAGCAGCCCGCGATCATTGGGTTCGCCTTTGCGGAGGCGAAGAATGGTTCGGCGGTCGCACTGAAGGGCTTCGGCGACCTTATCGGCGGAGGGCTTTCCTGATTCGTTTTGCAAAAGCCACCAGGCGAGCACGGCTTTCTCAAAACGTTCGAGGGCGGCGGGGGTGAGAATGACGGTGCGCGGCATGGAACGGGCAACCTCCTGAACCGGGGAGACAACAGAACGAGAGGCAGGCAATGGATGCGCCGAGGCATAAAGCTCGGCCATCAGCGTAACGGTTTTCCAGAGACACACTCCCGTGACGAAAAGGCGGGCAAAAGCGTTTCATTTTCTGCGACGGGTTCTCACGGGCGTGGCTTCCAAAAAGAAGGGTCTTAGAAAAACAGCAGAGACAAAGCAAAAGAAGGGCTGCCGATAAAATTTTTCCGAAATCGCGAAAAGTCGTACCAAACGGTACTGACAGCCCTCCTTGCAATGCTCTACAATCATTCTACCCGACACCTGCTTCCTTTTGCAGCGGGCAATCGCCAAAGGCTTGTATTTTTTCGCTGACGAGTGACTCCTCCGAGGCTTCGCCGCGCCCGTTTTCCTATGGAAAGGATTTCACCCCTCTTGAAGAAACTATTTTCCGCTTCCCTCGCCGCTTTGCTGTTTGTGGCTGCGCCTTGCATCACCCGGGCACAAAATCTGATTGCTAACGGCGACTTTGAAACGGCTCCTATCCTCGGTACGGGACAATCTGCTGTTGCAACGGGAGCCACCAAATTGATCCAAACGGACCCGGCAGGGCGTCTTTACTCGGAGTCAATTTCGGGCATCGAGCATTGGAACTATGCCACCCCCAATGATGAGGGAACTTCCTCAGATCATGGTTTGGCTCGTAGAAACAGTTTTTTTGGACTACCGGATGGCGGGCAGTCCGCTTTCATCAATAACTGGAATCGAATGATGAGCCAAACAGTCTCTGTTTCCTTTAGAGCAGGAGAAAAGGCATCCGTGTCGATTGATTTCGGGACTTTAGGGGATGAGAACGATGGCGGGCGAGCCGGGAAATTTTATCTTGTTGCAGGCGAAACCGATTCCGCAGATCGAGATGCATTCAGTGCGCGAAGTATTGTGCTGCGCGAACTCAGCATTGCTAACCCAACTTGGACGCAGTTCGTCCCCGATCAAGTCGTTGGCAACAATCAATTCGTTTCTCTGAATCTTGCCTACACCTTTAAACCAAATGATCCAGCACTGGGTCTGCCATTAACGCTGGCTTTTAGGACGGTGACTTCCTCTGTTGGACCCACTTATTGGGACAACGCCTCCTTGCGTGTACAGACAGGGGCTGTCCCCGAACCTGGTACGTTGGCTTTACTGCTGGGCGCAGTTCCCGTAATGCTGCTTCTGCGTTGCCGCTGAAGGTAATCCCATCTTTTCGGCTGGATACCAGCACATTCTAAATCCGGTTTGCAAACCTCAAGGAGATCAATGATGACGCGATATTCTCAACTTTTGCTGGCACTGTTTTCGTTCGGTGCTCTTGGTGCTTTGCACTCTGCCCAGGCGACTGAGCCTGGGCACCACGCGACATTCAGTTACTCCGACGACAGCAAAAAGAAAAAGGGCAAAGTCGTCGAAGAAGCCCCCGCGGGTTACAAAGGGCCCAAAAAGCGGCTGGCGATCATGAACAAAGACCTGCA
The DNA here is from genome assembly GCA_965246825.1 of Chthonomonadaceae bacterium. Classification (GTDB taxonomy): domain Bacteria; phylum Armatimonadota; class Chthonomonadetes; order Chthonomonadales; family Chthonomonadaceae; genus JACMPS01. Next base: position 850,080 of record OZ251990.1, read on the forward strand.
AGGGAACACCGCTCCGACCGGAGATTGGCTGAAGATCGTCAAGGAACGCTATGGGTTCAAGAATGGCGATGATGTCGGTCTTAAACTCAATTCGATGCTGACAACGGCCCTTCAGGAGACAGGACGGTTCATAATTCTCGAGCGGCAAGATTTCGATGACATTCGCGCCGAGCAAGACCTCACGCAAGAGGGACAGACGACCGAGAAGACAGGCGCGAAAAAAGGTGGCATTTCGGGGGCACAAGCGATGATTCGCTGTACGATCACGGAGTTTGTGGATGATGCCGTGAAGGAAGGCGGTCTGGGAGGGATCAAAATTGGTGGGATTGTACTTGGTGGCAGATCAAACCGAAAAAAAGCCAAAGTAACCGTTGATATCAAAATGTATGAGGTCGGAACCTCGAAGATCATGGCAACCTCTTCGGCAAGCGGATTTTCTGAAAGCAAAGACAATGCGGGCGGTGTCGGCGGAATGGGCGGAGCACTGCTTTTTGGCAAAGCGACGAATGATCCGATTGAAAAAGCGACACGGGACGCAATTGTAAATGCGGTCAACTTTATTATTTCAAAAATGGAGGATTTGCCCTGGGAGGGCAAAATCGCACTTGCCGAGAAAGACGATGACGGCAAAATGGTTTATGTATTGAATCGGGGTTCCAGCGATGGCATCAAAGTTGGCGATGAGCTGACCGTGCTTCGTCCTGGTAAAGTCATCATTGATGAGGATACGGGCGAAAGTCTCGGCACCAGCAAAGGCAAAGTTCTCGGAACCTGTAAAGTGATCTCGACTGAGATCAAAACCGCTAACGTTGAACCGGTCGGGGACACGAAAATCTTTAAAGGAAACATTCTGCGCCTGAAATAGGCCACGTTCACCTACGACGAAACAGGAAAAGGATGCTTCTCTTGTTTCGTCTACGACACACTCAAAATTCTAAAGGATCAACCGTCCATGAAAAAAATACTCGCTGCATTCTGCTGTGCGCTGACACTCTGCGCCCTTGGGCTGGCTCAGGCTCAGAAACACACTGTTAGGCAGCCTGGCAAGCAGTACGGATTATGCGTCCGCAACGATACCTCCGGCAACATGCAAATCAACATTGATGAAACGATTGTTTTAGATGCATCGGGGCTTGCGGAGGCCCTTTACACGATTCCCCGCCTTGGGTGGACACTGCACTCCGTCGTTCAGGGCGGAACCGGTGCTGGATACGTCGTGATCGTTGAAAAGTAAAACCAATACGACTTCGATTGCAGAGCCTAGCTCTAGGAACGATCTGTTAAATTTTTATGAAAGGAAAACCCAGATGCGAACTTTCACGATCCTAAAACGATTTCTTTTGCTAATCCTCACTCTCCTGTGCTTTACCTCGCACTCAGTATGTGCCCAAGGACGCCTCAACCTACGCTGGGCGCACGGGGGGCACTTCAGCTCAGTCAATCAGGTAATTTATTCCCCTGGCGGGCAGATTATTGCCACCGCTGGAGGGGACAGCAGCGTCAAACTATGGCGAGCATCAAACGGAACTCTGCTTCGTTCCCTCCGCCCCGGATTCCAAGTATATTGTCTTGCTTTTTCACCCGATGGAAAAACGCTGGTTACCGGCGGAAACGGCACTTCGTTTCGGAGTTGGCGTGTTGCGGATGGGGCTCCGCTTGCCTCCTACCTTGCAGGAACGAGTACCCTGCGTCTTGCCTATTCCCCTGATGGAACGCTGATCGCGAGTGCAGACAATGACAAAAGAATTAGCATCTGGAACGTGTCAGATCGGACGCGCCGCTTTCCACTTCCCGGTCATAAGACAACTGCCTCCTCGCTTGCTTTTTCACCGGATGGTGAAACCTTGGCTTCGTCAGGAGAGGGAAGCGATCATTTAATTAAGTTTTGGAATCCAATTACAGGCGACCAAATTGGCGGAGATCTGAACACGGGATCAGCGATTTATGTTCTCGCCTACTCCCCGGATGGAAAGAGTTTTTTCTCAGGTCATTACGACAACACAATCAAGCAGTGGCAAACTTCTGATCGCTCGCTTATGCAGAAGTTTCCTGGTTACAGTAACGCATTTCCGGAGGGGCACAAGAGTTCAGTCGTTTCCCTGTCCGTTTCGCGAGACGGATTGTTTCTTGCTTCCGGCAGTTGGGACAGGCAAGCTAAATTGTGGCGCGTTTCCGATCATCGCGTCCTCAATACATTTGCTGGACATTCTGGCTATGTTCAGGGGGTCGCTCTCTCCGCTGACAATCAAACGTTAATCACCGTTGGCAGTGATTCTCTGTGCAATCAGTGGGATGCTTCATCAGGGATGTTTATTCGTGCGTTGACCGGGCATACCAAAACAGTTTGGGGGCTTGCTGTCTCACCTGACGGAAAACTTGTGGCTTCTGGCTCAGAGGATCGAACTCTCAAAATCTATCGCGCCTCGACAGGCGAGTTATTGCAAGACATTGCTGCTCACACTTCTAAGATAAATACGGTGGCTTTTTCAGCGGATAGCCAACGGCTGGCAACCGGAAGCGACGACACGACAGTGAAGTTGTGGAACGTAGATGGAACTCTCATTAAATCTCTCCAGTTCCACACAGCCATCGTGACCAACGTTGCTTTCTCCCCAGACAATCAAACCTTCGCTTCAGCGAGCCGCGATAAAACGGTGTATCTGTACAATTCGCAAGGTACCTTTCTTCGATCTATCCCTGTTGGTCAAGCCATCAATGCAGTTGCCTTTACGCCGGATAGCCGGATGGTGGCTACAGCTACGGATGACAGCATTATCCGTGTTTGGAGCGTTGCAGACGGCACTCAAGTTGGTAGCGGATTTCAAGGTACTGCTAGCAAATACTACTCTGTTGCCTTCTCCTCTGACGGACAAACTTTAGGAGCGGGAGGCAGCAATGGTTACCTTACGCTCTGGAACGTCTCCAATCATGTGCAATTGAATTCAATCTACATTGCCTATTACCCGTTTGCGTTTGCGCCCGACGGAAAAACCCTGGCAGCGGCAGGGGATGCTAAAGTGCAGATTTGGAACGTCGCGGACGGAACTCCGCTTCGTTATTACGATAAAGGGACAGAGGCTAAAGTCTATTCGGTTGCTTACTCTTCCAACGGCCGGTTTCTCGCTTACGGTCTCGCCGATGGAACCGTTGCCCTCGCCGAAACCGCTCCCGCCACCCAAACCGTCCTGCTTCAGCACTCCCAAAGCGACGCTCTCTTCGCCTTTCGCTTCACCGGAACCGCCTTCACCAGCGGAACCCTCGTCTGGAGCGGCTTTGGACAGGGCCTCCAAGTGGTCGCCACCCCCGACCTCGACGGCGACGGAACCCCCGACCTCCTCTTGCAGTCCGCCGCCACCGGACTGCTCTACACCTTTTTGCTGAACGACCCCCAAACCCAGATCAAAGCCTACGGCCCCCTCCTCGAAAACGGCCTCCCCATTGCCGCCCTCCCCCACTGGCGGGTCGCCGCCACCCCCGATCTCAACCGCGACGGCAAAAGCGACCTCGTGCTCCAAAATTCCGTCACCGGCGATGTCTACTACTTTCTGATGGACGGACGCAGTATCCTCAAGCAGGGCTTTCTGAGCCGAGGCGTCAACCCCGATGCCCGCCTGTTCGCCATGCCCGACCTCAACGGCGACGGCACTCCCGACGCCCTGTTTCAGCTGGGCACCACAGGCAATCTCTACCGCTGGATCCTGAGCGGCGACGGCACGACGATTGCGGCGCAGGGGTTTGTGTTCACCGCCGGGTTTGCGGCGTGGAGAGCGATCACGGCCAAGGAGACAAACGGGGACGGCGGCGTGAAAGTGCTGTTTCAGAACCCGGCGAACCGAGCAGTGTACGAGTGGAACCTGATCGGCGGGGACTTAGCGGGGTACGGCTATCCTTCCCTGGACTATCCGAGCGGATGGACGGCGACGGGCTTTTTCGATGTGAACCGCGACGGGCGAGACGATGTGCTGTTCCAAAACGAGGCAACGGGATCGCTGTACTTTTATGGACTGGACGGCTTGACGCTGCTCACCAACGGTCTGCTGTATGTGGACACCATCCCCCACTGGAAAGTCGTTCCCCAGCGCTGAGCCGCAAAAGCGAAAGCCGTAACGAGGGGGACGCAGCGGGCGGGCCGTATGAAGAGGAAACGACAGTTTTATAGATGTTGAGGCGGCGGCGCACCCCCGAAGCAATTCCGCCGCTTCAACCCTCAGCGGCACTCCGACCATCCCCGGAGTGCCGCCCTTTTGTTCGAGGAAAAACGGAACGTGAAGGTCCACATTGCGAGTTCAGTTCGATGCAAAAATTCTCTAGTCAGAAGAGGAAAGAAATTTCGCCCAGCCGTAGTCGTTGAGGGCGTCTTTGGGGGGCTTGGCTTCGACACTCGCTTTTTCAATCGCAAAATCCGCCATCGCATTCACAAACCAGTGGAAGTTCGCCTCGCCCACCGAGTGCAGGTCGGCATCCGGGGCGGGGTTCAGAAAGTCAATGGCATAAGGCACTCCGTCCTGAATCGCAAATTCGACCGTGTTCATTTCGTAGCCCAGCGCGTTGCAAAGGGTGAGGCAGTCCCGCGTGAGGCGTTCGCGCATCGCGTCGGAAACCACCCCGTCCTGCACATAACGGTTGGCATGAGGCAGGCGCGGATCATAGGGCATGATGTGAACGTGCCTGCGCCCTACCACATAGCAGCGATAATACTCCTCGAATTCGATGCCCTGCTGCAGGGTCATGCAGAGGTCGCCCGTCAGATTGTACGCCCAGAATAGTTCCTCCGGCGAATGAACTTTGTAGACGTGCTTCCAGCCGCCGCCGGAATAAGGCTTGAGAAACGCGGGAAAACCGATATAATCGAAAATTTCCTGCCAGTTGAGCGGATAGATGAGGTTGCGGAGGGATTGCGCGGTGATGTCTGGGGGGTGCTGATTGTGGGGCAGCAGCACGGTTTTGGGGGTGGCCACGCCGAGTTTTTCGGAAAGGGCATAATTGAAAAATTTGTCGTCCGCCGTCCACCAAAACGGGTTGTTGATGACCGTTGTGCCGTGCAAAACTGCGTTTTTGAGAAAGCCGCGATAGAAGGGCACGTCCTGCGAAATCCGGTCTACGATCACCCGATACTCCGACGGCTTGTCCATCAACACGCCGCCGACCTGCACGGCTTCCGCACTCACGTTTTTTGCGTTTCGGCGATTGATCTCCTCAATCAACGCCCAGGGAAACGTATTCTCTCGCCCAAACATTACCCCGATCTTGTTCACGGTCTCGCCTCCAGCAGAGAATTCGGAAAAGAAGTCAGCAAAACTTCTCCACCCGTATGACGGCGATTATACCTGCAACCGCGACCGTTTCCTGCCCGCGCTCCCTCGAACAGCGTTTCTTCCGACGTGCTCGTGCCCGCGCTTCCCGATGTCGCCCGAACCGATCCCAGCGCATCGAAGTGCAGAAACGCCGTTGCTCCGCTTCCCTTCACCGAAATGCCGGTCACCGAAATGCCGGGAACAGAAGCGTTCGTGCCATCCGAAAAGAGCAAAGGCCGAAGCATCGCCGTTAGTGAAGTGCGTTTTGGGGTTCGCTCCCTGCCGAGTTCGCCGTGTTCTGCACTCGGCTCACCCGGTCGCTGAGGGCGAGGCACCGCGAGGCGAACTTACTCCGGTTTCCCGCCAGCCTCCAGCCTTGAGCAAAGGCTTTCTTCGGTGTATCTAAACCGATTGCCAGGAAAAGAGCAAGCGGTTTCTGAGAAATTTACCATTAAATTTCTGTTAAGAAGCCAGGGTTTGCTTTTTCAGCCCTGCACACCCCCCGCGCCGGACGCGTTCTGCTGTGGCAGAGAGAGGGCGTTGTCATGGCCCCGCAGGTGCATTTGCTCCGTCCACACTTGCGTGAAGAATCACACGGCGTTGATATTTTTGTCAAAAAGGGGACAATTCTCGAATCAAACCCTTGACAGAATTGAAGAGAAGTGTTATAGTATCCTTACGCAAAACGTTTTGCGCCGCTGAATAGAAACTCTCCTTCTTCGAGTGCGGCAAAGGTTTGTTGCGACGCAAAACGTTTTGCGTCACCGGGAGAAAGCGATGACCTCGATTCGAGAAGTGGCAAAAATCAGCGGCGTCAGTATCGCGACTGTCTCGCAGGTCTTGAACAAAGGCGGGCGGCCTGTCAGCGAAGGGACGCGGCAGCGGGTGATGCAAGCCGCCGAGCAAGTCAACTATCATCCCAATGCGATGGCACGCAGCCTTATTCTTTCGCGCACCGACACCCTCGGCCTACTCTACCTGCACAGCCACGCCCCCATCCATACCTCGCCCTCGTTTGTGCGAATGCTCGACGGGGTGCTGACCGCAGGAACGAACCTCCGCCAGAACATTCTCATGTGCACCAGCTACTCCTGGTCGGACGGACTGGAAAATCAATCCGTGCTGCTGGATCGCCGCTGCGACGGCTTTATCCTGGTCGTCCCCACCCTCGACAACGGGGCCATTTCGGTGCTGAAAAAGCGCGGCATTCCCTTTGTCTTGCTGTACGGCCAGGTCGAAGACCCAGAGGTGAGTTCCGCCGACAGCACGAATTCGGCCTCCACCAGCGAAATGATGGACGCCCTGATCGCCCTGGGACACAAACGCATCGCCTTTATCCTTAACCGAAGCGAATTGAACTATTCCTACGCTGTCGAGCGGCGGGAGGCGTATCGCCTCTCTTTCGACCGGCACCAGCTGCCGAGAGACCCCGCCCTCGAACTTTTTTTCGACAACGAAACTTCAGTTGTGGAACTTATGCGGCGTCCCCAAGCCTCCCGGCCCACCGCCATCTTCGGTGTCAACGACGCCCTCGCCCTCTGGATCATGACAATTTTACAGCGAGCGGGCGTACGGGTTCCCGAAGAGGTTTCCATCGTTGGCTACGACGGCATTGATCAGGCCGCGATGAGCCAGCCCGCCCTCTCAACAGTGCATCAGCCGTTTATGAAAATCGGGACCCGCTGCATTGAAATCCTCCGGGATCAACTGCAAAATGGAACGCCTCCCGGTCAAAAGGTGCAGCTGCCTGCACCCTTTATCGCCCGCGCATCCCTTGCGCCTCCCGCGTCTTTCTGAAGACGCACTTGCATCCTCATTCTTGATCTGGTTTAGGCCCGGCTGGATTTCCAACCGTGACGCAAACCGGACTTACGCTCTCTTTAGAGAGGAGAAGCAGATGAATCGAACAAAAGGGTTTACCCTCATCGAATTACTCGTTGTCATTGCTATTATCGCAATTCTGGCGGCGATCCTGTTTCCGGTGTTTGCTCAGGCACGGGAGTCGGCCCGAACCACTTCCTGCCTTTCCAACAGCAAGCAGCTGGGCACGGGACTGATGATGTACGTGCAGGACTACGACGAAACCTACCCCTGGGGAGCCAACACGCAGGGAGCAGGCATTGACAACAACAACGCCTGGCCCGATCTGATTTACCCCTATGTCAAAAACGACGGTGTTTACGGCTGCCCCAGCTCCTCAGCGGCGTCGAACGAAAACTGGATGCTGGGCAACGATGCACAGGCAATCGCTCGCGGCAAACTCCGTAGCTGGTCTGCCAATGCCTCGGTTCTCGCGTGCTATTCCGACGATTACGGCGATTACAATGGTTACAATACCGACATTCGCTCGATGGCCAGTATCCCGGAGCCTGCCCGTATCGTTGCGCTGGTCGAAGCCTTTCCCTCCGGCGTGGTGCACCGCCTCGGCCCCGACGGGCTGCCCGCGAGTCCCATTGCGGGCAACGGCTGGTTTCACTGGGGCTGGGCCTTTTCCAACGAGGGCTTTGTCTGCGTGAACAATAAAGGCAATTACGACTACCAGAGCGTGACCCGACACCGCTCTGGCGGAAACTACTCCTTTGCGGACGGACACTCCAAGTGGTTTAAGCCCGAACAAACCGTTCGCGCCGTCAATCCCGCCACCCCGAGCGACGGCGATATGTGGCAGTGGTACAAGCGTCCGGGTTCCCCGGAACACCCCGGCAACGGCAACATCTATTCCGCCATTTGTCCGGCTCCTTAATCCCTTTTTGCCAGAGGGCAGCCCGGCAGGTTCGAACCTGCCGGGCTGCCCGGAGAAAATCGAGATGAAACTACAGTCAAACCGCTCTCCTGTTGTTGCCGTGATCGCTGCGCTGGGTATTCTCCTGGCAGGCGTCTTTCTCTGGAAACAATATCAAAAAACCCTGCCCAACGCTATCTACGCAGACGGCTCTTCGGATCGCACCCCCAATGGCGGCGAAAACAGCGCGGCACGGGCTTCGGACGGTTCCGTTTCCAATACGGAGTCGAATCCGGCCAATCGCATTCGCGCCCGCAAAAGCGGCAGCCGCTGAAACTTTAGAGAGGGAGAGGCTTGGAAATGAAAGCAGGCAAGCAGGCTCTCTCAGAACCCATGACTCGCTCCCTCACCTCAAAACCTTCGCCCTCCGAAGCCCCGATCTACCCTCCTTCTCCGGCTCGCAAAGCCCCTCGGATACGGGCGTATCTGGCGGGGCTGGCCCTGGTTCCTCTTTTGTGCTGGTGGAGTCTGAGAACCGAAATCATCAGCGGCGGAGCCGAACTCATCGAAGCGTCGCTGCTGACCATCGCGGTTTTCGTGCTGTTCTGCTTAACCCTCCTCAATGGCGTTGTTCGCCGCTGGCTGCCGCGCTTCGCCTTTACACAAGCGGAATTGCTCACCATCTATGTCATGCTGACCACCTCCGTCGGTCTGGCGGGCCTCGGGCAGATTCAGTTTCTCAATCAAGCCCTCGGCGGCGCGTACTACTACGCACGACCGGAAAATCATTGGGAGAAATTTCATCCCTTTATTCCCTCTTGGTGGGTTCCCAACCGAAACGTTCTGGAAGCCTATTACAAGGGTAACAGCACCCTTTTCACCGTCGAGCATCTCCAGGGCTGGGCAGTTCCGATCTTCGTCTGGACGGGCTTTATCCTGCTGATGCTGTTTTCGTTTTTGTGTCTCAACACACTGTTGCGAAAACAGTGGATGGATCGAGAGCGTCTTTCGTTTCCCCTGACGGCACTCCCCCTCGAACTGACTCAGGAGAATACCGCCCGCTCTCTGCTCTCCCGGCGTGAATTTTGGGCCGCCTTTCTTTTGGTTTGTGTGTTTCGCAGTATCACGGGCATCCATCGAATTGTGCCGAGTTTTCCCGACCTCGCCAATTTCGGGTTCAAGGGTCAACTCATTGATCTTCAGCCGCTTTTCACCGCTCCCCCCTGGGACGCCATCGGCTACTTTCGCCTGTCGTTTCATCCGCTGATCGTCGGGATTACCTATTTTTTGCCGCTGGATGTAGGATTTAGTACCTGGTTTTTTTATCTTGTGGTGAAGGCGGAAACCATCGGGGCAGCGGCTCTAGGGCATCAAGACCCCGGTTCGTCCTCCGCCCTTCCCTACACCGGGGAACAGGGGGCGGGAGCCTTTCTGACCATTGCCGTTTTCGCGTTCTGGTCGGCACGGGGTCATCTGCGGCGAGTGTTCCAGAAAGCCTTTCGCAGGGGTTCTACTGGAGAGGCAGATAGAGGCAACGAAATAGACGATTCAGACGAGCCCCTTTCCTACCGCACGGCGGTGCTGGGATTGATCGCATCCTTTTGCGGCCTGGTTTTGTTTGTCGTGTGCGGCGGGCTGCCCTGGCTTCCTGCCACCCTATTTTTTCTGTTGTACCTGTTGATGATTACCGCCTCCACGCGCTTTCGTGCGGAAGCAGGGCCAATGATCGGCTATGGGCCGGATATGAACCCGCATCTGCTGCTGGTGCAAATTCCCGGCAGTCAAAGCTGGGAGGTCCGCTCTCTCACGCCGCTGGCTTACCTTTCCTGGTTTGACAGCGACTACCGGACGGCAGCCATGCCGCAGCAGATGGAGGCCCTCAAAATTGCAGAGACCGCCGGGATTCCTGCCCGAAGGCTCACTTTGTGGATGTTTGCGGCATCGCTTTTAGCGTGTGTGGCGGCGTTTATTTCGGTGCTCGCGATCTACTACCACTATGGAGCCATCACCCCGCGAGGCGATAACGCTTGGCGGGCTTACAATGGCCGTCTTCCCTTCGATCAATTGAAAAAATGGATGGACAATCCGACACGCTTCGATCTTCCACGCCTTCAGGGGGTGGGAGCGGGTATTCTTTTCACGGGTCTGCTGATCCGGGCACGGTCTCTGTTTTTTTGGTGGCCGTTTCATCCCGCAGGGTTCGCGCTTGCCCATGCGGGTTATTCCTTGCCCTGGGTTTGGTTCGCCACCTTTCTCGGCTGGCTCGCGAAGGCATTGATTCTCCGTTACGGAGGAATGAAGTTTTACCGGGCGTGCATTCCCTGGTTTATGGGCTTGCTCCTCGGTGATATCGTTATCTGCTGTATGTGGTCGGTTTTGGGGGTGGTTTTGGATACGCAGATGTATATGTTCTTCCCCGGCTAGGGAAGAATCCGAACAGATGGTCTTGAGCCTTATCTTCTGAAGATTCACGAACATGAAAGGAATTGAAATGTCTTTACCGCACGATTACGCTGAGCGGGTCTATGCCGGAGTTTTGGGCAAATTGATCGGGGTTTACCTGGGCCGTCCGATTGAGGGCTGGGACTACGAAAAGATCATGGAAGAGCTGGGGGAGATCAATTATTACATTCACGACAAACGCGGGCTTCCGCTGGTCGTGACGGACGACGACATCTCCGGCACGTTCACTTTTTTACGGGCACTGCCGGATTACGGCAATTCCCCGCAGTTGACGGCGGCTCAAATCGGGCAGACCTGGCTGAACTATTTGATCGAGAAAAAGACGATCCTGTGGTGGGGCGGTATGGGAAACTCCACCGAGCATACCGCTTACCTGCGGCTGAAGCACGGAATGCAGGCTCCCGAAAGCGGCTCAATGAAAACGAACGGGCAGGTGGTTGCCGAGCAGATCGGATCGCAGATTTTCATTGACGGCTGGGGCATGGTCAGCCCGGGAGACCCGGCACAGGCTGCGGACCTGGCAAGAAAAGCGGCCTCGGTCAGCCACGATGGGGAGGCGATTTACGGAGCGCAGGTGGTGGCGGCCATCGAAGCCCAGGCGTTTGTCGAGAGCGATATTCAGCGTCTGCTGGACACGGCCCTTTCTTTTATTCCGAAAGACTCGGTGATCGCACGGCTAATCCACGACCTTCGGGAATGGCACGCGCAAGAGAAGGACTGGCGCAAAACCCGCGAAAAAATTGTGGGCAGCTACGGTTACGACAAATATGGCGGCAACTGCCATATGGTTCCCAATCATGCCCTGATTATTCACGCCCTGCTGCATGGCGAGGGCGACTTCCAGAAATCTCTGATGATCGTCAATACCTGCGGCTGGGACACCGACTGTAACTCCGGCAACGTTGGCTGCATCATGGGAATTCGCAATGGACTGGCCGGAATTGACGGTGACCCCGACTGGCGCGGCCCCGTTGCCGACCGCCTGCTGCTGCCGACAGCGGACGGCGGACGCTGCCTCACGGACGCAGTACGGGAAACTTACGAGATCGTCAATATCGGGCGGGCTCTTCAGGGAGAAAGCCCGATCCTCCCGAAAAACGGCGCACGCTTTCATTTTGAGCTGCCGGGCAGTGTGCAGGCGTTCGAGGTGGAACCCAGCGATGGAATTACCGGCGAAACCACCGCTCAAAACGTGGAAGGACACAGTGAAACCGGAAGCCGAAGTTTGGCAATCCGATATAAGGGGCTGACGGCGGGCGGATCGGCGCGAGTTTCCACCCCCACTTTTGTTACCCCGGAACTGCTGAAAATGAAGGGTTATGGGCTGTATGCTTCCCCCACCCTTTATTCAGGGCAAAAACTGGAGGCAGGGGTTTCGGCGGATTCCGCCAATGGAACGCCGGTTGTCTGCCGCCTTTACCTCAACGTCTACAACGAAGACGACGGCTTGTCGAGACTGAGCGGCCCGGAAACCGTGTTGACCCCGGGAGCGCGTGAGACGCTTAACTGGACGGTTCCCGATACCGCCAGCTATCCGATTGCGGGCGTAGGCATCGAACTCGTTTCCGAACAGCCTTCGGATGGAGCGGTTTATCTGGACTCTCTGACGTGGAACGGTGCGCCCTCAGTGGTTTTGGGGCCGACGGAAAAAGGCCAGCTCTGGCGGCGAGCCTTTGTGCAGGGAGTGGACTGGTTTGAGGGCTGGCAGGAGCCAATGCGCCCCATTCAGGACGAAGGCATCGGGCTGCTGATGCAGGGCTGCCGCGAATGGACGGACTACAAAGCCAGCTGCCCGGTGACGCCGCACATGGTCGAGTCGGCTGGCTTAGCTGTTCGGGTGCAGGGAATGCGCCGCTACTACGCGCTGCTGCTCGCCAAAAATAAAGTGAGACTGGTGAAGGCGCGGGACGGTTACACAACGCTGGCCGAAGTGGATTTTGCCTGGAATCTGGGGACAACCTACGAACTCACGCTTTCTGTACAGGGAAACCGGCTGAAAGGCTCAATAAACGGGCAGACGGTTATTGAGGCGGAGGACACCGCTGCCCCCCTGACGGAAGGAGCCGTGGCGATTGTCGTCGAGGAAGGCAGGATCAGTACGGGCGCAGTCACCCTTGCGCCCGCCGACTAATTCGCTCACTGAGACCAACGGGCCTTCGGCACAGAGCGTGGCTTTCGATGTTAAGCGGGTTGAGAAGGCCGATTTGTATCTCTGGCTTTCTCTGCCGTAAATTTACTATCGGCGTGAGTTGGGACGGTGCAGGAGCACCGTCCCAACTTCATTTCGCCTTCTCTGCCGCTTCGATTTTCATTCCTCCGATGCACTGATTTTTACGGCCAAAGTCGAAAACGTATCGGTTCTCTTCTCCTTTACGCCAGAGTGTAAATTTCATAGGATTGCATTTTTTGCTGAAGACGGTTTGCGAGAAAGGGGCTGGCTTTGTGAAGAGCATCGTAGATGAGCGGCGCTTCTTCGAGAGAGCGGGCACATTTTTCAGAGGTCCAATGACTAGGCAGCGGCAGATTCGTAATGCGGTCGGCAAGCTTGACCATTGCGATTTCGGGCGGTTGGGTGAGGATGCGCTGGAGGCTGTCGGCCATACGGTCGGCTTTCGGAACTTTTTCGGCCTTCGTGAAGCCGCCACCCCGTCAGCGACGGCTTTACCGAATGGGTACTCGACTTGCTCATAAGTTGTTTCGGTATCTTCTATCGTGTCATGCAGCAGAGCACAGGCCAGAGCGAGTTCGCCGTTGCGCGGGATCGCGGTTTCGGCGGCGAGGGCAGCGGCAACTTCTATTGCGACGAGCGTGAAATGAAACCAGCAGGGCAGTTTGTCTTCCCCAGGAAAAAGCTGTCCGTTGTGCCTTTTAGCGGCGAAGCGTGAGGCTTTGAGGCAGGTTTCCTGCGTCCAGGTGAGGAGGACGGCTGGGTAGGACGGGTTCATCGGTTTTCGCTCTCCTTTTTGCTCTCTTTGAGGTTTCTTTCTTGCATGAGTTGGACGATCTCCGCCCGTTTACGTTCCAACAGTACGGCAGGCAGGGTTTCGGTGAAATACTTCGAAGCGCAAATTTCGCCTGCACTCAACGGGAGACTTCGCTTTGCTGAGAGGATTTCTCGCTGCACAAATCTCAATTCGATAGGGGCTTTCTCCTTGCCGCGTTCAGAGCGGTCAAGCCAGCGTAGAGAGAATTCCATGTGTCCTTTGCGTGCGGTGAAAATTGGCCGAGTTTGAGTTCGAGGGCAACAAGGCGGCACAGCGGAAGATGAAAAAACAAACGTTTGAGAAAAATCCTCGTTGTCCAGCGTCATTCGCCTCTGGTGTGCGAAAAAGGGGAAGCCATTGCCCAGCTTCAGTAGAAATCGTTCCGCTCGCGCAGAAAAGCCATCCCTGCGTCAATGATCGTATTCGGCTTTTTCGCGAGTGCCGTGCCCTCATAAAGCATCCCATTGATGCATTCACAAGGAAATAAACACTCCTTTTTTCGCAGCAGCCCTCTCCGAATCAAATTCGCGCTGATACGGCTTTTTAAGCCGCAGCAACGCGATAAAATGAACCCAGCCTTATTATCCAGACAGTGTAGGGCTATTCGGGTTCGGGGGATTCGTTGAGGATGCGCCGCTGCAAAAAGTCGGTGGTGAGTTCGCCGCGGCGGTAAAAGGCGTTTGCTAAAATCCGACCGCAGAACGCGATGTTGGTCTTGACGCCGGTGATCTCCGTCTCGGAAAGGCATCGCTGCATTTTGGCAATGGCGGCGTCACGAGTTTTGTCCCACACGATGATTTTGGCAATCAGCGAGTCGTAGTACGGCGGGACTTCGTAGCCTGCTTCCAGGTGCGAGTCCACCCGAACGCCCGGCCCGCCCGGAAAGCGCAGTTTTTCGATGCGTCCCGCGCTCGGTGCAAAGTTGCGTTCCGGTTCTTCGGCATTGATTCGAACCTCAATGGCGTGCCCGTTGAACTCGATTTCCTTCTGGGTAAACGGCAGTTTTTCGCCCGCCGCCACCAAAATCTGCGTTTTAACGAGGTCAAGGTTCGTCACCATCTCCGTAACGCAGTGTTCGACTTGAAGCCGCTTGTTCATCTCCATAAAGTAGAAATTGCCGTGTTTGTCCACAAGACATTCAATTGTGCCCGCACTGCTGTAGCCAATCGCTTTGGCGGCGCGAACCGCTGCCTCACCCATTTTGTTGCGGAGGGAAGGGGTAAGTTTCGGCGCAGGCGATTCCTCGATAATCTTCTGACGGCGCGGGTTCTGAATGGAACACTCGCGCTCGCCGAGATGCACCACATGGCCGTGCTCATCGGCAATGACCTGCACCTCGACATGGCGCGGTTCTTCAACAAATTTTTCCAGATAAACGTCGCCGTTGCCGAAAGCCGCCAAAGCCTCCGCCTTTGCCATCTCAAGCGCAGCGGGAAGTTCTTCCTCGTTCTGGACAAACCGAATGCCCCGTCCGCCGCCGCCAAAAGCCGCCTTTACCAGTACGGGATACACGGCTTTGGCAGCAAATTCCGCCGCCTCCTGCACCGTTGTGACAATGCCCGTTCCAGGAACCACCGGCACGCCCGCTTTCATCATCGTCTCACGTGCCGCCGATTTGTCCCCCATGCGCTCCATCGCCGCCGCCGAAGGCCCGATGAACTTTACCCCGCAGGCCTCACACGCCTCCGCAAACGAGGGACGCTCGGACAGAAAACCGATGCCGGGATGAATGGCTTCCGCTCCGGTAATGTGCGCCGCCGAAATGATGTTAGGGGCATTGAGATAGGAATCTTTGGGAGCAGGCGGCCCGATACAGACGGCTTCATCGGCGAGGTGAACGGGCAGCGAGTTGGCGTCGGCAGTGGAGTAGACGGCGACCGTTTTGATTTTCATTTCGCGGCAGGCGCGAATAATGCGGACGGCGATTTCGCCTCGGTTGGCAATAAGAATTTTTTTAAACATAAGCGGGGATCAGGGGACAGCGTTGAGCGAGCCGGGGTTAGGGAATGTTTTTCTAATTCCTAGTCTCTGCCCCGGCTAAAGAGTTTCGTGCCCAAAATGCGGACACCGAACGATCCCGGTCTGCGGGTCGTAGGTGTATTTTTCGCCTCCGTCGGGGCAGATCAAAATTTCGGAGGGAAGCTTGAGTTCTGCGAGCGACGCCGGAAATTTTTCGCCGTCGGTCTCCGAGGACTGGGCGGTTTGGATCGCAAGGCGAACCTGGCCTAGATTGCTTTTGCAGTTCGTGTCGTAGGCTTTGGTTTTCGGAGTGACGATGCGCTTGCCGTCCGCCGTTTTGCCGCCGCCTTTGCCCAGATAAAAAGAGTAGAGACCAGCACTGAGGGCAGCAATCAGCACCACGACCACGAGCAGTTCTACCAGCGAAAAACCGGAACGCAAAGCAGGCTTCACTTCGTTTCTACCTTTCTTCTGAATTGAGGTCGTTCTAAATTCTCGCAGGCTTGAGGGTAAAAAGCAGGTGGCCGTATTCGACCGGCATGGCGTCTTCGACGTGAACCTCCTCGACAATGCCTGCTGCGGGCGAGGGAATCTCGGTCACGAGTTTCATGGCCTCGATAATGCCGACGGTCTGCCCCTGCTTTACCGCTGCCCCCAGCCCGACCATCGGCTTGACGTGCCGAAAAAACCCGACGAGCGGCGCGGTGATCTCAGTCACTTCCGGGAGCTCGACGAGTTCCGTTAGCAGGGATTCGGAGTCGTCCTCCGTCCATTCGGCGGCAGATACCGTTTCGTAAACGGAAGTTGTTTGCGGAGTTTTGCGAATGGTGACCCGCGCTCCGCTTTCGCGCAGCGTGAGTTCGCTGATATTGGCGTTTTGCAGCAGAGCAATAAGTCGCTCCAGTTCGGCGATTTCCATAAAGTGAGGGTTCAGTGTCGGGAGCGAAAGGCTGGGCGTCCAAAGCAATCTCCAACACACGGCCCCTGCCCCCTCCTTTTTTAGATTTTGATTTTGAAAGTGCAGTATTCGAGCACACGAAGCGCGTAGGTAAGGATCACGAGAGTCAGCGCGACGATGAAGATGAGTTCCACAGTGAAGGAGCCGGTAATTTCACTGGCGAGTTTGTTGTGCGCCGACGAATTGAAGGTGACCTTCGAGAAAATGCTTCCGATCCCATTGATGAGACTGTTGATAAAGCCGCGCACCGTCTCATAGTTGAGATAAACGAGCAGCGGAACAGCGAGCGTTACAAATGGCGCGTAGAATTTGTATTTGTTGCGCTGATGCTCGTTGTAGATAATACAGTTGTGGCATCGCTGGCGTTTCTGAGCCGAAGACAGGTTCGGGTTCACGGGAATTTTCACCCCGCGCGGGCCGATTTTGGTGGGCAGGGATTTCGCTTCGACTTTTTCCTGTTTAGAGATCAGGTCGCCAATCGCGACAAACCCTTGATTGCGCTGCATTTCGATGGTCGGCGGGGCGTCGGCGGTGTCGTCGCGCATGGCGAGGCGGATAATGTTCTCTTCGCACATACAGCCGACCTGCTGCTTCCAGCATTTCGTGCGGGCGTGATAAATCGGGCAGGTTTTGCGAACTCCGGCGCGGCAAAACGGAAGCTGCCAGCATTTCGCCATCACCGAAAGTACGGCACGGGGCGCGTCTGCCTCCGGCTCGACCTCTTTGCCATACTCTGAGGTAAGATCGTTGCCGTAGCGCGAGTTGAAAATCGAAACGATGATGTTCCGAACGATCAGAATTACGCCGGGAATCGCCAGGGCCATCGCGCAAAAGTAGATCGTTTTCAGCCCGGTGGCGGAGGCTCCGGTCGGGCGGAACCCTTTCTGGTCTACGCCCAGCAGCCCCGCGACAAACTCCAGCCCATAGGCTAGAAAGCCGGCCAGGGCCAGGAGAATGATCGGGACCGTTGAGATTTCATAGAAGAGAATACAAACACAAATCAAGTTCACGACCAGGCTGATCTGAAGCCACATCGTGATCGTCTGCACCGTTTGAAGAGCCTGAAGCTGCTCCAGTCGGGGCATTTTGGGAGTGTCTGCCAGTTTGCCGGAAAATAATCCCCAGAGAAGCCACCCCAGCAGCAGGAGTGTGGTGACGAGGGTGATCTGAAAGAGTTTTGCGGCAATATCGCTGACTTTTTGCAGGATTTCCGCTTGAGTATCTTGGTTGGAACCGCCGCGCTGGATGGACACTGAACTACTCCTTCACGGGAGGGGAGCAGGGACGAAGCGGAACGAACCCGCAGAGCGCGTCCCTGTACACCCGGCTTCCGGGGACTATTTCACACGTTCGAGGTAGGTGTCGGTGCGGGTGTCCACTTTGACTTTATCCCCCACTGAGACGAAGAAAGGAACTGTGACCATCGCCCCGGTTTCGAGTTTAGCGGGCTTGCCCCCGCCGGACGAGGTGTCTCCCTTAAAGTTGGGGTCTGTCTCGACCACTTCTAGTTCGACAAAAAAAGGAACTTCGGCTCCGAGCAGTTTGCCGTCGTGCTCGATTACGTTCACTTCCATTCCGTCTTTGAGGTACTTGATGCCGTCTCCGAACAGGGTAGCGGGCACTTCGGACTGCTCAAAGGTTTCTGGGTGCATCAATACATAGGCGTCGTCGGTTTTGTAGAGGTACGACATCGGAAAGCGGTCGAGAATGGCCTGCTCGAATTTTTCGCCAGCATTGAACGTTTTGTCTACGATGCCGCCGGTGCGGAGGTTTCGCAGTTTGGTTCGCATCACGGCTCCGCCCTTTCCGGGTTTGTGATGCTGAAACCAGATGATTGTGAAAATTTCGTTCTCGATTAGCACCGAGACACCGTTCTTAAAGTCAGACGTGTCAATCTTGGGCAAGTTACGTTCTCCTCCTGCGGGGTGTTTGCGGGGTCTGTGTTATTTGTATTATAGCACAAATGCGGAAGAGAGAAAGAAACGGTTCAGAAGAAGGCAGGGGATGGAGAAGGGATGGTTTCGATATCCTTACGAATCTGAAGAGCGGTTTGGAGAGCTTCTGCGGCACTGTTTTCTTTGTCTTTGATTTCCAGCATGATGTCAAAGGCAAAGGCGCGGGTTTCCTCCAAGAACTGACGAAAATCAACTTCGTCAATGTGGTCGGTGTGGGCTCCCTTCTGTTTACCCTCGGCCTGATTGCTGTAATCCACGAGGGGAACGCCGTCGCGGGACGGATTCCAGGTTTGGGTCACTTTCTGGAGGGCTTCTGGGTAGGTTTCGCCGTTGTTGAAGAGGGAATGATGAAAGGCATCGAAAAGAATGGGGATGCCGGTTTTTTCATAAAGGGTGACGCAGTCTGCAAGCGAATACTGCCGCTCGTCGTTCTCTACGACAAGACGGCGTTTTACTTTTTCGGGCAAGCGCGGAAAGTTTTCGGAGAAGCGGTCAATGGCCGCAGGCTTGTCGCCGTAGGTTCCGCCAAGATGAATCTGAATTTTTCCGGTGGAATCGGCCCCGGCCAGATCGAGCAGGTCGGCGTGATACTCCAGTTCGCGGAAAGAGGCACTTACCACTTCTTCTCGCGGGGAGTTGAGCAGCACGTACTGGCCGGGATGCGTGGAAACGCGCATTCCGTAGCGGCGTACCTTCTCGGCAATTGCGGCGAATTCTTCCCGGAAGCGGCTTTGCCAGTCGAGCGTACACACGTCGTGGGAGGCGAAAGGGATCAGGTCGGACGAAAGACGAAACACCAGAAACCCGGCTTCCGCATTGAAATCTAAAATTTTGCTGACGCCTTCGAGGTTCCAGAGCACGGCTTCGCAAAGTCGATCTTCGGAGTAGGAGGCGAGGCGGAAGGTTTTGGAATGGGTGGTGGCGAGCTGAATGTTTTTACAAGGGTAACCGATTTTCATTTTGTGTGAGTGAGCCCATTTCTGCTGTGTTCTTTCTCCTTTTACGAGTTTTACCACTGAGTTACGCCCGAAGATGTCGCCGCCTCCGTAGGGGTGCTGCTTGCTGCCCCCTCAAATGTCATTGGGTGCGGCAAGCCCAGTGAAAGGGTGCTGCTTGCTGCCCCCGACGATTTCCAACCTGAATCAGGGCACGATTTTAGAGGGGAGTTCGCCCTATAAAAATCAGAAAAGAAGGGCGGCAGCATTGCTGCCGCCCTTCTTTTCTGATTTTGTGCTGGCTCGGTGTCTTTAGGCCGAAACGTGGTCGAGAGCGGGGCGTCCCCAGTGCCGGGTTCCGAGAGCGGCCAGGAATTTTTGGATCGCGGCTCCCTCGTTTTTAGCGTCCCGCTCGGAGATCACGCCCATCTGATTGAGAGAGGCTCCTTCGGGCAGGGCAGCTGGCAGCACCTCCGTGCCCTCTCCGGTGGCGGCAATGGCTTTCGCGTGCTTGTAGGTTTGGGCAAGAAAAACGCGGGCATCGCCTTTTTGCTTCAGCACGGCGGCACTCTGCCCGCCCGGTATATAGACGGCATCATAAAGCGCGGGGCTGGTGTTGGCAAATGTTTTCACGGCCTCCACGTTTCCGCCCTTACCGGGGATGGTTCCGAGATGCGGCCCGACCACTTCGCTCATGGCTCCCGCTCCTTTCAGAGCGGTTTTCATAGCTTCAACCTGCGCGGCATCCACTCCGGCTTCCACCAAAATGGCGACTTTGCGCCCCTTCGGGCTGCTTGGCTGCCCCGCCATACTAAGGGCCTTCGACTTCTGAATTCCGCCCGAAGCGGTGGTGGGTGAAACGGCAGCGGCCAAGGCTTTCGTTTCATCCACTGAGTCGGCGGTTCCTCCCGGCTTAGCAGAGGGGGAGTGACCGGAAACCGTTTCGCCCAGGGCGGCTGCCACCTGAGACGCCAAAACCTCGTTGATTTTGACGAGATGTCCCAACATTCGCTGGCGCACTTCGCGGGTTTCCACTTTGCTCAGCTCGAACTGCAAGGCTTTAACGATGTGCTCTTTTTCTGGCGGGGTCATGCTGTTCCAGAACAGTCGGGCCTGGCCGTAGTGATCGTCGAAACTCTTGCTGCGTTCGCGCACTTTCGGGCCGCCGACCTGCTCTCGATAGCTGGCAAAGCCGGGGCGTGAAGGCGTCGCTTCTTCCGGGGAGTGCCCGTCGAGCGAGGCAGGCGTGTAGGAAACGCGCCCTTTGTTGATCGTGTGCCGCATATGGGCTTCACGCTGGTTGTTGGAGACCGGGCAGGTGGGGCGGTTGATCGGCAGCTCGGTAAAGTTGGGAGAACCGAGGCGGCTAAGCTGGGTATCGAGATAGGAGAAGTTGCGTCCCTGAAGCAGCGGGTCGTCGGTGAAGTCCATTCCCGGCAGGATATTGGTCGTATTGAAGGCGACCTGCTCGGTTTCGGCGAAATAATTGTCGGGGTTGCGATTGAGAGTCATCTTCCCGACCCGGCGCACCGGCAGCAGCTCTTCCGGCCAGATTTTGGTGGCGTCCAGCACGTCGAAGTCGAATTTGCCTTCTTCCCCTTCGGGGATCATTTGGAGTCCCAGTTCCCACTCGAAAAAGTTTCCCATTTCGATGGCGTTCCACAGATCGCGGCGGTGGAAGTCCGGGTCTTTGCCTGCAATCTGCTGGGCTTCGTCCCAAACAACGGAGTGAACGCCGAGCACCGGTTTCCAGTGAAATTTCACAAGGGTGGATTTGCCCTGAGCATTGATAAGCCGGAACGTATGAACGCCGAAGCCTTCCATTGTGGCGAAACTGCGGGGCAGGGTTCGGTCGCTCATAATCCACATAATCATGTGCATGGATTCGGGAGTCAGCGAGATGAAATCCCAGAACGTATCATGGGCGGTAGCGGCCTGCGGAATTTCGTTGTTGGGTTCGGGTTTCGCGGCATGGATGAGGTCGGGAAATTTGATCGCGTCCTGAATGAAAAAAACCGGAATGTTGTTGCCCACAATATCCCAGTTGCCTTCGGGGGTGTACATTTTCACGGCAAACCCGCGCACATCACGGGCAGTGTCGGCGGAGCCCCGTGATCCGGCAACGGTGGAAAAGCGAACAAACACCGGCGTTTTCACCGAAGGATCGGTGAGAACTTTCGCGGTGGTAAGATCGGAGAGTGATTGGTACACTTGAAAATAGCCGTGTGCCGCAGCACCTCGTGCGTGGACGATGCGCTCCGGGATTCGCTCGTGGTCAAAGTGCTGGATTTTTTCGCGCAGAACGAAGTCTTCCAGCAGCGTTGGGCCGCGAGAGCCTGCCCGCAGGGAATTCTGATCGGTTCCAACGGGCTGCCCGACATTGGTGGTCAGCGGCAGTTTGTCCTCGGTGGTCGCTGTGGCGAGGTCTTGTTTTTTATCGAGGGGGGTTCCGGCTCCTGTCTGTGCCGCGCTTCCTCCGGCGGTTTCCATTGGAGGCTCCATTTCTGCCGCTCCAGCGGCACTCTCTGCGGTGGTAAGTCCGGCTGCGCCTGCCAATGCCAGGCTGTTCTGAATAAAATCTCTTCGAGTGTGTTCCATGCGTGTTGTCTCTTAAGTTCTGAAAGGTGGAAATTAATTTGCTGCCAGCTTCTTTTTAGTCCGAAGTGAACGGAGTTGAGAGCCGTTTAATTCGGTAAAGAGCGGCTCGCGAAAAATTCAGTGGGAAAGCGGAAGTTTCCGATTTTTCGGAAGGCCCTGCAAAGCTGCCAGTAGGTTCGGCCTATTCTACGCACCTTTCTGAAAATGGTTTCTGCAAAAATCGGGGAAGGCTTTGCCCAATCTCTCCCGGTTCACTGCTTCAGAATTCTCGCTCAGAAGGTATACTCTCCCGCAGCAGAAACGCCGGGTTCTCCCCCGAAATTCCCCGCCTCGCTTTCTGCGCTTGAAACCGAAATTTTCCCGCTTCGTCAATTAAGAGTACAGAAGATAGTTCGCCATGCCAGGAAATGCACTTGTTGTCCTGCAAGGGCGAAAAGGGAAAAGAAACCCGGGCGATCCTCTTAGGAGAAAAGAACGATGAAACTGAAGCCGACCGGCAAATTGGTCGTATTGATTCTGGCATTGGGACTGGCGTTAGGCTTGTGGCGATTGTGGGGGGCGGTCGGGGGCAAACTTGCGCCGGGGGCGGCCACCACCGCTTCCGTTACTCCCGGAAAAGCCGACCTCCCCTCCCTGGGCGGAGCGGAAAACGGGGCCGAGCCGGTGAACGTTTCGATGCCGGGGAGCGGGGCAGGCTGCACCGATAAAACCCCGGTACGTCTGCTGGGCTACGCCTGGAACGCGCAGATGGGGCTGCTGTTTGCCAATGGAGGGCCGCAGTCCACTCAGGGCAGCTTGATGTGCGGCAATGGCGTGAACCTCACTTTCGGACGGCAGGACGACAACGGGAAATTGCAGGAAGCCCTTGTCGCCTTTGCCACGGAACTGAGCCAGGGAAACGCGAACCCGGAAAAAGGGGCGCACTTCGTAACGATCATGGGAGACGGCTCCGCCGCCTTTCTGAAGCCGCTTAACGATACGCTCCGTAAGCTGGGGCCGGAATACACCGCCAAAGTGGTGGGGGCCTGCGGGTTTTCTCGCGGCGAAGACAAGTTTATGGGGCCAGCCGAATGGAAAACAAACCCGATGGCCTCTCGCGGCGGCGTGGTGGCCGGGGTGCTTCGGGACGGCGACTGGAACATCGCGCAGAAATGGCTCGGTGACAACGGACTGCGAACGAATCCCGACGAGAAAACCTACGACCCCGACGCCCTCAACTGGGTGAATGCCTCGGACTATCTCGATGCCCCGCAAAAATATATCACGGGCTATTCGGAAGACCGCCCGGTGGTTCGTAACGGCAAGCCCACCGGCGAAACCAAGCACATTACGGTGAACGGTGTGGTCACCTGGACGCCCGGAGATGTAAACGTCGCGGAGAAAAAAGGCGGTCTCGTTTCGATTGTCTCCACAAAAGAATATTCGTCGCAGATGCCCTGCATCATCATCGGGATTGACAAATGGTGCAAAGCGAACCGCTCTACCGTCGAGGGAATGTTGAACGCCATCGCCGAGGGCGGGGCCGCCGTGAAAGGAAGCCCGGATGCCCTTCAGCGCGGCGCGGAGGTTTCGGCAGCGGTCTACCATGAGCAGGATGCAGGCTACTGGGCGAAGTATTATAAGGGCGTGACGCAAAATGATGCCGCCGGGCAGACGGTGGAACTCGGCGGGTCGAGCGTGGACGCGCTGCCGGAGATGCTGCTCACCTTCGGGCTGGTGAAGGGATCGGCAAACCTCTATGCCGCCACCTACAAAGTGTTCGGCGACATCACGGCAAGCCAGTATCCGAACCTGCTGTCCGGCTATCCCGCTGTCAACTCGGTTGTAGACACTTCCTATCTGGAAGCACTGGCGAAGAAAAACGCCCCGTCTCAGGCCACGATTGTAAAAGCGAACCCAACGTTCAACCCGCAGAAAAAAGTGGAAACGGTGGTTTCGCGCAAAGCCTGGAACATCCATTTCGACACCGGAAAAGCCACTCTTGCCGCCGATTCACAGCGGCTGCTCGAAACGCTGAGCCGAGACCTGACGATTGCCGGAAGCACCGCCGTGGAGCTTCACGGACACACCGACAATGTGGGGTCGGCAGATAAAAATACAGCCTTATCCGAGTCACGTGCGTTTGCGATCAAACACTGGCTTGAAGGCCGCTACCCGGTGAACTTTCCGGCAGGTCGTATCCGGGTGTTTTCACACGGGGCGAGTCAGCCGATTGCCGAAAATTCAACCCCGCAGGGACGCGCCGCCAACCGCCGGGTGGAAGTAGTGCTGGGCGCGGCAGGGAAATAGGCCACCGGGGTAAAGAACTCGGTTCTTAAATTACGACTTTACCCCCTGCACAAAACTTTCACCCGTTGACGAAATCCGCCTTTTTCATTATGCCAACCACCAACTCAAACGAACCTCCCTCCTCCGGCACGATCTCCCCGGTTCCAACCTCGGCAATTGATCTGCCGCCGCAAACCCCGCCGGTAGTCGTCGCCTGGGCGCGGGGCAATGCCGCTTTGCGCGTGGGTGATCTCAAAGCGCCGCACGGTCGCTCTTTCGGGCAAAAAGTCCTGGATGCGTTCAAGCCAAACCGAGCGGTCTCGAAAAACGGGATGCGAACAATTGTCGGGTTGGAAACCGCCCTGTTTCTTCTGATCTGGTTTCGCTCGCCGTTCAAGGTGCTGCCGACGCCGGGTGAAACCCTGGAAGCCTTGAGATCGCTCTGGATGACGCAGGGGCTGGGGCCGGAATTGATCTCGTCCTTTACGCTGAATGTCAAAGCACTGGCCTGGTCTACGCTCATTACGCTGGCACTGGCGTATTCGACGGTGATCCCGGTGTTTCGTCCTCTTGTGGCGGCGGTGGCAAAAGCGCGATTTCTCAGTCTGGCGGGATTTACGCTGTTGTTTGCTCTTCTTGTAAATCAGGGCGAGCCGCTGAAAACGTCGCTGCTGGTGTTCAGCGTCACCGTTTTTTTTGTGACCTCAATGGCGGCGGTGATTGCGGCGATTCCGAAAAGCAGTTTCGATTATGCCCGCACGCTGCGAATGAGTGAATGGCGGGTGGTTTGGGAGGTGATGATTTTAGGGACGGCGGATAAAGCGTTTGACGCCCTGCGCCAGAACGCCGCGATTGGCTGGATGATGCTGACAATGGTTGAGGGGCTGGTGCGTTCTCAGGGCGGAGTCGGCACGATGCTGCTCAATCAGTCGAAAGCGTTTCGCATCCCGGAGATTTTCGCCATCCAGCTCGTGATTTTAGGGGTCGGGCTGATGCAGGATTATCTCATCGGAGCGGTTCGACGAATGGTCTGCCCTTACGCCGATCTCACCCTCGAAAGGAAAGAGGCATGACCCTTCCCCTTGCCTGCGAATACGGCGCAACGGTCTTGAAAGTCAGTGAAGTCAGCAAATCGTATGGAAAAGATTTAATCCTGAAAAATGTGAATGTCGAGATCAAAGACGTTCACCGGCAGGGCTTCACGCAGGGTCAGGCGGTGGCACTGCTCGGACCTTCCGGCGTGGGCAAAACCACTTTTTTCCGGCTTCTGGCCGGGCTGGAAACCCCCGACTCCGGCTCGATCCTGGTGGAGCAGGCAGGGCTTCCGGTGGAACGCGGAATGGTGGGCGTGATCGCTCAGAACTATCCGCTGTTCGAGCACCGCACCGTGCTCAGCAATCTGGTGCTGGCGGCCAGACTTGGCGGGCGAAGCGGCGCACAGCCGGGGCGAGACGCCCTCGACTATCTGAAGCGGTTCGGGCTGGAAGGGCAGCGAGACAAATTTCCGACGCAGCTTTCCGGCGGGCAGCGGCAGCGGGTGGCAATCATTCAGCAGCTTTTATGCAGCGATCACTTTCTGCTGTTCGATGAGCCGTTTTCCGGTCTCGATCCGATTGCGGAAGAGAGCGTCTGTGAACTGATTCGCGAAATGGCGCAGACAGACGAACTGAAAACGTTTGTGATCGTCACACACGACATTCCTGCCGCGCTTTCGGTCTGCGATACGGTCTGGCTTTTGGGGCGGGATCGGGACGAGCGGGGAAACCCTATTCCGGGATCGCGGATTCAGCAAACCTACGATCTGATCGGGCGCGGGGTGGCGTGGCACGGCGGCGACCGCACGACGCCAGAATTCACAGGCGTTCTGCGGGAAATTCGCGCCGCCTTCAATACGCTCTGACCTCACCCAAAAACGTAAAGGCACCGAGGGAACGATAGAGGGTAAAGGAAGCCGTCAAGACGCAAAGAGAGAGGAAAAGGCAAGATCAAGTCCTAATCCCTGCCTCCTTGTGATCTGGAAAGTTTCAATGTCCAACACCAATCGCTTAAAAGAAGCATTTCGAGAAAGCGGCAACGTGGTCGGGCTGGCATCGGCGGCGTCTCTTTCGGCGATGCTGTTGTCGCCGCTGCCGATGATTGCCGGGCTGGTGGCGGAAACGGCGTACCTGCTCTTTGTCCCCGACACGAAATGGTACGGGGCACGGCTGGAGCGGCGGCGGCTGGAAGCGGAGGAGGCGGAGCGCAAACTGTTTCGGCAAAAAACCCTGCCGTCACTGAGTGCTTCTCTGCGCGAACGCTATGCCCGCCTGGAAGAGACGTTTCGGCAGATCGAAGCCCAGCGGGGCGATCAGCGTGAGTGGTTTCGGGAAGCGTTCGATAAGCTCGATTACCTGCTCGACAAGTTCGTGCTGTTCGGCTCGAAGCAGATGCAGTTTCAAGCCTATCTGGAGGAACTGCGGCGCGACATCGGCACAAACACGGAGGCGCGAAAACGGCGCGACCCTGACCGGCGAAGCCCTGCCGATTCGACCCTGAAGCTGGTGAACGTCAGCGATTATTCCGAGTCGTGGACAGAGGCGGCGGTTCGCGATATCGCCGCTTACTACGAAAAAGAATTAGCGCACCTGCGCGAACTTTTGGAAGGCGAGAACGACGACACCACCCGCCTGGTGCTGCAAAAACGGGTGGATGTGCTGGAACGCCGCGATGAGTTTGTGGGCAAGATCGGGAAAATTCTGCTCAACCTCAACCATCAGCTTCGCCTTGTCGAAGACACCTTCGGGCTGATTAACGACGAACTGCGGGCACGTTCCCCGGAGCAGATTCTCGCGGAGGTAGATGAAGTGGTCGTCGCCACCGAGTCCATGTCCTCCACGCTGGAAGAGATCGCTTCGGTGGAGCAGATGATTGCGCGGGTGGCTTCTTGAACGGGGTGAGAGGGTGAGGCTACTCTCTAATCCTTCTCCATCGGGCGCAGAAGAACCTGTTGCGCTTTCTCCTCTAGCTTTTCGGCGGCTGGGCGGAGCAGCGTTTCCGCCTGAGAGGGCGCACTCGAACCTCGCACCAAGGTTTCTGCTTCTTTCTCTCCGGCAAGTCGCGCTTCAATCTGCGCCTTTGCTCGCTCCGTGAGTTGAACCGTTTGCGGCTCCTTCCGTTTCTTTCCGTAGTAAACTGCCTTTTCCAAAATGAAGAGGGCGGAGCGGTCTCCCATCCTCCCCAACATCTCAATGAGTGCGTGCCGTAGCTCAATTGGAAGACGAAGAACATGGGGCGAGGCATAGATTGCACCGTTGAGCATACTTCTTTCTAACGGCTTCAATCCCGCGAGGTGGTGTGGTTCGACGGCAGGTATAATTTCTTTCAGAAACTCGCGGGCAGTTTCGGTAAAGGGTTCTCCTTTAGGGAGGGAATGAAGCAAAAATGGATAAATCTGGTAAGGATTCCCCCGAAGCGACATCAGATAGTCTTGTAACTTCTGAAACGCTTTAGTTCGCCTTTTGCCCGCTAACAGCGAACCCAACAGCGGTATACTGCAAGTCAGAGAAGCCAACCCAACTACTACGAAGAAATGATGAGGGTGCGGACGCCCCGACAACAAGTTATGAAGCCAGAGGGCAATCGGAGCTACAAACGGAACCATAATCGGGAGTAACCAGCAAAATCGGCGTCCATTCCGAGTGTGAAGAACAAGGGATCGTTGAATCGTTTCGAGTTTTTTGCGGTCGTAAGCTGACACTGTAGTGGAATAAATTTCGTTTTGGGGTTCCATATCTTAGAATACCCCACAGCCTTCCCGCCGGTTTCAGCAGGAAAAACCGTCTCTCAACTCGAATCTTCTGCTCAACGCTCTTTTCAATCCGTTCCGAGGACGCTGAATCGGTATGTATCTTCTCTCCTGGCTTTTGTTTTCCGTTCTCGGCGCAAACCCGCCCGCGCTCCTGCCCCAGGGCGGCGATCAACTTTTGCCCGCCCGTGTCCAGTGGGTCGGCAATTCCTATTCCGGCAGAGACCGCTCCGTGCTGCAGGACGTAGAAGACCTCTGCGTTCTGCCCGACGGAACGCTCTACACCAATGTTTTCTGGGACGAGGCGGGCGGCAATGTGCAGGAATATCGCGACGGCGACCTCACCCGAACCGCACTCCACACGCACGGATGGGGCTACGCAGGCGGGCGGGCCGTCTCTGCCAACCGCAAGAACCTCTTCATCGCCCAGAACGTGAACAATGAGGGCGGCGGACTGAAGGGCGACTCCTTTCCGCCGAAGGGCAAACGCTGGTCAGGCGTTTCCCGGCGGCTGCGGGAGGACATCCAGAAACCGGCACCGTTTTCGGGCGGACGCGGCGGGCAGGGCGACACGCTCATAGGATCGTTTCTGCCGGTGGTCGAGGCGGACGAAACTTCGCGCGGAGGCATCACCGGGCTTTGCGCGAGCGAAACAACCCTCTATGTCGCCGACGCGCTTTCCGGGCAGATTCGGGTTTACGATGCCGAAACGATGAAGCCCGTCACACAGTGGAAGTTCACGCGGCCCGACCGCATCGCGCGGGACAAAGCCGGGGTTCTCTGGGTGAGCCAGAAGCCCGAAGCAGCGGGCGGTGCGTGGCGTATCGTGCCGCTGACTCCGTACAGCCGCGTCTCCGTGCAGTCCCTCGTCTTACCGCCCTCCGTGCTTCCCGCCGACTTTTGCATTGACGCTCAAAACCGCCTCATCCTCGCCGATGCTGGACCGGACAACAATCTCAAAATTTATACGAATTTGGATGGAAAACCCCGGCTTGCGCACACCTTTGGCGTGACGGGCGGGGTTTTCGCAAAGCCTTTTGGCTCCATTGGCAAAAAGAGGTTCAATCGGCCTGCGGGCGTCGGGGCAGATGCAGCAGGAAACCTTTATGTCGCACAGAGCGGCACAACGAGCGGCGGCTCTACCGTGCTGGAATGTTACGCGCCTTCCGGGGAGCGCAAGTGGGTTCGTTACGGTTTGACCTTTGTCGATTTGCCCGACGCAGTGGAAGAAGCGGATGGAACCCTCTCCGTCTACACGAAAGAGAAGCGGTTCACACTGCCCGCCTCCGGGGAGGCATCCTATCGCGCCTACACGGTCCATCCTGCCCGCTTCTCGGACGATCCACGCCTGCGCTTCGGCGGTTGCACGGCCTTTGTCCGTGAACTCAACGGGCATCGGCTGCTCTTTGTCACCGATATGACTGCCGAGCAGCTTCATGTCTATCGTTTCGATCCCGCGAAGGAAGGTGAAATGGCGATTCCCTGCGCTCTGCTCATTCGGCATCCCCTCGACCCGAAGCTTGCGAAGACTTACGCCCCCGGTCACCCCGAAAAAGGCGCGTGGCTGTGGGTTGACGAAAATGGCGACGGCAAAATTTCGGGGAATGAAATTCGTTCGCTCGGCGAGGAGGGGGGCGGCTACTGGACTCCCGACTCGAAGGGCGACCTGTGGCGCATCAACGGAAAACAGATCGAAACGCTGCCTCTCGCCGAAATCGGGAATAACGGCATTCCACACTGGAACTCCGCCGCTCGAAAAACTTACCCGGTTCCCGCCGAATTCGAGGAGGTACGCCGTCTGCGCTTTCTCCCCGACACGGATACTTTGATCCTCGGCGGCAATCGGGGAGCCGCGCACAATCAGCACTGGAAACCGATGGGGCCAATTATCGCGGCGTATACGGGCTGGAAAACGGGCAGCCCGCGCAAACTCGCCGAAACGGTGCTGCCCTTCGAGCCGGGAGCGAGCGGTCACGAGTCGTATGAGCCGATTTCGTTCGCGGTTGCAGGCGATTATGTGTTTGTCGCCTATACAAAAGGGTTGAAGAAGGAAGGGCTGACGCAGGCATTTGTGAAGGTCTTGCGCCTGAGCGACCTGGCTCCGGTCGGAAACCTCTCTTCCGAAGCGGTGACCGGTGAAATCGGTTTACTTGATCTTGTTGAATCCGTTCAGGCCCTCCGCCAGAGAAATGGCGAGTACGTCATTTTTCTGGAGGACGACCTTCGCGCAAAAACGGTTGTCTTCCGATGGAAAAGCAAAGGTTAGGGAAGAAAGTTAAGGGTTAAGAACTCAGCGCACTGGTTTTCCTCATCCCTACCCATGCCTTTTGGAGTTAATTCAATGGATTTACGTTCGACCTTGAGAAAAGCGGCAGGGCTGCTCGTGGAGCTGCCGCCGGAAGAAGAGCCGGAGAATTCCGCGCCGCCGTCGGGAGGAGTTTCCACCGATCAAATGTGGGCACAGTTGGAGCGCGAAGCGAAACAGGGAGGCCCTGGAACTTCTTCGGCGGCTACGGCAGTGCCGATGCCCGCTCGTGCTTCCGCCCGAACCATCGAGCAGATCGTTCAGCAAAGCCAGGGGCCGAACCTGGATCAAATCCACCTGTCCCCGGAGGCTCTGCCCGCTGCTTCACCCGAAGGCGGAGCCCTCGACTTCGGGGCGATCTATGCCGCGGCCAGCCTTCCAGCGGTTCCGTTTTCCTCCGAGCAGGTAATTGAAATGCTGGCCGCCCTGCCCTCGAATCTACCCCTCGACACCAAGCGGCAGATGATGACCGTTTCGATCAACGCAATGGGAAAGGCCATTGGAGCCACCCCGGAAAGTATCGTCGCGGACGCCTCCCGAAAACTCGCTGCGCTTGCGGCTTACGGCGATCATTTGTCTCAATTGACGGGAGAGTACACGGCAGCTGCCGAGCAAAAAATCGCTTCCCTCCAAGCCGAAATCGAGCAGATTCGCGGGCAGGTCGCCTCCGCGCAGGAACGCCAGATGCGCGAAACCCTGGCCTGCACCACTGAGTCGCACCGGCTCGATGATGTGCTGGAATTTTTCAGCCTCGACGTTCCGCCTTCCAAACACGCCGAGTAAACGGGCCGCTTATCGCCTGTTCGTTTCAGCCCTTGCTGCCGCTCTGAATGAGCAGGCTGTGCAGCTTCTGCCGGGCCCGAAACAGCCGCGAGCGCACCGTACCAATCGGAATCTCCAACGAGGCCGCTGTCTCCTCGTAAGACATTTCCTCCACATCAATCATTACCACACAAACGCGCAAATCGGGGGAAAGGGCTGCCAGGGCTTTTTCCAGCGGCTCATCGAAGGTTCTCCTGATGAGAGCTTCCTCCGGCTGATCGGAGGGGTTGGCCTGAAGTGCCTCCCAGCCAGCCACCCCGTCGGCCACCAGCGTATCAAGGTCGAGTTCCGCTTCCCACTTCTGCCGACGGTTGTAGTCTGTAATGAACAAATTCATCAGAATATGGAGCAGCCACGCCCGTACATTGGTTCCCTCTTGAAACTGCCCCTTCAGATACGCACCATACGCCTTAAGCAGAGTATCCTGCACCAAATCCTGCGCCTGATCTTCGCGTCCATTATGGACGCGGCGTGCCGCCCGCAGCAGCACGGCTTCGTAGTCGTCCATCCATTTCTGGAATCGGGCTCGCTTTTGCGAAACGTCCCCAGAGAAGGGCGCACGCGGGGCTTCTTCAGTCATCACTGCGGCGGCCCTCCGTTTCCAGCGCGTCCATGGCGTTTTGCAGAGCCTCACGTCGAGAAGCAGGCAGAACTTTTTGTGCCGGTTCCAGCGGCATTTGCTGCAGCGTCTGCATTCGGTGCCGCAGCTCGCGAAGGCGGCGCAGAGCCACCCCGCACTGACCGCAGTGCCACGCATGAAACTTGGTGTAGAGTTTGGCGGGGCCGTGCAGGGTATCATCCGAAAGCGAGTTGATGAGGTGGGTCATGTGCTCGCAAGGATGAATTCCCTCGCCCTGCGGGTCGGAAAGTTCAGGGGTCACGGAAGGGTGGGACATAAGAATGCTCCTTGATTAACATCGAAAAGTCAGGGTTGCTTCGTCCCCCTTAACTGCTGAATTAACCGGAAAGTTCTGCTTCTCCATCATTTCTTTTGCTTTCGCCAATGTTTTTGTCTTCTCAAAAAAGGGCACAGAAGGGGGGAACTTTCTTAAGGCTGTGATTGGTTAGGAGGGGCAGACCACCCTGCATCGGGCAGGGCGAGTAAGACAAAAAGGAACCCGCCATGAAACACTTCAACAAGATCGTGACGAAAACAACGGTCGGACAGTTCGCCTGGGCTGCTCTCACCCTCAGTGCCGCAGGCTTTGCCGCCCTGAAACCGGGCCTCGCGCTGGCCGAAGAGACGAACCCGATTGCGGAATCGCGCTCTGCCCCCGAACTGCTGGGAAAAGCCTGGCTTAATGCCGACAAGGGTAAAGCCCCGAAACTGGCAGATCGCAAAGGAAAAGTGACACTGGTTCATTTCTGGACGCTGGCGTGCATCAACTGCAAGCACAACCTGCCCGCTTACAATCGTCTTCAGAAAAAGTACGCGGAGCGAGACGTTCAGATTATCGGGGTGCATACCCCCGAAACCCCCGGCGAGTCACGGTTTGCGGCAGTACGTGCCAGCATCAAACGGTGGGGGATCACCTACCCCGTTTTGGTAGATAACGACAACACGAACTGGAACCGCTGGCATCAGCAGTTCTGGCCCACGCTTTACCTGCTGGATCGTACCGGTAAAATTCGCTATCGCTGGGAAGGCGAACTGGCCTTCGACGGCCAGTCGGGGGAAACGGTCATCGGCGAAAAAATCGAATCGCTGCTCAAAGAGAAGTAGGGAGAAAACGCAGCAAAGGAGAACGTAAGTGCGCGGCTTTCTGCCTTCGCTTTTCCTGCCCCCTTCTCTCCGTTTGACGAACTGTCGGACAGGGCAAGAGATTGTGCCTAAAAATCATCCTTCGCTGACGTTTCGTTGGATTTTAAGCGGTAGGATTGACAAAAAAACAGCCAGCAGATAAGATGAAACTGCTGGCAATTTTTCAGAGTTCATTTGAGGAATTGCTCATGGATGCCACTGATCTGCAAATACTACAAATTCTTTCCTGCGAGGGCCGAGCCACTCAGGAAAGTATCGCTCGTGAGGTTTCGCTGTCGCGCCCCGCCGTCCATGACCGGCTTCGACGCCTCGAAGAGCAGGGCGTCATTCAGGGCTACCGGGTAGTCGTGGATTGGGCACAGCTGGGTTATCTTACGGCGTTTATCTGGGTACGCACCTCCGGCGGCAAACTTCACGACATCGCCCACGAAATCTCGAAGGTGCATTGTATCGGAGGAATGGTCGAGGAGTGTCATCTGGTCACCGGCGATTGGTGTCTGCTGCTGAAAGTGCGGAGCCGTTCCACAGTGACGCTGCAAACCCTGATTGACCGGCTGAGAGAAATGCCGCGTGTTCGTAACACCATGACCACCCTCGTTCTTTCATCAGCAGGCGATACTCAGAATCGACAGGAGGTCGAGCAAATCGGGGCCGCTTCCGAGTCCTCCCCAGTTTCTTCGCCCGATTTTTCAACCCTGCTGCGCCGCTCTTGAAAGAACTCTCCTGAAGGATAACCCATGAAACGGATTGAAAAAAAACATCCGCTTGCGATCCGCTGGTTTCACTGGATTAATTTTCCCGTGCTCACGGTTATGATCTGGAGCGGCTTACTGATTTACTGGGCCAACGATGTCTACCGGGTTGGTTTTGGAGACAAAACGCTGCTCAAGCTGTTCCCTGTGTGGTTTTATGCCCCGAAACGGCTGGAACACACGCCGTTCGAATACCATCTGGACGCCCGGCTTGCAGAGGGGATGGCGTGGCACTTCCTCACCATGTGGTTTTTCTTTGTCAACGGGCTGATGTATGTAATCTACACCGCCGTTTCGGGAGAATGGCGTTATCTGCTGCCGAACCGCCGCTCCTTCGGCGAAGCGATTCAGGTGGTACTGCACGATCTTCACCTTCGCAAAGAGCCGCTGCCGAAACGAAAGTTCAATGGGGCGCAGCAGATCGCTTACACCAGTGTCGTTATTATGGGGGCAGGCTCACTGCTCACCGGGCTTTCCATCTACAAACCCACGCAGTTTGCGTGGCTGACTACGCTGCTCGGCGGATACACCACCGCCCGTTTTATTCACTTCTGGCTTACGATGGGCTACGTCGCCTTCTTTTTGGTTCACGTCTCTCAGGTTATTCGGGCGGGCTGGAACAATTTTCGGGCGATGGTCACGGGCGTAGAACTTGTGGAAGTTGAGCCGCTCGCTGCCCCCGTCTCCCTTCCAACAACGGGTTCGATAGTCGAGGAGGCACAGGTATGACCTTCTCGAACACCCACGACCCGGTTTTTTGCCCGATGTGCAATGCCGCCAACACCTCCGATGCGGTTTTTTGCGAGGCCTGCCATAAAGCCCTGGGGGAGTTCCGCTTCGTCTCCGAAGAGTTCAAGGAAGAAACCCCGCGCCACATCCTTCTGGCCGACCGCGTGACGGAAATGATCGGGCGGCCCTATTTCCTAGTGGCGCATCTGCTCTGGTTCGGCCTCTGGGTGCTGGTCAACACCGGGATGCTCTCGCTTGTTCGTCAGTTCGATCAATACCCGTTCAATCTCCTGAGTGTGGCGATTGCGGTGGAGGCGATCTTCATTACCGGGTTTGTGCTGATGAGCCAGAACCGTCAGAATGCCTATGCGATCAAACGCGCCGAACTGGATTACGAAGTGTCGGTTCGCACCTACCGCCGCCTGGATGAAATCGAAGAGCAGCTGGGGCTTTTAGCGGCTTCGCTGGCACTTTTACACCGAAAAGGGGAAACCTCCGATGCCGCCAATGGACAATGAACCCGACCCGCCAATTCTGTCGGACGAAGAGGCGAAACGGCAAATTCATCAGGTGTCGCGCCGCAGCTTTCTTCGTGGAGGAGCTGTGATCGCTGCCGGTTTTCTTGGCCTGAAATGGCTGAATCGCCAGTATCAGGACGACGGCGTAAACTGGGTTTTTCGCCGTGCGCTTCAGGTGAACGAAGGGCTGACCCAGGGAACCCTGTTCAGCGGCGATCATCTCGCTCCTACCTTTTCGCGAGCCCAGGCAATGGGACCGCGTGAAAACGGCGAGGTGGGGCTGGACGAAGAACTCGATGCCGACGCCTGGAGGCTTCATCTGTTTGGGCTGGCTTCTCCGGTCGCCTCCGAGTCGGAGGCCGTTTCCGAAGACAAGACCACTCCTGCCCCCGATGCGATCCTGACGATGGCCGACATCAAAAAACTGCCCCGCTTCGAAATGACGACCGAGCTTAAATGTATCGAAGGCTGGAGCACAGTGGTTAACTGGGCCGGAGCACGGCTTTCCGACTTGATCGAAAACTATCCTCCCGCCAAAGACGAGGCAGGAAAAATTCCTCCCTACGTAGCAATGGAAACACCGGATGGCGCCTATTTTATCGGGCTGGATCGGGACAGTGCCCTGCATCCGCAAACCCTGCTTTGCTACGAAATGAATGGTCAGCCGCTGCCGCCCGAACATGGGGCTCCGCTTCGCCTTGCGATTCCGGTGAAGTATGGCATCAAAAATATCAAGCGGATTGGCTTGATTCGATTTACCGGAGAGCGTCCCAAAGACTACTGGGCGCAGCTCGGTTACGATTGGTATGCGGGGCTTTAGAGAACAAAAGTGTCTCTGGGTTCCGCTTCCAAAACGGCTTCTGCCGTCGGTTTGTCGCTGCGGCCTCGCTCAATCAACGCCGCTCAACCTGAATTGCAGCTTTTCAAGGAGAATCGAAACGATGAAAACGAAACTGACTTCCCTGCTCGCACTGGTCGCTCTGTTTGCCGGAGCCTCCGTACTTCCGTCTTTCGCCCAGGACAAAATGGACAAAATGGATAAGATGGATCAAGGCGGTAAAATGGGAAAGATGCAAAAAAGTAACAAAATGTCTCACGGAAAAATGATGAAGAAGTCGAGCAAGATGAAGAAAAAATCCGGGAAGATGATGAAAAAGTCCGACAAAATGGACAAGATGCATAAAGGCTAAATTGGCGTTTATGCCGCCGAGACCCCGCCGTGAAACGATGTTTCACGGCGGGGTTTCTTTGGTTTAGGGGAGTTCGAGGCGGCGGGCGAAGTCTTCAAGGGCGGCGAAATCCTCAGCAATAAGCGAGGCTCCGTAAGAGGTGATTTCGCCGGACCAAAGCCGTTTCCAAGCCGCCCATTCGTCACCAGTTTCGCGCCAGCGCACCGCCTGCGCCCGAACGATGGCCCCCTCCGCCTTGGAAAAGGCTCGCCGGGCCTCCTTCTTCCAATGGGGCATGGCTTTTGCCAGCTGCGCAAGACGCTCTACGATCACCGCAGTGTAGTTTTCACCAAGCGCGGCAGAAGCACCCAGTTCGATTTTGTCGTCCGCTCCGTATTCGGGATCCGTGCGGAGGCGTTCGATCTTAACGAGTTCGGGTTCGAGATGCCACAGCAGCGAGGTTTCACCAATGCCTGCGTGATCGCCGAGGTAGCCCGCGTCCTGCGCAAGCCAGTATTCGGCGGTTCCGAGAATGGGAATCTGAAGGCGTTCGGTCATCCTGGAGGCAGTCTCTCGTACCACCAGCTGCTGATTATGACCATAATGCCCGGTGAGCATAATCACGGCCTCAAACCCGATACGATGAAATTCGGAAAGCAGTTTTTCCAGCCAGAGGCGCAGAAGGGTGTTGTCCCAGGAGAGTTCCGGCTCCATAACGACGGTGGCGGGTTTATCCAAACCGCCCATGCCGCCGTAGAGTGGGGGATGAACGATGCCGCCCGCTTTTTGTGCCGCCCGGATGCAAAGGGCGTGGGCTTTAAGCGAGTCGAGACCGAGCGCGTTGTGTTCGCCGTGCCACTCGACCGTGCCGAGCGGAAGAAAAACCACGGGCAGATGAGTGAAGGCGGCGCGAAATTCAACGGGCAGCAGGCGTTCCCACCGAACTTCACCGGGTGCGCCCGAAACGTTTTCTAGGGTCATCGTTTTTTCTTTCCGTTTTGTTTTGAGGCGGGCTTTGGCCGATGCAGACAGGGGCCTGTGGATGAAATCCGCCCTTTCAGCAAAGAACAGTAAAGGGATGGGGGGAGGCGGCGACCAGATCGCTGCCGTCTTCGTCACGAACGAGCAGCAGGTGAACCCCATTTTGCTCGGCCAGGGCTTTCACGGTTTCGAGGCCGCCGTGCTTTTGGATCGAGGTCAGTTTTCGCTGGCTCATGGTGTTGGAGCTGTCCGCAACCGATTGAATCCATTTTGCCGCCCACGCTTCATTCTCCGGGAGGTCGGGGGTTTCCATCGTTTTTCTCCTTTGTTTTCAGGTTTCGCGCTTTCGGTTTCTACGTTCTGCCTCTCCTCCCGGTCTTCCTCCTTTCTCCCTGGGCGGGCTATGCTATAATAGAGAAGCATTGGCCCTAATTTTGAGTACAGAACCTTAAGGGATAGTATGAGCGCACCCCAACCTGACGACCCGCAGCAGTTGATTCGCAACTTTTCGATTATCGCCCATGTCGACCATGGGAAATCCACCCTCGCAGACCGTCTGCTGGAGAGCACGCACACAATTGCCGAGCGGAATATGCAGGCGCAGGCTCTTGACACAATGGACCTGGAGCGTGAGCGCGGCATCACGATCAAGATGACGGCGGTACGGCTTTCCTACCCTGCGAGCGACGGCAAAATCTATCAGTTCAATTTGATTGATACACCGGGGCACGTGGACTTCACCTATGAGGTGTCGCGTTCGCTGGCGGCCTGCGAGGGAGCCTTGCTGGTGGTGGATGCCGCGCAGGGCGTGGAGGCACAAACCCTCGCGAATGTCAATCTGGCGTACCAGAACAATTTAGCCCTGATTCCGGTTATCAACAAAATTGATCTGCCTGCGGCAGACCCGGATCGGGTGGCGGAAGAGATCGAGAGTGTGCTGGCAATCGATGCGTCGCAGGCGGTGCGAGCGAGCGCGAAAATGGGAATTGGAATCACCGAGATTTTAGAGGCGGTGGTCACCCAGATTCCGCCTCCTTCGGGAGATTCGACAAAGCCGCTTCGCGCCCTGATCTTCGACTCTAAATTTGACAACTATCTGGGGGTGGTGTGTTACATACGGGTGGTGGACGGCTCGCTGGAGGTGGGGCAGCGAATTCGCTTTAACGCTTCGGGAAAAGAGTTTGATGTCACCGAAGTAGGCACGTTTGCGCCCCAGCGTCGGGTGGGCAGGCGGATCGAAACGGGCGAGGTGGGCTATGTGGCCGCTTCAGTGAAAACGATTGGCGATGCGAATGTGGGCGACACGATTACGGATGCGTCGTTTCCCGCGCAGGAAGCACTGCCGGGGTATCGGAAGGCCCTGCCGATGGTATTCTGCGGGCTTTACCCAATGGAGGGGGCGGCGGAATACTCGGAACTGCGGGAAGCCCTGCTGAAACTGCAATTGAACGATGCCGCCCTTTCTTTTGAGCCGGAGACTTCGGCGGCCCTGGGGCACGGGTTTCGGTGCGGCTTTTTGGGGCTGCTGCACATGGACGTAGTACAGGAGCGGCTGGAACGAGAGTTCAATCTTTCCCTGATTGCCACCAGTCCTTCGGTTGTTTATCACATCACGAAAACAGACGGCAAAATGCTGGAGGTGGACAACCCGGCGGATTTGCCCTCGCCGCAGGTGATCGAGAAAATGGAGGAGCCGACGTGCGTGGCGACCATTTTCCTGCCAACGATTTATGCAGGCACGATTATGGAGCTGTGCCGGGATCGGCGCGGCGATATGCTGAAGATGGAGCACCCGGCAACCGATCGGATGATGCTGACTTACCGGATTCCGCTTTCCGAGATTTTGATGGACTTTTTCGATCAATTAAAATCGCGCACGAAGGGATACGCCTCGTTCGACTATGAATTGAGCGACTATATCGAATCGAAACTGGTAAAAATTGACGTGCTAATTAACGGCGAGCCGGTGGACGCGCTGTCGTTTATCACTCATCGGGACAAGGCGCAGAGCCGGGGCCGCCTTTTGGTAGACAAACTGAAGGAAGTTGTGCCGCGCCAGCAGTACGAAGTGCGGATTCAGGCGGCGATTGGCGGTAAAGTGGTAGCGGCAGAGAGCATTCGCCCGTTCCGCAAAAATGTGACGGCGAAGTGCTACGGCGGCGACATCAGCCGCAAGCGCAAACTGCTGGAGAAACAGAAGGAAGGCAAAAAGCGGATGAAGGCGGTAGGGTCGGTGGAAATTCCGCAGGAAGCCTTTTTGAGTGTATTAAAAATCGGGGAATAGAGGTTACCCGCCCCAATCGCGAAACGAGTCTGCTTTTGGCAGCCTTGCCGAACGCTCGGTGTTTCGGTGAAAAAGTCAGCCTCTGCTTCGCCGGGCTGCCCTGCCTGCCGCATTGTGTGCCTCTTCAGTCGCCTCCAGCGTTTAGGATCGGCCTCAGCCTCGATTTCAGCTGAGGCGAGTTCAGCCTCCGCACCGGAATACGGCAGGGTTCCGTTTTTCCACAAGCCTTGAGCGAGGGCGGGCAAAGCTCAAACGTCAAGCCTCTGTACATCAATTTCGCTCCTCTTACATTTGTGAATTGAGAATTCAGATCGTTCTAACCAAAGCCTTTTTTCAATTCTACTTCGCCAGCCCTGAGACCATTATTCATTACAGATCAAAAATTTTAGAAAAAACTGCGAAAACAAAACCCCCGCCTCCTTGACAGGAAAGCGGGGGTTTTTGTAAACGTTAGTTTCGGGTTAGACGGTGGTTCCACCGCGAGTGAACAGTCGAAGCAGACCGATCAAAATACAAGCCCCGATCACCGAAACAATAATGCTGCCGATGTTGATACCGGTAGCTCCGCCGGAGAAGATCAGTCCGCCAATGACGGCTCCAACGATCCCCAGCAGAATGGTTCCAATATATCCGCCGGGTTCATTGGAGGAGCCGGGCATGATCGCCTTCGCGATAATTCCTGCAATCAAACCAACCACAATCCATGCGATAATTCCCATGGTGTTTCTCTCCTTTTCGTCTCACGTTGTGGGCGGAAGCACTCCACCCGGTTATGTCAGTTTATGTCAAAGGTCTATCAAGTAGCCTGACCGTTACTTCCTTGAGTGAAGTTCGGGTTCGGCTCGTTTTAAGTATCCCCGAAGCGACAAATCCATGGCCGCTTCGGTGAAAGGGTGGGAACAACAAAGTTCTTCACCATCAGTAAGGCGTTTTGCGGAACGTCTGGGTTCCCTGAATTTCGATTGTTTTAGAATTATTTTGTTTTTATTCTAAAACGAGACTAGTGTTTTACGGGGGTGTGGTCGCCGTAGAGGGCCTCCCACACTTCACGAAACAATTTGCGTCCTCGATGAACCCGTGATCGCACCGTTCCAAGCGAGCAGTTCATCCGTTCAGCCACCTCTTGATAGCTCCATCCTTCCATGTCCACCAAGTTGAGCACCGTTCGGTAGGGGTCAGCAAGATGCTTAAGCGTTTCAACGATTTGACGTTTTTCGTTTTGGGCAATCACCTGGCTTTCAGCACTGGCTCCGATCAGTCCGCTCGGCGATTGATGCTTTTCGATACTGCGTTCCTGCTGACAAAGCTGCTCCAGCGAAATGACATCGAGCTTGCGGCGTCTCCAGCGGTCGATGGCCAAATTGGAGAGCACGCGGAGAAGCCAGGAATTAAAGGGATAGCGGCGATCATACTGGTCGAAGGCTTTCCAAGCGCGGGCGCAGGCGTCCATCGTCAGGTCTTCGGCATCGGTGCGGTTGCCGGTAATGCGGTACGCCAGTCGGTAAGCGGAGGCGTAGGAGCTTTCGAACAGTCGGCTGAACTCCAGGGAGGGATTATTGAAATTTGCGGTGGGATTCATGATCGTTATCGTCCTTCTGTAAAATCGGTTTGGGTACTGATTGGGAGCGTTTCCCTAGGAGGTCAGCTCATCAAAGCGGTCTGATGAACGGTCAGTTTTTGCTGAAGCATCATTCGTGCGCGGTTCAGTCGGGATTTCACGGTTCCCACAGCAATGCCCATTGAGCCGGAAATCTCCTCGTGAGATCGCTCATCCAGGTAGAACTGCTGGATGATGTCGCGCTGATTTTTAGGAAGGGCGGCAATAGCCTTATCAAGCAAACGTCGTTTCTCGCGAGAGACGACATAGAATTCGGGAGAAGTGCTGATCGTTTCTTCGGCGACCAGGTAGGCGTCGTCGGATTTTTCGACAATGCTGTCTAGAGAAACAGCGGGAGCCCGCATCGAGCGGCGGCACAGGTCGTAGTAAGCATTGGCCACCACGCGGCTAACCCAGGCAGGAAGAGCCTCGGCGGAGCGGCAGGAGCCGATCATGCGGCAAATTCGCAGGTAGCTTTCGGCGGCCACATCGTTGGCGTCGTCGTAGTTGCCTGCCATTTTGTAAGAGAGGCCGTTGATCTGTCCTTCAAAGCGGCGCAGCAGGGTGTGAACGGCGTCTTGGTCTCCGGCGCGGCAGCGAGACAGCAGCATTTCATTGCTGACGACATCGGCGACGGGATTGCGGCCCTGAGCGGATTTTGCATTGTTCGATTTGAGAAGGTTTTTCATCGTAAACTCCTGTTGGGTGTCCGAAATGTAAAAGGCCCAGTGTTGTCAAGGCATACTTTTGCTAGGAGCAAAAAAACGCCGAGACAACACTGGGCCTCAAGAGCGGACGTGACGAACAGGGCCACGCCAAAAATTTAGTTGTTGGGGTAAAGCTTCAGAAACGCACCTCTTGCGCGTCTCACACACCTTAAGACGAAGGCCAGCCAAAGGAAGTTCCAGGAATTTCTGAATTTCTGAAAACTTTTTTGGAGGTTTTTCTTTGGCTTAAGAATGTTTCTCAAAAATCCGTTGGTCAAGCCTGGGGTTCCATTCCACCTTGATCGTATCCAGGATCGATTCGGCAGCGGCGGAGGCCCAAACTTGGTGAAACGGCAGGAAAACCCCGTCCACCGGGCGATAGTCCGAATAAAGCTTTGTAAGAGTCTGGCTGACGCCCTCCGTATCGTCCACCGACACGCTGAGCCGCTTCAACAGCAAAAACGATTTCGTGGAGAAATAATCGGTGATCGGGTCCCCAGAGAACGGAGTTTTCTCCACGAAAAAAGCTGTTTCGTCTCCGACTTTTTCCTCTCCTTTGATCTTCACAGTTTTATAGAGGGCTTTCCAATCCAGCGGCTCGTAAAAGTCCGCCGCCAAAATCCGATTCGCCAGAGATCTTCCGCGTTTCGGCGGGGAGGGAGCAAAACTAAGGTCGGTGGAGGCTGCTTTGCCGTCGCACCAATCCCGCTCCGAGTAAATTTTCTTTTTCATCGCAAAAAGTTCGCTGCTCTCCATAGAAAGCTGTGGAGCCTTCCCCGCGAATATGCCTTTGCCAGCCAGCCCCTGCGTGGGCATTTTGATCGCCATCTCCATTTTCAGAGCCGTGTGCTTTCGCAGGGCCGCTTCGCCGCCAAGAGCCGCAATCACTTTCTGATGAAGTTCTTCAACGGTAAAAGGGGGCTTGTAGGCGGCTTCCGC
Organism: Chthonomonadaceae bacterium; assembly: GCA_965246825.1. Taxonomy (GTDB): domain Bacteria; phylum Armatimonadota; class Chthonomonadetes; order Chthonomonadales; family Chthonomonadaceae; genus JACMPS01. Next base: position 892,565 of record OZ251990.1, read on the forward strand.
CTCACTTCCCTTTTTAGTCAAAACGAGTTTGACTCCGGGCTGCTCCAGAAAAGCCTCCGAAATTTTGGAGTCTTTGGCGTTAGGGCGAAAGGTAAGGAAAAAGCCGTCCGGGGCGGGGTCACCTAGTTTGTACTTGCGCCCCCCCTGCGGCGTTAGAGGAAAAGGCGGCTGTCCTTTGGCAGCAGCTATGAGTTTTCCCTCCTTGAACGTGATCGAAAGATCGAATTTGCTGTTGTAGGTGTAGTCACCCACTTCTTCTTCCGGCTTGACGGACGGAACCGCATTGAGGGGAGTTTGTTCTTCAGAAGGGTCGGCGAGCAGGCTTTTCCAGATGATTTCAAGCGCAGAGGGCGGCAGCACTGAGTTGTTCTGATTGCACAGCATCACAACGCCAAGGTGCTGATCGGGCATCAGGGCTACTTCCGCAGTGAAACCGTCAATGTTGCCTCCGTGCTCCACCACTTTATGCCCCTGCCATTCCCGGAGAAACCAGCCGTAACCGTAGGCCATTTTCGGCGCAAGGTCTATGTGCGGGGTGAAAATTTCCTGAAAACCTTTTTCGGAAACAAGGCGTTTGCCATTTACCGTGCCGCCGTTCAGCAAAAACCGCACCCACTGCGCCATATCCTCCAAATTGGAGTTGATGGCTCCGGCGGGAGCAATGGCGTTGAGGTCGTGGTAGGGCAGAACGCGGTCGGTTTTGGGGTCACCCGAAGTTTGATACCCGGCGGCGTGGTCAGGAGAAGACTTTAGCTGACGCATGGAAAGCGTGGACGATTTCATCTCCAGCGGATCGAAAATCCGTTTTTTGAGATAATTTTCCCAGGAGGTTTTCTGGGCCTCGGCGACCACTTCCCCGGCGGTTAGAAACATCACGTTCTGATACTGAAATTTCTCGCCAAATTTTGCGGTGGGCTTGCAGAACGCGACGTTTTGAATGATCTCTTTTTTATTGAGTTTGCCGGTGTACCAAAATAAGTCGGTTCGATCCAGCCCGCTTTTGTGGCAGAGCAGGTCGCCAATCGTCATTTTTGTGTTCGCTTCCGGGTCTTGAAGCGAAAAATAGGGAAGATAAAGGCGGGGCGAGTCGGAGGTTTTAAGTTTGCCGTCGTCCTGGCTCATCATCACGGTCATAGCAGTGAAGGCTTTGGTGGAAGAGCCAATGGCAAACAAGGTTTTTTGTGTGATGGGTTCTTTCGTGGCGAGGTCTTTAACGCCGAAGCCTTTCCAATAAAGCACCCGGTCGTCTTTGACAATGATCAGTCCGGCTCCCGGAGCATGGGCAGCCACTCGCTTTTCTTCAAGAGCTTTCTCCAGCCGGGAGAAGCGGCTGGCAAAAGCGGAGGCAGGCGTTTGTGCGTGGGTTGAGGACGCAGAGAGGGGAGACAGCAAAAGCAGCGAAAACAGACAGCGGCGCATTGGAAATCCTTTCGATTCAGAGTTGATCTCTTCGATTAGATTACCGAGTGCAGGGAAAATCGGTTTCACGTTTCTCAGAGAAGAGAAACCTTTTTCGGTCTTGGTTTCGATGTCAACCCATTCAGGAAGCAGGCTGCTTATAAAGAGATTCCGTATTAAGAATTTCGTTTGCGATGACTTTCAGGGTAACGCACCGGTCGCGAGCCATTTTTTGCATTCGCTTGAATGCATCCGGCTCCTCCAGCTGCGCTCGTTTCATCAGCACCCCTTTGGCTTTTTCAACGATTTTACGGGTTTCGAGGGTTTCCTGCAAAGTGCCTACCTCTTTGCGAAGGGTCTGAAGTTCATCGAAGCGGGTAAGGGCGGCGAGCACGATGGGAAGCAGCTGCTCGGAAACGATGGGTTTGGTGAGATAGTTGGAGGCTCCGGCTTCCATCGCGCTCTCGACAAGTGCTTTTTCGCTGTAGGCCGTAATCATAATGATGGGGACAGGATAATGCTCCATAATGGCACGGGTGGCCTCAATACCGTTCATGCCCGGCATATTGATGTCCATGAGGATAAAGTCGGGGCGTTTTTCCAGGGCGAGGCTGACCGCAGTCGCCCCCTCAGGAGCCTCGCCTACCACTTCGTAGCCGCCATTGATGAGGGCCTGCCGCAGGAGCATCACGGTCATGCCCTCATCCTCACAGATAAGGGCACGCAGGGGAGCATTGGAGGTTTTTTCTTCCATAAGTCTGGCTGCATTCCTTCCGTAGATGTCCCGCAGCTTTTGGAAGCGCGACATCAAAAATAATTGCTCGCTAATCTAATGATACGTGCGAGAAGATAAAAAATACCCGAAATCGAAGAAAATTTTTGGAACCCGCTCGCTTGCTTATTCGTCCTCATAACGACGTGCCTGGTCGCAGCCTGCATTCAGGGCACGAATTAATCCTCACGAAAAGCTTAGGAGATTCAGAGATGAAACGAACGCATACCGTACTCACTTTTGCCTGCCTTGCGGCTGGCTTCAGCCTTTTTGGTTGTTCCAACACGGCGGAAGGGGTTTCTAAAGATACCGCCGACGCCGCCGCTGCCACCGCAGACGCCGCCAAGAAAACCGGTGAGGCAGTGAAGGATACCGCACAGAAGGCCGGAGATGCAACTGCAAAAGTGGCAGTGGACGCAGGAAAAGCGGTAGATAACGCCACTAAAGATGTTCAGAACGACGCAAAAAGTGCCGCCAAGAACACCTCGGCGGCACTTGCCCTCACTCCCAAAGTTAAAGCAGCGATCCTCGCGGACGCGGAATTGGGCAAATCCGACAACCGAATCAACGTTGACTCCGCCGATAATGTCGTGCATCTGAAAGGTACGGTTACCTCCGAAGCCCTGAAGAAAAAAGCCGAAGAAGTTGCGAAAAAGACGCTTACCGAGGCTAATGCTACCGACACGGTTTCCAACGAACTCACCGTCGGTGCTGCTAAATAGTTCGACTGTTCAGCGGAACCTCTTTTCTGCCCCCTGCGTCTCATTCTTGCAGTTGAATGAGACGCAGGGGGCTTGCGTTTGGGTTTGCCAGCCGGAGTAAGAAATCATGAGTGTTATGCTGGACGCGAGGCGTCACAAAAAGCAAAATCAATCGGCACGTCCGAATTGGATTGCGCTGGCCAAAGACTTTTATGCGCGTTTCACCGAGGACGACTGCCCTACCCGCGCGGCGGCTCTGGCATTCACCGGCGTGTTTTCGCTGATTCCCCTAGGGCTGGTGGCCCTGGCGATTCTGGGGTTTTTGATCCCTGATCCCGATCAGGCCATGCGATATGTCGAAAACTTTTTGTCGCAGCTGCTGCCCGGCAAGCAGGGCAGTGAAGCCATTCGCGATCTCATCAAACAGGCCAATCTTGCAGAGGCCGCACGGGGACTGATGAACGGCAGTTTTTTTGCGGCCTTCTCTGGGGTTTTAATTCAGCTTTGGGCGGGAACCGGGCTTTTCGTTGCCGCTTCTGCGCCGATGAACGCCGCCTGGGATGTCACGGAAACGCGCAGTTTCCTTAAGTTACGCCTTACAGCCCTGGGAATTTTCTTTGGGGCCGCCGCCCTTTTCCTGCTGTCGCTGCTGCCCTCTGCCGGGCCTGCATTTGTTCAGCGGCTGCATATTCCCTGGCTGGGGCTGCCGCAGCATATTCCCTTCTGGATCGAATGGCTTTTCTGGGGGGCTGCGCTCGCCGTTAACTTCGCCATGTTCATTTTGATCTATAAATTTTTGCCGAACGCAAAGGTGTCCTGGCGTTCCGCCGTGTTTGGGGGCGCGGTAGTGGGAGTGTTGTGGGAGCTATTCAAACGGGGATTCGCGCTCTATCTCTCAAAGTTCGGCAACTTCAATAAATTGTATGGAGCGTTTGGAGGCGTTGCCCTGCTGGTAACATGGATTTGGTATTCCTGTATCCTGCTTTTGGGCGGGGCCATCATCTGCAAAATGTACGAAGAGTACCGGCAGGGCCGCCCCCGCAAACCCGCCTGACGGGAGCGGTTTCCTGTGAAGACAGTCCAAAGCCCCGGCAGTCCTGCACTGGGTTGCCGGAAACCTCAAGGTTGTTAAGCCCGTTTGCGGCGAGCGGCAAAACGCGCTAAGGCGGCTCCCCCGCCCAAAAGCAGCGCAAGCGTTCCCGGCTCTGGAACTGCCTGCACGCGCAGGTTGCTGTTGTCAGGAGCGAAATCCGAGATCACTTCAATGCCTCCGCTGCCGGAACGAGGCCACAGATTCCAGGTAAAAGCGTCTGTGCTGAACCCCTGGGACGGAAGCAGGGAAGTGGGGAACTCTGCCGTGAGCGTAGACCCGCTGATGTGAATGTTCGCCGGGTCTAAAACCGTTTGCTGTCCATTCGTGAGGTCTACAATCCGACCGGCTCCGCCTGCCGTAAAAACCACTACCGAGTCGAACGTCACCCCGGAAGCCACCGCACCGAAACGAGCGGTTCCCGCCCCGCGATCAAATCCCCATACATAAAGTCCTGTCGGCGTCAGACCAATCGGCCCATTCAGCGTAGTGCCGAACCGAAAGTTTTGCCCGTCGTACTGCACGTTGGCCTGGAGAACATCCAGATCGCCATTGCGGGGGCCGGTGTAGGTGGGGATAAAATCTCCCGCCGGGTCTACCGACTGAGCCTTCACCGACAAAACCGGAAACAGACTGAGACCAGCCAGCACCCAAACCGTAAATCCTGAATTCATTTTACAATTCTCCTTTAACCAGTGATTGTTGCAAACAGAGCACACAGACAGCCAAACGAACTCTGTTTTCCGGTGGGGCAGGAAAACAGTTTACCGGCAGCGGTCGCTGGGTAAATCGGGAGCACAGTCGCCCTTGGCGGGGGAGGCGGCCCCTGGCTGAGAGTTTCGGTTCGGGAACAGAGCCTCTTTCGACAGGTGCAAAAAAATCAGGCTGAGGGAGACGATCAGCAGTAACAGCACGCCGAGGCCGCCGAAAAGGAGTCGCAGGGGATTGCTTCCAGCGGGCCGGGGTTTCCAGGGCGGCAGAGAGGCCTCGCAAACGGAGTTTGCGGCAAGCGCAGAAACGGAAGCCCACGCTGCCTTTTGCTCCTGACACCGAGAACATCGCCGCAAATGCCATTCCAGACGGCAGCCTTCCAGAAAGGTGAGTTCGCCGTGAACTTGCAGCAGCAGTAATTGATCCAATTTTTCACAAGCCATCGTTTTCACAAACCTCCTGTGGAAACGTGGAAATCCGTTTCGGCTCCCTGAGCACTCAGTTTCATCTGACGATGGGCACGATAAAATTGTGCCTTTACGGTGTTCAAGTTACGCTCCAGGGCTGCCGCCGCCTCTGCCAGCGTCAACTCCCCATAATAATAAAGTTCAATGAGTTCTCGCTGTTCTTCCGGGAGGCAGGCCAGCAGCGATTTTGCGATTTCACTGCGTTCAACTTCAGCCTCGACACTGCCGGGAGCGGAAAGATGGTCGGCCCCTTCGAGCGGAAAGTCGTTTTGCCGCCTTGCCTGAGATCGAAAATAGTCCGCGCTTTTGTGCAGGGCAATGCCCAGCAGCCACGACTTGAAACTGACCTTGCACCCAAACTTCTTCAAATCTGTCCAGGCCGCCAGCCGGGTTTCCTGAAGCACGTCCTCTGCCCCTGTGCTTCCCACACGGCGCACGAGAAATCCGCGCAGCAGCGATTCATGGGGACGGATCAGGGCCTCATAAGCTCCGAAATCCCCGTGAAGTGCCGCCAGGATCAATTCCGACTCGGCATTTTGTCGGTCTGTTTTTTGCCGGTTCCAGAGCCAATTTCGATTCACGGTGAGGCTGCCTCTGTTCGTGCCCTTGGGAGTGTGGCGTGCGGATATTTCTAGGTCGGTTCGGGAGTGGAAAAAGGTTGCACCGAAACCGAGAAAAAAAGAAACCGGGGCGGCCTTTGTGCCGCCCCGGTTTTTCGTTTCTGCCGCACTGTGGTTTTTAGCGAATACTAAAGGTGAGAGCAAAGGACGGAGATTCCGTTCCGCCTGCTCGAAACTGCCCGTTGCAGTTCGCTTCAGCGGGGCGGTTGTCCTGACTGCACCGGGGAGCGGAGGCGTTGCGCCCAGAGGAGACCGCCTCCCCCCGCTTCCAGGAAGCGTGCCCGTCGCCCAACAGATAATTCGACCCGCCGAGATGCCGTCCTTCCGGTCGGACAAATTGCGTCTCGCCCGGATTGAACGGACGCCGCCCGCCGAGATAGCCGGTGGCATATTGATTTTCCGGACTGGTTTTCCAGTCTTTCAGAGCATACAGCCGGTTGTCCAGCCCGTTGCCGGAAGCCGAAAAATGGAGGTCGGGGAAGCCGCGCCCCTCTGCGCCCTCATGGGCTTCGGCGGTATTGGCGTAGACGCCCTGAACCTCGAACAGCAGCAGAGTGTGCGCCGGAGCGTTCATCTCCGAAAGTGCGATGCCGGAGAGGGGCGGATCGTTCGGGCTGAAACGAGTATCGGCCCCTGCGATGAGGTTGTAATTGTAGCCGTAGGAGGTGGAGGGGTGACGCGCCTCAGAGCGGGTTTGGGTATCTTCCGGGCAATGAAGAACCCCGCGATTTTTCAGGTAGGGAAGACATTCGCCTGCCCAGCCCTGCCCGGACCAAAGCCGCTGCCCCTGATAATACTGAAGGCCGCAGGGGAGAGTTTCGTCGTAGTCCTGCGCGTAAAGAAAGAGGGCGGTCCCCAGCTGGCGCGTATTCGACAGACAATTCGTTTGATCGGCTTTTCGCCGGGCCGGGGAGAATACCGGGAAAAGGATTGCCATCAGAAGGGAGAGGATTGCAGCGACAACCAGCAGTTCTACAAGTGTGAAGCCGCGAAAGCGAGGACGAAGTGGGCGCATAATCCCTCCAAACACACGTCAGCCTGAAAAAAGCCGACGGATCAAGCAAGGAAGACCAGAAAGAAAGCCCAGAAAAGCAGAGGGCCTGTTTTCTCAGTCCATTATACATGGGTTTTTCCAAACTTCCCTCTGAGAAGTCTCCAATTTCTCCGGGTGGCCTGATTTTCCGGGTAAACTCTAGCCAAAGAGAGTCTTTTGTTTTAGGAAAAGGAGCAAGTATGGCACAGGTGAAAGTTCTCGTGACCCTCAAGCCGAGTCTGCTGGACGCACAGGGGCGGGTGGTGCAGGATGCGCTTCATTCGCTGGGCTATGGCGAGGTGGAACAGGTGCGGATCGGCAAATACCTCGAACTCGAACTCAACGAAGCGAGCGGACAGGAAGCCCAGCGAGAAAGCCGGATTCGTGAGATGTGCGACAAACTGCTCTCCAACCCCGTGATCGAAAACTACACGTTCGAGGTAATCCAGAAATGAGTCTGACCGCCGCTCCCGCCAAGCAGTACAAAGTGAATTCCGGTGCAAAAGCAAAGTGCGCCGTGATCCAGTTTCCCGGCTCGAACTGCGACCAGGACGCGCTGTTCGTCCTCAAAGACCTGCTGGGGCAGTCCGCCGAGTATGTGTGGCATCAGGAAAAAGACCTGCGCAAGTACGATCTAATCGTAATCCCCGGCGGTTTTTCCTACGGCGACTACCTCAGAACCGGAGCCGTCGCACGGTTTGCCCCGGTGATGAACGCCGTTCGCACCCACGCGGAGCGAGGCGGCCTTGTGATCGGCATCTGCAACGGCTTTCAGATTTTGTGCGAAGCCCATCTGCTTCCAGGCGCACTCATGCGAAACGCCGGCCTTAAATTCGTGTGTAGATACGTCCACCTCCGCGTGGAAAACGAGGCCACCCCGTTTACCGACCTCTACCGCGCCGGCCAGGTATTGAACATTCCGGTGGCACACGGCGAGGGGCGCTACGTCTGCGACGAGGAAACCCTGCACGAGCTGCAATCGCAGAACCGGATCGTATTTCGCTATACCGACGCGGAAGGAAAGGTTACCCCGGAAGCGAACCCGAACGGATCGCTGAACGGGATTGCCGGGATTCTTAACGCAGAAGGAAACGTGCTCGGCCTGATGCCGCACCCGGAACGCGCCTCCGAAAAAATGCTGGGGTCGGCGGATGGCCGCGCCTTTTTCGAGTCCGCAGTGCGGCAGGGCTTGGAACGAAGAGGGTGAGGGCGGTTCAGGGCACCCGAAACGGAGAAAGGTTTCACATTCGGCGGTTTGGCACCGAGATTGAAATCCCTGTCTGCCGTACTCCCGTCACAACCTCCTGCCTAACGGTTCGGAGAGTGCCCCCGCCGAGGGCGTTGAGCGACGGTTTCATCCCGCTGTACAACGAACAAACTTCTGTGGTCTGCACCCGAAGAACATCTGTTTCCTCTCGTTTTTATTTTCTTCGGGCTTTTGGCGTCTTGGCGGTTTAACATGAAAATTGCGTATTTCGATTGTTTTAGCGGCGTGAGCGGGGACATGATGCTGGGGGCACTGCTCCATGCAGGGGTGGACGAAACCCGGTGGCGCGAAGCCCTTGCCTCGCTGGAGGTTCCCGGCTACAGCCTGCACACCAAACTGGTGGTGAAAGAGGGAATTTCGGGAATGGATGTAAACGTAGTGCTGCACGAGCAGGACGAGGCGCACGGGCGGCATCTCTCGGATATTCGGCAGATCGTAGAGGGCAGTCCGCTTTCGGAGACGGTAAAGCGGCGCACGATGGGGGCGTTCACCGTGCTGGCCCATGCCGAAGCGAAAATTCACGCGATGACCCCCGAAACCATTCATTTTCATGAGGTCGGGGCGATTGATGCGATCGTGGACATTGCCGGAGCGTGTATCGGGCTGGAAATGCTGGGGGTCGAAAAGGTTTATGTGTCGCCGCTGCCGCTCAACCGGGGATGGGTGGAGTGTGCTCACGGCACGATGCCGGTTCCTGCGCCTGCCACGATGGAACTCTTGAAGGGCTTTGCCCTGCGTCCCGATGATCGGGAAAAAGAGTTGATTACCCCGACGGGAGCGGCACTGCTCGCGGAGTTTGCCGAACGAGACGAAGACGGAACCCTGAAACCGGTTCCTCCGATGCGCCTTACAGAAATCGGCTATGGGGCGGGGAAAAGAAACTCCTGGATTCCGAATCTGCTCCGCTTGTGTGTGGGGGAAACCTACCGCGAGCCGGAAAAAAACCCGTTCGGCACTCACCGGGCAGAACTGCCTCCGCTTCCCGCACAGATCGTGAGCGGGTGAGAGCAGCAGCCCAAAGAGAGCCAAGGAAATTTCACCCTGTACTCTCTCACCCGCTCCCCCTTTCTTAACCGCTTACAATCTGCGGTTAGCCAAGCTTCTCCAGCACGACGTAGTGGGTGCGTTCCAGGCCGAGGCGGTCATACGTGGCGAGGGCGGGTTCATTTTCAGCGACCGCGTAAAGGCGAAACCCCACCGCTCCTGCCTTTTTTCCCTCTTCCAGAATTCGCTCGAACAGGGCGCGAAACACCCCCCGTCCCCGCCAATCCTCCCGCACGTAAACGCTCTGAAACCACCAAAGAGTCCCGTTGCGCCAGTCGCTCCACTCATAGGTGACCATCGCCTGCCCGATGATTTGTTCGCCCGTCCCTTCGTCCGTGACGGCAGCAAAATAGCGGGCTTTCTGCGCGTCCTTCAGCGCGGTATGGACACCGGCGAGCAGCACCGATCTGTCCAGCACCGTCGCTTCCGTTTCAAGGGCAAGGCGGGCGTTGTACTCGGCAATCGTTTCCGCGTCCTGGGGCACGGCAGGGCGAATCGTAAACCTCACGGCAGCACTCCCTCCACTACGCGCTCGATCCCGGCGAGATCGAGCAAAATCGTGACTTCCCGAAATCCGGCCTGTTCCGCAAGCTTGGCAACAGACTGCGCCTGCCCTGCCCCGACTTCGAGTGCACACCCTCCGCCCGCCCTCAGAACGCGAGCCGCCTGCGGCAAAAGGCGGCGGTAAATTTCTAGGCCGTCCAGCCCGCCATCAAGCGCGAAGCGGGGTTCATAATCGCGGACTTCGGGCTGGAGCGTTTCGAGGGCGGCGGTTTCGATATAGGGCGGGTTGGAAACGACGTAGTGAAGCGAGGCATCCGGGACTTCGGTCAGTAGATCGGAAAAAAGCCCTTCCATGCGAGAAGAGACTTGGTGCCGCTCGGCGTTCGCTTCTGCAACAGAGAGCGCGGTTCTGGAAAGATCGAGGGCCAGGGCCTTGACCGAAGCCCCGGTGTTGACCAGTACACTGATCGGAATACAGCCGCTTCCCGTGCCCACATCGGCAAATCGAAACGGAGAGTTCGCTTGCTTGGAAGCCCGAAGCGTGCACTCGACCAGCAGCTCCGTTTCTGGACGGGGGATGAGCGTTGCCGAGGAAACCGCAAATTCCAAGCCGTAGAATTCCTGAGTGCCGCGCAGGTAAGCGAAAGGCACACGGCCTGCCCTGGCTTCGACAAGGCGGGCAAACTCAATTTCCTGCTCCGGGGTGGGGGGAGGATAGGTTTGTGCCAGCACCTGTGTTCGCGTTACACCCAGGGTCAGCCCAAACAGCAGCTGTGCTTCCAGACGGGGCGATTCGACGCCCGCTGCCGCTAGTTTCTCAGCTGCACGCTCAAGCTTCAAGAGATTCTCTCCACCGATGAGAACGACTAATTGGCATCGCCAAGCTTTTCGGCTTGATCCGCAAGAATGAGTCGGGTGATGAAATCCTGAATGTCGCCGTCCAGAACGCCCGCGACGTTGTGGCTCTGAAAGCCAATTCGGTGATCCGTCACGCGCCCATCGGGGAAATTATAGGTACGGATTTTTTCGGCGCGTTCTCCGGAACCGACCTGAGACCGCCGTGCCCCCGCCGCCGAGTCTTCCGCCTTTTGCAGCTCCATCTCATAAAGGCGGGCGCGAAGCACGGTTCGCGCTTTAATTTTGTTTTGGAGTTGGCTGCGTTCGTCTTGGCAGGTCACCACCAGTCCGGTGGGAAGATGGGTCAGCCGAATGGCGGTCGCCACCTTCTGAACGTTCTGCCCGCCCGCCGAGGAGGAATGGTACACATCTTCTTTGATCTCTTTTTCGTCGAGCTGCACGTCCACCTCTTCGGCTTCGGGCATCACGGCAACGGTGACGGTGGAAGTGTGGATGCGCCCTTTGGTTTCGGTCGCCGGAACGCGCTGAACCCGATGAACCCCGCCCTCAAACTTCAGCTGGGAGTACGCGCCCTGGCCCTCGATCTTAAAGGTGACGTCCTGCACCCCGCCAACGCCGCTGTCCTGATACTCCATAATTTCGGTTTTCCAGCCTTTGCGTTCGGCGAAACGGGTATACATTCGGAAGAGTTCGGCGGCAAACAGGTTCGCCTCTTCGCCCCCGGCGGCGGCCCGAACCTCGACGAAAACGTTGCGGTCGTCGTTGGGGTCTTTGGGCAGCAGCAGCACGCGAATTTTTTCCTGAAGTTCATCGCGAAGGGCGCGGGCGTTTTCAAGTTCGTCCTGATAGAAATCACGTTCGGCGGGGTCGGCGGCGGCGAGGAATTCCTGGGCCGAGTCGATGTCTTCAAGGGTTTGGCGGTAGGCTCGATAGGCTTCGGCCACTTCGCGCAGTTCGCCATGCCCCTTGGCCGCATTCATATAGCGCACATGATCGCTGCAGAAGTCGGGGTCGTTCATCTGCCGGGTGAGTTCATCAAATTTGGCTTCGATCTCGTCGAGTTTGCCTTTGGCCTGTTCGAGTGACACGTCTTCGGGTATCCTGAAAAGTAGAGTTTTTGCTGATCCCATTGTACTCCAGAATTGAGATTTCGGGGAGACGCTGCTGCCGAGGCATCCCTTTCTCATCAAAAGCTGACGGGAAAATTCGAGACAGTCGAGGAGAATAATTCAAGTTTGATGGTTGATTTTTTTATTGGTTAGGGTATAATAGATTTATATACCCCTGTCCGGTTCGCTGGTCAGGCAGTGGAGCCGCCTCTTCGGAGGCGGCTCTAACTTTCTGGGGGTGTCTTTTGCTCAAAACCAATGTTTATGTAGACGGTTTCAACCTCTACTATGGCTGTATCAAGGGAACACCCTACCGCTGGCTTAACCTTCTGAAACTTTGCCAACTCGAATTTCCTCAAAATCAAATCCATCGTATTCGCTATTTTACGGCCCCAGTTCAGGCGCGTACCAATGACCCCCAACAGCCGATACGCCAGCAAACGTATTTTCGTGCTCTGCGAACTCTTCCTGACCTAACCATTCACGAAGGCGAATTTCGCTCCAATCCTGTTCGGATGACTCTGGTTAATCCGCCGTCCTCTGGGGCTTCAAGCGTCGAAGTTTGGAAAACAGAAGAAAAAGGTTCTGATGTCAATCTAGCGACCTGGCTTCTGTTGGACGCTTTCGACAAGGATTGTGAAGTGGCAATTGTGGTCAGCAATGACTCTGATCTAGCGGAACCGATCTATCAAGCGAGAAAACGGCTTGGAATCAAAGTGGTGGTGCTGCACCCCTTGCGAATGCTTACCTCCGGCAAAAAACCGCAGCCAAACTATAAACTGTTGAAAGCGGCAAGCAAATCATTCGAGATTCAGCCAGCCTCATTGCTTGCCAGTCAATTTCCTCCTGTTCTGACCGATGCCAATGGAACGATTACCAAGCCTGCAAGTTGGTAACACTGATTGACGTTCAGGAGAGCAGCAATGAAACGCCTCTGCCGGAGTTAGAGAGACGTTTCGTTGATTCCGTGCGCCAATTAGCGGTGAGACATCGGTCATTGGAAGTTGCGTTTCTTTTCGTAAGCGACCGCTTTACCGTTCATCGTTTTTCGCTTCGGCTCAAGCCGGGGCGACCTCGTTTTAGAAGTGTGCGTTTGTTGGAGGTATTGATGGAAGTCGGGGTTGAACGGGGCATCGGTCACCTGCATTTTGTAGGAGAATCCTGAGAGGCCGAATTCGAGGTTGATGTTGCGTCCTTTTGTTCTGAAAGCAACCAATAAAACGATAACCACCGCGATAGCAAGGACAACACGAGCGTGAGGGGACATTAGAGAGGGTTCCTTGGAGTGAGTGCCAAAGGCACGGGGATTGATACGAGGGTTCCCGGTGGAACATGAGGATAAGAGGCATCACTCTGCATTGACTCGCGGTATCGAGGTAGAATTTTGTGTAGGGCGAAATAGAAAGCAGAGCATGGCTCTCCGTTAAATTCTTTACCACATTTCGCGACGTTATCGAGATTAATTTTTCTAACAACAGATTTTTTCGCTAATATAGAGCAGAAACTAACGGAACAGGTGTGCGAAGCACAGACGGTGCTACGCCGCTCAGACCGGGAATTTATTCCTAGGTCTCTACAACGCCTCTCCAGTGAAACGAGGGAGCAAAGTCGGAAACTTTGCTCCCTCAGCTATCTTGTCACCAGTTCCCGCCGCCGGTGAGGGTACGTTCGGCTCCCGGTGTGTCCCAGTGGAGAATGCTGACTTCGGTATGCAGGCAGTCCCGCGTTTCCCGCATAATCGCGGCAGCTTTCGGGGAAATGTGCGCTTCATACATCGCCCGCCCCTTCCGATACATCGGGTCCTCCATCAAGGCCAGCACGTCTCTCTTGCGAAACAGCAGTACCTTGCGCTTTGTCCCTTTCGGGTCTTCCCGCCGCTTTTCCCCGTAAAGGCGCAGACGGTTGCGAAGCACATACACATCCGTCAGGCAGACCTCCAGCAAAACCGACACCTGCCGTGCCGTCAGCCACTCTCCCATCACCCGCTCATACGGCTCCAAATCCTTTTCTGTCACCCGCACCGAATGTTTCGGAGGCGGGGGAAGTTTGCCGCATCGCTCCGCGTGCCACCGTTGGTAGTCAAAGCTGTCCGCCCGAAGCCGCTTTAGCCGCTCACGCTTTCTCCTCAAAATCCGAACCTCCAGCGGATCGAAAAGGTGGGGAGAACGTCCCACCACCCTCTGATAGCAGGTCAACTCTCCCCCATTGACAAAAACGGAGAGTTGATGGAGAGATGTGCTCAGCATCCGCCTTGCTTCCTTCGCCGTCAGAAATGTCTCATCAATCCTGGTTCGATCTCCCAGTTTTCGACCCTCCTGCCGGTCTTCGTGTGTCTCCATCCTTCTCGCCCGCGTCGGATCCCGTGCCAGTGCCTCCACTTCCGAAAGCAGATAGTAATGAGGTTTTCCACGTCCGCTCTTCCGAACCTGAACGAGGGCTCCCCGCTCCAGAAGGTGAAACACGCTTCGCACCAGCACGCCCAGCATCTTCGCGGCAGTTTGTACCGGAATCCACACCTCGCCGTTTTCCTCGTAAATCCACTTCGGCACCATTTTCTAGCCCTCCATAAAATCCCCAAAAAATACTTCCCTACAATAATAGTCCGCCGACAAAGGGGAGGTTACTCATTTGGGAGCAAAAAAAAAGGGATACTTTTTCAGTTTTCCCTCTCAAACCCAATTTTTTACCCAACCGCGCACTTTTGCCCGAACCAACGCTTGCCGCTCCCAAACCTTCCCGCCCTCATTCTGTGCTATTATAAAAAGTAACGACTCAACGGAACTCCACCGCACCTCTGGAAACGAAATGACCGAAACAAAAATGCATTATGATGCCATCGTCATCGGCGCAGGCCCCGCCGGCGCCGTCGCCGCCCACGATTTAGCGAAGGGGGGCTTCAAGGTCGCCCTTCTCGAAAAACAAACCCTCCCCCGCCACAAAACCTGCGGCGGCGGCATCCCCACCCTCACAAAGCAGCTGCTCAGCCTCGCCGAAGTCGGGGAAGTGCGCGATCTTGCCCCCAATGCCTTTGTCGAATGTCAGGTCACCCAAATGCGGCACACCTACGGATTCGACGACCCCCACCTTGGCGACATGAACCCCGACAAAACCGACGACCCGAACGGCGAGCTTTCGCTCTGGATGGTGCAGCGATCCGTTTTCGATAACGCCCTTGCCCAACGCGCCGCCCGCGCCGGAGCCGATTTGCTGGACGGTCTTTCGCTTCGATCTCTTGAAATCGAAAAAGGAAAACCCGTTCTCGTTCGCGCTGAAGGGAAAACCGGAGCCTGGACTGCCACCGCCGACGTTGTCATCGGAGCCGACGGAGCCAACGGCCTGACCGCCAAATGCGTGGGACTGCGAAAAGAACGCGCCCTCGCCATCGCCATCGAAGCCGAAGTTCCGCACACCTGGGGCACAGGACATCCCGATCTGCGCCCCGACGTGGCCCATCTGGAGTTCGGCGCAGTTAAACTCGGTTATGCCTGGGTTTTCCCCAAAGGCGACCACATCAATGTCGGAGCCGGGGTCTTTCGTCCCAAACGCGAAGACGGACGAGGCGACACGAACGTTCGCGAGCTTCTTCACCAGGCCATCCACGACTATCTCGCCATGCTCGGCGTCCCCAAAGAGCCGGGGTCGCTCATCTACCACGCCCATCCGCTGCCCATCTGGGACGGCCTTGACCAGATTCAGACCCGCGACAACAGGGTTCTCCTCGTCGGAGATGCCGCCGGCCTCATCAACCCCTTTTTCGGCGACGGCATTTTCCACGCCATGACCAGCGGCAAAATCGCTGCCCAGTGCGTACTCGCCGGAAACGCCAAAGGCTACACCAAAGCCATCGCGCACGAATTCAAGGCCAACTTCGATTCGGCCCTTCGGATCGCCAAAATCTTCTATCAATGGCCCCACTTCGCCTATCGGCACGGCATCAAACGCCCCTACGCCACTTACACCGCCACCAAACTCCTGTCTGGCCAGGTAAAGTTCAACGAAGTGTCCGGGCGAATCATCGGGCGCATTCGGAGCGCAATGCGCGTAGATAAAAAGGCGGGCCTGCTCACCCAGGACGAAATGCCCGACAGCCTTTAGAAAGCCACATTCAGGGAGACACCATGACCAACCAAACCCATCCGCGCCTTGACCGCCGACAATTTTTAACCCGTTCCGCTGCCGTCACCGCCGCTTCCCTCCTGCCCCCCGAACTCGCCTCCGCCGAAGAACTTCTGCTGCAAAAAGCAGGCGTCTCCAACGGCTCCAAAGGCGAAATCAAAGCCAAGCCCCTCCCCGAAAAAGTCTTCAATACCGCCGCCGCCGGCATCAGCCGCAAAACCCACGAAGAGCACTACAAACTCTATGAAGGCTACGTCAAAAAAGTCAATGAGATCACCGACAAACTCGCGAAACTCGGCGTTCCCGACCCCGCCAAAGCCAACGCCACCTTCAGCGAAATTCGCGAGCTCAAAGTCGAGCTTTCCTTTGCCATCGGCGGCGTCAAAAACCACGAACTCTATTTCAATCACATTGGAGGAAAAGGCGGCGAACCCACCGGCGAAATCGCCGACCTCCTCAAAGCCGCCTTCGGCTCCTACGACAACTGGAAAGCCGACCTAAAGGCAACGGGCATTGCGGCTCGCGGCTGGGTGTGGCTGGCTCACGACTATAGTGATGGAAGCCTGTTCAATTATTTAGGAGACTCTCAGAACACCTATCCCGTCTGGAACGCCACGCCGCTGCTGGGGCTGGATGTCTACGAGCACGCTTACTATTTCGATTTTCAGACGGCGCGGGCAAAGTACATTGATGCCTTTTTTACGGTGATTGACTGGGATGCCGTCAACGAAAACCTGAGGATCGCCAAAGCGGTCGCGGCAGCAGCAAAGTGATTTGCTCTGCCCGCCGGGGGCTTGAACTCAGTCGGGAAGGCACAGACTGAGCGTTCCGCCTGTACCCTCCAACCGGTTTCCAAATCTGAAAAACCGCCCCCGCCGTTTATTTCGGCGGGGGCGGCTCTATTTCTAAACCGGCTTTTATCGAAGCTCGTTTTGTTCGTGCCCCTTTGCTCCTTCTTTTCGCTTCACTATTTCGCGGTTTTGCGGGGAAGCTTTTCGTCGCGCATGGCGGTTTGATAGATAAAGGCAGCCATAATCGTGGAAGCCTGCTTCATGTCATCGCCCTGGATGCGGTCGAACACGTCCTGATTGCTGTGGTGGGTGCGGGCATCGTACTCAATCTCGTCCTGAATAAACTGAAAGCCCGGAATTCCCACCGCATCGAAGGAAAGATGGTCGGTTCCGCCGGTGTTGGAAAGCGTCAGCGTGGCGGCTCCCAGGTCTTTGAACGGGTCCAGCCACTCCTTGAAGATCGGGCGCACCGCTTCGTTTCCCTGAAGGTAAACGCCGCGAATCTTTCCCGTTCCGTTGTCGAGATTGTAGTAGGCAGACACCTTTTCGTTCTCCGGTTTCGGCCCGCTTTTCGTGCCGAAGTGCTGCGTACAGTAGCTGCGTGAACCGAACAATCCCTGCTCTTCGCCGCTCCACAGTGCGACACGGATGGTGCGGCGCGGCTGAAGGTTCAATGCCCTTAAAATGCGAACCGCCTCCATCGCCACCGCGCACCCCGCTCCGTTGTCCGTCGCTCCCGTGCCCGACTGCCACGAGTCGAGATGACCGCCGAGCATCACGACTTCCTCTTTGAGATCGCTGCCGGGA
The DNA here is from genome assembly GCA_965246825.1 of Chthonomonadaceae bacterium. Taxonomy (GTDB): domain Bacteria; phylum Armatimonadota; class Chthonomonadetes; order Chthonomonadales; family Chthonomonadaceae; genus JACMPS01. The sequence goes on from OZ251990.1 coordinate 909,853, forward strand.
ATTTCAGCGATGGTGTTGTAGGCCATCGGGTCTTTGTCCTCATAATGAGAGGCCAGCTCCGCTTCGATTTTGAGTTTCTCTCCGGCTTTTAGAATACGCAGCATCCGGTTGTACTGCTCTGCCGACACGGAAATCTGCGGAACCACACGGGCGTCCTTCGCCCACACGGAAACACGCGGCGAAGGCGTTTTCGCATCCCCGGCGGGGAGGGAAACGGGGGACGCCTGCTGCACGAAAATCGTACCGCCGTCGCCGCGTGCCGCATCCACCACACACAGCGCACCTTCCTCGGCGGCAAAGCGCAGTTTCGCGGCCCCCAGCGCAAACGACTGCGGCGGGTTGCGGCGAGTAGGAGAGAGCACGCCCGGTGCGCCAGGAACATTCGGCGGTGCGGCGGCGCGGCGCGGCATCCCGCTCTCCATCGCGGCCAGGTCTTCGTCGGTGCGGCGGAAGCCCTGTGGCGTAAAGTGCGCCTGCACCTCGCGCATCGGCGAAAGCAGCACGATCTTTCCCTTCAGCATCCCTTTGTAGCGGGCCAGCCCACTCTCATCCTCCACTTCCAGAGCGATCACTTCGGCAGTTTTCCGTCCGCGCCAGCCCGGAGACCAGGCTTTCGGAAAAGCGATAAGTGGAATGGTGGACGGGGACACGACCTGCGCGGAAAACCGATCCAGCGTCCAGCCCCGGCCAAACGGCCCCCAGGCTTCCAGGTGTGCGTTTTGCAGTCCCCACCCCGTCATTTTGTCTCGCGTCCACTCGTTTGCCCGCTTGAGTTGAGCGGAGCCAGTGAGCCGGGGGCCGATCACATCCGACAGATAGCCGAGGGTATCCATCACCTGGGAATGGTTTATACCCTCCTCCCGAATTTTGGCGAGGGTTTCCGGGGAAATGGAGGCAGTCTGGGCGAAAAGCGAGGCCGGAAGCAGAGAAAGCGGAGCGAAAAGCGCGAAAAGGGCGCGGCGAGGAAATACGATCAAAGGAGACCTCCAGAAAAAAGAAAGGCGGATGCCGTGAAATCAAAGCGACCGCATCAGAGTTCGACGCTTCTAAAGGAAAGACCTGCACGGGGTCGCAAAGTTATCCAGAAAACAAGAGCGATGCTGTCTCTGCACGGAAGGCGGAGGCAATTTCGAGAGGGTCGGAGGGCGCAATTCTTTCCGTGGAAGCCTCAGCGCGAAGGGCAGGAGGCATCTTTCTGAGGGAGAGGCGGCATTTTGCACCGGCGTTTCGGGAGCAAATCGGGCTTCTCCTGAAAGGTTCGGCGGCACTGCGGGTATACTTTCTGCTATGTCACACTCACCCAATTCCACTCAAAACACCATTGGTGTGCTTGCCCTTCAGGGCGATTTCGATGCTCACCGCACCCTGCTCGAAACGCGCCTCCACACCCGAACGCAGGAGGTTCGCACCGCCGCCGACCTTGCCGCCGTAGACGCGCTTATTCTGCCCGGCGGCGAAAGCACCACAATTGTAAAACTGATGCAGCGGTTCGGGCTGTTCAGGGCAATTCAGGAACGGGCCGCCTCTGGTCTGCCGATTTATGGCACCTGCGCCGGGCTGATCCTGCTCGCCAAAACCATTGAATGCCCCGAAGGTCGGCCCGAACAGCCGTCTCTCGGTCTGCTCGACATCACGGTGGCCCGTAACGCCTTTGGGCGGCAAATCAACTCCTTCGAGGCTGAGGTTCCGTTCACCCCGCTGAAGGAAGGGGAAAGGACGGTGCGCGGCGTCTTTATTCGTGCCCCCTATGTGAAAGAAGCGGGGCCGGAGGTGGGGATTCTCAGCCATTTCGAGGACAAAATCGTGGCGGTGCGGCAGGGAAATCTGCTGGCGACCGCGTTTCATCCTGAGCTGACGGACGACTTCCGCGTTCATGCTTACTTTTTAGAAATGCTCAACTCCACCCGTGAATAGGTACTGCCATGTCCACCCCGATTACCGATTATTCTCACTCTCCGCAGGTCGAACTTCAGCCTGTTCCCGTCGAAGCCGTAACCCTCGACGACCGGTTCTGGAAGCCGCGCTGCGACCTCAACCGCACCGTCACCCTTCGTGCCCAGTTGGAACATTGCGAAAGCACGGGGCGGATTGACAATTTCCGCCGTGCCTCCGGCAAAAAGGACGTTCCGTTTCAGGGGTTGGTCTTCAATGATTCCGATGTTTACAAAGTGATCGAAGCCATCGCGTTTTCGCTCGCCTCGCACCCCGACCCGGCTCTGGAGAGCGACCTCGACGCGGTGATCGCCGAAATTGCCGACGCGCAGGGGCCGGACGGCTATCTGAACACTTACTTTATGTTCGAGAAGGCGGAGGAACGCTGGACGAATTTGCGCGACCTTCACGAAATGTACTGCACGGGGCATTTGATTCAGGCCGCCGTCGCTCATTTTCGCGCCACCGGCAAGCGCACTTTGCTGGAGGTTGCCCTCAAACTGGCGGATCATCTTTACGAAATGTTCGGGCCTGATGGACGTGAGGGGGCGTGCGGCCACCCCGAAGTTGAAATGGCGTTGATCGAGCTTTCCCGCACCGTCGGCGATGCGAAGTACACGCAGTTAGCCAAACGGATGATCGAGCTGCGCGGCAAAACACCAAGTGTGATTGATGGCCACAACGATTTTGACCGCCGCTCTATACAGGACCATGAGCCTTACGAGGCACTAATGGAAGTGACAGGTCACGCCGTGCGAATGCTGTATCTGGCCTGCGGAGCCACCGACCTGCTTGCGGAGGAGGCAAACTGGGGCGGTTCCTTTTTCAGCGCAATCTATCATCAGTGGGAGAATTTCACCGAGCGGCGAATGTATGTGACCGGCGGGGCGGGGTCGCGCTACGAGGGGGAGGCATTCGGCAAAGACTACGAACTTCCTAATGACCGCGCCTACACCGAAACCTGCGCTGCCATTGCCTCGGTGATGTGGAACTGGCGGCTGCATCACTACTGCTATGGTCACGGTGCGAAGGGCAGAGACACAGACAAAAGGGGAGACGGCACTCAATTCACGGATTTGATCGAACATACGCTCTACAATGCCGTGCTGCCCGGTCTTTCGCTTGACGGAAAGCATTACTTTTATCAGAATCCGCTTGCCGATGACGGAACGCACCAGCGGCAGGAATGGTTTGGCTGTGCCTGCTGCCCTCCTAACCTGGCCCGCACTCTCGCGATGCTGCCGGGGTATTTCTACAGTGCTTTTTCCGGCGGGGCGGCGGTTCATCTCTACGCTCAGGGAACCGCTTCGATCCCGCTCCCGAACGGCGGCGTTCTGAACCTCAAACAGACCACCGAATACCCCTGGAGCGGCGAGATCGAACTCGAAGTTCTGCCCGATTCTTCCGAGAACACACTTCTATCGCTGCGAATTCCCGCCTGGGCCGATGGAGCCTCGCTTACGCGAAACGGCTCTGAGAGCACCGCGCCTGAGCCGGGGAGTTACCACGAAGTCACCGGGCTGAACCCCGGAGACCGTCTTGATCTGCACCTGCCGATGCCCGTGAGAAAACTTACTTCCCATTCCCGCCTCGTGTCCAACCGGGGGCAAATCGCCCTTCAGCGCGGCCCGATGGTTTACTGCGTTGAAAACACCGATCATGCTGCCGATGTGCGCGACCTCGTCTTACCGCAGGCCCTTGAGTTAGCCGCCGAACACCGCCCGGAACTGCTTGGCGGAGTGACCGTATTAAAAGGGGTAGCCCTCACGCAAACGCAGAAATCGGGCGAGAGGCCTCTTTACACTGCGGAGCCGAAGCCGCCCGTGCTGAGTTCCGTTTCCCTCACGGCCATTCCTTATTATGCCTGGGCAAACCGCGAACCGGGCGCAATGTGCGTTTGGCTTTCTCAAGCGCAATCCAGTTAAGGAGTATCAGTTATTTTGGCGGAAGAAACGGAATTAACCGATCTGGCGGAATTGTCCCCAGAGGAAAAGATCATTCGGATCGGGCAGCTGGCGGAGCGGGCCAGCGTCTGCGTGGCATGCGGTCTTTCACGAACACGCACCCATGTTGTGTTTGGGGAAGGAAATCCAAACGCGCCCCTGATGCTGATCGGCGAAGGCCCCGGCCAGAACGAAGACGCAACCGCACGCCCCTTTGTTGGGCGATCTGGGGTTTTGCTGGATCAATGCCTGAAAGAAAACGGGATCACGCGCAAACACGTTTATCTCGCAAACGTAATTCGCTGTCGTGCCTGTGTGCTGGAAAACGGTCGCCTGCAAAACCGCCCCCCGACGCCCGAAGAAACGAAAGCCTGCTCTCCCTGGCTCGACCAGACGATTCAACTCGTTCAGCCGCGTGTGATCCTCTGCCTCGGTGCGCCTTCCGCCTCTTCGATTATCCACAAGGGCTTTAAGATGACGCAGGAGCGCGGGCAGTGGTTTGAGTCGAAATACACGCGCTACGCGATGGCGGTGTGGCATCCCGCCTATATCCTGCGCCTTCAGGGAGAAGCCTACGAAGCGGCGCGGCGCGATCTCGTGAACGACATCGCCAATGCCCGCCAGAAAGTCATCGAGGCGAAAAAAGAGCCGAAGATGACTTTATTTTGAGCACGATGGGGCAGGACGAAACTCTTGCCCCGGTTGACTTCGGTTTTTGCTTGAGGTACACTCTGCTGACTGCTCCTCCTCCGTGTCCGCCGCACTTCCGCTTCACCGGCGGCAAAGGAAATTCAAGCCCTGTACCTATCAACTCGTGCCCTGCTGTGTACTGCTTTTCTATTCGCTTTGCCTGCCCATTCTGATGGACAATCCACCTTTTTTCCAAACGACGCAGTTGTTGACGATCTCATTTTGGATCGCCCCACCGTCGGCTATGCCAACGCTGATGATCTGGCGGCACGTAGAAACCGCACCAGCCCTACGGTCACTTTTCGCTCTGGAGCCGATCTTCCCGGACTGTACTCCCACAACAGCAGTATCCTTGATTTCAACGGCGGTGCAAGCCGGTGGCTGGAGGCTGATGAGGCCACGACCGTCAATTTTACGGCGGGAGCACTTGTCGGCGGAGGCGCTCTTCGTGCCTACGATCACAGCACCATCAATTTTAGTGGCGGCGGCATCCAAAACACTTTGACGGCAAAGGATTACAGCCTTGTCAATATCAGCGGCGGTACGATTGATCATGGCTTTAGTGCTTTCAACCAAACGATAGTCAACCTCAGCGGGGAGGTCGTCGCTTACTACGCGGAAGATTTCATTTCCATTCACGACGAGGCAGGCTTGAATATCTTTGGCAGCGATTTGGGACCAGTGCTCAACGACGGTAACACCCTTGCGGGAAAGCATCTGCTCATTCAGAACGGAACCGGGGCACATTTCACGCTGCACGCTGCTGCCGTCCCTGCGCCCTCCTCCGTTCTGGTGCTTTTGTTCGGTGCTAGACCCAGCGTCACTCTGCTGCGAAGGCGAAAATAATGCGGTTCTGATTCTAACAAAATAAGCCCGACCGGTACGATGAAATTTCTCCGGTCGGGCTTATTGCTCAAATTTTTGCTTTTTAGGCGGCGGTGGCGAGAGCGAGCGGTTTTTCTTTCACGGCTTTGGGTTTGGGCAGACGCAGAACATCCGAAAGCGAAACGAGAATGACGTATCGAAGCAGAAATTCGTTGTCCCCTCCGATTTGGCTTTGCCGTTTGGCTTCCCCGGAAAGTGTGTTGACCATTTTGCTGCGCTGCTCCTCGTGACGCTTTTGGATTTCGGCGGGCAGTGTATCCAGGTCTACTTCAATGGCCGCTTGTGCCGTTTCCCCTTTGCCGTAAATCTTGAAGATCGTTCCGGTCAGGTCGGCATAAAACCGATAGTAAAGCCCTGATTTGATGTCCGAATTGGTGGAGGCTCGATCCACCAGTTTCACCCGCTCGCCCTCTTTGAAAAGAACAGACATTTTTAACCCCTTTTTTGATAGTAACCTTCCGTCTACTATTATACTCCAGGCTTGAGAAAAAAGCAGAGAAAAATGTTGAAACACTTGACAAAAAATACTTCGGTTATGTAAACTATCCACACAAACAAACTATCAGGAAGTCGAAAGTGGTTTGTACCCTCTTAGAGTTCCTGAAGGAGTTCTTTGTGTCTGACCCTCAGCAGAAATTATCCGAAAGCCCCTTGCCCGTTCTGCCTCTGCGTGAGGATGAAGTGCCTATCCGCCTTCCTTTCTTTCGGCTGATGCGAGCCATTATGTTCGAGCCGAACCCGCATGAAGAAATCGAAATGCTGCCCCTGGCTCAGCTCCGGCTTCTCTGGGCCGTCTATCACGCACACGAAGCCCCGATGAAAGATTTCAGCGAACGGCTTCAGGTTTCTCAATCTACGGTGACTCAGGTCGCGGACAAACTGGTGAAGCGCGGCTTTATCGAACGGATCGCAGACCCTGCCGACCGCCGGGTGGTGCGCCTGAAAATGACCTCCAAAGGACATTCGCTGCTCTCAGAGAATGATGCCGCCCGTGACGCCTTTCTCCGCTCGGTTTGGGAGGCCCTTTCATCCTCCGAACGCGAGGCGGTCGTCACCGGCATGGAAACCCTGGCTTCGCGCTGCGAAAAAGCCCGTGAAGCGGCAGGGCATCCGCTTATCGGCTGGGGCGAGCCTCCCCGCCCTGTTGAGGCGGGCGAAGAGGCTGCCGAGGCGAATTCACCGTCGCAGCCCGTTGTAGATTTGATGTCGCGGAGGGTGCGCGGGCGAAACTGACGAAACGTCGCTCCCGCCGCCGCGTCTACCGGATTGACATTTAGCCCGCTCTGCTCCTCCTGTCTTCTTTTTCGCGAAGGGCTTTTGGCAGGAAAGTGCAGCAGCGAGGCCTCTCCGAAAGGAACGACACGCGCCATGACCTGTTCCCGCTTCTGGCTCTCAACGCTGGTCCTCTTTCCGCTTGCCTGCGGCGTCAGCCTTGCTGACGAAAAACCGACCCCGGCTTCCTCTGAGCCGCAAGCCCCCACCGACACAAAAAAACCGCCGGTGCAGGATCCGCCCAAACTGCCGCTGCAAACCCCGGCCCAGATTCGTTACGGAACGCCGAAAAACCCGATTGTCGGCGAAATCGTGGATGTAGACCTGTCGAAACCGCTTTCGCTTTTCCGTGCCGTGCGCATCGGGCTTCAGCGGCAAAACGCGATTGCGATCTCCCGAACCCAGGTGGACTCGGCGAAGTCCCGCTACACGCAGTCTTTTTCAGCCTATTTTCCAAGGGTCACGCCCTCCTTTTCGTTTAATACCAACTCGCAGCCTGGAGGCATCATTTTTATCAACGGCCAGCAGTTTCGCGGGGCCGCCACTTCGCAGGTACTCTCCAATGGCATCAATGCCAGCTTGACGATCTTCGATATGGGCTTGCGCGAGGCGAGTGTGGGAGCAGCGCGGCGAAACATTTTCGCCACCGAATACGGCCTCGGCGATCAACGGCAGACCGTGATCCTCAACGTCACCTCCTCCTACTACAGCCTGGCCCGCAGCAAAGAACTGGTGCGCGTTCAGCAGGAAAACGTGCGGCGTGCCCAGACCAACCTGCTCGTCATTCAGGAGCAGGTGCGTGTGGGAGCGGCGGCTCAATCGGACACGCTCCAGGCCGAGTCCGATCTTGCCAATGCCAATGTCTCACTGCTCTCCGCACAAAGCGATTACGAGGTAGCGCAGGCCAACCTCAAAAATGCAATGGGTCTGGTTTCCGATACGCCGCTCTCGCTCACCGACGACCAGGTAGCCCTTCCTGCCCCTGAATCCGACCCGCGCTCGACGGCAGACTATATGAAGATCGCTTACGATAACCGCCTCGATCTCAAGCAGCAGGTGGAGCGAATCAACGCGCAGGGCTACAGCGTTCGGCAGGCACAAATCAACAGCGGGCTTTCCCTCAGTGCCACAATCAATCAGGGCTACGCGCTCGATCCCAATGCCGGAGAAACGCGCACCTTTCTGGTGAGTGCTTCCTATCCTCTGTTCGATGCGGGCAGCAGCCGGGCCGCCGTCCGCGACAACAAAGCGCAGCTGGAGCAGCAGCGGCGCACCCTCGACCAGCTGCAGCAGTCCATTCGACTCAATGTGGAGCAGTCGCTTCGTGTGCGCGAGGTGGCACGGCAGCGGGTGCAGGCGGCTCAGATTGCCGTTCGTGCCGGGCAGCTCAATTATGAAGCCGCGCTCGCCCGCCAGAAAAACGGCCTAATCAACATTCTCGATGTCCTGAACGCGCAGGTGCAGCTCGTGCAGGCACAGGTATCTCTGGTTCAGGCGACTTACGATTTTTATATCAATGACGCACAGCTTCAACGCAATATCGGCGTCAACGACCCGGAGTATCGTCCGCAGGTTCCCGGCTACAAGCCGTCGAATTTTGCGTCTGTCCCCGCCCCCGGCGGAAAATAACGGTTAGGGAGCAGCGAGTAGAGATTGTGACTTAGGAAAAGCCGATGCGTTTTGTTTTAACGCTCGACCCCCTTCTTATCTCTGCTCCCTCAGCCCTACCCCCAACCCAGGAGCCTATCTAAAGTGAAGAAAGTCATTGCTCCCGTCGCGCTTGCAGCCGCCCTCATTGCCGGAGGCGTCCTCGTGGCGAAAACGCTCAAGCCCGATCCCGCGAAAAGCCAAAACCAGTATCGTGTGACGAAAGTCGCCGATGGGCTGGTCAAGAAAACCGTTTCTGCAACCGGCGTCGTGAAACCCTGGAAAGTGGTGGATATTCGCAGTCGAGCGGGCGGGCGCGTGACTGCCTACGGCCCCGATCTCGAACTCAAAAAAGAGCAGCCGGACAAGCCGCTTACTCGTCTGGAAGAAGGAAGCATTGTTCGAAAAGGAGCGATTTTGTGCAAAATTGATCCTTCCGACACCCTTTTGACCTACAACAATGCGAAGGCCGACATCACCTCCAACGTGGCGCGAGTGGAAGAGACTCAGCGGCAGCTGGCACTTCAAGAAAAGCAGGTGCTCGTGCAAATCCAGACGGCAAAAGCGAATCTGGAGTCGGCGAAAGCCTCCGCGCTCGGTGCAAAAGCCCGCTATGATCAGGCAAAGGTTCAGGCAGACAATCAGGGCGAACTCACCGAAGCGAATATCGAAAACGCGAGTGCCACTCTTTCTGCCGAGAAAGAAAAACTCACGCAAATTCAGACGGCGACCCAGCGGCAGCAAATGGCGACCGCTCAGGCCAGCCTGCGGCAAGCGCAAGCCAATCTCAAAAACGCGGAGCTTTCGCTTAATCGTCAGAAAGCCCTGCTCCAGAACGGCTATGTGGCCACCTCCTCGGTAGACACCGCTCAGGCAAATTACGATGTGGCAATGGCGACCTACCAAAATGTGAAAGAGCGCATGGACACGATCAAGCCGGAACAGGAAGCCGACCTGAAATCGCAGCAGGCACGAGTTCGGCAAATCGAGGCTCAGCTTCGCACCGCTCAAGCCAACCGCGTAGATATTTCTTTGAAGAAGGAAGCCGCTTCCGCCTCGTTCGCCGACTATCAGCGGGCTTTGGCGGACATCAAAACGGCAGAAGCAAATCTTGACCAGGCCAGAGCAAACCAAATCAACAATTCGATTCGCGTGTCTCAAATCAAACAGGCGCAGGCTTCCGGCGAACGCTCCAAAGCCTCGCTCGTCAATGCACAGGTGCAGCTCAACGAAACCAACGTCACCGCTCCCTCGGACGGCATTGTTCTCCAGAAGTACATTGAGGAGGGAACGCTGATCTCGTCGGGAATTTCGTTTAACTCAACGGGAACCAATATCGTTCAATTGGGGGACATCTCCCGAATGTACGTGGACGTGACGGTGGATGAAACCGACATCGCCAATGTGACGATGGATCAGAAAGTAGACATCGTTTGCGACGCCTACCCAACCACTCCGGTGGAGGGCAAAGTCATTAAGATTCAGCCGCAGGCGGTAAAAGAGCAAAACGTCACCACGCTTCACGTTTGGGTGGAAATTGACAACTCCGCCGCGACTTTTAAGCTCATCAAACCCGGCATGAACGCTTCCTGCGAGTTTATTGTCGACCGCAAAGAGGACGCGGTTTCGATCCCGAACGAAGCCCTGCATACCGACACGGATGGAACTCACTATGTGGACGTGGCGAGCGGCGGCAAGCAGGCTCCGGCAGACAAAGGCTCCGATCCCGATCCGGGCCTGCTGGTGGACGTGAAAACCGAAAAGCGCAAAGTGGAAACCGGATTGGAAGGCAACGACGCCACCGAAATCACAAGCGGCCTTAAAGCGGATGAAACCATTGTAACGCAGGTGATCGAGCCGAGCGTCGCGACTTCGAGCGGCGGCAATCCGTTCGGCGGCGGCAAAGGCCCCGGCAAAAAGTAGGAAGTTGAAAAGGGAAAGGGTCAGGAAAATAAAGGCGTTTCGTCTTCCGACGCGATCCTTCCCGGCTCTTTTTTCCTCCAAAGGAGATTTTCATGCTCGTCGGACTCACTTCTGCCCTGCGCGGGCTTGCTTCCAACAAGCTGCGTTCGTTTCTTACCATGCTGGGCGTTATTTTCGGGGTGGCGGCGGTGATCGTTGCGGTGGCCCTGGGGCAAGGCTCCCGTGATGCCGCCATCAAACGCTTCGAGAAATTCGGCACCACGTCCCTCACCATCATTCCGGGGCGGCAAAGCAAAAGCGGCATCAGCTTCGGCACGGTGAACACCCTGCGTTATGAGGACTCCCTTGCCATCAAACGCGGTGCACCGTCGGTAAAGGCGGTTTCTCCTGAACGCAGCGGCTTTTTGCAGGTGAAAGCCGGAAATAAAAACATCAATACGCAGGTCTACGGCACAGGAGCCGACTTTCCGACCATTCGCAATTTTGAGTTTGTTCAGGGAAGCTACTTCAAGGAGGAGGACGTTCGCGCCAAGCGGATGATGTGCGTGCTCGGCTGGTCGGCGTACAAAGACTTGTTTGGAACCGGATCGGTGATCGGTCAGAGCGTTTACATCAAAGGCTCGACCTTTCGGGTGCTGGGCGTTTTCAAGGAACGCGGCGGCGGCGGCTTTATCAACGAAGACGACCGCGTGTATGTGCCCGTCACAACGGCCCTGCGGCGGCTTTTCGGCTCCGACAACGTGCTTTCAACCATGAGCGTTCAGGGCCGCAACGAAACCGTAATGTCGAAGGCCCAGACCGAAGTGGAAGATGTGCTGAAAAAACGGCACAAACTCAACGCGGGAAAAGCGAACGATTTCATTATCTTTAACAATGCAACGGCGGCGCAGAACTCCAGTGAGCAGGCGGCGGACTTCGAGCAGCTCATCAACTGTTTGGCAGCGGTAGCACTCATCGTCGGCGGAATCGGCATTATGAATATCATGCTGGTTTCGGTGACGGAGCGTACCCGCGAGATCGGGGTTCGCAAGGCCATTGGAGCGAAACGCTGGAACATTCTCGTTCAGTTTTTGCTGGAAGCCCTGTTTTTATCGCTGACGGGCGGATTTATCGGGGTGATCTTCGGGATTCTGTTTACCCTGTTCGGGTTGCCTGCCATCAAACCGCAGTGGGAAACAAGTCTCACGACAACGCCGATTTTCGTTTCGTTTTTCTTCTCGGCGGTGGTAGGGGTCTTTTTCGGCTACTACCCTGCCCTGAAAGCCTCCCGCCTCAATCCAATTGAGGCACTGAGATACGAGTGAGTGCCGGGTGAGAAGGGACGAAGCTCCAACTTCGCCCCTTCCCCTCTTGAAAGGACTACTGATGAACAGGAAAACACTGGTGCGAACGGGAATGGCTGCTCTCGTTATTTTAGGCGGCAGTCTGCTGATGCCGTCTCAAGCCAACGCGCAGATGGGCGGCGGGCCTCCGGCAGAAGTTATGGCAAAGATCAAAAAGTGGCAGAAGTGGAGCGAAGCTCATAAAAGCACTTCCAACCTCAACGACCTGATTTATCAGATCAGCGAGATTGACCGTACCCCCGGTTTGGCTTTAAACAAAGCCCAGGCTGGAAAAGTGCTCGGCTTAATCAAGCCTTACATGAACAAAGCCGAATTGTCCGAAGATGAGTCCAAATCGCTGGCAAAAGCGATGACGAACGTCTTGACGACCAAGCAGCTTCAGAAGGTAGCCACGATTGTTCCGCCGAGCAAAAAATGGGGACGCGGCGGCGGCGGCGGCGGACGCCCTGCGGGTGGCCCGCCGAAAGGCGGAATGACCAATTTCCCCGACCCGCCGAAGTCGGGATACAATCCGCTGAACCCGGATACGTTTCCGATGGCTCAAGTGCGCCCAATGATGAAGGCCGGAATCAACAGCTTTATGACCGGCTTGAAAAACGCGAAGTAGTCGGTTGGAGAGGAGGGAAAGTGTCTGTCGTGGATGCTTTCCCTCGCCTCAATTCATTTTATCGCTCGTTTCCCATTTGATTTCAGGATAATTTTTATGTCTGATACGATGATTGAAGTGATGGACGCCCATAAAATTTACAAAATGGGAGCGATGGAAGTTCGCGCTCTGCGCGGGGTTTCCGTCTCAATACCACGCGGGCAGTTTGTCGCCATTATGGGGCCGTCGGGTTCCGGCAAATCCACCTTTATGAATTTGATCGGCTGTCTGGATAAGCCGTCCATCGGCTCGTATCGGCTGGACGGAATCGAGGTCGCCAAGCTCAACGACAATCAACTGGCCGAAATTCGGAACCGCAAGATCGGCTTTGTGTTTCAGACCTTTAACCTGCTGGCGCGAACCTCTGCCCTCCGCAATGTAGAACTGCCGATGCTCTACTCGAATGCCAAAAACCGGGAGGCAACCGCGAAACGCTGCCTGGAGGTCGTGGGGTTGGGCAACCGTCTCGATCACAAGCCGAACGAACTTTCAGGAGGACAGCAGCAGCGCGTGGCGATTGCCCGCGCCCTAGTGAATGATCCGCCGATTATTTTTGGAGATGAACCGACGGGAAACCTCGACACGCGCACCGGCGAAGAAATCATGCAGATTTTCCAGAATCTGAACAACGAGGGAAAAACGGTGGTGATTGTCACGCACGAGCAGGACATTGCGGAACACGCGCAGCGGATTATTCGTTTCAAGGACGGAAAGGTGGTCGCCGATTCGATGGTGGAGCATCGCCGTATCGCCGACGAAGAGCTGGAAAAACTCGGCTCCCCCGACGATTGATGGCCAATGGAGCAGCAAATGAAATCCTTTCTAGTCTTAAGCGAAATTATTTTGCCAAAGCAGCTGCCGAGAAGAAAGAGGATTGGCGATGTCAAAACCCTGGCGTGAACGGTTGGCACGGCTTTTCTGGCGGGTGGGGACGATCCTGCTGATGAGTGCGGGCGCAATCGCTTTGCCCGATCTTCAAACAGATGGCGTTCTCAAGTACAAAAATGCGGTGGTGGCTTTTGTGACGGTGGTCGCGCTGGGCAAAACGCTTTACGACACTCTGTTTTATGAACGCTACGGGCAGTGAAAGTAATTTCAAGCGGGAAGTCGGGCCGGAGGAGTTGAACGCTCCCCCGGCTTTTTGCGTAGAATACCGCATCTATTGGAGGAAGATTTAGCGTGACGAAGCTGAAATGGGGAGCGGCTTTTCTGCTGATGGCGGCACTTCTGGCGGGAGCCTCCCCGCCGCCTGCGAAAAAGCCCGCTCCCTCAAAACGGAGGGAAGCGAAATTGGAGCATGACCCGGCGCATCGTCTGTGGATTGTGTTTGCGCCTTCTTCAGAGGACAAACGATTTCAGGAGCAGCAAACGCGGTGGAAGCCGGAAACGATTGGAGCCGATCTGAATGAACGCGACCTCCTTGTCATCACCCTTTTTGAGACGGGCGAGAGCAAACGCGGGGAGACGGCTCTAACGGCGGCAAAAGTCCAGGATTACCGATCCTATTATCGCATTCAGCCGGGTGCATTCGCTGCAATCCTGGTGGGTAAGGACGGCGGGGAGAAATTTCGCACGACGAAACCGGTTTCGTCAGAGTCGGTATTTCGCCGGATTGATGCCATGCCGATGCGAAAAGAGGAAATGAAGCGGCTTCACCCCCGATAAACGAATTTCGGGAGTTTCTGAGGATTCGTTAAAAACGCGAAATCCGGAAAAGAGACTTCTCTTTTCCGGACGAACCTTTAAGCGTCTTTGTCGCGGGCGATTTCTTTTAAGATCGTATCATTGTTGAGGGCTTCGTGGAAGCGGCGCATCTCATCGAGGGTGATGTTTCCCAGCGAGGAAAACCGCTTTTTCTCGATTTCGGTGGCTTCGGTTCCCGCGTCCTGCAGCATGGCTTCTGCCCATTCCTCTTGCTTGACGTAATGCTCGCCCAGCTTTTTGCACCGGGAACAGCGATACTTGACATAGATGTAATTAGGGCCGAACTGCCGCATATAAGTGCCCTGTTGCATCACGTCGCGTCGGGTGACGCGGTGTCCACACGTACATTTCAAGCAGGTTTTCATTCCGTTGGAATCCTCTGAATCGCTGCACCTGGGTTCGACTGCGCGAGACCCGGCGCGGATGCGATGACGCCCCGGATTTAGCGAAGCCCCTGCGCCTTATTCAAAAAAGGAGAGGAGTACCTTCGCTCGGCTAGATTATACCATAGACCTTTCGCCATGCCTAGTGTGACGGCTCAGATTTGAGAAGGAAACCGAAATTTCCCGTTTTTGGGCTAAAATAGACTCCATGCTCCTCTTTGTTCTAAAACGCTTGCTGGCAGCGATCCCAACATTGCTGGCAATTTCTCTTCTCGTATTCATCGTGGCGCGGCTGGCTCCGTCCGGCCCCGTTGAAATCATTGCCGGGGACAAAGCCTCCCCGCAGCGAATTGCCGAAATCAAGGCGCAGTTTGGCCTCGATCAGCCTGTGTTCATTCAATATGTGAACTATGTGACCGGTATCGTGTTTCACGGCGACTTCGGCAAATCGTTTCAGAACGGCGGGGAACCCATCACCGGCCTCATCAAACGGGGCTTTCCGGTGACGGTGCAGCTGGCGGTTCAATCCCTGTTGTTCGCGCTTGCCCTGGGCTTGCCGACCGGAATTCTCGCCGCCCTCTATCATAATTCTTGGTTTGACCGTGCCGCAATGACTTTGGTTGTGGCCCTTGTTTCCGTGCCGAGTATCGTGCTGGGGCCTTTGCTGGCCTATCTCGTGGCGGTTCGACTGGGGTGGCTGCCGACCGACGGCTGGGACACACCGGCTCATACCATTCTGCCAATGATTACGCTGGGGGCGCGTTCCGCCGCTTTGCTGGCGCGGTTTATGCGGGCGTCCCTGCTCGAAACGCTGCGGCAGGACTACCTCCGCACGGCCATCGCAAAAGGGTTGAGCAAAAAGCAGGCGGTGTTCAAGCACGCTCTTAAAAATGCCTTGCTGCCGGTTCTCACCTCCATTGGAACCAGCTTCGGGGTGCTGCTGTCCGGCTCCTTTGTGGTGGAAACGATTTTCCGGGTTCCCGGCATCGGCTTCGAGTCCATCAATTCGATCACCAAACGGGATTATCCAGTGATGCAGGGAATGGCACTGCTGGTGGCGGCGATCTTCATTCTCGTGAACCTGGGTGTGGACATTCTCTACGGCGTGGTAGACCCCCGCGTGAAATCACAGGAGGCTTAGCCGTGCAAGAAACCGCCGAACTCACCGAAATCGAACTGCCGTCCCGTCCTGCACTCAGCCCCGCCTCGGATGCGTTTCGCCGTCTGCGCCGAAACCCGGCGGCTCTGCTCAGCGGAGGCTATATTCTTCTCTTGGTTTTTGCAGCCCTTTTCGCCCCCCTGCTGACCCGCTACGATTTTGCCTTTCAGGACACCCAAAACTATCTGAATTTACCGGCTCTCCCCGATCATCGCCACCTGCTCGGCACAGATGATCTGGGGCGTGATCTGCTGAGCCGGGTGCTTTATGGAACGCGGGTATCGCTGGGGGTTGCCGCCGTCGTGGTGATCGTTGAGGCTCTGATCGGGGTGACCCTGGGGCTGGTGGCAGGCTATCGCGGGGGCAAAACCGACGCGCTGCTGATGCGCTTCACCGACGTGATGTTTGCCTTTCCCGACCTGCTGCTGGCGATTTTGCTGACGGCCATTCTGCGTTCCGGCGGCGGGGCAGTCAACCCGATTCTTTCGATTGGAACCCTGTTTTTCTCGCTGGGCGTGGTAGGCTGGCCGTCAATGGCACGACTTGTGCGCGGACAGGCCCTTTCGCTGCGAAACAAGGAGTTTGTGGAGGCGGCACGAGCCATCGGGGTGAAAGAGGGAACAATTTTAACCCGTCACCTGTTGCCCAATCTTTCTTCGCCGATCATCGTGCAGGCCACGCAGGACGCCGCCGCCGTGATCCTCGCCGAAGCCACACTTTCGTTTTTGGGGCTGGGGGTTCAGCAGCCCATTCCCAGCTGGGGGCGAATGGTGTTTGACGGGCAGGCGTATTTGCAGTCGAAACCCATTCTGCTGATTGTGCCCGGCCTCGCGCTCGCGCTTACCGTGATGGCGTTCAATTTTTTCGGAGATGCTCTGCGTGATGCCCTCGACCCGCGTCTTCGGCAGTGAAGTCAAGTGTTTACCGGGACAGAAGCCGCTTTCCCCGCCACAAAGCCGTCACTCCAGGAGTGTCCGAGCGAAACCGGGCGAGTTTGTTCTTTATTTCCAGTTCCCAAGTCCCGTTTTTCTGCCCGACCGTCAATGAAGGGGTTTTCGGATCGTCGCCGGGAAGCCAGAGGCGCGTCGGGGTTTGGCTTGGGCCTCCCAAGGTCACGACCGGCCCTTTTCCCGCCGACAACAGCACAAATCCTCCCACGCTGCCTGCCGCCGCTTTTTCCAGCCGCTCACCCGTGTTTTGTGCCACCGTTGCCATTTTCACCACATAATGCTCCGATTTAGGAATCGGTTTGCCATCGAGCGAAACCAAGATCACCGCCGCAACCGGCGACGACGATGCAAATTTCACCCCGCCGCCAAGGTCATAAATTTTGTTCGGCGTCAATTCTCCGGCCAGCGAGCGGAATTTCGGGGCGGCCAGAAGCAAACGTCCCTCTCGGTCGAATCGAGTGATTTCACCGGTGTCCGAACGCCAGACACCCGTCGTCAGCGCAGTGGGCGACACCGATTTCAGAAGTTCGGCGAGGCGGGCGAGGTCTTTGGAAGAATCGGCGGGCGTGACAAGGCCGCTCTGCGCGAAAGTTTTGTCGGCAACGGTGTCGAGGCCGAGGCTCCAGGCGGCTCGGTGGAGTTCGCTGAGGTGAAGCGGTCGGGAGTATAACATCTCTGGCGGATAAAAGAGCGTGAGGTGGGATTTTGCCGGGGAGATCGCCCGGTTTAGGTAGGCCTGCCCCGCCAGAGCCAAAAAGCCCCACACCGTCGGGTCTTGCTGAAACGCATAGTCGTTGAGTGCGTCTGCCTCCGCTCCATTGGGGGCGCGATTGGTCTGATAACCGAACAGCAGCACCGCATCGAAATCCTGAAGGGAGGAATAAGCCAGCACCTCCGGTAAAGACGAGACCCGGTATCGGTTGGGCCAGCTGGAAGCCCACTCGCGAATGACGACCGGCTTGTGGTTCCACCGCAGCGAGGCCGTGAAGGGCGCGAACCCGGTGCGCCGGTCATCCCGCAGCGAAGAGCGATTGCTGTAGAACTTCAATTCGGGGGTGCGCGGATCGGTACGAGGGCCTTCTCCGTACCAGTTTTCCGAAAGAAAGTCGCAGGTATCGGCAACGGTGGCGAGATCGGGCACAATGTCGCTGGATACCACCGCCGTGATCGGAATTTTTACGCCGAGAAACCGCAGATAATCCCGCATTTCAAGAAAATAGCCCCGCTGTACGTCCGCCAGAAATTTCACCCCGTCGGCAACGCGGGCGGGCGAGCGGCGCGTATCGGCGACATTGGCGTCTTGGGGGCCGACCGGGGGGGTGAGAGCGGGCAGTTCCACTGTGTCCTGCGCCGGGTCTTCGCGGTCTCCCAGCACCGGAGTTTCTTTTACGCTTCCCCACGCGGAACCCAGGCTGCTCCGCGATCCATACTTTGCTCGCAGGAAAGCATTGAACAGGCGGCGCAGATTGGTTTTGTAAGGCTCAACCAGCGTATCCAGCTTTTCCGGGTAGAGAAAAAAACCATGTTCGTTGCAGATTTCTACCAGGGCAAAGGCGGGATCGTCTACGGGGCGCAGGCCGGAGTAGCGGTTTCGATGGGTGAGAAAAAGGCGGGCGTACTCTTTTTGCAATTGAATCAGAAACGGATCGAAAAGCGCGTAGGGGCGGGCCGCCCGATCCAGCCGATCCGCGTTAAGCACTCCGTCTCCCTCCTTGAAGGTGCGAAAGTCCAGCAGATCGAGGTAATAGTAAATTCCGTTGCGGCGGAGGCAGTCCATCCAGAAATCGAGACGCTCCAGATAGGCAGGATCGAGGGTGCGCGATGAGTGGGATAACGGGCTTCCGAGCAGACAGTTTCGATTGTCTACCGCTTCAAGGCGAACGAGGTTCAATCCGGCGCGGGCAAAGTTCTTGACAACGGCTTCGATTTGCGCATCGGGCAGGTTAAGGCGGGTCGAGGAGACATTGATCCCCCAGAAGCGGGCGCGGGAGCCGTCTTTTTTCCATCGAAATCGTCCGTCCTCTCCTACTTCCAAAAAGCCGAGGGTTCCTGCGGGCTTGAGCAGGGTCGCCGAAAAGTCCACCAGGCTCGAAGCGGGAAAACTCACCTGAGGCGGGGAAACCGTTTGAGAGAAAAGCAAAGACTGAGAAAAGCCAAACACAAAAGCAAATGGGACTAACACACGAAAAAAGGAGAGCATGATCTACCGGTGCGCCGCAGCTGCGGCTTCAACAAATTTTTTACGGGAAGGGTCATCCTTCAGGACGAACTTTTTCTCGCAGGAAAAGTATACCGGAGAAACGAAAGCACCGGAAGGCTTTGGTGACTGTCTACTTGTTTTCATCTTTAGGATCGTGTTATAAAGGGAGGACATTCCTTATGAACCGAGAGGGAAATCCTGCGAATGCCAATCGAACTCGAACTGCGTGATGCTATTCAAGACGCCGATGCCGAACTCACCAACCGGTATCGTGCAAAACTCATTGTTAACCCGAATTTGGATCGAAAACGGGTAAGTTTTGGGGCGAACAAAGGGGAAGTCGGCTCTCGGTGGTTCCATTACAAAGAAGGGTTCTCCGTTTCGCTGATGCGCTATCTCCTCGAGACAGCAGGGCTGAAAGAAGGGCATCTGCTCGACCCTTTTGCGGGGTCGGGGACGGCCTTGTTTGCGGCAGCGGCGCAGGGGATGAGCGCAACGGGTATCGAACTCCTGCCGAGCAGCGCAGAAAGTATTCAAGTCCGCTCCCTTCTGAACGGAAGCGATCCAAAAGCAATGATCCGGCATCTTCGGGCCTTTCGTCAAAGTCTCTGCTGGGAGCGAACCGGGGAGACGCAGGCGTTCGGTCATTTGGCGATCACACGGGGGGCGTTTCCGGCAGAGATGGAGCGGCAGCTGGGTCGTTATTTGTACGAAGCGAAGCATTGCGCTGATCCTGACTTTGGACGAGTTTTGCGCTTTGCTGCACTCTGTATCCTGGAGGAGATCAGTTATACACGCAAAGACGGTCAGTACTTACGGTGGGATTATCGGGCGCACCGAAGGCAGGGTGCGAAACCGTTTGACAAAGGCAGAATTTCAAGTTTTACGGAAGCGATTATGGCAAAGTTCTCTCAAATGGAGGAAGACCTTTGTGCCGTCTTCTTCCCCCGACACCTCTTCGATACGGAACTCCTTCCCGAATCCTCGAAAACGGGGAATGTCCGCTCATGACAGGTTCTTGTCTTGAACTGCTGCCAACACTGTCAGACCACTCTTTTGATGGCATCGTGACTTCACCGCCTTACGCCAACCGCTACGATTACACCCGAACCTACGCGCTGGAACTCGCTCTGATGGGAATAGATGAAAACGGCGTCCGCCAGCTTCGACAGGAAATGCTTTCCTGCACGGTGGAAAATCGCGTCAAGGCCGATCTCATCACCCGTTATCCCGAAGCCCAGTTTAAGGCGGCGGCCTGTGCTTTCGAAAATCAAAAAGGGCTCGGGTTGATTCTGCGTTTTCTTGAGATTTGCAAAGCCAACAAAACCCTGAACAATACTGGCATTCCCCGGATGATTCAAGGCTATTTTTTTGAGATGGCTCAGGTTATTTTCGAGTGTGCGCGTCTTCTAAAGCCCCAATCGCCGCTAATCATGGTGAATGACAATGTGCAATATCAGGGAGTTCATCTTCCTGTGGACTTGATTCTTTCGGATTTCGCGGTGGCAGCGGGCTTTGAGATCGAAAATATTTGGGTGCTTCCTCGCGGCAAGGGGAACAGCAGCCAGCAGATGGGGTTGCATGGCCGCGAGGAAATCCGAAAGTGCGTTTATCTGTGGCAGCGGTTATAAGTCAGTCAACCAGTCCGCGAGATCAGCCGTCTGTTCATCCGACGATAAATTGGCGGCGTAAGTGAGCTGTTTCGTCTGAAATTGAGCAAAAATTTGCTTCGCCATCTTAACTTCAATAGCGGCTCCAACGAAAAAGAGCGAAATGGGCAAATTAAGGTGCTTAAGTTTGTCTCTTACTCGGCTGAGGGCACTTTGTGCTGTTTTCCAGTGTTCGTCCGCGCCTGCCGGATCAATGCCGCCATTCAGTTCGCCGCAGGCAAGGAAACTTTCTGGCTTTTCGAGTGAGACGGTTCCTGCTGCCATTTTGTTTTTGTCGAGCAAAATTACATTGAGGTTGTTACCGATGAAAATTGGCTTTTTATCGAAAACGAGAAGGCGGTCTCTCCACTCTATCGAAACGATTTTCTCCGCATTTTTCGGGGCAGTTATTGTCAGCGGCGACCATTGTTGTCTTCTCAGGGCTTCGGTAACAGCAGCGGTGAAGGAACGCCCGCCCTCCGCTCCGGTCAGATTACGCATCTCCCCGCCCAGCGTATCTCCTCGCGTCAACAGGTAACGATAAACCCGTTCGGTACGCCAATTCTGATGTGCCTCTGCCTGGATCGTTTCAAGCGTCTGGCCCAGAGCAGCTTCGAGTTCCCTTGGGATCATTTTCTGTTTCGCTTTGTCCGAAAACCCGATGGCTGCGTATAATCTGTTTTTCGTTTCTAAAGTCGAAGTTTTCAACAGTACGTCAACATCGGCGATTGTTTCCAAAGTTAAAGCCAGCGATTGTGCTTCAATGAGATAAGGGTTTGCCTTTTTTGTTTTAGCGAGTGCCTGTTTGAAAAAACCGTCGTGAATGGCGGCGCGTGAGGTAATGAGGTCGGAAAAGGAACGGATATGGAGCAGCATAAATTAAAATTCGCCGCTCCTTCTCCGAAGTCCTTTTTGTCCATCCTCGTCAATGAAAGGAAAGTTCTAGCACGATGACCGCTCCGCAGATTCAGGTGCGTGAGTTGAGAAAAGCCTATCGGGTGCATGAGCGGGAAGCCGGAACGAAAGCCTCGCTGAAAAGCCTGTTCCGGCGCACTTACAAAGAGGTAGAGGCGGTGAAGGGGGTTTCTTTTGAGATTGCTCCGGGAGAAGTCGTCGGCTTTTTGGGGCCGAACGGAGCCGGAAAAACCACTACGCTGAAAATGTTGTCCGGGCTGCTCTTCCCGACCGGCGGAGAAGCCGCCGTTCTCGGCTGTACGCCCTGGAACCGCGAGCAAAAGTACCTGCGCCGCATCAGCCTCGTCATGGGCAACCGCAATCAGTTAATGTGGGACATCCCGGCGATGGACTCGTTTCTGGTGAACCGCGCCGTCTACCAGATTCCCGAAAAGCAGTTTCAAGAGACGCTCGACGAACTCACTTCTCTTTTGGAACTTGAAGCTCTGCTCAAAAAGCCGGTGCGCGGGCTTTCTCTTGGTGAACGGATGAAGTGCGAGCTGGCGGCGGCACTGCTCCATCGGCCCGAAGTGCTTTTTTTGGATGAGCCGACGCTGGGGGTGGACGTGACGATGCAGGGGCGCATCCGCCAGTTTGTCGGCGACCAAAACCGAAAATACGGCACCACTGTCTTACTGACAAGTCATTACATGGCGGACGTGACGGCGTTGTGCAAGCGGGTGATCGTGATTCATCGGGGAGCCTTACTCTATGACGGCGACCTGACTGCCCTTTCAGACCGCATCGCGCCCTTCAAATTGGTGAAACTCGATTTCGAGACGCCCGAAGCCGCTTCCTTTGCCGAACGCTACGGCGAAGTGACACAAAAAGAAGAACTTAAAGCGACCCTGCGAATTCCGCGTGAGGAAACATCGAGCACGGTGGCGAAACTGCTGGCGGAACTTCCTGTCCGCGATCTCACGGTAGAAGACCCTTCCATCGAAGAGGTGATCGAGCAGGTCTTTGCCGCCGGGGTCTCGGCTGAGCCAGGCTCAGAACTTACCGCCCTTCCATAAAGGAAATGGTTTCCCATGAAAATTAAGGATGTGAAAGTGATCGTGACCTGCCCTGGTCGCAACTATGTCTTGGTAAAAATCTACACCGATACGCCCGGTCTCTACGGCGTCGGTGATGCCACCCTCAACGGGCGCGAACTCAGCGTGGCTTCCACCCTCGAACAGCACCTCGCACCCCTGCTGCTCGGCAAAGACCCGGATCGGATTGAAGACCTCTGGCAGATGATTTTTCGGGGAACTTACTGGCGCGGCGGGCCGGTTCTGCAAACCGCGCTCGCGGGGATTGATACCGCCCTTTGGGACATCAAAGGCAAACGCGCCGGACTGCCCGTTTATTCGCTGCTGGGCGGAAAAACACGAGACGGCGTTCTGGCGTACTCTCACGCGGGAGGGCGCGATCCCATTGAAACCGAAGACCGGGTGCGTGAACGAATGTCGCAGGGCTACAAGGTCGTTCGCGCCCAGGTCGGCATACCGGGAACCCCCAACACCTACGGCGTGGGCGGTGCGAAAGAAGCGGCTTCTGCCACCTGGCGATCCAGCAGCACACCGGCCCAAACCGACCCCGACAAGGCGGAAGAGGCTCTGGAACCCGGCGTGTGGGGAGACGGAAACGCGATGCCAGAGGTAGAAGTCTGGGAGACCAACCCTTATGTTTCCACCGTGCCGAAACTCTTTTCGCACCTGCGCGAAGCTCTGGGCTTCGAGGTAGAACTCATTCACGATGTCCACGAGCGGCTGACTCCCATTCAAGCCGCTCAGCTGGCTAAAGACTTGGAGCCGTACAAACTCTTTTTCCTGGAAGACCCTCTGCGCCCCGAACACAAAGAAAGCTTTCGTCTGATTCGTCACCACTCCACCACACCGATTGCGATGGGAGAACTTTTTCATACCAAATGGGACGCTCTGCCCCTTATCTCCGAGCAGTTGATTGACTTTATTCGCTGCGACATCGGGCATCTCGGCGGGCTGACCGAAGCGCGGAAAGTGGCGACGCTCGCCGAGTTTTATCAGGTGAAAACGGCATGGCATGGGCCGGGAGACATCGCTCCGCCAACTCACGCGGTAAACGTTCATCTCGACTTCGCCATCCCGAACTTCGGGGTTCAGGAATCCGTTGAGTTTCCTGACATCGTTCACGAAGTGCTGCCCGGCTGCCCCACCTATGAGAACGGCTACCTGCACGTCACGGACGCGCCCGGCCTCGGCACCGACCTCAACGAAGAGGCGGCAAAAAAATACCCTTATCAGCGGGCATACCTCCCAATGATGCGCCGTGCCGACGGCTCCGTCCACGACTGGTAAGCGAAAAAACCCGCCGCCATCCATTTTACGGCGGCGGGCAGAGCCTCTATTCATAGTGAGGCGAGTTCATATCACGGCTGGCTCTTTCGCCGGTTTCGCCATCAAAGAGTTTGACCGTCAAGCTGGCCTCCATTTGGGCGGCTTGCTCTGCGTACAGACCGGTTGCGAAGGCACGGGCGTTTGCTTCTGAGTCGA
The DNA here is from genome assembly GCA_965246825.1 of Chthonomonadaceae bacterium. Taxonomy (GTDB): domain Bacteria; phylum Armatimonadota; class Chthonomonadetes; order Chthonomonadales; family Chthonomonadaceae; genus JACMPS01. The sequence goes on from OZ251990.1 coordinate 933,649, forward strand.
ACTCATAAAAGCCGCCCACACTGTGCGTCCCAATTCCAATCAGCCAGGTTTTTCGGATCAGCCCCGGCACATCTTTCAAGGCCGCGTTCACCGGACGCCACACCTCTTCGGTAAAAGGGGTAACCGACCGTTGAAATTCGCCGTACAGAAACACTTTTTTCGCGCTCATTATTTTTTGCTCCTCTTCCGGGTTTCGACCGTTTCTTCTAACCGAAGGATGAAAACTCCTCAATGGAATTTTAAGGGGTTAGAAAACGGTACAAGCAGAGTGTACACGCAGCGAAATGCCGCCGCAAGAGGGCACTTTCGGGTACGCAGCAACCGAAGGGTAACTTTTTAGGGAGAGGCCGGCAATGAACACCGAAAAAAAAATTTTGCAATCCGATACCGCAAGCCGAAAAGAAGAGAATGGTCTGGGTGCTCTCGCGGCCTGCCACTGGTCACGAGGGATGCTTCAGCTCATTCAGCAGGGCGTGAATCGGCCCGGAGCCATGCGCCGAAGACTGCCTGGTCTCAATCAAAAAGTGCAGACGGCGTGCCTCACCAAAATGACCGGCTTCGGCCTGCTGGAACGCACCTCTTTCCCGAAAGTGCCGCCGCATGTCGAATACACCCTGACCCCGCTTGGAGAGGAGTATGTTGGCCTGCTGGAAGGCATCGAAACCCTGCAGCAGCGCGTTCTGCTTTCTGCCCCTGCTTTACGTTCTAACCAGACCACAGGACGCCGTTGACCTTCAAACAGAACATTCCGAAACCTTCCGCACCTCTGAGTTGTCTACTGACTCGATCCCTCTGATCCCAAGGACTTTTTCAATGAGACTGCCCGCCCGCCTGTTCGCCGCTTCCTGGTGGTTTGCTTTTGTTCTTTCGCTTTTTGGCTCCCCGACCGCACGGGCGCAAAAACCGGTAGAGACGGCTCCGGAAATCTCGGTCGCCGAATTTAGCTGCCGGGACATCACCGGAAAAATTCATCAATTCAGAGCGGACAGCGCGAAGGCGAGCGTTTTCTTTTTCAGCTCGACTCAGTGCCCGATTTCCAACCTCTACACCCCGCGTATGATCGAACTGGCAAAAGCCTACGAAAGCCGGGGCGTTCGGTTCATGCTCGTCAATTCCAACCGGGAGGACTCGCCGGCCTCGGTCAGACGGTACGCGAAAGAACGGCCTTTTCCGTTTCCGGTGGTGAAAGACAACGGCACGGAAATTGCGGATCATCTGAAGGCGACCCACACTCCCGAAGCCATTGTGCTCGACAGCCGCCTCCTTGTCCGCTATCGGGGACGCATTGATGACAACGCCAACCGCAAAAAAATCATTCGACACGACCTTCAAGACGCGCTCGATGCGCTGCTGGCGGGCAGGCCCGTGCCGCGCCCCCGCACCCCGTCGTTCGGCTGCGCCATTTTTCGGAACAGCACCCTCACTGCCGCCTCCAATTTCACGGGACTGCCCAAAGTGACTTATGCCCGCGATGCGGCTCCCATCTTGATAAAAAACTGCGTAGGGTGTCATCGAGAGGGGGAAGCGGCCCCGTTTCCGCTCGAAACCTACGCTCAGGCAAAAACCTGGGCCTCCGCGATCAAGACTTATACAACGCGGCGGCAGATGCCGCCCTGGAAGGCCTCCGCTGGTTCCGCCGATTTCCACGACGCCCGCACTCTCACCGACGCTGAAATTGCCACCCTCGCACATTGGGCCGATTCCGGGGCCTCTGCTGGAAACCTAAGCGAGACTCCCTCGCTTCCTGCAAAGCCCGAAGGCGGCTGGATGCTGGGAAAACCCGATGCAGTTCTCGCCTCCGATAAGCCCTATACACTCACGGAAGAGGGCGAAGATGTTTATCGTCAGTTTGTCCTGCCGCTCGATCTCTCCGAAGCGAAATTCTTGAAGGGCGTAGAGTTCAGGGCAGGAAACCGAGCCGTTGTGCATCACATGATCCTCTATGTAGACCTCTCCGGTGAGTCCGTAAAACTCGATGCCAAAGACCCGGAACCGGGCTATTCCGTGCCGAACGGCAACGGAGGGATCGGAGTGCCGCTCGACAAAACCGTGTGGGTGGCGGGCTGGGCTCCCGGCAATACGCCCCGCTTCATGCCAGAAGGCTGCGCCTTTTATTTGCCGAAGGGAGCGCACCTCGTCCTTCAGGTTCACTACCATAAAAACGGAGCGCGGCTGCAAGATCAAAGCCAGACCGCCTTTTATTTTACGGAGAAATCAAACGTCGAAAACCTTGTCTATACGGGAGCCCTGATCTATCCGTTTTTAGACCTCAAGCCAGGAGTATCGGATCAAAAAGTCGGGACGGCAGACCTGTTGAAGCGAGACACCAAAATTATTGCTGTGCTGCCGCATATGCATATGCTGGGACGCAAAATCGGCATGACCGCTGAATTGCCCGACGGCACCAAAACGCCGCTCATCTCTATCGAAGACTGGGATTTCAACTGGCAGGAAACTTATCGCTTCAAGAACCCGCCGACCTTTCCCAAAGGCACCAAACTTCGTCTCAACGCGGTTTTCGACAATACGGAGGACAACCCGCGCCAGCCTTCCCATCCGCCAAGGCTGGTGCGCTGGGGCGAAGCCACCACCGACGAAATGTGCATCGGGTTTTATCAGTTCCTCGTTCCCTACAAAAGCCGAACCGCACAAAAATAAATCCGAAACAAATCAAAATCCCGCCCCCGGCACTTTAAAACCGGAGACGGGATTTTGATTACTTCTTTTTGCGAAGGGCGTCCGGCTTGTGTGCGGCTTCCGCTCCGGTTTTGCTCGACTCGACCAGGTACTGCGGCTCGTCCTCCGTCGCTTTGACCTTGTGGCCTTTGATCTCGGTGTCGGAGGTCAGCTTCTTTTTGATTTTGCCGTGAATCGTTCCCTCCGACGAGTCCCATTCCACTTCATCTCCGATTTTGAATGTCGTACTCATTGTCGCTCACTTTCTCGTTTTACCGTTTCTTCAACTGCCATTTCTTACAGAAAAGAGACGGCCCCCTTTTGGAAGGCGTTCCCAAAAGTTATTGCACCGAAACGGTCGCTGTCAGCCAGGCCAGCGCGGTAAACTCCTGTGCGGTGAGATTTTTCATGGAGATGCGGAGCGTTCCGGCGGAGGCAGGAGAAAATTTCGCCGTCAGTGCTCCGGCGGTGTCCTTCACCGTGTTTGCCAGCAGAACCGTTTCACCCGTTTCCGAAACCCATCTAATTTCAATTTCAAGGCGGGCAGGATCAAGCACCGCAAAGCCGGTTCGAAGGGTAAGAGCAACGATCTTTTGCTCTTCTGCGGCCCGCAAAGGCAGTTCTAAGTCTCCAGACGCTCCTCCCGCGAGCGCGTAGCCCTCGCTGTTGATTTTCAGCCCGGCGGCTCTGCCCTTAAATTTTGCGGCTCCGCCAAAGTTAAGTACATCGTTGTAGGTGGTCTGTCCTCTAGGCAGCGCGTGGAGCGGCGTTCCAACGGCTTTTAAGGTAGAGCGCAGTGCGGCATCCGCGACCTCTTTTTCGACCGCAAACTGCCCCAGGTCAGAGTCCAGCCGCTTTTGCAGTGAGCCGATGAGAAGAGAGAGCGTTTTTCCGTCCTCCACTAAATCGGCAGGATGAAGATACAAAGTCAGGGCGTTTGCTGTCTCAACGCTGATTTTCCACCCTTCGATCACCACCTGAGTCCGCCAGCGTGTGTTTTCTTCCAGGCGCGGCAAAACCGCTTCCGCCTGCCCGATAAGAGAACTGCACCGGGCGATCACTTCCGGGGTCAGGATTTGCGGGATTTCACTCACGTTTCCGTTGAAATAAGCGAGCGCATCCATGCGGGCTTGCAGGGTACTGAAATAGTCGCGAACGAAAGGGGCCGCCTGACCAAATCCGGCGGCGTAAAATTCCTCCAGAGTTTTGGAAACGTTGAGATTCGGGTTCCACTTCAGTTTTGCCGCGAGGTAAAAGTTGGGCAGCTGCGTGCCCCAATGCAGATGATCTTCGCTTGTGATCCCATACACACGCGGCATCTTTGCAAAGCGGGGAAAGTCATTAGCCATTTGTGTGACCTGCGGGTAGGGCGTGAAGATGACATAATGACCATAATAGCCGTGAACCGATACTCCTCCGGGACTGAGATTGGCCCACTGCAAAAACCAATCGCGAAATTTGTGGTTGGATTCGGAGAGCATCGGCTTCGCATTGTTCGCGGCAAACGAGGTATTCGCGGTCCAGAACGTAATCTCCGGGGCGACATTCGGGCCGGGGCGCACTTTTTCCGGCGGGCGGGAGTACGAATCGTAGGCGTAAAAGCAAACCTTCGATTTTGGGTAGACCTTGGCGATTTCGGAGGCGACCCGATTGGCGAACAGCGTCACCAGCGAACTGACGGAGCCGCCGGTGTCGTGCAGTTTCGCGCAATCTTCGCATTCACACTCGGCCTTCCAATCGTTGGGGGAAACCCAGAAGCGAAGTCGCTCCTCTTTCCAGCCTCGCTTTTGAAGGGCATTTTCCGCGTCGAAAATGAGGTTGCGGGCAAACTCTCTGGCGGCTCTTTCCTGGGTGAAGCAGACCTGCCACTGCCCGGGCTCCCGGCTGCGCTTTCCGTTGAGGAGCGCGTACCATTCCGGATGGGCCGCAAAGTATTTTTGCGGAGGAAGGTAGTCCCCGTAGGAATGGCCGTTCCCGATGTTGTGCCAGACATCGCCGGGGCTGAAACCGAAATTCGAGTTCAGCTTGAGCCGAAAACTCAACAGATGCGAGCCGGGAATTCCGTGTTCAAGGCTGTTGAATTTTTCGCTTCCCTCGGCTCTAGGCAAAACCACAACGGCAGGGCCGCGAAACTCAAAGCCGGGAGCCTCGATCCGAAGACGGGGCGGCAGCGAAACGAGAGATTTTCGGGGCACGAAACTGCCGCGTTCGGTCGGCAAAATCCATTTGACGCCTTGAGTTTCCAGAAACTCCCATGCGCCGTAGACAAGTGCGGTGTCGCTGTTTCCAACAAGAGACAAATGATTTTGAGCGGGGATCAGGGCGAAGGCTTCGTTTTGCACCGAGGTTTGCAGAAGTCGGGTTTTCGCCTCCCTATTTTCCGGGCAGGCTCCGATCAACAGGGAGGTTTCGCTTTCGGAGGCGGTGGTTTTGATCGGCAGTTGCACGCCGGTCATCTTTTGGAGATAGGTTTGGATTTCCTCGGCGGCGAAGGTTTCGGCTTTGGTCGGTACGGCGGGAATCACGAGCACGCCCCGTGCCGCGCCGTTTTCGATCAGCGCAGGCGGGGCAGGGCGAATCAGCGGCTGGGCAGAAAGCGAGCGAGCCATCAGGTAAAGCAAAAAAATCATAGGGTCGTTTTCAGAGCGAGGCTTGAGTTTTAGCGTTGCAAGCAGGGAGGGAAAACAAATTCCGTCCCTTCTGATTTTTAAGGACGCTCCCGCGTAGAAAAGGTAGCAGCTCTTTTTTGCTCTCTCGCCTCGAAGAATACCTGGCAGGTGAGGTTTACCGCTGCAATTTTTCGCTCGGAAAGGAACGGCGTGTGCATGATATCGAAATTTTGTTTTTCCTGCTGATTGCGGTGGTGGGCCTGGTTGCCTCAGCTCGCCGCCTCAACATTCCCTACCCGATTTTGCTGGTTCTCGGCGGGCTGGTGCTGGGATTTGTACCGCATCTGCCCGCGCTTAAATTTACGCCCGATCTGGTCTTCCTGCTGTTTCTTCCGCCGCTGCTTCATGCCGAAGCCTGGACAACCTCATGGCGAGACCTGCAGCGCAATCTGCGTCCGATTGGGCTGCTGGCGATTGGGCTGGTGCTGACGACAACGGTGACGGTGGCTCTGGCTGCCCACTGGCTGATCCCGAATTTTCCGCTGGCGGCAGCGTTCGTGCTCGGAGCGATTGCCGCGCCAACCGATGCCGTAGCCGTGAGTGCCGTCGGGGAACGCCTGAAACTTCCCCAGCGCATTCTGGTGGTGCTTTCCGGCGAAAGCCTGCTCAACGATGCCTCCGCTCTCGTTCTTTATCGTGCTGCTGTAATTGCGATGGTTACCGGATCGTTTTCCCTTGGAGCCGCGGTGCTGAATTTTTTTGCGGCGAGCGCGGGCGGGCTTGCGATTGGGCTGGCTCTAGGCTGGACACTGGCGAAAGTTTTGGAGCGGACAAATGACCCGGTGCTGGGGAATACGATTTCGCTGCTTTGTCCTTTTGCTGCTTACCTCTCGGCGGAGAAACTGCACGTTTCGGGAGTGCTGGCAACGGTGGTGATGGGGCTGTATCTGGGGCGGCAGTCGCACCAGATTCTTTCCGCTCAGCAGCGGATGCAGGGGCTGGCTTTCTGGCAAACCCTGATCTTTTTGTTGAACGGACTGCTGTTCATTCTAGTGGGGCTGCAGCTGCACGGCATCTTAAAACTGCTTTCGGCGCAGCCGTATCTTACGCTGCTGCTTTACGCCGCTGTGCTCAGTCTCACGGTGATTCTAACCCGCATTCTCTGGGTAGTTCCGGCAACCTACCTGCCTCGCTTCTTTTCGCGGCGGGTACTCAAAGGCGATCCCTACCCGCCCTGGCAAAACGTGGCGGTGATTGCCTGGTCGGGAGCACGGGGCGGGGTCTCGCTGGCTTCTGCGCTTGCGGTTCCGCTGGTTACGGCCACCAATGCTCCGTTTCCGCAACGGGACATGATGCTGTTTCTGACGTTCAGCATTATTTTTACAACGCTGGTGCTGCAGGGATTGACGCTGCCGCCGCTTATTCGTGCCCTGCACCTCAAAGACGACGGCACCTCGGAGAAAGAAGAGCGGCACGCCCGACGGTCGGCTGCCCGACAGGGGCTGGCACGCCTCACCGAACTGGAGAAAGATGAGGGCATCCCGGAAGAATTCATTGAGCAAATGCGGCAGCATTATACCGAGCAGCTCAAACACCTGGAGAAAAATACAGACGATTCGGAACGCAAACGGCTGATCGAGCGAAAAAACCGCTACTTAAACCTTCATCATGAACTTATCCGCTCCGAACGCGATTTGATCGTTCGCCTTCGCGACGATGGCACGATCAATGACGACGCTCTGCATCGAGTTCTCCGCGATCTCGATCTAGCAGAACTTCGCCTTCACCCGCATCGGCAGGATTAACTTTTCCTCGGATTCCCTTCCGATTTTTTAGGTTCAGGCCGAGGCTCCGGTGTAATGTTTCAATCCGAATCGCCAGAAAGAGGAGGCCGCGTAAAACGCCAGAAATGCCACACCCAGCGAAACGCCGACGAATTCTGTGCCGACCCGCCCGGTCAAGGCCTGCGCGGGAACCGTAATGATGAAGGTGATCGGAATGAGATAGGACAGTGCGCCGCGAAGCCATGCCGGATAAATTTCGATAGGGTAGCGTCCGGCCTCGAATGCCTGCCAGACGATTTGCTCGATGTTGTCAATGCGGGTGGCCCAGAAGGTAATCGTGACAAGACAGAGCCACAGCGAGTAAACCACGACGGCTCCGGCGCACAGCGTGACCGCGAAATTCAGTGCCTGTGCCGCCCCCACTGTGAGCGACAACCGCCCGACGGTGTAGGCGGTTAGCCCAACGCCCACTGCAACATTGGCGAGCCGCCACACGTTGACGGTGCGAAATGTTGCCAGAAACTGCGGCGAAACTGGCTTCAGCAGCACAAAGTCCAGCGTTCCATCGCGCACCTGGCTCATGATCTGCCTCATGTTCGGGGCGATGAATGTTTCGATCAGTCCATCCATAAGGTAGTAAACGGCGACCAGAACGAGCACCTGGGGGAACGACCAGCCTTTGATCGCCGAGGTGTACTGAAATGTCACCGACAGCCCGCCGACGGTAGTCAGCAAGCCCAGCAGTGAGGCTAGGATTCGCGTGAAAAAGTCGGCCCGGTATTCGATGTCTGTCTGAATACTGGTGCGAAAAAAAACGGTGAACAGCTTAAGAAAGCGCATCCGAGAGTTTTCCTCTATTTTTTGTGGAAAGGGCGGGTACAATAACCCCAAAGCACCACATTTTACTGACTGCCCGCTCTTTGCCTCCAGGCTGGCACATTTTTTGCACCTTTTGCCGCACTGGGGTCTTTCTTGACGTAGGGAGAGAAGTCGGATAATTTTCTCGGTTTGCGCGATCTCCTCTTTCAGAAGGGAACATCTGCCGCCGAAGACAAAAGGAGAAGCGGGAGAGCATGTCCGTTTTTCTCCCCTCTTTTTCAGGAATGTTTATGCAAAATCAGTCTCAAAACGGAGCGGAAACCGCTCCGATGCTGGCTTTCCCCTGCGAAAAGGTGGGGGCAGCGGCTTCTGTGTATGTGCTGCCCCGAAGGGGAGACGGTTTCTGGATCGCTGCCCCGATTCAGAAAAGCCCTCGGCACTAGAGCGTTCCCGTTCTGGATCGAAATCGTCAGCTCGTCGTTGAACTGATCGTTTACGACCTCAATCTCCGAAGAATTCGCTTTGTTCGCGCTTCCTCTTCGGATCGGCCCCGCAAACCCTCGGTGCTTGAGGGGCTGTTCGCCCTTCTACACTAGGATTGCCTGCTTCGCTTTTCCCTCGAAAGGCCTCTCGCTTCGGGTAAACTTCATTGTTTCAGGCACAGTCCGAAACGATCTCCCGAACAGGCTGCTTTTTTATGCCCACCCTTGCGGTCAACCATCGCCTCCAGACTCCCGGTACAGAACACTGCCTCCCCCGCCGATACCGACCAGCCGCTGAGTCTACCCTGGAGTGTTTTTTACGAGCAATACTGGCGCAGTACCGGCTGCAAGGCACTTGCACTGTTTCGCCCGGAAATGTCTCAGGCTCCTACGGCGGAGTATTGACGAATTCCGCCGTCCCACATCTTCCGCAACGCCAAAATTCCCAACCCCAGCCAGACAACCTGCAGCACGAAGCCCGGCAAAATCTGCGCGGGTGGAACTCGTCCGAGTGCGAGTTCCACCGGAAAGGAAATCATACTGCGGAACGGCGAATAAAGGGCCGCCGCGCCCAGCCAGCCGGGAAGCAAGGCAAGCGGCGCAATGCGTCCCGACAGAAAACTGTCGAGTGTAAAGTAGAGCTGATTGATCGCGTCTATCCGCGTTGTCCAGAAGGCAATGGTGGCAAGACAGTAGTTCCAGAGGTAGCGCATGATTCCGCCCAGCACGATAGCGGGGATTGAAAGCAGCGGCTGCCAGTCATTTGCAGGCGGCGTCGGCTTGAAGAGAACGAACAGCAAAATCCAGACGGGCAACAGCATTGAACTGGTAACGAGTTTGAACGCCAGATTGGTGGCGATGTCGCGGTGAATGGGATGCATCGGCTTGAGCAGCTGCGGTGACAACTGCCCGTCCCGAATCCGAAATGCGAACTCGAAAGCATCCCACGACATCGTGAGGTGCGAAAAGATCATAAAGACCAGAAAATAGGCGGCGAAGTCGGCGCGGCTGAAATGGGCGGCCCCGTTGGAAACGCTGCCTCCTTTCGCGGCGGTAGCCGCCGACCACACCGCCAGCGAAATAAGCGGCCCCACAAATCCCCAAACCGCCCAAATCAGTACGGCAAACCGATACTGAAGCATTGCGGCAATCGCCGCCTTCAGCTGCGCCCGGTAAATCTGAAGCCAGCGTGTCATGTTCGCCTCCCTCGGTTTCGCACCCTCGATGGCGTTCCCGCCTTATTTCTGTGTCATTTCTCTGTTGAAAGCACAACACGGGAGGGAAATTGGGCGGTTCGGAAAATTCGCTGCTCCGCCTTTTGGTAAACCGATTCGGGTGCGTGATAGATGTCGGTGAAAACGTTTGGGTTGAGGTCGGCAATCGGAAACCACGCTCCCTGAATCTGAACCGCCAGTTTGTGCCCCTTTTTCCAGGTGTGCGCCGTATCCCGCAGCGAAAAGGCGATGCGGGTTACCTTGCCGGGAACAAGCGGCTCCGGTTTCGAGAAGCTGTTTCGGAATTTCGCCCGGAAGATGTCGGCCCGAACCAGCATCTCATAGCCGCCCATTTCTTTGCCGCCCATTTTCGGGGCGTTGTCCGGGAAAACGTCTATCACTTTCACCACGAAATCGGTATCGGTTCCGGTAGAAGAAGCGAAGAGTTCTGCTTTTACTGAGCCGATGCCGGTGAGGTCTTGGTCGAGCGGATCGGAAATCCAGGTCAGCACATCGGGGCGAGCCGCCGCAAATCGCTGATCTTCGATAAGATAGGTATTGCTGCGTCCGCCGCTTTTCACTGCCGAGTAAGGAACGGGGTTTTTCGGATCGGAGACAAAGGCATCAAAAGCCGTTTTGGGATCGGCAGGCGTGGGAGCCGTAAAGGTCAATTTGTGGTCGGCGTTCAGATAGAGCGCAGTAGGCTTTGTTTCAGCGGGAGGCCACTGGGCGAATTTTCGCCAGCGGTTGCTGCCCGTCTCAAACACAATGGCTTTTGCCGGATCGGGTGCACCTACGCCTTTGAGGTAAAACTCGAAAAACGGGGCTTCGATTTCGTTTCGATAAGTGACCGCTGTTTTTGTGCCGAACAGAATATCGCCGAAGCGGTCTCGGTCGCCCCCTGCCCAGCCGCCGTGAGGCCAAGGCCCGATGACCAGGGTGTTGGGCGTGCCGGGATTGAATTGGTCTACGGCATGAAACAAGGCATAAGGGCCGTACATATCCTCGGCATCGAACAAACCGCCAACAAACAGCATCGCCGCCTTTACGTCTTTCATTTGCGGCGGCAGGCTGCGCTCTTTCCAGTAGGCATCGTAAGTGCCGTGCGCCAGAATTTCTGTCCAGTACGGAATGAGGTGATCGAAATAGTCTTTGCTGTTCGTGTTCGCGGTCGTTTTCATGCCTAAGTAAAAGTCGTAAACGTTCGTGATCTTGAAAGGCTTCACCCCCTCGAAACTGAAATCCTTGAAAGGATGTTTGCGCGGGCGGTCGAATATCTGCGAAAACGAAAAGTTGTCCATCAGCAAAAAGGCACCGTTGTGATGCACATCATCTCCGATAAACCAGTCGGCAATCGGAGCCTGCGGCGAGGAGGCTTTGAGCGCGGGATGAGACCGAACGGCTCCGGCGGCGGCATAAAATCCGGGGTACGAAATCCCCCACATCCCTACTTTGCCGTTATTGTAGGGGATGGACTTCACCAGCCAGTCAATGGTGTCGTAGGTATCGGTGCTTTCGTCAATCTCTCTGCCCTTGGGGTTGGCTTTGATGGGTCGCATATTGACGAACTCTCCGTCGGACATAAACTGCCCGCGCACATCCTGATAGACAAAAATATAGCCTGATTTCATCAGTTTTTCCGAGGGGCCCAAGCCTCCGGGAAACGAGTCGCCGTAAGGCACACTGTAGGGCGTGCGTTCCAGCAGAATGGGATAGGTTTTCGTTTGATCTTTGGGGACGAAGACCACGGTGTGCAGACCCGCGCCGTCCCGCATCGGAAGCCGAACCTCGAATTTGCTGTAATGATCTTTAACGCGGTAGGGTTCGGCAGCAGAGGGGGCGGACTGCGCTCCGGCTGCCTGCGAAGCCAGGCATTGAGGCAGGGCAAACACAGTGGCAAGGGCAGAAGGCATCAGCAGACGAAATCGTTTTTTCATGCCGATCACTGTAGCGTTTTCAAGAGCATGGTGTCAACCCTCTCCAGGAAAGCAAAGATCGGATTCAGTGGCCGCCCCGCCGAAATTTCGGCGGGGCGGCGGGTTTCAATCGTTCGTTTTTAGTTGCGCTCAGGGAAAGGCCGTCAGAATTTTAGCGGCTGCGGCACTGCCAACGGCGTCTCCACCGTCTGCATCGAATTTCCAGTGAACGCCCAGATAGATACGGCTGACCTTGTTTTGCTCAATCGCTTCCGCTAAAGTGAACGCAGCCGTCCATTTGGGGCGAACGGCTCCAAGGTTGTCGGTGGTTTTGCCGTTAAATTCGTCCGAAACCATCGTGACGTGTACATCGGCAGGGTCTTTGCTGGGCACGAGCAGAGCGGAAGCCGTCTTAAAGCAGGCCGTTCCAAAGGTGGCATGACCAGAAGGGTAGGCCGGAAAGTTCGGCGTTGGGTTGGCTCCCATCGCTCCGAATTTGGGAGCAGGAAACGGATTGCTCAGCGGGGCCCCCAGCGGAAGCCAAAACGGATCGCCCTTTTGTTTTCGAAGCGTGTTTCCGTCCCCGGCTCCCGTGCCTCCCCACTCCGCATCGGCTTCGCGAATGGCGACCACCGGACGCCAAAAATCATAAGCATACTTCCAGTACCATGCGGCGATTCCCGCATCGGCCATCGCCACATTGATCGCGGTCAGCACTTTGATTTTCGTTGTGTGGTTTGCCGCTTGAAATTCGCTGGCTCCCAGAATGACCTGATTGTAGAGCCGGGGCGGGGTGCCGATTTTGTTGGACCCGTCGTAGCCCCAGAAAATTCCGATTTCCGCCTGGTGGCGATAGTGATCCGTTCGCTGCGTGATATTGTTTCTGCCGTGCTGATAGACTTCATCATAGGCAGCGGCATAGGCGGCACTGTTGAGCGCGGGCGGCGGCAGGAGCGGAGCCTGAAGAGCGACATCGGTTAAAACAAAGGGTTTTACAAATCCCCAGCTACGCCCCAGGGTGGTTTGTGCGGGGTTGAGGGGGTCGTGCCGATGCCGCCCTGGAGAAGAATCGTAGAGCGTGTCGGTTTGCGGAAGCGACGAGCCGTCGTTTTTGCGGGAGTTGATCCAAAGGTCGGCAATTTCCGCGCCGTAGCGAATCAAAGCGGGGTCGCCTCCGGTGAAAAAGCCTTCACTCTCCAGAGCGATAAACGCAAGGTCGTCTGGGTAGAGCTGCATGGCGGCACGGATGCCCGCGCTCAGCAGAGCGATGGTTCCGTTGGCGTCGTTCTGCGCAATCCCGGCGGGAGGGGCAGGCAGAGCGGCACCGAACTGCGGACTGAGCAGACCCGACACCTGGGCGTAGGCATCGTGGGCCGCCAGGTGCAAAATGGCGAGGGCACGGGAAGTTTTGGTCGGGCCTCCGTTCGAGGGAGCGTGACCGTCGCTGAAATCACGGGCAACGAGGTCAAGGGCAAGGCGGTTAAGGTGTAAAATGTCCATCAAAGTCTCACTTTCGGCAGGAACAAGAGAGCGGCTTCCGGGCGAAGCCGATAGAGCAGAGTTGACCCCATTAGAATAGCCGATCCTGGTAAGTTAGCTCGTTCGCTGAAGAACACAAACGCTGTGATCTTTGTCACTATCGTCATTTTAAGGGAACTTTGAGCAAAAAAGTTTCCTGTCGGAAACAAAAAGAGGAATTTTCGATCAGACCGCATAAATGACAGCAAGGATTCCCCGCCGCTCTGACGATAACTCCCCCGTCAAACTGCGAGAGGAGCCTTCCATGAACTGCACGATTCAACCTGCCCGGTCTGCCCAGTCTGCCCGCCGGCGTTCCCGGCTTCAGCGCACCCCGCTCATTTCTGGCGTCGTGCCCTTTCAACAAGACCGGCTTCGAACCCCGGCAGACCCGGTTCCGGCGGAGCCGCTGTGCGCTCCCGGTCTCATTTCGGGCGGTTCTCCGCCGCCGATTCGACCGTTCCGCGACTCAGTGAGGAGCGTTGCTGCCTTGAGCGATCTTTCCTTTTCAGACGCGCTCGACACCCTCAAAGAACACCTGGTCGGCTCCAACGATCTCGTGGAGCAGTTCAAACTTGCCCTGCTGACGGGTCAGCATCTGCTTCTCGTGGGAAAGCCGGGGCGCGGCAAGTCCTATCCGGCTCGCCTGTTTCTCGGTGCCGTACAGAATGCCCGCTTGTTTCGTACCCAGATCACTGCCTACACCATGCCCGATCATCTGGTGGGCGCACCGATTCCGCACACCTATCTGGAAGAAGGGCGGCAGGTCTACAATACCGACAACGGAATTCTGAACTGCGATATGGCCCTGCTTGAAGAGTTTTCCGATGGCCCCGTCGCTCTTGCCCGCTCGCTCAACACGGTTCTTTATGAGCGGGTATTCGAGGTCAAAGATCAGCCGCCGATGCCCGCGCAGCTTCATTCTGCCATCCTCACGGCAAATCAGGCTCCGCACGGCGAGGAGTGGAAAGCGGTCTGGAGCCGAATCGCCTTTCGCTATACTCCGCAGGAAGTCAACACCTCCTGGGGACGCTTTCAGACGGCGCAGGTTTATTTGCACACGCACGGGCACGCCCCTTCGCTCCCTTTGGTGGACATGGAACAGGTCCGCGAGCTTTCGATGAAGCGAGAAATGATGGCGGTTCCGGCAGGCGTGCTGCTTGTGGAAAGCTGGGTTTCCGGCGAATTCCACAAACGCTGTCAGGAAGATTCGCATCTGGGACGTTCCGGGCTGCTCTCCTCCGACCTTCGCCGCGAAAACCTGTTTTTAGATGTAATTCGTGCCGGAGCCACCCTCGAAGGAAAGGCGCAGGCGGACTATTCGCACGTTCGCAAGTATCTGCCCTATGCTCTGCCGCTCGGCGATGATCCCGACGGCATTGCGGCGCATCGCATTCTGGACGATGTTCTGGAGCGGGTGCTGCCAAAAAAAATCGGGCGCGACGAACTCGCTGTCTACGACGCGCTCGGCGATCTTGCCCAGCAGCTGCTGGATTATCAGCGGCACGGTAAACATCGCCCCATTGAATTTCGCCTCCGCCTGCCAGGGATGCCGCTTATTTTTGCAGCGCGGCGCGAGCTTCTCGGTCATCTGGGGCGGGTGCGCGGCGTGGCGGGTTCCGAGTACCTCGTCGAAATTTTGCGGGGGGCAGTGGCTCGCCTCAGTGATGAATAATTCTTTCTAAACGGAGACAAGCCTAACGCTCGTTCGCAAAGAGATCGAGCCTTTGGACAGTCTCTCTTCGCTGCCTCTTTTCACCGAGGCGGCAAAAAGGTGATAGAGACGGACGATGGCCGTACAAAGAACCGAACCGATTGCTAAACCCGCAGGCGGCCTCCGCCCTCTGCTGCAGCTTCTGCGGGCTTTGCTGGCCTTGCTGCGAGCCTGGATTCTTCCGCTGCTGGGAGTGCGGAAGCGAAAGCGCACCCGCCCCTGGCAAATTCGGATCGAGCGCAAAACCACCGCTGCCGCTCTTAGCGATGCCGATGCCAATGATCTGCTGCAGCGTCACCGTGATCTTCAGGACTGCGAACAAATTTCAGGGCTTGCCCAGTCGTATCGCCTTCCCGAAAGCGACTTTTTCGGCGATCCGCATCAGGTGGAAAAGCTGATGCGAAGCCTGATCGCGCAAAATCCGCCCTGGCTGTTTGTTGGAAAGACACAGGCGGGGGAGGGCCTTACGGGAGCGTCCGTTTCGCGTGAGTTTCTGCTGCGAGAACAAATCACCCGCGAATGGCAAAACGTGACCCTCTATATCCCTTCCGACGAGTGGCGCGACCTGCCGCTTTCCTCCCTTACGCTGCGCCCCACCAAAACCGTTAATGAGGTGTGGAAGGCGCGGCTGATGGATCAAATTCTGCCCCCGGAAGTGATGCTGGATCGCCACTCTCGCGGCGAAATTTCGATTCCCGACCGGGAGCGCAAACATCAGCGGCTGGAGTTCGAGACCACTCAGCGCAAAATGGAAATGGTGACGCGAAAGCCGGTTCCGGTTCCCATCGAGATGACGGGCGACAGCGGAGCGGAAAGCCAGTTTCTTTATGTTTTGCTGGATTATTCCGCGAGTATGCGCGGCAAAAGCGCGGTGCTGGCGATGGCAGTGATCTCGGCAGTATTGCGGGCCAATCTTGGAGACCGAGAGGCAAGGTACATTTATCGGCGGTTTGCGGTTGCCGGGGAGATGTACCCGAATCTTCTTCTGCCGCCGTTTCAGGCCAAAACGCTCGAAGAAAAAGACGCCCTCCTCACCGAAATCCTAAAGACGAATTTCAACGGGGAAGCCACCCATGTTAACGACGCTCTTAAATCCGCCCTTCAGGACATCGAAAGCCTGCGAAACGAAGAGCGGATTGACGCCGACGTTTTGCTGGTTACAGATGGAGCCGCCGAAATTTTCGGAAATACGCAGGAACTGCTCGAAGCCCATCACGTCAAACTTCATACGGTGATGGTCACCTCTCAGCCGAACCCTTCGCTTGAAGCGATCTCGGAAAGTTTCACCGCACTCGACATCTAAAGGGTTTATGACTGATTTTCTTACGCCCGCCCCTGTTTCGGCCTCTTCTGCTTTGCCGCAGCGAATTCGCCTTCGGATGGGGGAAGCGGACGACGAACCCGCCACGTTTGAGGTAATGAAGCGAGCCATGAACATCGAGGCGGTCTGGGAACAGCACCAAGCCCTGCGCGATCATTTACGAACTTCGGACAAAAGCAGTTTTTGGTTGGCCGAGGAAAGAAACCGGGGAAGCAGATCACGCACGGTCGGCTATGCACGAAGCATCGTTCGCGAAGACGTGTGGGCACTCACCGAATTTTTTTTGCTCCCGGAATATCAGCATCGGGGGGTGGGGCGGGCCCTGCTCAGTCAGGTTCTTCAGAGCGGAACGATTTACGGGGCGAAACGCCGCTTGATCCTGGCTTCGCACCATCCTGCCGCCGACGCACTTTACATCAAGCGAGCGGAGTGTACGCCGCGTCAGCCCATGTTTTTGCTGTCGGGCTCTCCAAAACGGCTGAAGGTTTCCGGCAACGAGTCCGATTCGATCCTCGATCTTGAAGACGAACTTACGCCCTACCGCCTTCGTCCCCGCTTTCTGGCGGAACCGATCCTGCTGACCGCGCAGACTCAGCAGGAACTTGACTCACTGGATCGTGAAGTGGTTGGGTTTGTCCGCCCCCAGGAACACGCTTTCTGGAGCCGGGAGATGAGCGGGGAGAAGGGCGTTTCTCGTCTTTTCCGCCGCCTTGATGAGCGGGGAGAACCCGGCGGTATCGTTGGTTACGCCTATACCGGGCTTCACTGCGGAGGGCCTGCACTGGCTCAAAGCGAAGACTGGGTTCCGAGATTCTGTGCTCATGTCACTCAGCGGCTGGAGGCACAGCGCAAACGCCATTTCGACTTCGGGTTTCTCGACACAGGTGAGGCTTACGCCTCCGTGCCGGGAACCAACGGCATTTGCCTGCGCTGGCTTTTGGGCTGCGGCTGGCGGATCACCGCACAGTTTTTGCTGATGTCGGATTTTCCGCTTGGCTCCCTGGAACGTTATCTTGGCTACCATCCCGTTTCGCTGCTCTAAACCTGTAATCTTGACCTGATCTTTTCACAAAAACAACCAAAATGCCCGATTTAACTTCCGCTTTTCGACCTCTGACTTCGCCATCACTTGCGGTTTTCTCACTGCTTTTTTGCACGGCCTGTTCGGGCGGAGCGCAGATCCGTGATCTGAAACTGACGCCTGACCCTAAAAAAGTGTCTTTGAGAGTAGACGCTGCACTGACTGCCCCCGCAGAAGCCGGGAAGCTAAAAGCCGTGCTTCGGATTTCCGCCCTCAATGGCGACACCACAGCCTATCCGAAACCGTCTGTGCAGACGATTTCGTTTCCGAAAGGCAGGCAGGCCGTTCTCTATTCGCAAACTGTCAGCGGATGGGAAACCTCTCCTTTCTGGCGGGTTAACACTCCTTTCGATCCGGCTTACCGTGCTCCCCTGCATCGGCTTACCTTGACGATGCTTCGCGGAAAAAAAACGCTCCAGAAACTGGAACGGGACTTTGTTCTGGGTTCCGTCAAAAGCAGCGAAAAAGGCTATTTCCTTAATGGTGAACTTATTCCGCTGAAACAGTGGACGCTCACAGGCAAGGAGCCCTTGGAGACAGAAGCCGTCTCCACCTATCTGCGGCGCGGCGTCACCGTCTTGAAAGCCTCTGAGGTTCCTTTTACTGAAAAAACGCTTCGGCTGTTTCGCAGGATGGGCATGATCGGCATTAACCCGGACGGCGTGGGAGATGCGGGGGGAACTCGTTTCAGGGCAGCGACCCCGATTCCAAGTGCCCGTTTAGCGGAAGTCGAGCCGCTTGAAAAGGACACCCAAACTCAGGGGAATTGGCTGGGAGTTTACGGAAAGCAGGCTTTTTATGTTCCCCTTCCCGATGGAGCCTCGGTGTTTGCGGTCCCCGGCTTATCCTTAAGCCGCGCCGAACTGGATTTTCGAGTTTTCGGAAAAGGAGAGGCTCTCCCCGATCCCCGTCTGCCGCTTTCGGCTCCGGGTTCCACCCTGCGCTACCCGCACGCCTTCAGCAGCATGATGGGAAGTCCGGCTGTTTTTTTCGTGAAAACGAACGATGAAAGAAAGCGGGTTTTAAGCCTTTATCTGCTTGATTTCTCGCGTCGCAAAGAGGAGCTGCAAGTGCAAATTCTCGACTCAACGGGCTATTTGCTCTCGGAAACCACTGTGTCCGCCCTGGAATCAGGGAGGTACCTGCGTTATCGGTTTTCCGGTGACCTCACCCTCTTAGTGAAATCGCTGAAATTTGAGTTTTCTCCGACGGTATGGGGCCTTTTCCTCGACCCGCTGCCCCCAAAATGAGTTTTCTGGAGAACTGCCGATGAAACCCTTCGTTTTTTGTGTTCGCTTGCTGCCTTCTCTCCTCATGGGATTTGGAGTGCCTTCTGGGGCACAATCACCTGACAAACCCGACGAAAAACTCGTTTGGCCCAACAAGGAGAGCCGGGCCAATTCGGATGACTGGCTTCGGCTTCATCACCATGAAATTCGGGGGCTGCGCCCGCGAGTGCTCGTGCTCAATTTTGTGAACGGTCTCAATGACGAAGAGGCAAAGCGGCGTGCGGAGGCTGTGGTTTCCGCCATGAAAGAGGCCTCCCGGTATCATGGCTACTCCGACGCGAAAGCCGTTCCGTTTTTGGAGTATCAGATTGCGAAAGTGGTGAACCTAACGGATGAAGTCGCTCTTCCTGACGATCAGCGCAAAGAGGGAAATTCTTCCAAATATCCTCGGATCGAGGAGGCGCAGGGGGGACAGAACAATTTTCGCTACGCCGATCTGTTCACCGAAAAGTATACGGAACTGATGGATTTTGCCGACCCGCTGACGCCGACCCGCCGACTTTCGCTTGCGGAACTCGCAGGCAGGGGGTTGGTTCATGAAGTTTGGATTGTTGCCAATGAGGGGGGAAGCGGCAAGCCGAAAGACTGCCTCGAACTTCGCGTCGGTTATGATGCCAATTCGCGAAAAGTCCCCGGCAAAGAGATCGTTGTCGGCGGCGAGGGAGTTTCCGATCTGCCGCCGGTGACGCGGAGCCTGCGCTTTTTGCACCTAAACCCGGCGCGAGGAGCAGGGCGGGCGTTGGAAAGCCTGGGCTTGAGTTTGGAAGCGGTTTCGGAGGCGAAAGCGGTTCCCTCGCTGACGAAATACTTTACGGAGTTTGCAGGGTTTAACCTGGCGAGCCGTTACGGGCTGAGCTTCAATCGGTTTGAGGAACGCGGAGAACGTGAAATCGAGTATCAAAACGAGTCCACTCTTCTCTATAAAGTTAAAGGGGAAGCCTTTCGGGTCAGCAATTACGCCGCGATTTTGACTTAGATAACCCCAGTATCCGCAAAGATTGTAGTGCAAAATTTTGAGCAATATGGGCAGCGGGCGGCAGTGTGCGCTTTGCCCCGAATTCACGCCGCGATTTTGACTTAGATAACAAAGACCCGGTGCTTTCGACGATTGAAAACTTTCGTCTTAAAAACGGAACGAACGGCAGGGACAAGGCCGATAAGTGGACACCGGAGAAGGTCGCTCGCTACGGAGGCACTGCGCCGGACAGCGTGGGAGCCTGGCTTGTCTACTGGTTTCAGAGTATGCCGGGTTTGGACAACAAAGCCTTTGACGACACGATGCGCCCGATGAAAAACTGGTGGGTCTACTGGTATTACTAGCGAAGAGACTAAATCTGCCCTTCCTGCATCGGCCCAAACTATGAGATAATAACTCTATGAGCATTATGAGCAAAGGAACCGTTGTTGCCGCCATGAGCGGCGGAGTAGATAGTGCCGTCACCGCTGCCCTTCTGAAAGAGGAGGGGTATGAAGTGATCGGTATCACCCTGCAAATCTGGCAGGAGCACGCCGATCAGGGTAAATACGGCGGATGCTGCTCGCTGGGAGCCGTGGAGGACGCCCGCCGCGCCTCCGCCAAAATTGGAATTCCGCATTATGTTCTCAATTTTCGAGACTATTTCGCGGACAAAGTCATTGATAAGTTCGTCGCCGAGTACAGCAAAGGACGAACTCCAAATCCCTGCGTGGAGTGCAACCGGAGTGTGAAGTTCGAGGAACTTCTCCGACAGGCCGAAAACCTCGGCGCGGACTTTCTGGCAACCGGGCACTACGGGCGAATTCGCTTTAACGAAACAACTGGGCGGCACGAACTGCTTCGAGCAAAAGACCTCGCGAAAGATCAGTCCTACGCACTCTACACGCTCACTCAGGAGCAGCTTTCCAAAACGCTGATGCCGCTCGGTCACCTGAGCGGAAAAGCCGAAACGCGCCGCCTCGCCAACGAATGGGGGCTGGCTCTTGCCAACAAGCCCGACAGTCAGGAAATCTGCTTTGTGCCCAAAGAAGGGTACGTCACTTTTCTCACCGAGAAAAACCCGGCGGTGGCGCAGCGCGGAAAACTCGTGGACACGAGCGGCAAGGTGGTCGGCGAACATTTAGGCATTGCGTTCTACACGGTGGGTCAGCGCAAGCGGCTTCCTGCGTCCACCGACGGCGCACTCTATGTGGTCTCGATTAATGCGGAAACCAATACGGTCGTAGTCGGCAAAGACGAAGAACTTTTCGCCTCTCGTTGTGAGGTGGATACGCTGTCCTGGAGTGCGATCCCCTCTCTGAACGAGGTCGAAACGCCCTATCCGATCACTGCAAAAATCCGCTACAACGCTTCGGCAATGACGGCGGTTCTCACCCCCGGCGAAACCGAAGCGACGGCACTGCTGAATTTCGAGACGCCTCAGCGGGCGATCACCCCCGGTCAATCGGCGGTTTTTTACGGCGGTTCGGGTGAGGATAAAGATCAGGTTGTGATCGGCGGCGGCTCTATCCTTCGCGAAATCCGAGACTGAGAGGGCAGGCAGCTGCAAACCGTTAAGCAGCAGTTTTTGGTGAATTCACAGGGGGCGGGTCGGGGTTCTCTTGGATTTGCTTCCTTACGAATCCCTGCTGGATGCCGAAGACGAGTTGGACGCGATTCGAGCTTAGGATCGAGCGAAAGCATCGGGGGATAAAACGGTTTCGCTGGAGGAATCCCTCTCGGAAATTGAGAGCCAGCGAACGTGACTTACGATGTTCGACTGTCGAAAAAGCACAAAAGTCGCCGACAACTCTTCCGGGGACACACTTTGATCGTATGAAAGCGGCCTTGGTCGGGTTGCAGGGCGAGCCGCAGCCTGCTGGCTGTCTAAAGCTTACGGCAAGAGAAGGCTGGCGGCTGAGAGTCGGAAGTTATCGTCTGCTTTATGAGATTGATGACAAAGCGCAGACAGTGACCCTCTTGGACATCAGGGATCGTAACGGCATTTACCGCTAGCGCAGCGGGTGGTTTATTTTTGGAGCGAAACGATTGAAATACTTGTTGCTGGTTCCCGATGGCGCGGCAGATTTGCCTCTGGACGAGCTGGAAGGGAAAACTCCGCTCGAAGTTTCCCGGACGCCCCACCTCGACCGGCTTGCCGAAACCGGGCGCGTGGGAGCGGTTCAGGTGACGCCGCCGGATATGTACCCCGGTTCCGACGCCGCAAACATGGCCTTGCTGGGCTACAATCCAAAGCAGTATTATACGGGGCGAGGCCCTATCGAAGCCGCCGCAATGGGTATTCCGATGGACCCGAAAGACGTAGCGTTTCGCTGCTCGATTGTCTCGACGGACGGCACAACTCTGCTGGATTACAGTGCGGGGCACATTACGACCGAAGAGGCGAGACCAATCATTGCCCTCGCGAATGAAAAGCTGGCTACTCGTGCAATGACCCTGTTTCCCGGCGTGTCCTATCGGCACATTCTGCGCTGGGCAGAGGGGCCGGTAGACGTAATCACGTCCCCGCCCCACGAGAACATGGGCAAGCCCCTCCGTGAAATTTATCCGGTTGGGGAAGGCGATACGAAAATTCGCGCCTTTATCGAGGACTCGCTCAATCTGCTGGACAGCCTGCCGTTCAATCGGGCACGCCGCGCCGAAGGCAAACTTCCCGCCAATCTGCTCTGGCTCTGGAGTCCGGGTCGCGCCCCGGTTCTGCCCTCGTTTTTCCAGCGGCGGGGGAGGACGGGAGCCGTCATTTCGGCAGTGGATGTGGTGCGCGGCCTGGGCAAACTGGTCGGCCTCGAACTTGTGAACGTTCCGGGGGCAACCGGCTACTTTGACACCAACTACGCGGGCAAAGGGCTTTATGCGCTGGAAGCCTTGAAGAAGCACGACTTTGTCTGGGTTCACGTCGAGTCGCCCGATGAAGCAGGACATGCGGGAGACATCGAAGAAAAAATTCGAGGCATCGAAAACTTCGACCGCCACATCGTCGGGCAGATTGTGGAGGGGTTGAAAGAGCGCGGCGAGCCGTTCCGTCTGCTGTGTGCCCCCGACCACATGACGCCGGTTTCAACTCGCGGCCATAAAATCGGCCCTGTCCCGTATCTGCTCTACGACTCACAAACCTCGCTCCGCCGCGAAGTTCTGCCTTACGACGAACGCGCCGTGCAGGAAACCAAAACGCTCTTTGAGGACGGCTTCCGCCTTATTGATGAATTGTTCCGGTAGCGTGCGGCCAAGCCTGTTCTTCACCTTGATGCGTGCTCATCTCACAATCAAATCGAACTTTTGAGGACACTCTTTATGCTGCTTGCCGAAAAAAATGATTTTGCGCTTCCTTCGCCCGTTGTTGAGGAGAAACTGAAACGACTCGTTCCCTATCGCCCCGGCAAACCGATTGAAGAAGTGGAACGAGAACTCGGTATCACCGGAATCGTGAAGCTGGCGAGCAACGAAAATCCGCTGGGGCCTTCCCCTCGTGCTGTGGAAGCCATGCAGAAGCTTGCCGTAAAAATGCACCTCTATCCCGATGCGAATTCCTACCGGCTGCGGGAAGCGGTGTCCGCACTTCTCGATGTCGCCCCGGAGACGCTGGTTTTCGGCAACGGTTCGGACGACATCATTCACCTGCTGGGCGTGACGTTTCTTTCCCCCGGCGACGAAATTATTCAGGGCAATCCCTCGTTTGTCCGCTATGAGGCGGCGGCCCACCTCAACGATGCGAAAGTTCACTTCGTGCCGCTCGATTCTCATTGGAATTACAACCTGGACGCAATGGCGGCAAAATTCAATGAGCGCACTCGCCTTATTTTTCTGGCGAATCCCAACAACCCCACCGGCACAATTGCGGAACGGGAAAAGGTCGCTCGATTTTTGGAGCAAGTGCCGGAGCAGGCCATCCTCGTGCTGGACGAAGCCTACTATGAATATGCCGCCGAAGACCCGGACTATCCCGATGCATTGCAATGGGTTCGAGACGGACGCAACGTCGTGGTGATGCGAACCTTTTCCAAAGCCTATGCGCTGGCGGGGCTGCGGATCGGCTTCGGTGTGATGCGCCCTGAAATCGCCGACTGGCTCAATCGTACTCGTGAACCTTTTAACGTCAATGCGATGGCGCAGGAAGTCGCAATTGCCGCCCTGCAGGATACGGATCATACCGCACAGACGCTTGCCGTCAACCGCCGAGGAAAAGCCGAATTCTACGCCGCCTTCGAGAAGATGGGGCTGATCTACACTCCGACCTATGGAAACTTCGTTTGGTTCGACACCGGCAGAGACTCAAAAGAGGTGTTTACGGCTTTGCTTCACCGAGGGGTAATCACCCGAACGGGAGACATTTTCGGTGCACCCACACACCTGCGAGTCACCATCGGAACCGACGCCGAAAATACGAAATTCCTGACAGCCCTCCGAGAGATTCTTTAGCGGAACCACCCTTGCCGCTGCCGGAGCCTGATTTACTCCCGCAGCGGCTTGACTTTTAACTGACTGCCGTCGAGTTCGCAGGTGATCTGGCCCTGAAGATCGGTTCGATAAATGCGTATACCGGCTTTTTTCAGATGCTCTACGGTCAACCGGTGCGGGTGACCGTAGAGGTTGTTTTTGCCGCAGGAGATCACAGCGGCTTGCGGATGCATCGCTTCTAAAAACCGAGGGGAAGTCGAGGTTTTAGAGCCGTGATGCCCTGCTTTGTAAAGGTTGCAGTCGAGAAGTGTGCCGCTCCGCACGACTTCCTCTTCTTCCTCGGCTTCGGCATCGCCGGTCAGGATCGCCGAGGTTTTCCCGTAGTCCAGGCGAACGACCAGTGAGGCATTGTTGGGCTTTCCGCCTGCTTCTTCTTCGGTTGGAGCTAGCACCCGCATTGTCACTCCGTCTCCGAACTCGAAACTCTGCCCTCTCCTTCCTCTTCGATAATTGACATTGTGTACTCTCGCTTCTTGCAGATAACCAGAAACGAGCGGGGAAGCCGAGCTTTGCCCGTTGTCCATCACCAATTCGACCGGGATAAGCTTTAGCAGCGATTTTGCTCCGCCGATATGATCGGCGTGAGGATGTGTCAGCATCAAAACATCAACTTTCGACAAGCCCAGCCTCCTTAAAGCCGGAACCACCACTTTTCTTCCTTCGTCCTCTCTGCCCTCCTCCGAAAGATTGCCCGTATCAATGACGACAACGTGCCCTGAAGGGGTCTGGATAATGGTCGCATCTCCCTGCCCCACATCGAGAAAGGTGAGGCGAAGCAGCCCCGGTGCAGTCGAACGATTGAAGAAAAACCCAACATAAATCACCAGCCCCAGCAGAGTCGCTCCAGCAAATTTCTTTCGGTTCACGGCTCTGCCTCGCTTTCTGCCTGCTCCAAAAGAAGCCGACTGCGATGGGGCGAATGCAGCGCGAAAAGTGCGCTCCAGAGCAGCCCGTAATAGAGGAAAGGAAAACTGTCGGGCAGTTCCGCCGCTGTGATCGTTCCTCCCGGCACGTTTGCCCCCTCTCGCACCACAAAGATCACAAATCTCAGCAACCCATCCAGTGCACATACTGTGAGCGCGGTGAGCGGTGAGAGGGGCAGGGACAAAAAGAAAAACAGACCCAACAGAAATATCGGCAGTATCAGAGGAACCAGCAGAGCGTTTGCAAAGCAGGCGAAAAGTGAAATTTGATGCTCCTGAGGCAGCACCCGACCGAAAACACCGATCTGGGCTCCCAGCGAGAGAAGGAAAGCCCCTGCGACCGCAGACAGAGCCAGCCCGCCGAAACGCCCGCCTCCCGTTTCTTTCCGTGCCTTCTTTTTCAGAGCGTGCAGAGGTTTGCTCAGAAAGGGAGAGAGAGCGATAAGAGTAGTCACCGTGACGAAAGTCAGTTGAAATCCCTCATCGTAGAGTTGGGCAGGACGATCAATCAACAGGATCAAAGCGGCAAGCGAAGTCATATTCCACCAGTCCGGCTCTCGCTCGATAAGGTAACCCAGCAGGGTGAGGCCGCCGAGAAAGGCAGCACGCACTACCGCCGGTCTTCCTCCGGCTACAAAGACAAACCCGACCAAAAACAAAATCAGCAGAACGCAGGCGGGTCGGCGGGAAACGCCGCTCGCTTTGAGAAGCCAAAAAAGCAGTGCGATCAAAATGCCGAGGTGCAGCCCTGCCGTTGCCAGCAGATGAGCGGTTCCTGTTTTCTGAAAAGCCTCTCGGAGATCGGCGGGCAGATCGCTTTGGGCTCCCAGCAAAATTCCGTTGAGCACGCCTGCGGAAAGGGGCGAAAAATGAGATCGAACCGCGCCGAGCACTGTATGGCGAATTTTCATTGCCGCTCGAAGAAAGGGTGACACAAGGGCATTTGAGGCAGGAACTATCCCCCATTCTTCCCGGTAATTTACCCGCAGGGTGCGGTCTATTCCGCGTCTCGCCAATCCCTCCTTCACAGAAAACTCACCGGAATTGGCATCCGGCCTTGGATTTTCCAATCTGCCTTTCAATGAAATCACGTCCCCATATTCGGGAAAAGAGGATACAAATGTATTCCCTTCTGAATTTATTCGGCTTTTGCCGCTGAGCAGGACGAAAATACGCCCGGTGACGGGCTGGGCTTCGACGCTCAAAACTTTCAGGTTGAGCGTGACAAACGGAGAGGAGGCAGCATGAAGCTGGGGGTCGGATTCCACGACACCTGTCACCTGAAAATAACGGAGCGGCAAATAGGAGATGTCGTCTGGTCTTCGCTGAAGACTTTGGAGGTACAGCAGAGTTCCGAGCGGAAGCATTAAAAAGATAAGCCCTAACCTGACCCAGAAATCGCGCTGAATCAGTATTCCTAGGGCCAGCAAAATTCCGCCCACGCATCCACTTGCGATGGATACCCAAGGCGTCGAAGCCAGAAGAATTCCCAAGATAAAAGCCAGGGTGCACAAAGAAAGAGGACGTTTCGGCATAGAGAGCAAAACCCGAAGAATATTGTGTTATCGGGAATGGTGCAAAATCAATACCAAAGCGATAAGAGCGATCCAGCAAATGCCAAAAATCCAGGGTGCGGAAACGGCGAAATCCAGGCTGCGGGCATGGATGGCGTCGTTGACTTCGTGGCTGCGTTTGGAGAGGGTCACGGGGCGGTCATCGTGATAGTCGGCCATCGCCGGGTCTCGCTGAGCCTGAGACGGATCGTTTGCGGCCTCTTCCGGGTTTATCCAGAAAAGCCGATCTTGTTTGAGCCGCCACATCTTGATGACTTTGCTCGCGCCCGTGATGCCGGGATAGGCTCGCCACGACGCCAGAAGCCCTGCTGTTGAAACGATGAGCGGAAAAAACAACGTGAACTTTTCCCCCCATTTCGGGTTGCCGTTGCTCATCGAAATGGCGTAGGCACTCACTAGAAACGACTGGGAGGTGATGTAGGAACTCACCCGATTCGAGAGTAGATTCCATTCCTGAGCGACTTCGCGCCGATAAAAACTGAGCTTGTCGAGTTTCACTGCCGGAGGGTCGGGCTGGGCCGAAGGCAGATTCATCTCCTGCTTTTGTTCGCTTTCTGGTTTCATTTTGCTCTTGTTTTGATTGACACTCGCCGCTCTTATGGCTCTAATGATCGGTTCAACGACCCGATCAGGAACTGCTCACCGATCTTGCCTTGAACAGTAACAACTATTGAGCAGTAACAACGAGGTGGAAATTCGAGTGAAAGCTCGACTCGCTGGGCTGAAAATCAGGATTCTAATTTGTATTTTTATCTGCAAAACCAGTCTTTTGCTCAGGGTGAACCTGCCGCTCGAATGTTCGATTATTTCACGCGGATTCGAGCAAAACGCGGGCTGCCAATTTATCCGACTGCTTTGTTTTCTCACGATTTGTGCTCTCGTGAGAAACCGAGAATCCTTGAGCAGACCTGATTTGGTGAAACGACTATCGAATTTGAGATTTAAGCAATTCAACTCAGAATAACGCGGTTTTGCGGCACTGTTCAATCTCCGAGCCGACAGATTGGGCAGAGCATTTGCGCCGTTTTGTGCGTGGTGGCACAGCGGGGGCAGAGTTTCCAGCCGTGTTCCAGCCGCCAGTGCCGCAGTTTCAGGTCGAGGGTGATTCGGCGGGCTAGAGCGGTGCGGGCATGATCGTCTTCCACTCGAATCAATTCCTCCAGCCGAGTTCTCAGCTCGTTTTTCTCCGCTGGTTCCAGCATCACTGCCATTAACTCTTCTTCGGAGGGGTTCTGCTCCGGCTCCGGCGGGGCTTTTCGCTCGATTCCCTGGGCACGAAACACAATATCGCGAATGACCCGCCCCCCCAGCAGCCGGTTCAGATTTAGAATGAGCGTGGCTTTGTGAAGCTGCAGCTCATGTGACCAGACACTGCTTTTGGTGCGGATGTAGAGAATTCCGTCTCGGACATGGCTCGGTTCCGTGGCGGCGGAGGCCTGCTCTCCCACAGCACGCGACCAATAGGCCAGCGCAAGGCTTTCCCGGATCAACGGGGCGCTGGGCATTCCGCTGATCGTTCGCATCAAGGAACCGGCCATCGGATGGGCATCGCTGGCTCGAAAGGTTCCGCGTTCATTCGTTGCTCTCGGCGGGGGGGCTTGTCTTTCGCGCAGAGGAGCGTTCTCGCGGCTTGGACGGGGGGCGCGGGGAGTTGGCGGGGTCACTTCGGTTTTCTTCGGTGATTGGCTTGGCGGGGGTGGTTCGTTTTCTTGCATCGGGAGTTACGGTTCCTGCATTGACTTGAAAGAGGGCGGCTTCCGCCAGGAGTTCTTTCGGAAAAGAGCGAAGATTGGTACACGTGATAAATGTCTGACAGCGGCGGCGCACCCACGACAGCAGGTGCTTGCGCCGATGGTCATCCAGATCGCTCATCACATCATCGAGAAGCATAACGGGCGGTTCACCGACGTGTTCCTCGATCAAACGGAATTCAGCGAGTTTGAGAGCCAGCGCAACCGTCCGCTGCTGTCCCTGCGATCCATAGAGCCGGGCATCGGCTCCATCAATGAAAAAAGCGATGTCATCGCGCTGAGGCCCAAGCAGTGTCGTGCCTCTACGGGCCTCTTCCTGTCCTACCCCGCTCAGTTGCCGCTCAAACGCCTTTTGGATAGACTCCGGGGCTTCTAGGGGCATTGCTGACGGTTTCTGCTCCCCGATGGGGGAGTTGGTCTCGGACGGATTCGCTTCCTCTGCAACCGAGGAGAGGTAAGCCTCTTCACGGCTTTCGTGGATTTCGCCTGCGCCCGCTCCGAAATTCGAGGCTTCCCTTGTTGAAACTGTTGAAAGATTTGTTGAAAACTCCGCGCCTTCGCTCGGAAGAACAATGCTCGGCAAATATCTAACTTCCAGTCGTTCCCGTCCGTCGGTCAGCTCCGCATGAATTTCGTCGGCGAGCAGGGCTAAACGATTCAGATAAAACCTTCGCTTCTCAAACAGGGTCGAGCCGTAGCGAATCAACTGCTCATTCCAGACATCCAGCCCCATCTCCTTTGGCGGACGGGGCCGGTCTCGCAGTTCTCGTAAAAGCCGGTTGCGTTGAGCCAGCACCCGCTTGTAGTGTCCAAGATCGTAAACATAACGCGGGCTGATTTGTGAAATCTCGATGTTGAGATAGTGGCGGCGGTCGGCAGGCTCGCCCATCACAATCGCTAGGTCAATGGAGCCGAAAAACACGGCGTTGAACTGACCCAGCAAATCTACCACTCGTTCGCGCTTCATTCCGTTGACCCGAACCGCTTTTTTGTCTCCCTGAAATACCGAAACCATCAGCTCGGTATCTCCCTCGCGTTCTCGATCAATCTCTCCAGTGACATGAGCCGTCTCTTCGTTTTGGAGAATAAGTTCCGATTCACGGGAGGCTCGCAGCGAACGAGTGGTCGCCAGAAGTGAGATCGCTTCTAAGATATTGGTTTTGCCCTGAGCATTGCGGCCATAAAAGATATTGATTCCCTCTCCAAAATCGAGACTCAATTCCCGATAATTTCTAAAGCGAGAAAGTTTCAACTGAACAACGCGCATGATTGAGGATCGAGCCTTTGAGATCTGGGGATCGTTTTCTTTGTCTCTCCCTTTTCTCTTCCTTCGTGAAATTTCAATCGGGTCTTTCTCATCCGAGAAAGAATCTGAATCACTATTATTTGATTCTAAAAGAATCTGTAATGCTAATGCTTAGTCTGTTGAAAAGACTCAATACTATGGCAGTAGTAGAGACGCTAAAATCGTCGCTTGACTCAGTTGAATCGAGACTCTGATGGACTCTTGCGGATTCTGATAGATTCTGATAACACACGAGAGTCTACCTGAATCAGGAGTCTCCCTGTACAACTATGCCCATAGTTTTCAACAATCTCTTGTTGAAACTGTTGAAAACTCGACTCAAAACTGGCCGGTTTTCAACAGAGTGATTTCTGTGCAGAAAGAAAAAAGGAGTTTTGAGTCAGAAGACTCAAAACTATCCCCATAGTATTGAGTCCCTGACTCAATACTATCCCTGTAGTTTTCAACAATCTTTGTTTAAGTACAAGTTTTCAAGAAACGATTTCTCCAATTCTTATTTCCAACTTCATGACCCCAAGGTCGGAATTGTTGAAAACTTAAAACTCAGGATTGAGAGACGGCAGAATCTCCAGTTGTAAGTATTCTGGAAATATCCCAGTTGTTTATTAAATTAAACTACTGAAGGCTTTTACGCAGCTTTAGAATCAACCCCTTTAATTCTGGATCAATGTCTAAAACCAGTTTCATTTTCTGACACGCATAGACAACGGTTGCATGGTCTCGCCCCCCGAATGCGGCCCCAATCAGACTCGTGTTCGACTCCGGCATCAATTCGCGGCAAAGATAGATGGCTGCCTGCCGCGCCAGCGAAATGTCCTTGTTGCGTCCCG
This sequence comes from Chthonomonadaceae bacterium, assembly GCA_965246825.1. Taxonomy (GTDB): domain Bacteria; phylum Armatimonadota; class Chthonomonadetes; order Chthonomonadales; family Chthonomonadaceae; genus JACMPS01. The sequence continues at coordinate 963,887 of OZ251990.1, forward strand.
GCCCCAAAATCGCTGAAGCCGTAATTCCAAACTGCTCTCCCACTGCCTCCACTACTTCCTGCACAGTGACTTTACGCACACGGATCGGCTTTTCGATAAAGTATTCGCCTAGAACACCCTGTGCCAATTCCTCATTGATGGGCAGCTTCATAATCGAAGAATAGGCTAGCAGCTTGGTAAAGGCTCCTTCAAGAGCGCGGATGTTGGATTGTATGGCTGATGCAATATACAGCAGTACATCGTCTGAAATTTTCACCTTTTCACGCACACACCCGTTTTGCAGAATAGCAAGACGGGTTTCCAGCTCCGGCGGGCTGATGTCGGCGATCAGTCCGCTCTGAAACCGGGAACGCAGCCGCTCGTCCATCGTGTTCAATTCGCGGGGGCTTCGGTCCGAAGCGAGCACGATTTGTTTTCCGCTTCCATACAGAGTATTAAACGTATGGAAAAATTCCTCTTTCGTATGCTCTTTCCCTGCGATAAACTGAATATCATCCACCAGCCACACATCTACCATTCGATACTGGCGGCGGAAAGTTTCTGTGGCGTGCTCTTTAAGAGCGGTGATGTAGTGCTGGGCAAAGTATTCACCGGAGACATACGCGATCCTCGCTTCGGGGCGTTGAATTCGCATTTGATGAGCGATGGCATGCATCAGATGTGTTTTACCCAGCCCCGGCCCGCCATAGAGAAAAAGGGGGTTATAAATTTCACCGGGTTTCTCGGCCACCTGCACCGCTCCCGCATGAGCCAGACGGTTGGATCGTCCCACTAAAAAGGTATTGAAATAATAGCGTTCGTTGAGCGGAAGAGAGGGAATAACGATTTCTTCCTGTTTCGGCTCCGCTTTGCGGCCAGCGGGGGATCGAGGATTGCGGGTCGGAGGAGGAACAGAGGCTTGATTCTGAGCCGGATTGGGAACGGTCTCCTCTGGATCGGCATCCAGCGGAAGGGTTGTTTGCGCGGCGTCGGTTTTTCGAGACAGAGGGGCCGGGGAACGCTGGTCGCGGGACAACACGACAAAAACAATCTGAAGCCCGGTGACATCCAGGTGGAACTCCAGTGCGCTGCGGATGGCATTCGTGGACTTTTTTTCAAGCCAGTCTTTAGCGTAGGGGGAGGCAACGCCCAGGGTGATGGTATTTCCCTGATACGAAACCGGCTGCAGCGGGCGAATATAGGTTTCAAAAGTGACGACCGGAACTTTGGAGGCCAGCAGGTGAAGACATTGTTCCCAGGTTCGACGCAGAGTTACCCCTTCGTCCTCTTCGTCAAATTCCAATTGTCCGCTCAACCTGCCCTCCGAGAACTCACCCGCTGAGGAATTTCGCCCGGCTTCCGACCGCTTTCTGACAATGACTGTCATGCGGCTCTCATAAAGTGGCAGAGACTGTGAGCGAGTGTTTTCAACTGAGTCGAAAAACACTATATCTAGTGAAATCTCTGCTGGATAGGGCAAAGTATAGCAAATCTAGGGCGAATCTACAAGCCGGAAACAAAAGATTCTCGAATCTTTCTTTGTCTGCCGACTCGTGTCTTGACAATAAATGTCTACTTGTTTCCGCGAAATAGAGGGCCATGAGAAGGAGGGCAGATTTCTGTGAATTTACCCAGTCTTCTTTTGCGTAGAGGGGGATGGAAAAGAGGATTTAGAGGCCCCGTTGTCCAATCAAAGGCTCTGTTCTCTTAAGGAGCAGACGGGCTTTTTTAGGATTCTATCCACGATACAAGTTTTCGATTGACTGACTTTAACCCTCAAGGAGAGACCCGACTGATGACAGTGAAGATGAGATTGAAACCGAACCTACGTACCTGGCTGGGATGGGGGACATTCGGGCTGAGTGCCCTGGTTTTTTCCGGCTCCGCCGCTTTTGCGAATGAGGCCGATCCGTATGGTCTGGCCCCGGCGAAAAAACAACTCGATCCTACGGGTGTAGTCGGAGCCGTTTTTCCATTGCACGTCCGGCTAGGAGCGATGGTTTCGCCGCGCACCAAATTCATCGGAGGAATTGACTACACCACCAAAGGGCTGGCCCCCAACCTCAGTACCCGTATTGACGCGGATGCGATTGTCTCCGCAAACTTTGGCGGCGTCAACACCCTTTTCCCGGTAACGGTAGATCAAATCTACTCGAAAGGGCTGGTGGGCGGAACGCAGGTTTACGGCGGCATCGGACTGGGTGTTTATTTCGGAGATGTCTCGCGCTTTGGGGGCAAGCTGCTGGTCGGCGGAGATTTTGGCCGTCGAGTGGGAGCGGAAGTTGCGTTGCACTTTGCAGGGTACGGCGATGCCCTGGTGACCGCTCAGGTGCGTCTGCGCCTGTAAAAGCGGCGACAAGGAGACGCCCTCGCTGTTCTGCTTTTGCTTGGACGGCGAGGGCGTTTTTGTTGAGGGGTTCAGTCGAGCTTGCACTGTTCCTTTTACTTTTTCTCCTTTAAGAAAAAGCCGAAGACGCCGGAGAGAAGTCCCATCAGCAGCGATCCGATCACGGCAGCCGCCACACTTTCAACCCGAAAGCCTTTAATCGAATTTCCCACCAGCATAAAGATTCCCACATTAAGGGCAAACCCGAACAGCCCGAAGGTCATGCAGTTGATCGGCATAGCGAAAAACAAAATCACCGGGCGAATAAATGAATTCACCAAAGACAAAGCTACAATAAAAAGGGCTCCTGCCGCCGCCGATTCTGCTTTGACGCCGACGCCCAATTGCGTAATGACCAGCAGAGCCAGCACACTGGCTGCCCAGGAAGCCAGCCAGTTTTTCATAGTGTCCTCTCCTCTTTGACCGAATTTTTACCGACGACACTACTGCGGCACTGCCCGCCCCATTTGGGTGTAGATGTCTTCAATGGTCTTTTTGTCGTCAAGACTGGGTTGATGCCCCGCATCTATCTTTAGAGCGCGGCGGTAGAGCGCGAGTGCTGCCCGATATTTAATGGCGGGGGGAACCTGGCTTGTGCCGCCCATCACTTTGTGACCATACGTGTAGGCTGCTTCCACACAGGCTTTCTTGGCCGCCTCATCATTGGGTTTGTCCTTGAGAGCCGCTTCCGCTTCGGCCAGGTTTCTGGCATCCTCCTCGAACTGAGGATCGGTTTTCGGAACGCTGACCAGGGCTTCCTCTCCCGTAACCTTTAAGCCGCCAGCGGCGGGGCGAGCCGAGGTGGTCTCTCCGGCCACCTTGAAGGTCGCTGCTCCCTTGGGGCGTTTTTCGCTCCGGGTAGTGAGGGTTCCCACCACCGTGTACGTTCCCGGTTTAAGCGGCTTTCCCGGCAGGTAGATTTCCGAGTAGGCCAGCGTTTTGGCAGAAGCGACCATTTTGTTTTGGAGCATCGCCATAAATCGTTTGTCCATCCCCCACGACCAAACGAGTTCCCCGGTTTCGGGCTTTCCAAACCAAACGTGAAAATCATAGACCTGCCCGCTCGAAAACTCCATTTTCATTGGAGTTTTCGTGTTATTTTGGAACGTCATCGAAAGCTTGATCGGCTCGGTCGGTTTATAAAAGGCCTTATCGGTTTTGACGAGCACGAGAGAACCGCTTTTTTTCGTCATTTTCCCGGCTCCGCTTCGGCGGGAAGTTTGCGCCGTAACGGGGCCAGCAAGACTACAGCATACGAACAGCGGAAAAGCACACGCAGCAAATTTCATCGCTTTCTTTCTCCTCGCTCTATTGAGGAATGGACAGACCCATTTGCCCGTAAATATCCTCGATCATTTTTTTATCCGCCAGCGTTGGCGCATGAGTGGAATCCACTTTGAGCGCACGGCGGAAAAGAGCCAGAGCCGCCCGATACTTCACTTTTTGGTTGATTGAATTGTCGCCCGCCATCAATTCATGCCCATAGGCGTAGGTCTGCTCGACATAGGCTTTTTTTGCGGCTTCATCGGCGGGCTTTGCCTTCAGTGCCGCTTCTGCTTCGTCCTGCTTTTTCTGAAGAGGAGCATACTTCGGCTCCGATTTCGGAACCGAAGCGAGGGCCTCTTCTGCCGTCAGGGAGGCTCCCCCCGCGAAGGGGGGCGTTGTTCCCTTTCCGCCCTCCGCCGTCATTGGGGCCTCGTTTCCGGGCGGCATATGAAGCGAAGTTTTGCCTGCCTCTGCCGCAGTGGGCGAAGGTGTCTCAAGGGCTTTCGGTGCTGCCGTTTGCACAGGCGGAGCGGTTTCTGCGGGCTTGTTGTCTCCGCACCCTAATAGGGACAATGAAACGGCAGCGAGCGTGACTCCAACTTTCAACTCTGTTTTCATTTCGATCTCCTCTTCTTTACTTGATACGTGAATTGGCACAGGTTTTGTCTAAACGGAATGTGACGGGGAGAGTTTACCCGACAGAATGGACGGAGCAGAATTTCCTGTAATGGCGACAAACGAGAAGGTAAAATGTTTCCTTCATTTTATTGGCGAATCAGGACGAGCCTGCCGGTGAGAGTCGCTTTTTTCCAGCCGGAGGTGTTTACCTTCAGCAGGTTTCCGGTCTGAACCGTTTCCGCAATTTCGATTGTGCTTTTACCAGAGTGGGATTGTATTCGATAGGCTCCGGCGGGTAGATAGACCTGAAAAGCGGTCGGCTTAAGGGGATTTCCTGCGGAGAACGGAGAAAGGAGGGTGATTCGAGAGGCAGATTTCAGAGAGTGAAAGGCCCCCCGCAGGAAATCCCCGGCCTGGGCAAAGCCCTCTGTTTTTGCTGAATGAGTTTCGGCAAAGGCATCGCGAAGGGCGGCCTCCCCATACACGCTCCGCCAGTACAGCGCGAGAGAAACAAACGCTTCCATCTGGCCTGCATCCCGTTTTGCGATTCGAGCCTCGGTTATCCCCCCGGCGGCGATCCGCCGAATCAGCGGGGTGATCTGCTCGCTCCTGTACCGTTCGATTTCCGCTGGGGCTGCAAGCGGAACTGCTTCGGCAGAAAGCGTGTTTTCTCTCAGGCCGAAAGCGATCCATAAAAGAAACAGCCGTTCTCCCAAAACGCCGTTGCCCCACTCTTCGGGCGAGGTGAACCCTGAAATTCCCGGCAGCACGAAGTGGCCGTACTCATGGGCCGTTTCGCGCAGCCATTCAATCGGTTTTCGTTCCTCTGTGAGATGGTAAAGATAAATATCGTTTCGGGTTTGTTCACCGCCGATGTCGGAAGACAGTTGAGCGGGGGTGGAGCGTGTGATCCAAACGTTGACGACCGGAGTAGAACGCGGGTGATCGCAGCCGAGCTTCTCTCGCGTCAGGGTGAAGAGTGTCAGCAGAGTTCGCGCCGCTTTGCGGGCAAAGGGAAGCGAATCTGCGTCCGGGACGTAAATGCGAAACCGGCGAACATAGCGTTCAGGCTTTCCGGTTTTGCGTTCAAGCGCATAGACCATGATTTGTGCGAGGTACGTTTCACCGTATTTCTCATCCCGTCCTGGTTTTGAGAGAGCGGGTGTCAGCAAAACCCCCGGCGTGCTCCCCTCGGTCTTTTCAACGGCTCCGTCCTGATTTTCGATCTCGGAAACCGGAATATCTCGCGGCGGCTCCTGTCCTTCAACGCGCTTTCCGTTCCCTGCCGACAAAATCCCGGCGATGAGAAGAGCGAGAAGAGGAAAACAGGAAACATTGCCCTGCCGCCTTTTGCGCTTCTGCGCTTGGGCTTCAGAAGCCGGGTACTGCGATTTCATACGAGGTCTTTCAGGAAAGAAGAGAAGTTTTCAATTTCGTTTCGATTTCGGGTCGCAGGGGAATAGAAGGTTGTGCTCCCATGCGCGTGACGGAGAGGGCGGCAGCGGCACTCGCAAAACGCACCGCTTCGGAAAGAGGTTTTTCTTCCGTGAGCGCGGTAGCCAAAGCTCCACAAAACGTATCCCCGGCTGCGGTGGTGTCTACCGGAGTTACCGGGAACGCCGGAATGAGCACTTCGAGTTCGGAGGTGAGAAGAAGTGAGCCGGAAGCTCCCAGGGTGACGATAATGGTTTCGATCCCTTTTGTCCGAAGTGCCTGCGCCGCTTTTCGAGCCTCGGCCTCGGTTTTAACGGAAAGGCCGGTCAGCTCGGACGCTTCGATTTCGTTGACCACAAGATAAGCGATTTTTTCCGAAAGCTCGATGGCTTTATCTTTGATCGGGGCATAGTTCAGCATCACCGGTACGTCCGCTTTGTAGGCGATCTCAAAGGTGCGTTCCAAAATTGAAGCCGGAATTTCCATCTGCAAAAGAATCAAGGACGAGCCTCGGAGCACTTCGGCGCAGGCTTCAAGGTGATCGAGGGAAAAAGCATGATTGGCTCCGGGCGACACCGCAATGGAGTTTTCCCCGGCGGCATCCACCAGGATCAGGGCGGAACCTGTTGGAATGTGAGGGTGAAATTGCAGGGTGCGCGTCTCGATGCCGTCCGCCCGCAGGTTTTTCTTCATTGCCTTGCCGTAGGTGTCTTCCCCGACGCTGGCGATAAAGACAACTTCCCCGCCGGAGCGTGAAGCGGCCGTGGCCTGATTTGCCCCTTTGCCGCCAAACGCCTGAGTGAACTTCCCGTCCGTCACGGTCTCGCCCGGCAGGGGAAGTCGTGCCACCTGCATGATGAAATCAATATTCGAACTGCCTACTACGGTGATCTGACCTGCCATTGCCTCCACCCTCTCCTGCATTAGCTCTTAATTCGCAACGGACAGCCGGAATTCCTTCTGTCGGTCGGAACCAAAATCATTTTAGAAAAGAGGTTGAATGAGCGGGACTTCAGTCAGATTGAGAACGCTTCGCTGCGGTTCGATGTCAAGGTAGTGATAAGAGCAGTTTCGCCCATTTTGTTTGGCATAGTAAAGCGATTCGTCGGCCTGAGCGATAAGGGTGGCCGGATCGTGAGTTTCCACGCCGAACGTCGCAATCCCCAGGCTGGCCGTCACCTGCCGCTGAGTCCAGGGTTCGTTCTGAATGGCACTTCTCAGGCGTTCGGCAGCAATTTTTGCTTCCTGTGCATCGGTTTCCGTCAGAATGATCGCAAATTCTTCGCCGCCATAACGAGCGACCACATCGCTGAGGCGAGCGGTATGAACCAGGGCATCCGAAACCCGCTTCAAGACTGCATCCCCGGCAGGGTGACCGAACGAATCGTTGTACTGTTTGAAACGATCCACATCCAGAAAAATCAGCGAGAGCGGGGAACCATAGCGCACGCTGCGCCCAAACTCTTCCGCCAGCCGCTCCTGAAACGTGCGATGGTTTTTCAATCCTGTTAAACCGTCGGTTGTCGCCAGCGTTGCCAGTTGAGCGTTCGCTCGCTGAAGTTCCATTTTTTGCATTTCCAGCTCGACGTTCTGCTCTTGAATCACCATGATATTCTGCTGTAGCTGCGTATTCAGCCAAGTCTCGAATGTAACATCGCGCTGAACCATTGCCAGACAAAGCCGTTCTTGAGTCTGAGGGTCTTTCACCTGAAAAATGCTGGATGCAAGATCGAGAAGTTTGTCCTCTTGGCCGTGTTTGAGCCGCCATTCGCCCTCCCAGCGTCCAAACTCTTCCACGGCAGGAAGAGCCTCCTCCCGAAGCCGAGCGCGGGTTTCCTCCGGATAGAATTCCTCAACTTGCAGCGTGGAGAGGTCTGCTTCCGGCGGCAGGCCCAGCATTTCGCGTCCGGCAGGATTGAGATAGAACATCTCCCCCTGATCGTTTGTTAGGGAGACGAACTCATCGCTGTTTTCGATGAGTTGTGCAAAGCGGGTAAGACTTTCCTGGGCTTTTTCGAGGTGGTGCTCGTGAGCTTCGATGGCTTGCTGCGACCGGCTGACCTTGGTGACCAGGCGAAAGCCAAATCGCATTAGGGAAAGCAGAAGGACAGGCAGCATCCACATCAAAATGCACAAAGAGAAGCCTGTCGGGACCGGCTTGCTGCTGCAAACGTAAACCAGAGCGGCTTCCAATCCCGTAAAAAGAGGAAGGAGGACAATCAAGCCATGAAGCAGACGGTAATCCCGGCTTTCCGGCAGGGCTTCAAAGGAAGGTGTTGGTTCGGATCGAAAGTGAGGCATCATGGTCTGAAGCATTTTCTGTAAAAATCTGAAAAACAATCGGAAGATGATCAAATTGGCGAACTATCTTCACCCTCACATTTTCGGCAGAAATCTTCCTCGAAAAGAGAGCAGGCGGCTGCAAGAAGGGTAAACTTAAAAGTCAGTTGAAACCAAACGAAAAGACCCTGAGAAAAGAGGATTTCGATGTTCGATACCGTTCCATCCGAACCCGCCGCTTTCGAGCTGCGCCTTTTAGACCCCAAGCGAATTCGAGTGTTTCGCGAGGCAGGCGTTCCGCGTCTCACCCTGGAAGGAGACCGTTCCTGGATTAAAATCACGGTGGCGCGTGCCTTTCCGCTTTCCAATCCCGAAGAATTCATTGGCGTGCTGGATGGCGGCGGCAAAGATGTCGGGCTGATTGAGCAGCTTGCTCAGGTAGAACCTGCGTCGCGGGAAGTGCTGCACACGGAATTGGAACGACGCTATTTCGTGCCGATCATCGAACGGGTGCTTTCGGTGAAAGAAGAGTATGGCACGGTGGTTTGGAAGGTGGACACTGACAAGGGAGAAATCGAGTTTACAGTGCGGAATCTGCGTGACAACCTGGTGGAGCTTTCTTCCTCGCGGATGATGATGACCGATGTAGACGGCAATCGCTACGAAATTCCCGACCTGGGCAAGCTTGACCTGAAGGCACAGGGCGTGATTATGAGGAACCTGTAGATGTCAGGCTATGACTACGAAGAAGAGACCGTTTCCGAAGAGGAAGTGATCGAGGATGTTTTGGGCGAAAACCCGCGTGCCCGTGAGCTTCGATTGATGCGTTCGGCTCTGGAAATGCGTCTGGCAGGCTTTACGCGGGAACTGGTGCGAACAAAGGACGAAAAAGAGAAGCGCGGACTGGAAACCAAAATCGCCGAACTCAAAAAACAGATCGAAGTGATCCACAAAGAAGAAGCGATCACGACTTTTGTCGAAGATTCGGTGCGCGTCACGCTGATTCGGGGCGAACTCGAAGACCAGTAAAATCGAAGCCAGTCTAAGAATTGGATGCTTCATCTGACGCCGAAATGTGCATTGCAGATGAATTAACGATTAGCGCAGACATTCCTCTTCCGAAAGCATTCGCGCTTTTTGAACTTCGAAAAGGTTGACAAAATCGTCTTTGTGGTATTCGAACGCCTCTCGATCACCCAGGATGTCCATATGACCGTCTGAGCGCACGGGGCCGATAGAAAATGAAGCCGCCCCCGTTTTCTGCATTGCGAGAATATCTCCGACGTAGATTTCCGCAATACAGTAATCCCGATAAACTGCCTCGGCATTCGGGTAACTCTGAAGCCAGTTGCGCTCCTTATTCAACTTTTTTTGCTGGAGTTCATCGGGGGCAGGCAGTTTCGCCAGTTTCTCTACCTGGTTTTGCTTTTCCTGAATGACGAGTTCCAGCAGCTGACGGGGGGTCACTATAGAAGCCGCATACATCGAGAGATTTGCTTCGTGTTCTCTGAGTCTGAAGGCTTCCGCTCTGGGACGACCGCTGCGTTTATCAAAGTTAAGGCGAATCACGCGGCGATACAGAACATTATTCGGAGCGGAAAGATTTGGCGTCAAAAGCTCTCATCCCTCTATGCGCTCCGCAAAGCGGTAACCGCCTTTTGATGAGCCTCCTCCAAAGAAACAGTTTGATTGATTTTAGAGGCAGGGGTGTTCCTTCGATAGAGGAGTGAGGTTACTTCCGGCAAAAAGGTAATCGCCTGCTGTTCGTTGGGTCGGCTCCAATAGATTTCAACCCCTCCTTCGAGTGTCGCACCAATCGTCGGCATCCAGAGCGGCTCAAATGCTGCTCCTCGCAGAGCTTCGTCGAGATGACGGACGAAAGTCTGAGCTCGAACGATCATTTTGTTGTCAATCGCGTGTGCGTTGTCCTCATCCCATCCCTCTTCGAAGAGCGTTAATTCTTCAATCTCTCGGCAAAGTAGATCGAAGTCCTGTTGGACTTTTTGGCTGTGAGGCGTTGCGCGGCTAAGTTCGGTCTCAGTAGAACGATACCAGGTAAAAAGCTCGTCTTTTGCGTCCGCCGCTTTGTTCAAGCGATCTTCTGCCCTTACGCTCATTGGGGTAAACACGCCCTTGGGACTCTCTTGGTTGACAACAAAACTCATGATGAAATCATCTTTCTCGTTTTATCGGTGAGGCAGGAAACAAAAACCTTATTTTTAATCGCCCGAAATTGTTGTAATATCGTCCAAATTTCATCGGCCGCTTGAGGCAGATCTTGATTTCGAGAGACATCAATATCGAGCAGCAGCGAGACACCTTCCTCGTGTCTGGGCGGAATGGGGTTTTGGGCAATTGCGATGATCCCCTGAATGTCGGGTGCAGAGACTGCAATCCTCAGTCCGTATCCGATAAGAGGCTCCCCAATCGAACTGGGAAACTCAGGGCGCAGCGTAAAATAGTCTTGCAGGTCTATTTTTTTTTCCTGAAAATCAAATCGGTTGATAAAGCGTACTGCGATTCGACCGAAGCGGCTGACAGCTACCTCACCTGAGTAAACTTGCCAGGCGGAGTGTGCTGCAGAAATAAAGTCTTCCCATGTCGAGTAGGGTTCCAGCAATGAGAAGGCGAAGCCGTCGAGAGTTATCTGATTGATCTGACGATTGTCGCTGCTGGTAAGAAGAAAACCACGCTCCGACGCACTCGCCTGAACGCCAGAAGGGTCTGTTCGAAACTCGACCTGCTGCTCAACGACCTTCGCTTCGGAGGGGTATTCGTTTTGCAAACGATCACGCACACGTCGCAGCGTTGCCAGCGACACCTCTTCTGCTGGATGCAAACGGATGTCAATGATCGCTTCTTGAATGGGTGCTTTCTCAAAATGAGGTTGATCCGACATAAAACAAGGCTTTCAAGAAAATTAGTGTTTAGAAACCGTGCAAAGGAACCACTTTGCGGGCGTTACTTGCATTTAATACGCACGGGTGCAGGGTATGAATTCAGAAGATCATGCATTATGCCATGATAAAGGACGGGTGAACTAGACTCTAAATGTCTACTGACAATTGGGCGAAAGCGAAAAAGCCAGCAATCTACAGGCATAAATAGGACGGTTGAGTTCTCTTTTGCAGTCACTGGATTTTTCTGGACTCAGAACCTAAAATCGGGTATCATTTGTACAGCAAACGGCGTTGAGAGCCGGGCCAGTCGTAGTGAGGGACGGACGAACCAGGTCAGAGAGGTGACTCAGCAGCCTTAAGATTGATCCCTTGCGTATGTTCTGTCAACCCGGCTCTGAGCGTCGTTTGCCGCTTTCATCCGCCCCATCACTTTTTGCCAGCTCTTCATCGCTATGTCTTACATCGCGCTCTATCGTAAATACCGCTCTCAGACCTTCGGGGAACTGATGGGGCAGGATCATGTCACCCGCACCCTGCAAAATGCGATTCGCTCCGGGCACATCGCTCAAGCCTACCTGTTTCACGGGGCACGCGGCTGCGGCAAAACCTCTACCGCTCGCCTGATTTCCCGCGCTCTCAACTGCATTGCCACCGACAAACCGAACCCGGAACCCTGCGGGGTTTGCCGCCTCTGCATTTCGATCCGAGAAGGAACCTGCTTGGATGTCGTGGAGATTGACGCCGCCTCCGAAACCGGCGTGGACAATGTGCGCGAAAAAGTGATCGAAAACGTTCAGTATGCCCCCGCCGAAGCCCGCTACAAAGTCTACATCATTGACGAGGTTCACGATCTTTCCTCCAAAGCCTTCGATGCCCTGCTCAAAACCATCGAAGAGCCGCCTCCGCACGTCGTGTTTGTGCTGGCAACCACCGAGTATCACAAAGTTCCGATTACCATTCGCTCCCGCTGCCAGCAGTATCAGTTCAAGCGCGGAACCCTCCAAGACCTGGGAGCCGCGATACAGCGCGTGGTGGAAGGAGAGGGCTATACGGCGGAACCCGAAGCCGTGCTTGCAGTGGCACGCGCCGCCGAAGGCTCGTGGCGCGACGCGCTTTCGCTTTTGGAGCAGGTCATCGCTTACGCCGAAGGGGGGATTACTTCTGAAACCGTTCAGCGGGCCATTGGAACCGTCGGCGGAGAAACGCTGGCGTTGGTGACGGAAACCCTTGCACACAACGATTGGAGCGAAACTCTGGCGGCTGCGGCAGATCTAACGGACAGCGGAACGGATGTACGCCAGCTGCTTACGGCCATGAGCGGGCATCTGCGCGACCTTTTGCTTTTGTCGGCAGGAGCGAAAAACTCGGTCTCTTCCGAAATGGGGGAGGAAAAAGCCTCCCGGCTGCTGCCGCAGGCGGTTCTCTATTCGCCCGATCTACTGCTTAAAATGCTGGAAGTGCTGTCGGCAGCGGAAAAAGAGATCCGCTTCACCAATCAGCATCGCTGGCTTTTGGAACGCACCCTGCTGAAGCTGATGCCCGCAAACATCGAGCGAAACACAGCGGCCTTTGTCCCGGAACGTGCTCCCGTATCGAAGCCGCCCCCGCGTGCAGTCGAGCCGCCCAAAGCCGCCGAGGGAGTTCCGCAAACCATCCCCCGCCCCGAAGTCAAGCCGGAACTCCCATCTCCCCGCTCTTTTGCTGCTGCGGACTCTGAAGATGATGATTCGGCGGAAATAGAGGAAGTGAGCGAACCAAGGGGCGAGACTTTCGCCGCCCCCTCTTTTGGCCTTAAGCCCGACCCCGTAAAGCCGACTGAAGAACCGGCTTTCGATGCTTCCCGCTTTGCCGACGCCATCACGCCCGAAGTCGTAAAGCGGGCCTGGCCGCGTATTCTGAAACTTTTCGAGAGGGCCAGTCCTTCGGGCGCACCCTGGCTTGCCAAAGCGCAGGTACTGGATTTGCAGAACAAAACAGTGGTTCTAGGGTTTCCTGCCTCCGATTCGTTCGCGATGAACCGTATCCAAAACAATGCCAAAGGGAAATCGCTGGTCGAGGAGAAAATCAACGAGGGGCTGAATACAACTGGCTTCACTATTCGGTGTCAGACGATTGACGAGCGGGGCGGCGACAATGGCGGCAAAAATTACGCGCCGCCCCCTCCTGCCCCTTCTGCAGACGACGGGATGTCTATGACGGCTTTGCTGGACGTGCCTATCGAGCAAAAACAAGTAGTCAGCACCGGCGGCTTCGGCGATTTCGCCCTGCCGACGGTGGAACCTCCGCCTCCCTCGCCCAGAACCTCCCCGTCGGAGGCAAACATCGAAAAACCCGCTTCTGCCCCGATGAATTCCACGCCAGCCCCCAGACCTCCCGATAAACGGGTTTCTACCGGGCTTCTAAAAGATGCCCTCGAACTGATGGGCGGCACGGTAATCAAGTCCGAGCCGATCTAGTCCGCCTTCTCAGTCGGAAAGGGCGAGCGGAAAAGAGACTGAAATACTGGCCCCCCGCTCTCCCGGGCGATTGGTGTACTCCGTTTCACCCTGCAAGTCCCAGCGGGCCAGGTTTTCGATAAGCGCGAGACCCGTGTTGGAAGCCTGCTTGACGCTGAACCCTATCGGCAGACCCGGCCCGTCGTCTTCTACCTTTAGAGTGACCCGCGAACCGAACGCACGAAATTCCACATAAACGGCTTCTCCGCTGTGTTTCAGGGCATTCAATACCAGTTCGTTTGTGATCAGGGCCAGCGATGTGCCTTGTTTTGAGGTCAAGCGCAGGTCTTCGATCCCGTAATCCAGCCGCTTTCCGCCAGTGACGGTCTTCAGCATTGGAAGCAGTTTTTCCAGCAGAGCTTTGGAAGAGACGAAGTCCGCTTTGCTGCCCGCTTTCGTTTCCATTGTTAGGACATCGTGAACTGCCGCAAGCGTCTGCACCTGCGAATTGAGATGCCGCAGCTGCACCGTTGGGATGCCGTCGGGGTATTCGTGCATTTGAAGTTCCACAAACGCACAAATGAGCTGAAGGCTGTTTTTCACTCGGTGGTGGGTTTCGGTCATGGCTCGCTTAAGGCGGGCATTGAGTTCGTTAACTTCCTGAGTTCGGGCTTCGAGTTCCGCCGCCGCCTGTTTGCTGGCCGTTATGTCAATTACTACCCCTGCAACGCGGTGGGCTTCGCCTTCGGCGTTTCTTTCTACCGTTGCCCGTGACACAAACCAATTCACCTCGTTGTGCAGGTTGAGTACCCGATATTCCGCTTCATAGGTGCTTTTCCGAGAGACGGCTTCCCGCATCAGTCTGGCGGTTTTTTCCGCATCATCGGGATGAAACCGCCCGAAGTACATGGAGGCAGGAAGGGCGGTTTGACCGTCTGTTTCGATCCCGAACATTCGGGCCAGGCTGCGATCTCCATAAACGAGATCGGTTTTGATCTCCCACACGAAAGTCCCAATTTTGCCTGCATCTACCGCGGCCTCCAAACGCTCCTGAATGTCGCGCAGCACTGCCTCATCGCGTTTGCGCTGCGTGATGTCGTAGGTTACCCCCACCATACTGCGCGTTTTTTCGCCTTCTACCAAAACCGGTCGTCCGGCTGCCGAAATCCAGTGCAGCGACCCGTCCTGCCAGCGAATCCGGTATTCCGATTCGTAAGGGGTGCGCGTTTCGATAGCGTACCACATCGCGTTTTTTACCCGTTCACGGTCTTCAGGCATAACCATCGAAAGAAAACGAGCAAAGGGGAGTTCTTCTTCAGAGGAAACCCCAAAGTTCGCCCTGCACCGCTCGGAGGCTTGCATTTCCTGAGCATCCCAGTCCAGGCGGTAGGTTCCCAAACGAGCCGTATCCAAAGCGAGAATCAGCCGATCATTGAGAGTTTCGATTTCCGCTCGCTGCGTTTCGCCTTTCTGAAGCAAATCCCGTACTTGAAGCTGCTTTTGACGGGCGCGAAATGCTGCCCGTACTACGGTTAAAAGCGAATCGGAGGAAAGGGGCCGCTGAAGAATGGTGACATTGCCCAAAGCTTCTACAAAGCGCGGATAGGCCGAAGCATCCGACCCGTGTGAAAGCAGCAAAACCGGCAGATCCGACCAGGCGGGCTGAGCGGCAAGAGCCATTTTCAAGCGAGGCAGAATGCCGTCTTCGAGGCCCTCGGTGGTGAGCAGAAGTCCGGCACAATGCGGCAGCAGGGAAAGAAGGCTGGAAATTTGTAAGGAAGGGGTGGCCGCAATCCCGGCTTTTCTCAGAGTTTCAGAGAGGAGGTGAGCATCCTGACCAAAGGGGGCGAGAACCAAAAACGAGTTTTCTACGGAAGAAGTCAAATCCGAAAAAGCAAAAGAAGAGGAGGCCTGCGCGTTCATCATTGCACTCGCTTTCGCTTTAGTCGAGCTCGCCGGGAAAACTGCCGCCGTATTCGGGAACGCCCGTCATCAACCCCCGGAAACCGGTCAACACCTCTCCCACCTGAACACCGGTTTCGGTGATCTGAATTTCACGCAAGGTTCGCTCGTGGGGGCCGGTTCGCTTTTTGAACACCGAGATGGCTTGATGAATTCTGCCTTTCAGCTCGAAGTAGCGCATCAAGAGAACGGTGTCGGCAAGATAAGAGACGTCTAATTCGGTCATTTTGGTTCCAAACAGGCCATGCTGCGCAACCACCACCATTGTCAGCACCCCTCGTTGATTGAGATAAGAGAAAAGTTCGTGCAGGTGCGTGGTGAGGTAACGCTCATCGGTCATTGCGGTCAGATACCCGTTCAGGCTGTCAATTACCACAATTTCCGCTCCGCCTTCTTCAACGGCACGGCGCACCTCTTCGGCGAAAGCCCCCGGAGAAAGCTCGGCCGGGTTGACGGGCTGCACATGAAGCTGCCCGCTTTGGGCATAACGGCGAATTCCTTCCAGACAAACCTTGTCGGTGCGCTCGAAAAAGGTTTCCAGGGTTTCATCGAACAGATAGGCGGCGGCATGTCCGCTCCCTTTCAGAAAATGAGCGACATACTGCATCGTCACGGTGGATTTTCCCACTCCGGCGGGGCCGATCAGCAGGGTCGCCGTTCCGGTTTCCAACCCGCCGTGCAGCATTCGATCCAGGTTGACCACTCCCGATGACAGGGTACGCCGCTGATGAGGCCGCGAATGTTCCGAAGCCACCAGGCGCGGGTAGATGCGAACCGACCCGGTTTCGATGTCGTAATCGTGATAGCCTTCGCGAAATTGTGCCCCGCGCACTTTCGTCACCTGAATTCTTCGTCGGGTCGCTCCGTATCCCGGTGTGGTTCGATCCATCACAATGTTGCCCCCGACCAGGCTTTCGGGCTGAATTTCACCGAGCGGGCTGGTTCGGTCATCCAGCAAAAGCACTGTGATTCCGCGTTCGGCAAAATAATCTTTCAGGGCCAGCATTTGATGGCGATAGCGCAAAGGGCGTTCCGACAGAAGACGCATCTCGGAAAGCCCGTCGAAAACGACCTGATTGGGCTGCACCCGTTCGACTTCCCGAAAAATGGCTTCCGTCACCTGAGTCAGCTCGACTTCGGAGGCATGAAACACCGAGTATTGATTTTCCGGTTTAAGGTTGACTTCGGACTGCGTGAGGTCGGCGAGGTAAATTTTCGAAAGATTCCAGCCATGAGAAAAGCAGGTTCTTTCGAGGTCGCGCTTCGATTCGGTAAGGGAAATGTAGAGCCCGACTTCGCCCTGATCGGCCCGATGAAACAAATACTGAAGGGCGAGCGTGGTTTTGCCCGAACCCGGATTGCCCTGCAAAAGATAAAACCCCGCTTTAAGCAGGCCGCCCTGCAGGATGTCATCCAGACCCGGAACGCCGGTGGTGAGGTAGTCATTCAAAGGAGAGGTATCAGACGCCATCTAAAAACTCCATTGGCACAAAGAGAGGATGCTGCCGCGACGGAAGAATCGTCCTCGATAATTACGAGAAAACCGAGACATTTTCCTGCATGAAAACCTGAATTGGCGGCTTAGGGAATGCGGCTCCGCCCGCCGATAAAGCCGGGGTTTGAGATTTCCTGATCGAAATGAATGTTTCGGCGGGTAGAATCGTAAAGTAAGGTAGAACAAAAAATTTCGGAGGGCGAACTCATGGCGCGATTTGGGGGCGGAATGCCCGATATGGCGAAGCTGATGAAGCAGGCGCAAAAAATGCAGGAGGATGCCGCACGGCTTCAGCAGGATTTACAGGCCAGCCGTATCTCGGCTCAGGCAGGCGGCGGCATGGTGACGGCTACTGTCAACGGGCACGGCCACCTCGTTGAGATCAAAATCAATCCGGCAGCGATGGGAGACGCCGAAGACACGGAGCTTTTGGAAGACCTGATCATTACCGCTGCAAAAGAAGCCACCAAAAAGGCTCAGGAAGAACAGGAAAAAGGGATGGAATCCATCACCGGAACCCTGGAAGGCTTGAACCTGCCGCCGGGAATCCTCTAAAGCCGTTTTTCTCGGTTTTAGAAACGCTCGATTTTATGCGGGGCGCGAAACGCTGCGCCTCCTCTTTCTGGACTTTGCACACACCCCTATGTTTCATTATGCAAAACCGCTGGCCCGCCTGGTTTCGGAATTGGAACGCCTGCCCGGAATCGGGCCGAAGTCGGCACAGCGCATGGCGTTTCACATTTTGCGCCAGCCCCAAGACGAAGCCAAACAGCTTGCGGAGGCAATCCTGACGGTAAAGGACAGCATTCGCCTTTGCAGCGTTTGCTCGAACTTCACCGATCAGGAAAAGTGCGAAATCTGCCGCGACACCAAGCGCGACCCCTCGCTGTTGTGCGTGGTGGCGGAAACCCGTGATTTGATCGCAATGGAGAAAACCAATGAGTTCAAAGGAATGTATCATGTCCTTCAAGGGCTGATTTCCCCAATGGACAACATCGGGCCGGAGCTGTTGAAGATTCGCGAACTTTTTCCACGAGTGGCCGACGGCGTGAAGGAAGTGATCCTCGCCTTGAACCCAACAACGGAAGGGCAGACCACCTCTCTGTTTTTGGCGTCAAGGCTGAAACCGCTCGGTGTCAAGGTATCACAGATCGCTTCCGGGCTTCCTGCAGGAGGCGACCTCGACTACGCAGACCAAGCCACACTGATCTCCGCGCTGCAATGGCGGCGCGAAATGTAACTGAGAAGGCAGCTCTGAAAGGGACCGAACCCTCTCTGCCGAACTGCACCCCGCTTCCGGTAATGGTCATTGCCGGAAGCGGGGTGCAGTTTTGCTTTGCGGGCACAAAAATTGCACCCTTTTCGTTTCGGGAGACAAACCTGCTATTTTTGCTGAACTTTCCCAAACGGCCTTTTTGCGATATTCGAACAAGAAAGACAGAGAAAACCGATGCGACACATTGAAGGAAAAATCATGGGTTTGCTGGCTTTGGGGGGTTGTTTGCAGGCGGGACGGCAGGGGCACAAACGGGGGTCAATGTCCGCGCCTTCTCCAGCGGCAGCGAGAACGTCCGCGGCAGCACTGTAACCGACTCTCATTCGGATCAAAAAACAGATCCCAACTTGGCCTTGGTTACGGTGCAAAGCTCGCAGACGAGCAATGTCATTATTGCTAACGCAGGCGGCACGTCTACCGCGACCGCTTCGATTGGCACGGCTCAGGTTCAGTCGCAGGCTCAGGATAACGGGGGCGGGGATGCGGCCAGCACCGCGAACGCGGTCTGGTTTACCTCGCTGATTGTAACCTCTTCCACGCTTGCCGCAGGAACGCCGACGCAGGTGACCCTTACCGCACACTACACGGGAACATTAGGATTATCGCTGATCCCCAGCGGATTTCCCGTCAGCCACCAGAGCGGCAGTGTGCTTGCCAAGTTCAGCTCCACGATTTCTACCAATGCCGGTTCCACTCAGCAGTTGAACTACTCCGCGAATGCTGCCTCTACCATTGACCAGACCATTTCGGAAATTCTTGATACGCAGGTGGGAGCCGTGCTGACCTTGAACTCTTCCATTGACTTCAGCGGAATGGTATCGGGAGGTTTCAAGGAAACCGGGATTGTCTCCGGCGATCTGAGTTCCACCTTTGCCGCCTCCTCCTCAAATCCAAACATTACCCTTGTTCGGGCGGCCTCGGTTCCGGCCCCCGGTTCCGTACTGGTGCTGGGAGGCGGCTTTTTGTTCGTGCCCGTTCTGCTTCGCCGCCGCCGCTGCTCCAAACGAACGGCCTCTTTGCTTTAATAGGATGCAAGAATAGGACGCAAGACAGGTGACAAAATAGTCCGTCTTGCGTCATATTAGAGTATGGAATCTGAATTTGTTACCATTGCTGCTCGCCGCGGCATCACCCCTCGTTCACTCCTGCTGGGCCTGCTTCTCAGTGCTGTCAACAGTTACTGGGTTACTTTGATCGAAGTCCGTTACTATACGCTGGACGGCACCTGCCTTCCGCTGTTTGTCACCCCGGTCTTTTTTCTCTTTTTTCTGGCTCTCGGCAACCTGGGACTGCGGCGAGCTGCACCCCGGTTCAGTTTTTCTCAGCCCGAACTTCTGACAATCTATACCTTTCTCGTGATGGGAACGCTGATGGCGGGGCATGACCTGCTTCAGAACCTTTTTGGGGCTATCGGTCATGCTCACCGCTACCCGACCCCGGAAAATAACTGGACGGGCTTGTTTTTCCCGCTGCTTCCGACCTATTGGCTGGTGACCGATCCCACCGCCCTGAAAGGGTTTTATCAGGGCAGTGTCTCGCCTTACGATCCGGCGATGTGGAAGCCTTTTCTCGTTCCTTTGCTCTGGTGGGGGCTGTTTATCGGAACGCTCATCGGGGTTTGCCTTTGCCTGAACCTGCTGGTTCGCCGCACCTGGGCAGATCACGAACGCTTAACCTTTCCCATTGTGCAGATTCCCATCGCGCTTACCGAGAATGCCGGAGTTCAGCTGCTTTCTTCTCGCATTATGTGGATTGGTTTTGCTCTGGCTGCCGGGATTGATTCGTTGAATGGATTTCATACGCTCTACCCTTCCCTGCCTTACCTGGAATTCGTGAAGCAGTACAACATCGGTGCGTTGTTCTCATCTCCGCCCTGGAACATTATCAGCGCGACAAACATTGCACTCTATCCGTTTGCGATTGGTTTGGCTTATTTCGTGCCATTGGAGCTTTCGTTTTCGTGTTGGTTTTTCTTTGTGGCTCGGCTGATGTTTCACGTCACCGGGAATGCGGCAGGCTGGAACGGACAGGGAAATCAGGGCTTTCCTTACTTCGAACAGCAGTCGAGCGGAGCGTGGCTGGCCTGGGGCGGCACGATTGCCTGGGCTCTCCGAAAGCCGGTGGCAGAAGCGTGGCGCACCGCCCTGAAGAAAACATCGCTCGACCCGGAGGCACGTTTATATCGGTTTGCATTTGGAGGAATTGGTGCGGGCATTCTTATTCTGGCCGGGTTCAGCATTAAGCTGGGGCTTTCGTTTTGGGTAGCCGTTTTATTTTTCGGAATCTATTTTTTGCTGGCTCTGACCATCACTCGTGTTCGGGCCGAACTTGGAACGCCGCACGAAATCTATTTCGTCAATCCACGTACTGTGCTGATTTCGCTTTTCGGCAGTCAGGCGATTGGCAATGCCAATCTTACAGCTCTTTCGACGATGTATTGGTATAACCGGGGGTATCGGTGCCACCCCATGCCGAATGAACTGGAAGCCCTAAAAATGGGGGACTCGGCAGGAATTCGGCGGCGGACGATGATTTTTGTGATGACTTTGGCCCTGGTCTGGGGCTTTGTGTTTGCCTGCTGGTCAAACCTGCACATTACCTTTCTTGATGGGGCGCGAAGCAAAGCCGCTGGCTTTAAGTGGTGGGTAGGCGCGGAAAGCTACGACCGACTTCAGGGGTGGATTCAAACGCCCACCCGAGTCAATTACAATCAAGAACTCTATCTGATTGCTGGAGCGATCTTCACTATTTTTCTTCGGGTAATGCGTGGTTCCTTTCTCTGGTTTCCGTTTCACCCGGCGGGCTACGCTCTGGCGGTTTCCTTTGCGATGGACTATTTCTGGTTTTGTTTTTTCGTTGCGTGGCTGCTCAAATTTTTGATCGTTCGGTTTGGGGGAATGAAAGCCTACCAAAACGCGATTCCATTTTTCTTAGGGCTGGTGCTCGGCGATTATGTCAGCGGTTCGCTGTGGGTGCTTTACGGGGCGATCACGGGGGTTCCGGTTTACAAAATTTTCATTTAGACTTTATCGGCCTTCCGTTTGCCGAGCCTGTCAAAAACGTTTTCGGCTCGTTTCGCTTCGCGTTTTTGAGCATCGAGATCGAGGTCGGGATTTTCCTCTCCCGAAAGATAGTAGGTGAGTGGAGCGACGGCTGCCTTTACTCCACCCAGCAGGGTTCTGGTTTCGGGCTTCTGCGGAAGCCCGATCACTCCCAGAGTTTGGGCGATGTCGTTCATCCAGTTCACATGACTTTTGACGGCTCCAATGTTCCCGCTGAGAATAAGATGTTCCCGAGCGCGGGTCATGGCGACGTAGAGCATCCGCGCCATTTCTTCCCGTTCCTGTTCGATTTCACGCTGCTGAACGGCTTCGTAAGTCAAGTCGGGAGAACCGTTTAACCGATGCCCCAGCGAGGGCCCGGAGGGATCGCAGACAAAGAGGGCGTCCCCCCGGGGGGGGGCCTGACGGGATAAATCGGGCAAAACCACCACCGGAAACTCCAATCCTTTTGCTCCGTGAATCGTATAAATTTTTACCACATTCGCCTCTTCCTCTTCCGTAGGAGCATCCCCCTCTCGATCTGCAATGCGGTGCAGGTCTTTCAGACGCTGAATGAATTGCGGAATGTCTTCGACTCGTTCGCTGTTCGCCATTTGCAGCAGTTTTCGCACGTTGGCCAGCCGTCTGCGCCCTCCTGGTCGAACCAAAAGCTTCGCGTCGTATTGAGTCAGTGAAATCAACTTTTCCAGCAGCTGCCCTACGGGGGAACGGTCTTCATGAACCAATTTTTCAAGAGCCTGGAGAAACCGCTTCAGGCTCGCCCGCTCTTCTTCTGAAAGCAAACTTTTGATGCCTTCTTCTTGAAGTGTGGCAAACAGGCAAATTGGGGCCTTGGACAGTTTCCCTTGTTCCTGGGCACAATTTGAAATTCGATACAGTGCGTCGGTAGAGAGGCCAACAAACGGGGAGCGCAGCACTGCCGCTGTGGTGACGTTGCGGCTGGGCGCGTCGAGCAGCATCAGAACGTTAAGCAAATCTCGAATTTCGTAACGAGCGTAGTAGCCTCTCCCGCCGCCGACCACGTAATACGGAATCCCCTCCTGACTGAAGGCCTGCTCATAACGCGGTAGGTCTGTGAGGGCACGAAAAAGAAGGGCAACATCCCCGTATTGAACCGATTCCCCCCGACGTTTGTCTGCTTGGTGGGTGAGGTGGACTTCCTCGTTTTGGACCATTTGTTTCAACCGTTGAGCGAGAGCCTGCGGTTCGATCCTCTTGAAGTCAGGACGTCTGTAATTTTCTACCGCGAGAATTTCAAGGCTGGGGGATTGTTTCACGTCGAACGCGGCCCCTGCACTCAACGGGGTGAAATGGGTTTCGCTTCGTCGCCAAATTTGGCTGAAAACGCGGTCAACCGTTTCCAGTATCTCCGGGCGGGAGCGAAAGTTCTCCTGCAGCGTAAGATGAACTCCCTGTTTTTGTTCACGGTACTGCCGCTCCAAGCCCTGAAACAAAGTCGGGTCAGCATTGCGGAAGGCATAGATGGACTGCTGCACGTCTCCCACAATAAACAGTTCATTACGAGCAGAAATGGTATTTTCAGGTTTGTCTCGGCGTAAAAGTGTCAGCAGCTGCATTTGAAGCGGATTGGTGTCTTGAAATTCATCAATGAGCAGATGATCAAATTGATTTTGATACTGCCGCCGAACCCCCTCACAATGCTCCAGCATCTGAACAGCCCTTGCCTGAAGATCGTCGTGGTCGAGGGCACTTCTCCGCCTTTTTTCCTCTTCATAAAAATCCCAAACACTTCCCATCAACTTCCAGAAAGCGCAGCTCATTTTCTGAGAATGTGTATGATTCGCCTCCTTTTCGCCGCTTTGTTCCTTATCTAAGGCGGCAAAAAGGCCTCTCAAGGATTCGCAGAGGGCCTTGACTCGTTCGATACCCGAAAGGACTTGGATTTCCTCTCCGAGTACGGCTTTGCTTCCCAAACGAATAGATTTCATGTGGTCTCCTAAAAACCGAAGCTCCTGAAGCACCGCTTTCGGAGAAATGTCTGGGACGAGAAGGAGCTCTAGTTTTTCAGAGAGTTGGCGGCTAATCAAAGCCCAAGCCGTTGACACCTTCCGCTCCAAAGTCTCCAACTCTTCACCGCAAAGTTTCAACTCTTCCGTTATAGGTTCCAGGATGCGCCTCAACGAAAGCTGAGAATCGGCTCCTGTAACTTCTTCACCTTGCATCAATGTTTCAAGTTGATCTCGTGTTCTCCCGGCTCCTCGACAGCGGTGAAAAATGGTTACAACGGAAGACAAAAGCATCGGGAGGGGATCGCGGCCATCTTGTAGCGATTGAACTTCGTTCATCAGCAGCAAAATTTCTTGATCCTGCCGCAGCTGGGCATAATTCACGGCCTGATCGCACGAGAGCCGAAGGAGCTGGCCCGATTGGTGCGTATCTAAAACGCGATAATCCGGGTCAACCCCGGCGTCAAAGGGATTTTCTTTCAGCAGCCGTGAGCAAAACCCATGAATGGTACTAATGTAGGCGGTTTCGATCTTACGACGAATTTCTGCTCTCCCAGCCTTGTCGAGAGCTTGGGTGATGCGAAATTTCATTTCGCGTGTAGCCTTTTCTGTAAAGGTGATTACCAGAATTTTGTCTGTGTCAACGGCGTTTGATCCTGCGGTCAGCAGCTGCACGACCCTTTCGACCAAGACGCCTGTCTTTCCCGAACCTGCTCCGGCAGACACCAAAATGTCGCTTTCACGAGTTTGAATGGCTTTATTTTGTGCTTCTGTAAATCCTTTAGACACGTAGATCACTTTCTAATTCAGGCCAGCTCCGCCCTTTTTTTTGCTTCTTCATTATAGCAGAGATTATTTTTGTCGAAATGTTCCGAAAGAGTTCGCCGAAAGGTATTATAGCGTCAGGACTTGAAGAAAAGGCAGATGATGGGTACTGTTTACGCAATTGTGAATCAAAAGGGCGGGGTCGGAAAGACGACAACCTCCGTAAATTTAGCCGCTTACATGGCTCTGGCCGGAGCCAAAATGCTGCTTGTGGATTTAGACCCCCAAGGCAATGCAACTAGCGGCATGGGAATTGATCGAAATTCCCTTCAGACCTCCACTTACGACGTTTTGATTGACGGCAAGCCCGTGATTGATGCGGTGCTGCCCACTCAGATCAATCATCTCTCGATTTTACCAGCTACCCTCGATCTTGCAGGGGCCGACATCGAATTGATGCCCAAGCTCTCACGCGAAAACGTGATGCGAGCCGCTCTTGCTCCTGCCCGCGACTATTTCGATTATATTTTGATTGACGGCCCTCCTTCACTGGGTCTGCTGACCCTGAATGCTCTTGTAGCCTCGGATGCAGTGATTATTCCCATCCAAACCGAGTATTACGCTCTCGAAGGAATCAGCCAGCTCTTAAAAACCGTTGACCTTGTCCAGCGTCACCTGAATCCAACGCTGGAAATTGAGAAAGTTATTTTAACGATGTATGATGAGCGCACTCGGCTTGCACGTCAGGTAGTTGAGGATGTGAAAAAGTTCTTTCGCGAGAAGGTTTCGCCGACAATCATTCCACGTAATGTGCGTCTCTCGGAAGCTCCAAGTCATGGTCTTCCAGTGGCCCTCTATGACCCGCGCTCTCGCGGCGCGATTGCTTACCAAACCATTGCAAAGGAGATTCTGGACGGTGGAAAAACGCGGACTCGGTAGAGGGCTGTCTGCACTGATCGCAGACACGATGGTTGAAAACGGCGAGGGACAGGTGCGTGAAATTCCGCTTTTGCAGATCACTCCGAATCCGTATCAGCCGCGAACGCTGTTCGACCCGATCAAAATGGAGGAGTTGGTGTTTTCCATTCAGGAACATGGAATTCTACAGCCGATCCTAGTCAAGCGAGTCGGACACGATCGTTATCAGCTCATTGCTGGAGAGCGGCGTTTCCGGGCGGCACAGTCGGCGGGCCTTTCGGCGGTTCCTGCATTAGTGAAAGAAATGGATTCTCAGGCTCAGCTGGAGGTGGCAGTGGTTGAAAACCTTCAGCGTGAAGACATTGGTGCTTTGGAGGCTGCTCGTGCGTACCGTCGTTTGATTGACGAGTTTGAGTTCACCCAGGAATTAGTTTCTAAAAGGGTTGGAAAATCACGCTCAGCGATAGCCAATACCCTGCGCCTTTTGCATTTGCCAGACCAGGTTCAGGAGAGTTTGGAGCGGGGTGAGATTTCCGAAGGTCATGCTCGCGCTCTCCTGATGGCCGAAGGCGAGCCTTCGATCCTGAAGGCATGGGAAGCGGTGGTAAAGCGCGGGTTGTCAGTTCGAGATACGGAGAAACTGGCAAAGGATGCAGGAACCTCGGTTCGCGAGGAACTCCCGCGAGAAATTGAGGTTTCCTCTTCCACTCGCCGGGACGACCCGCATCTTTCTCACCTAATGACGAAGCTTCAAGAGCTGGTGGGAACAAAAGTTTCTTTTCGCCGCAATTCTAACGGAAGCGGTAAAATTGAGATTGATTTCTATTCCGACAGCGATCTGGAGCGTATCGCTGAGGCTCTTATTCCGGGGCTATAAGCCTTCGGGTTCGGAAAGAAGACCTCTGATGTTTCACATGAAACATCAGAGGTCTTCTTTTTACGTAAAGTCGGCAATAAACGCAAGATGATCCGAGATAACGCGAGGTGAAACGAAAGCGGACTTCACCAGGAAGTCGGAACTATGGTAAATCAAATCAATTCGGGAGACAGCCCCAACTGCAGGAAAAGTCGGAAGATAAAGAGGATCACGCACTTCCTTCAGAAAAGCAGACGTTGAAAACTCCTTTAACACCGTTTCAGAGGAAGTAAGGTTGAAGTCGCCGCAAACGAGAGTCCGCATTGGCCTGCGGAGAAGATGCCTCGTCAACGATCTCACCTGTTGTACTCGAACCGCTGGCTGCAAGCCAAGGTGGAGATTGATGACTCGGATCGGTGCGGTATCAAAAGGCAGAGTGAGCCAAACCTCGGAAAAAATACGCGGCTCGCCGCGAAAGGGAAGCAGATGGCGTCTCCGTAAATGAAAAGGAAAGCGCGAAAGAACCGCAAGCCCGAAACCATGCCCAAAACAAGAAAGCGCAGGAAAAAAATGTCCCTTGAAGGCGAGAGCACGGGCGATCTCCGCCGTCTGATCATTCCAGGAAGAGCGCGGCAGACAACGATCCACCTCCTGAAGACAAATTACATCGGCGTTTAATGAAGTGAAAAATTCGACTGCGGAAGAAAGGTCGGCAGGAGAAGGGAGCGAAAGACCAGAACGAAAGTTGAGGGTGACAAGACGCATGGAGAACGACAAAAAGGACACGAGTAAATCTACTCGTGTCCAAAAGGTCTTTACAGATTAGTCGAGTCGGCAAGTGCACGACGGATCATTAGATCGGCAATATCGTCGCCGCTTACCTGATACTTACCGCTTTGGACAAGAGCCTTCAGCTCATCTACACGATCCTGGCGTACATCGGGGAGCTGAGCCAGTGCGGATTTTACAAGCTGAATGTCACGCGCCTGCGAAGAAATCGTTGCCTCCGCAGAGGAAGAAAGACTGAGTGAACCGGCATTCGTGTCGAAGTCGAGATCGGCAGCAGCCGTAGTCGAGCGGCTGGCTTTTGCCAGTGAGTAGGAGCGAAGAGCTTCTTCTCCAGAGATTTTCATTTCAAGTGCCTCCAGGACGGTTGCGTCCATCGCAAATGCGATTTTATGCTACGTCGAGATCGGCAACCTGGCTGCCATCAGGGTAGAACAGTGGATACCCCTCTTAGGCCCATGGCTTTGCGTCCTTACATTTCTATAAGTTTGCCCTTAACATCATCGTACAATCAAGATTATCGGATAAGGGAAACGAGTTCTTCAGGGTAAAATAAAAAAAGACTGAAATATTTTACGGTAAAACCCTCATTCTTCGCCTCAGCAAAAATGTCGGGGTTAGGAAACAAATGACCCTCACTTATTCTACCCCAATTCGGAAGGCAGTTGTGCCGGTTGCTGGAAAAGGAACACGTTTGAAACCGCTCACCCGCCTTTTGCCCAAAGAGCTTCTCCCCCTAGGAAAAAAGCCGGTGCTCGCATTCGTTTTCGATGAACTGGTCGCTTCGGGCATCGAAGAGGTGCTGTTGATCGTTTCACCGGAAAAAACACAAATTCGCTCGGTTTTCGGCGACGACTATTCGGGATGGGAAGCGGAAAACAAAAGCTCCCTTCGTCTCGCGTATACCGTGCAAGAAAAACAGGAAGGCTCTGGGGATGCGGTTCGTTTCGCTGAAAAGTGGACGGAGGGCGAAACATTTATCACGGCCTTTGGAGACTGTCTAATTCAGTCCGATGCTGAGCTGCTCCCCTTGGGACGACTCATCGAAGCGTGCAAAGCGGAAGGCCTAACCCAGGGGGTGCTGGTGGAAAAAGTCCCTCCAGAGCGTGTCTCGCTTTACGGCATCGTTTCTCCTAACGAAATCGAAAGGCTTGAAGCCGGAATGACGGCTCGACTTAACGACATCGTAGAAAAGCCCCCTTTGGAGCAAGCCCCCAGTTTATTTGCGGCTGCCGCTCGCTTTCTGCTTGATTCGACCATTTTTCGGGCACTCGATCAGAGCGAAAAGGATAAACGAGGAGAAAAAAACATCCCCGATGCGCTGAGAATTCTGATTGGACAGGGTGAGCAAATTGGAGCCACCCCGCTTCTAAAGGGGGAAGTGAGAAAGGATATCGGTTCGCTGAAAGGTTACTATCAAGAATTTGAGGCGGCGGTGAGGCGAGAAGCAGTAGAAAGTAGAAATTTGTCGGGTTAAATTTATGTTGTTTCAATGTATTCCTAATTTCAGTGAAGGGCGAAGGCAAGGCGTGATCGAAAGAATCGCCAGCGCGATTCGTGAAGCCGGAGCAGACCTGCGTAATTACTCTGCCGATAGCGATCATCACCGCTGTGTGATGACATTACTTGGAAATGAAGCGCAGGTGTTTCAAGCCGCCCTCGCTGCGTCTGAGGTCGCATTCCAGAGGATTGATCTTCGAACTCATGAAGGGGTTCATCCGCGCACCGGCGTCCTAGATGTTCTTCCCATCGTACCGCTTCGAGGAACTTCCATGAACGACGCAGTTACGCTTGCCAGCCGGATAGCAGAAGCCCTTGCAGAAAAATGGGAACTGCCGGTGTATCTCTATGAAAAATCAGCGAAAAAGGGGCGCGAGGCGGCTCTGCCTGCCTGGAGAAAAGAATTTAGCCGTCGCTTTGCCCAGGGAAGGTCCGGGGATAGGACCGAAGAGCAAAAGCCGGATTACGGCCCGTGCCGCATAGACAGTAGTAAAGGAATTGCGATAGTCGGGGCGAGAGAGCCGCTGGCAGCCTACAACATCAATCTCAAAACGGAAGATCAGAAAGCCGCACAGGAAATTGCCCGGAGAATACGTCAGGAGCGAGAAACAAACCCTGACTTAAGGGGCATTCGTGCCCTGGGGCTCTCTCTGCCGAGGCAAAAACAGGCGCAGGTTTCGATGAACCTGACGCAGCCGTACCGAACCCCGCTTCCCGCCATTTTCGACTTCGTTTTTGCCGCTGCCGCCGACCTCGGCGTCGAGGTCGAAAAAAGCGAAATCATCGGCGTGATCCCGCCCGCTTCGTTGAATGGCGAAAGCCCGGAACGGATTCTCTGGAAAAATTTCAAGCCCTCTCAAATTTTACGCGGCGATGATCTCGGAGAGCGAGCATGAGGTGGAATCAATCCGAAGGGATTACGCTGGCCCTGGGGTTAACCCTGACCAGCGGACAGACCTTTCGATGGCGCAAAGATAATACCGGGGTTTGGTGGGGCATGATCGGCGACTGCGGAGCTGCCCTCTCACAAAGCGAAGAAAACCGAGAGGTGTTTCGCTGGCAAACCTTTCCGGTTGAGGATCGCTGGGAGGTTGTTGAAGACTATTTTCGCCTCCAGGTAGACCTGGAAGCGTTGTATCGAGTGTGGAGCGAGCGTGAGCCTGCCCTTCGCACAATCGTTCATCGGTTTCGCGGGCTTCGGGTACTGCGCCAGCCGCCGCAGGAGTGTCTTTTCGGCTTTCTCTGCGCGACCTGCAACACCGTCACCAAAATCGAACGCAGTGTCTATAAGCTGGCAGAACGCTGCGGCACACCGCTGCTCGATCCCTGCCTGCCGCCGCAGTCTCCTCCGCTTTTTCAATTTCCGAAGCTCAACGCGCTGGCCGAGATAGAAGAAGCCGTTTTGAGAAGCGACTTGTGGGGCTACCGTGCGCCGCGTGTGATCCGCACGGCTCAAGCCCTTTTGGAAAAGCCCGAAGACTACCTGCTTTCGCTGCGAGCGAACTCTCTCACGGAAATTCGTACCGAACTCACCTCACTCTACGGCATTGGAACGAAACTGGCAGACTGTATCGCCCTTTTCTCGCTCGACAAAGACGAAGCCGTTCCCGTAGACACTCACATTCGACAGATCGCGGTACGGCACTTTGCTCCCGGTCTTGCTGGAAAATCGCTGACCCCCAAAGTTTATGCAGAAATCGAAGCTGCCTACCGGGATCGGTTTGGCGACTATGCAGGCTGGGCGCAGCAATATCTCTTCTGCGGAGAATTAAGCCGCAGCAAAAACGAGTTTTGCTGAACGTTGCGTGGATCGAAAAATGGCGCGTTAGTTGTCAGCAGGCTTTTGTTCCGCTTCCGCTTGGGGCTTCGGATAGCAAAAGAGCTCTAAGGTTCCGTCCCCGTATTCGTTTACGCTCACCACAAGAGTTCGATAGCGGCGGGAATAAGTATGGGCGAAAACGGGTACTTTCACCTCCTGATCGAAAAAGGCCTGCATCCGACCGATCTTACCGCCAACAGCAGCAACGTCCAAACTTTGATCCGGCTCCCCAAACAGCCGTTTCATCTGTTCGACCGTGTTGATTTGATCTCGAAGTGACTGAAAATCAGCGACTTCCTTCTCGGCAGAAAGGGTTTTGGAGACTGGCTCCGGCAGCTTCTCACCGCAGGAGAAGCAATAGCGAATTCGTAATTTGCCCTGGCATTCCCCCTCCTGGTAAATCAGATCATAAGCATTCGTCTCAAAATTGTGATTAATTGGAATCGCTTCCTCCAAAGCATAAAAAGCGATTATTCCGCATTTACAGGGTTTTTCCATCGTTCTGTTCTCCCAATCGAAAGCAAACGAACTTCTGGTTGACGTTAAGGACGCTCCCAAAGAATGAAAACATTAAGCCTAAGGAGTATCCGCTCTGTCTATCTGCACAAGGTTGGTATGGAATGTCGAGCCGCCGCCCATATCGGTCAGCCGATCCGAAGTCAGTGAGTTCACATTTTTTCCTTCGGGGCTGTCCCGGTTCCACCATAGGGAGGGACTCCACGCCACTCCCGGCTTCACCTGATCGCTGATCACCGCCCTTAAGCGCACCTCGCCCCGTTTGTTCCAGACCCTCAGCCAATCTCCGTCCTGAAGGCCCCGCGCTTCGGCATCGAGCGGGTTCACCCAAATGCGTGGTTCCCGTTCGCCCTTTTGTAAACTTTGCACATTCGCAAACGATGAGTTTAGAAAATGGTGCGCCGCTGGCGACAACAGGTTGATCGGAAAGCGGCGAGCCAGTTCGGGGTCAGCTTCTGCACTTTCGGCTGGAGCGTAATGGTCGGGCAGCGGATCGTAGCCGTCTCGCTTTGCGGCCTCCGAATACAGCTCGGCCTTACCGCTCTCCGTCTTAAAGTTCGGCGTCCCGGTAGAGGGAACAAAAAGGCCGCTGCCTGTTCTCAATTTGGCGAATCCGTGTTCCTGAAGGTACTCGTAAGTGATACCGTCGAGATACGGATGTTTCACGTCGAACGCCGCCCGGATCACATCCTCGGCGGTGTCATCAAACACAGGATCGGTGTAGCCCATCGCTTTGCCCAGCGCGTTGAAAACTTCCAGATTAGGCTTAGACTCCCCCAGCGGCGCAATGGCAGGCTGACACAGGTTCAAGTAAAGATGACCGTAGGAGCGCATGAGATCAAGCTGTTCCATTTGAGTTGTTGCAGGCAGGAGAATATCGGCGTACTTCGCAGTGTCCGTCATCATCTGCTCATGCACCACGCAGAACAAATCTTCCCTTGCAAAGCCCTGCATTACCAGAGTGCTGTTCGGGGCCACAGCGACCGGATTGGAATTAAAGACATAAACGCTCTGAATCGGCGGGTCTTTCGTTTCCAGCAAAGCGCGTCCGATCTCATTCATGTTGACAGCGCGGGGGGTGCTGCGGCCATAATTTTTGCAGGAAGGTTCTCCCGGCGCGGGGGCTAGATCGGGACGTTTCACCGCCTGACGGTTTAGAGGAAAGTGAGCGGACGACGAAAGCAAAAGACCACTTCCCAGTTTTCCCCAGGCACCGATGATTGCAGGAAGGGTGGAGATCGCTCGAATCATAGAGCCGCCGTTTGATGTGCGGCTCATGCCGTAGCCTAGTCGAATGGCAGACGGAGTTTCGGTGGCATAGCGGCGAGCAAGGGAGACAACGGTTTCTGCCTCCAACTCGGTGATCTGAGCCGCTCGTTCCGGTGGATAGAGGGCGCAGCGTTCCCGAAACTCACGCCAGCCCACCGCATTGGCCTCCAGCCAGAGTTCGTCATGAAGACCCTCCGAAAAAATGACGTTTGCCATACCCAGAGCAAGAGCAGCATCGGTTCCCGGTTTTGGCTGAATAAAAAGATCGGCGGCGTTTGCGGTGCGTGTCCGAAACGGATCAATTACCACAAAGGTCGCGCCATTCGCCTGTGCTTCTCGGACAAAGGGCATTTGATGCACATTGGTGGAAGACAGATTGGTGCCCCAGGCGATAATGGTTTTAGAATTGGCAAAATCTTCGGCATCCATTCCGCCTGCCCAACCGTAAACGTAGGAGTAACCCGCTTCCGCCGCCGAAGAGCAGATGGTACGGAGCAATTGTGATGCACCCAGCCGGTTCCAGAAGCGTCCCTCACAGGCAGTCATACTGACCACACCCATCGTCCCCGCATAGGAATAGGGCAGAATAGCTTCCGGGCCGCTTTGTGCGACAATTGTCTTCCACTTTGCCGCGATGGTAGCAAGAGCCTCTTCCCAGGAAATTTGGGTAAACCTTCCCTCGCCTTTTTTGCCCACCCGCTTCATGGGGGAAAGAAGGCGGTCTTTCGAGTAAACGCGCTCTTCGTAATGCGCGACTTTGCGGCACAAATTGCCGCGAGTAAACGGGTTTTCTACGTTGCCGCTCACCTGGATCAGCCTCCCGTCTTCGACAAGGGCAATCATCGAGCAGGTGTCCGGGCAGTCATGCGGACAAGCCGTTTTTATTGTTTGTATTTGTGTAGACATAGATTGCCCTTAAAAGGTAGTTGGCGTAGGAACGGGTGATAAGAAAGAGGAAACTGAATGGTTTAGAGCCTCTATTTAGTATTTAAGCCCTCTCTTGAACACTAAATAGGCTCAGTCATCCTCACTTCGGCGTATGAAGGAGGTATAAGCAAATTCGATACTCACGCCCAAAAGGGTATATATCTGGCGTATCGAGGTGATTTGTTTTCGGGATCGTACGCTTTGATGATATTTTCTTTCACGGCAGTCGCAGTAATTTTCGTTACGATTTTGTAATCTTCATCTTCAAGACCAAACCTCTTTCGTAAACTCGCGTTCGTCGCGGATTGGTTGATGACGTACATCAAACCAACGTGCTGATAGCAGGCAAGAAGCCGCTCTTTTCCTGTTATTTTATTCCAATCACGATAAGCGTAAAGTGAAACCCGTGTGTGCCGTTCCGTTACCAATATTTCCAGAGGCGGCAGCTGGAAGAGTTCTACGGACTGAATTACTTTATCAATTCCGCTCCCTCGCTCTTCGCAGATGTTGATTCGGCGCATGAAGGCAACAATTGCCTCTTTGCGAGACTGTGGAGGTTCATCCATAAAGCGAAGAGGATCAATGAGGGGCTTACCGGAGTTGGTGATTTCAATACGATCACGCAATATCTCGACGAAACGACTGTCGCCTCTTACTTCAAAGTCTTGATGATTCATTGCATTTGGCACTAGCTCGCGAATGGCAATTTCGGGATACATTTCTGTTTCGACACGCAAGGCTTGTCCCATATGTTCGTTATTGGGGGGACGGCTCCGAATATAGGCAATTAGTTCCTCAAAGATGGCGGCAGAACCAGAATTTGCGATGTACTCTCGTCCGCCGCTAATTCGGTCGTTACCTGCATAATCAATGACGCCATAATCAATGACGCGCACTGCTTTACGTCCCAGAGTTTCAAATTCCGAAAAGCCTCCGAGCGAAGAGAATGGCTCCGAAATTCGTAACTTAAAAGGCTCCAACGTCCTGAATCAGGATCCGCTTGTCCTGGGCCAGCCGTTCAAGGATTCCACTTTTCGTTTCAGGTAATTTTTGCTTCGTTAGACGAAAGTAAGCGTCATAGTCAAGGAGTGACAAAATTTCGTCGGCATCCCTGCTTTCGGTCACGATCCTTTTCAAAAGGCACACGAGAAAACTGAAGCCAGAGCGAACGCTCTTTTTCCGGATAATCGTGCAGTTTCTTCAAGTAGGAACCGATCCGAACAAAAGCCGCCTCTTGCCAGCGAATAGGCGTGTGGGCAGCTGCTGGAATCGTAAGAAGGACAACTCGCTTGCTGTTCACCTCCACTTCGTGAAAACGCAGATCAGAACAGGGCACTCAATGATGCGACCGCCACGATTCAAGGTCTTCATTCCCCTTTTTGTTTTGTGGGGGCGGAAAGAGGTTCCGGTAATTTCATGAGGCCGATCATTGACCCCCCAGACAAGATAAGCGGTTTCCTTGAGCAAGAGTGCAGCACTATTAGCAAGTACGGAGATACGTTCGCCAATTTTTTCAGGATTTTCGTTGTTTTCTTTGAACTCAACCTATTCGGTTTCTCTGGCAAGCAAACATAAGTCCGTCAGGCATAGCTTCAGCTGATTCGCGGTCATCCCCATAACTCCCTGATTTACTTAACTTCAAGTATACCAGCGGTCAGAGAAAACGGAAACTTACAACAGGGTGTATCGCCGCGTTTGGAGTGTCTTTTTGTTATGGTTCCTCCCGAATAGTCTCAATCTTATCAATCTTGCTCGCAGGAACATCTATGGCCGAACAAAGACGGTGAGGCCTCTGCAGGCAAACAACTCGTTCGGTGTCCGAACTTAAGACTCTCTCGCTCTATAATCCGCCCGCCAAAGTAGAGACTTCTGTTTTTTGCAGCCATTACCCAACTTGCTACCCCGGTAGTCTTATCAAGTGTCAGCAAGTATTAACTCCTGAGAGGTATTTGGATAGCTCAATGACTCGAAGACGGATCAGACCAGATGCGGGTCATTTTGCCCTTCCTGACCCCCTGTTTTGAGATACTGAGAGGTAGCAAGTTGAGTGCAGCCATTCAAATTAACCTCGAAAAAAGAGTTCTGCCGCAGTCCTCTCTTCATACAAAGTGAATTCAGAAATAATCGCCGACAGGTTTACACGAATGAGACCCTGCCCTCTCTCGAAAATGACTTCCTCAGAATAAACGAAATTGCTGCCGACTGTAGAAACAAGTGTGTAAGAGGAGAGCACAAAATGAAAGCGTAAAGTCTAATTTCTCCCGAGCATTAATGCACGCTTAGGGGTTTCTGTCGGGAAGGAAAAACGATTACTTGGACTCAATCCGGCAGCCATCGCCGTTGACTCGCTGCCTTTCCTCATGCCATACTAGACAGACGGGCACTGTTCTATCAGCCCGGCCTCTGAAATTCACCAGAGAGGGACGCCTTCTTGAAAAAGTCGCCGCTCGCGATTCTCGCACTCACGCTTTTCATTGATCTGCTCGGCTTCGGGCTGATCCTGCCCTTGCTTCCGGTTTATATCCTTCATTATGGCGGTGCACCCTGGGTCGGAGGGGCACTGCTTGCGACCTTCTCCCTGATGCAGTTTCTCTTCTCGCCGATTTGGGGCGGGCTGTCGGATCGCATCGGCAGGCGGCCCCTCATTTTGATGAGCCTGTTCGGATCGGCGATTTCGTTTGTAGCCTTTGGGTTTGCCCCCAATCTTTTGTTTCTCTTTGTCGCACGGGTTGCCGCCGGAATTCTTTCCTCTGCCTCTCTGCCGACGGCCCAGGCGTATATCGCTGATGTCACTTCCCCCGACAAGCGGGCGGGCGGTATGGCCGTACTCGGCGCATCGTTTGGGCTGGGCTTCGCCTTTGGCCCCGCCATCGGAGGCGTTGTCAGTCAGCATCCCGCTTTTGGCATTTCCTCGCTGGCGATGCCTGCGATGGTAGCGGCGGTTCTCTGCTTGTTCAATTTCATCTGGGCCTTTTTCATGCTGCCCGAAAGCCTGGATGTCCAGCATCGAAACCAGGAGGTGAAGCTGCAGGGGTCTGCTCTTGACAGTATCACTTCGATCACCCGCTACCTCCAAAATCCACAAATCGGGGCACAATTAACCGTCTTCGCGGTGGTCAATTTCGCTTTCACCGCCGTTGAAGCCAGTTTTTCCTGGCTGGTTCTGCTGCGTTTTCACGATGTACTGAAGGCATCGTCTTCGGCAGAATGGCTTGCCGCACACCCTAACGGCGTTCTTACCTCGGCTCTGGCGCAAGACCTGCTGGAAAAGGCACAAGCACATACCACTTCCATGATTTTTGTGCTGGTCGGAATTACCCTGCTGATCACGCAGATCGCCGTCATGCGGGGACTGTCCCGTGCGATTGGCGAAAACCGGCTGGTGGTGTTTGGAACGCTGTGCCTGATTGCGGCAATGCTGGGAATCGCCTTTGCCCCGACACTGCCTATCCTCTATCTTTTCGCTCCCCTGATTGCCCTTGGAAACGGGGTGATGGGGCCGTCGTTAAACGCGCTCATCACGCAGTCGGCAGGGCCGCAGGAGCGCGGCCAGCTCAGCGGCGTGCAGCAAAGTCTCGGTTCACTCGCCCGAATCATTGCGCCGCCCATCAATAATACCCTCGTTGGAATCAATACGGCCATCCCGTTTTTGATCTCCTCCGTGCTGATGTCAGTTGCCTTTGTGCTGAGCCTGCGCCTGAAACCCCTTCAGCCGCAGGAACCGGAAGCCCGCCCGAACGTAGGACACTAAAAGCGATGCCCGACCCGTTCCGCAATCCCCACCACCTTCCGACGAAAGTCTGCCCGATCTGCGGAAAACCATTCACCTGGCGCAAAAAATGGGAAAAGAACTGGGAAGACGTAAAATACTGCTCGGACAAATGTAAACGCCAAAAGCCCCCCGGAGAAAAGACATGAGCCTTGCCCCTGCGCCGCTCGAAGAGGCCCAGCCTCATCAAAACTCGACCCCTCTCCCGCATCCGCCGCACCTCGAAACCCATTTCAACGCCTCCGAAACTGTGCGTGACATCGTAATCGGAATGTCGGACGGGCTGACCGTTCCTTTTGCGCTCGCAGCGGGGTTGACCGGTATCGCCGCTCGATCCGGGGTGATCGTAACAGCAGGATTTGCCGAGATTGCAGCGGGTTCGATTGCGATGGGACTGGGGGGCTTTCTGGCGGCAAGATCGGACGCCGAGCACTATGAAAGCGAACGCAAACGAGAAGTGCGCGAAGTGGAAGAGGTTCCCGACATCGAGGCGGCAGAGGTGGCGGAACTGCTGGAGTCCTATGGCTTGACCCGCGAAGAGAGCGTCCCGATTGTAGACGCCCTCCGCAAACGACCAGAAGCCTGGGTGGATTTTATGATGCGCTTTGAACTGGGGCTGGAGGAACCCGACCCCAAACGTGCGCTCAAAAGTGCCGGAACCATCGCCGGATCGTATATTGTCGGCGGCTTGATTCCGTTATCTCCGTATTTGTTCATCAAAGACGCGAATTCGGCTCTTCCTCTTTCCGTGATCGTCACCCTGTTCGCGCTTTTCGTCTTCGGCTTTTTCAAGGGGAAAATTTCCGGGCTGGCTCCCCTTAAAAACGCCGTCCAAACAGTCACGATTGGCGGCCTGGCGGCTGGAGCCGCCTTCGGCATCGCCCGCTGGGTCGGGAGATAGCTCCCTTTTAATTCCTGCTGCTAACCAGAAAAAGAGCAGAAGCGGCCCTTTGCTGCTCCTGCTCTTTTTCTGGAAACTCAGGGTTCTGACGATTATTGAGCCGACTTGATCCACTCCGCCGCCTGCCGGGTGTGATAACCGTCGTGCCCCAGCATCATCGCGGTTATTCCTTCAATGTTGAGGTCGCCCAGCGTGTCTCGGTAAGCCGTGCGCTCCCAGGCCGCTTCCGAAAGCGAGCGAAGTTTTGGGACGACTTGCTCGCGTCCCTGCCGAAACCGAATGAGATTGGCGTGCGGGTTTTGCTGAGCATACCCGTTGTCAACCACCATCTGATTTTCGTCTAGGTCGGGCAGAGTTGGGTGATCTTCGGTCAGAGTGCGCTCGATCCGCATAAGCCAGATCGGTTCCCAGTCGGCCAGATGCGCGATCATTTCACGCAGGCTGAACCGCTCCGGGTCCGGGCGGGCGTCCCACACTTCGGCGTCGGCAGGCGTACTCTTCAACAGGGCGTCGAGCACTTCGGGGGTTCCTTCGAGCGCGAGCAGGGCATAGCGTTTGATTGCAGGAAACCACATGATTTTTCTCCAAAGTAGAGGTGGCAGAGCTAATGGCTGTGTCGTCGTTTATGACGAAGGGATGTTTTCGCTTTTTTCGCTTTGGGCTTCACGGGAGCCGGAAGCTGGAAGCCGCTGCGGGCTTTCAGCACATCCAGAACATAATGCGGGTTTCCAGAACGGTGGTTGATTCCGCCGCGTGTGGGGTCTACAAGCCAGGAAACCGTTTTAACGCCCAGCGTGGACGGATCAATCACCGGAGTCAGGCTGTATTCGCGTCCGCCATTGTAGCGTCGGATCGCATCCCGCTCGATTTGGGAAAGAGAAAGTTTGTCAGGATCGGGGTCACCAGGGAGAATTCCGCTGCCGGGTGCGTTCGAGAGATTCGCAACCACGCCTGAAACCGCAGGTACTTGAGCATCGGGAAGCCCGACGAGGGCACGGGCCACATTGACCGAGGCCAGCGCACTGCCCCCAATCGGCGTGGAAACGCGAAACCCGTTCCGAAAATTGCCCGCACGATAAGCCAGCTGACTTGTTCGGTGCTTGCCTTCCAGCATTTGCAGTCCCTGCTTTAAGTTTTCCCGCCAGTCCCACACCTGCTCTTCGGACGTGATCGCTCCGCTCGGCGCGTTCAGCTGCATCAGCCCGATGTCGCGGGTGGTCGAAACTTCGGGCATCCCGCCGGGCTGTCCCTTGGAAACCGAAAACTGGCGCAGTCCGCTCTCCACCATCCCGATTTTCGAGGCAATCAATCCCCAGCGATTTTTAGGCAGGCGGGCAAAAATAGCCCGGCGCGGCGGGTTGTCCGCCATTACTTTTGCCTGCGCCCAGCCCAAGTACTGTTTTCCGCCAATCGTCGCCTTTGCCACAACCACCAGCGTACCGCCGCGCACCTGCTCGGACAGATCCATCGGATACGGACTGGCGTGGGTGACAAAGCGGCTGCCAATCGCGTGCTTCGTGCTGAATCCCGGAATGTTCCATTGAAGCGTGGTGTGCCAGATGAATTCACTTGGCAAAACCGTGCCGGGAGGAAAGTTTACGCACTGAGCCGAGGCGACCACATTTTTCGGCATAAGAGGTGCACCGGTGGCGGGGTCATGATGAATGACGTAAACCGGCTGTGAAAAGGCCGCTCGAATCTGAGGCAGCGACTGCACCGCCGAAGGCAGAAACGGTTCCATCTGAGGCACCGACTGTGCCTTTCCCGGCAGCGAAGCGGCAGCAAGAATGCCCGCCAGGGCAAAAGAAAAGAAAGTAGGCTTCATTGCGTATCCAAATCCTTGAGGCGGGAATCAAAACTCTGGACAGAAGGGTTGTTCTCTAGCGTCGTGCCTCGATCAAACGTTCAAGATATTTGCCCAGCAGATCACATTCGAGATTGACCAAGTCGCCGACCTTGCGCGACACCAGGTTGGTTACTTCGCGGGTGTGGGGGATAATCCACACGCGGAACGTACTTTCGGTAACCCCGGCCACCGTCAGGCTGATCCCGTCGAGTGCCACCGAGCCTTTCTCAATAAAGTATCGGCGCAAAGAGGCAGGAATCTCCACTTCATAGATCACCGCGTTTTGTTCGGGGCGAATGTCCCGAATCGTTCCCACGCCGTCAATATGGCCCTGAACGAAGTGACCGCCGAGCCTGCCGTTTGCGAGGAGAGGCCGCTCCAGGTTCACCGGGTCTCCCGGCTGAAGGGTTCCCAGATTGGTGCGGCGGAGGGTTTCCGGGACAGCATCAAACGTCAGCTGGCCCTCTGAAATCTGAACGACGGTGAGACAGCAGCCATTAACGGCAATGCTGTCGCCGAGTCGTGAATCGTCCCCCACAATTTTCGTCTGGACGGACAGGCGGGCGGTTTCGCCTTCTATCACACAGGCAGTCACGCTGCCGCATTCTTCGACCAAACCGGTAAACATCGTTCTTGAAATTCCTGAGCAGGCACTTTCGTGCAGAAAAACCGACTTCTGGCAAACAGTGCCAGCAGGGGCGTGTATAGAATACCCTGAAATCGGGAGAAAGAAAAAGCCGACCGAGGAGCAATGAAGACAAAACAAAACGAAAATCGCACAAAAAATTGGCGGGAGCGCGTGAGAATCGAACTCACCGGGGACGGGATGCCGCCCCCTGCACGGTTTTGAAGACCGGAGAAGTCACCAGACCCCCCTCGCCCCCAGAAGAAAACAGAAAGGGAAGAAAAGAAGGGGAAAAAGCCGGTCTGCCAAACCTCAACCCTTTCAGCCCAACCCCCTCCCTCTTTCCTGCTTCTAATCTTCGTGGTGCATTTTGGCTCCCAGCAGCACCCCGCAGTAGGTTTCAGAAGCCACAATAACGGCGAACAGCAAGACGTAGATAAGCGCGATCAGCGGCCCGTAAGTTAAAAGCAGAACCGCGCCGAACGCTCCGTATACGTAGAGCGGCATGAAAACCATCAGCAAACTCCACCACAGCAGCGGGCGGTCTTTGCGGGCCGGGCCTACCAGCAAGCCTACGGTATAGCCCCAGGTGAACTGCACCCCCAGCACCGACCACCAGAAAATATGCATCATCCATTCATGCGGTTCGCTGCGGGTTCGCAGCAAATTCAGCCAGATCAGGCAGATGCCCAGGTGCATCCAGAGGCCGATACGTCCCCACCGTTTTGCTTTTTGCATCATGATCTTCCTTTGCATCGCTCGACCAATGCCGTCTTCCCTTCACTCGTCAATGCGTTGTAAGGCGCGGAAAAAGGCTTCGACTTTCAAGGCATCCAGTCGGCCCTCGGTTCTCACGCCGGAACATAAATCCAAACCGAAGGGCTTCACCGTTTCCACCGCCTCTTCCACATTCTCAGGCTTCAGTCCGCCCGCCAGAAATACAGGCACGTTGACACTGCCCACAATTCGCCGACTGATCCCCCAGTCGTGCCGGTTTCCCGTTCCCCCCAGCACTTTCACGGCCAGATTCGGATTTCCCGAATCCAGCACAAGCGCGTCTACAAAGGGGGCAACTTCCTCGGCTTCGCGAAGGCTTTCTTCACCCAGCACATGAATCACCTGCACGAGTTTCACGCAGGGCAAAGCCGCTCGAAACTCGGCATAAACCGAAAAATCCACTGCGTCGGTCAACTGAACGGTGTTTGCCCCCGTGCGACAGACCTGTGCAATGATTTCGGACGAGGATCGCCGGGAGGTCAGCAGAAACGTCGCCACCCCCGGCGGAGTGATCCGTACAATCTCGGCAATCGCCGCCTCTCCGATCACGCCGGGGCCGCTCGGCATCTCCGAAACCATCCCCAGGGCAGACACGCCCCCACGCAGCGCAAGGCGGGCTTCGGCGATGCTTTCAATACAGCAGATTTTGACGCGGGGTTTCAGGGAAGTCATGGATTGATTCTACCCAATTCCTTCTCCTTTTCCGAGGCGACTCTGCAAATTCGGGGCAAGATCAGTTATAATGAACTATGAAGTCTTCAACGCTTTTTTCCATAATGGCTTTTCTTGCTCTGGCTCCGCTTTCGGTTCGGGCGCAGGATATGGACTCGCTGGTTTTGGGGCTGAAAAGCCCGGACGCCGCACAGCAGCGGACCGCTTCGGATCGGCTGGCGCAAATGGGCATCTATCCGATTCCCTCGCTTCCTTCGCTGCTTTACGCCCCGGACTCCTCCGGGCATCTGGCGGCTCTCCAAACGCTGCGGAAAATGACTTATGCCGCCGGTAAATCCGGGGACGCGCTCACACGCCGAAATTTCATGGCCGCCCTTCTCAAGCAGATAGACGCCAAGGCGAAACACCCTGCCTCCGCTCGAAACGTCCTGA
Source organism: Chthonomonadaceae bacterium (assembly GCA_965246825.1). GTDB lineage: Bacteria > Armatimonadota > Chthonomonadetes > Chthonomonadales > Chthonomonadaceae > JACMPS01. The sequence continues at coordinate 1,005,325 of OZ251990.1, forward strand.
TCGAACTGCTCTCCACGCTGGCGGGAAAAGAAGAGGTTCCTGCCCTGGCACGCCTGCTTAAAGAAAAAGAGGTGCGGGATGCAGCAACGTTTGCGCTGGCTCGCCTGCCCGAACCGGAAGCGGGCAAAGCACTGGTGAATGCCCTGGCGGTGGCGGAAGGCGACTTTGCCGCCTCTCTGCTCAACGCCATCGCGCTTCGAGGAGAAACTTCGGCACTGCCGATTGTGAAGCTGTTCGCCACCGCCCGCGAAGCCAATGTCCGTCTTGCTTCGCTGAACGCGCTGGCGTCGCTTCCCTCGCAAGAATCGCTGAATCTGCTTCACGATCTCGCGAACGGCAAAAGCACGGAGCGAAAAGCGGCACGCAGCGATTATCTTCGCCTGCTCGACCGGATGTCCCTGGAAGAAAAGCCCGACAAGCCCGCGCTCAATGCGGCGGCCAAAGCCGTTTATGAATCGGCGGACAACGCTGCCGAACGCTGCGCCGCCCTTGGGGTGATGGCACGCACCGATCAGGTTCCGCTCGCGCTTCTGGACACTGCCGATCCCGATGTTGCCGCGCAGGTGCTTCGCCTTGCCGCCGAAGAAAACGCGCCGGGCATGACGAAATGGCTGCTCGATACCACCGTCTCTGCAAGGCCGAAACTGCAGCGTCCGCTGATGGAGGCCCTGACCCGCCGACCGGAACCCGAAGCCAAAACCGCAGCAATTGCAGTGGTCACGCTGGATGCGGGAAACCCGCTTGGCTTGGCCGCCCGCGAAAATCCGGCCCTTCGCCTCGGCGCATTGACGGCACTGCCCGACCGCGACGATGTGCCTGCCTCCGATCTGCCTGCTCTCTACAACAAAGCCCTCAACACCGCCTCCTCCGACGAGGAGCGGGAACTGGTGCTGGACGTGCTGGCTCGGTTCAACGATGTCAGCTCGCTGCCGTTTCTTCGCGGTGCGATGGGCAACGCCGAAGTCCAGGAAAAAATTTATAGCATTTCCCTGCCCATCGCCGATAAGCTGCTCAAAGAAAACAAACCCGGAGATCAGGAAAAAGCGATTGCGATCTATCGAGAAGTGGCGGAAAACTCATCCAATCTGGCGCGGGTCAATACCGCTGTTTCCGCTCTCAAAACGCTGGGTGTCACCCTGGATGTGGTCTCGAAACGAGGGTTTATCACAAATTGGTGGCTTCTCGGCCCGGTTCCCGGTAGAAATACCCTCGCGGCGGACGACGTGCTGACGTTTTCTCAAGACGCTCCTCAGATTCTGGACAAACCCGTGACCATTGCCGACAAAGCCTACACCTGGAAATTCTCCTCAGAGGCCGCTCCCTCCGGCGTTCTCGACCTCAACGCCCTCGTCGGAAAACAGGACAACGCCGGAGCCGCCGCCTATGCCGAAATCACCTCGCCGACCGAGCAGGACGCGGTACTGAAAGCGGGAAGCGACGACGATTTGGTGGTCTGGCTGAACGGAAAAAAAGTCTCGCAGTTTTTAGGCAGCCGCCCCTGTGTTCCCGACACCGATACGATCCCCGTGCATCTGATGCAGGGCGTCAACCGTCTTTTGCTGAAAGTGCTGAACGGAAGCGGAAACTGGGCGTTTTGTGTGCGCGTCACCAACAAAACGGGGCAGCCGATCCTGCTGGCACAGCGGGGAGGGGCGGAAACGAAAGCCGCCGTTCTTGACCCGAAACCGGAACCGAAACCCAACGAACCGGAAATCAAACTGAAAGAGAAACCCAAAAAAATGGAAGAAACCGTTAAAACCGCCTCTGGGCTGGAGTATGTAGACCTGGTCGAGGGAACCGGAGCCCTCCCCAAAAAGGGTCAGAAAGTTACCGTTCATTATGTCGGAACCTTCATGGACGGTAAAAAGTTCGACAGCTCGGTAGATCGCAAAGAGCCGTTTAAGTTCACCCTAGGCGTAGGGCAGGTAATTGCGGGCTGGGATGAGGGCGTTTCCACCATGAAAGTGGGCGGCAAGCGCAAACTGATCGTTCCCGGCTCGCTCGCCTATGGGGAGGCGGGCTATCCGGGTGCCATCCCCCCGAACGCAACCCTTGTCTTCGAGGTCGAACTCCTCAGTATTCAATAAAAACTTCTGCAGAAGGGTTAAGGTGGCTGTGGTCGAAAGCTTCTAAGCCTCTCTTTGCAAGTCGCCGAACGCCAGAACACCGGGGCAAACGCGACCCTTCCGTCTCCGACTTCTGCGCTGTCGGTGACGTACTTGCAGGGAGCGCGAGGGCCGGAGTGCATGCGGGAGGAGGCTTCTGGGTTAGCGCGTTGGTACTTGACGGACGGACTTGGCTCTGTCTTGGGCGAGGTGCTGCCATCGGGGGCGGTAGACGGGAAGCGCAAACTCGATGTGTACGGGGTGGAGCGTAGCAAGACGGGAACGCTGAGCAGTCAGGGCTTCGTTGGCAATCTCGGACACCAGACCGATGAGGGCACGGGCCTCGTCTACATGAGGGCAAGGTACTATGACCCCAACACCGGAAGGTTCGTCAGCCAAGACCCGGCGAAAAGTGGGAACAACTGGTTCGCCTATTGTGCTGGAAACCCAGTTAATCTGCTGGATGCATCCGGAAATGAGATGCAGGTACCAGTGCCAGGCGGAGGATCGAAATTACCACTGTGCATAAATAGTGGATTGAATGCAACGCTTATGGCATTAGTTGCCGGGTTTTTCTATGCACTTGGAGCAACCGTAATGGGGAATACTGGTATTTGGGCTAGCGTATTCGGTCCTCTCACGGTAATACTCTCTGCGGTTACCTTTCTAGCAGGATTTTTAGCACCATTACTTAAAAACAATATCTTAGATTGTTCTGGTAGTCTTAAAGATGCGGCAAAAGCTTCAGTTGTTACAGGTTCCATTGGATTTCTAGCAGGAATTGTCACAAATATTGGAGGAATGATGGGATTCGAGGCAGGAATGATTTTGTTTCATGTTTTTCTTGTAGATTCTCCTGAGGCTTGAAAATGTTTCTTTTAAGAATCATAGCATATTTGTTGATTACTGTTCCATTCCTTTGGGGAATAGGCTTGACACATATGTTTTTACATAGACAGTCTCTGTTCAGCTATGCCAGCTATGTTGAGCCTCAAGGACTTCTAGCGGTTCTTATAGGTACCTTTGCATGGTACGGTATGCTTAAAGATACCAATCTTCCTAAATATGCTATTCCACTCCTGATGATAGGGATTATAACAATCAATGGAATAGCTTGGCAATCCTGTTCATCGGTAGTAATAACTTTAGTGATAAGGATAATCGCTATTACAGGTCATTTATATATTTCTTGTGTATACGCTTTCAATTCAAATAAGGCATCGCTGAATCCCTGATGCTGAAGCAAAAAAGCTGCAAACTACACCTACTACAATCTGTACCGCCTGACGAGTGCGGACTACGGAGACGGTCTCTCTCAGGTTTATACTTTTGACCCGATGGGGAACCGCACCAACCTCAGCGAAACCGTGAGCGGAAGCACCGCGTCCACAAGTTATGAAGTCGACCCTGCGAACCGCCTCACCTACAAATACAGCGGCACACGCCCCTCCAGTCCCAACGTCGTCAGCGACCCCAACGGCAACGTTCTGAGTGACGGCACACGCACGAATGTGTGGGACAGCGAAAACCGGCTTCGCCAGAGCGGGGTGGGAACCAAGACCTCCACGTTCACCTATGGCGCGGACGGACTACGCCGCACGATGACGGTCTCCGACAGTGCCACTCCCGCCAACAACCTCAGCAAGACGTTCCTGCTCGACAGCGGGATGCAGGTCGCCGAACGCCAGAACACGGGAGCCACTGCGACCACTCCAACGATTTCTGATCCGCTGTCGGTGACGTACTTGCAGGGAGCGCGAGGCCCTGAGTGCATGCGGGACGAGGGTTCGGGAATTGCCCGGTGGTACCTGACGGATGGACTCGGTTCGGTACTCGGTGAGGTGTTGCCATCGGGAGCGGTGGACGGGAAGCGCAAACTCGATGTGTACGGGGTAGACCGAGGGAAAACGGGAACACTGGGGAGCAGTCAGGGCTTCGTTGGCAATCTCGGACACCAGACCGATGAGGGCACGGGTCTCGTTTACATGAGGGCAAGATACTACGACCCGAACACCGGAAGGTTTGTTTCTCAGGACACTGCTAAAGACGGGCAGAATTGGTTTACTTACTGTAATGCGAATCCCGTCAATTTGATTGACCCCCAAGGTAAATCGCCAGAAGGTGATTTCTACCTTTTGCGGGGTGAGTTGTATATTCTGTTTGGTATGGTTTTGCTCGGAATGAATTTTGATGGATGGTTTGCAACGAACGTGTACATTGCTAGTAGAGTAAGTGATTTTGGGAAAGTAGTAAAACTACTTGGCATGAAAGAATTCGAGGAGGCAGGAAGACAGACGTGGAGAGCTATGTTCAAATTTCGCGAAGCTAGTATCACAAGCAAAATGGCTACGGCTATGTTGGGATACCTCCTAGTTATTATGGGTGAGGAAGACTTCGTATCAGCGGCTTTTATAGATGGAAGATGATGAGGCTAAGTTGTCTTGCAGTCTTTGGGGTGATGTGACGACAACGATTGAATTGGCTTTCAGCGAACATTGGACACACGAGGCGCAGATTGCTGGCAAAAAATCAGGCAACGACGAGGAATATGACGAAGACCTTAAACCCCACTATTCTGAGTCGTCTCGAAAGTCTTTTTGTTAGCGAAGGGCGTCACGGGTGTGATTAAGATGTCATAATCTGGTTGTACATCGAAAAGTTGAGTTTCGTCACCAAAAAATCACCGCAAAATTTCCGATGTACAACAATAAATAGATGAATAACAGGCAACAATTTGAGTTGCCGGAGGAACTTATATGCAAATAGTATACGCAACAATGCTCATATTATTGCTTACATATATACGCTGCCGCAATAAACATCTTGTTATAACAGTATTTACAATATTTATTTTTACCTCAATAATATCATTATCAGTTACAGGCAATCCATGGTTGAAACTCAATGAGGTCTTACGAACTTTAGGTTTAACTATTTTCGTAGTGTTCCTTTGGAGAAAAACTCAAGGCTGGTCAGAAAATAAATAGTTTTGTGAAGGGAAATTGCGGCATCAGTGAGAGCGAGTGCTTCAAGGGGCAGGGACTGCCTAATTTCTAACCTCGTTCCTTCGCTGACCTATGAAGCGAACTGCGACCGGGTGAAGAGCGTTTCCGATCCGACTTCGGGGGGGTTGAGTTACGAGTACAACGAACTGGGTCTTCGGACGCGGGTGAAGTACGACGGTACGAACCGCTCAGTGCGCTACGAGTACCTGCGGCAAAGCCTGCCCAAAGACGACCCCAACAGCCAGGCTCCGTTGTTGACTTCGATCTACGATGAAACGACCGTCAATGGAACCCCTGCTTCCTCCCGAGTGGATTATACGCTGACCACGCACGGTGATCTTGTCTCCGCCCAATACAACCAGATCTTTGACTTCACCAATGGCGATCCCACCCGGAGCTATCTCGCCTCTGCGTGTGAAACCGGTTATACGTATCAGCCAGGGAGTACTTCAGGGAGTACCCGAATGTGGCTCTCTCAGATCAAGCACCTGTGGAACCACCTGACGCCGGGTCACCTCAACGGCATGACCTACGTTTCCCCGGCGTGGGACGCGCCGGTGACGCTGCTGCAAAACGATTACGCCAATTACGATGCGGTGGGCAATCGGCAGACGAACCACCTTTTCAGCAATGCCCCCGGCAGCGCAACGGATCGCACGGAGGCTTACGGGTACGACAACCTCTACCGTCTGACGAGTGCGAACTACGGAGACGGTCTCTCTCAGGTCTATACTTTTGACCCGATGGGGAACCGCACCAACCTCAGCGAAACCGTGAGCGGAAGCACCGCGTCCACAAGTTATGAAGTCGACCCTGCGAACCGCCTCACCTACAAATACAGCGGCACACGCCCCTCCAGTCCCAACGTCGTCAGCGACCCCAACGGCAACGTTCTGAGTGACGGCACACGCACGAATGTGTGGGACAGCGAAAACCGGCTTCGCCAGAGCGGGGTGGGAACCAAGACCTCCACGTTCACCTATGGCGCGGACGGACTGCGCCGCACGATGACGGTCTCCGACAGTGCCACTCCCGCCAATAACCTCAGCAAGACGTTCCTGCTCGACAACGGAATGCCCGTTGCCGAACGCCAGAACACGGGAGCCACTGCGACCACTCCGTCTCCGACTTCTGCGCTGTCGGTGACGTACTTGCAGGGAGCGCGAGGGCCGGAGTGCATGCGGGAGGAGGCTTCTGGGTTAGCGCGTTGGTACTTGACGGACGGACTTGGCTCTGTCTTGGGCGAGGTGCTGCCATCGGGGGGAGTAGACGGGAAGCGCAAACTCGATGTGTACGGGGTAGACCGAGGGAAAACGGGAACGCTGGGGAGCAGTCAGGGCTTCGTTGGCAATCTCGGACACCAGACCGATGAGGGCACGGGCCTCGTCTACATGAGGGCGAGGTACTATGACCCCAACACCGGAAGATTCGTCAGCCAAGACCCGGCGAAAAGTGGGGCGAACTGGTACAGGTATTGTAGTGACAACCCTGTGAATATGATTGATAGAGATGGAAACAAAGACGGACCATCAAATTTCGACAATTTTCTAGGAAGACTTGCAATAACGTGCTTAGGTTTGACCATACTATACTTATTTCTCGCAATTGCAGGCGTAGAAGTTGCCCCTTGGACAATCATAGGTTCTTATATAGGAGCAGTATTTAGTGCGCTCTCAGGAGTTTATGGCCCCACACTTATTAAAAGTATCGCCACCTGGCTAAAACTCGTCGATGCTACTGATAAAAGTGACGGTGGAACTAACGCGAATGGTATTGCGAAAGAGGCAGTAGAGGCTGTTGCAATTGAAGAGTCGCAAATATACGGCGAGCTGTTGACTCAAGAAATAGAGGGCAGTGAGCCCTGGATGGGTCCGGGAATGTAGGGTGAATAAATGAAAGAAAGTTTACCTACTCAAAAGAGATTTACTATTCGTGTAAAGGGAGTAGTTGCTATGATGCTTAAGCCAAAAGCTTTAGCTCAGACTGCTCTCATGTCAATGAGTACATTGATTGTTATTGTGATTTTCAACTCACGCAATCAAAATGAAGTAAGGCCTAACACCGATCCCCTTCTTGCTTTTATGATCTTGATTATACTCGCAATTGTTATTGGTTGGGTCACTCGAGAAAAATAATCTGTATTCTCTCGTCTTTCGACCTGATGGGCAACCGCACCAAACTCGATGAAACCGTGAGCGGAAGCACCGCCTCCACGAGTTATGAAGTCGACCCTGCGAACCGCCTCACCTACAAATACAGCGGCACTCGTCCTTCCAGTCCCAATGTCGTCAGCGACCCCAACGGAAACGTCCAGAGCGACACGACCCGAAGCAACGCTCTGCGAAGCAATGCGTGGGACAGCGAAAACCGTCTTCGCCAGAGCGGGGTGGGAACCAAGACCTCCACGTTCACCTATGGCGCGGACGGACTACGCCGCACGATGACGGTCTCCGACAGTGCCACTCCCGCCAACAACCTCAGCAAGACGTTCCTGCTCGACAGCGGGATGCAGGTCGCCGAACGCCAGAACACGGGAGCCACTGCGACCACTCCAACGATTTCTGATCCGCTGTCGGTGACGTATTTGCAGGGAGCGCGAGGGCCGGAGTGCATGCGGGAGGAGGGTTCGGGAATTGCCCGGTGGTACTTGACGGACGGATTGGGGAGCGTGTTGGGCGAGGTGCTGCCATCGGGGGGAGTGGACGGGAAGCGCAAACTCGATGTGTACGGGGTAGACCGAGGGAAAACGGGAACACTGGGGAGCAGTCAGGGCTTTGTCGGCAATCTCGGACACCAGACCGATGACAGCACGGGTCTCGTCTACATGAGAGCGAGGTACTATGACCCCAACACGGGACGGTTCGTCAGCCAAGACCCGGCGAAAAGTGGGGCGAACTGGTTCGCCTATTGTGCTGGAAACCCAGTTAATCTGGTAGACAAAGACGGAAAAAATCCTGTATTAATTTCTACACTTCTAGGAGCCATATTTGGATTTTTTACAGTGCCTACAATCAATGGAAGAGCAAAGGTTTTGCGAATATCAACTGGAATGAGGTGGCGAGGGAGACTGTTTGGGGGGCGGTAATCGGTTTCATCGGTGGTTTGGGATTCTGTATATTTGAACCTGAGGCTCTGGATATCGTTGCTCTGGCAGACATTTTTGGTGCCTTTGCCTTCGTTGTTAACCCTGCTAATTTTATTTTGTCTGTGGGAGTGTTTAGTGCTCTAGGCGGATTATGTGGAGCAGGAAAAGCAGTATTTGATGCTAGATGGAGCAATATAACAGTTGGTGCGATGCTTATATCTATGGATTTGGAGTGAGAAAAGCCGATGCTTAAGCACAAAAAAACCAAGTTCTACCAACATTTACGAGTGTGGATTCTGCTATTCATATTTATTATGTCTGTCCGAACATTTTCAGGAATCCTTCTTCATTTTCCTTTCAGAGATTGGATTTCTTCAATAGCGATATCAAGCGGATTAGCTACGAGTATCGTACTTGTCACCCTAATTGGTGTCAAGCCCAAGAAATAACACTCCAATGGGCAACCGCACCAACCTCAGCGAAACCGCCAACAATACCACCACGTCCATCGGATAAGCCTTTGACAACCCGAACCGCCTGACGCGCAAGTACAGCGGCACACGCCTCTCCGCTCCCACCGTCGCCTAATCTATGCAATTGACACTCGTTTCGCTCTAATGAAAAGGGGGGCGGCTCGCGATTTGCGAGCCGCCCCCTTTGTGAAACCTCAGCGTAAAGCTTTAGTCGTCGTCTCGGTCTGCTTTGCGGGCTTTAGCACCCTTTGTGGTTTTGGTCACGGCGAGAGCGGACTCTTTCTTCAATTTCGCTTCGATAATCGGATTGTGCTTCGGAGCAGGCATTTTCGCCGTAATCCCCTTCACGCTTTTCCAGATCATTTCGTTTAGGATCGCCGGGTCTGCCGCGTCCGCATGAACAAGGTCCATCTGACTTTCTAGTTGGATCATGCGTTTGTACTCGTCCTGCTCGGCTCGCGTTTTGTACGTGCCGGAAGTGAGCACCTCCGTGATGATGGACTGAGCAGGCAGAATCGCCGTCAGGTCGGGGTTGTTGTTCGGGGCGGTGTCCCAGGCATCAATGGGATCGGCAATCGCGTCGTACTGGCTGAGCGGTTTAGCGTTCATCAGCAGTTCGATGGTATGCAGAAAACTATTCGTGTTGTAGAATTTGCTGCTCATCGAACCCGGCTTGATGTAAGGGCTGATGACAAAGCCGACCGAACGGTGACCGTCCACATGATCCGGCCCGTCCTGGCTGTCGTCCTCGATCACGAAGATCGCGCTGTGCGCCCAGATTGGGCTGTTGCGAATAGATTCCACCAGTTTGCCGACGGCGTAATCGTTGTCGGCAACCTCGGCTTTGGCGGAAGCCTTGCCATAGTTCAAGCCCTGCGTGTGGTCGCGCCCAAACCGGACTACCTCGAAATTCGGAACGGTGGAGCCGTCGGGGTTGTTGGTCAGCATGGCATCGAACTCACGTTTCCATTCGCTGAAGCGGTTTGTGGAGGCGTACTTACCATAGGTGGGCGTGGGCTGAATAAAGCCCGCCATGTTCGGCGCGGGGCTTTCTGCATAGGTGTTGTTGTAGGGGGCGAAGTCGAGGTCTGTGTTGCCATGAACCGCCGGGTTAAACGCTCCCATCGAAGCATCGTAATGTGCTCCCGGCTGAAGCCCCTTCACTGCCGGATACCCGGCGGCGATCATTGCGCCGTAGTTGCGAACCGTGCCGCCGGAAGCCAAGATCGTATCCCAGATGTGGCCTGCCGGGTTTGCTCCCGTGTCGGGGATCGGGGGCAGGGTGGGAAGCGCATTGTCGTTTTGGTCTTTCGCGCCCGCCGGAAAGCCCGCCACCGGGTAGTTGTTCACGGTTCCTTCGGAGTCGTAACTTGCGCCGCGCCCCGAATAGTTGTAGGGCTGATTTTTAACGATATGCTCGTTGGAAAGTGCGCCGGTTGTCCAGGCCCAGCCTTCCATCGAAGCGTCCCCGACATCGTAGAAGTTGTCCAGCAGCACAAACTGCTGTGCAAGGCGGTGAATGTTGGGCGTGACGGAGTTGTTGAACAGAGCCAGCGACGGATCGCCGTTGCCTTTGCTGCCAAAGGCGGGGGTATTCAAGTCGCCAAGAATTTGGTCGTAGGTTCGGTTTTCGCGAATGACATAGAAGATATGGGTGATTCCGCCGCTCGCTTTGCTAATCTGAGCCAGCGGGTTCACCGGAGGCTTATCGGTGTTCGGGGTGATTTTGTTGTTCGCCAGCACCTGCTGGGTGTATTGAAGCAGTTTCGCGGAAGTCGGAACCTGAATGGTCTCCACATCGGACTCGATCTGGTTCAGCGTGTACTGCGACACATCCACATTCGCGGTGTTGTTTTTGAGACCGGGGTTCGGGTAGCGCGACTGAGTACCGCGAGCGTTCGCCACCAGGATTCTGCCGCCGTCTTTAGAGGCCACTACTGTCGAGGGATACCAGCCCACCGGGATTTCGCCTTTGATTTTGTAGGTGGCGGTATCAATAAGGGCCACCGCCTGCATATCGCTGAGGGCGACGTAGAGGGTTTTGCCGTCGGGCGAAAGGGAAAGGCCGTTCGGAGTGACACCGACCAGGGATTTCGCCCCCATCGGACGCAGGTCAATGTCGGCGGTTTTGAGATTGGAGTTCGTGTCTACCACCGAAATTGTGTCGGAGTGCCCGTTTGAAACAAAGAGCGTATCGCCCTTCAGCAGCAGCCCAATCGGGTGAGACCCGGCAGCGATCTCGGCAGTGAGAGTCGGGGCCGCAGGATTGGTGACGTTCAGCGCGTAGACATGACCATCCCCAGAGCAGGCCACGTAAACGGTGGAGCCTTTCACGGTGACTGCGTAGGGGAAGTTGGAAGCCGTGCCTGCCGGGGTTCCAGGAAAGGCCGGGGTGGAGACTGCGGAAGAGACGCGATCAAAGTTGAAACGCCCGACTTCGGTGCCAGTCGTGGTGTCTACGATGATAAGACTGCCCGGCTTGTTCGGGGCGGATTCCTGCCCGTTTGCCGCATAGAGGTAGCGTCCGTCGGCACTGATCGCTAGCCCGGTGGTGAAATCGGTATTGTTGTCGCGATAACGCTCCGGGGTGTTTCCATTGGCGGGGGTGTAGGTTCCGAGAACGGGGTTAAAGGTAAGCGAGTTGACCTGGGTGAGCGCACCGCTGGTTTTGTCCAGTTTCAGAACCGCAATGCTGGTGGAATAGGTACGCGCTGCCCCCGTTCCATTGGGAGCATGGTAGGCCCCCTGCGCTGCATAAAGGGTATAGGTATTGTCGGGGTTGAGCGCGGGTGCAAAGGCAAGCCCGAAAAAGAGGCCGTAAGCACCGGAACTATAAGGAGCTCCAAAGCCAACCTGCGACACGAGTTCGCCGCTGGTCATATTCACCGAGGAAACGTACTGGCGAAAGCCCATGTCGGAGGCCACGGCGTAGGCTCCATCGGGAGAGGCGATCAGGTTCATGGCGTTTGAGCCGATGTTCGGGATGCGCCCGCGATAAATCAGAGGGTTCGGCAGCGGGCGGGTGATTTTTCCGACGGGAGGCAGCGTGATTTTCTTGCCGTTGACCAGCGGATTCTGAGCACTGGAGGCGAGCGGCAAACCCAGCGCAAGAGCGGTGGCTCCGCTTCGGAGCACCGGCAGCAATTGGCGGAAACGTCGTTTCATATGATGGTTACTCCTGCGAAACTAAAAGAGCATAACGGGGTGCTGAGCGGCGGACCCGGCAGCGCAGCACCGAAAAAGAAGGAACGTTGTGTTCGTTCTTTTTGTTTGGGCAAAAATCAGTATCCCGAAAGGTTCCGTCCGTAAAGTCGGAACCAAAAACGACAATCTACAGCCAGAGTCTAGTCGTAACGGGTTAAGGAAAGATTAACGGAGCATGAAATTGCTGTTAAATTTAGGGGGGACTTCCGTTAAGGAAAATTAACCTGAGCTTAATTTTCTCTTAACATTGACCTGGTAGGATGGCAGGCATCAAGGTTCAGAAAGCCGGAATTCAAGTTCCCCTGCCGACAATCTACACTCGGTTTTACCGGCTTTCTGAAACTGGCGGACTCCTGATTGATTGCAGTAACGTGATTGACGATGCATTGCCCTTCCGTTCCCTCTTTTTTTATCAGCATCCAAGACTGAAAAGGGAGTGATTGAAAGAGAGTGGTTTCGGAAAGGGAAAAGGAGATTGTCCATGAACCGCTTGCTCAAAGTCCGCCTCGCGCTGACTTCCCTCGCTTTTGTTCTGCCCTCCCTTCCGGCAGCAAAAGCAGACCTTCATTTCAACACCGGGCATGATTCATTTTTTGCCTTCGATACCGCCACGCAAACCCTTCAGGTAGATGTGTATGACACCGTGACGGCGGATGCCCCCGGAGACACCCGCAGCCCCGCAACGGTGAGCGTTCTCGGAGACCCGGCGACGTTCGGCTGGAACGGCAGTGGTTCGCTGATAGTCAGCAATGTTTCCCCCGGTTCAGCAACCCTCTCCATGCCGACCGTTCTTCCCGTTGGAAACAGTCATTACGGATATGTATCCAACTCAGGACAGGGCTTGTTTACTGCTTCGACCGCAAACGGCGTGACTACAGTCAATCTTTTCGGCAGTCCCGTCGGGCTGGCGCAAAACGGAGCCGTTACCACGCTAAACTTCGTCCTCTCCGGCGATTATGTGCCCACTTCGTTCAGCCTGGGTTCGGGCTACACCGTCACCGATAATTTTACTTACAATCCCGATTTAGACCTCACGCGCTTTTCCGCCGAAGGAATTTTTTCGACGACGGCTTCTGGATTGAACGTTTCGCTTGTCTCGGTTCCTGAACCGGGCACGGCGGCTCTGTTTTTCGGCCTGCTCACGGGCGGCCTGGGAATTCTGGCACGCCGCCGCAAATAAATGCGTTCTGTCTACAATCCGAACTGAAAACGGAGGCGGTCTGCTCAAAGACCGTCTCCCTTCTCCCTTTCCCTTACTTCTTTCTCTTACTTAAGGAGCCGCCCGATGCGTCGTTTTTCAACCGCCTTTACCCTCATCGAACTGCTTGTCGTCATCGCCATTATCGCGATTCTGGCCTCCATTCTCTTTCCCGTTTTCGCACAGGCCCGCGAAAAGTCGCGCTCCACTTCCTGCCTTTCCAACACCAAACAGCTGGGCACGGCCACCCAGATGTACATTCAGGACTACGACGAAAAATTGTTTTTTCGGGCGAGCACCGCAGTTCCCTCGGTTTCGCGCAGCGGGGCCATCGTGCCCAACAATGCCGCCCTTCTGCCCGTCTACTGGTGGAACGCCGTGATGCCCTACCTCAAAAACAGTCAGGTGATGGTCTGCCCGTCCGATTCTGCCCCCGCTCTCTCCAAAGACATTGCAGGCAATCTCACGATCAAACGCTCCTATATCGCCATCCGTGCGGCGGAAGCCCTCGCTCAGGCCCAGGTGGAAAAAACCTCCGAGATCATCATTTTCACCGACAAGTGGGAGAAAACCGCCGGAGCGAATCCAAAACCCATCACCGACTCCTGGATCGAGCCGTTTAATGGGGATTTCGACTACTACCCAACATTTCACCGCATGGCCCTTGCGGGCGACCGCCATTTGCAGGGAGTGAACTGCTCTTTCTTCGACGGGCACGCCAAGTGGATGAAAGCAGGAGCTATTGCGGCCAGCAAAGAATTGACGGGATGCTCGCTCATCAATGCCTACCCGGTGATGACCGACGGGATGTGTGACCTCGGAAACCCCGGCTGTGCGAATGTTGGAAATGCCGACGATACCGACCCGAACCATCCGATTGCGGACGCGAATATCTGCAACACCTTTTCCTGGCTCTAAAATGCACGTTCCCGGATCCGAGAAAAGGACAAAAGTTGAAAAAAAGATCAAGTCTCTTCGTTTTGATGTGCCTGCTGATCTCAACGATTTCTCTTCAGGCACAAACCAGAACGCCGAATCGGGCATCTGCGAAACATTCGAACCTGCGCCTGAAACGGGCGGGCTATGTGGCCTACGACGCCAAGGACAAACGCTGGTATTCGGTGGCATGGGCGAAACAGCATGGAATGAAGGATCGGGGCGGCGATCCGCTCACTCTGATTCGGAAATCGAAACTGCCGAAAGACGCGAAGATGAGCCGGGCCATGCTTAAAAAATAACCTCCCCGATTCCGAAACCGGCGGCACTGAGTGCCGCCGGTTTCTTTTTTTAGGCTTAGTCTACAGAATCCCGCTTTGTCAGGTAGGGTAAAGAGAAGAGCGGTGGGCAAGAAGCGTTTGCCGGTGCTGTGCGGCAGCCTCGCCGCTCGCTCAGAAACGCCAGAAGTCAGAAAGGGACTGAAACCATGGAACATCGATCCACCCCCGGTGACACCGAATGGTTTAAGCGGGATCGTTTTGGGATGTTTATTCACTGGGGATTGTACGCTTTGCCTGCCCGCCACGAATGGGTAAAGCAGTACGAGCAGCTCAGCGACGAGCATTATGAGCGGTACTTCCGGCACTTCGACCCCGATTTGTACGATCCCCGCCTGTGGGCCAAAGCCGCACAAAACGCAGGGATGAAGTACGCCGTCGTTACCTCAAAACACCACGAGGGATTTTGCCTGTGGGACTCTGCGTGGACCGAGTTCAAGGCAACGCGCACCCCGGCCCGCCGGGATTTGCTGAAGCCGCTTGTAGATGCTTTTGGCGAACAGGGGCTTCGCACCGGATTTTACTACTCGCTTATTGACTGGCATCACCCGGATTTTCTGATTGATGACAACCATCCGCAGCGCAGTCACCCAGAGCGAGAAGCCCTCAACGCCGGACGCGATCCGTCCCGCTATGCCGAATATCTGCGAAATCAAGTGCAGGAACTTCTTACACAATTCGGCGACCTGGATATTCTCTGGTGCGATTTCAGCTACCCGTCCCGCCCCGGCTGGGTTGGAAAAGGACACGAAGACTGGGAAAGCGAAAAACTTTATGCCCTGATCCGTAAACTTCGCCCCAAGATTATCCTCAACGACCGCCTGGACCTGGCCGAAGGCTGGGACATCAAAACCCCGGAGCAGTTTCAGCCGCGCAAGTGGGTGACTTTTGGGGGCCAGCGGGTGACCTGGGAGGCGTGTCAGACCTTTTCGGGATCGTGGGGGTATCATCGGGATGAGTCGAGCTGGAAAAGCGAAGAGCAGCTGGTTCAGATGCTGATTGACACGGTGAGCAAAGGGGGAAACCTGCTGCTGAACGTGGGGCCGACCGGTCGCGGCGAATTCGATGCCCGCGCTTTGGAGAGGCTCGAAGCGATGGGCGAGTGGATGCGCCGACATTCCCGCTCCATCTATGGCTGCACCGAAGCCCCCGCCGAATGGAAAACTCCGCAGGACTGCCGCCTGACCTACAACCCGAAGACAAATCGAATGTATGTGCATTTGTTTGCCTATCCGTTTCAGCATCTTCATTTGGACGGATTTGCTGGCAAGGTGGAGTACGCTCAACTGCTGAACGATGCCTCCGAGGTTCCGATGAAAGGGCTGGAACCCTGGCAGCTCAACATCACCGGGGCCTCCGAAACCGAACTGCTCGACTTCGGCCAAACCCTCACGCTGACCCTGCCTATTCAAAAGCCGAAGGTGCTTGTTCCGGTAATCGAACTGTTCCTGAAGTAGACGCGCCGCAGAAAGAGTTCCGGGGCTTGAGAGCAGGCATCAAGCCCTGTTTTGTTTGTATTTTCCTAGTGCCCGACACCACCGATCTAACGCTCAATTGAAATGGGATTGGGAAGATAGTTCGCGGGTGTGAATTGACTCACTGCCGTTGTGTTAGGTAGCCTATGGAAGTGAATTGGAATTCAGAGGATAATTTTTAGTACCATGACTTCAGAACCTACATCAGAAACCGAACTCAACCACCTTCGTGCCCGCCTGGAACTCCGTGAAAGGCAGATTGATGCCGCCCATCAGATCAGTGCCGCGCTTTCTTCCCGCCTGACCCTCCATGAGCTGCTCACCGAAACTCTGCAAGTCTCGCTGAAGACCGTAGAAGCGGAGGCAGGCTCGATCCTGCTTTACGATCCCGACATCAAGCGGCTGGTTTTCAAGCACGTTGTCGGCAAAACAGAACTGATCGGAGATGAGATTGATCCGGTGGCGGATAAAAAGGGACGAGCGGCCACTGCCTTTCGCGCCGGCGTCTCTTCGATCAGTGATGCTTCCAGCTACAACCCGGAAAAGGACGAAAAAACCGGGTTTCACACGATCTCACTTCTCACGGTTCCCCTAAAAAATTATGGCGGTGACCCCATCGGGGTGCTGCAAATGCTGAACAAAGGGGGCGGGCGCAATTTTGCCCACGAAGATCAGGAAGCCATCGAAATCATCGGCGGACTGGCGGCCACTTCCATTGTGAACGCTCAATTGGCGGAGGAGGCACAATTGGCGGCGGTGGCGCGTGCCGTTGGTGATTTAAGCCACGACATCAAAAACGCGCTGACCCCCATTGAGACCACCGTTTCGACCACGATTGAAGCCTTTCTGGTTCCACTCTACTCCGACATTGATGAGATGATGCGGGCGCAGCGCGAGGTCTCGCCAGACGAAATTTACAACGCCACGCTCCCGCTTCGCGACTGGTATCCCGAAATGGAGGTGGCAGTGCAGGACGGCTGCGCCGACATCAAAGAAATGGTGAGCGAAATCGCGGATTATATCAAAGGGGCGCAGGCCACCAATATCGTGCCCGAAAACATCCGCACCATTCTGGAGGAGCGGCTGCGGCGGCTGCGAACGGTGGCAAAAGGCCGCCGAATCGAAATTTCGCTGGAAGAGCCTGAACCGGTGGGGATGGTTTCGGTGGATCGCCGCCTGATCGGGCGAGCCGTGTTCAATCTTGTGAATAATGCTATGCTTGCCATTGCAGACGCCGTGAACAAAAAACGCCTTGAACTGCGCTCCGGCGGGTTTCAGGTTCAGGTTAGGCTGACTTCGCGCCGTGACGGAACTTTCCCGGAAGGAAATTACTGCTTGATCGAAGTCATTGACGACGGGGCCGGAGTTCCTGAGCGCGTGAAGGCGACCCTGTTCACTCCGGGCGTGATCTCTACCACACCGGGCGGAACCGGCATTGGAACCCGCTTCGTCAAAAGTGTGGCGGACGCGCACGGCGGCCTCGTCGGGGTAGAAAGCGAAGAGGGACAGGGGGCTCGCTTCTGGATGAAGCTTCCGCTGGCTCTTCGGGACAACATCCGCTAACTGCTCTCCTCCCTGCCTCGGCACGATCAAAATAAAACAAAGAACTCCTTTCTCCATCCCGATGATTGAGAAGGGAGTTCTTTTTTCGGAAACTCGCCCCGTCCTAACCTTGATGGGCCTGTCCTCCGGGCGGAAGTGCTACAATGAATCAAGATTGCCCCGTACCACTTGGAAAGGAATTCTTGCCGTATGAAAGTTCTGCTTTTATTTTCTCTGGTCTGTCTCGCTCGCTTTCCCGCCCTCGCGCAAGACTCGGTCAAGCCGCCCACCCCCTCGGCGCATTTGACCGAGGGGTTTCCCCCCGCCGTTCCCGTGAAGGGAGCCTTGTATGCCTTGAAAAACGGAACGGTGAAAGCCTTTGCCTCTCCCGGCTCCGTCATTGCGCTCAAGCCGTCGCCCCTCCCGAACGTTTCGCTCACCAAACTGCTGATTACCGTGGACCGGCAGATCGTTCAGCAGTACGATCTCACAAGTGATGCCGACCTGAGTACCTACTTTGTCCCGCTCGCTCCTCTGCGCGACACCACCCGACGCTATGTAGAGTGTATCGCGCTGGACGGCGAGAACCACCGAGTGCCCCTGATCGCGTCCACAATTTTCATCCACCCTTCCGAGGCGGCTTCTCCGGCCTTTACACTGAAATCCGAAAAAGAGCGGGTTCAGATCGAAGTCGCTGTCCGAAAACCTTATGGAAACCTTTACGTCACGCTGGATGAAGAGACGCTCGGAAAATTCGACGCAGAAGCAAAAACCGCCGATTTCGATGTTCGGCAGCTCGCTCCCGGCAGGCATCGCGTTCAGATCATTGCCCAAACGGAAGCGGGCGAGGTACTTCCTTCGGTCGAAAAAACATTTGAGGTCGCTTCACGAATCAAAATCGAGCTGCCTCAGCCCAAGCAGGTCTACCATGCGGAGCGAGACAACCCGAATATGGCACTGCCCGTTCGTCTGCTTCGCTCTGAGGAGTGTACCGCCGAAAAAACCCGCCTCTATATCGCAGGGGAACTGGTCGGCGAATACCGCCCCGGCAAACTTGATGTTTCGGTTCCCCTGCACGATGTCTACAGCGGCGAAGTGCTGCTAGAGGCGGTCGTGGTCGGAAAGGACGGCGTGGAGTCGCCGCCCGAAAGTGTTTTGATTCAGGTGAAAAACGATGCTTGGGAAGAGCGCACCTTCAACACCGCCCTTTATGCGCAGATCAAAGCCAATCAGGGAAAAATCAACGAAAGCGAGCGCGATGCGCAGGAATGGATCACCCGCGCCCTGTTCGCCGCCGGAAATCGAAAAGACGTGCGTTCGATGGCCCTTTCGCCCAGCAAACTCTATACAGTGGACGAAATCGATTCGCTGCACTTCACCGGGCAGGCAGGCGAATCCTGGGCGAAAGCACGAGGTCTCACAGTGCAGATGGCGCAGCTGCTCTCTCGAAACGGGGACTATTATCTGGCCCTGCGCATGACCCCCTGGGCGAAACAGTCCTATCGCCGTGCCTCAGTGCTGGCGGGAAGGGGAACGCTCACGGGGCAGATTGCCAAAGCCCGGTATGAGAAGCTGGCAAAGGCGAAACTGCCCGCTCCCTGATTCCAACCAACCCGCACCAACCGCGCCCCCATTCATTTGAGCGCGGCAAGCAGCACCCCTACTGCACCCAATTGAATGCGGGCGCACCCTGAAAAGCATCCTCCACCGATTGAAAAGGCAAAGGCCGAGGGAATACTTTCCCTTGGCCTTCTTCGCACTTTGAATTGGTGTGTATCTGTGGAGGAATCTGTATTTTCTCTGGGCCTCGTTGGTTTAAGAAAGCCGAAGTTAAATCCTCTGGCGTCCGTTGAGTGGATTCCCAGAAGCTCACGCTTTAGAAGTCGGTGCGGGGAGCCGTGATTGAAAAATGGTAGGTTCCCGAACCGGCTTCGTAAACGCTGAAGCCCGCTTCGGTTCGCAGAAATTTCAATCCGCTCCCGGCTCGCTCGGCGGGTTTGCCGCCCTCATCAATCCCCTCCCGATGCACGGTGGGAACGTAAACCGTTGCCGTTGTGTTCACCGGAACCGAAATCGTCCAGAGCAGTTTGCCCCCTTCGAGTTTCCAGTCCGAGACCACCCACCCGTAGAGCGTGTTGATTTTCCCTTTGGCAAAACTCAGGCCTCCTCCGGGCAGCGGCTTGAAAACGATGTGACGGTAGCCCGGCTTCGCTTCGTCCAGATCAATGCCCGCCACCGTTGTGTAAAGCCACTCGCCCACACTACCCAGCGAATAGTGGTTGAACGAGTTCATGCCGGGGTCTTGAAACCCCTTTTCCACCGTCCAGCCGTCCCACCGCTCCCAAATCGTGGTCGCCCCCTGCTTGATGCTGTAACCCCAGGAAGGAAACGTGTCGTTGAGCAGGAGTTTGTAGGCGAGATCGGGACGACCGATAGCGGTCAGGGTAGGGTTAAGATAGCCGACTCCCACAAAGCCGGTGGAGAGATGCGTTCCAAAGCGGTTCACGATATTGTCGGTAAGGTGCGATGCGGCTCCGATCCGCTGCCCCTCCGTCAGCAGGTTAAAGCGCAAAGCCAGCAGATAAACCGTCTGGGTGTCGCCCTTGATTTTGCCGTCCGGCGCAACGTAGGCGTTCTGGAAGGCCGTGCGAATCTCCTCGAAAAGAGCCTCATATCGGGCGGCGTCTTTGTCTTCGCCCAGCAGCTTCGCGGTTTTTGCCACAATCGAAGTCGAGTAGGCGAAGTAGGCAGTTGCCATCACGTCTTTTGGAGTATCGGCTTTGATGGAAAGCCAGTCGCCATAATCGTTGTTACGATGATTCTCCCAGAGCAGATTCGGATTGCCGCCGTGAATGTACTCGACCCACCGCTTCATCGGCTTATAGTTTCGCTCCAGCACTCGGAGGTCGCCGTAACACAGATACAGCGTATAGGGCACAATTACGCCTGCATCTCCCCACGCAGGAGCGGCATCCGACGTAGCTCCCTTGCGCGGGGCCACATCGGGGAAGCCTCCGTTCGGCGACTGCGCGTCGGTCACATCCACGAGATACTTGGTGAGAAACGCCGCGACATCGAAGTTGGCACAGGCGGTTCGAGCAAAAATTTGAGCATCTCCCATCCAGCCCAGCCGCTCGTCCCGCTGCGGGCAGTCGGTAGGAATTTCAAGGTAGTTGCCGCGCTGTCCCCATTCGATATTGCTCTGAAGCTGATTCACCATCGGGTTCGAGCAGACGAATTCGCCTACTTTTTCGATCACCGAAGAAAGCACGATACCGGTGATGGCGTCCAGTTTCGGCGTGCCGGGATACCCGGTCACCTCCACATAGCGAAATCCGTGCGTGGTGAAGTGCGGCACATAACTTTCGACTTCTCCGCCCTTGAGCGTGTAAAAGTCGGTGCATTTTGCGCTTCGCAGATTGGTGGTGTAGAGTGTTCCATCCGGGTTGAGAATCTCGGCGAAACGCAGTTTCACGGTCTGCCCCGCTTTGCCCTTGACCTTGAGGCGGACATAGCCCACCATATTTTGCCCCAGATCGAAAAGAAAGGTTTGGTTCGGCAGTGCTTTCACCGTTTTCGGCTTTACCTCCATCACGCGCCGAACTCCCTCCGCCGGGTACGCCTCCAGTTTTACCTCGTCCCGTGCCAAGACGACCGCCGGCTTTTTCCAGCGTTTAGGGTCGGCTTTGTAGCCGGGCAGATTCCAACCCGCGAGTTTTTCCTCTTCCCGTGCATCGTACGTTTCGCCCATCAGCAGGTCGGAGGCTCGAATCGCTCCCTCGGTCACGCGCCAGAGATTATCGGTTACCACCTCCTGCCGGGAGCCGTCTCCGTACGTAATTTCCAGCTGCGCCAGAAACTGAGGTGATTTCCCGTAATTTTCCCGCCCGGTCAGCCCGATGTGCCCGGAAAACCAGCCATCGCCGAGAAGGGCCCCGATTGCGTTTTCGCCCTGCTTCAGCAGAGAGGTGACATCGTAGGTCTGCACATAAATTCGCTTTTGATAGTTTGTCCAGCCCGGAGCCAGGTAGTCGTCCCCCACACGCACGCCGTTCAGATAGGCATCGAAAATGCCCCGCGCCGTCACATAAAGACGCGCACTCACAAACGGCTTCTCGATCGGGAACGAGCGGCGCAAATAGGGCGAAGGGGGCGTGTGTCCCGAATGAGAGGTCGTGTCTCCGTCGCAGAGGTGCTGCAAACTCCACGAACTGTATTCGATGGAATCAAGAGACGAAGGTTTGAGGACAGGGATCGGCGCACCGCCTGAAGCCGCCTGAAGCTCCGCCAGCGCAAAGGCGAACTCACCGGGCTTACGTTCCCGCAGTCGGGTGGCCGTCACTTTGATCTGGCGGGCGGAGGTCTGTTTCGGCAGCGGAATCGTAAGCGGATGGAGGCCGGGATTGGCGAGATCGGTTTGAGTTTCGTAGATCACATGAGCAGTCGTGAAATCGGTTCCGTCGGTCGCCTCGATTTTCAGACGAACCGGAAAAAACGTTCCCGGCTCGGCGTTCGGGGTGTCGAACGGCTGTGCCGGATAAAGGGTCACCGAGTCGATCTTTTTCTTTTTACCGAAGTCGAGGCTCACCCATTTGGGCGTGTCCGCTCTTTTGGCGAACTCACTGTGATAGCCGTTGTGCGCCGCGCCGCCGGGGGAGAGCGGCCCGCCAATCCATTGGGCCTGCCAGTCGGAAGGCTTGAGCAGACCCATCTCGAAAAAGGCGGGGTCGCTCCACTTCGAAGCTTTCCCCCCGGCATCCCAAACCCGCACTTTCCAATAAACACGCTGGCGGGAAGTCAGCCGCCTTCCTCCGTAGACGTGGTGCAGGGTTTCGGAAGAGACCGTTTTTCGGGTGTCCCAGAGGTCGCCGGTGTCTCCGTCGAGCAGGGCGGGGCTTGAAGCGCAGAGAAGTTGATACGCCGTTTGATGATCGCCGCGCCGAAGGCTGTGCAGTGTCCAGGAAAGGCGAGGTTCGGTTTCGGTCAGCCCCAAAGGGTTGGTTCGGTATTCGATGCGGAGGCGGGTGATATCCATTGCGTGAGTTCTCTCCATCAGGCCAAAGGCAGCGAAAGCGGCAAACACCGGAAAAAGCAGAAAGTTAGGTTTCATGGCATTGTTTTACCCCTCAATGTCTACAAAATGGCAGCAGGACAAAAACGGCCTCTGAAAGGGTGCGCCATCGTATCACATTCAGCGAAAAGCCGCCAGGGGATTTCCGGCAGCGGCAAGCAGGTTTCCGCGACAATCCGAAAAAAGCGTCCCCTGCCGATACTGGCAGAGGACGCTTTTCCCTAACACGAATAGGTTTGCCTCACCCCAATGTTAGTGGTAAAGCTCCCACATCGGATAATCATTTTGGAGGCGTAGAGTGGGATTGCCGGAAATGCTGCGGGTGGGCGAATCGGTGCAGGCTCCCGGAGTCATCGCATACTCCCGTCGAGAAGGGGATTTGGAGAGGAACGTTTTTCCGGTCATCCATTTCGCATGACCATCCGCGTAACCGATGGTGAACCCTTCGGTATGGGGCAGAGCGGCCTTGTTGAGCTGTTTGTTCGGCCCTTGATAGAAGCACTGGCTGTCCCACCACTCTCTGGCGGCGGCGGGGTAGGCAATCGGGGGGTTCTGGCTGAAGTCCACAAGGTGATCCACCGCATAGCCTGCGCTTTCATTGATCAGCAGGGCTTCGGCGGGAGCTTTCAGTCCTGCAAGGGCTCCGCCCGTCCAGGAGTTTCGCAGAGATTTCACCCCGGTAATAACGCCGTTATTGGTCATGGAGAGGTCAACGCTGCCAGTCAGAGCCAGGTTCAGTCCATAGCCGTTCGAGTAAATTTCTGCATCCTGCTCCCAGGTGCGCTGAGCGGCGGCAGTGCGGGAACGAGAAGGGCAGAAAAGCACGCCCGTATTTTTGATATAGGGCTGAGTCCAGGCCCACCATTTGAAGTGATTAATGCGAGAACCGTAAGGGCCGTTGCAGCCCTTTGCGGTGGCGGGCGCACCTTCGACTCCTTTGGCTCCCCCATTGACACAGCCGTCTTGCCGGGGCCAGGTCTCGTCATAGTCCTGGGTGTACATGAGCAGACCGAGGCTGAGCTGCTTGACATTGGAAACACAAACGGTTTGCCGCGCTTTTTCCCGCGCTTGAGCGAAAACCGGAAAAAGAATGGCGGCAAGAATGGCGATAATGGCGATCACAACAAGAAGTTCGATCAGGGTGAATGCGGAAAATTTTCGAGAATGATTCATGGAGCAGGCTTCTTTCTAAAGCATAGATGTTTCCCGCTTCACCGATAACGATGATTTTCCTGCTTTGGGGCGAGGGGGGAAACACAGAATTCAGGCATTTACTTCATCCTCGCCTAGAATACCCTAAGCCAAGATTAAGGTTCTGTTAAATTTAAAGGACGCCTAAGAATTTTAAGAAAAAAATGAAATCTTAACCTGCTCTTAAATTCCTCTTAATTTTTCGAGGGTAAATTAACAGCATCGAGGTAAATTTGCCGTTGAAAAACAGCGGACAACTCCGAGAGAATCCATTTTCGCTTTACCGGCTGTTCACTTTTTGTGTCAACGAAGACATACAAATCAAAGGGGCCTCACCATTGGCCCCAAAAAAGGAAGAAACATGAAATCAATCACCCCCATTTCTTTGCTGAGCATGGGATTGCTGCTCGGCGTGGGAGCCGCTTCCCACGCGCAAACCACCGCCGCCACCCGCAACGGCTTTGAGGGCGTCACCAACCCGGTTCCCGCCGGACAAACCCCGACCGCTGGCCCCACCGATGTTCTGACCAGCACCATTCAGCCCGCTGGCCCTCGTATGCCGAATAACAACAGCTTCTTCAATATCGAAGGCGGAACAATGCCCCGGCTTACGGGCACCGCTCCCAATCAGATTGATGTGCGCTCCTACGGTCTGCTTCGCTTCGACCTGGCTGCCCTGAAAAGTACACTGGCTACCGCATTTGGATCCAGCCTCTACTCTTTCACCAGCATCAAACTGATCCTGACCCAGTCCAACGCGGCGTTCACCCTCGGCGGCTTTATCAACCTCTATTACACCTCCGACGATACCACTGACATTAAGTCGAGCACTCCCTTCAAATATCCCGGCGACGGAGTTTTTTACACGGGTAATCCCTTTGTTCCAGTGCAGACGCCCACCATCATTCCCGCTGGAAAAGAGTTTCTCCGAAGCTACGAATTTGTCCAAGACGCTTTCACCTTTCCCTCTAACGGAAGCGGCAAACAGGATGTAATCGAGGTCTTGACCGGATCGAAAGGTTCCAGTGACCTCGCCCTGAAAATCGTTAATGGAACCACGACCACCCTTTCGATTGACCCCGACAATATTGCGAATACTGATCCTAATATTGCAGCCACCTACGAAGGGCAGACGGGCTTTTTCAGCACTAACACGACTACCAACCAGAACCGCAACCTTTACTATGCCCCCTACATCCAGGTGACAGCAGTGGCAGGAGCGGCATTCGGCGGCCAATTGAAGATTGATGCTCTGCCTTCGGTGCTCGTCGGCAAAACGCCGCCCACCGCCACCCTGGAGTTCCGAAAAGTCGGCGGCGGAAGCACCATTGTGAAAAATGTGGCTCTTTCTCCCGATCTTTCGTTCTACGTTTCGGGAATTCCGGCAGGAACCTACAACATCGGCGTGAAAACTCCGAACACCCTGCGCCGAATTCTCACCAACGTGTCCACCGGAACCGGAGCCGTCGCGCTTGCGTTCCCCACCCTGCTGAGCGGCGATGTCAACAACTCCAACACCGTGGACGTAGACGACCTGACCCTTCTGCTCAACGCCTACAACACCGCCGTTCCTTCCCCACAGTATCTGCCTGCGGCGGACTTCAATCTGAGCGGAACGGTAGATGTGGATGACCTGACCCTCCTCCTCAACAACTACAATACCACCGGCGCGATGTTCCCTGCCGGTCGTGCACGAAAGTAGAGAGCATTCCAACCGTTTGCTCTTCACTGCACAACCCCCGCTGACAAAGAGGTCAGACGGGGGTTGTTTTTTAGGCAAAGAGTTGAAAGAGGATCAAATTCAGAGGAGCCGAGATCAGGGAACGAGTTGTTCTGCGAGTTCCTCCCGCGTCACTCGTGCCGTGCCCACTTTGCCGACCACAATTCCCGCCGCTCGATTGGCAAGAACCGCCGCGCTCTCGAAGTCAGCTCCCGACGCCAGGGCCAGGGCCAGAACACTGACCACTGTATCCCCTGCTCCTGTCACATCGTAAACGGTGCGGGCAACTGTAGAAATGGTAAGCGGGGCCAGGTGTTCCCGAAACAGGGTCATGCCCTGCGCTCCGCGTGTCACGAGCAGGGATCCGCCCAGCCGAACTCTTAATTCAACCCCAGCAGCGATTAAGGAGGCATCATCTGGAAGCGTGCGGTTAACGGCGGCTTCAAGTTCAGAATGGTTGGGGGTCAACAGGGTTGCTCCCCGGTATTTCGTGTAGTCTGCGCCCTTTGGGTCTACCAAAATCGGCTTGTGGGCGCGAGCGGCAAGTTCGATCAGCCCCTGGGCCAGTGTTGCGGTGACCACGCCCTTGTTGTAATCTGAAAGCACCAAGGCTCCTGCGCTTTCGATTCGGCTTTCGGCCCAAGCCAAAATTTTCTGTGTCAGGGACTCCGAAAGCGGTGTTTTCCGCTCGCTGTCCACGCGAACGACCTGCTGGGAATGCGCCACAATACGGGTTTTCGTGGTGGTCGGACGGTCGGGGTCGCTCAACATTCCATCCGCATCGGCTCCCAGGGCTGTCAGCAGGCGGTGCAGCACCCCGGCATTGGTGTCCTCGCCGCAGGCTCCGCACACCGAAACGCTGCCTCCCAAACTGGCGATGTTGGCCCCGACATTCGCCGCGCCGCCCGGAGCAAAGGTGCGCTCGCGAACCTCGACCACCGGAACCGGGGCTTCCGGCGAAATTCTGCGAACGTCCCCCCAGACGGTTTCGTCCAGCATCACATCCCCGACAACAAGAACCCGTGCCTGCGAAAACTGCTCCAGCCGCGCCCACTCCGAAATTCCTTCTAAAGAGAAATGTTCGTTCATGTTCCGAACAAAGCCTCCTCCACCAACTCGCACAGCAGGTGCTCCAGCACAAGATGTCCCTCCTGTACCCGCGCTGTTACCGTCGAAGGAACCGTCAGACAAAGTTCAGTGCATTGAGCCAGTCTGCCGCCCGTCCCGCCCGCCAGCCCAAAAGTGGAAAGCCCCAGCTCTTTTGCCCGCTCCACACCCGCAATCACATTGGGCGAATTGCCTGAAGCACTGATTGCCAGCACTACGTCGCCCGGAACTCCAAACGCCTCAACCTGCCGCGCAAACACCTGCTCGTAACCGTAATCATTGGAAATAGAAGTGACTGCCGAGGAGTCGGTGGTAAGGGCGATGGCGGGCAGCCCGCGCCGGTCGCGCTGAAACCGTCCGACAAACTCTGCCGCAACGTGCTGAGCATCGGCGGCGGAGCCGCCGTTTCCGAAAACCAGCAGCTTGCCTCCCTGCTGGAACGAAGCGGTGAGAATCTCCGCCATACGGATCAGC
Source organism: Chthonomonadaceae bacterium (assembly GCA_965246825.1). Lineage (GTDB taxonomy): Bacteria > Armatimonadota > Chthonomonadetes > Chthonomonadales > Chthonomonadaceae > JACMPS01. Next base: position 1,032,249 of record OZ251990.1, read on the forward strand.
GGATCGGCTTCCGTGACAAGGCAGGAGTGCAGCTGAGCACTTTCCTGTAAAATTTGAGCGATACGAAGTGCGGGATCAAAGCGAAGACTCATGCGGGTTCCTTCAACCTCGAATGTAGATGTAGACCGAACCGGGTTTGCACACAGTTTACCACAGGGAGTAAGCCTGTCCGATCCAGGACAGCGAAAGTCGGTGAAGAAGGATCAGGCTAAAACAGGCAACCCCCTAGATAAAGGAATAGAGAAAGAAAAGGAAAACCAAGGGGAAAAAGCGAACTACCTCAGGCGATGAGCTACTCGTTTCGCTGGCCTAAAATAGACCACGACCGCCTTTTCAAGAAGCTGATCAACCTGTTTTTCGTTCAGTTTTTGGAATTGTTCGCGCCGAATGTTGCCGAGGGCATTGATCCTGGCTCGATTGAGTTTCTCGACAAAGAGGTTTTCTCCGAACTGATGCCGGTGGAGGAAAATCGGGCGGACGTGCTCGTCCGAGTAAAAATCAAAGACGAATCAGGGTTATTCTCGTTCACATCGAAAATCAGGCCAAGCCGCAAGCCGAGTTTACGGCACGGATGTTTGATTATTTCAAGAAATTTCATACCAAATTCGGAATCGGTGTTTATCCGATTGCTGTGTTTTCGTTCGACACTCCGAAACGCCCGGAGGCTTTCGTCTACAGCGAGACGGTTTTCGGGCTGGAGATCGTGCGCTATCAGTTTCAGCCCATTCAGTTGTATCTACTCCGGTGGCAGGATTTTGTCGGCAGCTCAAACCCGGTCGCGACGGCACTGATAGCGAAAATGAACGTGGCTCCGGAAGATTATGTCACGGTGCGGCGCGGGTTTTTTGATCTGTTTTCAACGGGAAAATGAAGCCGGACACAGCTTCGGGCAGTGAACGAATTTTTGAGTACGTATCTAAAATTGAACCGCGACCAATTCGCGCAGCTGGAAGAGGAGAGAAAAATTGTGATGTCACCACAGCTTCAGCAGGAGGACACCGAAATGATTACCGAGTCCGACGAAATCGCTTTTGAGAAGGGAATTGAGCAGGGGATCGAAGAGGGGCTGCGCTCCGGCCAGCTCCGTCTGAACCTGCGGCTGATTGAAAATAAGTTCGGTGCACCGAACGTGGAGCGAGAACGCCGGGTAAGCGCACTTCCGACAGAAAAGCTCGAAGATTTTGGTATTGCCCCTCTGCGCCTAGAAACGGGGGAAGAGGTGACTTTCTGGCTTGACGCTCAGGTATAAACCCGACTCTGCCTCGGTTTCCTATTCCAGCGTCTTTTTTTGGTTTCCCGTATCGCAAAACCAAAAAGGAGCCGTTGAGGGCAGGAATTTTGATCTCTGCCTTGAATCTAAGCAGTTATAGGCTGGGATTGTTCCGTCCGGGTGACTCTAAGGCGTGGAATGGGGTATCCTAGGTAATCACGGAAACAATTCGGGGAGAAGGGCGTACCCATGGCGAATAGTGCAATGTTCGGAAACAATGGAAACAGCGGCGGAGTAGAGCCGGGCGGAGCCAGGATCAAGGTCATCGGTGTGGGCGGCGGCGGAACGAACGCGGTCAACCGAATGATCGAAGACGGGTTGAGCGGCGTTGAGTTTGTCGCTATGAATACGGATGTTCAAGCTCTTACGAAATCCAATGCCGGACGGAAAATTCAGCTGGGAATGGATTCGACTCGCGGTCTTGGCGCGGGCGGCGACCCCTCGGAGGGACGCAAAGCCGCTGAAGAGAGCAAAAGCGAAATCAAAAAAATGATTGACGGGGCCGATATGGTGTTCATTACCGCTGGCATGGGCGGCGGAACCGGAACGGGAGCCTCGCCGATCATCGCGGAAATCGCCGGTGAAATCGGTGCGCTCACGGTGGCGGTAGTCACCAAGCCCTTTGCCTTCGAAGGCCCGCGCCGCATGAGGAACGCGGAAGAGGGAATCAAAAACCTCAAAGACAAAGTAGACACCATCATTATTGTTCCAAATGACCGCCTGCTCTCGCATGGCGACCGCCGTATGACCCTCAAAGACGCCTTTATCAAAGCCGACGACGTGCTGCGTCAGGGGGTGCAGGGCATTTCGGACATCATCACCATTCCTGGTGAAATCAACGTGGACTTTGCAGATGTGCGGGCGATCATGTCGAACGCCGGCCCTGCTCTCATGGGAATCGGCAAAGCCTCTGGCGATCATCGCGCTGTAGAAGCCGCCCAGGAAGCCACTTCGTCTCCTTTGCTCGAAACCAGCATCAACGGAGCCTCCAAAGTTCTGGTCAACGTAACCTCCGGCGGTGATCTTACGCTGGCGGAATTTACGGAAGCCTCCGAACTCATCAGTGCCCTGTGCGACTCCGAAGACGCCAATATCATTATCGGCTGGGTGACGGATGCCGCAATGGAAGGCCAGGTTCGGGTGACCGTGCTCGCTACCGGTTTCGCGGGGCAGGAAAGTCAAACCACGAATACCCTGCGAAATCTCCGCACTGAGGCACAGAGTTTAGGACAGGCACCCCCCGCACAGGGCCAGGTTCCTGCTCGCCCCGCCTACGCTCAAGAGCCGCAGGGAACCAGCAACCCCGCACACTATCCGCCGTCGGCCACCTCTCCGCAGGTGCTGCGCGGAACGGTTCCGCCCCCGCCCATGCCGCAAAATGGACAAAACGGCAGCACAAACCCGGCAGCCCCGGCTCAGGAAGGACAGCCTCAACCGCCGCGCAAGCCCACCGACAACGATTACGATCTTCCCACCTTTTTGCGCCGGGGCTAAAGAGCGATCCCTAACGCAAATTCGGCAAAACTTATGAAAAAGATCGAGCAGGCGAACCCGGTTCGCCTGCTCCTTTTGCTTTGTTCCCGTGTGACATTCTCCTCACCCGTAAACCGCAAAAAAGAGTTATAATAGGGCAATTTTCAAGACTTGAAACGCGACTGTCAGGAACTTGCCCGATGCCTTCCGTCCTCTCTCCGCCTACCGGCGATGTCACGCTGATTTTCACGGACATCGAAGGGTCTTCCCGCGCTTCATCCCTGGACGAAGCCGCGTTCTTGAAGGCTCTTTCCCGCCACAACGCTCTTGTCGAGCGGCTCGCACGAGACTGGGACGGCTATATCGTCAAAAATTTGGGGGATGGCTACTTTCTCGCCTTTTCCGATCTCGAAAATGCAGCGGCTTACGCTCTGGCCCTTCAACGTGAACTTCAGAGGCAGGAATGGATCGAAGGCGGGCTGCGCGTCAGAATCGGAATTCACGCGGCGGAAATAACCCCCCAGGCAGGCGACTATTTCGGCTCTGATGTCAACCTGGCCCAACGGGTCAGTGATGCCGGACACGGCGATATGATCCTGCTGTCCCCAATGGCTGCCGAGCGACTGCTCGCCGCTCCCCTGCCCGACACCGACATCGTTTCTCTCGGCTCGCACCGCCTCAAAAACCTGAGCGAACCCTATACGCTGTATCGTCTGATTCACCCCGATCTTCGGGATCGGGAGTTTCCCCCGCTTCGCACCCTCACGGCGATTCAGCACAATTTCCCGGCTCAGCTCACCGCCTTTGTCGGGCGTGATGAGGAAGTGACCGAACTTAAACGCCTGCTTACAGTGGGAAAACGCCGTTTGATGACCCTCACCGGCATGGGCGGGGTCGGGAAGTCCCGTGTGGCGATGCAGGCCGCCCTCGATAGCCTCGAATGGTTTCCGGGAGGGATGTGGCGCGTGGAATTTGCCGAGGTGCGTGATGCCTCGGAAGTACCCGATACCATTGCCACTGCCCTCAAAGACGTGCTCACTCTCGACCCCAACACGGATACGGAAGCGCAGGTGCTTTCTTTTTTTCGGGAAAAGCAGGCTTTGCTGCTGCTGGAAAACTTCGAGCGCGTGATCGAAGCCGCTCCCTTTGTCAGTGAACTCATTCAGAATTGTCCGTGTCTGACCCTGCTCATCACTTCGCAGCAGCTGCTGCAAATCGGCGGCGAGCGCGAAATGATGATCGAGCCGATGGCAGTCCCGCCCCTTAAAGAGCCTTACGAAACCCTGCTCCATTACGACAGTGCCCGCCTCTTTGTCGAGCGAGCCGCCAACGCCCGCGCCAATTTCGCGCTCACCCCGGAAAATGCGCCCGCTATCGCCACCCTGTGCCGCGAGTTAGAGGGGCTGCCGCTTTCACTCGAACTGACTGCTGCCCTTGTTCGTGCCCTGACGCCGCAGCAGCTGGTTCCGCAGCTCAGCCGTCGTTTTCGCCTGATTGCCGCCTCTCGTCCCGATCTGGAACCCCGTCTTCGGTCGCTTCGGGGAGCGATTGACTGGAGCTACGACCTTCTCACCAAAGAGGAACGCTCTCTTTACGCCGACCTAGGGGTGTTTGTCGGCGGCTTTTCGCTGGAAGAGGTCGAAGCGGTCTGCGAAGCCCCGGATGCTTTTTTTCAGCTGTTGGCCCTGCGAGACAAGTCCCTCCTGAAAGCCGAAGAAAAGCACGGCCTCACCCGCTACCTCATGCTCACCACCCTGCGCGAATATGCCCTGGAAAAGCTGGGGGGCACGGAACGGCTGATTGAACTGCGCGAACGGCACGCCCACTATTTTTTAGCGCAAGCCGAAACACTGGCTTCCGACCTGGAACGCGACCCTCAGGGAGCGATGAACGCCTTTGCCCTTGAAGCCGAAAACATGAACGCCGGATTGAAATTTCTGGAAGAGCAAAGCGATCACGACGGGGCTGCCCGCTACGGGGCAGCCCTGGGACGCTATTATCTACGCTGCGGGCCTTATGCCTTGGCCGAGCGGCTGCTGGAAAAGGCGGAACATTCCGAGCGGCTTCTTTTCGCTCAGGACGAAGGGAGGCATCGGCTGCGTCTGGCGCGGGTGCTGCTGCGGCGGGGAGCCATGCACCTGCGGCGCGGGGAAAACGAGCAATGCGAGCTGTGTATGGCGGAGTGTCTTCCCCTGTTCGAGGCGTCCGGCGACACCCGCAGTGCCATCGCGTCGCAGATGAATCGGGGCAGTGCGGCCTTCTCGATGGGCCGTCTTGCCGAAGCGAAAGCGCAGTGGGAAGCCGCCCTGGAAAAAGCGAAACTGGCCCACAGCGGCTTTGTGGGAACATTGCTGATGGATCTGGCTATGCTGGAAGCCCTTCGCCGCGATTATACGAAGGCTAACCAGTACGCTGAGCAGGCCCTTAAAATTCGTCGGGACAGCGATCCGGAAGATGTAGCTTACGTAATGCTGAACCTGGGCGAGATTCAAGTCGCCCATCTCGACAGCCTGATGCCGCCGGAGTTTGACCAAAACACTGCGCTGCAGCGCGAATGTCGAATCAATCTGGAGAAATCGCTTCAACTTTGTGAGGCCCTGGGAAACCGGCAGGGGATGGATCGGGCGCAGGTGGCACTCGCAACGCTGGCGTTTCTAACCGGTGATCTCTCGGAAGCGCAGACGCGCATCGAAACCGCTTTTGCTTCGGCGCAGGAAAACGATGATCGCGAGTGTCTTTTTACCTGCCTGGAACAAATGGGACGGATGGCAGTCAAAGTCGAAGAAAGCAAAGCGGCTGTTGCGCTTCCCTGGTCGCGTGCTCTGGCAATGGCGAAGGAAATGCAGAGCATTCAACGGCAGTGTCTTCTGCTGGAAAAAATCGGGGAGGTTTGTGAGCAGGAAGGAGAAGGGGAAACGGCGAACTTTGCTTACGCGCTGGTAGAAAAAAGTTACGACGAATTGGGAATGCTTCCACCGAAGCACGTTTCCTTCTCTGGAACCGAACCTCCCGCCCTTTCCGTCGCCGAATTTGCCGAGGATGTGCTGCGACGCTGGCGGGTTTAAGCGGAGTGATAAGGCGCGGCCCGGCGTTTACAACCCAGCCTAAAGAATTTGGTGCAGCGTCGCCTGACTTTTTGCGTCAAGAGCCGTAAGGTCGGGAATCTCAAACCGGTTTCCTTCGACATCGAGCAAAAGCAGGTGACGGTCGGAAAGCCAGATCGCGTTTTCCTGCAAACTCTGCGTGACGAAATCACGCTCGCCTCGATCCGAGTCCACCCGCCAGTAAGTCGCTCCATACTCCACTTTGGCGGAAATGACCTGAGTAACGGTGGCCGTCAAGTAGCGGCGGCGCAGCTCCTCCTGAACGGCTTTGAGAGAGTCCGGCAGAAGCGAGTTTGGGTCGGGAAGGGTGACGATTTCATCGCCTTTGCCATCGAGCAGGGAAAGATAGGCATTCGGGCGCGACAGGGGAGCCGCCCAGACGGGCTTTACCGTGATGTAGGATTTTTCGCCGGAAACGGTCAGGCGCAGACGGTCTTTGGGTTCATAAAAGAGGATCAGAGTTTCGGGGTTCATCGTGGTCTCCTGCCGGGTTCGAGAGAAAGGGCTTTTGTCTTTATCGCTTCCGGGCAGCATTCTACTCAAGAAAAAACCCGCACAGCCCCTTTGCTGAACGGGTTAGGAGAGCGAAAGTCGGAAAAGTCAGGCCGAGATCGAGGTCTCCACAGATCGAATTGAAACTGCGGTTTGAGGAAACTGCCCCCAGGCAGAAATTCGGAGATAACAGGCAACGCGCCCATCCAGGCTGGCGGGCAAAACGTCCTCCCGCTCAAACCGAACCTCGCGGCTGCCGCCGATTTGCCGATACGTTCCGGCAGTCACCCGTTCGCCCGCGAGAAAAAGTTCTTCGCCGGGAAATTCCGTTTCAGTTTGTGTCCACATTTCGCTCATACTCCACATCGTGATTTTGGACGTGCCTGCTTCGGCACGCTGAGGTGTACTAAGATTAAGATTGGCTTCGTTGCCAGCAAAGCAAAAGGCCGCACGATGCTTGTATTTTCCTTGACGCTTCTCGTGAAAGTCGGTGGAAAAATACAAACGGGGCCTCTTGAAAATTATCGGTACGCTCCGGCAAAAACATCAGGGAGAAATCAGAAGCGAACAAGGTAATTTTAGCGGCGGCATTCGGAAAAATGCCGCGTTTAAGAAATGCACTCCTGCCCGATGCTCTCCTCACGACTCTGTCTTGAGGAAGGTTGGCTCAAAAGGAACTTATTTGGAAAACCATCACTTTCTAAAGGCTATGACGGAAGTGCCCTCGGTGGCAACCGCGTGCAATCCGATCCTACAGATTCTGGACGAACATTTCGACACAGGGTTTCGGAAAACCTTCGTCTCCGATGCTTTTTGTCTTTATCAGAAAGCCAACACCGATATTTCTGCGCTGGAAGCCGTTTTCATCGCTCATCTGGATGAAGTAGGCGGGAGTGTGCTGGGTCACCACGCAAAAGAAAAAAACGAGTTTGTCACGAGTGTTTGGGGAAATATACCGACAATCTTTGAAGAGGCGAACCTTCAAGCTTTCGATTATCTCGCGGAAAGCGGCGCAGAAGCCTATCCTGTTTCAGGCCGGATCGAGATTGTGGAAAACGAACCCCGCCTGATCTTGCGAGGAGAAAAAATTCGCCCCTACCGAACGGTGTTCACGTTTTTGGAGCAAACCACCTTTGACGGAGACATGATCCAAGGAAAAGCACTCGATCCCAGAGTGACCACCTGCGCGGTGGCAGAAGCGGTCAAGCAGCTCGGCAACGGCAAAATCGGAGCCTTGTTTGTCATGGCGGAGGAACGATGCATGGATGTCGCGAAAAAAGCGGTGACCTACCTGCAACGTTTTTCGCCGAACCTGCGTCTTGTCGTCAATGCGGATGTGCCCGGACGAGAAAACTTAAGCGACGGAAAGCTGGAATGGCCAGCCATTCGCATTTTTGAGGGGCGCAATCTGATTGACCCGATGTTCGGAATCCGAATGGCAGAGAAACTAGAGGCACAAAACGTGGAGTTTCACCTGACGGCATCGCGCAGCGGCTCGCAAACCCTGCTCTTTACGCCGCTGGCCCCCACACTCTCCATTGCACTTCCGAGCGACGGAGTGCATCTTCCGCGTGTCACAATGAGTTTGCTGGGTTACGAACGCTGTATTGAGCTGCTGAAAGCGATTGGAAAACTGGAGAGCTGAAAAATGCCGATTATCATTGAAGAAAAACCGGATTTAGAGATTGAGGATGATTTGGGGCTGGACTTGGGAGAAATGCCCCCGATTTTTGGGCGATGCCCTGTGTGCAAAAAGCCGCTTCGCCCCCGCGACCGCTTTACGGGCGAACCTAAAGCCCCCCCTATTGGACAGGGTGCACTTTCCCGCGCCCGGTGCGATAGATGCGGCTCTATTATCGAATACATTGGAAACGGCGAGTGGATCGTCTTCGAAGGCGGCACGGACGAAGCTCCTACCGAGTAAATTGCGCCGCAAAACTTGACAGAAACCCATCTATCCCTTATAATCTTCCGTTAGTCTTCAGGTGCCTTCTGCCGGAATTGGCTGTAACAAGTTCGCTCTCCCCGCGTCTATTCGTGATAAAGAGGCGGGGCAGGCGGTTCGTCTGCGCTCTGCTCCCGTCAGGTCTTTCACTGACAGACGTGAGGCGCGGCACTCACAATGAAAATTTCTCAACTCCTGAATCGCCTGGACCTTTTTGGCGGACGCAATGCGCTCACTCCATCGGCTTCGCCGCCCCCTGTGCGAGGGCGGTTTAACCCGGCACGGCTGATTTTGCTCGTCGGCACCATTCTGATTCTCACCGTTCTGCTCTCGATTCACCTGCTTCCCAACAAGGTAGACCTGCACGGCGGCGACCTCAGCCCCCGCGAGATTCGGGCAAACCGCAGCGTGATCTACGTCAACTCCACGCAAACCGAACGTTTGCAGGAAGCCGCTTCCGCCTCAGTGACTCCCCTCTACGACCTGGACGAAACAGCGGTTCGCGATGCGAAGCGCACCGTCACCGAATGGTTTGACCGCCTCGCCTCGGTGCGCGAAAATGCAAAAACCTATCAGCATCCGGCTCTCGCCCCCCAGGAAGCGGCCAAACTCCAGCCGCAGTTCGGTTCTGCCTTCACTCGCGCTCAATACGAACGCCTGCTGACCCTCTCGCCCGTACTTTTCAACAAACTTCGCGCAACCGCAGTACGCATTGTCAACGATGCAGTGGAGCGGGAGATTCGAGACTACAAAGCCGACCTGCGGCCCTCCAGTGATCTGCGTCAGGTGCGCCAGGTGATGACGGAGGCCATTAACGAAGCCCTGCCCGAACCCGCTGACGCCCTGGTCGCCGCCGCCATTCTCGATCAAGCTCTGCGCCCGAACCGCCTTATCAACCGAACGAAAACTCAGGCTCTGCGTGACGCCCGGAGAAGAGAAACCGCTCCCGTCTATGAAAAGATTTTGCTGGGAGACCGCATTATCGGAGCAGGGGAACGAGTCACTCAGGAGCATCTCGACAAATTCACCGCTCTCGGTCTGCTCAATCCCCGGCTGGAACTGGTGACCGGCGTTGCGCTGTGTGTTCTTTCGGCGGCAATGGCTTTGCTGGTAGCGGTAGCGATTGCCCGCACCCTGCCCGCACTCTATGCCGATACCCGCCGCCTGACCCTGCTCTCCGTCATTGTGCTGCTTAGCGTGCTCGGTCTTAAAGTGAGCGGAACGCTGCTCGGCCTTCAGTTTTCCGGCGGGCAGCTGGGCTACCTCGGCATGATCAGTGTGGCCTCGGCAGGGATGCTGGTTTCCGTGCTGCTTAGCCGCAACCTCGCCGTGCTTATCGTTTCGCTGCTGTCGGTGCAGTCCGGGCTGATTATGAACCATGAGATTCGCTTTACCGTGATGACGCTCATGGGCAGCCTGGTAGGAATTCTGGCGGTGGGCGGAGCGAGATCAAAGGTCAATCTGCCCGGAATCACCCTGATTCTAGCGGGGGCCAATATCGGGTTGGTCTGGCTTTTGGGTTCCCTGTTCAGCGACAGCCTGCCGGAACTGCTGACCGGTTCTGCCTGGGCGGGCGGTTCGGCGGCGTTTACCACTTTTCTGTTCTGGCTCGGCGTTCTCGCGCTGGAAAAGCCGTTTGGCATTTTGACACACAACGCTCTGCTCGAACTTTCCGCCTCGGATCGCCCGCTTTTGCAGCAGCTTTGTGCGCTTGCCCCCGGAACCTACGCGCATAGTATGCTGGTAGGAACACTGGCCGAGGCCGGGGCTGCCGCCATTGAAGCGGATGGAATGCTGGCGCGGGTTGGCGGCTACTACCACGACATCGGCAAGATGAAACGCCCGGAGTTCTTTGTTGAAAATCAGCGCAACGACAATATCCACAAGCGGCTGAGCCCTTCCCTGTCTGTGATGATTATCACCGCCCATGTTCGAGACGGCCTCGAAATGGCGCGGGAAGCTCGACTGCCGCGAGAAATTCAGGATATTATCGCCCAGCATCATGGCACGACGCTCATTCAGTATTTTTATCATCAGGCTCTGAATGACAGTGGCAGCGAAGCCGCCCCCGAAGGGCTGGAAGAGCGGTTTCGCTATCCCGGCCCGCGCCCGCGAACCCATGAGGCTGCGGTGGTAATGCTTGCCGACTCGGTGGAGGCAGCAGCCCGCACTCTGGACAAGCCCTCCCCGGAAAAACTGGAAGCCCTTATCGTCGGCATCGTGCGCGGCAAAATCGAGGACGGGCAGCTTGATGATTGTGAGTTGACCTTTAGCGATGTACGAAAAGTTTCTAAAGCCTTTCTTCATGTTTTGACCGCGATGATGCACGGACGGATTGATTACCCGGAAATCCATCGCAGCGGAACCGGAAAACCGATGGAGGTGGTGCGGCACGATCTGCGCCCCGCCGAAGTCACTTCCTCGCTGACCCTGCTGGATTTGCCCCGCGAAATCTTCGATGCGGAGCATAACGCCGCGATTTCGGTTTTGGGGCTGTCGAGCAAACCTGAAGAACCGCGTCCTTTTTCTCAAGATGCGATGGAAATGGAATACCCCAACATTTTAGGCGAGTTTCACTCCGTTTCGCCCGAAGTTTTTTCTGGAGCCTATACTTCTGAGACCCACTATGAGCCTCTCGCTTCTGAATCAGCAGACCCGCCCGTTGAATCTGGAACCCCTCAAGAACGCCGTTCACCGCCTCTTGGAAAGCGAAGACAGAAGCGGCAGCGAAGTGAGCCTCCTGCTGGTAGATGACAGGGAAATGCAGACCCTCAATTACGACTATCGCGGCTATGACAAGCCTACCGATGTGCTTTCGTTCGCGCTTCAGGATTCAGTAGAAGGAACGCCCGCTCTGTTTCAGGCCGAAGGAATGCCGGACATTTTAGGGGATGTCGTGATTTCGGTGGAAACGGCGATCCGGCAGGCAGAAACCCATTCGCTTACGCTGGACGACGAACTGGCTTTGCTGGGAGTACACGGAGTGCTTCATTTACTGGGCTACGAAGATGAAACGGTGGAAGGCTCGGCTGAAATGCGAAAACGCGAACAGGCTATTTTAGGGACAAGCTTCCCGGTTCCGCCGGACGAGGGGCAGGGGTAACCGTAAAAGCGTGGCAAATCAAAAACGTCATTTGCTGTCCGGTTTCAATTACGCGCAGGAAGGAATTTTCCACACCTTTCGAACGCAGCCGCATATGCGGTTTCATTTTTACACGCTGGTCGCAACCCTGCTTTCCGGCCTGCTTTTGAATCTCGACAACCGGGATATGCTCGTGCTCGTCTTTGCCATCACGCTTGTGATCGTTACAGAGATGATCAATACCGCAATTGAAGCGGTTGTGGACATGATGACCGAGCATTATAACCCAGTGGCAAAAATCGTCAAGGATGTGGCGGCAGGAGCGGTACTTGTCGCCGCCATGAACGCGGTGGTCGCCGGGGTGCTGATTTTCTTTGGACAGCAGCGCCTTACCGACATCAAAGGGCGGCTTCAGCAAAACCTGCCGACGGATGTGACGCAGGTGGTAGTCATTAGTATCATTGCGCTGGCGATGATCGTGGTGATCTCGAAATTGGTCTCGAACACGGGTTCTCCCTGGCACGGGGGCATTGTAAGCGGGCATAGTGCCGTTGGCTTTCTGCTCGCCATGACGATTTTTTTTACGGCGAAAAACTCAGTGGTCGCGATTTTAGCGATCCTGCTGGCATTGCTGGTCGCGCAAAGCCGGGTTGAGGCGGGCGTTCACTCCCTCCGCGAAGTGGTTCTAGGAGCGGTGCTTGCCATTTTGCTGACTGCACTGGTCTTTCGGATCATGCCCTTTGTGCGCGAGCACTGGGGCGGGAAAACGTCCCTGACGCAAACGTTTTCTCTTCCGGTCGAGCCAAGGTTCGTCAGCAGCTCTCCGCCAAGGCAGCGCAATCAGGGAGATTTCCTTTTTGGACAGTCACGAACAGGGGCTTAACGGAAGCCCCGAAGACTTAGCGATCCCTTCCCCTTACTTCTCTCAATGTGTTTTTAAGGGCACTCTGAACTGCATCCCGCCTTTTCTCCTTTTCCTCGGAGCCTGGCTGGTGCTAAGTGCGGATGCACACGCACAAACCGGTTCTGCCGCTTCAGCCGCGGCTTCTCCATCGGGAGGCAGGCTGCTTCTGATGATCGGCCTGACCCTACTGTTCATCACTGCTCATTCTCTGATCGTCACCTCCGAACTCTCTATGCTGACGATTCGCAAGCCTCGCCTGCGTCAGCTCATCGAAGAGGGTTCCGCCAATGCGCTTCGAGTGGAAGCCCTGCTGAAAGACCCGGCACGACTGCTGGCAACAACGCAGACGGCTTCGATCCTGTTTGCCGCTTTTGCCGCCGGGATCGCCGCGTTCAGTATTGCGCCTCCCATTGCCGACTGGCTCTCGCTCTCTTTTGCTTTGCCGGTGCGCTACTCCACGCCGCTGGCCCTGATCGGGGTTTTGCTTCCCGTTGCGCTCCTAACCCTGATTTTCGGCGGTATTGCTCCCCGCAGTCTCGCTTTGCTCCACGCCGAGCGGTTCTCTCTGCTCTCGGTACGCCCGGTCATTTTGCTGCAAACGCTGCTTTCTCCGGCTGTCGAGGTGATTCGCGGGCTTTCTAATCTGCTTTTGCGGCCCTTTGGCGGAACCGCGAGTTTTCTGACCCCCGCCGCGAATGAAGAAGAACTCAAAATGATGGTGGAGGCGAGCGAGGAGCAGGGGGTTCTGGAGGAAAACGAGCGGGAAATGATTACCGCCGCGCTCAATTTTGCCGATACGATTGTGCGCCGGGTGATGACGCCGCGCATTGACCTGACCGGCGTTGAAATCGAAGCGGGTTTACCGGCTTTGGTGCGGGTGATTACCGAGAGCGGACATTCGCGAATTCCAGTTTACGAAGGCGATTGGGATAGTGTGATCGGTGTGGTTCATGCCAAAGACTTACTTTCCCTCACAGAACACGGCTCCCTTCACCCGATTTCGATCCGGGAGGTAATGAGCACTCCCTACTTCATTCCGGAAACGAAAAAGTTGGCGGACTTACTGGCGGATTTTCGGCGGGATCGTCAGCAGATCGCGCTCGTTCGGGACGAGTATGGCACGCTGGCAGGACTGGTGACGATGGAGGACATCGTGGAGGAAATCGTCGGCGAAATTCAAGACGAGTACGACGATGAAGAGGCGCAGATTACGGTTCTGGATGCCTCAAATACCCTTTTCGACGGCAAAACCGCTCTGTCCGACGTAAGCGAGCGGATGGGACTGGAACTGCCCGAAGAGGAAGCCGACACCATCGGCGGCTTTGTGTTCGCCCTGCTGGGACGGCAGGCAGAGCACGGCGATTCGGTTCAATGGGAAAACCTGACCTGTATCGTCGAAGCCACCGACGGCAAACGGATCACCCAAGTTCGGATTGTTCACAACCTTCCCCACCCGCAAATCGAAGCCGCCTAGCGAAGCGAGACCGCCCTGCTGCCACGAGCGCAAAGTGAACGGAAACCAGCATCAAACCATCCGCAGTTCGGTCGGTGGATTTTCAGAGGGCGGGCGTTTCGACGGGGGGAACCCGTAGGGCGGGCAATTAAGAGGTCAGGCATTAAGGGGCCGGGTATCAGGGGAGCACCGAAAGACCGGGCATCCCAATCCCGTTGAGGGCACACCGAGCGACCGGGCATTAAAATCCCGTCGAGGGTGCACCGACACGCCGGGCATTAAAATACCCGTCTGGGGAGCCTGCGGCTAAACGTCCTGCGGACGGAACCAGAGTATCGCATTTATGGAAATATACTCTTATGCGGCAGAGCAAAATCGAAATTTATCTTCATTTCGTTTGGGCGACCTATCGAAGAGTGCCGCTTTTAGAGCCTGAAATCGAACGTAAGGTGCATCGGTTTCTGCACCAGGAAACTGCTCGGCTCGGAGCAGACGTGCTGGCTTTGAACGGAATGCCCGATCATGTGCATTTACTCGTCAAAATGCCCTCGACCCTTGCTCCTGCCCTGCTAATGAAGCAAATCAAAGCCCTTTCCGCGCAATTCGCTCATGACCATCTGCCTGTTGAGCCAGGGTATTTCTGGCAGTCGGGGTATGCCGTATTGAGCGTTACCCCCAGCCAGCGTGGGAAAGTGGTGGAATACATCAAGCATCAAAAGCAGCATCATGCCGAAAACAGCGTTCACCCACGCTGGGAAGAAGTGGATGAAGAGTACCCTTTGTCCTCTGAATAAACAGCGAATTCGTCGTTCCGTCCGCAGGACGTTTCGCCGAAGGCTCCCCAGACGGGTATTTCAATGCCCGGCGTGTCGGTGCACCCTCGACGGGATTTTAATGCCCGGTCTCTCGGTGCGCCTCCGAAACGTTTTTTTGCCCGGTCTCTCGATCTTGCCCTATCGCGGATTGGGATACCCGGTCTCTCAATGCGCTTTCGGTGCTCCCCTGATACCCGGCCCCTGAATTGCCCGGCGTGTCGGTGCACCCTCGACGGGTATTTTAATGCCCGGCCCCTTGATACCCGGCTTTAATGCCCGGCCTGCGGGTTCCCCCCGTCGAAACGCCCGCCCTCTGAAAATCCACCGACCGAACTGCGGATGGTTTGATGCTGGTTTCCGCCCGCCCGCCTTAAATTCGTACCGGCTGAAGGGTTTCAGCGGAGCGATAAGCAGCAAGTGCAACCTCGGCAGCCCGAAGCCCGTCCTCCCCGGTGATCGGAACGGGACTCCCCCCGGCAATCGCGTTTGCAAAAGCACTCACCAGTCCGGCATCCATATCGCCGCCCCAGTTCTGCCATCCAACGCTCGCACTTCGGTCGCTGTAAAGCACGAGGTTCTGCGAAAACATATCCAGAGACAAAGTCCCCCGGTCGGTGACGATTTCCAGTGTCACATCGCCCCAGGTCGGAAACGATTTCGGGCGCGACCAGGACGCATCTAAAGTGGCGAAGACGCCGCGCCGAAAGGTTAGCGACAGAAAGCCCACATCGTCGAAATCGGCATGAGAAATTTCATGGCTGATCTCAGCATAGACCTCTTGCACTTCGTCTTTCAGAAGCCAGCGCAGCAGGTCCGTCACATGAACCGTGTGGTCCAGGGTGGCTCCGCCGCCCGACAGCGTTTTGTCCACAAACCACCCGCCGGGATTGCGTCCCCGATTGGTTCCCCGTGCCGCCAAAACTTCGCCCGCTTCCCCCGAATCCACTACCGACTTCAACCGCTGCATCACTGGAGAATAGCGGCACGGAAACGCAGTCATTAACTGCACCCCTGCGTTCCGGCACGCTGCAATCATCGCCTCGGCGTCCTCAACAGTGGTGGCGAGCGGCTTTTCGCAGAGAACGTGCCTGCCTGAGGCCGCTGCCTTTTCCACCAGGGCACGGTGCTTAACGTTCTCCGAGCAGACAATCACGCCATCCAGCCCCCGCAGGCCGAGCAAAGCCTCGTCACTCGGAAAGGCGGTGGTCTCGAACTGCGCGGCAAACTGCTGCGCCCGCTGCCGGTCTTCGTCCGCAATGCCGACAAACTCAATCAGCGGATTTTGCGCCAGCTGGTGTGCATAACTGGCTGCGTGAAGATGAGCAAACGAAATCAGGCCGATTTTTACGGGCGGAGGCGTCATGGAAACCTTCTCTCAATTTGGGCGAAATCAAGTACAATGAATCGGTCTTCTCTTCACCGAGCCGACCCCAAATTCCTGCCGAAAGCGATTTTACTCCTCATGAACAAAGTCAATCTCACCGAAAAGTTCTCTCAAATCAACGATTTTTACACTCCGCGTATCGCGGGCGCACTGAACGGTCAGTACATCAAACTCGTAAAGTTCATCGGCGAATTCGTCTGGCATCACCACGAGACGGAGGACGAACTTTTTCTGGTAGTCAAAGGTCGCTTCTGTATGAAACTGCGTGACGGCGATGTTTGGATTGAAGAAGGAGAATTTATGATTGTTCCACACGGTGTGGAGCACTGTCCGGTGGCGGAAGAAGAGGTTCACGTGCTCCTCTTCGAGCCTGCCTCCACCCTCAATACCGGAAATGTCAAAAATGAACTCACCCTAGAAAACCTCCAGACTCTGTGATTTCTCCCTGCTAAACCCGATGAACATCCTTTTAACCAACGACGACGGCATCCACGCCCCCGGGATTTTAGCCGCGAAACGTGCTCTCGAAACCCTCGGAAACGTTTTTGTAATCGCCCCGGAACGGCAGCGGAGCGCGGCGGGTCATGCTGTCACTTTGCACAAGCCGCTTCGCATTACGCCCACTCCGCTGCCCGATGGAACGCGGGGCTGGGCGGTAAGCGGAACTCCCACCGACTGCGTGACGCTCGGACACGAGATCGTGATGGAGCGAACCTGCGATCTCGTCGTGTCGGGCATCAATAACGGCGCGAATCTGGGCTGGGATTTGACGTATTCCGGGACAGTCGCTGCCGCCTTCGAGGGCGCGATTCTCAATCTTCCTTCGATTGCCATTTCGGTGACTTCCGAGGGTGTTCCCGCCGAAGAGGTGCATTTTGCCCCCGCTTCACAGTTTCTCGCCCGCCTTGTGCCGCAGCTGCTCGCCGATCCGCTGCCCCCGCATTGTTTTCTCAATGTCAACCTGCCCGATCTCCCGGCGGCGAAGCTTGCGGGCGTGGAATTCACGCATCAAGGGCGGCGGGAATACGTAGACAAGATTGTGACCCGCCAGGACCCGCGTGGACGCCCCTACTACTGGCAGGCAGGCTCCCTGAAAGAAGAAATCCCCGATCTCGGTGCCGACGTTCACGCCATTCTTGAAAATCGGATTTCCGTCACACCGATTCAACTCGATCTCACCGACTACTTGACTCTTAAACGAATTCGCGGCTGGAGCCTTTAATGGATCGAGGAAAGGCTCCGAAAGGTTAGCATGATGTTTCTGAAACGTTCGGCGGCAGCCGCCGCTTTGTGGTTTGGTTTCTCAGCGGCAGCGGGGGCACAGCGCACCCCGAACACGCCTTTCTCTCCCGAAAAAATTCAGCAGGACATTGCTTTTCTCTCGTCGAGTGCGCTGGAAGGGCGTGGCAGCGGAACCGAAGGCAATGCCAAAGCCGCCGCTTATCTCGCATCCGAGTTCAAACGATACGGACTAAAGCCGCTGGGAACACTCGATCAATCCAACCCGAATGCGCCGCTAGAGGGCAAAGGCTACTTTCAGCCGTTTCAATTCAGTGCCGGACGCCGGGTCGGAACCGAATCGAAACTGACTCTGGTTGGCAAAGACAAAACGTTCACTTTTGCCCCGTCGCAGGATTTTTCCATCTCTCCGCTGTCGGCAGGCGGCAAAGCAGAAAGTGCCGACGTGGTGTTCGCGGGGTACGGCATTTCCGCAACTTCGGCGGCGCGTGACGATTATGCAGGCGTGGACATCAGCCGCAAGGTCGTAATCGTGCTTCCCGGCAGCCCCAAAGGGGCCGAACGCTTCGGCGAACTCCGAGCGAAAGTCCTGACGGCACGGGATAAAGGCGCGGTGGCAGTGGTGACTACCGGCGACGAAACCGATTCCGGAAGCGGAACGATCAGTTTCCAGAACAGTTCCGACTCCGGTATCCCCGTTTTTCAACTGAAAAAAGCCGCCTTCGACGAACTCCTGGCTTCAATCGACAAATCGGCAGGCACGGTGCAGACCGATGTCGGCGATGGACGCAGCGGAGCCGACCTCGTGCCATTCAAAGCCTCCTTCAATGCCGACGTACATAAAATCCAGAAGGTCACGCAAAACGTTGTCGGGATGCTTGAAGGCACGGATTACAATCTCAAGCCGCAATTCGTTCTGGTTGGGGCGCACCTCGATCACCTCGGCATGGGCGGCATGGGTTCGCTCGATACCTCCGGGAAACCCGCAGTTCACCCCGGTGCAGACGACAACGCTTCCGGCACGGCAGGCGTGGTTGAGCTAGCCCGTTATTTTTCGGCGCACCGCCCGAAACGCAGCCTCATTTTCGTCTTGTTTTCCGGTGAAGAGATGGGGCTGCTCGGCTCCGCTTACTATGCGAAAGAGCCGGTCGTCACCCTGTCTAACACGGTCTCAATGGTGAATCTGGATATGATCGGGCGGCTTAAAAACAATACCTTGATCGTGGGAGGAACCGGAACCGGGAGGGAGTTCGGCGGGTGGTTGTCCGAAATCGAGCAGAAGGAAAAAGCAGCGGGGAGCACTCTTCAAATTTCTCGCTCCGACACCGGCTTCGGCGCAAGCGATCATCAATCGTTTTATGTGAAGAATACCCCTGTTCTGTTTTTCTTCACGGGGGTTCACGACGACTATCACAAGCCTTCGGACACCGCCGACAAAATCAATGCGGAGGGCGAGGCGCAGGTGCTGGAAATCGTTCGCGCCAGTGTGGAAAAAATTGCGAACGCCTCCGAGCCTCCCACGTATGTTCGGGTAAAGACCGCCGGTGCTCCCGGCGGATCACGCGGTTTCGCGGTTTACCTCGGCACGGTTCCGAACTATGCCGCCGAGGGAGTACAGGGCGTTCTGCTGGATGGGGTGCGCGAGGGCAGTCCGGCGGAAAAGGCAGGGCTGAAAGCCGGGGACGTGATTATCCGCATCAACAACCTGGTCGTCAACAATCTTCAAGACTATGTGACTGCGCTCCAGCAGCTTAAAGCCGGGGAGACGGCGGCGATCACGGTTAAGCGCGGCGCCGAAAACGTGACTCTGAATGCCACCCTGGAAGAACGCAGATAGCGAAACGAAATCAAGACGAAATTCAGGAAGCAAGAAAAGACCGCCGCAGAAACTGCGGCGGTCTTGTTCACTCTCAAAAAAGGCTAATTACAGGAGGTATTCCAGGGAGCGGGGCGCGGATACCAGGTATCGCCATAGAGGAAGTTGCTTGGATCGAGCGTTCCCTCAACGCGCGTCCATTTGGCGTGCCCATCCCAAAACGTGTAGTTCGCGCCTTGAGTATGACGATCCCACTTCACACGGATAAGTTCCGGCGATTTGTCGTTGGCAGCCAGCAGACCCGTATCCGCGTCTCGTTTTGTGGTGAAGCGGAAGGTGTCGCCGGGGCAGATTTGACTTCCGCCCTTCGAGGTTCCATGAGCAGTGGAGGTTCCGAAAAAGCCGCCCATCCCTTTCCATTGACCGATGACTGCGCCCGAAGCCAGTTTGTCTCGCCGCTCGGTAATCACAATCAAGCTGGCAGGCTTCTCGAAGGCCGCTTCAGACGGGGGAATCCAGTCGTGGGCGGGAACAGCATTGTAGTTATTGATGTAGGAAAATTTCGGAGCCTGAGCATCACAGCCATTGCCGAGCGGCTGATTGGCAGCGCAGGGAACGTTGGGCGTTACCGGGTTGGAGTCCGAGGGACAAACAAATATATTGAAATTTTTGATGTAGGGCTGGGCCAGGTAAGACCAGTGCACTTGGTAGTTGTTGCCGTTGTTCTTTTCCCAGGAGGTCTGCATCAGGGCGTTGTCGTAGTCCTGAGCATACATCTGCATGGCGACCCCTAACTGCTTCATGTTGGAAAGGCAAGAGGTGGAACGGGCCTTTTCTCGTGCCTGGGCAAAGACCGGGAACAAAATCGCGGCGAGAATGGCGATAATTGCGATGACAACCAGTAGTTCGATCAAAGTGAAGGCACTGCGCCTCATGGAAAAGTCTCCTCAAGATTAAGAATAAGAAAGAAAAGGGTCGAAACACGACACTCCTGCCCAAATTATACTAAAGCCATATTAAGGGAGTGTTAAGAGCGGTTTGAATCTCGACAAAACACTCTCCTTAACCGATGAGACTTTCCCAAGGAGGTTACCTTTGCCGTTTGGCCCAATCGCTGCCGGACACGTTGTAATTGTTGAGCAAAAGGACCAAGTCGTCCACGTCTACGGTTCCGTTACCGTTGAGGTCGGCGTTTTCATCGTAAAAACCGTCCCCGCGAGTAGAGTTGTAGATATTGAGCAGGGCCGTCAGGTCGTCCACATCTACCGAATTGGTCTCGACGACATCTCCGGTTAGCAGCAGCATCCCTGGAGGAAGCACCGCTGTCCCAGAGGATAAATCCAGCGGGACGATCTTCGCCAGCCATTTCCGGCCTTTGATCCGAAGAAGGCCGGAGGTGCGCGGCATTTCCGGCAGAGTAAAGCCGCCGTTAGCGTTCAGCACAACTGTGCGGGAGATAGCGGCGGAATTGTCGGCAGGTTGAAACGTTAGAGTGATCGGCTGGCTTTGATTGAACGCTCCCTGAAGCGTGACAGCCCCGCTTAAAGCCGCAGGCGCGAGCGTCAGTTGAATTCCATTGATGGGGGCACGAAGCCCGTTGGGGGTCGGGGAGGCGGTCAGGGTTAAATTTGTAGAGGTGACGTTGTTGAAAACGAGGTAATTTCCGGCTCCGTTGGCAGCGTTGCGGTAGGCTCCCGCAAAGGTTCCATCGTCTCCGGCAGTGACCGAAACCCCATTGAGGGTGTAGACCCCGGAGCGATTAAAGCCGTCGCCATCACAATAAACGATCACACGGCAGCCGCCATGGGTCAACCAGGCGGGTACATTCGAGAGGGTGACGGTGGTGGTGGAATTGTCAGTGGTGTCGAGATAGCCGTTCATCATTCGGGCGTCTCCTGGAGAGTCTGCCAGCCCCATTTGAAAGCCGTCGTGTGAAGTCCAATCCAGGCGAAGATCGGTGGGGTGTCCGCCGTTGTCGGGAAGGGAGAGCACACTTCCCGTTCCCGTTTCGGCATTGTTCCATCCTGCTGAGGGGAGCAGCCCTGCCGCTTCGGTTCTGCCCAGTGGAAGCCCGCGTCCGACAAAATTCACATTGAGGCTCGTGCCGTGTGCCGAAAACGCCGGACGCGCGGAAACAATGGCGGAAGGAAAACCTGCGCCGAAGGAGTTGTTGGCGGTCACCTGATAGAAATAAGTGGTTCCGTCGGTCAACCCGCGATCCACAAATTCCAGCGCAAAAACCGACGGCGCGACCACCGAAAACGGCCCGTTCGCCGTGAGGGAACGCTTCACCGTGTAAAGATCAGCCCGATCTACCGCGTCCCAGCGCAGACGGACGGCGCGTTCGCCGGGAATCGCTTCCGGGGTGGGAGCGGCAGGAGGCGTAGAAGGTTGAAGTCCGTAAACCATCAATCTCCCCGTGAAGGTGGCGAGATAAACCCGTCCGTTCGCCACAAGCGGCGGACAGAATTTCGCATACACGCCGAGATCGTCGCGCAAAAGGTTCTGGCGGCTGTTCCAAAGCTCATGGGAGACGTTTTGCGCGTCGAAGGCGCGAAGAATACCGGGGACGTGCTGCTCGGTGGCATCGCCGAAAAAAGGCAGGCTGGCCCAGACGATTCCAGTGCCAGCGGTACTTCCATTGGCGGAAACTGCCAGACCCGGCCCGTTGGCGTAGCCATCGGCAACGGGCATCGTCGAGGTGCTGACGGGCGTGGTGCTGAAGTGATCCGTATTCCAGCGAAAGGCTTTCAGGGTATCGCTTTCGCCCCAGGCATAGAGGGTGGGGCCTTCCGGGGAATTCCAATGCGCGAGACTGGAATGAAGGTGGCCGGGGGAGGCGGCAAACCGCTGCTTCACCAGGTCGCCGCCAGAGTGCAGATGCCCCAGATTAGCGGTGTCCATCACATAAATAACGCCCTCTTTGCCGCCGCAGACCAGCAGATTCGTATTCGGCAGCAAAAGACCGCCTGAAGAGCCGAGATCGAAATCAATGTCGTTGAGAGCCGCATAGTTTGACGGAGTGAACCAATCCAATACCCGTGCGTTCGGGCTGAGTTTCACAACACTCAGCCCGAAATTCCGTATGCCGTCATAGGTTCCGTTGCCGTTGATGTAGTAGAGATTGCCCGCCGTGTCCACGTTCAGCCCTTCGCCGCTCATCCAGATTCCGCCGTAGCCGCCGTCGGGGGTATTGCAGTGAAGGGCCGCCTGGTTGAGCGTGGCGGCCTCATAAACGAACACCCAGCCATGATAGGGGTTGTAATCCTCGTGGGAGGCGAACGCGACATAAATTCTGCCGTTCGCAAGGGTGAGGGCGGCGCGTTGGTTGTGTTTGTAGGGGGTGAACGTAACGATACCGCCAGCGTTGTCCTCGCCCGTCCCCGAAACCGAACCGGAGATTTTCACCCTCGGCAGTTTCGGTTTTCCTGTGAAGAGATCGAGAGCATGAAGGTAAAACTGCGGTGCACCGTTTTCCAAAATTTTCGCGCAAACATAGAGCGTTTGGGTGGCGGGATCAATGACAGGCGTGGAAATGGTGCCGATCTCGACGGGCAGGTTGCGCGTGGGAATGGTTCCGCTAGGGAGAGAGGCTCCAAGCGACACTTTCCAGTAAGGAGCGATTTTCGAGTTGGGTGTGTCGGCGTCGTAAGCGTAGACGGAATTGTGAGCGGTGGTTACGAACAGAACGTTCCGTGTGCCGAAACCGGGCATCGAAAGCCCGGAAACGAGCAGAGGCTGCGCGTAAATTTCGCCGTCTACGTCCCGCGTGAAGAGCTTGCCGAAAGTGCCGCCGCCCACGTTCTGAACCGTGAGGCTGGTTTCCGCAAGGTTAGCGGCGGTGCGGGCGTTGTTGTAGTGCCGGGTATAAACGCTGACCTGAGCAGGAACGGAAGCGGCAAAAAAAGAGGCGCAAAACAGCACAAACAGAGAGCGGGCCAAGGCAGTTGATTTTTTCATCGTTTCCTCGAAGGGGTGAGTAATGGCGACTCGAAAATACTACGAGGGATGAATCAGCCGAATTAAGAGATACCGCAGATCGGCGAAATGAGGAAGGGGCAGACGAGAAATTTCCAAAAAACCGGTATTCGGGGCTTCGACTGAAGCGAATGCTCTCCGCTGGCCGAGAGTCCTTAAACGCTTGAGCAGAGAGTTCAAGCAGGGTCTCTTCCCCCTTCTCACTTTTTCGTGAGACGGAACAAAAGCCAGCCAGCGGTTTCTCGAACCGTTTCAACCCGGTATTGCGGGTGCAGAACCAGTTCCGGGCGAAGCCGTCCCTCGAACGAGGCTTGCGACACCAGCACCAAAACCGTCGGCTTCTGCCCGGTAAGCAGCGTATCAAGAAAAGGGGCCAGCGGCGGGTCTTTGCGCTCGATCGGGGAATAGTTCGCATAAAAAAGGGTGCTCGGTCGGCGGGGAACGATGTTGTAATAGAGGATCGGCTCTTCATTCTGACGGACGAAATTGGCGGCTTCCGCCAGGTCTTGATAAGGAGCCAAAATGAACGTCTGCGCGGTTCGGTAGCCCTCTTCGCTGACTACGCCGACCAGGAGAATCATCCCAAAAGCCAGCGCAGCAATCCCCGCCCCGCTTCGGTTTCGCCAGAACAAGAAAAGACTGAAGACGCTCCCCAACGCCAGAATCAGCGTGAGGTGGAGTGCCAGTGCGACGACTTCTGGCGGAACCGGCGCATTTTTCGGAAGAAAACGCGGAGCCAGCACAACCCCCAGCAGCAGCAGGGAAGCCGTAACCACCGCCCCGATCCCGCTGCGAATGAGGGCGTTTCGTTCCCGGTTTTTTTCAAGTCGGCCCGCCAGCCACGCCCCAACCAGCAGCGCGGCGGCAGGATAAATCGGAGCGATATAAGTGGGCAGTTTTGCAGAGGCAAGCGAAAAGAAAATGAAAATTACCCCGATCCACACCTTGAGATACCGCCTGCTCTCCGTCTGCGTTTCCTGCGGCAGAACTTCGGCAGGCTCCGAAGAGACTTCCGCCCTTTGATCGCGAAGAGCAGCGGGCAGAAAACACGCCCAGGGGAAAAATCCCACCAGCAAAAAGCCGAAGTACGAAAAAATCGGGGCATTGTGAACTTTGTCGCCGCCCTTGAAACGTCCGATGTGCTGGCGAATCACGTACTCCTGAACAAAAGTACGTCCCTGCGCGTCCCGTTCGCCTCGCTTTGCAATGGCGAAATGCCAGGGCGCAGTCAACAGCAGCACGAACAGAAGACCCCAGAACGGGCGCAGCGGGCGAAATCCTTGCAGACCCCGAACCATCAGCGGAACAATGCCGCGTTCGCCCTGTGCCCCCGCCGCGAACAGCGAATAAAAAAATAAAATGAGAGCGGGCAGCAAAAGCCCGACAATCCCTTTGGTCAGTATGGCTGCTGCCGCACAAAGCCAGAACCCGGCCAGAACTGCGGCTTTTCGCTTCGGTCGGAAGCCGATCTCTCCTATCGCAAGAAAAAGAAACAGCATCCCGGAAATCCAGAACACGAGCAATCCGTCGGTGGTCATCTGGCGGGCATCCACCACCGTCAGGGGAGCGGTGAGAAAACACACCCCGGCGAGAAACCCAGCCCGCCGCCCAAACAGCCGGCTTCCGACAAAGCAAATCAAGCCCAGCGTCAGCAGCGAAGCAGCAAACACGGGCAGGCGAGCCGCCGCCTCGGTCACTCCAAAAAGGCGCATGGCCTCTGCCGAAGCCCAGTAGACCAGAATCGGCTTCTCGAAAAACGGGGTCGTCAGTGCCGTAAGGTCTTGCGGCGGAACGGAATTGAGGCGAGGCGTCACGTAGTCCCCCGTGAGAATCATCTGACGGGCGCAAGAAACGTAAAGGGCTTCATCCAAATCAAACAGGTGAATGGAGCCGCTTCGCCACCCGAAAACAAACCCCGCTAGAAGGAAAAGCAGAACCCAAAAACCGTTTCTGCGGAGGGAATCCGAAGACAAAGAGCGAACGGGAGAGGAATGTGTCATAAAAATCTTGAAAAATCCAAGCAGAGATCGGGCGAGTCCGGGTAAAATGGGATCAACCACAATTCTATTTTTCGGGCAATGATTGAGAGACGGCACTTTGCAGCGCGGGAACTGAAATCCTTATGAAAGAATTCGACCGAAACAGCCGAAGTCCTTCCGGGTTCACCTTGGTGGAACTCTTGGTTGCACTCGCCATTCTCAGCGTTCTGGCGGCACTGCTGTTTCCTGTCTTCAGTCAAGTACGGGAAAGTGCGCGGAAAACGTCCTGCCTGTCCAGCCTTCACGGAGCCACTCTGGGGCTGGCGATGTACGCCCACGACTATGATGGCGTCTATCCCTCCTATCTGATTGATCCCGCTTACGCAGGCCAGCCCGACAACTATACCCGATGGCACGATACTTTCTGCCAGGGCGTGACGCTTCGGCAAAACCAGCCCAGCTGGATTTCGGTTGCTCAGCCTTACCTTGCCTCGCCCCTGAGATCGTTTTCGCTGGGCAAAAAAACGGCGAAAACGCCCGTGCTCTACTGCCCTTCCGACACTCAGGAACGCGGAGCAGCGGTGGTACGAAAAAACAGCCCGCTTTTGCTGCCGCCCGTCACCTCCTATGAATTTAAGATGTGGCTTGCGGAAAGTCGTCAGGAAGAAGAGGTCGTTTCTCCCACCCAAATGGTTTTGCTCTGGGAACAGTACGATTTTCACAATCCGGGCGGGCACTCCGAGCACGACCGGCGCTCGGCATTGAATGTCGCTTTTGTGGATGGGCACACACGGCGGATCCGCCTTTCCGAAACCACCAGCGCACGTTTCGGAATGGGCCCCGACTTACATTGGGCGTTTGTTCCGGTGAACGAACGGTCAGTAGGGTTGGAAGGCATTGATGTAACGCGCTGAGGCGGGGTGCACCTCCGCTTTTGTTTTCCCGAATTTCTTCTCGCCCGGGTGGTGGAACGGCAGACACAGCAGACTTAAAATCTGCGGCTGGCAACGGCGTGCGGGTTCGAATCCCGCCTCGGGCATCCTCGATTTCGCAGACTTTTTCCTGATGAGTCTGAAGCCTGCCCAACCCCCGTCGTCTTCGGCAATGGTCTTCCCCTTCATTTCGTAATGAAACTTAAAAGGCCTCCGACTTCAGAAACACCGATGAAAGAAACCCGCTACTTTATTGCTGGAATGGACTGTCCCGTTGAAGAGACGCTAATTCGCAGCCGCCTGCAAGCCTTATCGGGCATCGAAGGGCTGAAGTTTGATCTCATGCGACGGGTGCTGACGATTCAGCATGCGCTGACGGACGAATCCCCCCTCACCGACGCGCTCAACGGAATCGGAATGGAGCCGAAGCCGTACTCGGAAACCGAAACCGCTTTGCCTCTGGCGCCCGCTCGCTTTCCTCGCCGCGAAGCCCTCGTTCTGGGGGCAGCCGGAGGGCTGGCCCTCGCCTCCGAACTCTGCGCTCTGATTTCCAGAAACGATCATTCCCTCCCGGCAGCGGCCTTCGCCCTCGGAGCCGTCGCGCTCGGCGGAAAGACAACCCTCAAAAAAGGCATGATCGCCCTTCGCACCCTCACGCTCAACATTAATTTTTTGATGGTCGCTGCCGCCCTTGGAGCCTTTCTGCTCGGACAATTTCCCGAAGCGGCAATGGTGACCGTTCTGTTTGCCATTGCAGAAAAAATTGAAGCGGCTTCGCTCGAACGGGCCCGCAATGCCCTGCGCTCCCTCATGGATTTAACCCCGCAGACCGCCTTAGTGCTGTGCGCCTCCGGGCACTGGCACGAAGAACCTGCTTCCGAAATTGAGATCGGGCAGCAGGTGCGGGTGCGCCCCGGCGAACGGATCGCTCTGGACGGAAGGGTTCGTGAAGGCCGCTCCTGGGTGGATCAGGCTCCAATTACCGGTGAAAGTGTGCCGGTCTCGAAAGAAGCAGGCGATCCCGTTTTTGCCGGAACGATCAACGACCGAGGCAGTTTTGTGTTCGAGGTCACGCAGAACGCAGGGCACACCACGCTGGATCGGATTGTCCGCACGGTTCAGGAAGCGCAGTCGGAGCGGGCGCAGACGCAGCGGTTTGTGGATCGCTTTGCCGCCGTTTATACGCCGGCCATTGTGGTGCTGGCCCTTCTCGTGGCCGTTTTACCTTCGCTTCTGTTTGGGGCGTCCTCCTTCCTATGGGTGTCGCGTGCCCTGGTGCTGCTTGTGATTGCCTGCCCCTGCGCCCTCGTGCTCTCAACGCCGGTAACGATCGTGAGCGGGCTGGCGGCGGCGGCTCGGCAGGGAATTTTGATCAAAGGCGGGGTTTATCTGGAGGAGGGGCATCGCCTGAAAGCCCTCGCTCTCGACAAAACCGGAACCCTCACGCACGGCAAGCCCCAGGTGACCGACTTTGTCCGGCTTTCCGCAGACTATGACGAGGAGAGCCTCAAGAAAATGGCCGCCAGCCTCGAAGCCCATTCCGAGCATCCAATTGCCTCCGCGATCCTCGCTTTCTGGGGCCAGCCCGATGCCCTTCAGTTGGTCGGTGAATTTCAGGCACTGCCGGGACGCGGCGTAACGGGAAAAGTAGACGGCAGCGTTTATTTTTTAGGCAATCATCGGCTGACCGAGGAAAATCGGGTTTGCGGGGCGCACGTCGAGGCGGTTCTGGGTCGGCTGGAAGCGGACGGTAAGACCGCTCTCATTCTCACCAGCGAATCGGAAACCCTCGCGGTCTTCGGCGTTGCAGACACCCTGCGCGGAACAACATCCGAAGCGATTCACGAACTTCACCGCCTGGGAGTTCGCACGGTAATGCTGACCGGAGACAACGCCGCCACCGCGAAGGCAGTGGCAGAAAAAGCCGGAATCGGGGCGGTGCAGGGCGACCTGCTGCCCGAAGACAAACTCAGGGCCATCGAAACGCTGAAGGCAGATTTTGGCTGGGTTGGAATGGTAGGAGACGGAATCAACGACGCCCCCGCTCTTGCAAAGGCCAGCATCGGGTTTGCGATGGGAACCGTCGGCACGGATGCGGCGATTGAAACGGCAGATGTCGCTTTGATGCAGGACGACCTGAGAAAAATCCCGGTCTTTTTGCGCTTGAGCCGTCGGACGGTGAACGTACTGCGGCAAAACCTGGCCCTAGCTCTCGGCATCAAAGCGGTGTTTTTTGCTTTGGCGGTGGCGGGAAAGGCCACGCTCTGGATGGCAGTTTTTGCCGATATGGGGGCCAGCCTCATCGTGGTCGCAAACGGGCTTCGTCTGCTGCATCCGCCGCGCTCTTCCGTCAAGCCTTAACGGAAGAGCGCAAACCAGCCGACCCTTCGGTTCCTGACGATACAGCTTGAGAACCGCTGAAGCGTTCATTCCCTGCCGCCGCATTTTATTTGCCGTCGCGCTGACGGCAAACCTTTTCGGCGGCCTTCCCCTGGAAATTATTGTTCTTTAGAGGCGGGCCTTTTCCCTAGAAAAAGCGCGGTTGAACGCAGAGAGGCTTTGCGGCTGGGGGCAGGTCAAGGGTGAACTCCAGAGCAGTTCCCTCCTCCAGAGGAAGCGGACTCTTTAGGCGCAAGGCTCGGTTTTCATCAATGGCGTGAAGGGTTGTGGTCCTCATGTCTTCGACAGCACCCGGCTGGAAGCCCTTTCCATCTCAAACACAAGCAAAAACAGTGCAAGCGAAAACAGAAAAGGGAAGGCACTTTAAGTGACCTCCCTTCTGCACATTCATCACGGAGAAGGTTACTCCTTCACCAAACGATGTTCATTCCCTACCCGTGTCAATTCTTCAGGGGATTTCACCCGCTCTTCGTGAGTCTCGTGGTCCTGCACCACCATCATTGGGCTGTCGAGCGTTGCAGGATAGCGATGCCCGTCAATGACGGTTTCCTCCACCAACATTCGCTCGATCTTACCTTCACGCTCTTCGTCGTTGTGATCTCGCCACGATACTTTGTCGCCTTTTTGCAGGGGATGCGGCATTGCTGTGCTCTCTTTCTTCTTGATTTCAGATTTTTCAATCTCAAGAACGGAATTAGGACGCCCGCTGCGCCGGAGAGGTTCCTGCCGCTTCGGAACGAGCCGTTCCACCCGTCAAACGGTCGGGCGGGGGACTTCCACCGTTCGATGCTCGTTTGCGGATTGAATTGCGGCAAAGGTGAGAGCCAGCGTATGAAGGTTGTCGCGCCCGCTCGTTTCCGGTTCCACGCCCTGCTCGATACAGGCTTTCCAGTGGTAGAGATCGAAATGATGCCCTGTCGCCCCCATTGAGGGCGAGGTGATCGGTTCACCCCAGGGTTCGGGCAGCGGGGTAAAAAAGTGCTGCTCGTTGTACTGAGACAAATCAGCGTTTTGACGAAACAAACGAATCGGCCCCCATTCGTCCCGCCCGTTCCAGACGAGGCTGCCCTTGGTTCCGGTGATCGTCCATCGCCCATTCCAACCCGTATCGGTTCCCGGCGAAGCAAACGACCCGATATAGTTCACCCGCACTCCACCCGGAAACTCAATCCAGGCGAACGCGCTCATGTCACCGCGAGCGTTGGAGACCTTTGGGTTCCAGGTGTGGGCCGTTACCCGCTCCGCGTTTCCGCCGAGCAGGTAGCGCATGAGATCGAAATGGTGAACCGCCATGTCCATCAAAAACGGGTGTTCCATCGTCTGCCGCCAGCCCGCCATCAATCCCTGCAATTGAAATTCCGCCACAAGATGATCTACGTCACCAATGGCTCCCTCCAGGATCAAACGGCGCAGGTGGCGCGGCTGATCCTGATAGCGAAACTGCTGCGTCACCATCAAGGTGCGGTTAAGCCGTTTGGCTTCGACGACAATCTCGCGGGCGGTCTCCAGCGAATCGGAAAGCGGCTTTTCCGCCAGAACGTCCAAACCCGCCTTCATTGCTTTCACGCAGGTCACTTTGTGAAAGGGAGCCGGGGTGCAGTCAATCAAGCCGTCGGCAGAAACGGATTTCAAGGCCTCGTCCAGATCGGTAAAGCGATGCTCGGCAGGAACCCCCGCCACCTCGCCCATTTGCTGCAATGCCTGTGGATTCGGGTCTACCAAGGCCACATGATCCAAACCTTCACACTGCTTGACCGCATAAATCCAGCTGCCGCCAAATCCGCCAACCCCTGCCTGTATCACTCTCATCAGATCAAAACCTCGACACAATTTTTCGGATGATTTTTCACGTTACTTCGATAGGATTCATTCGCCTTTTGTTCCCCGAAATTCCTGCCCGATCTCTTCAGAATCTGCCGCACAAAGCGAAACGAAAAAAAAGCTGCCTTTGCAGAAGCAAAAGCAGCTCGGAAATTTCTCCCCTTTTCTCTGCCTGCCGCCTTACACCGAAAAGCAAAAGGGCTGCGTGGAGGTCACAAACTCAAAGCCGCGCTTACTCAGGATCGGTTCGGCAGGATCGGTTCGGTCGGTCTTGCGCCGAAAAAAGTTGTCGTCCCATTTACTTGTCAGATCGTTCTGAATTTTCATGATCGTTTTCTCCCGCCGATTTGATTTTCTCTTTATCGTTTCGCGGGGGAAAACGCTCAACGGGAGGGAGCCGCATAAAATTTTTTCTTACTTTGTGCGGTGCATCTTTTCGGTTCAGCCTGCGTATACTCAAGAAATACAGAGACCCGTTCTCCGCGTTTTGGCGGCCTGCCCGATTGACAGTCCCGGCCTCACCGGGTACAATGCGCGGAATTCCAAAGGTTTTTGTGGCGCACCGAATTCCGGTCTGCGCTTTTATCTCTAAACTCCCGAAGCCTCCTGAGCCTTCTGCTCGGAGCCTGCCGGGGATAACTGGGGGCTTGCTGAATGTACCAATTGCTTTCTAAAGTGGAAAGCCCCGCCGATCTCAAGCGTTTTACGCGAGACGAATTGAAGCAGGTTGCTCGTGAACTCCGACAGGCGATCATTGACAATCTCTCCAACACCGGCGGTCACTTTGCATCCGACCTGGGTGCCACCGATCTGATCCTTGCTTTGCACACCGTCTACGATGTTCCAAAAGACAAAATCATCTGGGATACCGGGCATCAGTGCTACGCCCACAAAATGCTGACGGGCCGCCTAGATCGCTTTAACACGCTTCGGCAGTATGGCGGACTAAGCGGTTTTCTGCGCCGCGAGGAGAGCGAATACGATCTTTTTGGTGCAGGGCACGCCGGAACCTCCATTTCCGCCGCCTACGGCTTTGCGGTGGCGCGTGACCTGCTCGGCAAAGCCAACGAAGAGGCCGCCATCGCTGTTATCGGTGACGCCTCCTTCACCGCCGGTCTTGCGCTTGAAGGGCTGCACAACGCGGGACACTCCGGGCGCAATTTCACCGTCGTTCTCAATGACAACGAAATGAGCATTGCCGAAAGCGTTGGCGGACTGGCAACCTACCTGGCTAAACTGCGGGTTTCCCCGCTTTATCAAAACGTCGAAAGTCAGGCGAAAGGCTTAATCAAGCGGGTTCCCGGCACACCGGGGCGGGCAATTGCCCGTGCCGCCGACTCCGTGTTGAAACATTCGGTGACGCACCTCGTTTCCCCGAACCAATCCGGCGTAATCTTCGAGGAACTTGGCTACACCTATATCGGCCCCGTTGACGGACACGACCTCGACCTGCTGATTGATATTTTCTCTCAGGTCAAAAAGATGCAGGGGCCGGTTTTTGTGCATCTCCGAACCGTCAAAGGCAAAGGCTTTGAGCTGGCTGAGCAGAACGCTCGCAAATGGCACGCGGTCACCCCAAAAATGTTTGCCGACATTGACAAGGGGACGGCGTCCGGCTCGAAATCTTCCGGTAAAACCTACACCAACATCTTTTCCGACACGGTGGTAGACCTCGCGAACAAAGACCCGAAAGTGACGGCGATCACCGCCGCCATGCCCGACGGAACCGGTCTCAACAAGTTTAAAGAAGTGCACCCGGATCGCTATTTCGATACTGCCATCGCCGAACAGCACGCGGTCTGCTTTGCCGCCGGGCTTGCCGCCGAAGGAATCAAGCCGATCACCGGAATTTACAGTACCTTTCTTCAGCGAGCCTATGATATGGTGCTGCACGATGTCGCCATTCAGAATTTGCCGGTGATGTTCTGCATGGACCGCGCAGGATTGGTCGGCGACGACGGCCCCACGCATCACGGCGTTTTCGACATTGCCTACCTGCGGCACATCCCGAACGTAACGATGCTGGCTCCCAAAGACGGCGAAGAACTTGAACTCATGCTCCGCTACATGGTGACCGAACACGTCACCGGCGAACATTCCGGCCCAATTGCAATCCGTTATCCACGCGGAGACGCGCCTGCGATTGACTGGGGCAAATCCACCGATCCTATTCAGTTCGGCAAATCCGAAGTGATCCTGAAGGGGGACGACGTCACCCTGCTGGCCTATGGGAATATGGTGGCCCCTGCTTTCGAGGCCGCCAAAACCCTGCAGGCCGAAGGCATCAGCGTGGAGTTCGTGAACCTTCGCTGGGGCAAGCCGCTCGATGAAGCGGTGATCCTGGATTCGGCGCGGCGAACAAAGCGGGTCATCGTGATGGAAGAAGGCGTGATGGCGGGCGGAATTGGCTCTGCCGTTCTGGAACTGCTTGCCGCACACGGTGTTTCAGACGTGAAGGTCAAACTGTTCGGCGTGCCGGATCGGTTTATCGAACATGGAGCCATTCCGATCCTGCACCGTCTCTGTATGCTGACTGCTCCAGACTTTGCCGCCGCTGCCCGTGATCTGCTGGGGCGAGCACAGCCGGAACCGGAGTCACTCGCGGTCGTGCACGGAAAAAGCGAAAAGTACGAGCCGCTGACGGCTTGATTTCCGTTTTTCTGCCCCGATTGTTTTAGGACAACCGGGGCATTTTGCCGCGTAAATTCAACTATGAGCTATAAATCGTTCGATATTTCCTCCAAGTCGCTCGTAGAAGGCGACCCGGTGGCCTGGCTTCGCCTCATCGGGCTGCCTGGAAAACACGCTGAACTTTTTGATGCCAATCTCTCCACTCATATGGCAGAAGCAGATCATCTTTTGCGTGTCAACGACCCGGATTATCTGGTCAATATCGAGTTTCAATCGTACTACGATCCAAAACTCAGCGACCGACTTTTGATGTAGAATGTGATTGCTCATCACGTACATCAGGTTTCGGTGGTGACGGTCGTCGTGATGCTTCGACCGGAAGCAGATGGACCCAAAATGACGGGAGAGGTGAGTTACGCTTCTCTTTCGTTCAAGTACGAAATTTTTCCGGGTTTGGAAGAAAACAGCGGCAGAATTGCTTGCCTCTCCCCTGGCTCTGATTCCGCTGGCGCCGCTGGCATCGGATGTCAATAAAGACAATCTACCCGGATCTGGCGGGAGGGTCTTTTTCAAGAGCGTCTCGAAAAAAGCCGATTTGCGTCTCCCTAGCGGAATAAATTTTCCGCCTGCGGCTTCGCTGAATGCTCTGCGGACACGAAGCAAGAAAGAGACTTTCGGTTTTCGTCCCTTCTTTGATCGGGAAAAACGCCCCGCTACTCCGTCCAAAACACGGGGCGGCACCATGCCCCGGAATGTCCCTGCAGGTTGATGGGCAAAGCCATGAAGTTTTGCGGCATCGGGAGGCGGTAAACCTCTTCGGGAAAGCGCAAATCTTCTGCAATCCAGATTCCCTGCGACAAAAGGATTGTGTGAACCACCGGGTCGTTTTCGGCGTTCGATCCGCTGATCCCCCAGTGATCAATGCCCACCCCGCGCACCTTGTGGGCAACGAGCCACTCTGCTGCCTCTGGCATCAAGTTCGGAGCCTCTCGAAGCCAGGTCTCGTTCTTACCCCGCTTATCGCCCCATCCGGTAGCGATCAAGATAATCGCATCTTCGAGGTCATCCGGCAGTTTGGCAGAAAGCGTTTCGGCGTTGATGCTTGCCCTCGGCTCGATTCCGCGTAAATCCGCGAGATGCGCCGAACCTGCAAACACTTCGAGCGGCATCTGGTCAATCGTTTTCCCCTCCGCCAGTTTATGAAACGGAGCATCAAGGTGACTTCCGGTATGAGCCGCCATAGTCAGCAGTTCCAGCCGCCAGCCGATTTCGGGGTGATCGGCGCGAATTTCAGAAACCACAGGCGGATGACCAGGACAATTCGGCCCTGCATCGTAAATCGGTTGAGACAAATCAATAAAGCGCATCGAACGACCCCCAGAAAAGCAAAGTGATCCATAGACCGATTTTCTATCCGTAGAAATCAAAACGGGGGGAGGATCAGAAAGGAAGATTTTGTGCTGGAAAGCCCTCCTTTCTCCGGTGACACAAACGCCGTCCATATTTTTGTTGGGTGGAAAAAACCAGCCCTTTTTTGCGAACGAAGATTTGCCGCCTCTCTATTGCGATGATTCAAGAGAACGCCAAATTGCGTACTTAAGCGCGGGCAGGCGATTGTCGTAAAGGAATTCTTCCTCAACGGTCAGGCCGCATTTTTCCATCACGCGGCGAGAAGCGGCGTTCTCGACAAGTGTAGTGGCAATCACTTTGTCCAACCCGTACTCGCCAAGTCCGCGCTTGATTAGGGCACGAGAACCTTCCGTTGCATAGCCCTGTCCCCATGCGCTGCGTTTCAACCGATACCCCAGTTCGATTTCGCCAGCGTAGGGGCGGGATGGGCGAAAATGAAACCAGCCAATCTCCTCATCGGTCCTCTGGAGTACCGCGACCCAGAAGCCGTACCGCTCACCTTTGACATTCCACTCCAGAAACCGATCCAAAGTTGCTTTTGCCGACTCCGGGGTTGGCGAACGGGGCTGATCCAGAAAGCGGCGCACCTCCGGGTCGGTGTCCAGATTGAGCAGAAAGTTCAGGTCTTCGGGCGTGTCCTGAAACTGCCGCAGGCGCAGACGTGTGGTTTGGAGCAAAATGGTTTCGCGCATCGCTTTAATCAAGGCTTTGTTCTGACCTGTAACGGACTTATCTATTGAGCAGCAGAAAAACACCGCTGAGCATTACACCTGCCCCGGCCATCCGCAGCAACGGCAGTCGCGCCGCCCGCTTTTGTTCCGTAAGTTGTGCTGCCCGTCCCAACCCAACTCCGACGGCATGAAGCAGCACAGTCGCCGTAAGAAAGCCGAGCGCGTAGGTCAGCCCGGAAACATCGGCGGGCATTTCGGCTCCATGCGCATACCCATGAAACACCGCGAACACCGAGGCCAGTCCCATGCCTGCCGAGACAGAAAGCCGTTTCGCCGAAAGCACGAGTGCTCCCAGTAAAAGCACCGACGCTGCGACGCCGATCTCGACTAGGGGAACCCTCATGCCGAGTTGACCGAGAACCCCGCCTGCCGCCATCGCTGCGACAAACGCTGCCGGAACCCGCCAGACGGCCTTACCGCCCAGCTGCGACGCCCACAGCCCAACGGCAATCATCGCCAACAGGTGATCGCGACCGCTCAGAGGATGAGCAAAACCTTGTGCCGCCCCGTGTGCCCCCAATCCTGTATGGGCGTGAGCGAAAGCGGGGGTGAGAAAAAGAGCCGCCGCAGAAAGAGCGGTGAAGCAAGACGAAAATGATCTCATGGGGAACCTCCTAAAAACAAAAACAGTGATTTTACCGAGCCTCTATTCGAGTTTACGGCGTCGAAGTCCTGCTGGCTCAGTGATTTCCTCTGTTTTCCCTGCGAGGCCGGACACCCGCAAAAACGAAGAAAAACAGAGTTTTTTTCCTATCGTAAGCGCGTTCTGAGGTAAACTTTTTTCTACCTGTTTTCGTATTGATAGGGGGAGGAAAAAAGCATGGGACAATTCGAATTGATCTCTGGATACAAGCCGGACGGAGACCAGCCGCAGGCGATCCAGAAGCTGGTGGAAAGCGTGCGTACTGGCAATCGTTACCAAACACTGCTAGGTGCGACGGGAACGGGAAAAACGTTCACGGCGGCGAATGTGATTCAAGAACTTCAGCGACCGACGCTCGTGATGGCGCACAATAAAACGCTTGCGGCGCAGCTTTGCTCTGAGTTTCGTGACTTTTTCCCAAAAAACGCGGTCGAGTATTTCGTTTCCTACTATGATTACTATCAGCCGGAAGCCTACATCCCCCAAACCGACACCTTTATCGAAAAAGACTCGCAGATCAACGATGAAATCGACCGCCTTCGCCACTCCGCAACGCAGGCAATTTTGGAGCGGCGGGACGTGATAGTGGTTTCCTCGGTGTCCTGTATCTACGGCCTTGGTTCACCGGAAGAGTACCAAAAAATTGTCTGTGCTTTTAAGAAAGGCATCGCTTTCGACCGCGAGGAAGCCCTGCAGCGACTGATTGCGATGCAGTTTACCCGTAACAACATGGAGTTGAGCCGGGGCACATTCCGGGTGCGCGGCGACACGCTTGAAATTCAGCCC
The DNA here is from genome assembly GCA_965246825.1 of Chthonomonadaceae bacterium. Lineage (GTDB taxonomy): Bacteria > Armatimonadota > Chthonomonadetes > Chthonomonadales > Chthonomonadaceae > JACMPS01. The sequence goes on from OZ251990.1 coordinate 1,068,537, forward strand.
GCCGATGAGGAGATCATTATCCGGGTGGAGTTTTTCGGCGACGAGGTTGAAAAGATCACGCTTGCCGATCCGCTGACCGGGGAAGTGATTGGCAGCCGAGATGCGATCACCGTTTTTCCGGCGTCGCACTTTGTGGCGGGGGAAGAACGCCTTAAAGTGGCAATGAAAACTATCGAAGCCGAAATGTACGACCGGATCGAGTATTTCAAAAGCCGAAACGAACTCATTGAGGCTCAGCGTATCGAGCAGCGAACCAAATTCGATCTCGAAATGATTCGTGAACTCGGCTACTGCTCTGGCATCGAAAACTACTCGCGGCATCTCGACGGGCGCGTTCCCGGCACAGCTCCGCACACCTTGCTTGACTATTTCCCGAAAGATTTTCTGCTGATTGTGGACGAAAGCCACCAAACTCTGCCGCAGGTACGCGGAATGTACAATGGCGACAAGGCCCGCAAAGATGTTCTCATCAATTATGGGTTCCGTCTGCCTTCTGCCGCCGACAACCGCCCCCTTAAATGGCACGAGTACGAGGAGCGGATTGGGCAGGCGATTTTGGTTTCGGCTACGCCGGGGCCATTCGAGAAGGAGCACAGCACGGTAACGGTGGAACAGATCATCCGTCCGACGGGATTGATTGACCCTGAAGTAATCGTGAAGCCCACCAAAGGGCAGATTGACGACTTGATTGAAGTGATTCGCGGAGCCATCGAAAAGGAGGAGCGTGTTCTGGTAACGACGCTGACCAAAAAAATGGCGGAAGACCTGACGGAGTACCTCGAAGACCTCAAAATTAAGGTCAACTATCTGCACTCGGATATCAAAACGATGGAGCGCACAGAGATTCTGCGAAACCTGCGGCTGGGAATTCACGATGTGCTGGTGGGAATCAACTTGCTGCGCGAAGGACTCGATCTGCCGGAAGTGTCTACGGTGGCGATTCTTGACGCCGATAAAGAAGGATTTCTGCGCTCGGAAACGTCGCTGATTCAGACGATTGGGCGAGCCGCTCGAAACGTCGGCGGGCGGGTAATCCTTTACGCAGACAACATCACCGGTTCGATGGAGCGGGCAATCAACGAAACGAACCGCCGTCGCGAAAAGCAGGTCGCTTACAATGAAGAACACGGCATCACGCCTTACACGGTTAAAAAAGCCGTGCGTGACCTGATCGCCTCGGACAAAGTGGCTGAAGAAGCGAACGCTTATTCGGCTCAGAATGCGGCGGCCCGCCTTCGTGCCGACCCCGCCACAATGAGTATAGACCAAGTGGAAGAGGTGATTCGTTCACTCGAAAAAGAGATGAAGGAAGCGTCGCGTGCGCTGAACTTCGAGTACGCTGCCGAGGTGCGTGATGAGATCAACGAACTGCGAAAGTTTGCGCCGAAGTCAGAGGTCGGGAAAAACGAAAGCACCACGAAACTCGGTAAAGACAACGTCCAGTACAAGCCCAAACGCACCAAAACCGAGAAATAAAGTGCGTGTGGGGAAATTGGTTTGATTCGTTGCAGGAGACGACCCGATGGAAATAGAAACAGCGAAGTGGTTCACCTGCGAAGTCTGCTGCTGCGGCCTCACCGACGAACAGATCGCGGCGGAGGCGGCAGAAATTGCTCGGATTTGCAGTACGCTGGAGAAGAAAGAAATCCGAGTTGAATGTGCAGGCGGACAGGGAATCCTGATCGCTGAGCAAATTCCGGAGGCGGTGCAGGGAAAGTTTCCATCGGGCAGTCTCAAAGCGTTCGAGGGAAATTTTTGGACGATGGACCTCACCCTTTTTCTGGAAGGGGCAGCATTCGAATTCTGCCACCACGATGGCGTTCATGTCCGCACTGAAAATAAAAACCTTCTCGTCCACTTTCGGGATCGGTGGCACACAATGGGGCTTCCGGTAAACACGCGGATCGGCGAAACCTGGACGTGGGAATTCTCCCTGAACCCCGAAGCGAAAGAGCAGCGATGACACCAACAGAATTCACGGCTTCCGGGGCGGAAAAACTGCGAAGCCGCCTTTTGCAATCCCTGGCAGAAACGGAACAAGCGCGAGCCGCCCTTTCCCTTCAGATCGAAGCCGCCGATGAGAAACGCTCCTTTCGCCCGAACCCGGATCGGTGGTCGGTGCTGGAGATCGTTGAGCATTTGATTGTGGCCGAGCGTGAAGTTTTGATGGGAATGCCCGATCCGTCGCAGTTAGTCGCGCACCTTCCAGACCCGAAAACGGCATTCATTTACCCGGTCGTGCTGGGAGTACTGCGGTCTCAACTGCCCGTTTCGGTTCCCTCGCCGACCATGCTTCCAAAAGGCGGGCGTACCTGGGAAAGTCTGAAACCGGACTGGAACGAAAATTCCCGCTGGCTGGAGTGTTTTCTGAGAAACCTCAAGCCCGGTGATTTTTCCAAAGCCTTCTTTTTTCACCCGGTTGCAGGGTGGATGACCGCCGCGCAAGCCTCGCGGATGGGGCAGCTTCATTTCGCGCTTCACGCTCGACAGATTCGCCGCCTGCTTCGCTGACAAACCGAAAGCGAGGAGTTTCTTTGGAATTGCGACAACTCAACCGAAACGAAGTGGAACTGCTCTGGGCAATTGATCGCCCGGAGGTGCATCACCAACTCTTCCGGATAAAGCAGGACGAACTCACGCTTGTACCTGCCTACTTCAAGATCGAGGGCTGGAACCCGTCCCAAACCGAAGCCATTACCGCCTCCCTCTACGAAAGCTTTGACGCAGGCGGAATGTTCATGGGGGTGTTCGAGAACGAAATTCCGTTAGGAATCGCGGTAAGCGGGCCTCATCGTGTGGGAACGAAAGGCGAGTGCACCAAACTTGATAAGCTCTCTGTCAGCCAAGACGGGCGGAAAACCGGAATCGGTACACGGCTTTTCGAGTGGGCGAAGTCGGTGGCACAAGCTCAGAAATCAAAGTTTCTTTATGTTTCCGCAACTCCGACCGAGAACACAGTCAACTTCTATCTTCATCGCGGCTGCCGCCTTGCCGACCCGCCCGACCCCCCTCTGCTCGAACTCGAACCCGAAGACATTCATCTGATCTGCCCGGTTTAACCGAAACCGCTTTTCGCATCACCTTTGCAACGCTAAAGGAATCACTATGCTCCGATCCGTTTTCCCCTTGCTGCTAGTCGCCTTCGTGCCTGTTTCCGCCTGCGCTGCTCCTCCTGTCCCAGAGGAAGAGAAAGAATTCGTCGTCTACCAGGGTGGACAGCGGGTTTCCTTCGCTTCCGTTCTAAATGTACTGGCACAAGCGGAGGTGGTGCTCGTCGGGGAAAATCACGATCACAAAAACGGGCATTGGATGGAACTGGAACTGCTTACCGCGCTTTCGCCGAAAGTTCCGCAGTTTGCGTTTGCACTGGAGATGTTCGAGCGGGACGTACAGGGGGTGCTCGACGAGTACCTGCGCGGCTTCATCACCGAGAGTGCTTTTGTTCAAGCCTCTCGCCCCTGGCCAAATTATACAGCGGATTATCGTCCGCTTATCGAATTCTGCCGCGAAAGGAGAATTCCCGTGACGGCCTCCAACGCGCCTCGCCGCTATGTCTCCCTCGTCAGCCGAAAGGGAAAGGACGCCCTCAGTGCTTTGCCGAAAGAGGCGAAGAAAAATCTTGCTCCGCTGCCTTATGAAATGAAACTGCCCGCTGGCTACGAGAAAAGCCTGGATGAGATTTTCGGCGGTGAGCACGACGACGCTGCCCCGAAAAAAGACCCGGTGAAATCGGCGGCCTCTCCCGCCCTGCCGACGCCGGAACATCTGAAACAGGCACAGGCTCTGTGGGACGCAACAATGGCGGACTCGATCCTGAGAGCACGAAAGGCAGGGGCGAAAACGGTGCTGCATCTCAATGGCGCAATGCACTCCGACTTCGGTTATGGCATTGCGGATCGGCTTCGCAGACGCGAGAAATCGCTGAAACTCAAACTCGTGACCATCCGAGAAAGCCAATCTTTTCCTGCGCTCCCGGAAAACACCTCCGCCGACATCGCCGACTTCGTGATCGTAACTCGATAAAAAATCCGCTCGACACCTCGGAGGGAGCGAGCGGAGGTCAAAAGAAAAACAGGGTCAGGATTTGGCAGTCACTTCGTCTTTATAAAGCGTTTTCACCAACTGCGAAATTCGATAGCGGCTTGTAAATCGCCAGAATTTGCGACCCTCGCGGCGGCATTTTTCCTCGACGTGATTCCATTCTTTGCGGCTGAAGCGGGTAAAAATGCCGACGGCATCCGCCGTGTGCATGGTTTCCGTAAAGTCGGCGGTAACCTCCTCCGGGCGCGTCGGCAGCCACTTCACCTCCGAAAACTGCATTGTGTCTTGAATTTTGTCTTGAATGTCCTGGCGGGGAAGTCCGCCGAGCAGCAAAAACCGCAGCCCGCGAGTCACTTCACGAACCGCTTCCAGTTCCTCCTGCAGGGGCAGCAGGGCTTCCGGCGGCTCTAGCTCGGTTTCCTCGGGGCGAGCCGTATCCTGCCGCCGCTCCCATTCGAGATTGACTTCCCGCAGGTAATCGCGAAATCGGTCTTCACCCTCTAAAAAAAACGCCCAGGGAAGCAGGGCCTCACGCAGCCGCCGATCCGAAGCCGGAATTTTTGCCTCACGGCACTCCAGCAAAAGCTCATGGAGCCGCAGTTCGTCCTCTATCCCCGCTTCGCCAAACATCTCCGCGCCTGTCATTTGTTCCAGACGATCCAGCAGTCTGCCGCGCACCCGCGCCTCCTGCACCGGTTTCTGAGCGTTCTCCCAGGCCGATTTCATTGTGGTCGCCCGTTCGATGAGCTCCGCAATGGGCACTTTGGGGCGGAGACTATGCAGGTAGCACTGCGCCTCGCGTGCCCAGGTTCGCAGGTCGTCGAAAAGAATCTGCTGATAGGGGTCTCGCGCTCCGATCCGAAACAAAAGGCGGTTGAACCGCTGCTGGATCGCCGCGACCGCTTCCGCCAGCGGCTGAACCTCCTGCACCGTCAGGTCGGCCCAGTTCCGGTTCCACCACTCGAATGCATGATACGCTTCGGCCATTTCGCTGTAGCGGTCGGCCAGTTCTCCCCACTGGTAGGCAGTCGGGAGCGGGTCGAGTTCGTAATCAAGCGCGACGGTGTACTCTTCGTCGCCCGCATCGTCCATAATCGCTTCGATGTCTTCTCCCAGCTCGGTGACCTCTGCAACTTCGGTATCGCCTGCTTCCTCTTCCAGCCGCCGCTGACGGCACGCAATGGCGCGAAGCCGAAGCGCGTTGGGAACATCCAGCCCGCCGCCGGGGGGAACAAGCGAATGGGCTTCGTTCCACTCATGCAGTTCGCCGCGCATCTGAATGGCTTCGGCTTCGATGTCGGGAAGCGGCCGAACCGGGCGGCGCGGCAGACGGGGCGATGGCGGTTCGTTCCCGGAGGCCAAAGACGGCTCGGAGCCGCTGGCTGGAGAAGGCGAAAAATCAGGGCGATATCCGTTCTGCATTTCGGAGGCGGCGGCTGGAAAAGACGACTTGATGGGACGCGGGGAGGGAGAGAAGGCTCCGGTGACAGGGACAGAGCGATTTTCCAGCGAGGCGAGCAGCTCGGTAACGGCAGTCAGGCGCATTTTCAACTCGCCGGAAAGAGCCTCATCCTCGACCGCATGGGCAGCAAAAAGCAGGCTCGTCAGTTTTTCATGGGCTTCCTGAAGAAACTGGCGTCGGCGAACGGCGTGTTCGGCCAGACGAGATTGAATCTCGGCACAATAAACGGCAAACGTTTCGGCATTTCGCAGCGGGGCGATGGAACTTGACTTCTCGGCAGAAGTCGGAACGGAACGAGCGGACAACTCGGACTCCGACATAGTAGCTGTCTCCTGATAAAATAAAACGTTTTTTAAAGTAGCGTTATGGACGTGAGGGCTTCAGAACGAGTTTGCAGCTCAGAGGCATTTCCGGAAAAATGAGTACAAATTGATGAATTTCCAAATCCTCGATCTCCCGTTCGATTTCTGCTTTATTCGCAGACGCCCATTTCGTAAATTGGAACGGGGAACTGCGGTCATTATAGTCTTAAACCCGGATAAATGCAACGTTTTTGTTAGTTTTGTCTTATGGGGCAGTGTTCTCCTAGCCCGCAGATTAAAATTTTTTAATCGGGATTTAATCGTCTTTTAAGCGCGAAAGGCTATACTGGCAGGGTAAATTTCCCGTATTGGCACTTTTTCTTACTGAAATCTGCGATCTTTTTCATGTTTCCTGCTTTATGTTTCATGAATCAAACCGCCTCAGAAGGTCTGCTATGAGCCTTATTTCGCCCTCCAACGAACTCTCCCTGCCCGAGGCCGCCCCCTTGCGCCTTGGTTTCTGGAACCGAGTTTCCCGTCTTTTGTTTCCGCTGACCGCAGCAGGCGTTACCTTGAGTTCCGGCTATCTTTTTGTTTCCAATCGGGCTTCGGGGCCGCCGCGTGTGGAATTGTCTGCGTTTTCCTATGAAGGACTGCTGCTCGCGCACCTGCTGCTGGGCGTTTTGGCGTTCTGGTTTACACTGGAGCGGGCCCGTGCTTTTTTTCTGGCTCTGAAAGAGCGCAGAGGCGGCCTCGCCCTTTTCGGCGGATTGTACGGTCTTTCTCTTGCCGTGTGCCTTTTCACGGGTGTTTTGTTTTTGGGCATCGGGTTCGGCTGGCTTTCACTCAATATCCGGCCCGCCCTGCGCTTTACGCATGACCTTTCGACGGCGGGAGTGATCCTTTTCGGACTGCCCTATCTCTGGCAGAAAGCGAAACTCTCCAAAACGCAGGAAGCCCTCGAACGGCGGCAGCTGCGAGTGGCCGTGAAGTTCGGGGCGGCGTTTGCCGTACCGTTTCTCGCGCTGCTGGCCTATACAATTTATGCTCCCTCCACCGACCGACGGGTGAAAAACCCCGCGCTGCCCCCCCTGATGACCTTTCAAGAGGGAGGCGGCGAAAACGGGCAGTTTTTTCCGGCCTCGGTTCAGACGGTGGGAGATCGCTTTATGCCCTCCGAATACTATACTGATTCCAAGTCTTGCGGCGTCGCCGGATGTCACCCCGACATTACGGCGCAGTGGGACTCCTCCGCTCATCACCGCTCTTCGTTTAACAATCAATGGTATCGCAAGTCGATCGAATACGGGCAGGAAGTGGTGGGAACCAAAGCCACGAAATGGTGCGGCGGCTGTCACGATATGGCCGTACTGCAAACCGAAGACCCCAAAAATCCCGGACGCTCCCGATTCGACCGTCCGATCAAAACGCAGGTCTGGCCCCCCGAAGACAATCCGAACGCCCATGCGGGGATCGGGTGTGCGGCCTGTCACTCCATCGTTCATGTGAAATCCACAATGGGGAACTCCGATTTTACCGCCGATTATCCGCCCATGCACAAATATCTGTTGACGGACAACAAAGCCGCCAAAGCCGTGCATAATTTCCTGACCCGCCTTGCGCCCGAACCGCACAAAAAAACGTTTCTGCGTCCTTTTCATCGAGACGACACCGCCAAATTCTGCTCTTCGTGCCACAAAGTCCATCTCGACAAAGGGGTGAACGATTATCGCTGGGTGCGCGGGCAAAACGAGTACGATGCATGGCAGGTCTCTGGGGTGTCGGGGCAGGGAGCGGCTTCGTTCTATTATCCGATGGATGAGAAAACCGGCCAGCCCGCCTTTAAGAAGTGCGCCGACTGCCATATGCCTAAAATCGCTTCCAATGATGCCGCCAGCAAAGACGGCTTTGTGAAGTCGCATCGCTTTCCCGGCGGCAACACCGCTCTTGCCGAGGTGTATCACGATAAGGCGCAGCTGGAGGCCACTCAGAAGTTTTTGACCGATGGTGCGCTTTCGATTGACATTTTCGGCATCCGACGCCCTAAAGCCGGAGCCGCCCCCCAAAAAGAAGCCGCCCTCCGTCCCGCCCTCAATTCCGATGCGCCGCGCTCCTTCGACACAAACGGCAACTCCACTGGAGCCGTGACCGGAGCCTCAACTACGCCGTTTGTCGAGGACACGCTCACCGCGCCAATCAACCGGGGCGGCATCGGGGCGGTGCTCCGGCGAGGCGAAAATCCGCTGATTGATGTGGTGATCCGAACCAAAAAATTGGGTCATGCCTTTCCCGGCGGCACGATTGATGCCCTCGATATCTGGGTGGAACTGAAAGCCGAGGACGAAACCGGGCGCGTGTTTTTCCATTCCGGCAAACTTCAGTGGGAAAACGGGCCGACCGACGAGGGCGCAGAAAAATACCGCTCCCTGCTGGTGGACGCCAAGGGCAGGCGCATTGATAAGCGCAACGTCTGGGCGATTCGCGGGGTTGCCTATGCGAAAGTGATCCCTCCTGGAGCGGCAGACGTGGTTCACTACCGCTTGAAAGTGCCGAAAGACATCGGAAAGCGAGTGACACTGACCGCGAAATTAAACTATCGCAAGTTCGACTGGTTCAATAATTTCTTTATGTATGCGGGACGCACGGCTGCTGAGCCTTCGCCGGAACTGACTTCCGCCGCTTACAAAGCCGGAAAGACAGGCAATCCGTATGTCACTGATGCCGCTGTTCCCACTGGCCTCGGGAGAGGGAAAACCACCGGAAGCGTTGGGCATGGCTTCGATGATCGAGAATTTTATTTCGATGCTAACCTCGATACGGTTTCGGGACTGGTAAAGGAAGTGCCTGTGCTGCCGATCACCACGCTCTGCGAAAATCGGGTGACCCTCCCGGTTGTTGGCGAGAAAGACGCGCCCGAAACACCGGTTGTTCCAAGGGACGAAAAGGCAGATCGAATTCGCTGGAACGATTACGGCATCGGTCTGCTGCTGCAGGGCGATCTTCGGAATGCTGCGAACGCCTTTACCCTCGCTACGAAACTCTCCCCAAAATGGCCCGAAGCCTGGGTGAATATCGGGCGCGTAAAGCAGGCGGAGCGCGACACGGCTGCCGCGCAAACCGCCTTTCAGAGAGCATTTGCTCTGTACGACGCAAAACCGACGCCGATGACGAAATATCAGAAGGCACGCACACAGAATTTCTTCGCGCAGTCGCAGTTCGACTCGGGTGAACTCGAGGCCGCGCTCGCTACCCTCGCCCAGGTGCGGGAGGTGTTCCCCGACGACCGAGGGGTTCGCAACCTTACCGGAACGATCCTGTTCCGTCTGGGCCGCTACGAAGAGGCGTGCGAACATTTCAAGCACAGCCTGGAAGTTGAGCCGGAGGACATTGCCGCCCATTACAACCTGATGCGCTGTTATCGCGCCAAGGGCGATCTCAAAACGGCCTCGGTTCACGAAGCCCTCTACAAACGCTTTAAGGCGGATGAGACTTCGACGAAACTCAGCGGCATCTATCGGGCTTCCCATCCCGCCGACAACAATCTGGCACAGCCCATTCACGAAATCGGTGACTTGATTTCACACCCCAAACCCAAGTGGCTGCTCGATTACGAAAAACGTCAGGCAGAGCGGCGGCTGAGGTCAGGAATGGCCCGCAATCTGGCAGGAAAGCCAGAAGCAAGTGTGGCGGTGAGATGAGTTTTGTTTGTCCGTTTGTTGATCGCGGGCGTCAACGCCTGCGGCGGGGCCGTTCTCCGAATGCAGTTCTGCGAATCATGGAGCAGAGGTTTATGATCGGACGAAACTCTTTCTTGCAAAATGGATTTCTACCCTGTCGAAGGTTCCTAACCTTTCTGAAGGACGGTGGCTGGCACGCAGTACCACTCAGACCTGAACTTCAGTTCTGAGAAAAACAGCCGAAGAGAAGTTCAGAAGGTGTGAGGCTTTCGCAAACTTGATTCGGCAAGACTTTGTTCACGAATGCACAGAGATTGAGATAAGATGAAAATGAAGGTTGATTTTTTGCGGGCACTGCCGTTCACCTTGTTTGCCCTGCTGACCGGCTGCCATCACGACCCGCCGCCGGTCGCTTCCATCGCTGTAGAAAAAGCCGTTCTGAAAGTTCCGGAAGGGGTCACGCTCGACGACATTGCGGAGGGGGCAGGAATTCGTTTTAAGCACGTCAATGGCGCGTTCGGTAAAAAGTGGCTGCCGGAGACGATGGGAAGCGGGCTGGCATGGATTGACTATGACAACGACGGCCTGCCGGATTTGTATCTGGTGAACTCGCGGGAATGGACCGATGCCGAGAAGAAAGGCGCGAAAACCGTTCAGACCGAAGGACTGCCCAAAACAGTCACAGGAAAACTCTATCACAATCTCGGCAATGGCAAATTCGAGGACGTGACCGAGAAAGCTGGGCTGGCAGTCCCCATGTACGGAATGGGCGTTTGCGTCGGCGATTATGACAACGACGGCTCTCCTGATCTTTACGTAACGGCACTGGGACACAATTATTTGTTTCGCAACAACGGCGATGGCACCTTTCGCGACGTGACGCTGCAAAGCGGCGTGAGAGACGGCGGCTGGAGCACTTCCTGCGCGTGGCTTGATTATGACAAAGACGGTAAACTCGACCTGGTGGTGGCGCATTACGTAAAATGGGCTCCCGCCGCCGACATTCCGTTTCCACGCAGCAGTCACCTTACCTACGGAACCCCTCAGCAGTACGTCGGCGAACCCGTGACCCTCTACCACAACGAAGGCAATGGAAAGTTCAAGGAAGTGGCTTCGGCTTCGGGACTGCGGGCGAACGCGGAGGGCCGTGCGCTGCAAGGAAAATCGCTGGGTGTGGTTATCTGCGACTATAACAATGACGGCTATCCCGATATTGCGCTGGCGAACGACACCGAGCCGAACTACCTTTACGAAAACCAGAAAAACGGTAAATTCAAGGAGGTCGGCGTGGAGCAGGGAATGGCCGTTCCCGACAACGGGGTGGTACGCGGCGCAATGGGCATTGACGCCTGCGACTACGACCGTACCGGCAAAGAAAGCCTGGTAATCGGTAATTTCTCCAGCCAGGGAATGTCGCTTTACCACAACGAGGGCGCAACCTTCCGAGATGTCGCCACACAGTCCGGGGTGTTTCAGCCGACGGTACTTTCGCTGACGTTCGGGTGTTTTTTCTTCGACCTCGACAACGACGGCTGGCGCGATCTGTTTGTTGGAAACGGACACGTGGACGACGATATTTCCGAGGTCAGCCCGAAGGTGAAGTACGCAGAGCAGCCGCACGTTTTCCGCAACCTCGGCAACGGCAAGTTCGAGGATCTGGCGGACGCCCTCGGCGGAGCAATGAGCAAAAACTATGTGGCACGCGGAGCCGCCGCCGCCGATTTTCTCTTGAACGGATCGGTCGGGATTGCGATCTCCACCTCGAACGGGCCAGCGCACTTGTTTCGGAACAACGGCTCGAAAGTCAATCATTCACTCAGGCTGGAACTGGAAGGAACGAAATCAAACCGAAGTGCGATTGGCTCCGCCGTTCAGGTGAAGTTTGGGGGGGCGACACAGGTGTATCAGGTTCGCAGCGGCGGCTCCTACTGTTCCCAGAATGAGCTGCCGCTGACGATTGGACTTGGCCCTCTCAACGCCGCCGAGTCCGTGACGATCCTCTGGCCGTCGGGCGAAAAAACGGAATTGACCACTGTGGTGTCCGGGCAGATTTATCGGGTCGTCGAAGGAAAAGGAATCACGGTACAGCGGAAATTCGGCGAGCCGATCAAAAAGCCGTGAGGGAGTGCGGGGGTGAAAAATGCATAAGCGGTCTGAAGACTGCCGCTCAACGCCTGCGACGGGGGCGTTCTCCGAACGCAGTCCGCGCAGGCAGGGGTGACACGTGCGGTGAGTCTGCAAAGGCAGACTGCGTTCCGTAGACAGAGAGCTTACCTTTTGAACAAAGTGCCGTTCAGAAAACCGACTCGACCTCTCCCTGACTTTCCTGCCGTCGAATTTGCACGTCCGCTAAGAGATGCGGGTTTCGATATTTTTGAGCGCACGGGCGAAAAACGCGGCCACGAGGCGGCGGGCATCTTCGCGCACATCGGGGTGGATGCGGGAATGCCCTGAATTGGGCAGCACATGAACATTCGCATGAGACCCGGCGGCATAACTGAGATCACGCGCATCATTGAGGGGCACAATCGGGTCTAAGGCTCCGTGCAAAATGAGGAGAGGGCGCGGCGAAAGCTGAGCCACTGCGTTGAGGGGGGCGACCTGCTGCGGAGCTACCGGAAACCAGCGCAGAACACGCCCGAACCAGTAGACGCTCTGCGAGGCAAGCGGGCCGAGAACGCCGAAATGCCGCCGACATCGCTGAACAATCGCCCTTTCCAGCGTGGCAAAAGCTCCGTGCGTTGCGACCGCAGAGATGCGCTTGTCTTGTGCGGCGGTGAGAATTGCCGCCGCCCCGCCCATTGAGAAACCAAAAACGCCGAGCGGCAGCCGTTTCGTATCTTCCCGCACGTCGAGGTAGTCAATCGCGCCCAGCAGGTCAAGGCGTTCCAGGTGTCCGGCGGTGCACCGGGCTCCGCCGCTTTCCCCCAGCGCACGAAAATCGAAAAGCAGCACCGCGAACCCTTCGCACTGAAGGGCCTCTGTCCAGTCCAGCATCCCCGAACGATTCGACATCATTCCATGACACAAAATAACCGCGCCGCGTGCGTTTTCCTGCGGCAAAAACCAGCCAGAAAGCACCACGCCGTCCCGCGAAGGAAACTGAACCTCTTCGTAGTTGACCCCGAACTGAGCGGGCGTTCGTTTTAATTTTTTACGGGGAGGATGCGTCGAAAGGTAAGCGATCACCAGCCCCCCCAGCATGGCCAGAAGCGGTATGCTGAGAACCGCAAGTCCAATTCCGAGCATTACCATCAAAAAAATCCACATACCGTTTGGGTTTAGCCTCCACCCTGTTCTTAAATATCATACCCGACTTTCGCCGTTTCAGGGGGATATTAGAACGGCAACTAGCGAGCAAATCAAAATTCTTCTGCTCTGAAAATGGTTTTCGCGGGAATTGAGCAGGATTTTCCTTCTCGTTGGGAACCGGGAACGCCTTTCAGGTGTAATAGGGATATCCTGAATGGGGAGCATCAGCATGGGAGCAGGGGATTTGATTGCGATTGGGCAGCGTGCCCCGGAATTTGCGGCCACCACGCATCAGCAGACGATGATTCGGCTTTCCGATCACGCTCAAAAAGAGATTGTGGTGCTTGTTTTTTATCCGGGAGACAATACTCCTGTCTGCACAGCGCAGTTGTGCGGCTTTGGTGATAATTACGCGGCCCTCCAGTCCCAGGGAGCCGTTCTTTATGGTGTGAATTCGGCCAGCGCGGAAAAACACGCCCGGTTTGCTCAAAAGCAGAACTACCCCTTTCCCCTGATCGCGGATGAAAAGGGCCGAATTAGCGAGGCATACGGCTGTAAAGGATTTCTGGGGTTAATGACCAAACGAACTGTTTACGTCATTGACCGAAACGGAGTGGTGCGCTACGCAAAGCGCGGCGACCCGCCCGTGTCTGAAGTGCTCGGTATTGTCCAGGGGCTTCAGAACAGTAAGGTTTGATCGGGCGAAAACACAAAATCAGAGTTTTAACAAACGAGGTAGACAGACTTTATGGAACCAGTTTCGGGAGTTTCTCCCTCCGGGGAAGCAACGCTTCAATCAATCACATTAGATGTTTCTTCCCCTGAAAAACGAGAATCGGCGGGGCAGCGCGGCCACCTCAAACATGAAGCAGAACCGGATGTCCGTCCCCACGCCCTAATTATCGGGGCTGGCCTGGGGGGGCTTTCCACTGGAATTCACCTTGCACGGCAGGGCTGGCGCGTTCAGATTTTGGAAAAAAACGAGCGCAGCGGCGGGCGCATGAACCAAATCGTTGAGGCTGGCTTCAAGATTGATATGGGGCCGACGATGCTGATGATGCCTGAAGTTGTCGAAAACCTCTTCTCGGTTTGCGGACGCGACTGGCGTGACTATCTCGACTGGAAGCGGATCGAACCTGCGTATCGAATTCAGTGGCCGGACGGTTCCGCGCTCGATATGGGGGAGAACATCGAACAGATGTCTTCTCGCGTCGCCGAGTTTGCTCCTGAAGATGCCGACACCTTTCCCACCGTGCTCCGAAAAATGAAGGCGAAATACGAAAATGCACGGGGCACGTTCATCGAAAACTCCTTTAATTCGATCACTGCGATGCTGCGCCCCTCGGTGGTTGTAGGAATGTTGAAGACCCTGCCTTACGAGAGCGTCTATCAGTTTGTGAACCGCCACCTCAAAAACGACAAACTCAAGCAGGCCCTCACGTTTCAAACTCTTTATCTCGGCACGAGTCCCTACGACTGCCCTTCGATTTATGCCCTGCTGCCCTATATCGAGATGGAGTTCGGCGTTTGGTTTCCCAAGGGAGGGACGATTGCGATAGCCGATGCGCTGGAGCGGCTGTTCCGCGAACTCGGCGGCGAAATCCATTTCAATGCACCGGCAGAGCGCATCCTGCTGGACGGGAAAACTGCCGTCGGGGTTCGCACGATGGACGAACAAAGCTGGCACGCGGATGTGGTCATTTCCAATATGGACTTGACGACGGCTTACCTAAAACTGCTGCCGCCTGAAATCCGGCGCAAAAACACGGATGCGAAACTGCTGAAGAAAAACTACGGCTGTTCGGGCTATCTTCTTTATCTGGGTGTGAAAAACTTGGAATGCAACCTTCCCCATAACACCATTCTTCTCAGTGACGGCTACGAAAAGCTGCTGGAAGACACCTGCAAAAATGGCGTTCTTCCTGAAGACCCAGCCATGCACATCTGTATTCCGACGCGCACTGATCCCGATCTTGCGCCCGCCGGTCACGATGTAGTCTATCTGCTCGTTCCCTGTGCGAATGCCGATGCAAAAATTGACTGGAGCACCGAAATTCCAAAACTGCGTAACCGAGTACTGGATAAACTCGAAAAAATGGTGATGCCGAATTTGCGGCAAAAAATCGTGTTCGAGCAGGAGTTCACTCCGCCAATGTTTACGGAGCTTTACGGCTGTCACGCAGGAGCCGCTTACGGAGGGCTGACGCCGGACTTTTTCCAGAGTGCCTATTTCCGCCCGCACAGCCGCTGTAAAGACGTAAAAAATCTCTATTTTGTTGGGTCTTCCACGCATCCCGGCGGCGGTGTCCCCATTGTGATGACGGCGGGCCGCCTTGTTGCCGAAGAGGTGACGGCGAATACACGCCGCTGAAATGAGCCTTTCCCTTTCGCTCCAAAATCCAGCAGCGCAGCCTGTTCAAAAGGCGCGAGCCCAAGCGGTCGAGTGGGCCTCGCTAACCGTTGGTGAACGGTGTGAACGCCTGAAACGCTGGCACGCTCTTATTGCCGAGGAAGCGGGACTTCTAGCGCAGACGATCACCGATGAGATTGGGAAACCGCTGCAAGAGGCGTATGGAGCGGACGTAATGCCTTCGCTCGACGCGCTGAACTGGCTTTGCCGAACGGCCCCCCGGCATCTAAAAAAGCGAAGCATCCGCGGCGGATCATGCCTGCCCATGCCGTATGGCGTGATCGGCGTGATCGGAACGTGGAACTATCCGGCCTTTCTGAATGTAACCCCGATTGCCTGGGCTTTGGCTTCGGGAAATGCCGTGATCTGGAAGCCGTCGGAGTGGGCGGAAAAGACGGCGCAAGTTCTGGAGGCGCAGTTCGAGAAGATCGGGCTGCCGGTTACAGTGGTTTACGGCGGGAGCGAAACGGGCCAACAACTCTGCCGTGCCGGGATAGACAAACTTTGCTTTACCGGCGGCGTTCTCACCGGGCGGGCCATTCTGAAAACTCTGGCGGAAACCGGAACGCCGAGTGTGATGGAGCTTTCGGGCAACGACGCGCTTCTGGTTTTGGAGGACGCCGACCTTTCGCTGGCGGCGAAAAGTGCGGTGTGGGGACGGTGCTGCAATGCAGGGCAAAGCTGCGTGGCTCCAGGGCGAATTCTGGTGCACTTCTCTCGTTATAACGAGTTTCTCTCACTTTGCCAGAAAGAAATCGGGCTGCTGAGGCGCGGGATCGAACTCTCGCCGCTGCGAACCGAGAAGCTGCGGGATCGCGTGGAAGCCGTTGTCTGCGATTCGGTGAAGCAGGGGGCCAGACTTTTAGCGGGCGGCAGCCCCTCCGAAGAAAACGACCGTTTTTACCCCCCGACCCTGCTGGCAGACTGCACCGAAGCGATGCCTGCCTTTTCCGAGGAGTTTTTCGGGCCGGTTCTTGCAGTGTCGTCTTTTGAGTCGAATGCGGAGGCAGTGGTTTGCGCCAATTCGGGCGAGACGGCTCTGGCGGCGAGTGTTTTTACCGGGGATCGGGCGCAGGGTGAACGGATCGCGGCGCAGCTGGAGGCGGGGTTGGTTTCGATCAACGAGGTCTTGCTGGATGCGGCCAGCCCGGAAATTCCGTTTGGAGGTTTTCGGGCCTCCGGGTTCGGCAAACAGCGCGGAGTGGCGGGGCTGGAAGAATTCGTAGTCTTGAAAACCGTCACGTTTCGCCCGGAGCGCAAACTGCGGCGGCATCTTTTCCCCTATTTTGCCGAGACCCCGGAGATTTTGGACGCGCTGATTCAACTCAAAAACGCGAAGCACTTCAAGGCGAAATTAAAGGCGGCAGGGGCCCTCACCCGTGCCGTAATGAAATCGAGAGAGCATTAATTTATCCACCAGAGAAAAGTTTAATCACAGATTAAAATCAAAAATCAGGATCGAAAATTTGTGCTCTCCGACTTGATCGGCGAATGACTTAAAACGGAGAAAAGACGGAAATGGCAAGAATTGCGGTGGTGGGGGGCGGATTGGCGGGGTGCGCGGCGGCGGTGAAACTGGCACACGCAAAGCATGAGGTAGTGCTGTTCGAGAAGAATGCCCACCTCGGCGGCAAAATGAATGTCTACGAGGAAAAAGGCTATTACTTCGATATGGGGCCGACGATCATCACCAAACCCGATGTGCTGGATCGTCTGTTTGAGGACGTGGGCAAAAACCGAGCCGATTTTTTCGATCTCGTACAATTAGACCCGCAGTGGCGAGCCTTTTTTGCCGACGGCTCGAAACTCGATCTTTACACCTCGATTACGGAGATGTGCCGAGAATTGAAAGATTTCGCCCCGGAAGAGGTAGCGAATTATCTTCAGTTTCTCGCTTATTCGCACCGGATGAACGACATTTCGGATCGCTGGTTTTACTGGAAGTCTTACGGCTCGCTGATGGACATGGCGAAAGCGAACCCGATGAATTTGCAGTCGCTGCAGCTGACGGTGAGCATGGACCCGACCCGCACGATGCATCAGGCAGTGCGGAAACATTTCAAGGACGAACGGCTCGCGCAGCTCTTCGAGCATTTCGTGCAGTATGTCGGGTCATCGCCGTTTGTGTCGCCTGCGATTTTGTGCTTGATCGCCTGGGTTCAGATCGGGCTGGGCTGCTGGTATCCGATGGGAGGAACGGGAGAGATTGCCCGCTCACTGACCCAACTGGCGGACGAGTTCGGAGTTGAGGTACGATTTGAGACGCCCATCGAGAAAATCGAAACGTCGGACGGCAAAGTGGTTGGGGTGGTTGTGCAGGGCGGTACACTTGAACGCTTCGATGCCGTCGTCGCCAACTCGGACATCTGGAAAACGCTCGAAGGCATGATCCCTTCCTCACCGAACGCAAAACAGTTTTTGGACAAGCATGAAAAAACGCTGGAGCCTGCCTGCTCTGGGATTGTTCTCTATCTGGGGTGCAATCGGACGTGGGATCATCTAGCGCACCATGATTTTTATTTCAGCGCAAATTCCGACGAGGAATTCCGCGATATTTACGAGCGCAAAGTGCCGCACGAAGACCCCACCTGCTACCTGGCCGTACCCTCGCTCACCGATCCGAAAGTCGCCCCCGAAGGCTGCACCGCCCTTTATGTGCTGGTTCACTGTCCCTACCTCACCGAAAATTTCGATTGGGACAAAGAGACAACACGCTACCGCGATGTCATTCTGGAAAAACTGGAGCGGAGCGGGCTGACGGGGCTGCGCGATTCAATCGAAGTGTCGTACACAATCACGCCGCGTGACCTGGAGCGGATGTACTGGGTGAACCGGGGGGCAATCTACGGCGTGGTGACGCAGCGCAACCTGACCGCCGCTTTCAAGACCGCCAACCGCAGCGATCTCATTAAGGGTTTGTACTGGGCGGGCGGATCAGTGAACCCCGGCCCTGGCGTTCCGATGGTTTTGATGAGCGGTCAGATCGCCGCCAATTGTGTGCTGGAAGACTTCGGCCCCGGAAGCCGCGAAACGGCCCGTCCGGTGAGGGAGGCCGTCCGGGTTTAATCCGCGCCTCGAAATTTCAGAAAAGGGAAAGCGAAAGGGCAGGCTGTTCCCTTTCGCTTTCCCTTTTTGCTGTCGGGGGAAAGTCAGCGCGAGAGGAGGATGGGGAGGGAGGGGGCGTAGGCCGTTCCTTCACCGGCCCCAGCGGGGAAATCGGCAAGGTCGGTGAAAAAGCCGTTAAACCAAGTTTTGAGCCTATAGGTTCCGGCAGGAACCACGGCTCCGGCCCCATCGTGCTGATCCCAGTTCACCGTAAGGGAAAGGGTTTTCCCCGGCTCAATGGAAAAAGGACGAACCACCGCGACGCAAGCCCCCGGAACCGCCGAGGCAAGCCATTTCGTGTTTTCCGTGCTATCGAGCACCCGAACATCGCTGTCGTGGCAGCCGCGATAAGTTCCGGTTACGGTGGTCGTTCCCACATTGACGACGGTAAGGGTAACGGGAACGATTTCCCCAGAAGCAAAACTTCGTTGGGTAGTCGAAGAGACGAACTCCAAATTGCCGACTATCCGGGAGCCGCCGGTGACAGGATCACTGATATCAAATCCGCCGCCTCCGCACCCGGAGGCGAGCAGTAGAGCGAGAGGCACGAACTTCAAGGCATGATGAAATGTAGAACGCTGGATCATGGAGGTCTCCTGAGTCGTTGGGGGTTGGAAAGCGGGGGTGCAAGAGAATAGCCGATTTAGGAGCGCGGTGTCAACGTTAAGACCAATTCTGCAATGGTATCGGCGGCATCAGGGCGGAGAAGATGGGAGCAGGCTTCGCGCATGGCATGGCGGGCCTCAGAGTTTCGCAGGGCGAGCACTTCCGCAAACAGAGAGGCAGAAGTAAGCGAGGATTCGGGGAGAAGTTTGGCGGCTCCCCCTTTTTCGAGGGCGCGGGCGTTGTGAGTTTGATGGTCGGCGTAAGCGGTGGGCAAAGGGACGATCAGCAGCGGTAAACGCTCCGCGAGCGACTCTGCCAAGGTGGAAATTCCGCCCCGGCAGAGAAGGGCATCGGCGGCACGGTAGGCCTGGGCCATTTGTGTGCCGTCCAGAAACGCGAGCGGAAGATAGCCCTCACTCAGGTCGCGCCGGTGAGCTTCGGCTTCGATGTCTGCAAAATTTTTGAGACCCGTGTGGTGGATCACCTGAACCTTTTGAGCGAGCAGCTCCGGCACGGCTTCCATCAGGGTGCGGTTGATCGCTTTGGATCCCTGGCTGCCGCCGGTAACAAAAAGCGTTAGCACGTCGGGGGCCAAGCGAGGAAAAGAGGCACGGGCGTGGGCAGAAGTGACACTTTCCGGGAGCCGAATCGAGCGGCGGATCGGGAACCCGGTCACAGTCACCTTGTGCGGCGGAAAGCCTGCGGTCTCTGCAAAGGTCACGCCGATACGATCCGCGATACGAGAAAGCCAGAGATTCGTGCGTCCGGGAATCACGTTGCCCTCGTGAATAAAAGTGGGGATGCTAAGGCGGTGCGCGGCAAACACCGTAGCGGCGGCCACATAGCCGCCCGTTCCGATGCAAACATCGGGGCGAAAGGCTTTAAGGTAAGTCTGCGCCTCTCGATACCCTTTGAGCAGCGAAAATGCCACGCGAACCGTGGAGAGCGAAAAAGTTTTACGGAGTTTTTCGGTCGTAACCTGCTGAAACGGAATGCCGAGCGGCGGCACGATCCGGGTTTCGATGCCGGTGGTCGCTCCGATGTAGAGCAGGTCGAGCGAACCGGGGTTGGGCAGGCGGGCTTGCAGGGATTCGGCGACGGCGAGCGCAGGCATGATGTGCCCGCCCGTTCCGCCGCCGCTCAGGACAACGCGCATCTAAGGCTGACCTCGGCGGAGTTCTTCCCGCACCTGCATAAGTAGAATTCCCAAGCGATTTTTGCCGGTTCCGTCTTGGCCCGTTCCCCAGTAATGATCCCCCGGCGCAGCCTCAAGAATCGCCTCCTCTCCAGTGGACAGCAAAAGCACTTGCAGTGCCGTGTGCGTGGAAAACTTTTGCTTGACCGCCCGATACATCACCGTTTCTTTGATCGTTTCCCAGTCCGGGC
Organism: Chthonomonadaceae bacterium; assembly: GCA_965246825.1. Classification (GTDB taxonomy): domain Bacteria; phylum Armatimonadota; class Chthonomonadetes; order Chthonomonadales; family Chthonomonadaceae; genus JACMPS01. The sequence continues at coordinate 1,088,778 of OZ251990.1, forward strand.
GCAGGGGAACAGACCGGCTGCGTCCCAAATCCGCCGCCTCTTTGGGAGAAGGAGAGAGCCGAATCCGTTCCCGGTAGTCCGGGTCGTCAAACTTTTGGGCCTGGAAATAATGCTCCGTTGTTTTCCAGAGCAGTCCGTCGAGTTCGATTGCGTGCGCGGAAAAGTTGGAAAATTCGCCGTAGGGTTCGCGAACGGAGTAAAAAGAAATGGGCATGAAAAGACCTGACAACCCTTTCTCAAACAAGTGGGAAAACGGGAATCAGAGGCGGCGTTTCTGAAGCGGAGCCGGTTCGCCCTCCGGGTACTGAGCGATGTTGAGCAGAATTCCGATGCCGCCCATCAGGAGAACGAGCGAAGAGGAGCCGTAACTGATAAATGGAAGCGGAACTCCAGTGGCGGGAATGGAACCGGTGGCGACCCCCACATTGATGAGGGCCTGCCACGAGATGAGAGCCGCAATCCCCGAAGCCAGCAGCGAACCAAAGCGATCCTTGGTGGAGTAGGCAATGCGAAAGCCGCGCCAGCCCACGATCATCAGGCCGAGCAGCACGAACGAAGCCCGGAAAAAGCCAAGTTCCTCGGCGATAGTTGCAAAAATGAAATCGCAGTTCGCCTGCGTGAGCAGATATTTTTGCTTGCCCTGCCCGATTCCCTCGCCCAACAGCCCGCCGGAGCCGACGGCGTAAAGCGAGTTGCAAACCTGATCGCCGCCGAACTCGCGGTTCTGGCAGGGGTTGACATAAGTCTGTATCCGGCTTCCGCGATGCCCGAAGGCAAATCCGAACAAAAGCACGGCGATCAGCCCCAGCCCGACAAACAGGGCCAGGTGACGGCGACGTGCCCCGGCGACGGCCAGAATGGTTCCGACCGCCGCAAACAGCACCATTGCGGTGCCGAGATCGGGTTCGCGCTCGATCAGGATCAGCGCGAGAATAGCCGGAATGAGCGGCGGCAGCAAGCCCGACTCAAAATTCCGAATTTTCAGGCCAGAGCGGGAATACATCGAGGCCAAATAGATGATGATGCCGAGTTTCGCGAGTTCCGAGGGCTGAAACCGGGCGGAGCCATGCCCAAGCCATCGCCACGCCCCGTTGTCCTTGATTGCCAATCCGGGGAAGTGAAGGGGCCACACAAGTGCCAGTAAAATGAGGCAGCCAAACAAAATCGGGAGTGCGTAGGTTTTCAGATTCCAATAGCCAGTTCGCATCATCACGCAGAGTGCGAACCCGCCCATGATCGCCCCGGCGGTTTGACGCTTCACAAAGAAAAAGGGATCGTTGCCGAGTTTCGGCGAATCCATGCTCTGAAAAAAACTCGTTCCGAATACCATCCAGAACCCGAACGCCACCAATGCGAGCGTGGTGGCAAACAGCACCGTGTCTACCGGCGTTCGGAGCCGGGAGGGAGTGGGCTTGGGGGGTTGTGCGGAAGCGGTTCGAGTGGCCATAAAAAGTGTTGAGGGTTTCGTAAAACGGCTAAGAATTTTGGACTTCGGCGGCATGCCGCTGAACGATCTTGCGGAAGGTTTCGCCGCGCTGCTCGAAATTGGTGAATTGGTCGAAGGAAGCGCAAATTGGAGCCAGCAAAACGGTATCACCGGAAACGGCCAAATCTGCCGCTTTGCGGACGGCTTCTTCCAGGGTTTCCACGCGCTCCAGGGTGTTGTAGCCGCTTTCGCGAAACGCTCGTTCTAGTTTACCCGCATCTTTGCCATAGAGAAGGGTGAATTTCGTTTGATTTTTCAGTGCGGGCACAAGCGAACAAAAATCGGAGCCTTTGTCTACGCCGCCCGCCAGCAAAATCGTCGGGCGCGTCATGGCTTCCAGCGAACGGATGCCTGCCGCGACGTTCGTACACATACTATTATTGATATAACGGATGCCGTTGATGTCGGCAACGGTTTCCATGCGGTGCGGCACGCCCTTGAACTCCCGGATGGCCTGAGCCGCCCCTTCCGGCGTCGCTCCGGCATGGAGAGCCGCCGCCGCCGCTGCCAGCGCATTTTGCAGGGAATGAGTTCCAGGCAGGGTGTCGGGAAATTCGGTGAAGGGCAGAATCGGCTCGAAGCGCAGCATCCCTGGCAGCCGCACGATCAGAACTCCGTCTCTGACGGCGGCTCCATACTCGAAGCGGTCGGGGAGATCGAGCGAAAAAGGAATCATGCGTTCGGGCGGAAGCGTCTCGCCGATGCTTCGCGCTGCGGGGTCGTCGTAATTGACGATGGCGAGACTGCCAAAAGTCTGCGCGGCAAAAATTTGGGCTTTGGTTTCGGAGTACTCCTCGAAATCTTTGTGGCGATCCAGATGGTCGGCGGTGATGTTGGTCAAGACGGCGGCGAGCGGCGCAAAGTTTTCTACCCATTCAAGCTGGAAACTGCTGATTTCCGCTACCAGAGTGGGCGGCTTTTGCGAATCGGGGAGGGCACGGGTTTCGTAAGCGGCTGAAACGAGAGTTTTCTTGAGGCCGTCCGCCGACACATTGCCGCAAATAATCGCCTCCCGCTCGGAGGCTTCGAGCATCTGAGCCGCTAAAACGGTCGTCGTGGTTTTGCCGTTCGTTCCGGTGATCCCGATCAGCGGAGCCTGCGTGATGCGAAAGGCGAGTTCGATTTCGGAGAGGATCGGCAGCCCCCGTCTTTCGGCTTCTTCTAAAATGGCCGCCCGTTTCGGCACACCGGGTGAAGTGACGACCAAGGCGGTTCGATCCGGGAAAGCACCATTCAGGTTCTGAACATAGGACACGAACGCTGCTCCAGTTTGGAGAATGGCTTTGTGCTCCTCTTCGCTGTGCTCGGCCTCGGTTTTGTTGTCGGTGAGGGTGACCTTTGCGCCGAGGCGGGCGAGAACCCATGCGGCATCAAGTCCGCTGCGTCCCGTGCCGATGACGGTGATTTTCTGATCGGTGAACATAGCCCTTAGTTTACCCCGCGTTCTGCCGGGAACCGGAAGGCGGAGCAAAAACTCGAAAAAGATCAGAAACTCTCCGCCTCTTCCAATCCTCCCGGCAGCGAAGAAGGGCGCAGTCAAAGTGCAGCACCCGGCGATAAGAAAGAAAGAGCGCGGGGCAGAGATGTGTTGAAGCGGACAAAACCGAAAACGGGTTTCAGATGCCAAAGGTCTCTCCGCCTCGCTGTGTCCGTGTTTCTCCCGAATCCAGCGTTTTCTTCTGCTCTTCTAAATTCGGTTTCACGAAGGTTGTTATCGGTGCGTGGGTTCAGCCGAGAAATCAACGGCGGCAGCCGTGCCCCAAGAACCGCCTGCGCCCTTTGCAGCCGCCCCAAACGTTCCCGGAGTCGCTCGGCGGTACGAAGGTCGCCGGATTTTTCGACGGAGGAGGCCAGCTTCTCCCGGCGTTCCTTTGCCTAAATCCTCCAGAGAAGAGAAAGCGCTGCACAGACCGCCCCGGCAAGCCAGAAACGAGCCACAACAAGGGTTTCTTGCAGGCCCGCTTCCTCAAAATGGTGATGGAGCGGGGCGCGGCGAAACAGCCGATTCGCCTTGGCATACTCCAGTCCTTTCGTGCGCTTGCGGTACTGGAAAACGCCGACCTGCAGCATCACGGAGAAAAGTTCCGCCCAGCAGACGAGCGACGCAATCAGCAGAGGAATCTCCCGCTTGCCCGCTGCCGCCGCACACGCCAGCCCCGCGCCGAGGGCGAGCGATCCCGTGTCGCCCATGAAAACTTTGGCGGGGTGCGCGTTCCACCAGAGAAAACCAGCGAGTGCCCCCGCCAGCACCACGCAGAAAAACGAAATGCCGGGTGCAAGTGCGTACACCGCCGCTGCCACCGACGCCGAAACGAGCAGAGTAACGCCGCTCGCAAGCCCGTCCAGTCCGTCGGTGAAATTCGCTGCATTCGAGAAGCCGACGATAAGCAGCACCAGAAACAAGTAGTAAAAAACGCCGAGGTCTACTATCCGTTCGCCGCCGGGAAGGGCGAATGAGAGCGCGGTTGTCCACCCCGGCTGAGCGGTTTTTGCCAGAGCAATACAAAACAGCACCGCCAGTACCACCTGAGCCGCCATCTTCTCGCGGGCCCGCAGTCCTAAATTCTTGCCTCGTTTCGCGCTCAGATAATCGTCCAGAAACCCGATTCCGCCAAAACCGAGCGTCACCAGAAGCACCAGAAGAAACTGACTGTCCGGCGGCTGGGTCGGCTTGGCCCAAAGCCAGTAGCCGAAGCCGCACACAGTTACCGAGAACAGGATCATCAGGCCGCCCATCGTTGGGGTTCCCTGCTTGGCAGCGTGAGCGGCGGGAGCATCCTGCGAGACGTTCTGCCTTGCTCCGAGTTTGCGAAGAGCGGCAATCGCCCTTTTCCCTGGTACGGCGCAAAGCAGAAACGCTGCCAGAAAACCAAAAAGAAGAGCGGTCATTGGGTTGAAAATTTCCCTTCGGAGTCGGAGAGCAGTGCCTCCACGATCTTTTCCATCCCGACAGCGCGGGAGCCTTTCACCAGAACCACTTCGTTCGGGAAGAGGTTTTGTTTGAGTATCGGAACGGCTTCTTCCGAGGTATTGGCATGAAAGTGCGGAATTCCGAGCGCAGTTTCGGCGATCTGCTTGGCTCCTTCGCCCACCGTAATCAGCAGGCGCAGGTCAGACTGTGCCGCTGCCCGGCCCACTTCGCGGTGCAGTTCGGGGGCAAAGCCGCCAAGTTCTTTCATTTCGCCCAGCACCGCCACTCCCTCGGAATTCTTTCGCGCTTTGATTTGCTTCAGGGTTTGCAGTGCCGCCCTCATGCTTTCCACTCCCGCGTTGTAGCAGTCATCTAATATCGTCAGCGTTCCCGCCTGCCTCACGCTCATTCGCCCTTCAGCTCCGCCCCAGGCTTGGAGGGCAGCCAGCGCATCGGCCAGCGGAATTTTCAGCCTTTCCGCCACCGCCAGCGCAAGGCGGGCGTTCGCCTCCTGATGAACGCCGGGAACAGAGAGGGAGAGGGGGGTTCCCTTTGTAGAGATGCCCCGCGCCTCTACCCCCGCCGGAATGTGCCGCTGGATCGTTTCGGCAAAATCGTCCTCGATTGGGAAAATGGCGGCGGCTCCAGGCCGCAGGGACTCAAAAAGTTCCGTTTTTGCCTTTGCGATGTTTTCCCGCGAACCGAGCCGCTCGATATGGGCGTAACCGATGTTCGTAATCACGCCGAGAGTCGGCTCAGCGATTTCGGCAAGGCGGGAGATTTCTCCCAGGCCCCGCATCCCCATTTCGAGGACAGCGGCCTCCTGATCCGAAGTTAGGGAAAAAAGCGTTTTCGGAACGCCGATTTCGTTGTTGTAATTTTTCTCAGTAGCCAGAGTGCGAAACCGGGTTTTCAGAACGGCGGCAATCATTTCTTTTGTCGAGGTTTTGCCGACACTGCCTGTCACCGCCACAAGGTGCAGAGCGGGAAATCGCCGCCGGTAAGCACGGGCGAGATCGCCGTAAGCACACAGGGTGTCGGGTACGACGATTTGTTGGCCCTCCACCCCGAAAACAGGCTTTTCCACAAGGGCAGCAACGGCTCCGGCGTGAAAAGCCGCTTCCACATAAGCGTGGCCGTCGAAGGTTTCTCCGCGCAGGGCGACAAACAGCGCACCGGGAGAAATCTCGCGGCTATCGGTAGAGACAGCGTTAACCTCTGCATCGGGCTTGGCGGCGGGGAGGCGCAGGGCATCGGTGATCCAGGCAAGAGAGAGTGGTTCCATCGGGGTACACTATACCTAACATTTTGCCATCACGGAAACTCCAATTTCGTGAGAAAGAGACCCGATGAACGCAACGCTGCAAGACTGGCTCGATAGTCAGATCACCGAACTCAAAGACCAAAATCTCTATAAACCGCTGGTCATTATGGATTCGCCGTCCGGGGCACGGATTTCCGTGAACGGCAAGTCCGAGGTCATCAACCTTTCGAGCAACAATTATCTGGGGCTGGCCAATCACCCGAAACTCAAAGCGGCGGCGGTCGCGGCAGTCGAGAGATGGGGCGCGGGAGCCGGGGCGGTGCGCCCGATTATCGGCACAATGCGAATTCACGACGAACTCGAAAAGCGGCTCGCGCAGTTTAAGCACGTCGAGGCGACCCTGGTATTTCAGAGCGGCTTTACCTCCAATGCGGGCGTGATTCCCACCATCACCGACGGCGACGATGCAATTATCACCGATGAACTGAACCACGCTTCGATCATTGACGGGGTGCGCCTCTCGAAAGCCGCCCGAAAAATTTATGCCCACAACGATATGAACGCCCTCGAAGATGCCCTTAAAGCGACACAGAGCGCGAAAAAGCGATTGGTGATCACAGACGGCGTGTTTTCGATGGACGGCGACCTCGCCCCGCTGCCCGACATCGCAGCCCTGGCCGAGCGTTACAATGCCGCGATCATGGTGGACGACGCGCACGGTTCCGGTGTTTTGGGCGGCGGGCGCGGCACGGCTTATCACTTTGGGGTGCACGATAAAATTGACGTTCAGTTGGGGACGCTCTCCAAAGCGGTTGGAGTGATGGGCGGTTATATCGCCGGTTCCTCCCGTCTGATTGACTGGCTGGTGCAGCGGGCGCGTCCGTTTTTGTTTTCGACGGCGCAGCCGCCTGCCGCCGTTGCCGCCATCATCGCTGCGATTGATCTCATGGACACCGATCCCTCCTTCACCGAACGGCTGTGGGAAAACACACGCTACTGGAAAGCAGGGCTGCACGCGCTGGGCTTCGATACCGGAGTTTCCGAAACGCCGATCACGCCCGTGATCGTGGGGGACGAGGCGAAGGCGAAAGAGTTTCAGCGGGCTTTGTTCGACGAAGGGGTGCTGGCACTCGCGATTGTCTTTCCAACCGTGGCACGCGGGAAAGCCCGTATTCGCACGATGCCAAGCGCGATGCACGCCAGAGCCGATCTCGACGACGCCCTCACTGCCTTCGAGAAAGCTGGCAAAAAACTGGGAATCATCTAGTCCGAACGAAAACGTGGGAAGAAATCAAGCCAAGGGCTTCAACGGTTGAAAGCGTTATCGAAAAAACAAAAACACCGAACCATGCCCTTGGGCAGAAAGAGAAGGAGGGGAATCCTTGAAGCGGTTTCCCGCCGCTAGCGATTCTTCACCACCAGCAGAAGGCGGCTCTGCGTAAGAAGGCGGTAGGAGCGGCTAAAGGCTTTTACTTCCACGACGTGCTCTCCCGGCTCGGCCCTCCGAGTGTCCCAGTCATAGGAGAAGGGCGCGGCATTTGACGTGGAAACTTCCTCGCCGTCAATCAGGAAAGTCACAAACTGAATGGGGTCCGGCTCATCGGAAGGCAGGGCGGCTTTGAGGGTCAGCGTGCCAGAAACGATTTTGCGCCCTGTCGCCTTTGCTCGAAGAACGGCTCCCGCCTTGTAGTCGTCGGCGAGGCGGGCGGCCTCTTCTGCGAGGGTTTCTCCAGGCTTCACTTCCCCCTTTTCGTCGGCGAGCGCAACACGAATGTAGTAAGTGTCGCCCTCTTTCGGTTTGTAGATTTCGGAGAAGGTTTCGGCTTCCCCCCGTCCATTCAGCAGCTTCACCGGCGATCCCGGCGTCGGCAGAAGGTCCCCAAAGACCCCGGTTCCCGATGCCAGGTTCGATTCGATCACAGTTTTGACGGCCCCAGTGCGGTCGGCTTCGGGCAGATCGGGCAGTTTTTTGCGCCCTTTTCCCTTTCCCGCAAAAAGCCGCTGCGGGCGAAGCGAAACCGACCGCCCTGGAGCCGTCAGAAATGTAATTTCGTCTCGGCTGCTTTTCCACACGGTTCCTTTTTCGTCTGTGCCGTTCTGCGTTCTCGTCCCTAAAGCCTCCCGCGTCACCCGCCCGATGGTTCGATAATGTTTCCCGCCGTCTGTGCTGATTTCGATGCGCCCAAAGGGAGCGTTTTCGATTTTCAGACGGTAGGTCTCAGAAGCCCTGTCGGGCATTGAACGCAGCCGCTTCCCAAGCGAAACTCCAGGCGAAGGCGCAACGGTGCAAAGAAAAATTAGGGGGACGACGCAGGCCGCCCTTCGATAGGAATTGATTGCGCCCTTTCTTTTCACGGCGTCACCTCGCTCAGAAAACTCGTGCCGGGTGCGCCAGACGGAATCGGCAGCGCGAAGGCGTCGCGAATCGTGGCGGCAAGGTCGGCATACGTCCCCCGAATTCCGAGATTGCTGCCCTGCGGCTTTGCCGGGGAAACGACGAGCAGAAACGGATATTCGCGGGAGTGATCGGTGGAGGGGGTGGTTGGGTCATTGCCATGATCCGCCGTGATGAGAAAAAGATCGTTCGGGCGCAGGGCTTCGAGGATCGAAGGCAGGGCGGCGTCCCATTCCCTCAGCGCGGAAGCCATGCCCTGCGGATCGTTGCGATGCCCATAGAGCATATCGAAATCTTCGAGATTGGCGAAAATCAGCGGGCTGTCGTTTTCTTCAACGGCGCGGCGCAGCGCGGTAATGTGATCCGGGTTGTTGGTGGTGTAATCGGAGGAGGTGATGCCGCGCCCGTTGAAAATCTCGTAAATTTTGCCGATGGCATGAACCGCTTTTCCTGCGGAAGTCAATTCGTCCAGCACGGTGGGCGGCGGCGACACCGGAAAATCTTTGCGCCGTTCCGTCCGTTTGTAGGCTCCTGATGCGCCGACAAACGGACGGCAGATCACGCGCCCTACCTCGTGCTCTCCCACCAGCAGGCGGCGGGCAATTTCGCAGATTTCGTACTGCTGTTCAATCGGAATTACCGCTTCGTGCATGGCGATCTGAAAAACGCTGTCCGCCGAGGTATAGACAATCGGTTTTCCGGTGGTGACGTGTTCATCGCCCATCTTCGCGAGGATCGTAGTGCCGGAGGCGGGAAGGTTCCCGAGCGTTTCACGCCCGATCTTGCGCTCGAATTCTGCGATAACGGCTTTCGGAAAGCCGTGCGGATAGGTCGGGAAGGGGCGAGAAAGCACTACCCCCGCCATCTCCCAGTGCCCGGTGATCGTGTCTTTGCCGGGGGAAGCTTCGTGCAGTCTGCCGTAGTGGGCGGCGGGAGTTTCCGTTGGGGGAACCCCGGCAATGGGAGTGATGCTGCCCAATCCCAGCCGTTCCAGATTTGGCACGTCTAGCCCGCCGACGGCCTCCGCCGTGTGCGCCAGCGTGTGGCTTCCGGCGTCGCCATAAAGAGCGGCGTCGGGGAGTTCTCCTGCCCCTACCCCGTCCAGCACAACCAAAATGATTCTTTGTGAGTTCATGCCTCTAAAATACGCCGTTCCGCCCGAAAACCCCTTCCTAAACAAGTTTCTACTATTTATGCGAAAAAGGTTGACAGAACTGCTCGGTTCGTGTAGAATCCAGTAGAATCATGTTCACGTAATTTGGCGTAAAGCGCAAGGCGAACCAGTTTCAGGAGGAAAGCGCGAAATGAGCAAAGCGATTCGAGGGGCGGAGACGGAAGAAAAATCACGGGAGAAGACGGAATGCCAGTTGGAGGAAAAGGCAGATGCCCTGCTGCTGCCGGTCGAGGAAACGGACGAGTACCCGGCTTACACGGAGTTTCAATTAAAACGGCATGGCGAGGGGCATCTCACCCGCGTAGACCTCACCGACGAGGAGAGACCGCTCCCTGTCTCCGAACAGCGGCAAAGTCTCGAAGAGGAACTATTGTTTCTGATTAGTGTGACGCAGCTGCGCCGGGTGGAACGCTGCCTTCTGCGCGGCTGGCTTTCCGGGTGGACGCAGGAGCAGATGCGCCGAGTGTTCCCGACCGAGGCGGGGCGATTTTCGCAGCAGCACCTGTCCCGGCTTTTGCGGGAAGCCATTGTTAAGTGTTATTCGTCGGGGCTGCTGTTTAAGGATTACAGCCGCCATACGGTCTACCGAAAGCCCGCTCGAAAGCCGGGGGTCACCCTGAAAATGATGACCTGCCGAGGATGCGGACACGAGTTTGTGTTCGGGTTGGGGGCAGGGCGATTTTACTGCTCGAAAATGTGTTTCGAGGCCAGCAGGCACGGGGAAAGATAGGGCGGGGCGAGAGGATAAAGGGGTGAGGGGTGAAAGAACCCCCCCGCTGCGAGACACGGAGAACGGTATTTTCACCCCTTCCCCTTCGGAGGACGAACAATTGAATAACGGCGAACAGGAAAAAACGGCTCCGGGAGAGTGGACGCGCTATCGCGACACCCCGGAGCAATTTGCGTTGGAAGTGCTCGGCTCCCATTGGTGGAAGGCGCAGCGGGAGGTAGCGGAGGCCCTCTGCCATTCACGACGGGTGGCGGTGAAAGCAGCCAACGGAGTAGGCAAAACATTTTTGGCGGCAGACCTTGTCCTTTGGTTTTTGTATTCGCATCCGGGGAGCGTGGTTTTGACAACGGCCCCAACCTGGCGGCAGGTGGAGGCACTTTTGTGGCGTGAGGTAAGGCGTCGGCATTGCGCGGCGTGTTATCGGGCGGAGCGAAAGGGAACGCCGATCTTGGCAGGGAAACCCCTGCAAACACAGCTCAAATTAGAGGAGGGACATTTTGCAATGGGGCTTTCAACGGATGAACCCGTGCGCTTTCAGGGGTTCCATGCGGAAAACCTGCTGGTAATTCTTGACGAAGCCTGCGGAATTCGTGCTGAAATCTGGGATGCGGTGGAGGGAATCTGTGTCGGCAAAAACAACCGGGTGCTCGCGCTTTCCAATCCGCTGGGGACGGACAATCGGTTTTATCAATTGTTCTCCAATCCCGGCTGGCACACGCTGACAATCTCGGCACTCGATCACCCGAATGTGACGGGCGCGAACGCTGGCGAGGAAGAAGACGAAATTCCCGGCGCGGTGACCCCGGAGGCAATTGAGGATCGAATCATGCAGTGGTGCGAGCCTGCGGCGGAGGGCGAGGCGGGAAATGGGAGCATCATTTGGAACGAAAAACGCTACTGCCCGAACGGATTGTTTCGGGCGCGGGTGCTGGGCGAGTTTCCGGCGGGAAGCGAAGACAGCCTGCTGTCGCGAGATTGGATCGAAGCGGCGCAGACCCGAAGCTCGCCTGTTTCAACGCCGTGCGCCCTGGCGGTGGACGTGGCGCGTTTCGGCGCCGATGAAACGGCTTTTGCCCTGAGACGCGGAGATCGGATCGAATGGATTCGCACGGTACGGGGGCAGGATACGATGGTTACGGCACAAACGGCGGCACAAATCGCACGGCAGGAGAAATGCGATCTGGTGCTGGTGGACGAAACGGGCGTGGGCGGCGGGGTCTATGATCGAATCGGCGAGGCGGGAGTACGCGGGCTGATCGGAGTACAGTTCGGCGGAAAAACACAGGGTCTGGAGGGGGATCGCTACCAGAATCTAAAAGCGCAGTTGTTCTGGCGGCTTCGGGAGGCACTGCGGGAAGGCCGACTCTGCCTTCCCGCCGATACCGTGCTGACCGAGCAGCTCGCCTGCCTGCGGTACAACATGGACGAATTCGGGCACATCCGGCTGGAGCGCAAGGAGGAACTGCGCAGGCGGGGGATAGCGTCGCCGGATCGTGCCGATGCCGTTGCCATGCTGATGCACCCGGCACTTGACGCCGGGGCGAAGCGGGCAGTTTCGGTGTCATCGTTGGATTGGCGTTCCGAAGTGAACTGGTGAGAGGTGACTGGAAGGCGGCGGCAGGCCGAAGGAGACGCAGCCTTTGCCGGCGTTTTTTCGTCAACGGGACAGGGGAGGACGTTGCGTCTTCTCAAAGGCAAGCAGACTATTTTAGGGAGAAGACGCAACGTTCTGAAGAGCAAACGCAACGTGTGGATTTGGGCAGCAGCAACGATCCCTTTGCGCTCACCTCGCTGCCGCCGCTTGCTGCCGCAGAGGAGGTTCGCCTAATGCAAGAAAAATTTACCGAAGAAAATTGGCAGGCGTCTGTGCTGGCCGCACTAACGCGGAAAACGATCTTATGGCTTTGTTAAGAACGCTGTTTGTCTTGAGCACAATTGGCTTTTTTGCTGAAAAGACACCCGGTCCGATTACGTCAAACCTTTTTGTCTTCTCTGGTGGAGAAAGAACTTTTGGAATTGAGAGGCCCTGCCCGGATAAGAAAAATGGGGCGGGGCTATCGCATACGCAGCCCGGCTTCTTGAAAGGGGAGAGAGCAGCGACTTCAGCAAAACAGGTCACTGGCTGCTGTGGGTGAAGGCTTCGGCGTCGTGGAGGTTCATTCGCAGGGCGGGGGTTCGCTCCAGCATCGTGCGGACGAATTTCAACTCCTCCACCGTTTCCGAGTCAATCTTCACAAAGCGGTTTCTCCCCGGATGGTAGACCTGTACCTCGGCGTCTTCGATTTTAAGGAAAAAGGCATGAAGATCAAGTTCGCCCGCCTCCAGTTTTTCGCGCACAATCGGATAGCCTTTCAGATGCTCGATTTGAGCCATCACATTGAGCTGCGCAAGCTGATTGATCGAAGAAAGCGAGCTGTCCAGAATTTTGCCTTCGGTCAGATCGCTCAGAGCCTCTTCCGCACTCGCCATCCACGCCCGAAGCGGCGAGTCTTCCGGCAGTTCTTTGTATTTCGTGACGGCCTTCATCGCGCCGCAGTCCGAGTGTCCTAAAACGATGATGTTGCGGATGCCTAGGCTGTTGAGCGAGTATTCGATGGCGGCGGCAACGGAAGTGTCCGCGTGCCCGTCCCGCACCCATTCGTAGGGCGGAATCAAGTTGCCGATGTTGCGGATCAGGAACAGATCGCCGTAGTCGGTGTTGGTGATTTCGTTGGGAACAATCCGCGAATCGGCACAGGTAATGAGCAGGGCGCGGGGCGACTGCCCGTCCTGCACCAGTTTGGCGAATTTCGGGCGTTCTTTGTTGGTGATGTGTTCGTGGAATTCGATGACGCCGCGTAAAATTTTATCCATTGTTGTCCTGCTTCAAAGGAAATGTCTCTCGCTTCAGAAAGAGACTACCTATTTTACACGCAGAAAACGCTCCATCTTCGCAAATTTTTTCGCGCCGATGCCCTTCACTTGCAGCATCTCGTCCGGCGACTTGAAACCGCCTGCCTCTTTGCGATAGGCCAGCACCCGTTCGGCCATTGCAGGCCCAATGCCCGGCAGCCGCTGCAGCTCCTCGGCCCCGGCGGTGTTCAGGTTGATGGTTTCACGACTGTCCGGGGTGAGTTTGTCCGATTTGCTGAGGTGATCGGCTGGGTTCGGCTTTGCGGAGGAGGCGGGGCGAACCGAAAGATGAGGCGCGGAAAAAGCGGTTTTGGCGACGGTGGGATCGTGTTTGACCAGGGCGTCGGGGGCAGGCGGCGCATCGGGCGGCATCTCTTTTTTTGTGGGAACATGAATCTGGCTTCCGTCTTCGAGGTGCGCAGCCAAATTTAGGGCGTTTTCGTTCGCGGTTTGGAGAATTCCCCCGGCGGCTTTGATCGCGTCTTCGCCCCGCGAGTCGGAGGGCAGATGATACACCCCCGGCTTCTTCACCGCTCCAGTGACATGGACAACAAGCGGAGTAGGTTTTGAGGCCGGGGCCGGTTCCACAGAAGCAGACGACGGGATCGGGGCGGGCTTGGCAGGAAAGGCGGTTTGAGTGGACGGAGGCGGCGAAAGCGAAACCTGCGGAGCGGGATCGTGAAGCACAATCGGAGGCGGGGCACTCCGGCTTGACTTTAGAGCAGAAACTCCCACTCCGGCGGTGATAATGCCGATCACCGTGACAAGCCCCAGCGTTTGAGAGCGGGACGAGTTTTTCATGGTTAAATTAGCTCCCGAAAAATAAATTCCGTGTTCAGGATCGGGTTCGATCCTCAATCTCGGTTCCCTCTCATACTACCAAAAAAGAAAGCCCGCCCCTCCCTCAAAAAGGGAAATAGGCGGGCAGAGAGGCAAAAACCGGCAATCCTTTCAGTCTTCGCGAAACCAGGCTTGCGCGTTGGGAGCGAGCGATTTTCTCCAGGCAATTCCGGCGGAGCTTTTCGCCCGCCACGATTGACCGGGAGCCTTGTACCATTTTGCGTGCCCGTCCGCCAGCGCGTAGACAGAGCCGCCGGAATGCCGATAGCGGGCCCCGCAATAATTGTCCGCGTGACCCAGCAGGCGGCCCGGCAGATTGGGAAAGCCCGTTTCAACGCCGGTGCAGTTCGTTGTCCAGTCATCGCCCCCCGTATTTCCGACATAGCCCATGCCTTCACAGGCGAGAACGCGGTTCGCGGCGGCATCCACCGAAGCGAGTGTCTGAATTCCGAGCGGAAACCAGCCCAATTGAAGGGCCGCCCGGTGCATCGTCGGCATGAGGTTGCTGTTGTTGACGTAGCTGAAGGCTTTGGAATAGAAATTGGAGATCGGAGAGACCCCGGCGGTGGCGAAGGGCTGCTGATCGCCTGCGGCCATCGGCAGATTTTGCGCGTTGGAAGAAATTGAGGGGCAAATCCAAAACGGAGCATCCACGCGCCCGACGAGGTTGGCTCCGGTTGCGCCCGCGCCCGATTTGACATAAGGCTCGATCAAGTCCTGCCAGGTGACTGCCGCCGCCATCCCCGGCAGAATAAACGATCCCATCGGGTAGGTTTCGTCATAATCCTGAGCATACATGACCACGCCCATACCGACTTGTTTTAAGTTGGACAGGCAGGTGGTCTGCCGGGCCTTTTCGCGAGCCTGCGCGAAAACAGGAAAAAGAATTGCCGCTAGGATTGCGATAATCGCGATAACAACAAGTAGTTCAATCAAAGTAAAGCCGTTTAAACAACGCTTCATGGAAAGTTTCCTTTACCGGGTGCGCAGCTTACTTGCCCGCTTGCTTTTGGGCTCGCACCGTCAACCCACATTATAACCGAATAAGACGGGCAGTGGAAGAGAAAGTTACCCTCATTTTCGGCTTTACTTCTCTCAGTATTGGCTATAATAAGCCATGTCTGCCAACAATTCCGATTTCTCTTTGCGCCGTCTGCCGTCTGTAACGCGATTGATGGCTCATGCAGAACTGCAAGCCCTGCGAAAACGGCTGCCGGAAGCGGTTTTTGTGGAAACCGTTCGACGAGTTCTTCAACAGGCTCGCACCGAGTTTCTCGCCTCCCCTGCGCCTCGGAGCATTCCCGCCGAAACCTCTCTGGCCACCCTTGTTTTAGCGGAGGCGCAAAAGCGGGAGGCCCTGGGATTGAAGCCCGGCATCAATGCGACCGGAATTGTTTTGCACACAGGTCTGGGACGGGCGCGGCTGTCGGAGGCGGCAGTGCGGGCGGTGACCGAAACGGCGCGAAATCATTCTCTGGTGGAAATCGAAGTGGAAAGCGGCAGGCGGGGTTCGCGGCTGGATTCTGTGCGCGGTTTGCTGGGCGATCTCACAGGAGCAGAGGACGCTGCCGTTGTGAACAACTGCGCGGGGGCGGTGTTTCTCGCCGTGAATGTACTGGCTTCAGGGCGAAAAGTTTTGATTTCACGCGGCGAACTCGTGGAGATCGGGGGGGCGTTTCGGATGCCGGATATCATTCGCGCTTCCGGCGCGGAACTCGTGGAAGTAGGAACCACCAATCGAACCCGAATTTCGGATTATCGAAATGCAATCACGCCGCAAACCGCCCTCATTCTGCGCTGCCATCCCTCGAACTTCGCCATCGTCGGCTTTACCGAGGAAGCCTCAACCTCCCAATTGGCGGCTCTGGGCCAGGAGCATGGCATCCCGGTCATGGACGATCAGGGAAACGGACTATTGTTTCCGCTCTCCGAAATGGGAACGCCTCTGAGTTGGGGAGCGAAGCAGGGATCGCTGCGGGAAAGTGTGGCATCGGGAGCCGATCTCATTACCGCGAGCGGCGATAAACTGCTTGGCGGGCCGCAGGCGGGATTGATCTTGGGACGCCGTGAATTGGTCTCCCGCATTGTAGAGCATCCCCTTTCCCGTGCGCTACGCGTGGACAAACTGACGCTGGCGGCGTTGGAAGCAACCCTGCGTCTTTATCGTGATCCGCAAACCGCAAAAACCGCAATCCCAACCCTGCGCTATCTTTTGAGAACACCGGACGAACTGAGGCGGCTGGCGAACACGCTGGCGCGAAAACTTCGTGCTGTTCTGCCCTCCGAAGCGTATGAAATCAAGGTGACGCAAGAAAGTTCGCAGGTTGGAGGCGGCTCGCTGCCGGGAGAAAATCTGCCGACTTTCTGCGTACAACTCTTCGGTGTGGGCAAAGAGTGGAACGCAGATCGGGCAGCGAAGGCCTTTCGCCTTTTCACGCCCCCCGTGTTTGCCCGCATCCGTCAGGACGCACTTTTATTCGACCCGCGCACGCTGGAGCCGGAAGAACTAGCCCTCATTGCTTAGGCCGCAAGACGTTTTGTGGAGAAGGAAAATTCAAGACGATGAAGTGGGAATATCTGGGAAAACAGGAAGCCAGAACCCCGCCCGGAATGTTCGGGTATCAGGGCGGAATGGATTTCGATTTGTGGCGAAGCCGGGTTCCGGGCGGGTGGTTTTTATGCACACGTTCTCATAACGGAGGCACGGGAGCCTCGTCAGACCTAGTTTTTTACCCCGACCCGGAGCACCTGTGGACAGGGAACGAAGACCTTCTCACCGACGCCGAAGTTTTGCTGCGCCCCGCCGGGATAGTCCCGCCCCCTGCGCCCAGTCTGCCGCCCGCTCCCGACAAACTGGAACCCGGAAACGAAAAACGGGAATAAAGAAGGAAAAACGGATGTCGCAGAGTGAGCCGCCGAAACGATTGACGCAGTTGGTGCAGGGAGCAGGATGCGCCGCAAAAGTGGGAGCCGCCAGCCTTGCTCAGGTGCTGCGCGACTTGAAACGTCCGCCCGACAGCCGCCTGCTGGTGGGGATCGAAACAGGCGACGATGCCGGGGTGTACCGCCTCACGGACGAATTGGCTCTTGTGCAAACGCTCGACTTTTTTCCGCCGATTGTAGACGATCCTTACCTCTACGGGCAGATTGCCGCCGCCAATGCTCTTTCCGATGTTTATGCGATGGGCGGAACCCCTCTGACGGCCATGAACATTTTCTGCTTTCCGCTTCGGGAGCGAGACCCGGAGGAAGCCGCGGAAATTCTGCGGGGTGGAGCCGAAAAAACAGCGGAGGCAGAAGTCGCTCTCGTCGGCGGACACTCCCTCGAAGACCCCGCTCCGAAATACGGTCTTTCCGTGACGGGGACGGTTCACCCGGATCGGATCGCTGCAAACGCAGGAGCGAAACCGGGCGACAAAATCGTGCTGACCAAGCCGCTGGGCATGGGAATCGTCACTACCGCCGCGAAGTTCGAGGAGTGCCCGCCCGATGTGTTTGCAGAAGCCTGCCGCTGGATGAGTACGCTCAATGTTTCCGCTTCCCGCGCCATGAGACAAATCGGCATCGGAGACACCCGCGGGGTTCATGCGGCCACCGACATCACCGGGTTCGGACTGCTGGGACACCTCACCCGGCTGGCACGATCCAGCGGTGTTTCGCTTGAACTCTGGAGCCGTGAACTGCCGACCCTGCCGAAACTCGATCTGCTTATTTCTCAGGGGGACGTAACACGCGGCGGCAGGGAAAACCGCCTTTACCTGGCCGAATGGGTCACATTCGCTTCAGCGGTTTCGTCGGTCACCCAGGAGATCATGCTCGATCCGCAAACTTCCGGCGGGCTGGCAATCTTTGTTTCGGAGGCTTCGCTGCCTTTCCTCTTGAGCGCGCTCGAAGCCGAGGATGTGGAAGTTCGCGCTGTGATCGGCGAAGTAAAAGAGGCGGCAGGGCAAACCGAAGTTCGAGTTAAGGGTTAGCAATCCCAGACGGCAAAAATGAGATTTGCAATCTGACAACGGCGGTCTTGAGACCTTGCAAAGCTGCCGTTTAGAAAATAAGTGCAGATCAAAAGGGATGAAATTGGGGATGCAGTTGGAACAAAAGCAACCCTTCGGGCGTAGACAGGCAGGTACGGTTCGCCCGCTCTGAAGGAGACCACCCCCATGCCCGATCCCGTTTCTAAAGAAAATGATTTTCCCCCGGACCCAATTTCCAAGACGACTTTCGCCGAGACCGATCTTCTCACCCCCTCCCGGCGCGGTTTTTTCGGGCAGCTGGCCACCGCAGGAGCCACCCTCGCCGGACTGCCGCTGCTGAAGGAGGAAGCCTCCGCGCTGCCGTCCGAAAGTACGCCCGCTTTGACCGCCGCTTTACCTTCTGCACCGGCGGCCCTCCAAAGCGTCACCCTCAACATCAACGGCAGCCCGCAAACCCTCATGATTGCGCCGAACGTCACCCTGCTGGACGCTCTGCGCGAACGCCTCGACCTCACCGGAACGAAAAAAGGGTGCAATCACGGGCAGTGCGGCGCGTGCACCGTGCTGGTCAACGGGAGACGAATGCTCTCCTGCCTTTCGCTCGCACTTGCTTATGAAGGCGACGAAATCATCACCATCGAAGGGCTGGCAAACGGCGACGATCTGCACCCGATCCAGGCAGCGTTTATTGAGCACGATGCCTATCAGTGCGGCTACTGCACCCCCGGTCAGATTTGTTCCGCTGTCGGGGCCATCAATGAGGCGAAAGCCGGAATGCCCAGTCATGTCACCCCGGATGTGCGGGCCTCCTTCACCGCTGAATCGCTTTCTGACCTTGAAATTCGCGAACGCATGAGCGGCAACATCTGCCGGTGCGGAGCCTACGCAAATATCGTCGCCGCGATGCGGGAAGTCGCAAAATCGAACGCCGGGGCCACTCTCTCAGGGGGCGCGAAATGAAACCGATCACCTATATTCGTGCCGCTGATGCCGCCTCCGCGCTGAGCGAAACCGGCAAAGACGTCGGAAGCCGCTACCTCGGCGGCGGAACCAACCTGCTCGACCTGATGAAATACGGCGTGGAAAACCCGGACCGCCTTGTGGATGTCTCCCGCCTCCCGATGAACGAAATCACGGTGCATCCCGACGGAACGATGCTGCTGGGCGCGATGGCGAAAAACAGTGATACCGCCGCGCATCTGCTGATTCGAGAACGTTATCCGGTTCTCTCTGAGGCGATTCTCGCTGGGGCGAGCGGTCAAATTCGGAACATGGCCACAAACGGCGGCAACCTGCTTCAGCGCACTCGCTGCCACTATTTCTATGATGTCGCTTTTGCCGAGTGCAACAAACGAAACCCCGGCTCCGGCTGTGCCGCCCTTAACGGCGTCAACCGGATTCATGCCATTTTAGGGGCCAGCCCGCAGTGTATCGCCACGCATCCTTCCGATATGTGTGTGGCCCTGGCTTCCCTGGATGCAGTGGTGGTCACGATGAGGTCCGGCGGCGGAACTCGGCGCATTCCGTTTACGGAGTTTCACCGCCTGCCCGGAAACACGCCTCAGACCGACACAGTGCTGGAACGAGGCGAACTCATTATCGGGATCGAACTGCCCTCCGCTTCCGCTGCGCCGTTTGCTGCCCGATCTCACTATCTGAAAGTGCGCGAACGAGCTTCTTACGCCTTTGCACTTGTCTCGGTGGCGTCGGCCCTGCAGATCGAAAACGGGGTCATCAAGTCGGCGCGTCTGGTGCTGGGGAGCGTGGCGCACAAGCCCTGGCGTTCGCCCGAAGCGGAAGCCGCCCTTGTCGGCAAACCCGCCCGCCCTGAAACCTACAAAGCCGCCGCCGAAATCGCACTCAAAGGGGCAAAGCCCCTTAAGCACAATGCCTTTAAGGTTCCGATGGCGAAGCGGGCTGTCGTTCGCGCCCTGGAAGAAACCGCTCAGATGAAAAAAGAGGTGGCCGCATGAGCAACGAAACCTTGAAATCCGCCGACCTGATGCCCAAAATCGGGAAGCCGCTCTCTCGTGTGGACGGTCGTGCCAAAGTCACTGGAACTGCGAAATATACTGCCGAGTGGCAAATCAAAAATCTGGCATATGGCGTGTTCGCCACCTCCTCGATAGCAAAAGGGCGGATCACGAAACTCGATACCTCGGAGGCGAAAAAGGTTCCGGGCGTTTTGGAAGTGTATACGCACGAAAATCTGCCGAAGCTGCCTCAGCCCTTCGAGAAAGCGCAGGCGTTTGTCGGCTCGAAGTTTTTACCGATGGAAAGCGGCGAAATCCGCTATTCGAATCAGCCGATTGCCCTGGTTGTGGCCGAAACGCTGGAGCAGGCCACCTACGCTGCAATGCTCATCAAAGCAGTTTATTTCAAGACCGGCACGCCGGTGGCGGGGCTTCACGCGCCCAACGCAAAACTCGAAGAGCCAACCCGCCCCCACAACAGTGACTTCAAGCCGATTTCACGCGGCGATGCAAAAGCGGCTCTCGCCTCTGCTCCCGTCAAGGTGACCGCTGTCTATACTCACGCGATCAACCATCACAACGCCATGGAAATTCCCGCGACGATTGCCGTTTGGGAACCGGACGATCACCTGACAATGTACGATACCGTCCAGGGCATTTCAACTTCACAGGGTTCGCTCGCTTCGATTCTCGGTCTGTCTGCCGAAAAAGTTCGAGTGGTCAACAAATATCTCGGCGGCGGGTTCGGCTCGAAAGGGGCAGTGTGGCCTGCCTCCGTTCTGACGGCTCTGGCCGCAAAATCGCTGGGACGCCCGCTCAAGGTCGCGCTGACCCGCGAGCAGTATTTTGCCTCGAACGGACACCGGGACGAGCAGACCCAAACCCTGACCCTCGGTGCGGATCGCAGCGGAAAACTCCTGGGCATCATGCATGAAAAGCGGTCGGCCACCTCCGTTACGGACGACTATGCCGAAGCCAACGCAAATCTCATTGATATGCTTTATGCCTGCCCCGCCTTTCATGCCGAGTACAAAGTGGTGCGAGCCAACGTTCTAACGCCGGTCTTTATGCGGGCTCCCGGCGAGATGCCCGGCGCGTTTGCTCTGGAGTCCGCAATGGACGATCTTGCCGCCAAACTCGGCTTGAATCCGCTGGACTTGCGGCTGCGAAACTATGCCGAAACCGACCCGGCCAAGGGCAAGCCGTTTTCCTCGAAATCACTCCGGGAATGCTATGCACGCGGAGCGGAACTGATCGGCTGGAGCAAACGACCGAAAGAGGCCCGCGCCACACGGGACGGCAATTGGCTGATTGGGTGGGGAATGGCTACTGCTGCTTACCCGGTTTATTCCAATCAGGGCAATGCCCGCGCCCGCTATTTTCTCGACGGGACGCTGGGGGTTTCGAGCGGAGCCACCGACATCGGCACGGGAACCTACACGATCTGCACGCAGACGGCCTCGGAGACCTTCGGGATTCCGATGGACAAAATTAAATTCGAGCTGGGTGATTCAACGCTGCCGATCACCGCAATTTCCGGCGGCTCAATGGCGGCTTCCTCCACAACGGCAGCCGTGCACACCGCCTGCCTTAACCTGAAAGAAAAAATTAAAAAGTTTGCGGTGGACGATATGAAATCGCCGCTTCACGGGGCGTCACCCGATGATGTGGAGATCAAAGACGGCCTTCTCTCTCTGAAATCCGACCCCGCCAAAACGGAAAAGTACGCCGAGCTGCTTCAGCGCAATCAGCAGGCGGCCCTTGAAGCCACCGGCGAAGGCCGCTACGGAGCCTCCAAAGAACACTCAATGCATTCGTTCGGGGTGCATTTCTGTCAGGTCAAAGTAGATGAAGAGCTGGGCCTCGTGCGTGTGCTGAAATGGGTGGGCGTTCATGCGGCGGGGCGCGTTCTCAACGAAAAAACGGCTCGCTCTCAAATGCTGGGGGCAACGGCAATGGGGATCGGCAACGCGCTTTCCGAAAAAACCGAACTCGACTTGCGCTACGCTCGCTACGTCAACGGCAACCTCGGCGAATATCATGTCGCGGTCAATGCCGATGCACCGAGCGAGGTTCTCATCGAGTTTGTCCCGGAAGAGGATCCACACGTCGGCGGCCTTGGAGCCAAAGGAATGGGCGAACTGGGAATGGTGGGGGTGTCGGCGGCCATTGGCAACGCAATTTTCCATGCGACCGGAAAGCGTCTGCGCGACCTGCCCTTCACCCCCGACAAAGTGATGGCATGAGCGGCAGCGGGCAAAAATCCGATTCTCCAACGGTGGGCCTCGTTCTGCTTGCCGCCGGGGAATCATGCCGAATGGGAACGCCGAAACAGGCGCTTCCCTTTGGTGAAACCACGCTGCTCGGTCATGCGGTCAAGACGGCTTTGGCTTCTTCGTGCCGCCCTGTAATCGTCGCCCTTGGAGCCTTTGCCGAAACCCTGATTCCGCTGGTCGAGCCTTTTTCAGTTGGGATTTGTATCGTCTCCGACTGGCAGGAAGGAATGAACGCTGCGATTCGGGAAGGGCTGAAAGTCCTCTTGATAGAAACCCCCGAACTCGATGCCGTCCTCTTGATGACCTGCGATCAGCCCGCGCTCACTCCGGCTCTTTTGGAGGCCCTGATCGAAGCCCAGGCGCAAACCGGAAAGCCTGTAGCCGCTTCCACCTATGGAAAAACATTCGGGATACCGCTCGTTTTTGCCGCCTCTCTTTTCGAGGGCCTGAAAACGCTGCCGCCGGGGGCAGGAGCAAAAAAGTGGGTTTCTTCGCTTCCCTCGGATCACGTCGTTTTTGTGCCGTTTCCCGGCGGGGAGAACGATCTTGACACCCCCGACGACTACAAGCTATTTCTGAAAAATTCGACCCGCCCCTAAAAAGGCGGGTCGAATTCGGTTTTCATTCATTCGAAACAAAGAGGCGCGGGCTATCTCAGGGACTCGATCATCTGCTGCGCCTGATCCGGCGTAAGATGCCCCACATAGGTCAGTTCGATCTGTCCGCCAGAAACCGTGACGCCCCATCGCAGAACACTGCGCCGTCCGATTTTGGGCGTTTTTGCGGGGGCATTCATTCCCCGCCGGGGCTTTTCGAACAGGCTGAAGGTTTCAATCCCGTTGCTGTAGCGAAGCAAGATCGAGCTGTTCTCCGGCAGTTTCGGATTGCGGCTCGGAAACACCCAGACTCCCGTAACTCCAAACCCCCATGGCAGGGAAGCAGGCAAAACCGGTGCGAAGGAGAGCAGGCCGCGTGCCTCCTCCACCGTCGAGAAGCGCGAGGTCGGCGGAAAGAGTGCATTGAGCTTTGCATTTCCGAACGAAGGATCGAAAATTTTGCTGTCCACCCCGGCGGCTTCGCCCAGGGCAATCGAAGTCAGATAAGAGCGCGAAACAAGACCGGCTCCGCTGGAGATTTCCTGCTTGAGCCGAACCCCCGTTTCGCCGTCAATCCAGAACTTGATCTGCCGCCCGTTGCCGTTGTCGAGCGAAACCGCCACGATCTCCGCCGTTCGCCCTGCGACGATCTCCTGCCCGATGCGCGAGACCAGCACTCTGCGCTGCCGGATTAGATCGGGAAGCTGCTTTTCGGGGTCGTTGGTTCCAGGCCACAGAGCCACATCGAGCGTATTGGTGCGATGATGAAAATAACGGTATTGATCCGGGGCCGTAACCATGATGTCGCCGTTGAGATCGTTTGGCGAGAGAAAGTCGCGTCTCAGGCGGCCCCGCGTATCTCCCCAAATTTTTTGCCGGGACTGCCGCCCGCCCCGATCCGTGACTTCTGTGACCTGCTCGCCTGAATAGTTCACGAGAGGATGCAGCATCTGCCGGATAAGACCCAGAGCGGCCCGATCTCCTTCCACCTTCGGGTGTGCGCCCGGATGAAACGTAGGACGTAACATCGAAGGCGGGGACGGGAAGTGGTGGTGCCCCTGCGCTTCCGCCGAAAGAAGTGCGCCGGAAAAACAAACGCAGGCAGCTAAAGTAAAAGTAAAGCGTTTCATCATTTGATTTAGAAAAATCCCAAATCCTATTGACCCATGCTCCGGGATTTTGCGTCTACAAACTCCCGCCCTCTGCGGAATCCATTGGGTCATCCAGAGCGGTGTGCGCTTCGAGGTTGGCTGCCGCCGGGTCTTCGAACAAAGTAGTAGCGGAAAGAGCGACATTGCGGTGCAGACTTTCCAACGCAGGGCGAGGGGCAGGAACCACCGCAGAACTTTGCACGGGAGACACCGAACTTGCCGGGCGAAAAAAGAACAGCCCTGCTCCCAGGGCCGCCGCTAGCCCGAAGCCCGCCGCCGAGCTGCGGAGCCAGGGGCTGCGTGCCCCTGAAAGCCAGTCTCGGAGGCTGCTCCACTGATTTCTCAGCGTTATCGGCTCCGGCTGCACTTCATCGAGCTGGGCATGAAGTTTGGCCATGAAATCGTGGGAGGTGTCGTGTCGGTCTGCGGCCTGAAGCAGCAGCGCGGTTTGGCGCAGTTCTTCTACCTGTCGGGTGCAGTCCTGACAGCCGGTCAGGTGGCGTTCTAGGGCAAAAACCTCCTGTGCAGAAAGGTCGTTTTCCACGTAAGGAGCCAGAGAGTTCTCAATTTTGGCACAGGTCGGTACTGCAAAAGTCTTAAAAACGTTCATCGAAGTTCTCTCAATTCCAGCATCAGCTGCTCATGCATCAGGCACGAAAACCTTTTCTTGAAAGCCTATTCCTTAAATCTTAAGGTAAGGCGACAATTTTTCTCTCAGGGCGGCGCGGGCATTGAAAAGGCGCGACTTCACGGTTCCCAGCGGGCAGCCGACAATCGAGGAAATTTCATCGTAGGCCAGCCCCTCCAGATCGTAAAGCAGCACCACCGTTCGTAATTTCTCCGGCAACTCGCGCAGGGCACTTTCCACCTGCTGACCGAGTTCCGCGTTCATCAGGGAACGCTGCGGGTCAAAGGTCGAATCGGGAATATCTCGCTGGATTTCCTCTTCGCCGTCCTCGTTTTCCTGCGACAGGGAAAGTGCCTGAATATGGGTTTTGGCCCGCCGCGAATGATCTATACACAGGTTCGTCGCAATCCGAAACAGCCAGGTGTTCAGGGAAGCACGGCTCTGAAACGAGCGGATACTGACGTAGGCACGCACGAAGGTTTCCTGAGTCAGGTCTTCGGCTTCGCCTGCGCTGTGCACCTGCCGAAAAATATAGTTGTAAACTTTGCTTTTGTAGCGCAAAACGATTTCATTGAAGGCGGCTCGGTCATTTGCCTGCGCCCGCTTCACCAACGTCAGATCGCCCTGCATCACGTTCCCCGCTGCGAACATTTTTTGTGCTCCTGGAAAAATCCGTCTTCAGGATTCCTGACGTGAAGAGTCGAAAAAGGTTCAGGGGTTTTTCTGTAAATTACGCCACGCCTCCGCCTGTGCATACGTTCCCCGCTGGATGTCGAGCGTTTGCAGGCGTGTTTTCACCTCCGGGGAAAGCAGGGCGTCTAGTTCGACATCTCGAACCGAGGCGGTCTGCTCCGCTCCGGGCAGCAGGCGGGCATGAGGGGCTCCCGGATGAAAATAAATTTCGTTGACCTTGCCGCCCAGCCGCCCCAGCAGTCCCTGGGTATAGAGGGCGGTGAGAGAGCCGGTCTGCAAATGCCCGTACACCCGGTCACAAAGAAAAAATCGAACGCCTTCTTTTTCTTCGACGCTGCGAAGCCGCCTTAAGTTACGCTTCGCCAGAACTCGGAAGATAAGGGAGGCCGCCGTGTCGAGATTCAATTTCGCCCCCGGAACCGTCTGGAGGTGACTTCGGATTTCTTCGTGCGGAACCCGCAGACGAAAAATTCGATAGCGCACACAATTTTCCAGCACGGCGTCCCACACCACCGGCGGCAGATGAAAATGCTGATGCCCGTCTACATGAGTTCCTGCCAGCCCGGTTTCAGCGAAGCGGGCGAACTGAGCGGCGATCTCGGCGCGAAGCTGATTTTGAGCACGGGGCGAAACCGCGTATTTGATGCCTGTGCGAAACGGGTCCCTGCCGAAACGTCCGTCTTTGTCCACAAGGTCGGGAATTTGTTTTCGCGGCAGCAGGGCGCGATCGGTCGTTACCACGAGATGCAGCCCCACTCCGAGTAGGGGCAGATTTCGTGCCATTTCTACGGCCTCTGTGAAACCCGGCTCTGAAGCCATAAGGGAAGCGGAAGTAAGAACGCCCTTTTGGTGAGCGAGCCGAACGGCCTCGTTGACTTGAGGGGAAAAGCCGAAATCGTCGGCATTGAAAATCACAAAACGGCTATTGGAAAACAAGAAAAAATTGACTCCCCAAAAATTCGTACCGCCGTTTCAAAGTCCAGCCCGCAGAAGCCGCCTCGGAGATCACGGTCTTTTCGGAAATCGCATGACCCTTTGGAGCCGGATAAGGCCCTTTTCTTGCCGGATCGAAATCAATGAGAACAAGTCGAGCGCGGGGGCGGGCAAACCGATGCAGGGCTTTGAGAAAATCCGCTCCGTTTTCAACCTCATGGTAGACCGTCACGAGAAACAGGCAGTCCACCGGTGAAGGCAGTTTCGGGTCGTCTTCACGACCGAGCACCAAGCGGACGTTTCTCAACTGATCCGCCCGCTTCTGAAGAGGAGCCAGAAACTCTTCCTGCACCTCTTCGGCATAGACTCGACCCGCTTTTCCGACCGCTCGGCTGAGAAAGGGAAGAAAGTAACCCGAACCCGCTCCGAGGTCCGCTACGGCCTCACCAGGTTTCAGCGACAACGCGGCGATAATCTGCCCAGGCTTTTGCCACCGATCTCTTTTCTGCCCCTCCAGCAGCGTCTCGGCTAGAGCCGGGTTGAACAGCGAATGAGCGCGAGGCGCAGAGTGAACCGAGAAAGCGGAAGAGGGTCGAGCGGGTGAAAAACAGCCTGCCACGCCTGCAAAGCCGATCAACAAAAAAAAGAGGGGTGGAGGAAATCTTGCATTGTGCATCGTGAGACTGCCGGAGACCAACAAAAACGACCGTTGACTTTAGGCTACCCGAAAAGATACAGTATCTCTATGAAATCATCGAAAATGGGTTTTGCTCTAGCCATTTCTCTGGGGGTTTGTTTTTGGGGCTGCCCCTCCCCGCAAAAAGCGGCTTTGCCCGCCCCGGCCTCCTCTTCCGACACCTCCCCGCCTCCAGGCGGAACCCGTTCTGCATCCGAAAACTCCCCTCTTCTCAAAGCCGTCCTGAGCGGAAACCTTGCAGCGGCACGGCTCGAACTGGAAAAGGGCGCGGCTCCCAACAGTCGGCACAACTCCGGGCGAACGGCTCTGATGATGGCCTCTCTGCGCGGGCAGGTGCCGATGATGAATTTGCTGATCCAAAAGGGGGCCAAAGTGGACGAAACCGATTCCGAGGGGATGACGGCCTTGATGTGGGCGGCATTCGGCGGAAGCCGCGACGCCCTGAGTTTTCTGCTTCAGAAGGAGGCGAACAAAGCCCTGAGATCAAAGAACGGGGAAACAGCGGCGGATTGGGGGCGCGATCACCCCGAAATCGTCCTGCTGCTGAAGGCCGGAGGCTGATTTCGCCGTCTGCCTTCTGGAAAACCTCTGAAACGGCACCACGACTGGAATCCGGCCCTTAATCCAGCCGCGAACCGGGTATCACCCACAAAGATTCAGGCAGCATGGGTCTGAGAGTAAAGCAGGCTGTAGTGGGCGTCCGGGTGCTGCTCATGGATGGCAATAAATTCCTCGAAATGCTCCAGAAAAAGATCGAGAATTTCGGGATCGAAATGGCTGCCTCGCCCCTCGACCATGATGTTGCGGGCGCGTTCGAAGCTGAACGCGGCCTTATAAGGGCGTGAAGAGGTCAGGGCATCGAAGACATCGGCAACCGCACAAATGCGACCATAAAGCGGAATCTCTTTTTCTTTCAGGCCCATCGGATAGCCGGTTCCGTCCCAGCGTTCATGGTGGGTCATGGCGATCTGCTCGCCGGTTTCCAGCAATTCGGAGTTAGAACTGCCGAGAATACGTGCTCCAATCTGCGTGTGATGCTCCATCACGCGCCGCTCCTCGGAAGTGAGTTGGCCGGGCTTGAGCAAAATGGCGTCGGGAGTACCGATTTTTCCTACGTCGTGCATGGTAGAGGCATCGCGAAGCAAATCCACTTCGTGCGTGGGCAGGCCGAGATATTGGGCGATCAGAGCACAGTATTTCCCGACTCGAAACACATGGGCCGCTGTGTTTTCATCTCGATATTCGGCGGCGATGGCCAGTCGTCTCACAGTTTCGAGGTGGGCTTCGTGGGCTTTGCGCTCTGCATCCGCCATAAACTCCAGCGCACGATGCAAGGCTCCCGTTCTTCGTTCCACCTCCATTTCGAGTTCGGCCCGGTATTGCTTTTCTCGCTTTTGGCTTTCGCCGAGGCGGATAAGCGAACGAACCCGCACCCGGAGTTCTGTGCGGTCAATGGGTTTCGCCAGAAAATCATTCGCCCCCGCTTCCACCGCTTTCAACCGATCTTCACGAGTGCTAAACGCCGTAACCACGATAATCGGCAGGTTTTCATACTCTGGCTGTTTTCGTACCTCACAAATGAAATCGAACCCATCCATCTTCGGCATCTGAATATCCGTCATAATCAAGTCTACAAACGGATTGAGCAGGCTGAGGGCCTCGGTGCTGTCGCAGGCACAGCGGCTTTGATAGCCCAGCTCCAGCAGAAGTTCCTGCAAAAGCTCACGGTTCAGGGCTTCGTCATCAACAATAAGAATGTGGCGGGACTGAGGCATACCAACTACTCCACTCGGAATCAAATCAAACGATGGTGCACCTTCCGCCGTTTGATTGAATTCTAAAAGGCCGCGCCTTTCAAGAAAAAGGAACAAACCATTTTCGGCATTTTTCGCGATCTCCGCAGAGGCCGTTTGGCTTCTACGAAAAGGCTAAAGCAAAACACTTCCAATTTTTCACAAACGTGGAAATTTCACGACCACCGTTGTGCCCAGACTTTTTCCTAAGCTGGAAATCGAAAATTGCCCTCCGTGCAGTTTGACCAGATGGCGAACGAGCAAAAGTCCGCGTCCCGCCTCTTCCACAAAGGGGGAGGAAGCGTTCTCGGTTCTCTCCTCGGAAAGCGCGGCAGCCCTTTCCGGGGTCATCCCCAACCCGTTGTCCGTCACTGTTATCTCCACGAATTCGTCCGCATCAAGGTTGGAACAACATTTACTTTTCAGGAGAATATTTTCCCCCTCCGAGGTAAATTTGATCGAATTATTCAGTAGATGGTCAATAATTTGCTTGAATTTTGCTTCATCTGCCCTAAAAAAGAGCGTTTGGGGTGACAAATCAAGCTCGATGGTTTGTTTTTTTTCTTTCAGATACGGTTTTGACAGTGCGACAACATCACGAATCGCGTCTTGAACATCAAAAAGCGTATAATCTAAATGCATCGGGGCGGTTTCGATGCGGGAAAGGTCGAGAATATCGTTGATAAGCTGCAAAAGCTGCTTGCCGCTCGAAAGAATATTGGTCGTATATCGCTGCTGCTTGGAGTTCAGTTCCCCGAACGCTTGATCGTTTAGCAGTTCGGCAAAGCCAAGAATCACATTGAGCGGGGTTCGAAGTTCATGGCTCATCTTGGCCAGAAAACGGCTTTTGGCGTTGTTTGCTTCCTCTGCCTCGGTTTTGGCCCGCATCAAAGCATGAAGCCCCTCGATTTTTTCTGTGACATTTGTCGAAACACCCACCAGCCCTTGCGGAACTCCGTGCTCGTCGAGAGTCGGCGTATAGAGTGTCTCGAAACTCAATCCGCCTACTGTACGCAGCGATGAGAAGGTTTCCCCAGTCAAACAGCGATGGACATCCTCTTTGATGCCTGCGTTTTCCCCGAAAAGGTCGAAAACCGACTTGCCCGCCACCTCTCCCGGTTTCAACCCCAGTTCCAGCAGCCCTTTACCGTCCGAAAGGGTGAAAACCCCGTGCTCATCGAGCGCGAAAAGAATAATGGGAATTCCCTGAACCACCGACCGCAGCCGTTCTTCCTTTTCTCGCAGTTCGGAGGTACGTTCATGGACTTGAACTTCGAGTTCCTCACGGGCCGCCGAAAGCTCGGCCTCCGCCCGCTTCTGATCTGTGATATCAATGACAAAGCCGTTCCAGAGGGTAGAGCCGTCCTCTTGTAGTTTCGGCAGGGAATGACTTTGCAGCCAGTGCTGCCTTCCATCCCGCGCTTTCACGGCATAATTCGTTCGCCAGGGGGTCATCTGCGTTTGTGATTCATGCAGGGTGCGGTGAAGTTCCGGCAAATGTTCAGGGAGAACGCAGTCGAAGACAAGGGCGGCTTCCTGCATGGCCTCCGTTGCCGTCACCCCCAAAAAGTCGAAAATTCCGTCACTCAGGTAGGAAAAAGAAAACGTTCCTTCGGCGTCCCTCCGAAACTGATATACCACCCCCGGCAGGGCCGCGAGAAGGTCTTGCGGCCAGACTTCCGAGGCCGGAGCAGCACTGACAACAAGGCTGGAATCTCCTTCGGATGGAGAGGGGGGGTCTGCTGTTTCTAGGTTCATGTGGAAACTCAGCGTTTTTTTAGATCGAGCCGGAGAACAAGGAGCAAAACCAGCATGGGGAAAGACTGCTTCGGTACCTTCGAAGCGGGATCGCCGCAGGGCGACCTTCAGGCAGAAACACGAACACCGAAGGACAAAGAAGGAAGCCCTCTCAGATTATCGGAAGTTTTGACACGTGTCCTCGTCTCGAATTCATAAGATCATTTTTTGTCGAGGCCGCCCAGCGCGTCAAGTGCCACAATAAAAGCGGCACTAACCTTGCTGATCTCTGAAGGTGAAGGGGCCGCATACTTAAGGTGAGCGGCATGGAGGATGTGCCCTTTTTCGATTCGCGGCGGGTCGGCGGCAGCATCGGCACGAGTCGGGAGCAGGTTCGGGGTGGCCTGTTCCAGTTGAAACGCCGTTTTCGGAGCCGCAAAATAACCCATCAGTTCAAGCGCATCCGTTTTGTGCGGACGATTTTTGATCGCCGCCAGGGGCCAGCAAAGGGCGGGCGTTCCCAGGGTGGCTAGCGAGGTTCCCCCGCGCACTCGATCCAGCGCGTCCGAGGTAGAGAAATCGTCTTGGTCTGCCACCACAAACCGCAGGCGAGGATTTTGTACGAGGGCTTCGGCAGCGGCGTCAGAGTCGAGAACCCCCCAGTCGGCTTTTCCGCCTAAGACCGCCGAGGCCACCGCTTTCTCGTTTTCTACAAGCTGAACCCGATTGTCCAGCATTTTCGCGAGCAGCTCTTTTCCCTCCCGTTCGCCATAGGCAGCAAAATAAACAAGAAGATGATAGCGCGACGAGCCGTTTTTGCGCGGGTCGGACATAGCTGCACGGCCTTTCCATTCAGGGCGGACAAGGGCCGCAAACGAGTGAGGAACTCTCTTGGTGTCTATTTTTTGTGAGGAGTAAAGCAGCACCCGCACCCGATTGCGCAGGCCGATCCAGCGAAAATCCGGGTCTCGAAACGGCTCCGCAATTTGTGCGGTCGTTCCATTCTTCGAAACTTCCATCGTTTCGTCTTCGCCGGTAAATTTTTCCATCGCAAGCGGATTTTGGGCAAGATAAAGGTCTACTTTCTGATCGGAAGCTTCTTCCCGTACCCGCTTCGCCAGTCCGATGCCTCCCTGCACCTCCTCCGGGGAGGCGTAGGTCACGGTCACCGGAATTTTTTTCTCCTGCTCGAAGGCTTGAACGATGGGTTCTACAATCGAACGATCTACATCGCTGTAAAGAAGAATTTCCGGCTTTTTCCCCACACAGCCGAAAAGAGTCGTTCCGATCCCCAGACACATTCCAAGACAAATGCCAAAACGCAGCCGGGAAAAGTCCTGATTCGTCCTTCGAAAAAACAAAAAAAGCAAAGCCTGATCCTTCAAAGCCTGATCCGGCAGGCCGACGATGTTACGGAAGAAAAATACAACAGCGTCCCCCCAAACTCCTTCTTGAAAAATCCCTGTGAGATTCATTTCAGAGAATCATACGAAGTTGCCGGAGTCGTGCTATAATAGTCGGGTTGATATTCGTAAACTAGTTTTAGAATTATGGAAAGAGTTGAGAAATGGGTTGTTTGCAGGCTGCTCTCTCTTTCCGAAAACTCAAATCACCCAGATAGGCTGCCGCAGGCGTGTCCAGCGGATATGTTGTCAAGATTATGCCGGAGTTACCGGAAGTCGAATCGGTGCGCTGTTTTCTGGAAGCACAATTGATGGGAGCAGAGATCACTGCTCTGTCTGCGCCCTCCCCGGTTGTTATCCGTTCTCCCCAGGTTGAGGCAATGACGCAGGGCGTTGTCGGGTTAACCCTCTGTGGAGTGGGACGGCGCGGGAAGTACCTTCTCCTCTCCCTGGCTTCCGACCCCCGCGAGTCGATCAGCCTGCTGGTTCTTCACCTTAAAATGCAGGGAGTGCTTCGCGTAGAAGCCGGGGAAGTCCCGGCTGCTCCCGCGCTCTGTGCCGTGTTGACATTTGCTGACGGTCGTCAACTGAGATACCACGATTTGTGGCGTTGGGGAGGCTGGTGGCTTCTCCGGCCCCAGGAAAGTCTGGAGGCGATTCCCGGCTTGCGGGATTTAGGGGAAGAGCCGCTTTCGTCTCAGTTCACCCCCAAACGGCTGGCGGCACTCCTGAAAGGGAAACGGGGGAAAATCAAGCCGTTTTTGCTGGATCAACGCCAGATCGCCGGGATTGGCAACATCTATGCCGATGAAAGTCTGCATCGAGCCGGACTTCACCCGGAGCGCAGCGCGGGGTCGCTTTCCGACGCGGAAACTCTTCGTCTCTACGGGGCAATCGTGGAGGTGTTGAACAAAGCCGTTACCCAGGGCGGAGCGTATGCCCGCCAGAAGGCCCGAAACGGCCACGCTTTCGATGATTTCAGCGGGGTTTATACGCCGCGAGTTTATGGGCGATCCGGCGATGCCTGTCCTGTCTGCCGGGAACTGCTCACAAAATTTCAACTGCAAGGGCGAGGAACTACCTACTGCCCACATTGTCAACCGAGTGCGAGTGCCCCAACGGAAGCCTCTTCCGAAAAATCTGCTCGCACCGAGAGGAGTGTATCTGCTTATGTCTGATGAGATGGTTCAGGAAAAGAGAGAGGAAACGGTCGCTCCCGATCAGGAAGCGGCGGCTCAGACGGTTCCTTCCTCTGCTCCAGTCGCTGCAGAAACGGCAGCGATAGAAGAACCGACTCCCGCTCCGGCTGCCGCGCCCTCCGCGCCCTCCGAAGACGAGGAGGATGTCTTCGAGAAGGAAATGCGGAAGCTGGGTGTGGGAGACCCCCGGAAAGACAAAAAAGAGAAGCCTCTCGGACGGCTGGTTCAAGACCGGGTTGTCACCGGCGTGGTCATGCGCGTAGACAAAGACGGAGCCTTGATTGATGTGGGCGCAAAGTCAGAGGGCATCATTCGCCCCAACGAACTTTCTGCCGATCCCAATGCCAATCCCGAAGACGTGGTCAAAGTCGGCGATGAAATCCGAGTGCTGGTGCTCGAAGCGGAAAATCGAGAGGGCATTCCCGTTCTCTCAAAAAAACGCGCCGACTTCGAGCAGGCCTGGGACGTGCTTCAGCGAAACCTCGACAACAACGATACCGTTCAGGCCCCCGTCCTCAATCGCGTTAAAGGCGGTCTGGTGGTGGACCTGGGTATTCGCGGGTTTATTCCAGCTTCCCATGTCGGCAACGGCTCTCTCAAGGTCAATCTCGACAAATACGTCGGGCAAACCATTCCAGTGAAAGTGCTGGAAGTGGATCGCGCCAACAAAAAAGTGATCCTTTCCAACAAAAAAGCAACGGAAGAGGAGCGCGAGGCGAAAATCGCCGAGACCAAAGCCAACCTCAAAGTAGACGACATCAAAACCGGAACCGTGCGAAGACTCACTCCCTACGGGGCGTTTGTGGACCTCGGCGGAATTGATGGACTGCTGCACATTTCCGAAATGTCCTGGACGCGCATCAACGACCCTCGTGAAGTGCTGCGTGAAGGCCAGGAAGTGAAGGTCATTGTTCTTAAGATCGATATGGAGAACAATCGGGTTTCGCTGGGAATGCGGCAGATTCTTCCTGATCCGTGGAAAGAAATCGCCTCCAAACACAAAGAAGGCGATGTCATTACCGGAACCGTCACCCGCCTCGCTCAATTCGGAGCGTTTGTGCAGGTGGAGGGCGGAGTGGAAGGCGTGATCCAGACGGCGGAGATGGGACGCAACAAATCCGACAAAAACGGTGTTCCCCTCGCCCCCAATCTGGAAGTGGAAGTGAAAGTGCTTTCCATCCGGCCCGAAGAGCGCAAAATGTCGCTCTCCGTGCGTGCCCTGCTTCCTCCCGAAGAGCAGGCTCCGCGTGAACCCCGCGAACCTCGCGAAACTCGTGAACCCTCCGCAGGCGGAGGCGGTGCTGCCGCCCCCCGGCGCGGCGGGCGAGATCGCGGCGGCGAGCGAGAAGATCAGGACTTCTCGCGCTATGCAGGGCGGGAAGAGCCGCGCTATACAATTGCGGATGCGTTTGCTTCAGCGGCTAATGCCAAAAAGAGCAAGCGTGACCGGCGGGATCAGCAAGTCCAAGAAGATGACAACCTCGACGACATCGAAGTGGACCTCACTCCCGTCGAAGACGAAACCGAGGAATAAAGAGCAAAAAGCCGGGGAAGAATTTCTTCCCCGGCTTTTTTGCTGGATCATCCCCTATGGTCATTGGATTGACCGGCGGAATTGCCACCGGAAAAAGCACAGTCGCCCGCCTTCTGGCAGAACGTGGTGCCACCGTTTTCAGTGCGGACGAAGCCTCCCGCGCCGTGCTGAAACCCGGAGGAAAAGTTCTCGCTCAGATCGCTCAAATTTTTGGCCCGTCTTCTCTGAACACCGACGGAGGTCTGAACCGGAGTTTCGTTGGGGAAAAAGTGTTTGCCTCTCCTGCGCTGCGGCTGGAACTGGAAAAGATCGTTCATCCGCCGCTGCTTTCTTTGCTGAACGCTCAAATTCTGCTGGAAAAGGTCGAGTCGGCTGAAGCGGCGATCATTGTGGTGGAAGTGCCGCTGCTGTTTGAGAAAAAAATGCAGGGTTGGTTCGATCAAATCCTGGTGGTGGCCGCGTCACAACCTGTACAAGTCAATCGGCTTCAGGAACGAAACGGTTTGACCTACGACGAGGCTCTCAGGCGGATCGCCTCACAGATGCCGCTGAAGGAAAAAATCGCGAGGGCTGAACAGGTGATTTCAAGTGAACAGTCTTTTCGGACGCTCCAAACAGAGGTCGAAACCCTGTGGCGCGAATGGAAAGCAAGTTCTGTGAAATCCTCTTCAAGGCCCCAAAATCGTTTTCCCCGAAAATAGTGCTTGCGTTCTGTTTCGGGTTATGCTATAATCGCGTCTCGGTAGGCAAAGAACGTGTACACCTCGCGACACGGGCTGCCGACCCGGGTACGCTCGACGGCGTTCTGCGGTGACACGAAATTCAGACCCATCGAAATCACCCCCGCTGTCTTGAGCAATGCTACGGAATCAACCCGTACCTTAATACTTTACCGGTAACTCATTCCCCCTCACCGGTGGTGCAGGCTTCCCCCCTGAGCGTGCCAATGCGTGTAATACTAGGAGGTAGGACTCGCCTTGAATAGAGCCAGATCTATCAGCATTTTCTTGCAGGTGCTGCTTTCTGCGGTCGTGTGCGCCCTGATTACGCCTGCCGTTTCTGCCCAGCAGAACGGTCAGCGACCTGATCCGAAACGCTACGAACGTATCCGAATGAACAGCATCCCGCCAGAATTCACCCGGCGCGTTATGAAAAGTCATAGCCGCGCCCCCGGTGACAACAACGTTCTTCGACAAACCAACCTGCTTAGCTGGAAATACAGCCTCACTGGGGCTCCTTTCCAAACCAACGTTCCGGCCAGTTCACAGGATCAGCACCCCTCCTGGAGTTACGACGAGCGGTACATCTACTTCGATTCCAACCGTACCAGCGAAGTCAACACGGATGTGCCTGCCAATCCCGTCTTCAACATTTTCCGTATGAACCCCGACGGGTCTGGCGTTGTTCAGATCACCACCGGCGATGCCAACAAGCTCGAACCGGCGATTTCCAGCAACAACAACCGGCTCGCTTATGTGGCAGGAGGAACCCTCTCTTATGATGCCGATCTCAAGCTGACCACCACCGGCTTTAAGTTGTTCCTGCTCAATGTGGATGCGGGAGGCGACGCCGTTGACCTGACCAGCCGCAATCCGCAAAACTTTACCTTTACGGATGTACGCCATCCGTCCTGGTCGGCGGGCAATGAAATCGCTTTTGCGGGGAAACTCGCCGCTTCGCCCACGGTCTATCACATTTTCAAGGTGAACGTCACCACCGGAGTGATCGCTCAGCTGACCTCCGGTGTTTCCAACGATTACGCGCCCGCCTGGTCTCAGGACGGACGATTGATTGCTTTCACTTCTAATGCGGCTGGCTTTTCTGCGAATGGTGCTTCCACGGCCCTAAAGCCTAACGATGATATCTGGGTGATCGGGCCCAGCCCGTTTGCCGCCAACCCGAAAAAGGTCACCGACTTCACCGCCAACGGAGTGGCCTCCTCCAACCGAAACCCGGCTTGGAGTTCCATTCGTGTAGACCCCAATGGGTACGTGCCCGGTGAGACCAATGGGGGAACGACGGTCTCCCGTTCTTTTCTGGCGTTTGCCTCCACCCGTTTCGATTCTAATAATGACGGAATCGCCAATTCGGTTGGAACCACCACCGATATTTATTTTCTTGCCTCCAGCATTGCGCCCGACCCAAATCTCGGCGGAGCCTACACTGACTCCACTCCTGAAACAGCGGGCAACCCTGCGCTTAAGCTGATGACCACCAACGCAGGCCTCAATCCTGTGGATAACACAGGCGATGTTGGCGCACTCGCCAATTTCGATCCGAACCACACCACCAACGAGGATTTCCCCGCCTGGCCCCAATACCAAAACTCTTATCGCATCACGTTTCAGTCCGACAAAGGGCTGGTGATTGGAAAGAACCTCAACCTCTGGGCTTCGACGATCCTGGACTTGAATGCTCCCTCGCTGCTGCGCTACGACCAGGCAACGGGCAACATCATTGGAGTTTTCCGTGACTCCAATGCCCCTGCCGTCGGCGCGGACTCGGCAGCCGAGCTGCGCGAGCTGGGAGCCGGGGATACGGTTCGCTTCCGTACACGAGTTGTGGACTATGAGACGGGGGTAGATACGGTCTACCTGCAGATCAAAAACCCGAACAGCAGCACGCAGGGAGCCGACGGAAACGAGCATAAGTCGTTTTACAAGGATCGGCGAGGGATTGACACAACCACGATCATTCCGAACGTGCCTATCGAATACGACTGCCAGGCCATCAATCCTAATACCTACAGCTACAAACCGGATGGCGAGCCAGGGCCGTTTACACAAGCCAACAATTTAGCCCGTTTTGCACCGCTTCCAACCTGGCCCGGCTTTAATAAGTACCTTTCCGGTATCAGCGACACCTTGGCCTTTACAGGGTCTGTTAGAGACGCTCCGCCTGACACTGACTACTGGCTTCAGCTCTACGATGACGGCCCCCTCAGCAAAGGCGGACATGAACCCGAAGGCGAAACAGCAGGCGATGGTGTCTACACGAACAAATGGGTGACTCCGGCTGGACAGCCTTCCGACTGGTATCTCGATCTAATCGTGCGCGACAAAGCCATTGATCCCTTCAATCCCGCACAGAAAAGCAATTGGAAGATCTATGACAACGTCTGGGGCTTCACCACACAGCCATTTTCCTCTCAGGGAACCATTCTCTACGTCAACGATTATGACATCGGTCAGAAGTTCTTCACAAACCGATTCAATACCGGCTTCTTTGGCGGAAACATTTCCTACACTGGAATTCCAACGGAAAGCTGGATGACCAACATTCGGCAGAACTTGATCCCAACCACCTATATCACTACGGGCGGCGGCGGAGCTTTGATCGGTCTGTTTCAGACGATGGGGCCTCACTCCTACGGCGACACCCGTGACTATCCCTACTTCGGAGATCCATTAACCGATGATGGTTCCGGGGTTCCAGTCACACAAAAATACGATCAGTGGCGTATTCTCTCTCGCGGGCCGATTCCCGACTCGGTTCTGAACCAATACGGGGCTCGCATTGACACCCAGCCTGCCGATGTCACGGCTGCCAACGCCAATGCCAAGCAGGTCACAGTTGCAGAAAAGTGTGTGATCTGGCACGCGCCCTACACCGGAAACGTTTTCGTTGGCAATGGAACCATTGCCGATGCTCAAGTGCAGAATCAGCTGACGGCTTTTATGGCTAACGGCGGACGTGTCTTTTTGAGCGGTCAGGACGTGGCCTTCAGTCTCTCTCTCGGAACACCGGGAGCCAGTGCCTTTCTAAAGACAAACTTCGGAGTGGATTATGTCGCAGACTTCCCCGGCGGCATTTTTCCAAGCTCATTGCTGCCGAACCCGGACAACGTTATCGCGCTTGCAGGCGGTCGCACCATCCATCCGATCTCTACAGAATATTGGATTGGCGGGGGCGATCACAACTTCTATGACTATCCGCAAACGTCACCGCGAGTTTATAGCCCGCCCTCGGCTGGCTCTATCTACACTTGGTTCCCAGATGCGATGACGCCGAAAAACTACGGGGCGCAAAACAACTTCTCTCCCGACGCCATCGCGTTTATCCCCGAAGTAAAAGACCTGGCTGGGATTGACGGCAGATTTGCCGGAGCAGGCAGCCCCGTGATTGTCTGGCGCACCGTTAAAGGAGCGGGGTCCCAAAAAGAACAGCGGTCGGTCTACTCCTCGATTGCGTGGGAGTCGATCCATCCTGAATTCTATTCTCCGGGAACCAATCTACAGGCCTCTCGCGGTCGCCGTGCCGAGATGATTCACAATGTGGGCGACTATCTCCGAACCGGACGCATCATCGGAGCCATCCGGGATGTCAACGGAGCGACCCCCATTCAGGGAGCCTTTATTCGAGTAACCAGTGCCTACTCCGGTACTGTTGGAACAGCCGTCAGCCAGACGGACGGTTCCTATGTGATCACCGGGCTGATCCCGGATGGCGTCTATACCGTAGACGGCTACCGAAAAGGCTTTACGGCTACCCACATTGACCGCGTGCTCTTTCATGGCGGCTACCAGTCTCGAACCGACCTATTTTTGCAGAAAGCGCAGAACGGTTCGATTTCAGGCCGCGTGACGGTGAATGGAACCACCCCGGCGGTTCCCGTTTCAGAAGCGATTGTTCGCGCTTACGACCCCACCGATCCGAGCGGAAGAACCTTCTATGAAGGAAAGACTAAAACGGACGGAACCTATACGATTGACAACGTGCCGACACTTTCGGACCCGAACAATGCTAACACGAACCTGGGCTATATCGTTCGGATCATCAACATTGCCGCCCTCACCTATGGAGGCTCCATTCCTACAAGCTATGGAACGTTTCCCACCGATGATGCAGCAACGAAAGCGGGAGCGTTGGCAGCCGTTCCGGTTGGGCCGGGCGAAGCCGTCACTGGAAAAGACTTTAAGCTGAAACCCAGCCCCGGCTCGCTCAGCGGAAAAGTCGTGAAACGCGACGCAAACGGTATCGTTACGACGACGCCCATTCAGGGAGCGACCGTCACCGCCATCAGCGGAGCCACAACCCTTACGGCAACCACCGATGTGAATGGCAACTACACGATCCCTTCAACCGA
Organism: Chthonomonadaceae bacterium; assembly: GCA_965246825.1. Lineage (GTDB taxonomy): Bacteria > Armatimonadota > Chthonomonadetes > Chthonomonadales > Chthonomonadaceae > JACMPS01. The sequence continues at coordinate 1,128,143 of OZ251990.1, forward strand.
TCCGGGAACCTGGCAGGTCTATGCCATTGCCCCCGGCTTCAAGCAGAGTGATCCGGTCAGCGTAACCGTGGCCTCCGGCCCCGCCACCGTTGTTCCAACCATTGCACTCTATCGGGAACTGCCGGGTAGTCTCTCGGGCCTGGTGACCAACTCTGCCGGGCTTGCCATCAGAGGAGCCACCATTACCCTGACGGACACTGCAGGCAATGCGCTTAAAGACGCCGACGGCAATGTGATTGCAGCCGTGACCACCACCGATGTCCAAACCGCAGCGGATGGTTACAAATACAATTATATTTTCAGTTCGGTGCCTGCTGGCACCGGAATCAAAGTGACCGCAACGAAAAGCGGCTACACCGATAAAACCGGAACTCTGACGGTGGATGTTGCCAAACAGGTCGAAAAACGAAATGTCAATTTCATTCTCGATCCGCTGGCCTCTTTCACACAATCACGACAACTGGTCTCTGCACCCTACACCTATAATGTAGACATTGCAACCCTGCTGGGACTGACGGCGGCGGAGCGGGCAAGCCTGCGCTTCTTCACCTACATTCCCTCGTCGGTTACTACCGGCAGTTACGTCAAGTATCCGACGCCCCCGGCCAACACCTTTGTTCTGGGACGCGGCTACTGGCTTGATCTGCCGAACCCGCCCGCAGACCTGACCACCACAGGAACGCCTGCCGATACGACCAAGGTCTTCGAGATTCCCTTGCAAGCCGGATGGAACCTCATCGGGGATCCGTTTACGTTCTCGCTCAATCTTCAGGGCTTGAAGGTGCGCGACAATGGAGTCGAGATAGACATTGCCACCGCTCAAAGCGGCAGCAACCCGGCTCTCGGCGGAGCCCTCTGGACGTATGAAGTCGGGCAGTATCAGATCGCTTATTCCATTGACCCCTTCCTGGGCTACTGGATCAAAGCGTATCGCCCGGTAACTCTGCTCCTGGATCCCTCTAAGCGGACCCGTGCAGCAGCAGGCGGACGCTCGGTTGTGTCGAATGCTGCCGGAAACGGCTGGACGCTCGAACTGCGAGCCGAAGCCAACGGAACCCGTTCCGTGCCGGGGATCGTGGGCGTTCATCGGGCTGCGGTAGACAGCTTCGACCGCTTCAAGGTTGAAACCCCGCCGCCGACCGGAGACGCTCAGGAAGTGACTCTGACCTTCAATCACAGCGATTGGGGAACCAAATCGGGACGCTACAGCAAGGATGTGCGTTCGATGACCGGGACAAACCAATCGTGGGAATTCACCGTGCAGTCCAATGTTGCCGGTTCCCCGATCAATCTGACCTGGCCTTCGATCTCCACAATCCCCGGCAAAAACAGCGTCACCCTCACCGATCTGGACAACCAAACTTCGGTGAACCTGAGAAATCGCGCTTCCTACACCATCAGTGCAGGCGCAAACACCGCCAACCCCGTCAACACTCGACACTTCCGACTGGAAGTGAAACGAGAAGGACGGCGCAAACTGCAAGTTTCTGATCTGATCGCACAGGTCAATCAGGATGTAACTCGTGGAGTGGGCAGTGTGGCGATTTCTTACCGGCTCTCGTCTTCCGCCAATGTTCAGGTAAGTATCCTGCAGGGAGGACGAAAAATCCGAACGCTCGACCCGAATCGCTCACGCGCGGAAGGGGTCACCCAGCTCACTTGGGACATGAAAAACGACCGGGGAACCTCAGTGTCTGGAAACCTCTACACCGTTGAGGTCAAGGCAACAGACGACCAAGGCAATACCGTGCGCCAGGTGGGAACCGTTCTGGTCACCCGCTAAACCACAAAAAACGCTTTCGGCTCTCCTGAATTTGCAGGAGAAGCCGAAAGCGATCTCGAATTAAGGGGCGAAGAGATCACCGACCAACGGTGATCTAAAAGGAACCCGTGCAGTGTCGGCCCGGCGAAACCCCATTCGCCAAAAACGGAACGAAAACTGCGAAACCCCGTTTGCCGCCTAACGGCGCGGGAACCTTCATCAAGGAGACAGACAGAGTGAGAGCCATACGCAAGAGTCCGGTCACTCGCGCAACCGCGTGGGCGCTAACGGTGACCTTGATTATGCCGATTTTGCTCATGGGACGCGGTATCGCCAAAGCCCAGGGGCAGCAGGTATTAAGAGTGATCGTAGCGGACATCGTTAAAAAAGGCAAGGGCGGGCCAGACAACCTGGGCATCAGTGCCACCGCCGCCGTTTACAATGAGTTGCTGAACACCGGCCAGGGACGCTTTGCGCCCTTTAGCAATCAAGAGGTGTTGACCGAGGCAAAGCGCATTGGCTTACGTGTTCCGAGTGTGGCTGGTCAGCCCGCCAACTTCGGACGTACCGATCTGCTCAGAATTGCCAAAGAGATGCAGGCGGATGCCATCGTCGAAGGGGAAGTCGCTGCAAGCGCAACCAAGGACGGACGCACGGCTAACGTCTCGCTGGGCATCACCGTTCTGGATGTGTCCTCTCAGGAATATATCAACGGAGCCTTTTCTCAACTTCGCTCCACGCCCCGCCCCGGCGAAGGCAGCGATACCGAAGAACTGATCAGCCGCGCCGTGGAAGACGCCGCGCTCAATGTGGTTCGCGAAACCGTGCAGAAGCAGCTGGTGAGCGCAACCGTCCTTCAGCGTAATGGAGAGATCGTTATTCTGAACCGGGGACTCCGGGACGGAATCCACGAAGGCGACGATATGGTAGTTTCCCGCGAAACGCCCTCTGGTCGCGTCAAGCAGGCGATCATTCGCGTGGTTCGTGCCTATGCGCAGGACAGCGAAGCCGAAGTCCGGCAGGACTTGGGCGGCGTTCGCCCGGAAGACACAGCCCGTGTACTCTACACCCGACGCTTTGTGATTTCGCCCGAAGGCGATACCCGAAGCCGCGACAACGTTAACCGACAGGTGAACTTCAGCACCATTGGGCGTACCATCGGAGTGCTGGGCCTGGGCATTTTGATTGCTTCGGCGGCTCGCGGCGGCAACACCTCCGTCACGAATGTTACCGCAGAGGCTACCACCGACAGCGGCGGTGCAGCCGTTCGCATCTCCTGGGGCGACAACATTTTCGGCCAGGCCAACGTTCTACAGTACAAAATTTTCCGTAACCCGGACTTTCCCTACAGCCCCTCCCTGGTGAACGTAGGCGGGTCTACAGGCAACGGAGGGGGCGGGGGAACCGGCGGCGGAACCGTTACCTTTATTCCCATCATTCCGGTGGGTACGACCGTTACTCGAAACTTCATTGACCATGCATCTCCTTATTTCCCGTATCGGAATGGGGCCAATATTTTGTCGGGTACGCCTGCTAACGGCAGCCTCTTCACTGGCAACGGCAATAGTGGCGGTAGCGGCGGCACCGGGGGCGGCACCGGCGGCGGCGGCGGAACTTCTACTGGCTGCGGAACGCTCGCCATTGGTATTTTGACCGACACTGGATTTACAATTGGACGTTCCTATACTTATGATGTCACCGCCGTTATTATCCGGCAGCTGACCGTTGCCGGTTCATCAACCAGCGGCGGCACGGGCGGAACCGGGGGCGGCGTAGGCAGCGGTACGAGCGGCGGCGGCACAGGGGGAACAGGCGGCGGTACAAGCGGCGGCAGCACCATCCAATGTATCGAAAGTGATCCCGTTCGTTCTGGGTTGGCTACGCCTCTGTCGGTTCCAGCACTCAGCTATCCCGTTCAGAACTCGACCAATGTCAGCCTGACACAGTTCCGTCCCCAATTTCTTGGACAGGCCGGAGCCGATATTTATCAGGTAGAAGTTTCAACGGATCGCACTTTCAGCAATCCGAATACGATCTACCGACTTCAGATCCTCTCCTCCAACCCGAATCAGGCGGGAGCACAAACTTCCCCCGACAACATTGATCTGACGCAATCCCCGGAACTGCTGTCGAATGCAACATTCGCCAACTACGTTACCAACGGTGGAAACCCTCCGACTCTCTATTATCGCATTGGAGCCCGCCATGATGAGGACAGCCCTGGTCCCGTCCATTGGATCACCCGCAGCGGCGGCGACCCGGATCGTACCTTCCGCTTCGTTTACAGCCCCGCCGTTCAGTTCCAGCCTGCGACGGTTCCGCCACCGCCGCCAGGTGGTGGAAAGGCCGCTGCTCAGTTGAACAAACTTCGCACGGTCGTGAACCGAAGCGGCAATGCGCTGCCCCAGCCGGGGGATACCCAGCGAGGACGTGCGGTTCGCAAGTCGTCCATTCCCTCGATCCAGGACATCCTGATAGGTCGAGGCCGAGGCCGAAACTAGCTTTCGGGTCCGTTGGATCGCTCGACGCCATGCCGCCTTCAGAAAAGGCGGCATGGCGTAAACGGATGTCTGACTCCCTGCGGATTCAGCATCACTCTGGAAATCATTCCGAACTTCTTATTTTGAGGAGCCGCAAGACATGGCACTGAGGTCGTTTACCACCTACCTGCGCCGCACTATTTTCACATCCGCCGCGTTCTGCGTGGTCGCCTCCCCCCAAGTTCAGGCGCAGCAACGAAGTTTCGCTTCTGGCGAAATCGTGATTTATTGTCAACCCAACACCTCGCGCACTCGCATAGACGAGTTAGCGAAAAAAGTGAATGCAACGGTTGCCCCCCTGCTGCTTGCGGACGCTTATAAATTTATTCTTCCACCAAGCCAAGTGCTGGATCAAGACACCTTGAACGCCGTTTCTGCCTTGAAAACGGAAACAGATGTAAAGAGTGTCAGTCCCAACTATTATCGGTTTCCTTTTCAGAATCCTACGGCTGAACCCAACGATCCGCGCTACAAAACCGGCGAGCAGTACGCGCTGAAACTGATGAAAATGCCGCAGGCATGGGCTTTACAAAAAGGCTCGGCGGATGTCAACATCGCCGTTATAGACAGCGGCTTCAACCCGAATCATGAAGATATTCAGGGTCAATTTCTGGCAGGCAGCACCGATATTGCCAACGGTGATGCCGACTATACTGCTGGAGGGACTGATCCCGAAAAGGCACACGGGCAATTCGTCGCCGGGGTGATCTTCGCGAAAACGAATAACGCTGTTGGAATTGCTGGGATCGCCTGGGAGAACATCAAGTGTCTCGCTCTCAAGGCCATGAAGGATGCCAACACCTTTTTTACCCTGGCGGATTTATCCAACGCCTACACTTATGTTTACGATAACCGTACCAAGTACAAAGTTCGAATCGTGAACTTGAGTCTCGGCGGGGTTGGCGATCCGACCGATACCACTGATTTGGAATACATCGGCCTGAAAAAATTATCCGACGCGGGAATCGTTGTGGTGGCGGCGGCAGGGAACAGTTACCCCGCCAGCAATATCAACGGTGTGCCGAGCGGCTACCCTTTTGTGTTCAGTGTCGGCTCAGTCGGCCCCAGCGGAAAACGCGCCTACTACTCGCAGGTGGGGAAAGTGGATATTGCCGCTCCCGGCGGGGATCAATTCACCAATGAAACCGATGGTGTTTTAGGACTGACGTTCAGCGGTTACGGCTTTGAGCAGGGAACCTCCTTTGCCTCGCCTGCCGTTGCTGGTGTTTTAGGGCTGATGGTTTCCTTTCCCGGCGTAACCGGAGCTCAGGCGGTTCAAGCCATGAAGGATACCGCTGACCGAACTAATGTCACCAACGCCACCCTGCCTGATCCGGCTTACGGCTACGGCGTCGTGAACGCTTATCAGGCGGTGCTGAAAGTTTCCACAATTGTTGTCATCAATTCGCCCACAGGGCTGGACGCCAACGGAAACAACAGCGACTTGACCAATACCGCTCCGCCGATTGAGAGCCTTCGGCCCACGATCAAATTCACGACTTCAGGGATCAGTCCCGCGAATGTCACGGTGAAGATTGATGGGAATACAGTGGACAACGCCATTGTTCAGGCTGGCCGCCGACCAGGACTGTATGCGGGCCAGTATGTGTACGAGTTCTCCTACACCTTCCCGGCACGGGAGCCGTTCTCGCACACCATCGTCATCATCGGACAGCCCGACGATCCTACGCGCCCGCCGCTCACGGATACCCGGCAGATCCTTATCAAACCGAAGCGACTGCAGGGAGTACCGCTGGTGGGTCGTGACGGCAAGTCCCGCAACCTGTCCTTTATCTCCATTCCCTACTATGAGAGTGCAGCGGACTCCCCGCTCCTCAACACATATCGGGAATTCGATAAAGTGTTCGGAGCTGGGGTCACGCTTTATCGCTACGCTTATGTGGCTTCAACAGACGGAGGAACGCAGGGTAAATACGCCATCAATCCCACCGCCAATGTGGACGATCACCCGGATTTAGCACGCTTTCTAGCTTCGGATATCGTGACCTCGACCATTGATGCTGCCGGAAACGATGCCGCCAGCGTTCTGTCCGATGCCCGCCCGCTGGGTCTGGGCTTTTTCGCCGACCTTCCCAATGCGGTGGATGTGTTCACGTATGGGAAAGAGGCGAAGCTTCCGGTTCGGATTCCGCTCCATGAAGGCTGGAACATGATCGGCGACCCATTCCCCTATCCGGTCGCCTTCAACGCACTGACGGTGCAAACCGGAACCGGAACTTATCCGATCAGTACCGCTGCCGATCAGGGAGTTCTGCTTCCTGTGCTCTACCGCTACGTGAATGGAAATTACGAATTCAGTTCTCTTCCGGGCGGAGACCTCCGCCCCTGGGAAGGACACTGGGTCTACGTCAATCCGCGCACCGGCAACCTCGGCGGAGCAACCGCTGCCACCCTCGTGGTTCCCCCCACACAGTCAGGCACAGCAAACCGTTCTGCCAAAGCCATCGAAAAAGTGGTTCCGGTCAGCGGAGCGGGTTCCTGGGCAATTCGGCTCGAAGCGCATACGAAAAACCTTTCGGATGCGAACAACGTCATCGGTCTCACCGCCAACGGAGGAGTCAGCCTGAACCGAACCCGCGTTCCAAAACCCCCAAAGCCCGCGCCCTTTGTTTCGCTCGGCCTTACCGGAGTGGACGATAAGGGAACGCAGTACGCGCAGCTCATCCAGCAAACCGGTGGAACCAAAACCTGGGACGTAACCGTGAACTCGGATCAGACCGATGCCGATGTAACCGTAACCTGGCCCTCCGTTCAGCCCGTTCCGCGCAATTATCGGTTGACCCTGACAGATAAGGTAACGGGGCAGGCGATTGATATGCGCCAGTCCGCTTCTTATACCTTCAATACAGGGCGCAATGCCGCTCTGCGAGGTCTGACGATTACGGCGGCCCCGGTCACTTCGGCCAGCCGCGTCAGCTTCAGCAATGTCTACGTCAACCCCAACGGCGGGCGCGGTCAAGATGCATTTGAGATCGGCTACACCGTCTCTCAAGAAACGCGGGTCGAGATCAGCATCTTGGCCAACAATGGCCGAACGCTGGCCTTGCTGGGCGGCACTCGCGCCGCTGCAACAGGCGACAACCATGTGGTCTGGAGCGGGCGTGACTCCGCCGGGAAACCGGTTCCTGCTGGAGTTTACGTCCTGCAGCTGAAAGCCGTCAACAGCGAAGGAGCGGCAACCCGTGAAACCCGATCCTTCCTGGTGACCCGTTAATGCAAACGGCGGGGCAGAGAAAACTCCTGCCCCGCCGCCTTCTCAAATTCAATCCGGTTCGCTGAAAAGATTTCCTTTTCTTTTCAGTCAAGACCTTTTCATCCGACCAATCTGGCGGCTCCCCCTGCTGCCATCGCAATCGTCCCGTCCTACAGGGAGGAAATTCAATTGGGGTGCACTTCATCCATGATTAACCGAACCATTCGACTGGGAATTCCGGCGTTGACCGCATTGGGCGTTCTTGCCTCTTCTCAGACTGCCCAGAGTCAGGCGACACTGAGTAATGCCGGACTGACGGTGCTGCTCAACTCAGACGGCTACATTCGCCTGACCACCAATGCCTTGAACGATCTACTGAACCTCAAGGGAACCAGCCTCTATCTTCGTGTCTATGATGTTCCCTTTCCGATTTCGACGGGAACCACCGGAACCACGATCATTTCTTACTATGGGCCGCAGACATACCGGGTGGGAGATGTTTCCAGCCTTGCCAGCGGTCTCTGGATTCAGCCGCCGACGCTCACCGGAAACCATATTGATGCCGAATGGCGAACAGGTTCGCTCACCTTTACCGGGGCCAACCCGAACGGAACCGATCTCGTTTATACGCCAAACATTCGGGTTAAAATTCTGATTACCTTTGTCGGAAACATCGCTCGATTTCAGTTCACGATCCAAAACCAAGGTTCGAGCCTTCGTACCTTCGATGCAGCTTTTGTCGAAGACATTGATGTGGCCGGACAGCTCACCAATGGTTTCAACGTTGCTCCCGACGGACCGCTGCGTCCGAACAACGGCCCTTACTTGGATCGCGAGACATTGTTTTATGGAAGCCAAATTCCAAATTCCATCGAATCGTTCTACACGCTGGCGGGAGCAACCGGAAACACCACTCACTCCATCAAAGCCCTGCTGCGCCCAACCACTGCTACCCAGACGGAACCAACCCCGCCCATCAAAATGGCTTACGCACGAAGAAGTGCTCTTGTAGGCGACAACCTCTGGACCTTCACTCCCGCCACTTCAATTCTGTTAGGACGGGGAGCCGTAAGTACAACCGATGCAGCCCTGGCTCTTTACTACTACACCTCAGAAAACCTAACTCCAAACGGTTCCACTCGCAGTATCGTGACCTATGTAGGGCAATCCTTCAACGACGGCGATTACAGCCAGCCGCTCGGACTTCAGGTCTCTTCCCCGCCTGCGCTGAATTACACCCAAAATTCGCCCGCGCCGAATCCCTTTGCCGTTACTGCTACCGTTGCGAACAGCACGGGTTTGAACGGCTCCCCGGCGTTTGGAAGCGGAAGGGTGACGCTGACCTTGCAGCTGCCCGCCGGGTTGGAACTGGCTCCTGGTGAAACGCTGACAAAAACAATTGACAACGTGGCGTCCGGGGCGGAAAGTTCGATTACGTGGCAGGTGCGAGCCAACGGAGCCGCCTCCGGCAGGTTAACCTACTCGGTTTCGGCAGGGGCCGCCTCCGTAGGAGCCGCTGGAAAAGTGGTGCAGCGAACGATTGAAGTACCTGCTCCGGCTACACTTCTGCTTAAGGGTAAAGACGCCGCTGGCATCAAGTACCGAATGGTTTCCTTTCCCTTGTTGACTAGCAGCGTGAACGCCAATGAACTGCTCGGCCTTAGCGACAGCGACTACGAAATTGTGAAGTACGATCCGACGGTTTCCGCTGGAACCTCCCCGTACAGCACCGTCCGCCTGACGAAAGGCGGTCTGAAACCGGGTTATGGCTATTGGATTTACAGCCGCCTTAATGTGGATAAGTCCATACCAATCAATACCACCATCGCCAAGCCGATTGACAATCAGATTCAGCCCAATACGGGAGGAGCCACCGCAGACTTCACAAGCGGCTGGCAGATTATAGGAAATCCGTATGTCTACGGAATTCGCTTCTCCGAACAAACGATCAAAGACACCGCCGGTACTAGCCTCAGTGCCGCCGATGCCGCCGATCCCGTCAATGGCTGGATTTCCCAGGCAATCTGGCGATGGGACACTTCCGACCCAGATTCACGCAACTGGCGTTATGTGCTTGTGGACAGTATCGGCTTTACGATGGACCCCTATGATGCCTACTGGATGTTTGTCCGAAAGCCCAGCATTACGGTCACGTTCACCGGAGTAGATACCCCCGGAACGGTGGTCACTCGTGCGGCTTCCGGCAGCAATCTGGTGGGACAAAACCGACGTGACAATTGGCGGCTTCGACTGACCGCGAAAAGTTCATCAGGATTGGACACCGAAACCTTTGTCGGCGTTGCCCCAAAAGCAAGCGATCATCTCGACGGTTACAAATACGAGAAACCCCCGGTGCTGGATAACCGGCTGGAGATGAGCATCGTCAATCAGAACTACGATAGTGGGCGAAGCCGCTTTGCTCAAGACCTGCGCTCACCCAGCCTGACCCGCAAAACGTGGAACCTGATGATCCGATCCTCGAAACCCAACGAAGACGTGGCCGTAAGCTGGGCATCTCTGGCTTCAAGTGTTCCGCAAGACTATCAACTCACTTTGGTAGACGACGCCACTAATTCACGAACTCCGCTGCGAACTCGTGCCTCTGTCACCGTCAATACCGGTGGAAGCGGTGTGAAGACCCTCACCCTTGAAGCTTCGCCGACGCGCGGTGCGGGCCGGGTGCGGATCACCAACTTCGAGATTGTCGAAGGAAACTCACGCGCTGCGGGAGTCGCCTCCGCTGTGACGATCAACTACAACACCACGCAGGCCTCGGAAACGCGCATCGTGATCCGAGATCGAAGCGGCAGAGCCATCCGAACGCTGGTGTCGAACACCCGCGCTGCCGAGGCTGGAAACGGCTCCGTTGTCTGGGACATGAAAAACGGACAGGGAACCGGCGTTGCCGCCGGCCTCTACAACGTTGAGGTGCTGGCAGTGGGGGAAGACGGACAAACCGACCGGCAGGTTCGCCCTTACGTGGTCACCCGCTAACCCGGAAGCAAACCGATTTGAGGGAGCCGCCGTGCTCCCTCAAACTCGACCTTCCACAAAACTCGCAGGAAAATGATCTCAATGAAGACTTTATTCATCTCGGTTTGTGCCGCCGTTCTTTTTGCAGGCGGAAGCCTGGGCCTCGTCCAGGCTCAAACACGAGCCAATGTGCCGCCCAAAACTCAGGAAACGACCCCTGCCCCGAAAATGGATGAGAAGGCCTCGACCAAAAAGATGCCTGCCAAAAAAGACGGGAAGGGCGGTAAAAAAATTAACGGCAAAATGATTACCCCGCTCAAGGGAATTTTGCTGACGCCCCCTGAGACCAGTGGCGGAGTGAGCGATCAACTCACCGACGACATCATCCGGGTAATCCAGCGCAAGCTCGAAGCGACCGGCGAGTACAATGGCGTCTTTATGCGCCGCTCGCTTTCAACGATCAAACGCGGTCTAACCGATCAAACTTTGACCAGCGGCGATGTGGAAAAGCCGTTCACCCTCAACACAAAGCTGCAAAAACTCAGCACGATCACCGGTTATAAGCTGCTCATCACTTCGTCGGTTGGCGAATACAAATATGATGAGGACAAAAAAACAGTTACGCTCGATATGACGCTGCGCCTTGTGGACTTTTCCACTGGAAAACTCGTCACCAAAACCGCCAGCGAAACCATCACCGGAAAGCCTGGAACCAAAGGCCAGACGGAAGTACAAATCGCGCTGGATACTGTTCGAGACGCAACCGAAAAGCTTTCTCAGCAGCTTCTCTACACAAAATTCTAGGCTGCCGAAAAAGCCGCCCCCTTTCTAAAACGGCTTTTTGTTTCGCGTCACCCAAAACGAAAGCCGGACATTCGCTGTCCGGCTCTTTCTCACGATTTCCCCGCCTGTGTTTTGATAAGACCATAAAGAAGCTGCTATGACTGCACCCTCGTCCCAATCCTTTGCACGAACGATCTGGAGCGCACTCGCGTTCCTCTTCCTGCTTTTCGCCTCCGCCCAAAGCGAGGCCCAGCAATATATTCTCTCGCTGCGGGCCACGCGCTATGTTCTGCTCTCAAATGGAAGAGAAAAAACTCAGCTTCGTGCCGAGGTGCGGGAGGCCAACGGAAAACAGGTCTCGAATGTAGACGTTCAGTTTTTCACCACGCTGGGCGTTCTGTCGCAAAACCGAGCACAAACGTTCGGCGGCGTTGCTCAGGTGGAATTGTCCAGTGCGATTTCAGGGGTGGCGAAGGTGACCGCGAATGTACGCGGAGCGGTCACGGAACCCATTGAGGTCTCCTTCACCGACGATGCCGAAGCCCTGTACCAGGGGAAAAGCTACATTGAGGTCAGCGGCTCCAACTATCTAGCGTACAGTGTAGCCGATAAGGTTATTGAAGCGAGCGGCAAAAACGGCGGTGCAAAGGTTAAATACCGCAATTATGAAATCACGGCAGACCGCCTTTATCTGTACTGCGACGGGCTGATCGTTCGCGCTCACGGCAACGTCACCGTTAAACGCGCCAAAAACACGGTAACCGGAAGCCGCCTTCTCTATCGGCTGGGCGAAGGCAGCGGCTTTGGAATTGTGGACTTCGAGGGCAAGCCGCAGATTTCAGAGATTACGGGTCAAAACTTGCGTGTTGCGGTCTTGACGACCACGATTCCGAACAGTTACCTGCTGCTGCCCACCCTTCAATCGAAACTGGTGGTGGCCGCACGAGGAATCACCTACTTTCCGGGAGACCGCCTTATCTTCAACAAACCCAAGGTAATTCAGGACGGGCAGCAGATTTACTCGGCGGCTTATCACCAAATGCGGCTCGATGCGCCCGAACTATTCGAGGATCAGTTCGTTTCGGTGGGAACCAACGGATTTGGGCTGGATCTGCCGATTTATTACAATATGACCGCAAACGGCTCCGGCACGGTTTACCTGAGAAACCAGCAGCAGCTGGGACGAAGCTACTTTTCCCAGAATCAGGGTTTTTCGGTAGATGTGATTCAGTCTTACAATCAGCAGAGGGGGCGGCAGTTTGAGGGAGCCTACGGGTTTACAGGGCTGACTCGCGGGGACTGGAGTTTTCGCTGGCTTCACAACCAGGATTTCGGAAGAAATTCACAGGGTGGAATTTATCTGGACTTCCCGCAGCACACCGGAGTTTATTCCACTGCCAACTTCAACCAGCAGGCACGACGGGTGCGCTGGGGCTTTAACCTGTCCGGCGGCCAAACCTGGGCAGGATTGATCGAAAGCAGCCGCCGGGGAGATTTCTACCTCGAGTCGCAGCCCCGTCAGATGCTCGGCTCCAAAAACCTGATGTACACCCTCGGAACCAACCTCAATTCCAGCAATATCCGCTCTCAGGATACAGTGGTAGGCGTCCGAAACGAAAACACAGAGCAGTTGACGCTGCGGACTTACACCCGACCGCGCCAGCTGGATGCCCGCACCACCCTCAGCAATTCGTTCAGTATCGGGCAGCTGTGGCAGAACAATGGAGCTAACGGAATCGCCACCACCGCGAGCCTTTCGCTGGATCGGCAGATGAACAATGGAGGCGTTCTGGCTCTCACCTATGATTTCGTCCATCAGCCGCTGGGGAACTACACCCCAACGGGGCATCATCGGCTTGGGCTGTCGTACAATGTGAACAAGGGCAGGCGTTTCGATGCTTCCGTTTTCGGCTCGTTTTATGCCGATGCCCCGGACGCCACCCTTTACGCCGACATGAGCTACCGGGTATCTCGCGACTGGCGTTTTCTCTTTTCCGGCACCTACTCGAACTACGATACGGGATCGTTCAAGGATTTGCAGTTTACCCTGGGACGGCGGATCGGAGCGCGGGAACTTCAGTTCACCTACTCAACCTACAACAAGCGGCTTTCCTTCGACCTCACGGCCACCCGGTTCTGAAAATTGAAAGATCAGCGTTTTGATTCTGCCCTGCCGCGAAAAGCGGCAGGGCCGTTTTATTTTCGGGCCGGATCGAACCCCAGGCCAACAGAAAGACTCTATGGATGCAGAACAGAACGGTCTGAAAACCTATGGGGAAACTTTATGACCAGACGACAAGAAAAAGAACAAGTGCGCCGCATTCTACAGGGGGAACGCAGTGCCGGAAACTGGCTGGTGGAAACGTATTACCCCGACCTTTTTCGATTTTTGCGCTACCTTACCGAAAGCGAAGAGGCAGCAGGTGACCTCACTCAGCAAACGATGATTTCCGCCTGGAAAGCCCTGGGTGGATTTCGAGCCGGGGCCTCGCTTCGAACCTGGCTTCATCGAATTGCCTTTCATGAGTATACGCGCTGGCGAAAAGCAAAACCCGCATCCCTCTCCCTGGAGGAGGCGGGCGAAATTGCTGGCGGGAGCGGTCTGCCCCTGCCGGAAATGCTCTCTCTGGAATTGGCACTGAAGCGGCTGCCCGATGAGCAGCGAGAGGTGTTTTTGCTGCATCACCTGCAGGAACTCTCTATCGCCGACATTGCCGAAGTACAGGGGGTGGCCGAGGGCACGATCAAGTCGCGGTTGTTTGTTGCGCGGGGACGCCTGCGAGCCTTGATGAGCGACGAAACGATTTCTCCCCGTCAGAACGGCTCTCCGGCAAAAGCGATTGCCGGGGCGGAGGGTGCACAGCGATGAAATTCTCGATTTTCAGCAAAACCATTTTGGGGCGAAAGCATCCCGCCGAGACCCGAATTTCAGAAGACTTGTTCGCCATGAAGCACAGCCCGGTTCCGCGTGAGGGAATTCAATCGGCACTTCTGGAGTTGGAACGTCTGCAGCAGTTTGGAACCGACACGGCGGGACGGCTTTACCCAACGCGAAGCCCCGCCGTCCGCCTGGTAAGCCAGGGGTTCCAAGCGTTCGCAGTTACAGGCGGACTGCTGTTTCTGTTGGGCGGAATATGGACGCTCTACGCAGGGAAAGCCCCCGATGTGCAGATCGTTCCCCAAGTTCTGCCGCTTCAGAATGCCTACAATGACCTCGTTAACGCCACGAAACTCCTGCCCTCGAAAAAGGAGAGGGATGCGTTCGAGAATCAAGAGGCGAAATGGGAAGCAAATCGTAAGCTGGTGGAGAAAGATGCCGCTGGGCAACCGCTTTCTGGCCAAGGATCGTCTGTAGAAACTTCTCTCAAACAAGCGCGGGTTCAGCAGGCATCCTTCGAATGGATGCAGCGGTTTCAGTTAGAAAGCAAATTTCTCAAAAGCTGTGAGCCTGCGCTGGAGGCGGCACATCAGACGGTAAACCGCGCCAATTTAGAAACGGAGTTTGTGGTTCCCCGTGTGACGCGCTTCGATCAGCTGCTGCCGGAACTCGCGGACTTCCGCGCCCTCGCTCGTTTGATGATCGTTCAGGGCCGACTTCTGGAACAGCACCGAAAGTTTGCGGAAGCGGGCAATGTTTACGGCGATTTGCTGCAAATGGCTCGCGGCCTGCGAAATGGCGGCAGCCTCATTCATTCTCTGGTGGCTTCGGCAATTGAAGGGACGGGGCTGCAGGCCATGCAGAAACTTCTCCCTTCCCTGGATGGAAGGCAGGCCGCCGCCTTCACGGGCAGTTACGGCGTTAGTAAGGAAGAGGCGCATGCCTGCCGCGCCGTGCTGAGGGAGCTCTCCGAATCGCCCCTGCCTGCCCTGACTGCGTTCCAGAACGAAAAGGACGGAACGATGGAAGCCCTGGTCACCTTGTTCGCAAAACCCGACTGGCGGGCGCAATACCTGAAGCAGCTGCGAACGAACTGGGGAAACTACATGGATCCCGGAAGCCGGCAGGATGACTTCAGTGTGAAACTCGCGCTTTATTTAGTGAACAAACGCTGGACGCTGCATAACTTTGCCCAGTACATGGATCAGTTGATCTCGCGGGCGCACAGCCTTTCTTCCTGGAAGCTGCCCGATCCCCCGGTGCCGTTCGATCTGATTGTGCGCTGGGTGTCTCCAGTGGGGCAGACGGTTTTGTTTCGGCAAACGATTCTGATGACGCAGCGGCGAATGTTGATCTGCTCTTACCATCTGGAGGCGTTTCGTGCAAAACACGGGCATTATCCCGCCCGCCTGAAGGAACTGCCGCTCAAGCCGGAACTTCTCTCTGACCCGTTCGGGCCGAGCGAACTGAAGTACGCCGTCTTGAAGAACGGCTTTTCGCTCTACAGTGTCGGCCCTGATGGAAAGGACGATGGCGGAGCCGAAATCATCAATCCGAACACGGGCAAGCCGGTAAGTAATGGACAGATCAATGCCGACAGCAAGGGCGATCTTATTTACGACAAACTGAACGCCCCCGCACACTAATGCTCAAACCCGAAGCACGGTAAAAACGCTGAAGGGTAGACAGAAAATTTTCTGTCTACCCTTCAGCGGCTTTTCCTCTCTGTTTGGTCTCTGAGAAAAGTCCCTGGCTTTTCCTGGCGGGGTTTCCCGCCTTCGCCTCGGTTTTCAAGCAGGATTCCTGCTCCCTTCTCTCGAATCACTCCTCTGCATTTCTACAAAATTTCACTTGTTTTTGCTCAGTCCAACGCGAGAGGGTCTTCCTGTCTCATGCCCCGAATTTCCCGCAAATCCAAGCCCGCAGTGCTTGATGCCGACGAACTCACCGATCCGCAAATTGATGCCGAAGTGATGGCCGCCATTCAACGTTTGGAAGAAGAAAGTGCCGCCGGTGCTTTTCCCAAAACGCTGCCGCTTCTGCCGATCCGCGATCAGGTCTACTTTCCACATATGATCTTTCCGCTTTTGGTGGGGCGTGAAAAATCGGTTCGTGCCCTAGATGAAGCGACCGCCAACTCCCGGCACATCTTTATTGTGGCGCAGTCCGACCTCAGTGCCGAAGACCCGGAGGAGGAGCAGATTTACCAAGTGGGAATTGTGGCGGAGGTAATGCAGATTCTGCGCGTTCCCGATGGAACGGTGCGGGTGATGCTGGAGGGGCTGGAACGCTGCCGGATCGTGGAATTTTTGCAAACCGAGCCGCATTTTCGCGTGATCGTCGAACCCCTGCCCACCTCGGAAAAAAAAGACATTCAAATCGAGGCCCTGATGCGGGATGTGACCACGCAGTTCGAGCAGATCGTTTCGATCTCGAAAAACATTCAGCCGGAGGCCCTGATCAATGTCGTCAACACGGAGGAACCGGGCCGCCTCGCCGATGTTATTACCCCTTACCTGACGAAAATGCGGGTTGAAGCCCAGCAGGAAATCCTCGAAACCACCGATGTGAGGGAGCGGCTGGAGCGTTTGTCCCTCGTTCTCCGCAAAGAGATGGACATTCTCGATATTCAGAAGAATATCCGCTCTCAGGTGGAAAAGGAAATGGGCGACACTCAGCGCGAATACCTGCTCCGCGAGCAGATGAAGGTAATTCAGCAGGAACTCGGCGAGCGCGACGAGCGCAGTGTTGAGCTGGATGAGTACCGTCAGAAAATTGTGGAAGCGGGAATGCCTGACGCCGTTGCCGAACGTGCCTACAAAGAGGTGGAGCGGCTGGAGCGGATGCCCTACGCTGCCCCCGAAGGCGTGGTGGTTCGGAATTATCTGGATTGGATGGTATCGCTGCCTTGGAGTGTGTCTACGCCCGATCATATCGAAGTCGCTGAGGCAGAGCGGGTGCTCGATGAAGATCACTATGGATTGAAAAAAGCGAAAGAGCGAATTCTGGAATTTCTGGCCGTGCGAAAACTGACTGGCTCGACACGAGGGCCGATTCTGTGTTTTTCCGGTCCGCCCGGTGTGGGGAAAACCTCGATTGGAAAGTCCATTGCGCGGGCACTGGGGCGGAAGTTCGTGCGGATTTCGCTGGGCGGGGTACGCGACGAAGCGGAGATTCGAGGGCATCGGCGCACCTACATCGGTTCCATGCCGGGGCGAATTTTGCAGGGCATCAAGCAAAGCGGCGTCAACAATCCCGTGTTCATGCTTGACGAGATTGATAAACTCGGCATGGATTTTCGCGGCGATCCGTCCTCCGCGCTTCTCGAAGCCCTCGACCCGCAGCAAAACGCCGAGTTCAGCGATCACTATTTGGAGGCTCCGTTTGATCTTTCAGACGTGATGTTCGTCACCACCGCGAATTTGCTGGACACCATTCCCGCCGCCCTGCGCGACCGGATGGAAGTCATTCATTTTGCCGGGTACACCGAGGAAGAAAAACTCGCGATTTCGCTTCAGCACCTCATTCCCCGAACGCGCAAAGAGCATGGGCTGACCTCCGAGCAGTTCGTGCTGACGGAGGCCGCAATCCGTTCGCTCATTCGGCAGTACACACGCGAGGCCGGGGTTCGGAACCTGGAACGCGAGGTAGCGGCCCTTTGCCGCAAAGTGGCGTTGAAGGTGGCAGGCGGCGACCAACTGCGAGAGATCATTGACGAAGGCGACATTCCAGTCTATCTGGGCAAGCCGCGTTTTCGGTTTGGGGTGATGGAAGAAGAGGATCAGATTGCCGCCGCCACCGGGCTGGTCTACACCGAATTCGGCGGCGACACCGTGACGATTGAAGTGAGTCTGCTCAAGGGGCACGATGCACGGGTGCAGTTAACGGGGCAGCTCGGCGATGTGATGAAGGAATCGGCGCAGGCCGCCCTTTCCTACGTTCGGTCTCGCGCTCAGGAACTCAAAATTGACGAGGATTTCTACCGCACCACCGATGTTCACCTGCACGTTCCGGCAGGCGGCGTTCCGAAAGACGGGCCTTCGGCGGGAATCACGATTGCGACGGCAATTGCTTCGGCTCTCACGCAGCGACCCATTCGGCGGGACATTGCGATGACGGGAGAGATTACGCTGCGGGGACGAGTTTTGCCGGTCGGCGGAGTCCGAGAAAAGGTGCTGGCGGCGCACCGGGCAGGCATCCGCGAGGTGATCCTGCCGCGTGACAACGAAAAAGACCTCGAAGATCTGCCCGACAACGTGCGAAGCGAGATGACGTTTCATCTGATCGGTCAGGCGGACGAGGCCCTGCGGATTGCCGGGGTGCAGGATTAGGGGTTCGATCACGGCTTCAAAGTTGTCCAAAGCTGCGCAGGAGCAAACTGCGCGAGATGCCCGATGTTGCCCGTCACAAGGACAAACTCAGACGGGGAAAGCCCGGTATCGAGAGCTTGGGCCGCAATAAGCACATCGCCGTCAAGTTCTCTGGGGTCGGCGGTTGCCGTTCCTGCCGAACGCGCCTGCGCCCACAACTCGGAAGCCAGCAGCAGTGCCGAATCCGTGACAGATAAATACCGTCCCGGTTCAGAGGTGTTGAACTCATTGAGGCGGGCAAGCCCGTTTGTTTTCCCGGCACGGATCAACTCGCGCCGCACTTCATAGTCGGCAATGGCAGGAACGACAAAGCGATGTCCTGCCCTTTGCAGGGAGATCGCCCATTTCAAGATGGCGACGGTTTCCGGGGGACGTTTCGGATTGGTGATAAGTCCGAGGGGGCCGCTGTCGAGAAAAAGGGTTAGGGGCGGGGTCATTCGGCCTCCGGGTAGGGCAGCCGGGTTCCGGCCTCTTTGCGGGGAGCGTTCATACCGCGCTTGAAAGCAAGCAGGTCGGCTTCTGCCTCCGCAACCTCCTCCGCGTTGTCGGTGGCGTCCTCTTCGAGCCAGGAACGCAGCAAAGTCATCGTTGCGGTTTCCGGGTTTGCGGAAACGGCCTTGCCGAAGACCCTGACTTCGACCTGGGACCCTTCGGGGATTTCGTGGCTATGGGAGAGGATTTCGTTCCAGGTTCCCCGCAGGGTTTTCAGGGGCTGGGGTTGTTCGATGGGGGCCATCCGGTTCACCTCCTTCGGTTGTTTAGTTTTATTATATCATCATTTCGGGAACCCAGATGGAAAAGGGCGATGCGGATGCATCGCCCTTTTGTTCAGGCAAAAAGAAAAGAACTTTTAACCCTGGGCAGGGCCGAGTTTCTAAACGGCGACGGGTTCGGCTTTGGGAGCATTCGGCTCGGCGGGCGGAACGGTGAGTTCGGCTTTGGGAGCATTCGGGTCTACATAAGGGGGAAGCGGCTTCAGTTGAAGCGGCGGCTTCACCGTGTGGGTGCGGTTGCGGGATTTATGTTTGTGTTTCTGTCGGTGGCTCATGGAGAGGTTCTGCTTTCTCCGCTCTCTTAGGCGGCGGGACGGGCTTTGGCAGCTTCTTTAAGAGCGGCCTCTTTGTCTTCGGTAACGAGCACTTCGTTCATTCCCACAAAGACATGATATTTCTGGCGGTGTTTGAACACTGTATTGCCAGCCTGCGGCGCAAGGTCGCCCTGTCCATAGACTTCGGACCCTGCAATTTTCGGAGTGGTGCGCTCCGGCTTACGTTTGCTCATGGTTCTACTTTCCGGGCGACTCTGGTTTCGGAAAAGCCGTTTTCACCCATCGCCCGCGTCATTTTGACCGGTTCGGTGAACAGTATACGCGATAACCGCCGCCAAAAACCGAAAATAATCAAAGTCAGCCCTTTTTCAGACTTTTTTGCGGTGTCTCTCGACGCGCCTCAAAACTAAAAAGAGTGGAGGGAGAAAGAAAAATGCATTCGATTGTGACGGAGATCGAAAAAGCACGGGTGGCACTTCAGCTGCCGGAAACATCGCTGAGGCTGCTGGCGGAACCGGAGGCGGAAGCGATCTTTGTTCGGGCGGAAGCACATTTTGTCGCCTCCACAGGACGAGCCTGGTGGTGGGAAGACTTTCGAGAGAGGGGGCTTTCGCATCATTGCGGGGGAGGAGATGGATTTCTTTTTCTGAGTCAAATCGTTCCTGCCCCCCACGAAGTCGTTTGGTGGATCGTAGAGAGCAGCGGAAGCCGTCCTTCGTATCGTGTTTATGAGGGGGCGGTTGAAACCATTCAGAGAGTCATTGGTGAATGTCATGGATTTGAATACACGCTGATCGCGCAGGATTTACGCTGGCTTCTCTGCGAAAATCACAGTGACGTACTGATTGCAATTGGGGCGGAAGTTGAAGCCAATCTGAGCACCCTGTTTTACTGAAAAACGCGGTACCGAAAGAGGCTGCCGCTGTGGGGAATTCAGCGCGGAAGCCCGCTTGAGCGACAGCAAATCAACCTTATTTTTGGCGGAAAAACGAGCAGTGCCTCACCTCTAATTTTTCTCCTGTTATGCCGCCGCGAGCGGCTTCACTTTCTGTTTCAGCGGGTACACTAAAGAAAACAAATCGTTTTCTGCGGGCGGGCGCGGCAGCCCCGCGACTCGCCTCAGAGAACCCCGATCCAAATCAACAGGAACCGAAGTTGACCTCGCCCCATAATTACGTTTCTTTTTTAGACCCACTCGGAATTTCTTCCTCTCATGAAGTTCATGCGGATGGTTCCACTGCCGAGCTGCTGGAAGCGGCACTCCGCAGCGGTGAAGGTCACTTTGCCGAAAACGGAGCGTTTGTGGTGAAAACCGGCAAGTTCACCGGGCGTTCTCCCAAAGATAAGTTTATTGTCGAGGAACCCTCCACTCAGGACAAACTCTGGTGGGGCGTTGTCAATCATAAAATGACGGAAGCCGCCTTTGATCGGCTTTACGAGCAGATAAAGGCCTTTGTCGCATCCCGGCCCCTCTATGTTGAACATCTCTACGGAGGGGCGGACGCACGTTATCGCCTGCCGGTGCGCGTGATTACGCAGTATGCCTGGCACGCACTTTTCGCCCGGACGCTGCTGGTACGCCCTGACCTCTATCCCGACCCTCCAGATTTCAACGAGGAAGCAGCCTTCACCCTGATAGACTGCCCCGGTGTTCGCGCCATGCCGGAAAAAGGCGGTGCCCAGTCCGAGACCTTTATCGCCATCCATCTTGCAAAACGCCTGGTTTTGATCGGAGGAACCGAATACGCCGGCGAAATCAAAAAAAGCGTGTTTACCCTGCTGAACTATCTGCTTCCCCAGCAGAACCTTTTTCCGATGCACTGCTCCGCCAATATCGGGCGCGACAAGAGGGACACCGCTCTTTTCTTCGGGCTGTCGGGCACGGGGAAAACCACGCTTTCCGCCGACCCCACCCGCGACCTGATCGGCGACGACGAACACGGCTGGAGCGAAGAGGGCGTCTTCAATTTCGAGGGCGGCTGCTACGCCAAGTGTATTCGGCTGAGCCGCGAAAACGAGCCGCAAATCTGGAACGCCGTGAAGTTCGGCTCGGTGCTCGAAAACGTCGTCCTGGACGAACAAACCCGTGAACTCGATTACAGCAGTGCTGCCCTGACAGAAAACACCCGCGCCGCCTATCCGGTGGATTTCATTCCGGGGGCACGCATTCCAGGGGTGGGAGGACACCCCAAAAACCTCTTTTTCCTCACCGCCGATGCATTCGGCGTGCTTCCGCCTATCGCGAAACTCACGCCCGCTCAAGCCCGCTTCCAGTTCATTTCCGGCTACACCGCAAAAGTCGCCGGAACGGAGCGCGGCATGGGCAGTGAGCCGGAAGCCACCTTCAGCGCGTGCTTCGGGCAGCCGTTTCTTCCCCTGCATCCCACAACTTATGCGGCCCTGCTGGGTGAACGTCTCACCGAGCACGAGGCGACCTGCTGGCTTATCAATACTGGCTGGAGCGGCGGCGCCTACGGCGAAGGGCAGCGCATTAGCATCAAACATACTCGTGCGCTGCTTGATGCCGCGTTGAACGGCGATCTTGCCGAGGACAAAGTGGCTTATCGCACCGATCCGGTCTTTGGGCTTTACACGCCGACGGAGGTTCCTGGCGTTCCGCAGACAATCCTCAACCCTCGCGACACCTGGAAAGACCCGAACGAATACGACCGTGCCGCACAGCGTCTTGCCAAACTCTTTGTCGAAAATTTCAAGAAGTATGCTTCGGAGGCGAGCGACGAAGTGATCGCCGCCCTGCCCAAAACAAATTTCTGAGGTTCAGGCAATTGAACAGCAACCCACACGAGGAGCAAACTTTTCGCTCCGGAAAGGATTTCTGACGAAGATGCCCCGAATGCTTCTGTCCACAGGTTCGGTTCATTACTCAATTGAAGGCACAGGAACTCCGGTCGTTCTGCTCCACGCTCTTCCCGGCGAAGGCGGAGATTTCGGGGCGGTCACCCCTGCCCTGGCTCAAAACCACCAAACAATCGCGCTCGATTGGCCCGGCTCTGGTCAATCGGATTTCCCGCCCCCTCTTGCCTCTGTCGGAGGAGAGTTTTACTATGAAACATTGCGCGAGTTCCTGACCGCGTTGTCGCTCCCTCCGGCCTTTTTTATCGGCAATTCGATTGGCGGCAACGCCGCCGCTCGGCTGGCCTCCGAGTTACCGGACAAGGTGCGGGGGCTGGTTCTGGTCGCGCCCGGCGGCTTCACTGCGCACCATGCACTGACCCGGTGCTTCTGCCGTCTGCAAAGCGGTCGTTTTTCTTTGCCCCCGAAAGCGTTTGCCCGCCTCTATCTCAGAAGGCGAACCGAAACCGTGAAAGCGATGCTGCACCGGGCGGAGACCGTGCAATCCCTCCCGGAACGCATTGCCCTCAACCGCAAGGTATGGCAGAGTTTTGCCACACCTGAAAACGATCTCAGGCACTCCTCCCGCACGATCAAAGCCCCGACCCTGCTGCTATTCGGAAAATACGACCCGGTGATCCCCGCCCGTACAGACGGGAGGGCTGCGCGGGACTGTTTTCCAGCGGCTCGATTTGTGGAAATGCCCTGCGGTCACGCCCCCTTTGCGGAGGTTCCCGATCTTTTTTTAAAAGAGGTCGAGCCGTTTCTTGCCCGCCTCTCCGAAGGCGAAGAAAGAAAACCGCCTTCCGGGAAAAGCCCGACTTTTGTGTAGATGAAACGGCGGGATCGTTCGTAGAAACCTTCATGTGGAAGACAGCAGGGGTTTCGGTGGCGGGAACAAGCCACCTTAAGACAGGGCTGCCGTGCCAGGATGCCCACGCGGTCGGGGTTTTACCCGGCGGTCGGCTGATCGCGGCGGTTTCGGATGGCGCAGGCTCGGCGTCGAGAGCGGAGGAGGGCGCGGCTCTGGCGTGCGAGGCCGCCTATCTCTGGCTTAATTCACTGCCGAAAGACCTTCTGGAACTTCCCCCCGAACGGCTGCGCGAAATCCTGACCGCCCCGCTGAACCATGCCCTCGGTGCGCTGGAGCGGCAGGCGGAGGCGGAAGAACTCCCCCTGCGTGAGTTTGCCGCTACCCTGCTCATTGCCATTGCCGCGCCGGATTATGTGGCGGCGGCGCAAATTGGGGACGGAGCCATCGTCGTACAGGACAACAGGGGCGATCTGCACCCCCTCACTACCCCGCAAAACGGCGAACACGCGAACGAAACGACCTTTTTGATCTCCGAAGGGGCCCTCCAAACCGCGCAAATTCGGCTTTGGCGCGGCGAAGCCGCCCACCTCGCCCTGTTCACCGACGGCTTGCAGCGGCTCGCCCTTAAACTTCCCGAAGGCACTCCTCACGCTCCCTTTTTCACGCCCCTGCTTCAATTCGCCGCGAACATCGAAGACGAGGCCGAGGCCCGCCGGCAGCTTGAAACCTTTCTGCGCTCCCCCCGCATCACCAACCGCACCGATGACGATCTCACCCTGATCCTCGCCTCCCGCTGAAACGCCTTTCGCCCCAAGACGGAAACCGGGCAGGACATTGCCGCGCCGAAGGCGAACACACTCCTCACGCCAATCGGGGAGAACGCTCGCTTGAAAAATCAACGCACCTTCTGGGACATGACCGGCTATCAATGGGCCGTTATCTTTGCGGCCTGGCTCGGCTGGGGCTTCGACATCTTCGACGGCCTTCTCTTCAATTATGTGGCTTCCAACTGTGTGCCCACACTGCTCGGCATTCCCATCGGAACCCCCCTCGCTACACAGCAAACCCTGCAATGGGTTGGAATCACGGCGTCCCTGCTTCTCGTCGGCTGGGCAGTTGGAGGTACACTCTTCGGCAAAGTCGCCGACCGCATCGGGCGCACGAAAACGCTCCTCCTCACCATGCTCTGCTATTCAGCGGGAACCGCCGCCTGCGCCTTCGCCCCCAACCTTCCCTTTCTCATCATCTGCCGTTTGGTCGCGTCACTGGGCATCGGCGGAGAGTGGGCCGCCGGAGCCGCGATGGTGGCAGAGGTCGTGCCCGAAAAACGCCGCGTGGAGGCGGGGGCACTGCTCTACACCTCCGCGCCGATGGGTTTGTTTCTGGCCACCTTCGTCAATCTGCAAATCTCCGGCAAATGGCTGAAAGGCTCTCCCGAAACTTCCTGGCGATGGGTATTTCTCTGCGGCCTCATTCCGGCGGCGGCGGCCCTGATCCTGCGCCTCTGGATTAAAGAGCCGGAACGCTGGACACGCGCCAGAGGAGCCGCCCCGAAAATCGCCGAACTCTTCACGCCGCAGCTTCGCAAGTCCACCCTCAGCGGGTTTTTGATGGCCCTCACCGCGCTGCTGACCTGGTGGAGCGTCTCCAATTTCATTCCCACGATTGCGGGCGGCATGGCTAAAGCGCGGGCAGTGACCGGGGCACTCGACAAGGCGGCGACTACCGCGCTTGTGGAAGGATGGAAGGTGCAGGCGACAAATGCGTTCAACTTCGGCGGCCTGATCGGAACCCTGCTGACGGTTCCGGCAGCAAAATACCTCGGCAGGCGCACCATGTTCGGCGTCTACTTTCTGCTTTCCGCTCTCGCGGTCTTTGCCGCATTCCGCCTGCCGATGTCCGAGGAGGAACGGCTGCTGATGTATTTCCCGATTGGCCTAACCGTGTTCGGCGTGTTCGGTTCTTTCACGTACTACCTGCCGGAACTTTTTCCCACGCGGCTGCGCGGCACGGGGGCAGGCTTTTGCTACAACGCGGGGCGGGTGATTACGGCGGCGGGCCCGCTGCTCATCGTTCGCGCCGCCACAAGCCAAAGCCCGGTGCAAAGTGCTATGAACGCGCTCTTTTATGTGGGGTTTGTTCCGTTGATCGGATTGTGTTTGCTGCCGCTCGTCGTCGAGACGAAAGGGCGCGTTCTGGAGGATTAGGGGGCGGGGAGGTCGGATTTTTCACCCTGAGAGAGAGGGACGCCGAACGGGGAAAAGGCGCATCAAGCGGTGCGGAAGCCTCATCGCGAGGGGGAGAAAGCCCTTTTTCTTGCGGAAGCGATTTGGGCAGAGAAAGAGCCGGGCAGAACGAAGTGCCCCTCTAAAACGAAGTTAGCCGACGGGCTTTAGAGCAGTCTCAGACTGCGCCGCCGTGAAGTCGGCTTCGAGTTCGATGCGGGTGGGCGGCTTGGAATTGTCATAAAAGTCCGGGTCTTGGAATTCGCCAGTGAGCTTTGCCCGGTATCCTTTGTCTGTTTGGGCCAAAATTTCAATCGCGCTTGCGTCAATGGTGGAATGTTCGTAATAATAAAAGTTGGTTCGGTAGGCCATGTTTTCGTCGTCGTATCCTTTGGGAAGGTAGAATTTCTGCGCGACAAGGTGAGCGGGATCGAACTGCGTGAGAACGACCTGCCAGACGGCATCGAGAGGGCCGCCCGAACCCTGGCTGTCCGTTGTACTAGACAGAGCTTCGGGTTCGGTGAAGATTTGGAACTCCAGTACACTTTCTTTTGGCGTAACTGAGAAGCGCAGATCGGCTCGCGAAACCGCGTAGGTTTCGTCTCCGTTAAAGCGGTGAAGGGTCAGCGTTCCTAAAGCCATCGTCGTTCTCCTGGGGAAATCCAAACCGGGTGTGATCCAATGCTGAAAACGATTTTTCGGGGGAGGCGGTTCCCTCTTCTGAGTTTCCCTGACA
This sequence comes from Chthonomonadaceae bacterium, assembly GCA_965246825.1. Taxonomy (GTDB): domain Bacteria; phylum Armatimonadota; class Chthonomonadetes; order Chthonomonadales; family Chthonomonadaceae; genus JACMPS01. Next base: position 1,154,339 of record OZ251990.1, read on the forward strand.
CAAGAGGGGATCACCCTGCCGGATTGAAGGGAGAAAACTCGACCGTATCGGCCCGCAGCAAGATCACGTTCTGCAACTCCCTGGCTTCGAGCAGAGAGAAACGCACGGCGCGTTCCGCCCCGGTCAATCGAGCCGCCGTTTCCGCGTCCCACAAAATTTCCGCCATTCCGGTCAGCTGCAGGGTGCTGCCAGTCTTGAAATCTATAAACAGTAAACCCGCCGAGGGGTTGACGGTGAGGTTTCCGAGGGTGTTGAACATCGCGTTGCCGGAGTAGTCGGGAAAAAGAAGCGTGGTTTCGTTTTCCACGTGTACAAATCCCGGCCTTCCGCCCCGGTGGGAGGCATCCGCCCCGCCTTCGGGGTGCACCGACGCAATAAAAAAGGTGTCCGCGCTTTGAATCCAGGCGATTTGTGCGGGCGTGAGCACGGCTCCCCGATGAGGAGAAGGCGAAGTGTTCCGGGGTTCGATTTCGGGCTGGAGCGTTCGTTTCTGGATGTATTTGGGGCAGTTCGAGTACGCCTCGCGCACCCGGAGGGTGAGGCCATTCTCATCGAAAAGGGCAGTGCCATTCACCCGCATCCGGCGGCGGGTGGAAAGGTCTATGGCCAGCCCTCCCGCCTTCACCGAAACCGGTTTTTGTGCGGAGGCGAGCAGGTCTGAAAGCGGATCGCCTTTCGAGGGCAAAGCGCGGAGGTGAACGGTGCGTTCATCGGAAGCCTGCACAAACCCCGGTTTTCCGGTGAGAGGCGAAGCCCACACCCTGCCGCTCCTTTCCGCAAAGGAAAGGATGAAAAATTCCCGCTCTTCCAGAAACTTCTGCGCGGGGGGCGGCATAAAGTCGCGAATGGCGTTTTCCGCTCGCCCCCCCTGAGTTCGTACCCCGGCACGGGTTTGCACTTCGATTTCGCCCTCATGATAGTTCATGGCCCGGTTTCCTTTCCTTTGTCGAAAGCGGTCTCACGCAAAAACACAAAGGTGCAGAAACCGAAGCGGAGCCGGAAAATTTTCTCCGGCCTTTGTGATTTTGCGCGAGGGAAATGTTTAGAAAAATCCGCAGGAGGGGGCCCCGGAAACCGGAGCCGCTTTTCCTTCACCGCCGCTTGGCGCGTAGATTTCCAGCCGGATGCCGTCGGGATCAAAAAAGAACAACGCGCCCGCCTGCCCGCCTTCGGCATGGGGAACCACGCCGTCGTAAGCGAACCGAGTTTGCCGAGAGCGGAGCCGCGCCTCGATTTCCTGGAGGGTTTCGAGCGTGGGGACAGAAAAGGAGAGGTGATGCAGACCGGGCTGGGTTTTCACGTATTCGCCCCGGCTTTGCTGCCAGAGCGTGACGACGAGCTTATCGCCGTTGCCAAGAAAAGCAAAGGGCTGATCGTTGTGGCCGCCCTCATGGAGAAGATCGAAACCGAACACTTCTTGATAGAACGGAATGGAGCGGCGGAGGTCGGTGACATTCAATCCGATGTGCCCGGTGTTGAGGGCGAGGGAATTGGTGGGAGACATGGTGTTTTCCTTGGTCGGGTTCGCAAACATTCAGCAGGGTCGGGCTTTGGAAAAAGCCTTTTCAGTACCGAAAGGAAAAGTAGGGTAGAATCTAACTCTCTATTCGGCTCTTCAAGAGTATAACGCACTCTTTTTAACTTGTCAAGATTATTTTTAAGGGTTAGATAAAATGACGGAGACATCGCGATTTCTTCACGTCGGCGGATTGCCGGTATTGGACTTTCTCAATACGAAATTAAAAGAAAACGGGCAGGAAGTCAGCCGCCTTCAAAGATGGGATGATGCAGTGGACTGGCTTAGGGAATTCGGGCAGATAGATACAGAGGCTGCACGATGGCTTCAGAAAGTGGATTCTGCTGAAGCACGGGAGAAGGCTTTGGCGCGGGTGATCGAGTTTCGGGAGACGGTGCGCGGGTGGGTGGAGGCGATCCTTGCCGGAAAAGAGATTGGCGACCCGGAGGCTGCGGAGGTCAATGTTCTGCTCTGTCGTTATCCCGGTTACCGGCATCTAAGGCGGGAGAAAGGCCCTGCTTTCGCTTCGGTGACCCGTTATGAAGTTGCGGAAGCGGAGGCGATCCTCGGCCCCTTCGCCGCACTCGGAGCCGATCTTTTGACGAAAACGGATTGGAGTTTTCTGCGAAGGTGTGAAAACCCCGACTGCATTCTCACTTTCTACGACACGTCGAAAAATCACACGCGGCGGTGGTGCAGCATGAGCGGGTGCGGCAACCGGCACAAGGCGGCACGCCACTACGAGCGCGTAAAAGCGGGCCGGGCTTGACTTCTGCCGCCCTTTTTCGAGTAGAATAGAAAGAGCATATCCTGCAATCCGAATTGATCTTTGCCTACCCAAGCAAAGACCACCCTTTTCATTCCAATTTCGTTTCCGGCGACGCGCCCTCACCCACCTCCGTCACTGATGACGCCCGCCCCGCCCTTCGCCCGATTTTTAGACTGACTTTACAACACACGAGGACTGAGATGATCGTACCTACCCGCACCCTGTTCGAACACGCCTACGGCAATTACGCGCTCGGCGCGTACAACATCAACAACCTGGAACAAGCAATGGGGCTGTTTCGGGGCTGCATCGACTCGCAGGCTCCCTTTATCATTCAGTTGTCCAAAGGTGCCCGTGCCTACACCGATAAAAGTATGCTCGAAGCGATCATTCGCGCCGCTGACCAGATTTTCCCTGAGGCTCTTTTTGCGGTTCACCTCGATCATGGCGACGAAAAAACCGCACTCGAATGTATCGAAAGCGGATTCTATTCTTCGGTGATGATTGACGCCTCGCACGACCCCTTCGAGGAAAATGTGGCGATTACCAAGCGCGTGGTCGAAGCGGCGCACAAACGCGGCATTTCGGTAGAAGCGGAACTCGGTCAGCTCGGCGGCGTGGAAGAGGACATCGCCGTTGACGAGAAAAACGCAAACCTCACCGACCCCGACGAGGCGAAATTCTTTGTCGAGCAGTCCGGTTGTGACTCGCTTGCGTGTGCCATCGGAACTTCGCATGGAGCCTACAAATTCAGCGGCGGGCAGGGAATTCACTTCGACCGCGTTTCGGAAATCCAGAAGCGGCTGCCCAACTTTCCGCTTGTGATGCACGGCTCTTCCTCCGTTCCGCAGGACGAGGTGCAGCGAATCAATGCTGCCGGAGGAACGCTGGGTGCAGCCAAGGGCGTTGACCCGGCGCAGTACCTGCCCGCCGCCAAGCTCGGCGTCTGCAAGGTAAACATTGATACCGACGGACGACTGGTCTGGACGCGAGTTCATCGGGAATTCTTCCGCGACAAGCCCGCCGAATTCGACCTGCGCCCGCCTGGAAAAATCTTTATGGCGGAATATGCTAAGTTTATTGCCTCCCGCAACGAACTGCTCGGCTCCGCTGGACAACTCGAAGGGGCCCGCGCTCACGCTTCCACCAAGCATTAGGCGACTGTCCACAGAGGGTCTCAGAGACATACAGATTACCGAGAGGAGATTATTCCGAAAAGGATGCGCTCTCACCCGAACTTGAATCTGCGTCTCTCTGTGACCCTCTGTGGATTGATCTTCTCTGGATTTTTGATGAATGACCCCGACTGGACTCATGCGCTCCCCTCTTTGACCCCCGAAACGCGGGCACGGCTTTATGCCGATGTTCCGCTGGCCTCCTCTACCTATCTTCAGGTGGGAGGAACCGCCGACTTCTTCTGTAAAGCCGATCATCTCGACACGCTCGCCGAGCTTTCCGCCGCTGCCCAACGGTTTTCCCTCCCGCTGCTTCTGCTAGGCGAAGGGACAAACGCACTCGTTTCGGATCGGGGAGTCCGGGGGCTGGTAGTCATCAATGCGTGCTGCCGGGCGGAGTTTCGGGGCGAACGGGTGGAAGTCGAAACCGGGCACAATTTGATGTCCCTGTTTGTGAAATCGTTGGAGCGAAGCCTTTCCGGGCTGGAATTCGCTGTTGGAATTCCAGGCACGGTCGGCGGGGCACTTGTCTCCAATGCGGGAGCCTACCGATCCAATATGGATGTGCTGGTACGCGAGGTGGAGGTGGTGGAGGGCGGCGAACGAAGGCGGGTTTCCCCGGAATGGATGGAGTTTCAATATCGCGACAGCCGCCTGAGAAGCGGAAAGCGGGAGCCTGCAGCTCTGCTCTCCGCCGTTTTGGAACTGGCTTCCGGAAACCGCCGCGCCATCCGAATGAAGGCGAAAGACTACCAGTACCAACGGATTCTGAAGCAGCCCTGGGAGCCGTCTGCCGGAAGTTTTTTCAAGAATGTGCTAAGTCAAGAGCTGGCGCAAACGCTGCCGGGCCTCTCGGAAGGAATGCGAAAGGCCGGGGTGGTTCCGGCAGCGTTTCTTTCGGAGGCGTGCGGATTGAAAGGATTTCGGATTGGCGGGGCAGCGGTCTCCCCCCGCCATGCCAACTTTATTGTTAACCGGGGCGGGGCAACGGCTTCTGAAATTCAAGCGGCAGCACTCCAGGTGAAGCGATCCGTTTTCGAGAGGTTCGGCGTCACGCTGGAAGAGGAAGTGATGCGGCTGGGAGACTGGCCGCCGGAAGAAAGCACGGGCTGACTTTGCCGATTTAAAGTAAATCGGAGTATAATGCATTGTAAAGTTCACCAACGGGCAGGCAGTGCGAATGTTTTCTCCCTCAACATCACGCAAAGCACACTTGTTCCACAGGCTGTGCTTAAGCACTCCGAATCAAGATTTTACCGGATTTCGTACTCGCAAAGCCGCCTCCCTGCTGTCCTTTCTTGCTCTCTATCCCAATACAGAACATTTAAGAGCAGACCTGCTCGACCGCTTCTGGGCTGACCTCTCTCCTGAAAGCGGGCGAAACGGGCTGAGCCTTGCCCTGTCGCACCTGCGTTCGCTGCTTCATGTTCCTGCTCTGCCCGACTGCCTGCTCACCACTCGAAACTCGATTTGTCTTTCTACGCTCCATTTTACTACAGACGTAATTCAATTTGAGAAAGCTCTGGAGTGTGCTGACCCTCGAAAGTCTCCTCTTTCTGCTCAACAGCGGCTCTTTCTCGAAAAAGCCCTTGCCTTCTACACCGGCGATCTTTTGACCGATCAAACAGAGGTTTGGGTTTTAGGGGAGCGTGAGCGGCTGCGTCGGCTGGCGATCACGGCTTGGCGTTCCCTGGCTTCGCTGGATGCCGAAACCGAGGATTTCGCTCTGGCTCTTCGCTCGCTGCGCCGTGCCCTGGAATTGGATTCGCTGGAAGCGGAAACCGTTCGTTTGCTGATGGGTCTTCTTCTCCAGAATGGGGATTCGGTGGGGGCCGTGCGGGAGTTCAAGGCTTGGGAAGCGCGTCTCAGAGACGAACTCGGTGCTGCGCCCGACGCACAAACGCAGGCGTTGATCGCTCCCCTGCTGACGCAGGCTTCTCCCGCAGTCCTCGTTTCCGAAGCGGCACCTTTCAGGCCGCCGCAAAAGCCGGATTCGTTTTTTGGACGGCAGGAGGAACGAAAAACTCTGACCCGCTTTCTGAAAGAGGGGGCACAGCGAATCACCATCACTGGGCCCGGCGGAGTGGGCAAAACCCGGTTTGTGACCGAGGCCGCCAAGCAGGAAGTCGGGTTGCGTCGGGTTTATTTTGTGTCCCTGGTAGAGATTAACGACGCAGCGCAGCTCCCTTTCGTCCTCGGCGAAGCGGTTGGGTATCGGGGCGATCTACGTTCTGACCCGGCCCGAATTCTGGGCTTTCAACTCAACAAAGTGTCCCCCCTGCTGATTTTGGACAATTGCGAACAGGTGGCAGAAGCGGCGGCTCAGTGGATTGCCGCACTCCAAAATTACGCGCCGCATCTCACCGTGCTTGCCACCTCTCGCATCCCGCTCGGTCTGGCAGGCGAACATCTGCTGCCGCTCGAACCCCTCCGGGCGTTCGGCTCCGGTGCACAGCCGCTCGACCCGTTCCAGGAACCCGCGCTTGCTTTGTTCGAGAGCCGCGCTGCCTCCTTGAAGCCGGATTTTAGGTTAACCATGCACAACATTGAAGAGGTACGCAGGCTGCTGAAAGCTTTGGGAGGGCTGCCGCTGAGTATCGAACTGGCCTCCTCTCGGATTTTGCTCTTGACGCCGGGGGAAATGCTTCGCTTCTGGGAGGAAAACCCCCTCCGTCTGTTGAGCAGCAGGCGGGGGGACAGGCCGCTTCGTCACCGGTCGCTCGAAACGGTGATCGAGTGGAGCGTTCGTTTGCTGCCTTCCGAAGTCAGACGTTTTTGGGTTTGCCTGGGTGTTTTCGAGAGTGAGTGGACTCTGGAGGCGGCCCGCGAAATCCTTCAGGAGCCGCAAACCCTGGATTTCCTCGCTCAGCTTCAGGAAGCGTCGCTGCTCCGTTCGGAAGCCGCCGAGGGAGGAGAAACCCGGTTTTCGTTTTTGGTCGAGATTCAGGCCTATCTTCAACTGCGCTTTCAGAAAGAGGCGGAGAGCGAGGCTCTTCGGAAGCGGTATGCGCTTTACTACGCGGGACTGGCGGGGCGGCTCGCAGAAAAGCACCGTGACCGTGAAGCGGAATTGGCCAGCGTTCTGCTTCAGGAGGAACGAAACTATCGTCGGGCTCTGCTGCTGCTGGCAGATTTTTCGCAGTGGGCTTCTTTGGCAGAGATGGTGATTTCGCTGTATTCGCTCTGGGCGTTCTGGAATTTTGCGGAGGAGGGAATCCGCTGGCTTGAACGGGTGGCCCGCCTGCCCTGGCTGCCGGAAGTGCTGCGCGGGGCGGCACTTAGCCGATTGTGCGGCATTAAATCGCTTTTGGGGCAGTCCGAAGGAATGACGGAATTGCGTGAGCTGGCTCTCACCACCCTGCGTCGCGGCGGCAATGAGCCGGAACTTCTCCGTTTTCTCGCCCACAGTTTCGGCCAGCTTTCTCTGCTGGAAGAAGCGGTTGTGCGGGGGCGGGCAGCTTTGTCGCCTTTGTTAGTGACGGCGTTGCAAAACCTGGCCATTTACCGCTGGCACCGAGGAGAGTTTGAGCAGGCAGAAAGGCTGTTTGAGGAAGGAATCGAGCGGGCACGTCCGTTGGAGGATCGAACGCACTTGATGGACCTTCTTGGAGAGGAAGCCTACTTTCGGCTGTGGAAAGGCGAACATAACGCGGCAGACGCCTGCCTTCAGGAGCTCGGACAAATCGGCGAAAAAATCGCGGCTCCTTCGCGGTCTCATCTGTTCTGGATGCAGGGAACGTTAGCCCTGAACCGAGGCGACTACGGGCGGGCGCGGGAACTGCTGGAAGGATGTGTAAAGGAACGCCGACCGAGTGGAGCCAGTCAGGGGCTGGGATCAGCCTTGATCACACTCGGCACGCTGGAACTGTGGACAGAGCACACCGACCGAGCGAGAGCGTGTTTCACGGAAAGCCGACAAATCTGGCACGACCTCGGAAACTTTGCCTATCGAACGAATGCCGAAGGTCATCTGGCACGGACTGCCCTTGCCTGCGGCAGTCTGCACGAAGCCGAACGGCTTTTTCGTGCCTGTCTGGAAGCGGCTTCAGGGTCAACCGCCTTTGAGAAGTTTTATCAAAGCCTGTTTCTGCAAGGATTGGGCATGACTTTGATCGCGCAGGGAAGATGCCGCGAAGCCAAACCCTTTCTGCGTGAAAGCTTGAGAACGCGCTCGTTTTGGAAAATCTCACGCGGCTGTCTCGAAGGACTCTTTGGGATTGCGCTGACCTGCGCGGAGGATAATCCTTTACGCTCTGCCTCTCTGCTGGGAGCGGCTCAGGGCTGGGCCGAACGCAGAGGCTTTGCCATTCACCCCCTTGAAGAACCCGCTTTTGAAACTCTGGCCGAAACGCTGCGGCGGGTGCTGGGTGAGAAAGAGTTTCTCAAGGCGACGGGGGCGGGAGCCTCTTTTTCTGAGCCGGATGCGGTGCGGAGGGCTCTTTTGGAAACAGAACCCTGAGTTGTACAGAGTTTGTACAGAGTCGTGCGCTACACTGATCGGGAATCCCTCCCCGTGTAGGGTTTCCAGGTGTTCGCGGCGACAAAGGTTTTACCATCCCTTTCATCTCTTTCGCGAACACCTGTCTTTTTCTTTTCTCGTTTTTTTCAGCCCTTTTTCTTTTGGCTCTTTAGCACGGCGTCCCCTCTGCACGACAAGGGAATAATTCTGCGCCCTCTCCTCTTTTTTACTTCGGTGAAAAACAGCATGGCGCGACGGAAAGGAGGGGAATAGATGTCTTACCTGTCTATCCGCTCTTTCCGCGCTTCGGTTCAGTAACCCTGCTGACCCGTGCCGGAAGGTGCGTTGTTCGACAGAAAGCCGGACGGGAAAGCAATTTCTCGTCCGGCTTCTTGCTGTAAGATTTTTAGCGCGGGGCTAAATCCGGCGGGCGCACCAATTGACCGCGTTTTTCAAGATCAATTTTACGTTCTCGTTAAAGTAAGTCCCGAAGGTTTCGTGGCCGGGCCGGAAATAAAACACCCGTCCCGCGCCCTCGCCCTCGCCCACGCCTTTGCCGGGGCCGGAGGTGAAGCCCTCGGTTTTCCCTTTGCCCACCGTAAAGCAGATACCACAGGGAAAATACTCGCCGCCAAGGGGAAAATAGGACTGAAACACGAGTGCCTGCGGCGCGGGAACGTCAAAGGGCGCCCCGTACATTTCCTCTTTGTCCAGCACGAAGTCCGCCACTCCCTGAGCAATGGGGTGTTTCGGAGCGCAGACGGTGATCTCTTCGGTATCCGGCGGCTCCGCCACGCGCCAGCCGCCTTTGAGGTGGCCGGGAGAGGCGAGCGTCCACTGCAAAATTTTGGAGTAGTGCCCGGAGTGAAGAATGATAAGGCCCAGGCCCCGCTCATGCACCGCCTCGAAAACCCGCCTTGCGGTTTCTTCGCTCACCTCTCCGTGTCGGGCATGACCCCACCAGCACAGTACGTCGGTAGTTGCAAGGGCTTCTTCGGTGATTCCCTGTTCGGGTTCGTCGAGGTTGGCGGTTTTTGCCTCAATGGTCGTGCCCGCGAGTTCGTGCAAGCCCGCCGCAATTGCCCCCCGGATGCCGTCGGGGTAAAGTTCTTTCGGGGCGTGAGGCGGGTTTTCATCCCAAACGAGCACCCGTACTTTGTCTGCCATGTTCGATCTCCTCGGAAGGGAAACGGCGCGTTTTTCCGCCCTTTTCACCCTTCGGTTTTTGTGTTAAACCTTCTCGGTTTCGGTTTCGACGCCGAATGTGCCGTCCGGCAGCGACACGATCCGGTAATCCGCGAACAAAACCGGATCGGCAGCAGCGAGGCACAGATACGCCCGAAACGCAAGTTCGCGAATTTCCGTTTCCGCATGGGGGCTGGCTCGCATTTCCAGAATGTGCCGCCACGCCCGCACGTTGGCCGTCACCACAATCGGGGCTTCGGTTTCGTTAGGCAGCACCGAACGGGCCGTTTGCTGTACCTTCTTACGTAAATCCGTGCGGGCTTCCGCCGACAAAATTTCCGAGCCGGATTTCTGGCGTTCCAGCAGGGCCTCGGCAATGCGGGCATAATCCTGAGCGGCCCGATCAATTCGCTCTACAAACAGCCCGTGCAGTTCCGGGTCGTCCTGGTATTCGGGCCGCTCGACAAATCGGAGCACCGAGCCGGAGACATACCGCTGGCTAAGCTGCGAAAACCCGACACCCGCCCGGTGGCGCACGAGTTCGTGCGTTACCGAGCGCGAAATTCCATAAAACAAAAACGAAAAATTGGCGTGTTCCAGCACCGAGCCGTGCCCGGAAGCGAGAATGTTGCGAAAATAGCGGGCGGCTCCGTCGTTGTGCGTCCGTTTCGGGCCGAAACTCGCGTAACATAATTGCCCCGCCGCTTTGCAGAGAAGTGCGGAGTCGGGCAGCGGTGTGGTATCCTCCAGATAGTGCGGAAATTCCAGCGACGGATCAAAGCCTTCCAAAAACGGCGCGAGGTTCGGAAGATAAACCTGCGGCTTCGACAACAGCGTGACGCCCGGCTGGGTGAGGTAGTAAGTACCGCTGGGGGTACGCGAAACGGGAGCAGAAATTGAGGGAAACCCGGTTTCGGCTCCGGTCACCTGCGCGTGAAGCGGGGCTTCAGGGGCGGTTGGGTGGGACATCGGCGGCTCCAAAAAAACAAAGATGCGGGAATTATACCTGCAAACCGCGAGGAGTGGAGAGGCAAAAGTATGCGGGTTTTGAGAACGGCGGAATGTGAACAGGAACTGAGAAAGCTGGAGCCGGAAATCGGGGAGTACCGCTGGCTCTGGGCGATTCTGGGTTGGCGGGCGCGAAAAACGGGCTTTGTACCGCGCAAACTGGTTCCCCTGCTCACCCGATGGACCGATGCTCGCAAGCCGCTGTTTATTGGCGACAGCAGCGGGGTTCGCTTTCTGGGGCGGTGTGACGACCGCTACAGTCTCGATCATGCCCTGCTGCCGGGGGATGCCGCCGAAATCGCACACCAGGTGACGGCTTGCTTGAAAAGGCGGCGCGGCGCGTTTCTGGACATCGGAGCGAATGTCGGGCTGGTTTCGGCGCGGGTGGCGCAGGCACTGCCGGAGCGCGACGTGTTCGCCTTCGAGCCGGGAACGGAAACCTCCTGCCGCGCCGCCGCCACCTTTGCCCTCAATCGCCTCCAAAACGTGACCCTGCTCCCGATTGCGGCGGGAGCGGAAGACGGCGAGCTGACCTTTTACAATTCGCCGGGAAATTCCGATTTCGCCACCGCCACCCCAACCGATTTTGCCAACGACGACCCGAATCTGCCGCAGGTTCACTTGCAATGGGTGGAAAGCCGGGTTCCCTGCCGCCGCCTCGACACCGTGAAAACCGAACTCGCTTTGCCGGAAATCGCCCTGATGAAAATTGATGTCGAAGGGCATGAGCTTCAGGTGCTTCAGGGAGCGAAAGCCCTGATTGCGCAGGATAAGCCCGATATTCTGCTGGAATGGAACCCCAACATTGCCCCGAAGCTGGGCTGGACGCCGCAGGATGCCGCCGATCTGCTGAACACCATCGCTCCCTATGCGTGTTTCACTCTCCTTGAAAACGGGCAGCGGGGGGCATTTCCGCCTCCACCGGATGAAAAAACCCTGGTCAACGTGCTGGCGATTCCAAAAGGTGCACCGGTCTGAATCGAAACCTTGCAGCGGTTTGCACAGCGGCTGGAAGTCCCCGTCTGCCAAATTCCATTCGCAAACGTTCGCTTGCTGGTTCGCAGTCTTTGCAGCTCTGCGGACGCTAAATAAACGGTTGACTAGAGGGTCAACAATCCTCCGTCCGGGTCAGACAGAAAAGGAAACGAAAAGGAAAAAAGATGGAAATTCGAGTTTTAGAGGGCGACGAACGCAAACTGTTTAATCGGCTGTGGGCGCAGGCGTTCAACCGAGGCAGACGCTCGACCGATTGGATCGGCGACGGAGAAACCGACCTTTCTACGGTCTATTGCGGCGTGTTCGATGAGGCGGGGCTTCAGGCCTGCCTCTCGATTATCGGCTACCACGTTTACTTCGGCGAAACGCTCGTGCTGCCGATGGGCGGCATCGGCGGGGTGGCGTGTCTTCCGGCCTCTCGCGGCAAAGGGTACGCCGGGGCCTTGCTGAAATTTGCCCTTGAAACGATGAAAGCGAACCGCCAGCCGATTTCCGCGCTGTTTCCGTTTAGCTGGGAGTTTTACCGGCGATACGGCTACGAGTGGGTGGGGGTGCAGCGCGACACCAAACTGCCGACCCGTATTCTCTCGACTTCCCCCGAAACCGAAAACGTCCGCCTGCTCGAAGACAGCGAAATGGAAAAAATCGGGCCGGTTTACGAAAAATTTGCCAAAGGCTACCGCGCCTGCCTTCAGCGCACCCCTTCCCTTTGGAAAAACTTCTGCACGCACCCCGACGACAAATTCCGCTACCTCTACGCCGCCGAGTTCAACGGAGAGATCGAGGGCTACCTCAATTTCACGCTGCCCGGCGACGGCGACAACGCGCATTTGCGGGAGTTCGTTGCACTTACCCCCCGGGCCCGCCGGGCCCTGCTCGGCCTGCTTAAGCGGCACGAAATGCAGTTCGAGTTTTTCAACTGGAAGGCTCCCGAAGATGACCCGCTCTGGGGCGAATTTTACCATTGGGACATCGAAACCAAAATCCGCCCGGTTTACATGGGGCGCGTGGTCGATGCAGAAGCAGCACTCGCGCCGCTCAAGCCTGCCCCGCACTTTCGCGGCGAATTTCGCCTGAAACTCTCGGACAAACACGCCCCCTGGAACGAAAAAACGCTGCGGGTCGCTTTTGGCGACGGAACGGTGGAGGTGGAAGAGACCGAAGCGAAGCCCAACCTCCAAATGGACATTCAGGCGTTTTCTCAGCTTTATTTCGGAACGCCCGACGCCGACTTTCTGCTTCGCGCTGGCCGGGTGGCCGTAGACGACGAGGTGGCGTATCACGGGCTGCGTTCGCTGCTTTCCGGCCCGCCTGTGTTTACAAACGATCATTTCTAGTTTTTCTCAAGATCAGCCCAAAATCATTCTATGAAAAAAACGTTTTCTCTTTTGCTGTTGGGTTTTCTGTCCAACCCGGCAGTTCCGCAGCCCCCGCCTCCGGTCGGGATGCACGACTCCGATCTTCGCCCGGTCGTCTTTCGGTACGTTTCTCCGGTTCCGCTGCAATCGGTGTCGCTGGCTGGAACCTTCAACGGCTGGAACAAAACCGCCGATCCGCTCAAACTGGCTTCCGACGGCAAAACCTGGACGCTCACGAAATCGCTGGAGCCGGAGGTATACGACTATAAATTCGTCCTCAACGACGCAGCCAAAGAGACCTGGGTGACCGATCCCTCGGCCACTTCCGTTTCCGACGGCAATGGAAACACGAACTCCCGCCTTAGCGTCAACCCGGAGGGCTATGAGAAGCGGCCCGGCAAAGTCGGAGACGGGCAGATAACCGGCTCCGGAGTTCGGCATCGGGAGGGGGCAGGCTACGTGCTGCGTGTAGACAGCCGCCGCGTTCGGCTGACGCTTCGCACGCGCCGAAGCGATGTTCAGAGCGTCACCCTGGAAACGCCGGAGGGAACCCGGTTTCCGCTGTCGCCCGCCCTCTCATCAGAACTATTTGATTTCTGGCGCGTCACCGTTCCGCTCACCCCCGGCAGGCCGCTTCGCTATGTGTTTCGCCTGAGCGACGGCGGCCCTTCCCGCCTTTATGACAAACGCGACTGGCTTTTGGCCGGAACCTACACGCCGAAATGGTTTACCTTTGAGGAAAGGCGGTTTCCGGTTTTCAAGACGCCAGATTGGGCACGGGATGCAGTTTTCTATCAGATTTTCCCGGATCGGTTTCGGAATGGAAACCCGAACAACGATCCGCCCGGAACCGCACCCTGGGGATCGAAACCAACCTTTTCCAACTGGATGGGCGGCGATCTGGCAGGAGTTTCGGAAAAGCTCGGCTACCTGAAATCGCTGGGGGTCAGCGGAATTTATTTCAACCCCCTTTTTGCAGCCCGCTCCTCACACGGCTACGACACAGACGATTATGCGACGGTCAGCCCTGCGTTCGGCACAAACGAGGAACTGAAAACGCTGGTCGGAAAAGCGCACACAGAGGGAATGCGGGTGATTCTCGACGGCGTGTTCAATCACACGAGCGTGGATTTCAAGGCGTTCGCCTCACTTCGCACCAAGGGGGAAAAATCGCCGTACCGAAATTGGTACTACGTTTCCGGGTTTCCGATTGAGGTGAAAGACGGCCAGAAAAATTATGCGGGCTGGTTCGGCACGCCCTGGATGCCGAAACTGAACTTGAGTAATCAAGACGCTCGCCGTTATCTGCTGGAGATCGGGCAGAAGTGGATTCGGGAGGCGGGAATTGACGGGTGGCGGCTTGATGCGGCGGATGAAGTAGACCCGGCTTTCTGGCGCGATTTTCGTAAAGCCGTCCGAGAGGTAAAGCCTGACGCCTACATCGTGGGGGAATGCTGGAAAGACGCAAGCCCCTGGCTGGGCGGAGATCAATGGGATTCGACGATGAATTACCGCTGGCGCGGGGCCGTGCTGGACTTTTTCGCCTTCGAGAACAAAACGCCCGCCGAGTTCGAGGCTGCCCTGGCCAAAATTCGAGAGGACTACCCGCCTGCCGCCACTGCCGTGATGTTCAACATGATTTCCAGCCACGATGTAGAGCGGTTCCGCACCCTTTGCAAAGGCGACCGGCAGCGTCTTCTGCGGGCCACCCTGTTTCAATTCACCTATCCCGGCACGCCCTGCCTGTACTATGGTGACGAAATTGGAATGGAGGGCGGGCGCGACCCGGACAACCGCCGTGCTTTTCCCTGGAAGGAGTCCGAGTGGGATCAAAAGACGCTGGCGTTCACCCGAAAAGCGATCCGTCTGCGGCGGGATCACGTTTCGCTTCGGCGCGGCGAGTACCGCCCTTTTCTCACCGACAACGCACGGGGTTTGTTCGGATTTCTGCGGGTTCACCCGAAAGAGACCGCTTTGGTCGTGTTCAACAGGAGCAAAGGAGAACAAACGCTCCTGCTGCCCCAAAGCCCCTCCTCGCCAAAAATTTGGCTGACCGGCGAAAACGGCGCGGTGCTGAAGGGCCGCCGCCTTCTGCTTCCGCCCGGCGGCATGGCCTTGGCAGAGATTCACTAACGGGGCAGGGAAAAGATTTCCCTGCCCCGTTCACCCCTAACGTGCTCTTTTTCTAGCGAACGCCGAGCAGAAGTTCAGTGGTCAACTGATCGAGTTTTTCGTAGCCCAGCCCTTTTGCGCCGTAAGCCGTGCGATCTACGGAGAGATTTTTGAGTTTTTCGGCGTTTTCAGCGGAATAAGCGGTAAGCAGTGAGCCGGTTCCTTCGGTGTCTTCGGAGAGTTTCGAGATCATGCCCTGAATCTCGGCGTCCGCATTGAACTGCGCGGCTTTTTCCTTCAAGATCAGGTAGGTTCGCATACACCCCGCCGCAAAGTCCCACACCCCCGCCTCATCTTCGGTGCGATAGGCGTGGGCGTCGAAGTGACGCATCCCCGCGTAGCCGCTGTCTTCCAGCATTTTGACGAGGAAAAAGTTTGCCTTCAGGTCTTCCGCGCCAAAGCGATAGTCCTGATCGTAGCGACCGGGCTTCTGTCCGTTAAGATCAATGTGGAACAATTTCCCGGCGTCAATCGCCTGCGCGACCGCATGAACGAAATTGAGGCCCGCCATCGTGTCGTGAGCATACTCCGGGTTCACGCCGAATTTTTCGGACTTGTCCAGGGTGGCGATAAAGCCGAGGGCGGAGCCGACGGTGGGGAGATAAATGTCGCCGCGAGGTTCGTTGGGTTTGGGTTCCAGCGCGAACTGAAAGCCGTACCCCTGTGCCTCATCGTATTCCGCCAGAAAGTTCAGTGCTTCTCGAAATCGCTTCATCGAGTCGCGGGCATCTTTGGAGGCATCGGTTTCGGTTCCTTCGCGTCCGCCCCAGAAAACATACACTTTGGCCCCGAATTCCGCCCCCAAATCCATCGCTTTCATGGTTTTCTGAACGGCGTAGGCCCGAACCTTCGGGTCATTGGAAGTGAACGCACCGTCCTTGAAGATCGGGTCGCCAAACAGGTTCGTGGTTGCCATCGGAACCACAAGGCCCGCGTCGCTCAGGGCTTTCTTGAACGAGGCAGCAATCCGATCCCGCTCTTGCAGGGTGGCGTCAATGGGAATGAGGTCGTTGTCGTGGAAATTGATGCCGTAGGCTCCGAGTTGACCCAGTTTTTCCGCAATCGTCTCCGGCTGAAACACCAGGCCGCAGGGCGAAACGGAGGGGCGCACATTCGTGCCGAAGGGGTCGCGTCCGGGGTTGCCGACCGTCCAGAGGCCGAAGGTGAATTTGTGTTCCGGTTTGGGGGTATAGTCGCTCATCGTTGAAGGGTTCCTCTCAAAAATAGGGATTGGGTGGGCGTCAGACGCACCTGCTCTCTTTTTTCGGCAGGGGAGAAGGAGAGTCCTGCGTCAAACGGGAAATTGATCTAAAATCGAAGAGAGGAACGTTCTGATGCCGCAGGAATTCCAGCACTCATTTTACGACATGAACGAACGAGGCGAGACTGTGATCTACGATGTGGAACGATTGTGGAAATTGGCAGAGGTGCTGCCGGTCGAGCCCGTTTTGCTCTCAGCAGTAGAGGGTGAGCTGGATTATCCCTACCAGTGGTTTAAGAACAAAAAGCCTTCCCCGCGAGAGGTTGCCAAACACGCCCGCCGCATTTACGAGGCCGATCTGTCGTACCCCGTTTTGCTGAAGGCCAACGGAACCGTGATGGATGGAGTACACCGGATTGCCCGGTGCTGGATCGAAGGACGAATGTGGATTGATGCGGTTCGCTTTCCCGCTGATTTGGCCCCGGATGTGGTTCTCTCCGCCGACTCCTTAAGCGAAACTGGGCCGCCGGACGATAAGGAGCAAAAAACGGAGCGTTTCCATGAGTGACCCCAGTGACCTCGAAATTCAGGTGTCCATTCACCAAAATGCCGACCACCTCATTCGCTCGCTTTATACCGGGAAAACGGGCTGGAGCGCGAAAAGGGCTGCCCTCGAGCTCAAACTTCGTGCCGCCTACACCACGCTTTCGGAAAACCCGGAAGCGTCTCTGGCATTCGAGCGAATTCTAAATCAAATTCGCTCTCAGACAAAACTGCTTTCCATCGAGCCGATAGTTCCGGCTTTTGGCCCTGCAGCGGGAAACACCGCGCTCGACGCCCTGCTGCACCTCGCCCGGCTTTCGGAACGGTGGGTTCGCCCGGTTGAGAATTGGCAGGCTTCTGCGGAAGACACGGCGAGGGAGCAGTTCGCTTCGCTCGTGCAGCATTTGTTCGCCCGCTACCCGGTTCCCGCTTTTTTCGAGACCGCCTTCTTCGAAGGATTTTCAGGGGCAGGGGAGCGGCACCGAAGGTGGTTCCTGCACCTGGGAGACGGGCGGAATTTGCGCCGTACCCCCGATTTGCCCGTTCGCCTGACCGAAAAAATGGCACATTTTGCCCTGCTCGCCCCGGCAGATTCGACGGTTGTCACCGCCCTTCGGTATGGGCAGGTGCGGGGGTTGGGCGGAACTCCAGAATTGGCCTTTGCACTTGCCGACTCACGCCTGCGTGACCTTCTACCGGACGAGCCGTTCTGGGAGTCGGTGATCCATTTTTTCATCAACTCTGCCGACGGGCCCTTAGCGCAGATCGCTCCGCTGGTAGACTTCGTTTTCTGTCAACGTTACGGAGACACCCTTAAATTTTACGTGGACGGAACCCTTGATTTAAGCGATGCCCCCGAACCCGATTTTTCGATGAAGGGGCGCAGGCGGCACGCGCTGAAGGCAAAAATGGAAGAATGGCATGAAGGACTGGCTCGCGATGCGAAACGCCCCAAATCCAGTTGGGAGGCTTCCGGGCTGAAGCCTTTTACGGTGGAGGAACCCGACCCCTCCGGCGTGCTGTGCGAGTGGACGATTGTGGAGCTGAGGGACACGCAGGCACTGATGGCCGAGGGGCGCGAACAGCGGCACTGTGTGTTCACCTATGCCAACGGCTGCAAAAACGGCGGCACTTCGATCTGGTCGCTTCGGGTGCGGGGAGTGCAGGACAAGGCAGCGAGACGCCTGCTTACGATAGAAGTGAATCTTCACAAGCGGGCAATTGTGCAGGTGCGCGGTCGCTGCAACCTTACACCGTCACAGTTTCGGGCAGCAGGACGCATGGGGACAGGCCGAAAACTATTGCGGTTCTGGGCGCAGCGAGAAAAACTGAGCCTCGCCTGCGGGTGCTGACTCGCTTTTGAGGCCCTGCAAAAGTTCTTGACAGAGGGCGCGTTTCGTGATACACTTAACTCCGTGTTGCGGGAGTAGCTTAATGGTAAAGCTCCTGCCTTCCAAGCAGATCACGCGAGTTCGATTCTCGTCTCCCGCTCTTGTTTTTCTCACGCCCTCGTAGCTCAGTGGATAGAGCAACCGCCTTCTAAGCGGTTGGCCGTTGGTTCGATCCCAACCGGGGGTAGATTCGCCTCTGGTCGGCACATGGAGCCAAATCTTCAAGTCCGCTCGTGGAAGGTTAGGGCCTTTGCTTTAACCCGCGAACATTCAATTTAGATCATTCAAGAACCGTGCCGCTTCCTCTCATTTTGGAGGTGGTACGGTTCTTTTTTTGCCTGAGTTCGTCAGGCACGGTAAGCACTGTCTCACGAATGGCGCAGTGTACGGCGTCTTTCTCTAAAGGTCGGAAGATCGCTCAGGTATGAATTTGTGGTTTGCATGGGTAGGTGCCTTTTGCCCCGTAGAGACTCAGAAATGGCGTTTCTACGGGGCTTTTGTCGTTTTGCCTAGTCCGTCCCATCTTTGCCGAAAAAGCGTAGGGAAAACGCTTCTTTGGCCGCTATGCTTTCCAGACCGGGCAGAAGTTCGCCCGTCTCTTCCGCTCGGTGAACGTAGGCGGATCGGTTCAACGTTTCCACTGTCCTGATCGCTTCGGGCAGGTTCTCCCGTGAGTAGAGAAGAGCGGCGGCGGCATCGGTCACACTCAGACGGGCGGGAACGGTTCGGAAGGAGCAGGTTCCTTGCAGGAGCGTGAGGCTTTTCCTTCGGTTTCCCGTTCGTGCCAATTCCTGCCGGGTGAAGGCTTCAAGTTGACTTCCGTAGAGGTAGAGCAACCCTTCCCGGTCAGTGTCGAGTTGGTGCAGGATCGCTTCCGCTTGCGCTTTGATCCGTGCCTTTTCACTGTCGAGGTTGGCAATCTTGCGGAGAAGCCAGTTGGCGCGGTCGGTGGTGTTGATGCAGAAGGTTTCTTCGCGGGGCGTCTCGGTGGGTTCGGTCTGCGTTTGGAGAACGGCGGCGCGTCCTTCGTCGGTGAGTTCGATGCGGGTTTCTAAGGTCATCATGTCGAGGTTCGTTTCGGGTAAAATGGAACCGAGAGGGCTGGGAAGTTTCTCTCGGTTCCGGGCTTAGGGAAGATTGGCGTCTTTCCTAAGCCCCTTTTGTTTTTTAGCGGTCAAGCCAATAGTGAGGATCGGTTCCCGTTGCACATTCGGCACTGTCCAAAACGTCGGCTTGCGCTTCCAATGCGGCATTGTCGAGAACAAGATCACAGGCGAGAAGATGTTTACAAACGTGCCCTTTCTCTGCAAAATCGGGGCAGGAGCAAGTCCGATCAAGGGTGTTTACCGCGTAAACGGGTGCACCTTGTTTGTAGATTGTGAAAAGGCCGTCGAAGTTGGGGTCTTCAAGCAGTTCGTAAATCGGATTAGAGAGCAAGGCTTTTGCTTTCTCATAGCACCGGGCTTCACGGACAATACGCTCAGGGTTCAGTGGCATCTTAAATGCTCCTTTTAGGTAGTGGTATCCTTGATTGAATACGTCCCTATTGTACAGCATAAGGCATTACATTAACAAGTAGACAAAGAGTGTGTTTTGGTTATTTTGTATTGCTTTTTTAATGCGTTCCGCCGTATAATTTAGGTGGAGGGACATCTATGCAAAACAGGAACAAAATAGGCACGTCATTTCGGTTGTCGCCAACGGCAATCGAATTGATCGGGAAACTTTCGGACAAACTCGGTTTGTCACAGGCTGGGGTCATCGAACTGGCGGTACGCAAACTTTCCGATGTGGAAGGGGTGCAGGTTGATCCAGAGAAAGCAAAGAAGGTGGAAGAAGCGAATGACTGAACAGCAAACGCGGGAAGAGTACGCGGAGCAGGTACGCCGTCAAAGTAGCGTTCTTTATTCGTTGCTGGCACGGGGGAAGATTGAAGAGGCAATGGGTATCGCAGATACCCTGACTCGTGAAGCGTTTCGCATTGTCCAGGCGGCGAAGATGACGGAGGAGGTTGAAGCGGGTTTTGATCTGTCCACCTTGCCGAAGCCAAAAGACCTTCCCCCCGATGAGGATACCGAAAGTCCGTTCTACGAGGACTAGCGATGACGGGGGTAGCCCTCTTGAGTAGATTGCCTTATCTACTTCCCTTCCCCTAAAATGTTAAGTTTAGGGTTTCAGGGGCGGTGAATAAGCCGGGGGGTGACCCTGTTTCTGAAACGAGGAGCGTGCGTCGGCTCGCGGAAAATTTTCACGCTTTAAGAAATCAAACGGAACAGGAGAGGCATGGGCTTGCGGGAAGAAAAAAGGGCTTAGCGCGTGCGCGTGTGTGCGCGTGCCCGCGCATACGCGAGGGGAACCTGCTCACCGGGCATCAAAACAAGGGCAGACGCAGGTCAGGGAGGGCGAATCAGCCCCTTTTCGCCCTCCCTGTTCTCTCACGCGCGGGCGCGTGTGCGCGAGCGATCAATCGAGGTCAAGGCTTAAAGCCGGAAGAGTGAAAACGCTCAGATCACAGAACTCGGTGGGGTTAAGTTCCTCGAAGCCTTTTTGTGGCACTTTCACGAACGCCCAATTCTGCCCGGTGAGACGGGTCGCGTTCTCACACCAGAGACGGGCGGCGCGGTCTTTATGCGCGACGTGAATGTCTTCCATGCCTTTCGTTTCGATGATCCAGTAAACACCTGTTTCCACCAAAGCCACAAAGTCTGGCTCGTAGTGGCGGAAGTTTCCAGAATTATCGGTATAGTCAATCGTGAAGGCGAACCGCCGGGGAAGTTTGGCAAAGGCTTTCACGTCCTCTGCCGTTGCGAGAAACTTCGCAAAGCGACGCTCAAAGTCGTTATCGGCAGCAACGAGGTTGAAGACAGTTCGCTCCGACTCGAAGGTTTCTTTGGAGAAGGGATAAGGAGGCGTGAGGGAAAGGGCACGTCCCTCGCCTTTGAGTTCGGGAATTTGTTGCTCGATCACGATGCCACTGAGTGCCGAAGCAAACTCGCTCACGGTGACATAGTGCGCGACGTTGGAGGCAATCGCTTTGATCAGAACGGGATCGTCCAGGTCTACCGTCTTACCGAAAGCGACATTCTGCAAAAAGTCTTTCACCTTCGGGGCGATCAGCGAGAACTGAGAGGGCAATTTTACTTTCTCGGCGATGCGCTTGGCATAGTAAGAAATGACTTCGCCCGACGTTTGCGGCTCCGGGATGGTGTACTCACGCTCAATCAGGGTTTGTAGAGTGATAATGTCCTTTCCTTCGTATCGGAATGTCTGCGTGGCATAATCGGTCTTTTTGATCGGCAGAATCTTTTCGGGGGTGAGTTTGATCGTGAGGGCTTTGATTTCTTCTTCCAGCGTTCGTTTGCGGACCAGCATCGGCGTGAGGTCGGGAAGAATAATGTCTACTGCTGATTTCTCCGGGACGGGCTGAATCGTGGTGATTTCGAGTTTGTCTTTGCCTACCTCGAACGTGCCGAGTTCCAGTTCCTCGTCTTTCTCCAGTGCCTCTACAAATTCGATGAAGGTGGGATTGCCAATGATGTCCACGCGCTCGGTATACGTTGTGCCTTCGTTACGGAACATCAAGCGCAAGCCACGCCCAATCGTTTGTTCCGGGAGAATGTTCGCTTTTGAGGTGTAGGGGCGCAAGCCGACAATGACGGTAACGTTTTGCACGTCCCACCCCTCGCGGAGCATCAGCACCGAGACAATGCAGTTGACAGGGCAATCGTCGTTGTCCACTTTCCGGGCGAGTTCACGGGCGGCATCCAGGTCTTTCTTGACGATCTCGCCCGTATTGTTCGTGTGAATGACGAGCATTTTGTCGTCGGCAAACTCAGCCGGGTACTTCGTGCGGAGAAAGTCGGCGACATCATCGGCTTCCGTTGTGTCGTTCATCATCAGAAAGAGCAACGGCTTTTTCTTCACTGGGGCAAGTTGCTCTCGATATTCCTTCCAACGCTCTACGCCCGCTACGAGATACGCCTGATAGCGCACCGAGGCGTGGTCTGAAGGCTTTTCCTGCAATCCCTTCGCAATCCCCTTGATCGGACGCTTGACGAGATTGTCCAGGATGGCTTGCTTCAGTGGGTAATCGTAAACTGTCCACGAGAAAAGGCTGCCCTTTGTGTGCCGGGGCGTGGCGGTCACATCGAGTTGCATCACTCCGCAGGGATCGAGCGTGTTATGCAGTCGGCGAATGACCTTGTTCCACTCGCTTTCTTCGTCGTGGGTGTGATGCGCTTCGTCATTCAGCACTATGCAGTGACCGCTTCGCGCCTGAATCCGGGGAATAAAGTCTTCGATCTCGGTTTTCTTTGCCGGGGGCGCACTGCCTAACACGCCCGTCAGTGCGTCGGGTTCACTGTCGCCACTTCTTGTATTGCCCGCCTCGTAGAATTGCTGAATGTTGGAGACGTAGAGCGCACCCATCGAGTTGTAGCGTTCCGGTTCGCCGCGCAGGTAGCAATCAAAGTCCCAGAACGCTTCCAATGACGGGGGGATCATCGGGTCTTCGCGGAAAATTCTGCCGTTGATAAAGTCCGTGCGTAGCCGCTCGTAGACGATCACGTTGGGAGCCAGAAGCAGAAAGGTGGAGGCGTAGTTCTCTTTGCTTTCGCAGACGGCATTGAAGTATTGCCAGATCAGCGCAAGTGCCATCACCTTTGTTTTGCCGCTTCCCGTCGCCATCTTCACGCAGTAGCGGGGAAAGGTATCGTACTGGAGCAGTTTCAGGTCGTCGCGCCCGGAATAGGTTTCGAGCAGGTCTTTCTGGCGTCGTATCTGTTTGACTTCGTAGAGAAAGATCAGCGTCTCGATGGCTTCACGCTGGCAGCGGTGATACTCGAATTTGCGCCCCTTGATTCGATGATCACTGGCGAACCAGTGATTGAGCAGGATACGGGTGGTGTCAGTGACGCCTTTGTAGCCTGTCTCACGCCACTGCTTGACCGCATCACGGAGCAGGGGAACGCAGGGAGCCGTCGAGGTTCTGGCCTCAAGGAGATTCAGTTGGAAATCAGCAGTTTTCGTCTTTGCCATGTTGGTTTTATTCTACGGTTCGAGCAGTTTGCGGAAACCTTCCTGCTCGAAATGGTGATCGGTGGTCAATGCCTCAGTAATGCCTTTTTGCTTCATCAAAACAAAACTAACCGCATCACAGAGTGAATAAGCCTTGTCCGAGCGGTCTTCGAGCAAGGCAAGGGCTTCGCCATTCAGAGTTTCATCCACCCAGATCATCTGAATATTCGGGTTTCGTAAAAGTGTTTGCAACAGAACGATCATCCGGGAACGGGAATACCGTCTGGCGGTTGCGAGTGCCACACACTCTGCAAGAATGTAACTGTGCAACAACTTCGGCACACGATTCTCAAGCAGAGCCAGAGCGTTTCGATGAGGCGTCTCCTGCGGAAAAAGGGAGGCAAGAATACCGGAGGTGTCTAAAAGCATCGGAGTTACTCGGCGTGATCATCGCCATAAGCGAGAGCAAGTTCGGCATCGAGTTGCTCGTTGTCAAGACCGCGTGCGGGTTCGTCCGACATGAGATGAAGTCGAAGTCGAGCATTTGCGGCTTCGATTTCTTTCTCGGTTGGGTAGGGCTCTTGAAACCCCATGCGGCGGTAGGTTTCGCTCAGGGGGTTTTCCTCTGATCCATTGAGCAAGCGAACCGAAGTTGACTTCTCTTCTGGGTCCAGTTCGAGCAGACGATACCGTTTTTGGGCTTTCGGGAGGCGTTCGATGACCCCCGCTAAATCTTCGAGGGTTCCTTCATAAATTGGGATTGCCATGTTTATTCTCCTTCGCCTATTTTACCTTGATTCGGAAGCGACTTTCCTTTATTCGATGGTCACGGTCAGGCTTCGCGTGGTGTCGTTGCCGAGAATGTCAATCACTTTCACAAGGACGGTGTAGGTTCCTGCCTCCGCGTAGATGTGCGCCATTTGCAACTGCAAGCCCGTAGACTTGCGGGAGCGATACTGCTGATCCATGTTGTGAAAAGCGTCTTTCTGGTAATCCCAGTCAATCGCCCAGTAGTCAATCCACTGTTCCCAGTGGGTGACGGCTTTCTGCACATCGGCGGGAACAAAGTCTAAATCCATCAGGAAATCGGTCAGGTGTACCGTCGCGCTTTTGCCCCCGGTTTGCACGTCCACCTTGAGCGCGGCTAACTCGAAAAACTGAATGTCGCCCTGCTCGACGGCTTTCTTCTCCAACACCTCACGGGGAATTTTGATAAACCGCATTTTGATGTTGGAGGCTTCAACCTGCTGACGTACCATTTCGTTGATCTCGAAGGCGAAGTCCCAGCCCAGCACGTCTACCCCGTTCGTTTCCGGCGCGTCTTTGCCGGAGCCGACGGATTGACGGAACTCGACGGCGATCTGCTGAACCTCCCTCGCGGCAATGGGAGCGTCTACCGAACCGACATGGACATATCGTCCGTTTTTGACACCGTGAAGCCAGAGGTAGCCGCCCGTGAGGGGACGTGCTTTGTAGAGGTTGAGCATAAAGTTTCGGTAGGCGAGTTGAAGCGTGGGGGCATCTTCGCCGAACTCGGCTTTTTGCCACTCCTGCCGTTCGTACCTGCCGAGGTTCTGCACGGAAAACGGTTTGACGTTGGGAATGGCGAGCATCCGCTTTCGGGCGGTGTGGATCGCGAACCGTCCGAGGTCACAGGTGATCCAGCGTCTGCCCAACTTCTCCGCAACGGCGGCGGTGGTTCCGCTCCCACAGAAGCAATCCAGTATGAGGTCGCCTTCGTTAGAGGAGGCTTTAATGATTCGTTCGAGGAGGGCTTCGGGTTTCTGCGTGGGATACTGTTGCTTTTCTTCACCACTTTTCACTTGTGGCAAGTCCATCCAAATATCCTGTACACCCATCTCAGCATTCTCTATCCAAAGTTTGTAAAAAGGGATTCCATTTTTAGTAAAGTATAATTCACCCGCTGTATCGGCGGCTTCGAGTTTTTCTTGGGTCCATTTCCAATATCTGTCTTGTCCTTTGTATACGTATCGTGGTCCACGATTTCCAGGGGCTTTCAAATCACCCAGTCGAAAGTACATTCCTTTCTGAGCATCCCAAACGTAATGCGAGTCAGTCTCCAACTTTGCATCAATCAAAGTCAGTTTTGGGGAGTTCCAAGTCCTTTTATTTCCCTTTGCATAATACAGAACTGTATCATGTATATTTCCATACTTTGCGGGGTCATTGTGAGCATCGGCTCTTTTCCACACAACCTCATTTATGTAGTTTTCCCCTCCGAAGAGTTCGTCCAATATCACTTTACAGTAAAAACTCACGTGATAGTCGAGATGAACGTAAATCGAACCATCCTCGGTGAGCAGTTCGCGGAGGATTACCATTGTCTCGTAAAACCATTTGATATACTTGTCAAGTGAAGAAACTCCTCTTCTCGATTCGGCTGGTGAAACTCCCCACGTATCCCGGTATGCCTTCTGCTCAATCATACTCGGCTCTTTGACAAATGAAATCTCTGCGTTATTTACTTGTGTTAATAGGGGGGGGGTATTGCCAACTGCAATGCTACTGCTTGCAGGAATAGTCGTGGTGAAGGAGAAGTTCGCGCCCGTGTCGAAGGGCGGGTCAATGTAGATGAGGTTGACTTTGCCCGCGAATTCGGGGAGGAGGGAGGGAAGCACGTACTTTTTATCGCCCCAGATGAGGCGGTTGCGCCAATCCGTTTCCTGCCCGTCGTTGAACAGATCAAAGGCACGTTGCCTTTCCTGAGTGGATTCGTTGACGGTCTCGACGGTCTGAAAGGGAAGGGCGATGCGGACAGGGGCAACACGTTTGCCGGAGGCATCGTATTTGCCCTCCCAGAGGAGTTCCATAGGGTGAGCGGCTTTCTACAGGTGGAATGAAAATCGTTTCGTCATGGGATACTCGGAATCCTGCATGCAAAGCGGAAAAGCATTTCGGATTTTCTATTCGGAAAAGGCGTCAAGGTTGTGGTTGCGGGATTCCTCTTCAGCGTCCTCCCCATAAGGATCAGAAATCAGGAGGGTTTGTGGACTCCATGATTGATGATGATGCCCCTTTTCCTTAGCAAATCGAGCATCATCATCAATCATCTGGTAAAACGTTTCCCGTCCCTGTTTCCCTTCGCTGATTTTCGTTCCCTTGAGTTCTCGAAGGGCGACACGCACAGAATTATTTCCAATTCCCTGTGTCTTTAAGGCATCCACGATATCCCCTGTTTTGCGAGGAGTTCCATCGCTGAGCAAAAGAAGAACCGCCTCCTTTGCTGTTTCTGATTTTGAGGGAAGAACTGCTTCGGTGGCTTCTCTCTCCGATTTTGTACCAATTTTCCATTCCTCGTAGGAAATACGCTCAAAGCGGTCGTTCCCTGCCATGCGAAGGTAGAGCGAAAACTTACCGGGTTCGAGACGGTTCTTGACGATCTGGAGACGAACAAAGTCAGTGGTGGGCGTGACATTCTCGCCCGCCTTGTAGTCGTCATTGATGTCTACGCCTTCGTTTTTACGCCGAAGCATCAACCCCACATCTGCCGCGCTCAATCGTGCCGATGCTCCCCGTCCAAAGTTGGAAGTATTATCCCGCCCTGTATGGTGAACCGCGATCACGCAACAGCCCGTGCGCTTGGCAAGGGCTTTGAGTTCGGTAAATTGCTTTCCGGCTTCGGCGTTATCGTTTTCGTCATTCGTGCGAAAGAGATTGAGGATCGGATCAAGAACCAGAATATCGTATTGTCCGGTCGCGACGAAACGCTCTAAGATTTCCATTTGTTCAGGTTGCGAAAGATTGACGCTCTGTCCATCGTGAAAATGGAGTGATTCCGGCTTCCCTTGCCCGATACGTTTCACCTTCTGCTCACACAATCCGGGAACCTCAGTATCAAAATCTCCGCTATTTTCCGGGTCGAGGTAAAGGACTTTCAGAGGTCTTTTGCTCCCGAAGGGGACATCCCAGAGTGTCTCGTTACGAGCCGCTAGGATCAGGATATTGTAAAGCAGAGATGATTTACCTGCGCCGGTTTCGCCGCAGAGGTAGATGAGCGCACCGGGATAAAGACCGAACCAGAGGGGTTGGATCGGGGGAATGTCGTCGGAGAATTCAGAGGCTTTTCGGATACCGCGCTCAAACGGATTCCTGACTTCTTCGGGGCGGGACTGCGTGGCAAGAAACGCTTTCACGATTCCGGGGTGGCGTGTGTCAAGGGTGCAGAGCAGGTTTCGTGCGAGGTTCAGGTCGGTGTTTTCATTGATAAAGGCAAGCGTATCTTCGATTTCGTGATTTTTCATGGAATTAATTTCCTGCCGGTGCGACTCGGCACAGGGTGTCTTTAACCATTCCTCGCCAGTGGCTTTCTTGCCAGGGGGAATTGTGGCTCGTCATTGTTTGCGCGAGAAGTTCAAGCGCAAAGGCATCGAAACCGCAGAAGGCACGGGCAATGTAGAGCAGTTCGCGTAAAGCGTTGTGCTTTGTGCCTTCCGGGTGTCGCGTCTGGAGCAGGTCTAAGGCTTTGGGGGGCAGGGTGCGAGTTTCACCGAGAGCGAGGGGCGGTCTCTCCTGTCGGGGTGCAGGAGAGAGAGGGAGCGGCGGCAGGTTCGCGCTCCACCACGTTCGAGAGCGGGTCTCAGTGTCCGAGACGCTCATGATCTCCACGTACTTCGGATTGTCTTTCTGTTTGTGGTTGAGCGTGCCGGGAACGCGCAGGATGCTTGCGACATCGCACCGGGCGAGGTCCGCGTGTGCGCCTTCGGAGTTCCCTCCGATGACCTTACAGAGCCGTTGCAACAGTGCCTTGAACCTCTGGCGGGCTTCATCGGTATCGAGGGGGACAGGTTCACTCAGGTTCCAGTAGAGATGCAAGCCGTTCCCACTCACAATCTGAACATGAGGGGGCGGGAGTTTGCCAGAACGGAGCGCAACCTCGAGCAGGGATTTCGCACCTTCCACGCCCTCGGTTCCACCGTCCACGTCGCACCAGAGGCAGCCAGCAAGCGGAACGTCTGCACCTTTGCCGCTTTCACCGATCCGGGGCAGAACGCCGAAAAAGACGTTGCCTCGCTCTACAATCGAAAGAGCGTGCTTTGTTGCTTCCAAAAGTTGAGACAGGGAAAACCAGCGTCTTGCTTTGCCTGTGTGGAACTGCCATCCCTGGGGGGCGTTCCCGTTGGGGTAGAGTTCCGCTTCACGCCAGAGCGGGTGAGAGGGGCGGATTTCAAGACAGAGGCGTTCATCGTGTTCGTAACCCTTGAAGAGGGAACGGAAAAAGGCTGCTGTAGGGCTGGGAGTTAGGTCATCCCGGTGGCAGGAGTAGTACGGCTCGTGCCGGTTATCCATGCGCGTCCACGTTGAGACCTGATCGTAGGAAACAGGAGGGACGATGCGGAGGGTTTCCTCATCTTCACAGAGAGCGAAGAGGTAGAAGTCGGCTTTGCGCTTCGGGTTGCTGTGTTGCCGGATCGAAATGGAGAGGTAATGCTTGCCGGGGGGTGAGCATTTGATTTCGATGCGCTTGCCGTCCAGCAGGAAGTCGGCGGAAGTGACGGAGCCGGGAGCAAGCAAAGTGTACTGAGGTCGGTGTCCGAGGCGTTCCAGCCAATCAGCAATGACGAGTTCGGCAAGGGTTCCGTAATAGGTTGCCTTAAAGTCGGCTTCGGCGGTTCCGATAGAGGCGGAGGGGGCGGCAAGGTGTTTGCCGCGTTGTCGTCCCTGCGTGATGATCCGGGCGCATTCTTGTTGTGCCGGAGTTGCTCGGAGCGTAATCGGGAGAAGCGTGGTATAATCGGGTTGGATTTGTTCGGATTGTACGGCGGCGTTCTCTGGCAGGAGAGCGACCGCCGTTTTGTTTTGGCTCATCGGTCTGCCTCCTCTTTGTTAGAAGATGAAGAGACACGATGATCAAGATACTCTCGAATTGCCAGTCGGATCAGGTGCGAGCGTCCACGAAGCAACCCTTGACGTTCGGCTTCGGCGTCAAGTTGTGCGATCAGTTCCGGGGAGATCGAAACCGGAAGCGTAAGAAGTTGATGTTCAGAAGTTGTTTTCATATCCTGCTATTCCCCTGCGTCAAAACGCAGAAAGCCCCATTTGCGGTAACTCCGCAGACGGGGCTTTGATATTTGCAGGAGCAACCGCCCTGCTAAAAGACTAAAATTAGCCTAGCAGGGAGTTACTCCCATAGGATCGCATAATATAAAACTGTATCCAAACATAAATAGGGTACATTATTAGAACCTATTTTGTCAACCGATGAGGAAAAAAATGGCTGAATTTGTACGACGCCCAAAGGGTGTACCGCTCATTGTATGCGACTGTTGCCGACCGAGAGGGTTTCCGCTTATGGTTGCCAAAGCCAATACATTGGATGATAGAGAATTAGGAACGTTTTCTAAGCCCAGATTCTATAAATTCAGGGTCGAACCTGTTGTCTCTCACATGAAGTGGGATGATTGGGACATAACAGGCAGATGTCAGCAATGTAAAAAAAACGTTAAGATTAGTCTAGCATCAAACGATTTTGAGGCTGATTTTTTGCTTGCAGAGGAGTAGGTGAGTCCTGACGTGGTTGCGGAAGCAAAACTAAATTATCCCGGCTCATATGCCATTGGTTTTCACGGGCAAGGCGAAAATGATGAGATTGATTCTGCTGTTGCAGGGCTTTACGATCCGAATATCGTCATATACACGAGCGGGGTTAGGATCGTGCCTTCCTCCCAACGTCGCTTACCTAAATTGAAACGGGGATATGGAGAAATGGATTTTGGCGAGAATATGTTGAGAATGATTGCCCAGGGGATTTTACCGATTGAGCCGGAGGAACTTCAGGCACTCCGTAATAATGACCTGCCCTCATTGGCAAATGACCTTCCTCTGATGCAGAGTGGAACATCAAAAAAAATCTACGAGCGATACCGAAGTCAAATTCTGCGTCGGTTTGATCGAGAGGCGCATGAAGAGTAGTTTGGGGAGTTGCTATTGTAGCAACTCCCCTTGTTCTTAACGGGTTCCGAAGCCCCGGCGGTCAATGCGTCTTGAGCGGGTTTCCTCCTTTCGGGTAGGCAGGTGAATTACGTTGTCCGGCTGTTCCTCCGTTTTGGGTTCCGGGGTAGGAAGACTGGTCAGGTTCGCGATGGCTTTACAGCGTCGTTCGTCGGTATGCAGGTAGATGGATGTGATCTGCAGCGTTGTGTGTCCGAGAAAAGACTGAATGCTCTTCAAGTCGGCTCCCGACGCCAGCAGGTCGGTGGCTCTCCAGTGCCTCAGAACATGCGGGGTAAGGTGTTCGGCGTTTCCGAGTCCTGCGGCGGTCTTCACGTCTCGAAAGAGGGTGTCGAGGGCGCGATGATGCAATCGGCGGCTTTTGTCCACGCTGAACAGATAGGGGTGTGCCGTGTCCTTGTGGCGTATCCGAATCCATTCTGCAACGGCATCAAGGCAGACCTTCGGCACGTAGACGGTGCGGGACTTGCTCCCCTTGCCACTGCGAACGAGAACGGAAGCGTCCTCGGAATGGATGTCCTCCGGGTGGAGGTCAAGCAGTTCAGAACGTCGAAGCCCTGCGTAGAGAAGCAGGTGAAAGACGGCACGGGCGAGGGTGACACGCTCCGGGAGCCGCTGGCGTTCGCACCCTTCGAGCAGAGCAAGAACCTCTTCGTTCGTGGTAGTCTGACGGAGTGCGGCGTCTTTCTTGGGCATCTGGATCGGGGTATTAGGGTCAGTGGTGAGAAGACCGTTTTCGAGGCAGAACTTTCCGAGTCCTTGCAGGGGGAAGAATGCGCCGCGAATGGTACGGGGGCGTTGCTTACGTTCTCCGCTCAGGTAGTAGAGGTAGCGGCGCAGAACGGGAGTGGTGAAAGCGTCGAGGGTGGCGTCCGGGGAGCCGTTGGCATCAAGCCACTTCAGGAAGTGATTGACCCAGGAACGGTAGCCGTAGCCGGTGGACTGTGCGAAGCCCTGCTCGTGTTCGATAAACGCGAGGTAGTCGTCGGCGATAGTGCGAAGCGATGACATAAAACATTCTCCTTGTGGATTTAAGGTGAATGCTTGCGGGTTAGAGCGTTGAAGTTCGGCGGTGGGGGAATATATCCTTTCCTCTAATTGCTCAGAGCATTAATAATTGTCAACAATAGTCAATTACTGGTGGATAGAGCAACCGCCTTCTAAGCGGTTGGCCGTTGGTTCGATCCCAACCGGGGGTAGATTCCCTGCTCCATCCGCGAGAGGAGCCTCCCTTCGATTTTCCGTTCGCCCAAAAAGCAGGCTGCTTTTTGGGCGAACGTCGTTTTGGACGGTATGGCTTTGGGGCCTCGCCGATTTTCTGAATTAAGGCTCCAAAACCACTTTCCCGGTGGTCTTGCGATCCGAAATGGCCTGATGTGCCTCTGCCGCCTCCGCCAGCGGAAAACGCTGAACGTCAACCTTAAGACCGCCGCTCGCCACCCAGCCCATCATTTCGCCCAGGCCCCGTCCGAAATGGGGAACATCACCGAAGACACTGTAACCCCGCAGCGTCTGGTTTTTTCCTAGCATCGTTCCCAGTCGCCCCGCTTCCAGGCCTGCTCCCTTGCCCGACTGTGAGCCGAAAATCAGCCAGTGCGCTTTCTCCCCCAGCGCGTCGAACCCCTCTCCTTCCAGGTCGCCCTGCGAGTCGAGAAAAAGGTCCACACCCTTTCCGCCGGTTTCGGCCAGCACCTGCTGCGCCCAGCCGCTCTGCGTATAGTCAAACACAGCGTCCGCGCCAAGCGAGCGCACCAGACCGTGTTTCGACGGAGACGCGAGACCAATCACCTGGCCCGCTCCCTTTCGTTTCGCAATCTGAACCGCCAGCGAACCGACCCCGCCTGCCGCTCCCGGAATGAGAACGCTTTTTCCGGCTTGTAGATCACCCGTCTCCAGCAGAAAGTAGGCAGTTAATCCCTGCACCAGCAGAGCGGCTGCCTCTCCAAAGTCAAGGCCGTCCGGCAGGCGAATTGCCTCCGCTGCGTTCAAGACCGCATGGGTGGCGTAGCCGCTCATCCCCGGCAGCATCGCCATCACCCGCTCGCCGCCGCTAAACCCCTCTACCCCGGCACCTGCTGCCGATACGATGCCCGCAACCTCGTAGCCGGGGCGAAACGGCGCACTTTTCACGTTGGGGTAAGTTCCCTGCCGCGCCATCACATCGGCAAAGTTGATCCCTGCCGCCTTTACTTCCACCACGATCTCACCTGCCCCCGGCACGGGATCGGGAGCCTCGACCAACTGCAGCACCTCCGGCCCGCCAAAGCGAACCGCCTCGATAAACTTCATCGCTGATCTCCTTTTGTCTTTTGTTTTGTGCGTTTTTTGTAAAACCCTCTCTTTTGGTACTCTTGAGGGCTAAGGTTAGTTTACTTGGGAAGAAAAATTTTGTGAAGTATGTACTTTTAAGTGTCATACTCTCCAAAAGGATCGTCAGGAGCAGGCCGTTGAAATCCATCCGCCTAAAAAGCACGGAAAACAAAGAAAAATGTGGAACCGAACGAAGCGGTCACGAGGAGGCTGGCTGCCCTGCCACACGCACCATTGAGGTGATCGGGGGACGCTGGAAACTTTCGCTGCTCTATTATTTGTCGGGAGGTGTTCAGCGATATTCGGATTTGCAGCGATGCCTGCCCGCCATCACCCCGAAAATGCTGACCCAGCAGCTGCGTGAATTGGAGAGGGACGGGGTGGTGCATCGGGAAGTGTATCGTCAGGTTCCGCCCAAAGTTGAGTATTCGCTGACACCGTTGGGGGAAAGCTTGCGACCGGTGATTTCGGCCATCACAGAATGGGGAGAGCGTTTCGCCCAACGTCCTTGATCTTTGCTGGCACGAAGCCGAAACGGGCGAGAAGTAATGTCTTCTCGCCCGCTCTCTGGTCTGTTTAGGGCTATGCGTCAGCGAGAAAGCTTTTCCGACTCCCGCGTCATTTGCCCAAGGTCGAGTTCCGCCTGGGGACGGATGTCGGCTTTCAGCGTTTTTTGCATTTGTTCCAAGGCACGCCGATTGTCTTCGGGAGTAAGCGAGGCAATACAATCCGAAGGCACGATCACCCGAAACTCTCGAAGAAACGCATCATTCGCCGTAAAGAGCACGCAAACGTCTCCCGCCACTCCGGTGAGAATGAGCGTGCGTACTTCAAGATGCTCCAGCAGCAAATCCAGCGGCGTTTTGTAAAAGGCGGAGTGCTTGGGTTTGAGTACCGAGTAGTCGTCCTTTTCCGGCTTCAGCAGACGGGCGATTTTTTGACCCCTCACCGGCTCTTCCAGGCAGTGCTTCACCTGCTGGGAAAAATCCGAACGCCACTTTCCGAAATTATCGTTGATATAGATGACCGGAATCTGCTCCTGCTGCGCTCGCGCTTTAAGGCGGGCCGTGTTTTGCGCGGCAGGCTCCGCGTACTGCATCAGCTGCTCTCCGTCCTGAAACTCGAAATCGCTGATGAGGTCAATCACCAGCAGGGCGACACTGGCCTTATCCGGTGCATTTCCATGCAAATCCTCGCTCACCTGCGGCAACTAAGCGGCCCCCTTTTCATTCGTCTCTTCCCAGCACAACTCCAGCAAAGCCCCGGCGGAAACTATAAACTCGCGATGACCTTCCGGGGTTAAATGTCCGATCATGGGGCTGCTGCCCTGCTCCACCCTTCGAATCGTCACTTTCGAAGGCAGCGTGGTTCCCTCCGAAATCAAACGCACGCGGCAGGAAAATCCTGTTTGACCGCACAATCGAAACAGAACCTGATTTGCCTCCGCTTCCCAGGTTTGAACCGGGTATTCGCTGAAAACCAGAAATGGCATTTGCGGCGATTTTCGGTAAGCACGGGTGGTGAGAGCAAACGCGGCTCCGCTGCCGTAAATCTCTTGCCCCACCTGTCCGGGCGGGTCGCCGCCCGCATAAAGGTCTTCCAGCGGAAAGGCCAAACCCCGATCAATATGCCCATTGCGAATCTCTTTGGCAAGAATCTCTTCGGGCAGCTCGCTGGGGTAGAAAAACCAGGCGCGGTTGAGCGTGTATTTGCAGAATTCGCTGACCAGGAGCCTAACTGCTTCCGGCAGTTCTCCCTGACCCCGTTGAAGGTATTCATAAAAGGCACAGTACGACTCGTAACATTCGTAAAGAGCCAGATAGGGGCCGTCGTGAAGGCACGTTTCGCCCATAAACACCGAGTAGTATTTGGCGGCTTTGAGATTAGAGTCCCACAAAACGGCATTGTGAAAAAAGTTGGCGAGGAAAACGTAACTCTCGTCTCGATAGAAATCTTCTCCGGTAATCCGCCAGAGCCGCATACAGGCCAACGCTCCCCACCCGGTGATATTCATCTGATAGGCCATCTCGAAAGCCATGTCCTTAAGAGCCTCGATTCCCCGCTTCGCCTCCTCCAGATAACGTTTGTCTTCAGTCAGCTCCCAGGCCTGAACCATCACGTGGGCGTATAACCCGCCTACGTCGGACTGGCCGGGGTCGCCCGGTTTTCGCTCCTGCTTGACCACTTCAAGCGTTTTGATTTTGTACTGAATAGGCCACACATACTTGAAATGCTGCGCCACACGAATTCCGAATTCAACGCCCTTCAGGAAAAGCTCGCGTGCTCCCTCTACTCCCTCTTGGGCCAGCCTGCCTAGATTGACCAGCGGATGATACAGATACCAGGAGTCTACTTCGTCGGCATCTTTGTCGGAGCCGACGTTTGGGAGGTAGCGGCGCACGGCTCCCAGCTCTGCATCGAAAAACTTGGGGAAGCCTTTCCACAATTTTTCCACCAGCACTGCTTCCCGACCCCGCCAAAAGGCAAACTCACGCACTGCCAGCAAAACAGTCAATTGAACCATACTGTCGGGGTATTCGGAATCGGTATAGGGGTGAAGATAGGTATGGCCGTAGTGCTGCAGGGTGGCCTTGGGCGAACGGGCCAAATCCTCCAGAGTTTTGGCGGCCATTCGGGGCCAGTCGTGATACTGGGTTTGGGGCCGCTCGATTTTTTCGTAGGTTTTCGCCAGCATTTCCAGAAAAAGCCGGGCGGAATCGCGCTCGTCTTTTGGCAGCGAAGGATCGAAAGTCAGAAGAGCATCCGAGAGAATGAAGGGCTTTCCGGCCTCTAAAGGGCGATCCGGCTGGGAAGGCAGCAGGCATCCCAGGGAAGGCCAGTCTCCGCCCACGCAGCCATCGGGCAGCGTTTCCGTCGTCTCGAAATAGGGGTGAAGCGAAGTGAAATTCTGGAAGTAAAGGAAACTGCCCGCCTCCGGCTCGGTCATCGAAAAATAAAGCATCCCGCCGTTGAGTCCGCGCTGGGCCGCATGGAATTTGCCCTCGGTGCCCAGCGGAGAATTCTCGGCGTCAATCGGAAGAAGATCGCGCTCCACATAAGGCAGCAGTAAATCGTGAGCAGGCGTGAGTTGAACGACCGCTCGAACTTGCAGCCGGGGCGTCAGCGCAATATCAAGACGCACTTCAAAGTCACCGACCGGCGAACTCAACGCTGCCGTCAGGCCATTTTCCTGCTCCTGCGTTTTTTTGAGGGTCAACGTGCCGCTCGGCGAGAAGGCGGTGCGGAGGGCAGTTCCGCCGCCTCCGGTTTGTTTGAGAAGCACCCATAGGGCATCACGCCCCAGCAGCAGTTCGCAGAGGCCGTCTTTACCGTTCCAGGTTTTCAGGCGTTGAAAGCTTCCAGAGGCCGCTTCTTCCTGAAAGGCCAGCACCTGCGGGGTTAAACCAAGGACTTTGTCCGGGTCTTTGCCGATCACTTTTTTTCCTCCATTATAAAGTCGTCAAGATTGAAACCAAAAAGATTGAAACCAAAAGATGTAAGACCAAAAACAAGCGGTATGAAAAAAAATCAAAAGAGCAGGCCGCGTCGAAACTCACCGGCGACGCTCTAAATCGGCTGTCCGTGAGGTCTAATCTGAAGCAGAACGATATCACACGCTTCGGACTGGGTGAGCACATAGTAAACCGCTTCCGCCAGGTCTTCGGTTTTGAGCATTTTCCCCTCGCTCTGTTTCGGGACTTGCTGCTCACGCGGAACTTGATCCAGCGTCATCTCCGTGCCAGCCAGCCCCGGTTCGATCAGAGAAACTTTGATGCCCTGCCCATTGACGACCTTTCGCAGTGATTCCGAAAATCCTTCAATGCCTGCTTTGGAGGCCACGTAAATGTCACTGCCCGCTTCACGAACCTGGGCACTCATCGAGCCGATGTTGACGATATGCCCGCCCCCGTGTTCTTTCATGCGCTGGATTGCCAGCTGGCAGCAGTGCATATATCCCATGAGATTGGTCTGAAGGATATAATTCCACGCGGTATAGTCTGTATCCGTGATGCTGCCTCCGCCTAATGCGGCATTGTTGACCAGCACATCCAGCCTGCCCAGCTTCTGATCCACGCGCTCGAAAACGCGCTGAACGTCTTGGGGCTGGCTTTGATCGGCAATCAGGCCGTGCACCTGTCCTTTTCCTTCTGCTTCGATGTCCTTGAGGGCTTCTTGCAGTTCGGGTTCGTTTCTACCATAGAGAAGCACATTCGCTCCTGCTCTGCTGAGCCGAAGCGCGACGGTTCTCCCGATTCCGGTGGTGCCCCCGCTGATAAGAACCCCTTTGCCTTCCAAACCCGTAGGGATATGCTGATAAGCCATTTTCTTGGCTCCTCCTTCCTTGAACCCCCAAAGGGCGTTTCTAAGTCCAGAAGAACGACCCGCCTGAACAAAAACCATTTTTGCAGGAAACGGAAAGGTAAATGCGAACAGGCCGTTGTTCCCCCGGCGCATCAATCCCGCGCACCCGGTAAATCTTCGCGAAAAACAGACGGCAGACAAAAATTGAGGGTTCCGATAAAAAGAGGGAAAAGCCGTGCTTGAGAGGGCTGCAAATCAAAAATCCTACTGGAGTTGGAGAGGCAAAACCAAAAGGGAACTGTTTTTCGGGAAGGGCGTAACCATTTTGGGATTGGGGATTGGACAGGGGTTGGGCGCGGCGGAAACGCTAAGTTAGAAGTCGAGTTAGAAAAGGAGAACGAAAATGCTGGATCGAAACGTGGGAGCGTTGAAGTCGAGTACGGCAGTGACGCGCTTCGGGGGCAACCCCATTCTTTCCGCACAGGACATTCCCTATACGGAAGGTATTGCCTACAACGGCGGTGTGGTCAAGTTCGAGGGGCGGTATGTGTCGCTGGTTCGGGTGGATCATGCCGACCTCGCCGCCCAAAAGCTCACGGGCACCAGTGATGTGGCCCTGGCGTTCAGTGAGGACGGCCTTCACTGGAAGGTGGAGCCGCAGCCCTGTATCGCCTGGAAAGACAGGGAAATCGTCGCTCCGACCGATGTTCGCTTGATGCTCGTTGAAGACGAATGTTTCGCGACGGTGGCTGTGCAGACCCTGCACGGCATGGAAACCCACTGCGTGAAAACAAAAGATTTCGTGCAGTTCGATCCTGTTTTCAAGATGGTTCCCGACAACCGGGACGTTGTGATCTTTCCCGAAAAAATTGGCGGCAGCTACCTGCGGATTGAGCGTCCCTTTCAGACTTTCGGACACCTGAAAAAATCGGCACTTGATCTCTGGATTTCTGAGTCGCCGGACCTGACCTACTGGGGAAAGCCGCAGGTTTTGCTTGATGTGGAAAGCGTTCCCTATGCCAACGACCGGATTGGGGCAGGAACCCCGCCGCTGAGGACGGAGCGCGGCTGGCTGGTGATGTTTCACGCGGTTGACGACGATCCGAAGCGCGGCAAAAACGGATGGGAGGAGACGTGGACAAAACGCTACACTGCCGGGCTAATGCTGCTCGACCTCAACGATCCACGCCAGGTTCTAGGAGTGACGCCCGAACCGGTGCTGGTGCCGGAAGCCCCTTATGAAGTGAGCGGCGGCTATCGCAACGGGGTCATTTTCCCCTGCGGCTGGGTGCTCGAAGAAAATGGGGAAGTGAAGATTTACTATGGGGCCGCCGACACGGTGCAGTGTCTAGCCACCGCTTCGCTGGAAGAAATGCTGGGGCTGATCCAGGGAGTTTAGGCTGAAACAGACACTCATTAAACGGAATCGTTATTAAAGTGCAAACGATTAACTTTGCTTGCACGTAAAATAGATCGAACCTTCCCCCGCAATGCTGCGTCTTACTCCCACGCGCTTGCACCTCCGCTACCTCGTTGCCGGGTACGCTTCCTGTAGCAAGTTTAGAAAGGAATCGCAAAATGCCCACCGATTTTACGCCGCGCAGCATTGCATTTTTTGCCAATTATGTTCCTCGCCAGTGCGGAATCGCCACCTACACCAAAGACATTCGCAATGCGGTCGCTGCCCTTGAACCAGGGATGGACTGCCCGGTGATCGCCGTGACGGATCGCCCCGGTGAATACGACTATCCCCCCGAAGTCCGTTTTGAGCTCGATCAGCAGGATCGTGATGCCTACCGCCGCGCCGCCGAGTTTCTCAACACCCGCAACGTGGACGCCGTTTGTATTCAGCATGAATTTGGTATTTTCGGCGGGTCTGAAGGCGAGTACGTACTCGACTTCGTTCAGAACCTGCGGATGCCGCTTGTGACCACCTTCCACACCATTCTGCGCGATCCGAACCCCGATCAACGCCGCGTCATGGACTCGCTTATCAAAGCCTCCGGTCGGCTTATCGTGATGTCGGAAAAAGGGCGGATATTTATGACCGAGGTCTACAACGCGCCTGAAAACAAAATTGATGTGATCCCGCACGGTATCCCGGATATGGCCTTTACCGACCCTGCTTTCTACAAAGACAAATTCGATGTTGAAGGCAAACAGGTGCTGCTGACATTCGGGCTGCTTTCTCCCAACAAAGGCATCGAGACGGTGATTCGTGCTCTGCCTAAAATTGTAGCCGAGCATCCCGAAGCGGTCTATGTTGTTCTGGGAGCCACGCACCCAAACCTTGTGCGCGAATCGGGCGAAGTCTACCGCGAAAGTTTGGTTTCATTGTCGGAGGAACTGGGTGTTTCTAAGCACATCCGCTGGTTTGACCAATTTGTTTCGCTTGAAGACCTGAAGGAATTCATCGGCGCAACCGATATTTACATTACGCCTTACCTGAATCCGAAACAGATCACTTCGGGCACACTGGCCTATTCGTTCGGATGCGGTAAGGCGGTAATTTCCACTCCGTACTGGCACGCAGAAGAATTGCTGGCGGAAGACCGGGGAATTTTGGTTCCTTTCGGCGACTCCGAGGCGATTGCCGCCGAAGTGATCGGCTTGCTGAACAATGATCCGCGCCGTCATGCGATGCGGAAAAAAGCCTATCATCTCGGACGAACGATGATCTGGAGCGAGGTCGCCAAAGAGTTCCGCGAGTCGTTCCGCCGCTCCCGTGTGGATGCCGCCGAAAATGCCAAAGCGAAACTGCCGAAGGTATTCAAGCCCGCTGCGGAACTGCCGCCGATTAAACTCGATCATCTGCGCCGCCTGACCGACTACACGGGAATCATCGAGCATACCCGCTTTTCGCTGCCCGACTACGACGAAGGGTATTCGACCGACGATAACGCCCGCGCCCTGATTCTGATGACGATGCTGGAAGGAACCCGCTACGCTTCCCGCGAAACAGCGCGGTTTGCCGACACCTATGCCGCGTTTACGAATTTCGCCTTTCAG
The DNA here is from genome assembly GCA_965246825.1 of Chthonomonadaceae bacterium. Classification (GTDB taxonomy): domain Bacteria; phylum Armatimonadota; class Chthonomonadetes; order Chthonomonadales; family Chthonomonadaceae; genus JACMPS01. Next base: position 1,193,718 of record OZ251990.1, read on the forward strand.
ATGGATACGCGGCGGTTTCAGAACTGCCTCGGATATGATCGGCAGTGGCAGGAAGCTGTTGGCTCTGAGGACAGTCACGGGCGATCCATGTGGGCCTTGGGCTTTGTCGCAGGGCGCACTCAGCGTTCCGATCTGCGAAACTGGGCTTCGCACACGTTCGATTTTGCGATGACGCCGGTAGAAGAGTTCACCTCGCCGCGAGCGTGGGCCTTCGTCCTGTTGGGCATCCATGAATATCTTCAGCGGTTTAAGGGCGATCTGGCGGCAGTTAAACTTCGGGAGCGGCTTGTCGGCAAACTGATCGCACAGTATGACGAGAATCACGATGAAGGCTGGGATTGGTTTGAGGACATTCTCGCTTACGATAACGCGATCCTTCCTCACGCACTGATCTTAAGCGGTCAGGACATGAACCGACCGGACGTGAAAACTCTTGGCGTCAAAACCCTGAAGTGGCTAATGGAAGTTCAGCGCGGGGCCAGAGATGTGTTTCGTCCGGTCGGTTCCGATGGCTTCTATCCGAAAAACGGTGTGTTCGCCCGCTATGACCAGCAGCCGCTCGAAGCCGGAATGACCGCAATGGCCTGTCTGGATGCGCTGGAAGCGACACGCGATGATTTCTGGCTGACCGAAGCGCAGCGAGCCTTTAACTGGTATCTTGGCGCGAATGATCTGGGTGTGGAAATGCTCGACCCCGAAACCGGCGGCGTGCATGACGGGCTTCATGTAGACCGAATCAATCGGAACCAGGGTTCTGAGTCGCTCGTCTGCTATTTGATGGCACGAATCGTGCTGGAAAAAACATTGGAGACGCGAGGAACCCGTTCTGCAGGAACTGGGCGGGCACGGCGCGACGCGGCAGTCGGTGCAGTGGTAACGCTGCCTGCAAAATCCGTCTCACTGAATTCCACGACTTCATTGAACACAGGAGAAAAACCGGCACCTCATGGTCACAGTTCACCGAACGGGTCTAAGACTTCAGCCCGATAGTTCACGTGTGTTGTTTCGCGATTTCGCTCCCACAAGTGACGAGCGATCCATGAAAATTATCGCTCGTTTGATGTCCCTTTCCGAAGAGGAAGTGGACACCCTTTTGGAGCAGGTGACGGTCGAATTCGGCGACCGTCACCTGCATTTTCGTCACTACTTCGAAGAGCGTTTCGAGGAAGTCCAAAAGTTCATGCTCACCGATGAATCGCTTTCGGATGCGCGGCGGCAGTTGATCGGTTCGTACTTCACAATGGAGTATTCCCTTGAATCCGCCGCTCTTTTCAATCCCTCGATGGTCTGGCACCCCGATCAATCCGGGCTGGAAGCCGGTGAAAAACGGTTTGTGCTTTCGCTTCGCGCCACCGGTGAAGGGCATCTTTCCTCCATTACGTTTCGCTCCGGCGTCGTCAATGCCCACAAAGACATCGTGATGGACCCGCACACCCGCTATGTCACCGCCCCGCAGGTGGTTCCCGATGCCTTTTATGAAAAACCACTGTTTATGGACAAACTTCGCGAGATGGGAGTTTGGAATCAATACGCGGAAGAGATCATGCAGACGTGGGAAGGTAAATTCACGCTGGAGGAACTCAAAGCCCGCCTCTCGCGCCTCAAGCAGCACGACCGCGCCCGCTACAAAGAAAACGAACATACGGCAGACCACGTGCTGATGCTGGCGCAGGTGAATTATACGGTCGCTTATTCCCCGGACACACACATCTCCGAGCGCGTGATTTTCCCGCATTCACCAAGCGAAACCAACGGGATCGAGGATGCCCGATTTGTGCAGTTCACTCAGGAAAACGGCGAATGTACCTACTATGCGACTTATTCAGCCTATGACGGCAAAGTAGTGCTGCCGCAGCTGCTCGAAACCGATGATTTTCTGCGCTTCGAGGCATTCACCCTGAACGGGCCGGAAGTCCAGAACAAGGGGATGGCTCTATTTCCCCGCCTAATCAACGGACAGTATGCGATGATTTCCCGCCAGGACAATGAAAACATTTTTCTGATGTATTCTGAGGAGCCGCACTTCTGGTACTCAAAGCAGCTGCTGCTTAAGCCGACTTATCCCTGGGAGTTTGTGCAGCTGGGAAACTGCGGCTCTCCGCTGGAACTGGAAGAGGGCTGGCTCGTGCTCAGTCACGGGGTAGGGGCGATGCGGAAATACTCGATTGGGGCGTTTTTGCTGGACAAAAAAGACCCGTCCAAAGTGATCGGGCGCATGAAGGAGCCGCTGCTTTCCCCGGATGCAAACGAGCGCGAGGGCTATGTTCCGAACGTCGTCTACAGCTGCGGCGGGCAAATCTATAACGACGTGCTCATTCTTCCCTACGCGATGTCGGATTATGCATCGAGCATCGCCACCATCCCCCTCAAAGAAATTCTCGCCGAGATGCACTAATCAAAAAAGCGAAAGGAACGATCCTCCTGAATCGTTCCTTTCGACAGCCGGGGCTGAACGCGAGTGTTCTTTCACTATAAAACGCAGGCACAAAATGTGCTCTGAACGCTAAGTCTGCGGTTAGAATTTTGGCCAATAGGGAGCGGTACGCCTTATGGCGCGGGCATAAAAGCGCAGAAGAGACCGTAACAGCATCGCATCGGCCTTAGCTGTTTTTACGCAGGGCGCGGCCCGGTCGCTCTCCCGTCTCTTTGCCGTCTTTCAAGACGACGATCCCATTCACCAGCACCGTATTGATCCCGATGGGAGGGGAGGCAGGGTGCGCGACGGTGGCGGTGTCTTTGACCGTTTTCGGGTTGAAGAGGGTGAAATCGGCTTTCATGCCGGGGGCAATCCGTCCTCGGTCTTTGAGTCCGAAGCGAGAGGCAGGCAGCGAAGTCATTTTACGGATGGCTTCTTCCAGTTTCAGGGTTTTCTGTACCCGGACGTACTCGCCGAGAATACGCGGAAACGTTCCGGCCCCGCGTGGGTGCGAGGGATGAAGCCCGCCGTCTGAGCAGAACATAATGCGCGGGTCGGCAATGAATTTTCTGAGATCGGCTTCGGACATAGCGGTAACCACCACGCTTTCGCGCCCTTTGCCGCTCCGCGTCGCTTCGATAATTTCCTGGGCCAGGGAGATCGCGTCTTTTCCCGTGAGACCCGAAACCTCCGCCAGCGTTTTGCCTTCCCACTCCGGCTTGGGCGAATAGGAAGTCAGCCGAACATTTCCCGCCCCCCCGACATCCGCCAAGCCCGCTTCCCACAGTTGACGATCCGCAAAATCCTCGGTGGGAATAATGACCCGAATGGTGGACTGCCAGTAGGTGTAGGGATAGACATCGGCGGAAAGATCAAGGCCTTTCTTCTTTTCCTCGGCAAACAGACGAAAAACGTCCCCGGTTTTCCCCCAGACCCGCGCCGATCCGAGTTTGATGTGCGAAATTTGCGCGGGAATTTTCGCCCCTTCTGCAATCGTGCGGAGTTCATCAAAGGCAGTGAAAACAAAATTATCTTCGTTTCTGACGTGGCTGATGTAAATGCCGCCCCGCTCCGCTGCCGAACGCGCCAAAGCGAGGATTTCCTGCGTGTCTCCATACCGCCCCGGTACGTACTCCAATCCCGTCGAAAGCCCCAAGGCTCCCGCTTTCATCTCCTTCTCCACAAAGGCTTTCATTTTTTGCCGTTCCTCGGGCGACGAGAGACGGTTTTCGCCTCCGATGATTTTGCCGCGTGCCGTGCCGTGCCCAACAAATGAGGCGAAGTTCAACGCGACTTTTGTTTTCTCAATTTTCTCAAACCAATCTTCCAGCGGAGAATTCGAGCCTCCGTCCTGCCCAACAATCGCGGTGGTGATCCCCTGCCGAATCTGGGTTTCTGCAAGCGGGCTTTCCAGAATTCCGCCGTCGGCATGACTGTGTGCATCAATGAACCCCGGCGCAACCACCAGACCTTTCGCCTCCAGAATTTCCTCGTTTTCTTCGGGCTTCAGGTCGCCGACCTGCGTAATGGTGTCCCCGACAATTCGCACCTCGGCGCGGCGCAGTTTCGCGCCCGTTCCATCCGCGATCTGCCCGCCTCGTATGAGCAGGTGCGCGGGAGAAGAAGGGGGCGGTATGGGAGCGAAACTGAAAGACAGGAAAAATGGGAGAAAGGCTGAAAACATGGCAACTTCTTTCTAAGCGGTTTGCTGGCTAGCAGTTTACCTCATCAAGATCGCTTGACAGAAGACAAAGTTTAGGCTATCCTACTAATTAGGCCGCTGACTAATTAGCGAGGGCATCAGAAAGGACAAAATCAATGCAGATCGAAGAAGAGCGGGTGGAAGAACTCGTCAGTTTCCTGAAAGTGCTGGCGGACAAAAACCGTATCCGAATTTTAGGGCTGCTCAGCGAACGGGAATACTCCGTGCGTGAACTGGCACAAACCCTCGACGTAAAAGAGCCGACGGTTTCCAATCATTTGAACCTGTTGAAGCTGCGCGGCATGGTCGAGATGCGCCCCCAGGGAACCACGCATTTTTATCGTCTGAGCCAGAACAGCATCCATGCGCTGCTAAAGGAGCTTTCCGGCAAAGCGAGCGACGAACACGAGGAAGACCCCCATTCGAGCCAGTTCGAAAAGCAGGTGCTCAAACACTTTTTCGCTTTCGATGGCACCCTCAAAGAAATTCCGACAAAGTGGAGCAAGCAAAAAGTGGTGCTCCGTGCCCTCGCAAAAAACTTTCGTTTCGGCGAGTTCTACACCGAGCGGCAGGTGAACGACCTTCTCCGTCCTATTCATCCCGATGTGGCGACCCTGCGGCGCACAATGGTGGACATGCGCATCCTGGCCCGGCAAAACGGGCAATACTGGCTGCTCGACCCCCGGCAGCTCGCGGAATCGCCCGACTGACGCTGCAACTCTTTTTGGCTTCACCCTGTCTTCCCTTTGGTTCCGGAATCGGTTTTGCCAAACCCGTGCCGGAAAACGATACCGTTTCTGGAACCTGCCTTCGCTTTGTGCGTTCAGAAAAGAGAAAGCGAAAAAGCCGATTCAGGAGAAATGACGATGAGCCTTAAGTGGCAGTGCAAGTGGAACGAAGAGGGAAAGTATTACGAGCTGACGGCGGGCGTAAAAGTGCCCGTTCGCCTGTTTCTGACCGAAAAACTCTTTCAGGAAAGTGAAGAGGAAATCTATCGGCAAATTGTGGCGGCAACCGAATTTCCAGGCGTCAAATCGGTGATTATTACACCGGATGTGCATACGGGCTACGTCGTTCCCGTCGGCTGCGTGATGGCAACTGCTGACACCCTTTGTCAAGCCCCCGTAGGCTTTGATATTGGCTGCGGCATGTTGGCATTCAAGAGCACTGTCTCCAAAGGAAAGGGCTTTGAGGAAACGCTCCGGCAGCGATTTTCCGAAACGGTGATGGAAACGGTGGGAATGGGAGCCGGAAAAGGCTCTGGGCGCACTTTCAACGAGCGAAAATTCGAGGAAGTGATTCGGCATGGAGCCTCGGCACTCGGTTTTCATCGGGAGAATTCCGAACGCGACTTTATTCCGGTGAGTGAGAAATGGGACATCCCGAAAACCCCGCGTGACCGAGGGATCAGTCAGCTGGGAAGTCTCGGTGGAGGAAATCACTTTATCGAATTGCAGTTCGACCAGAACGATCACCTCTGGGTGATGGTGCACACCGGGTCACGCGGGTTCGGGCACGGGCTGGCAACCCATTTCATCAAAGAGGGCAAAGAGTACCTGCAAAAGCGCGGGGTGGACGTGCGCGGCGGGGCGGAAGCCGTGTATTTCGAGCGCGACAATCCGCTTTATGACGGCTACAAAAACGCGGTGGCGGCAGGGGCGAACTTCGCCATCGCCAATCGGCTGCTGATCTGGGAGTCGGTGGGACGCGCCTTCGAGAAGGTTTTCGGCGAGGAGCCGGAACTTATCTATGAAATCAGCCACAATCTTGCGCAGGAAGAGGAAGTGCCGTCGCTCGGCGGCAAAGCCTGGGTTCATCGCAAGGGAGCCACTCGCGCCTTTCCTGCCGGTCACCCGATGCTCGCCGGAACCAAATGGGAGGCAACGGGGCATCCCATTCTGATTCCGGGTTCGATGGGGGACAAGTCCTATATCCTTTATGCAGAACCGGGGGCGGAGAAAAGCCTCTATTCGGTCAATCATGGGTGCGGTCGGCGGTTGTCCCGTTCGGCGGCGAAAAAGCAGTTCACGCAAAAGGACGTGAACGAGCAGATGAAACGGTTGAACGTGATGGTGAACGCGGGCGGCAACGTCCCCATTGACGAGTCGCCCCGCTGCTACAAACCGGCGAAGGATGTGATCGAAGCGGTGGTGCAGGCGGGACTGGCCCGCATTGCCTACACCCTCACCCCAATTGCCTCCCTCAAAGGTGTGGACTGAAACCCAGCCAAAAGCAAGAAAAACTGCCTTCTGCTTCGTGCGAAGCAGAAGGCAGTTGAGGTTTAGCTTCCGCGAAGTGAAGCAAACAACTTTCACCCTTTTTGACGGTTCGGTGAAGATGATCCGTCTGGGCGAAATTCGGTGCGTGCCAGGATTGGAAAGACACCCAAAGCAGGACGTGGCGATTTCGAACAAACGAACACACGTGAATTCCGGGCGGGGCAGTGTTCCCACACAGGTGAATCGAGGAATGGACAGCGCAAGCCACTCAATTCTAGTCAGGCAAAGATTCAATCTGCCTCCGGCCAGAGAGGGGCCAACGGGAAAGCGGTTTACGGAAAATTATTTTGTCTTCGCCCTCCGCGTAGAAGTCGCGGATACGGGCTTCCTCTTCATAGCCGCAACTGCGATAGAACGTCCGCGTTCGCTCGAAACTCTCCAGCCCTGCGGTTTCCACCAGAAGAAGCCGCTCTCCCCGTGAGGCCAAAGCCGCTTCGATGTGCCCCATCAGGGCGGTTCCATGCCCCTGCCCTTGAAAGTCGGGGTGAACCGCAATCAAATAGACGTTCCAGGTTCCGCTCGTCATTCGCTCTGGGGCGTAGTATGCCACCCCGCAAATTTGCCCGTCCGTTTCGTTCACACACCAGAACTGATCGCCCTCTTGAAGGCTGCCGAAATACTCGAAGAGCAGCGTATCCAGCTCGCCGAGTTCATCGGGCAAAAATAAACCGCTGGCTTCAATGAGTGCGAGCACTGCTTCCCTGTCTTCCGGGGTTATCGGTCGGATCATCGGTCTTGCCCTTCGCTCAAAAATCGGGGCCGGGGCAGATGAGGTCTCGCTCCCCGCGAAACCCCATCTGCCCCGGCCCCGAACCGCCTAAGTGCAGCAAGCCTCTTCCGATCCCTTTTTCACGGAGGGCGGAACGTCATTGGCCGGGTTCATCGTGAAAAACCCGTTCGGTTTCAGCAAAAACCCAATGTAGGCACTTGGCATCACGGGATAGTCCTCAGCTCGCGGAAGGTGCGTGTGTCCGAAAGTGTACCAGACCACCACGTCCGTGTTTTCAATCGGGCGGTTCTGCTCTATCCAGCGGGTCAGTCCGTCTCCGCCGGAACTCTGGTTCGGGTAGTCCCCTGCCGCATATCGCTCGTTTTCCTCATAGGGCGTTACCCAAACGTGATGATTCACAAAGCCCGCCCGCTTTCGCCACCATGCATTTGGGGAAGCAAACGGAACGGAATTGTCGCCGGGAAGCAGCTTGTAGCCCACCGGTTCACCCACCTCGTTTTTGACCGCCGGGTTAACGATTTTCCAGGTTCGTGCCGTTTCCAAGTTCAAGTGAGCACACGCCTCCTGTTCGGTTTTAAGCGGGGAGGCCTTGGCGGTAAAGGCGTTCTCAAACGGGTTGTGTTCGCCGGGCGCATCCGCCGTCACGTCCACGCGCTGTACGGTATTTGCCACACCGTCGAGATCGAAGTCGAGGCGCATATTGAAAAAGTGCTGGTGATTGGGCGCGTAGAGATTTGGGGCAATCAGGGCTCCATACTTCGGAGAGCTGCCCGACGGAAACGCACCGAGCGAAAGAATGCCCGTTAGTTTGATCTCGAACTGAATGGAGCCGTCCTGATAGAGATACCAGAAAAACCCGTACTCGTAATTTTCAACGGTTGAGACCGAGGAGACAACCAGCCGCCGTGAACGACGCACCTCCGGGGTTTCTGGCAGGCGGCGATCCGTGTGCTTCCAGAGAATTCCATAGTCTTCCTCATGCATACAAATCGCGTTTTTGATCGTCAGGGCCTCTCCCCGACTGTCGCATAGATTCGCGTCGAAATAGCGAATATGACCGAGGCAGTCACAGCCGAGTTCTAGACTGTTCGCGCACATTCCCATGCCGTATTCGCCGACATCGAAAGCGTTTTTGCGCCGCTGCGTGGGGCCGGGATCGCCGTAGGGAACCACCATTTCGGTGAGGGAAGCGCGGTACAGAATGGATCGGTCGCGCCCCCCGTCGCGATAGCGCAGATGGTGCAGGGTCAGCCCTTCACGGGCATTGAAACCGATGACGAATTTCCAATTTTGCCAGTGAACTTCCTGACCCTCGACACCGAAACTAGGGCCTTCCGGCTGAACGATCTCCAGCGGGGCAATGTCCTCCCGATAGCGAGAGAGGCGGCTTGCCGCGTAGTTCGCCTCCCGCATCGGCAGTTCCCAGCGGCCATACTCCTCAATGCGGATCACCTCCATCGTGTTCAGGTCAACGACGGGGCGCAGCCCTTCAATTGGGCGAACGTAGCCGTTGTCGGCGGGATCGGTGCGGAGAAAGCACAGCGGGCGAGCCAGCCGCAGGCCGGCCTCTTCTGGTTCGCCGTAGTTTCCGGCACTCCAAATGTCCACCATCACCAGACTGGGGTCTTCACAGCCGGTATGCTCTTTGAGTTTCTTCTGGAATTCGGGGCTTGAAATCACCGCCTGCTCACATTCGATCTGCTCGTCAATCGTCATCGTCGGCTGAACGCCGGGGACGGACTTAAGGGAGGTGATTTTCTGCTCGCTGAGCGAAACCGTCGCTTCATAGCAGAGATTGGCGGCGTTGTCGAAAAGCACGGCAAAGGCTTCGCGAGGCGGGGGCGTCGTGCCATCAAAGCCATAAACAAGCGATTTGTCCGGCTCTTTGAGCGCGACCGAAACAAACCGAAGCAGAGAAGGAAGCTGATCCGACTTTTTAAGCAGCTGGACGGTTTGCTGAACCTCTTCGGAAGTCAGCGGTTGGAGCGGGTGATGCGATACGATCATGAGTGTGTCTCCTTTAGACAGCCTCACCGAGGGACTTCGACCGGCCCCAGGCCAGCCGAGGGGAAAGGTGAACTAACTCCGACCGTGCAGCTCTGCACCGATCAGTCAGGAAAAGAGGAAGAAAGGCGAGGCCCCTCAACAACGAGAGGCGGAAAAGCAGCGAACCCGAACGCTTCTGTTCGGATGAGGCGCAGAAGGCAGCCCAGCCCCTCTAGTATACTCCGATATACTCTGAAAGGGAGGGCATTGGACACTTCGAGAAGGTTGGAATCTGGATCAGGGAAATAAAGGGAAAAGAAAGGCCCGACGGCTTTGGTGCGCTTGAGGGGGCCTTCCACAATGGTGGCCCTGTACCCCTGCAACTGCTGTGCGACTTCCGTAAGCGGCATCTCGGTGAGAAAACACAGGTCGGCGGTTAACTCGTTCGGCGGCGAACAGGAAAAGCAGAGCAGAGTGAGTTCGGGCAAAGGGACTTTCTTTTCCTCTAGCGCACCTCGTCCAGCACGGCGGTCAGGGTCGGGATCAACTGCTTTTTGCGAGAAACCATCTCTTCCAGATCAAGTTCGTGATCGCTGAGACGGTCAAAGGGAAGGGCGGTCAAAATACGGGCTTCGCCGTCGCAAAGCAGGCGGCTGCGTCCCGTCACAACATCGGTGACCATTAAGCCGATAAAGTCCAGTCCCTCGCGCCCTTTACGCTCGTGAAGCCCGGCCAGAATCTCGTCCCGACGATCCGGCAGTTCCTGAAAGCCCGTGATTTCCACCTGCCCCACACTCACCTTCGCGCCGCCCATTTCGTATTCTTTACGGTCGGTATCAATGATCTCTGAGGCAGAACGAGCCGCCAGACCGGGAGCGGCGCGAATCAACTCTTCGCCGTACTCGTGGGCATCGAGTTTCGCGATTCCGGCCAGCCACAGCGCAATGTCCCGGTCTCGATCCGTGACAGTGGGAGAACGAAACACCAGCGTATCGGAAAGAATCCCGGAGAGCATCATCCCGGCCAGACCCAGCGGAGGCATCAGGTTAGCGGCGCGGCATTTTTCGGCCACGAGGGTGCAGGTCGAACCAACGGGTTCCACGACAAACGGGATGGGAGCCGCCGTTGAAAAATTGCCCAGCCGGTGATGATCCAGCACCGCGATGATTTCGGCTTCTTCGGCATCGGCGACAGCCTGCGAAAGCTCATTGTGATCCACCAGCACAAGGCGGGCGCGGGGCGGTGACAGGATGCGGCTTCGGGTGGCCACGCCCACATACTGACCGTCCTCCGAAATCACGATGAAGTCGTCGTTTTCGCTTCGGAGCAGTGCTCCCCGATGGTCGCTGATGCGATCCCGATCATAATAGGTGACGGCAGGCTCGGCGATATTTTTGCAGGGCTGCATCAGCATCTGCATCACGTTCATCTGGGTGGTGTAGGTGCGAGCCAGGGCCAGCGAAGTCACTACTCCTATGGGCTTGCCGTCGGTTCCCACCACCGGGACATAGCGGTCTCCCTCCGCTACGCGGGTCATGGCGGCAGGCAGCGGGGCGTCGGGCATCACGCTCATCTGTTCTTTGGCGGCGTGCCCGAACGTGGGAGCCACTCCGGGAAGAAGGATCGGCGAAGCCACCTCAAACCGCTTCAGGACAAACTGCGCCTGCTCGCCCGGCTGACCGGCGCGGGCGGCCACCACGTTGTCGCCCTGTCCGCTCTCCGTCAGATACCAGGCATAGCCGAGCGCAGAGGCAATCGCATCCGTATCCGGGCGTTGGTGTCCGATCACATAGGTGGTTTGCGGGTTCCAGCGTTCATGGCGTTCTCTGGGCACGGTGGGCATAAAGAAGTCTCTTTCGCATTCTGATAGGTTCTGAACCGAGCGAGCACCGGGCCGCGCTTCGGTCTTCTCCTTTCAGTATACCGGAAGAGCGGCAATCCGTCTCCCGTGCATTTTTCGGTGGTGCGCGATTGATCCCTCTTTGGTTGGTATTTTGGGCGATTCCACAAAAGAAATCGCCTCTATCTGCCGACAATTCTTCTTGTCACCGGAATTGCACCAGGGAGGGAGCGAAAGACGGAGCACACTCGAAAACGATCTCTTCGCGGCGGCGAGACGGCTCTTGACCGGCAGCCCAAGCGAAATCAGGCACGTTTCGGGAGAAAACACAGCGGCGAATCGCCTTTGAACGATCCGCTGAGGTGGAGCGATACGGCGCGGGGAAAAAGAGAGTTTCGATCCAAGACAGAACCGGGGAGCGTACTTTTGCTGACGGCTTCGTTCGGGCAAAATCGGCGCAGAGCGTTCGTGGTGTGGTCTACGAGATTGCGAGCGGAGCGAATCCAAGGAGGGAGTCGCTCGGCAGTCGCCCGTTCTGAAACCCCTTTGTCGCGTGTGACCGAAACTCGCCTCGCGCCCCTATTCTTTTTTCAGGTTCAGGCTTGGCTCCGCCTCCATCGCCCCGCGAAGCCGGTCATAAACCACCGTCAGGCTTTCCGGGATAACGCGCACATCTGCCAGCACCGGCATGAAATTAGTGTCGCCGTTCCAGCGCGGCACGATGTGCCAGTGCAAATGATCTGCAATTCCCGCCCCGGCCACTTTTCCCATATTGACCCCTAAATTGAACCCGTCGGGTCTAAACGCCGCTTTCAGCAGGCGGACAGCAAGGCGTGTGAGCTGCATCACCTCCAGCAGGATTGCGTCGTCGAGATTGTCCAGCGCGGCGGTGTGGCGATAGGGAACCACCATCAAATGCCCGTTTGAGTAAGGATAAGCATTCAGATTAATGAAGGCGTGCTCGCCTCGATGCAGCAGAAGGGTTTCGCGGTCTTCTGCCGGGTTTCGTAACGGAAACTCGCAGAAAATGCAGCCGGGAGTTTTGTCAGCGGACTCGATGTACTTCAATCGCCAGGTCGCCCAGAGTTGATCGGTCATAGTTTTTCGACTCTAAACTCCTTCGCTCCAGGGGTAAACCCAGCCGTGCTCCCAATTGTGCGCCCGCAGTGCCTCGATTGTTTCCGGGGAAAGGCGAACGTCAGAAGCGGAGAGGTTGGCTTCCAGGTTTTTGATCTTTCTCATGCCGGGCAGCACGCTCGAAACCGCGGGATGATGCAGGCAGAACCGCAGTGCAAGCAGCGCGAGCGTTGGAGTTTTTTCGTCCAGAAACGTTTTGAGCGGCTCGACATGGGCCCCCAGTTCTTTAAGGCGTTCCGGCTTGAAATAGTCCTTGCGCCAGTCGGAAGGATCGAACTGCGTTTCCGGGGTGATCGCTCCCGTTAAGGCTCCCTCCTCGAAAGGGCAGCGGGGCAGAATGCCGACCCCGTTTTCCATCGCTGCACTAAAGAGTTCCTGCTCCGGCGTCTGCTCGAAAAGGTTGTAAATCACCTGAATGGCATCTACGCGCCCAGATTTCGCAAGCCGAACCCCGCTCTCCGGCACATAGTCATTGATCGAAACCCCCAGGGCGCGGATTTTCCCCTGCTCCTTTAATTTGGTGAGGGCCTCAAACCATTCCAGCTGTTCATTGTAGCCGTCTGTCCAAGCATGAAGCTGCTGCAAATCCAGCGTTTCCACGCCCAAATTTTTCAGCGTGCGCTCCGTACACGCGATCACCCAGTCCACCGGATAGCTTTCGCTGGCGGGAATTTCCGGGCGCAGGGGCCACTGCATCGTTTTTGGAGGAACCTTCGAGGCAACATAGATTTCGGTGGTGCCTCTTTTCCCTCGCTCTTGCAAAACTTCGCCGATCAGCACTTCGCTGTGCCCGTCCCCATAGCCGTAAGCGGTGTCAATGAAGTTGCCGCCCAAATCCAGAAAGCGGTGCAGGGCGCGTTTCGCTTCGGCATCGTCAAGTGCGCCCCAGCCGCCGCCCATGCCCCAGGTTCCAAAACCGATTTCGCTGACCTGCCAGCCCGTTCTTCCCAAACTTCGATAGTTCATCCCGATTCCTTTCCGATCTGGAGGGCGTCAGCGGCGAGCCTTTCGATTCGGGCTTTCCGTCCTGCACAAAGAAAAGCTCCAAAAACACAAAGGTGCGAAAAAGCCCAGGAAGATTTCTGGAGAACCTCCCGACCAAACGTTTGCCTGCCCCTTGCTTTAACGCCCAACGCCGCCTACCGCCTCAACGAACGGTCATGCTTCAGCAAGGCTGTCTCCCGGCTTCTGCCGCAGCGCTCGTAAACGCTTAGCAGAGCCTCATAAAGACGCAGCGGCTGTTTACCGCGTTCCCCAGCGCACAACGAAAGCGCGTTCAGAAATTCGCGTTCGGCTCCTGCGGGATCGTCCTGCTGAAGCAGCAAATGACCGAACTCTTCACGTACTTCCGGGTCATAAGGGTCTTGCTCCACCACCACCCGCCAGAGGGGATCGGCCTTCATTGCAGGGGGCGCGAATTTTTGGAACTGCGACAGCGCGTCGGTGGCAATTTCATAAATATCTGCTTCGGGATGATCTTCGCCCAAATCCCATTCGACGGTACTGGTGCAGAGCGGCAGCAGCGAATTCGCCACCGACCAATAGGCGCCAACGGCGCGATCCAGCCGCTCCTGAGTTCGGTAAACATCGCCGACCAGATAGGCGCAGTCGCCAAACCAGGGCGCGGCTTCCCCCGCCCGGTGAAAGAAATCCAAAGCCCGTTCCTCTTCATTGCGCCAACGCTTCACACAGCCGAGGTGCAGCAGCGTGGCCGCATCCTGCGCGTCCCACCGCAGCAGTCGTTCGTAAAGCTCGGTGTCGTTGCGGGGCAGGTCGCCGAAAAAAAGAGATTCGGGGATGTCCAGCAGACGCGCATACGTCCGCCGTTCCGTTTCCTCCTGCGGATCGCGGTCTTCCAAAAGCCACTCGTCCTCCGTTTCGTAGCGTCCCACCATCACACAATGACGCAGAAACGCCTCGAAGTCCGAAGCGACGGGGCGCAGGCAGCCCTCGTCTTCGTCCTGATAGGCGATGGGGAGAGCGGAAGGCAGCGAACCCGCTTCCCCCACCGGAGGCGGCGGAAGATAAAAACCGTAGGTTCCCCCTTCGCCAATGGCTTTGCCGAAGGGAAGATACCGGGGCAGCATCCCGAACTCGCGCCCCTCGCCCGCAGCAATTTGCGCGAGGGAAAAAAATTCGCAGGGAGCCAGAAACGGGTGCTCGAAATGAGAGTAGAGCGTCTCGAATGAGGGTGGGACCGTCAGGCCCCAGAAAGCCTCCACCCCTTTCAGGGCTTGCCGCGTGTCTTTTTGGTCTTCGTTTCGAGCCATAACTTTCCTTCAATCGCAAAAAGTAGAGATACGGGGCGAGGGGAATACCTGCGAACTCATCAAAAAGAGGTTTACCTCTCTTGACAAATTCTGGTCAGGGCCTCAAGCTCAAACCAACGTCTCAGGCAGCGGCTTCCAGCGCGACCTTGAACTGCTGCGTATAAAGTGAAGCGTAGTAGCCGCCAAGCGCAAGCAGTTCCGTGTGACTGCCCATTTCGCGGATCACGCCTTTTTCCATCACCACAATTTTGTCGGCTTGAATGATCGTCGAAAGGCGGTGCGCGATCACAAACGACGTGCGCCCCTGCATGAGATTGTCGAGGGCCCCCTGAATCAGCGTTTCGGTTTCGGAGTCGAGGGCGGAAGTTGCTTCATCCAGAATCAGGATACGCGGATCGGAAAGAATGGCGCGGGCAATCGCTACCCGCTGCTTTTCCCCGCCGGACAGTTTGATGCCGTCTTCGCCGATTTTGGTGTTATAACCCAGCGGCAGGGCCTCAATCACATGAGCGATGTTTGCGGCTTTGGCGGCGGCTTCCACCTCTTCATCGGTGGCTTCAAGGCGTCCATAGCGGATATTTTCGCGCAGGTTCATATTGAAGAGCAGGGTCTCTTGAATCACGACCCCGATCTGACGGCGAAGCGTTTTCAACTGCACCTCGCGCAGATCATAGCCGTCGAGGGTGATGCGCCCATCCGTCACATCGTAATTGCGCTGCAGCAAATTTACCAGGGTGGTTTTACCAGAGCCGGACTGCCCCACAAACGCCACCATCTCACCCGCTTTTATGTCCAGCTCGATGCCGTGAATCACAGGCTGACCCGGCTCGTACTCAAACCAAACCCGCTCGAAATGCACGTCGCCCCGGATCGGCGGCAGGGAAACCGCGTCGGGACGGTCGCGCACCAGGGGCTGTGTGTCGAGGGTGCGGAAAATGCGCCAGAGGGCGGCGTTGGCCCTTGCCAGCTGGTCGTTGATCTGAATCAGGCGCAGGGTCGGCCCGTAAAGATAGCCCACGATGTAGCCGTAAAACGCAATGAGTTCGCCGGGAGTAAGCCGACCCAGAATGACAAGCCGCCCGCCCCACCACAGCAGCAGCGCGGTTCCCAAAGCCCCGATCACCTCGGCAATTGTCCAGAGGGCCGTGCTCATCGCGCCGATACGAATGTTGAGACCAAGGATCGAGCGCGTCTCCCCGATGAACTGCCGAATTTCGTGGCGTTCCTTTGCGTAGGATTTCACCACCATCGCCCCGGAGAGTTTCTCCTGAAGGTCGCCGTACATCTCATCGCGCACCTCTCGCATTTCCATGTGATTGGATTTGATGTGCTTGATGAAATACTTGTAGTTGAGAATATAGATCGGGTACACGGAAAGGGCGACGGTGGCGAGCGAAGCACTCTGCCGAAACAGCATAATGAAAACCACGCCGAGGGTGGCTACATCCTGCACAATCGTCGAAAGGCTTCCGCTCACGAGTTGGTCGAGGGCCGAGACATCGTTGGTGATGTTGGACATCAATTTCCCCGTCTGGCTTTTTTCGAAAAATCCGGCGGAAAGCGTCTGCATATGCGCGTAGAGTTTGCGGCGCATATCGTGCTTGAAGCACTGCCCCAGATAGTTGAGTGTGTAGGCAAGCCAGAACGAACAAAAGGCGGACGCCGCCGCCACACCGAGCAGAATGCCGAATACCCCCGGAAGATTCACCGGCTGGTGCTCGCGCAGGGCTTTGTCGGAAAGGTGATCCGTGAGGTAGCCGATGATTTTGGGCGGCGGCAGGCTGAGTGCCGCCGAGCACAGAGTAAGGCACACCGCCCCCGCCATGAGAAGGCGGTAGGGAGCGAGTTCCTTTACAAAACGCAGGAAAATGTTTTGGGCGATCCGCTCGCGAAAGGAGGGGCGTTTGCGGGGGAGAAGAGCGGGATCGGTGACCTCGGACGGCGGCATGGCGGGTTCCCTTGGCAGAGAAATCGGGTTTGGCAGGGGCAAAAACGGACTTCTTCTCCGTTCCTTCCCCGCCGATTTCTCTGGCGCTTGTTGTTCGTTAGCCTGTGGCGAAGAGTATACCTGTTTTCGGGTATGATTCCTTTCATCTTCGCCTGTCTTCATTTCGTCCGTCTTCATCTTCGCCCGAAAAGAGCGATGAAAGAAAGGTAAAATTTTTCCCCTGCCCTCGGCAACACCTCGCCGGGGGTGCAGGGCAGCGGCAAATCAAGCGGGGCTGCCGTCAAAGCGGAGCTGCTTTTGTAACGGGACAGGAAAAATTGGTTCAAGGAAGCGAGAAAATTATTGCGGGATCGAATCCCGGAACAAAAAACCGGAGTAGGAACTAAAGCGACGGAACCCCGCTGCAACGCGAACCGGGGCGGAACGAAACCCAACGGACGGCGATAAAAGCCGACATCACAGGAGAGGACGGGCAGGAGATCGCTGCCCCGGAAACACCCATGACGACGAGACGACAAGAGATTGAAACGAAATACGGTGAATTGTTTGGCGGCGAACCGGAAATCGTGGTGCGTGCGCCGGGGCGCGTGAACCTTATCGGCGAACATACGGACTACAACGACGGCTTTGTCTTTCCTGCCGCCATTGAGCGCGACATTCTCATCGCCGCCTCCCGCCGCCCGGATCGGCAGGTTCGCGCCTTTGCCCTCAACTTCAATCAGTCTTCCAACTTCGACCTCAAAGACATTGAAGCCGCACAGCCGGGGCGCGAGCGATGGAGCAACTACCTGCGGGCGATGGCCTTTATTTTCGAGAAAGAGGGGCTGCCGGTCACCGGGCTGAACTGCCTTGCGCTGGGCGATGTTCCGCTGGGAGCGGGACTTTCCTCGTCGGCGGCGATGCTGGTGGCGGCGGGGCTGATGTTCGCGGCCTCCGGCAATACCTCCCTCGACCCCGTAAGGCTGGCACTGCTCGCACAAAAGGCGGAGCGTGAATTCGTTGGCGTGAACGTTGGGATTATGGATCAGTTCATTTCCGCAAACGGCAAAAAACACCATGCCCTTAAAATTGATACCCGTCATCTCACTTACGAGGCGGTTCCACTGCCTGAAACCGGAGTGAGCATTGTGATCGCCGACACAAACAAAAAGCGCGGGCTGGTGGATTCGGAGTACAATACCCGACGCGCCGAATGTGAGCGGGCCGTGGAAATTCTGGGTAAAAAAATCGCGGGTGTAACGGCTTTGCGCGACGTGACGCTGGAAGAGTTCACCCGCTTCGCCGACGAACTGCCGGAGCTGACCCGCAAACGCGCCCGCCATGTAATTACCGAAGATGCCCGCACCCTGGAGGGCGTGGAAGCCCTGAAAACGGGGCATATTGCCCGTTTTGGCGAACTGATGAACGCCTCTCACGAAAGCCTTCAGAACGATTATGAGGTCTCGTGCGCGGAACTCGACGCGCTCGTGGGGGCGGCGCGTTCCATCGAAGGGGTCTACGGGGCGCGAATGACGGGCGCAGGATTTGGCGGCTGTACGGTGAGTCTCGTAGACGCGGGTGCAGTGGAACGCTTCCAGAACGAAGTTCCCCGCCTCTATCAGGAAGCGACCGGTCTGGACGCCACGATTTACGTGACCACCGCCGCCCAGGGCGCGGAAGTGCTGAGAGGCTGAGATGAGCGAAACACCGGTTCGCTGGGGAATCATCGGCTGCGGCGTGATCGCCCCCACCCATGCCGCCGCCCTTAAACGCATCGCGGGGGTGGAACTGGCGGCGGTCTCCGACCTTCTGCCTGAACGTGCCCGCGACCTGGCCGAAAAATTCGAGGCGGAGGCAATGCCCGGCACTCCGGCACTGCTGGCTCGCTCCGATGTAGACGGGGTAACGATCTGCACTCCGTCGGGCACGCACGCCGACCTTGCGGTGGAAGCGATGAAGGCGGGCAAACACGTTATCATCGAGAAGCCGATGGACGTGACCGCCGAAGCGTGTGATCATATTTTGGCGGCTGGTCGGGAAACCGGAAAAGTGCTGACGGTGATCTCGCAGCACCGGTGGGATCGCGCCGCGCAGATCGTGAAAGAGGCGATTGTCTCCGGCAAACTCGGCAGCATTCTGCTGGCGGAGGCGTCGGTGAACTGGTATCGCACCCAAGGCTACTACGATTCGGGCGACTGGCGCGGAACCTGGGCGATGGACGGCGGCGGAGCCTTGATGAACCAGGGCATCCACACGGTAGACCTGCTGCTCTGGCTGGCAGGCGAGGCGGCGAGCGTGACGGCGAAAACCCGAACGGCGGCGCACGAACGCATTGAAGTGGAAGATTTAGCCGTTGCGCTCATCGAGTTCAAGAGCGGTGCGGTTGGAACGCTGACGGCGACGACCGCTGTCTTTCCGGGCTTTCCTGTTCGGATCGGAATTTATGGGACGGAGGGAAGTGCGGTAATCGAAGGCGACCGCCTGAAGCATCTTTCCTTTACCTCCGGCGAAGCGTTCACCGGAGAAGAGGCGGCTCTTCACGCGCTGAGTGTGGCGCGGGGCGGTTCCGCTTCCGTTGAAACGGAGGCCCAAAGCCGCAGTGCCTCCGCCGACCCTGGGGCGGTGTGGGGCGACGCGCACGAGGCACAAATTCAGGACTTTTTGACCGCTCTTCGCACCGGAACTTCGCCGCTGCTCACCGGGGAAGAGGGCAGACGCGCTGTCGCCTTCATCCAGTCCGTATACGCGAGTGCCGGAACATAGAATGGGTAAGCCGGATTCAGAAGTAAGCGCATGAAAATTACAGAAAGAGAAACCAGCCCAAAAGAGAAATGAAACTGTGCGTCGAGAGACACCGAGACGGCAATGCGGCTTAACTGCTCTGTCTTAGGGGCATTGTCGTGGGGAAGGTGCCTCCTATAAACCCGCCCTGGCCGAGACCACATCGGCGATGGCTTTCCATATCGAAACCTTCGGCGTAGAAGCCTTTGAGAGTTAGAGAGTGAGATGATCTTCTTCGCTTGACGTGCCCTTCTCTTTCAGGTAAATTAAGCGCAGAGACCCGCGAACAAAAGAGATACAGGAGGTTTCTAGGAGGAGTGAACAGCTAGAAAAACGGATGGAGGCAGTAGAACAGGAACTCGCCGACCTAAGAAATCAACTACGGCTGGCAAACGCCGTGCCGCTGCCTTCGTGTGAACAGGTTTTGGGTCGTTTGCAAACAGCGAGGCACACGAAGAAGCGACCCGGCTTGGACGCGAGTACCGTGAAGCACAGCGTCCCCCAGACTATGACGAGAAAGACTGATGCGATTGCTGGACAGCGACCACATGAGTTTGCTTGAGCGTGGCGGGCCAGAAGGGGTCAACATTCGCGCCCGCCTGCGTGCTCTGCCGCCGGATGAGGTGGGGACAACAATTATTTCCTATGAAGAACAAATGCGTGGATAGATAGCACGGCTTGCGAGAAATTCAGCACCAGAAAAACAAATCGGCGATTACCTTGAATTGAAACGTGCTCTGAGCAATTATTGTCGGATAGCAACAATCGAATTTGATGCAAAGGCGGTAAGCGAGTACATTCGTCTGAAAGAGCAGCGAGTTCGTATCGGAACAATGGGCTTAAAGATTACGGCTATCGCTCTGGCCAACAACGCCGCCGTGATTACCCGAAACGCCAAAGATTTTTCTCGCGTTCCTGCGCTGAAACTCGAAGATTGGTCGGTTTAGGACCCAAAGTTTTTCCTTTCTATGGAAGAACACTCCTTATCCACAGGTGAGGATGCGCTTCACGACATCAATGACGTTTCCCGCGTCGCCCGTTTTCTGGGCCGCTTTCAGGCTGCCTTTAACGGCGTAGATTTTAAGTGCCTTCTTCATCGCGTTGGCAAAGAGTTCCATCGAAAGACGCATCGCTTTTACCGGCTCCATCCGATAGGTGAACTGATCCTCGCCGAACCATCCCCCGTAATTCGTATCAATTGCCGCAAAGCAAAATTCAGTGAGCCGCCAGATGTCGTCCGTTCCGGTCACTCGGTCTTCATCGTTGGAATTGTATTTGGCGGCGTTGATGTGGAAATTCGCAATCGGGACGTTCATGCGCCGCAAAAGATAAAGGCTGTCTGCCGGTTGGTTGCCCGCCATCTGCTCGTGTCCGTAGTCAATGACAACACCCATCACGGTCTCTCCAACGGCCTCGTTCACCGTTTTGGCAACGAGTGCCGCTTTCGCGGTGGTGTTCAGGATCATGTTTCCCTCACGCGGCTCCTTCTGTTTCGCTTCCGTGCCGAATTTCAGCCCTAAACTCTGCGCTTTTTTCGCAATTTCGGTGCAGCCGCCAATAAACCAATCCAGCTGCTCTCCGTAGTTGACCTCGAAGTGGTAGTCCCAGCCGTCGGAACCGGGCCAGAGTTGAAGGGCAGGGCAGTGAAGGTGCTGCGCGAGTTCCGCCGTTTGCAGGCAGTAGTCCAGTGCCGCTTTGCGCCGTCCCGCGTCCGGGTTCGTGAGGCCGCCCATGCGATAGTAGGCGCGAGTCCAAAGGTTGGTGTTCATATTGGTGGGGACAAGCCCGTAATGCGCGAGCGCGTCCTGCACGGTCTTGATTTTGGCCTCGTCAATTTGGAGCGAACCACTTCTCTCGGTCAGAAACATCTCGTTATTGAGTTCGACCCCTAAAATCCCGGCTTCAGCCACCCGTGAAATCTGGCCGACGGCGGACTCATCAAGCGGCACTTCGTTGTAGCTGGTGCAAAACCGATCCGCAAAGCCGCCCGCGCACCAGTGACCGGCGGAAAATTGGATGCCGTAGGTTTGGAGAAAGGCGGGGACAGCATCGCCCTCCAGATAGCCGTTGAAATCCGTGTCGAGCAGCTCTAAATTGTCGGCGGTGACGTTCATCGAAACAGGTATCCTTTCAGTAGGGGAAAGCGGGTTGACTTCGGGGAGGTCTG
Source organism: Chthonomonadaceae bacterium (assembly GCA_965246825.1). Classification (GTDB taxonomy): domain Bacteria; phylum Armatimonadota; class Chthonomonadetes; order Chthonomonadales; family Chthonomonadaceae; genus JACMPS01. Next base: position 1,214,953 of record OZ251990.1, read on the forward strand.
TGGGAAGGTTCGTTTTCAGAGCAGGAAACTCCTGCGGAAGAAAACGGCGGAAATTTGCAGTTTTCCCGAAGCGGCAGACCAGAGGAGGCGGAGTGAATCCGGCTCTGCCAAAAGAAAAAGAGGAGCGAACAAAGAAAAAATGGAAATCAGACGTTTGGTGCCGGGTGACGACGCCCTCTATCGTCCCTTTTTTGCTCGCGGGATCACCGAGCACCCCCGGCAGTTTCGGGTCGGGCTGGAGGATGTCGAAGCCATGCCCTCCCCGCTTCTCGACGAAACTTCAGAGGACTTCACCCTGGGAGCGTTTTCCGAGGCGGGAAGTTTATCGGGCGTGGTGAGTTTTCGGCGCGAACGGCTTGAAAAAATGCGGCACAAGGGACTGCTGTATCGAATGTATGTGTCGGCAGAGGCTGCCGGAAAGGGGGTGGGGCGTGCGCTGTTGAGGGAGGCTGTGACACGGGCACGCCTGCAACTGGGCCTGGAGCAAATCAACCTGACGGTGGTCTCCGACAACACACGGGCGATAATTTTATACGAAACCGAAGGGTTCCAGTCTTTTTCGCGGGAGGCCCAAGCCATCAAAATTGGCGAAACCTATGTGGATGAAGAGCAGATGGTCCTTCGGGTGCAGAGTTCAGAAGAGAAGTGACCTTGCGGAACGACCTCCTCCCTTTGCGGGGGAGAGCCGCCCTGAAAGTTTCCTCGAAACTTGCCCAATGATTCACGATCCAAAGGGTTTCGCCGCACGGAAATGACGAGACACGAAGCGAGGCGAACATTTTTCGCCTCGCTTCGTGCCTTTTTCAGCAAACGGAGCCGGGGATCAAGGTTTAACCCCCAGCCCGAACCGCTCGTCTAGTGCATATGCGGAGCGGGAGCTGCCGGAGCCTCTTCCTTCTTCTCCGTAATCAGGCATTCCGTCGTCAGGATCAGCCCCGCAATCGAACCCGCATTCTGCAGGGCCGTGCGAACCACCTTCGCCGGGTCCACCACCCCTGCCGCCACCAAGTCCACATACTCCTCGGTTGCCGCGTTGTAGCCCTGGCCTTTCGGCAGCCCCTTCACCGCGTTCACCACCACCGAACCCTCTTTGCCGCCGTTCGCCGCAATCTGGCGCAGCGGCTCCTCAATGGCTCGATGCACGATGTTCACGCCGATCTGGGCATCCCCCTCCAGTTTCAACGCCTCCAGCACCGACTGAGCATTCAGCAAAGCCACGCCGCCGCCGGGAACGATTCCCTCTTCCACTGCCGCACGGGTTGCGTTCATCGCGTCTTCGATCCGAGCCTTTTTCTCTTTCATCTCGGTTTCCGTCGCCGCTCCTACCTGAACCACCGCCACCCCGCCCGACAACTTCGCCAGACGCTCCTGCAGCTTCTCTTTATCGTAGTCGCTTTCCGTTTCCTCCACTTGCAGCTTGATCTGCGAGACCCGGCCCGCAATCTCGGTGGCATCCCCGTAGCCGTCCACAATCGTCGTGTTTTCTTTGGTCACCACCACGCGCTTCGCCCGCCCCAGGTCTTCCAGCGTCACGCCTTCCAGCTTCAGGCCGAGGTCTTCCGTGATGAATTTGCCGCCTGTCAGCACTGCAATATCGCCCATCATCGCCTTGCGCCGATCCCCGAAGCCCGGAGCCTTCACCGCAATCGAATTAATGTTCCCGCGAATTTTATTCACCACCAGCGTCGCCAGGGCCTCGCCGTCCACGTCCTCCGCGATCAACACAATCGGGCGGCCCGTTTTTGCGATCTTCTCCATCACCGGAACCAAATCGGCCACCGCCGAAATCTTCTTCTCGAACAGAAGGATAAACGGTTCTTCCAGCACGGCTTCCATACGATCCGGGTCCGTTACAAAGTAGGGCGAAATGTAGCCCTTATCGAACTGCATCCCCTCGACCACTTCCAGGTTGGTCGCCGTTCCCTTGCTTTCCTCCACCGTGATCACGCCCTCGGTGGTCACCCGCTCCATCGCATCCGCCAGCATCGCCCCGATCACCGGGTCGTTCGCCGAAATCGTCGCCACCTGAGCGATGGCCTCTTTGCCTTCGATCTTCACGGCGTTGCCTTTGATCGCTTCCACAATCGCCGCCACGGCCTGGTCAATCCCCCGCTTCACCTGAAGCGGCTTGGCTCCTGCCGCCACTGCTTTGAGGCCCTCTTTCACCATCGCCTGCGCCAGCACGGTGGCGGTAGTGGTTCCATCGCCCGCGATGTCGTTGGTCTTGGAGGAAACTTCGCGCACGAGTTGTGCCCCCATATTCTCAAAGGCGTTTTCGACTTCGATTTCCTTAGCAATCGTCACGCCGTCGTTGATGATTGAGGGAGACCCGTACTTTTTTTCCAGAACGACATTGCGACCGCGAGGCCCCAGCGTCACCTTCACCGCGTCCGCCAGTTTGTTGACGCCGCGCTCCAGGGCCCGTCGTGCTTCTTCTTCGAAAAGCATCTCTTTTGCTGCCATTGTTGTTTTCGTCTCCTTGATCGGAGGGCGTTGGGCGTGGGGAAAACGCATTTCCCTTGCCCCCGACCCTTAGTTTTCTTTGATCGCCAAAATGTCGTCCTGGCGCAAAATGATGTAATCCTCGCCTGCCAGCTTGATTTCGGTTCCGCCGTATTTGGCATACACCACGACATCGCCGACTTTCACCTCGATGGGCACGACTTTGCCTGTGTCGAGGGTTTTTCCGGGGCCGACGGCAATAACTTCAGCTTCCGTGGGTTTTTCCTGAGCCGAGTCGGGCAGAAAAATTCCGCCTGCCGTTTTCTCTTCAGGAGAAACGGCTTTCAGAATCAGGCGGTCATGCAGGGGTTTTAAGGTGGGCATTGTGAACCTCCATTGGTTAGTCGGGAGAAAGTCTCCCCGCAAAAGGTTACGGAACCTGTTGCGAAATTCGTTAGCACTCATTTCGTCTGAGTGCTAAATTCAGTTGTATTTTACTTGACGGGAGGAGAAGATTGCAAGGGAGAGCCGGAGAAAATCCTCAGTAATTTCTCCGGCGGTGTTTTATTTTCAAGCGGCCTGCTTGCGAATGGCTTTGCGCCGGGTGGATTTGGGCCGAGCCTCTGCTCTCGCCACTTCTTCATTCATCGAATGAAGCGTGGCGTCCAGGGCGTGCTCCAGAGCATGGTAGCCCGTTTCTCCCTTCAGCACTTCCCGAAAGCGGGCAAACTCCAACACTGCCCCGCGCAGCATCCCCAAAGCCGCCTCTCGCTCCCCCAGCAGGGCACGGGTTCGTGCCTCAGCCAGCCGTTCTTGTAGATCATTCATCAACTCGCCCATCGTCCACTCACCTTCCATTTTCTGCTTTACCTTACTCTTTAAAACTCATTGCCAACGCTTGCGAACCGGTGTGATTTCGCCTATACTGTTACTCTCGACTCGTTACGCAAAACCGGAAAAAAACGGCGAAGTTTTACGCATCATTTTAGAAATTTTTTTGCAGCGTTTTTCCGATCCGGTGTTTGTGTTTTTAGTGACGGGAAAGAGAAAAACCCAACGTTTAGCCTTGAGAGGGATGCCTGATGACCGATCAATCCAAAGAGAAGCCCGATTCCGTTCCCCGTCTGGCTCCGCTGCCCCGTCTGGGGAAAACTCGTGATCCTGAAGTTGAGCGTGAGGCTTCCGAATTGCTGCGCTATGGCGAGAGTGAGATTTTAAGGCGGGCTGCGGTGCTGAGGGCGGGCCAGCCGGGATATGTGAAAGAAGAAACGGTGGTCGCGATCCTGCGCCTGAGAATGAAGGAAGACCCGCACGACGAAATTGCGTGGCGGCTGATCGAACTGCTGCAGGCCCGCTTTGCGGGCTACATCGAAAAGCGGGTTTTTCGGTTTATCAAAAACCCGGCGAGGCGGGAGGAATGTGCGGCGGAAATTCAGTCTCAACTGCTGTACGCTCTTTTGGATCGCAGCGAAAAAGAGGTGTTCTGGGAAATTGTTTTTCAACTGTGCCTCACCCGGCTGTGCTCTACGCTGACCCTGAAGGAAACCGGGCGAGCCAAACACGAGGCCGACCTGCCCCCTTTTGACGAGGAGGACGGCGAAACTCCATTGGAACGGCTGCCGGACCGAAAGGTCGTTTCGATGGAAGACCGTGCCCTGCTCAACGATGCCCTGAGCAGGCTGACCGAACGAGAACGCAAGGTATTTGTGTTAAGCGAAGGGGAAAAGTGGAGCCAGAAGGAGATCGCCGAGAAGATGGGGGTCACGCCGCGCACCGTCTACAACATTCTCGCTTCGGTGGAGAAAAAGCTGGAGGTCTGGCGAAGTCCGGGCCGGGATGGTTTGTGAGAGGAACGAAAGAGATATGATGGATTCAATGGAAATTTATCTTCAGTGGACGAAAGACCGTCGTTCTGCTTCGCCTCGCCCGCTGAAAGAGTGGATAGCGGAGTACCCGAATTTAGGGGCAGAGTTTTTGGCATGGGTGGCGGATGAACCGGTTCAGGACGCGATTTCGCGGATGGCGGACGACCTGGCGGGAGAGGCGGAGGTGCGGCGGATCGGAGCCTCAGTGCTGAACGAGGTGAAGACGAAGTACCTGGCATCGCTGGCTTTGCCCGCTTCGGGGGAGAAGGCGATAAGCCTGAAAGGTGCGGCGGAGCAGCAGGGATGGCGTCTGCCCGAATTGGCGGATCGGCTGGGCATCGGGCGGGTGCTGATGGGCAAGCTGGACGGACGCTTGATCCAGCCGGAGACGATCCCGACCCCGTTTCTGGCGCGTTTGGCAAGGACGCTGGCGGTGTCGGTGGAGGGGGTGAAGGCGTATTTGCTGCTGCCGCCGACGCTGGCTTCGGGAGCGAGCTACAAAGCGGACGCGCCGCCGCAGGTGGGAAAGCCGGAGACGTTTGCAGAGGCCGTGAGATCGGATCGCTCAATGACCGAGGAGCAAAAGCGGGCCGCTCTTTCAGAAGACGAGTAGGAAAGTTTCATCGAAACCGGCAGGCATTTCAGTTTCCTGCAAACGGCGTTCACGCAAGCGACTGGAGTGAAAAATCGCTTTCTGCCCGTTTCTAGATGCCGTTTGCAGGAAAACCTGCTCGAATGTCTTCAGGCTGCCGGTCATTTTTTCTGACATGGACAACTTAAAACTCTGCAAAACGCTGTGGAAACTTCAACAAATGCTAGTTGGGGGCAACGATAGGTTTCTCGCATCGAAGTCTAGCGGACGACTCGACGAAAAACAACTGCGAGCGGCGGTAGAGAATTGGCCCTATTTCCCCTTTGTTTTGCCTTCTGACCCGTCACAAGACAAACTCGTTTCGTGTTATGGTGAGTTAGAAAATGAGCCTTTTGGCTGGCGGGTAAATATGCTTTTATGAACCGTTGAGGAAGAAAAATCCGATTTGACCATGAGCGTTACTCTGCTCGAAAGCAAAGATGAACTGTACGAATTCACGATTGACGATATTGACGTGTTGTAAGACGGCTCGCAGCCCGACGCATTCGCAGAGTCGGGAGGACGCACCGGGCTTACGATCCGAAGACGGGGCGGTTCCTCAGTCGTGACCCCATTGACTACGCGGGCGGCATCAACCTCTACGCCTACGCCGGAAACAACCCCGTTATGTTTGCCGACCCCGGCGAGATGGAAGCCAACGGACTTGATCCTCCGACCCGTTCTTGAACGGGTCGGGTTTCAGTTCGGGGGTAGAGCCGGGGGATTTGACGCCGGAGGGCTGTCGGGGACAAACTCAAAGGGTCGGGCGGCGGGTATGCCAGTCCGTTGACTGCTCATAAACGTAAGCCGTGCGGAAGAGGGTTTCCTCGTCGAAAGCCTTGCCGATCAGCTGCAGGCCCACAGGCAGTCCCTCCGAAAAGCCGCAGGGCAGGGAAAGAGCGGGCAAGCCCGCCATGTTCACCGGGATGGTGCAGATGTCCGCCAATTTCATCGCCAGCGGGTCGGCCTTTTCGCCGATCTTAAAGGCGGGGGTCGGAGAAGTGGGAGTCAGCAGCACATCGTACTTCTCAAAGGCCCGAATATAGTCCCGCAAAATGAGGGTGCGTGCCTGCTGCGCCCGCTTGTAAAACGCCTCGTAATAGCCTGCCGAAAGCGTATAGGTTCCGATCATAATCCGCCCCTTCACTTCGTCGCCAAAACCTTCATCACGAGTTTTCTCGGTGAGGCCGATGTGTCCGGCCAGTTCGGTAGAACGCAGCCCGTACTTCACCCCATCGAAACGCGCCAGGTTGGAACTGCACTCCGCCGGGGCAATGATATAGTAGGAGGCCAGCGCGTAATCGGTGGCGGGAAGCGAGCATTCTTCCGCCTCTGCACCGAGTTCCACCAAGCGGTCAATCGCGGCGCGAACGAGCGCAGAGACCTCCGACGTAACCCCTGCTCCGAAAAACTCCTTTGGAACGCCGATCTTCAATCCTTGGACGCTGGCTCCGGGCTTCAGGCCTGCGCTATAGTCGGGAACAGGCAGGTTGTTGCAGGTGGTGTCAAGAGGATCGTGTCCGGCAAGGACGTTGAGCAAAAGAGCGCAGTCGGTCACATCCCGCCCAAAGGGGCCGATTTGATCCAGCGAGGAAGCGTAGGCGATGAGGCCGGAACGGGAGACGCGCCCGTAAGTCGGCTTCATCCCGACCACGCCGCAAAGCGAGGCAGGCTGCCGGATCGAGCCGCCCGTGTCGGAGCCAAGCCCCAGCACGGCTTCGCCCGCCGAAACCGCTGCCGCCGAACCTCCTGAAGAGCCGCCCGGAACCCGCTCGGTGTCCCAAGGATTGCGGCTTGTATGAAAGCCGCTGTTTTCCGTCGAAGACCCCATCGCAAACTCATCCAGATTCGCTTTTCCGATCAATACCGCGTCTGCCGCTTTCAGCCGCGAAACAACGGTGGCATCGTAGGGCGGAATAAAGTTGTGCAGAATTTTCGAGCCTGCGGTGGTTTTGATGCCGGTGGTGCAGAGGTTGTCTTTCAGGGCCACAGGAATTCCGGCGAGCGGCGGCAGAAAAGCCCCGGACGCCCGCTTGGTGTCTACGGCATCGGCCTGGGCAAGCGCGGTTTCCGCCATCACCGTGAGAAAGGCTTGAATCTGCGGCTCGACGGCTTCGATCCGTGACAGATGGGCCTGCGTGAGTTCGCGGGCACTGATCTCTTTGGAAACCAATTTCGTGCCGAGTTCGTGCGCGGTCAAATCATAGAGTGCGGTCATAAAAAGGTGTCTCAACTCTGAAAAGAGGTTCGGGCTGAAATTTTTACTCGGAGAGGATCATCGGGACGACAAAACAGCCTTCCCGCGAGGCGGGGGCGTTGGCGAGAACCTCCTGCCGGGTAAGGGAGGGGCGTACCTCGTCGTCGCGAAGAATGTTGGTCATGGGCATCGGGTGCGAGGTGGGCGGGACATCGGTTACGTCCATCCGAGCCAGAACCTCGAACTGCTCCAAAAGCGCGTTCAGGTGCGCGGCCTGTGTTTCGATCTCCGCATCGGTGAGTTCGAGCCGGGAGAGCAGAGCCACTTTTTTTACCTCTTCGGAAGTCAGCAGCATCGTATTCGTGCCTTTCTATTCACTTGGTGCGCGTCGCCTTGTTCTCGGTTAGTGCTTTTCTTTGAGATGGCGGTCGAAAAAGGAAAACGCTAAGGCTCGAACCGAGGCCAGCGAGCCAGCCTTTTTGAATCCGTGTCCCTCGTTGGCAAAGATAACCAGGGTGGATTCGACGTTGGCTTTTTTAAGGGCTTCATGAAGCCGCCGAGACTGATCTATCGGAACGAGTTTGTCTTCATCGCCATGAAAAATTAGAAAGGGAGCGGACGACTTGTCCACAAACGTGATCGGAGAGCCGTCTTTGTATAGTTCCGGGGCATCCTGCGGCTTTTTGCCGAAAAACGAGACCAGCAGCTGCATCCCCTCATTGCTGACCTTCGCCGCGTTGGGGGGCAGCGTGAAATCGGTGGGCGGGTAAAGATCGAGCACACATTTAACACGGCTGCTGTACTTTGCAAGGGCTTCGTCGGAATTGTCGCGGGTGTCTCGAACACCGAGAAAGGCCGCGAGGTGCGCCCCCGCCGAGTCGCCCATCGCACCAAGGTTGTCCGGGTCGATTCCGTACTGATCGGCGTGAGCGCGAACCCAGCGAACCGCCCTCTGCACATCATCGAGTGCCGCCGGAAAATGAAACTTCGGAGACAGACGATAATTGAGGCTCACCGCGACATAGCCCGCTTTTGCAAGTTCCTGCGCCAGCGATTTGTACTGCCCCTTGTCGCCAAAAATCCAGCCGCCGCCGTGAATCAGCAGAACGGTCGGGTGCTTGCCGGGGGAGTTGTCGGGGCGGTACAGGTCGAGTTTGGTTTGCAAAATTTTGCCGGAGGCCGGATCGGGAGTTTCCGTGTACACCACATCGTTTTCCGTCTTGACTTCTTGCGCGATAAGCCGGGGACTGCACAGGGCCAGCCCGCACATCAGCGCGGGCCAAAGCCTCTTCCGAAAAAACAAATTCATTAGCGTTCCTCAATTCAGAATGATTACACTTTACCCCAAGTTGCCTGGTTTTAGAAATGTTTCGGCGGTGCGAAGGGCCAGCGCGACCTGAGTCAGACAGGGGTTGACGGTGGTGGCGGACGGAAACGTGCCGTTGTCGCAGACAAAGAGGTTTTTGAGGGAATGAACACGACCTTCAGGGGTGACCACGCTCTGTTTCGGATCGGTTCCCATCGCCGTTGTGCCCAGGGTGTGCGCCTCACGCGGAAACGTCCACAAATTTTTGCCGCCCGCTGCCTCCCAAAGGTTCCGCATCACGTTTTCGGCGTGAGCATAAAGCCGGTTTTCATTTTCGTGGCGGGTAAAGGTGATAAGGGGCTTCGGCAGGCCGCGAGCGTCCTTTTCGTTGCTCAGGCGCAGGCGGTTGTCGGGGTGGGGCAGCGTTTCGCCGCAGATATTGATTCCGGCGACGTGCGGCAGCTCCGCCATGCGGGTTTTCAGCTCGTCGCCGAAAAGGGCAGGAGCACGAGCCATTTGTGCCGCATAGGTCACGGGCATCACGCCGATGCTTTGCAGAAGGTAGCCGCCAGCAAAATCAGCATCGCGGGGGCGGCGCATCGCTTCGGAGAGAAGCCCGCCGGGAATGCCGCGCCAGGGTTTCGTTTCGTCCGCAAAGGTTCCCCACATCTGCAAACCCGTGTGCGCCAGAAAGTTCTGCCCGACCTGCCCTTCCTCATTGCCGAGATCGTTGAGCAGGAGCAGGCGCGGAGTCTCAATGGCTCCCGCACAGAGAAAGAGAGCGCGGCATCGCTGCCGCTTTTCTCCTTCGGGAGTTGAGTAAACCACCCCCGTCACCCGGTCTCCCTCCCGCAAAATTTCGGTGACAAACGCGCCGGAGCGAATCTCCAATCCGTGCTTCAGCGCGAGCGGAATATAGGTGACATCCATCGAGCCTTTGGCTCCGGTAGTGCAGCCCGCCTGACAGAACCCCCGCCCGGTACAGGGATGCCGCCAGTCTTCGCGCTTTCGATCCGGGGTGCTGAGGGCGGCATTGAAAGCATCGGTGCAGGGCAGCCCGATCCGGTCGCAGGCGTGCGCCATCAACTGCGCCGCTGAGTTCCGGGGGAGCGGAGGCAGAGGGGCCGGGGAGGGCCCGCTGACGCCGAGAAAGTTCCATACTTCATGAAGGTAGGGCTGCAATTCCGCAAGGGAGAACGGCCAGTCCCGCCCGACGCCAAACTCGGAGTTGAGGCGGAAATCGAAATCGCGAACGGGCGGGCAGTAAGCCGTCCAGTGGAGCGTTGAGCCGCCGACGCCGGTTCCGCTGTTGTTCGCTCCGAACGCGATGGGGTGCTCGCCGCCGCTTAACCGTTCGTCGCGCCAGAACAGCTCACTTTGCGCCGCCTCATCGGTGGCCCAGTCTGCCGGGTTCCACCAGCGGCCTGCCTCCACCGCAACCACTTTCAGCCCTGCCTCGCAAAGCTTGGCGGCAAGGGGCGCCCCGCCTGCGCCCAGACCGACAACAACGGCATCCACTTCGTCTTCGGTCGAGTAAACGGCAGAATCGCGCGGCGGGGAGGAGCGGAGTGAAAGCGGCAGAAGTTCGCTTTGTTCCCAGGGATTGGAACTGTTTTGCCCGACTTCGGGGTAGCCGCGTGCGTCGGCAAACCCCGTGCAGCGAATGGACTTTTGCGCCTCCGGGTGGCTGTAAACAATTTCTGCAATCCCGCTGCAAATGTCGGCGAACCAGCGTTCGGAGGGGAACTCCCAGCCCGGTTCCCCCTGTCGCACCCGTTCCATGCGGGCGGTATCTATCGGAGCCTGAGCCAGCTTCCCCAGGGCGAATTGAAGGGCGTCACGGTCGGAAGGCAGATTTGCAAACCGCCAGCCGTCTCCTGAGCCGAAGCCGATCCGGGCACTGAGGTTCGCGGCAATCCATTCGGGGGAGACGCCTTCAATCTGCGGGGCGAGGACGGAGACAATTTTCCGCAGGATCTCGCGCTCGGCGGGCAGAAGCCAGTCGGGGGTTTGGGGCAGTTGGCGGCGGAGGAGAAGAGCATTGCGGGTGGGTTCGGTAACGTAATTTTCTAATTCGAGCATTGTTTTATCCAGACGAGCATTTTTCTTTACAACGTCTGGCGAAAACGGAGCGTTCCGACCCTCTTGCTCACGCAGAGAAACGATCAAAATCTTGATTGAAACGAATTGATGCGAATGAGGTTTGCAGGTTTGCTTTTCAGACTGCTGTGATGCTGTGTCTCTACCACGCCAGCAGTCATCGCATGAACAATGAGATTTTGCCCTCTCTCGGAAAGAATGAATTGTTCGTCGGTTGGAGAAGTGAGAACACACATTTCTACCAACAGCACGGGTCTGCGCGAATAGATCGAACCTGTCAACGCGCCCCCCTGTCTATTTCCGACAGCAGTTTGATTGTCGGTTCGTATCCCGCGATTTTTCAGATTTTTACTGAGCACTTTTATTAGTTGGGTATGAAACAAATACGCATAGTTTCTGCTTGCTTCGATCACTTCTTTGCGGGGACCGCGAACGCCGTGAGTGCTGCCTTGTGCAGCAGGGTAAAAGGTAGCGATACCGATGCCGCTTCCTGCGTCACAATGCAAACGCAAAAACAGGTCTGCATTGGCATAGTTGGCGATGGCCGCTCTTTTTTCGTTCGTCACATTTTCATCCGCACTCGCTTTCGTCAAAACGACGTTTGCCCCCTGAGACACCAGCGACCGCTTCAATTTCTGAGCAACAGCCCAGCAGATTTGATACTCTGTTGTGTGCCTGCCATGAGCACCAACGGTCATTTTAGAATGTCCTGGGTCAATACAAATCGTTTTACCGCTAAGCGGCAAATCAAGCGGCTTTCTATTGTCTACTGTTCTCCAGGAGGCAGGCAGGGCTTGATAGCTCCATTTCAAGGGATTGGCGTCTGTGCTTTTCGGAAAATACAGTTCTTGATACTGGGAAACGATTCTACAATTGCGGGATTCTCTTTTTGAGAACCGCCACGCTGCCCTATCCATGTTCGAAGTCTCTGGAAAGTACCAGGGCAGGGAATCAAAAAGCGATTTAAGGCGGGCATCCGAAAATTTATAGCCATGCCGAGCGTAGGGAGTATTTCTCATAATGGTCAAGGCCCAGCGTGATTTACCTCGGAGATCCTCGTAGGTTAGGTCACGACTGGTCATCGCATGGATTAAACTATTAAGTTCATCAGAAATGGGTGTATGCCTGAAGTTCCGAGTGGGTTGGATGGGATAACCAACCGATTTTTCTTTGAGTTCTTTGCTTTTTTCCTCAAGAGCGGCCTGAGTTTGCTCCTGCTTCTTTTCGATTTCTTCTAATTGGGCTTTCTGAGTTTCCATAAGACCGGTATGCTCTTTTATGTCTGCCTGTTGTTCCTCTGCTTTTCGTAATGCCTCTTCTGCCAGGGCACGGGTGTTTCGGGCCGTTTCTTTCTCTTGGGCCGCCGCTTTAAGCTGCTTCTGTACGAAAACGGACGAAATTCCTACTGCCGTAACGATCAGCAGGACTGTTCCCAGCCCTACCCGTCCGGTAGAGTTTTGGGTACGAACGGTGTAGGGTTTGACAGTCGTCGCTGCGCTTGATGCGCCGTCTCCATCAGGTACGGTCTCTTTTTCGGGCATGGACGTATCTCCACAATTTTGGCAGGCGTTGGAAACTGCATTGAGCTGAGAGCCGCATCGTCTACAAAACATAATTTCCTCTTAGGTGATGAACGTTTGTTTCTGAAGTCACCGCTTACTCGATCATACGGTAGCCGCAACCTGTCAAAAAAAGGGAAGCAAGAACAACCGCCGGGGTGAGAAAGATAGCCCAAGCCTCCGGCACTCTCAAAACGTTTCGGATTCCGTTATAGAGAACGTTAAGGCTGTACCAGATCAGAAATATACTGATAAAGGCGATATTGCTGTACTGATCCAATCGAAACAGCGACGCGATTTGGAGCAATACCGCAACGGGAAACAAGATCAATCCAGCAAGTAAAAGATTATCGCCATAACGATTTCGTTTGGTGAAGAGCAGCTGTATACCGCTGAGTACAAGAAAAAGGGCGATGGCAGGCATTATCCCAAACAGGATGGTTTTGAGCGTCCAATCTGCGGAAGTATTGGTGGCTATTTGTCCATAATGCTGAGGAGACAGTCTCACTCCCGATCTTGCAAGAACAAAAGCGAACACTCCCGACAACAAAAGCCCTACTGTTATCGCTCGATTGGGATCGAGTTTTTCTATCGTCGAATCGAGTGTGCTCGACGGCGAAATAGAGGCAGATTTAAGACAGTTCAGCATCTCGCCAAAAACATCTTGACCTGTATTGGTCGCCGGTGCAGATGCGAAATAATCGTGAGAGTGGATGAGTGGAGATGGATGTGCGGAAACGCCGCATTTATGGCAGAACTCTCCCCCGGCAACAAGAGGACTGCCACAGTGTTCGCAAAACATGACTGCTCCTTTAGGTCGAAAATTGAAGGTTCTTCACTTCATGCATCCACTTCTTCGCGGTTACGATACCTCAAATTAGCGGATACTTTGTTGTCAGAATTGGCTGCGTGTCAAAACTCATTCATAATTTCATTGGCGTGAATTTAAAACTTGCTTTTTTTGATTCGGGTTCACTTATCGCAAAAAGGCTTCGGTGAGACCCGCGTCTACGGGAATAACCTGCCCAGTGGTGAGGCGCAGACGCGGGGAAGCCAGGAGATAGGCTGCCTCCGCAATGTCTTTGGGCAAGACGGGTTTGTGCAGCAGGGTACGCTTTGCGTAGAACTCGGAGAGTTTTTCGCGAAGGGATTCCGTTGTTTCGTCTGCGGTGAAAGCGAGGGCGTATTTCGTCAGGGAGGCGATCACACGATCTCGCGGAAACATCTGCGACCCCTCGACCACGGAGGCAGGGGCAACAGCATTCACCCGAATGTTCGGCGCAAACTCAACCGCCATTTCTCGCACCAGATGATTGACAGCGGCTTTGGACACATCGTAAGCCCAGGAGCCTTTTTTGGCAACCACCGCATTCGCACTGGAAATCAGAACAATGCTGCCCTCTCCGCCGCCCGCCGCCATCACCTTTTGCGCTTCGTCGGCGGCAGCCATCGCTGCATAGACATTGACATCAAACGTTTTTTTCCACTGCGCGTCGGTGTTGCGCCCGGTCACCGGATCGGGCGGGATAAAGACTGCGGCCACCATCACCAGAATATCCACCCCCCCGAACGCCGAAGCCGCCTTCTCGAAAAGGGCTTGGAGAGAAGCCCGATCTGCGGCATCGGCGGCAAAGGAGACTGCGGTTTCTTGACCGTAAGTTTTTCGCAGGGTGTCTGCGGAGGCTTCGGCGATTTCCGGGTTTAGGTCGGCCAGCACGATATGCGCCCCCTCGCGGGCAAGCCGCTCCGCAATTGCCAGCCCAATTCCGGGGCCGGCTCCCAGTACCACCGCCACTTTGCGGCTGAGTTCTTTTTCCGAGGGCATCCGCTTGAGTTTTGCCTCTTCCAAACTCCAGTATTCGATGCCGAACGACTCGGCCAGGGGCAGCGCAACGTAATTATGCAATGCCGTCGGATGCTGCGCGTTCGGGGTAAACTTTTGCAGAAACGGTTCGAGCTGCGTGATCGAATCGCCGAGGGCGGGGTCGGCAAGGGCAGCGGCTCCTGCCATCACATGAATGGCATTGACGTAGAACTCGCCGGTAATGCGGGCTTCGGGCTTGCTGCGCCCAAAACTGAACATTCCCACGCCGGGAACCAGGATCACAGTCGGGTTCGGCGAACGCAGCGCGGGAGAGTCTGCCGTCTTGTTCTCTTCGTAGTAGTGCTTGTAATCTTCACGATAAGCCGCCATCGCCGTTTTTGCCGCTTCCATGAGATCGGCGGCGGTTCCGGTTTCGGCGTTCCATTCCACAAAGAGCGGGCGGACTTTGGTGCGAACAAAGTGATCCGGGCAGCTGGTTCCCTGGTAGGCGAGTTCCTTTGCCCAGGCTGAATTGACAAACTGCATCACGTCGTCGGAGCCGTTGAAGTGGCCGATCTGCCCAGTGAGGCCGCCCGCCTCGCCGCGCAGCGACGGCATCGCCGTTTTTGCCAGGGCGTCTCGATCTAAGCGCGTCTGAACGATCTGACCGCCGAACGTTCCTGCACCCACCGCTTCCATGGCCTCCGCCACATAGGTTCCGATGGCGTCCAGCACCCGCAGCGTGTTTTGGTAGCAGCCTTGGCCGCTTTCGCCCCAGGTGAAAATTCCATGCGAGCCGAGAATGATTCCGTCGGCGTCGGGGTTTTCCCGCGCGGCGGCTTCCAGCCACAATCCCAGTTCAAAGCCGGGGCGTTTCCAGGGAAGCCAGATAAGTTTGATGCCGGTTTTCTGTCGCAGTTTTTCAAGCTGTTCGGGGCCGTTTGCACACGCCGCCAGCGAGATCGCCCAGTCCGGGTGCAGATGATCTACGTGGCGAAAGGGCAGAAATCCGTGAAGCGGAGTATCAATGGAGGCGGCACGGGGGTTTCGGTCAAAGGTGCAGGCGGGGTAGAGATCGGGCATCAAATCTTCTTCGCCCGCTCCTTTGTACCGCCGCTTGAGTGCGTTTAGTTTGTCGAGATAGAGCGTGGCGAAGCCGTCGCGCCGGAGGGTGCCGAGGTCGCCGCCGGAGCCTTTGACCCACAGCACCGTCACCGGATCGCCGGTGAGCGGGTCTTCCCTTTCGAGTTTGGCGGAGGTATTGCCGCCGCCGAAGTTGGTCAAGCGTTTGTCGGAGCCGAGCAGATTGGAGCGATAGCGAAGCAGCTCCGGCTCGTCCATTCCTTGGGTTTCGGCGTCGTTCCAGAGGTTTTTGAGAAAGCGCAGCGGTTGCGGCATCGTTGCGGAGTCCTTTCGTTCCGTTTGATTCTGCCCTCGATTGTACCCGCTGCCCCCCGCCGCTTCTGTTCTGTTTACGGCGGGGAGCTGCACATTTGCCGACAAAAGCCGGGCGAGCCTCCGTTTCGGTTTCTCTGTGCGGGTGCTTACAAGTCGGCGAAAAAATCGAAAATACGGTCGTTGCAGCCGGGAAGCCCTTCGTGCCCGAAATCGGGGTAGAGGAGCAGGCTTTTTGGGGCGGTAATTTTGTTGTAGGCGGCAAACTGCGAGGAGGGCGGGCAGATGGTGTCCATCAGGCCGACGGGCATCAAAATCTCGGCGCGAATTCGAGCCGCGAGATGCTGATTGTCAATGTAGCCGAGGCGGGTAAAGATTTCCTCCTCGCGCTCGTGAAGCGGATCGAAGTGCCGGAAAAACGTTTTCAGTTCATTGTAAGCGTCCTTCGCTAAATCCATCTCCCACACTCGCTTGTAATCGCACAGAAACGGATACACGGCAGCGGCTTTTTTAATCCGGGGTTCAAGGGCAGCGCAGGCCAGCGTCAACGCGCCGCCCTGTGAACCCCCCGTCGCTCCCACCCGCGCCCCGTCCACTTCGGGGAAATTCATCACGATACCCGCCAGTTGAGCGCAGTCCAGAAACACAGATCGGTAGTAGAGTTTTTCCGGTGAGTCGTCCAGTCCGCGAATGATGTGCCCGCTGTGGGTGCTGCCCTTCACCTGCCCGTTGTCTTCCGAAAGCCCGCCCTGCCCCCGGCAGTCGAGGGAGGCAAACGAATAGCCCTGCGACACATACGCGAGTTTGGAAGCCCAGTCACCGCTGTTGCCCGTGTAGCCGTGAAATTCGACAATGGCGGGATGAGGAGAGGCGTTTTCTTTGGGGCGCAGATACTTCGCATAAACCCGCGCTCCGCCCACGCCCGTGAAGTAGAGGCTGAAACACTCGGCGGCATGAGATTTCAAGGGATGCGGCACGAGTTCCACCTTCGGGTCTACGGCCTTCATCTCTGCAAGAGCTTTGTCCCAAAAGGCGTCGAAGTCGGAGGGGCGCGGGTTGCGCCCTTCGTAAGTGTACAATTGTTCAAGCGGCAAATCCACCAGCGGCATCGTCGGGTCTCCCATCAAAAAGATCGTTCCACACGTCGGCTAACCATTTCGGCAAAACGCGCTTGAATCCTGCCGCGTTTGCTCGATTTTGATTTCGGTTCAGTTTGTTGCGCAGGGCGAAATTCGGCTCAGCGCAAAACGGACTTCAACGTTTTCTCAAAGATTTTAAGGGCGGCTTCAACTTGAGCGGGCGAAACGTCCAGATGCGTGACGAGACGAATCAGGTGATCGCCCAGGGCATTACACAGAACGCCGTTTTCACGCAGGCGGCTGCAAATCTCGTCCCCCGATCCTGCCGTCTCGAAATAAACCATATTCGTGGGCGGGTGCGGGTTTTGCAGGGTGACACCAGGAAGTTCCGCCAGCCCCTCGGCGAGCCTGCGGGCCTGGGCGTGATCCTCTTCCAGCCGCTCGATATGGTGCTCCAGCGCGTAAAGCCCTGCCGCCGCCAGAATTCCTGCCTGCCGCAGTCCGCCGCCGAGCATTTTTCGTACCCGTCTGGCCTTGTCAATAAACTCTTGAGTGCCGCACAGCACCGATCCGACGGGGCAGCCCAGCCCTTTCGAGAGGCAGAACGTCACCGAATCGGCGTGGGCGGCAAACGCATGGGCGGGGGTTCGGAGGGCAGCGGCGGCATTGAACAGCCGTGCGCCGTCGAGGTGCAGGCTTGCTCCGTGACTTCGGGTCAGTTCATAAATTTCCTGCATCACGGCGACGGGAATAATTTCGCCGCCTGCCCGATTGTGGGTATTTTCCAGCAGAAGCAGCGACGTGCCGGGGTTATGAAGCGATTCGGCGTGAAAAGATCGGCGCAGCTCGCCGACATCGGGCACGCCGCGAACACTGTGGAACTGGCGGGTCAGCACGTGGGCAATCGTGGCAGGCAGCCCGACTTCGTAGAGCATCGAGTGGGCTTCGGTGTCCATCAGCACCTCGTCGCCGGGGCGGGTATGAACCTTCATCGCAATGGCGTTGCTCATCGTGCCGGACGGGGTAAAAAGAGCCGCCTCTTTGCCCATCAGCGCGGCGGCCCTTTCCTGAAGGCGGTTCACGGTCGGGTCATCGTGATAAACATCATCGCCTACCTCGGCTTCCGCCATCACGCGGCGCATTTCGGAGGTGGGACGGGTGACGGTATCGCTTCTTAAATCTATCATAGGTCAAAATAGGGTGCTCGCTAGCCGAGTCGTTTCAACAAATGGAAAGTATGTCCCTTGAGACAAAAAAAGTACGCTTATCAACGCGCATTGTTGCAGCGGCTGTCATTTTGTCGCAAGTTTGTGGATCTCAGTCGAAGCCCCCTGATTTCGCAGAACGAAAGTAGGCCGGGGCAATTTTAGAAAGGGAGTGCCTCCAAACAAGCTGTCAGGCGAAAACTTGTCACATAAACGTGACATCCTAGAAAAGGTCTCTTTTTTTTAGATTGTCAGGTTGCCATTTTACGTTGTCATGTTTTGAGCACGCTTCGCCAAACGGTAACCCAATCCTCTCCCTGCACCTTGCGGTTCCAGCCAGCCGGTATCGATTAGAGCACGAGCACGACGGTGTGCGGTACGGTAGGAAACGTCCCAAATTCGTTGTAAGTCTTTGTTGGTCAATTTTGCGGAGGTTTCGAAAGGGCTTAGCAGCACTTGCAGGTCGGTAGGCAGCACTTCTGCTTCTTGAGGCGAGATCACCTCGTAGACCCGTCCTCCTTTCTCGACAAGACGAGCAATGTTTTTACGCAACAGGGAGTGTATCAATTGAGAGGAGGCATAAATGTCTAAATCGAAACGCTTTTGGATTTCACGGCTGGTGAACCTCCTCTCTCGTGAGTGGGCAAATGCCAAGACACGCCGTTGTTCCCGCGAACAGTTGAGCAAAACAAACTGCTTTAGCCATTGCCGAGTTTCGCTGTTGTAGATCGGCGTTTTACGTAGGGTTACAACAAATCGAAAGTTCTGCTGCGATAGATCAGGCGGTGCAAGATCCGCTTCCTCCATTACCTGCAAACATACGCGGGATGCCCTCCCCTTGCTCGCGCATCTACCCAGCGTCCATCCGTTAAACGATGCGAATGAGGTGAGGGAGCAGCACGAAATAAAAGCACCGTTTTTCCCTGCTTTTGATACATCTCCACGATTACGCTGTCCAGGGGCGGCACGATCAAATGGAGCGGGGCGGAGAGCAAAAGCTGGAGGCTGCTCTCTCCATATTCGACTTCTGTGATTTCGCCTCCTGTGTCTTCACCGTTTTCACGCAGGTTTTCTTGCCCGACAAGCAAAACACCGCCGTCTGCGTTCACCAGGGCGGTCAGGGTTTCGGCAATAAAATCGGCGACTTTACGAGCGTCGAGAGCCGCAGGAGGGGATTTGCTCTTATCGTAACAGGATTTTCGCTCAAAAGTCTGCGTCTCTTTCCACGTCAACCATCGCGAAAGCTCGCTCATCCCTTTCTCCCTCCGTCTGTTCCTCCATTATACCCGCTGCAGTTGGCCCCAAAGGGGTTTGGAGGGGGCTTTCCTCTTCACTTTTTGTGAGCGTAAATTTCTCCAGGCAAAGCATCAGAGAGGCCGCTGAGCGAGTACAATAAAAGCCCAACACCAAAATTTCTTTCAGGAGAGACACCACGATGACGCATGAATTTGCCGAAGACCGTTATGACACCATGAAGTACCGACGCTGCGGAAAAAGCGGGCTGATGCTGCCTGCAATTTCGCTGGGGGCCTGGGAGACCTTTGGCGGCTACACCGGGGCAGGGGTGGCGAAAGACTGCCTTTATCGTGCCTTCGATCTGGGGATTACCCATTTCGATTTTGCGAACAACTATGGAACGCCGCCCGGAAACGCCGAAATCGTCTGCGGCAGGATCATCCGGGAGATGCCCCGCGACGAACTCATCCTCTCCTCCAAAGCAGGCTACCGAATGTGGCCGGGGCCTTACGGGGAATGGGGCAGCAAAAAATATCTCATTGCCTCCTGCGATCAATCGCTCAAACGCATGGGCGTGGACTACTTCGATATTTTCTATTCCCACCGACCCGACCCGGACACCCCGCTTGAAGAAACCCTCGGAGCCTTGAACCTGCTCGTTCAGCAGGGAAAAGCCCTCTACATCGGGGTCTCCTCCTACAACGGGGCCCAGTATGCCGACTCCGTGCGAATTTGCGAGCGCAACGGCTGGGCTTCCATCACCATTCATCAGCCCTACTACAACCTGCTGGGGCGCGGCATCGAACCCGACCTGCTGCCGCAAACCAAACGCTTGGGCACGGGCGTGATCGCGTTTTGTCCGCTGGCCTCCGGTCTGCTCACCGACAAATACCTCAAAGGGGACATTCCCGCCGAAAGCCGCGCCGCGCAGAAATGGGGCGAAGAGTGGGTGAAAAACAACCTCAACGAAAAACGCAAGGCCACCCTGTTCGGCCTTAACGATCTCGCCAAAGAGCGCGGCCAAACGCTCGCGCAGATGTCGCTGGCCTGGACGGTGCGCCTGCCCGAAGTGACGAGTGCCCTGATTGGAGCCTCATCCGTCGCGCAGATCGAGGAAAATGTAAAGGCATTGGATCATCTTGCCTTTACCGACGAAGAGCTCAAGCGCATTGACGAACTTACCCGCTAACTCGGCTCGCCCGATGTTTTCCCTTTGCGCTCTTCAGCCCGACCACTGGCTTGAGGCCGCCGAACTCATCGTGGTCTCCACAAACTACTGGTATCGGACACACGGCTTCCCCGCGATTTTCACGGGAGAGCCGGAGGCCGCCCTTGTGTTTCCCGAAGTCTATGAAACGCTCGATCCGGGGTGCTGCCTCACTGCCGTTCATCACGTCACGGGGAGAATAGCCGCTTCCTGCTTTTATCACCCGCGAGAAACTCATGTCTCGCTGGGAATAATGAACGTTCATCCGAACTACGCGGGAAAGGGACTGGCACGCTGGCTTTTAGAAGAAATCATTGGCGTCGGGGAAAAGCGGGGCGTTCCGGTGCGCCTTGTCTCCTCCGCCATGAACCTCGATTCGTTTGCTCTCTACACCCGTGCCGGATTTGTGCCCCGTGCGCTTTATCAGGACATGATCCTGCCGGTTTCTGAAAACAAAATTCCCTGCACCCTCCCGGAGTTCGCCTTCGTTCGGGAAGCGAATGCTGCCGACCTTCCGAACATCGTCTCACTGGAACGGGAACTGACGGGACTGGAGCGCGAAAAAGACTACCGGCTGTTTCTTGAAAACGCCGCTGGTCTCTGGAAAACGTTTGTGCTGGAAAACGAAATAACGGGGGAACTGGACGGGGTGCTGGCGTCGGTGGATCACCCTGGCTCAAGGCTGTTGGGGCCGGGGTCGGCTCGAACCGAGCGCGGCGGGGCCGCTCTGCTTCACGCGCAGTGGAACGCTCGTGCCGGAACCTCCCCGGTGTTTCTCGTTCCGGCCGACGCTCCCTGGCTGGTGAATTATCTCTACGCGCTCGGAGCCAGAAACTGCGAACTCCATGTCGCGCAGTGCCGGGGGGTCTGGCAGAAGCCAACGGGGATTGTGTTTCCCACTTTCCTCCCCGAATGATTTCCCAGAGAAAAGAAAACCCGCCCTCCGAAACCGAGGGCCGCTACCGATCTCAGAGGGTCACTCTGGGGGCAGAGAGGCGAAGAGGACAAACTCAGCATGGCTCCCCTTCTCCTTTCTGCCCCCCTCACCCGCTTTCACGGATAGATACCGCGAATGGTAGTGGCGTCCGCTACTCGCTTTACCCCGATGAGATAGGCGGCTAGGCGGCGGTCAATTCCCTGCGCCACGGCCATTTCGCGTACCTCGGCGTAGGCGCGAATGAGAATGGCCTCCATCCGGGCGTTGACCTCCGCTTCCTGCCAGAACAAAAACTGCAGATCCTGCACCCACTCGAAATAGGACACGATCACGCCGCCTGCGTTTGCCAGCACATCGGGAACGAGAAATACGCCTCGCTCCTGTAAGATCACATCGGCATCGGGAGTGGTTGGCCCGTTTGCGCCTTCGATTACGAACTTCGCTGCAATCCGTCCGGCGTTTTCGGCGGTGATTTGGTTTTCAATCGCCGCCGGAACGAGCACGTCCACCGGCAGTTCCAGCAGCTCTTTGGGCGAGATCGGCTTACCGAACCCGCTTTCGCCCAGCAGCCCGTCTTTGCCCATCAGCGAGCGCATCGCCGCAATGTCCAGTCCTTCGGGATTGTACACGCCGCCGAACGCATCGCTCACGGCCACCACACAGGCTCCGGCCTCCTGGAAAATGCGAGCGGCCACCCCGCCCACATTGCCGAACCCCTGCACGGCCACCCGAATGCCTTCCAGAGAAAGCCCCTTTTCCTGAAGGGCTTCCCGCGTGATGCACACAATGCCGCGCCCGGTGGCATCGTTGCGGCCTTCGGAACCGCCGATGGCGACAGGCTTCCCGGTAACGACGGCGGGAACCGTATGCCCCTTCGTCATCGAATAAGTATCCATAATCCACGCCATCACCTGCGGGTTCGTGCCCATGTCGGGAGCCGGAATATCGGTGGAGGGACCGAGGATGATACTGATCTCCGAGGCGTAGCGGCGTGTCATGCGCTCCTTTTCGCTCATCGAAAGCTCGCGGGGATCGCACACGACGCCGCCTTTTGCACCGCCGAACGGGATGTTTACAATCGCGCATTTCCAGGTCATCCACATGGCGAGGGCGCGGACTTCATCAATCGAAGCGTTGGGGCTGTAGCGGATGCCGCCTTTGGAGGGGCCGCGTGACGTGTTGTGCTGAACCCGATAGCCGGTGAAAACCCGCGTGGTTCCGTTGTCCATTTTCACGGGAAAGTTCACGGTGAGTTCACTTTGCGGATACTTCAAGACTTCGTGAAGGCCGGGATCGAGTTCAAGGTAGCGAGAAGCGGTATCGAGCTGCTTGAGAGCGTTCTGGTAAGGGTTGATGCCCTCGATGGGCAGAGGGGACGGATTGACAGACATTAAAGTGGGCGTCAGCGTTGACATGGATTCCTCCTCGAATCACATCAGACTTTCTAAAAGTTAGCGCACTCTGCCCACACGAGAAACCCCGGCGTTCGCGCCTTTGCGAACGGGACGGACAGAGTGCTGCTACTAAGATACCATACGGACACCGCCGCAAAACAATAGCAATTACCAGAATTGTGCCTTTTTTTACGCAAACCCTGCAATTCTTTTTGATTGAAGAAGCAGTTTGGAGCAAGATAACCCGAATCAGGCTTCTCTTTTCTCTGCTCGGAGACACCCGCCCTTGACCTGGATACAATCCCTCAACGCCTCTGCCGCTCCGCTGCCCTTTGCCGGGGGAGCCTTCGAGATTTTAAGCTGGGCCTATGCCTCCGCCCTTCAAGACAATCGTCCGCACCGCCATACCTACTTCGAGGTCTGCCTGGTGGGGGAGTATGGCGGGGGAGTTTTCACCGCAGGCGAAACGGCCTACCCGCTTTTGCCCGGTACGCTCTTTTTTGCCCGCCCCGGTGTACGGCATCAAATTCAAAACTCCCAAACGCCGCCGATGGAGCTGCTCTGGGTCTGCTTCGGGTGGACGCTGGAGCCGGAGGCCGCTGGCGAGATTCCTGCCCTGTGCCGGGAGTTTGCCCGCTCCGAGATCGCACGGGTAGACGGGCAGAAAACGCCGGTTCCCGCGCTGTGGAGCGCACTGCGTCGGCTGGGGGAGGAAGAAACCTCGGCGGGACGGCGCGAACAGATCGAAGGGGTCGCCAAGGCACTGCTGCTGGGGATTCTCGGTGCAGGAAGTGAAATTCCCTACCCTTTTGAGAAAGAACCGATTTTGCAGCCGTTCGCGCTGCCGCTTCCGGTACGGCTTGCGATTCGGTTTCTACAGGACAACCTCGAACGGCCCCTGTCGGTGGAGGAAACCGCCCTTCAGGTCAATGTCTCTTCCCGGCATCTGGCGCGGCTGTTCACCGAGCATCTGGGCGTGTCGCCCTCCGAATACCTGGAACGAACCCGGCTGGATCGCGCCGGAGGGCTGCTCCGGCGCACCGACCTGCCAATCAAAGAGGTCGCTTCGCGCACCGGGTTTTCCAGTGTTCATTACTTTACCCGGCGGTTTCATCACCTTTACGGCGTGGCTCCGGGGGCGTTTCGGGAAAGGGGCATGGGAGGCCCTGTCCGAATCGTACAAAAAGACGGCGCACTGGTGTAATGACATTCGGGGCGAAAAAGGTTATGCTAAACTCAGGGGAAATGGAAACGGCCACGCACACAAAGGAAAAATACAACTCTTTTCTTTCTCGCGGCCCTCACCCGAAAGGAACCGAAAATGCCTTATGCACTCACCGACGAGCAGGTGGCGTTCTATCAGGAGAACGGCTACATCCTCGTCAAAGGCTTGCTCACCAAAGAGGAAGCCGCCCTTTATCGTGAAGAAACGCACGCGCTCGCCGACCGACTGATGGCGAAAAAGATGGAAATGAACGCCGCGTGGGGCAGCGGCAAAGAAGCCGTCAAAGGCTCGGAGGGCACCGTGATCTATCACTGTCACGATGTGCAGTTTCAGTCTGCCGCCTTCTCGAAACTGCTTGTAGACCCGCGCCTGACCGATGTCGCCGCCGATGTGATGGGCGTTCCCAACGTGGAACTCCACCACACGAAAATGTTTATCAAGCCGCCGGAAAAAGGCGCACCGTTCCCCATGCATCAGGACGCCCCTTACTTTCCGCACGACAAACACTCGATGATTGCGGCCATCATTCATTTCGATGACGCCCCGCTGGAAAAAGGCTGTGTGCGCGTGGTTCCGGGTACACACAAACTCGGTATGCTGGAGCACGAGAAACAGGGAGGCTGGCATCTGCCGTTTTCCGAGTACCCGGTGGAAACGGCAACCCCCTGCGAGGCCGAAGCGGGAGACGCACTTTTCTTCAGTTATCTCACCGTACACGGCTCCGGTGTCAACGTAAGCGAAGAGGCGCGAACCACTCTCCTCCTCCAGATGCGCGACCCGGAAGACCCGCCCTCGGTAGAGACGCACCTCTCACGGGGGCAGGGCATGATGCTGCGCGGCATCAATCCCACCTAACCCCTCTCTCTTAATCAAGGGCCTTTTGCTGCCCCAAAAGCCCGTGTTCCCCTGGAAGGGAGCACGGGCTTTTCACCGTTTTACGCTGAGGGGAAAAAGCGGAAACGGCGGAACCTGAGCGGAAGAGCGGGGCGTCTTATTGCCATTCCTCTCGCCGGAGCGGGGGGAAACCCACGAAGGAGCAGCACGATGGTACAGGGCGAAAAATCGGCGTACACCGATAAGCAAAAGCGCAGGGCAAAGCACAAAGAGGAAAGCCGCGAAAAGCAGGGAACTCCGAATGAGGAGGCAGAGCGAACTGCCTGGGCGACCGTGAACCTTGAGGACGGCGGCAAAAAGTCCGGCTCCGGGCGAAAGCGTGTGACGCTGCACGAGTCGGGCAAGCGAGAGGAAACGGGTGATGGAAAGGCGGCTTCCGCCGACAAACGCAGCAACTCGCCGAGCAAAACCGGGGAGCACCGCCGCAAGCGGGCGGCGTGAGCAAAAAGGGCACCACAAAAATGAGCACCAAAATCAAGCATCGAGACGACGTCAACCCGGAGCGCGGCCAAATTCAATACGGACACGTAGAATTCGCCGACCCCGCCAATAAAAAGTATCCCATTGACACCGAGGAGCACATTCTGGCGGCATGGCGGTTTATCCATCAGGAACGCAATGCCGAAAAGTACGAAGACAGCGACGCCGAAACGATCAAAAAGAACATTCGTGCCGCCGCAAAAAAGCACAAAATCGAACTGAGCGAGGGATGAGGTCACCCGCTAGTCGGGAGGGGGGCGGCTCTTTGCAGGGGCGGGAAATCGTGGGTCGCAGGACTGAAGTCCGCGCTGGGAGGCGTACCGCCCCGTGTCCTTCGGACACCCGGCTCAGAACTCATCACAATTTTAGTCCCTGTGTTCTCCCCTGACAGAACACTAGCGGTTCGGTGACTTATCCTCCGAGAGCGGCTTTTTCTTCTCTCCCACCACCACGTACCATGTTACCGATCCGTTACACCCACCAATTGCTTCTTTCTGTTTTCGGAGTGTGACCTGTTCCAGTGTTCCCAGTTTCTTCCCGCAGCCCCTTGCAATCTCCAGATCGGTAGGCATTTCCCCCCGATAACCTCCTTCGCCGGAAAAGAAGGTGGATTCGCCGCTCAGTATCCAACCGAGGTTTCCTGCCTTCGGTCGGGAGGGCATTGCTCCTAAATGTTGACGCAAAAAGACGGGGTAAGCAAACTGGTTTTCGATCCGCAGGCTGTCCAGTCCCGAACACCCGGAGAGAAGTTGAGTACATAAGCCAAGTACCCCCACTCGGTAAATCCAAACGGAATTCTGTCTTCTCGGCATCATTTCACATCCCCATACTTATGTTCCCGCGAAGGGTTCTGTAGAATTCGTTGAGAGGGCAGGAGAAACGGTTCACTGAGAAATCAACGAGGGCTTAAACTTTCGGCCTTTGATTTTGTCTCCTCCACTTCTTCCGGGGTCAGCGGGATAAGCAATCTCCGATTGAGCAGAGATTGCAGCAGTTGTGTGCTTCGTGCATCCTGCCAGGAAGCCAACTCCTCCAACGACTCGAATTTGAGGGGAGGGTCTGCGGCGAACTTCCGGCTGACCTTTGCTTTCAGAGCGGCGAAAAGCTCGGTGGGTGAGGCTGAGCGTAGAACGAACACACGGGTCTTGGGAAGTGGATCAAAATGTCTCATCTGGTTCGATACGCCCACGACTTTGCCGGATTGAAACCCCGTTTTGAGGCTGATCTCTACGATTTCTGTCCCCCAGGCTGCACTCGCTTCCTGAGAAAACCTTGCATAGCCGATCTGACCTACATACTCCCCGCTTGTGTGAAGCATCCAGCATCCGCCGCTATCGAAAACGGTGTAAGCCAGGTGCGTGGAACCAGGCTTGACAAACGACATGATCCGAAAGCCCAGCGTCTCCAGTTCCTTGATGTGTGTTTCGATTAAAAAAAAGCATCGGGAAGAGACCGCCTCGCGTGATGCTTGAACGTCTTGAAACAAACTGGGCAAACGAATTACAAGGGCGGAAGGCTCAGCGTGCTTTTTACGATAGTCAACCCATTTTAGAAACACCTTCAAGCGAGGATACCCTTTGTAAAAGCGGAGCCATTTTCGCAGGGAAATTCTTTCAAGGGGCTGGCGGTAATAACGCGGTTCCATCAGGCGGCTTCCCTGCGATCAATGGAGATGCAGGCGAAGTCGCGGGCCAGGTAGGTTTCGGGGAAAAGGGCGCGGGCTTCCTCCAGCAGGTCGCCGAGATTGATGCCCCCCTCCGATTCATAACGGGCTGAAAAATGGGTGAGGTAGAGGCGTTTGGCGTTGGCTTCGCGGGCCACCCGTGCGGCCATCGTCGCGGTGGAATGGTTGGCGCGTTCTGCGAGGGCGAGGTCGGTTCCGGCATACGTTGCCTCGTGAACGAGCAGGTCGGCATTCTGGGCTAGTTCCACCGAGCGGGGCGTGTAGGTGGTGTCTCCGCAGAAAACAAATTTGCGTCCAGGACGATCTGCGCCGACAAGAAGTTTGCCGTCTACCTCGGTGCCGTCGGGAAGGGTGACGGTTTCGCCTGCCTTGAGCTGGCCGTAGAGCGGCCCCGGCGGAATGCCGAGTTCCGCTGCCCGCTCCACATCGAACCGCCCCTTCTGGTCGCGCTCCGTTACCGCGTAGCCGAAGGCGGGCATCCCATGCAGCACCGGCAGCGTGGTCACAGAAACGGTGTCGTCCTCATAAACGGTTCCCGGTGCAATCGTTTCCACGCGGATCGGATAGCGCAGATGGGTGCGGCTGAGGTCGAGGGTCGCCCGCACATACTCCTGAAGACCCGGCGGCCCATAGAGGGTCACGGGGGTGAGGGCACCGTCCTGAAGAGAGCGGGAAGCAAGCAGACCGCTCAGCCCGAACAGATGATCGCCGTGCAGGTGCGTAATAAAAATTTTCTCAAGCTGGGACGGCTTCAGCGGCGAGCGTAAAATCTGGTGCTGGGTTCCCTCGCCGCAGTCGAACAGCCACAGTTTCGCCTGCTGCGTAAATTGCAGAGCGATGGCGGTGACGTTGCGATGGCGGGTGGGAGTGCCGGAACTCGTGCCCAGAAACGTGACTTTCATAGCCTTTATGATACCATGCGGCGGGCGCGAGCGGATAAACGGATGAGGGAGTAAGATCAACTCCCGTTCTTTCTAGACGCCCCTCTGCTGCGGCACCGTCCTTGCGAGGCTCCCTCCTGCTTCCCCCTTTGCCCCCTTCCCCTGGTGACCGTTCTGTCCCCTATTGCCCAGCCCCAAAAGAGCGGCTCGTCATTCCAGGTACCGGACGTTTTGCTTTGTTTTGGAGAGCGACTCCCCAAACCGGGGTTGGAAGGCCCGGCCTTTCGATGCGCTTAAGTCCGCGCTCGGAGATGTACCGCCCCGTGCGCTTCGGACACCCCTCTCCTGGTGTGGTCTTTCTCCTGTGCTTGTGGAAACCTACCGCCTTTTTATCCGGCGCGACGGGGGCTGCTCCCGCTCTCTCCGCCGAAAGGGTTTCCGTTGGGAGAGGGAAGTCAGAGGGAAGTCTGTGGGAAGTTATGAGGAGGTCAAGCGTAAGGAGTCGGGCCGAGGTCGGGTAAACTCTTTGTACTATGGAAACACAACGCAAACAACATCTTATTGAAACCGATGAACTGGCCGAGCGGATCGTAGAGGGCGATGAGGCTCTTCGCATCGTAGATGTGCGCGGCTTTGTCCGTACCCACACCGACAGTACCGGAACCGTGCAGACGGCAGAGTATTTGGGCGCAAAGAGCGATTACGATGCCTCCCACATTCCCGGTGCACTTTATTTCGACTGGACGCGGGACTTGATTGACCCGGATGACCCTGTGCCCGTGCAGGCGTCGAGCGGCGAGCAGCTGGCCCTTTTGCTGGAGGGGGCCGGGATTGGAAACGAACACACGGTGGTAGCGTATGATGCTCATCCTGCCTCACAGCTCGCCACACGGCTCTGGTGGCTTTTTCGGCTGTATGGTCATGCACGGGTGCGGGTGATGAACGGCGGGTGGAGCCGCTGGACTTCGGAGGGACGCGAGGTCACCCGCGAAATCCCTCGTTATCCCCGTGCGGTCTTTACGCCCCGTCTTCAACCCGAATGGCGCGTGACCGCTGAAGAAGTACGCTCTCTGCTGGGCAGCGAGGACGTGGACCTGATTGATGCCCGCGATAGGGCGCAGTACACCGGCGAGGTTCGGCGGGCAACCTTTGGCGGGCGCATCCCTGGAGCACTGCACCTGCCCCGCGAAAGTTTCTTCACCGAAGACGGCACCTTTCAGCCCGCTTCCACGCTGGCGGAATTGGTCTCCGAGCAGAACCTCGACCCGGAGAAGCGGGTGGTGGCCTACTGCAACGGCGGAGTGGCCGCCACCACCGTTCTTTTCACGCTGTCCATGCTCGGCTACCCGCACCTCTCGAACTATGACGGTTCCTGGAACGAGTGGGGCGAACGTGCCGACCTGCCGAAAGAATAGCCGCCGGGCATCCAATCCCGTTGAGGGCACATCGAAAGACCGGGCATCAAAATACCAGCCGAGGGCGCACCGAAAGACCCATCGAGGGCACACCAGCGGCAGCACCGACACGCCGGGCATTAAAATACCCGTCTGGGGAGCCTTCGGCGAAACGTCCTGAAGACGGCAATCCCTCTCTTTACCAATATGGTGCTAGGCCTGTGTGCCGCTGCCTACAGGGGGTGCACAGGAAAGAGCCTTGGGGCCGAGTCGCGCTGAAATTGGAGCGGGTGTCCGAAGGACACGGGGCGGCATGCCTTCTAGCGCGGACTTCAGTCCTGCGCTCTCCTCTTCCGATGATTAAAGCGTCAACGGTAAAAACCAATGATCAGAACTAACTTGACGAATTTCCGGTTGAAGCAGACGGCATCTTTCGCACTGGCGAGGCGGGCGGCGGCACTGCGGGGTGGCTCGATATGCCCTACGCCCTTGCCGCAATGAAGCGCACAAACGGCGAGTACCTGGTGCTGGTGGAAGAGGACGCTCGCGGCAAAAACCTGCTTTACCGCTGGACTCCCTAAACGACCGCCATTTTCAGTGGACACTCTTTATTGGTTACCAAAATTCAGAAAGGGCGGTTCGCAAATTGAAACCCCTTTCATTTTCAGGAGAACTCTTTTGCTCACTGCCTACCGTACCGCTGTCTCCCCAGATTTGGATGGACGCCTCGAAAGCGAAGCCTGGAACGCCGCCCCGCGTTCAGCCCCGTTCACCGACATGGCAACGGGCAGACCTGTTCCGCTCGAAACCACCGTTTCTGTTTTATGGGACGACGCGGCCCTCTACATCGGGTTTTGGGTGGAGGAGCCGTTTCCCGCCGCCGAACAAACCGAGCGCGACTCGCTCATCTTTCGCGAGAACGATGTTGAGGTGTTTATTGATGGCGGCGACTGCTACTATGAATTCGAGATCAACGCCCTGGGCACGGTTTACGAGGTGTTTTTCATCTGGCGCGACGCCTACAAGCGTGGAAGCAAATTCGACGTTCCCGAATTCGATCTTCGGGATCGCGCCGCCTTTTCGTTCGGCGGCAACTTCGACCGTACCAACGAGCACTTCTGGCATGGAACCCACCCGCGTGGCACACGCTGGGCATTTCTCGACTGGGATTTTCCCGAACTGCGCTCCGCCGTTTCTGTTGACGGAGCCTTAAACGATCCCGCCGTCCGTTCAAAGGGCTGGCGCGTCGAACTTGCCTTCCCCTGGGAGGGCATGAAGCCGCTTGCGAACGGACGCTCTCTGCCGCCAAAGGAGGGCGATGTCTGGAACCTCTTTCTCGGCAGATTTCAACTTCTCGAAATCGGGGAGCGCAAAGAGCAGGCGGCGTGGTGCCTCTCTCCGCACGGCGTCTATGACACGCACCTGCCAGAAAAATTCACGCCAGTCACCTTCTCTACACAAACCGTCCCCGAACCAACAAAAAGTTCAGCGAAAGGGGACCGATGAGTGCCGGGCCGCCCCTCTCCAACCTTGCGGAGTTGTTGAGATCGCTGGAGCCGACCCTGAACCCCGGCGTTTATGCTTTCGTTTCGGTTTCTGCGGAAACGCCGCCGACGCACCTGCCGTTTCTGGCTTTGTTTCGAGAAGCGGAGGGCTGGACGGTCGTGCTGGAAAAGAGCGAAGCCGAACGCGCAAATTTGCCGGTTTTGTTTTCTGCCGCGTGGATTACCCTGCGGGTTTACTCCGATCTGGAAGCCGTTGGGTTGACGGCGGCGGTCTCCAAAACGCTGGCAAACGCGGAAATTCCCTGCAATGGGATCGCGGGAGCCTTTCACGACCATCTTTTCGTGCCATTCGATAGGGCGGAGAAAGCGATGAGCCTGCTGAAGGAGATTTCCGCGCAATCCTCACCGGACGCTTGACAATTTCCCCGTTCGCGTCTATACTACGCCGCACAAGCCGCCGGGAGTCGCTTTCCGGTCTGCCCAATTTCGTCCGCCCCGGCGGATCACTTTAATGGAGGATTTCCGCGTGAGCGAAGCCCGCATCGGACCCAACCGAAACGCCGAGTATGTCATCGGCATTGATTTAGGCGGAACCAACGTCCGCGCCGCCGTTGTCTCTAAAGAAGAAAAGATCGTGGCTCGCCATGAGGTTCCTTCGGATGCTCAATCCGGCGTCACCCACACCGTCACCCGCATTGCCGAATCGGTGAACGGCGCAATTCAGGAAGCCGGAATTGCGCGGGAAAGCCTCGGAGCCGTCGGCATCGCCGTTCCCGGCCACATCAATGTTCCCGAAGGGCGCATTGTCTGGGCTCCGAACTTTGGCGAGACCCGCGACGGCAGTTTCGTTCCCTACAAAGATGTTCCCCTGCGCGACCTCGTGGAAAAAGAACTCGGCCTTCCCATGACGATGGACAACGACGCAAACGTGGCCGCCCTCGGTGAATTTCGCTACGGTGCAGGGCGCGGAACCCGGCATCTCGTGATGTTCACGCTCGGCACCGGGATCGGCGGCGGCATCATCGTCGAGGGCGAAGTGCTGCGCGGCGCCACCGGCGGCGCGGCGGAAGTTGGGCACATCATCATTGCGGACGGCGTGGGCGGATCCCGCACCGGAGCGCATGGACGCCTTGAAGGACTTGCTCAGCGGGACGCCATCACCGAACGGGCTGCCCTTAAAATGGAATCGGGACGCGAAACAATTCTCTGGAACGTCATTGACGGCCCCGAAGCCCTGACCCTTCACCTGTCCCCCGCCAACATTGACGAAGCCGCCGACGCAGGCGATGCCCTCGCCATTGAGGTCATGCAGGAGACCGGGCACTATGTCGGGCTGGGCATCGCCTCGATGATGAACGTCTTCAATCCCGAAGTCTTTGTGCTCGGCGGTAAAATTTCCCGCTCGGAAACCCTGTTCGGTGCCGCGCTCCGAACCGCGCAGGCCTCTTCCATCGGCTCGATTTTCAATGCCGCTAAAATCGTTCGAGCGGAACTCGGCGACGATGCAGGCATCATGGGAGCCGCCGAACTCGCCTGGCGTGAAACTCGCGGGTAGAAATCGAGGGCCGAGCGAGAGGTGACCTGCCTTCGGGCCTGGGAGTTTCTCGCCTGCTGGGAGCCGTTATGCCAAAGATTGAACAAAGCGTTCTGATTGACGCCCCCATCGAGACCGTGTTTGCGGTTGCCCGCGATGTGGAAAAATTTCCGCAGTTTATGGCGGACTTGAAATCGCTCACTGTGCTCGAACGCAATGAAGACAATACCCGCACCGTCACCGAGTGGGTAGGGCTTCTGCGCGAGTTCAAAATGACGATCAAATGGACTCAGGAAGACCGCTGGGATACCGAGCAGTACCGGGACGATTATTCCCTCATCAAAGGCGATATGGATCAAATGGAAGGCTACTGGCAGTTCAGTTCGGAGGCTGCCCGCAAAACTCGATTCGACTCGGTCTTGGATTACGAATACGACGTGCCGCTTATCGGGCCGATGGTCAAAAATCTCATTAAAAAGAAACTGACGGATAACCTTCAGGCAACCCTCAACGCAATCAAGGGCGAGGCGGAGAAGCAGGCAGGCAGTGAGTAGACTTTTTGGTACAGATGGCGTTCGCGGCGTGGCGAACCGGGAATTAACGGCGGACCTGGCCCTGAAACTGGGCATGGCCTCGGCATATTGGATGGCGCGGCATCAGCCCCAGAGGTCGGAAAACCTGCCGTCGGAGCGGTTCGGGCGGCGCGAAGGCGAAGGGGAGACCTTCGACTCCTCGGAGCGGCCCTTTATCGTGATTGGGCGCGACACCCGGCTTTCCGGTCAGATGCTGGGCGCGGCACTCGCGGCAGGGGTCACCGCGATGGGGCTGGATGTCATTGACATTGGCGTTGTTCCCACCCCCGCCGTAGCGCAGATCGTCTTGGCACGGGGGGCGGCGGCAGGCGTCGTCATTTCCGCTTCCCACAATCCGTTTGAGGACAACGGCATCAAATTTTTCGGGCGCGACGGCAAAAAACTGCTCGACAGCGTTGAGAACGAAATCCAAAAACTGGTCGAAACCGCCGATACACTGGAAAAACCAACCGGAGCCGGCATTGGGCAGATTGTCTCCACACGGGGGCCGGTGGGCGATTATCTCGCCCGAGCGGAGGCGAGCCTA
Source organism: Chthonomonadaceae bacterium (assembly GCA_965246825.1). Classification (GTDB taxonomy): domain Bacteria; phylum Armatimonadota; class Chthonomonadetes; order Chthonomonadales; family Chthonomonadaceae; genus JACMPS01. Next base: position 1,248,026 of record OZ251990.1, read on the forward strand.
CGCGGAATGGGGCCGCTGCCGCTCGCGGGTCTGAAACTGGCGGTGGACTGCGCAAACGGCGCGGCCTATGAAATCGCCCCTCACGTTTTGCGTGAACTTGGTGCGGAAATCGCTGTGATCCACGCCGAACCAAACGGAGTCAACATCAACGTGAAGTGCGGCTCCACCGCGCCGAAAGACATGGCGTCCCTGGCGCATGCCGCTGAAGCCGATGCCGGGCTTGCATTCGACGGTGACGCCGACCGGGTGATGCTGGCCGACGAGCAGGGCACAATTGTGGACGGCGACCGGATGATGGCGATTATCGCGCTTTCCCTTAAGGCGAAAAACGCCTTGCCGAACGATGTGGTGGTAACCACGATCATGAGCAACGTCGGCCTGGAAAAAGCTCTTGAAACCAAAGGGATACGCCTTCACCGAACCGCCGTCGGCGACCGCTATGTAACCGAAGGGATGGACGAACTCGGAGCCGGGGTGGGCGGGGAGCAGAGCGGGCACGTTCTCCTGCCGCACGTCACCCCCACCGGCGACGGCCTCGTTACCGCCCTTCAGGTGCTGCGAGTGATGAAGGAAACCGGCAAATCGCTGTCCGAACTCGCCCGGGTGGTGGTGAACTATCCGCAGCGGCTGGAAAAAATTACGGTCAAGGACAAAAACGGCTGGAAAACCGACCCGGAGATTAAGTCTGCCATCGAGCGAAGCGAAAAACGACTGGGCAACCCGGTCTGGCTTTCGGTGCGGGCGTCGGGAACCGAACCGGTGATCCGCGTGATGGCGCAGGGAACCGACCAAAGCACCGTAGACGAAATCGTGGACGAACTCTGCGGCCTTGTGAAGTCGAAATTCGGCATCAGCGGCTGACCTTTCGCCCTTTATCGGTTCTCTTTCTCCTGGTCGAATGTTTTGTAAGCTTCTCCTGCCAGCACGGGCGTGTTCGGGAGCAGCGGAGCGGGAACCCCTGCTTCCCCGCTCCCGCCGAAATCGTCGTCACCGGGGCGGCGTTTGCGTCGGTGTTTTCTGCCGAGGCTCCACACAGCGTACCCCCCTGCCGCCAGCAGAAACATCCCCCGCTCTTCTCTGGTCAGAAAAACCGATCCCGCCAGCAGCAGGAGGAAAATAAAGGCTCTCCCCGCCAGAGCAATCCGTCCTCTCCGCTGCAGCCGCAGTTCCGCCTGCTCTGCCAGTCCGGGATGAGGCAGAGGAAAAAACTTTCGTTGGGATTTCCAAAAGAAGAGAGAAAACATTTGCAGGTTTCGGCAGCTTAACAGAAGAGAAGGGCTGCTCTTCACTACTGCTTCGGCAGGAAAAGGGTTTCGTCTTTCTACGCTGGCTCTGCCCGCCCTCTACTTTTCTCCGAGGTACCAGGGCACATTGATGACCACCACCCGATTGCCGCCTTTGAGCAGAAGGGCCGCCTTCAAAGCCGTCGCCCGCTGGTTGTGCAAAAAGTATTGATACCATTTCGTTTCCACGAGTTCCGGCACAATCACGGCAATCAGCCGGTCAGGGTACTGGGTTTTGAGTTCATTGATGTAGCCGAACAGCGGATTGAACACACGGCGGTAGGGCGAGGAGATCAAGGTGAGGTGCGGCTGCGGCAGAGCGGTGCCTTCAAGGGGCGTCAGCACATAGGTTTTCCACTGCTCCTGAAGGTGCTCGGCTTCGGCTTCGTCGCTGCTGATGTGCACCGCCATTACCTCTGGCGACAGCTTGAGCGCGAACCGCAGGGCTTTTTCAGAAATGGTGTTCCAGCTTTTCACAGGAACCACGAGGATTGGCGGCTGCAGGTCGGCGAGGTCGAGCGGGCGTGTGCAGCTGGTCTCGACTTTCACATGGTCGTAATGCCCTTTCACCTGTCCGAAAAGCCAGAGCACACAGGGAATAAGAATAAGTGTGACCCACGCGCCTTCCGTAAATTTGGCGGCGAGCACCACCACCAGCGCGATCCCCGTTGCCGCGCACCCCACTCCATTGACCAGCAATGAGGTCGAGGCTCCCTTTCCACCGAGACGTCTCCAGTGCCGAACCATTCCCGCCTGCGAAAGCGTGAATGCCCCGAACGCCCCCACCGCATAAAGAGGAATCAGGCGATCCGTGATGCCTCCGAACGCTGCAAGCAGAAGCCCGGACAATACCGCCAGCACCAGAATTCCCAGCGAATAAACCAGCCGCCGCCCCCGATTCGCAAACGCATGAGGCAGGTAATTGTCTTGTGCGATCAGGCGGCAGAGACGCGGAAAATCTGCAAAGCCCGTATTAGCGGAAAGGGCCAGCACCGCCAGCACCGAGCCAATCGTGATGTAGTAAAAAACGCCCCTTCCGACAATGGCACTCACCAGCTGCGAGATCACACTGTCGTAGCCCGCCTCCTCCGGGTTCATTGCCGCGATATGGTAGACTCGGCACAGATAGGCGATCCCGCCCAGCAAAAGCCCCAGCAGTGCCACAATCGCTGTCAGAGTTTTCTGAGCGTTTTTCACACCCGGATTCGCAAAGGCTCCCACTCCGTTGGAAACCGCCTCGACGCCAGTCATTGCAGTACAGCCGCTTGCAAACGAGCGCATCAAAAGCCAGAGCGAGACCGATACCGCTGCGGGCGGGATCGCAGGAACCGAATGGATCGGAGCCGGATGACCGCCGGAAGTCACTGCTTGAAAAAGCCCAATCCCCAGTACCGCAAATAAACTGATGAGAAAGAGATACGTGGGCAGGGCAAATGCCAGTCCCGACTCGCGTACTCCCCTTAGATTGACAATCGTAATCAGGCCGAGAATGAGCAGGCAGAGCGGCAGAGTGAAGGCGTGAAGGGAAGGAACCGCCGAAATCAACGCGCCCACCCCCGCTGAGATTCCGACCGCCACCGTAAGCACATAATCCAGCAAAAGCGAGGCCGCCGCCAGCAGACCCGCTCCTGTTCCCAGATTTTCTTTCGCAACGGTGTAGGAGCCTCCGCCGCCGGGGTAAGCCGCAATGGTCTGCCGATACGAAAAATAGAGGATCGTGAGCAAAACCAGAATCGTGCCGATGATTGGCGTGATATACCCCAGGCCGGAGGCTCCGAGCGGAATGAGCAGGGTGAGAGCGGCTTCCGGCCCGTAGGCGGAAGACGCCAGCGCATCCAGACCCAGCATTGGGATACCGGCAAAGACACCGATCCGCTGCCCCTCTTCTTCGTGCGTAGCCAAGGGTTTCCCCAGCAGTTTATCCAGAAACGACATCGTTGATTCTCGACCTTTAAGAAAAAATTGGGCGGGGAGCAAGCTCGAAACTCACTACGCAATCGGGAAGAAAAACGAGACCTAAAGACTCTGATAAAAGAAAAGTCCGTTGCCGTCGGGATCATAAAAGGCGAATTCGCGGGTTCCCCAGGCGGTATCAGAAATCGTATTCTTCTCTGAGACTGCTCCGCTCAGACGATACTCTGTAAAAAGTGCTTCCACTTCTTCGATCAAAAATCGAAGCGCAATCGTATCTACTCTGTCTCGAAACGAGGCGGAGTCGTGCCATTGCAGGTGCAGCTGCACACCGTCGCGTTCGATGCTCGCATAGCGGGGGGCGTCCGGTACATCCTGAAACACCCGCCTAAAGCCGAGTTTTTCGGTGTAATAAGCAATGGCGGCAGAAACTTCGCGTACCGGCAAAACCGGATGAACCCTCTTGAACAGCATTTCACTCCTTTTTTCGACGCCGGGCGGCACGGTCTTCCGCCGGGTAATCGAATGGCGCAGGGTCCATCGCTCCCGGCGGGTTTGTCCGCCTCCACAGCACCGTTTTCTGCAGGGCCTCTTGCGGCGGTGCTTTCTCCGTGCAGCCTGAGTCGCGGCTTATTTTCAAGGAATCCACCGACCCATGCTGCCGCCAGTCCGCCCCCTCCCGAAGTGTCTCCGGGGGTTCCGTAGAATTTCCCTGTCTCACTCATTCACGCTCATTTAAGGGAACCCTGTGAAGCACCACATCGGGAGCGAAACGTAAGGAGGCCTCCCGGTGGTCTTCCAGGTTCTGCCGGTCACCCAGAATCGAAGTTACCGTTTTCGGCAGGGGAGCGGCGGTTTTCCCCGCTCCACAAGATTTCGTACAGCGGCAGGCCCGATAAACCGCGTTCGGCCTAAAACCAAAATCCGCATGATATCGTTCCTTTCGCGTCGCCCTGAGGTAAAATCAACCGAATGCAGAAGAGAATCCTGCCCGTGACGAAAAGTGTACCAGTGCTTCCGGGCAGAGAGTCCCTTCACTTTTCGTCGGGAGTGTACAAACGGCCCCGCCGCATTCTCCGCAGGATCGGAACAAGGTTAGAGCGTTGTCCCGATTTCAGTTGACCTTTTCGCTCGTCAGCGGGTTGAGAAGGGGTCGGAATCCATTCGACCCTCCCGACTTCGCCGGACATCCGGCAAACCTTCCGCCCGATGTTGGAGGTCGTCCTTCTTCCAGTCGAGCGGATTTGCTTTTTCAGCCCTTTTCCAGCCCGCCGCCTTTGTTTTTTCAGGAAACTCGCATGGCTCCTTCTGCAGATCGCTCAACGAATATCCCTCACCCTTTTGCCTTAAACTCAAATCCTAGGCGGCTTGCAGCGCACGTTCTCCTCGCGCTCTCGAACGCGCTCTTCCTCGGCTTCATAGGGCTGCTTTCCTTTTGCAACCGTCTTTCAACGGATGATTTCAGTGCCTTGAGTACCGCGAAAAAGTACAGGGGGCTTTGGGGGGCGTTGGGCTGGTGGTGGCATCATTGGACGGGGAGAATGGTCTCGATGTCGGTGATGATCGAGGTTTCTCAGGCGGCGGCTCGCGATGGAAAACTTCTGGTCTACAGCCTTCTGACGATAACGGCCTGGATTGCCGCCGTTTACGCGCTGCTGCTTCGGCTGCTTCCCCTGCCTTCGGCAGCGAACTCATCGAAGGCGGAAAGGCTGAATCTGGCAGTTTTTATAGCGGGGCTGGCGGTATTCGCTTCGTTCGACCGGGGAGAAGTCTGGTTTTGGTTAAGCGGCTCTTCCACTTATCTCTGGCCTTTGACGTTATTGCTGTTCGGTCTTGTTCTGCTGCTTTCCGAGCCGCCGAAACGGTGGCAAATCGTGCTGGCGACGTTCTTTTTTGCCCTGGCAGGCGGCTGTAATGAGATCAGCGGTTTGCTGCCCCTTGCGGTTTGCGGCGGGATGTTTCTGCACAAAAGTTTGACTTTGCGTCGCTCAGGGACGATCAAACGTGACTGGGCCTCTCTGCAACGCTGGCTGTGGCCCTTTCTTGGCAGTTTAGCTGCGGTGGTTATGGTGGTCTCGGCACCAGGGAATCACCTGCGTATGGCCCTAATGCCTCCGCTGCCGGTGGGTGCTGCCCTCCTGCGATGTCCGGCCATTGTGCTGCAAGTGGTTTCGTTTGCGCTGATGCATCGTTTTCCCTGGTTTCTGATGGCGTTGGCTTCCGGCTTGCTTGCGGGAAACACGTTTCGCGCTTCGGGAGGGGTTTGGAGTGAACGGCAGACGCGCACTTTTCTTTTGAGGGGAACGCTGGCTCTGGCCCTCGCGCTTTATCTTTCTCTGCTTCCCTCGACCTTCGCACTTGGAACGGTTCCTCCGCTGCGGGCAGAGTTTCAAGAGATCGTGCTGCTGCTGGGTTATTGCGGATTGCTGGGCTTTTTGTGTGCACAACAGAAGATCAAAAAACCGGTGCTCCTGGCAGTGCAGGTTTGTGTGGGAGCGTCTTTGCTGGCGAGCAGCATTTTGACGGTCGGCTTTGTCCGGGCGCAGAGGCCGGTGGTGAGGGCTTATGCCCGCGCCTTCGATGCTCGATATCAGGAGGCACTGCGGCGAAAAGAAGAAGGGCGGCGGGAGGAAATGATTACACAGCAGCTGCCGCGTTCAAGCGACCGGTGGCTCAACACGAATGATCTGGTGCAAGACCCGCACAGTTGGATCAATCAGAATTTCGCGAGCGCATTAGAACTTCCGTTTGAGATACGCATCCTTCCCTGAGCAGGGGAAGTGCCTTCGCGGGAAAGCGATCCCGTTTCACCAGGAAGTTCCGTCTCCCCGCGAACGGCTGCATAACGATAAATCGCGGTGACCCCCTTACTTTGATCTGCAATGGAGTGAAGGCCAGAAGGCGAAACTAATTCTATTCTAAAGGCGGCCTTTTTTCTTTTGCGACCGCGTAGACCATAACGCCGAGTGTATCGCCGAGCTTTGCGTTTTCGTGACAGCTCAGACACTCGGATTTTGTGGCGCGCACAGGGCGCATCAAGACCGACCATTTCGGGGTTTCGGTGCGTTGCTCTTTTCCCGACATCAATTTCGGCAGAGCGGCGATTGCCCCTTTCGAAAGCGTCTCCCATTCCGGCAAAATTTCAGTGGCTTTTTCATCGTTGGGGTAGCGGGGCCAGTCGGGTGATCCCGCAATCGGTTTTTGGTTGAAATAAAGCATTTGCAAACTGGGGGTTTCTGGCGTAGAGAAGTGCCCATTATAACCTGGAACTGGAGCGCAATGGAGCAGACAAACCGCATAATCCCGTTTTGTCACATTGACATTGGCGATAAGTGTTTTCTCTTCTTCCGTGTCTACTTTAAGCTGAACGAGGCCCGCGTGTTTGCGATAAACGATCCGAAACGCTCCGAAGTTTTTATCGCGCAGAATCTCGAAGCGGGGCTGAACGTAACGGTCGAGCGTCTCCGCCACCTGCATTGCGGAAGAGAGCGATTGTGTCGGAGCGACCGACGATTTTAGCACTTCACCGGGCAGCTCATAGTGCTTTCGGTCATAAGACATCTTTCCGAAACACGATCCGACGAGCAGCATAGGCAACAGAAAACACCCACCCACCACTCTTTTCAGGGTTCCCATAGGTTTACTTTCCGAAGAGTTTCCAGCGTGCGGGCTTCGAGTCTTCGGTCGGGGCCGCCTGCGGCTCGGTAAGAATTGCTTCGGAAGTGCCCGTAAATACGAGGTCGCGGACATGGATGATGAACACGGTGATGTTGTCGCGCCCGCCGCGAGCGTTGGCAAGTTCGATGCACTGTCGGGCGGCTTCGGAGGGAGCCTGCCCCTGCGCGATCTGGAGCAGTTCGTCGTCCTTGACATAGCCGGTCAGCCCGTCCGAGCACAGAAGCCAGAGGTCTCCCACGCGGCAGGTTTCGATGAAGAGGTCGGGCTGTGCGGTGGAGGCGGCCCCGATGGAACGGGTGATGACATTTTTGAAAGGGGAGGCTTCCGCTTCTTCGGAGGTCATGTGTCCGGCGCGAACCATTTCTTCGACATAGGAATGATCGAGGGTGATCTGACGGATTTCGCTGTCGCGGATAAGATAAGCACGGCTGTCTCCGAGCTGAGCGATCATCACGCTGTCTTCGAGAAAAACGGCGGCGGTAAGGGTAGAACCCATTCCGCTGCGTTCCGGGATCATTTGGGCGAGCCGGTAAACTCGGTCGTTCGCGTTGGCAATCGCTTCGATGAGAGCCTCTTCGGGGCGCGGTGACGGGTGGTCGTAGTAGCCTGCGATCAGCGTTTTCATGAGGATTTCGGAGGCGATTTGTCCGGCGGCGGCCCCGCCCACACCGTCCGCAACCGCGAAAAGAGTTCCCCGCAAGGCGAGCAGTGCCGGGTGCTCCGGTTCGTAGAAGTCAAATTTGTCCTCGTTGTTTTCCCGCACCTGCCCCATATCGGTTTTCGGGGCATATTTGAGTACTGGTACACAGCGCGGCGTTTTTGCTTCGTATTCGCGCCAGCCGCGTACCAGCTCCGCCCGGTCGAATTTCGCCGTTGAATCGAGGTCGCCCGTGCCGCTTGTGTCGTCTGAAGTTTGCATCATGGGCTAGGCCTGTTCCTCTGCGGGAAGAGCGGGAGAAGCGGGGTTGGTGAGCGAAACAAACCGAAAGCGGGTTTGTCCCAGCTGCACTTCGTCTCCCTCGATAAGCGGCTGCCGCTCATTGGGGGTCAATTTCTGTCCGTTGACGACGGTTCCATTGGTGCTGCCCACGTCGGTGAGGTAGACGCCGCTTGCGTCGGCAAGGATTTCCGCGTGCCGTCCGGAGATGTAGGAGTCGAGGGGCAGGGCAAGGTCATTGCCGGGTTTGCGCCCGATGGTCAGGGAGCCAAATTCGATTTCGATGTCGCTGCTCATGCCCTCGATTTTTTCCAGTTTGGCAACGGGAGCGGAAAAGGCAGGTTCCAGCGGCACAATCGGGGTTTCGATGAGTTCGGAGTTTTCGGGGATGGTGACAGCGCCGGAACTCGTTCCTTCGGCGTCGCCGGGAGATTGGGGAAGGGCACTCTCGGCGTTTGGGGGCGGCGTTGAGAGGGCGTCTTCTGCTGCGGGGGCGGGCGAGTTCTCTTCTGGAAACGTGGTTACGGTGCGATCCTGGAGCGGAGACATTACGGTTTGCTCATTCGAGCCGCCGGGTTTTGCCGCTCCCATTTCAAGGGTAACGCGCCAGTTTCCGAATTTGAGCGGCGTTCCCGGTGCTGCGACCGTCGGCTGATTCGCACCGAGCCGTGTCTCCCCGACTTTCGTGCCGTTGGAGGAACCGAGGTCTTCTACCATCACCCTGTCGCCGTCTATTGTAATCGTTGCATGGTTTCTTGAAACGGTGGTGTCCAAAATCAGAACGTCGGTTCCCATGCGCCCCACCGTGTTGACGCCCGGTTTCAATCGGAAGCGTCGTCCGTCGGCGATGTCCACGAGTTCGGCGACGGGAGCCTCTTCGGGGGGCGGGGCAGCGTCCTCCGAGACTGGCGAGGCGAGCAGAAAGCCGCATTCGCCGCAGTAGGTTTCCATTGCGGGGGTGTTTGTGCGGCAAACGGGGCAGGTTGCCACGCCCCCCAGTTGCGTTCGCATCGGGTCGTTGCCCATTACTGTTGCGCCCCCGGCGGGCATCTGCATCGTTGCGCCGCCGTTCGGCACGACCATCGTTTGGTCGGGCGTCCCGGAAGTACCAAAAACCTGTGTTTGTTCCATGCTTTTTAACTCCGTAGATAAAAATGTTTAAGGCTCGTCCGTTCGCCCGTCACGCTGTCGGCGTAGTTCATCTGTCAAAGCGTTGGTGCCATCTCCGGGGAGAACGGGCCCGTCTTCCCACGAAAAGCGTTTGCGTGGCGGCGCAGAGATTTTTGGCAGGGTTAGCGTCACTTCGACCATTGCGCCGTTTTGGACGGGAGCGGGGCATCTAATGGCAGGGTCTGATTGTCGTAAATTGCATGAACAGTCGTAGTCATTTCTTCCCCTTTGGTATTCTATCCCGATTCGAGTGCGTTCAAGACCTCTTCGATGACGGCGGTCACGCAGGGAATCGCGACACTGTTCCCGCATTGTTTGCGCGTTGCGCCGTAACCACACGCGATTTTGTAGGTTTCCGGGAAACCCTGCAATCGCAACATTTCACGCTCGGTCAGACGGCGTTGCCCGTCCACAAGCAAATAATTGTACGACGCTCCCGCCCGCAACGCACATGAATAGGGATACGCCGAAATGTGTCCACCTTTGTTTTCGTGCCAGATCGTGCGCTCGGTCGGAAACAGTTTGCCATAACTCGCGTATTCGGCGATTCGGGCGGCGCGAATTTTCTCCGAAGCCCGATAAAACTCCGAAACTTCCAAATCCGGTTCAAGCAATTTTTCGAGCGGCGTCATCGGAACACAACCGACCGGAAACCGAAACCGTCTCGGTTCTCGAAACCCGACGATGAACGTGCGCTCGCGCTTCTGCGGCAACCCGAAATCGAGGGCATTCAGCACTTTGTGCCGGGTGTGATAACCGAGGCGGCAGAGCGTTTCGTGAATTACGGACATTGTATTTCCGCCGTCATGTGTGGCGAGTTGCTTGACGTTTTCCAGCACGAACGCTGCCGGACGCTTCGCCTCCAAGATTCTGGCGATCTCGAAAAAAAGCGTTCCGCGTGTGTCCTCGAAACCCCGGCGGTCGCCACAAATCGAGAACGCCTGACAGGGAAACCCGCCGAAGAGCAAATCATGGTCGGGGATTTCGTCTCCCCCGATTTGGGTCAGGTCGCCCCGCAGTTCTCTGTCGCCGAAATTCGCTCGATACGCCGTTTGCGCGTCCGAGTCGTTGTCTGATGAGAATACACAAACCGGTGTTTGCTTTTTCGCCCCAATCGCAGACTCGGCGGCAATCCGAAACCCACCGATCCCGCAAAACAAATCAATAAATCTCAGCGATTGAGAACTATTCACGTTTTCCCTGATCCAGGCGATAAATCGTGCCAATGATCGTCTTTTCGGCGTCCGCGCCGCCCTGGAGTGCCTGAAGTGCCTGCGTGACTTCCTGTGCCTGTGCGGTTTGCCCGGTCTGGAGCAGCACCGTGCGGGTTTTTTGCAGTTCGGTCATCGCGCCCATCGCGGTCAGCTGCTGCGTTTTCATGCCCATCATCGTGCGCTGGAGATTCTGGGACGCCATCGCAATGTCGAGTTCGTTTTTCACCGTTTGATTTACGCCCGACGCAAGCAAACCCCGGTCATTCGTAAACTCGAAAACGCAGTCGTTCTTCACGCTTTCGGGGCGATTGTTCACGATGTCGTCGTAGAGGACTTCGACCTTCGCGACCCGATACGTTCCCGGCGTGTGACGATCAAATTCCAGATCGGCAAGCAGCGTTCGCACCGAGCCACGCTCCAGATCGGGAACGCTGACCTCCACAGTGCGCCCGCTGAACGAGGGCTGCATTCCGTAAATTTGCCGGGACTGCACCCATTTCGAGAGGTGGAAGCGAACGCGCACGTTTTTCGCGACAATCGTCATCAGGGTTTCGAGTTCGCGTCGGAACACTTCGGGCAGCAGATCGGGGCGTTGGATATAATAGTAGTTGCCGCCGCTTTTGCGAGCGATGCCTGCCATCAATTCCTCGTTATATTCGCCGCCGAAGCCGAGTGCCGTGATCGAAATCCCTTTGGCTTTTTGGTCTCCCACCTGCTGAATGATCGAGTTGTAGTCTTTCAAACCGACGGTCGGCTCGCCGTCGGTGAGCAGGAGAACGCGGTTGACGTACCCCGGCGTCTGGTGCAGAACGGAGGCGATCTGCATACAGCCCGCCACAAGACCGTCATAAAGATTGGTGGTATTGCCGACCTCAAGACGGTTGATGTGCTCTTTGACAAGGGCTTTGTTGATGACCCGGCGGGCGGGCATGAGTACGTCCACCTGCTCCTCGAAGGTGACAATGGAGAGAATATCGTTGGGCTCCAGCATATCCACCACGTAGCTGCAGGCGTGCTTGACATAGGTGAGCGGTTCGCCCTCCATCGAGCCGGAGCGGTCAATGACGAGGCAGATGTTGAGGGGGGCCCGTCTGCCGATTTGCTGCCCTCCGCTTTTCAGCACAACGAGGGCGTGATCGCGGGTCACTTCGGGGGCATAGGCAAAGCGGTTCCCCGCGAGACATTCGATTTCGAGGGTTTGCAGGGAGGGCATCCCCATCTGCGTTCGCATCGGGTCAGCGATCCCCATCTGGGTGCGCCCGATGCCCATTTGCGTTCTGCCGATGCCCATTTGCGTCGGGTTTCCCCCCATCACGGTTGGCTGCACTCCGGGTTGTCCCGGCTGTCCGCCCAAAATCTGTGTTCTCTCTTCCATCGTGAACCTACGCTCCTGTTCTCTCGTCACTCGTTGGCAAAATCGTTCGGATTGACGATGTTGATCTCAATTTTATACCAATTTATACCGAGCAAAATCCTTATCGTTGGTGAGTTCTAAAATCAGGGGTCATGGATCATTCCTTTAGAATTGCTTCAGGTTCACTCCACCCGGAATTGGCTGGCTCCGAACTGCACGGTGTCGCCGAGGGCGAGCGGCTGTGCCGAGATTCGGGCTCCATTCACAAACGTGCCGTTGGCCGAGCCGAGATCGTAGACCACCCACCTCCCGTTTTCGAGGGCGAGACGGGCATGATTGCGGGAAACCGTCACCTCCGCCGAAAGCAGAAAATCGCGCCCCGGTTCGCGCCCAACCGTAAGTTCCGGCGCGTTCGGATTAAGGCGAAAGCCCTGACCGAAATACGCTCCGCCTGTGCCCGTCAGTTGAGAGGGGAGAGCAGAGGAAAGCCCGGCGGAGAAACCAGGGGCTGGGTTCGAGAAGACGGGATCAAACGCGGGGGCGGGGGCAGGAAACGGATTCGGGGCCGGAGCGAAGCCGCCCGCCCCCGCGCCGAGGGTGCAGAGGCAGGAGCCGTCCGCCTTTTTGGGGGAGCCGCAGTAGGGGCAGACGTGAGCCGGAACCGCCACGCCGCCGGAGCCGCCGACCGGCTTTGATTTTGCGGTGTCTACGGGGGAGGGAGCGACCCTTGACTGAGTGGCTTTTTCTCGAAACAGAATTCGCTGGCTTCCGATTTGGATCATGTCGCCGTCCCGTAACAAAAGTTCGTTTCCCGACCCCACGCGCTGACCGTTCACAATCGTGCCGAGCGGCGTTCCCGCGTCAATAAGGACATGGCGGTTTCCATCGGCGCGAATGGCGGCGTGCTGCCCGCCGATGGCCGGATCGCCGAAAAGGGGCACGTCGCACCGTTCATCGCGCCCCAGGATATTCATTGCTTTGGAGAGAATGAAATCTTTGCCTTCGTTTTTGCCGGCAAGTACCTTCACCCACGCCTGCTTGAGCAGTTCATCCACCAGCCCGATGAAAAAGCCGGTGAGTGCGCCAATCGCCGGGATGCCGATCGCGCGGCTGGCTCCGCCGATCTCCTGGCAGCCGCTGCCGCCCGCCGCCGAACGTACGGGCAGCGCGACCTGCGCGACCATATCGAAGACGAAGCCGCCCAGCATTCCGCCGATAAACCCGCCGATGGCCCCATTCAATATCCGGCGCGGCGAACGGGTGGAAATCCCCGCCCCGACGCCCAGCCCCAGGCCCAGAAACGCCCAGCCTAAGGCCCGGGCAATGACCTGACGCGCAAAAGAGAAGAGGCCGGGATCGTGCCCGCCGGTTCCAAGAAAACCATAAATCAACTGTCCCAGGTTGTAGCCGATAAAGCCGAGCAGCACCCCCGATACCGCGCCCAGAGCAAGACCCTGCGCGAGTTTGCGCCCGTTTCCCTCGACAATCCCATCAATCATGCCGAGGAACAGCCCGATCATGCCGCCGACACAAAACACAAAGGTGCGATCCTGCGAGGCGGAGGGCGACACCATCGTGCAGCCGCCTGTGAGCACGTCCCGTACCACCGAAGCCCCGTAGTTAATCAGATTTTCTTGCAGCAGCCAGCCCAGCAAGCCGCCGACCGCCCCTAAAATCAGCCCGATTAAAATTCTGGATCGCAAAGTCAAGCTCCCTCAAAAACAAGATCACTCACAGATTTCACCGAGAAACACCGATTAAAACGCAAAAAGGCTGAAAGCCAAACGGATACAAGCCAATTTCGCTTCATCAAGCCGAAGGGGTTCTTTGTGTCAATCGGTGAAATCTGTGAATAGACCCGAAACTTATCCCTCCAGGCGAAAGCGTGTGCCGCCTATCGTCGCTTCGTCGCCGGGGCGCAGCGGCATGGGGGTTTGTGAAGCGATACGAACGCCGTTGACGAAAGTTCCGTTCGACGAGCCGTTGTCAATGAGGACGAACTGCCCGCCTTCGTTTCGCAGGGTGGCGTGGCGGCGCGAAACGTTCGTGTCGTTGGGCAGCGGAATTCCGTTGGACGGATCGCGCCCGATGTCGAGGCTGCTTCCCGCCAGCGGAAACACGGAGCCGGAATAGACCCCTGCCGACGCCACCAGGCGCGGCCCATCCGAGGGAGTCGAGTAGGAAGTGACGGGCGCACCCCCGTTCGGGGCGAGGCCGCTCCCGGCAAGCGGGTCTGCCGTGCCGTCGGTGATCGGGGTGATCGGAGACGTTTCAGGTTTGGCGAACGGGTTGGCGGCGGGATCGGAAGCGGTGTTGGGCGGCGCAACGTTGATGCCGAGTTTGCTGAATACGCCGCTGAGGTGACCGTTGTTGTAGGCGTAGAGCAGGCCATAGCCGACCCCGCCGAGAAACAGCAGCCCGACGAGCGTGCTTAAAATGCCGCTGAACGGACTTGGCGACGGCGCGGGGGTCACAGGCGCGGCGGAGGTGGAGGCAGCGGAAGAGTTTCCTGCCGGAGAAGCGGGAGAGACGGCTCCGGTTCCAAGAGAAGGCGGGGGCGGCGGGGCGGTGGTTTTGACATCGGCCCAGTCGAGCAGAATAGGTTCACGGCGAATCCCTTCCGGGGGGTGGGCCTTGGAGAGGGTTTCGGTGACGCTTTTCGGCGGGTTCGCGGCATAGGAAACGCCGATGGTCACGGGTTCATCGAGCGGAACCTCATCGAATCGGGCGATGCCGTTGTCGGCGGGTTTAAGCAGCCACGCTCGGCGCGGGTAGGTTTTCGAGAACAGGGTGACTTGGGCATCGGTGACAGGCCTGCCGCTTTTCGCCTGAACCGGGACATAGACGACCTGCACAAAGCGAAAAAGGCTTTCGCCAACTTCGGTGACGGAGTTTGGCTTGATCGGAAGTTTTGCAAGGCTGCCGCGTCCATTGTCGAGAATTTGGAGCGTTGCGCCTTCCGGTTTGAGTGAGGCGGGGACGGGCAACGCCACGATGCCCCCGGTCGGTGCGGGCAGCGGGGCAGGAGCGGGCAGGTCTCCCGTTGGCGACACGAACCGATAGGCGAAATCGCCCGTCAAACCGAGTTTCAACTGGATGATTGCAGCTGGCTTGGTCACTGTTTTCACTTCGGTATTCGTCTCGCTTTTAGAAGGCGCGGCAGAGGTTTGCGCCCCAACTTGTCCGCCGAGTGCCAGTATCCCGATGCCCGCCGCCCAACTTTGTCCCCAACGACTCATTGCCAACTCCCTCTATACCCTCTACCGTTGAACCCAAATAAACACAGACTACCCATTCAGATACGCAATCTTGGAGCTGCGAGATTTACTTTCATCATTTTGCGTTTTAATCGGTGTCTTTCTGGGTGTATCGGTGGGTAAACTCTGAAACGCTTTTGGAAGAAACGCCGTGAGGTCGCCTGCCACAAGGCTCGCTTCTCCGAGTTCGGCGGCGGCGAGATCGCCCGCCTGCCCGTGAAGCCAGACCGCGAGTGCCGCCATTTGCAGGGCAGAGACCGAAGACGTTTCCCTGGAATTTCTGGCCGCCCACTGCCCAATCAGCCCGCCAAGAATGCCGGTGAGCGTATCGCCGCTTCCGCCCGTCGCCATGCCGGGGTTGCCCGTCGGATTAAGGCAAATTTCGCCCTTTTCATCGGCGATCAGCGTATAGCGTCCCTTAAGTACGACGATGGCCCGATATTTTTGTGCTAGAGCCTGTACGCTCCCTTTCCGATCCGATTGAACGGCTTTTGTCGCGCTTCCCAATAGCCGGGCGGCTTCGCCGGGATGAGGTGTTAAGATCAGCGGCGCAGCCGCATCCCCTTTGCGCTGGAGTGCGGCTTCGGGATGGAGCGCGAGCGCGTTCAGGGCGTCGGCATCCACGATCAGCGGTAGTTCGAGTTCAGCGATTATTCGATGGACAAGGGCAGCGGCTCCGGGCTTTGTGGTCATGCCGGGGCCAAGACAGAGCACCTCGGCTTTTTGCACGGCTTCCCTGATCGCATCAAATGCGGTTTCGGAAACGGCTCCATCTCTGTCGGGAAGCGAAATCGTCATCTGCTCGTCAAGTTTTGCACCGACCGTCGGCCTGACACAGGCGGGCGCGAGCACCGTGACCAGCCCCGCACCGGAACGCTGCGCGGCTCGTGCCACCAAAGCGGGCGCACCCGCCATTCCCGCCGATCCCCCGACGATGTAGACGTGCCCATAGTCTCCTTTATTGGATTCCTGCGCCCGTTTTTGCAGAAAATCGAAGTCGTGCGCTTCGGAGAGTTTTGTTTTCAGCGACGGGGCGAAAATTCCCCAATCGAAGCCAATGTCATAAAGATGCAGTTTTCCGACGTGTTCGTCTCCCGGCGGCAGAAATTGTCCCCATTTTGGAAAGGCGAAGGTGACGGTTTCATCGGCATGGACGGCCACTCCCGGCACTTCGCCCGTCGTCGCGTTCACACCCGAAGGAATGTCTACCGAAAGAACGGCGGCGCGAACCCCGTTGATCTCCCGAATCAGGGCGGCCATCTCCGAGCGTGGAGCCTCCGTCAGTCCTGTGCCAAGCAACGCATCAATGAGCAGGTCAGCCTCATGGAGGGTGCGCTGAGTTTCCTGAAAATCGAACTCCGCTTCGAGCAGTTCGACACCGGACATTCCGGCCAGAAGCGAGTAGTAAATTTTTGCGTCGCCCCTGAGCTTCTCTGCCTTCCCGCTCAGAAACACCGAAACAATCGCACCCCGCAGAAAGAGCAGACGCGCCGCCACAAAGCCGTCCCCGCCGTTGTTTCCCGTTCCGCAGAGAACGGCAATTTTCTTTCCCTTGACTGACCCGCCGAGCATTTGTTTCGCGACCTTGTAGACGGCCCATCCCGCGTTTTCCATAAGCGTGGCGGAAGGCATTCCCCACTCCTGGCCGGCCTTTCGATCTAGGTCTCGCATCTCTTCGGCGGTCACCACGCTCGCCATTTCGTACTCTCCTTTTTCCCTAAAAGCGACATTTCCGCAACGCAAGGGAATTTTCCTGCATCTTTTGCCGTTTCCGTCTTCAGCCTCTGCGTGCTACACTCTGATTATGTCTTCTTCGCTTCTCCCCTGTCGAGGCTTTTCCCCGCTGCTTCTGGCGGCCTTTTTGCTGCTGTGCGGCGGTGCGCTGCTGCGCCTGCCCTCGGCTTCGCCGGAAGCCACCGAAATGTTTTCGATGCCGGACGCGGTGACGAAAGAGGTGTTTTCTCCCGATGGAAAATGGCGCGGCGTTCTCGTGTACCGCAGCGAAACCGACGGCAATCCCGCGCAAACGCTTTTTACCCTGTGCCCCAACCAGGAAGACCCGCCGCGAAACGCCGACGGCGCAATTCTTTCTACGGTCTATGCAGGAAAACCGGGCACGGAAATCCAAACTGCAGAGTGGCGCAATGCCCGAACCGTTCTGCTAAGCTTACGCCGGGTTCACGATCCGCTTCCGCCGGATCGGGTGCTGGCGCGCTTTCGCGGGATTACGGTTCTGGGCCGTATTTCCGATCTCTGACCGATGTTTCCTGAGCCGCCGAGGGATTTTCTCAGACCCCTACAGGAAATCTTCGAGCGAGGCTGCAAGGGGCAAGGCGTGGCGATTAACGCAGGAACATCGGTAAAACTCGAAACGGAAATTGGGGAAACGGTTCGCTCGGCGGCAGACGCTCTGGAGCGTCGCGGGCGTATTGTGGTGGAGGTGCAGGGGCGCAGTATGTTTCCGATCCTTCGGAACGGGGCACACGTGGAGGTTCAGCCGGTAGTGATGGACGAACTGCACCCCGGCGATCTCGTCGTGTTCACTAATGGGTATCGTCTTGTTTGTCATCGCCTGATTCGCCGCCGCCGTCATCTGCTTTTCCTCAAGGGCGACACGAACCTCTTTATGGATCCGCCCGTTCCTTCCTCACAGGTTCTGGGGCGGGTCACCCGGCTGATCGCCGATCTCAACGACAACTGGCAGATTTATCCGATGGATTCCCCCCGCTACCGGCGCAAGGCCCGACTGCTCGCTCGCTTTTCCTACCTGTACGCCCTCTATTTCAATCTGCTGCACTGGGCCGGGTCGTGCCGCTGGTGGGCCCGAGGAATCCAGATGAGGGATTAGTTTGAACTTGCGGTTCTAACGGAAACGTCGTGAAGAGGAAACGTAAAACTGTTTCGATGCGTTTTGGAACGGGCATTTTGCTAATTCCTACTCCCGAACCCCGCATCTCTAGTGAAGCATGGGCAGGAGAAGGCCCAGCACGATGAGAAGGGTTCCCATCACCGCCCCCTCATGGCGATCCAGCCACGCGAGATTGAGGCGTTGAAGCCCCAAAAGAGTGAGCCAGACCAGAAAAAACATCAGGCTGAGAGTCGTGAGCGCGAGAAGCCCGCTGACAGCCAGCAGGAGCGGCCAGGAAAGCGAGGCGGCGGCGACGTAGACCGAGAGAAGATCGAGGCAGGGCGAAAGCGTCATACCCAGAACAAGCGCACCGATGACGGTCGGGTTTTCACCGAAACGCGCCATTTTGCTCCGGTGTGTTTTTTCGACGGCAAGAAGTTTGGCGGTTTCGTTTTCAGGGGGGAAGTTCGTCTCCGGGTGAGGCAGATGCACGTGGTCGTGATTGGGGCAGCCCTCTCTGCCCCTGAGAGCCGGAATGAGGGAGTACAATCCCAGCCCAATGAGCAAAACGGAGGTCGCGGCGTGTTCCAGCGGCGGCGGCAGGGCGCGCTGCAGCGTTTTGCCTGCCCCCGCCACCCCCAGCCCTAAAAGCACCGTGAGCAGAACGTGCCCGCCCCCCGCCATCAGCGTGACGAGCAGGGTACGGCGGATGCTCCATTTTTGCGACCTCCCGATCACGGCAAAAGAAAGCCAGTGGCTGGGAATGAGGGCGTGCATGGCCGCAATCGAAACTGCGCCGAGCAGCAGCGTGGAAACGGAATTGGGAGGAGCCATCGAAAAGCCGTTTTCCTTTCTGAAATCGCCTGATGATTTCTGTTTCTCAAATCGTCGGGTATTCTGTAGTATATCCGAAAAATCCGAATTCGTAAAATTCTTATTTGGAAGGGGGCAGAATGGAGCTGAAAGCGGCGGCGCAGTCACTGCGCGACGCCGGTTACAAATTAACGCCGCAGCGCATCGAGGTGCTGCGCGTGCTGATCGGGGCCGGAACCTCGATTTCCGCGCAGGCGATCCTGGAACGAATACGAGAGACCTATCCGGCCATGAGCCTGGATACGGTTTATCGCAACCTAACCCTGCTCACCACAACGGGGCTGGTAAACCAAATCAACCTCCAAACCAAAAGAACCGCTCTGTTTGAGTTTCAGGGAGAGCGGCATCACCACCACGCCATTTGCCTTGAGTGCGGCAAAAGCCGCTGTGTAGATGTCTGCCCCTTTCCCGAAACGCTGCTGCTTCCTACACCCGATACTACGTTTCAGGTCGTTTCTCATGCATTGGAAATTTACGGCTACTGTGCAGAGTGCGGGCCGCCGCCGCGTTCGGCCTGACCTTTGTTCTCTGGCGAATCTGCTTCTTCAAGAAGAAAGCAGCAAGAGAAAGGGCATTGGAGAAAGTCTGAGAAAATTCTCTTTGTGAAATTTTCCACAAAGAGAAGGAGTTTTTTGGTAAAATGGGGAACATTGCGAAGAGTTGCATCGTTTGACAGTATAGAACAGCGAAAAAGCAACCGAGAATCAAAAAGACGCCTTGATCCAACCGATCCAACGCGGCGTTAACGACGAGAAAAAGAGATGAGTCGAATTTCCCCTAAACCCATTATTGAAAAAGCCCTTCAAACCTGGAAAGTGGCTCCTTCGATGACCTACGCGCTTGTGCGTGATCTGGAGGGAACGCTCTGGGTGGTCGCATCCTGCCCGGTCGGAACCCAGTTTTGGACCCTGGAGCAGGCGGAAAACCTGGCTTCCGGCAAACGCAGCCGTATCGCTTTGCGTGAAGCTGTGATCCGAGGCAAAGCCCTTCTGCGCGAGCAAAACGCTCGAAAAATGGTAGAGCAGGTGCTGCCGCGAGAAGAAGCCCATGTTTTCTCCCCGGCGGGTACGGCTCCGCGACTGCGGAGAACCTCCGGTGCACGTGCTCTGCACACCGGCAAAACAATGGTGACGGCTTAGCCCGTTCGCTTTCAGAGCCTCTCGCGTAACGAAAAGCTTCCAATTGGAGGCTTTTTTTGGCTTTTCGGAAGTCCCGGCGCGGAAACTTGACAAATCGCGTTTACGTCCTTATAATGGAAAGAATTCTACCTTTCTGTTTAAGCAGCAAAGAGGGAAGGGACGACGGAGGAGAGAACGGGGCATGACTCCGCTGGACAGCCGGAAAATCAAAATTCTCAGGGCGATTGTGACCGATTATGTGATGACGGCAAAACCGGTAGGCTCGGAACGCCTGCTCGATGCTTACCAGATCGGGTGCAAATCCGCCACGATTCGCAACGAAATGGCGGAAATGGCCGAAATGGGCTATCTCCTGCAGCCCCATACTTCGGCGGGAAGGATTCCGACCGACCGGGGTTACCGTTATTATGTGGATGAATTGATGAACCCGCCCACCGCTTTATCCTCCGATGAAACGGAAACTGCCCATCAGAGCTACCGCCGCCCGCTGAGTGAGCTGGAAGAAATCGTCCTTCACACCTGCCGCTTTCTGTCGCGCCTAACCACTTACCCCTCGCTGGCAACCGATCCGGTGACGCAGACTGCCGCACTTCAGCGAGTCATGCTCTCGCGGGTCGCCTCGCGTCGGGTTTTGATGGTGGTACTGTTTTCCTCCGGTCATGTGGAACACCGGCTGCTGGAACTTCCGGGAGGCGGCAAAGAGGCTCCCGAAGACAGCGAGCTGCTGATCCTGTCGAACTATCTCACGGAAGGGGTTCAGGAAGTAGACCTTACGGAGCTTCCCGCGAGGTTGGAGAGCCGGGGGCTTTCACCGGAATTCAGCGGTTCGGCGGCGTTGGTGGGTCTTGTTTATGCGGAATTACGCCAGATGGCCTCGGCTTTTTCCGAACGCAAAATCTTCTTCGACGGGATGAACCAGATGCTGCGTCTTCAAGAATTTCAGGATGTGGAGCGGCTGGAGGGTCTGCTGGCTGTGCTGGACGAACCGAGGGCTTTGCTGGCTTCGCTTTACCGGATGGACTCGCCGGAGGTTTCGGTGTGGATCGGGTCGGAGAACGCACATCCGGCCATGCAGGAGTGCAGCCTGGTGGCCACTTGGTATTACATTGGCGGAAAGCCTGCTGGCTGCATCGGCGTGGTCGGCCCCACCCGCATGAATTATGATCGTGCTACCGCCGCTGTAGACCTCATGGCGCAGCAGCTCTCTTACGCGCTGACCTCCCTGAGCCTTTCCTGACAAACGCCTTTTCTTTTTCGGTCACCGCAAACCCCCGCTCAAAAAGAGCGGGGGTTCGGTTTTTGCTGAAGCCTATCGAGGGCTTCTGAAGCCGGAGGTGCGCTTTGCGTCAGGCGGCTTTAGGCAGGGCTTGCACAGCCAGAGGGGTTCGCCCGTCAAGCGAGCCTGCGTCCCGAATCTGAAGCCAGTCCCCGGTCGAGAGCGTGAGAAAAGCTCGAACAAGCGCAGGGTCAAACTGCGTGCCTGCCTTGCGAGCGATTTCTTCGCGGGCGGTCTCGAAGGACAGTGCTTTGCGATAGGGGCGGTCGCTGGTCATCGCGTCGAGAGCATCGGCGATGGCAAACAACCTCGCCGCAAGAGGAATCTGAATCTCGGTAAGCCCCGCTGGATAGCCAGAACCGTCCCACTGCTCATGGTGAGAAAGCACGACGGGCAAAGCGGCGTGAAGGCAGGAAGTGCCGCTGAGCAGGTCGGCTCCCTGAAGCGGGTGACGGCACATCTGCTCCCATTCGGAGGCATCGAGCCGTCCCGCCTTCCGCAAAACGCGGTCGGGCGTTCCGATTTTTCCGACATCATGGAGCAGTGCGCCCATCAGCAGGGTTTTGTGCTCGTCCTGAGTCAGGGAAATCACGCCCATTTCCTGGGCCTTTTCCGAAAGACGCAGCGTATAGCGGGCCACCCGCTGGCAGTGCCCTTCGGTTTCGCTGTCTCGAAGATCGAGCGAGGCGAGAAACCCGCTCATCGCCAGGGATTCGAATTCGGAAAGGGTGGGCTTGGCGGGCTTCGAGAGGGTGAGGGCGGGGCAGGCCGCCGCCTCCCCTTTTTCCCAGTAAACCCGGTTGCGTCCGTTTTGTTTTGCCCCGTAGAGGGCGGCATCGGCACGGGCGATCAGCGTTTTCGCCTCTTCGTGAACGTCCGTGAGGGAAGCGGCTCCGATGCTCAGGGTGACCTGCCGATGGGCAAAGGGGTGCGCTTCGGCCTCGCCGCGAATGCGCTCAGCGATTTCGGCGGCCTCTTCCGCAGAAAGAGCCGAGAGGATCACCGCAAATTCTTCGCCGCCATAACGGGCACAAAAATCTTCCGGGCGGATGGTTTTGCGTAAAATGGCCGCGACACTCCGTAGAGCCTCATCTCCCGCAGGATGCCCGAAACTATCGTTGTATTTCTTGAAGTGGTCTACGTCCAGCATCAGGAGAAACACCGAGGTTTTCTGCTGTTTTGCCTGCGCCAGTTCCTGCCGAATTCGCTCCTGAAAAACTCGGTGGTTGGGCAGCCCGGTCATGCCGTCGGTGGTAGCCAAAGTTTCAAGGCGGGCATTGGCTTCGGAGAGGGATCGCCGGTCGGCTTCGAGTTCTTGATAGGTTTCCTGCAGGTAGCGATAAAGGCGATTGTTTTCTAGCATCGCGAACACTTGGCGCAGCAGCACCAGACCGATGAGCACCGCAGAACCGAGGTAGACGCCGGGTTCGAGTTTGGCGTCGTCCTTCTGATGGAAGGTGTAGAGCAGGAGGGCGGCCACGGCGGGCACGAAAATATAGGGCAGCAGGGCTCGCCAGAGAATCGGATTGCGGTTGTAGGTGGGCATGGCGTCTTTTTCTAAAGGGACTGTTTGCGAAACCGAGTGACGATAATCCGCAACTCCCAGCCCCAGCAGAAGGTTGCCCAGCGTCCAGCCGATGTCGGTGAAGGCCCCGGTGCTGTAGGTTCCTTTCAGGGTAAGATAGCCGAAGCCTAGATCGGAAAGAACGTAAGCGAGAATGCCCCAGATGAGAAGGCGGCGCGAACGCAGCGTGGCCGCCTCTGCCGGGTGTGCCGACAAAACGAGCAGGCAGAATAGAACGCAAAGATCGCCCAGCGGATAGCCGACGCCAAGAATTCTGCCCAGCAGGGTCTCTCCTCCCTGAAGCACGGTGGGGCCGAGAATAAAGTACCAGCTGAACGTGACAAGACCCGTCATCACCATGAGGCTGTCGAGCAGAACGCGCCCCCGAACCGCAGCAGGAATGGGGCGGGTGGGCATCATCAGAATACCAATCATCAGCAGGAAATAATCGGCGAGGAAAAAGGCATCCGCCCAGGAGGGAAACGGAACCGGAATGTGGCGAAAAACTTCATAATACGCCCAGACCGCTTCGCCGATCATGTAGGACAGCAGACTGAAGCCAACGAGATCAGAGGCTCGGCGAAAGCGAGCTTTAACGGGAGGCTGACCGGGTTGACGGCTTCTTTTGAACGCCCAGTAAGTTCCAATGAAGCACACGGAGAGACTGATGAGGTCGTTGGCGGCTTTGTAAAAGGCAGGGCTGCCCGGAGCTTTCTTCATCCAGAGAAGAAAAGCCGCATTGAAAAGAACAATAAATGCGAGCCGCGCCCTGAATTGGCGTCGGTGATGTGCTTGGGTCATGTCGTTCCGCGATCTCGGCAAAGAGGGCAGCTTTTACCGAAACCTCTGTTAAGTTAGATGACTCTTTTTTCCACAGACACACTCTTTTTTACCACTTTTTCTGGGGCGAACGAAATTCCTTCGCCCCTTTTGGGGGCAGGTAATCCTTTCCGAAGTGCGGTACAATGAAATCGTTTTTTAGGGCGGAATTGATAGAGACCTCGCTTCGGTTGAGCGTAAAAAAACGGGGTAAATAGGAGAACGAAATGCCGGGGAAAAAGGTGCAGGGCAAAAGCGAAGTGGTGGTGGCCTCCGGTATTCTTTCTGAAGAGGCTCCGCGTGTGGGAAGGGTAGATGCCCCTATCAGCGCGGAACTGCTGGCGTCAACGGTGGTTTCCCATCTTCGGGAAATGAGCGACGCGCTGGAATGTGAGCGGCTTTTGACGCTGAGCTACGCCCCGCGAGACTGTGTGTTTCGGGTGAATGCGTCGGTGGGATTTTCCGCTCAAGAATCGGCTTCGCTGCTCGACACCGCCCTGCCCGAAGAAACCTTTCCCGACTGGCTGGACACGCCGGGCGACCCCGTTCCGCGCTTTGTATCCGCCTCCGATCTTCCCTTCCCCCTGTGCCCTCCCCTGTCGGGCGAGGTGGTTTTGTTGTCTGTCTTTTTGCCGAACTATCCCATTGGGATACTGGCGGGGCAGCTGCGCCCAGACGCCGATCCTGCCTCGGTGGTGTGGGGCGAAAAGGCGCGTCAGGTGGCTCCCAGGGCGGCACTGCTGGCGGAACTGGTGCGAACCGGGGTGGCTTATCAGAACGAACTGCGGATGCGCTACACCACCCGCGATCTAACGGCAAGCCTTCTGGAAGGGGCTCCGATTGAGGAGGTGGGGGAAAGCATCACCGCGATTGTCGCGCAGCTGCTTCACGAAGAACGCGCCGCGCTTTACCTCAACGACGAAACCGGCAAAACCGAGCCGATCTATCTGCGAAATCTTTCCCAGGAATATGGGCATGGCACCGCAAAGCTGGCTCCCCATTCCCCGATTGTAGCGCAGGCCCTGTCGCTGGGGCAGCCGTACCATGCGCGGGGAGTGCAAACCAACCCGGAGATGCCGGTTCAGAAGCGGGAATTGTTCCAGAAAGAAGGCATCGTTTCGCTGCTGATCGCGCCGCTGCAGTTCGCGGAGCGGGTTTATGGAACGCTGGTGGTGTATCCCTCCGAAGATCGGGAGTTCAGTGCGACGGAACTGACGATTTTTCAGAGCTTTGCAGATATGGCGACGCTGGGGGTAGCGTTGTCGCGGCAGCTGGAGCAGCAAAAGCAGCTCGCAACAACGGAGGAGCGCAATCGGCTGGCCCGCGAAATGCACGACACGGTGGCGCAGGCGTTGACCGGGCTGGCGATCCAGCTGGAAACGGCGCAAAGTCTGTTGAAGGGAGGAAACTCATCGCTTGCCGAAGAGATGCTGACGGGGGCACGGGAGTCGGCCCAAAAAGCCCTGGAGGATACCCGGCGGGCGGTGCAGGGCTTGAGTCCGGCTTCGCTGGAGCGGCTTACCCCGGCGGAGGCGTTGGAGCGGGAAGCGGAGCGGTTTGAGAAAGAGCAGGGGGTGCTGGCGCAGTTCCTGCTTCACGGGGAGGAGCGAACGCTGACCCAGGAAACGCAGACAGCCCTGTTTCGGGTGGCGCAGGAGGCTCTGAACAATGCAGGCAAGCACGCAGGAGCAAACCGGGTGCGGATCGGATTGCAGTATCTGGCCTCGGAAGTGACCCTGCGGATCGAGGACGACGGCTGCGGCTTCGAGGTGGAAGCCCGCCCTGCGCCGGGGCCGGAGGGCGGCTACGGCTTGTTCGGGATGATGGAACGGGCACGACTGCTGGGCGGAGAGGTACGGATCGAGAGCACACCGGGATGGGGAACGCGGGTGCTGGCGCGGCTGCCCTATCTGTCGCCGCAGGCCCGCCCGGTTCCGGAGTCTCAGGTGGTGGTTCCGCTTTCGACGTTTGTGCCGATTGTGCCGCAGCCGGGAAAAGTGCCCCTGCCGATTGATTTCACGCCGCCTCTGCCTTTTTCGCGAAAAGAGGCGGCGGCTGAAGGGGTGAAGCTGCGGGTGCTGATTGCGGACGACCATCAGGTGACGCGGCAGGGGGTGAAGCTGCTGCTGGAGGCGACAGGCGAGATTGTGGTGGTGGCAGAGGCGAACGACGGCGTGGAAGCCCTGATGCTGGTGGAGCGGCACTCGCCGGATGTGGCGTTGTTCGATCTGAATATGCCCCATTTGGACGGCATCGAAACGCTGCGGCGGCTGCGCGAGACGCGCCCGGAGCTGCCGGTGGTGATTTTCACTTCGTTTCCAACGGACGAAACGGTGCGGGATGCGCTGCGGGCGGGGGCAAAGGGGTATCTCAAAAAAGATGCCGCGTCCTCGGAGATTGTGGCGGCGATCCGGGCGGCGTTTCAGGGGGAAACGATGCTGGGGCAGGATGCAGCCCTGCGGCTGGCGGCCATTGCAGATCGGGGACGAGAAGACCCGCTGTCAGAGCGGGCATTGGAGGTGCTGCAGCTGCTGGCGCAGGGAGCCCGCAACAAAGAGATCGCGGCGAAACTGTTTATTTCCGAGCGAACGGTGGAGTATCACCTTTCAACGCTGTTTTCGCGCCTGAACGTCTCGAACCGAACGGAGGCGGTGAAGGTCGGGCTGGATCGCGGTCTGATCGGAAAGTAGACGTGAGGCAGGAGGTTGGGGCAAGGGAGCGGGTGTCTTGACAAAGACGGGAACAGAGGGCACGGCTAGCCGCTGCGCCCTCCGTCGTGCAGAGACGGAGGGCCGTGCGTCCAACCCTCGATTTCCTCTCCCGACCCCGGCACTTCTGCCCTCTCCCTTCGGCTCAGTGGGGGGCCGCTCTCTTTTGGGGCGTCTCTGCGCTCTCGGCTTCGAGTTCGATTTGCGCCTCGGCGCGGTGGTCGTCGGGGGTCAGGCGGGGCAAACCGACAGTGACATAGATCAGCGGCGTGTCGGAGTGGGCTCTCTCGCTTCTCGCAAGAGGGCTGGAGGTGACGAGCCATCGCTGTGTGGCAGGCCCGTTCACTTCCGGCTCCAGGATGAAATTGAATCCGTTTTTCTCGAGGTTCGGATCGAGCACCCTGAGAAACGGAAAGAGCATCGCTTCGCGGGTGCGAGCCGGAAATAGATCGAAGGAAAGCGTCTTTTGCTCCTGATCTTCCGCAGTCGGCTTAAACAGAGGCAGCGGCGACTTCGGGTTCCACTTGGCGGTGTTGAGCCGAGACAGACCTTCAAGCGCGATTTGGGCGAGCCGGAGACCGATCCATCCCTTCAGAGAATCGTGAACCGCCATCAGAACCGGTGCAAAGTCCATGTCGAGG
Source organism: Chthonomonadaceae bacterium (assembly GCA_965246825.1). Classification (GTDB taxonomy): domain Bacteria; phylum Armatimonadota; class Chthonomonadetes; order Chthonomonadales; family Chthonomonadaceae; genus JACMPS01. Next base: position 1,274,698 of record OZ251990.1, read on the forward strand.
GCGAACCGCTGATCCGGGGTAAGTTCGCCCCGCAGGGCGAAGTCCCGAAGCTGCGGCTTGCCGCCATGTGCGGCAATCTGGGCCGTTACCCGATCCAGCCACTCGTCGGGAATTTCATAGCGAGCCTGCTCTGTCCAGTTTCGATGCCGCAGAAGCAGGGTTTTTCCATGAATCCACCATGTTCGCTCCGTGCGGCTTTGCGCGAAAACCGCATCGAGTTCGAGAGCGGGGGCTGGAACGGAGGAGCGGTCGGGGGCGGCTGCGGGAAGGGGCGGAACGGAAGAGGTGCGGTAGTAGTCACACAGCACAGGACGCCCGCTTTTTTCGGCAAAGGCTTTCAGTCCTGCTTTCCAGTCGTCCTGCCGCGCCATCCCGATTTCTTCGAGGGAAGGCAGATTATTGGACGGAGGGCCGTCTTTGGGGTTTGTGTACGGGTTTCCATGAGGCGGCGCGAGCAGGGATTGAGTTTTGAGAAGAACTTCGCGAAAACCGTGAATTTCAACCCGTTCTTCTCCTCCCCTGTTGGGGGGCATCAGCACGAAAAACAAACCGTTCTGAACGAGGCTTTCATCTTCAAGGGTGGGTTGCGAATCGCGGGGCAGGCTTGTTTCCGCTTCCGGCTTCGGCGGCAAAAAAGGGAGTGAGGGCGACCCTACCGCGCGATTTAGAACCCGCCCTCGTCCCGAAGCTGCCTTCCCGAACGCGGGGAAAGACGGCGGGGCGGCAGAAAAAGCGAGCAGGCGGTTTAACCTTGGACGGAGGGAAGCCAGGGTGTGCCTTTCGTCTTCCCCCAGCTGAGCGAGCGAGACCTGCGCCCAGCCCTGCCGAACGAGCGTTTCGGTGGAACCCGAACTCAGACAAGCAAGCAGACTTTGCTCCTTCGGAGCTTTCTGATCAGAGCGGCGGGCGGATTTCGCAGCTTCAATCTGCGCGATCAAGCCCTGTATCTGCGCCTCGCGCCGACCCCGTTCCAGTTCACGGGTGCGTGTGGTGCGAACGAGCACCCAGCGTTTCTGCTCCGGCGTTTTGGGGTTGTCCTGCCGCACCTGCCAGACATCGCCGAAAAGTTCTGCCACCTCTGCCAGCGTTTCTGAGAGCGGGCGGAGCGGTGAATAAACGATGAGCTTATCCTCGGCGGCTTCCCGCTCCGCCGACAAAGAAACCCCGGTTTTGGCCGAAAGCCGTTTCAGCAGTTCCGCAACCGACATCCCTTCCACCTGGAAGCGCACCTTTTGTGCAAGTGCTGGCTCTTTCGAAAAGACATTTGTCCTCTGAGCTGAAACTGTTCCACAGACCCCGCTGAGTAACAGCACGGCTGCAATTCGGATCGGGTTCATTATTTGCTTCCTCATTGAAGAAACGGAGAGAGGCTGCATTTGCCCCTCTCCGTTTCCGTTTTCTCCAGTTGACTTCTACTTTGCGAGCGCATCGAGTTCTGAGGGCGAAAGGGCGGTTTTCCCCTCCTTGCCAATTTGCACAGCAGTGCGGCTGTTCAGCGCGACGAGCACCTCATCCCCTGCCGACGAATAGGCGGCAAGAGAGGGGAAACGCTTCAACAAAGCAAAGTGGGCTTCGCTAAACGCCTGTACTTTCGTCAGGCTCTGGCGTTTTGCCCCATAACGAGAGTCCTGCCAGAGATTGTTGGTCTGGCGGTAAAAGGTGCGATCTCCGATGGCCTGCAAATTGACCTGCGGAGCCTCGACCGCGGGCGGCCCGGCTGGGCCAGCTGGCCCATACGCTCCACCCCCTGCGCTTGGTTTCTGTGCAGTTTTGGCTTTGCGGGCATTGTAGCCGCCATTGCCGCTGCCGATGATCAGTGAGCCGTCAGCATCGTAGGCCCGAAGATTTTCCTTGGTCAAACTGTCGGGAAGAAAGCCTCCGGCAAACCCGCCGCCTGCATCTCCATACTGAGACTGATAGCGCGAACCGGGGGCGTTGGAGGAGGCCAGGTCTTTCGCACGGAAACTCTGCTCGACGGCATCGCGCCCGCTGACCCCGTTGACTCGTGATCGGCGCAGAATTTCCCGGCGAGTGATGGCAAGAGAGTCTCCTTCGCTTAAACCGTGTAATCCCAGGGCGGTTTGTTCGCGCTCATCCACAAGAAACGAAGTGTATTCGGTGATGACGCCGTACTCGCGGGAAAGCCGCACAATTTCGTCCACCACCTCCTGCCGACCGGGAGCATTCCGGTCTTTCAGGCGCAGGTCATCAATGAGATAGCCGATTTTGCGGGAAGCCCACAGGCGCGGCAGGTAACTGTCGCGTCCACTCACGCTGCTCATGTCCGCCCGGATCGTAAAGTTCTCGCGAATTCCATTAGAAAAGCCTGCCAGCCGCACCAGCCCGGTGGAACTGCCTCGAAACCGCCCTGCAATCACCAGCTGCGACCCTTTGAAGAGGTCGGGGTAGGCTTTGGGATAAAGGTCATACGCCTCCACGCCCTCCAGCGCAAGGGAAAGATTGGACAGCACAGGCGAAGCGACTTTCGCGTAAAACGCAGAGACTTTCGCTTCTACGTCCTCCTCCGGGCGTACATAATCAGCGTCGCCTTTGTTGTCGGAGGCGAGTTTGTCCAGAAACGGCACGTTGACATCGTAGCCCAGGCCGAAAGAGAAAATCCGGGTATTGGCGGGGGTCACCTCCCTGGCGTGCTTGAGAATGGTTTCAACGTTGGTTTCGCCCAGCGTGGGCAGTCCGTCGGTAAGAAAGACAAGCATTTTATGGGTTCCGTTGTCCCGTTTCAGCAGCGACAAACCGGTTTTAAGGGCTTCGTCCAGGTTGGTTCCGCCGCTGCCCTCAATGCCGCTCACGTAATCTTTCGCCTGTTTAACATTGGCGGCGGTGGCGGAAACAAGGGTCGGGGTGAGTGCATCGGCGGACTCGGCAAAGGTAATCACATCGAATTTATCTTCCGGGTGAAGTGAATTCAAGCAGAAGAGCAGAGATTTTCGCGCCTGAGCGATTTTTTCTCCCGCCATCGAGCCGGTTTTATCGAGCACGAACACCACCTCTTTGGGGAGAATTTTCGATTTCGGAACGGAAACGCGGGGAGAAGCCAGCAGCAGAAAATAGCCGTCGCGCTCGCCCGTTTTGTAGGTGAGCAGGGATAATCCCACATCATCGTCGGAGGTGGAATAGAGCACGGCGAAATCCCGATCTGAAACGGCCTCTGTGCCTTCCCAGGACACGGTGGCGGTTTTTTCGTCCGGGCGACGGACTGAAACGGCGTGTGAGGGCGAGTACACGTTTTTGAGTGGAGCGGACGTTTGGATTTGGACGGAAACCACTGCATTGCCCACCGGCCTTGCACTCAGGTGGGCGGTTGAAAGCGTAGCGGCGTAGCGGTGCAGTCCGTTTTCGGGCTTGAGCGTTTCGGTGTAGCGCATCCGAATGATTCGCTCGCCGTGTGCCGGGATTGGAAACACGCTGATTTTCACCAGATTGCGCCCGACATATTCCAGCAGGGCCGGGTCTTTGCGGCGGCGCACAATGCTTTCGTAAACGCTCCGCGCCTCCTCTTTGGTGAGAACGCGGGGTTCCATTGTGCGGTCGCCCACGGTCATCGAAAACGCGGAGGGAACGGCTCCCTCGGGCAACGGATACAGATAGGTTCCTTCCTGTTCGGTGTTGGAATCGTTGACAAAGGTTTGCTCGACAACGGTTTCGGCCACCCCGTCGTGAATCATGGCATTGATGCGTAGATTTTTTACATAAAACGGCGAGGGGCGAAGGGGCGGCGTTCCGACGCGGGGATTTTCGGGCAGCAGGATGCCCTGCGCCTCCGTTTGAGAGGGGGCAAGAGCGAAAAGTCCCAGCAGAGCCGCGGTGCAGGCGAAAAGAGTTTTGAGGTGCATGGAATGTCTCCCGTAGATTTCAGCAGGTGAGTTGCCGATTAGACGGAAGAGGTGAGAACGGGGTTACCGACGAACAGCAAAGGGAGTACGAAGAGCCGCACCCTGCTAAAACAAGCAGTCACGTTTTGCTGCCCCGGTGCTCAGGCGGCCTTCGGCAGCGAGGCCGGGTCTTCTTCCGCATCTTCCTCGAAACTGATTCGGTTTCTGCCCCCCCGCTTCGCTCGGTAAAGGGCGTCGTCCGCTCGCTGCACCAGCGATTTGCTCTCCTGCTTTTCCGTAGACCAAAAAGCAACTCCGATACTGACTGTCACCGCACGATGCGGGAACGGATGAGCGGCAATCGCCTCCCGGATTCGTTCGGCGACCATGGTGGCCCCTTCCGGGGAGGACTGCGGAAGCAGAGCCGCAAATTCCTCGCCGCCGTAGCGAGCCGGAAAATCGCCTTTGCGGACGTTTTCGCGGATGATGCGCCCCACGATCCGCAGGGCTTCATCGCCTGCCGGATGCCCGAACGCATCGTTGTACTGTTTGAAGTGATCCACATCCAGCAGGAGCAGGGCCATCCGCTTTGTCTGTCCCTGGGGGCGCGTTTCGATCTGAAGCCGCTCCTGAAACGCACGGTGGTTCGCCAGTTCGGTCATGCCGTCGGTGGTAGCCAGGGCTTCGAGGCGGGCATTCGCCAGCTCCAATTCCTCTTTCGAGGCGTGGAGTTCTTCCAGCGTGTCTTCCAACTCGTGCTTGGACTGCAGCAGTTCGGCGGTGCGCTGGGCAACGCGGGTTTCGAGCAGGTGATGAATCTTCTTGAAACGACGAAGGCGAAGGTGAAGCAGCAGCCCGCCAGTTCCGAAAATAGCAAAAACACTGCCGACACGGAACCCTGCCGTTTGATAAAAGTGCGGCTTGACTTTCACAGAAAGGATCGCTCCTCCCCGGTTCCAAACTCCGTCGTTGTTGCAGGCCTGCACCTGAAACGTATAATCTCCCGGCGGCAGGTTCGTGTAGTAGGCCGAGCGGCGGTTTCCGGCTTCCACCCAGTTTGGATCGTAACCCGTGAGCTGATAGCGAAACCGCATTTTTTCGGGGGCCGCGAGACTCAAGCCCGTATAGGCGATTTCGGTATTTCGAATGCCCGGTTCAATGGAAAGATGAGAAGCGGGGGGCAGCGCATTGTTATCATTTTTGACTTGCTCAATCAAAACGTTGGGCGGCAGCGGGTTCGTCGTCATTTTGTCCGGCTGAACGCGGGTAAGGCTCGACTCTCCGCCAAACCACAGCTCCCCGTTGGATTTCTTCAGAGTAGAACCCAGGTAAGGAAAGCTGCGTATTCCATCCGACCCTGAATAGAGCGTCACGTTCACACGATCAATCTTTTTGCCGTCGAGAGCGTCCAGATCAGCTTTTCTCACGCAGAAGATGCCAAACCGCCCGCCGACCCAAAGCCGCTTCTGCCCGTCTTCTTGAATCTCGAAGAGATTTTCGTCCGGGAGACCCTGCGGTTTTCCGTAAACGGTGAATCGTCCGTCTCGATAGCGCATCAGGCCGCGATCTGTGGAAAGCCAGAGGCCGCGCTCGCTGTCCTCGGTGATGCCCAGCACGTGGGTTTCCTGCTTCATCTTCAGGTCAACCGTTACCACTCGGTTTTTCTCGATTTTGGCAAACCCTTTGGTACAGCCGATCCACACCGTCCCGTTGCGGTCACAAATCGCCTTGAAAGTGAAACCGATTTCGTCTTGACGTAGTTTTGTGTTTTTGCCGTCTGCCGAAAATCGAGTCACACTGGAATTGGTCAGGCCGATTACTCCCTGAGCGTCTTCGACCATTTGCTCAAAATGTATATTTTGAGCAATTACGGTAGTTTTGCCGCGATAGACACGCAGAATGGTAGTGCTGTCGAGGTTCAGCCAGAGGGCACCGTCTGAACTCTCGAAAACTTGATTGACTCTTTCGTAAGCCTTTCGTTTCTCATTGAACGTAACCCGCTGCATCTGCCCATTTTTGTATTTCATAACCCCGATGGTGGTACAAATCCAAATTCCCCCGTCTTTGGCGGGGCTGGACCAGATTAGGGAAGCCAGCCCCGTCGAGTCCGAGACCTGAAGGGGCGTCAGCGCAGTGTTGGTGAAACGATTGAGGGCAGACCCCGAAGCAACCCAGAGGCTGCTTTCCCGATCCTCCAGAATCGCGGTCACATTTTCGGAGAAAAGCCCGTCTCCGCGATGAAACGAGGTGAATTTGCCGTTGAGAAACCGGTTCAGCCCCAGGTGCGTTCCAACCCAGAGGTTGCCCTGCCGGTCACAATGCAGTGCCTGAACGACATTGGAAGAAAGCCCGTCTTTTGTGGTAAAAAGGCGAAATTTGCCGTCTTTGTATCGGTAAAGTCCTTCGGTGCGGCTGCCAGCCCACACGCTGCCCTCGCGATCCAGGCACAGGCAGGTTAAATTAGGTTTATCTTTGTGGCGAGGAAGCCAGACTCCTTTTGCATTGCGCCGGGTCAGCCCCTGTCCATTCGCGATCCAAAGATTTCCCTGCCTATCTTCCAGGATTCCGTTGTCGGCGGATTTTTCATCGTTCGAGACAGGCTTGCGGTTTTTCATCTGAACCAGCGCGTAGGAACCTGATCCTCCTGCCCACATCTCTCCTGCTTTGCTAAGGTAAAGGGTACGGTACTCGCTCCAGCCGGTTTCGGGATGTTTGGGGTCTACCTGAACGCGGGTGTATCTTCCGTTCTCGAATTTGCCGAAGCCGTCCCAGTCGGTTCCCAGCCAGAGGGTTCCTTTGGCGTCTACAGCAATGGAAAGAATGGTATTGTGAACAAGTCCGGGGGTATTCGCGGAGGAAAAGGTTTTGAAATTCACGCCGTCAAAGCGTACCAAGCCGCCATGCGTGGCAAGCCAGAGATAGCCGTCGGGGGTTTGGGTCATCGCTTCGATGGTGCGAGCGGGCAAGCCGTCTTTTGCCGTCCAGGTTTCGAGGCGGCACTGCGTTAAATCTTTATCGGTGTCGAGAGCCTTCCCAGGCTGTCCCGCCAGAAAAAAAGCGAGCAGAGAAAAGAGGGCGTGCGGCCCTTTCGATTGCAGTGATGTTCTTAGATCGCGCATCATGTGTCCTAGCCATCCCGCAAGAGCGGCGAGAAAGGGCGGCATCCCTGCCGTCCCTGAGTGCGTTCGACGAACGCACTCGCCTTGTCTTCCGGGTTATCGGCAAGAACCCCTAAAGGAGGTATCGGTAAGGATGCGGGTTTTCGATGAAGAGGCGCGAAATGAAACCCTTTCTTTACGAAAGGGTTTCATTTGAATTTACTGCCCTGAACGAAATGGAGTGGAGGGAGAAGGTAAAAAACTTTTTTAACGCCTTTCCAATCGGGCATTTATTTTGTCCGTCACCTCTGCTCCCTGACAGATGAAATTAAAGAATTCGCTTTTTGACGGTGGTTCCGGCAGGGCCGTCGCCGACATCGTAGCCAAGTTCGATCAGCCGGTTGCGAAGGGCGTCCGACTCGGCCCAGTTTTTAGAAGCCCGTGCTGCGTTTCTGGCTTCAATGAGCGGGGTGATGTCGGAGGGGAGTGCCTCTTCTTTACGCCGGGTTCGCTCCTCGAAGTGAAGACCGAGCACCGCGTCGAACTCCGTCCAGAGCCGATGGGAGTTATGCGAGTTGAGAAGGCCCACCGCCTGCGGCAGCGACAAATCATCGTTGAGGGCGTCAAGCACTTTGGCGCGGGCGGCGGCATAGGCATCCGCGTCCTCCCGGAACGGATCGCGGGCGGGATCGGCGGCATAGATTTTCCGCAGCCCCGACACAGCGGCATCCAGGGACTCCACCGTAAAATTGAGTTCGGAGCGATAGTGCGCCTGAAGGCAGAGATAGCGATACGCAAGCGGATCATAGCCGCGATCAACAAGTTCCTGCAGGGTAGAAGGCGGGCGTTCTTCCTCTTTCATCTCCAGAAGTTTGGACTTGCTCATTTTGCCGCCGCCCATCAGCAAAAATTCACCGTGCATCCAATACTTGACGAAAAGTTTGCCGGTAGCACATTCGCTCTGGGCGATTTCGTTGGTGTGGTGAACGGGAATGTGGTCGATGCCGCCGCAGTGAATATCGAAGGTTTCACCGAGATATTTCATGGACATGGCCGAACATTCGATGTGCCAGCCGGGGTAGCCCGCCCCCCAGGGCGAACTCCACTGCATGAGGTGGGTGGGTTTGTTGAGAAACCACAGCACGAAATCGGAGGGATTGCGCTTGGTCTCGTCCACGATCACGTCGTCGCGTTCGGTGCGCTGGTTTTCAAGCTTGAGCTGGGCAAGTTTGCCATAATCGGGATATTTCGCCGTGTCGAAATAAACCGCTTCGGCAGTCGTGTAGGTATAGCCTCGTTCTTCGAGTTTTTGGATGATTTCGATCATCTCCACAATATGCTCGGTGGCACGGGGCATCACCTCTGGAATTTCGATGTTAAGCCGCCGATAATCGCGCACGGCGGCCTCTTCGTAAAATCGGGCGATTTCCCAGGGGGACTTTTTTTCCCGTTCCGAGGCTTTTTGCATTTTGTCTTCACCCGCGTCGCCGTCTGAAGTCATGTGCCCCACATCAGTAACGTTTTGGACGTGGTGCACTTCATAGCCGTTAAAGCGAAGGACGCGCCGCAGAATATCTTCGAAAACGTAAGTGCGCAGGTTGCCGACATGAGCATAATTGTAGACCGTCAGCCCGCAGCAGTAGAGGCTGGCTTTTCCGGGGGTCAGCGGAACAAACGGCTCTTTTCGGCGGGTCATCGTGTTGAAAATCGTCAACGCCATTGCGGTCTCCTCATCGGGATAAAGTCGAGGTTCTATTATACCAGTGTTCGCGAACCGGAAGGGGAGGGAAGAGGCCGCAGAATCGGGTATGCTAAAACCGTTCGACCCAATGACACCGGAGCAAAAAGAAAACGATGAGCACGATTGATCTGAGAAAGTTTTTGATTGGACAGGCGCAGCGACTGAGCGATTCTTTAATGGTGAACTTAAAAGCGATCCATGAAGAGAAGCGAAACGTCTCACCGGGCGGAATTGCCCGCTCACCCATCTATATGGTAGCGGAATGTGCGGCTGTAAACGGGATGCTGGGGGATTTTCTGGCGGGGCGTGAGGTGGCAATTCCGGCTGCCGAAGAACGGGAGGCGTTTTATCGTTCGTTCACGACGGCGGAAAAAGCGATGGCACTTTTAGAAAAGAACACGACTTCCGTCATGGAGGCAGTGGCGCACCTCTCCGAAGAGGCTCTCGCGGAAGTAATTCCCACTCCCTTTGGCCGGGAGATGTCGCGCTTTGATTTTGCCGAATTGATTATGGGTCATATGAACTACCACATCGGCCAGTTGAATTACATTCAGACCCTTTACGGAGATGCCGAATCGCACCGCTAGAAAAGCGGAGGCGGCACGGTTATTTTTTTCGGGTTTCGAGTTCTTCCCAGCGGGCATAGAGGGAAGCCACACGCTTTTCGGCTTCCCCGATGGCCCCCCAGACCTTTTGGGCCTCCGCGTGATCGGCGGCGACCCCCGGCAATGCCAGCCGGGACTGGAGTGCGGTCACCTGGGTTTCGGCATCCAAAATCGCCGCTTCCATGCTGTTGAGTTCTTTTTGCTCTGCCGTAGAAAGGCGGCGCAGCGGAAGGTCGGGCGCGGCTTTTGGCACGGATGCGGACGGGGCTGCCGAATATTCTTTGCCTGACCCGCCGGAAAATCGAACCGTTTTCTGCCCCTCTTCCCACTGGGCATAGTCCGCGTAATACTGCGTGGTCGAGTCGCCGTTGATCGCCAGCAGCTGCGTGGAAACATTGTCGAGCAGGTAGCGGTCGTGTGTGACGAGTGCTACCGCCCCGGCAAAATCCATCAGGTTGGCTTCAAGGGCTTCAAGGGAAGGAATGTCCAGATCGTTGGTGGGCTCGTCCAGAATGAGCAGGTCGGCGGGCTGAAGCATCATGCGGGCAATCAAAACCCGTGCCTGCTCTCCCCCCGAAAGTGCACTGACCGGCTGCTCCAGCTGCGTTGAATCGAAGAGAAAGCGTTTTGCCCAGCCCGCAACGTGCATGGAAGAACCATTGAACACCACGTTGTCGCCGTTTGGAGCGAGGGCATTGCGAAGAGACTGCTTGCGATCCAGCTGCTCCCGTTTCTGATCGAACAGCACGATCCGCAGGCCGTCGGCCCGCTTAATCGTTCCCGTGTCTGGTTCCAACTGACCGGTGAGCAGTTTAAGCAGGGTGGTTTTGCCGCTTCCGTTGGCCCCGATCAAGCCCAGGCGCGACCCCGGCGACAGGGTGATCTCGACCTTCTCAAACAGAGTGCGTCCCCCCAGCGATTTTCCCAAATTTTTGGCAACCAGCAGCTCTTTCGTGCGCCGCCGGGTTTCCGAAAAATCAATTTCCGCCTGCTTTTCCAGCGTGTTGCGGTACTTCACTTCGGCAAGCTCGCCGATGAGCGCCCCCGCACTTTCGATGCGGTGCTTCGCTTTGGTGGTGCGTGCCTGCGGCCCCCGGCGCAGCCAGTCCACTTCCCGGCTGACCTGTTTTTCCAAGGCGTTTTGGTAGTGCTTTTGTCCGGCCAGAAAATCGGCGCGTTTGTCGAGAAAATCGGTATAGGCTCCGGGCGTGGACAGATAGCCGTCGGGGTAAACCTTGTTGAGTTCGATGACGCGGGTGGCCACCCGCTCCAGAAAAAAGCGGTCGTGCGAGACGACCAGGGTGGCGAACGAGGCGTTTTGCAAAAACCCTTCAAGCCAGAGAACGCCCTGCAAATCCAAATGATTTGTCGGTTCGTCCAGCATGAGCACATCGGGTTCCCGGATCACCAGCTGCGTAATAGCCAGACGTTTGCGCCAGCCGCCCGAAAGCGAGGAAACGGGCGCGTCCGGACTCTCGAACCCCATCATACCCAGCTGAATGGTGACCGCTAATTCTTTTTCATAGGGTTCCAGCGGCAGGTCATCGAGGGCTTTCAGCAAAGCCGACATTACCGTGGCTCCCTCATCGAAGCGGTCTTCCTGCGGCACATAGCCCACGCGCAGACCTTTGCGTAAAATCACCTGGCCCTCGTCCGGCTTTTCAAGCCCCGCCAAAATTTTAACCAGGGTGCTTTTGCCGCTGCCGTTGGGCCCGATCAAGCCCACCCGCTCGCCGGTGTCTACTCCCAGGGAAATTTTCCGAAACAGGGGCCGGGAGCCAAACCCTTTCGTCACTTCCTGCAATCCGATCAACATAAATGTCAGTTCTCTCTTTATCGCTCGTTTCTCGTACCTTTCAGTATACCCTGCCGCCTTTCGCACAAAAAAGTTTAACCGTTTGCTCAAGCGTTTCTCGCGGTCTCGCGGCTTTCGTTTTTCTCGTGCCCTGCAACTTCACCGGGTTTCGCTCTAAAAGCAGCCCAAGACAGAAATCCTCCCCCCTTTTTGGTGAGAAGAGGGTATACTAAGGGTGGACAATTTCATAAGTTGCGCTCCTTCCATTGATTTAATGGCAACGACTAGAGAATTGCTCTACATTACGTTGAAAAGGAACGTTCTGATGAGAAAAACTCTCCTGTTTGCGCTCACCCTGCTGGCTCTGTTTGGATTTTCTCCCTTCTCTCTTTCCGCTCAGGCCCAAACCAACCTTTCGATCTATGCCGACGGACTCGGCTCCGGCTGGCAAAACTGGTCCTGGGGGTCGAACCTCAATTTCGACAACACTGCGCCCGTCCACTCCGGGGCAAAAAGTCTCAGCGTTTCCTACAGCGGCGGCTACGGGGGCCTGTACCTCTCCTACCCTTCCAAACTGGACACCCGCGCCTACTCCGCGCTTACCTTCTACATTCACGGCGGCAGCGTCAACGGGCGCAGCATCGAGGTGAAGGCGGTTCGAAACGGCAGCTTCGTCAACGGCGTCATGATTGGCCCCTCCAATATCGAAGGCGGATCGGTGGCCGCCGGAACGTGGCGAAAAGTCACCCTTCCGCTGTCTGTTCTCGGAGCCTCTGGTGTTCTCGATCTGTCCGGGTTCTGCTTTCAGAACTCCACAGGCGGCGATCAGCCCGCGTTTTATGTGGACGACATCGAGTTGACCTCTATTGCTCCCCCCTCGGTGGTTCACGTGGCCGTCAGCCCAACGCAGGTGATTCGGTCTGTAGACCCGCGCACGATTGGCATTTCTACGGTGGTCTGGGACCCGTTTGTGGACTCCGCCGCTTCCGTTAATCTGCTGACGGAAGCAGGTAATCGCACCCTGCGCTTTCCCGGCGGCTCGATTTCGGACGGCTATCACTGGAGAACCGGCACAAACGATGGCAGCAATTACGTCTGGGTTACGAATTTCGACAATTTCGCTCGCACCGCCCGCCTCACCGGAGCCAGCGTTTATCTTACCGCGAACTACGGCACGGGAACCCCGCAGGAGGCCGCCGACTGGGTGACCTACTCCAACATCACCAAAGGCTACGGTTTCAAATACTGGGAGATCGGAAACGAAAACTATGGTTCCTGGGAAGCCGACAACAACACCCGCCCCCACGATCCCTACACGTATGCGGTGCGCGTCAAAGACTATTATCAGCGGATGAAAGCCGTAGACCCGACCCTCAAAATCGGGGTCGTCTGTGTCAACGGAGAGGACGGGTGGGTGAACTATACCGATCATCCGGCCACCAACCCGCGCACCGGAACCGCCCATAACGGCTGGACGCCGGTGATGCTGGCCACGCTGAAATCGCTGGGCGTCACCCCGGACTTTCTGGTGCTTCATGTCTATCCGCAGCAGCCGGGAAACGAGACCGACGCAGGACTTCTAACAGCCTCGACCTCCTGGAAAGAGGATGCCGCCGACCTGCGGCAGATGCTCACCGACTATCTTGGAGCGGCTGGCGCAGGCGTGGAAATCGTGTGCACAGAAAACAACAGCGTCACCTTTAACCCCGGCAAGCAGACTACCAGCCTGGTCAACGCACTGTTCTACTGCGACAGCCTCGGCTCTCTTCTGCAGACAGAGTTTAATTCACTGATCTGGTGGAATCTGCGGAACGCCCAGCAGTCGGGCTACAACAACAGTGCCTCGCTTTATGGGTGGCGAAATTATGGAGATTATGGAATGATCTCCCCCGCAAATGAACGATACCCCGCCTTTTACGGCATGAAATTGATGTCGGGCTTTGCTCAGCCGGGCGATTCGGTGGTTTCGGTCACTTCGGACTATAGCCTGCTGACCGTTTACGCAATTGTGCAGCGAGAGCAGGTGATGAAACTGCTGGTCATTAATAAATCACCGGTCAAGACGCTGACGGCTCGGATTGATCTTGGCGGTGCGATCCCGCGGGGAGGTCTCTCCGTCACGTCGTACGGGATTCCACAGGATGAGGCCGCTCGAACGGGAGTTGGTTCTCCTGACCTTGCTCAAACCACCGCCCCTGTCGCTCGTTCGCTGCAGCGCAGTTTTGCTCCCTATTCGGCAACCCTGCTCACGCTGCCGGTGACGATCCGCAAAATCCGCTGAGGCCGTTTGGCCCCTCCTCCCCACAAACCGCGACGCCCCGCTTTCTCAAAAAGCGGGGCGTCGTTTCGGGCGGAAAACGTAGTGATCTAGGGGCGGGCTATTCTGCCAGAAGGGGCACGGCCCACCGATGCGGCGTGATGAGAAAGGCGCGGGAGGCCCCGTTGTGGCTTCCGTACCCTGCCATCTGTCCGTTATCGTTGACGGAGGTGACGGTAAGTGCCGTCCAGCCGCTGTCGGCAGGGAGCAGATTCTGAATACTGAACACGGAGTAAGGTAAGGAGGGACTGGCTTTTTTCCACAGCACCGGAACTCCGCTGACCCCCACGATGTCTCCCTGACGATTGATCGAAAAAGCCTGAACCTCCGTGTCCGAAGCGTTGAGCCGGGGAAGCCAGGTCAGAGTCCCTGTTCTCCAGACAAACGCATCGAACGAATAGCCGGGTTCGTTTCGGCGATACCCAACTACCGTATCAAAGTCGTTGATGCCGGTGGCGTAGGCCAGCCCCCGAACCAAGTACTCTTCGGAACCCTCCTGATTACCTGTCCGAATCCAGGCTCCAATTTCGTCCGGGCTGTTTACGGGATCGAGATGCCCGCTGCCCACTGCATGACCCAGCGCATTAATTTTTACCGGAACCTGATCGCAGCCCAGGTCGGTGATCGTTGCGCCGCTCCAAAAAACGCCGTGAAGGGTTCCATAGGCATCGCTCTCTGAACGGCCTCCGATCAGCCCGGCATTGTTGATCGTACCAGCGGAACTGTGCAGACCTCCTGGCAGCACACCGAGATCGGTTACGCCGCTGTTTTGCCAGAGGGCCGCGTGGCCCGTCAAACCCGAAAACGCCGCTGTCCCCACCACCTGCCCGGAATCGTTCACCGCATAAGCCGTGCTGTTCCCGGGGGCTGAGGCTCCGAGGTCCGTTAAAATTCCCTGACTCCAGACGAAAGCGTGATACCGCTGCTCCACCCCGTAGCGTCCCACTTTACGGGAGAAAAGCGACATTCCTACCACCTGCCCGCGATTGTTGAGGCCAGCGGCATAACTTGCGGTCGGATAGTCGTGAAGTACGCCGAGATCGGTGATCGTATAGGTGATCTCCGGGAGATAAGACGGCGGAAGGAGGGTTCGCTGCGGTTGAAGGCACAAAAGTAAAAATACGGAGGCTGGGGCAAGACAAAGCATTGGAATTTCTCCTGACGAGGGTTCCTCATCCTGGTCTGCAAGAGGCAGGGAAAACGCAGAAGGCTTTCTTCACAGTGCGGAAAGTAAAAAAAGGCCGCTGCTCTCTTGGTTCGGCGACGAGTAAGCAATCTCCTTTATTTTTATAAATTATTGTGTCTTAAACTTTGTTTATTCGGCTGACAAAGCAAAACCCTCCTTCGGGTGAAGGAGGGTTGCTTGATTCAAGCACAGGGTAAAAATTATCGAAGATCGTGGTTGTTGGTAGTCAACCAGTAGGCTTTCGGCGCATTTTTGATCCGCCGAGTCGCTTTGTGCTCAGGTCCCAACTGCTGCGGGACTTCTTGCTTCGGGCCGAACCAGACGATATAGGCAAAAACAGCGGAAGTAACAGAGGCGGCTCCGCAAACCGCCAGAACAGTTTTCTGTTCGAGTAGTCGTGATAGAATCACTTGGTTTTTCCCCGTGTTGAAAAGAGTACCGTTAGGAAAGTGCTGAAAACGGTAATTGTCCTTGGAGTTCCATCCCATCTCTCCAAAAACACTCCCTGTTCACTGCCTATTATATCATAAAAATCGGCAGTTTCGACCAAAACTCGCAATCTATTTTTGGGCGGCCCACAGCAAACCGCGCCGCATCAACTCCAGCGGTTCCGGCTGACGCACCACCGCAGCGACGTGACCGAGCGAAGAATAAAATACTTTTCCTTCGCCATAATATTTTGTCCAGACCACCGGCATTTCTACATCCCCATTTTTAACATGAGGGCCGTCCACGCCGGGAACGGGAAACCGGGTGGAAGCCAGCACCTTCACGGCTGGGTCAACGTGAAGGTAATACTGCTCGGATTTTACTCCGAAATCCTGCATCCCGGAGGTGATTGGGTGCGTGTGGTCTTTGATCTCAACCGTGTACTCCACTCCGTCGTTGCCGGGATGAGCCACCCACTGCCCGCCCGTCATAAAATGGTACTCCGTTTCCTCACGGAACGAGTCGCACATTCCGCCATGACAACCGCCGAGGCCGACGCCGCTTTTGACGGCTTCCAGCAGCGGGTTGAGCTGCTCTGCCGTGATTTTGCCCATTGTCCAGATCGGAACGATGAGATCGAGCGATTTCAATTTCGCTCCCTCCAAAAAAGCGTCCAGAGTATCGGAAACTTCCACCTCGAACCCTTCGGTGAGAAGCAGCTCTTCTAAAATCTTTGCGACCGGTTGAGGCTCGTGTCCATTCCAGCCTCCCCACACAATGAGGGCTTTTTTCGCCATGCGATTCCTCGACTTTGATAGAATAACGGCACAGAGGGAGTTGCTCCCCTCCACGCGCCGCCTAGACTTCGACGCTGGGGCAAAGGATTCCTGCCTGCAAAAGTTACCTTCTCAAAATAAGAGAGGGCTGCGTTTCCGTGCTGGAACGAGCCCCCTCGGATTGGGATGGTTTTTCACAGAGCAGAAGTGGAAAACTACTTTCTGCGGCGAAGTCCCACAAGAGCGGCTCCGCTCAGGCCGAACATCAGAGCCAGAGTTCCCGGCTCAGGAACGGCGGTCGGTCGCAGATTGGTGTAGTAAGCATCGGCAGGCAGCAGAATGCTCGTGACATTTCGGTAGCCTGCGGTGTAGGTTCCGCCTGTGGTTTCGTCAATCAGGATCGAACCCAAGGAAAGCCCGTTGGCTCCGAAAAGCGAAACCGGAACCGAAGTCTGCCCTGCGCCGAACGGGTCAGGAACCACGTCAAAGGTCAACAGTCCACCGGGAGCGAACAGGGCCGAATCGAAGTTGACGAAAATTGGGCTGTAGATGCCCACCAGTGCGTTGTGGTCGCGGCTGGGATTTGCGGGAAGACCTGGATTGTCGGCAAAGACCTGTCCGGCGGTCGGTCCCGGATTTTGCGGCGTAAAGGTGATGCCAAAGGACGCCGCGTACTGGGTATTGACGGAGGAGCCGGGATCAACATCGGAGAAGTTGATCCCCTGCGCGTTCGCCCCGCCGAGCGCGAGTGCCGTAAGAGCACTCGAAAGGAGTAAAGTTTTCTTCATCGTTTTCTCTTTCAGAGAGGAGGCCGGGGCAGAAGCGGTGAGGAACTCCCGCCCCGGTTCGCCTGTTTAGTATCCGCCTGCGGCGGCTTTTGCCAGCAGGAAGAAAACGTCCGTGTTGTCCAGCAGTCCGTAGAACAGGGTTGAGGCACGAGAGCCTGCACTGTAGGCATAGAGCGGGATTTCGCTGGCCGTGTGGACGGCCTGAGTTCCGTTGCCGCCTGCCAGACCGCGCAGGAACATTCCGTTGGCGGCTTCGGGGAGCCGGGTCAGAATGCTGGGAGTGTAGGGCGGGTTGGGCAGGGTTCCGGCAGCGTTGGCGGCGGTTTCGGAGCCGTCGTTGAACGGAACGGGTTTGGACAGAAAGTCCTCATAGTGGTCGCCGGAAGCACCGAAGCCGATGATGAGTTTGCCTTTCACATCCGGGTCGGCAGGATAGCCCAGCGGATCGGGGGTGGTCAGGCTGTCGGGGGAATACATCGTGCCATAGTTCGGGAAGCCTGCCGCGTCATAAACGCCGACCACTCCCTGACGGGCCGGGGCAACGGACGGATCGAGTTTGGTTGTGTCGGAGGGCAGAGCCTGAAGTCCGGCTTTGTCCACGGTGGTGGCTCCGACAATGGAGAACCCGGAACATTCGTGGTCGGCGGTCACCACCACGAGGGTATTGCCGTCGCGGTTGGCGAAGTCTACGGCTTTGCGGATCGCGTTGTCGAATTCCATCATTTCGTAGATGGCGCGGTCGGCGTCCATAGCGTGAGATTGTTTGTCAATGCTCGCGCCTTCCACCATCAGGTAGAACCCGTTCTGGTTGTTGTTGTTGAGGGTGCGGAGCGCGACATCGGTCATTTCGTCGAGCATCGGCTGATCGGGAGCGAGCATATCCTGCACCACCGAGGTGCTGCGTCCAGCGGGAAGCACACCGCGTCGTCCGTTGATTTTGTCGAGGGCAACGTTCATGTTGCCATACTGAAACAGCCCCAGCACTTTAGTGGCGGAAGCAGGGATGGCGTTCAGCGCAGTGCGGGTGGGCGCGTAGGTAAAACCGTCTCCGGTGAAGTCAGCGATCAGATTGCGGCTCGGATCAATCGCGCCGGTAGGCACTCCGAGGGCGGCGGCGACGGGAGCAGGCAGAGCGTAGTCGTTGCCAGCGGTGCGGGCGGAACCAACCGTGCCAGCAGGAAGAAACCAGCGGCGTCCGCCGCCCATGAGAACGCGCAGGTTGTGGAAGGATCGCTCATCGAAATACTGATCCACAATGCCAACGCCCGCGCCCCGGTTCTGGGTGTGCACCGCGTTGGCGGCAGGGGTAGCGTCTTCGATATCGGCGGTAGAGACGATGCCGGTGGACTTGCCGAATTTACGGCTGAGATATTCCGAGAGGTACTCGATACGCGGGTTGTCAAAGGCTCCGGTGTTCGTTCCGGCAACCGCTCCGTTGGCGGTATTGTCGGGGTACACGCCTTCCTGGTTGTTCGCAGATTTGGAACCCGTGACGTAATTCTGCATTCCGGGAGCCGAGTCGGTGACAATGGTGTTGAGCGAGTGGGTAACAATGGTGGCGATGTTGGGCAGGGTGTCGAGGGCGAGCATCCCTTTCACCCGGCCTTCGTCCACGCCGTAGCGAACGATTCGGGCGGCGGTTTTGTGGGCGGAACCCATTCCGTCACCGAGCAGAACGATGATGTTTTTCACCGGTTTGCGGTTGCCGAAAGGATTGACCACATTGTAATTTTTGGTGACGGTGTTCGTTTCGCCCGCCGAGTCGGTGGCGGTGAACGAAAGGGTGTGCGGCCCGATGGTGAGCCAGGAGAACTTGCGAACCGTCAGGCTTCGGGTGGCGGCATCGAAAAAGACCTGCGGGGAGGGAGTCACGGAGGTGCCGTCAATTTTGATGTCGAGGGAGGCGACGGTGCGCCCGGTATCTACGGTGGCTTCGCCGCGAATGTCGAAGCGTTGGTCTACAAGAAAGCCCGTGTTTTTCGGGGGAACCAGGCTGAGGCGCGGAGGGGCGGCGAGAGCGGCAGTGCTCCCGAAAGCACAGAGAGCGGCAACTGCTCCCGGCAGTGCGCCCTTAAACGAAAGTTTCTTCATGGGATGTGATTCTCCTAACCGATTTTTTCGGTGGTTGGCGACGATTACTGCTTCGTCTTTTTCGTGTGGGAGGCGGGTTTCGCGTCCTTGCGAGGCTGGCCAGCCCTGGGCGGAGTTGGAGCAGGATCCGCCACAATGCGAACAAAAGAGAAAAGGCCCTCCGGCTCTTCCCGACTTCCGACTTCCAGTTTTCCGGTGACGATGAGTGCCCCGCGCTGGTGCGCCACCGGCTTTCCAGCAAGGCGGGAGACCGTGACGCGGATGGCGTTGACGGGAAGATCGCCGATCCCGGCTCCGCTTTCGTCGTTGGTCATCGGCTGCGGACAAAGGTAGAACGCCCCGGTGATCGGTTTGTCCAGTTCCTCGAATTTCGCCATAAACCCGACCACTTTCACGCGCTTTCCGGCCAGCGATTTGATCTTGTCCGAAAGTACGAGGCGGTCTCCATCGGGTACATAGAGATCGGCGAACCCGACAACGGGCAGCGTTCCTCCAGAGGGGGAAACGGCTTGCGCCGAGGCGGAACGCTGCGGAGGGCGGGCCGGTGAAGCAGCCTGCTGTCCCCCGGAACAAAGGAGAGAAGTGAGGAGGATCGGAATAAACGACATAGTGCCGCTCCTGTGTAAACCAGAATTTACTACAGCCGGAGTCTAGCCAATGGAAGTTAAGCGAATGTTAAGACAGGATTAAATTTCTGTGAAAAGAATCGGGAGGGGATTCAGTTTTGGGGCTGAGAGGCAAGATAGGCAGCGTAGGCTTTTTGCAGCTGCGGCAGCAAGGTGAGGCCGGTGATCGGCTTGATCAGATAACCGGAGGCTCCAATCTGACGGGCCTTTTCCTGAAACGACTCTTCGGCAAACGCGGTCAGCATCACAATACAAACCGGGCGAACACTCAGGATTTGCCGGGTCGCTTCCAGCCCATCCATCACGGGCATTCGAATATCCATCAGCACAAGATCGGGCTGTTCGCGCAGCACGGCTGCTACGCCCTCTTGCCCGTTGGCAGCCACGCCTGCCACGATCAGCCCTTCCTGCCGAAGCAGGCGGCCCAGCTGCATTTGCGTGATGCCCTCGTCCTCGACAACGACAATCCGCTTGCCAACCAGAGAAATCGTTTTTTCGTCAGTCGAAGAAACGTTTTGCGGAGTTTCGGAAGGCGGCATACAAAGCCTGGGGGCAGCCGACCCCCGAGGGCTGGAATTATTTGCTGCCGAAGAGAGGCATTGAGCGGAAATCTGCCAGACACGAAAAAGCGCGGGCAGCCGAGAGCGCAGAAAAACGCTGGCCTCGGCGAGAGCGGAAAAAATAGCCTTCCGGTAAAAAGGCAGAACTCGAAGACTATCTCGATCCGAAAACAAAACCTCTGGTTGAATCATCGAACCGGCTCCTATGGAGAGAGCGAGGAGTGTTCCGCGTGGTTTTCGTACTCTCTGAAACATTGACCAAAACCACCTCCGCAAGTGAAGTGCTTTAATCATACCTCAAACTTTAGTTGGAGGCAAAGGCTTAACTTAATCTACGAGGAGAGAAAAAGGAGGTTCCCGCAAAATAAAGAGTTTCTCAGGAAAAAACCGCTTTTGACGGCGGTTTTGTCGGCAAAACTCGATTTTTAGCCCCGGCTTCCGAAGGGTCGGGAGACAGAAAAAAGGCAGATTTTTGAGGTCAGATCACATATTCAAGCGCAGCGGAAGGGTCGGGGGGCGGCTCGGTGAGAGAAATCAACTCTCCGAGCGACTTTTTCAGCCGTTCTTCCAGATCGGGTTCCAGAGACAACGCCCCCCCGTGCTCGAACTGAATTTGAGAATCCGTAATAAAGACCCCCTGCAAAATGTGGTCGGCTCCAAGGGCGGAGAGCACGGGCTTCAGCGAGTATTCGAGGGCCAGCAGGTGCGCGATTGAACCTCCTGTTGCCATCGGAAGCACCACTTTTCCCTTCAGCGCGTTTTGGGGCAGCAGATCGAGAAAGGTTTTCAGTACCCCGGAGTAGGCGGCTTTATAAATCGGTGTCGCGATCAAAATGCCGCGTGCCCCCTCCACCCGCGCCACGGCTTCCTCAATGGCCGGGTCGCTGCGCAGCGCGTGAATGAGTGCTTCGGAAGGCAGATTCCGTACCGAAATAGCGTGGGTGCAAACAGCACTGCGCTTGAAAATCCGCCCTGCAAAGTCAAGGACGGAAGTGGATTTGGAGCCTGCGGAGGGGCTTCCGGCAATGGTAACGATTCGGCTCATGGCGTTTTTTCCTGGGGCAGGGCAGAGTCTGCAGCAAATCGGGCTTTTAGTGCTCCGCAGGCCTCAATCACTTCTGCCGCCGCTTGTCGAAGCGGAGCAGCAGCGTTCCTGCGGTGTTCCTGCAAAAGCGTTGGGCTTTTGGTTTTCAGAAATCGCCCGCTTTCAACAGGTGAATTTTTGCCTTTTTCACTCTCAGCAAGGCCAGGCACAGCCCGGTCAAGATCGGTTTCGCCCGCTACAGAGTACCCGATTCCGGGGAGCAGCGGAAGCATTCGAGCTCGGCAGAGGGAGTGCCTTCGGTCGTTGGTGCTTCTTCTGCCAGAGCGGGGCACTGAAAGCCGAGCACAGAGGAAATACGGAAGAATGCTGACTTATTCGATCAAATGAGTCGGATTAAAAGGTACTCGAAAGAGACGGCCCTTGTCAATGCCAGATCGGTAAATCGGTCAAGTTTCACTTGACTGCGTTAAAGCCATCAGAAATCTGCGCTTCCCGGCGGCAGAAACACCTCGGTGACCTCTTCCGGCAGCGTCATCAACTCGGTGACCTTCAAGGGCGGCAGGTGGTTCCAGTCCACTTGTTCTCTCGAAACTCTTGAACCTTCTGGAACCGCGACCCTGACAATCCTCCACGAGCGAGGCTGCATCTGATGGGAGTCCGAGGGAGGCAGCAGTGCGAACAGCAGGGACGTTCCGTCTTTCGCCCAGCGCGGCTGAGAAAGAGAAGCCCCGGTGCTTCCCATCGGCTGAACGGAGCGGGTTTTTAGATCGAGCACCGCCAGAGGGGACGTTCCGTCCCCTAGGTTCTGGCCTTCAAGCATCAGGAGTGCCCTCTGGTGATCGGGTGAAATGCTGACCAAAATCGTCCTTCGTGAGTCCATGAGGGGCGGACTTCGCTTCAGCGTTTTCCAGAAGCCGGGGCGAGCGAGGGCGTCGAGGTTTTGAGGCAGAAAGGCAAACTGCAGCCGCCTGGAATCTTCGCGAAGCCAGAAAACCAGACGTGCTTCAGGGAAAAGATAGTCGGGGGCGTCAGGGGTCAATCGAAGTGAGCCGTGCTTCTGAGTGTCGAGCAAAAACAAGCCGCGTGGAGACTGGGAAGAATACACCAATTTTTGTGGCGTAATCCATTTCACGTAATGAGGTACCTCCGTCTTGTAGAAGTGAGGTCGTTCCTCAAAAAGTTTTTTGCGTCTGCCAGTAGTTATTTCCTGGAAGTAGACCACCCATTTATCCTTCGTGCTGACATCGATGTGATGTGCGATCCCTCCCTGAGAGAGAGAGGCGATCCGCTTTCCATCGGGAGACCAGACCACCGCGTCGTACCCGCCGTCATCGTAGGTCAGCCGTTTTTTGCGGTTGCCGCTCCCTGAAACCCATTCGAGGTCATTAAGGCCGGAGTAGGGGGCATCACCGTGCGGTCTGATGGTGACGGCAAATTGATCGAAGCGAGACGCAGGGAAACACTCTGCAATCCCATCTTCTTGTTGGATTTCCAGCAGGTTCGTTTTGGCAAGGAGTCGCCAGGGCGTGTGTGACGTGTCTACGGTCGCTCTCTGAAAAGAACGAACCCCGATCCTCTCGCTGAGCCAAAAGATCGTCCCGACCTGTTTGCTGGGGCGCGAAGACACTTTGGCGGGTACGGGGGTTCGCCCGATAGAAGTGCAGACAGAGCAGAGTAGCAACATCGTCGCACAAAGAGAGCCTCGAATGATCTTCACGAAAGAGACTCTTTCCATAAATTCAACTCGCTTCATGTGAATTCCTCACTCAAATTTCCAAACGGTTTATCTCTCCAACCAACTCACCTGCTCCGTCCCTACCGGAAACGCGAACACTTCGGTGTAGTGGAGGGGGGTCGTCTGTTTCCAATCGAACTGCTCGAAGGGAACCCCTTCGCCTTT
Source organism: Chthonomonadaceae bacterium (assembly GCA_965246825.1). GTDB lineage: Bacteria > Armatimonadota > Chthonomonadetes > Chthonomonadales > Chthonomonadaceae > JACMPS01. The sequence continues at coordinate 1,297,488 of OZ251990.1, forward strand.
TGGAAGTGCCACTGAGATAAGGCTTTTGTGCTGTTTGACGCTGTTATCTTTTGAATTTGGCTCCAGCAGAAGGGTCAACAATTTGCCGTCTTGCGACCATCGAAGGAAGTGGGCTTGTTGCTTGAGAGAGCCGACGAAACGAGTTTGTCGTGTCTTCACGTCCACGATCACGAGACTTTTGGGTGCCTCATACTCCCACTTTGTCGAGACCAGCATCGCTTCGGTTTGTTTGTCTGGAGAGAGGCTAATCTCCGAGGAGGCATAGGGGGTGACAGGCGTTTCGGTGGACGAACAGAGAGCATTTTATCATGGCGAATATTTCCTTTCGACAAAATACAATACACTAAATATAAGCGATAGACATGGCAGAGAGGAGGGTGTCAGCAACCAGACCAGCAACTTTACCTGTCTCTCAGAGGAGATCACCCTTTTGGTTTTTGCCCTGTTAAATTTCAATTAGCTTTCCGTTGAGGAACCGAGATTGAGCAAAGGAAGCGGGTTCACCGCATGGGTAGGGAAGCCGCTGGTATCGGAGCAACAAAAACGCCTCTTTTCTCTGCGAGGGCAACAGAGAGGAGAGGCGTCTCATTCCGTGCGTTAGGGAAGCATTCCCTGACTCGTAGATGAAACTAGTCGTTACTCTTTCCACCTCGCTCCCAGCGCTCCCACAGGCAGAGCAAAAATTTCCGTCCACTTCAGCGAGGTCTTCAGTTTCCAGTCGAATTGCTCGAAGGGAACTCCTTCTCCCGGCGGAACCGGAATAGCGACGATGCTATCGTGTTTCGCCGAGGCGTAATTATCGAGGAAACAGGTCACAAACTTCCCGTCTTTCGACCACTGGAGACCTGCAATTTGCTTGTCGGAGACGCCGAGTAGACGAATCTTGCGCGTCTTGAAGTCGAGTAGAATGAGGCGTTGGGGGGCCTGAGAGTCGGTATCGAAGGGTACGATCATCGCCGCCGTATGGTGGTCGGTCGAGAAACTGATGTCGTCGGGAAACTGCGGAAAGGTAAAGGGTTCGCCCGATTTGAGCGCGTTCCAGGTCTGCGGTTGGGTCAGGGAACTGATTTCGGTAGGCAAGGTGGCGGTTCGGATTTGTTTCGTCTCATAATCGTGCCAGAACGCGAGATGATTCTCAAGAGAAAGATCACTCGGTACATTCTCGGTCAGACGAACGGGCTTCTTCCCCGTCGTATCGAGCAAAAATATACCTTTGGGATGTTGGGAGGCGTAGAGCAACTGAGTTTGAGAAAGCCAGTGAACATAGGGAGGCGTTCCGGGGAAGGGATCGTCGGGTGGTGCCATTCCCTCTTGGAAAAGTTTTTTACGCCGTCCTGTGCTGACCTCCTGAGCATAAACTGCCCACTCCACATACTTGTTGATGTCAATTGTCCAGGCGGTTCCCTGTCGTGATGCATAGGCGATTTTTTTCTGGTCGGGCGACCAAGTGATATGTTTGTAGCCGCCCATATCTTTCGTCAGTCTTTTTTTGCTCTTTCCCCCGGCTGATACCCATTCCAGATCATTGATCTGCATGGTGAGTAACGAGAAATCGGCGTGCTGAAACGTGGCGATCACCTGACTAAAGTCTGGCGAAGGGTAAATTGCATGGATGCCCGCTTCCTCATCGGCCTGAAAGAGTTTCTGCTCAATGACAAACTGCTCAGGCGAGTTTTCTACCGATTTCAGACGGATCTCTTGAAGAGACATGGAGGTGAGGAAACCGCCTCTGTCATTTGCAGTGGAATGATAAATTGTGTAGAAGACGGTTTTTAGTTTCGGCAAAGGGGTCTGTTGGGCGGCAACGGCTGTTTGTCCCCACCCTGTGGCGAGCAAGAGTAGAGGCAGAAGACCTGCCCCAACAGGGTTGAAGTTGTCTAATTTTCGATTCATGGTGAATCCTCATAATGCCCCAGAGCAACCAAAAGCCAACGGGCTTTTGGTTGCCTGTCGTACAGAGAGGTATAACCTCTTTTCTCAAGGTTGCGTTTTGAGATTGATGTTGCGCTCGATAAAAAAAGCGTTGTCGGAAATCCAGTTGACTAATGGGCGTCCCGGAAATGAGCCTTGATTGCGAGTAAGCGTGGTGTCCCAATCCCCACCGGGAATCAATCTCACGTTTCCCTCATTGCCCAAAGGATCGAACCCCCATGCCGCTCCCAAAACGTAAGAACTATTGGGACGGTATCCTTGTAGTAGGTCGATTGCTCCTGGTTGAGCGATAGAGTTTACTCTCTTGACAGTTAGAGTATTGACGTTTTTTATTTTCCAACCCATTAGTTCATAAATGATTACAACACGATCTATCGAGTATTGACCATTAGACTTGTTGTAGAATTTCCCAAGATACGACATTTTTACTTCATCGTCTCCAACACCACCGTAGCCCGGAGCAAAAAAGGTGAACCGTGCGGGAGTATCTGGAACCAGATAAAGTTCGCCGCGTACAACCGGAGGCTTTTTCATTAGAGGATTTCCCTTAGCTCTTGCAAAAGGTTTCCATCCTTTGTTGGGAGGAAAATCCCCTGGAAGAGTATGAACGACGAATTGAACTCCCATATCCAATTCAATCCCAGATATATTTCCGCCCGTGTAAATGTAGGCTTCCTCGCTTGTGCTGTTCTTAGTATTCCTTGTGGGTGATTTATCCTCCACAAGATTAATTGCGGAAATAGCCGGTAGAACCACGGTCGCTCGTAATCCGAGTTGCCCTTTTTTTGCCTCTACTTTTCGGAAAGGTCCACCTTTAGAACCGGGGTATCCTTCAAAGGGCTGTCCGGGCACAGGGTCTGCATCCGTCACAGTATCCATGGTTACAGGATCTACAGTACCATCGCTGTTGAAGACTATCCGGGCTTCACTGTCAAAATATCCTTCTGGCGCGAAGGCTTGAGGTGTTGGAAGATTGTCACGCATATAGCGATAGTTGACGCCGTTCGGTCCGCAAGCCGCAATCTCTGCCGGGTCAGGGTCATCTTGCTCTCGATAGATCATATCCCTTGCGGCAATCGCACCGATGATCTGTGCCGCATCGCCCGTGTCCCAGGGAATCGCAGTTGGGTCAGGTATCGTGCTTGCTTCGTTGCTTCGCACCCCTTCAATATTTCCCGACTTTACGGCGACAACATAATAAAAGTATTCCGTCCCATTGGTCAAGCCCATATCTTTATAAAGGTAAGCGTTCGTCAAACCAGGCCCCGGATCGAGCGTAGCCACTGGGGTCGAGTTAATTTTCGTCGTGGTTCCGCCCGAGGTCAGGCTCCGGTACACATTATAGCCAATCGCGCCGCTCACACCGTGCCAATAAAGAGAACTTCGTCCGCTTCCGCTGGTGATCGCAACGAGTTCGATGGGCGAATAGACCGCTAGCTGTGCGGTGACACTTCCTGCGCCCGAAGTCGCAGTGATCGTCACGCTGGGTCTGGACAATGCGGAATTGATCGCAATGAGGAAGTTTCCCTGCGTTGCGTTTTCTACAATGTGGAGCATTTGCAGAACATTGACAAGGGAGTTATTGCTGGAGTCGAGGCGGATGTCCACGCCCCCGGCGGGAGCAGGACTGCTGAGATACAGCGTTCCGGTAATCGTGGTCGGCCCCGTCGGTGCGTAAGAACTCAGGCGGATCGAGGATAATCCGATAGATTGAAGCGGAGGCGGCATTCCCGTCCCATTGTAATTGTTGAGCAGCAGGGTCAAATCGTCCACATCAATCGAGCCGTTTCCATTGAGATCGGCTTTCGGAGACCGCTCATAAGTTCCGTCGCCATGAACCGAGTTGAAAGAGTTGAGCAGAAGCGTGAGGTCATCTACGTTCACCGCATTGCTGCCGTCCACATCGCCTGTCAGCAGAGTGAGCGCGAAATTGTTTACGTCTGCGTTTGTCAGGTCCGCCGTTCCCACATTTCGCAGGAAACGATCCGCCTTAACGCCGATTTTGTAGTTTCCCGCAGGAACGGAAAGAGTGAAAGAGCCATCGAGAGCGTAGGGAACCTGCTGCACTCGATAGGTCGGACTCGTTTGATCGGCCAGAACAAAGGTGTAGTTTTGAGGACGCGCGGGAGCGTAGCTGCCAAGCCACCCCTGAAGAGTAATCTTTCCGCGCAAAGTGCGGGCGGCGGCTTGTGCCTGAGCACGAGAGGTTAAAACCGGCGAGAGTAAGAGAGCGGACATAGTGACGAGGCAGCCCAGCGGCAAAAGACAATCGGTAGACTTTTGTCGGGGGGGGGGGGTGCAACGATTCCGCCCAGAGAAATGGTGGGTCTTCAAGGATAGGACTTACGCGGTTGTTGGGAGCAATAAAGTGGGGTTTGTTCGATACGCTCGGATCGCTTCGCGCACCACTTGTTTTTTGCACTCATACCAACTCAGTCCCGTTTGCCATCGCTGATATTCCAGGCGGACAAAGGCTCGGATCGCCCACAAGATATGATTGCGTTGCGCTCGTTCGCTTCTCGCCTGACATCGCTCAACCGCACAGCACTGCTTCAAGCCCCGATGATACTCCTCAATCGCGAGGGCTTCGTCTGCGGTTTGCTTTCGCTTCGCTTCGGTCATTGTCAGGTCACTCGTCGCCCAGAACCGAGCGTCTTCTTGATCGGCGTCGAGGGTCACGAACACTTTGACAAACCCATAGCCGCGTAGGTGAACGATTTTTCCTTCGGGAGGGATCGCCACCCGATAAATCTGCCGATTGCCCGTGTCGTCGGGGTCTACACTTCGATTGCTCTTGAAACGGGCGAACCAGTGCCAGCCCTTGTCGCGGATCGCTTTGAGATTGGGCAGTCCTGAGTACCAACTGTCGAAACAGACGTATTTGGGCCTGAACCCACGTTCCTTTGCCGTGTCGAGCATCGCCCGAAAATGCGCGTTTTTGTCTACGCCGTCCACGGGAGCGTTTGCGAGGCGGCAGTCAAGGGGGAGTTTGGCTCCTCCATCGGTCCAGAACAGAGTGACAAGATTGATGCCGTAGACGCTACGATGATGCTTGCCGCTCCAGTGCTTATGAACCAGTTCGATATGCCGAGCATGGGGCTTGTCGAGGGTGCTGTCGTCAAGGACCAGAAGACCCGTATCGGGCTGAACAAACGATTTCGTTTCGTGCCACAACGCCTCGGAATCGGGAGGCTGTCTTTGAAGCAAGCGGGTATAAGCGTCATGGGTCGGAGGAAAATCCGACGCACCATCCGTTTTCGCCGCTTCGACACAGGAAAAGGCGGTTTGCGCCGCCAGCAGAAACTGGATGTAGTCTAAATCGGTGACTTTTGGTAAGGTAGGCATCGCAAAGTATAAAACACTTTGACCGCAATCGTCAACCGCGTAAGTCCTAACTCAGTGAAGATTTAAATGCTAATTATAATAGGATCATTTCAGACAAACTGAATCCATTAGAAATCGAGTGAAGACGAATTTTCCGCTTTCAACTACAGGCGGGTAGTAATCTGTAGGGAGAACATAAGTGGTTTTCCCCAAACTCCAATCAACACCTGAAAGCATAATTGCATGCCGTCATTCATAAGAGGGGACAGACTTCCTGCAGAGCACATCAGCAAAAGGTAACGTAATGATCGTTTTGAACGGTTAGGACTTACGCGGTTGACGGTTTGGGTCAAAAGCGTTTATACTTTGCGATGTCCACTTTTGCAAAAGTCACCGATTTAGATTACATCGGATTTTTGTTAGCCGCTCAAGAAGCGTTTTGCCTCACGGAAGCCTCGCGCACCGATGGAGCGCAGGACACTCCTCCTGCCCACGATGCGTACACTCGTTTGTTGCAGCGATTGCCTCCCGACACCGAGGCACTGTGGCGCGAAGTCGAGGCTCTCGTGACCAAGACGAGCGGGGTTCTCGTGCTCGACGACAGCACCCTCGACAAGCCTCATGCCCGACACATCGCACTCGTTCACAAACACTGGAGCGGCAAGCATCATCGCAGTGTCTACGGCATCAATCTCGTCACCTTGCTGTGGACAGACGGAGGAGCCAAACTTCCCCTTGACTGCCGCCTTTCCAACGCTCCGGTGGATGGGGTGACCAAAAACACGCATTTCCGGGCGATGCTCGACACCGCCCAAGAGCGCGGGTTCACCCCGGAGTACGTTTGCTTCGACAGTTGGTACTCCGGTTTGCCCAATCTCAAAGCGATCCGTGACAAGGGGTGGCACTGGTTGACGCGCCTGAAGTCCAATCGCCTCGTCAACTTGGATCGGCAAGGGCAACGTTACATTCGTGACCTGACCGTTCCCCCGGAAGGAGCCGAAGTCTACCTGAAGGGCTACGGGTTGGTTCGGGTGTTCGTCACTCTGGATGCCAATCAGGAACACCCGCAGTTCTGGGCAACAAGCGATCTTTCGATGACGGAAACCGAGCGAAAGCGCGTCGCCTCCGAAGCCCTCTTCATCGAAGAGTACCACCGAGGCTTGAAGCAATGCTGTGGCGTCGAGCGATGTCAGGCGAGAAGCGAACGAGCGCAACGCAATCACATCGTGTTGGCACTCCGAGCCTTTGTCCGACTGGAGCAAAAACGCTGGAGCACGGGCAAGAGTTGGTACGAGTGCAAGCGCGAACTCTTCCGAGACGCTATCCGACATGCAAGGCAAGTCTGGCAAACACCTCAGACAACAACCGCGTAAGTCCTAAAGGAGAGCCTTTCCTTTCCGTGTTTCCACAGGAACAAAAACGGAGCCTCAGCCCCATCAGCGGACGATGAATCCCGTAAATGATACGGTGTCCTGAAAAGTATATCCTAATTCAACAAAATACAGCACTAAATTAATTCTTTTTTGATCTCTCAGGCTCGAAGTCTGCTTTGCGGCAAGAGCCTGCTTCACAACGCCGCTACCCGACGAGACACTGGTGAGCTGCCTATCGCCATTGCAATTGTTTTCCTAAACGTCTTGACGAAAACCTTCTTCCTGTTGGAGAAAGAGGGTGGTCTTCCTTCTGAAAGTTGGGCTTAGGGTTCAGCATCGGGATCGGTCTTTTTGCCGGATGGAAGTCCGCGTTCGTAGCGCAGCAGAATGTTTTCTAAACGGAGTCGCTGGTTTTCCCGGTCTTGCTCCGCGTTCTCACGATCCCGTTGAAACTCGAAAACAAGCAGCTTCACCACATCAGAGAGCTCGTCTACCTTTCGATTGAGTTCCTTAATTTCCAGCCGTACTTCCTTCAGCTCTTCACGACGAGCCGTGTTTTCTTCTTCCAGTTTTCGACTCTTCGCATCAGCGCAAACAACTTGTTCCCGAAGTCAAGGATTTGTTTTAGCATCGGCTATTTCGCTCTCGACAGCTGACTGACTTGCTCTCTGAGTTCAGCGAGTTTTACGTCAATTTTCGCCGCAATCGCTTTCGTCTCGGCTTTGACGTGCTCGGTTTCACCCTCCAGTCGGTCAGCCGCCGCGTGATGCGCTTTCATTCTTGCTTCGCATCTCTCCATTTCGGAGAGTAAAGTCTCTAATTCGGCTCGGTAGTCGGTATTGAGTTTACGTTTTGTTTTGGTGAACACAGTTCCATTTATAGCTTGACTCCTTTTCCTGAAGATATCGTCATGGATTTTGGGCGACAGAACGCCTTGACCGGTGAACGCAGGAAACGACCTCATCAGGGATGATTATATCACAACTTTCCCAGCCTTCCCTCCCTTGATTTTTTGGCCTCGTTCGGGTACACTAGTGTGGTTTGACTGAACCCTGAGAAGGCCCTTTGCGGGCTGTCCCCGGCGGCTCAGAAAACCGGTGCAGCGGCAATTCCCTACTCCCGCCCCTGCGCCCAATCTCACACCGGAAGCGGATCTGCTCCAGGAGGTGCAACTTTCTCAAAAGGTTGTCCTGTCAGAAAAGAAGCACCGGGAGGGACAACCGAAAGGACTGAGACACAGTTATGGCATCGCTTTCCATGAAAGAACTCCTCGAAGCAGGCGTTCACTTCGGACACCAGACCCGCCGCTGGAACCCCAAAATGAAACGCTACATTTACGGGGCACGCAACGGCATTTACATTGTAGACCTGCATCAAACCCTCAAACTCTTTGATGAGGCGCAGAAATTCGTGCAGGAAATCGTACAGGCCGACGGACGTATTCTTTTCGTCGGAACCAAAAAGCAGGCGCAGGATGCAATCTCCGAAGCCGCCACCCGCTGCCGGCAGTATTACGTGAACCAACGCTGGCTCGGTGGAATGCTCACCAACTTCCGCACAATGCGCGACCGGGTGAAACGCCTTGTCGAACTCAACGACATGGAAACGAACGGAACGCTGGCGCGACTGACCAAAAAAGAGGCCCTCCTGCTCATCGAAGAGCGCGATAAACTGGTTCGCTATCTGGGCGGTGTGAAAGAGATGACCCGCCTGCCCGACTGTCTCGTGATCGTAGACCTCAAAAAAGAGAAGCTCGCGGTTCAAGAAGCCCGCCGCCTCGACATTCCGATTGTCGCCCTCGTGGACACCAACTGCGACCCCGACGACGCCGACTATGTGATTCCCGGCAATGACGACGCCATCCGAGCCGTCAAGTTGATTGCCTCCAAAATTGCTGACGCGATTGCGGAAATCAAGCAGTCCGAGTGGGAAACCGAAGAGGACGCGGAAGCCGCCATTACCTCCGAGTTTGCCGAAGACGCCGAAAAACCGGATGTGGATGCACTGGCTCCCGATGCCGCCGTAGAGAGCGTGACCGTCGGGGAATCCGTTGAGGTCGAAACCGCTCTGGCCCCCTCTGAAGAAACGGCTTCCGTCTCGGACACTGCCCCCGAAGCGATAACCGAAATCGCCTCTGCCGCCGCTCCGGTCGCGGAAGAACCCCTGGCTTCGGCAGAGCCGGTCGCTCCCATTGCGGAAGCGAAAACTCCAGAGACGGAAGCAACTTCTGCGGATACGGTAGTGAAGCCGGGAGAAGAAGACGAGTATTCCCGGATGGGCGAAACTAACTCAAACTAACTAGGGAGGGCGCGGGGCGAGCCTGAAATCAAGGCTTGCCCCTCCCGCCGAAGAATCGCTGCAAAATAACGAGGAGATTTTTCAATGGCTGAAATTACTGCCAAAATGGTGATGGAGCTGCGCGAAAAAACCGGCGCGGCGATGATGCTGTGCAAAGAAGCACTCAAAGAAACCAATGCCGATTTTGAGGAAGCGACCGTCTGGATTCGCAAGAAAATGGGCGGCAAAGCCGCCGGAGCTACTGACCGGGTGGCGGGCGAAGGCGTAATCGCTGTGGTGGTGGCGGACTCCCGCGATGCAGCCATTATCGAACTGAACTCCGAAACCGACTTTGTCGCCCGCAGCGACGATTTCAAATCCCTCGCCAAAGAACTGGCCGAACACGTTCTCCATACCGGCTCCGAATCGGTGGAGCACGCCCTGGGACAGCCCTCCCGCACTCAGGAAGGCTTTAACGTTCAGGATCGCGTCAATGATGTCTACTCGAAACTGCGCGAGAAAATGGTGTTTAAACGCTTCGAGGTCATCCAGTCTGACGAAAACGGCGTAGTGGCAGGCTATGTCCATGTTCCCGCCAACGACAAAATCGGGGTGCTCGTCGAGCTTGGTGCGAAATCGCCGGAAGACGCGAAATCCGAAAGCCTGCAAACCCTCGCTCGTGAGCTGGCGATGCAGGTGGCCGCCACCCGCCCGAAATACCTCAACCGCGAAGAAGTTTCCGCGAAGACGCTGGAGCAGGAGCGCGACATCGCCCGCACCACCGCCCTCAACGAAGGTAAGCCCGAGGCCGCCGTTGAAAAAGTGGTCGAAGGCCGCATCCGAAAGTTTTACGAGGAAACCGTCCTGCTCGATCAGCCCTGGCTTCGCGAACAGAAGAAAACCGTGACGCAGATTTTGGGCGAGCACGGAGCCACCCTCCGCCGCTTTATTCGCTATAACGTAGGTGAGAGCACGGGCGAGGAAGCAAAAGGCGTAGACGCTTCCGGGGCGATCAAGGAGACGGCAGAATAATGGAGACCGCCGAATCAGACCCTCAGTCTTATTCTTCAGGCCTCTCAGGTACGGTGCAGAAAACGGCGTCGGCGCAGGAAGAAACCTACTCCCTGCCCGACGCCGTTCCGCATCTTCGCTGGAAACGAGTTCTGCTGAAACTTTCCGGGGAAGCCTTTGCCGCCGAGCACGGCGAGGCCGCCATTGCTGGACGGGAAACTCAGGTCACACCGCAAATCGGGCTGAACTACAGCACCATTCGCGCCATTGCCGGTGAGGTCGCTTCGGCTCATGCGGCAGGCGCGGAAATCGCGGTTGTCATCGGAGCGGGAAACATTGTGCGGGGAGAGCGTGCCGCCGCCTCCGGGATGGAACGCGCCGCCGCCGACTACATGGGAATGCTGGGCACGGTCATCAATGCGATGGCTCTTCAGGATGCCCTGGAGAAACTTGGCGTCCAGACCCGTGTGATGAGCGCGATTTCGATGGCGGAAGTGGCGGAACCCTTTATCCGCCGCCGCGCCATTCGTCATATGGAAAAAGGGCGCGTGGTAGTGCTGGCAGGGGGCACGGGCAACCCGTTTTTTACCACCGATACTGCCTCGGCCCTCCGTGCCAAAGAGATTCGTGCCGATGCCGTGCTCAAAGCCACCAACATTGACGGCATTTACAACAAAGACCCCCGCAAACACAGCGACGCGGTTCGCTACACGCACGTCAACTACGATACCTGTATCACCGACAATCTCCGGGTAATGGATCAAACCGCCTTTACGTTTTGTAAAGAGTACGATATTCCGATTGTTGTATTCGACATCGCCGACGAAGGCAATATCCGCCGCGTGGTCGAGGGCGAAGAAATCGGCACTCTGGTCAGCAGTAACGGGTAGGACGATGGGGCTGAAACGGCTCTTCTCCTCAAACCCGCTCCTTTTTTGAGGAACGAAAACAATGATTCCTGAGCTACTCAAAGACACTGAAGAAAAAATGAAAAAGGCGATTGATGCCACCCGCCACGAGTATTCGCTGATTCGAACCGGGCGGGCGCATCCCGGCATTCTGGAGCACGTTAAGGTTGAAGTTTACGGGGCCGTCACCGCCTTAAATCAAGTGGCCGCTGTTTCGGTGCCCGAATCGCGGCAGCTGCTCATCACCCCCTATGATCGCAGCTTGATTGGAGCAATCGAAAAAGCCATTCTGAAATCGGATGTCGGGATTACGCCCAACAATGACGGCAACGGCATCCGCCTCAACATTCCCGCGCTCACCGAGCAGCGGCGCAAAGACCTGATCAAACAGGTGCAGCAAAAAGCGGAGGCAGGACGGGTTTCGCTTCGCAATTACCGGCAGGAAGCGATCAAAAAACTACAGGCCGCGAAAAAAGACAAGGAAACCCCTCTGTCTGAGAACGAAGAAAAGCGGGCCGCCGAACAAGTACAGAAGCTGGTGGACAAGTACATCGCCGAGATTGACGGCATTACGAAAACCAAAGAATCGGAACTGCTCGAAGTTTGAATTGCAGGGGCGCGGGGTGGGGAACAAGGGATCAGGGACTGGCTTTTCTCTCTTTTCCCTGGTGACCGCTCGAACAGAAGACTGTCTTTCCCGCCCCGCGCCCCTTCCGTCGGTCCCTATGCTTTTTCCTCCCCGAACAAAACTCAAGATCGAAAACACCCCGCTCGATCCGGCGAAACTGCCCGTTCATGTGGCGATCATCATGGACGGCAACGGACGCTGGGCAAAAGCGCAGGGTCTTTCGCGGCTTCATGGGCACGATCAGGGTTACCGCACTCTGAAAGACACGGTGTACGCGGCGGACGACCTCGGCCTGAAATATCTGACCGTTTATGGCTTTTCTTCGGAGAACTGGCGGCGTTCCCAAGAAGAGGTCGGCGGCCTCATGGATTTGATGCTGCGGGCAATGCGGGCCGAAATCGAAGAATTGATCCACAATGAGATCAAGGTGCGGGTGATCGGACGGATGCACGAACTGCCCGCCGAACTCCGCGAGGAGTACGAAAGCGCGATGCGGCGCACGGCCCACTTCACCGGGCTGACCTTTACCCTCGCTATCAATTACGGCGGACGCGCCGAGACGGTGGACGCCATTCGCGCCATCGTTCAAAAGGTACACGCGGGGGAACTCGACCCCGCCCTTATCGCCGAAACGACTGTCGCTCAACACCTCTACGCCCCCGATATTCCCGATCCCGATCTGCTGATCCGCACCGCCGGGGAACTGCGCCTCTCCAATTTTCTGCTGTGGGAAACTGCCTACAGTGAAATCTACGTTACCGCTGCTCCCTGGCCTGCCTTCGATCAATCCGAGTTTATTGCTTCCCTGCTCGACTATTCCCGCCGCGTCCGAAAATTCGGGGCCGTCATCGAAGAATCCTGAAACCGCGTGAAACCGCATCACTGTTTCATTCGTTTCTAACTCGAAGGAGAGCACCATGAACCTCCGTTTTGCTTTCTCCGAAAAAACGGTTTTGCCGAAAATAGACAAAGTTTCTTCGGAACCCGCAAAGGGCCTAACCGAATGGGACGAAGAAAAGCAGGCTTTACTGGATCAACTGAAGCAGGAGGCACGCCCTTTCAAGCAGCTGCCGGGCCGGTTAACCATCGTGGGTGTAAGCTTCTTCGGAGGAGCCACTGCGTATCTCACAACTCTTCTGCTTTTTTCAAGTCAATCCCTTGCCGGGGCTCTGCTTCCTTTTCTTCTGCTGGTTGGGGCACTGGCAGGAGCTTTGCATTACGCTTACCGTGTGGTTCCTCGCCGCCTCAAAAAAAACGGCAGACGCAAGGCCTTCCTTAAAATCGAAGAAACCGGAGACGTTCGCTTTATCGCTCCAATGCTCGATCTCTGGATCGGCGGCAAAAACGCGAACTACTCGCTTCTGTATGAACTCGCGTCCTCACTCACAGTACTGCTGCCGCACCTCAATGCCGACAATGCCGAAGCCCTGCCCACGAAACAGAAAAAACTGCTCCATCGTGTGATGGCGATGACACCGATCAGTTTTTCGGCTTTTCAAGAAAAACTGTACGGCGATCTTTTTGCCGACTGCATAGTAGAAATCGTAAAAGCCTTGGCTCGCCTTGGGGATACCTCCGCCCTGCCCAGCCTGCGAAACCTAGCAAAACTCAAGGGCAGCACCCCCTGGCATCAGCAGGTACGCACTGCCGCCGGGGAAAGCCTGCTGACTCTCGAACTGCTGGCCCTTGAAGAAACTAGCGCGAAAACACTGCTCCGTGCCTCCACTCAGCAGGATCGAACCGGCGAAACACTTTTGCGCTCAGTGGAAACGCGCCCGGATTCTGCGCCGCAAACCCTGCTTCGTCCCGCTGCCGAGCAGGAAGCCGGGGCAGGTTTCGAGCCGTGAGCCTGACGGAGCGCGAACGCACATCCACTCTCGGCATCAACGCTTACCACTGTGTCGGCGATTTCGGCGGGCAGCCGATGCACCTGCACGAAGAGGTCGAGTTTGTCGCCGTATATCGGGGGCGAGGTAAATTTCGGCGAGGGCGTTCCGTTCATGAAACCGGCCCCGGCGTTCTTTCGGTCGTGCCCCCGCAGGAGCCTCACGCGGGAACTCCCGCTCACGCCGAATTTGCCGTGAAGGTGCTGAACGTCTCCGCCAGATGGTTTGGGGAGGCAGCCCTAGACCCTCGTACTCTTTGGCACCAGGCAGGAGTATGCGATACCCCGGCGGCTATTCCCGCCTTTTTCGTGGCCTATGAAACCGTCGTTCAACAGCAGCCCCGGCTTTTGCAGGAAGAAGCGTTACTGGCACTTTGCCAGGCTCTGACTTCCGCCTCCCTCCCGTCCAAGACGATTTCAGAAACAAACCGAATCCATCAGGCTGCGGCTTTTCTTCAGGAACGCTTCACCGAAGAACTCCCGCTGGCAGACCTCGCTTCTGAGGCCGGTCTGACCCCGGCTTATCTCTGCCGTGCCTTTACGCAAACGCTGGGGCTGCCGCCCCACGCCTACCAAATCGGCCTGCGCGTGGCAAAGGCGAAAACCCTGCTGGAACGGGGCGTTTCCCCCGGCGAAGCGGCGGCAGAGGTTGGTTTCTACGATCAAAGCCATCTCACCCGGCACTTCAAGCGGCTTCTCGGCCACACCCCTGCTCAAATTTCCCGTAGGTCAAAATCGTCCTAGACGCCTCCTTTTGTAACCGGTACACTCCGAAAACCCAATCGAGTTTATCCAGACATTTCGGAAGCCCGATTGGGAAAACCACCCACAAACCCACCCAAGGAGCGAACGATGAAAACCGATACTCTGGAGATCAACCAGATTTCCGAAGCGGCCTATGCCTGGTATCTCGGCTACCTGCAAGCCATTGATGACAAAGACGTGGAAAAATACGGCACCTATCTGGCCGAAAACTGCCGGATGACGCAGAATAATCAGGAATCCGTAAGGGGGAAGGAAGCGGTTCTGAAGGGGCTGGCGCAATACTGGCAAACGTTCCACAGCCTCGAACACGAATTGCTCAACATTTATGGCAGCGACACGGCGTTTGCGCTCGAAGCCCTCAACCATTATGAGCGGAAAGACGGCGGCAGGGTGACGGCTCGCGCCGTCGCCCTCACCAGTCGCAATGAGGCGGGATTGGTGGAGCATTTCCGATTTTACACGGATGTCTCCTCGGTGTTCGCCCCGGCGGATAAACAAGCACAGGAGCAACTCGCAAAAGCATAACCTTCTTCCGAAACCCGAAGGAAAACTTTGTGCTGGGAGCAAAATGCTCGCCATTCCGTTTTCAGGACGTTTAGCCGCAGGCTTCCCAGACGGGTATTTTAATGCCCGGTCGAAACGCTCCGTCTCTCATTGGCCGGTCTCTCGGTGCTCCCCAAACGGGTATGTCAGATGCCTGGTCTTCGAAAATACACGGCCTCCCTCCCGGATTGGTTTCATGCTTAGCCTCTCGATGCTCGGCCTCAATGCCCCATGCAGAAGCGGCGCCACTGCCCGAAACGAAACCCTGCCCGCCTTGACCCCGCTCCCGCAATTTGCGGGGGCGGGGTTGGCCCTCGACTTTTCCTTTTTGCGGGAACAGGGCGGGCAGGAAAGAGGGAGGGCGGCGGCGAATAGACCAGAACGACTAGATCGGGAGACCCGCCATGTACCTTCGACTGCTTCCCATTTCCCTGCTCGCTTTTACAGGCGGCTTAGCCTTTCTTCCTGCAAACGCGCAGGTGCAAAAAACCGCTAAAATCGCCACGAAAGCCAACGATGTCCGGCCTCTGCCCTCCTCTGCCGCGCTGAAACTCGCACAAACCCAGGCCAAACGAGAGAAAAAACGAGTGCTGGTGATCTACCATGCGTCGTGGTGCGGCTGGTGCAAACGGCTTGACCAAGTGATGGAGAAGCCGGAATTCCGAGAGCCTATCGAAGCCAATTATGTGGTGGTGCATCTCGATGTGCAGGAGCACGGCGACCAAAAGTCGCTGGAGAACCCCGGCGCGAACGAACTGATGAAAAAAATGGGCGGCGAAAAGTCAGGCCTGCCGTTTTACGTTTTTCTTGATGACAAAGGCAAAAAGCTGGCCGACTCCAACGCGATGCCCAAAGAGCAGAACATCGGCTATCCCGGTGATCCCGATGAAATTGCTGCGTTCGTCGGCCTGCTAAAAAAAACCGCGCCCCGTCTCAAAGCAGCCGAAGCCGCGCAGCTGGTCTCTGCCCTCAAAGCGAATGCCCCGAAAGAATAGGACACATCCCTCACAATGAAGCGGCTTGTGATTTTAGGTTCAACGGGTTCCATTGGCACACAAACGCTGGACATCGTGCGGCGGCTGCCGGGGCGATTCCAGATTGTGGGTCTCTCGGCCAACAATAACGCAGAGCTGCTTGCGGCTCAGGCACGGGAGTTTGGTGTCGGCCAGCTGTCCCTCGGCTTGGAAGCAAAACTGCCCGAACTGCGAAACGCCCTCGGCTTCGCGGCGTCCCTTTCGGCGGGCGTCGAGGGAATGTGCGAAATCGCTTCTCTGCCGGACGCCGATCTGGTGGTGGTTGCGGTAGCCGGTGCGATAGGCATTGCTCCCACCCATGCCGCCATCCGAGCGGGCAAAGACATCGGTCTTGCTTCCAAAGAGGTGCTCGTGGCGGCAGGCGAACCGACCATGACCCTTGTAAAGCAGAAGGGCGTGAAAATGCTGCCCATTGACAGTGAACACTCCGCCCTGTTTCAATGTTTGCAGGGCGCACCTGATAAGAGCATCGAAAAACTGATCCTGACCGCTTCGGGCGGCCCCTTTCGCACCACCCCGAAAGAAGCCCTTGAAACCGTAACCCCGGAGCAGGCACTCAAGCACCCAACCTGGACGATGGGCGGCCTTGTGACCATCAACTCCGCCACCCTGATGAACAAAGCCCTCGAAACGATTGAGGCAAAATGGCTGTTCGATGTTCCGATGAACGATGTGGAGGCGGTCATTCATCCGCAGTCCATCGTTCATTCGATGGTGCGCTTTCAGGACGGCTCGACCCTTGCCCAAATGGGTCTGCCTGATATGCGCCTGCCCATTCAGTATGCTCTGCTCTACCCGGAGCGCGTGGACACCCGGCTGCCCCGCATGGAGGTCAAAGATTACGCTCATCTTACCTTCGAGGAGCCGGATCGTGAAAAATTTCCTGCCCTGAAAATCGCTCAAGAGGCCGTGAACCGGGGCGGTACGATGCCCGCCGTGATGAACGCTGCAAACGAAGCGGCGGTCGCGCAGTTTCTAGAGCGAAAAATTACGTATTTAGACATAATGCGCCGGGTCACCGCGGCGATGGATGCACACGAGTCTCTTTCTCCCACGCTCCTTCATATCCTGGAGGCGGATCGGTGGGCGCGGGACTGGATGAAAAAGGAGTAGGGCCGATTGCGGAAAAACGGTTTTTTCCGCAGCCCCCAGCACCCACTTATGGATTTTTTGCGAACCGTCCTTGTTTTTGTCGGAGTTTTGAGTGTGCTCGTCGTCGTACACGAGTGGGGGCATTTCATTGCCGCCAAGCTGTGCGGAATGCGCGTGGACGACTTTTCGCTGTTTTTCGGCAAGCGAATCTGGCGCATCGGCGAACGGAACGGAACGGAATATAATGTGCGCTCCATTCCCCTCGGCGGTTTCGTCAAAATCGCCGGAATGGAACCTGAAGACGCCTACGCAGGCTCCTATGTTCGCCAGCCTGGATCGAAACGAAACGAACGCCTGCTCGCCGGCCTTGACCTTTCAGACCTCAAAGACGTAGACGAAAAGCATATCTCCGACCGGGTGAGCGAGGCAATTTATAACGCGATTGGAACCGATTCGAAACTGACCCCGCCCGGACGCGCCGAACTTGAAGCTCTTGTCGGCTCGGAAGGCATCAACGACAGTGAACGCCGCTATCTGCAAAGCGTGCTTCAAGCCGCGCCGCGCCCGCCCGATCCCCAGGCCTACAATCAGAAACCGCTTTTGCAGCGGGCCTCGGTGATCTTTGCCGGGCCGCTTGCCAGCCTCCTGCTCGGCTACTTGATGATCTGCATTATGGGCGTGACTACCGGCCTTCCCCATGTTCCCGACAAAATGGAAAGTGTGCTGGGAATGGTGATTTCCGGGAAAGCCGCCGAGAAAGCGGGCCTGAAAGAAGGAGACCGGGTGCTGTCTGTAAACCAGAAGCCCGTCTCGGAATGGCCCGATCTCGTCAGCCAAATTCGTGCCAACCCCGGGCATCTCCTGACCCTCAAGATCAGACGCGAAGGCGACCTTCTAACGATCCCGGTAACCCCGGCTTCGGAAAAACAGAAGGTCGAGGAAAACGGCAAGACAGTCGAAAAAACCGTCGGTGCCATTGGTGTCGCTCCTTCGATTGAGTGGCAGCGGTATCCCAACCCGATGATCTCCATGCGGGAAGGAACGAAACTGCTTGCGTTTCAGGTGAAGATGATGTTTCAAACCATTTTCAGCCGACACGCCGGGGAAAACCTGAGCGGCCCCATTGGAATCGCGGGACAGATTCGAGACGACAGCCGAAGCGGTTTCAAGCAGGTGCTGGCGACTGCCGCCTCCCTCAGCATCAGCCTAGGCGTAATGAACCTGCTTCCAATCCCCCTTCTGGACGGCGGGCACTTGATGCTGCTCGGAATGGAGGGTATCCGCCGCCGCAAACTTTCGTTTCAGGAATTTATCGCCGCGCAAAAGGTGGGAATTCTCATCATCGGGACGATTTTCATTCTCGTGATGTACAACGATCTCAAACGCCTGCTTTTCAAAGGATAGCGAAGGATCATCCACCAAGAGTCACGGACGAACACAGACGAAAAAGCAAATGACGAGAGTCGGTTTTGCCCTTCCCTCTCTGAAAAGCCAGCCAGGGTAAATTCGTGTTGATCGCTGGATCGAAATTGAATCATGGAACAAAAAATCGAAATCGGACAACTACAACTCGTTGCTCAAAACGTGCGCCTGCCCCGCTCTCTCACGCTGGATGAAGTACGCATTGAGGCCCCTTCGGTGATTGCACTCGCGCCGCAGGGCGATCAGAAAGCGAAAGTTTCCGCCGGAGAGCAGAAGCTGAAAGTCATTCTTTCCGAGCCGAACCTCAACGCGCTGCTGACCGCCAATCTCCCTGCGGATGCCCCCGTCAAAAACTTGAAAGCCGAGGTGATGTCAGGCAAAATCAAGGTGTCTGGACACTACAAAATCGCTCCATTCACCGTAGACGCTGTGCCGAAAATCGAAAATGGAGTGCGCGTCAGACTCGACCTCAGCAGTGGAAAGTCCGGGATGTTCGGCTTGCCCTCCGCCATCACGGAGTACATCGAGGGCGAAGTCAATCAGAAAATGAAGATTGATCTTTCCCTGCTGCCCTTTCCGACCACCCTGGACGCGATTACCTGCGAGCCGGGGCGAATGGTTATCACCGGACGCACCAAACTGGCTTATCCGCTGCCGCCAGTTCTTACCGGCGGCACGGCTTTCACCCCGAAATAGGCTCTGAAGACGTTTGCTGCTGCTCTCGGCAAAAAGGCCGGGGCTTGTTACTCTCCGGTTTACCAAGTGCGATGCTTCCATTTTTGACCGATATTCACCGAAAGGCGACACCCACGCGCCCATGCTGTTTCCCGATCTCGCTCAGTTTCACCTGCTGGCTCAACGCGGCAACCTCATTCCGATCTACCGGGAACTTCTCGCGGATCGGATCACTCCCGTCTCGGCCTACGAAAAACTCACGGAGGGAGATGACAGCCGCATTGCGTTTCTGCTAGAAAGCGTGGAGGGAGGCGAGCGCATCGGGCGTTACTCGTTTTTGGGCACGGAACCCTCACTGATTTTTCGCTCGAAAGGGCGCAATGCTCTTATTCTCGAAGACGGGGAAGAGCGGCAGTTCACCCTCACCGAAAACGAAGACCCCCTCACGCTGCTCAAAGAAATCCTCTCACGCTACAATTTCGTCCCCACCGCCGATCTTCCCCGCTTTTGCGGCGGAGCCGTCGGGTTTCTCGGCTACGATGTGGTGCGCTTTTTCGAGACCCTGCCCGATACCAACCCCGACGAACTCGATGTGGACGATGCCCTGTTTTTGTTCACCGACACGCTGCTCATTTTCGATCATGTGCGGCATCGCGTGAAAGTGCTGTGCAACGCCCACATCCGGGAGAGTTCCGAAGAGGCGGTCGAGAAAGCCTATCGGGAGGCCGAGCGCAAAATCGAATTGCTGCTCGAACGCCTGAGAACCCCGCATCCCGAAACCCTGCTTCAGCCGGAACCCCGCATTCCTAAAGCTATTGAGGTGGTTCATAAAACACCGACCGAGGATTACAAAGCGGCGGTGGAACGCTGCCGCAATTACATTCTTGCCGGAGATGCGTTTCAGGTGGTGCTGTCTCAGCGGTTCGAGGTTGAGTTTTCCGCTTCGCCCTTTGATCTCTACCGTGCTCTTCGCTCCGTGAACCCTTCTCCCTATATGTTCTACATCAGCCTCGGAGAGCGCAAACTAATTGGGACTTCGCCGGAAATTCTCGTCACTGTGATCGAAAACACGGTGCGCGAACGCCCGATTGCCGGGTCCCGGCCTCGCGGCGACACCCCGGAAGAAGACGCCCGCCTTGTCACCGAATTACTGGCGGACGAAAAAGAGCGGGCAGAACATATCATGCTGGTTGACCTTGGACGCAACGACATCGGACGGGTTTGTGAGTACGGCACCGTTTCCGTAGATGAGTTGATGACGGTGGAAAAGTACTCGCATATCATGCACATCGTCTCCAATGTCACCGGCACGATCTCGCCCCAAAACGATGTGTTCGATGTGCTGCGGGCCTGTTTTCCGGCGGGAACCGTTTCCGGTGCACCCAAAGTTCGGGCAATGGAAATTATTGATGAGCAGGAAAAAACCCGCCGGGGCTTTTATGCGGGAGCCGTCGGCTATTTTTCCTATTCCGGCGACATGGATATGGCGATCACCCTGCGAACGATGTGGGTAGACGGTCAGAAAGCCTATCTCCAGGCGGGAGGCGGCCTTGTGGCCGACTCCGTGCCAGAAACCGAGCATCAAGAATGCCTCAACAAAGCCCGCGCCCTCGTTACGGCGATTCAGCTTGCCGAACAGGGACTAGAATAGCTGGGAGGATCCTCCATGAAAACGCTATTTTCCGCAGACTGGATTCTGCCGGTAGATGCCCCGCCGCTTGAAAGGGGCGCGGTTCTTGTCGAGAACGGCGTGATCCTTCAGGTCGCCCCTGCCTCCCAACTTACCTCGTTCGCCGACGCGGTTTGTCACCTTCCCGATGCCATTTTGCTTCCCGGCCTTGTCAATGTTCACACTCATCTCGACTATACGCTGATGCGCGGCCTGCTCGAAGACATCGAGTTTTTCCCCTGGATTCGAGAACTTACCGCCCGTAAAGCCATCGTTGCCTGGGAAGACTGGGTGGCCTCCGCCACGATTGGAGCGGCAGAGGCGGTGGCGGCGGGCATCACCACGATTGGCGACTGCACAGATTCCGGGGCGGCTCTTTTCGGCGCAAAAGCCCTGGGTTTGCGCGGGATCGTCTACCAGGAGGTGTTTGGGATCGATCCGAAAGAGGCGGCAGTCAGGGCCATTATCGCGGAGCTCGATCTGAAAGTAAGCGGGCTGGAACAAGAGGCCGAAGGGACACGGCTCACGGTTGGGGTGTCTCCGCACGCTCCGTATACGGTGCGCGGTGAATTGTTTACGGCTTTGGGCGAATATGCCGCTCGAAAAGGACTTCGGCTCTGCATCCATGCCGCAGAATCTCAGGCAGAGGGAGCCTTGTTTAGGGCGGGAACCGGGGGAATTGCGGCGATGTTCCAGCGGCGAGGCATTCCCTGGGAGCCGCCGGGGGAAAGCACCGTCTCCTATCTGGCGCGGCACGGCTGCCTTTCTCCGCAAACGCTGCTGGTGCACGGCGTCGGAGTTTCGGCATCGGATCGGCACTTGATTCAGGAGACAGGCGTCGCGTGGGCGCACTGCCCCAAATCGAATGCGAAGCTTGGCAATGGCGTCGCGCCCTTGAATTTACTGCGGGGGCGAACTGGAGAAAACCCCGTCGGCCTGGGGTCGGACAGCGTAGCCTCCAACAACGGAATGGATTTGTTTGAGGAAATGCGTTTCGCGGTGTTGATACAGCGGGCTTCCCGCCGAAAAATCGAGGGGCTGGGCGCAAAGGAGGCGGTGGAAATGGCGACCCTGGGCGGGGCGCGGGCCCTGGGGCTGGAAAACCAAATCGGTTCTCTCACCCCCGGCAAACGCGCCGACCTCTGCGCGGTTCGGATCAATACCCTCAATTCGATCCCCGCCTATGATCCCCATAACGCGCTGGTTTATGCGGCCTCTGCTTCGGACGTTTTAGCGACCTGGGTAGACGGGGAACCGATTTATGTTCGGGGCGAAGGCGGCAGTTCGCTTTCGTTTTTCCCGAACCTTGACCTCAGCGAAGCGCGAGACCGCCTGCTCGCCGCCGCCCAAAACCAGCGCAATTGGAAGGCCCTCCCCAAATAAGGCCGCAGGAAGCCGCTTTTCGGTGAGGCTCTGGAGCGAAAGAGGAATGAGGGCAGGCGGTCTCGAAAAAAGAGGCGGAGCATTGAGGCGGCCCCTGCGGAATCCACCGCAAAAGGAGCAACAACATGGATTTATCGCTGCTGGAAACGCTGCGGTATAAAATCGCAGCGGGAAAAGTTTTTGCGGACACCTTTGAGTATTTTTACGATCATTTTGGAGAAAACCCGGAGTTCTTCGATGCGGGCGAGCCAGCCGAAGATGAGCTGCTCGTCAAAATGCTGGGGCACATCGGCGGCGCAATTTTCCAAACCGACAAAATCAAATTGGATCGGCTGGCCTTGGTAAAAATCGAAGAGTATGATTTTATTCATGGCGGCATGACAATGAACGGTGCGATGGCGAACGTGATCTACTGCACCGACCTTCAGAAAGGCATCGTGGTGGTGCATCGTCCCGGCAAAAACCCGCCTACTCAGTTCGCTCGTTTTTCTGCGGAACTGCTCGCTCCTCATCTGGCAAAAGAGGTTTCCAATTTCAGACACTAGCCGGGTCTGATCTTTATTTGAGGGGAGGCCGTGAAAAATAGTCCCAGGCTTGACGGGAAATGCGTGCAATGGCTCCCTCACGGGAGGCGGTGTCTGCTTTCGAGTCCGAAACGAATACAACCACGATCAGCGTCTGTCCGTTGGGAAGGGGGATGAAACCTGCATCGTTGGTGGCACGAGTCAATCCGTCTTTCGTTCTGGAAGAACCTGTTTTGTGCGCGGCAAGGGTTCCGGGGGGAAGAAGTCCTTTGATCCGGTGTGCGCCCGTTTTCGTGTTACGCATTTTCTGAAGCAGTAAGGCTCGGCTTGCCGGAGACAATCCGCGCCCCCCGTAGAGTGCCCGCAGAAACTTTGCATAGGCTTCCGGTGTGGTCCAGTTGCGATACTGAACCCGCTCGTTCCTCGCCATTTCCCGCTCGGTTGTGGCGACCGTCACCCCGTGTATGTTCAGTCCCTCCAGAAAGCGGGAAACGGCTTTCGGGCCTCCCAGCAACGCCAAAATTTTGTCTGAAGCGGTTCCATCGCTTTCCTCGATCATAAATTCCAGCAGTTCCCGCACGCTCAAAACGATTTCCCCACGCGGATACTTTTCCCGGATCGGACTGTGGAGAAGCGGGGAGACCAGTTCGCTTCGACCAATTTGCACTTTTTGGTCGAGGTGCAGCCGCTTCTGGTCCACGGCGTGGAGCAGGGCCATCCCGATGGGGACTTTGTAAACGCTCTGCATCGGAAAACGCTGGTTTCCATGCACGGAAATCAGCGTTCCGTTTTCCTCCAAAAGTGCCACGCCGATTTTCCCGTCGGTCTTCGTGACGATGCGGTTGATTTCGCGCTCTAAAGCCTTCGGCGAGGGTAAGCGGGGTTCGCCCTGCACAAAGCAGATGCCGAGGAAAACCGTTCGGCTCCCGCTCTTGAGTTTTTGCTTCCAAAACTTCATCACGAGAGTTTACCTCTCCTTGTTGGTAAACTCACGAAAAACAAAGAGTTTTTTGGCGGCTCCAAACAACTTCCCGCTTGATACCTGAAGAAATTTGCCGATAATTCCTTGGAGGTAAACCCCAATGAATCTGATCCACCTGATTTATGCCAGCGTGATGGAAAAGGCCTGCTCCGCTCCCGACATCGAACACATTCTCGAAACGGCACGGCGGCGCAATTCGGGCGACCACATTACCGGATTTTTGTGCTTTGCGAACGGCTGCTTTTTGCAAATTCTGGAGGGGGATCGTCAAGCGGTTTCCGATACATTCTGCCGCATCAGCCAAGACCCCCGACACAGCAAAGTCCTACTGCTCGACTGTGCCCCGATTTCTTCCCGCCATTTTCCGTCCTGGACCATGGGCTACGCGGGCGAAACCAAACTCAACCGTACGCTTTTTCTGCGATGTTCGGCTTCCGACCATTTCGATCCCACCCGGATGAGCGGTGAAAGTGCCTACGCGCTCCTGGCGGCTCTGGCGGGCGAGCAAAAAAACGTTCAGGCAAAAGCCGCTTAGCCTCTTGCCCGCGTTGTGTCCCCTGGCACGCAGCCCATCGTCACTGAATTGCGTCGTCAGTTTTAGAGCGAACCGGCGAGGGCTGCCTCCGCCTTTTCGGAGGCCCCGGTTTTTCGCTCAGAACCGCCCGTATCAGCGGTGAAGCCTCCCTTTCTTCGACAGAGGAGTTTCCAAAAGCGTCTTGGACAGAGTACAATCGAGTTGGTCGTTACGATCTGAGACACACCAATACTTCGCTTCCCTATTCTGCCAGGCCACCGGCAGCTAACGAGGAGGGGCTTCGGTGCACAAAAAAGTCGGAGCCGAATTTCGCTGGGCGAGAGATTACAACGATGTCATTCTTTGTCACTGAAACCGACGATCCTTTGCCCAATCTTCTCTCGCTTCACAATCGTTCCCAGGCAAGGCTGACAGACAAGGATGTCGCTCAACTGCGTGAGTCGGTGGTGGCTTCGAGTTTTGGAAAGGGTTGGAACCGAATTCAGGCGGTCTATCGAAAACATCCGCACCAAGAAGTCAACCTCTCGGCCTCACCCAATGAACACATTCTCCTGCCCGTCGGAAAGCCAATTCTGCTCAACCTGCGGTTTGACGCGGGATTGCGCAGACCTTTTCAGAAGGCTCGGATCGCGGAGGAAAGTGTGATCGTAATCCCGAAGGGGATGTCTACCCAATGGGCCTGGAAGCCGGAAAGAGAGGAAGAAGGCTCGCCCCAGGCTGAGTTTCTGCATCTTTACCTCCATCCGAACGCGCTGGATCAAATCGCCGGGGAACTGGGAATTTCCGCTTTTCCGCTCCGCGAATTTTTAGGAGCGGCAGACCCCGTGCTCAGGCAGTTCGGGCAGCTTTTTTTCGAGGAAATCCAGCATCCGCGCAGCGGCTCACGCCTTTATGCGGATTCCCTGACCACCGCCCTGACCGTTCATCTGCTGCGAACCTACGCGACGCAGGCGTTTTCTTCCGCTTCAGGGAAGCCGTCGCCTCCTTTCTCTCCCTCACCCAAACTCACTCCAAAGCGGCTGCGGCTGGTTCTCGACTATATCGAAGCCAACCTTCATTCTGATCTCTCGCTGGATGATCTTGCCGGATGCGCTGGGATCAGCAAATACCATTTCGCTCGTTTGTTCAAGAACGCCACCCGCCAAACTCCTCACCAATACCTCATCCATCAGCGCATCGAACGTGCAAAACGACTTCTAAAACGCTCCGACCAATCTATCGGGGAAATCGCCTTCGCCCTCGGCTTTGAGAGCCACAGCCGCTTCGCCGTTCAGTTTCGCCGTCAGGTCGGCATCACCCCCTCCGCCTACCGCAAAGGTTGATTTCCTCGCCGCCGAGGGAACAGGCTTGCCGGAACGAGAATCGCTCGTCACACCACTCCCAAATAACATTGAGCAAAAAACCGACAACATTCCGCAAGAAACGAACAGACAAAACCCTCGAAGAATGTCACACTCCTGCTCAAGAAACTTCCCGTTTGCTTTTTTCAAAAAAATCGGTTTTCGATGCAACTATTGTCAGACAAGCCCGTATTCTGCTAAGGCGGCCTCAATAGATCATTCTTGTTCAATGTAATCCGCCGGGCCGATTTTTTCGTGAAGCGGCTTTCTCAACACCAGAGCCGAAGAGATTCACAGCAGAAAGAAAGCCCAACCCCGCAGCGAAACGAGGAGAGCACGCAAAAGACTTTGTTTCGCTGTAGAAATTTTGAAACACGCCTCTGTTCGAACTCGGGTCGGAAGCGTGGAAAGGAACCTGATGACTTCGCCAGAAAGCCGAGCAGAAACGCTCACTTACACTCTCGATCCCATGCACAGCCGGGCGCATTTTTCGATCCGGCACCTGATGATCGCTCGCGTTCGCGGCGAGTTCACCCAATTAAGCGGAACCGTCGAGATAGACCCTCAGAACCTCACGCAGTTAAAGGTCAGTGCCACCCTTGAAGCAGGCAGTTTCGCTTCCGGCAACACGCAGCGCGACGACCATGTAAAAAGCGAAGCGTTTCTGGACGTGACCAACTTTCCCACGCTCAGTTTCACCTCACAGAAGGCGATGCACGCCGGAAACGACACGGTGCAGGTGCTGGGAGATTTCAATCTGCACGGCGTGACCAAAGAGATTACGCTGCTCGTGCGCGACCTTTCGGAAGAGATCACCGATCCCTGGGGTAATCTACGCCGGGGGGCCACGGCGACCACCCAGATCAAGCGCAGCGATTTTGGCATGAACTTCAATGCGCCGAGTGACGGCGGCGTGATGCTCTCCGATGAGGTCGAGATTGTTCTCGATCTTGAAATGACGCGCAAAGCCGACTGACCCGAATCCTTCCGACAAAACAAATCGAAAGAAAAAAACGAAATGGCAGCAACTCTCAAGGGCAAAGCGGCACTGGTGACCGGCTCTTCACGCGGCATCGGAAAGGCCATCGCGGAAAGATTGGGAAAAGACGGCGCAAACGTTGTGGTGACCTATCACGGCAGCCGCCAAAAAGCGGAAGCGGTGGTGCAAACGATCCAATCGTTCGGCTCGGAGGCCATCGCTCTGCAAGCCGATGTGCGCGACCTCGGCTCGGTTCGTGCTTTGTTTCAGCAGACCCTCGAACGGTTTGGCAAACTCGATATTTTAGTGAATAATGCCGCCGGGGTCAATGTATTCAAGCCAACCCAGCTTCTCATGGAAGAGGACTACGACGCAATGTTCGGGATCACTCGCGGCGTTTACTTCACGCTTCAGGAGGCCGCCAAACACCTGGCGGACAACGGCAGAATCGTGAGCATCTCAACGGGCGGCACTTCAATGGCGATGGCAGGAGCGGGCGCGTATGCAGGGAGCAAAGCCGCCGTCGAGCAGTTCAGCAATGCTCTGGCTAAAGAACTCGGACACCGGGGGATCACGGTCAACACGCTCGCTCCTGGCGTCACCGACACCGACGGCATGGTCTTGAACGAGGAACAGACAAAGGGTTTGATCTCTCAAACACCGCTCGGCAGACTGGGCAGGCCGGAAGACATCGCCAACGCCGCTGCCCTGCTCGTTTCGGAGGATGCCCACTGGATTACCGGGCAGAACATTCGTGCGACGGGCGGCATCATCTGAATTTTGGTCTGAAATTCGAGGTTACGCTTTTTATTTTGTCTTTCTGCGGTCTGTCAGCGATTCTGACCAGGAGAAAACTATGATCGAAACTTTTCCGGGCATAAACGCCGAGCGCGTTCTTACCCTCTTTTCACGGGGCGAATCCTTTGATGTGCCAGGCTTCGCCGCCCTTTTCACTAATACGCCCGTCTATGCGTTCGGCAATTACGAGATTTGTCTGGATCGCCCGGCGATTGAGAAGTCTGCCGCTGCGTTTTTTGCTCAGATCAATGCCGTTTACCACGACATCAAAATGCTGTGGGAGTCGGGCGACTGCGTGTTTGTCGAAATGGACGTGTCCTACTGGCGCAAAGCGGACAACTCGCTGATCACCCTGCCCTGCTGCGATATCTTCCGGGTAGAGGGCGACAAATTTTCCGAACTGCGCATCTTTATGGATGTGAGCCCCGTTTCCGATCCGAAAGGCGCGGTTCCCTCCAACGTCTCCGTCTTTACCGCCTCTGCGGGAAAACGTCTGGTTCCGCCCGACACGATGAAACACTTCTACGCCGAGCACCCGGAGGGAACCCGGCGAGTGCAGGCGGGCTTTGCTCCTAAATGGTCAGTAGACGGCCCTCGCTGGCAGATCGGCTAGGCAAGGGCGGAGTGTAAAGTCTTCGTTTTCGCCCCTGGCCCTTTTGACCGGGGATGCGGGGCGGACATCCAAATACCCGTCGGCCAAACGAAACCCAGCGTCGACACGCCGGACATCGAAAGACCCGCCGAGGGCGCACCGAAAGACCGGGCATCCAAACACCAGGACACTCTTAAACACGAAGGACGATTTGCACCATCGAGAGTACCGACACGCCGGGCATTGAAATACCCGTCTGGGGCGCACCGACACGCCGGGCATCCAAATCCGCGATTGGGGCGCATCGACACGCCGGGCATTGAAATACCCGTCTGGGGAGCCTTCGGCTAAACGTCCTGTGGACGGAACGGCGAGGGCGTACCCTTGCGCAAAGCGGCCAAATGACTTTGCGCTTTTGCTTAGACACCTGCCTCTGTTACCCGAAAGGAAGATCATGAACGCCCTGACAACGAATGCCGCTCACAATCCGTTTGCCGAACCGCTCACGCCGGACAACGCCGCCTGCCTGCTCATTGACCACCAGACCGGGCTATTCTCGTTTCTGACTTCGATAGACCCGATGCTGCTCAAAAACAACATTCTGGGGCTGGCGAAAACTGCGAAGGCTTTCAATCTGCCCACCATTCTCGGAACGAGCTGGCCCCTGGGTCCGAATGGCCCCACAATGCCCGAACTCAAAGCCCTTTTTCCGGAGCATGAGGTGATAGATCGCCCCTTCGTCAATTTCTGGAACGACCCCGCTTCTCGTGAAGCCGTCGTGAAAACCGGACGCAAAAAACTCATCATTGCTGGTCTTGCCACCGAAGTCTGCGCCGCGATGCCCGCTATTTCCGCCACGCAGGAAGGCTACGAAGTCTATGTCGTGATTGACGCCTGCGCCGATTTCAACCCCCTGATTCAGCAGGTCACCGCTCTGCGTCTGGCTTCCGCCGGAGTGGTGGTGACGACCTGGGTGGCGGTGCTGGCGGAGTTGGCACGAAATACCCACGAAAACGGAGCCTACATCGCTGAGTTTTTGCGCGATCACATGGGGCAGTACGGCGCAGCATGGAGCAATTTTATGGGAACGGCGAAAACCGCCGGGGACGTTTCAGAAGCCCTGCATCTCAAGTAAAGGCTTTTCCGCTCCACTTAAAGTGAATCAATCCGGCGAAAACTCAAAAGAAACCGAAAAGGAAATGAGAATGACAACCCGTGAATCCGTGAATGAATTGGTACAAATGGTCTTGACCGGCAAAATGATCGAAGCCTTCGACAAATTTTACGACGACAACGTTTCGATGCAGGAGAATGAGGCCCCGCCGCTTGTGGGCAAAGCCGCCAACCGCGAAAAAGAACTCGGCATGGCTTCCCAGATCAAAGAAATGCACGACGGCAAAGCCCTTGCGATTTTGGTGGACGGCGATCACGCCGCCATCGAGTGGCTGACCGAATTTACCGGGCAGGACAACAAACGCCGACGAGTGCATCAGGTCGCCCGCCAGGAATGGCAGAACGGCAAGATCATCCGGGAACAATTTTTCTATAATCCCTCCAGCGAGGGAGGGGGATGAAGCGAAGCCCTGAGCCGGAACGCTGGCTTGTCACACTTCTCGCCATTGTGACGGGGGGAGCGGCCTATCTTGCGGATTGGAACGTCACGCATATCTACAATCCGCACTGGCCTCCCCACGCCAAATTTCACAATGCTCAGACCATGCTGCTGGGAACCTCGCTTGGCGCATTGGCATTGTATCTGCTCTGGGCAAAGCGAGAGGAACGCTATTATCCTTTTGGACTGGCAGTAACGGTCACCTCGATTTACTGGTTGACTCAGGCCGGAAGCCTGTTCTTCCCCGGAACGGCCTTGGTTGACCCGGAGTTTGCAAACCGAGTTCCACAGATCAAAGGCTTTACCGTAAACCAACTGGGGATAGACGCGGTGCTGCTCGCCCTTCTGGGCGGAGCTTATGCCGCTCATTTCGTTAGGAAAATTCGATGAAAACTATGCTGCCCAACCTGACCCATGCTTCCAATCGGACGGCTCCGGCTTACTGGATGCTCGATATTCTCTGGACGGTGCTTGTCACAAGTGATGTGACCGAAGGACGTTACTCGCTGATCGAGCAAATCATGCCGCAAGGGGCGGCTCCGCCTCCGCACGTTCACCCCTATGGCGCGGAATTGTTCTACCTGCTGGAAGGCGACATCACCTACCACGCGGGAGACAAAACCCTGGAAGCGGCCAAAGGCTCGTTTGTGGTGATTCCCGCAAATACGGTGCATCATTTTGAGGTAAAAAACGCCTCAGCGCACGTGCTGAATTTTTATGTTCCGGGCGGCTGGGAGACAGTGTTCCCCGATCTTGCCCGCCCTGCCGAAAAAAGGGAACTGCCCCCGAAAGGGCTGGACGATCCGCAGTCGCCGAAGGTGATTCAGTTTTTGACGAACTATTGGGGCGCACCTGCCAATCTTTCTTTCGCAAGCCAGAGATTTGGGCGGGATTTGGAAGACAGGGTGAAGATGGAGCCGCTGGCCGCTCGATCCGAAGAGGCTGAGAAGCTGACGGTGGGGAAGGCGACGGGAGCCTCTCTCGCCCGCTTTGAGAGGACAGGAGGTCAATTCGCCTTTCAAGAGTGGACGCTTCTGGAAGGCCAGAGCCTCGGTTTCGAGGGCGATGCCGGGGCGCGGTGCCTCTACGTTTTGGAAGGAGGCTTAGAAGTCACCAGCGAGAGCCTCACGCAATCGGTTTCGCCAGGGGAGTGCCTTTTCCTTCCGGCAGTTCTGGCGTTTCACTTGGAGTCCGCCAATGGAGAAGCCGTGCGCTTTCTGATGCTCGTCCTTCCTGGAGAAACCCGATGATCGCGTTCCGATGGACAGGCTGCAAACAAATGAAAACGATAAAACGTTGGAGGAGAGCCGGGTTTGGGCTGGGCTTTCTCGCACTGACCGGTTCGCTTAACGCTCAAGAAGCCGCCCCGCCGCTGCCAGAGGATTCGCTTTACGCGCAGGATCGGATTACGGTGACTCAGCCGTTCGATGCCGCCGGGTTTGCCAAAACGTTCTCCCATCACAAAGCGACTGTCAACGGCAAGGCGGTTCATTATGTAATCGGGGGGAAGGGAGAAGCGATTTTGCTGCTGCACGGCTGGCCTGAATCGTGGTATTCCTGGCGGCGTGTGATGCCTCGCCTAGCCGAGAAACACACGGTCATCGCGGTAGACCTGCCCGGTTTCGGGGACTCAGACGCCCTCGGTTCCGCCGAGAAGCGAGC
Organism: Chthonomonadaceae bacterium; assembly: GCA_965246825.1. Classification (GTDB taxonomy): domain Bacteria; phylum Armatimonadota; class Chthonomonadetes; order Chthonomonadales; family Chthonomonadaceae; genus JACMPS01. Next base: position 1,328,433 of record OZ251990.1, read on the forward strand.
GGTGGCGGCACACCTCTTTGCATGGCTCACACAAATCGGCGTTTCCCGTGTTTCTTTGGTCGCGCACGATATGGGCGAGCCTGTCGCCTATGCTTTCGCCGCCGCTTACCCCGGCTCCGTGCGAAAGGTGGTTTTTGCTGAGGGTGCGATTCCAGGCTTTGGCTTTGCCGACGGCTCGCCCAGCGACCTTCTTAAATTGACGCCGCAAAGTGTAGGAGGGGTGTGGCACTTTCCGTTTTTTATGAACCCGGATAAGGCGGAACTGCTCGTCCAGGGGCGCGAATCCGCTTTTGTGACCCTGATGACAAAGGACAGTTTCTACAACCCCGCCGCCTTTTCAACGGAGGAGCACGACGAGATCACCCGGTGGCTGGCGGCTCCGGGCGGGTTTCGCAGCAGCACCGCCTACTACGCCGTGTTGTTCACCGATGCCGCGCAAAACCAAGCCGCAAAAGTGAAACTCGCCATGCCCGTGCTGGTGATGGACGGCGAATATGGCTTTCTTAAAAGCGCAAATCCGGCTTCCGTCAAGCAAATCGCCGTGAATGTGAGAACCCTAGTCGTTCCGCGCAGTGGTCATTTTATCGCCGATGAGCGGCCCGCGTTCGCCGCTTTGCAGATCGCCCTTTTTCTGGACGAAAAGCCCGACCCCCTGACCTTTTCCCACGCTAAGTTACCGGCTTCTGCGAGTACCTCAGTTTTGTGGACTCGGCTTAGTTTCAGTAAGTAAAATTTGATTTACAGGAGAAAATTTTTACGATGCAGCCTCTGTTGATTGTTGGGATTGGCGGGTCGCTGTCGGATACGTCCAGCAGTTTGACGGCGGTTCGCATTGCCTTGCAAGCCGCGCAGGAAGCGGGGGCCCGGACGGAACTGCTCGATGTGGGAACCCTTGATCTACCGATGTACGACCCGCGCTTGAAGGAGATTCCCGCTTCGGTGACCACCCTCTGCGAAGCCGTTTTCCGGGCGCAGGGCTTGCTTTGGAGCAGCCCGCTCTATCACGGCACGATTTCGGGAGCCTTTAAGAACGCACTGGACTGGCTTCAACTGCTGAGTGACCGCCAGCCCGCTTACCTCACCGACAAAGCCGTTGGGCTGATTTGCTCCGCTGGGGGAAGCCAGGGATTGCAGGCGATCAATACGATGGAGTTTGTCGTTCGCGCCCTTCGTGGATGGGCAATTCCGCTGGTGGTTCCGATCTCGCAGGGCTGGAACGTTTTCGATGCCGAGGGACACACCAAAAACGCCGAGGTCGAAAAACAGCTGCGTGCTCTGGGGCAGGAGGTGGTGCGGGCGGCGCAGATTTTCAGCCGCCAGCCCCTAACCACCCCGGAGGCTTCGGAAGCAGAAGCGGAGCTGCAGCCGATCCGCTCCCTCTGAAACCGATTTAGACACTCACTGAAATCTTCTCAATTTCTAAAATACCGCCTGAAAAGCCACTCATGAAAAAAACAGCCCGAAGGATTAAAACGCTCTCGCTGACCGCCCTCCTCGTCCTCGCCGGAAACGGAGCAAAGGCACAAACCGCCGATGTCGAATGGCCGATGTACAATGGCGATTACGAAGGCTCGCGCTTTGTCGCCCTGAAAGACATTCACCGGGGCAACGTAGCCAAACTCACACAGGCATTCACCTGCTCCCTCAATGAAACCACTGGGTTTCAATCTTCGCCGGTGGCGGCAGGAGGGAAACTCTTCATCACCACCGGAACCTCGACTTTTGCCTTCGACGCCGAAAACGGCCACTTGATCTGGAAGAAAACCTACGACGTTCAGCCCAACAAACTCAGCGTCAATATCGGTGTGCCGCATCGGGGCTTGGCCTTTGCCAACAACACCGTTTACCGCACCACAAACAATGGTCATGTGCTGGCCTACAATGCTGAAAACGGCGATCTGGTTTGGGACAGCCCGGTGGGAGACGTGAAAAAGGGAGAGTACATGACGATGGCTCCCCTGGTCTGGCGCGGGCGGGTGCTCGTGGCAACGGCAGGAAGCGACATCGCCGCCATCGGGCGCGTGATCGGCCTGGAGCAGAAAACCGGCACATCGGTTTGGAGTTTCGACCTCGTTCCTGCCACCGGAGCGGGTTCCGAAACCTGGTCGTCCGACCCCGCGCATCACCGGGCAGGCGGCGGGGTTTACGCCGCCCTGTCCCTTGATCCCAAAACGGGAATTCTCTATACCCCGACGGGAAACCCAGGGCCGGATTTCGACGGTGATTATCGTCCCGGCGACAACCTCTACACCTGCTCCGTCGTGATGCTCGATGCCCTCACCGGCGAACTCAAAGGCTATCACCAGTTTGTGAAGCACGACGTTCACGATTGGGATATTGCCGCCGCTCCCGCCCTGTTCACCTCCAGAGCGGGCAGGCCAATGGTGGCGGTAGGCGGAAAAAGCGGCTATCTCTGGGGCGTCTCCCGCGACCTTAAAACCGTCCACTTCAACACGCCGATCACCACGATTGAAAACGTGGACGCGCCCCTGAAACCTGAAGGAACCCACTTTGCACCGGGAACGAACGGCGGCGTGAACTGGAACGGCCCCGCCTACTCCCCGCAAACGAACCTGCTCTATGTGCCAAGCATTGATATGCCGTTTACCCTTAAACTCACGGGCGAAAACATGGACTTCGAGCCGGGGAAAAACTTCTGGGGAGCGGCGGATTTCGGCAAGCCCGACGGCCCCATGAAAGGCTATCTGGTGGCGATTGATGCCGACACCGGCAAGGTGAAATGGAAATACAACGCCGACAAGCCCATGATTGCAGGCGTCACTCCGACTTCGGGCGGAATCGTCTTCACCGGAGATCAGCGCGGAAATCTGCTCGCCTTCGACGACCGAAACGGCAAGCTGCTTCTGACGGCTCCAACGGGCAACGCCGTCGGCGGCGGAGTCACGGTGTACCGGCTAAGGGGACGCGAATATGTGGCGGTGGCTGCGGGGCTGCAATCCAACCTTTGGCAAAGCAAAAGCGGCCCTGCTAAAGTCGTGGTCTTTGCTCTGCCGAAAAAACCTGAGGGTGGAGGGAAAAGGTGATTTTTTCGCACCTAAAACGAGATTGGCACGAGAATCGGCAGGCAGGGTGTCCGAGTTTTGCCAGATGGGGAGCGATGCGCCTAAGAGCGCGGACTTAGGTTCTGCGGAAAAAAGTTTTTCCACACCCTCTGAGAAATTTTTAGCGCAAAGGGAGCGGTTATTGTGAACCGAAATCGGCGAGTCAATGGGAGAGCAAAACGACTGGAACACCGAAAGCGGTATGCGGCTTTGGTGTTTGCCTGCGGAATCGCAGTTTTCTGCGGGGTCGGGAAAGCCGGGGCACAAGCCCCGCCGGGCAGACCTCCCGCTTCTGGAGAAGAGGCGAAAGGGCAGGCACCGGACACTCAGGTGCAGGCGCAGTCCCCCGCGCCTCGCGCCGAAGACCGCCCGCCGTACAACATTCTGCGGCAGGAGGAGGATTGGCGTTCGCTGCGCGACCTGAAACGCCGTACCGATACGCTCGACGGCCTCAAATTCATTCCGCTCGGCAAGCGGGGCTGGCTTACGCTGGGCGGACAAACCCGGCAATTTTACGAATACCTGGGGAACGAATCCTGGGGTGCGGCTCCAATCATTGACAACAACTATCTGCTTCAGCGGTATCACCTAAGCACCGATTTTCACTTCAACGAAACGCTGCGCTTTTACTTCGAGTTGAAAAGCGGCATCACGATTGGACGCACCGGCGGGCCGCGAGGGGGGCTGGATCAGGACGACCTTGACACGCATCAAGCATTTTTCGAGGTTTCGTCCCCTCCGCGTTCCGGGCACACAGAGGCTCCGTTCACGCTGCGGGTCGGGCGGCAGGAACTCAATTATGGCGCGGGAAGGCTCGTTTCGGTGCGGGAAGGCCCCAATGTCCGGGTTGGTTTCGACGGACTGTTTGGCATTGCCCGTTCCGGAGCATGGCGGATGGATGCGTTTACCACACGCCCCGTTGCCACCCGACCTCGCTTTTTCGATGACGGAACCAACTATTCGCAGCTGCTCTGGGGCGTGTACGCCACGGGGCCGCTCTCCGCGAAACGTCCCGCAGGGACAAGCTTCGACCTTTATTATCTGGGGCAGGAACGACTGGGGGCAGCTTATGACCGGGGTATCGGAAATGAGCGGCGGCACACCGTCGGCTTTCGACTCTACAACACCTCCGCCCCCTTTGACTATGACATCGAGCCGTCGTATCAATTCGGTTCGTTCGGGGGCAGCGACATTGACGCCTGGGGTGGAGCCTTGAATGTGGGCTACACCGTGCCGCACAACGCGCAGAAACTTCGGCTCGGATTGACGGCAGGGATCAACAGTGGCGACCGAAACCCCGCCGGGCACACATTGAATACGTTTTCGCCCCCGGCTCCGAGCGGGCTTTATTTCGGGCAGGTTCCGTCGCTGGGCCCGCAAAACGTAATGGGATTTTCGCCCTCAATTCGGCTTCAGCCCCTTCCGAAACTGACTCTCACTCTCAGCGATTACTTTTTCTGGCGGCAAAGCCTCAACGACGGTATCTACGCGCTCAATGGAGCCGTGTTGAAAACGGGGCAGCTCAGTCGAGCTTCCTACGTCGGCTCACAGCCCGAACTGAATCTGCTCTGGCAAATTGACCGACATTCCTCCCTCACGCTGGACGTGGCGCAATTTGTCGCCGGGGACTTTCTCCGGGAAACTCCGCCGGGAAAAGACGTTCACTATTTCGGTGCCTGGTTTACGTTTCTCTTTTAGAACGGCCCCGAAAATTCGCGACGCCCCCGAAAAGGGCAGTCGCCATCCAAGAAAGGAAATGACTCATGGCAGGAAGATTAGAGGGCAAAGTCGCCGTTGTCACTGGCGGCGCACAGGGTCTGGGGCAGGCGTATGCTGAACGGCTGGCGCAGGACGGCGCAGACATCGTGATCGCAGACTTGAATCCTTCACCGGACACCGAACACAAGGTGACGGCGGCAGGAAGGCAGGCCCTTGGTGTGATCTGTGATGTTTCCGTGCCGGAACAGGTGGACGCTCTGGCGAAAACCGCTTTTGCAAAATTCGGTAAAGTGGACATTGTGGTGAACAACGCGGGGATTTACCCGTTTCAGCCGTTCGACCAAATGGTTTTTGAGGACTGGAAACGGGTGCTCGCCACAAACCTGGACGCCAATTTCCTCACCGCCAAGGCGTTTATTCCCGGCATGAAAGAGCGCAAATGGGGGCGCGTGGTCGGGGTGACCTCGAACACGGTCTGGGTGAACGACCCGAATTTTCTGCACTACGTCACCTCGAAAATGGGCGTGGTCGGCTTCACTCGTGCCCTGGCCTCCGAAGTCGGAAACGACGGCATCACCGTAAACTGTGTCGGCCCCTCCCTCACGCGAACGCCGGGAACCGAAGCCTCGCCCGCCGCCCAAATTTTCGATACTTGGCAGAAACAGCAGTCCATCGGGCGGCTGGAAGAACCGGGAGACCTGGTGGGCGCGGTTTCGTTTTTCTGCTCCAACGATGCCGCTTTCATCACCGGGCAGACCCTGATGGTAGACGGCGGTATGGTTCGCCTTTAGAATTTTTTGCCCTGAACCGGGGCGTGCTCAGAAAAGGATGGGACGATGAACGAATCAACTCGGATTGCGGAAGACGATGCCGCTATCCGTAATCTGTGTTTTCGCTTTTCCAACTGTGTGATTTCGCGGGACGCCGCTGCGTTTCGTGCGCTCTGGACGGAGGACGGCGTCTGGGACATCGCCCCCCCGATGAACGTGCATCTGGAGGGCGCGGACAAAATCGCCGATGGATTCGCACACCTGATGCAAAGCTGGGAATTCTTTCTCCAGATGCCGCACGGCGGAGAAATTCACATTGACGGCGACCGCGCCACCGCTCAGTGGGTGATGAATGAGGTCGGCACACCGAAAGCGAAGCCCGGCGAGGCAGCGAAAGGCCACTTCAACTACTCGACCTATACGGATGAGCTGGTGAAGCAAAACGGCGAGTGGAAATTTTCCAAGCGGGACTACCGCTTTCTCTATCTCGACGAAACCCCGCTCGCCGGAAAAGCCATCGCTGCGGCGTCGCCTTAGAGGGGGACGAGAGGCGCAGTTAAGAGCAGCAAAGCCTCCGGTGTCGCTTATCCGACGGAGCAAAAGGGACCGCGTCTCGAAATGAAAACCGTTTGAAACAGCGAAGAGGGATGCACCGGGTGCTTCCCCTCTTCGCTGTTCATTTTGAGAAGTTGTCTGTTCTCTTAAAGTTCAAGAGTAAGCCGCAATCTCGACTCGATTTCCGCAAGGTCTCGCGGCGTCATCCTCCCAATGGTAAAACAATGAGCGATGGGTCCAATGTGGCAATTGTGGCAATGACAGGCTTGAATGCGGTTGGAAAGCGCAATCCGCTACTCTGCCAGTCCTGCAGCACATAATCGAGCGTATCATTCGTACTCAGATTTGTGGTGAGGGCGGCAAGCAGGAGCTCGGGCTGCTCTCGACCATAAAGTGTTCCGCTGACAACGACTGCCGGACGCGCCTTCGAGGTGGACAAATTCGAGCAGGGATACGGCACGAGAACGATGTCACCCTCACCTGTGAATTTGCACTAGAGAGTTTTCCAATCATCGTAAGCTGCGTCGGCTTCGTTGTCCCAAACTTGCCCGAACGCAGGGGAACTCAGTGCCGCCCGCGCTTTGCGTTCCTGTTCTGTGGTGTGATCGAAAAGTAAATCCAGCGCTTTTTCGATCACCTCATCCGTAGTGGTGCCTCGCTCCTGTGCGACCTGTTCCGGTTTGCGAACCTGGTCTTCCGAGAGATGCACCACACGATCCACGAGTGTACGCATGGTTTTTTCTCCTCTTCTCAGAGGAGAAAGGAGCGCATTGGGTTCCTTTCCCCTCTGAGAGCAACTCAGGCGTTCTGTGTCATTTTGCCTTTGTCGGCGGCTTGTGCGTTTTTGCGGCTCTCTTCCTTCTGTGCCGCCATCTCCTCGACGGTTTTGGTGTGCAGTCGCGCCATCCCCGCAAAGCCTTCCAACGTCTTCACGCGAGTGCCGTTCGCCTCCGCCTCTGCCAGTCGCGCTTTCGCCCCTGCGATCTCCCCCGCGTATTGAGGCAACCACGCCGCCCCCGCCACCAGCATCTCGTCGGTCATCTGCCAGATTTCTTCCGGGTCGCACACCGCGCCCGTCAGCGGATCGTGCAACATCGCCAGTTTCAGCAGAGACACATCGCCGTGAACCGCCGCCTCGGTTGCCATGCGCTGTACCGAAATCGAGACATTGCAGGTTGCGGCACAGGCAAGGGAAAGCGGTTCCACCTTCGCCATGTGAACCCCCGTGCGATCAATGAAGCCGAGACTTTCGATCACCGCGTCGTCGGGGAGGTTCGGAATGACGCCCGCGTTCGGGACATTGAAGTGACCGCGATAGGTGCGTCCGGTCTCCAGAGCCTCGATGATATAACTGCCGTGTTCTTCCGAGCGTTTTTCGGGGGTGAAGAGCGGCGCATCCTCTTTCATCCAGTTGGGGAAGTCGGTCTCAAACCAGTTGCGCCCCTCCGTGCAGACCCGCAGATAGCCGCCTGTCTCGCCGTTGATCCAACTGCTCATGTCAATCCATTTCGTGATGTCGTCGAGCCGTTTGCGATACCAGGGCAGGTATTCGGAGAGGTGTCCGTTGCTCTCGGTGGAGTAAAAGCCGAAGCGTTTCAGCACGTCAATGCGGACTTTTTCGGTGGTCGGGAACTTCGAGTGTCCCTGAAACAGTTCGAGCATCATGGGAATGAGATCATAGCCGCGCCACTTCGCTTGAGTACACCACGTCTGATGATTGATGCCCGAAAACACGAAATCAATGTCGCCGTGCTTCACCTTCTCATCCGCCCCGATGATGCCTTCGCGCTTTGCCCACTCCTCCACACAACTTTCGATCTGGTGCTGTGCGCCCTGCACCCCGTGACACAAGCCAATCGTTTTCACGCCGCCGTATTTGTTCGCCGCCCACGTCAGCATCGCCATCGGGTTCGCGTAGTTGAGGAGAACCGCGCCGGGTTTGGCGACCTCGCGGATGTCTTTGCAAAATTCGAGAATGGCGGCGATCCCACGTTGCGCGTACATAATCCCGCCCGCGCAGATCGTGTCTCCCACGCACTGGTCAATCCCGTACTTGAGGGGGATGTCAATGTCGGTGGCAAACGCATCCAGCCCTCCGATGCGAACGACGCAGATCACATAGTCGGCGTCCCGGAGGGCTTCGCGTCGGTCGGTGGTGGCGATGATTTTGGCGGGCAGATTGTTTCCCGCGATGTCGCGCTCGGCGAGTTGCTTCACCATGTCAAGGTTGTGGGGGTTGATGTCGGTGAAGGCGAAGGTGGTGTCGGCAAATTCGGGAACGGTCAGAATATCTCCCATGAGACGACGGGTGAAGCCGATGCTTCCGGCTCCGATCATAGCGATTTTAAGTGGCATTGTAAAATTCTCCCTGTAAGTTAATCCAAAACTGCAAGGGGAAATTTCGAGAAAGAAGGTGGAAAGTCCTGCACGGAGTCAGAGGGTAGCGCGACAACCACAAGCGAAAGTCAACTCAGCCGGCGAGTTATGTTCCTCGATCTGCCCCGCGTGGTAATGAGTGACCCGATCGGTGGCAGGATCGAAAATCATTCGGAAACAGACTACTTCCTGCATTGAAGTTATCAGCACACTTTTTTTCCGGTGAAGCCGATAATACCCGCTCCGACTTATACCGGAAGTTGAAAATTCCAACGGTGGGTGTATACTCCTGTCCAAAGCACAATATACCCACCCCGTTGTGTAATCTCCGAGCGACCTTGCGAGTGAGACGGATCTACCAATGATACCATGTAGAGACGCCATCGCTATAGTATCGGATTGCCGCTCCTGAAAGAGTGTCGAATGAGCCGGAGGGAATCTGATTGATGCTATCTCCCGGCTGATGGTCAACCAGCACGGGACTTAGAGAGGCATTATTAGTTGCCTCCAGTACCAAAACGAGAACGGAACCTTCCGAAAATGAACGCGCGAGCGGCAAAATCAGATTTATATTTGACCGATTGTTAACGTTCCGAACGCTGATCAAATTGTAACCAGTCGGGACATTCGTGTTTCCTCCAGTTAAAATATTGAGGACAGAGCGGTTGAAGCGGGTGCTTCCTGTTGATCCAGTCGTACCTTGCGCTCCGGTATCGCCTTTATCCCCCTTCGGGCCTTGTGAACCCGTGTCTCCTTTATCGCCTTTCTGTCCCTGTGGTCCCGTATTCGTTGGAGCGACTTGCCACGTACCATTCCCATTCCCATCCGAAGTGAGGATATTCCCGGCTTGAGGGTTCGTGGTCAGTCGGAAGCCTGTCATACGAGCAGTTCCGAGAAAATCTGCGGCAAGTCCGCTTCCAGTATTCCTTCCATAGATGCCTGCTCCACTTCCAGAACTATCACCGTAAACCCCAGCACCTGTTCCGCTTGTGTAACCGTGAACGCCGTCGGAACCAGTACTTTCACCGTAAACACCGTTGCCACTTGTATTGGAACCGCCGACGCCAGCAAAACCTCCCTGACTGCCTCCAGCAACTCCGATTCCTGAAACAGATCGCCCATACAATCCTAATCCTCCTCCTGTGTTAGACATAGAGAGAAGAGCATTCTCACTCGAGGCACTGGCACTGTAAGGGAGGTTCAGCCCACTAAGCAAAGAGTCCCACACGACAGAGGAACCATTAAACTTCAAAACTTGCCCTACCGAAGCACCCGTAGAACTGATTTTTGCAGTCGTTATTGCGCCATCGGGAACAGTGTTGGCTTTGAGGGCATAGGCGACGGAGGTGAGGTGTTGGCGGGGAGAAAGCGGTGCATTGGTGCCGACCTTAATTTCAAGGTAGGTGTCTCCGTTGAGAACGGTAGCGGTGATGGGATTGCCGTTGCCGAGAAGGACGCCAAAGGTTCCGTTTTTGACGAGTACCGGGTTCATTTGCTGGAACCACTTCTCGGTTCCACCGCTGACTGCCGACCAGAGCGAGAAGCGTATCGAATAGGTTCCATCGGCAACAGGGGTTCCGTCCGGTTTGGCGAGGCGTCCCTGAAAGTTGAGAAGTTCCGGCGCGGGAGTGATCTGAGCGAACGCATCGCCTGCCAGCATCAGCAGGAGCGGAACGAAAAGAAGGGCACGTTTCATTTGGGGTATCCTTTCGATAAAACAGAAACTTTCAAGAGGAGAAAACTCGGCAGCGGCAGAAAGCCGCAGGGAGAAGAGCAGGAGTTGTCCTTCTCCCGCTGCGTCAGGCGCGTTTCTGACGGCGCACGAGCAGACCGGCTCCGAAAACCGATGTTCCCATCAGCAGGGCGAAGGTGCCGGGTTCGGGAACCACAGTCGGAACAAGCCGAAAGAGTTTTACCGTCGTGGAGATATTCGGGTCATTATCCCCCGCAAACCAGTCCCAGTAGTAGAGGGCTATTTGACCCGAGGCATGAGTGAAATCAATGCTGTCACCAATGCCGCCGGGGGACGGCGTGTGAAGGTGAGTCCCCCCGTTCGCACTACCGCTCCAGATGTCAGCAACGGAAGGCCCAACCGTGCCATACCCTGCCACGACGACGCGATAATCGCCAGGAGCAACGTCAATGAAGTAGGGGCCAGTCCCATAAGGCTGGATGTTGAAGTACGGATTTCCGTCATTTGAACTGCCATTCGGAGGATTGCCAGCGGCGTTATACCGATAGTTGATGTCATACGTTCCGATGAGGCTTTGCGCTCCAGCACAGACGCCGGATGTCATAAGAAACACCATTGAGAAAAAACGAGCGCGATAGCGAACAAGCATGATAATGCTCCCTTCAATGAAATCTGTGGACAATTTTTGGACACAACCCCATTATAAAGCGATTATTGCTTTCCCTCAATGTGCTGAAAGGCACATATTTCAGGTCAGTTGCCCGGACAGGAAGAGATTTCCATTGACGCCGACAGTGAGATGACACGGACTTATCCCTTCCGGAGCCGAAAATCGTGTTGTCCAAGTTTTATGAGCTACGTCATATCCTCTGATTTCGGTCTCCCTGGTCTCCGGTCTTCCGTCAAGAATGTAGAGGACGCCGTTTGGACTGAGTGTGAGGCGGCAGGGAAGTTTGAATTCGTTTTCGCCGATACTGCCGATTCGCTTGCCTGACTTTTCATAAACTTCGATACAGGCATGACGCACATTGGCAACGAAAACCTCGCCATGATGACCTACGGCGACATCTTCGTAGAAACGATTTTCCGGGGGAAGATAAGTAGGATTGTCTCCGATCTCCCGCAATAGTTCACCCTCGGACGAAAAAACCTTGATGGGAACCCGATACCAACCGCCTCCCACGACATAGAGATTGCCATCCCTGCCCGCCGCCATGCCGCCGTAAGGAACCAGATTGGCAAAGCGGCGTACCTGATTGCCGCCTTCGGTAAACTCCAAAATCGCGTCCGTGTTCCACCCGCTTCCCACCATCAATCTGCCGTCCTGCGTGAACGTCAGATAATTGGGGCCAAACAGCCGAGAACTGAGGAACCTGCCACCCGTGAAAGAGCGCACCACTTTTCCCTGTGGTGTCAGTTCGAGGATACTGGCATTGTTGAGTGGATCAGGATGGGCTCGGTGGTTGATGACGTAGAGATTGCCGGGCTGAAATCCGTGTTGCCTTGCGGTTCGGGGAGCAAAAGCAAGTCCGTGTGGTTCGCACAATTGCCCTCCGCCATCCCATATTTGAAGCAATTTCCCATCGGGAGTAAACTCGCAAATGCGCCCCTGCCGCCGTTGCGTGTAAACCTGTTCTTCCTGATACCTTTTTGCCTGTGGCAGTAACGCCGTCGCTAAAAAAAGGAGCAAGCCGAGTTGACCCAATTGAGGCATCATTGCCCCTACGTATTCCTGTGCTTGCGGCTTCATGGTCCAGAGCAAGACTTGATGAATGTGATTGAAATTGATGCGTTCGCCGTCTGACATCGGTTCGAGCAACGTGACCAGATCGAAAGCAATCAGTCCCCACGCGCCCGCTTTCAAGACGGCTTCGGTAGCGTTTTTCGCTTTTAGTTTCAGGAAGATATTATTGAAATGTCTGTGAACGGTTCCTTTGCTAATAAACAGGAGTTCCGCAATTTGACCATTTGTGTGCCCCTGTGCCATTTCCAGTAGAACCTCTTTTTCTCGATTGGTCAGATAAGGAAGTACGTCGGAAGAGCCGGGTACGGCGAGCGGTTGCGGGGGAACGGGAAATAGACGGGTGAACAGGCTTTGCAACAAAAACCCGCCACCGAGCGCGTCGGGAAGTTTGTGGAGCAGGGGGTTGAGCGTCTCATCGCGTTGTGTTGCCGCCAGCATCTGCCAGAGGAGTGAACCAAAGTCGGAAGAAGATTTCGGCGAGGTTTGTTCTCGTAGCCAGTCGGTAGCGAGTCGAAGCAGATCAGAAACGACCTCATCACCAATATCTTGGGGCTTTGAGTTGGCGCAAGGGGTGAGGGCGTCATTACACATATTGAAAATTATCTATGTCCAGGTTGTGGGGGTTGATGTCGGTGAAAGCGAAGGTGGTGTCGGCAAACTCAGGAACGGTGAGCAAGTTGCCCATGAGGCGACGGGTGAAGCCAATGCTTCCGGCTCCGATCATAGCAATCTTTAAGTGGCATTGAAATTTCTCCTTTAAGTTAATCCAAAACTCCAAGGGAGAATTTCGAGAAAAGAGAGAGGGACGCCTGCAAAGAACGAACGAAACGAGAGGCTCTATTCGCTTTGATCCAGTTCGTCTGTAATTTCCTCTTCCAACGGGAGAGACTGACGCTCTAGCTCTTCGAGAGTGCGTTGCAAAATGGGCAAAACCATTCGGTCTTTTTCGCGTCCGGTCTCCTGCTTTGTCAAAATCAAGGTTTTCAGGTCGAGAATACGAACCCAGTACATCGGTTCCAGTTCGAGTTCGAGGGTGTGGGAGAGAAGCGAATCGTAATCACGCCCGCCCGCAATCGCCCCCAGAACATCCAGCGGGCCCGCCGAGGTGTTGAGCAGATGATGCCCCGCAGTCGTCATCCGTCTTGCTTCCGGGAGCAGACGCTTCGGTGAATGTTCCCGATAGTAGGCTCCGAGTTCGCGTAGGGCTCGTTCTAATTTTTCGAGATTGTCAGGGGCGCGGGAGGGAACAATGTCGAGGTCGTAAGTTTGCACGGGTGCGCCATGCAGAACGGCGCACAGTCCGCCAACCACGATAAACGCGATCTCATGGCGCGTCAGGACTTGCAAAATTTTCTCAAAATCGAATTCGTCGGGGGGCATTTCTCAGTTTCCGGGCGGAGTTGGCGTAACGTTGCGCCGTCTGTAGACGCTGAAGAGGCGAAAGGGAGAGCATCCAACGAATCAACGTCACATCCACTTCGTTCTCACTCGTAGACGGGACGACTTCTTGAAAGACTTCTTCTGAAGAGGGGGCAAGTGCCGTCACCAGAGTGCGCTTCTCTCCCTGAGCCAGGTTTTTATTTTCGGAATACGGGGATGATGGGTCGGACATTGGGGAAACCTCTTGTTATAGATGGATGATACCTGCTAACCCATCCCTTTAGATGCCAATGCCACTGAACTTACCGTTTCGCCTTGCTTTGGCTAGTTCCTGCCAATTCTAGACGCAGATCACAGAATCGGCGTCTTTGAGGGCTTCGCGTCGGTCGGTGGTGGCGATGATTTTGGCGGGTAAATTGTTTCCCGCAATGTCTCGCTCGGCGAGTTGCTTCACCCTGGCGAGATTATGAGGGTTGATGTCGGTGAAGGCGAAGCGGGATTGGGATCAGACGGCGAACTCCGGCACGGTCAGAATATCTCCCATGAGGCGACGGGAAAAGCCAATTGAACCAGCCCCGATGGTGGGGGCCGCCCTTAGCCGCGCAGTCGGGCAAGGATCGCTTCCGCTGTGAGACGCCCGCTCTCCGCTCCGCCGTTCATATAGCCCTGCCAATCGAGACTTGTATGCTCGCCCGCAAAATAGAGATTTTCGACGGTTTCGCCCTCTGCTCCCCGCAGCCGCGTCCATTGTCCCGGACGATAGGCCGCATACGAGCCGAGCGTGTAGGGGTTGAGAGGCCAGTAGGCCCGCTCCGCCGTGCGGAGCCAGTTTTGCTCGACGCCGGGGAAAACCCGCTCCAGCCCTCTCAGCAGTTGGTGTGTTTTTTGCTTCACCGAGCCGCCGCCGAATTCCAGCCCCGCTTCGCCCCCGGCAAACATCGTGTAGGCTCCCGTCGTTCCCGCCTGCCCCCGGCTGCTGTCCCACCCGGACTGATAGGGCAAGCGCGCATAAGAGTCGCCGCTGAAGCCCCCCTCCCGCCACACCCGATTCCTAAAGCCTGCAATCACCTTCGCGTTGGTTCCGTAGCCCAGTTCCCGGATCGCTCGCAGCTTCACCGCAGGTAGCGGCAGACGCAGGGCGACCCAGCGCAGAACGCTGAAGGGAAGGCAGAGCACCACGAGGTCTGCCGTCACCGTTTTCACCGCGCCGTGCCCGACGCCGAACGTAAGGCGATACGCTCCTCCCGCCGTGCGCCCCAAGGCTTCGAGCCGATGTCCCAGCTCAAGATGATTTTGGACACGAAGGGCAAGGCCCTTCACGATCTGATCGTTGCCGCCCCGAATTTTGTATCGCTGGTCGCTCGCCCCATACACCCTGAATCCGCCGGTGGTGTCCGTGCCAATCGTCTGCACAAAGTTGAGGCTCGATTGGTCGCGCAGTTCGAGGCCGTATTCGTTCACATACGCGGCTTCCAGGATTTCGTAGAGCCATCTGGGGAGGTGCTGCCGCTTCAGGTAATCCCGAAGAGGGGTGCGATCCAGAGCGGTGTCGAAAGTCGAGTGCTGACGGTAGGTGATCGTGTCGCTGAGCCGGGCCGTGTCTTCGTCAATCACTGCGGCCAGCGGCTCGAAGGCCGCGATGACTTCCGCTTCCGAGTAGATCTGTCCATTCGCGAAATAGGCTGTCTTCAATCCGGTTTCGCCCGCGCCCTGTGTATCAATCAGGTCAAGGTGAAATTCGGAAGCGAGGGCGAGCATTTCGGTGTGATCGCTGTCAATGAATTCGCCGCCCAACTCGACGGAAACCCCCGAAGCTGCCGTATTGCGAGCCGTCTGCATCCGCCCGCCGATAAACGGGGCGGCTTCGTAAAGAGTGGCGGCAACCCCCGCCTCGCGCAGTCGGTCGGTGAGGTTGAGACCCGCGATGCCTGCTCCAACAATGGCGATCCGGGGAGCCGAGGCCGGGGTGGGGCGGGAGAGGGCGGAGCCGGCCTCCGGCACAAGCAGGGTGGCGGCCCCGCCCAGAAATGTTCGACGGGAAAGAGCGGCTGAACGGGAACCGGTTTCCGTTTTCAGGGCGTTGTTGGCGCGGGCATGACCGTAAGCGCGGCGCAGTTCCGCGAGCAGGGCAGTTCGGGTGGCTGGCATCGAAGTTTTCCTCAAAGAGCAGGGGACAGCAGGCAAAGGTGTTTTTTGTCCGCGAATCAAAGGATTAAATTAAGGGGCAATTCTGCAAAGCTGAAAGGGACTCCTGCCCGATTTTCGGCGGAAATCAAACGCGGCTTCCAGAACAAAACGAGACCGCTGCCAATCACAAGGCCAGCCCTTTTCTCCTTAACATTTGCCCTGCTGCCCCGGTAAGAGGGGGTTGGGAAACGTTTCCCGGCAGAACCCAACTCCGCGCTCAGAGGCGTACCGCCCCCATTGGGCAAAACTCGGACACCCTGATTGCCGATTCTCGTGCCGATCTCGTTTTAGGTGCGAAAAAATTACCTTTCCCTACTCTCTTAGGGCACAAAGGCTTTTCCTCTACCCTCCTTCTACCGAAGGTACTATCGAAGGGGAAGGCGTGAAAAGCGGTCTGTGGCTTCGAGAATGGCTTCGGTCATGCCGGGATCGCTGGGCGAGTGCCCTGCCCCGAAGACGATCACGAGTTCGCTGCCTTCCCACCTCTGCGAGAGTTCCCATGCGGTGGTGAGCGGGGCATCAAGATCGAGGCGACCGTGCACCAGAACGCCGGGAATTCCCTTCAGACGATGGGCGTTTTGCAGCAGAATTCCCTCCTTCAGCCACGCGCCATGATGAAAATAGTGAGTGACCACACGAGAGAACGCCCGTTGAAATTTCGGGTCGAACCACCTTGCGCTCGGCTTGTAGTTCGGGTCGGTGGAGAGCAGGGACGCTTCCCAGCGGCACCAGTCCCGTGCCGCTTGATCGCGCACCGCCGAGTCGGGGCTTTGCAGCAGGCGGTAATAGGCCGCCACGAGGTCGCCGTCCTGCTCGCTGCGAGGCACTCCGCCCCGAAACTTCGCCCATTCTGCCGGAAATAGCGGAGCGATGTCGTGGTAAAGCCAGCGAATTTCGGAACGGCGGGTGGTGGTTACCCCGGAAAATACCATTTCCGAGACGCGCTCCGGGTAGGCTTCGGCGTAGGCGATTCCGAGTGTGCATCCCCAAGAGCCGCCGAAAATCATCCAGCGTTCGATCCGCAGAAACGTCCGCAGCCGCTCCAGGTCCTGAAGAAGATGGGCGGTCGTGTTGGTCGAAAGGTCGGTGGTGAATTCCGAAGCAGGGGGCAGACTGCGCCCGCTTCCCCGCTGATCGAAGAGCACAATGCGGTAAAGATCGGGTTGGAACAGGCGTCTCATGCCGGAATTGCAGCCTGAACCCGGCCCGCCGTGCAGCACGACAACCGGTTTTCCGTTTGGGTTGCCGCACACTTCCCAGTAAATTTGATTTGCGTCGCCCGCGTCCAGCAGTCCGTGAGCAAAAGGTTCGATCTCAGGATACATACGCTTCTCTTCGAGGTCTCAGGTAGGAATTCCTGCCGGATCACGCAGAGTTCAACTCGATTTCCGACAGGGGGATGCTCCTCCTCTAAGCAAAGGCGCAAAATGGTTTTGTCGTTTTGCGCAAGGGTGCGCCCTCGCCGTTCCGTCTTCAGGACGTTTCGCCGAAGGCTCCCCAGACGGGTCTTTTAATGCCCGGTCTTTTGATGCACCCCAAGCGCATGATTTTCCCGTTGGCGGCACAGAAAGGCAGCGTTCTTTCTGCGCCGCAGGCGATTTCATCAGCCTCCCCCTAGGCATAGGTTGGCTTTTGGGGCCAGCCGGGAGGAGAGTCTTCGAAATCTTCCTGACGCCCATAAGGGGTGGTGTCGAGGAGCGGGTAGGCATCAGTGAGAGATTCCACCCCCCGGTGATAGGTCGAATAGGTGTGGTAGATTTCGCCGTCCATCTGGAAAAAGACGCTCAAGCCCGGCGACTCGCCCTTATCGTCGGTGACGTGGAAATCTCGGTTGAAATCGCTCTCGAACGAAGAGTACCACAGGGTGTTCCAGCCTTTCAAGGCTTGGTAAGCCGCGAGTTTTTCGTAGGGAGCGCGAGAAATGAGAGCAAAGGTGGTATTGCGGTCGTTCAGCATTGAAAGATCGCCTAGCGCGTTCACCCAGCTCGTACAGCCGGGGCAGCCTGTTCTCCACGCCGGGTCGAACATAAAATGGTAAACGATCAGCTGGCGGCGGCCCTCGAACAGATCGGCAAAACGGACAGAGCCGTTTGCGCCCTCGAAAACGTAATCTTTTTCAACCTTGACCATCGGCAGGCGGCGGCGTTCCGCGTTCACGGCGTCGTGCTGACGGGTTAACGCCTTTTCTTTGGTCAGCAGGGTCTGGCGGGCCGCCTCCCATTCCTCAGCGGAGACAATCGGGGGGTGGGCAATCGGAGTTTCGGTCATCATCGTTTTTTTCCTTCAGCAATTAACGTGCGGGTTGCAGCGGCTTCTGAAACGGCGAAATCGTTTCGGTCTCAGCTCTCCTCTTTTAAACAGGTTCAGGACAGGTGTTTTTAGAGGCTTCCGGGTTCACTCGCACTTCGGCCCCAAAAGTAGAAACAAAAGCGAAATTAGTTTTCCGTTTTTTCGGGTACTCTTCGGTGCAGAGAGAAGTCGAGAAAATTTCAATCCCTGCTTCACAGGAAAGTCTCGGTCTCCACAAATGGAAGGAACGCCCATGCTCTCCCTTTTTCGGAAAAAATATGCTCCGCTAAACCCTTTTTTAACGGGGATTTTTCTGTCGCTCCTGCCCGCTGCCGGGGCGCAAACTCCGGCTAAAACTGCAGAGCCGCCGAATTATCGCTCGCCCGAAGTCACCGCTCCCGGCGAAGTGACCGTGCGCTTCTACAGTCCCAACGCGCAGTCGGTTTCGGTGGAGGGCGATTGGGACAACTGGACAAAGCATCCGCTGAGCCGCGACCCGCTGGGCCTCTGGAGCGTGAAACTGGGGCCGTTCCCTCCCGATCTTTACGAATATCGTCTGCGCGTGGATGGTTTGCCGATCCTCGATCCCAAAAACGCGGAAATGCGCCCCTTTCAGAATCGGGTGGAAATTCCAGGCACGACGCCGCTGTTCATTGACCCGCAGCCGGGGGCTCGCGGTACGGTGCGGGCCGAGTTTTATCCCTCCAAAGCCGCCCGCACCGTGCGCCGGGTTCATGTTTACACGCCGCCCGGTTATGAGGACGCCTCCCGCACCCGCTATCCGGTGCTGGTTTTGCTTCACGGCTCCGGGGACGACGATGAAAGCTGGGCTTCGGGGCTGGGGCGAGCCAATGTCATTCTGGACAATCTGATTCGTCGCGGTGAAGCGGTTCCGATGATCGTGGTCATGCCGAACGGTCATGTGGACGTTCCCGGTAAAACGCTGACGTTCAATGAAGAAAATGACCTTTTCGAGAAAGACCTGCTGGAGGATGTGCTGCCGCTCGTGGACAAACACTATCGCACACTCCCCCGGCGCGAAAGCCGCGCCATTTGCGGGCTTTCGATGGGCGGCGGGCAGACGGTGACGGTGGGCATGAAGCACCCGGAGGTTTTCAGTGCGTTCGGTGTGTTCAGCGCAGGCATCTGGAACGGAGCCGCACCGCAGTTCGAAACGGCTGTCGAGAGGCTGGCTCAACAGGAGAAATCGCTGCTGCCAAACGCCCCGCGTCCTCTCATCTGGATCGGAATCGGCAAACAAGATTTTCTCTACACGAACTACGAGGCCCTTACCGCCCGCCTGCGCGAGGCCAAACTGCCCTTTACCTCGGTGGAGACACGAGGCGGGCACGTCTGGTTTAACTGGCGCGACTATCTGCATCAATTTGCTCCGCTGCTGTTTCACTCCCGGTAAAAGACTTCTTTCTGAAGACTTCTTTCTGAAGACTTCTTTCTGAAGACTGCCGGGCAAGCCGTCTCTGCCTCAATTTTAGGGCGCGCGAGTCGCCGCCGCGCCGAAATGCCTTCTGAACTCAAGGTTTTTGGGCCGGGCCGCCTTTCTACCGCGTCTTGGTGTTTATTCTTGTGTAAATGATTATGAAATGCCATAATAGGATAACAAAGGCTTTAGATTGCAGCCAAAAGGACTGTTATGGCTCAGGAAACCGCCGATGAGCAGCTCACTCGTCTGGCAAACCGTTTTATTCAGGATCAGCTCTTCGCTCATCCCGTGATGGCCACCGAAATGGGCATTCATCGCGACGATGACCAACTCGATCATTTCAATCGGTTTGCCATTCGTGAAGAGCTGGAGCAAATCCGCGCCTTTTTGCACCAGGTAGACCCGCTTTCTGTGGCGGAGATGAGTGCGGAAAAGCGCGTGGACTATCGCCTGATCCGAAGCCATGCTCAAAAGCTGTTGTTTGCTCTGGAGCATCAAAAGTGGTACGAACGCCAACCGGGGGCTTATCTTGACACGGTGCTTTATGGCCTGCTGGGTTTAATATTGCGCGACTACGCCCCCGCCGACTCTCGCGGTCTCAGTCTTCTGGGCCGCCTGCGGGCTTTGCCTCTCGCGCTTGCGGAAGCCCTGCGAAACCTGGCCCGACCCCCGCGCCCCTTTGTGGAGGCCGCCCTGCAGAGTGCAGGGGCCGCCGACCTTCTGTTCACCCAAACCCTGCCCGAATTTTTTGCTGCGCTGCCCTCGGAGCGGCAGCGTCGTTCCCTCGAAATCGCCGCCGATAAAGCCCGCGCCGCCGTTGCGGAATACGCTCGCAGCCTGAAGGAAATCTTTCTGAAGGACGCCCCGGATAGGTTTGCCCTCGGACGCGATTGGTTTGATTATCAGCTTCGAATCGAACATCTGATGGAGGAAAACGGCGACGATTTGATCCGCATCGGGCGCGACGAGATGGCCCAAACTCGGCGGGAACTGGAGCGGATCGCCGAACGAATCAAGCCGGGCGAAGATTGGCGAACGCTCGCTCTAGAACTCGCGCTTCAACATCCCGATGCCGGGGGGCTGCTGGGGGCCTATCGGAGCGAAATGGAACGCGCCCGTGAATTCGTGAAGGAGCACACCTTGGTTCCCCTTCCCGAAAACGAGTCGCTTCAGATGCTGGAAACCCCCGCGTTTGCCCGCCCGCTTTATCCGTATGCGGCTTATGTTCCCCCCGCTCTCTATGAGCCGAAATCAAACGGCCTTTTCTGGGTCACGCCCATTGATCGCTTCGCTTCGGAGGCGGAGCAGAGCCGCCAGCTTCAAGGCCATTCGCTGCATCAGCTTCCGGTCATTGCCCTTCACGAAGCCTATCCGGGACATCACCTGCAAATGAGCCTTGCGGCACAGCACCCCAATCCCCTTCGCCGATTTTTTGCTGGAAGCAATCTGCTGATTGAGGGGTGGGCTTTGTATTGCGAAGAGATGATGGGGGAGGCAGGGTTTTACCGCGACGACCGCACCCGGCTTATGCAGTTGAAAGCCCGCCTCTGGCGAGCCTGCCGTGTGGTTTTGGATGTTCAACTCCATTCCGGCGAGATGCTCCCGGAAGAAGCCGTCCAGTTTCTGGTGAGCGAGGCGGGTTTGGAGCGCGTTCATGCGGAAAGCGAAGTGCGGCGTTATCTGCAAACTCCCACCCAGCCCATGACCTACACGCTGGGCAGGCGGGCGATCCTGGGGCTGCGCGAGGAAATAAAACGCAAAGAGGGAAGCCGTTTCCAGCTGCGAGATTTTCATCAGCGGCTGCTTTCGCACGGAAGCCTGCCGCCCTCGCTGCTGCGGAGCGTTTTGCTCGACGCTTAAAACGGTTTTCAGAAACGGCTTGCCGCGATGCCCCGCTCCGCAGCTGCGGAGCGGGGCATCGCCAGCAAAAATCGAAGGGCTTTTTTCCTTACTCCCCGACGGTGTTGCTCAACACCCCCAGCCCTTCGATCTCGATAGATACCACATCGCCGGGAGCCAGACTGAACGAATCGGGCGGAATGATGCCCGTTCCGGTCATCATCAGCACCCCCTGCGGAAATTCGTTGTCCCGAAAGAGCCACTCGACGAGTTCCGGCACTTTTCGCTTCATAGTGGCGGTAGACGTTTTTTCCTCAAACGCGACTTCGCCGTTTCGCTCAATCTTGAGATGGATCGAGAGCTGGTGCGGGTTTATCTGGGAGGCGGGAACGATGAGCGGACCAATCGCGCAGGAGCCTTTGTACACTTTGGCCTGCGGAAGATAAAGCGGGTTCGCCCCTTCGATGTCCCGCGACGAAACGTCGTTGCCGATGGTGTAGCCCAAAATTTGCCCGTTCGCTCCAGCAAGCACGGTCAGTTCCGGCTCCGGGACATTCCAGCCTGAATCCCGGCGCACCCGGATGGTGTCGTTTGGGCCTACCGCACGGGCCGGAGTTGCCTTGAAAAACAGTTCCGGGCGTTCTGCTGCATAAACGCGGGCGTAGACATCGCCGCCGTCCGCCGCTTCCGACATTCGGGCGAATTTGCTGCTTTCGTAGGTTACTCCCGCCGCCCAAATTTCCATGCCGGAAATCACCGGAGCCGCAAGCGCGGGATGCCCGTAGCGGCCCGGCTCCGTGTCCAGTTCTGAAAGCGGGATTCCATCCCCGGCGGCTCTCGAAGCCAGCCCGTCCAGCCCGTCTTTACCGGGTGAAATCAGCAGGGTGGAAACCGTTTGCTCGTCGAGCGGATACACCCTTTTTTCGCGTACCCATCCCCAGCGTTTTTGCCGCCCCACCGTCGGGGCATAGGTTCTATAGCGGCAGAGTGCCATCGGTATCAATCTCCTTCCAAAAGGGGGAACGAGTGAGAGGGCGAGGGATGAACTTCAGACCTCTCACGGAGACGCGAAAAACGCCCAGGGAACAAAAGAGAAAGGAGAGAGCAGAGAAGTTTGCTTTTTGATCCCTACTCTTTCCTCTTCGTTGCGGCTTTGCGTGAGGCAGCCTGCCTTTTTCACCCTTTCACCTCTCTCGCCCCCTCACCCTCTACTCCGCCGCTCCCTCAATGGCGATGGTTTTGATCTGAGTGTAGAAGTCCCGCGCTGCCAGTCCCTGTTCGCGGCTGTAGGAACTCGACCCTTTCATGCCGCCGAAGGGGGCCTGCGGTTCCACCCCGGCGGTTTCGCCGTTGACACGCACCATTCCAACCTGCGCTTTTTCGGCAAACCGAAGGGCAGCATTCAGGTTTTTGGTGAAAATGGAAGCGGACAGTCCGTATTCGGAGGAGTTGAGCAGATCGAGCGCGGCGGCTTCGCTTTTGGCGCGGAACAGACACAGCACCGGCCCGAAAATCTCCTCTTTCGCAATGCGGGCGTTCGGGTCTACGTCGTCAAAAACGGTGGGAGGAACGTAGGCCCCCGCCTCATATTTTTCGCCTTCGAGGGGCAGGCCGCCGCAAAGCAGAGTCACCCCGGAGGCTTCCGCATCCCGGATCGCCTGAAGGATGTTGTCGCGGGCCGCCAGGGTAATCACCGGGCCGAGGTAGGCATCCGCCTCATCGCCTGCGCCCACTTTGAGGGCATGAACCTTTTCGGTCAGCCGATTCACGAACGCGCCGTAAATCTCTTCATGGACGATGGCGCGGGAGGTTGCCGTACATTTCTGCCCAGCCGACTTAAAGGCTCCCTGGATTGTGAGCGTAACGGCCTGCTCCAAATTGGCGTCGGGCAGCACGATCACCGCGTTTTTACCGCCCATTTCGAGCTGGTATTTTTTGCCGTTGGCAGAGCACTGCGTCCCCAGCCATTTGCCGGTTTTCGCCGACCCGGTGAAGGAAAGCGCGTTGACGGCGGGGTGCGAAGTCAACGTTTCGCCTACGCGTGCGCCCTCGCCGTAGAGGACGTTGAATACCCCGGCGGGCAGCCCAGCGTCGTGGAAAATTTCGGCCAGGTGATGCGCCGTCAGCGGAGAGTGTTCGGAGGGCTTGAGCACAACGGTGTTGCCGAATGCGAGGGCGGGGGCAGCTTTCCAGAGCGGGATTGCAATCGGAAAATTCCAGGGAGTGATGAGAGCACAGACGCCGATGGGAATCCGCTTCGTGAAAAACAGGGTTCCGGCGGTGGCAGAGGGGATCACGTCGCCGTCGGGCAGCAGGGTTTGCGAGGCGAAGTAGCGGAGGATGGCGACGCCGCGCAGGGTTTCGCCTTTTGCTTCGGGAAGCGATTTGCCCTCTTCCAGCATCAAGTCTTTGGCGACGGTATCCACCCGCGAGGCCAGAATATCGGCGGCTTTGCGGAGAAATTCGCCGCGTGCGGGAGCCGCGAGTGCCGCCCAGCCGGAAAGGGCACTTTGTGCGGCTTCGACGGCTTCGACGGCTTCGGAGGGCACTGCGTTCGGGAATTCGCCTAAAATTTCGGATAGGCGGGCCGGGTTGCGATTCGGGAGGGTCTCGGCAGTGTCGGAAGACTTCCATCTTCCGCCGAGGTAATGGGCAAAGCGTTCGCTCACGTCGGGTTCTCCTAACAAAAATTCATGAAGATAAAGTTAGTTTACCCGACTTCGCGCTTTCTCAACAGGGGCTAAAAAATTCCTTTCATCGTGTCTGAAGTGTCCGTAGGGCGTCCGGCAGAGCCGCTTGTGGCGGAATAAATTCAACCTAGGCGGTTCCGGGAAAATGCCTAGTCCTGCGGGGCGGCGGGGGAGATTTCGTCGCCCACCCAGCCGTTGGTCACGAATTCATCGTTGACGGTGGTTCCCTCAACGATCTGCCCCGGTGATTCCGACCCGCGCACCGGCTGCTGACCATCGGGATTGAAAACCTGGCTGTCGCTCGTGCCGGGAAACGGGTTGGGCGCGTAGGCAGGCAGAATAGGCGGGCTTGTCGCAAACGCGCCAAGAGCGACCGTCACCGGGTTCTGATACGCCCCGTGCCGCTGCGACGAGATAGCGGTCGTTTCCCCCGATGTGCTGTTCACGGACGCCCAGGCCTGCACGACGAGTTCGCCGTTGTCTAGGGTCACGCGCCACTGATCGGTTCCCATGCCGGAGAGGTTCGCCCCATTGAAACCAATGTAGTCGCTGCGGGATTTGCCGTTAGCCAGCCCGATGAGATCGGAGGCCTGAACAAATCGGGACTGCCCTTCCTGCATCGCGCTAAGATTTGTGGAAACCAGATCGGTTGAAGAAGGAAAAATTGGATTGTAGCTTTGAGCGGGCGGCGAATAAAGGCGCGGGGTGATCGCTGACTGAAGGGCGGTTGAAGCCGCGAACACCACGCAGAAGCCGAGGATGGAAAGAAAGGGCGTGAAGGGCAGCAGCCAGACACTGGAGGAACGATCCACCCGCGTTTCTGAAACGGGGATGGAGTGTGTGGCGTGTTCCGTTTCCCTGCCGAGTGTCGGCGGGAGGTGAGGATTTTGGAGGCGCGTTCCGTTCAGCGAAGTCACCGTGTTCTGAGTGGAGCCTGAGGTCTGCGCAGGGGGAGCCTGAGCGGTTTGCGGGGAAGTCACGGGTTCGAAGCGGGCGGTTCCCTCGAATTTCACCTGATAACGCGAAGTTATCTCGTTTTCCTGCGGATTTTCCTCTTGGTGCTGTAACATTTTTGCCTTTTCCTCCCGATTCCGATAACGTATTGGACGCTTACAAAGGTTCCCTTGTTTCTCACAAACGTCTTAGGGCAGAGTGCAGTTTTCGGCCCCAGGACAAGGCTCAGAACAGTTCAATCGCTGAACACAACCCGCCCGCTGATGCGATTGCGTTAAATCGTTATTGTTAAGTTGAGTCGGTGTAGCCCGCTCCCAATCAAACGACTTTGTTAGAGACGACAAAATGACACGATTTCTCCGCCTGACACCCGTTCCCCTCTTGTTAATGTTTTCAGGTTCGATCTGCACTTCTGCCTGCGCACAAGCTCCGGCGGCTGCACCCTCTTCGACAAAGGCCGCCCCCGATCCGATGCTCACCGACTCCCGCCTCGAACGCAGGATCACCCTTGAACACATCGCGCTCCCGCTGCCGGAACTGCTGAAAAAACTGGGCGGCTCCGAGCTGCTCTTGATTGCGGCGAAAAACTGCGAAACCCAGAAAATCCAGCTGCGGGTGCAGAACCGTACCGTTCGCTCCGTCATGCTCGCCCTTGCGCAGCTTCTGCCCGGATCGTGGCGGGAAGCCGACGACAAAAAAGGTTACACCCTGCGAATGAGCGACCTTTACGAGCGAAAGCGCGAAACCTGGTGGCGGCTCTTCGAGGAGGAGCGCGAAGCGGCTTTTGGTCGAATGAAAGAGAATCTCCTGCGGGAGCTGCAAAGAGGGCAAAAGTTTACGGAGGAGGATGGAACGCCGCTCAAAGACAAAGAGCTGCAGCAGGAGTTCGATGCTCTGCAGCGGCTGTGCAAAGCCCTGCCGAATGAGGTCATGGAAAAAATTGCCGGAAACATTGACCGCCGCCCCTACTTCTCGTCGGGACCGATGGGGTTTGGGGGCTTCCGGGATGGCGTCGGCGATCTGATGATCCCGCTTGCGGGCCTGCCGGACGAGGCGAAGAGGGCGGCTGCCGCGCTCACCCTGGCTCGCTTGAAGACAAAAGCAGATCCCGCCTTTCTTCGTGCGGCCAATGGCGGCTTTATGTTGATTTTTTCGCTTTTCGACTCCGAGGGCGTTGAGATCGGAGGCGTAAGCGGCGGCCCGAACCCCGGATTCAGCAATCTGGTTTTTACCCATCCGAATCACGAGGGGTTGTTCCAGGCGTTTCAAATGGAGAGGAGGCCGCTGACCGCTTTGCCCACGAACTGGCGCAAACTCCTCGACTATCAGCGTTCGACCTTCTGGAAAGAACAGAAAAGACCCTGGCCCCCGCCGCAAATTCTGGAAGCCAAAGATCGTGCCGATGTGCTGTCTTGGCTGGGCAAAAACGCGGGGATCGAATTCATTTCAGATTACTACACCCAGGGAACCTCGCGCCTGCTGCCGTCGGAAAAAGCCAAAGAGAAGGTTCGCCCCCCCGGAATTGAATTAAACCATCTTGCCTTGGAAAATGACGTGAGCTGGAAGAAGTCGGGAGACTTTTATCTTGTTCGGAGCAATCGCTGGTATCGGAACGACCGCCTTGAAGCTCCCGAAAGTGTACTGGCGGAATGGGACAATCCCTGGAAAAAAGACGGTGACCTTGCCGTGGTTACCGACTACGGGCAGGGAGCGAAGGGCTTTAAGCAGTTTCGAGAGCGGCTCGACCGGGAAGCCAAGGTGATTTCCTCCTTGACCCTGTGGCAGTTGATGAACGGTTTTCGCTATGGCGTGCCGCCTTCCCTGAAGCCGCTCGTGTCGCCGGATCAGCTCGATGTGTATCTGCGCTTCGAGGAAAAAGTGCATCCGCAGAACCAAATGACTGAAAGCAGTAAAAGGCAGATTGTAGACGGGCAGAGTCACCCCCAGGTTTACTATGCATCCGCAATGCTGAACAATTTGTTTGTGCTGCAATTTTACGCTTCGCTCGATCCCCTGCAGCGCGACCACGTTCTGAAAGGGGAACTGCCTGTCGAGACGTTGACTTCCGCGCAGCGAGAAGCCGTTTTTGTCATCCTGCCTGAATTGATTCCTCTTACGGAGCAGCAGGATCGGCCTTACCGCCTTCGATTGGTGCCGACCCTTCAACAAAACGCGGACGACTACGGCGGTTTCGACGAGAAACTGAAAATCGAACCGGCCCTGCCTTAAGAGTTCTTTCTAAACGCGGAACTTGCTTTGCAGGCGGCGGGCAGCTTTCAGACCCCGGAGAAACCCTGAAAACAGGGCTTAGGGGCGGGTTCGCTTCCAAAGAATCAGGTAATTGTCGTCTAGCGGATTTTCGCTCGGAACCGGCCCCGTGTAGACTACCAGGTAGTCGCCGTCCAGTGCTGGCCCCGGATCGTTGAGCGGAGTTCCGTGTGCCGTTTTGGTTCCCAGCATCAAATAATCGGGCTTGCGGACTTCTTTCAGGTGCGGGCCGACAATGCCTGCGGTGGTGGTGTAGAGGTCTTTAACGCCGATCTGGGTGTGTTTTGCTCCCGGCAACCGTGCGATTTCCGCATCGGTGAGGCCGTCGCAGTCAAGAAACTGGATTTGCGGCGCGAAATACGGGGTCACCCCCATTTCGGTGTAGGCAACGATTTTTCCGGGCGGAACCATCGCATTGAGTTTTTCCGCCATCACCAGCGAGCGTTCCAAAAGCCAGCCGCTGAAGAGTCGGCGGGGTTCCAGTGTCCACCCTTTGGCTGCCCACGAGAAATAACCGTCCGTCTTCATGTTCCAAAATGTTGTTTGACCCCACAGCCCGCAGAGAAACAGAAGTGCCGCCCCCATAAGGCCGATCCCGCGTGAGAAGGCGGAGTTTTCTCCTGCCTTCGCCGAGAAGAGACTTCCTGCCTCCACCAGCCCGACAAACGCCAGCACCGTGCCCAGCGGAACCGCCACCGCCATGTAACGCCACCCGCCCATCCAGTCTCCGCCTGAACGAACTGCGAAAATCATCTGTGCCCCAACGAGAAGCGGCAAAACCACGCCGGGGAATTTTCGACACCGCTCTCCGATGCTGCCGCCGATCACCAGAACCCACCAAAACGCTCCGGCAGAGATCAACAGCGGGCTTTCGTTGAGCGAATGAAAAAACGTTCTCAGCAGGTAGGGGGCCCCTTTGACGAAAGCTTCGTCGAGCGGTGCGCCCTTGGCATAATAGGTGTTCGGCATCCACAAGCCGTAGTAGGCTTTGCGCCAGAGAAAGTAGGCGAGCACGGGAACCAGAAAAACGAGCGCGAAGCGAAGGCCGCTTTCGCTGAGCCTGCCCTTCCGCGAAGCCAGAAGTGAAGCCAGTGCGAACACGCCCATCAGCAGACCTTCCGGGCGCGTGAGGGCGCATCCGGCAAACAGCAGCCCGGCGTAAACAGCCGCTCGAGACACCGTTTGAGAAGGAGCAGCGGGATCGGGATCGAATGCTTTCAGCGTCAGCAGCGCGGCAGACGAAGCCAGCAGCGCACCGAAAATCGTTTCCATCCCGTCAATACAAGAAATCGAAACGGAGGCATGTGCCGCCGTCACAATGGGCGCGGCACAAACGGCCCAGAGCGGCAGTCTTAACTTTTCGGTGAGCCGCTGTACCACAACCAGGGTTCCGAGGCCGCACAAAATTCCGAAAAACTTGGCGCGAAAAATCATTTCTACGCCGAGCGGAAGCTTCATCAGGATTGCAGAGACGATCAGAAACAGGGGGCAGGAAAAGCCTTCTACCCGTTCGGTTCCGCCCGGATTGAAAACAGGGCCGTAACCATTCAGAAGATTGCGGGCATACCGATAGGTAATAAAGGCGTCGTCCGGGCAATAAACAAACGACTTCAGTGCCAGCACGACCAAAACGACACCGGCAAAAATCAGGGCCGCACGTGCGGCAAAAGGACGGGAGGACAAAGCGGACGAGAAAGGGGCCATAGAAAAAAAACGGGTGTCGGAGAACGGGGGTTCTTCCCCTCTCCGACACCCGAACCCTCAAGGTTTAGAAGCGGCGACCGCCAGCGAAGTTATAGTAAATACCCGATAGAGCTACCAGTCCGTTCAGGTAGGTGAAGGCATCCGGTCGAGGGCCGGGCTGCACACCGGGGGTGATAAACACCGTATCTCCAGGAAGCAGCTCGATGTCCTGCGCTTTGCCTTTAGTGATCTGTTCCCAGTTGAACGCGATCACACGGGTGTTTTTCGGGTCGTTGTCCGGGTGGCGGTAAATTTGTCCCTCTTTGACTTTTGCAAAGGGGGCAGGCCCGCCCGCTTCGCCAATTGCCTGGGTCAGCGTAGTGCGTTTGTCATAAACGAACTTGCCGGTTTTGACAAAGCCGCCGTTCACATTGATGTAGGCGTTGTTTTCAAGCCGTTCGACATAGATCACGTCGTCGGGGCGCAGTTCGATGTTGTTCACCGGGTCGCCCTGCTCCGCTTTGTCGAGGTCAATCACAAGGGGCCGTTCGATGGAGGGGCGTCGGATGGAGATCGCTTTGCGGTTGGCGAGGCTGGTGGTTCCCCCGACAAGGTTCACGACTTCGCGCACCGTCATGGAAGGCGAGGTGCGAAGCGGAATGTTGAGGGCGGGCTTGGTGACCTCGCCGCCGACGGAGATGACACCGGTTCCCTGCGAGGCTTTCGGAGAAACGATCACGCGGTCTTTGTCTTTGAGCACCGGGTTTTGGGTTTCATCGGGCGCGGAGCCGGGTTTGGACGGGCGCAGATATTCTTCTACATTCACGACAATCGTGCGTACTTTGTCCTCGCCGTTCACTTTCTCTTTTCGCACAATGCGAACTTGGCTGAGATCAGCGGTTTCGAGGTAGGCGGCGCGAGAAAGTACGTCGAAGAGCGTGGCATCCTGGGTGACGGTCAGGGGGCCGGGAAGCCGAACGGCCCCGCCGATAAAGACGGTGGGGCGCGGAATCGAGGCGATCTTCACCGAAACCTGCGGGTTTTTGATGTACATTTTCAAGACCTTGGCGATTTCGCCTTCGGCCATTTTCGGGGTCATGTTCTGCACGGAGACCGTCGAGAGCACCCCTGCGTACTTGATGGTGATGTTACCGCCGTCGTCTACGGTGTAGGTGCCGCTCGGCTCCGGCTCCCCAACCACCGAGACAGAGATTTGAAATGCCGGTTTGATGGGCTGGTTGGGATCAATCGTGTCCTCAACGGGCATCGGATTGGCTTCGGTTCGGGTGGTGGTGCCCGGAGTTTCCTGAGCGGAAGCTCGACGCATCCCGATGGATCCGCCGAACAGAGCCACCGAGAGACCGGAGAGCAAAAGGGCTTTGCCGGTAAAATTCATCCTGATTCGCTCCTTAATGACTGCGGAAGGAAAAGGGTGTCCTTTTGCTTCCTGCAACTGCATCCCGACTTTAAAACCGGGAGTTCGTAAAAACGAGGGATTTTCGCCCCCGCTTGACTTAAAATGCGGACTTCGCTATAATCGTTTCGGCTTTGCCGCTGAAATTCCTGCTTTTATTGTAACACGCCGGGACAAAAAAATGTTCCGTGTCGACACGATTGAGGAGATTTGCCGATTATGTCCTCCCCTGCTTCGCTTGCTCCGCTCTGGGCCACCTGCGTGGATCGCCTGAAAGACCGTATCAACAACCGCACCTTCTGGGAGGCGTTGGAACACACGTCTCCGGTGACGGTTGAAAACAACACGCTGATTATCGGCTTAATCGCCGAGGACTTTAACTATGCATCCTATATTCAGCAGCAAACCACCTTCTACCTTGTGAAAGAAGTGGTGGCGGAAGTGTTTAATCATCCCTATGAAGTGCGCCTGATCGAAGGGGTCACTCCGCAGGAATGGGAAGCCACCAAAGCCCGCGACGTTCAACTCGCCGAGATCAAACGGCGTGAAGCCTCGCGTCCGACCTCGGCGGCTCTGGCTCGCTCCGAGGCAGGCGGCTCTTCTAACTGGGACGCTCTGGGCGACAGCGTGGCGCGTTACTACGAAACGGTTCCGCATCACGGACTGCCGCAGGGCAAGGCCGCGTTTCTGAACGAAGCCCTGTATCAACTGGCGGAAGGAATGCAGTCGCTCTACTCCGAAGCCCCCGATGAGCCGACCGAACGCGCTCTTGCCCGAATCATCGAGCGGGTGGCGCGGCTGGCGGATGTGACCCCGACCATGCTGGCGTTCGAGTTGATGCGAACCCGCGCCTATCTCCAAAGCGCACAATCCTGAAGCCGCCGCGCTTTTGTTGGGAACAGGGTTCACGCTTTCTTCCTTCGTTAGTATGCAAGTTTCGTGCCAAAAGAAAAAGCCCGCAGTTTTGCGGGCTTTTTCTTTGTTTCTTTGGGCCTGGTCTTCCTGCTTTCACCTGCGTTCCGCTTTGAAAACCGTTTCGGCGTGTAACTCTTGAAACAGCGGTGGGAGATTTGGATTGACATTTCGCAGACTGGTCACTGAAACCGTTCCCTTCTTTTCCCAGCCGGGGGTCAGATAAAACTGCCGTCTTTTGCCTCCCTTGAGTTCAATAGTCAGCAGCGTTGTCCAAAAGCCGGTTCCGGTATAATCGAACAGCGTTTTTCCGGTGGCCTTTTCGAAAGACGACAGCGCAAACCGAAGCTGAGGGGCAGTACGATACACTTTGATCTTACGATGAGGAATGGCTCTAGGACCACCGAACACTACTCCTGCAATCTCCGCTTTATGAACACGGACGTACTCGCGCAGCTGCTGCGCTCGATCCTCCCCCAGCGATTGCAGCATCCGGTAAAATTCGCGCCCGTCCCCTTCTTTTGGACTGTACGGGCTGAAATTGTAGTCTTGCGAATCGTCGTCCTCTGAAGTTCCTTTGAGGTGAAACCGAACTTTTCATCCTCGATTCGCGGGCATCGATTTCAACCATTTCCTTGATTTTCCAGTACTCTGCGTGGCTGAGGGCCTGGTAATAGCCTTGAATCATTCTGGGATCAGAAATCCGCCCGTCCGGGTCATTCTGTTCATCATCGCCTGTTTCGTAAACGAGATACTCAATTTGAGAGGGCGAATTTTAGCGATCTCTTCTCGAATGGTCGTGTCGGGAGCCCAGTCTCCCGAAGTCTGCAAAGCAGTGACGTGCGTCTCCTTTTGCCTGAGCAAGGGGATCATAGTCCCTTTGTTGACGATGGTCACTGCAAAAATAATCAGCAGCATTCGAGTAAAAAGTTCCATTGTGTCTCCGTTCTTTCACTAACGATCCTGAGACTGTTCATCAAGATGAAATTAGACGCTCAAAATTAGTCAAAAAAAGTGCTTAAAGGGTTGTAGAGAGCAAAACGGCGAGGGGTACCTTGATAAGTATCAGTTGGTTTGATCTGTTCAGAAGGGACATTGCCTCTGAGATAACTGAAATCGGTATCTCTGATCGCAGCATCGTAATTCTCAAATGCTTCCGTTTTTGAACAAATTTTCAAAAAACAAGCATCGCTAATCGTACCCTACCGAACCGTCCACATCCGCGCCTGCCGTCTGCGCGGTCGTTGTGCTGTTGTAGGCGTTGAGCACCGCCGAGAGATCGTCCACGTTCACCGCGTTCGTTGCGTCGGCGTCTCCGCCGGGCAGCGAGATCGAAAGATTGGTCAGGTTCCCGTTTGTCACGTCCACCGTTTTCCCTGCCCGCAGAAACCGATCCAGCTTGGCGGTCACTTTGTAGTTGCCGGGCGGAACAAAGAACGAAAACGCCTGGGTGCTTGGGGTCGCCGCGTTGTAGGGCACAGTGCGGACGAGCAGGCGAGGCGAGGTTTGGTCGGCGAGCAGAAAGGTAAGCGAAGCGGGGAGCAAATTCGAGGGAGCGGTTCCTTTCCAGCCTTGCTTCCTGCTTTATCAGGGAGGTGAGACGGGCAGGTTCTTTTTTTGAACCGTGAGGATTTCCTCGAATCCCGCTCTCTGTGCTTCTCTGAGGCTGCGAGGTAGCGCAGGGTTGAGCGTAGCGTAGTCTGCCAGCCCCTCTCTGGTCGTTAAACAGGCAAGGCTGAGCAAGAATACTCGGAGGGGACGCGATTTGGTTTCTACCACAACTTGTGCGGGAGTGCCCCGCGTATAAGTGTAAGCGAAACAAGTTTTGCCCTCTACCTGTTTGAGTTCGGTCAGCAACTTTTGGAGATCCGCAGGACGAGTAGCAGAAAACCGATAATTTTTTCCGGCACTTACCACGATTTCTTGCAGATCGGCTTTGTGCTCGGCGAGGTAGTGCCGAAGTTCATTCGCCCGATAATCCGCCAGTTTGTCCAGCATTTCCATAAAAAGCGGGCCGTGCGAATTCTCAAAGAGGCCTGTTCTAAACTTCTCCAAAAATGGCGGGCGTTCGCGGTCCCAGAACTCGATTCTAAGCAAATCCATTTGTCCGAAGTAGAAAAGGGCGTCCTGCCCGTCGAAAACCCAAAAGGCGGGATGCTGCAACGCATGGATAAAACCGGAAATCAGGGTGGGATCGGTGATGGGAGGTTCGAGCTCCGAAAATGAAAGCATTCCAAAAGAGGGGCCCATGAACACGATCTGCCGAACCTCCTCGGCACGAAGCGCGTCGGCGTAATCGCTCCTCTCTCGCGGCAGTACCCAGCGACCTTTGGCGTTTTTCCAGGTGGGGCGCACCTCGTCGTTTAGGGGAAGCCTCTGCGAAATCGCCGGGGGGACGCTGAGGCAGAGAGCTGCCAGCCCGCCCATCGCCATCATGAGCGAAAGGGTTATTCCCCTTTTGCCTTTAGGCCTGAAATTTGGCATTTCCATTCTCCTTTCACCTCGTTTCTTAATGGGGAAATCCTACCAAAACATCTCCAGTGAAATAGGGCCGGTTTATGTCCCAGGGATAGATGGGTTCATTCTGTGATGGCGTCGGTGTATGGAGAGTCGCTTGGAAGGTTGCATCGCTTAGGGAATATCCTAGGCCCAGATAATTCCAAACTAAATTTCGCCAGGTGTACCAAACGGATGCTGAATAATCGTTCGCACGGGGATTGACGAATCTAGAGAACACATTGGCTCCTGCTGAGCCATTGAAGGCAAAAAACGCTCCATTCGCAAAGTCGAAGCGGAAGGCAGCAGCCCATGAAAGGTCAACTCGGTCCGGTGCTGAATCAGGAGGTGGATTGCCAAAATCAGCACCGGAAGCACCTCCAGCTGAGTGACAAAAATCTAGGTAGAGAAAAGTATATCGAGTTGTTTTGACGAGTTCATCAATCACTAAAACCCATGAAGGATGCTTGCTGACTTGAAAGATCTCTTGGCTAGACCAAGTATCTGCAAACACTAAATCCCCCCATGTTGCAAGATGAGCAACCCCGCCAAATTCGGGAAGAAAACTGCCATGTGAGTACAAACTAAATCCTCTGGCACTTGTTTTCAACCAGCGTGCTAGAACAGTCGCGTTGATATGTATGTCAGGACTTAGGGACACACCATTAAGACTGTTTCTGGAAATGGCATCCTGTACTCTGCGGCTTAAAGCTAAAGTTAAGGTACGATCCAGATTTGATGCAGGAACAGTATAGTCAAAGAGAGCAATCAAAACGGGTTGAGGTGGGATAAATTGGAAATCTCGCGCAATGGTCATTTGTCCCGCTGCTGAACTTGTGGACAATGTGAGCGTTAAAGCTTCTCCAGTCAACAATGTGCTCTCCACATCATGGTCTGTGAGGGAAATACGGGCTTCGCTGCCTGTCCCTGACCATTGTGATAAGCGGTTATTGCTAGCATTGTTGATTGTAAATGACCACTTACTGTCGTTATCCAACTGCGCAGTTGTTGCGACGGTGCTGTGTCCTGAAGTCCCAACAGTTGAAGTAGATTTTAATTGAGATATTGCATTATAGCAGGTAAAGGTTATCGCAGAAGATAATGAGGCTCCATTTCCAATGCCAGCGACAATCTGCAATGTGTGCACTCCATTGTATAGAGCGTTAGTATCAATTATTGCCATATAAGGGGATACTGTGAAAAGCAACGACCCGGCGAGGTGTACAACGCCACAGATTTTATTATCAATTAAAACGTATCCAATTTTGATTGATCCCTTTGACGAAAATTGGAAACCTGCTGAGCCTGATAAGGTTCCGGTAGGTAGAGTCACCCATGTTAATGAGTTGTAAGCAGTATTAGGAGTGGTAGAGGCAGAAGCCCCCGTTGCGGTGCGCGGTGTTTCGGTGTTGTCGAGCTTGACGACCGTGACTTGATAGGAAGAGGCCGTTCCGTTGGTTCGCCCATTGTCCACATAAATTGCTGACGGCAGCGGAACCGCATTGAGTTTCGTCGGCGTTCCGCCCACCAGACGGTAAACGTTGTAGCCTTTGACCGAACCCTCTGGCAGCTCCCGCCAGTCGAGCACCACCGCTCCGTTTGCCGGGATCGCCGAGAGGTTCTGAACGGTGAAGGAAGTCGTCGCGGGCAGCACCGTCAGCGAAGCGGCTTGTGTCCACCCCGAAGCCGACGCCGAGATCGTCACCGAAAGCGGCTCGGTCAGCGGATGATCGTTTTGATCGTCGTCTGTCCAGAGGTCTTTGACAAACAGCGAAAACGTCGCGGAGAGCGAGCCTGCCGGGATCGTCACGGTCGAAGTCGTCACGTTCTGCGCCGCATTGCTCGAAAACGTCGCATAATAATTTCCCGAACTTCGCAGCGTCACGAACACCGGGGTCGGCGAAGTCTGAGCCAGCCTTACCGTTCCGGTCACCGTCTGGGTTCCTGCCGCTCCCGAAGTCGAGAGGGCGAGGTCGGCGAGATGCCAGGGGGCGGCGGTCGGTTCGCTCGCTCCGGTCGTGTTGTAGTGGTTTAAGACCAGTGTCAGGTCGTCCACGTCAATACTGCCCGAACCGTCCCCATCCGCGCCTGCCGTCTGCGCGGTCGTTGTGCTGTTGTAGGCGTTGAGCACGGCGGTCGTATTGTCCACGTCTACCGTGTTGGAGTTGTCGGCGTCTCCGCCGGGCAGCGAAACCAGACATAC
Organism: Chthonomonadaceae bacterium; assembly: GCA_965246825.1. Taxonomy (GTDB): domain Bacteria; phylum Armatimonadota; class Chthonomonadetes; order Chthonomonadales; family Chthonomonadaceae; genus JACMPS01. The sequence goes on from OZ251990.1 coordinate 1,364,108, forward strand.
CGTTCTCCTCTCCCCTGTTTCGCCCGACAGGGGCAGCCTCATGGATCGGCGATCCCGTCCTCCGGGGTCAGGGAACGTATCAACAGATAGAATTCCGGTCCATAGCAGGTACCGGGGCTGCTGAAACTATCGCTCAGCGTCAACGAATAGGACGAACCGGGCTTGATCCATCTTTTCCACAGATCGGGGTTCGCCTCCATTTTGGGAAGCAGCCCCTCCGGGGCGAAAACCACCTCTATTTCTCCCCGAATGTAACCTCGTAACTGCATATCTGGATCAACGACAGCATTTCTAAGGGCGGTAATCATTTTTGCCAGCGTCGCCTTTTTTCGCACATGACGGCATACGGTGTTTTGCGTAGAGAACGAAACGATGTCTTCAGGTTCGATCTCACGAAAAATAGTTCTGACGCTAGGAACCGGAGTGAGAATGGTTTCGAGGTAACCTTCATCCGGGACAAAAGGATAGATGAGTTTGTAAGTGCCCTCTTCATCCATTCGGATCGCGCACCACCACTCATCGCTATAAATCGCTTTCATTTGCTGTGCCTTTTCATTCTGATGCGTAGTAACCTGGAAATCGCTGACGGGGTTCCTCCGTTGCCGAGCGGAAGGAAGAACCCCCTATCTTTCCTTACGGGATGTAACTACGACCGTTCAACACCCGCAGGCGTTCATTAATCTCCCGCGAGCCGATCCCAAAACCTGCCCCGCCTCCAGAAAAGAAGCGGGGCAAAAGTTTAGCTGTCAGAATACTCATTGGTGAGTATTCCTTGGTTTTTCATCTGCTTGAGCTTGAGGAAGGCATCCAAAATGGGCTGCCCTAAATGTCTTTCGGGATATTGCGGGCTAATCGGAATGCGGAGACAGGAGTAGAGTCTTCCTTCAATCCGCCTCGGTCGTTTTAAGGTAATTGTAATCGCACCGATCCTATCGAGGATGCGGTGTTCACTGAGATCAGAACCGCTCTCGATTGCCTCTACAATTACCCTAATCCCCTCCGGATGCGAAGTCTGGAAACGCCACTGCCAATCTTGGTCTATCTGGATAGAGAGAATCTCCTCTACTTGGACGGGAGGAGTGATGGCTCTGAACCTTTCGCCCCCATGCATTTGGTAGTAAGAGCGTTGAAAAGACATAACTGCCTCTTAGTTGCCAGTATTGGGGACTGTCACCTGATCACTTTGAATGTCCGGTTCAAGAACCCCACGCCCTCCATAGGGTGAAAGAAATGTGAAGGAACCGACGGCAGCCGCATTGATGTACGCTTGTCGCACATACTGCCCCGATGTAAGCAAATCCCAGAATTTGACGCGCCAGTTTCGCATTACAGAACGTGTATTGAACTTAGTGTCGTTCGCCCCAATAAAACCATTCCAGGTGAGTGTCACGCCAGGGTAGTTATCGAATCGCCCTGGGAAAAAGTCGCTAATCCCGAATGCCAAAGCCCAGTCAGCACTTGGAACACCCGGTCTATCCCCACCATCACCGCCGCTGTTACACACGTCCATCCAGACAAAATTGAAGATACGTGGAGACAAATAAGCAGCTCCTGTGTAAAAAGGAACAACGATGTTTAGTTTTGCTGAGCGTTGGCAGTCTTTGGGTGGCGTTTTGGGCCAGAAAGAGATACTATTCCAGAGCGACCGACGCGGGACGAGTGTTCCGTCACTTCGCCTTGTTTGTCCAGCACCATGTCCTGACAAACTAAAGTCAGTGAGGGTTGTGGAGAGCAGTCTTTCGATTGTTCGTACTGTTGCGGAGTAGAACTTGCTTCCAGGTTTACTGCCATCACCACGCAAAACCAAGCCTTTCCACGCTCCAAGAGAATTTTGAGCCATGGTATCGAAGTCGTTTTCAATTTGGATAGCATAGTAATCATCAATTCCTTGTTGGTCTGCAATGAAATCAACGAGTGCCAACCCCTTGATATCTCCCCCTCCTGACGGACTGATATGTCCTTCCGTTGCCACTTCAGAGCCGCTGTGACTAAATCTCGTTGGATAACTGGCGATGGGAAGAGGGCTTCCAAAATCATCTTTGCCATCCCACTCAACATTGACTTGTATGCCTGTTCCTTTCCAAGTACGCAGAGGCGACCCCGTCTTATCCAAAATCTGGTACTTCCAATCTTCGTTACTCGGTAGAGTGGCAAGGATGCCTCCGGTCTCATTTTTATTGGCGTTAAAAAGAGTAGATTCGGAATGGGAACTAACAGTGTTTTGTACATTTATTGAAATCGGCGGTGCACTCAAGGCTTTCTTCTTCGTGCCACACCCCTTAATCTTGACCTTGTTTAAGCCATTCTTCAACAATTCAGAATTGAGAGTGATTACTAAACCTAACGGATTAGAACCAGCATCGGGCTGATCCTCATTGCCGAAGTGTCCCACGATCTGATCTTCGACAATCAGTTGGAGAGGAGCCGTTTCTCCTGTGGAAACCAGACATCGGAGTCGGATTCTACCAGAAACGGTTTGGGTCGGTGCACCGATCCAACTGATGGTATCAGCGGTCGGATCAGTAATCACGGATGTCCACACAGTAAACGTCTCCACTCCAGTGAGGCTCACAGAACTAACTCGGTACTCATAGGTGCCATTACTCAATCCTGCATCGGAGTAGGTATTATCAGCTAACGGAAGCGTATTGAGTTTTGATGAGTTCCCTCCAGGCAGACGGCGATATACATTGAACCCCTTGACGAATCCATCAGGGATTTCATCCCAATCGAGAAGTACACAACCGTTACCGGGAATTACTGCCAGGTTCTGTACGCTGAGTGTCGGGTTCGTTGGTGACACGGTCAATGGAGCGGAGCGTGTCCACCCGAACGCTGACGCCGAAATCGTGGCGTAGGCGGGTTCCGTTAAGGGATGGTCGACTTCCCCATCGAAGTAGGTGTTCGCGGTGTACACCGTGAACAGATCGGACTGCGTTTCCCCGGCCCGGATCGTGAGCGTGCGGGTACTGACATTCATCATCGCGGAACTCGAAAACGTGGCGTAGTAGTCCAGCGAAGTTCGCAGGGTGACGGTGGTTCCTCCGGGCGGGGCGGCACTCGCTAGGGTCACCCGTCCGGTGAGCGTAGTTCCGGCGGGGACGCCCGAAGTCGAGAGGGAGAGGTCGGCGAGATGCCAGGGGGCAGCGGTCGGTTCGCTCGCTCCGGTCGTGTTGTAGTTGTTGAGCACGACCGTCAGATCGTCCACGTCAATGCTGCCCGAACCGTCCACGTCCGCCCCTGCCGTCTGCGTAGTGGTCGCGGAGTTGTAGGCGTTAAGCACGAGGGTGAGGTCGTCTACGTTGACCGCATTGGAGTTGTCCGCGTCTCCGCCGGGCAGCGAAAGCGAAAGATTGGTCAGGTTCCCGTTTCGCACGTCCCCCAGGGCCAGCGTTCTCAGAAACCGATCCATCTTGGCGGTCACTTTGTAGTTTCCGGGCGGAACGGAGAACGAAAACGCCTGGGTGCTTCTGGTCGCCGCGTTGTAGGGCACGGTGCGGACGAGGAGGCGGGGCGAGGTTTGGTCGGCGAGCAGGTAGGTGAGCGAAGTGGGGAGCAAATTCGAGGGAGCGGTTCCTTTCCAGCCGAGCAAAGTGACCGATCCGGCGAGGGTGCGGGTTTGCGCTTGGGCAGAAAGGGAAAGCGAAGGCAGCAGAAGCGAACCGACCGTAAGCACAGTTGGCATCAAAAGTCGGAGCGGTAGACGCTTGTTAAGAGAGAGAGAGAGTGAGACAGAGCGAGCGAGTTCTTCACGTCAGGAGTTCCTTTCGGCTTGAAAAGCAAAACGAAAAGCGAACGGACAGAGAGGGCGGCGTTCCCCCAAAGAGTGCCGGGGAGTGCTTCTGAGAAGAGTATATCACAATCGCCTCCTTTTGTCCTGTTAAATTTCTGTTAAGACCCTGGGTGGGGTTTGGCCCGGCCTCGATTTTCAGGTATGCTGACTCTCTCTGAAAACGATCTAAAATTCACCCTGAAAAGAGATGCCCATGAGCCAGAAGCCCCTCGACCCCGCCGCCAACGCCCTGCCGCGTTGGGACTTGACCCCCTTTTTCCCCTCACTTCAATCTGACGAGTACCAAGCGGCCTTTACCCAGACCATTGCCGACATCCAGAAGCTCGGTGAGTTTTTCGACGCGCACGCCATTCGCCGCCGCGAAACTCCAGAGGTGACCCCGCAAATCGTCGAAGCCTACGAAGAAATGGTTTTGAGGATGGGAGACCTCTACGAAGACCTCCGCAAGCTGGGAGCTTATATCGGCTGCCATACCTCCACCGATGCAAACGATGCCCTTGCTCAATCGGAAGAGTCGCGCCTTGATGCCGAAACGGTTCCGCTCGCCAAACTCAGCACCCGCTCGGTGGCGTGGGTGGGATCGAGCGATACCGAAGCCTTGATCGCGCAGTCCGCAGCGGCGAAAGCACACGCCTACGGGGTGCGCCGCGCCGCCGAACTGGAAAAGCACCAGATGAGTGAAGCAGAAGAGGCGATTGCCTCCGATCTCGCCCCCACCTCCATTACCGCCTGGTCGAAACTTCATTCCAATCTGACCGCTCTGCTCACCGCCGAAGTCGAAATCGGAGGCGAAAAGCAAACGCTGCCCATGAGCCGAATTCGCTCACTTGCCTCCGACCCCGACCGCGCCACCCGAAAAGCCGCCTATGACGCCGAAATCGCCGCCTGGAAAACGGTTTCGCTGCCGCTGGCCGCCGCCTTGAATGGCGTGAAAGGCTACCAGACCGTGCTGAGACGGAAGCGCGGCTACGCCAACGATGTGGAGCCAACCCTGTCTTACAATGCCATTGATGCCGACACCCTAAACGCGATGCAGACTGCCTGCGTCGAGTCCTTTCCCGATTTTCGCCGCTATATGAAGGCGAAGGCAAAAGCCCTCGGCCTCGAAAAACTCGCGTGGTACGACCTCACCGCGCCGCTCGGCGAAGCGGGAAAAAATTACTCCTGGGAGGAAGCGAAAGCCTTTATTCGGACGAATTTCGGGAAATACAGCGACCGCCTGCAGCAATTCGCCGAAGAGTCCTTTACAGAGGAATGGATTGATGCCGAACCGCGAGTGGGGAAAACCGGCGGGGCGTACTGCACCGGCTTGACCCCCGGTGTCTCGCGGGTATTCATGAATTATAATGGCTCGTTCGGCAGTATCTCCACGCTGGCGCATGAGCTTGGACACGCCTACCACAACCGCTGCCTGCAAAACCGCGCCCCGCTTCAGCGTTCTACTCCGATGACTCTGGCCGAAACCGCCTCCATCTTCTGCGAAACCATTGCGTTCGATGGTGCCTTGGAAACCGCTGCCGAGAGCGAGCGTCTGGCCCTGCTCGATACGGCCCTGGAACGGAATCTTGCGGTGGTGGTGGACATTCACTCGCGCTTTTTGTTTGAGAGCCGGGTATTCGAGAAAAGAGCCGAGCGCGACCTTACGGAAGGCGAATTCAGCGAATTGATGACCTCCGCGCAGCGAGAGACCTACGGCGAAGATTTGGAAGAACTGCACCCCTTGATGTGGGCCGTGAAAGGGCACTACTATGGGCCGCTTTTCTACAATTATCCTTATACTTTCGGGCTGCTGTTCGGCACGGGCCTCTACGCACTCTACGGGCAGAACCCGCAGGAATTTTTGGGCAAATACGACGAGCTGCTCTCCTCCACCGGAATGGCGGACGCGAAAACCCTGGGGGCACAGTTCGGCCTGGATACGACTTCGATTGACTTCTGGCGAGCCAGCCTGGATGTCACCCGAAAGCAGATCGCCGAGTTCGAAGAATTGGTGTAATCGTTCCTGCCAAGCCGTTTAATGCAGAGATTGAGGCAGGGTTTGCAGGGTGACCGGCTTCACCTGCCCGTCAGGAGCACAGAGAAGGAGCGTGGGAGTACCGGGCAACTGTAATCGCTGCGCGGTTTTGAGGTCTTCTTGAACCCGTTTTGCCGCTGAGGAAAGCGAACGCTTGAGGCGATTTCGCTCTAATCCGACCTGCGCTGCATACGCGATCAGTTGCTTTGTTTTAAGTCCAGCAGCCTTTTCGTAAAGAAAATCGTGCATCTCCCAAAACTTTCCCTGATCTCCTGACGCTTCCGCGAGCAGGGCCGCATCGTAGGAAAAAGGGTGAATATCGAGAAGCGGATAATTTCTGAAAATAAGCCGCAGTTGAGTTTTGTTTTCTTCAAGAAAGCGTTTGAGGGGGAGGTGCTGTTGAGCGCAGGGTGCACACTCGTAATCGCCGAACTCGACGCGCGTATAAGGAGCGTTCGGCGAACCCAGCGGATTGGGTACGCTGCCAATCACCTCTTTTGCAGTTACACCCGCAGGCAGCTGAAATCCTGCCTCCTCCGGCTTTGCTGAAGCCAAGGGTTTAAGAAGAAGGAACACAGAAATGAGGAGCAGACCCAGCGTTGAAACAAAAAACAGAGCGGCACGGCGCATTTATTCTCCCCTTTTGTGATCGGAAACGAATTTAACGTGACCATCTACGTAAAGGCAATTCCCCCGGCGATCCCAGTCCAGCTTGATGTGCCATTGAGTTGGGGTGTCGAAAGAATAAGGCGTCTGGGAGGGGCGGGGAAGCAAATGTTCGGGAATACCGAACAAAGCCAAGCCTTCATCGAAAAAATAACTGCATTGAAGATAGTCGAAATTGGTGGGCAGAAAATCGGGCTTCGAGGCTCGGATCGTTCCCGTATCCGAGGGGCAGCGAAAAATCAAGTTCTGATGAGTGTAAGGAAACAAAACGGTCGGGAAATTGGGAATGTGTCCGGTGATGATGTCCTGATAGAACGGCTGTGCCGCCCAGAGATCGGTATGGCGTGTCCAGTTGTCAACCGCATAAGGAAAATGATCGTCGTAGTCGGCGCGATAAAGGGCGGCGGCGATCCCGATTTGAGAGAGATTGGCGGCACAGACGGTGCGTCTTCCGCGTTCGCGCACCTCCGCGAGTACCGGAAACAAAAGCCCCGCTAAAATTCCCAGCAGTGCCATCACGATCAGCATTTCGATGAGGGTAAACCCTTTGCGTGGCGGGGTGTTCATGGCTTTTTTACCGGGGTGCGATCCGGCTCTTCGCGCTGGGCGACGACGCGGCGGATGGCCTCATCGGGATCGTTTCGCATGGCATGAAAAATCTGCCGGGCCAGTGGGATTTGAGAGTAAGTGAAGCCCAGTGCAATGGAGTAGCGAATATTTTGGTCTTTTCCGTGCGCATAGGGGAGCAGAAATTGCACTACCCTTTGATTTGCCGGAGTGTTGTCGCCGAGACTGCATAGAACAGAAAGAACAGTTGAGTGAGCATTGTCTGAAGGAACTGTGAGCAGGGCCTGAGCCTCTTGAAGGTCTTGCACATCTGCCTGCTTCTGCTGATCTACTTTTCGCAAAAACCGATAGACGCGATTATAAGTGGCGGCATCCGGGTAGCCGCGTTTTTGTGCTTCGGCATCGGGCATTCCGTTTCGGGGCAGCAGAAAAATCCAGCACAAAATCGCCCCGGTAATCCCCAGCAGCAAGGCTCCGGAAACGATCAGAAACTGAGGGCTGAACAACCTGGTAAGACGTTGACGCATGGTGCTTCTCCTGCACACTCAGCGAAGCTCGGCGTGTCCCCTCTTGTCGGAGAGACTAGAGAGGTAGTCTCTCCGAGAGAAGGAACCCATCGGCTCGATGGAAGGAACAGGTTTATTCAGCCGTTGTGTGATCGAGTTGTTGTGAAAGAGAGGCATCCAAAGAGGAAAAAAGGATGCCATTCCAGTAGTTGGCTCCCAGACAGTGATGGGAACCGTTGGGATTGCCGTTATTGTATTGACTGCAGCAGTTTTTGCAAAGGGTTACTGCCCCTGCCCCCGCAGATTCGCAGACATAAGTGTCACAGCAGGCGTCGCAGGTAACTCGGTCCGGCAGCCGTCCGCCGGGCCCATACAACGAGCAGTAGCCGCAGCGATTGGGCCAGTAGGGATCGGAAGAAGCCAATGCCGCAATCGTCAGTCCAAAACTCAGGGTTCCGACCAACAGAGCAATACAGGCTGTTTTGCGTCGTTCGATTCGTTTCATCATTCGTGCCTCATGATTGTGTAGTGTGGTTTCGTTTCACACTATTGAAGTTGTTCTGCCCTCTTGGGTACTTGCCAATCTTATCATAGTTTAGAAAAAAAAAAAAGCATCTTTAGTCTACTACATCTTAGTTTTTCAGGTAAAACTGCGGTTTTTTGTATTCGATCTTCGAGGCTTATTATCATAATAGTGGGGCGAGCCAGCCTGGATGTCACCCGAAAGCAGATCGCCGAGTTCGAGCGGCTCGTCAGCAAGAACTAACGGGGGCTGAATCCCCTTGCAGCCGCCGCCTGAAACAGGATCGCCCCGGTTTGCCGAGCAAACCGGGGCGATCCTGTTGACAAGCGTAAACTCAACTACTGTCCGTGACCGGCGGCAAACCCCGGCTCGCCGTCGAAATAGCACAGATTTTCGCATTTGATGAAGTCTAGACCTGCCCGATCCGTTCGATCCAGCAGCGCGATGATGTCCCCGTGCGTAATCGTCCCCTCGCTTTTTCGGCTTAAAAAACGGCATCGCCAGTGATCGGTGCAGAAAGTTTCTTCCATGCCGCCAGGGAAAACTTTCACGCCGCGATTCGTGACCATCTTCAGCTGCAGTGCCTCGTTTTCCACGCCCAGCAGTTTCGCTCCGAGGTCGTCGGGCGAGCCGTCCCGCCAGTGCAGAAACACGTCCACGCCCACCAGGTCCTTCTTCGCCGGAACCGTCGGCTTCACTCGGATTTCCGGCATGGCATGAGCCTTCCGAGGGTCGAAGAAAACGGCGGGCAGGGTTTTCGGTGTCTGGCCCAGCCGCTCGATAACCGCACGAGCGAATTCACGAGTTCCTGCCTTTTCCCGGCTCGCTTCCGGGCTGAAGATGTCGAAGGTATGAACCCCGTCCTCCAGCGTTTTGCGCCACGCATTCTCGATTTTTGCGCCGGTTTCGCCCTGCCCGATGTGGGTGAGCATCTGTACCGCCGCCATCAGCAGGCCGGAAGGGTTGGCGATGTTCTGGCCTGCAATTGTGGGCGCGGAACCGTGAATCGCCTCGAACATCGCTCCCGAATCCCCGATGTTTGCGGAGCCTGCCAGCCCAACTGAACCCGCCACCTGCGCGGCAATGTCGGAAAGAATGTCGCCATAGAGGTTCAGGGTAACGATGACATCGAACCGCTCCGGGGTGTCGGCAAGGCGGGCCGCCCCGATGTCCACAATCCAGTGATCCTGTTCGATTTCCGGGTATTCGGCTCCGACTTCCTCAAAAACGCGGTGAAACAGCCCGTCCGTCAACTTCATGATGTTGTCTTTGGTAAAGCAGGAAACCTTTTTGCGCCCGTTCAGTTTCGCGTACTCAAAGGCATAGCGAACGATCTTCTCACAGCCGGGGCGGGTGATGAGTTTCAGGCACTGCATCACTTCATCGGTCTGGCGGTGTTCGATCCCGGCGTACAGGTCTTCTTCGTTTTCACGCACAATGACGAGATCGAGCTTCGGGTGCTTTGTGGGAACAAACGGAGCGAAAGCGGTGCAGGGGCGAACGTTGGCATACAGGCCGAGACTTTTGCGAATCGTGACGTTCAGGCTTTTCACGCCCTTGCCCTGCGGCGTGGTGATGGGGGCTTTGAGAAAAACTTTGGTTCGGCGCAGCGATTCCCAGGCTTTAGGTTCGATCCCGGAAACCAGGCCGCGCTCGTAAACTTTCTGGCCGATTTCGATGACTTCGGGGAAAATCGCTGCGCCCGCCGCTTCCAGAATTTGCAGGGCGGCCTCCATAATTTCGGGGCCGATGCCGTCGCCATACGCAACCGTGATCGGGGTAGGTTTCATTTCTCTCCTCTTTGGGGGACGGGTCGAAGAAGGTCAATGCGGACTGCCGCCTTTGCGCCCTCTCCCTCGGTTTTTTTCGTTGTTTCGATGAGGTCGAGCAGCTCTCCGACGGTGCAGTGGGCTTCAAGCGGGTGGCGCAGGGGTTTGGCGGGGTGGATCGTGTAGCGGTTGCGCCGACCCTCCCGCTCTCGCGTAAGGATGTCTGCCTCCTCCAAATCCGCCACGATGCGCTGAACCGCTCGCTCGGTAATTCCGACCCGCTCGGCAATGTCGCGCATCCGAAATTCTGGGTTGAGCGAAAGGCAGATCAGAACATGGGCGTGATTGCTGAGCAGCGTCCAGTCGGAAACCGAAACGCCCGTCGAAAAATCCTTGGGTGACCTCATCAGAAATGATACCTCAAAATGCGACAAATTATTCGCGTATTTTTTAGCACGTGTCGAAAACGTGTTTTTTGCCTCTCAGAACAAGAGAAGCAGGAAAAAGCGGTCACCGAGATGCGGGGGGCGGAAAGCAGAGCTGACCCAGCATCGCCGAATGACCTGCCCCCGTTGCGGCGGGAAGATTCGAGGGCAGGCCAAGCAGGGTGTGATAGCCCAGCAGGGCAAAGGCGACGGCCTCTTTCGCATCATCGTCGAGGCCGAAATCCGCGTGCGTTCGGAGGGAACATTCCGGCAGTTTCGCTTTCAGCATTTCCCTGAGCAGCGGATTGCGTACCCCGCCGCCCCCTAAAATTACGGTATCGGGAAGCGAAGGCAGAAAACAGCGATAGGCTTCCTCAATGGTTTCTGCGGTCAGGGCAGCGGCGGTGGCAAGGCGGTCTTCCAGGGAAAGGTGAAGAGCCTCGGCCCTGCGCTCAAAGGCAAGAACAAACGCTTCGCCGAACTCTTCTCTTCCGGTGGACTTCGGCGGCGGCTTCTGAAAAAAGGGCGTCTTTTCTTTCAGTTCGTTCAGCAAAGCCCTGCTCACCCTTCCCTGAGCGGCCAGAGCCGCTTCCCGGTCAAAGGTTTGCGTTCCGCCGGAGGCCCGAAAAACAAGGGCATCCAGGATCATGTTTCCGGGGCCGGTGTCGAAAGCGAAAACCGGGTGCGTCCCTTCCAGAGCGGAGAGCGGCGGCAGATACGTGAGGTTGGCGATGCCGCCGATATTCTGAACGGTTCGTGTTTCGGTGGGATGGCGAAACAGCAGTGCGTCTACAAAGGGCACGAGCGGTGCGCCCTGTCCTCCCGCCGCCGCGTCTGCCGACCGAAAGTTGCAAACCACCCGGCAGCCCGTTTTCTCCGCGATCACGGCCCCCTCCCCGATCTGAAACGTAGACCGAACCTGAGAGCCGTCCTGAAGCGAAAACGGGTTCGGTTCATGCCAGATCGTCTGCCCGTGCGAGCAGACGGCAGCGATGTCGGAGGCGGTTAGTCCTGCCCCTTCGATCAGCCGGTTTGCGGCATCGCCGAACACTTCGCCCAGGCGGAAGTGAAGGGCAGAAACTCGCCGCAGCGGAGCCTGGGGCGAGCAGGCGTCCAGAATTTCCCCTCGCAGTTCGGAGTTCCAGGGTTCGGTTCTAAAGGCGTCCAGGTTCCAGCGCAGGGGATCGCCGTTTTGCCCTCCGCTCACCTCCACAAGTGCGGCATCTATTCCGTCTACCGAAGTTCCCGACATCAAGCCTACGAGTTTCACGCTTTTCTCTTTCGCACTGTTTTCTTTCACACTTTTCTCTGACGGGGCTATTCCCGGTCTCGGAACGCATACTCTTCCCAGGTGACTTTGCCCGACTGCACCAGCTTTTTCAGCCGTTTTTGCGCCGCCGACAACTCCGAGCGGTTAGACTTGAATTCGATGAAAACGACTTTGTCTTCCTCGAACTGCACCCCGTCAACGGGCGTGCCGAGAAAACGAAAGTTAGCCGAGTCATACGGGTAGCCGTCCATCAGCGGAAACCACTGCTCGGTGATACGCCCGTAGGAGGCCGAAAGGCTGCGCTGCCGAGTGCGCTCTTCCTGCAGTAGTGTCATTACGACTTCCAGGCGGCGGCGGGCATAAACGGCATAGGCGGACGCACCGCCAGAAAAGAGAAGCATCAAAAGAAGAAGTGATTTCATCGGTCGGTGTCGGGCGGCGCAGGTCGAGTTTGGCACCTCGACTTTTCTACGGACGTCTTTCCTTGTGCTAGAATAAGAGGCAGGATCGAAACAGAAGTTCAGGAGAAACGTCATTATGCCGACCTACGGCTACAAGTGTACTCAGTGCGGGTTTCAATTTCAAGTGGTGCAGAAGATGTCCGACAGTCCGGTGAAGATTTGCCCGGAGTGCGAGGGGGAAGTGAAGCGGCTGCTCTATCCCGTCGGCGTGGTGTTCAAGGGGTCGGGATGGTATGTCAACGATAGCCGTGCCCCGGAGAAAAGCGAAGGAAGCGAAAAAGGCGAAAGCAAAAATACGGAGCCTGCCTCCGATACCAAAACCGACGCTAAAGCCGACTCAAGCCCCGAAACGAAATCGGAATCCCCGGCGAAAACCGAACCCTCCGCTCCCGCCGCCTCTGCACCGCCTCCGTCGGGCGACAACAAACCCGCTTCCTGATACCGAGCCGAAAGGGAACTCCCCCTCATGAACCCGCTGTATGCCCTCAGCCTTCTGGGATCGCTCGTTTGTGCTGTCAGCGGGGCATTGGCGGCAGGGCGAAAGCGGCTTGACTGGCTGGGGGTGGCGGTTCTTTCCACCGTTACCGCCATCGGAGGGGGGACGCTGCGGGACGTGCTGCTGAACCGGCATCCCGTGTTTTGGATCGCCGATCCAAATTATCTGCTTGTCAGCCTTTTGGCATCGGGATTGATGGTGCTTTACGTTCGGCGTCATTCACCGCCAAATACCTCTCTTTTGATTGCGGACGCGCTGGGGCTGGCCTTTTTTTCGCTGTCGGGCGCACAGATTACGGAACAGCGGCAAAACCATGCCGTGATCGTCGTGGTGATGGGAGCGATTACCGGAACCGCAGGCGGCGTTCTGCGCGACCTGCTGTGCGGCGAAACCCCGCTGCTGCTTCAGAAAGGCGAACTCTATGCAACGGCTGCGATTGCGGGAGTTTCGCTCTATCTGGTTTTGGAGAAAATCGGGGTGGCACAAACTCCCGCTTCCCTGCTCGGCATGACGATGGTGCTCTGCCTGCGTTATGCTTCGATTCACTGGCAGATTACGCTGCCGGTGTTTCAGGTAGAGGAAGCCCAGGGGAAAATCGAGGCCTCCCCGCGCTCCAGCGACTGACGGAGCGATTCGGGGGCTGCGCCCTTTTCGCGCAGGGAGCGCAGAGAAAGCGCGGCGTGCCGCTTGGAAAGCCGAACGCCCTGGGCATCAGTGAGCAGAGGGCAGTGATAAAACGCGGGGATCGGCAGGTCGAGAGCGCGATAGAGCAAAATCTGGCGGGCGGTGGAAAGGAGTAAATCTGCGCCGCGTACCACTTCGGTGATTTTCATGGCCTCATCGTCCACCGTGCAGGCGAGCTGGTAGGAGGGAAAACCGTCCTGCCGCCACACCAGAAAATCGCCGAAATCCACCCCCGCTGTGAACGTTTGTCGTTCCTGGCTGATATCCTCGAACGAAACCTTTTCTCCGGCGGGAACCCGAAACCGCCAGTGAACGGTCGCGGTCGGCTTTGGGGGCGTGAGGCGGCAGGTTCCCGGATAGACCGGCTCTTCTTCACCGGGATGGGGCGCACCGAGTGCCCCTAAAACGTCCTACCGGGAGCAGCCGCAGGGATAAACCTTCCCCGATTTTTTCAGATTCTCAAACGCCTGCTCGTAAAGGGGCAGGCGTTCGCCTTGAACATAAGGCGCATACAGGCCGCCTTTGTCCGGTCCCTCCTGCCACTCAATTCCCAGCCAGCGTAAATCTTCCCGCAGTGCTTCTGAAAATTCCGGTCGGCTACGGGAGCGATCCAGGTTTTCTTCTCGCAGGATCAGCGTTCCCCCATGCGCCTCGGCCCGTTTTTGTGCCGTTAGAAAAGTGGCGGCATGGCCCAGATGAAGCAGGCCGGTGGGGGACGGCGCGATCCGTCCCCGATAATCACTCACGTCTCTTTCCCCCGTAGCAATTCCGGTTTTTGCCCCGGTAAGCCCTTCAGGTCTCTCCCTGCTTTATTTTACGCCGATACTTCTCACGTTCGTTCATGGAACTTCCGACAATTTCTTTATCGGCAACGGTGTGAAAGACGCGAGGAGAAATTTTTATGAACGAGTCGCAAGAAACGATTTCGCTGCATCTCAATAGCGGCATCCCGGTTTTATCGCTTTCCGGGCCTCCGCGTGAGCCGCTTCGAGCCTGTTTGATCGAAACGGTAGAAACGCTTTTGGGGGCCGGGCACTGCGAGCTCATTGTCGAGATCAACTCTCGCGTCGGCTATTTCCGTCGCGAAGTGAACCCGGCTTTGGAGTGGCACGAAGACCTGCTTCGGCTTAAAGAGCGCGTTGCTGCGCGGCGGGGCCGAATGATCGTGGTGCTTCGGGAACCTGACCTGTCCCTGCTCTCTCTGTCGAACGCTCTGCTCTGGACAAAATCCGAAGAAGAGGCCGTTCGGTGGCTGAAGGGGGTATGGCGTGCCGTGTGCGAAACTCGACTTGCGACACGATTGACCGCTTTGACAGACTAGACCGACCTGGCTTCCCCGGCTTTCTCAAAACTCAGGGGCGGGCGCGTCGGAGGTAGAGAGACGGTCGCGCCTAAACCAACCCATCACCTTTCGTTCGGACGATTTGATCTGTGAATCGCCTCAACGAAGTTGAGATAATCGAGGGAAGTCAATCATGTCCAATGAGAATACGCGCCTGAAAATTGTGCGCCTCCTGGAACCGTCTCTGTGCCTTTCCTGCCGTCATTCTGCCATTGCGACGGTGGAAATGGAAAGCGGCTCCAACAAACGAATGCTGCACTGCAAACGCCTGGATTGCGACAACTGGGAAACCGAAGAGTCGGAAGAGACCCCGCGCAGCATTTGCGACGGCAGCTAGCGCGGAAGAGGGAGCGGGTGAAAGGGCAAACCGAATGAAGGGGCGCAGTAAAAATTCACCCGCTCGTTTCCTCAGCCTCGCTCCCCTTCTTCCTGCACTTTCTCCCGCCTGATTCGCGGTATACTAAACCCATTCAGGAAAGTTGTCTCTTTTAGAACGGGAGTCTCGCTTTTGCACCGCCTTCGCTCTTTTTTCGTCGTTGTTCTGCCTTTGCTGGGCCTTTTTTGCCTGCCTGCCTGCGCCCCGGCCTCCCTGCCCGCCCGCCCGCCCCTCGACGATCCTGCCGATGCCCTGCCCAATTTGCTGACCGAAGCCTCGGCTGCTGTCAACGCCCGCAGTTTCGACAAGCTCGCGCCGTTCGTTTCCGGCAATGCAAAAACGAATTTCAGCTGGATCACCGAAACCACCACGAAAAACTGGAAAAGCGGAGTTCTAACTGTGCCGCAGACCGGGGGAGAAGTCGAGCGATTCGCGGTGTTTTATGAGTGGCATACCTGTGAAAGCGACGGAGATCATCTCCACCGACTCGTCAAAACGGAAAACGGTTTTCGGCTTGGTGAGGAAATCAAAGAGACCGATCCCTTCGGCCTTAAGATCACCCGCCATACCTTTCAATTCAAGCCGGACGTTTTAGCCAAGCGGCTTTTCGGCACAGATGCTGCAGACTTCGAGGTGCTTTCCGGCAGGCGCAAACCCTTTGGCTTGTTCCGTATCTCCTCCGATTTCACAATTCGCGAAATGAAACTCGGTGATGCGAACGGTGCGACTGTTCCCTTTCGGCAGGTCGGCGGCGTGGTGTCGTTTGTCCTCCCGGAAAAGGACAAATTTTCGCTTTTTCTCCAATACGATGGTGTGGTGGATCACACGGGCAGCGACTATTTCCGCCCGAATGAAGCCACCCTCGACTCCTACTTTTATCCTCACATTGCACGGCAGCCCACCACCGCGATCACCACCCTCACCTCACCCCCAGGCTGGAAACCCATTGCGATTGGTGAACTCGTCAGCGACCAAATCAACAACGACAAAACCGAAACTGTCACCTTTCGCAACGAGGTGCCGGTGGTTTTCTACACCCTCGACTTTGGAAAATATCAGGTAACGGAGCGAACCTACAAAGGGCGTACCCTGGCTGCCTACCTGCTCTCTTCGGATGAAAAGCTGCCCGGTCGCTGTTTAGACCTGCTTCAGAAATCGCTGGATTATTTCGAGGCGACGTTTGGCCCTCATCCCTACAAACGCTATGCGGTCGTCGAGACTCAGGGGCCGTTTGGGGGCGCACTCGAAGCGTACTCATTTGCGACATTCGGTCCTTTCACGCTGCCCGGCACCATTGTTCATGAGCTGGCGCACACCTGGTGGGGGGGCGTGGTTCCCGCGTCTTACACCCGCTCGATGTGGAACGAGTCCTTTGCCGAATATTCCGATCTTTTGTTTCAGCGGGCGCAGGGGGAACTGAAACTGCTGGACGAAGCCGCTCTGCTCCGCACCCGCCGCCGCTTGTTTTCCGCCTTTCGGGAGGGTAGCCTCTACACCGCACACGACACCAGTGACAACGCTCAGTCCAGCATCGGTTACGGCAAAGGCCCGCTCGTGCTGCGGGTATTGGAAGACGAAATTGGCAAAAGCGCAATGATTTCCGCGATGAGAGCCTTTTACAAAGGTTATCCAAACGGTCAGTCTGCCGAATGGAGCGACTTCGAGAAAATCGTGAATGCGGAAACAAAAGAGAACAAACATCCGTTTTTTGAGCAGTGGATGGGGCGAGCGGGGCTGCCGTCGGTAAACTTGAAAAATGTTCTGGTGAAGAAAACCGGAGAGGACTATGTGGTGACGGGAACGCTGGAGCAGACTGCTCCCGCTTATCGGCTTCGGCTGCCGCTGGTTCTCAAAGGCGAAAAAGGAAGGATCAGCGAGACCCTGACCCTTAAAGAGGCACAGACCTTCTTCACGTTGAAAGCCCGTTTCAAGCCCTTCACCCTTTTGGTTGACCCGGAAGGGATTGTGCCGCTCGCCCTGCCGCCGGGAACCGGAAACCCGCTTGTTTATCGCTTCAAATAAAAAGTAACGTATTTTCAGGCTGCTTTCCGATTGAAGTCAGCCAAGACGCACGGCGCGAAACCGAAAATAAGCGGGCCGCTTTGGAATTGAAGGGCGTGCAGGAAAAACAAAAGTAGAACAAATGGACTTCGATCTACAACGAGCCCGGTCGGAAACCCCCGGCAGCGACAACATTTTGTATCTGAATAACGCGGGCGCGTCTCTTTCTCCGACCCCTGTTTTGAACGCGGTCATCGCGCATTTGCAACGGGAAGCCATGATTGGTGGCTATCGCGCCGAGGCGGAGGCACGGACGGAACAAATTTATCGGTCGCTCGCAGTACTGCTCGGCTGTTGCCCGGAAGAAATTGCCTTGATGGACAATGCGACCCGCGCCTGGAACACCGCCTTCGGAGTTGTTCCCCTTAAGGCGGGGGATCGCGTTCTGATCTCGCGCTCGGAATACGTGAATAATTCGCTCACGCTCAGAGAGGCGAAAGAACGTCTTGAGGTGAGCGTCGAAGTAATCCCTTGCGACGAAACCGGGCAGCTCAGTCTCGAAGCACTCCGGGCGAGCATGGACGAGCGAGTCAAACTCATTGCAGTCACCCATGTCCCCACGAATGGCGGATTGATTAACCCGGCTGCGCAGGTAGGGCAGATCGCACGAGAATGGAATACTCTCTCTCTTCTCGATGCAAGCCAGAGCGTCGGTCAAATGCCAATCAATGTCAATGAAATCGGCTGCGACCTGCTGGCGGCTCCGGGACGCAAGTACCTCCGAGGCCCGCGTGGAACAGGCTTTCTCTACGTCCGACGAAACATTCTGGAGCGGCTGAACGCGCCTCCGCCCGATCTTGCCGGAAGTCACTGGCATCAAAAAGATCGGTATGTTCCGAAACCGGATGCGGGACGTTTCGAATATGGAGAGGCATCTATCGCCGGGAGGATCGGGCTGGGGGCTGCCGTTGACTATGCCCTGCAATGGGGAATTGAGAAGATTTGGAGGCGGATCGAGGCACTTGCCACCCTTCTGCGCGAGCAATTATCGGCCCTTCCCGGTGTCACAGTACGCGACCTAGGCGTGCATCGCTGCGGTCTGGTCACCTTCACCCATGCAAAAATTTCGCCCGAAGTGATCCAGCAGCGGCTCATGGCGCAGCAAATTTCGATCAAAGCCTCACCCTCCCATCAATCGCCCCTCGATATGAACGCACGGGGGCTGGAAAGCGTCGCACGCGCTTCGATCCACTATTTCAACACCGAATCGGAATTAGAGCGGTTTGTCGCGGCTCTCGCGGCGTTGTAAGCGAAATGGGTCTGCCCGAACGTGCCTCCCTCCCGAAGATTTCGTTTCATCGGAAAAAAGTTTCGGATTAGAATTGGTAGGAAAGAGAGGACAGTGATGGTGAGTTCAATCCGATTGGGAAGTTTAAAGTTCGGGTATGAAGATGTCGGGACGGGCGATACGATCCTTCTGGTGCATGGTCATCCGTTCAACCGAACCATGTGGAGTCCACAAGTCAGGTTTTTCAGCGAAACGCACCGCGTGATCGCTCCCGACTTGAGAGGCTACGGCGATTCGGAAACGGAGGGCGATAAAACTCTTCTGGAAGTTTTCGCTCACGATTTGGTGTCCTTACTGGATGCCCTGAAAATCGAACAGGTAATTCTCGGCGGATTATCTATGGGAGGGCAGATCGCCCTCGAATTTGCCATTTCCTACCCGGAGCGTATTTGCGCCCTTTTGCTTGCCGATACCTTTGCAACGCTGGACACCGAACTCGGAAAACAAAACCGGCGGGACACCGCAGATCGCCTGCTGAGGGAAGGAATGACCCCCTATGCAGATGAGGTTCTCTCCAAGATGGCGGCTCCGGTGAACATTGAAACTCAACCGGAAATGGCCTGGCAAGTACATGAAATGATGCGGGCCGCGAGTCCAAAAGGTGCGGCGGCGGCATTGCGCGGGCGAGCAGAACGCCGTGACTACCTTCCATTACTCCAAAACATCGCCGTTCCAACCCTCATTGTCGTTGGCGATCTGGATGAGTTCACCCCGATTTCCGATGCCGAAGTGATGCACGCTCACATCGCGAACTCTCGCCTCGAAATCATTGAGGGTGCAGGCCATCTGCCCAATCTCGAAAAAACAGAACGGTTCAACCTAATACTTTCCGACTTCCTTGCGGAGGCTGTCCGGTAGAATCATGGTACTCGTGCATCGCTCACACGAGACGGCAAAAAGCCGCTTGGATGAAATCAAAGGAGGAGCAGGGAGACCTCTCCTCGACGCTGACGTTTATGGAACTGTACAAAGAATTCACTTTCGAGGCGGCGCATCGGCTGCCCAACGTTCCGCCGGGGCACAAATGTGCCCGCCTTCACGGGCACTCGTTCCGGGTGACGATCCGGGTGTCGGGAAAGGTGGAGGAGCAAAGCGGGTGGGTGATGGACTTCGCCGATTTGGGCACGGCGTTTCGACCGCTTTATGAGCGGCTCGATCATTTTTATCTGAACGAGATCGAAGGCCTGGAAAACCCGACCAGCGAAAATCTGGCGCGTTGGATCTGGCGGCATCTCAGGCCGTCGCTTCCGCTGTTGAACTCGGTTGAAATTCGGGAAACCTGCACCTCGGGCTGTATCTATCGTGGCGACTGACCGCATCGCGCTTTCCTCGCTCGAACGGGTGCTGATTCTGCGCCTCTCCTCCATCGGCGATGTCATTCACGCACTGCCGGTAGCTTCTGCCTTGAAGGGCGCGTTTCCGCACCTGCATCTCACCTGGGTAGTAGAGGAGATGTCCTCCGAAATCGTGCGTCTCAACGCGCAGGTGGATCGGGTGATCGTGCTGCCGCGCTCCCGCTGGAAGCAGGGGCGCACCTCCAATCCGCAGGTGTGGAAAGAGTACATTCAGTTTCTGGTCTCTCTGCGCCGTGAACGCTTCGACCTTTCGCTCGATTTGCAGGGGTATGCCAAAAGCGGGTTGATGGCCCTGGCTTCCGGTGCGCCCCATCGAAGGGGGTGGCGGCGGATGCGCGACGGCTCCGGCTCTATTTCTCCGCCTGTTCCGACTCGCGCAGAGAGCCTCCATCGGGTAGAATGGTTTTTGGATGTTGTACGCTCGCTTGGGATCGAGATACCGCAGGGAGCCGCTGAATTCGGTCTTGCCCCCTCCCTGGAGGCGCGGAACTCCGCTGCCGCTTTGCTCCAAGAGGCAGGGGGCCTGCCGGGTTCGCCGCCGGTTGTCGTGAACCCGGCGGCAGGAAATCTCGTGCGCCGCTGGGGAGCCGAGAACTACGCTCAGGTGATCGCCCGCCTCTCTAATGAGTACGGACTGCAGTCGGTTCTGATCGGAACGGAGCGTGATGCGGAACTTAACCGGGAGACAATCCGTCTCTCGAAAAGCAGACTGGCTCTCAAAGCCCCGATTCCGCTTGACCTTGCCGGGAAAACAAGCCTGAACGAAGTGGCGGCACTTTTAGAGGGCTGCCGGTTTCATCTTTGCGGCGACACCGGATCGGCTCATCTGGCGGCGGCACTCAAAAAGCCTGTTGTTGCGGTTTACGGCCCAACAGACCCCACCGCTGCCGGCCCCTACGGGCAAGCCGAAACTGTGCTGTACCGAAGCGGTATTTGCGGCGCGGCGTGTACGGCGAAAGCCTGCTCCCGGGTCGCTCAACACCCGACTTCCGTAGAACTGCCGCCCTGTCTGGCGCAAATTCAGCCCGATGAGGTTTTCGAAAAGATACGAACGATTTTGTGAAACGAAACGCTATGACCGCTTCCCCCCCCTTACAATCTGCGAGTTCGACGCCGGTTTATCCTCTTTCCCGGCGGGAGGAAATCGTGCGTGTCGCTCGGTCTCCGCTCGCGGTTCGGGCACGTGAGGAGCTGGCTTCAGCCAAGCGCGTCGCTCTCGTCACCAAATTTCGGTTTATGGGCGATACGCTAGTGGCTACTCCTTTTATCGCTCAGTTGAAAGCGGCGTTTCCGCACCTGCATCTCACCCTGTTTACGGCGCACACTGCCGCCCTTGCTCTGCAAAACGACCCCTCTCTGGATGCTTTCGAGCCGATGGATAAGCCCAACGGACAGCGGCTCCGCCATATGCAAAGCCTGTTCCGCCGCCTGAAAACCGGAAATTTCGATGCGGTCTTTCTGCTCAATCGCTCGTTCGATAGTGCCGTGCTCGCAACGCTGGCCGGGATCAAAACGCGAGTTGGCTACGACAACGAGCACCGCACCCGCTTTCTCTCCGTGCCCATTCATTATCGCTGGGATCGAAACGAGGTGGACGCCCATCTTGATCTTCTGCGAGCCATTGGAGTTCCTGCTCAGGATACGCTGCCGCGACTTTACTTCACCGAAGAACAAAGCCGCGAAGCCCGACTTTTGTTGAAAGCGCGGGGCTGGAGCGGAGAAGGCGAGGGCAGGCCGCTGCTGGGATTTCAGCCGGGAGCGAACGACCCGCAGATTCGGGAATGGGGAGCCGAGCGGTATGCAAAGGCGGCGGATGAACTGGTTCAGAAAACAGGCGGGTTTGCGGTGATTCTTGGCGGCAAAGAGGAGCGGCAGACCGCTGAGAAAATGGCGGCGGCAATGAAACGGCCCGCCCTCAATCTGGCGGGAGAACTGCCGCTGGTGACTTCGCTGAACGTGATCGGGCTGTGTGACCTGTGGGTGGGCAACGATTCGGGGCTGCTTCATTCCGCCGTCGCGCAGTCCGTTCCGTCAGTCGGAATTTTCGGGCCGAACAAAATTGCCCGCTGGGGGTACGATACCCCGAAGCATCGTTCTCTGACCCATTTTCCGGAGGTTCCTGCCCTTGAGGACGCCGCGATTGCCGAGGCCCTGGCTGCGATCTCGGGAGAGAGGGTGCTTTCCACCGCCCTGGACGTATTGAGCACACCCGACGATGTGAAAACACATTGTGCTCCCTACTTCACCGATTCGCCGGAACACGCCAAGCTGCAGGCCGCCCGAAGGCGATAGGGGTTTTCTTCTACAAAGGGGCAAGGACGAAAAAAACGGATGGATGATTTGATTCCAAACATACCGAACCTGATTTTTGTCGGGACGAACAAATCCGGCTATTACCATCACTGGACAACGATTCCCCTTTGCGTCTGAAGGACGCTTGGCTTTGGCCAGACAGACCAGGGTTTCAAACTTAAGCAGAACGCCCCCTCCTCAAAACGAAATGATACAAGACCAAAGAAACAACTAAACCCAATGAAAATCGTTACCGTTGGCAGGGTGAACATCGGTGCACCCGATGCGCCGCTCGCCCTCATTGCCGGCCCCTGTGTGATCGAAAGCCTTGATTTGTGCCGCGAAGTCGCTTCCACCGTGAAAGCCATCACCTCCGAACTCGGCATCGGGTACATTTTCAAGGCGAGTTTCGACAAGGCGAACCGCACAAGCGGCTCTTCGTTCCGCGGCTTCGGTCTCGACAAAGGGCTGGAGGTGCTGGAGACGATCCAGCGCGAATTCGATCTGCCTGTGCTGACCGATGTTCACGAAAGCAATCAATGCGCCCCCGTCGCCGAGGTCTGCGATGTGCTGCAAATTCCTGCGTTTCTCTCCCGGCAGACTGATCTGCTGCTGGCCGCCGCGCACACCGGAAAAACAGTGAATGTGAAAAAAGGGCAGTTTCTTGCGCCCTGGGACATGAAAAACGCCGTCGCAAAAATCGAGTCCGCCGGAAACCAAAATCTGCTCCTGACGGAGCGCGGCGTGTCGTTCGGTTACAACACCCTGGTGGTAGACATGACGAGTCTGCCGCAGATGCGTGAATTTGGTTACCCGGTTGTGTTCGATGGAACCCACAGCGTTCAGCGTCCGGGAGCGGGGGAGGGCGGAACCTCTTCCGGCGGACTGCGGCAGTTCATTCCGCACCTCACCCGTGCCGCTGTTGCGGTGGGCATTGATGCCCTGTTTCTGGAAGTGCATCCCGAACCCGAAAAAGCCCTTTCGGACGCCGCCACGATGCTTCCGCTCACTGCGCTGAAACCTTTGCTGCAGCAGGTTCTCGCCCTGCATCACCTCACCCATTCTGCACCGTCTCTTGAAGTATGAAGTTTTCAACACGTTCTCTTATTCTAGGGGTTTCCCTGCTGACCCCGATTTACGCTTCGCTCCCTCCGGCTCTGGCGCAGGATGGAACACTCTCCGGTCTTCACTATTCCGTTCGGATTGGGGGGGACGGGATGGTTTCCTCGCTTCAAGTCGAAAGGAAGGAACTGCTGGAAGAGCCGATTCTCTATGGCAATCGGGCCTGGCTGTCCCTGAAACCAGGCGGCTGGACGGTCTTGAAGCGAGAACGTCTTTCCGAAACCATGCTGCGCTATACGCTGGCGGCAGCGGAATTCGAGGGGGGGGGAAAGCCGGTTGTTGAGTTTACCTATGAGGCGAAGCCGGACGTTTTTCTGATGACCCTGAAGCGGCTCAGCAATGCGTGGGGCGGCTGCATCGGCTGGAACACGGCTTCTACAGTGACGCGGGTAACCCTTCCCGGCACTTCCCCGCCGGGATACCGGCGGCTGCCGGGGCGGGGCATTACTTATGGCCTGCCCTATCCTGGAGGAATTCAGCCGGTGCGTCAGATGGTCTACTCCCTCGACGACACCGACGCTAGAAAGCTTGCCATCGAGTACAAACTGGGTGACGCCGATCTGGTGCGGCAGGCGGAGGGAACGTTGACCCGAAACGGCTGGGGACGCGAACTCATCAATTCACAGCCGCTTGAATTTTCGTTTCGCCCGCTTGTTACCGAGGGGAAAGCAGGAGCCGCCGCTGAAATCAAAGGTGCTCCCGCATTTGCTCTTTCGCTTGAAAAACGCGGGCAGATGTTCTTTCCCGGCGAAAAAATCCCCATTCGGCTGAGGCGAAACGGTGCGCTGGGCGTAGGGCAGACGGTGGAGTACCAATTTCTGGCGTTCGGGGAAACGTTTTCCAAGCCGGTTCTGCTTCCGCAGAAAATTGAGCCGACCCAACAGGCCGAAGACCGCCTTCAGATTTCTGCTCCGATGAAAAGCGGCTCTTATCGGCTTCGGGTGCAGTTGACCCCGGCAGGAAGCGGACCGCCAACGCAGGATGAAGCCGAACTGGGCGTTTACCATCCCGTGAACTCTCTGCCCAAGCCCGAAATCAAAACGAACTCTGATGTGGAAATCACCGGGATGCTGGGGCTGAAGTGTCTTCGGCTGGCCTTGGATTTGCCGCGTTTTTTCCCCTCCCGTGAAAAGTCGCCGGTGGGCGATTCCGCGTTCGACTGGAAGCCGTTCGACGAACAAATTCAACCCTTTGCCCTTGAATTGAAGCGCGTCGGCATTAAGGGATTTGTTTTGCTGAATGCTCGACCTGATTGGTGCAATGAAACCAATTTCGCGGCTTTAATCCGTCAGATTGCGGCCCGCTATCGGAACGTGCAGAAAACGTGGGAGATCGAAAACGAACCCAATGGGCGGTATTCCCCGGAGTCTTATGTTAAGCTGGCACTGGCTCCGGCCTATCGCGGGGCGCACGCCGCCGACCCGGATTGTATGATTTTAGGCCCGTCCATCGTCCGGGTAGACCTGCGCTGGTTCGAGCGGTTTTTCAAGGCGGGCGGAGCGGATTCGCTGGACGCCGTTTCCACCCACACCTACACCGGGCACAACCGTTCGTGGGAAGAGCACGGAAACGCGGAACATCTGCGGGGACTGCGTAAATTGATGGCGCAGTACGGAGCCAAAAACAAAGCGATCTGGATTACCGAGACCGGCTTTACCTGGGATAACCATGCGGAAATGCCCCGGCTTCACGGAGAATACTGCGTGCGAATGATGGCTCTCGCCTCCGCCGTCGGGATTGTGCCGGAACATTTTTATTACTTTTACACACGCTATGCCGGGTTTCAGCCCTGGTATCTGTATGACAATGCCCCAAATTACAGCGGAATGGCGTTACGCTCTTTTTTCGAGCAAACCTCCGGCAAACGTTTTTCACGGGAAATCGAGCTGGGGCGGCACGCGCACGGAGTGGTGTTTACCGACAAAACCGGCTCGATGGAAACCGCCCTGCTCTGGACAGACGACTTTAAGGCATCCGCTCGCTTCAGACTTTCGGCCTCGCCGCTTTCGCTCAAAGATCTGCTCGGAAACCCGGTTTCGGTCAGGCGCGACAAAGCCGGGATCGTGACGCTTTTGCTTTCCGGCTCACCGCTTTTCCTCACGTTCCCGAAAGAAACCAAGCTTACGGCACTGACGCAGTTTGGGTTCGGCACAGATATTGCACAAAAAGAGCACGGCAGCATCGGCGAAGTATCTTCTGCCGCCTCCCCCGCCGAGGCCGGAAACATCAATGACGGAACCTGGCATTTTGACGACGGGCAAAGCGATCAAAAAATCTGGACGGCGAAAAAAGGTGAACCGCTGCCGCAGTGGGCTTCGGTGACGTTCGATAAGCCGCAGAAGATCGGCTCCATTTTCGTCACGAGTCCCTCCTCGAATGTGGGACTGCCCGGTATTCGGGATTTTTCCATTCAAGTGATGACCGACAACGGCTGGAAAACGGTGCGTGAAGTAAAGGGAAATGTCGTGGAATGGACTTTGTTCGCTCGCTTCATTCCGGTGAAAACGCAGGCTGTTCGGGTGTTGATTTCCGATCTTAATAACGGCTGGTGGTTTCAAGACAAAACGCCGTTCACCGATTTTCAGGCACGGGTTTACGAACTGGAGTGCTACGCGGAGTAAAGCCGAGGCTTGTTCGGAGAGGAGAAACTTTCCGAAAGCGAAACACGCCTGAACACGAAACAAGGAAAAGAGGAATCAAAAACTGATGGAGACACGAAAAACTGCGCTCATTACCGGGATTACCGGGCAGGATGGGTCTTATCTGGCTGAATTGCTGCTCTCGAAGGGCTACCGTGTGGTGGGGGTGGTGCGCCGCTCCTCCAACGAAAATTTCGAGCGAATTGCCGGAATCAAAGATCGGATCGAACTGACTCAGGCCGACCTGCTGGATCAATACTCTCTGATTGAAGCGATGCAGACTTTCCGGCCTGTTGAAGTTTACAATCTTGCGGCACAGTCCTTTGTGCCGACCTCCTGGAATCAGCCCGTTTTAACGGGTGAATTCACCGCGCTCGGCGTTACGCGAATGTTGGAAGCCATTCGACTCGTAGACCCGAAAATTCGGTTTTACCAGGCCAGTTCTTCGGAGATGTACGGAAAAGTGCTGGAAGTGCCGCAGCGAGAAGAAACCCCGTTCTATCCGCGCAGCCCCTATGGGGTCGCCAAAGCCTACGGGCATTATATCACCGTTAACTACCGGGAAAGCTACAACCTGTTCGCAGTGTCGGGCATTTTGTTCAATCATGAGTCACCTCGGCGCGGGCTGGAATTCGTGACTCGCAAAGTCACCAACGCCGTTGCCCGGATCAAACTCGGCCTCGATCACGAGCTGCGACTGGGAAACCTGGAAGCCCGCCGAGACTGGGGCTTTGCCGGGGACTATGTGGAGGCTATGTGGCTGATGCTGCAGCAATTCGAGCCAGAGGATTATGTGGTGGCTACCGGAGAAACACACCCGGTACAAGAATTGGTCTCGGTCGCTTTTGATCGGGCCGGGCTGGATTGGAAACAATATGTGGTGCAAGACCCGCTGTTCTATCGCCCTGCCGAGGTAGACCTGCTGGTAGGCGACCCGACAAAAGCCAAAACGAAACTGGGCTGGGAACCGAAGGTGGACTTCGCCGGACTCGTGGGCATGATGGTGGATGCTGACCTCGCACGCTGGACGCGAGAAATCAAAAACGCGGCTCACTAAACGTCAGGAATCAACGGTGCCTCACGATCAGAGAATTCTCATTACCGGAGCGGGCGGTTTTGTCGGAAGACATTTGATCGCTCGCCTGCTGAAGGAAGAGCGGTTTGCCGATGCAGGGCTCACTGCCGGTCTGCACTCCCTTTCCTCTCTGCGTGCCGTTTCTGCGTTGGAAGGGTGGGACGGGCTTTCCGTCCCCGGCAAAATTGAGCGAGCCGTTGTAGACCTGACGGACGCAGAACGGCTCCGCCAAACCGTTACGGCCCTGCGGCCCACACACATCGTTCATCTCGCGTCCCGCTCTTCGGGGGCAGACACGGATCGGGCGGGAATTTACGATGTCAACGTCGAGGGAACACGGCGTCTGCTCGATGCTGCCGGGGAACTCTCGCCGTTTCCAAAAACGCTGGTGATCTCTACCGGCTACGTTTACGGCGACACGAATCCGCTTCGCCCTGCCCGCGAAGAAGACCCGATTGGGCCGCTCTGGAAATACGGCCCTTACACCGACAGTAAAATCGAGATGGAGCAGGTTGCGAAAAACTACGCGGCTTTTGCTCTGATTGTTCGTCCGTTTGCTCATACCGGAGCCGGACACGCCCCTGCGTTCGCCTTGCCTTCCTTTGCGCGGCAGCTCGCACAGATCGAGCGGGGCGAGCTTTCCCCGGTCATCAAAGTCGGAAATTTGCAGGCGGAGCGGGAAATGCTTCACGTCGCGGATGTGGTGAACGCTTACCTGACGCTGCTTTCGGCGGGAACACCGGGCGAGATTTACAATGTCGCTTCCGGCAAACCCTCTTCCATGCAGGAAATGCTAAATCTGCTGCGCTCTTACTGCCGCGTTTCTACCGCCCTGGAAACCGACCCCAGCCGGATGCGGGCCGCCGACATCGCCTGCTCGACAGGAGACGCCCAGCATCTGCATCTGCAAACGGGGTGGACGCCGCAGCAAACCCTCGAAACTACTCTCCAGGAACTGCTCGACTACTGGCGCGGCGTGAATTTCTAAACGCGCTCTTTTTCATTTTGTTCTCTGCGTTTTATCTTTCGGAATTGAATTCTTCACGCTCCCTGCCGTTTTTTGTGGTACAGCAAAAATAAGTGCAGACATTGATCCTGCCTCCGCCGAAAGTGACTTCAACACTTCCGGCAGGGTATTCGTTCACATAAATCAGGATTTGGGCGAATGTCGGCTCTGCTTTCGCCTCTGTGATGACGTGGCGGCAGGAGAAAACACGGGTCATTGCCGTTTTTTCTTTTTAGCGGAGCAGGCTTCGCGGACGAGGGACGGTGGCTGCCCACCGTCCCTCGTCCGTTTTACCCGGTGTTTTTCCGAACACAAAAAGAGCGGGCCGCCCTTTTTGTGAAAGGTCACCCGCCGTCATCCCGCCCCTGTGTTCGAACTTCACACCACCTTAGTTCGCTGCGTTTTTTTGGCCCATTTTCTCCACCATACTTCGCCACTGGCTTTGCGGGTAGCGTTCCAGAAAAAGGCGGGTGAGGATACGCGCCTCCTCGGTTCGCTTGAGCGAGTGAACATAGATCGTAAT
This sequence comes from Chthonomonadaceae bacterium, assembly GCA_965246825.1. Lineage (GTDB taxonomy): Bacteria > Armatimonadota > Chthonomonadetes > Chthonomonadales > Chthonomonadaceae > JACMPS01. The sequence goes on from OZ251990.1 coordinate 1,392,361, forward strand.
CACTTTGAGCAGAGCAACTTCGGCTTCGGGCGCGTCCGGCGAGTGAACCGTCACTCCGCGCAGCACCTCGGCGGCAGCAGCGAAGGCTTCGATCTCCTCCAACCCCGTTCCAATCTGAAAGCGCTCGGCGGAAGTGAAAAGAGCCTCTCGAATTTCCGGAGCGGCATCTTCAAGAGAACTGCGCATTTCGAGGTAGAAATGCGCCGCTTCGGTGCGCTCTTTTTTCTCCAGCAGGGCTTTGATGGCCCTCGCCGTGTAGCCTCGTGCAGGCTCGGTGTCGCCCAGCAGATGCCAGCCGCGTGCAATCTCCTTCAGAGCCGTGATCTTGTTGGGTTCGCGGTTGAGCACGCCTTCCCAGCGGGTGATCGCCGCTCCGGGGTCGCTTTTTTCCATGGCTTTGGCGGCATCCTGCTCCAGATAAGCCCGCTGCCCGGTTCCACTCAGCTTCATACCTGCCGCACAAACCAATCCGAACAGAAATCCGCCCACGTGCGCCCAGTGTGCAACGCCGCCCCGCTCCGCTTTAAGTGCCAGTTCTGCAACGGCAAACACCATTTCGTAAGTAACGAACACGGTCACGACCGTCGCAACATGAGGGCGAATCGGAGGAAATGCAAACGAAAGATGTGCCCGATAGTAACGCACGGCGAACAATCCCATCATGCCCGCACAGGCGGCAGAAGCCCCCGTGATGGGAATGGTACGCGATGCGCGAGGCAAAAATCCGCTGACGGCTGCCCATTCCAAAAGGCCCCCAACCCCGCCCCCCGCCAAAAACAAAAGCAGAAACTTAGATCGTCCTACCGCCGCCTCCACCCCGCTTCCGAAAACCCAGAGGTAGCAGAGATTGACAAACAGCCGATCCAGGCCGTCGTGCAAAAAGAGGTAGGTGAAAAAGGAGAGGGGGCGCGGATGGAGCGGGACGATCCCGTAAGTTCCGAGAAACAAATCCGCCTTCCCCAGCCGATACAGCCATTCGATCCAGACGGCAAGGAGAGTCAGTGTCCCCATGAGAAACAGGGTGGCAGCCGGAGGGCGGGAGGGCGGATTGTCGGAGGCGTAAGGTAAAAACATACGCCGTTATCATACCCCGAAAGCGAAGAGCGCAGAAGTGCGAAGCCGAGAACTAATTTTGCCGGACCTCTGCAATCCTGAGCGTCGTTCTCGCTTCCGCCCCAAGAGGGCTGGCATCTCGATACCAGAAATTCGCCTCATTGCCGCGATAGGTGGCTGTGGGTTTCAGTGCTTTGACATGGCCGTCTGCCAGAAGAAAGTTCGTTAAGCCGAAATGCCCCGTGAAAAGACACTCGGAATAGTTGTGAACGCCGTTGTCGAAATCCGCAGCGATGTCTACCACGAAAAGGCTGTTCGGGACATGGACGATTTCGACCACCGCAATACATTCCGCCGGGTGAACCACAGAAGCCGCCTTGACTCCCGGGGACAGGTCTTTGCCGAAAATCCCTGAGCCGACGGCGTTCAACGGAGGCGGCAGCGTATAATCCCTGGGATTTAAGGCCACATTCGCAGCGTAGGAAATCGAAAAGGCAGGATCGTTGGAAGCCGTTCGGTTGTCGGGGTTGGCGGGGCAGGTAAAGGCCTGCGAAGTGAGAAGGTAAGGCCGCAAAACGGAACGCCAGGAATGAGGCTCGGACAGTTTTCTCTCGTCGCCCAGGGGCCAGAAACGGAAGTTGGGGTAAGTCCCGTCGAAGTCCTGCTCGTAAAGGGCCAGTGCCGTTCCGATTTGCCGCTCGTTACTTAAGCAGGTTGTTTGGGAGGCCTTACCTCTGGCGCGGCTGAAAACAGGAAACAGCAAAGCGGCCAGCACCGTGAGGAGGGCGATCACGATCAAGAGTTCAACCAGAGTGAAGCCCTTTTTCCGACCCATGTTCCCCCTTGACTCTCTTCTGGGTGCGTGGGAACGATCCGTCGTCGCTGAAGCGGGCGGCTTCATCGCCCGGCAGAACGCGGCAAAAGCGATCCTGCGCGAGATTTCTGGGAAAGCCGCTCGATGCCTAGACCTGCAAGAATTGAAATCAACGCCCAGCTGACGATGAGAACCTTCCATACAGGAAGGGCGTGAAAAGCGAGATAGTCTCCAACCAGGGGATTGATGAGATGAAAGATCGCAGCCGAGGGATCGAGATAAGCCGCGTTGATGAAAAATCCGAACGGCGGCGTTTGATTGGCGGAGTAACATTGGGCGGCAATTAACGGAACTCCGGCCAGGTAAGCATACATCAGCGTTCCGAACAGCCAGGAAGCCCAGCGGTTACGAAACAGACAGGAAAGAAACTGACAAACCCGCCCGAACCCGAAAAGAGCGAAGAGCAAAGCCACAGGCGCAGCGGGGGAAAGCCCGCGCAGTCCGGCTGCATAAAACAGGCCGATGGAAAGAGCTCCCAGCCCCAGCATAAACGGCAGGCCGGAATTGAAACAGCCTTCACGAAGTCCTGCCAGGGAAAAGCCCTTCCAGAAAAATCGGTCTCCCGTGTTCTGCTGGGCCCGGCTGCGTTCTCCCGTGCAAAATACCGGAACCAAAAGCATCAACAGCAGGGCAGGCAACAGCAGGGCCAGGCGCGAGGGCAGCAGGGCTTCGGGGACTCCTCTAAGTTCTCCGCTCTGAACCACCCCGTTTTTCACCAGCAGGCTTTGAGAACACGCCGCGAAAATTTCTCGAAACGCCGAGTAAATCTGAATGCCGAAGAAAAGCGTCACAAGGCCGCGTAAGTGCCATGCCTGCCGCTCCGGTTTTGCTTCCAGCCGGGAAACGGCGACTCTCACGAAAATAGCCCCGATCAGCAGGGCACTAACGCCGAACCCGACGCCTTCGGGAACGTTGAAGCCGAGAAACCGCCCCCCGAACCAGTTCACGCTCACAGCGTAAACCAGGGCAGCAAACGGGCCGCTGCCGGAATAGCGATGCGCCTCGAACCCAGTGTAGAGAAGGCCGCCTGCCAGAGCGATCACGATGCCGGAGAAGTAGGTGTAGATTACGGCCTGAGTGGTGGCAGCGGCAATGCTCGACCACATCACCCCCAGTGCGCCCATCAGAAACGTCGCGGTGAAGAGAATGAGATAGGTGGTGAAGACCATTGCCGGGTCTACGCCGCCGAAGGTGAAGGTAAGGGAAACAAGCGGAAGGGAAGTGACGAGCAGCAGCCCAGTGAACAAAACCCCCGATAAGAGTTTGCCCAAAACGATGCGGGGCAGCGGAAGCCGGGTCATCGCCAGCATTTCCAGAGTGCGCTGCTCTTTTTCCAGCGTGATCGAGCCGGAGGTGATGGCAGGGGTGATAATGAGCGCAAGGCAGACCTGCGTGAGATAGATGGCGAGATAAAGCTGCGTGCCGAGTTGAGAGACGCGAGAATAGCCGCCGTACTCTCCGGCACTCTGAAGCCAGCCCCAGTAGGTGAGCAGCATCACAAGCGCAAGAAAGCCGATGTAGCCGAACATCAGCCAGTAGGCGCGGGAGCCTCTCATACGCACCCGCATTTCTTTGGTCATTACCGGATTGTCCGGCATCAGCCGGGAAATGGCAGCGTTCATCATGGTCTCTGACTCCAAAATGGGGACTCGTTGAGGAAAAGCCGGGCAAAGACTGCTTCACTCCTCTCCTGCTGTGCTGTCCCCTAGATGCCCTTTGGTCACACTTAAAAATACATCTTCGAGATCGGTTTCCGGGGTAGCGAACGAGCGTACCTTCACCCCAGCAGAAACCAGCGCGGTGAGAATAAAGTGCTCTGCGCCCGGTGCGCCGATATAGCCGACCTGAAGCACGGCTCCTTGAGAAGAGCGAAGACTTCGCTGAAGGGTGCGCGTTCTGCCTTCTCGCTCCGAATGGGGATCGTCCATCCGCTTGCCGTCCCGCACGACTCGTACTTCACCAATGGCTTCCGGGATCGAAAGCAGAATGGCTTCGGCCCGCTCTGCATCGTCCACGATTTCGATTTCGAGGATTTGCTGTCCGCGTACCTGCCGTGCAATCGTGTTTACGTCACCGGAAACGATCATCTCGCCCCGCTCGATAATGCCGATTTTGTTGCAAAACTCTTCCATCTCCGAGAGAATATGCGAGGAGACGATAATCGTTTTGCCCATCGCCTGCAGGTCTTTGAGCAGTTCGCGAATCTCGATGCGGGCGCGGGGGTCCAGCCCGGAGGCAGGCTCATCCAGCAGCAGCAGCTTCGGATCGTGAACCATCGTTTTCGCCAGACAGAGCCGCTGTTTCATTCCGCGTGACAGCGATTCGACATACGCCTCGGTTTTCGAGGTGAGGTCGGTGAGCGAAAGCACATAATCAATGATTTCGGCGCGTTTGCCTTTGGGAATGCGATAGGCGGCGGCAAAAAAGTCAAGGTACTCCCACACCTTGATGTCATCGTAGACCCCGAAAAAGTCGGGCATATAGCCGATCATGGAACGTACCTGCTCCGGGTGACGCCGCACGTCAATGCCGTCCACCAGTGCCGTTCCACTGGTTGGCTCCAGCAGGGTGGAAATCATTTTGATCGTGGTGGTTTTGCCTGCGCCGTTTGGCCCGATAAAGCCGAAAATATCGCCTTTTTCCAGCCTGAGCGATAGGTTTTTCACCGCGACAAGATCAGAATACTCTTTTCGGAGGTTTTTGATCTCGACCATCGGGTGCGTCTCACCGCTCATAGGCATACCTCTGGAAACGGACAAAAGCGAGTCGTAGGAAAAACACTGCTGCCGCTGCGTAGAAAGCCGCTCCTGCCAGCGCAGAGAGATAGTTGTTTTTGTCGAAGGTTACCAATCCCGCCAGCTGATAGATCGGGTTGATCCATGTCAGGGGGCAGCGTTCCATAAATCGCCCGTCGTGCGGCGAAAGGAGCATCTGAAGGGTTCCTGAGACCAAAACGGTTCCAATGGTGAGAAAGCCGACCACAAAAGCATAGGAGCCGAGCATGGCGTAGAGAGTGCGCTTCAAGCGCAGTGAAAGATAAAATGCGAACGCCGCAAAAAAGACCCCCATCGCGATCAGTGCCGTATAGTTAAGCCAGAATTGAGCACTGCTCAGCCTTGCAGCTCCTCCTGCCCAGTCGGTTTGTGCGCTGCCTGTCCGAGCGTACTCCCAGCCAATCGAAGCCAGCGGCATTCCCAGCAAAAGCAGTACGCCCAGCGGCGCAATACGGGCCAGAAATTTCCCCCACAGAATTTCGCCGGTGGTGAGCCGGGAAACCAGCAGCATCTCCCAGGTTTGCTGCTCTTTTTCCTGCGAGACAGCACTTGCGGTTAGGGCAGGAGCGATCAGACCCATCAGCAGAAACTGAATGCCAAAGGTGGCTTGATAGACGAACTGACCTGCAAAGTGGTCTTTTTCACGCAGGAGAGCATTCAGAGCGAGATAATGCAGATAGCCCAGCGAAAGCAGCACCAGCGCAAAGATGCCGACAATAACGGGCTTGGTCTGCCGAAGTCTCAGGCGGAGAAAAAGTTCTTTCCGCAGAACGGGATTTTCGGGGGAGAGCATCAGTTTTTCTCCTCTGGAGACGGGTTTTTGGCCCTAAGAGCCGTCAGGGGCATGGAATCGGAAAGATGAACGTAAAGCAGAGCGGCAGTTTCGCCCCGGGCGGGACCGCCATCCACCTCCACTGAAAACGGGGAGGCGTCCGTCCAGGCGCAGTAAGCGAAAAGGGTGGGAGCGTCGCCGTTCACTCCCGAATAGGGGCGGGTCGAGCCGTCGGAGCCTTGAACATAGGCATAGGGGGCCTGAGCGAGAACCCCGTTCAGCGTTTCGATCAGGGCAGATTGTATCCGCTCTCGATCTGTGAGGCGGGACAACTCCGACGGGGATTTGCTTAAGGGAAGAGGCAGACCCAGCAATCCAGAATCTTCGTTTTCGAGGTGATTCGGTTTCTGCTGGGCGATTTTCTCCTCTGTGTACGCATTGAACTTAAGGGTGTGAGACTCTTCGGGCTTAAGTTCGGGAACCGGGAGGATGGCCCGCCCATAAATCACGCTGCCTGCCCGAAGTCGAAAATGCGTGTGGTTGGTCAGCGTCAGGGTGTATTGAGAAGAGGATTCGGTGAGCCTGCCCGTGATCCCTTCCTGCGCGGAAGTCGGGGGAGTGAAAGTGACTGCAAACCGCTGGGCTTCCCACTGTTTCATCGGGAAGCCGAAAATGTGTTCGCCCTCCGTTTCATCTACGGCGTAGAGCGGAGGCGTCATGGCGTTTTGGTAAGAACTCCAGATTGGTGTCAGCGAGGTTCCTTCGGTCTGAAGGTTGCGTTTGCCGCGCCGATCCGAATAGAGCGAAAATTCTCCGTAGCCGGAAAACTCGTTTTTGGTGTTCACGTAGGTTTCGATGATCGCAAATCGGTGAGCCGTCAGCGGGGCTGTTTTTAGGGTTCTGCCCATCAAATACGCCCCGCCGGAAAATTGAATGGCAAGCAGAGGAACGGTGACCCACGCCAGTTCGCGTCTGTCCATCCGTTTGAGCAGCAGGTAATTCACCGGCACAAGCAGCCCGACATAAAAAAGCAAAAACCCAGCAACAACCCCGAACGGAGGGATTTTCCCTGCCGCCGCGCCCGCCAGCGCATCTTCTAAAGAACTCACAAAGTTGTTGGTGTTTTGATTTTGCAGAGCGGCAGTCGGAGAAAACTGCTCTTGATGCAGGATCGTGCAGGCGTTGCGAACGCTTTGGGACAATCCGGCTTTTAGAACCGCCTCGGAAGCCGCTTCGAGGATACCTCCCAGCCCATACCGCCGCAGCGTGATCCCGGCAGTGAGTTTTCGCGGCTCGGTTTTAAGAGACTCAATTCGATTCAAGGGAGATTCGATCAGGCGAGCTATTCCCTGCATCCCCGCGTGATCGGGAACGAGAATCAACCCGCCCTGCCGGAGATACTGTTCGAGCGCGAGCCGCTGCTGAGGGCTGATTTTCGTGAGAAGGTCTGCCTCATAAATTACGATACTGTCGAGTGAACGATAACCGCTGAGCTGCTCAGGTAGAGCCGAAGGCAAAACCGGGTCTACCCTGATCCCGGAGGTCTGAAGCTGTGTTCCGCCAAAAGAATAACGACTTTTATTCAGGACAGTTTTCGTCAGTTCTTTTCCTCCCCAGGAAATCCAGGAGGGCCACTGCTTATATTCCGAAGAAACGATCAGCATCCGAAAGCCGGGTGCTTCCTGCTTGATCTGTAAATCCGGCTCTGCTTCGCAAATGCGTCTCCCCTCGGCATCGGTAACTTCAATTCTGAGCTTTTGGTGCTGGAGCAGTTCCCCGGCAGCGTCCATTTGGGGAACCCACACGGCAAAATGCACAGGAATTTCGGGGGCGGCAGGCGAGACGAAAAGATGCCGAGAAACATCCACTCCAGGAAAGCGGCCCGTTGTGACCACGCGAACGTTCAGGTTTCCGCTGACGGGTTTTGCTCCCTGTTTGAGCAGAACCGTCAGCGGCGAAACGGATTCTTGCGGAAGAATAACCAGGTCTTGATAACTCCGAAAATCTCCCTCAACGCCCGACACTTCGAGGGCAGAAGCCCGATGGGAGAGACAGAAGATCGCGCCTGCCCCGGAAACCAGTGCTGCCCAACGTCGCTGCTGCGCCCGACCTTTCCATTTCATCGTTGATGCTCCTGCTGTGCTCTGCAAAATTGTCTAAAAGAAGGATTTGAGAAAGATACGAAAACGAAAAAGCCGGTTTAAATCGTGACGGGTCACCCTTAAACCGGCTTTTGATAGCCGCTTGACGAATTGGTTTCGTGATTGGTTTCAGAAAACAAAAAAGTATTTTTAGAGGGTCGCCAGCACCTCTTCGGGGATGTCGAAGTTCGCATGAACGTTCTGCACATCGTCATCTTCCTCCAGCCACTCGATCATTCGCAGCATTTTCTGAGCATCGTCGGCGTCCAGCGTCACCGTATCAGCGGGTTCCATCGTATAGGCGGAGTCCAGCACGGAAATTTTGGCGTCTTCGAGGGCCTGTCGAACACTGGCGAAATCCCCCGGCTCCGTCACCACTTCATAGGTTTCGGCATCGTCGGTCCGCACGTCTTCGGCTCCCGCTTCGATTGCCAGCGTGAACAGGGCGTCTTCTTCAATGGCTGTTTTGGAGATAGTGAACCGTCCAATGGGGCGAAAGCGGTAGGCCACTGAGCCGGACTCGGCCATGCGTCCGTTGTTTTTGTTCAGGATGGTACGCAGGTTTGAGACGGTGCGGTTTTTGTTGTCGGTGGCGCACTCGATGAGCACGGCGGTTCCCCCCGGCCCGTAGCCTTCATAAACGACTTCATCGAAAACTTCCCCGGCGATTTCACCCGTGCCGCGCTGAACGGCCCGTTTGATGTTGTCGGCGGGCATTGAGGCTTCCCGTGCTTTCGCTACGGCCAGTCGCAGACGAATATTCGAATCCGCCGACCCCCCCCCCGCCTTGGCCGCAATCGTGATTTCTTTTGCCAGCTTGGTGAACAGGTTGCCGCGTTTGGCGTCCTGAGCTCCTTTTCGCAGCCGGATATTGTGCCATTTGGAATGTCCCGACATGGGCTTCTTCCCTCCTTCTCTTGAAATAACCAGACCAATGGCCAATTATAACCGATGAGAGACAAAAAGAAAAGGGGAGAACTGGCGAGACCCTCAAGCACCTCCAAGAGCGCAGTCGCAGGTATACTCATTCAAGCCCTGATTTCTTGAGGCGCAAGAGAAAACCGCCGATGCCGGAACTGCCGCTCGACTATGACAGGCTGTTCAAAGAATTGATTACGCTGCTCTTTATCGAGTTTCTGGAGCTGTTCGCTCCGCAGATCGCGTCGGCGATTGACTGGGACAGTATCGAGTTTCTCGATAAAGAGCTGCTGTCCGATCTCGTGCTGGGGGATGAAAACGAGATTGACATTTTGGTGAAAGTGAAGATTGCTGAAAAAGAGGTCTTTGTCCTGATCCACATCGAGTTTCAGTCCAAGCCGCAGCGTCGTTTCGCGGAGCGGAGGTTCGATTATTTCACCCGAATTCGAGCGAAATTTTCGCTGCGGGTTTATCCCATCGCCCTGTTTTCATTCGATGCCCCGCTTCGTCAAGAGCCAGATACTGACGATGAGACAACATGTGGAATGGCTGTTGTGCGATTTCAGAGCATAACAAGGCGGCAGGCAAAAAGGCGGCAAAAAGATCTCGGCCTTGAAACCCGATAATTTGGATAAGAGCGGGATCGTTGACGAAACATGAAAAGAGGGGCTATAATGCTTTCTCTCGCTCGCGTTCAATCCCTGGCTATGTTCTGCACGCTTTGGAAGCAGGGGCAGCGTCATTTCCCCGCGCAACGATCCACCCGCCTGAATCACAATTATGGGCCGCACTTAGCCCAACACGGAAGGAAACGCTGTTATGCCACGCGCACTGATTACCGGAGGAGCCGGGTTTCTAGGAAGCCATCTTTGTGATCGTCTTTTGTCGGAGGGGCTGGAAGTAATTGCGATGGACAACCTTCTGACGGGTTCCACCGACAACATCGCCCATCTCGCTGGCAACCCGAAATTTCGCTTTATTCATCACGATGTTACCGAATACATTTATTTGGATGGCCCCCTTGATTTTGTTTTTCATCTGGCTTCCCCCGCGTCACCAATTGATTTTCCCACAAAGCCGATTCAGATTCTCAAAGTGAATGCGCTGGGAACCCACAAAACCCTGGGGCTGGCGCGGGCCAAAAATGCCACTTTTTTTCTGGCGTCCACCTCCGAAGTCTATGGGGATCCGCTTGTTCATCCGCAGCCGGAAGAATACCTCGGCAATGTCAACCCCATTGGAGTGCGCGGCGTCTACGACGAAGCCAAGCGTTTCGCCGAAAGTATGACGATGGCGTATCATCGCTATCATGGTGTCAACACCAAAATTGTGCGAATTTTCAACACCTATGGGCCCCGAATGCGCTTGAACGACGGGCGCGTGGTTCCCAATTTCATCGGGCAGGCTCTCCGCGGCGAGCCGATTACCGTGTACGGAACCGGGCAGCAGACGCGCTCTTTCTGCTACTGTGAAGACCTGATTGACGGGTTCTGGCGTCTTGTTACCTCCGAGCAGTCCGGGCCGATCAACATCGGCAATCCAACTGAGCGCACAATGCTGGAGTTCGCGCAGGAAATCAAGTCTCTGACGGGCAGTGCTTCGGAGATCATCTTTCAGCCTCTCTTGACGGCAGACGACCCCAAACAGCGCAAACCCATTATCGAAAAAGCCCAGAAACTGTTGGGCTGGGAGCCGAAAGTCACGCTGGAAGACGGTCTCAAGCGGACAATTGAGTATTTTAAGACAAAGCTTTGATGGACTGATTGGATGGAGCGGTTTGATCCAAAGGGAGCGGAGAAAAAAAGACGGTATGCCCGGTCTTTCCTGAAGCCGCTTTCGCTCCAAAGCCCCTAGCCTATGAATTTTGTTTCCCTCATCACCAAAAAGCGAGACGGCGGCGAATGGACGGAGGACGAAATCCATCAGTTCGTTCGCGGCATCGTGACGGGAGAGATTCCAGATTACGGAGCGGCCTCATGGCTGATGGCGGCCTTCCTGAAAGGGATGAACAGGGCCGAAACTCTTGCTCTTACGCTGGCGATGCGCGATTCCGGGGAAACGGTAGACCTCTCCGACCTCGCTTTAGGCCCCGTGCCGCCGCTGGACAAACATTCTACGGGCGGCGTGGGAGACAAAACCACGCTGGTGGTGGTTTCGATGCTGGCCTCTGCCGGGGTTCCGATGCTGAAAATGAGCGGGCGCGGGTTAGGGCACACCGGCGGAACCATTGACAAACTCGAAGCCATTCCGGGCTTTCGCACCGAACTGACCCTCTCCGAAGCCAAAAGGCAGACCTCCCGTATCGGGGCCGCCCTGATTGCTCAAAGCAAAACTCTCGTTCCCGCCGACAAAATTTTGTACGCGCTGAGGGATGCCGCCGGAACGGTCGAATCGGTTCCGCTGATTGCCTCCAGCATTATGAGCAAAAAATTAGCGGCGGGTTCGGCACGAATCTTGCTGGATGTGAAGGTAGGGCGCGGCGCGTTTATGGAAACCCAGCCCGAAGCCGAGCGTCTGGCCAGAACTATGATCGAAATCGGAACCGGAGCGGGTGTACCGACCGGGGCCGTTTTGACCGCGATGGACGAGCCGCTCGGCAAGACGATTGGCAACGCCCTGGAGGTTCGGGAGGCTCTGGACGTGCTGACCCTCAAGCCAGACCTCGACCCCCGTTTTCGCACCCTTTGTGTGGAGCTGACCTCGCACGGGCTGATCTCTGTTGGACTGGCACAAAATCCAGCCGACGGGCAAAAGCAGGCCGAGGCTTTGCTGACCTCCGGGAAAGCGGCGCAAAAACTGGCTCAAATTTCGGCGGCTCAGGGCGGGCCGGGCGATCTTGAATCGCTTTACCGCTCTCTGCCCCCTTCCGCTCTGACTTTGACGATCAAAGCAGAAAAAAACGGCTTTGTGCATCGTGTGGATGCCAAAGCCCTGGGTTCGCTGGCGATGCGTCTGGGAGCGGGACGCGAGCGCAAAGAAGATTCCGTTGATCCTTCCGCTGGAATTGAACTTTACGCCAAATGCGGCGTCCCTATAGAGAAAGAACAGCCGCTGGCTGTTCTGCACTTCTCCAGCACGGCTTCCCTCTCGCCTGATGCTCTCATTTCCCTCTTTCAGGCAGCCGTAACTCTAAAACCCGAACCCCTTTCCGAAGAGCGGCCTCTGATACTGACGACGTTGTGGTGAGGCGCAAAGATGGACTTCCCTCTTTGTTGGAGACGATTTTTCCCGCCATCGGAGTGAGCAGGAGAGAAAACCGATGAGCACAGCACATTCACAAAGCTCGAAAGCAAACACCCGGCGATGCCCCCGGTGCCGCCGCCGTATGAAACCGCTGGCCATGCATTGCAAAAACTGCGATTGGAAAATGCCTTACCGCTTTTTGCTCCAAACGCTGATGATTACGGGCGTTGGACTGATTTTTCTGGGAACCTACGCGGCTTTGACGAAAAGTAGCGGCAGCGGCGGATTGAACATCAGCATGGGCAAAAAAGCCAAATAAAAATCCCCCTTCTTCCTTTGAAGAAGGGGGATTTTTATTTGCAGACTTTTTCAGCCTTTCAGGGCCACCCGGTCAATCGCCATCACCAAAAACAGCAGGGCGAGATAGAGCATCGAATAGTGGAACATTGAGGACGCACGCGGGCGGTCTACGCGCTGATAGAGCCGCAGGCTTCGCATCAGCAGCGAAGAGTTGAGCGCGACGGCGGCGACAAGATAAAACAGACTGGCTTCATGGAGGAAAAAGGGCAGGAGGGAGAGCACTGCCGTGCCGAGCGCGTACAGCCCGATCTGAATCACCGTCACGCGGTCGCCTTTGACCACAGGAAGCATGGGAATGCCCGCCTCGGCGTAGTCGTCTTTGATCAGCAGAGCAAGAGCCCAGAAGTGCGCGGGTGTCCAGACAAAAATAATCGCGAAAAGATACCACGCCAGCGAGGAATGAAGTTCGTTTGTCACCGAAGCCCAGCCCACCAGCGGCGGAAACGCGCCCGCGGCTCCCCCAATCACGATGTTGTGCCAGGTGCGCCGTTTCAACCCCAGGGTGTAAACCACCACATAGAAAACCAGCCCCGCCAGGGCCAGCATCGCCGTCAGCAGGTTGGCGGCTCCCCAGAGCAGCGCGAACGAAAGCCCGGTCAGGGTAAAAGCGAAGCGAAGCGCGTTTTTGGAGGAGATGGCACGGGTGACGGTCGGGCGTTTCGAGGTGCGCTTCATCCGCCCGTCAATATCGCGGTCAATGACCATATTGATTGCATTAGCGGCTCCTGCCGCCATATAGCCTCCCAGCGAAACCGCCAGAAAAAGCCAGAGGCCAGGGGCGTGCCGTGCGGCGATGAACATCGTGGCGAGCGTGGTGAACAGCAGCAGGCTAATCACGCGAGGCTTGGTAAGCGCGAGATAGTCTTTCCAACTCACAGTAAAAACCTCGCCCGCTTCCGGTGCGTAAGCCCCCTGATGGATCGTTAGATGCTCGATTTGAGGGACATCCACCGCCAGTGCAGAACTCGAAAACAAAATCAGCGTAATCCAGGTGGCGTCGGCGAGCAGAAGATGAACCAGCTGCATCCAGTTCGGCGCGTGCAGCGCAAGGTTAGCCAGCCCGAAAAGAAGGTTGCCAACAAAAATTCCGTTCAGAACGCGCCCAAACCGGCGCGTCTCTTCTGAAGGCCGCAGGTGGGCCACCAGACCGGAAACGAGCAGCAGATAAAGCCCGACCGACAGCGAAAGCAGGGGATGCAGAATTCTCAGCCGAACGATGAGGTGCGAGGTCGCCGAAAAATCCTGCCGCAAGCCCTCTGCCAGCGAAACCGAAGGAAACAGAGTGACACCGAGGGCGGCGATGGCCCCTGAGACGGCCAGCAGGATCGTGCCGCCGATGCCGACGCCGATCATCCAGCCGACGGCTCCCTGATCCTTCAGACGCAGGGGCTTGCCGCCCGACGCCCACCAGGTCGTGAGGGTGAGCGAAAGCACCAGCAAAAGCGTATTGACGAGGTGCGCGGACATAGCAACCACGCGGTAAATACTCGTGTTGTGCTCGACCAGTTTGAAGAGAACGAGACCCGCGCCCAGCAACGCCTCTGAGAACGTAAAGCCCACGCACAACGCGGCTCCAAGGCGGGCCGGATGCCCTTTGGGAAAAGCCCGCAGTGCCCAGACGAGCAGAATGAGAACCAAAGGAATGACCAGCCCGGAAGAAATGCGGTGGGTGAACTCAATGACCTGTGCGATTTGTTTTAGGCCGGGCAGCAGCTGCCCGTTGCAAAGCGGCCAATGCGCTCCGCACCCGGCTCCTGAACCCGTTGCACGAACCAAGGCTCCCCACAGGATCACCAGCAGATTGTAGGCGAGAACCGCCCCGGAAAAACGAGCAAAAGTTTTAGCCATGACCAACGCACCCCCGCCAAAAACGTACTCCGCCGAAATCTGACTTATTCTACCCTAGTCTATACGCCTGGAAAGAACAAGAAGACGCTCCATCTGTACTTTTTTTCACAGATGAAGGGATTAAATTGCAACCGAGCAGACAAAATTATGAAAAACCGGGAACCCGTCCCTGCTTCAGTGCGTCTGACTCGCGATGACCATTTAAGCCGTCCTTGAACGGAAACATAAACCGGAGTTAAAACGATGAAATCAGGATTTTTGATGCTGCTGGGTGCTTTGGCCTTTCTGCCGGGAGCGGCGCACGCTCAGGAAATGGTGCCGATTGGTTCGATTTCGAAGGTCGAAGGCAACGCGCCGACCACCTGGGCGATTTCCGGCTTTGAGATGATTCACCTCACCAAAAGCAACGGAGGGGACTCACCGGTGACGCGCTCGCTGAAGTTCGATGCACGCACCGTCGAAATTTTGGATCGGGTGCAAAGCCCCCCGCTTCGCCCCTCAGACATCAAAGTGATGAAAAGCGGAGGGCAGACCATGATCGTGGTGCGCCGCTATGTGCTGGCCGAAGTGACCCCGCAGGACGCCAGTGCAGAGGGAATGACTCAGGCGGCCCTCGCCAACAAGTGGGCGTCTTCGGTGCGCCGCGTGCTGCCGCAGATTGCGCCGCTGCCGAGCCGATTCGGAATTTAAGCCGACCTCTTCTGCACACCGCAGAAACTTGCGTGAACAGCCCGGTAAGATTAGTTTCTTATCGGGCTGTGCGTTTGTGTTCTGTAGAATGTTTCCAGGAAAGCCTCAGCCTTCCCAGCGTCATGTGGAGGGAGGAGGAAGATCGAGCAAAAACGATTGCCGAGCGATCCGGCGAAACATCGAAGTCCGCCGTTTCGAGAGTGCCCAGAGGTTGGATTTTACCGGTGCGAAGAGAGATCGCTCTGATCTCAAATCCGGTGTTCGACTGACTGTTCAGCGGTGAAAGGCAGCCCAGCGTTTCTGCATCTTTCCAGAAAGGGGCGAAGTTTCCGCCGCTGCTCACCGCGACTGCTTTTTCCTGCTTTCCGCTCCGATCCAGTACCCCGACCTGAAACCGTTTTGGGTCGAGGGCGTCTGGCGTGAGAACAAAAGCAATTTTCCGGCCATCCGGGGAGGGAACCAACTGCCCGATGCGGGGAATGGCCGTGCCGAAACTCGAAGCAAACCGAATTTGCGCTCTGCGGGTAGAGAGCCGCCAAATTTCTCCTGCCTCCGCCCCGTCCGGGGCGGAAAGCCGCAGCCGACGCAGGCTTTCCGTCAGCGGAAGCCAGGGAGCCCGCCGAATTCCCTGCCGAAAGAGAAGGGCCGCTTCCGTTTCGCCTTCACGGAGTGGTTCCCACACCGAGCCATCACTGTCGGCGAATTTATCGAAACGGGGGGCGACCTCATCGGCCTCCTGAAGCGCGAAATTTCGCACGAAAACGGCCCGCTGGCCTCCGATTCCTTCCCCCGTAAACGCGATGCGCTTTCCGTCCGGCGACCAAACCGGATTTTTATAGTAAAAAAAAGTGCCGCTGTACTCCCCAGGGCGCACTGCCAGCGGAGTGATCCCTCCTGTTTTCAGATCAAGCCGCCAGAGCTCGGTTCCAGGAAAACTTTCTTTACCGCCGAAGTCGAACCAGGCAGCGCGGGTGAACGCAAGGCTCCCACCCTCCGGTGACCAGGCGAGCGTATCGCGGGCAAAAAGCGAGTCGCGCCCCGAAGCATAAGGACGATCCGGGCACACCTGTTCCGCTTCCGTTCTCTGACGCGGATGACTGAGGTCGGCGTCTGCCGTAAAGACCGCCTGCGTTCGATCCGGGTAAAGACGAACCCAGGCGATCTGCCGTCCGTCGGGAGAAAAGCGCGGATTGAGGTCGCGGAACGTTTTTTCGGCAGGGTGGGAAAGTGGCGGCGTGTCCTGAAGGGCCAGCGGCTTTTCCCGCCGAAGGGCGCAGCCCGCCAGCGAAAAAACCGCCATACCCAGCCCGAAAGCGAAGCCCCCGCGCCGAACAGATAAAAGCGAAAAAGTAAAAAATGAAAACTTCATAAACCCAGCGAAAGCAGGAACGGCTCGGTTTGTACCGAAGCCAAAGGCCTCTTCGATTTTAGGGAAGAAGGGGCGGTGTCCCATCCAAAATTCGACTTCGTTCCATCCAAGTTACGGTTTTAACGTGCAAATCACAAAGAAGAAGGTTGACCTTTCCATTCCTGCCCGAATCGCCGCGATGAAAATAAGAGTATTCGCCAGCCAGGAAGTTTTCGGCGGGCCTCGGAAAATCGGTCAGGGACATTCCCTGAAAAGCGGCTCTGTCGTGGTACTGGTAGCTGCTTCCATACTGTTGGAACCAGTTGGGTTCTGTCAGGGATGCGATTTGGTAATCGTCCGGGTCAAAGTGGTCCTGCGGGCAATAAAATACCTCTTTTGCTGCGCCGTAGGGCTTGAGAGCAAAGGGCACGGCGGGCGTTTGCAAAACAAACGTTTTTAGCGGTTCCTCCTCGTCATTCAGCCCCTTTTGGAGCACGTACTGAGCGAGATTATCGGGTGCGTAGGGAAGTCTGCCATCATAATCGCTGGTGTAGAGAGCGATGCTGCTGCCGATCTGTCGTAAATTGGAAAGGCAGCTCGCTTTATTGACTTCGCTTCTGACCAAGGCGATAACAGGAAAAAGAATCGCGGTCAGCAGAGCGATAATTACGAGGGAGGCAAGCAGTTCCACCAGGGTAAAGGCACGTTTAGACAGGCTCATTTTTTGCTCTCGTTGCGAACGTACTCCCCTTTGTGAAGAGCGGATCGAGCCATTTCTCTCACGTTCTGTTCTTTGCTGCCGATTCTTTTCTGTGCCTCCTCATGCCACCCAGGTGCGTGACATACCCACAGGAGATGGAGAGCCTGAAACTGAATGTGGTTATCCGGGTGATTCAGATTTTCTCGTGCAATCTTGACGATTTCCTCCTGGCGGGATGACTCGGAGAGCATCGCCATGATCCGCATGGCATCTGCTTTGTCGCGGCCATGAGGTCTGGCAAACAACTTCAGAACTCGTTTCCATTCTGTCTCCGAGAGGTAATGCTCCTCTTCCGCTTTTTTGCAAAGCAGGTTTATCTCATGGTAAATGTAAGGGTCTCGCCCTGACGCACGGGCCACCGCGAGAGTACTCTTAGGAAAGGGAGGAAAGAGCAGGCGCATCGCCCAGGAAAAAAGGAGCGGAGCAGAAAACCCCACGACCAACCCCAGTTTCCAACTGGATTTCAATTTCTTCAAGTTCGACTCCCTCGGCGTCGGGTCTTCAGGTAGATTTACCCTGAAAAGCCGAAAAGCACTCAGTTTTGTACGGGCGTGATGTCCAGAACCTGAGTTCCCTTTTCTAAGGGAGCCGGAAACAGAAGAATTCCGTTTTCGTCGGTTTTGCGTTCGGGCAGAGACGCAGGCGAAAATTTGTAAAAGGTGTTCGGCTTTCCGAGTCGGCAGAGTATCACGCCTGTCCCTTTAGTTTCGGTCAGGCGAAGCCCCAATCTTAGGGTGTCTTTTTGGAGGCTGTAATCGGAAATGATCAGCGAAATCAGCCGTCCGTGCGCCACCGTTCCGGGCGTGTGCAGCAAGCGGTAGAGAGGAAGCAGCATCAAGGCGTCGGGCGGGGTACGGCCTCGTTTTTCGGCCTCGTCAAGATCGGCGAGTTTCTGCCCTGCCCCCTTCAACAGAGGTTCGATTTCGCCCCGGTCCAGCCCTTCATGCCAGCGCAGCCAGAATTCAACTGCCGAAACGGAAGTTCCCGAAGGCGCAGGCATCGGCTTCTCGCGCTCGGCAAAAAAGGCGGTGGAACCTTTCTCGCGGGCGGCTAACCAGAAATCGGCTTCCTCTTTTGCCGCTCCGGTTTCCAGCGCAAACCGCTCCAGGAGGGCTGCCGCGAGAAAAGGGAGAGCGGAACCCAATCCTTTCGCCGCTCCAGAAAACTCAGGAAAATGGCGTTTCAGGGCGGAGAGACGGCGAATATCGGGCGGCAGTTCCTCCAGAGCCGTCAACAGAGC
The DNA here is from genome assembly GCA_965246825.1 of Chthonomonadaceae bacterium. Classification (GTDB taxonomy): domain Bacteria; phylum Armatimonadota; class Chthonomonadetes; order Chthonomonadales; family Chthonomonadaceae; genus JACMPS01. Next base: position 1,410,322 of record OZ251990.1, read on the forward strand.
GAGCAGGGCCTGCGGTCTTTTTTCGGGGGCCAGTCGGGAAAGGAGCGTAAGACCGACCGCCGCTTCCGAAACGGCCATTTCCGGGGAAGCTTCGCCCCAGCCAATGGTTAGGATCAGACAGGAATCGAGCGTGGGCGGGGCAAGGCGGGCAAAGGTTCCCGCTCGTCCGTTGTCTTCGAGCGGCAGCGTGACGAAAGAACGGGTCAGCAGAGCATCCAGAGCAGGGGAGCCAATCGTCCTTTGGGCCTCTCGGTGTGCAGTTAGAGCGAGCGAGCCGAGGCCCGGTGTGTCTCGCTTGGAGCCGTCCGGCAGCCGATCCGAAACCACCCCCAGCAGCGTTTGAGCGGAACTCTGTGCAAACGCGGCGGTGGTTCCGGCCCCGATGCAGAGCCTTACCGTTACGGAGGCCCGGGCAGGAACGGCGATGTTGTCGGTTCGCAGCAGTCCCCAGCCGGGGGCGGTATCGAGCGGGGTGAGTGCGCCCCCCGGAACCGAGCCTCCGCCGGGAATGAGTTTTTCCAGGTTTGATTTTGCCTCGAAGTAAAGCGAAGACACCCGGTAACCGCGTCGGGAAAACGGCGTATCCCCGCCCGAAACGGCAAAGGCGAGTTTCGCTTCCGCGTGTTCGGCGGTCAGCGTCGAGCCTTCCGCCGAGGCGACAAGATGCGGATCGGGTGACAGAGGCAGGTCGCTTTCCATTGAAGTCAATACGTCCACAAAATAGGTCTCCGCTTCTTCCGAATCGTTGGTGAATTTGACTTCGACGATCAGACCTTCGGCGGAGGGGGCGGCGTTGCCTGCGTAGAGTGTAAGTTCGGCTTGGCCCGAAGTCCAGGGAAGGGCAGGCCCGTCTCCCGTCAAGATACGCTGAGAGGGAAGCACCGGAGGGAACTGAAGAACAAAACGGGTCAGCAGATTTTTCGCATCGGACTCGGTGACTCGCCAGCGGCGGGCCATTTCGCCGCCCCGGTCGTCTTTGCTGCCTTCGGCGGAGGAAAGACCGAGGCCCCGGCGCAGGATCGCCACCCGTTCCGGGCGTCCGCCGCCTTTTTGGTACGGCGGAAAGGCCGCCTCGGTGCGTTTTTGACCAACAACGATGGGAAAACTAAAAAGACGGTCTCGCGTGCGATCCGCCAGAAAGGTAGGAGCGTCGGAAAGGCGCGAAGCAAACCCCCAGGGCGGCAGAGGGAGATCCACCGGCGAAGCAGAAGGAAGAGTTTGTGCGGAGACGGAACCCAGAGCCGCCCCGAACCCAAAAACAAAAATTGAAAAAAAGCAGCCTCTCATGTCCTATTATAACACCGAAGCCGCCCGTCTGTCACAAAACGCTCAGCGGGCAACCCCCGCCGCTTTTTTAGCGCGTTTTTCGGAATACATTTTCGCATCGGCCTCCTGCATTAGCGTCTCCATCGTTTGCGGCATCTCTGGGCGGTAAAAAGCCACCCCGATGGAGAGCGAAATAGGGGAGAGTTCCGGCGAAGCGAAATTCTGTGCCTCGATATTGCGGCGCAGGCGGGCAAGCAGAGCCGCCTCCCCTCGCGGAGTGGCTCCGAGGGCAAGGGCCGCAAACTCGTCCCCGCCCATTCGAGCGACGGTATCGGTGGAGCGCATCGTTTTCAGAAGCACTTTCGCTGCCCGGCGGATGGCTTCGTCTCCGGCAGGATGACCCGCCGTGTCGTTGATGAGTTTAAGGTTGTCGAGATCGAAATAAATCAGCCCGATGTCGGTCTGAAGCCGGTTCGCGGCCAGCAGCTGAGGCGTTCCCAGTGTAAGAAACCCGCGCCGATTGTAAAGCCCGGTCAGTTCATCGCGCAGGGAAAGATCGCGCATTTCCCGCTGCAGCCGGTGCCGCTCGATGGCAAAATTGAGGGTGCGGGAAAGAAACGTGGTCTCACATTCGTTACGCACGACAAAATCCTGTGCGCCCGCCCGCATCATATTAAGCGCAAACTCTTCCGAAGGCGTTTCCGAGACGATCACGACCGGAACCTCCGCCGCTGTCTGGATCAGCAGGGAGAGGTCGGAGTGGAGCGAAGCGGTTTCCTGGGTGTGAACCACGATCACCTGAAACTCCGTATGTTTGAGCTGATCGAAGGCCCCCTTCAAATCGGAGGCTTCCCGCACCTCGGTTCGGTCTTGAGACGCAAGGGCGGGTTCGAGGGCTTCTCGGCCCGGCTCTTCGATTAGAAGGATTCGTCGCGGTGTGTCGTTCTTCATCAGAATTCTTTCAGAGGGGTCGTCTCAGATTGGATCATCAAGCGGAGAAAGAAAAGTCTTGATTTTGCTGCTGCTTGTTACTTCTGCACAAAATACCAAATCAGAGCATCGGAAGCAGGTCTTATCCTATAAGACGTAGAAAAAAGGGGAAAGTGCGCCCGCCGCTTGGCAAGAGCATAAAATGACCCCCTTACACCGAAAGATGACGCACGATTTAGTCGGAAGGGATTGACCGTCAAAAGTTTCAAGGAGCCTTTTTCGTCCCATGACGCTGGAAACCTGCCTAAACGCCCTGCCCACCGAAACCCTGCAAAAAATTTATGAGAATCGCGGGATCGGCTACGAAACCAACGAAGCCATGCCCAAGCAGCGTGCCTCCCTGCTGGCAAAAGTGCTGCGGGATTTGCGAAACGGTTTTTCTCACTCGGCGGCCATTCGGGAAATAGATGCGCGGATGCTTCGGCTTTTACAGCTTGCTGTTATCCACGAGCACAACGAGCACGTCCACTGGTCGGATCTGTGGGAGGGGGCGGGGGGACGGGCCGCCGAGCACGCCTTGCAGGAAACCTTTGTCCGCCTTGAAGCCTGGGGACTGCTGTTTCAGGAGGAAGACGGTACGCTGCTGCTGCAAAGTGAAGTGAAGCGGCAAACCCCGCTGCCGCTCTCCGAACGCTACGGGCTGGAGCAGTGTCTGCTCAATGAAACGGCGGTGAACCTCAAAAAAATCGCTCGCGGCCTGGGGGTAAACCCGGACGGCTCGAAAGCGGAAGTGGCTCCCAGGGTGAGAGCCGCGATTTTAGAGCCGGAACCGGGCCGCCGTCCCTACGACCGTTTGCCCTCCGAAGAGAAGCGGGTCTTCGATGCCCTGATGGAATACGGCGGGGTGGCTCCGCTTAACGAGTTTGCCCGCCGCTATGTCCCGAACCACCGCCTTCAGCCCTACTACGCAGCGATCCGAAGCAGCAAACCGGAAATCAGCGCGATTGACCGCCTGCTGGAAACCGGAATGGTCTACCTCATTGCCTACGCCTATAGTTTTTCTCAACAGCTGGTGATTCCGCGGGACATTGTTCGTGCGCTGAAAAACGAAGACCTGCTGGCGTTTTGGACCGGTTCCGCTCCCGTGCTTACGCCGCTGGAAGAACCCTTCGCCGGAACACACCGCAACGATTTTCTTCTGCGCGACTGCACTCTTTTTCTGGCCTCTCTCTCACGGGTAGATGCCCTTAAAACGCAAAGCGGCCTAATGAACAAAACCGCTCTGAAATCCATTGCCAAACTCTACTTCAACGAAAACGATCTCTACACCGCGTTTCTGTATGCCCTGCTCACTTACGCGAACCTCATTCTGGCATTTGGAGACCGGGGCCGCTACGTTATCACGCAGCAGGGGATGGACTGGCTGGAAGCCCCGCCCGCCGTGCAGTGGCTTCTGCTGGTGGGGGCCTGGGTGGAAAACCCGCTCTGGATCGAAACTCGCGAAGAGCCGCTGAACTCCGATTCAGACCGCTACGGCGGGCGGAGCGGCATCGAACTGCGCGGAATTTTGATGGAAGCCCTGCCTGCCATCGAGACCGACTTTTTTTTCAGCCTGCGCTCTTTGACCGAAGCCATGATTTTTCGAGTGCCGCTCCTGCTCGCGAATCTGGGAAACCACTCCGAGCTTTCCACGCCTCAGCAATACTTCGGTAAGGTTGTGGGCGAAAGTCTGCTCTGGCTGGGTCTGGTGGAAGCGGCTTATCAGAAATCGGAAGCCCCGGCCTCGGAGGAAGCTCCCAAACGCGGCCAGAAGACCCCCCTTTCGCCGCCGGTGCTGCTCGGTTTTCGATTGACACCTTCCGGCATGGCGATCTTGAAGCAGAATCTCAAAGCCCTGCACGCGCTGACCCCGCAGGAGGAGGGCTTCTACCTTCAGCCCAACGGCGACCTTATCCTGCCCCCCTACCTGAAGGCTTTGGTACGTTACCGCCTGCTTCTCTATGCCGACCCGGTGTTGAAAGGAGGCGGAGCCTTTCAGATGACACGCGACTCCCTGCGCCGTGCTTTGGATGATGGGGAGACAGGAAAGGAAATTCTCGCCTTTTTGCAAAGCCATTCCCGCTCCGGGGTTCCGCAGCCGATTGAATACCTGGTGAACGAAGTGGCCGGAAAACACGGGCACATTCGGATCGGAAGCGCAAAATTTTATCTCCAGGTGGACGATCCGGTGCTGCTGAAGGAACTGCGATCCCGGAAAGAACTCGCTCCGTACCTGAAAAACGAAATTGCCGAAACCGCAGCGGCGGTAGAGGTCGAGGACATTGAAAAATTTATGCGGGAGCTGCGGAGGGCAGGTTATGCTCCCGTTCGGGACGAGCCTGCGAAGAAAAAGCGCAAGCCCCCCAAAGCCCCCAATCGAGCATCGGGAAATGGAATTGATCTGAAGGCACTCGAAGCCGTGCTGGGCGAAGACGGAGTGGCGCAGCTTCTGGAAGAACTGGAAGAGCTTGCCGATTAGAACAAGTCTTTTTTGCTCCGTAGAACAGCAGGTTCAGAGGGGCAAAAAAGAGGCCAAAAATACTGGAACGAGCGGGTGTTATCTGCCGTCTGTTCTCCGTATAGAAAAAAGGCTGAAAAAAAGTTGGAAAAACTGTTGCGGAGAACCGAAAAATAGGATACAATGATTAGCCTTGACCGAATTTGAGAGGACGTTTCTGCTCTTCAGAAAACTGCGGTCCGTGTTTCTTCGGCAAATGCAGGCATTGTTTCGCTCCGCTTCTCAGGCAGTCTGATGGAGAAGCGGTTTTGTTTGCCCTAAATGAAGGGCAAACCGCAATTCTAACGGTTCGCCGCTTTTCTCTGCGAACCACGATTCCGTCGGATGCAGCGGGCAAAACCAGGCTTCCAGGGATGCAACTTTCCCGGAAGGAGCTCTGTCTTGTTCACTGCTCCACCCAAACGATCCGGTTGATTTTGAGCCGGACACTCACTGAACTGCTGCTCGATGTCGGGCACAAATGGATGGACAGCAAAGATCGGCTGGTTCCCGTGAAGACTCCGGGGTTCCGCTTCGAGAAGCTCCAGACCCGCCTCTACACTTTCTGAGGTTGGGGTGAGATGCGCCGAAGTCGAAAAATACCAGAATCGTGCTGCGACGAGAAAGGAAGGGCGAGATGCCCGTAAAAGTGGAACGAAACCGGAAAACGCTTTTAGATAAAAGCAAAGGTCGCGGCGAAGCCAAGGCTTCGATATTTGCCGTTGCCAGCATGGACGACGAGGCCGTTGAAACGCTGGCCTCCACAACCCTCGAAGCGCGACTCGCTCTTGCCGCCGAGGAAACACCGCGCCGGGCTGTCCGCGCCGCTGCCCCCTCCGACGATGAGGCCCCTGCCGAACTCGAAGAGAGTGCACAAGCCTGGCTTCGTCGGGCTGGCAAAGTCAAGCTCCTCACCCATGAGGAAGAGATTCGCCTTTCCAAACGGATGGAAACCCCGAAAAGTGCCCGCGATGCCGAGGACGCTAAAAACGAACTCGTAATGTCGAACCTGCGTCTTGTGGCTTCGGTGGCTCGCCGCTATCTTGGGCACGGAATGCCTATCGAAGACCTGATGCAGGAAGGCACGGTCGGCCTGATTCGAGCGGTTGAGCGATTCAACTATCATAAGGGCTATCGTTTCAGCACCTATGCGATCTGGTGGATTCGTCGCGCCATTTCGCGGGCAATTGCGGATCAGTCCCGCCTGATTCGGCTTCCGGTTCATGTGACCGACACCCTGGGACGCATCAACAAAACTCGCGGAACCCTGCGCGAAAAACTCGGTCGGCAGCCCACCCGCTCCGAACTCGCCGAAGCGATGACGATGACTGAGGAGAAACTCTCGGAACTTCTGCGCGGGGCCGTCGAGCCGATGTCGCTTGAAACGCCCATCGGTGAAGAGGGGGAAAGCCGACTGGCCGACCTTATCCCGGCAACCGACGCGCAAAACCCGGTAGCGGAGGCGACCAAAGGGGCCCTGCGCGATGAGCTGATGCTCGCTCTGGATGACCTTACCACTCGCGAAAAAGATGTGGTGCTCCTGCGCTACGGGCTGGATGGCGACGAACCGCGTACTCTCGAAGAAGTAGGGCGTGCGCTGGAAGTCACCCGTGAGCGGGTGCGACAAATCGAAACCTCGGCGTTGACGAAACTCCGCAAGCGCACTCGCACCCGGCGGCTGCGCGAACTGCTGAACTAGTTTTCGTGAGAACGAGACTTAAAAAACGTCCGGCGGCATTTTTACCGCCGGACGTTTTTGCCGAACAAAAAAGCGTGTCCGGTGAGCAGTCACCGGTCACGCTTTTTTGTTGAAGTAGGGATACGGGGAATCGAACCCCGGTTAACGGACTGAGAATCCGCCGTCCTGACCGCTAGACGATATCCCCGCAAAGGGACTTCTTTGACTTACGGCAAATTCTATCACAGCCCGAACAGAAAATCAAGGGCCAGCCTAAAAAATCAGTTCTCCCTGAACCGCTTCCGGCTCCTGCACCCCAAAATGGCAGTTGAGGCGGGCGAGCATGACTGGAGAAAGCGAAGTGAGACGGTTTTCACGCAGTGCCTCTCGAAACTCCGGCAGCCGTGAAATTCGCGTTTTCTGATAAATCTTAAGGGCCGTCTGTGCACCGATGCCGGGTATCTGCATAAGTTCACGCACCGTTTCGGGAAGCTGCCGAAGCAGTTTACGCCGCTCCCGGCTGTCCCCGTCGGCGAGGTACTCACAGATCAGCCCAGCCGTTACGCCGCCGACCCCCGGAATTTCGGTCAGCCTTCCCGTTTCCGCCAGTACCGAGGCGGGTTCGGTCAGCCGCGATACGGCATAGGCAACCCGTTGAATTCGTTTGACCTGGGCTTCCGCCTCGCCCGAAGCGAGCCGAAGTTCCGCCAGTTCCCGTAAAACCTCCGAAAGACGTTGGTTGTTCATAAATTAGACCTCCACTGCAGTCACTCGCACGGGAAAACGGAAACCGGAAAAGAAAGGTAAACTTTTTTGAGAAGTTTTTTTACCCTTTTAGACGCAAATTCAGACGCAAAGCGAGACACCGATGTTCAGCGGTTCCTTTTTACTCTCCGATAGTCCTCCCCAACAGGCGTTTCCTGCTCCCCAAACGAAACCGCTTTACTTTCCAAAGCCGACGCCGCAAACCAATCCCTCCAGACAAGAGCGTTTTCAGCAAGCCCGGAAAGAACAAGCCTTTGCGCTCGAAGCGACAATAGAGATTCTAAAGCAGCGAACGGGGGCGCAGGAGAACGATCTGCCGCTGGAGAGTTTCTGCACAACCTACTTCCGAAAGGAACAAAGTGAGCCCTTCAGTCCTTACGAAGCCCTTAACGCACTGCGTGAAACGGGCGAACTCGACCTCGATTTCGTCGGAGAACGACTGTCGCGCACGATGGCGGAGGAATCGCTGCCGGAGATGCTGCTCGAAGCCGAAGCCTCAGACGAGCGTACCGACCTGAACCGAAATGTACGCGGTGCGAAAGAACTGTGCCTGTTTCTGCTCTATCAGCAAAAAATCCAAATCCCCGATGCGCTCGATACCGCTCCCGCCCTGACCGCCGCGCTCAGCGGAGTGATTGCCGGGGTTTACGCTCTGGAATCCCTCTCGCTCTATCTCGCCCGTTGTCCCAGCCCTGAAACGGACGCCCCGCTTCGCCTCGCCTTTTCCGAACTGGCGAAAGACACGTTTCTCGCCGTTTTGACCTCCCTGCGTGAACTGCCCTCGGTGGAGGATGTCGTCGAGTGGCGGGACAATCCGTTCTGCCGCCTTCGGGTTCTTATGGACGGCTTGATCTATCGTATCTGAACAAAAGAAGCGAGCGAAAATAATTTGGCGTCTTTTGGAACCCTGCTTTTGGAACGAGCGTCCTGTACGCGAACCTTCCTCACAGACGAGGAACCAAACCTTACAGGAGACAAAACAATGACCGACAACAACATTGGGCGCGACGATAATGTACAGCATGGAATTGACGACAATCCGAACAACGACGCCGAGAAGGGCGCAAAACTTGGCGGTATCGGCGGCGTGGTCACCGGTGCGGTGGCGGGCGCAGCAGCCGGTCCCGTTGGAGCCGTTGTAGGGGCAGTCGTGGGCGGTGTGCTGGGAGCCGTTGGTTCCGGGGCCGCCGTTGCCGCTGTAGACCGCGTAGACAACGATAACAACATCTCTGGCGTGGGCGACGGCGTGAACGTGAAAAGCGATCCCGGTTATACCACCGCCGGAACCGTCGGCGGCACAGCCCGCAATGTTCAGGATGAGACTTCCGTCGGTATGGAAAACACGTCCCGCAGCATTGAAACCTCGACCGGACTGGGTAACGGTATCCCCGGCGTTCAGACGGGCGGACACGCAGTGGACGGAACCCCCGACACTCGCGGAATCCTTGAAAAAGCGGCGGATGCCGTCACCGGCGACCGCACCGACGACAAAACCGGCAAGCCGATTGCTTAAAAATTCTCAGTTTTCGAGAAACACTAAAACCGCCCCGCTTCAACGAAGAAGGGGGCGGTTTTTCTATGGAGCGTCCGCAAAGCAGGAAGAACTCTTGCAGGTGAGTTTGCTGGGTTAGAAACGACGTGTCGCAGGCCTGAAGTCTGCGCTCAAAGGCGTACCTCCCCGTGTGTTTTGAACGTCATGTACGACGCTCCGAGTTCATGATAAATTCTGTCCCTGTGTTCTCGCTCCAAAGAGCATTGGCAGGGAGCGGCTCTTTTGCTGTTCAATCAGAGGCTTTCGGTGCAACTTGTAGAGCAAACGCTAATCCCTGACGTGCAGGCGGTCAGCCTTTTCGACGAATCCGTACAACACGGGTCTGCTGCTGATCCGGGGACACATAGTTTTCCCTGGCCCACAATTTCTGAACGGAGTCGAGCAGAGCACGTTTGAGAGCCTCCTCTCCCTCTCCAGTGAAGCGCAGAAAACGCGACCCATAGAGAATGCCGGTTTCAGTTTCGATCTCTCGCAGCGGCTCGACGACACAGTGGATAGCGGAGAGACCGGGAACCGAAATCGTCAGCGTCAGCGGCACATTGAGCGGGCAGGGTTCCGGCGAAAGAAACGAAAGGCCGACGGTGCTGGCATCCGTCACCACCGCAACCGTCCATCCCCGCTCCCCCGAACCAAACGAGACCCGCCACTCGGCCCGATACCGCTTCACCTGCCGCCGGTCTGCGGGGGCAGCCGCTCTTTCCGTTCCCGGTTTTTTTCTCCAAAACAGTTTCATGCGATAACTTCCCGACCTCCCGATTTTCGCGGGCGCAATTTTGTTTGAGTATCGGTTCAAACCCGATGAATCTGGAGAAAAGGCAGCAAAAAAGCACCTGCTTGACTCTCTGGCGTCATTTAGGTAGGATACAAACGTAAATAATAAGAGTGCGTTTTCGTTACCGATAAAGGAATCAACTATGCGACCGTTCTGGATTTTGGGAAGTCTTCTCGCGGGGATCGCGGGAATGGCAACGTTCGGCAGGGGATCGGAAAGTCCGAAACCGGCAAAACCGATTTTTGCTTTGGCGAAAGCGGGGGACACCCGAAAAGTGCCGCTCGTTCCCACCTATGCCGCCCACGTCGCGCCGATTTTGCTGGAACAGTGCGCTTCGTGCCATCGGCCCGGCGAGGTGGCTCCGTTTTCGCTGTTGACGTATACCGACGCAAAAAAGCGAGCGGCGCAAATCGCGCAGGTGGTCCAGAGCGGGTTTATGCCGCCCTGGAAGGCCGCCCCCGATTACGGCTCTTTTTGCGGGGAGCGCAAACTGACGGACGAACAAAAGCAGATTCTAGCGAACTGGGCCCTCAGCGGCGAAAAGTCGGGCAATCTGGCTCAGGCCCCCGCGCCGCCGAAATTTCCGCAGGGCTGGGCCAAAGGAACCCCCGATGTGATTTTTGAGCCAGCGGAAACTTACCGCCTCAAAGCAGATGGCGCAGATGTTTATCGCAATTTCGTCGTGCCGACCCACTATTCGGAAGACCGCTACGTGTCCGCCATTGAGGTGCGTCCCGGAAATCGGGCGGTGGTGCATCATGTTATCGCCTATCTGGACACGCAGGGAAAAGCGCGGCAGCTGGACGCGCTGGATAAAGAGCCGGGCTATTCCTCGTTCGGCGGCGTCGGATTTGCGCCGTCGGGGGCACTCGGAGGCTGGGCTCCCGGCAACGAAACTCCGTTTCTGCCGAAGGGCGTGGGAATTCTGCTTCCCAAAGGGGCGGACATCGTGCTTCAGGTGCACTACCACACAAGCGGCAAGCCCGAAACCGACCGAACGAAAATCGGGGTTTACTTCTGCAAGGAGCCGACCGATAAACGAGTGAGGATTCTTCCGGTATTCGGCGGGCTGAACATTCCGGCGGGAAACGCCGACTTTAAGACCGGGGGGGCCTCTCTGTTGCGCGGAGACGTAACCCTGCTGAGCGTCACCCCTCATATGCATCTGCTGGGGCGAGAAATGCGGGTGAAAGCGATCACGCCGGAGGAAAGGGAGGTTCCGCTTGTTTACGTTCCCGACTGGGACTTCAACTGGCAGACCACCTACACGTTTAAGGAACCGATCAAAGTTCCGGCGGGCACCAAGGTTAAGATGACCGCCCGCTATGATAATTCCACCGCCAACCCGCGCAATCCGTCGAGCCCGCCGAAGCCCGTGACCTGGGGCGAGGCCACGACCGATGAGATGTGCATTGCCTTCGTCACTTACACGGTGGATGGCGAACACCTGCTCAAAGGAGAAAAAGCCGCCGGATTTCAGAACTTCGGCGAAAAAAACGGTTCCGGTAAAAAGTAGACTTGTCGGGGCGAAACGCACGAAGGCGAAGAATACGGGTACAATCGCCCTGCAAGAAAAACCGAGTGAAAAAGTTGAAATCAAGCTAAAATGAAAAATCGAAGGAGTATTGAAAGTTAATGGCAAGATCGGTGACAGAAATTTCCCTGCACGATTCCGCAACGCCGGTTCCGGGGTTCGGCCCTGGCGGTTCGCCGGTGGTCCTGGCAAAATTGGATGAACTCGTGAACTGGGCGCGGCGCAACAGCCTCTGGCCGCTCACCTTTGGGCTGGCGTGCTGCGCGATTGAAATGATGGCGTCGGCGGCGTCCCGCTTCGACCTCAGCCGCTTCGGGGCGGAGGTGTTTCGTGCCTCGCCGCGTCAGGCGGACGTGATGATTGTGGCAGGGCGCGTCTCCACCAAAATGGGGCCGGTCTTGCGGCAGATTTACGACCAGATGCCGAACCCGAAGTGGGTCATCAGCATGGGGGCGTGTGCCTCCTCGGGCGGCGTCTACAACAACTACGCCATCATTCAGGGCGTGGATCAGATTGTTCCGGTGGACGTGTATGTTCCTGGCTGCCCCCCCTCCCCGGATGCCCTCATTTATGGGATCATCAAATTACAGGAAAAAATTAAGGCAGGCACGTCCGGGCGTCTCATCGAACTTCCGATGTTGAAGGCGTAAAAGTTCTTCTCAGAACTGCCGACAAAGGCTCCAACAGAAAGCAAACCTTTTATGGGCTTAGGAACATTTCTCAAAAACACGGTGGACGGCGCGAAAGCTCTCCGAACCGGCTTCGGCATTACGTTTCGCCATTACGCCGAACAGCAGCTGAAAACAAAACCGGTAGACACGATTCAGTACCCCGAAGAGCGGCGTGAACAGTACCCGCGCACCCGCTGGCGTCATGTGCTGACCCGCTACGATAACGGCCTCGAAAAATGCATTGGGTGCAGTTTGTGTGCGGGGGCGTGTCCGGCGCGGTGCATCTATGTGCAGGCGGCGGAAAACAGCGACGAACAGCGATTTTCTCCGGGGGAACGCTACGCCGCAAAATACGAAATCAATATGCTGCGGTGCATTTTCTGCGGTTTCTGTCAGGACGCCTGCCCGACAGGGGCGATTGTGCTTCGCAAAGACTTCGAGCTTTCCGATTACACCCGCGAGGATTTTCTCTACACCAAGGAAATGCTTCTCGAAACCGCCCCAATGAATGCCGTGCTGCCCGCCGCCGCAGTCCAACCGATAGACCGCAGCGGAGCAAAGACCACCGTCTGAAAATAGGGGAGCGCATCGGGGAGGTTTCGATGAGATTGCGAATGAAAAAATCGAAACCTCCGCCGCGAGTCCACCGCAAAGAGGTCAATGCCCTGATTTGGCGGCTGGGCAGCCCCTTCCCTGAACGCCGCCGTGCCGCCGAACGGGAATTGCAACGTCTTCTGCCAAAGGCTTTGCCCTTGCTTCTAAAAGCTTTTCATCGCGAAACCCTGAAACGGGACGCGCTGCGGGCAGCTCTCAGCACGATCTCCCTGCCGATCAGCCTTTTCGCTTTTGTTGCAGTCGTATTTTTGGTATTTGGCCTCGTTTTGGGAAAAATTTCTCTCACAGGAGAAAGCTGGGTTTCTCTTATTGTACCTTTCGGTTTTCTTCATTTCTTTCATAGCAGTCGTCGTATCACGTCTGCTCGGTATATGCAGATAGCCCATCTCTTGACTCGAATCCACGATCCCTTGGTGTTGCCCGTTCTGCTCAACGTTCGGTTGCTCAAAAAAGACACCAGTGGAAAAAGACTTCGCAACGAAATTGACCGCCATCTCACCGCCCTGTTGCCCGAAGTGAGCGCGAAGACGTTTCCCGCTTCTGCGCTGCCGAACGTCAACGTACTTCTCAAATCGAAAGAAGAGACGCTGGTTCTCGCCGCTCTGGACGCCCTGAAGCGGGTCGGGAATCGCTCGACACTTCCTTTGCTTGATTCCCTGATTCGGCGGGAGGAAAAGGCGTCTCATTTCAGCCCGGAACTCTCCACCCACCTCTTCCAGAATTCTCACTCTCTGTATACACGGGCCAAGGAGTGCAAAGTTGCCCTCGAAACCCGGCTCGCTCAGGAACAAGTCAGTCAGACCCTGCTGCGCTCCTCGGAGGTTCCTGCTTCGACGCAAGCCCTGCTCCGCCCTGCCGCTGACGTTCCCTGCTCCGAATCCTCCGAACAACTTTTGCGATCCGCTTCTGGAGACTGAGCCTTGCTGCGGGTACAATCTCCTGGGCAATTTTTTATTAAGACCCAATTTAGGCGAGAAGGATAACCAGATGACTTACGATGTTTACGGGATGTGCAACCCCCTGTTCGATATTCAGGCAGAAATCAGCGACGCCCTGCTGAGCGAACTCGGCTACGAAAAAGGAGGGATGTTCCTCATTGATGCCGAGCAGCAAAAAGAACTTGTCTCGAAAATCTATCCCCATATCGTCAATACCGAGCCGGGAGGGTCGGGGGCAAACACGGTAATCGGGCTGGCGCAATTGGGCGGAACCGCTGCTTATACCGGCAAAGTGGCCGCCGATGAACATGGAACTCTTTACATCGAAGGACTGACCGCAAAAGGCATCCGGCTTGGTGCCGAGGCCGGGCAGGGAACCACCGGCATTTCGGTAATCCTCATCACGCCGGACGCGCAGCGCACGATGTGTACGTTTCTCGGAATTTGCCGCGAACTTTCTCCCGAAGACGTGAACCTCGACCTGCTCAGAGAGAGCCGCTGCCTCTACGTAACCAGCTACCTCTGGGACACCGACACACAAAAAGCGGCGGTGCTCAAAGCCATGAAAGCCGCAAAAGAGGCGGGGCTGAAGGTGGTGCTTTCCCTGAGCGATCCGTTCTGTGTGGGGCGTCACAAAGACGAACTCAAGGCGATCATTGAAACCTACGTGGATGTTTTGATCGGCAACAAGGACGAGGCGCAGCAGCTCACCGATACCGACACCCCGTATGCCGCCGCCCAAGCGTTGAGCGAAACCTGTGAACTCGTCGCCGTAACGCTGGACGCGAAAGGCTCCCTGCTTCAGTCAAAAACCGAGGCTGTCGAAGTGCCCGTCTACTCGGTAACCCCGGTCGACACCACCGGAGCAGGGGATATGTACGCCGCTGGCCTACTCTACGGATTGACGCATGGGCTGCCGCTGGCGAAAACCGGAGCGTTGGCCTCTTATGTGGCGGCGCAGGTCGTCGGTCAGCTTGGCCCCCGTGTTGCTCAACTCAATGAAATAGCGATTGCCAATCTGCTTGCCTAAAGGGTAAGGTCTGCTCTTTCACCCCTTCGCTCGCTCCCCGTCTGCTTTTAGCAGGCGAGGCCAGCGAGTCCGCTTAAAGGCGAGAGCGGTATCGAGCGTTTTCTGAAACCCGCGCTCCCTTAGAAAAGCGGCGATCTTTCCCCAGTTCGAGCCGACCCGAAACCGGGTCAGCCAGTAGATCAGTTCGAGGTCAACACACACCTCAGGAACCCGTGAATCGGCGAGCAGAGGATGAAGGCGGACGTTTTTTTCTGTTGGGAAAGAGTACGACATCCCGGTGTGGCGGCGTGTGGAGGCGAGCCAGCCCAGCGGGTAAGGCGGCAAACCCAGCGTTTCGGCGTGACGGTGAAGCCGTAAAGTCAACTCTTCGAGCGTGCGCCCCGATGCGGGGCAGAGAGGAGCAGGCGCAGAAGTCGGGCGGCGGGAGGTGAGATCGGGGCAGTAGTGTTGATAAACGGCTTCCCACTGGGTTTTCAGCCACGCATCGGCGCGAATATCCTGCTCCAGCAGTCCGCGAGCGGCCAGTTCCGCTTCCACCACGCCGCCCCGGTGGGCATGGCGGTACTTTTGCGGCAGACCGGAACCGAATCCGTGTGCGTAGTGGGCGAACTCATGCGCTAGTACCGCGTCAATCACAAATTCGGGCACTTCCGGCTTTGCAAAAAGGGCATTGAGCCGAACCACCGATTGTCCGCTGCGGGCCGCAATCGAACCGAATCGCCGGTAGGCACGAATGCCCCACTTCACGTGAAGCGGCAGACCGGGGGGAACATCGCTGAAGTGAGTTTGCCACAGAGCGGCGGCGTGAACTTCGAGCCAGGCGGCAGACCGGTTTTCCATCAGGGCATCGCGGTTTCCGCGCAGTCAAGACAGAGCCTGCGCCGCAGTTCCTTCCAGTAGGCGTTCAGCGTTCCGGCATCCACCTGGCAGAGCGTAAAGGTTCCCTCCCGCCGCTGCAAAATAAGTCCGGCGTTGGCCAGCTCCTTCAGATGATGCGAAATGGTGGGCTGAGCCACGGGAATGTCGGCGGAGATCGCCGAGCAGCAGCATTCGCCCTGAAGCGCGATGCGCTCCAGAATTTGCAAGCGGCGCGGGTCGGCAAGGGCTTTGGCAATGGCGTAGAACTGGGTTTCGTCCAACGCCAGCCGGTTTCTGGTTTCAAAGTGTGTCTGCATGAATCTTATTATACACGGAGAGCGGTTTTCTCCGACAGAACCTGCTTTTCGCGCCGCGATTGGGTTTTCATGCCGGTGGGCGGCCTGATACATACAAACCGACCTACAGCGCAACTCCCCGATCCTGAGCGCAGGATCGGGGAGAGACACAGAGGCATAAAAAAGGTCGGAGCTTCACCGATCCAAAACGAGAACGGAGTTTTCTAGGCCTCGTCTTCGGTTTCCTCTTGAGAGTCGTCGGTTTCCTCCACAGGCTCTTCCTCCGATTCCTCTTCGGGTTCTTCCTCCGGCTCCGGTGAGGTTTCCTCCTCCACGTCTTCGGTTTCCAGGGCATTTTCGCTTGCAGGGGAGGCCGATGTTCCCTCGGCAGCGGCTGTGGAACCGCCCAAGCCGAGCATTCCCCCTAAACCGCCTAGATTTGCGGGCAGTTTGTCTTTGAGAAGGTTGACAGCGGTTTCGGCGGCGTCGTCGGAGAGACCGGCTTTAGCGGCAAGTTGATGCAATAAATCTTCCATTGGGTTTCGCTTTCTATTGGCTTTCTAAAGGTAAGAGGGAGAGAAGAAAATAAATGTTCCCGAAATACAACCGCAGATGAAATCACTCCGCTGTTTATTCTTTCTTTTTCCTCCGGATTCCTGCACGGTTCTCGCGGCGAAAGTAAGGTACATTAAAACGAACTTTTGAGCAAAAAGGTACGTATGAGCAAAATCCTGGCGTTGGACATTGGGGAAAAAACAATCGGCATTGCCGTCAGCGACCGGGAGAAACGCTGTGCTTTTCCCGGTGAAACTCTCTTGCGGCACGGAAACCTCAAAGCGGATATGGCGTCCTTACGCGCCTTGATCCTTCAGCACGAAATTACCGAAATTGTGGTGGGAATTCCCGCTAACCGGGACGGCTCGAAAAACATTTCAACGGAACGAGTGGAAACTTTTGTGGCGAAATTACGCGGCAGTGTGCGTATCCCGATTCATTACGAAGACGAAACCCTCACAACCTGGGAGGCAGAACAGGAGCTGCTGTCTTCAGGAAAAAAGCGAGAAGTCCATAAGGCCACGATTGATTCAGTGGCGGCAGCACTGATTCTGGAAAGTTTTCTCAGCCGACTATGAACCAGAATGCACCCAAGAAAAAAAAGAAACCCTCCCGTTTTCCCTGGCTTCCGCTGCTGCTTTCCGGAGCCGGAATTCTGGGCATTGCGGCCCTCTCGCTGGGGTCGCTGTTTTCTCCCGCAGGACAGGGAGCCGAAAAATCGGTGGTGATCCCTCGCGGCTCAGGAGCCGCTTCAGTGAGCCGTCTGCTCGAACATAACGGTCTCATCAAAAGCGCGTTTGCATTTCGCACTTACCTTCGGTTTAAGGGGCAGGGGGAAAAGTTTAAGCCGGGCCGTTATACCTTGCCCGACAACCTGACTTTCGACGCAGTGACCGAGCGGCTGAACGGAGGCCCGAAAGCGGAGGAGCAGCCGAGACGGATCACCATTCCCGAAGGCTACACGGTCAGGCAGATCGCCCTCCTGCTGGAGAGAAAAGGAGTCTGCACCGCGCAGGATTTCCTTTACCTGACGACAGATGCACGCGGGATCGGAGCCTTGCGCAGCGAGTTTCCACTGCCAAAGGAAACGCTGGAAGGTTATCTTTTTCCCGACACCTATGAGTTTGATCGTCAAACCACTGCCGTACAAGTGGTCGAGGCTTTGCTGATGAACTTTGATGCCCGCTTTAACCGTCCCTATGGTCAAGAAATTGCTGCTCGCGGTCGGTCGCTGGGGGACATCGTGACAATGGCTTCCCTCATCGAACGCGAGGCAAAGGTGAGTGAGGATCGTCCGCGTATTGCCGGGGTGATCGAAAATCGGCTTCAAAAAGGGATAAAGCTGGAAATTGATGCCACCGTGCTCTACGCGCTCGGCAGACACAAAAACCGGGTGCTGTTCGCCGATCTCAAGGTTGACTCGCCCTACAATACTTATCGGGTGAAGGGACTGCCGCCGGGCGCGATTGCCAACCCTGGACTTGCCTGCCTTTTAGCGGCAGTCCGCCCGGAGAAAAACGATTTCCTGTATTATGTGGCTCGCCCAACGGGGTCTCATCTTTTCACCCGCACACCCGCCGAGCACGAGACGGCCAAGCGGCAGGCAAGACGAGAACGGGAGGCCTCCCGATGAGCCATGACCCCCAAAAAAGCGGACTGAAACTGCTGCTGCCGGACTTGTTCGTTCAATCGGTGACGGAAATAGACCTCAATCTATTGGAAGCGCGAGGGATTCGCGGGCTGATTCTCGACCTCGACAACACCCTTGTCGAGTGGCAGCGCGAGGAGATGACCGATGAGGTGCTGGGCTGGCTCGCCTCCGCGCAGGATTTGGGGTTTCAACTCTGTATCCTCTCAAATTCGTTTCTGAGTGATCGGTCGGTTCGGATTGCGGAACGCCTGAATGCCTTTGCGATCAAAAAAGCCCAGAAACCCCGCCGCCAGGGATTTCGCTCCGCGATGGAAAAAATGAAACTGACCCCCCAGCAGACCGCCATCGTCGGCGATCAGATGTTCACCGATGTGCTGGGCGGCAACCGGGCAGGCATCTTTACGATCATGGTCAAGCCGATACACGGACGCGAGTTTGCCTATACCCGATATGTGTCGCGCCCGCCTGAAAAGTTTTTGCTGAAATACTTTCGCCGCCGGGGACATTTGTAGAGTTGAAAGATTAGTTTGAACTTGGTGCTCTAACGGAAACGTTGTCTAGAGGAAACGTGAAACCGTTTCGATGCTTTTGGAACGGGCATTTTGCTAATCCCTACTCCCAAGCCCCTGCTCCCTACCTCCGATGCATGGGATCGCAAGGCGGCTTGCTCCTGGTTGCGGAACTTTCGGAAAAAGGATTACGTCTCGGAACGTGGAACTACCGCCGCTTTTACAACTCGGTCGCGGAGACACCCGCATTGTCGGGGTCTTTGGCTGTCCCGTCGAACACAGCCGCTCTCCCGCGATGCACAACGCCGCGTTCACAGCACTCAATCTGCCTTACCTCTATCTTCCTTTTGCCGTAACGCCCGAAAATTTGGTTCAAGCCCTGCGAAGTCTGCCCGCCCTGGGAATCGTGGGCGTTAATCTCACGATTCCGCATAAAGAAGCTGCGCTGAAACTCATGGACGAGGCAACCGAGGAGGCGCAGGAAGTGGGAGCTGTCAATACGGTGCACTGCGTAGACGGCAGGCTTGTGGGCGATCTTACGGACGGGTTTGGCTTTTACCGCCCGCTCCAGGAAAGAGGGGTGGAAATACAGGGGCAAAACGCGGTGGTCTTGGGAGCCGGGGGCGCAGCGCGGTCGGTGGTGTTTCGGCTGGTGCGCGAGGGAGCCGCCCGGATCACGCTGGTGAACCGCACCCGCGCCCGTGCCGAAGCCCTGGCCCAAAAAGCCGCGAAAACCGGAAGCTCAACGATTGAAGTTCTGGAGTTTGGGGAAGAGGCAAGGCTGGAAAACGCAATTCGTGAATCAATTTTGTTGATTCATACCACGCAGGTAGGAATGTTTCCTCTGGATGGCGAAATAGCCCCTGCGCCACTGTCGGCGTTCCACCCCGATCTACTCGTGTACGATTTGATTTACAACCCTCTGGAAACCCGTCTTTTGCGAGAGGCGCGTGAGCGACGCTGCCAAACCCTCTCCGGTGTGAAAATGCTGGTGTATCAGGGGGCAAAAGCGTTTGAACGCTGGACAGGGATTTTCCCGCCGGTGGAAGTGATGGAGAAGGCCGTTTTAGCGGGTCTTAAAGCCGAGGGGTGACCGCCCCAAAGTAGAACGCAAGCAAAAATTTGTCTGTGAGATAGTCGTGCGTTTGTTTTCGCTGCTGAATTTCGATTGAGAACACGGCCTTTTACGGCTCCGATCCCGGCAGCCGAACGCCTCTGGAGATAAGACGATGACGATGGTTCGCAAAAGTTTGGGCGATTATATGCTGGAGAAAGGTTATCTTTCCCCGACCGAACTGGAGAATGCCAAAAGCGCACAGCAAAACGGCAATGTCGGGCTGGACCGTGTGCTGCTCGATATGGGCGTTAACCCGGTTCACGTCTATGAAGCGAAAGCGCAGGAGTCCGGTCAGCCGTTTGTGGACTTGAGTAAGTTCAAGCCCGAACCCGCTGCGATTGCTGCTGTTCCAGAGCACGTCGTCAAACGCTATAACGTGATGCCGATCAAAAAAGACGGCAACATTCTCTATGTCGCGATGGGCGATACGAACAACCTGGAGGCGGCAGACGCCCTGAAGCTGGTGTCGCGCTGCATGGTACGCGGCGTCCTGGCGGTTCCCGACCAAATTGAGGAAGCCGTCAACCGCAACTATGCAGGCTCCACCGGTGAAGTCGCTCCGGTGGGCGGAGCCGTCACCGCACCCGGCATGAACCCTCTTAAAACGGGCGGCATGAACCCCCTCAAAACGGGCGGCGCAGGCGGAGACAGCATTATTGGGGCGGATGCAAAGGCCGACCTCGCGCTTGTCATGGCTCAGTACGGAGCGCAGGGCGACGCCGCCAAAGACGATGAGGAAGCGATGACCGCGATGGTGGAAGACGCGCCGATTGTGCGCCTTGCCAACACGATCATGCAGCAGGCGATCAAAGAAAAAGCGTCTGACATTCATCTGGAACCGTCCACCAAAGGCATCCGGGTACGGTATCGCATTGACGGCGTTTTGCACGAAACGATGCAGATGCCCGCCTATATCAAAATGCCGCTCGTCGCCCGCTATAAGATCATGTCGGAAATGAACATTGCCGAACGGCGTGTTCCCCAGGACGGACGTATCGGAATCACCTACGACAGCAAGCCCTACGACCTGCGCGTTTCCGCACTGCCGAACCTCTATGGCGAGAAAATCGTTATGCGAATTCTCGACAAAGGCTCGGTGATGATCGGCCTCGGCAAACTCGGATTCACCCCCGAAGTGCAGGCGCAGATCGAAGACCTGTCCAACCAGCCGAACGGAATGATCCTCACCACCGGCCCCACCGGATCGGGGAAAACAACCACGCTGTACTCTCTGCTGAATAAGCTGAACTCGATTGAGAAAAACATTGTCACCGTCGAAGACCCCTGCGAGTATCAGCTCGGCGGCATCACCCAGTGCCAGATCAACGCAAAGGCGGGCTTGACCTTTGCCAAAGCCCTGCGCTCATTTCTTCGGCAAGACCCAGACATCATCATGGTCGGAGAAATGCGCGACCTGGAAACTGCATCTATCGGTGTCGAAGCGTCTCTCACGGGTCACCTTGTGCTTTCCACGCTGCACACAAACGATGCGCCTTCGGCTACCCTGCGTTTGATTGACATGGGCGTGGAACCGTTTCTTGTGGCGGCAACCGTCATCGGAATTCTTGCTCAGCGTCTGGGTCGTAAAATTTGTTCGGACTGCAAAGAGGCTTACGAAGAGGACGCAATCAACCTGCGCCGCTTCGGGTTCAAGGTAGAAGACCCGGAGCAGAAAGTCACGCTGTTTCGAGGCCGGGGGTGCGAAACGTGCCGCAACACCGGGTACAAAGGCCGCATCGGGTTTTACGAACTGCTGCGGATGAACGCGGAGATCGCTGAGATGATCGTGAAGCGGGTTCCGTTGGGAGACTTGAAGGAAGCGGCGAAAGCGAACGGGATGCACGAACTGCGCGAAGACGGTCTCATCAAAGTGCTGGCCGGACAAACCACTCCCGATGAAGTCATGCGCGTTGTCTTTACCGCCGGGTACTAAAAGGGAAGGTGGAATGGCAAAAGCGATACCCTGAGCTCGTTCGCGTTTTCGGTTCGCTGCTGATCGTTGAAGACGAAGAGACGGAGGCAGTGAAGCAATACTTATTCACGCTGAACCGCCTCCCCTTTGCTCTTCATGCTCGTCTGGTAAAGGCGGGACTGAAGCAGATTTGTCTGGCAAACAAACCCGTGCCGGAGTTAGATGATCTCCAACGATTGCGCGGTCTTCCTGTGGATGCCTTCGGGAAGCGCACCTGGGATCAGGTTCCGGGTGCGTACACCCAAGGGACGATAGCTCTGGGCGTCGCCGGACAGCATGGTTCAAGCGATCTTTTGGTTCATGAATGGGCGCACGCAGCAGGCGATTTGCTCCGCTACAATCAGGCGGGAGAACTGACCGTTGCTTTTTTGCGGCTTCAACGAAAGCTCGACCCCTTTTATATTCGGCTGGGGGTGGCACGCGGGAGTCGCGAGTTGTTTGCAGAAGGGCTTGCCGTTTGCTTTACCTATGGGCGGGAGGAATGCCGCCTCGAATACGACGAAGAATTTGCCGACTACCTTACCGCGATCCTAACGCAGGAGAACGAACCATGAGAAAAAATCGAATTCCTGTTTTATTGCCGAGCGGAAGTTTGCTGGTACGAACCGCTGTCGAGACGGAGGGGGTCATTGGCGAGACGATGACCGAGGTGCTGCCCGGCACGTCGGAATATAAAGAGTGGGTTCGCTGGATGTATACGAATGAGATTTCTCCCTCCGTATCGAGCGAAGAAGAAAAGACCGAGGAGCGTCTGCTCGTGCCGTCACGCTGAGAGGTGCTTTATGCCGCTGTTCCGCCGTAGATTAAAGCGTGAAGCACTCGGTTCCGGCGAACCCGCTTCCGACCCGGCATCTTCTGATGTCGCTGCTGAAACCCGAACGGAAGGGCAGGCTCCTGTTGAGCGGATCATCGGGGCGGATGCAAAGGCCGACCTCGCGCTTGTCATGGCTCAGTACGGAGCGCAGAGCGACACCGCCAAAGACGATGAAGAGATGATGACCTTGAGGGTCGAGGTCACTCCGATTGTACGCATCGCCAACACAATTTTGCAGCAGGCGATCAAAGAAAAAGCCTCCCATATTTTGCTCGAATCATCGTCTAGCGGGATTCGAGTTCGTTATCGGCTTGACGGCATTTTGCACGAAACGATGCAGATGCCGACCTTCATTACGGAACCGCTCATCGGTCGCTTTAAGCGGATGGCGGAAATGGAGGTTGGGCGGAAGGGAGTGGTTCAGCACGGGCAGATCAAAATTACTTACGATAATCATCCCTACAATCTCCGCATAACGAGCACCCCGACACTGACGGGCGAGCAAATCGTCTTTCATGTTTTCGACGCCGAAAACGTTTATAGGCTGAAAAAATTGGGGTTCACGCCCAAAGTTCTGGCGCAAACGGAAGATTTGATGGCGAGGAAGACCGGGGTTGTATTGGTGACTGGTGAACGCGGTGGGGGAGTCACGACCCTGCTCTATGCCCTGTTAAACCAGCTGAACTCAATCGAAACCAACAACTACGCGATTGGCAATGCGGATTACGAACTCGGCGGTGTCACGGCGATAGACCCCGACCTGATGCGCGGCTTGACGCAGGCACAGGTTTTGCAAAACGTTTCCCGGCAGAACGCCGATATCATTCTTGTAGACGCTCCCACCAACAGAGCCACCCTCCGCGAAGTCGTCACCGCCGCCGAAGAGGGCGCACTCGTTCTCTGCGGCGTCTACGGACAGGATACCGCTGGAACGCTGATAAACCTGGCTTCGGGCGAAACGGATTTGCGCCGAATCGGGCAGAACGTGCTCGGAATTCTTGCTCAGCGTCTGGGTCGTAAAATTTGTTCGGACTGCAAAGAGGCTTACGAAGAGGACGCAATCAACCTGCGCCGCTTCGGGTTCAAGGTAGAAGACCCGGAGCAGAAAGTCACGCTGTTTCGAGGCCGGGGGTGCGAAACGTGCCGCAACACCGGGTACAAAGGCCGCATCGGGTTTTACGAACTGCTGCGGATGAACGCGGAGATCGCTGAGATGATCGTGAAGCGGGTTCCGTTGGGAGACTTGAAGGAAGCGGCGAAAGCGAACGGGATGCACGAACTGCGCGAAGACGGTCTCATCAAAGTGCTGGCCGGACAAACCACTCCCGATGAAGTCATGCGCGTTGTCTTTACCGCCGGGTAGTAAAAGGGAAGGATTGTTTTTATGCGGAGAATTAAAGTTCCTCGCTTCTGCCCCGCCGCTTTTTGTAAATCAGATCGAGGCTCCACAGCATTTCGATCCACGAGGCTGGCATCAAGGGAGCCAATGAACTCAACGCATACCTCCAGGTGAAAGATCGAAATTTTACGCAGCGAAAAAATCTGTGTTTTCACCGTGCACTTTGCCGAAACGAAACATAGAGTCCAGATCGAACTCTGGCGCGTCCAGAAGAGTTGAATGTTTGTCAGGAATAAACGTCAGGAGAAATTATCCCTATGTCCAGTAATTCTTTTCCCAATAATCCACAGTTTCCGGGCGGGCTGCCTCCACAGCCCAGCTCTGCCGGTCAGTCAATGGCGGGCGGCCTGCCTCCCATGCCCGCCGGGGGCGCGATGGCTCCGCAGGGGCAGCCGCAGCCGCCTGCTCCGAATGTGCAGGCCCAAACGATTGCCTCGGCCCGCCCGCTGGCGATGGACGACTCGCACATTGACGACATTCTGCGCTCGATGCACGAAAAAGGCGCGTCCGATCTTCATATCGCTGTCGGCATTCCGCCAATTGTCCGCCTCGATGGAGGGCTTCAGCCGCTTCCGTTTGAGAAAGTCTCGGCAACCGACGCCCAGCGATTGATTTACGATATTCTCACGGACGAACAAATCCAGAAGTTTGAAACCACGCTGGAACTCGACTTTTCCTATCAACTCGCAAAGATCGCTCGCTTCCGCGTAAACGTTTATCGTGACAAAGGATCGGTTGCACTGGCCTTCCGGCAGATTCCGCAGAAAATTCCCACCCTGAAAGACTTGGGTCTGCCTGCCGTGCTCGAAGAACTCACAAACCTGCCTCGCGGTCTTGTGCTCGTGACCGGCCCCACCGGGTCGGGAAAATCCACGACGCTTGCGGCAATGATTAACCAAATCAATACCCACACGTCAAAGCACATTATCACGATTGAAGACCCGATTGAATACCTGCACAACCACAAGTTTAGCGTGATCAATCAGCGCGAAGTCGGGCAGGACACCCTTGAATTCAAGAACGCCCTGCGAGCCGCCCTGCGCGAAGACCCGGACGTGATCCTCGTCGGTGAAATGCGAGACCTCGAAACGATGCAAATGGCGGTTTCGGCGGCAGAAACGGGCCACCTCGTGTTCGCCACCCTGCATACGAACTCGGCGGCCACCTCCGTTGAACGAATCGTGGACTCGTTCCCGGAAGGCGGCAAAGAGCAGGTGCGCCTTCAGCTTTCCAACAACCTGCAGGCCATTCTCTGCCAGCAGCTCATTCCGAGAGCCAATCAGCCGGGCCGCGTCTGCGCCCTGGAAATCATGCGGGCTTCCCCCGCTATCCGAAACCTGATCCGGGAAGCGAAAGCCCACCAGATCACTTCGATGATCCAAACCTCCGCGAACCTTGGAATGCAGACAATGGATCAGTGTCTGCGTGATCTTTACCTGCGCGGTTCCATTTCGATGGATGAAGCCATGACCCGCGCCATGAACCCGTCGGAACTGGAAAAAATGATCCGCACCTCTACGGCTCCTGCGCCGCGCTAAAATAAGGGCGTCCTGTGTTGAAGATCGGGGGTGGAGGAAAACAGCCTCCCTCCCCGGCACTTCAGCACCAAACGCCGAGAATCACCTATGCCTACCTTTCAATACACAGTCAGAGACTCGACCGGGGCGGTGAGAACCGGAACCTCCGAGGCGGAAAATGAGGACATCCTTAAACGCCGCCTCCAGGAACAGGGCTTCACCGTCAACGATGTCAAAAAGTCCGCCTCCCAGAAAAAACGAGTGCGTCCCGGCGGCGGCTTCGGAAAAGTCAAACTCAAAGACCTTTCCATTTTTTGCCGTCAGTTTTCCACCATGATTGACGCGGGCGTTTCGCTCGTTCGCGCTCTCGATGTGCTGGGCGAGCAAACCCAAAACCCGAAACTGAAACGCATTCTGCGCGAAATTCAGGTCGAGGTCGAAAGCGGACAAACCCTTTCCCGCTCGATGCAGAAATACCCCAAGGTTTTCAGCAACCTCTTTATTGGTCTGATTCGCGCCGGAGAAGTCGGCGGTGTGCTCGAAGAGGCCCTGCAGCGGCTTTCGCACTTTCTGGAAAAAGACATGGAACTGCGCCGCAAAGTCAAATCGGCGTTGACCTACCCGACTATCGTGGTCATTGTCGCCATTTTGATTGTGCTGGGCCTGTGTACCTTTATCGTGCCGAAGTTCATTGAGCTTTTCAAAGACCTCGGCGTGAAAGAGCTTCCGGCAATGACCCAGGTTCTCGTGGACTTCTCCGACTTCCTCAAAGACAAGTGGTACATCGGGCTGATCGGTGTGTTTGTGATCTGGTGGGGCATCCGGCTTTTCGGAACTACGAAAGTGGGGCGGCGCGTGATTGATCGCGTCAAGCTCAGAGTTCCTGTGTTCGGCTCGCTCGGTCACAAAATCTGCCTGGCTCGCTTTTCCCGAACGCTCTCTACGCTGCTCGTTTCCGGTGTCCCGATTCTACAGGCGATGGAAACCGTTGCCGGAACCCTGGGCAACGAAATCATCGCCGAAGCCGTGATGAACGCCCGGGCCCGTATTCGCGAAGGCGACCGTATCAACGAGCCGCTGGAGAAAAGCAGGCAGTTCCCGCCAATGGTTGTGCACATGATCTCGATTGGCGAGGAATCGGGCGCACTCGACCAGATGCTCTCGAAAATCGCCGAGTTCTACGAAGCGGAAGTAGATGCGCAGCTGGCATCGCTCACCTCCGCCATCGAACCGGTGATGATCGTCTTTCTCGGCGTTTGCGTTGGCTTTATCGTCATTGCAATGTTCATGCCGCTGATCCAGGTTATTCAGAACCTCTCCGGCGGCGATGACGACGACAAAAAAGACTCGAAGTAGGAACGAAAGGCGTTGGGCCGTCAGGCGTTCAGGGCGTTACGTTCAGCCTGATGCTTCTCCTTCAGTTTTGATGGCGCGTTTGGGCGAAAGGCATTTGGCTGCCAATCGCCCTGCGCCCTACGCCCCTCAACTATGGCTATTCCACCTGGTATTCCGCTTTCGTTCTGGCTTGTCACCGCGTTTGTCTTTGGCGTGTGCATCGGCAGTTTCCTCAATGTCGTGATCTATCGCCTGCCCAAAGAGCAGTCTCTGCTCGATCCATCGTCCTCCTACTGCCCAAACTGCGGGCACTCGCTCAGTCTGCTCGATCTCGTTCCGCTGTTCAGCTACCTTGCCCTGGGCAGAAAATGCCGCTACTGCAAAACGCCGATTTCGCCGCGCTATTTTTCGGTGGAGCTGCTGACCGGCATCGTCTTTGTTTTTCTGACGGCTCGTTACAGCACCAACGGGATGGACTGCCTCACCGTGCTGTTATTTGTGAGTGCACTGATCCCGATTTATTTCATTGATCTCGCCACGTTCACAATTCCGATTTCGCTGACCCTCATCGCGACGCTGATCCCCTACGGGCGGGATTTTTACGGAATCGCCGTTCACGATCCTGGATTCGAGTTGATGTTTGGCTGGCTTCCACGCTCAATTTTCGGCGGAATTGTGGGCGCAGGAGCCTTCGGTGCGGTGCGGATTCTGGGCTGGGTTTGGAAACGTCAGGAGGCAATGGGTTTGGGCGATGTGCTGCTGGCTCGCGGTATGGGGGCGATGCTGGCAATCTTCGTGCCTTTCGGAGCGCACCCGCTGCGGTATTTTCCGGTGTGGGTGCTCGCCTGCTGCCTTTCCGGAGCGGTGGCGGGGCCGCTGATGATTTGGCTGCGCCGCCGCACCCTCGCTGCGGCGGCAGAAGTACTTGGCTCGGAATCCCTCGGCGGCCTTGATGCAGGGGCGGAATACGAGGAGGAACCCTCGTCGTTTGGCAGGCAGCTGCTGGAAGTGGGCGAAGTGCTGTGGTATCGAGACGCGCTGGATTATCTGCTTTACACGTTTCGGGATCGAAAAAAGCTCTCCGAAGCCGAGCGCGTCCCTGAAGCCGATCTTTTTGTTCCGGCTCCCTCCGCCATTCCGTTTGGGCCGTTTCTGGTGCTGGGTTTTTTGGTTACGCTGTTCTGGGGAGAATGGGCGACCGCCGCTTATCTGCTCTATACTTTCGGGCCAAAATAAAACAAAACAAGCCAAAATAAATTCAGAGGCGGTCGGGAACAAGCGCGTTGGCCCTATCGTCAAACGTTGTGAACTTCGTCACAGAAATGGGCAGGAGTTTGCACCTCCGTTCACGAATCATAGACGCAATGCCCCTGAACGTTCCAGGGAGAGGTTGGGAAGGGCTATGAGCACATCCACCGTCCGCAAATCGGGCTTCACCTTAATTGAACTGCTGACCGTCATTGCAATCATCGCAATCTTGGCAGCATTGATCTTTCCGGTGTTCGGCAGAGCGCGAGAGCAAACCCGGCAAACAAACTGCATGACGAATATGCGTGAAATTTTCACCGCGCTTCGGCTTTACCACGAGGATAACGGCAAATATCCGGCCACTCTGCTTGGCTTTGTCCAAAGCGATGTGCTGGCCGCCGACGGAAAACCCTCTTTTTATACCGGAACTGGCAACCCGATTGCGATTGAAAAATTAACCTATCGCCCGCTGAAGTTCGGACAAAACTACATCAAAGACAAAATCAATTACATTTGTCCCGACAGCCCCAACAACAATCCCGCCACCGTTACGAGTGTCGTTTATCCCGACCACCTGACGCCGAAAGGGAATCCCGACCCGCTCGCCGCTCAGCAGGTAAAATTCACCGACCTCGTGCGGGACAACTGCTGCGATGAAAAAGTGAATGCGGTGATTGGCCTGCCGACCCACTATTACAAGTTTGACTCCTATGACATCGGCCCCAAACTCGACGACAACGGCAAATGGGTGAAAAACGCGGGAGCCGAAGTTTATGAACTGCACTACAGCCTTGACTGGTCGGGCGTGACCGGCAAAGAGGATTATCCGAATCAGCTCAAGTACCCCGACCCGCCGGTGGACTCCACCGTTGTCACCTGGTGTACCTACCATTCCGCGATTGCCGGAACCGACACGCTGCCGGTCTTGATGCTCAGCGGAAAAGTCAATCCGGTTCCGCGCACCCGATTTTACAACAATGGGGCCGGGCTGCTCGCCTACAAATAACGAGCCGCACCTGTTCTGAAATGGATTGCTCTGGGGAAGACGCGCAGCTGGCTTTGTCCTCCCTTATTATTCTCGATCACTTCTGAAACGCATCCCTGTTGGGGAGACAAGCATGAAACCAAAAACCATTCGCCGAGACCCGGCTCATTCACTCGCTCGCGGCTTTACGCTCATTGAACTGCTTGTGGTCATTGCGATCATCGCGATTCTAGCGGCGATTGTCTTTCCGGTGTTCGGGGCTGTACGCGAAAACGCCCGCCAGAGCAGCACCATGTCGAGCCTTTACTCCACCTATGTGGCCACCCGGCTTTATTATGAGGACGAGGGAAAATACCCGACGGTGCTGTTCGGCTACGCAGAGACGCCCGACATCAACCTCAATCCTCCCGTGCGCCCTGCGAAAACAAACGACACGATCATCACCCCCATGCGAAGCATTACGGGAACCTATGTGATCCACAACAATCCGAACGATCCGCTGAAATCGCTTCATCGCGGCTACCTTTACCGCGACCAGCTCAAAGACTTTCAGACCTTCGCCAATGCCAACAATCCCGTCAGGGATGAAACCGCCGTCACCAAGGTCTACTACCCGATCCACTCCGCCAACCCGAACGACCCCAACAACGTTCGAGGCTCGATTGATAACAACGGGGTGTTGAACAACGGGGCTTTGGTTACCTGGAAAAATTTGGTCACCGACGCTGACGGCTGCAAACATTACGGCGACTCGGAGACGCCCGACGCCACTTATGCAAATCAGCCGAAACTGTTCTACACGATGGACAGCATGGACATCGGCCCGATGATTGACCGCAACGGCAAACAGGTGAAAGACGCGGATGGCAATCCGGCTTACGAACTTCACTACACGCCGGACTGGACAGGAAACTGGGGCACGAACTGCGACAAAGACCCGAACGGCAGCCCCTATATTACGCAGCTCAAGTACAAAAACCCGCCTGCCGAGCGCACTATTCTCACCTATGTCACCCAGCACTCGGTGGTGGGAAACGGCAAGATCATCGTGATGCTGCTTTCTGGGACGGCGCGTAAAATCGACTCGTTCAAGGCCTGGGATGAGCTTCCGCTCAATTACAAGTAAAGGCGAAACAAGCCCCGTTGAGAGCGGCGTCGCAGGCAGCAAAATTGGTTTTCGGGGTTGGCTTGAGGCAAGGAACATTTGTTTCTTGCCTCTCGTCAGACAGTGGACGCAGGGAAATTCGCCTGCCTCCCCGGAGGGCTTCCGCAAACACGGCAAGTCAACGTTTTCAAGTTTCTTTCGGATACAATCGGATACAAGAGGAAAAGTCGGGTATGAACGACGCAGCACAGGCAACACAGACCCCGCGCCGAGGCGGTTTCTCCCTCGTTGAAATTCTGGTGACATTGGTCATTCTGCTGATCGGGGTGCTGGCGATCCTGCGCCTTTTCCCCGGCGGCTTTCTCACCATTCAGCGCACGGGAGAACTCACCGGAGCGCAGGCCCTCTCCCAGCGTCAGCTTGGCGACGAGCAGGGAGCCTTAACCCTGGTGG
This sequence comes from Chthonomonadaceae bacterium, assembly GCA_965246825.1. Taxonomy (GTDB): domain Bacteria; phylum Armatimonadota; class Chthonomonadetes; order Chthonomonadales; family Chthonomonadaceae; genus JACMPS01. Next base: position 1,440,423 of record OZ251990.1, read on the forward strand.
ACGATGTAGTGGGGGTGCTCCCCGATGCAAACGGCGACCCGGCGTTTATCACCGACTCCACGAAAGAACCCCGCCCGGACGATATTACCGATTTTACACCGGATGAACTGAGCGCGTTTGCCGGAATTCCGCTGGCAGGGGCAGGGCGGCCCGAACTTTACTCCAACATCAACCGACTGCGCGGGATTCGCGGTGAAACTTTTCGCATTCCCACCCTCACGCCCAATGCGATTTCCGGCAACGCCGGGGCGATTTATCTGCTGCGCTACGGCCCGGTCTTCAACAAATTCGGCGGGGCGGGCGGAGCGAATTCCGACCGGATCAGCGTTTATGGGGCTCCGCTGGAGCGAACCCTGCAAAGCTCGAAAGCAACATTCGACCGTCCCGACGCCGCTCCCGTGTTTCGCAGCGATGGTCAGTACGCGATTGACTACGATCTCACCCCTACCCCCACTCAGGCTGGAAACGGAATCATTGTCGCTCGGATCGCCTTTGCACCCCGGCTGGCTTCCAGCCCGGCACGCACCCTTTCTTATCGGCGGTTTCAGATTCGACTAAAATACTATGTTCAAACGGCGGGGCAGGTTTCGCTTAAAATCAAAACACTGACCTATCTGAACGATCCCGCGCTTCAGGTGGCCGATGCTCAGGCTCCGCCGAATGGGGATGCGCCCGCCGGAGTGTGGCAGGAGGTGGTGCTCATTCCCGCCGCCGGGGAAACCATTCTCGGAGTGCGGCGAGAAAGCGATGAAGTAAGCCGCCAGTTCAACCTTGTGCTGCCACAGGCCGTGATGGACAATAACCCGGCTGTCAACCCCGTCTGGAGCGATGATCCCTACGAGTATGCCTGGTTCAGCAAGCAGTACGTGGGTGAAGCGAATCCCGGCGTGCTCGTGTTCAATCCGATTGGCCGCAACGCCTCGGTTCAGACAAGCACTGGCCCCCGCCCCTTTGTGGCGAAAGTAGACTACATTACTTACGACAATCACATCGTGCGCGACGACCGGCAGCTGCCCGCCGGTGCGCCCTACGACCTGAAACTGTCCCTGCCGCAGACTCTCACCTTTGGCGACCGCCTCGAAGACCAGACGATTTTCAACGGGCTTTTCCAGAACAACGCTCAGACACCCTCTCTGCTGATTTTCGATACCTCGACGGGAGAAGAGCTGCGTTCAATTGCAGGCCGCTGCCTTGGCGACCCCAATGCCGCCTTTAAGGTGGAACCGCGCACCGGAACCCTGCGCCTGAATCAGTCGCTTGTGGAACAGGCGAACCTGCAGGGCGCGAACCTGCGCGTTTTCTACCGCACTCAGAAAGAACACGGGATGCAGGTGCAGAAAGCCCACTCGCATTATGAAGAGGCCGATTCGCTTGCCGCCATCGGGTACAACGATTTTTTCATCAATTATTCGGCGGGAGGAACGCGCCTCTATTTCCCGCGCTCCGAAAGCGGCAAAAGCCTGGTGCTGGGTGAATACTACGTTGAAACCAAACTCAATGCTAACAACGCCGCGAACGCAATTCCGGTCAATGACGCAAACGGAAACACAGTCTACTGCCGCCGCCTGACAAACGAAACCTACCAGATTTCCACCGATCTTGATCCCGCCACCAGCCTCCCCTATGTGGACGTATCCACGCAGCACTCCGAGGCGGCGGGCGAAGGCTGGAAGCTGACCCGTCTGGTGGCGGGAACCGGGGCGGTCAATGTACAGGGGGCTTCGCTCAAATCTCGTATTTTGTGGCGGGACAGCACCAAACAGGTCACCGACACCGCAACCGGAAAAGTACGAATTCTTCCGCGCTGGCGCAAACTGGACAGCGATACGCTGCTGCTGCCGAAACCGATCCAATAATCAGGGCCACTCACTATGAACGCCAACTCAACCCAACCACAGACCTATCGCGTGATCCTTCGGCAGAGCACCTCCGTGCGCAGACCCTCTCGACGTTCCGGCTTTACCCTTGTCGAGCTGCTTGTCGTGATCGCGCTGACCTCGATCCTGATGACGCTGATCTTTCGTCCGCTGACGGAGGGGGTCAACCTGACCTCGCGGGCTTCCACGCAGATCGAAGCGCAGACCAGCGCTCGAACGGTAATCGGTGATCTTCAGAAATCTTTGCAGTCCGCCACCTTTGTCTATGACAACGCGCAGACGCCAATCAATGTCTGGCTTCCCCGGCAGGGCGGGGGGCAGTCCGCCGTATCCACGCTTTATTCGATGCTGGAATATGTTCAGCCGTCGCGTCAGCTCGATCAGCTCCCTTCCGCAGACACCGATCCCACCACCGGAACTCCGCTTTATGGGCCGGATGCCGCCTCCGGTGCGTCTGGCTACTCGCTGCCGCTGGCTCCCGGTCGCAGCCTGGTGCGCGTATTCGTCGGGCTTCTGGACAATAATTCTACGGCGGCGGGGGCTCCGGCAGGCGTTCGCGGCATTCCGGTGCGTCCCTACCTGAACAAATTCGAGCAGCCTTCCCGTACCGCTGAAGACAACCGCTATGTGCTCTATCGGGCGGAAATTACCGCCTACATCAAAGACCCGGATGTTAACGGCCCGAACGCAAAATTCGTGCCGAACCTCGGCTTGTTTCATACGGGGGCTTCGATTGATACCATCACCGATAAAGACACCGATCCCCTCATTTTACATGATCCGAATTTCTTCTATGATGCGGGCGATGCAGGCGATATCACCTCCAAGGGCGACCTTAAATGGGCGGTTCCCGGCTGGAAAGACTTAAATGGCGATGGAAAAGTCCAGTATTTCGAAAACTGGAGAGCGGTTTCCGCCCTTATGGTTCCGCGTGAAAAGACGGACATGATTGCGCTGGACCGTGACGAAAACACCAACGAGCCGAAGTTCTATCTTGCAGACGGCACTCCTGCGCCCGTTAACAGTCCCAATGCCCTGCCGAAAATGCGCTCTCTGGTTTCGTTTGCGCCGGGGTCGGTGCAAAACGATCCGGCGGCTCCGGGCGCAATTGACAACATCGGCAATGAGACTCCGGTTTCAGCGGCGGCGGTGTTCACCACGCAGTACACGAACTGGGCGACGCCCTACCGAATTCAAGCCTTCCGAAACCTGGCAGAATTCAAGGACCCGACGAATAACCCCAACAATTTGGACCCGGCTCAAGACCCTTTGACAATCCGTCCGAATCTGTCTTACTATCAATATCTGCCGCAGCCCCCCGGCTCGCCGACGCCCTACCACCTTGTCCGGGTTGACACGCCCCCCGGAAACAATCCGCCAACCCTGGCGCAGCTGGCCAATCTGCCCGATGTCGGGCCGAACGCTGACCCGGTCACCGGGTTCTGGCGCAACTTGAGACCGCAGTTCGCCTTGACGGTGGATGCAAAGCGCGGCCTGATCAATTTCGGTTTTCCGCACTCGGTGGTGGTGAACAACGGACAAAAACCGCTTTCCTGCTACTACAGTCCGGCTGAGATCAATAACGGAATGTCGCCCGCTCCGCAGGTCGGAATTTTCGCGGCAGGCAAACGGTATCTCGACCTGCGAACGCTGCCGAACTCCGTTTGGGACAACGTCACCCTTAACCCGGCAGGGCTGCGCTCGCCGCTCGACCTGCTGGCGGTAACCAAAGACCGAGTGCCGCTCGTGCAGATCGTGCCCGGAACCGAGCGCGTTTTCGGCCCCGACCAGCGACCCGGCTTGAACTACGGCTCTCGCGTTCAGTACAATCGCGTTTCTTCGAGTTCCGACCTGATCGGCAAAAACGAATACCGAATCAACTACACCGATGTGCCCAATATCAATGTAGCCGCTCTGGATGAGGCCGATCCGCGAGTGCGAATGGGCTACATCGAATTCGACAGCATCCCGGAAGGCTCGAACGAAGACCTGCCCAACCTTTCGCCCAACCTCGAAGGGAACGCGCTGAGGCAGGAAGACCCCTCCGGCCTTGCAACAGGCGCACGGGTTTACCGGGAGCATGGACTGCCGAACCTGCGCGAAGATCGCGACGTAAACGGGAACGTTGTGGGCAATCGTCCAGCCGTTCCGGTGGAAGTCACCTACAACTTCCAGATGAACCGGGCCAGCGACGTGCTGAAAGCGGACTATATGACTCGCGAACTGATGAACGTCTCACTGGAGATGCGCCTTTACGATCCGCGTTCCAGTCGGCCCCAGACGATGAATCTGGCCAGCAAAATCAAAGTACGGAACTTACAGAAGTAAATCGGCTTCTAAAAGGTAATCTTCGGTCAAGAGCGAAAAAAGCCCTGCTGCTTCTTTCGCTCATCCCGGTTGAATCTTTGCAGGAGCGTTGCGATCAAAGCCATGACCCAAACAGCCCAACCCATTTCTCTTGCGCCTTCGCGCTCGTTTCGTTTCCGCCGCGCCCATCACGGGCAAACCCTCGTGATCGTGCTGGCGGTGATGTTCGTCTTGCTGCTGATCGGAGGCATCTTTGTCGCGCAAATTGCCCGCAACCTGACCGCCACCGGCGCAACCCGTGACGGACAGGCCGCCCGTGATCTCGCGGAGGCAGGCGTTCGCTACTGTGATGAGCAGCTGACCACCAGCGTGGAGGGAGCCGACTGGCGACCCACGCCCACAATTCCGCTCACTACCGCTGCCGACCCGAACGGCCTCACCGACCCCGACTATTATTGGCTGGGCGGGCTGGGCGGCTTCACCCGCATTCCTCTGAAAGGCGGGCGCGTCCTGGTGCGCGTTTCCTATGAGCCGCAGCCGGACGATCCGCGCTCCAACCTCATCAAAATCGAGGCCGTCGGGCGCGTCGGTGAACTCGGCACAAACGATGACCCGACCGTGTTTGTTCAGAAAGGTTCCGCGCCGAAACTGCGCCGCGAACTCGTGGCTTACAAGCAGATCGGTCTGACCGACTACGGGCGATACATCACCAACAAAAATCGAACCTTTCCTGAAGCCACGCTTGGGGTGGCCTCCACCGGACTGCCGATTACCACCGTGCTGGGAGACCCAACCCTGGGAACCAACGCGGGAGCAAACGGCTACAACAACAGTGCCTATCTGCTGGGCTACCCGATCCGCTCGAACACCACGCTGAAATTCGTCGGCGATGTGTTCCTCTATCATAGTGCCCGTAACAATAATCAGCCGCTGCTCTCCAACGAAGGCATTCAAACAACCGGTGATCTGGCCATTGAGCCGACCCGCGACACCAATGCCGACGGTGCAGTGAATGAACTGGATCGTCAGGTTTTCCTGAATCAGGACATTGCCAACGGCGTGATTGACACCGCGAAAATTTTGTTTGGAACCAAAGAAAAAGACCCGAACACCAACGAAGACCTGTTTACCACACTGGCAGGACGAGTGCGCGACGGGCAAAACCGCCCGGACGCCATCGGCTACATTCGCAATATCCCTCGCCTTGAACCACCGAACCTCGATACCCTCGCCAGCGGAACCGGTGTGTTGCGCTACCGCCAGCTGACCCGCGATTCGGGAGCCTTCCGGGTAGACGCGAACGGGCAGCGATACAACACGGGGCAGATTGGCTGGGGACGGGGCGTTTATGTGGACAACCGCGAAGACCTGCAGCCCGAAACGAAAGTTCAGGGCACGGTCGGCGGCTACTCGCTGCGCTCCGACTGGTTGAACCCGAACGCCCGCGACTCGCACGGCTACTGGCAGAAACCGTTTTATCGCCCGCCAGGGGTGCAGATCGAGCTTTTGCAAGATCGAATTCGCCTGACCCGAAGCGACAATGGACAGTTCCACCTGCCGAACAACGAAGTCTCCGACCGAAACGGCGGCAAAGTGATTGACATTCCGCTGGGCGATGCGGCACGCAAAGACTACACTTTGCCCGATGGCACACGCTTTGCCCTGCAAACCCTCGACCACGATGGGGACAACGGTGGAATGAATTCCCCCTACAAGGATAAACTCTCCTACGGGGTCAACCTGGTCATTATGGCGGAAGGCAACGTTCGGGTGAAGGGGGCTTACGGAGCGACAACCAACCTCAACGACGGAGCAGAAGCACCAAACAGCCCGGTCAGCAAACTCGGACGGGTTCACCTGACGATTGTTTCTGGGGGAACTGCCTACATCGAAGGCAACGTCGTCAAAACGGACGGCTACATTGATGCTGCGGGCGGATCGCTGGAACGCGGCTCGACCTGCGCGATCCTGGCAAAAGATTATGTCTGTGTGAATACAACGATGTTCTTCTCGCCGCAGAACGACACGACCGCCTGGACTCAGAACCCGCCCGATCTCGATGCATTCAACGTCGAGCTGGGAACCACGCGCCCGTCTTACGATCTCAGTTTCAGTTCCGGCGTGGTGCGGCCCAAGTACAAAACGAATGGAGCGGCGTCTCAGGTGTTTCTGCTGCTGCGCCATGCCTCAGTGGGTGCACTGACGCCGGGAGGCGGCCCCTCCTATATCAACCTGCTGATTAATCCGGGGCTTCCCGTTAACGGCCTGTCTCCCACGCCGCTGGCCGATGACCAGTATCTGAACACAACCTATCCGTTTAACTCCACGGCTAAAAACTCACCGCAATTCGGTGCGCTGCCTTCGGAAACATACCGGGTGGGGGAAACCGACCTCAATGGAGTAGACATCGCCAACAAAACGCCCTTCGAGATACGAGCCTTTTCTTTAAGCCAGATTCCGGCTCCAACGTTTCAGGAAGCCGCCACGCCTGGAGTGGACAACCTGTTCCGGTTCCAAACCGATCAAACGCTGACCAATCGCATTCAGGCTTTAGGGCTGAGCACCTCCGCGCCGAACGCTGGAATTCAGAATTATCTGCTTGGCGGCATGAGCGTCGTTCCGCTGGATATTCGAATCGAAGCGGTACTTTATGCTCAGGAGCGGTCATTTTTTGTAATCCCCGGCTACGGTTTCAATCCTGATCCGCGAGACAGCCGCGCCGCCTGGGTTGCGTCCAATCCCGGCACTCCGGCCCTGCGAGTTCGACCCTCCTACAACTTCGATGTTCGCAACGTCTTGCAGGAAACCGCCGAAACGAAACTCGCCAAAGACATCATTCCTTTCTATGGGGAGCCGATGGATGTTCGTATCACGCTGGTCGGTTCGATTTCGGAAAATTACACGGCGGCCATCGGCGACCAAACCGCGTGGATGCAGCGATGGGGTTACATTCCCCAGAGATACGGTTCCTCGGATATTCCGATTCCCGACATTCACCTTTTTGGGGTAGATGACAACACGGGCGATGCGGCTCTGAACGCCTACAGCCCCGGAACCGCACAGGGAATTGACTTCCGCAGCCCGGCGGAGAAAAACGCAGAGATCGCTCACGGCCTGCGCTACCAATATGACTCGGCTCTGGCTTTCCCGTATTTCAGCGGACTGGTCAACAATCTGACGCTGGGGGATCAGCGGGCAAAACTGGCCCTGCGCCACCTGAGCCGACCGGTGATGGATGGAAACAATGTTCCTAAATACTATTTGCACCAAATCCTGCCGCCGGTGCCGAAACTGCCCATGTGCCCCGGCCTGCTCTACTTCGGTGAGCCTGATCGTCGAATCGGCGGTGCAATGACTCAGGTTCAATACCCTTGACTTAAAAACCCAATTCAGGAGACGGGCTTCGAGAAAACTCCGCCCGTTTCCCCTCCCTGTTTCGACGAACGGTCCTGACCAAAAGGTTTTCAGAGATGAAAGAACGAAATTTTCGGAGACAATGCCTGCGCGGAGCCAAACTCGCGCTGCTTTCTGGAGCCGCGATGCTGGCTTTGCCGCCGGTTCTCCATGCCCAGACCACTCAGTATTCTTCCAGCCGCCGCCAGATCAAGGCTTGTGTTCTCGTGTCGGCGGGGATTTCCGGCGCGAACGGAGCGCGTCAAAACGCCACGCCGCACCTGTGGTACCTTCTGGATCGCCGGGATGATGTGAAGCCGGGCGGCTGGGAGTTCGTGAACCCGCTCGCCTCGGCAACGGTGACCGGCGACCTCTACCTGCGGTGGCAGACACGCGGCGGGGTTCGAGATGCGGCCTTTATCAATGGAACTCCCGAAAAAGCGGCGTTTCAGATCGGGGCGCAGCTCACCAAAAATATGGCTCCCTACTGGGAAGTGAACCTCGACACGATCACGGATGAAGACCTGCGAAAATTTGACATCGCGCTGATTTCGCTGCGGAGTTCTACGGCTGAGTTTTCGCCGGAAACTCGCGAACGGCTGCGCCGATTTGTGGACGGCGGCGGCACGCTCTGGCTGGAGGCTGAGGATGCCGGTTCCAGTATCGGAGTGAACAGCCCGTTTTTGCTGCCATTGAGGTTTCCGCTGGGAGGAATCGGCGGGAATGTACGCCCTACGATTGCCGCCGCACGGCATCCCATCGTGCAGGCCCCCTTTGCCCTGTCGCAGTTCGATGTCGTGCGGGTGGGAGCCTCGGTCGGAGCGCATCAGACCCATCAGAATCCGGCGGGCGGGATGGCTGCGCCGTATGAACTCTACCCCGTGTTGTGGGCAGGACGGCGCGGCAACAAAGTGCCCTACCTTTCCGCTGCGGATTATGGGGCAGGGCATCTCGTAATTAGTTCGGCGGGAATCGCCACCGCCGTGACCGGAGGCGTCGGCGGCTCCAATGTGGAAGGCCCCAACACCGGCACGATCAGCGGCACGGTGTACGAGGGGGCACAGCCCACCGATCTCAAAATCGCCTACAACATCGTTTCGTTCGGTTCCAATGTTCCTACGTCGGCGGTGAACTCGCGCCGCACTGGAGCCACCCCGGATAAGGTGGGAACGCAGCTGGGAACCAAATGGGCGACGGTTCCTGCCGCCGGACAGGTGGGTACGGGCAGCGGAGCCGTGATTTCCAAAGGGATTGTCTACTACGTTGAAACGCTCAATGGAACTTCTTACCTTCGTGCCTTCGATCTAAACCCCGCCACCGATCTCGATGGCGACGGCGACGGCGACGACGGCATTCCCGATTTCCGTTTCGGGACGCCCTACGATGAACTCTGGAATGTCGCGCTTCCGGCCTCCCGCTACTCGACGCCGACGGTCGTTACCTATTTCGACACAGCCTTGGGCCGGAACTTCGACCTTGTTTGTGTAACCGATTCTACCGGGAAAACGCTCGCCTACGAAGGTTTGCCGATCCTAAATAACGGACAGATAAACCCGAACGGCAAGTACATTTGGACGGGGCAGGCGGCGGGAGCCGGTGATCTGCTGGGCGGGCTGGGCGCACTGGCAGTTCGCACTCCGATGCCGACCCCGGCGGTTTCTGAGGGAGTCCTGTTCTCCATTGGCTACGACCCCAATTCGATTCAGGACGCAGGTGAGGGCTGGCGTATTGTGCCGTTAGATATTATTACGGGTAGAAATGTCTTCGACAATGTGAACGCGGTGATGCCGCCGGTAATGAACGATAACCTCCAGCCCATCACCTCCAAAAACGGGCTGCCTGCCCCGCTCGGAGCCGTGACGGTGGGCTATGTTCAAGACCCGGGCGGAGCACTGGACAAAATTGCCTACGTCAGTACAGTCCCCTCCAATGCGGGCAACGACGCCAGATCAAAAGCTCAGGGTTTCATCAAAGGGGCTTGGTTTTCTACCAGGGGCGAACCTCTCATTCACCCCGTGGATGCCCTCACCCCGAATGAATGGACACCGATTGGGGCACGTGCCGCTTATCCCTGGTACACAGGAGATGCCGCAAACCCTTTAGGGCAGATACTTGGGCTGCAGCCGGTAATTCATGGAATTCGGAAAGACGCGAACGGCCTCATTACCGCCTCGAAAACATTCCTTTATAAACCTAATGCTCCAGGCGACTACTTCAACGTCCAATATACCGGCGGCGTGGGAGGGAACCGGATCATGAAGGTAATTTTTTCCTCCGATCCCGTAGGTAATCAGACCGGCTGGGAATTTTACGCAGACTATACCCTGGACTGGACAGCGGAAACCCCAGGAGTCGGAATGGGAACGACCGCTCCCTCCAAAGGGGAGATGCGACGGCTGATTCGCCAGATGCAGACCTATACCCCGGCTTCGGCAGGCAATTCACCGCTTTCCCTGGCAACGGGAGCTCCTGCCCTTTCGGGGCAGGACACCCTGATTTTCGCCAACAACTTTAGCGATCCGAATGGCAACTTCGCCACTCTGCCGCCTTCGCAAATTTATTCGGTGAAAGACGAGCTGAACAATCCCGCTCAGCCCCCGGTGCAGCCGGGAGCCAAAGTGCCGACACGCCGGGCCAATGGGCTTCAGGTTGCCTGGATGTTCTCCCCGTACTCGCCAGCGGACGCCAACGGCGTCAGTTTTCCAGACTACCCGATTCGGCAGCGGCTCACGGCTCCCTCGACCGATCTTTACACTGCGAACAACCCGTCTGCCCTGAGCCAGTTCCGTGCCATCGGCTCCCCGGCGGTCTCGAACGGAGTGGTTTACGTCACGGGCACGGCCTTAAACAACGGCCAGCAGATAACGGTGATCCTCGCCCTGCGCTCCGAGCCGAATCTTTCGTTCACCCTGAACACGCTCACACTGCCCGACCCGGCCACAGGAGCCAATCAAGCCCTGGTGATCCGGCAGCCGAGTTTTCTGAAATCGCAGGCCGGTTCGCCTCAATATATCACGCTGAGGCCGGGAGCTGGAACCTTCACGTTCGATCCCGGTACACGCACCGTAACCCTGACGAACCTGCGCGAAGAAGGAAGCACTGGCAACGGCCTTAGCGCACTCAATCTGGCCTTGCCCATTGAGGTAAGCGTAGAGGGAGTAGCCAATCCCGTGTTCGAGAAGATCATTGATCCGCAGACCGGGCTGAGCAAACTCGACAACCTGCTGTGGTATCTCGTGATCCCGGAAACAACGCTGCCGGTCGCGGGACAAAAAGCAACCCGCGTTCAGGACTTTAACGAGCTGCTGACCGAAAAGGGCGGCCTTCCGCCTCCCGCAAACGGCCTCTATGCGGCTCCTGCCTCCGGGCCGACGGTTTCGGGAGAGGTACTTTACTTTGGAACGCAGGACGGGCGCGTTGCCGCCATTGATCTCAAGGCGATGCCTTCTTCGGGCGGGGCGGCTTCCCTTTACGACGGGGAGCGGCTTCGGTTCAGCCTGATGCGCGTTCTCGAAGACCCAGCCACCGGCCTGCCCGTCTCGCAGCCGATTCTCTACGCGCCGCTGGCCTCCGCCAGCACCCTGGCCGTCGGCAGCCCGCGCGGGCTGGCCGTGCTCGACAGCCGCCGGACGCTGATTGCCGATGCGGGGCGCCTGCTCGAAGTGGATTACGCCAACAATGCGGTGGTTTCGATTGCCGGAACGCGCTCCAATAGTTTTACTGGCGGAGCCGCCGGACAGGATTCGGTGACGAGCAAAACCTCGTTTGCGCGGCCCAGCATCGCACGCCGGTCTCGCCTCAACGATTTCGTGGTTGCCGATACCGGAAACAACCGGGTGGTTCGTACCGACCAGAGCGGCCTTTCGAGCTGGGAACTCCGCACATTCAACGACGACTTCCGCATCACGGACGGCTCGGTGAGCCTGCTGGCCCCGTCAGATGTGCAAGCCACCGAAAACGGCGAGGGAAATCCCAACGCGGTCTTCAGCATCAAAAGCCCGGTTAACGGAGAGATATTTTCTTATACCGGGGCGTATTATGCCGTGCGTTATCTCATTGCCGACACCGGCAACTACCGCATTGTGGAAATCATTGACGCCTACGATCCCGACGGCAACCCGCTCGTGCTGACCAGCCAGCTCGACAACACCAAAAAAATCGTGATGGATCGGCAGGTCGTATGGGCTACCCGCACCCTGAGCGATCAAAACAAACGGCTTCGGTTCCGCACCGTGCAGCAGTTCCCGAACCCGACCGCAAACAACGATCTCTACTTGATCGCCTCGGTGGATAACGTGAACACGGCAGCGACCGATGTGGGCGGGCAGGCTTTTGGAGCCAACGGCCTTGAGCAGACCTCTGTTGGCGGGTCGCTGGTGGCGTTCCGCCGGTATCGTCCAAACGAAACCCCGGTGGCCCCGGCGCGAGACGGCGACCTCACGATTGTTATCAACAGCCTCGTTTACGGCGACCCTGTGGCGGGAACCGTGAACCGCCGTCAGCCGCTGAATGCTCCCACCTATTTCCGGCAGTTTACGGTGCGGGGAGCCAACAACGCACCGCAGTCCCGCTATCTCGTCTGCGACAATTCGGGGGCGTATGTGCTGAGGCCCGTTGGAAAAGAAGCCTTTGTGGAATGGGCGTTGACTTCGGACGACTACTACCGCATGACGGGGCGCAAACTCCATGCGTCCTCCCTTCAGAAGCTGCCGCAGTCGGATTATGACCCGAACACGAACAAATTCTATCCGCGCTATCTCATCACCAACTCCACGAGCGGATCGGACAACATCGTTCAGTTTTTCCGAACGTTGTACGGCGTGAACCTGGCGGGCAGTGTGCAGGACAGCGAGATGCACGGCGAGGTGATCGAAATCCGCAGCCGGGATTACTTCACGCTGCAAAACGGCTACCAGAATCCGCAGGCCGCGTTGTATCGTACTGCTAATCCGGGGCTGATTGAAAAAAATCCGGGCAGTGCGATTGTCTGGCTCTCTCCTGCCGAAACGCTGGTGACGAAAAACGGCTTCCAGTCCATTCAACGGAAAATTGGGTCGGAGGAGAGTTCCACGTTTACTTACAACCTGGAACAGCCAGCCTACAGTGAGCGTCAAAACTAAGAGAAGAAATCGGGGGGGTGATTTTACCGGTCACCTCCTCCCCGATTCCCCCTTAAGAAACACCCCCTTGCAGTTTCGCGTCCCGGCTTTTCGAGCAGAAAAATCGAAGGGAAACGCCGGAAAAGAACGCGGACGACAGAAGGATAACGAGATGAGCCGTCGTCGCTCTTTTATTCAATGGAAAGCCTATGCCTCCGCCGCGCTCGCCCTGTGGTCTTTTACCACCGGGGGCGCAGGGGCACAGACGCCGATAGCAATTACCGATCTTGACTGGACGCTGGATCGCGGAGCCGCCGCTCTGTGGGGGCCTGCCGGTCAACTCAACGGCGCACCGACCCGCCTGGGCGCAAACAACATTCGCGCGGCGGGCAACAATCCCGGCCCCGCCGTGCCGCTCTGGACGTTTCCGTTCACCCGCGACCTCTACAACTTTGGCAGCGCGACGGCACGTCCGGGCTACTCCGTCATTGACAACCCGAACCCTAATGACCTGGACGTTTCAGTGGCAGGCGGCGAGTATCGCTATCTGCCGTACTCGCCGCTGACGAATCCCACCCGTCCTCCCCGTCCCGAAGACACGCCCGGCTACACCACCGCCATTGCCAATGCAGGAAGCCTGCCGGGATTTGGCGGGCTTGCTCCCGCGCTGAGGCCGCGCTCCGTATTCACGAACGGAGGTGCCCGAAGCTGGGTGATCCTGCCGACCGATCTGCGTTCAGGGGGCTATTCTCGCTCTTCCGACCCTTCATTCGCTTATAATTACGATTACGACTATGTGAATGCAGTCCACGATGATTTTCCGATTCCGCGTGGAAACGGCCCCGACACGGCCCTCACCTCTGCCGAAGCGGATCAGTTTCCCTTTGCGTCCCCGACGATCTACGGAGCGGTTCACCGACGCCTGATCGCCTCCACTGCCACACAGCCGTTTGCCCGCTGGCGATGCGGACAGCTGCAGGGCGAGCAGCCGCTGAATGGTCAGGCCCGCGATGCCCGCTACGCCGTTGACATCTACAATCCCGGCGACGGCTCCAATTTGGGAACCCTCGCCGCCCCGGACATCCGGCCCAGCACCCGCCGCGTCTTTGTGCGTGTTTCGTGGAGGGGAACGGTAGACAATGCCGGCAACTTTGTGGAAGGAACGGGAGCGGCAGGAGCCGGAGGTATCAACGACCCCGCCAACAGCCGCATCTTTCTTCTGAACGAAGGACAGACGGGCTGGACACGGCTTCAGGGATCGGCGGGAACCGCCGCGTTTCCCTACGACGGCACGGTGAATAACCAAATCGTCGTCACGATGTATACGCTTACCCCCGACTCGCTCACCGATCCAGCTTATGGCAGACAGCCGATCATTACGGCGGACGCGGTGCGTTTCACAGCACTGCTGCTGCCCTCCGCGCCAGGACTCGGGCCGGTCGGGACGCTCGGAGGCTACATCTCCGCGTCGGGCCGCATTCTGGGGCCGGGAGTTTCCTCGTCAACCATTGTTCCCAACAACCCGACGAATACAAACCCGCTGTTCTACTTTGCCCGCGAAGAGTTTACGCTGGATTCGACCCTGCGCCTTTACGATCCCACCGACGCCAATTCGATCCGAACCTTCGATCCTTCGACGCTGGCCGTCGTTCCCGTTTTCTATTGTATTGACAATCAGCGCGGCAATGCGTTTTTGACCGCCAACCCCACCACGCTGATTTCCTCGCGAGACAAAGTGCGCTGGCGGTATGTGGGGGCCCCTTTCAGCGGCGTGGTGGCAGGAACCGCTTCTGCATCGCCGCTGCTGGCCAACGTTCGCTGCCGCGACGGAGTGGTTCGCTCGATGGTGTATTTTGCGACCACCACCACCGATGGGCGGCTGGGGCGAATCTACGCCTTCGATCCGGCAGGAGACTTCGCGCAGGGAACCACGCAGTGCTACTGGGCTTACCCCTCGGTGCGCCCGCTGCTGGGCAACGAATATCAAAATGTTGGGATTCCGGCAGCCAATCAGGGCCGCATTCCAGAGGTTTTCGAAGACCCGAACTACAATCTGTTCGGCTATGCACGACCGGCTTACCCGAATGCCGCCGCCGGGTGGGGAGCCGATCTTCCTGCCGCAGGAACCGTGCGGTATTTTGACGGCGACATTCGCCGCAACGCGGCAACCAATCTGCCGGAAGTCCGCACCGACACGGAAATTTCGATGGGAGGAATCCAGGGATCGCCGCTTGTTGCCGATGACCCTTCCAACCCGACCGGAACGCAGCTGCTGATCGTTCCTTCCTTGAATGGGCGCATCTATGCGTTCGATGCAGGCGGGCGCGGCGATTTTGGAACCACCGTCGCTGCCGGGGTGTTGGGAACCACTCAGCGCATCTGGACGTGGCCGCACTTCAGTGCAGACGCCTTCCGCCATCTCTCGCCTTCCGTTCAGCTCAACGCCAACACGCTGGCGAACGAGGAAAGCAAAGGCGCATTTCCGTCCTCTCCGGCGATGGACACCGCCAACACCACGACCGGGCCGATCCTGATCGGCGGCGGCGGAACCACCGAAAAAGGAAACTCGGAAGGGCACTTCTACTCTTTGAAGCTAGATCGTGACGCTTTCCAGGGACTTCAGAACGGCCAAACGTTTGTCTTTGCCGAGCGGCGCGTCTGGCAGTATCCCGCCGCTGGAAAAACCCTGGGCGTGCCTCCGTCCACCGGAGCCGTCTATAATTTCGGGGGCAACCGCACCACTCCGCTGATTTACTTCACGGCAGGCGGGCGCACCTATACTGTAGATGGAGCGTCGCTGACTCCGGTGGCGAACAGCGTACCGACAGCGGCCCTTACCTGGGTTTATCCCTATACGCCCAACCCTCCGGCACAGGTGGCCGGGGACGATACTACCGCTTCGCTCGATCCCGGCTTTATCGGAAACGCGCCGCTGGTGCAGCGGGTTACCTGGTCGGATGGAACGCAGAAAGACCTGTGTACGGTTCTTTCGTCAAATGGAACGATGATTTCGCTGGATCCCGCTGGAAACGGCAACGGAACCACTGCCGTGATCGCCTCCAATACGTCCGCGAACCGCTCCACCACGCGCACTTCACCCACCGCGACCCTGCTGATCTCGCAGCCCAATCTGGATCGAACGGTCGGCCCGCTCAACGGCAGCCGGTACGCCTTTTTGTTCGGGGATGACAACGGGACGGTGCAGGCTTACGGCACGGTTCCCGATCCGGCGAACCCGACGGTACACCCGCTGCTGTGGCGATACGAAAACACGGTGGGTCACTCTGGCTCGGCCATTCTCTCGAATGCCATTGCCGGTATCGGCGACGACTTCGGCATCTATCACGCTTATGGCTTCGGCGAAGGCGTTGATGGACGCCTCCCAACCCTGGGAATTGCCCCGCCGCTTCCACGCGGAAATGAAAACGCTGCGGATCAGATTGCAATAGATGACGGGCAAGTGGACTTGGATATGCGGCTGCTCGATATTTTCGATGACGCCGCCTACCAGACCTTTTTCCAGTCTTCCCCGGCAGGGGCACTTTCTCCGGGGGTAAACACGGCTGGGAATCCCTTCAATACCTCGCCCTCTGCCGCCGATGTGCCGGGGCCGACCCGCCCGCTGGTGCGGGAATGGGGCGATCACCTCAATGTCGTGGCCTGGGGTGTCTATCATGCCATTACGCAGGATACCAATCAAGCCATTCATGGAGTGGGGCCGCCGCAGATTTTCGTTAAGTTTACGATCACCGGGCCTCAGTTCAGTTCTACCAATCAAAACCTTCGCGGGCAGCCCGTGACCACAACGGTTCCGGTCACCTTTGCGGATGGTACGGTGGGGAACTGGCCCACCGACTACGGGATGACGAACGCTCAGATTGATACGCTGAAGTTTTACGCCAACGCCCTCCCTAATGCCAACGGTCAACAGTTTACCGGACGGGCACAGAACGTCTATCCCTGGGTGGCGACTGTTCGGCTTTCCAATGATTTTCTGGTGAAGGCAGGCTGGACGCCTGGAACGGCTTACAAAATCAGCGCACGAGCGGAGATTCGTCAGCAGGTTGCTGGGGGAGACCCGAACAACCCGACCGCAGCCGTTCTGCTGGGAACCAACTTCGATAACGCGCTTCAGTTTGCGCTGGGTCAGCACGACGATCTTGGAAAGACCAATTCGCGTTTCCAGGCGGGCATCAATGACAAGGCGTTTCAGGCGACCGAACGCAGCCTCATTATCGGCAATCCGCTCGCTCTTTCGGTACGCGGCGGCCTTGTACCGCAGGGCACATTTCCCAGCGAAAGTCTCATCGGCTGGATCGGGGACATTCGCAATGCCAACAACGCGCTCAAGCCGGAAGTGCTCGCTAACGGTAACCGGCTTGGAGGCAGCATCACTCTGGCCAACGGCGTCACGACCTCTTCCGAAAAATCGCTGTTCGCTCCGGGCGGGATGATTCAGGACGGAGCCTCCAAAGGCTACACGGTGCTCGACACCACTACGGGAGAGCAGCGGCCTGGCTTCTTCATCGCGGATCGCTCGAACCTGAGCCGAGCGACGGGCGCACCGGTCACCGTTAAAGCGACCGTCCACTCCCTTCAGTGGAAGGGCGGGCCTTCTTCGGTAATGAATCCGCTGCCGTTTGACGCTATGCCCAGCGACGCTCAAGCAACGGAGGACTACCCGAACCTGCCGGGCACGGCACTCCAACTGCTGAAATCCGGGCAGGGACTCGTGGATAATTCCAGCGGAGTTGCACTGACCGCGCCTGTTTATCCTAACAATAACCCTGTGAATCGTCAGATTCAGGGCACTCAGATTGACTTGCAGGTGAGTGTGCCGCGCTTCCAGCCTGCAAACGTCAACTTCGGCGTTTCCAACGATCAAAACAAAGGGCAGTACGGTTCGGCTTATCAGGGGCTGGGCGGTGTGATCCGGGGCAACGGCAGCCTTCCGATGATCGGGCCGCTGACCGTTCAGGACGGCTTCCCGACGCCGTTCGCCAATGCGCTGACCTACCCGGCAGGCGGCTACATTACGGGAATCACGATTACGGCGACAAACCCGATTCCCGTCACTGGAAGCGGGATCGGAGTTGCTTACAATCCGTCGAACATCTATCTTCAGCCGACGGCTCCCGGTGCCAACGTTCCGGGGCCTGCTCTGCGGCAGCTCGAACTGGGCGTGACGGTGCCGCCGACCGTTCGCATGAAAATTGACGAGACCACCATTGATCTCGGCAAGCTGGCGCACAGTTCCGGCTATACCGATCTTGTCGGCAACGGAGCCAACACGGTCTTCCGAAACCCGTTTGCTCCTTTCGATCTGGCCAACGGCTACAACCCGACCAATGCAAACGCTTTGGTGAAAACTTACTGGAGCGACTACTTCCGCCCCTTTACCTTGAAGAGCGAAAGTAATGTCAATCTGGCACGGCTTCGGGTGGGGAAACTCTTCGGTACCTCCAACGCAAAGATCAACGGCGGGTCTCTGACCAACTATCCGGCAGCCAATGTCGCTTCCTCGCTGCAATTCAAGAGCGACGGGGTGAACAATCTGTCAGGATCACCGATCTTCGGAATGGGCTTCGCGGTTAACGGAGTCGGCAATATCGGGCTGGTGTCTTCCTTCGATCACCCCAGCCGCAACAGTGCCAATTATCGCGAAAGCAATGTTTGGGCAAATATCGCCAATCCGTTTATCACCGGCGCAGGCATCGCCAATGTGGGCCTGCCCACTGCCGACAACATCAACACAGGTGATCTCGGCTGGGCGACAGGCCTTCAGCGGCAACCCACCCTTCACAAGCCGCGACCCGGCGACGGGCAGGGAACCGTCGCCACCGTGCCGGACATTCCGTATGCGGCCAACCTGCTGCTGCAATTTCCGAACGGAAACGGGGACGGGTCGCTGTTTACAGCGGACAAGCCGAAGCTGAGCCTGGCCATTCCGCTTGGAACAGCAGCGGGCGAGTACAGTGCCGACATTCTGGCCTACGAGGACACCACGCCCTTCCAGTGGCGAAACTGGGTGAGCCGAGCGGGGAATACGCCGCTGGGAGCCGATGCCGACGGCATTCTCAACTCTCAGACAAACAACCCGGATCGTTTCCGCGACTTCGCGCTGGAACCCTACACCAACCCTGGAACCAAAGTGAAAGTGAGGGTGGTAGAAACTCGCCTCACCAACAACTCCGGCAAGGGTGCGCTGGGGCAGATTGATGCGCTTGGCCCCATCAGCCAGAACTTCGCGAACCTGATGCCTGCGGCAGTGACCTTTCTGACGCCCCCGAACAACGGAACCGCACAAAACGGCATTTCGATGTTCTGGGCTACCAACCGGGGGAGCGGGAATAACCTTACGGCTCTCAGCCCCTGGAACCTGGCCTCGTCCTTTCTGTCTACCTCCATTACGGAGGTGACCGCGCCGGGAAATGTGCCGGTGCAGATCGGAGACGCCAATTTCAGTGTGCCAGGAACCGGCAATAACATTGATGCCCGCTGGTGGACAAGTCCCAACCTCTTCACCGGGTTGGACGCAGGCGGAAATCCCATCTCCTATCCCTTGCTGTTTCCCAGCAACGCAGCGGATGCGGCGGTCTTGAACACGCCCTATCTGCCGGGAAACATCGTTCCGTCAACGGGACGAGTGACTTCTCCGGCGGCTGCCCGGCTTGAAGACCCGGCCTCGCCCTACAGCAATCAGGGGGTTCTGTTCTGGCAGGGCCAGGTGGTGAAAACGCAGGGAAATCAGCAGGTTACGGACTCGCGTACCTTCTATCAACTGCTGGCCGTGAACAATCGAAACCAGCTGGCTCCGTTTGGGGCAACCCTGTCCTTCGTGAACGATCCGGCGTTGACCAAGCAGAATCCGAAACCGCTGTTCGTGCAGCTGCCGGGTCAGAAATTGACGTTTCTGTTCTGGCAGGCAGGCAATCGCTCCAATTCGCAGCTTTACTACAATGTGAATGCAACGGATGGAGTGGCACCGGACGGCTGGAGCCGAGATACAGTTCTGCCGACCCCGGCAGCCCTGACGTTTGTCTCGGAGCCTTCGCCGACCCTGAGAGTGGTGACGGCTGGGCAGAAGTACGCGATTGAAGTGGCCTATTCCGGGCAGCTCAAAAATCGGCGCAACGTCGAGGTTCTGATGTCGAAATTCGAGATCGTCTCTCAGCTCGTGAATGGACAGCGGGTTTACTCGCTGAAACCGATGACCTTCTCGAAAGCCTTTCAGGAGCCAACCTATCGAGACGGGGCCACCGCCACCTACATCGCTAAAGATGCCGCGTGGACGTATGGGCTGGATGCCAATGGAAATGGAACCGTTCGCATCGAACTCGACAACGGCCCCGGAACCAATCCGGTCTTGCTGAATGCAACCCCGGCAGGACCTCCGGCAAAAGGCAAATTCGACGAAGCCACCGGGCTGCTGTACTTCGATGATGCGGTTCGGGGCGGACAGATCCTCGTGGATACTCGTTCAGGATCGGTCACCTTCCCGAACATTCCGCCTGGACGACAGCAGCGGGTACTTGTTTCCTACACCCCGCAGGTGATGCGTCTGAACGTTTTCCGGGAAGACAGCAACATCGAACGGGAAAACCCGAACTATGCCGGGCTGGGAGGCAACGACGTTCGCTTTGTCCAGAATGCCGCAGGCGGGCTGGTCGGAAACAATACAGGGCCGACCCTGATCCTGGATCGGTCGCCCAACCGACGCAACCGACTGGTGAACCCGCAGGTAGTCTTCAGCGAAAATGGAACTCCGGTTTCGCCGACGGCCACTGATGGAGCGATTCCGCACGTGGCCCGCCGCTGGGTACTTTATCGCAAAAGCGACGCGCTTCAGGGAGGGCTGTACTACAAAACTCAGCGGCTGATGATTCAGCTTCCGCGAGACATCGGATGGACAACGAATGCAAACGGGCAGGTGCTCTATTCGTTGAATTTCAATACCGCGATCCCCGGCGGCTATGAAGTAGACCTCGACCGGTCGAGAGTTTACTTCGACGAGCCAATGGAAGGAGCCTTTGTTGGAGTGAACTATCTGTCCAAAGCAGGCGTTCAGTTCTCGAATATGAAGTTCCGGGTTCAGTGGGACGATGAGATTGCCAACACCGCTAAAATCCTCACCCTGCCGAGCGGAGAGAAGATCAACTTCTATTCCGCCAACGTCGAAACGCAAATGCCGATTGACACGAACCTCAGCGAAGGCCAGGTAACGGCTTACAAAGACCCGTATCTGGACAAACTCTGGGTGTTCTGGGCCAGCACACGCAATGGAGTTTCCGATCTGTATTATCAGACTCTGACTCCGCAGTTCTCGCTGTTCCCCACCTATCGGAATTAGCCGAACCAAAACAAAAGGAAGCCGGGCTGAGAAACGCTGTCTCTTGGCCCGGCTTCCTTTTGTTTTCGCGGGGCAGGAAATGTGGAACCTTTTCGCCGACTTCACGTCTTTTTTGCAGGGAATCACTCCCGAAAAAGTGTAGAAACAGAAAAGGAATTTACCAATGAAATCAACGAATGCGATGATGGGATTGATGACAGGGCTGGCTCTCTGGACGGGCAGCAGCCTGATGGCTCAGCAGAAAATGGCGTCCAAATCCAGCGTTCCGATGGCGGACAAAAAGTTCCTGAAGGACGCCGCTCAAGGAGGAATGGCGGAGGTGGCCCTGAGCAAGCTGGCCATTCAGAAAGGCAGCAGCGACGCAGTAAAGGAGTATGGTCAGCACATGGTGGACGATCATACCAAGGCCAATTCTGAACTTATGGAAGTGGCTCAATCCAAAGGAGTGACCCTGCCCTCCGATCTAAAGCCCGCCGACAAAGCACTTCAGGCAAAGCTCTCCCGCCTGTCGGGAGCCTCTTTCGATAAACTCTATGTCAGTTCCATGCTGAAAGATCATATCAAGGACGTTTCCGACTTCAAGAAAGAGGCCAATAGGGGCAAAGACGCCGACGTAAAGTCTTTTGCCTCGAAAACCCTCCCTACCCTGCAGGACCACCTCAAAATGATCCAGGGTATTAAGGGTCAAATGTCCGGCGGCAAAATGTCGGGCAAAATGTCCCACAAGATGTAGTTTTTCAGGCTGAACAGAGCCGTAAAAGAAAGTGCGCCGGACTTCTAATTAGAAGCCCGGCGCATAGCTTTTTTGCGCCGATAGGCGGAGTCAGAATAGAACGCTTTCTAAAAAACGCTCTCCTCACCTCTCACTCAGCAGCACGACGCAGTTTCGAGTTGCGAATGTAACGCTCTCCTCACTCTATACTACTGCAAATGCTGTGCCAACGCTCCCAAAGATCGGAGAGTTTTCTGGGAAAAAGCATGAATTGCGTGAAATTTGCTAGGAATTGCGCCTAACAGTCCTTTTCTAGGCAAAAATACCGGGTCGGGAGTCCCTAAGAACGAAGCGAGCGGTGTTGCATTATCGCCACTATAAGCGCAATGACCGTCCCTCCACTGATGCCAACAATAAACCCCGCCGGCCAAAAACCACCGGTTCCCTTGAGCAGAGAGCCGAGAAACCGGCCCGAAAGCAAAATCACTACCGCAATGCCCAAACCGATTCCGGCTTTTGCGTTGGACTGGCTGAGTTTTGCGGCAGTCAGCGCGAGGATAGAGGCCGCCAATCCGCCTGCGAGCGAGGCCGCGCTGTGCTTCACGACAAAGGCTTCCAGCCCGACCAAAGCCATTACGACAGCATAAAGGATCAAAATTGTCTGTGCCATATCTGTTTCTTTTCCGCTTGTTTTCATCGCTATTCGCGATACCGAGACCGAGCGAGGGCAGCAATTCTTGAGGCTGCCAGCCGGTCTTCCAATCCCTGCCAGCCCTCCCAATGAGAACGCAGCGTCATCATTTCCTCGTCGGAGAGAATAAAGCCCTCCTCCGCCAGCGATCCGCTTGGATTCTGGATAAACCGCTTTCGGAAATCCGCCTCCCGGCTTGCTTTCCATAAAACTCGCCCGATTACCGACTCTAAAGCCATTGTCTTCCCCCTGGGTCTCCTGCTTTATTGTACCCGGTTTAGGGAGGCGGCGAGAAAAAGAGGGGCAGCCAAAAGCCCGGAACTACTGAGGGGTAGTTCCGGGCTTTTGGAAAGCGGCGTTCCGAAAAGCGCGGGTTGGGGTTATACGCTGACGGAACCCGTTACGGAAACAGTTCCACGCTTTCTTCGAGATAGCCGCGAAGCCGGGTGACGGCCTGGGCGTGCAGTTGGTAGGCCCGCGACTCGGAAACGGTGAGAACGTGTCCGATCTCCTTGAAGGTCAGCCCCTCATGATAGTAAAGGGCCACAACGGTGCGTTCTCGATCCGGCAGCTTGTCTACGGCCACCGAGAGAGCCTGGCCTCGCTCCTGAAGGGCCACACATTCCATTGGCCCGGCGTCGTCGTTGGGCAGCAGGTCAATCAAACGCTGCTGCTCGGAGCCGAGGCGCAGATCGTCGAGCGAAACGAGATTGGCACGGGAAATGTTAGAGAGCAGTTTATCGAACTTTTCCTGGGTCATCCCCATTTCTGCGGCGATCTCGTCTTCGTAAGCCGGTCGTCCCAGTTTGGTTTCGAGTTTGGAGCAGACCTGTTTGAACTGTTTCATTTGATCGCGGAGCAGGCGCGGAACCCAGTCGTCGCCGCGCAGCATCTCAAGAATGGCTCCGCGAATCAGGGTGATCGCGTAGGTCTCGAATTTGATGTTGCGTTCGGGGTCAAACTGATCTACGGCTTTGATGAGGCCGACGGCTCCGGCGGAGATAAGATCGTCGCGCTCGACGCCTCCGGGAAGCGGCCCGAACAGCCGTCCCGCCGTGATGGAAACGAGGTGTGAAAAACGTTGAATGAGTTGTGTACGGATCCGCGAATCGCGTGACCCTTTGAATTCCCGCCAGAGGCTGGCAGTAGAAACTTCGCCCACGGTAATTCCTCCATGTGTGAGCCACTCTCCCCAACCATCCGTGAGGGGAGGCGCATCGGAATGATGGCATCTGCCAGCGGGTTCGACGTTCGCTCTTCGCCTTTCGGCCTCAAACGACGGCTGAACGAAACCTGCTGACAGCGCGTTGCCCGCACTCATTGTCGGCATTTTTTCCGCTGAGGCTCAGAGAAAGAATGCCGGTTTTTCGGTTGGATCGGTGGATGGTGTCGGCGTCCTAACTCAATCTTTCCACACTTGACCGGGAATTATCCGTAAATTTCGGGTTTTCAGAGCGATTTTTTACCGGAAACAGGAACCGGAGGGAACAAAGGAGAATTAGAGGCGAAGAGAAAATGTAGGGAATCACCGGGGCCGGAATGAATTCGACCGATTGACTTTTACACGGCTCTGCCGGATGCCCCTTCGAACAAGAGGTGAGGCAGCCGGGCGGCTGCAAAGGACAGAGGCTTCGGCTTCCCCGGCTTTCACGGAGTTTTCCAACGGTTTCTAAAAGGGTTTGAGGAGAGTTTATGTCACGGACTTCGTTACGCATCAAACTGGCACTGATGATGTTTTTCCAGTACGCCGTATGGGGGGCCTGGACCCCCATTTTAGGCGCGACCATTCAGAGTCGTCTCAATGCTTCGGGTGCGGAAACGGGCTATATCTACGGAATTTTGTGGCTGGCCTGTATCATCACGCCCTTTATCGGCGGGCAGATCGTGGATCGTTATTTTCCGTCGCAGGGCTTTATGGCGATTTCAGCGGCGGTGTGCGCGTTGAGTGCCTACATGATGGCCTCGCAGCAAACGGTGGGCGGGCTGGGGGGCTGGATGTGGGTCTGGGCCCTCTTTTTCGCACCCACGCTGGGAATCGCAAACTCGATTGTCTTTTATCATCTCGGTAAGGAGGGAACGAGTCCGGCTCAGCAAGAACGGGATTTCTCGGTGATTCGTACGGCGGGAACGGTGGGCTGGATTATTTCCGCTCTGGTGCTGACGGCGATGCTGCGGGGCAAAGCCGCTGTTCCCGCCGGAACCTGGGCTCCTTTTGAGGAGATGTATCTTGCCGCCGCCTTCGGGGGGGTGCTGATGGTCGTTTGTCTATTGCTGCCGAACACTCCGCCGTCGAAAGAGGTGAAAGACCCCTGGGCGTTCACGAAAGCGTTTCGGCTGTTTGCCACCGTGCCGGGGTTTGCCGTGTTTATGCTGATTTCGTTTGTGGTCTCCACCGAATTTCAGTTTTACTATGTGCTTTCCGGCCCTTTTATGGAAAACGGTCTTAAAATTGACCATAGCCTGATTTCGCTTTACAAAAGCATCGCGCAGTGGGCGGAGATCATTTGTTTGGGGTTGTTTACGCCGCTTTCGCTGCGCTATCTGGGCTTGAAATGGACGCTGGTCATCGGAACCCTCGCGTGGCCCTTGCGCTACTTTATTTTCGCGCTGCAAAAACCGGTCTGGCTTGTGCTGGCGTCCATGTCGTTTCACGGAATCGGGTTTGCCTTTGTTTTTGTCACCTCCTATATTTATATTGACCGGGTGGCTCCCAAAGACATTCGCGCCTCCGCGCAAAGCCTGTTCACGCTGATTACGCTGGGGGTGGGCAACTATCTCGGAACGATGTTCTGCGGCTGGCTTCAGGATCACTACACCACCGGGGCTGGAACCGCACGGGTGACGAACTGGCCCGCCGTGTTTCTCTATCCGGCGTTTCTGACGGTGATTTGCGCCGCAGCCTTTCTGATCTTTTTCCGGGAGCCTGCCCCCGCCCAAGAAAGCGCGTAAGTTTGTAAACGGCGGCTTGATTCGGTGCAGTGGCCTTCGAGATCGCCGCTGCACGCCTTCGACGGGGCGTTCTTCGAATGCGACGAGAGGAAAATCGCAGTCTGCAGCCCTTCTCGCAGCCCAAAATCCAATCAATAAAGGACTCAGTGATGAAAACCTACAAAGTCGGTGTGGCCTGTCTGAGCCACGATCATGTGTGGGGCGAACTCCACCGCTGGAAATCGCTGCCCAATGTCGAACTCGTCGCTGCTGGAGACGACGAACCGCACCTGCTGGAAAAAGTGAAAGCCGAATACGGGGTGACCCGTCTTTATTCGTCCTACGTGGAAATGATGGAGAAGGAAGACCTCGATATTATCCAGGCGGCGGGCGGCAACAACGAAGGGGCCGATCTTGTGGAAGCCGCCGCGTCGCATGGGCTGCACGTCATCTCCGAAAAGCCAATGGCCTCGACCCTGGAGATCGCGCAGCGCATGGCGTCCGCCGCCGAAAAAGCGGGAATTTTGCTGCTTATCAACTGGCCTTCCGCCTGGGCTTCCGAATGGCAGGAACTGGAACACCGCGTTCTGGCAGGCGAGGTGGGCGAAGTGCGCTATGTGCGGTATCGCAGTGCCCACAACGGGCCGATTGCGATTGGCTGCGAAGGAAGCTTTGTCCGCGACCTCACCACACCGGAAATCAACGGAGCCGGAGCCTTTATGGACTACTGCTGCTATGGAGCCGATCTGATGGCGCGGCTGCTGGGAATTCCGGAGAGCGTAACCGGGATGCGCGGGTATTTCGGCTCGGAACCGGCTTACGCCGCCTCAGACGACAACGGCATGATCGTGGCAAAATACCCCCATGCGTTCGGAGTCTGCGAGGCGAGCTGGACGCAGCCAGTGGGCTATGCGGGAACGAACCCGGTGGTTTACGGCTCGGAAGGCTCGATTGGCTGTCATCACGGCAAGGTTTTGATTCAGAAACCGGGCCAGCCCGAAGCGGTGTTCGATCCGGCTCCCCCTGCCGCGCCATACCGCTCTGCCCCGGAATATCTGCTGCACTGCCTCGAAGCGGGCGAAAAGGTGCAGGGGTTTTGCTCCGTCGAGGTCAGCCTAATCGCACAGCGGATTTTGCAGGCAGGACTAGACGCTGCCAACAGCGGGCAGACCCAGAAGCTGAGTCATTAGCCCTGAGGAAGGGACTCGGTTCAGCAGGCGGCCCTGCTTTCGCCGGGGCCGCCTGCTGATTTGGCCTTCAGAAAGAAATCGCTCTTGCTTTTTGGCGCACTTTCCCGTATAATAGGTTGACAATTTAGCACCTGTTGCGAACGTTCGACTTCCCGTCGAGGGTTCGAGCGAAAGGTTCGCCCCTTTTCGTTGTGCTCTTCCCGCTTCGGTCGCGCCGAAGCCGAACCACGCCGCTCTGCCTCAATTCGAATCTCGTTTCGAGGCGACGCCGTGATTTTAGACCGAGGGGAGGTGAAGAAAGATGCGCCACTACGAAGCGATGTACATCGTAGATGCCGATACGCCCGACGAATCCGTTGATGCGATTATCGAAAAATACAAAAAGGTCGTCACCGACGGCGGCGGAGAAATCTCCGAAGCTGGACGCTGGGAAAAAGGCCGCCGCAAACTGGCCTACACGATCAGCAAAAAGCGAGACGGCTACTACATTTTGATGCAGTTCACTTCAGGAAACGAAGTCCCCAAAGAACTGGATCGAATTTTCCGTATCAGTGACGACACCATTCGCCATCTGGTCTTACGCCAGGATCATGACGAAGAATAGTCGAAAACTTTCCCGGAATTCCGTCTGAAAAACTTTCAGTCTCTTTTTCCGGTTTTTCACACATTCCGACAGTGCAATTCTAGGACGGCGTACCGTGCGCCGCTCAATTTATCAAAACCATCCAACTTAAGGACCGGCGGGGCTTTTCGTTTTCGCACAGAAGCCGCGTCAGGGTAAGGAGAATCGGAAATGGCTATCAATCGCGTGATTCTGGTCGGCAACCTCACTCGTGACCCGGAAGTAAAGTACACCCCCTCTGGAGTGCAAATCGCTTCTTGCGGAATTGCGGTTCAGCGCATTAGCAAAAACGAGAGCGGAGATTATGATGTAGATTTTTTCAACATCACCGCATTTCAGCGTACTGCCGACTTTATGAGCAAGTATCTCACCAAAGGCAGTAAGGTCGCTGTTGAAGGGCGGCTTCAAACTCGCTCGTGGGTGGATCAAGCTTCGGGTCAAAAGCGAACTGCGTTTGAGATTATCTTGGACAACGTACAAAGCCTCTCTTCCCGCCAGGAAGACGGCGGGTCTCCCGCTGGAAACTATGGCGGAGGTCACGAGGAGGAAGCTCCGGCTCCCTCGGCACCTGCTCCGCGTTCTGCTTCCGCTTCTCCTGCCCGCGCTTCGTCGCGCCCCGCTCCGCCGCCATCGGACGACACTGACGATGCCGATCCTTTTGCAGACGAATGATGAACCTTTGGTAAACTCTGAGCCTGCCCTGCGCCTTCCACTGCGATCCCATTGGATCAGAGAAGTGAGGGTAAATTATGGCCATGTCAGGTGGACCGTCCCGGCGACCCGGCGGCGGTGGCGACCGTGACCGAGGCGACCGACCCGGCAACGGGGGGAAGCCCAACAAGTTCCGGCGTCCGCGCCGAAAAGTCTGTATGTTCTGTGTAGACAAAGCCACCTCGGTGGACTACAAACAGATGACCTCCAGCAAGTTTCGTCACAAACTGGTGAGCGAGCGCGGGAAAATCGTTCCCCGCCGCACCACCGGAACCTGCGCCAAACATCAACGGATGGTGCAGGAGGCGATCAAACGCGCTCGACACATCGCGCTGCTGCCCTTTGTCGCCGAGTGAATTTCCGTTCAACCGAAACCGCCTTTTTCCTTCAGGGAAAGGGCGGTTTTTTTACGCCGTCAAACCCCAGAGTTAAACGTAGAAGAAGCAGTACACTCATTTCTTTTTGCGAAGGAGACCCGCTTACTTATGAACCCCGAACACACCGCCCTGCTCGACAACCTCAGCGATCCCGCCCGACTGCAGGCTTTGGATCCGCAGGGGATGCTTCAACTCGCGATTCAGTTTCCGCAGCAGTGTCAGGAAGCCGTTGGCATCCGCTGGCAAAACGCCGCGCCCGAAACCGGAGCCTCCGAAATACATAATGTCGTTGTTTCCGGGATGGGCGGCTCCGCCATCGGCGGCGATTTTGCCCGGGCCCTCATGGAAGAGTACGGCACGGTTCCGCTCGTGGTCAACCGGGACTACACGCTGCCGTCCTGGGTCAACAAACATACGCTCGTTCTCACGATGTCCTACTCCGGCGGCACCGAAGAGACGCTCGCCGCTTACGCGCAAGCCAAGCAAAAAGGGGCGCAGATCGCGGTGGTCACTTCCGGCGGCAAAATCGGCGAAATGGCCAAGGCCGACGGCAATCCCTTTGCGATTGTGCCGGGAGGACAGCCGCCGCGTTCCGCCCTGGGCTTTATGTTTTTTCCGCTGTTTCGGTTTCTCGCCTCGAAAGGGCTGCTGGGCACGGAGCACGATTTCTCCCTCGACGTGGAAGAGGCTCTTGATCTGCTCGATCTGAAGGCCACCGCCTACTCCCCTTCCATCCCCGCCGAACACAACCCGGCAAAGCAGCTGGCCCTAGACCTTTACGGCAAAATTCCAGTGATCTACGGCTCGCAGGGGTATCGCGGCATTGTGGCCACCCGCTGGAAAGGGCAGTTCAACGAAAACGCCAAACTCGCTGCCTACGCCAATGTGCTGCCTGAACAAAACCACAACGAAATTTTATCCTGGACAAACGCGAACAAACAAGCGTCGAGTTTTTCAATCCTGTTTCTGCGCGACCCCGACGAAACCGCCAAACTGCCCCGAATTGCAAAGCGGGTCGAGGTGACGAAAGAGATCATTGGAAGCGGCTACCCAATTCACGAGATTTTTTCGGAGGGCGACTCGATGCTGGAACGGATGATGTCGCTGGTTACGCTCGCCGATTACGTGACGATCTATCTCGCCTTGATTGATGGAACCGATCCAACGACGATTGCCGGAATTGACCGCCTGAAGGAAGAGTTGAGTAAAGTCTGAAGTAAAGATGAGGAGTTAGAACAAAGGGCGAGGCGGCGCAGAACCCAAGTTCGCGTTGAGAGGCGGAAGCCCGTGCCCTTCGAACATTTCGCCTGCAGGCTTGGAGTTCAAGGCGAATTCTATCTCTGCGTTCTCCTCAAAAAGCAGAAGGAACGAAGAAGCTGAACGGGAGTGCCGGGGGGGAAGGTGATTTTGTTTCACCCTTCCCCCCGCACTCCCGCTTTTTTTGTCACCTTTTTTTTGTCACCTTTTGCGGGCAGGAAGGGGCTGTTGCAGGGGAGAGGGGAAAAGCGTGAAGGAATGGATCGCAGAAGTTGAGAAGGCGAGAAAGGGCGACCGAAAGGCGTTTGACCGATTGGTGAAGCGGTTTCAGGATTATGCTGTCGCGCTCGCCTATGCCCGCCTCAACGATTTCGGAGAGGCAGAAGATGCTGCACAGGAAGCGTTTCTCGCCGCGTTTCAGGAGCTGCCGTCGCTTGTGGAACCCGCGGCCTTTCCAGTCTGGCTGAAACGGATTGTGCTGAAGTTTTGTGACCGGAGAACTCGGCGCAAAACTCTGCCGACCCTTTCTCTTGAAGCCGCCGAATGGATTGCCTGCCCCGCTTCCCGCCCGGACCTTCTGCTGGAAGCGAAAGAGCGGAACGCAAGGGTCTACCGGGCGGTTGAAAGCCTGCCGGAGGGGGAACGAACGGTGATTGCGCTGTTCTATCTCGGCGGCTATTCGGGGGCAGAGATCGGCGGACTGCTCACGCTTTCGGTGGATGCCGTGAAAAAACGACTTCAGCGGGGAAAAGCCCGCCTGCAAGAGAGGATGCTGACGATGTTACAGGAGACCCTGCGCGAAAATGCGCCGTCCCGTGATGCCCGGTTTGCCGAATACAATGCGCTGCTGCTTCAATTGACGGAGGGCTTGAAACAAGACCCGAATGTCGAGGCCGCTTATCTTGCTCACTATGACGGCTATCGCATGGACGGCTTTGGAACCCACGACGATGTGTGGAGTTCGCTGACCCTTCACCTCGTCTATACCGATGAGAAAATGGATGCGCTTGCCGCCGGAAGAGAGGAATTTATCGCTCGCTTCGGAAAACCGCTGCTGACCGTCGAGGCTCCGCAAAACGCGCCCGACAACGGCTACTATCTCATGGCGATTTATGACGGCGAAGCGGGGCCGTATGAGGTGGACTGGTACTGGCGTCCGAGAGCGGAGGCCGACCTGCCTTCCGAGACGCTGCTGCTGTTTGACCGGATCGGGCTGGTGCAGTCGGAAAAGCCGCTGCCCTGGCGGTATCTGGAGAAATTTCCGCCCGCGCTGGTTCAGGCCCTTGAAGCGCGGAGCGAAGAACAGAAGCGGGCCGACGAAACGAAAAACAAGGTGAGTTTGTTTTGGGCAATGTGGATGATCGCGGCGAAAAATGCGGCCCGAAACGCGCAGGAACCGACGCTCGCTTTCGAGGGCTTTCTGCTGTCTCTGAAACGAGAGGCGGCGGAAACTATCGGCATCACCGAGACCGACACCGAAACCGCCGCCCCGAACTTTGCCCTTAAACTGGCCCGCCTGCGTGAAATCGGAGCCCGCATGGAAACCCTGATGCCGAAATTCATTGCGGCGGGACTCCCAGTCCCGAATGCCGTTATTGCCCCTGCGTATCGGTTTCTGGCTTTGATTGAGAGAACGCAGGGGTGAGGGGGTGGGGAGAGTGATCTTTTCCCTCTCTCCCCTACTTGTCGAGGCGGAGGGCAAACGGCTCGCCGAAGAAGCCAAGGGAGAGGTCGCCGGAAAGACCGCCGGGAGCGTCTACGTCCTGGACGCGAACCCCGAAGCGGAGCAGGGTTCCGATTTGAGGCTTTTCGATTCCAAGCGTTTTCCAGGGAACGCGGGCGGCGTAACGGACGCCGGTTTTGGTAGGAAGCACGGAGGAAGCGGCAGAACTTTGGGCGGGCTGCCCCTTCAGTCGAAATCGGGTAACGCTGCCCTCTTTGGCGGCAGACCCCATTTCGCCGGTCAGAACCCGCGCTGGCTCGCCTTCGGGAGCCACCTTGAAAAACAGCGCGTCGCCGCTTTCCAGGTGATCGGGAAGCGGGGGAACGCGCCGATCATCCGTCACCTCGAAAACGAGAGTGAGGGCGTCGTTGTCCCACTCCGCGCCGCCCAGAAACGAAAGGTCGGCAGGTCCTTTCCAGGGTTTTCGTCCTCCCGCAAAGTCCGCCCGCCCTGCCCCGAAAAGATCGGAGCCGTGCCACTCGTTTCCTGAAACGATGCTGCTCAGGGAAAGGCGAACTGACCGATAGTGTGCGGTGAGCGGAACCGCAACGGTAACCTCCTGCGAACGCCCGCTTTCGCCAAAACAGGAAACGTCAATCGGAACCCGATAAAGTCCGGGTTCGGGGGAGGGAGCCGAAACGGGAACAAGGATTTCAATCGGCTTTTTGCGGGCTTCGAGCGTCGTGCTGATTTCGGAGCCGTTCGAGACGAGGACAATCGGCAGGCCGAGGGGGGAGGCATTCGTCAGTCTGATTTTCGCCAGTGCTTTCTGCCCTGCCGAAGGAATAGTTACTCGCGGGGTGAGCAGCTTTGCCGTAAAGGAGGCTTCCTGCTTCAGCAGCAGGCCCGCTCGATTTTCCCCAACCCCCGAAGTTACGGCGAAATAGCCCTCTTTCGCCGAGAGCGGCGAGATCAGTCCAATGCGGAAGGCACGAGCGGCGTTGGGCTGAAGGGTGAGGGAACGCTCGGCGTCCGCCGCAGAAACCACTCCAAACGGGTTTCCACTCAGGCGAAGTTTTTCCTGCCGCGAAACGGGGGAGGAGGAAAGGAGATTCACCGTCAGGGGGGCATTGTCTCCGGTTTTGAACACGGATTTCGGCAAGGCCAGCGTTAGGGTGTATGGAGAGGCGGGCAAGGCGTGAAAGTCCATCCTGAGTGCCGAATTTTGGAGCAGGAGCAGCGGAATGTCCGTTTCAAGCGGGAGAAAATCGGCTTCGACCACCGGCTTTTGGGGGCTGCCCGGAACAAAGACACGGAGGCGCACCCGTTTTGCACCGGGAGGAAGCGCGGCGGAAATCGCTTTTAGGGTCAGGACGGCAAATCTTTCGCGGCCCTCATTCACCAGCAGCAGGGAGGCTCCGGTGCGCGTTCGGGTTGTCCAGGCGTGAACGGCGGACGGGGCAGACTGCGTTCCGAGGCGGAGGCCGCTGTTTTGATTGAGAAGGGTGAAAAAGTTTTCGGTTTCCGGGGCAGAGCTTCGCAGAAAAACGCCGAGCAGACCGTTCGGCTTTTCAGGCGGAGCCGCTTCGAGCAGACCCATCAAAAGCGAAAGGGAGCGGGCGGGCGAAAGCGATTCCGCTCCCAGTTCGGGGCAGAAAAGAACACTTCCCGGCAGTTTGCCGCTCAGGGTTTTGTGCAGCAAAGAGAAGTCGGCGAGTGCATTACGAGGATTGAGAGGCCAGCCGAGAGAGTCGAGCGGAAGTTTTTGCGCGGTGCAGAGGGCAGCAAAGGCCTTTCCGTCCTCCGGGGTGAAGCCTTCCGAAAAGTGAATTCCAATCGGGGAAGTCGGGCTGTTTTGCCGCACGGTTTTGGCAAACGTTCCATAAAAAACTTTTGCCTGCGCCTCGGTTCCGGCAAATTCCCAGCGAACCGTCGGCAAAAGCGGAAAATTGCGATAACGTTTCACCAGCGAAGCGACAAGACCCGTCCAGCCCTCCAGGGAAATTGGCGGCGGGGAGGAGACGACCAGAACAAGCGAAAGGCCCTTTCGGGCAATCCGTTCCAGGGCAGCATCGGCAATTTCCCAGCGCACAGCGGGTTCTCCTTTCGCGGTGACGCGGAGCACCCCCGTCTCGGAAAGCGGCGCGAAACGAATCAGTCCGGCTCCCGCCCCGGCCAGCCCTGATGCCCGTGAGGGCCATTCGGGGGATTTCGCTTCGTTTTCGCCCAGGGTAATACCGGCCCAAAGGCGGGGAACAATTCCTTTGAGCGCGGAACCGTTGACGGTAAAACGAGCCGCCGCCTTTTCCTGGTCGGGCGAGAGAACCCCGGAAAGTTCCAGCTTCTGCCGGACAGGAAACGGAGCGGCAGCGGGCCGCGAGACCGGCGGCTTTTGGAGAGGGGCGGCTTGAGCCAAAACGGTGAGCAGAGTGAAAGTTGAAATCATAGATGGATTGACCTGAAGGTTTGACGCCAATTCGGAGGGGCATTAACGGAGGCTGCGAGCGTTTTCCGTCCTGATACTTGCGGCAGAGAAAAAGGTTCTCCCTTTCGAGCAGGCAAGTTTTTGTCCTGCCGATTAAAGCGACTCGTGGGGGGAACGAGAGCCGGAAACGAGAAATTCCGTTCCGATCTTTTCGCCGTGCGCCACATCCAGGGCCACCCGCTCGCGGCGTCCTCTGGCAATGACGGTGCGAATTCCGGCTTCGGCGGCAATGCGTGCCGCTTCCAGTTTCGTTTTCATGCCGCCCGTACCCACGCCGCTCCGCGAATCGCCGCCAAACCCGTCCACTTCGGAAAAGGAAAGCACCTGCGGGATCAGTCTCGGCGGGGGCTGCACTAAGGGATGAGGGGCGCGGTCGTAGAGGCCTTCGACATCGGAGAGGATCAAGAGCAGGTCGGCGGAAAGAAGAGAAGCGACGCGGGCGGCCAGGGTGTCGTTGTCTCCGAATTTGATTTCTTCGACGGCAACGGTATCGTTTTCGTTAATCACCGGAATCACGCCGAGCGTGAGAAGTGCACCCAGCGTGTTTTTCGCGTTTTGTACCCGTCCGGGATCGCCGAGGTCGTCTCGCGTGAGCAGCACCTGGGCGCAAACCGTTTTTCGCCACGCAAAGGCTTCGGTATAGAGCCGCTGAAGCAGGCCCTGCCCGACGGCTGCCGCCGCCTGCTTGTACGGCAGGGTTTCCGTTTCTCCATCGCCCTGAATGGGATTGCCGAGAGCTTCGCGTCCGGCTCGTATAGCTCCCGAAGAAACGAGCACGACATCCGCTCCTTCGCGGCGCAAAGCCGCCAGCTGCGCAGTGAGATCGGCGATAAAGGCGCGATCCAGCCTGCCCTCCTCGTCCGTGAGGGTGCTCGTGCCTACCTTGACAACGATGCGGCGGGGAAAAGTCATCGGACGGCTCTCTTATCGCGAAGGGGGAAGAGGATAAGAGAGAAGGGAGGGAAATGAGCGAAAATCTCTCTGACAGAAAAAAATCCAACCGAGAGTTGACCGCTTTTTTCCCTGGAAACTTGTCGCCCCGCGCCCGACGCCCGCTCCTTGCTAGCGTTTTTTTCTGCCGCCAATCGCCTCTTCCTCTTCTTCGTCGCGTTTGTCTTCGTCTTCGTAATCGAACTCCATTTCGCCGATTTTCACCGTGTCGCCGTCTTTGACGCCCAGGGCTTTCAGCCGCCCGTTCACGCCCATGCGCTCCATTGAACGCTGCAGGCGGCGCAGGGAAAATTCGTTGGAAGTATCGGTCATCGCGACCCTCCGCTCCAGCCCTTTTCCGCTCACGACAAACAAGCCCGGTTCCGGGGTTTCGATGGCAAACTGCTCCCGGTCATCCTCCCGCTGCGCCACAATGTGAACGTGATCGGGGGTGTCGTCGAGCGGGGAGAAGTCGCGGGGCATGGCTTCGAGGCGGCTCATGCAGTCGTAGATAAGCGGGGACAGCCCGGTACGCGTGGCGGCGGAGATGCGGTACACGGTGAGGTCACGCGAACGCAGTTCCGCTTCCAAGGTTTCAACGGCGTCCAGTTCGTTTTCGGAGAGAACATCGGTTTTGTTGAGGGCGACGATTTGCGGCAGTTCGGAAAGCCGCTCATCGTAAAGGCGCAGCTCTTCGTTGAGAATCTCGAAATCGCTGAGGGGGTCGCGCCCGCTCAATCCGCTCACATCCAGCAGGTGAATGAGCAGGCGGGAGCGGGAAACGTGCCTCAGAAACTGATGTCCCAGCCCATGCCCTTCGCTGGCCCCTTCAATAATGCCGGGAATGTCCGCCATCACGAAACTGCGATTGGTGTCCACATAAACAACGCCGAGGTTGGGTACAAGGGTGGTAAAGGGATAATTCGCGATTTTGGGCCGAGCCGCCGAAACCGCCGCCACAAGGGTGGATTTGCCGACATTGGGAAAGCCGAGCAGCCCCACATCCGCGAGCAGTTTTAGCTCCATCTTGACTTTGTGCCCCTCGCCGGGCTCACCGAGTTCCGCAAACTTCGGAGCCTGATGAATAGAAGTGGCAAAATGCGCGTTGCCTTTTCCGCCCACTCCGCCGCGAGCGATCACCGCCGTTTGATCCGCCTGCGTGAGGTCGGCCAGCACCTCGCCGGTTTCTTCGTCGGTGATGACGGTTCCAGGAGGAACGCGCAGAATTTTGGAGGCTCCGTCTTTGCCATACATATTTTTGGAGGCTCCGTCGCCGCCGTTGTCGGCTTTGTAGACGTGGTGGTAGCGAAAGTCGAGCAGGGTGGTGAGATTGGTGTCTACCTTCACGACAATGCTGCCGCCTTTGCCGCCGTCGCCGCCATCGGGTCCGCCGCGCGGCACGAACTTTTCTTTGCGGAAGGTCACCATGCCTTTTCCGCCGCGTCCGGCCTGCACTTCAATGTGTACTTCGTCAATAAAGGTCATGGGAAATTGCGTTTCGGGTGCTGAGGGTCGGGGAGCCGCCTGAACGCCCAGCACCCGGCGTTCAAGCCCCCTGTTTTCTTTAGGAGTTCTCCTCTAGGATAACCCGAAACGGGGGGAATTGCAAGCCGCTGCCCTTTTCCGTGCTCGACCGAGGAGACAAATGAGAAGGGATCAGAAAGGCTCGGAGAGATCGTTTCGCAGCCGGTTCAGGTAGCAGAACCGCATCAAGCTGGGTGCGCCGCGTAGAAAGTACAGACTGAAAACCAGAAGTCCCGCTCCATAAAAAGCGTAATGGGCCGCCGGAGAAGGGGGTTGAGTGACTTTGAACAGCGCAACATAGACTGCCGTCAAGAGAAAGTAATAAAGACGGGCCGAGCGAAATCAGCCCGAACGTGCGAATAACGATACCGAAACATTCTTTCGGGGGTCATGGTAGTTTTTTTGTTGAGGTTGCCTCTGGGGTGAGCATAACCCGAAACGGAAAAAATTGCAAGCGGGGGCACGAAAAATTGAACGGGGAAGACTTCCGTTTTTCTGCCGGACGGGTTCGGTGTGATAGAATGAATCGCAGCAGCGACGACCAAAAACCCCGATGAAAGTGCGTTTCTTTCCTGCTTTTGCCCGACGAAGAGCCGAATAATTTCCCTCCGGTGCGCACGTTTGCGGATCGCGAGCTGCGGGCGGAATTGGAAGAGGCGATTGAGCGGGTGCTGGAGCGAGAGGAGGGAAAAGACGTGGCACGAACAAGCGCACAGGTCTTGCTGGCGGAAGGCGAAAAAAGAAGGTGAAGAGGGAAGAGCCGAGGGACGCGAAGAAGGTAAAATCGAACTGCTGCTTTCCATGATTGAATTCAGGTTTGGAGCGATCACGGAGGCGCAAAAAAGCCGGATCGTTCGGCTGCCCTCGCAGAAAGCACAGGCCGTTGGAGCCCGGCTGCTCAACGCGCAAACCTGGAACGATCTGGGCTTGGACTAAACTTGGACTAAACAAGCGGCACCGATGAATTTTCTTTTCAGGACGCGCCAGCACTGCGTGAAGCTGCGCCCTCAAGAAATTTCGCCCTCCGCCTCCGTAAAAACGGAGGCGGAGGGCGAACCTCCAACAGGGAAAGCAGAGCCATCCTCTCTTCTTTCCGCTCTGGGGGGGTTGTTTTAGCTTACGGAGCGGCGATGACCAGCGAGATGTTCGCATCGTCCACGTTCGCACCGCCGTTTGCGGTCAACCGGCCCGGTTCTCGGAAGCCGCCCGTGAGGGAAGCCAGCGTGTTGTCCCGGAAAATGTTGGCGCGTGAGGCGGCACTGAGGGCAATGGCATAACCGAAGCGGGTAATGTGATTGTTGTAAATCTGGTCTCCGCTGGGGCCGTCGGTGGCCGCGTTTGCACCGGGAGCCGGGTTGTAGCAGATACCCAGCAGGTTGTTGGCACCGGTTTCGCCGCCCACCACGGTGTTGCTTGTGATCGTATTGCCGGTAGAACCGCCGCCGCGCACAAAAATGCCGAGGTTGACCGAGGTCACCGTGTTGCCTTTGATTTTCGCCCCGCGTGAATTAATGAGCATAATTCCGATTTCAGTTGGGCCTCCGGCGGGAGCCGCCCCTTCACCGAGAACCTGCATTTCGGAGACCACGAGAGCCTCCACATTCATGGCAGCAACGTTGACGCTGAAACTGCTGACCTTGCCGTCTTTGACGGTAACGGCTTTGAGTCGTCCCGCTGTGCCGTCCACGAAAATTCCGCGAGATTGAAAGGGGGCCGTCGAAGGGGTTGCGGTGGAAACACTGTGCCCGTTGAGATCGAGGGTGACGGCGGAGGCGCGAATGGTGATGGCGTCACCGCTGGCTACGTGGATGTCGCGGTTGAGCACATAAACGCCGGGGTGCGTAATCACAAGCGGAACGGGCGAGGCGGGCAGCTGCGCCTGTGCCGCGCCGACCGAAGTGAAAAGAACAAATGCAGGAAGAGCCAGTCGAAGAGATGAGAAGTTCATGAAAATTTTCCTTGAGTGAATGGCGTAGAAACGCCGGATAGTCCAAACAATTCAGGCGCGGCGGCGGCGCACGAACGCCCCCGCAAGACAAACCACCGAACCCAAAAGCGAAAGTGCGCCCGGTTCCGGAACCGTGGTGATCTGCAGGCGGGCAACCGCCCCAGTCCAGCCTCGGAAGGCGGGAATGTCGCGGTCACCGACAATGCCGGGGTGGGGGTGAATGACCCCGTTTTCCGGGTCGTTGAGAATGCCGCCGAGCGGCGCGAGATAGGGAGCCGACTCGTTGTTGACCTCCGTGCCGGCATCGAAGGCGAAGAGATCGAGTGTGAGCGTGTCGGTTACCGTTCGGAGGTCGAGACCGTTGAGTCCGGTAAACCCGTCATTCGTCCAGCCGAGCATCCAGGCGGAGGAAAGCAGCGGATGCGCGGCGTCGGTGTCGAGCAGAAAAGACGTGCTCGCACCGGGCAGCGTGGGGCCAGAACCGCTCTGAACAGTTCCAACACTGCCGCCCGCCACCGAATTCAAGTCGGCGAGCAAAACGCTGTTGTCTCCCTCCTCGGCAATTTGGCGAATGCCGGGAGACGCTGCAGCGTCTTCCTGCCAAAGAGTTTCGGAGGCGTCGTGCGCGGCAAAAACAAACGGCGAGAAGGGCTGTCCGCCAGTAAGGTTGGTCAGCGAAATGCGATAGGTCTGACAAAAGGCGGGAGAAGCCGCGCCCAGCGTCAGCAGTGCCGTACAAACGGCACGAGAAAGCGGTTTCATTTAGAAGCCTCCAGAACCGGAATAGGCGAAAAAGGTTTCTTCGCCCCCCTAAAACCCGCCGCAGGCCGGAGAAAGTTCGGTTTTTCCAAAAACGCCGAACTTTTTTCACCGCTGGAAGAGTTCTGTAAGTTATGGAGTCACCCGAAACCCTGCCCCTTTTCTCGGAAACGCTTTTCTCTTCGGCTCAGGAAAAACCACGCCTCGCCCCTGAGCGCAAAGCCGCCGATCCTCCCGCCGCAGCGAGGAAGTCCCCGGCGTTCGCCGAGGGAGACGCGGCTCGGCGGCGCGAGCGATACGCTTTTCTGGTGAATCTGCACGAGGCGAGCCTGGTGCGGCTGGCGCGTCGGCTTTGTGCGGGCGACGAAGACCGCGCTCAGGATTTGGTTCAGGACGCGCTGATTCGAGGGTACAAAGCTTTTTTGAATGCCCAGTTCACCGAAGGAACGAATGCACGGGCGTGGTTTTCCCGAATCCTGGTGAATTGCTTTCTGTCCGATCATCGGAGGGACAAGTGGAAGGCCGGGGCGAATTTCGAGACGCTGACCTCGCACGGCGAAGGCGGGCCTGCCGAAACCCATGCCCCTCCAGCGGATGACCCCGATGCCGCCCTGATGAATTCCGTTTTGGAAGAGCCGATTGAAAAAGCGATGGCGGCCTTGCCAGAGGGACAGCGGCTCTGTGTGTGGCTGGTGGATGTGGAAGAATGGGACTATGCGGAGGTAGCGAAAGCCCTGAAAATTCCGGTGGGAACCGTTCGCTCGCGTCTTTCGTCCGCACGATTAAAACTGCATACCCGACTTTTAGACTATGCACGAACGATTCGAAAGGTTAAGGAATAATGGGCGAGAGTGAGCCGAAGAGTGTGCTTGAGGAACTGCATCCGTGCTGGTATATGCGCCGTTGGGTGACGCGCTCGGTCGAGGGAGAATTGCGCGGGCTGGCAGGGTTTTATTCCCGGCTTCATCTGTCGCGCTGCGCCCAGTGCCGAAAAACGCTGGAGGCTCTGCGAGCGTTAAAGCGGGAATTGAGCCGTCTTCGAGAGAAGCCGTTCCGCCCGGAAGAGCGGCTGGAACCCCGGCGCAGGCAGGCGGTCGAAGCCGCATGGGAAGCGGAGGATTGACCCAGGTCGTTTGATCTCCCCCCTGTCTCAAAACGTTCTCCCGAATTCAGAGTCACGCCGATTTGGGAAGGAATTTGCAAGAACGCTCCTCATATCGTCCAGAGATCAGCCCGTTTTGTTGAGGAAGAGACTCCTGCCTGCTGCTGCGCTCGATCTGTCTGGAGAGAAAAACGCCGTTTCCGCCTCCCCGGTCTCCCTCCAAAAAATAGACGGTGCAGAAATAATTCGAACTCGAACGTCATTGTGAAATTCGCCGCGAGTACGTTAAAGGAGACCTTGGAGAGAGTGGAAAACGTTTCTCCGCAGAACCCAAGTCTGCGCTCGGAGGCGTACCGCCCCCAATTGGGCAAAACTCGGACACCCTGCAGGATTTTAGAGCCGATCTCGTTTTAGGTGCGAAAAACCACTTTTTTCAGACACGCTAAAGCGCGAAGTCGGGAATAAAAACCGTTTCACCGTCTTTCAGGGCGGATTCGTGGGCGCAGATACCGGGGGCCGTCCATGCGGCGGCGGTGACCGCATCAATGGCAGGCGGGCGCGACTCGACGATACTGCGGACAAATTCATGGACGAGGTGCGGGTGAGAGCCGCCGTGTGCGCCGTCGGTTTCGTACTGCGTAAACTCGCGAATCGACTCTGGAAGGCGTTCGGCGTAGTCAGGAAGCGTAATCCGTTCAACGGTGACAGGACGCCCGGAGGGGGTGCGCTCTTCGGTCAGCGTATAGAGCGCAGGCTTTTCGCCCCAGAACGGACTCCACTCAAAGCCCTGTTTGGTGCCGTAAGCGTGGAAACTTTCGATGTAGGGCCGTGCTGTCTCAAACCAGGAGCGGGTCACCTCAGCGGCAATCGCCGGGGTTTCGAGGCGAAACAAAGCCGTTTCCAGTCGAAAGGGACTTTTCTCCGAGGTTTGGAGGCGGGAGGCGAGGTTCCCGGAGCCGAGGCAGTTCACCTTGACGGCGCGAGTGCTGGTGAGAGCAAGCAGCGGCGAAACCACATGGGTGGCGTAGTGCATCGGGGGAACCGCCCTCCAATAGTCGGGGTAACCCTCCACATCCTGAAAATAGGTTCCGCGCAGAAACGTCAGTTCTCCCAATTCGCCCCGCCTCCACAAATCCTGAACAAACAAAAATTCGCGGGAGTAGACCATTGTTTCCATCATCATGTAATTTCTCTGCGAGGCGCGTTGAGCCGCGATTATGGCCCTCAGTTCGTCCAGCGCAGACCCCATACACACCGCACTCGCGCAGTGTTTTCCCGCCCCCAGAACGCGCAGGGTTTGCTCCGCGTGAAGCGGAAATGGTGTTAACAGGTGAACGGCATCTACGGCTGGGTCGGAAAGCAGAGCGTCCAGAGCGGTGAAGCGGCGTCTGATCCCAAACTGCTCGCCGACAGAGTGCAGACGTTGCGGGTCTGCGTCGCAAATCACCACTTCTCCTACATCGGGATGACGCCCGTAGATCGGCACGAATTCCGCCCCGAACCGTACCCCGGCAATTCCAATACAGAGTTTTTCGCCGATCATCCCTTTGCTCCTTCTGCCGCCAATCAAAAACGCAGAGCGGAAAGTTTCCGCTCTGCGTTTGAGTTTACCTCCACTTACGTGCGGCAGGGAAGGGCGTCAGGCGCGACGGGAATAGTAGCGATAGCCCAGCACGAGCGGAAGCCAGAGCGGAGAGTACGCCGCAAACCAGATGAGCAGGAAGAAAGGAACTTTTGCTGCGGCGACAAAGGCTCCGCCCGCCACCGAGAACAGCCCGTCGAACCCTGAACGAAAACCGGAATGCGGAGGGGAGACCGCCTGTTTTTTCGACTTTTCCGACAGCGTAAGAGTCAGTGTCGAGAGATTTGCCATTTTGTGGTACATCTCCAGTCGGGAGGTTTTGATGGCGATCCGGCTCTTCAGATCGCGCAGGTCTTCCCGGTTTTGCCGCTCCTGCGATCGGGACAGATTTCGCCGAATGAGCTGCGCTTTCAGTTCCTCGACCTCGGCCTCCAGGGTGCGCCTGCCGCTTTTTTCGTCCGAAATCTGTTCTGTGAGGTCTTCGCCGGAAATGCTTTTCGATTTCACCGTACCGAGTTTTCCGAGCGAAACGAGAAACGGCTCGAACTTCTCCACCGGGATTTTTAGCGTGAGCGAAGCGGTGCGGGTTCCGTCGTCGTTCGTTTCCAGCCCGCTTTGCGCCACAAAGCCGCCTTCGGTTTTGGTCATCGTTTCCACCGTGTCGCTTTTCGTTTCGGCGTTGTCCACCTGCACGTCCAGCACTGCCTCCCGGTGCACCTGCCGATCCTGAGAAACCGCCCCCTCCGAAGTCTTTCGGGCCTCCGCTGTCCCGTCTGTGCTCCAGGAATAAGCCTTGGGTTTGTCTACAGCCAGTGCCCTCTCTCGCACTGTGGGAGGAGCACTCATTGCGGGAGCCGGCAGAGCGGCAGAGCGGGTTTGCGTTTCCTCCCCCGCGTAGTCCTGCGAATACATCCTCTCCGCCGTTGCAAGTTGATGCATATTCGAGGCCGCTTTGTTTTCTGCCACCATCATTACATTGTCCTCAGAGGGGCGGGGAGCGAGCAGCGGATAGACCATCGCTCCGAGAACGGCGGTTCCCAGCACTCCGAAAACGAGCTTCGTTTTTCGAGAGGGACGGGCAGGGTCACTCTCCGTTGGCGGAACGCCTTCGGGCAGCCCGGAAACAAGTTTTGCTTTCAGCTCCGGGGAAAGCGGGTTCGGGTTTGATTCGGTATCGCGCAGACGTTTGCGAATGAGTTCCATTTCATCGAGTTCCTTTCGGCAGTCGGGGCAGGTGTTTAGATGGCGGCGCAGGTTCCGGCGGGAAAGCCAGGAAAGCTCGCCGTCGAGATAGGCTTTGAGATTGTCCTGAAACGGATCGGCAGGGGTCATCGGGCGGCCTCCTTCAGGGCGGGCAGCGGGCTGAGGTCGTTCAGCACATAATCGCGCAGACTCTCACGTAGTTTTCGGGTGGCGTGGGACAGGCGGGACTTGACGGTTCCCACCGGAATTTCCAGCACGGCGGCACACTCGGTATAAGTCAGCTCGTGAAGTTCGCAAAGAATCACCACCTCCCGCTGTCCATCCGGCAGATCGTCTACCGCCCGATGCACTCGGTTCGCCGTTTCGCTTTGAACGGCGAGGCGGTAGGGGCTGTTGTCGGAGAGCGGCGTGCGAGAAGCGGGCATTGCTTCGTCAAGTGAAGCCGTGTCGCGTTTCTCCCGTTTGCCGTAGCGAAAACAGCGATTGACGGCAATGCGGTAAAGCCAAGTGGAAAGAGCCGCTTCGCCCCGAAATTTTCCGATGCCGCGCCACACCTCCACAAAAATCTCCTGGGTGAGATCGTCCGCTTCCGAAGCCGGAGCATAGCGCAGGACAAGCCGATGAATGGGGGGGCCGTAACGCTCCACCAGCTCGGCAAAGGCGTCCTTTTCTCCTCGC
Organism: Chthonomonadaceae bacterium; assembly: GCA_965246825.1. GTDB lineage: Bacteria > Armatimonadota > Chthonomonadetes > Chthonomonadales > Chthonomonadaceae > JACMPS01. The sequence continues at coordinate 1,483,811 of OZ251990.1, forward strand.
TTCAGGCGGGCAATCAATCGTTTTTCTTCACTCACCGAATTTCTCCCGCTCGCTGCGAAATTTCGCAGCGAGGTTCCGCAGATCGCCGCTCTCTCGTTGACAATCGGTTAGGGACACCTTTCTGCCAAAAGGTTCATGCCCAAATAAACAAAAAATTCTCGGCGTCAACATTGGGGGCAAAAGTGTTTTCGACCTGCAAAAAAGCCCGCCGCATCACCGCCGCGTCTGTGGAGGAGAACGATTTTTCGCCGGTTTGTGCTAAACTAGTTTCACTATGAGCCTCTTCGACGGCAAGCGGCTGCCGCTTTCTGCGTTCAAGCTGGACGCCGAGCGGATGCGGCGCGGCTGGTATTCCGACAAATACTTTTATAATATCGTCGCTGTGCTGACCGAACTCGCACGGCGCGGGTATCGCTTTGGCGGCACTTCCCCCGACCTCACCGACATCGGCGTGGACCTCTCTAACCTCTCCATCGGCGACATTGAGGTGGAGATGCAGTGGTTTACCCGCCGCTCCCCCTTTGCTGTGATCGTCGGCGTGGACAAAGCCCTCGCCATGCTTCAATCCTGCACCGGCTTTTTCGACGAGCAGGGTGAGTGGAACGATACCTTTGAGAGCATGGAAATTCTGGCGGTTCAGGACGGTACGATGGTGGAATACGGCGGGGATGCCCGCAGCGTCCATCCCGTGCTGAAAGTGCATGGGCGATACCGCGATTTCGCGCTGCTGGAAACCCCCACGCTGGGCGCACTTTCTCGCGGAACACGGGTAGCGACCAACGTGTATCAAGTTTTAGAAGCGGCACGGGGCAAAGACGTGCTTTTCTTTCCCGCCCGCTTTGATGCCCATGAGGTGCAGGCAGCGGACGGCTATGCCTATCATATCGCCGTGCAAGCCTACAATGCGAAATCGGGGCGCACCGCCCGTTCCTTTGTTTCCACCGACGAACAGGGGGACTGGTGGGGCGGAGCCGGGGGCGGCACGGTGGCCCACGCTGCGATTGCCTGTTTTCTGGGGGATACCGCCGAAACGATGCTGGCGTTTTCGTCCGTTTTGCCCGCCTCGGTGCCGAGAATCGCTTTGGTGGACTTTCATAACGACTGCGTGGGAACTTCGCTTCAGGTTATTGAGCAAATGTTCCGAAAATACAGAGAGCGTATTGATGCGAACGCTGAGGAAGAGGCGCGAAAATACATTCTCTACGGCGTGCGCCCCGACACCGGAAGCAATCTGCGGGACAAAAGCATCGAGCCGCTGGGCGATCCCGCTCTGGACAATGGCGTGAACCCGCGCCTGTGCTTTGCTCTTCGCAAAGCGTTGGACAATGCGTTCGAGGCCTGGGATTTGCCGATGCGCTGGATGGATCGCGCCCGCCAGTACTGCCGAAACGTCAAAATCACCGTGACGGGCGGGTTTAACCCGGAGCGAATTCGGCAGTTCGAGGCGATGAACGTGCCCGCCGACGTTTACGGGGTGGGTTCGTCGCTTTTTTCCCACAGTGTGAACGATGGAACCGCCACCGATTTCACCGCCGACATCGTGCGGGTAAAAATCGAGGGGAAATGGTTTGATCTGGCGAAAGTCGGGCGGCGCACCGGGAGCAACTCGGCTCTGGAACCCGTCGAACGGCTTTCGACTGCGTAAGAAAGAAAAGGCCGCGAAACGAGGACGGTTCAGGGTTTCGCCGCAGCCGTCCCTTTGTTTTTTCTGCCTTAATTGGCCTGCCTTAAAAGGAGTTTTTGTTGAAGCACCGTTTTCATTTCGTGCTGAAGCGCTGGCTGCCCTTTGCCGCGCTCTTGCCCCTGGCTTTGCTGCTCACGGGCTGCCGGGGAAGTCTTTATCAGGACAACCTTTCCATTGGCGGAACCAACATGGGAATTTCGCCGCTCTGGATTGTACAGATCATTCTGGTGATCGGGGTTCTGGGGCCGGTGGCAACGGTGATTTTGCTCGGCGTGCTGCGCCCCTACATTCTGCCGCCCTATTATCACATGAAGGCAGGTCAGCTCAGCATCGAACTCTGGGTCACCAAACGCACTTTTCCCTATGCCGCCCTGCCCGAAGCGGTGATCGCTCCGGTGGCCCCCGACCTTAAAATGAACACGAGTGCCGCGAAAGTGGTGCGTGACTGGGGCGCAAGCAAGGTGCAGTACGAAGCGAATGAAGTGGCTCCGCTCAAGCCGGGAGACGCCTTTTTAGGGTCGGGTGCACGGTTTCGGGTGAACTGGCGCATGACGGCTCTCGCGGTGGTGTTCGATGAGCAGAAACGCACCAACCCTGAACTGTTCGGTGTGGGCATTCACACCGCAGCGAAACTGGCGGCGGCACAGGGAGCTGCCAACCTCCTGCTTCCCGACATGACCGAAAACCTGATGCAGCAGCCCAACTGGGTGACCGATGCCGAGCGGGAAGCCGCCACCCGGCAGACCGCCCGCCTGATGATCCTGTCGCTGTTTCCGCTGGAAGGCATTGTCACCACCGTGAAGCTGTGGATGGCTTCCCCCGAAGCCGCCGACATCTACATTGAGGAGATGGAGCGGATGCAGGATGAAGGACTGATCCCCCCGAATGTGCCCACGCGGGTGAAAGAGGATGCGGGACTGGGTGATGGAAACACCGCACGGAATTACTGAAGGGGTACGTACGGTCAAGGGACTGCCCTTGGAAACAACGCCGAAGGGGGGAGGGGGAGCAAGTGACATCAAGGGAAGAACAATTCCGTGAGGCGGCGGAAAAACAGGGGAAATTTCCGACAGACCCCTTTTTTCCACCCGTTTACCCGCTCACCCCCTCACCGCCCCCTTCGCCGACGCTTTCCGTCGCGCTGCTTCCGCAGCTCGCTGGGGAAGTCTCGAATTCAGTTTGTATCGTGATTGATGCACTTCGTGCCACTACCGTGATCGCTACGCTTTTCGAGCGCGGCCTTCCGCGTCTTTATGTGGCGGGTTCGCATGGGGTTGCCGAAGCCTTTGCCCGAAAACGAGGCTATCTGCTGTGCGGGGAAACGGACGGCTTCGTGGCTCCCGGATTTGATTTCGGTAATTCACCCTCTGAATTCGTTCGCATGGATTTCACCGATAAACCGGTGGTGCTTTCTACCTCGAACGGAACCAAAGCGGTGGCTGCGGTTTCGGGAGCAAAGCAGATTTATCTCGGTTCTGCTCTGAATCGTCTGGCCGTCTCGGAGGCCGCCTGGAACGAGGCAGGGCGAACGGGAGCCAATCTGCTGGTGGTGTGTTCCGGGACAATGGGGGAGTTCACACTGGAGGATGCCGCCGTTGCGGGCGGCTATGTGGAAGCTCTTTACGGGAGGGCGGGCGCGTGGGAACTGCCGCAGGTAAAGGACAGCGCGATTGCCTGCCGCCGTCTCTGGCAAAGCGAACCCAACCTGCTGAGGGGCCTGATGGAGGGCAATCACGCTCACGCGCTTGCCGAGCGGGGTTTCGGCGAAGACATTGGTTTTTGTGCCGCTGTAGACACGTTATCTCACGTTCCCACCCTTGTGACCGAAGACCGGGCAGCGTCAGTGCGCTGCCCGGTCATTTTCATCGAAGGCTAGGCGGGTTCCGCTACAACGCAATGCGCTCCCGCCCCCTTTTTCTCGCGTTAGATAACCGATTTCTGGCGGGTGACGGCTTTTACGACAAAGTAGATCACACCGACAACGAGGGCGATAAACGCCACCTTAATTAAAAGTGCAATGGCCATTGCCAGCACCACTTTGACCAGCATAAACAGCAAAAACAGCGCAACCACCGCAATAATCAGAACGCCCATGGCTTTGTCTCCCGAATGAGGGCGCACCTTGCGCCCGTCACCTTTCACTACGAAGTCATTCCTGAAGCCGTTTCGATTTTCCTGCCCGATTGTGATGAACTTCACACGCTTCGGGGCGTAAACCTCTTTATGGAACTCAAAAACGCACTTGTGGTGATTACCGGGGCTTCTTCCGGCATCGGAGAGGCGGCAGCCTATGCGTTTGCAAAAAAAGGGGCGCGGCTGGCCCTGGTTTCCAATCACCGCCCCGATTTGGAGCGCGTGAGGGACGCTTTGCGGGAAGCGGGCGTCACCGCCAGCGATTATCTGGTCGAGCTCGGAAAAAGCGAAGAAGTGGCGGGATTGATCGCTCGCATTGAGGGCGACCTGGGCGCGGTGGATGTTCTGGTCAACAACGCCGGGATCGGGCTGGGAGCGAGTGTGCTGAATACGGACGAAAGCAAACTCCGTCTGTTGTTCGAGGTCAACTTTTTCGCGCTGGCTTCCCTTTGCAAGCAGGCACTTTCCGGCATGAGCGGGAGAAGACGCGGCGTGATCATCAACGTTTCCTCGGCGGCGGGGCAGTTGGGTTCGCCGGGGGTAAGTGCCTATTCCGCAACGAAGGGGGCGTGCCATGCCTACACGCAGGCCCTGCGGATGGAGGCAAAAGCCTACGGGGTTTTTGTTTCCGAGGTGCTGCCGATCTCAGTGAAGACCAAATTTTTCCATCATGCCGAAGGCAAAAAATACGAGCCTTCGGGGGTGGTGCTGACCTCCGAAAAAGTGGCGGACAGCCTGGTTCGGTGCGCCGCTTCCCGCCGTCCTCGTGCCGAGATTCTGCCTTTTCGCCCTGTCCGGCTCGCCTTTCTTGCCGAGACCGCCCTCCCTGGTCTTCTGGACACCGTTCTGGTTAGGAATTACAAAAAATCTCTGGGCAGGGATGAGGAGGCAGGGAGCAGGGATTAAAATTCGCTTCACTCAGTTTTCATCTGTGTTATCTGTGGATAACTTCAACCCTTTCTGCGTGCCTATGTCCCGCCCTGTCAGCCCCCGAATTTCCGAAATCGAATCCCGACTCGTCGCGCAGTTGGAGCAGAAAACGCTTCGCCCCGGCGAACGCTTTGTGTCTTCTCGCGAGCTGGCCGTCCAGGAGGGGGTCAGCTATCAGACGGCGCATCGCCTGCTGGCTAAGTTGTGCGAGGCAGGGTTTCTGGAGCGGCGCATCGGGTCGGGAACTTACCTGCCCGGCGGCGAAAATGCGTTGATTGGAGCCGACCTGTTTCTGGATGTGCGGGCAAGGCGAAGCGGTTCTTTTGGAGCGCGGCTGCTCGCCAGCCTGGGCAGAGTGCTCGAACGCGACGGAGTTCCCTGGCGATTGTGCTGGTCGGACACCCCTCCTTCCCTCGACCCGGCTTACTTTCCCGTAATCTGGCAGTTTCCAGAGGCTCTGGCCCGATGTATGGAGGCGGGCCGGGGGGCACTGCTCATCAATGAGCGGCCTCCGCCGGGACTTGATGCCACCCTCACCGACAGCGTTTCGATTGATGACTTTTTCGGCGGCGTTTGTGCCGCGCAGCTGCTTCTGCGGCGGGCAGAGGCCGCCGCGCACCGGCAGTTTTGTGTTCTGTCCGGTCCCCGCTCCGACCCGCGCAGCCAGGAGCGAAGCCGGGGATTTCTCTCCGTGATCCCGAAGGCCGCGCAGGTGGTGTCGGAAGGCTGGTTTTTGGAAAGCGGGCGAAAAGTGGCGGCGGAAACGATTCGGCTGGGGAGGGACGGAATCTTTTGTGCGAACGACCGCCTCGCCGAAGCGGTGCTGCTGCACGCCGACGCCCACAAGCTTCCCCAACCGCCCCTGATCGGGTTTGACGATGCTCCGATTGCCGCCTCCCTCAACCTCACCACGATTGCAATTCCCTGGACAGAAATGATCGCCGACATTGCCTCGGTGATTTTGCTCCGGGTGGACGGCGATCCTTCCGCCGCTCGCCAGCACATCCTCACGCCGCACCCGGTGATCAGGGGTGAGGGATGAGTTTGAGTTTGGCGGGAGGAAGAAAACGTTGGGGAGAGTGAAAGTGAAAACCTGTTCGATGCGTTCCGGTGCAGGTGTTTTGCTAATCCCTATTTTCTAATCCCTACACTCCAACCCCCGCTCTCCCCCTGATCTCTTGCCCAGTTAGAAATAGTCGAGGGGGGAGAGGAAGGGGCGGGCGCGGGGAAAGCACTCTGCCGCCAGCTCGCCTGCCCGTTCGTCGGAGGCAGAGAGCAGTCCGAAAGAGAGGGCCTCCTCGCCGGAGATGGTGCCGAAAAGAATCCGCGTCCAGGTTTGTATATCAGCGAAAAGCAGCGACGGAGAAGCCGCCCCGGTTTTCGTACCGAGCAGGCACTCCTGTTTTCCTCCGGGCGAAAGCGGGTCTTCCAGCACACACTGCAAGGCTCCTGCCTTTGGCCCGCTTCGAAGTGCATGAAGCAGGGAACTCTGAAGGGAAAGCGCAGAACCAAAATGAACGATTCGCCCCATTATCGTGGGCAGTGTTTCAATGTGCGGCAGGGTACTTTTATCGCCGGGGTAATCCAGGGCCGTGAGGAAGCCGTCTTGCAAGTGGGTTTCCAGCTGCCCCTCAACCTGAATGAGGCTGGCAGGCGTTTGCGAAAGAAAGCCCAGCAGAGCGCGTCTTGCTGGCGGGGTCAGACAGCGCATTTCCAGAACTTTAAGTGGGGTCACCGGAGAGGGCTTGCCCTCTCCGGTTTCCTGGTCTTCGTAAATCAGGTAGCCTTCGGGTGTGCCGGTGCGGGAGGTGTAGAGAACGCCTGCGGAAAGATAGGAAAACAAAAACTCCCATCGCTTTTTATCGCGGGTGAGAGTGAACTGCTCTTTTTCTGTGGCGGTGTCGTAGAGAAAATTGAGCGAATAAACATCCCGTTGCGTGAGCGAGCGCACCCGCGAGGTTTCGGGGAAAAACGAAAGACAGCGAGGCGAAGTTACCAGACGCTCCGACTGAATGACAAACTCCCAGCCCAAACGCCGATAGTAGGGGGCATCTACCGGGTTTAAGAGCGCGAACGGAATTTCCTGCTGATACAAACGGGTGAGCGTGTTTTCGATGAGCGCGGCGGCGTATCCCCGGCGGCGTTTGTGAGGGGCGGTGGAAACGCCGCACAACCCGATCACCGGAAATGCCCCCCCCGCCCCGAGTGCCTCGCGTTCGACCAAGGTCAGGCAGGAGGCGATTTCGCCCGCGACGCGCAGCACTCGTTTATTGGAGAGGTTGAAATAGGGATCGGCATAAAAGACCTGAGCGGTGGGCTGGGGGGGCAGATGAAAGGCCTCCGTCATCAGGGAAAGAAAAACCGGTAGTTCTTGAGAAGTGACCTCCCCACACTCAATGGAAAGAGAAGAGATTGAAACAGTAGACATGACTTACCTCTGGGCAAAAAATCATTGACGTGCCAACCTCGTGGGGAGAGAAGGGTTTGGAAGGTTCCTAAGACATTTTTCGGTGTTTCGCCTTTGTTTTTTCAGGGGGTGCGGAAAATAAATCCTATGGAAGCGATTGACAGAGAGGCGCGAGTTCACTATAATGGTAGGGATCGCTGAGAGATTTATTCTCGCAGAAGGTTGGTCTTTCTGCTGCTTCATGCCCTCACCGATCCGCAGGAGCTTTTCATGCCCATTGAACTCGATACTCTTCACCAGCTTCCTCTCTTTGACGGCTTATCGCCAGAGCAGCTTCAGTTTGTGGCCGAAAAAGGACGGAAACGGGCCTACCGGGGAGATGACGCCATTGTTCACCAGGACGATCCCGGCGAAACCTTCTATATGATTTTACACGGAACAGCGAAAGTTTCGACCATGCTTCCCGACGGAAAAGAAGTTTTTCTGGCACTGCTGGCCACCGGCGATACTTTTGGCGAGATGAGCCTGATTGATCAGAGCGGGCGGGCCGCCGATGTGTTCACCCAGGAACCTACCACGCTGATCGCGCTCGACCGTGCCACCTTCGACTATTTGATTGACGGCGGCTCTGTGTTTTCGCGCAACCTGATGCGGGTGCTGGCGCGGCGGCTTCGGCTGGCCAACGTTCGGATTCAGGCCCTTGCCACGCTGGATGTGTACGGTCTGGTAGCGCGTCAAATTCTGGAATTCGCCGAACTCTACGGTCAGGTACAGCCGAACGGAGACACCCTCATTCCCATTCGCCTTACCCAATCCAATATGGCGGATTTGGTGGGAGCCTCACGAGAGCGGGTCAATCAGGTGATGGTCGCTTATCGCCAAAAAGAGTACATTACGGTGGATTCGACCTATCGAATCACGGTGCACAAACCCGACGATCTGAAACGCCGCTGTCAGTGAGAGTTTCTGACCGGCCCGCTCGTATCTGAAATCAATGATGCAATTTCGTCTTTCTCGCCCGGTTCATATTGGATATGCTGTGTTCGCGCTGATGCTTCTGGTGATCGGAAGTTCGCCGGGGATGGTGTGGCTGTGTGTCAATGGAGTGCCTTGTCCCGGCGACTGTGCGCCTGCTCTGCGCGGCAGGGCGACTGAGCCAGCATCTACCCCCGAACCGGCCTTGTGTGCCCACTGTGCCGCGCCCGCCAGAATTGCTCTCCCAACCTGGGTTTCGCTGCGCACTTGTCCGTCAGGGTGTGTGCTTCGCGTAGAAAACCGTTCCTGGGCTTCCCCAAGAGAGCGATTTTCGCCTCTACAGGCGGAGGCAGTCTTTTCCCCGTTCTTTCCAAGGGCCTGTTCGCTTTTTTCAGGCTCGTTGCTGCCGTTCGGACGCATTTCCGTTCTGCCTCCTCCGCTCGAACGGCTAGCTTTATCGCGGGGGCGTGCCCCGCCCGCTTTCTTTGTTCCTGTTTCGGAGAGGCGTCTCCGAGATGCACGTGCGGCTGAAACGAATTGATCCATAAATGGACAAAGGAAACCGAATCATGAAAGTTTTGATCTCTCTGGGGGCTCTATTTGCGCTGATGGGAGCCTCCCGCACCACGATTGCGCTGAACGACCTTGCGCCCAAAAGCTGCTGCGCGATGGCCTGCTGTGCTCAGTGCTCTGGAACGAGCTGCTGCTCGAACTGCAAGGGATGCTGTCCTTCCCGCTGCTGTGCCAAGTGCCCGTAAGCGGTTTGTCTTAGCCCGATCCCCCTTTCGCACAAAGGGGGATCGGGCTGTTTTCTCTGGCACATAAACTTTTAGAACTGCGAAAACGAAACGGCTGCCCATGAACAACCCACTGGCCTCCTATCGCCGGGTGCAGCGTGAACTGCGCCGCCATTACGATGCGTTCACCCGCGACAACTGCCCCTCCTGCCCCACCCCCTGCTGCCGAAAGCCCGCCCGAATTCTGCCCACCGATATTCTGCTGGCGGAAGCAACGGGCTGGAAGACGGAGGTAAAACTGTTTTCCAAAACCGGGGAAGACCTCGCTCTGGAGATCGGGAACCGTCAGCTTGACGCGCTTTCCGACGCGCCCGATACTGCAGAAGACCTGGAAGGCGACTCGCTCCCCTGCGAGTTTCTTGGTAAGGCGGGCTGTACGTTTCCGTCCGACTTGCGTCCCTTCGGCTGCACGGCTTACATCTGCAAGTATATGTACGAGAAGCTGGATCGGCAGACGCTCTCGCGGGTGAGGCGTTCGGTGCGGGAGCTGGAAGAAGCACACCGCTGGCTTCTGCGAAATCGGTGAGGGCAAACCCCATAAAAAAGCGGTTGAGTAAACTTCAAAGACTGAGAAGGGATGTTCAACAGAGACCGGGCCTTAAAATACCCGTTTGGGGGCGCACCATCGGCAATATCGAAAGACCGGGCATCGAGGGGCCGGTTTCGGAGTTTCGGAGGTGCACCAATCGGGAACACCGACACGCCGGGCATCGAGAAACCGGGCATCGAGAGGCCGGGCATTAAAATACCCGTCTGGGGAGCCTTCGGCTAAACGTCCTGCGGACGGAACTCCCCTCCATAGAGAGGGGAGCTGTTCACATACAGGGAATTCCTTCCACTCACAAACGGTCTCTCAACGCTCTGCAGTCCGTCCGCAGGACGTTTGGCGGAACGCCCCCCAGACGGGTATTTTAATGCCCGGCCTCTCGATGCCCGGTCTTTCGATATTGCCGATGGTGCGCCCTCAACGGGATTTTAATGCTTGGTCTTTGGAGGGCGAGTCTCATGCCCAATCTATGAGTGCCCGGCCCCTCGATGGGGCCGATTGAATCCCCGGTCTGGAGCGGCTTGCCCACCGCGAATTCATTCCACCTCCGCACCTCCGCAGGGTACACTATCTCCAACCAACGCAAAACGAAACGGCAGAGACTGGGGGAGGGCAGGAGTGACTGACGCAAGCGATAAAATCATCGTGGCTTTGGATGTGGAAACAACGGCGGAGGCGGTTTCGCTTGTGGAGCGGTTGAACGGAGAAGTCGGGGTGTTTAAGGCGGGGCTGGAACTGCTGACCTCGGAAGGCCCCGGCGTGATAGACGCGCTGCGTAAAGCAGGCGCAAGCAAAATTTTTTATGATGCCAAACTTCACGACATCCCGAACACGGCTGCGGGAGCGATGCGCGGCGTGAGAAAGGCCGGGGCCTGGTGCGTCACGGTTCATGCGGCGGGCGGAAGCGCGATGCTTCGAGCGGCGGTCAAGGCGGCCCGCGAAGCGACCGGCTCTGAAACGCGCCTGCTTGTGTTCGCTGTCACGGTGCTGACCTCGATTTCGCAGGAAATGCTCGCTTCCGAGTTAAGCGTCGAAGGCGGGGTGGAGGCACAGGTGGTGCATCTGGCACAATTGGCACACGAGGCAGGCTGCGACGGAGTGATTGCTTCTCCGCTTGAAATCGAGGTCCTCCGCAAAGCGATCCCCGATCCGAAGTTCTGGATCGTGACGCCGGGAGTGCGCCCTGCCGGAACCCAAAAGGGCGATCAGGCACGAACTCTGACGCCGGGAGAGGCCATCCGCGCCGGGGCCTCCGCACTGGTTCTCGGACGCCCGATCACGCAGGCTTCCGACCCGGTCTCGGCAGCTCGGAAGATCGCTCAGGAGATTGCCGATGCTGCCCGCTAAATCGGTCACTCTGTCCCTGCCGACGCCGGAGGCCGCCCGTGCCTTCGGGGAAGATTTAGGCAGGCGGCTGAGGGCAGGCGACGTGATCGCACTTTACGGCGGCCTTGGCGAAGGCAAAACCACGCTGACGCAGGGAATTGCGGCGGGGCTGGGCGTCTCCTATGACGTGGACAGCCCGACTTATCTGCTGGTGCAGGAACATTCGGGCCGAGTTCCCCTGTTTCACGCCGACCTCTACCGCATCGAAAGCCCGCAGTCCCTCCTTGAGATGGGGTTTGAGGAATATTTCGAGCGGGGCGGCGTAACGGTGATCGAGTGGGCGGAGCGGGCCGAACCTCTGCTGCCGGAAGACCATCTCCAGATTCGGCTGAGCCGCGAGGTTGAAACCGAGGAGGTTCGTATCGTCGTGCTGCAGGGGTTCGGCCCGCGCTCTGCCCGACTGGTACAAGAAACCGCTCAGGTGAGCCATGAGTGAAGCCCTGGGACTGGGACTCGACACTTCCGGCGATCTGTGCAGTGTTGCGCTGCTGAAGGGCGGCTTCCTTGTTTTTGAGTATCGGTTTCTGCACCAGATGCACCTTTCCGAGCGGCTTTTGGATGACCTGAACCGCCTGCTTGTTCAAAACGAACTCACGCTGCCCGACCTGGACTTTTTTGCGGTAGGGATCGGCCCCGGTTCGTTCACGGGAATCCGTGTGGGCGTAACTACCGTGAAAATGTGGGCGGATGTGCTTGGCAAGCCGGTTTACGGGGTCAACTCCCTCGAAGCTGTCGCTTTCGATCGGGCTCCGTTTTCTGGGGCAGTGGTTTCCATTCTTCCCTGCCGCAAGCGGGAGGTTTATCTTGCAGCGTACTCCTGCCGTCAAGAAACGCCGGAGTGCCTGCTCGCTCCCGAAGTGGTTTCGCTCGATGAACTGCCCGCTCTCTTGCAATCTTGCGGGCTTTCCGATATTCTATGCACAGGCGAGGCCGCGAATCTCCTGACACCAGACGACTTAAGCCGCCTCGAAAGTGCGGGAATCGAAGTTCAGCTGAGCCGCAGGCGCGTGCCGTCGGCCTCTTCCGCGACAGAAAGGGCGTTTCAGAAATTCGCGGCGGGAGACCCCGGCGACAGCCCCCTTTCTCTGACGCCGCTCTATCTGGCCCCGCCGCCGATCTCGCAGCCGAAAACGCCGTACCATCCCCCGCCGCCAGCCTGAACTAGGGCCGCCGAAGGGGGCGTTCCGCTCTTAAAGACTCGACCGATAAGCCCTATGTCCCGACTTCAGTTTGCCTCCGCAGTCAGTCAGAAACCGCAGACCAAAGACGCCGTGCGTGAGGCGGCGACTTCGCTTCGCCGCCAGCTTCTCGGCAAGCCTGATCTCGTGATCGTTTTCCTCTCGACGCACCACAAAGACGCCGCCGAAGACATTATTGACCTCGTGTTTCGGTGGGTTCAGCCGAAAACCCTCATCGGGTGCAGTGCTGAGGGAATTATCGGCGACCGAGCGGAGATCGAAAACTCCCCGGCCATCGGGCTGTTTGCGGCCTGCCTTCCTGGTGTGCGCCTCAATCCGTTTTACCTCGAAGACGAAGATTATGAAATTCTGGACTGCGACGGCGGGGTGATGAGTTTTTGGGAGAAGCTGGGCTATCCCAACGATGAAGACCTGCGCGGCTTTCTGCTGTTCGGCGACCCGTTCACCTGTCCGATTGTGGAGGCGATGGAGGCGGTGATGTCCTTCACCGAGTTCGCGCCCATTGTCGGCGGCATGGCGAGCGGGGGAGGCGAAGGCGAAAACGTGCTCCTTCTCCACAAAACGGTGTACACGGAGGGAGCCGTCGGCGTGACAATCTCCGGGAACATCGGGCTGCGAACAGTAGTCAGCCAGGGCTGTACTCCGGTGGGCGACCGCGCCTTGGTCACCCGCGCCGAGCACGACATCGTGTACACCATCGGCGACAAGACCGCGCTGGAGTACGCCGAAGAGGTGCTGGAGCGGATGCCCGAAGAAACCCAGGAACTTGCCCAGACGGGGCTGCTGATCGGCATTGCAATGAATGAGTACCAAACTGATTTTGACCGGGGCGACTTTGTGATTCGGAACGTGCTGAGTGCCAACACCGAAACTGGCGAAATTATGATTGGCGACAGTGTGGAGGCGGGGCAGACCGTTCAATACCAGGTGAGGGACGCAAAAACGGCGGATCGGGAGTTTCGTGAACTGCTGAAGTTCGCCGCTTCCGAGGAGGCCCCCGCGCCCGCCGGTATCTTGTTGATGAGCTGCAACGGGCGCGGAACGTCCCTGTTCGGCGAGCCGAATCACGATCTGCGCTGTGTGCAGGAGGCGTTTCCGGAAACCCCCATCGCGGGAATTCAGGCCTCTGGAGAACTGGGGCCGGTCGGGGTGCAGAATTTCATTCACGGGTTCACCGCGTCGCTCCTGATTTTTCAGCCGCTGTCTTCCCTGGAAACGGTTGCCGAGAATGTGGAGGAGCGCGACTATTTTCTTGATGAACCCTGAACCGCCGAAAACCGGCCCCGCTGCCTTTTGGCAGTGGGGCCGGTTTTTTTAAGCGGCTTCGCTTTTGCGGCGCGTCAAGGGATCAGCAGTTCGAGGCCGCTTAGTTTCGGATTGTCTACCGAGGGAAGAAAGTCAATCGTCAGCGTTCCCTGCGGGGCTGCGGTGACGGTGAACTCCCGAATCACCGCCTTGTTTTTGGCCGCTGCGGAGGCGAACACGTCGAAATCGGTCAGAACCGAAGTGCCGTTGACCTTGACGCTGAATTTGCGCTGCCCCGCCGAACCAAACCAGATTTCCGCAAAGTGAAGCCGGAGTTTGTAAGTGCCGCCGGGGATGAGGTCGGGCAGGGTGTAGGTAAAGGCTCCGGTGCGTTCCGACTGATACACGGCGGCAGGGGCAGGAGCGGTGACACCGGAAAGGTCTATCGGATCGGAAACCGTGTAGCCCCCGCCCGTGTTCACAAATCCGTCGGCGGAAAACGGAGCCGCTTCTCCGCCGCCAGCGTTGATGCGATAGGCCGCATTGGAAACGGCGGATACCGGTGGAGAAGGCATACTCACCCGGTTTCCATAACGCCCGATCACCGTGTAGAAATAGCGGGTGCCAGAGGTCAGCCCGGTGTCGGTGAAGGTAGGCACGGAAGAGGAACCCGCCAGCACAAACGGCCCCGCTGCCGAAAGCCCCCGTTTTACGAGATAGGAGGCGGCTCCGGGCATGGTATCCCACTTCAGAAGAATCTGCTGATTTCCCGCGAGGGCTTTCAGCCCGGTTACCGGATAGGGAAACGCGGGATCGTCATAGCCGCTGTAGAGCGACCACCCGATCCAGCCGCCTTCGACGGCGTTGGTGAGCAGGCGAGTTTCCGTGCCGCGCTTTTCGCGCACCTTTACCGGAAAGGTCGTCGAGGTAAAGGCGATTTCGCGCAGGCCCGCCACCGAAAACGAAGCGTTGTCAACGTCGAACATGGGCCGGGTATCGTTGAGATCGTTTCCAGAGCCGTAATTGAAAACCCCGGAAATTTCGGTTTTGCCGCCGCCGCTCGTCTTGACGCGCACCCCTTTGCCCTCGTTTTTCATGCCGAGAATCCAGAGGCTCGCCCCGTTGTTCTGCACCAGCCCCGTATCGCTGTCGCCCTCCGGGTTAAGCTGCCGCGCCCACATTTTCTGACCGGGATTGAGCAGCTTCACGGGGCCGGAGCAGTCGGTGGCGAAAATGTCACCGGTTCCGGTTCCCAGGATCGAAACGCCGCAGCTTTCCACAATCATGGTTTTCTGTGCCGAGCGGTTTTCAAGGGTCACCGGAGTTCCGCCAAACGAGTCGAGGTTCTGAAATTTCACCAGCGAGGCAGAGGTGTCGTCCACGATGATTTTTCCGCTGGGGCCGCCGATGATGCGTGCCCAGCCCAACCCCATGAGCACGCGCACGGAGCCGTGAACCCGCACCTCGCCGTTGATCGTGTACCAGTTCGGATCGCCGCCGCCCACGCCGCGCAGGTAAACCACCGTTTTGCCCGCGAGTGCCGCCGCATCAATGGCACTCTGAAAAGCCGCTGTGTCGTCGGTGTTGTCACCGCGTGTGACTCCGTAATCGTTTGCACACACCCATTTCGTGAGGTCGGTTTCCCAGGGAACCTGCGGCTCCGGCTTGATCGGCAGACCGAGGGCGGCGGGCGGGGCGGTAAATTGTTTTTTGTAGTCGGGCGTAAACGCTTCGGGCAGAGTTCGGCTCAGGAGAAAGGGGGGAAAGGGAAAAAACAGGCCGCGAGCTGCTAGAAATGGGTCGGGTGGATAATACAGGCGAACATCACGCGAGTAAAGCACATTTCGGTTTTTGACTGCGGTGTCGGTGGCCGTTGTGCCGTAGAATTTGGCTCCGAGCAGGGCGACCACGCCGCCCCACCACGTCCAGTCGTTGGGATAGTCCACAAAAAGAGCGAGGGGGGTGTCGGTCACGCTTAGGTCTTCGATGCCCACCGCGTTGGCGGAAACATAAACGCCCTGAACCCGGCAGTTGAGAATAGTGATGCGGGACAGGGTTTCGCCCCAAATCCATTGACTTTGGATTCCGGTGTCGAAGCCTTCGATCAAAACATCTTGAATGAGGTTCGGGCCGCTTTCGCTCAAAAACCCCGCATTGATGCCGATTTTGCCGTTTCCTTTGACATGGACGTTTTGCAGCATCCCGGTATTGGTGGCAAAATAACGGATTCCGTCGGTGTTCGGGTTGTTTCCCACGTCCACCGTAAAATTGCGCAGGTTTCGCATAAACCAGTCGGCGGAGGTCGGCCCGGACTCGTTGGGGTGGGTACGGAGCACCGAATTGACCCCGGTCGTGTTGTCGTCAAGCCGAATCACGGCTCCGTCGCGGGTTTCCCCGTAAAGCCAGGGGCCGAGACCGCTTTTGATGACCAGGGTTTTCGTGACACGATAGACCCCATTAGGTAGAAAAAGCACCCGGGTCACGTTCGTTCCGATGCCGCAGGAGGCGTCCAGGGCACTTTGCAGGGCGGCGGTGTCGTCGGTTGTGCCGTCTCCTTTGGCCCCGAAGTCGCGCTTGGCATTGAGAACGGAACTATCGTTGGGGAAGACAAGGCGCTGGGCCAGAAGCGGGGAGGAAGTGAGCAGCAGAAGTCCGCAAAGACAAAGCCAGAGGAGCAAACCGTTTTTCGATCTCATCACAATTCTCCAGAGCCAGCCGGGTCGCCACCCAGAGCAGGCAAAACGCACAGGGTTGCTTCGGTGGATACCCGGAAAAGCAAAAGGAGGACGTATCCGGCCTTAGTGTACCTTTAAGAGCAAAAGAAACAGCCGTTTTTCTTTGAAATATTTCTGGAGCCTGATGTTTTTTTGCCTGGAACTTTTTTCCCTGAAATTTCTGAGGCTCTGGAACGAAACGGAAACCATCGGCAAATGATCGGCGGCTCTCCTCGTTGCGTTGACGTTTTATCTCCCTTCGTCTATAATGGTCTTGTTTCCGTGGCACGGAGCCGCCTGAGCCTGCTTGAAGCAGGCCCAAAGGTTTTTCTTTCGACAGAATGACGGCTCGGCTTTCTGCATTCGAGCTCTGAAACTTCGGGTTTGAAGATGAAGAATTCAGCTGAAACTGAATTCGTTTCTGACACTCGATTGATGTCTTTTTCAATCCTGCCCCCTCCCTCATCCGCTTTTTTGCGCGATGCTCTGACCTATGTCTCCGGGAGAAGAAAAGGCCGTCCGAAAGGCCCTTGGAGCAGGCGAGGCGCGGCTGGGGCGGCTAACAAGTCAGCGGGGTCGGGGCCTGGGAAGTGCTTTTCTTTTCTACTACCGGATCGCCGACCCTCGGGTGAGGCCTCCTGAAGGCCGCCCGCCGTAAAAGTGGATCCTTTTTCCTTTCTGCTGAAAGCCCTAAGCGGAAGGTTTGGAGCAGAGTTGAAACCTAACTATGATTACCCTTCACGATATTGAAGCCGCTTACCCGGCGGTAGCCTCCAATGTTCACCATACACCCGTTACGTCCTGCGTGAGCCTGACGGAGCGGTGCGGTCTCGACCCCGGAAATTTGCTGATGAAGATGGAAAATCAACAGCGCACCGGCTCGTTTAAGATACGGGGGGCCTCACACCGGGTCACGCAGCTCTCCGACGCCGAAAAGCGGGCCGGGGTGGTGGCGGCTTCCGCAGGTAATCACGCGCAGGGAGTGGCTCTCGCGGCAGCACTGGCGGGAGTAAAGTCCACAGTTTTCATGCCGGAGTTTGCCAGCATCGCCAAAATTCAAGCGACCCGCAAATACGGCGCGGAGGTCGTTCTCGAAGGCAAAAATTTCGATGAGGCGGTGGCGGCGGGAAAAGAGCGGGCGCGTCAACTGGAGGCCCCCTTTATCTCGGCGTTCGACGATGACGGAATCATTACGGGGCAGGGAACGCTGGGACTGGAAATTTTGGAGGATGTGCCCGATCTCGAAACGGTGGTGATCTGCGTGGGCGGCGGCGGGTTGTTCAGCGGCGTGGCGACGGCGATCCGAGCGAAAAAGCCGAGTGTGAAAATCATCGGGGTTCAGGCGGCGGGAGCCTCGTGCGCGGTGGATTCGTGGAAGGCGGGCAGGCTTTTGCCGCATCATGCCGTTTCTACGATTGCCGATGGAATTGCGATTAAGTCGCCTTCGGAGCGCACCTTCGCCTATATTCAGGAGTACGCCGATGAGATGGTGACGGTGGAAGACACCGATCTGGCGCGAACGATGCTGCTGCTGCTGGAGCGGGCAAAAACGGTGGTGGAGCCGGGTGGGGCGGCGGCGATGGCCTCGCTGCTGACCGGCAGGGTGAAGCCTGTCGGCAAAACGGTGGTGACAATCTCAGGAGGAAACGTGGACACGCATTTTCTCGCCGACTTGATCGAGCGGGAAATGATTCGCGCCGAGCGGTATCTGCATCTGTTCACCTCCTGCCCGGATCGCCCTGGCGGGCTGGCGGCCCTGCTCGAAACCATCGCCGACCTCAAAGGCAATGTGATCCAGCTCAATCACAATCGGGTTTCTCCGCTGATTCCGCTGGGGCAGACGGGGGTGGAAATTTTATTGGAGGTTCGGGATCGCGCCCACATCGAGCGGGTAACGGACGGGCTTCAGAAAAAAGGCTACCCGGTGCGCCTGCTGGATTAGTGCCGGACGCAAAGAACGCGCTCTGCTCCTTGTTCCGCAAAAACGGGGACCGCAAGCCCAAAAGGAACAAATCATGATTTTTTTACCCTGTGCGGCAGCACTTCTGCTTATGACGACGCGGATGGAGAAGAACGCGAGGCGAGCCGCGCCCTCCGTCGTGAAAATCGAGAAGAAAAAGGAGGGCTATACGCTGCTCCGAAACGGGTCGCCCTATTTTGTCAAGGGCGGCGGGGGAAGCGAACACCTGGATTTGCTGAAACGCTATGGCGGCAATTCGGTGCGAACCTGGGGGGGGGAGCATCAGGAAAAGTTACTTGACAAGGCCGAGAGTCTGGGAATGACTGTGACGCTGGGCGTCTGGCTGGGGCATGAGCGGCATGGCTTTCGATACAACGACCCGAAGCAGGCGGAAGCGCAAAAAGAGGCGGTGCGAAAGGCGGTTTTGCAGTACCGAAACCATCCCGCGCTGTTGATGTGGGCCCTGGGCAACGAAATGGAGGGCGACGGCTCGAATCCGCTGATTTGGAAGGCGATTAACGATCTGGCCGAAATGGTACATCAACTTGATCCGAACCATCCGACAATGACGGTGATTGCCGAGATCGGCGGGGACAAAGCCAAAAAAATCGCGCAGTTTTGTCCTGCCCTTGATCTGGTGGGGATCAATTCTTATGGCGGGCTGGGGTCGCTGGCAGATCGGCTCAGGGAACAGGGCTGGACAAAACCGTATGTGGTGACGGAGTTCGGGCCGCTGGGTTCCTGGGAGGGCGGGTATTCCCCCTGGAAGGCTCCGCTGGAACAGACCTCGCATGAAAAAGCGCAGCGTTACCTCACGAACTATCTGCTTTCCATCGGCGGTCAGCCGGGGTGGTGTCTTGGCTCCTATGCGTTTTTGTGGGGCGCGAAACAGGAAGCCACACACACCTGGTTTAATTTATTGCTCCCTGCGGGCGAAGGCAGCCCCGGATCGGTGGAAACCACCGAGGCGGTGGATGCATTGTCCTTTGCCTGGACAGGAACCTTTCCCAAAAACCGTGCTCCCGAACTGCTGGCCCTGAAAACCGAGGCTGAAAACCGGGAGCTGCCGGGAGGAAAAGAGGTGGCGGCGCAGGTGGCGGGCATTGACCCGGACGGCGACCCGTTGACGGCTTTCTGGGAAATCCGCGCCGAAAGTACGGACCGAAAATCGGGCGGCGATGCAGAGGCCGCTCCTCCTTCGCTTCCGCAATACGTCCCGCAGAAAGAGGGAATGAAGATCAGGTTTCTCGTTCCCAGAGAAAAAGGGGAGTACCGGCTTTTTGTTTTTTTGCGGGACGGCAAAGGGCACGCAGGAACGGCGAACGTGCCCTTTCGCTCGCTGGGGAGGTAAATTTATTTCAGCAAAAGCGGCCGAACCCAAGTCCGCGCTCGGAGGCGTACCGCCCCGTCCTCTTCGGAGACCCCGCTCGATTTTAAGCCAAACTCGTTTTTCAAGCGGAGAGAATTTCAAGCGGAGAAAATCGCTTTGGAATACCCTTGGTGGGAAACCCCCGCCTTCTAGGGGTGTGAGGGCGGGGGCGAAATGGAGGGGGCTGGAAGCGATCAATCTCCATCGCGGCGGTTCATCATGGCTTTGGGAAGCAGGGGCACGATCAACAAGACCAGGGCGGTGGTGGCGGCACTGATGAGAACCGCCACATTGATGGAGTGGTTCGGCGTGTGTTCGTAAATGTAGGCTCCAAGCGGGGCGGCAATGGCGAACAGGGTGAGGTTGCGGACGCTCATCATCAGGGCATAGCCGAAACTTTCGCTGCCTTTGGGGGTAGCACGCGCCGCAAGATCGAACAGCGGCAGAACCCCGAAGGTGGCGAAAAAGCCGTTGGAGCCGTCAATCAAAATCGCAAGGGGCGCGTTTTTATAGAACAGGTAGGAGAGGGTGGTGACCGCATTAACGGCGATGCCGATGATGAGCAGGGTGCGCAGCGGGAGTTTGCGGCACACGACACCGTAGGCCAGCGCACCGAGAATGCCGCCGATGCCGCCGACGAGTTCCAGATTGCCGATAAACTGTTTCGAGAAGTGGAGCACGTCGGATTGGTAAAAATTCATCGTATCGCCGAGGCTTGGAGACAGGTAGAATAGAAAGAGGGTGAGGGTTCCCCACCACATGGTCGGGGTGCGCAGGGCGAGGCTCAGCTGCCGGGACGCATCGCGCCAGACTTCGGTATTCCGGCGGGAAACGGCGGGTTCATGAAGGCAGAAAAAAGCGACGGGAGCGAGGGAGAGCAGCAGCCCGACCCCGATGCCAACCGTGAGGCCAAACGCATGGGAGGCAAGAAAGCCGCCGAGCGGCCCCACGATCAGGCTGATGACGCCTTCTAAGCCGAGGCGGAGTGACGTGATGCGCCCGGTGGCTTTGTATTTCTGCCCCTGCTCGACGAGGATGCCGCCGACCACCGTAGAAGCCACCACCATTAAGCCCGAAAGCACCAGCATATTGGCGAGAAAAGCATTGTAGGTGTGCGGCAAAACCGCAAACATCGCCCAGCAAATCGCTGCCGCAATGGAGGAAAGGATAAGATACCAGCGGCGTTTCGTGCCAAAAATCGGGATGCTGTCACACACAAGCCCCGCGACCGGCTTGAAATACCAGAACAGGTTCGAGAGGGCCCAGAAGCCAGCGACCTGCTGTGCATTAAAGTGAAGTTCGTCTTTCAGAAGAAAGTTAAAGGGCAGCCGCCCAATGACTTTGGGCTGCCCGATGGTGGTGATGAACAGCCCCATGCCGACGAGAAACAGCACCCGCCTGAAGTCAAGAGCCGGGGGATCGCTGGGTTCGTTCGAGGGGCGCAGCGGGGCGGCTATATCCGCGTCCATTTGGGTAAAGGAGGAAGGTTGTTCGCTCATAAGTTCTCCGTTCACTGCTGAAGCTGAAAATGAAATAGACCCTCTTTTTCAAGATCGGTGATGAAAATTCCTGCTATCTGGCGTTTTCGGTTTTACGTAGAAGGAAAAAAGCGTTTTTCAGCGCAGGATGCGACCGAAGACGATTTTTACCTAAGGCAGAGTTTAGAATTCGATTCTAAGATGGAGCAAGACCATGAAACAGACTTCACTTTCCGCCCTGACCCTGTCGGGCGGCCTACTTTTTGGCTTTTCCGCGCTCGCTGGGGCGCAAACACAAACCGGTACCGCCCGGCAGAACCGACAAATCCCGACGCAATCCCGGCGCAGTTCCGCAGTGAACCAAACGACAAACGCCCGACAGAACGCCGCAAGCCGAGCCGCGAACCTTCGGTATCGGGTAAACACTTATTTTGACCCATTTACCGTTTACTCGCTTTATCCCGGAGGCTACGTGACCACGCAGGGCGGCTATGTGGTGAACGGAACTGCTTACCCCTCTTACAATTCCTACAATGACTCTCTGGGAGCGGTCACGGTCAGCCCTCCGGTGTCGAACCTGCCCGCCTACTATCCCGGCGTCATCAATGCCAGCGGACAGCCGGTGATCGGAGCTTACGGCACGCTTTACGCGCCGCCCGGAGAGTCGTACCTACCGGCGGGCATCGTGCCGCCGCCTCCGATCCAGACCCCGGTGACGGGCTCCGACTCGAACAATCCGAACAGCCCGAACGGTAGTGCCGATCCGAACGCGCCGGGAACCGACACTTCAGGCAAGCCCGACGACTACTACCTCAATCGAACCCCTCAGAGCGGCACTAACGGCTCTGCGCTTCTGCCTGTTCGGGGAGCGATGCGGGATCGGCTGAACCGCACGGCCAGCCACCTGACGCAGACCTGGTCGAAAAACAGCCTCGCCTATCTGAGCCAGCACGTGGATGCTCAGGGGCGCATCGCGGTCTACCTCGGCGGCAAGTACCAGTATTCGCTGAAGGGCAGCGAGTATTTGACTCTGACAAAACGGGCCTTGCGCCGCAACCCGACCACGAATTTCGTGATGGACGCCCCGCAGCGATTAAAGAACAACATTTATCTCTTAACGGGACGGCACAGCTACCGTGACGCGCAGGGCAGCGAAAAAACGGTGGGGGTGGCCTATGTGCTGGAGGAGCGGAAAGGCCGTCTTGTGATTACGCAGACGGGAGCTTTCGTGTAGGCGGCGTGTGCTGGAATCAGTTCGACAGGGCGCAGCTCTGCCAGAGGTTTTGCGGGCAGAATGGGCGAGAAAAAATCGGGGAGCGAAAGCCGTGTACGGCTTTCGCTCCCCGATTTGGGTTTGCGGAAATTCAGTCGAAGAGGATCACAGAGCGGATCACGTCGCCGGTTTCCATTTCGTGAAAGGCGGCCTCCACATCGTCGAGACCGATTTTTCGGGAGATCATTTCGTCGAGTTTGAGCTGCCCGCTAAGGTAGTATTGAGCCATCAGTGGAAAGTCGGTGGAGGGCAGGGTGTCGCCCGCGTGACAGACCGAAAGATTGACTTTGTTCCAGTAGACGCCGGTATCTATGTTGCCGACGTTGAGGGTTACCGAGTCGTCTGCACCGGGAAAGCCAATGTTGACGGCGGTTCCGTTGTAATTTACCATGCGAACGCACTGCTCGATACAGCGCATGAGGCCGGTGGCCTCGAACGCAAAGTCTACCCCGCCTTCGTAACCGGGCCAGCTGTCGGTGACGAGATCGCGGACAGCCTTTACCGGGTCGCCTTCGGAGGCGTTGACGGTGTGGGTGGCTCCGTAGTCTTTGGCCCAGCCGAGTTTGGTGGGGTTGAGGTCAACAGCAATGATCTGCTTTGCGTGGGCGAGTTTCGCGCCCTGGATCACGCTGAGGCCGACGCCGCCGCACCCGACGACCGCAACGGACGCACCGGGAAACACTTTCACCGTGTTCATGGTGGCTCCAACGCCTGTGATAACGCCGCAGGCGATGAGGCAGGCTTTGTCGAGAGGCATTTCGGCAGGCATTTTGATGGCTGCTTTGGCATGAACGACGGTATGTGTGGAGAAGGTTCCGCACCGAAGCACCTGGGAACAGAGTTCGCCGGTGGATTTGCGTTTGATGCGAAGACCGGGGCGCAGTGCCAGATAGCAGTGACGTGGATCGCCGCGCCGACAGGCGGGGCACTGCTCGCAGGGGGCGCGGTAGGCAATGACGACGGGATCGCCGACTTTGAGGTGGGTGACGTTTTCGCCGACCTGCTCCACATAGCCCGCGCCTTCGTGACCGAGCACGATGGGAAATTTCATGCCTGCCCCGTTCTGATTTTTGATGGTCAGATCGGTGTGGCAGACCCCGGAAGCGACAATGCGAACCAAAACTTCGCTGGGGCCGGGAGCCTCCACTTCGATGTCTTCCACGACGACCGGCTTGCCCGGTTCGATGAGCAGTGCGGCTCTGCCTTGTGTGAGCGCCATAATCGTTTTCTCCTTTGAATGAGGGAATCAAGTTGAGGGCATCGGCGCAAGGGTTCAGGGGAGTGGGCGTCTTCGCTTCTCAACGGCCTGGAAACCGCCGTTCAACGCCTTCGCCGGAAACCGCCCCATCACAAATTCCTGCTCAACGGTTTGCAGAACTTTCTTTGGACGGGAGGCGAAAGGCTCTGATCCCCCTGAACCCTTGCGCCGATGCAAAGTCGGTATTATCATACCCGCTTCCCGGCTTTCTTCAGGAGAAAAAAAAGCACCCCGGCTTTCTCAGGGCCGGGGTGAAGGAGGGTCTCTCAATACTCGATTTAGTGCAAACGGTTTGCAGTATCGCATAGAGTTCTTAACAAAAGATTAAGTTCAGGTTAAGTTTTTGTTAAGACAGGTCGCTTTCTTCCGCTGGCCGGAGCAGGTGTGCGGCTTTGTCTGTCTCTGAAACTTCGGCGGCGGGACGCAGCAGGGTTTTCGCGTGATCGTTTTCGGAGGAGGCACGGAGCAGGCGGCGGCTGTTTTCGTTTCGCTCGGCGCGATGGCGAAGAAAGGGCAGGCATAGAACGGCGGCTTCGCACACTTCCGGGAATTTCCCTCCGTCTGCAGTTCCCTCGGCGATCTGCGTGACGATGGGAAGGGCTTCCTCGCCGCCAATCTGCTCCAGCCCTTTCAAGACGGCCAGTGAAAATTCCGGTGCGTGATGGACGCCTGCCAGCTGCTTGAGCAGGATTTTTCTGCGGGCGGGCGTGAACAGAGCGGCGTCGCTTTCTTTTAGGCGGGGCAGCAGGCGGCTCAGGGCGGTTTGGGCTTCTGAAGCCAGCGACGCATCGTTCCAGTCCAGAGCTTCGATGAGTACGCCGACGGTTCGGACATCCTCGAGTTGGGCAAGCTGCAGGATGCCCTGCTTCTGAAAATTGGAGGCGGCAGCGGCTCCCGCCAGAATACCGGTGAAGGCTCCCATCATCGAAAAAATCATGGCTTTTCCGGTGAGGATTCCGATGACCACCATCGCTCCAACGATCCCGATAAAACCGGCGGCAGTCATCTTGAACCGCCGCTTTCGCGCTTCTTCCTGCTCGGCGAGGGTGGTGATAAGGGCTTCAACTCCTTCGTCGCCCCTCTCGATGAGGCGGCGGGAAGCGGCTTCTGCCTCTGCGTTGTTTTTGGAGGCGAGCTTGTGGATGAGTGCGTTTTTGGACGGAGCGTTGACTTCCGCCTCGGCGTCGAGCTTCAGACTCATAAAAATTCGTTCTTTCTCAGCGTACTTGCTGGACTTTCCTTTTGGTGTGAGACGTAAAGGGAGGGAGGAGCGTTTCAAGATGGTCTCGGAGAAAGCGGAAAAAAATCGAATTGCGGCGGAATGGAAACAGTTTTGGTCGAAAGACCCCGGCGTGGTAATGGACACGGCGGCGCGGCTGTTTGCGCCGCTGGCGGGCGAGCCTGCCGACCCGAAAGAGGCCGCGTCCTTGTTCGCGGCGGAGCTGGCAGGGCGGATCAAACGCGACCTGCCCCTGCTCCCGGACACACCGGAAGAGCTGCGGGCGGGGCTGATTTCTCCGCTCGGCGCGATGCTGAAACGAGAGCGGACGGTTTTGCCGGGGCAGTTTCGGCATCTGCGCTATCTGGCGATGCTGCGCCCGGTGCGTCGGCTGAGTGCGGGGGAACTGACGGAGGAGATTTGTGCAGGGCTGTACGACTATCACCGGGGGGTGTGGGAGGGGCGGCTGTCGCGCTACGAATTGTACTGTGTGCGGGCAGGGCTGGCGCAGACCCTCGCCGATCTGCCGCCGGACGACCTGGGTTTTTTCTGGAAAACGCTGCGCGAAGGCGACCCGATGCACCGCCATGCGATGCTGCACGGATTTGCGTTTTTTCGCTCGTCCCATGCCGTGCCGCATCTGCTGGAGGGGTTTGCGCGATCCCCGGAGCACGCGATCCGGGCAGCGATTGTGGACTGCCTTGAACAGATCGGGGTTCCCGAAGCCCTGCCGACCTTGATAGAGCTGAAGCGCGAAACGGCGTATACGGATTGGACGCTTTCTCGGCACATTGCGCGTGCGATCCGGGTGATCGAAATGCACAACCGCGATCATCTTCATCGGCAGCTGCTGCGCCCCACTTCTACGCCGCCCGAAGACCGGCGCGGATTGCTGCATCCGGCGAGCGAGACGGATGTGGATGCGGCAGAGATGCTGCGAAGCCACCCGGCGGGGGAAAGCGATTAGCCGCTAAATTTTAGAGGACGGGGAGAGAAAAGCAAGAATGTGTTGAAAAAGAAGCGACTTGTCGTTCTCCGCAGGACTGAAGTCCGCGCTATGAGGCGAGTACGCCCCGTGTCCTTCGGACACCCCATTCGCCAATTTTAGCCTAAGACGGGACGTTTCGACAGACGCTACAGAAACAAAGAGGGGAAGAAAGGCAGGGAGGGTCGAAGGGGCAATGATCGAGCGGGAACGGCTCCAGACGTTGTTTTCAGAACTGGTGCAGGGGGCGGATCAGGCGAAGCGGGACTATGCCGCTGATACCCTGCTGGCGTCGCTGTGGATTGAGACAGGGCGGGAGCGGGAACGGACTGCCGCGACCCTGTGTGGGCTTGCGCCTTTCGAAGCGGAGGGCGAACTGCCGCTTTCAGCGGTTCGGCTGTGCCGAAAACTGGCGGAGGGCGAGGGCGCAGTCCCGCTTCCGCCGCCCCCCTCTGCTGAGCGGCGGCGCGGGGTGGGAGACGCTGCGGCGGAGGTGCTCAAAGCAGCGTATGAGCGCCTGGCCGCTCACCGGGGCACGGCGGAAGAGCGTGAAAGCCCGGCAGCCAAGCAGGAAGCACAGTGCCTTTTTGACCTGCTTCGGATGATGGAACTGTTGCGGCTGCCTGCGCTTCAACCCTGGGCGTTTTTCTTTCTTTCCTCCTCCCCGTGTGCCGAAGCGAGCTGGCACGGTTCGCTGAAAGAAGCGGCGTGTCGGGGGCTGGCTTCGCTCCCCGTGTCCTATCAGAAACTTATATTTGCCGCTCTTGGGGCGCATGGGGAGCAGGCTTCGGCTTTGCTGCCCGTGCTGGATTATTTGAACTCTTCGGAGTGTGTTCCTGATGTTGCCGGATGCCTGCGTTACTCCACCGGTGCGCTCATTTTGGGGAAGCCTAAACCGCAAGTCTGGGAGCAAGTGGTGTGGGGCGTGCTGAAGACGCTGGAGCGGATCGGAGATCGCCGCGCCTTGCCAGAGCTGAAACGGCTGCTTGATCCGGGGGGTTTTGTGCGTCCATTTCAGAGCCTCTCTCAATCCCGTCCGCCGCGTCTTTCGCCGGAATTGAAAACAGAAATTGTGCGAGTGATCGGAGTGATCCAGTCGGGGCATTCCGGGGAGCGGCAGACGCTGCTGCGGGCTTCTTCACTTCCGGGAGATCAACTGCTGCGTCCGTCGTCGGGTGAGACGAACGATGGACGCGGGGATTTGCTGAGGCCGAAATGACCCTGCTTCGTGTGAGGGTGCAGGGGGAGGAGGCGAGAGGGTGAACGATTTTAAAACGGAGGCCGTTCAGCGGTATGCAGAGCATGAGCGGCGTTACCACGAGTTTGCGGGAGGGGTGGAGCGGCGGGAGTGGGGCGATCTGCTGGTGAATTCTGCTCTGCCGCTCTATCGAGACGCGAACCATGCGGCTCTGCTGCGAACCGTCGGGGTGAGCGCGGACGAGATCGCCGGGGAGGTGGTCTCGTTTTACGGCGGGCGGGGGCTGCGGGCGGGGGCGGATGTGGACGCCGCTGCGGAGGCACAGGGGATCGGGGCGGCCCTGCGAAGACGAGGCCTGATGCCCCTCGTCGAGACGATGCGCCCGATGCGGTTTCCTTTTGGAGAGCCGCCGTCCGTTCTGGCGGAAGAGGTGAGGATCGAGGGGGTCGCGCTTGAAACGGGAGCGGAGGAGGCGCGGGAGTGGGTGGAGCTTCAGGTTTCGGATGAGAGCAGCCCGGAAGCGGAGGCGTTCTGGCGGGGAGTGGCGGAGGCGGAAGCGCGTTTTCCGCTCTGCTATTTGTTTCTGGCGCGGATCGGGGATACGGCGGCAGGGGCGTGCTCGTTGTTTTCAGCGGAGGGCTGGGGCCGGGTGGATTCGGTGGTGACGCACCCCGACTTTCGGCGGCGGGGGGTGGCGTCTTCGCTGGTGAGTGCCGCCATTGCGAAGTCGCTGTCCGAAGGGAACACGGAGACTTATTTGACCACCGAGCGGGGCGGGGCAGGCGAGGCCGTTTACCGAAAACTGGGGTTTGTTGAATGGGCGATTCCAATTCCGAGGCGGCATCTGGAGGCGAGAGGGTAGGGATTAGGAGGAATGAGATCGGGGGCGGAGAGGAGCGAAAAAAAATGTAGAAATTTTTTGCCTAAAATGAGTAAAAGGGGGTCTGTGGGCGTACTATTATTGTAGGGAAGAGATTTTTTCACAAAAACGGGGCAGTGAGACGGGGGACAACATGGAAACGGGGAAGACACGGGAGGCGGCAGCAATGCCGCCTCTTTCTGTTGCGGAGCGATTTCAGGAAGAGTTGGTTTCGTGGGAGGCGATGTTGAAATCGGCGTTTCGGGTTCCGCCGTACAGCCCGGATTCGTTTGCGATGTCGCATGGCGGCTATGAAATTTACGATCAGATGATGACGGATGCAATGGTGCGGGCGGCGATCAATACGAAACGCTTTGCGCTGCTGTCGAAGCCCTGGTCGGTGTTTGCGGCGGGGAACGGGGAGGGCGGGAGGCCGTCGGGGAAAGCCCTTGAAATTCGTGATTTTGTGGAGGGCAGCCTGCGGGACATTCGTGGTGCGGATGGCACGGTAAAGGATTTTCGGCAGGTGCTGTTCGAGATGATGTCGGCGTTTTTTCGCGGGTTTTCGCTGGCGGAACTGGTATGGCGGATGGAGGAGGCGGGGCACTGGCGCGGCAAGTTTCGGCTGGCGGGGGTGAAATCGAAGCATCCGCGCCAAATCGGGTTCGAGGTGGACGATTTTCTAAACATCGAGCGGATCGTGAGTTTAACGCCGACTTCGGGGCGGGTGACGGTTCCGCGTGAAAAGTGTTTGTACTATGTTTATCATCCGCAGGAGGGGTCGCCTTACGGCTCGTCGGATTTGCGGTGCGTGTACAAGCACTGGTGGTCGAAAGATATTCTCGCCAAGTTCTGGAACCTGCACCTTCAGCGGTTTGGAACGCCGATGGTGTTTGCTCAGGTGGCGGGGGACGGCACCCAGATTCTCGAAACATTGCAGGCGATGCAGGCCGACGCGAGCGCGGTGTTTCCACGCGAGGTGACGCCGCAGATTTTGCAGGCGAGTTCGGCGGGCGGAGACGGGTTTATCGCGGCAGTGGACTGGCACAATCAGCAGATCGCGCAGGGGATTCTGCTTCAGACGCTCACGAGCGGGGAAGGCACACGGGTGGGGTCGCTGGCCCTGGGGCAGGTGCATTTCAGCATTTTGCTGTTTTCGCTGGAGAACGCGAAGCAGGACATCGAGGCGGCGATCAACGCGCAGGTGATCCGCCCGCTTGTGGATTACAACTTTGCCGGAGCGCGGGAAGCGGGGCTGTATCCGTCGTTTTCGCTGGGCAATGTGAACGAGCGCGACCTGCCGAAGCTGGCGCAAGCCTACGATGTCTTGCTAAAGCACGGCGTGGTGACGGGGCGGGAAGCCTCGGTGCGCGAACTGTTTGATTTACCACCAATGGAGGAAGGAGGGCGTTAGGCATTGGGCGCACCGCAAACCCCGGATTGAAATCCGGGTCTGGGTGGCACTTCGTGCCGTGTGTCCTTCGGACACCAAATGCGGTCTTTCGGGGCTTTGAGAACGAATGGAGAAGGGGCGAAAAGACCTTCTCAAGACCGCCTTGGAGTCCCATGAATGAAAGCATTTCGCAAAGAGCAGGGGTAAGACTACGATCCATTCGTACAACACTCTCCCCTCAACGCTTAACGCCTAACAGCCCTATGAGACAAACTTTTATTGACATGAACTCGTTTTTTGCGAGTGTGGAGCAGCAGGAGAACCCGTATCTGCGGGGGAGGCCAGTGATCGTTTCTCCGCTTCTGTCGGATTCGACGTGTGCGATTGCCGCCTCCTACGAGGCGAAAGCCCTGGGCATTTCGACGGGAACCTCGGTGCGAATGGCGAAGAAAATCTGCCCGGAGATCGCCGTTGTGGAGGCGAGGCCGACGGTGTATCTGGAGTTTCACCGCAGGATTGTGGAGGTGCTGAACGATTTTTTCGTGACGATCAAGGTGTTGTCGGTGGATGAGATGGCGTGCAAAGTCGGCTCGGTCTATCGAACACGGGAGGACGAGGAGAAACTCGGAAGGGAGGTGAAGCGGCGGCTGCTGCGCGACGCGGGCGAAATGATGCGCTGCTCGGTGGGGGTGGCGGACAATGTGTTTCTGGCGAAGGTGGCTTCGGAAACACAAAAACCAGACGGGCTGACGATCTGGCGGGGGGCGGAGGCGGTGCAGGGTCTGCACCGCCTTTCGCTTTTAGACCTGCCGGGAATTGGGACACGCATGGCGACCCGACTGGAGCGGCACGGCATTCAGACCACGCGCCAGCTGCTCGACCGGGATGTGATCGCGCTTCGGCGAGCCTGGGGCAGTGTGACGGGGGCGCGGTGGTGGTTTATGCTGCGCGGAAGCCAGGAAGCCGACTACGGGATGTTCGAGCGGGACGAGCGGAAGTCGGTGGGTCATTCTCATGTGCTGCCGCCAGAGTTTCGAACGCAGGAGGGAGCCGAAAAAATTCTGGTGCGGCTGCTCTCCAAAGCCCTGAAGCGGCTGCGGAGCTATGGGCAGGCTTCAAGCGGAATCGAGGTGCAGCTCGTTTACCGCCACCGCAAAACGTTCGAGAAGCGGTGCTGGAGCCGCACAAGCCGCAAACACCTTCACGCGAATGAAGAGACGACCTGGCTGCCGATCCTGCGCAAGCTGCTGGGCAGACGGGAGGCGAGCGGCGTGTGGGAGCCAATTCAGGCGGCGGTTCGGTTTACGGGGCTGCTTCACTGCCGGGATGTGAACCTGAGTTTGTTTGACGACCCGATGGAGCGCACCTACCTCTGGAATGTGGTGGACGCGATCAATGCCAGAAATTATGTGCTGGACATCGCCAGCGTGTTCGAGCTGCGGAACGAGGCTCCGCAGCGGATTCCGTTTGGCTCCAGCGGATTAAGCCACAAAGGACGGGTGCTGAACCCGGGCGCAGCGGAGTGAGGGGGTGAACGGGTGAGGATCAAGCGAAGGGATTAGGGGTTTGGGAAAACCAGGGCTAAACCCCTGGTCTGAGGAAGCCCCTTTCTAAAACAAAGAAAAACGTTTTGCAGATGGAACGGCGAGCGGCTCTCCTCTGGACGAAGTTCTTTAATCTCCCCCCTTTTTCCTCGTTGTTCACTCTGTTGGTCGGTTTGTTTTTGGTTTCGAGGAGGATCACGATGGAACGGGTCTGGAAGTTTTCGGAAGACCGGAAGACGGTGGAGCGGGAGTGCCTGCTGTTTGAGGCGGGGCACTACCCGGACAAGGGAGTGACGGTGACGGAGGCCGATTTAGGGGAGATCGCACGCAACTCGATGGCGGAGATTCCGGTGAAGATTGAGCATTTGCTGGAGTCGCCGCTGGATCGCATACTGGGGGTGGTGACCGGGCTGCGGGCGGTGGGTTCGCAGCTGTGGGGAACGCTGCGTCAGTCGAAAGACGCCTGGGACTTGATGCAGCGGGCGGGAGTGCGTGCGTTGTCGGTGGGGCTGGACATGGAGGGCAGGCGGATTGTGGAAACCTCGCTGGTGTGCCGCCCGCGTGTGGCGAACGCGCAGGTGTTTTGCCAGAGCGGAGCGGACACCGAGGCAGAAAAAGCAGGGCGGCTCGTGCGGTTTACGCCGTCGCTGGAAAAGGGAGAGGTGGCGAAAATGCTGGAAGGCGTAAGGCAGGCAGCGGAAGGGCTGCGCGAGTCGCTGCGGCGGCTTCTCAACGATGTGGACGAGGCGGAGCCGACCGCAGCGACGGAAACGGCGTTGGCGGAATTTTCGCTGGAGCGGGCGCAGCTGGCGCGGGATCGGCGCACCTTTCAGGAAGAGCGGATCGGGCAGAAACTCCGGGACTGGAAACGCGCCGGGCTGCTGCGCGGAACCGAGGCGGCGGAGACAAGCGCGAAAGCCCTGCTGCTGGCAGAAGAAACGCAGCGGGTGACCTTCGGAGCCGAGAAAACTTCGGTGAGCGAGCTGTTCAGCCGCTTTGTGGAAGCCAATGGCACGGTGATCCCGATGGGCGAGCGAATTGGGGCTTCAATGGGCCAAAGCGGGGGAGGGATCGGAGCACGGGCGCGGCTGATGGAACTCGCCGAAGCGCGGGCGAAAGCGGAGGGAATTTCCTTTTCGACAGCGTTTTCAGCGGAGGCGACCGCGCACCCTGACCTGGCACAGCGGGCACGGGAGGAATGAAGGGTACGGCAAATGATTGAAGAGGGCGCAGGGAGGGGTTCTGCTTGCCGCACCCCTAGAGAAAAGGCCGAACCCTGCGCAAAAACCGGGCGCAGAGAGCAGTGCCCCTACAGGGTGGGGCTGGAGAAGATTTTCGATGGCAAAACAAACGGTTCTTTTGGCAAAAACGTTTTCTGCCGACTTGGGCGTCAACGGGGCAGGGCTTTGCGTGGTAATGTCGGGAACGAACCCCGGCAATGTGGCTCTTCCCGGCGCGGCACTGGCGGCTAAATTCGTGGGGGTGACGCTGGAAGCGATCCCCCTGAACTCCGGCACGAACGCGATTTCGGTGCAGACGGCGGGAATTGTGCAGGCGCAAACCGACGGCTCGGCAGCGATTGCGGCGGGCGACTACCTCGCGATTGCCAATACGGGCGGGCAGATCAAAACGGTTGTGCCCGCCTCCGGCACCAATGTACGGCAGATCGTCGGGGTGGCGTTGAACAGTGTTACGGCAACGGCGGGCCTGCAGGTAGACGTGCTGCTTCAACCGATGACCTATATCGGGGCGTAGGGGTGAGGGAATAGGGATGAGCAGGGCTGCAAATCCGCCTTTTGTGGTGGGATTTTTCACCTGCTCACTCCTTCAGAAATGAGGAGACAGGATTATGCCAACGGTGGGACAGGTTCATATTGACCAGGCTTTAACGGCAATCTGCATCGGTGTGGGAACACTAAAAGAACCCAATCTCAACCCTACGAAACTTCCGCTGTGGCTCGGTTCGGACAGTCTGGCGCATGATATTGCCCCGTCGCCTTGCAATGAGGGCACTTTGCCGCCGCTGCCTGCCGAACCTGCGTTCGCGTCTGAGGGACGCCTGCCGAGTCATCGTAACCCGACAACTCTT
Organism: Chthonomonadaceae bacterium; assembly: GCA_965246825.1. GTDB lineage: Bacteria > Armatimonadota > Chthonomonadetes > Chthonomonadales > Chthonomonadaceae > JACMPS01. The sequence goes on from OZ251990.1 coordinate 1,516,453, forward strand.
CCGCTGCCACCTCCCCCACATTCACGGCAAGGCGCAATGCCCGAACCACTGCCCGCGTCTCCGCCATTCGCGGCAAACACGATTGCATCGCCGGGGCCACATTGTTCTTCGTCGCCTCCGCGTGTCCTGTGTACACCAGGGCTTCCCCGTCGTCTCCGCCCGAAAGCGTCACCTTCGCCCGAAAAAACGCAAACCCGTCTTCTACCGTCAAGGCTTCCGTTTCGATCCCCAGCAGACCCTTTTCATGCGCCATCCCCAGCAGCTGCCGAAACGTCACAATCTCCCGCTTCTGTCCCTCATTCCGTGCCATCGCTATTGACCTCCTCTTTTGAACCAAACTTCAGTGAAAAACTCTCCCGCGCCGGAACCGTTTCCACGCCCGGTACAACCTCTCCCGTCGTCTCCAACTGCTCCTTCGCGTACTTCCGATACTCGGACGGATCGAACTCCCGTCGAAAAAACCGATCCGGGTTCAGAGCGTTTGCCGCCGAAGCCGCCAGCCCCGCATCACACACCCGCAAACCGCCCGGAACCGTCCGAAACGCCCCCGTCCCTTGCAGCAGCATCACGCTCTTTCGACGCCCGCCCCGACGCTCGACTTCCTCCCGAAACCACCGTTCCAACTCAGAGCCGAAACGCCCCTCCAAGCCCTGCCGATCCGTTTCCAACTGCTTTAAGATCGCGGCTGCCTGTGCCTTAATTCGAGACTTTTCCGCCTCGACATTCGCCATCCTTTGCAAAACCCAGTTCGCACGATCTTCGCTATCAATGCAGAAGGTCGGTTCCTCATACCGCTTGCCGCAAGCGTCACAGGTTGGGATCGTGTCGCCCTCCTCGAAATAATGCGCCGGATCGCCACAATGCGGACAGGTTAATCCCGATTCGTTGTTCGTTTCCAATTCTGTCATCACGTTCTCCGTTCTCCCCGTTTCAGGGTATCATGGAACCGCAGGTGCTTCTCAGTTTCTGCGGTTCCGGGCTTAGAAGAGCGTCAACTCTTCTAAGCCCTCTCTCTTTAGAACTCCTCGTTCGGCTCGTTTTCCTCACAGTAAAGGCTCCAGTAGAATCCTTCTTGCGCCGCCGCCTCCTGCCCGTTGTACCAGTGCGTGAAACTCAGAATATCGTCACTCTCCCGTCCCAGGAACTTTCGCATCTTCACCATGTCCCGGTAGATTTTATCTGCGGTCTCTTCCTGCAAGGCCACCCCGATGCGATGCTTGCAATCGTGGGCAGACCGGAAACATTCGCAGCTGCAATTTTCTTCCCCCGGCCTGTTGCAGACCGTGTATCCGTTGTCGCCAAAGGGATCGGTTTCCGGTCGGTAGACGCGGAAGGTTTTCGCCGTTGCGTCGAGGGTGATGATCTCATACCCGTCTGCGTTGAGGGTTTCCGCCCGGCGAACGATGCGCGAACAGAAGGAAACTTGACCCCGGTTCGTCGGCTGATTGAAAAGAACTTGTACCATTTTTCCAGAACTCCTATCAGGTGATTAGTAGGTTTGCCAGAACGTTTCTGACACCCTTATTCTACCTTAACCCGTTACGGTTGTCAAGGGTTTTTAGGAAATTCGTAAAATAATTCTTGACAATCGTAACGGGTTTAAGCCATACTAACCTATCATTGGAAAGGAGAACGGAACCCATGCCGCTGATCGGAATCACCGAAGCCGCTGCACTCGCACAAACCACCCGGACACGGGTCTACAACGCCATCAAACGCGGCGACCTCACCCCCGCTCCCGATCTCCCCGTGTTGCTGCTCGATCCCGAACAGGTCACCCGCTGGGGGCAGAACTCTCCCTCCAAAGGCGGACGCCCCCGCAAACCGAAGGAAGTGAACACCGATGCAGACTGATGAATACGAACTTGACCGCCTGGCCCGCCACACCCACTATGCTCACTCCGCGCTTCTCCGCGCTGGTGACGCGCTCCGCAAAGGGCAACCCGTAGACGGTCTGATTGAAGAGGCCCGCCAGGACATCGCCGTCGTTCTTCGCTCGCTCGTTCGCGACGGAGCCGAAGACCCGCATCCCGCCCCGCCGCAGCGTAAGCCGCTCTCACCGGAACTGCTCTCCTCCGAAAAAGCCCAGGCGTTTGCCCAGGCGATGCGAGCCGCCGCCGAAGCCTGTAAAGCAATGGAGGAGGAACGGCACGGAAAAGGCGTAGACGGGTTCTGGGAGATGCTGGAAGACTATGCGATTGGAGCCGAACACGAAGCCCTCGGCCCCGCCGAACTCAGAAATTAAAAGGCAGCACCCCCGAACGCGCAAAACAGATCAACCAAAACAAAGGAGTACACAATGGAATTCAGCGACGGCGAAAAACTCATCATCACCATGCTTTGTGAGATTTACAAACATTTCGACATTAAGAGCGATCTTGAACCCGAATTCATAGAGGATGCTATTCACAGTGGTCACCCCTGGGGACTGAAATGGGAATACCCCGGCCTCTTCAACACAGGCGAGGTTTCAGAAGCCACTGCGTCCGAAGTAGTCGAGGTGCTCCAGATGTGGATGAATATCGAGTTGTCTTACAGTGAACTTTCTGACGCGGATCAACTCAAAGTTAAGGCCGAGGCCACATCGTTTGATGTTACGTTCCGTGGTTTCGATGGCAACAATGAGGATCAATATGGCGTTGCCCTCTTTCTAATCAATAAACTCGGACGATTTGAGCACTTTAAGGGGAGGTCACTTAATGCTCATTCCCGCACAATGGACTTGCACCGACGTATGCTAAGGGTGTATGAATCGATTATATCCTCTAGTCATACACACCTTCTTACCCCTGATCAGCTCATTGAACTTCTCAAATCGCAGGCTTATCGCGAGGATTAAAAAGAGGGCCGAGTATTTCGCGCGAAATACTCGGCCCTCTTTTCCCCTCAATGCACGATAATCAGCGTGTCCGCAATGGGCCGGGTCTGAAACCGATACGCATTGCCGACATTCCCCTCTGCCGTAATCATGTGCCCCGGTTTGTAGGGAGCCGCCCCTAAACACAGAAATGCATGAAACTCATCCCTCGGCGTTCCATGATCGAGCAGCATTCCAATCGCGCCAATCGAGACGCCGCCATAGATCACCTTGTCCGGGGCTTTTTTCTGCGCGAACGCTCGAAACGCCGTGCAGGAACCCGACTGGAATTTCAGATAGTCCGGCAGCTCCACCCCCTTCGCCTGGTACACGTTCTGCACGATCTGCCGCGCCGAAAACAAGCACCATTCCTCTCCTGGAACCCAGCCGACTGAATGAAGAGCCTGCTTCAGCATCTCCCCATCATTGCTGTCTCCCTCTTCCGCCAGACCGATCCACTGCCGCGCCTCGAACAAAATCGCATCTGCAAATCTACACGCCATTACGAAACCTCCTCTTTCGTGAAAACGCTCCCCGCCAAATGACCGAATCGGGATCGGTCTGCCTGGGGGGAGCGGAAAGCTCGAAAGAGGCGTCAGTCTGGAGCGTCTTCGGTTGTTTCTACGTTTTTCAGCCGTCTCCGTTGAATCAAATCCCCACTTTGTAGATCGCTGCTTTTGTGGTGTCTGGGGTGTTGTCTGAGAGACTTTGGTATGCTGCCGCGAATTGCTCGACGTTCGATCCCTGCAAATCTTCATTGGTGATTTGCGCGAGGATGCCCGTCTGTGCGTGATATTCCCGCACGTTTCGCATGATGTTGGCGGCTTTCACAAAATATTGCGCTGCGTCTCGAATGTCCGCCGAGACGCTGATTTTCTGATCCTTCTTCATAAAAGTTTTTGCCTCTTTCTAGGCTTTCCCCTGCAATTGGATCGTTCCCAGCCCCACACTACCCGCCGAGGTGACATTCGCCACCAGGCGCAGGTAGTAATCGCCTGAGAGCGAAATCGTGCTCCACGTGGTCGTGAGAACGCCCTTGGGGGGAACCGCGCTCGTATTGACCGAGCCGCCCAGATTACTCCATGTCACTCCGTCCGGGGACGACTGCACCCGCACATTGAGCGTTGCTCCCCCCGCGATACTGTTGATCCCCACCGATAGCCGCACACTCTGCACGTTCGTCAGATCGCAAATTGCCCGGCTTCCCGCGAGTTCCGTATCGGCTACGACGAGCGATTGTGTTGAGGCCGGATAGGACAGCAGGCACGAAGTTGGCACTGCCCCCGCCCCGGAATCGGTCGTGCTATTGGTGATGAGGCCGTAGTTCGCGAGTTGAGTCAGGATAGAGGCCAGAGCCGCGTTGCCTTTTCTGTCTCCCGTGATTGCCGGTTTCGCAATCGCGGAGGAGCCGAGAAAGCCGATCCGAGGGTTCGTTCCGTCCGCTTCCAGCCGCAGACCCTCCCGCTCTCCCGCGAAATCCTGCGCCGTCAAGCGCAATCGTCCTGTGTAGGACGCATCCGTACTAATCGCAAACTCCGAGCGTAGATACCCTCGATTCCGAGCCGTCGAGGTCGAGGACTGCCCTGCGAACACAAAGCGGTCTACATCCCCGATAAACCCGCCTTTCATGCCAATCGCACTGGCTGGATTTCCCCAGAATGACCCAAAGGCGAAATCAATAAAACTTGGCCCGGCGAGTGCGCCCGAAAACCCAATGGTTCCCCCCTGCCCTGCGAAAAACGAGGACAACCCACTCAGAGTTCCCCCCTTCATGTTGATCCCGCGCCCCCCCGATGTTGCGCCATACGCCATATCCAGACCATACGTATTATCGTACGTCACCCTGGTTCCCGCCCCGCCCGGCTGAATCTCGAACGATGACCCGGTGAATTTCTGATTGCCCGACCACGTATTCGCATTGGCGAGATTAATCTTCGCGGTGACTGCGCCCGTTGTCGGGGTCACCGTGAGGGTTGAGTCTGCCGCTGCCACCGACGAAACCGCTCCGCCGCCCGAAGGAGTTGCCCATTTGAGACCCACGCCCTGCGTCGAGTCCGCCGTAAGTATCTGACCGTCTGACCCCACTGGCAGCCGTATGGGAGCATTGCCGTAGGTTGCCAAATCCCCCTTTGCCCCCAGCTGCAGGTCCGACAGTTTCACCGCGAGCGCGTAATCGAAACCGTTGCCGATCACCATTACGCCTTCACCGGGGAAGAGGTACGCTACCTGCGTATAGGTTCCGCCGCCGTTCAGCCAGCGCACAATGCCTGCGCCAAAATAACTGTTATTGCAGATTACAAAAACCTTGCCATTTGGAACCGTGCTCGGAGCAGGCAGGTTTGCATAGTACGGGTCATAGACACCCGTGAAGATCAGCACTGTATCGGAGGAAGTCAGAGTTTCTGTCGCTCCAGTATTGGTTCGAGTCGGCCAATTGCCCGACCATCCTCCTGCGCCCCCCGGAGGCGTATATTTGATTTTCGCCGCGCCAGAATTATTGGTGACAGAGAACCCATCGCCCTGGTCAAACTGCAATTTATTCGTAGTAAACGAGGGAGAGCCGTCCAATTCCTCAACCGTTACCGAAGTCGTCACAGCTGCCACGTCCGCAGGCGTCGCCCAAGGCGCACCGCTCTTCGTCCCAATCGTGATCGTTTGTTCCCGCGCTGCGACCGCTGCATCCGTCACGCTCTGATAGGGTGACACCACGCGCACCTTCACACTCGACCCCTGCAAGCTGTCTGCGACCACCACCCGCACCGCCGCGTCCACCATCGCAAACCGATCCCCCGCCGCATGACCCGTGCCAACCGTCCCCCGCAGCTTTCGTAAAAAGGTAGACAATTGATACGTTGTGCCGCTGACTAGGCTGGGGGACGCAATCGCGATCACCTCGTCCCCCAGCAATGCACGATTGATCCCGTAATTGATTTCCGTCGTCGTCGCTGGATAGAGTTTCCCGTTCGTCAGGGTCACCTGCACCGTGTTCATCGCATCGAAGCCCGTGCCGGTATAATTCGCCAGCACCCCTGAAGCACCCGCCACCGTTGCTCCCACCGCGCTGTTCTCGCTTACCGTCCCCCCGACAATCCACGTCGTGCCCCCATCTGGGGACCAATAGATCGTCGCTCCGTTCCACCCGGCTCCGCCGCCCGCCGAAACATAAAATCCTGCTGAGGTCGCCTCTTCGTCCCGCAGCTCAATCGCCCCGCCCGCCGTCTTTGCAGAGAACGCCAGAAACGTTGTCGGAATCGGAGCCAGCAGAGCGGGAGACGCCGCCGTCTGGGACGCCCCCGCCGCAACTTGCAGCAGCACCGTATCGTCATCGAGGACGCAGTGCATCGCCACTTCGCCCAACGCCGCGATGTCCAGCTGCTCGATCCTCAGCCGTCGCACCACCCCGGCCACCGGCACATTCAGCACATCTCCCGGGGTCGTATACTCGTACTTCGGCGGCAGCAGCAGCTTGAACGATTCCCGCTCTCGCCACAGCAGATACAGTTCCCGTTCTGCAATCTGCCGCGCCAGATCATCCGAGAGCGTCCCCGGAAACGTCACCGTCGTCACATCTTGCAGGTGCGGCTTTGAGTGCCGAATCGCCCCCTGTACCTGCTGCTGGTACTGCTTTCCGGCACTCAGGTAAACAAGATCGAGCCGGGTAGACAATTCAATCTCCGGCGTCCGCTTGATCTCATAACGCGCCCCCGCCGTGTTCCCCGCAATCGCGCCAAGTTCTTCCTCCAGCACCGTCGCCACCGCCGCCCCGCCCCGTTTCACCAGGCGCAGTTTTCCGTCCGCCTCGATCATATCGGTGGCATACACCCGCAGCAGAGGTTCCAGCACACTTTTTGCCTGAGATCGAGAATTCAGCACATAGCCCGATACCCCGTCCGTTCCCGCCGAAACCTCTAAATCCGTTGACAGCAGCCCCACTGCCCCCGCGACATCGCTCACCACGCTCGAAAGCGTCGCCGAGGTGGACTGCTCTACCTCGAAACTGAAATTCGGCAGTCGGTTTCCGTAAGGCGTCAGGTCTAAATTCTCAAAGACCACATAGCACCGCCCCCGATACCCCGGCACATTCCCCACGCCCAGCGCACTTTCGATCAGCGTATCGGCAACTTGCGTCTCCGTGCCCGTGTAGACCCGAATCGTCTCCCGGGTCGCCGGGGTCTGGGTGACATCATAGATAATGCGATCCTCCGCCCAGATTCGTACCACCCGATTCACCGGCCCCGCGCAAATCAAAACCGCGCACGAAATCGAATACTTGAACCGCGTTATCCTCGGCTTGCCCTTGCCCCCGCCGCTCGAGGAAGAAGTCTCTGTGAGATTCGTTGCCCAGATCACGTTCCCGCCCAGCCGCATCGTGCCCCAGAGAGTCGGGATCGCTGCTGCGTTCGAGGAGACCGTGATTTTCAGATCATCGAGCCGACCGACCTGCTGATCCTCCGCCCGTTGCGTCAAGGCCGTAACCGCGCCGCCGACCGTTGTGCCGATGGCCCAGCCCAGCATCGCCCCGCCCGGAAAAATCGAGCCGATCCCCGCTCCGACCGCCCCCAGTGCCACCTCCATCTAACGCGCCTCCCTCAGCCGATACACTCCCGCGATCCGTTTGCGCCACCCGTCCGAAAGGGTGCATTCTGCAACCACCTCCAGCGTCATCAGGGCATGGATCATCGTGCCCTCGCCGCTCCCGATCCCCAGGTGCTGCGCCGTCTCCCCGATCCGAAACAGCAGCACGTCTCCCGGCAGTCCCTGCCCGAAGCCGAGCGGATCAGAAAACGGGACGGGTTCTAAAAAGCGCACGATCCGCGCTGCTAAAAGCCCGTCCTGAACCACAATTGGAGCCTCGGAGGTCACTTCGGAGGCTTCGGCGGGGGTCAGTGCCCCGACGTTGCGTAGAACGCCCGCGCACAGACCTCCGCAGTCACATCCCAGGCCCTTCACGCTCTGCCCCCGGTGAAACGGCGTTCCGATCCACTCCCGCGCCTCCTGCACAATCCGGTTCCCCGTGCGGACGCAAGCCGGGAGACGTTGCTCCTTGATTACAGAATCCTGTCCCATCACGCCGCCCCCCGCCCCCGCTGCGACAGCTGATCCGATCCTGGGATATGCGGCTCCCCCCGGAAATTCACGGCGTTCGAGAATTTCGACACGCACGTCGAAAACCGCCGATCACATCCCGCCGTTACCTGCACCGACTGTCCGGCACTCAGGGCAAACGGAAACGCCTCCTGCAGCTCGATCCTCGCTCCGCCCGAAACCGTGTGCCGCTTGATCTCCCGCTCGATCCCGCTGTTCGCGCCGCTTGTCAGTTTCAGCAGTCCGTAATCGAAATAGCCTGCCCCCCCTGGGGAGCCGCTCAGCCCCGTCAGCGTCACGTCCGCCTGGGAAGTCACCGCCGAAATCGTCCCCGTATGCGTGAACGCCGTCAGCGATACCTTGCACCGGGTATCGCCCAATCGCACCACCCGACAGAGCGGCCCCGTCAATTCACCAATCTGTTGCAGCAGCCGCTGGGACAGGCTCCGCAGTTCCGCAGTGAACTGCCCGTCCTGCAAATTGATTTCCCCGATGATCCCCTTCAGCATCGTCATCGCGCCCTGGCTCGTATCCGCCCAGTTGATCCGCAGCAACTCCACCGAGGCTCCATCGTACACGCCGGCACGAATATCCGCCTCCGTGATCCGGTCGCTGGAAATGATCCCGATGATCTCCAGGTTGTCTACCCCGGTTCCCGCCTTCTGCTGAACCGAACTGCCCGTCATCGCGTTCAGGGCTTCATAGGTCACCGATCCCAGCACCACATCCTGATCCAGCGTGGTAAATCCCATTACCGTGCCGTCGCGTCGCGTCAGCTTCACACAGTCGCACAGCGTCAGCACCTCGCCCGCCAGATGCGTCTTCAACGCCACCGAAAGGTTTCTCGACATCTCTCCCCCTAAATGATCTCGATCAGCGCGATGTTGTCCACCCCCCGCACCGTCGCCGCCGAGTTCGTAAACGCCTGGCTGTCCGTCTCAAACCGCATGGGAACATCGAACTGCCCTGACCAATCGAAAACATCTCCCGACGCAAACGATCCTGTCAGCGTCACAATCCCGGTGGTCGTATCGAGGCTCCAGTTCGTCCCCGCCCAGAGTGTGCCGTTTTTTCGGATCGAAACCGTCCCTGCCACCGGCTTCAAGATTTTCCGAATCTCCGCAAACGCGCCGGAGCCGTAGGTTTTGGTCAGTTGCAGCGTTGTAGCTGGGGACGGATTCACCAGAGGCGCATTCACCGCCTTGTAATCCGTCCAGTCCTTCACCCGAAACCCGTACAGCTGCCCCGCATGGCCCCGATAAAACGCGACCAGCGTGTCCATCTGGGTCGGGGTCATCTCCGCCTCGGAAAGCACCATCTTGAGCCGCCCCCGCGAATTCAACCCCACTCGCTGCTCTTTGCCCGACGCCATCGTTACCACACGGGTGTTGAAAATCGGCATCGTTTGTGCCTTCGCTGCCAGGTCGTCCGGCAGCGAACTTTCGTCAAAACTCGGCATTCTCGACTCCCACTATTTCGTGCGAAATATCCTCACCACCCCACTCCCTCATCCCTACCCATTCCGCCGCGTCCAGTGATCCATCTGCTTTTTCGCGTTCGCCATCAGCTGCCCCTGGGACTGTCCGAAACTTTGCGCGTTCGGCGTCGTGATGTTGAAAATCACAGTATTCCCGCCTCCTCCGCCCGCCAGCGCAGGGTTCGGCGTCACAAACCCGTTCCCGCCCATCGTCACAATCTCCGGCCCCCGCTCCCCCACCACATAACTCCGGCCCGTTTCTACCGCGCCGCCGTCCGCCCGAAACCCGCCGAAAAAATCCTTGATGGACTTTCCGTTCGCCCCGCCAATCGCGTTCCCGATCAACCCTCCCACCAATTTCACCAACTGCGACGAAAGATAGTCGCTTGCCATTCGCGCCAGCATCGAGCGAAACCCACCGATAATGTTCGTGAAGAAGTTGCCAAAGCCGTGCTGAAAAATATCCTCGAACGCCCCCTGGAAAATCCCTTTCAGATCATTGCCAATCTTCGCCATTTGATCCAGTAATTTCTTCCTCGCAGCCACCATTGACTCCCCCACGATGTCCGCCCCTTGGATCGTACTTTGCACGGAAGCCAGCACTCCCTGGGCGGCGTTGATCATTGTCTGTGCCACGCCCTTTGCCGCCTCTGCCGTTCGCGCCTCACTCGCCTTCAACCCCAGAGCCAGACCCTGCCCTGCAAACACACCCAGGGCCCTAAAGACGGTGGAAGGCGACCTGATCCCCAACGCCGATTTCGCTGCGTCCACGGCGCTCTTCGCCACCCCCTTCGCCGCGTCTACCACCCAGCCCACGCCGCTCTTGATCCCCTCTACCAGCCCCCGCACCAGGTCGCGCCCGACGTTGTACAGCATTTTTACCCCGGCTGCCAGCGTGTTTCCCACCGCCCGCAACGCCCCGCCGATCACGTCCTCGATCCCATCCCACACCAATTTCACGTAATCTTTCAGCGAGTTCCACGCGCCTTTCCAGTCCCCCGCCAGCAGTTTCAGCCCCACCGTAATCACCCCGGCGATCACTCCCCAGGCGATCTTCACTACCCCCTTCAGCACGTCCCAGACGCCAATGAAAATCCCTTTGATGTTTCCCCACGTCCCCTCGAACAGAACCTCCGCCGCCTCCATCCCCGCTTTCAGCACCGAGCCGATTATGCCCATTCCCCACTTCACAACCGTCACAATCGGCGGCCAAATATCCTTGACAAAGCGCGAGATCGCGCCCCACACCGTCTCTGCCAGCGATTTCAACCCGTTCCACGCCTGCGTCAGGTAGGGCGACAGCCAGCCGATAAACTGAGCCGTGTAATCCCGAATCCCTCCGAAATTCGTTTTCCACGCCAGCACGAGACCCGCCACCGCCGCCACTGCCGCCGTCACTCCAATCACCAGCGGCCCGCCCAGCACTTCTGCCACCAGGCCGAGGGCTGTCAGTATCTCCGGCCCCGCCCCGGCCACCAGCGACAACGCCGCGCCCAGATTCCCGAAAAAGGCAATCGCCGCCGTAAGGATCGGCCCGATCAGCACCATCGCCTGAGAGATCGCCCCGATCACCAGCAGCACCGGCCCCGCCGCCGCTGCCAATGCCGCAAACACCACAATCGCCGTCTTCACCGGCGTACTCATTCCCTGAAACGCCAGCACTGCGCTTTGCAGCGGCGGAATGATCGCTTTCAGTACCGGCAGGAGCGCGTCGCCAATCGAAATCTTCAAGACCTCCAGCGAGGACTTGAAGCTCTCCCACTGTTTCTGCCCGCCTTTGAGCTGCTCATTGAGGGCTTTTTGCGTCGAGCCGATTCCCTCCGAAGCGGTCTTCATCTGTCCCAGCATAGCCGTATAGTCTTTGCCGCCATCCTTCGTGAGCGATAGTAAGGCCTTCATCCCTCGAATCTCCGGCATCATCTCCACCAGGGCTTGCTTGTTTCCGTGCGTCTTCTCGGTCGCTTCTTTGAGCCAGCCCGCCAGCCCCTTATGTTGGAGAGCCGTGATCCCGCTCTCGATCCCGTACTCCTTCATCACCCCTGCCGCCTGCTTGGACGGCTTCACGATGTGATTAATCAACTGATTGAGGGCCGTTGTGGACTCCGCTGCCGAGATTCCGCCCCGCGTCATCACCGCCAGCCCCGCCGTCACCTCCTGCAGCGTCACCCCGGCTACCTTCGCCATCGGCAGCACGTCGCCCAAGCTGCCCGCTAGTTCTCCGAACGAGTTCACCCCAACATCCACTTCCTTGAACAGAACGTCCATCGCCTCTTTTGCCGAGTGAACCCCTGGAATCCCGCTGTTCAACACCGCCATCAGCACCTTCGAGGAAGTCGCCGTATCGCTCATCCCCGCTGCCGCACCCATCGCGCCGACCTTCAGCACCTCCAGAGCCTTCTTTCCCTCGAAGCCGCTGGAAACGACATCGTACAGCCCCTTCGCCAGATTCACCGGGCCATCCGTCACCCTCGGATCGTTCGCGAGAGAGAGCACCGATTTCCGCAGGGCCTCGAACGTCGGTTCCGTCAGCTTCGCGATACTGTTGACGTTCCGCATCCCTTGGTCAAAGTCCATCGAAGACTTCAGCGAGGCGGCTCCCACCGCCGTGATCGGAGCCGTCAATCCCAACGACAGCATCAGGCCGGTACGGGTGGCCGATGTTCCAAAACTGTCCAGGTGCGCCGTCGCACCGCTCACCGCCCCCAGTGTCGAGGATTTCAGAGAGCCGCCGAACGCCGTCACTTTGGCATGAGCCGTCGCCAGGCCCGCCGTCAGACCCGACACGTCCGCCCCGATTTTTGCCACCAGCGATGCAATCGTTACCGCCATTTGTCCCCGTTCCCGATTCTACAAAAACGGGCGAGAGGTCACTCACCCTCTCGCCCGCCGCTCTGCCTCATCCTGCGCCCGTTCCATCTGTTTGTTTTTCGCGTAGGTTTCTGCCTGCTCTGAGGCCCAGGCCCAGTTTAGCCAGCAGGCGGGCCTCCGCGCCAGCGTCCAGGGGGCCACCCCCAGATACCGCGCCGCCCGGATCACGCGATACCACGCAGGAGCCGCTCCCCGCCGCCCCTCCGTTACCAGGAACTCTCGGAGGGCTGTTTCGGCTGCTTTGGGGCGTTCATGTCCTCCCCAATCGCTCGCACCACCAGCGTCAAAATAAACATCGGCACTTGCTCGGAAAGCGTCTCCTCATCAATCGGAACCTCCATGCCGTCCTCCTCGGTCATCAAATCCCACGACTCCAGGAGATCGGTGATGAGCCTGGAGGTTGTCTGCCCTACCAGCCCCACGCCCTGCTGCGCGTTCTGAATCAAATCCAGCAGCTCCGGCGTATACGCCGAGGGACGATACTCCACATGGAGCGTCTCCCCCTCGACATCAATCTCAACCTTGCGCGTCTTTTTCTTCACACCACTCAGCGAAATCGCCACAATACCCTCCTGTTTCCCTCACCCAAAATTCTATAAGGCCGTTCGATCCACGTCTACCTCGGCATACACCGCCCGCCCGAAACCGCGATCATGCGCGATCACCGCCTCGAAGGTGCTCTCGTACACCCCGTCCTTGTCCCCCCTGGGGGCTTTCAGCAGCTTGATCGGACACAAAATCGCCAGACGGCGGCGGAAACCTGCCTCAATCGCCGCGCCCCGCAACACGATCCTCAGAAACTGCGTGGTGCTCGAACGGAGTTTCTGCAGGTAGCCAATTGCGTCTGAATTATGCTGGAGCGCGATCTTAATCTTGCCGCTCGGCGTTGCCTCGACTAAATACGAGAAACTGGGGTCGCTTTCATTGAGCGTGCGTTTCGCATTGAACCGCCCGCCCACCTCCCACTCCACCTCATCACAGCGCGTCAGCCTCGGCGTGTTCAACGCATTATTACCCAGATACACCGACAACGATTTCGGGTCTCCCGGCGTTTCCGGCAGCTCCGGCACGCTCGGCGTCATCGAAAACGGCTCGGTCAGCGTCCGACCAAAGCCGCTCCCGCTCAAGCTCGCTTCCGTCGGCGAAAACTTCAGGGCGAGTTGAATGATCTGAGCAAACGCCATCTGAGCCGCCCCCGCAGCGGAGCCTTTCTCGACGGTTAGCGCCTGCGGGGTATCCGGCTGCGTCGAAGACGGCAGAAACGTCCAGCGTCGGGTATTCGCCGCTGCAATCGTCGTAATCGCAAAGGTTCCGCCTGTCAGTCCCGCGCCGCTTCCCGTCACCAGCAGCCCCGTCGTCTCCAGTGCGTTCTGAAACGTCACCGAATACGGCCCGCCCGCCCCGCCCTGAACATACACGTTCCCTGGGGTGATCGTAGACAGGGCCTCCAGAGCCGCCTGTACCGCCGCCGCCGTCGCATTGTAAGCAATCGCCGCCGTCGCCTGCCCGTTGAAGGTCAATGTGAAGTTTCCGGCCGAGGGTGCGCCCAATGCCACATTGAACACTCCGTTCGTCGCCGGAGTGGAAATCGTCGGAGCCGTCAACAGCGACGAAAACAGATACAGAATGTGATTGAAGTCCACCGTTCCGGTCAACGTGAAATCTGTCCACTCCTTCTCCTGAGTGACCGTCGTCGGGTATTTGTACCCCTGGGGAGTGAACGGCTTCACCGTCTGATGCGGATCGGTGTCCATCATAAACGAGAGGATACGCTGCGTAGCCCCGACAGGGACACCAGGCGTCCCCTCCAGCCCGATCTGCAAACCCTCGAAAACCGAAGCCCGCTCTACCGAGGGCGGCAAAACGCCAAGGGTGATCTGCGGGTACACCGAATAGACGCCCAGCGGCGAGGCCGTATACGCGCCGCCTGTCCACCCCCCCGTCATCGCGACTACCCGGAACTGGATCACGTCGCCCACCGCCCCGGAGTTCAGCAGTACGTTCCACTCGATCTCCGTCGCCACATTCCCGCCCCCGGAGTTCAGGGCAATCGCCGCCGAGTTCCGGTTCGCAGAGAGGCCTTCCCCCGCCACAAACGGCTCTGACCCGATCCGCTGGGCTGTTGCCTGAGCGTCCGTAAACGCTGTTGACGTGGAAATCCGAACCGAAGTTGCTGCGTCGAGTGCCCCCCACGCCCCCCCGTTCGTTCGGTATTCCAGCAGATACCGATAGTTCGTAGACGCACCGATGAACTGCAGCAGCTTCACCCGTACTCGCGCTTTGGTGGCGAGTGCGGCACTTGCCCCGGCATTCGCTCCCGCCTTCGCCGTCGCGTTGTTGACGTTGGTAGGCCCCCCGTCATCGTTGAAAATCTGAAACCCGACCTGCTCGATATCTTCCGAAATCGCAACCGCTCCCGTTGGCATAAGTTATCCCCTGTGGCAATAAAGGCGGTAGGTCCCGCCGACATGATTCACCCGTTCATTGTTGAGCAGCTCATCGTACTCAATCGCAGTCTCCCGATACGCACTCAACACATACACCCCGCCGATCCGATCCTGGGGAGCCGAGATTAAAATCTGATCCACCAGCTCCGAAATCGCCTCCAGATCAGCATCCGAAACCCGGTTTCCCACGGCCTTCACGAGATAGGCCGGACGGGTGAAAATTCGTGCCGCCCCCGATCCCAGACGCTCCGTGCTGCTCTGGAACGCGAAAATGACATAGGGAAAGGCACTCCCCTGCTGGGCCCGACGATGGTAAATCCGATTCCCGACCAACGCCGTCAGGGCTGCGCTGCCCGTCAAATTCTTCATGATCCATTTTTTGCAGGCCGTCAATTCCGCGCTCACGGAGTTCCTCCCGACTTCACGGCCTCTTCCACTGCGGCGATGAACGAGTCGCGCACCCCGTCCATCGCCGGAACCAAAAACGGCTGCGCCGGAGCGCGATGCGTCCCCAGTTCCACAAACAGGCCGTAATCCACGCCCACCGCAATTTCAGCATTCAGATCATCCACCCGATGCGCCTGAATCGAATTCCGCAACGCCCCCGTGTCCACCGGCGACAGCACTTTCGCCTTTGCCTCCACATCGAACGCCGCTTTCCGAACCGCCGTCCCGATTTTCCTGAGAATCTCTGCCGTGATCCGTTGGGTGCGATCAAACTGAACCACCACTTCCACCGTATTTCGGTTCATTGGATGCCTCCTCAATACACGCGGTCGCACCGGGCCATCACCGAACTTTCGTCCGAGGCCCCTCCAGTGCTGTCCGTCACGACATACACCTCGTCCGCGATGACGATGCGATCTTTCGACTGTACGTCCACATCGTAGGGCAGCTGGATGTCGAAGCGCGTGCGGGTCTGCGGTTTGTCTCCCTCGATCAGCTGCGACGCCTGCTCCCGCTTCACCCACACGCGGCACGGCAGCGTCGTCCCCCCGTCTCTCGGCTGAACCACCGACATATCCGCCGCTTCGGGGAAATTCTCGGCATTCGGGGTCACCTGAGACCGTACCACCACGCACCTCTCCGAAAGTGTGGAAAGCACCGTCGCCCGCATCGAAGCCAGTTCACACGCACTCAGCATCAGTCACCCTCCTTCGGGGAACTCGTCGCCTTCACCTCGATCTGCTCTTTGACGACGCGCTCGTTTTCAGGCGGGGCTTCCAGCACGAACTTCAACGCAAACGCTACCGCTCCGAGAGCCGAAAAGCCAATGATCGCGACCGCGTCGTGCGACCGCAGCCCTTTGCTGATCTCCGTTCCTCCCACCGCCAGCGAGGTCAGCAGCAATATCCACAGTCGGTTCTTCATAGGACCTCCTATTTGAGTCGGAAGTGATCGAACGTCCACAGCACAAACACCAGCACACCCGCCAACACCGTTCCCAGCGTCGCCAGAACCGTCCAGAACCGCGCCCATCGCCGCTCATTTTCCTTCTGCGCCGTTTCGATCACCAGTACCCGATCTCGCAACGCATCCACCTCCGGCGCAATCTGCAACGCTCGCCCCATATCTTCGCGCAAGTGCGACATCTCGCCGCGAAACTCCGACACCGATTTTTCCACACTGGAAATCCCTCGCTGTAGTTCCATGAGGATTCCTGTTAAGTTACTGTTATCTGCAATCGCATTGACCTGAAGCCCGCGATTTTCAATCTCGTTCATTTTTGTTTGCCTCCCGCACTCCCTCGCACGATCTGGGGCGCAAGGGGCGCAGGTCTCGCCTCGACAGCCATTGCCGAGAACAGAAGTACATTTCGTGCGAAATAACGGATCCTACCTGAGCGCACCCCAGGCATCGTTCCTCACCGCTGACACCGGCACTATGCGGGCGTTCCGCCGAAACCGAACGGCCAGTTCCTGCTTCGCCGCACTCATCTGGCTCCGCTTGTAGAGCACCCCCTGCGACGAAAAATCATACTGGGACGATAGGCGCGCAGACCATTCTTCGAGACAGTCCGCTCCTGCCCCCCAGAAATCATAATCCGGCGTCAGGTCATCTCCGAAATTCCATGCATTGAGATACTCCTGCAAATCTGCTCCTAAAAAGTCAGGCGGATCGCACGTATCTCCGATCAGCCGCCGCAGCCTCCCCTGTGCCGAGGTGTCCGGCACGGCAGGCGTTGCTCCAAAACCCGTTCCGATTTCGCCGATAAAACCACTCATGTCTTCACCGCCTTTGCGATGCGCTGCGCAGCACTCCGTACCGGGAAGCTCGTTTCATCGTACAAATTTTGTGTCGCAATTACCACGCCCGCGTATTTCGTTATCTTCACCGCCTGCGCCGGATTCGCAAAACTGACCTCCTCATCCGGCACTTGAGTTTGCACGCGTCCCCCGGCATCCAGCGCAAACGCTCCTGTAAGCGACGGGATTGCCGCAGAGAGAACTGCCGACTGAATAGATTGCGCCGCCGCGTTCAAGTCAGAGGAAGGGAAGGTCGCCATTACGGAACCGGTCAGGGTTCTGGCGTTGGCAGACCAGACCGCTGTGGCTACCGTCGCGGCATCAGGAGCCGTTCCCCCGCCACCGCCTCCTGCTGCCGCTCCCGTAAAGACACCGGCCCCAAACGCGCTCATCGCCGTCGCAATCTGGGTCTGGTTGAGGAGTTCTCCTCCTAGAGTGGAAGTAGTAGACAAGGAAGTAGAAATTCCTGCTGTCGTCGCCAATCTATCCAGATACCAGACCGTTTCAGGGTTGCCATCAACCGTTACGTTGAGTTCCATGCCGATCAGGAGGTAACGTCCTGCTGTTACCCCGCTCCCCGCCGTGATGTTGACCACATTGCCCAATACAAAGCCCGATTGTCCAGCAATAATCCCGTTGACATAGGAAGCGACCATTTTATCTTCAATTACGTTGGCGTTGGCAACGATGGGAGTAGCGATTCTGGAGCCGCCATAAACCGGGGTAAAACCGCCTCCATTGTTGTTGCTTCCCCCGTTCCCCTTCACATACCATTGAATTGCAGGATTGAAAGAGGGGAGGAAGGTCGGTTCGTCAAAAATGTTTCCCGCCGTATCCTCCAGCCGAACTCCCTGCATATTCCACGTAGTGGGCGTTGGCGCGAATTTGAGTTGGCAGACCAACCTCCAGTATCGCGCTTTAGGCGAGGCTCCAGACACGTCAATCACGTTGTCGCCCCCCGTTGTCTGAGTCAGTCCCCCCGTCGTGGAGATTGCCGCCCCCTGATTCGTCCAGTTCAACCCGTTGATGCTAGATGCCCACTGAATAGAGACTGCGGACAGGGTATCTGTTTCCGTCAGGTTGAAAACTGCGTTTTTGGGAGAAATGGGCTTTCCGTAGTCCAACAAAACTGTGATTTTCCCGTCTGACGCCCCGGCATTGTTGGCGTAGGGAACCGTGATGTAGGAACCAAGAAACCCGTCTGTTAGTTCGGGAGCAGCAGTATTCGTCGGTGAAAAAATGTTACTCTGGGTAGTGGTGAGTTTGTACTTTGCCATTACTGTATCCCCTTCCGATAGGCGTAGGGGGCCAAAAGCGGGTCGCCAATCAGCACTACCTGAGTATCATGGATTGCGCTCTGGCCAAACCCGCCCGGCCTCTGAAAAATCGCTCGCCTCCCTGCCTCCCCGAAAGAGTATCCCTGTGTCCATAAGTTGACAAACAAGCGAATATCGAAAAATTCGGCATAGGGTTCGTATTTAGAGCAGACCGTACAGGTTGCAGGCAGTGTTGCGTCGCCCCGGAGAGAGATGGCATCAAAGGCCTGATGATGGTCAAATTCCAGAAACCCAAGCTGCCGAGGACAGTTCGGCCTCTGCCTCAGCAATCCGTGACTATTGCCGGTATGCCAGACGCCCCCAGGTTTCCAGCCCAATGACGTGACCTTGGCCCGCCCCGCGTCCCCTTGTGCTCCCCCGCTTTGATACTGTCCATAGTTCGAGTAAAACATCAGCCCCGAACGCACCTGATAATCATAGGTGGACGTGTATTCAACCGTCAATCCTCTCCCGGCAAGGGTTGCCCGCAAGTCTCCGTGCGTGTCGAACGTTTCTGTATCCTGCCCGAAAAACAGGCCGTCTTCTGGTAGGGCTGCCAGAGAACGAGAAATCAACCCCAGTGCGTCTGCTTGAGTAAAACCGTCTAGCCGGGTTACAATCCTCCGTCCGCCCGTATAGGCTTGACACCAGCGGCTGGTTGGAACATTGAACCTATTCCACTGAAATGGAATCAACTGTTCCACATCAACCGGAAGGTTCGGATGCGTGAGCAGCGCATCAATCGAAACAAACCCCTCACGATTGAAACCGAAGTCGCCATACGGGAAGGAGAGAGAGGTATAACATTGAGTGCTTTGGCTCACCCCCCGGCACATCACCACAAACTCTACATGAGGTTTCGTTGCCAGAGCCGCCCGAACCGGCAGGTAGAGATTGTTGTAAAAGGTTATCCAAGGCGTCACATCATTGGCAAAGTTGTTCGCGGGCGCATTGTTCAGATAAGGACAGTTCACCGCCAATCTATTTGCCGAGGGCACGTTCCTCGCCTCGCAGTAGGCGTCGGCAATTGCAAGACTATCCGCATCTCCTGCCTGATAGACCACGAGAACGCTCGCCCCACGTTCTGGGGGACGATTGCTAGAGTTTAGTGCGATCTGTGCGATGTTTCTGCTCCCCGGTTTCTCAGTCCCGGTGAAACTTGCCGGGACTGAGAAAAACGCATCCCCTTTAGGTCGTCACGCGCTGCACACACTCAGGCCGCAGGATTTTCGTGCCATAGAGCACGTCTACCCCCGCCGTGTAAGCACGATCTGCCCGGCTGTACTGCCCGATCACACGGATCGTGATTCCCGTGCCCTCGTTCGGATCGTCATCGGTCACCTCTCCGAACATCGCCCCCGCTCCCGCAGGAATATCCGCAAACCGACGCGGCACGAAAATGGCGCCATCCTCCGTAAACGCCAGGTTAGTGGTCGTCGTTGTGCCGGTGGTGGTCACCGCTGACGTGCCCGAATACGCAGTCCCCGATACCCCTTCCAGCTGCACAAACACGGAGGAGAGGAAGTTTAGAGCCGCGCCGGAGAACGTGATATCTGCTGTCCAGGGGCCTGATCCCGCGCCTGCCACTGTCGCCAGCCCGGTCATCACAATCGGGTCTGCCAGCGTCGTTAGGGCGTTCTGAATGTTGGTCGCCAGAGTCGCCGGGGTCGTGGAAAACGCGATGTCCGAGGTCTCGAAACCGTTCCAGACCAACTTGAACAGTTCGCCGTTGTTCCCGCCGGTGAACGTCACGCGCTGCACCGCCGTTGCAGGCATCAGCTGCGACATATAGGTCTCGAAGTTATAGATGTTCCCCAGCTTCGCCCCGCGCAGCGCGTCCTGAGACTGGAACTGAAAATACGGTTTCAGCTCCGCGTCAGCCAGTGCCGCGCTATAGTCTTTCGGCGAGATCACCAGAAAACGACCCTCCGAATCCACCAGGCGGTTGTCCAATCCCGTCATCGCGTTTCGGATCGCCTGCCCGGTCACGTCCGTGCCCGCCACTCCATTCGCGTTCGGGCAGGCCATCATCGCCGAGATCGTGTCCTGCTCCATCGCCCGCGCCATCCCCGCAATCGCCGATTTCATCAGCGACTTCATCAGGTTCGGCGACGCCTGCGCTGCCGTCACATCCTGCACCATAAAATCGACACATCGGTGGGTGTTCAGAGTCACCTGCACGGACGAGAGGCCGCGAGGAGCCTGTACCGCCACCTGGCTCGTGCCCACTTTTCGCCCTGCCGAAAATCGCCCCGGAACCTGAATGTTGAGGATATCTCCCACATTGAACTGATCCGAGTATTTCGTGTCTTTCACCACCCGCTGGACCACACGCAGCTGAGGTTTCAGCAGGTCCAACCCGATGTTTGCCCAGACCTGCGGCACAAACGCGCCCGCTTTTGCAATTGCCGGTGTTACCGTCATTTTGATGTCCTTTCAATTCAATGGGGAAACGCCGACAACGCAGCGTCTAATCCCGAATCCGACCCTCAGCCATTGCCTTGAGGATGTCGGCTTGATTCGCCTTGTAAAACGCCCGATCCGAAACCTGAGCCGCCGTATAGGTCTGCGGCTGAATCGCCGCCCCGCCCCGCGCTGGGTTTGCTGCCCCCGCCCCGGCTCCCGAAGGAACCGTCGAGCCAATCAGATACGGCTTCGTCTTTACCAGGTCGCCAATCAACGCTTCCAGGTTGACCGGCTCCCCCTCTTTCATCTCGATCCCATCGGCAATCGCCAGATACGCCAGATCAGGATCAACAATGCCTGCCTTCTGTGCCGCCAGCCGCGCTTCGCTCTTCACGATGCGCTTCTCCATCGCTGTCAGCTTCCCGGTCGCCTCTTCCGCCTGCGTCTTGAAACGCTCGGCTTCCGTCATCTCGGCTTCCTGACGCTTTTTCAGTTCCGCCTCGAAGGAGTTTCGCTCGGTACGATACTTCGCCGCTTCACGGCGAGCTTCTGCCGTTTCGCGCTTCAAAGCTTCGATGTCCACACTTCCGCTTCCGCTCGATGCCGGATCGTTCGGCTGCCCCGCAGTGGACGCGGGAGGTTGCGGTTCCTGACCGCTGGTAGTTGCGCCCGCTCCGCCGCCATCGCCCTCGGAGTAAACGCGGAAATCCCTCACACAAAACGGTTTTGTCAGCACCTGGCTGTTCCTCCCCCTCAAAAACATGGCAAACGCAAAAACGCCCGCCGCAAGTCCCTCAAAAGGGGCTCGTGGCGGGCGTTGCGTCCCGTACTCTGAGCGTCTTCTGCCGCAAGAAGCGGACATCTCACTCAGTTTAACGCACGTTTCTAAAAATTGTCAAGCCTGGGTAGGCTTCGGGGTCTGAGAAACTTCTTTCTCGGCTTCACGTGCGGCTTTCTTGCGCCGGGCAAGCTCGGCAAAGGCTCGATCACTCGCCTCCTGTTCAGCAGGGGAGAGGAAAACCTCTTCGTGTTTCGGTTCATTCATGGCGTTTTCCTCGCTTGCAGGTAAAGTTCCAGATATTGACTGTTCCAAGAAGTTGGGTCTAACTCGAACGTCATATCCATCCGTCCCCCGTACTGCTTCCAGGCGTTGCGGCCCTCCGGCGTTTCCATCAACTCCAGAACTCGCAGACCATAGTGCAGGGTCACTGGCACACTTATTTTACCCTGACTTTCCGCCGCCTGCAAACTCTGGATGAGATGACGCGGGATTTGCCCATCGTACCCCAATCGCGGCCAGGTGTAGTAGCCGTTCCAATGCCGATCCGTCCTCTCCCCTGCCGCATCCACCTCCATATATTCCACCCCGACCGCACGAAGCCCTTCCACCTGCGCCGCAAAAAACTCCGTCCCAAAACCGGTTCCCTGGGCTGAAGTTTTCAGTTGTAAAATCGAGTTGTAACAAAAGACGCGCCCGGACGCGTCCCGGCTTAATTCTCGGTCACAACTGGCAATAGACGGGTGCGAAACCACGATCCCGATTCCCTCGTTTCCCGAATGCGTGTCATAATCCGGCACAGAACTGACCTTCACCTGAACATCCGGCAGTCGCGCAAACATCGTCGCATAATCCGATTCGGTCAAAACGCGCCCGAACAAATCCTGCTCGACACTCTCCAGGCTCGCCGTCTTGATGCGGGACACGCGGCTCGGATCGGGCACAAAGGCAGGCGGCAGGGGGGGCGGAGGCGGGGGCGGGGGCACACGCAGCGCAGCGGAGGCTTCTGCCTGGGTCAGCGTCGCCGCTCTGCGCGAAACGCCCCATTCGGCACTGTGCCTTTCGTGCACAAAATCGGACAGATGCACCTCCCCCCTCGAAAACACCTCCGCTGCCCGCGGTGATCCCAGCACCCCCGCCTGAACCACCGCACTTTGCTGCTGAAGCCAGGCCTCTCCCGTCTCCAGGGACAGAGCGGTCTCCCGCGCCGGATCGGAAAAGCCCAGCTCTGCCCAGGAACGAGTGATCGGAGCCGGAGTACAGCGGCAGTTCGGATGCGTCCCAAAAAACGTCTCGGTGAGCGGGTGCTCCGTTCCATGCATCCCCAAACACGCGGCACACGTGCGAGGCGAAAGAGCCGCCATCCAGACCCAGCCCTTCACCACGTCCGCATTTGCGCCATACGCCTGGATCGAAGCTGTCCGATACGCCCGCATCGTTTCCGTGCGCGAGATTGTCAGGCAGCGCGTCAGGTTCCCGCCCATCGAGCGGCTCATCTCCTGCCCGATCCGTCGCGGGTTCCATCCCGCCGCCATCCCGGAGGTCAAGACCCGCTTCACAGCCTCACTCGACGCCGGAGCCAGACCGTTCAGCAGCGAGGAAAGCGGCGAACCGTTCTGCAGCGCACCCACCAGGTGCGAAAACGCCTCCGAGGGCAGCCGGTTCCACGTCACCGCCAGTGCCGCCGCATCCGCCGAAGGCAGCCCCGTCATTGCGAGCTGCACCGCATGGGTCTGGGCCGCCTGGATCGCTGCTCGCTGCTGGGCCACGAGGTGCGCGTCTGCAAACTGCGCGAAATGCCCCATCTCCGCGTCTACCGTCTGGAGAAGAGTGCGATACCGCTCCTCTCGTAGCAGCCACCCCCGATCCACCATTTGCCCCGCTGCCCGCGCCGCCTCGATCCGCTGCGTCAATGGTTGCAGAGCCGATGCAATCTCCCGGTACGCCTCTCCATAGGCGGCGATCATCTCGTTTGCCGCCCCCCGTTCGTTTCCCAGCACCTCCGCTCGGAAACCCGCTGAAACGCGCTCAATCTCCGAAACCATGCTTGTCTTTCCTGAAACTGTGCAGCACCAGCAGCCACTCAATCGCGTGAACCACCAACCCGCCGATCACGAAACCTGCGAGAAATCCGATCATGGCAGGCCTCCCGCCCGGGTTGCCCGCATCGGACGCGCCCCCGTCAACCCGTCCTGATTAAAGCCGTCCAAAAGGGCCGCTCCAAACTCCTGTCCCGCCGTTGCCTCCGCTTCGATCTTCGGACGCTCCACCGAATAATCGAATCCCAGCCGGGTCGCCAGCGTCTCTTTCGACACGACCCCCAGCCCCTCCAGCACCGCCGCCTCATCCGCCGAGGCCTTCGTGTCCACCGGCAGCGGATCAGCAAACGTCACGCCGCACTCTCGATTCTTCCCGAAGCCGCCGATCTGGAGGAGTGCCGAGTTCACCTCCGCCAGCATTTCGCCGTACAGAGCCTGGCGCAGCGTGTTTCGTTGCAGCGTGGGCATAAACCGGATTTTCAGCGAGACGCCTGACAGCACCCCCGCACTGTCCACCATGCCCAGGGCGGCCATTGTCAGGCCCGCCATCAGGTAAATTTGCTTATCCAACTCCAAAATCTTCATCTGGCTCGCGGACAGATCCGACTGCATTTCCAGGTTGCGGAGCTCCCCGCCCATCGGCAGGGGCACGATTACCGAAGGATCGCGCTCGATGCCGTCCCGCAGATTGTTCACCCCCACCGCATAGGTCAGCGGGTGCGCGTGATAGTGCAGCGTTTTCGTATCCTCGCTCTCCCGCAGATTCCGCCGATCCGAAAGATCGAGAATATCCTTCGTCAAATCCGCCATCCCCCAGAAACTGTTCGGAGCGGGCAGGTTCTGGCAGTAAAACACCGGGGCAAACGGATAGCCCCACGCCACCCGGTTCTGCTCCTGCCAAGCCCCTTTTTTCGACGCCGCTTCATCCACGATGAGCCAGCCCGTGCCGTCGCGATAGGTTTTCTGCCGATACGCCATCAGCTCCCCGGTCTGGGGCTCGTGCCCGTTCCACTCCGAACGAAACTCGATCACCCGATGCACATCCATCGGGTCATAAATCACCGTCATCGTTGCAGGGTCTGGGGTCATCAGCCGAGCCGTTCCATCCTCCTCGATGTAAATCCGCAGAAACGCCGTTCCGCAGACCGACCCGTTGATCGAAAGGCAGTTCAGCAGGCTCTCCCGCTTGCTTCGCTTCCAGACCGTTTCCAGAAACTCATCCTCCGGGGCGTCGGCGGTCGTATCCTTGTCTTGAAGGTCTTCCACCGGGAACTGAACCCCGCCCCCAAACAAAAAACCCGCATGGCGGTCTACGATCACGCGGGCATGGTTCACCAGCGTATTCGGATTGATCTCCTTGCCGAACTTCCAGGCCAGCACTTCATCCATGTAGCCGTAATAATAGGTCCAAGCCCGCATCATCCCCCGATGTCGCTCGTTCGCCTCGGCCCGCGCATCCATCGCCTGCATCAGTTCCAGCGGCGAGGGCTCTACCCCCGTGCGTCGCCCAAAGGTGGTTCCCACCCAGTCCAGCAGTCCCATGCTCACCCCTCCCCGCTATTTCGTGCGAAATAATCTAAAACCACTTCCTTACCGGCTCCATCTGCCCGTCCGCCCCCCAGACCGCCAACGCCAGGCTCATCACGCAGTCGTCATGCATCCCCTCCGGCGCAGAATAACGCATCGCTCCCCCCGGCAGCCGTTCCATCGCATACGCCTGCAATTCCCCAATTAAAACCGGGTCGTTCGGGATTTTCAGGTTGTCCCGCTCGAAAGCGAGAGCCAGCCCCTCAATCGCCGTCATCTTTGTGGCGTTCGTCGTCAGAAACGCCAGTACCGGCAGTCCCTCTCGCTGCATCATCTCGATCAACGGCGTTCCAATGGAATTCGACTCGGCGATGATCGTCACACAGTTCCACACGCTCTGCAACACCCGCAGCCGGCCCAGCTGGAGCAAATAATCGATCTGATTAAACCGCTCCATCGCCACCACTTCCCGGGTGTTCACGTCCAGCACCGTCAACACGGTAAAGTCGTTGGTCTTGCCCCAATCCACCCCCATCACGCACGTTCGCGGCGTGTCACGCGAAAGGCGCAGCACCGCCGTTGCCGCCTCTTTCACCTTGCGGAACACCCCGCCCGCATCGTCCAGAAACTCCGCCAAATACTCCGTCCGCCAGATGCGTTCCGGGCGGCTCCGCTCTTCATGCGCGAGAAATTCACGGGGCAGATACGGATTCGCCGACGACGGAAACTGAAACGAGCGATACCGGGCCTCCCCAGGGTCTTGACCTTTCTGCCAGGATTGCCAGAAATGGTTTCGCCCGCAGGGAGTAGACAACTGTACTAAATCGCCGTCATAGTCCGCCAGCATCGGCCCCACCACGCTCTCCATCACGGTCGTGGGAATAAAGGCGGCCTCGTCCCCCACTACCCGGTGCGCTTTGTTTCCGCGCAGCCCCCGCCCGGTCGGTCCCGCTGTCCGCGCCGTCATCGTTGTCGGCGGCGTCAGCCCGCTCTTGTCATAAAACCGGATCAGGTGATACGGGCTGCGCTTCTCATCCATCACAAAGCCGGGGATCGAGTGCAGCCGCCGACTCACCTCCTCCATGATGATCTTCGTCTGATCGTCGGTCGGCGCAATCACAAACTGAATTGAGTTCGGATGCTCCAGCGCGTAGAGTACGATGTCCACGCCGGTGCTCTCGCTTTTCCCCCATCGCCGCCCGCAGGCGGCATCTTTGCGCTTCGCATCGCACAGCAGAAACTCACGTTGCCCCTCCGAATGAGGCTCCCAGCCCCACAGTTTCTTCGCCAAGCGCAGGCCCTGTTCAGTCGCCATTATCTTTACCCGCCAGCGTCTGCCGCAAGAGGGCCAATGCCTCTGGCACGGCATCCGTCGCCACACGATCCTGCGGAAACCGCCCTTTCAGCCGAAACGCCATTTCGAGGTACTGAAACCGCGTCTCGTAATCAACAAAATCCCGCATGTCGGTGATCGCTCCCTCGAACCGGGCCACAATCGTGCGATGCGCGTCCAGCCCCTCTTCCAGCTTCCGCGCCAGGGCCGCATCATTTAAGCCCATCCGATCCAGCAGCTCCGTCACGGGAATCTCAAGTTTTCTCAAGTTCTCGTGGCCGATTTGTGAAAGACTTTCGTCCGTCCCAGCGTATCCCGCACGGCGGCAGGCTTCGGTCGCATTGCCCGTCTCGATGTAAGCATCCAGCCACTTCCGCTGCTTCAGGGTGAGTTTCGGTTTAGCCTTATCCATGTGCCTCTCCCTGGGGGGTAGTCGTTGTTGGTTGTTTTAGGGAGGAAAGGGGGGACAATCTGGAATTTTTGGGGGCGAGACGGTACGTCAGGCCGCCGTGATGACGCTCCACGATCACATTCCCCGAACACTTCGGGCAGACAAGGCGCATCGGGGGCAGATCGCAGGGAGCATCGCAAACTTCACAGAGAAAGCGATGGCAGGTCGGGCATGAGAGGTTCAACGTTGTCTCCTGAGTAAACACACAAAAACGCCCCTGCACGCAGGTCGCAGAGTCAGTGCGACGCCTGGGCAGGGGCGAGAAAATCCCGAAAAGAGGCGGGCGAAAAAGAGGATGTAGAATAGTGTATCCCCAAAACAGAACTTACGCAACCCCCTAACCCTCTTCCTCCAATTCCAGCACGGCCTGATCCGTCGCCGCCTCGATCAAACGCTCGGCAATCCCGCGCACCTCCGACGACGGCGAATAAATCGTTTGGAACATCAGACCTCCTTTCTAGCGGTACATCGCCGCCATCGCACTCTCCGGCGTTTTTGCTTCGGCGGCTTCCGGCACTCGGCCCCACTCCGAAAGGTCGTCCTCAGTAATCTCCGCTTCCCTGGGCGTCTCTCTTGCCGCAGCCTCCAAAAGCGTCACGATCTTCAATCCCTCCGCCG
Source organism: Chthonomonadaceae bacterium (assembly GCA_965246825.1). Classification (GTDB taxonomy): domain Bacteria; phylum Armatimonadota; class Chthonomonadetes; order Chthonomonadales; family Chthonomonadaceae; genus JACMPS01. The sequence continues at coordinate 1,543,901 of OZ251990.1, forward strand.
CGAATTTCGCTTTCAGTTTCGCTTCCTGCCTCTGTTCATAAGCCAGCATAGCCTCCGAAAAGGGCGTTCGTGCCTGGCGAAATTGGTTCGCCTTGTAGTTCCACTCGCCGTGCACTTTGCACTCCGCCGCGATGCCGACCATCTCTTCCACGCCCAGCCCCAGTGCCAGCAACGCATCTACCTCTTCCTCGATGACCACGCCTCCGTACAGGTCTTTTTTCCAGAGTTCCATCAGAGGCTTCAAGTCGAAGTCACCCCAGGAAGCAAACACCTCTGCCACCATCTTTCTGTTGCGGACAGCGACCTCCCGCAGGGGCACGATGAGCAGCCCGGCTGCCACCCCCCGATAATCGCCCTGCTCCGAAACCCTCCGCCAGAGCGACTCCAAGACCCGTTCTTTCTCGCGCTCGATAGCTTCCCGCTCTCGTTCTAACTCCGCTTCCTCCAGAGCGCGATACCGTTCTGGCTGCGTACAGATCGGCACGGGCGTGAGGCGATTATAATCCAGCACCATCCCTCGGCACTCGCAATGTTCTGTGCAGCCCGGCATCTCTTTCGTCACACGACGATAGGCAGAGAGTTCCAGGTCTGCCAAGCAGGGAAAAGGCGACTCCGGTGTTTCAGGGGGAAGGGTCTCCCCTGTCTCCCGTGCCAGAAGGCGGCTTGCTTCCAGGATTGTCTGCGCGAGTGCCGCGTTTTCCTCTGCCGTTCGCCGTCCATTCTCCAACCGTTCGCGCCCTGCCGCCTGTGCCAACTCCGTAAAATGGATCGGTTTCACGCAATAGTGGTAGCCATCGCGCCCTTCCACAAACGCTCCAAAGGGGCACGCCGTCCGACATATCGAGGTGTTGAACTCACTCACCCAGGACGCCACAAACGCGGCCAGTTTCTCCCGTTTCAACTCGTTCGCAAAGGGCAGTCCCTTTTCCAGTTCCCGTGAAGGAGTGCCCGCCTCTACGGCTTTGGCGGCAATAAACTCCATCACCTCCGGGAACCCCTCGAACCGCAGGAGCGCACGGGCATGGGACGCGCTCAACTCGCCCGCCACTACCCTCGCCTGGATCGAAGGCGGCAGTTTCCGCAGCCGCAGCGAATTCGAGATCGTTCCCTGCTTCACCCCGATCTGCTGCGCCACCTGTTCCTGCGTATACCCCACCCGCAGCATCGCCGCATAACTCTCCGCCTCCTCAATCGCGTTCAGGTCGCGTCGCTGATAGTTCTCAATCACCGCGAGTTTCAGAGCGGTTTTATCATCCATCCCGGTTCGCACCAGGCACGGAATCGAGGTTTTCCCCGCCAGCTTCGAGGCCCGCCAGCGTCGTTCCCCCGCCACGATCTCGAATATCGGAACCGCTGCCTGTGCACTTTCCAGGCTGGGATACGTCTGGTAGTTTTCGCCAGGCGCGTAAGTCGCATTCGGCTGCCCTGCGTTCACCAGACGCCGAAGATCGTACACATACCACACGGGCTTCCGGTGGTCTTTCTCCACGCTCCAATGCCGAGGGTCCGTCTCTCGAACCACAATTGGCTGCTCCACGCCGTTCTCTCGGATGCTCTGAGCCAGCTCCTCTAGCCCTTCGGCATCGAAATTTTTGCGGGGGTTCTCCACCCACGCCGCAATCGCATCAAGCGGCATTTGCGGCACGAACTGCCCGTCCACATACTCAAAGGCGGATCGCTGAAGCGCGTTGCCTTCCCCCGATATTTCGCACGAAATATCCGTCATTGCTGTACCGTCCTTTCCATCCATTCCCGCAGCACAAACTGCCGCGCCGAAACCCACACCGGTTCGAGCATCGCGGAGAGCGGAACCTGCACCGCCCGCGCCTCATCGTACTTCTTGCGCCAGATCGGAGAGAGCCGCTCCCGCGCCTCCGCTTCTAACTGGGCTTTTTCCTCCGGCGTCAGCCCCGCCTCGAACGCCTCGATCTCCCGGCTCATCGCCTCTGCCGAAGCCTGCGCCGCCTCGCGCTGTACCGCTGCCGCCTGCTCCGCCTCTGCTTTCAGGGATCGCCGATGCGCCTCCTGCCGCCGCTGCTTTGCCGCAGGCGGTTCCTGCCAGTCCTGCTCGATGCTCTTCAGCAACTGCCCTGCTCGACTGCCCCTCGGCGGCAGGGGGCGAAAGGGCAGCCATCCAATCTGCCGCCGACACACCTCCGTTCCTGCCGCCGCAATCACCCGCCGCGCACTCTCTGGCGACAACGCATAGTCCGTTTCCCTATCCGTTAGAAGACCGAAAACAACAACGACATCCTCACCTTTGGGAAACGTTTCGGTTTCGGATTCACGCACTTCCTCCTGCGCGTTCTCTTGTTGTTGTTGTCTAACAGAATCTAGAGAACAACTAGTCTTATATAATAAGGAAAGGTGGGGTGACAATCTGTCACCCGTCTGAGGTGACAAGTCGTCACCCGTCGTCCCTTGCGTGGGGTGACAGATTGTCACCCCTACCCCTGACAAGTTGTCACCCCAGTTTTCTTCAATGGGGTGACAATCTGTCACCCCTAACGTTTGTGCTTCGGAAGGTTCCTCCGCCTCCATTTCCGCAGTTGTTGCGTCCACTGAAGTCGTCTTCCGACGCCCGGAAGTGGGCGAAAACGCCTCCACTTTGTCCCGGTTGATTGTGTATTTCGATCCCATTTTTGCCCCTGGGGAAGGCTCCTGAATCAACAGATAGCCGAGATCGCGCAGCCGCTGAAGGATGCGCTGCAACGTGCGTTCACTCCAGAACGGGAAATGCCGCTCTTGCAATTCGCCCAGTGTCGCCTGAACCCAATACCGCCCATCCGAAGCCCGCTCGTGCGCGTGGCTGCCCTCGTAGATCGAAATGAGCCAGTACAGCTGCCGCAGCACCAACGCCTCGTTCACCCCAATTGCAAGCGCAAGGTTCACCTCTAGCACCATCTCCCGCGAATTGATTGTCAGCCGTGAGTTACGCGCCATCTATTCCTCGCACTCAACTTTATCCGCCGAAAAGCACGTCTCACGTCCGGGGACGCAGGCGGTCAAGTCCATCTCCCGGCACAACAGCATCGCACCATACACCGCGTTCGCTGCCAGCACTCTGGCAACCCACCAGCGTTTCCCGTTCCCCTTCTCGATCACCCGGTCTCCACGCCTGAACTTCATCTGCTCCCTCCCCAGAGAAAGAAAGACCGGGCAAGCCTGAAAGAAAGGAGCCAGGTTGTTCTTGCCCGGTGGAGCGTTACGGAGATGCGCTCCCAATCGGAACCGCGTTTAAGGGAAACGGCTCCAACGAGAGCACCCTTGCGGATGCCCTCTGTGCAATCGTCTCCCCAAAGAAGGGCAGAGGCAGTCCTTATTTCTGCCTCTGCCCTTCCACTCCTCCCTAAAGAGACGGAACCTGCTCCGCAGGCGTCTGCACGGGGGCCGGGTCTACCGGTGCAGGAGTAACCGGGGCGTTCTCCTGATTGATCCGGTCAATCACTGCCACGATCCGCGTTCGCAGTTCCGGCTTCAGTCCGCCCGCCGCCTCTGCATCCGCCAGCTCCTGCTTGAGCGAGGCAACCTCTGCCCCTGCCGCCGCGTCTTCCGCCGCCTCACGGGTCTCTGCCCCCATCACTGCCGTTTCGAGATCGCTCACCAGCGTCTCATCCTTCTGATCTGCCTATTTTCGCCTCCTGAGAATTGCCCGCCCTGCCGCTGCCATCAATCTCAGCATCACCAGCTGAAACACCAACGTCGCGACACACACGAGCAGAATAAGCATGAGCATCACATTTGCTCCTGTAGTGATCTTCGTCTCTCCGAAGTGTCACGCCTGACGCAGCGTTGCCGGAGGGATAATTCCCCTCCCCTGGCCTCCCCTCCCCCCCGAACTTCACCGGTTCGGTCTGGGCAGTCGCCTGCCGTACCTGCGAAGGAGAACAAAAAGCAGGCACACGGTCGCGGAAGAGAAAGCCAGGGCAGGGGGCGAAACGGTCACTTGTTTCACTCCCCCTCCCTCTAAGCGATTTCGAGCAGAAACGGATACGTTCCCAGTCTCCGTCCCTGTTTATCGAAGGTCCGCGCCTCGTATTCATACAGACCTTGCGGGGCCAGGCCCGCCCCGATCCCCGAACCCACCACCACGTGCTCCGCCCCCGCCGGGGGCGAAACCGGCACTTGCGAAAATCCCAGCGTAATATTGGAAAACCCTATTTTCGCCACGCCGGAATTCACCGGCACATTTGCACACACCGTCACCATCCGCACCTCGCTGCGAACCACCCGGGCGTAATCCAACGACCCTCCCGTACCGCGAACGGTCGGGACATCCCGGTTGTGGGCAATATCCCGCACGTGCCACATCTCCGACGGCTCCGAGGCCCCCGCCGTCATCGGCATTAAGTCCATGTCTCTGTCCATCTTCGTGTCTCTGTCCATCTTCGTGTCCTTTCCTGCTTTCAGGCAAGAGGGAAGGGAACTCCCTCCAGGAGAGGCACTGCACCTGGCCATGCCTCTCCTGCAAGGGGCGAGAAGATTTTCTCGCCTTGCCTTCAATTACTTTCCGCCTCCACATCCCCGCAGGGCCGCCAAACGGCCACCCGCCGCCGGGAAACTCGAGTCTTGCCCGACCCTAACGAATAACTCGCCCCGCTCCCAGGAATCATCCTCCAATCCTCCGCAAAAAACACAGTGATCCGATCCTGCACCGCAACAGAGCATCCCTCCAGCTGCTTCGCAGGGCAGCCGCGATACAGGGGCAAATCTACGATCCTCAACGTGCGCTCCGTCATCGCTGCATCGCTGCCACGAACGCCCCGATCAACGCTCCCCAAAATGCAGCGCAGCCCACCGCCACCGTCTTTTCCCAAAACTGCAGTGGAGGAGAATTCTCCTCTACTGCAGAGGAAGTATCCGGTTCCGATAAGGCGGGAGAAATTACGGAGGAACATGCCCGCCTCTCTCGCCAGGCGGCTTCCCGGTCCAGGTTCCGCCGCGCCTCCCAGTTCCGTGCCGTCCACTCCGCCCCCGCCAACTCCAATTCCTCCGGCGTCAAATCCCGTACCGGCGTCCGGCGCAGCCGCTCCAAAATCGCCCCGCCCACCGCCTCCGCAGGCACGTCATACGCCCTCGCCTCGATCTGATCCCGTAGCTGCGCCAGACGGTCTTCGCTCATTTCCGTTGAACCCAGGTTCATTTCTACTCCTCTATCCCTGCCCAGTAGGGCAGCTTCTCCTCACCCCCACAAAGAGCCGGTTCCTCACCGGCCACGCTGAACAGGTCGAAAACGGCGGGTCGCACCGGAGGGGTCACAATTTCCCGGCACGTTGCCCGCAGAGCCGCCTCCAATGCCTTGCTCTTCGTCAAAAGCCGCTTCGTCTCTTCCGCCGTTGCATCGCTGCGCCGCGCCTGAAAGTACGCCTGCTGCGCCTCCAGCACCCTCAGCACCTGCGTTGCCAGCCCGTCCAGGGTCACCATTGCACTTCTCCAGAACGCGAACCCGCAAAATCGCCTTGTCGCGCTCCACCTCAATCGCCGTCACATGAGAGGCCGACAACTCCGCCTTCCCCTCCCGCACCCGCCTCAAGATGCCCTCCCAGGCTTCCACCAGTTCCCGCGCATTTCGCATCTCGGCAGAAGGGGGAATAGAGGCGGGCTTCTTGCGTCGCTGATTGCGTCCCCCTCGGCTCATCGGCGTACCCTCCCTGTCCCCAGGCACTCCGGGCAGTCCCCATATTCCTGCGCGTCCGGGTCACCGGTCAGGTTGTAAAGCCCCCGCCCCTCGCCTCGACAGAGTGGACAGACGGAACCCCGGTTCAACGCAGGCGAACCTTCCGAGGTCATGTTCATCCGCCCCAGGGAGGCCAGAAAATCTTGCACCCGCATCCGCTCCACAGACGGGCAAAACGACAAATGCAAGTTCTCCACGTGTCCAATCGTCAGGTTCATGCCGCTACCTCCTGCTCAGAAGATCGCTCCCGCGAAACCTCCGCCTCCAGCCTTGCTCGCTTTGCCCGATACCGAGACACTGCCTCCAGCAGCACGGAAAGCGTTGTCTCCATTCTCAGCCGGTCGGAGGGGGGCAGTCCCTCCCTCAGCGTTATTCCTTCACTCATCGCTGCCCTCCGTCTCTGAGGAGAGCAGCGGAGCCTCCGGATGGGGGATCGGCGGCTTCTCAAAAACGGTGTTCGGGATTTCAACGCTCAGCGAAATCAAATACTCCGAGGACTTGAGCGAAGACGGCTTGTTTTTGAGCATCCGATCCACGCTGTAGCGATTGCAAACGAGACAAACGTACTCTTTCATTGCCCAGCCTCTTCCTCGAAATCAGGAGTGTCCAACGCCATCAGACCGTCACCCCCAGTCTCAGCAGTTCTTCCTGAAGGTCACCCGCCTCCGCTTCCCAGCCCTCCCGCTCCCGCTCGATGTCGCTCTGCGCCGCCAGCGAAAAAGCTTCCTCATAAGCATCGAGAAGCTGATTCACTCGATTATCCGCAAACACGTATTTCCGCAGGAGATCCTCGATCCGATCCGAAAGCAATTCCTGATTGACAATCGCCTCCCCCTGTGCTAAACTCATCGCTGTACCGTGTCCTTTCCGAAAGCCTTCCTATTACCAGTAGAAAGGCTCTCAACTCCCGCTCGATTTCGCCGACTGCTCCCACAAACGCCCCAGCTGCAACCACCACAATGCATGAGGCTGAACTTTCCCGTTGAAAATTTTGGAAATCGTCGCAGGATCGGTCGAAAGTTGATTTTCAATCATTTTTCGATTTACTCCCGCCACCTCCAACACCGCCTCCACCTGTGCCGCTTCCACTTCCGGGTTTCTGCGTGTCATGTGCTAACCAATTCCTCCTCTTGCTCCCACCGCCGCAGCCACTCATAAAGCCGCGACGCTGAAATTTCCTCACTCCCTAGAGAACTCAGCTCCTGGGCAATATCAGACACCTTGATTCCCTCACCAACACGCCGACGAACAAACGACTTCACTCCCCCCTGCGGTCTCAGCAAAGTATCAAAATACATCATTCGCCTCGGTAATTTTCGTAATGCCATTGGTTCCTCCGTTGTTTCACCGTGACACAACAATAATATCATAATGTTGTGCCGCGTGTCAACGGTTTTTTTCGATTTCCCACGATTTTCAACAAAAAATTGTTGACGCCGTGATAGATAGATGATAAGATCACGGTATGGCGTCACGGTTTAACAACAACCTGATTGATTGGGTGGAGGGGGTCTTGTCAAAGCATGACAATCCTTCGCTCCGTGCCGTCGAAAAACGCACCGGGATTGCCTATTCCACCGTAAAGGGCTTGATTGAAGGGCGACAAGCCAATGCAGAAACCATTATTCGCTTTGCAGAGGCCTACGGAGAAAGCGTTGCCGAAGCCCTGCAAACCGCGGGCTATGATGACATTGCCAAGATGTGGAGAGAGAGGAATGGAGCCGAGGAGATGACCCGTGAACCGATCTATGACGATCTGCCCCCGGAACTCCAACGCGTGTACGGGATGCACGGCAAAGTTTTTAACGCCATGCCCCCCGGCAAAGTCCGAGACAAATACATCGAGAGTTTGATGGCAGACGACGAAGCTTATCTCGCCATGATCGAAACCCTCGAAAAAAACCAAGATTAACGATTCAATGTAGAATGGAGCCCGTGCCGATGTCTCTCCCCGCAGACGCACAGTATTGCGTCGACTGCATACTCACCGATCTTCGCACCAGTTCACCGCTCCGGTTCCACGATCCAGAGTACCTCTGCCAGTTGCACGGCGGCAAACCCTGTGTGGATCGCACCATGCCACCCCGCCAGCGAGGACGCTGTGAAGACGGCTGCATCATCGTCGCCCCCCATCTCACCGCCCGCCAATATCGAGAAACCCTGATTCACGAACTCGTTCATCGTCTGGCAGATACCCCCCGCTGGGAGTATCTCAACTACAAAATCAACTTCATTCCCTACAACCGAGATGAATTCCTGGAAAATGTCGCTACCTCTGTCGGGCAAACCTATCTTACACTCCAGGAGTCGCAATGAAACTCCTACGCCGCATCAGAACAGCGGGCTTGGTCATTCTCGGCTTCGGCTTTCTCGGAGCACTCTTAGACGCCCAGGGCAAACACGAACCCGCCTCGCCTGCTGCAGCCGCCCCGACTGCTAAATCTGCCCCGGCAACTAAAAAGCCACCCATGCCAGACGATGTCAAACACTACCTCGAAGAAGTGGGCAAAAACATCGACTGGGAGCAGCAGTCCGTCAACCTTCTCGTCTCCGCCTGCTCCTCCGCTTCAGATAATCCTGCGCTAATCCTCACCAACGATTGGCGGATCAAGGCTGCCACTGCTTGTGCTGGACTCAACGTTTTTGCACTTCAAGTGCAAAAAACGAAGCCCCCTAAGCCCGCCGCTGCCGTTCACGCCGTCTTTTTGCAAATAGCATCAGAATCAAAAAAAGTAGCAAACGACTTTGCGGCAGGAGTAGATCACTCCTCTTCTGCAAAAATCATTTCCGCCTCGAAACGGCTGGAAACACTCGCCGCAATCGCAAAAAGCGGCACTTCAACGATCAACGCTCTCAAATCTCACTACGCCCAGGAGTACCCATGAAAACACTGATTACTCTCATCGCCCTGCTGATCGCCGCCTCCAGCCTCGCCATCGCTCAAAACGATCCCGGACCCAACGATAAAGACCGCACTAAAACCTACACGCGCAAAATCGGCTCCAGGGACACAAAAAAACTCTCGACGGGCTGGACTTCCGGCAAAGGTACACGCAACCGCCAAACCCATGATTACGTCCGCCACACCCGATCCGGCAAAACCATCCACGTTCACGGCTACTATCACCGCGCCCGTCGCCGTTAACCCGCCCAACATTTCGCACGAAATAATTCTCTAACCCCATGCCTGGAATTATCCTGAACCGACTTTCCCGCGCCCGTGAGGGCGAAACTGCTGACGAAGTGCTCCAAAAAGGCAGAGCCGTGCTGCTTCAGGAGATGCTTCCCGTCATCCATCCCGACGCAAAGGAAGGTGCCGACTATCTGTTCCTGGAAGACATCATCTCCCGCCTCTCCTCCCACAAAGAAGGTGAAATTCTCGATAGGGCGATGAAGCACATCGAAAGCGGACGCTGCGCCTGGCTCGCCGTCACCGAAATTCCCCGCCTCACCGGGGACGGACAAACCTTGTTCCAGGTCGCCAATCTCTGCCGCGATCACCGTGTCCCCATCTACACCCGCGAACGAATCTATTCTCCCTACCAGCCCTGGAGAGCCGAGTCCTACCGCGAACTCGTTCTCGCCTTCATGCTCTCCGTCATGGAAATGAGCACCTACCTCGCCCGCTACGAACGCGCCCGCGAAGTCGCCTATCCGATCAACTCCACCACCGGCAAAAACCGCCTTACGACCATGGAGGGTCTGGGGAGACACCTCAACGGCAAAACCCCCCTCGGCTATCGCACCGATCCCCAGACCCGGATGCCCATCCCCGACACTTCGATTCCCTGCCCGGATTACATCGCGCCAGGCACGGATCAGCCTGCTGCTTTCACCCTCTGGGAGATCGTGCGCTACGCCCGCCAGCTCGGATTGGTGTACGGCTCCAACGAAGTCATCCAAATGATCGCCCGCGAAACCGGCTTTCTCTTCGCCTCCGAGCACCTGCTCCGTGTCTGGCGCAATCCCTTCTATGCCGGACGCCCCACCTCCACCACGCAGTACATTGGCGGCAAAAACCGCCGTCGCGCTGAGCCTGTCCACTCAGTCGGCAAATATGAAGCGATGTTCACCTGGGAAGAACACACCCTGCTGCTAGAAGCAATATCGAGGAGAAGGCACACGGGGGAAAAACACAAAGCGGGGAACTGGGCGACCGGGCTGCTCCGCTGTGAGTGCGGGCAGCCCTTCATCAGTCACGGGAGCAGTTACATCTGTCGGGGGAGAAAAACCGAGATGCTGCTCTCCTCCGAGCAGCACCGCCTCGACAAAGGGCTTGCCCCGCTGGAACGCCACAAACCGGTGGCAGGCTACGTTGCGACCCCCACCTGCGGCATGATTCTGAAAACGAGAGTTCACGCCGAAGTTACTCAAATGCTCGGCAAGGTTTTCGCTCGCCCCCGCCTCGCCGAAGACCTCGCGGAATGGGAAGAGGCACAGCGCAGCAATCGAGTAGACCGCCAGCTGCTCTACCGCCAGCGCGATCAGATTCACGCCGATCTCCGCACAGCCGAGGAAAAACGCAAACGTCTCATTGATCTCGCCGTAGACGGCACCATCACTAAAACCGACCTCACCGAACGGCAGGGCAGGTTCGACAAGGAGACGGAGGCCCTCCGCCTCCGCCTCGCACGTCTGGAAGAGGCCATCGCCGCGCCCGCCGTGCCGCCCGCCGCCATTGACGCAATCCGCACCGTCCTTACCCTCGAGTTCGCCGATTTCTGGAATGACGATGACATCCTCTCCGACCACCAACGCGGCTTAATCGCACGCGGACTGATTGACCACATCCCCGTCCGAGGAACCGTAAAACGAAAATCTCGCACCCTCGGAACTCCTTGCCTCGCCCTCTGGCTCTCCTGACGCCCGCATAAAATACCATTCCCACACCGATGCAGATTGCAATCACGGTAGGCTATCGTAATTCGGCGTATGTGGCGGACACCGTGCTGCCGGTGGTTCCGGTGAACAAACGCAGCAACAAGTATTTTCTGTATCGTCGGGAAGACTTTTTGTCGCCGTCGCCGAGTTCGGGGACGGGGCTGGCTTCGCTGCGGCGACCCGGAACCGAGGCGGCAGAACTCGATTACACGCTCTCAACACAGAATTACAGCGCGGAGGAGTACGCCTATCGCGGGTTTGTGGCCGATGCCGAAGCCGCTGCCTCGGACAACCCGCTTCAAGCAGACATGGATCAATCCGTGCAGTTGACGGAGCGGCTGATGCTTGATAACGAAATCGCGGCGGCCAGCCTCGTCTGCAAACGGGCGAACTATCCGGTGTCCAACAAAGTGGCGTTGACAACGGGCGGCACGGGCACAAGCTGGGCGCAGTACGCTTCGGCGAACAGCGCACCGTTCACCGATCTCAAAAACGGAAAGCTGGCGGTGATTCGCGGGATTGCCCGCGAACCCAATACCCTGCTGATCTCGGTGGATGCGGCGCGAACCCTCGCCGATCACCCGAACGTGAAAGATCTGGTGAAGTACACGCATCAGGACGCCCTTACAATTTCGGGTTTGCCGAAAGTGATGCGCGGGCTGATCGTGATCGAAGGGGCCACCCAGCGCAACACAGCGGTGGAGGGCGCGGGGTACTCGGCAGGCAATGTATGGCAGGCCGACGACGGCACGGCTTTGGCCTTGATCTATTATCGTCCCGACACACCGACCCTTCGCACGGTGAGCCTGGGCTATACCTTTGAGGCTCCCGACGACGCAACCGGGGCACGGGGCGTGGCGGTTCGGCGGTGGCGCGAAGAGCGGCGCAAAGGAACGATGCTAGAAGCGGCGTTTTTGCGCGACTGGCGGCTGGTGGCGGTGGACGGCTCCGGGCTTGCCCTCGGCGGCTACCTCATCACCGGCGCGACCGCGTGAAACGAATGAGGGGGTGACGGGGTGAAAATGCAGAGTTGTGATCCGCCCCTTCAACCGCGCAGAAACAGGGCCAAGAGAAAAAGGGGAAGAGAGGGTTCGCTCTCTCCTTCCTCTCACCCCCTCCCTCTTTCACATCTTGGGGTATCGGTGGATCCAATCGGTTTTGGAGGTGGCACATGAAACCGGATTATGCTGCGGTGCTGGTGGTGAGTGCAGTGACGGGCAGGTGGGAACTGCTGAGCGTGGGCGGCAAAGTGGTGGTGTTCGATACGGCGGAAACGGCGTGGCAGTGGCTGCCGACGCTGGGGCAGGGGCGCGTCGGTGTGGAGAACGAGCGGGCGCAAAGCCTGTGCTTTGCGGAAATTTCGCGCACCCTGCCGAACCGGGCCAGGGTGATTTCTCCCTACGTTCCGGGCGAGAAAACGCCCTGGCGCAGGCATTTGATCTGGACGGAACTGGAGCGAGGCGGAAGGGCAGCCGGGGAAGGAGAGTTTTATGGCGAGCGCGGCCACATTCACCTCTAATTTGAGCACCAAAGTCGGGCAGACGCGGTTTTATGCAGCAGACACCGACGGGACGGGCCTGAACAAAATCGGCGGAGACCGCACCCGCACTGACGCCGAAATCGGGTTTCTGCTGCTTCAGAACGGCAATGATCCCCGGCGGGCGGCTGCCGCGATCCTCGAAAACAAGGCAGTGGAGTATGCGCAGGCGGCTCTGAAAACTGAGCAGGGGCAGCTCAAGCAGGACTTCACCCAGCGGAGCGGCCAATGCCTTACACTGGCACGAGAACTGCGCGGGCAGAGCGGCAGCTGCGCCGCTTCACAGACCACCGGAACGCCTTTTTCGATGGATGAAATGAGCAGCTGGTAAGCCCAAAAAAGCCACAGAACAAACGAACAGACAACAAAAAAGGCAAAAGGAGAAAACCGATGATCCTGTGGACGGAAACGGTGGATGTGTACGAAGCGAACGGCACGGCCCTGATTCAATCCGAAGCCGCTGCCTATGTGGAAATCGAAGCCCCGAAAGACCGGGTGGCCCTTCAGGGGGTGTCGCGTTCCACGCTCGCGCAGCTGTGGCTTCCAACCGAAGCGGGTTCCGGGATCAAGGATGGAAACCGGATTTACCGCCGGGAGGCAGACACCTGGTGGACGGTGCGCGGAATGCCGCAGATGTTTTCTGCCGGGGAGGGGAGCCACGTCGAAGTGACGATCTCGGCAGACGCGCCGGATGCTTTTTTCGGGGCACTCGTGAAATCACGCGGCGTGACGGCAGTTTTCTCCGGGGCAGCCTCGATCACTCACATTCAACTCGAAATTTCCGAAGTGCCGGACTTTACCGCCACTGTGCTGGAAGCCTCGTCGCTGGACGATCAGAGCAGCTGGTTTTTTGCAAACGGCGCGGTCTGGTCTCCGATAGACGCGGCGGGGCTGCCTTCGGCTTCGGTACAAACGGTGGCGTTTTTTACCTCGGCTCCCGACCCCCTGCGGCACTATTTTTTGCGGTGGACGCCGCTTGCAGGAGGAACGGTGCTGGCGGGGCAGCAGGTGCTGGGAGCGATTTAGGCAAGAAATAGGCGAGAAAGAAGTAAAGACACCATGAAAGGCGAGACGGCGGAGCGAGAGGCGAGATGTGTGATTTTGCGCGGTACGTCCCGAACGGTTCGGCAGGTTGAGCGAACGTTAAAAGAGGTGAGTGCTTTGTCGCGCACCTGGGACACGGGGCTGAACCTGCTCGTGATCGAGGTGAACGGCATGGAAAGATTCGAGGTTGAAACGGCGGCAACCTGGCGGGAAGCGCAAGAGGACGAAAGCGAACAGGAGGAGCGAAGACGATGCCGGACAGTTACACGCGAGTGCGAGAGGGCGAACGCCGACCGATCCTCGCTCAGATTTCGGCGGGAATCGGGACGGTAGCGATCCAGACAAGCCCCGCCCCGACCGGGGCCTTGTTCGATGCAAACGGCACGGGTGTACCGGGGTTCGGCAGTTTGAGCACGGCGGGGTTCGACCCCGGCAGCCTCACCAATCCGCGCCTCTGGATCAATCTGGACACAGCGGGACTGACGCCGGGGTTTTACACGCTGATTTTCACTGTTTCGACCACCGCCTCGGACGGAACCACGCGCCGCTTTGCTCCGACGGTGGAGGTAGAGATTACAGCAGCCGGAAAATAGCGGCCTGCCTTTGAGGGAGTGGCCGGGCAAAGCGATGCGAACAAGGTTTTGTCCGGCCCCGCACCGAGCGAAGTCAGCCCTTTTTGGTCACCTGCGCAAGAGGAACCGAGGGAGATTTCGCATATTTAGCCGGATTTTTCTTGAATTTCTGCGGACAGTTCTCACAGCAGAAATAATAGCGGCGTCCCTTGTAATCGGCAAAGCGTTTTTCGGCGGTGGCTTTTTTAAGGTTGACTTTATCGCCGGGAACAACGGCGCACGAAATTTCGGCGGGAACCGTTCCTTTCTTGGCCGGGGCTTTTTGGGGCGGGCCTGCAACGGCTGCCGAGACGAGGCAGGCAAAAGAAACCGTCAGGAAAAAAAATTTCATGGAGAGCCTTCTTTCGGAAAAAAGTATCAGAGGTTGGCAGACCGCTGCCGTCTTTTTGGTCTCCCGCCGCAAAGAAAAGGTTCACCCTATTTCGCTTGGAGCAGAGGAGTACCGTGCATGGAACTGTGGACAGCCAGGGACGAAAAGACGTTCGCCCTGAAAACGCTTTCGGTGGGGCTGGGGTTTGTGGGAACCACGCGAGCGAAAGACCGGGAACAGATCACCCGATTTCTGGAATTGTTCGGGCTGGGATTTGCGGATGAAAACGGAGCTCCCTATTCCTACTGTGCCGCCGGGATCGCTTATGCCGCCTGCAAAGCCTGGGCTTTTTTGCACACGCCGCCGCTGCCCACCGATCTGGAAAGCTTGAAGGCATACCGCGAGGAGATCGCCCGTCATTACTTTTTGCCTTCCGCCTCTTGCGGCGTGATGATTTCGGATGCCCGACAGCGGGGAACCTGGGTGTCGAAAGCGCAGGTGGAACCCGGAGCGGCACAGCCGGGCTGGTTTGTGTTTTACGACTGGCAGGAAGACGGAACCGCCGATCACGTGGAGATCGTGCGCGGAGCGAACCCGCTTCAGCTCCGCACGCTGGGCTTCAACACGACTCAGCCCGGAGTGGACGGCTCGCAGGGAAACGGCGGAGCCGTCGCCCGCCGCGTTCGCCCCTACCGCCGGGTGTTCGGCTGCATCCGCCTATACTGAGCTGGGGAGTGGGGATCAGGGGGGAGTGCGTCCGTGTTCAGGGTTGTTGTCATTTCCGCTCTTCCGAGGGTTGACCCCCGGTCTGGGGCGCATCGAGAGACCGGGTATCCAAATCCCGTTGAGGCGCATCGAAAAGCCGGGCATTAAAATACCCGTCTGGAGAGCCTTTGGCTAAACGTCCTGAAGACGGAACTGCCCGCTTTTGCAAACCGCTCCTTTTTCAACTCTGAACCGCTAGCACCTAACCCTATTCCCTTCCGCCGTAGAGGGCGAAGACGCGCTCGACTTCAGTGATGGTGCAGGCGGCATGGATGCCTTCACGGATGCGGGAGACTTCGCGAAACCCCTTCACGTAGTGGGGCAGCTGGCCCCGCAGATGGCGCACCGCCCGGTCTTCGCCCATACTCTGCGCCAGATCGCGCACATGAAGCAGGGCCGTCGCGGTTCGCTCCTCGTAGGAAGGGGAAGGCAGCAGCTCGCCCGTTTTAAGATAGTGAACACAGTCGCGCACAATCCAGGGATTGCCGATGGCGGCGCGTCCAATCATTACGCCGTCGCAGCCGGTTTCGCGAAACATTCGGGCGGCGTCCTGCGGCGTTTTGATGTCGCCGTTCCCAACCACCGGAACGCTCAAAGCCTCTTTCATCTCGCGAATAAGGTTCCAGTCCGCTTCGCCGGAATGTCCCTGCACCGCAAACCGCCCGTGAAGTGCAAACCCCGCCACCCCCAGGGCCTCCAATTTTTTCGCCAGCCCCGCCGTTGCAAGATGCCCGTAGTTCCATCCGGCGCGGGTTTTCACGGTGACGGGAACCTCCACCGCTTTCAGAATGGCGTCCACCACGCGGCACGCCGCTGCCTCATCCTTCATCATCGCCGCGCCCGCCCCGGTTTTGCACACCTTTGGAACCCAGCACCCCATGTTCAGATCAATAAGATCGGCTCCCTCTCCAACCGCCACTTTTGCCGCCTCTGCCATCATCGCCGGATCGGAACCGAAGAGCTGCACCGCAAGCGGATGCTGCTCCTCGGTGACATCGAACATTGAGTAGGTGCGTGAAGATTTGTAGTGGAGGGCCGCCGTTGAGATGAGTTCAGTGACGAGCAGTCCTGGTGCTCCAATTCGCTTGACGAGGCGGCGGTAGGCTCCGTTTGTTACGTCCGCCATCGGAGCGAGCACCACCGGCGGACTGACCGTTACGGTTCCGAGGCGGTAGGGCGGCGGATCGAGCGGAACCTCCGAGAAGGAGGAAGTCGAGTTTTCAAGAGGTTTTTCTAAAAAAAGAGAGAGCATTGGTGTTTTCCTCCTTTAGGATACCTCAGTTGCGGAAGTGCCCCTTTTCACCCAACCGGTAAAGAGCGTGTTTGCTCGCTGTATCCCGCCAAAAAAGAGGTTGACAAAATTTTGCGTTTCTTCTAAACTCTGCACAACGTTAAGTTTGGGAATCAAGGTCAGAAACCATGACATCGGCAGAGCGGCGGGTGCGGGAGCGGGAAAAACTGAGGCAGGCGATTCTGGATGCTGCCCGCGAACTTTTTGTTACTCAAGACTATACTGCGGTCACCATGCGGCGCATCGCCGAAAAAATCGAGTACTCTCCCACTGCGATTTATCTTCACTTCAAGAACAAAGAGGAAATCGTGCTTCACCTTGCGGGAGAAGGGTTCGCTCTGCTCGGCGCGTGGATGGAGGAAATTCAGCATGAAGACCCCTGCGAACGGCTGAAAAAGGGCAGCGAGCGATACGTGCAGTTCGCGCTTCAGCACACGCAGCACTTCCAGATCATGTTCGAGGTGAAAAGTCAGGCGTTGGATGATTACCTCGTGCAGCTCAAGGAAACCGGCGAAGGGGCGAGCGGCTTTATTCGAAAAGCGGTTCGCGAAGCGATAGAGGGCGGTCAACTCAAATGCGGCGATATCGAAATGGTCGCGCACACCCTGTGGGCGACGATGCACGGCATTGCGGAACTCGCTCTGGCGGGGCGGCTTTCCCGGCTCGAACGGGAGCGGCAGGAGGAGTTTTTCAGGTTTGCCATTGATGCACTGCTCTGCGGGCTGTGTGTAGAGCAGAAATCCTCGGTTTAGGGGGCAGGGGTGCTCTTCTCCTCCGGCTTTCGTGATATACTGAAATCAGTCCGTTTTTCGAGGTGCCCGATTTGGAAAAACAAAAAAATGCGTGGCTGCTCCATCTGGTGCTTATTATGCTGTCGGCGATTTTTCTGCTGCCTCTGCTCTGGATGATTTCAACCTCGCTTAAACCCATCAACGAAACGATGCAGGTTCCGCCGCGCTGGATTCCGTCCCACATTCAATGGTTCAATTATCGCAATGCGGCCATGAACGGAGCAGATCAGCTGGGCTACATTCCGTTTTTGTACTATGCCCGCAATACGCTCCTGCTCTGCCTGCTGACGGTGGCGGGGGCAGTGGCTTCCAACGCGCTGGTGGCCTACTCGTTTGCCCGTTTGAACTGGAAAGGGCGCGACGTGCTGTTTAATCTCACGCTCGCCACCATGATGATCCCCTTTCCGGTGACGATGGTTCCCACCTTCGGGCTGTTCCGCAGCCTGGGCTGGATCGGCACGTTTCGCCCGCTGTGGGTTCCGGCGTGGTTCGGCTCTGCGTTTTTCATTTACCTGCTGCGGACGTTTTTCCGAACAATTCCCTTTGAGCTTTCCGAGGCGGCGAAAATTGACGGCTGCACCGAGTGGCAGATTTTCCGCCTTGTCATTCTGCCGCTGGCTAAGCCCGCGCTTTCGGTGGTGGCCCTGTTCACGTTTATGGGAACGTGGAACGACTTTTTGGGGCCGCTGCTGTATCTTCAGGATCAGCAGCTGTTTACCCTGTCGCTGGGACTTCAGTTTTACCAGAGTCAGCATGGCGGAACGCTTTGGCATCTGCTCATGGCGGCTTCCACCCTGGTGGTCGCACCCGTTATTGTGCTTTTCTTTTTCACGCAAAAACAATTCATTCAGGGCATTGCCGTCACCGGATTAAAGGGTTGACCGCCTCTTTTGGGCGTCTACCCTCGAACCGCTGAGAAAAACGCCGAAAATCTTTCGTAGAATGGATCAGAACCGCCTTGTTCTGAGGAAAACACGGAAGAGACAAACAACGATGTATCAACGAGCCTGGATCACAGCGGTGCTTTTGCTGGCCCTTTGGGGGACAAGCGCGGAGGCGCAAACCGACGCTTCGGCGCAGGCGGCCCGCCTGGACACGCTGAAGCGGGCGGGGGTCGGCTTTGCAGCGTATGTGTTCTCCGGCGAAAAATTTCCGGCGGTTACCGTTTCGGGCACGGATGCGCTCGCAACAAACGGCGGCAAGATTGAGGTGAAAACTACCTTTTTCAGCGGCGACGGCAAAAGGGTGGAGGCGGCCTCAGCACCGGGGCGGTACGGAGCCGTGACCGAACTTACCACGCCGGAGGGGGAGCATACGGCCCAATACACCACCCTGTTTCGGCAAAAAGAAAAAGTGGATCGGTTTTGGGAAACGCGAATGCAGGGACAGATGAACTTTCCCCCCGAAATCGGCATCCCGCCCTCGGTGGCGAAAGAGCAGAGCAGATACATCGCGGACAGTTTCCGCAACGAATTCTTCGAGAGTATGATCCGCAAGCCCCAAACTGCCGTGCTGCTGGCGGGGCTGTATGAAGCCCGTCCGGGCGAAAAACAGGTCGAGCGAAATTCGCCCTATGAGCGGGATCGCCGCTACTGGTACGCCCTGCGAAAGCGGCTGGGCGACACCCCGGAATATCGGTTTGATGTTTCGATCCCAAGGGATTATGCGAAAGAGCCTGCGAAAACTTATCCCCTTCTGGTGTTTCTGCACGGCTCCGGCGAGCGCGGCGAAGACCTGACGCGGGTGCGGGTGCACGGGCCTCTGGCAGAAGTGGATCACGGACGGGAACTGCCGATGATTGTCGCGGCCCCGCAGTGCCCCGAAAACGAAGACTGGTATTCCGAAGAGGTGGCGGCACTGATCGAGACCGTCTGCGCGAAGTACCGCATTGACCGCTCCCGCATTTATCTCACCGGGCTTTCGATGGGCGGCTACGGAACCTGGGCGACTGCGATTGCTTACCCCGATGTATTTGCCGCGATTGCCCCGATGTGCGGCGGCAGCGACCCGCGTGACGCCGACCGCCTGAAATCGCTGCCGATCTGGAATTTTCACGGCAAACTCGATGAAGCCGTGCCGTTTCATGAGTCCCAGGACATGGTGCGGGCCGTGAAAAAGGCGGGCGGCGACATTAAATTCACGGTCTACCCCGACCTCGGACACAACTGCTGGACGGTTTCCTACGCCAATTCCGATCTTTATCCCTGGCTTCTCGCCCACACGAAAAAGCCTCGCTGACCGATTGAAATTCGCTCTGGGAAGATGCCCTTCAGGGGGTGAAAAACTTTTTTCCGCAGAACTCAAATCCGCGCTGAAAGGCGTTTTTCCGTTCTCTTCGGAGACCCTGCAAGATTTTAGAGCCGAGTTTATTTTTTGCCTTGAGTGATGAGATTTTTAACGCCTTTGTGAAAAAGCGTTCTGCCTTCATTGAAAGAGAGCCAAGACAGGGAACCCCCCGCAAAGGCCGCGAGACCGTGCGTTTTTCTGCGCTGTTTTACGGGCAGTCGGGCGGCAGTGTTGCGGAAGACCCCGTTCGCCTCGTCACAAAAGAAAGATCAGGCAGTTTTTTCAGGTTGGAACAAACTTAAACGGCATGAATACGCAATGGCACTTCGAGCTGCTCGGAAAAATGCGCGTTTTTTCGGGAGAACTGGTCTACACTCGCTTTTACAGCCGGAAAGCCGCTGCTTTGCTGGCTCGGCTCGCCCTGTCCCCGCAGCGTCAATTCAGTCGCGAAGAACTGATCGAATGGCTCTGGCCCGAAAGCGAAGTTTCGGCAGGCCGGGCCAGTTTTCGTAACGCGCTTTTTTCGCTTCGCCGCCAGCTGGAGCCGCCCGGCCTTCCTTCCGGCAGTGTGCTCTCCGCCTCCCACAGCCATGTTTCCCTGAACCCCGCCGCCGTCACCACCGATGCGGCCCGCTTCGAGGCTTTGATTTCCGCCTCCATGTCCGGCTCGCCTCTTGAGCAGGAAGCCCGGCTTTTGGAAGCCTTTGCCCTCTATGGCGGCGAGCTGCTGCCCGGCTTTTACGAAGATTGGGTTCTGGCGGCCCGTGAACGTCTTGCCTGCCTTTACACCGGCCTGCTGGAACAACTGCGCGACTTGGCCGAGGCGCGGCAGGACTGGGGACAGGCGATTTCTTACGCGCTGCGCCGAACCGAAAACGACCCGTTCGACGAAAACGCCAACGCTGCCCTGCTGCACCTGCTGCTGAAGGCGGGGAAGCCAGAGGCGGCGAAGCGGCACTACGCTCAGCTGGAGAAAACCTTTCACACACACTGGGGCGAACTGCCTCCGTCCGCTCTAAAAGCCCTGCTCCCCCAGTCGGTTTCCGGCACTCCCCCGCTGCCGTCCCTTTCGGCAAAACGGCCCGCAGCGGAGCTTGCGCCGCTTTCCGTTCAAGACAGGCCGCCCCTCGCCAGCCCTCCTAGAGCGGCTTCGCCGGTGAGCCTGCCGCTCACTTTCACCCGGTTTTTCGGGCGAGAAGCAGAACTGCTTCAGCTCCAAACCTGGTTTGACGATCCAGACGCCCGGCTTTTGACGCTGACCGGGATCGGCGGGATCGGGAAAACCCGGCTTGCCGTAGAAGCCTCCCGCCGTTTCGCCGAGAACAATCCCGCTTCCCTCGCCCTTCAGTTTGTTTCGCTCGCCGATCTCACCGATGCCGAAAGAATTGCCGATGCCCTTGTGCCCGCCTCAGCCCGTGCCTTTTTGCCCAATGCCTCTCCGCTGGAAAAAGCCGTTCACTTTCTAAACCAAAACCCCGCTCTGTTGATCTTCGACAATTTCGAGCAGCTGCTTCCCCAGGGAGCCGATCTGCTTTCGGCCCTGCTCCAAGAGGTGAGATCGCTTCGGTGTCTGGTGACCTCCCGCCAGACGCTCCAGTTGGACGGCGAGCGCGAAATGGCCCTTGCACCGCTGCCATCTCCTGCCGACCCTGCTCTTCTTAAACCGCTGGCTCAAACGGCCAGCGTGCAGTTATTTGTGGATCGCGCTCAGCGGGTACGTCCCGATTTTGGAATCACGCCGCGAAATGCAGGGGCCGTTCTGGAAGTTTGCCGTCGGCTCGAAGGGCTGCCGCTGGCCCTGGAACTCGCCGCCGCTCGTGCGGGACTGGTCACTCCCGCACAGATGCTGACTCAGCTTGAACACCGACTGGAATTTCTGGTCAGCCGCCGCCGGGACTTGGCCCCCCGCCACCGGTCGCTCAAAGCCGCCCTCGATTGGAGCTTCGATCTTCTTTCCCCAGAGCTGAAACGGTTTTGCGGGCAGCTTTCCGTATTTCACGGCTTCTGGACGCTGGAAGCAGCCCAGAGCGTCTGTGAGCGGCAGGACGCCCTGACGCTGCTGGAAGAACTCCGTCACTCTTCTTTGATTTTCACCGAGGAGGTCGAGGAAACGGTGCGGTTCCGAATGTTGGAGGTGATTCGGGATTACTGTGGTGAGCAGGTTTCGCAAAAAGACGAACGCGCCGCGCTGGACGCCCGCCATCGGAGTTATTATGTGGAACTGGCGGAGGCCATCGAGCCGCTGCTGGTGGGCGGAAAGCAAAAACATTGGTTTGATCGGCTGGAAGCCGAGCACGATAATCTGCGGGCGGTTTTGCGCCGCTGCGAAGCGAAACCGGAGGAGGTTTCCTTCGGTACGCAGCTTTCAGGGGCCTTGTTCCGATTCTGGCACGGGCGCGGTTACCTCACCGAAGGGCGCACCTGGCTGGAAACGTTTTTAAGGCTTGAGGAGCAAAAGGATGCCCTTGACCCGGCCTTCGATTCCGAAAACAGCCGCCGGGAAAAATATCGAGCGCGTGCTCTTTCCGGGGCAGGACTGCTTGCCTGGATTCAGGGCGATGCCGCCATTGCCCAGCACCGCCACGAAGCGAGTCTGGCCTTGTCGCGCCGCCTCGATGACCGGCGCGGCATTGCCGGAGCCTTGCTGCTGCTCAGTACCACGCGCTCCAGCCTGGGCGATGATGATTCCGCCCGCTCGCTTCTGGAGGAAAGTCTTTCGATCTGGCGGAGCCTCGGCGAAGAGCGGGGCATTGCAGCGGCCCTCAACAATCTGGCGAAAATTCGGATCGAACGCGGAGAACTCTCCGAATGTGAGCCGCTCTATCAAGAAGCCCTGGCCCTCTACCGTCGGATCAACTCGCTGGCAGGAGAAACAACCATCCTTGCCAACCTCGGTATTCTGCGCTATCACCAAAAGCAATGGGAGCCTGCGCTTTTCCTGCTGGAAGAAGCCTTGGCAAGACGGCGGCAGCTGGGCGACCGGCGCGGGGAAGGACACGCGCTCAACAGCCTGGGATGTGTGCTGGCAGAAAGCGGTCACGGCCCCGAAAGTACCGAGCGGTTTGAGCAGGCCCTCCCGCTTCTGCGGGAAGCGGGCGACCGGCTGGAACTCATTTCGGTGCTGGGTAGTCTGGCCCTGCTCCACTGCAGCGGGGGCGAGATGGGTTCCAGTCGGTCGCCCGCCCCCTTTTTAACCGAAGCCCTCACCCTGTGCCAAAACGCCAATCCCCCGCTGAAACGAAACGTTATCCCGGCACTGGAAGCTCTTGCCCGGCGGGAAGCCTTTGCCCTGCGCTCGGAAACGGCGGCTCGGCTTTTCGGAACCGTCGAGGCTCTTCTTGCCGTTTCACCCAGGCCGCTGCTTCGAGAAGTGGAGGGAGCGCGTGCCCGTGCCGCCTGCCGCACCGCCCTCGGAGAGAAGCTTTGGCTTCGGTTCTGGAGTGAGGGCCGTCGGCTTCCCGGCGAGAAAGCCGCTCAGCACGCGCTCGCGATTCTCCTCACGCCTTTTTCGTAAAAGCCGCCCTCCGCTTTTTTCCATGACGTTTCCATGACGCTCTCTTGGTAACCTGACCCTGCAAAGACGGCTCCCTCCCGCCGCAGGGCCTGGGGGGGGGCCGGCCTGCGAAATCGGTCAGGCTCTGTCTTTCCGACATTCGCCGACCTTCCATCCAAACCCGTCAACAAGCCGTTCACGAAAAGTCAGGAGAATCCATGAACTCACCTTTCAGAAAGGGCCGCCTCGCGTTGAGCTTCGCGCTGGCCGCCTCCGCCGGTTTTTGCGCCGAAACCGTTTCGGCCCAATCGTTTCCCGCTCCCTCCCGAAGCAATCCGTTCAGCCTAAAGGCTACTCCGATCCTGCCGCCCCCGGCCAATACGCTCACCGATCAGGTCGCGGTCGCTGCGCTGCGCCGGGGCGGGCCTCCCGATCTCATCACTACCTCGTCCTCCGGCACGGGGTCGCTGAACCTGTTGTCCGTTAGACTGAGTAACGGGCGCGGCGGTTATGCTCCCCCGGTCAACTATCCGCTCACCGGCCTCTACTCCAGCACCATTGTCGTGGCGGATTTCACCGGAGACGGCATTCCCGACATTCTCGTTGGCTCCAACGATACCGATGCGAGCCTGCAGGTGTTTCCCGGCAAAGGCGACGGAACCTTTCGCGCTCCCCTCAATACAACTTCGCTGCAACAGGCGTTCTCGGTGGCCGCCGGCGACTTCAACGGCGACGGCAAACTCGATATTGCGGTGACGGGGCTTCAGACAACCGGGGTGATGGTGGCCCTCGGACGCGGCGACGGCACGTTCCGTGCGCCCGTGTTCTACGACACGGCGGATGTCTCGACTCTGTGGCAGATTCAGGCTGCCGATCTCAACCGAGACGGAAAACTCGATCTGGTCGTGGCCCGGCAAAACGGAGACGTGACGGTGCTGCCGGGTCTCGGCGGCGGCAGATTCGCAGAGGCGAAACGCACCCTGATCGCTGATGACACCCGCGTGACCCGTGTGTTTGTCGCCGACCTGAACGGAGACGGCAAGCCGGACATTGTGGCGGGCGGAGACTTCGGTTCCGGTTCGGGCACGTCCGTACTGCTGGGCAAAGGGGACCTTACTTTTCGCACTCCCGTAAAAGTGGACGCTCTTTCCGTCAACAGCGTTGCCGATCTCAACCGGGACGGCAAGCCCGATCTGGTGACGACCTCCGGCGGAGCCAGACACATTCTGCTTGGAAACGGCAACGGAACCTATCACCGTTCCGCACTGTTTTACGGGCAGTCGGGCGGCAGCGTCGCGGCAGATGTCAATGGCGACGGCAAAGTAGACCTCCTTGCCCCCAGCTTCGGCGTTGCGATCACCTACGGCTATGGAGACGGAACGTTTGCGGCGTCCGGGACAGTTTTCAGCGGCGCGAGCAGCTCCGCCGCTCCCTATGCCGTTGCCCTCGCCGATCTGAACGGCGACGGTAAGCTGGATATGGCGGTGGCTAATGCCCAGGAAAGCACCGTGACCGTGTTTGCCGGAGACGGCGCGGGGGGCTTCACCTCGCTCGGTGAGCTGCCGGTGGGGTTCGCTCCGGTGTCCATCATCGCGGTAGACCTTAATCGAGACGGTAAGCGTGATCTGGTCGTGGTAGACGAATTCGGTAACGATCTTACCCTGCTGTTCGGAAACGGCGACGGAACCTTTAAGGCTCCTGTGTCTCTTTCGACGGGTTCGACGCCGATGGGAGTGGTGAGCGGAGACTTCAACCGCGACGGCATTCCCGATCTCGCCGTTGCAAACGGAGGCTCCAATACCGTCTCCGTTTTCCTGGGGCTGGGGGACGGCACTTTCCGCGCCCCGATTTCCCTTTCGGTGGGCAGCTTTCCATCGGGCATCACGGCGGCGGATTTCAATGGCGACGGCATCCCTGATCTTGCCACCGCAAATCAGGGATCGAACAGCGTTTCGGTCGCGTTTGGAAAGGGCGACGGAACCTTTCGCACCGCGTCCTCTTTCTCGGTCGGGAAAACTCCCTTTTCGGTGGCCTCCGGTGACCTCAACGGCGACGGCAAGCCCGACCTCGTGACGGCGAACAATGGCGACAGCACCGTTTCCGTGCTCTTCAACAGCGGGGCCGGACGATTTGGAACAGCCCAGCCTTTGCGCGTGGGTTCCGTTAAAACCGATCCTTCCTTTGTTGTGGTGGCCGACCTCAACGGCGACGGCGATTTGGACATCCTCACAGCCAATGATACGGACCAGTCCCTCTCCGTTTTGCTTAACCGGGGCAAAGGGGTGTTCGCTCCGTCGCAGGAGTTCTTCGGCGGTTCGGGGCCGGTGGGTCTTGCGGTCGGAAACGTCAATGGCGACAAACTGCCCGACATTCTCGTGGCAAACCGCTTTGAGAGCGATGTTTCCATTCTGCTGAACACCACCCTTAAACTGCTCCTCTCCGAGCTGGCCGAGTAAGAACGCAGAAACGCACCCAAAAGCCCTCGAATCAAAAGCCGCCCTCCGTAATTCCTGGAATTACGGAGGGCGGCTTTTGGAATTTTCACCCCTGAACTTCGGCGGTTAAGCAGAAACCAGCACCGACTCCAATTTGAGGCCGCTCGCCGTTTCCACGTCCGCATGAAGCGAATTGCCGTGACTGTCCATCGTCACTACCGCCACAAAGTCTTTTGCATCGAGTACCCACATTGCTTCGGGAACGCCGAACTCCTCTAGAAAATGAACGCCCTCCACGCCCGTGATCGCCTCGGCGTAGAACTGCGCCGCGCCGCCAATCGCATTCAGGTACACTGCGCCCGATTCCCGTAAGCCCGCCAGCGTTTTCGCTCCCATACCGCCCTTGCCGATCACCGCCCTTACCCCAAATTTTTTCAGGATGTCTGCCTGATACGGCTCCTCGCGAATGGAAGTGGTCGGCCCCGCCGCTTTCACGTGCCACTTGCCGTCTTCGTCTTTCAGCATCACCGGCCCGCAGTGGTACAGGGCCGCGCCGTCAAGGTTTACCGGGGAATCATGGGTCATCAGGTATTTGTGCAGTTCGTCGCGCCCCGTCACCATCGGCCCCGACAAAATCACGATGTCCCCCACCTTCAGGCTTCGCACGTCCTCCTCTTTCAGCGGGGTAGTCAGACGAACCTCTTTGCCGGTGGCGGGCAGCCCGGACTCCTGAATCATTTTCACGGGGTTTTCCTCGCGGAACATCCAGCGCAGAATTTCACCCGTTTTCGGATCAAGCCGCACTCCGAGGCGGCGGTATGCCCAGCAGCTGTAGGAGACAGAAACGAAAAACGAGGCGGGCAGCCGGTTCAACGCACCGATTTTGCAGCCGAGCAGCGTAACTTTGCCGCCAAACCCCATCGTGCCGACGCCGAGATCGTTCGCATTCACCATCACGCGGGCTTCAAGTTCGGCAAGGGCGGGATCGGGGTTTACATCGTAATTGTCTCGAAACAATTGCTGCTTGGCAAATCCGTAGCCGCTTGTGCGATCCCCGCCGATGCAGACCCCCAGAAATCCCGCGCTGCAGCCCTGTCCCTGCGCCTGCCAGACCGCGTGAAGAATACACTTGTAAACCCCTTCAAGGTCACGTCCGGCCTTGCCGACGTGCTCCAGAGTGGCGGGCAGGCTGTACTGGATATTTTTATTTTCGCAGCCGCCGCCCTTCAGCAGAAGCAGGATTTCGATCTCATCCTCTTCCCACTGCTCGAAATGGATCACCGGCGTTCCCGGCCCCAGGTTGAGGCCGGAGTTTTTGCCCGTCACCGAGTCTACGGAGTTGGGACGCAGTTTGCCCAGCCGGGTCGCTTCGGCGATCATTTCCTGAATCGCCTTTTTGAGCACGAGCTGGTTTACGCCGACGGGGGTATGCACATGAAAGGTCGGCATCCCCGTGTCCTGGCAGATCGGCGAGACGTTTTGTTTCGCCATGTCCACATTAAGGTTGATGATATGAAGAGCTTGCGATGCCTGCGTTCCAGGGCGTTCCTGCCCGTAGGCGGCACGCAGGGTTTTTCGGACATCGGAAGGCAGGTTGGTCGCGGTTTCGGTAATCAATTCCAGAAGGCTCTGGTTCAGTTTTTCCATGAGAGTCACTCCAGACGGTTTCGTTCTCTGAGAGAAAGGCACTTTATCCTACCTGATTCTACGAAATCGGAAGACGAAAAAGCGTAAAAACGCAACCGGTTTCACGTTTGCTCCGTCAAGAGAAATAAGGCAAGCAGAAGAGAACCGCGCCGGGAGCAAAATTTTTCCGAGGGCCGATTTGTGTGCAGGGAACGTGAGACAAAGAAGGTAAACAGACGATGAGTTTCAATAATTATTCTTCAATGGGACGAACACAGCCGAAAAACGAGCAGGCGAATCAAGCCGCCCTGCTCATGCACCTGTCGCAGCTGCTGGGGCATACGGCTCTTCCGGTGCTGGGCTGGCTCGTTCCTATTTTGATCTGGCAGTTCAAGAAAAGCGAACACCCCGACCTTGACGCGCACGGCAAAAGCATCGCCAACTGGATTTTCTCCGAGTTGATTTACGGAGCGGTCTGCACGTTTCTGGCGTTTACGGTGATCGGCTTGATTGCCGCCATTCCCCTGGGAATCGCGCTCTATCTTTTGGGCATCATTCTGCCGATTGTCGGAGCGATGCGGGCGCGGGACGGCGAACTCTACGAATATCCCCTTACGCTTCAGTTTTTCCGCTGAAGATAAGCTGCATTTCTGGAGACTAGAGGCAAGGGGTGAGTAGAAGAAAAGATTTGGAAGAGCATAACGGCAGAAAATGCGTGAACTTAAACTGAATTCGCTCCTGGGCAACCGCTTTCCCTGCGCCTCGTTTCACGATGCGGTGATTCACACTCTTTCGATAGATTACAATGCGCGGATTCTAACGATGCGATGCTCCCTCGACGTTAGCGATCCTGACGCTCCGAATATCACGGCAATAGGGACAGCCCAAGGAACTCTCCTGCTAAGCGGATTGATCTACTGCATTTTACCGCCCCCTGACAACAACTATTCGTTTGAGCAGGGAGAGTTGGAAATCACCAGCAACGGAAATTACGACGAAGTTCTGCTTGACCCTTCCTCTGCTTCACTGCCCGAAGTTTCGGACGATGCGGCGTTTGTGCATTGGTTCTTTGTCTCGAATTGGAACGCCTTTATTTGGGTTGCGGCAATAGAAGCAGAATTCGTTTGGGATTGAAATAAGCCATCTCCGCCCTTTTGAACTGCCACCGAAAGAGGAATTCACTCCCATTTTCGCGAAATGGACTGCAACCTTTTTCTTGACGGGCAAACTCAACGACTATGGCTCTTCCACATCGTGCGCCACCCAATGCTTCGGCTTCTAACGATTCTGCTGAATTGTCCGACTCTCTGCACGCCTCCCTGCCGCGCGGAAAAGCGGTGACCTTCCGTTCCGTCCTGCTGGCACTGCTGCTTCTCCCGATCAATGCTTTGTGGGTGGTGCAGATGGAAATCGTGCGCTATTCCGCGCATCCCACCACCATCTCGCTGCTTTTCAACACCGTTTTCATTCTGCTCGTTCTCACCCTGCTCAATCGCGGGGTGCGGCGTTTTTCCCCCCGGGTGGCCCTGGAACGCGGCGAACTGCTGCTGATCTATTCGGTGCTCTGCATCGGCTCCTGTGTGGCAGGACATGACGCGCTTCAAGTGTTTGTTCCGATGCTCACCTGGTCGTTCAAGCACGCCGACACCGGAAACAACTGGGCGAACGTTATCAATCCCCACCTGCGAGGCCGCCTTTTCATCTCCGACGAAGCCATTTATCGTTCTTACTATCTTGGCAACGACTCGATCTGGCATCTGAACTACCTCAAAGCCTGGTTTCCGGTGGTTTGCATCTGGACGCTTTTTGTGACCACCCTGCTTTTTGTGATGCTTTGTATCAACGCCATTCTTCGCAAGCAGTGGACAGACAGCGAACGCCTTACCTACCCGATTGTGCAGCTGCCGCTGCAAATCACGAACGAAGCCTCCTTCGAGCCGAAAGGCCTGTTTCGCAACCGTCTTTTCTGGGGCGGTTTTTTGCTGGCTTCTGCGGTAGATATGATCAACTCCCTGAACTACTATTATCCGAACATTCCGACAGTGCTGACGCCGGGCTTCGGGCAGAGCTTTATAGACCTCAGTCAGTTCGTGACGCAGAAGCCGTTCAATGCGATTGGCTGGACACCGCTTTCATTTTATCCCTTTATGATCGCTCTTGGAATGTTGATGCCTCTCGACTTTCTCTTTTCGTGCTTTTTTTTCTACTGGATGTGGAAGCTGGAGCACGTGTGGGCGGTGGCGGCGGCTTACGATCAAGACCCGCGTTTTCCCTACACCGAAAATCAGGCGTTCGGGGCGTATCTCTCCTTTTTTCTGTACAGCATTTGGATCAGCCGCAACTATCTCCGGCAGGTGCTGCTGCGGGCGTTCGGCAAGCCCTCCACACTCGACGATTCCAAAGAGCCGATTTCGTATCGAAACGCGCTCATCGGAATGGCCCTCGGCGTAAGTGCTCTGGTCGGCTTTGCCACTTATTTGGGGATGACCTGGTGGATCGGGGTTCTCTTTTTCTTCATCTACTTCGCGCTTGCGCTGGCGATTACCCGAATGCGGGCGGAACTCGGAACTCCCGTGCACGACCTGCACTACACCGGCCCCGAAATGATCCTCACCCGCGTGGCGGGCAGCCGTGCCTTCGACGCAGACAACCTGTCGGCTTTTGCGATCTTTTTTTGGTTTAATCGGGCGTATCGCTCTCACCCGATGCCGCATCAGCTTGAAGCCTACAAACTGGCGGAGCAGTCCCGCTCTTCCTACAAACAGTGGCACTACGCGCTTCTCTTTTTAGGAGCATTTGCAGTATTTGTGGCGTTTTGGGCCATTCTGCACCTGATGTACTCCTATGGAGCCGAAGGAAAATCGCGTGCGACCTTTGGAGCCGAATCGTTCAACACGCTGGATGCCTGGCTTAAGTCGCCGCAGATCGGGAAATTCTCCGAACTGCTTGCCATCTGGATCGGCTTTGGGCTGGCGTTTCTGCTGCAATTTTTGCGGGTACGTTTTCCCTGGTGGCCGCTGCACCCGCTCGCCTTCGCCATCACTTCGTCCTGGGAAATCAATCTGGTGTGGGGACCGCTGTTTCTGGCGTGGGTATTCAAGTCGCTCATTTTGCGCTACG
Organism: Chthonomonadaceae bacterium; assembly: GCA_965246825.1. Classification (GTDB taxonomy): domain Bacteria; phylum Armatimonadota; class Chthonomonadetes; order Chthonomonadales; family Chthonomonadaceae; genus JACMPS01. Next base: position 1,573,789 of record OZ251990.1, read on the forward strand.
GGGGGCGGGGCGGCTTTCAGCGGTCGCTGCCGTTTTTCCTGGGGTTGATGCTGGGGCAGTTTGTCACCGGCTCCCTCTGGAACATCTACGGCATTGTGCAAAGCCTGCCCACCTACCAATTCTGGCAGTAACCCGCAGCACAGCAAAGAGGGCTGGGTCTGCCAACAAACCCGAAAACGGATTGAACAGTTTTCATCTCGATCCATTCTTTCTTTCGTTCTTCCTTCGATTGGAAGCGAGGTTCGGGGCCGTCACCAAAAACGCAGATGAGATGCAGATGAGATAAGGAATGACTGAGCGTGGAGCCATGCAGCATTTATTGAGGGAAAAATGGATTGAGGGAAAAATGGATTGAGAGAAGGTTGTAGACACCGAAATTCCCCTCACCCGGACAAACCCGAAAAATCAGGTAAACGTTCCCCGACATCGGAGAGACATCCCTCTTGGAACCCTCAGAAACATTTTTTGGACAAGCAGGGGGAATGGAGAGACCGATCAAAAGAGGAAGACAGGATGTACTCACGAAAGCACGAGCTTGCAGCCGCAGCGGTGGTCGGGTCCCTGCTCGTGATTCTGGGCGTCGCGATTTATCGAAAACTGGAACAGTTCGGCAAAGAAATCAGCGATACGATCTCGAATGGCGGCTTCAACCGGTTTACGCGGGAGCACGGCCTGCCGTCGGGCTATTTGCGCCACATGAGGAATGACCTGCCTGCACTTCAGGCGTTGGTGCGGGAATACTGTGCCCGCCACAAAGGGCAGTTCCCGTCCTCTCGAGATGCGGCAGAGACCCGGCGGCTTCTGAAACCGAACCTCGGACGCGAACACGCTTTGTTCAACCCTGCCACCGGGCGTCCCTTTGAGGCGAATTTGCAGCTTCGGGGCAGACGCTGGAGTGAGATTACCGATCCCGACCGCACGATCCTGTTTTATGATCCGTCCCCGCCCCCGACCTACCTGCAAGTCTACTTTGTAATGGTGAGCGGGCGCGTCGGGCACGTAGACGGAGGGGATTGGATCGAACTCTACCGTGCCTCGGCGATTTCACCAAGTCCCCAGCCAGGCAAAGACGGCGTGGACGGGAAACCGTCGGCTGTCCACCCGTAGAAGCCGGGCACTGCTTCCCCTCTCCTAAGGGGCTGCCGCCGGGGACTGCAACAATTGTCCTCCCTATTCGTAGAGTGCAATGGCGGAGTGAGAGCCGCCCTTACTTTCCACGAGGGGAACAAATTTCATGCGAACCGGTTCTGCCCTGCGCGTGCTTTGCGGGTTGAGTGCGCTCTTTCTTTTTGGCTGCAGCGATGGCAGCAGTAACAACAATGCGGTGATTACGCCCAATCCGTCCGCCCCCCTGACGCTGACCACCGCGACCGCCACGACTTCGCCCGGTCAGCCTGCGGTTTACAATCTGACCCTGTTCTCTTCGACGGTTCCGGCCTCGGCGATCAACCTGTCGGTGACCGGACTGCCCGCAAATGCAGCCTCAACGTTCAGCCCGGCGCAGGTGGCCCTCACCTCGCCGAGCCTGCGTGGAACCTCGACCCTGACGATCACGCCTTCGGCAAATACCCCATCGGGAACCTATAATCTGGTGATTGCGGGCAGTGTGGGCCAAAATTCGTTCGGCACCATTCCGGCCACGCTCATCGTGCAGCCGACCAATGTTCAGCAGGCCTTTAATCTCAGCGTGTCGCCCTCGAATGCGTTTGTGGGTACGAACACCCCCGCGACCTATACCGTCACCGTGACCGCCTTGAACGGTTTCAATCAACCCGTCACCCTCACCCTTTCCGGCGGCGGAAACGGCTATCTCGTGAGCGGAATCAACCCCGCCACGCTCGATCTGAGCAATCAGCCCAGTGCCACCGCCTCCTTCACTGTCCGGCAGTCGGGCGGGGCCGTTCCCACCTCGCCGGTTTCGCTCACGGTCACGGCCACAAGCGGTACGATCACGTATTCGGTGAACGTAACGGCGCAGCCGCAGTAACTTTGGAAGGAAAGTTGAAGCGGGTCTTTTTTCTTGGGTGAAGCCATGATAAGGGAAACCATTTCAAGCGGAGTCACCCGAGAGCGAAAAAGAGAGAGCGATGCTGTTTCCAAAAAACCGATTGAAGTTCCGAAAAGATCACGGCGGGCAGGTAACGCCAGAGGGGTTTTTAACGCTCGACATCGGGGCCCTCGATCTTGAAGGGGTGCGAACGATTGTCATTCCGCTGGAAGAGATCGAAGGGGTGCGAAACGCGGGCGACAGAGCCGCCGACCGCCTCAACGAAGCCCGAAAACTGCTGGGAGGCGAGGAATAAAAAAGAATCAAACGAAATCCCGCAGGCTTACGGGGGCCGGGCGGGGCGGAAAATCGGGAATATAACGAGTGAGGCGCAGTCAGATCGCTCCGGTTGAGGAGAAGCGCGTTTCATTTCACTCTTCGGGCCACAGCGTAAGAGGGCGAAGCCCGTTATTTTCCCCGTCGTGCGCCGACTTGGGCACAGCCCGCTTTCGGTCACGTTAACATAACTGTAAAAGAGCAGAAGCGACTTCGCTTCTGCTCTTTTTTCTGCCCGTCTACTCGTTTCTCCGCCGCCTTTTACGGTATCATGCAGCAAAACAAACCCTGCCAACGCCTCTGCCTGGAGAAGGAGTCGTCATGCCCAGAACCGCTGCCCCGAAAACGACCAAGCCCAAAGCTGCCCGCAAGCCTGTGCTCAGTCCCACCAAAATCAAAACTTATTTGGAGTGCCCGGTGAAGTACCGCTACATTTATCTGGACAAAATCGGGAAGTTTTATCAGAAAGCGCGTTCGTACTATAGTTTCGGCACGTCGCTCCATCACGTTTTGCAAGAATTTCATCAGGAGGGAGCCGCCCACAGCGTTGAGGAATTGACTTCCACGCTCCAGACTTCCTGGGTGTCGGCGGGCTACGACACTCAAGAGCAAGAAATCGAACACCAGGAAAAAGGACGCGAAATCGTGGCAGCGTACCATGCCGCCCATCAGGAACGCGCCGCCGCCGAAATCGAAACGGTTGCCACCGAAAAAACGATCACTCACGATCTTGGGGCTTTTAAGCTTTCCGGCAGAGTAGACCGCATTGACCGCCATCCCGACGGAACCCTGGAAATCATTGATTACAAAAGCGGACGCTGGGAAGTGACCGCCGAAGAGGTAGCAGGCGATCTCGCCATGAGCCTCTATCAGCTCATTCTCCAGCGTAATCACCCGGATGTGCTGGTCGCTTCGACAATCTACAGCCTTCGTTCCGGCATCAGCGCAACGGCGGCCCTCACGCCCGAAGCCCTCAACGAATTCGAGGCCGAAACTCTGGAACTGGGAACCACGATCTTAAGCCGGGACTATCAAGAAGTGACCCCCGAACGAAAAGAGGCCTGTGAGCACTGCGAATTTCTTTCGCTGTGCCGCCGATACTGGCGAATTCATGGAGAAACGTTTGACGATGACCGATTTTCCGAGTGAGCCGCCAATGGAGGCCAAAGAAACCCGGCGGGCGAAAATAACCGCTCCCGATTTCCTCCGTAAAAAAGAAAACGGCGAAAAAATCGTCATGCTCACCGCTTATGATTATGCGGCGGCACGGCTTGCAGACCGAGCCGGAGTCGATTCCATTCTGGTCGGGGATACCGTCGGGATCATGGCATTGGGTGAGAAAACAACAATTCCCGTCACGATGGAACAGATTTTGCACCACGTTAAAGCGGTACGCACCGGGGTGCGCTCCGCGCTTTTGATTGCCGATCTGCCCTTCGGCTCCTATCAGGTCAGCACCGAAGAGGCTCTCCGCAATGCGGCGCGGCTTCTGAAGGAGGGCGGGGCGCACGCCGTGAAACTCGAAGGCGGCAAGCCCGTGCTCGAAACGGTGAGGCGGATGGGAGAGGCCGGTATTCCGGTGATCGGGCATCTAGGACTTACCCCGCAGTCTTACCATGCCTTTGGCGGAAACCGGATGCAGGGGCGCGACGAGGCGGCGGCAGCGCAGCTGATCGAAGACGCGCTCGCCCTCGAAAAAGCGGGCGCATTCGGCATCGTCCTCGAACTCATTCCGGCGGCTCTGGCCTCGGAGGTTTCCCAGCGGCTGAAAATCCCCACTATCGGCATCGGCGCAGGAAGCGGATGCGACGGACAGGTGCAGGTCTGGAACGACATTTTGGGGATTTACCCTGGAAAACCGCTGCGCCACACCAAAGTTTATGCACAGGCGGGGGAGATCATGGAAACGGCAATCCGTGCTTACGCACAGGAGACCCGTGCCGGAATTTTCCCTGCTGAGGAGAACAGTCTTTAAGTTATGCGAACGTTTCAACAGGTGGCCGCCCTGCGGACTTATTTACGCGGCATTCGTGCCGAAGGAAAAACCATTGGGTTTGTTCCCACAATGGGAGCCTTGCACGACGGGCATCTCAGCCTCATGCGTCGGGCCCGCAACGAAAACGATCTTGTGATCGCCTCGATTTTCGTCAACCCCACGCAGTTCGGAGAGGGTGAAGACTTCGACCGCTACCCGCGTGATCTTCACAAAGACCTGCAGATGACCTCGATTGTCGGGGTGGATGCGATTTTCGCTCCCGCCGTCGAGGAAATCTACCCCGCTCATCATCATACCTTTGTCGAGGTGGAGGGCATCGGTGAAACCCTTGAAGGAGAACGCCGTCCGGGGCATTTTCGCGGGGTAGCTACCGTTGTCGCAAAGCTCCTCAATCTTGTTCAGCCCGACTCCGCCTATTTCGGGCAGAAGGATTACCAGCAGTTTCTTGTGATCGAACGCATGGCACGTGACCTCAATTTCCCCGCCGCGATTGTCATGGCTCCCACGCTGCGCGAAGCGGACGGGCTGGCCATGTCCTCGCGCAACGCCTATCTTGCCCCGGAACAGCGAGCCGCTGCCGTGCTGCTGCATCGGGTGCTGGAGCGGGCGGAGGCGCGAGTTCGGGAGGGTGAGACAAATGCGTTCCGTCTGCGCTCCGACCTGGAGGAGACGATCAACGCCGAACCGCTGGCCGAACTTGATTACGCGGCGATTGTAGACCCCGACAATTTAGACCCGCTCACCACCCTGGAGGGACGTGCTGCCCTGGTTGCGCTCGCGGTTCGGTTCGGCTCCACCCGCCTGATTGACAATGCCCTCATCGCTCCCCCCGGCGTGATTGTGCCCAAAATGCGCGTCAGCAAATCGCAGTAACGGCGCGTCGGAAATTGATTGGAAATCGGCGGCTCAGTGCTCTTTCCACCCTCTACATTTTTTTGCTGGAATTTTCTTTCGGAACTGTTGGGTGTTTCGACACCTGCGGCAGAGACTCCTAGGGCTGCGGCAGAAAGACGACGGCGCGGAAATGCGCCGTCGTTTTTTTAGCAGAGGGGAAGGGAGAGAATCTGAGTTTACTTTATCGGGTAGGCGCGGTAGGAGCCGTCTCCATAGACTTCCTGATAGGTTTTCACGGCTTCGTCCTCGGAGGGCAGGCGAAGGCCGTCCGTAAAGCGGTTCATAAAGCTGAACGTGCAGGTCTGAAGCAGAGCATCGAAGGCCTCCCTGGGATCGCCCAACCCGGCTTGCAGTGCCGCAAAATCGCTTTCCTGCATTTTGTCGGGGCTTTTCGTGAGTTTGCGGGCGAAGGTGACTGCCGTGAGTTCACGCGGCGTGAGTGCCGAATCGTCTTTTGCCATCGAAACCAGTTTTGCCGCGTCCACCCCCTGCCGCTTCAGACCCACCACCTGATGCACCGTGCAGTAGCGGCAGCCGTTTGCCATTGAGACCGCGAACGAAATGTGCAGAAGCAGTTCGCGGCTCAGCTTCGCGCCGCTTCGGGAAACGCGCATCCAATCCCACCACGCTTCGGACAGATCGGGAACGCGCAGCATTGCCCGCTGAGAGTTGGCAATCCCGATCCCCAATCCCTTTTTCACATCGGCATTGGCGTTCGGTGAGGGAGCGATCAGTTTTGCTCCCGACTGAAGTTCGGCATCGGAAGCCAGGGTCACCCGTGCGCGGTCGCCGTTTCCGGCGGGTTTCGGCAGGGCGTCGGGCGCGTCGTTGATCCAGGGTTCCAGGGGCAGCTTCGCTCCCTGACAAAAGCGAGAAAAGTAGTTGAAAAAGCAGGTGGTAAGGGTCAGTTCGACGAGTTGGGCGTCGTTGAATCGGGCACGCGCTTTCGCAAACTCGGAATCGCTCACGCCCTGCACCGCACGGTTCAAGTCGGAAGCGTAGCGCAAGGCGATTTCCTCTTTTTCCTCGGTCGCAGTGAGACCAGAGGCGAGCAGAGCGCGTCCTTTGTCGGTGGTCTTGAGCAGACGAACGAGGTGGGCAGCAAGATAATCGCTGCCGTTCGCATGGGCGATCTTCAACCCCATTGCCGCTTTCGTTTCGGGGGCGACGGTTCCGCCGTAAATCACGCTCTTGAACAGATGCGCGAATGGTTTTGCCATTTCGGGCGAAGTTCCGGCGAGGGCGCGAAGGTAGTTCGGAATTCTGCCGGACGTGGAACTGTCCAGACCTTCGTTTCCAAGATGGAACGCTTCGGCGGTTTCAGAAGACAGGGGCAGAGCAGCGTCTCTACGGGGCAGATCCGCCTTTCCCCGCACCCCGACCGAAACGACGGTTAGGGTGAGGGTCAAAAGCAGCGAACATTTCTTCAGGAAAACCATTTTAGAACTCCGCTCGGAAGACGAGACCCGTCTGAGCATTGGCAGCGGCATCGTCTCCGCCAACATTGGTGGGCAGACCGGGGTTTAGCGAAACCGGGGCTCCAAACTGGGCAAAGGTCATGGCGGAGCGTTTTCGCCACTTCGCGTGTCCGTCGCAGAAAAGAAGGTTGGCTCCCCCGTTGTGCAAGCCGTCATAGTAGGCGTTGGTGAAGTTGGTGTACTGGACCTCGCCGCCGACGAGAACCCCGCGTGGTTTTTCCTGCGCCACCCGGTTGAAATTACGAACTTCATGAGTGAACACGATGTCGGCGGGGGCAGGAATGGCAGCAAGAGCTTTCGAGGCCGCGATTCCGTTGAGGAGCAGATTGCCGTTTCCGGCTTTGGCGGCATCGGGGCCAGTGACTTCGCAGGTTCCGCCGCCTGCGGTGCAGGTTCCATCGGAGGAACGGGGCTTGGTTTCGGGACAGTGGAAAATGGCGAGATTTTTGATGTAAGGCTGAATGTCGCGTGCCCAAATGCGGTAGGTTCCGGGATTGGCTGCGTCATAGGGCTGCATCCATCCGAGCGGCTCGGAGAGTCCGGCGGAGTGAGCGGTCGTGGCGGGCGCGGGCCAGCGTCCGTCGGTCAGACCGTTGGTGTTGAGGGGCGTGTTGCCGGGGAGCGTTTCGTCATAGTCTTGGGCATACATCATGATGCCGACCCCGACCTGTTTTTGGTTGGAGAGACAGGAGGTCTGGCGGGCTTTCGAGCGAGCCTGAGCAAAGACGGGAAAAAGAATGGCCGCAAGGATCGCGATGATGGCGATGACCACAAGCAATTCAATGAGCGTGAAGCCAGCCGTGCGTTGTTTCAAGTAGGGCCTCCGGGACAGGAAAAAGTGAAAAACGAATGCCGCCTGGAGAAGCGTTCTCCCAGCGTTCTAGGGAGATTGTCGCCCACAAGACTTAAAGCGAGATTAACCCGACATTAAATTTCTTTTATAGAAATTGCTAAAAATACTTGACTTCCCCCCCCCTTAGAATATACTAAGATATCGCATCTTCGTGATTTTCATTCAACCCATTCAACCTGGATGAAAGATCACCTTCAGCCCTACGTTGTGCAGAGGAGATTTGGAATGAAACTTCATCTTACTACGATCTGTGCGCTTACGCTGGTTACGCTCAATTTGAGTGTTGCGTCAGCAGGTATCAACCCTCCGGGTGTATTGTTTGCCGACGCTAATTTAACCGCACCTACTGACGATCAATCGTTTCAGACAGGTGCCGATGGACACGTTCTGGTAACTGCTGCTTCTAATCCGCAGAGTGTGGGAATTCAAGGTATTCGAACCTACACCTATAGTGTTTCCTACGATATGTACATTTTGTTTTCTGGCACAGGCGACATCGTTAACGAACATAAGTATTCGTTGAGAATAACTGTACCTGGAGATGAGGTATGGATCGTTGATGGTGAGGGTAGTGGATATTCCCATCTCGCCGCTGGCTCTCAGCAGGTCTCTGCTAACAGCATTATCAGTGCAAGCGTTCTGGGAACGAAATCCACTTCCTCTGTAAAATTCATTTCTGTTCGTTGATCTTAAAGCGCATTCGAGACAGAATAGCCTCTAGCGGCCAATGCTGCCAGAGGCAGTTTTCAGAACACAAGAGGCACGAACGAGAGCACCCTGATGAAAACACTCCTGCGAGTCTTTATTTTAATGGTTCTTTTCGGGATTGACTGCCAACATTTTTGCGGTGCGCTGGAACTCAGTCCAGCCCTTCAGAAAGAAGACCCTCGGCTGCAAAGTCTAGTGACAGTAGAGTCCCCGCACCTTTATTTGGAGGAGCTTTTCCGTTTGCTCTCCTCTCAGACAAAAATCGAACTTCACTCCAATGTGCTTGATGACGCTTCCGGGGTTGCCTTCGCGGTTTCTTTCAAGAACAAACCGCTGGTTCAGGTTCTGAACGCAATCTGGTCGGCGGTGAGTTACAAAAGTTCTGACTGGGAATGGGAGCGCGAAGGAAAACCGGGCGACTACCGCTATCGTTTAGTTCAGCCGCGCACCCATAAATTCACGAGTAACGATTTGCAGGAGTTGGCGCAGCAAGAGTTTGAGCGGCAGCTGCGGCTGCTGATTCCTGCCACCAAAATGTCTGCCGACGAAAAAGCAGAATTGAAGAAACAAGAACCGGAACTTGCTCCATCACTCGACAATCCACAAAAAATGAAGGGGCTGTCTTTGCTGACCGACCTCGCCGGAACTCAGGCACTCGTGGAGATGCTACGGGGTAGTCAAACCCTGAAATACCGTGTAGATGAGCTGCCGCAAGCGGGGCAAGAGTTTGTAAAAGAAATGAACCGTGCCTCGGAAAGCCCGAAGATGCCGGAGACCCTCAAGATTTTCACTCAGAAAAATCCGGGGGGGACAACCCCTACGCTCTTCATTTCGATGGAACACCTCGGCGGCCTCAGTTATGCGGGCGGCCCCCGGCTGGAACGCGATCTTCAGAGAGCAAGAACCCAAGATTGGCTGCGTAACGGCGACACCCTCTCCAGCCCATTGGAAAAAAACGAATTAATTTCCGACAAAGCCCAGAACCCGGAAGAACTTCTGCCCAAACGCGGGGCAACGCTTCAGAGTAATCAGGCTCTTCGCGTTGCTTTGGCCTATCGCATCTGAAAGCGATTGGTGCGATTCGCAAAGAGCGGACGCATCTCGCTGATTGCTGTCACCGAAGAATCCAATGCGGGTCTGAGTGATGCCAATACGGGAACAGTAGGCGAATTTCTGGAATCGCTGCGGCTGCCTACGCAATGGTGGATGACCAAATGGCGGGGCGATACGGTTTTGATTTCACCCTGGCGGGTGCAGCCGGAAGCACGGACCCCTTTCCAGACCATCGAAGATCTGAGAACCGCTCGAAGCCAGCATCAGGGCCTCATGCCTCTAGAAACGCTGCTCAAAATGGACAGTGTTTTAATAGATGTTCAAAAGAAAGAGTTGCGGCAGGAATTCCCCGCCTTGGGATCTTTGATTGCAATGCGCGGCTTTTTGCAGCTGTACCGTCAATATCCTGAAATGAAGCGACCCGGCGGAATCGCTCTGAACAAAGAGATTAAAGATTTTCTGAAAGGTCAGACAGCCTCTGAGTTAGCTAGGCTGTTGCCAGCGGCGGTTCGGCTTCGAAGCACGGAAAGCGTTCAGCGTTTGGGACAGGAACAGATGCGAATGATCGAGTTCGAGCTTCTGGACGAAAAAAAGCAGCGATTGACCGGAACCGGCTTTGCCTTTCGATAGCGGCGGCGGCCCCTGAAGTCTAGGCGAGAAACTGCCGAGAATTTTTCTTGACAAACGGGCGGCGGCGTGATACCATATTTTCACCCAAAACAGGGTGAACCTTCCCCCTTAGCTCAATGGCAGAGCGTTCGGCTGTTAACCGAAATGTTGATGGTTCGAGTCCATCAGGGGGAGTCTTGGGGTAAAGTGAACCCTAAACCGATCCAGCGAGAGAAGCGAATGAGATTATCGTTCCCTTCTCTCGTTTTCTTTTTTTCGTTTCTTCGATAGTTCCTCTTTATTCTAACACGACCCTTGAACTTTATCATGCCCGATCAATTCGCTGCCATTGCTCCGCTTTATGACGAACTCATGGAGGGGGTTCCCTATGTGGGTTGGATCGCCTACCTGCGGAACCTCTTCGACGAACACGACCTCGCGCCCGTCAAAGTTCTCGATCTTGCCTGCGGAACCGGAAACGTCAGCGAACTGCTCGCCGCCGTCGGCTATCAGGTCACGGGCGTTGATCTCGCTCCCGATATGATCGCCGAGGCACGCCGCAAAGCCGCCCAGAAAAATCTCCTCATTGACTACTTTGTGCAGGACGCTGCCGAGATGAGCCTGCCGAGCCAGGACTATGATCTCTGCGTTTCTCTGTTCGACAGCATGAACTACCTCACCGACCCCGCCGCCCTGCAAAATGCCTTTCACCAGGTGCAGGCCCACCTCGTCGAGGAGGGAGCCTTTATCTTCGACATGAACTCCGAGTTCGCGCTTAAAAACCACTTCTTCGATCAGGACAACCTCCACACCAAAGACGCCCTGCGCTACGACTGGAAAAGCGAGTATTTTCCCGCCACCCGCCTCTGTAAAGTGACCATGAAATTCTTCTATCGCGATCCCGAAACCAGCGAAGAACGCGCTTTTGACGAGGAACACCTTCAGTATGCGTACAGAGAAGAGGAAGTGTGTGCCATGCTGACTGAAGCGGGCTTCGGGCGTATCCGCAAGTATCAAGCATATTCGTTAAAGCCGCCGGGCCGCACCGCCGACCGTATCTTTTATGTCGCTCAAATCTAAAGCACCCGCTTAGGGAGAGCACGGGCTAACCTGATTTCTGCAAAAAAATACGAAAAAATTCAGAACTCTCGCCTTTCGTTTGTCACCCTGGAGAAATACTTTTGTCTCAACTGATCAATCCAACCCGACTGTCCGTTCCCGTCACCCCGCGTGACCACTCGCTTGGTGAGGCGGAGGCTCCCGTCACCCTCGTGCTGTATTGCGATTTCGAGTGCCCGGACTGCAAAATCTTTTATCCGGAGCTCAAAGCCCTGCTGGAGGAAACTGAAGGCATCACCCGACTCGTGTATCGGCATCTTCCGCTGACGGATGTTCACCCCAACGCGCTCAATGCGGCAAAAGCGGCGGAGGCGGCAGGGAAACAGGGAAAATTCGCCGAGATGTACACGGCCCTTTTCGAGAGCGGAAACGGACTGAAACGGGAGGGGCTGTTTCGGACGGCGGAAGAAATCGGCGTCAATCTCGAACCATTCGAGAAAGACTACGAAGAAACCGCCTACGAAGCCGTATTCGAGGATGTCGAGGGAATTCGCAAGCTGGGGATCGGTTCAACGCCCACGCTCTTTGTCAACGGGGCCCGCTACGAAGGGCGGTTCACGCGTGAAGCCCTCGGCGAAATGATTTCAGAATTGTAGAGGGTTAGGGCACGCTCCCGCAATTCAGAGCAGGCGGAAAGTCAGAGAGGTACAACCATGCTGGACATCGAACTCGGTGCGTCACAAACTTGCGACGGAGCCACCCGCCGCGACTTTTTGCGGGTGGGGGCCCTGTCCGCCTTCGGGCTGACGCTGCCGAGCCTGCTTCAGGCGCAGGATCAAAGTCCCGTTAATCGCGGCAAGGCGAAAGACGTGTCCGTGATCCTGCTCTTTATGTCCGGCGGCCCCTCACAAATTGACACCTTCGACCCCAAACCCGATGCTCCCACCGACTATCGCGGCTCTTTCAAGGCGATCGGCACGAATGTCGCAGGAATGCAGCTGAGCGAACACCTGCCCCTTCTCGCGAAACAGGCGGACAAGTTTTCCATTCTGCGTTCGGTCACCTCCCCCGATGGAAACCACGAAACCGCCTGCCATTATGTGCTCACCGGCTATCCGTTTTCCCCTGCCCTTGAATATCCCGGCTACGGCTCCGTGCTCGCGAAAGAAAAAGGGGGAATTGGGGCAATTCCGCCCTATGCCCATATTGGCGGACTGCCCAACAACCATGGCGGCGCGGGCTACCTCGGTGCGGTCTACAATCCCTTTATTGTCGGCGGCGACCCCAACGACCAAAATTTCAGTGTGCGGGATGTTGCGGCCCCCTACGATGTGGACGCCGTGCGGATGAGCCGCCGCCGGGGGCTGCGCGACGCGCTGGATCGCTGGCAGCGGGACAAAGAACACGCCGCCAAAGCCGCCCTGACCACCGATGCGTTTTACGCCAAAGCCTTCGATCTCGTCACCTCCCCCGAAGCCAAAAAAGCCTTTACCCTTTCCGACGAACCGGCCAAACTGCGCGAAGAGTACGGACGCACTCAGTTCGGGCAGTCCTGCCTTCTGGCACGGCGGCTGGTGGAAAACGGAGTGCGGTGCGTGGCAATCCATTCCGGCGGCTGGGACACCCACGAAAATAATTTCAACACGCTGAAGGACAATTTGCTGCCGCCGCTGGACAAAGGCTACGCCGCTCTTCTCAAAGACTTGAAAGCACGGGGGATGCTGGACACCACGCTCGTGGTTTGGATGGGAGAATTCGGGCGTACCCCGCGCATCAATGGCTCGGCGGGGCGGGATCACTGGTCGGGGGCGTTCAGTGTGTGCCTCGGCGGAGGCGGAATCAAAACGGGACAGGTGGTAGGCTCGACGAACGACCGCGCCGAGTACCCCAAAGAGCGGCCCATTCGCGTAGAAGATGTGGCTTCCACGATCTATCACGCGCTGGGCATTGACGCTGAAAAAGAATACCTTTCCCCGCAGGCACGTCCGATCCGCATCAATTACGGCGGCATTCCCCTTTCGGAACTTCTCTAGCCGGGAAAAGCCGCCGCTTCCTCCCCAAAACAGAGGCCTCTTTCCTTCTCGGCAAAACCGGGCCGGAAAGGGGCTTTTTTCGTTCGGCTCAGTCCCGCTGCCCCTGCCGGACAAACAAATTCTTTCCTGGCCTGCCTCGGTCCCATGCTCCCGAAGCGGGTCACGCCTTTTCTGCGGAAACCCCGGCTGCCACCTCCGCACTCGGTTCTGCGGTTTTATCGGAGAGGCGCGAAAGCGCGATCTTCTCGTCGAGGTCGCCCAGGGTGAGCGTCACCTCCAAACCCGCAAACGTCAGCGTATCCTCCGGGTTTCGGTAGTCCCGCACAAGCCAGCTTCCGTCGCTTTGCCGCCGATGATGGGTGACCGCCCATTCTTCCGAAGAGACGATCACATAATCCGTGATGGACGCAATCGTGCGGTATTCTCCCCACTTTTTGCCGAGATCGGTGTCGGCAGTCGAAGCGGACAACACCTCAACCACAAAAGCGGGGTTGAGCAGGCACGGCGGGGTCGCATCATCGAACAGCGGAGTGCCGCACAGGGCCATCACATCGGGATAACGGTACTTTGCTGGCGAAACGCGCAAACGAATATCGCTCATGGCGACCCCGCAGTCGCGCTTCCGAAAGGCAGAATGCAAAATCAATGAAAAATTGAGGGCAATCTAGTTGTGAACCAGGGTAGTACCGGGTATAGGGATGAGTTTTCCTTCCACATACTCGTGCCGAATTTCGGAGGTGCGTTCAAGCTCGAAGCAGCTTTCCAGGGACACCTTTGGCGGAGCGGAAATCCCCGCAGGGACAAGGACGGCTTTGGGGGGAGCGGGCGGATCGAGAACAGCGACAGACGTCATTTTCCTCCTGAACTAATTCCAGACAAGATCAAACGAACAAAAGCGTACCCGAAGGAAGAGGCCCCTTCGGTTTTGCCGCCTTTTTGCCTTTGGTTTCTTGTTTCATGCGTCCCGCTGCCGCGAATGTGCTATCATCTTTTTCGTGAAACTGAAAACTCCCCTGCCCGCTTCGGGCTTCACGCTCATCGAGCTGCTTGTCGTGGTCGCCCTCGTTGCGATTCTGGCCTCCCTTCTCTTGCCCGTTTTCGCCAAAGCCCGCGAACAGGCCCGCAAAACCACCTGCCTCTCTCACCAGAAACAGATCGGCCTCGGCTTTCTTCTCTATGCCCAGGATTACGACGAAACCTTCCCCAACACGGGCGATCCCTACCTCTGGATAGGGGTGCGCTGGCGGTGGCCGGTCACCGCTTACCTGGCGACCGGACAAACCCTCGGAGCCAATTTCGCGGCGGCGAGCGGATCGCCCTCTATCCTGATCTGCCCCTCCGACACCCTTTCCGGAACCGGCTTCAACGCCACCTCCTACGGCTACTCCGCGTGTTTTTACCATGCCCCCGCTCAAATCAATGCCATGACGCTCGGAAATCTGCGCGTTTCCCTCAAACAGCCGGGCGCGGGAGCGGTTTGCGAAACGCAGTCGCTTGCCTCGGTGCTCTACCCGGCGCAAAAAGCCCTGATCGCCGAATGGTACAACAGCCATCAGCCCGAAAAAAGCGGCAGAATCGGTTACTGGGGCACGCTCGTCAATGCCACCACGCCGGGAAAAGACTGCTTTCAGGGCGCACGGGTTTACGCCCTCGCCGACGGACACGCCAAGTTTCTGAGGGCGGGGCAAATTCTGCCTTCAGGCGACGGCTGCCCCGACATTCACCTTACCAAAGACGGCATCTCCGGTAAAGATGTCGGCGAATGATCGGCAGCCGTCGCCGACTTTCTCTCCAATGACACTCCTCCACCTCGCGATGCGCCTTCTCCCCGTTGCGATTTGCTGGGCAACTTCAAAATAATCGCTCCTCCCCTTCGCGATGCGCTTCCGCCTGCGTCCGATGTCGTTCTTCCTCTCTTCGATGCGGCTCCTCCCCCTTTCGATGCGGCTCCTTCCCTTCTCGCAAGGGCAGGATTTTGGAGGCCGTTTGTGGAATCGGGAGGGACAAAACCCGATTTAAAACAAGGAGACCTTTGATTTTATGACCGCCGAAAACAACCCGTCGTTGACGGACACCCTTCAATCCTTCCCGCCCCCCGCCGAGTTTGCCGCGCAAGCCAACGCGAACAGCCTTTCGATTTATGAGACTGCCGCCGAGAATCCCGAAGCGTTCTGGGCGAACTGGGCGGGGAAACTTGATTGGATCACGCCGTTTCACACGATTTGCGAGTGGAACCCGCCTCACGCGAAGTGGTTTCTCGGCGGAAAACTCAATGTGAGCGCGAATTGTGTGGATCGCCATCTCTTCGACCGGAGCGAGAAGACGGCAATCGTCTTCGAGGGCGAACCCGGCGACGTTCGCACGCTCACCTATTGCGAACTCTCCGTCGAAGTCAACAAATTCGCCAATGCTTTGAAGTCTCTTGGCGTGACAAAGGGCGACCGCGTGTCCCTTTACCTCCCGATGACGCCCGAAGCGGTGATTGCGATGCTTGCGTGTACCCGCATCGGCGCGGTGCACTCGGTGGTGTTCGGGGGGTTTTCGGCAGAGAGTCTGCGCGAACGCACAAACGACAGCGGCGCGAAAATCCTTCTCACCGCCGACGGCTACTGGAGGCGCGGCAATGTGGTTCCGCTCAAAGCAACGACCGATGACGCGCTCAGGGAGGGCTGTCCGACCGTCGAAAAGGTGGTAGTTCTCAAGCGCGTCGGCGAAAAGATTCCCCATTTGGAGATGGTGGCGGGGCGCGATCTGTGGTGGCACGAACTCCTTGCGGAGGCTTCCGAAAACTGTGCGCCTGAACCGATGGATTCTGAAGACCCGCTTTTCATTTTGTACACCTCCGGTTCGACGGGTAAGCCGAAAGGGATTCTCCACACGACGGCGGGCTATCTCACGGGGGCGATGACCACTTCCAACCTGATTTTCGATCTCAAAGACAGCGATCTTTACTGGTGTACTGCCGACATCGGCTGGATCACGGGACATTCTTATGTGGTTTACGGCCCCCTTTCCAACGGCGCTACCGTCTTTCTTTACGAAGGTTCGCCGGATTGGGGCACAGGCACGGGCGGGGTTCAGCGCGACCGTTTCTGGAGGATGATCGAGCGGCATAAAGTGACGATTTTGTATACCGCTCCCACGCTCATCCGTGCCTGCATGAAGTGGGGGGACGAACATCCTGCGAATTGCGACCTGAGGAGTTTGCGTTTGCTCGGAAGCGTGGGGGAACCGATCAATCCCGAAGCCTGGTTGTGGTATCACGCGCATATCGGCGGCGGACGCTGCCCGATTGTGGACACGTGGTGGCAGACCGAGACGGGTGCGATCATGATTTCTCCCCTGCCCGGTCTTCTCTCGACGAAGCCCGGTTCTGCGACAAAGGCTTTTCCCGGAATTATCGCCGACGTGGTGAACGAAAAGGGCGAGTCGTTGCCCGCCGGACAGAAGGGGATTTTGGTAATCCGCAAGCCCTGGCCCTCGATGCTCCGCACGCTCTGGGGCAACGACGAGCGGTACAAACAGGTCTACTGGTCGAAGTTCACGGGCGTGGGCATTGACGACCTGTACTTTCCCGGCGACGGCGCGGTAAAGGACGAGGACGGGAATTTCTGGCTGCTCGGCAGAATTGACGATATTATGCTGGTGGCGGGCCATAACCTTTCAACGATGGAACTGGAATCGGCGTTGGTGGAGCATTACGCGGTGGCAGAGGCGGCGGTGATCGGGAGAACGCACGAGGTGAAGGGACAGGCTCCGGTTGCCTTTGTGATCATTCGGGAGGAACACGTGCCCGCGATTGGCGATTCCGTTGCGATTGCCGCCCTGACCGCCGAACTGAAGGAACACGTGACGAAAAAGCTCGGTGCGATTTGCCGCCCGGACGATATTATCCTCACCGCCGACCTGCCGAAGACGCGCAGTGGCAAAATTATGCGTCGCCTACTGCGCGATATTGCCGAGGGTCGCGTGTTGGGCGATACTACGACGCTGGCAGATCCCGCCATTGTCGCGTCTCTCAAGGATAAATACGCAAGCGACGAGTCGTAGAGAAGAGTATCTTTTCCGATTCTTTGAGGGAGAAACAAGATGATTGCCCCACCGCCCTATCCTTCGCGCAAGTGCTGGACACGCGCCGAGTACGAACACCTCATCGAACTCGGTGTGCTGACAACCCACGACCACCTCGAACTTATCGAAGGCGAGATTCTCGAAAAAATGCCACAAAATGAACCGCACACGACGGGACTTCTTCTCTGCACCGAGGTCGTGAGAGCGATTTACAGTCGGGGACACGTGATTAGAATACAGGCTCCGTTCAATGTAGGCGCGAAAAGTGTGCCGGAACCCGACCTCGCGATTGTGGAGGGAAGTATCCGCGATTTTAGCAAAACGCATCCCTTCCGTGCCGTCCTGCTTGTCGAGGTATCGGACTCGACCTTGACCTATGACCGCACCACGAAAGCAAAATTGTATGCCCGTGCCGCCGTTCCCGACTACTGGATACTCAACCTCAACGAACGGATTTTAGAGGTTTACCGAAAGCCTGTTGGAACCGAGTATACCGAGCGAACCGATTACGACGAAACCCAGAGCGTCATGCTCAACGGACAAGCCGTCGCCGTCAAAGAGTTGTTGCCGTAATCTCACCGTCAAAAGAAAGGGAATTGAAGTATGATTCAGACCAAAACCGCCCCCGTATCGAAGCGACTCAGAGTAAAGATGCCGCGCCGTAAGCAATGGACTCGTGCTGAATACGAACATTTCATCAACATCGGTGCCTTTACGACACAAGACCGCCTCGAACTCATCGAAGGAGACCTGCTGGAGAAAATGTCACAAAATGGGCCCCATTCGTCCGCAATCGTTCGGCTCACGCGATTGCTGGTTCTCGCCACGAGTCCGCAGGAAATGGTGCGCGTTCAGTTGCCCTTCGCGATTGGCGAACGGAATATGCCGGAGCCCGATTTCGCCATCGTGACTGGCGACCCGCAAGATTATGAAAAAAACCAACCGGAAACGGCCACGCTCATCATCGAGGTTTCGGACTCGACCCTGACCTACGACCGCACGACGAAGGCGAAACTTTATGCCCGCGCCGCTGTTCCCGACTACTGGATACTCAACTTGAACGAGCGGATTTTAGAGATTTACCGAAACCCTGTCGGAACCGAATATACCGAGCAGACCGACTACGACGAAACCCAAACCGTGACGCTCAACGGGCAAACCGTCGAGGTCAAAGATTTGCTGCCGTAATTTAGCTAGGGGAAACCAACCACGATGCTTCCACTTCTCGAACCCGCGCCAACGCCAACACGAAAATGCTGGACACGTGCCGAGTATGAACGTTTCATCGACCGGGGCGCGTTCACGCCCGAAGCCCGCCTCGAACTCATCGAAGGAGAGATACTCGAAAAAATGCCCCAGGGAATCCCGCACTCCAACGGTATCGGTGCCTTGCAAGAGACGTTCAATCGGGTGTTTCCTGCTGGCTATTGGGTGCGCGTTCAGTCGCCCTTCCCGGTCGGCACGAAAAGTGTCCCAGAACCCGATGTTGCGGTCGTCATCGGGAACTGGCGCGACTATCGAGACCACCAGCCGGAAGCCGCGCTCCTTATTGTCGAGGTCTCCGATACGTCTTTAGAGTATGATCGGACGGTGAAAGCGAAACTTTATGCCCGCGCCGCTGTTCCCGACTACTGGATACTCAACTTGAACGAGCGGATTTTGGAGGTTTACCGAACGCCTGTCGGAACCGAGTACACCGAGCAGACCGACTACGACGAAACCCAAACCGTGACGCTCAACGGGCAAACCGTCGAGGTCAAAGATTTGCTGCCCTAAGCAGAGGTGAGACCATGACCCCTGAAGAACTGGAAAACGAGCTGAAAACCCTCCGAACCGAGGGAGGAAAAGCGGTCAACGCGGCGATGCTGCGAATCCTGGCCGTAACGCTGCTGCCCTGGGCGACTGCGCTTTTGCTGGTGGTTACAATCGGGTACAGCCCGCTCGTCTCAAATCTGCTACTCTTTGCACTTGCCTCTGTCCTTTACGTGCCCTATGAAATGACTCGCGTAGCGCGGCAGCTGCGGAAAAGGGTGGAAGCCCTGACGGACACCGAGGATCTGAGGGTGGTCGGAACCCTGCTCGACGCTCAAAGCTGGCTTTCCCGGCAGGGACAAAAGCCGATTGAAAACGCGCTCGTTCGTCTGCTGCCGCGCTTCAAGGCTTCCGATAAACTCACGCTGAGCCGCACCCAAATCGTTAGCCTGACCCTGATCAACGCTCAAACCTCCCAACCGCTGGCACTTGCTAAACTCAAAGCCCTCGAACAGATCGGCGACGAAAAACTTATCCCCCAGGTCACGGCACTCACGAAACCCGCTGCGATCAAAGACCCAGAGGTGCGAGAGGCGGCGGAGAACTGCCTTCAATTTCTGCACCAACGTGCTGAGAAGACCAGAGCCGAAAGGCAGCTGCTTCGCGCTTCGTCCCCTAAAGCGAACCCCGGCGAACTGCTGCGTCCCTCCATCGAAGCCGCGCCGGAGGAAAAGCAGCTTCTGCGTGCTTCCACCTCCGGGACAGAGAAAGGCTGAGGGGAGAGAGGCACTTCACGCAGGAATTCTTCTTTCCTTCCACGAATAGACCTCGAAACCGGGCCCTGATTTCAGGCCGGATCACCTTCTGAAGTTTTCTTCACCGCCTTTACCGAGGAACCCATTCGATCATGCGCTTTTTCAGACCCGCTGGCAAAACCCTCGCCCTGACCCTGCTTACTTTTGGACTTTATGGCTGCCCGAAACCCAAAACTGAAGAAGCCGGAACCCCCGCCGTCACCGTAGAAAAAGGCCCCGGAGCCGGAAACAAAAGCGCGGGCGGCGACCTCAAGATCGCGTTTATCCCTAAGGGAACAAGTCATTCGTTCTGGCAGACCATGAAAGCGGGAGCCGACAAAGCCGCCGCCGAAGAGAAGATCACCCTCGCATGGCAGGGGCCAGACAAAGAAAACGACATTACAAGTCAGATCAACCTGGTGCAGACCCAGGCCAATGCGGGGGTGAAGGGGGTGGCCCTGTGTGCTACGGATGCCAACGCCCTCGTCAAGCCCGTAGAAGATTTGATTGCCAAAGGGATTCCGGTGGTCACCATTGACTCCGGTATTGCCAAGGACTCCGCGTTTTGCTATATCGCCACCGACAATGTGGAAGGCGGGCGAAAAGCGGGCGAGGAGCTGGCGAAAGCGATGGGCGGCAGGGGCGAAGTGGGTCTCTTGTTCTTTTTACAGGGTTCCGTCTCCAACGATGAGCGGGTAAAAGGCTTTAAAGAAGCTCTCGCCAAACACCCCGACCTGAAATTGGTCTCCTCGCTTCAGGCGAACGATCCGACCGAAGCCCTCAACCAAAGCACGAATATGCTGACCGCCAACCCAAACATCAAAGGGATTTTTGCCGCGAATGAGCCAAACGGCGTGGGCGCAGCCAATTACATCCGCCAGAACAAAAAGACGGGTAAGGTCAAGCTCGTTGCGTTCGACTCCTCCAAAGAGGAAGTGGCGGCTCTGGAAGAGGGCATCCTCGGTTCGCTCATTGTGCAAGACCCCTACCGAATGGGCTACGAAGGGGTGAAAACCGTGCTCAAGGCAATCCGTAAACAGCCCGTCGAGAAAAAATTTATCGATTCCGGCGTATTCGTCGTCACGAAGGCGAACCTGCACACCCCGGAAATCCAAAAGCTGCTCGACCCCGCGAAACGGTGAGAGAAGCAGGGATGAGGTTGTGGCCCTCATGGAAACGTTGTCAAGAGAAACGTGAAAACCTTTTCGATGGTTTTGGCGCAGGTCTTTTGCTAATCTCTCTTCCCTAAACCCTCATCCCTAACGAGACAGGTGATAATAAAGGGCGAAGTTTTACTTTCGGTTAAGGAGCGTGTTGTGAAGCAAGTCAGTCGGGTGGGGGCGGTGGTCGGTCTGGGGATGTTGACGGCGGGGGCGGCGCAGGGACAGACCCCGCCGCTGCCGAAAGTGTACGCCATTGTCGGAGCGAAAATCGAGGTCGGAGACGGCAGAGTGATCGCCAAAGGAACCGTTGTCGTGCGCGAAGGAATCATTGAGGCCGTCGGCGAAAACGTCAAGGCCCCGGCAGACGCCGAAATCATCGAGGGCGCGGGACTAACGGTCTACCCTGGTTTTGTGGATGCGTTTGCCTCAACTGCCCTGAAGCTGCCCGACGCCCAACCGATTCAGGACACGCCGCCCGACCCCGTCGCTTCCGCGTCCCCTTCCATGCGGGAAGCGAACCGCAAAGGGGTACGCCCGGAACTCCGGGCGGTAGACCATTTTCAACCGGCGGATGCGTCACTGCTCACCGCCAGGAAAAGTGGATTTACGGTGCATCTGCTGGCTTCGAGCGGCGGTTTGATGAGCGGCGAAGCGGGACTCGTTACTCTGTCGGGCAAGCCGAGGCGGGAAAGTGTGCTCAAGCCCGTTGCGGCGGAGGTTTTCGGCTTCAGTCTGGGGCGCGGCGGCTTCGGCGGCGGGTATCCGGCCACCACTCTCGGCCATTTCTCCCACCTGCGCCAAACCCTGCTTGATGCCCGCCGTTTCGCGCTTCAGAACACGGCTTATGCCCATTCAAGCGGATCGGCGCGTCCTCCTTACGACGAAACCTTAAGCGTGCTGCAGCCTGTTCTGAGCGGCAGCCTTCCGGTTATTTTCGAGGCGGACAATCAAAACGAAATCTACCAAGCCCTTCGGTTTGCGAAAGAGTTCGGAATCAGGCCCATGATCGTTGGCGGCAGCGAGGCATACAAGGAGCCGGAATTGCTGCTCAAAAGTCGGGTTTCGATCATTTTAAGCCTCGGCTTCGGCAAGGAACCCGGCGCAAAACCGACCTCTGCCGCCCCTTTGCCGCCAAAAGGAAAACTCACCCCGCCGCCCAGAGGAGCAAAGCCTCCGAAAGCTTCCCCCCCAAACCCGACGGTTTCCCCATTCCCACCCAAAAACACCCAAACGCCCCGCCCGCCGCAGGGTCAAATCAAAGAGGACAGGGCCAACACGGAGCCAAAAGACCAAGAGAACGGTGAAGAAACCGACCTGCCCAAAGCCGTGCTGGAAGACCGCAAACGCAAGTGGAGCGAAAAAGTGGCGGGCGCGTCCGTGTTGAGTAAAGCGGGCATTCCGTTCGCGTTCACCACAAAGGGCACGAAAACCCCGACCGAGTTTTTCGAGAATCTGCGCCGCGCCGTAAAAGCCGGACTGCCCCGCGATGCTGCGCTGAAGGCGCTCACCTCGCAGCCCGCCGTGATGTTTGGGCTTTTGGGGCAGATGGGAACAGTTGCGCCGGGAAAAATCGCCCTGCTGACGGTGCTCACGGGCGACTTTCTCGACGAAAAGGTGAAGGTGAAATATTTGTTTGTGGATCGCGAAAAGCTGGAGCCGGATAAGGAAAAGCCCGCCTCTGCCGCTCCCACCCGCCCCGGACGCTTTCCCGGCTCGGAAGAGTTCGATCCGCATTGAGGTCGGGAATGATTTCGGAAATGATTACGTTAAACCGACGTAATTTTTTGGCTTTGGGGGCGGCTTCACTGCTGCTGCCTGGCTCTGCTTAGGCCGACCCCGCGAAAGCCGTGCGGGAGGACAAAGCCGGGTGGATCATCCTGAAACTGGCGGGGGAACAATGCTGAATCGGGCTTAAAAGCCAGGGTATCGGGAAGCGGGGCAGGCAGCAAGGCCGAGAGGGTTGGGCAGAGCTGGCAGTGCCCCTGCGCTTTGTCTCTTCGTTTTTTGTGCCTTTGGGGAGGGAAGTCTTCTTTTGAGCACCCGATGCCCAACCTCCCGTCTCCCGATTTTGTAGGGTAAAATTTTTCCATGAACCTGCTCGAAGAATCGCCCCTGCTCCTTCACGACTATTTCGCACCGGAAAACCGCCTCACCTTGCTCAACGGGGAGGCTCTCGATGCCTGTTCGGTCTTGCCAAAAGGCGAAATCTCCCTGATCGTCACTTCGCCGCCTTACAATATCGGCAAGCAATACGAGCGACAAACTACGCTGACCGATTACCTCGAAGTTCAGACGGGGATCATTCGTGAACTCGTCGCGCTTTTACGCTCTGATGGCAGCCTCTGCTGGCAAGTCGGCAATTACGTGCAGGACGGCGAAGTGTTTCCGCTCGACCTCTATTTCTATCCGATTTTTAAGGCATTAGGCTTGCGCTTGCGCAATCGCATCGTATGGCATTTCGATCACGGGCTACACGCTTCACATCGTCTCTCCGGGCGATACGAGACCCTGCTCTGGTTTACGAACTCGGAAGCCTACACTTTCAATCTCGATGCGGTGCGTGTCCCCTCGAAATATCCCGGCAAACTCCACTTCAAAGGTGACAAAAAGGGATTGCCGAGTGGCAATCCCCTGGGGAAAAACCCGTCTGACTTCTGGCGATTTCTCGCCGACGAGTGGGAAACGGGCATCTGGGAAATTCCCAACGTCAAAGCCAATCATCCCGAAAAAACCGCGCATTCCTGTCAGTTTCCTGTCGAGTTGGTCGAGCGGTGTGTGCTTGCCTTCACCCGCCCCGACGATCTCGTTTTAGACCCGTTCGCGGGCGTCGGTTCCACCCTGATTGCGGCGGCAAAACACGGGCGACGCGCCATTGGCATCGAGCGCGATGCCAATTACTGCGACATCACGCGGGAACGCCTTGCCCAATTCCACGCAAGAACGCTCAAGCTGCGTCCGCTGGGCAAACCGGTTCACCAACCAACGGGACGCGAAAAGGTCGCACAAATTCCGATGCAGTGGTCGGAAGCAGGAGAAGGCGAGTGATTATCGCGGCACGCTACTCATTCAACGGCGGCAGGGAAGCCGTCGAAACGAAATATCCCCATTTGCTCGCCGAAATCGAGGCGGCACTCACCTCGGTTGACGCCGAACAGCACCGTACCAAGCAGAGTAAAGAAAAAACGATGCTGGGACAAATGCTTTACAGTCCTGTCTCGTTGAACGCGGCGATCAAGGCAGAACTCGCCCCGAAAGAATAGATCAATCGGCGCGTCGAGTGTCTCTATTCGAGCGAGTATTACTCAGAAGGCTATCGAAGCAATCTCACGGAAAACGTTGGATTCCGGGACATGGATTTCGTCAAAGAGACGCTCGGTGTCGAAGTGCAGTTCGGAAAATACTCGTTTATGGTTTACAATGTCGCGGCGAAGATGACCATTTTTCGTAACCTCGGCTTTATTGATACGGGGATCGAAATCGTTCCTGTCAAACGCTTTGCGCTTCAGATGAGTTCGGGCGTTTCCTACTTTGAGCAGTTTACATGGGATTTGGAACAACGCGGCGTCTCAGACATTGACGTTCCGGTTCTCATTCTCGGAATTGATAGCGAAAACGATACAGGGGACAAACGCCTTCGCCAGGGGATGATTGCAGCGAGTGCGAAAATTATTCGTGAAGAAACTTTCGATGCGAAACAAAAGCCGAATTTCTCAACATTCAATCCCCGTTTCCCGAAAGGATTTTTTTATGAACCGACGTAATTTTTTGGCTTCGGGGGCGGCTTCACTGCTGCTGCCTGGCTCTGCTCAGGCCGACCCCGCGAAAGCCGTGCGGGAGGACAAAGCCGGGTGGATCATCCTGAAACTGAAAGGGGAACCGCGAGAGATTGGGTTCGGTCACGGGACGGCACTCGCTTCCGAGATTGACGACGCGATCACCACCCTGAAACTAAGTTTGGCGGGCTGGGGAACGGATTGGGAGCGGGTGAAAACGGCGGCGTTAAAACTGTTTGCGGATAAACTCGAACCGGAGTATCGGGCGGAACTAGAGGGAATTACGGCGGGGGTCAAAACGAAAGGCTGTCGTTACGAGTTCGAGGATATTCTCGCCCTCAACGCGCATATCGAGATTAGCGGCTATTATTTCCCCTCGCTCGAACGGAGGAAAACAGGGGCTGCTCGAAGCGGCGCACCGATGGCGTGCAGCGCGTTCGCGGCAACGGGAAGCGCGACCGCCAACGGCAAGATCGTGATGGGACACAATCTCTGGTGGGACTATATGCTGGGGCAGCGATGGCGCGTTCTGCTGGACATCACCCCCCAGAAAGGAAACCGCTTCGTCATGGACGCCCTGCCCGGTTTTATCCACAGCGGCAGCGATTTCGCCCTCAATTCAAGCGGCATTCTGATTACCGAAACCACCATCGGCGGGTTTATGGGCTTCAACCCCGATGGCCTGCCGGAATTCATGCGAATGCGAAAGGCGACGCAGTACGCGAACTCGCTGGACGATTTCTCGCGCCTGATGAACACCGGAAACAACGGCGGCTACGCGAACACCTGGCTTTTGGGCGACACGAAAACGGACGAGATCGGAAAATTAGAACTGGGATTGAAAAACGTTATTTTTTCGCGTACCGGGGACGGCTGCTACTTCGGCGCGAACTTCCCCGAAGACCCGAAACTCGCCCTCGAAGAGTGTGCGCCGGGAGCCGCTGATAATCTTTCCTGTAAGGGAAGACGCCCGCGCTGGAAAAAACTGCTCGATGCAAACAAGGGCAAAGTAGACGCAGAAACTGCAAAGACCCTACTCGCCGATACCTACGACGAAACCACTAAAAAGCAGGGCGCAAGTACGGCGACCCTTTGTGGGCGTTGCGACCTGGATTCACGCACTGGCTTTTCGCTTTTCGGAGCAGTCAACTCGAAAGTTGTCACCTCCGCGCTCGCCAAAGAAATGAAATTCTGGGCGCGAATGGGCTTCTCAGACGGCAGTTCCTTCGAGACCGCTGCCTACCAGTCGCAGCACCCGACGAAAACTGTTCCGCTCGCCCTTCGAGATATTCCCGCGCAGCCCTGGATTTTGCAGGGCTAGCCCTGGTACTTGGAGGTGCTGCTCACAGGGCAGGGTACATCTCTTGGAGGCGGCGCAGTTCAGAATCGGAAGAGCCGACCCCGTCTAGAGAACCATCGGGCAGAGAGGCGCAGGGGCACGGAGCGTAAGATAATCGAGCGACAAAAGCCCTTGGTGCTTTATGATTTCCAGCCCGACAGCCTGATGCAAATTCGAGCAATTGGCGAAAACGGTTTCGCTGAGCGAGGAGCGTACCCGGCGGCTGACGACGGTTTCTGCAAAAAACGTTTCCGTCAGGTTTGCGTCCCGGACGCTGGCATCTGTGAGGGTGGTGTGTGCAGGATAGGCTGACGTAGGGTTGCCTCGGACAGGTCGGTATCGTTCAGAATAGAAAGTATAAAACTCACGCCGTTGAGGGGTTGTGCACACAGGTCGGCCCCCGTCAGATTGGTTTCGATGTCCACTTTTTAAAGCGTTTGGGCTTCGGTACGAAAAAGCACCTCTCCGGTGGGTTTGTGTCGAATTTGGATCCTCGGTTGAGCGTGTCGGTCAGGGGACGGGAAAGCCCGCCACATACTCGGTGAGTTCGTCGAGGGGGCAGGTCGCCAGCGCAATGGCCGTATCGCAAACCCCGTAGTAGAGATAGATCCGTCCATTTTTCACCACGTTGGCGGTGGGAAAGATGACGTTTGGAATGTACAGCCCGAAGCGTTCGTAGTAAGTTTCCGGCTCCATAATCGCATGAGGCACACGAGCAATGACTTTCGTCGGATCGTGCAAGTCGAGAAGCATGGCTCCCATGCGATAGCAGACGCGCTTGATCGCCGCGTTTTGATTTTCCACGCCGTGATAGAGAACAAGCCAGCCCCGCTCGGTTTTGATTGGCGGCGTGGACCCTCCGATTCGGTTGTCTTCCCATCCATACTCGGCTTTCGCCAGCAGTTTGGGTTCACTCCACGTTTCTAAGTCCTCCGAAAAGCAAATCCAGATCGAAGGGTACTCCGTCCCATACGTTTCGCCCACCATTTGCAGCGGGCGGCGCAGCAGGGCGAACTTGCCGTCTATCTTTTCAGGAAAGAGGATCACGTCTCGGTCGTCCATGTCTTCCGGGGTCGCCCAAACATGGTGATGCCAGTGGACTCGGTCAGTGGAAACCGCGATCCCGCTTCGGGTCATGTTGTCCGGGCGGGCATTGTGAACGTTTTTGGAGCCTTGCGCGGGATCAATCGGGGCCCGCACGACGCCGGGGAACGCGCTTTCCTGCGACTCGGGAACCCCCACCCCGGTCGGGGTTGACGACCAGGCAAAAGGACGGAAGGCATACGTCATATAATAAACGCCGTCAATTTTGGCGATTCGGGGGTCTTGCACCGAGCCGAGCGGATTGCCTGCCATCTCCGGGGTGAAAATGGGTTCAGGGCGGGTATGGGTGAAGTGAACGCCGTCGTCGCTCTCCATCATTCCGATAAAACAGTGAAATGGGCGCAGCTGCCCTGCGGTGCGCTCGTAAAGATAAAACCGCCCGTCGTCATCCAGCAGAACGCCGGGGTTGAACGTGACGGCACGCCGCCAGTCATAGAGACCAGGCACGATAATCGGGTTTTGGGGGTGGCGGGTAAAAAGAGGGGGCACGGAAAAAGTCCTTTGGGCATTGAAATGTTGGACAGGCTTACGCGATGCTGCAAAGCCGAGAAGAGGCATGGCGTTGAGCTAGGAAGTAAGCGCGAACCGCTTTTTGTCCGAAGGACATTGGGCAGAGCCGTCCTCGGTGATTTCGCTTTACCGTCTTGGGTGCAAATGCTTCAGTTCGTTCGGATGTCGCGGAGCCATCTGGCGTGTGTGTCGAGATAAAGGCGATTGCGTCCGCCGCGATGCACCGCTTTGCCTTTGAGTTCCGGGGAAACGGTGCGGATCGTTTTCGGAAAGTAAGGGTCAACCGCAAGTTCCGTGTCAGAAACACCGGTCGGAATTCCTGCCACCGGATCGTTTGCGGCCCGGAGATCGTCTACGGCCTGCAGCTCTGTTTTACCCCAGAAACTTTCCAGATCGTCGGTCGGGCGGTCAAATCGCCAAAGCCAGTAATTGGTTACCGGAGAATTTGGCGTGGCGTCCAGAGGTTGTTTCACCTGAGCTGCTTCGCCCACCGTCGAGCCGCGCAGAGAGGGGCAAACCCAGATCGCATTATTTTTCGTATAGGGCTGAAGCACTAGGGCTGCCCATCCGCCGCGTGGATCGGAGGGAGGCCATGAAATCCAGGGGCGAAAGCCGCCGGGAAGGGCCGTTTTCAGGTCTTTGCGGTCGGGGAGATGCTCGTCGTAGTCCTGCGAATACATTGCAAACGCTGTGCCGATCTGCCGCAGGTTTGAGAGACAGGAAGTCATTCGCGCTGACTCCCGCGCCTGAGCGAACACTGGAAACAGAATGGCGGCCAGAACCGCGATGATGGCGATGACCACGAGCAGCTCAATCAGGGTGAATCCAGCACGAGCGAGGGGGCGACGTTGGGCGTTCAAGGGTGAGTTTGGGGTAAAGTTCATGAGGTTAGACCTGGAAAAATCGAGACCGCTTTAAGAATTGTCTTTGAGAACTGTAAAGAAGGATGCAGATTGAAAATTTCACGACGCGAAACGATTTTAAGCGGCATCGGATTTCCTCTGACTCTACAGACGACAAAGCCGTCCGAAAAAGTCCAGAAAAACCCGAATATTTTCATTATCGGAGCCGGAATTGCCGGATTAGCTGCCGCCAAAGCCCTGCAGGAAAAAGGAAAAACCGTGCGGGTGCTGGAAGGGCGTACCCGAATTGGGGGGCGAATCTGGACGGAGGAACTGGCTTCGGGGGTAAATGTAGACCTTGGGGCCGACTGGATTCAGGGGGCGGACACCAATCCGGTTTCTGAATTGGCGGCGAAGGCCGGGTTGACTACGTTTCGCCTGAGCGAGCAGGCTTTGGATTTGCGGCGGTCAGAGGGAACTCCTGTGCCGGTGGAAGAGCGGCAAACCCAAAAAGCGCAGTTTACCCGCTTGATCGAAGCGGTAAAGGCCCTGCGAAAAAAACGAGAGGAAAGCAAAGCGTCCGATCTTTCGCTGGAAGAGGCGATTCGGAGGGTGCTCGAAGCCGACCCGAAAGGTTATGGCGAGCGGGAGGCGCGGGATTACTTTCTGTACACCGAAATCGAAAGACTGTACGCCGCCGACACTCGCGAACTTTCGCTTCAGAACTGGGACGAGGGCAAAGAATTTGGGGGCGGAAACGTTTTGCTGCCGGGGGGCTTTGGCGCGATCCCCGATTTTCTGGCAGCCGGACTGGACATCAGGACGGGGCAGGTCGTTACCGAAATCCGCGTTGAAAAAGAGGGGGTTCGGATTAAAACGACGAGGGAGGAGCACCGGGCAAAGCAGGTGATCGTTACGCTGCCGCTGGGCGTGCTGAAGTCCGGGTCGGTGCGATTTACGCCGCCGCTTTCCGAGCGAAAATTGGCCTCTGTTCGCAGCCTTGGCTTTGGTTTGCTGAACAAAGTTGTGCTGCAGTACGTCGAGCCGTTTTGGTCGGAGGGGTCGCACTGGCTGGGCTGCGCAGGCCGAGACAGGGGGGATTACCCAAACTGGCTGAACCGGATGCATTCTACCGGAAAGCCGGTGCTGGAAGCGTTTCTGGCGGGCGACTTTGCGCGGGAGCGAGAACGCAGCGGCGACCGCCGCGTGATCTCCGAAGCCACCGCCGTGCTGCGAAAAATGTATGGCGAGAAAGTGCCGGGGCCGATGCGGTTTCGGTTGACGCGGTGGGGCAGCGATCCGTTTTCACGCGGTTCGTTCTCGTTTGCCGGGGTCGGTTCGACGCCGCAGGATCGAGAGACGCTGGCGGAATCCCTCGGCGAAACGCTTTTTTTTGCCGGGGAAGCGACGAGCACCGATTTCCCTGGCACGGTGCACGGGGCGTATTTATCGGGCCTGCGCGAAGCCGAGCGTCTGCTTAAAAGCAGCCTTTAGAGTTTCATGCAAAGAGAAAACGGAAAGGGGTGGTAGAAATTCTACCATGCGGCGGTAAAACTTCTACCATCAAGCCTAAAAAAAGAACGGGCCCAAGTTTTGTGAGTGCCGGTCGATCCGCATAGGCAAGACCTTTTGATCTTGGTGCACCCTGCCGATAAAATTTTCATCAAAAGACGCTTTCTTCGGCAAATCTCTTGACTTTTGCGGGCGGGGGCGGGCGGTACCCTTTTAACAGAAACTGATTTTAACAAAAA
Source organism: Chthonomonadaceae bacterium (assembly GCA_965246825.1). Lineage (GTDB taxonomy): Bacteria > Armatimonadota > Chthonomonadetes > Chthonomonadales > Chthonomonadaceae > JACMPS01. The sequence continues at coordinate 1,603,894 of OZ251990.1, forward strand.
TTGATTTGAAAGGCCCCTGCTTTATCCCTGTTTGCTTCGCTCCAGGGGAGGAGTTTATCCTCTGAAACGTATTCGTCTCGTTTTGCTTGTGTTGATGGTCGGTTCTGCAATTGGCGCGTTCGCTACCCGCTCTCAGGGAGTAACTTCCGCCCCGCTGATGGCAAGCTGCGATTGCGAAGCAGAAGAAACAGCTGCACCCGCTGACCCTCCGGCTCCCCAAGACGCCCTGCCCTGCGTGATCGATACGGCTTCAAACACTTCCGTTCCCGCAGAATAAAGAGGAGGTTTTCGATGGCTTGGCTCCCTGTCCGCCTGACCCGGCTGATGGCCGGGTGTGCTGTGTGTCTCACCGCTGTTTCGTTTTGCGCTGTTCCCGTCCAGAGCGATCCCAAAATTATCGAAGTCGACCCTAGCAGCAGAGACCCCGGTTATAGAAGTTATCCCAACGCCAAGTGCGATCCAAGCGGAACGCGCTTTGTCTGTAAAGAGACTTGCACGAAGTACCTTACCAGAAAGATGAGTGCTGGCGCAATTTTCAATTTCACCGTATGGGGCCTCGGCTTTACGTTTAAAGCTGATCACGAGGATACCTACCCATTCAACATAAAGTACACTTCGATGCGCGAGCAGTACATCCAGTGCAAAGGGGTGCAGGTTTGTCCTAAGCGAAAGCCGACGTGTAGATCGCATGGGTATGGGGGTGCTCAGGGGGAGGCTACCTCGGTGAGTGTGGCGGCGTTGCAGTGGATCATAGTCCCCCGAACGGAATTGGCTGGGGGTGGACATTCGGATGTGATTATCGTCCGCCGGGTGGGTAGAGGCAGAAGGCCCTCTCTGTTGCAAAGGTGTTCGTCTGCCAGGCGTCTTTGCAGCCTTTACGAGGTCGTTTTATGGGTTCCAATTTTCGCCGCTTTTGCTTGTGTTTGATTTTTTTGTCGTGCGCTTCTTTCTCGCCTGCTCAATCCGTACCTTCGCCCGCATTTCTCCTCCAATCTTGGAAATCTTGGGAAAGCACCTTCTTTCCCAAAGTGCGCTCCTATCGAATGCAGGGAGTGGAACAAACATTTCAGTTTTCTACCCCTCCTCTAAAGAAACCGCTGAACCGATATGTATGGCGAACGCTGGTAGACGGGGGGCGTTACCGTTACAGCCGCCCAACAGGGCTGGGTTCCGTTGACTTTGCTTATGACGGCAAACAGTGGCGTTATCAGGTGAAGGGAAATGGCAGACGGGCGCAGCTTTCCACCTTCAACAAAACGCCGACGATTGGCGGAGGATCGGTGCGGTCCATCTTTGACACACCCGACTCCCCTCCTCTAACCGTTCCCAATTATATCGCTTCGCCCTGGCACTCCCTGCTTTCGCTGCCGCTTTATGAACGGTGTCTGGCCCATCTTTCGAAGGTGATACTGCTGGGCACGGAAACGGTAGACGGACATTTCTGCTACCGCTTAAAGGGAGTTTTTCCTCACCCGGTCGGGCAGCCGCTGGTTCCGCAGGAAGTCTGGCTGACGCTACAGGAAGAGCATTTTGTTCCCTGGCAGGTGCGCATGACCGACCCGCGCAACCATGCCCGCTGGACGCAAACAATCCTTGCCGGGGCAGACTATGAAGGCGTCTGGTATCCCACTGCATCGAGAGGCCTGGCAGAACTGGGTAAAGACGAACATTGGAAGCCTTTTCAATCCCGCGAAACCGATTTTTCTATTCTTCACATCAATGAGCCGATTGCGGTGGAGGAATTTCAGATCAAGCCGTTAGGCGAGGCGGAGCTGTTTGTAGACGAAAAGTACCTCGCTCCGCCCAAAACCGCCCCCTCCCCCCCGCCTTCTTTCTGGGGCTACCGAGCGGCCCTTTGCGCGTTCGTCCTGTGCTTCGTGCTGTTGCTGCTCACCTTCGCCAAACGGCGGCGATCGAGTCCCTAAACGCCCGCCAAACGCTCCCTCTGTTTCCCTAGATTACTATGAAACCACTTTTTCTTTTGTCGCTGCTGCTGCCTATGCTGCTGCAGGGATGCGCCGCTCGAAAGCCCGTTTCGCCGCCGCCGCACTATAGCGTTCAGGTCAGGCGTGAGGTTGAATTCAGCCTGCCCTTTCTTCGATTCGGAAAGGTCTTGCCGGGAAGTTACACGGGGGTAATTCGAGTTAAAAATGTGACCGGCAAACCGCTGCATCAGGTCGAAGCACTCACCTCCTGCGCCTGTCTCGTGCCGGACAAAGACGCACATACCACTCTGTTAAAGCCGGGTGCTACTCTGACGCTGCCCTTCACCGTGGAGATGAGCGGAGAAAAGGAGTTTGTCCGCACGATTGGCGTCAGTTCTCCCGACTTACAACGGGAATTCTTCGCGCAAATCCTGGCGGAAGTAGAATCGCCCCTGCCCGGGCAAACAGGGGTGGTAGAACTGCCCGCTCTCAAGCGGCGCAGTACGGGCGAAGCGACTTCTCCATTGATATGGTCAACCCCGGTTTCTACGCTCGCGCAGTCTCCGTAGGTGATTTCCGCTTCTCCTTGGCTTAAAATACAAACCCAGCAGCGCGACGGACAGCTTGCGCTGCGCTTCGTTGCCGACGACACTGCCCCGGAGGGAAAGTTTCTCGCTCTCTCGGAGCTGAAGTACCGCTCTCAGGGAAAACTCAAAACAACGTCGCTGACCTTCACCGGCTCTATCGAGTCGGAGTTGGTGTCCGATCCGCCTCTTTTGCACTTCGGCGTCATGCGCTTTGGAGCTTCTGGAACTTCCCGTGAGTGCAGGATCAACGCTTTCCCCTCCCCCTCCCCGCTCAGAATCGTGCTTACTTCGCCAGATTTTTCAGTAAAAATTTTGGAGCAAAACGGGCAGACCCTGAAGTTCAGTGCCGCCCCCCTCAGAAATCGTCCTGGCGAACACCACGGTGAGGTGCAGGTTTGGCAGGGAAGCAGGCGGCTGGGCAGCGTTCCGCTTCTGGTTTTTGTCACGTCTCGCCCATAATTCCTGATCGCTTAAGGCCCTTCTGCCAAGGCATAACCGTGCCTCGGCAGAAGGGCGTTTTTCGTGCAGATGGGCACCATCGGCAGAGTTTGCTTCCCGGTAAGTTCCGCTCGATCCGAAGACCTGCCGCCGAAAACTTGACACGGTTCTCCGAGAAGAGTAGAATACAGCGGCTATTTTCGCAATCGGCGGGTACGGGTGAGGGCAGTATGGCCCGGAAGCACTCTGAACCCTTCACCTCAGTTTAACCCCGCCGGGAGGATTCGTTTTGACCCCACAGCAGAACCGCTTATTGCTTGTCGTGATCGTCGTGCTCACCCTGTTTGCCGCCATTGTCACGACCCGAAACAATGTCCCCCTGCTCGGTGACACCCGCGCCCGCTATGGATTAGACATTCAGGGCGGAATCCGGGTGGTGCTGCGAGCCAAAAAGGAAGAGTTCGAGGCCCGCGAAAAGCAGAAATGGTCGGCGGACAAACTCGAATCGGTGCGGCGCATCCTCGAAAACCGGGTCAATGCCACCGGAGTGGCGGAACCAGTGATTATCGTCAAGCCCGACGATCAGATCATCGTCGAACTGCCGGGCCTGAAAAATCGCGATGAAGCCCTGCAGCAGATTCAGTCCACCGCCTCGCTTCAGTTTTATCTTCTGCCGCAGCTCTCCGATGGAACCTGGACGATTCACGAAGTCGAGAACCCGGTCACCAAAGCGAAAGAGGAAACGCTCTTCGATGCCAAAACGGGCCGGCAGCTGACCAAAGAAGAACTCGACACCGCCGTTTTCTCGGTAGACCCTATTGTGTCCGGCAAAGACCTCAAGCCGAATTCTCACGCCGTGCCCGCCCCCGGCAACGGCAAGCCCGTGATCGAATTCGAGTTCAATGATGAAGGAGGCCGGGTGTTCGAGGAAACGACCCGCGCCAATGTGGGCAAAAACCTCGCTATTTTTCTCGACAAGAAACTGCTCACCGCGCCCAAGATCAATGATGTGATTCGCGGCAAAGGGATTATCGAGGGCAACTTCACCCTTAAAAGCGGCAAAGAACTTTCGGATCAGCTCAACGCCGGTGCGCTTCCCGTCGGGCTGGAAGTGGTGCAGCTCAGCAACCTCGAAGCCACCCTGGGACAGGAGGCCGTTTCCACCACCACCCGCGCCGGTTTGATGGGATTGAGCGTGGTACTGATCTTTATGCTGGTCATCTACCGCCTTCCCGGTCTGATCGCCGATGTCGCGCTGCTGCTCTATACCCTGTTCTCGTTTGCCGTCTTCAAGGGCGGGCTGCAAATTCTTGGCGTTGAGGCCATTACGCTGACCCTTCCCGGAATCGCCGGGTTTATCCTCTCGATTGGGATGGCAGTGGATGCGAATATCCTGATCTTCGAGCGCATCAAAGAGGAGCTTCGAAGCGGCAAAACCCTGCGTGCCTCCATTGATTCCGGGTTCAAGCGGGCCTTCACCGCCATTCTCGACTCCAACGTCTGTACGATGATTACCTGCCTCGTGCTCTATAATTTCGGCACCGGCCCCATTCGCGGCTTTGCGCTGACGCTCGGCCTCGGCGTTCTCATCTCGATGTTTACCGCGATCACGGTCACACGTACCCTGCTGTTCGCGCTCGTGACGATCCCGGCGGCACAAAACGCTTCTCTCTATGGCGTGAGCGGAGACTACAAACTGCGCCGACACGGGTTTATGCGCCGACCGCAGCTGTGGCTCGCGATCTCGACGGCGATCATTGTGCCGGGGATGCTGTTCTGGGCGGCAGGCGGCCTGAAGCAGGGCATCGAATTTCAGGGCGGAACCGAATTGATCCTCCCCTTTGCCGAGCGGCATTCGTCGGATAAGATCGTCTCGGCCCTCGCCCAAATCAAGCCGGAATACAAAGACAGCCGCGTGGTGGTCTCCAACGACGAAAAGGCGAAATACGCCTATATCACTACGCGCAGCCTCTCGAACGAAGAGCGAACGGCGGTCGTGGATACTCTCCAGAAATCCGTCGGGCCGCTTGTGCCGGGGCAAAACATCTCCTACTCCAACGTCTCCGGCCTCATCAGCAAAGAACTGACGGCCAACGCGGTTTCCGCCGTTGTTGTCGCCTCCGTTCTGATTATGATTTATCTTGCTCTGCGGTTTGCAGCAGGCGACTATCGGGAAGGACTCAAGTACGGCATTTGTGCAGTGGTGGCTCTTCTGCATGATGTGCTCGTGGTATTCGGAGCCTTCGCCATTCTCGGCAAACTGCTCGGCTGGCAGGTGGACAGTCTTTTTGTCACGGCGATGCTGACGGTAGTCGGTTTTTCGGTGCACGATACGATTGTCGTTTTCGACCGAATCCGGGAGAATTTAGGGCGGCGTCAGCGCGGTGAGAGTTTTGCCGACCTTGCCGACAAAAGCATTGACCAGACTCTGACCCGCTCGATTTACACTTCGCTCACGGTGGTCTTCACCCTGACGATGCTGTTTTTCTTTGGCGGAAGTGCGGTGCATCAGTTTACGGGGGCACTGCTCATCGGCATCATCAGCGGAACCTATTCCTCGATCTTCAATGCGACCGTGCTGCTGGTGCTTCTCAAAAAGCGCGATACCGGTGATCGGGTGGCGGGGGACGCGCCGCGCTCCGGCCTTCAGGCACGGGATACGAGCGGGGATCGCCCGCTGGTGACGCCGCGTGCCGTTCCCTCCTCGCCGCTCCCGGCGGGAGCAGGAACCAACGGAGCGGTTCCGCCGCCCGCAGACGACACGCCGCGCCCGGTTCGCAAACAGCCGCAGCGTCGCCGCCGAATGTAAACCGAGTGCCCGAGAAGAAACAGCGGCAGCAGGAAGTTTCGGTTTCCTGCTGCCGCGTGTGTTTTCGGGTGTGACGCATTTCACAGCAACGCCCGAAAAACGAAATTCCGTAAAAGTAAAAGACGATTGCGAATTGGGGCGGTGGTCTTGCAGCCGATAGCCCGAAAACCACAAAGGAAACGCTGAGATGCAACCGGAAGAAGCCGTCTGGTATTCGAGAACAATGGGGGTTTTGCGAGCGGTCGGACAGTCCTCGCTGCGGGTGATTTTGTTTTTGCTGTTTTTCTTTTTCGCCTATCACCTGCGTGGAATCATCATTACCGTCGTGATCGGGGTGATTCTGGCTTACGTGTTTTCTCCCTTTGTCGGCTGGCTGCTGCGGCAGGATTGGTTTGCCCATGTGCATCGCTTTGCCATTCGTACCCCCAATCCTGGCCCCGTTGCGGCGGCGGATGAATCGGTTTCAGATGAACTGAAGCAAAACCCGATTCGGGCCCATGAGCGCAACCATGTGCTGCGCGGGATCGCCACTGGCTACGCGCTCATTCTGGCGGTGATCGCGCTGATCCTCAGTGTGGTTCTCATTGCCAAACCGATTCAGAAGCAGGTTACCGATACCTACCGCAACCGGGCCGCACTGACGTCACAATACCGCGCCAAAGCCCCGCAGTGGCTTCAGGATTTCGTGGACGACAAACTTCAGGATGATGAATTCAAGGCGAACCTTCAGAAGCAGGTGATGCCGATTGCCGTCCGCGGCATTGTGTCCCTGCGAAATATTGTGGAAATTGTGCTGCTCCCCGTGCTGGCGTTCTACTTTATTCTCGACGGTCACACGCTGAAGCGGGAGTTTATTGCGCTGGTTCCGAAAAAGCTGTTCCGGGAAACGGTTCGGATGCTGCGGGAATTCAACTCGATTATGCATGAATATGTGCTGGGACAGTTCATTCTGTGTACCCTCGCCTTTTTCGTGATCTGGCTTTTCCTCTTGTTAATCGGGGTTGAAAATGCGTTTACCTTCGGCGTTGTGGCGGGCTTGACCCGCGCTATTCCGATTGTCGGCCCGATTGTCGGCGGCATCCCGATTATCGCGCTCACCTACATCGGCAACGAAAACGGCCCGCAGAAGGCGATGATCGTGCTCGGCTTTTTCACTTTTCTGCATCTTGCCGAAAGTAAATTTATTATGCCGATGCTGATTGGCGACCGGGTGGAATTGCACCCGATCATCATTATTATCGTCCTGCTCATTGGCGGCGAGCTGGGAACAATGATCCTGGGCGGAATGTTGGGTTCGCTGCTGGGGATGTTTTTTGCGGCTCCGCTGGCGGCGATCATTCGGGTGATGCTGCGCCGCTATGTTCTCAAGATCAAAGACAAACAGAAAAACCATCGCAAAGTCGGTGATACTCCTTCGATCCCGACGATGAAGCCGCTGCCCCTGCCTGACATTCTGGACTAGCCATTAAAAGCAGACGGAATTGCGCCCTTGAGGGAAAGAAAATTGAAACCAGACTGACCCGGTATGCCTCGCGACCCATCCATCTTTCGCCTGTGATAAGGGGGGCATAGGAGCAGGAAAGGTACTGATTTTTGGTCAATGGAAAGCAGCCGCCGAAAGCGGGCAGCGACAGGAGGAAGTGAATGAGTGAGCGAAAAGTACGAGACAGCACCGATGTGAACTATCTCTATTATGTTCACCTGGCACAACGTCTCCAATCTTAGATGTCCGGGGGGGGGTATCGCTCCGATTGCTAGATTACGGGTGTGGAAGCGGGGTGCTCGTCCAGATGCTGCGGGAAGCGGGGTTCGAGGCTTACGGGGTTGAAGTCTGTTACGCGGGAGCGGACTTTGCTGCGTTTCGCGCCCATCCGCTTTATCGGAGCGGCGTTCTGAAAGAAATTGCCCCCGATGCCGAGCTGCCGTTTCCGGCCGGATATTTCGATCTCATCGTTTCTAATATGGTATTCGAGCACGTCGAGCATCAGGGCGAAACCTTTGCGCGGCTCCATCGTGTGCTCAAAGACGACGGAATGATGCAGCATCATTTTCCCACCCGTGATATGTGGATCGAACCGCATTATGTTCGTGCCGTTCGCCCATTGGGTGCGCCCCGGCAGACTGCGAACCTGGCTTGCAGAAACCACTTATCGGCTGGGAAAAGACTATCATCGTGACACCGGAAAAAACGCGCAGGAATGGGCCAAAGTGCAGCTGGACTGGTTTGACCACTACTGCCACTATCTCTGGTATCGAGATTTACGGAAGATGCTGGCCCCCGATTTTGTGGTCTCCCACAACGAAATAGATTACTGCCGGTTCCGGGCGCGAAACAGCCGCAAACTTTCGGCGATTTTAGGGGTTCGCCCGCTCAGGGGAATTTACGAACGCCTTTTTCGGCGGGTGGCTTTTATCGTCATCCAACTCCGAAAAAAGCCTACCGCTCAGTTCGCTATTCCTACTCATTCGGCAGTTGCTTCTCATGGTATTTCACCGTCTACTCAGCAAACGGTTGATAATGACTCTCCTGCTCCAAAATAGATGATGGCGTGATACGAACGCTTCGTAAAAATTTGACTTGTGAACAATTGCCCACAAGTCAAATTTTTATTATTTTGACCACTTATACGTCCGCAGTAGCACATACATTATTTGTCCCATCCGAATAAACGATGGCTCTTTTCGCTACAGCAATTGAAACTCCGGTTCCTGCCGCAGTCTTGACAGTCAATGCCACAGAAGAATTATTGTAAATGGTCCACTGCGCTCCATCGGTCGAAGGCAAAACCAGGCTATTTCCAGATGAAGGACTCCCAGAAAATTCAATAATGGTTGAATTGGCCACGAACGGCTCAATAGTCAGTGGAAGTGTTTTACTTGCAAGACTGTAAGCGAAACGTCCTCGTGAGTATGCCGGTCCGTTGATTAAATTATTGGCAGGGCTACTGATGGTCGGAAAAAAAGAAGAGCCGAGAAACTGGTTGCCGGACAAATCGAAATTGGTGTAAACACCGCCTGTAACAAACTCAACTGCGACTGCGTTCGTTGCTACAAAACTATCGAAGGTGTTGCCTTTGATGAAAACTTCAGCACCAAAATTTCCTGAATTTGGTGAAATGCGAATTGCTCTTGCTGCGCTATTGGAACTATCGGTGTGTCCTAAGCCGAAATAATTACCGATGACAGTCAAACCCGTTTGCCCATTCCAATCAATCCAAGCATCAGTACGTGTCGTAGATCCTATCAAATCTCCCATCCAATTATTCATCCATGTAAGTTGCTTTGAAATAACACCAGAGTCAGCCCGATAAGCGGCAGCAAAGGTATCACTGCCTACGATGGCTCCTTCAAAAGCACAACTTTGAACCATCCAAGCCTGACCTGCATTTTTGATGTCGGCTATTGTCTGATATTTAAAGTAGCAACCTTCGATAGAGACACGATTTGACGGATTTGTGCTGGTACGGCCTTTGATACCAACTTGACTGCCCGTAGAATTTGAATCTCTGATGTTACAATCTACCGAATTGTCCAAAAAATGCAGGATGAGGCCGTTGCGCTACCGCTGACAGGATAGAGTGCGAATTGGCATCGTGAAATCAAACTCAAGGCACTTCCATTGCTTAAATCCAATAATACTCCAGTAAACTCACTCAAATATCCCACGAAAATGCTTTCGATGGTAAATCTTTGTGACCCTGTCGCATCAATCAATGAACCAGTGCCCGAAGACTGGTAGGCCAAAACTGTCGTCCCTGCTAACCCTCCTGTGACTGCCCCACTACCCCGTGCTGCTAGTAAGTGATAGAGGTGACTTGCACAAGTATATACCAGGAGGAAAGAAAACGACGCCGCCTGAATTTTTGGGCGACGAAGTGACATTGGCAGCAGCAATAGCAAGCCGGATGAACGGAGCATCGTCATTGACACCATCCCGTTCGCTCCAAAGTCTAAAACATTGTAAACTAGTTCAGTGTTGCAAGGTGCGATCATGTTTTCCTCCGGGTATCGAAGAAGTGACAGGGTAGTAGGCCAAGACAATGGCTAAGAAGTGACAGTCGGTTGACAGTCGTGTTGTTATTAGATAACATGAAGATATAAAATGCAAAAATTTCACAAGAAATATTAAAAGTTAGCGACTGTATTCAAAAATAATCAGCATTTGTGTCAATGAAAAGACGGCGAATGTTCTTAGACTGAAAGTTTAAAATCCTGAAAAAAAGCGGGCTGGGTGTGTTGCGTGATGCTTCCGAAACGTCCTAATAGGTGAGAACCAGAGGAGAAACTCTCACCATGAAACTTTTTTGCACCCGCTTCCGAACCCCGCTGCTCTCTGCCCTTCTCCTGCTCACCCTGGCAGGGACCGGTCGCGCCCAGCAAAAGCGCATTTATCTCGCCCCCGACGATCACACCGACTATCTGTGGTCGGGGACGGAAGCGCAGTACCGAGATGCGTTTCTCGCAATGACCGATTACTATCTCGATCTTGCCGACAGCACCGCTTCCAATCCCTCCGACTCTCAGTCCCGCTGGAACTGCGACGGCAGTTTCTGGCTTACCACCTACGAGCAAAACCGAACCCCCGCTCAGTTTGACCGCCTCCTCTCCCGAATTCGAGACGGTCATTTTTCTGCGCCGCTCACCACCCTGGTCGGCTGCTACGGCGGCACTCCTGCCGAGGGAGTACTGCGCGGAATGTATTACGCCGGACGGATCGAACGCCGCTACAATCTGCGCTTTCCGCTGGCCGTCTCGATGGAAAATCAAACGCTGCCCTACGGCCTCGGCTCGCTCTGGGCAGGATCAGGCGCGAAATACTCGTGGCGCGGCGTTTGCGCCTGCGGCACAAGCGTCGCCAATTCAGGGGATCGCGAACACGAAATTTACTACTGGAAGGGGCCGGACAACAGCCGCATCCTGATGAAATGGAACTCACTTTATGCCCTGCCGCAGTTTGACCCCGCCTACCGTGCCTACTACACCGATTTTATCAATCTCTACGGCGGAGCGCACGACCGCAACGAAAACATCGGCGGCTATGGGGAAGCACGTTATCCCTTTGAGACCGTTGAGTTTGTAGATACCAATTCCACGTTTCGGGCAAAATATCCCTACCCCGTGATTGGAGCCTTCGGAGAGGGCTGGGACAACCTGAAAACCCTCAACAGCAATTTCGTTACCGCGTCGCAAACGAAGGCCAATGCAGGGCGGCGGGTGATCGTCTCCAACGAGACGGACTTTTTTGGGGACTTCGAGGCCAACTACGGAGCGGGGCTGCCGGAAGAAAGCGTGACGTTTGGCAACGAATGGGACCTTTCCTGCGCCTCCCTTGCCGAAGTCAGTGCCGGGGTGAAACGCTCAACGGAAAAACTCCGAAGCGCGGAGGCTCTCGCCGTGCTGGGAAGCTGGGCCGACCCCGCCTTTATAGACCCCTACCTGACGCTGCGCGACACGGCGATGATAGACTACGGGCTTTACTGGGAGCATGATTTTGTGGGGGCAGGCCCCGGCGTGCCCAATCAGGCGGATCGCGTTGCCTTTGAGCGCAAAGTGGCGGGCGAGATCGGAACCTACGTTAACACTCTTCAGAGTGCCGGACTCGACTCGCTTTCCCGGACGATCACGAAAACGGGAACCAATCCGCGCTTTTTCGTCTTCAATCCGCTTGGCTGGCTCCGTACCGACCTCGCTCAGATTTCCTACACGAACGGGGCGGCGTTTCATGTCACCGACCTGGTGACGGGGCAGGACGTTCCCTCGGAATACACGCCGGGTACGCTCAAAATCATGGCGGCGAACCTGCCCTCGGCGGGTTACCGCGTTTACGAAATCCGGCCCGGCGCAGGAGCCTCGTTTCCGGAAGCGGTTACCGCTTCCGGCTCCGTCATCGAAAATGCACAGGTGAAGGTCACGGTCAATTCACGCGGGGCGATCACGTCGCTGCTAGACAAAACGCAGGGTAGTCGGGAATTCATCCGAACGGTCAATGGCAAACTCGCCAACGATCTCGGCGGAAGCGGCGGTACGGTGACGGTGGAAGGAAACGGCGTGGTTTCGCGCACCCTCAAAATCGTTGTGCCCGGCGGATTTGCCCATACCACCCGGATCACTTTGTACCGGGGTTCATCCCGCGTGGACATTCAGAACGAAATCACGCAAAATTTTACCGACGTTCGTAAAAATGCGTTTTCCTTTAACCTCACTTCGCCCGATACCCGCACCGAAGAGGTGGGAGCCGTGATCTTGAATAAAACGGCGGCCAACGGCGGGCAGTATTCGGATCGGGCGCAGAACTCGCGTTACGACTGGGTGACGCTCAACCATTTCGCCGATATGACTTCGGGCGGAGCGGGGATTACGCTTTCCAACGAAGACTGCTATTTCGCTCAATTGGGCAATTCCACCCTCAGCAGTCTTGACACCGCCACGCCTCAGATCAATGTGCTGGTCGGCGGAAAAGCCGATCCTCAGTTCGGGCTGGACAATCAGGGCGGCGACACCTACTTTTTGCAGCGGTTTGCGCTTTTGCCGCACGGCGCGTACAACCAGACCTCCAGCATGAAATTCGCGCTCGAACACCAAAATTCTTTACTGATGGGAACCGTGAGCGGCACAAAACCGGTCTATCCTGAAGGGGAGTTCTCCGCCCTGCGGGTTTCCAACCCGGACACGCTGCTCTGGGCATTCAAGCCCGCCGAAGACGGCATCCGGCTAGGCGTCACCCTGCGAACCTGGAACCAGACCGGCACGGCACAGCCTGCACTGATCGCTCTGCCCGCCGCGCTTGCCTCCGCCCTTCAGGTCACCCATATCGAAACCGACCTTGCGCCGGTCTCGGTTGGCACAGGCTTTGCAGAAGTGTCTCATCGGAAAAACGAGATCGTTTCCACGCGGGTGGTTCCGATCTTGGGCGTTTCCGGGCAGATTCAACTTATCGGCTCGGTCAATCTGCGGCAGCCCGTTCGCCTCACTTTCAGCCCGGCGGGAGGCGGCACAGCAATCGTGCGCGATGTTACGCTCACACCGGACGGAGACTACAGCGTAGCGGGAATTCCGGCAGGCGATTACCGCCTTCTCATCAAGGGCGCGAAATGGCTGGCAAAACGGTTGAATGTCACGATTTCCGGGCCAGCTTTCGGCATCAATGCCGCGCTGATTCCCGGCGACGTAAACAACAACAATGCTGTGGATGTGGACGATCTCACGCTGCTCCTGAATGTCTACAATTCTACGCGAGGAGATGGAACCTATACGGCTGCCGCCGACCTTACCTGCAATGGAACCGTAGATGTGGACGACCTGACCCTGCTGCTCAACCATTACAACACAAACGGAGACACACTGGGACTGAGGGGAAAACGATAGCCCCCGCCCCGTCTCCCTTAAACCATGAAGGAACTTCATTTGAACCTCTTTTCTTTCTGCGGAACTCGATGGCGAGTTTCCGCTGCCGCTCTGTGCCTGCTTTCGCCCTCCGCGCTCTTGGCACAGGCCCCGCCCGCGATTCGCGTCACCCAATGGAACGTCACGAATTTCACCACGTCCCCTTCGCGCAATTCCGTGTTTCAAACGGCGATCTACGGCATCAATCCCGCCAACAATCTGCAAATGGCTCCCGATCTGTTTTTGGGGGAGGAATTCACCTCTGCGTCGGCCCTGCCGGTTTTTCTGAATATGCTCAACACTGCTCCCGGCTCTCCCGGAGACTGGGCGGCGGCTCCCTGGAGTGCCGGAAACGAGTTTGTGCCCGATACGAACACCGCCGTCTTTTATCGCACGAGCAAATTCAACTTCGTGCGAATCACGCTCGTATCGCAGGGGTCTACCTCCACGAGCACCCCGCCGCGCAATACCTACCGCTACGATCTGCAGCCCAAAGGCTTTATCAACGATGTCCCTACCCTGTCGTGCTATGTCAGCCACTTTAAGGCGCAGGGCGGCACCAACGACGGCGTGAGGCGGCTTGTGGAAGCGCAGCGAATTCGCGCCAACTCCGCCACACTCACCGATCCCAACACCTACTTTCTGATCGGCGGCGACTTCAACGTCATCACCTCTTCCGCCCCGGAGTATCAGGCACTCGTGGGGACGCCCGCCGGAACCACCGCTGCCGGACAATTCTACGACCCGATCAACACGCCGGGAGCCTGGAACAACAACGGAGCGTATCGGTTTGTCCATACGCAGGAACCGTCCACGCAGATGGACGACCGCCACGATCAGATTTTGCTGTGCTCCAAACTGCTGGACAACACCGGTTTCGATTACGTCTATAACGATAACGGCAATCCAATCCTCAATTTCAAGCCCGCTCCCTACAGCACTACCACCTGGAACGATCTTCGCCACTCCTACCGCTCCTGGGGCAACGACGGCACAAGCTACAACGTTCCGCTTAAGATTGCGGGCAACACGATGGTAGGCGCAGCGATTGCTCAGGCACTCGTGACCTCCGTGCAGGGCAACGGCCATCTGCCGGTGTTTCTCGACCTGAAACTGCCTGTTGCTTACGTCCATCTTTCCGGCACGGTCCTGCTGGAAGCCTGGAGCGGCGGAGCTGAGCCGATTGAATTTCAGTTTCGCCCGGCGAACGGCGGCCTCACGATTACCCGAACGCTCACCGTTGGAGCAGACGGAGCCTTCAGTTTCACCGATATTCCCGCCGGCAGCTACACCGTCGCGGTGAAAGGGCGGCACTGGCTTCGAAAAACGCAGTCGGTCAACGGCTCTACGCAGAATGTCACCGGGCTGACGTTTCTGCTGCTGAACGGCGACGTGAACGGAAACAATGTGGTGGATGTGGACGACCTCACGGCTTTGCTGAATGTCTACAATACTTCTCGCGGAGACGGAATCTACAACGAACTCGCCGACCTCGACGGAAACGGCAGGGTGGATGTGGATGACTTGACTTTGCTGCTGAACAACTTCAACACGAACGGGCAAAACTAACGGAAAAGAGCGGAGGCCGAAAGGCTTCCGCTCTTTCGCTTCAGGCCAATGACGCTTTCCACCCTGAACCTGTTGATCGAGGACACGTGCGTTCTGGCGGTGCTGGCGTATTTGCTGGCACGCGGGCAGACCCTGCACGGGCTGATCTCCCAAAACCTTCTCTGGCGCGATAGACTGCGGCTGGGGCTGACGCTGGGCGTGCTGGGGTTGTCCGAGGTGGTTTTCCCGGAAGCCCGCACTCCTTATGTGTTTCATACCCTGCTCGTTACGTTTGCGGCCCTGCGGAGCGGGGTTGCGGTGGGAGCGATGGCATCGGCGGTGATCTTAGGGGGCTTTGCTACCCGCGAGCCGCCTGCTTCGCTGGGACTGATCTCAGCGGCTCTTGGGTTGTGCCTGTGTGTGGGGGAGGCAGCGCGAGGGATGGATGCCAACCGCCGCTCTGCCTGGGTAGGCCTGCTGGCGGGTGCGGCGGCTCAGTCGGGGGTTTTGCTGGTTTACCGCTTTGCCTCCAATCCCTCCTCCACGCTGCCCGCCGCGTTCGCATCGAAAGGAACCATTTTCGCGAACGGGTTCGGCCTTTTTTTGTTTTACTGGATTTTGCAGGACGCGGAGGCCCGCGAACGGGCCCAACGCTATCGTTTGGAGGCGGAGCAGGCACACGCCCTCGCCAGCGCAGCGCAGCTGGCTGCGCTGCGCGCACGAATTCATCCGCATTTTTTGTTTAATGCCCTGACCTCGATTGCCGCCCTCTGTCATCTTTCCGTAAAGGACGCCGAACGCGCTCTGATCAGCCTGAGCCGCCTGCTGCGCCGTTCGCTGGAAGAGGCCGCCGATGCCCCTGTTCCGCTGAAAACCGAGCGCGACTATCTGGAAGCGTATTTGCAAGTGGAGCAGCTGCGGCTGGGAGAACGCCTGCGGGTAGAATGGAAGATCGCGCCGGGGGCGGAAGCGGTGCGTCTGCCCGCGTTCGCCCTGCAAACGCTGGTAGAAAATGCGATTTTGCACGGCATTTCCCCTCAACTGGAGGGCGGAACGGTTTGGATCAGCGCGAAACCGCGAAGGCGGGATACCCTTTTCGCCGTGCAGGACAACGGAGCGGGATTGAAGCGGGAAAAAACACCGGCTTTGGCGGGAAGCGGGCGACCGGCGCACGGGCTGCCAATCGTGGAGCAGCAGCTGATTCTACTTTATGGGCGGCGGCATCGGCTGCGCCTGTTCAGTGTGCCGGGGCGCGGAACGCTGGCGGTCTTCACGATCCCGCTGGAGTAGGGGCTAGGGAGTAAGGATAAGCAAAAGACCTGCGCCGGAACGCATCGAAACGGTTTTCACGCTTCTTCTTGACAACGTTTGCTTTCTCCCGCTAAGCTCAAACTCATCCCTGATCCCGCGTCCCTGCTCCGCAGCAAAACGGAAAGGAGAAAATTCAACATGAGAATTCTGGTGGTGGACGATGAGCCGCTGGCGCGGGCGCACCTCAAGAGGCTGCTGGAGGAGGCCGGGGCCTCCGTCGCCGGGGAAGCCGACAATGGGCTGGCCGCGCTTCAGAAAGCGGAAGACCTGCGCCCCGACCTTGTGTTTTTGGATGTGCAGATGCCGGGAATGACCGGGCTGCAAGCCGCCGCGCTGCTGACAAATTTCGACCCTGCGCCGCTGGTTGTATTTGTGACGGGCTACTCGGAATATGCGGTGGAGGCGTTTGAGAAGAACGCCCTTGATTATTTGTTGAAACCTGCTTCGGAGGAACGGGTGAAGGAAGCCCTGGCGCGGGCGGGCGAGCGATTGAAGATGCGTGAGAACCGGCAGACCACCCAGGAGAAACTGCAAAAGGTGGAGGCGGAAGCCGCGTCTCCACCGCTTCAGCGGCTGCCCGTGCGCGAGGATTATGCCATTCGTCTGATTCGGGTGGAGGAAATTTTGTGTGTGGTGGCTCGGGAAAAGCGGGTGCTGGTTCGCACCGCCGACTCGGAAAGCCGAACCTACTACACGCTGACCCAGCTGGAAACCCTGCTGCCCCCTGAACGGTTTTGCCGAACGCATGACTCGTGCATCGTGAATTTGGATCAGGTGGAGCGGCTGAACTTTCTGGGCAACCACTCGTACAGTGTGGAGCTGCGCAACGGCTGGAAGCTGCCGGTGGGCCGAAGCCGCTACCCGGCTTTGCAGCGCAAGTTGGGGCTGGAAACGCTCCCTTCCTGACCGATCTGCTTTGAGGTGCAGTCTATCGCGGCTGGGGGTCGGTTTGTCCCTATTCGGCAAAAAATTTTTGGAATGGGGCACAATTCGGGGCATAATCGTGAGAGCGACAAAGCAGGTTTTTCCTGCTCGGCCTTTTGGGGACCGTTTCGCCGCCAGATTTAGAAACCGGAGTTTACCTGTGCTGCCGCTGATGTTATCGCCGCGTTTTCGGAAGGGGGTACGTTTGCTGCTGTTGTGCGGCTTGATCGCGGCGGGCTTTCTGCTGAAGCGTCCCGCCCCGTCCCCCGCCTCGTGCTCGTCGCTGCCGCTCGTTTCCCCATGAGGTTGGTGCGCCTCCTCACGCCGTTTCTCCTTTCCTTCGCCGCCTTTTCTCTCCCAAAAGAACACCTGAAAATAATACTTGACGTTTTTTGAGAAGTTTGTTATAGTGGTCTTGTTCGCCGCGATGGGACACTTTTCCCCGTCCGCAGCCCCGATCCACCGTGTGCCGACCATTCTGTTTTGATGCAGGAGGCGTTTCGATGAGTGAAATGGTAGACGAATGTACCCCCCCGATGCTTACGAAGCATCGGACGATGTAACCTCTGAGAGCTACTACGATGACCCCGGCTCTTCCGCTCCTCTTCCCCCACCCGATGGGGCCAGCCCGCCCTCTCGCCGTGAGCTGCTGCGGGATGCCGCCCTGCTGGGCATTGCCGCTTCGCTCTCTCCCGCCGCGCTGTCCGGCGGCTCCGCCTCGGCCCAAACGGGCACGACCCTTGTTCCCGTGCTTCCTCCGCTGCCGGAAACTTCCGGTTCGCCGCGCCCCTGGATTGAAAGCCAGAGCGTGTATTCCGGCGTCGTCAATCTCGGCACGGGCAACCTGCTGCTTTCCCTTCCGATCTGCGGCTGGGGCGGGCGCGGCGGCCTTTCGTTCGGCATCGTGTTCAACTCTCAGTCCACGCGCACCTCTGCGCTCGGCGCAAAGTGGGCGCACTCCTACCGTTCGTTTATCACCGGAACGTCTCCGGCGGTGGCGGTGGATGACGACGGAGCCGAAACGTCGTTTACGCTTTCCGGCTCCACCTATTCCCCGCCAGTCGGCGTTTACGAAGCCCTGGTCAAAAACGGGGATGGAACCTGGACGCGCACCCTCAAGGGAGGGACGGTGATGACCTACCTCACGAACGGGAACCTCGATAAAATTACGGATCGCAATGGCAATGTGACCCAGCTGGCTTATACGGGGGGCAGCCTCACCTCCGTGACGGATGCAACGGGAGTGCGCTCTCTGACGCTGGGCTACACGGGCGGGAAACTGACCTCGGTGACCGATGCACTGGGGCGGGTCTGGATTGTGAACTACGATGCGTCGAACCGGGTGAGTTCGATCAACGACCCCTCCCTGAACAACACCACTTATTCTCGCGGAATCGGTTACAATGCGGCGGGCAACGTCGCTTCCCTGAGAGATCGCAAAAGCAAAATCTGGACGTATGCCTACAACGCGAACAGCGCGAATGTGTTCTACACAGTCACCGACCCGGACACGAACCTATGGAAACTGGAGTATCTGGCCTACTCCGCTTCAGTGGGCGGCCAACTGACAGCAACCGGCGGGGGAGCGCATACCACCCAGCCCAATCCGAACCCGGTAACGACCAATCCGTTTGCCCGCTGGACGGACGCACGCACGAACTTCACCGATTATGCCTTCGATGATGCCGGGCTGGGACGCACCAAAGCGGTGATTGACCCTCTACGGAATACCACCCGCTACGGCTGGGACACTGCCAACAACCGCACTTCGGTGACCACGCCCTCTGGCAAAGTATGGGGCTACAGCTTCGATGGGCGGGGGAACCTGACCAGTGAAACCGACCCCTACAACAAGCAGACCGTTCGCACCTACCTCAACGACTTTCTGGAAACGGTCTCCAATCCGCTCGGAATCACTACCACCCGTTACGATTATTCTACCGACGGCAAGATGAACCTGCTGAAGGTGACGAATTATGCTTACAGCAATAATCCTACGGGCGAAGCGACCACCTACACCTACAACCCGGACGGCTCGACAGCGACGGTGACAGACGCGGAGGGGCGCAAAACCTCCTACAGCTACGATACCTGGGGGCATCAGAACTCGGTGAAGGTGTGGAAAAGCGCGACGGCTTACGACGAAACCACCTACGTTTTCAACAAAACGTCGCAGGCGGCCTCCCGCACCGATGCACGGGGACGCACCACCACCTACACGATTGACGCCTGGGGACGGCGCACCGGCACGACCTACACCACGAGCGGGCGCACGGGAATTACCCTGACTCTCGACCCCAACGGCAATGTGACGGGGGCGGTGGACGGCACGGGAACCCGCACGTTCACCCTCGATGCGTGGGGACGGCGCACCCAGCTCGTGGACCCGATGGGCACAACGAACGCAGCCTACGACCCCAACGGCAACCTGAAGACCCAAACCGACGCCGCGTCTCGAACGCTGCGATATACCTACGATGCGAACAACCGGATCGCCACTGTCTCCGAAGACAACAACGCGACGCAGGCGATGTATGCCTACCTGCCCGATGGCGGAACGGACACGCTGACCTATCCGAACGGAACACAGGCGAAGTGGACGTATGACGATGCGGGGCGGGTGAAAACGCTGACGCATTCCAAAACGACGACAGTCCCGGCCACCGTGCTCGTTTCGTACACGACCACCTACGACGATGCGGGGCAGCTGCGCTGGATTGCGGAAAGCCCGTCGGGAGCGAGTACGCAGTATGGCTTTGATTCGGTGGGTCGTCTGGGCTTCGAAGAGCGCATAGAGCCAGCTCGCTCCTACCAAAGCACCTACATCTATGACAAGACGGGGCTTCGCAAAAAAACGATCACGCCTGGAAGCGGAGGAACTACTCAGGAAGACCGCTACACCTATGGGCCGAAAGGGGAACTGCAAGCGGTGCAGAACTACACCCTGCAGCCCGGCGGAACCGAAATCTTCAATGGCACTGAGTTTTACTCGTGGTACTCGGACACATCGCTTGCCTCCTATCCAACGAAAAATGGGTACTCGGTGTTGCCGGATTACGATGAAGAGGGTCGGCTCGTGTCGCTGGCGCACAAGAGCGACAGTACCGGGGCGGTGACGCTCGCGTTCGAGTATGCGTATGCCTTTGATGGGGGGCGGCGCAGCAAAAAGGACGGTGCTTCGGGCGTGCAAACGTGGTTTCCGTGCGGCGTCGCTTGTTCGGCAGGGGAGCTGGTGGAACTGACGCGCCCGATTGATCCGAGCGGAAACCCGACGGGCGGGGGAGCGTGGACGCTGGCGACGACCTATCTTCGAGGCGGGGGCTGCTCGGCAAGTGTGCTGGGCAAAAAGACTTCGAGCACAACGCAGTGGTGGCACTCGGACGTTCTCGGCTCGGTATCGCTGGTGACGGACGGTTCGGCTTCGGTGAAGGTGGCTCAGCTGGTGGATGCGCTGGGGGTGCTGCGGTTCTCCTCGACGCCGGGTGCACCGAAGCAGAACACCGCTCCAAAAATCGGTGACGACAATGGCGACGACGGCCTCATCGGCTTTCCCGGAACCTGCCCTGCCCTGGCTGACCGTGCCCTGGCGATGACGGCTCTCTGCTTTGGGCCGCCGCAAAATGGAAGACCAAAGAAAAGCCCGCCTGTTGATTGGGACTGTGTTCAAAGATGTATTCCGATTGCGCTGGGCGGCTTTGGAACTGGCTGCGGTTTGGCTCTTAAGGGATCAGGCAAGCTTTGTTATGCTGCTGCTATTGCTGCTATCTCTACTTGTATCTTGGCTCCTGAAGGGTGTGGACTAGCACTTTCTACTGCAAGGGTGTTTTGTGGTAAGGCAATCAACAACTGTATTAGCTTTGGAATTGCGGTAGCAGGCAATAGCTTCGTCGCTTGTTATCGTGGTTGCGCGGGGGGTAACCCGTAGCACAAGACAATGCTTTTGATTGAAGCATGGCCTGTGTTTGATGCAATTCTAATACAGGTCATGCTCTTTCAAACAATTGGTGAGGAAGAGCATGACTAGAAAATATCCCGTTCTAACAGTAGCTATTATATTTTACTTTTACTATACACTTTTTTTTGAAAGTGGACTTGGAAGAAATGATGGCTCATGGATATGGTTGCTTGCTTCAGGGGCGGCCTTTGGTTTGCTCATTGGCATTTGGCAACCTATACAGTTTTCAGGGGGTAGTATCTTACCTCCGCCTATCCCTATTAGATTGAGGGGCAAACTCGAAACCTTCTACCGATTTTTCCTTTATGGCTTTGGAGTTTTCTGTTCATTTTTGCCGTTTTTCATATCAGGAAAACATGGCGCAGGTTTTGATCTTTACCGATTAGGTATCTATCAGAGCATAACTTGGGTGACTTCGCAATTGGTTATAGACTGCAAAAATCAATCAAAAAACAAAACCTGGCTCAAACAAAAACGCTTTTCTTCATAATGGGTCGTAAGAAGATTTGTTGTAGCATCCGAATTTTGGGTGAAGTGAGGCGAAACAGAATGGAATAGGAACCCGCACGTTCACCCTCGATGCGTGGGGACGGCGCACCCAGCTCGTGGACCCGATGGGCACAACGAACGCAGCCTACGACCCCAACGGCAACCTGAAGACCCAAACCGACGCCGCGTCTCGAACGCTGCGATATACCTATGACGCGAACAACCGGATCGCCACTGTCTCCGAAGACAACAACGCGACGCAGTGGTGGCATTTCGAGGTGCTGGGGAATGTCGCTCTGGTGACGGACGCTTCGGCTTCGGTGAAGGTGGCTCAGGTGGTGGATGCGCTGGGAGTGCTGCGCTTCTCCTCGACGCCGGGTGCACCGAAGCAGAACACCGGACGGCTCATCGGTGACGACAACGGCATCACCGGCTTTCCCGGAACCTGCCCTGCCCTGGCTGACCGTGCCCTGGCGATGACGGCTCTCTGCTTTGGGCCGCCACAGGGGAACGATCAGCGAACTGACTGTAGAAAAGTTCTAAAGAATTGTGTACAAGGGTATTCAGATGCATTCGTAATTGGGACTGTTGCAGTCGGAGTTGCAACTAGAGGATGCTTGACCACGTGCACTCTGGGGGCTAACCCATTATGTGTGCTCGGTTGCTTTACTGGTGGCGCAATCGCTGAACTTGTTAATTCATGGCTCTTTAGGAAAGGAGTCGCCAAGTGTCAGAAAATATACAATGATTGTGTAAATAATGGAGGTAAGCCATAGAAGTAGACGTAGCCACTCAACTTACCACACTGAAATTTTGATTGAGTATCAATCTGTGAAACATCTTCGATTCTGTCAATGATTTCAGAAGTGTTGAACAACAGAGGCATTGTGTTACCCCTTCTGTATTTTTTTAATACAGAAGGGGTAACATTTAAAGTAATAAACTGCCTTAGCTTGGTGAACTTAGACGTACTCAAGGTGTATGTAGATGGATTTATTTTCAACGATACTGATTGCTTCGAGTTTCGGTCTTGCTATAATGTTTGGTTGGGTAGTACGGAGAGTGAACACGGCTTTGATACTAATTCAAACAAACCAATTTCAAAGAGCAATTCGTTTGTTGAAGCCTATTACATACATTCTTCCAACTGCTTCCTACATTCACTACTATTTAGGTGTGGCTTATGCACGAGAGCAATCATTTGTAAAGGCAGAAGAGAGATTTCGTTTTGCAATCAAATGCTTCCCAGGGTACTCCGCTGCTTATATAGAGTTGGGCAAACTTCTTCATATTCAAGGACGAATTGCAGAGGCAGAAGAAGCATGGAAGCGCATCATTTGACTATCAAACACGCTTACTTTGAACATTCTGACTACGATGAAGAGGGTCGGCTCGTGTCGCTGGCGCACAAGAGCGACAGCACCGGGGCGGTGACGCTCGCGTTCGAGTATGCGTATGCCTTTGATGGGGGGCGGCGCAGCAAAAAGGACGGTGCTTCGGGCGTGCAGACGTGGTTTCCGTGCGGCGTCGCTTGCTCGCAGGAGGGCAGGAACGGTTGAACAGGAACGGTTGAAAGAGAAAGTGCCGCGCACCATTGCGCGGCACTTTCCCTTTTTTCGGATTTGCGGGGAGGGGGACGGGCTACTCTTCCGGGATGTAGCAGCCGATAGATTTTGTCTGCGCGGGCGACACCGGTTTGCCCGCCAGCGTATTATCGAGGGCGTTTCGCAGGTCGCGGGAGGTAGGGCGGTGGCGTTCTTTGCCGAAGTCCACAAAACGGTCGTCAATACGCCCCCGATACCGGGTTTTGCCGTCGCTGCCCACCAGAAACGCTTCCGGGGTCACCTTTGCGCCCAGGGCTTTGCTCAGGGTGTGCTTCGAGTCCAGCAGCGTCGTCGCCGTGAAGCGAAACTCCTTCGCGTGTTTGCGGGCCCCCTCCGGCTTCAGGTCGCTCTCGGCGTAGACAATAAAAAACTGAACCCCCTTCGGCGTGTACTCCTGAGTCAGCGTGTTGATTTCCGGGGCGTACTTGTTGGAAATCGGGCAGTCGTGCGCGATAAACACCACCACTTTCGCCTTTGCCGGGATTTTGCCCCGAAATTCCAGCGGAGCGACGGAACCCCCCGAAGGCGTTTTCAGCACGATCTCCGCGGGCGATTTCGTCGAAGGCGTTTTGGGGACATCGCCCCGGCTCGCTGCCGCGAAGAGCAGCAGAAACGCCGCTCCTCGACCCCATTCAAAACCGTTCATGCAGACCTCTCTTTCTTTCGCGGGAGGCGGCTTACCCCGGCAGAAACCCCGCACGCCGCCAAACACGCCCCGGACACACCCATGAGAAACAGCCCCAGCCGAAACGAAGCGGGGCGATACGCGAAGATCACCGTATGCGCTCCCGGAGAGACGGAAACTTCTCGAAACGGCCCGCCGTTCTGCCGAAGCACCGGCGTTTCCCTTCCGTCCACGCTCGCTTTCCACCCCGGATAGAATCCATCCTGAAGCGTGACGGTTCCTGCCAAAGGCAAATTCGGCGTTTTCAGGCGCACCCGTGTCGGCCCGTCCTCAAGCCATTCTACGGCAAAGCCGCCTCCGGAAGCTGTTTCCTGGGCACGGGGGCGGGCGTGCGGCATCGGGTACAGCAGGGTGTCGCCCTCGCCAAAAACGGGGGCCTCGGCGGGGCGCGGCGGGGCGTTCGGGTTGACGGCGGGCTGGGTGGAATACAAAACGAACTTCGCTCCCGTCAACGGCGCATTCAGGGCAAGCGGGTTTTGCGTGAACACCAGGTTTCCGACTTCGGGCGGCGAGGCATCCACCCCGCCAAACCGGTTGGGAAACGCCAGCGAGTTTGCAAACGCTTTGTATTCCCCCGTCAGCAGCGAATCATAGCCCTGCGGATCGTGCAGACCGTAAACCATTGCCCCGTTTGGCGGCAGCACGGCGTCCGGGGCACGATACAGGCTCCAGGTTTGATTCACCGGAAACACCCGTTCGTGGGCGAGTTCCCGCCGGAGCGTGTCGGTCAGCGAAGTGGGCGGGTACACCCATTCCGGGAGCGCGGTCGGGTTCACCCGAATTCCAACGCTCGCTAAATCCAGCCCGCACAAAAGCACGATCCCCGCCCCGAAAAGAGTGCGATGCCGAGCGCGGGAGGAAAACAAGAGCAGAGCCGCTCCCCCCCCCCCGAAGATCAGCAGCCGCAGCCCGTCCTCACCGATTCGCCCGAATACATCGCCCAGCGTTGGAATTCCGCTTCCGCGCAGCAGTTCGCCCGGAACCGCCGCAATCCCCTTGGCCGAAAACGACACGCCCGCTGCAAGCACAAACACAAACCCCAGCAGCACCGTTCCCCCTTCGCGCTTTGTCAGCGGCGACCCTAACAGCGACTCCAGGCCGAACGCCGCCAGGCCCGCCCCGCCGAGGGCCCACAAACACAGCACCCGCCCTGGCGACCCCGACTGCCCAAACCCCGGCACACCGAAATAAAAGAGCGCGTCCACCGGGGTTCCGAGTGCCATCAGCAGGGAGAGCAGGGCAAGGAGAACAAAAAAAAGAGCGGGAAGGAGCGGGGAAGAGAGGGAAGCCCCCGTTCGCCCTTTCAGCCCCCTCGCCCCGCGAAGTCCGCCCAGTAGTGCCAGCAGCAGCGGAACGATCCCCACATAAAGCGCAGTTTCGGCGGCGTTGTGGCGCACGGGAACGGCGAGCTCGCCCGAATGTTTTTCGTAAAAGCCCCAGTAGGGGTTCGCTTCGTCGTAGTCGTTGCCAAAAAAGTTCGGCAGGGTCAGCGTCACGAGTCCGGCAGGCGGCAGGGCATATTCGGTGTAGGCGGCGTAGCCCTCAGCGGTCGGCCTGCCCGCCCGGTGCGAAACGCGGGAAAGTTCCAGCGCGGGCAGCAGCTGCGGCGCACACAGCATCCCGCCCATCGCCAGCGAAGCCGCGCACAAAAGCACCCCCCGCCCCGAAACACCCGGAAGGGTTTGCCTCCACCGCCGAAAGGCCAGCGTCAGCGTCAACAGGGTTCCGGCAAGCAGGCCGTAAAAGGCGATTTGCAGATGCCCTGCCAGCAGCATCGCGCCCAGCGATCCGCCGAGCAGGGCCGCCGTCGCCCCGCCCGAAACCCTGCCTTCCGTTGAAAACGCCCGATGCACCCCGGCCAGAACGAGCGGAATCCAGCAGGAGGTCGCCAGAAACGTCGGGAGTTGAAGCCACTGTACCTGCCACGCCGAAAACGCAAAGATCACCCCGCCCGCAAACGCCGAAAGATCGAACAACCGAAATCGCTTCAGGAGCAAAAACGTGAACCAGCCGCACGCCGTGAGATGAAGCACGGCATTGACCCCAAAGGCGCGGGCGGTTGGCAGCAGGGCAAACACCAAATTCGGAGGGTAGAACACCGCCGACTGACTGTTCGCGACAAAGGGCGTGCCGCAAAATTGAAAGGGGTTCCACAGCGGAACCGTGCCGGAACGCAGCGACTCCGCATAGAAGTGCCGCCAGGGGTAAAACTGAGCGATTCCGTCCCAGCGCAGCGGGTTCCAGGGCGGGACGGCGGAAGCGGGAATAACACCATGATAGGGCGCGACCGAGCCGAGAATTCCGGCGGGCAGAAACACCTGACCCCCGAACACGCACCGCCAGAGAAACAGCATCGAGAGCAGCAAATAAAGCAGCGGCGGAAGCCAGACCGGAAAACGAAACGGCGAGGGGGCGGGAGGGAGAACAGAAGAAAGAAAAGCGGGCGGCGGCTCTGGCGCGGCGGGTGAACGGCAGGGTTCAGAAGATTCAGAAGGTTCGGAGGAGGACATGGGAGGGGGCTATGCCATGCTCGCAAAAAAGGCGATTTGCTCTTTTGCCTTTTTGTGTTCGGGGTCACGGGAGAGGATTATCTCGAACTCGGCCTGTGCCTCGTCGTACATTCCAAGCATGGAATAGGTCATCGCGAGATCGTAGCGAATATCGAGGCGGGCGTTCTCCAGCGACATCGCCGTTTGCAGCTCCTCAATGGACTCGTCGAACATCCCGATAAATCCATAGACCAGCCCTAACTGGTAATGACCATCGGGCGAATCGGCGTCTTCGGCGAGAACGGATTGAAAATCCGCCATCGCCTCCTCATATTTTCCTTCGATTTTGTACGCGATGCCACGCGCAAAAACTGGGTGATCCGGGGTAATCATGGGCTTCTCACACTCTTAGTACAGAGTATCTCACGGTGAGACAAACGGGGAAGCCACCGCGTTGGATCGGCTTTCGCCGCAGGGTGGGGTCTCAAATTTCCGTATTTGGCAAGTATAACACGTTCCGCAGGGAAAATCAAGCGTTCCGAAAGGAGGAAGAGGGAAACCCCAGTTTTCGGCATTCGGCGGGCAGAAAGAGAAGACAAACCTATTTTTTCAGCGCGAGGCGGTAAGCCCCGAAGGAGAGAACGGCGGGAAGAGCAGCCCCCCGCCCGATCAAACGACCGCCGATGCTCCGCCAGACTTTTGCCGTGCGCCTTTCCTGCGATGCCGAAATAAGCGAAATGGCGGGGTTTTCCGGCAGGTAAAGAACGTTGACCGGATGCCCGACAACGGACAACGCATCATAATCCTCCTTCCAAACCGGACATTCGTGGAAAAAGCCTCGCCCATTGGCCCGATAGGTGTAAGTGAGAAAGTAAGAATGGGATACACCGCTCACGTCCCGAAAGCTCTGAACCTGGCCCGAAGTGATCTTTCCAAACCGATCTAGCTGCCGGGGCATCCACAGGGTGGTTTCGGCGGAGCGGCGTGCCCACCCCCGCCTCCGCCAAACAGCACGAGGCAAATCAGGGCACAAATGAGGTAAGTCTGAGGCGTGTTCTCTCCAGACGCCGTTTTCGCAGGAAGGGTTTCTTCGGCCTGAAAGCCTCGCTGGGTGAGTAGGTTGAAAAACTTGGAGGCCCGGCCTCCAAATCCGCGTTTCGATTGACACCCAATTGAAATCCGTGTCTGTCCAGCGAAGACCGCCTTCGCAGACTCACGACTGCGTGCCGCCCCGACCGCAGAGCGTCTAAAGGAAACCTTGGGTGAACCCGAGATTACGCTCCATTGAAGGTATCCCACCGTCTTCAGGACGTTTCGCCGCAGGCTCCCCAGACGGGTATTTTAATGCCCGGTCTCTCGATACGCCCTCAACAGAATTGGGACGCCCGGCGTTTCGGTGCTTTCGATATTGCCGATGGTGCGCCCTCAACGGGTCTTTTAATGCCCGGTGTATCGGTGATCACGGTCTCGCGATGCCTCCGGTGCGGCGTTCGGCGGCCCAGCCTTGAAGAAACCCCGCAAGCCGCTAATGCCTGCGACCGAGGGCCTTCACGACTTCGCGGCAGACCCCGGCAGCCGCCCGCTTGCCGTAGCCCCCGTTTTCGACCACGCAGGCAAAGGCATAGCGCGGCAGCAGGCCCGGCGACTCGGAGTAGGGAGCCATCCCTACAAACCAGGAGTGTGGCTCCTTGTCCGCCATTTCGTTTTGGGCCGTCCCGGTTTTGCCCGCCACTGAGAAACCGCTTTCATCGAAGACGCCCCTGGCCGTGCCGCGCAAAACCACACTTCGCATGAGGGTTCGCAGGGTGGAGGCGGTTTGCGGGGACATCACCCTGCCCCACGATTCGAGAGGGGGCGGCGGGTCTTTGTCACGACCGGCAGGGCTTTTAAGATCGAGCCTCAGGCGCGGACGGATCATCTCTCCATTTTGGGCCACTGCCGCCGTCAGCCGTGCCATTTCGAGCGGAGAGGCGACCATCCGTCCCTGACCGTAGCCGATATCGGGAAGATCGGCATCGAACTTTTCCTGGTCGGGCACAAAGCGGAAGTGGTATTTCGTCTTGAGTGCCTCTCGAAAGGCGTTTGAGCCGAGGGCCACCGCCAGTTTTGCAAAGTAGATGTTGGACGAAACCCGAAATGCGGCGGGCAGGGTGAGGTCTCCGAAGTTGGGGTCGCCCCGGTCGTCGCGGGTGTTGCGGCGGACAAAGGACACTCCGTTGGCTTTCCAGGCGATCCTCTCTTCGGTTTGGTTTGCATCGGCATGAAAGTTCAGGGCGTCCGAAAACGACGTGGAATCGAGGGCGGCGGCGGCAGTGGCGATCTTAAGCGTGGAGCCGGGCGGATAAACGCCGCCGGAAGCCCGGTTCACCAGCCGCGCTTCCAGGCGGGCGTCCGTGCCCGCCGTTAGATCGTGCATTCGTTCGGGCGTGAGGGTGTTCGGATTAAAGGTGGGCAGGGACACCGAAACGAGCACCTCGCCGTTGGTGGCATCGAGCAGCACAAACGCGCCCCGGTCTTTGGGCTTGCCGGTGCGGGCGTCGGTGAGGGCACTGGCCCCGCGAGTGAGCGCACGAACTGCGCTTTGCTGAAGCCCGGAGTCGAGGGTGAGCGTGAGGTCTTTGCCGACGCGGGGGCGAAAACCGGGCAGATGGCGGTTTCGGTAGTCGGAAAGCAGGTCGGTGTATCGGTCGAAGCCGCGCAGGTCGGGATCAAACCGCTTTTCGGAACCGTAGGGGCCGCCAACCGCCGGATCGAGGTAGCCCACGAGATGAGCGCAGGCTTCGCCCAGCGGATAATAGCGGCGGTGAAGAGAGATCAGCCGCTTTGCTTCGAGGGGATCACGCACCGATTTCAGGATTTCGGCGGGGCGGGAGGTCGCCAGCACCACGCCGTTTCGGTCGTAGATGGAACCGCGAGCGATGTCTTTGGAAATGAGGAGCAGGCGCGGGTTGAGGTGGGGGCGCATCACTTTGTCGGCGTCCGGGGTGACGATGGGGCGCAAAGCCAGGTCGTCGGCACGCAGCAGCTGCACCACGCCCAGCCGCAGAATTCCGATGCCGCCCACGAGAAGCGCGGTGGTGACTAGGCAGAAGCGGCGCGTGGAAAGCAGAGTTCCGGGAGCGGGAGCCGGACGCCCCAGGCCGCCCGTCGGGGGAACGGAGATGCCGCGCAAAAGCCCCAGCAGCAAAAAGTCGGAAACCAGCGCACTGTTACCGTAGGAGAGAAACGGGAGCGAAATGCCCGACAGCGGAATGGAACCGGTGACACCGCCGAGAATGAGCAGTGTTTGAAGCCCGAACAGCGCGGTAAGGCACAGAGCGAGGGTGCGGTCGAACTCGTTGTTAGCACGCAGGGCAATGACACTTCCGCGCCACACCAAAACGCTGTAGAGCGTGAGCACGAGCAGGCCGCCGAAGATGCCGGTTTCCTCTGTCCAGGACGCGAAGGCCATGTCCGACCCGGCACGCGGGATCGTTCCGGGAGAGCCTAAGCCCAGCCCAGAGCCTTCCCAGCCCCCGGAGGCCATGCCC
Organism: Chthonomonadaceae bacterium; assembly: GCA_965246825.1. Taxonomy (GTDB): domain Bacteria; phylum Armatimonadota; class Chthonomonadetes; order Chthonomonadales; family Chthonomonadaceae; genus JACMPS01. The sequence goes on from OZ251990.1 coordinate 1,633,571, forward strand.
CACAACGCCTGCCCCAGCTGAAGCCCATTGGGATGAGCATTGCTGAAAGGGCTGCGCCACATATCCACGCGGGTGGCGAATACCCCGAAGTGCCGCAGATACCCGGCGTACCCGGCGAGAAGCAGCAGGGCAATGCCGAACCCCACAAACCCGCTTCGTCCGGTGGTGAGGTAGAGGGCAGCAAGGGCTGTGGTGAAAAGCAGCAGCCCCGGCCCCAGGTCTTTGACGACCACGAAAAGCGCGAGTGCGAAGCCGTACATCACGGCCAGCGGCGCAATGTCCTCCCGGCGGGGCAGGGTGCTGCGGGAAGTTCCTTTTGGGGTGCGGCGGGGAGTATGGTCGGCGATGAGAGAAGCACGGTCGTGAAGATACGAGGCGAGAAAAAAGACAAGCAGAAGCTTGACGATCTCGACGGGCTGCACAAAGAACAGCCGGAGCTTGACCCCGCCGGGGCCGCCGCCAAACAGGGCGAGTGCGCCGATAAGAGCGGCAGAGGTAAACACATAAAGATAGGGATAGCGGGTCAGGCGAAGCCGGGCAGAAGGAGCGAGCCGTGCGGCAGCCGCGTAGACGCCGATGCCGAGAGCCAGACCGAGCAGATGGTTTTGATAAGCCGGGAGGTCGCGCAGGGGGTCTTTAATACTGTAGAGAAGCGCGACACCGAACGCGCCGAGGGTGAGGGCAATTGGAAACAGATAGGGGTCGCCGCCCCCTTTCGCCCGCAGAAACGGCGGCACGAACAGCAGGGCGAGCAGCAGAAAGACGGCTCCCCCGGCAAACCGCCAGAACACGTCTCCCGGCGAGCGCACGAGAAGGCGGGATAAGAGCGGGCGCACGGACGCCTCGGCGAGAAGCGGGGAGGCGGACGTTGGGCGTTCCCCCTGTGTCGGTTTGGGCTTGCTGGCCTGAACCGAGGGGGCTTTGAGATCGAAAATCTCCTCGCAGTGGCGAAAACCGCCGCGTGCGTCGCGGGCGGCGACGATCTGCTGCGAAGTCGGGGCATCAAGTTCGAGTGCTTCGGCGAGTTCGGGGGCGGTCGCCGCGTTCAGCAAAACGGCCCTGTCGGGCAGCGGCGAGCGGCGGGCCGCGTAAACGAAAAGAAGCGCAACGAGTGTCAGCCCCATACACGCCAGCGAAAGCAGCCCCTCGGTTCGGGTTCGATTTTTATCACGGCTCGGCACACATTACTCCTTGCGGGGGTGAAGGGGCGCAACTGCAAGTTGACCTTTAAGAATGAAATCAGGTGACAAGGAAAGCGTTCATTCCCTCACCCAGTCACCCGCTCCTCCCCTCACCTAGTCATTACTGCCAGCCTCTCGATTTGGCTTCACGAGTTCCAGCGGCAGGCGTTCTGCCCCAATGCGGGCAGCAAGGAAGGGCAGCGTGGTTCGCAGGGCGCGATCCCAGGAAGGGTAGGTGTGAAGCCCCGGAGACTCGGTATAGAGGTGCGGGTAGGCGATAAAGTGAAGGTGATCCCGAAAGCGGCGGTTGGTGTCGAGCAGAAAGTCTTCGGTTCCGCAGGAAAGATACAGGTAAGGACGTTCGGCGGGCCAGCGGCACATCGCTCGCTCGGCCAGGGCGAAGGGGTTTTCCTGAAGGCGGCAGGAGGCGTTTTCGGTGGGATGCCCGAACACGGGATGGACTTCGGGGGTTTTGGGCTTCTCGAACGCGCCGCTGTGGGCCATCGCCGTGCCGAACAGCAACCCGTGTTTGAGGGCGAGTTTCACCGCGCCGTAGCCGCCCATACTCATGCCCGCGACGGCCCAGGCTTTGCGCGGCTCGGCAAGGGGCAGGGTGCTGCGGAGGTGGGGCAGAAAGTCTTCGATGAGATCGTCTTCGTGGCGGGCGGTTCCGTCAGCGGCATTGGTGTACCAGCCGAGGCCGCCTTCCGGGAACGCAACGATAAGGCGGTACGCGGAGGCATAGCGGGCGATGCGGGTGGCGGTGAGGGCGGAGCGGTGGTCGGCGTTGAGGCCGTGCAGAAGAACGAGCAGCGGAAAGCGGGCGTTTGGCTCGTGCTCGGCGGCGTCGGGCAGGGTGTAAGCAAAGGGCATTTCGCGTTCCAGCGAACGGGAAGTGTAGACGCCGGTGTGGATCGGGCGGGGCGGATAGCGGCGGAGGTCGTCGGAAGTCATCGGCGAATCGGTGGACATTGCAAAATTCTCCGGTTTATGATAGCATAAAGCGTGACACGCTACGATTTAGGGGTTTCTGAAGAGACGCTGAACCGCACCCAGCCAATGCCTCCCCCTCTCCCGCCCGACCGAACGCAAGTCTGGACGCCGGGCGGGGCGACCCCTCGGACGGTGTACCGGGGCGGCACACGCCCCGATCCCCGCCTGAGATGGTCGCTTGCGGGCGGGGCGGCGGTGGTTGTTTTGTGCGGCTTTTTGCTGCTGAGCGGAATCCTGAACCCTCTTCTGCTTTCTACGCCTTCGGCCTCGCGAAAGACGGCAGGCATCTCCTCCCAGTCGGTTTCTCGGCTGCTCACGGCAAACGCTGTGCTTACGGCGCATTCCTCTGGACTGCCCTCCGCCTTTGTGCCTCCCCCCACGTCTCTGCCTCCGGCCTGGAAACCCTCGGCGAAAACCCGGATCGCGCCCTCGCCCCCGATGGAGTAGGAGTTCTGCTTGCCGAACCCAAATGAAAAGCCCCTGCGCAGGAAATCGGCGGCGGGGTGTGGAATGAACCTCCCAAATCCCCGAACAGGCAGGAAAACACCCATGACGAATTGGCGAGAACGGCAGCACACGCGCCGGGAAGTGCTGGCGGCAACGCTGGCGGGCATCGCGGCGGCGAACCTGCCCGACTGGTTTGCGGCGGAGGCGAGCGCGGCGGTGCGGGCAGAGGCCGATGCGCTTCCCCTTCGTTATGGAGCGAACAATCAGCTCAATATCGCGGGCATCGGGATGGGCGGCTCCAAAGGCGGCTACCGGCGCGGGCTGGAGATGACCGCCTGGGCCGCAAGCAAGCCCGGCGTGAAAGTGGTGGCGGTGTGCGATGTGGACGCCAAGCATTTGCAGGAGGCGGCTTCACGGTTCGGGCCGGACTGCGCGAAAGTCCATGATTTTCAGGACGTTCTGAAGCGCCCGGACGTGGATGCAGTGGTGATTGGCACGCCGGATCACTGGCACGCCCTAATTGCGGCGGCGGCACTTCGGGCGGGCAAGCACGTTTACTGCGAAAAGCCGCTCACCCTCACCATTGACGAGGGCAAACGCCTCGTCCGCGTGGCAAAAGAGACAAAACGGATTTTTCAGGTGGGGTCGCAGCAGCGTTCCGACGCCCGGTTTCGGATGGCGTGCGAACTGGTGCGAAACGGGCGCGTGGGCAAACTGCAAACTGTGAAGGCGAACCTGCCGACGGCTCCGCTGGGCGGGCCGTTTGCGCCGGAACCCGTGCCCGCCGATCTCGACTGGAAGCGGTGGCTGGGGCCTGCGCCGGAAGCGGACTATGTGTCTAACCGCACACACGGCAATTTTCGGTGGTGGCTGGATTATTCCGGCGGGATGCTGACCGACTGGGGCGCACACCACAACGACATCGCGCAGTGGGGCATGGGCCTGGACGGGTCGGGGCCGCTGAGCGTGTCGGCGGTAGGGCGCGGCGGAACCATTGGGAAAAACTGCTACGATGTGTTTCCTGAGTTCGAGGTAACTTATAAATACCCGAACGAGGTGACCCTGCTAACCTCGAACAAAGGCGAGAACGGGGTGGAGTTTATCGGGGATCGCGGCTCTCTTTTCGTGTCGCGGGGGGTGCTTCGTGCTTCGGACGAGAGGCTGCTGACAGAACCGCTGCCATCGAGTGCGGTGAAGCTTTACGGCTCGCACGACCACATGGAGAATTTCATCGAGGGCATCCGCACGAACACCCCCACCGTCTGCCCGGCGGAGGTGGGGCATCGGTCGGTGACAGTGTGCCATCTGGCGAACATCTCGCTTCGGCTGGGCGGTCGGGAACTGAAATGGGACCCGGTGAAGGAGGAGTTCGCCCACTCGCGGGACGCGAACGCGCTGCTGAAACGCCCCATGCGCGGGGGCTGGAAAGTTTAGCACGGGCTCCCGGCGGAACCCCTGTGCCGAGCGGCTCTGCCGTGATTTCATCAATCGCGGACAGGGCGTTTTTAGGGGGCTGCCCGGTGCGGGCAGCCCCCTTTTTCCAAAAACGATGACAGGGCCAGGATTTGGCATCGTCCCCCGTCCGGGACGGGCTCGCGTCCAAGGAAATCAGAGGCGGCCAACGCGGGCCGCAAGAGACCAGGCATCGCCGAGGGCAGGCATTAAAATACCCGTCGAGGTCGCACCGAAAGACCGGGCATCCAGAAATCCGGCGATGGCACTACCGGTGGGGGGCGGTGAAATGGGGAAGGAAATGCGCCGGGGTGTGTTGAACCGACCCGTATGAACGCACCGAAACTCTGCCTCAATACTTCCACAATCCGAGAGCACCGGCTGCCGCTGGAGAAAGCGGTTCCCATGATTGCCCAGGCGGGCTATGCTGCTTTGGAACCCTGGATTGATGAGATTGAGCGGTATGAAGCGGAGGGCGGCTCGCTCTCCGACCTTCGCGCCCTGATTGAGGATCATGGGTTGACGGTAGCTTCTGCCATTGGGTTTGCGGAGTGGATCGTGGACAACCCCGACCGGCGGGCGGCAGGACTGGAAACGGCGCGGCGGGACATGGCTCTGGTGGCGCGGCTGGGAGGGCGGCACATGGCGGCTCCTCCAGTGGGGATGACCGACCGGCACGAAAGTGATTATGCGAAACTCGCGGAGCGGTATTACGACCTTTGCGAAGTGGGGGTGGAGCAGGGGGTTGCGCCCCTGCTGGAGATGTGGGGCTTTTCGCAAACGCTGAAGCGGCTGGGGGAAATCGCCCTGGTCGCGATTGAGAGCGGGCATCGAAACGCCTGCCTGCTCACCGATGTCTATCATCTCTACAAGGGGGGGAGCGATCCGGCGGCCCTGCGTCTGATTGCAGGCCGTTCCCTGCCAGTGCTCCATGTGAACGACTACCCGGCACTCCCACGCGAAACGATTGGGGACGCGGATCGGGTGTATCCAGGGGACGGGGCGGCTCCTTACGACGTGGTGGTGGACGCCCTCACGCAAAACGGGTTCGACGGATTTCTCTCGCTAGAATTGTTCAATGCCGAGTATAGCCGCCTCGCCCCGGAGGTGGTGCTGAAAACGGGCTATGAGAAAACTTTGCACGCGCTGAGGGCCGGTGTGTAGGACAGGAAGAATCAAAATGGAGCGTTTCCCTTCAAGAGAAGAGGGACGCTCCATTTTGCAGGGCGGAAATTAACTATGGGCGTTGGTTTCTTTGGGGCGAGCGACATCCGCTCGAATTTTGCGACCCCGCAGCTTCGTGTTGTTAAGGGCAGAAATCACGCGGGACGCATCGTGCTCCGGGACTTCCACAGGAAAAACAAGCTATTATGGGAGATTAATTAAAGTATAATGAATTATTCTTTAATAGTGTACGAGCTTATTAAAGAAACGCTTAATTGTGAGGAAGAAAAGATGACACGAGGACAGCAGGGAACCCTCAGAATCCAGCGAATGCCGGGAGAAAACTTTCAGACGTTTTTGCCGCATCCCCTACCGCCTGACCCGCCGCTTGAGATGAGTCCCGTCCTCTCGGATGACTGGAGCGGGCAAACCGTGCCTTGGGGCGTCTGGACGGGCTTTCACTTTTGTTGCCTGATCTCTCGCTCTTTCTCTACTATTACGTGCGTAAGGAGGCGGTTCTTTCCTCACAGATTGAGGGAACGCAATCTTCCCTCTCCGACCTTCTACTGTTTGAGAGTGATGAGATAATGCAACTCTTTTTCTGTAAAATGTCGGTGTGTCCCTTCGGCGGAGGGGGCTAGTTGTCTTTCTCGAAGAGCAGGTAGGCTTTCCCGGTCTGCCAATCGTCGCTGATCTCCATCAGCACCGCAGAAACCAGTCTGAGGCAGGACGCCTCATTGGGAAAGAGGCTGGCAACACGGGTTCTTCGCCTCACTTCTTTGTTCACTCGCTCCAATCCATTGGTCGTCCTCAGAAGACGGCGATGAGGCTCAGCAAAGGCGAACACGGTCAAGCCTTCGGGCAAGTTGGTTTCCATCCAGTCGGCGAGTTTGGGCATCGCCTGGCTGTACTTTTCGACGGTGCGCTTCAAGAGAGCCTCCGCCTCGCCCCGGTTTGGCGCGGTCAGGATCGAGCGAAGATCGGAAGCAACCTCGGCTTTTCGCTCGGCTTTGGTGACGTAGGCTTGGGCGTTTTGTTGCAAATGAAACTGACAGCGTTGCCAGGGGACGCCCCCCAAGACCGCTTGCCGAGCGGCTTTGAGACCTTCGTGAGCGTCGGAGGTGACAAGGCGTACTCCGCACAGACCGCGCTCGACCAGCCCTTTGAGAAAGGTGCGCCAATGCACTTCGTGTTCGGAGAGGGCGACTGAAACGCCTAAAACCTGCCGTTTTCCCGTCTCGTCCACGCCAACGGCGATCAAAACGGCGGCTTTCTCGACTTTGCCCGCCTGTCTCACACTTTCGTAGCGGGCGTCCAGATAAAGATAAGGGAACGCTCCAAGAGGGCGAGTGCGCCAGGGGGAAAGCACGGCATCGAGTTCTGCCGCCGCTCGACTGACTTGAGCGGAAGAGACGCTCGTGCCACACAGGGTTTCGGTAATCGCGGCGACTTTGCGGGTCGAAACGCCCTGCACATACATTTCGGCGAGGGCAAGTTTGAGAGCACGTTCGCTTCGGACCCCTTTCTCCAGAGCGGACGGATAAAACTCCCCGGAACGTACCTGCGGGATCGAAACGGTGAGTTCGCCGACGCGGGTGGCGACGGTTTTGTCCTTGTAACCGTTGGCGTAATCGTGACGCTCAGCACTGCGCTCATAGGGTTGCAGTCCCAAATACTTTTGCCGCTCGGCTTGCATCGCCAGATTGAGCAGAAGCGTGAGAGCCTGCGGAAGGGCATCGAAGCCGTTTTGGGTGAGCAGTTCCAAAATCGGGTCGCTCAGAGTAAACTCAGGGTGGGTCATGGTGGTTTTGAATTCCTTTCTTGGTGTCGCAACCGAAAGGATACACCATGACCCGCTGAAGTTGCCCTCAGCAGACCAAATCCAATTTACAGAAAACAAGATACACTAACGAGTGATGAGATGCCAGGCGTTCCGCTCGATGATGTGCAGGAAGTCTCCAATTACGTGGCGGCATTGAACTACGGACGTGAACAACTTGAGGCAGGAAAGCCGTTGACCCTACGACTACTGCGCGAGGTTCATGCCATTTTGCTGTCGAAAGGACGAGGTGAAGCCATGAGTCCAGGAGAATTTCGTCGGTCACAGAACTGGATCGGCGGGTCACGACCGGGAAACGCGCTCTTCGTTCCGCCCCCACCCAACGAAGTGCTCTCCTGTATGGGTGATCTGGAAAAGTTCCTGCATGACCAACCACAGCGCACTCCCACCCTCATTAAAGCGGCGTTGCTTCATGTTCAGTTTGAGACGATCCACCCGTTTCTGGACGGGAATGGAAGATTGGGACGATTGCTTATCCCTATGGTTTTGCTCTCTGAAGGGGCGTTGGAGCGACCCCTACTCTACCTCAGTCTGTATTTCAAGCAACATCGTTCTACCTACTATGATTTGCTTCAGCAGGTGCGTCTGGAAGGTGACTGGGAAGCATGGCTTCGTTTCTTTTTGCAGGGGGTACGCGAAACGGCGGAAGGGGCAACTCAGACTGCACGACAGGTTTTCAAGATCAGTCAGGACGATCAAAAGCAACTGGAAAAGACGGGACGTGGATACGCTTCCGCTCTGAAACTTCATCAATGGGCATTGACCAAACCCATTTTTACGATGAAGGAGGCTGTTCTTGCGATTGACTTAACCTTTCCTACGATCTCAAAAAGTGTCCGACAACTCCAATCGCTGGGCATCTTGAAGGAAATTAGTGGACGCGAACGAGGACAAGTTTTCGTCTATGATCGGTTGTTGAGGATTTTGAGTGAAGGGACGGAGCCAACCCGCTAGCTTCTCAGAACCATTGCTCCTCTCTTTCTCTGCAATGCAGAAGCATTTATCGAAATTCACCTGATCGCCGTCCCCTGCCGACACATGAGCAAACCGCACCGGGAGAAACCTCTCCCGGTGCGGTTGTATCCTATGGCTAACTATGAGGGTCACTTGCGACGCCGCAGGAGCAGGGCACAGGGAAGCATCCCTATGAGAGCGGTGGCGAGAGCGGAAGGGGCAGGCGTAGGATTCGGAGAAGTCACGTTGACGGTGAATGAGACGCGGGACAGTTCATCGCTTGCCAGCGCATCACTGCCGCCGGAGACCGCAAACGTGCCGTGATACAGGTAAGGCAAAGTATCGGAAGTGACACTGATGTCGAAGAGGCCTCCTGACCAATGATCGCCCGCTGCCCCATGCGGATACAGAAACAGAGGGGCACTATTCAGAAAAGGTGCGTCACTGCTGGTCAATCCCGTTGCGCTAAGATCTACCCCGTCGCCGTTCAGGTAAAGAATCTGATCTCCCGTATTCGTCAGAGTTCCTAAAAAGGTGATCGTCTGGCCCTGCAGGACAGATTGCGTCGCGTTGCTGAGGGTCAACGTGAGTTGCGCGTGTGCCAACGGGCACAGCAGGAGAACGAGAGCACACGATACTGATAGAGAGATGCTTCCAGACTTCATTTAATTTCCCCTTCTGATCTAAGCGGCATCTTGATTGAGCCGCTTTTCCTCCATGTTGAAGCATTCGCTAGGGTGTCAGCACAGAGCGAAAAGTTTGATTGATCGTGCGCCATCCCTGCGGATCATAACCAAAAACAGTCGGTGCATTGACATTGTAAACAATGGTCAGGCCTAAGGGAAAGCCAATGCCTGGAGTAAGTCCGCTTGTCACAAGGGGCAAGTAATAGGTGAGGTCAGCAACGGCAAACGCGCCGGGAGCCAGATCGTTTCCAAGAATATATTGCGGATTTCGATCCGTGACCGTCACTTTCGTTGGATCGCTGTTGGGATTCGGTACATACTGGATGCCGAATAAGTTAGTCGCATAATTGATGTGTGTCAGTCTGACGCCATAGGCAGTTGATGAGCCGGTATTGGTGAGTTTAAGCTTCTGAATAAAAACGAGCCCATCGGGGGTTCCACCCACGTAATCGAAAGTGTAGCCAGGTACTCTTTGCACACTCAACTGAATTTTAGCCGGACTTGTCCCGACTGGCACCACCGTAAAGGGACTACTCACCACGACCTCGTCCGAATTGAAGTCGAAAATCGCGTGCCACGTACCCAACTGATCGAGATTGACGTACAGGGTATAAAACCAGCCACTATCGGGGTACGTAAAATTATTGTTGAGATAGAGTGGATCACCAATCAGAGCAATCGTCCCATCCGGACGCTGGTAGCGAATCCGGATATTAGAGTAGGGAGGCAAATTTCTGACGTAAGTAACCATTCCGACAATCCGGTTCCCCATCTCGAATTTGTCGTATGCATGAAAGGTGGGTGTAGCCATGTCAATCACATAGTGGTTATACACGTAGGGGGTCAAATTGGGCGTCAGTCTGATACGAAAATCTGTTCCAACATAATCGCCGTAGGGCGAACTTGCCGTTTTATGGACGGCGAGCGTTAGTTTATCTCCCTGCCTGACCGGAATGCCGAGTAGATTAGAGGCGGAATGCCCTGTCGCCAGGTTTGCATCGCTGAGGCTAAATGGGCTACTCGAATTGGTGGACGCACTCAGCGGCGGAATCAGAGCATCACTAAAAAGAGGGGTTCCATTCAGGAAAACGCTAACCTGGTTTGCCCTTCCGATGTTTCTTAGCATCCAGAACCCCCCGGAGAGGTCTATCTTGCCGTTAGTAGGAGCTGTCCATTGTGCCGCAAGCGAGCGATTGGTCTGGTTGGGAGTGTGACCGCCAACACGATTAATGGGGAAATCGCGAACGGAGACACCGAGGCTTTTCATCAAACTAATCGGAAAATCTGCGCCCCAGTAGGGTTGATTCGACGTAAAGTCGCGTGAGTCAAGGGAAGTGTTGCTGTGAAATGAAAAAGGTGTGAAGGAAAGATCAGGATTCAGCACTCCATAAGTCCATGCGCCGCTGGGATTCTGTGCTTCGTTCCAATCCGTCGCGAGATCGAAGGTTTGCGCTTTAGTCCCTACGGTAAGCACGACAAACATAAGAGCCAGTGCGGATGAGCGTAACTTGCGGAGAGAAAGAAAATTTTTAACGGTGACTAGGGCGAACACGATCAACGCAAGGAGATGACGGACGGAACGGTTCATTTCAGCGGATGTCCTTTCAGAAAACAGTGGCTACAGAGCCGAGGTGGAAGGAGGGGCAAAGCATTCTCTCCCCTGTACAATTACTAGCTGCAAGAAACGTGCCAAAGGGCAACAAACGCTATTTAGTCCCCATTTTTTAGGTGAAAGCGACTGGTTCGATAATTTAGGGCTTTAAAAATCGTTGAAAGACGAAAAAAAGTGCAAAGAGTTTTCTCTTTGCACTTTTCGATCTCGGGAATCTGGAAGGAGAGACGTGACGCTTAACCGTGCACGTTAGTTTCTTTGGGGCGAGCGACATCCGCTCGAATTTTGCGTCCACGCAGTTTCGTGTTGTTAAGAGCAGAAATCACACGGGCGGCATCGCGCTCCGGCACTTCCACGAAACTGGTACGTTCCAGAATCTCAATCGAGCCGACCGAGCGGCCTGAAACTCCCGCTTCGTTGGCAATGGCTCCCACAATATCGCCGGGGCGCACATTGTCCTGTCGTCCGATCTGGAGGAACAGGCGTACCATGCCCGGCTCGGTTCGCTCGTCTATCTCACGGGCGGCTTCGAGGTCGAAATCGGTGAGGCGGCGGCTTTTCCAGAGCAGACTCATGGCAGCAGCAGCAATTTCTGCCGTGGTCCAGTCGGTTTTTTCCGTGATCGCTTCCACGATGAGGGCTTCACGGTCGAAGTCTCCGGCTTCAAGAGCGGCTTCCACTTCTTTCTGAAAGCGTTCTCGGTGTCGTCGGGCAATGTCGGCGGGCGTCGGCACTTTTCCGGCGGTGATCGGAGCCTTAATTTGTTTTTCCAGCATCCGAATTTGATGCCGGTCTCGCGGGGAGATCAGCGTGATTGCGTCGCCGGTGCGTCCTGCCCGTCCGGTGCGTCCAATGCGGTGAATGTAGGACTCGGTGTCCCAGGGCAGATCGAAGTTGAAAACGTGCGTGACCTGATCAATGTCGAGGCCGCGTGCCGCCACATCGGTCGCGACCAGGATCGCAGACTGCCCGGATCGGAACCGGCCCATCACGCGGTCGCGCAGGCTCTGGTTCATGTCGCCGTGCAGGGTTTCCGCGTTAAAGCCTTTGTTTTGCAGGGCTTCGCCGAGGTCGTCTACGTCTTTTTTCGTTTTGCAGAAAATGATCGCAGAGGCAGGCTCCTCCATATCGAGGATACGGAGCAGGGTTTCCTGCTTGCGCGAGTTTGGAACTTCGTAATAGGTTTGCGTGATACGGGCAACGGTGCGCTCTTTGGGAAGAATCTTGATGTGATAGGGATTCTTCATTGTTGCGCCCGCCAGGGCTGCAATGCGGGGCGGCATGGTGGCCGAAAAAAGCGCGGTCTGCCGATCCTTCGGCGCACTTTTCAAAATCTCTTCGACATCCTCGATAAACCCCATTTGCAGCATTTCATCGGCTTCGTCCAATGCGACATATTGAATGTCGCTGAGGTCGAGGGTTCCGCGCCGGATATGATCGAGCACACGCCCCGGGGTCCCAACCACGATGTGCGCTCCGGTTTCAAGAGCGCGGAACTGACGGTCAATCGGCTGGCCGCCATAAACGGCGACCACCCGGAGGCGGCAGTATTTGCTGAGGTGGCGCGTTTCCGCCGCTACCTGAAGGCAGAGTTCGCGGGTGGGCAGCAGCACAATGGCCTGGGGCTTGCGCTTCTCCGGGTCAATGAGCTGGGCGAGCGGCAGGGCGAACGCGGCGGTTTTGCCGGTTCCGGTTTGTGCCTGCCCGATAAGGTCGCGCCCGGTGAGGAAAAAGGGAACGGCTTCTGCCTGGATCGGGGTCGGTGTGGTAAACCCTGACTCGGCGATGGCACGTAAAATCGGCTCGCTGAGCCCAAGCGCGGCGAACTCGGCAGGAAGGCCCGACTTTTCCGGGGATTGAATCACAATTTCTAATTCGGGATCGGCGGCGTTCGTCTGCGGTGCGGGTTCGGGGCGTTCTTCGACGGTTGCGGCTGATTTTTCTTTTTTCGCCATGCGGCTGATTGATCTCCTTGTAACTTACAGGTCTTAGTATACCATACGGCGGCGACGGGGAGTTCGCCCCGGCGCGACTGAGCGAGCAGGAACAGGGATCGAGAACCGGGCATTCGAATTCCCTGTCTAAAAGAAAAAAGAAAAAAGTTTCGGGAAGGGGTATCTTTCATTCTGCAGAACGGCTCTTCAACGCAGCGGACACAGAAACGGGGCAGGAAAAATGGAGGGCAGGGGCGATGCGTGACGCGGCAGCTCTTATTTGCAGGGCATTGTCGGCGGAAAGTGCGCTTGAGGAAAAGCAGCGGGCCTTCAATGAAATCGTCCTGCGGTTTCAGGACATGGCGTTCGGCTGCGCCTATGCGGTGCTCGGTGATTTTCAGCTGGCGGAAGATGCCGCGCAGGAAGCGTTTCTTTCGGCCTGGCGCAATCTCGACCGCCTCCGCACTCCCGAAGCGTTTCCCGGCTGGTTCAAGCGCATCGTGCTGACCCAGTGCCGCCGCCTGACTCGAAACAAAACCCTCGATACCACCCCGCTTGACCGGTTGTTTTCGGTGGAAGACACGCACTCGCCCGATCCGTTCACTTCGATGGCCCTCACCGAAACGAAAAATGAGGTGTACGCGGCGATCCTGACCCTGCCTCCAAACGAGCGCATCGTCACCACTCTGTTCTACCTGAACTCTCAGGCCCAAGAAGACATCGCGGCCTTTCTCGAACTGCCGCTCACCACCGTTAAAAAACGGCTTTACTCTGCCCGACAACGCCTGAAAGTGACCCTGCTCGCCATGATCCAAGACGCCCTGATTTCGCATCGCCCCTCGCGTGACGGGCAGTTCGCCGGAACCGTTGCCCTCTACAATGCCGCCCTCGAATCGTTTGTGAACAAGGTGAAGCAGGATCGCAATATCATTGCGGTGCTGTTGTTCGGCTCGCTCTCCTACGATACGGTCTGGAAAAAGTCTGACATTGATCTCATTCTGCTCACCCGGCAGGAAAAGCAGCCGACGAAGCTGCTGGCACTCATCGAAAACGGAATTCACATTCATGCCGAGGTGCTGCCGCGCAACCAGTTTAAGCGGGCGATTGACGGCTCCCTTCAGGATTCGTTTTTTCACTCCACGTTTGCGAAAAGTACCCTCCTCTACACCACCGATGAGACGATCCGCGATTATTACGAAAATGTGGATCACCTCGGAGCACACGACCGGGAAATGCAGTGGATGACCGCCGCCAACGGCTTGATCTACAGCCTCACGAAAGCCGAAAAGTGGCTGACCGTCAAACGAGACCTGGAATACACTTTTCTGTGGCTTATGTATTCGGTGAACGCCCTCGCAAAAATGGAGACGCTGCGCCACAACCGCCTCACCTCCCGCGAGATGATTCCGCAGGCACAAAAACTCAATCCGGAATTGTTCGAGCGCGTTTACACCGATCTCATTCAGGCTCCCGCCAAGGATGCGGCACGGTTGCAGGAAGCACTCGATACTTTTCACCATTACTTGAGTTCTTACGTGGACGAGTTTGCCCGCCCGCTGCTCGATTACCTCAAAACGCAGGATCGCCCCGTCACCTCCTCAGAGATTGACCGCTATTTCAGCAGTCACACCAACGGAACCTCGCTCGGCACACTGCTGGAATGGCTTGCGGAGCGTGGAACCCTGCAAATCGTTCCCTCGCCCGTTCGACTCACCGATAAAAGCCCGGTGGCCACCGTCGAAGAAGCCGCCTACTACCTGCCCTGAAACCGTTCTCGCTTTCGATCCGATGCACGTTGGTTCACGAAATTACAGCCTTTTGCATTGAACTTGGGTCACCAAACCTTATGAAACACGAAACCATATGAAACACGAAACCATTTCGATTCGCGGAGCCCGCGAACATACCTTGAAAAATATCTCGCTTGATTTGCCGCGAGAAAAATTCATCATCGTCACCGGTGTCAGCGGCTCCGGCAAAAGTTCGCTCGCCTTCGACACCCTGTTTGCCGAGGGGCAGCGGCGGTTTCTGGAGTCACTCGATGCCTACGCTCGCAAATTCGCTCACAAACTCAAAAAGCCTGCGGTAGATTTTGTGCAGGGGCTTTCGCCGGTGATTTCGATCCAGCAGAAAACCACCAACCAAAACCCGCGCTCCACTGTGGGCACGATGACCGACATTTACGACTATTTGCGCCTGCTCTACGCCACCGCAGGCGTCGGGCACTGCCTCTGCTGTCACGCCCCGCTTCCCACACTCTCCCCGCTGCAGGCCCTCGAACATCTGCTGAACTACCCGGAAGGGGCCGTCGTCCAGATTCTTGTGCCGTTTCTCAAGCTGTACGGCGAAGACTGGAACACCCTGCTTGGCGAAATTCGCAGTAAGAAAATTCGCTTTCTGCTCATTGACGGCGTGCCCCGCGATCTAACCGAAACGATTGAACTAGACGAAGGTAAAGATTACTTCATCGAAGGGGTGGTGGATAAAATCGTGGTAAAGCGGATCATGCGCGATCAGGAAAAATCCATCTTGATGTCGCTGCAATCGGCAATTCGAATGGGGCAGGGACTTGTACGCTTCTCTGTGCCGGGAGCGGACAAAGCGGCCTCTTCTCCAAACGCTCAACGCCCGACGCCCGATGCTCCTGCCTGTGCTCTCGGCTACTTTCTGGGCGAACCGGAGCCGATCAACTTTTCCTTTAATGAGCCGGTGTCATGGTGCGAAACGTGTACCGGGCTGGGCTACACCCGCAAAGTGCATCCGGCCCTGCTCATCCCCGACCCGACCCGTTCGATTCTGGGCGGTGCGCTCGTGGAGGCGGTGTTCACCTATCAAAAGAATACGTGGGCGACGCGCCTGATGTGGAGTGCCGCGCAGCATTACGGCTTTTCCCTTGAAACTCCCTGGTGCGATCTGCCGGAAGCGATCCGCAGTCTGGTGCTGTACGGCTCCGGCGGTGAGAAATTCCCGATTGTTTTGCCGCCGGGTGCGTCGGAGGGCGAGCGTTACGCGGGGCAGCTCTGGCGGTACGCGGGCATTATTACGGAGGTGGAACACCGCTACCGGCAGTATCGCAAAAACAAGGTCGCCGATACCTGGATGGAAGAGTATCTAAAAAAAGTGATGGTGGAGACAGTCTGCCCCGACTGTCACGGAGCCAAGCTGATTGCGCAGCGTCTGAAGATCGAGATCGGCGGGCGCAGCATTCATCAGATGAGCGAAATGGGGTTGGAAGACCTGGTTCCGTTTCTGGAGAAAATCGAGACGGCGGGGCGGCAGCGGCAGGCGGCGGAGCAGATCAAGCACGAAATCATGCTGCGCCTTGAACTGCTCAACGACATCGGGCTGGATTATCTCAATCTTAGCCGCCGCGCCGGAACTCTTTCCGGCGGCGAGTCGCAGCGTACCCGCCTTTCCACACAGATCAGCAGCGGCTTGATGGGAATGATGTACGTGCTGGATGAACCGAGCATCGGGCTGCATCCCAAAGACAATGAAAAGCTGATTGGAACCCTTAAGCGGCTGCGCGACATCGGCAATACAGTGATCGTCGTGGAGCATGATGAGGACACGATCCGGCAGGCGGATTTCATTGTCGAGATGGGACCGGGGCCGGGTATTCACGGCGGCGAAGTGGTGACCAGTGGAACCGTCGAGGAGATTGCCGCGCACCCGACCTCACTCACCGGGCAGTTTTTGAGCGGACGGCGCACCATCGAGCGCAGTGCGCCGCCTCGCCTTGATTCGGGCAAACGACTGATCGTGCGTGGAGCCTCCCACAATAACCTCAAATCCATTGATGTCGAAATCCCGCTCGGCTTTTTCGTGTGTGTCACGGGAGCATCGGGATCGGGGAAATCCACGCTCGTCAACGATATTCTGCACAAGGAACTCGTTCACCGGATGCACGACTCGCGGGTGTTGAGCGGAGCACACACCGACCTAGAAGGGGTGGAACACCTGCGCGATGTGATCAACATTGACCAGTCTCCGCTGGGTCGCTCGCCCCGCTCGAACCCGGCCACCTACATCGGATTTTACGATGAAATCCGAACTTTGTTTGCCCAAACCGAAGAGGCGCAAAACCGGGGCTATACGCCCGCCCGGTTCAGCTTTAATGTGCGCGGCGGACGGTGTGAGGAATGCGCGGGCGAAGGCCTGCTGACCACAAACCTCTTTTTCATGCCGGAGGTGGAAACGGTCTGCCCTGCCTGCAATGGAACCCGCTACAATGCCGAGACGCTGGAAATCAAGCGAAAGGACAAAACGATCTCTGATGTGCTGGAGATGTCTATTGAGGAGGCCACCGGCTTTTTCGAGGATCGAAAGGGGATTTCGCATAAACTGGCGGTGCTGACTCAGTTGGGGCTAGGCTATCTGACGCTGGGACAGTCGGCGACCACGCTTTCGGGCGGGGAAGCGCAACGGGTGAAACTCGCCAACGAATTGAGCAAGGTGAAGCGCGGGGGCAGAAACCTCTATATTCTGGACGAACCCACCACCGGGCTTCATCTCGCCGACATTCAGAAACTGCTCGACAGCCTGAACCGCCTCGTGGATGCAGGCAACACGGTTCTGGTGATCGAGCACCACCTGGATGTTATCAAATGCGCGGACTGGGTGATTGACCTGGGGCCGGAGGGCGGGCGGCGGGGCGGGGAAATCGTTGCCACCGGAACCCCGGCACAGATCGCGGCGTGTGCTGCCTCCCACACGGGGCGGTTTCTACGCCGTACTCTCGCCGATCAGCAATGATCGCTCTTGCTTTTATCTTTGTCAAGCAATTCAAACCCTTCCCTGTCAGGCCGAACGGTGGGAGGGAAGCAGGCGGAACGAAGGCGATTTGGGCGGGGTCGCCTGAATCTGCGCGGCTTCTGCCGGGGAAAGAAGGGGATAAATCGCGTTCCCCTGTTTGATGATCTTTTCCAAAAGCCAGAGATGGGCGACTTTTTTCCCCATCCACAGCGTTGACAAAACCCAGGCAAATAGATAACCACGAGCGTTTCCCGGATCAATGTCGAGGGTGTTGATCGCGAGGTACGTCCAAACGAGATAGGCCGGGGTCAGCCATTTCATTTGCTGAACCGATTCTTTCCAGGTCTGCCCGCGCTTCCGCGATGCCGTTGAGAACATTCTCCGCACCGCAGGGCTTGCCTTCCTCTACTAACGCCTGACCTGCGGGCGTAAGAAGGGTGGGGTTTGCGTCTACATCCTGAACCCCGCCACTGGACGAGCGTGGATGGTTTGCCGCAGTGATCTCCCCGGAAGGGTCCCGTACCTGGAGATCGAGATCGGAGAGTGTATTCCAGGCAGGACTCACTTCGACCTCACCGCCCGTGGCTGCCGCTGCAGAAGCGAGTCGGGCATCGAACTGTTTCTCATCTACGGCAGAGGTAAGCATCCCACCCCCGCCTTTCCCTCCTGTTTGGCTTTGACCACGAGCTGCGTGCAAATCACGACTCGAAGAGGAATGAGCGAAGCGAGCAAAGAGAGAAACACCGATCAGCAGAGCCAGGCAGACGAAAATCCCAATTGTCACTCCCCGGCGCGATCCGGCTCCACTCGTGTCCAGTATCCATCCGAGCGGCTTCGTAGCAGCATAGGTGAAACCGCAGCGTCCACAGGCGGGCACTGGCAAGGCGGCGGGCTGGGCGCATTGGGAACAGAGTTTATAGGGTTGACCGTTGGGAGAAACCCCCGTGCGGAGGGAGAGGTGGCTTCCAGGGAATCCTCCTGCCGCCGATGCGGTTGTACCGGAACGCGCCAACTGGACGCATTTCGGACACCCTTCCTCCAATGGAGCGCGAACGTATCCGCAGCGAGGACATTTCACGGGCCGCTCCCCCCTCTTTTGCTCTGACTTCTCTCCGCTCGTCCGTCCAATCTATCGCCTCTACGGATGACAACGGGGGACGGTTTCTGAATCGCTGTGAAAAAGACTCAGGCGATCAAGTCCTGCACCACGTTTCCGTAAACATCGGTGAGGCGGAAGTCGCGCCCCGCGTAGCGGTAGGTGAGTTTGGTGTGATCGAAGCCGAGTAGTTTCAGCAGGGTTGCATGAAGATCGTGGACGTGAACGGGCTTATCTACGGCCTTAAAGCCGAAGTCGTCGGTTGCACCGTAGGTTTGTCCGCCCTTTACGCCGCCCCCCGCAAGCCACATCGAAAAGCCCCAGTGGTTGTGATCGCGCCCGTTGCGTTTGCCTGCGTTTGCGCCGGGAGTGGGCAGCTCCACCACCGGGGTGCGCCCGAATTCGCCGCCCCAGATCATGAGCGTGTCCTCGAACATTCCCCGCTGTTTCAGATCTTCGAGAGCAGGGAGGGTGTTATATCGCGGCTGCCGTGAACCACGCGCACGATTTCAACAGGCTGTTTCGCAGGATCGTAGATGACCAGATACGAAAAGACGGGCCAAAATTTTACGGGTAGGTCGGTCAAATCTTCTCGCAAGTGGCCCGCGCCCGGTGTGCGGCTGAGAAACGCGAAAGCATCCCTGATTTTGTTGATGGTAGACTGTGCGGCACGCAACCCCGCCTCGTGCTTCAGGTAGGCTCTGATCGCTTTGATGTCCTCTGCTGCTTCTGGTGCAATCGTGTATCGTTTCATCGGCTGACAGCGCGTTCCCGTTCGGCCTGCTCGTCCTCGGCGCGAATTTCTGCTTCAAACTCGGCGTCCATCTGCGCGAAAAACTCCTCGCCGTCAATGCCTCTGCCTTCTTCCAGCGATTTTAGACCTGCCGCGATTTTCTTGCGGAGTTCTTCCTTCTGCATGGCTTTTATTTGGTCGCGCTCGTCCATGAGGCGCAGGGCTTCTCGTACAACTTCGCTGGCGGAATTGTAACGCCCGGTCTGTACTTTGCCGTGTACCATCTGCTCCAATTCAGGGGTAAGACTGACGTGCATGGTTTTCCCTTTCTATCCGGTTCTATCCGGTAGTTTGACGATAACATACCATGCTACATCATGCTTTGTCAATCTTTAACATATCAGGAGAGGGAGTGTTTTCAGAGCGGTTATGATCGGTAGGGTTCGTTAAATTTGCAATGAAAGCGACGTTGCGGGCTAATCGGTCAAGGCGGGCTATGAGCAGCACGGCGGCGGCAGTCATCGAACGCGGCAAGCATTTGGGGGCGGTTGGTCTTCCTCCCGCTCTCCACTTCGGTATACTCTGCGACAAGCAGGCCGCGCCCGGCTATGAACCGTTCAACGGCTTCGCGCTGCGCGTCCATGCCTAAGCCTTTAATTCCCTGCTTGTCGGTGCTGACGCGGTAGTAAGCAACGTAACCTGGCATAGTCCCCCTGGACTTCTGATCTTGAATACTCGTCTGAAACGCTCGTTTCAATGAGTACAAGATACCCAAAGTTAGGGTAGGTCTTGCTGTGACAGGCAGGTTTTTCGGTTAAAAACCCGCCGATCCGCGGTTATGGTGCGTGACAATCAATAGAAATTAAAGTTTTTTACTAAAACACCACGAATGATTGTCATAACCATTACGCTTATAGAAAGCGTGTGCATTTGTCCGTTGTACACCACAACATAAGAAAATACTGGTTATACCTTTATCCTGTGCGTATTTCTCGATAAACTGAATCAACTTCGTTCCAATGCCTTTATTGTTTTTATCGCTTTTAACTGCAATGCCAGTAATTTGCATTTGTTTTACCTCAAAGCCCACTGCATAAGCTTGTACGGAAGCAACAAATCCAACAACGTCATTATCAACTACAGCCACAAAAGTTTTGTAATCATCATCGTTTTTTACTCTGTCATAATGTGGAGCGATGTTTTGAGCAGTCGCCCATTTATTGCCAATCTCATCATTCCACAAAGACAAAACCGCAGGGTAGTCTTTTTCTTCAATTTCACGGATAAATACTTCCATAGCAATCTCGACTTCTTCGTGGTCGTGTCGATGTTATGCTCGTGGCGTCTGCCTTGTCTCCGGTTCGCTGACGATGGCGCGGACTTCCTCGCCCTGGGCGGCAAGCCGTTGCGCTCTGAGACGCATTAACTCCGGTGACGCCGTGACCAGTCCCCCGGTTTTCTCGCTTGTATTCGGCTCTATGCCTTTCTGCCGGTCGCTGATCATCTTGGCCATGTCCGTCATCATGCGTGCCTCCATCCGGTCGTCCCATAGGCCGCCGATGCGGTTGTACCGGAACGCGCCAATTGGACGCATTTCGGACACCCTTCCTCCAATGGAGCGCGAACGTATCCGCAGCGAGAACACTTCACGGGCCGCTCCCCCTTCTTTTGCTCTGACTTCTCTCCGCTCGTCCGTCCAATCTATCGCCTCTACGGATGACAACAGAGAGCGGTTTTCGGGATCGCTTCGAGAAAGGCTTACGCGATCAAGTCCTGCACAACGTTTCCGTAAACATCGGTGAGGCGGAAGTCGCGCCCCGCGTAGCGGTAGGTGAGTTTGGTGTGATCGAAGCCGAGTAGTTTCAGCAGGGTTGCATGAAGATCGTGGACGTGAACGGGCTTATCTACGGCCTTAAAGCCGAAGTCGTCGGTTGCACCGTAGGTTTGTCCGCCCTTTACGCCGCCCCCCGCAAGCCACATCGAAAAGCCCCAGTGGTTGTGATCGCGCCCGTTGCGTTTGCCTGCGTTTGCGCCGGGAGTGGGCAGTTCCACCACCGGGGTGCGCCCGAATTCGCCGCCCCAGATCATGAGCGTGTCCTCGAACATCCCCCGCTGTTTCAGATCTTCGATAAAGGCGGCAATCGGCTGGTCGCTCTCTTTGGCAAGGTTGCGATGCCCCGTCTCCAGGTCATCGTGGTGATCCCAGGGCTGCCCTGCCCCTTGATAAAGCTGAATAAAGCGAACCCCGCGCTCCAGCAGACGGCGGGCAATGAGGCACTGCCGCGCATAGACCCCCTCGCCGTACATCGTGCGGATGCTTTCCGGCTCTTTGGAGACATCGAAGGCGTCGGTGGCATCCATCTGCATCCGGTAGGCGAGTTCGTAAGACTGAATTCGCGATTCTAATTGGGCGTCTTTGTCGTGAGCAAGCAAATGCTTGTGATTGAGGCTCTGCACAAGGTCGAGCTGCGCCCGCTGATCCTCTTTCGAGAGGGTAGAGTTTTTGATGTGCTCGATGATTTTGCGGGGGTCGGTTTGCGCTGGGTCAATATAGGTTCCCTGAAACACGCCGGGAAGAAAGCCGGACTGCCAGTTCTGCGTGTCCTGAATCGGGTAGCCGTGCGGACACATGGCGATAAAGCCGGGAAGGTTCTGGTTTTCGGAACCCAGGCCATAGGTGAGCCACGAGCCGAAGGAGGGGCGAATCTGGCGGGACTCTCCGCAGTTCATCAGCAGCAGCGAAGGCTCGTGATTGGGCACATCGGCGTGCATCGAGCGAATGATTGCCATACTGTCCACGTGCTTGCCGAGGTGCGGAAAAATGTCACTGACCTCGATTCCGCTTTGTCCGTGCCGGGTGAAGCCGTAGGGGGATTTGTAGAGGGTTCCGGTTTTGCGCTCGGTGGCGAGGTTGGCGGTCGGCATGGGCTGCCCGTGATATTTCGTCAGCAGGGGCTTCGGGTCGAAGGTATCTACCTGCGAAGGGCCGCCGTTCATAAAAAAGAAAACCACCCGTTTTGCCTTGGCCGGAAGGGGCGGCTTTTTAGGCGAAAGCGGGTTCAGGGTGTTGATCTGTGCTGGCTTTTTCACGCCCTCCGCGCCTGCGGCCTCTTCACCGAGCAAACCGGCGAGAGCCATTCCCGCAAAACCGTTTCCCATGCGGGCGAGGATTTGCCGGCGGGTGAGAAAGGCTTCTTCCAGCCTTGGATCATGCGAAAAATCAGACATGGCCAGCTGACCTCAAAAGTGCGAATCGCGAAATCGTGACAATAGACTGCTTCTTTCGACAGTTCACAAGGGTGGGAGTTACAAAATGTTGGGTAGAAATTTCGCGCTTCACGGAACGAAACAGCGGCGCGTTTTCGCATCCCTGTTTCATTCCATTGAAGACTTATGCGGCTTTCGCCATTGTCAGGCGGGGCTGAAAGCCATTGCGATAAACGACGGCCTCGTTCGAGGGCGCACTGATGAGCGTGGAGCGCACTGCCGACACGCGATAGGTGATCTGCAAACCCGGCATCTGCCCCGTATGCAGAAACTTTCGTTTCGTCGCGGTTCCGATAAGGCTGAACTCGCTCGCTCCGTACACCATCGCCTCAATTTGATAGGTTGTCCCTGCTTTGTTGCCGATGCCTGCCCATTTCAGCGTGTTCACGCCGTTGGCGTCGCCCATCACAACGAGCGCGGACGGGGAGACGGGCTGGAGCTGCTTTGCGGGAACTTTGCGAACGTTGAACCCGGCGGCGGCTTTCAGTCCAACCGGGAGGGCGGGGTTCGCCTGAACCTTTTTCGAGGTGGCGCGGGCGGTGGTTCCGGCGGCTTTGAGCATCGCATTGCGGGTTTTGATCGCGGCGTGGTAGGCGTCGACCGTCGCCTGAACGTTGGTCATCGCGGAATCGAGATTGGTTTTCGCGGTATTGAGCGCGGTGACATCGGCGGCGGTCAAGCCGAAGGTGACGAGGTTCGCGTTGATGACGGTGGAGGCATTGCCGAGCCAGAGCGAGACTTTGGCGGGCGTACCGGGAAGGAAATTGTTGGGCATCGAAAATTCTCCTCTTTGATTACAGAGTCGGAAAGTAAGGTTGCAAACGATTTTGCAAGAGAATCATCGGTTGTTTCGTGCGATTCTGGAGATGAGTCCTGCGATTCAGCGAAAAAAATAAATTGTTGAGCGGATGAATCGCGGGATTCATTGGTTGAATCCCGCGATTCAGTAAAAGAATCCCATATTCAAACAAAAAGATCGCACGATTCAGCGAGTGAATCGTGCGAGAGCATTCAAGAATAGTTTGACCAACCTTCATTTCTGGGTGTGGAATTATTTTTGTTGTGTCGGAGCAGTGGTCTTATCCGCAAGGTACTTCCTCATCCTCAATAAATGTTCCTTTTGACTTGCAGAAAGATTATATTTTCTTTCATCAATAGCGAGGTCTAAATAAAAAAGCGCAGTTTTATAATCTCCTCTAGCCTCATAAATTGTAGCAACAAACAGTTTACTGACCGATTCTTCATCCAAACGTTGTGCCGTCAGCATCGCTTGATAAGATTTTTGGAGCAGTTCGTTTTTTTTTGCTCCGCTTTGTTCAACATCTCTCTGTGCGCTAAGACTCGTAGCAAGTATGCGATAAGCATACGCCCACTTTGAATCGAGTTTGACAGCTCTTTGCGCCTCAATAACAGATTGAGCGAAAGTTTCAGGACGATTTTGAAGACGATATGCGTTGAAGATAGCCGCTTCTGCCGAGTCTGGAAATGCTTTCAAACCGTCCTTCCAGCATTTCTCCGCATCTTGATTAAATGTTGTCTCTTGTAATTTCAACATCAACTGTTGTTGTTGCGAAGACATTGGTGTGGTAGGTGCGGGCTCAATTGCCATCTCATGTGCGAAAGCATATAATAAGCCCGTCTTTTTATTTTTTGACTTTTCCCAAAGATTGTGATAGAAAAAGGCAAGCTTCTGCACGGTTTGATCTGCAACACTTTTGCGAATAAGGTAATAAGACTGGCGCAAATCTGGAATATGTTGAATGATCACTTTTACCTGATTGCTATCTAGAGCGATACTCGACTGGTGATAAGCATATCCAGTTCCAACCAAACTGAACGCGAAGCCACACGCAAGCATTGAGGCCAGTAGTTTAATTTTATTTGCCATCGTCAAAAGTCCCTTCATTGAATGGACCGATAGCAAGAAATGCAAAGTCATTTCGCGTTTCAAAGGTGTTCATATGCATCACACTATGATGCTGCGTGTCTGCAAAGAGCTCTCCACCTGAGTCATATGCCCACCAATTTTGTTTATGTTGATTCAACGAATCAACTTCGTATACTTTTGCATATTGATTCCAATTTAGTGTGTGCATAGGCAGACATTGAGGACAGAGAGACAAGGCTGAGTGCAACGACAGCCTCTTGCATCAGGCGGGAGGCAGCCCTGTAACGTTCAGGTCTACGGGGGGGAGGGCAAAACACATTTGTAAAACATATAAAAAGTCTTTCTGAGGTTTAACTCCGCTTCGAGCGTCAAGTAGGCAGCTGACCCAGCAGCGTGGCTTTTGTTTCCTGTCTATAACAAAGGTCGACGAGCGTACCTTTGGTAGCAATCCCTGAACTATTGCGTTGGTGGGCACACCGATTATAACCGAAAGTGAGAATAGGGTCAAATTTATTGCAAACCTTGAGAGGGAAACGTTCACCGAGACTTTGCTCTTCTATCGAATTTTCGTGTCGCCCTGAAAACAGTCTTTAACCCTTGGTCGTTCGGGTCGGCTTGTTTTGCGCGAGATGGCGCGGCAGGTTTCCCATGCGGCGGGCAGCGGCAGTGAGGGAAGGCTCGTAAAACCACGCCAGGGCCGTGTGGATCGTGTCCTGAAACGGAGCGATCCAGCGGCTTTCGTCCAGAGTGCCGGGGCCAAGAGACGCGCCGAGGAGGGAACCCGCCGTCGCTCCATAGGAATCGGTGTCATTGCCCTGCATCACCTGAATGCAGATGCCGTCATCCACCCTCCGGGCGAATTTGAGCGTGTTGATGAGCGTCACCGATTCCTCGTAGACCCCGCAGTGCCTTCCGCCTCCGCCGCCGAACCGATCATGAATCGCCCTGTATCCCGACCTCCAGTCCGAGGCTTTTTCAACAAGCTCCAATCCCGCCGTGACTTCCTCGAAAAAGCGGCTTCGCTGCGGAATGTATTCGTTTGCGATACGGAAAATATCCAGCGGGTCTTTCGGAGCGGTTTGGGCGGCGGCGATGGCGGCGGAAGTCCACATCGTCGCGTAAAGTCCCGTTCCCCGATGTGTCAGCACGGCGTCCTGAAACGCCAAATCCGCCGCAAGAGCGGGATTGCCGGGGCAGGCGTAGCCATAGGCGTCGGCTCGAATCTGCGCTCCGCAGTGCGCGTCTCCGCGAAAATCACCGCCATTCAACAGGGACATCAGATCGCGGTAAAACGGCAGGCGGGCGTAAGTTTCTTCCAGAGCCAGAAAGCCGAGAGCCGTTTGTTCGGGGCCGCAGGTGGCGGTCGGCGGCAGGTGTGCGGCCCAGGCCTCGCGCACGTGGTCGGTGGTGAGTTCCGTTCCCCAGGCTTCGAGCAGAAGCATCCCCAGGATCGAATAATTCAGGTCGTCATCGGGCATCACAAAGCGAATCCGTTCCCGAAACGTGTTGTTCCAGTAGGGCATCGGGCCGCCGTGCTGAGCAATAATCCCCGGTTCGACGTGTTCGCTCACATAATTTCGGAGGGGCCAGTCGCCGTGTACGGAGAGAATGCGCTCCAGATCGGTGAGGGTCGGGTTGAACTCAACGGGCTTGCCAAGAATACAGCCGCAGACGGAAGCGAGAAACGCCGTCTCCACCCGCCCTGCGGCCTCGTCGAGCGAAACGGCGGCAATCGGCGATAGGGCGCGGGTCGGCGAAGCCTCGGCATGGATCGCCTCCAGCGTGTCGGGTTCCCCATACGCCCAGTCGGAGCGCAGCGGAAGGCGGGAAAGACGCTCGACAAACTCGAACGCGGCATCCAGACTCGGCGGCAGCGTTTCGAGTTCGGCCTCCAGTCCCTCGACGGCAAAACCGTTTTGAGCCTTCTGGCGAACGAGATGGGTCAGGTGCGGACGAAGAAGAGCAAAAGGAAACACAGGAAAAATCCTTTGACGGGTATAATATCGGACAGAATATACCGAAGATCGGGTTCGATCCCAAGAGGAACTTAATGACAACGACTTATGATGAGGGACAGCGCGTTCAGATCGCGTCCCGCAAAGCCAATGCCGAGGACGTGAAGTCCGGCCTTTACTATGAATTTTTTGGCGGACTGACCGGCACGATCCAAAAACTCTACCCGTCTGGAGAGGCCGCCGTCGAAGTGGAGCCGGAGTCGCTGGACGAAACCGTTTCCGCCCGACACCTCGACGTTCAGCAGGCCATGAAGGACAAATGGCTGGGCGGGCTTTCCGAAGAGGCACGAGGACGCCTCACCGATCAGGAACGGGATTTCCAACTGCGCTACACGGTTTTGGTTCAGAATAAAGATTTGACGCCCGCCACCGGAACTCCTCCCCCGCCCCGCCTGACGACCGCTGAAATTGAAGCGCGAGAGGCGGCGGAACTCGCCAAACGCAAAGGCTAGGGAGCGATTCACGGAGAAACACCGATCAGCACAGATGAAAACGAAGAAGGGACGCTCCCTTCTCGCTCGCACCTGGCGAGTTGAGAGGGCCATATAATGAAAACAACTTTCTGTGTTGTATTGGAATGAGGTGTCTGTGTTTAGCGAGGCTGCGCTGTGGAGAACAAGGATGAGTCACCGAAACGAAGAAATTAATCTAACGCCCGACCCGGATGTGCTGCCGCCTCCTGTGCCGGAGCCGCCGACGGAACCGGAACTCGCGCCCGCCCTCAACGATGTGCTGCTCGGCTTTGGGCAAAACCTGAAAATCGGGCAGAGTGCGGCGGTGCATACCCTGCGGGCCTACCGCGCCGACCTCGTGCAGTTTTTGAGTTTCGTGCAAACGCACCCGGAACTGGGACCGGATCGGCTTTACTACCTTCAGCGGGTTCACGTTCGGGCGTTTCTAGCCGACTTGCAGCTGGGCGACTATCGGCGCACGAGCGTGAACCGAAAGCTGGCTTCGATTCGTGCCTTTTGCAAATGGGCTTTGCGGCAGGGCTTTTTGGAGTCCGATCCAACGGTCGGCGTGTTCACCGTCAAACAGGAGGAGCGCGTTCCGAAATTTCTGCGTCTTTCCGAGATCGAAACTCTGCTCAACGCGCCCGATCAAAACAGCGCGGAGGGGCTGCGCGACAAAGCCCTGATGGAACTGCTGTACGCTTCGGGGATGCGGGCAGGCGAAGCGCACTTACTCAAACTCGAAGACCTGAACCTCGAAGAGCGCACGGTGATGGTGCTTCACGGCAAAGGCGATAAAGAGCGAATTGCGATGCTGGGCGAAGCGGCGGTGAAGGCCCTTCGCGCTTACCTGACGCATGGCCGCCCCGAACTCGCTCTCCACAACGAGGGAGTTCCCGACCGTGCCGTGTTTCTCAATAAATTCGGAACGCGGCTTTCGGATCGGGGCATCCGGCGCACCTTCGACAAATACTGCAAAATCGCCTCGGAACGCCTCAAAATCACTCCGCACGTTATGCGCCACTCGTTTGCCACGCATCTGCTGAACAACGGAGCCGATCTTCGCGCCGTGCAGGAACTCCTCGGCCACGCAAACCTAATCACCACCCAAATTTACACCCACGTCACCACCGAGCACATCAAAGAGGTTTACGAGCAGGCGCACCCCCGCGCCGACCGGGAATAAAGGCTCACTTCAGCCCATAGACCGGTAAGCCGAGCCATCGGTTCGCCTCTTCGGGGTGGGCACGGCGATAATCGGAAGTGAGCGAATCGCTCCAGGGGGTCACCGTAAGATAGCGTCGGATCATCTCTTCGCGCCTGGCGTCGGGGATGCGCTGAAGCCGCTGATAACACTGCTGAAGCTGAAAATGGGTGCGTTCGTCGTCGGGGTCGGCGGCGAGCGCAGCTTCCAGCATTTTTGCGGCGTCCGCGTAGCGGCCCGCATAGTAGTCGCACTGAGCGATTTCGCAGCAAAGGGCGGTGTCTTCCGGAAAGCGAGCGAGTAAGGGCTGAAGAAGCGCGAGCGCGGCATCGTACTGCCCCTGCCGCCGAAGCACACTGCCCAGCCCGAACCGAGCCTCCGGGCTGTCTGAAGTGAAGGATTGTGCCGCCTCGAATTGAGACCGGGCGGCGAGCAGGGCGGGCTCGCGCAGATAGCAGCGTCCGAGAGCCAGGGCCGTTTCCGGCATGCGGGGGGCCAGGGACTGTGCCCTTTTCAGCGCGTAAAGTGAACGCGAGAGGTCGGGGCGGTCGGCGGGGGCGAGGGCTGCCAGCCCGCAGCGGGTCCAGCGTTCCCACAACGGAGCCGTCGAAGCCCCTGCCGCCTCAATCACGCGCCCGCCGC
Organism: Chthonomonadaceae bacterium; assembly: GCA_965246825.1. Taxonomy (GTDB): domain Bacteria; phylum Armatimonadota; class Chthonomonadetes; order Chthonomonadales; family Chthonomonadaceae; genus JACMPS01. The sequence continues at coordinate 1,661,886 of OZ251990.1, forward strand.
TGACCGTCAGTTCCGTTTTCGCCAGCACCCGAATCGGTTTTGGAACGGCCCTCTCCCCCTCCGCCCACCGGGTGATCTCTGGGGACACCTCCTGAAAGTTCAACTGTGCGGTAAGTTTCCACCGTCCCCTAGGAATTCGCAGCCGATAACGAACGAGTTCCGACGCGCCTGGTTCGAGCACCCGCCTCCAGGCCAGTGCCGTCTGACGAAACAGATGATGGCGAAAAAGCGGCTTTCCCTCCCGATCCAGCGCGAGCTTTCCATAAACGTGGGTGTTTGGGGGCAGCGGGTCGGAGGCGCGAGCGATCCTGCCGGAGGAGGCCAAAACCCTGCCCGCTTCGTCGGTGAGCGTGAGTTCGATCCAGGCTCGGCGCAGGTCTTCATAGCCGCCGGGAAAGGCATGGCCGATAGTGTCGTTGGTGACCAGCAGCTCCAGCGTTGAGGGGACGGCGGACGGCGGCGGGAGAGGGGCCGATGGTGCATCGAGCGGAACCGTCCAGAATTCGCCTCGCGGGGCGGCGGGGGCGGGGGTTCGCAGGGCAAAAAGATCGAGACGCACTCGGTCTTGAAGAAAATCGGGCGAGCGGGCAGGCAGCTGATGCGATACCGAAGATTCCGGCGTCGCGGGAAAATGGCAGCCCGCACACGTTTTTCCGGAGGCGGGCCGGGGAAAGAAATCGGCGATCCCTCGCCCGGAAAGTCCGCTTTTTCGCCAATCGCCGTAAGTGTCGGTGGTCTTCACCGCTTGAAAGCGATTCTGGGCGACGTTGTGGCTTTGCCGGTGGCAGGGAGCACAGCTTTCGGGCGCGGCATGAAACTCAGAGCGGAGAAAAGCCTGCCGGTGCGGGCGGGAGCGGACGTTCATCAAAAAGCGGTGAAGCCAGTGTTCGGCTCCCCCCGCCGCCTCCGAAAACGGGTACGGCTCTTTGACTTCGTAAAGGGCGGCTCCGTTTCCCCGGCGTTCCTCCCCGGCGTCGCTCCGCATTGCGTGGCAGGAAAGGCAGTCCACGCCGTCCGCACCCTCGTCTTCTCCCCGAAAAGCACCGGCGGGCGAATGACATCCCGCGCACCAGAGAGCGGCCCGCCTGCCCCGTGCGTTCCGAAAGTCGGCGAGCGACGCCCGATAAAGCGGGCCGACGGAAGCACGGGCATGAGCGGAGGTGTTCCACTCGCGGTGAGCCTTCGGGTGGCAGCCCTGTGCCGCACACGTAGATGCCTTTTGCGCATTCCAGAAACGAACGGTCTCCTCATCGCTGCCTCCCGCGACCGTTTTCAGCGACGCCGGAAAATGGGGGTTCTGCGCCTCTTCGGAAGTGACCGAAGCCAGCGAGCGGGCGTAACTTTCGGAAGAATAAAGCAGGCGGTCGGCGGAAACCCAGGCCAGCAGGGGAAGCAAAAAAAGGGCGAGGGCGAGCAAAGCGGGAGCCGCTGAAGAACGCGGCCTTTCGACGCCCCCGCCACGATTACAAACTCCGCGAACCCGCAGAAACAACACAACTGCCAGACCGCTTCCGATATGGACGACCCCGCTGAAACCCGACAAAGAGACAACCGATCCGCCCGCCGCCTGAGCGATCATTCCCGCCCCGGTCAGCCCGCAAATTCCGCCCGACAGAGCCGCCAGCCGCCGCCAGGCCCCCGCTGTTTTCCAGGTGCGGAGAAGAAAAACACCGCAGGGCAGCAGAACGAGCAGCCCCACGCCCAGGTGGGCCAGCAGGGTCAATGAAGCCCCCATTCCCATCTCGGCCCGGAGCGGAACCCAGAGCAGAAGCCCGGTGAGTGCGAGAATCAAAAGAGCAGCTTTCAGCAAAAATCGGCGCGGCATCATTTTTGACCTTCACCCCTCATCGTTCTTGGCGGCTTTCAGAGCGGCAGCGTGCCGTTTTGTCTGCCCCTTGCGCTGCGCCTCAACCCCCAGCAGCAGAATCACACCCACTAGAAACCAGGCCGTTTCATCTTCGCGCCCCAGCAGGCGCACTCCGCTCAGCAAGGCTCCGATGCTTCCCACCCCCAGCGCGGTTCCAAGAACGGCTGCCCTTCCTCCCGTGAGCACCGTGCCGCCCAGAATAACGGCGGTGATGGCGTTGAGTTCCAGCAATTGACCTGCATCGGGGGTGGCGGTGGCTTTGTAAGCCGTGTTCAAGATAGCGGCAAGGGCGGCTCCGAGGCCGGTCAGCACGTAAACTGCGCCTTCCACGCGCCGAACGGGAACCCCCGAAAGCAGGGCGGCGGTGCGATTGCCGCCGACCGCAAGCAGTTCGCGCCCGAAGGTCGTGCGTGTCAGCAGCAGGTGACAGCCCGCCAGCGCGAGCAGCCCAATCCACAACGCGACGGGCAGACCGGCGATTTGCAGTTTGTTGAAAGTCGTTTCCAGAGCGGGCGGCAGTTCGGAGAAGCTGCCGCCCGAAGCCGCAACAGCGGCCCCGGCGCGGGCTGCCGCCATCATCGCGAGCGTGACGAGAATGGGCGGCAGCTTCATCCAGGCGATCAAAAATCCGTTCAGGCTTCCGCAAAGCCCGCCGCAAAGCAAGGCTCCCGCCATTCCCACCCAGAGCGGCTGATGTCCGACCTCACAAAGCCATCCAAGGGTCATGGAGGAGAGGGCCAGCACCGAGCCGACGGAGAGATCAATGCCGCCCGCTGCAACCACGAGCGTCATGCCTGCCGCCACAAGGGAAAGTTGAGCGGACTGTTTCGCCAGAAGCCGCAGGTTTTCGAGGCTGTGGAATTCGGGGATTTTAAGCGAGAAAAAAATCAGGATCAGCCCGAAGATGAGGGCGGCCCCCGTCTCGTCTGGGAGGGGACGGCGCGAGGCTGGCCGCGTTGAGGCGGCAGCGGGAGAAATCACCGGGAGCGTCCTCGGAAAAGTTCGGAAGCGGCAGCAGAAAAGAGAATGACCCCTCCGGTGAACAGCCCGTACTGCTCGACCGGTCGCTGCGTCAAAATGAGGCCGTCTCGCAGCAGCGCAATGAGAACGGCTCCAAGGGCAGCCCCCCAAACGGTTCCTTCGCCTCCTTTAATGGACACGCCGCCGACCACGCAGGCCGCGATCACCTCCAGCTCGATTCCCCCTCCCAGCCCCGCCGAAGCATTGTTGTTGAATGCCGAAATCAGCAGCCCCGACGCCCCCGCACAAAGCCCGCAAAGCCCATACGCCAGCGCACGGTTTCGGTCTACCGAAACTCCGGACAGCCTCGCCGCCGATTCGCTGCCGCCTGAAGCCAGAATGCCGCGTCCAAAAGCCGTTTTTTCGGCGAGCACGGTAAATCCTGCCGCTGCCGCCAGAAAAATCAAGACCGGAATCCATCCGCTGCCCAGCCGGGTGAACGAGGCGGGAAACGAACTGTAACTGCGCCCGCCGGTGACGATGCTGGTTCCGTAGCGAAAGAGCAGCAGGGTGGCGAGCGTTGTCAGGATCGGAGGCAGACGACGTACCGTAATTAGAAACCCGTTAAGGCCGCCGCAGAAAAGCCCCGCGATCAGTGCAGCCGGAATCGCCCAAAGGCCAAGCTGGGTTTGGGTCAGCAGAACGGAGGCGAGGCAGCTGCAAAGAGCCGCCGCCGCCCCCACTGACAAATCCAGCCCGCCGCTGGTCAGGATCAAAGTCTGCCCGCACGCCAGAATGCCCAGAAACGCCGCATTGAAACCGACCACCTGCAAATTTTCAGCGGTACGGAAGGCGGGCAGGGCGGCGAGCAGGGCGGTTCCAATGAGCAGCAGAATCAAGGCAGGAAATTCACGTTTCACTGAATCCACATTCGCTGTCTACGGCGGAATTTCCTGCTCCGCCTTCCCTGTTCCGTACTCGGCACAGGGAAGCATAGGAACGGAGGGCGGAAAGAAGGACGCAAGTTCCGGCTAAATGTGTTATGCTCAAGAAAATGCGGCGGAGGGAAACGCGATGATTCGGTGGGGCATTCTGGGGTGCGGCGATGTGGCAGAGCGAAAAAGCGGGCCGGGGTTTGCACAGGCTGAGGGCAGTGCGTTGACGGCGGTGATGCGGCGCGACGGGGCTAGAGCGGAAGATTATGCCCGGAGACACGGGGTTCCCCGCTGGTTTTCAGACGCCGACGCGCTGATACAAAGCCCGGAGGTGGATGCGGTCTACATCGCTGCGCCGCCGGGATCGCACCGGGAGTATGCGGAGCGGGTGGCCGAAGCCGGAAAGCCCTGCTATCTTGAAAAACCGATGGCGCGATCTTACGCCGAGTGCCTTGCGATTCTGGAGGCGTTCAGAAAGGCGGAAGTGCCGCTGTTTGTGGCCTACTATCGCCGGGGGCTGAATCGGTTCCGAAAAGCGCGAAATCTTGTTCAGGAGGGACGAATCGGCACGGTTACGGGGGTGCTGTATCGTTTTTCGTCCCCGGCCCACCGGGAACATCCTCGCACGGCAAAGGTCGTTTTCCCCGCTGCCCCCGCAACGCCGCTCCCCTGGCGGCTGGATGCGGCGGAGGCAGGCGGGGGACTGTTTCTCGACCTCGGCTGTCATACGCTGGACGTTCTGGATTTCATCGTTGGGGAACTAAAGGAGGTGACGGGCGAGGCGGGCAATGCGGCTTCGGCCTATGCGGTGGAGGAGAGTGTTACGCTTTCGTTTCGCACGGAGGGCGGGGCGGCGGGAAGTGCACTCTGGAACTTCGCTTCGCCCTTGCGCGAAGACGAAATCCAGATCACCGGAACGGAGGGGCGCGTCTCTCTTTCAACGTTCGGCAGCGAACCCGTGAGGTGGGAGACGGAGGGGGAAGTACGGACGTTTGATCTTCCCAACCCGGAAACGATCCAGCAGCCGCTTATTCAGACCATCGTGGACGCGCTGCACGGCAAGGGGGACTGTCCCTCGACGGGTGAGACGGCCTCTCGCACCTCCCGCGTAATGAACCTCGCTCTGTCGGGCTACTACCGGGGCCGGGAAGATGCCTTTTGGACTCGTCCCGAAACCTGGCGGAGATAAGCAGCAGTCGAAAAAGGGTGCAAAAGAAAAAAGAGAAATGAAGAGCGGCGGGGCCGGAACCGGCAGAGAAATCCGGCCCCGCCTCAAGAGAAGTCAGGCGTAGTGAAGGCCAAGTTCCGCGCAGGCCACTTTTGTCTCCGAAACGATTTCGGCGATCTGGCGCGGGCTTTCAAATCCGATCACCATCATGTCTACCGCTCCCGACTTCAGCGCGAAGCGCAGGGACTCGCGGGCCTGGGTTAAGCGGTCTATGCCCCGGCATTTGTCGCCTTGAGCCAGAATTTTCATTCCGATCACACCTTTGCCGGAAGCCCGCATTCCTTCCAGAATCGGCTGAATGTGGTGCGGGGCATCTTTTTCCTGAGTGCCGTCTTTCACGTCCATGTATTTACCCCAGGGGTTGAAGCGGGCGAGGTCAATGTCCACCCAGGGGTCGTTGGCGGCGGCTTCGAGGGCGGCATAGGTGTGGCAGGAGCATCCGTGCGAACGAATGATGCCTTTCTGCTTCAGGTCTTCGAGCGCATCCATCACCGGGCGGTAGCGTTTGTTCCAGTCGGGTTCGACTACGCAGTGGATCAGCAGGGAATCGATGTAGTCCACGTTCAGCTCTTTGCGAAAACGATCCAGGTCGTCGCGTATGCCCTGCGCCGTGCGATTGTTGCTTTTGCTCTGAATGAGAAAGGTTTCACGCGGCAGTTTCGCGATGGCTTCTTTCAAGTAGGGGTGCGAGCCGTATTGATCGGCGACATCGAAAAACCGGATTCCTTCCGCATAGGCGGCTTCGATCAGTTCGTTAAATTTCAGATGTCCCAGCCGTGTTTGATTCGACTGGTGCTGCCAGCCAATCGAACCGGTTCCAATGCCGATTCGCGACGACTTCAGCCCGCTTTTGCCCAGCTTGATTCTGCCGCCCTCTGCTCGTTTCTGTTTTTTGGTTCCCTGGGCCTCGGCTTCCGCGCCGATCCCTTCCAGCACAACGGCTCCTGCCGCCAGCGCACTGCCCTGAACGAATTCTCGTCGGTTCATGGTTCTTTCCCTTCTGCCGGGGTCGCTCCTGCCCGCAGCTCACTTTTCTCCGATAAACACTCCCGCCGCAAAGATAGGGCTGTCTTCACCAATCTTCGGTCTTTTTCCTCTTCCACCAAGAAGGATTTTAGGGGAAAGTTGTGTATCATAAGAAATGGAAGGTGCGGGTAGAAAACAAAAGGAGACAAAATGGCAGAATTCGCTCGCACGCTGAAAGAATTGAAACAGAAGGCCGTTCTTTTCTGGCCCCAGGAAATTGTCGAACGCGAAGCCGCCCTGACCTCTTTACCACGGCTGTTGGAAACACAGGATCATTTCATCAGCGTGTTGGTTCTTGGGGACAAATCCCCTTTTGCTTGGAAAGAAGTCGTTGATATTTCACCCAAAATGCCTGCCAATTTGTTTCTCAAACACCTTATGGTTTTGACCGATTTGGGAGGCGAAGCTCTCAGTAAAATCATTCCACTAGAAAAATTTTTCGCAAACGGTGAAATGCGTTTTGTCTGGCGAAAGGAAATTCACGCCTATACATTTAGGGCGTTTAGCACGGCGGGAACTCGCTTCAGCAATTCCGCACTTCGAGTAGACGGCAATAATCTCACGAAGGCCTTTGCATTGAACGGCAAACTCGAAGACGCAATTATGCTGCTGATGTTGGGCTCCGCCTCAATTTCAGACACACTCCCCGTCACTCTAAAGGAGAAGTGTCTAGTGAGCAGTCTTGTCGGGCGTCCCACAGATCTGGAACAATTTGTCAAGCAAAATTACATTCGCATTAGTCGGCAGGTTGGTGGTGCAACTTCCAATGCGATGGGACAGATGGCACAATCTTATGTCTTAGAGGTCCTGCGGGAAGAGCTGCCAGGCTGGACGATCAAAACTGGAAAGATTCCCGGGATTAGTCACAATGACGGAGAGACTGAAACTTCCTTTGATGTCGTGGTAAAATCGCCGGATGGAATTTATTTTGGCATTGAGGTGAGTTTCCAGTTTACAACCAATAGCGTGATCGAGCGCAAAGCGCGTGAAGCCCAGGCGCGGCAAAACCTGCTGCACAAAGCGGGTCACTACATTTGTTATGTCGTGGATGGAGCGGGTAACATTAATGTACGCGAAAGTGCAGTCAGAACGATTTGCCAATTCAGCGATTGCACGGTCGCTTATTCCCGACAGGAAATTCAACATCTCGCTCGCTTTATCAAAGTCACGCAAGCAACACGCAAGCAAAAGGAAAACGTTGAAAGATGGCTCACTGGAGCGAAACCGCAAAACGATTGACACTAACCCGATCAATCGCCTACCAAATCGAGCAGCTGCGAAGTCGTATCGAAGCCAACCCACAGGTTTTTTTGCTTTGGCTTCCCTCCCATCGAAGCCCTCTGGATCCTCTGAGCCAGGAAAGCCAGAAGGCGTTGAAACAATTTGCCTTCGACTTGCACCCGGAAAGCGTCCTGTGCTTGCTTACCTCACCTTCGACTGCCGCCCGACTGCTGCTGCTTTTCGAGAACTCCCTGAAGTTTCAACTCTGGATTCCGGTCAAGCGTTCCAACCCTGTTTCAACAGGCTCGAAAGATCGGCTCGCGGAAAGTCATGCTGAACTGGTGGTATTGACCCGTTATCGCTCTCCTCTGCGTCATACCAAAACCCGAATTCAGTAGACCTATTGCCCCGCCTGCGGGAAAACGACGAAAGATTACGGAGGGAAAAAGCATACCTACCACGAATATGGAACTCTGATGGCGGATGTCTGGCGTGATATCGAATGTGACCCTTTCACGGACATTGAGGCCGTTTCAGCGCGATTGCAGGATGTCTTTGGATTAGAGCCTTATCGAACGCTGCACCAAGTTGATCTTCGTCACTGCGATGCATTCAAACCCACGCCTGCCTTTTCTGAATTTCGGGAAAATACCCTGCCGCTGGAATGGAAGACAACTCCTGTGCCTCACCAATCGCAATTACTGAACGCAGACTGTCTTGAGGCACTCGCGACCTTGCCGGAAAACAGTGTTGATTTTTGTTTTGCTGATCCGCCCTACAATCTTCTGAAAAAATACGACCATTGGAATGACGGGTTGGAAGTTCAGACGTATTTTGCAGGGTGTGACCGCTGGCTCTCGGAACTCTGCCGGGTGCTGAAGCCCGGAGGAACGCTCGCCGTATTGAATTTACCGCTTCTAGCTTCCCGCCATTTCCAGCATCTCGAAAAGTTGATGGAGTTTCAGAATTGGATTGTCTGGGAGGCTTTGGGATTTCCGGTACGCATGATTATGCCAGCCCACTACGCCATTCTCTGCTTTTCTAAGGGAAAGCCGCGAAACCCGCCGGGACTGATCAATCCAGGGACGGAAGAAAAACCCTGGCTCCAGCCTCTTGCAGAAGGATACTGCTTAAGAGCCGCCTGCGTTAAACAGCGTTCCAGAAGGGAAAGTTGGGATCGGGCGGAAATCACGGATCTCTGGTCGGATATTCATCGTCTCAAGCACAACAGTCGGCGCGTGGATCATCCGTGTCAACTGCCTCCCGCTCTTATGCAACGGCTGTATGCCCTGTTCACCAATCCCGGCGAAACAATTCTCGACCCTTTTAATGGAGCGGGAACTTCTACCCTGACGGCTCAACTGATGGGGCGTCTTTTCATTGGGATCGAGCGTTCGCCAGCCTATCACGAACTCGCCTTGAAAAGGCATCAACTGCTCTCGGAAGGTGGCGATCCCTTCGGGAGAAAGAACGAAGTGCCGGGGGCGAAAAACAGTCCCGTTCAGCGTCTTGCCAAGCAGAAGTACGAGGTCAGCAAGCGTACCCTGCAGCTGGATGTCAAGCGAATTGCGGAAGAACTCGGACGGCTTCCGTCACGCGCCGAAGTTGCGGAGCGAAGTCCCTATTCGATGGACTACTTCGACAACTATTTCACGAGCTGGGGAGAGGTCTGCGCGGCAGCAAGAACCACTGGAATGTCTGAAACACCACCTCAATCTCCCCTTTGCTCGGCACAGCCGACCCTTTTTTGATTTGTATCCACTTTTACTAAAAGGAAATCTATGGAACCCAAAAACCCGACGCCTCTGGATGATTTTTTGTTTGATCTGAACGGCTACCTGATCTTGAAAAAGGCGGTGGACACGAATTTGCTCGCCGAACTCAACACGGCTTTCGACCACTTTCCCGACATCGCGCCCCGTGACTGGTGGGGCAATGCCCGCCGCATGGACTACACCGCCGAAACCGGGTTCGAGCTTCATAATGTCGTGGAGGCAGGCGAGCCGTTCGAGAAATTGATTGACCATCCGTCGTGGATCAACCATGTGCGCCGTTACTGCGGAGAGCAGGATTCCTATGTCCAGGGGCTGTTCATGGACGAAGCTATCGCCTCGATTCGGCGTTCCGGCGGGCATCATCCGGCCCACTCCGGGGGGTATCAAGGCGCACTGCGCGGAGCCTACAGTTACAAAAACGGTGTGTTCCGGTGCGGGCAGTGCAACATCATCGTTGCTTTAACCGATGTTCACGAAGGCGACGGCCCCACGATGATCGTTCCCGGCTCCCATAAATCGAATTTTCCGCACCCCAACATCGGTAACTATATGCAGGGCGATCGCATGGACGCCCTTGAAGGCGCAATTTCGGTTTATCTCGACAAAGGGGACGCCGTGCTGTTCGTGGACGGAATCATTCACGGCGGTTCCAGCCGAACGAAAACCGAAGGCGAGCGGCGCGTTACCATTTATCGCTACGGGCCGCTGTGGGGAGCCACCCGATTCGGCTTTGAGTACTCCGAGGCCCTGCTCAATCGCCTCACGCCTGAACGCCGCAAAATCCTGCAGCCCATCGCTCCCATGAGGCCGGACAAAAAATCGTGAAACCCGGCTCTTGTCCCTCCCGTAACCCATGAAAGCCGCAGCCAAACCTCGCTAAGAAAGAGGCCCCTTTTGTCTATTGCCCGCATTTCCAGCCTTACGGTGCGCTACGGCGCGAAAACGGCTGTCAACAACCTCAGTGTGGAAGTGCCGGATGGCTGCGTCGGTCTACTCGGCCCCAACGGAGCCGGGAAAACCACCCTGCTCAAAACCCTGCTCGGCTTTCTCATCCCAACAGAAGGCTCCGGCGAAGTTTTAGGAATGAATATCGCCACCCAGGGGCTGGCCATCCGGCAGCGCATCGGGCTGATGCCCGAAATGGACTGCCATATCCCTGGCATGAACGCTGTCTCCTTTGTCGCTCTCTGCGGGGAACTCTGCGGAATGCCCGCCAAAAACGCGATAAGCCGTGCCCACGAGGTGCTGGAATACTGCGGCCTCGGAGAGGCTCGCTATCGCAATGCCGAAACCTATTCTACCGGCATGAAACAGCGGCTTAAGCTCGCGCAGGCCCTTGTTCACGGGCCCAAACTGATTTTTCTGGATGAACCCACCAACGGACTCGACCCGGCGGGACGCGACGAAATGCTTGAACTTATCCGCGACATTTCGCACGGCAAAGGCGTTAATGTGATCGTCTCCTCGCACCTGCTGCCCGACATCGAGCGTACCTGCGACGGCGTGATCGTGATGCGAAGCGGGCGCGTCGTTCAGCAGGGCACGATTGCTGAGCTGCGTTCGATGGAAGAAATTCAGGTGGACGTGGAACTGCGAGATCCCGTGCCTGCCTTTGCCGAGCGTCTCGCGGCCCTTGGAGCCAAGCCCATTCGGGAGCAGGGCAGCAGCTATCGGTTTGCTTTTCCGGCCACCCTGGGAAATTTAGGGCAGACGCTTTTCACCGTCGCGAAAGAAACCCAGGCTCAGGTCCGCGGGTTCCGTCCGGCACAGCGTTCCCTCGAAGATATTTTCCTGGAGGCGATTGAATAACTCATGGCACGAAACCTCAACCCTGCCGCCGCGCCCCCCGCAGCGGTTTCTCCTATTGCCGACCTTACCTACCGCAATTATGACGGCCCTCTGCTCACCCGCGCCGCCCGCTGGTGGGTGGTTTCGCTCGCCATTTTGCGCCCTTTGATGAAAAACCGGGGTTACTGGACTTTGGGCAGTATTTGTCTGGGGATTCACCTGATCGCCGGAATGCAGTTGTATTTCACCGGCAGTATCCCTGGAGCCAATCCACTCTTAGGCATGGCGGACGTTCACCACAAGTATGCCTCTATCTTTCTGAGCTACTTCGGATTTAGCGGCATTTTTCTCTTTTCGATTGCACTGACGGTGGGAGCCGGAGCCATCGCCGCCGACAACAAAGCCAACGCGCTGATGATCTATCTGTCCAAGCCGCTGACGAAAGGCGATTACCTGCTCGGAAAATGGGTCGGTGTTTTTCTCAGTATTTTCGCGATTGCTGCCGTTCCTCCGCTCGCGCTCTGGCTGTTCTGCGCGGGGTCTTATGCCAAAGAAGGATTTTTCTCAAACGAGCCGCTGCTGCTGTTTCGGCTGCTGGGTTTGGCCGCCTCTTCCGCCGCCGTTCACACCAGCCTTATCGTCGGTATTTCGGCGTGGTGCAAGGCTCCTCGCATTGCCAGCGTGATCTATTCGGGAATCTATTTTGTTTTCGGCACGCTGATCGTTCAGGTTTCGAGAGATGGGTGGCGGCCCCCGCCGCCCGACCGCCTGCCGCAGTACCTTTCGATTCAGGGCTGCATCGAAGGGTTGGGAAGAATCTTTTATGACGTGCCTGCCGCCTCCCTCGGCCCGCCTCTGCCGGAAGGAAGCCGCCTGACGATGCCCGCCGCCCTTCCGATTTTTCTAATCGCTGCTGTCTACATCGGCCTCGGCGTGGCGGCAGCACGCGCCAAAATCAAAGCGGTGGAGGTGGTCAACGGATGATCCCTTCTCACGCCGCTAACCTGAGGATGAACGCGGAAGCCCCGGCAAACACAATGATCTCTCTTGAACGGGCCTCCCGCTGGTACAATCAGGTCATTGGAATCAATGATGTCACCTGTACGATTCCGACCGGAATCACCGCTCTGCTTGGCCCCAACGGTGCAGGCAAATCCACGATGCTGAAACTCATCACGGGGCAGCTGAAGCCAACCACAGGACAGGTGCGCATTTTCGGGATGAAGCCTTTTGCGAACCCCAACGTTTATCGTCGGATGGGCTACTGCCCCGAAATCGAAAACAATTACGACGAAATGACCGGGCGTCAGTTTGTTTCCATGCTCGGCGCAATGGCGGGAATTGACCGTTCCTCACTGCCGCGCCGGGTGGACGAAGCCATCGAGCAGGTGGGGATGACCGCCAACGCAAATCGCAAAATCGGCGGCTACTCGAAAGGAATGAGGCAGCGAATTAAAGTAGCGCAGGGCATTATTCATCACCCGGATGTTCTGGTGCTCGATGAACCGCTGAATGGCCTGGACCCGGTGGGGCGGCGCGACATGATGACCGTTCTCAACGATTTTGCGGCGCAGGGTAAAGGGGTGCTCATTTCAAGCCACATCCTCTATGAGGTAGAGCAGATGACCTCCAACATTCTGCTGATGCACAAGGGGCGGCTGCTGGCCCAGGGCAACATCTATCAGATTCGCAGGCTGATTGACAAACATCCGCACCGCATCTCCATCGAAACTGACCGGGCCCGCCCGCTGGCCTCGCGGCTTTTGGAAATGCCCTTTGTCCTGAGCGTGAAATTCGACCGGGAAAACCCGCGCCTGATGGAAATCGAAACGCTCGAACCCGACCGATTCTATTCCCAATTCCCCGAACTCATTTTGGCAGAAAACATCGCCGTAGACGGGTTCGACTCCCCTGACAACAATCTCGAAGCCGTCTTCAAATATCTGATCAACGGCTAACGTGAACAGGGAGGAGAATTGTATTTGCAGGAAAAAAGCCGAGGACAACCCCCTCCCCCGATTCTGAAAGCCGAAACCTAATGAATTTTCACTTTCTGCTCGAATTCGTGAACCTGTTCTTTGCCGGGATTCTGGCGGGAATCGAGATCGCCGCCCATCTCGGCTTTCACGCTCCGACGGTAACGCTGGACGAAAAACCGCAGCTGCAGCTGCGGCAGGGGGTGGTGCGAAGACTGCGCTGGCTCGTGCCCGCCTTTTTTGTGCCAACGGCGTTGTCGGGGATTGCCGTCACCGCTCTGGACGGCGTCGTGCCCGGACTTTTCTTTCGCTGTATCGCTTTGCTCGCCCTTTTCGTCTGGATTTTAATCCGAATTGTCGGCACGGTTCCCATCAATTCCGCAACGCTGGATTGGAACCCGGAGGCTCCGCCGCAAAACTGGAAGGAACTCATTGCCCGATCCGAGCGATTTCACGGGGCGGGCACGGGAGCGGCACTGCTGGTGTTCGCCTGCTTCCTGACGGCTCTGGCCCTGCGCCTGACCGCTGTTTGATCGGGTGTCGTTTCCACAAATTCAGGGGCCGCCCCTAAATTTATGGAAACGACGCCCTTGCAGGGGACGCCCCCGTCCCTTCTAAACGATAAACCAACTCTTAAACCGGAGCTTTTGCCCTTTAATCTTATGAGCGATCTTGCCATCTACCAAAGTGCCCTGCGCGAGTTGATCCGCCCGAAGCGCATTCTCATCGCCGTGATCCTGATTTTATTTCCAGCGATCTACGCGGCGGTGCTGCGGAGCCAGTCGGACACCTACAACGCGCTCAATACCTACAATGAGTTGATGAAGCAGTTCGTCTTCAATTATATTCTCATTTTGCTGGCATTGGTTTTCAGCACCGGAGCCATCACGCAGGAGGTCGAGCAAAAAACGATTGTTTATCTGCTCACCCGCCCCGTTCCGCGCTGGCGGATTTTGCTGATGAAGTTTGCGGCGGTGTTTACCGTCACCACCGGGACAGTCTGGCTTTGCACGATTTTTCTGGCAGGGGTTTGTTTCGGGGTCGGCGGCCTCAAGGGGTCGTATGAAGTCACCCCCGCGCAGATTAAGGACAGCCGCCAGTTCGTGCTGGCTCTCAAAGATACCCCGAACGCGGCACTGCTGGCCCTGCATGAAAAATTCGCGCCGCAGATTCAGAAATTTTTAGACGATTACGCGGGCGAAAACGCCCCCGATACCACCTCTCTGGCTTCCACAGTCTCCGACCTCAACCGAATTCTTCAGCAGGAAACCCTGTACTCTCCGCAGGTTTATGTGGACATCCCGCTCTCGGCGGAACTCAAAACCGAAGCGGAAAAAGATCAGGGGGGTGCAATCCGAACGAGGGTTAATCGTGGGCTGCTCGAAGCCCTGCTGCCTAGTGTTTTGCTTCCCCCCGGCGGCAACTCAACGCAGTTCTGGCACGATTTGCTGGTGCTGCCGGTTGGTGTGCTGGCGTATGGTTCCCTGTTTCTCCTGCTCGCCGCCTTGATTTTGCGCCCGCTGGTGCCCGGTCTCATTTTCGCGTTCGGCTGGGAGTCGTGGGTTCCCAATATGCCGGGGGTGTTCGGGCGATTTTCGCTGGCGACCTATCTTCGGGTGCTGGCTCCCCACCCCGAACCCCTCGAAACCACGAACGTGACGAGCCTCATCTCACAGTTTTCGCAGCCAGCCTCCGCCGACGAGATCACGCAGGCGTTTGCGTGGGGTGCGCTCTTTCTGATCATCGCCGTCACCCTTGGAGCCGCGCTCATCATTTTTTCCAACAAAGAATTCGTTCCGCGAGAAGACATTTAGGGAGGAGGGAATAGGGATTCGTTTGAGCTTGCAGCTTTGTCAGAAACGTTATCAAGGGCAGGGGTAAACCTTTGCGATGCGTTTTGGAACGGACATTTTGCTCCTCCTTAATCCCTAACCCCCGCTCCGAGGTATAATAAACTTCCGGCAGCGAGGCTGCGCTGGAGATTATTAAGCCGCAGAGACACGCTTTGGTTCTGCCCCGAAGGATGAGAATGCATTCTTATCGCCTGACGCACCTGAAGGAACTCGAATCCGAATCTATTTTTGTCTTGCGGGAAGTCGCCGCTCAGTTCGAGCGGTCGGTACTGCTGTTTTCAGGCGGCAAGGACTCGATAGTTCTAAGTCATCTGGCGAAAAAAGCGTTCTGGCCCGCGAAAATTCCGTTTGCTCTGCTTCATATTGATACCGGGCACAATTTTGAGGAAACCCTTCGTTATCGGGATTGGTGGGTAGATCAAATTGGGGCACGGCTGATTGTCCGGCGCGTCCAAGATTCGATTGACTCCGGGCGAGCCGTCGAAGAAAAGGGTCTCAACGCCAGCCGAAATGTGCTGCAAACGGTGACCCTGCTGGACGCGCTAGAAGAATTGAAGATCGAGGCGGCCATTGGCGGCGGGCGGCGCGACGAAGAAAAAGCACGGGCGAAAGAGCGGTTTTTCTCGCACCGGGATGAGTTCGGGCAGTGGGACCCGAAAAACCAGCGGCCTGAACTGTGGAACCTGTTCAACGGCAAAAAGCATTTGGGCGAGCATTTTCGGGTGTTTCCGATTTCCAACTGGACGGAAATGGATGTGTGGCAGTATCTTTACCAGGAAAAGGTCGAACTTCCTCGTCTTTATTTCACCCATCAGCGCGAATGTGTGGAGCGAAACGGCGTGCTGCTGGCAAAGTCGGTGTATCTGCCCGAAAAGCCCGGTGAAATCGCAAAACTTTTTCAGGTTCGCTTTCGCACCATCGGGGATATGACGAATACTGGAGCGATTCTCTCTCCCGCCTCGACAATGGAAGAAATCATTCAGGAGGTCGCCTCCAGCCGCCTCACCGAGCGCGGAAACCGGGCCGATGATCGGCGCACCGAAGCCGCAATGGAAGATCGAAAAAAGGAAGGTTATTTCTGACGCTGCCCTTGCAGAAAGGGCGAAACTTCAGAAAAACAAAAATGATGGCGGACGAATTCTCCAGTGCGGGCTATTTGGATATGGAACTGCTTCGATTTACCACGGCGGGCAGTGTAGACGACGGCAAAAGCACCCTGATCGGGCGGCTGCTCTACGACAGCAAGTCCATTTTTGAGGATCAGTACAATGCCATCAAAGCCTCTTCAGAGGCACGCGGCGAAGAAGGAGTCAATCTGGCTTTGCTGACCGACGGGCTGCGGGCGGAGCGCGAACAGGGGATCACCATTGACGTGGCGTATCGCTATTTCGCGACGCCCAAACGAAAATTCATCATTGCCGACACGCCGGGACACATTCAATACACTCGCAACATGGTGACAGGAGCCTCGACCGCCAACCTTGCCATCATTCTCATTGATGCCCGCAAAGGGGTGATTGAGCAGACCTGCCGCCACGCGATTATCGCCAGCCTGCTCCGAATTCCGCATCTTGTGGTCTGTGTTAATAAAATGGATTTGGTGGACTTCAAGGAAGAAGTTTTCACGCAGATTCAAAAAGACTTCGATGCGTTCTCGGCGGGGCTGGAAGTGGTGGATGTTCGGTACATCCCGATCAGTGCTCTCAACGGCGACAACGTGGTGGAAAAATCGGAAAAGATGCCCTGGTACGACGGGCAGACGCTGCTTTCGGTTTTGGAGACGGTGCATATCAGCAGCGACCAAAATTTAACGGACGCTCGATTTCCGGTGCAGGGGGTGATTCGCCCGCAGTCGGCGGAGTACCCCGATTATCGGGGTTATGCGGGGCGGATCGCGGGCGGCGTCTTCCGGCAGGGGGATGCGGTGACGGTGCTGCCTTCGGGCTTGACCTCCAGGGTGAAATCGCTCGATGCGGACGAACAAAGCCAGCCGGAGGCTTTCGCGCCCATGTCGGTGACTCTGACGCTGGAAGACGAGATTGACATCAGCC
The DNA here is from genome assembly GCA_965246825.1 of Chthonomonadaceae bacterium. GTDB lineage: Bacteria > Armatimonadota > Chthonomonadetes > Chthonomonadales > Chthonomonadaceae > JACMPS01. Next base: position 1,678,566 of record OZ251990.1, read on the forward strand.
GGGGCGATATGATTGTGGGCGAGTCGGAGACTCCCCAGGTTTCGCAGGACATTGAGCTGATGGTCTGCTGGATGGGAGAGAAGCCGCTTGCTCCCAACGCCCGCTACGCTGTGAAGCACACAACGCGGGAGGTGCGCGGCGTGGTGAAAGAGATCAAATACAAACTCGACATCAATAATTTGGAGCGAATTCGCGACAGCGGAACCATACAAATGAACGATATTGCCCGCATCACGCTGCGGACGACACAGCCGCTGGTGTTTGACCCTTACCGCCGCAACCGCATGACCGGAAGTTTGATCCTCATTGATGAGGGCACGAATTCAACGGTGGGTGCGGGGATTATTCTGGGGAGTGTTTCTGCAGTTCCGGCAGAAACGGACGCCTTAGACCGAGATTATGCGATTTAGCCCGAAGCCGCTTCTCCCCCGAAATGAGTTTCGCCGATGACCACGCCCTCTGAAAAGCCGAACGCTGCCCGGCCACGCGATCCGATGCCGCCTGTTTCAGTAGACAATCCCGATCTGGAGCCGCCAGAACCGCGCTGGCCCGCCATTGTTTCGGTGCTGGCCGTAGCCGGGGCAAACCTGGCCCTGCCCGCCTCCATTTCGGTCGGCCCCCGCTGGCTGCTTCCGTCCATCGTTATTTTGATGCTTGTTCCCACCACGCTCGCCCACCGCCGGAAAGATCACAAAATGAATCATTTCTGGGGACAGTCTCTGCTGCTGGTGATCACCGTTTTTCTTGTTTGGTCATTGGTGCTGCTGATTCGTGCTCTGCCCGCTCACCTGGAAACTCCGATTGACCTTCTGCGCTCGGCGGCCCTGCTCTGGCTCTCCAATGTGCTCGTGTTTGCTTCCTGGTACTGGCGATTGGACGCCGGGGGGCCGAACGTGCGTGACTTGCGCGGAGTGCATTGTTCGGGGGCGTTTTTGTTTCCACAGATGACCCTCGATCCCGAAAAAGCGGAAGAGGGTGCCGGAACGGTTTGGTCGCCGCAGTTTGTGGATTATCTGTTTTTGGCCTTTAACACGAGCACCGCGCTGTCCCCCACCGACACGGCGGTTTTATCGCGCTGGGCAAAAGTGCTGGTGATGATTCAGGCCGGGGTTTCGCTCACGATCATTGTGATTCTAGCGGCGCGGGCGGTGAACATTCTCTGAAATTTATTTTTTCGGGACGCAGCAGGCCTTCGCGGTCTGGAGCGTTCCTTTCGATTCGGGGGCTGAAGCGGCTTCAGGCGCACCGCTGAGGGAAAAATCGCCGAGGTTTGCATTTACTCCCTCCAGCTGAAGGCGGTTACCTATGGAGTCCTGGTAATGAAAACGGGTGGTTTTGCCTTTGGCGAATCGCTTGACGGGCCAGGTCACATTGTTTTCCACAACTACCGGTGTTTTGCCATCGGCTCCGAGGATCAGGTCGGCAGCGAAGCCGCCATTCTCCCCGAAGCGCACCGAAAACCGTTTCGAGGAGGTCTCGGTCGAGATCGAAACCGTCGTGAATTTCCGCCCTCCGCCCGACGCACCGCCCTTGGCAAAGACAGCCGTTGCCAGTTTTTCCAGGGCTTTTCGCTGAGCCAGCGTCGCCTTGGCATCGAGGTAACCCATCGCGCCTTTGTCCGCTTCGCCCCCGCCAAACACCAATCCATCCAAGGCGACCCCGCCGTAAGACGCTCTTTTCAACCGATAGGCATAGACCGTGTGACAGGTTCCATGCGTGGGGCTTTCGCCGAAATTGCAGGGGCAGGGAACCGCGCACGAACACGCCTCCAAAAGCGTTCCCTCCGCCTTCCACCGGGCGGCAGAGCCTTCGGCTTGAAGCGGCGACGCCAGACCTCCCACCAAAAGAAGTAGACTGAAAATCATTGGTATTCCTTACGGGGCATAGCCAGCAGGCATCTCATCGTAAATTTTTCCATTTAATTCGCGCCCCGTGGTATGCTTGCGGACGCCTCCCCAAAACAAGAAGCAAAATTGAAGAGATCACCCAGTTCTTTATTCTGATACGTTGGGGCTTGTTCTATAGTCGGCTGGACGATCAAAAAGCGTAAGCTGCTGAACAATACCCTCCGCCGTTGGAGAGTAGACTCGCGGAGCTTCAGCCGTTTCTTCCAGCCCGCCGAGTTGGTTCACCGTTTCGGCGATACGAAAACGCAGTAAGTTGCCATTTCCTCGCGAATTTGCTGGGTATTGAAGCGCAGTACCTTCCAGCCTGATGAGGCGAGTGCATTATTCCGCCAGTTGTCTTCGGGAACACGCGCCGGATCATTGTGCCACCTATCGCCGTCTGTTTCGATATTCAATTTACCTTGAGCACAAAACAGTGCAGAGTCCAGAAAAAAATTTGACCATTCGCCTTTAGAGGGTACTGCCGTTCGGCCAGTAATCGTAATTTTTTCAGTTCTTCCCAAAGAGCATTTTCCAACGGGCTGTCGTCGAAAAGATCGTTGATCTCTGTCGCGGTGATCAACTTGGGATGGGTCGTAGGAATAAAGACGATACGCCGCAGGCGGTAGCTTACAATGGGGCGGGGAAGCAGCTAAAGCGGGGTCAGAAAAATTTGAAAGTATTCGCATTTGGATTTTTCATTTTCCAGTTCGTCTGGCAAAGAGAGTGGAACGCGGAACACGCCGAATCTCGCGCACCTTTCCGTAATAGCGAACCGCAAAAGCCTCGTCACGAAAAACCTTCGTTTGATAAAAGGCGAGCCAGGAGGGAGGCCACCGTTTCGGAGCCGTTTCCACGGGAACTCGATACCATAACTCCTCGCGGACGCGCTGCCAATCCAGCAGGTTGTTAATCAGTGCAACCAACGCCTGTCCCTTTTGGGGAAACACGTTTTCTTGCCCCTTCTGGCTGCCGACCCTCATATGAATTAACCTCCAAACTCAGGCAATTAATAAACTAGGCAAAGGCGCAAAGTAAATTCTTCGTTTTCGCCTCTGACCTTTTTGACTGGGAATGCAGGCCGGACCTCTAAATATCCGTCGGCCAAACGAAACCAAGCATCCGAATACCCGTTAGGAGGCGCATCGAAAGCACCGACACGGCGGGCATCAAGGGGCCGAGCATCCCAATACACATCCAGGGTACATCGAAAGACCGGGCATTAAAATCCGCGTTTGGGCAATATCGAAAGGCCGGGCAGAGAAGGGAGTAGATGCATCGAAAGGCATTAAGACCGGGCATTAAAAGACCCGTCGAGGGCACACCAGCGGTAGCATTGAAAGACCCATCGAGGGCACACCAGTAGCACCGAGAGACCAGGCATTGAAATACCCGTCTGGGGCGCACCGACACGCCGGGCATTGAAATACCCGTCTGGGGAGCCTTCGGCGAAACGTCCTGTGGACGGAACGGCGAGGGCGTACCCTTGCGCAAAGCGGCGAAATGACTTTGCGCCTGTGCTTAGATGAAAGGAAAGCATCGAAAAAGATTTTACACTGTTTTGTTATTTGGACAGAAATCGCCAAAAATCAGTTCAGTGCATCTGAGGCCAGGTTTGAACAACAGAGCGGGCGGGGCTGTCAGAAGGAAGAGAAGACCACTGGGCGCGGGCTTTTTCGGGTTGTCCTGCAAGAAAATAGATTGTGCCCAGGGTCAGCGGCTTTTCGCCAAACCGTTTTTTTAGTTCGCCCTCATCGGAAGCCGCAATGCGGAACTGCCCGAACGGTAAAGGCTCTTTTTCCGGTTCTTTCCCGACAATTCGCCACCGATACGTCCTCCCCATGACCAGCGGCTTTTCCGGCTTCCAGCTCGTTGGGGATTTTTGGATAAGGGCCAGAGGCGTTGTGTTGCCTGCAGCAGGCTCCACAACAAAAGTCTGCCCCTCCGCCAAGGGAGCGGGTAATTCTAATCTCGGAGCAGCCCCGATTTGCAAAGGCGGAATGCGGACGGCGGAAGCGAACACACTTTCAGAAAAAATTTGCGTGGAGAGTTTTGCAAATTCGGCGAAATCGGCGAGGGCGGCCTCCATCCTTTTCACACGAGCGGGATCAATGGGGGGCGGGGGAATCGGATAGCGAAACGGGTGACGCTGAGCCTCTGAGGTCAACAGCGAAACGATTTGGTCGCTGTGATACTGCTGGAGACGCTGCAACTCCGCCTCCTGCTTCTGGGCAAGCGAACGGTAACTATCGCGCTCATGTTCCAGGGCGGCGATTTGCGAGGTCAACAGCGTAGACGGGACTGCGGGCGCAGGGGAAGCGAGCGGCACTTTCGGCTCCGGTTTGCAGCCTGAACCCGACAGAAAAAATCCGAGCAGCAGCAAAACGACTGGGCGCAAACCTGAAACGGGCATGGCGTGAGAGCTTTCGGAATTGAATGGCACACGATGGGCCTAGTTTACCCCATGCCGCCAGAAACCCCGGCAAAAGCTGCGGCACTTCAGGCGTCCACAGCCGACTTTTTGCCTGGGCCGCCTCTTTCGATAATCTCTTCGATCTGGTGAACCAGCGCGTCCGGGCGGGTGCTCTCCTCCAGAACGATCACCTCCGGGTCCCGATCCGTCATCCCCAAATGCTGCTGAATCTGCTCCAGCATCGCAAGGGTCTTGCTGCTTTCCTGCTCGGCCAGCAGATTGATCTGAAGATCGAGGTGATTGCGCCGTTGATCCATCAGGCCCTGCCGGTTCTGGCTGATCATAATAAACGACGAAAGGAAAATCGCTTCAAGACTGACCACCAGAGTTAAAAACTGAAACGGATAGGGGTCTTTTCGCAGGGCTGCCGGGGCAAGATGCGTGGTATTGGCGGTAATCCAAATGGCAAACCAAACGACGTGAAAATAGATGAACTTCATGGAGCCGCAAAAACGAGAGATCGAATCGGCGGTGCGGTCTCCCAGCGTGCGCTCCCCACGCGAGGCCGCTTCGAGCTGAGCAATGGTGCGGATATTGGTTTCTGTGAGTTCCTCAACCGAGCGCAGAGGCGGGGATGCCTCCGAAGTGCCGAAAGATGACGAGGAAGCATTGGAGGCCATGAAAAAACCTTTCGGGTTCGAGATTGAAAACAAGACATGAATGGCAACAAGAGGCAAATCGCAGGAGGGGAGCCTGGTCCTCAACAACCTTCATTACCGTAGACGAGTTTTATAAGAAAAATGCGTCAAAAAAAGAAAAAGGTTTGATTTTACTGAAAATCAGGAGGACGAAACGGTCTTCCCTCCCCAACCCGAAGATCGAAGCCGGAAATTCCTGCGGAACGGGTATAATAAAGCCGATTACGATTTTAGAGTGTTTCTGGATCATTTTGCGAAAAGAGGGCGATTAATCATTGAATCCTTTGTTGGCGCAGGCAGGCGCAGTGATTGCCTGTGCGGTTTATGGAAGTTTTTTCGAGTGGTTTTGGCATAAGCAGTGGATGCACCACCCGCGTGAGCCGAAGGAGGCGTTTCGAGGGCATACCATCGTGCATCACGGACTCTATAAGGGCGACGACAGTTTTTTTGTCGAAGAGGAACTGCACGCCGAGCACGTTCTGCTCAAGCCCTATGCCCTTCCCGCCTTGATCGCCATTCACTTGCCGATCATCTATCTGATTGATCGGTTTCTGGTTCCGCATACCGCCGTCGCTATTTTTCTTTCAACGCTGGCCTATTTCTTCGTCTATGAGTATGTCCACTGGAATATGCACGTTCCGCGCAAACAGTTCATCGAGCGGTTTGCCTGGTTTCGCTTTTTGCGTCAGCACCATAAACTGCACCATCGCTATATGCAGAAGAATTTTTGTGTGCTGATTCCGTTGGCCGACTGGGTTTGCGGAACCCTGATTACGGATAAAATGCTGGCCAAACAAAAAGCGGCCCGTGAAGCTGCGATCTCATCAGGGCAGAGCCTCGCTAAAAAAGGCGTCCGAAATTAGGTTCGCCGTCTGTTGCCAGAAAGCAGTCCCTTCTACTCTCAAATCAGAGGAAAAGGGGCTGCTTTTTCCAATGTATCCAACACAAAAGAAAGGTTTGCGCTCTCTTGTCCAGCGGCCCTCCGGTAGAGGGGCCTTTTTTCGAAGAAGGTTTTTTGCTGCCCTGTGCCCTGGTGCGGGGTCTCAAAAGGGGGTTGTTCCGGCGCGGTGACGGGGGGGAGCCAGCGCGGGCATCCGGGGAACCGGGGCGAGCTGGCTGAAAAGCATGGTGTAAAGCCAGAGAAAGGCCAGAACAATGGCGATGACGCGCTGACCGGGCGACAGTTTGATCTGTTTGCCTTTGCTGAACTCTTGAAGCACGGTACGCCGAAACATCCAGAAGAGTGAGAACGCCGCCAGTCCCAAGCCAACGATTCCCGCCTCCGGGTAATCGTTCCACATTTCGCGGAGAGCCATCGAAGCGCAGTTTGCCAGCGTGAATTCGCCGTCCATCCATCCGCGTCCGGTCGCAGCCACATACATCAGCGTGATGACATAGCCGATGCAGGCAATCGCACTCACAAACACCAGAGTCATGCGCCCCCAGCGTTTTCGATCCATTGCGGCCCAAACTGCTGCAAGAGGCACAATCGAAGCCAGAATCGTTCGCAAATCGGTTTCTACTATGGCTCCGTAAGCCAGAGCATAAGCACTTAGCAGGCCCCATAAGGCGACGAGAGTTGTGGTGATGCGGCGCACCGAGGCGGGCACTGCCTTGGCTGCAACAGGGGGCGGCGGGCTGGAATTGGAGGAGTCGTTCATTCAGATTATCCCTTCGTCGGCGAAAGCGCAACGAAAAGCGACCGAAAGCCAAAAAATAAAAGGGAAATCAGACCGAACGCGGAAAGAGGAGGAGGATGCCTGTTCTGAACCCGACAAAGTAAAGGACGGGCGGCAGGGGCAGCACGACCTCTTTGCTCATTATACGCGAACGCTCCGAGAACGTCAAGCGTTTTTATTACAATTTTACTTCGTCTCTGTGCGATCTTCGTCTCTTTCTGCGGATCGAATAAAGATTCCGTGCTTTGGAGCGATTCTGTGCTGTTGAAAGAGAGCGGGTTTTTCGACAGTCCTCTGAGAAGGAAATAAACATAGAAGGTAAATTCAAGCACTCCCAAAACGCCCCCTCTGAAGCAGACCGGCCTGGAACCGACGTTTCCGTTCAGCCCCTGGCTCTTCCTCCCCTTGAAATGCAGGCGCAGCAGTCGCAGTGCTATTCGATTGTTCTGCATACAGGCTCTCCAGCGGTGGTGGAGTGGCTTCAGAAGGGCCGGATGAGGCAGCAAAAAATGTGTGCGGGGAATGTCTCCCTTCATGTCCCCGGTGAACTCCCCGGCTTTCGTCTTCATCAGAAAGCGAAACTGATTGAAATCAGCCTTTCCGCTGCATTTGTGCAGCAAACCCTGCCAGCCGAGTCCTCCCTTGGAAGGCCGCTCTGGAAGGAGGTTTATGGACAAACCGACCCTCAGATCGAGCGCATCGGGTGGGCCTTGCGCTCCGAAAAGGAGGCGGGAAGCCCCGGCGGGCGTCTGTTCGAGACCGGCCTGGCCGCCGCTCTCACAGCTCATCTGTCGGCTCGGTATGGAACCGAAACCGCTGCCCCTCCTGCTTCGGGAGGGCGGCTGCCGCACTCCGATCTTCAGCGTGTACTGGACTTTATCCACAGCCGCCTGGAAGAAAACTTATCTCTTGCTCAGATCGCCTCCCAAACTCCGTACAGCGTTCATCATTTCGCGCTTTTGTTTCGGCAGACGCTGGGCTGCACTCCCCATCAATACGTGATCGGGCAGCGGCTGGAAACGGCCCTCTCTCTTCTACGTTCGGAGGAGACGGGTCTAGCGGAGGTCGCGCTTCAAGTCGGCTTTGCAAACCAGAGCCATCTCAACCTTCACTTCAAACGCCGGTTTGGAATCACGCCCCGCCAGTTCCGCCAGAACTCACGCTGAAAAATCATCCTCAGGCGATTTCTTCGGTAGAATCTGTTCGTTTCTCCCAAACTTACAAGACGGACTGCCTTGCTCTCCTTTAAACTCTAACTGCAGCCTCGAAACAAGAAGCGTTTTGAGATTCGAGAGCCGCTTGACAAAAGGAGAAACGGATGAAGGCACTGGAAGGAAAAACGGCTTTGATTACCGGGTCGTCTCAGGGCATTGGCCGAGGAATCGCGGAGCGGCTCGCCACCGACGGAGCCGCCGTCGTCATCAATTTCGTGGGGCACGAAGAGGCCGCCAGGGAAGTGGCTGCCGGCATTCAGGCGCGGGGCGGGCAGGCGGCGGCCATTGGAGCAGATGTCTCGAAACTCGAAGACATCGAGCGGCTGTTCACCGAGACGCTGGCGCGGTTCGGCAGGCTGGACATTCTGGTGAATAACGCCGGAATTGCCACCCTGAAATCTTTGCCCGAAATCACCGAGGAAGAGTTCGACCGCGTTTTTGGTCTGAATGCAAAGGGGACTCTCTTTATGCTGAAGGGTGCGGCGCAGCACCTCGCGGACGGAGGGCGTGTGGTCAACATCGCTTCCAGCACGGTGGATTACCCGACGGAGGGAGCCTACATTTATGCTGGAAGCAAAGCCGCCGTTAAAAAATACACGCAAATTGCGGCGCAGGAACTCGGCAGGCGCGGTATTACCGTGAACACCGTAACTCCCGGTGTGACCGAAACCCCGCTCTCCAGCAAACTTCCGGCATCGTTCACCCAACCCGTTATCGAAAGTTCGCCCTTTCACCGCCTGGGCAAACCCGAAGATATTGCCGAGGTCGTGGCCTTTCTGGTCAGTGAAAAGGCTCGCTGGATTACGGGGCAGGATATTCTTGTCAACGGCGGCGCGAAGCAGTAGAGGAAACCGAAATGAACTCCAATCAAGAAGGTTTGGATTTATCGCGTGAAGAAGAAGCCATCCGCCGACTGCTGGATCGCTACACCGATGCGGTGAACCGGCGCGACTGGAACACCTACCGCTCGCTCTGGGTAGAAGCGGGAGTATGGGAGCTTCATGCCCCGATAGACGGCCTTTACAAGGGCATTGAGGCGATTATGAAAGAGGTGAGGCGGGCCGTCGAAAGCCAGCTTCTGTTTGTACAGATGAATCACGCGGTCGCCGTCACGCACCTGGAGGAAAATTCCGCTCAAGTTCACTCGACGCTCAATGAAATCGGAAAGGCTGATCCTAACGGTGAAGGCGCACTGCCGGGGGTAAAGGGAATGAACATTCTCGCCTTTTACACCGACAGCCTCGTGAAACAGAACGGCGAGTGGAAATTTCAGAAAAGAGTGTATGATGTGCTCTGCATCAATCTGACCCCGCCGGGAGGCGATGTTTATCCGCTGCCCAAAAGTTAGCCAGAGGGCCGCAAAACCCAGCGAACCGGTTCCTTATCTTTGGAACCGGTTCGCTGGGTTGTCAGAGGTTTCAGCGCGAGATGAGGGACGTGATGTTCGCGAGGCGACGCTCTGCCAGCGGCAGGGCAATGTCCACATTGCGGAGGGCCGCAGCCCTGAGTTCAGGAAGCCGTGCGGTAAGCGATTCGGAGCGAGCGGTTCGCTCTCGGAGCACCTGCTCCACGCGCTCGGAGGTCTCCTCGGCATCGAAGCCCCGCCACGATTCAAGGCAGTCTTCCTGACCAAGCAGCCGCATCAGATTTTCGACCTTGGGATCATACGAAAGAGCGAAAAGGGGTACGCCCATGCGGGCCGCAAAGATCAGGGTGTGCAGGCGCATGGAAACCACCAGGCTCATTTCCCCGACCACCGCAAGCAGTTCCTGCGGCGTATAACTGCTCCTCAGAATGGAGCACTGGGCAGGGTTGGTCGTTTCTGCGGCAACCGCTTCAGCAAACGCTAAATCTCCGGGCAGGTGCATCGGAATGAGAACGATCTGCACTCCCGCTTGAGCCGAAAGCAGATCTATCAAGCGAGCGTAGGTCAAGACGGGCGATTCGCCGGAGCCGCCCCAGGGTCGAAGAGAAATTCCGAGAAGGGGTTTTGCCGAAGCAATCCCCTCTTTGTTCAGAATGGCTCTTGCTGCTTCGGGGCTTTCAGGGGTCAGCGCGAAAGCGGGGTCTGCCGTGACTTCGATGGTGGGATAGGTAACCCCGATACGCTGAAGCAAAGCGGCGGAAGGCTCATCGCGCACCGTAATCGAAGTTGTATGATTGGCAACGGTGCGAACCAGTCGTTTCGACATGGCCCGGCGCAGCGGCCCGATGCCCTGTGCGTACATCATCACTGGAACCCCAACATTGTAGCCCATTCGCATCACCCAGAGGTAGTAGAGGAGCGATTGAACACTGGTGGTATCCTGAAGCAGAGAGCCGCCCCCGGAAAGCAGGAGGTCGGCTCCGCGCAGCGCACCGCGCACCTCTGAGAGGTTCATTCGATTGACGGCGGCAATCCCGTGAAGTCGAAGCGTTTCCGCCGGGTTTTGCGAAAGCGCGATCAGCTCGACTTCGCCGCCCGCCCGCTCCTGAAACGACTCTTGAATGCCCGCGAGCACCGCTTCATCGCCTGCATTGCCGCACCCGTAATAACCCGAAACAACGATCCTCATGGACACTCGCCTTTGTCTTCCCTGCAGCCCGAAATCCGAGCAAAATCAAAAAGTTGGGCGCACTCAACAGATTTTTACGATAGGGCCAGTACGCTTTTACGTTTTCTTATCGTTCCCCGGCAAAACGAAGTCCAACATCAGAAAGGCCGCCACTCCGAGAAAGGCGCCAAAAAACAGGCCCAGAACATCCCGCCAGACCGAGAGTTCAAGCGGCATATGGATGTGACAGAAAGTGTTGAGCAGGGAAACCTGCCCGATACTACCCACCACAAGGCAGGGGATCGCAAGCATTTTGCGCCGCCTGAGCCAGAAAGCGATCCCCAGCACAAAAGCCGGATGTCCCAGCGCGTACTCTTTAGTGCGCGGGCGAGCCGGAAGGTAAGTTTCAAGCACCGCCCTTAGTTTCATTTCTGCCCCGGATGCCCCAACGCCCGAATCGTTGCCCGTTCGCGAAATGATGAGATACAGCACCAGCATCCCGCCCAAGCCTGCGATCAGCAGTCCGAAACGGGCCGGTTCTGCCCAGAGGCTTCGAACCCGGAGGGACAAACGCGCCCGAAACCCCAACAGGGTTTCGGAGGCGGCGGGAAGCCCGCCAAAAGCGAAAACCCCGGCGACCAGCAGGAGGGGAAGAGCGTGCTGAGCCTTGATCCCGGCAAATTGATTGGCCTTAACCATAAAGGCACGGGAGGCGAGAAGTCCAACTGCAAAAAGGATGCCAATCAGCGTAATCAAACTGGCCTGCCCTAATGTTCGCAAAGATGAAACGGCGGCATCGAAGCGGGAAAGCGAACGCTCGGAACGCCCCTCCGGGCGCAAACCGGGATAGGTTAGAAGGCAGGCGAGCGTGGGATAAACAATTCCGGCCATCAGCGCAACGATTTTGCGCCCGCCTTCTCCCAGCAGAACCTGCACCACACAAAGCAGCACACAGACCCCCAGCAGAGTCCATTGAGCGCGTTCGGAGAGCGGCATCAGCGTTCGCAAAAGCCAGACGATCCCGGCTCCAACGCCTGCCGCAACTAGGGCGAACCCCCATTTCGGTACGCCCGGCTCCTCGAATTTGTGAGCCGCTCCCAGTTCGAGCTGATCTCTTTTGGTGATCCCGTCGGCGATTTTTTTAATCATCGCTTCGTTGTCGGAGATGGGGTCGGGGCCAGCCTCGGTGTAGAGGCGAAGGTAGCAGAAGCGGAGATTGCGTTCATGGGCGGCCCGCACAAACCGCTCGATGAGTTCGTTTTCCTCGATATTGGAAAGCTCGGTGGCGGCTACCGTGTGCACCCGGATAATGTCGCCGTGAAGGGCCGCGTTGATTTTTTCGTCGCCGCGCTGTTTGGTGAATTCAACGGCCCCGAAAGCGAGGTCCAGCGGAGAGCGCAGGGCTTTATCGCCGGGGCGGTCAGCCGGGTCGCGCAAAAGTTCTGCCACCTGCTTTTCCAGCCCGCGAAAGCCCAGAGCCTCTTCGCCGTTGAAAATCACCAGGCTCGCTCCCTGCGTTTTAAGGTCGCGGAGCACGTTTTCGGCGGTTTCGATTTTCACCCCGGCGAAATTCGCCACACGCCCTGCAATCCGAAGCCCTGCCGATTTTGCCGCTGCCAGCGCATCCGGCGAAAGTCCCACTCCCAGCACTTTGAGGAGCGGATACGAAACCGGGGTGTAGAAATTCGGCGGGCCGATCAGAGTGGAGTAGAGAAAGGCCGTTCCACCAGCGGGGGGGCGGGAGCGAATGGCATCCCGGCTTTGATCGGTGACCGCAAGACCGCGCAGCAAAAGCGAGTTCCGAACTCGATCCATTGCCGCCGGGTTGGAAACGATGACGGTGGTATAGATGCCGCCCTCTTCACGCGGAAGCTGCGCCGCTCGCAAGGCTCCCACCGCTTCGAGCGTAGCCAGGCTCTCCTCCTGAACGATGAGGCTCGTCACGCCCTGAGCGGCAAAGCGTTTGAGAACAGCGTTGACCGGCTGTCCTGACATCTGAGCGATCTGTGAAACTTCGCTCCATTCAATGCCGAGTTCGACGCGCCGATTGTTCACCTCCGCTCGATGCCGAAGCGAAAACGCCCGCACCCCGGCGAGCAGGGCCAGGGCATGAAGCCCAAGGATAGCCAGCGCGACCCCGCGCCAGTTTCTAATCAAAATCTCTTTCCGTCTCTTTCTGAAAATGAGGAGCAATGCGTGCTGAACAAATCGCTTGGGGGGTTCGCTCCCTGGGACAGCCAAAAATCAGAGCCGAGGTTTCCTGCCTTAGGCAGCGGCGGTGGGGCTGTCCTCTTTGCAGTCCGCGTCTGCCACACTCAAGTCACCGACAATCTCATAGGGCAAGCAGTCCGGCGGGCGCGAGTCTTTCATTTCTTCCTGCTTAATCACCGAGATCGAACCGTCCAGCTCAAGAATGGCAAACGCTACGTCCGCCATTCGTGCCAGTCCCTGCGCCCGGATCGCGGAGGCGAGGTCGTTGTGCGAAACCGCCTGACTTTTCATATTGGCTTCGATAATTTTGCCGTCTCTTACCAGCAAGACGGTTTTTCCTTCGAGAACGTATCGCGCCTGCCTGCTTTTGGCGGTGACGCGACTCAGAACACCGCTGAGCACAATCACCGTCAACGCTCCGGCGGAGGCTCCAAGCACCGAGTTATCGTCCCCGATCATCGCATTCTGCACCACATTGGAGATAATCAGCATAATGAGAATATCGAACAGGGTGGACTGTCCGATCTCACGGCGGGAGGCAAAGCGAAAAAAGACGAGCAAAATCAGGTAAACAACCGCAGGACGAAAAACTTTTTCTGCCCAGGAGGGTTTTGGCATTAAAATGTCATGCCAGGGGAACGATGCCAGCAGTGAGGTCACAAAAGGCTCCTTTTCTCGCCGGGGAGGTGAGCAGAGAGGGAATGAATTGAGTTTAGAAACCGATCAGGCCGGGCTGCGGAGTGAGCACGCGCAGGGTCGGCTCCGCGTCGGCGTTCAGCGAGCGCAGTCCGGTTTCGGTGAGGGTCACGATATTTTCGATCCGAACCCCGAAGCGACCCGGCAAGTAAATTCCCGGCTCATTCGAAAAACACATTCCCGCGCTGAGCGGCTGACGATTTCCCTTTACGAGATAGGGCGACTCGTGGGTGGAAAGCCCGATTCCGTGCCCTGTGCGATGCACGAAGAAGTCGCCATAACCTGCCCTGGTAATGACATTTCTTGCCAGCGCGTCCGCTTCTTCTCCTGTTGTCTCTGGTTTGACCCCCTCGATAACGGCACGGTGCGCCCGATAGACGATTTCGTAGACTTTGCGGGCCTCGGGATCGGCGGGTTCGCCAAAAGAAACGGTACGGGTGATGTCGGAAGCATAGTGATCGAAAACGCAGCCGATGTCAAGAATCACGACATCGCCGGGGCGCAGGGAGCGGTCTCCGGTGTGGTGATGAGGAAGCGCGGCGTTTTCCCCAAAGCAGACAAGCGGCGGAAACGAGGGAATAGAGCCGCGCACTTTGATTTCGGCCATTACCCGATCCGCCACCTCCGTTTCGCGGATTCCTTCCCTCAACTGCATCACTACGGCCTCGAAAATTTCGTCAATCCATCGCGCCGCCGTTTCCAGGGCGGTAAGTTCCGCCGCCGTTTTCGTCTGGCGCAGTTCCGCCATCTGCTCGCCTGCGGAAGAGAAAACAACGCCCGGAAACAGCGACTGCAGCCCCAGCAGATGAACGCTGAGCAGTTCGTCGTCCACACGGACAAGAGTTCCGGGTTTGATCCCGAACTGTGAAAACAAATGTTTGAGGCTTTCGTGCGGGCCGGTTTCGTCGCTCCAGCCCAGCACCTGCGTGATTCCGGCAGGAGTTTCCTTGGCCTGCGGCGCGTTCATCGCGGGCACGACAAAGGCCGGTTCGCCATGAGCGGGAACAAACAGCCCGACAAACCGCTCGTGCCCTCCTTCACGCCAGCCTGTGAGATAGCGCATCTGGTCGGTTCCGGCAAGCAGGGTCAAGGCGGTGTGGTCCGCCTGCATTTTTCGCTGCAAAACGCCAATTCTCGCTGAATAGTCACTCACCCTTATTTTCCTCCCGCGTCCGCTAAATCTCAAACGCCGCTGCGGTGGTTTCTGCCGCTTCCGGGTACTCGAACTCAAGCCTCTGCGCGAGTTCTCGGCCCCGCAGAGCCACTTCTGCTCGATGCCGCCGGATGCACTCCCGAATCTCGGCCTCGGTGCGAAGCGGCAAGCCCAGCAGTTCCATCGCTTTTTCGCCGCCCCAAAGCTGAACGGCACGAACCTGAGCGGTCAGGCTGTGAATAGTGCCCTCTCTACCGCCGTCTTTCCCTGTCGCCAGCAGATGAAAAAGACGAAAAATCGAAACTCGCTCTCCCTGCAGTCCGGTCTCGCAAAGCAGGGGAAGTCCGCGCCCCAGTACTTTTCGGTGTTTGTGCGTGTTGATCCAGAAGCCGCATAGCAAGGTCCTCACCGTTTCCGGGTCGGCATCGGGAAGTAGAACGGGAGTTTGGGGTTTTGCCCCGGAGAGGCGAGCGTGCCAGTGCTCTTCTTTGCAAAACAGAAGCAAAGTTTTTTCCGGCGGCAGCACATCCGCTGAACTGAAAACCTGAACATCGTAGATTTCGCCATCCTTGAGCAGAAGGTGGAACAACCGGGCAGGGCCGAATTGTAGCACGATCACCGCAGCGGCCTCTTTTGCTCCGAAAAGAGAATCGAAATTGGGGTTCGCCCAGTGGCGGCGTGCTTTCGAGGTGACGGCAATCCGAAGATCAATATCGCTGTACTCATCCTCGGTTCCATTGGCAAGGCTCCCGCCAATCCAGGCTGCCTCTACCTCCGGGAGGGCTTCCAGGCGCGTCGAAATCTCTACAATGCGGCTCCAGCGCGGCGTCTTAGCGATGTCTTCCAGCAGGCATTGACTCATGGGTTCAGGATACCCGAAACTGCGCCCAAATCAAAAAAAGGGAGAGCAGAGAGGCTTTGTGCTCCCGGCTCTCCCTTTGTAGAAAGAAGTTTTATTTTTTCTTCTTCATCATTTCAAGGCGGTCTTTGATTTCTTTTTTCGCCTCGTCGGGGACGTTTTTATCTTCGGAAGTTAATTTAACGGCTTTTTCCTCAGTCTCGATGGCTTTCTCCACATTGCCCGCCTTGAAGTAAGCGTAGGCGAGCGTATCGAGAATCATTCCGTCTTTGTTTTTGGTGAGATCAACAGCCTTTTGAGCGATTTCAACGGCGATGTTGTAGTCCACGTCTTTCGCCATCGAAGCATCGTCCACCAGCTGCCAGGCCACCTGGTTCAAGCCTTGAGCGTTGTTTTGATAGGCTCCCTTACTCAGCTCTTGAGCGGCGGCAGAAGCTCGTTTCCCGTCTACCCGCAGCAAAAGATTGAAACGAAACGGAGTGAGCCGGTCTGCATACTGTGGATGCTCTTGGATGATACCGTCAAGTTTTTCCAGAGCCTCCGGGAATTTTCCATCCTGAGCGAGTGCCGCCGGCTCTTTCACCAGCCCCTGAAGTTTTTTCTGCTCCGCCATCATCGCATCGCGCTCGGTTTTGTCTTTTCGCGCTTTCTCGGCGGCTTTCGCGGCATCGAATTTGTCGGCGACCACTTGATCGAGCACCTCGTCCAGTCCGTCCATCGGGTGTCCGATCCAGACAACTTTTCCCTGCCTGCCGATGACGAAGGCGGTAGGAATGCCATCCTGCTCGGCGGCTTCCATCCACGTTTTCGCCATCGTGCGCTCAACGCCGTCCACCGCGACATTGTAATTCATTTTCGCGCCCATCGTTTTCACAAAGTCGGCGACTTTGGTCATGTAGGCGGTACTTTTGTCATCGCCCTGGGTTTCCCACACGCTGACCCCGGTAAAGGTGGCTTTACCTTTATACTTTTTCGCCATATCGGTGAGATGCGGAATGGAAACCTTGCACGGTCCGCACCAGGTGGCCCAGAATTCGACGACGTAAACTTTGCCTTTCTCAAAGGCTTTGACCGGGGTTCCTTTCACCCACTTCGCGACTTTAAGAGCCGGGGCCGAAGAACCGACGCCTAATTTTGCCTCGGCAAAGGCAGAACTGCCGAGCAGGGCAGAACCCATAAGGGTGAGTGCTGCCGGTGCAATTTTGATCATTTTCACGGTCTGAAAACTCCTTGGTTGTGGGAAATGGTTCCCTTGCGTCTTTTACGGGAGAGAAATGCGGTGCGTTTCGTCTTTACTCCGCCAATTTGCGGGCGAGGTTGACTTCGAGGCCGTCGAACAAGGTGGAGCGAAAGGTTTCCGCGCTTTCTGCCAGCGACTTCAGCTCAAAATCCGTCCTGCCCGCTCGGTATTCTTCGACTTCCAGCGTTTCGCGGTCAACGATCCAGTACCACTCTACTCCGTTCTCGAAATAAGTCTTGAATTTGTCCACCCGGTCGCGCTCGGAGTCGCTGGAGGTGATCTCAACCACAAGGTCGGGAGCTCCTTCAAGGCGTTTGTCGGTGGGCATCAGAAGAGCGAGGCGGGGTTCGGACACAAACACAATATCGGGAACCAGCACCCGGCCCGATGGCAGCACCACGTCCACCTCACGAATGATCCTCCCGATATTGCGGGGGCGGACAAACTGCTTTAGACTGAACACAAGCTCATCGCAAATGTCTTGATGCCGAATGGTCGGGCTGGCCAAGGGGATCATCTCTCCTTCCTCGAACTCGTAGTAGGGAGGGCCTTGGGGAAGGGCGAGAAATTCCTCCAAGGTCATCGGGCGCACCTGAACATTAGCCATCATCCCATCTCCTTTCGCCAGAGTTTACCTCAACCTGTCACTCCGCCAATTTGCGGGCGAGGTTGACTTCGAGGCCGTCGAACAAGGTGGAGCGAAAGGTTTCCGCGCTTTCTGCCAGCGACTTCAGCTCAAAATCCGTCCTGCCCGCTCGGTATTCTTCGACTTCCAGCGTTTCGCGGTCAACGATCCAGTACCACTCTACTCCGTTCTCGAAATAAGTCTTGAATTTGTCCACCCGGTCGCGCTCGGAGTCGCTGGAGGTGATCTCAACCACAAGGTCGGGAGCTCCTTCAAGGCGTTTGTCGGTGGGCATCAGAAGAGCGAGGCGGGGTTCGGACACAAACACAATATCGGGAACCAGCACCCGGCCCGATGGCAGCACCACGTCCACTTCCGGTACAACAAGACCGAGGCGGCGGCTTTCGATATGATCCTCCAAAGCTCGGATCAACTTGCGAGCAATTCTCTGGTGGGTGATCGTGGGGCTGGCCAAGGGGATCATTTCTCCTTCCTCGAACTCGTAGTAGGGAGGGCCTTGGGGAAGGGCGAGAAATTCCTCCAAGGTCATCGGGCGCACCTGAACATTAGCCATCATCCCATCTCCTTTCGCCAGAGTTTACCTCAAGGGAAGCAGAGAATTCTCGTCTGCTCTTTCTCTCCGTGCTATACTAATAAGTACATTCAATTCCGAGTTTTTTGCTCAGGTTTCAGAGAGGCACCGTTTCTGCAATGTCCACTTCACCCCGACACGAACCCCATGACATCAAAATTTTCGCTGGCCCCGGTAATCCCGAACTGTCTTCCAAAGTGGCCGATTTTCTTGGTTTGACCCAGGGCAAACTTCAGGTAACGCAGTTTGCCGACGGCGAAAATTATGTGCGCTTCGAGGAGAGTGTACGCGGAACCGATGCTTATGTCATTCAGCCCACCTGCCCGCCGGTGGATACGAATCTGGTAGTTTTGCTGGAATGTATTGATGCGCTTCGCCGGGCTTCCGCGTGGCGCATCACCCCCGTTATTCCCTATTATGGCTATGCACGGCAGGAAAAAAAAGACGCGCCCCGTGAGCCGATCACCGCTAAACTCGTGGCTGATATGCTGACGGTGGCGGGCGCGAACCGGGTGATGTGCCTTGATCTGCATGCCGACGCCATCCAGGGGTTTTTCAACATTCCGGTGGATCATTTGACCGCCATCAATCTCTTTACGGATTATTTTGCCGAAAAGTGGGGGCGCAGCGAAGCCGAGCGCAGTGAAGAGATCGTGATCGTCTCGCCCGATGAGGGGCGGGTGAAGAAAGTGCGGCGCGTGGTGCAGGAAATGCGTGCACCGCTGGCAGTCTGTTATAAGCACCATCCGGGACATATGGTCACTGAGGTCACCCATCTGGCGGGCGATGTTCGCGGGAAAACGCCTATTATCGTGGAGGATATGATTACCACCGGGGGCTCGATTTTACAAGCGGTGGATGCGCTGCTGGCGCACGGAGCCAAGCCGGAAGTCCATATCGCCGCAACGCATGGAATTTTCGCCCGCGATGCCGTCGAACGGCTTTGTTCCCGCCCCGAAATTGCCGAGATCGTGGTCACTGATACCGTGCCGCTGCCCCAAGAAAAACTGCACCCGAAGATCAAAGTGCTCTCGGTCGCCTCTCTTTTTGGGGAAGCCATCCATCGTGCCAACAACGATCTTTCGATCACCTCGCTGTTCGATTAGGGTGTGGAGGTCGAAAACCGAGAGGTTAGGCTTTACCGGCAGCCCTTTGCGGAGAAAGATCGTTCCAGCTCTGAATACCGAGAGGGGGAAAGCCTCGCTCCGCCTGCAAATCCGAAACCTCTCCTGCAAGGTTTCGGATTTGCTCGAAGGCTAGGGTGATTTTGCGGCTCGGTCAAAGCGGCTTGCTCGAAACGGAAAGGAAGTGCCCATGAAACAGCATCGCGGGGTGGTGGCGGCAAAAAACGGAATGGTGGCGGCGTCTCAGCCGCTGGCGGTTTCGGCAGGGTTAGCGGTTTTGTTGAAGGGCGGCTCTTTTATAGACGCCGCTATCGCGACTTCTGCCGTTCTGACTGTGACGGAACCCTATAACTCGCACCTGGGCGGCGATGCGTTTTTGATCGTTTACGAAAAGGCGACCGGAAAAACCACCGCTCTCAACGGCTCCGGTGCGGCTCCAGAAGCCTCCTCCCTCGCTGCTTTTCCAAACGGTATTCCGCTGCGCGGGTTGTCGGCGGCCTCGGTTCCGGGTTTGGTCAAAATGTGGGAAACCATCCACGCGAAATGGGGACGGCTGCCTTTCGCAGATTTGCTGGCCGCTGCAATTGAATACGCAGGGCAGGGGGTTCCGCTTTCGTATCGTGCCTCACGGGTGTTTCAGTCGCAGGAGGCACTTTTGCGTCGGTTTCCCGACACGGCCCTGCAGCTTTTGCCCAACGGAACCCTTCCCGACCCCGGCGACCTGCTGATCCAGCCTGCCCTGGCCCGAACGCTCGAAAAAATCGCTTCGGGCGGAGCCAGAGAGTTTTATGAGGGAGAAATCGCGGATCGGATTCTTCGGTACAGTGCCGAAAACGGGGGGATGTTTTCCGCTCAGGATTTCACCGCTCACCGCACCCAGGTTTCCGACCCGATCCGTACCGAGTATCGGGGTTACACAGTGCAGGGGCAGCCGCCGGTGTCGCAGGGGCACATTCTGCTTCAGATGCTTAACATTTTAGAAGGCTATCCGCTTTCGGACTGGGGGCACAATTCCGCCGAAGCTATCCATGTTCAGGTGGAAGCGAAAAAACGAGCCTTTGCCGACAAAGCCGAGTTTTTAGGCGACCCGGACTTTGTTGAAATGCCGCTCGCTTTGCTGCTCTCTAAAGAATACGCCGCCAATCGAAGGGCGCAAATCAACCGTGAACGTGCCCTGCGTTTTTCTTCCGCCCCTGCCGAAACGGATCACGACACCACCTATTTCCTCGTCGCCGACGGAGAGGGAAACGCCGTCAGTTTCATTCAGAGCGTGTTCTGGGGCTTTGGGTGCGGCGTGATGATTCCCGACACCGGGGTGCTCTTCAACAACCGGATGACCGGATTTTCCCTCGACCCGCTCAGCCCGAATGTGCTGGTTCCGGGCAAGCGCACGGCGCATACCCTGAACGCTTACCTGATAACGAAAAAGCCCTCCGTGAAAACCCAAAATACAGAATTCCAAAACACAGAACTCCAAAATTCGGAGTACGAAGAGCTGGCCTGGGTGGGCGGAACCCCCGGCGGGGATGTGCAGGTGCAGTCGAACGCGCAGGTGATCCTCAATGTCGTGGATTTTGGCATGAACCCGCAGGAGGCAGTGGAGGCGGCCCGCTGGCTTCACGGGCCTGCGGTCGGTGCACCGGGAGAAACTGGGGCGGGGGTGCTGGCTTTGGAAAACCGGGTTTCGGAATCGGTGCTGGGCGAGCTGCGGAGCCTGGGGCATGACGTAGAAAGTTTGGACGCCTGGGGTCATGCCTCTTCGTATCAACTTCTCGAAGTGCAGCCGCAAAGCGGAGTCCTTCTTGGCGGCTCCGATCCGCGCTGTGACGGGCACGCGGCGGGCTTCTGATTAGAATTTCGTCTCGATCTGCTCAACCTGCCGTAAAGGGGGGGCATTTGTCGCGCCAGAAGGAGAGTTCTGCTCTAAGGATCGGGTTTTCGCTGTTTGTTTTCGCGAGGGCCGCAACGCTCTGGGCAATCGCTTCGGGATCGGAAGTCAGGCAGTGAATCAGGGTTTGAATCTGCGGGCGGGCATAGGCCTCTGCGAGCGAGGCCAATTCCGGAAACTCCAGCAGTTGCGGGGCGGTCTCTCCGACTTTGGCACGGCGAAAGATTTCCGCCAGCTTCGCCTCCGGGTAAGTGCCGAAGCCGAGTTTTAGCGAAGCGATCTGCAGGGCGGCTCCTATTTCTTCCGGTGTGGGCGGATCGGCGGGGTTTTCCTCGCGGAGCTCTTCCGCTTCCGGGGTTTCTCGGAGCGACTCCAGCAGCCCCTTTACTCGTGAAGAGACCGAAGCCGATTTCAGATTGGTCAGCAGTCGTTCCCGGCTTTCGGGGAGAAGGCGGGCCAGCGTTTCCCGTGCCTTTTCTTCGGCGGTGACCCCCTGCGCCGCCAGCAAAACTGCGAGAGCCGCCTCCTGCTCCCGCTGCGCCTCGGTTTTGCCAGCGTCTGCTCCGCTCAAGGCTCCATCGAGAGCGCGAAGCAGGTCTTCCTTCGTTTCTTTTCTAAGCCATAATTGAGCGAGCAAAGCCCGTGCCGCAAAAATCTCCCCGGTTCGCAGCAAAATCGAGTGAAACAACCCCTCGTGCCGATCTTTCCCCACTTCGGCAAGCCGGTCTCCTGCCGTTTCGCGCAAGACGGAGGACAGCTCTTCCTCGTCCAGAAGGCAGAGCAGGGTTTCTTCTGCCCGTCCTGGTGCAAACGAAGCGGCAAGGTCGGCTCCCGCCAATCGGGTAAGCGGACGGGGCGAGGCGAAAAGCGGCATCAGGGCTTCGCCGAGCGGATCGGGGGACTGAGAAATTGCCGCTTTTGCCAGCGCACGCTGCGCTCGCTCAGCAAAACGAGTTTCCTCTTCCAAAAACGATTTGATCCAGGTCGCGGTTTCCAAGCGGCTCAGCCCTGAAGCAAGAACCACCGGAGGAAAGTTTCCCGTCTGCCTTTCCGTCTCAAGGGAAGAGGCAGAGGCTGGAACGGGGCCGGAAGGAGAGTGATTCATCGGAAGAGGTTTCCTTTTCTGATTTCTGAGCCGGGTGTCGAGGAGATACAGGGTGGGCAGCAGGCAGAGCAGCCAGAGCGTTGAGAGGCGGGCTGGTTTCGGGGGAGAGTCCGAGAAAATTCCCTGCGGTTTCCAAAGCGGATTTGTTTTTTCAAGGGAGTGCTGCGGTTTTGGCGAAAGCCCCGGAACCGAGCCGAGCTGCTGAAACCCGAACTTCAACAAAAGCAGGGTTTCGCCCTTCCAGTCCGGCGAGTTCAAAACCACCGTAATCAACCGGTGCCCGTTTCGGGTTCCGGTTCCGGCAAAGCAGTAACCGGCACTGCGGGTATAGCCCGTTTTGATTCCGTCTACCTGATCGGGAAAACGCTGAAGCAGTTCGTTCCGATTGGTCAACAGATGGGCAGGGTGGGTGGCATTGGCAGCGATATGGCCGTGCGCCTGCCGAACGATGCGGGCGAACTCCGGGTAATGCGTCATCGCTTCCCGTGCAAAGAAGGCCAGGTCTCTTGCCGTCGAGTAGTGATCGGGGTTGTCGAGTCCGTGCGGGTTGGTA
The DNA here is from genome assembly GCA_965246825.1 of Chthonomonadaceae bacterium. Classification (GTDB taxonomy): domain Bacteria; phylum Armatimonadota; class Chthonomonadetes; order Chthonomonadales; family Chthonomonadaceae; genus JACMPS01. The sequence continues at coordinate 1,701,036 of OZ251990.1, forward strand.
AAGTGAGAATTTTCGGCTCCGAGCGAAACAGCCAGCCGATTCATGCCGTCTACAAACTGTGGCGACCCGCCCGCAAAAGCCCCGGCAACGGCGGCGGAAGCGTCATTCGCACTTTCCAGCAGCTGCGCTTCCAGCAAATCTTTTGAGGCGTAAACCTGGCCTGGCCTCAGAGAAAGCGAAATGCCGGGAAGACCCCCCGCCCCGGCGGGAACCGTCAGCGGATCGGAAAGCGAACCGTTTTGCAGCTGCACCAAAGCGGTGACGATTTTGGTGAGCGAAGCGGGCGGCAGGCGCAGATTGGGGTTTTTCGACCAGAGTACCGCTCCGGTTTCTGCCCTGATAACAATGGCGGCCCTGGCTTGAATAGGGGGCGAACCCTGGGCGAGAACGGACGACAAAGAGGCCCCGCTGAACCAAACCGAAGCCAGCGCGAAACTCTCGGCAAACGAGAACGTCTTCCGTTGGGATCGAAGAAAAGTTGGGTGTCCAGAATGAAACGAATTTCTGTTTGGCATGGGCGGTCTTGAAATGAATGCACTGCGTCCTCGCTAATCTTCGGTAGTTTTACGAGATTCTTGAATCGGCGAAGCCAAAAATCGGGTAAATCTGCGAGACCGTAAAATTGGCACGAAATATGAACCTCTGCAAGACAGGTCAGGTTGAAGAAAGAGAGAAATCAATGGCGATCAAACAGGATGCAGGCGAATTGGGGAAGACGCAGGGGCGAGGAAAAGAAGGGGGGCTTGTTCTGGGAGCCGTCGGGCTTCTCCTGCTGGGGGGCGGGGCAAAGGCCGATGTTGCCCCGCCGCTGTTTCCGGGGCTGCTTTCCTCGGTCAGCGTTCCAGGGAAGCCGCTGAACGCGCTCGTTTTGACCGACTTCAACCGCGACGGCAAGCCCGATGTGATTGCCGCCCTCGACGACCCCGCTCCCGGCGCAAACAATCTAGCCGTTTTAACGAACCGAGGCAACGGCACGTTTGACCCCCCGCAGTTCTACTCGGTGGTGACGCGCCCCTACAGCCTGGCGGTCGGCGATTTCAACGGAGACGGCTATCCCGATGTGGCGGTAGGCGGCTTCGATACCGGCGTTTCGATTTTGTTTGGCAGGTCGGACGGAACACTGGGAAACCGCCTGGACTTTCCGATCACGCTTCAGGGCGGCAGCGTTCAGATCGCCGACGTGGACGGCGATCAAATTCCCGATCTTGTGGTCGCCTCCAACAGCAGTGTCGGAATTCGAGTTTATCCCGGCAACGGGGACGGCACTTTCGGGGCGAGTTATACGATTGGACCCGCTGCCATCGGGGTGCGGTTTGCCGATTTGGACGGCGACCGCATCCTGGATGTCATCGCCATTCGCCAGGGATCGGTCGCCGTCGCGAAAGGGCTGGGAGGCGGCGCGTTCGGTTTCTACACCCCCTACAGTGTGAACACGACCGGCGGATTTTCCTCGTTTACAAGCTGCGTGGTAACCGATCTCAACGGCGACGGCAGGCCCGACATCGCTGCCTCCAATGACGGCTCGAACTCGGTTTCGGTGCTGTTGAATCTCGGAGACGGAACCTTTGCGCCCAAAATCGGTTACACCGTCGGCAGTGATCCTCGCAGCATTGTCGCAGGCGATTTCGACGGCGACGGCATCCCCGATCTGTTGACCGCCAACAACAAAAGCGGCAGTATCAGTGTGCTGCGCGGCAACGGGGACGGCACTTTTCGCGCCTCTTATGCGATTCCGGGATTTTCCAACTCGCGCCTGCTGGTGCTCGCCGACCTTGATCTCGATAACAAACGGGATTTGCTGATTGGAGCACGGCAAACCCTTGCGGTGCTTTCCGGCGGGGGCAGCGGGCAAATTCGCGGACGGGTTCAAACTCAGGTCAATGCTTCTAATTCCGCGCCGTCCTTGACTGCCGTTGACCTGAACCGAGACGGACGCCCCGAATTGATTTCCACCGATTTTTCTTCGCGCACGGTTTCGGTGCGGCGCAACAACGGAGACCGCACGTTTGGCTCCGCACAGAGTTACGCTGTGACGCAGACGCCGATTCGGGTGTACGCTCAGGATGTGAACGGCGACGGCAAGCCCGACATCGTAACCTTGAACAACCTGAACAGCCTCAGTGTATTTTTAGGCAATGGCGACGGAACCCTTCAGGCAGAGCGAATGACCGCTGCCGGAACCTATCCCAAAGGCGTTTGCTTTGCGGACTTCAACGGCGACGGGAAACTCGATGCCGTTCCCGTGTTCGACGGACAAAGTTTAACGCTGCTGCTGGGCAATAACGATGGAACGTTTTCGCAGGGCGCGGCGATCAACGATGGAGCCTCCTCGCGGGCTTCCATTGCCGCCGGGGATTTCGACGGCGACGGCAAGCCCGACCTAGCCGTCGGGCTGAACGGCATGGTGCGTCTTCTGCATGGCAATGGAAACGGAACCTTTACCTTTCTGCGCGACCTCTCTACCGGGCTGGCCAACTCCGACCTGCTGGCCGTTGACCTCAACGGAGACGGCAGGCTTGACCTCGTGGTGACGAACGTTTCTGGCGGAACCGGGCAGATCGGAGTGCTGATGAACAGGGGAGGCGGTTTCTTCGCTCCGACCGTTCTGCTCACCGCCGGGGCTTCCGGCTCGAATTTCGTTTCTGCGGCGGATTTCAATCACGACGGCATTCTCGATCTCATCGTTTCGCTGTCGGAGGGAGCCGTCGGGGTTTTCTACGGGCAGGGAAATGGCAGTTTCAGCCCTGTCGTGAATTATGTTACTTCCAGTTCTACCGGAACCTTTGCCGTCGCGGATTTCGACCTGGATACCCGTCCCGATGTCATGCTGGCTTTGGGCGATGGAAGTGTGCTGACGCTCTACAATCAGTTTCCTCTGGTTGGATTTTACGGCCTGCTGGCGTTCGAGCAAATCGCCTCCAATGCTCCCGTTCAGCCGGTTCGCTTTGAGTTCCGTCCGGCGGCAGGGGGCACTTCGCTGGTCAAAACCGTATCGGTTCCGGCAGGCGGAGCGTTTGCCCTCCCCGACGTTCCCGCTGGAAATTATCTGCTCCATGTAAAAGGGCCTCGTTACCTTGCCTCCAACGTTCCGGTAACCGTGCTGGACGGGTTTTCTACCCTGCCGACCATTCTGTTTTTACGAACCGGCGACGCCAACAACAACAACCTCGTAGATGTGGACGACTTGACTCTGGTGCTCAATGCCTACAACAGCCGGGTAGGAGACGGAACCTATTTCGCCGGGGCTGACCTCAACCTGAACGGACGAATTGATGTGGACGACCTGACCCTCCTCCTCAACAATTACAACACAGCCGGAGCTAACTGAGCCGCGTATCCACGAAATTCTCTGCGAAGCAGTAAAAACTTTTCTCCGCAGAACTCAAGTCCGCGCTGGGAGGCGTTCCGCCCCGTGTCCCTCGGACATCCCGCCGGGTTTTTGAGGCCGCATTCATGTCTCGGTTGGATAAAGAGAATTGTTTCAGCACCCGCTAAGCAAAAGAGCGGCGTTCCCTCTTTTTACAAAGAAGAAAGAACGCCGCTCTTTTACTTGCGAGAACATTAAGGAGCGTGCATGGTTGTGAACAAGGGACAGATCGGCAGGGGAGGGAACCGACTCAGGCTTTGTTTCGTTGTACAAAAATACGAAATTGCTTTATGCTAAGGAAATTCTCAATCATGTCCGATCAACCCTCGCCTCAGTCCGTTGGGATGGTATGGTATCGCGGATCGCTGCGTTTAAGAGACAACACGGCTCTTCATGCGGCACTGGTAGAAAACGAACGGGTGCACTGCCTTTACGTGCTCGACGATCATTACCTGAAGGCGGGGGACATCGGGGCGGCACGAGTGAATTTTCTGCTCGCATCGCTCGCGGAACTTTCGGAACGGCTGAACGCGCTGGGCGGGCAGCTGGTGGTGCGGCGCGTTTCGGACATTCCCGGCGAGGTAGTGAAGGCGGCGAAAGAGGCGGGGGCAGGCCGCATTTATTTCAATGAGGACTATCTGCCCTACCCGATGGCGCGTGACGCGAAGGTAACGGAACTAGCGGAGGCGGAAGGCATCGAAGTCAAGCCGTACAGCGACACCCTGCTCGTTCATCCGGCGCACGTGCTGAGCGACAGCGGCAATCCCTACAGCGTGTTTACCCCCTTCAAGCGGCGGTGGGAAGGTCTGCTCAATACTCCGAAAGCGTACCCAAGCGAGCCGCTTTTCTCGAAGCTCAAAACGGAGCGTAAACTCCCTTCGCACGACCTGCCCACCCTTGAAACCTTCGGGCTGCACCTCAAGCAGCACGTTTTCCCGGTGGGCGAAAAAGCGGGCTATGATCGGCTGGCACAGTTTCTTCACGAGGGGTTGCCGGAGTATCACCAAAATCGCGACAATGCCTTCGATCCAGAAAGTACCTCTCGCCTTTCCCCGCACATTAAGTGGGGAACGGTTTCGATTCGCGACCTGTACCGGGAAGCCCGAAATCAAGGCGGTCCCGGAGCCGCAAAGTGGATTGACGAGCTGGCCTGGCGGGAATTCTACTATGCGGTGACCTATCATTTTCCGCACGCGCTGGAAGGGCCGATGCTGCCGGAATACGGCGGATTCCCCTGGAGCAATAACGCAGAGCATTTTGAGGCATGGAAGGCGGGAATGACCGGCTACCCGTTTGTGGATGCCGGGATGAGGCAGCTCAACGAAACGGGCTGGATGCACAACCGGCTTCGACAGGTTACCGCTTCGTACCTCGTGAAAGATTTGCTAGTGAACTGGCAGGACGGCGAACGCTACTTTATGCAGCAACTGGCCTGCGGCGACTGGCCCCCCAACAACGGCGGCTGGCAGTGGGTGGCAGGAACGGGAACCGACCCGCGCCGCGCCACACGCATTTTCAACCCGACCCTGCAAATGGAGCGGTATGACCCTCGCGCCGAATACGTGAAAAAATGGGTTCCTGAGTACGGCACAATGCGCTACCCGAAGCCGATTGTCTCCCACCAGGAGGGGCGCGACGAATTTCTGCGCCGTTTCGAGAGCACATCGGGCGGGCGGGAAGCGATTCGGGCCGCTCGCCGCGAAGAGGCGGAAAAGGCAAAGCGGGGCACCAAGCGCGGCGGCGACAACGAGCAAAAACGTCTGTTTTGAGAGGCCGTTTTGTGTAGACGCGGTTTCAGAAGCAGCTTGACCCTGCCGCGCTTCCCGGAACGCAGGGTATAATTCCGGTATGAAGAGGAGAGACGATCAGGAAAAGCGGGATCGGATTGTTGGGAACCTGCTCGCCTGGTTTGCGCGGCACAAGCGCGATCTGCCCTGGCGCGGGCGGAATGCCTACGGCGTCTGGATTTCCGAGATCATGCTGCAGCAGACGCAGGTCGCCACCGTCATTCCCTACTATCTTCGGTTTCTGGAACGCTTTCCCACCCTTGAAGCCCTCGCGTCCTCCCCGATAGACGACGTGCTCAAGCACTGGGCGGGACTGGGCTACTACGCCCGTGCCCGCAACCTCCACCGTACCGCGCAAATCGTAATCGAAACCCACGGCGGCCAATTTCCCGATACACCCGAAGGCATCGAAAGCCTGCCTGGTATCGGACGATATACTGCGGGCGCGATCCTCTCGATTGCTTACAACCTGCCGCGCCCCATTCTCGACGGCAACGTGATCCGGGTGCTGTCACGCATTTACGGCATCCCCGGCGACCCGAAGTCTACCGAAAATCAAAAACGGCTTTGGTCACTCGCCGAAACGCTGGTCTCCGCCGAAAGCCCCGGCGATTTCAATCAATCTATGATGGAGCTGGGGGCCTTGATCTGTGCGCCTGCCGACCCAAAGTGCGAACGCTGCCCCGTTCTCGCCGACTGTTTTGCCGGGAACTCGCCCGATCCCTCCGCGCTGCCCGAAATTCCACCCGGTCGCGCTGCCGTTTCGGTGACGATGGTTTCCGCCCTGGTGCGAAACGCTGCCGGAGAAGTGCTGGTGGTTCAGCGACCCCTGCACGGTTTGTGGGGCGGGCTGTGGGAATTTCCACGGGTGACCGCGCTGCTTCATGAAACGCCTTTCGAGGCCGCTGTACGCGCCGCGCGCGAAACCGTCGGTCTGGAAATTATTGCCGACCAAAAATTGACCACCGTTAAACACATGGTGACCCACCGAAAAATCGCCCTGCACGGTATTCTTGGCTCTCCCTCCCCCGGTGCGGAAACCTCCGACTTGAAACCGCTGGACTGTACCGCTTTTCGCTGGCTTGCCCCCCCTGCCCTCGACGAGATCGCCCTTTCCGCGCCGCAGGTCTTGCTCAAAGAGGCACTCGAGACTTACCTGAACCGGGTTGGAAAAGGGCTGATCCAGCACCGCCTGGAACTCTAACTCATGGAAATTCCAGACCTAACCTTTTCATTGGAATTTGAGATTTCTACGTTTCAGATTGACTTTTCGCGCCATGTTTCCAACATCGTCTACCTTCAATGGCTTGAAACGGCTCGCGTTAAATTTCTGGAACACGCCGGGATTTCGGTGGCGAACCTGGAAGAAATCGGGGTTTTACCGGTGCTGACCGAAACTCAGATCACCTATCACAAAGAACTGCGCTTCGGGGATCGCGTCACACTGACGGCCTGGCTTTCGGAACTCAAAAACGCTTCGGCGTGGGTGGATTACCGAATCTTTCGGCAGGACGGGGCACTTTGTGCCTCTGCCCGCCAGCGGGGGCTGTTCATTCAGGGGGAAACGCGCCGCCCGCACCGCTTCACCCCCCAGCAGAAAGCCCTGCTCAACGCATGGCTTCGGACGGAGAAAACCGGATGAAGTGTGCTGAAGTGGTTCAGAATGTCGCTTCCCTGCGCTCCGAACCCGACGCCCGTGCCGAACAGGTCAGTCAGGCCATTTTAGGCGATTCGGTGGAGGTACTGGAAGAGCAGGAGGAGTATTGCCGCATTGAGACGCCGGACGGGTATCGCGGCTGGACACGCGGCCTTTGGCTGGCCTTCTGTGAGGACGAATCTCAGAAAAAAGAGCCGCCCCAAAACCTTCACCGCGTTATTGCTCCTCTTGTGGACGTATTCGGTTCGCCCGAAACGGGAAGAAAGATCGTGACGAAACTCGTGCTTGGCACTTGCGTAGAAGTCCGTGATTTCCCCGCGACCGCTTCTCCAGGCTGGGTCGAGGTGACGCTGCCGCGAGGAGAGGTCGGGACGGTGGCGCGAGACGCGCTTGCGCCGCTGGAAAGCCTGAACAGTTTCGATCCTGTCCGTGCTCTTGGGTTCGGCATTGAGGCCGTCGGAACCCCCTACCTCTGGGGCGGAACCACCGCCTTCGGCTACGACTGCTCCGGGCTGGTGAGCCGCCTCTATTCGATCTTCGGAATTCTCCTGCCGCGTGACGCGCATCAGCAGGCGGCTTCTTCGCTCGGTTTGCTTCTGCCGCCAGAAGAACCCTGGAAAACGGGCGATCTCGTCTTTTTCACTTCGGAGAAAGACCCGCTCGGCAGAGGCATCACTCATGTGGGCATGGCGGCGGGTGAGCATGAATTTCTTCATGCGTCGGGCAAACTCGGCGTTTCCCTCACCCTGCGAACCGACCCCTGCTACACCCGGCATTTTGGGGGCGCGTGGCGGCTCGATCCGCAAAAGGCAAAAGCGAAATGACCAAACTCAACGAATCCTCCTATGTGTTGTGGGCTTTGCTCTCCGCCCTGTTTGCAGGAATAACCGCTCTGCTGGGCAAAAAAGGGGTGGAAGGCGTTCCGCCAAACCTTGCGGTAGCGGTTCGGGTGGCAGTGGTGCTGGTGTTTGCGGTCGGGATCGCGTTTGCCACCCGGCAAACCGCCGTTTCTTCCCTCTCCTCGAAAACGCTGGTGTTTCTGACCCTTTCCGGGATTGCCACCGGAGCCTCGTGGCTTTGCTATTTTCGTGCGCTTCAGCTGGGGCCGATTTCGCAGGTCGCCCCGATTGACAAGCTCAGTTTTGTGCTTGCTATGATCCTGGGAATTCTCTTTCTCAAAGAAAAGCCTTCGGTCTACACTTTGTCGGGGGCAGGGTTGATCGTTGCCGGGGTGCTGCTCACGCTGAAGAAATAGCCTTGTTTCTTTCTTGGGTTTGTTCGCCCGCTCCCTTTTCTTGCTCACCCCTTTCAAGACATCTCCTGAAAAATATGTTGCGGCTTTTCGGCGCGAAGTGCCGATAACCTAAGTAGAGCAGTGAACGAGGCGGGAGGAGAGGGTATGACGGGAGCGAAACGGCGCGTGGTCGCGATCATTCAGGCACGAATGGGGTCTTCGCGGCTGCCAGGAAAAGCGTTGAGACCGCTGGCGGGAAAGCCGATGCTGGCTCATGTGGTGGAGCGGGTGCGCCGGGTGGAACGCTGCGACGCCATCGTGGTGGCGACGACGGGCGGCTTTGAGGACGAAGCGATTCAAACGGCCTGCTCGCGGCTGGGAGTGCTGTGCTTTCGGGGAGACGAACGCAACGTTCTAAACCGATTTTACCGTGCCGCTCAAAAACACCAGGCTGACGTGATCCTTCGCATCTCCGGGGACAGCCCGCTTCTCGATTGGGAAGTGACGGGCCGGGTGCTGAAGGCGTTTCTGGAAGCCGAAACGCCCGTGGACTACGCCTCCAACATTCACCCGGCCACCTTTCCCGACGGTCTGGACAGCGAAGTGTTCACCTTCGAGGCCCTGGAACGGGCCTGGACGGATGCCTCCCTTCCTTCGGAGCGCGAGCACGTAACGCCCTACCTGCGAAATCACCCCGATCTTTTCCGTTTGCTGAACGTAGAGCACTCCACCGACCTTTCGGGTTACCGCTGGGCGGTGGATGAAGGCCGGGACGCGCTGTTCATCGAGCGGCTGCTGGCCTATTCTGCTTCCGAGCATCCTTTGCTGGAGGAATCACTGGCGATCACGCGCCGCTACCCGGACATGGGAACCGTTTACCGAGATGGAGTACGCGGAGCCGGTTTTTCTGCCCCCGCTCTCTCCGCCGAGTCCATTTTGGGAGACGTTTTGCTGGAGGGGCTTCTTTCGGGGGCTTGATCCCCGCTGATTTTCGATTTGCGGCGGCAGGGTAAAAAAGCACAGCGGGGCTGGGTTTTTCTGAAGAGGAGAAACCTAAACCCCGCCGTGCCTTTTTTTCGTTTTCGTCTTTGCGCGTTTAGCGGGCGATCAGGCCGCAGGAACTCAGCGGCAGAATTGTCACAATGCCCGTAAAGGTCAGCGAACCGTTTGCCTCGACCCGCCAGCCTGCAACGGCTCCGATGCCAATGTCATTGACATAGAGAAAGCGGCTGTCGGGCGTGAGTGCCAGATCCGCAGGCTTGGAAACGTTATTGTCGGAAATGCCGCCCGTAATCCCGTCCGCGTTCAGCAGGGTAAGACTTCCGTTGTGTCCAATAGAGTAGCCGCTAATGGTTCCGCTGCGTGTGTTGGCGGCATAGGTATATTTTCCGTCTTTGGTGGTAACACTCCAGCAGGCGGCGGATTGGTGCGTGGAGGCCGATCCCGTGATAAGATCGAGCGAGCCGTTGCTGTGGGGCACGTAAAGAGAAACCGCTGAGGCATTGAGTGCGCCGCCGAAGGCTTCGGTGACCAGCAGTTCTCCCCTGGGGCCGAAGCTAAAGCCAAACGGTGTCGAACCGGCGGAGGGATGTGCAAGCGGCCCAATCGTGCGGCCATTTGGTTTGACGACAAAGGTATCAATGGTATTGGTGGCTTTTTCCGTAACGACCAGCAGTCGGCCATTGGGGTTGAAACTCACCTGAGCGGCGTCGGGCAGTGCGGTTGTCAGGGGCTGAGTTGAATTGGAGAGAGGCACAAGCTTTCCGCTCTCCTTCACGCGAAACCCCGCGATATTGGAAATACCCTTGCGGTTGAGCACATAGAGCAGATCGTCGTGCAGGGTGAGACTGACCGGTTCCGTTCCGCCCGAAGAAACTTTGTCCACCAGGGTCAAACTGCGGCGGCGAACCTCAAACACCGAAATTTCGTTACTGCCCGCGTTCACCGCAAACAAAAATTGATTGTCCGGGGAAAGGATCACCTCGCCCTGCGTATTGAGCGGGGAGCCGGTTCCGGTTCCGCCGGTGTAGAAGGTTCCGTAGGGCGTGAGTTTGCCGTCGCCCGCTCGGTCAAAGACCACAACTGCGTTTCCAACCGCCGTGTTGGTTTCCGCATAAACGGCTCCCCCGCCAGCACGGGCTTCCTCCAGGGTATCGGCAGCGGCTCTGCCGGTTCCTCCGGCCAGGGCCAGCAGGGTAAACAGCCCGATCCCGGCTCCAAATCTGCGCCGAGTAATCAAGCGCACTTTTCCATCTTGTTTCATTCCTTGTTTCATTCCTTGGTTTCTCCTGAACGATTTGCGGGAACCCCTTCGGCCCCAACTGCGAGAAACACTTCGTCCCGGCAGAAAGTTCATGGGCAAATGATTTTCTAACAAAAAAATTCTGCCTCAAAATTGTTTTAACAAATTTGGGAAACCAGAGGCTTTCCCGTGAACTTTCTCGCCCGGCGGTGTGTTTTACCGGGTATGCAGAACGAACTCAGCGAAGATCCGCGTTTTCCCCTGCGCCGAGGCTCGAAGCCGAGCCTGCCTCTCCTGCCGACCGTTGAGGTTCGATCCGACTCCCGCTCCGATGCCGCGTCGCAGGGCGCACCGGAAACCCCCGCCGTTCGCCGGGACGCTTACCGCCGCCTGATCGAAACCGAAGAAGCGTTTTTGCTTCGCGCCGCTTCCCGCCTGTGCCGGCACTCGCTGGAGGACGCGCAAGACTTGGTGCAGGATACGCTGGTTCGGGGCTACGTCGCGTTTTTGGACAAACGCTTTGCAGAGGGAACGAATGTTCGTGCCTGGCTGATGCGGATTTTGATGAATCTCTTTCTCAACGCCAAACGCCGCGAGAAGTGGAGATCCAACGCCGACCTCACCAGTTTGATCCAAAACGGTTTAGCGGGGCATCCGCATTTGATGGCTTCGCCGCAGGATCGCCCTGATACGGCCCTGTGGATGAGAACGCTGGACGAGCCGCTGGAAAAGGCACTTGCCACCCTTTCGGAGGAGCTGCGGGTCTGCGTTTTTCTGGTGGATATTGAGGAATGGACGTATGCAGAGGCGGCTCGGATGCTGACCATTCCTCTTGGTACGGTACGCTCGCGGCTCTGGAAGGCGCGGCGTCTGCTTTCTGCTCAACTAGTTTCCTATGCCAGAACCCACCGTAAAACAGAGTGCAAAGGACCCAACGAGGATGACGGATAATGCGGAGCGGCAGCTCCCGGAAGTTAGCCCCTGCCGCCACATGGAAACCTGGATTGATGCCCTAGCCGATGATTCGCTGACGGGATTTGCCCGGTGGTACACCCAAATCCACGTGGCGGGCTGTCGAAGGTGTCGAGCGGCTCTGCAAGCCCTCCGCACCCTGCGCGAACGGCTGAAATCCTACCGTGAAGCCAGCGAAACCGGTCTGCCGCCAGCCCTGTCGCCCGAAAAGCGGTCTGCACTTGAAGCCGCCCTGGATGCGGTGGAAAAACAGCGTCACCGTTTTTGAGAAATTTCGTTTCACCGGGAGCCGGAAAAGTAAAACGATGAAGTCAACCTCTTCCCTGCTTCGGAAAAAGTCGTCCTCTCTTTTGTTGCGCCGGGGCCTTTGGACGTTGTCCGCCCTTCTCATTTTCGCCGGAATTGCTGTTCGGCAAAAGGCAGAACGTTTTGCTGGCCCCCTTGAAAACCCGCTGGAGGGGGACACGGAAGAAGCCGCCGCAGGGGTGGCAGAAATACTGGAGCGACTTCCCGCTGACCAGCATCTGCCCCGGCTAAAAGCGTTTTTACAGAGTTCCAATCCAGGGCTGCGTTCTGCAGCAGTAGACGCCTTGGGAGAAACAGGAAAGCCGGAAGTCGCTCCAGAAATTGAAACGGCGTTTTTGGACTCCGCGTCTATCGTTCGGCAGCGGGCGATGGAGGCACTGCCTAAAGTGGATCGCGAAAAAGGGCTGCGCCTTTTGCTGATCGGCTTGCAGGACGAGGACACCTGGATTCAAGAAGCGGCTATCGCTCAGATTTCAAGCGCAGTTTCTGCTCACGCGGCCTGGGGAGACAGGCGGGTGATTTCCTTTTTGATGAAGGCACTCGAAGGCTCCAATCCCGTGGTGGCCGCGTTAGCTCAAAGGCCGCTGCGAAAACTCACGGGACAGCCTTGGAAAACAGAACGAGGAATGACCGAAGCACAGCGAACGGCAGTGTACCAGAAATGGAAAAGATGGTGGGCCCTCAACCGTCCGCCAAATCAAGTTCCGACAGAATTTTCAGCACTCTCCGCGCTGCGCCCAATGCGAACCGATCCCTCGCCTGACTTCCGCCTTACCGATCTCACAGGAAAAGAAGTCAGCCTTCAGGGGCAAAAAGGCCGCGTGACTTTGCTCAACTTCTGGGGGTCGTGGTGTCCACCCTGTCAGGGAGAGGTTCCTGACCTCGTTCGCCTCGAAGCTCAATTCGGAGCCAGAGGGCTGGACGTGATTGGAGTTGCCCTCAACGAGGAAAGTGAAACCGCGCTGCAAACCTGGTGCCGCACACACGGCGTCAACTACCGCCAGGCCCTTTCGACCGAAGCCATTCAGAAATCCTTCGGTGACATCCACGAGGTTCCGGTTTCGGTGCTGCTGGATGGCAAAGGACGCATCCGCTATCGCTGGGAGGGCGAACGAAATTACTCCACCTTTCGGGCAGCGGTCGAGCGGCTTCTCAAGGAACAAACTCTCTCAGCCCCCTAACCGCCCTGAACCACCATCCGTTTTGCCGCCCGACGGAGCAGAACGCGCCCCGCCCCGACCGAAACCGCAATCCACACGAGTTGATGCAGCATCGCCCCTGCCGCTCCTGCAGAAGAAAAACCACCCAGATAAATCCGAAACGGCGTGTCCACCATGCCGCGAAACGGCAGCAGTTCCAACGGAATTCGCAGAACCTCCGGCAGCAGCGGAAGCGGAATCAACTGCCCCGATCCCACATACATGGCAATGGGAGCCAACCGCGTGACTCCCTCCGCCGAAGTGGTGGAGAGCAGGGTGATCGTGACCAGCGTGCCCAGGGCCGCCGCCAGCAAAAACGCCAGCCCGATGGAAAAAAGAAAGAGTAGTCCGTCAAGCCTTGTGGCCGGAAACCGCATCCCATAAAAAACAAGGCCGACCGCAAAGATGGGGAGGCAGCGTAAAGCCGTAGGCGCAAGCCGGGAAGCGAGCGAGCGTGTAAACCAAAGCCAGTAAAGATCGAGCGGGCGGAGCAGTTCGTAAGCAACGGTTCCGGTTCGGATCATGGCTTGAACTTCCGGGTCGGCATTCCACATCGAAAGCGCGAACATCGCCTGGATAAGCCAGAGGTAGGTGACCGTTTGCGACAGGGAAATCGGCTGCGGAGCGGAGGTCGAGCGATAAAACGCGGTGAAGATCATCACGCGCACAATGCCCCAGAACAACTGTGTCGCGGCCCCGGCCACCGCCGCTGCCCGGTACTGCAGCAGGGCTTTGAGGCGTCCGCGCATCAGGGTGCGATAGGGGCGAAAAATCGCAGAAAAAGAGAAGGGCCAGAGGCGAAACGGAGACGAGTCGGCGTGGGGCGTCATGGGGTGTGATTCCGGTAAAGAGCCGCAATAATCTCCTCGATGGGCGGATTTTGCACCAGGAGATCGCGCACCGAAAAGCGGGACGCCATTTGAGCGATCAGGGCTGCGGTTGGGGTTTTCTGCGGATCGAACGAGAACGTCACCCGATTTCCCTCTCTTTCCCTGACCGAAACCCCCGCTGGGAAAGCCTCCTCCGAAAACGCGGCGGGCAGGCTCTCGAAATCTACCGTAAGACGGCGTTCACGAGACACCCGTTCGCGCAGAGCATCGAGTGTTCCATCGGACAAAATTTTTCCGGCGGCAATCACCATCACCCGTGAACACAGGGTTTCGATGTCGTCCATATCGTGGGTGGTCAGAATCACCGTGACCCCCGCCTCCCGATTGCGCGTTTTGATAAAGTCGCGAACGGCGAGTTTGGAGGTTGCATCCAGCCCGATAGTCGGCTCGTCGAGAAACAGGATCGGCGGCGAATGAAGCAGGGACGCGGCGATTTCGCAGCGCATCCGCTGACCGAGACTCAATTGCCGAACGGGAATGTCGAGAAAAGAACCAAGGTCGAGGCGGTCGCAAAGTTCGGCTTTGAGGCGGGCGTAATCGGCGGGCAAAACGCGGTAGATGTCGCGCAGCAGCTCGAACGACTCGACGACCGGCAGATCCCACCAGAGCTGAGACCGCTGCCCGAAAACTACGCCGATCCTTCCCACATACTCGCGCCGCTGAAGCCAGGGCGTAAACCCGATCACCCGGCATGTCCCGGAGTCGGGAACTAGAATTCCCGAAAGCGTTTTCACGGTGGTGGATTTTCCGGCTCCATTGGGGCCGATGTAGCCGACGAGTTCGCCCGCGCCAATCTCGAACGAAACCCCGTCCAAGGCCGAAACCGTGCGATAGCGGGGGCGGGCCAGCGTTTTCAATGCCCCGAAGCGGCCCTCCTGCCGCTCCGCGACACGAAACGTTTTCCGCAGATTTTCCACCTGAATGGACACGAAGCGTTCCTTTGAAGAGGCTGAGCAGAGGGGCCAAAAGCAAATAAACGGGCTGTGCTTAACGTTTGAGCAGCGAGAGGGTGAGCGCGAAACCGACGAAAATCACAAGCCGCCGGACGTTTTTCTGCCCCATGCGCCGGGCCGCTTTCACCCCGGAAAGCCCGCCGACAAGCGACCCCAACGCCATAATCGCCGCTGTGCGCCAGTCAATCAGCCCTTTGACCACAAACGCGGCGGCGGCAATTCCATTGATGCAAAATCCGTTGACGTTTTTGAGGCCGTTCATCCGGTGAATGTTTGTGAAGCCGAGAAACCCATACGCCGCCAGCATTAAAATGCCTGCGCCCGCTCCGAAATAGCCGCCGTACAAAGCCACAAGCAGTTGAAATCCCATCACTCCCAGCCAGGCCAGAGGGGAGGAGGAGCCGCGATCCAAAGCGGTGGTTTCGGGGGCAGGAGGCGAAACTTCAGCGTTTCGTTCAAGCCGTTTTCTACTCCAGCGAGACAGCGGCTCCTGCACCATAAAAAGGCAGGTCGCGCCTAGAATGAGAAAGGGAACCAGCGATTTGAACGTTTCGGGCGGGGTATGAATGAGCAGGTACGCTCCGATGCCGCCGCCCAGCAGACTGAGCGGAACCAGGCGGGCCAGCGCGTGCTTGCTTTCGCGAAGCTCGCGGCGGTAGCCCCACGCCCCGGAAATGGAAGCGGGTAGCAGGGCAATCGTCGAGGTTGCATTGGCAACAACCGCATTGTAGTCCACCCAGAGCAGAACCGGAAACGTGAGCAGGGTTCCGCCGCCTGCTACGGTATTGACGGCTCCAGCCAGAAACGCCGCCAAAAACAGAAGTCCGTATTGAAGCAGGGAAAGTTCGGGGTGCATACTCAGAGTGTACCGGAAGACGCCCTGGCTTGCAAGCGCGGCGCACCCGAAAAAGCCAGGGCTAATCGTCCTGAGTGGTTTTTCGGAAGGTTAGGGAAAGAGAGCCGGACAGGAAAGCGATTTTCTGAAAGGCTCCGTTTTGCTTGACTCGGATCGGCATCCGGTGACTGAAAGCGTAAGCACCAGGGGCGAGGATGACCTGCGGCAAAGCCAGTTCAGGAGTGGAATGAGGGCGGGCATAGACCCCGAAGCGCAGTTCACGCAGCTTCAATGTTTCCCCTGGCTTCAGGGTTTTCGTCAAGGGAGAAGCAAGATTCCACTTGTCCTCCCCTGCCTCCAGCACAAGACGGGCCTGGTCTTTTGTCACCTTGAAATGAGAAACGCCTGTTTCTTGTGGGTTTTCATAAAGGACAATAAGCGGCTTTTTCCCGCTGTTCCGAAGGCTCACTTCCAGAGCGCACAAACTGCCGGTAGAAAACCTCCGCTTTCCCTCCAGAGAACGAAGGCCGATCTGTGCCCCCAGAACCGCTTTGCCCCAGGCAGTTTCGTGCGGCCCTTGGACAGCCGCCGCTTTTTCCCGCTCCGGCAGACGACCCTGGAAAAGGCAAAGAACGCAAAGAAAAATTCCACTCCAAAAAGGTCCCATAATTCTCCTGAAGGCTCTTAACGGTTTCGAGCGGGGTTCAGGGCCGCAGAGAGGGTTTCTCTTGCACCCCTCTGCACCAAAGATGCAAGCCAGCGGGCGACCTCTTCCCGAAAAGGCGAAGCGGAGGCGAGGTCGCCGAAAATCGGCAGGGCCAGCAGAGAGGCAAAGTCGGGTTCGTTCCGGCGGGCTGCAGCTTCGAGCGCAGCCGAAAGCGGATCGGCGATCTGAAGCGGTCTGCCGAAGTCGTCGCTTCCCTGCAAAGCACGAAACCAACCCGTCAGGGCGAGCGCAAGCAGCGGACTCGGCAGGTTTTGTGCAAGCCGCTCCCGCAGCGTCGGCAGCAGAAACTTCGGAATTTTGTTGGAAGCGTCCCCGCAGATTCGGGCGGTCTGATCTTTTAGCACGGGGTTGGAAAAGCGTTCGCGTACGGTACTTCCGTAGGTTTCGAGGTCGAGATCGGCGGGCGGTGTCAGCATCGGCGTGATTTCGTTCTGCATCAGGCGGGTAAGAAACTCCGAAAAAAGCGGATCGGCCAGGATCTCGTGAATAAACGCATACCCGGCGAGGGCACCGAGATAGCCGATGGCGGAGTGCCCCGCGTTCAGCAGTCGAATTTTCGCGGTTTCGTAGGGGGTCACGTCTTTGGTAAAAGTGGCTCCGACCTGTTCGAAGGGCGGGCGTCCGCTGCAAAACCGGTCTTCGATCACCCACTGCCGAAAGGGTTCACAGCCCACCGGCACCGCATCGGTGAAGCCGCCCGTATCGCGCACCAGGGTGCGGAGTTCATCGGTGGAAGCCGGGGTGATTCGGTCCACCATCGTGTTCGGAAATGTCACCGTCTCGGCAATCCAGGAAGCAAGGCTAGGGTCTCTTTTTTCCGCAAACTGAAGGGTCATTTTTCGGGCGGTGTCACCGTTGTGAAGAAGGTTGTCACACGACAGCACCGTAAACGGGGGCCGTCCCGCTTTTCGGCGTCGGTGCAGGGCCTCCACCAGAAACCCATAGACAGATTCCGGGGCCTGTGGATTCTGAAGGTCGCGGGCAATGGCGGGCAGGTCGGTTTGCAGGCTGCCTGTTTCCGGGCTGAAGCCGTAGCCGCCCTCGGTGATGGTAAGGGAGACAATCTGAATTTCTGGGAGAGTCATCCGCTCTAAAACCGCGTCTCGTCTTTCGACTGCCGAGAGGGTTTCAACCAGCGTTCCGATCACGCGAAAGGTGGTCTCCTCGGCGTTGCGGGTAACGACGGTGTAAAGATTGTCCTGCGCCCGAAGCAGTTGGATAGACGGATTGTCCCCCGGCAGCAGTCCCACGCCGATCACGCCGCAGTTCCGAACTCCCTGTGAAGCCAGGTCTTCCAGGTAAGTTTCGAGGTGCGCCCGATGAAACGCTCCCACGCCGATGTGAACGAAAGAAGGCGTCAGAGAAGCACGAGAGTACGTCGGCGTTTGAATGGCGGTTTGATTCAGCGTCGGCAGGAGGGTTTCGGAGAGCATCGGAGTTGTCATTGTCATCTCTCACTATCGTGTCCGCAGGACAACCGGCGGCTCTGCCGGTATCGAATTTATTCTGACCTTTCTGCTTTCCCGCTACCCTTTGGTGATCGTCTCGTCCAGATTGAGCAGGACGCTGCAGATTGCCCCCCACGAAGCCAGTTCGGTCGGATCGAGGCGCAGGTCACGCGGCGACTCGCCCACCGACAGCAGGCCGAGCGCGGCTTTGGGTTCCCGGTGAAATCGTGTCCATTGTAAATTATACGCTTTCAGCAAGGCTTTGACTTCGTTTTCTTTCGGAGAGCGCGAAGTCACCCACTCGAACGCAAACCGGATGCGCGACACGGGCGAAACGCCGCCTTCGTGCATCACCCGTTCGGCGAATTTGCGGGAGGCTTCCACATAGGTGGGATCGTTCATGAGAATCAGAGCCTGAAGGGGAGTATTGGTGACCGAGCGGCGGACAAGGCAGAACTCCCGCTCCGGCGCGTCAAAGGTTTGCAGGCTCGGCGGCGGCACGGTGCGCTTCCAGAACGTGTACATCGAGCGGCGATAGAGAGCCTCGCCATGATCCTGCTTGTAGGTCTGCGCGGAAAACGAGGGAGAGTTCGGATCAATCGAAAGCTCTTCCCAGATGCCCGGAGTTTGATAGGGCTTGACGGACTTGCCGCCGATGGCGGAAACATAAAGCCCGGACACGAACAAGGCATTGTCCCGCACAAACTCGCCGGAAAGCCGAGACCGTGCCCCCCGCGCCAGAAGCCGGTTTTCCGGGTCGCGCTCTTTTCCTTCCGGGGTTATTTTCGAGGTTTGCCGATAGGTAGAAGAAGTCACGATCAGGCGCATCAAGTCTTTGACGTTCCAGCCCTTGCGAATAAACTCCGTCGCCAGCCAGTCAAGCAGTTCGGGGTGCGAGGGGCGTTCTCCCTGAACCCCGAAATCCTCGGCTGTTTTCACCAGTCCCACCCCGAAAATCCAGCCCCAAAAACGATTGACGGCCACCCGTGAGGTCAGCGGATGTCGAGGGTCTACAAGCCACTCCGCCAGGGCAAGCCGATTGTCGGCGGCATTTTTCGGAAGGGGCAGCAGCACAGAAGGGGTTCCGGGCGTTACCTTCTCGCCGAATTTATCGTACTGCCCGCGCAGCAAAATAAACGACTCGCGTTTTTGCTCGCGCTCCTGCATCACCATTACCGTCGGGACTGCCGCGTTGAATTTATCGAGTTCCGCCTCCGCTTCGACGGCTTTTCGGTTGGATTCGCCTGCCTCTGGGTTGTAAAAGCGCAGATAGAAATCGCGCAGCGGGGAGGGCGTGCGCGGCTGTGAAGCGTTGAGGAATGCAGCCGCTTTCGCCTCTTCCCGGATGCCGTCGTAGGCGGCGAGTTCAGCAGCTTCCTCCGCGCTCAGTTCCCGGTGATAAAGCCGGACTTCATCCATCTGCCCCTTAAACGGGTTTGCAGGGGTGCGTCTTCCCAGGGTGAAAGGGACGCTGGCGAGGATCGAACCGGTTAAATTGTCGTGCGTCACATCGAGTTTCTGGTTTTGCCCATCCACATAGATGTGAACGCCCTTTGCCTTGGCCGAGCCGTCGTAGGTCACAGTCAGATGATAGTACTGGTTTTTCTCCAGAGCCATCTGCGTGTTCACGCGAAGAGCGTTTTTATCCCATTGGCTAATTAAGTGGACGAACACCTGCCGCCCGTTGAGAAAGCAGTCCCACCCTCGAAAGCTGTTTTTGTCGTCCATGCGCGAGAGCAGCGTCACCGTATCATCGGAGTTGAGGGTGACCCAGGCACTGTAGCTAAAGGCATCGTGAAGATCAAACCGGGTGACGGGGTCGGCGTCGGGATAACTCACCCAGGAAGTACCGTCCAGACTTAACGCTTTGCCGAACTTGCCGGGAACATAGACAGGCTTTCCTGTAACGCTGCCTGTGAAGCCGCCGAACTCACTTTGGGTATTTTCGGCGTCGAAGCCGAAGTGAGCCACCAGGTCTTTTTTGAGAAAGGGAGCCTCGGTCAGAGTCGTTTGGGCGGTTTTTATCCACGTCAAAAACGCAGGTTCCGCCGCCTTTTTCCGCGCCTCCACGTTTGCCTTCGCCGTTTCCGCCAGCCCTCGCAGCCGCGTGAGTTCCGTTTCCTGAGCGGGGAGGGGGGCCTGCAAAAACGGAGCCGCATTGCCCGCCTGCCCGTCCAGCCCGTTTTCGGCGATGTTGTTGAAGTAGGCGTAAAAGCGATAAAAGTCTTTTTGAGTGAAGGGGTCGTATTTATGGTCGTGGCAGGTGGCACAGCGCAAGGTCAAGCCCATAAAAGTAGTGGCGGTGGTGTCTACGCGATCCATCACGTAGGCGGTCTGGTACTCTTCGGGGATGGCTCCACCCTCGAAATTGATGGGATGATTGCGATTGAAACCAGTGGCGATCCTGTCTTCGCGAGTGGCGTTCGGGAACAGGTCTCCGGCGATCTGCATTTTCGTAAAGCGGTCGTAAGGCAGGTTTCGATTGAACGCCTCGATCACCCAGTCCCGCCAGCGCCACATCCCCCGCTCGGAATCGATGTGGTAGCCGTGCGTGTCGGCGTAGCGGGAAAGGTCAAGCCAGGGCAGGGCCATCCGCTCGCCATAATGCGGCGAGGCGAGCAGGCGGTCCACCACCTTGTCGTAGGCGTTTGGGGATTTATCAGCGAGAAAGGCATGGACTTCGGCGGGAGTCGGCGGCAGCCCCGTGAGGTCGAAACTGAGGCGGCGGATCAGGGTTCGTTTGTCTGCCTCCGGTGACGGCTTGAGATTTTCGGCTTCCAGGCGGGCCTGAATGAATGAGTCAATCGGGTTTCGGGGCCACCGCTTCGCTTTCACGGCGGGAACGGGCGGGCGAACGGGGGTGACATACGCCCAGTGCGCTTTGTATTTCGCGCCCTGAGCGATCCACTTCTTCAAGATTTCGATCTGAACCGGGGTCAGTGTTTTGTTCGAGCTGGAAGGCGGCATATGGAGCGGCGAACTTTCCGGGAGCGAAATCCGATCCGAAACGGCACTGTGTTTGGCATCTCCCGGCTTGATCCCGAAGTGCCCGGACGCGAGTTTCAGCATCGCTCCTTCAGGCGTGTCGAGGCGGAGGCCGCTATAGCGTTTGTTGGCGTCCGGCCCATGACAGGCAAAGCAGTTCTCCGAAAGAATTGGGCGAACATCGCGGTTGAACTCGATGTGAGCCGGAACCTTCGGCGCGGAGGTCATCATCGCATGGTCGGCCCACGCAAAGGCGGCGGCAAGCAGAAGAGACGCAGAGAGCAGAACCGGGGAAGGTTTTGTGAGAAGGTGCAGTTTCATAATGGGGTCAGTCGCTTCAACAAAGAGAATTGTTGCAATTCTTCCAACCGTAGTTTCCACACCATTCTCGCTAATCCCTTTCTTCACTCCCCGAAAACGCTTAATTTACGCAGGATTTTCCTGCTCGACTCGCGTATTCTGCCTTGAACACTCTCCGAATCCAGAAAGGAATCTTCCGACAATGGCAATCCCGATTGGTGTGCAGCTTTACTCTGTGCGTGAAGACGCCGCAAAAGACCTTCCCGGCGTCCTTGAAAAAATCGCAAAAATGGGCTATTCCGCTGTTGAGTTCGCGGGCTATTATGGTCACCCTGCAAACGACATTCGCAAAATGCTCGACGACAACGGTCTCAAATGCTGCGGCACTCACACGCAGATCAATGCCCTGCTGCCCGATGAATTCGGCGACACAGTGGAATTCAATCAAACCCTCGGCAACACCTTTTTGATCGTGCCCGGCCTGCCCTCGCAATACACCGAAAATCGCGCCGCGTGGCTTCATACCGCCCGCACAATGAACGAAATCAGCGACCGCCTCACCCCCCTGGGCCTCTACACAGGCTATCACAATCACCACACCGAGTTTCTGCCGATGGACGGCGAACTGCCCTGGGACATTTTTTTCGGCAATACCAAACCGGAAGTCATTATGCAGTTCGATACTGGGAATGCTCGACACGCCGGGGCTTCCGCCGAAGAGTTTATCGCAAAATATCCCGGTCGCGCCCTCACGGTTCACCTCAAAGAATTTTCCGAACCCGAGCCGGATGCCTATGTGGGCGACGGTGACGTGGACTTCCCGGAAATTTTCCGGCTTTGCGAAAGCATCGGCGAAACGCAGTGGTACGTCGTCGAATACGAGCACCCGAACAAACCCGCTCTCGAAGCCATTGACCAGTGCCTCAAAAACCTGCGAGCGATGGGAAAGTAAGCGTGAAAGGGGGAGGGGTGACCGGGTGAAGTCGAGCAGCCTTCTCAAGCGGCTGAACGGATTGACCTCCTCCCCGCCCACCCCTCTCCTTTCACCCCTTCCGCTTCTTTATGTCCTCTCAAGTCACTCATCTGTGGCAGACGAACAAGTATCTCTGGATGTCGCTAGCCTTTGCGCTGGCGTATGTTCCGGCGGCGCAGGCTCTGGGCCGCCTTCTGGTTTCTCCAGAGGCGGCCTGGACAATTTTTGGGATCGGGGTGCTTAACGGCGGGCTTCGGAGCTGGATCGGCTATCAGCAAGGCGGCGACTTCGGTTCCATTCGCCGCTCGCTCTACCTCGCATCGTGGGCGTTTACGATGGTTGACATCCTTTTGGTGGGAATTGCCGTCCGGGTCACCGGCGGCCTTGCCTCCGAATTGTGGCTGCTTTATTTTGTGGTCGTGCTCTCCGAATCGCTTTATGCTCCTCCCGCGCAGGTGCGGATTATTGCTCTCTTGGTTTCTCTCTCCTATGTTTTCGCTGCTGCCGCTCCGTTTTCGCTTGCCCACACGGTTCCGCTTGCCTCGCGCCTCTTTATGCTGACGGTTGTGGGAGCCTACGCCCGCCGAATCAGTTACACTGCCGAAGAAAAAAACCGGGAAGTTCTCCTGCTGCGAGAGCAGGTTTCGGCCAGCGAAGAGCGATCTCGAATTTCCCGCGAAATTCATGACAGCCTCGGTCATGCGATGACTTCGGCTATTCTTCGCCTGGAGCTGTGCCGCAAACTCCTCAAACGCTCTCCGGCGGAAGCAGAAGAAATTCTCGGTCAAGAAATTCCTTCCCTGCGTGAGGCCTGGAACGAAGGGCGTGATCTCGCGTTTCATCTGCGCCCCTGGGAATTGAGTGCCCCTGCCTCGCTCGAAGAAACCCTGCGGCGGCACATCGGACGCTTTGCCGAGCGCACCGGCCTCGTCATTGATCTAACAACGAAAGGCAGCCTCACGTCTGTTCGCCCGGAGACCGCCTACGCGCTCACCCGAATTGTACAGGAAGCCCTGACCAACGCCGTCAAGCACGCCGAAGCCACCAAAATCGAGGTTTCCCTCCAAAACGAAAAAGGAGAGATTCTGCTTTGCATTGAGGACAATGGAAAGGGATTCGATCCTGCCTCTGCACAAACCGGCGTCGGCCTGAATTCGATCCAAGAGCGCGTTGCCGCTCTAAACGGAACCGCTGAGGTCACCAGTACGTTGGGCGGCGGAACCCGCCTTTGGGTAAAAATGAAAATCCAATAACTCCGCGAGACAAGAAAGGCAACTCTGCTTCTCGGCGTTTCGTAGGGTATACTGTGTCTCCGAGTAATCTAGTCGGAGTTAGCGAAAGAGTAAAATTTATCCTGATGTTGAGTCTGAGCAAGAAAACCGATTACGCGCTGCTGGCACTTTCCCATCTCACTCGCCGGGGAGAAGGACGAACGATCTCCACCAAAGAGATCGCGGATGAGTATGAAATCCCCCTGGAACTGCTCGCCAAAATTCTCCAAAAACTGACCAAAGAGGGATTTCTCATTTCGACTTCCGGGCCGACAGGAGGCTATCGTCTGGCCCACCCTTCCAACGAGATCAAAGTTGGAAACATCGTGCGCGTGCTGGACGGGCAGCCCGCCATTATCCATTGCTTGCGCGAGGATGCCGGAGCCTGCCTCCAATTCGACAAATGCACCGTGCGTGATCCGCTCGCTCGCCTGAACCTTAAAATTTTAGAGATGCTGGATCACCTGTCCATTTCGGAAATCAGCCAGGAAACCCCGGTCTCCATTTCCATGCCGATTACGTTTTTAGAAAAAGAGTTGTCCGGCATCGGGGCCGCCCCTGCCGCTTAATGTAATTGAAACGCGAAGTCCAAAAAGGTTTACAAAGGTCCAAACCATGCCCACCGCAAACGAAACCCTTGAGCAATTTGCCAATAAAGAATATGAATACGGCTTTGTCTCCGACATCGAGTCGGAACAGGCTCCTCGCGGCTTGAACGAAGGGGTGATCCGCTACATCTCGGCCAAGAAAAACGAACCTGACTGGCTTTTGGAGTTCCGTCTGAAAGCCTACCGCCGCTGGCTGGAGATGGAAGAGCCGGAGTGGGCCAATGTTCACTACGCCAAGCCCGACTTCGACAACATTATTTATTATTCCGCGCCCAAACCCAAAAAGCAGTTGAGCAGCCTCGATGAAGTAGACCCGGAGATGCTGGAACTCTACCGCAAGCTCGGCATTTCGCTGGACGAACAGAAGCGTCTTGCCAATGTCGTAGACGGTATGCCGCGTGTCGCCGTAGATGCCGTGTTCGACAGCGTTTCGATTGCCACCACCTTTAAGGAAGAACTCAAGTCAAAAGGAATCATTTTCGGTTCCTTTTCTGAGGCCGTGCAGGAACATCCCGACCTTGTGCGCGAGTACCTCGGCTCGGTCGTTCCCCCGGCAGACAACTATTATGCCGCGCTGAACTCGGCGGTCTTTTCGGACGGCTCCTTCTGCTATATCCCGAAAGGGGTGCGCTGCCCGATGGAACTCTCTACCTATTTCCGCATCAATGCAGCGGAGACGGGGCAGTTCGAGCGAACCCTGCTTGTGTGTGATGAAGGCGGCTACGTGTCCTACCTCGAAGGGTGTACTGCCCCGATGCGCGACGAAAATCAACTTCATGCCGCCGTTGTCGAATTGGTCGCGATGAAGGACGCCACGATCAAATACTCCACCGTACAGAACTGGTATCCCGGCGACAAAGACGGCAAGGGCGGCATTTTCAATTTTGTAACCAAGCGCGGCAAGTGCCTCGGTGACAATTCCAAAATTACCTGGACGCAGGTGGAGACCGGTTCGGCGATTACGTGGAAATATCCCTCCTGTCTGCTTATCGGCGATAATTCTGTTGGCGAATTTTACTCGGTGGCACTCACCAACAATAAGCAGGAAGCCGACACCGGCACGAAGATGACCCATATTGGCAAAAACACCAAGTCTACCATTGTCTCGAAAGGCATTTCGGCAGGCAACGGGCAGAACACGTATCGGGGACTGGTGAAAATCAATCCTGGTGCAGAAAACGCCCGCAACTATTCGCAGTGCGACAGTCTGCTGCTCGGAGACCGGTGCGGAGCGCATACGTTCCCCTACATTGAAGTGAAAAATCCGACGGCAACGGTGGAGCACGAAGCCTCCACCTCGAAAATCGGCGAAGACCAAATTTTTTACTGCAAACAGCGCGGCATCTCGGCGGAAGACGCCGTGAATATGATCGTGAACGGTTTCTGCAAAGAGGTGTTTCGCGAACTGCCGATGGAATTTGCCGTTGAAGCGCAAAAACTGCTCGGCGTCAGCCTCGAGGGAAGCGTTGGCTAAAACGGCTCAGAAAAAAGCATCAGGGAGATTCGATGTCTGATTTTGAAAATCAAGTCACCGCGGGAAACCGATTTGAGTTCGGCAAAAATTGGAAACAATTTTTGGCGACCATGAACGAAGCGCGATTGGCGGAGGCGGAAAAGTCGCTGAGCAAAATGCTGGGCGTTGGAGACCTGACCGGAAAGAAATTTTTAGACATCGGCTCCGGGAGCGGACTTTTCAGCCTTGCTGCGCGACGATTGGGAGCGGAGGTTTATTCGTTTGACTATGATCCTAACTCCGTCGCCTGCACTGCCGAACTGAAGCAGCGCTACTTCCCGGATGATTTACGCTGGACGGTGGAGGAGGGGTCTGCTTTGGATCGGGACTACCTCACCCGCCTTGGCAAGTTTGACATCGTTTATTCCTGGGGGGTGCTTCACCATACCGGGCAGATGTGGACGGCCATTGAAAACGCGGCTCTCTCGGTGGCACCGAGCGGCCTCCTCTTTATTGCGATTTACAACGATCAGGGAGTTCAGAGCCGAATCTGGACAGGGATCAAGCAAACTTATAACCGGCTTCCAGGGTTTGCCCGCCCTCTGCTCACCGTTCCGTATTTTTGTCTTGAATGGGGGTTTAAGTCGGCTCGTGATCTGGCCAAGGGAAAGCCGTTTTCAACCTGGAAAACCTACTATCAGCGGCGCGGAATGTCGCCTTGGTTTGATGTGGTGGACTGGGTGGGCGGTTATCCTTTTGAGGTGGCAACCTCAGAAGCCCTGACTCAGTTCGTTGAAAAACAGGGCTTTCAGCTCACAAATTCCCGCCTGGTTGGGAAAAAATTAGGGTGTAACGAATTGGTATTCAAACGGGCTTAGGGCGATCAACGCCGAAGGGAATGAAGGAGCAGAAAGTTCGATGTCGGATTTTGCAACGGAGGTGAATTCGGGAGACCGATTTGAGTTTGGCAAAAACTGGAAACAATTTTTAACCACGCTTAATGATACCCGAATTGAAGAAGCAGAACTCTCGCTTAAGCAGCTGCTCGAAGTTTCCACCCTGGATGGCCGTCATCTGCTGGACATTGGGTCGGGAAGCGGATTGTTCAGCCTGGCGGCGCGGCGGCTGGGGGCAAAAGTTACCTCCTTTGACTACGACCCAAACTCGGTGGGCTGTACCCGTGAGCTTCGGCAGCGATATTACCCTGACGATCCGAACTGGACGGTGATGGAAGGCTCCGTTCTCGATAAAGCCTTTTTGGAATCGCTGGGGCAGTTTGACCTCGTTTATTCCTGGGGAGTGCTGCACCATACCGGGCAGATGTGGAACGCGATCAAAAATGCGGCCCGGCGCGTGGCTCCCGGCGGGCAGTTTTCCCTGGCCATTTATAACAATCAGGGGTTTTCGAGCAAGGTCTGGCTCTGGATTAAAAAAGCCTATAACGTCCTGCCCAAACCGCTGCGTTTTTTGGTGCTGTATCCCTGTTTTGTGCGGCTGTGGCTTCCTACCACGATCAAAGACTTGCTGCGCGGCAAACCCTTTGCCACGTGGAAAGGCTACTATCACAGCCGGGGAATGTCGCCCTGGTTTGATGTGATTGACTGGGTGGGCGGCTATCCCTTTGAGGTGGCCTCGACCGATGAAATCGAGGATTTTCTGCGCCCGATGGGGTTTGAGCCAACGCTCGTCAAAGACTGCGGCGGGCATGGCTGCAACGAGTTTACGTTTCGCCTGAAAGAAACCGTCTCCTGAGCGGAAGCCGCAGAGGAAAAAGCCGATGACTACCCTGACTTCGGTGAAACCCGCCGTTTGGCACAAACCGCGTTTTGAGGGGACTACCCCGGCTCCGATGGAAAACCGCTGGCTGAAACTGACAAACACCGTGACCTCGGCCCTTATTTTATCGAGGTGCTGAAGCTCCACTTTGCGCCGAACCCGAACGTTTACGTTTCGGTCAGCAATTTCGTGTTTTACTTGGAAGGAGATCGCAATGCCCGCGTCTCTCCCGACTATTGCATGGTGTTCGGCGTTTCTATGAAACAGCGCAGAGGGAGCAGTTAGGGCTGGACATTGTGTGGGAGGGGGAGCGTGCCCGCCTGTATCATCCGTAGCGGGGAGAGTTTTTGCTTTCCCCGCAGAATAAGCGAAAAAAACGCGCCAAGAAACGGAGCGGGCGGGCCGGGAAGCCCCAAGAGCCGAGGAAGAAAAGTTTGTGCCGAGCGGGAAGCGAGCGCACGCGCCGAAGCCGAAGCTGCCCGGCTGAGCGAGAAGTTGGATGCTCTGCGCCGAAAAATTGGCTGAAGAAAGTCGCCAACCAATTCGACCGAAGACGAACCAAAAACGAAAGTGCGAAAAAAGAAGGAAACCGAAACGAAATGGCGTTGCTGGAAATTAAAGATTTACGGGCACAGGTGGGCGAGAAAGAAATTCTAAAAGGGGTGAACCTGACGGTTCAACCTGGCGAAGTTCATGCGATTATGGGGCTGAACGGCTCCGGGAAGTCTACGCTGGCAGGCGTTCTCGCAGGGCGCGAACTTTATGAAGTTACTGAGGGAACCGTTGCATTCGAGGGAAAAGACCTGCTGGAACTGGAACCGGAAGACCGCGCCAACGAGGGCATTTTTCTGGCGTTTCAATATCCGGTGGAGCTTCCCGGCGTCAACAACCTCTATTTTCTGAAAGCCGCCGTGAATGCGGGGCGCAAATATCGCGGCGAAGAAGAGCTTGATGCGTTTCAATTCAAGAAGTTAATGAACGAAAAATCGAAACTGCTTCAGCTCGACTCCGCGCTGTTGAACCGTCCGGTGAACGTCGGGTTTTCCGGCGGCGAAAAAAAACGCAACGAAATTTTTCAGATGGCGATGCTCGACCCCAAACTGGCGATCCTCGACGAGACCGATTCGGGGCTCGACATTGACGCCCTTCGCATCGTCTCGGAAGGCGTCAACGCCCTGCGGAGCAAAGATCGGGGCATTGTGGTCATCACGCACTACCAGCGGTTGCTCAATTACATTGTGCCCGACTTTGTTCATGTGATGATGGCGGGGAAAATCGTTCGTTCCGGCGGCAAAGAGCTCGCGCTTCAACTTGAAGAGCGCGGCTATGCTTGGATCGAGCAGGAACTTGGCGCGGCGGTTTAAGGAGCGAAAAGAAATCATGCTGAAAACACAACTTGCTCCCGCTTCGTTTGTGCGCTCGACAGAAGCCGCACTCTCCCGCTCCGCTGGCCGGGACCCGGGCTGGCTGACCTCGCTGCGGCGGGCGGCACGCTCTCGATTCGAGGAAACCGGCTTTCCTACCCGGCATCACGAAGAGTGGCGGTTCACTCCGATCACGCCGATTCTGGAAACGGAGTTTCGCGCAGTTGAAAACACGCCCTCCTTTTCAGAGGAGGCCCTGAAATCGCTCCCTTTCGCTGAGGATGCATCCTTCCGAATCGTAGTGGTAAATGGGCACTATGCTCCGGCCTTGAGCCGGATCGAGGGGCTTCCGCAGGGCGCAGAACTGCTGCCGCTGGAAAGGGCTTTTTCGGAAAAAGCGTCCCTGATGGAGCGGCATTTCGGGCGATACGCCAAGTTCGACGATGCGGCGTTTGTTGCCCTCAACACCGCCGGGTTTGTCGAGGGAGCCTTGCTGCACCTAGCCCGAAATGTCGTCGTTGAAACGCCGATCCAAATTCTATTCGTCTCCACCGAAAACGGCACGCCGCAGGCTTCGTATCCGCGTGTTTTAATTGTGGCGGAGGAGAACAGCCAGGCGGCAGTGATCGAGTCCTATGTCGGTACGGGCGAGGGGACTTATCTCAACAGTGCCGTCACCGAAATCGTGCTCGAAGACAATGCCGTGCTGGATCACTACAAGGCCCAGGTAGAAAGTCCGAGGGCGTTTCATGTTGCGCTGATGCAGGTGGAACTCGAAAAATCAAGTGTTTTCTCGTCCCAAAACTTTTCCCTGGGCGGGCAGATCGTTCGCAGCGAAGCCAACGCCGCCTTCCATGCCGAGGGAGCCGAGACCACGCTGAACGGGATGTATCTTGCACAGGGAACGATGGTGGTGGACAACCATACGGCGATTGACCATGCCATGCCCCGCTGCAACAGCCACGAGGTTTACAAGGGCATCCTAAACGACCGGGCACGGGGCGTTTTCAACGGCAAGATTTTCGTGAAGCAGGACGCGCAGAAAACTGATGCGAAGCAGACCAACCAAACGCTGCTACTCTCCAAAGAGGCCACGATCAACACAAAGCCGCAGCTGGAGATTTTCGCCGATGATGTCCGCTGTACACACGGAGCCACCGTCGGGCAGATTGATGCGAACGCGCTGTTCTATCTGCGCTCTCGCGGGATCAGCACGGAAGAGGCAACCAATCTCTTGATCTATGCGTTTGCGGGCGACATCGTGGAACGGATCAAAATTCCTGCCCTTAAAACTTCCGTCCGGAACGAGCTCTTCAAGCGGCTTCCCGGCACACTCGCCCCGATGGAGTAGACCAAGGAGCGGTGCGAAACCAGAGAGGCGTCCTTCGGACGCTCGGCTTCAGCCTGCCTGCCGGGGTTTGCAGCCTGGTCGAATTCGTTTTGTGGGCAGAGCCTTCGCCGCATTGATCCGACGAACAAAGAAGCAAACTTATGAGTTTCGATATCCAAACCGTGCGAGCCGACTTTCCGATTCTGGGCGAATTGATCCGGGGCAAGCCGCTGGTTTACCTTGACAACGCGAACACGACCCAGAAACCGAGCGTCGTGATCGAGACGCTGAACGATTACTACCGCACCTATAATGCCAACATTCATCGGGCGACTCATGCCCTGAGCGCGAAAGCCGAACGCGCCTACGAAGAGGCACGGCACAAAATCAAGGCGTTCGTGAATGCCCGCGAGTTCGAGGAAATCATCTTCGTTCGAAACGCAACGGAGGCGATCAACCTGGTCGCTCAGACTTACGGGCGAGCCAATATCGGTGAGGGTGATGAAATCATCGTTTCGGCAATGGAGCATCACGCCGACATCGTGCCCTGGCAGCTGCTTTGCAGGGAAAAAGGCGCGAAATTGCGCGTGATCCCGATCTCCGACAAAGGCGAACTGATCCTCGACGAATACGGCCCGCTGTTCAATGGACGTACCAAATTCGTTGGCATTGTGCAGATGTCCAACGCCCTCGGCACGATCAATCCCGTAAAAACGATGATCGAGACGGCGCACGCACACGGCGTTCCGGTGCTGGTAGATGCAGCGCAGTCTGCGTATCATCTGCCGATAGATGTGCAGAATCTGGACTGCGATTTTCTTGTGTTTTCGGGGCACAAGCTCTACGGCCCCACCGGAATCGGGGTACTCTACGGCAAGCGGGAATATCTTGACGCTATGCCGCCCTGGATGGGCGGCGGCGACATGATCGAAACCGTCACTTTCGAGAGCACGACCTTCAACGAGATTCCCTTTAAGTTCGAGGCGGGAACCCCCCACATTGCGGGAGCCATTGGGCTGGGCACTGCCGTAGACTATCTTACGGGACTGGGAATGAGCGAAATCGCCGCCTATGAGGGCGAACTCATGCGCTACGGCACGGAAATTCTTTCGGAGGTTCCCGGCCTGCGAATGATCGGAACGGCCCAGGAAAAAGCGTCTGTCTATTCCTTTACGCTCGGCAGTGCCCACCCTTCCGATGTTGGGGCCATTCTCGATCAGGAGGGGATTGCCGTTCGCACTGGTCAGCACTGCGCCCATCCGGTAATGCAGCGGTACGGCGTCTCAGCGACGGTGCGGGCGTCGCTCGCCCTCTACAACACACGCGAAGAACTCGATGCTCTGGTACGCGGACTGCACAAAGCCCGAAAATTTTTAGAATAACCCATCGAGAACACCGATTCGCACCAATGGGGCGACAAAAATTCTGCGTTAATCGGTGTTCTCGGTGAACAGTCAACTTTTATGGCAACTCAGCAAGAAATTTCAGAAGAATTGGTCGAAGGGTTCGGGATGTTCGACGATTGGGAAGAGCGGTATGGACTGCTGATTGACCTGGGCAAAAAACTGCCCCCCCTGAGCGAAGCGGAGAAAACCGAGGAAAACCGAATTCACGGCTGCCAGAGCCGGGTTTGGGTGGTGGCAAACAAAGACAGGCACGACGTGCAGGAAGTGATTACCTTTCGCGCCGATTCGGATTCCGCCATCGTGAAAGGGCTGGCCGCCTTACTTCACAAAGTCTATAACGGACGTACCCCGCAGGAAGTTTTGTCTTTCGACATCAATCAACTTTTGGACAGACTGGAGCTGGGACAGCACCTTTCGATGAACCGACGCAACGGACTGGCGGGCATTGTCACCCGCATCCGGGAACTGGCTGGAAAACACGCATGAACACAGACACGCTGCTGGAACGAGACCTTCTCGCCGAAAATGAAAACGTCGAGGAAGCCCCGACAAAAATCAAATTCCTGACGCCGATGCAGACCTCGCTTTTAGAGGGGCAGATTATGGACGCCATCAAAACCGTCTTCGACCCGGAGATTCCGGTCAACATCTATGAACTCGGCCTGATCTACGATGTCACCGTCACCGAGCGCGGCATCGCCCGAATTCGGATGACCCTCACTTCCCCCGCCTGCCCCGCCGCGCAGTCGCTTCCGGGGGAAGTCGAGTCGAAAACGAAAGCGATTGACGGCATCGAAGATGTCCTGATTGATGTGGTCTGGGATCCGCCCTGGACGATGGACCTGATGTCCGAAGAGGCGCAGCTGGAACTCGGCTTGATGTGACGGTTGAAGTGAAATCGGCTTCCGTCCTTTTTGCCTTGACTTAATTTGCTTTGACCGAGGAAGAAAAACCATGAGCGAATTGACCTTAGAACCCCAATTGAAATCCGTTCCGTCCCAAACCGAAACTCCTCTTGTCCTGACCCCGGCGGCAGTCGCGCAGGTAAAATTCCTGATTCAGAAAAAGGGAAACCCCGCGCTGGCTCTCCGCATTGGCGTTAAGGGAGGCGGCTGCTCCGGGTTGTCCTATGTGATGAACCTTGAAGAAATCCCGACCGACAAAGACGAGGTTTTCGAGATCGAAGGCGTCCGAATTTTCGTGGATCGAAAAAGTGCCCGCTTTTTGGAAGGGGTTCACCTCGATTATTCCACCCGCAACCTGCTCGAAGGCGGCTGGACATGGAGCAACCCCAACGCTTCCCGCTCGTGCGGCTGCGGAACCTCCTTCACGCCAAAGTAGCTGCTGACTTTTGCCTCCGATTCTGCCCTCAAGCAGAAATCGGAGGTTTCTAACTTACCGATCAAGGAACCTTACCCCGTGCCCGAATCTCTTATCGCTCAGGCGGAACGCCTTAAGCGCGGTGCCTCCGGCATTGTGCCCGAAAACGGACTGATCGAAAAACTGCTTAAGTCCGAAAAGACCGGCAAACCCCTCAACATCAAACTCGGTCTTGATCCGACTGCTCCCGACATTCATCTCGGTTTTGCCGTTGTCCTGCGAAAACTGCGGCAGTTTCAAGACCTTGGACATCAGGTCATCATCATTATCGGGGATTATACAACCCTGATCGGCGACCCCTCCGGGCGTTCCGCTACCCGTCCCATGCTTACCCCCGCCGAGATTGGCGAAAACGCGAAAACCTACGTGGATCAACTGTCGCGGGTGCTGGATCGTGAAAAAACAACCGTGCGCTTCAACGGCGAATGGCTCGGCAAACTCGATTTCGCGGAGGTGGTGAAATTGGCCGCGAAAATGACGGTAGCGCAGGTGCTGCAGCGGGACGACTTTGCGAATCGCTATGCCGCCCATCAGCCGATTTCCCTTCACGAACTGCTTTATCCGCTGGCCCAGGCTTACGACTCGGTGGCCATCGAAGCCGACGTGGAAATGGGCGGGCAGGATCAAACCTTCAACATTCTGGCGGGGCGCGACCTTCAGCGCGAAATCGGGCAAGACCCGCAAATTGCGCTTTTCATGCCGCTGCTGGTAGGCTTGGATGGCGTGAAGAAAATGTCGAAGTCGCTGGGCAACTATGTTGGCATCGCCGAAAGTGCCGATGTGATGTACGGCAAGCTGCTCTCGATTTCCGATGCGATGATGCGTGATTATTTTACGCTCTGCACCGATGTTCCGCTCGATGAAATCGAACGCCTGCTCGCCGAAGCCGAAAGCGGAGCCGTCAATCCGAAAGAGGTGAAAAGTCGGCTGGCCCGCGAGATCATCGCCCTTTATCACAGTGCGGAGGAAGCGGAACGCGCTCATGTTGAATGGAACCGAATTCATGCCAGAGGGGGCGTGCCCTCCGAAATGCCAGAGTTCCGTTTGACCCCGGAACATCTCACCGACGGAAAAATCTGGATTGCGAAGCTGCTGACTGAGGCCGGACTTGCAAAAGGCACGGGGGAAGCCCGCCGCCTTGTTGAGCAGGGCGGCGTGAGTGTGAACGGCGAAAGAGTAGGCGATCCTAAAGCCGAATTAACCCCGGAATCTCTTGCCGATGCCGTGCTCAAAGTCGGGGCAAAACGTTATCTCCGCATCTCCGTTTGACCCCTCCGCTGCGCGGGAGACACAGAGCAAAACAAGAGGCTTCACTCAAAAAGCAAAGCAGCAAAAATAACGTTCACCCCTGCGGCATCTCTCTCTGCATTTAGAGCAGAATAAGGCCGCGCCTTGCCCCAATGGTCACGGCTTCCGTGCGGGAAACCGCGCCGAGTTTCGCCAGAATCGAAGCGACGTGAAATTTCACCGTGTGCTGGCTGATGGTGAGTTTGGCGGCGATTTGCTTGTTGGGTAAGCCCTGCGCCATCAACTGAAGCACCTCCCCTTCGCGCTGCGTTAAGGTTTCGGAGGGGGAAAGCGGCTCCAGAAATCGGGCTTCCTGCGGGGACGGAGCGCGAGGCAGTTCGCGCAGGGCGAAAAGAAAACTGCGATCCAGGGCGACCAGCCCGGCGGCGGCGGCACGCACGGCGGCAATAATCTCCTCGCCCTCCGCCTCCCGCTTCAGGTAGGCAAGTCCCGGCAGGTCGGCCCCAACAAGAAGCCGTGCCTCTGTGCCGCTTTCCCCCAGCAGAACAAGAGCCGCGTTTTCTCCCTCCATCTGTGTAAGCAGGCGCACGGCCTCGGTTTCGGTCACATCGGCGAGCACTACGTCCGCCTCGGTTTCCTCCTGCACACGGGCGTAATCACCGCTGCCGGTGACCTCACCGGCCACCTCCAAATCGGGGGCCTCGTTGAGGAGCGTATGAAGGCCGGCCCGAACCGAAGCATAAGCCGCAATGATGAGAACTCGACTCATGCGTTTAATTTCGCCTTAACCTTTCGACAAACTGCTTCGCCACGGACACCGGAATGGCGGCGGCGATCCCCGGCGATAATACCATCGCATTGATGCCGACGACCTTCCCCTCCATGGTGGCGAGCGGCCCGCCCGAATTGCCCGGAGCCAGTTCGACATCCGCTTGAAGCAGCTCCCGCCGGGACCTTCCTATCCAGGTGTGACCCCCTTTGGCACTCACGATCCCCAGCGTCGCCGTTCCCACCACGCCAAATGGATTTCCGACGGCGATCACCAGTTCCCCGATTCGCAGGTTCGTTTCGTCTCCAAGCTGAGCCGCCGGAAGATGGAGCTGTTCGACCCGAATCGCCGCAAGGTCTTGAGAGGGATCACGAGCGATTACGGTTCCGAGCCGCGTTCTTCCTTCTTGCGTGATGATTTCGACGCGCCCGGTAGAGGCCACATGATCGTTCGTCAAAATGAGGCCCTCGGAACTCCAGATCACGCCCGCTCCCTGCCCGCCGCCGCTTTTGATCTGAACGAGGCTCTCGCGCAGTCGGCTCACCAGAGTCTCGGTTTCGAGGCCCAGCCCGGCCAATCGTTCCAACGTCGCTAATTTCATCGTACCCCTCACTTCATGTGAAACCTCACCTCCGGCCTCCCTCCTTCGGAAGAAGAGGGGCCGGAGGTGAGGTCTTTCTCCCCGCTCACTGCTTCTCCGTGCCAAGCGTGACCTCGACCATAAGAGGGGTTCCACCACGCAGAAGGTCTATCCGAGCCGTCTGACCGGCCTGTAAGCGGCGCAGAGTGTGGCGCAGGGTTTCGACATCCGAAACCGCCTGTCCGTTGATTCCGGTCACCGCGTCTCCGGGCAGCAGGCCGCTGGCGTCGGCGGGGCCGTCGGCTTCGATCCCAACAAGCAGCAGGGCGACATTGGAAGTAAGCGAGAGCGAGGTGACGAGCGAGGCGGGAAGCTCCACCAGCTGAGTGCGAACGCCGAGATAGCCGCGCCGAACCGTGCCGTGCTGAAGCAGCGACCCCACGACATGAGAGAGCACGGGCGCACCCACCGCCACGCCTTTTCCGCGTCCGTAGAGGAGGTTATTCATGCCGATCACTTCGCCGTTGACATTGACCAGCGGCCCGCCCGAAAAGCCCGGATAAAGAATCGCGTCGGTGTGGAGCAGGTATTCGTCCTGCCCCTCTTTTTGAGAGTTGATGCGGGCACTTACGATGCCGATGGTGGCCTGAAGCCCGGAAGTGCCGGGGCGACCCAGGGCAAGCGCGAGATGCCCCACCTTCACCGTATCGGAGTCGGCGCGGGTGATGGCGGGAAGCCCAGTCGCTTCAATTTTCAGTACGGCAATGTCCGTGTCGTTGTCGCGCCCGATCAGAGAGGCCGGGAAACGGTGGCCATCCCCCAGTTCGACCACAAGATTTTCGTCCTGCTCGACGCCGTGCGAGGTGGCAACAATGACCCCATTCGGGTTCCAGATCAATCCGGTGGCGGTGAGGCGGGAATGATCGTCCACCCGCACGACCGAGGGAGCCGCTCGCTCGACCGCCTCCGCCAGCCCATTCGACAGATTCAAAAGTAGATTTTCCATAGAGTTGTTTTCCTCAAAACGTTTTCCCAGCAATAAAGCGTGCTGTGAAATTAGAATACAGGGGAAAAAGAAAAGAGGGATCAGTCAAGTGGCGGGCGATAAGCCTGACCGTTTGGCTAGTCCCGGTGCAAAAGCGAGCGAGGATGCCCCTCCAAACGCGAATTATGCCACAGGTGCGAAAGAATGACACAAATAAATGGTTTTTTTTCGTATCTGAGACGTTTCTGCGTTGACAGAAGCGTCAGTATCTGTTATGATGAACGTGTTCGCTGCTGATTAAAGCGTGAACACGGATCAACGCATCGGACGCCGATGCTACCCGACCCTAGAACTCATTTTCCACATTTCTGGGTCAACGATTCCTTTCCAAAAATTTTCAAGGAGAAAAGGAACATGAAACGAACACGATCAGGGTTCACCCTTATCGAGCTGCTTGTCGTCATTGCAATCATCGCGATTTTGGCGGCGATTCTCTTCCCGGTTTTTGCTCAGGCACGTGAACAGGCACGCAAAACGTCCTGCCTTTCCAACGTCAAGCAGATCGGCCTCGGCTTCCAGATGTATGCTCAGGACTACGACGAGTCAATGCCCGCTTCCTTTGCGCTGAACCCGTCGATTAACGGCGGTGGACGCCAGGAAATTCCCTACGAGCACCAGATTTACCCCTACATCAAAAACTGGGCAATTTTCGCCTGTCCGTCTGATGCTACCCCCATCAATACCAATAACCATGACAAAGGTCAGTATTTCGATGGCTCGATGGCCGATGGGAAATATCGCCGTTCTTACGGTTATGTTTGTGCAATTGCAACCGATGCAGGAGCTGCTGCCGGGGTCGCTCCCGATCCCAACACTGGAATGTCTGAGTGGCAGAAAGGTAAATCGCTGGCAGCATTCGATGCACCTGCTGAAACGATTGCCATAACAGAGCAATGGGGCACAGAAGGCGGCCTCAGCAATTCCTTTACACCGGGTACTCCTTGGGGTTCCATGTTCACCAACTGCGACACTTGGAAGCTTTCTGGCCGTAAGCGCAACGCAGATGGTTCTCCCAAATCTCCAATTGACCAAGCTCCCGCTTCGCCTGGGATTAATCCTCCCTGCACCACTGAATTCGCTAACAACAACAAAGTTCAGGCGAAAGGTCACATGGACGCCATGAACTATATGTTCGCGGACGGCCACGCGAAGGTGATGCGCTGGGCGCAGGTTCGCGGCAATGACTTCTATATGTTCAAGCTCGCGAAGCCGACCGTTACGGTCTCCCCGTAATTGTTGAACGTTTAACAGAGCAGGAAGAATCGTGATTCTTCCTGCTCTCATTTTGTGATTTAAGAAAGGGTAATTTAATGTCGAAACGAACGATGGTTATCGCTGTTTTCAGTTGTGTTTTGTTTGGTGGCTGCGGCAAAAAAGAGGAGGTTGCTCCTCCTGAAGCGTCTGGAAAAAGTTGGGTCAAGGATCACATGAATGGGGGAGGTATCCCGGCAGCAGAAAAAGAGAGGATGAAAAAAGAGGCGGAGAAAAAATAATTTTGCTCTTTCAATACCCCTATCCCTAAAGGTAAATTAGTTTACTGGAGAACTGAAATGATGTCACTGAAGCAGTGTACAACCCTTTTGGCGGTTTTCACCGTCTTGGCAACACAATCTGCACATGGACAAGGAAATGCTTGGCCGCCTGCGTACTCTAGCCAGAGACACGGAAACACATTTACCTTCAACAATCATACGTACACGATTAGCGGTCCCCGTGCAAGCAGTGTATACGTCAGACCGCTAGACCCTTTCATAGCTATTACGCCAACGTGGAGATATAATGACGGTGGGATGACCAAGCCGATTGGTAACAACACGCCAGTATCCCTTAGGCCTTCAGATGATGTGCTTGAAGGAAGAATCGGAGCAGGCGGTAGTATATTTCAAACAAACCCCAAGAATTATCTTTTTGAAATTTATCCTGTTATGTTCTGGTATTGGGACATTACTCGCGATGGCACAGTACCTAATGATGGTCCCGTCCCGGTGTACATTCAGCTCAAATTAGGTCACGAAGGCTATGTACATGCCTTTGTAATTGCCTCTAAAGGGTCTGCTTTTTGCCAATCGAACGGGTTGTATGGCGGCCCAGGATTAACTGCTTTTGCTTCTGGAAGCTATCATCAGCAAGAACTAGGAAGCACAAGTATCCACGATACATTTTCAACGATTATTCAACAACTCGTTTTTAAAAACGGTATTGCCCGTATTGTTGCTGCGGATTGGGTTCGAGTTAATGGAAGCATCGATTCGATTGACTATCCAGCAACGGGTTCTATTGGTACTTTAACCTCTTCGGTAGATGCAGTTGTTCCTTACGCATTTTATAATTCGAATATAATTAAGTTTATCGTCCCTGTGCCTGTCACAGATCATTTCATCCAATTCGCGTACAGTTCAACCTCCGGCAACAGCGGATCACTCTGGATGATACCAAGCGAAACAGGAGAATGTTACCTTCCTGACTCCTCTTTCCCTGCTGGACAGTATCGCTTTGTAATCACTGGACACAGCAGTCTGAAGAAAGTGGTTAACGTCACTGTGCCTACAGTGGGGTCTGTGGCAGATATTAGTCTGAATTTGCTCTACGGAGATGGTACTCATAATAATGTCATTGATGTGGACGATCTCAACGCAACATTGAGTGCTTATAATTCCGTCCGAGGAGACGGAACCTATGTTTGGGACTATGATTACAACCAGGATGGGAAAATTGACAGTGACGATCTTGCCATCGTTCTAAACAACTACAATACTGCCGGAGAAAATTAGACGACGTGTGGAACTCTCTGAATGATTAAGTTTGCAGCCTTGTCGAACCAAGAACAAAAACAGGGTGCGAAGTCTAGCAAGAACAACGCCCGTCTCCTCAGGACGGGCGTTGTTCTTGCTGGCTCTCTAGCTCTTATCAGCCTTCCCGTTCGCTTGCGCCTCCAGGAGAGTCAGCAGCGGGATGCCTTTTTGCCCGATCTCGAAGCCCAGATTGCCTCCGGGTCGTTACAGCTGCCGCTTCTGGTAGCGACGGCGGTGCGAGAAACCGAGGCCGGGGATTACACCAGAGCCAGTGAAACCCTGGAAAAAGCGGCAGCGGGTGAAAACGACCCCGCTCTCTGGCTCACCTGGGCAGCAACTGCAGCGGCGTCGGGAAATCGGGCGAAGGCCGAGCAGATTCTCCAGAGGGCAGTAAGCAACCCCGCAACGCAGGGACAGGCACAGGGCGCACTGGATCGTGTCCGTTCCCTTCCGCCTGATGCACCGGTCGAGCGCGTTGCCGAAACGATCAGTCCCGGCGGCGTCAGCAGTCTGCGGGAACGTTACCTGAAACCGGTCTGGACCGACGGACTGGTCATCTGGCGCGACTCGTTTCGAAAAGAAGAAAGCGGTTTTCTGGCACGGGAGCAGTGGGCAAAAGATCTACCCAACGATGCTCAGGCGCAGCGGCTCTGGGGAGAGGCTCTGCTCAAAAATCGGCGGCTGCCTGAAGCGGAAGCGGCGGCCCAGCGAGCGGTGGAACTTGCGCCGGATTCCCCGAAAAGCCTGTTGCTGCTCGGCGATGTTCGGCTTAAAGGCGGGGCTCCCGCAAAAGCCGCGCTTTCCTACATCGCCGCCCTCAAACGAAAACCCAACTGGTTTCCTGCCCTGATGGGGATGGGCGAAGCCTCGACAAAAGCCAAAATCCTGCGGATCGCCGTAGAGGCCTACAAACGTGCCACCGAGCAGGCTCCTTCCAACGCTGATGCCTGGATTGGATTGGGTATCGCCTACTACAATCAACTCATCAACAGGACCGGATCGCTCGAAGCCTTTCAGAAAGCGGTTTCGCTGGCTCCCACCCGTACTGATTTTTACAAAGAATACTCGAACGCCCTCCGCGCCAAATCGCTTTATCCTGAAGCGGAAGCCCTTCTTCGCAAGCGGCTCACTGCCGCCCCCGATGATGCCCAGGCGCATTATCTCCTGGCGACCCTGCTTCAAATCGCCTCGCCCTCCGCCGCACGCGAAGCCGAAGCCGAACAGGAACTGCGTACTTCGCTCAAATTGGAACCGACCGCGATCACCGTGAAAACTCGGCTCGGACGGCTTTTGCTCGATCACGGCAATGCGGCAGAGGCGATCCCGCTTTTGCAAAGTTCGATCCGCGCCGATGTCTACGATCTCATCGCCACCAAAGCTCTGGCCCGTGCTTACCGAAAGGTGGGGAAAACCCAGGAAGCAGACCGCGCCGATCAAAGTGCAGGAGAACTTTCCGCCTATCTGGAAAAGGTGCAAACGCTGGAGAACACAATTCAGAGCAACCCGACCGACGAAAAAGCCCATGAAAAGCTCGCCCGGGTTTTTCTCACCGGAGGCGAAACGGAGAAAGCGAAACGGCATCAGGACATGGCGTACCTGTTGAGAACGCACCGGGCGGAAGCGATCAAGGGGATTCAGGCTTTAGACAAGGGGACTTCCGTCACCTCGCCGATTCACTAGCCCTCCTGCCCTCACCCCAACCCCTCTCCCTGCCGTTCGTGCCTCACTAGGGAGAGGGACAAACGATGCTGCTGCCCTACACCCCGCGCCAGGTGAACAAACTGTTCGTGCCTCACTAGAGAGAGGGACAAACTCCAGGTCTGCACCACATCCCGTTTTCTCCACAACCTCACCCCCCGACCCCTCTCCTAAAGGAGAGGGGTCGGGGGGTGAGGTTGTCCGGGAGGAGGGCAAACCGGTTCAGTCCAGTTCGCGGGCGCGGAGAGTGGCACTTTCAACGGCGTCAATGAGGGCGGCTCGCAAGCCGGAGTGTTCGAGGGAGGCAAGGGCGGAAATGGTGGTTCCCGCAGGCGTGGTCACCATATCGCGCAGCTGGGCCGGGTGCATCCCCGTCTCGATCACCATTTGGGCGGAGCCGAGTACCGTCTGCGTGGCGAGTTTGTAGGCGACATCGCGGGGAAGCCCGACTTTGACGCCGCCATCCACGAGGGCCTCGATCACGAGGTAAATGTAGGCGGGGCCGGAACCGGAAAGCGCGGTCACCGCGTCCATCATCGTTTCCGGGACGGTGACGGCAATTCCCACCGACGCAAAAATTTCATGGGCGGCACTCAGGTGTTCTTCGGAGGCGGAGAGACCCGAACAGTACGCGGCGGCTCCCATCCCCACCTGGGCCGGGGTGTTGGGCATGGCACGAACCACGGGAATTCCTTCGGGCAGATTGGCTTCAAGGGTTTTAAGGCGAATTCCAGCGGCAATGGAAATGACCAGCGGCAGCGGCTTTGTGCCCTCATCCCGCAGCAGGGTTTCTCCGATTTCGAGCAGAACCGGAACCACGTTGGCGGGCTTGATGCAGAGCACCACAACGTC
Source organism: Chthonomonadaceae bacterium (assembly GCA_965246825.1). Lineage (GTDB taxonomy): Bacteria > Armatimonadota > Chthonomonadetes > Chthonomonadales > Chthonomonadaceae > JACMPS01. Next base: position 1,742,483 of record OZ251990.1, read on the forward strand.
GCAGTGTTTTGCGATCAGAACCGCGCTTTTCGCCACCTTCACGCCGAGTTCCTGTTGGAGGGCCTGGGTGTGGGCCAAATGCGGATCGTACAGCACAATGGTATCCGGCGGAGCGGCTCCAGCCTTCACCATGCCCCGGCACAGCGAGCCGCCCATTGCCCCGGCTCCGATAATGCCGATGCGTTTGCCGGAAAGCGAGGAGGGCGGGGGGCTTTCCTCCTCTACTTCGGGTTCGAGGTCTTCCGCTTCGGTTTCGGGGGATTGTGGGGAACGACGCGCCATAGGTCACCTACTCGCGAAAGGTTGTGACAACCCGATTGGCCGTCGCCGAAGCCGCCGCTCCGTTATCAACCTCGACGCTCACATTCGCCGGAACGTACATAAAGACTTTGTCTCCAACCCGCTCAACCGAGCCATCGAGCGCGTAGCAGACGCCGTTCAGAAAGTCAATAATACGCTCGCCCATTTGGGGGGTCGCTTTTTCCAGATTGACAATCTGATGTTCGCCGGATTTCAGCCCATCTGCCGCCAGTTTCGCGTCCTCCATCACCTGGGCATTGAGGCGAACGGAAACCCGCCCTCCTCGTGCCGTGTGGATACGGAGAGCCTGGTTGGGCTTTTGTGCCTGTCCGGGAGCGGCAGGGGCCTGGGCTTGCGGATGACGAGGATCGGCGGTCTCGTCTTCCTCTACTTCGTCTGCACCAAAAATGCCGTCGCGCAGTTTTGACCACCAGCTTCGGCGGGGTTCATATTCATCAGAGATCGGTTCAGGGTTCACGTTCGCGTCTCCTCCAGTAAAATCAGTTCAGGGTTGGGAGCTCCGGTCACACAAAAAAAGAGCAAAAAAGCACCATTCTTTCGGTCTGCTGCCGAAATTTCTTACCATGTCTTTTTCCGTCAAATTTTCCTTCGGAAAGGAAAAACAGCGAAAACTTAGTCTTCGGGGCGTCGTGCGCCGAAAAGAGCGGTTCCGATTCGAACGTGGGTCGCTCCCTCTTCGATGCCGATCTCGAAATCGTTAGTCATTCCCATCGAGAGCACCCGACGATTCGGTTCAGGAAGCGCGTCGAACAGAGATTTCAGAGTGCGAAACTGCGCCCGCACCTGCGCTTCAGGGGCTTCGTAAGCCGCCATCCCCATCCAGCCCTGGAGTTCGATTCCCGGCAGTTCCAGCACCTCAGCGGCGGCGGCGGCGGCGGCCTCTGGCTTAAACCCGTGTTTGGTATCGGCGGGATCAATTTTCACTTCCAGCAAAATCGGGGTCACCCGCCCGGATTTGAGCGACTGCTTTCCGATCTCTTTGGCCAGAGAAAGGCTGTCTACGCTGTGAACGAGGGCAAATCGCGAAACTACTTCCTTCGCTTTATTGCTTTGCAGATGCCCGATGAAATGCCACGTCAACGGAAGCCGATCCAAAAGCGGCGAAGCGAACTTGGTGCGCGTTTCCTGAACGTAGCTTTCGCCGAATTCGGCTGCCCCTGCCTCGACTGCTTCAAGCATCCGGGAAATCGAAACCGTTTTCGACACCGCAATCAGCGTAACGACTTCGGGGTTTCGCCCGGCCCGCTGTGCGGCCTGGGCGATTCGGTCTTGAATGCGTTTGAGGTTGTCCCCGATTTCAGACATCGTGTCAAAGCATCCTGTTTCGAGAACGGAGAGTCTACGGCTGGGCTGACTCTTCGTGAATCTCGCTAAATGTGTGATTTCTGTCTTATTTTAGCAGATTTGCGAATCGAGTGCAAGCACTATTTCAGATATTTTGCGATTATTTCAGGTTTTTTTATGCATATTGGGGCTTATTGCGTGATTCTGATACCTTTTTCGGGAACAGTGAACATAAAAAGAAGGCACGACCGGGAAGGCCGTGCCTCGCTTAAAGAGCGAAATGAGACCCGACTACTGAATTCCGTCAAGCTTGGCGAACGCACCGGGTTCACCCACGACTTTCCAGAGACCACCTTCGTTTTTCATTTCAACGGTTCTGTTGACGGGAAAAGTCTGCCCGCCAAACGAGAAATTAAGTTTGGCTTCGACTTTGGTCGCCCCCTTGTCATCGGTTTTCGGCTCACTGACACTGACCAGAGTCATTCCGCTGAGGAGTTTTTTGAGCGCTCCCTCGCCGCCAACAACCGAGGCTGCGGATTTCGCCTGCCCTTGAAAGGCATCGGCGTCGGGAATGCTCTTTTTCTGCTCATCAGTCAGGGCCGTCAGTTCGTACATCCGCTTGTAATCGAGGTTTTTGGTTGCCTCGATATATTTTTTCAGTTGATCCTGCGGGTTGGTACGATGCCCGTACCACCAGTAGTAACCGCCGCCGCCGAACACCACCACGAAAAACATCAGATAAGAAATCAGGTTTTTGCGGCGGTTGGAGGTTTCTGCTTCCTCAAAGTTTTGATCCGAAAGGGTGGCGCGGGGGTCTTTCATCTGCTGCACGTTCGCCCCCGTAAAACTTTGCGGGGCTGCGGGGTCGTCGGGAATGATCTCTCCCATCAGCGAAACGCGCCCGCCTGCCGTCTGCGAGCCGGGACGGGGCGGCGGAGCGGCCTGTGAATTCAGTGTCATCGGAGCCACCCCCGGTACTGCCGGGTCTGCTTCGGGGGCAGCGGAGACCTGCGGCGAAGCCGGGGCGTTGGGGTCAGCCGTAATCGGAGTGAAACAAAGCGGGCACGTCGTGCGAACCATTTCGTCAACAAGCTGCTCACAGCGGGGACATTTAACCATCGAAAAACCCTTTCCTCCGCCGTCTGAAAAAAAAGTGAAAAGAGCAATGAAACGGGCGGGGTCTGAAATGTGTCTTAATAGTATACGCGATAAACGCACACGCATTTCGTTTCGAGTGCAGGCCGAAACCATCTTCGATCTTTCTTTTGGGAAACGGGGACGGGAGACGAACCTGCAGCCGAAAACGTAGAGAGACATAGGTACTGACGTCCCTGCGGGGACGAAACGTTGAGGAGAGCGCGAGATGAGCAGCGGCAATTTCACCGGATTTGATTTAAGAGGCCCTAAAGCGGGCGGAAACGGCGTTGACAAGGCGCGGACTCGGCTTTTTTTCGCCCTCACCCTGGCGATTGTGCTTCAGTTCATTCCGTTTGCGAATCTGGTGCTCTATCCGCTGCGCCTGTTCGTGACCTTTGTTCACGAAAGCGGGCACGCGCTGGCGGCGATTGCAACCGGCGGCGCGGTTCAGTCGCTGCAGGTAATGCCCAACGGCGAAGGGGTGACCATGGCCTCGACCCCGCCGCTGCTTTCGTGGATCACCTTTTCTAGCGGCTACCTCGGAGCCGCCCTTTTCGGGGCTTTGCTCATGCAGGTCGGTCGCCTCAAGCACGGCCATGCCGGGAAAGTCGCGCTGGGGTTTGCCGCCTTTTCGATCCTGGCGATCACGCTGGCCTGGGCTTTCCGTCCGGTTCAGGACCCGTTCACTCTGGTGGTGGGTCTGGGCCTCACCTCTGCACTGCTTCTGCTGGCCAAAACCCTCAAGCCTTCTACCGCGCAGTTCGTCGTTACCTTTCTCGCCGCTTTTTGTTCGCTCAATGCGCTGGGTGATCTGCATATTCTGATTTCGCTTACTCAGATGGGGTCGGCGCACAACGATGCCGCAAATATGGCGAAGTATTTTGGCGGTACGCCCTTTTTGTGGGCCGCAGTCTGGGCTTTGGGAGCCTTAGTCCTCACTGGATTTTCGCTGCGGAGTTTTCTTCGGGCCACCGGTGGAAAGGGGCGTCCTTCCCCAACGGCCTCCTCCTTGACCCTGAGCCGATAAGCCGATGGCAGGCTCGACAAAAACGGCTGCCGAAAAAGCCAACGATGCGGGGGCTTGCGGCCACTGCGGTGCGCTCGTTTATCACGAAAGTGTGCGCTGCTACCAGTGCGGCAAGTTTCCCGTCAAGCTGCATCAGTGCCCCAAATGCAAAAGTATCGCTTCCCTCGAAGCGGTGGTCTGCTGGAAATGCGGCAAAGGGCTGAACCCGGACGGCGATTTTTTGTAGACCCGCTTCTCTGAAAAGAGGGCAGAACAGACCGCGGCTCTTGACAATCCCACTGAAACGTCTTATAATTCCCCGTACCCCTCAGCCAAAATTCAGCGATTTGGAGATCATCCCCTTATGGCGAGCGTCATCCTCAGAGACCTCACGAAAACGTTTGACAAGTTCACCGCCGTCAATCACATCAATCTTGAAATTCACGATCAGGAGTTCATGGTTCTGGTCGGCCCCTCCGGGTGCGGCAAAACCACCGCCCTGCGAATGATCGCCGGTCTTGAAGAGGTTTCGGGAGGAGAGATTCGGATCGGGGATCGCTTAGTCAACGATGTTTCGCCCAAAGATCGCGACATTGCAATGGTATTTCAAAACTACGCGCTCTACCCGCACATGAGCGTTTACGACAATATCGGGTTCGGGCTGCGCCTTAAGCGGGTGGCCTCCGGCGGCATCTGGCCCTTCAATACCAAACGTCTCTACAGCGAACCGGAGATTGACAAACGGGTTCAGGACGCGGCGGCAATGCTGGGCTTGAACTCGAAACTGCAAAACAAACCCAAAGAACTTTCCGGAGGACAGCGGCAGCGCGTGGCCCTGGCACGGGCGATTGTGCGCGAGCCAAAAGTCTTTCTCATGGATGAGCCGCTTTCCAACCTCGACGCGAAACTGAGGGTGCAAACCCGCGCCGACCTCATCAAACTTCACCATAAACTCGGTATCACCACCGTTTACGTGACTCACGACCAGATCGAAGCCATGACAATGGGCGACCGGATCACGGTGATGTCTGCGGGCGTGATTCAGCAGGTAGGCAAACCGCTCGAACTTTATAAGTACCCGACCAATTTGTTTGTCGCCGGGTTTATCGGCTCGCCCGCCATGAACTTCGCTTCCGTAACGCTCAAGGCGGAGGGCGATCATCTGGTGGCCGACAGCGGTTCGTTCAAGATCACGCTTCCCGATGACAAAGCCGCAAAAGCCGGAGCGTATGTCGGCAAAACTGTGATTTTTGGAATTCGCCCGGAACATATCTACGACCGCGCTTTGGCCTCGCTTGTGCAGGCCGTACCGGGAAATACCATGACAGTTGAGGTGGACGTGACGGAACCGCTCGGCTCCGAGGTAGAAGTCCACCTCAAAACCGGCGAGACTACGATGATTGCCCGCCTGGACAGCGCGACCACTGCCAAAATCGGCGACCGCATAGACGTGGTGCTCGATCTGGAGGAGTCGCACCTCTTCGACAAGGACAGCGAAGCTGCGATCTACTAAAACGGCAGCGGCTCTGAACTCAGAGAGGGTTGGACGCAGCTGCGTCCAACCCTCTCTGAGTTCTGGAGGTAAGGAGCGCAGGCATAAACCGGGATTGAGGAAGATTCTGCTCCTGCCCGCTTCAGCAGAAGGGCAGGCCCGTCTGTGATCCGATCTGCCCTGTCGTGCCGCCAAAACCGCTCACCTCCAATTTTCGCCGCCCGCCCTCACGAAACATCACAGGGCCAATCTCCCGGCAAACGGCAAGCGGGGCCGGGAGTTTTCGCTCGCCCCCCTTTCTGTGATAATCTTCGCTTGACTCCCGCTTTTCTCGCCTGTATACTGAAACTGAGTAAAAACGACACTGCGATTTGCCGATAAACAGGCAGGGCCTGGTTTTTTCGGCAGCGCGGCAAAGAACAGGAAACGCCCAAAATGCTCGAAGATTTGCAGAAAGAGGCACGGGAATTCCGCCTTCGCCTCGACGAGCTGGGAGGTCATCTTTGACTCGACCGGCAAACAACAAGAAATAACGCAACTCGAAGCCGAGTCTTCACGTCCAACTTTCTGGGACAGCGCAAAAGCCGCTCAGGAAACGATCCAAAAACTCAATGCGCTTCGAGAATCGCTCGCACCCTACAACGCTCTGCTTTCTCGTTTGGAAGACTTGGAGGTGATGGGCGAACTGCTTTTGGAAGCGGGAGAAACCGACGAAGCCGCGCTCTCCGAAATGACTTCCGAAGTCGAGGGCATCCGCAAAGACCTGGATCGCCTAGAATTGGAAACCTTACTTTCCGGCGAGCATGACCCCTCGGATGCGATTCTGGAAATCAAGGCCGGAGCCGGGGGAACCGATGCCTGCGACTGGGTGGTGATGCTTCAGAAAATGTACCTGAAATGGGCGGAAACACGAAATTTCAAGGTAGATATTCTAGAGGAGAGCGAAGCCGAAGTTGCTGGCCTGCGATCCACGACGTTTATCGTTCAGGGCAAAAATGCGTTCGGCTATCTGCAATCGGAAAAAGGGGTGCACCGGCTTGTACGAATTTCGCCCTTCGATGCCGCCAAACGCCGCCAGACTTCCTTTGCTAATGTCGAGGTGCTGCCCGACATCGGCGAAGAGGTGAAAGTAGACATCAATCCCGACGACCTGCGGATTGACTACTACCGCTCCAGCGGAGCAGGCGGGCAGCACGTCAACAAAACCGATTCCGCGGTTCGAATCGTCCACCTGCCGACCGGAATCACGGTCACCTGTCAGAACGAGCGAAGCCAGCACAAGAACAAAGCGATGGCGATGCAAGTCCTACAAGCAAGGCTGCTCGATAGAGAGATGCGGGAGCGGGATGAGCGCGATGCGGCACTGCGCGGAGAATCCAAAGCGAATGAATGGGGAAATCAGGATCGAAGTTATGTGCAGCATCCGTATACCTTAGTGAAGGATCACCGTACGAACTACGAAACGGGCGACTTCATCGGCGTGATGAACGGAAACCTCGATCCGTTTCTTCAAGCCTACCTGCAGTGGAAACGCAACTGAATGGAAGGGAGGGGAAAACGAATTTTCCATTGAGAATTCCCTCCCGGAAACTGGAGACCGAGAAATGAAACCCCTGGGACGCCGAGCGGTTGCCCTGCTGGGATTAGCCGCTGCCTTTGCTCTGGTGCCGCAAATGGGTCGTGCTCTGCCCCCGGACACGATCAAATCCGAAATCGAACTCAATACCAAAGAGATCGGGGCGAAGGAAAATGCTTTCGGCTCTCTTGTCGCCGATGCCATCCGTGAAGAAGCCAAAAGCGACTTGGCGTTCATTGCCGCCTCCTATTTCAACCGGGACTATAAGCTGCCGAAAGGAGACCTCAGCACCGCCGATGTGCTGAAATCCCTTGACTTTGCCGGGGACAATCTCGTCATCGTGAAACTCACCGGCGCACAGGTCGTCAAGGCCTTGGAACACGGACTGTTTCTCTATCCGAAGCCGAACAGCGGATTTCTGCACTTTTCGGGGCTGACCGTCACTCTAAACCCGGACGGCGACCGGGAAAAAAGGGTGCTTTCGGTGAAGGCGGACGGCTCCGCTATCGAAGCCGGAAAAATTTACAAGGCTGCCATGCCCGCTCCGCTTGCCAATGGTGCGCTCGCCTATTTCAAGGTCTGGAAAAAAGAGGACATTGATAAAAAAAGCGAAAAAGAGCTGGACGGCAAAACGCTCGAAACTGCCGTCAAAAACTATCTGAAGGCCAAAAAACGGATCGAAAAAGGCGATGAGCGGCTGATCGTCAAAGAGAAATAAAGCAGAGTTGAGGGGAAATGCCGGGGGCAAAGCGGCAGGATGCGGGCTTGGCCCCCCAACTTTTCCCCTTCGTTGAGGAGTTTTTGTGATTACACGGTTTCGCAGCGGATTGGGATGGGCGGCAGCGATAGGGGCACTGGCGGGCTGCACCGGAACCCCGGACGCAGGCACGACTTCACCCGTCTCCTCGGAGGCAAAGGCGACGCCCGTTGCCGAAGCCAAAGCGGTGACACCCTCGGTGGAAAAACCTGCCGCTCATCCAAAATTCGATGCCGATCTCGCCTTTGCTTCGCTTAAAAAACAATGTGATTTCGGGCCGCGCTATCTCGGAGCACCGGGGCATGGAAAATGCCTTGACTATCTCAAAGCCGAGATGAAAAAGTACGCGGACAGCACCGTTTTGCAGGAGTTTCAGTATCGCGGAATGCCGGTCACCAATGTGGTCGGCGTGTTCAACCCGGAGGGGAAAACCGAACCCTCTTCTGCGCCCATCGTTTTGCTGGCGCACTGGGATACGCGCCCCATTGCCGACGGCCCGAACTCCAAAGCCTTGAAAAGCGGCCCCGCCTTTCAGTACGGGCCGAAAGGCTGGAACCGACTCGCGCCCATTCTGGGGGCCTCTGACGGCGCATCGGGGGTGGCGGTGCTGCTTGAGCTGGCACGGCTGTTCAAGGAAAAACGGCCAACGGTCGGGGTACTGCTGGTACTGGTAGACGGTGAGGACTACGGCGACTTTCGGGCCAAAGGCGGGCAGGGGGACGGCGTTTTGCTGGGAGCCGAATACTTCGCCAAAAACTATCGTAAAACTCCGGCGTTCGGCACTCCGTTCAACGGAATTCTGCTCGACATGGTAGGCGGCAAAAATCTGGTGATTGCGAAAGAACTGAATTCGCAAAACGCCGCACCCGGAATGAACGACAAAATTTTCTCGGTGGCGCAGTCACTTCAGCACGACGATGTTTTTCTCTACAACGAAGTGCAGGAAGTGGAAGACGACCACACCCCGCTGATTCGAGAGGGGATTCCGACAGTGGATGTGATCCATCCGCTGCCTTACGGAAATTTCGAGACTCGCGGGTATGTGCAGTGGCACACGCAGGAAGATTCACCTGAAAATTGCAGTGCGAAAGCCTTGAAAGCGGTAGGTGAAACGATTGCGGAAGTGATGTATCGGGAAAAATAGGGGCAAAACGCTGAGGGAAATTTCGGCGTTTTTGGGGAGCGGGGCAATGGCACGAGAGGCGGGCTATCCGGGACAGGGCAGAATCGGGACGTTTGAGGAGCATGAACTCAAAATCTGCGACCTCTGCGGCTGGCTGAATCTGGAAGCCAACGAAGAATGTTTTGTCTGCGGCTGGCGCGGGCATTTTGTGACTGACGAACGCCGGGTACGGGACGCAATGGAGCTGGCGACCCGTCGCTTCGGACGCCTCGAACTACAGCACCTCACCGATCTGCGTACCTACCGTCAGCCCACCCCCCGGCACTGGACGGTCCGCTTTCGGATTGCATGGCGGCGGTTCTGGCGCAAACTCATCGGCACAAAACGCAAATAGTTTTTTTGCCAATGTTTCTTCTATGAATTTTACCTGCGTTTACCAGCGTTTAATCGAAACCGCCGAGTGGTGCTCCCGAAACACAGACCGGAGAGACCCGCCCGGCTGCCTTCGCTCCCCGCATCTTCGCCCTTCCCACCTCAGCCTCCTTCCCGATCCACCGGGCTATTTCGATTACAGGTGGAAAACACCCGAAGAAAATCAGCGCGTTGTTGAAAGTGTAGCAGAACGACGCGCCGGTTTGCTGAAACGGGAGAACCTTCAGCCGGAGGCATCGGTTCTTTACCCCCATCACGGGCGTTTGCTGCTCGTTTTTCCGGAGGAAAGCGATGGGTGCGATCTTTCCAGAGCCGAATCAGAAGGCTTTATAGACGAAGAAGATGTGCCCCCTTGGGACACCTGGGTCTACTACGGGGAAGAAAAAAACGAACCAGCGAGGGAAGCCATCGAGCGGGAAAATGCATGGCGTCGGCGGCACAATCACCCGGAAACCTCTTTCTCTGAGACGGCCCGTTTCCTACTTTGCTGGATTCCCAGCCGCTTTATTTCTGTTGTCACCGAAGGGGCTGCCGTCAATCCGACGGAGTGTTTCTGGTGGGCGTCGGAGTATCGGCAGCGGCTTGTGGAGACGCCTCTGCTCCGCGAACTCGACAGAACGGGATTGATCTGGTAGTGGGAAGTTATGCCGGGGCAAGACTTTCGGAAAGGCTCGACGCGGTGCTCACTGCCAGCAGCTTTCCGTCTTCGAGACGCAGCTGAAGTGCGCCCGCCTCATCCAATCCTTCCGCGATTCCGTCATGGGTTTCGCCGTTGATCTCAGCACGATAGCGGCGTCCTGCTGTCACATCGTAAAGCCGCCAGTAGTCTAAAATCGTGGCAAATCCGCTGTCACGCCGCCGGTCTGCCATCTCGTGAAGGCGGTCTCCAATCAAGTTCGCCAGGGATTCGATTTCAATTTCCGGCAGCCCCTCCAGCAGCAGGGAAGTCGCCGAAGCACGAAGCGAAGGCGGAAACTCACGGACGTTGACATTGATGCCGACTCCAATCAAGGCCGTCCACTCTCCGTCGGCGGCTTTTTCCATTTCCACCAGAATTCCACCGAGTTTTTTGCCGTTCATCATCAGGTCGTTCGGCCATTTCAACCCAACGTATTTTTCCTGTTCCGAAAGCAGCGTCTGCAGGGCGTGCGCCACGGCCACCCCTGCGAGCAAAGCGATCTGCCCTGCGTGAAGCGGATCGGTCAGTCCGCGCCGATAATAGTAAGTGGCGCAGAGAGCCTCCCCTTTCGGCGCAAACCAAAGCCGCCCGCGCTGCCCCCGCCCGGAGATTTGCTCCTTTGCCAGCACCCCGGCGGTTCGGGTGGTTCGATCCGCCGAAAAGGTCACTTTCCCGCACCGTAAATTTTCTCTCGCGACATCCATCGTCGAGAACGCCTGTTCAAGCACTTGCAGAGGCATGGTCTTTCCTGGAGGATAGTTTCCCCTTTCCCTATACGCGAAAAGGCATGTAAGTGTTGAGATCACCCCGAATAAAACTGAGAAAATCTTTAGAAAAGCGGGCCGCCTACTCGACCCAGCCTTTGTGAAGGGCTTCCACCGCATGATAGGTTAAAATGATGTCAGCTCCCGCTCGCTTAAAGGCAGTCAGGGTTTCGGAAACTACGCGCCCTTCGTCAATCCAGCCGTTGGCCGCCGCTGCTTTCACCATCGCGTACTCGCCGGAAACATTGTACACGGCAAGCGGAACCTCGAACCGGTCGCGTGCCGCCTTCAGAATATCGAGATAGGCCAGCCCCGGCTTGACCATTAAAATATCGGCTCCCTCCGAAAGATCGAGTTCCATTTCTTTCAGGGCTTCGCGGGCGTTCGGTGGATCCATCTGGTAGGCTTTGCGGTCTCCGAACTGCGGGGCGGAGCCAGCGGCCTCGCGAAACGGCCCATAAAACCCGGAAGCATACTTGGCACTGTAGGCCATAATCGGCAGAGAGGGAAAGCCGGCGGCGTCCAGTTCCTCGCGAATCACAGCCACGCGGCCATCCATCATATCGGAAGGGGCAATCAGGTCGGCTCCCGCCTCGGCGTAGGCGACGGCGGCACGCGCCAGCAGAGGAACCGTTTCATCGTTGTCCACCGTGCCGCCGCTCAAAACGCCGCAGTGCCCATGTGAGGTGTACTCGCAAAGGCATACATCCGGCACGATCATCACCGCGTTTCCCACTTCGGATTTCAGGGCGCGAATAGCGGTGGGAACCACACCTTCGGGGTCGTAGCCGCCGGAGCCGACTTCATCTTTATGAAGAGGAATGCCGAACAGCATCACCGCCGGGATGCCTAGAGCGGCAGCCTGAGCCACTTCCCGTTTGAGGTCATCGAGTGTGTGACGAAAGATTCCGGGCATGCAGGTGATCTCCCTACTCTGCCGCTCCTCCGTGACAAAAAGCGGAAGGAGCAGGTTGTCTTTCGTCACCCGTGTTTCCCGCACCATTTTGCGAAGCAGCGGGTTTTCCCGCAGGCGGCGCGGGCGATGCGTTTGGTTTATAAAGATCATAAAGCCATTTCCTGAGCCAATTCGATGAATTCGTCTTCGGTGAGCACAGGCACGCCAAGTTCCTGCGCTTTGGTCAGTTTGGAGCCTGCGCTTTCTCCCGCTACCACGTAGGACGTTTGCTTGGAGACGGAGCCGGACGCCCGCCCGCCTTTCTGCTTTACGATTTGCTCGGCATCTTCGCGCTTCATCTTTGTCAGTGTGCCGGTGAAGACAAAGGTTTTTCCGGCGAATTCGTCCGTACGGGGGGCGGCGGCTTCCACGCTCGGCGTCACCCCCTGAGCCAGAAGCCGATCCACAAGCGATTGTTGACGCTCGTCCGCAAAAAACTCCGCAATCCCCACCGCCGTCACTTTGCCGATCTCAAACACTTTTGCCAGTTCCTCGGCGGTCGCTTTTCGCAAAGCCTCCAGAGAACCGAAATGGGAGGCCAGCACCTCCGCTCCGCTTTCCCCAACGTGCCGAATGCCCAGCGCAAACAGAAAATTGGCGAGCGGGCGCGTTTTGCTCCGTTCGATGTTCGCCAAAATTTTCGTGGCGAGCTTCTCTCCCATACGTTCAAGGGGCAGCAGGGGTTCGAGGGTCAGCGTGTAAAGGTCGGCGGCGTCTTTCACCAGACCCGCTTCGAGCAGGGAGGCGATCTGTTTTTCGCCGAGACCTTCGATGTCCATAGCATTGCGGGAAACAAAATGTTCCAGCCGGGTTTGAAGTTTGCGCGGGCAGTCGAAGTTCGGGCAGCGAACCACCACCTCCCCTGAAACTCGTGCCACTTCCGTGCCGCAGGAGGGGCAGTGGGTCGGCATCATAAATTCCGTTTCCGCTCCCGTGCGTTCCGAAAGCACCACCTCCACCACCTCCGGGATCACCTCGCCCGCCCGCTGAATGACAACGGTATCGCCTACGCGAACGTCTTTTCGCCGAACCTCTTCCTCATTGTGCAGCGTGGCGCGTGAGACGATCACCCCCGCCACCGCGACCGGTGTGAGAAACGCGACCGGCGTGATCGCTCCGGTACGCCCGACATTGACGCCGATCCCCTCGACTTTCGTTCGCACCTGAAGGGCTGGATATTTATAGGCGGTGGCCCAGCGCGGGCTTCGGCTCACCGAGCCGAGTTCTCGCTGAAGCGCGTAAGAATTGACTTTCACCACCACGCCGTCAATATCGTAGGGCAGCGTTTCTTTTTTGTCACTCCACTCTTTGCAGAACGCAATCACCTCTTCAATCCCTGCACACACCCTCACATTCGGGTTGGTTTTCAAGCCCCAGGTGCGGTAGGTTTCCAGCAAATCGCTCTGGCTCTGAAATGTCCAGCCCTCACACGCCCCCACCGCATAGAGAAAACTATCGAGGCGGCGGGTGGCGGTGATAGAAGGGTCTTTTTGGCGGAGCGACCCTGCCGCCGCGTTGCGGCAGTTCGCGAAAATCCGCCCGCCTTTTTCTTCGGCTTCGCTGTTGATGCGGGCAAACTCTTTATGGGAGAGAAACACCTCGCCGCGCACCTCAAGGAGCGCGGGCATCCTGCGCTCGGCGTTCGGCGTCAGGAGTTTCGGGAGCGCGGCAATCGTTTTGAGGTTGAGCGTGATTTCTTCGCCGACTTCGCCGTTTCCGCGTGTGCCCCCGGAAACGAATTTGCCGTTTTCATAAAGCACGGAAACCGCCGAGCCGTCAATCTTGAGTTCACAGACATACTCGAACGCAAAGCCGTCGCCCGCGCCAAGGGTTCGCCGGTTGCGGTCTTCCCAGTCGCGCAAGTCCTGTTCGCCGAACGCATTGTCGAGGGAGAGCATCGAAACCCGATGGCGGTAGGGGGTAAACTCGGTGACCACTTCGCTGCCCACCCGCTGCGTGGGGCTGTCTTCCGTCACCAGGTCGGGATAGGTTTCTTCCAGAAGACGAAGTTCCTTCATCAGCGCGTCGTAGGCGGCATCGGAAAGCTCGGGCGCATCCTGAGCATAATAAAGAAAGTTGGCCTGTTGAATCTGTTTCCGCAGTTCGGCGGCGCGGAGGTGGGCGGGTTCATCGGCGGGCAGGGGAGGGGAAAGCGGAAGCGAGGGGTTCGATTGATCGGTCATGGCAAGAGTTCGGCTCCAGGTTGTTGTAGATGAGATTCTACTCTATTTAGAGTCAGAAACGTGGAAAATAGGCCTGGAAATTAACTGCCGGTGGAGCGGTACCGCTTTTCTCCAAACGACCAGAAGCGCAGGGTCACCGTGAGAAACACAACTCCGGCAAGAGGAGACAGCCATTGCAGCGAGGAGGTCGGCAGCTGCACATTCGTTTTGCCGAAGAGGATTCCTGCCGGAAACAAATTGATACAGGCGAAGGGCACGATCACGGTGAAAAAACCGCGCACCCAGCCGCTGTAAATCGTCAGCGGATACTGCGACACTTCGGTTCCGCCATAGGTGACCACGTTCATGATTTCCAGCCCTTCCGTTGTCCAAAAGCAGACGGTGGCCTGAAAGACGAACAGTCCGTAAAAAAGCACCGAGCCGCTCAGGATCGAAGTCAGCAGAAACAGAACGGTGCCGGGGTTCCAGAAGATCGGAAGACGGTGCAGCGACCAGACCAGAACCGTTCCTGCGACCGCCATGCGCCCCAGCCGCGTGAGCAGCACCTCCCCCGCCGCCACCTGAAACACGGTGGAGCGGGGGCGCACCAGCAGCCGGTCGAAATCTCCGCTTTTGACGAGGACCCCAAATTTGTCGAAGCCTCGCCCGACCCCTTCGCCCAGCGCAATCGAAAGATTGACCATACCGTAGAAAAACCCGACTTCTTCGAGTTTCCAGCCGCGCAAAGAGCCGAACCGGTGAAACAACGCCCACATCCCGCCGAACTCTGCCAGCGTGATAAGCGCATTGGCAAAGACCATCAGCAGAAACGAAGCCCGGTACTGCATCTGCGCCAGCAGCGATGCGCGAACGAGACTTGCATAAAGGTGCAGACTTTCTTTCACAACGCTCCATTTTGGGCAGGTTGATTCGGGCGAAAGCGTCGCCCGAATCAACCTTAAGATTGGGTACGGGTCTGATTGATCCCCGCGCTCAACGCCTGCAGCGGGGCCGTTTTTCGAACGGAAATCTTTGGTGAGAGCGGCTTCCCCTCTCCCAAACGCTCTATCCGTCTTCAGACGTTTTTCTTTGTTTGAGAAGGCGGCGCCTCAGACACGAAGTTGGATACCCGCTCCATACAGCAAAGTTTCCTCTACGGCACAGTTAGTTGGGTGAGGCGGCCCGCTCTCCTTTTCGATCTCGGTAACGCCCGTAAAGCCGCGAGTGCCTGCTTTCCATCAAGACCGGTTTGCCAGCAATGAACATTCGTTCGACCCGTGTCGAAATCTCCAAGGGGTCGCCGTCGGTGAGGAGAAGGTCGGCGCGTTTGCCGACCGCAAGCGAGCCGAGTTCGGTGTCTACGCCTAAAATCTCGGCGGGCGTAAGGGTTAAACCGCGCAGTGCCGTTTCGTTCGATACCCCGAACGAGCGCAGAAATCCGACCTGTCCGGGCAGATTGCGGCAGGTGGCGGCGTCCGACGATTGAAACGCCACCTTCACCCCGGCCTTAAGCAGCACACTCACGCCTGCAAAGCCGGTATCGTAGGGATCGTAGTCCTTTAAGTTTGCTCCGCCCAGGCTGTTTGAGAGGGGGAGGGTGTAGAGAAGCGGAATTTTCTTTTTCGCCAGCAGGTCGGCCACGCGCCACGCTTCGCGCCCTTCCGCCAGAATCGCCTTGAGTTTGTATTCGTCGGCAATCGCAATCGCGCCCCGGATTCCTTTGGGCGAATTGGCGTGGAAAATCACGGGCAGTCTGCCTTCAAGGTAGGGGCGCATCGCTTCCCAGCGGGGTTCAGGGGCCACCGCTTCGGGTGAAGCGGTGCGGCGGGCAAGATAGGCCTTGGCGGAGGCGAACAGGTCTTTGATCCGCGTTTGATTTTCTTTGGCGGCGTTGATCCGTTTTTCAACCTCCTCAGCAGGGAGAAATTCACGGAACGTCTCCAGCAAGTCCTCGCTCAAGCCTTCGGGATAAGAGACATGAAGCGCGGTGATCTTTCGGATCGTCATTTCCTCGACCGTCGCGCCCGATAAGCCGATCAGCACCCCCTGCCCGCTGACCACGCCCCCATCGGGAAAACTCTGCGTGGAGGTGATTCCGGCAATCCGGGTGACCGGGATCAGTTCGGAGGCAGGATGAATGGCAGTGTACGCCATCAAATCCGGCTGAAATTCCCCGCCCTCCGCGTTGTCGTTCGTCACGTTGACCGCTCCGATCTCCTGAAGCCCCAGCTGCGAACCGGCATCGAAAAAGCCGGGATAAACGTGTTTGCCGCGCCCATCTATTTCGACCGCGCCGGGGGGAACGGAAATGCCCGCGCCCAGCGCAGTGATCCTTCCGTTCGAGAGGACGAGCAGGCCGTTTGGAATGTCGGCAGCCCCCACCGGATGCAGGGTCGCTCCGGTGATGACATACGTTTGCGAAACGGGGAGCGGCGGCAAAACGGCGGGATCGGGGGCAGGCGCGGAAACCGTATCGCGGATCATCGAGGCTTTGTCTACCCCAAACGCATCCCGGCGGGTAAACAGCGTTTCTCCTTCGATCATTGTGAGTACGCATTTCGAGAGGTTCGAGAGCGGATGCCCTGCCCACAAGACCAAATCGGCGTCTTTGCCTTCGTCAATCGAACCGGCCCGTTTGTCAATGCCGAGCTGAATGGCGGGATTGATCGTGATGAGTTCGAGGGCTTCGTTTTCGGTGAGGCCGCCGTATCGAATGGACTTTGCCGCTTCCAGATTGAGGTGATAATTGCCTTCAGAGTTGTCGGAGTTCACCGAGGTGACGATTCCGGCTTTCAGGCAGAGGGCGGCGTTGTAGGGAATGGCATCATAAGCCTCGATTTTGTAGGCCCAATCAGAGGCAAAGGTGGAAACCCCTACGCCTGCCCTGGCAATTTCCGGCGCGATTTTGTAGGCTTCGAGGGCGTGCTGAAGGGCCGCCAGCTTAAAACCGAATTCCTGACTGAGCCGCACCATCATCAGCATTTCGTCCTGACGATAGGAGTGACAGTGAACCCAGATTTTGCGCTTCAGGATGTCGGCGAGGGCTTCAAGGCGAAGGTCGGTGCGGGGTGGAACAAGATCAGGGTGCTCTATTTTGGCTTTGTCGTAAGAGTCCCAGAGCGCGAGATAATGGCGGGCTTCGCTGAAGGCACGGCGATAAACCGCTTCCACCCCCATGCGAGAGGCCGGAAAGCGGCTTCCTCCGCTGCGTCCGGTGCCCGTGACGTTTTCGCCAAGCGCGAACTTGACCATGCGCGGGGCATCGGGAACGATCATTTCGTGGGCAGGCTTTTTGTACTTCATCTTCACCACCACGCTCTGCCCGCCAATGGCATTGGCGGAGCCGTGCAGCAGCAGCGACGCGGTGACCCCCGACGACAGCCCCCGGTAAAGCGCGAGGCTTTGCGGGTTGAGCACATCGTGAATGCGAACGTCCGCCGTAATCGAGTCGGAGAATTCGTTCACACTGTCAAGGGCGACGTGGGAATGGGCATCCACGATTCCCGGCGTGATGAATTTTCCAGCGGCCTCAATCACCGGGAAACTGCCCGGCGGAATAGGAAGGTTCACGCCGATCTTTTCGATTTTGCCGTTTCGCACCAGAATGTCGGTGTTTTTGAGTGTTCCGTGTGTGATGGTGAGCAGGGTTCCGTGCTGAATCAGGCAGTTTCCTTGGGTCAGAATTGAGGGCTTTCGGTCGGCGTCGAGTTCGGTGGGCGGCTCCTGAGCAGAGAGGGAAATCGAAAAGGCGGCAGCGGCAAGCGAAAGGCAAACGGGCAGCAGAAATGAAACACGCATAGGACGGCAGAACTTTCTGTGAGGTGAAGATGCACTTCTGTTCGACAAATCTAGAAAATTTTCCTGCCGGAAAGAAGGGTTAGGGGGGAAACGAACACCCGCATTGGGCGCAAAATATGTCTTGTGCCGAAGTTCGCTGCCTTTCACACTGAGGACAGAGAAGTAAACGTCCACACTTTCGGCAGAATTTGTCTTCTGGAGAAATGGTTCCGCCGCAGTTCGAGTAGAAACAGAAGCCCTTATCCGATTGGGTTGAGATTGTGGAGAAAAGAAGCTTATCTGGCTTACGGGACTGTTTCAATGCGAGAAGCGCGTGTTTTTCAGTCAGTGTCCAGACACGACTCAAAAGGTTTTGCTGAAAAATTTGCCCTGCAACGGGAGGCAGCAATCCGAGAGGACCTATCAGGTACCTCCCCATTGCTCCAGACGAAATACGTTTGATGAATTCGCTGGTGGTAATCGTAACGGTTGTCCCATTTTCCTCCTGCTGAATGTTCAGGCTGAAATGATAGGCAAGGCCGAGGATGGATCGCCAGAAGGCATCTTTATAGGCGGTCAGTACTCCTAGCGTAGTGTCATAGTCTGCTTCAACCTCGAATTGCTCGCGGCGCAGAATACGTTCCAACTCTTCCAGAAAAGCTCCGATATCTATTTTGCCGCTGAACGACTTTTCCTCACGTACTCCGAGGCCACTGGCGATCTGCTGAATTAGTTTTTGCATCACATTGCCTTTCAACAATCAGGAAAGAATAAGTTCCTCCAAAGCTTGACGGCTAAGGTGGATCGCTGCCTCAATTCGATAGATACCCTTCTGGAGTGATTTCGGCGGGCGAGTAGACTTCATAAACTGAGTAGAAATTTCTACTCCGTACCACGTTTTGATCAAAGCGGAAATTTCCTCTCTCCAGTGATCAAATTCACCCTGGCACCGTTGCGGATCGGCTCTTCCGATAAGTGCAATTCGTTCTAACTCTGCTTTTGCAAAGTTCAGGGAAGAGGTGTTATTCCCCTGCTGTCCGACTAAGACAGCAGGGGTTAAAGAGGGTTTGGCGTTCGTCTCTCCAGTTTATCCATCTCCGCTTTGACTTCCTGCCATTTTTCTTGGGAGTCTGCCCAGCGAATCAACTCCGCTACCTGACTGTCAAATCCTTCTTTGCGCGGAACTACACGGCTGGCTCCGACTTGCACCACCAGCAGTTCAAACGTGTTGGGATGGAGGGCGTGCAACAATCCGAGACATTCTTTTCTGAGACTCTGAACCGTTTCGCCCGCTGAGTCCGGCAGTTGTTGTGCTTGTTCTTCTATCTCTGCTCCCCCTTCGATAATTTTTAGGGATAAAATTGGGTTTGGGTCTGAAGGGTTTGCCTCGGCAGACTGTCTTCCCTGGCTGATCAGATCGTTTCCTCGCTGATTGATCTCCATTTGTTTAAGAACTCGTTCGTTTAGTGTCTGTGGTGTGCCTCCATAAACCCTGAGCAAATCGGTAATTCTGCGTGGTCCAGGCTTTGTTTTGCCCGTTTCGATCTCAGAAATTTCTTTTCGCTCAATGTCTAAGTCTTTCGCCACGTTTTCCTGGGTGCGCCTTTTTTCCTCACGCAGCTCTCGTAAAACTTGCCCGACTGCTTTTCGATATTCGGGTGTATCTGTCCAGAAGGATGACTCTTCCATCGGTAATGCCTGACCTTCAGTTGTTTCAGATTGCTTCAGCATGGCTGTTTTCTTGTGCCTAATGAAGACAGAAGATGACAAAACCCCCTCATCAACCCCCCTTTTTTCCCACTAGGTTAAAAAAGCGGTTTTGCTTATACTATTCCCGTGAGCAAGATTGACCACCTTGATGCAAAAGTCCTTCCATCCACTGAAAAAATGGACTCGACCATCAATAACACGCACCTTCGAATGAAGGTCGCAGGAGAAGAAAAATGAACGTTCTGAAATCGTCATGGGTCTCTGTTTTCCTGACTTCCGTTCTTTGTGCAACGGGTTCACCATCCCAGGCGCAGTCGGGCAGCGATCCAAAGTTCAAACGAACCGTCCCGGTATTCGCCAACCTGAACCAGCCTAATCCGGCAAGCCTGATCGGAGCGGGCGATGTGGTGCGAAACGCGCTGGCGGTAGTTGCCCAAGGCCCGAAACGTCTGCGCGGCTATCACATTTTTGTGAAAGACCTGAACTACTACATCGAGTCGAACGCCTGGACTCGAATCGGGTTCACGGTCATCGCTCGACACCGAACGGATGGACGAAGTTTCCAGCGGCGGATCGAGCGGCGGGTCGGCCCCTCCCGGCCGGGCGTCCCAGCCTGGCGTAATGAAGCGGTATGGGCCGCCGCGTACAACGGCTTTCTCGAAGTAGAAAATGCGGCTCCCAGCAACCCTACGGAGGCTGTTCCTGAATGGGCAAATCTCCCCATGTCCCCGATTCAATACAACCAGTTTGAGAACATCAGAACGGGTTGGGGAGCAATCACGGCAACAGTAACCCAGGGAGGATACGGAGCGGCTTACCCCTTGCAGGACCATGGCATCCTGTGGTACACAGGAAAACTGCGATGCCCCTCTTGGCGCGGCAAGAAGGCAGCCATTGCGCCGATTTTCACGGACGAAAACGGAGTTTACGTGTGGGCAGGCGAGAAGAGAAACATCTGGTGCGACTCATTCTCAACGCGTTATTGGGATACGTACACCGATGAAGTGCCTGCGGAACTCAGCCCCTATGTTAAGCGGCTTACCTTTGTCTGCACGGATCGAGGAGCGGGCTTCTGGGCAGGACTCAACACTTTTCTCGACAACGCACAGCAGACAATCCATCGAATTGTGCAAATCGTTCAGGAGGTTCAGAGCGCCACGAACTCTGTCTCCTCAACTGGAGCGACTCAACTCTAAATATCCCAACCGCCTCGCAAACCTCTCCCCTTGAAATTATTCAAGGGGAGAGGTTTTATTTAATCCGGCTCTCGATCTTCTCTTTTAGAGCCTAATTCTTTCTGCGAGTTCGGTATACTGAATCCCGTTTGTGCCTCTGTTTTTGTCTTCTCAAAAGCGAATGAGGCTCTTCACATTCCAGACCACAAAGGAACTTCCATCCAATGTCCAGCGATTACACTCCGCTTAAATGGGGCATTCTCGGCCCCGGCTCCATTGCCGGTGACTTTTGCAGCGACGTTTCGCCGCTTCCCGATCATCAGATTTATGCCGTCGGCTCGCGAAACGCCGAAAAAGCCGCCGAGTTCGCTCAGAAATACGGTGCGGCCAAGTCGTACGGCTCCTACGAAGAATTGGTTGCCGACCCGGAAATAGACGCGGTTTACGTTGCCACGCCGCACCCCTTCCACAAAGAACACTCTCTGCTGGCGATTCGGGCGGGCAAAGCCGTGCTCTGCGAAAAACCCTTTACCGTCAATCTCGCCGAGGCGGAGGAGGTTGTCTCCGAAGCGCGGTCTCGCGGCGTCTTTCTCATGGAAGCAATCTGGAGCCGGTGCTTTCCGATTGTCCGCAAAGCCAAAGAACTGGTTCTCGGCGGCGTCATCGGCAAACCCCGCCTGATCGAAGCGGATTTCGGTTTCAAGGGCGGCGACACCGACAACAGCGGCCAGCTCAAACTGGGCGACCCGAACGGACGCCTGTTCAATCCCGACCTGGCCGGGGGAGCCTTGTTGGACGTGGGCATCTACCCCATCTCGCTTGCACAGATGTTTTTCGGTACACCCGCCCAGATTGCGGCCCTCGGCATTCTGGGAACCACCGGCGTAGACGAAAATACGGGAATTCTGCTCGGGTTCGAGGGCGGAGCCCTTGGCGTTCTGCACACTTCCCTGCAAACGAGCACCGTTCAGAAAGCCACGATCCTCGGCTCCAATGGACGTGTCGAAATCCACGCCCCCTGGTGGTGTCCCACCTCGCTGACGCTTTATGTGGACGGCAAAGAGCCGGAAACGATCACCACCACCCACGAGGGACGCGGGTTTCAGTTCGAGGCCCAGGAAACGGCGCAGTGCCTGCGTTCCGGCCTGAAGGAGTCGCCGGTCGTTACCCTCGACGAAACCCTGTCCGTGATGAAAACTCTGGACGCGGTGCGAAGCCAGATCGGGCTGAAATACCCGATGGAGTAAGGAGCGATCCACAGAGGCGAAGCCGCCCTGGTTGAAATAAATTCGACCGCTCCAAAAGACAGACCTATCGAGAAAGAGAGAAACCGAATGGATTACGGACACGTTGCGGGCGTTGACAAGCCCATTTCACGGATTGTGCAGGGCACAATCCAAATTTCAGACAAAGACGCCGAAGGGTTTCCGCTGATGGATGCCGCCTACGCCCTCGGAATCAACACCTTCGATACCGCGATTGTCTACGGCAGCAAAGACGCCTTTCTGGGCCGCTGGCTGAAAGAGAGCGGGCTGCGCGAAAAAGTCGTGATCCTGGCGAAAGGAGCCCATCACAATGAGGCTCGCCGCCGGGTGACCCCCTACGACATCGGCTCTGACCTGCACGACACGCTCGCCCGCATGAAAACAGACTACATTGATCTCTATGTACTGCACCGCGACAACCCCGATTATCCCGTCGAGCCGATTGTGGACGCGCTCAATCAATATGTGAAAGAAGGGAAAATCAAAGCGTTCGGCGGATCGAACTGGACAACGGCTCGCCTTAAAGCCGCTAACGACTACGCCGCTTCCGCCGGGCTTCAGGGCTTTGCGGTTTCTTCCCCCAACTTTTCGCTTGCGGAGCAGGTGAAAGAACCCTGGGAAAACTGCGTCACCATCAGCGGGCCTCAGCACGACGAAGCAAAAGCCTGGTATGCAGAGCAAAAAATGCCCCTGTTTACCTGGTCGAGCATGGCGGGCGGCTTCTGGTCGGGAAGGTATCGGCGCGACAACCTCGATCATTTCCGGGAAAACGGCGATTATTTCGAGAAGCTGGCGGTCTCCTGCTACGCTTACCCGCAAAACTTCGACCGCCTGGATCGCGCCGAAGCACTGGCGTCCAAACGCGGGTTGACAATGCCTCAGATTGCTCTCGCCTGGGTACTGTCTTATCCGCTCGACATTTACGCGCTTGTGGGGTCGGCAACGCCGGACGAAATGAAGTCTAACGTTGCCGCCTCCGAAATCAAACTGACGCCGCAGGAGGTCGCCTACCTCGATCTTCGCGCCGACAGTGCCGAATAAAAGCCGAATAAAATTCGGCCTCCGAAGCCGGGGCGTCTATCGTCCCGGCTTTTTTTCGAGAGAGCGAGAAGCACTTCCATCGAAACCAACTCTCCTTTTCAGAAGCGGGACATCACCGCCTCGCTCGCCGAAAAACTGATTCTCGCGCAGTTCCCCCAATGGGCGCATCTGCCCCTCCGTCCCGTTGAAAAAGACGGCTGGGACAACACCACGTTTCGCCTCGGTGACACAATGAGTGTACGGATTCCAAGCGGAGAAGCCTACGTCGCTCAGGTTGAAAAAGAACACCGCTGGCTTCCCAAAATTGCGCCGCTGCTGCCGCTTCCCATTCCTGCGCCGCTTGCGAAAGGCAGTCCAGGCGAGGGCTGCCCCTTTCCCTGGTCGGTTTACCGCTGGATCAAGGGCGAAACCGCTTTACGGGAGCGGATCGGGGATTTAACCGCATTCGGGGCTGCGCTCGCCGAATTTTTAAGGGCCTTACAAAAGATTGATCCTGAAGGCGGAAGCCCGTCTGGGCCACACAATTTCTATCGCGGCGGAAATCTAAAGGTTTATGATACGGAAACGCGGCAGGCTTTGGCCTCTTTAGGGGGCAGGGTGGATACCGCTGCCTCAGAAGCGGTCTGGGAAAAGGCTTTGTGCACGGTGTGGGACAGAGAGCCGGTTCCGTTTCACGGCGATGTTACGGAGGGCAATCTCCTCGTTGAGAAGGGAAAACTGTCCGCCGTGATTGACTTTGGCTGTTGCGGGGTGGGGGATCCCGCCTGCGACCTCACGATTGCCTGGACGCTGCTGGAGGGCGAGAGCCGCAAAGCCTTTGCCGAGACGATGGCGCTAGACCCCGGAACCTGGGCACGTGCACGGGGCTGGGCGTTGTGGAAAGGATTGATCGTCTTGCGCGAGAAACTCCTGACCGATCCCCTGGAGGCAGAAAAAGCGCGTCGGGTGGTGAAAGCCGTGTGTGCCGAGGCTGCACTGGAAAATTAATTCCAGCCGAAAACGAAAGGCCGCCGCTCCAAAGGAGCGGCGGCCTTTCGTTCACCCGTTAAAAGAAGTGAGCGAAAGAAATTTCTTTGCTATTTTTCGCTTCTGGTCAATCCTGCCTAACTTCCCCCGAAGGCCGTTCGTAAACATCAGCGGAGAGTGATCCTTCTCTCCTTTATTCAATGATACAGGAGTTTTAAAAATGGCAGACATCGTAGACACCGCAGTTGCAGCCGGTCAGTTCAATACCTTGGTGACCGCAGTTCAGGCCGCAGGCTTGGTTGAAACCCTCAAGAGCGCAGGGCCCTTCACCGTTTTCGCTCCCACCGATGAGGCGTTTGCAAAAATTCCCGCCGACACCCTCAACGCAGTGCTGGCAGATCAGGAAAAACTCACCGCCATCCTCACCTATCATGTCGTGGCCGGAAAAGTTTTGGCCTCCGATGTGGTGAACCTCACCTCCGCGACCACCGTGCAGGGCGGCAGCCTCGCCATTGACGCCTCCAATGGCGTGAAAATCAACGACGCCACCGTGATCCAGCCCGACATCGAGTGCGACAACGGCGTGATCCATGTCATTGATACTGTGCTGATGCCGTAAGCAAAACCGCATCAAACCGCCGATCCGCCGAAAATGAAATTTTTCGGCGGATCGGCATTTTCAGGAAAAGGCAAAAACGGATGAATTCTCAAACCGGCAAAACGCTCAGCACCCTCTGTCATTTCGGCGGCTTCGCCTCCATTCTCGTTTCGATCCTGGTCTGGTTTTTCTTCAAGACGAGCGATCCCGCGCACGGCGAACGCTTCGGCATTTTCATCGGCCTCTGGGCACCAACCTTTTTCATTCTGTCGGACAAATACGGGCGGGAAGCCCGGTCTTAACCCGGCCTGAAGGCAGAAACCTAAAAACGGACACTAACCCCCGCCGAAAGAAACGGATGGGGGGAGGTGTTTCCCAGCGAACCCGTTCCGATACTGAAGTCCAGCTGCACATTCGGCTTGACGATCACCGCAATCCCCGCATCGAAAATGAGCGAAGCCCGCCCATTTTTTTCTTCCGGCCCCTGAAACCCGAAATCCACAAAAGGATTGACCGTGCGGGCGCGGTTCCAGTAGTTCAACGTCATCGCAAGCAGTCCGGCTGTATAGAGATCACCGTTTCCGTCTTCGTAAACCCCGATACCGATGTTCGGGTTAAGAGACAGGCTTGGGGTAAAATCCCAGTCCGCTGCCAAACGCAGATCGGCAGTGGTATGGCTCTGAGCGAAATCTCCCGATCCCGATGTGGGAAACACACGCAAGATCGCCCCCAAGGATGCCTTTCTCCCCACCTCTTTTTGATCCTGAAAATGAAATTTGACCCCCAGGGATGTGGGGGAGATTCCTTCTCCCGTCACGGCACTCAAACCCGGCGTTGTGTGCCGGTTCGAGATAAAATTGTTGCCCTCCACCCGCAATTCCAGCCGCGAATCAATCCCAAACCGAAGCAGCGTCGGGAAAAACTGCGTTCGATCCGTGTCGGTGCCCATTTTACGAAATTCGTTTTGGTAGCCGATTTCAAGCTGAAACCGTTTCGGCCCGATCACGGTGGAACCGTCGGCAATGCCGGGGCGGTCGGCATTGATGTAGTCGGGCGGGGCTTCTCCCTTTTTTTCATCGGAGGGCGAGGCGGATTTGGCGGGCGTCTGAGCACAGACAGAAGTGCCGACCCAGGCCAAAGCCGCTGCTGCCAGCAAAACCGCAAAGCGCAGAGGTTGAGGGGACATAGAAATCTCTTTCACGGGAAGTTGCAAACCGGGGAGACAGGGCTTTTTTGCCCCCAAAGCGAAACCGTGCTTCAGCCTCCGGCACGGCTTTTTCGCTTTTCTGTTCAAGACCGAAGGCGGGCTGCGGGCAAGGCTCTACCGGAAGTTAAAGCCGAACTCCGCCAGCAGCGTACTGACTTTGTAATCGTAGGCGGAAAGAGTAGCGTCTTTGTTCAGGCGGGCATAGGTCTGCCAGCCGAGCGAGAATTTCCAGGCTCCCTCGCGGCTCTGAGACAGCAGGTAGTCCAGTCCAACTCGGAGATTGTTTTCGGAAGAACCGAACGACCCCGATGAACTGGAGTTCAGGAATTCGCCGAATACGGCGTAGCGTCTGCCAAGCGGATAATCCAAGCGGGCAGACAGGGAATTGAGTTTGGTGGAGCTGTCGGTCACGGTTCCTGCGGCGGTTCCGGTTCCCGATAATCCCGCTGCGTTGTAGGCGGAGTTGGAGAGGGCCTGCTGATAGTTGAGAGTCATGTTCAGCCGTCCGCCAAACGGTCGCCCGCTCATGCCCAGGGTCATCGAATTGGTGTCAGAGCCGCCGAAACCGTTGGTCAGGGTATTTTTCGAGTTGGCGAGGCTGAGATCGAGGCGCATCCGTTCGGAAGGCTGCCAGCCGAAATTAAACGAGTAGCCGTGCCGTGCCGAATTGTAGAGGTAATCGCCCACGCTCGATGACTGATCCAGCGAAAGTTGAAGCGTCATGTCGGTGCGCGGCAGATACTCCATCGAAAGGCGGTAGCTTTTGCTTTTCCCGCCGAAACTCGTATAGCCTGCATAGCCGGAGGTATTGGTGTTCGACAGCCCGCCGCTGTAATTTCCGTTGGCACCGAGGCCGAGGTTGGTTCCGCCGCCGATCAAACCCGTTGAATAGCCGCCGACCGAGCCGGCATTCGCGTTGCCGGAGTCCGAAAGGGTGTGGGCGAAGTTGAAACGAAGATTTTTGGACGCGGTGATGCGGGCGGAAATCTGCGTGTCTTTCGCATTGGAACGGTTTTGGATGCTGTTGGCGAAACTCGTGATATCGTTGTCGGAAAGGGAGGTGGTCAGCGAAAACCATCGCAATGGCGTCCAGGAGACTCCGACGTGGCGGCTCCAGGTGGCGGCACTGCCTGCCGAAAAGTTCGCTGCGGCGGCGTCCAGCACATACTGATATTTCGAGACGTTGCGGTTTACGCTGGCATCGAAACTCAGGTTGTGGAAGCCGTAGGTCAGGGCCAGGGTATCGGTGCGGTTGTTGCTGGACTGCCCTAAAATCGCGTTGGTATTGTTGAGGGTGCGCGACAGGTTGAGCGAGCCGGTTTTCGAGAATTGATAGCTCACCCCCAGGCTGCTCTGTCCGTATTGATCTTCGCCGATGGAGGAGTTGAGATCATACGAGCCGGTGGAGTAGTTGCCGTAAGCCGCCCGCCGGGAGGACTGCCAGGTTCCGGTAAGGCGCACACGCGAGTTCACGATGTACCCTAGGCTCAGGTCTACCCCGCGTTCGTTTCGCCCAAACCCCGGCGACTCGATGGAGGAGTAGGTTGAGCCGATGTTTTTCACGGTGATCGAGGTGGTAAGATTGCGAAGCGGAAGCAGGTCGGCACGCACGTTCCACGCGCTTCCGCCGTGATCGTTTCCTTGAATGGTCAGCCCGGAAAGGGCGGTTTCCGCCGTAAGGGTTCCCAGTTTGCCGAGGCTGATGCGGCTGTCCAGTCCGGTCACGGAGCGATTTCCCGGCGTGACATTGTTCTGGAGCGGGTAGTAGTCAATCTGGATTTGCTGGGAGGGCGGTACGGCCTGCAGAATACGAATTTGGGTGGGAAAGCGAACATCGGTCACATAGTCGGTATCTTTCATCAGCAGAATACCGGCAATTCGCACTTCCAGCGGTTTGGAAAAATCAATCTGGGTCGGCAGTTCGTAGGCCGCCGCTGGGGTTCCATAGCCGTAGAGATAACGGGTTTCGCGTTGAGCAATTCCCGATCCCCGGCTTGACTGCTGGACATAGGTGAGGCCAAGGTTAACGCTCTTAAAGGCCGCCAGCTCGGTGCGAATCCCGTAAATGTTGCCGTTGGACTGCCCGCCGTAGCCGGAGAGGGCTTCGTAGGTAACGGCAATGGTGTCGGTCGGCAGCGCAATCAGTCCGCTGAGAAACCGGAGTTCGCCGCTGTATTGATCGAGCGTGTATTCCCGTCCGAGGGTCAATTCTCGATCATTGATGCGAACCCGCGCACTTCCATCTACGATCTGACCCGAAAAGACATAATAGGGGCCTGCGTTTCCGGCTCCCTGAAGGGTGTAGGTTCTTGCCTCTGCTTTTGCCTGAGAGTAAAGAATTTGGGTTTTGAGTTTTTTGCCCCAGGTGTTCGTCCATTGCACACCGCGCAAAAAGCGGTTAAAGCTCACGAGAGAGTTTCCGCCAAACCCAGCGTTGATGTCTCCCCACTGAACCCTCGTGTTCGCCACATTATAATCCATCTGGACGCGATTGTAGTTCGGATCGCTGGAATTGTTCAAAATGTGGTTGTTAACTGTTGTTTTGTAGTGGAAATGCTTGAAAAGGGTGGCATCAACGTCTACCTGGGTCAGATTGTAAAGCCCATTGTTGCCATTTCCAAAGTATTGGTCGCTGTGGTAGGAGTTGGCGGCTTCCTGCCCGCCGCTCACCTGCTCCGCTCGATACGAAAACACCATCGAGCCTTTCAGGTTGATGTTGGTTCCGGTGGCCGCCTGCATTCGCCCGATCCACTCGCCGACCGAACCGAAGGGAGAGCGGTTTTTCTTTTTGCTGAAAAAGTCCTGCTGGGCTGCTTTGCCGGTGGAGGTAACAGGAACGGTGAAGCCGGGAACGGGGCCGAGGGGACGGCGCATCTGCACCCCGGCGGGCACGGTGACGGCGGCGGGAGTGGTATGGGTCAGGGCTTCCCAAAGCGACTCCGGTTCGTCTTTGCTTCCCAGAGCCTTGGCGGAGCGGGCGGCGGCAGGCTGAAGCGCGGTGAAGGCACACAAAAGAAACGCACGGCGGTAATAGGGTCTGGTCATACGTTCGTACCGGAACGGCAGGGGCGGGTTTTGGGGGAGAAAACCGCCGCGCCTGAACACTGATTGGGTTTACCCTCAGGCTGGTCTTGCAGGTCGTCTAGTTGGGGGAAATCAGGAAAATGCTTTAGGCAAGCACATCAAAGGAATTATAACATATATTTTGCCTTTCTGAGTAGAGGCAAACCCGGTAAATCGCGAAACTTTCCTGCGCGACTCGGAACTAATCAAGAAGACAGCGGCAGATAGGGCAGGAGTTCGTCCTCTTGCCGCAGAAACCTGTTTTGCTTTTTCCTGAAAAGATCACACGCTCCTGGCGGCAAGAGCGAAACCAAAAGCGATAGCACAACGAGCAGAAAGAAAAAAGATGAACCCGATTCGTGAACTGGAACTGATGCTGACCCGTCGGCAGCTGTTTGGCCGCGCCGCAAACGGGATTGGAACGGCGGCTCTGGCCTCTTTGCTTTCGCCGGAAGCCTTTGCCGAGCCAAACGGCGTGGAATTCGCGACGCATGGAGCCTTGAAAACCCTGCATTTCGCTCCCAAGGCCAAGCGGGTCATTTATTTGTTTCAGTCCGGGGCCCCTTCTCACATTGATCTGTTTGACTACAAACCCAAGCTTCGGGAGTACCAGGGGCAGGAACTTCCCGCCTCGATCCGTAACGGACAGCGCATTACCGGGATGACTTCCGGGCAGAAATCGTTTCCGTGCGCCGCTTCCATCTTCGAGTTTAACCGGCACGGTAAAAACGGAACTTATCTCAGCGAACTGCTTCCCCACACCGGCGGTATCCTAGACGACATCGCGCTTATCAAATCGGTGCATACGGAGGCGATCAATCACGATCCGGCAGTGACGTTTATTCAGACTGGCTCGCAGCAGCCGGGCCGCCCCTCCATCGGTTCGTGGCTTTCCTATGGAATCGGCAGTGAAAACCAGAACCTGCCCGCCTATATCGTTCTTATCTCCCAAGGCTCCGGCAATCGCAACGATCAGCCGCTGTTCGGGCGGCTCTGGGGAAGCGGGTTTCTTCCGTCGCTGCATCAGGGCGTCAAACTGCGCTCGACCGGCGACCCCGTGCTTTATCTCTCAAACCCGGCGGGCATTGACCCCCAGACGCGCCGCCAGATGCTCGACTCGGTGGCGGAACTCAATCATCTTTCCCTCAGCGAAACAGGCGACCCGGAGATCAATACCCGAATTCAGCAGTACGAAATGGCGTTTCGAATGCAGACTTCGGTTCCCGACCTGATGGACATCTCCAAAGAAACGAAAGAAACCCTTGAAATGTATGGGCCGGAAGCGAACAAACCGGGAACCTTTGCCGCCAACTGTCTTCTAGCACGCCGACTGGTGGAACGCGGGGTACGCTTTGTGCAGTTGTTTCACCGGGGGTGGGATCAGCACGGCGATCTGCCGCGCCAGATTCGCGGTCAGTGCAAAGATACCGATCAGCCCTCAGCGGCCCTGGTCAAAGACTTGAAACGCCTCGGCCTGCTTGATGAAACCCTCGTGATCTGGGGCGGCGAGTTCGGGCGAACCGTTTACTCTCAGGGAACTCTGACGAAAGACAGTTACGGGCGCGACCATCATGGACGATGCTTTACGCGCTGGATGGCGGGCGGCGGCATTAAACCCGGCGTCGTTCTGGGTGAAACGGACGACTACTGCTACAACATCACGAAAGACCCGGTGCATATTCACGACCTCAACGCCACCGTTCTGCACCTGCTCGGCATTGACCACACCCGAATGACCTACCGCTATCAGGGACGGGACTACCGCCTGACCGACGTGAGCGGTGAATTAGTTCCGCAAATCATGCTCTGAAATCATGCTCTGGAGAGGAATCAGGGGGGTGTACCTGAAGGGAGACACATCGAACTCATATGGATCACGACCGGCTCTGCTTAAGAACTGCTTTCGACGTTTTTTCTGAGTTCGTTCTCCTGCTTCCTGCCCGACCTGTACGCGGACGGACTGCGCCGAACGATGAGCGTCTCCGATAGCGCGAACCCAAGCAACAACCTCAGCAAAACCTTTCTTCTCGACAATGGAATGCAGGTCGCCGAACGCATTCATTCGTCGTTAGGCTACTTGACACCCAGCGAATACGAGACCCAGTGGAAACAGGCGTCTACTCAATAAGAAACTCTTGAAATCTGTCCAAGAAAATGATTGGGGTACAAGGATTAGGTATTTCTACTTTGGATGCTTACTTTAATCAGGACCCGATAGGTTTTATATCAATCATGTTTGATATAGCAGGTGATCACGAAGCTGCTGCCCAACTGGACAATTTCAACTCATAATAGGATTTAGGGACTTTCAAGGATTAAATGGTTCCATCAGAGGTGTCGGAATGAGTTCGACACTGGCGGCTAAGCCGGATGTCCTGCGGACAGAGCGGAGAACTGGTGTGGTTATATTGGAGCGTTTATTTGATTGAGAGTCCCTTGCGCGGTTGTTGCTCACGATAAAGTCGCAATTTTATGGTGAGGTTGGTTCACACCGAAAATGGCTTTTGCAAGAACCTTTCGTGTCGGAAACTTCTGGTTGGCAAGTAGGCGTCAGTCTCGAAAACTCTTTGCTGCGAGCAACAACGTAAAAATTTATACAATTACTGTCCGAAAATTTTTATGAATCTGCTTAATATATGGTGAATTATGAATTCGCAGACAGAATTGGCCCTCATGATGAGAGCAACTCTTTCCTTTTCATAAACAAAAAACTAAATCGATATTTCGAAAAGCAAGCAAATACCGTCTTTCTCTGCGTTTACGCAGACTTTAATAAGGTAAAACAATGAGCACAAGTGCAATTTCAGAAAAAGTTGATTTAAGCAACATGGTTTATATCCCAAAAGGTGAATTTTGTTTTGGGGTTGATCCTCACGATGAAATTAACGAATCTCTTGCAGACCTAATTCCATTAACAACAATAATTACTGAAGAATTTTGGATCGATAAAACCCCAGTGACATACCAACAATATAGTGTTTTTGTTCAAGATACCAATTACCTCCCTCCCATACGAGACCGCCAGCGAACATGGGAGGCGCAATTCTACCAATATTTGTGGACACCAGAGCATAAGTATGCACCGGAATTGATGGAGATGCCCATAGTTTTTGTGTCATGGTATGATGCACTTGCTTATTGCGAATGGGCAGGTAAATGTCTTCCAACTGAAGTTGAATGGGAAAAAGCTGCTCGTGGATTACATGGACAAGATTATCCTTGGGGCAATGATCTAAATTTAGAGCAATATTGTAACTATACTAATTCTTTGGATTGGAAGCACATTGCTCCATTGACGAAAGTAGATGCTTATCCACTTGGGGTTAGTCCTTATGGTTGTTTTGATATGTTGGGGAATACTGAAGAATGGTGTTGGAATTCATATTTCAAACCTTTTTTTGATACAGAATTGCAATTATCTTTTCTCAAGTTGCGACAACCTCCAGTGTTTGATTATTATGAAAAGCAGGTACGTTCCGCAGCTCGTTCTGTGCGAGGGTCAGGTAGGATTGCTAAACCAAAACACGTTTCCCAACGTGGTTTGATGGATCCATGGATTAAGAGCCCTTATATAAGTTTTCGTTGTCTTTGGTATCCCTAAACAGGTGGGCGCGGCGATTGACCGCTGGCAGGAGTCCAAACTCAATGCGGGGCTTCCCGCCGGACAGAAGCAGATGCTGACGCCGGGGGAGTGGGCAAAAGTAGACGCCAACCTCTATCGATTGAAGACCGCGAATTATGGCGATGGGCAGAGCCAGACCTACACCTTCGACCCGATGGGCAACCGCACCGGCAAAACCGACAACGTGACGGGCAACGAAACCTACGAGTTCGATGCCGCCAACCGCCTCACCTACCGCTACAGCGGCACTCGTCCTTCCAGTCCCAACGTCGTCAGCGACCCCAACGGAAACGTTCTGAGTGACGGCACACGCACGAATGTGTGGGACAGTGAGAACCGTCTGAGGCAAAGCGTGAAGGGAACGAAAACCTCGACCTTCACTTATGGCGCGGACGGACTGCGCCGAACGATGAGCGTCTCCGACAGTGCCACTCCCGCCAACAACCTCAGCAAAACCTTTCTGCTCGACAACGGAATGCAAGTCGCCGAACGCCAGAAGACCGGAACGGCGGCAACCTCTGCCCCGTCTCCGACCGACCCGCTCTCGGTGACATACTTGCAGGGAGCGCGAGGACCGGAGTGCATGCGGGACGAAAAAAAGTTTTGGTCGCCCATTTGCTCAACTGATGGATTGGTTCGATCTCCGCCTCGGCGCAAAGTCAACTGCCCCGCCTGACCTCCGAGCCACTCAACGAACTGGGAGAAGCCCTGCTCGATCTCGCCTCTCCGCTCGACCTGGAAGTCTGGCTTTCTCGTTCGATTCCGTTTTCAAGAAAGGGGAACGTTTCCTCCTTTCCTTTTTCTCCGTTTCCCCGGGTGAACCTTTCCGCAAGAGTTTTCCCGAACCGCGTTTACACGCTGACTCGTTGTGTGCCATAATGCCCGCAGAGGGACGAGAAACGACTTGCATTTTTAACGGCACATTGTGTAGGAACCTTCACCCGGCACTTCAGACCAGACCCCGCCCCTCAAATCTCTCATCTATCCCTTAAGAGCGAAGGAGCCACAGGCATGAGTTTTGTCATTGAAGAGGTTTTCGCCCGCGAAATCATGGATTCGCGCGGCAACCCCACCGTCGAGGTGGATGTTTATCTGGAAGATGGAACGCTGGGACGCGCCGCCGTTCCCTCCGGTGCGTCTACCGGAGCGCACGAAGCGGTCGAACTGCGCGACGGAGACAGCAGCCGCTACGGAGGAAAAGGCGTATTGCAGGCCGTTGAAAACGTCAACGACAAAATCGGGCCGGAAATCCTCGATATGGACGTGACGAATCAGCGCGGGATTGATCTGCGGATGATCGAAATGGACGGCACGGAAAACAAAGCCGACCTTGGAGCCAATGCGATCCTCGGTGTCTCTCTCGCAGTCGCGAAAGCCGCCGCCACCGCCCTCGAAATTCCGCTTTATCAGTACATCGGCGGAGCGAACGCGCATCAGCTTCCGGTTCCCATGATGAACATCCTCAACGGCGGCAAACACGCCGATTCCAATGTAGACCTGCAAGAATTCATGGTGCTGCCAGTGGGTGCGGAAACCTTCAATGATGCCCTGCGGATGGGGGCGGAAGTATTTCACGCGCTCCGAAAAGTGCTTAAGGGACGCGGGCTTTCTACCGGCTACGGCGACGAAGGCGGGTTTGCCCCGAACCTCGAAAGCAACGAAGTCGCCCTGCAAATCATTATCGAAGCCATTGAGCAGGCGGGCTACAAACCGGGCGAAGAAATTTACCTCGGTCTCGACTGCGCCGCCACCGAACTCTACGAAAACGGCAAGTACAACTTCGCGGGCGAAGGCAAAATTCTGAGCGGGGAAGAGATCGTTGACCAGTATGCTCGCTGGGTGGACAAATATCCCATTCTCTCCATTGAAGACGGCTGTTCGGAAGACGACTGGGACACCTGGAAACTGCTGACCGACAAAATCGGCTCTCATGTGCAGCTGGTCGGAGACGATCTGTTCGTGACCAATACCACGCGGCTGGAACGCGGCATTTCCACCCGCACCGCCAACTCAATCCTCATCAAAGTCAATCAGATCGGCACACTGACCGAAACGCTGGACGCCATTGAAATGGCAAAGCGAGCGGGCTACACGGCGGTGGTGTCTCACCGCTCCGGCGAAACGGAAGACTCGACCATTGCCGATATTGTGGTCGCCACCAACGCCGGACAGATCAAAACCGGTGCGCCCAACCGAACGGATCGTGTGGCAAAGTACAATCAACTGCTCCGCATCGAAGAGCAGTTAGACGAAACTGCCCTTTACGCTGGACGCAAAGCGTTCTACAATCTCAGATAGGAGAAAGGGTTGAGTGTTAGGTCTGAGTACTCAACCCTTCCCGCTTGACGCTGACTATTATGTACCCACAAGAATATCGCTGGTACAAAATTGGGTGCAGCCGGTTTGGGTTTGCAGAACTGAGCGAGGCGGACTTTATTGCCCGTTGGCGTGAGTTCGAGGATCAGGCCGAGGCCCTGAAAGCTGCCGAAGCCACCGGGAAATTCGAGGGTCTCGATAAGGCCAAACGCGCCGAAATGCAGGCTCGCATCCAAGACGATCCGTTTGTCAAGGCCGTTCTCGTTGGAATGGCTGAAGAAAATCAATCCACAGATTAACACGGATTTTCACAGATCGAAATGCGAAATTGATTCGGGAGGCTGCTTATTCAGAGCAGGAAATTTCGCGGTTTCGATTTAGTGATCGGGGTTAATCTGTGTCAATCTGCGGATGATCTAAAAATGAGACGGACGAAAATTGTTTGCACGATTGGGCCAGCCTCCAGCAAGCGAGGCATCCTGGAAAAACTGCTGGCCTCCGGCATGGACGTGGCCCGGCTGAATTTTTCGCACGGCACACACGAAACTCATGCCGCCAACATCGCCTGCCTGCGCGAGCTGTCCCGAAAAATGGGCCGTCCGCTCGCGCTGTTGCAGGATTTGTCGGGGCCGAAAATTCGTCTCGGTGACTTTCCGGTTCCGATTCTCATTCGTCGCGGGCAGGAAGTCGGCTTTTGCGGAGACTACGGGCGATGCGGTGAGGTGACGAACCAGGCGATTATCGTTCCGCTGCCTGTTCCAGGGTTGCTTTCCGCGCTGAAAGTCGGCAGCCAGCTTCTGGTGGATGACGGCAAACTCGCGTTTCGTGTGGGCCGAATCGAGGGAGACAAAGATTCTCCGCACCGGATCGTCTGGGCGAAATGCACCGTCGGCGGCGAGATCAAATCGCGCAAGGGCGTAACCGCTCCGGGAGTTGCTTTCGAGACCGAGGCGATTACCGCAAAAGATTTGGACGACTTGCGCTTCGGTCTGGAACAGGGGGTGGACTGGGTAGCGGCCTCTTACGTTCGCCGCGCCTCCGACCTCGATCCGATTTTCAATCTGATGAGCGAAACGGGTCTTTCGGCTCCGGTGATCGCCAAGATCGAAAAATTCGAGGCGGTGAAAAATTTCGAGAGCATTCTTAAACGAGTGCAGGGGGTGATGGTGGCGCGGGGCGACCTGGGCGTCGAAACCCCGTATGACGAAGTGCCGCTGGTGCAAAAGCAGATCATTCGAGCCTGCAACCGAGCGGGCAAACCGGTAATTACGGCCACACAGATGCTGGAGAGTATGATCCAAAATCCGCGCCCCACCCGCGCCGAAACCACCGATGTTGCCAATGCCATTTTGGACGGAACCGACGCCGTAATGCTGTCTGGGGAAACAGCCGCCGGGCAGTTTCCGGTCGAGTCTGTGCGAACGATGGCAAAAATTGCCCTGACTTCCGAGGCCGCGCTGTATAAAATGACCGATTATCGAGAACGCCTTCACGAAATCGCCGATGTGACCCAGGCCATTGCCCGTGCCACCGCCGACATCGCGCAGCAAATTCATGCAACAGCAATCCTCTGTGCAACGGCACACGGCGGAACCGCCCGCGCCGTCGCTCAATACCGGCCCGATGTACCGATCCTGGGCGTCACCACAAGCGAAAAAACTTACCGTCAACTAGCCCTGACCTGGGGCGTGAAGCCCGCCCTGATCGGGCAGGTCGAAGACACCGACTCGCTGCTGCGCCAGACTTGTGAGGTGGCAGCAAAATATAAACTCGTGAAAGACGGCGACATCGTGGTACTCACCGCCGGTGTCCCGGTGAACAGTCCCGGAACCACCAACTTGATTGAGGTGCATCGAATCGGGCAGTCACATTTTCCGAAACCCAGTCTTTAAGGTTCTGATCCGAAGTCCACTCTCCTGAAAGTTAAGATCATCGCACGTCCGAGTTCTCTACCGATGAAACAACGCTCCTCTTCCCTGGGGGTGCTGGGGCGCACCGCCTCAGCTCTTTTGTTCTGCCTGCTTTGCGGCTATCTAGGGATGCAGGCGGCCTATCCCTTTGTCCAGTCCGGGCGGCTGCGAAGGGAAAACGATGAGACAGAGCGGCAGGTGCAGGGCTACCGCTACCGGCGGCAGCAGGTGGAGCGGGAAATGAAAAGCTTCACCACACCGGAAGGGATTGAGGAACAGGGGCGGCGGCAGGGCTATCTCAAAGCCGGAGAGCATCGGTTGCGAATCCCTCAGAATTAGGTTCAGCCAAAAAAACAAAGGCGAAACCCTCTCTCGAAACGAGAACAAGCCACAAATGATTCGCATCGAAATCGAGTTTCTGCTATAATAAAAGCGGCGGCGAACCGATCTTAGGTCAGCCGCCGCTTTGGGGCATTAGTTGAGCTTCTCTCTCTCCCGACTTTTACGCCGTTCGCGCAGGAAGTCTAAAAGACGAGAACCGAAGTTCAACATAGCCGCCGCAACCGAGAGAACCGTTTCCAACACGGTCAAGCGTGACATCACGGAGCCTCCCTGTCTGGAACCTGAGCCGCCTGGCTGCTCGCAGCAGACAGTATAGGATACATAATTCCACCTCTTTTGTCAAGCAGTGCTGCCCAAAAAGAGGCGGCTTTTTACGCCCTGACGTTTTCAGTGCGTCCCGTTTCGTATGAAAACCGTACCCGAAGCCGAAGCACCATCCCTGCTTCCGGCCTTCCCATTTTTCTGAAGACGAGAGGAAAACCAACGGATGGCTAACCCCACCATTGAACGCTCTGCGGAGGGCGACATTCAGCAAACCGAACTGCTCGACACCTACCGCCTGATGCTGCTTATTCGCCGCCTCGAAGAGTCGGTTTACAAAGCATTCCACGAAGCCAAAATCGGCGGCTACCTGCACCGCTACGATGGAATGGAAGCCCTGGTTGCAGGTGTGATCCCCTACCTCCATTTTCCCGGCGACTATATCCTCAGTACCTACCGCGACCACGCCCACGCGCTGGCCGTCGGCACCCCTGCCCGCGAGATTATGGCGGAACTGATGGGGCGGGCCACCGGCTGCGCGGGCGGCAAAGGCGGCTCGATGCACCTGATTGACCCGGATCGCGGCTTTCTTGGCGGCGACGGCATCGTAGGCGGCCCCGTTCCCGTATCCCTGGGCGTGGGCTACGCGCTTAAATATCGAAAGCAGGGCGGCGTCTGTGTCTGCTACTTCGGTGACGGAGCCATGAATCAGGGCGGCGTCCACGAATCGCTCAACATGGCGGGCCTCTACAAAGTTCCCGTGCTCTATATTCTCGAAAACAATCAATATGCAATGGGCACGTCGGTGGAGCGTTCGACCTCTCAACTGGATTTTGTTCTGAAAGCCAAAGCGCATGGCATCGAAGGCGAGAAAGTGGACGGCATGGACGTACTCAATGTCCGTGAAGCTTCAAGCCGTGCCCTGAAGCGCATCCGCGAAACGGGCGAAGCCTATTTTCTTGAAATCACCTGCTACCGCTACGTCGGTCACGGAATTGGCGACGACAACACAAGCGGCTGGAAAACGTATCGGGACGAGCACGAAGTCGAAGAATGGAAAAAGCGCGACCCGATCTCCAATCTATTCGCCTATCTGGAATCCAACGGCTTGATAACACGCGAGCAGGCCGACAAAATAGATGAGGAAATCAAGGCGGAAGTGGCGGAAGCGGTGCGCTTTGCAGACTCCAGTCCTGAGCCGCCGCTCGACAGTCTTTACGAAAACGTTTATTCTTAGGGAGCAGGGAAAAGGAATCCGTTTTTCCTGATCCCTCTTTTGGAGTGTTTTATGGCAACGATGCGCTATTTACAGGCGATCCGGCTCGCAATGACCGAAGAGATGGAGCGAGACCCGAACGTTTATATTTTGGGAGAAGAAGTCGGGCAGTATCAGGGAACCTACCGCGTCACCGAAGGGATGCTGCAAAAATTCGGGCCGGAACGGGTGGTGGATACCCCGATCAGCGAAATTGGAATCGCAGGCATGGCAACCGGTTCCGCAATGGTGGGCCTGCGCCCGGTCGCCGAGTTTATGACCTGGTCGTTTGCGCTGGAAGCGATGGATCAGCTCGTAAACCACGCTGCGAAAATCACCTATATGTCGGGGGGGCGAATTCAGTGCCCGGTGGTGTTTCGAGGGCCTGCGGGCGTAGGAACGCAGTTATCGGCGCAGCATTCACAAAGCATGGAGTCGTGGTATGCCCATACCCCCGGCTTCAAAGTGGTGATGCCCGCCTTCCCCGACGACGCCAAAGGACTATTGAAATCTGCGATCCGGGAAAACAATCCGGTTATCTTTATGGAGCACGCGGGACTTTACGGATTGTCCGGCGAAGTGCCGGAAGACACCGAGTTCACGGTTCCCTTCGGGCAGGCAAAAGTGCGCCGCGAAGGAAAAGACTGCTCGCTCATCGCCTATTCTCGCGGTGTTCATATCTGCCTTAAAGCGGCGGAGGCTCTCTCCAAAGAGGGCATCGAGTGTGAGGTGGTGGACTTGCGAACGCTCGTTCCTCTCGACACCGAAACCGTGCTGGCGTCGGTTCGCAAAACGCACCGGGCAGTGGTGATGCACGAGGAATGGAAAAATGTCGGTTTTGGCGCGGAACTCTCGGCTCGAATTCACGAAGGGGCTTTTGATGAACTTGATGCCCCGGTGGAGCGGGTCGGCGGCGCGGATGTGCCCATGCCCTACGCGAAAAATCTAGAGCGAGCCGCCATTCCCACCGACTCCGATGTGATCGCAGCGGTCAAGAAAACACTGGCTTAATTAGGGGCAAGGGATTAGGATTTGATCCTTCCTATCCCTCGCACCTGATCCCTACGAGGAGATATGATGGCAGAAATCCGTATGCCCAAGATGGGCGATGGAATGGAAGAGGGAACGATCAACGTCTGGCACAAAAAAGTCGGCGATACCGTTACTTCCGGCGAGGTGATCGCCGAAGTGGAAACCGACAAAGCGAACGTTGAGATTTCCACCTATGAGACGGGAACCCTCTCTCGAATTGTAGTTGAGGTTGGGCAGACGGTTCCGGTCGGCGAAGTCATTGCAGTTGTGGGCGAAGAGGCGGTCTCTGGCTCTAGCAACGGCAAAAACGGCTCCCATCCCGTGAGCGATGCCAAGCCCGTGCAAAGTGAAGGTGTGGCCGATTACAGCGCGGAAGAGGGCACAACTCCGCCGCTCACCCCTCAGAAGTCCGAGGCTACCCTTGTCGAGGGATCGGGTACAGCCGTTCGCGGGGCAGAAGGGGAGCGGGTCAAATCGTCTCCGCTGGCGCGGCGGATTGCCGAAGATTTAGGCGTCAATCTTGCAGAAATTTCTGGAACCGGCCCCAACGGGCGTGTGAAAGAAAGCGATGTTCGCGCTTATGCCGATAAAGGGGCTTCTGCTCCGAAAGCGCGTCCCGCCCTTGAAATCGTTCCCTCTGCCAGACCTGCGGTTGAGGTGGCGAAAGCCGCCGCAGTCGCTCCAATGACGCCGATTCAGCCCGTTGCGGGCGGGCAGGACATTAAGCCGACCAAAATGCGCGAGGCGATTGCCAAACGTACCGTACTTTCTAAAACGACGATCCCTCACTTCTACGTGACAATGGTGGTGGAGATGGATCGCGCCCTTGCTCTGCTCAAAGAATTGAACGCCGATGCTTCCGACGGCAAAATCACCGTTAACGACATTATCGTCAAGGCGTGTGCGGCTGCGCTCGGCAGATGCCCTGAAGTGAACTCAACCTGGACACCCGACGGAGTAATTCATCGTTACGCCGAAGCAAACATCGGAATTGCGGTTGGGATTGAGGACGGTCTGATTATCCCGGTGGTACGTGACTGTCATACAAAGCCGCTTCGCACGATTTCTGCTGACGCAAAAGCCCTAATCGTCAAAGCGAAAAATAATCAACTCGTTCCCTCCGATTACAGCGGCGGCACGTTCACCGTTTCCAACCTCGGCATGATGGGCGCAGATGAGTTTATCGCCATTGTGAACCCGCCGGAAGCCGCAATCCTTGCGGTGGGCGCGGCGGTGCGGGAACCCGTCGTTGGCGCAAATGACGAAATCACGATCAAAACCCGCATGAAAGTGACTCTCTCCGCCGATCACCGTCTTCTCGACGGCGTGACCGGAGCGAAGTTCTTGCAGGAAGTGAAAAAAGGGCTTGAGACTCCATTCTCCCTCCTGAGCTAGTCCCGCAGACACAGCCCCCTCGAAAGCCTCCGAAACTTCGGAGGCTTTTTCGTTTTTGTTTTCCGGTTTTATCTCGTGTAGGGAAGTGAAAAGCAGAGGTGTCAAGGCACCAGCCAAACAAAAAGGAGAGCGAAATGATCGAGACTTATCTGAACTTGTGGGACATGGGTTATTTTGAGGCGAAGTTTGCCTTTGAGGGGCTAGCGGACGCGAATGTTTGGAAGCGACCTGCTGAGGGGCTTCTTTCAGTGGGGGAACTCGCGGGGCATATCGCTTACTGGGAAGCGATTAAATTTACCGGAGAGGGCGGAGAAAACCTGCTGGCGGGGGAGGGGGCGAGAACGCCAAGCCAGACCTCACGAAATGCTGGATCAGCAATCTCCTGATTGACCACCGATTTCGATACCTTCCAACAACGCTGGAAATGTCCCCTTTGGAGCAGCACC
Source organism: Chthonomonadaceae bacterium (assembly GCA_965246825.1). GTDB lineage: Bacteria > Armatimonadota > Chthonomonadetes > Chthonomonadales > Chthonomonadaceae > JACMPS01. The sequence goes on from OZ251990.1 coordinate 1,783,552, forward strand.
GCTCTCTGACAGCGGAACAGGTGTGGGCGGAACTGCTGCGGGTACATGAGGAGGCCGTCGCCTCCCTCAGATCGGTGAACCCGAATCTCAAAAGTGCCGTCTCTGGCTGGCCCTCTCACCACACCCGGGAAGAATTTCTCAGATAAGCGGTGTTTCACGTCAGCTACCACACGGGGCAAATGTTCTCAGTGCGGCATCTGCTGGGCGAAGAAACGCCTGACAACTAAAGCTTTCGTTTTCGCCTTCGTTTTAGAGGAAGAACACTGCTCAAACAAAAATCAGTCTGCCTCATTTTGAGGCAGACTGATTTTCATGAAGTAACACTCATTTAGGCCGGTTCGGGGCGGAAGCGCGGCTGAATAGCGGGACCGTCCGCTTTGGGCTGCGAAGTCTGCACCTCCTCAACCGGGGTTCCGGCGGGAGGCGGAGGCGGCGACTGCATCCCTTTGCGGATTTCGTCGGCGGACGCCTCTCCGTTCAGCAAAGCGAGAAACTCTTCGCGGGTCAGCGTTTCCTTTTCCAGCAGCACTTCGGCGATCATGTCCATCGTGTCGCGGTTTTCGGTCAAGATTTCGCGGGCCCGCTCGTAGCCCTGGTCAATGATGGCGCGAACCTCTTCATCAATGGCCTTCGCCACATCTTCCGAGTAGTCGCGGTCTTCCATCAGGTCGCGTCCAAGGAATGGGTTTCCGCTGCGGCGTCCCAGGCGCACCATACCGAGCCGATCACTCATGCCATAGTCGCAGACCATTGCCCGCGCCACATCGGTGACGTGATTGAGGTCTGCCGAGGCTCCGGTGGTTACGTCGCTGAAGATAATTTCTTCGGCAACGCGCCCGCCCAGCGAGGTCGCGATGTCGTCGAGCATATCCTGCTTTGTTTGCAGACCTTCCTCTTTCGGCAGATACCAGGTGGCTCCGCCGCTCATGCCGCGAGGAACAATCGTGATTTTGTAGACCGGGTTCGCGCCGGGAATTTTCGCGGCGACGATAGCATGGCCAAGTTCGTGGTAGGCCACAATCTTGAGCTGCTTCGGCGAGTTCATCCGAGTTTTGCGCTCCGGGCCCATCAAAACCCGATCCCGTGCCTCATCGAACTCCGACATCGAGACTTTTGTCTTGTCCCGCCGGGCTGCAAGAATGGCCGCTTCATTGACGACATTCATAATATCCGCCCCGGTGAAGCCGGGAGTCAGCCGTGCCAGTGTGTCCACATTGATGTCATCTTCGACGGGCTTGCCGCGCAGGTGAACATTGAAGATGGCCTTGCGCCCGATTACGTCCGGGGCATCTACGATCACGCGGCGGTCGAAGCGACCGGGGCGAAGAAGGGCCGGATCGAGCACGTCCGGGCGGTTGGTAGCCGCGATCATAATGACGCCTGCGTTCGGATCGAAGCCGTCCATCTCCACAAGGAGTTGGTTCAGGGTTTGCTCGCGCTCGTCGTGACCGCCGCCCAAGCCCGCGCCGCGCTGTCGTCCCACCGCATCAATCTCATCAATGAAGATAAGGGACGGACGATTGCTTTTGGCGGTCTCGAAAAGGTCACGCACACGGGAAGCCCCAACGCCAACAAACATCTCCACAAAGTCCGAACCCGAAATGTGGAAGAAAGGAACGCCCGCCTCGCCTGCCACCGCCCGTGCCAGCATCGTTTTGCCGCATCCAGGAGGGCCGAGCAGCAGAACCCCTTTCGGAATTTTCGCGCCGAGGGCCTGAAAACGCCGCGCATTTTTCAAGAACTCAACGATTTCCGCAAGTTCCTGTTTGGCTTCTTCCACCCCGGCGACCTCCTCAAAAGTCACCTTCGGCACCGAGTCAGTCATGCGGCGGGCCCGGCTGCGCCCAAAGTTCAATGCCTGATTGCCGCCTGCCTGCGCCTGCCGCATAAACAGCATATACAGAATGAACAAGGCCACCAGCGGAAAGACAACCATCGAAATGAGCGTTTGCATCCACTCTCCAAACAGAGGACGATCAAATTTGTGGTTAATCTGAGCTGCCTGAAGGGTATCGCTGATCTTCAAAAAGCCATCGGGAGAAGGAGGCAGCGTCACTCGAAATTGTTTTTCATCGCCCGCCGCCGAAGTGCCTGCGTACTTCCCAACAAGTTCGTCTTTGAGGATCGTCACCTCTTTGATGGAGCGGGGAGCCTCTTTCACTTTGGTCAGAAACGCGCTGTAGTTCAGCAGTTCCGTGCCGCCGTTCATGCGCCCCACCTGCTCTCGCAAAATTACAAGCAGCAGCCCAGCGATCACGAAGAGGACCAGCCAGCGTGTTCCGTTATTCCCTTTCAACATCTTCCTCCTCCCGTATCGCCGATGCCCTGCACCGCGTGGGGATTCTTTCTCTCATTCATTATAACACAGCCCTGAGTTTAACTGAATTCATTTTGCATTTTCTCTCTGGATTCTTGCTCGGACGGTTACTCCACCGCCGTTTCGTAAGCGAGTGAAATCCATCGCGTCGGGGATGAACCTTGGGGCACTTCGCTCTCTCGAACACAGACTTCGCTGACGGCAAGCCCCGGAACCCACAAAATCCGAGCGGAGGGGGCTGCCTCGCAGAGGACGGGTTGGAGCGAACGAAGATCGCGGGGCACTTTCGCATCCACGAAAACATCCTGCAATTTTTTGGTTCCCTCTAAACCGCGAGGGCGCAGTCGGTCTCCCGAACGCCAGGAGCGTGCCGTCAGGGGCAGGGAAACATCGTCTTCCCGGAAAAAAACGGCCTGACCGCCGTTCGTCCCTCTGCCGCACTGTAGATACATTGTACCGCCGCAGGGCAACGCGTTCGCCCCCCGCTTCAGCTCAGTTTCCCAAGCCTCGACCGGGGCAGAAGCGGGCTGCACCGAAACTTCGATCCATTCCCCGGCACGCACCTGCGTTTTAGGAAAACCGGTCCGGGACGGAAGCGGCCAGGCAAGGGAACGACCTTCACGACCAGCCTCCAGCAAAACTTCGATTTTTTCCGCGCTGATGTCTTTCAGCGAACCGCGAACTTCCAGGAGGGCCTGACGAACGATACGGCGTTGAAGCGCAAGAGGTTCCGCCCGCAGTGCTTCGCTCTTCAGCTTCACTAAACCCGGCTCGCTCGAGGCCAGAAGCCGGTAACGTTCCCTCGCCAGGGCATCCAATAAGGAATGATCGGCATCGGCAAGCCTCGCCATTCTTAAAATTGCTTCGCCTGCCCGTTCATTGTAGTACGCCTCTAAAAAGGGCAGCAGTTCCAGGCGGGTTCGGTTTCGGGAGTAGTGAAGATCGAGATTGGAGGGGTCGGATCGAAACGCCAGCCCGCTGTTCTTGCAGTAAGCCTGCGTTTCTTCACGGGTCACCTCATAAAGCGGGCGCACCGTCGGGAAATCCGCTGCGCCGAAACCCCGCAGCCCTTCGATTCCGGTGCCGCGCACGATTCGCATTAATACGGTTTCCACCAAGTCAGACTGCGTATGCCCCAGCGCAATCTTCTGGGCCGTTTGCTCGGCTGCGATCCGGTGCAGGGCTGCCTGACGCAGATCGCGGGCAGCTTCCTGAACCGAAAGTTTCGATTGTGCCTGCCGCGCTCGAACGTCCAGTCTCTCTACTGTACAGGAAACGCCCAGCGACCATGCGAGTGACGCCACAAAGCGAGCGTCTTCCTCCGCCTCCTCGCCGCGAAGTCCGTGATTGAAATGAACCACCTGGAGTTCCAGCGAAAGCTCGGCCCGAACGGTGGCGAGCAGGTGAAGCAGTGCAGTTGAATCGGCTCCCCCGGAAACGCCGACCAAAACCCGCTCCCCCGGCGCAAACAACCCGAAGCGGTTCAGCGTGGCACGAAATTTCTGGGCGATTTGAAGAGGATTCACCATTGCCGCACCCTTTCGCGCCTCTTGAACGTAATCTTTGTGGAGAGCAATTCCAAAATAAACTCAGGAGCAGCCGCCCCCATGAAATTCGATCACATCGCACAAGTCGTGCCCGATATTGCCGGAGCCATCAACTGGTACAAGGATACCCTGCCGGATGTGGAGGTGCTTTATCAAGATGAAAGCTGGGGCTTTATTTCAGCGGGAGGCACGAAACTTGCGTTCGTCCTCAAAGACGAGCACCCCGGTCATCTTGCGTGGCGCGTGAGTGCCGCCGAATTGGAAACCCTGGCGTCTCAATTCCACAAAGAGATTAAAGCCCACCGGGACAACACCCGCAGTTTCTATCTGGAGGCCCCCGGCGGAACCCATCTGGAAATCATTACCTTCGAGGGCAGCGACTGGAAGGAATAAGACAGAAGGAGGTGAAAGGGTAAGTGAAAACGGCAGATTACCTTACACGAAAACGCCGAGATGCGAAGAAAACCGACTAAAGACGAAAAGATCAAATAGAAAGATTGACTTCCAGGACGCGAAAGCCGCTGAGAGAGCCAGAGAAAAACTTCCTTTTTAATCCCTGCTTCCTGGTCTCTGATCCGTGTTTTTGCGGGGTTGTGTTTTCAGCTTTTCCCCGCTCCTTCCGTCACCTTTCACCCTCACTCTTGCATCCCTTCCAGGCCCAAAAGGATTTTTTCGCAGGCCTGCCGCAGCACTTCTCGTTCGCCCGCTTCCGTCGGCCTCACGAAATAGCGGGCCACGCTGTCCGCATAAATTTCCCAGCCCCGATCCATCTGCGCCTCTCCTGCCGGGGTCAGCGAGGCGTAAATTTCGCGCCGGTCTTCTTCGCCATGAACTCGCATCACCCAACCCTGCTTGACCATCCGATCTACCTGGCGCGTCAGGCCGCTGGGAGAAATCGTCACGGATTTTGCCAGGTCTGAGAGGCGGAGCCGCCGATCTGGGGAGGTGTAGAGGCAGTAGAGTACGTCATAATCCCCATAGGTTCCGCAGCCGACCGCCTCCATATCGTTTTCGATTCGGCGCATCAGGCGAGCAAAGGCGAGGTAACACGATTTCCAGGCAAGGCGTTCCGACTCCGTGAGCGTTTTTTTCATCGAATTTCTTCTCCAAAAAATTTTACCCGAAAGGGGTGACATTTTCATAATTTGCGTGTACAATAGTTGTGTGTGCAAACAAAATTACTTGAGGAGACCAGCCCCATGTCAGCATTTGCCCCTGCCTCGGCCCCGATTTCTGCCGTTTCGCACCTCGTCGAAATGGTGGAGAGCGGTGAAGTTCTGCGTGCCTTCGACCTTTACTACGCCGATCACGTTTCGATGACCGAAAATGCCAATCCGCCCACCGTTGGCAAAGCCGAAAACCGGCGGCGCGAAGAGGGCTTTGTCGGAAGCATTGCCCGGGTTCACGAAAATCGAGCGGCAGCCGTTCTGGTAAACGGCGATCAAGCGGCCATTCACTGGATTTTGGACTTTACGAATCAGGAGGGGACTCGGCTTCGTTTCAGCCAGATCGCGCTTCAGACCTGGGAAAACGGAAAGATCGTTTCCGAGACTTTTTTCTACGACCCGTCGGCACTGGCGCAATAGCCGCCGCGCCCCGGCATTTCGGCCTCCACTTTCGAGAAGGCGGGGGCCGATCAGGAGAGAAGGATGAAAACACCGATCTGGAAAAAAATTTTTGCCACCGAAAACGACACGGCGACGGCCCTGGCTCGCCTGGCTCTGTCAGGGGTGATGCTGCCGCATGGCCTTCAGAAAGCCTTCGGGACTTTTGGCGGGGCTGGGTTTGCAGGCACGATGAATTTCTTCACCGAAAAGATGCACCTTCCTGCCCCGCTCGGCGTTGCGGCCATTCTCGTGGAAAGCCTCGGCTCACTTTTGCTTCTGGCTGGTCTGGGCAGCAGGATCATGGCTCTTGGTATCGGCGTTGTCATCGGCACTGCCGCGCTTCTGGTCGCCCTCCCCAACGGCTTTTTTATGAACTGGTTCGGCAGTCAAAAAGGCGAGGGGATCGAGTATGCGCTCTTGATGATCGGGCTGGCTTTGGTGGTGGTATTGAGAGGCGGCGGAGCGTTTTCGCTGGATCGTCTTATTGCCGGAGGTGGAGCGCCGCAAAAAGCGGTTCGGCTTTCTGAAAAAACCATTTAGCGTTCTGGTGAAGTCGGCTTGTAAAAAAGAGTTGGATTAAGGCTGGGGCAAACGTTCTGGGGTTAGACGATCAGACAGCTCAAATCACGCCTTAACTTCAGAAGGCAGTGCTTCTTCCTTCGGCAGGAGAAGGTGAACCCTCTCCTGCCTCGCTTTTGGGGATTTTTCGGCCACTAATTTTTTGCCGACGTTTCGCGAATCCATTCCGGCGGCTTGCAAAACGAGGAATTCCACCGAATATCTTTAAGTGCGTAAGCCACCTCTTTGTCTACGCGATCTTTTTGCTTGAGAAAAAATTTACGGGCAAAAGTGCGTTCCTCTTCGGTTGGCTCCTCATTCCGTTTATCCAAACGTACAATGATAAAGCCACTTTTGAAGCGGATCGGGGGCTTAATTTCTCCCGACTTCATCGTTTCTGCAACTTTCAGCAACTCCGGGCTGACCGACACCTTCAAGACCGTTCCGATTTTACCCCCGTTGACTTTCGAGGGGTCATCGCTCACCGCTTTCGCAGCTTCTCCAAACGTCCACTTTTGGGAGCGAAGGTTAGCATAAGCGGTTTCGGCTTTGGTCTGCGCCGTTTTGAGATCAAGCTGCGTTTGTTTCAGCGGAATTTGGGCTCCAACGTAAATCACTGAAAGACCGAGATAATCTTTTGCTTCCAGCGGATGCCCCTGCCGCTCTTCCAGGGTGAGCAGTGCAAGCCGATCTCGAATAGCGAGCCGTCGAAACAGCCGGATCAGGGTCGGCAGATCGCGATTCAGTTTTTCCGCCAGTTCTTCATCGTTTTTCGCGGCTTCCACCTTCACGGACTGCCGCTCGATTTCGAGATTCTCATGCACTTTGGCTTTAATTTCCTGATCTGAAATCACGATTTTGCGGTTGGCTGCAGCCTCCTCGAACGCAGCGTCTACCATCAGCCCCTGCACTACTTTCTCCAAGTTACTCACTCGTTCAGGATCGGCAAAGACATAGCGGCAGTAAGCCTCCAGCGAGTCGGGCGCAAGAGCCGGAAATTGAGGGTTAGTACGCAGAAGAAATTTTCCGAGTAGAAGCGGATCAAGGCGAGAGTATTCTCGAATGGCATCGCCTCGCGTAATCGTTCTGGACTCGACGGTGGCAAGGGTGGTTTCGGCAAAGGCAGAAGTGGGCTTTGGCGTTTGTGAAGACACCGCGGCGGAAAAAACGGGAGCAGCAATAGAAAGAGCAGCAAGTGAAAGGCTTCTAAACGCAAACGAAGAAAGTCGAGAGAAAAGGTTCATCACGCGGAAGTTCCAAATGAAAAGGAAAACGCTTCCCCGACCATCAAGTAAAGAAGTCAAGCCGGGGAAGCACAAAACCAGTCAGGAAAACAACCTATTTAGCGGCGCGGCGACGACGCAGGAGCAGCACACCGGGAATCGCACCCAGGAACATCGTTGCCACCGAGGACGGAGCAGGCACAGCGGCAACTCCTGTGCTAAGGCGAACGCCAAAGAACTGAGCTGTACCGGATTGCGCGACTGCGTTGGTGAGGTTGCCTGAACCGCCGTTGATGCTCCATTTGCCTTGCGCGGTAGAACCGAACGCCGTGGAAGTGGAGGCATTGGAGTTGACAATCTGCGTATTGATACGGTTGGCAATGACACCCAGGGTCAACAGGTTCGGGTCGTCGGCATTGGTAGAGTTCAGACCCGCTTTGGGAGCAAGCACAAGCCAGTAGGAAGCACCGGTGTTGAGGCTGACTCCGGAGACGTTGCCGCTCAGGATTTCGTTCAGACCGTTGCCGACAGCTGGGTTGTTAAAACTGGCAGCTGGCGTGGTGTCGAAATTAAAGAAGCTCGAAACCTGCGTTGCGCCCGCAAGGGTCTGCCCATTCGGGTTGAAGAACGCCCCGTAAAATCGGTCTAGGTTAGAGGTTGTTTTAGAGCCGGAAGGAGCACGGACGCCGCCAACGATGTCAAGGGACAGGTTGCTAATCGAGGTAGCTCCGCCGAACGCAGAGGCGGAACCGATGTTGATCGGAATGACCACATAGCCTGCGGTGTTGCCGGTCTTGGGCTCGATAGCGGGGCGGGTGGAACCGGGATCGTCGCCGAGAAAGCGAACGTTCGTGTCTGATCCATTTAGACCCCAGAACTGTCCGTTGCCAATGGTGTCAACAATTGTCGTCTGCGCGTTTGCAACAACTCCGGAGAAAAGAGCGGCTCCGGTAAGCGCGAGGGTAAGTTTTCGCATGAGTGTGTTTCCTTTTGTCGAAATAATCCAAGGTTGCTCCGCACGAACCGCTCTATCCGGTGTTTTCAGAAACACCGGATAGAACAGCACAGAGTTATTCGATCACCAAACCGTAAGCGTCAGGCCCATAGGTGATGAAGTTGCCGTCAGTGACAATTTCACCCGTCAGGGAAGAGAGGAAGCCAGTGCGTCCCACTCCCATCTGGCTGATCTGAACCAGCCCTAGCGCGTTGATCTGCTGCTGAACCGAGGAGTCGCGGATCAAGGCCGCCAGACCGTTGGTCGGATCGGTGGCGGTTGCCGTGTTACGAACGGTGGAGTTCGTCAGCGAAACAGCGGTAGACCACAGTTGATAACGTCCATTGATCGTTTCCGTGTAGTAGGGACCTGTAGTCGAGATGGTGTCGTAAGACACCTGTCCGCCAACACCGGGAAGGGGCAGAGAGGCTCCATCAATGGGGGCATAGGACAGGCCGTTGAACGCGGTTGCAGTCGTTGCCGCTTTGTAAGGAGCGACACCGTTGTACAATCCGACCCGAATATTGGAGAGAGAAGAGGAGACCGCTCCGGTCAGGAAAGCATAGCCGAAAATCGCTGCCGACTGCTGAGCAGCCCCTGTGCCGACCGTTCCGGGATTGTGGTTCACGGCTCCTGTTACGGCTCCGGTGCTCGTCTGAGGATTGGCTCCCCCAGCAAATACGGCGGGTGGGCCAGCAGAAACTAGAATCTGGTTCGGACCAATGATGAAGCCGGAAGTGGCTTCGCTCAACAGATCGTTGGATCCTAACCCATAACGCTGCACGTTCAACAGCTGGGTCAGGCGGGTTCCCGATGAGGTTTCACGATAGGCAGCACCTACCACGATTTCATTGGCCCCATTTTTAAGGCGGGGATCAATCTGGCTCCAGTAAAGACCGCGTGAAAGTCCAGCGTTGCCAGGAGCACCGTTGATGATCCCTCGGAACTGGTCGCGGGTGAAGTTGACTTTGAAGTCCTGTCCGCTTTTGGTGTGAACGTCTTTGTTGTAGAGGGGGAGGAGGGTTTGAACTGCCAATTGCTGCGGAACGACACTGCCTGCACCGACCAAAGCTCCCAATCCTGCTGTGTTGAACAACGCAAAGTTCGCGTAGTTGGCAACCGTGTCACCCGTGACATCGCTGAAGCCGGTATCAATTCTCTCGTTTGCCCCAGCATTGGAGACAACAAACGCCAGTGTTTTCTGATCTTCCGTTCCCGCCGCATTGGGGGTAACTGCGGTGAAGGCAGCCGCCGTAGGAGCCGCCGTTCCCTGCACCACGTTCTGAGCCACTTTGTAGAAGGTGACGCCTGTCCAATCGTTGATCTGTGCGGAATTGGCAATATAGCGAACGCCGTTGCCGGAGTCGGAGCGAAGGATGATAATAATCCTTTTGGTGGTTCCTGAGCCGATATAGCGAATTTCTGCCTGGGAGATGTTTTCGGTGTTTGCACCGCTCAAGCCGTTGTCGCCGGTGACTTTGATGCTGCCGGAGGTGACGAACACATTGTTGGTGTCGTCATCAGTGTTCGCGGCTTTGTAGTTGGCAACGGGGATGAGGTTTTGGATGGCCAGCGGAACGGCACCCTGACGGAAAGAGGTGGTGTTATTGATGGTGCCGATAAGGGCCGAGGAGCCTCCTGCGATGAGGCTGAAGGTTTGCGCCTGCCCGATTTGGGACAGACCCGCACCGGCAGCAATGCCGAGTGCATACAGTGAAGATTTGCGGATACGTGCCATTGAAGACATAATTCTTTTCCTTCTCTTGGGTAAAGATGGGTACTGCTTCAAACGTTGACTTGCCCACTTCTCTTCCGATGCGATACGCCCTAGTGATCTCAATTCTAGCTTGTGATAGTCAATCTTTAGATTCCTTGAGCCACCCGGCGGGGTCAAGCTCCGAAACAGCCTTTTTCATCCCTGAAAAAGCCCTAGAACAGTAGAAAATGATTCGGAATAGCAGGTGAATCTGTGATGTTTTCCTCACAAAAATTTTAGAAGGGGGCTTCCGCTCACGCCTGATTGAGTTGTAGGTGCGGCTCTTTAGGCGGAAAGGCGGAAGCCCGGAACAAATCGGTTAGTTGGCATCCCCTCGCGAAATGTCATCCGCATTGGTACACCAGTCAGTGTGGGGGCCGTCATGAACTTTCATGAACATACTGTCATCAATGGGCAGTTTGCCGTTGAGGTCCTTGCAGGTACGGAACGGTACAAACTTAACATGGCTGTCCACAAAGGCAAAGTTGGAGCCTTGGTTGCCGGAGTGACGCGCCAATCCGAATTCCCCTTTACGGCTGCGTCCCACAAGGTAAAATTCGCCGTCACCGCGTGTGCTGTAGTCCTGGCAGAGGGCAGTGAGCGGGTTCATATTGGGACACCAGGACTGTTTCGGGGTCTGGTTTGCGTTGTTGGGCATGGCATAAATTTGATGCCCTTCGAGCAGTTCGACGGCGGAGGATGCCGACTCGACGCCAGCAAGACGCATGGGGGTTGCGCCCGCTGCATCTACATTCGGCTGTTGGAGTTTGAAGTTGTCGGTTGAACCCAGCCACATATTCATCAGGTAGCTGGTAGGGGACAACGCTCCGAAGTTGGTGGCCAGAGGCTGAGTAGGATCAATCGGGCTTGTTTTGTCGGAGGGGCAGCGGAAAATTTGTTTATTTTTCAGGTAAGGCTGAGTGGAGTTCTGCCAGGCCGACTCGTAATTTTTGCCAGCAGGAAGTACCCACCGGTCTCCTGTGCAGGGAAAGGTCTCATCATGATCTTGTACATACATGGCGATTCCCAGCGCAAGCTGGCGGACGTTGCTGGTGCAGGAAGCCTGTCGAGCCTTTTCTCGTGCCTGGGCAAACACGGGGAACAGGATCGCGGCGAGAATGGCGATAATGGCGATAACAACAAGCAGTTCAATTAGGGTAAAGGCAGCGGACCTACGATTCATGCGACTACTCTCCAATGGTTTCAGAAAACCGGTGTGCGTTCCGGGAAGAACATGAGTGAGGGCGAATTCGCCCGAATTTTAGAAAAGATGAGAATGAGCGGGAGGAAGAAGCATCGAGCAGCAGATTCGATCTGCTGGCTTCGGTTCACGCAAAGAGTGTCTTCTCAATCCTCCATCCACAAAAAAAGAATGATCCAACAACGCAGCCATCTTAGAAAAAAAGCCAGAAACACAGGGTAAGCCTGCGGCTTCAGCATCCAAAAATTGACTTGTTCCGAATCAAACCCAAAAGCGAAAGCTCGTTTAAGACAGTCCGGCAAATTCTTGTTGGAACACTTGGCTGTCTTTTGTACAAACACTGAGCAGTCTAACATAGAAGCATTAAGGAGAGGTTAAGGGACTGTTAAATCTCCTGAGGCCGAATGTTAAATTTATGTTATGACTTGACAAGCCAATTCACAGAAAAAGTTTTTTCAGAACCAGCTGAAGGCTCTGTTTTGTTTTTTGATTGCCTTCCCGAACGTTTCATGTTACAATTTTCTATGACTTCTCTTCTGCAGATTGATTGTTTTGGTATGCTGCGCGTCCAATATGAAACCAGCATCCTGCATCGCTTCTACAGTCAACAAGCGGCCTTGCTGATGGCGTCGCTTGTGCTCGACACAAACCATTGTCTTCCGCGAGAGGTTTTGGCGGAGCGTCTCTGGCCTGAAATTTCGCCGGAAATCGGCAGAAACCGACTCAAACAAACGCTTTCTGCGCTTCGCCGTCAGATCGTCTCGCTGTCGCCGCTGCCGCTTTTTTCCTCAGACCGTTTTCAGATCGGATTAAACCGAGACTGCTTTACGGCTGATGTCCTTGAGTTCGAGAGGATGCTCTGCTCGTCTCGCCGTGACCGCCCTCTCCAAAAAGACACCCTCCTTCAAGCCATCGCGCTTTACCGGGGAGAACTGCTGACCGGAATCTATGCCGACTGGGTGATTGCCGAGCGAAGCCGCTTCGCGAACTTGGCTGCGACGGCCATGACCTCGCTCTGCGAACAGTTGGAAGGGGAGCACGACCGAATGGGAGCCTTGAATCTGGCGCACCGCCTGATCGAACAAGACCCTTTCAACGAAATTCCCCGCCTTTCTCTTCTCCGTCTGCTGCTGGCGGACGGGCGTTCGGCAGAAGCCGCAAAGCAATACCGCCTTTACGAAGCTTTGCTCCGTTCCGAAGGCATGGAACCCCCCGCCCCCGTGCTTCAGGAGCTGGTGAAGCCTGCGCCTCAGAGATCGCTCCCTCTGCGCCCTCCCGCTTTCCCCGGCAGTCCCGCTCCGACTGCGTCTTCACCCAAAAAGCCGCCGGTTTCTTTTCTGCCCCTTCCAGGCACCCGCTTTTTTGGCCGGGAAAAGGAAATCGAGGCTCTTCAGCATTGGTTGACTCAGGAAAAGGGAAAAGGCGGATCGCGCCTGATGACGCTGGCAGGAATGGGAGGCTGCGGCAAAACGCGGCTTTCTTTGGAGGTGGGGCAGAGGGTGTTCGAGGCCTATCGAAAGCGCGTTTGGTTTGTTTCGCTTGAAGGTCTCAAAGAGGTGAATTCGCTTTTGGCCGCGATTGGTGCGGCTTTGAGCTGCGGAGCGGTCTTAACAGAAGATCGGCTTTTGGAGGCGGTAATCGGGCTTCTGGAAGGGGCAACACTGCCAACACTTTTGATTCTGGATCACCTGGAACCTGAAGCAGGGCTGACTTTCGGCGAAATGGTGCTGAATCTGCTGGCTCGCGTTCCCCATCTGAGAATTCTGGTCACGTCCCGGCATCCGCTTCAAGTGCAGGAAGAAACCGAAATCGCGCTGCACCCTCTGCCAACCCCCTGTACCGACTCCCTTTTGCCCGGAGACGAGGCGTCCCTGCTTCAAGTGCCTTCGGTTCAACTGCTTATAGACCGACTTCGGCGCGTAAAACCCAATCGAGTCTGGAAAAAAGAGGATTTCAACCTTTTGGCTCGGCTCAGTGAAAGGCTGGAGGGAATTCCACTCTCCGTTGAGCTGGCTTCCTCCTGGGGACGAACGCTGAGCCTGCAGGAAATGCTGGAGCGGCTGGAGCAGCCGTTTACCCTGCTTGTGTCGAGGGCAGAAGACTTACCGCCCCGGCATCGCCGGATGATTTTTGTGCTGGAGGAGACTTATGGTCTGCTTTCGCCCTCCGTACAGTCCCTGTTTGTTTCGCTTTCTATCTTTACCGGGGGGTGGACGCTGGAATCGGCGAAAAGAGTTCTGCCCCATTTTTCAGAGCCGATGCTGGAGGGGCTGGCGGAACTACAGGAACATTCGTTTCTGTTTGCCGAAGAGACCGAGGGGCAGACCCGCTATCGAATGTTGAACACAGTGCGCGAATTTGCGCTTCGCCTGCTTACTTCCGAAAACCATCAAAGGCTGTCCCGTGCCCATGCTCACTACTTTCAACAGCGGGCGGAAGAGGGCGGAAGGGAACTTTATCAAAACCGTTCCGGGCAGTGGCGAAAGCATCTCAAAGCAGAACGCCCCAACTTCAACGCTGCATTTGAGTGGTCCCTTGATCAAAACCCGCACATCGCACTTGAAATGGGCGTGGGGCTGCTCCAGTTTTGGGTTGCAGAATGTCGCTACCGGGAGGGATTGAGCCGCCTCGAACCCGCGTTGAAAGCTTCGGGGGAAAATCCCCGTGTGGACATTCCCGACGCAATCCTCGCCGCCGCCTGGATGAGTGTGGGCGTTTTGCGCTATTATGAAGGCTTGGAGACGGCGGGGGAGGCTCTGGAACACGGGCTGGAGCTGCTGAGCGAGAAAAAAGAAAGTTTGGAAGCGGCGCAATGCCTGCATTATCTGGCGATTATCGCCCATGAAGCGGGCGATCATCCGAAGGCCGAATCGCTTTACCTTCAGGCCAAAGCGATTCGCCTTCAGAAAGGCGACCTCTCCGGCACGGCCTCTTCCTGTCAAATGCTGGGCCGTCTTTACAGCCATCCCGACTCGTGCCTGTTTAATCGGGAAAAGAGCAGTCGGCTGCTTCGGCAGGGGCTTGTACTCTCGCGGCAGACCGGGCATCGGTCGCGGGAGGGAGCGGTCTTTCATTTTATGGCGACCGCCGCCCTCTGGTCGGGCGAAGGGGCGATGTCGGAAATCTACTCGAAAGAAGCTCTGAAGATTTTTCACGAAGAGGACAATCAAATCGGGATTTATGCCGTTTCCAGCAACTCACCGCCCTGCTCCGACCCTGACGCGGAAGAAAACCGCCTGCGGGAAATTGCCCGCTACCATCGGACGACAGGCCATCCCGAAAAAATCGTGCTTCTTGCAGGGGCCTGCTTCAATCTGGCTTTGCGTTGCGGAAAGTGGGGTGAGGCCGCACAAATTCTAGGGGCACTGGGACTGGATTGGAGAGAAAACAGGGCCGCTCAGGAACTTGGCATCTCCCTGTCTTGCGAAGAACTCCGGGCAAAGATAACCCCGGAAACCTATCGAACCTGCTGGACGGAAGGCTCTCTTAAAACCCCCGTCGAAATGATTCAATCGCTGCTTTTCGGGTGAAACAAAGCCGCTGTTCTGGGAGAGGCAAAAGCCCCGGATTCGGCTGGTCCCCAAAGGCCGTTTTATTCATGGGGTTTCTGTGGGTTTCTGCAAAGCCCTTTCCGCAGAGATTTCCGTCAGCGCAGCATCACGACGCGCTCGTCGGTTTTCAGGTCGCGCTGCTTCAGCAGGTCGTGGATGGTGGCGCAGAGAAAACGATCTGCATCAATCGTGAAGTCGATTCGCAGCCGCGCCTGTGCTCCCGAACCGGGCGGAGCAAGCCGCAGGGCATCTCCCTCATTCAGGGTGACCACGCATTCGCCTTCTTCCGCTCCGCTGGGCAGCCAGTACTCGTTGCCGTTCATCCGTTTGCTCCAGGGAAGAGAGAGCCTGCCGCCGTAGCCCACCTCGCAGATGGGAAGCCGGAACTGGGTCTGTCCCTCGGTCACCGCATAATAGCGGGTCTCGAACCCGTTGGGGGTGGGGTAGCCTGTGTTTCGCCGAACCAGCCGCTCGTACTCAGGCCGCTGCTGCGAGTCGGAGTAAACACGCACGGCATAGTCGTGATGGATAATTTGATCCACCGAAAACCCCGCTCCGAAAACCGCCGCGCCCTTCACCACCGCCTCGAACGGCTCCCAGTAGTGAACGCGCTGAGGCCCAAACAGTTTCTCGAAGAGTTCGCGCACACCGGGAAGGAGCGTGGAGCCGCCGACCAGCAAGATCGCGTCAATGTCCATTTCACTGATTTCGTGTTTGCAGTCGTCGAGGGTGGCTTCGGTGAGCGTTTCGAGGGTTTTGTAAAGTCCGCGTGTGTCCAGCATTTCCAGAAATTCGGAGCGGGTCATTTCGATGCGTCCGCCGCCCTGAAGCAGAAAGTAGCTGGAATCGGCGACATTGCCTTTGTTGGCGAGGTCTTTTTTGATGGCCTCCGCCTGCGCGAGCATGGCGGGGCGAAGCCGCTCCTGATGGGCGGAGAGCCGTTCGCAGGCAAAGTCCGCGAGCCAGGAGTCAATCGTCTCGCCGCCGTAATTCAGCCCGCGTGCGGCAAGCAGCGAAGCCCGATTCTGGTGGGCACTGGAGCGCACCCCGGAGCCGCCCATCGGATGTGTGCGTACAATGGCGAGATCGAGTGTGCCACCGCCGAAATCCACCACGAAAATGTGTTTCTGTTCGGTGAGGTCTACCCCGTACCCCAGAGCTGCGGCCACCGGCTCGTCAATGGTACGGAAATTGCGAACGCCCAGTTTGCGGGCAATCGTGCCGAGTTCCGCACGATACGGCTCATAGCTTTCCACCGGAACCGTCATCGTGAGGTCGGTGACCTGCCCTTCTTTGCGCCACCAGCGCAGGGCGGAGGCCAGTTTTTGCATTCGGGTGCGGTTCGGGTCGGCGCGTTCTCGCTGATACTCGCCCGCTGTGCCCAGCAGTTCTTTGAGAAAAACGGTGGCGCACTCTCGCGCTGAAATCGAGTCGCTGCCCACCTGGGCCACTGCTTTCTGGCTTTCGCGGGCGAGGGTTTTCTTAAAGGAGCGTGCGAGCGGCCCCAGCAGGTTCAGGTCGTTGTGCATAAACTCCCTGGCGGCCAGTGCCGGACGCCCAATAATGGCTCGGCTGCGCTCCTGAAAATAGATTGCGGAAGGAATTAGCGGGGTCTGCCACGCCGGTTCGTAGTCTACCAGTTGGTCAAGGGCCACAATCGAGGCATGAGTCCCGACCCATTTGGCAATCAGCGTATTTGTCGTTCCTAAATCAATCGCCCAGTGCGTCTCCATAGGCTCCGTTACTCAGTATTGATGTTCTAAAGTGAAGGGAAAACCCCGGTGGAATTTCCGCTAATGCTCTCTTTTGTTGAAGGCTTCAGCACGCGGCCTTATCTCTCAGTTACCATCTTTTTTCCTGTTGTCTACGAGGTTAGTATACGACAAGAGAACCCAAAAATCCTGCGGAGGCCGAATTGACCGAAAATGAACCCTCGCCCGCTTTGATCCGAAAGGCTTTTCCCGACGATGCCGAAGCCGTTTCCGCCATTTTGTGCGAGGCTTTTCCCTCGCTTTATGTTTCTACCTTCGGCCTGACCAACCCTGCCCTCCTTCTCGCTCTTGTCACTCGGCTTTATCGCGCCGGACACCTTCCGCTCGAACACACGCTTGTTGCCGAGAGGGAGGGAAGGATTGTTGGAGCAGCCGTGCTCAATCTGGGCGAACCGCTTGGAAACGGCCCTCTTCTCTCTTACGTTCGGACGGTGAGAAAAGGTCTGCCGTTTTTCGCTTCGGTGCGAGCTGTCCTCGGCGGCCTGCTCACGGAATACTTTCTGGACAGCCGCATTCCCCGCGCCCCGGATCTTCTCTATATCGAAGCCCTGGCGATTTCAGAGGGGGCGCGAGGGCAGGGGATCGGCTCTCAACTGCTGCAGTCCTCGGAAAATCTCGCCCGCTCCCTGTCGCGCCGCCGTCTTTCTCTGCACGTATTGAGGCGCAATACCGGAGCAGAGCGGCTTTACGAGCGTTTCGGATTTCGTAAAGCCCCAACCGGAAAGCCGCTGCGTTTTCTGGAGCGATTGTCTTCCCCATTTGCGCGATGGCGCAATCCTGAAAACCGCTGGGCGACTTTTTTGATGGAAAAAAGACTTTCTTCTGGAGAGAGGGAAAGCGAATGAAACCTCCTGCTGTACCTTTCTTTTCGCAAATCTCATAAAATTAAGTAAATTCTAGGGATTCTTCTCTGACGTTTGGCCCCTGACTCACCGATAATCTGCGGCAAGACGGACCATTGGGTCTGGATGCGCGACAACGGCGCGGCAGGAGAGACCAAGAATTATGTTTGCGACGCAGGATGCAGTAGATATCGTTCTTTTGCCTGAAACCTACCGATTTCGGGGGACACTGCATCACGTTACCCCCAAGCACCTCATTCTTACTTGTCATCGCGAAGACGTGGCTTTCTGTCAGCCGGGGCAGCGCGTCATCGTCAGTCAGGTGAAGGCGGGAATCTGCTACCAGATCGAAACGACGATCCTGCAAACGCACCCGGCGGGTTTCGCCATTGCCAATCTGCCCCCCCGCAAAATGGAACGCCGCCGAAGCCCCCGTGTGGAATGTTCACTTTCCGCGAAATATCTGCATTTACGTCAGCGCACCCTGGGTTCCAAGGTGGTGGAGGAGGGGGATCGAGTTGCTCTCGTTCAGGATTTGAGCATCGGCGGCGCGAAAATGGCGGTGACCGAAATCATCATTGCGGGGGCCCCGCTGCGCCTGCACCTGGAGATGGCCCCCAGCGAAACGATAGAAGCCGAAGCCAGTG
The DNA here is from genome assembly GCA_965246825.1 of Chthonomonadaceae bacterium. Lineage (GTDB taxonomy): Bacteria > Armatimonadota > Chthonomonadetes > Chthonomonadales > Chthonomonadaceae > JACMPS01. The sequence goes on from OZ251990.1 coordinate 1,801,567, forward strand.
TGATTCGCTGCACCGCGACTCCCTCGCCGATTCGCCATGACGGGCGTTTTCTGACCGTGCAGGCAATGGTGAAATTCGAGACGGTCAGTCGGCCCAATCAACTCCGATTGGTACGCTTTATGCATCAGCATCTGGGGGCGGAAACTACTCTGATCGAAACTGCGCCGGAGCCTGCGCGAAAGGAAGCCTGAATTCATGCTGTCGGTAAACGAAGACCAAACGGTGGAGTTGGAGGCACTGGATTCTCAGGAGCGGCCTCTTTTTTCGGTGGCGGCTTTGCTGCAAGACCTGCAGGGCGAAAAGGCCCGCTTGACGACCGAGTGCCGCAAAGAACTCGCTCGACTGCGCTGGGGATCACCTGTGCGCTTCTGGCTGGAGGCAAAAACGATTTCCTACCAGGCCACTGGAATCGTGGTGGGGATCGAGCGGGAAGAGACGAGTTTGGGAGAGGAAGCGGGGGAACTCACCCTGACCCTGAAGCTGTGGGAACTGCGCCCGAAATCACAGCAGCGCACCGGAAAACGCCGCCGCACCCGTCTGACCCTAGAGTATCGAACGGTGAATACGGAAAATCAAGTTGGAACCTGGAAGGCCGGTTCTACGCTGGATTTGAGCACAGGCGGAATGCGTTTTCGAACCGAGTGCCGTGAAGAGACAATGGCTCGGATCGAAGTTCGTTTTTCCCTGACGGGTCGAAAGGGCACGCGGCTTTTCGAGCGACAGGGACAGGTGCTGCGAACCGGGGACATGGGGAAGACGGCTCCGGCGCGAGAGGTGGCGGTTAAATTTAAGACGGCCTCTCCGGTGGAGTGCGCCGCACTAAAGCAGTGGCTTACGGAATCCTGCTAAACGCGGCTTCAGCAGGATTTGCAAATCGAACGGGGGCGGAGAACAGAAATCGGGTTGGTTCCAGCGAGGAACCAACCCGATTTTGGCGAGAGCGGGCAAGCCCCGTCTCTATTTCATTTTGTATTTCTGCAGGAACTTCTCAACGCGGCCTTCGGTGTCTACGAGTTTCTGTTTGCCGGTGTAAAAGGGGTGGCAGTTGGAGCAGATCTCCACGCGAATGACGGGTTTCGTCGAGCGCGTCTCAAACTGGTTACCGCACTGGCAAACCACCGTTACCTCTTTGTAGTCTGGGTGAATCCCGTCTTTCATCTTCTGTCTCCTCTTGAAAAAGCCTTGATAGTATATACGGCAGACCGAAAAAAATCAATAGCCTTTTTTGAGTTTCTTTTGAGACAGCGTAAAACTCTAGCCGCTGGTGCCGGTCCCTTCGGGAACGAAGTGCGGATTGTAAATCACACCGAGCACATTCCCAAAGGGATCGAGAACGGAACCGATCCGAATGCCCCCGCCTACATCCCCAACGGGTTCATTTTCCGAGGCTCCCGCTTCGATCAGGCGGCGGTAAGCGAGGTCGGCTTCTGGAACTCCCCAGTAGGCGATACCGCCGCCTCTCCCGGACGAGTCGTAAGTTTCATCGGCGGGCAGCAGCCCCAGTTCGTATTCCCCGATATTGAAGCCGACGTAAAACTCTTGATCGAAATACGGGGCGATTCCCAGCACCTCGGCGTACCATTGTTTTGCCTCCTCCAAATCAGCGACCCGGTAGATGGCACTCCGCAGACCTTGCAGCATCTTTTTTCCTTTCTCGGCCTTCAGATTTCGGCCTTCAGAGGCGACAGCGGCCCTAAATTTTCTTGAGTAAGCCTTTCCAGCGTTTCCAGGCCTCCTCACGGGCTTGTTTGTTGGCAGGCGAGGCATCGGGGGCTTCCCCGGCTCGCATAAACCCGTGCCCCGCGCCATTGTAGATTACCGGCTTATACATTTTACTGGCCGCTTTCATGCGGGCTTTCGTTTCTGGAAGGGAGGCGTTGATGCGGTTGTCGTTGCCGCCGTAAAAGCCGTAAACGGGAGCCGAAATTTTGGAGAGGGCTTCGACGCTGTCCGGGGCCGAGCCGTAAAAAACAAACGCCGCCTTCACGTGTGAATTGTTGGCGGCAAATCGAAAACTCTGTCCACCGCCCCAGCAAAACCCTGCCACCGCGACCTTGCCGTTCGCTGAGGGAAGTTTGGACACGTAATCGGTGACGGCGTTGAGATCGGCAGTCACCTGCTCCGGCTTGAGCATCGAGATATATTTGACGGCGGCATCCGAACCGCCGAGTTCTGCGGTTCCGCCCCCGTTCGGAGCCAGCCCGGAAAGCAAATCCGGCACGATGGCGATATAGCCTGCCGCCGCCAGTTCATCGGTCAGGTTTCGCACCCAGTCGCTCAGCCCGAAAATTTCGTGGATCACGACTACCGCCGTCGCTTTTTCCTTCACTTCGGGATAGACGATAAAGCATTGCAGCTCCCGGCCCCCCTGCTTGAGCTTGACCCATTCGCCATGACGCGGCGATTTTTCGAGTTTCGCTTTGGCCCAGTCCTGGGCGGAGCCGGGGGAAAGCGCGAGCAGCAGCAGCGACAAGCAGAGCAGAATTCGGTTTAGCGTTTGGTTCACGTTTGTTTTCTCCCATTTGGCTTTTCTTTTTCGGCCTCGGTGGTGCCTTGGCATCTTGGGGTGACAATACCCGATTTTTGGCCCGGTTTGTGCGCCGCCGACGAACAAACCTCTGTTCTTCAGAAACGGCGATTTGCACCCGGCCCCTCTTTCGTCGTATAATGGGGCAGGATGCGTACAATTTTGGAGAGGAAAGCCGCCGCTGAACGTGACCTCGAACTTACGAACAGGCGTTTGCTGCATTGAAGGCAAAACAAAACTGACGCTGTATGGTTCCGCAAAATGTTGATGCGTTTTGGAACGGATACACTCGCCCGCTTGACAAAAACGGTCTAGGGTTGACCATTGCCCAGACAACCCTGGAAACGGAAGAAGTTTTGCAAAACGATCTTTTCCTCAAATGACACCTCCTCCGTGTTCCGAAATTGGTTAAACCCTGGTGAAATCTCCTCGGTTCACGAAGTAATGGCACCTGATGCACGGTTGACTGCGGCAGTGCAATTTCGTGGAATTTCTTTACTGACAACTTTCAATAAACGCGATTTTGCCTGCCGCACCGGGTTGATTCCGGCAGTGAATCCACCAATTTTTTAAGGAAAACTTGAAACGATGCCGACTGAGAAATTGATGACCGTCCAAGAGGCGGCAGAACGTTTGGGGAAAACGCAGGCGTTTTTGTTTAAAGCATTGGAGCGCGGCTATCTGCCTGCCACCCGGCGCAACGGCGGCCTGCTTATTTCCTCGCTTGATCTCGAAGCCTACCGACAGCGCATTTTTGCGTCGCGCCTTACTCCGCACGTCACCCGTCAGAAAACCCATAAACGCCCCGGTCGCAGCCCGAAGTAATTTTCCCCTCTGAGTTTTTCCGCCCTTCATTCTCACTGCTCCTCGATCCCTCTCCGCCTAATTCAAGAGGGATTTTTGGTTTCTTCCGTCGAAATCGCCGCTTTCCCTTGACTTTTTATCGTACAGGCATTATACTCAACTAATCCGATCCATTTAGTCAAGATTAACTTATGCTGAAACCTGCCTCTCGATCACTCTGGCTGCTTAAACCCGCGCTCGGCTTTGCCGTTCTTTTCGGGCTGGCGGGCTTTTACGGCTCTGCTGCTTCCAGCAATGGCGGCGGGAAGACCGGAAACCTTCCGGGCAGCGAAGTGCGGATCGCTCATTTTCCGAACGTCACCCATGCCCCGGCTTTGATCGGCGTGGGCAGGGGATTTTTTCAGCAGGAACTGGGCACGCACCCGCTGACGGTCAAAGTGGTGGCGGCGGGGCCTGAAGCGATGGAAGCCCTGCTTGCGGGAGCGGTAGACATCGCTTACACCGGCCCCGGCCCCGCCATCAACACCTTTGTGAAATCGAAAGGCAAAGCCCTGCAGGTCATTTCCGGGGCCTGTGAGGGCGGTGCTTCTCTGGTGGCCGCTTCCGACACTCAAATCCATCAGATTTCCGACCTCGGCGGCAAGCGTGTGGCGGTTCCTTCGCTGGGTTCCACGCAGGACATTTCCCTGCGCTACTTTCTGACCCAGGCAGGGTTGAGCACGAAAGACAAAGGCGGAACGGTGGAGGTACTGGCGATCAAACCCGCCGATACGCTTCCTCTGATGAGAAGCGGGCAGATTGATGCGGCCTGGGCTCCTGAACCCTGGACTTCCCGCATGATCGCCGAAGCCAACGCCCGCCTTGTGGTTGAAGAGCGCGACCTCTGGAAGCCCGATCCGTTTGTGGTAACCGTTATCGTCGCTCGCACCGAGTTTGCCCGCCGCCATCCCGATTTGGTAGAGGCGATTCGACGCGGGCATCGGGCCTCTGTCGCCTGGATCGCCCACAGTGGAGACGAAGCCGCCAAAACGATCAACCTGGAACTCAAGCGTCTCACCGGGAAAGCCCTTAAAAACGAAGTGCTGAAATCGTCCTTAAGCCGGGTGAAATTCGTCGAGGAAATTTCTCCTGCCTCGCTGCAGCGGCAGGCGCAAATGGGCATTGTCACCGGCTACCTTCCCGCCGGGGCCGACGTAGCGGGGATTTTAGGAAACTAACCGATGGCAGGAATTTCTATTTGCGGAGTCAGTAAAACATTTGCCGCCAGAAACGGATCGGTTCAGGCACTCGAAAACGCCACTCTCGAAATCGCCGATGGAGAATTCGTGGTTTTGGTCGGGCCTTCGGGCTGCGGCAAATCTACCCTGCTCAACATTGTCGCCGGATTGGATCACGCCGATGCCGGGCAGGTTTTCGAGGGGGAAACTCTTGTGACTTCGCCCGGTCGGTCGCGCAGCGTGGTCTTCCAGGACGGTGCGTTGTTTCCCTGGCTTACGGCACAAAAAAATGTCGAGTTCGGTCTGAAACAAATGGGCCTTGGAACGAAAGAGCGGCAGGAGCGAGCGGCACACTACCTTCAGATGGTTCACCTGTCCCGGTTTCGCGACAACTTTCTGCATGAGCTTTCGGGGGGAATGAGGCAGCGGGTGGCGATTGCCCGTGCTCTCGCTTTGGAACCCGAAGTGCTACTGATGGACGAGCCGTTTTCTGCGCTCGACGCTCAGACACGAGAAGACCTCTATGTTTCGCTTCAGGAAGTCTGGGAGCGCACCCGAAAAACGATCCTGTTTGTCACCCACAATGTACGCGAAGCGGTGGTGCTGGCGGATAAAGTCGTGCTGTTCAATACTCGTCCGGGGCGGGTGCAGACCGTGTTTCCGATTCGACTGGCTCGCCCCCGGCACGCCGATGATGTGGATGTGGCGAAGGTGGCGCAGCAGATTTCGCAGGGCTTGAAAGAGGGCATGGCACTCACCCGAAAGGAGGAGTACGATGCGGATTGGATCCCTGAGAGCAGTGACGTTCTTCGCGCTGCTGATCGCACTCTGGGCGATCATATCTAAACTAGGCGTGTGGGACGCTGCCTTGTTTCCCTCCCCGCTTCAGGTGGTGAAAACGCTGTGGAACGGAATCGAAGACCGCTCGCTGCTCATCGGAACCGGGGCCTCGCTTCGCCGCCTGCTGCTGGGCTATGGCATTTCGCTGGTGATCGGAATCCCGCTGGGGGTGCTGCTGGCACGGCAGAAGTGGGCGGATGAAACGGTCGGGCTTTTGGTTTTGGGGCTGCAAACACTGCCTTCCGTGTGCTGGCTTCCGCTGGCACTGCTCTGGTTCGGACTGAACGATGCGGCGATTTTGTTTGTCGTGATTATGGGCGCGTGGCTGACGATCACGACGGCGGTGCGCGACGGGGTGCGAAACGTACCGCCGGTGTATCTTCGGGCCGCCAAAACGATGGGAACGAGGCCGCTCTCGCTTTACACGGAAGTGCTGCTGCCCGCCGCTCTGCCGTCGCTGCTGACGGGAGCCAAACTCGGCTGGTCGTTTGCATGGCGGTCACTGATGGCAGGGGAACTTTTATTTGTAAGCCTCGGCTTGGGGCATCAGATGATGATGGGGCGTGAATTGGGGGATATGTCTCAGGTGATTTCCGTGATGCTCATTATCATTGCGCTGGGACTGCTCACCGATAAATTGATTTTCGGGCCGTTCGAGGAGCAAATTCGCGAACGCTGGGGATTGACGAGTAAATAAAAAAGCACCCCGGCCACAACCGGAGGCCTCTTTTAGAAAAGGAACCTACTAATGAAAACCGACCGAAAGCCGCACAGCGGCTTTACGCTGATCGAGCTGCTCGTTGTAATCGCAATTATTGCCATTCTCGCCGCAATTCTGTTTCCCGTTTTTGCTCAGGCACGGGAAAAAGCACGCCAAACCTCCTGCCTCTCCAACGTCAAACAATTGGGGACAGGCTATATGATGTATCTACAGGACTACGACGAGGTGTTTCCGCCTCACGTCACCGAGCGCACCGCCCCTCCCGGAACCCCGGACACGGCGGAAGCCCGCAAGCCCTACTCATACAAAACGAAACTCGATCCTTACGTAAAAAACAACCAGATTTACAAGTGCCCGTCCGCTCTAGCCTGGCCCGATCCGCAGCCCGGAAAGTGGTATACCACCGACTATGGCAACAACCACAACGAAGCCAATCTGGTGAACGCAAACCAGCGGCAGTGGTACATCAACAACCCGGATTTCGGCTTTAACGAAACCACGCCGATTGCCTCGATCACCTATCCAGCCAACTTTATCGTGCTGGGCGAAGCCGGGCGTGCCTCCGGGATTTCCTCTCGCGGCGGAATGTACCCTCAGCCCTGGGCGTTCGACGATGCGGCTCTGCCGGACACGCAGCAGCAAAGCCGTTTTCTGCCCCGCCACAACAAAGGCGGCAATATCTCCTATGGCGACGGACACGCGAAATGGGTGCGCCCGGAGACGACCTGGCGTTCTTATGCCGACAACGACTGGCGGCGCAACCCCGAAAAGTAGGGTTCGCTGACCTGACCCAAATCCGGCCCGATCCCTTTGACGGATCGGGCCGGGTTTTACGTTGGGCGGGAGAGGGTCAGTCGGCGAACATTTCCAGTTGGTTCGGGTCTTCTTCGGCGGGTTCGGCCTCTTCGTGTTTTCCGTTGCTTGACTTGGGTTTGCGCGGAAGCAGAGGACGAAACAGGCGCGAGTGATTTTTGGCGGGCACCACCTGATGACAGCGGCGGCATCGCGCCTCGTAACTCTCTTCAGCTCCCACCAGAATAATCGGGTCGTCGTAGCGAGCCGGGCGTCCGTCCACGAGTCGCTGCGTTCGGCTTGCTTCCTCGCCGCAGACTTTGCAGATGGCGTGGAGTTTCATCACATTGTCCGAGACCGCCATCAGCTGCGGCATAAACGAAAACGGCATTCCGCGAAAGTCCTGATCGAGACCGGCGGCAATGACATGAATCCCTTTATCGGCCAGCCGCTTGAGAAGGTCTACAATTTTTTCATCGAAAAACTGAACCTCTTCGATGCCGACGACCTGCACCTCCGGCGAAATCAGCGATTCCATCTCTGTGGAATCCGCAACCGCCAGCGCATTGAAGGAAATACCGTCGTGGGTGCGGATAAGGGTGGTGTCGCAGCGCGTTTCCAGCGAAGACTTAAAGACCTGTACATTTTTTCGAGCGTGCATGGCGCGGCGAACCAGTCGAATCAACTCCTCCGTTTTGCCGGAGAACATACTGCCGCAAATTACGGTAAGCGAGCCAAGCGGTTTTTTCGGCGGGGGCAACAGACCACTCCTTCCCAACAAGAAAGTAAGAACAACCTTTCGGTTTCTCCGAATGATTGTACACCCGAACCAGCAAAATCGCCTCTTCGAGGGCTATAATTAAGGGCGAAGGAGAAACCTATGAAACTCAATGCCTGTTCGGTTTTTGCTGCTCTGGCCTTTTCTGCCGTTTTGACCGGCTGCTATAACGATCCTAAAAACCTGGAAAAATCGGTGGTGGAGGGTAAATCCGCCGCTTCGCTGCCGAAAGTGGAAACCACGAAAGTAGACCCCCTGGCTCCGCCTGCCGGCTCTCCCGATCCCAAAGCCGAAATTGCCAAAAAACCAAAAGAGTCCGAAGCCAAGCCCCTGACCGCCGCCGACCTGGGGCTGCCGCCTTATCCCAATGCCAAGCCGCAAAAAAATGCAGACGGCTCGGAGCGAATCGCTCTGTCTGCCGCCGGAATGGTGGTGCTGGAACAGGAAACGACGGATGCGGGAAATTTGGTGGACGGGTTTTATCAGCGGAGTCTCGCAGGAGCCTCCCGCAATGTGGTGCAGACAGGCGGCAAAACCGTTTATCAGTATCTGCTGTCGGGAAGCGACAAAAAAGAACGCATGGTCGAAATCACCGCCGGGCCGAAAACGTTGATTCGTCTTGCCGCAATGGACGCCGCGCCCGCTTCGCCCGCGCCTTCGGCTCCCGCACCCGATCCTTATGCTTCTATTCCCCCCGCAGGAACCCCCGGTCATCCGGCAGGAACAACCTCTCCGCCGCATTAAAGCCGCTGTACAGAAAAGCGGGCGAGGAGAAATACTGTTTCTCCTCGCCCGCTTTCTACAGGGTTTCCGCTTACGGTCGGCGGCGATCCCGTGTTCCGCCTGTGCTCGAAGAGTCCGTGCGGGAGTCCGAGCCGCGATCCCGTGAAGGCGGCGGGTTGGAGGTGCGCCCGGAACGTTCGGCACTGCGCCCGCCTCCGGTGTCGCTGCTGCGCCGGTCCACACGCGGCGAAGAGGAGGGATCGTAAGAGCGAGTTCCGCGCCCGCCGCTGTAATCTCCCCCTCCGGGCGTTTCGCGAGTGCGCGTTCCAGAGTAGTCTCCGCTTCGATCCCGGCGAGAGGGCATCCCCGTTGAGTCGGAGGAGGGGTATCGCCGCGTGGTGCTGTCGGAGGAAGAAGCCCCGCCATAAGGAGCGCGAGCCCGGCGGTCGGTGCGGGTATCGGTGCTGTCCCCGGAAGCCGCTCGATCCGTGCCGCGCTCCATGCCTCGCCCGTATGCGGGGCGGGAAGTTCGGTCGCCGCTTCGCTCGGAAGTCGGCGTGTAGGTACGATCCTGGCCGGTTCCGCGCTCCGAACGCGGGAAGGTGCGGGACGTTCCCGACGATTCCGGAGTGGTGCGAACCCGATCCGTATTAAGGCGGCCACCCAGGGCTTCGCGAGCGCGTCGGGCAGTGTCGGCGGCACTGGAGCGGTTTCCCAGCGGAAAGCCGGGAGTGCCATGCGTTTCTGTTCCATCCGCAGAGCGCGGCGACGTTCGAATACGGTTACGATCCGAAGCCGGGTTAGCGGTCTCTCCTCCTGCCGGGGCTGCGGGAGTGCGCCGCCGGGTCTGCGGATCGGAGGCCGATGTTCCCGTTGAACGACCCGTCGAGAAATCACGGCCTCGCGGGAAAGGCAGAGTTGAATCGCCGGTTCTCGTTCGCGTAGAGGCTGGATTGGTTTCTAATCCGCGAGTTCCGGGATAGGCTCCCCAATTTCTCAGCCGATTTGCGGTGGTGGGAAGCGGAACCGCCCGGTCTCGCGAGGGGGACGGCACGGAAAACGTGGAGCGTTCCATCGCTCGCGAAGTCGGAATGCTGCGGGCTTCCGGGGCAAAGCGTCCGCCGGAAGCGGGCCGCAGAGAGGCAGGCCCGGAAGCCGGCCTTCCACCTGCTCCCGGCGCACCGACAGCGCGTCCCTGTCCGAATATGCTGTTTTCCGCTCGGCCCATCGTTCGGTAGCGGCCCTGCCCGAATTCATTCAGCCGGGCTGCCGACGCTCCCTCTGCCAGGCGTGCATTGATCGGAACGTAATGGGCTTCAGCCAGCGTTGTGTTGCGGTTGACGAAATCAAAGGAAGACCGGGCTCGATCCCGCCCGCCATAACTGCCGTAATTGTTTACAATCGTGGTGGTGTTGATGACGTTGACCTGCTGGTTGATGTACCCGGAATTCCAGGGGCGGGGTCGGAACACGTTGTTGTCGTAATAATAGACGCCCGCCTGACCAATCGAGAAAAACAGCGACCAGTTGCTGAACCGTGCGCCAATCGCCACCCGTGACGGATAGACCACCTCTCGCGGAGCCAGCGGAACCCAGGCAACACCGCCGCTGTTCTCGCAGAAATGAACCACGCCCGGACTCCAGTATTGCGTAACGGGGCCGGGAACCCAGGCCCAGCCAAAGCCGCGATGAACCCAGGTTCCATAGTGGTAGGGAGCCCACCCCCAGGCTTCGTTCGAGACCCATGTCCAGCCAAACGGAGCCACCCATGTCCAGCGTCCATCGTAATAAGGCCGCCACTCGACGGAGGTGACGCGGGGAACCCAGATTGTGCCGTAGTCGGGATCATCGCGCCAGTCGCCGTAGCCATTGAGGTCTCCCGCGACAATGGCGATATTGGAGGGAAGGTGGCGTTTCACCACCGCATCCCCCTCAGCCAAAACGCGGTCTCGGTCGGAGTTCCAGCGATCCCAGAGATCAGGGCGGGGTTCATCGCGCACCACCAATTCGTCTTCGGGGTTGGAGAGGCGCAGGAAATCGCCTTCGGCAAGACGTTTTTCGCCTCGGCTGCTTTCGACGACAGCACTGCCGGAATGAACGCCGACCTCGACATCCTCCCCGGCGTTGACCCGAAAATCCGCTGGCCCGGCGGCTTTCACTGTGAAAAAGGGAGTGTCCACCTGATAAACAGAACGCTCGTGTTTAGGGCGTAAGGTGGCCGTGCCGTCTTGAAGTTTGACCTGCGTGAAGGCTCCTTCCGCGTCGCTGTAAAGATTGGTCAGCGTCACCAAGGCTCCCCGACCCAGGCGCAAAATGGAACCGTCGTCGAATTGCAGTTCGGCGCGGCTGTCGTCGTCGGAAACCGAAATTTGTGCGCCTTCGCGAAGCGGCGTATTTACGCCTGCGTCCTCCCAGGCATCGCGTGAGTCCGCCCGATAGGAAACGCCTCCCTTCAGATAGCGAAACCGTGCCAGACGTACCGGCCCGTCGTTTTGCTCCTGAGCGGCAGGACGATCCTGCGTGTTGATTTCTTCGCGCACCCGGTCGGAGTAAGTTTCGTCGTCGCTCTGTGCTTTTGCTCCTGCCCCCGAAAGCCCAGTCAGGAGAGCCGCCAGCGAAAGGGACAGCACCCCTTTTTTCCAAAGTTGATTTTGTTGAATTTTATTGTGAAGGTTCATTGTCTCACCTGTTCCCCTCGCTCTTTACGACTCCCGCCCCTGTTTTCGTGCCCTGAAACGTCTTCTCCTCTCCTAAGACGAAAAGGCAGAAAAAGTGTGACAGCTCTCCCTTTTCCCAAACGAAAGGAGCGGTCTTTTCCTTAGAAAAGACCGCTCCTTTACGCTGATCGAGACCGAGGATTAAGTCGGATTCGCTACGATGTAGGCGGAGACCGCTGCCAGCACGGTGTCCGGTTCGACCGCCGCATCAATCCCATTGTTCTGGGTAGCCAGCGGAGCCGTGTTAAGGCCTGCATTGAACAAGATATTTTGCACAATCGCCAGCGTTGCGGTATGTCGGGCTTCGGTTCCCTGAATGGCCCCTGCCACACGCACGTAAGTATTGGTGGCAAAGTATTTCAGAGCACCGAGATAAGCACCTACGCCGGTTTGCTCTGCGGTGTAAACGAGATTGAGCACCTGCTGACGGGTGAGCGTCTCAATGCCGAAGTTGTATTTGTAGGGAGCAATTGCATTGGCAGCCAGCGTTCCGCGCAGAAAATCGCGGTGCTGTGCTTCAACGACGCCGAACTTCTGAAGATACTGCACATCAATTTCGGTGGCGGTGATATTGAGCGGGGGAATGGTGGTTCCGAGCGCGTTGGTTCCGCCTCCGGTCAATCGTTTCAGTGCCTGGGAATAGAGGTCGGCTTCGAGGTCTTCGAGAGCCAGGGCGTAGTTCAGCACTTTCACATCGCCGGTTCCGGGAATGTCGCTGAATTTAAGGGCGGGCGTAATCGCACGGGCGGGCTTTTGGGCCATCATGCCGAGAGCTGCCGCGCCCGCGACAACCGCTGCGCCCTGAAGAACGCGGCGATTGTTGGGCTGAGATTGGGTTTCCACAGGGGTCATCTGCGTCTGTTTCCTTTTGGATGGTTCGTTCATTTTTGTTTGTCTGCTTCATTAAATCATGGAGATCACGATTCAATGAGGGCACGCTTTATCGGTAGTAGGCAGCCTGTGCCGTCGCGAGAACATCGGCGGGCGACAGATAATACTCAAAAGTATTTGCGCTGGGATAGGTAATGGGAGCAGCGGTGTCAAGGGCCGAAAGAGCCACCCGTTTGTCGCCGGTACGCGGGGCGGGGCCGGGGTCCAATCCGAGAATATAGCTGATGGCGGCGGAATGTCGGGCTTCGGTCGAATAGATTCCAACCGCGATGGTCGCGAGCGTTGAGTCGGAAAGGTAAGGCGCGGCTCCGAGGTAGGCACGAACGCCCGTTTCTTCCAGCGGCAAGATTTGCTGCAGAATGGACTGAATGTCGAGATTGGGGTTGGCGGCGAATTTATAGCCGTTTGCGTTGGGCGAGACCGGAGTTCCGCCGTTTCCCTGAATTGCGGTGCGAAGGAAATCTCGGTGAGCGGCTTCCACCTGAGCAAACTGCTTCAGATAGAGGTAACCGGCGTCTGCCTGCTGTGAGGACAATCCGCCGGTGGCAGCAATCCGAGTGTAACTCGTGACATCGGAGGGCAGAGGATCGTTGATGTTTTTGCCCTGGCTGGCTAGGTTTAATGCCTGTCGGTAAAGATCGGCTTCCAGGGTTTCGAGGGTGAGGGCATAGTTCAAAACGGCCTCGTTCACACTGCGTCCGGGGATGTTCGGGAAATACGGCGAAGGAATGGTGACATTATTATTATTGTTGTTGTCACTGCCTCCGCAGCCAGCAAAAAGGGCGAGAGCCGCAGTTCCCAGTCCTGCCGCACTCATCCGCTTCAGGAAAACGCGGCGATCCACCGGATCGTTCATCAAACGCTCAAAATCGTTCACGGGTTTTCTCCTTCGATACAAAACGTTACGTCTTGTTTACGCAGCGGGAGAGCCAATCGTGGCACGATTAATTGCGATTAGTTGAGAATGACTAAAAATTGAGCACCGAATGAGCACTTTGTGAAGGGAACAGGCAATTTTATTCCCCTGCTCGGTTTGAGCAGCGTCATCTGACGAACATAAAAGTCCTTTTTGCAGGGCGGGCAAAAGGGGCAGACTAAACAGAAATTTCGCTGAAACAGTCTAAACGGCACTTCGGGAACGACGCTTAGAGGCGAAGTATTCCAGCGAAAAGGGAACCAGTGAAATCAAAACGACTGCGATGACCACCGCCTCGAAATGCTTTTGCACCCAAGGATTCGATCCGAATTTGATTCCGGCTCCCACACAGATTCCCACCCATAGGATGGCACCTGCAATGCTGTAGGTCAGGAATTTCGGGTAGCGCATGGCCCCCAATCCGGCCACAAACGGGGCAAAGGTTCGCACCACCGGAGTGAAGCGGGCGAGGATAATGGTTTTGCTGCCCTGACGCTCGAAAAATGCCTGCGTTTTTTCCAGATGCTCCCGTTTGATGAGGCGCGTTTTTCCCTCCAAAGCCTGCTTTCCCAGCGTTCTACCGATCCAATAGTTCACGTTGTCGCCCGCTAGTGCTGCCCCAATGAGAAGAAAGATGACCATCACCGGGTTGAAAATACCTGCCGCCGCGAACGTGCCCGCCACAAACAGCAGCGAGTCGCCGGGAAGAAAAGGCGCGATTACCAATCCGGTTTCCGCAAAGACAATAAGAAAAAGAATCAGATAGGCGGTGGGACTGCCGTCCCCAATCCAATGTTTAATCGTTTCCAGCATAAGAGGGTGCTCCTAAAATCGCTTCGGCGCGGGGTTCGGCTGGGTCGGCCTCCCCGGAGGGAAACGGTTTCGCTTTTGGGGAATTTTTGCGGGCGTCTTCCGCCGCCTGCTGACTTTCCAGAAAGGCGAGAATATCGGAGAGGCGAAACCGCCGCTGGCGCGTTTCTTTATCGGGCAGGAGTTTTTGTTCGGCGGGATTTTCCGGCTCTTTGCGATAGTGGGTTAAAATCCCCTTGTTCGTATAGCGGCGCACCGTAGTCGGGCAGACGTTCAGCAGGCGGGCAGTATCCTCCAGGGAGAGCACCGGATCGAGAAGACGCTCGATGAGTTCCCGGCGTTTTTCCGCAAACGGACGTTTGTACGAATTTTGTGCTACCTCTCGATCCTCTTCAATGCGCTCCATCGCCAGAAGGGTCTGTACGTGCTTGGGGACACTGGCCCAAAGTTCGGCAGCGGAAAGTCCGTCCCCCGGCTTTTGCGGCATAACATTGCGAGCGTTTTTTCCGCGAGTTCGACCGGGCTTCGGCACGAGCGACGGCGACGGCTCCGAAACCACGCTGGGCGGCAAAGCGAGCGAAGCCTCCAAAAGCCCGGTTTCACCATTGTCCTCCTCGGCAGCCGTGGAAAGCTCCAGGGGCAGCGTTTGGCTTTGCGAAAGCGAAGGCAAGTCGGTCAGACGTTTCTGAATCCGTCCCGGCAGCGGAATGGGCGAGGGAGCGGCCTCTTCCCCCTGAAAGGGGGAATGGTTGGGCAGGGGCGGCTCGGAAACCGTAATCACCGCCTGCATCAAAACGGTCGCTTCGCGAAGCGGCTCCTTTTTTTCTTCGGCGGGTTCCGCCAGAGATGGTTCCGCCAGAGATGGCTCCCAACGAGGCGGGACGGCTTCAGGCAGCGACGCTGGTTTCTCCAGGGCGGGCCGATTGAGATAATGCGCGAAATCGGGAATTTCAGTATCCACTGAAGAGTCGAGTTCGAATTTGCGCCTCGGCACTTCGGGTGAGAGAGGCTTGGCCGACAAAAGCGGGGCCGGGGAAACCGGTGGTTTTGCTTGGGTGGTTTCTGGCAGATTCAGGGAAAAAGCCGCCTCGGAAGCAAGCGGGGCAGGGCTTGACTCCAAAGTAATCTCTGCGGCCTTTCCTGCGGGAACGAATCCCAGGTCGGGCTTTCGCGGCTCTGTCTGGCTCTCTTCATTTTGTTCCTGATGAGAATCTGAAACGCTGTCCACTTCGGAAACTTCTGACGTGAAAAGAGCCGTTTGCTTTGGGGCCGGGGGAGCCTCCGCTGCAGTTACCGGATCGGCAGGGGCTTTTTCCTCCTCCATCGTTTTTTCGGCAGGAGCTTCCGCTTCATCGTCCAGAAACTGCGATTCAATAAATTTTTGCCACTCTTCCAATCGCACGGGGGTTTCTCCTCCGGTGCTTCGGGCACCGTTCCGCTAAGTTCGTGATTTCACTGCTAAAGAATGAGCATCGCGTCGCCAAAACTGAAAAATCGGTACTGTTCCTGAATGGCAGTTCGGTAGGCTTCTAAAATGAATTCGCGTTCGGCAAACGCCGATACCAGGGCCAGCAGGGTGGACTCCGGCAGGTGAAAATTGGTCAGCATCGCATCTACCGCCCGAAATTCGTCTCCGGGCTTCAGGAACAATCGAGACTCGCCGCTTTCCGCACACACCCGTTTTCCGCCAGAAGCGTTTCGAGCCACCGTCTCCAGCGTGCGAACGGTTGTGGTTCCCACCGCGATCACCCGCCCCTCTGCCGAGTTGATCGTGTTCGCCGCCTCTTCAGAAACCGTATAGGTTTCGGCGTGCATTTCGTGCTCTTCCAAGGTTTCGGTTCGCATCGGACGAAAGGTTCCGACCCCCACATGAAGCGTAATCGAGGCGATGATCACCCCCTGCGCCTCCGCCTCGCTCAGCAGTTCCGGTGTGAAGTGAAGTCCGGCGGTGGGCGCGGCAGCCGACCCCTTTTCCTTGGAGTAAACGGTTTGATAACGCTCCTCTTGTGCCGGAGGCAGAGGCTGTTTGATATAGGGCGGCAGGGGGGCTTCGCCCCATCGGGCCGCCTTCGCACTCAGTTCCGGCGTGAGGAAGTCGAGAATACGCCCGCCCTCTTCGGTTTCCTGAATTACTGACACCCCAACGGCCTCTCCCCGTTCGTCCAGCAGGAAGACGGATTTCCCCGGTTTCAGGGATTTTCCCGGCTTCACGAGAGCTTCCCAGCGCGTTTCCCCCACCGGGCGCAAAAGAAAAATCTCTGCCGGAAGTCCGTTTTCGCGCAGGCCGTGAAGTCGGCGGGCAATGACACGGGTATTGTTCAGCACAAGCGTATCGCCCGGATGCAGATAGTCGAGAATCGCCGGAAAAAGGCGGTGTTCGATCTTTTTTTCTCCTCGGTGCAGCACCATTAGGCGCGATTCGCCGCGTGGCACCGGGGTTTGAGCAATCCGCTCCGGGGGAAGATCGTAATGGAAAAGGCTGCGTTGCATGGAAAGGGGATTGTAGAACGGAATGGAGCGCGTGTCAAGAGAAGGGACTAACTTTTTGCCAAAAACCGTAAAAAATGGGCTATTCTTCCCATTCCCATACCCGAACGAAGACTTCGCTGCCGCGCACAAAGGCTTCGTAAACCGGAATGCCGTAGCCGCCAACGGTACGGCAGTCGCCCGACTTTAGATCGAAGCGGTATCCATGACGTTTACAGAGAACACAGCCTGCATTGATGGGGGCATCTTGCAGCGAAGCGTTTTGATGCGGGCAGAGTGATCCGAAAGCGTAAACGGTGCCGTTGTGGAGGGCAAGCGCGACCTCGCCTTTCCCCTCCGGCAAAATGACAAGATGAGTGCTATCCGGGGTAAGGTCTGTCAGCAGAGCCGCTCGATATTCCCTCTTGTTCACAAAGCCTTGTCCTCTGGCCGACCCCTCTGAATTAATTTAAGGAGAACGATCTGCCCGCCGTGATAGGCTTCGTGCGAAATAATGTGATTGAGCAGCCAGCGGCGCGTAAACTCGGTACGTTCTCCCGCCTTGTTTTCACGAAACCCGACTGCTTCCGCGCTTTCCCAGCCGGAGATGAGAAGGCGTGTTTTTTTACGCACGGCAGCAAGCTTCTGGCGATACCACTCCAGCGGCTGCGCGGGCGGTTCCGGCCAGACCAATTCGTATTGCTGCGTTTGCTCGGAAAGAAGTTCCTGCAGCTCTTCGGGGCTTCGAGTCTGCCCCGCGCCAACCTCTTGAATCCAGTAAGCTTCGACATCCGCGATATGGAGCAGCAGTCCGCCGATGCTGTGACCGCCCTGAAAGGCTCGCCAGACGATCTCTTCAATGGAAACGTCTTCGAGTTCTGCGTTCCACTCCTGAGTGACATCCTCCAAAACTGCGAGCAGAAGTCCCAGCTGCGGATCGATTTCCGGCACAACGACCAAATCCACCAGTGACATATGAGTTCCTTCCGTAAATTATTTTCTCACCGCCGTTTCGCTTGCAGGAGAGGCTCGCTTTTTGAAAAGCCTGGTTCCACTGTCTGCGTTGAGAGCGGAGAGTGAAGGCTGCCTCCAGCCGCAGGCGGAACTTGCGGCCCCTGGTTTCGGGTCAGGAATAAAATTCATTTCTTAAAAATTCGCCAAACTCCGTTCCAATCGAGGGTGGCTTCAGCATCCAGGCGATCCCGATCCACCGATCCACGTTCATTGGGCAAATAAACCCGCGCTCTCCGAAACCCGTTGCGCTGACCGTCAGGCGCGGCCCCGTTCTGGACAAGAAACTGCGCCATTTCCGGCGAATCGTAAGCGGCGTACAGTTCCAGCACGGATCCATCCTCCGGGGCGGCATGAACCTCACGCAGCCTCTCTCGAAACCGAACGAGCAGGTTGTTGTAAAAAGGAGCGCGATCCCTCTCCCGAACCTCCGCTTCCCGTTCTGCCTCGGAGCGCGGGGAAGGGATTGAGGGAGAGGCCGCCTCCGAGGACGTTTTGGAGGGCGGCATTTCCACCGGAGGGGGCACGGAAACCGCAGGAGGCAAAGGCGAAAACGTGCCGTCGCTGCCGGGGGCAGGATGCGGAGCCAAAAGCAGAAAGACCAGTAATCCGGCTGCGATTGCAACAAACACCAGGGCCGTACCACGCGCCATGAAGAGGCCCTCCCCGGCGTCAGCCTACCGCCGTTTCGCCTTCAATCCAGAAAGAACCATCCGGGCAGGTTTCTTTTTTCCAAATCGGCACTTCTGTTTTAAGGGTATCCATGCACCAGCGGCAGGCATCGAAAGCCGCGGCGCGGTGCGGAGAAGACACCGAAACGACAATGCTGGCTTCGCCGATTTCAAGCCTGCCGAGCCGGTGCTGAAGGGCGATCCTCACCGGCCATTTTTCCTCGGCAGCCGCTGCAATCCGCAGCAGTTCTTTTTGCGCCATCGGCTTATAGGCCGAATACTCCAGAAATGAAACCTGCCGCCCCCGTGCGTGGCTGCGTACCTGCCCGATAAAGGTGAGGACAGCCCCCGACTCCGGTGTGGAAACCTCGGCTTCCAGGGTACGCGGATCAATAGGGCTTTCGCTGACGAGGACGGTGGCCACAATCGTTTTCCTTCTCGGTATTTCTACTGAGGCTCGCTGCCGCTTAGCCGCCGCTCATTGGAGGGAGAATAGCCAGCCGGTCGCCGGGGTGCAGGCGGGTGTCGAGCGAGCAGTACGCTTCATTGACCGCAAAGCGGCAGTAGGAAGCTGCCCCCGCAAAGCGGGCATCTTGTGCACCTAAAATCGAAAGAGCGGTTTCGGCCAGGGCTTCCTCTTCCACTTCCAGCGGGATCGGCTCCGGGTAGGCTTCGCTGTAGTGCCCGAAACAAAGCACCGTGATTTCCATCGTTCAGGCCTCCAGATAGCCCCTGAGCCGCTCAACATTCACTCGGTGCATTTCGTCCGAGTCCGGGGTCTCCACAATAAACGGAACCTCGAACAGACGCGGATCGTTTATCAGCAGCCGAAAGGCTTCCTCGCCGATTTCGCCTTCGCCCAGATGTTCATGGCGGTCTACCCGGCTTCCCAGCGGTTTCTTGGCATCGTTGACGTGAACAATTTTAAGCCGGGGAAGCCCGATCACCGCATCGAATTTCGCCCAGGTTTCCGCATACGTTTCAGGGGTTCGGAAGTCGTAGCCCGCAACGAAAATGTGGCACGTATCGAGGCACACGCCCAGTCGGGGGTGGGGGCCGACACCGTTCAGAACCGAGGCCAGCTCCTCGAAGTTCGCGCCGAGGCCCGTCCCCTGTCCGGCGGTGGTTTCCAGCGCGATCCCAACCCGGTAGCCCAGCGAGTCGGTTTCCGCCAAAATTTGCGTCAGGCTTTGGATCAGGCGCGAAATCGCACTTTCCACACCCTGACCCAGATGTGCCCCCATGTGCGTGACTACCCAGGAAAGCCCGATCTGCTCCGCTCGATCCAGTTCTCCGCGAAAGGCTTTGCGTGATTTTTCCAGCACTTCTTCTGAGGGAGCCGCCAGATTGATGAGGTAGGAGTCATGGGCAACGGTAGTCTCGATCCCCGTCTGCTCTTTTGCCGCGAGAAACGCCTCCACCACTTCCGGCTTAAGGGCAGGAGACGCCCACTGCTTCGGGCTGCTGGTAAACAACTGCACAGCGGTGCAGCCAATCGCTTTGCCGCCGATCAAACTGGTTTGCAGCCCGCCCGCCGTCGGCATATGCGCCCCGATAGGGCGGCGGGAAAGCGCGGAAAGCGGCAGGGCCGTCTCAAGAACGAGCGGCAGCGGGGATTCGGAAAGCACTAGAGATAAAATCCTTTCAGGGCGTCGGCAATCCCTTCTGAAGAAACGATCTCGAAGGAGACTTTGCGAAGGTGAACCCCTTCGGTTTCGGTGAGCATAAGGGCGGCGGCTTTTGTTTTTTCGTCGGGTTCTCGCGGAATGCCCAGCAGCAGGGTTTCATTGCGAATCGCCATGCCCACCATCTGAAAACGGCGGGCGGTTTTGGCCGGAACAATCGCCGCCGCCGCCGGGTCAACGATTTTCCCATCAAGCCAGACGGGGGAATGACCGCGAATTTCGCGCTCGCCTTCCACCAACGCCTTGAAAATGGCGACTTCGGCGATAGGGGCCGTTTCGCGGGCGAGATAGAGGTGCCACCCAATTGTTTCTGAGGAATAGCGCGTCCAGAAAGCGCGATTGCCCCAGTTTCGGGCGTCGCGCAGGTTGTCCACACGGTCGGCACATTTCACCAGACGTACCCATTCGGGAGCCTGAAACAGCATCTTGAAGTAGCGGGCGTCCCGGTCAGCGCGGGCATCCGGCGGGCAGGGTTCGGGAAGCTGCGGCTTTGTCAACGCCCCCACCGCATCGAGAATCTCTCGTCCTTCCACCCGATCAATCTCAAATTCAATGGAGTCGCGGAGGGTCGGCGGGCAGTCCTCCACCACATCGTGAAGCAGAGCGGCTTGCAGCAGTTTCGTTTCGGTGCGGCCCCATTCCTCGGTCAGAATTCGTGCCACGCGCATGGGGTGCACGATGTAGGGAACTGCGGCGTCGCCGTCGGCGGCCCGGCGCATTTTGCCGTAATGCACCCGCCCCGCCAGACAAAGGGTTCCCTCCAGCTTGTGACGGGCTTCCCGGTCTACCCGGCGCATCAGTTCGGTCCAGTGCACATAGGGATCGTGCATGGATTTCGGCTCGTAAATCTTGAGTTTTTCCGGGGAAGGTACTTTCATCATGGCTTACTAGATCAGACGACGGAAACGGCGTGAATGATACCATGAATTGTAGCACGGAGAGGGGGAACGGGGATAGAGCAAAAAGGACGCGGGCTGAAAATGGTTTCTGAAAACGGCCTCGCTACACCGAAAACCGAAAACGGCCCGCTTCCTGCTGAAGTTTTTCCAGCATTTGCGCGATTTCTTCCCGGCGATGCCCCGGCGCGGCAAGGGCGGCGGCACGCTCAAGCATCGGAACAGCAAGTTCATCTTTGCCCAAAGTTAAATAGACGTGGGCGAGCGCGTAGGCCCCATTCGCATGATCCGGCTCCTTTTCGACGATGTGCCGAAAATAAGCGAGTGCCTCATCGGGGCGGGAACGAAAGACTTTCGCCGCCGCCTGAGCATAGGGATAATCCAGGCAGATACGGAACGCCTCGTTCCACCGGCCTGCTTTTCGGTACTCGGCGATCACCCGATACATCGGCTCCGGCGGATGAAGCGGCAGGGACAGATACCAGTTCAGCAGTTCCTCCCCCGAAATATCCTCGATCCGATTCGCGAACAACCGAAGAAACGTCATCGTATCCGGCTCGATGCCCGCCTTGAAAAGGCGATCAACCCATTGGCGGGCTTCACGCACCGTTTCGGCCTTTTCGATCAGCAGATCGAACGAGGCGGCATCGGGCGTCACACCTTCCCGCTCCAGCCAGGAAAGCCAGCGAACAGCAGTTGTAGGGTCGGGGGCGCGAGTCAGCAGGGTGTTGAGCAGATGCGTATCGGGCTTCACTCCCTCTTTTTTCATGCGGGAAAGCCAGCGCTGGGTGGCGGCGGGGTCTTCGGCTCCCTCAATCAGAAGGTTGAAGGTGCGAATGTCGGGGGTAAACCCGTCCTGCTTCATTTTCTGAAGCCATTTGTGCTGATCCGTCACGTTAGGGGCTTTGGAAATGAGCGCGTTGTAGGTTTCCAACTGCGGGGGCAGCTGCGCCTCGTGCATATCCCGCAGGATATTTTTGGCGGCATCAAACTCCACATGGCTGGCCAGAAGACGATTGAATCGTTCGGAGAGCGATTTTTTATCGGCGGTGGGGGCTTCGGCGGAGGTTTGCAGGCTTTCGGAAATACGCTCCGCCAGCGCGTTGGCCTCCGCTGTGCGGCCAATGGTTTCGAGGGTGTTGACATAGCAGACGGGAGCATCGGCCTCCTGCGCGGCTTCCGCTTTGAGTTCGACAAGGCGGTACAACTGCCGCGTCTGCTCGAATCTGGCTTCGGGAGCTTCGCTCATGCGCTCCATCATTCCTACGGGTTCGGTGATGAAATCATGATAAATCCAATCGAAAACCGTGTGGTCAATCAAAATTTCGTTATCGCGGCAAAACTGAGCGGTGCGCACCGAAAGGCGGGCACTGTCGCCCAGATAGTCCCGGGAACCGTCGGGTAGAACAATCGGAATGTCTCGCGCCCAGCAGATCGCGAGGCGCAGCGGCGGAATTTTTTCGATTTCAATGCCCGACATTTCGCTCACCTCAGAACGAAAGCACTGCGAGAGAATCATCGCCAGACAGCACAGCGGAGCGGCGTGGTCGGAGTCTTCGGTCAATAAAAGCCAGCCGTCTCCCGTAAATTTTACCAGGATGCCCTCTAATCCTACGGAAAGAAGGTGGGGGCGCAGCTGCGCAACCAGGGCTAGACTGAGCCGATCTGCCAAGTTGGTAGAGAGCCGAATGCTGGTCGCGGTCGAGCGTTTCAAGTCCATCGAAAGGCAGAGCGTTTGTCGGGCGGTGGGTTTATCGAGCATAAAGCAGGCGGGCGAACGGTTAAAGAGCAGACGCTGAGATCAAGGAAGAGATACGGCAGAGGAGGAGGAATTTCCTTCTGAGGATTTGGAGAGGGAAAGCCGGGGCCGCACCCGCTTCGGCGTGAGTGGAGCAAATTGCTCCCTTTCTGGCTTGGAGGCTGCCCTCCAGCCGCTGTCAATCTGGCAAGACAACTTCGCCAATGTCTCTCATTCTCTCGCTGCCGCAGGCAAAGCCTGTATCGGGGGGGGGGGTGGCAGGGGCCTGAAATCCCAGCACCATTCGATCTTTCAGAACCCTCGCTCCCACAAAATTGTGGCGACTCCCCGCTCGTTTCTATCGTCCTGAACCCTAATTCTGTCGTCAAGGAGGTTTCCCTGAAGCACACAGCCCTGAATTCGGCGTGTCCCTTGCCAGCCCGTCAAAAGCAGTTTGTAATGCCCGTGTGTTTCATCGTAGATGCGTTCCGTTGTTCCTGTTTTCAAGTTCGCTAGGTCTTTGGCGTACTCATCAAAAATTTTCAAATGAATTCCGAAAAATCGTCTACCCGATCCATTTAAAGGTTAAAGGGGGCCTCCGGCTTGTCCACTTCAATCCGCCTTTTTCTCTGATCGAAAAACCCAGCCGAGGCGTTCGGCGGCTTCTTGAAGAAGAGCACTGCCGTCGCGCATTGCGTCTTCCACAGGCATCGGCTCGTTGAGGAGCGTGAAAGCCGAGGTCAGCCCCAAGGGGCGCAGCTGCGCCTCCGTGCCCCGTGCCACGCTGCCCGCCAGCGCAAACACCGGCAGATTTCGCGCCTTAGCCCCTGCAATCACTCCGGCCACCACCTTTCCTCGCCCCGTCTGCCCGTCCAGCCGCCCCTCGCCGGTTACCACCAGGTCGCACCCCGCCAGTGCTTTCTCGAACCCAGACGCTTCCATCACCATTTCAATCCCGGATTGGAGTTCCGCTCTGCAAAATGCCAGCAGCCCCGCCCCCAGTCCGCCCGCCGCTCCTGCCCCCGGAGTGTCCCGAACCGAGTGCTGCAGGGTGCTCTCCAAAATGTCGGCATAATGAGACAGAGCCGCGTCCAGTCTCTGCACCATCGGGGGCGTCGCGCCCTTTTGCGGGCCATAGACAGCTGAGGCTCCCGCCTCGCCGCAAAGCGGATTGTCCACATCGCAGGCCGCAGTCACCGAAACGGAGGGCGAAAGCGAAAATCGGCTCAGGTCTATCCGGCTTAAGCGCGAAAGGGCCGCTCCGCCGGGGGGCAGCTTGTTTCCTTCCGCATCGAAAAACTCTGCGCCAAGGGCTTCGGCCATCCCTGCTCCGCCGTCGTTGGTCGCACTCCCGCCAATTCCGATCAGCAGGCGGGTGCACCCCGCCCTTAACGCAGCGTTCATCAGGTCGCCCGTGCCCCCTGTGCTTGTGAGACGCGGGTCCCGCTCCTCCGGCTTGAGCAGGCGCAAGCCCGATGCTTCGGCCATTTCGATCACGCCCGTTGTGCTCTGTGCGCCCCCCAGCCTTCCCCAGCGGGCCGAAATCGGCCTGCCGAGGGGATCGCGCACCAGGGCGGTCTGAATTGTTCCAGAGACGGCCTCCACCAGGGTTTCAAGGGTTCCGTCCCCGCCGTCTGCCAGGGGCAGTTTCACCACACTTGCGTCGGGAAGGGCGGCACGAAGCCCTCTCTCGATTGAGGCGGCGGCTTGAGCGGCGGTCAAACTGCCCTTGAACGCATTGGGACAAACCAAAATTCGGAGCGGCATACCCTAAACTACAAAATCGTGCAGGAAATTTCCTGCACGATTTTGCCTTCTTTTCTGTCTTTCGCTTACCCCGCTCGATCCAGAAACAACGAACTCATCAGCGGGGGCCGAGCCTGAAGCAGTGCCTGACTTTGCTTGAGATGGCGCAGCTCGGACGCGGTTTTTTTCATCATGCCCTCCATCTGTGCTTCGCACTCGAAGAGCAGGCGTCGGGTTTCCAGCGCAAGGTCGGCGGCATCTCCGGGGGACACCGGCAGGGTGGCGAGCGAAGCCTGCCACCATTCGGTCACCGCAGGCAGCAGTTCCGAAGCCAGGGAAGCCACTTCAAGATCGTTTTCGGCGAGAGCCTGCTGAATGTCCTGAGCGATCTGCCGCAAACGGATAAGCGGGCGTAAACCTTCTTGAAGCAGCTCGATTTCTTCCGGGGTAGGGGGCAGGCCCCTGGAGTCGAATTCGGACATCACGATGCTCTGCCCTCCATCTGCGCCACCATACGCTCGGCCTCCGACCAGGACTCTCGCAGCTCCTGCAGAATCGAAACCACTCCGGTGAGAGCCTCGGCATCGTCCTTAAGATTTGCATGAATCAACCGTTCCAGAAGGTGCGAGTAAACCTGCATCAAATTTGCAGCGATCTCACCGCCGGTTTTCTGATCAAGGGCCCCGATTAGTTCCAGGAGAATCCGCTGCGCTTTCAACAGCGATTCGTTCTGGTCTTCAAGCTGACGGGCCGCCATCGCTTCCCGCCCCTGAAGACAAAATCGAATGGCCCCGTCGTAAAGCATCACCACAAGCCGTGCAGGAGAGGCATTTTCGATTTGCGCCCGCTGGTACTGCCGCTGGGCTTTTGTCTGGGCCAGGGTTTGTGTTTTGGGACCGGGGGAAAACCCGGCGTCTCTGTCCGAGGGAAGAACAGAGAGTTCGGAGCCGATCAGCGGCGGCTCCTGCGAAGAGGTCGGAACGGCGAAAGCCATAGGTCTTGCAATATCTCCCGATTCAGAATTGATTCCAGATTGGTCTCAGGCCAAAGAGTAAAAGCAGGGCAGGCTGAAAAGCACAGCCCGACTAACCGCCGAGTTTCGCGAGACTGGCCTGGGCGGATTTGATTCGGCTGACGTTGGTTTCCATGGTCGAATACTTGAGGCGCAGATTTGTCTCATAATCTTTGACCCGTGCGTTCAGGTCTTTGATGTCCCCGTCAAACGCATCAATCTGGCTTTGCAGATCGGTGGTGGCTCCGCCAATCGAACCCTTGTAGGTATCGTTTTGTACATTGAGGTAGCCGTTGACCACATCGCCGACGCCGCGAGTGAATTTGACCGAGCCAACGGTGAGGCTGTCCGGCTTCACGAAATCCGATTGTTTGGCGGTCACCCGAATTTTGAGGCCCAGCGTTTTGCCGTTTGGTTCAAGGCCGAAAGCAGTCTTCGAGCCGGTGAGCTGCTGTCCGCTTCCGGTAGCGGCTTCCCACCGGTAATCGGTGTCCGCCGTGCCCGCCCTGCCAGAAATCAGCACCCCGATTTCACCCGCAACATCCACGCCCTTTGCCGAGCGATAGGTAGAACCGATTCCTGTCGAGTGCCCGCTGGGATCATTAGCCACCCCCGAAGAAACCGCAAACTCCGGGCCCGCTCCGTACAGTTTGGAGGTGAACGTCAATTTTCCGTCCACCACCGAGGCCGTCACCAGGTCTTTCGTCAGGTCGTTGCTGTTGATGGTGGAAACAATATCGTTCAGGCTGCTGCCCGCCTTCAGGGAGATCGTTTTGCCTGTCAGCGCGTCGGTCGGGCTGGCGGGCAGGGTGGTTCCGAAGAGGGAGCCGCCGAAGGTCAGCGTTTCGTCCTGGGTCAGCGTTCCGACCTGGGCACTGCCTGCGGTGACAACGGCCTGCGCCGCCGCCTTTGAGATACGAACCCGGTACTGCCCGTCTCCGCTGGGCTGGGTGTCGTTCGTCGAACTCACAAATTCTAGCAGCGGCGAAGACGCCACGCCGTCCGCCTTGAACAGCCGGGAAATATCGTTTAGGTTCCCGGTCGAAACCGCACTCGAGAGTTTTGTGTCGTCAATTTGAAGCCGCCCGTTGTTGTTAAGGGTCAGGCCGATGTCTGCAAGAAGGCTGACCGAGCCTCCCCCAACGCCGGGAATTTTCGAGGAAACCGCCTGAATCAAATTGTCGGCAATTCCCTGCGCCACCGCATCGCCCAGCAGAACGCCGGAAGCGTTGGTTTCGGGGTCGAAACTCGACTGTACGTCAATCGAATCGAGGGTATTGTTGTAGGCGGCAACAAACGATTGAATTTTGCTTTT
This sequence comes from Chthonomonadaceae bacterium, assembly GCA_965246825.1. GTDB lineage: Bacteria > Armatimonadota > Chthonomonadetes > Chthonomonadales > Chthonomonadaceae > JACMPS01. Next base: position 1,827,842 of record OZ251990.1, read on the forward strand.
GATTCCGTCTGTATCGCGGTTGACGGCAATCGTCGAAGATTTGCCTCCGCCCTGCAGTAGATTCAGCGTTACCCCTGTAATCACATCGCTCACCGTATTGGAAGAGCGCGTCGCCGTCAGCCCGTTCACCGTAAAGGAGGCATCTTTCGCCCCGGAAAGCTCCCGGCCCGTCTGGAGGTTATTTTTCAGCACTCCCAGGTCGGTGAGGAGGTTTTTGTCATCGGTGAAACTGGTGGTTCCGCTAATCTGAAGCTGCTGGCCGGAGTCGCCGGTGCGGGCATCGGTCGTCGTGACAACGGTTGCCGAAACTCCCGGTATGTTGGCTGCTGTGATTTTGTTGGAAAGTGAGGAAAGGGTATCGGTCGAGAAATCTACGCTGATAGACTGTCCCGCGATTTTGATGGTTCCAGCGGCGGGGCTGGTCAAGCCCAAAAGGGTTCCGAGGCTTGTTCCACTGTTCTTGAAAACGCTGCTTCCGGCTCCGGCGGCTCCAACGGGGTTGGCGATTGCTGTGGAGGCTCCATCGGTGATTCCCAGCCTTGTGGAAAGAAAGGTTCCCCCGGCGGTGTCGGCAATCTGAATGGCCCCCTTGACACCGGTGGTGTTGGAACTGAGCGTCAGATAGTTCTGCCCGGTCGAAGGAGTGATGATCCCTGCGCTCACGCCTGCATTTGCCGCATTGATATTGGTGGCGAGCGTGGAGAGCGTATCGGTCGCTTTCACCTGGATCGCCTTGCCGTTGATGAGAATCTGGCCCTCGTAGCCCAGCGGATCGGTGGTGTTGGGCTGGCTGGACGAACTGATCTGCTGGGCCGTCGCCAGATTGTTCACCGTGACATTGTAGGTTCCCGTCTGCGCTCCGCTGCTTGACGACACAGTGATATTGTCGGCAGCGGAACTGCTGGAAGTGACCGCCCGATACGTCGTGGCATACGTCAGATTGCTGGCGGCGGACTGGAATCCATACAGCTGAGCACTGATGGACTTGTAGGCTTTGATTTTATTGTTGAGTGATTTTTGCTGAGATTGAAATCGAGTGATGGGCTGCTTTTCCAGCGAAACCAATTTGGCGATAATCGAATCGGTATCAATGCCGGAACTGAGACCGGCAAAACTTACACCGCTGAGAGACATTGAACAACCTCCTGTTTCCTGCCCCTGTTCACAAATCCATTTGTGGAAGGTTTCCGGGCGGGCTTCGGTAAGATTATCGGCGGAAGTTTTGCGAGGTCACAGGGAATCTTGCGGGTTTTTCGAGAATCTTTGCAAGATCGGAAATTGGGGTAAACTAACGGCAGGCGGGAAACCGTTTGCAGGAAACCCCGAAATGCTCAGGCGAAACACCGCACTCACCTCTTTTTTGATCTGCACTCTGCTTTTAGCGCAGGGTCTTTTCGACTTGCTGCCGCTTTTCGTTCCTCCGACCCTGCCCCCGGCGGGTGCTCTGTCGGTTTCAACGGCTTCGCTGGAGACGGATCAGAAACACACCTCGGAGATTTCCCTTTCGAACCATTCGGCGTTTTGCCGCTGCCTTCAATGCAGGGGCGGCAGGTCGTGCTGCTGCAAGCCGGAACCCGGTTCCGGGAAAACCGCCCTGAACCCTGCTTGTGACGCCCCCGCTCAGGCTCACCTCGCCGCTCCCCTCTCTGTTCGCTTAGTTCCGGCCTGCCTGCGGGTCGCCCCCCCGGTTTGTAGTCGAACCCTGCCTCCGCTCCCTCAATTTATCGTTTCGGCAGTGTCCTGCTGCCCGCGCCCCGCGCTTCGTCCCCCGGCCCTCTCTCATTTTTGCTGATCGTTGACATTCTCCGTTTGCAAAATTGAAGAAGGAGTCTTTTTGATGAAAACCTCTCGAAGCGGCTTTACGCTCATCGAGCTGCTCGTGGTCATCGCCATTATCGCAATTCTGACCGCGATTTTGTTTCCTGTGTTCGCTCAATCCCGGGCCAAAGCCCGTGCCGCCGTTGCTTTGTCGAATGGACGGCAGTTCGGGACAGCGCTGATGATGTATGCTCAAGATTACGACGAAGGGCTGCCGCTGACAAATCACGCCGGAGCGATGGCAAGCTGGATCGAAACGGTACAGCCCTATGTCAAAGCGCGGCTGCTCAATCGGCTTTCGGACGACGCCTCGAAAAACTGGGAAACCTCTCCTGCCGAACCCAACAAGCGGCGTTCGTCCTATGCGATCAACGCCTATCTCGCTGGCCCCATTCGTCTTGCAGGCATCGCTTCCCCGTCTTCCTGCATCTATGTGGTCGAATTTCGAGAAGATAAATCTGCCGACCATGTTCATCCGATGTGCTGGGAGCCTTATGGCTGCCAATTTGGGGCGGCGCATTACGATCTGGCCTCAAACGACGAAGTAGAAAAAAAACGCTATTTCGGCGGAGCCCATTACGTATTCGTGGACGGTCATGCCAAATGGCACCGGTTTGAACAAACCTACCGCCCTGCCGCTGGCGTAGACCTCTATCTTCCCCAACCCGATTCGGGCCGAGAGTACGGGCGTCCTTAAGATGGGTTAAGACAGGGTAAAAAAGAGGAGGTGGAGAACACCCTGCAGGTTTCCTTCGATTCTCTGGACGGTTCGCTGCCCTAACCAAAGGAGTACGTTCTGCCGAAAATAGACTGCTCGATCTCTGCAGGGTGTGCTATACTTTCTGTCTGTTCTGCTTCAGAAAACAAAAGAAAAATGAACCAAGTGGAAAGCGCGATGAAGCGTCCTCGAATCCGTAGAAGGCTGGGAGCGCGTCCGGGACGGGGAAACTGCGGGATGCCACAAACGTTTGGGATCAAAAACTACGCTGGGATTTTGATGATGGGTCTTGTCGGTTTAACTTTTCCTGCGGCTTTACCGGCGGGGGCACAAGCCCCGCCAATCAGTTCGCGCACCGGAACTTTTCGACTCCATCCGCAGTTTCATTCTCGGTTTTTGGCGGCGGATCGAGACATTCTCGTTTACCTTCCGCCTCACTACGAAAGCAGCCCCGGCACGCACTATCCCGTGCTCTATCTTCAGGACGGGCAAAACCTGTTCGATGGGGAGACCAGTTACATTCCGGGGATGGAATGGCAGGTGGACGAGACCGCTCAGAAACTCATCGAAGCGGGCAAAATTCAGCCGCTCATCATTGTCGGCATCTACAATGCCGGAGATAAACGCATCGCCGAGTACACCCCCACCAAAGACGCGCAGGGGCGCGGGGGCGAAGCCGAGGCCTACGGCAAAATGCTCGTACAGGAATTGAAGCCGCTGATTGACCGGGAGTACCGCACCAAAAAGGACGCGGCCAACACAGGCTTAGGCGGCTCTTCGCTGGGGGGACTGGTCTCGCTTTATCTGGGCTGCACCTACCCGAAAGTGTTCGGCAAGCTGGCGGTGATTTCGCCCTCAGTCTGGTGGGATAATAATATCATCGTTCAGCAAACCTTGGAACTCCCCCAGAAACCGAACCTGAAAATCTGGCTGGACATTGGAACCGAAGAGGGGCCGGGAATGCTGACGGGGGCGCAGTTACTGCGCGACACCCTCACCTCGAAAGGCTGGAAGCTCGGCAAAGACCTGGCTTACCTGGAAGCAAAAGGGGCAAAGCACAACGAAAAGGCATGGTCGGAGCGAGTGGCTCCCCTGCTAACCTTTCTGTTTCCCCGATAAACCGAAAGACAACTCAAACGAAAAACGCCAGCCCAAACTTTGGGCTGGCGTTTTGCTGCCAAAAACGAAATCTATTTTTTTCGGCGGCGCAGAACGGCAAACGCGGGCATCAGTCCGCCGAGCGCGAATACCAGCACCGACTGCGGCCCCGGAACGGCGGCTACCGCAGGCCGGTAGCTGAAGCGCACGATATAGGGCAGATTAAAGCCGCCAGGAAAAGAGGAGGTGTTGTCAGAAGCAGAAACCGCATCCGCAACGCCGTTTTTAAAGGAGGCGGTAGCAAAAAACGCCTGCGGCTGGGAATTCCCATAGCCCGAATGGTTAATATAGTACACCATCTCCTGGCCTGGCGTGTAGCGATAGGGAGTGGTAAAATTGATGGGCGTACCAAACTCGTTTGCGGCAGCGTTCGGATCGTTCGGAAAAGCCCCGGGGTTGATTGTCAGGGGGCCGGAGCGAACGGTCGTCAGGGTAGACTGATCCATGTTCGCCTGGAAAGAATTAGCAGGCAGGTTGCCATTGGCCGCCGAAGGCACGAACTCACGGTCGGTACGAACGGTGGTGGAGGCACGCGCCATTTGCAGCGTGAAGCTGCCGAAAGTGATGGGGGCAAGGGGAAAGGAAGACCCGGTTACCCCGTTGGGTGAATGAGTCGTGATGTCGCTTGAAAGCCGAAAAGAAATTCCTGTAATTTCAACAGGGGTCGTGATTTCCGTGAGCTGGCTTGCGTCAATATACTCCTGATACTGCCGGGGCTCTTGCCGCAACGCCGTATTCACACCATTGGTTTCGGGAGCGTTCGGAGCCACAATCGTCTGTGCAGAGACATTTTGAGACAAAGTTAAAGCGAGACCGCAAGCGGCAGCCGCAGTAAAAGCGAAATTTTTCAATCCAATACTCCTGAGTGAAAGTTTCAAGCCAGGGTCCGATCCACCCAGGTGAATTGACCCGCTTGGTGAGACAGTAGAGACTACAGGACAAAGAAAAAGCGTGACCCGGCGTCCGTTCCCTTGAGCACCGCTCAAAAAATTCCTATGTGATGAGAATACTTGCAATAATCGTGCCAAGTCTCTCCCCTCAGGGTGCTTTGGTAGCAAGTTTCACTTATTGCCCTTCAGAGCGGCTGCATCGCCAGTGCACGGTAAATGACACCGACTCGCCGGGCTTGAGTTTTTTGAGCGGGCTGAGCATTTCCAGCTCCACATAGGAAAGAGGATCGGGATTCGTGTAGATTTCCAGCGGCGAATTTTCGTCCGGGTAAAGCTGCCCCGGCTCCACCTGCATCTTCATGCGAAAGCGTAAATTTCCTTTTTTCGCTTCAATCCAGCCTTCCGGCGAGTCGCTGCCAATTTTAGCCGATTTCGTTTTGCTGCGCTCCAGCACCAGCAGCCCCTCCTCCTGCTTCAGCAGCCCCGCATCCAGCGGCGTGTCGCCGAAAAGATAATAGCCTTTCGAATTTTTGCCGCCGTTGTAAGCCGCCATCGTCATTCGGTCGGGATCATCTATTTGTGCGACTTCCCAGCAAGACCAGGCTTCTTCCTGTTTCCCCACATTGTGCAGCGTGTTGACAAAAGTGACGCCGGTTCCCTGAGCATCCAGCGTGATTTCGCGACGAAATTGAACCTGATGCTTTGGGCTGACCTGGCCCGTCATCACAAGCGTTTTCCTGTTTTTGACCTTTATTTCCTGGGTTCCGGCATCCATAAGCGGATCGGGCGGCCAGCCCCATTTCGCTTGTGGAGCGGGCCAGAGTTTGTCGCCGCCAAAATTCATCCATTCGGTTCCGGGTTTCTTCGGGTCTAACACTTTGCCCAGCAGCGCATCGTTGTTCCAGAGCAGGTTGGGCGCACCGATAAAACTGTAGCGCATAATCCGCCCGATTTGCGGCACAAAAATTAGTTCGGCTTCTCCGTTGGAAAGACGAATCGTATTCTTCCAGCCATGATAAGACCCGCGTTCGATTTTCACTTTCGAAGAAGTCTCCATTTTTTTAGTAGGAACAGCACGGGGTTTTTGCTGAGCGTAAGCGTTCGCTGTAAGCAGCAGCAATCCCATGAAGCAGCCTCCAGCAAGTTTTCGGTTGTTCTGGCGCATCGTTGGCTCTCCTTGTCGTTGTCGCCTTAGTTACTCTTTAACGGGAGTTATTTCCTGCAAACGAATGATCCCCTTTCTCTAAAGAAAGGGGATCATTTGAGCCGAGCAAAAAAGCGAACGAGTTACTGACGAATCAATTCTTGAGGCCCCATATGCCGCAGTTTTTTCAGGGCGCGAAGTTCGATCTGGCGAACCCGCTCCCGCGTGACATGAAGCCGTATCCCTACTTCTTCGAGGGTGCGGGCATAGCCGTCGTCCAGTCCGAAGCGCATTCGCAGCACTTCTTTTTCCCGCCCGGTCAGCCGATCCAGCACTTCGTCAATCTGTTCGCGGCGGATCAGATTCAGCGTTGCTTCGGCAGGCGAGACGGCGGTTTGCGACTGAATGAAATCTGAAAGCTGACTGTTGTCTTTCTCGCCGACGGGGGTTTCCAGTGAAAGCGGTTCGAGGGCGATCCGCATGATTTCGTTGACCCGCTCGACGGGCACTTCCAGCTCGCGGGCGATTTCCTCGACGGTGGGATCGCGCAGAAGCTGCTGCCGCAGGCGGCTGGAGGCTTTCACGAGTTTGTGAATGATCTCGGCAACGTAGACGGGAATACGGATGGTGCGTCCTTGATTGATGATTGCTCTCGCGATGGCGCGGCGAATCCACCAGGTGGCGTAGGTGCTGAACCGATAGCCTTTGGAGGGATCGAATTTCTCAACGGCACGGATAAGGCCAATGTTGCCTTCTTGGATAAGATCAGGAAGCGGGATACCGCGTACACTGTACTTTTTCGCGATGGAGACGACAAGGCGGAGATTCGCTTCGGTCAGTTTGTCTTTGGCCACTTTGTCGCCGCGCTGAACGGCATAGGCCAGCCGAATTTCCTCTTCGGCGGTGAGCAGTTGAGCTCCGCGAGCACGGCTCATCCACACCTGAAGTGATTCATCGGTGCGGGTATTCGGGTTTGGGTTTTGAGCAAGCAGGGCAGAAACCCCGCTGGAGGGGGCCGCTTCGGTGGAGGAGCGCAGCGAGGGGGAAAGAGCGGGTTCGCGTCCTTCGGGGGCAAAAGCGGGTTCGTCGGAGAGGATACTGCTGTCGTAGAGCTGGAGCAGATCGTCGTTGGGTTCCTGATCGAAGGTGTCTTCGACCTCCTCTTCCGCGATCCGTATCGCGACGCCGTTTTCAAGGTCGGCTTCCCCGGCTGGCTGCGGGGTGCTTCTCTCCAACACTGCGGTCTCATTGCTCATGCGAGCCACTCCTCTCAGATGTTATGCGGTTTGGTCTTGGGTTCGATTTTCAAGGCGGCCCGCTTCACGCTTCGCTCCTAAGCCGGTGATTTTTTTCACAGACTCAGCAAGTGGAAAGGGGGCACAGGGATGAATGGATCGGAAAACCCGTTCATACTGCCTTCTCTCTCCCACCCTTGAAACGGGTTTGTCGCAAAAGATTCAGTTCTTGGCGGCCTGAAGCCGTTTCTGCCTAGACGGATTGTCTGGTAGGGCTACTAAATCTAGTGACTGCGGGTCACTGTCCCATTATAAGACGACAGCGATAATTTGTCAAGCAATTTTTTGCCTCTGCAAGCGTTTTTCGCTTGAAAATGGAGTTTACGCAGAAGACGCCCGTCAACCGACACACCTTAAACTCCAACCGGTTTTTTTGTTCCCGAAAGCGAGCGCAGACCGGTGACGATCTGGCGCAGCTGCTCGGCAGTATACTCCAAAGCCCCGCCGTCCGTGCCTCTTCCAAGCGTCAGTCGCAGAGCACTACGGGCCTCATCCGCGCTGAGCCCGATGGCCGTCAGAACATGTGAGGGCTTTACCGATCCAGTCGTACAGGCCGACCCTGCTGCCGCGCAGATTCCCATCGCATCTAGGGCCAGCAAAACGCTTTCGCCTTCGATGCCGGGAAGACAAAAATTAAGGTTGTAGGGCAGCCGGTGGGTACGCGAGCCGTTCACGCGCAGATCGGGAATGGCGGACTGCAGCTGCGAAAGAAATATTTCGCGCAGGGCCGTAAGCCGCATCGCTTCACCTGTCATTTCACGCCGTGCAATCTCCGCCGCTTTGCCTAGTCCTACGATACCCGGCACATTGAGAGTTCCCCCGCGTCGGCCCTTCTCCTGCTGTCCCCCCTCCATAAAGCGGGAAAGCCGGGTTCCTCGCCTCACGAAAAGGGCCCCGATCCCTTTAGGGGCATAGAGCTTGTGCCCGCTGAGACTGAGCAGATCAATTTTTTGCGCCCGAACATCGAGCGGCAGTTTTCCAAACGTCTGCACGGCATCCGTATGGAAAAGAACGCCTCTTTCCCGACACACGGCTCCGATCTCGGCAATCGGCAGAACGGTTCCAATTTCGTTGTTAGCGTGCATCACCGAGACCAGCCGGGTATCGGGGCGAATCGCTTCTGAAACTTGCTCGGCGCAAACCAGCCCTTCCCGGCTCACCGGCAGCACCGTAAGCGCGTATCCTTCGTGCTCCAGTTTTTCCATGGGGTCGAGAACCGCATGGTGTTCGAAGTTTGTGGTGATGAAATGTCCCTTGCCCGCAAACTCGGCAACGCCCCGGATCGCCGCATTGTCCGCCTCTGTTCCTCCCGATGTGAAGACGATTTCTTCGGGGGTGGCATTCAGAGTTTCAGCGAGAATCTCGCGGGCTTCTTCCACCGCCTCCCTTGCTGACATTCCTACGCTGTAGAGCGTTGAGGGGTTGCCATAGGCTTCGCTAAAGTAGGGCAGCATCGCCTCAATGACTTCGGGCAGAACAGGGGTGGTGGCAGCGTGATCCAGGTAGATGGGCAGTTGCATCGGTCTTTTTCCAGTTCGGGTAGGGTGGGGCAGGCAAAAGCAGAGTTTCAGGACGGCGCCTTGGCAAAGCGATCCATCTGCAAGGCGAGTTCAACATCCAAGGCCGTAATCCCGCCTGCGTCATGCGTGGAGAGTTCCACCTCCACAGTGCGGTAGACATTCGACCATTCGGGATGGTGATCCAGTTTCTCGGAGGCAAGGGCTACCCGCGTCATCCAGCCCCAGGCTTCGGAGAAATCGGCAAAGGTAAACGTTTTCGTCAAGCGGTCGGGCTTGCGCTCCCACTCGCTGAGCAAGGGGAAGGCCGCTTCCAGTTCTGAATCGGTCAGGAGGAGAGGGCGGGGCATTGTTCACCTTGATGCGGGGGCAAAAATCGGCCCCGGCTTACAGTTCGAGCATATCGAAGCGGCGGGAAGTGGGATCAAGGGCCTCTTTAAGAACCTTGTACGACTCTTCCAACCGAGTTCGGATTTCCTGTGCTTCTTTTTCCTCGGCAGAACCGGCAGGAAAACGGGACGGATCGCTGCGGGCCGCCAGTTTGTTGTAGGCTCCCTGAACAGTTACAAAGTCCGATCCAGCCTCCACCCCCAAAAGCCCGTAGTGAAACCGCAGCGGGTCGGCGGCAGCATTGTAGGTTCCGCTTCCTCCCGCTGCCGAGGGCCCCGAAGTGCCGCGTGCGATTTCCTCCGGGGTTCGGGGACGGGGAGCCGGATTCGAGGCGAAAGGCTCGGAATTTGCCGTTGGGAAGGCGCGGGGCACCTCCAGTGCCTCCTTCAGTTCCGTTTGAGCGGCTGCCTTTTGGGTTTCGCGTTGGAGTTCGCGTTCCGCCGCTTCCTCATCCATTTGATCGAGGCGGTCTTTGAACTCGGTAAGCTTATGTTTGGCAATGCGATAAAAGCGTTCGGGTATTCCGGGCATGGTTCCGTGTCAAGTGAAAAGTGTTCAGGGTTGGGTGTTCGAGGCGTTGTATTCTGCTTCGCCCTGGGCACTCAACTCCTCTTCCTTTGTGTCACTTTTTCCCTAACTTTTCTTCCAGCTCGCGGAGCTGACGATCCAGATCGCTTTCCGGGGCGGCGGCTCCATTCGTGGAGGCCGCTCCGTTGTTGGCATTGAAGGAGCCGCCGCCGACCGACTGGTACTGCGTCTGCTGGGGAGTGTTGTAGTTCGAGGCGGGATTGCTGCCCAGGGCCAGTTTGCGTTCCAGTTCTTCAAGAGCTTGCGCGGCCTGCACATCCATCTGGCTGATTTCCATCTCGCGCATTTTGGCGTCAATGCTCGTTCCGGCCACCTCGCCGCGTGCTGCCGCTTCCGACTGAAGGCTGGTGATTCGCTCTTTGACCGTATTGAACTGATTTTCGTTTTCGCTGAATTGAAATTGATCGAGGGCTTTGTTGATCTTGATTTGAATCTGCGCCTGCTTCATGTTCGCTTTTAGGGCGAGAGCTTCGGCGGTTTTGGAGCGAATTCGCTCTTCTTCGCTTCGAATGGCGACTTTCACTTTTTCGGACGCTTCCGTTGCTGCGGCCAGGTTGCCGCGCATACTTTGCAGGGTTCCGTCGTTGATCTGTTTCTCTTTGAGAAACTGCATCGCCAGTTCGCGATTGCCGCCCTGCACTGCCATCGCCGCTTTGCGCTCCAGTTCGGCGGTGAGGCGTTCCAATTTGTCCACCTCGGCCTGCAGGTTGTTTTTGGCCGTGATCGCCTGAACCGCCAGTTCACGGTTTTTGATCTGATTGTCTTTCATCTGGCGCGTCGCTTCGTTGAGAATGACTTCCGGGTCTTCCCACTGATCGAGTTTGCCTTGCAGAAGAGCCACAAAGTAGCGCCATCCTCTAACAAAAACGTTCGGCATTGCAATCGGTCTCCTTGTCTCCCGGCAACATTCTTACAGAAGGCATCCTCAGAATTGGCGTTTCCGAAAGAGCCTCTTCCACTCTGTTTTGTTTCCGGTCTCGTCCGCAAACTTCGTTACGTGAAACGCGCGCGAAAAAATCCCTGAAGGCGGTGTTCTCTTCCTGCTTCCGGCTCTCGGGGCGAAAACTCCTCCAAGTGGGCGTCAGGAAAATTTATTATCACATTATTCGCCCTCTGTGTCAACGTTTCCTTCTGAGGAATTCGGAAGAGAAATTTTCCGATCCCGGTGAAGTTCTCCAAACGCAGGCTTCACGGGCTTTTCGGCGGCTTCACAAAGAGTACGCGGCGGCAGGCCGATTGGCTACGTGAAATTTGTCACAATTGCCCTTTGATTTTCATTCCCGGTTTCTGTACCGGTTTCCGCGAGGTTGGCCGCCTGAAATCTCGAAAAAAGGCGGTGCGTGTGGAAGAAAAATCTAACCCGCTCCCGGCGGCGATTCATCCCCGGCTCAGGAAGAGCCAGAAGCCCGATGGGGCTTTGGACAGAAAAGGAAGACGCGCTTGCACTCGCCCAAGTTTGATTTATCGGTATCCCCTCAAGGAGATTTTGGGGCGAAGGAAGCCCTGCACTGGCTTTTGGATACGTTGTCGCCGGTGCATAGTCTGCTGCTGGTTCAGGCCGCCCCCGAAACCGGCGCATCCGCCTGGATAGATGAGACAAAGCTCGGCGATTGTCTGCACGACGCCCTGAACGAACCCCTCCATTTCGAGATCGCCCCGCTGACCTCTACCCTGTGGGGCGTGAAGCTGGTGCGCCGCGAGACGGACGCCGATCCCAGCATGGATCTGTCGCTTCATGCGCTGTGCCGATCCCTTGCAAAACGCCTGAAAACCGCCTTTCATCAGAGCACCTCGGCTTTTTCCGAAGGGACTGCTCATTTCGAGGCTTCCTTGCTGCAGACCTCCTCTGAAGAGGTGAGGGAAGCCGCTCCCTTTACGATTACCCCGGCAGCGTCGCTTCATGCCGCGCAGGAACTCGACGGGCACATCGCGGAACTCAACGACCTGCTCGATATGATCGCCAATCAGGAACTCACCTGCCAGTTTCAGCCGATTGTAGACCTGCGGGACGGCTATACCTACGGCTATGAGGCCCTGATTCGTTCTCCGAAGGGGCGGCTTGTGCGGCGGTTCGGGCAGATGTTCGAGGCCGCCGACAAAGCAAGCATGGTGGCGTGGTTCGATATTGCCTGCCAGGAGCAGTGTTTTGCTCAGGCGGCGAAGCTCGATCTCAAGCGCAGTCTGTTCGTGAATATGGATGCGGCAGGACTGGCGTACCTCGATCTTCATGAACGCTCGCTTGCGGCGCGAGCTCTCGATCACGGGCTGTCGCCTTCTCGGATCGTGATCGAAATTACGGAGCGGCAGGCCATTGAAGATTTTCCCCGCCTGATTCAATACATGAACTCGCTGCGTGAAGACGGCTTTAAGATCGCCATTGACGACGCCGGGGCAGGCTACAACTCCCTCTATACCATTGCGGAAATGCGCCCGGATTTCATTAAAATTGATCGGGCGATGGTACGCAACATTGACGTGAACGGCGAACGGCGGGCTTTGCTGGCCGCTCTGCTTCAGTATGCACGGCGGATTGGCACAGCAGTGCTGGCAGAAGGCGCGGAAACGGAAGGGGAACTGGCCACGCTCATTGATCTTGGAATTCCCTACGGGCAGGGCTATTTGATGGGCAAACCGCAGGACGATTTTCGAGGGGTTCCGCGAACCCTGCGGGACTTCATCGCTCATCGGGCCGACCTCCGAAAAACGCTTCAGTCGGGGCAGGTGTATTCCATTGGAGAGCTGGCCCGGCCCGGACTGACCGTCAGCGACGACGCCACCCTGGAATTTGCCGTGCGAAAATTCAGCCGTGATCCCTCTTTGACCAGCATTGTGGTGACGGATAACGAGCGGCCTCTCGGCCTTTTGATGCGCTCCGATGTTCAGCATATTTTGGACGCAGTCAAAGAGGCAAAGGCAATGGAAATGGTGCCGGAAGAGCCGATTTCGCACTGGATGGGAACCGCCGTGCTTCGGGTGCACGAAGCGACGCCGATCAACGAGGTGGCGCGGCAGGCCATGACCCGCAAAGACATCAGCCTTGAAACCGATGTGCTGGTGATTGGAACCGACGGCAGTTATTGCGGGGTGGTTCCGGCGCGGCTGCTGCTGGAAGCCGCGACCGGGGTGCAGGAAAACCGCCGCCGCTATGCCGACTCGCTGACGGGGATGCCGGGGCGGGTGGCCCTGGAGCAGATCGCCCGTGAGCGGCTGAACGAAGGCGAAAAACTGGCACTGGTTCGGTTTGACCTGGAGGGGCTGGAATCGTTCAACCGCCGATTTGGGGTAATTTATGGTGACGATGCGATCCAAGCGACAGCACGGCTGCTGCGCGAGACAGCGGTGGAAATCGGAATCCCGGAGGACTTTCTTTCGCACCTCGGCGGCGACAATTTCGTGGTGTTGACCGTGCCGGAACGCGCCTCGCTGTTTATGGATGCGATGAAGATGAAGTTTGAGCAGATCAAGCCGCAGCTGTTTTCCACCGAACAGATGGCACAGGGCTTTTTCGATCTGGAAGAGCCGGGGGGCGGCATCCGCAAGGTTCCGCTGCTGTTCCTGCGCTCGGCCTCATTGGACAACCGTTTCCGCCGCTTTGGAAAGTACCCGCAGGTGATGGACGAACTTCATGCCCTGCTCGCTCCGCCGGTGAAGGGGCAGGGAAACCGCAAAGCCGCTTAGAGGAGGAAGCCCACACAAAAGGTCTGTTGAGCACCTTTTCTCCGCAAAGAATCAGGTCTGCGCCCAAAGGCTCCCGACCCAAGACGGGCGTTCGTTTTTCTTGACGTTCGAGAAGATTTTGCGGTTTCACCCATTGAGGCCTTCCATCGTGTCCATCGCCGTTCCGACTCGGCGAAAGCCAACGCGGGCGTAAATGCCGCCCACCTCCTCATCGGCAGCGGACAGGAAAACGCACCCGCAGCCGCGCTTGAAGGCGTCTGCAATCAGCGCACTGGTAAGGGCGGAAGCGATCCCCTGCCGCCGAAACCGAGGCAGAACACCCACTCCGGCAATTTCGGTGGTTTCCGCTAGCGGATAGTGAAGTCCTCCGCCAACGGCGCGTCCGTCGAGATAGGCTCCGTAAAGGCTCGCCCCTTGATCTATCAGCGACGCCATCGAGTCCACCGATCCGTCTTCTTCAGCAGCGGCACCGGGTTCTTCGTCCTGCTCGGAAAACGCCCGGCCTACCGCCCGCCCGATTTCTCGTGATTCTCCGGAATGGGCTTTGCGGATTTCGGCGTTTGGGGCGGAGGCCGGGGTAAAGGTGTCCGGGGTAAAGGTGTCCGGGGTGACGACCATCAGCGGACGTGGCATTGAGGGCGGGAAACCGTTTTGCTCCAGCGTCTCGGCGAAACCGGGCGAGAGTTCTTTCAGAAATTCCCAGCGGCAGACGCGCCCTCGGCGGGCAAATGCCGCTCTCACCTCGGCAATCGGGGACGAAAGGTCACCGCTGAGCGTTCCCTGCGGGCGGGCATAAGAAAGCTCCGGCATGGCGGTGTCGCGCCGGAAGTAAAGCCGAAACGGGCCTGCGGTTTCGACCTCGGAGGCAGAAGCGGGGGCGGCATCGAGATAGGCATTGATTTGCGTGAGCAGAGCGGGAAAAGCGTTCATGGAAATCCTTTACAAAAAATAAAGTCAGCACTGGGTTGAAGACCGCCGCGAAATGCCCTGCGTTTGTAGGGGGGCTGCTCGCCGCACCCAACAAAACGATAGGGCGCGGGTAGAGGTGCTGCTTGCCGCACCCAATGACATTTGAGGGCGCAGCAAGCGGGCGATTCGGGCTTGTTGTGAACTCTGTCGTTCGGACGTGCCCGTTTACTCAAACGGCAGACTCACAAAGAATTCGCTGCTTTAGATATTCGATCTGCGCGGCGTGCTGAATATCGTGGCGGGTCATCTCTTCAATGTAGCCCGTCAGAGGGATTTCCGCAGAACCCCAGTAACGAACCTCGGTGAGCGAGGCGGCGGGCAAAGCCGCCAACGCCCGATCCCAGTTTTCCCCGGCCTCCGCCAGCCACCGCCGCACCGCTCCATACTCCTCCACCGGCGGCTTCGGCAGCGCGTCGAAAACGGACATCTCCATCATTGTGCCGTTTTGCGAAAACATCGGCAGCGTCAGCACTTTCCAGGAAGCCACATGATAAACGATGCCAGAAATCGAGCCGTCCTGCCCGATGCCAAACCGCTGCAACGGCCAGTTTGAGGAGGCATAGCGGCGGGCGTCTATTTCAAGGACGGAATCGCTTTCTTTCTTGAGATAGTCGAAAGCACTGCGGGCGGTCGCCTTCAGGTAATCGGCCAGTGCGTCCAGGTTTTGCATCGGGGAAACTCTCCTTTTTCCGAACGGGCAGGGTAAACTACGGGTACATTACAGAGACATCGGGTAACAATTGGGACGGGTCACTCGTCCGAAAGATACCTTATTCTGGAGGTTCCTTCGATGTTGTTTTCACGCCGCGCGACGGCTTGGTTTGCTCTTGGTGCGCTTTGTTTGACGCCGGGGCCTGTGTTCGCTCAAGACACTTCCAGGCCTTTCGATGCGAAATCCGATTCGAGAGAAGTCAGGCCTGATACTTCCGAAGTCGAAGCTCTTTATGCCGCCTCCTTCGACATTCCCCGCCTGCGTGCGCTCAACGAACTCGCTCTCACCGACGAGCAGCTTGATCAGCTGATTCTCATGGTCAACGAAACGCAGAAAGCCTATCAGAAGCAGCTGCGGGAAATGGCTTCCAAAACTTTGGGAAAAGTCAGCAAAGAGCTGAAAAAAGCGAAAAAGGACGGACTGCTCGGCAAGCCCGCCGATTTCGACGCCGAAACCCTGAAGGTGCTTGGGGACTATCCCAAAAAGGTGGCTTCGCTCGATCAGGAGTACATCGTGCTCTATACGGTGAAATTAAAGCAGGTGCTGACGAAAACACAGGTGGCGGCGGCGGCGCGGTTTGCCCGCACCGAACAGCGCAAAACCAGCCCGGACGCAAAGGGAACCGACGACCAATGGTATAACTTTTATGTGAACGGCATTTTCCCCTACCCACGCCTGCTCCCGCTGCTTCAGGAAATGCAGACGGCCCGCAAAGCCCCAAAAGAAAAAGTGGAAATCCCGGAGCCGCCAAATAAATAACGGGGGGTTAGAGAGTGGGGATTAGAGAGCAGCCTGCCAAGGCATAGAGCAAGGGGGCAAGAGGGCGAACAGGTGAGACGCCTTTCCTTCGCTTTGTTTTCTTGTTGTCTGGGTGAGCCTCCTTTCCTTTTGCTCCCCATTCTCCGGGTATCTTGATCGTATTGAGTCGTATAAAACAAAAGCAGGGAGGGCGGACACATGGCGGACAATCGGGTGGCGGTGGTGACGGGAGCGAGTTCCGGCATTGGGGCGGCGGCGGCAAAAGCCCTGCACGCGGCGGGTTTTGCTCTGGTTTTGGGAGCACGGCGAATCGAAAAATTACGCGAGCTGGGCGAGCCGCTCGAAGCTCTCTGCCTGAGGCTTGATGTGACCGACCCCGTCAGTGTAAGGGAGTTTGCGGCCCAAATCCCAACGGCCCATCTGCTGGTGAACAATGCGGGCGGAGCCTTGGGACTGGACAAAATCGCCGACGCCAAAGACGCGGACTGGGAAACGATGTACGATTCCAACGTTCTCGGCCTTATGCGCGTGACGCGGGAACTGCTCCCGAAACTGGAAGCGAGCGGGGCAGGGCACGTTGTCAACATCGGCTCGATTGCAGGGCGCGAAGCCTACCCCGGCGGGGCGGGCTACAACGCGGTGAAATTTGCCGTGAACGCGATCACGAAAGTAATGCGCCTCGAATGGGTGGGCAGGCCGATCCGGGTCACTGAGATTGCGCCGGGGATGGTGGAAACCGATTTCAGCCTCGTGCGCTTTCAGGGCGACGAGGCGCGGGCCGCGAAAGTTTATGAGGGACTGACCCCGCTCACCCCCCAAGATGTCGCCGAGGCGATTGTGTGGGCTGCCACGCGCCCGCCTCATGTGAACATTGACGAGATCGTGCTGAAGCCGCTCGCGCAGGCCTCGGCGACCGTCGTACACCGTGACTCCTGACCCTTTTCAGTTCTTCTCGAACTTCAATCTCGACACCAAATCTCTTCGCTCCAATCATTTTGGCAACCATCATGCTGACTCAAGACGAACTCAGACAATACAACGCAGTGAAAACAGGAATGGGCTGGTTTGACCGTTCCGAGACGGGCAAACTGGCAATTTCCGGCGCGGATCGCTTTACCTGGCTTCAGGGCATGGTCTCCAACGATACGAAAGAAATGGCGAACCCCCGTGTTTACACCCCGTTTCGGGCGTGCGTACTAAAACCCACCGGGCAGCTGATCTCGAACCTGACGCTGGTCCGTATGGACGACAGCAGGCAGAAACGATCTGGCTGGCCGGAAAGTCTGGCGGGCAAGGAATTTGTGCTGGCGGACCTGCCCCGTGAAAACGTGGAAAAGATTTACGAACTGTTCGACCGCTACCTGATTACCGAGGACGTGGAACTGCGCAACGTGAGTGCCGAACTAGGCTGCTTTTCGGTGCAGGGAACGGAAGCCGCTCGCTATTGGGAGATGGCTCCGGGAGTGTCCGACATGAACCGGGAGATTGTGCAGGGACTCAACGCAATGGCTCGATTTGTTCACACGATGCCCGCCGACCATACAGGCTCAGACGGTTTCGACGCCTATTTTCCCGTTGAAAAAACAGAAGAATTTCGTGATTTGCTGCAAACCGCCGAGATAATCGAAGTTGGAAGGGCGGTGCAGGAAGTGCTGCGGGTGGAAGCGGGGATACCGAAATGGGGCGCGGAACTCGATGAGCGGGTGATACCCCTTGAAGCCGGGCTGCGCGACACCCATTTTAGTTTTACGAAAGGCTGCTATGTCGGGCAGGAGATTATCGCCCGGATTGACAGCCGGGGTCACACGAATCGCGCCCTTACCGGCTTGATCGTTGAAGGAAATTCGCTGCCTCAGCCGGAAGACAAACTCTTCACCACCGACGCTGAGGAGAGAGAAACGGGTCGGATCACCAGCGTGATCGCGCTTTCGCCCGCCGCCGGAAATCGCCCGATTGCGCTGGGCTATGTCCGCCATGAGCACCGTGAACCTGGGACCACGCTCAAAACCGAAAATGATGTCACGCTCCGGGTCACCGCACTGCCGTTTCCCCCGTTGGGCGTTTTCGCATGAGCCGCGAATCCCCCTCTGCCCCGCCGGTTTCCGCTCCGTCTCCCACCCCCGTGCTTGTGTTCGAGATGGTTCTCATCAATCTGTTATGGGCGGGTGCAAGCGTAGCGGCAAAAGCCGCGCTGTCTTCATTCACTCCGTTTCAGGTGGCGTTCTGGCGATTTTTTCCGGCGGGTGTTCTGCTGCTGGTCTACGTCCGTGCTCAGGGAAAGCTCCCGAAAATCGAACGCCGCGACATTCCCGCGTTTTTCCTGATCGGCTTTCTCGGCATTTTTCTGGCGTATGCCGTTTTCTACACCGGGGTACAGCAGACCGCTGCCGCCGATGCCAGCCTTGTCAATGCCTGCGAACCGCTGCTCATTTCGTTTTTCGCAGTGGTCTTTCTCAAAGAGCGAATGGCACGGGGGCAGTGGGCAGGGATGCTCATCGGAATCGCGGGCGTTCTTTTGATTGCGGGGCAGGCGTGGGGGGGCATGATCGCGCTGCTTGGCATGATGATCGAGTGCGGGGGCAGCATTGTCGGAAAGCATCTCGTTGGGCGTTACCCCTGGGCGTTCACGCTGAGCATGGAACTGACCATCGGCTCGGCGTTTCTGGCTCCGTTCGCGCTTTGGGACACCCTGAGACACCCGGCTCTGCCGACTTCCGGGGCGTTAAATGGGCTGCTCTATCTCAGCCTGGTGTGTACGGTTTTTTGCTTTGGGGTCTGGTATCGCAGCCTCACCCGGTTTCCGGTTTCGCTGCTTTCAGTATTCATTTTGCTTCAGCCGATGTTCGGGCCCTGTGCCGGGGTGTATTTCAATGGAGATCGCCTTTCCCCGCTCAGCCTTTTCGGAGGCGGCTTGATCGCCCTCGGCATCGCCTTTTCCCTCGTTGCTCCGTCCTTTTCGCGCCGTCAGCGAAACCGTTTGCCTTGAATATCCAAACGCTTCGTTAAACCTCGAAAAGACACTGTATAAGAGTTTATGAAATAAGTTGACAAAGCGTTCTTTTTTTGTTAAAATTGCGGTGCCATTACAATTTGTGGCTAATGACAAGATGAACTAGGGAGATTGAAAATCATGAGGTTGAAAACCGGCTGCCTGGTATCCTGGGGCCGTATTGGTTTATGACACGCAATCCCTGAGTAAAACCGGTCTATACACTGGCGGCTACAACAATGCTGGCGCAACTTCCACGCTTTACAACCCCAACTTGCCGGGAGGGAGCATCAGCAACACTAATTTCCGCGAGTTTACTGTGCTTTCGCCCTAATCGCTCCTTTCGGGGCAGCGTTCTCTCAGTCTTCTGAGAGAACGCTTTACAATTTTGAAGAAAACAAATGAAAGTATCTCTCCTTTTCGGGTGCGTCGGGTTATTTCTCGCGGGGAGCCTGCCTGGAAAAGCTCAGGCGATTGACACTGAATCTCTCCGTGCAGATAAGCGGCTGCTGAGTCCGGTCACGCTGAAAGAACCCGGCGCGACCTTTCACGACTTATTGCAGCAATTACAGAACCAGACAGGGGTTTCCCTTCAGGTCGAAGACGAAGACCCGGATTCCGGCATCACGGCTCTGGTTTACGTTCGCAATCAGCCTTTGCGAGATACCCTCAACGCGCTCTGGTCTCTGGTCAGCTATAGGGGGGCGGGATGGGAATGGGTTCGTACCGGCAAACCGGAAAATTATGTTTATACTCTGGTGCATACTCACCGAGCGAAAGCACTTTCAGCTCTGCTTCAGCGAAAAGCCAACGAAGTCGCCGACAGGCATATCCAGGAGATTCTGCGGATCGCCCGGCTAAATCCGTCGGAGTGGAGCGCACAGTTGAAATCTTTTGCATCGTCCATTTTGCTTCAGGACGACGAAAAATGGGCGAAAGTGTATTTGCATGATGCACGCCTCAATCAAGTTCGCGCTTATGCGCTGGCAACGACTCCTCTTCAGCAGCGGCTGGTTTCCAGAGGCGAAAAAGTTACGATGCTGGTCTCGGAGATGCCGGAAGAAGCGCAAATGGCCCTGAAAAATTTTTGGAAAGTCTTCAATCCACTTCATCGGGATGAATCCGGGCAGAATGTTCCGGTTCCCTACCCAGAAAAGATCAGTTTTCAGGCGGACTATGGGAGAAGCAGTCTGAATCCCTCTATGCTGCCCGTTTATTGGATGAAGCTGGGAGAAATCAACACTTCGTTTATGGGGGGAGATATTCTGGAAGCGGGCTGGTATCGGCTGATTGAAAAAACGTGGACCTTGAAGGAAGAAGCGGCGGCGTCTCCGCGAGAAAAGAGTCCCGTTCCGGTTGTGGAAGTGCCCCTTTCTTTCCCTTCGGAAAACCCGGCCTTTGCGAAAAAACCCGATCTCACGCCGCAGCAGGAAAAACTGAAGCGGCTTGCCGAAGCGAGCGAATTCCCGATTCTCGCCCTCCTCGATAACAGCCGGATGTCCTATTCCTCCGCCTCCAACAAAACGCTCCTGGCTTACCTCAATCGGGAGGAACCCGTTCTAAGCCGTCTGGGGTTGATGAAAAAATGGCGGGGCGACTTTTTGCTGTTGTCCTATCCCGAATGGTATCCCAATAGGGACAACACCCTTCCCTATGCTCTCATCCGGAATCTGGAAAAATGGAATCGGCAGCACAAAATTCCGGTGCAGGAGCTGGTGTCGCTGGCGAATTCGCTTTCTGCCGAAAGCTGGCTCACCTTTGCACGGCTGCACCCGGAGTTTCAGCAGACGGACGGAGTGCTCCCGCTGCTGAGGCTTTGTGCTCAGTTTCCCGACCTGACGCGCCCGAACGGGAAGGTGCTGGAAGGAGAGCTGCGACAAAACATGGCGGAGGCTCTGAAAGCATCACTTCCCGCCGAGCCCGCTCAAATTCGGGTAAAACTGCAAAACGAGGTTTTAGGCAGCAGGCGAAAAATTGTCAGTAGTCTGGTGGTCGAAACTCTCGATCTCTCCCGCACATGGAAAGTTCTCTCAAGACAGACCGCCTATGAATTTCCCTCGAAGGAAAAAGGTGCTGCGCCCCAAAAGCAAAATTAAGACCATTCCCTCTCAAAGAGCTAAGTCGCGGCCTTCGTTACTCGAAGGCCGCGACTTTTTTCGATCCGTATCTTTCCCGCCTCTCGCCCGAAGCTTGCCGCCATGAAAACAGCAGGAACGCGGTATGATATAATTGTTAGGCAGAAAGGGAAAAGAGCGTTGCGATTTGTAATCATCACCGGCCCCTCCGGGGCAGGAAAAACTCAGGCCCTTCACAGTTTCGAGGACGCCGGGTTTTTTGCCGCCGACAATTTGCCGCCCCGCCTGCTCGCCGGTCTGCTCGACCTTTGCGCCGAGGCAAACCATGATCGCGTCGCAGTGGTGGTGGACACTCGCACCGGAAACGCATTCGCCGAACTGCCCTCCGTGCTGGAGGGTCTGCGCGAAGCAGGCAACCCTGCCGAAACCCTCTATCTGGATGCTTCCGATGAAGCCCTGCTCCGCCGCTACAAAGAAACCCGCCGCCCGCACCCGCTTCTCTCCGAAGAGGATGCCGGGGCAGGCGGGGGCATTTTCGATGCCATCGAGCGGGAACGCGAACTGCTTCAGCCCATCCGCGCCGTCGCCGACCGAATCCTCGACACCTCTACCCTCACCGCCAATCAGCTCCGCGATGCCGTGCAGGACTTCTACGCCGAGGATGCCCGCCCCGGCTTATTCGTGACAATCATTTCCTTTGGGTTCAAGCATGGTCTGCCCGTAGATGCCGACCTCGTGTTCGATGTCCGCTTTCTGGTCAACCCCCATTATGTGCCGGAACTCAAGCCGCTGAGCGGGCGCAACCCCAAAGTGTGGGAGTTTGTGCATCGTGACCCGCGCACCGATGAGTTTCTGGGAAAAGTGTTTGACCTGGTGAGGTTCGCCCTGCCGCAGTACGAGGGGGAGGGCAAAGCCTACCTGAACATCGCCATCGGCTGCACCGGAGGGCAGCACCGCTCCGTTGCCCTTTCGGAAGACCTCGCGGCTCAGCTTCGTGAAGAGGGCTGGCGCGTGGTGGTGCGCCATCGGGATATGCACGAAGAAACGCTGCCCCTGCCCGCCAGCGAAAGGCAGCCTCAATGACGCGGCATCTCAAATCTACGCTTAAATGGTTTTATCCCGGCCTTAAAATCAAACGCTGGATGGCCTTGTGCGTTCTCGGCGGCCTCCTGTTTTTGCTGGGGCTGGGAATTCGAACGCAGGCCCTCGCAGAACTCAAACCGTTTTCGGTGCGAGCCGCCGAGTGGTTTACAACCCATATCCATACCGGATTGAAGCCGCTCGAACTTGCCACACTGCTCACCGTCGGGGGCGGGCTGCTTTGTGTTGGATCGTTTGTAAAGTTTTTGAAGGCACTCGTCAAAGCCGTAGACCCGGATGCCTCTCCGCTTCGGCTCGGTGAACTCATCTACGAACGGCGCAAACTTCAGCAGGGGCGCAAGATCGTTGTCATCGGCGGCGGAACCGGGCTTTCGACGATGCTGCGCGGCCTCAAGCAATACTCCGATAACCTCACCGCCATTGTAACCGTTGCCGATGACGGCGGCTCCAGCGGCAAACTGATGAAGCAGCTGGGAATTCTGCCGCCAGGAGACATCCGCAACTGCCTTGTGGCTCTCGCCGACGCTGAAACCGAAATGACCGAGCTGTTTCAGTACCGCTTTCGCAACAGCGTAAACCCCGCAGAACTCAACAAAAACGAGCGCACCGAAAGCGGGCAGGGGTACGGCGAGGGGCTGCGGGATCACTCCTTCGGCAATTTGCTCATTGCGGCGATGTGCGCGATCAAGGGGGGGGATTTCGAGGCGGCGGTGCGCGAAACCAGCCGCGTTCTGAATATCCGGGGGCGGGTGCTGCCCTCCACCGTCACCCATGTGCGGCTTCGCGGCGAAATGGACGACGGCAGTTTTGTGGAAGGGGAAAGCGCGATTGCTTCCTCGCCGCTCAAAATCAAGCGGGTTCATCTCGTGCCCGGCAATGCCTGCCCCGCCGAAGAGGTGATCGAGGCGATCCTGAGCGCAGATGTGATTGTGCTCGGTCCTGGTTCCGTCTTCACCAGCATCGTTCCGAATCTGCTGATCGAAGAAATTCCCGAAGCGATCCGCCGTTCCGCCGCCAAAAAGGTTTATGTCTGCAATGTGATGACCCAGCCCGGAGAAACCGACCAGTTCACCGCGTACGATCATGTGAAAGCCATTGAGGTGCATGCCCGTCAGCGCGTGTTCGACTATGTGCTTGTAAACCAGGAGATGCCCGCACAAAACCTCGTGGAAAAATACAAAAAGTCAGGCGCGGTTCCGGTGATGGCAGACACGGATCGCCTGAAGGCGGACGGGTATCGCCCCATCTCCGGCAATTTCATCAATCAAACCGACTTTGTGCGCCACGATGCCGGAAAACTCGCCAAAGCCATTGTTCGCCTTCTAGGGTAGTCCCGCTGTTACAAAGTTGGCGGTGCAGCGTCCTTTTAGAAAGAGGCAGGAATTCTGCCCCGAAAAGAAGAACAAGCAGAAAAAGCAGAGAACGCTCTCAGAACTTCTGAAAAAGCGGCGTCTGTCATTGATGTTCGAGGAGAAAAGGACTTGAAACGACCGAATGAAAAGGCGGCTGCGCTGCTCGTGTCCGGGGTGATGCTGGCGGGTTCGCTTCTGATGACCACCGCGTTAGCCTCCCCGCAGGGAAAAAAGAACGCGAAAAAAGCCCCCCCGAAAAAAACAGCAGGGAAAACCGATAAAGTCGCCGTAGACGCCGGCAAGAAAATCTATGAGGCGAACGGCTGCGCGGGCTGCCACAAAATTGCTGGAAAAGGCGGGGCCTCCGGGCCGGAACTGACCCATGTCGCGAAAAACCCGAAGCATACCAACGCCTGGCTTGAAACTTCCATTGTCAACCCAAAGGCCGATGCGCCCTACTCTATCATGCCTTCCTACAAAGAGAGCATCAAGGGGAAAGACCTGAAGAATCTGGTCGCCTACCTCGGCAGCCTTAAATAAAAAGGTTTTCCGAAAAGCCGGGGGCCGCCCCCGGCTTTTCCTGCTCTCTCGACCTCTCCTTCTCCCTTCTCTATGATCGAATGTCACGAACTCACCAAGCGGTTTGGAACTTATACCGCCGTCAATCGGTTTACCTTTTCTGTCCGTGACGGCGAACTCTTCGGGTTTCTCGGCCCCAACGGAGCCGGGAAAACCACCACCATCAAAATGCTCACCGGGCTGCTGCGCCCCACCTCCGGCAAAGCCTCCATCGGCGGCTTCGACATCGAACGTCAGCCCCTCGACGCCAAGCGGCTGTTCGGCTACATCCCCGACAATCCCTTTCTCTATGAAAAACTCACCGGGCGTGAATTTCTTGATCTGATGGCCGATTTGTACGGCGTGATCCACACGGATCGTGCCCGCCGCATCACCGACCTGCTCCGCCTTTTCGATCTCGAAGACAAAGGGCGCGAACTCATTCAGGGCTACTCTCGCGGAATGCGCCAGAAAATCTCGCTGGCCGGAGCCTTGATCCACGCCCCGAAACTGATCCTGCTCGATGAGCCGACCGTCGGTCTCGATCCTCGCGGTTCCCGCACCATGCGCGACGTGCTGACCGAACTTACCCGGCGCGGCGTCACCGTCTTCATTTCCACCCACATTCTCGAAGTCGCCGAAAAACTCTGTGACCGGGTTGCCATCGTCAATCGCGGGGAAATCATCGCGCTCGGCACGGTAGACGACGTAAAAGAGGGGGCAAAATCTGCCGGAAATTTTGCCCCCGATTACGAGCCGACCCTGGAAGAGGTCTTTCTCGCGCTCACGGGCGACGCCGACGGATCCAACACGCTCGATCTGGGGCAGTACCTGGATGAGCAGAGGTGAAGGGATCAGGGGATGCGCTCCGTCCGGCCTTTTGCCTTCGGTTCTGAAAAAGCCTTAGACGGTTGTTCCGAAACGCAGAGGGCTTCGCGGAGGCTCTCCCCTCCTCTCTGGCTTCTCACTTCTCGCCCGCCGATTTCGGGTATCCTTACGGGTATCCTGAACCTGTTCTGTATTTTCTGTCCGAGAGTCTTATGCCGCCCGAAGAAACCGAAATTTCGCCGCCCTCCTCTTCCTCTGTCCGCCCCCGAAAAACGCAGCGTCTGCTCTGGCTGGATGCTGTGCTGTTTCTGGTTCTGTTTCTGGCAGCTCTGCCGCTGCGCTTCAGTCTGACGCAGGGCGATTTGTGGGGCGATGAAGCCGATTATGCGATTGCCTCGCAGTCCAGCTTCGGAAACAACCGCTGGGATCGCTCGCCCGACCCGAAGCAGCCCGAATTGCAGGTGCGCCTGCGACACTATCACGCCCCGTTGACTGTCTATTTGGCAGGGATCGGAGCCCGCGAGGGAGACCGTTCCGAGCGTTCCATCCGCACCCCGGCGGTGATCGCGGGCGCGTTGACAGTCGGCGTGGTTTATCTGTGCGGCATTCCGCTGTTCGGCGGGCGGCGTGAACTCGCGCTCGGCTGCGCCCTGATGACCCTGGTCACGCCGATGCACCTTCGCGCTTCGTCGCACGCGCTGCCCTGGGCGTACATCACGCTGCTTCTGATGACGCTGCTCTGGACGCTGCTGGCCTTTGCGGAGTCACGCAGGCCGGTCTGGGTGTTTGGAAGCATCGTCACCCTCTCTGGCTTGTTTCTGCTCAGCGAGTTTTTGTTTCCTACGCTGCTGGCGGTCGCGCTCGCTGCCCCGGTGATTTTTGCCAGACGCATCTGGACAAAGGAACAAAAACGCGAGATTGGAAGGGCGGCAGGAGCCGGGGGGGGCGTTTTGCTTTTGCTCGGAGTTCTTCTCTGGCCTGCCGGACTGCTGGGCGGTGCGTTTCGGATGCTGTTTCACTATACCGGGCTGCGAAACATCATCTACCCGGTGAACATCGGAAACACGATTTTCAACACGGCCCCGAAATGGGCTTATTTTTACTGGTACTACTTCGATTACAAGCCTTATTTTTGTCTTTATGCGGCGGGAACGATGGTGCTGATCGGGCTGGCAGTCGCCCGCCGCCTTACGCGACCAATGGGTGTACTCGCCGTTTACACGCTGCTTTTTCTGGGCGTAGCGCATAAAGCGCACATTATCGGGCCTGAATATCTGGTACACTGTCTGCCAATGCTTTCGCTGGTGAGCGGGTTTATCTTTTATGGCTTGAGCCTGGTGTGGCGTCCGGCAGGAGGGGCCGCCTTTCTGCCGATTTGTCTTTATCTGTTCGGATGGCAGACCACCCCCGTGCGGCGGGAAATCGAGACCAAAGCCCGAGTTCCGCGCTGGCCCGGTGCGCTGAAGGTTCTCAAGCCGATCTGGAAGCCCGGAGACAAACTTCTTGTCGGCCCGCAGACGGTCAATGTAGTGATATGGTATCTCAAGTGGGCGGGCGGTCTGCCCCTTCGCGACGGACAGATCGGGCAGCTGCCGCCAAAAGCCTTTGCCCCTGCCACACGCGAGCGCATTGAGGGGGGCTATTACCGATTTCTCGTGGTATCGAGCGCATTTAGTGCCACCCCGCATCTCTCCGACGACCTTCAGGCGGTTCTGCGCCGCTGGAAGGTGATCCATCGAAGTGCGGAACCGGAGGGTCTTACTCAACTCACGATCTACGAATATCCCGGCAAGACTTCCGCCCCGCCGTCCCTCCCTGCCCCGCAAGAGGTGCCGGAGCCTCTGCCCGAAGAAAACGAAACGCCGCACTAAGGAAAGGGTGAGGAAGGCGAGAGGGGGAGCACCAAACCTTTGTCCGTGCGCTTCGGTTTTCTCCCCTTCACCCCTCTATTCCGTCAAGGCGAGGGGCAAATTTCTCTTTCAATCATGGCTAGTTCAGAGTGTCTTTATTTTGTGGGAATTGCCGGGATCGGTGTAAGTGCGCTTGCTCAAATCGCGCAGGCGCGAGGGGCGCGGGTGGTTGGTGCTGATCCCGGAGCGGACCCCGACACCGTTCCGGCAGTGGCACGGCTGATCGAAGGGGGCGCGACGATTTACCGCACCCATCACGCCGAGCAGCTGCCCGCCGACTGCACGCTGCTCGTCTATACGGCGGCAGCGCGGCACGGAGGCCCGGAAATGGAAGCGGCAAAGCGGCGCGGCCTGCGCACCGTTTCTCGTGCCGACTATCTGGGCGAACTGATGAACGCGCACCTCGGCACGAAAATCGCGGTTTCCGGCACGCACGGCAAAACCACCACCACCGCCATGATCGGGCATCTGCTGAGGGAAACCGATCCCTGTCCGCCTACCGTTTTCGTGGGA
Source organism: Chthonomonadaceae bacterium (assembly GCA_965246825.1). Lineage (GTDB taxonomy): Bacteria > Armatimonadota > Chthonomonadetes > Chthonomonadales > Chthonomonadaceae > JACMPS01. Next base: position 1,854,804 of record OZ251990.1, read on the forward strand.
GCCGAAGTAGAGCAGCTCGGCGGCAATCTTCTCATTGGTGATCCGGGGGAGCCATTTGTCGCGGAGGCGTGCGAGGCTTACAACTCGTTTCTTTCGCTTCAGCCCGACCTCTCCGTCATTACCAACATCGAGGCCGACCATCTCGATCATTATGGCGACGAGGCCGGAGTGGACAATGCGTTTCGAGAATTTCTCTACCGCCATCCCCGCCCCGGTTCGCAGGTGATCGCCTGTCTGGACGACCCCGGTATCCAGCGTGTGGTGCACGGCGATCTCCCAAAACCGGTTTTCTTTTCGCTGAATCAGAATTCGGGGGCGAGCGTTCAGGTGGAGGTTCTTTCCGAGGGGCTGCCTTCCCGCTTTCGGCTTCACGATGCACACACGGTGGAGGAGTACTCGCTTTTTCTGCCCGGACGCCACAACATCGTCAACGCAACTGGTGCGCTGCTCGCCGTTCGTCCCCTGGTGAAAAACCGAAGCGGGCTGGCGGAAGCCCTCGCCGCGTTTCGAGGAGCCGAGCGGCGCCTGGAGACGCTGGCCGAACAAAACGGAATTACGGTGCTGGACGACTACGCGCACCATCCCACCGAAATTCGCGCCACCCTTTTGGCCCTTCGCGCTGCCCATCCGCAAAAGCGGCTGATCGTGGTCTTTCAGCCCCACCTTTACAGCCGTACCCGCGATTTTCTGCTTCCGTTTGCACAAGAACTCGCGCAGGCGGATCGCCTGCTTGTCACCGACATCTACCCAGCCCGCGAAACCCCGATCCCCGGTGTCACCTCGGAGGAAATCGTCACGCAGGCCCGCGTTTATCGTCCCGATCTGAACGCGGAGTATGTGCAGGAGAAATTTGCGGTTCCTGACCGGCTTCTGCCCGACCTGCGCCCCGGCGATCTGGTGGTTTTCATGGGAGCGGGCGACATTCGCGAACCCGGCGAGAGGCTGGCGGAACGCCTCCGTCAAAACACCTCCGTCCCCCGCCTTTTTTCCGCAGCGTCCTCTCGCTTGTCCCTTGTGGTGCTGATGGGCGGGTTTTCGGCGGAGCGCGAGGTGTCGCTGTCGGGGGGCAGAATGGTGGTGGAGGCCCTGGATTCGGCGCGTTATGAAGTCACTGCTCTCGACCTCCAGGAAATAGAAACGCTGCTGGCTCTTGGAGCGCGAAAGCCCGATCTGGTACTGCCCATTCTGCACGGGCGCGGCGGCGAGGACGGGGTGCTGCAGGGAATTCTCGATTGGATGAAGATTCCTTATGTGGGTTCGGGGTCGCTTGCGTCGGCTCTCGCGATGAACAAAACCGCCGCAAAAGATCGGTTTGCCCGCAATGGCGTTCCGGTTTTGCCGGGAGAAACAGTCTTGCGAACGGAGTTCACCAACGGAACCGCAGCCGATCTGCTGACCCGCCTGAGCTGCCCGTTGTTCGTGAAGCCGAACGCCGAAGGCTCGACTTTCGGCGCAACCCTGGTTCGCCTGCCGGAAGAATTACAAAAGGCTTTGGAATTTGCTCTGACTTATGACGACATCGCTCTGATTGAGCCGTATGTAAAAGGAAGAGAAATGACGTGCGGCGTTCTGGAAACACTCGATGCTGGGAAACCGTTTGCCCTGCCGGTGGTCGAGATCGTGCCCAGAGCCGAAATCTACGACTATGCCAGCAAGTACGCCCCCGGCGGCTCCGAGCACGTCATTCCGGCTCGCCTTTCCAAAGATCTCACCCGGCACATTCAGGAAATTGCAGTGCGCTGCCACACACTGCTGGGTCTCCGCGACCTTTCGCGCACCGATTTCATCGTTCGTGGAGAGCAGCTGTTTGTGCTGGAAACCAACACGCTGCCGGGATTGACCCCGACGAGTCTTCTGCCCGATGCGGCAAAAGCGGCGGGCTATTCTTTTTCCCGCCTGCTCGATCATCTGATCTCGTCTGCGCTGCGACGGAGTTCCGTTGAGAAGACGCTTTGATGCCGACAAGAAAACCGCACCACCGCACTAAACCCGTGACCCCGATTCAGCGTCGCCGCGTCAAGCACACGGTCAAAACCCGACCGCTCAACGACAGCGAACTGTCCCGCTTTCGCCAGAATTTGGTTTTGGCTCTGGTTGTCCTGCTGGGAATCGAATGTTCGGCTCTTGCTTTCACCTCCCCCTGGCTTGAAATTCACCGGGTGGAATTGAGAGGCGTGGCCGGTCTTGCTCCGCAGGAGATCGAGGCCGCGCAAAACGCGGTCGGCCTGCCGCCGAATACCAACTTTTTTCGCGTTCCGGCAGCGGCCCTGCAAAATCGCCTGCGTGCGCTGCCCGCCATTCAAACCGCTGTGCTGGTGCGGCATTTCCCCGACGGCCTGGAGGCGAAAATCAGCGTGCGGCAGCCCATTGCGATTATCGAACGGGACGGGCAAAGCTTCGAGGCCGACCCCACCGGCGTTGCCATTCGGCTCGCCCGCCCGGAATTGATCCGTCGGCTGCCTCATGTGTTCGCTCCCGCTGGAACCCCGCTTACGCTGGGCGAAGTCAGCGGAAATGTCTCGGTCAACACCGCCGTACAGGTAGTGGATCGCCTGCGCGGAGAAGCCGCAGGAGGGATCGCAAAAATAGACATTGATTCTGCCGGGAATCTATGCTTAAATATGCAGGATGGTGTGAAAGTCTGTTTGGGATCCACCGATGAGATGCCCGCGAAACTGGATCAGCTGCGCCGCCTCTATCGCCATGATCCTGCGCTCTCGGAACGGCTTTCCCAGGTGAACTTAACCGTTCCCGACTATCCGGCGTGTGTGCTGCGCTCCTCCTTTCACGCCAATCTAGGGGAGCAGGACGGCTAGAGGCTCCTCCCAGCCTAAGAACAAAAACCATGAGCATTTTTTCCGCAAGTATTCAGCACCGATCCTATCACTGGCAAATCAACACGCTGTGTTTTGTCCTTGGAATTCTGATTGCGGCGGCCTGGCAGACCTCAACGGCGGTGAGCCGTATGGGAAATGCTTCCCAGCGAGCAGGGTTTTACTACGGGCCGGTGGCGGTAGCGCAGGTTCAGGAAGAAAAACAGAAACTTGCCGACCTGCAAGCCGAAATCAAAAAGCGCGGCGATGATGTGACCACGCTCCAAAACACGGTGGCCCAGCGCACCGATGCGTCCGAGACGCTCAATAAACAATTGCAGGAAATGAAACTGCAAGCCGGGTTGACCAACGCCGTCGGGCCAGGGGTAGAAATCACGCTTTCCGACAGCCGGAACAAACCCACTAATGTCAACGACATCACCGTTCAGGCAAACCTGATCCACGACACCGATGTGATGACCTTTGTCAATGAACTGCGGGCGTCGGGAGCGGAAGCCATTTCCGTCAACGATCAGCGGGTGGTGGGCACAACGCCTATTCGGTGCGTTGGGCCGAACATTCTGGTGAACGGCCTGCCCTACGCCTCGCCGTTTGTGATCCGGGCGATTGGCGACCCCAACGCCATGTACGGCGGTCTGAAAACCCCAGGCGGGGTTGTGGATAAAACAAGCCTGTTTGATCCATCTATGGTAAAAATCGAAAAGAAGACCGAATTGAAACTGCCCGCGTTTGCCGGAAATACCCAGATTCGCTACGCGAAATCGGAGGCCTCTCCCGATGCCGCCCCCACCAAGACGGAATCGAAACCCGATACGAAAGCGAACGACAAAAAAGAAAGTCAGTCTCCATGAAAGCGTGGTTTCCGGTTTTGAGCCTTGCCGCAGGTCTCGCCGTCGGGTTTGTTCTGTTTACCTTTCAGCGGTGGCAGGTGCCGGCAGAATACGCTCCCTACCTTTCGGTGGCGGCACTGGCGGGGGTGGATACGCTGTTCGGCGGGGTGCGGGCGGGAATCGAAGGCCGATTTCAGACCGACATTTTCGCGTCCGGCTTTTTATTGAACACGCTGCTGGCGGCAGCTCTGGCGGCCCTGGGTGACCGCATCGGAGTCAACCTCGCACTGGTGGCGGTGATTGCCATCGGGTCACGGGTCTTTCTGAATCTCTCGCTTATCCGACGCTACTACCTGAACAAATGGGCGATGCAGCGCAGCCGCCTTCAGGAAGAAGCCGCACAGGGCGTCACGGTGCCTGCTCCCATCGGGCAGGAACAAAAAATCGGTGGTGTCTGACGCCGGGGATAGGCGGTTGGGGAGGGACACAGCCTCCCCGCCCCTCCTCCCTGCCCCCTAATCCTTACTCTGGACAACTCGCTTGGCGAAAAACGATACGATTTGCGGTCTTGATATTGGAACAACGAAAGTGTGCGCCCTCATCGGGGAAGTTTCCGAAGGGGGCCGGATTCTCATTACCGGCGTCGGCGTCACTCCCTCCACCGGTATGAAAAAGGGCGTCGTGGTAGACATCGAAGCCACCACGCACGCCGTCGAGGAAGCCGTCGGAAAAGCCTGTAAGCAGGCGGGCAAAGAGGTAGACAGCGTTTACGTCGGCGTTACCGGCGATCACATCGCTTCCATGAACTCCAACGGCAGAATCGCGATCACCCATTCGGATCGAGAAATCACCCAGAGCGATGTTGACCGCGTTTTGGAATCTTCCCGCGATGTGGTGATGATTTCGGACCGTCAGATCATTCATGCGATCCCCCGTGCCTACTCCGTAGATGGTCAGGGCGGCATCCGGCAGCCGATTGGCATGAGCGGAACCCGCCTCGAAGTGCAAACCCACATCGTGCACGGCGCAATCACTTTTCTCGAAAATGTGGAAAAATGTGTCACGAAAGCAGGGCTTTCCGTTGCCGAGGATGTGCTGGAGCCGATTGCAACGGCGGAGGCGGTGCTGCTGCCCGCCGAAAAAGAACTCGGCGTCTGCCTGGTAGATATCGGCGGCGGAACCTCGGATATGGCGGTTTTCTACGAGGGAGAAATTTACTACTCGGCAGTGATCCCGGTGGGGGGCAACCATGTCACCAACGATGTCGCCTACGGCTTAACCGTCGCCCATGATGAGGCTGAACGCCTGAAAACCGAAAGCGGGCACGCCGTCATGACCGAAATCGGCGAAGAGGATGTGATTACCGTTCGGCAGATCGGGCGGGAAGAGGCGCGGCGGCTGCGCCGCAAAGCCCTGGTTCAGATCATTGAGCCGCGAATGCAGGAATTATTTCAACTCGTGATGGAGGAATTGGAGCGCGGCGGCTGCTTGGGGAAAATTCACGCGGGATTGGTGATTAGCGGCGGCGGAAGTCAGCTTAAGGGCTGCGTCGAGGTTGCGCACGAGGTTACCGGGCTTTCCGTGCGGATCGGCTATCCCCAGGGCGTCGGGGGGCTGGGAGAAAACCTCACCCATCCGTCTTACGCGACAGCGATTGGGCTGGTGCAGTATGGAGCAAAGCAGATTCGCCCTGCCGAACCTGCCCGGCGCGAAGGAGGCAGTATGAGTTTGGCCCGCTGGTTCCGCAAATTCGTTAATCTCATCTTCGGTAAAGAGTAGCCGCGCAGGATGGAACGTTCGCGGGAAATCAAGTTCGGTTTTATTTTTGCGTTGAGGAAATGTCCCCGGCGAAGGCATTTCCCAACGGTCTGCCGTGCCTGATCCTCTAAAACCCCTCGTCAATCGCCCGCTTCTGCCGCACCCGAACAATCGCTTCGGAAAGTTTCTGAGTCATTTCCGCCACCGTCATTTTTTGGGCTTCGGCGTCGGCCTGCGTCAACAGGGAAATGCCGCGCACCAGGGTGGTAGTATTGTCCCGGCTCGGGCGAATCTCAAAGGGCTGCAAATTGCTGTCCAGCAGTGAGTTCAAGCGTTTCGAGACGCTTTCGGCCCGCTGTTCGGTCGACAGACTCGTGGTTCCTACCACCCGGCAAAGCACGACATCCCGCATTTTGATCTCGGCGATTTCCTGGCCGCCCTCACCTTTGGTTAGATAAACGGCGGTGCGAAGGGTCGGGTCTACTTCTCCCAGGGCAATCGGAATCTTAAGGTCTTTGAGTTCGGCTTCGGCGGAGGCAACCCGCTCTTCGCCCGGCGGGTGGGTGCGGTAGATACCGAGGTCGATACCGTTGTGGCTGCGCTCCATTTTGGCAAGCCGGATCATAAAACTGTAAAGGCCAACGGGATTGTACTTCGTTTTGGTAAGCAGTAAAATCCCTGTGCGATCCGCGTCTTTTTCGGCTTCCACGCCATAGGAGTTGATGCGGGCGACTGCGTAAAGGTTTAAGCCCTGCATCACATTGGCGGCGTCGGTGGTCGAACGGGAACCGCCCTGATTGGCAATAATCATCGCCATCAGCGCAATCTGAAGCGGCATCATCACGCGCTCCAGTTTGTTCTGCTCTTTCAGCAGTTTCATCATATGATGATGGGCCGCATGGGAAACTTCGTGCGCCAGCACCCCGGCAAGTTCATCGTCGGAGCGCACTAAGTCAAGCAGTCCCTTATTGACGTAAATAAATCCGCCGGGCAGCGAGTAGGCGTTCACGTCTTTGTCGTCTACGATCTTAAACGAGTATTGAAAGGCTTTGGTTTGCGGGGTTCCCCAGGACGGCGCAATGATCTCTTTGTTTGCGACCGCGGCAATGGCCTGTCCGATACGGTTCACCCGTGCCAGCATTAGCGGATCGGTGATAAGTTTCACCTGCTTGTCATTGGCAATTGCGTTTTCCCTGCCGAGGCGCACTTCGGGGTCAGTTGGATCGGCAGGAGGGATCACGGGCCGGTCGGCTTCAGTGGAAACGGGAGAGGGATTGGTTTTCGGCTCCTGCGCCCACCCCGGCAGGCTCGGCAAAAGCAGGCAGGCGATCCCGCCCATCGTTTTCCAAAAATAACTTCCCTGCTGCTCCATCTTTCATTCTCTCCTGCCTCGACGTTGACCCTGCACCCTTACTCACTCTCTACGAACGTTAGACGCCGAATCTTCCCCGAAGTCTCACTCTCTTCCCTCGGTTCGCTGCCGGCAAGAGCTGGATTTTTTTGACCGAGGCGAGCTATGCGGAAGCCGATCCGTCCATTTCTGCCCAGTTCGCGCCGGACTTGGCATCGGCTCGCAGGGGAACGTTCATCGTAAATGCCGCCTCCAAAATGCCCCGAATTTTGGCCGAGATGCGTTCCAGATGGGCCTCGGAGACCTCAAAGAGCAGTTCGTCGTGAACTTGAAGCAGCAGACGCACCTCGTCGGGGCTCTCCGAAATCAAATCCTCGTAAACGTCAATCATCGCCAGCTTCATAATATCGGCGGCGGTTCCCTGAATCGGCATATTGACGGCGGCGCGTTCGCCGAACTGCCGCATCTGAAAGTTCGGCGAGTCGAGTTCCGGCACATACCGCCGCCTGCCCAGCAGAGTCTGGACGTATTTTTTCTCTTTCGCGCTCTCCATCGTCTCCTCGACGTACTGCTTCACCCCCGGCAGCTGCTCGAAGTATTCCTTAATCCACTGCGACGCCACCTTGGTTTCAACCCCCAGCGTGTTCGCCAGCGCAAAGCCCGACTGCCCGTAGATCACCGCAAAGTTGATCGTTTTCGCCTGACGCCGCTGATCGGAAGTCACTTTCTCCAGCGGCACATCGAAAACACGAGAAGCGGTGGCAGCGTGAACATCCCGGTCGTTCAGAAAGGCTTCGGTTAGGGCCGGGTCACCCGTAACGTGCGCCAGAATCCGCAGTTCGATCTGCGAATAATCGCAGGAAAGCAGACGATACCCTTTCGGAGCGACAAAAGCACGGCGGATTTCACGCCCCGCCGCACTTCGAATCGGGATGTTTTGCAGGTTCGGGTCGGAAGAAGAAAGCCGTCCGGTGGAGGCGACCGTCTGATTGAGCGAGGTGTGCAGACGCCCCGTTGCCGGGTTCACGAGTTTGGGCAGGGCTTCCGCGTAGGTGTTTTTGAGTTTGGTGACTTCCCGGTACTCGATGATGAGGCGGGCGATGTCGTATTTGGGGGCCAGCTGCTCCAGCAAATCCGCTCCCGTCGAGTAGCCCGTTTTGGTTTTCTTGCCGGTGGGCAGCTGCATTTTGTCGAACAGAATCACCTGAAGCTGCTTGGGCGAACCGATGTTGAATTCCTCCCCAGCGATCTCATACACCTGCGCGGCAATGGCATCGGCTTCGGTCGTCATGCGGGCGGCCAGGGTGTTGAGATAGGCGGCATCCACGCTTAGCCCCGTGCGCTCGATAAGGGACAGGGCCGGAATAAGCGGCATCTCGACCCGACGAAACACTTCCGTCATGCCCAAAGCGTCGAGTTCGGCAGTGAGAAGCGGTTCCAGTGCCAGCACCAGCGACGACTGCGCGGCAATGGCTTCGGGAGAAAAGGGGTCCTCGGCTTCCAGGCGCACTTTTAGATAGGTCTCACACAGTTCAGAAAGCGGATAAGAGGCTTTGTTGGCGTCCAGTAGATACGCGGCGATCTGCGAATCGAAAGCGAAGCCGCCCACCTCCATCCCCTGCCGCTCCAGCACAATTTGAATCGGCTTTCCGTTGTGAGCGTATCGCTGAATGTCGGGGGACTTCAGGACTTCCGCAAACAGGCGAAGTTTGGGGTCGTGCGTTGGGGGATGTGTTTGGGTATCGAACAGCCCGCCGAAATCTCCGCCGTCCTTTTCGATCTGAAGCGTGGACAGCGGCACATAATAGCAGGTCTCCGGCGAGCAGGCAAACCCGATGCCGCGCAGCACGGCTTTAAGCGGAGCGGGCGAGTCGGCCTCCAGCACCAGCGCGAGTCTGCCCGCCTTTTTCACCTCTTCCAGTGCCGCCGCGACCTCGGCGTCGGTGTCGAGGGTCAGGATTTTCGCGGCAAACGCTTCCGAGGGCGAGTTCGCCTCCAAATCCATCACAAGCGGGTCTTCCTCCAGGCCGCGTTCCTGGGGAATATAGCGCAGCAAAGACTTGAATTCTAGATCGGTGAACGCCTCCCGCAGCCGGTTCCAGACCTCCGGTGTGGGGGAGTAGGGACGGATTTCATCGCTGAAAGGCGCGTCACACACAATGGTGGCGAGCTCGCGGGAGAATTTTGCCCCGTCGCGGTTCGCTTCAAGGGCCGCTTTTGCCTTCGGCGGGGTCACCTCGTCCAGGTGTTCGAGCACGCCGTCTATCGTGCCGAACTTCTGAAGCAGCAGGGTCGCCGTCTTCTCTCCAATGCCGGGGACACCGGGGATGTTGTCGCTTGTATCGCCGACCAGCCCTTTCCAGTCGGGGATACGCTCCGGCGGAACTCCGTACCGCTCGATCACCGTCTCGCGGTCGTAGCGTTTGACTTCGGTGACACCGCGCTGGGTGATCTGCACGGTGACGCCTTCGCCCACCAGCTGTAACTGATCGCTGTCGCCGGTGATGATTTCCACCTCATAGCCCTCGGCCCGTCCGCGCCGGGCCAACGTCCCGATAAGGTCATCCGCTTCGTAACCCCCCAGTTCCGCCGACTGCACCCCAAACGCCGCCACCAGATCACGGGCTGGAAACATCTGCGCTTTCAGGTCGGGAGCCGTATCGGGGCGGTGGGCTTTGTAGTCTTCGAACGCTTCTTTTCGGTGCGTGCGCTGATGGGCATCCCAGCAGACGATGATGCTGTCGGGCTTTTCATTGCGAATGAGGGTAAAAAGCATATTGGACAGCCCGTACAGCGCCCCTGTCGGGCGGCCATCGGAGGTAGAGAGGGCACGCGACGAGAAAAAGGCTCGAAACAGCAGGCTGTAGGCGTCAATCAAAACGAGTTTACGGGTGTCGGACATGGGGGCATCCTCCGGGAGAGTGGGCTTATTCCAGTAGACAGTATACCACGTCGGGGGCGAAGAAGACGGCCTCTCCGCCTTCCGCTGCGCCTACGCTCCCTACTCCGAGAATCCGTCCAGGCTCGGCCCGTCCGAGGTCGCCTCCACAATCCGCCACTCCTGCGATTTCGCCAGCCCCAGCCAGTGCGACACCTCCTCCCGCCTCAGCTTCATCATCATATTCGCATTGTAGAGGTCCGACACCGACCCCGGCCCGTAATCCTTTACCGTCACATGAAAGTTCAACTGAGCCTCCTGCTCGCCCCCCGAAAACTTCAGCCCCTCCGTCGTCACCTTTAGGCGGCCCGTGCTGCGAAACGCCCGGCCCAGCAGCAAACGTACCTGGTCTTCGTGAAGCCCGTTTAATTTGACCTCCGGGCGAGAGGACACCGACGCCAGCAAAGCCCCCGTGTCCTTTTTCTCCACCGCCTCCGTCATCTTTCCAAGCAGAGCCTGTGCCTGCGCCACCGTCAACCGCTCCGGTTCCGGGCGCGTCCACCGATATCCTGCCCACAACAGCACCAGCAGCACCGCAATTCCGACCAGAGCCGCACGAGAACTGGTTTTCATGGCCTTCTCCTCCCAAAAACGGGGCACACCCCTCACGCCCCGAAAAGTGAACCCTTTCGCCCGATAAACCGACCAATACAGTAAGACCGCGCTTTCGCCTTTACCAAACAGGCTTGAAACAAACTTGAACTAGGATCGAAGCAGGATCGAAATACGGCAGCGGTATCTTTCGCTACGGACAGCGCGAACCCAACGTTTCCCGACCCCTTCAGGGCAAAAAGCGAGCAGCAATTTCTTCTATGATACGCGACGAGCGAAAACTCATTCAGCGAATTCGAGAAGGCGACCGAAAGGCATTCGAGGAACTCCTCGACACCTACGAGGCTCGCGTCTATCGCCTAGCCCTCCGCTTCACCGGAAACGTCCCCGACGCCGAAGACCTCACCCAGGAAATCTTTCTTGCCGTCTATCGCTCCATTGGCGGCTTTCAGGGCCACTCCGCCCTCGGAACCTGGATTTACCGCGTGGCGATGAACCACTGCCTCGACCACCGCCGCAAGCGCAAACTCGAAACCCTCCCGCTCAACGAGGAAATCACCCTCGCCACCCAGGACTGGCATCACGACCCCTCCGCCTCCGCCGATAAACAGGAACTCTCCGAACGGGTGGAAGCCGCCCTCAATCGTCTCTCCCCCGCCCATAGAGACGTGATCGTTCTTCACGAATTGCAGGGATTGACTTACCAGGAGGTCGCGGCGGCACTCAACCTGCCCGTTGGAACCGTGAAGTCGCGCCTCTCCAATGCGTTCCGCCGCCTGCGCGATCTGCTGGGCGGCTATGTGTATGAAGGAAAAAGCGCATGACGACCGACCCTCCGGGCGACAATTTCGAGCCGGAACCCCCGACCCATCGAACACGGGCGGAGCTCAAGGCCTTTCTCGACGGCGAACTCTCTGCCGCTCGAAAACTCAAGGTGCGTCTGCACCTCGTGCGTTGTGAAGCGTGCCGCGAAGAACGCAGCTGGCTTCACCAACTGGGGAGCGATATGAAGGAGTTGGAAAAGGCGAAACCACGCCCCGAACTCAGAGCGAAAATTCTGGCCTCTCTGCCGGACACCCCGCCCGCAGCGGTTTCCGCCCCCTCTCGCTGGCACGGGGCTTCCACGCTTCGTTACGCCCCCGCCCTCGCTTCGGTCGGGCTGGTTTCCCTTCTGCTCACCGGCGGCGTATTCGCCTACTATCGCCTTTCCGAACCGTCTGAGGCGCAGCAGAGGGCCGTTCGATCCGTTACCCTTCCCCCGCAGGTTCGCTCCCGGCCTGCCCCCGCCTCGCCGCCCTCGGCGGGGGCAGGCATTCCGCTGGCGGGGCCGCTCTCCGCGTCCTCCTCTCGCGATCTGGTCAGCGAAGAGGCAGATCGCCTGATGGCCGAGGAGGGGAAACGGGAAGCGCAGCTCCATCTGAAGGCCCGAAGAGAAGAACGCCGCCGGGCCGCACAGCGGGCGGCTCAGGGAAAACCCTCCGTCGAAACTCCGCTCTTGAAACTGGCGAGCGCGGAAGGCGGGGTAAATGGCGATGCTTTTGTCGCTCAGTTCCGCGAAACCGTCCACAAAGCGGAAGGGAAGTTTCTTTCGGCCAAGCCCCTTCACGAAGAGACCGGAGCGGTGCGCGAAATTACGCTGAAGGTTCCCGCCGAACGGGTGGAGGAGTTTCTGGGCGACCTGAACCGGGAGGGCAAACTGACGAAACTCTCGGCGGCCCCGGCTTCAGCGTCTTCCTCCGTCCCCGGCCTGAAGGCGCACGCCATTGCCCTGACCGACGACAACCGCAATCCGGCGTCCGGCGGAATGGATGCGCCGGGCCGCCCGAAGGTGCTGGTGGTGCAGCCGGATCGCAAAGGCTATGTCGCATTTCGGATTCGGCTCGCTCCCTGACCGCCGTTGCCGGGCGTGCGGAAGCCGTTGTGCAGAGCAGGGGGCAGCAAAGCAAAAGGCGAGAGGATGAAATCTTAAATTTCTTTCCTCTCGCCTTTTGGTGTTTCGGCGGGTTCCGCCGGGGGCTGGGGGCGTCTCCGCACGGGAGCGCAGTCGTTAGACCACATAGTGAAAGTCCCTCCCGTCGCCCTCGCCGAGGGAGACGCGGGCCTCCTCCATAGCGGGGGCACTTGCCGCTTTTCGCAGCCAGGCGTTGTTGCCCACGCGCACCCAGTTCGTTGCGTTTTCCAGGGCATAGGCGGCGTACAGGTTGCGCAGATAGGCCAGTCGGCTCATCCTCTCCTGCGCGAGATTCATTTCTTGATTGGTTTGCATGGTGTTTCTCTCCTTTTCTTGCTTGGTTCTACTTGACCGGGGAAAGGTTATCGTGAACGCTGCCCCTGTCTTTTCTCTTAAACATTCACTCTTTTTGATTTCTGGAAACCAGAAGCTCGGTGCGCCTTTTTTGGCTTTCCCCAAACTAAAACGCCCGCCGGGGAACCTGTTGTTTCCCTAGACGGACAAAGCGCGAAAGCGTTACAGCGGCGGCGTGTGAAAGAAGTCACACCGCGGGCCTCACGCCGTGCGGTTCGGCAGGGATACCGTGCCAAATTGTCTCGACCGTCTTGCGCTGCATGGGTGGAACGGGCTTTCTTGAACGAGCGGCAAAAGATTTCGGCAACTGATCGCTCGATTTGTCAACTCACACCTTCATAGACAAGGTTTGTCGGGTAAAGTTTCAGAGATTCTAAACATTTCTCCGTTCTCTCTCGTCTAAAAGAGTACCCTTGCTCAAAAGACGGACGATTTTTTCTGGAGTTCACTTCGATGAAATGCCCCCGCTGTGCGGCGGAAATCCCGCCCCAATCCAAATTTTGTCTTCGCTGCGGAACCCCGGTCAACGCCACCACCGAGATTCCGGCGGCCCCCGCTTCGCTCCCTCCGCTGAAAAACCGCCGTACTCCGGGCGTTGGCAAAGGAACGTGGGCTGCTGTCGGGGGGATGGCAGTGCTGGCGGCGCTCATCTGCGCGTTTGTGGTGAAGGGGCAGCTGGCTCAGAAAGCCGGACAAACCGGCACGGGAACCCTGGTGCAGGCTCCGGGAGAGGGCCGACGTGCCCCGCTTGTGCAGGCCCCCGGTGAGACTCCGAAGGCTCCGGTGGTGCAGGCTCCCGCCGAAGGCAAGCCCAGCACCGCCGACATCGAAGACTACCTAGCGTTTCTGAAACAGATCGAAGTCACCAAACAGCAGTTGATCCGGGAGCAGACCGGCAATGCGCTGCAGCTGCTCGCGCAGGCGAAAGGGCTTTCCGCCTCCCTTGAAGAAAAGGACTACAACAACACCTTTGAGAATATGAACAAATCCATGAAGTTCAATTCAGGGGCATGGGGCGAACTCAGTGCCAAGTTCCAGGGCCGCGTTCCGCCGCAAAGCTGCCTTGACCTCGCCAACAAATACTACGACCATCTTGGCAAACTTCAGGCGCAGCTGCTCGCCATCAACGACGCGCTGTCGAAAGTGGCCTCCAATCCGAACTCCGCCCTGAGTGCACTTTCGCAAATGCAAGGAGCTGCCTCTCAAGAAATGGACGAGGCGATCCGCAAAGCCGACGATGCCCTCGCGGACGTGTGCGATAAATACCACCTCCACAAAGAATTTGATATTCGCGGCGACTCCGGCTCTTCCGGGATGTTCCGATAGGGAAGCTCAGGTGTGCAGGGGCGGCAAGCTCTCGTCAGGAGAGATGAAAACGAAAGCGCCAAAGAAACAACCCGGCGGCTTTCTGAATGCCGCTCTTGGGAGCGGCTTGACTTCCCCGGCGGTGCGTGTCACACTGCGCCATTCTTCTCATGAGGTGATCGTGTGATTCAAGTGATTCGTACAGACGGCAAAAAGACCGTTTCGCTCAGCAAAATTAACCCCGACGAGGTTCAGAAACTCACCCGCGATGCCGCCGAGGAGCGGCTCGCCGTGCTGAACGAGGAAATCGCCGAACTTCAGTCCCTTCTCTATGCGAGTCAAGAGCGCGGGCTGCTGATCGTGCTGCAGGGAATGGACACCTCCGGCAAAGACGGCGCGATTCGGTCGCTGTCCTCCGCCCTCAACGCGCAGGGCTGCGATGTCGCCTCCTTCAAGGTTCCCACCGAGGAGGAACGCGCCCACGATTTTCTCTGGCGTATCCACCCGCGCACCCCCCAGCACGGGCAAACCGTGATTTTCAACCGCTCTCACTACGAGGACGTGCTTGTGGTGCGCGTTCACAACCTCGTGCCCGAACCTGTCTGGCAAAGCCGCTACGAAACCATCCGCAATTTTGAGCAGCTTCTCGTTGAGAGCAATACCCTCGTCCTGAAATTTTTCCTGCACATCACCAAAGCCGAGCAGAAAAAGCGGCTGGAAGCCCGCGAACAGGACGCCGCCAAGTCCTGGAAACTGAGTGTGGGAGACTGGCAGGAACGCGAACGGTGGGACGACTACCAGCAGGCCTACGAAGACGCGATTAACAAAACGTCTACGCCTGAAGCTCCCTGGACAATTGTGCCCGCCAACGAAAAATGGTTTCGCAACCTCGTCATTGCCGAGACCGTCGCGGCGGCCCTGCGCCCCTGCCGAAAAGCATGGCTGAAGGATTTGACCGAGCGCGGCGACATCGCGAAAAAAGCGATTGCCGATTATCGTGCCGCCAAAAGTAAACCGGCATCGGGAAGCAAAAAGTAGAACTGCCGCGTCCCCGCTCTGGGAGGGAACGCTTTTTAAGAACCCGCCGCCTTTTTCTCTGGAGAACTCGATGGCCTCGATTATTTTGACGGGCGGCAAAAGCGGGCGTATGGGGCAGGACAAAGCCACTCTGCTGTTTCGCAATCGGCCTCTGCTCGATACCGTCGCGGAAACCGCCGCCAAAGTTGCCGCGCCCGTTTATGTCATTGCCGACACAAAAGTACGCTACCACTCGCCCGGAACCCTGCTCCGCTCCGACGCCCTCCCGGAAGCGGGGCCAGCCGGGGGAGTGTTCACCGGCCTGCTGGAAGCCGGAGAGGGAGATCACCTCGTGCTGGCGTGTGATCTGCCCTACCTCGACCCCGACGTGCTGGCGTTTCTGCTCACCTCGCTGACGCCGCCCGCGCTGGCCCTCGTTCCTGAGATCGGCGGGCGGCTGGAACCCCTGTGCGCCGTTTACTCCCACCGAATTCTGGAGCCGCTCAAAAAAGCCCTGCGGGACGGCGAACGCTCGCTTCAGACCATCCTGCGCTCGCTGGACATTCAGGTTCTCGACGAAATGCAGCTGCGCCGCCGCGACCCCGACCTGAAAAATTTCACGAACTGGAATTACCCCGAAGAGGTGAGGAATGCGGGATGAGTTTGAGCTTGCGGCCCTAACGGAAACGTTGTCAAGAGGAAACGTAAAACCTTTTCGATGCGTTTTGGAACGGGCATTCGCTTAATTCCTAGCCCCGCACGCCTAGAAGGTAGGTGCGTCGGCTGGGATACTCCACGTCGGGGTAGGGGGCGCGTTCCACCACACGCTTTACCGAAAACCCTGCCTTTCGCATCAGTCCAACGATCTCGGAAGTCTCGAAAAACCGAAAATCAAGCGAAATCTCCACCCCCCACATCTCCTCAACATGAACCACCTGTTTGCCGCAGTGAAACGAAAGCAGCAGCCATCCTCCCGGCTTTAGAACCCGATGCAGCTCCGCAAAAACAGGGGGCAGTTCGTATTTGGCGAGATTGACCACTGCATAAAACGCGGTTGCGCCCGCCCAGGCCCCGTCCGAAACGTTCAGAGCCGTCAGGTCTCCCTGCTCAAACGGAATTTCCGGGTTCAGGCTGCGGGCTGTGTCCACCATTTCGGCGGAAAGGTCAAGGCCGCGAACCTCCGTCAGCCCCGCCTCGCGCAGATAGGACGCCACATGGCCCGGCCCGCACCCGACATCGCAGACGGTTCCGTGCCCCTGCACCTTTTGCACGAACTCGTCGAGCAGTTCCCGGTCAAGCGGTTTGCTTTCCAATTCGTTGAACAGATTGAGCGCGTATTCGCGGGCCAGCCGATCATACATTTTCCGAATCTGCTCCCGGCTTTGGGGCGGGGTCATGGGCAGACACTCCTGTTTATGAGCTGGTGATTGCGCGGGGTGGTCGTTTGTTGACGGCCCCTGCCGTTAGAGGGCCAGGCTGTTTTCGAGGTGGGCGGTATCGTTAACACGCAGAATACGGCGAAACGCGGAACCGCTGCGTGCCCGCTCTTCCACGATGGAAAGCGAGGCATTGTCAAGCCAGAAGCGGCGCATGGAAGACTGCGGAGCCTCCACTAGCGAGCACAGCAGCGCACGCAGGCTGCCGCCATGCCCCACAATCGCCACATCGCCGCTTGGATGCGCTTCGGCAATGCGCTCAAACTGCCCGGTCATTCGGGCAAACACCTCTTCGAGCGGTTCGCTGTTCGGCGGACGATGATGCTCCGAGTCGCGCAGATAGAGCGACAGAAGCTCGCCTTCGCCTCGCGCTTCGATCTCCAGGCGGGTCAGCCCTTCCCAATCGCCAAGGCCGGTTTCACGCAGTTCCGGGGCGGTGACGACGGAAAGCCCCTGCTCGGCGGCAATCGCCCTTGCCGTTGCCTCGGCACGGGAAAGATCGGAGGAGTAAACGGCAGTGAGGGAAACCGCCCGAAGGCGGCGGGCAAGTCGGGCGGCCTGCTCCTGCCCCTCCTTGTCGAGCGCAATGTCGGTGTGTCCCTGAAAGCGTCCCTCTTTATTCCAGAGGGTCACGCCATGTCGAATGAGGAAAAAGCGTCGGTGCGTGTCGGTCATGGTGAGAAAGAAAAGGGCACTGTTCTAAGAAGTGCCCTTCAAGAGGCCCTGTTTATTTCGGGGGTGTCTTCGGCTGAGTGCCTTTGGGCAGCAGCGGCGGCAGGCCGGGGCCGCCGGGAGTAGAGGGACGCGGCGGCGCGACAAACTCTTTTGCCCCCGCCGGAAGTTTGTAATCAAAGGCATTGGCGGAAAACGCCGGGTTGACCGACTGGCTTGTAATCATCAGTTCCGAGGTGCGGTCTTTGCTGCTGCTGGCAAACTTCAGCAGGGTCAGGTTCGCCTTGTCAATGTAGAGGTACATCGGCTTCAGCTCCTTTCCCTCCTTCATTACGTCTTTCGGGGTGGCTTCGATCACGTAAACCGCTCGGTTGTTCAGGGTAGCGGCAGGCTTCATTTTGAGGGTGACCTCGGAGGGTTCCGGCATCATCGAGCGAAACAGCGCAATTGGGGGCCGGGTGGTTTTCGGAGCCGGGTTTTTGCGGTAAAGTTTGCGCTCGACAATGTAGACATAGAGCGATTTGCCGTCTGAGTTGCTGACCTGCGTAATCGTTCTTCCGTTGGAGGTGGGCTTGAGTTCAAGGTAAAACTGGCTGGGAGCGCGATATTTATAGCGATTCACCGAATGCATCACCATTTGTTTGCCGTCCGGCGTTTTTCCAACCTGATGCATCGTAAAGGTACATTCGTAGGTTTTCGCCGTTTTGTAAATCGCTTCCATTTTGGTGACGATTTCTTCCGGTTTTTGTGCGCGGGACGCGAGTGAGGCTCCGCCCAAAGCCAGCCCGAATAAAGCGGTACTCCCCATTCGTAAAACGTTCATGCGTGAATTTCTCCCAAAGAAAACAAAAAGAATGGCCCCTGCCTCCCAAAGGAGAAGGCGCGTAGAGTTGGACGCGGGGCGCGGCCTTTGGTTATCTTCTGCCCCGCCCTGAACCGAGTCAGTATACCCGGTGTTCGATCTCCCTCTAGTCGGGAAGCCGTTCTGTCGGGTAAAATAAAGAAAGATTACGGGCCTCCGCCCTGCTCCCCTTGAGGTGAAAGATGCCCTACAACCCGCAAAATCCGTTGATCGTTCAATCCGACCGCACCGTTCTGCTCGAAGTGGACAATCCGCGCTATGAGGCGTGCCGGGATCAACTGAGTGCCTTTTGCGAACTCATCAAAAGCCCCGAATACGTTCACACCTACCGCCTGACACCGCTTTCCCTTTGGAATGCCCGTGCCGCCGGGATGTCCGCCGAGGAAATGGAGAGCGTTCTCCACGATTTCACCAAATACGATGTTCCGGGGAACGTGCTCCACGACATCAAAGATTATGTCGGGCGATACGGGCGGCTGAAGCTGATCAAAGAAAACGGCAGGCTGCTGCTGCGTGCCGAAGACAACCTGGTGATGACCGAGGTGCGGCACAACAAAACCGTTCAGAAATTTTTGCTCGATCCGATAGACGCCCGCACCTCCGAAATTCCGCTTCTGGAGCGCGGACGGCTCAAGCAGGCTCTGCTCAAGGTCGGGTTTCCGGTGGAAGACCTGGCAGGCTACAACGACGGCGAACACCTGCAGATGGCCCTGCGTGATCCCGCACTGACCGGCAAACCCTTTGCACCGCGAGACTATCAGGAAGAGGCGGCGGAAATGTTTTGGGCAGGCGGCTCGGAGCGGGGCGGAAGCGGCGTTCTCGTGCTGCCCTGCGGCGCAGGCAAAACGATCATCGGCATTGCGGCGATGGTGAAAGCGCAGATGTACACGCTGATTATCGTCACCAACATCACGGCGGCGCGGCAGTGGCGGCAGGAGATTTTAGACAAATCCACAGTCACCGAAGATATGATCGGCGAATACAGCGGCGACAAAAAAGAAATTCGCCCGATCACCATTGCCACCTATCAGGTGTTGACCGTGCGCCGCGATCCTGAACGCGCCAAACAGCGCAGGCGTAAAGCCGAAGAGGACGACTACGATGAAGACGCCCTTTATGACCCCGACCTCGACCTCAAAAAGTCACCCAGGAAAAAAGGTCTCGGCGAAGAGGAGGGCTACCTCAATCTCGAACTGTTTAACCGGCAGGACTGGGGCCTGATTGTCTACGACGAGGTGCACCTGCTGCCCGCCCCGGTGTTTCGGATCACCTCCGAAATTCAGGCGAAACGCCGCCTTGGTCTTACCGCAACGCTCGTGCGCGAAGACGGACGCGAAGACGATGTTTTTTCCCTTATTGGGCCGAAAAAAGCCGATGTACCCTGGAAGGTGCTTGAAAAGCAGGGCTGGATCGCCACCGCTTTCTGCACCGAAGTTCGGATTGCGCTGGAGGAAAAAGACCGGCTCGATTATGCCGTTGCCGATCCCCGCGAGAAGTTCCGGCTGTCTTCCGTCAATGCGCAGAAAGAGGAAGTGATCCGGTTTTTGCTGGATCGCCACTGCGACGACCATGTGCTCATCATCGGGCAGTATCTGGATCAGCTCGACTCAGTGGCGCAGCGGTTCGACGCCAAACTCATTACCGGGAAAACTTTTCAGAAAGATCGAGAAACGATTTTCGAGGAGTTCCGCACCGGAAAAATCAAGCGGCTCGTGGTCAGCAAAGTCGCCAACTTCTCGATTGACCTGCCCGACGCCAACGTTGCGATTCAGATCTCCGGCACGTTCGGCTCCCGGCAGGAAGAGGCGCAGCGGCTGGGGCGGGTGCTGCGCCCGAAATCGGACGGCTCTATCGCCCACTTCTACAGTATCGTGACCAAAGAAACCCGCGACCAGGAATTCGCGATGCACCGGCAGCTATTTCTCACCGAGCAGGGGTATCGCTACGAGATTCTCGATGCCGAATCCCTGTTCGCTCAGGAAGAGGAGCTGGTCTGATGCCCTCTCCGATCCGAGCCATGCACTTCGCCGACACCCATTTTGGAGTGGAACTCTACGGCAAGCTTGACCCCGACACGGGCCTGAACACGCGCCTGATGGATTTTCGTCATTCGCTGGAGCACTGCATCGAAACGGCCCTCGAACGCGACATTCACCTGGCGATCTTCTCCGGGGATGCCTACAAAAACCGCGACCCGCGCCAAACCGATCAGCGGGAGTTTGTCGCCTGCATCCGTAAACTGACCGATGCCCAAATTCCCGTGGTCATGCTCGTAGGCAATCACGATATGCCCAATGTGCGCGGTCGGGCCAATTCGGTGGAGATTTACCGCACCCTGGGCGTTAACGGCGTCCACATTCTTTCCAAACCCGAAAACCTGACCCTCGAAACGCGGGCGGGAAAGGTACGGATTCTGGCCCTGCCCTACCTGATGAAAGGGCTGGCCGTTGCCCGCGAGGAGTTTCAGGGCAAAAACATGGAGGAAACCCGCCGTCTGCTCGAAACCCGTTACGCCACCACGATTCAGGCCCTCGCCGATCCGCTCGATCCGAACGATGAAAGCCCGGTGGTGTTTATGGGGCATTTCTGGGTGAACGGAGCGAAACTCTCCACCTGGCAGCAAGGCTATTTCTCAATGCAGGAGCCGCAGGTTGCGCTTTCCGACCTTAAAAATCCGGCTTTCGATTATGTTGCCCTCGGTCACATCCATAAGCATCAAGACCTGAACCGGGGGGGCTATCCCCCGGTGGTGTATTCGGGGTCGCCGGATCGAATTGATTTCGGTGAAAAGGACGAGCCGAAGGGCTTCTGCCTGGTTCATCTCGTTCGCGGCCAAACGACCTTTGAGTATGTTCCTGTCGAAACCGCCCGCGCCCTTCTCGACATCGAGGTGAACGTCGAAGGCGAGAATCCGACCGAACAGATTTTAGAGGCCATCAAATCTCACCGGCTGCGGGACGCCATCGTCAAACTCTCGTACAAAATCAGCCAGCAGAACCTGGGACTCGTGCGCTCGAAAGAAATCAAAGAGGCTCTCTCCTTTGCTCATTATCTTGTTTCGATCACGCCTAAGATCGAACGGGACGCCGCTTCCCGCAACCGAATGTTGACCGAATCGAAAACCCCGCGAGAGGCCCTCGACCTCTACATCGAACTGCGCCCGGACTGGATTTCGCGCCGTACCAAAATTCTGGAGTACGCCGAGCCGCTGTTCAAGTCGCTCGAAGAGGAAGAAATGGTCGGATAACCCCCCGGAGAGAGGGTGAAGGAGTGAAAAAAATTCGCTCTGCCCCCCCTGTGAAACGAGTGCTGGCGGCTGTTTTTGTGTGCAGTTATGATTCCAAGAAAATTAACCCTAAAAAATTTCATGAGTTACGGGGAAGACCCCGTCACCCTCGACTTTGAGGGAATGCACGTCGTCTGCCTGTCGGGGGACAACGGCAACGGCAAATCAGCTTTGCTCGATGCGATAACCTGGGCCTTGTGGGGAAAAACCCGTGCTTCCGGTGTCGGGTCAGTTCAGGAGGACTCGCTGATTCGGGTGGGCGCGACCGAGATGGAAGTTCGGTTTGAGTTTCAACTCAACCATGATCTCTACCGGGTAGTGCGAAAGCGCAAAAAAGGAAAAAGTGACTGGCAGCTGGCTCAGCGCAATGAAGCGGGCGACTTTGTATCGCTTTCCGGGGGAAGCCAGAAAGAAACCGGGGCCCAGATCACGAAACTGCTACGGATGCAGCATGAAACGTTTCTCAATTCCGCCTATTTGCAGCAGGGGCACGCCGACGAATTCACACGCCAGCGGCCCAACGACCGCAAGCGCATTCTCGCTGAAATCCTCGATCTCAACCGCTACGACCGGCTGGAAACGATGGCGAAAGAAAAAGCCGCCGATTACAAGGCGCAGATAGATGAACTGACTGCAGAAGTCAACCAATTGCTGCGCGAAACAGGCCGCAAAGAGGAGTACGAACAGGGACTAACAGAGGCGACCGAAGCCCGAACCCGCCTCGAAGCCGAGGTGCAGGCCCAGGATGCGGCCCGACAAAAGGCGCAGACGGCCCTTGAAAAATTAAAGGCGGCCCAGATCGCGGTAGAAAACGTAAGTGCCGAAATCGCCCGAATCGAGCGTGATCTTCAGGGGCGGCAGGGCGAGCAGAACACGAAAGCCCTGGCCCGCAAAGAAATGGAAGCGATGCAGGCGCAGCGGCAGTCCATTGTGCGCGATTACGAAGACTTGCAGCAGGCCCGAAATCGCCGGGAGGAACTCGACCCGAAGGTTCAGGAGTTCGACCAGGTGGTGAAAGAGATCACGGTGGCGGTCGCCGCTATCGAGCTGGAGAAAACCCGGCTGGAGGGCGAACTCAAACACACGCGCCAGGCCCTTGAGCACGCCGAGAAACGAGAGCGTGAAAAAACGGACCTCACCGCGAAGATCGCCGCGCTGAAAACGGAACTGGAAACCGGAAAAAACCTCTCCGGGGACGTGGGAACGCTGAAGGAAAAACTCGAAACCGTCACTGTCGAGTTCGCCGACCGAAAGCAAAAGCGGGAAAGCGTTCTGGCTCAGATCGAAGAGCAAAAAGAAACCCTGCTCGAACTGGAAGAAGCAGGCGCGAAATGCCGGCTTTGCGGAGGCGACCTGAGCGGAGAACGGCGGCTGCGGGTGATCGCCCGGCAGCAGGAGGGCCTGAAAACCCTGGAAGAAACACGGGACGCGCTGACGCAGGAGGGGCGCGAATTGAAAACGGAAAAGGACACTCTGCGGGTTCGCCTGGAGGGGGTCGAAACCGCGCTTAACCGGCTGAACACCTTGAAAGCCCAGCGAGAGACGTTTCAGCAGCGGCTTAACACCCTCTGCGAAGAAACAGAAGACATCGAAGAAAGCCGCAAAGAGGCTGCCCTTCGTGCAAAGCGGCTTGAAAACGAAGATTTCTCCCAGGCCGAACGCATCCGCCTCAAAACCCTGAAAAACCGCCGCGAAACCCTTTCGCTGGTCAAAGCCGAGCATCAGGTCACCCTCGACACCATCGGGCGGCTGAGCGGAGCCGAAAAACGGCATCACAATCTGCAAAGCGTGGACAGCCGCTACGGAAGCCTGCTGGAAGAAATGGCGCAGCTCGACCGCATCGTGCTCGAAAAGGCGGCAGAAAAAGCAGCGGCTCGAAAACGCCTCGAAGAATTGAACCGGGTGACGGCGGATTATCCGAGGGCGGCAGCGGCTTCAGCGGCGGCGGAGCAGCACTGGCGCGACGGAATGGAGGAATGGAACGTCCGCAAGCGGGACGTAGAGCGATTCACCGAAAACCTGGCACGGCTGGAAGGCGCGAAGGCGGAGGCGTCCGGCAAACAGGCGAAAGTGAAGCAGTTCATTGAGGCGAAACAGTGCTGCGATGCCCTGCGTCAGGCGTTCGGCAAGCGCGGAATCCAAACGCAGATCATCGAAAACGCCGCGATCCCGGAACTCGAAGAGGAAGCAAACCGTCTTCTCGCTCGATTGAGTGACAACAATATGTACGTGGATTTGCAGACTACCCGCTCCAATGCCTCTGGAAACGCCGACATCGAAACACTCGACATCATCATTACCGATGATGCCGGAACGCGCCCCTACGAACTCTTCAGCGGAGGCGAAGGGTTTCGGGTCAACTTCGCGCTGCGCATTGCCTTGTCGCGCCTGCTGGCCCGCCGCTCCGGGGCACGGCTGCAAACCCTGATCCTGGATGAGGGCTTTGGCTCACAGGACGGAAAAGGCCGCGAAAAACTGGTGGAAGTCATCGAAGCGATCAAGGAAGATTTCGATTTGATTTTGGTCATTACGCATTTCGATGAGCTGAAAGACTCGTTTCCGCAGCGCGTCGAGGTTATCAAAGACGCTCGCGGATCGCGCATTCAACTGCTTTGACGGCAATGCCGCAGGAGACACCGCCCTTGTACACTCAGTGCTTCCCCCTCTGGAACGCGGCTCCCGCCGTTCTTCCCGCCCGCCCCTCCCCGGTGCTTCGCCCCGAAGATGAAAAGCGGGAAGACGACTCGCAGGGCGGCTCCGGCTGGATCGTCGTTGTTTACAACAACGAAGTGAATACCTGGGACGAGGTCGTAAACATTTTGATGCAGGCCACTGCCTGCTCTCAGGAAGAGGCGGATATGGAAACCTGGGAGATAGACAATCTTGGCAAGTCGGTGGTGCATCACGGCGGAGAAGAGGAGTGCGAGAAGGCCGCCAGCGTGATTCGGACGATTGGAATTCAAGTCGAAGTTGTAGAAGAATAGATCAGAAAAGAGAAATTGAGGGGAAAACAAAAAGGGAAGAAGCCGAAGCTTCTCCCCTTTTTGCTTTGCAAGGACAGAACCGCCTAGTTGCGGCGTCGGCGAGCCATAAAGGTCGCGCCGCCCGCCAGCCCGCCGACGAGCATGGCGACTGCACCCGGTTCGGGCACGGCGGAGGAGCCGAGCGCGAAGGAGGCAGTGGAGAGGGTAACCCCGTTGTTGGTGAGGTCGTAGGTTCCAAAGCTGGAAGGAGTGCCCGCCGGGACGGTCACTTCCAGAAACGGATCCAGGTTGTAGAAGCTGCCGGGAGCCAGCGTCAACGGAAGGTCTGTGAAGCCCAGGTCGGTGAAGTTGTCCACAACGCCGACACCGGCGGGGACCGTAAAGGAGCCGCCGTCAATGACGACTGTGGAAGCGGTGTTATTGACAATCGCTCCCAGCAGGGTGAACGCACCGGTGGGGCCGCCGGTGGGGGTGAGCGTAAAGCTCAGTTGCGCGTTGGCGACAACCCCGCCTCCGAGGAGAGCGAGCGAAGCGGCAACAGCTGAAAGAAGTTTCATACGAGTTGGGTCCTTTCCCGTGATCGAGGTGATGCGGTCAGACTACTGGGCTGCGACGATACGGATGATGCGGGAAGAGGTTGTGGTCACCGAATTCTGGGTGAAAGAACCACTCACTTTGTCTTTGGTGCCGCTGGTGTTGGTGTACAGCCCACTGGAGTTGATGGTACCGTTCACTGCGGCAAAGGTTGCGCCCGTGTTCGGCGGGAAGTCGGCGGTCTGGCCGTTGGTGAAGGTCACGCGCAGGGTGTACTGAGCGGTTCCGAGCGGAGCAACGGTGGCGGGGCCAAGCAGAACGGAGCTTTTCGGCACATAGGTCGGGTCAATGACCGCGAGGACAAGGCCGGAGCCGGCAACAGTGAGAACGGTGGCGAGGGCGAGCACAGATCGCCCGAGGGTGTTGATACGCATTGGTTTTTCGTTCCTTTCGAGAATCGAGAATCGCTTGTTTTCCGCGCCAAGGGGGTTCGGGCGTCCTTCGCCAGAGGGACGGCTTACTGATCCTCTTCCTGAAAACAGCGGGGTGTAAGGTGTTCCTGCCCGGCGCCTTACACGTCCTGAGCAGGGGATCATCGTACAGTCACTTAAACGTGCAAGTTTTGTGCCAAATGACGCGCCGGGAACAAAAAAACTGGAAATTTTAAGAGGGAAATCGAGTCGTGAACGCTTGCTGGAAAGGTGCCGCTATTTTGCCGGGCGCGGGGGACGGGCCATCTCGAAGAGGGCTTCGGCGTAGACGCGGGCATACCAGCTTCCGCCCAGCCTCGAGACGAAATCCACTTTGCGAGGGTCAACCGCTCCGTCCGTCAGCACCTCTTGTGCCGTATGAAGGCAGAGCACCTCTCCGATCACGTAGTGCGCGGAAGCGAAGCCCTCTCCGTGACGCACGATTTGATGGAGGCGGCACTCCAGCGAAATCGGGCTTTCGGCCACGCGGAAGGGTTTGATCTTCGTGGAAGGCAGCGCGGTAAAGCCGGACGCTTCCCACTCGGAGACGCCGTGCGGGAATTCCGCCGAGGTTTCGTTCATCGGCTCCCGCATCGCATAGGTAACGACATTGATAACGTATTCCCCGGTCTCTTCGATGTTTCGCAGGGTGTCTTTCGGGGTTCCGTTTCGGCTGGGGGTAGGGGAGAACGCAACGCTCGGCGGGTTGGAGCCGCCCGCCATAAAATACGAAAAAGGGGCGAGATTGGGCAGGCCCTCCGCGGAAAGGGTCGAGACAAACGCAATTGGGCGGGGGGCAACACACGACGAAATCCAGCCGTAGGCTTCGGAGGCCGAAAGCGAGGAAAGATCCTGTTCGATAAATTTCAACGGAGAAACTGCCTTTGCTTAAAGTTTAAACCGGCGATAACCGTAAAAAGAAAGCAGGGCGATCAGAAAAAAAGCGGCAGGTACGGCAAACAGCAAGTGAACCGGCTCCTGCGTGGAGTGGATCATTCGGCCCCCCATTTCCACTTTCCCGTTCATTCCCATCTCCCCGGCCATACGAACCGGATGAATGAGCAGAAAGACACCGAACACGGCGGAGGCCAAACTCAGGATCAGCATTCCGAGGGGGAGCAGAGGGCTATAATCCTCTTCTTCGAAACTGTCGTTTCTCACCTGGGCCAGCGCGTGCGTGCAGTCCTCTGCGTTCAAGCGGTCGCGCAGGGCGAGGGCGGCAGAGCAGCGCGGATGTTCTTTTAAGATCGAGAGCACGAGACGGTAAGCGGCCTCGCGTTTTCCTGCTTCGAGCAGTTCGTGTGCCTGATCCATTTCGGCGGCGGTTTCGGAAACATGGGGGGTGGTTTGCATAAGAAAATCTCTGGCGGGATGCCGCCGGGACGTTGGTGCTTTGGGAGAAACAGAGGCGTCTTTCGCTGCCTATTCCTCTCCGACGAGCCGAAATCCTGCCGCGCTTCAGAAATTTTCCCTAGAGTTTTCTTGACATTCCCCTTTTCCCATCGGTCATAATCTAAGCCGCACGGACTTTCTGCCTGAAATCCGGCAAAATCAGCAGGAGAGACAGTTGACTTTCGACGAAGCCCTCGAACTCATGAATGGACGCCTCCGCATCGGGTGGAAACTGGGGCTGGAACGCTTCACGGAGTTTTGCCGCCGCCTTGAAAACCCGCAGGATCGTTTTTCGGTTTTGCACCTTACGGGAACGAAAGGCAAAGGCTCGACAACCGCGATGGCTGCGGCCTTGCTCAAAGAATGCGGCTTTTGTACCGGAGCCTACTTTTCTCCCTATGTCTACGATGTGCGCGAACGGGTTCAAGTCAACGGCGAGCCGATTTCCCGTGAAGACTTTGCTCGCATTCTGGGAGAAATAAAGCCGATCCTCGACGCAATGGACGATTCGGAATGGGGGCCGGTCACCGAATTCGAGTTGAAGACTGCGCTCGGCTTTCGGTACTTTGCAGAAAAGCAGGTGGAGTTCGTTTGTTTGGAAGTGGGGATCGGCGGTCGGCTGGATGCCACAAATATCGTGACGCCGGTGGTTTCGGTGATTACGAACATCGGGCTGGATCATACGCAGATTTTGGGCGATACCCATGCCAAAATCGCCTTTGAAAAGGCCGGGATCATCAAGCCGGGAGTTCCCGCGCTGACTGCCGCTCGAAACCCGGAAGCTCTGGAGGTCATTCTTGAAGCCGCCGAAATCCGTAACGCGCCTTTAACCCAAATTTTACGGGAGAGGGAATCCGCAGTTCGCCTGCCCGCCGTCTGGTGGCGGCTGGAGGAGGGCGACCCGAACACGGCTCCGCTCACCGTGAAGACGCCTCACGCCGTTTACGATCACCTGCCTGTGCGCTTGCTGGGAGACTATCAGCGGGAGAATGCCGCGTGTGCTCTCGCTGCCGTAGAAACCGCCCTGCTCCCTCAAAATCCGTTTCCGCTCACCTCTGCGCTGGCCCGCCGCGCCCTGTCGCAAATTGCCCTTCCCGGTCGCCTGGAATGTTTTCGGGGAAAAAACGGAGCCTTGCTGGTGCTTGATGGAGCGCACAACGGAATGGCGGCGCAGGCCCTCGCTTCGCCCCTGGCTTCGCTTCGGAAAACGCACGGCATTACCGGTGTGCGCCTGGTGATCGGGATGCTCAATGGGCACGACGCCTCGGAAGTCGTCGCCCCGCTGACCTCCGGTGTGGTGAAAGCGTATGTCTGCGCCCCCAACTGGAAGCGGGCGCAGCCTGCGGAGGAACTGGCCGGGGTCGTGAGGAGCACCGTGCCGGAAACCCAGGTTTATCCGGGGGTGGAAGCAGCGGTCTTCTCGGCGATGCAGGAAGCCGCCCCCTCCGAAATGGTGCTGGTCACGGGTTCCTTTTACACCGTTGGCGAAGTTCCTTTCCGGTTTCGGGTTTCTCCCTTGGTTTCCCCGTAATGGAAAAACGGAAAAATCGGGTATACCGGAAAGGGTTTTTTGCCCGCTGCGGCGAAATCAGAGCCTGAAACGGACGCGACAACGGCGACGTTCTATTTTAGATCACTCCGGGAGAACAGAATTTATCATGGCAGACAAACTGCGCGTGGGCATTGTTGGGTGCGGCGGCATCGCGAATGGCAAGCACTTGCCCGCACTCGCCCGCCTGAAAGATCAGGTGGAACTGGTTTCTTTTTGCGACATCCTTCCTGAAAAAGCGAACGAGGCGGCAGCGACGTATGGGGTAGCCAACTTCAAAGTGACCGACGACTACGAAAAGCTCGTTTCGGATGCGGCACTGGATGTGGTTCATGTCCTGACCCCGAACTCTTCCCATGCCGATATTACCATTGCGGCTCTGGAAGCGGGCAAGCACGTGATGTCCGAAAAACCGATGGCGAAATCCGCTGCCGACGCAAAACGAATGCTCGACGCAAAAAATAAAACGGGCAAAAAACTAACGATTGGTTATCAAACCCGTCACAATGCCGCAAGCGTCTATCTGAAATCAGTGATCGAGCGCGGCGACCTGGGCGACATCTACTGGGCCAAAGCCCATGCCGTGCGCCGCCGCGCCGTTCCGACCTGGGGCGTGTTTCTGGACGAAGAAAAACAGGGGGGAGGCCCGCTGATTGACATCGGGACGCACGCGCTTGACCTCACCTTGTGGATGATGAACAATTATAAGCCAAAATACGTGGTGGGTTCGGTTTATCACAAACTCGGCCAGCAGGATCACCCGGCAAACGCCTGGGGAGCCTGGGACCCGAAAAAGTTCACGGTGGAAGACAGCGCGATGGGCTTTATCGTGATGGAAAACGGCGCGTCCATTATTCTGGAATCGGCCTGGGCCTTGAACACGCTTCAGATTGACGAGGCGAAATGCTCGCTCTGCGGTACAGAAGGCGGCGCGGACATGATCGGCGGACTGCGGCTCAACGGCGAAAGCTTCGGCAAACTGTGGGATACGAAAGTAGAACTCGGCGGCGCGGGCGTGGCGTTTTACGACAGCGGAGCCGAAAAAGACTTTCAGCGCGAAGCCCGCCTCTGGATCGAAGCGATTGTCAACGACACCGACCCGGTGGTGCTGCCGGAGCAGGCTCTCGTGGTCTCGCAGATTCTGGAGGGGATTTACACCTCGGCTCGCGAAGGCAAGCCCTTCTACTTCACCGAAACCCCGGCGTAAGTCAGGCCCATTAGTCCTCTCCTCAAACCCCGGCGGCAGAGAAACCATTCTCTGCCGCCTTTTGAGTTTTTTAGTTTAGGCTTGTTTTTCGTGTTTATCCATCTGCTGCAATTTCTGTCTTCCACGAAAAACAGGCAGAGTGCTAGAATTCCGTTTTTACCTTGCTCTGCCTGAAGCGATCCCGGCAAAGAAAAGCGGGTCGTGTATAATAAGAGAAAATCTTTTTGTTAGAATTTTTTTGCTAGACCCCACAGGAGCCGAACGTGCCCACCGCCGCTTTCACCACTTTAGGCTGCAAAGTCAATCAATATGAAACTCAGCGCATCCTCGACGATTTCGAGGAGCGCGGCTTCACCATTGCCGAGTTCACTGCCCCCGCCGATGTGTATGTCATCAATACCTGCTCGGTTACAGTGGCTGCCGAGCGAAAATCCCGGCAGATGGTGCGGAAACTGTCCCGCCAGAACCCTGAAGCCATTGTGGTGATGACGGGCTGCTATGGCGAAATGGCCCGGATCAAAGGCGAAATGGTGGAGGAAGCGTCCCTCATCGTTCCCAACGCCAAAAAACTGGAAACACTGCAAGAAGTCCTGACGCAGTTCCCGCACCTCACCCGCGCCCTCGACACCCTGCCCCGCTCGGAAACCGACCGTCCCTACACGCGCCGCAACCGGGCCACCCTGAAAGTGCAGGATGGGTGCAACGTTTTCTGCGCGTTTTGCTCGATTCCCTACACCCGCAAAACGATGCTGTCTCGACCGCTCGACGAGATTTTGGAGGAGGCACGCCTGCGCGTTCGGCAGGGCTACAAAGAGCTGGTGGTCACCGGAGTTCTGGTGGGGGCCTACGGGCAGGACGGGTTTGTTTCAACGCCGGGGCGTGAGCTGCCCCGCCTTCTGACGCTGGACACTCCGCCTCCAACGGTAGACCTCGCAGACGTGTTGGAAGCCCTGGCCGGGGTGGAGGGCATCGAGCGGGTGCGCCTCTCCTCAATCGAACCCACGCAGGTAACGGATCGTCTTCTGGACGCCTTCGCTCGAAACCCGAAACTCTGCCGCCATCTGCACATCCCGCTCCAAAGCGGCGACAGCGGCGTTCTTGCGGGGATGAACCGCCCTTACGATCAGGAATTTTACCTGCAACGCTGTGCCGCCGCCTACGCCCGTCTTCCCGATCTGGCCATTACCGCCGACATCATGGCGGGCTTTCCTGGCGAAGATCGCGCTGCCTTCGAGCAAACGCTTTCGGTGGTGAAAACGGTCGGGTTTGCACGGGCACATCTGTTTCGCTACTCGCCCCGACCCGGAACGCCCGCCGCCGAGCGCAAGGATCAGGTAAGCGAGGAAGAAAAAGAGGCGAGAAGCAAAAAACTGGCGGAGGCCTGCCGCGAAACTCAGGCGCGTTTTGTTCAGAAGCATCTGGGGCGAACGTTCGAGGTGCTGGTGGAAGGAAAAGAGGGGCGGAGTTCCGAAGAAGAAGGCGCGACCGGCAACGACGGGCACGCTCGCATTGACGGATCGGGCGAACCGAAAATGGGGCTGCTCTCCGGCTATACCTCGAATTACATCCGGGTGCAGTTCACGGGCGGCTCGCATCTCATCGGCAAAATCGCCCCCGTACATCTGCTGGAGCCGATGGGTGACGGTGCGATCGGGGAGGCGGGCGGAGCACATTTCGGGCCGCTCGAAGCCCCGCCGGACGCCGATTTTATTCCGCTGGCAACGTTTGACGCGAGGCCAGTGTGCTAAATCCGGTTTGGGGCCGAACCGCCTGAAAAGGACGAGGAAAATGAATTTAGGGATTGCAGGGAAAGTGGCGTTTGTGGCGGCGGCGAGCAAAGGGCTGGGCTATGCCGTTGCGCTAGGGCTGGCAAAAGAGGGCGCGAAGGTGGCGATCTGTTCGCGCACCCAAACCGAAATCGAGTCGGCGGCAGAACGGATTCGCCGGCAAACCGGGGCCGAGGTTCTGCCGCTCGTCGTGGATGTAACGCAGGCCGGGGAAATCGAACAGGCAATTGCCGCGACGGTCGAGCGATTCGGAGAACTAGAAATCGTCGTGCCCAACAGCGGAGGCCCGCCCGCCGGAACCTTCGAATCGCTCACCGCCGAAGGGTGGCAGGCGGGACTCGACTCAACGCTTTATGTCACCACACGACTCATTTCCGCCTCCCTGCCGTATCTCAAAAAGGCGGGGTGGGGCCGAATCGTCGTCATCACTTCGTCTTCGGTGAAGCAGCCGATTCCGGGCCTCCTGCTCTCGAACACCCTTCGCGCCGGATTAGTCGGGCTGCTGAAAACCTTATCGCAGGAATTCGCGCCCTACGGAATCACCGTCAACAATGTGGCTCCCGGCTCTTATGACACGGATCGCCTCAAGCATCTGCATGAGGTGAACGCGGAGCGGGCAGGCATTTCTTTCGAGGAGGCCCGAAAGCAGGGAACCGAAAAAATTCCGATGAAGCGGCTGGGACGCCCCGAAGAACTCGCCAATGTCGCGGTATTTCTCGCCTCCGAAGCCGCTTCGTATGTCACCGGGCAAACCTGGACGGTGGACGGCGGGCAGACCCTGGGGCTTTAAGCACTCAGAAAGCGGAAACCATGCATCTTGGACTCATCTGCCCGGTGGTGAGCGGACACCTGAACCCGATGACCACGCTTGGGCGCGAACTCCAGAGCCGGGGTCACCGCGTGAGCCTCATCGCCTTTCCCGACGGCAGAGAAAAAGCGGCAGCATTTCAACATCAGCTTCAAGCCTTTTCCGGGGTTCGGCGAGGGGCCGACCTTGCATTAGCGGCTTTAACGACCCGGAGACCTGTGTTTCGTGAGGAGAGTCTCAGCCCCTAAAGCGTCGGGAGGGAACTTGCCTGCCCTGCCGTTCGTCCTTGTTCTGTTTTAAGAGCGTTCGGGGAAGAGCAGAAAAAGCCCCGCAAAGGAGAAACAAAATGGCGCAAACAATTCAGGCCCGGTCTTCAACGGCAAAAACAAAAGGTCAGGTCAAGCAGCTGCGGCGCGAGGGATACGTTACCATCGGGCTTCAGCACAAAGGCGAAGAAACGATGCATCTGGAGGCTGCCGAAAAAGAGGTCACGCACCTGGTCTCGACCTATGGAGAAGCCACCGTTTTTGAGGTAATCATTCAGCCCGGCAATCTGCGTGAAAAGGCGGTGGTGCACGGCGTTCAGCGCGATCCGCTCACTCGCAAAATCATTCATGCTACCTTTCAGAAAATTTCCACCGGCGATTCGGTGAAAACACATATTCCCATTGCAGTTCATGGAGAGCCGGAGAGCGTGCGCCTTGGAGACAACACGGTCCATCACCCGATAGATCAAATCGAAGTGCGGTGTGCGCCCGATAAACTGCCCGACCATATCACCATTGAAATCGGGGCTTTGGAGCCGTTCGGAACGCTGCGCGTCTCCGACCTGCCGCCGATAGAAGGCGTTCAGATTCTAACCCCGCCCGATACCGTCATCGTCTCCCTGATGGCGCAGGCGGCAGGCGAACCAGCGGCGTCTGCCGCTCCCGCCACTGCTTAACCACGAGGAGAGCCGAAAGTTTCGGCTCCCCTCACTCTTCATTCGATCCCGCGCCGATCTTAACCCCGCCCGACCCGTCTTCGTTTTCCGTCAATTGAATTGAAATCGGGAGAAACTTTTCTACCACCTTCACTACCGTTCGCAGGTGCTCGGAAACACGGGAGGTTGTCCAAGCTGAGGGAGCACCGGTGCGAAAGAAAACAAGCGCGGAAGGCAGCACAAGCTGATCTGCGAGATGCTCCTCGGTTCCCAATCCCGTTTCAAACCACTTCTTGAAACTCCGTGCCGCTTCTTGTGCCACCCGTTCCATCGGTTTGCCGCGCTCGCCCAGACTACTCCACCCGGCAGCGGTGTGTTCGCATTCCGCCGTCAGCAGCACTGCGGCCCCCGCTCCGGGCGAGCGCGGCGAGAAGAGGTTCGACACCAAAGGCACACCGAAGTCGGAAAGGTCTTTTTTCAACTGCGCCAGCCCCCGCTCCGCGACGTGCTCCGGCAGTGCCGCCGTTGTCACCACCGCCCGAAACCGCTTGAGTTTGCCGCGCTGCGTTCGGAGGATGCCGTCGGACGGGGCGGAAAGCAGCGACAGGGAAATTTCTCCACCGCCTTTTGGAAAAAAACCGGCACGCTGCGTCGAAAACCGAGTTTTCATTCCCATCTCTAAGAGAGCCGGAAAATAAACGTACTCCAAAAAATCGGCGGAGGGCGACATCGGGACATGAGTTCCGCCGCTCACCGAAACCGAAACCGGGCCTTCCCCAACGGCGAAGGCCAGCGGCAAAGCGACAGTTTGCAGCACCAAACTCGCTGCCCCGGCGGAACCTCCCTCTCTCGCCTCTGCCACATCAAAGCGATAGTCACCCGGTTTCACCGGGAGGGTTGGAGCAAAGCGCAAAAACTGCGATTCCAGCTCGGCTCCTGTCAACTGCGCCCCGCAAATCTCTGCAGCGGCTTTCACCGAGGTCAGGTGCTGAGCCCCAAGCCCCGGCTTCGAGCGGCCTGCCCGAACCTTAACGATTTCCAGGGGTTTGCCTGTGATAGCAGAAAGCGAAACCGCCGTCCGCAAAATCTGGCCTCCGCCCTCGCCCTCCGACCCGTCAATTTGTACCCAGTTTTCTTGACTCATGGCGCTTGTTGAACCTCGGTTCCCTTTCGCTTTGGAGCTGCCCTTTGCTCAACAGACCTGCAGCGGTCAGACTCTGTTTTTCTTCTTAAATCAAACTCACAGACAAAAACAGAGCGGGAAGAGTTGCAGTTCTCGTCCCGCTCTGTGTTTCCAAAGGCTTGTCCCAGAGAAAAAGCGATTACTCTTGCAAAGCGGTTTCCAAAAGATTCAAGGCATGATCCAGCGTTGCAAGGTTGAGGTTCAGCGGCGGAATAATGCGGATATTGGCACTATCCGTGCGCGAGTTTCCAGTTTTCGCACCGCAGGTCAGCAGCAGCAGCCCTTTTTCGCGGCACTTCAACTTCACGGCTTCGCAGCGGGCGTAGTCCGGGTCTCCGTTCTCGTCCCGAAGTTCAATCGCCATCATAAGTCCGCGCCCGCGTACATCCACGACGCCGTGCTTTCCAATCAACGGCGTCAGCTTCTCCACAATTCGGGCTCCCATTCGGGCGGCGTTCTCCACAAGGCCGTCGCGTTCGATCACCTTCAGGGCGGCAAGACCGGCGGCGCAGGAAAGCGGGTTTCCGCCAAACGTCGTGCCGTGTTCTCCGGGCGTCCAGCGTTCCATCACTTCTTTACGAGCGAGAATTCCCGCGAGCGGCAGTCCTCCGCCGACCGCTTTTCCAAAAACCACGAGATCGGGATCAATGCCGAGATGCTGAAAGGCAAACCACTTGCCGGTGCGCCCGATCCCGGACTGGATTTCGTCGGCAATCAGAAGAATGCCGCGCTCGCGGGTGATCTCTCGAATTTTGCGGGCCGCCGTCGGCGACATCGGAAAAAAGCCGCCCTCACCCTGCACCGGCTCTAAAAAGACCGCCGCGATTTCGTCGCCGTGCGCGTCCAGAATCGCCTCCAATCCGTTTGCACAGCAAACCGTTTTCGTCAGTTCGCACCCGGAGCAGCGCGGGGCAGGGGCGTGGAGTATGTTGGCGCGGAGCGGGGCAAGAAACGGCTCATAGGCGTTCCAGTGCAGCGACTTCGAGCGGGAAAGCGCGGAGGCGAACAGAGTGCGTCCGTGAAAGGCTCCCTCAAATGCCGCAACTTTCGAGCGTCCGGTGGCTTTGAGCGCAAGCTTGGCGGCAGCGTCAATGGACTCAGAGCCGCTGTTGAGCAGCAGGGTTTGCCAGGACGAACCCGGCAAAAGGCAGTTCATCAATTCGGTGAGATATTTGCCGAGTTCCAGCTGAGGCGCATGAAGCATTACGTCCGACGTATGCATCACTTTCGGGGCCTGAGAAGTCACCGCTTCCACGATCTCCTCGGCACTGTGCCCCAGCGCATGAACGGCAATCCCCGCCGTGAAATCAATCAAATTCAGGCCGCTGAGCGTCTGAACATCCGTTCCTTTCGCGTGTAAGGCAATTTCTTTGGTCTCAAAGCCAAGCACCTCTGCCAGAAAGCCTTCCTGACCGAGTGCCGTCAATTCTTCCGTTGTTTTCGCAGCCATTTTGTTGAACCTGACCTTTTCTTGTGCCGCTGCATTCTCCCCTTCTGTCTGAGGCAAGTCTCAACAGAAAAAAGAGAAAAATAAGCCGCTTCTCCCGACGAGTAAGTAATCATCGGGTTTTGCCGAGGAGAAAAATCGTGAAAAGAGGGATGCCTGCTCGAAAAGGAGACGGATGTCGCCCTGATGGATTTCGCAGAAACATCCTGTCAGGATTATTGCCAGCCGGAAGCAAATTCCTGCTGCAGCCAGTCCGAAAGCCACCGATCAATGCTGCGAGGAACAAAGGCGTACTTGAGCATGACCTCAGTATACCCTGTCTTCGGCGGGAGAGGCGAAAGCGAATGCTTCTACGGTCGAATCTTCTGTTTCTTCAGGCCGGGCTTGGTAATTTTACTCTTGGATTTTCGGGAGGCCGCCTCCTCTCCCTCGGTAAAATCGGTCGAAAGCTTTCCGAAAATCTGCTCAAGATGAAAAGGGGAGGACGATTTACGAAAATACTGTAGAAAACACTTGACATTCTTTGTGCTTCCCTCTATAATCCAAACGTTCTGTTGCATTTAATAGAACAAGTTTGGGGAGTATTCAAGCCATGAATTGAATTGAGAGAAGTATTTATGCGCTGAATCATCTTTAGCGTAAGCAGAGACGCTATAATCTGCTGGCTTCTGAAAGAAATTCGTGGAAAACCGAATCCTCTCTCGTTGAGGAGGTGAGGAAAAATGAGCGTCAAATCGGGCTTTAACTCATCGGTTTCTAAAATTCCTGTCCCGATTGCTGCTGCGGTCGCTGTTCTGCTCGTCGTTTTCGTGAGTTGGTGGGGTTATCATACGCTGGCTCCCCCGGCTCCTGAGAAACCGCCTGCAGGAACCCCAGACAACGAACTCGTGCGCTTTCTGAAGCAAAAAGCGAAAGAATGTCAGGGAAATTTCAGTCAACTGAGTCAGAAAGATCAGCAGGAGGTCAACAGTAAATCCAGAGGTATGGGTCAGGTTGTGATGCGAAGCTACTGGGGAGACATGAAATGAAGTTCTCCTCCTTTGCGTGAAGAATCTTTCTGTTACGCAAACTAACTTCCATTGAGTGCGGCAGTTCCGCATCTCTCAGGAGGCATTGAGTATGAACCGAACGAACTCACGAAGCACCGGCTTCACCTTGATCGAATTGCTGGTTGTCATCGCTATTATTGCCATACTTGCGGCAATCCTCTTTCCGGTTTTCGCTCAGGCACGGGAGCAGGCACGAAAAACCTCCTGCCTTTCCAATGTCAAACAAATCGGAACCGGAACCTCCATGTATGTGCAGGACTTTGACGAGATGTTCCCCACCGCCTGGGGCAATCCTGCTGGAACCTGGGTGGAACTCATTCAACCTTACATCAAAAACGGGCAGCCCAAAGGCGGGGACGGCTGGAACCGATCCACCGGAATTTTTCACTGCTCCTCCGACACTCTGGGGCCTGCCACCGTCAGCTACACCACCAATGCCCTGGTGTCCGGAGCCGGGGCGAAAGATGCCGGGTTTTACGATGAAGCCGAGCGGCTGGCCGGACTCGATAAACCCGCAAGCGTGATCTGGGCCGGAGAAACCAACAAACCTTGGTGGGGAGCCGACGGATACTCCGACACGGGCACGGACTGGGTGCGGCCCGCGAACGACCTAAGCCTGGGCTACGACGGCAAATACTCCGACGACGCCGTAAAATTCTACTATCGCTGGTGCAAAGAGGTGGACTGGACCGATCTGCAGGCCCGCCCCATCGGAGAATGCCCGGACGGAGACTGGAAATGCAAATACCCTGCGTTCCGGCACAACCGAACCGGAAAAAAATCGGGTTTTGCAAACATGGCCTATGTAGACGGGCACTCCAAAGCACTGCGCTGGGGTTCTATGAAGGTGGAAAATATCTTTCCTCATCTGACCGAAGCCCAGGAAACCAAGTGGAATAAATAAATTCCATACCGCGCTTTGCCTGCACTTTTTTCTAAAAGGCAGTACCACAAAAGGACCCAGGCATCGCCCGTCCTCAAGATCGGACGGCGATGCCTCCCACGTTTTACCAACAAGTGACCCGTGAGGCAGACCGCTATGTTCCGCCCTCGAACTTCCCCCTCCGCCCCCCAAACGATCCGTCCGGCTCAGTTGGTTTTACTGTGCGGGCTGTCGCTTGTCGCCGCATTCCTCTGGAGCCGACCTTGTCGGGAAAATCGCTGGCTGCAAACCGCTCCACTCAGCGAACTGCAAACTCGTGCTCGAACCTCCCCGCCCGACTCGCGGCTGCTTTACGCCCTTGGCACACGGGCACGGGGCGAGGGCCGAAGCGCGGAGGCTTACGACGCCTTTGCTCAGGCGGCGGAGCTGGACGAAAACGACGAAAAGAGCTGGCTTGCCGCCGCCCAAACTGCCGAGGGGCTTCATGGCGAGCAGGGAGCCTTCGATCTCATCGCGACCTTTCTCAAGAAAAATCCCGGCAGTGCCTCCGCACACCTGGCTCTGGCGGTACTTTATCAAAAACGGCAGGTGCATAAGCGGGCCTACGAAGAGGCGTCCGAGGCTTCACGACTTGACCCGAAAAACGCGGAAGCCTGGCGGATCACCGGGATCGAAGCGATGGCCTGGAACCGGATTCCCGAAGCGGAGGCCGCCCTGCGGAGGGCAGTTGCAGAAAATAAAAGCGATCCACGCAATCAATTGGGGCTGGGGGACGCTGTGTTCGAGCAGCACCGAGTCCCGGAAGCGATTGCTCTTTATCGGGAAGCAGTCCGCCTCGCCCCGGAAGAGGCAGCAGGCTATTTGTCGCTGGGCCGTGCCCTGCTTTCCTCCGACCCCGCCGGGGCGCAGAACGCTTTGCGCGACAGTCTGAAACGAAATCCCGCCATTCCCATAGCCCATTTTCTGCTGGGTAAATCGTTTGCGGGTGAAGGGCGGTGGAAAGAAGCCCGTGAACCCCTGGAAATGGCAAAGCGTTTGTCGCCGCAAGACCCCGCCGCCGCCTTTGAGCTGGGGCGCGTGTACCGCAGGCTGGGCGAAACCCTCCTCGCAGCGCATGAGGAGAAGCGGTACACCGCCCTTTCTTCCCTGAAAACGGAGAAGCAGGAGCTGCTTCAGCGGATTACGGCGGTCGAAAAAGAAAACGGGGATCCGCAGGAGATGCGCTTGAAGCTGGCCCGCCTTTGTGCCGGGAACGGAGACCTCACGGAGGCGGCCTACCACTATCGAAAACTGCTGGAACGCCACCCCTCGCACCCGGCAGCCCAGCGGGAACTAAGCCGGCTGGTTTCCCCGGCGGGCTTTGCTTTGGGGGAATTGCCGCGTTCAGCGTCTTCGTCCCTTGAGAGGGCAGAACGGTTTCTAGCGCAGAAAAGTTATGCCGAAGCGGAAAGAGGATTTGTCCGGGTTCTGGAGCAAAACGAGACCTCAGCGCGGGCACTTCTGGGATTGGGGCTGGCTTTGGAGGCGCAGGGAAAACCGGAAAAGGCCGTTGTTTTTCTAAATCGGGCACTTCAGCAAAGTCCGGGTCTGGCTCAGCCCCCTTTCCTTCTGGCAAAGCATTTTCTGGAAGCCGGATTTCCCAAAAAGGCACAGTTTTTGCTTCAGAAGGCCGTAAAAGCCGACCCGTCCAGAGCGGACTGCTGGCATCTGCTGGGAACCACCTGCTTGAACTCCGATTTACAAACCGGCGAAGCCGAAGCCGCCTTTCGCGAAGCCGTGCGGCTGGCTCCCGGTGAAGCGGCGTTCGGGCTGGACTTTGCAGAGACGCTGGCGAAACACCAGAAGCCCGCCGAAGCGGAAGCCGCTTACCGAACAGCACTGCGGCTGCTGCCGGACAGCCCGGAGGCGAAGTCGAGGTTTGGTGTTTTTCTTGCGTCTTCGGGGGCCTCCCCGGATCGCATGGCGGAAGCCAAGCGGCTGCTTCAAGAGTCGCTTGCGAAAGACCCGACCAACGATTTTACGCTTTACGGGCTGGGGAAACTTCGGCTGGAGCAGGGGAGGCCTGCCGAAGCGATCACCGCGCTGAAGACGGCTCTGAAGCACACCCGGCAAATGGATGTGGCGGTGATCTGGTACACGCTCTCACGGGCTTATGGACGCTTGGGGGACGCGCCTCAGGAGAAAAGGGCAGCGGCGCAGTCGCAGCGTTTGCGGGACGAATATCAGGCATTGCTCGGTACGGAGGAGCAGCTGTTTCATCAACCCTCCGACCCGGAATTAAATCTCAAGGCGGCCCGCCTTTATGCAAAGCATGGCGACACCGCTCAAGCACTGAGCGGCTATGAGAAATGTGCGGTGCTTGCGCCGAAGTCTGGCGAAATCAAACGAGAGGGGGCGGATTACAAAGCCCGCCTGAAAGCCGCGGGAAAACTGCCCAATCTTTCGCTGTTTTACGCGCTGCTTTCGCTCGATCTGCACTGAACAAAGTCTTATTTTCGGAAAGCCCCGGCTCGCCCGGAGTGAGCCGAGGCTTTTTCTCCAGTGGAATGAGGCGGTGCACCGAGACGATCCCGCCAACGACACCCGCCCCGACATCGAACGCCGGTGGAACCCGTCTTGGTTTGGCTGGCGTCGTCTGAAGATGTGATTGGGCGGAAACGTGCGTGGGATTAGCTGCGAAGTTTCGGAACGGCAGTGGAAACAAAAGAATCAGATCAACGGGACCCGTCGGTAATTGACTGTCGGCAATTTCGATTTTGCCGCCGGGCTGTACCCAGGCGTTCAAACGTTAAGCGGCCTGCATTCGGCGTTTTCTCCGGGAGATGAAAAAAGAAGGCAGGTATGTGCCTCTCCCGCTATTATACTCGCTTCCCCTGCAATTTTAAAACCAAAAACCGAAACTTGCCGCCGAGGGCAAACCTCACCCCAAACCCCCTCCCAGAGATTTCGCCGGGGGCTTCATCGGGAGAGGGGGCTTCCCGTGTCGAGATGGTGCGACCTCCCTTTTATCAGCCGGGCGTTTGTCATTCGCCCGCTTCAATTTCGCGTATCTTTCGGCGCGTCAAGGGGCGGCTTGCGGAGTGACGGAGACCCATAATCATCACGGTCGGCGGGTCTTCCGAGAGGGACTCTTCGTTGAGAATCGTGAAGAAAATTCGATAGCGGCGATAAATCTGGTGGCGCACCTCGCCGCGAAAACGTTCTGTCACCAGTGGACAGCGACGTGGAAACTCGGAAGCCCTGCGAGAGCGTCTTTCAACCCTGCCTTCCAATCGCTGGCGTATTCGGGAGAAACCGTTTCGGCTAAATAAACGAACGCCTCATCAATGTCTCGCAGGGCGTGTTCATAGACACGAATGGCATAGCGGCGCGGCACTTCTGGCTCCAATGCGCTCACTGTTTTGTTGCCTGAAGTCGTTCGGCTTGCTTCCGGTCGAGTTGTTCCCACGCTTCATCGAGGCTATAGGTTTTCCCACCCGCTTCGAGAGCGTCCAACCGTGCGTGGATCGTTTCGATCCACTCGGATTTCTCCTGCTGTTCTGCTTCGATGGTTTCCACAATCGAACCCAGGAGGGCGCGGTTGCGCTCGGTTTCATCGGGGTAGGTTTCGGTCAGTCGCGCAAGTACCTCTTCCGGCACCTCCAGAGTCAGGGTCATGGTCGTTTCCTCCGCACCCATTATATCCTATTTTTTCACCCTGTCACCGAGGACAAACCTTATCGCGGCACCAGGAATAAATTCCCGATCTCAGTGGTGTACCGCCGTGTGCTTCGCACACGATGCCTCGCCTTACGCGGGTTCGGGCATCTCGACATCGCTCTCCTCCTCGGTCTCTTCGGCGTTGGGAAAGAGCGTTCCTTCCGCGTGATGACGCTTCTGGTTTTCGATGTAGGCGATAATTCTCTCACGTTCACGGGGCGCCACGCTGAACGCTCCGTAATGGTCTTGCCAATCGAACCATTCGCCCAGTGTCAACTCCGCAGAAACAAAACGCGAAGAACTGCCCTTGACGTTTTTCATCAATGCTGAAACACTCGTTTTCGGCGACATCAACACGAGCAGATGCACATGGTCGGGCATCCCACCGACCGAGAACACCGTACACGAATATCGCTCACAAACTTCGGTGATGTAGCGGTACAGGCGGCGTTCGAGGTCGGTGGTCACCAATGGCAAACGGTCGTGCGTCGCCCACACGAAATGAACGTAGACCTGGGTTTTGCTGCGTTTGTACCGTGCCATTGTCCCCTTTTCTCTTTGGTCTCTGGAATTGGTTTC
Source organism: Chthonomonadaceae bacterium (assembly GCA_965246825.1). Lineage (GTDB taxonomy): Bacteria > Armatimonadota > Chthonomonadetes > Chthonomonadales > Chthonomonadaceae > JACMPS01. Next base: position 1,896,443 of record OZ251990.1, read on the forward strand.
AGATTTGGTTGACCCAGGAATAAATTCCCGATCTCAGTGGTGTACCGCCGTGTGTGCTTCGCACACCAAACGGTGAGACAGTCCCACCTCCCTGAACCGTTCCTCCAAACCTCCCGTGTGCGGAGAACACGCATTTAGGTGGCGGCGTTTGCGGTGGGAATCCCCGAAACCCTCCCGTGTGCGAAGCACACACAGCGGAACGCTACTGAGACCGGAAATTCATTTCTGGGTTGATTTCCGCCGACGCCGCCGCATCAAAACACCGGGAACCACCCCGATCAGCGCAGTCACGAGCGAACCGGGGGCGGGAACATTGTTGAGCGTGAATCGTGCTGTCGTTCCGTTTCGAATATTGAGGTTTTGGTTGGTCAGAACGGTTCCATCGCGTAGGGTGCCGGATAAAGCGTATTGGCTATATGCGTTCCGGTAATTGTTGTTAACCAAAGTGGTACTCAGGTTCGATCCGAAAATATTAATCGTACTGCTGTTCTCAGCATACAATCCGAATTTGATGTGACCTCCACTCAAGTTGACGATACTACTGTTCAAGGCGTTTATGCTATCATTTACAGCACCACTGTTCATATTGATTGTACTGCTATCGCGTACGAACACACCCGCGTTAAGCAGTCCCGCATCAATGTCAACGATACTGCTGTTCCAAGTATTCAGCAGGGAAACTAGATTGCTACCGCTCACAATTTTAACTCGCGGCGAGGAAGGTGTTTGGTAGTTGCCGTTCATGTCCCGACTGGCATACCCGACAATAGTGAAAGTCGTATTGATTGCGTAATTGATTGTCGCATCGTTGGGAAAGAAAGTGTACTGTGCCTGAGCGAGAGGGGCGATGCCGATCACGGCAAGCACGGACATTGCGAACGAATGTTTGAACATGGGGAGAGATTTCCTTCCGAAGAGAAAAGTCTGCACGGACAACACAAACAGGCTTGCAACGCGGCAGAAAGGGTGACGAAGCGTCCCGAAGGCGCAAAGCGAAAATGGGAGGACGGCGATACCGGGAGGTTGTCCGTTGCAATTCACAGAGTCAGCGTACCCCATAACGTACAAAGACAGGTCAATTCTTCCCCAAAACGTTACTCACCGGACCTTCCCATCTCCTCTCAAACCGCCGATCCTTCCCCTGAACCGCGTGGAAAAACCTTCACTCGCGACAAAAACCTTATCGCCCGCGTCAGGGTCTCTTCCATCCCGCAAGTGATAGAGACCCTGACAGGGAACCTCTCTCCGCGCACGCGAGACCGACCGTTTTTCACACCGTTCCTATCTGCCCTGCCGTCAGCGATGACGTTTCTCACTCAGGAGTTGCAGACAATAGTCGATACCTTCACCCATGAGATCAAGGAACTCTTCGGCGCGATTATTTTGTACTTTCATCGTCATCTTAGGGAAGAAGAGGAAAGAAGCGGGAGCGTTGTTGGCCGCTGTCCTCCCCAAAGACACGGCCTTGCCTCCCCTCATATCGCTCATCCTCCAACCTCCGCCTCATTCCTACCCCCTCATCCCTGCATTGCGGTAGAATAGAGTATGAATTTTAGCGATTATCTCGATGGTCTGCGCCGCACCGAGTTCTACAAAGGACAGATTGCCCACACCCAACTCGTGCCGCCCCGTGAAGCGGAATACGGTAGGCTCGAACGCCCTCTGCACCCCGAACTCGCCGACCGCCTCGAACAACTGGAGCGCAAACGCCTCTACACGCATCAGGCGGACGCGGTGAACGCCGCACGGGATGGCGAACACGTCACCATCGTGACCGCGACGGCTTCGGGAAAAACCCTCTGTTACAATCTGCCTGTCCTCGATTCGCTCCTCAACGACCCCACCGGACGCGCCTTCTATCTTTTCCCCACCAAAGCCCTCGCGCAAGACCAACTCGGAAAACTCGATGAGTTCGGACTGTTCCCCACGATCCGACACGCCACCTATGACGGCGACACCCCTCAAACCGACCGCCGTTTCATCAAGCGCGGCGCACACCTCGTTCTCACCAACCCCGATATGCTGCACCTCGGCATTTTGCCCTACCACACCTCATGGAGCGGTTTTCTCGCCAATCTGAAATTTGTGGTTGTGGACGAACTCCACACCTATCGCGGCGTGTTCGGGGCGCACGTCGCCCACATTTTCCGCCGCCTGCGAAGACTCTGCCACCACTACGGAGCCGACCCGCAGTTTATTTGCTGCTCTGCCACGATTGCGAACCCCGACGAACTCACCGAAAAACTCACGGGCGTCTTCAACCCGATTGTCATTGACAACAACGGCGCACCCTCCGGCAAACGCACCTTCGTTTTCTGGAACCCGCCCTTTCTCGACAAAGAGCAGACCACCCGGCGCAGTGCCAACATCGAGGTCACCTCGCTTTTTACGAACCTCGTGGAACACGGCGTCCGCAATATCACCTTCACGAAAGCGCGAAAAAGTGCCGAACTCATCTTGCGCTACGCCCGCACCGCCTTCGAGAGCAAAGCCTCTCCGCTGGGCGGGCGAATCATGGCGTATCGGAGCGGGTACACAAAAGAGGAGCGGCGCAGCATCGAGCGCGGCCTCTTCAACGGAGATTTGATCGGGGTAACCGCGACCAACGCTCTCGAACTCGGTGTGGATGTCGGCGGTCTCGACGCGACCCTGATGACAGGCTATCCCGGCACGATTGCCTCGACATGGCAGCAGGCGGGACGCGCCGGACGGGGGGGGGCGGAATCGCTCGCTGTCCTCATTGCAATGGACAATCCGCTCGACCAATTCCTGATGCGCCACCCGGAGTATTTCTTCGAGAAAGCACATGAACGCGCTCTCGTTGACCCGGACAATCGCCGGATTCTCGCACAACATCTGCTCTGTGCCGCCTATGAGCGCGGCGTCGGGCGAGAGGACTTTGCCCGGTTTGGCGTAAACACAAAAGTGGTACTCGAAACGCTGACCGAAGAGGGGAAACTGCTCTTTCGCAACGGACGCTGGCACTATCCCGGCGGGGGCGATTACCCGGCGGGTCTCGTCAACATTCGTTCGGCATCGGAGGGAAACTTCAAGATTCTGGATACGACTCGCGGCGACCGTTTCATCGGTTCAGTGGAAGGTGCTATCGCCTACAAAACCCTGCACGAAGGCGCGATCTATCTCCACATGGGCGAAACCTACCTGGTGGAAGAACTCAATCTAAATGCGAAAATCGCCTCGGTGCGCCCCGCCGAAGCAAACTACTATACCGAAGCCCGCGAGTCGTCCCACATTCTGATCTTGGACACGAAGGCGAAACGCGAACTCGGTGCGGCGGAGGCGTTTTTCGGGGAGGTGGTGGTAACGAACCGGGTGACGGGGTTTCGGCGCAAGAAACTGTTTTCCGACGAGGTACTCGAAAACATCGAACTCAATCTGCCCGAACAGACCTTCGAGACCGAAGCGTTCTGGTTCACCCTGCCGACCCCGCTGATGATGACGCTCCTCGAAGAGGGCTACGAACTCGGCGGGGCGATCCATGCCGTCGAACACGCGGCCATCGGCATGATGCCCCTGCTCTGCACCTGTGACCGCTGGGACTTGGGCGGCGTCTCCAACCCCGATCACCCCGACACGGCGAAACCGACGATCTTTGTTTACGATGCCTATCCGGGCGGGGTGGGGATTTCGGAAGGGACGTATGACCGCTTGCAAGAACTGCTCGGTGCGACGCTCGACATCATTCGGGAGTGTGGGTGTTCGGAGGGTTGCCCGTCGTGTGTTCAGTCCCCGAAGTGTGGCAACAACAACGAACCGCTCGACAAGCACGGCGCACAAAGATTGCTCGAACTCCTCCTCAAAGTCGAGACACGAGAGACAATCACACTCGCCGAAGATGCGGTAAAATAACGGAATACCTCATTCAGTAGGATCGCCGAACTCTCTCCCGATCTGACGCAAAACGCTTTGAAGCGTCTTTTCGAGGGTTTCGATTCGATCCTCGACTTCGCGATAATGAAATTCCCGTGCGTCATAAAAACGTTTGCGAAGCCGATGTGCGATCAATTCGGGACGGTTCAGATGCAATACGCGTAGATGATTGGTTCCCCGTTCGGTAAGTGCGATGAGAGTGCCGTCGTCGTATTCGCGATAATGGGTCGCTGTCTGATCCAGAAGGGGATGAAGCAAACGCAATTCGGGTTCCGTGCGCCAGTAATCGTGCTTGAATTCGTTGCAGGGATGACAGCAGTACACCAGATTATCGAAACGGTCGTCTCCTCCCTGAGCGCGAGGCTGAAAATGGTCGAGCGTGAGATCGGAACCGACATCGGTTTGACTGACGCCACAATAACCACAGCGAAAATCATAATGAGATTGAACCGATTGACGCAGTGTGCCCCTCATGGGTGGGAGAGGCTTCCCTGCCGAATGTGCTGATACTCCGCTTCAATCGCCTGACGTTCGGCTTGAATTTCCAGCAGGAATTCCTGATAGCGACGGATCATATTTTCTTTGCGTTGTGCCAGTGCCTCCAGTGCCAGAGTGCGGGCTTCGAGTTCTGTGCCTCTGGCGAGCCAGTGTTCATTGGATGCTTTCAGCGCGGCGATCTGTTGTTGGGCGTCGGGAGAGAGTTGAATTTCTTCCATGCTTGAGGCTCCTTTTCCTCTCATTTTTCCTAATTATACCCGACACGGCGAAACCGACGATCTTTGTTTACGATGCCTATCCGGGCGGCGTGGGGATTTCGGAAGGGACGTAGGACCGCTTGCAGGAGTTGCTCGGTGCGACGCTCGACATCATTCGGGAGTGTGGGTGTTCGGAGGGTTGCCCGTCGTGTGTTCAGTCCCCGAAGTGTGGCAACAACAACGAACCGCTCGACAAGCACGGCGCACAAAGATTGCTCGAACTCCTCCTCAAAGTCGAGACGCGGGAGAAAACCGAAGCAACGGCGAATGCAGGAAAATAGGACAGCCGCATGAGCAAAATGAGGAAGAGGAGAACGGTTCTCCTCTCCCTTGTTCGCGTCTCATCGGGATTACGCGGCGATTTTGAGCGGCGTCGGTGCGAACCGGGGAGGCCCGTAAACGCTCGCGGTCTGTGAAGGTTCGCTCACCATGTCGGAGCGGGTCGCCGTCACGCGATAATAGATCGTGACGCCGGGGGTCTGCCCCGTGTGGTCGAATTTCGTTTTCGTGGTGTTGTCCACAAACGTCCATTCCGTATCGCCCGTTTTCATCATGTCAATGCGGAACGTGGTCGCGGGCTTGTTCGCGTTTCGGTTCCACTTGATCGTGTTCACGCCGTCGGCGGAAGTGGTCGCAACCACTTCGGTGGGAATCGTTGGCGGGGTTTTCGTTCGCTGTCCGGTGCGCTTATTGATGCCGAGGGCGACGCGAATGGCGGTGGTGGCTCCGGGAGACGCCGGAACGCGACGAATGAGCGCACGTTCCGCCGTGACGAGGGCTTTTTGTGCCGCCTTCTTCGATTGGGTGGCGGAGGTCTGCGCTTTTTTTGCGTTGTTGAGGTTGCCGAGCGCGGTATTGAAGGTTGCGAGCAGGGCATTGATGTTGGCGATGTCGGGGTCGGTGATGCCGAGTTGGGTTTTGTAGGTCGCGAGGTTCGTGGCGAAGGTCGCCGACCAGATCGGGAGTTGCGCTTCTTTTGCGGGCGGAATTGAATCCATGTTTTGAGTCCTTTCGATGAAATTCTCTCGCGTAATCACGAAAGAATGGTGCGGAATTTCCTTATTCCACTCCGAATTATCGGTGAACGGCAGCGAAGCTTCATCGTTACGCGGCAGAATAATGAAATAACAGGGAAGAATTCCGAGGTGTTCAATAATTTCAACATGGTTTTCAGAGAATTTAGCAAACGAATCTTCGATTTTGTAGAGTGGAGTGAATAACATTCAGAACTTGATACCTGAAAAATCTACGTAAAAAATCAATAAACTGGTGCGAAGTCCTTACTGTTAGCGAAATTAATGTTATAATTGTAAGACTATGGTTTGGCTGACTAATTCCGTTGTGCTGTAATTTCAGGAGGAAAAGTGATGAAAAAACTCGCTACGATCCGCATCGTTATCGCCAGTTTGTTTTTGGGCCTTTGCACCTTTACCCTGACGACCGTTTTGTGCCAACGTGCAATGGCAGGAATTGCAATATGTGATTGTTGTACAGGAGTATATCCTTCCTGCGGCAAATGCGGTGTATGGGAAGGTAATACCTGCTTAACATCGCCAGATAGTTGCACTTCTTATGCTTATGGTGCTCAAACCCCCAGTGGTACTTGCACTAATCCAAATGGATGTTGCGTCGGGATTATGAAGCACCTTTAGAAAGCGGAGGGGTCCCGATGTCGTCTCGCGAACGCTTTGTTCTTGTACTGTGTCCGTTATTGGGGATATTGTTCGCGTTACTCTTATTTCTGCGAAATCATCGCCTGTAGCGGAAAGGAAATTCTTGAGAAAACAGACGATTTTACTGTCTCTCGTCGTCCTCATTCTGCTCGGGTTGACGGCGAAAAACCTCTATCATCGCTGGGCAAGCAATGCGTTGCTCGAAGCGGCGCAAAATCACGACGATGCCGCTATCCAAAGCCTACTTCGACGAGGGGCGGGTGTCGACAGGCGCGATGAAGATAACAGCATGACCCCCCTGATGTGGGCGATAGCCAAAAAATGCAACGAAACCACGATCCGCGCTCTCATTGAGGCAGGTTCCGATCTGAACGCAGTTTCTAAAAACGGTAGTTCAGTGCTTGGGAGCGAAAGCGGCTCACCTGCTTTGCTCTCTTATATGATTTATAAAGGAGCAAAATCACTCCGGGACAATCAAGATACAACTCTGATTGTGGCGGCTGAAAAGTGCGACGCGCAAACCGTCAAATGGCTTTTGCAACGAGGAGCTGATCCTTTGAAGAGTGATTCTAAAGGAGAAACACCGCTCTCTGGCACTATTGGCTCGCAAGACATAGAGAAAGTTCGATTGATTATCGAAGCGGGCGGCTATCAGCCGAAAGGAATCCATGCACCAGAAATGTGGCTGGCTGCCTACCGAGGCAATATCGCTCTCCTGTCGCTCTTGAAGCAACACGGGGGAGACATTAATGGTGGTGATCCGAAGAAAGTAATCGAGGTCTTGAAGAATTATGGGAGTTTCCACGATCCGAACTTTGAACCTCCGATACAGGTTGCGATCAAGAAGCATGATGTCCCGCTCGTCAAGTGGTTTCTTGCCAATGGCGCGGATCCCAACATAAAAGTCTTCTCTCCTTCCGGTGCTTATCATCTACCCACAACGAGTCTCGCACTGGCAGAAAAGTTGAAGTATTCCGACATCGTGACACTGCTGAAACATCATGGCGCTGGTATGCCCCCGAAAAACTAGTCCACCTTTTGTGTTAGACTCACGGCAACAGCCGAAGGAGTTTAGCGATGAAAGCAGGTCAGTTTTCGCAAGAGCAAATCGTTGCGATTTTGCACGAAGCCGAACGCGGCGAAATCACGATCGGAGCCCTGTGTCGTGACAAAGGCATTTCCGAGGTCACCTTCTATCGGTGGCGCAAAGCGTATGGCGGGATGACGGTCTCCGAAGCCGGACGGCTCAAAGAGTTGGAGAAAGAGAACGCTCGTCTCAAACGTCTCCTCGCCGAGCGTGACCTCGAAGTGGATGTCCTCAAGGAAGTCCTCCAAAAAAAGTAGCGGACAAAGGCGAGCGAAAAGCGATCCTCGCCCTGCTCAAAGCCCGTGGCTTGTCCGAGCGTCATGCGTGCCGCCTTCTGGAAGTGAACCGTTCGACCGCACGGTACACGCCTCGCCCTGACCGAAATGCGGCTCTCGCTCAAGCCTTACGCGACTACGTTGCCAAACGCTCCCGACGCGGCTACCGAAAAGCGTGGAACGCTCTCTTGCGTCAGGGGCAGAGCGTCAGTCTCAATCGGGTTCACCGGGTCTGGCAACGGGCGACGTTGCAAGTCAGAAAGCGTTCGGGCAGGAAACGAAAGCTACCGGGAGACCCGAAGGCATCGTTTCTGGTTCCCCAACGTCCGGGCGAAGTCTGGTCGGTGGACTTCATTTTCGATGCGACCCAGAGCGGAACGAAACTCAAGATGCTCACCGTCGGCGATGACTTCACCCGTGAATGTCTCGCCATTGAGGTGGCGACCTCGTTTCCTGCGGCGAAGGTCATTGCGGTGCTGGCACGCTTGGTCGAAACCCACAGCGCCCCTACTTTCGTCAAAAGCGACAACGGGAGCGAGTTTATCGCCCACGTCTTGCAAGCCTGGCTTGCGGGAAAAGAGAGCCAAAGCCACTTCGTTGCGCCGGGAAGTCCCTGGCAGAACGGGTTTCGGGAGAGCTTCCACTCCCGATTTCGGGACGAGTTTCTTCAGGAAACCCTCTTCGCCTCGCTTGCCGAAGCGAAAGTCCTGGTCGAGGCGTGGCGCAACGCGTATAATACGGAACGTCCGCACCAGAGTTTGGGGTACAAAACGCCCCAAGAGTACAAAACCGAGTGGCACGAAAACCACTCATAACCCGGCCCAGACTAACACAGAAACTGGACTAAAACATCGGGGGCAGGTCAGCGCTAGATTAGGCATCCCCTCCCATGAAACGTTCTGAAATCTCGGTTCTTGCTATCCTTTTTGTTCTTGTTCTCTGCTCCATTTCGTTCGTCTCCTATAAAATTCATCGGCGGCAATCTCCTCCTCCCAATCTAGTGACATTTACCTCAACGCAAATTATCGGAAATTCCCCTGACTACAAGGGTAAGGCAACTGCCCCTTATACCCTCGTTGAGTTTGGTGATATGGAGTGTCCCGCGTGTCAAAGGGCAGACCGAGACTTGGTCGCTCTGTTGAAAAAATATCCGTCACTGGTCAAACTTGCGTATCGTCATTTTCCGCTCTCCATTCATCCTCATGCTTTCTGTCTTGCCAAAATTCTGGCAGGAGCTACTTTGCAACATCATTTCTGGTCTCTCCATGACCGTATGATGATTAATTCGAGTTCATTGGATTGCACCACCGCTTTGTCTTTAGCACAAGCCGACGGGCTAGAGATGAAAAAACTGCAAAGCGATCTCGCCACAAAAAGTGAAGCAATCGTGCATCAAGAAATGCGCGACGGAAAACTCCTCGCACTCAGTGGAACCCCTGCTCTCTTTCTCATCTGTCCCGACGGAAAAATTTATGGTCTCCCAAGAGTGATCTCTGCAACCTCTTTGCTCCCTAATCAATAATATCGTTAATACCGTTGCTCGACATTATCCGCGAGTGCCTCTGCGAAGACGGCTGCCCGTCGTGTGTGCAGTCCCCGAAGTGTGGCAACAACAACGAGCCGCTCGACAAGCACGGCGCACGGCGATTGCTCGAACTCCTCCTCAAAGTCGAGACACGAGAGACAATCACACTCGCCGAAGATTCAGGATAAACCTCCCTCTTCGCTCATGCGGAGAGCATAGAACAAAAACAAAAAATAATCAAAAATAATTGATAATGTAGACATTTAACGGCTTTTTTTGCAGAAAATTCTAGTACAATAAATATACTAGGTGTACTCTAAAGCATCTTGTGTGACGTTCGGCTGTTAGACAGGGAGTTTGCAGCCAAGGTGACCTTCCCCGTCTCGCCTGGGAATGGCAACGGCTTTCTCCCAGAGTTTTCCTTTGGCATCGTTTAGAAAAGCGTTTTCCGGACGCCTAAAAGCTCTTCTTCTTAAGGTCACCGGGGGGAACGGGGAAAACCAGCAAAAACGGCTGACTTGCAGAGGAGCGACAAGCAGGATCCTTTAGAATACATACTAGGAAAAATAAGAGGTGTTTGATCTAAGTCCACTCATTTGTGTTATGTCAATAACGATAACTGCCCGTGCAGGAGTTCGGTAATGATACAGACAGGTTCCCCTAAAGAAAAACTATTTTCAATCTCCTTACTATTCCTTCAAAGAGGGGGAATAATGGTTCTTGTGATCGCCTTTTTGGGCTTTTGCTTGTGGCGAGGTTCACGAACAGAAGAGGAACGATTAACTCACGCAATCATTGAAGCGCGCGAGAAACACAAGCAACCTAAGTGCGGTCAATCATTTTCTGAGTTCCAGATACCACTAACTAATGGTCAACAAATTTCTTCGCAGAACAGACGTGGTAAATGGACGCTTCTCGTTTTTGTCTCAGCAGACTGCATCCCTTGTCACGAAGAACTTAAGGCTCTAAATTCTTTGCCCTCAAGTTCTTCTGGCGATCTTATGGTCGTTCCTGTAGTGCGAGACAAACCACTCTTTGGTTCACCTAAAGAAGCCGCGATTCGCTTCGGTGAAACCTTAAATCTCAAAATTCCTCTCGTTGCGGATTCAGAAGACAAATGGGTTCGATTCTTCTCAATACCACCTTTCACTCCTTACAACCTCCTACTTGATCCTGACTTGAAGGTCGCGATGGCAATTGCAGGAGATCGTTCCCTTTCAGGTGGCAGTGCCACTTTTCAACTATTCTCTTCTCTCCTACAAGGTGTTCCCTCTCCTCTGCCTTTGGCTCAGTGGAGTCAATTCAAGGCAAAAATAGCTCCTGTGATTCAAGAGGGACAGCACACCTATGATATTGTTAGACTTTCCTATGAAAAGCCCGTAGTGCTTACTTTTCTGACAGGTGACGCAATCCGTATCGAAGAACGTATTAGAACTCTTCGGCGATTCACCTCTTTCCCCAAATCGTACTTTTTTCTGATTTCTAAGTCTATTGCCTCTGTACCAGCACAGATTAACACAAACGAGTTTATAGTGGCTCGTAAAGCCTCACAGAAGTTTTTTGATGCTTTCCGTGATTTCGATGTGGAATACGGACCTGTTACTGTTTTACTTTATAGAGGCAGAACTGTATTTGGAGAGCGAGGCAACCAACCCTCTCAGCAACTCGATGCAGAGTTATCGCGCAATCTGCCGTTAACCTACTCGCCAGAGTTGAAAAAGGGGTTTGGTTTATCGGAACGTTTTCCAGAGAATCTCACAGCAAAGGAGGGCAAAAACCAATCTACAGTCAGTTCTAAATCACGATGATAATCTGTGCTAATGGCATGGAAAGAGAGATTAACTATGTTCCTGAAAAAAGTATTACTTTCGATGACGCTGATGACATTGGGTCTCAGCTTATCTGCTCAACGTCCTGTTATGACACCTGCTTGTGCGATTTGTGATGACGGCACTACAGCTGAAGAGCGTGTTTGCATTCGTCTCGCAAACTCGAATTGTACTGATGGTACGTTAGGTACAGGTCATGCCTATGTCTACAAACGTACTGTGAATCATTTTATCTGCCAAAATGGTTACAGCTACAGTTGTAGTGGTTGGAGCTTCACCAATGACTGTTGCACCCGATTTACTGGTCCGACCGACGACTATCCCGCCTGTCCAGGATCACAATGCAAGGCTAGTCAATTTGCTCCTCGCTAGTCAATTTGCTCCTCCCGAAATTAAGCCCGCTCAATAGCAAAACGAAGATCGAAAGCACATTCGTGCTTTAAGCCAGAGCAGGTATCTCAAAATTTTTTGAGGTGCCTGCTCAAAGAGATTAATATGGTCAGAAGCAGAATAGCATTTACTTTTGTGGAACTGCTAATTGTGCTGGCACTGATTGCGGTGCTAACAGCAATTATTGTTCCCGTTTTAGGTGTAGCACGTCGAAGAGGACAACAACCCGTCTGTACCAGTAATTTGCATCAGTTGGGCATTGCTATACGCCTCTATAACGAAGATTTCAACGAACGCCCTTTTCAAGTCCAGTCGCTTCTCACCAGTGGATTACTGAAGAATAAAGAACTTTTACGCTGTAAGCTGGATTCGAAAGGCGACTTTGGTTCGCAAATTGCGGAAAAATCGCGACCGATCATACTACCAGAATATTATCCCGAGACAATTCAATATTCCTATACTTTTTTTACCGCAGGGTCTCACTTTTGGCAACGTGCTTATGCACTAGCGAATGAAGAGTTAGGAGCATTCGTGTGTCAACATCATGGCAATCGAATCAGTGAAGGTTCTACCTTCCTCGATTATGAAGGTCAAGTGTTACGACTACAACTTTCAGGTGCTGTGGTTTCGCGTCAGATTGTTTGGAGGCAAAAGCCTAATACTGACCCCCAATTACCTCCAACTCGTGAGGGAAGATTTGTTGATCTTTTTTTAGACCATTCTGATTTACTACCAATTCAGGAGTGAGGAAAAGCATCGCTATGACCAGTCAAAGCAAAATTTCTGTTTTTGTGATTGCTACTCTTACTGCCGCTGTCGGCTTTTACCTCAGATTTTTATTGAGACACGCTTGGGGACAAGTCACTTTGACATCGCCGGGACAGTGTCTTTTTAATGGTTCGCTTTCTGGATTTTGTGTGTTGTTTGCGTTTTCTAAATTTATTAACGAACCCCAAAAAGCATTTCGCAGAACATTTCGCAACAGTGTATTTTTTTTTAGTTTGTTATCCCTTCCTGATCTGATGATGTTTCTTTTTGATAATAATGCCCAACGAAGATGGTTCGATCTCAAATTTGCTGTGAGTGGTATTGTACTTTCGGTAGGAGCCACTTTTCTCTCAGCATTGGCAACACTCTACCTAACAGATCACTTCCTCCCTCTTGAAAAGCAGGAGGAAATACGTCCTTGAAAAAATTATCACAAATGTCTCCTCTTACTTTTGCTCTCTGGATTGGTGCGCTTCTCAATTATCTTCAAGCTGTGACACTTTTCGGTGGAGGTCTCATCGGGCGGGCTTCGCTGACAACTTACGCACATATAACATTGGTTTTTGGCTTAGTTTGTGGTAGCATTGCTTACTTTTGTGTTAAACTTTTTAAGAAAATATCATCAGTTCTGATGTGTACAACGGTAATTATATATTTTGTTTACATTCTTTGGAGAGCAGATCGTATGGGAATACCTGCTTATGAACATTATTCAGAAATCTTTATTTACCTTACCATAAAAACTGTATTTGCGTTTGCAACTGTTAAATCGATTACTATTTACACCAACAAACTGCTTTTTGCTTCTCCCGATTATACTTTGCGGCAAAACTCTCCATCTTCTGTACATACTGAAAATGCGTAACTGCATTCACAAGTTTGTGTATTGAATCCACTTTCTCCTGCCCCCTGAACCTGACGGAGCGTGTCGCGTTTGTGCGCCTCGCCGAAGTGAACTACTATACCGAAGCCCGCGAGTCGTCTCACATTCTCATTCTCGATACGAAGGCGAAACGCGAACTCGGTGCGGCGGAGGCGTTTTTCGGTGAAGCGGCTTCAATCGTTATCGTTCTCATGGTTTGCTCTCCTTCCCTGCATTTTACGCTAAATCGTAAGCCTCCGGCAATCCCATTACTTGAGCGACAGTGAAATCCGCTTGATGAGTGCGTGGGAAACAACGCGTAGGAAACGAAAAATTTATGTGGAAACACAATGAACGAAGAAACATCGCTTGAGGACGATCTTCGCCCGGAGTACGGGGAGGACGAACTGAGAGAACTCCTGAAGACAGGGGTGCGTGGGAAGTACGTCTCACAGGTTCGGAATGGCATGAACTTGATCAAACTCGCTCCTGATGTGAGGGCGGCTTTCCCGACGGAGAGAGCCGTCAACGACGCTTTGCGAAAACTGATTGCGGAGAAGCCGAGAGCAGCGTGAGAAGGCGGAAGTAGGTAATCTCGAAAACAGGTTCTGTGTATAATAGTGAGGGACGCGAAGTTTTCGCGTCCCTCACGTTTTGTTAGAGTATTTGGCGAGACAGAGAAAAGATGATATAATGAAGTGGAGGTAAAAAACGATGACCGACACGACTTTACGACAAAATTCACCCACGACGAATACCGAATACGAAGCCGAATTTGACCGGCTTCTTCAAGAAATGACTCTTCTCGATACGCGGATGCAATCCGACCGCAGGGATATCGAACGCTTCCGGGCGGAATCTCTGGTGATTACGGGGCGTACCGATGCGATGCTGGATCAGCTGGAGTTACAGTTAGACCGACTGCGGCGAAAGGGGTAGGGTCATGTAGAAATCCTTCCTCGCCTTTGCGAAGCGAATAGTCGGTCAACTGCAGAAATTTCAGCAACATGAGGAGGACATCAAAAAACTGCAACAGGCGGATAAAGCCAAAGATGAGCGCATCGAGCGATTGACCGCCGCCCTTCAGCGTCTGGCATTCGAATGGGAACAGGACAGGAACTTATCGGCGCGTGACCGTGAGAATTTGATTTTGCGTCTGGAGAATACGCTCTTGCGTTCTGAGCGAGGTTTGCCTGCGGGAAAGTCGGATTCGGAGACTGAGACTGAGCGATTGCAGAGTTTGGTCGAGTCCTTACAGGCGGAAGTGAAATCCTTGAGAAGCCAGATTGAAAACTCGCAGGAATAGGCGGTCTCGAAAACGGGCTTTGGTCTAACAAGAAAGCGAAGCGTGAGAGCATGAGGCGAGGAAACAACAACGAACCGCTCGACGAGCACGGCGCAGGGCGATTGCTCGAACTTCTCCTCAACGCCCAAACGCGGGCGAAAGTGAGCAGCCGTCCAAAGAATACTTTCAGGAAGACGGCTCAGCCGGGAAGCTAAGGCGGTAAGGAGCAATCAGCTCGGTGACGCCTTTCACCTTGATCGGTTCGCCCAGCACAATGGCGGTGTCGAAGGGAATGATCTGAGAGGCGACGGCATGAACCGTTTCACTGATGACTACCTCGCCGCCCCCCGCAATGCTTTGCAGGCGTGCACTCACCACCACCGTCAGCCCCATCGCCGTGTAGTTCGAGAGTTCCTCGCTGCCCACCAGTCCCGTCACCGCTTCGCCGGAATGAACCCCGATCCCCAAGTTGAGCACCGCTTTTCCCTTTTCGGCCCGCTTCTGGGAAATTCGTAACGCTACCCGCTGCATCTCAATCGCCGTTTCCAGGGCGTGCGAAACGCTTCCGTTTTCGCCATCGTGGAGCGGGAAAAACGCCATCAGTCCATCACCCGTATATTTGTCCAGAATTCCGTTGGCGGCGCGAAGAGTGCCCGTCAGACCGGTCATATAATCGTTGATGGCCTCAATGACTTCCTGCGGATCACGCGATTCGGCAAACCCGGTGAAGTTCCGAACGTCCACGAAAATCACGCACACCTGCTGTTTCACGCCCCCCAAGCCCAGCAGTTCCGGCTCATCCAGATATTTTTCGATTACCTGCGGGGCCACAAAGCGTTTCAGCAGCACACGGTTTCGCTCCCGCTCGTCCCGCTCCGAACTGTAGCCCGACTGCACCACGAGCATATAGGTCAGGATGAGGCTGAGCGTCAGCGGAACCACATCGAGCCACAATTCTTTAACGATCAGCATCAAAAAGCTGGTAGCAATCGTGGGCAGCAGGGGAGCCGCCAGCTGCCACGCCGCATCAAACGGATTGCGCCGAAAAGTGAAATGCGCTCCAACGATACTGAGGAGAAAGGTCAAAACCAACAGGGCTGCCGGAGGAACACGCTCGATAACCCGGTGCGAGTAGAGAGCCTCGGTGGTGTGGGCAACGGCCTCCACCGAAGAAATTCTGCCGAGAAAGGTTTCCTGCGGGTCACGAATAAGGGCGTCCAGAAATACGATTTTGTTTTTGCAGGCGTAGCCCGTGGTTTCCCATTCCGGCCCGCTTTTTCCCGGTTTTGCATCCGCGACCTGCCGCAGCAAATCTTCGCCATGCTGTACGTCGCTGTAGCTCAGGTGCAGAATCTTTTGTTCGAGGTCGAGCGTTCCGAAATGAACCACGATCCGGCGGTTCAGGGCGAGCGGAAACCGATCTCCGGAAAGGGTGGCCTCGCTGTTCGGTGCGTTCAGGGTTTCGTCGCCGGTGCCTTCTTTCATCGCTGCCAAAAGCAGGGGAGCCGCGTTGGTGGACGTATCTTTTTGCCCCACTTGCTGCCCCACTTGCAGGCAGACCAGGTGGGTTGCGCCAAAGGTCTCCTGCGTCAAGGAAACGGAGGCGAGGGCGGCTTCGGTGATTTTGCGCTCGTCGGCGGTAAGTGGATGCGGCAGCTGCACCGCTGCATTGGGGCTTCGAACAGGGACGGTGGCGACAATCACGTTTCCGGCTTTGCGGATTATGCTGCACAGGGCCTGGAGGTGGCGGGTTTCGGCGGCGCGTTTCACCTCGCCCTGATACTGAGCCTGCTCGAAGCGGTTGGACCAGCGCAGGTTTTTCGGATCAAGGGTGGGCAGCGGCAGCACAACCCGCTTTGCGCCATACTTGATCAGTTCGCGAATCATTTTCGCCTGGATTTCGCACTCGCTCGATACGGAAAGGGCATCCCGCTTCAGGCTGCGGTCCATTTCGAGGATCACGAGCGGAGCCTGCGTTTTGGGTTCGTCCGCTTTTTGAGGGTCGCCCCGGCGAACGTTTGCCGCATCGCCGAGCTTCAGCATAGAGGCCAGCACGCTTGTCTGAAGCGGTTCCAGCAGTGAGGCAACGTTCGCGGCCCAGATCAAACCCGCCGCGATCAAGCCCAGCAGTGCGCCGCGCAGATGGACCATAAAGGTTCGCTTCCGAAAACGAACCGTGCGAACGAGAAGGCGTGACAGACGGCGGCCCAGGCGTTTGCTGAGCGGGTAGGGGACATTCTGCACCCGCAGAATCCAGGCAATGCCCAGCAAAATGAAAACCGAAAACCCGGACGACAAAAAGGAGAGCGGCGTGATGGGGAAGAAAGAATCCGGTGAACGCGGCCTGAATGCTCGCGAAACGTGCTTTTCCGCAAAATCTTCTGCGAAGAGTGCGGCCAAGAGCATGAGCACAAAAACCCAGCCGACGGTAACGCCGAAACGGGCCGCCTCGCATTCAGGCAGAGGGCGGCGGCGATAAGCATAGGCTCCGAGGGCGGCTCCCAAAAGTGACAGGCCCGCAAACCCGCCGAACAGCACCGGAAACAGCAGCAGAACGGCAATAACGAACAGGCTGTAGGGAAGCTGAGTATTGGAAGGCGTGAGGGTCTCGAAAACCGACAGCAGCCCGATACTGGAAGCGAACGCCCAGGCGACCGCCCACTGAAGGGCCGTCTGCCAGCCCTTCATCACACTGCGGGGATGAAACCCTCCCCACACAACGGCGGCCAGGGCATAGACGGTATTGCCGGTGAGCCACAGGACGAGGCCCGTTGCCCGCAGAGAGGCGGAGCGATAACCCAGCACGCAGACAAGTGCCGCCGCCGCCGTGAGTCGGTGTTTTTGCGCGGGTGAGGCGGCAGTGTATCGGGCGTTGGCGGCGGCGGCAAATTGTTGGATTTTTCTGAGCATTGGGATTGTCGAAAGGAAGACGAGGAAGCGGAAGCGTGCGTTTCAGAGGATTGTTCGGCAGAAAAAGCAAAAATTCCTGCTGTCTTGAAGGGGGCAGGTATAATAGAGCCGAAAGGCGTGATTGTCTCCATGTCCCCTCAAGGCCAAAAACTGTTTCGCGCAGCACTGATTTCCGTAGGCATTTTTTTCACCCTGGTGATTGTGGTGGTCCCTTACTGGGGACGCAAAATCATGCGCCCTGCCCACGACCGAGATTATGAAACCGCCGCGGTGAAAGAAACAACGGCTCCGGTTCGGATGATCGTCCCTGTGCGCGGCGAGCAGGTAATTGGCCGCTACTACCCGGAGCGGGTGTCGGTGGAACTCGAAGGGCGTCTTTACGAAGCGAAAGCCGTGCTTGATCTTCCGAAATTAAAAATCGGTCAGCCCGCAAAAGTCACCTATCGGGTTGGGCAGAGTGGTAAACTTTATGTGGATACCGTGCGCCCGCTTGCGCCCTAGCGAAAACAAAGAGAAAGACGATGCCCCTCACTGACGAAACCCTTTCCCTCTCCTTTTCTGCTCGCTGGATCACCCATCCTTCTGCCCTCCAAACGCCGACCGGAGTGTATTTGTTTCGCCTTGAACTCACGCTCGACGCCGTGCCCACCACCCTGCCGGTGCGCGTTTCAGCCGACAACCGCTACGAGTTGAAGGTAAACGGCAAAGTTGTCAGCCGGGGGCCGGGACGGGGCGATCTCGCGAACTGGCGTTACGAAACGGTGGACCTCGCCCCCCTCCTCTTTGTGGGAGAGAATGTAATTTTTGCATCCGTTTGGTTTCTCGACATCACGCTCGCGCCGATTGCACAGATGGGGCTGCGCCCCGCCTTTTTGCTGGATGCCCCGCAAAACCCTGAACTCTGCACCCCCGGCCCCTGGAAAACGCTGCGGCATCCGGGCCATCGGTTTGTGCCCGTAGACAAGCCCGCAATGCTGTGGCAGTATTTCGTGGTCGGCCCCGGCGAAGAGGTGGACGCCGCAAAAGTCGGTGCGTTCGACGAAAACGAGTGGGCGGCCCCTGTTGCGCTGGATCGGGCCTCCAGAAGAGGAGCCCGCGATTCCCATTCACCCTGGCTTCTGGTCTCGAACTTTCTCCCGCAAATGGAAAATACGCCGGAGCCGGTGACCAAAGTGCGGCGGATCGCGGTGAACGGCTGGGAACCCCAGGAGGTCGAGGGACTTCTCACCCCGGAAATGCCCCTCATTGCCGCCGCCCATTCCGTTTCGACGATTTTGCTGGACAACGAGGTTCTGACGATTGGCTGCCCGGAGCTTCGGGTGAGCGGCGGGGCCGGGGCACGGGTTTCGATGCGCTATGCCGAGGCCTTGATGGGCGGCGAAAAGGGCGACACCAAAGGCCATCGCAGTGAGATCGAAGGCAAGATTTTGCGCGGCTCCCCCGATACGGTTCTGCTCAACGGCGAAGACATCGTGTTCCGCCCGCTCTGGTGGCGCACCTTCCGTTATCTGCAAATTGAAGTGGAGGCAGCCGAGGAACCGGTCACCCTCTACGGTGTCACCAACTACTTTTGCGGCTATCCTTTCGAGGAGCGCGGCTCGTTTCGGTGCAGCGACCCGGCAGTACAAGCGATCTGGGATACGGGCTGGCGCACGGCGCGGCTTTGCGCTTTCGAGACCTACATGGACTGTCCCTATTACGAGCAGCTGCAATACATCGGAGATGCGCGAATTCAGGCGATGATTTCGTACTATGTGAGCGGAGACTCGCGTCTCGCGAAAAACGCGCTTCTGCTGATGGACGCCTCCCGTACCCCGGAAGGCTTAACGCAATCCCGCTATCCCTCCCATCTCGTGCAGATGATCCCGCCGTTTTCGCTTCTGTATGTCGGTATGATCTACGATTATTGGAAGCACGTCCCCGCCCCGGACTTTGTGAAGTCGCTGCTGCCGGGAGCGCGGGGCGTGGTGGAGTGGTTTTTACGGCATCGGCGCGAGGACGGGCTGCTGGGGGGCCTGCCCTTCTGGAATTTCCTCGATTGGAAACGCGAATTTCCCAACGGAGGCGATGCGCCCGGTGCGGCGGAAGGCGGCTCTGCGGCGTTAAGCCTGCAGCTGGCGGCGGCTTTGCGGGAACTCTCTTTGATGGAGCGCGAACTCGGTCTTGATGAGGACGGCCTCCGCCATGAAACCTTCTCCGGAGCCATTTGTGAGGCGGTTTACCGAACCTGCTTTTCCGAGGAGCGCGGCCTGCTGGCGGATACGCCCGATAAAACGAGCTTCAGTCAACACACAAATCTGCTGGGCATTCTCACCGGTCTGTTCGATCTTGCGCCCCCGGCTGCGAAAAGAGACGTGATCGAAAAACTGGAGTCCGACCCCGGTCTCCTCTCGACTACGTTTTATTTTCGGTACTATCTCCATGAGGCCCTCTGGCTGAACGGCAAAGGGGACGAGTACCTGAGCTGGCTCGGCGACTGGCACACCCTGCTCGAAACGGGCTTGACGACCTGGGCGGAAACCCCGGAGCCGTCCCGCTCCGACTGCCATGCCTGGAGCGCACACCCGAATGTAAACTTGCTGCGCTGCGTGCTGGGCGTTCGCAGTCTTTCCTCCGGCTTTGAGTGGGTGGAGATCGAGCCGCACCTCGGTTCGCTCGACTGGGCGGAGGGAACGGTTCCGCACCCGCAGGGGGACATTCATCTGCGGTACGAACGTCAGAAGGAGACCCTGATCGCCGAAATCGAAGTGCCGCCCGGCGTTAAGGCTCGCATCAAAACTGGGAAATTTCATGCCGATCTTCAGCCGGGCCAAAACCGTTTCGAGATTCCGGCCTAAGAGGGGGTAGAGAAACGTTTCTCCGCAGAACCCAAGTCCGCGCTCTGGGGCGTGCTGGCCCGTCTTCTTCGGAGACCCTGAAAGATTTTAGAGCCGATCTCGTTTTAGGTGCGAAAAATCACTTTTTTCCAGACATCCTAAAGAAAAAGCGAGAGAAAAAGCGACCTGATGCCTCTTTATGAATATCACTGTCCCTTCTGCCGAAAGCGGTTTCGCAAACTTGTCGGGATGACCGCGAACCCGAAGCCGCTGCAATGCCCGCACTGCGAAAGCACGGAGGTCAACCGCTTGATCTCCCGCTTTGCCCGTGTCCGCAGCGAAGACGAAACCCTGGACGCGCTCACCGAGGAAATGGAATCGGTGGGAGACAGCGACGACCCGCGTGTGCTCCGAAAACTCATGCGCGAGGTCGGCTCCGCCATGGACGAAGACCTTGATGACGAATTCGAGGAGATGATGGAAGAGGAGGCGGGCGGCGGGGAGGGCCTCCCCGCCGAGAACAGCGAAGGATGACCGAAGGGCCTGATGTCCGTTGTGCAGCGGTGTCCTTTAGACGCAAGGCGGCGCAGATTTCTGTTCGCGAAGGCGGACTTCGTTTGTCCGCCAGGGATTGAACCCCCCGGGCCAACTGCCGTTTACGGCGGTGCATCGTCGGAGCAAATTCCCTCTGGAGCAGGCTTGTGAAAATTATCGGGCTGGAAACGTTTGTGATCGGTGACGGGTCGGGCATTGACCCCGACAAAGGGGCGGTGGAACCGATGGCCTGCCTGCGCGTCCACACCGATGCCGGAATTTCCGGGCTGTCGGAGGTGTTTCGGGTTCCGCCCGGGGTGGTCACGGCGACCGTCGGCGGAGCGGAGACGCACTTCGGGCGACTGCTCCTTGGGGAGGAACTCACTCACCCGGAACGGCTGTGGGATCGAATGTGGAATTCCCTGATGCACACAAATCGGCGGGGCTGGCAAATCATCATTCTCGGCGCACTCGATGTCGCGCTGTGGGATATTTACGGGCAGTCGCTGGGCGAACCGGTGTATCGGCTTTTGGGCGGCGTAGAGCGCGGCTTTTTTCAGACCCATTCCGAGACCCCCAAAGACAGGGTGGTTCCGTACTGTACGCTGGTTTCCGATACATGGGACGACGACAATATGATCCGCCAGCAGGCGGCGCGGGCGGAGCAGCTCGCCGGAGAGGGCTTTCGGGCGTTCAAGGCGGAGCCGATGATGTCGTCGCCGCGCCGCGTCCTTGAACTGGCAAAGGCGGTTCGCGCCGCCATCGGAAAAGAAAAAACGCTGATGGTGGATGTCGGCTACGGCTTCAACGATCTCGCGACGATGACCCGCATCTGCCGCGAACTGGAACCGCTGGACGTTTTCTTTCTGGAAACGCCCTTTCCGGTGGACAACCCCGAAGTTTACAAAGCCCTGGCCGACCGCTCCCCGATTCCGCTGGCGATGGGCGAGCACGGGGTCACGCGCTGGGAGTTTCGGGAGATGATGGATCGCGGCGGGGTGCAGATTGTTCAGCCTTACATGACAACCTGCGGCGGGATTACGGAAGCCAAGCGGATTGTGACGATGGCTTCCGAGCGCGGCGTTCTTGTGTGCCCCGGCAACTGGAGCACTCAGATTCTCGGTGCGGCAGCGGTGCATCTCGCGGCGTACTCACCGGTCACGCCTTTCATTGAGTTTGCCCCGGCGCAGGTGTACGATTCTCCGCTGCGGCTTGCACTTCAGGAAGGGGGCTTTCCCGTGAAAGACGGCGCGATCTCCCTGCCGACAACGCCCGGCATCGGTTATTCCCTGCCGGACGACCTCCGAAAAAACTACGCTTTTGCGGGCGGAACCCCCTAAAACAGACCCAAAACGGAAAGACGATCATGCGGATTAAAATGGATTATGGTAAAACCGGGCAGGAGGTGACCGTGCCCGATGCAAACCTGCTGGGAGTACTGGGGATCACCCCGGCCTCTCCCGTCTCCGACCCGAATGCGGCAATCGAGGCGGCCCTGGAAGCACCGATCCGCACGGCCCCGTTGAGGGAACTCGCGGCGGGCAAAAAAACCGCCTGCCTCGTGATCTGCGACATCACCCGCCCCGTGCCCAACCGAACGATTCTGGCTCCGATCCTCCGAATTTTGGAGAACGCCGGGGTTCCCCGCGACGGCATCACGATCTTGATTGCCACTGGAACCCACCGCCCGAATCTCGGCGCGGAACTGATCTCACTTGTCGGGGAGGAAATTGCCCGCGACTACCGCTGTGTCAACCACGAGTGCAAAGACCTCACAGCGATGACTGATCTGGGTGTTTCCCCGAACGGCGTCTCCGTTAAGCTTAACCGAATTTATGTCGAAGCAGAACTGAAAGTGTCCGTCGGCCTCATTGAACCGCATTTTATGGCGGGCTATTCAGGCGGGCGCAAACTCATCATGCCGGGGATCGCCGCATTCGAGACGGTGAGGGAATGGCACTGCCCCCGCTTTTTGGAGCATCCAAACGCGATCATGGGGGTGCTGGAAGGCAACCCGGTTCACGAGGAAAATCTGGCGATTGCAAAAATGGCCTCACAAAATTTGATCTGTGATGTCACGCTGGACGAGCAGAACCGAATCACCGGCGTTTTTGCAGGCCACTTTGAAGCGGCGTGGCTTGAGGGGGTGGCATTTGCGGCACGCCATGTCCGCGCCCAGGTGTCCTCTCCTGCCGACATCGTGCTGACTTCGAGCGCGGGCTATCCTCTCGACCTCACATTTTATCAGACGGTGAAAGGAATGGTCGGGGCGATGCCCGCCGTGAAAGAGGGGGGAACGATTATCGTGCTGTCATCCTGCGAAGAGGGGATCGGCTCGCCGGACTTTACGGCGACGCTGCTGGGGGCAGGAAGTCTGGAACGCTTTGTGGCCCAAATCTCGGAGCCGGGCGTATTTTTGCCGGAGGAATGGCAGGTGGAGGAACTGGCGAAAGCCTCCCGCCGCGCCGAAATCGTGGTGGTGACGGACGGGATCGCGCCGGAAGTGCTGGCGAAGTGCCACGTCAATACGGCTTCTTCCGCCGAAGCCGCGCTCAAAGCCGCTTTTGCCAAGCATGGAGCCGCCGCAACCCTCACCGTTATTCCACGCGGGCCTTATGTCATCCCTTTCACGCAGGGGCCGGCTTAGCCCTGTTGGAAGAGATTTTCCTGCTTGTGTCTGCACACCGAAACGAGGGCGAAGACTAAAAAGTTTTCGCCCTCGTTTCGGTTTACAGGGGATGGTGGAAACAGTAACAGTAGCCGTTTTCGTCCTCACGCAGAAAAAAGGTACGGTAGGCCCCTCCGTTCCAGTGCCCGATTCCGAACTCGCCGGGATTCCCGCCTTTTTCCGTCAGCTCATGGTGCAGAGCATCGAGATCCTCCACTGCAAAAGTGAGGGAACCGGCTTTTTCCGGGTTGTGGCCGGTGTCGAGAACGAGTCCGAGCTGAACGCTGTCGCGGGTAAGGGCTGCGGTTTCGCCGCTGTGACTCACCCGCGAAAAACCGAGCCGCGTCTCGTAAAAGGCAGCGGCTGTCTCGATGTTTTTAACGGGAAGAGCCTGAAGGTCTTCCCCCGAAATCGGGGCAGCGGACTTCAGCTGTGCCGGATTGCTGATTTTCGACATAAGCATTCCTCTCTGGGATCACTGGGTTTTAGAGAACAGGGCTGCACCAATCGCGGCCCCCACGACTAAGAAAACGACCAGACATGCTGCGGCAATCGCCAGACCCAGCCGGAACATAGGAAAGACGACTCTGAGGGACTGCTGAAAACTCAGCCCATGTCGTGCGCTGATGAGGGCCGCTTGAAGCAGACAGCCCGCTGGGATCAGAGCGAGATTGACCAGCCGCTCAATCCCTTGGAGTGCGTGAAGCGAAATCAGCACAATGCCAATCGGAAGAGAAAGCAGAAACCCGCCAAGCAGATTGACGAAAACAGTGGCAAAAGAGGCACTGTAAGAGAGTTCAAGCCCTTCCGACTTTTTCGCCGCCCAGCGGAAAACGAAAGCCTGCACACTCGCTAACATCGGAATTCAAAGAAGGATCATGGCCAAAAAATGTTCGGAACGAGAAAAACACTCAAAGCTGCGGCAGGATTTTGTTCGATCATTTCGTTTCTCAATTTCTGCGTCGTAGCGAATTGAATGACGCCGTTCACGGCGGGTTAAACGCTAACCAACTCTCAAGGAGGAAACGGCTCTTTCCTGCGTCAGCATAACAAAGTCTTAAGATTTTGTCAAGCGTCAGTTTCCCTTGAACTGCAAAAAGGAGAGACCGCCGCATCGCTGCCCTCTCCTTTCTGCAAACCGAAAGCTCTAACCTTCGACGGAGAGCGATTATTTTCCGGTGTAAGCCACCCTCCACAGTGTCCCGGAAGCGTCGTCGGTAACGAACAGGGAGCCGTCCTGCCCGACGGTGACCCCGACGGGGCGGCCCCAGACATCGCCCTCCGGCGTCACAAATCCGGTCAGAAAATCTTCGTATTCGCCGGTGGCTTTGCCGTTTTTCATTGGAACGCGAACCACTTTATAGCCGGTTCGCCGGGAACGGTTCCAGGAACCGTGCTCCGCCGCGAAACCCTCCAAAGCGTATTCCGATGGAAACTGTTTTCCGGTGTAGAACGTCAGGGCCAGCGACGCCATATGCGACTGAAGCAGCACATCCGGCGTAATCACCTTGTTTTTCAGTTCGGGATGCTCTCCCGCATGGCGCGGGTCGTCGTGCCCGCCCATGTAGTGCCAGGGCCAGCCGTAATAGCCGTTCTCTTCGACATGAGTGATGTAGTCGGGAACGAGATTGTCGCCGAGGCCGTCCCGCTCATTCACACTGCACCAAAGCTGCCCTGTGACGGGATGGATCGCCAGTCCTACCGCATTGCGAATACCCGATGCGAAGATGCGTTCGTTTTTGCCTTCGGGTGTGAACTCCAAAATGTCGGCGCGGCGGTCGTCCTGATCGGTGGGTCGTTCGTGATCGTTGGAGATGCTGCCCACCGAAACGAACATCCGTTTGTTGTCCGGGGAAAAGCGAAGATCGCGAGTCCAGTGTCCACCCCCCCGCAGCCTGCCGCCGCCCGGAAGGTTGTTGACCACCGTTTGTGCCTCTCCTCGCGCCTGAAGGTCGCCGTTTTTATAGGGGAAACGCACCACGCTGTCGGTGTTCGCCACGTAGACGTATTCCGGGTTCGATCCGTTCGGGTAAAACGTCAAGCCAAAAGGTTTGGAAAGACCGCCTGCGTAAACGGAAATCTGCGGCGAACCCCCCGTTGCGGAGGGGCGAATCACTTTGATCCGTGCCGGCCCGCTCTCCACGATAAAGAGATCACCGTTCGGAGCCTTTGTCACGTAGCGGCAGTTTTGCAGCCCAGTGACGTAAGCCTCTACGGTAAAGCCCGCTGGAACCTTGGGCAAAGCCCCTGCCGGGCGCGGCACAAGACGGGGGCCATTGTCTACGTGAGGGGTGGCGTAGGGCTTGGGCAGGTCGGCCAGAGTGATTTTGCGGCGGACACCCGGAGCATCCGTATCCCACCCGCCGAGGGCCGCCTCGCCGGTCAGCGTTTTGCCGGGTGCACCCGCCACGACAACGGCGGGCTTGGGGCTTTCCTCGGAATGGGCGCAGGCAAACGAGCCAGCCAAGCCGAGTGGGGCCAGCAGAAACAGCGTTTTCTTTGCCGAAAAAGGGTTTCGGCAAAGGGATTGATTCTTTGATTTCATGGTCAGGGTCTTTCTCGATTTAATACTCGCGTGACGCACCGAGGGAGGAGAGCGGCACGCGCCTCTCTCCCCCCGCTTGCGTTCTTTACGTTTTGGCGGATTGCGGGTCTTTCTGCGTGCCTCTGTGTCTCCAGCGCAGCGGCCTGTGAAAAACCATTTTGCACAAACGGGATCAATCGGGAAGCGCGGCTTTTTCTCCCACTCGATCCAGGCGTTCCTTGGCCTCCGCATACACCTCGGCGGCAAGCGGGCCGCGCTCTGCAATCGCTGCGTTTTCCCGTAGGTGCTCTGGGATCAAAGTCCCGACGATAGTGGTGTGAATGTCGGGATGCGACAGCAGAAACCGCAGCAGAAACGCGGTGCGCGTTTCGCCCTCTTCCCGCAGCTCGTCGAGTTTGGCCTCCTCGAATTTAAGCCAGCGGTCGGTGCTGCCCAAACCGGCTCCGGGTTCGCCGCGAGCCACTCCGCCCCGATCAATCACCCCGGCTCCGGCGGAGGCGGCCTCGGTCAGGACGTTTTCGTGAAGACGTTCCAGCCCGGAGTAAGGAATCTGGTAGACATCGAAGAGGTCGGCGGCAATATAGGTAGTGAGGTGCGGCAGCGTGGAAGAGCACCCGATCCAGCGCACCTTGCCCTGTGCCTTCATTTCTTCCAAAACCGCCACGAGGTCGCCGTTTTGAACCTGCTCGACGGTGGGATTGTGCAGCTGCATCACATCTACATAATCCGTTTTCATCCGCTCCAGACTTTCGTGCAGGCCGCGAAACAAATTCTCGCGGGTCCAAACGTGAGGCGTGTCGTCGGTGTGCTCGTCTTTTTCGACAACGGTACAGCCGCATTTCGTAGCCAGGAAATACTCATCGCGGCGGGTATTCAGATACTTTCCGATAAACTCCTCGCTGCGTCCGTAGTCGTTGGAGGTATCAATAAAATTGATACCGGTGTCCAAGACTGCGTTGAGGATCGTTTCCGCCTGCGCTTCGGTCACCGGACGCCCGCCCCAAATTCGCGACCCCCGCACTTCCATCGCGCCATAGCCCAGCGTGGTCACTTCCAGGCCGGTGCGCCCAAGACTTCGTTTCGTCAATGCCATTGGTACGGTTTACTCCTGATTGAAAAGAAAAGAGCAGTTTTGCCGCTCTCGATGCAAAACAAATCCGCTCTACCCCTCTCTACGAAATTTCAGCGGTCTCTGCGGCCTCAAAAAGCCTTGCTTTATCCGAAGAGGTCCAGCGTGGTTTGCAGTTTCTGCGGCAAACCGTGCGCCGTCGGCTTCGAGATCAAACGAGAAAAAGAGCCTTTCTCGATGGCCTCCATCGCTTCTTCAATGCGTTTAGCGAATTTGTAAAGTTTGTCCATATAGTGACGGGTGTGCTCATCCCCGGCGTACTCTTCCACCTTCGCCAGTGTGCCGTCGCTTCGCTCGTACAGCTTCACAAACTCGCCCACTGCCGTGCCCCGCGCCGCTTTCGCCATTCGCGCCCGGTTTTCGCTGGAAAAGGTGTTGTCGGTGATGCGTTCGCGGCGGGCAAGATCGTCAATGGGAACTTTGCGGGCGAGAATCTCCTCAATCCGTTCGGCGTAGCCCTTTCCAATCGCTTCCAGGTCGTTTTCGAACAAACGCTCCACCGCAAAACTCAGAAATTTCCGTCCATAGCGTTCATCACTGCGCGAACGCAGGGAGGCTCCCTTAAAGATTTTGCGCCCATCGTAAGTTTCGAGCACATAATTTTTCGTCTTGATCGAAAGCATCGCCTTAAAGCGTCCGTCAAAGGCGAGCCGAATTCCCTCCGGCAAAAACGCGCCCACCCTGGCGACGTACTCTCGCTCCGCCTCTTCGTCCTCTTGGTCGCGCACTGCGGGGGGCGGCGTGAAATAAACTCCGTCCGTGTCAATTTCGATTACGGTTCCGCCGGTCGCTTCGATCTCGGAGGCGATCTTCTGCACAAGTTCGCGCCCCGCCTCCGTCACCTTTTCTGCCGCCTCGTAATCGTTGAAATGAAAGGGGCCGCCGAGGTAGCCGTAAAACGAGTTGATGAGAACTTTGTACGAACCCTGCAAGCCGTCCCAGTAGTGCGCGTCGGCCTCATTGAGCCCCGGTGCGCTCAATTTGCGCTTTGCGTCCATGCGCCGCTGCGTCAGTTCGCGCAGGCAGGGCAGAAACGTTCCCGTTGCGTCGGACGAAGAGGCGATCTTGTGGGTGAGCATGAGGGAGGGATACAAACTTTCCACGTCCGCTTTCACGATGGGATGCAGCAAGCCCTGCACCCGCACCTCGGAGTAGCCGCCCGAATAAGGGCGGGAAGGCTGCATCTGCGGAACGGCCACGCCTTCGCGAAGGCACGAGCGAATAAAGATTGAGTTGATCTTTTCTCCGTTTCCGGTCACCGCCACTGAGCCGTAATTGTCGGGAACCATCTGTGTCTGGTAAAAATCAACCGGGGTAATCAGTTCCGCCAGCTTGCGGGTTTCGATCACGTCCTGCTTTGCATAGAGTTTCACGAGTTCGGGGTTTTCGCGGTAGAGTTCCTGCATCCGGTCGCGGGGAAGTTCCACCCGGTCTTCTTCGGCAAACCCGAACACGCGGGCGCATTCCTTTAATCCATAGCCGGTAAGCGACTGTTTCGCCCAGTCAAACCGCTGCACCATGAGATAGGAGTCGAGCACATGACGCCCGTAAAGATAAATGGGACGAAAAGGGCGCGAGTTGCCCGCCGTCACTGCGTAATTGCGCTCCTCCCCGATTCGGGCTTCGGAGCCGTCGCGCCCGATAAGGAGGCGAACCCCGGCCCGCTGCGCCCGCTTGAGCACAAAGGGAAAGTCAAAGCCGAGCAGGTTGTGCCCTTCGATCACGTCCGGGTCGCGCTCCCGGATCACCTCGGCGAACCGCTCTAAAATCTGCTTTTCGTCCCCTTCGATCAGCTCCAGAAAGCCGCAGTTGTCGGAAACCGCGATGAGAAGAATCCGGGTGTCCGGCACTTCCGGGTCAAGACCGACGGTTTCGATGTCGAACTGAAGCCGCGCCACCTGCTCAAAGGTCATGCCTTTGAAGAGGGTAACGCCGGAGCGGAGAAAATAGGCTTTGGCTCCGCCAGGGTAGGTGAGGTTACCCGCGTGGTGCTCGCGAAGGATGTGGCGAGCCGCCATGAAATCGGGCTGCGTGGGAAACTCGACCAGCCAGCGGTAGCCGTCGCCTTCGAGTTCTGTGTAGAGGGCGTTGGGCAGCTCATAATCGGGCTTTTTCTCCAGCAGAGTCCAACGCTGAAAGGGCGCGGTGTCGCGGCGAATCTCCCCGTTTTCGCGAAAAAATCGGGTGACGCCCGTCTCGAAGTTCGGCTCAACGGCAACGAGGCACTCGGCGGCGTCCTGTCCGAACAGCGCAACGGCGGCAAAGTCGGCGAGAGGGGTTTGGGTGTGGGTCATAGGGATTCAGTACGCGGCGGGCGGCAGGGGAGTTCGCCGATTCTGCCGCCGCTCCGTGCTGCGGGGTAATTTCAGCTCAGCAGCCCGATCAGAATTTGCAAAAGCGCAGGAAGATCGGCGGAAACTCAATCCGGGTGCGCGTTCTGAACCCTCCGCTTTTCCGAACGATCCAGCGAACCGCCGCAGATCGCCAATGGCCGCCGCTCCGTTAAGCATCGTCACACGCGCGTTGATCTAGAGGCCGAGGGCGGCCCTCTGCGCGAAACCGCGTACCCCAGCGGCGTGTTTCGCCTTCACGATGCGCAGGTTGTCTTCCCCGCGAAGACAAGAGGCCAGTGTTCCCTTGAACTGCGGGCTGACGGAGAGAACCGGCTCCGAACGAAACTCGATCTCGGCGGGGGTTGAAAAACGTTTCTCCGCAAAACCCAAGTTCGCGCTCTTAGGCGTACCGACCCGTGCTCTTCGGACACCCTGCCTGCCAATTCTTATGCCGATCTCGTTTCAGGTACGAAAAATCACTTTCCCCCTCCACTTTCAAAGCATTTGAGCGGCGAAAAGAGGAGCGAGGAGAGAACTCTCTTTCCCTGGCAGCCAGCCGCCTTTCTCAAAGAGGCTTCCAGCTTTCGCGGCGTGCCTCTTCTCCATTGCGCTGAAGCTCTTCCAGAAGAAAAAGCCGGTTTTCCTTTTCGCAAGAACGCTTTTCCACTGCCCAGGGTCGCTCCTTCACGGAGAAAAGTGTTTCTTCCTCCCGCTGCCGAAGGGGAAATCAGGGGGCGGAGGCGGAAACGGAGGGGGCGGTGCGGGGCATTTTCGCCTCTCGAAAGTCCCGATCCAGAAGCCCGATCAGGGCGGAAACCCCCATACCGATCCCCATTATCAGAAACAAGGCTTTGAGGCCGAACCGCTCCAGAAAAATTCCTGCCAGCCCCATGCTGAGCGGGGTGACACCGCGTGAGACCATTGCCTGTGCGCTTTGCACCCGACCCCGGAACGCATCGGGCACGACCAGCTGCGTGTAGGTTCCCATCGGGAGCAGCGCAAGGGGAATGGTCAGCCCGCAGAGCAGGTTCAGCCCCAGATAGCCCCAGAAGTTGGGGGTGTAGGCCATGAGCGCGACGAAAAATCCGATAGGAGCCAGTCCTGCGATAAAGCCAAGACCGGGACGGGTAAGTTCTCGTTGGGAGAGAAAAAGGCTGGTGACGACCATCGCGGCGATAAAGGCGGCTTCGAACGCGGCAATCGTGCCGTACTGCCCCCCGAACCAGTCCCGGTTTGCTTTTACGTGGGCCACCATAAAGGGTGCGATAAACAGGTTCAGAAACAAGTTGAGCACGGTGGCGGTGCGGAGCACCCGGTTGTTTTTAAGAAAGCGAAAGCCGTCCAGCGCGTCGGCAAGCGGCTTTTTCGGCGGAGCGTTGGCGTCTCGCAGAGGCATTAAGCGCGGCAGACCGCTGATTGAAAGTGCGGAGACGAGAAAGGTGAGTGCGTTGAGAAAGGCGGCGGCAGGAAGAAACAGGGCGGGGTAAAGGCGGTACACAAGGCCGAGCCCCGAGCCGGAAAGCGCGATCCCGAAAAGCGGCATCCCGTTCTGAATTGCCATGCTCAGCCCGTTTGCCTCCATCAAATGTTCGGGAGGCACAAGGGCAGGAACGGCGGCACTTTTCGCCGGGGTGAAAAAGGTGTTGACGAGCGCGAGCAGAAACGCAGACAGCAGCACAAGCGGGACGGGAACGTGCGGCGTGAGGAGGGCTGCGCCTCCCAGCAGGATCAGCAGGGCGGCGGAGGTGAGATCACAAAACAGCAGAATCCCCTTTCGGCTTCGCCGATCCGCAACTACCCCGGCATACGGCCCGAACAGCAGAAAGGGAATCGCCTCCAACGCGCCCACATAGCCGACCATTGCCGCCGAGCCCGTGAGCCGATCCACCACAAAGAGGAAAAGCAGAAAGTAGAGGGCGTCCCCAAACTGCGACACCGCCTGCCCCATCAAAAGGCGGCGGAAAGCGGGAATGTTCAAGACCTCCGAACGAAACACAGGGGCAGACCTCGCGGCAGGATTGGGGCGGCGCA
This sequence comes from Chthonomonadaceae bacterium, assembly GCA_965246825.1. Lineage (GTDB taxonomy): Bacteria > Armatimonadota > Chthonomonadetes > Chthonomonadales > Chthonomonadaceae > JACMPS01. The sequence goes on from OZ251990.1 coordinate 1,927,749, forward strand.
TCTTTGCGCTCGCTTCCAGGGATCAGTTTACCCTGAAACGTCTTTCCCCCGGCCCGGCGAGGGCAGGCTCGGCGGAGGCAGGCTCAGCGGTCTTTCGGTTTAGCAGGGGGCGAATCGAGCAGGCCGCGCACCATCTTCAGCAGCCCTTGTGAAGTGAAGGGCTTTTGCAGAAACGGGGTTCCTTCCGGCAGAATGCCCTGCGTGGAGGTGACCTCTTCGGTGTAGCCCGAAACATACATCACGGGAAGAGACGGAAAGCGTTCTTTCAGCCGATCTGCCAGTTCTTTGCCGTTCATCACGGGCATGACGGCATCGGTGACGACGAGGGAGATTTCCTCGCGGAACTCCTCGGCAGTCTTCAGGGCTTCTGCTCCGTTCTGGGCTTCCAGCACCCGGTAGCCCCCCTTCCGAAGCGTGGACACGGTGAGATCGCGCACCAGCCGTTCGTCCTCAACGACCAGCAGTGTTTCGGTTCCGCCAACGGAAAGGGCTTTTTCTTTTTCCTCGGTTTTTGCTCCCGAAACGGAAAGCACCCTTGGCAGATAGATTTTCATCGTTGTGCCCAGCCCCATCTCAGAGTAGGCAAACAGATAGCCGCCGCTCTGCTTTACGATGCCATACACCGTCGAAAGCCCCAGCCCGGTTCCTTTTCCGACTTCCTTTGTGGTGAAGAACGGCTCAAACAAGCGGTTTTTCACCTCCGGGCTCATCCCCGTGCCCGTGTCGCTGACGGCAATGAGAACGTACTCTCCCGGCGTGACAGACAAATCTTCCCGCAGATAAAAATCGGTGAGCGTGACGTTTTCGGTCTGAAGGGTGATTTTGCCGGGGCCGGGGAGGGCGTCCCGTGCATTCACCACAAGGTTGACAATGACTTGTTCCAGCTGCGACGGGTCGGCTTTCACAAAGCCGGTTTCGTCGTTCAGGGAAAAAAGCAGTTCGATGTCCTCCCGAATAAGCGGCTTCAGGATTTCGCTCATCCCGGCAATGACCTCGTTGGGGGAGAGCACCTGAGCGGCACTTACCTGACGGCGGGCAAAAGCCAGCAGCTGCCCGGTGAGCTTGGCGGCACGAGTGGCGGCACTCTGGATGCTGCGGACATTGGGCTTTAGCGGGCTGTCCTCGGCCAGTTCCAGCTCCACCATTTCGGAGTAACCCAGAATCACGCTCAGCAAATTGTTGAAGTCGTGCGCGATCCCTCCAGCGAGCCGCCCGATGCCTTCCATCTTTTGCGCTTGCAGAAACTGCTGCTCCAAACGCTTTCGATCCGTGATGTCGGTGACGGTTCCGAGCATCTTGATCGGTTTCCCTGCGGCATCGTAAAACGCGCCGCCCTTGCCTACAATCCAGTGGAGGCTTCCGTCGCGCCAGACCACGCGGTGCTCGTGTTCGTAGGGGGTGCGGTTCCGAAGGGAGTTTTGAAGGGCTTCGCTGACGTGCGGCTTATCGTCCGGGTGCAGAAACTGTTGATAGGCTTCATAGGAGCCATCGAAGGCTCCCGGTTCCATTCCAAACAAGCGTTCGGTTTCTGCCGACCAGGTAACGGCGTTGGAAATCAAATCCCACTCCCAGATGCCCATGCTGCCTGCGTCAAGGGCCGCTTTCAGCCGCTGCTCGCTTTCGCGCAGCGAGGCTTCGGCCTGCTTCATCGCGTCTACGTCGGTGCAGGTTCCAAACCAGCGCACAATGGTTCCGTTTTCCTCCCGCAGCGGCAGCGCGTGGCCCTGATGCCAGCGGTACACCCCGTCGAAACGCCGAATTCGGTATTCGTACTGAAACTCTGTGCCCTCCTGAATGGCCTTCTGATAAAGGTGCAGCACCGCCGGGAAATCCTCCGGGTGAACCACCCGTTTCCAGCCCCACCCGAAGAGGTCCGCAAGGGAACACCCGGTGTATTCGATGCAGCGGGGATTGAAGTAGTCAATCGTTCCATCCGGCTGCGTTGCCCACACAAGATGAGGAATGGACTCCGCAAGAAACCGATACCGGGCTTCACTGTCACGCAGGCCCGCCTCCAGCCGCTTCAAGTCGTCAATATCGGTGGTGGTTCCCGCCCACATCCAGATTTTCCCGTCGGCGTCGCGCAGGGGCAGGGCACGCGACAGATGCCAGCGATACGTGTGGTCGGAAACACGCAGAAGGCGCATCTCCCGCTCGAAAACGCGCCCCGTTTCGGCGGCACGATCCCACAGACGCGGGGCGTCTTCCCCGTCCTGCGGGTGCACAAACCTCTCCCAGCCCGACCCCAGCCCCGCCTCCGGGGGCTGCCCGGTTAAATCTTTCCAGCGTCCACTGATGAAATTGAGTTCGCCGTCAGGATGGGCCGTCCATACAATCTGCGGCATCGCCTCGGCGATCAGCTGCGCTTTGCGTTCGCTTTCGCGCAGGGAAGACTCCAGTTCTTTCAACGGAGTAATATCGGTGCAGACCGCCACAGCCCGCCAGTGCCTTCCGGCTTGAAGGGTCTCCACTTTCACCGATTCGTGAATCCAGCGAAGATCCCCGTCGGCTCGCTGGCAGCGAAATTCCTGCTCATAGCTTTTTCCCGCCCGAATGGACGCCGTGCCGAGCCGGTCGCAGGCCTCCTGATCTTCGGGGTGACGGTGACGATACCAGCCGTCTTTGTACCTCTCTCCCCGGTTCAGCGAAAGCGGCATGAAACGCTGCGCGGCCTCCGTGTCCATCACCCGAAAATCCCAGTGGAGGTAGCGCGGATGAGTGGTCTCATACACATCGGCGTACCAGATCAGGCAGTGCGCCCCGGACATGATCGCCCGGCGTTCCTCCGCTTCGCGTTGGTGAGAGCTGAGGTCGCGGGCGATGGCAGAGATTCCGAGCACTTCGCCCGCCTCGGACTTGATCGGAGACAGGGTCAGCAGAACCTGCACGTGCACCCCGTCTTTTCGCACCACCACGCTCTGAAACGGCGGGATTTCCTCGCCCCGAACAAGCGCGGCGCGAATGCGGGCATTTTCCTTCTGCCGCTCAGAGGGCATCAGCAGCGTGCCGGGGGTGCCGATCATCTCTTCTGCCGAGTAGCCTGTGAGCCGCTCGGCCCCCGGATTCCAGGCGATAATGTGTCCATCCGGGGCCGCAGCGACGAGGGCATCGCTGCTGCTCTCCAGAATGGCCTCCAGCCGAGGGGAGACCCCGCCTCTTTCGCGGGAGGCGGAATGTTCCGGCTGCGGTTCAGCGGCGGCGGAGGGTTTCTGCGCTTCTGGAGTGGCGAGGGGCGCAGACGCAGGAGTTTTCCGAGCAGATGTTAAGTCAGTCATGGGCCTGTTTCTTCCCTTTGCTTCAGGTGCGAAATGTTTCAGAAGACGGTGAGGGCCGGGTTTGCACAACCCGAAGCCATCGCTTCCGCAGGAGGCGGGGTGAGATCGGAAACGCACAGGCGTCAGTTCTCTACAGAAGGGGGTCTTCCCTTCCCCCAGATCAGAAAGATCAAGGCCGCCCCGTTCAGGCCGAGGCCCTTGGAATTGGGGGCCGCCGCGTGCGATAGAAAAGGCGAGGGGGGCGGGGGTGTTCAGGCCGGTTCGAGTTTGGCAGGGCGACCGAACGATCCCACGCTTCCGTACGTAAAAAACGGCTTCGCTTCTCATTTATCGGGCTTATTTTTCACATCCGTCTCCCCTTCGCGAACCTCTGCGCGAACGGTTTTAGCGAAGCCGCTCCGGGCGGGCCGCGAATTTACCGCGACCGCACCCCCGGTGCGTACACGAAAAGCCGCTGCCGCTCAGGAGGCAGGCCGTTAACACGGCCTCCCTGCCCGCTGCCCTCGGAGCGAACGCCGCGCCGGGGAAAGACGGGTCTGCCCCTCAGACAAAGTGAAAAGCGGCCTTGTTCCCCAAACGGGAAAGCCCTGCTCCCGATGTTCTGAACTGCGGTTTGTCCCCGGACAAAAGCGCACGTCTGGAAGGCACAGCGTGCCCACCGTTTTAGGGACACAACTTCCGGGGGAAGACAGGCCCCTTGCAGAGCGCAAACGCTTCGGCTTGACCCCTGTCCCCGTTCCGAAGTACAATGCGGGCAAAGGGGACGACCATGACGGAAAAGACACAGGAAGACAGGATCACGCACCTCGACCTGCTCATCAGCGGCGGCACGGTGTTCGACGGCACGGGCGCGGAGGGCGTTCGGGCGGATGTCGGAATTGCGGGAGAGCGCATCGTTGCGGTGGGCGGCCTGTCGCGCTGGCCCGCCTCCGTCACCCTCAACGTAGCCGGAAAGTCCGTCGCACCCGGCTTTATTGACATTCACACCCACTCCGACATCTCCGTGACCTACGACACGAGGCAGGCCTCCTACCTCACCCAGGGGGTGACCACGCAGGTCGTGGGCAACTGCGGGCTGTCGCTGGGGCTTGTGCAGAACAACGATACCTTTGAGTTCGAGCGACGCTGGTTTGCGCCCTACGGCGCGGAAATCCGCTGGAACACGTTTGCCGAGTTTTTAAGCGTGGTAGAGAACGAGGGCACGGGCACGAACTTCTACTCGCTTGCGGGGCATGGTTCGCTGCGGAAACGCGAAATGGGGATGGCGGATCGCCCGCCCGCGAAAGACGAAATGGCGGCGATGAAGCGCGAGCTTGCCCTGGCTTTGGAGGCGGGGGCGTGGGGCTTTTCCACCGGGCTGGAGTACCCGCCCTCCTCGTTTGCGGAGGAAAACGAACTTGCCGAACTGAGCACCGTGCTCCGCGACTACGGGGGGTTCTATGCCACCCACCTCCGCAACGAAGGCGATACCCTCATCGAATCGGTTCAGGAAGCCCTCAATATCGTGGAGCGGGCCGGGGTTTCGCTTCAGCTGTCGCACCACAAAGCCGAAGACGCCCGCAACTGGAACAAAACCCTCCAGACCCTCGCCCTGATGGACGCGGCACGGGCACGCGGCGTGGAGGTGTATCTCGACCAGTACCCCTACACCGCCTTTATGACCTCGCTGGCGATTCAGACCCTGCCGAAATGGGCGTTGAGCGGCTCCAACGACGATACCCTCGACCGGCTGAAAAACCCCCAAACGCGGGCCGAAATCCGCGCCGACCGGCTTCTGGCCCGCCCCGACTGGAACGACACCGACCCCCAAACCTCTCCCTGGCGGCTTTTACAAATGGGTTCCTGTCGCGCCCGCCCCGACATTCAGGGCTTCACGATCCTGGAATTGGCGCGGCAGAAGGGCATGGCCCCGCTTGATTATGTGCTGGAACTGCTGGCAGACACACCGGGATTTGTGGCGGCGGTGAATTTCGCCATCGGTGACGAAGACATCGAACGAGTGATGCGCTCCCCCTTTACCTCGATTGGTTCCGACGGGGTAGGCACTCACCCTGGCGGCAAAAACGGGGAGGAGCAGATTCACCCCCGCGCCTACGGAACGTTTCCGCGTGTGCTGGGAACCTACGTCCGCGAACGCGGCGTGCTGACAGAGGCCGAGGCCGTCCATAAGATGACGGGACTGACTGCGGGGCGGCTGGGCTTGGCGGAGCGCGGCAGGATCGCTCCGGGCTTTTTCGCCGACCTCACAATCTACGATCCGCGCACCGTCACCGACCTTGCTACCTTTGAGACGCCGCACCGTTTTTCACGCGGCATCGAAACCGTGATTCTAAACGGGCGGATCGTGGTTTCGGAGGGAGTACCCAACGGCCTGCTCGCCGGGGAAGTGCTGCGTCGCTTCTAAGGGGAGCGCGGGAATGAGCGTATGAGCGGACAGGGGATAGAGCGGGCCTCTCCGTCAGCGGATTTTCCGGGAGAGACAAACCGGGGTGTTCCGCCCGACAGCGGGAAACTGCGTCTTCTCCGTGACGCCCCCCGCGATACGCTCGCTTTTCCTCTTCCCGCCTTCTCTGTCTTTCCCTGCGCCCCCTCACGGTTCCGGTTTACGCCGCCTTTTTTCTCACCCGTGCCGCCGCTGCCGCCGTCACTTCGGTTTTGCCGAGCGTGACTGGCTCGGTGCGCTCTCCTGTCTGCGGACAAACCAGACGATAGGCGGCGGCATAGGCTCCGGGAAGCACGTCGAGCACGGCGGTCGGAACAGGGGAGGTGAAAACGACAAATCCTTTCGAGAGGTACTTGGGGGTGGGCTTGCGCCGGGGGTTGGGCAGGGTCTGAAGCAGCAGCTCGGTGACGGTTCCGGGGGGATTGGGGGCATTGGCGGTAAAGAGAAGTGCGCCCCGTTCGGGGGTGACGGTGAGGAGAAGCGGAGCGGGCGCGAATTTCCGGGCGGGTGGGGTGCGGGGCACTGCCGCGCTGGGGTTTACCTGGAGAAACTTGAGGGCGAGGGCGAGAAAGGCGTTGTAGCCGGTGGGATGATAGCGGGTGTCGTTGTGCGGGCTGCGAAGGGTGATGGTGAGGGCGTAGTCGTTCCAGGCATCGGCTTCCCCGGCGGTGAACGTGGACCAGACCAGGTTGGCGGTTTTCATTCGGGCTTCGTTGTCCTTCTGGAGCGGGGTGGTGGGGCGGGCATAGGTGGGCTTTTTGCGAAGGACGGTGCCGCGCTTCCCGGTGGTGACAACAACCTCGCCGAGCGAGCCGGAGAGGGAGGTCAGGAAGTCGCTGAGTTGGGCGGTGGGCATAAAGGGTCTCTTTTCTCTGGGGGTTTGCCCGTCGCGTTCTGCGTTCTGTTGGCAGGGGAGGTCGGGGCGTAAGGGGTTCTGTTCTCTATTGTCGGCTGGAGGCAGGCGGTTCTGGAGGGGATGTCTCAACGCTGCAAGATCGAGGGACAGGCGAGGGGAGAGCGAAGGTAACGGTCTTTACCTTCGCTCTTTCCTCGGTTTGCTATCGTTCTGGAAGCCGTGAGACGCCCGCTCGCTTCTCATCAGCCCCGCCTCAGAAACCTGTCGCATAAACTTGAGATTGCGATTGTGGCTCATCTGAGTATGTTTATCGTCATAGCAAAAATTTGGGAGCTTGGCACTTCCCAATGATAAACAAAACTTTTGGTCTAATTGAGAAAGCAACACAACGCAGGTAGAAATAGTGGCGAAATTGGAGTGTTATTGATATAATGAGTTGACAGGACGCTTTGCCCTGGTCAAAATACCCGCAGACACGAAGTTTTTTGTAGGAGATTCTTTTCAATGGACAATCAGAAGGAAAATTTACCGCTCAACATCGTCGGTGGCTTGTCACTTCTCACGTTCGCCGTAGACGCTCCGGGCTGGCTATTTCAATCTCATTCACTAGTGAGGAACATCCTGGAGAGAGAAATGGTTACTTGGGGCTGGAAACCAGAGGACGCACAATCTTCGATGTGGATTCACCCTGCCATTTTGCACTTAATTTTGACGCTAATCACTATTTGGGGATGTGGGAGTCTAAGAAGTCGAATTAGCGAAGGAATTCACATAGTGTTAAAGATTGTACCTCTTCTTCCTGGTGGCTCACTAATGGTTAACCTTTTGTCTGGGACAGCGATCAACGAGTTTGCACATAGTAACGGGCAACAAACTCAATTCAATGGCGCAATCCCCGAAGACACACGATTGGCGATTCGTAACGTTTCAGTCTTCCCTTCTTTGGTTTGTCTTTTCATTGCTGCGAACTTGTTTTTGCAGGGGATCGCAGGTGAACTCACGGTAAATACCCACTTCCTTTGGAAACTAACCACTTGTCTCGCCTACATAGTTCTTCTGATATTGGTCTTCTTCAATTTCAACTTCAACAAGAAGCCAGTAAGGGTTCGGTAGTATGATCACCATCCAACAACACGAAACCTATGATTCCGGTACTAATGCTCTTCGGCAGGGAAAGCTGGCAATCGTTCATCAAGACAATTTGATCAACGTCCCAACGGTGATCTACAAGAACTTCGACATTCAGCAAGTGGAACTGTTTTCGGGTTCGATTGCTGAAGTCATTCGTGATAAAATCCATCCAAACGCGCCTAAATGGGACACTTATGGGATACCGAGGAGTACACCACACTTTAATACACTGCCGAATAGCACCATTCTGGTCTTTGTTGCAGGGGAATGGGAGGAGTACCCTGTTCCGCTGCTTCATTCGGAACTTTTTCAATTCAAATGCCGAATTGCAATAGAGCTTAATACGCAACCCGATGTTTTTGCGGCGATGTTCCGGCAGGAAATTCAACTACCGCGAGATGAAGCCCATGCTCGCAGTATGATGGATCAAATGCTCGATACTGAAAGAGAAAAGATGAAGCAGTCTTCCGACGCGACGCTCTTTCGATTTCGCGAAGCCTATTACAACATTTTGTTTAGTATTGTGCCTACGAACACTGCCACTGAGGACTTTGAACTCAAAAAAAACGTGGAACTGCAACTGGCTTTTCTGAAAGAAGGGCTTTCTGGATATACAGGTCACTTTATGTTTCCAACCCCGACTTTCTTTCGTTATCGTCTCTTCATTGATGAAGTTACCCTTTCACAAGCGGCAGAGGCTCGAATTAAGCGGATCAAAGATGAGGCACTCCAAGTGAGAGGCAAGGCACGAGCGGAACAAACAGACATCACAGATACCATGCTGACGCTCAGAAAAAAAGCCATTGATATGAACGCCAATGCGCTCAATGAGCTAAATAAACTCAACAAACAGGCACTGGAAACTCTTTACACACTCATTGAGAGTGAGTTTGATACTAAACAATATCAATTCATGGTAGACGTACTGGATAAACAGTATGCAACTCTGCGGGAGTTCGCATTTCCTACAGTGTGAGGTGTAAACAGGAGGGTCTTCGGATGAAAGAAAGAAACTTCCAGAGATGTGTATGGATTGGTGGTTTGGTAATTGTCGGGATCTTCTTATGGTCACGCCTTAACCAGCAAAATTTTCGGGTTGCTAATCCCAATGCCAATCAGGTTGAACTTAGAGGAGGAAAACTTTTGTGGGATGCAGACAATGGCAATCCGATAGAAACTCAAGTCAAAGAGGCTTTCACTCAAAAACACGTCCCACGCGAAACTAATCTTCTCGCGATTGCACCATTCGCTTCAGAAGAAGATATTTCCGCAGTTCACTTCCAGGATGTCCTTCTTAACGCGTTTTCATCACACGATGGTTTCCATTGTGTAGAGCGTCCACAAATTGAGAAAGTTATGCAGGAGAAACAGATCACCGCACAAAACATGACGGATACGAGAGCCGCTGAACTAGGTGGAACTCTCGGTGCAGATTACATTATTATCGGGGCGGTTCACAAAGCACCACGAGGTTATGAAGTTTTCTGGCGTATTGTCACCGTCAAGAACTCCAAAATTCTGATGGGTGGCGTCACTAAATTCACCACGAACAGCTTCTGGTAAGGGGGATGGCTATGGCTTACGAAAATTTGCGCGATCAGCTTGACAGTACTCGCGAAGAGGCGCGACCCACACAGGGTGACGACAAAAAAAACACAAAGGGTTCTATCGGAGAAGCGCAGAGCAGAAATGCAATGATGAGTGACCTGACCTCGAAGGGTAAAGAACCAACGGATTTGCTAAAGAGCGAACCGTTGGATACTCTAGACACAAATTTTGACGCATCCTCTCTTGAAACAGGTAAAAATTCTAACGCGCAAGGAGTTGATGCTGCGATTGCTACAAACGATGGACAAATCTACGCTGTAGAAAATAAAGATCGTGCCAAAGTTTCCAGTAGCACTTTCGGGCTTGATAAGGAAGTAGGGAAACAGGCATTGGCAATGGGAGTACCTGCAGGTACGACGAAAGGCGATGACTACCTTGCCCAAGCGCATAAGAAAGTCGCAACCACTGATTTGCCTGAACCTGCTCTTGCATACACCTCCCGTGCCCCGCAGAATTCTGAACCTTTCTACGAATTCAATGAAGAGGCGATTTCGTTTGACAAAGACGTTCGTGCAACTTCACCGTATACTTCATCTGGATCTGTATGGGGTAATGACGCAATAGAGGTTGCGGCAGAGCTAGAGGCCCGCAAAGCTGCAAAAATGGATATTCCTGTTGCAAGTACGACCGATCAACCTGTAAGTGCTAAGGAAGCATCGAAACTGGCATTCCAAGGAGTCGAGTCTGTTCATTACGTTGACACGCCACAAAATGAAATGTCCAGTGAGACCTCGCTTTCTTCACTTACCAGTAATAATGAGGATTACAGTGTTGGTGAAGTGTCCAACTCCTATGGAGATACTTCCGACTCAGACAGTGTCGGGTCAGTGTGACGTTCCAGAGGTGAAGAATTGCTGTACGCTCTTAGATACGCCAATCTGATTGACACCAGAAGCACGGAAACGAACTTTAGTCTTGTGGACAAAATCTACAAGGAATTCGAGCAAATTCTGAATCAGTGGTTGGGTTCCGATGCGCCGTTAGTCCTGCATTTTTTTGTTGATAAACTCGGCGTTATCAACATTCTCTTCGACAGTCCCGAAGAATTGAACTCATCATGGCACACCTACAAGTACTGGCAATTTAACGTAGCACCATCGCAAGAGGCACCTCCTCCTCTGGACGCCCTGAAAAAACTGCCTCGTGGGGTCGGGCAATACCTCATCGTGAACGAGAAAGCATCCGTTTTTCAGAGATGTCGGTTGCCAGCAGTAGAAACTAAATATAACCCCGGACTCAATATTGAAAGATCGCATGTGATTCCGCTTTCCTACAAACTAGAGTGGCATCATCGCTCTCGGTGGGTTCCGTTGTTGTATTTTCTTTCAGCACAACCACAAGACACACGACTGACGCTCTATGTTTCTCGCTATCGCCAGGAGACCCTAAAAAAGCAAAATGCAACAATGTCTTATGCGTCGCACTGTTTGTCCTTGCTTCCTGCTTCTACAGACGGCTATCCCGATCAAGAAGAGAAACTGGATGTTTCCAGTCTAAAGGGCATTGCTGGTCAAGAGAAACTCTACACGATTGCCTGGGATAGCACGATGCCGCATTTGGAGAAGCAGATTCTTCAAGCGATAGAGCAAGACTGTCCTCCCGGCACATTTCGGGGTAGTTTGACTCTTGAAGAGATCGAAAAACTTGCACCTCTTCCTGTGCAAAAGCGTTTGATCGAAGGGATCGTACACGGATGGACATTTGATGATCTCGTCGAGTTTTTAGTTCCTCCGTTCAGCATGGAAGGCGAAGTTCACGGCATCGATTCCTATACGTTGGATGGACCACTCTAATCGCAAAAAATTGGAAAAAGCACAGTGATCGTTGGCTACAGAATCGGAAATAACCCCAACCGCCAAATCCGGATTGCATCGAACGACTTGCAGTTTAGCCTCGCCATTCTGGGGATGCCGAGGAGCGGAAAGACGAACACTGCATTTCTGTTGCTGGAACAATTTGTGAAGGAACAGCCAGATATACCAATCTTGGCTATTGATCCCATCAAGACGGATTATCGAAGACTCTGGAACCGTATTGCCAGGGGTATTGCTCTAACAGAATTGAAGGTAATGCCGGGTTTCAATCCTTTTCTGGCAACTGATCCCCAAAGTTCAATTTCACTTCTCAGACATGGTATGAGCGTTGCTGTCGCCTTTTCGTTACTTTTTCCCGGCACTCTTCTTGCGAAACAGTATGTCGAGGACATGGTTTCAGGAGCAATCGAAGGCTGGTTTAATTGGTTGAAAGATAATTACACTGAAGAAACGAAAGGCTATACTTATAAAACGTTTCCTTTTCAGCAACAGGTAAAACTTAGCCAGAGAGACGGTCTCGAACATCCCTGGTTCTCTATGGATCACTTTCTTAAATATGCCAAAACTTATGTTTCTAGTTTAGAAACGGTTCCAGGGTCAAAACTCGGTGCTGACAAGAAAAGTTTTATGAACGATTTTCTCGGTAGGCTAAAGCAAAGTGAAATTGTCCTTCTTTTCCTGTCGCAGACAACAAAGACGGTCAAACCTTACTTCACCCATAATGTCTACCTCGAACTCTACAATGTTTTTTCGAGTGAAGAGGAACGGATCACTTTTGCGGGATTGTTGCTTTTGTTGCGCTCAGAGTATTTATTGCAGTCTCAAGGGGGGAAGGATTGCGCTCTCAAACACGTCCTTGTCTTGGAGGAGGCGCACCGTCTTGTTCGCCAAATACCTCCAGGTATCGTTGAAAGCCCTACCCCGGCAATGATCTTATCACAGCATATTCGCGATGGGATTCTGACTCTCCAAGGCGCAGGAGGCGGAACCGTGTTAGTCAGTCAGACTCCGATGCAACTCTCCTCAGAAGCATTGGAATCGGTTTCTACTAAAATTGTTCACCGGGTCGAGGGTGAAGGAAACTGTAGTTTTGTTGCTCAGGCACTTGGGCTACGTCCAGAGCAAGAGGATACTCTCAGCGTACTGAAAGTACCCGGTGCGGTGAGTGAAGCCTTTGTGAAACTGAGAGAGGGGGGCACAATCCGATGCGAAGTACCATTGAGCGAGACCAAAAAGAAGGCAACAACACTGTGAAAAGAGCAAACACCAGATTTTTCATTTTGATCGGACTGATCGTTTCAATCTGTGCGCTCAGTAGCTGTTCTTCTTTAAAATTGGAGAGAGCAAACCAACTAGCGCGTGAAGCCCGAAATCTGTCTGATGCAACACGGACGGATGCCGCAATCCTACGAGCGGAGGAGGCACTCAAGCAATCCCCCGATGCGGTCGAAGCGCATCTCGTACTCGGAAACATTCGGAGTAAACAAGGCAAGGTCGAAGAAGCGTATCTGCATTTTTCCACAGCATACGCACTGGCTCCCGACAATGAGGAAGCGTCTGTGGGTTTAGTAGAGGCTTTAGAGAGACAGGGCAAGGTTGCTCTTGCGAAGGAAAAGTGCGACCAGTTTCAGTACGAACATCCGAATTCTATTTACGGTAGTAGGATTGAAACAGTTTTGCATAAAATCAGCGGCAAAATCGCGGAAACCAATCCTACAATCCAGAGAAACTAGGGTCGTGGTTGCGTTGCTTATGCGGGGAACAAACATGAGCTTTACTGATCTATGCTTTTCAATTGCCGCACTCGCTCTGATTGTTGGCACTGTCCATACTATCTGGGCGATGTTCAACCATGAGAAGGATAAAATCAATCCTGTTCCTCTCACATTTTACTGCTGGATTGTTATCATTTCGGGCGTGATTGGTCTCTGCTTCCACCCGTCACAACCATTTTTAGAACTTTACCGAAATCACATCCACCCATCTCCCCCGCCGCCAATCCCTGCGGCAACCGTCCCTCCTGTGAACCCGCCTACTCCCCCCCTCGGAAGCAAGGAAGAGAAACCTGATCCTAGTAAAATACCTATTCTGGAGCGCAAGTATCAAGTTACCAAAGAGGTGGCGATTATAATGCAGATTCCCGCTGACTGGCGTGGAGAAGCCCACCTCCCTTTACAAGGCAATTTGTTTTGGAGGCGAATCTACCTGCGTGGTAGAAGTGATGTCTACATTGCCTTACGTGTATTCGAGTATGAAGGTGAATCTTCATTTGCCCATTTAACGGAAGCCGCCGAAAAAGATAATTCTTCAAAACCTTATGTCATCAATCACTCGATTGAAAGGAACAAGAAAATCGGAGACCTCGACGCTTCCGTGAGGGAATACGATCTAATTGAACGAAATCAAACTCGGCATATCGAATACGAAGCACATCTCCCTAATACCCGTTTGCTCATTAACCTGGCGTTCATTGCCCCCATCTACGAAATTGATAGTTGGAAGCCTCTTTTTGATAAGGTCCAAACCGGATTGAAGTATGAAATTCGGGAAAAAGCGGTAGTTGTTCCTGCACCCGAATCTACGCCTAAAGGGGATGAAACAAAACAAGAAGCAAAGCGAAAAAAAGAAGAGGAAAAAGCTGAGCGAGAAATTAGAAGGACAGTTCAAGAACTTGCTTCTGAATACGAGCATATACTGAATGGTATTATTAATGATAATGCATCAGAATCAGAAATAGATCATTACTTGACTAGATTCGCGGACGATTATACAAATTTAAAAAGCGAGACCAAACAGGAGTACAAGAAAAATATTATGATGGGGTTGGCGATGCCAGCTCGCCAAGTAGAGAACGCAACTTCTGCGTTGTACAGAATGCGCGCTTTACAATTCTATTTTTCAGAAGATGGAACTGTTCAAGTTCGCATGGAAACAACGACCTGCCTTAAATCTAGTGAAACAAAAGATTACGTAATAGTTGGAAGTAAATGGTCTATGGTAACGTGGAGAAAAATTTCAGGCTCTTACAAGATCGTCTTTGAAGAAGATAGACCTTATGATTGATATCTTTCTGATCACGTTAGTTTTCTTTTTCGGTCATTTGTGCCCCTGATCTTCAAAACGTCTCTTTTCAATCCTGAAACCATTTTGCCCTGCTTTCTAAAACCATCTAGGAAAAATATTTTAGAAAACTACCTCAAGTTCTGCATCTTCCTCCCCGACAATCTCGTGGAGCCTTTTCTCAGACTGAGACGAGCCATGCATTTTCGTCGGAGGGCAGAACCGTGCGTGTGCCATTTTGCCTCTCCCCGCGTCGCACCCACCGAGACCCACCCGGCACACGAGAAAGATTTCACCTTATGCCACGAGTCGTTCTGAATCCCAACCTTGTAGATGTGCGCGGTTCTATTGACCAGCAAACCTTTTCCCGCAACCGAAGCGGCTCCATCGTCAAGAAAAAAGCCCGCATCACCCCCTCCAACACCCCCAAACAGCGCACCGCCCGCTCCAACTTCGCCCAAGCCTCCAAACTCTACAAAACCCTCACCGATCCCGAAATCGCCCTCTGGGAAGCCTACGCCGCCGCTCATCCCGTCACCGACAAACTCTCCGGGGAAAAATACACCCCCACCGCCATCAATCTCTACAACGCCCTGACCTCCAAGTTTTTCCAGATCACCCCCAACGGAAACGCTCCCGTGCTGCCCCCCGCGGCCGCCTTTACCGGGGACAGCCTCACCCTCACCGCACTCCCCGGCGACAACGAAGTCAGCTTTCGCGCCACCGCTGCCAACGCTGCGGGCGTGAAGACCGAACTGCTCTTGCAGCCGCTGGTGTCGCGTACCCGCAAGCCCGCGCCCGGAAAGTACGCCTCCTACGGCTTCACCACCTTTGCCGCAGCCGGGCACGCCGTCGGCGTTCCCGTCGCTCCAGGGTTCTATGCCCCCGCCTATCGCTATGTCAACCCCGCCACCGGACAGGTCACTTCCATCGTCCCCCTGCCCACCATCGAAGTGCTCGAAAACTAACGCCTTGCGCCCAAAGCCGAGGGACAAGCCCGAAGCGCGTCCTCACAGGGGAGGAGAGAGGGGGAGAGAACTTCCCCTCTCCCTTTTCCCTCAGCGGTAGTCCGGGCGGACGGCGTAAGGGATAGGGTCCTCGAGTCCGGCGCGTGCAAACCCCCGCAGGCGCAAAGCACATGAATCGCAGACTCCGCACGCCATATCCTCCCGACTGTAGCAGCTCCACGTCAATTCCAGCGGAGCCTTTAGCTCCACGCCCCGGTGAATGATCTGCTCCTTCGTCAGAAAGATAATCGGGGTTTCGATGCGGATGTCTCCTGCTGCCGTTCCCAGCCGTGCCACCTCATTGAACGCCGCGTAATACTCCGGGCGGCAGTCCGGGTAGCCGCTCGAATCCTCGTACACCGCCCCGATAAACAGTTTTTTCGCCCCGTTCACCTCCGCCCAGGAAATCCCCACGCTTAGAATGTGCGCGTTCCGAAACGGCACATAGGAGGTGGGAATCGCCTCGCTGTCGAGGTCGGCGGCACTCACCGAAATCGTTTTGTCGGTGAGGCTGGAGCCGCCGATGGCCTTAAGGTGCGCGATGGAACAAACCAATCGCGCACCTGGCGGCACGCCATAGTGATCGGCGAGATCGTGAAACGCCTTCAGCTCGCGGGCTTCCGTGCGCTGCCCATAGTTCAGGTGCAAAAAGAGGAGATCATACCCTTCGGAGCGGGCGATGGCGGCGGTGACACACGAATCCATGCCGCCGGAAACAAGGATAATGGCTTTGTTGGGTTGTGCTTGATTCATGGGATGATTGTACCCCGCCCCCGTGCGCTTCGGCAGGGCCGCGCTCTGCCCTTCTCGACAACGGCAATCCCAGGTACAATAATTCCAGCCCCCTTGCCGCTGCGAAAAGAATGTCCGAAGGCTATGTCCCGAATTTCGATCCCGACCCTGCTGCTGCTTTTGCCCGTGCCGCTTTCGGCGCAGGCTCCCGTGCCCTACGAGCGGGAAATCACCCCCGGCACGCCCGCCGAGTTTCATCATCTCAAGAAAAATTCGGGCGGGGTGCTGACCTCCGGCGGCGTTCGTCATGCCGAAGCCGGAGGGTTCTGGTTCTACACCTTTTCCGCCGCTCCCGGCTCGCTGATGCGCCTCCGAATCACCCTGGAGACCGCCGCTCTGCCCGCCGTCATGGTGCTCGCTCCCGGCAATCAGCCGCTCCCCGTCTCCGTTACCCGGCTCCAAGACGGAACGTTGTCCTTGCAGTGGACGGCTCCTGCCTCCCTTCAACGCGGCGGCGAAATACTGGTGGGCCTGAGCGGTAAGCCCGCCGCGTTCGGCGTGAAACGGCTGCGTTATCTCCGCCTTGATCCTGACCGCGATCACGATGGGCTGCCCGATTCGGTGAAAGCCCTTCTGCTGGAAAACACACCGCCGGGAACCCGCCTCACCCTGACCCGCCCCTCCGCCCCCAGCATTTTCGTCAAAACCGAACGCCCGCCTTCCCCCGCGCACGATTTCGGCTCGGACGGCGTACTGGTTTCCTCTCCGCTCACCTCCTTGTGGCATGGCCGAGGAGCCTCTGTGTGGGCGCGAAACGAAGCCCTCTCCCTCCCGAACGAAGCCGACCGCTCGTCTTTTCAGACCGATTTTCGCGGCGACACCCCGCTGCTGAACGGACTGCCCGTGCCTTCTCCAACGCCTGCCCGCTTTGCCTCCGAGCGCAGACAGCTGGCGGAAAACCTGGCGGCGGGAGCCGACGGCGTGCTGCTGTCCGAGCCGTTTTACTTTGCCCGCGCCGGACACGAACCCGTGTTCAAGGCCGCCTGGGAAAAGATTTACGCAAGCCCCTGGAAGGCCCCGGAAAGCGGCATGGAACCGCGCTGGCTTGCCGGACGCCTGATGTCGAACCTGCTCACCACCTATACCGCCGGGCTGTCGCAGGAACTCTCGCGGCTTAAGCCCGGAGTGAAGCGGGTGCTGCTTGTGCCCAACCCGCTCTCTGCCGCCAAACGCGCCGAGATCAGCCCCGTGTTTCGGCTGATTTCACTTCCCGCTGTTGCGGACGTGCTCTCCGAAGCCGACCCCGGCGAAGCAAAAGAGGCGCAGCTGCGCTACCTCGGCGCGGAGCGGAGTCTGCCCTTTTCTTACGCCTATCTCAAAGCCTCCGTGCTCGATCAAATCCTGCGCGGCACGGGGAAACGCCTCACCCTCACCCTCCCCGCGCCGGGAACCGGGGGAAACCTGTTTTCGGGTGATCTGGCGGAGGCCCTCACCGCTTCCCTGCTTTTCCCCGACCTTCGCCGTTTTGTTCTCCCCGATCCCGAAAGCCGGAACAAACTCTCTGCCGACGGAAAAACTCAGTTTGCCTCCCTGCTTTCCCTGCTCACGGAGCTGGCTCAGGAAACCCGGTTCAGCGGCCCGGCCCAGCCCGACAACGGCGACGAAATCGGGGTGCTGCTCTCGGAGACGGCGCAGTGGCAGCGCGAAATTCCTTTTCCCTCCGACCTCGACGGGCTTTACGGTCTGGCGGTTCCTCTGCTTCAGCGCGGCGTTCCCGTGCAGATGGCGTCGCTGGATCGTGCCGACAACCCCGACTACCTCAAAGCGTTCAAGACGCTGCTGCTCTCCTATGATTTCCAGAAGCCGCTTGACGAAAAACTGCAAATCGGTCTTGCCCAATGGGTGAAACGGGGCGGCAGCCTGATCTTCGTCGGGGGAAGCGACCCCTACAATCAGATTGGGGCGGGCTGGTGGCAGAAGGCGAAACGCGCCTCGCCGCAGGAGGCTCTGTTTGCCCTGCTGGGAATCGAAACCGGAACCGCCGTCACGCAGCTGGGCGAGGCCGAAGATCCGTCCCGCTACCTTCCCGTCGCGCAGGGCGAGGCCGGGGAAGGGGAGGGGGTGCAGGTAGACCTGACCCGATTTGCGGCGTCCTACGGATCGGCGGCGGTGCGCCTGTCGCCGCTGTCTTCCGAGAGCGGTCTTTCTCTTCGGGAAGCGGAATTGATCGTTGGAGGCAAGCCTGCGGCGGCGTTTCGTTCCGGTTCCGATCTCGAAAACCGCTTTGTGCGCTTTGAGAACGGAACGGTTCTGACTTCATCGGGCGAGCGAACATTCGGGGGAAACGCGGCGTTGACCTTTCAGTTCGACAACCTGCCCCCCGACACGACGCTCTTTCTGAAGCTTGCCCTGCGGGGAAGTTACCGCCTTGAAGCCGCCACCGCCAAGCCCGACGAAACCCATGTTCTGATCGGGGAAAAGCGCGGCGGCGATCTTCCGGCGTCCCTGCCCAAACTGAGGGTCGGAGCCGATTATCCGCTCACGTTTTATCCCGCCTTTCCGCCGCCTCCCGCTGAAAAATCGGGCCGGGACGAAGAACGGAACACGGAACCCGCCTCTCTCTACACTCTTCGCACCGGCGGAACCCCGGTATGGGCGCAGGAGGTGGAAAAGGGAACCGTGATTTTTGTCGGCGCGGCTCCGGCCTACTTCTCCTCTTCCGAACGCAGTGCCGCGCTGCTGCGGGGCCTCGTGGAGTACGCGCATCAGCGGGCGGGAGCCAAATACAGCGAACCGGGATCGTTGCTGCTGAGGCGCGGGCGATTTGCGGTGGTGAAAACCTTTGGCGAAGAATTGACGCTGGAGGGGCGCAGCGTGGACGTGCTTTCGCCCGAACTCTCCGTTGCGGCAGACCGCGTGATCCCTCCGTTTTCGCTGGGCATCTATGCACTGCTGGAAACGAGAAAGAAATCCGGGGGGGAAACGCTCTCAATTCCCCGGCTGGGCTTTGTCTCCGGGCAGGTGAACGCCCGCGTTGAAACGCCCCGCTCCACCGTTTATTTTGTGCGCGGGGCACAGGGGAGTGTTGGGGCGGCACGGCTGGATGCCGGGGGACGCAGGTTTGCGGGGGCACTAGCCCGTGATGCCTGCGGGGAACCGGTGGCGTTGACCGCCGGGGTTTCCGGGAGCACGGTGCTCTTGAAATATCCCAATGATCCCGACGGCGTGATCGTGCGGGTGGCCTGGCAGTAATTTTTTCGCTGGCTCTTGACTTCGAGTGCGCTCTCACTTTGTATACTCTCTCTGGAAGGAAGAAAAAAGCCGAAACCCATGCCGACCCAACAACCCGAAGCCAAAACCTACACGGTGCAGGAAGCCGCCCAGAAAACCGGATTGAGCGAACATACCCTGCGCTACTACGAAAAAGCAGACCTGATCGAGCCGGTGGGTCGCGAGGGTTCCGGCAGACACCGCCGCTACTCGGAAGCGAACCTGCAGACGATTGACTTTCTGAAGCGGCTGCGCGAGACCGGAATGCCGATCCGTGAAATGCAGCGGTTTGTGGCCCTTTATCGGCGGGGAGATGAAACGCTGCCGGAGCGGTACGCGATGCTCGCCCTCCATCGGCAGACGGTGCTGGATTATATCGAAACCATGAACTCTCACGTCGCCGTGCTTGACTATAAACTCGCCGCTTACGAAACCTTGGCCCTAGAAGCGAATCGGGAAGATCGCGGCTGTTTCGTCACCTTGGAAACAGCCCGCCCGGAACCGGCTTCCCACCGCCGGAAAACCCCTGTGGAGACAACCCATGACCCTGAATAAAACCAACCCTGCTCTCACTACGTCCTTAGACCCCTCTGCCGCGATGCCCCAACCGAAACCGAGACTTTTGGGAAACCTGGAAGTCTCAACGCTGGGATTGGGCTGTATGGGAATGTCCGAATTCTACGGACAAACCGATGACGCCGAATCCCTTGCCGTGATTCATCGCGCCCTCGATCTGGGGATCACCCATCTCGACACCGCCGATATGTACGGGGTGGGGCGCAACGAGGAACTCGTCGGCAAAGCCATCGCGGATCGCCGCGAGCGCGTGACCCTCGCCACGAAATTCGGCAATGTGCGTACCCCGGAGGGCGGCTTTGCGGGGATCAGCGGCAAGCCGGAGTACGTGCGGCAGGCCTGCGATGCATCGCTTCAACGCCTGAAGGTGGACGTAATTGATCTGTACTACCAGCACCGGGTAGACCGCGAAGTGCCCATTGAGGAAACGGTGGGGGCAATGGCGGAACTCGTGAAAGCGGGGAAAGTGCGTTTTCTGGGGCTTTCGGAGGCGAAGCCGGAAACGATCCGCCGCGCCCATGCGGTGCATCCCATCGCCGCGTACCAGGGCGAATACTCGCTCTGGACACGAGAGCCGGAAGAGGGACATTTGGCCGTTTGCCGGGAATTGAACATCGGGTTTGTGGCATACAGCCCGCTGGGACGCGGCTTTCTGACCGGGCAGATCAAATCAGTGGACGATTTCGAGCCGAATGATTTCCGCCGGAACAACCCTCGGTTTCAGGGGGAGAACTTCCAGAAAAACCTGGATTTGGTCGCAAAGATCGAGGCTCTCGCTCTGTCTAAAGGGGTGACGCCCTCCCAGCTGGCTCTTGCCTGGGTACTGGCGCAGGGGGACAACGTGACGGCGATTCCGGGCACGAAACGAATTAAGTATTTGGAAGAAAATGCCGGAGCACTGAGCGTGACGATCACGCCGGAAGAACTGCGCGAAATGGATGAGATCGCCCCCATCGGGGCTGCCTCCGGGGATCGCTACCACGCTTCCAGCAGCGTCTTTCTACAGGGCTAAAACAGCTATCCAAAAAGAGAAGCGGGCAGACAAAGGAAAAGTTCCCTTTATCTGCCTGTCCACCAAGCAATTAAGTTTTAAGGGCTGCTCTCTCGTTCACGAATTGCTTTTTTATAGACAGGATCGCTTTTCATCTGTCCGTAAATTCGAGGACGAAGTTGATTGAGGAGACGGACTGCTTCCGAAGTGCCAAGACGTTTCAATTGCTCGCGCACTTCTCCATATTCATAGAGGTTGACTTTAGCTGCTACCGACCTCCAGTAGGGCAATGCAATCGAAGCGGGCATTGAAAAAAAGAGCTTGGATCGCGGCTCTTTGTTCTGACAAATCCAAAGTTTTAGCAGAGCGCACTAACTTGTCTGTGACCGTTTTCAAGTAGGAGTTTGCCAATGGGGAAGCCACAACCCTGACAGATATATCTTGTTTGAAGTTCAAAGTCGTGTCAATTTCGTCGTGACCTTCGGGGGACTCACAGGGGAGATTGACCTGCAGACGAAAAGTAAGTTGTCCCGGCTCTCTTGCTCGAAACCATTGACTGAGAACTATTTTTCCGGGGATACTTTTACCAGCACTGATCCCCGGTGAGGAACTGACGATAACAGCTGGCTGAGGTGTTGTGGCTGCAAGGCGAACGTCAGGAATTTCTACCCTAATACGCCGAGGTTTCCCCTCGGCGAAATATCTAATCCAATCAAGTCTTTTGGATCGGCATCAGGAAAAATTGTCTTCTGGCTTGTGTTCGTCAGGGTATAGGTTAAGACAACGGGTTCTCCCATTTCGATGCGCTCCCTCTCAAACTTGAACTCAACTTTGAGAGGGTGCTCTAAATTGACCCTAGAATTCGGAATGGGGGCTGAAAGACAAAGTAGAGAAAGCAGCAAAATGACTGTCATATCGTTCTCCTGTTGGTCACCGTAAAGAGGCGGTGGACTGATATCCCTGTTTCGACAAAACGATGTAATAGCCTGGGATATTGCCTGAAGGTGTTAAATACGAAATTGCATGATTGATCACAAAAGTACCTGCGAATTTTTGATATTCGCCTAACTCCATACCTAGTGAACAACGGAAACGATAAATTTGAGTGCCTATGTAGGAAGCATCCCTGTAAGGAGAATTGGCTGGATATTGAATCGAATAGGTGTCTGTGGAACGACCACAGAGAGCGGGTATGCCCTCATTAATGGTCGGATCGAAAATCGGTGTCGAATTGAAAGGTGGACTGGCGGGGATAAAAATGGGCGTTAAATCGACAGGATCAATAGTTTTTCTGCCGTCGCCGGAATAGGTGACGTATTCCTGCAATGGAACAGTTAGCTAGATCTGCCAGTGAACCTGCTCCAGGCATTTTGGCACCACCCGTAGAGTCCCAAATCTATTTGAAGATGAGGTGAGCATTCCCTTGGTCAATAGGTGACCAGAATGGATCTTTGCGGAAGTTGCAGGGGGGAGCATGGTTGAGCACTTCGACAGCGAAGCTGCAACGCGCAGAAATGTAGCCAGTAGTGCCATTGACGGTTGCCCCTGCCCCTGTGTCCACATCAATACTGGCTTTGAGCGACACCTGAGTTTCTGCTGTACCGCCGGTTGTGCTCAGCGTTTCGAAACGACGCCCGGTGCTGGAAAAATCCGTTGCATGGGACGAACCGATGCCGTTGTCCACCGATCCTTTGAAGGTCACATAATTTCGAGCAGTGGAGTCACCACTGCTTGCCGATGCGGTTTCCCGCAGGTTGACATAATCGTGAGGGTTCGGGGCAGGCTGATCGCTGGCATCTACCCATGCCAGTTTTGCCTTGATGGTTCCGCTGGCTTTCATGTTGGGTCTTCCGGCTCGCTGCCAGCGTTGCCCCACCCCGCTGCTGCCCCCACCCGCCGCCCAAATGATGGAGCCGCCGGAGGGAGAGGACACACCGTTCGGGGGAGTGGTCGTAACCGACCAGGTGGTGGAACCGGAGAGCTCGCAGGTGACCCTCCAGTGCGCTCCAAAACCAGGAGGAGAACCCTGGGCGTACAAAGGACGGGAAAAGGCGACGCTGACCAAACCAAGTAAGAGAATTAAAGTTCTACGTTTGGTGGGATTTGGGGAGCATAACGATAATGTAAAACACTCCTTTGAGGTTCCGTTATAAGGCGGAACGCAAGAAAAACGCGGCTTTCGTGCCAAAAAGAACAGTCAAACCAAGAGCGGGTTGTTTCTATGTCATCTTAGAGGATTCCTTCGAAGATGTCAAGCAGTTTTACGGGCGAGAACAAAAATTGCGGCAGATTGTTTTATCTCACAGGTCGCATTGACCTTTCGAAAAATCAACTTCTACAGACTGCCAAGCCGATTCGCGTTTCTAAAGCCTTTCAATGCTGAAAACGAAAAAGGAAATTTTCTCCACCGAAGGTTGAGCAAAGGGGACGGGAAAACCGACAAAGGATTTGACAGAGGGGGCATCTGTCCCGCATACTTGTCTGGCAAAGCAAAGGGTGTCCACACCCACCCGCTCAGCGATTTTTGTGCCGCCCTTGCTTTCGAGGAGAGACCGCCATGGCCGCCTTAGACCCGACCCTTCCCGCCAAAGATTCCCCCCGCATTCCTTCCGTCCTCGAAGGCGAGATTCTCGTTCAACTAGACGGCGATCTGTCGGAGGACGGCTCGTTCGGTCACCGCATTTTAGAAATCACCGCCGACACCGTGCGCATACGCGAACATAATGGCGCGACCTCGTTTCAGATGCCGATCTCTGAAGTGAAGACCGCCCGCAACGAACCGCTCGTCGGCGGCGGTCGCCTCGAAATCACGACGAAAACGGGCGAAGTGTTGCCTCTCCTCTCGTACTCGCTCCACTCGGCGCACCAATTCAGTGAAGCCGCACGCGGTTTGGAGCAACTGGCAAAGGGTGAACCGCTTTCCATCAATCTGAAGCAGGAACTCACCCGCTGCCCGAAATGTTCCCGGCTGCTCCCCGAAAAAGACGGCATCTGCCCCGCCTGCGTGGATCGCGGCAAAACCCTGCTGCGGATCGCTCGCTTTATGACGCCCTACCGCAAGCAGGCGGTGGCACTGGCCGCACTTTCACTCGTCACCACCGCGATCAATCTCATTCCGCCGCAGCTGCAGCGGATCATTATTGACCGGGTGCTCACCCGCACCCCTGCCGGGGGGATGAGCGGAAACCTGCCGCTGCTTTTCCAACTGGTCACGGGGTGGGTAGGGATTGTGGCGGCGGCAACACTAATCCAGATTTTCAATGGACGCCTCATCGCCTTTCTCGGCGGCTCGATTGCCTCCGACCTGCGAAGCACCGTTTACCGCGCCATTGAGTTTTTGCAGTTGACCTACTTTGATAAAAAGCAGGTGGGGGCGATCACCTCCCGCGTCACGCAGGACACGGATCGGGTCTGGGGCTTTCTCGTGGACGGGGTTCCGTATCTCGTCTCAAACGCGCTGCTGGTTGTGGGGGTTTCCTTTTTCCTGTTCTGGACAAACCCGAAACTCGCCCTGGTCGTGATGTCGCCGCTGCCGATAGTGGTTTTCATCAGTGCGGCCTGCTGGAAGCCGGTCTCCCAGATGTACTTCAAGGTCGGGCAGAAGTGGGCGCGATTCCATATGCACCTCAACGAGTCGCTGACAGGAATTCGGGTGGTGAAAGCGTTTGCCAAAGAGGACCACGAATTCGATAAATTCAAGCAGCGGAATGCCGAACTGCGCGATGCTGGGGTGAACGCGGACGTGAAATGGTTTACCGTGTTCAGTTCCATGACCTTTTTCACGGCTTTGGGGCCGCTCATTCACTGGGGCTACGGCGGCTACCTCGTCTATCGCGGCGAGATGAGTTTCGGCTCTTTCTGGATGGTGTACTCCTATCTGAATTTGATCTATGGGCCGCTGCAGTGGTTCGGGCAGCTGAATCAGTGGTTTTCGCGGGCGATGGCGGGAGCCGAGCGCATTTTCGAGATCATTGACGCCGACACCGAAAGCTACCGGGAAAAAGCCGACCCGATTTCGCTGAAGGGCGAGGTCGTTTTCGAGAATGTGCGCTTCGGCTACGATAAATCGAACCCGATCCTCAAAAAAATGAGCTTTACCGCAAAGCCGGGAGAGATGATCGGCCTCGTTGGAAAATCAGGAGCAGGCAAATCCACCACGATCAACCTGCTGACCCGTTTCTACGAGCCGGACGCCGGAACGATCAAGCTGGACGGCGTGGATTACCGCGAACTCGATCTTCAAGAAATGCGCCGCCAGGTAGGGATTGTGCTTCAGGAGCCGTTTCTCTTCAACGGGACGGTGGCGGAAAATATCTCTTATGGCAAGCCGGGAGCCAGCCTTGACGAGGTGATGGCAGCGGCAAAAGCCGCGAACGCGCACAACTTCATTCTCGGCAAGCCGGACGGCTACGACACGATGGTGGGGGAGAAAGGATCGAAATTGTCAGGCGGGGAGCGGCAGCGGGTTTCGATTGCCCGTGCTATCCTTCACAACCCGACGATCTTGATCCTGGATGAGGCGACTTCAAGCGTGGACGTGGAAACCGAAAAGCAGATTCAGGAGGCGATTGGACGATTGACGGAGGGGCGCACGACCTTTGCAATTGCCCACCGGCTTTCGACCCTGCGGAATGCGAGCCGCCTGATCGTGCTGGAAAAAGGGGAGATCGTGGAGATGGGAACCCACGCGGAACTCATGGAGAAAAAGGGCGTGTTCTACGGACTGGTGGAAACACAAACCAAGGTCACCGAAATCCTCAGCATGGAATAGACCTTACGCGATGCGAAGAAGGATGAATCCGCAATAGGAAGAGAAAATAATGGAAAAAGCGGCTCCGAACGGAGCCGCTTTTTTCTGTTTCCGCGAGCAGAAAGATCAGGTCGGGATGCCAAAGCGCGGGCCGGGAAGCGGGGAGTGGGTGACCATGCTTTTACGGTTCAGGTCGCCGTCGCGGTGATCCAGGATCAGATCGGTGCAGGCGTTGAAGCTTTCGAGGGTTTCCTTGGCGAATTCGTCCGCCTCTTCTTCCGCCGGAAAGAGTTTGGCGAGTTCGACCGCCAGTGATTTCGCATCGGGGGCATCGGTAATCGGCGTGACATCGAAGCCGTCTTCGCGCATCTCGATTTTGGCTTCCCAGGGCAAAAAGCACTGCTGCGAGAGGTAGCCCGCAATGTCGGGGACAATCGGCTGCCGCTCCGTCCAGCGGACATCCAGCGCAAACGTGACCATCCCCGCTTGAGCCGGAAACAGTTCCACAATGTCCTGCTCGTTCGGCAGGCCGAAAACATCATAAGAATGAGCCAGCACCAAAAGCGCGACACTGCCCTCATCGTCGTTGTTGTCACCGGAACGGTAGGGCCGTACGTCTTCGTCTTTTACTTCCCACCACTGCGCGAACAGTCGGGCAAGCACTTCACTGCTGTCGCCGATCCAGAGAATTTTGTTCGGGGCATACCCTTTGTGATCCAAGATGCCGGCGGTGAGCGAAATGATGTAAGCCACATCTTCCTGGCTCGGCGTAAAGAAAATAAACCGCTCTCCCGGCATATTTTCGTCGGGGTTGGTTTCCAGCAGCATTCCGCGTGTCTGCACATAGTGCCACTCTTTAAGGCCGAGTTCTTCCAGGTCATCGAAATCACGAATGCGGGCAATCAGGTCGCCGAGTTCCTCTTTCCAGTCCGCCAGCTGCGGGTTGGCGGAAACCGCCTCGTCGCCCACCACGCTGTAGAGGGCTTCGGCCTCGTCCAGCTGACGCAGCAGCGCGTAACACTCCGTCATTTTCAGAATCAGCTCGACCGGCAGTCCGCCGTAAGTGTCGTTGAGGTTCTGAAACAGGGCCGCCGCTTCCTCATAGCCGCCCAGTTCCATCAAAATCTGACCGAGTTCGACATCTACGGCCTGACCCAGCTGGCTCGGCTCCGTTCCGATGAGTTCTTTCGCTTTCGCCATAAAGGGGCGGGCGATATAGGTCTGGCCCATCTGCAGAAAGCGCGACCCGATGACATAGTACGATTCGGGATTGTCACGGTTGTCGTAAAGCTGCTGAAACATTTGCAGTTCGTCGGCCTGGGCATCGCCGCGCAGTTCCGCCACACCGCGCAGCAGATCAATCGTGGCATTGAGAACGAAATCGGAACTCACATCCTGCTGAAACGCCACGACCATCTGCTGCAAGCCCTGCTGCAAGCCCTGCAATGCCAGCTCCGGCTGCCCTTGAGCAGCGGCATCAGCCCGGCCCGCTTCGACAAACTCTTGAGCCTGCGTGACCGCCTGCCGAACCTCTTCGGGAACGTCGGCGTCGTTGGAACGAGTGCTGCGTATTGGTTGTCCGTCGGGACCAAGAATAGCCATAATGTTAGATAAACTCCGATGTAGGATTGAAAACGCTTCGCAGAGGCCCTCCCGATGTTTTGCAAGAGGGGGAATTCGGCGCGAAGCCCGTGAAAAAGCATCGGGAAGGCAGGAAAGGTTTATCCCGCTCTCTCGATTTCAAACAAAATTTGACTGAGGGCCGCCAGTGCTGCCGTTTCAGTGCGCAGCACGCGCCCGCCCAGGGAAACCGGCGTACCATTCGACGCGGCTGCCGCAGAAACCTCCCGATCTGTCCAGCCGCCTTCCGGCCCGATCAGCAGACTGAGAGCGGGGGAGGAGGCATGGCGGGAAAGCCACACCCAAAGAGGCAGGGCATCGGGGGCAGGGTGCAGTAGCGCGGCGGGAGGCACATTCCCCTGCTTGAAAAACCCCGGCAGTGAAACCGGCTGCCGAACCTCTGGAATCCGAAGCCGCTTTGACTGCTCCGCTGCCCCTTTTGCAATCGAACGCCAGCGTTCAAGACGATCCGCAACTTTGGAGGCCGGAATCTCAACCACACTTCGCTCAGCCTGGATCGGGAAAAACGCCCCCGCTCCCACTTCCGTTCCATGCTGCAGCACCTGCTCGAATTTGTCGCCTTTACCCAGTGCCTGCGCGACCGTGATTTTGATCGGAGGCTCGGACGGGAGCGAAACCGCCTCCTCCAGAACCGCAATCAAACTGCTTTTCTGAAATTCGGTCAGGCGGGCTTTCCAGGCTCCTCCCCGGTTGTCCAGCAGAACGATCCGTTCGCCTTCTCGCATCCGAAGCACCGTTGAAAGATGCCGAAACTCGTTTCCGGTGATGCGAACGCTGTCCTCCGTCTCAAACGCCCCCGGCTCCAAAAAAAGGTGATGCATCTAGCTGGCCCAGTCGTGTTCGATGCGGGGCAGCGGCCCCGCTCTTCCCGACTCGCTTCCAACTTTGTGCGAAGTCAGACACACCCAGATGTCTTCGTATTGAACCGAATCCACTTCGATCCCTGCGGCACGGAGTGCCTCGCGAACGGCCCCTTCGCGCTCTTCGACAATGCCCGATGCCAAAAACGTTCCTCCCGGCTTGAGTCTACGCGCAAGGGAGGGAGCGAGTTCGATAATCGTATGGGCGACGATGTTGGCGACGATCAAATCACAGTCGTAGGCTCGCTGCTCGAACGGCTCCAGTTCTAGTACCTGAATGACTTCGGTTAGTCCGTTGCGAGCCGTATTTGCGGCGGCCACCTCTCGCGCCAGCAGATCAATATCGGTGGCGAGGACGGAGGCGGCTCCAAGACGGGCGGCGGCAATGGAAAGAATTCCGCTGCCGGTTCCGATGTCCGCCATTTTGATGCCCGGCTGAACGAGTTGTTCCAGTTTCTGAAGGCAGAGGCTTGTGGTCGGGTGCATACCGGTTCCAAAGGCCATGCCCGGATCGAGTTCCAGGATGAGGTCGCCGGGTTCGGACGAAAATTCTTCCCAGCTCGGCTTCACAATCAAATGCTGCCCGATCCTGAGCGGCTTGAAGTACTGTTTCCAGGCGTTCGCCCAGTCCTCTTCGTCGGTGTACGTGAGGCTGAGTTCCGAGTGCAGCGGCGGCAGACCGAATTCCGGCAGGCGGGCGAGGTGCGCTTTCAGGCTCTCGACCCGTTCCGCCAATTCTTCGTTGACGGGCAGGCTTCCGCTCACGGTCAGGGGAGACTCGCCTTTGAGCATCACGCCGCCGCACCCGGCTTCCAAAAAGGCGTAGCTTACGGCGTCGGACGCTTCCGGGGCGCAGGCCGCCGCCATTTCTGCCCATTGCATTGCGTTATTTTCTCCCGAAAATGGAGCCTAAGATGCCTTTGTGCTCGTGAGACTCGTGGATTTTTTCGCCCATCGTGGACGCAAACGTTTTCAGCAATTCCCGCTGTTCCGGGGTCAATTTGGTTGGAACCTGCACCTTCAGGATCACCACCTGGTCGCCCTTGCTCCGCCCGTTCACTTCAGGCAGCCCCTTGCCTTTCAGCACAAAGCGATGCCCCGGCTGTGTGCCTTCGGGGATTTTCAGGTCTTCATTGCCGAAAAGGGTGGGAACCGAAACGGTGTCGCCAAGGGTGGCTTTTGCAAATGAGACGGGCAGTTCCATGAAAATATCGTTTCCTTCCCGCTCGAACGTGCTGTGATCCTGCACATAAAGGGCAAGATAAAGGTCGCCGGACGGCCCTCCGTTTTCGCCCGCGTCCCCTTCACCGATAAGCCGCATCTGCATTCCGGTGTCGGCTCCAGCGGGAATTTTCACGCTGCGTTCACGGGTTTTGCGGGTGCGCCCCGATCCCGAACAGGTGGTGCAGGGCGAGGAAATCATTTTGCCTTTGCCCCGGCAGCCAGGGCAGGTCTGACTGCTCGTAAACATTCCGAGCGGAGTGCGCTGGGTAAAGCGAATCTGGCCGCTGCCCTGGCACTGCGAGCACGTTTCTACTTTGGTTCCGGTTTGTGCCCCGGAGCCGTGACAGGTGTCGCAGGTTTCCATCCGCTGAAATTTCAGGGTTTTCTCCACCCCGACCGAAACCTCTTCCAGGGTGAGTTCCACGTTTTCGCGCAGGTCGTCGCCCCGCACGATCTGCGGCCCTCCGCTTCGGCGGGTGCTGCCGCCTCCGGTGAAGTTCTCGAAAATGGTGGAGAAAATATCCTCCGCAGAAAACCCGGCTCCTCCGCCGCCGAAGCCGCCGGGAAAGCCGCCGAACCCTTCGCCCCCGGCGGCCTCGGCATCAAAGCCGTAGCGGTCATATTGACGGCGTTTGTTGTCGTCGCTCAGAACGTCGTAGGCGGCCTGAATCTCACGGAATTTTTCGGCGGCATCTGCCGCTTTGTTGACATCGGGGTGGTACTTTTTCGCGAGGTTGCGGTAAGCGCGTTTCAGCTCTTCCGAACTCGCGGTTTTCGACACGCCCAATAATTCATAATAATCGGTTTGCGCGGGCATGGACACTCCAGGGAGCAGGGGTTAAAAACGAGGGGTTAGGATTAAAAAGAGCCGCTGTCTTGAGTTCTGAACCTCAATCCTGGACACCTTGGAGGGCGCGGCAAGCCGGTTCCTCCTATCCTTCCTCCCTGATTCTTAATCCCTCATCGGTTTTTCCTAACGTTGTAGAGAGCTTTTCAATCTCTTCCAGAGAAAGACCAACGGCATTGTTGATCACAATCTGCTGCTGTTTGCCGGTGTTTTGCTCAACGGCGGTGGCGTGAACGATGCCGTTCACGTCAATGTCGAAGGTCACTTCGATTCGGGGCTCGCCGCGTCTCATGCGGGGAATCCCGGTGAGTTGAAACGCGGCAAGCAGTTTGTTGTGGACAGCGAGTTCGCTTTCGCCCTGATAAACTTTGATTTCCACCGAGGTTTGGCTGTCGCGTGCGGTGGTGAACGATTCTTTTCCCTGCGTCGGAATGGTGGTGTTGCGCTCAATGAGGCGGGAAACGCGCCCGCCGAGGGTTTCGATCCCCAGCGAAAGCGGCGTGACATCAAGCAGCAGCACTCCCTGAACCTCATCGTTGAGGATTCCGCCCTGAATGGCGGCTCCCACCGCCACCGATTCGTCGGGGTTTAGGCCGGAGTAGGGTTCTTTACCAAGCGTCTGGCGAACAAGTTCCTGAACGGCAGGCATTCGTGTGGAGCCTCCCACCAAGATCACCCGGTCAATATCCGAAGCGGAAAGGCGGGAATCGGCGAGAGCCTGCTTGGTGGGCAAGACCAGACGGTTGAGCAGGTCGCCCGTGAGCCGCTCGAACTGTGACCGCGACAGGTCTAAATCCAGATGCAGCGGGCCGTCGGCTCCCGAAGAGAGAAAGGGCAGATTGACGTTGGTTTGACTTAAACGGCTCAGTTCGATTTTGGCTTTTTCGGCGGCGTCCTTGAGTCGCTGCATGGCTCCCCGGTCGCGGCCCAGGGGAACGTTCGTCTCCTTCTGGAACTGCTCGGCGAGCCAGTTCACCACGCGCTCGTCCCAGTCGTCGCCGCCCAGCCGGTTGTCGCCGCAGGTGGCAAGGGTCTCGAACACGCCGTCGCCGATTTCGAGAATGGAAACATCGAAGGTTCCGCCGCCTAAATCCCAGACGAGAATTTTTTGCATCACCTCTTTGTCGAGGCCGTAGGCCAGGGCTGCAGCGGTGGGTTCGTTGATGATCCGCACGACTTCGAGACCGGCAATGGTTCCGGCGTCTTTGGTGGCCTGCCGCTGAGCGTCGGTGAAATAGGCGGGTACGGTGATCACGGCCTTTTCGATTTTTTCGCCAAGAAACGATTCGGCATCCGCTTTGAGTTTCTGCAAGATCAGTGCCGAAATCTCCTGCGGGGAATACTGGCGGTTGTCAACCTCAAAACGGAAAGGGGTTCCCATGTGCCGCTTGACGGAGGAGAGGGTGCGTTCCGGGTTGGAAACGGCCTGACGGCGTGCCAGCACCCCGACCAGCCGTTCTCCGGTGCGGGAAAATCCGACAACGGAGGGGCAGGTGCGCGTGCCTTCTGCGGTGGTGATGACGGTGGGTTCCATCCCTTCGAGAACGGCAATCACAGAATTGGTGGTTCCGAGGTCTATTCCAACGATTTTCGGCATAAGCGTTCAGGGATCGGGAGCGGGGGCATGGCGGCCAGCGAGAGAGAGCGTCGCGGATTCTCCCTCGCTTGCAGGGCGGCCTACGGGTTGTCGTCGGCGATGTCGTCGTCGTTGCGTTCGCCGTTTTCTTCCATTTCCGACATCATGCCGGGGGACTCGGCGAGGGCGTCAATGGGGGTGATCTCTTCGTCGTCGGTTCCTCCCAGCAGGTCGTCGTCATCGCCGTCGGGTTCCATTGTTCGGAAGGCATCCACTGCCGAGAGCGGCGAGTCGTTTTCAATGGAAATGACCGGCCCGGCCCCGATGATGTCTTCGATGCTGGGTTCGTTGGGGCGCAGGGCTTCTTTGTAGGCGTTGACGGTCGCATCCTCAACCGTGCGGGAAATGATCGTTCCCTCGGCGATTTCTTCAAGGGCCACCGTGATCGGGTTGGGCGAGGAGGTGACGAGCAGTTTTCTGGCTCCGTCTTTTACCTGCCGGGCGCGTTTGGCGGCGAGAATCACCAGGGCGAATTTGCTTTCCTGCTTGTCGAGTTTATCGGGGGAAGGGTAAATACTCATTCAGGTCGAGGCTCCTGCGGAAAAAACAACGTTTCCCCGCGTTTAGAATTCTGAAAGAAATGACCTTGTATTGTGAAGGGAATCCCGCCTGTTTGTCAAGCCGGATTCTCAGGGTTTTACGGGATGTCCGGCCTTTTCGAGACCGCCGGGTTCTGTTCCAAAACGCTGCCGGGGCTTTTTAGGCGTACAATTCTTGGCCCGAATCGAGGACTGCCCCTTGAAATTCGGTGAAATGGGGGCTATGATAAAGAGCCTCCCGCGAAAAAGCCGAATCTTTTCAGTATTACATCTTCGGGGGTTTCTGATTGAAGCGGCCTTCCAAAAAGGGCAGGCCGCCCAACGGGATAAAAAATCAAGTTGAAGAGGGGTAAGATCAGAACTATGGGATTACAGGAGAAAAAGAATGTCCGTTGAATCCGGCACTGCGAAAACGCAGGTGACGCAGACCGATTGGTTTCGTGCGCTGGCCCGCTATGAGAAATCGAGTTTGTCGAAAGCGGTCTGGCAGCTTATCAATACGTTTGTGCCCTATTTTGCTCTTTGGGGGCTGATGGTGTGGATGATCCATCGGGGAGTGTCCGGCTGGCTTCTCGTGCCGCCGATTTTGGTGGCGGGCGGGCTGCTGGTGCGGGTTTTCATTTTTTTTCACGACTGCGGACACGGCTCTTTTTTTGCATCTCGCCGTGCAAATCGTCTGGTGGGCTTCGTGTGCGGTGTGTTGACTTTCACCCCTTTCGATGCCTGGCGGCAAAGCCACGCCGGTCACCATGCAACGGCAGAAGACCTGGATCGCCGGGGAATGGGGGACATCGCCACCTGGACGGTAGAGGAGTATCTGGCGGCTTCATGGCGGGGTCGGCTGGGGTATCGGCTTTTTCGACATCCGGTGGTTCTGTTTGTGCTTAGCCCGCCGATTGTGTTTCTCATCACGCAGCGGTTTTCGCACAAAAAAGCCACGCCGCCGCAGCGTCGCAGCATCTGGATGACAAACCTGGCAATTGCCGCGATTATCGGGCTGGCCAGCATGACCATTGGGCTGCGAACCTACCTGATGATCCAGATTCCCGCGATGACGTTTGCCGGAGCCATCGGCATTTGGCTGTTTTATGTTCAGCATCAGTTCGAGCACGTCTACTGGGCGCGGCATGAGGAGTGGGACCCGATTCGCGCTGCCCTGGAGGGCAGCTCTTACTATCGCCTGCCTAAAGTGCTGCAATGGTTTTCCGGCAACATCGGTCTGCATCACATCCACCATCTGCGCTCCCGGATTCCGAACTATCATCTCCAGCAATGTTACAACGACATTCCTGAACTGCGGGAAGTCGAGCCGCTGACGATCCGCAAAAGTCTGAAATCGCTGTTTCTGAACCTGTGGAACGAAGAGGCACAGCGCATGGTGAGTTTTCGGTCGTTGAAAGCTTACCGGCTTCAGAAAGCAGACCGTGCCTAAGCCTCGGTAAAAAGCGAGGGAGCGGAAGAGAGAATAGAAAACAAAGAGGGGAACCCTAAGTTCTCCTCTTTGTTAGTCAAAGAGATTTTACGGAGAGAAGCCTCAGCGATTCAGAAGAGCAAAAACCTCACGGGCGATTTGACGCTCTTCATCGGTCGGGATCACCCAGACCGGGACCGCCGCGCTTTCCGGGCTGATGCACCGTGCTTCGGAAGCGGGGGGCTCGTTGCGGGCGGTGTCCAGAGACAACCCCAGAAAGGCGAGCCTTCGGCAGATGCGCATTCGCATGGGGGCGGAGTGCTCCCCAATGCCGCCGGTGAAAGCCAAGGCGTCCAGTCCTTCCAGGGCGGCGGCATACGCGCCGATGTACTTACACGCCCGATAAGCAAACAGCTCCAGGGCCAGTTCCGAGGGTGAATCCCCCGCCTGGGCGGAATTTTCCAGTTCCCGCACGTCTCCGCTTTTCCCGGAAAGCCCTTTCAATCCGCTCTGACGGTTCAGCAAATCGTCAAGCTGCTCCGCCGTTTTCCCGGAGACTCGCAGCAGATGCAGCAGCAGCCCCGGATCGAGGTCTCCACAGCGCGTTCCCATGACCAAGCCTTCGAGCGGGGTCAGCCCCATACTCGTGTCCACACTTTTACCGTCCTTGAGAGCGCAGATGCTTGCGCCGCTTCCCAGGTGGCACACGATCAACCGCGACCCCTCCCGCTTTCTCCCCAGGCACACCAGCAGTTTTTCAGAGACGTACTGGTACGAAATCCCATGAAAACCGTAGCGGCGCAGCTGAAGCGGATCGGAAAGAGCGCGGGGAAGCGCGTAACGCCAGGCGATTTCCGGCAGCGTCTGATGAAACGCCGTATCGAAAACGGCCACCGACGGAACATCAGGCAAAAGGTGCTGCCCCGCTTCGATCAGTGCCGTTTCCGAAGGGTTGTGCAGCGAATCGAGTTCCGAGAGCGTATACAGCCCCTGCATCACTTCGGACGTAACTACCACCGGTTCGGAAAAGCGAGACCCCCCGTGAACGATCCGATGCCCGATGGCTTCGATCCCCAGCGGCTTGCACGTTCGTAGGACCTTTTGCGCTGCCTGAAGCATGGCTTGCGTTCCGCTTCCCTCTTCTTCGCCCTCCGCTAAAACCTCTTCCCCGTCCGAGGTCAGGAGAAACAGGCGAAACTTGAGACTCGAACTGCCTCCGTTCAATACCAGCACCCTCATGGTCGAAGCCTCCTGCCTCTGAACCGACTAGCCTGCCCACGTCCAATTTTGTACTTCGGGCAGATCTTCCCCGAAGGCACGGGTATAAGTGTGGTGCTCGATAAGTTTGTCCCGAAGAAACTGCTTGAAATGCGCCGCCCGGTAGCCCAGCGAAGGGACACGATCAATCACGTCCCCGGCAAGATGAAAACGGTCGAGATCGTTCATCACCACCATATCGAAGGGAGTAGTGGTCGTGCCTTCCTCTTTGTAGCCCCGAACATGGATATTGTCATGGTTTGTCCGCCGGTAGGTGAGACGGTGAATGAGATAGGGATAGCCATGATAAGCGAAAATAACGGGCTTATCCGGGGTAAAGAGCGCGTCGAAGTCTCGGTCGTTCAGGCCGTGCGGGTGTTCGGTGCTCGGCTGCAGGGTCATTAAATCCACGATATTGACGACGCGGATTTTGAGGTCAGGACAATACTGCCGGAGAAGAGAAACTGCGGCGAGCGTTTCGAGGGTCGGGACATCTCCGGCGCAGGCCATCACCACATCGGGTTCGCCGCCGTCATTGCTGGCCCACTCCCAGATACCGAGACCGGCGGTGCAGTGCTTGACTGCGGTTTCCATGTCCAGATATTGCGGCGCAGGCTGTTTGCCAGCCACGATGACATTGACATAGTTGCGGCTTTTCAGGCAGTGGTCGGCAACGGAGAGAAGGCAGTTGGTGTCGGGGGGAAGATAAACCCGCACGATCCCCGCTTTTTTGTTCATCACATGGTCAATAAAACCGGGGTCTTGATGCGAGAATCCGTTGTGATCCTGCCGCCAAACGTGCGAGGTCAGCAGGTAGTTAAGGCTGGCAATGGGGCGTCGCCAGGGGATATGTCCGCAGGATTCCAGCCATTTTGCGTGCTGATTGAACATCGAGTCAACCAGGTGGATAAACGCTTCATAGCAGGAAAAAAAGCCGTGCCGCCCGGTGAGCAGATACCCTTCGAGCCAACCCTGACAGGTATGTTCACTCAAGATTTCCATCACCCGTCCCTCTGGCGAGAGTTCTTCATCGTCCTCGTCTCGTGTTTCGGCGTTCCAGGCTCGACCCGTCGCCTCCAGAACCGCGTTCAAGCGGTTGGAGTTGTTTTCGTCGGGGGAAAATACGCGAAAATTGCGGCTTTGTTCGTTCTTTTTCATTACGTCCCGCAGGAAATTGCCCAGAATTCGGGTGGCTTCGCCGGAGGTCGCACCGGGAAGCGGAAACGGAACGGCATAGTCGCGAAAATCGGGCAGAGCGAGGTCGCGCAGCAGAAGTCCACCGTTCGTATGGGGATTTGCACTCATCCGCCTCTCGAATTTCGGGGCGAGTTCTGCGAGTTTTGGAATCAGTCTGCCCGCTTCATCGAAAAGTTCTTCCGGGCGATAACTTTTAAGCCAGGTTTCGAGCAAAGAGATGTGCTCCGGCTTGTCCATATCGGCCATCGGCACCTGATGCGAACGCCAGGAGCCTTCTGCCTTTTTGCCGTCAACGGTTTTGGGGCCTGTCCAGCCCTTCGGGGTCTGCAGAACAATCAGGGGCCAGGCCGGGCGGGTGAGGTCGCCTCCTTCTCGTGCGGTTTTCTGGATACTTTTGATTTCGTCCAGAATGGTGTCCAGCGTGGAAGCCAGGAGTTGATGCATCGCCGCCGGGTCTTCGCCCTCGACAAAGTAGGGCTTGTAGCCGTAACCGACCAGCAGGCTGTTGAGCTGGTCGCGGGGGATTCGCGCCAGAACGGTGGGGTTGGCGATTTTGTAGCCGTTGAGGTGCAGCACGGGCAGCACGGCCCCGTCCTGCGCCGGATTGAGGAATTTGTTGCTGTGCCAGCTGGCGGCAAGCGGGCCGGTTTCGGCTTCCCCATCGCCGATGACGCAGAAGGCGATCAGGTCTGGATTGTCGAAAACCGCGCCGTAGGCATGGGAAAGGGAGTAGCCGAGTTCTCCGCCTTCATGGATCGAACCGGGGGTTTCCGGGGCGACATGGCTGGGAATTCCACCCGGAAACGAAAACTGCTTGAACAGCCTTTGCATCCCCTGGATGTCCTGCGAGAGATTGGGATAGACCTCGCTGTAAGTTCCCTCCAAATAGGTGTTGGCGACCAGACCCGGCCCCCCGTGACCGGGGCCAGCAATGTAGAGAGCGTTGAGATTGTACTTTTTGATGACGCGATTGAAATGAACGTAGAGAAAGTTCAAGCCGGGGGTCGTGCCCCAGTGCCCCAAAAGCCGGGGCTTAATGTGTTTGCGCTGGAGCGGCTCGCGAAGCAGAGGGTTGTCCAACAGATAAATCTGCCCGACAGACAAATAGTTGGCGGCACGCCAGTAGGCGTTCATGCCGTCCAGTTCCTCGGCACCGAGTGCAGAACTGTCTGGAGGAATCAGGGTAAAATCGGTCTCGGTCATGGAAGGGGTCTCCTCTTTCTGCCGCACACATCGCTCGGCAGGGGGCCATGAAATTTTTCGCTGCACACGAAACCCAGGTTCACTTCTATCGCCAGTAGGGGAGGACGCTCCGGCACGCCCGTGATGCAGGGAGAGCGATTTTCTCACCCGTATCGTTCCTCAACGGGGCCGGGGACTCCTGCTCTGGATTTCTTTGTAGATAGGACTTACGCGGTTGTTGTCTGAGGTGTTTGCCAGACTTGCCTTGCATGTCGGATAGCGTCTCGGAAGAGTTCGCGCTTGCACTCGTACCAACTCTTGCCCGTGCTCCAGCGTTTTTGCTCCAGTCGGACAAAGGCTCGGAGTGCCAACACGATGTGATTGCGTTGCGCTCGTTCGCTTCTCGCCTGACATCGCTCGACGCCACAGCATTGCTTCAAGCCTCGGTGGTACTCTTCGATGAAGAGGGCTTCGGAGGCGACGCGCTTTCGCTCGGTTTCCGTCATCGAAAGATCGCTTGTTGCCCAGAACTGCGGGTGTTCCTGATTGGCATCCAGAGTGACGAACACCCGAACCAACCCGTAGCCCTTCAGGTAGACTTCGGCTCCTTCCGGGGGAACGGTCAGGTCACGAATGTAACGTTGCCCTTGCCGATCCAAGTTGACGAGGCGATTGGACTTCAGGCGCGTCAACCAGTGCCACCCCTTGTCACGGATCGCTTTGAGATTGGGCAAACCGGAGTACCAACTGTCGAAGCAAACGTACTCCGGGGTGAACCCGCGCTCTTGGGCGGTGTCGAGCATCGCCCGGAAATGCGTGTTTTTGGTCACCCCATCCACCGGAGCGTTGGAAAGGCGGCAGTCAAGGGGAAGTTTGGCTCCTCCGTCTGTCCACAGCAAGGTGACGAGATTGATGCCGTAGACACTGCGATGATGCTTGCCGCTCCAGTGTTTGTGAACGAGTGCGATGTGTCGGGCATGAGGCTTGTCGAGGGTGCTGTCGTCGAGCACGAGAACCCCGCTCGTCTTGGTCACGAGAGCCTCGACTTCGCGCCACAGTGCCTCGGTGTCGGGAGGCAATCGCTGCAACAAACGAGTGTACGCATCGTGGGCAGGAGGAGTGTCCTGCGCTCCATCGGTGCGCGAGGCTTCCGTGAGGCAAAACGCTTCTTGAGCGGCTAACAAAAATCCGATGTAATCTAAATCGGTGACTTTTGCAAAAGTGGACATCGCAAAGTATAAACGCTTTTGACCCAAACCGTCAACCGCGTAAGTCCTAACCGTTCAAAACGATCATTACGTTACCTTTTGCTGATGTGCTCTGCAGGAAGTCTGTCCCCTCTTATGAATGACGGCATGCAATTATGCTTTCAGGTGTTGATTGGAGTTTGGGGAAAACCACTTATGTTCTCCCTACAGATTACTACCCGCCTGTAGTTGAAAGCGGAAAATTCGTCTTCACTCGATTTCTAA
This sequence comes from Chthonomonadaceae bacterium, assembly GCA_965246825.1. GTDB lineage: Bacteria > Armatimonadota > Chthonomonadetes > Chthonomonadales > Chthonomonadaceae > JACMPS01. The sequence continues at coordinate 1,966,528 of OZ251990.1, forward strand.
TGGATTCAGTTTGTCTGAAATGATCCTATTATAATTAGCATTTAAATCTTCACTGAGTTAGGACTTACGCGGTTGACGATTGCGGTCAAAGTGTTTTATACTTTGCGATGCCTACCTTACCAAAAGTCACCGATTTAGACTACATCCAGTTTCTGCTGGCGGCGCAAACCGCCTTTTCCTGTGTCGAAGCGGCGAAAACGGATGGTGCGTCGGATTTTCCTCCGACCCATGACGCTTATACCCGCTTGCTTCAAAGACAGCCTCCCGATTCCGAGGCGTTGTGGCACGAAACGAAATCGTTTGTTCAGCCCGATACGGGTCTTCTGGTCCTTGACGACAGCACCCTCGACAAGCCCCATGCTCGGCATATCGAACTGGTTCATAAGCACTGGAGCGGCAAGCATCATCGTAGCGTCTACGGCATCAATCTTGTCACTCTGTTCTGGACCGATGGAGGAGCCAAACTCCCCCTTGACTGCCGCCTCGCAAACGCTCCCGTGGACGGCGTAGACAAAAACGCGCATTTTCGGGCGATGCTCGACACGGCAAAGGAACGTGGGTTCAGGCCCAAATACGTCTGTTTCGACAGTTGGTACTCAGGACTGCCCAATCTCAAAGCGATCCGCGACAAGGGCTGGCACTGGTTCGCCCGTTTCAAGAGCAATCGAAGTGTAGACCCCGACGACACGGGCAATCGGCAGATTTATCGGGTGGCGATCCCTCCCGAAGGAAAAATCGTTCACCTACGCGGCTATGGGTTTGTCAAAGTGTTCGTGACCCTCGACGCCGATCAAGAAGACGCTCGGTTCTGGGCGACGAGTGACCTGACAATGACCGAAGCGAAGCGAAAGCAAACCGCAGACGAAGCCCTCGCGATTGAGGAGTATCATCGGGGCTTGAAGCAGTGCTGTGCGGTTGAGCGATGTCAGGCGAGAAGCGAACGAGCGCAACGCAATCATATCTTGTGGGCGATCCGAGCCTTTGTCCGCCTGGAATATCAGCGATGGCAAACGGGACTGAGTTGGTATGAGTGCAAAAAACAAGTGGTGCGCGAAGCGATCCGAGCGTATCGAACAAACCCCACTTTATTGCTCCCAACAACCGCGTAAGTCCTAGTAGATTTATTTTTAGGGAAAAAACGGTTTTGGGCCTCTGCGGTGTTTGTCTGGTTTTTTCCTTGCTTCTCCGGGGTGATTCGTGCTAAAATCAGGCGTGATCGCGTGGTACTCACGCCCTTGCAATCCTTTCGCGCCGGAAGCAAATTGAGCGCGGGGTTTATTTATCGAGGAGGATACTTCAATCATGGCAGTTCGCGTAGGCATCAACGGCTTTGGGCGCATCGGGCGCATCGTACTTCGCACCCTTCTGGAACGACACGGCGACACCGTGAATGTGGTCGCCATCAACGATCTCACCGACGGCGAAACCAACGCTCATCTTTTCAAATGGGACTCCACTTACGGCCCCTTTAACGGTGAAATTTCTGCTGAAGACGGCGGCTTTGTCGTGAACGGCAAGAAAATCAAAGTGTTTGCCGAGCGTGACCCCGCCGCGATTGCGTGGGGCAGCGAAGAGGTAGACATCGTGGTCGAGTCCACCGGATTTTTTACCGATGCCACCAAAGCCGTTGCCCACAAGCGCGATTCCGTGAAAAAAGTCGTCATCTCCGCGCCTGCCAAAAATGAAGACCTCACGATGGTACTGGGCGTGAACGACAATGCTTACGATCCCGCCAAGCATCACGTTATCTCGAATGCCTCCTGCACCACCAACGGTCTGGCTCCCATTGCCAAGGTGCTCAACGATAAATTCGGCATCGAAAAAGGGCTGCTGACCACGGTTCACGCCTACACGAATTCGCAGAAACTGCAAGATACGGCCACCAAAGACCTGCGCGACGCCCGCGCCGCCGCGCAGAATATCGTTCCCTCCTCGACCGGAGCCGCCAAAGCCGTTGGGCTGGTGATCCCGGAATTGCAGGGCAAGTTCACCGGCATGGCCTTCCGCGTTCCCACTCCCACCGTTTCCGTCGTGGACTTCACGGCACTGCTGGCAAAAGAGGCGAGCGTCTCCGAAATCAATGCCGCCGTGAAAGAGTATGCCGACGGCCCGATGAAGGGAATCTTGCAGTACACAGAACTGCCGCTCGTTTCCTCCGACCTGAAAGGGAACACCCACTCCTCCATCTTCTCCGCCACCGATACCATCGGGCTGGGAAATCTCGTGAAATTAGTTTCCTGGTACGACAACGAATGGGGCTACTCCTGCCGCGTGGGAGACCTGCTCCACTTCCTCGCCCAAAAAGGACTGTAGCTTCTGCTTCTGCCCAAACGCCAAATCGCCCCTCCTCTGTGATTTTAGAGCAGGGGCGATTTGGCGTTTGTACAGACGTTTGCAAGAGGAACTCAGAGGATGGATGAAGGATTGAAACCACTGCTTCGCCTGATGGAGGATTTGCTGGGGAGATTTTTCGGAAACGACGACCTAGAAATGCATAATCTCTATCCGTTCCCTATTCGCATTAGGATCGGAACGAAGATGCCGTGCGAAATTCCTGAAGGGGAACACCGCTTTTTCCCCTCGCTAGGCGGCTTCAGAACTGCCTGCCTTGAAAAGATGCGAATCGAAACTCTCGAAAATCAGCCTCTTCCCGGGGTAGACTTTCACGGAGTTGTTCGCATCATCGCTCCAAATCGTCGGGGTGCGGCAAATTGTGTGGTGAAGCTCAGCTAAAATTCGGTGAACTAACCCTGGGGAAATTCGTGTGAAGAGGCGAACGGACCAACTCCTCACAGAACCCCGCAAAGGAACCCAACTGACCTATGAGTCTCAACAAGAAAACCATCGAAGACATTGAAGTCGCCGGAAAGCGCGTTCTGACCCGCGTTGATTTCAACGTGCCGCAGGACGAGCACGGAGCGATTACCGATGACAGCCGGATCAAAGCCGCCCTGCCCACGATCCAATACCTGATCGGAAAAGGCGCGAAGGTCGTTTTGATTTCGCATCTTGGACGCCCAAAAGGGGTCACCCCGAAGTACACCCTGGAACCCGTTTCGATTCGCCTGGAAGAATTGCTGGGTCAGCCCGTCGAACTTCTCGATGAAGACTTTGGCGAAGATGCCGCTGAGTATATTGACGGGATGCCGAGCGGATCGGCAGTTTTGCTGGAAAACGTTCGATTTCATCCGCAGGAGGAAGCCAACGATCCTGAATTCGCGAAGCGGCTTTCGATGCTCGGCGATCTGTTTGTCAATGATGCGTTCGGAACCGCCCACCGCGCCCATGCTTCCACCGAAGGCATCACCCATTTTCTGCCCTCCGTCGCGGGCTTTCTAATGAAAAAAGAACTCGACTACCTTGGTTCTGCCCTCGACGAGCCGAAGCGTCCGTTTGTCGCTATTCTCGGCGGAGCGAAGGTCAAAGATAAAATCTCGGTGATTAAGCAGCTGCTGACGAAAGTGGACAAACTCGTTGTGGGCGGCGGAATGGCTTATACGTTTCAGAAAGCGAAGGGACTGGAAATCGGCAAATCGCTTTTGGATGCTTCCAACCTGGAATTTTGCAAAGAAATTCTGGCGACGGCAGGCGACAAGCTTCTGCTGCCGGTGGATGCGGTGATTACCGATAAAAACCCCTTTGACGGCGGGCAGGACACGCTGGAGACCAAAGTGGTGCCGGTGGCGGAGATTCCCGCTGATTGGGAAGGTGCGGACATCGGCCCCGAAAGCGTAAAACTTTTTGCAGAGGCGATTCGGGGGGCGGCAACGGTGGTTTGGAACGGCCCGATGGGAATTTTCGAGTACTCCAAATTCGCCAACGGAACCATCGGAGTGGCGCAGGCAATGGCCGATTCCCGTGCTGTTACGATTATCGGCGGCGGGGACTCGGCGGCGGCGGCTCAGCAGCTTGGCTTTGGCGACAAAATGACCCATATTTCCACCGGGGGCGGAGCCTCACTGGAATTTCTGGAGGGCAAAACGCTGCCCGGAGTAGCCGCCCTGCTGGATAAAGACTGAAGGGGATAAACGGGTGACCGGGTGAAATTCCGCAAGGAAAGGCCTAATGCAGCGGATTCAATCCGCTGCGGGCGGCTTCGCCGGATGTCCTGCGGACGCCCCGCCCGCTTAGTCCTGGCGGGTGGGGCGAAGCAGCTGGGCGGGCGGCTCAATCGAGTCGCGGTTCGGGAGCGGGCGCAGCAGGCTTTGCTCCCGGTCGGTGTCGGACTGCGTGCCGGGCCGGAGCAAATTGGCATGAGGCTCGATCCGGGCAATCGCAGAGCGAATGTTTGGAATAAAGCCGATGCCGCGCACGTTTTCGAGTTTGTACAGCAGCGGAAGGGCACGGGCATCGCCGATCTGAGCCAGGGCGTCTGCCAGAGCAGCAGAGGCATCCCGCCAGCCGGGACGCTGGGCGTTGACGCTCGTTTCCAGGGCCGCACAAAGAACGGGCACGGCACTCAGGTCTTTCGCATCCCCCAGTTTTTGGGCCGCCTGCACCACGCAGGGAACGGAATCGCTTTTCAATTGAGGAGCCAACTCCCCCAAAAGCAGGCTTTCTTTTCTTCTCGAAAAACGGCGGGCACGGGAGAGGCGGGCCGCAGAAGACCTTGCGTTTCGGAAACTAGAAAAAGCGGTTTTGGTTTTTTGTAAGCATTGAGCGCGGAAGTCTCCAAGCTTCGGCCCGGAAAGGGCGAAACCGCCTGCCGCAAACGCGACGAGAAAACAAAACAGGCTTGCCCCAAACAAAATTCCCGCACCGCTCATTGCGCGAAGTCCTCCATTTTATTTCGTCCGATCACTCGATTAAAACTTTCACCCAGGTATTTCGGCTTGTTCCCCACACCGAAGTACCGTTCCATTTGTCTCCCGCCGCCGAGTGCATCAATTCGTCCCCGCGTGCCCAGGGCAGAGAAATCAGCTGGGCAGGACGGTGCATCAGGGCTTCGCGCCACGCAATAAAATTCTCCGCGTCTTTGGGCGAGTCGCACGCGGCCCATAGACCGTTGTTCACATCGGAAACAAAGCCGAATTCGTTGGGAGCAAAACAGCCTGCCACCCCAAAGTAAGAAACCCCGCCCCAGCGCAGGCGATTATTCACGACATTGAACACAATCCAATCGCCCCGTTTTACCTCTACGTTGATACGTTCGACGGTGGCACCGAAAATTTCGTTCAGCATCTCTCGTTTCGATGCAGGAACACAGCGTCCGTTCAGATACACGTCCACAATGAAATCATCGGCGGCGGTGATGAGGTACTTCGCCCGAAGGTCGCTCGATTCCTTCCGCTTGAGCGGTTCTTGAATCGGCGATAACGGGGAAGGGGCGGGGGAAATTGGCATCTGTGACGCTCTAAGCGCGGGCAGAGCAAGCAAAAGCAGCGGGGCAAACATTGGGCATTTCTCCTGAAGGGAAGTGGATGATCGTTGGACGGCAGAAAAGCATTTCAGGTTACCCCTGACTTGTCGGACGCAAAAGTTGATTTGGCGGCGTGTCGCTTCCCTCCTCGTGAGGGCGAAGAAGCGTGTCTGCCTGAGCCGGCACTTTTGAGCCGCGCAGCAAAGTCTTGTGTTCAGTTTCTCGTGCCGCTCGCACCCTGACTGCCTCTAAAATCTGCACTGCCTTTTGGTAAACCAATTCGACGGTGGCTCCCTCGGATTGATCCTCGTGGGTAAAGCGTTCAAGAGGTTTTACGGAACGCGCATCTCCGACCTGCTCCAGCGCACCGAGGAGCGTCATTTGCCAGTCATAAATTTGATCGCCCTCAATCTGCGGACTCCCTTTCAGCAAGCGGCACAGGTTCGGTACAACGTCGTCGCCCAGTGTTCCATAATGTTCGTCGAAAGTGAGGGAAGGAAGAGTGCATTGTAGGGCTTCCCTTCCCTCCAAGCGCAAAAAATTTGTGTTTTGGGAAGCTCGCAGCAAAGCCGGGACAGCCTCTCGTTTTCTCAGCAGCCCAAGGCTGCGGGCTGCCTCCAAACGAATTTTGTTGGTCTTAAACCTCCGTTCGCCAATCGCCAGAACAGGAATGAGAGGAGTGAGTGCCAAGGTCAGTCCTGCAATCCCAAGCGCGTAGATCAAAGCAAAGTACAAAATTCCAAAATGAGAAGAACTGGAAACAACAAAAAACAAAATCAGCACGACGCTTCCCAGGCTGGCAGCTCCCCATTTGATGCCGCAGAGAATTCCAAAGGCCGCTTCTTTCGCTCGTTTGTCTTTGGAGGTGCTGTCTCCGTCGAGGCAGAGAATCAAGGCTGCGGCGGCTTCCGCTTTTTCCTCTTCAGACAAGTTTGCCCTCCCCAGCATCCAGGCTGCGATCACGTGACTTTTGCTCCTGAACAGTTCTGCACGCAACTTGAAACGTTCTCGCATCCGGGCGCGATTTCGGTGTTTGAAACTGAACGTACTCGAGGAGATGACTCTCTTCGAGCAATTTCCTCTTACGCTGTGAAGAAATTCTCTTGAGATGCCGGACGATACGTGCTGGAAGTAAAAATTTTTCGGTCAAGCAAAGTGGATCAGACAGGGGGTGGGCTGCCTTTTATGCCCCGTGACACTTTTTGTATTTTTTGCCGCTTCCGCAGGGGCAGGGGTCGTTGCGCCCTACGTCCAAGACTTTCACGAAGGGCGTTCCCGGCTCCGAAACCTGAGCCGTCGTTTTTTTCTCAAAGCCAGGATCGGCTTTCTGTCGGAGTACGTCGGAGATGGCTTCGATCTCTTCCAGCCCTTTGCAGCCCTCGCCGGGGCTGCTGATCTCCAGCCCAAAATGTTCTTCGACTTCCGAAAGAGAAATAAATCGCCGATCCACAATTCCTTTCTCAAAAGCCTCCTGGATGAGCGGATACGATTCTTTGGCGTTCAAATCAAGCAGATAGCCTACGATGTAGCCCCCAATGGCACTGTTTTCCGTTTCCCGCAGCAAAGCCGCTTCCAGTTCCGAGATCGCCCTTTCGCGCAGAGCCGGATGTTTCTGCCCGATTTCGCTGAGGGCGTCTGCCGCTCCCTCACGCACAAATTCATCTTCTGCGTCATTGTTCAAGGTGTGAAGCAGAGCAGGCAGGGCCGCCTCGCCGACAGCGGCGTAAAATTCCGGCAGTGCCTCCCGCAGTTCGTCGTCCTCGGTTCCCAGCAGCGGAATCAACGGCTCAACCCCGGCGGCTGCCCCTTTTCCCAATCGTGCTAGGGTCAGCACGGCGTTCAAGGGGGTCATCAGGCGGGTTTCTTTCGCCCAATCGTAACCGAGAGCCTCGACAAAATAATCTTCGTAAGAGGCATCCAAAGCGATCTCGACCAATTTTTGGGCCGCAGCCTTTCCTTCAGGCTTTAGAGAATTTGCGATTTGCTCGTGCGCCTCGTAGGTTTCCGTCAAGCCCAGAGTGAGCAGGCGGGAATAGGGAGGAGAGAACTGATGGTGAGGAAAAGTAGGTAGCGGCTCCCATTTCGTTTTGGGTTGAGAAGGGGGCCGTAAATCGCGCAGCGGTTTAACAGCGGGAGCGTTCTTTTTTTTGTTTGTGTTTTTGTTCATGGAGAACCTTCTCGGCGAATTGAAAATGAGGCCGACGGAGGCGGACGCCCCCGCCGGGTTTGCTCGAACGGCAGGTCTGCAAAGTTTACCCCAAATCTGAGCCGCAAATCGAACAGGGGAGCGCGAGTCGTTTTGCCCGCGAAACGCGGACACGCTCTTTGCAGGGCAATGCCGTATCGCTCGGCCCCTCGGCCAGGGCATTTCCAAAGAGAGAAAAGGAATTTTTGATCGGCAAGCGGAAACTAAGGACAGACGGGGAGAGTTTCTTTCCGAAAGCGCGTATGGGAGTAAAAGCGGGAAATGTCTGGATCGCGAACCACCAAAAAAACAGCCGAACCTTCAGGGCAGGTCTCCTCCATGCGCCGATTTCTCTCCCGCGCCGAGGCTCTGACCCTGCTCGGAATGGGGCTGGTCTTTTTAAGCCTCTTTTTGACCTGGGAAGAGATTTCACCGAAAACCCAAACGCCGCTCGCTTCGATGGCAGCTTTTGTTGCGCCAACGATTTCGCGCAACGGCTTCGGACTGCCGAGACCTTTGCTGGTGCTGCTGGTTTTCTGTACCGCCCTTTCAAGTGCCGCGCTGCTGATAACCCTCAACCGAAACAACAAACTCGTTCTGACCTCCCTTCAGGGGGTTTGTGGTTTGGGATGCCTGCTCATTTCGCTGAGATACATCGCCCTGCTGCCCGGCGTTGGTTTGGCCATCGTCGGGAGTGCCTGTCTGCTCTACGCCGCCGCAGACCGCTGGACAGAAATTTAGAAACGAGAATGATTATGAAACGGAACCTTTTTTATTCCGGTGCGCTTGCAATTGCCGCCGCCGCGCTGACTTCGACGGCACACGCCGACGCGAAAGGCGAAGCGATCCTGCGGGCCGCCTTTAAGAAACTTGGCGATGCCAAAGCCATGACCGCCGCCTTCACCCGGTCTTTTCAGGCTCAGGAAGGAGGAAAAGCCCTCACTTATCCCGGCACGATTGCCGCCCTCAAACCCAACTACCTCACCGTGAAAATTTCCGGTCAAAGCCCCGATGGAGCCCGAATCGAGCAGGTGTTTGCCGCCACCGGAAAAGATTACTACACCTTCGCAAACCCCGATGGTCAGGGAGAAAGTACTTACCAGGTCGAACCCAATGCCCCCAACCCCACCGAGTTTGCAGGAGAATGGGAAGCCGAAGTGGATGCGTTTTTCGGCGGGGAGAAAAATCTTTCCAAAGGAACGCCCGAATACAGCGGAACCGAAAAAATCGGAAAAGTCACCTGCGACCTCATCAAGATGAAACTGAAACCGACCGCCAACAACCCGGAGCGGGTCATCACCTATGCCGTCGGCCAGAAAGACAAACTCATCTATCGCTCGTCCTGGCTTCTACAGACAAGAGGCACGACGATTGTTCAGTCTAATACGCTTTCCGACATCAACTTGAAAGCCGACAAAAAGCCGGAAGATTTCGCCTATACCCCGCCCAAAGACTCGAAAAAGTTTATCGTCAAGAAAAATCGAGAAGTGATCCTGGCGTCCGGCGATCTCACCCCGAAAGGCCGCTGAGTGCCGACTAAAACCCGGAAGGAATTCAAGCGGGCCGCCGCGAACTAAACAAGCAAATTCCAGAGGTTTCTTTTTGCCGCATTTTTTAGGATAAAAGCGAAAAATCGAAGCCGTTTGTATTTATCAATCACTGCGACGACGTACAGACCCCGCGTTTCAACTGCCCTCTACACTGCGTCGTCACCACGGGAGAGTTCTCGATGAAAGCCGTCATTATGGCGGGTGGAGAAGGAACACGCCTTCGACCGCTCACCTCACAATGTCCCAAGCCATTGACCCCTGCGCTGAACCTGCCGATTATGGAGCACATCGTGCTCCTTCTCAAAGAGCACGGCATCACCGAGATTGTTGTCACCCTGCATTATCTGGCCGATGAGATCGAAGGTTACTTCGGCGACGGCTCCGAATGGGGAGTGATTTTCCACTACTCCGTTGAAGATACCCCGCTCGGTACTGCGGGTTCGGTGAAAAAAGCGGAAGAGCATCTGCGGGACGAGCCGTTTATTATCATCTCCGGCGATGCTCTCACCGATATTGATATTGACAAAGCGATCCGATACCATCGTGAGAAAAACAGCCTGGCGACGATTGTTCTCTCCCATGTCCCCAACCCGCTGGAATTTGGCGTGGTGATTACGGACGACGAAGGACACATCCGCCGCTTTCTGGAAAAACCCTCCTGGGGCGAGGTGTTTTCCGATACGGTCAACACCGGCATGTACATTCTGGAACCCTCCATTTTGGATTATATGGAGCAGGGCAAAAACTACGACTGGAGCCAGGATATTTTTCCGCAAATGCTCCTCGAAGAAAAACCCATGTTCGGCTACATCATGGATGGGGACTACTGGAGCGATATTGGCAATCTGAATCAGTACCGCGAATCGCAGTACACGGTAATGGACGGGCAGACGCGGGTGCGGATCGGCGACGCGAACAATCATCTCGGCGGCGGCGTTTATGTCGGCGAGGGCTGCGATATTGATCCCCGCGCTATCATCATCGCCCCGGTAGTGATCGGCAAAAACTGCAAGGTCAAAGCCGATGCAACGGTGGGGCCGTACACGGTGATCGGCGACAACTGCATTATTGAGGAAAAAGCGGCGGTGCATCGCTCGATCCTTTGGGACAACGTGTATGTCGGAGTCGAGTCGCGCCTCAGTGCCTGCACAGTGTGTTCTCACACGCAGATCAAACAGAACTGTGTGGTGCAGGAGGGGGCGGTGATTGGGTCGCGGGTACGGATCGAAAACGATTCGACGATCCGAACGCAGATCAAACTCTGGCCCGACAAAATCATTGAGGCGGGTTCCACCGTCACGATGAGTTTGATCTGGGGGCAGAAGTGGGCGGGTTCGCTGTTTCGCAATCAGGGCGTGATGGGAATTGCGAACATCGAACTGACCCCGGACTTCGCCTGCAAACTCGGTGCCTCTTTCGGAGGCTTTCTCAAGCGCGGCGCAACGGTGGTCACTTCCCGTGATTCGGGGCCAGTCGCCCGCATGATGAAACGCGCTATGATCTCCGGGCTGCTTTCCGTCGGCGTGAACGTGATGGATATGCGCTCGATGCCGCTCCCGATTGCCCGACACGGCATTTTAGGGTCGCAGGCGGCAGGCGGGGTTCACATCCGGCTGGCTCCCGACGATCCGAAACTGCTGCTCATCGAATTTTTCGATCATCAGGGCGTCTATCTCTCCAAAAATCAGGAGCGCAAAGTCGAAACGATTTTCTTTCGGGAAGATTTCCGGCGGGTAGACATCGAGCAGGTAGGCGAACTGGAATTTGCCGGGCGCAGCGTAGAGCAGTACGCCGAGGATTTCTATCATCAACTGCAAATAGACACGGTTTACTCGAAACGGCTGAAAGTCGTGGCGGACTTCGCCTTTGGGCGGCTGGGCGGGGTGTACCCGACGATGCTGGGCAAAATGGGCTGTGATCTTATTGCCCTCAATGCCTACCCGGACGTGAACAAAACCCCGAAAACGCCGGAAGACCGGGCGGCCCTGCTGCCTAACCTCGCGCAGATCGTGACGACCCTGGGGGCGGACATCGGCGTTTTGTTCGAAGCAGACGGCGAACGCATGACCCTTGTAGACGAACACGGCGGCGTGATCGAAGGCAATCAACTGCTGGCGATGATGGCGATTTTGCAGGCCCGCACGCGCAAGCAGGCACGGATTGCTGTTCCGGTCACTGCCCCCCGAATGTTGGAACCCATTGTGGAGGTGCATGGCGGAACCGTCACCCGAACGAAAACCGATACCCGCGACCTGATGGCGGTGGCGGTGGGGGGTGGAAAAGGCGAGCGCGTTCACTTTGCAGGCGATGATGCGGGCGGATTTATCTTTTCCGATTTTCAGCCGAGTTTCGATGCCATGTTCGCTTTTGGCAAATTGATCGAAATGCTGACGGTCACGGATTTGCGCCTGTCGGAACTCTCCCGCGAACTTCCGGCGTTTCATGTGAAAAAGGCGACTGTGCGCTGTCCCTGGGAAATGAAGGGGCGGATTATGCGGGTTTTGGTGAAAGAGGCGGACAGCGTTCTCGGCGACGAAGGGCGCAGCGCGGAACTCATTGACGGCATTAAGTTCTACCAGAACGACGACTGGGCCTTGGTGCTGCCCGATGCCTCCGAGCCGTTTTTCCATGTGTACGCAGAAGCGGGGTCGGACGAGGATGCCGAGCGGCTGATGTGCAAGTACATCGAAAAAATCGAAGGCTTGCGCGGCTAACTCTTCGGGTCAAGCGAAGACAAGGTGACGCAACAGGGATCGGGTTTCGCTTTTTGACGAAAGCGAAACCCGATCCCTTTCTCACATACAATAATCCAAACTATCGAGAGGAGAAAAGACGATGCCGACGGGAATGGAAGAGCGGCTGGCGGCTTTAGAAGCGGAAGTGACCCGGCTTCGCATTCGCGTGGCGGGGTTGCCGCCGGACACGCGAGGGCGGACTTCGCCTGATTTTCTGGATACGATGGTCGGCATTTTCGCAGACGACCCGATTTTCGAGGAAGTGAATCGGGAAGTCGAGGCGGTACGTGAACGCGAGCGGGTGGAGGCGCGTCGGCTTTTGGCAGAAGACAGAGCGAACCCATGATTTGTCTTACCAATAGCGACCCTAATTCTGTGTTACAGCGCGGAGGACAAGGCGTTTTAGTGCTGGAGAACCGTTTGAGAGCGTTGGGACAGGATGATTATGGGACGAGCATTGTCAGTTTTGAGGAGCAGTGTCGCGGTTGGACGGACTATATTCATCGTGCCGCTACCCCTGCAAGCAAAAATCAAAGGTTATGCCCGCCTGAACAACTGCCTTCGCTTCTACTCGCACATCGCCGTCTGGGAGTAGACCCTGGCGGCAGATGCGATCTTCGTGGCGTTGACAAAAGCGAAAATTTCGAATAGGAACCAAAGATTTGCGGATCGCCGCAATCGCCCTCGCTAACAACGCTACCCTGCTCACTCGAAACGCACAGGATTTCGCTCGCGTTCCCAACCTTCGTTTTGCGGTCATTAGACGGTAAAAACGCGCCGTCATATCGGAAAGTGCCCTACGCAGAATATAAAATGCGAACTGTTCTGCGAAAAAGCGGCGTCGCTCCTCCATAGCGTTGATAGAGGCCTAAAATGCCGTCGAAGTCTATCCATCTTGCTTCATGCAAGTCGTGTTCTGGCGGGGCGACCCGTGCTTCATCCCAATCCAGAATGCATAATTTCCCCTGCTTGTTTAGAAGCAGGTTATCGCTCCCCATATCGGTATGGCAGAGAACCATCGGAGCGGGCAGGCGTTGAACAAAAGCTTGTAGTTCGGTAAGCCGCACGATTTGCGCTTCAATTTCCTGCCGAGTGTCGGGAAGACGACCCTGAGCCTTTTGGAGCGATGGACGAGCGGTGAAGGAAAGTCGCTCCAACCTCTGAAAACAAAGTTCTAACTCGGCAACAAAGGCGAGATCGAACCGCTCCTGCTCAGGCAGAACGTCGTTCAGGGTCTCCGTCGCGGTGTGAAGCCGGACAAGAGCGTCTGCCCACTGCGCTTTGATATCGTCTGTCCATATTTTTGGCAGGGGCGTTCCTTCGAGAAAGGGAGACAGGGCAAAGGTTTTGCCATTGATCTCGCCTAGGAGCCTGCCGTCTGTTCCGCCAATCGGGTACGAAACTTCGGAGAGAACAGCACGGTTGTGAAGAGCGCGAGCCAGGCGCAGGGATTGGAGGCGCCGCTTTCGGGCAGGGGCGTCTGAATCAGGCTCAGACCAGACCTTGAGAAAAAAGAGGCCTTCTTCGCTTTCTACTCGATAGGAGGCGGCGGCAAACCCAAGAGGGATCAACGTCAGCTCACGGATGACAATGCCGTAAGCGGCGGCGACTGTTTCAATAAGGCGAACTTTTTCTGGCGTCAGCAGGTTAGTCATGGGCGTCTTCCAGGTTTCAGGACAAGATTCAGGCATGGCGTGTGTTCAAGACTAGACTAGGCAGCAGGACATCGAAATCGGTGTTTCTTAAAGACGCCAGTCGAACTGAGGCACTTCATTTTGTGTGTGCTGCCGGGGTAAGTGACTTGGCTTCACGTTTCCGTTTTTCGTAATTGGCTGCGTTCCATTTTCTTTTCAGCAAAGGGTTTGCCCCTGGGCTTTAGTTTATCTGGAATTCTGAAATTTGTGAAGGGAATCAGATCAACATTTGTACGTTTGTAGAGGAGACGAAAGGTAAGAACAGATTTTAAGTTCAAGGAAATCTAAAAAACAGACCATTTATTTTGGGAATTCTAAAAAATCGGCCCCAATTTCTGAAATTTATGTTATCCTTTCTCTAAGATGAACCGTAATCACTCTATGGTCGCTCAGTGCCCGATTTGCCAGGGGACGCTAAACGTCAGTGAATTAAACTGCCCGCGCTGTGAAATCCAACTCAGCGGGACGTTCGATCTCTGCCGTTTTTGTCGTCTGACCCCGGAAACGCTGAGCTTTGTCGAAACGTTTCTGCGCTGTGAGGGCAACCTCAGCCGCATGGAAAAGGAAATCGGGCTGTCCTACCCGACCCTTCGCAATCGGCTTCACGCGGCTCTGGAGGCCCTGGGTCTGCGCGGTGAACCCGAACCCCCCGCCCCGCCGCTTTCTTCTGCGGATCAGGGAGCGCGGCACCGGGACATTTTAGGACAACTGGAATCAGGCACGATAGACGCGGCGACCGCTGCCCGCCTGCTGGCCCAACACTAAATTCAAGAGATTTCTGAAACGGGAGCAAACCGATGGATGACAACGTAATGAAAATCCTGCAGCTGGTGCAGGAAGGGAAAATCAGCGCAGGGGAAGCCGAAAACCTGCTGGCGGCTCTTCGAGGCGAGACCGTCACCAAACCCGCAGAGGCCTCCTCAACCAAATCGCCGGAAGCGAAAGCGGCCAAAGACGGCGACTCACCCGGCGGGTTCGATAAAATCAAAGCTCCGAAAATCAACCTGAAATCTCTTGGAGACACGATTTCGGAAGCAATCGCAAAAGTACAGCCCGAAAAAATCGCCCAGAAAGTTCAGACGCAGCTCCGCGAAGCCTCCCGTGCCTCGGCGAAATGGGGCACGAGCGTTTCGCAGAAGGTTCGCGCCTGGGCCGACGGCGACGACACCCGCCCGACCAACGGCGCAGGGCTGCCGGAACACGCCGAAGAACAAACCCAGGAATTCCATTTGGACGATGGGGCTTCGGTGCTCATTGACAACCCGCTTGGCGATGTTAAAGTGGCGGGCGTGGACGGCGAAACCGCCACCGTCTTTGTCAAGAAAACCGTCTGGGGAGTGCGAACCGAAGAACTCCTCGGGCACGCCGCCAAAATCGAAGTCTCTCTTCACGGAACCGACTCGCGGCTCGATGTGAAAGTCAGCCTGCCCGACGCCTTCCATGACGGCGTGGCGGACATCGAGGTGAAGGTTCCCCGTTCCGCGAATGTGCGCGTGACTACCCGCTTCGGTCATGCAAACCTGAAAGAACTCAACGGGCGCAGCGAGGCGGTCACAACCTCCGGCTCACTCACCCTGACGGATCTCGGCGGCGACGCACGCGGCGAAACGGCGAGCGGCGATCTGCGCCTTCAGAAAATTGCCGGAACCGCTTCGATTGCCACCCAAAGCGGCGATATCCACGCAGAAGATATTCAGAAGGGACTTACGGCGAACACCGCCTCCGGCGACGTGAAAGCCGAACGGATCGAGGGCGGAAAAGTGGAGTGCAAATCCGTGTCGGGCGATGTTCTCGTCGAAACGGTGGGCGTGCAGGCTCCGCTCGATATTACCGTCGAGTCGGTTTCCGGCGACGCCGTTTTGCTCCAAGCCGCCGGGAACATCGCCCTCAAAGCCGTTTCCGGCGACATTCGCGCCGAGAACGTAAGTGCCACGCGCGTCCAGGCGCAAACCGTTTCGGGGGATGTTTCCCTGCAGCTCCGAGACGTTTTCTCCGGAATGATTCAGGTCAACACCGTTTCTGGGGACGCCGACATTCGCCTGCCCGAAGGCTCCAATGTGCGCGTTTCGCTCTCGACGACCTCCGGCGATCTGCGCTGCGAGCATGACGCCCACGAAGTTACCGCCACCGAAACGCTGTGGACAGGGCAAATCGGAACCGGGGCAGGAACGCTGAACGTGCAAAGCATTTCCGGCGACGCAATCATCAAACGAGCCTGATCGGAAAAGGAGGAGAAACAAGCATGGAAACCGAGCGCGAACGAATCATTCGGATGATTTCCGAGGGAACCCTCAGACCAGAAGAGGCCGCGCCCCTTCTGGCGGCCCTGGCTTCGGGCGACAGGCCGATGCCGGAAACCGTTTCGGAAGGCCCGCAAAAAACGGGCGATAAGCAGGAAGCAAACGGGGAAACGTCGAAAACCGTGATGCGGGAGGTGCAGTTTCAGCGGCCCGATGGAACTTCCTACTCCGTTTCGGTTCCGCCGAACCTGATTTCGGCGGTCATCAAAATTGCTGCCGTCGAACTGCGCGAAGCTTCCAAGGTCGCCGCGCAGGACGCCTGGGCGGGATTTAAGACGATGACTAAAAACAAAGTCGCAGAGACCCGAACCAACTTGAAAACGAAAATGAGCGGCGGAAAGAAAGAAGCCGATTCCCCGGCGGCTCCCGTAGACCCCGCTAAAGAACGAAAGTCGGAGGCACGGCGGCAGGTGGTGCAGATGGTGCAGAACGGGCGTATCTCTCCCGAAGAAGCTGCCAAACTGCTGGAACAGATCGGCTGAAATGACGGAACTCATCAGGGCGGCTCGCCAAGCGGGTGAAAACGCCTACTGTCCCTACTCGAAATTTCCGGTGGGGGCGGCGGTCGAAACCGAACTCGGCGTCTTTGTCGGCTGCAACGTCGAAAATGCCTCCTACGGACTGTGCCTTTGCGGTGAGCGAACGGCCATTTTTTCGGCGGTTGCGGCAGGAGCAAGAGAATTTCGCCGCCTCGCGGTTTCCTGCCTTCAGGCTTCGGAAGGCGAGGCCGTCAACGCAAAAATGCCCTGCGGGGCCTGCCGACAGGTGATCGCTGAATTTTTCGCACAGAACGCAGTGATCGAAGTGGACGGAGCTGGAGAGTTCACGGTCGGCGAACTTTTGCCAACCGCGTTTTTGTTGAGGTGACGCCGCGTCTCCAGCCGGAGCCGCTTTGTTTTCGCCCAGAAACGGACAGGAGCGAAAGGGAAAAACAGATGGAGCAGCGAATCTACGGAGGAGCCGTCAGCGCAAACGACCTGTCGGCATTTCTGGTGGCCCATTTTGATCCGCAGGAAGACGTGCAGGCACAGAAAATCGGGCAGGCCGGAACGAATCTGGTTCAGATCGGGCGCGGTGATGAACCCAAAGACCTGCATCACGCACTGACCGTCGCCATTACCGAGCGTCAGGACGGCGCGGGCGGGGTCAGCGTAACGATGGGGCAGCAGCAATGGTTGACCCCGAAATCGGCCACTTTTGCCGCTTCGATGGGGCTGGTGGGCCTGCTTGTCACTCCCTTTGCCCTGTTCGCACTGCTCTGGCCAATTTCGGAAATCATCGGCTCTTCAACGCTGCCGAGCGACATCTGGAATATCATTGACAGCTTCGTAATAAGTCGGGGGGGAACGGTAGAGAGCGTAGAGCATCTCAAGCATCCTCATGCCCTCTGAACCCGCCAAGGGCAAAGAAAGCGGCAGGCCGTGAAACCGCATCACAAGAAAGACATCGCTTGAGCCAGACAATCCAAATTTTGTTGATCCTTCTGCTGATCGTTTCCATCGTTACGGTCTTGAAACTGTTTTCGGTGCTGAACCGGATCGGCGCGACGCTGGCTCAAACTCAGGGAGAGATTAGCGGAACCCTGACACAACTGGAAGCCGCCGCCCTATCCACCGACCGGCTTATGCGCGAAGAACTGACGCCGATGCTGCAAGTGACCCGGCAGACCCTGGGCAACGTTGAGGTGACCACTCGGGCCCTGGCGGAAACCACTCAATCGGTGCGCGGTCTCTCTCGCAAAGCCGAAGGAGCCGCCACCGTTGCGGCAGTGGTGGGAGGCGGAGGAGGAACGCTGGCCCGAACCGCCGTTACCCTGCTGGCCTCCGGGATGACGGCTTTGATTCGCCGCCGATTGACGCAAACAAACGCCCAGAAAAAGCGGGAACGCGAACGGGCGGCTGAGGCGTCCAATAAAAGAAAACGCGAACTTTCGCGAAAGGAGAAATAGACGATGCACAATGAAGAGGATCGAGGCATTCTCGTCAGTGTTCTGGCAGGCATTGGAATCGGGGTTTTGGTCGGAGCCGTTGCCGGGCTTTTGCTGGCTCCGAAGTCCGGCGAGGAAACCCGCGACGACCTGGGGAAATCCATCAACGATCTCGGCGATAAAGTGACGGAAATGGGGCGCGATGTGGTGTCGAAAGTGCAGCACGCCACCGAGCGGCTGCGAGCACAGGCCGTGCAAAAAATGGGCGAAGGCCCTTCAGAAGGCGATGAAGCCGTCGGATAGATTTCAGCAGCTATGGCGGATGTCAAACCAGAAAAAATAACGCTTGAGGCAAACCCCTTTCTGCCTTCGACCCATGAACAGATCGAGGTGGTTTCGCCTTCTTCCTCACCCGAAGCCATGACGCCCGGCGGCGTTTTGCTGCCGGGCGGCAAAAGTCTGTCGGAGGCGGGAACTCGTGTGCGCCTTGTTTCCAAAACGCGAGTGCGGGGAGTCGCGATCTATCCGTTCGGCTTCACCTGGGGCGATCTGAAACGCATCAGTATCGGTCTGATCGTGGCGTGTATCGCAATCGCGTTTCTGCTCCAGGTAGAAGCCATTGTTGCGCCCTTTGTCGTGGCGATTTTCCTGGCCGCCCTGCTCGAACCCATGATCGTTAAAAACGAACTGCGGGGAGCCAGTCGAATCCGCACCATTCTTTCGATGTACCTGCTCGCCCTGATGACCTTTGTGCTGGTCGTGGTCGCCATTGTTCCTCGCGCCTATTCCCAATTCACCGAGATCGCGCAGCACAGCGAAACCTACTACCAGAATTTCAAATCCCGCGCCGATGCCACCCTGAAAAAAAACGAACGGCTGCTTAAGTCCATCGGCGTAAAACAGGACAGCATGGATGCTCTGCTGAATGAACGCACCAGCCCCGTTCGCGCCGCCCTGAACCGCACCCTCGCCGGAATCACGGAGCTGCTGCAGGGCCTGGCGGGAAAAGCCCTGTGGCTCATTATCGTGCCGATTGCCAGCTTCTTTCTCATGCTGGACTTTCCGCGTATTCGCCGCCGCTGCATCTCGCTTTTCCCCGAAGATCAGCAGGCTCATGTGGACGAGGTCAGTGCCAAAATTGTCACGGTGTTCAGTGATTACATTCGCGGGCTGGCAAAAATCTGCACCATTTTCGGAGTGGCGGCCTGTCTGTTGTTTTTCATGCTGGGAGTGCAGTACTGGCTTGTACTGGGAATTATGGCGGGGTTGTTCTATGCAGTTCCCTATGTCGGGCAGCTTTTAACCGCAACCGCTCTGGCTTCGGTGGCCTACTCGATGGACACCCACCGGGTCTTTTTCCTCATTGATCTGGGTGCAAATTCGCTGGCTTATGCGGCCCTCTGCGTCGGTTCGCAGGTTTTGATGAACAACATTTTCGATCAGATCGTGATGCCGCGTCTTGTGGGAGGAGCCGTCGGCCTGCATCCGGTGATTAGTCTGTTTGCAGTTACGGCAGGGGCCACCGCCTACGGCATTCCGGGAATGCTGCTGGCAATGCCGATTGCGTCTTCCATTCAGATCATGCTGAAGGAAATCTACCCAAAACTCAAAGCCCCCGTTCCCGATACCTTCACCCATGAGGAAGGCGTTAACGCCGCACAAACTTAGCCCTCAACGCAGCCCTCCACAAGCCCCCCTGTTCAAGCCGTTTCTCTCAAAGGAGAGACGGCTTTTACCGCTCTCCAGTTTAGCCTCGCCCTGCCAGATAATTCTCTTTGGGCTTTCGCCGTCCTCTTAATCCCAAAATCGAGTTTCTAAAGAAAATCTCAGCAAAAGTGGCACGAGTCGTGAAGTAATCCATGCGTGGAAATCGTAATCGCAGTTCCTTCCGCTCCCTCTCGCTGCGTTCGGTTTTTCATCTCAGGCTGGCCCATGCCTCCCGGCTCTTTGATGCAGTCCTGATTTGGTTTTACGTCCTCTATTCAGAAAGGTATCGCATGAAGTTCAGTAAAGTTCCGCCCGTCCTCACGCTGAGTGTGCTGACTCTGGCCGGAGCGACGGTGCTGCTGCATCCGGCCCCGGTGCAGAGTCAGGCCGCTCCCTCCGACCTCCTTGACGCTCCCAACGGAACCGGCATTTCCCGCACCCGCACCACCGCCGCTTCGTTTGATCTCACCAACCCCTTTTTCGCTCCGCTCGGCACGAATGCGCGTTCCTGCGCCACCTGCCACCCGGTCAGTCAGGGAGCGATGATCACTTCCGACTATGTAGAGCGGGTTTTCAACGAGTCGAACGGAATGGACCCGCTCTTTTCCGTAGTGGACGGCGTAGACAACCCCAACGCGGATATGTCCACACTTCAGGCACGGCGCGACAACACCAAAATGATCCGCACGAAGGGCCTCATTCGAATCGGGTTTCCGATGCCTGCCAACGCAGAGTTCACCCTCGTTTCGGTAGACGACCCTTACGGCTACTCAAACAAAAACGACCTTTCCTGTTTTCGACGGCCTCTTCCCGCCACCAATCTCCGCTTTATTTCTACGGTGATGTGGGATGGGCGCGAACGACCGGACGGCAGAGGCGTTCGGGACGCCCTGGCTTCTCAGGTGCGTGACGCGGTGCTGGGGCATATGCAGGGTTTGCAGGCTCCCTCGGATGCGGTTGTCAATCAAATTGTGGATTTCGAGACGGGGCTTTACACTTCGCAAATTTTCGACAACAACGCAGGCAGGCTGAACACCGAAGACATCAATGCCGGGCCGCACCCGCTGTTTACCCTGGCTTTCTATCCGGGGATCAACAATGCCTTTGGGCAAAACCCTTCCGGCGAAGATTTCAACCCTTTCGTCTTCACCTTTTTCCGCTCCTGGCTCGACATCAATCCGAACACCGCGGACCTGCAGAAGCGAGCACGGCTTTCGATTGCTCGCGGCGAAAAACTCTTTAACACCAAAAAATTCTTCATCAAAGACGTGGCCGGACTAAACGATCTGATCGGTGACCCCAAGATCAAGGCAACCTGCTCGACCTGCCACAGCACGCCCAAAAGCGGCGGCAGCTCGCTGCCCTATCTGATGAACACCGGAATTTCCGATGCGTCGCTGCGAACCCCGGATATGCCGCTCTACACCCTCAAAAACAAAAAGAACGGCAAACTCATTCAGACCACCGATCCGGGAATCGCCCTGACTACGGGGAAATGGAAGGACATCGGCAAATTCAAAGTTCCGAGTTTGCGCGGTGTTGAAACGCAGTCGCCCTATATGCACAACGGCTTTTCCGGCGAGGTTCTGGATGTCGTGAACTTCTACAACACTCGCTTCAATATCGGCCTCACCGAGAGCGAAAAGGCCGATCTGAAAGCCTTTATTCAGTCGCTTTAGAAAACCCGCTCCCGCAAAACGAAAGAGGAAACACGGAAAATTCCGTGTTTCCTCTTTCGTTTTTTGCTTGAGCCGATTCGCCTTAAGTCCCAACTCTGAAAGCGGCTTAAAAATCAAAGCCCTTTAACTGTGTTTCGTAGAGTTTGGCGTAATAGCCGCCGCGAGCGAGCAGCTCGCGGTGCGACCCCATCTCTTCGATTTCGCCGTCTTTCATCGCAATAATTCGATCCGCATTGATTATGGTTGACAGCCGATGGGCAATCACAATGGTAGTGCGCCCCTGCATCAGCGAGTCGAGAGCCTCCTGCACCAGGGCTTCGGAGGAGGCGTCCAGGCTGGAGGTGGCTTCGTCCAAAATCAAAATGCGGGGGTTCATCAAAATGGCGCGGGCAATGGCAATGCGCTGCCGCTCGCCGCCGGAAAGCCGGATGCCGCGCTCTCCTACCACCGTCTCGAACTTTTTTTCCATGCCGTCCACAAAATAGGCGTTGGCGGCATAAGCGGCGTTTTTCACCTGCTCTTCGGTGGCGTCGCGGTTTCCGTAAGCGATATTGTCACGCAGGGTTCCGGCAAACAGCCAGGTTTCCTGCGGCACAATCCCGATCTGTTTTCTCAGGGTTTCCAGTTTCGCCTCCCGCAGGTCAATGTTATCAATTCGGATCGTGCCGCCGGTCGGATCATAAAAACGCGGAATAAGGTCTACGAGCGTGGATTTTCCGGCCCCGCTTTTTCCCACAAGTGCCACCACCTCGCCCGGTTGAATCTCGAACGTTAAATTTTTCAGCACGGGCGGATCATCCACCCCGTAACGGAAACTCACGTCCTCGAAGCAGATCGAACCGCTCATCGGGATCGGGATCGAAGTGGGGTTCTCCGCTTCCTGAACCTCCGATTCGATGTCAAGAATTTCCTCGAAAATGCGCCGAGCCGCCGCGTTTGCCTGCGCTCGCACGGTCATAATCGAGCCGATATTGGAGGCGGCGCGGGCCAGTTCGTTTAGCAGGTAGATAAAGGCGATGAGTTCACCCTCGGTCATGCCGCCGGGAGGGATGCCGAAGTAGTCGAGGTCGGGCAGATTTTTGATCTTCGGGTGCGTCTCGTGAAAAATTTGCAGCTGATTACGCTGGTAGCGGTTTGTATTCGCGACATAATTACCGCCCAGGTAAAGCACCAGGGCAATGCCAAACGCCCCGATAAATTCTGTAACCGGGCGAAGCTGAGCCGATTTTCGCGTGACGTTCATCACGGTTTGCAGGGCATTTTCGTTTTCGACCTGAAACCGCTGCACCTCATGCTCTTCCGCATGGAACGATTTGATGATCCGTACCCCGGCGACCGTTTCCTCCAGGATCGTAGAAATGTCGGCGAGTTTGCCCTGCACCAACCCTGAAATCGCCCGAATCCGCTTGCCGATGCGCCCAATCGCTACCGCCATGAACGGAATGAAAATAAGAGAGACAAGAGCAAGACGGGGCGAAACCACAAACAGCGCACCCAAAGCAATGACAATCGTGAGCGGAGCCGCCACCAGGTCGCGCAAACTCATCGCGGCGTTCTGAACAACGGGAACATCGCTGGTGAGCGTGGCCATAATCGCGCCGGTGCGCCGCTGATTGAAAAAAGAGAGGGAAAGCGAGTGAAGGTGTGCGTAAATCTGATCGCGGAGCCGGGTCGCCACCCGATTTGCCACAAGGGAGAGCAGTACGGACTGCCAGAAGGTGAACACCCCTTTGATTACGAACACCAGCAAAACCGCGCCGCAGAGAAAATTGAGGTGACCCACCTGCCCGGTTTTCATCGCGTCAATGGCCCGCTGCAAAAGCCAGCCGATTCCGGCAGTGATCCCCGCCGTCATCGCAGCACAAAACAGTCCGGCGATCAGGGGACGGCGATAGGGTTTGAGATAGGCCAGCAGTCGGCGTTCGTAGAGACGTTCCATAGGCTTTTAGTATAGCATGAGGCGGGAGGGATCGGCTAAGTTCGCACCTGTCCGCTTCCGCGAATGAGCGTTTTATAGGTTGTCAGTTCCGAGATACCGATGGGGCCGCGAGCGTGGAGTTTTTGCGTGGAGATGCCGACCTCCGCCCCCTGCCCGAACTCAAAGCCGTCGGTGAATCGGGTGGAAGCGTTTACGTAAACGCAGGCGGCATCCACCTCGGCTAGAAATCGTTCCGCTGCCGCGTAGTTTTGGGTGACAATCGCTTCGGAATGTTTCGTTCCATAAAGCGCGATATGATCGAGTGCTTCGTCCAGGCTGCCGACCACCCGAATCGCCAGCGTGAGGGCTAGGAATTCGGTGGCATAGTCCTCTTCACTTGCCCGGAGAATACCGGGCAGGATGGCCTGAGTTCGCGCACAGCCCCGCAGCTCGACGCCTGCCTCGCGATACTTTGCGGCCAGCCCCGGCAGCAGCGTTTCCGCCGCCTTGCGATGGACAAGCAGAGTTTCCAGGGCATTGCAGACAGAGGGGCGCGACACTTTCGCATTGAACGCAATCGCCTCCGCCATGCCGAGATCGGCCTCGGCATCCACATAGGTGTGGCAGTTGCCGCCGAGCGCGGTGAGCACAGGAACACGGGCGTTGTCCAGCACGAACTTTTTGAGAGCCTCACCGCCGCGTGGAATCAGCACGTCTACCTCGCCTTCGGCTTGAATCAATTGTAGAGCGGCGTTTCGATCCGTTGTTTCGATCATCTGAACGCTGTGCCGAGGTAAGCCTGCCCCGTCCGCCGCCGAAAAGAGAGCGCGGGCAATCGCCGTGTTCGAGTGGATCGCCTCCGAGCCGCCGCGCAAAATCACGGCGTTGCCCGCTTTAAGGCACAACCCGGCGGCGTCGGACGTAACGTTCGGGCGCGATTCATAGATGATCCCGATCACGCCGAGCGGAACCCGGATGCGGCTGATGTCCAGCCCGCCTCCGCGCTTTGCGCCGGAAATGATTTGCCCGATAGGGTCGGGAAGGGCGGCAATCTGGCGCAGCCCTTCTGCCATCGCTGCCACTCGCGCCGGGGTCAGGGCAAGACGATCCAGAAGGGCATCACCCAGGCCCTTCGCTTTTCCGGCGTCGAGGTCGCGGGCGTTGGCTTCGAGCAGGCAGGGAGTTTGGGTGAGGAGTGCTTCCGCCATTCCGCGAAGGGCTGCATTTCTTACATCCACCGGGGTAACGGCCAGTTTTCTCGCGGCAAGCCGTGCCGCTTTCGTTCGCTCCGAAACGTTCATGGGGTCTGCCTTTCGGGGATCCTATCAAGTGGTTTAAGGGCTTATTATAACACGAAAGAAGGGGGCGGGCAGCAGAAAGCATCGGGTTTGCGCTGCCCTTTCGCAAGGTATTCCTCTGGCGATCACGGGTTTTGGTTCGAGGTCTGCCCCGAAGAGAAAACCTTTCTAAGACCGAAACGCGAAAACGGAGTAACTGCTGCCTAAATTCCCTCACGTTTATTTAGACCGAGTCATCCTCCAATTTTTCTGCAAGGAGAATGATCTTATGCCCATCGCTTCTCGCCTTTTCCGTTTCGTCTTTGCTCTCGCTCTGTCCCTCCTTTCCACGCTTTCGCCTGCCCAAACGCCCAACATTCCCATCACCGCCGCACCGAGCAAAGCCACCCTTCTCTTTGACTTCGAGACGGGGAATTGCGACGGCGGGACACCTTCGAACCTCGGCTGAAATCAAGAATCCGCCACTCCGAAAACCTTTGTAGATAAACAAGGACGTTCCGTCGTTCTGGTAACATTGCGTCCTTGCTTCGCTCTCTCTTTTTGGCGTATAATCAAAAACAGCATTCTTGATGGGCGGAAAAGGAAAATCTCATGAGTTTAACCCTCACACGCGAACAGGAAACGAAACTCCAACGCAAGGCGGCAAGGATCGGCAAGCCCGCCGAAATCGTTTTGGATGAATTGTTGGACGAGCCGGAGCTGCCTGTCTTTACAGCGCGGCAACTTCTTGCTTTGCCAAAAGCGGAGAGAACGCGCATCCTTCAGTCTCAAGCAGAGCAGGCGAGGGCAGAGTACGAAGCAGACCTTACCCTTCCGATTGCAGGACGTGAACTGACCGCGTTCACTGCGCTCGACGGCGAGCCGTTTTATGACGATACAGCAGTGGGAACAGCCTATGCCTGATCTGCCACAACAGGGAGAAATCTGGCGTGTCCGACTTGATCCCGGCGTTGGCGATGAAATCAGTAAAACGCGCCCTTGTGTTGTTGTATCCTCTTCCAATGTTGGGCGTCTTGGCTTCACTGAAAAATTAGGATCAGTCGCCTCCGATGCCCTGTTGGAGATCGAAGCCACAATCCACCTTGCCGTTGAAGTTCTCTAAAAGGAACGTGCCATGCCCGCCGCCTCTCGCCTTTTCCGTTTCGTCTTTGCTCTCGCTCTGCCCCTCCTTTCCACGCTTTCGCCTGCCCGAACGCCCAACATTCCCATCACCGCCGCACCGAGCAAAGCCACCCTTCTCTTTGACTTCGAGACGAGGAATTGCGACGGCGGGACACCTTCGGACAACGGCTGAAATCAAGAATCCGCCACTCCGAAACTTCGGTAAATCAGGAACGCTTTTCAATTCGATTTCATTTGGTTTTAGACCCATGCCCAACGCACCCACCCACGATTTGATTACGCTCGTCACCGCCGCCGCCGCTGATGCCGCCTACTTTCGGTTTGCGCCGTCGCCGCAGCCGTCACTCGCACTGCTGTTCACGGTCTCTTATGTGTTCGCCGGGTACGCCTGCGCGGGAGACCTCGATCTGAAGTCCACCGAATACCACCGCTGGGGGCCGCTGAAATTTCTCTGGCTGCCCTATCAATGGCTTGTTCCGCACCGATCTTGGGTGTCGCACGGGCTGCTTTTGGGCGGCATCTTGCGAGCATTGTATCTTGGTGTCGTCGCGGCTCTTCTCACGTTTTCCGGCTACTGGCTTTATCGGCAGTTTTCTCCGCAAGCCCTTGATCCTTTCTCCGCCACCCGCTCGCAAATGATGGGCTTTTTCGGCTTCGCCAAAGATCATCCCCGTGAATCGCTGGCCCTGTTTTCCGGGTTTGTCCTCGCGGGAACCACTCATTCTATCGCCGATGTGATCTCCACTTGGCTGAAACGCACTTTTTAAGTTCTCTACTTCAACCCGTCTTCCATCAGCCCCCGGCTCCGATTTTGCCAAGCCACAACCCCACCACAAACACAATGCCGCCCCCGACAATCACCTGGCCGATGGTATCGGCCAGCGGCGTTTTCATAAAATGATAGCGAATATAAGCGATGATGAGCAGCTCAACCACCACCACGCCGTAGGCGACGTTAAGCGCGAGGCTGATCACCGGAAGCAGAAAGGGCAGCGTGTGCAGCATCCCGCCCAGGGTGGTGGCCAGCCCCGTAATCACCCCGCGCATCCAGGGATTGCCGCGCCCGGTAACGCTGCCGTCGTCGGAAAGGGCTTCTGCCAGCCCCATGCTGATGCCCGCACCCACCGAAGCCGCCAGCCCGACGAAAAAGGCTTTGCTGGAACTGTGCGTCAGTCCGGCAGCGGCAAAGAGGGGAGCCAGCGTAGACACCGAGCCGTCCATTAAACCGAGCAGCGCGGGCTGTACTTTTTGCAAAACAAAATCGGACTCTTCCTGCGTTGGAGCGGCATCGGCTTCATTTCGAGAGGAAACGGTTTCATTCGACATTATTTTTATCCTGAGATGATTTGTTTTCGGAAATTTCTTTTTGGTAAGGCAGGGGCGGCGTGCCGCGCCGAGAAAACAACAAAAAAACGCTCTGAGACCCCCGGCAGAGAAACGCACCCGTTTGCAGATACGAATTCTGGCACAATAGGTTCGGTCGGAACAGGCGGCCTCCAGGAGTTCGCTGTCACTCTGGGAAGGAATTTGCGACCTAAAAGAAGAAACTGCACCGAAAGGACGAAAAGACAATTCATGGTGAATTCGCAAGAAATCGAACGTTCGGTAGTCCGAAAAGTCTTGAGGCGGCTCGCTCCGTTTCTGGCCCTGCTCTATGTTTTCAATTTGATGGATCGCGGCAATGTTTCCATCGCGGCCAAGTCTTTGCAGGCCGACCTGAAATTCACCGATGCCACCTATGCGATGGGATTCGGCATTTTCTTTATCGGCTACTTTCTCTTTGAGATTCCCAGCAACCTGATCATGGAAAGGGTAGGGGCACGCCGCTGGATTGCCCGCATCATGCTGACGTGGGGGCTGGTTTCTACTTGCATGACGTTTGTCCACACCGAAACCATGTTCTATGTGCTTCGGTTTTTGCTGGGCGTTGCGGAGGCCGGATTTTTTCCGGGCATCATTCTCTATTTCACCTACTGGGTTCCCTCCTCGTCGCGGGCGCAGGTCATGGCACGATTTCTGGCTCTGACCTCGGTGGTCGGCCTGTTTGGTGCACCGCTGGGAGCCTTGCTGCTCAAGATGAACGGGATCGGGGGCTTGAAGGGCTGGCAGTGGCTGTTTCTGCTGGAGGGAATGCCTTCAATTCTGCTGGCGTTTCTGGTGTGGTTCGTGCTGCCCGACACCCCGAAAACCGCCCGCTGGCTTCAGCCGGAAGAAAAAGTGTGGATCGAAACTGTACTGGCGGCAGAAGCGAAATCCGACCGGCGAATCGAACATCTATCGCTTCGGGTCGCGCTTTCCGACCCGCGTATTCTGATGATGTGCGCCATTTTCATCATCACTTCCACCGGGCTGAACCTGATTGGAGCCTTTGCCCCGAAAATCATGATCCAGCGCAGCGGCAATATCTGGTCGGGCGAGTACGCGGCCCTGCTGGGGTTTATTCCTGCCCTGGTGGGAGCGATTTCGATGACGCTGGCTGCCGTTCATTCGGACCGCACCGGCAAGCGAAAGCTCCACGTCACGGTCGGCTACTTTATCGGGGGGCTGGGCTTTCTGGTGTGCGCGATTGCGCCGAGCGCGTGGTGGGTGGTGGTCGGGCTTTCGATCAACACGCTCGGTGAACGCGCCGCTGCCGGGTCTTATTTCGCCCTGACGACCAATCTGCTGGGCGTTCGGGCGGCAGCGGGCGGGATCGCGCTTATCAATTCGGTGGGCAACCTCGGCGGGTTTATCGGCCCCAACCTGATGGGCTGGTTCTCCAAACAAAGCGGCGGCGACTACACCACCGGAATGTATGTCGCGTTTGTGCTCATGGTGATCGGAGCCGTTTTGTGTACCCTGCTGCGCGGTCATCCCAAAGAGGAGGGAACCGCCTCCTCCCCAACGCGAGTTGCGCCGGAGCGGGCTTAGGCTGTTTACGGAGGCGAGCGGAAAAAGAGACCGAAACACAACCGCCGCCTCAAGTGTCAAAGAGAATGGAACCAGGCTTCGGGAAAACGATGGAGCGACTCCTCCCCGACCTTGGCTCCCTAAACCACAGGAGGCATCCAGACCCATGAAGTTTTCAGGCTTCATTCAAACCGCCGCCCGCATTGCGGGGATTTGCGCCGTTCTCGGCGCGGCATTTTTGTCTCAAGGCGAAAAAGACAAGGCAAACGCCTATCCGCCCTATGCCCGGAAAGAGGGCAAAGCCTGCACCTACTGCCACCTGCAGCAGGGCGGGACTCGCGGGTTTCGCGGAATGTATTATAAGGCGCACAATCTCTCGTTCGCCGAGTTCGACAACGACTACGAGGCTTCCCTGGCAGGCGTGA
Organism: Chthonomonadaceae bacterium; assembly: GCA_965246825.1. Classification (GTDB taxonomy): domain Bacteria; phylum Armatimonadota; class Chthonomonadetes; order Chthonomonadales; family Chthonomonadaceae; genus JACMPS01. The sequence continues at coordinate 1,995,316 of OZ251990.1, forward strand.
AAAACCCGGAGGCCGAAGGCATGGAAAGCAAGCCTGCCCTGCCCTATCCGCCGAAAGAAAAGCCGATGATCGGGCACGCGCTCCGCTTTACGGTGAAAGACATTGACGGCAAGCCGGTGAACCTGGCTCGCTACCAGGGCAAAGTGGTGATGATGGTGAATGTGGCGTCCAAATGCGGCAACACCCCGCAGTACGCCGACCTCGAAAAACTGTACGAAAAATATAAAGACAAAGGGCTGGTGATCCTCGGCTTTCCCGCCAACGACTTCGGGATGCAGGAACCCGGCTCCGAAAAAGAGATCAAAGAGTTCTGCTCCGAAACCTACAAAGTGAAATTCCCGATGTTCTCGAAAGTAACGGTGAAGGGCGAAAAGGCAGCCCCGCTGTATCAGTACCTCACCGACAAAGAGAAAGACGAGAAGTTCGGCGGCGAGATCGAGTGGAACTTCGCGAAATTCCTGGTCAACCGCAAGGGCGAGGTGGTGGGACGCTTTAAGGCGACCTTGAACCCCTCCGATCCGGCGGTGGTGAAAGCCATCGAAAAGGAACTCAAAGAAAAAGCCGACGGCGACAAAGAGGCGAAAGCTGAATAGTCCGCATTGAGGGCAGAAACAAGAGGGGGCAAGCCTGTTGGCTTGCCCCCTCTTGTTTGCCGACGCATTAAAACTTTTGATTCATAATTGCGTTGATCGTTTGTTGACGGATTTCACTTTGGCGAGACACTCCAGCACAAAGGCGGATATAGAGTGTTACCTGCTCTTGGGCTGCCCGATAATTTTCTTGATCAAAATAAAGCATTGCCAAACCCCAGTGTCCCTCTTTGTTGTAGGGGTTGAGATGAACCGCCAGGCGGTATTCTTTTTCAGAATTGACAGTGCTATAAGCGTTGCCAGAGCGATTAGAATAAACATTTCCCAGCAATAAATGTAAGATAGAGTCTTTTGGATGCAAAGAGATTGCTTTTAGCATCATTTTCAACCCTTCGCTCATCTGATTATCGTACTGCCAAAGAAAAAAGCCGTATTCGCGAAGTAGAATTGGTTCGTTCGGAATTAAAACTTTACACCGAGCAAAGGCGTCTCGTGCTTCCAGGAGTTGCGCCTCTACGTCTGCGGACTGTTTTAGATGTCGTGATTGCCAGAAAAAGAATGCAGCCATCCCTCGCCACAGCATGGCGTAGCCATTTGCGCTGCGTAATTTGGTAAGGTGATGATAAATCGAATAAGTTTCTTTATCAAACAACTCATTTTTTGATTGTAAGAGGTAAATTTCATGCTGCGGGGAACTCAATCTTGTTTCCTGAATTGACTTTGCAAGTGTAGTCCAACGTTGATCCCTCTGACGTTGTGGTAGATTCGTTTGTGACTTGAGCGAGTGTGCGATCAACAAACATAAGAATACTCGCACCAGGAGACGAGGCCATTTTTTGCTTCCAGATACCGTTAAGTTTTGAACTTTCACCTGATCTTCGGAGAGTATATCCTGGATTTCAACTTTAAGCACTAAGGAGCTGGCTCATAGGGAACATGGACTTGGTAAGCAATATAAGGAACAGCAGGCTCACTGAGGTCAAATGTACCTAAACCAAGATAACCGCCCTCCTGCCATTGGTTGATTGTCCCCCCATGCCGCTGATTGATAGCTACGACTTCCAACCCAGTATACTGATGCACTTGGAGATCAGTAACTTTGATTGAATATCCCAGTTGAGTTGTCACTGTGGAGTTGATTTCGAGATTGATGGCCTTGATGCTGGCGAAGAAGCTATCGAAGATCGGATTGTTCAAAAAATCATTAAACGTTACTTTTCCACCGACTGCCACCGACTGATTACAGATCAAAGTAACCTCTTGACCAGGTGAGTTTTTCACAACACCATCGCTAACTTTTACTGGCGCACCAAACTGAATTTTTTCATGTTCCTCTTTCAGCTCCATGTGGTCGTGGCGTGTCAAGACATAGGTCGCATCGGCTTTTGCTCCATCGTGGAGGTCAGTGACTGTGTAAGTGAGTGGTTCCGGCTCTGGGGCACCCGATGATCCCTTCCAGGTATTGTCCACAAGGTCTTGACGACCAAACCGTTGAGACCATTGGTTCCAAGTGAGGGTTGCCTGACTAAAAGATGGATTCCACTGAAAAGACACCTTAGGATGATCGGGTTGGAGACCGAAAGGATCGTGAGCAATACTCCATCCCCCGCTTAAGGCAGCAGCAAACTGCTGCCAATTCCAAATTTGTGCCGTCGTTCCTAAATCATCACCAGGAGCAGGGGAGTGGAAAAGCGAAAAAGACCGGGTGGTATCTCCGTGAAGTGTTCCGTCATTGTCTACGGTTTCGCCATTGGCCCCTCCACGTTGAAGAAGTACGGATCGGCTGTCGGGAGAAACGCCGAACACAATCTGAGCCATGTTTTGTGCAAGCCCGGAGCTGCTCATTTTCACTTTGGCGGAAAGATTAAAGGATTTCGTTCGATCACCGCCGCTGCCCTTGATCTGGATCAAGTGCAGTCCGTTTGCCTTGATGCCCTGTCCGGCATATTCTCCTGACAGCGAAAAAGACACGGGCGAATCGTAAAAACCGGTGTTGAGGTTTAGATCGCTCACGCCAATCGTGTTTGGAATTCGGGTAGATGCCCAGGCTTCCCCATGCGTGCTGACTTTGACGGCACATTTGTCCGGTGCAGGCGTTCCCTGCCCGAACGTCACCCAGCGAGCGTGAATTGTAACGCTTACCTTGTTCTCATAGGTGTGGTCGCCTGGAACTGCTGTTGCGCCTGGTGCCGGTTGGAGAACCAGGGTGGAACTATTGACCAGAGCGGCTTCTGGCTTAGGGGGATCAATCGTCAACCAAACGCTCCAAAACCCCGAAGTTTGCGCCTGACATCGTAAGGGAGCAAAAGAAAAAACGAGGATCAAAACAGAGAAGAACCTTAGCGAAATCCAAGAACTAAACAAGCAAAACAAAAAACTTCTGCGAATACAGTAGGTTTTAGCTGCTATTGCGTGTGGAGTGGGGGGGGATAACAATCATACAAATCATTCCTTGCGACTGTTCCAGCGAGCGATCTTTGCCGCAACAACCTCTCATTTTTCACAAAAGCCAGAGTATTTGTTGGAAACGGCAAAGCGGCGACAAAGCCGCGATGCCAGTATGGGGTGAGATGCCAGTATGGGGTGAATAGTAAAGATTGTCAAGCAATTTTGCCCAAAACCCTCTTTTTGGCGGCAGCAGCTGTTTTCTATTTGACACATTCTCGCCTGTCCCGTATAATAGGCGATGGATCGAGAGCGATTCGAGAACGGGTGCGAGATGGGCCGAAGTGGCGGAATGGCAGACGCAGAGGTCTCAAAAACCTCCGGGGGCAACCTCGTGTGGGTTCGACTCCCACCTTCGGCATCCAAGGAGCGGAAGGTTTCTGAAAACTCAGAAACCTTCCGCTTTTTGTGCCACAATGAAACCGATGAGCAGCGTAATTTTTTGTGCCGCAACAAAATTCGAGCTGGAAGCGTTTCCACATCTTGCGGGGGCTGAGCGCGTCGAGACCGGCGTCGGGATTCCGCAGGTGTTTCTTACCCTGCCGGGGCGGGTACATTCAGTGGCTGGAATACGTATCGTCAATGGAGGCATCGCTGGGGCTTACCCGAACAGCGGCTTGACTCTCGGCGACATCGTGATCGGCACGTCGGAGGTGTACGGCGATCTCGGTTTCGAGCTGCCGGAGGAGCCGGGGTTTCGCGCCCTCGCCGAAAGTGAATTTGGTGCGCCCTATCGGGAGCCGTTTCCGCTCAAGGTTCCTGACACCTTGGAAAGAACAGGGCTTCCGTTTTCGACGGGACGGGGCTGCACCGTGAACACCTGCACGGGAACCCGTAAAACCGGAGAACGGCGCGAACGAATTTTTGCGGCCCAATTCGAGACGATGGAGGGTGCGGCAGCGGCACAGATTGGAGCGGCGGCGGGGGTTTCCGTGATCGAAATTCGGGCGATCTCCAATTTCGCCTCGGATCGGGATATGAAGCCCGAAACTATCCGTCTCGCTCTTCAGAACCTGCGCCGCTTTCTCGAACGCTGGCTCTCTCTGGAGGCTGGCTCGGACGGGCAAAGCGAGCGATGAAAAAGAGGAGCGCAGAAACGGGCGGCTTTACCCGGTGCGTCGGAATGAACTCAACACGGGCAGCCTCGCCGGATGTTCTACGGACAAAATGCGAAAAGAGTCTTTCACCACGTCCGCAAATGGTGTGACACTCTGTTTCGGTAAAAGGCTCAATGCGAATGAAACCGATCACGCTGGGCATTTCTCCCTGCCCCAACGATGTCTATATTTTTGCCGGAATGATTCTCGGTGAGGTTATGCTTGAGGGATACTCTCTTCAGTTCGACTATCAAGACGTGGAAACGCTGAACCATTTCACTGAAGAGGGGCGTTATGAGATCGCCAAGATCAGCGACGCAAATCTGCCCTTTGTTCGGCACAACTACCGCCTGCTCGATTCCGGCGGGGCATTGGGGCGAGGCGTCGGCCCGCTTCTCCTAACGGGAGGAGCCGAGTTCGACCCGAACGCCGAAATTCTGGTTCCCGGCGAACGCACCACCGCCAATTTTCTGCTCGGCTTTTATCTTGAAGGGCAGGTTCCGAAAAAGCGTTACCTGCCTTTCGATGAGGTTTACACGAGTCTGCTCCAGGATCGGAACGTGCAGGGCGTGGTCATTCACGAAAAGCGGTTTACCTACGCGCAGGATGGCCTGCACCTCGTCACCGATCTGGGCGATTATTGGGAGCGAAAAACCGGCTGCCCGATCCCGCTGGGCGGCATTGTTGCCCGAAAAACGCTGGAGCTGAAACCGGAATTTGTGGAGGAAAAAATTCGGGAAAGCCTGCGCTGGGCGTCTGCCCATGATGCCGAAGCTTTCGCTCTCTGCCGAGAACACGCGCAGGACTTGGATGAGGCGGTGATCCGGGCGCACATCGGGCTTTATGTGAACGAATTTTCGGTTTCGCTGGGCGAAGAGGGAAGACGAGCCATCCGAATTTTGCTCGAACGACTGGAACAGGCGGCGGTATGAAAACGGTTTTGCTGCTCGAAAAAGATTTGATGTTTGGAACGCGCCTTGAAAAAGGGCTGGAAAAACTTGGCTGTACCGTGAAAACTGTCACCTCGGAGGCGCAGCTGGAAGAGTGTTTGGGCAAAGCTGCGCCCGCCCTGGCCGCCCTGAATTTCGCCGGAAAAAACCCTGATCCTTTCGAGGCAACCCGCAAACTTCGAGCGGCCTTTCCCGGTCTTCCGCTGCTGGGATACTATTCCCATACGAAAATCCCTGAGATTCGGGCGGAGGCAAAAGCTGCCGGACTGACCCTGCTGGTTCCCAATTCGGTGATCTCCACCCGACTGACCCCGTTGATCGAGCGGCTGCTTCCCGAATCCGGAACTTCCCCCGATCTGGCGGGCGCGGAGCAGATTGCGGAAGAGGACACCTGACCCTCTATGGCGCGTTTTTTCCTCCCCGCTGTGTGCGTGCTGCTTGCGGGCGGCCCGCTGTCCCTCTCGGCGCAGCTCGTCACCTTAACGCTTCCTGCCGAACTCGCTCCCGGCGAAACCAAACAGACCCTTAAGGTCGGCGGCTGGACACGCGATTATCTTATCCATGTGCCTGAAAAAACAGGAGACCATGTTCGCCTGCCGCTGGTGGTGTTTCTTCACGGGGCAGGCGGCAGTGCCCTCCAGAGTGCCCGCACGCTGGGCTGGGAAGAGCAGGCCGACCGGGAGCATTTTCTGGTGGCCTTCCCCAACGGGCTGCCTGCTGATCCGCTCCGCCCGCCCTCGTTCAAGTCGAACCCGCGTATCTGGGAAGACGGCTCGTTTCGAGGCCGCATGAGAAAAGTTCAGCTGAAAGACACGGAATTTCTGAAAGCCGTTTTCGACGACATTCAGAAGCACTACTGGGTGGATGAAAGCCGAATTTACGTAGTCGGTTTTTCTAACGGCGGCGGAATGACCTTTCGGATCGGAGCCGATGCCAGCGAACGGATTGCGGCGATTGCTTCCGTGTCAAGCCTCAGCTGGATGCCTGCTCCGATCCCGAAACATTCGCTGCCGCTGCTCTATCTGCTGGGAACCCGCGACCCGCTCACGCCGCTCAATGGAGGTACGGTGAAATCCCCCTGGGGCGGCTATGAAACAAAACCCCCTGTTCTCGACACCGTAGAAAAATGGCTTCGCTGGAACGGGTGCGGGCCGACCCCCGACGAAATGAAAGAAGATGCCGTGATGCGAACTGCCCGCTACCTGCCCCGGCAGCGAGGCGGGGCAGAGGTGCGGTTCAGCCTTGTACGAGGAATGGGACACCACTACCCCGGCGCAACCACCACCTTGTCCACCGTTCTGGCCGGAAAACCCAGCGACAAAATCAACGGAACGCGGCTTATTTGGGAATTTCTGAAACGCTTCTCTCTGGAAAAAACAACGGCGAACCGGAAGGGAAAAGCCTCCCTCAAAGGAGCAGTTTAAGGGCGGCCAGCACAGAAAATCCAATCGCGAGCGTCTCGAAAAGCTGCTGATTGAAGTGAGGCACAAGCTTCTTGCCGAAAATTGCGCCGAGCATGGCAAGGCCCATCAACGGCAGGTCGAGCGCGAGCGAATGAGCATTGATCAGGCCGAGGCTCACCGAAAACGGTACCTTGAACGAGTTCAGCAGAAAAAAGTACCACGCTCCCGTCCCCAGAAATTCCAGTTTCGGCAGGCGCATCGCCAGCAGGTAGAGGATCATCACCGGCCCCGCTGCATTGCCCACCATCGTTGTAAACCCGCCGATCAATCCCATCACGATGGCAAACCAAATTCCTTCGGGAATTTTGGGTTCTGCACCGCCCGCCTTTTTGCGCCAGAGATGCACCCCGATCATTGCCAGAACAATCCCGCCGATCATGTGCCCGACAACTTTCCCATCTACCTGCTTCAGCGCGAAATAGCCTGCGATCACCCCCAGCGAAGCCCAGGGAAACAACTGCCCGACCCGTTTCCACACCACCGTCTTCACGTAGGAAGACGCCGCCACCGTGTCTGCCGCGATCAAAATGGGAAGCACGATGCCGCTGGAGAGTTTCGGGTCTAAAATCAGGGCGAACAGGGTGACCGCGAGAATGCCAATGCCCGGAATTCCGGTTTTCGACAGCCCGATGAGAAACGCCCCGACGCCAGCAATCATCCAGCCCCAGGGTTCGAGAGGATAGGCGGACGGTAACACGCTTAATTCGCCTCCGGGTAGGAGCCGAGTACGCGCACAAAAAGCGACTGCTGTTTGAGAGCCTCCATTGCTTTTGTCACGGAAAGGTCGCGCTGGTGTCCCTGAACATCAATGTAGAACACATATTCCCAGGGTTCCGCTTTGGTCGGGCGCGACTCGATCATGGTGAGGTTTACGTCGTGAAGTTGAAAGGCGTTGAGTGCATGAACGAGTTCGCCCGCTTTGTTCTGCACCGAAAACATCAGCGAAGTTTTGTCTTTGCCGGTCGGGTCGGGTTCGTTGTAGCCCAGTACCAGAAAGCGCGTTCGGTTGTTGGGATTGTCTTCGATATGATCGCAAAGGATCGGCAGGCCGACACGCTCCGAGGCCAGCGTGGTGGCAATCGCCGCACTTTCCGGGTCTTGAAGGGCCAGCTCCGCCGCCTTGACCGTTGAGGAAGCTTCGATCTCTTCCACATTCGGGAGATGATTGCGGAGCCACTGCCGACACTGCGCGAGGGGTTGAAAATGGGTGTAAAGCCGCTTGATCTCTTCAAGTTTCTCGCAGCGGGTGAGCAGATTGTGGGTGATCGGCTGAAAAATTTCTGAGACAACTCTCAGGTTGGAGTTCATAAAGGTGTCCAGCGTTTCGGGAACCACGCCCGCCCACGAGTTTTCAACGGGAACCATGCCGTAGTCCACCGTGTTGCGCTCGACGGCGGAAAAGACCTCTGCAATGGTGCTGGTAGGGTGGAATGAGGAGGAAGTTCCGAATTTTGCTATTGTTGCGAGGTGGCTGAACGTTCCCTCCGGCCCCAAAAAGGCGACCGACAGGGGCTTTTCCAGGGCGAGACACGCGGAGATGACCTCTTTGTAGATCGCCCGAATCGCAGTTGAATTGAGCGGGCCGGGATTCAGCGAGAAAAGCCGCTGGAACACCGAATGTTCGCGTTCAGGGGTAAAATAGTGAGAACGGGTTTTGGATTTGGCATGACCGATCTGCTGGGCTAATTCGGCGCGGCGATTGAGAAGCTGAATCATCTGCTCATCAATTTGATCAATTTCCTGACGCCAGTCGGCTAAACTCATGGGGCTTTCTCCTCCGCGAACAGAGTGTCGCGGGCTTTAGATACGCCGCTGCAGGGCAGATTTCCTGCTCCCCTGGGCGTCAGAAAAGGCCGATAACACAGCCGAAAGATAGGGTGAACCGAATTATGGCGAGAGGCGGGTGGTTTAGAAAGCCGGCAAAAGTCGGCTCTTCTTCCGACATTGTTCCCGATGGGTTGTGGAGCAAGTGTCCGAAGTGCAACGAAATCAGTTTTGCAAAGGACGTAGAAAAAAATTTCAATGTCTGTCCAAAATGCGAGTATCACCACAAATTAAGGGCGAAAGAGCGCATCACGATGATGGTGGACGAGGGCAGTTTCTGTGAGTTCGATGAACACGTGACGGCTCTCGATCCGCTTGGTTTTCCCGACTATGCGGAAAAGATCGTAAAGGCACGCGAGAAAACCGGGCTAACGGACTCTATCGTGACCGGCTATGCCAAAATCGACACCCAGCCGCTGATCGTGGGGGCCGCCGACTTTGCGTTTATGGGCGGTTCGATGGGCAGCGTTCTGGGGGAAAAAGTGACGCGGGCGATGGAGCGCGGCTGTGAAGAGCTTCTTCCGGTCGTTCTTTTTACTGCCAATGGAGGCGGAGCCAGAATGCAGGAAGGAATCCTGTCTCTAATGCAGATGGCAAAAACCTCGGCGGCGGCGGCAAAGCTGGATCGCGCCGGACTGCCTTATATCGTTGTGCTTACCGATCCCACGATGGCGGGGGTTTATGCCTCCTTTGCAGCCCTGGGTGACGTAATCCTGGCGGAGCCGGGTGCGTTGATCGGGTTTGCGGGGCGTCGCGTTGGCAATCAGGATGTGGGCGGGAAACTGCCGGACGATTTTCAGACCTCCGAATTTCAATTTCGCTGCGGGATGGTGGATCGGGTGGTTTCGCGCAAAGACCTGCGAGGCGAACTGTCGCGCCTCCTGAAATTTTACGGAATCGCGGGGGTAGGATCGAATTGAGACAGTCGAACACATTGCTGGAGTTTGAAAAGCCGATTGCCGAGCTGGACGACCTGATCGAGGAACTGAAGCAGATCGCCAAAGACCCCGCCAGTCGGGAAGCGGCCTCTGGGACGGGAGTTGACATCGAAGCCAAAATTCGTGAAATCCAAAAGGCGAAAGAAGAGCGAACCCGCCACATCTTCGCCAATCTCACTCCTTGGGATGAGGTGCAAATGGCCCGTCATGCAGACCGCCCCTATACGCTGGACTACATCGGCTTGATCTGCGAAGATTTTCTGGAACTGCACGGCGACCGAATCAATGCCGACGATGCCGCGATTGTCGGCGGGATGGCGACGTTTCAGGGGCAGCAGGTGATGGTGCTGGGGCATCAGAAGGCGCGGACGGCAAAAGAGCGCGTGGTCCGCAACTTCGGCTCGGCGCGGCCCGCTGGGTTTCGCAAAGCCCTGCGCCTGATGAAAATGGCTGAAAAATTTCATCGTCCGCTTCTCGTCTTTGTGGACACCCCGGCAGCAGAAGCCAACTTGCAGGCGGAAGAAGAGGGGATTTCCACCACGATTGCAGTCTGCCTGCGGGAAATGGTGACGATCAAAACCCCGATTATCGTAGCGGTGATTGGTGAAGGCGGTTCCGGCGGAGCGCTGGGGATCGCCGTTGGGGATCATGTAATGATGCTGGAGCACGCCGTCTATTCGGTGATTCCGCCGGAGGGGTGCGCCGCAATTCTCTGGAATGATCGCAGCCGTGCCGACGATGCCGCGAAAGCCCTTAAACTCACCGCCCGCCATGCCTGCGAGTTCGAGGTGGTAGACGAGGTGCTGGCTGAACCGCTCGGCGGGGCCCACCGCGACCCGGCGGGGATGGCCGACCGATTGCGCGAGCGATTTGCCACGCACCTCGCCGAACTGCAAAAACTCTCCGACGAAGAACTCATCGAGCGGCGTTATGGAAAATTTCGCCGTCTCGGACGCTGGATGGAGGCGGGAATTTCCTCTTCCCTTCCGTAGGGGTGCTGCTTGCTGCACCCTAATTATGCTCCTTGCCGTACCCAAAGGAGATGGAGCGATACAAATGGCTTTGTTCGTCGTCTACTCTTTCGGAAAAAAAGGCCGAGTGTGGTAAACTAGAACGGTTCGATCTTTCCCTGTGCCTGAATCACGCCGGTCGAGCCTCCGTCTAGTTCACCCGTTAAGATCAAGTCCAGCCTGGAATCGCAGTGGCTGGAAGGAGAAAAGTTCGCAAATGATTAAGTTTTCGCTGGCTGCACTGTCTGCAACCACGATTTTTGCCGTCAGTTTTTCGGCTCAGGCGCAGACGCCGCAGAGCAAAACGGCCACCCCTGAAAAAGCTATTCAGAAGTCCTCCGACACCTTCGAGAATCCCGTTGTCGCTACCGTCGGCTCCAAGAAAATTTACTGGGGGCAGGTGATCGAGCGCATGAACCGGGAAAATCCGAACCTGCTGCAGTCAAATGTCGCGCAGGTAATCGGGGCAAAGGTAGCGACCGACCTGTTCGGCCCCAAAAAGCAGCCCCAGGCAGTGGTTACCAAAAACGAAGCCCTCAACCTGCTGCGCCAGAACCCCACTCAGGACGTTCAGCGCGTGACCGGCACATTGATCCAATTGGAAGTAACCGAGGAAGAGGCGGCGAAACAGGGCATCAAAGGCGACCGAGCCGACGTGGTGAACTACCTGAACAAACTCATGAAAACTCTTCGGCAGAACGGCTCCATTCCGCCGGAACAAACCGACGCGCAGTTTCTTGCTACACGCGGCCTCAACACCGACAAAGCCGTTTATTTGCTGCGGCTTCAGTACCTCGCCAACGAACTGACCCAGAAGCAGATCGAAAAAGACCTGGGACACCCCCTTGGTGATGCCGACTTCGTGCAGGCTCGCCACATTCTAGTCAAAATCGAGGTATCCGCTGCAGACGCCAAGCCCGAAGAAACCAAAAAGGCGGAAGATGCCGCCCTTGCCAAAATCAAAGGGTTGGCCGCTGACATCAAAAGCAAAAAAATCACCTTTGAGGAAGCGGCCAAGCAGAGCGACGATCCCGGCTCCAAAGAGCGCGGCGGTGATCTCGGCGTCTTCACGCATGGCCGAATGGTGCCGGAGTTCGATAAAGCCGCGTTTTCGCTTAAACCCGGCGAACTGAGCGAGCCGATCCGCACCCAATACGGCTACCACATTCTGGAAGTGACGAAAGCGGGCAAAGACCTGCCTGCCGCCGAAAAAACACAGCAGATCGAAGGTTACCGCGCTCAGAAACTCAACGAGTTTATGCCCGCGCTGATGGCAAAGTACAAAACCGAAAACAAACTCCAGAAGGCGTCGCCGATGGGCGGAATGCCGATGGCTCCGGGTGGCGGACGCCCAATGCCGCGCCCTATCCCCACTCCTCCGAACGGCGGACAGCCGACTCCCTCCGCTCCCCAGTAGGCCGCCAAAAAGATCGGGGGTGAAGTCTGTACTTCACCCCCGATCTTACGACAAACGGACGCCCTAGAACAAGGGGAGACTTCAAGCCAAACAAAAGCTCAGAAATGATCCGTTCTTGTTTCTCAATGCATTCTTGGTGTCTTGGCGGCTCCCCTTTAAGATTTAGAACTGCTCCTCAGTGCCTCAGTGCCTCTCGCGCAGCATGGGATAAAGTTTGTTCTCATCGGCTCACCCCTGCACCCCCTCCTCTTCCGCCCGGCTCGGCCCCTGCAATTCAATCGCCACCAGCATATCGCTCATTACATTGACCCCGGAGCGGCAGCGGGCGATAATCCAGTCCACCGGCAAAATGAGAGGAAGGGCGGCAAAGACCACCGCTTCCGGCAGCCCCGCCGCCGCCAGCACCAGCTGAAGCACAATGAGGCCCGCCTCCGGAATCCCCGCGACGCCCGCGCCCGCCATAATCGAAGCCAGCACGATCACGATCTGTTTGCCGAAGGGCAGGGCATAACCGAGGGCCTGCGCCAGAAAGATCGCGGTCATCGCCTCATAAAGTGTGATGCCGTCGTTGTTCAGGTTCGTTCCCACACACGCCGCCAGCCTTGCGTTCGACTCGGACACCCCCAGCCGCTTCAGACATTTCAAGGTGATCGGAACCGTGCCGAGGCTTGAGTTCATCGAAAGCCCGGTGAGGATCGCATCCGCACCTTTGCCAAGATACTCTTTCGGGGAACGCCGCCCCACCACCCATGCCACAAGCGGATAGTAAACGAGCGAATGAAGGGCAAGGCAGAAAAGGGCCGTTGCCAAAAATACCCAGAGTACCAGAAAAACCCCCATCCCGGACTTTCCGACCACTGCCGCCACCATGCCCAGCACGGCATAGGGAACCAGCTGCACCACCCATTCCAGCACTTGTACGAGCACCCCATACATCGTCGCGGCGGCTCGCTCCACTGGCAGATAACTCTCTTCGCCGTTTCGCTGCTGCTCCTCTTTAACTTTCCGAAACGCCGCGCCGAACAGAACCCCCAGCATCGCTACCGTCAAAACCGTATTTTGCTGAAACGGATCCACCAGGTTTTCGGGGATCGTGCGATCCAGATTTTTCATGGGATCGAGCGTTGCCTCTTTCGGGGCTTTTTTGGGGTCGGTATCGGTGCTCTGGCGGCTGACCTCCGACATCATCCCCTGAATGTGCCCGCTCCAGGCCCGTCCCGGCTTCACGAGGTTCATCACCGTGAGAGTGATCGTCATCGCGACGGTGACATTCACCAGGCAGATAAAGAGAAGTTTGCCGCCCTGCTTCGCTGAAATACGGGTGCGGGCAAAAGCGTCTACAATCGCGAAAAAAACCAGCGGAGTAGCGAGCGTTTTGAGCAGCCGGATAACGAGTGTTCCGATTAGGGCAAGATCGGTGTTGCGCAGCCCGAACAAAATCGGGCCTCGTCCGAATACCACTCCAAGGAGGCAGCCGAAGAAAACGCCGATAAGGGATTTCACCCAGAGCGGCAGTCGTTTTTTGGGATTGGAAGGTAAGTGAGCCATCGGGGGTTCTCCAGACAAGGCGGGCGATCAAAAAAACGAGTGTTGAACCGGGGATTCAGAGCCGAATCCGTTTTAGTTTTTCTCGTCATCCGTGACGGTGAAACGGTACATAGTTCCGGCTGAGTTTTTGGCGGCAAGGGTATCGAGCGAAGCGGCTTTCGAGTGCCCGTCACACCAGAGCACATTGCTTTTGCCCTGATGCCGCTCGATGAGGTACTGAATCATTTTGGGATTTCCCGCATCCACAAGCATTCGGGGCGTGGTTTTGGTGACAATCGGGTTCGAGGCGACATCGGGCCAGCGAAAATCGAAATCGTAAGGCCCGCCGCCCACCGTCTCGGCAAACCAGACCGTTTCTGAGGGAACCTCGAATTTCGCGAGCGATTTTCCGGCAGGGGTCAGGTCGGTTTCGAGGTCTGCCTGTCCGTAAGCACGATTGTAGGCATACGCCCCGTACTTTCGAGTGGTCTGCCCCGGTACAAGGGCGGTGCGCGGCACATAAGATAAATTGGCGGCACTCGAACAGGTGAAAATCTGCGTGTTTTTCACGTAGGGCTGGAGGGCATCCATCCATTTGTAGCGGTTCGGAATGTCTCCCGGAGCCGTGGTTGCCTCAAAACCTAGGCTGCCACACCAGTTGCGCGGCGTCAGTTCATCGTAGTCCTGTGTATACATCAGGGCGGCGGTTCCGATTTGCTTCAGGTTGGAAAGGCAGGAGGTCTGCCGTGCCTTCTCACGGGCTTGAGCGAAAACGGGGAAAAGGATCGCCGCTAAAATAGCGATAATAGCGATGACGACGAGCAGCTCGATGAGGGTGAACCCTCCCTGAGAACGGCGGAACAGAACAGGCATGAATTTACTCTCCAGACAAAAAATGGCAGGAGGCTTATTTCTCGCTCCGAGGGGAAAATTCCTGCTTATTTTACGAGGGGCTGTCGGACGAACTCGGTCTCAGGAGCTGCTGCGGCTCCGTCGGGGCTGCCGAAGTTACCGGACGAAGCAGAGTTTCCAAGCGGAGCGGAGCCTCCGAACCTCGCAGCAGGGTTGACTGAGCGGTTTGGCGGCGAGCGCGTTCTTCCAGCAAAGGTTTGAGATACAGCAGCCGCTGCGTGAGCGCGGGAATTTTGTTCTGCAGCATCAACTTTTCAACAACGGGCAGAGCGCGGCCATCCCCAATTTTTTCAAGGGCAAAACACAACGCAAACATCCACTCGGCATCGTGGTGGTACGAGGAACGGTGCGCCTCTTCGTGAAGCAGAGTGCACAAGTTCGGAACGGCATCCCGATCCATCCGGGAGGCGTGATCTTCGGTGAGCAGGGGCAGGCAGACCTTGAGGGCGGCTTTGCCTCCCCGCGAGAAAAACAAAAAATTGGTTTTGGCCGTGCGAAGAAGCGCGGGCACGGCCTCTACCCTCCCGATTCGTACCAGGGCCTGCGTCGCTTCGCCGCGCATTTCCAATGCATGATCGGCGTCGGTGATAAACGACGCCGGAAGTATCAACGGGACTCCGATCACGGCGGCAACCAGGGTCAGTGCCGCCGCAATCCAGCAGAACACAACCAGAAAGTGAAAAAGGTTTCCCAGCGGAGAGCCTTCCGCTCCCGTCAGCAGAATCCCCAGCCAGCTGAGGATGCCGCAGAAGAGCAAAACGCCGAGGCTTTTAACGGCAAAGCGAATCATACGTCCCAGGGCGCGTCCGCCGCTCATGCCGAAGCGCATCAGCTGCCCGTGCGACTTGAAATCGGCCAGCGTACTCAACGCCTCGACCGCTCTTTTACCCTGCGCTTCGTTCAGGTCGGCCCGTCCCATCGCCCAGGCCGCAAGTGACTTTTCCCGCCACAGCGACTCCGAAGCATTTTCGACGGTGTCACAAAGCAGATCGAAGGTGACGCTGTCCATTTTGGAATTTCCGAACCGGTACATCGCCTGCCGACGCAAAGCCAGGTGCAGCGGGCGCGGAACACCGCGCCGCTTCGGTTTGAGTTTCTGAAGATGCTGATGAATTCTTCCAAGTTCGGTTTGAGAAATTTCCTGCATAGCAAACCCCTTATCCTAAGTCCATTATACAGGAAAGAGGCGGAAAAAAAGGGGCTTTACGCGGTAAACTGTCCCTATTCGTGAAGACCTGAAAACTTTCTGACCCAGCACCATTTCGTAGAAAAGGCAGAGCAAACAATTTATGGCAGAATCGGTTTTGATGCCGCAGTCCGGCTCGACAATGGAAGAAGGAACCATCACGCGATGGCACTTTCAAGAAGGGGAAAATGTGACGGCAGGCAAGCCGCTTTTCGAGATCGAAACCGACAAAGCCACCCTGGATGTCGAGGCCCCAGCCGACGGAATCCTCAGCCGTATTTTAGTTCAGGAGGGGGAGACGGTTCCGGTTCACCGCCCCGTCGCCCTTATCGGAACCTCGTGTGAGGACACCGCCCCGGCCCCTGCCTCGCCTGGAATCTCAGTTCCACGCTTGGAAGACCCGCCGAAGGCTCCTTTCGTGTCACTCCCGCCCCCGGCTCACCTCTCTGTCCGTCCGCTGACCTCCGCCCCGCCTCTGTCCTTTTCGGCTTCACCCCGGGCCCAGCGCATCGCCTCCGAAAAAGGGGTTGCGCTTTCGGTGCTGGCCGGGCGGGGAACCGGCCCCGAAGGACGCATCATCGAACGGGACGTGCTGGCATATTTGGAAGCACAGGCGGAGATCAGCGAAACTGCGGCTCGAATGCCCGCCCGCCCCGAAGAGACTCCTTCCCCGCGCCTCACCCCGATGGCGGCAAAACTGGCGGACGACTTCGGTATCGAAGTCAGTGACCTGGCCTTGGGTCTGCCGGGAAGCCGCGTTCGGCGCGAGGATGTGGTGCGGCATCAGCAAAACGTGGAAGGGGAGAGGGAAAGCGTCGCATCCGCGTCTTCGCCCCCCGAAACGGAAACTTCCGTTTCCCGCCCCGGAAACACGCTGCTCCTGAGCGGCCTGCGCAAAAGGGTTGCGGAAAACGTCACGAAGTCTGCCCTGACCGTGCCGCGAGTAACGCTCTTTTTAGAAGTGGACATGACGGAGTGCCGCGTCCTGCGCGAAAAAATTCTGCCCGACTTTGAGAAAGCCTGGGGGATTCGCCCGTCGTTTACCGATTTCCTGCTGCGAGCCGTCGCCAAAACCCTGCTCGAATTTCCGCTGCTGAATGCCTCCCTGATCGGGGAAGAAATTCATCTGCATCAAGACATTCATCTGGGGGTCGCGGTGGCGGTAGAGGGCGGCCTCATCGTGCCAAACCTGAAATCCGCACAGCTGCTTTCTCTGGCGGAAATCGCTCAAAAAACCAAGCCGCTCATCGAACGGGCCAGAACGGGAAAAGCCGCCCCGGAAGACCTGAGCGGCGGAACGTTTACGGTGACGAATCTTGGCTCCTTCGGCATTGACGCCTTCGATCCGATTCTTGTGCCGGGGCAGTCTGCCATTCTCGGCATTGGCAAAATCCAGGAAAAACCGGCGGTGGTAAACGGGCAGATCGTGCCGCGCTCCCGGATGAACCTGTGCCTTTCGTTCGACCACCGGATTTTGGATGGAGCCCCTGCCGCACAGTTTCTGCAGGCACTTCAAACCCTTTTGGAAACCCCGGTCCGGCTTCTCGTTTAGGCAAAAAAAGGTCAGCCTTCGCTCAGCTGCCTGAGTTCGATGGCGGCTTTCAGAGACTCAAACTCGCCCTGTTGAAGGGCCTTTCGCAGCCCGCCGAGCGAAGCCTCAAAGCCGTCGAGGGTTTGCAGCAGGGCGTCTCGGTTGGCTAGAAAAATCCCTGCCCAAAGATCGGGGTCGGCATAGGCAATGCGGGTGAAGTCGCGAAAACTCGATCCCGCCAGCTTCCAGAGAAGATTGGGCGGAAGGGCTTTTTGCGCGGCTCCCGTAAAGGCATACGCCAGCACATGAGGCAAATGACTGACAATCGCCACCGTTTTATCGTGAAGTGAGGAGTTGAGAAAAACCGGTACGGCTTCCAGAGCCGCCGCAAATTTCGCCAGCCTTTGAGAAGAAACATCCGGCTCCGAAACTTCGGCATCCCGCACCACCGCCCAGGGCCGGCCCGCGAATAAGTCTGCCCTTGACGCCCCGACGCCGCTTTTCTCCGATCCCGCCATTGGGTGACCGCCGATAAACCGTGCCCCCAGCAGCCTCTCTCCTGCCTCCACGATCTCGCCTTTTGCGGAGCCGACATCGGTCACCAGAGCCGTTTCCAAAAGCAGGGGAACCAGGATCGGAAGCAGAACTGCGCTGACCGAAATCGGCGTCGCCAAAATCACAAAATCGGCTTCCTTCACGCCGTCCTGAAGCGAGATCGTTCCGGTGTCAACGGCTTCTCGTGCTTCCGCCAGCCGGAGCATCGCCGGGTCGGAATCAATTCCTACCACGCGCCCAGCAAGACCGCGCTTTTTTACCGCCAGCCCCACTGACCCGCCCATAAGCCCCACGCCCACAATCGCCAGCGTCCCGAAAAGGGGCAGAGGGGAGGGGGTGAGAGCAGGAGGGGGTGAAGAAATGCGGCTTTGCCCGTCGGTTTGCAAATCAGACAGCGGATGCTCCTCGCTCATTGTTTTTTCACCCCTACGCCTCCTCAACTTTCTCACCCCTCACCCTACGGCCAGGGAAAGGACGGCGTTGGAGTATGGTAGAAGATCGAAGGGATCGTCCAGAAGATTGCCATTGTGAACTCGCCCAGCACCATCCCCAGAAAGAAAGGACGGGCGCGGGCAAAAAGCTTCATGCCGCCGTAGCGCAAAATTACGACCTTAATGAGCCAGGCCGCAAAACATCCGAACCAGAATACGGTCAGCGTCCAGGTTCCGCACAGCGCGTAGCCCAGCGGGTGCAGGGGAAACCAAACCAGGCGTGTTCGTGCCACCGTAATCCCAACGGTAACGATAATCCCGATCATAAAATTAAGGCTTGCATAAAAGGGCAGCGGCGGGCGGGAACGGTTGATTGAGGTGGCTGCGTCGTTGAAAGACCAGACCGGGTTCATTTGATAGACGTAAGGGTAAAGCTGAACTGCACCGAGCTTATAGGGCAGGTAAACGTGCATGAACCCGGAGACCACCAGAGCCACCCCCAGACCAACGCCGAAAACCCCTAAAAGCGATTTTCGTTTTACCTTCACGCCGTCTGCCGCCTTCATCGAATCGAGAAAGCCGGTCAGGATCAACCCGCGCTGATCCCGCATCCATACGGCATCCAGAAACGCCAGCCCGGTGTTGTTGGCAGGGCTGAGGTTTCGGACATCGCCGACCATCCGGTATAGATCAATGGGACGGAACGAAGTCTCGGTCATCAGCATTCCCGATTCGCTTGTGCTGCGAGCCATCACCAGGGCGATCACAAACAGCAAAATCGCCAGCTCGAACAGGGCCAGCCAGTACGACATCCCCAGCAAAGCCATCCAGCCCGACGCCAGCAGCAGGCAGGCAAGCAGCCCCCAAAACGCAGTGCGATAAGAAAGCAGCTCGTCCCCGTCATTCGCCTCAATCCTCCCCGCTTTGCCGCCAAACGCCGCTTTCCAGACGCGCTTGAGATGCGGTCGTGCCGTGTACATCATATAGCCGACAAGCACAAAGTAGCAGCCGATGATCTGGTAGCCGATAAACTGCTTTACGCCGTACATCGGCATCACTTCCGGTTCATACGACAGGTTGATCGCCGTGACGGTCTGAAAGACGTTCACCCCATAGAAAAACCAGAGTGAAAAAAGCAGATCGGTGGGCAGCAGGTAGAAAAAACCGATGGCAGCAAACGACACATAAATGGCAGTGTAATCAAGGCCGTTCCAGGGACGTGACGTAAAAAACGGGTTTAGCGGGATCGCCGTTGGGATTTCGGGAAAGTTCGGATACCACTGGTGAAGCCCGTTCAGCCCGAACACAAACGCTGGAATCGCAAAGCCGAGCCAGGTGAGCGGGTTTCGCATAAACCCTTCCTGAATCTGCCCGCGCATCCCCACCGTTTCGCCCTTCATCATCTCCAGCGGCAGCTGAACCAGCGGAAAACTCAATTTTTCGTTGTCTACCCACTGCCGCCGCAAAATTACCGCCAGGCAGAGAAAGGCTCCGAACATAAAAGCCACAAATATGCCCCACATCAGAAGCGGCAGCACCCACATCTTCCAGGGGAGCGGCTCGCCGTAGCGCAGGGCTTCATAAAACCGAGTGGCGACGTTTTGTTTTGCCTCGCCTGCGGAATCGAACGGAACCGCCCATTTCGGAATGTGCGAGAAAAACATTCCGCGCCAGTTGTTTTCCGGCGTCGCATAGTAGTTCGGCACAATGAGCAGGGGAATCAGTTTCTGAAGCAGCCCGCGAGAGGAGACCATCGCCGCCATCAGCATCATCACGTAAATGGTGAACAGTTCGTGGACGCGCAGCTGAAGGCGTTTCGAGAATTTGCCGAGAACGCTTTGCACCCCCAGCAGCAGAGTCAGCATCCCGACCACCACCGGCGGCAGCTGCAAAAACCCGATCTGAATGTTTTTGACGACGAGTTCGGCAAAGCAGGTGACCACACACGTCAGGGCCACACAGAAAATACCCACGATGAGGGCGCGGGGCGTAAGTGCCGCTACTGTCTCTAGGGCCTGCGGCTTCGGCGGAACTTCGGTTGTCTTCGATTTTAAAGGAATCGCCATCAAAACTCTTTTTCTACAATGCACCGATTGACACAGATTAAAACACAAAAAGTTTAAGCCCGAAATTTTTTGAGTCCGTCGGATCAAAGCCGAATTGGAGGTCGGTGTTACTCTGTGTCAATCGGTGCATCAACTCTCGTCCCGCCTATTCAAGCATGGAAAAGCGGCTGTTGAGGGAATTGTCTGCAGCGGCATCCTGCTGAAATTTTTGTGCGAATTGGAGATTGCGCTTGGCTTCGGCATGGTTGGGATCGCGTCCCAGCACTTTGCGGAACTGAAAGATCGCCTGCGTGTAGTCCTTTGCGCTATAGTATTCCAGTCCGAGGGAAAACTCCTGCGCGGTGCGGGCGCGTTCGATCTTCGCGGCGCGTTCCGGGGTCGGGTAGAAGTGCTGCGCCTGCTCCAGGGCTTCTACGCCCTGGCTCAAGTCTCCCTGGGCGATTAGCCCCTCGGCTTTCGCGTCGAGGACAGCGGCCTTTTCCAGGAGCGCGGCGGTGTATCTCTCTCGCAGGGGAAAATTATAGGGGTCGAGATCGAGGGCTTCTCTCAGCAGGAGGTTCGGCTCCGCCAGGTGGCCCTCTTCCGAAGCTGCTTCTAGCTGCACGACCCGGGCCGAAATCACCCTTTGGCGCAAAACGCAGGTTTCCACCTCATACGGAGAAAACTTCAGGGCTTCTTCCACTTTCATCATCGCTTTCAGGGTATCCTCCTCTTCGAGAGCCGTTTCCGTCTCTGCATAAAGACGAGCGAGCAGGGTTTGCCGTGCCGCATAAGCGCGGCGGGCAAGTTCCAGATTCGTTCTTTCGGACATGGCCTGTGCTTGCAGGAGAGACACGGCCAAAACTTCTTTTCCCTCAGCCACCAGCGATTCATAGAGGCCGATCTGGGTGTCCCGACGAGCCGTGTTATCCTGCACAGTGTCGTTGAGACCCAGCCAGGTGGATTCCTCTATTAAAAACAGCGAAGTGGTATTGTCCTTGCCGCTGACGACCAGATACGCCGATCTGTCAGAAAGAGGGCTGCCCGGCGAGAGGGCGATTCGCGAAATCGGCTTTTCGGAAAGGTACTCCCACCCGATCCGTCCCATCGCCGTCACCAGCACAAGGCGGGAGCGTTCGGGCGTCTCTTCGTTTGCCGGAATCTGAATTACGACCGCGCACAGCGAACCGTCCCCATTCAGTGCGAGGGCGGTCACAGGATGTTCGAGGTTTAGCGACCAGAGCCGCCCGCCGGTTTCATTGATGACCCCGGCTTCCCCGCTCTGGGTTCCATAGGCGATTTTGTCCCCGTTCCCTGAAGAGGCCAATGCTGAAATCAGATGATCCTCAACCTCGAAACTCCAAATTTCCTTCATGTGCGAAGAAAGCAGCACCACAAATCCGGTATCGGTTCCGTAGGCCGCGTGAGACCCATCGCCAGAGATCGTGACCGAGGTCACCGAAGCCGAGTCAACATCGCGAACCCAGGCGAGATGTCCGTTCACTTCCCCGAACGCCACCGCGTGACTGCCCCCCGCCATATCGGAAAAGCCGCAGAACAGCGATTTGCCGTCACCGCTCAGGGCCGCATCGGAGTACAGAATCCGCTTGTCATGCAAAAACCGCTCTTTTTTGCCTTCGTGGAAAAGATAAAGGTCATCCGCCGTCAGCCCCAGAAACGAATCTGCCCGCACGGTCAGATCGAGTTTAATCAGCGTTTCAACCGAAAATCCGATTCGTGTCTCGATACTTCCGTCAGGCTGAATGTGGACGAGGTCGGCGGTGCGAGGTTCCAGCGGGCGCGGCAAGGCACGGGCCGCCACCCCCTCATTTGTAACCGCGTAAGGCGAAACGGCATACGAGCCGCGCACTCGCTTTTCCCACACTAAATTGACCGTTCGGATATTCATAAGCGAGAATTTGTCTATCAAGGGATACAGAGCCGCACAGATTAAAATGCAAAGAATAAAAGCAGCGGTTCACGTTTCAGACGGCACTGGAAATTTGTGTCCATTGGTTTTACTCCCAGGCAAGGCGGACAACCCGGTGATTGCCGGTATCAGAGACATAAATATCGCCGTTGGCTCCTACGGCCACACCGTAGGGACGCGAAAGACTGCCCTGTTTGGTCGAAAGGCGGTCGAACGTGGCAATCGAATTGGCATGAAGATCGAAGACGTGAAGCCGGTCGGCCTCGGTTTCGACGATGTAGATGCGTCCAAAGGCGTCCACCGCGATCTGCCCCGGACTTTGCAGGCGGCGATGATCGGCGATGCCGCCCAGCCGCTTGCCTGCATAAGAATAACGCACGACGTTGACGAGCACCGAATCGGTGAGGTGGACATTGTTGAAGGCATCGCAGGCCAGAGCAATCGGGCGATGCAGCCCCGCCGCTCTTCCGATTTCGCCCACGAACTGCCCCGTTTTCGTGTTCAGGCGCAGCACCCGCTGATTGCCGCTGTCTGCAATCCAGAGCATCCCTTCCGGGTCAAACGCCAGCCCGCTCGGACGATTGAAGCCGCCCATCACTCCGACGAACTGCCCTGTGTAACGAAAACATTGGATGCGCTGATTGCCCTGCTCCGCCACAAAAACCGACTGCCCGCCGGGGTCTACCGCCACGTCCATCGGCCCCCAGAGTTCTCCCTGTGCGTTGCCAGGTTTCGCCCCGAACACGAATACGTCGCCGCTGGGCATGATGCGCTGTACCCGGTGATTGTTCGAGTCCGCCACATAGAGGGAGCCGTGAGCGTCTACGGCAACCCCGGCGGGAGCGTTGAACTCGCCGACCCCCGTGCCCATTTCTCCGATAATCTCGACGGCCTTCAGACGCTGGGCCCGCCACCCTGTTTCAGGCGACACCAAAGCCGCCTCTTCCGGCGTTTGCGACTGGGGCAGTTTGGCAGAAGGAACCGCGTCACCAATTTCTAAAAAATCAAATCGGTCAGACATAAATCAGAAGGTCGAATGCAAAAAGCGTTTCTCAACAGACGCTTATAATTTTAGTGCAAGCTGCAGCCCCGCCTCGATCTCATCTAGGTGCGTGAGGCCCGTCGCCCGACGGTGAAAACGATCAGGAACGGCTCCAAGGCAGTTGAAAAGCGCAGGCTCGCCTGCGGCCCCTCCTGTCCTGAGCTGTCTGCTCCAATTTGGCGGCGCGTAAGGTGGAGAGACGGATCGTTCGACTCTCCTCGGTTTTCATTCTTCGGTTCCTTCGATCACTTCGCTGGATTCGTCAGGTTGTCCGGGGGGCGGAATAGCGGGCAGGGGAATACCGGTCTCCTCATAGGCGCGATGTTTCGCCAGCAGCAGTTCCTCCGTGATCGTCATCATGTCTTCTGAATGTTCTGAGGAGGCAAGACGGGCGCGGGAATCGGCCCAGCGGCGCAGGTCTTCGATTCGTTCGCGCATGGTCATGGAGAGAGGAACGGTGTGCTGTACCGCGCCGAGGATCGTTTCGGTGGTAAGCGGCTTTTCCTCATCGAAAGCGTCGTAGAGGGCTTCGGTGACGGCGGCTTCGATCTCCGCGCCGGAAAAGCCGGGAGTAGCGGAAGCCAGTTTTTTAAGGTCGAATTCTTCCGGGCTGCGTTTGCGCTTGATGAGGTGAATCTTGAAAATCTCTTCCCGTTCTCCCTCTGCCGGAAGGTCAATAAAGAAAATTTCGTCGAAGCGGCCTTTGCGGAGCAGTTCCGGCGGCAGGCTCGTCACATCGTTGGAGGTGGCGACCACAAACGTAGCGGCTTTTTTATCCTGCATCCACGACAAAAAAGTTCCAAACACGCGCGAAGTGGTTCCGCCGTCGGACTGCCCGGAACTCTGTGTGCCCGAAAAGCCTTTTTCGAGTTCGTCCACCCAGAGAATCGCCGGGGAAACCGACTCGGCCACCCGGATCGCTTTTCTCATGTTCTCTTCGGACTGCCCCACGATGCCCCCGAAAATCCGCCCCACATCCAGGCGCAGCAGCGGCAGCCGCCACAGGGAACCGATGGCTTTGGCCGAAAGCGACTTTCCGCACCCCTGCACCCCCAGCAGCAGAACGCCGCGAGGAGCCGGAAGTCCGAATTCGCGGGCTTTCTCCGTAAAGGCAACGGTGCGTTTTTCCATCCAGTCTTTCAGAAGATCGAGGCCCCCGACATCGCCGATTTTTTCGCTGAAGGGATAATACTCCAGAATTCCCGACTTACGAATAATCTGCTCTTTTTCGGACAGGATCACATCCACATCGAATTTTTGCTTTTCGACGAGAGATTTTGCCATCACATTTTCGGCTTCGTTCGCAGTGAGGCCGAGCGCGGCTTTCAAGACCTGATCCCGCTCAATTTCGCTCATTTCGGTGGTGACGTGCGGGTTGTCCTTCACCGCCTGAACGATACTCTCCAAAATTTGATCGAGGTCTTCCACATCCGGCAGACCGTAATCAATAACCGTTACTTCTTTTTCGAGTTCGGAGGGCAGTTTCAGGATCGGTGCAAGCACCACCAGCGTTTTGTAGGAGGTTTTCAGGGCGAGGGTGAGGTCACGAAGGCGGCGCGTAACAGTGACATCATTGATGAAAGCGTGATAATCTTTAAGGACAAACAGAGCCTGATCCCGCGAATCCATGACGAAATCGAGGGCGGCGATAGGGTCACGGGTGGCGTTGTCCCGCGAATTGGGGTTTAAGACCATCCCCTGGGTGATCGTCCAGAAGTAGATTTTCTTGCCCCGTGCCTGAGCGATCTGGCGCAGAGCATCCTCCACGCGCTTTTCTTCCCAGGAGACGATGTAGATAATGGGGTAGCGGGCGCGGATAAGCGTTTCGAGTTCGGTATCAACGGCGGAAGAAGCCAAAATTTCCTCTCCTTGGAGACGGGTACAGTGTGAGGGCGAACGTTCGTAGAATTCTGTTTCTATTATAGAGGGATTCGGGGCGTTCCGTCAACGGGTGAAGGGAGGAACTTACACGGGGAGGAATTGGTTTGGCAGCAGGGGACGAAAGATTCAAGAGAATAGGAGGATTCTGCCTCTTACCATTCAGGTTAGCCCAAGGAGTGCGGTGTTTACATTCGCGGCGAGGTTTCTGATTGCCTTAGGATGCTGCCGAAGCATGTCTTCGATTTTCCCGTTCGTCATCTTGTCTATTCAAATCTATTCAAAGGAACGGAAAATTCTATGTCTGTTGTTTTCGAGATCGGAATGCCCGCCCGGTACAAGACCTTCCGACTTCCCAGTGCATCAAACCGCCGCTTACAGACATCGCTCGATCTGCAAGATCAAACAGACTTGCTCTCTGTGTAAGAACTGTGGTCTGGCTCAGGCAGGGCAGGAAACGACCTTTCCTATAGGTCACGTCATCCCGGTTGCGGCGCGAGAGACAACCGCCGAAGAAAATCTTGCGCTTGCCTGTGTCTCCGGGTTACTCGAAAAGGAGTAGATCAGACGGCTTTAGTGACCAATTCGGGTTCACAAACTTCCAGTTCTTTTTCTTCGGCGACAATCTGACCTTGCGTAATCCCGCTTTCGTCGGAAAACTCGACCTCATAAGCATGATCATAGACTTCGATGATATAGCCGAGCGCACCATAGCAAACCCCCTCGGATTGAAATCGGTTTGTTAAAAGGCGAACACGCGAATAATTTTCAATCATGATTTTTCTCCAGTTCAGCGGGTGAACCCACTGAAAGGCGTGTTGAGACGGATCGTGCCATCAGGTTGAAACATCCATCCTGTTCTTAAATACCTGGTTTGTCCGAGAGCATTTTCAATCCCCGGCAGCTCGATTTCTATGTCAATTCGCTGTCCGTACTCATCGAGTTTTCCCAACATAAATTCACCTGCATCGAATTTTAATTTCGCCTGTTTTTGATAGAGGCGAACGAGTTCTTCGGAATGCTGAATGTTGTACCCCAGCGATTTGAAAACCACTTCTTTTCCATGAGTTGCTCCTTCCTTGAAGACATAATCACGAAATTTGTCAATGGGGACAATGCAATCACCCGGCACGTGAGCGTTTCCTCTCCTTGCAAAACGAATAAACATGAGCACGAAATTTCGTAGAATTCTGTTTCTATTATAGAGGGATTCGAGGCGTTCCGTCAACGGGTGAAGGGAGGAACTTACACGGGGAGGAAATCTCGCGTGACTTTCGTCTTTAGAAGCGGCGGATGAGCAGGCAAATGCTGAAGAAGTCCCTGAGCTGCACCCATGCAGGACAAGGAGACATTTCGCTGTTTTTCTGTCCGACCGTTTCTGTGAAAACGCGGAAGAGAAAACGAAGCAAAAGACTGCGGTTAGTACCAGGAAAAACAACAGGAAACAAAGCGGGAAGCGGCGAATACTCCTTCCATGAAACTCATTCCGCCTCTCCTGGAGCATCCCGACCACGACCGGTTGTTCAAGGAACTGATTACCCTGCTTTTCCTCGAATTTCTGGAATTGTTTGCACCGCAGATTGCCGTGCAGCTGAACCCGGATTCGATAGAATTTGTGGACAAGGAAATCTTTTCGGAAATTCTACCGTCCAAAGAGTATGAGGTAGACGTTCTGGTTCGGGTCAGAATCGCCGGGGAAGAGCGGTTTGTGCTGATTCACATCGAGAATCAGTCGAAAAAGCAGGGCGGCTTCGGCGGTCGGATGTTCGACTATTTTGCCGTCATTCGCGCCCGGTTCGGGCTGCGCGTGTATCCAATTGCGGTTCTTTCTTACGACCGCCCCAGAAAAGCCGAGCGTCCTGTCTACACCGAAACCGAGTTTGGAATGGAAGTCGTGCGCTACCAGTTTCAGGCGATCCAGCTCAACCGGCTGCGGTGGCAGGATTATGTCGGCCATGCCAACCCCGTTGCCATTGCACTGATGGCCAAAATGAATGTTGCACCGGAAGACCATGCCGTTGTCCGCCGCGAATTCTACCGGTTGTTCTCAACCGGAAAATGGAATCTCAAGCAGCTGAGGATCATTGATCAGTTTATGCGGTCTTACCTCAAACTGACCACCGCTCAGTATCGTCAGATTAGAAGGGAGATGGAAGCCAAAATGCCTTCCGAAACAAAGAAAACGTATGCGGTTTTTATGGACGATGTAGAAACTGCCGCCTTCGAGCGGGGCATCGGACAGGGAATCGAGCGGGGCCTCGAACAGGGAATCGAGCGGGGCCTCGAACAGGGGATCGAGCAAGGCGTTCACAGCGGAGCCTTGAACTTGACCCTGCGAATTTTGCAGCATCGTTTCGGTGCACTAGACGCGCTGCTGCAAAAACGCCTTTCCGCCCTGCCCACCGAAAAACTGGAAGCCCTGGGGCTCGCGCTCTACGATCTGAGCGGGACGGCGCAGCTGAAAGGCTGGCTTGACGCCAACGCCTAATACGATTCACCCGGCCTCTAGCGTCCCGCCGCGCCGGGATTTTCTTCAGCGGGTTTCCGTTGCGCCAGGCGAAAGAAAAAAGCCGTCCGAGAAATTTCCCGGACGGCTTCGCACCGTTACGAAGTCAGGCGGCTCCAGTGCGGCTCCAGAAAGATCGTCTGCTCCCGGCCCGGCCCCACCGACGCCGACGCAATCGGAACGCCCGCCAGCTCCGCGACGCGCCGCACAAACGCTTGAGCGTTTAGAGGCAGTTCCTCGAACGTTCGCGCCCTTTCCGCCTCGGTGCTCCAGCCCGGCAGCGTCTCGTACACGGGAGAAAGCTCTGTGCGAAACGGCAGATCGGAGGGCAGCCGATCCAGCACTTCCCCGGAAGGCGTCCGATACCCGGTGCAGATGTTGACCTCCTCCAAACCCGCCAGCACGTCCAGATGGCCCAGCGACAGGTAGTCCAGACTGTTGACCTGAGCCGAATAGCGCAGAATTAGCGCGTCCAGCCATCCGCAGCGGCGCGGGCGTCCGGTGGTCGTGCCGTACTCGTGCCCGCGCTCTCGAATGTAATGTCCGATTTCGTTGAGCTGCTCTGTTGGAAAGCAGCCCGCTCCCACACGAGTGGTGTACGATTTCGCCACCCCTACCACACGATGAATTGCCCCCGGCCCTACGCCCGTGCCGATACACGCACCGCCTGCAATCGGGTGCGAAGAGGTTACATAGGGGTAGGTTCCCTGATCCAGGTCGAGCAGGGTTCCCTGCGCTCCCTCAAACAAAACCCCGCGCCCTGAAGCCGCCGCCTCCGCGACCAAAACCCCGGTGTCGGTGACGTAGGGGCGCAGGCTTTCCGCATAGCCGCGATATTCTTTGAGCATGGAATCGGCATCGAGCGGCTCCACCCCGTAAATTTTTGTCAGCAGCTCGTTTTTCCACGCAAGCACCGAACGCAGCCGTTCCTCGAACCGTTCGCCGTGAAGCAGATCGCCCATCCGAATTCCGATGCGGGCGGCTTTGTCGGTGTAGGCTGGCCCGATGCCGCGCCCGGTCGTTCCGATTTTGTCCTCGCCGCGCCGCACTTCTTCGAGGGTGTCCAAAAGCCGATGATAGGGCAGAATGAGATGAGCGTTCCCCGAAATTTTAAGGTTCCGTAGGGAAATCCCCCGCGCCTCTAAGCCCTCCATCTCCCGAATCAAAACGCCCGGATCAATCACCACGCCGTCTGCGATCACACAGGTTACTTTTTCATAGAGCACCCCGGACGGAATGAGATGAAATTTATACTCCACCCCGCCCACCGTCACGGAATGACCCGCGTTGTTGCCGCCGCCGTAGCGCACCACCATCGAGCGATTGCAAGCCAGCACATCAATGATCTTGCCCTTCGCCTCGTCGCCCCATTGCGCTCCCACCACCACAAGGTTTGCCAATGTCACATCGCTCTCCCGACGCGCCCCGGTTCGCCGCTCCCGCGCAAAAGGATGCTTTGCGCAAAAGCGGGGGCGTCGTCACTCAGTCCTCCCTTTTCCCTCCGCCAGGTCGTTCCGCGCCAAAATCGGCGTGTGAGAAGGGGATTCGGAGGCAATGATCTGCCCTCCAAAAACAAAACGGACAGCCGGTTGCTGTCCGCAGGAGGGGCCTGGCTCTACACTTTCAGAATTATAGACGAAACCGAGCGAAACGTCAAGCCAAAAGTTTCCGAAACCGCCGATTTTCCGCCTCGTACTGAAAACAACCGCTCCCTTAAACCGCCCCCTTTCCAGGAGAAACTCCAAAATGACCCTCTCTCAAAAAAAGCCCTCTGCCGGTCAGGGCGCGTTCACGCTGATCGAACTGCTGGTCGTGCTCGCCGTGATTGCGGTGCTCGCAGCCCTGCTTTTCCCAATCTTCGGGGCGGCACGGGAAAAGGCGCGGCAGACCGTCTGCCTGTCAAACCTAAGACAAATAGGGCAGGCTCTCGCGATGTATGAAGCCGATTACAGCGGTCACGCCCCGCGAATCAATCCGTTCTGGATTGCCGAAAGCCGACCCGACCCCAACCTACCCTCTGTTTTCGACTTCGAGCCTTACGATCCGTTCAAACCCTACGGCACAACTCGCGAAGTGCTGGTGTGCCCGAACTGGGATGCCCCTTCGCCAACGGGAAACAAACTCCCGACGAACTATGAATGGCGGCTTCAACTCAACCTCGTCGATGAACGCACCGCGCCGCTGCCCCTTCCCACTTTCCACAGCAACCCGACCGTTAAGCTCGAACCCAACTCCGTGGTCGCTTACTGCATCCGTCACCTCACCGAAGGGTATCAAAACGCCGGGCAGGGCTATATCTACACCAAATCCGGGCGGAAAGCGGGAAACTTTGGGGTGCTGCGAGCGAGCGGCGGGGTCGAGCGCGTTCCCGCGTCAGGCGTGAAAATCTGGGGCTATCGCGAAGCCGCCGGAAAGCCCAAGTGGTTTCCGTACCCTTCCGCCGAAGCCGAGCCCTGGCAAATCTACGAGGTGTTTCCTAACGAACCCTGGCCTCCTGCATTCGAGGAGTAGAAAATCAAAAATTGTTTTCCTCTACCGCTTCTGTGCCGGATAGAGACCGTCTCTGCCCACGACAAGAACACTCAAAACGCAGCACACCAAGAGCGGAACGCCGACAACCCCGCCAAAGAGTTCCATCCCCAGCAGGAGGCAGGCAATCGGAGTCTGGGCGGCTCCAGCAAACACCGATGCAAACCCCAGTGCTGCAAACAGCGGCACAGGCGCGTGTGCGAGAAGGGCAAGCGCGTTTCCCAGCGTCGCGCCCATGCAGAACAACGGCGTTACCTCCCCGCCCCGAAAGCCCGACCCCAGCGTGACCGACGTGAAAAGCAGTTTCAGCGCGAACGCCCCCGGCGGAACGCCCTCCGGTGCAAAAGAGGCTCCGATTAGTTCGATTCCCAGGCCGAGGTAAGCGCGGGTGTTCAGCGCGTAAACCAGGGCAATAATCCCCGCCCCGCCGATCACCGGGCGAAACCACTCTGGACGAACGGTTCGTTTCAGCAGATCGCGCACCGCGTGGGTCACCTTCAAAAACGCCTTGGCTGTGCCGCCGCTCGCCGCCCCCAGCAAAAAGATTTTTCCCCACAACAACAGGGTAAGCGGCGGCAGAGAAACCGTCGGGTAAACGAAATGGCGAACCCCGGTGCTCCGACACACGACATCGCCGATCACCGAGGCCGCAAGGCACGCAATCAGCCCGCCCATCTCGATCCGCCCGACCGCCAAAACCTCCATTCCGAAAACCGTACCCGCCAGCGGCGTCCCAAACACCGACCCGAAGCCCCCGCTCATCCCCGCCATCAGGAGAAGCCTGCGCTCCGCCGGGGAAACCCTGAGCAGGCGTCCCCAGCCCTCGGCCACCGCTCCGCCCATCTGTACCGCCGTGCCCTCCCGCCCCGCCGATCCGCCGCAAATGTGCGTCAGCAGCGTGGTCACCAGCACCAGCGGAGCCATCCGAAACGGAATGGGATCGCCCTCCGCCTCGTGAATGCGCTCCAGAATCAGATGGTTTCCCGCCTCCGTGCCCTTTCCAAAACGGCGGTAAAGTTCCACGCACAGGGCCCCCGCCGCCGGAAGAAAAAACAACAGAAAGGGAAAACGGTGCTTGGTGTCGGTGGAGAGCGTCAGCAGTCGAAGAAAAACACCGGAAAGAAGACCGGAAGCCGCGCCAACGCCGCCGCCGTAGAGGAGTTGACGCAGAAACAGGTATAACTTTGGGGGAAATTTCACAGCGTTCTTTGCAAGATTCATCTGCGCCTTGACCGTTTTCCTCGTCTGCTTTTCTCACACCGACGTGAGCCAGTCCATTTTACCGGAATTCCGGTAAGTTTGTCGGGACGCCGCGCCCGACCCTAACCGATAACTGTGACCACACGGAGGTTTTTTACTTATGCCAACAGCCAAGCACGCTTTTCATGTCGTTCCCGATCTTCCGGAACCCCTCGCGAAATTACGAGAAATTGCCTATAACTTGAGATGGGCCTGGGATCACGAATCTATTGAACTCTTTCGACGTCTGGATCGCACCCTGTGGGAAAAAAGCGGCCATAATCCAGTGAAAATGCTGGGTAACATTTCGCAGGCGCGCCTTAAGGAGGCGGCTCAGGACGAAGCGTTTCTGGGGCAGTTAGAACGGGTTTCGCGTTCCAACTATGCCTATCTCAATTCCACAACCACTTGGTTTCGGCGCACCCATCCCGAACTGCTCCACAACGGGTTCAATATCGCTTACTTTTCAATGGAGTTCGGGATTACCGAGTGTCTGCCGATTTATTCCGGCGGCCTGGGGGTGCTGGCGGGCGACCATATGAAATCCTCTTCCGACCTCGATCTGCCGTTGGCCGGGGTCGGGCTGCTCTATCAGCAGGGTTATTTTCGGCAGTACCTTAACGCCGACGGCTGGCAGCTTCAGCGATACCCCGAAAACGACTTTTATAATATGCCGATAGAAGCGATCCGTACCCAGGACGGAACCCCGCTCACCGTGTCCGTCGCGCTGCCAGGGCGCAGCCTCACGGTCAAGGTCTGGAAGGCACAGGTCGGGCGCGTTCCGCTCTATCTGCTCGATACAAACATCCCCGAAAACTCGCCGGAAGACCAAAACATCACGGATCAACTCTACGGCGGCGGCGAAGAGATGCGGCTTCAGCAGGAAATCGTGCTGGGGATCGGTGGATTGTACGCCCTTTCCGCTATGAACATTCATCCCTCGATCTGCCACATGAACGAAGGCCACGCCGCCTTTATGGCGCTGGAACGGATTCGGCGGATGATGGGGGAAAAAGGCGTGAATTTCAAGACCGCGCAGGAAGCGGCGTCGGCGGGCAACCTGTTCACCACGCACACGCCCGTTCCGGCAGGCTTCGATATGTTCACCCCGGACCTGCTCAAACGCTATTTCAGCGACTACATCGGCGGACTGGGCATTGAGTTTGACGAATTTATGGCGCAGGGACAGGTGAACCCCGACCCCGCCGACAAATTCAATATGGCGATCCTTGCCCTTAAAAACGCGCACCAGTGCAACGGGGTTTCCGCTCTGCATGGCGATGTCACCCGCAATATGGTGCAGTCGCTCTACAGCGGCTTCGAGACCGAGGAAGTGCCCGTCGGCTCGGTCACAAACGGGATTCACACCCGCTCCTTTATCTCCGGCGAGATGGCCGATCTGCTCGATCATTATCTGGGCGGGCGGTGGGTGCAGGACACGAGCGATAAAACTGTGTGGGCGAAAGTGAACGACATTCCCGACGAGGAACTCTGGCGCGTGAAAGAGTACCGCCGGGAAAAACTGGTGCAGTTTGCCCGCAAGCGGCTTCGTGCCCAGTATGAACAGCGGGGCATGAGCGATCAGGAGATACGCGGCGTTTCCGAAGCCCTCAATCCCAACATTCTCACCATCGGCTTTGCCCGCCGCTTTGCCACCTATAAACGCGCCGCTATGATCCTTTCCGATCCGGAACGGCTGCTGAGAATTCTGAACGACCCAACCCGGCCCGTGCAAATTCTGCTGTCCGGCAAGGCGCACCCCAAAGACGACGGCGGCAAGCATCTCATTCAGCAAATCGTGCAGTTTGCCCGCCGACCGGAAGCCCGAAACCGAATTCTCTTTATCGAAGATTACGATCTGTCGGTGGCGCGGCATCTGGTGCAGGGGGTGGATGTCTGGCTGAACAACCCGCGCCGCCCGATGGAAGCCAGTGGAACCTCTGGCATGAAAGTGCTGGCGAACGGCGGGCTGAACCTTTCGATCCCCGACGGCTGGTGGGCGGAGGGGTACGCGCTTGGTGAAGACCTCGGCTGGTCGATTGGCAAAGGCGAAGAGTACAACGATCCCGACTATCAGGATAACGCCGAGGCTCTCGCGCTCTACGATCTGCTGGAACGAGAAATCGTGCCGCTGTTTTATGATCGCAACGCCGAAGGCACGCCCCGTGCCTGGATCGCCCGCATGAAAAACTCAATGCGGATGCTGTGCCCGGTCTACAACACGCACCGGATGGTGTCGGAGTACGCCACGAAATACTATGTTCCCGCTGGAAAACGCTATCATCATCTGACCGAGAACGATCTGGCTCCCGCCATTTCCCTTGTCGGCTGGAAAGACAAACTGCGCGAACGCTGGAGTGAAGTGCGGATCGAGGCCCTCGAACTGCCGACCCTTTCTCCCGAAGACTCAGTTCATGTGGGCACCCCGCTTAAACTCGTAGCCCAGGTGCATCTGGGAGGGATCGCCCCGACGGATGTGGTGGTGCAGGCGCATCACGGATTGCTGGACGCAAACCACCGGATCGTGAACGGCGATACCGATACGCTGGGCTGGGTTCGGGCAGAGGGCGGCTCGCACCGCTATGAGGGCACGATTCCCTGCCAGATCAGCGGTCAGCAGGGGATCAGCCTGCGCGTACTGCCCGCTCACCCCGACGCGATGCTTCCGATGGAACTCCCCCTCGTCGCCTGGGAATAGCCGATGTACCCTGCGATACTCATCGAAACGCCGTTCTCTTCCGGTCAACAGCAGAGAACGGCGTCACAGAAAAGCTTCTTCCGGAACCGAAACTTGGTTCAAAAACCAGGGGAGTTGCTTTCCTGCTCCGAACGGAAGAACTAAAACCCACGTTTCGCGATGAAGGGGGGGAGAAACCTCCTCAAGACCATTTGACTTGTTGCCTTTGAGTGTAAGGTTTAATATTGAAAAGTATCAATTGCTGGAGGTAATTTGAATATCAAACAAATCGAAGACGATTGCAATAAAAAGTATCATTTCCCTCTAGGAGTTCCTATTTCGAGATGCAGAGCGGTGACAACTTCGGTTCTGATTGCAGTTCTGCGAAAGGCTTAAGTTTGAGCAAGTAAGGAACGATCTTTTTTCCGAACCAAACGACATTTCAACATAATCTCAAAATTGTTTCCAAAGAAACTGTGTTCATGCATTCGCTCCAGTTTTGTTGCAGGTATGGGGGGTGGTACGCCTCGCCTTTTGCGCCCTTGCCTCGTATGCTTTAGTGAAGCCTATGATCGCTCAGGCACAACCGCCTGGCGGCGGTCCTCCCCAAATGCCTCGTTGGGTCATTACCGCTACTCGCGCTGGTACTGTTACTACTGCCTCGCCGCAAGGTGGAACCACTACTGATTGGAATGCGACGTTTTATGGTTCCAACACAGGCTCGAGTGCCATGCAGGAAGTGGGCCGATCACCGTTACTACCGCTGGTTCCTACTCAGTGACATCAGATGGAACGATTAAATTCACGTTTAGGTGGCTTGATTCCGAATGAATCTCCTGGACCTAATCCGCCAAAATACATCAATGTCCGTGTTTCTTCGTCCGCCACATCTACAGGCGGTCCCGTTAATGATCGTCAGGCGTCGGGAAGCGGAAGCGCGGACAATGGCTTGGGAGCCTCTTCTGCTCCCCAGAGATTCGGGCCTGTCGCTACCTCGCGCAAGTTTGAGACTAAAGACAGTTCTTCTGGAACAGTGGAGATGAACCTTCGCCTCAAAGCAACTGTACAGATGACCGCGAAGGATGGTAGTATCTCCGCTGGCTGTAGTGCTGCTGTGCTCATTATCAACCACGCTCACCCATGCAACTATCGACGCTTAGTGGGAAGGACAGAGGCAGATATAGAGAATGTGCCTGGTGAGCTGCACTTCAGATATCAATGGGACTCTACGAGCGGGATTACACTGTCTAACCTAATTCCGGGATTTCCAGAGGCCGGATCTGATCTTGGAGCGTGTTATATACGTGAGTACGTTTTTATTTTGGAGACGGGACATATTATAGCCCTCCGCCACAATTCATTACCAAAAGCCCTCCTTTCATACAGGATAGTTATTCGAATCCGTTTACACGTTCGTTTATAGCCAATTCTCATGCTGCCAGAGAGGATCACTCCAACACTCTTGAAAGTTTCGGTACACCAGCGACCTATACCGCAACACAGACCTGCCCGTAGAATTGCCGTTCATATATGGACAGTAATGAATGGGCTAGTCTTGCTGGCCCCTACCAAATTGTGAGAACGGTTTGGATTGATTTCGTCGGAAATCGAAGAGTTTTCACAACTTCTAAAGACAAAAACCGCACCTCGAAGTATCAATAGGAAGAGACTCAGGTTCCACTTTGGTTTTTGTTTGGCTCTCACGCTTCTTCGGAAGCTGCAGGCTGAGTTCCCTCCGTCGCCTGTTCAGTTGCAGCTTGAACCGGAAGAAATCGCTTTTGATCTCTGGAAGCGACTCTCGGAGAGAGCGTCACAGGACGCCTACCCTGAAACGGTGGTTCAATTAAGGCGTCTCTCTACTCCCGGCACTCTGGAAATGTTGAAACCGATCTATGAACGGATGGAGACGGAGGCAGAACGTACCAAAAAAGAAGTTGAGGCAACTCCAATCGCACCTCCCGAACCCAAACCGCAGTATCTTGTAGAGGAAGAACCGGGGACAAAGTTTGTCGCGAACGTTGCGCGGGGTCGCCGAAAAGGACGGGACGGCAAGCCTCCTCGTGCGGACTTGGGTTCTGCGTCGCACCCTCTCCGACCCGGCAAACTACTTTGGAAAAGCACGGGATTGATGCAGGGAGAGACCGGATCGCCCCCGTCTTCTTCTCGCCCCATAGCCTGCGCCCACACAAAGGATTCCCGCGCCTCCGAGTTCAATCGGAAAGGGAAGACGAGCGTCCTCTTCATGGACAATAGGCGGCGGCACAACGGCCTCCTGATCGGTTGCCGGGATAAAGTAAACCTCCGCTTTCCCTGGACGCGACACCGCTGTATCTTCCAGGGTGGTCATCCAAAGATGAGAGGGCAGCATTTCAGGGGGCAAATTCAGGCTGCGGGCGAGGTCGGCCGCCGTGTCGGGCGCGATCCGATCCGCCCAGGGAACCGTAACGCTCCAGTTCGGTGAACTGACTTTTTCGCCGACACGCCCCTCCACTTTCGCTGCACTCAGAAAAAACACCCGGAGCAGACGGGTACGTTGGGCGTTTTCTGAAGCGAACGCGGCTTCCGATTCCCGATAGGGATAAAAGGGGCGATCTGTCCGAAACGACAAACGAACCAGCGAAGACGCCACACCGGAAACGTTCCCATTCTTTTTCGCAAACTTGAACGCGGTGATTTTCCAGTGCTTTTGCACATAAGGAGCGATCCAGTCAATTAACTTCTGATCGGAGGCGTAGCCGTGCTCCCGAAGCCACGTCTGAAGGGCGGCTCCCCCTTCCGCTTCCAGCACGACCGCCGTGTATCCGGCAACCTCCTGCTCCTTCAATATCTGCACCCCGGCTTGCAAAAGGGACGGCCTCTGGAGAGCCGCCGATTTATCGCGGAGGCGGGAAGCCTGTTCGCTCTCGGTATTTGGTTGAGGAAAAAGGCCGGGCCAAAGCCAGGAAGTCAGGTAAAAGCCCCGGCGTGTCCTTTCTTCAGGCTTGGGCTCCCTCTGTTTTGTCAGGCGGGAGAAAACTCGTTCGTCTGCGCCCGCCAGGATAGGAACCGTTGGGGTGGGAACGAGAAACCCGAAATCTTTGGCCCGCGTTTCGAAGTGAGCCTGCCGCACGAAATGCTCGATTTGGTGCTCCTCATCCCAGACAATCACCGCATTCTCCGATTCGATACGCACGGGAAACCCAAGCGGAGACACCGGCAGACAAGCCCGGCTCCCGACCGCTGAAACTAGAATCCCGAGAGTGCCGATGCAGCCCAGCCTGTGACGTTTGTTCATAGAAGTTCCCCTCGTGATGGCGTTTAAAACAAAAAGTCGTCTTGCTCTCTTTAGTGACCCTTGAGGCGAAAAAGGTTCACGCGAGATCGGCAGCTATCCTTCCAGGTAGTCTCGCAGGAGAACGCGCCCGCGATAAAGCCGGGTTTTGACCGTTTCCGGGAGAAGTTCCAGCCGCACGCCGATCTCGCGAATCGTCAACTCTTCGAAATCCCGTAGAACGATCACTTCCCGATAGTGATCAGGAAGGGCCTGAATCGCGTTTACGATGTCCAGACGAAGCTCGGTATCGGTTTGGGGTTTTGGCGGAGAAGTGTTTTCCAAAATCTCGAAAGAGACTTGTGAAGGAAAGACCTTTCGAGCCAGACGCAGGCACTCCCGCCGCACGATCCGAAACAGCCACACCGCAAATGCCCCTGATGAACGCAAAAAAGGCAGATACCGCAGAACGATCAGGAGCGTTTCCTGCACCGCGTCGTCTACATCCGCCAGAACACAGTGATGCGCCGCATAGCGGCGAACATTGGGGCGGCAAAGAATCATCACTTGGTTGAGAGCAGCCGGGTCGCCGCCTTTCGCCGCTTCCAGAAGTTGAGGGTCTACGGGCAAGGTCTTTTTCCCTTCACTTACGGTTTGTTTTGAGGGGTGGGTTGGATTTTTCGCCCCGCCAGAGCGCACATCGGGCAAAATCCAACCCACCCGGTCAACATCAATCCCAACCCTGAAAGAG
Source organism: Chthonomonadaceae bacterium (assembly GCA_965246825.1). GTDB lineage: Bacteria > Armatimonadota > Chthonomonadetes > Chthonomonadales > Chthonomonadaceae > JACMPS01. The sequence goes on from OZ251990.1 coordinate 2,033,039, forward strand.
CCGCCAAACCGCCGATCCAGCCTCCCTTGAGGCCGAGAAGCCCGAAGGCAATCAGGGCCGCCCCAACGCCTCCGCGCAGAAAACGCTCCCAAACCGGTACATTTTTCGAATAGATCATTCTTTTCTCCTTTGTGAATCGCTGCAACTAAGAGGAGGTCAGCCCTGCCGAAAGTTTCACCCAAGGAAAAAATTTTTGCGATTCTTTTTCTTTCCGTTTGGGGAAACCGCTGCTTTTTACCTGGTTTTCATCTTTGGCGGGTAAAACGGAAGTCGGTTCGGTTTTTCATCCGCCCTTTTTGCGGCGGAACAGGAGACGGCTCCCCGGAGCCAGGAGAAAGACTAGTGAAGAGAATGCTTGGGTTTGTGGGATTGATGGGGGCGGTTTCGCTGGCCGGGTGCGGCGGCGGGGGCGGTTCCTCAGCTGCCGCTGTCGGCACTCGCGCCGCCGTTCTGGTAACAGACAGCCCCCGCGAAGACTATGCCCATGTGTGGGCAACGATTTATCATGTCGAGTTAACGCCGGTGACAGGCAGCCCCATTGTCCTTTTCGATGACCCCACCGGGCGGCTTATTGACCTGCGAACGCTTCGCGATGCCGCCGGGCAGCGATTTTCGTTTCTGGGCAGTGCCACCGTTCCGGCAGGAACTTATTCCGGCATTTCGGTCACCTTCGGCGAAACGATGCAGCTTTACCGAAACGGTGTGGCGGTGGGCAATGCCCTGACGGTAGACGCGAGCATTGCGAAAGACTCTGCCGGTCATCCCGTGCTCAAAGAGACCTTCACTCCCCCGAAAACCACTACTGCCGCCTCGACCAATAATTTCGTGGTAGATTTCGATCTCGCGCACTTCACGATCACCGGAACCACCCTTCTTCCCGTGATCAAAGACAGTGACGGAACCGGCCTGCACGATTCGTCCCGCCACAATGAAGACGATTATCACGGCACGGTCAGCGGCCTGACGGGAACCGCCCCCGTGCTCGGCTTTACCCTCACTCGAAGCAGCGGGCAAACACTCTCGGTGACCACCACCGCCGCCACCACGCTTTATGGAGCCGCCGCCCTTGCCAACGGCAGTATTGTGGAAGTAACCGGAACGCTGGACACCACCTCTGGAACACTCGTCGCCACCGCCGTCGAGGTGCGCCCCTCCACCGATCCTGCCGCCGAAACAGCGGGACAATGCGCCCCGAACGTTTTCGGCACGGCCTCGGCACTGGATGCCGCCGCCGGAACCTTTACGGTCACGGTCTCGCGCGTTCGGGGCTTCACCCCGACCACCACGACCGTGAAAGTAATCACCAGTGCCAGTTCAGTGTACCGAGCGGACGCGGGTTCCACCCAAACCCAGGCGGCGTTTTTCACCGCACTGGCTTCCACACCCAATGTCTCCGTCACCGGAACCTACGATGCGGCCACCAACACCCTGACCGCGGCCTCTCTGCGCGTCATGGATCCCGCACAGAATGACGGCTGGGATCGGACAATGGATCGGTTCCGGCACGGCTCCGACCGTGATCACTGGGGCAATGGAGCCTTCAGCGGGCACTAACCCGAAAAGAGGAGAGGGGGAGGGGAGAGGAGCGGTTCTGCCGTTTTTTTGTCACCCCTCCTTTCCAAATTTATTGCAAACTTTCTAAAAATCGGCGAACGGCTCTCACCGTTTCTTTGCGGTGAAGCAGTCCGTCATGCCCGCCCCCCTCAATCGTCACCGTTTCCACCCTGCGCCCCTCTCGTTCCCGGGCGGTTTTCGCCAGCTCGTCCCGCATCGAAAACGGAACGAGCGTGTCCCGATCCCCATGAATCAAAAGAAGAGGGCACGTTCCTTTTTTCAGCCAGAACCGACTGGCGAAGGGATGGCGGAGCAGCGGCTCTTTAAAAGGCAGCAGCGGAAATTTTCGAGCGGCCATCTCGCCCATGCTGGTGAACGTGCAGAGGGTAATCAGGCCCGCACAATCGTTTTCAGCGGCCCCCCGCACAGCGACCGCCCCTCCCAGCGAACTTCCCGCAAACACCATGCGCTCAGAAGGAATTTTCTGAACCTCGCGCAGATAGGTCAGGGCAGTGCTGCATGCCGCCACCGTTCCGGCTTCCGACGCTCGGCCTTCGCTCATCCCGTAACCGGCGTAGTCCACCCGCATCAGGTTCACGCCCAGCGAGTGCCACACCCCGGCATCGTCCTGAGTAGTGGCGAGACAGGAGCCGTTGCCATAGAAGTACAGCACCGTCAGCGGATGACAAGAGGAAGGAGCTGCCGGAATCCAGTGCCCGATAAGAGTTCCTGCCGGCGACGGAAGGCACACCAATTCCGCAGGCGGAGAGGGTGAGAATTTCGTGAACGCTGATCCCCGGTAAAGCGAACCGGGAAAGATCAGTTTTTCCTGAAACCGAGCAAAAAAAGAGGTCAGCATTGCAAAAGTCGGCCCCATCGAAAGCACCGCAAAACGCAGAACACGACGAAATCGAAAAAAAGAGGGGCGCATAGAGAAACTCTACCGCCTTGTGGCCGAACTCTCAAGGGGCAGGGCCCAATAAATTCAGCCCTGCCCTTCTGAGGGCAGGGCTGAAGAAATTCAGAGAAACCAACCCCTATTTCTTCGGGGTGTCTTTCTTCATGAAGCGTCCGGTTTTGGGGTCGCGGGGGGGCATTTTCCGGTCGGACTTTTTCCCCATTTTGTCCATTTTCCCCATCTTGTCGGACTTTTTCATGAAGCGTCCGGTTTTGGGGTCGCGGGGGGGCATTTTCCGGTCGGACTTTTTCCCCATTTTGTCCATTTTCCCCATCTTGCCCATTTTGTCGGACTTTTTGGTGTCCTGAGCGTTGGCGGTCACCGTGCCGGTGAAGCAGAGCAGACCAGCCAGCATCAACAGATTGCGAAGTTTCATTTCGAGCCTATCCTCCAAGGATGAGTGGTGTAAAAATCGTGAAAGGAATTTCAGGAAGACCCTGCCTCCTTCCATCGGTAATGCACACGCCGGGATTATAGCGGAAATGTGAAAAACTGTCAAGAAGCAAGAACGAGGAACGAAAGTCAGTTTTTGGGTTTCGGCTCCAGTGTAATGCCGTGTGCTTCCCGCTGATGCTGCATTTCAGCCTCATACGGTTCGATATGGATATGGATATAGGTTTCGGGAAGACTGGCCCGGATGCGGTCTTCCAGCTGCTCGGTCAACTCATGCGCCTGAATGAGGGTCGAGTGATCGGCAATGAGCACATGGATGTCGGCGTGACGCTGCGACCCGGATTTACGGGTGCGGAGTTTGTGGTAGGCCAGCACAAGCGGCTCCGAATCGAGGATGTGCAAAATCGTCTCTTCCTCCTCTACGGGAAGCCGGGCATCGAGCAGGGGATGAAGCGACTCGCGGCTGAGGCGTGCGGCAGTGAAAACGATCATCCCGGAGACGATCAGAGCGGTGGCGGGGTCGAACCAAGTTTTCCCGGTGATTTTGCCGAGCAGCAAACCGATCAAAACGCCCGCCGAAGTGAGAACATCACTGCGAAGGTGCGCCGCATCCACTTCCAGGGCAAGCGAGTCGGTTTCTTTGGCGACCCGGCGCAGATAAATCGAGAGCAGAAAGTTGATTCCTGCCGAAAACGTCATCACGCCAAGGCTCAGCCCAATGCCTTTGATCTCTCCCTCACCGGGAGCCAGCAGTTTTTTGAAGGCTTCGAACACCACATAAGCCGCAGCGATGACAAGCAGCAAGGCCTCGGCCATCCCGGAAACACTCTCGATTTTGCCATGCCCATAAGGATGTTCTTCGTCAGGGGGCAGATCGGAAACGCGAACCGAGAAGTAGGCGATTCCCGACGCCAGCAAATCCCCGGCAGAGTGCGCGGCTTCCGACAAAACACTCACCGACCCGGTTCCAAACCCGATCACCAGTTTCAACAGCACCAAACCCGCATTCGACAGAATCGAGAGCCGCGCTGCGTGCTGTTTTCGGGACGCCAGCTGAGCGTGGGAAAGAGGAGACGACGAATTGGAGGTCGGTGTTGATGCGGACATAATGAAAAATCGAGATCAAGACCACACAGACGGAAAGGAAACACCTTTTCGCAGGCACTCCGAGAAACTCTACGAGAATTGTAGCGGAGAGAAGGCACAAACTTCAACCCGAACCCAAAAAACGCGCAAAATCCTCTCTTGACAAACCCCCTTCCTCTCCCGTACAATACGCCCGTTCTCCTTTGTGGGAACGCTGCACCGCGTATGCCGCCTTAGCTCAGTTGGTAGAGCAGCGGACTGAAAATCCGCGTGTCGACGGTTCGACCCCGCCAGGCGGCATCAGCAAAACGAAGAAGACTATCGCATTAATGCGATAGTCTTCTTCGTTTTCTGGGAGTACCAGAACAGTAGTTTTGTAGAAGCAGAAGCCAGCCGTCTCTAAGGATTTGTATGCAATGTAGGCATGAGCTGCCCCATGAGGCATTTGCCTCTAAAAACAAAACAGCCCATTGGCGGCATCATCGCTGCCGAGAGTGCTCTGCCGCCTAGAGCAGCACTCACTATCGTAAAAGCAAAGCGGACGATTTCAGGCGGGGAACAATCAATTCGCTTGCCTGTCTGCGCCATCAGCCTGGTGGGGACTGCGGTGAAAAAGACCCGATTGCGCTGAAATTCGATCATCGAGACGGTGAAAAGAAAGTCTTGACGATCCATCGTTGCACACACAGCGTTATTCCTGAAAAATTATTTTGACGGTAACCCAAAAGGTAAAGTTCGCTGTGCGAACTGCCACTGAAAACGCACGGCAAATCCGTTTGGCGGGGGTCTGTTGAAGTTCAACAGCAAACAATAATTATCTCGCAAAAAACACAGCAGGAATTGACTTGACGAATCACGAAAAGGAGAAAAGCAATCTTTGATTTGTCGTTTATTGGTTAGATGAAACGCTCACTGCGGGCGTAAAGGACACACGATGCGAACCAAGTTTGTGCCATTCTCGTTTGCTCTAGGGTTGGTCTTGTCGCCGATTTCGGCACAAACCCCTCTCTGCCTTTTACCGCGCTCCCTTTCTTCCATTCCGAAGCCCTCTGCCAAAAGGGTCGCTCCGCCTCGGTTTGTGCCGATGATGCAGTCTGTGAAGGCTCTCAAAGCCCACCTTCATATGCTGAAACAAAACTCGGAACCCGACCAGGACGATCTCAACAAAGCGGAGGCGGCCAAAAAGCAGACTGCCCCTGGCGTAGAAACGGAAAACGGGGCCGACTACTACGAAGCCTGGCTTTATTTTTTGCAGCAGCGAGCCTACCCCGGCGATACTCTGAACTGGCAGGCGTATGCCGCCGCTGAAGACGTGCGTAACGCCCTTCCCCCGGCCCGCCTGGGGCCGCGCCGGGGCGGAATCGGAGCACAGGCCCTCAGCGCAAGCTGGGAATTTGCCGGGCCGCGCAATCTGCCTGTTCCCTACCGAATTTACTACGGCGTTGGCCGATTGAACGGGCGCACCAACGCCCTCGCTTACAATCCAACCAACCCTAGCATCGCCTATGCCGGGGCTGCCGGAGGCGGCGTGTGGAAAACCACCGACGGCGGCGTGACCTGGACGCCGCTCAGTGACGGGTGGACGGCTTTAAGAGTCAGTGCCCTCGCTGTGGATCCCTTGCGCCCGCAAACGATTTACGCCGGAACCGGTGACTATCCCGGATTCGAACCCACCACCGGGCGCGGTGTGATGAAGTCCACCGATGGCGGAGCGACCTGGCAAAAACTCACCGGGCTGAACTCCGGGCAAATTCCGATTTCCAGCATCGTCGTTGACCCGGAAAACTCCCAAAAAGTTACGGTGGCGGGCGGGCAGCGCGACCGTTACGGTTCGGGCAACGTCTGGCAGTCCAACAATGGAGGAACTACCTGGAGTGTGGTGCTCAATATCGGCAATGTGGTCTCCTGGTCAGGGCTTTCCATTGGAGCTAAAGACGTAGACGGCAATCGCGTCTACTACGCCTGCGGGGAAAGCACCACCGGGGCTCTCTATAGTTCCACAGACCGAGGAGGCTCCTGGACGCCGATGCCGCTTCCCAGCACCGGGGCCCAATACCAGTACAGCGTTTCGGTTGCGGCCTCGAAAGTAAACCCGCAAACCGTTTTTCTGATGCGCGGCTACGAAAGCGAAATCCTCCAAAGTGACGATGGAGGAAACACCTGGAACGACATTACCGCCGGTTTACCCGTCGGGAACAACGGCTACAACTGGAGCCAGGCTTATTACGATTATCATCTGACCACCTCCACCTATCCGCTGCAAGGCGGCGGCACTGGAGACGTGCTCTACACCGGCCTGATTGACCTGGCGCAATGGCGTGAAGGAGCGGGCTGGCAGTCCATCGGAGGCCCCACCTTCGACAACTCCTCCATCCTCCACAACGACCAGCACTGCATGACGATCAATCCGCAGAACCCCAACGAGGCGCTGGTGGGCTGCGACGGAGGCGTGTTTCGTCTTGTTTATTCGCCCAACAGCAACACCTGGACGGTGAACAATCTCAATCCGGTCGGGGATCGAACCCAATTTTATCGGGTAGCCGTTCACCCCGCCGACTCGACGCGCTTTATCGGCGGGGCGCAGGACAATGCCACGCCCGCAACACTGGGTGACCTGAGCAATTCGCGCAACGTCGGCGGCGGAGACGGCGGATTTTGCGCGATCCTCGACAACAATAATCAGTACGCAACTGCGCAAGGCCTTTCGATTTATCGAACGACTACCGGCTGGAATTCCTCCTCCTATATCAGTGCCAACTGGGGCAGCGATAATGTCGGGTTTATCGCCCCGATTGCGCTCACCCCAAACGGAGCCGCTCTTTACGCCGGGACTGACTACCTGAGCCGCTACAACGTGAGCGGAACCACCGGAACCTGGACGCAGCGGCTGGCCTCGCAGGTGCTGGCAGGATCGGGGTACACACTCGAATACATCGCAGTTGCGCCCTCCAATAGCTCCGTGATTTATACCGGATCGGGCGATGGGCAGGTTTGGATGACTACCAACAGCGGTGCGAGCTTTACGCAGATCAACACCGGCACGGTTTCGCTGCCAAATCGCACGGTGACCTCGATTGTGGTCAATTCCACAAACCCAAACGAAGTCTGGGTCACGGTATCGGGAACCGGAAGTGCTCATCTCTGGCGCTGCACCAACACAGCAGCCGGGGCCTCGCGTACCTGGCAGAATGTGAGCGGCTCCGGAGCGAACGCGCTCCCAGACATTTTCACCAACGCCGTTGCCCTCGATCCCATCACGCCCGCTGCCACCTGGTATGTCGGAACCGATGTCGGGGTGTTCGCGACCAACGACGCCGGGGTGACCTGGGCGAACGCCACCGCTCCGCTGGGGCTGCCCAATGTGCAGGTGAACGACCTGAAGATTCAGAATGGCGCGATCAAGTATCTTTATGCAGGAACCTATGGGCGCGGCATCTGGCGGATTCCGCTGGTATCGGTTGTTCGCACGGTTTCGGGAACCGTAACGCTGCAAGCCTGCCTTGCCTCGGCACTTTCCGCCCAGCCCGTCACGTTTGAGTTCCGTAATCCGACGAATGGAGCCGTTCAGTTTCAGCGAACCATCACGCTGGCCGCTGGCGGAGCCTACTCGCTCGCCAACATTCCCTCCGGCAGTTACAATGTGGGCATCAAAGCCCCGAAATGGCTGAGGAAAGTCGTGTCCTGCAACGCTTCCGCTGGAAACGTGGCCGGGCTGAACGCAACCCTGCTGGCGGGCGACGCGAACAATAATAATGTCGTGGATGTGGACGACCTTACCGTGCTGCTCAACGTCTACAACACGGCGGCGGGGGACGGCATCTATCTTGCCGCCGCCGACTTCGACGGCAACGGAACAGTCAATGTGGACGACCTGACCATTCTCCTCAACAACTACAACACTGCCGGGACTCCTTAGCTTATCGCGGCTAAAAATCAAAACAGAGAAGCCGAAAATCGAGGGGTTTTCGGCTTCTCTGTTCACTTTGCAAAGAGGAATCGGGCCGAGGTTTGGCGAACCTGCCGCCAATCCGAAAATTCTAAGAGGTGCGCCCATGCGTGTTTTGGTGTGTCTTTTGCTGTTTGCCCTCGCGACAACTGCTGCCCTGCCGCTTTCGGCTCAAACGGCTTTTCCCGCTTCACCGACTCAGTACGGAGACAACGAGGCGGGGTGGGTGAAAAACGGCAGACCGACCGCCAAAGGGTTTCGCCCGCTTTTTGACGGCAAAACCCTGAAAGGCTGGCTCGGCGAAAAAGGTTACTGGGAGGTGAAAGACGGCGCGATTGTCGGCTCTTCTCCGCCCGGAACCCCGCATCACCACTATCTCTTCAGCGATAAAGATTATTCCGATTTCGAGCTTCATGCCGATGTCAAACTGGAAGGCTACCAGGGCAAACCCGGCTACAATTCGGGTGTCTGTATTCGTATCGCTCCCGAAAATTACGACAGTGTGCCCGGCTATCAGGTAGATATGGGGCCGGGATACTGGGGCTGTCTTTGGGAAGAACACAAGCGGGCAGCAAAAATCATTGATTACCCGGAGGCCGAAGCCGATAAACTCGTGAAGCAGGGCGGCTGGAACCACTATTTTGTGCGAGCCGTGGAACATAAAATCACGATTTTTCTTAACGGTGTGAAAACCGGAGAGGTCGAAGACGAAAAAGGTCTGCTCCGCGGTCCCCTCGGATTTCAGCTCTGTCATGGCGGCAATACCATTGCCTCCTTCAAGAACCTGTACCTGCGAACGCAGTTTCTTACGCCGGACGGCAAAAAAGTCAAGTCATCCCCGGCTTCGGGAACGGCCCCCGCTCCGCCGAAAACCGTCTTTCCTTAGCCCGTGACGACCATGCCGAGAAAAACTCAGAGCGGAGGGGAAACGGCCCGTTATCGGTTTGGCTTTGTGATGAACACCGCCAAAGGAAACGCCACCCGAAACGCGGTCTTCGAGAAGTACGCGGTTCGCGACCCGGAGACGGACTGCGTATTCGCCCCGATCACCTACTGGATTGATCCGGCCCGTCTGCGGTGGATTCCCCGCCCGCTTCATTCACCCTGCACGCAAGTACTGGAAGCCTCCCCGGTGCTGCGCTCACTCGGAAAATTCGATGCGGTGCTGTTTCATGCCACCATTCCGATGACGCTGGCTCTGCTCCGTCGAAGTCTGCCCGGAAGCCCGTTGATTGGCTGGACGAGCGATGCGCCGCCGCGCTCGCCGGATCGGTCTGATTATCCCGACTATACACCGGGAAGTCAAACTCCGCAGGCCCTGGCACGGCGGTTTCGGCGAGATACTCGCTCAATTCGGGGGGTAGATTTGTTTGTTCCCTGGTCGGAATGGGGAGGTACGGTGCTGAGGGAGGACTGCGGAATTCGTCCCGAAAAAATCCATCCCATTCATGTCGGCATTGATTTGGAAAAGTGGCAGGAGCAGCCCTATCCCCCCCCGTCTGTGCTGAAAATTTTGTTTGTCGGAGGCGACTTCGAGCGCAAAGGCGGAAAACTTCTGCTCGATGCTTTTCTTCGTCTGCCGCCCGGAAGGGCAGAACTGCATCTCGTAACGCAGGCTCAACTGTCCGGCCTGCCGCCGGGAGTGTCGGTCTATAACGGGGTGACGCAGGAGAGTCCCCTGCTGCGCGGGCTGTATGAAAACAGTCATGTGTTTGCCCTGCCCACCGAGGCGGACTACTCTTCGTTTGCTTCTTTAGAGGCGATGGCCACCGGAAGAGCCGTTATTTCCACGCGAACAGGAGGCGTCACCGATATTGTCGAAGACGGCGAGACCGGATTTTTGATCCCGCCTAAAGACGGGGAGGCTCTGTTGCAGAGATTGTCCCTGCTGCTGGAAACCCCCGCTCTTTGCCGACAGATGGGGCGGGCAGGGCGCAGGCGAGCCGAAATCCATTTCAGCGGTGAAACGAACGTGCCCCGCATTTTAGAAGCGATGAAAGCGGCCTGCGGGCGGCGTTAAGTGTCTCAAGGCGTGGTCGAGCGAAAATGCTGTTCTTTTTGTGGAGGGTGGAAAAATGCCTCAGCCGAAAACCCCGATTTCCCGGCGAAAATTTTTGGAGCGTTCTGCCTCTTTGGGGACGTTTGCCGGAATGCCGACGATCATTCCCGGCGGCGTTCTGGCGTCGCCCGGAAAGCCGGGAGCGAACGACCGCATCGTTTACGGCCACATTGGTATCGGCGGCATGGGTTCCAGCCATATCGTGCCGAAACAGTGTGCAGCCCTCTGTGACGTAGATGCCAATACGCTGGCGGATCGGGCAAAAGCCGTTCGAGCCGGGGGCGGCAGTCCCGCTCTGCTCACCTCGGACTACCGGCGCGTGCTGGATCGCAAAGATATTGATGCCGTTACGATTGGAACGCCCGACCACTGGCACGCCCTAATGACGGTTCATGCCTGTCAATCCGGCAAAGATGTCTACTCGGAAAAGCCCACCTGCTGCACGGTCGAAGAGGGGCAGGCGATGGTGAATGCGGCACAAAACTACGGGCGGGTGGTTCAGATCGGAGCGCAGGGACGCTCGAACCCGGAAGCCCATGCCGCCGCTCAGTTTATCCGCAACGGACAAATCGGGACGGTGCGGGAAGTGGAAATCTGGCATCCGCCCAATTTCAGCGGCGGATGGGGCCGAGAAATGCCCCCGCCTCCGAATCTTGACTGGGAACGGTGGCTGGGGCCGCTTGCATGGCGGCCCTACAACCCGGACTGCGTGCATTTCAATTTTCGCTGGATGATGGATTCGGGAGCAGGATTTATTCGGGATCGCGGCAATCACGCTCTCAGCGTGGTGATGTGGTGTCTCGGAGCCGACGCCACCGGGCCTGTCTCTGTCGAAGCCGCCGGAAAATCCAATCCGAACGGTGTGTGGGACGCTCCCGTTACGATGCGGGCGGTCTGGGAATTCAAGAATCCCGACTGGACACTCCTCTGGGATCAGCCGGGAACGCCGCGTTCTTTCCCCGGCCAGAAGGGGCTGATTGAATGGGGCGCGATTTACAAAGGCGACCGGGATACGCTGCTCGTAGCAGGCGGAGACGGCGGCTGCGAAACCGAACCCAAAGCGAGAACCTACACGCCCCCCGCTCGCGGAGTGCCTCTGTTTTTGGAACCGGAAAACACCGACCCTACGGAGCGGCACCGGCGAAACTGGCGTCGCTGTATTCAGACCCGTGAAAAGCCTGCTATGAGCGTTGAAATCGGCTTCAACGTGATCCTGCTGCCGATCATCGCCAACATTTCTTACCTGTTGGGGCGCAAACTTCGGTGGAACCCGGCCACGCACCGCTTTCTGGGCGATGACGAGGCGAATCGGCTTTTAGCCCGCCCCAATCGTGCCCCTTGGAGTTTCGAGTGATGACCCTCCAGACCTCCGTCCCAATCCTGAAAAATCTGGCTTCTCCCGACGGCGAAATCCGCTTCCGGGCATCGCAGGAGGCGGTTCTGCTGCCCATCGGGGAGCTGCCCGCTTTGATCGCTCTCGCCGAAAGCGAAACCCCCGGTGTGGCAAAAGCCGCTCGGCGGGCCCTGGAGTTGAGAGTTCATCACGCGGCCCGCCCCGGTGCGCCTCGTGAAGCCGCCGAGGTTGCTCAAATCCTGCTCTCGGCTTCACAAACCTCCAAAGTTCGCTCGGTTCGGGCAAAGGCACTTTCGCTGTTGGGCTGTGTGGGGGACAGCCGGGTGGTTTTCGGACTGGCCCGGCTTCTGCAAGACCCGGAAGTTCACGAAGAAGCACGGATGGCCCTGGAGCGCATTCCCGGCTCGGCCTCGACAGAGGCCTTGCGCCGCGCCCTGAAGGAAAGGCCCGCTTCAGAAAAGCCCGCCCTCGAACAGTCGCTGCGCCGCCGTGCCGCCACCCCGAAAACGGCGGGAATCAAACCCTAGAGCGGGGGAAAACCGGGCGCAATGAATTTGACGAGGCCGCACTGCCGAAAAAGTAAAAATCAATTCAACACGGGCGGCTCTGCCGTATGTCCTTTGAACAGAAGGCAGGGAGAATAGGCTGGGCTTTCCGTCCTCATCACGAATTGTTCAACCCCCTTTTCATTTTCTGCTCGCTTCGCTTTCAGAACAGGGCAGAAAGGTGGAACAGAAACTAAAGGCCTAACCGATGTCAATCGAACGTACCTCCCTTTTACAGGACGCTCTGACGCAGCCCTCGGATGCGGTTGCTTATGCGATTACCCGAAGCCTGAAGGCCCTTTGCCCGGAGCGATTTCTGCTTTACACCACCGACCGTGCGTTTGACTTCAGCACTTTTGTGCGGGACGGCGAGGCGCACCTGGCTTCTTCCGACGAGGTAATTCCGCAAATCCGTACCCACTACGACTACCGAACGGACGCACTTTACCAGCAGGAGATTCAGGGAGCCTATCGAGTGACGTGGCACGAGCGTCCCTTTGAAATTTGGATTACCTTTGTGCAGGATGGCTTCGGGCAGACCCGCCATGTCTGGCTTTTGGGCGACACTCGCGAGGAGACGGAGGAGTTTTTTCGGAGGGTGTGCTTTTACGCTTCCGAGGTTCGAGGGGAGGTGCTGGTTTTTGACGGAGGATGCTGGCAGAAAAGCCAGGAGCTTTTTGTCTCGATCAAAAACAGCCGCTTCGAGAATTTGATTCTGCCGCCGCGTCTTAAGCAGGAACTCCAAAACGATTTCCGGCAGTTTCTGGAAGCGAGAGAGGTTTACCATCGCTATGGGCTGCCCTGGAAACGGGGCGCACTGCTGACCGGCCCGCCCGGTAACGGCAAAACCCACACGGTCAAGGCACTGATTCAGCAGCTGGAAATTCCCTGCCTCTACGTCAAAAGTTTTGTTTCCGCCCACGAAACGCCGCAGGAAAATATCCACTGCGTTTTCGAGAGGGCCAGAGAGGTCACTCCGTGCATTCTCGTGCTCGAAGACCTCGACTCACTCATCACCGATACCACGCGCTCTTTCTTTCTGAATGAAATGGATGGTTTCGCTGCCAACGACGGCATCATCGTTCTGGCGACCACCAATCACCCGGAAAAGCTTGACCCCGCGCTTGTGGATCGCCCCTCCCGCTTCGACCGAAAGTATCCGTTTGAGCTGCCCGCCCTCGAAGAACGCAGTGCCTATCTGACGCTCTGGAACGAGAAGCTGGACGCCGCCCTTACACTTGACGCGGCAGACATCGAAAGCCTCGCCGAACTGACGGAAGAGTTTTCGTTCGCTTTTCTAAAGGAACTCGTTCTCTCCTCGCTGATGCACTGGATCAGCGCAGGCGGCCTCGGCAGCATAAAGGGGGTGATGCGCGAACAGGTGGAGCTGCTGCGCTCGCAGATGAGTTCGATGAACGAAACGCCGCCCGAACTTTTGCTGCTCGATGCTTCAGACAACGCCGATCCCTATTACGAGTAGGCTAGGCGGCTTTTCGGAGGGTTTCGGAAGCCGAGGCGGGATTTTCGTGCTCCAGCCCTTTCGGGTCCCACTTGAGGTTCAGGCTCTCAATCAAGGCTTGCGTTTGGTTCATCTGCTCGGTAAAGGTTTTGGTCAAGTTGGAAACCGTTTCGATCTGCTGCGCCTGCCTCACCACAATGGTGGAAACATTGTGGGCGGACGCGGCCACCTCTTCAGCGGAGGCACTGACCTCCTGCGCTCCGGCGGCGGTTTCTTCGGAAATGGCGGCAACCGTAGTGATTGCCCCCGACACCTGATCAGAATGAAGCAGCATTTCCTCCATTGCGGCTTCACTGGAACCGATGGCTTCGTGCAGAATCTTTGCCGACCCCAGCACAGCGTCCATCGCATCGCGCAGGGTATGCGTGGCTTCGGTCATGCCGCCCACCTGAAGGGTCACGGCGGAAACCTCGCTTAAAATCTGCGACAAGGCTCCCTCGGCTTCCCGGCTGTTCGTCACTCCCTCCTGCACCTCGCGGGCATTGCCCTCCATCGCTTTCACGGCGGTTTCAACCCCGGTCTGCACCCGGCTGATGAGTTCTGCGATCTCTTTGGTGGCGGCGGCAGAGCGTTCCGCCAATTTTCGCACCTCATCCGCGACAACCGCAAAGCCGCGCCCATGCTCTCCGGCACGGGCCGCCTCGATTGCAGCGTTGAGGGCCAGCAAGTTCGTCTGCTCCGCAATCGTGTTGATGGTTTCCACGATCTCTCCGATCTCCTGCCCTCGCGTTCCCAGTTCGCGCACTTTATCGGCACTATCCGCCACCTGATCTCGAATGCGATCCATAGAAGAAAGGGTCTGCGAAACGGCATGAGAGCCGCGCTGCACCGTTTGAGCGGCTCGCTGAGCGGAAAAGAGAATTTGTGCCGAGCTGTCGGAAACGCGCTCTACCGACTCGAACGCACGGGTGATGGAAGCATCGGCATCGCGAATGGCGGACTGCTGCTGCTTGGCGGAGTTCTGAACGCCGCCAATCGCCGACTGCAAAAATTCCATCGCGGCGGCGGCCTCCGAAGCGCAAATCGTCTGCTTTTCCGAGCCAAGGGCCATCTCCTGAGAAGCGGAAGAGGATTGACCGGCGGCCATCGCCACTTCCTGAATGGATTCGGTGACCTCTACCGTCGCGGCTCCCACGCGGGCAATGTTGGCTTCCAGCTGGCCCGAAGCGTTTGTGAGGTTCAGCGTGTGGGAAGTCAGCCCCCCGACGAGCGTTCGCAGATTTCTGACCATCTGAGCAAACGCATGACCGAGTACGTCTTCCTCGGAAAGCGGGACGACCTCGCGGGAAAGATCACCGGAGCCTACTGCCTGTGCCACCTCGGAGTAGTCCCGTTGGTAAGCCACAAGAGCTTCCTGGTGCTCCCACTCGGAACGCCCCCGCCGTGCCGCCGGATACAGCGCGGCAATCTCAAAGGAAACAAACATAATATGAATGAGCATCAGCAGGTAGGGCGAGGCGTGCGTTTGGTAAACGTGAATAGGAACACCCCGGCTTTGCAGCGGAGCAAACACGGCATGGTAAAGCGTAATCACGCATCCGGCACTCAGGATCACTTTGGGATCACGATAATTGAGGAGGATAGCCAGCACGATATAAATGTGGAAGTGCACCTCGGCCATTCCCTGCGCCTGATGAATGAACAGCGCGGAAAACACCATCAGCGCGGCTCCCACCACCTGCCGGGACGATTGAGCGTGCGGGCGATGCTGGAGCGCAAGCGTGGGAATGAGGGCGGCGGGAACCCCCACCAGAATCGCTTCCAAAAAAGTTCCATGCCAGAAAGCCAGAAGAAGCCCGATGGCCGCATGAAGCCAGAGCAGATTGCGAAAAAGTACATTTTGCTGCTGTTCCGCTTCCTGAATGGAAAAGGATTGAGTAATCCAGGCCGTCTGTTTGACACCAGGCTGATTCATCACTAAAAATACTCCGTCTGAAGTCTTCGGGCTGGCCCGCCGGGACAATCCGGGCGAGAAGCCGTTCGAGTTGGTAAAGAATAGTCGGCGAAAACCTGGCAAAACTTAAGGGCAAACCTCCCCAAAAGAAAATACTCGTGCGCCTTTCATTTTGGTGAAAGGGCACGAGTAGAAAGCGGGTTTCCCGAAAAAGGAAACGCTTGAAGGGCGGCAGCCGCCGAAAATCAGCGTGCTGCAAAGCCCAAAGAAAGGAAAAGTCAAGTAGTAGTACGGGGGAGAAATGAAGATTCACTCCCCGTTTCGTAAAAATATCAGTTATTTGACAGTTTTTTATCAGTGTTTAGCCTGTTTGTGACAGCATTTCCTGCTCGATCCGGTTGACCAGCGACAGCACGTGCGTCAGATAATCCCGAACAGCTCGGTCCGAGCCTTCGGTTTCCGCCGACTCGATCTGGTCAATTCGGTCTTCGATCTCAAACCACAACTCCTCGATCCGTTCGTTGGCCGACCACATATCTTTGCCCGCCGCCTCGAAACACATCCCGCACGACGCGATTGCCATCCTGACTCGCTCCGCTTTGTTCATCATAAAGAACGCCCCCTCCATGTGGCGTGCCTCTATTGTCGGCGGTTCGGCATGGGTTCTCAAGGGAAAAGTCGCAAAACGGGTGGCGAAAAAATTCCTGAACTAAACCCCTGAGGAATACCTGTTTTTGCTCCAATAATCCCGGTGTCGCGCTTTTGCTGTTCGACGGATCGAACAAAAGCAAAGCAGAGCGCAAACCGCACAGGAGAGACGCTTTTGGAACGAGGATTGTACGCTGCCGCTTCCGGCATGATTTCCAACACAGCCCTTCAGGAAGCCCTCGCCCACAATATCGCCAACGCCGCCACCGTCGGCTTCAAGCAGGAAAACGAAACCTACGCTTCGGTGCAGGGTATGGTCTTGAATCGGCTTCAGGACGGCACGGGAAACGGCCCTGAGATCGGCGAACTCGGCACGGGGGTTCAAATGAGCGGAGCCTATACGGATTGGAGCCAGGGGCCGCTCACCCAAACCGGACGTGCGCTGGATGCGAGCCTCGGTGAAAATCAGTTTTTCGCCATCAGCACCCCCCAGGGAACCCGCTACACCCGCGCCGGGAATTTCGCAGTGGACGGAAACGGCAACCTGACCACCGAAACCGGCCAGCCCGTATTGGGAGCGAACGCACAACCCCTCAACGTAGGCAATGCCCGCGACATCGAGTTTGATCGGCGCGGAAATGTGGTTTCCAAAGGGCAGGTGATTGGCCGCTTGAGCGTTCAGGAAGCTGATCCCCGGTTTCTGCTCAAAGCCGGAGACAATCTGTACGAATCCTCCAATCCCAACGCCGTTCGAGAGGCCGCCAACCCAACGGTGCGACCTGGAACCCTCGAACAATCCAACATGAACATCGTGATGGGAATGGTGCGATTGATTACCACGTCCCGCTCGTTTGAATTGTCTCAAAAAGCCGTTACGACGCAGGACGATCTGCTGCGGCAGGCGGCAACGGAAGTCGGCAAAATGTAGCCGCGCATTTTCCAAACCCATTTGACGGCTGGACTTTGTTTTTTTCAGGGCGAACCCAACAGAGACCCCAAAAAACAAAGAGCCGTCCTCGACCGAAAAGCCCCCGACCGATTGACGGGACTTCAAGAAAAAGGACTTTTGTCATGCTTCGATCTTTATTTACCTCTGCCACCGGTTTGTCTGCTCAGCAGTTCAACCTCGATGTGGTTTCCCACAACCTCGCCAACGTATCCACCACTGGCTTTAAGCGCAGCCGCGCCGACTTCACCGATATGGTCTATCAGACAATGCGAGAGGCGGGCGGGCAGAGCGGCCCCAACTCGCAGCTGCCCACCGGAACCCGCGTCGGCCTGGGCGTGTCCGTTGCTGCCACCGTTCCCGTGCAGACGCAGGGAACCCTCGTTGCCGGAAACCAGACCGATATGGCCATCGAAGGGCAGGGCTATTTCCGCGTTCAGCTTCCCGACGGAACCACCGGCTATACCCGCGACGGATCGTTTCGCGTAGACGGAACCGGTAAACTCGTCTCTTCCGAAGGCTATGCCATTCAGCCGGAAATCGTAATCCCCCAGAATGCCGAAAACATCAATATCTCCAATGACGGACAGGTGATCGTGAAAACACACGGTCAGCAAAACGCTCAGGCGGTCGGTCAGATTCAGCTCAGCACCTTCACCAACCCCTCCGGCCTTCGCGCCAACGGCGGCAACATCTTTTCCCCAACCCCGGCTTCCGGGGCTCCGGTAGACTCCAATGCCGGTTCGCAGGGTGCTGGCACAATCAAGGGCGGCTATCTCGAAGCCTCCAATGTGGACATCGTGGAAGAGATGGTTCGCATGATTATCATTCAGCGGGCCTATGATGCCAACTCAAAATCCATTCAGGCTGCCGACGAAATGCTCTCTACCACAAACGGATTGAAACGCTAGGGAAGGGCGTGAGCGGGTGAGGGGGCGCAGGAAGAGGGTTATTCCGATCCTGTCCTTCTCCTCGGCTCTTCTGATCCTAGGTCTGAAATACGCTTTTCATTGCCTTGCCTGGAGCAAATTCATGCGTTTCCAATCTCAAATGGCCTTCGGTCTGTGTCTGGCTTCCCTGTCGGTGTTCTCTTTAGCGGCCTCAGCGCAGCTCGGAAAGCCCAAAGCGGCAGCGAAAAAATCGAAACTGGCTTCGATCCGCGTGCGGCTTTCGGGCGAAGTGCAGGGAAACACCTTTACGCTGGGAGAAGTCGCGGAGATTCAGAGCAGAGAAGCCCGCCTGAAAGCTAAATTGCTGGGACTGAACCTGGGAACGTCGCCGCTTCCGGGCTGCACCCGCCTCTTAAACCGGGGCGATATCATCGTCAAGCTGCGTGGAGCCGGGATAGACGAAACCACTCTGGAAATAGAGGCCCCGTTGCAGTTTCAGGTGGCGCGTGCCCGAAACGAAGTGTCCTCCGAGCGGGTGATTGCGGAGGCCGCCGCCGTTGCTAGAGCGAAAACGCGGGACTATCCCGAAGCCTCGCTGATTCCCGATCCGCTGCCCTCTCTGTTCATTCTGCCCTCCGGTAAAATTTCCCTGGAAACCGGAACCCTGCGCGGCACGGTCGAAAACGGAACGCTGAATGTGCCCGTGCTCCTGAAAGCAGACGGAAAAACGGTGCAGACGGTGGACGTGACTCTGCGGGTCAAGCGGAAAATGCGGGTGCTGATCGCCAATCGAACCCTCGAACCCAACGACATTTTGGGCGCGGACGATGTTTCGCTCGCGGTGGTCGAGCTGCCGAATGGCTTTGTGCGTCCGATGACTGCAACACGGGAAGCCGTCGGAAAAAAGGTGAAACGCCGCGTACTGGCCGATGCCCCGATCTCAGGAGCCAATGTCGAATCGCCGCCGCTGATCGCCGCAAACGACCGGGTGACGCTCGAATACGCGGTCGGACTGGTTTCGGTCACGGTCACCGGGGTGGCAAGGCAGGCGGGCCTTGCGGGAGACCTCATCCGAATTTATCTTCCGGACACCAAAAAAGAAGTGGAAGCGTTTGTGGTTTCGCGGGGCACGGTGCGCCTGCCGGAAAGTGCGGAGTAAGCCATGAAAACACTCGATCCGAAAACCTGCCGAACAATCCCCATTCGATTCGCCCTGCGCCGCCGAAATGTCATTCATTCGCTGACCCCGCCTCGCGGCGAACGCGAAAAACGTTTGGAGGAAAGCCTGATGCCTCTGCTTTATTCTCGCCCGCTTCGGCGAAATGCCCGCCGTTTCCGTGCGCTGTGTGGGCTGACCCTTCTCGCGGCCTTGGCACCGCGCACCCAGGCCGACTCGCTGTTCCCGGTCAAAAAGGCCAATGAAGGGCTGAGAAACTCGGCCTCCTCCACCTATTACTCGCTGCTCAGCGATGTTCGAGCGCGAAACGTGGGCGATGTGCTCACCGTCACCATCAGCGAGTCCACCTCGGCTTCGTCGCAGGCCGCCACCAAAGCCTCCAAAGATGAGAGCATCAGCGGATTTGCGGGCACAGGGTTGTTCACCCGCTTGTTCAAGGATTTCGCACTGACCGCAAACAACTCACGCAGTGCGAACGGCTCCGGGCAAACCACCCGCAGCGGAACCTTCAACACCACGATTTCGGTGGTGGTGAAAGAAGTCCTGCCCAACGGCGTGCTCAAAATCGAAGGTTCGCGTTTGATCCAGGTCAACAAAGAAACCCAGAAAATCGGCTTTACCGGCCTGGTTCGCCCCGAAGACATTGCTGGCGACAACAGTGTGGCTTCGTCGCTTATCGCTCAGGTCGAGCTGCTTTACGAGGGAAAAGGAATGGTGGGGGATACGCAGCATCCCGGCATCCTCACCAAAATTTTCCGCTATCTGTTTTAATGGTTTAATTGCTTTGCTTGCCTCCAATCGGGTTTGATCCCCGGCTTCTGCCTGAAAAACGGCGGAGCAAAGCGAAAACGAAGAAAAGTGCCGATCTATGAAAACCCTTTTACTGACCCTATTGATGCTGACCGGAAGTTTGACGGCGAGGGCACAAACCGCTCCCGAACCGATAGCGGTGGCCGAGGCGGAAACCGTTTCCAGTCCTGAATCAGACGGCTTCAAGCCCCGGATCAAAACTCCAAACCCGACGGCTCCACCCCGCCGATCTTCGCTGCGAGAAGTGCCGCCGCCCTCTGCGGGACAGGCGCGGATCAAGGACATCGCCGATGTGCAGGGAGTGCGCGGAAACCAGTTGACGGGCATCGGTCTGGTGACGGGCCTGGAAGGAACGGGCGACAGCCAGAGCAGCATCGTCACCATGCAAAGCCTGCTCAATATCTACCGCAAGCAGGGGATTTCACTTAACATTTCTCCTTCCACGATGCAGTCGAAAAACGTGGCGGTGGTGGAGATTTTCGCCGATCTGCCTGCCTTCGCGAAAACCGGCTCTCGCATTGATGTCACGATTGCTTCCACCGGTGACGCGAAGTCGCTGCAGGGCGGCTATCTGGTGCAAACGCTCTTGCGGGCCGCAAACGGCCAGGTCTATGCGGTGGCGCAAGGGCCGCTCACGATTGGCGGCTTCAATTTCGGATCGGGCGGCTCCAGCGTCCAGAAAAATTTCACTAATGTGGGGCGGATACCCGCAGGAGCGATTGTCGAGGAGGAGGTTCCCACAACGCTTACCGAAGACGGGCACAAAGTTCAGCTCACGCTGCGCGAGCCCGATTTCACTACCGCGAGCCGGGTGGCGGACGCACTCGGCAAATACGGCTACGAAGCCTTTGCCGCCGATGCCGCCTCCATCACCGTGATGGTTCCTCCCAGAGATCAGGGGCGCATTCCTGCCTTTATTTCCGGCCTCGAAGCCGTGCCCGTGACCCCGGACACTCAGGCTCGCATCGTGATTAATGAGCGAACCGGAACCATTGTCGTGGGCGGAAACGTTCGCCTTTCGCCGGGGGCGGTGTCGCACGGAGCCATCAGTATTCGCATCGAAAACACCCCGGTTATCTTGCCGCCGGTTCCTTTCAACAACAATCCGGGGCAGATTCTGGAGCAGAAAAGCACCGAAGTCACAGAGAAAAAAGCGAACTTCGCTCCCATTCCCGCCACCCAGACGGTTGAGCAGCTGGTGAACACCCTTAACAAACTGGGAGTGACGCCTCGTGACCTGAATGCGATCCTGCAGGCCATGCACAAAGCGGGCATGATTAACGCCCAATTGGAGATTCAATAAAATGCCCAGTGATCTTTCTCTGAATTCCCTGCTGGCTCGGCCCGTTGCAAAGCCGGGTGAAAACGATGCCGTTCAGCAGCGCACCCGACTGCGAAAGGCGACGCAGGAGTTCGAGGCAGTTTTTGTCGGACAGCTGCTCAAAGAGATGCGAAAAACGATGACAACCGGCGACACCCTGCTCGGCAACAGCCGCGAATCTAAACAGTTTCAGGAAATGCTGGACGACTCGCTGTCCCGCAATCTAAGCCATACCGAGGCGTTTGGGCTGGGCAAAGTGCTTTACAAACGAATGGAAAAATGGATGCCGCCCCTGCCGCCTTCGAGTGAACCGAGCGCAAAGTAGACCCGGCAAAACACGAATTCCGATTCGAATGAGAGGAGAATTCAGATGGTGATTTCCGCTTCCCAGGTCAACGTCCTTCGTCGTTCCCTGGCTCAGCAGCTTCAACTGTGCAGGCGTCTGCTCGAAATTTGTGAAAAACAAACGCTGGCCCTGATCGCCAACGACCTGCCGCAGCTCAAACATCTGGAAACGGAGCAGAAAATCTGCCTTGAACAGCAAACCCTTCAGGAGCAGATTCGCCTCCATACTGTGAGTCTGATCGCGCAGTCGCTGGGAGAAAAACAACAGGCTCCGACCCTGGCCGAACTGCTGCCGAGGCTCGGCCCGCGAGATCAGGAAGTGCTGGGCGCACTTCGGCGGGACTTAAAGGAGGTTTTGGAATCTCTGGAAGCGGTGAAGGGGCGCAACCTTCTCCTGCTCCAGAACGCGCAGGAGTACGTTCGGTTCAGCCTCGAACTGATTACCGGAACGATGCTACAGCCTTCGGGCTACGGGGCGAACGTACACGCGGTGGTTTCCCCGACGTTTTATGTAGACAGCCGAGTTTAAGCGTGTCGGAAAAATCAGGGAGCGGGGTTTCAAGTAAGCCTCAACTCCCAAACTCCGACCCGAAGCCGCTTAATTCCGGGACGCACGGATGTGTCCCGACGACAACCCTCAGGAGTGAGAACAAATGTCAACTTTTTCTGGATTGGAATTGGGGAGGCGTGCCCTCTCCACCTCGCAGCAGGCCCTCGACGTGATCGGGCACAACACCGCCAACGTCAATACTCCCGGCTATTCGCGGCAGATCGTCAACCTGCGAACCACCGATCCCTATACGCTGGCGGGAACCAACGCTCCCACTTACGGGCAGGTAGGAACGGGCGTTGCAGTTTCTTCGATCACGCGGATTCGCGACAGCTTTATTGACGGCCGGGTGCGCACTTCGCTTTCCGACGGCGGAGCCGCCTCGCAAACCGCCCTCCTGCTGAGACGGGTTGAATCTGCCTTCACCGAACCGGGCAGTTCCGGCATCGGAGCGCAAATCACGAAATTCTTCAATGCTTTTTCGGATTTATCCTCGCACCCGGAAAGCAGTGCCACGCGCAGCACGGTCACTAATGCCGGACAAAATGTCGCAAGTGCATTTCGCTCAGTCAAGTCGGTTCTGGATGAAATCAACCCGGAAATCACGGCGGCGATTGCCCTGAAGGTGAAAGATATCAACTCCCTTTCCGAGCAGATTTCAGGCTTGAACACTCAGATCGCTCAGGCGGTGGCTGCCGGACAGCAGCCCAACGATCTTAAAGACCGCCAGGGGCAGCTGCTGGATCAGCTCAGCGGCCTCGTCGCGATCAAAACGGTGAATGTGGTCAA
The DNA here is from genome assembly GCA_965246825.1 of Chthonomonadaceae bacterium. Taxonomy (GTDB): domain Bacteria; phylum Armatimonadota; class Chthonomonadetes; order Chthonomonadales; family Chthonomonadaceae; genus JACMPS01. The sequence continues at coordinate 2,055,823 of OZ251990.1, forward strand.
CAGCACAACCGGGCAGGAAACCGGCGAAATCAATGTCAGCGTCGGCGGTTATGGGATTGTGCAGGGAGCTTCGGCGGGCCGACTGCCAACGACAATCCTCAAGGACGGCAACGGCCCTGCACTCCAAACCGATTCGGGAATTCCCATTCAGCTGGATGGGGGAGATTTGTACGGACTGGTGCAGGCTGGGCAGCTGGTAGACGGCTACTCCGCCAAACTTAACGATCTTGCCGCCAAGTTGATCTCCACCGTCAACACGCAGCATCAGTCGGGCGTAGACCTGAACGGCAGTGCCGGGGAGGTCTTTTTTGCCGGAACGGACGCAGGCACGATCAAAGTTTCCCCGGCAATTGCCGCCAACTCCAATCTGATCGCTGCTTCCGCCAAGCCCGCTGCCGGCTTTCCCTTTGCCCCTGGCAACGGAGACAACGCCCGTGCCCTGGCGCAGTTGTCCTCTACGAAAGTTTCCGGCAATTACACGCTCAACGAGTATTACAACGCGAACGTCTCTGAAATCGGCTCCGACTCGAAAGCGTTTCAGGACTATTCGGCGAACAACGAAAAAATCGCGGCGCAGCTTCAGGCTCAGCAGTCTTCGGTTTCCGGCGTGTCGCTGGATGAAGAACTGACCCGAATGCTGCAGTACCAGAAATCGTATCAGGCGGCGGCCCGCATCGTGAATGTCATGGACGATGTTTTGGATCGAGTGATTAACGGGCTGGGTGTCGGGCGTTAGGCCGGGCGTCGGAACGAAACAGAGGAGAGCAAGGCGCGGCGGCCCGTAAAAAGCAGGTTTTCCTCAGATGCCCAACGCCAGCCGCCCTTTTCAGAAAGGATTTCCAAGTTATGTCTACACGCATCAGCAGTTTTCAGGTGGCCCAGCAGTCGCTGTACGGAATTCAGTCGTCTTATGCCCGCTATGAGCGGGTCAGTACGCAGCTCAGCACCGGCAAGCAGCTCAACACTCCCTCGGACAACCCCGTCGGGACTTCGCAAACCCTGAATTACCGGCGGCAGATTTCCGAGATCGAGCAGTTCGGACGCAGCATTGATGAGGCGAAAGGATTTATCTCTCAAACAGAAGCCTCGCTGGACAGCGTGAACACCCTGCTTCGCTCGGCCCGATCCCTGGCGGTTCAGGGGGCCAACGATACGAACAATCAGGATGCCCGAAACGCACTTGCCGCCCAGGTAGACAATATCATCGGGCAGATCGGTTCCCTTGGCAACACACAGTACGGCGGACGCTACATTTTCGCGGGGCAGCAAACTCAGACGGCTCCGCTGGTGCAGACCGGAGCCGAAACTTATACGTACACAGGCGGTAAAAATTCTACGGGGGATGGAAAACTTATCTACGACGTGGGGCGCGACGAGTCGCTGCAAGTCAACACCACCGGTGACGAAACCCTGCTGCCCGTGCTCACGGCCCTGAAATCGCTTCGCGACAATCTTTCGACCGGCAACACCCAGGCGATCTCGCGCACCGATCTGGCCAGCCTCGATACCGGCCTCAGCACCGTTACCGCCGTGCGAGCCGACCTCGGAGCCAAGGTGCAGCGGCTTGACTTGACCAAAACCAGAAATGAGCAATCAAAAGTAAATTTTACGAAATTTATCTCCGACATAGAAGATACGGATACGGCAGCGGCAGTGGTGGAATACCAAACGGCCCAAACCACCTATCAGTCTGCGCTGAAGGTGACGGCAAGCGTTTTTCAATACAGCCTGCTGGACTTCCTTAAGTAACCTGCGGGCAACCGAAGAAAACTCATCCGACCGAGAAAGAGCAAAATGACGCTGACTTTGGATAAACGTACTCCTGAGACCACCCTCCCCCTCGTTGATGCCGGGACGGAGGCGAAAACCCCGGTGCTCCCCGAAACGATCATCGTGGACACCCTGCGCTTCGGAACCATTGAGGTGGAAACCGATTTGGTCATCACTTTTCCCGAAGGGATCATCGGCTTCGAGCACTGCACTCGCTTCACCGTGATCGCTCAGGGGTCTGCCGGGTCGCTGCGCTGGCTTCAATCGCTGGATGTTCCCGCGCTTGCGTTTCCGATCACGGAACCCTGGGAGTTTCGCCCCGACTATTCGGCCACGCTTTCGGACGGCGATACGCAGACGCTGAAACTCTCGGATACGATTCCGGCCCTCGTTTTCATCATCGTGACCGTTCCGCCGAAAAATCCTCAGGAAATGACGGCGAATCTGCTGGCTCCGCTCGTCGTGAATGTTGCCACCCGCAAGGCCAAGCAGGTGATCGTTCAGGAAGCGGAATACACGACGCGCCACCGTATTGCCGACGAAATGGTGCGGGCGAAAGGCATTCGCGTGGAAGCCGTTAGTGAAGTTCGCGCAAAAGCCGCTTAGAGTTTTTTCATCAAAGCTCTAAAAAGCCCTAAAGAAAGTTCACCAGTAAACCAATGATTAAAGAAAGCGGTTTTTTGTTCCTGACATGGAAGTTCCGGGCGGTGTCTTCTTCTGAAGAAATGCGGCCCGACCTGCGGAACAACGAAATAGAGAGATGGTCACGCCACGGAGGGCAGTTCCATGTTGGTTTTAACGCGCAAGCCCGATCAGAGTATCATGGTCGGCAATGACATCGAGATTACGGTTTTGGAAGTGCGAGGAGAGCAGGTTCGGCTTGGAATTCGAGCTCCGCGCACCGTGACCGTGCATCGAAAAGAAGTGTTCGAGCAAATTCGACAGGAAAACCAGAGTGCCAGTGCCGCCACACTGGAAAGCCTCCCCGATATGAACACGCTGGGAAGCGTCCTTTAGACGTTTTTCTCGAAAAGCCCCCCGGAAACCAGATGTTTCCGGGGGGCTTTTGGGTGAAGGGGGCAGCAAGCGAAAAAGGGCTTTGCCTGCTCATAGGACTTTGGCCTTCTGAAAAGAAAGAATGTTAGGGCAAAACGACCAATCCGTGAATCGAGCTGTCGAAGGCATGGGGGATACGGCGGCTTTCTTTGCCTGCGGAAATGCTCCAGTAATAAAGCGAACGATCCTGGCTTGCACAAACCAGCGTTTTGCCGTCGGAAGAAAAAGCCAGGGTAGAAATGGCTCCCTCCGCCGAAACATTCCAAGCAAGTGCGTTTCCTTTTTCGGCGTCCCAGAGGCGCACCCGCCCGGCGGAGTCGCCGGTGGCAATCGTGCGTCCATCCGGCGAATAGGCTAGAGCCGTCAGCGCATTGTCTCCGCCTTTGGCACGCACCTGAAGTTCGCTGCCCATCAGCCGCCAGGTTTTGAGAAATTTATCGGCGGAAATCGAAGCGAACGCAGAGCCGTCAGGGGAAAAAGCCAGCCCGTTCACGGCATCGTCGTGTGCCTGAATGGAAGCGGAATACTCCAGGCTTCCCCGCTCGCCTTCCCGTTTAATTTTCCAGACCAGCACCGTGCGGTCTTCCCCGGCACTAATCAAGCGGCTTGAATCGCCTGAAAATTTCAGGGCCTTTACCCCACCGCTGTTTCCTTCGGCCTCCGCCAGTTTTTTGCCTTCCATCACCTGCCAGAGCGTAATCTTTCGATCCCGGCTTCCGGCGGCGATAAGTTTGCCGTCTTCCGAAACCGCCAGCGCGGTAATGCCCGACTCGCCTGCCTGAATTTCAAGGGAGGTTTTTTCGCTTTCCGGCGACCACACCCGAATTCGGCCATCGTTCCCCGCAGAAACCAGCAGCTTACCGCCCGAACCCGGCAGCAAGGCCAGCCCGCTGACGCCTCCGTTGTGCCGAATGGCGAGGTCTCTGCCTTTGCCCGCTCCCTCCCAGAGTTTGAGAAGGCCGCTTTCACTTCCCGTCACCAGGCGCGGCAGCTCTTGGGCCGCGAGCGCAGGGGCAAACACAAAAAGCGCAGCCGCTGAGACGACAGAACGGAATCCAGGTCTGAAAAGCGGGCGCGACAAAAGAGAAGAGCGGGTTCGACAAATCACAGTCTTTGATATCCTGAGCAAAAGATTGTTTCCACTCTCTTAGACTGCAACGGCTTCTTTTTGTTGCAAGAAGAAGTTGTTGGTGTATAGTTCTCGCACCCGGCGGTATTCGTCTTCGCTGAAAGGCGGTGTTTCCGGCGCGTAGGCCAGTTCCTCAATCAGGGCCTCATCGTAGATATTGGGAAAGATGGAGGTGACGCTAGGCTCATGAAGCAAAAATTGGACTGCCATCTGTCCGAGGGTGCGCCCGCGAGGTTCGGTTAGAAAACTCAGTTTTTCCACCTTCAAAATGCCTTCGGTCTGCCACTTGTGCTTCATTTCTTCGTTGGAAACCCGGTGGGCCCGGTGATCGTCTTTGGCAAACACGGTATCTTCCTGAATGTGACCCAGCAGCATATCGGAGGCATGGGGAACGCGCACGAAAATCGAAACATTTTCTCGGTCGGCGACGGGGCAGAGCACTTCACCCAGCATTTGTTCCAGAAGATTGTAGATGATTTGAACGCCCGCCTTGCGTTCGCGAAGACAGTAAAGCCCTTCCTCGATCTGGCGGTCGGGTTTAAGGGCTGGCCCTAAGGCTGCCGCATAAGCGCGGATTTTGCCCTCGGCCTTGAGTGCTTCGAGGGTCTCGAAAAGATCGTCGCTTTGCAGGGCATCCAGGCGCGGATTGTGAAGCTGATAAAGTTCGATGCGGTCGGTGTCGAGCCGTTTGAGGCTGTTTTCAAGGGCAAAGCGCACGAATTTCGGACTCCAGTCGTGCGGGCGTTCTCGCTGATTGGCCTGCACCCCCGGATGATTGTAGAAATCATAGCCGAATTTGGTGGCAATGGCGATTTCGTCTCGGCGGCCTCCCAGCACCTCGGCCAGCATCGTCTCTCCCCGACCGTCGCCGTAGACATCCGCCGTGTCGAAAAAGGTGATACCATGATCGAGGGCCGACCGAAGCAGGCGGGCTCCAAAGGCTTCGTCCGTAATGCCCCACATTTTGGTCGCCACCGTCCACACGCCGAATCCAACCACCGAAACTTCCAAATCTGTGCCGCGTAACGTTCTCGTCTGCATCGTCTCTCCCTGCCCAAAATGAACTGAAGGTTGTCCTGAATTTGTTTCTCTGCCCCGTTTCGAGGAAAGAATGAACCCTTTCCGTTGGACAACCGACTAAAGAAATAGTAACCGATTGACGAAAGAGAAGTCAAGAACAGAAGCACGCCTCCAGCGGGAGTATGCCTCCGTGCCTTTCTGTCTGGGAAGATTGTATTTGCGTTCGCGTCCGAAGGACGCTCGGCTTTAGCCAGCCAGACCGGGGTGCAGAACCTGGGAACGTCCTGCTTTCCGATTGACAGAAAAGCCCGATTGTGCTAGACTTCTCCCTGACCTAAATTCAACGTTCGATATTCTGCCAATTCCCCGGAGGGTTCCTGATGAGGTTCCAAAATTTACTGCCTCTGTCCTGTCTGGCGGCTGCGATCACGGCGGGAAGCGCGTCGTTCGCGCAAGCCCCCTTTACGATCCGCCGACCCCAGGACGGAGCAACGGTGCGCGAAAAAGTCACCATCCAGATTCCCCGTTCTTCCATACGTCCGGGAGGATTTGTGGCTTTCTACATTGACGACAAATTTGTGGTCGCTGTGCCTCCGTCCGAGGACACGACCAAGCCGTTTACTTACACCTGGGACACCAAAGGCGGCGGGGTTTCCGATGGGGAACACACCTTGAAAGCCCTGCTTTATGAGCCTTCTTCCGGGCAGAACGGGCAGTCCTCGGCAGACTTCGTTGCCGAAAAAGCCGCTTCCGAAGCCAAAGTGATCGTTAAAAACAAAATTACGGACGGGCCGCGCTCCCTGCTGCTTCGCTACAAATATCACGAAGGCCAAAACCTCACCTATTCGCGCAACGCACGAACCGTGATTGTCGGGGGTGAGTCGAAATCCGGGCCTGCGCTCGGCGATACCGAAATCAACGCTGTCCGCAGCACCCTGCTGCTGGGAATCGAAGACGCACGTCCCACAGAGGATGTGACTCTGGTTCGCAACAAACTGACGGGCCTGAGCCTGCTGACAGGCGGGCAGGAAGTGACGTTCGAGCCGTCTCAGCTTTCCAATTCGATGTATCAGGAACTCGATTCACGCGGCAAAGTGCTTTACGAGGTTGGCGGAACCACCGGTCTGCAAGAATTCATGCAGCAGGGACTGCCCATCAACAACTCGCTGGAACTGCCGCTGCTGCCCACCACCCCCGTTTCCATCGGGCAGACGTGGCGCACCCAGAGCGAGCGGCTGGATGTTCCGGGAATGCCTCCGGCTCTTCAGCCGCGGGTGACCCTGGAAAGCAAATTCGAGGGGCTGGAATGGGAAGGCAACAACAAAACCGCGAAAATCCGCCAGACGTTCGAGGGCGATCTGCCGAAAGAAATTTTCTACTCCGGCATGAACATCACAACGCCGAAGCTGAAATTCGAGCGCGTCATTTATGTGGGCTATGAAACCGGGCGTCTCGTGAAAACCGTACGAACCCTGACGGTGGCTGGTTTGACCAGCGATCCGGTTCCGGGCGAAAATGCCGCTCCTGCCGGGGGGGGAGGCGGACTGCCCTCTTCACGTGGAGCCGCTGGAGCAGGAGGTCGCGGCGGTTATTCTCCGTCGGGCGGCGGTGGGGGCTATGGCCCCTACAGCGGCCCGCCCTCTGGCGGCGGAAGCCGGGGCGGTTATTCCCCTTCAGGTGGCGGAGGGGGCGGTTATGGGCCTTATAGCGGCCCACCCTCCGGCGGGGGCAGTCGAGGAGGCTACTCGCCCTCGGGCGGCAGCGGCGGGGGCTACGGCCCCTATAGCGGGCCTCCGACCGGCGGAAGCCGGGGCGGGTTCACGCCTCCCGGCGGCGGGCGATTGGGGGGACGGGGCGGCTACAGCCCGCAGGCTGGCGGCTACGGCGGCGGCGGCGGCGGCGGTGTGGACAACGGCCCCCGGCAGGTGACGGTGAAAGCCACCACCGAAACCTTCATTACGGGCGTTTCCCGACGCTAAACAAAAGTATGGAGTCCCTGACGGAGAGCGCAGTGCTTGCGCTCTCCGTTTCTTTTGCGTATACTGAAAAGAAGTGATCAAACGGGGAGAGGCAGGGACGATGCTGGGGAAAAGAACGCCGACTAATGAAGAAAAGCGAATGGAACTGACGGAGCACCTGGGGGAGCTTCGTTCTCGGATCATCCGGTCGCTGTGGTATCTGATCCTGGGAGCAATCATCGGCTACCAGTTGTTTCCGTCATTCTATGGGGCGTTGTACCGCCCGCTTTCTCAGGAGATGGCAAAGCAAAACCGTCTGCGCCCCCCGGTTGTGAATGAAGGAGCCCTTCTCAGTGTTCCGGCAAAGGGGGCAGTTCCCACCAAAGACGAGTACGATCACGTCGTGAAAGACTTGCAGGAACTGCGGCAAAACCCTCCGGCGAAGCCGGTGATGTCCATTGTGTTTCGGAGCTTTCAGGAACCGTTTCTGGTCAAGCTCAAAGTCAGTATGATTTTCGGGTTCTGCCTTGTTCTGCCTCTGATTTTCTGGGAACTCGCTCTGTTCATCACCCCCGCGATGACCCCGGAAGAGCAAAAGCCGCTGCGTCTGCTGGTTCCGTTGTCGGCCCTGCTGCTCCTTGGCGGCGTCACCGTCGCCTACAACACGATGTTTTATGCGATGCACTGGTTTCTTTCCTACCTGGACGATTTCCCGCAGCCCGCTGTGCTCATGCAGGACCCGAACGACTATATCCTCTTTTTCGTGAAGATGATGGCGGCTTTTGGAATCGCGTTTCAACTTCCAGTAGTTTTGATGGGGATGGCGTTTGCGGGGCTGGTGACCTCTAAGGGGCTGCTCAAGCAGTGGCGGTGGGGGATTGTGCTGGGGGCATTGGGCGGAGTATTCACCCCCTCTAACGATGTGATTTCGATGGCGATGCTGGGCATCCCGCTCACCGCCCTCTATTTTCTAAGCATCCTGCTGGTTCGGGCGGTGGAAAGAATTAAGGCGAAAAGCAAGGCCGCAGGATCGCGGCTCTGAGCGGGCATGGCGGAAAGAGCGAAACGATCTGAGGATTTTTTAGAAGGAAGGGATGCTTTTTGCCAATCGCTCTACTGCGGAAGATTCTGCTTTTGTCGCCATCGCCTGTACAATGCGTTCGGCACACGCTTCCGGGCTGAGCACCGAAGTATCCACCTCCAGGTCATAAATGCCCGGAGAGTGAACCGCCTCCATCCAGGCTTTTACCCGTTTTTCGGCAGAAGCGGGATCGGCGGCATTTTGATCCCATCCCGACTGCCGTCTGCGCTCCAGCAAAACTTCGAGCGGGCAGTGAACCCCCACCAGCAGGGCGGGCAGTCCGGAGAGGATGCGGGCACAGCGGGGCAAAATCCCCAGCGAAACGGAATAGGCGTCATGATGACCGACATCCGCCACGACATTGATACCAAGACGGCTGTACGCCGCTAGGGACTCGTACAAGGCTCTGTAGAGAAGAGAGACCAGCGGTTCCAGATCGGGGCGTTCCCCGCCGGGCCTCAATCCGATACCCGGCAGAAAACGCGCCGGGGTGGAGGCCATTGAGCGATCCACGCCGAGGTTTATCCAGACCCCCTCGCACCGATCTTGAAGGGCGGCGGCAATGCTGGACTTTCCGGAGCGCGGCACGCCATTGAGAATGACAATTTGTCCAAAGCTCTGCTTTTGATTCATTCTTCAACCTCATGCTTTGAGTGTGGAAACTGTTCGATTGTACCCTGACACAGCAAAGTCGGAAAAATTGAAACATTTGTCGCGTATAATAGGGTATGCCTACCTCGGAAGTGTTAGAAAAACTCGCAACGCTGCCCACCAAACCCGGCTGTTATCTCCACAAAGATAAAACCGGGGTTATCATCTATGTCGGCAAGGCGATCAACCTGCGAAACCGTGTCCGCTCCTATTTCCAAAAGTCCGCCAACCATACCCCTAAAGTGCGCCGCCTTGTGCAGAACATCGCCGATTTCGAGTATATCGTCTGCGCCACCGAACTCGAAGCCCTTGTGCTCGAATGTTCGCTTATCAAAAAGCACCAGCCGCATTATAATGTCCGCCTGCGCGACGACAAGCAGTATCCCTACCTTTGCCTCACGATGAACGAACCGTTTCCGCGTCTTATCCTTGTTCGCAAAGCCCGTCAAGACAAAAACCGCTACTTCGGCCCCTATCCCAATTCTCGCGCCGTCTACGCGACAATGGAGCTGGTCAACCGAATTTTCCCACTCATCTCCTGCGGCAAGTCCTTCGACGGACGCCCGGTTCAGAAGCCCTGCCTCTATCATCACCTGGGGCAGTGCCTGGCCCCCTGCGCCGGTCTTGCCGACAAAGACGAATACCTGAAGCACGTCAAAGATGTCGGCGATTTTCTGGAGGGGCGGCAAGAGCATATCGTCAAGCAGCTGCGGGCGGACATGGAACAAGCCGCCGAAAACCTGGAATTCGAGCGAGCCGTCCGCCTCCGGGATCGGCTTCAGGGGGTGGAGGAGGCTCTGCAGCGGCAAAAAGTCATCACCACCGAAATGATTGACCAGGATGTGATCGCAGTGGTGGAGGACGAAACGGGCATGAACGGCTCCTGCGTTCAGATGTTTTTTATTCGCGGGGGAAAACTCATCGGGCAAAATCACTTTCTCGTGGAAGGAACGGGCGAGGAAACCCAGGAAAATGTCGTTCAGGAGTTTGTCAAGCAATACTACCAGAGCGCGAACTACATTCCTCAAGAAATTCTGCTTCCCGCCGATCTCACCGAGGCTGGAATTATCGAGTCGTGGCTTCGACAGAAAAAGGGCCGCAAAGTTGAAATTCAGGTTCCGGTGCGGGGGGACAAACGCAAACTGGTGGAGATGGCAGCCGAAAACGCAACTCACGCCCTCCAGCAAATCAAAGCCGAGATGCGGGCAAAACTCGGCAGCACCGGCAAAGCCCTGAGCGAACTTGCGGAGGCATTGGGATTGGAGAAATCGCCGCTGCGGATCGAATGTTACGACATCTCGAACACGCAGGGCGAAAATCAGGTGGCTTCGATGGTCGTCTGCGAAAAAGGGGAAATGAACAAGGCCGAATACCGTAAATTCAAGATCAAACGCGAGGACGACAAGCCCAACGATTTCGCCTCCATGCGCGAAGTCATCACCCGCCGCCTGGAAGAAGCAAAAGCGGACAATCCTCGTTTCAACAAACTCCCCGATTTGATCATTGTGGATGGCGGGCGCGGGCAGGTGTCGTCGGCGATGGCGGCAATGGAAGAAACCGGGCTGATTCTTCCCCTGGCCGGACTCGCCAAACAGTTTGAGCACCTCTATCTTCCCGGCGAACCGGATCCGGTGATCTTAGGACGAAATTCGCAGGCTTTATTTCTCGTTCAGCGAATTCGCGATGAGGCGCACCGTTTCGCCAACACCTATCAGGCGCAGGTACGCGACAAGAAAATCACGCGCTCTGTGCTCGACGACATTCCCGGCATCGGCCCCAAACGCCGAAAGATGCTTCAACTTTTTTTCGGCTCGGTCGCAAAAATGAAAGCCGCTACTGTCGAGGAGCTTGCCAAAGCCCCCGGCATGACCGCGAAACTCGCCGAAACCGTCCACGAGTATCTGCACGATGCCACACGCGGCTAACTCAACCCAAGTGAAAGAGAGCAGAAGCACTTGTGCCCGCCTAACATTTCATTCACAAGGAAAATGGTCTTTTAGCACAACCGTTTTTCTCCGAATCAAACAGGGCAGCCTCTGGATTGAAGACAACGGGACTGAGGAGGGGAGGGCCGGGGAACTGCGGGAGGGGGCGTTCCACCCGCCTGCACTCCGGCCCTCCACCGAATCTGTAACCGCTTGATTACCGCTTGATTAAAGGTTGGCGGTAAAGTATTCCTCGTAGACGCAGCCGCTTGCCTCGGTTTTGGTGTGCTTTTCGGGGTTGCCCGTTACGTATTTCGAGTGGCCGTCCAGAAAGGTAAGGTTGGCTCCATCGCTTTTGTGGCGAAACCGTCCTTCGCACCCGAAGCGGGATTTCACGAACGTCCGGTCTTTGGAGATTACAGTGTAGGCGTCAGTGAGGTTCGCCGTTCGCGCTGACTCCACAATGCTGGAAAGGGAACGGTTGAGCCAGGCGGTGTTATCGTCGCTCCAGCCGGAACCGGGATAGTTGGAGTAGGGGTAGGCTCCGGTTTTGTCGCAGGCTGCCGGGTCCAGAGCGTAAAAGCCTGCATTGCGGGCAATCCCGTAATGGGCCAGCAGATAGTCCGGCTTTGTCGGGGGAAGTTCGTTTGGGGCGTAGTTGGCTTCTCGCCCGCCGGGGGTGCCGTCCCCGTCGCAGTCGGCAGCGTCCACCGCTTTTTCGGCGGTGCTTTCATTCCACGAAGGGCAAAATAAAATCTGCTTGTTTTTTACATACGGCTGAATGAGCGCAGTCCAGGCCCCGGCGATCTGCTCATTGATAGGAGCATTCGATTTCGCGGTATTGTTGGGCAGTACCGTCTCGTCGTAGTCCTGGGCATACATAAGTTCGCCGGTTCCCAGCTGACGTGTGTTCGACAGGCAGGAAGTGGCACGGGCGGCTTCACGTGCCTGCGCGAAGACCGGAAACAGGATCGCGGCCAGGATCGCAATAATGGCGATGACGACAAGCAGTTCGATCAACGTAAATCCAGACCGAAGGTTTCGGGTAGAAGACGGAATCAAAGTGGTTCCCTTTCTCAACTTTCTTGACTTAACTACTCGGAATAGTCAATTAAAAGAGCAGTATAGCCTGAAATCCAGGTCGGCGTCAAGTAGAAACCTGTTTCCTGACGTTTTAGGGCGTTCGTGAAAGTTCACATCGCGTCTAAAATAGGCTTTTGCCAAATGCTTTTCAGAAGGGAGCCAAACTCTTGAAGGGCGGAAAGGGCCGCCTAGAACGGTTACCCTGTTCTTACCCGCAATCCAGCAAAGTGGGTTAGAGTACTCGAAACGATCAGCGATCCACTAATGGAAAACGAATGCTGACCTTGGCCCCGGTTCCCTCCGCTTGATTTTCGTAGCGCGTCTCGCCGTTTAGGTCCCAGCGTCCCACTGTCTCCATCAAATTCAAGCCCGTATTCGCCAGAGAAGCAGGATCAAAATCAGCGGGCAAACCGGGGCCGTTGTCGCTCACCGAAAGCATGGCCGACTGCCCTTCGACGATGAAATCTACTTTGACCTCCCCGTGTCCAAACTTCAGCGCGTTCATAATCAGTTCGTTGGTGACCAGGGCCAGAGAAGTTCCCTGACGCGGCAGCAGCCGTGCTTCGTCCAGCCGTCCGATCTGAAGGGGTAACCCCGACATCTTCTCCAGCAGCGGCATCATACGTTCCAAAATGGATTTTGCCGAAACGGAACTGGCTTCAGGGTCGTGTTCCGACTCGTCCATCAAAAGCCGATGCACCGCCGCCATGCTCTGAACGTGCGTTGTGAGCCGCTCGAACTCTCCAGAGATCGCTTCGCCTTGGTGAGCCATTTTCTTGAGATCAATGAGGGCGCAGAGCAGCTGAAAACTATTGCCGACACGGTGGTGAGTTTCCGTCATCGCTTTTTTCAGTTTGTCTTCGTTTGTCTTCAGGCGGGTCATCTCCAGGATCGCCCCGGTGAAACGTGCCGCCTTTCGGTTTTCGCCCTCGCCCGTAAACACGGCCTTGCCCTGTACGGCCACCCAGCACGGGGCACCGTCATTTTTGCGATTGATCCGAAATTCGGTGCGGTAGTCTCCGGTTCCCTGCGGATCGAGCGCGGCGGTTCTGGCTTTCTGAACGCTTTCCCAATCGTCGCCGTGAACACATTCACGAAAAGCGTCGGGGGTGATTTCCTCTTCTGGGGCGAACCCGAAGATTTCTTTACAGCGTGTGTCCCACGACGTGAAACTGCCGACTTCGTGCGTATCCCAAATGCCGATCCCCGCAACCTGAGCCGCCACCCGCAGCCGCTCTTCACTCACCTTTAATGCCGCTTCGATTTCGAGCTGAGCCGAAATATCCATCGCAGCCGCAATTCCGCCGAGGACTTCTCCCTTTGCATCCAAAATTGGGGCTGCCGAGTTGTAAATCGTGGTCTGGCTTCCGTCAAACCGTTCGATTTCAATGATGTCGCCGGTAAATAGTTTTTTCTCGGCGAGGGCGCGTGCCATAGCCCACTCGTAAGGCTGAACCGGCTGGCCGCTCGCCTTCCAGGTTCCCCGATACTCGCGGTAGCCGTCAATGGTCAGGGCCCGGGGAAGCGGCCCGCCCCACAGCTTTTCTGCCGCCGGGTTCATTTTGATCAATGCGCCCGAACGATCTGCAATAAAAATGGCGTCCGGCAGCGCATTCAGCACGGCATCGAGAAGCAGCACTTCCTGGGAGGCCAAAGCCGCTGTTTCCACCGCCGGGGCAGGCTCCTGCGGCGCGGCTTCGTAGGCTGCCACCGTCAAACCCAGAATGGCCCCGGTAAGGTCCCGGATCGGCTCGGCGGTGAGGTCGAAAAGGCGTAACTGCCCCTTATGATTCCAGCCAATGCGCTGCTGTTCGCCGATTCCGGTTCCAAGAACGCGCTGTTTGAACGCAAGGAACTCACGAACTTCCGGCTCCGGTAAAATTTCGTCATCGCGTTTCCCCAGCACCTGTTCGGGCTTGAAATCCGGGTGAGGATTGACTATCCAGGTATAGCGCAAATCGCGGTCACAATGATAGACCACGACCGGCGCAAGGAAGGGGGCCGGAGCGTTGGAAATGCTCGGTTCAGGAAAAGAGGCCTCCGGCATCAAAAACGGGGAGGCGGTAGATGTTGGATCGGACATAGCTTACGTAAGTGGATTCATTAAAATCACTGGCACTCTAAATGAGCAGCCCATCCTGGGCTGCCGACCGAGCAAAAGTACCCAATTCAGGGTGACTTCGGCAAGGGGGAAAGCGCATTTTCTTTGTTGGGGGAGGCTTCCGGGGTTTTCGGTTGAACGAGCACCGGAACCAGCGAGCGCACCATTTTTTCAAGAAACAGGCGGCGTCCCTCAAATTTAGCCTCTTCGGTTCGGGCACTCACGAGATAGCCTCGGTCGTCCTGAATAAAGATGAGCATCATCGTATGCGTTTTTTTTCCGGGGTGCGAGTGATCCAGCCCGACAAACTCCGTTGAGAGGGCAGGCAGAAGATAATGAGAAGTCTCTTTTTCCGGTAGAAAAACCGGCTTGTCGTAGCGGGAATAAACGTCGGGGCGCACTTTGCTCCACAATTTAGCCGGGGTGTCGCCCTCTTTCACGGGAACCACCGCAATGGCGAGGCGTTCCAGCGCATCTTCCTCCTGCTGAAAAAAGATCAGGCCGTCCTGCCCCTCTTCCGGGGTGTTCACATGGTCGTGCCGCCAGTCTTTCGGATAGTCGAACGTCCATCCCCGTTTGGCTTTGTAGCGGGCGAGGGTGAGCGGGCGTTCCGGCGACACCACGAGGGTATATTTTGCGGTCAGCAGCTTTTTCGGAGATTTGGGGTCGGCATAGGTGCGCGTCACCGTATAGCGAGTAGCGATGCGGGGGGTGTCCCGAACAAACGGCTTGCCGGTGACAATCCTGCCTGCCCCAAACCCGCCGCCGGAGATGACGACTTTTTTGCCGGTAAAATTAAAGCGGATCACCACTGTGTCGCCCTTCCGAAACGGGTTTGGGGCGGCGTCGAGCGGGGTGGTCTGAGCAAACGAACTCAGTGCGGGGCACAACAGCGCACCCAGCACGGCAACGGGAGAGAAAGATCGAAAACGCATGGTAACTCCAGAACAAAAGATTGAGCGAGTGGGCGAAAATTGTCTGCATTGCCACACTCAATTACGCACTAAGACAAAAAATGCGGCGCGACTTCAGGAAAGGTCAAAGCGGAAGCAAGGGAATTTCCTTTTACGGTGGGCACTTTTTAGACGTGACTCGCAAAGAAGAAATTCGTTTCGCTCATTTGCCGTCTGGTGAGGCTGGCCCCAGCGAAAACAGGCAAAGGCGGCGCGTCCGAAAAGGCGGTAAGTGTGTCACAATCAGGGTTCGGGCCAACCCTCAACCACGACACAAACCAATGAAGTTTTTCGCACGACTGAACCTAATTTTCCTTTTGCTGGCGGGGGCTGCCTGTACCCGTCCGTCACCAACTCCCTCTGCTCCTGTCGCCGAAGCCCTCCGCGAAGCCCTTCCGCCGCCGGATGTTCATTTTGTAGACGTGACGCAGGCCGCCGGAATTCGCTTCACCCATTTTACTGGAGCCTTTGGGCAAAAGTGGCTTCCCGAAACGATGGGCGGCGGCGGCGGATTTCTGGATTTCGACGGCGACGGCTGGCCCGATTTGCTGCTCATCAATGGAACGGACTTTCCGGGGCACGGCTCCAACCCTCAGCCAGGCGCGATACCGCACTGTGTTCTCTATCGCAATCTGCACAACGGCACTTTTCGGGACGTGACAGCGGAGGCGGGCCTGGAGGCTCCGATTTATGGAATGGGCCTCGCCGTCGGCGACTTCGACAATGACGGAATTGACGATGTTTTCATCACTGCTCTTCCGCAAAGCCGCCTCTACAGAAATGTCCCGGCCCCCGGCGGCGGAAGAAGGTTTGTAGACGTGACTGCCCGCTCCGGCATCCGCGACACCGGCTTTCCTACCTCCGCCGCCTGGATTGATTACGACCGCGACGGCAAATTAGACTTGTTTGTCTGCCATTATGTTGCCTGGTCTCCCTCTCTGGAAACCAAAAATTTCTACACCGTTGACGGAATTCACAAATCTTATGCCCGCCCGCAAGCCTACCGCGCCGAGTCCTGCCGCCTTTACCACAACCTCGGTGAGGGCAAATTCGAGGACGTGACCCAAAAGGCGGGGATTTTCTCGATCCGCAGCAAAGCCCTCGGCGTGGTGGTCTGTGATTATGACAGCGACGGCTTTCCCGATCTTGCCGTTGCCAACGATACCGAGCCGAATTTTCTGTTTCACAATCAGGGCGACGGTACCTTTCGCGAGGTGGGCCAAGAAGCAGGCATCGGGGTAAGCGGGGAGGGGAGTGCCCGTGCCGGAATGGGGATTGATGCCGCCGATGTTACCCATTCCGGAAATTTCGACCTGCTCATCACCAATTTTTCGGGCGAGCAGCTCAGCCTGCATCGGCGGGATCGGGTGGGGCTGTTTCTGGATGTTGCCGCCCGTTCCGGGGTTGGAACCGCCACGCAGAACTACCTTGGTTTCGGGGCGTGTTTTCTTGATTATGATCTCGATGGCTGGGAAGATATTCTCATCAACAATGGGCACATTCACGATGACATCGCCCAGCGCGACACCGGGGTGACGTACCGGGAACCCGCCCTCCTGTTTCGAAACCTGGGCGGAGGCAATTTCGCCGAGGTGACCTCTGGAGCGGGAGCCGCCTTGGGGCTCCCTCGCGTGGGACGCGGGGCCGCTGTCGGCGATTTCGACAACGACGGCTCGCCCGATCTGCTGCTGCTGGTCAACGGGGGGCAGCCGGTGCTGCTTCGGAATGACAACCGAACGAGCAACGGCTGGATTCGCTTGGTGCTGACGGGGCGGGAAAGCAATCGAAGTGCATTCGGGGCGCGGGTGAAAGTGACGGTCAACGGCCAAGTGCAAACGCAAGAGGTTCGCAGCGGCGGCTCTTATCTTTCGGCCTCGGATCGGCGGCTGACCTTCGGGCTGGGAAAAGCGAAGGGGGCGGACTCCGTTGAGATTCGCTGGCCCTCCGGCAAAGTGCAGCCGATTGGCTCTGTTTCAGGCGGAAGAACGATTCAGGTGACGGAGGGAAAATGAAACAGGCCGTGCATGGCCTTGTTTTCGCAGGCCCGCTCAGGGGCTGGGCGGAAGCGGGCCTCTGCAAGGTCATAAATCCTGGTGCAGCAATTTGAGGTAGGGCGTCATCCCCATCGCTTCCCAAAATTTTTGACCTTCGGGGTTTTGTTCCGCGACGTACAATTGAACCGCCACGCATTTTTTTTCGCGCATCCAGTGAAAAATTTCGTCTACGAGGCGGCGGCCCAGCGCGTGCCGCCGGTGTGCGGGAGAGACATAAAGATCGGCCAACGCTCCGTAAAGCCCCGGTGTGGTGATAGGGGTTCGCAGTTTGATCTCGGCAATTACATAGCCGACGACCCGGCCCGTCTTTTTTTCTTCCGCCACTACCACCCGACAGTCACGGGCACGAATCATTTCCTGCGTGTGCCGAATGTATTTATAGCGGGCATCGGGGGCGATCTCGAACCGGGCATCACGCTCCTGATGAAAGGTCATCAACTCTACCCAGAGGTCACCAATCGCTTCACGGTCCGCAATTCGCGCTGACCGAATGAGATAGGGCGAATTCGGGTCGGGATCGAGGCCGCTATTCGACTCGCGCCGAGGCGTGAACAACACTGCGCCAGCCTCCTCCTGCGGCAGCCTCCGCTCCCGCTGGAACCACCGCGTGAATTATCGAATCCGCGCTTTCCAGTTCGCCTATGGGCGCAATGCCCGATGGATCGGGCATTCGGTCTCGGCGGGCGATGTGCTTTTCCATGTCCCGCAGGTCAAAATAGTTGCGCCCTGCTACATTGCGAAGCTCCCGCGAAGTCATGTCCGGGTGAGAGACAACAGCTATCCGCTTGCCCTTGCTCCGCACGAGTTCCAAGGCCCGCTCGAAATCACTATCTCCGCTCATCAAGATGCAGGTATCGAACAGCTGCACTGTATTGAACATATCAATCACGAGTTCGATATCGAGGTTGGCTTTTTCGACCAATTCCCCGGTAGTATCGTCCACCATTTGCTTGATTGCTTTGGTGCGGACTGTATAGCCCGAAAACATCAGGTATTCGTGAAAAGAGTTGTCGCGGGTTTTCGCCTGCGTATCGGCTCCTGTATAATAGTAGGCTTCACTGATGACGCTGCCCGCGTCCCGCCCGAAAAATTGCAGCACCTTCCGAAAATCAATAAACCAGCCGAGCCGTTTTTGAGCGTAGTACATATTGGCTCCATCCACAAAAAGCGAAACCTGTTGCATCACGTTCTTTCAACCTTTCCACAGAGCAAAAATTCTTTTCCAAATTGAGAGAAGACTTACTTAAACTATCGGCTGACAGCCCCGGAAAGAACGCCCTTTTTTCGAGTGAAACAGACTCTCTTTCTCAGTTTACTCGAAAGCGAGGGGCAATTGGCAATTTGGCACGGATTGTGAAATAATAAAAGGGCGGGGTCTGCATTGGTAGAAGTCCGCCTGGATCGAGAGCGCGAACGGAGAAGTCTGCCTCAATGAACTCACTCGAATCACAAACCCCGCCGCTTCTTACCGAGGATATTTCCCGCCCCCCTTCGGGAACCCTCACGGAAGAAAAGACGCCGCCTAACGGCCCAACGTTCATGGAGACCCTGCGCCGGGTTTCCCCCGCCGACTGGACACTGCTGATTTTGCTCGTCTGTCTCTTTGTGCCGATGTTTCGAGAATTGATGCAGGAGTGGGACGCGCCCCACGCGCCGCAGTCCTACGGCTACCTGATTTTGCCCGCCGCCGCTTTTCTCGCCTGGATGATGCGCTCTCGCGGAGCCGGAGTGCCCCAAAAACCGGCCTTGTCCGGGCTGGGGCTGGCATTTGCCGGGATTCTGCTCACCTGGGGAGGCTCGCTGCTCGGTTCCATGACGATTGCCGCCGTCGGTTTTGTCGTCACCACTGCCGGAGCGGTTTCGGCCCGGTTTGGAACCGAAATCCTGCGGAGGTTTTGGTTTCCCATCGCTTATCTCACGGCGATCATTCCGCTGCCGCACGAATTTATGAACCAGATGACGTTTTCGCTTCAGCAGATGAGCGTGAAATTCGCGGCGGGGCTGCTCAAAGTTTTCGGCGAGGTCAATGTGGAAGGAACGCGCATCCACCTTTCCTCCTATACGCTCGATGTGATCGCTCCGTGCTCTGGAATGACAATTATTCTGCCCCTGCTCGTCCTGACCGTGTATTACCTCTACCTGATGGTTTCCCCATTGTGGAAAAAAGTGGTGATTTTCCTGCTTGCCATCCCGATTTCGCTGATCGTCAATGCGGTGCGGGTGGCTCTGATCGGGGTGGTGGGCGAGGCATTCGGCGGAAAGGCAGCGGCGAACTTTCATGATTACAGCGGCTTTCTTACCGTTGGAGCCGGGTTTGCAGTTTTGTTTTATGTGGCGAAGGAGATGAAATGCAGTCAGATTTCAGACGACATCGTGCTCTAATCGGTTTGCTGGCAGGGGCGGCCCTGGTTAATTTCGGAGCGGTGAAAACCGCCTCCGGTCGAACCTATTCCATTCCGCCGCCCACCCCCATTCCCGCGCAAATTCTCGGATATAAGGGCGAACGAATTCCCACCCTCGACAGTACCAAAGGAATTCTTCCCCACGCGGACATCACGACTTTCCACTATGACAATGGCGACCCGATCCCCGTAGACCTTGTGGTGATCGCTTCCCGCGACCCCAACGATATGCATTCGCCTGAACGCTGTTTCAGCGGCTTCGGCTTCGAGATTCTGGAGCGCAGCTCCCTGCCGCTCACGCTCGACGGCCCCGACGGGGGAAGCTGGGTGATGAGCAAAATGCGGGTGAAGGATTCCATCGGGGAACAAATGGTGCTGTTTCTCTACGACAAAGTCCCGAAAATGGGTGGAACCGTCTGGACACGCTTTTTTATGAAGCTGAGTCCCAACCGCGAACCGGCTTACTTCGTGCGCTTTTCGGCTCCCGTGAACGGCGGCGATGCCGCCGCAACACAGGCACGGCTGCTTCAATTCGCGGCTCAGGTTATGCAGACCCGAAAGAGCTGGCAGCCCGCTGCTCCGGCTCAACCCTAACCCAAATCAGAACAAAAACGGATCGCCTTTTCCTGTATTCCGAAAGACGGAAGAATGAATTTTAAAGATCAGAGCTATCTGGACGAAGCCCAGGCTGAAATCCCGTTCACGACTCCCTGGCAGTATGCCGATTTTCGGATGCGCTCGTGGCTGGAGAACACAACCCTTCGCCGGGAAGTTTTGCTGGCTGCAGGAATGCTGCTCCTGCTGTTTGGCTCCGCCTTTTTCACCTGGGTACGCCGCTGGATGCTACCCGGCTCAATCCAAGGCTACGCTGTCTGGGTACTGCCTCTCACCCTGGGATGGCTCTGGGTGAATCGCCGCAAAATCGTTTTGCCGGAACTCGACGCGCTAAACCAGCAGTTTACCGAACGGTCCGTGCTGCGCTACCTTGTGGAAGAAAAGCCGGAGGAACCGAAACGTCTGCTTTGGGTGCTGCTGATCGGAGCGATGTTAACGCTGGCGGCTCTGCGGTTCGGGGAACCTGGATTGACCTGTCTTGCGTTCGTAGTTCTGCTGACCGGAATCATTGCGTACCGGCTTGGCACGCAGGCCCTGCGGGTGCTGGCGTTTCCGCTCGCGTTTCTTGCTCTGATGATCCCCGTGCCCGGGATCGCCACCGATTATCTTCATTACCGCATTCAGGCTCTGCTGTTCAAGGTTACTCGCAACCTGCTGCAAATCGTGGGGATCAATGCCGAACTTTCCCCCGATGCCAACCCCCTCATGCTGTTCGGCAATCCGCATTTCGATCTGTTTGCCGGACAGGTCGGAACCGGAATCGCCGAAGCTGCTGTTTTTCTGCTGCTCCTGCTTTGCTGGCTTTCGCTGATTGCCTCGCCGTTCCGCTACAAACTCGTGGGGTTTATCGTCGGGGTAGTGTGGATTTGCCTGATTGTCTCCGTGCGGCTTGTGGTGCTGGCCGGGGTTGGACGCGGAATGGATAAAGATTATTTTGCGCTGCTCGTTCCCATCTCGCTGTGGCTGATCCCGTTTCTGGGCTTAGCCGGGCAATGGGTGATTTTAAGAGGGTTGAAATGCCGCCAACTGCACGAATGGGTTCACGTTTCCTGACGATTATGGGAATTACCACCGCCCTGGGCCTGCTGGTACAGGGGGTGAATTTCGCTCAAATCAAAAACGCACGGATGCCGGAACTGCCCTCCAGCATCGAAGGGTACGACCGCCGTTCCACCGATCCGCCCGTTTCGGACGCTCAGCGTGACGCTCCTCAATCCCTGAATTTCAGTTACGATCAGGGAGACCTGCCCCCCATTCGGGTGAGTATTGCGCGTGCGGACACCCTCAATGCCTATCGGGAGGCGACGCACATTCTGCTCGATACGGATGGGCGTGTGCTGGCCGGGCAGGAGGGCACGATGTCCCGCGCCAAGGATCGGCTGCCGATGTACAACTTCATGATCGCATCGGGGCGCAGTGATATCATTCTTGCGCTGCACTGGACGCAGGCTCCCGGTGAAGACCCCGCCCTGGAACCGCTGGATGCTCCCGGCAAAATCGTGGAAAGCCTGATGGCGAAAAAGCCCGTGTTCGTCTGCGATCTCTGGGTCTCCGACCGAGAGGACCTGAAGGGAATTCACATTGACGACCTCATTCAAAAATTTGCCACTCAGATTGATCGGGTCATCAAAGCCATGCCGAAATAGTTTCGCTTATCGGGGAAGAATCTTTTCGATGAACTCCTGAGCCGCCGCCCGGTCTTCGGGAGTGGTGCTCAGTTTCAACGAACGTTCCGCCAGCCGCCTCGCCACCGTAGAATATCCGTTTTGATGAAGGTCGCTCGCGGTGACGATAAGCGGCGCCGGTGAGTCGGCCTCCTGGTGCATTTCCATGGCGTGATACTGAAGGCAGCGGAAAACATCCCCTTTTTTTCCCATCACCCCCGCCATTTCACGCAAAAACGCCGGATTGTTAGGCTGCATCTCCAGCTTATGAATCACCGCTACCTCTTCTTGAATCAATGCCTGTGCCTGCATCACCGCTTCGGCCCAGTGTTTTGCTTCAGGAGCACTGCCGGTTTTGATCGCCAGCAGCTTGAGAGCGAGCAGAATCCGCACATCTCGCGGGTCGGCTTCTAGCCCTTGCAGAAGATAAGAACGCGCTTCCGGCGAAGGTTTTTCCGCCAGAACCAAGCCGAGTGCGCTGGAAGCCTTCAGGTTCTTTGGGTCTTGAAACAGCACGTCACGGGCAAGTTTTTCCGCGGTGACAAAATCGCCGCTGCGAGCCAGAAAGTCGGCGAAATCGGCTTTGACCGCCCTATCGCTTGGGGCAAGCTTCAGGGCCTGCTCATAGGAAGCGCGGGTTTCTCCGCTTTTCGCCTGATTGAGAATCTGCGCCTGCAAAAACCAGTACTTACTCTCTTCCGGCCCAAGCCGCACCGCCGTTTTTACAGAGGCTGCGGCCCCGGCAATATCGTTGATCTGACGCTGGGCAATGGCGAGGAGCGACCAGCACTCGGCATTTTGTGGAAACTTCTGCGTAATCGGCTTCAGAAATTGAACCGCCGGGGAAAAGGCTTTCGTGGTGAGGTAGAAACGGGCAACGATCAGTGCCGCTTCAACTTGGTCTGGATGAGCGAGATAAAACTGCCGTGAGACCTCGAACGCTTCGTGAAGCTGGCCCAGCGCAAGGTGGGTTTCTACCAGGGCTTCGACAATGCGGGAGGCATTGGGATCAAGCGCGGCGGCTCTGGCAAGAACGGGAACCGCTTCTTCTCCGCGTTTTGCTTCCTGCAGTCTCACTCCCAGATAGTAGAGGTGAATCGGATTTTCAGGCAGCCGCGTTTGCAGTGACTGAAGGGTTTGCAGAGAGCTGCCGCGGCACTGCCGCTCCTGATAAACGGGCTGATAGGGCAGGGCAGCCCAGCCTGCGATGAGCGTGGAAACGAGCAGCCCGCCGAGGAAAATACGGTTTTTGTTCATCGTCTGCCAGAAAAAACCTTCGCCGCCTGTGAAAAAATCACAGGCGGCGAAATGCAAAAGCACAGTTTAGCGGCGTCCCGCTTTTTTTTCGCGCTCGGCACCGACGGCAAGTCCTTCATCAGACATTCCGGGATGGGCCTTTTTCAAATCCTGCATTCTTGCCTTGTTTTCGGCAGAATTGGCTTTTTCTTCGGCGGTCGGCGCGGGAAGGTTTTCAACGGCTTTGTCTTTGCCGCAGCCGCCTGCGAAAATTCCACCCAATAAAACCAGACCCACCAAACCACCATTACATTTCAATCTTCTCATAGTCATCCTTGGTCGTTCGCTTTGCAGCGGGTCACTGCGCTTTCTTCCCTTCACGAAGGGAAGAAAGCGCAGTGACCCGCTTGATTGTTGTCTTTAACGACTAATCTTCGGTGCGATCCAGATTGGCGTTTTTGGACTTGATGGACATCACGTTCTGCCATTTTACATGGCCGTCGGTGAAGATATAGTTGTTGCCCTGAGAGTGCCGTGCACAAAGGCGCGGATCGCTGCCGGGGGTTAAAAGCGACAGCCCGCCGATGTGCTGGTAGCCGGGGCAGCCGGGTTTCGCCAGCCGACTTCGGTTGATGAGGCTTCGCTCGTAGAACGAGTCGGTGCCGTTGTCTCCAAAGCCGACGGTTGCATTGTAGCTGGCATCGCCTGCAAGGTAGGTAGAGGAGGGGAAGTTCAATTTCGCCTGTGCGATGGGCGGGCTGTTCCAGCCGAGCGTCACACTCTGATTGGAATAGATGCTCATCGGAAACGGAATCTGGAAGTTATCACCGTCTGCATAGACGGGCTTTTTGTTTCCATCGAAGTTGACTTTGGAATCCGGGTCTTCAAGACAGGTATAGACGCTCGCTCCGCCCCCATTCCCCCCATTTTTGATGTAGGGATAAATCTGGAGAGGCCAGGTCACAACGCCCGCATACTGTCTGCCGTCGGGTGCGGTGATCGGGTAGGGCGGGGTGAAGTTGTTGCCCACAAACGGGTCGCAGTAAGGAAACAACTCATCGTAGTCCTGGATGTACATCATAAAGGCGAGGCCGATCTGCTTTTCGTTGGAAACGCAGGAAGCGGCACGAGCCTTGGCACGAGCCTGAGCGAAAACCGGGAAGAGGATAGCCGCAAGGATTGCGATGATAGCGATGACGACGAGCAGTTCGATCAGGGTAAAGCCTGAGCGTCGTCCTTTTGACGATGGCATGGAAAGCCTCCTTTTAAGGATGGATGCGTTCACTGTGCGAACGCATCTTGGGTAGAACAGCCTCTTCGCTGGTAAGAGAAAGAGGAACGGTTATCGCTGAGAGGACTCCCGAATGACAAGGTGCGTCGGCAGGGCTTCCTGCTGAACGTTCGCTGAGGGAGCAGCGAGCCGCTGCTGCAGAAATTGCAGGGCACGATGACAAAGGGGAGCAACCGGCGATACAACGGTGCTGAGCGGACTATCCAGGTACTGCGTATCCTCGATTCCGTCACAGCCAACGAGCAGCACCTGGTCGGGAATTCGGATACCAAGGTCGCAGAGACCACGATACCCGCCGATAGCCAGATAGTCGTTGAAAAAAAAGATTCCATCAGGACAGCCATGCTGAGCGACATAGGCGGAAAGGGAGGCTCGCCCCTCTTCACGGTCCGGCTTTTGAGTCACTAGATATTCGGTTGAAAGCCCGGCCTTCTTCATCGTTTGAGTGTAGGCACGATAGCGGGCGTCTCCCAGATGGTTTCCCCACGTGCTGACCACAAAGAGAATGCGCTTGCAGCCCGATGCGATCAGATGCCGAACGGCTTCACAAGAACCGATTTCGTAATCCACTTCCACATAATCGGTTTTCCGACTGACATAGGCCCCCATACTCACGAGGGGCAAATGCGAGGGGTGCGTCGTGAGATAGGTTTCGACATAGAGCGGGTCTTCCAGAGCGATCACCCCATCAATTACCCCCTGCGAGATGGAAAGGGGGGAGTCCATGCTGTGGATCATTTTGCTCAGGATCATCCCGTAGCCCTGCTGCTCCAAAAGGCTTTCTGCCTGAGCCAGAGTTCGGGCGAAATAGGCATCCTCGATTTGAGGAGCCCAGATTCCGATCATTTGTGTGCGTCCGGTGACAAGCGCACGAGCGGCTCCGTTGGGACGGTAGCCGAGTTCGGCGGCCACGGCTAAAACCCGCTCGCGAGTGGCCGCCGAAATATAGGTGTCGGGCCGCCGATTGATTACCCGCGAAACCGTTGCAGAAGAAACGTTGGCTTTTTCCGCGATATTCTGAATCGTGGCACGCAAGGGCGTCTCCTCTGGCAGGCTGGTAGATGTAAGCGTTTGCCGCAAACGTTTACATAAAGATTTATAACATAGTTTCCTCACGGTGTCAAGCAGTTTTTGCAAAAAGGAAGCGAGGAGTTGTCGCTGCGGGTGCTTTCACGGTTGAGGCTGTTCGCCTTGACTCCTCCCCGAATCGCATTCAGCGAGAATTTGCGTTACAATAAAGCACCGATCCCTTTGCTCCCTAAACCCTGAAAACTGAGAAGCCATGACTGAACTCAATCCGAAAACGCTGGAAGAAATTACCGAGCGGGTATTTACACACTCTGGCTTTGTCGAAGCCCATTTGCGAAATCCCCGTCTCTCTGCACCCGAAAAACTGCAAAAAGCAGACGTTCGCCCGGTGACCGTTCGCGGCGCGGCACGCTTTCAATTTTCGCTGCAGCGCGGGCAAAAGCAGACCCACGAAAACCTGAATGCGACCGAAGCCGCAGCGCGTCTCCTTTCTCTCCTGAATCAGACGTTCGGACAGGCGACTCTGTTCACTGCGGAAGCCGACTGGAGAATTTCGCTCGCGCCGGGCCGCCCGCCCAAAATTCGACGAACGCCCCCGACCCGCTCGGTACTCCCGATACCGAAGCACGACCGCCGTAAAGATTACCTGTTTGATAATGACGTTCCGCCGCCGTTTTTGGTTCAACTCGGACTGACGGCGCAGGACGGCAGGCCGATTGCGGCTCGACGAAACAAACTGAAACAAATCCAACGGTTTTTGGAATGGGTGGGAGACGCGCTCAAGGAGATGGAAAGGCGGAAAGGTCTGGAGCGGAAAGGGCCGCTGCGCGTGGTGGATTTCGGCTGCGGCAAAGGCTACCTCACCTTTGCCCTCTATCATGCGCTCACCGAACTCAAGGACATTCCGGCAGAAATCATCGGCGTTGACCTGAAGGCGGACGTGATCGGCGAACTCAACGAAATGGCCTGCGGCCTCGGTTATCAGGGCTTGAAGTTTCAGGTCGGCTCTATCGCAGACTTTACGGAATGGGCGGAGGCCGATCTTGTGATGGCACTTCACGCCTGCGACACCGCCACCGATGATGCTCTCCTCAAAGCCGTTTCCCTAAACGCCGAAATGATTTTTGCCGCGCCGTGCTGCCCTCACGAGCTTTCGGGGCAGCTTCAGAACGAAACGATGAAGCCGCTGCTGAAACACGGGATTTTGCGCGAGCGGCTGGCGGCCCTGATTACGGATGCCGCCCGCGCCGAGCTGCTTTCGGCGCAGGGGTATACCGTTCAGCTGATCGAATTTGTTGACCCGGAGCACACCCCGAAAAATCTGCTGATCCGTGCGGTTCGCGAACGAAACACGCCTCGAACCGGAGCGAAAACGGGAAGTTCCCTGGTGTCGGAGGAATGGAGGGCGTTTCGGGAGTTCTGGCATATTCGCCCCGCCCTCGAACGCGGGCTGGAAGGCGATCCGCCCGCTGCTCCAACCTGCACTGTTCCCTTTTTAGAGAACGGAGACGGCGAAAACTGAAGGGCCTCTTCAGGCAGAATTCAGCGATCCGCCGCTTCAAGGCCCGGCAAAGTCATCTGAAAATCGTGAAAAAAAACTCCAAGCCGAAAAAGAGGGACGGGCTGGGGCAGACGATCCGGGGAGAGGCGCAGCTGTCCCGTCACCCAGGCCGGAGCAAGGCACGGGGCCGTTTCCAAAACCGGGGTGACCTGCGAGCCGGACGGAAACTGCACCCGGCATACCCGACGAGGAAGCAGCAGCGAAAATAGAGAGCCGAGCCGCTGGCCGCTGCCGAAAGGCAAAGCGCAGGCACTGCTCGTTTGTTCTCCCTCCCCCACCGTCATTTGTTTCTCGCGCACTTTTGCCGCAGACCGAATGGTGTCCCTGATTTTGGGCATTCCATAGCCCAGCCCAATCTGCAGGCTAAACTCACTGTCGACCCCCAGGTGTACGCCGAGCAGGGTTCCGTTCCGTTTTACTGCCGCCACACTGAGTTCATGGTAAAGCGGGGTTTTTCCATCGCCGAGTACCCCGGCTTCGTCTTTGCCTTGGGCGAAACGGAAAGTTTTAATCTCCGCAAACCAGAGGAGGAGCGGCGTTTTGCCAAACAGAGAAACAAAGCGATGACCGGGGTAAAGTGCGTGCAAGGGAGCGGACGAGCAAAACGCGACCGCCCCCAGAAAATCAACGGTCAATGTGTGCGGCGGCGGATAAAGTGTGAAGATGTGCGGTTCGGGAGCGTTTGTCATGGAATAGATCGAAAAATCAAAGCGAAAATTTCGGAAAAGGAGGTGCAATAAGCAGGAAAGACAAGCCCGTGCTGTCCGCTGCAAAAACAAAACGGGCGGCACAGGCTTATCCCGTCACAAGCTAATCCGAAGGAAAGAGCGAAAGCGTTAGTTCGGATCGGCTTCAATGGTAAAGGGAGCCAGCACTTTAAAGCCGCCTGTCTGCCCGTTGCGGGAGGCATCGGTCTCTTGAGTGCTGAGAAGCTCCAGCGAAACCGGTTTGACGTGACCATCGCACCAGAGAATATCACATTTGTCGGAGTGTCGTGCTACCAGATTTCCGAGTTTCGGGTGGGAATGCCAAGTTTCAACACCCGGCGAAGAAAAGGCGAACTGCGCTGAAATTCCCAAAGTCGAGGCTCCATCCATCGCGAACTCGCCGTCGCTGTCTCCCACCCAGATGGTAGTCGAGGGGGCTTGCAGCTGTGCGAGGTGCCAGAACGCGGGAGGGGCATCCACACTGACGGGAGGGTTACCGGGAATTGGCGGATTTTGCAGGTGCAGCCCGTAGTAAGCCGAGTTCATACAGTAAGACCCATAATGCCGCGACTTTGCGGTGAGCTTGGGCTGAGGAACATAGGGGCCGTAGGTAGTCACCTTGTCACTGCTGACAATCAGCGAAGGATCGAGATAATCCCCCTGATCGGGGCAGTTGAAAATCCCAATGTTCTTCACATAAGGCTGAATCGCGTCCATCCATTTGTAGTTCGTTTCTGGAGCTCCAGGCGGTTTGGTGCTGCCTCCCATCCAGGGAAAATTCGGGTCTTTGTAGTAGTGATTGCACATAGCCTCGTCGAAATCCTGCGAATACATCAACAGGGCAGTGCTGATTTGTTTCAGGTCGGAAACGCAGGTGGTCTGCCGGGCTTTAGCGCGTGCCTGAGCAAAAACAGGAAATAGAATGGCCGCCAGGATCGCGATAATGGCGATAACCACAAGCAGCTCGATCAGCGTGAACGCCAATCGGCTTTGCGAAACCGGCTGGCGGCGGGTTACCCTAAATGGAACAGTCATGGAAGAAAACCTTTCTTTACTCTGAAAACAAAAATTGATTTTTGTCCAAATGGTTATGCTGCCGGAGAAGAGGCTGCCCTCACTCCGTCACGAGAGCGCATCAGCGCAAGCGGTAAAAGGGGAAGAATTAGAAACACCAGCGCGGTAGAGCCAGCGTTCAGCCAGACGAGTTGGTGAAAATCGAATCCGTAGTGCTGAAAAATCGAAGAACCAATTACATCACTGAGCGAGGAAGCCGCGTTGCGAATGCTCAGCATAATGGAATAGCCGACGCTTTCGCAGCCACGAGGGGTGGCCCGTGCTGCCAAATCCATCAGCGACAGCTCAGCCAGTGTGGAGGTGAGACCGGAAAATCCCTCCACCAGCGGGGCGTGAGAGGCACTGGTATAAAAGAGAAACCCCGCTGCACCCACGATTTCAAAACCGATACAAAAAACCAGCAGGGTTTTCATCGGCAGCTGACGGCAAAGAAATCCATAACCGAGCGCGGCGAGTATCCCCATTCCGCCCGAAATCATGCCTAGGTTACCAATAAACTGCTGGGACAATTTCAGCGTGTTTGTCTGGTAAAAATAAAGGGGAGTGTGAAACCCAGGAGCAAAGTAAAATAAAAAGTAGGCGGCAGCTGCCGCCCAGAGGCTGCGTGATTTGGCAAGGGTCTGAAACTGAAGTTTGAAGTTGCGCGAAACATTTTGATGAGCGACCGCAACAGGCTTTTCACGCAGCAGGAAAAATGCCAGACCCGCTAGAGCCAGCGGAACCGAGGCTCCCACTGCCGAGGTAACCAGCAAAGAGCGGGTAGCAAGAAAGCCCCCGATTGGCCCCACGACAAACCACGAGGCGTTGCTGACCACCGAACGAAGACAGGTCAGCCCGCCTGTGTTGTGAAATCGCTGGCCCGCCTCAACCAGCAGGCCACCGACGACGGTGCTAATCGCCATTAAAAAAAGGTTGATGGCGATCACGGAGGCAAGCAGGGCGGGGTGTGTGTGAGGAACCAACCCCAAAAACAACCAGAAAACTCCTGCCAGCAATGCTGCGATGATAAGATACCAGCGGCGGCGGGTACGAAACAACGGCACCCCGTCGGTAAGAAGCCCAACCAGCGGCTTAAAGTAGAAAGCTAACGCTCCGATGGCGAAAAACGCTGCCATCGCTGCTGGCTGAAAATGCAGTTCCGTTTTGAGCAGATACTTCAGCGGCTGCCCGCCCACCCCGGTAGCACCCGGATTGGTCAAGGCAGAAGCGGCAATCCCAACTGCGACAAGCCAGAAATAAACGCGCCGCATCTCCTCCGGCGAAGAGGCTTCAATCTGGGTGAACGGTACGGTCTCCTCGGAAGAGGCAGGAGAAGAAAAACGAGAAACAGAGTTTTCGGCAAGTGACATTGCAAAGCTCCTCTAACCGATTTACGATCCGAATCAGAGAAGGTTGCATAGATCCGTAAATTTTTTTGCGCCTAGATTTGTATAGTATTTCTTATTTTTATTGAGGAAAAATTGCTTTATAAGGAGGGAGCGTAAAGCAGCAGCGAGAGACCCAAACGGAGAAGGCATTGCGGAAAAACAGAACGAAAAATGTTTCCAGCAGGGGAAACGAAAAGTTCGAGAAGATCAGCCCAGGTTTTCAAGTGCGGCTTGAAAGTCGGCCATCAGCAGCGTTTTCGAGACCGGCAGGGTGCTGTCGGTAATGCGGATGAGTGCCTGAAGCCCCGCCTCATTGACCAGAGCCTTGATGTCGGCTCCACTGTATCCCTGGGTGGCCTCCGCCAGCTTTGCCAAATCCACATCGGGCGCGAGCGTGGTATGCCGGGTGCAGAGCGCAAACAGCTGCTGACGCGCCTCGAAATCGGGGATTGGAATTTCGATTTCGCGGGAAAGCCGCCCGCCGCGCCGCACTGCCGGGTCGAGCATATCGGCTCGGTTGGTGGCCCCCACCAGAAACACGCGGGTGTTGCCGGTCAGCCCGTCCATTTCCTGCAAAAATTGATTTACCACTTTGTCGGAGTGAAACGCGGTTCCGCCCTGCCGCACAGGAAGTAGGGCGTCAATTTCGTCAATGAAGATGATGGAGGGCGGATTGGCACGGGCTTTGGCGAAAATATCTCGAACCCGCTTTTCGCTCTCGCCTACGTACATCTGATTCACCTCGGCGGGGGTAACGGCGAAAAAGTTGCACTTCGCTTCGTGCGCGAGGATGCGGGCAATAGTCGTTTTACCGGTTCCAGGCGGGCCTTTGAGCAGGATGCCGGTGGGGGGCTGAACGCCGAGGTCGCGGGCAAGGTCGGGCTTTTCGAGCATCAGCTGCATCTGCCGCAGCTCGCGCTTTGTTTTCGGGTCAAGCACGAGGTCGTCCCACGTTTCCGCCGTCGGGGTGACGGGGACGGTGGAGCGGGGCGGGGTGGGAACAGTTCCCGCTGCCGCATCGAAAGAAGTAGCGAACTGCGTGTAATTTCGGTTTCCAGGGTCGAGTTCCGCCGCTTTTCGGGCTTCGACTTTTGCCTCAACGCGCTTATCGAGGGCCTGAAGGGTTTTGGAAAGATAGTAATGGGCGCGGGCGTGACCCGGTTCCCGCTCAATAACGGAGGTCAAGTAGGCTTCGGCATCGGTGAGCAGCAGGCGGTAGCTCTGAAATTTGCGGCGTCCGTCTTTGGCGGCATTGTCGAAACCAAGTACCTGCGCCCCGGAAACAAAGGCCATGTCTGCAAAAGTGGGCTTGATGTCTTCGGCGGCGTTCCACAGGGCCCAGCCAAGGCGAAAGCGGGCTTCGACGTTTTCGGGATCAATCACCACCGCTTTGCGGTAAGCTTCGATGGCGGCGTTCCAGCGGTACTGCTTGGCTCGCTCCATTCCACGCCTGAGAACGGCTTCCAATTCTTCCGACGAAGCGGGGGTTCGGGGTTCGGTGTCTGGCATCGTGAAAATTCGGTTCTCCTACTCTCCTCTACGCAGAAGGGGGGCATTTGGGTTCAATTCACCAACCTGCTCGAAAATTTTTAGGGCAATGAAGGGCCATGAGAAGTTGGGGGGACACCCCTGTTGGAACGGCAAAGGAAACCAATGTCACCCGGAGGGAGCTGCAGGGTCAAGCGTGAGTTAAGAAACTTTTCTCCGTGAAACGCCAGAGCTGCGCCCATAGGCTAAAGCCTCCAGGCGCGAACTTGGGTTCTGCAGAGAAAAGCTTTTTAACACCCTCTCAGGCTTCCCAGGGGGCCTCTGCGGTCGGGATGTCGGGGGCGGAAAGGGCTACGGCCACGTTTCGCCTTAGCCCCCGATGCTTCGTGCGCTTCACGGGGCTTTTCCGAAACTTCTCCCGAAACTCCTCCTCGCTCATCAGGCTCAGCGAAGCCAAGGTTGCGTGCCGGGTCGCTTCTCGTGCCTGAAAAGCCGGTTCGTCCGTCTTTTCGGCCCGGCGAAGATTGAACGGGCACACCTCCTGACAGATGTCGCACCCGAAAATCCGGTTTCCGGCGGGAGCGACTGCTCCCGCGAACTCGTCGGGAAAATCACCCTTCAGTTCAATCGTTAGATAGGACAGACAGCGGCGGGCATCCACCTGATACGGCGCGACAATCGCTCCCGTCGGGCAGGCATCCAGGCACTTGCGGCAGGTTCCGCAGCCTCCCACCGCAGGTGAATCCGGAGTCAATTCCACATTCGTGATGATTTCGCCGAGGAAAAAGTAGGAGCCGCGCCGGGTATTGATGAGCAGTGTATTTTTGCCGAACCAGCCCAGCCCTGCCCGCTGTGCCACCTCGCGCTCCAGCACGGGGCCTGCATCCACGTAGACCCGCCCCTCTGCCCCCTCGCCCGCTTCCGCCTTCAGAAACTCCAGCAAGGCTCTCAGACGAAGGGTCATCACGTCGTGATAGTCATCGCCGCGAGCGTAGCGGGCAAAGCGAGCCCGCTCCGCCTCCGCCGGGTCGGAGAGATCGGGAAGGCCGGGGCCCTCTTCCGCATCAGAATAGTAGTTCATGCCAACGGCGAGGATCGAGCGGGCGTTCTCCAGCAGCAGCGACGGGTCAAGTCGGCGATCCAAATTTCGTTCCAGATAGCCCATCTCGCCGTGCCGTCCCGCTGCAATCCACGCTCGGTACGCCTCCGAAAATAACGACGGCTGCGGCGTCGTGACGCCCACAGGGTCAAAGCCCAGCTCCGCCGCTTTCGCTTTCACCCGTGCCGTAAGGGTTTTAGTCCTGTTCATAGGCGATGCTTTCAGTGTCGAAGGGAGGGCGGTTCCGATACGCGGTCGGGGTGAATCCGGTGCGCTTCCGAAAAGTGGCCGCAAAATGCTGCGACGACGGAAAGCCGAGCGAGAAGGCGATCTCCGTCACCGAGTCGCGGGTGAGGCGCAGCCGCTCTTTCGCCTGCCGAAGCCGCAGCCGAGTGCGATACTCGGCGGGCGACACCCCCGCCTCTTTCAGAAACACCGTATGAAACCAGCCGACGCTCAAGCCTGCCGTTTCCGCCAGTTCCGTAACGGAGAAATCGTCGCTCAGGTGGGTTTCGATAAACCGTTTTGCGGTTTGGATCGGCGCGGAAAAGCGTTCTTTGAAGCCGGAAGTTTCTCCCTCCGAAGCCTTCAGAGCCTTCACCAGCAGCGTGTGCAGGGATGATTTCAGCGTAAGGGTCGAGAGGGGAGAAGGCGAACTCAGCGCGTCCAGCATCGCTTCGTAGAGAGGCGCGGCAGAAAAGCCTGCGTCGAAACAATGCGCCTCGATCCGGGAAAAACGCCGTTCCAGCTCCTGCGTTTCCGCTTCGGTGAGACCGGGCAGTCCGCCGCACTTCGGGAACGCGACGATGATCCAGTAAAGCCGCGCCGGATGAAACGCCGAATCGGTTCCGCCGTGCTTTTCGCCGGGGCGTGTCACAAACAACTGCCCGCGCCCAACCTCATAAATTCGGCTTTCCGCCCACCATTCCACCAGGCCGCTCTCCACAAAGCAAATCTCATAAGAATGGGCGTGAAGATGCGGACGCAGACCCTCCGGCTGCGCCTGAGACAAATCCACCCGGCCCAGCATCCTCAAACCGGCAAGCCCGATCTGCCCTTCGACAAAGCTAACACGCTCCATTGTACGTTTTTCTCCGCCGCATTTTCCGTGACGACAACCAACTCCCCTCTCTATTATACTCTTCTCATTAACACTGCCCCAGAATACGCCGCTTCGCGGCAGACGAAAGAGGACTTTCGATGATTTTCATCCCCGAACAGATTGAATTCTTCCAATCAGAGGGCTACTTGATCGCGTCCCGCTTTTTCAATGCGGAAGAAACCGCCGCCCTGCAGAACGAAATCGAACGCTTTAAGCGCGAAGGTCTTTTGCACAATGTTCGCACCGAAGGCGACGGCAAAACTCTCTCCTCCCAAAAGCAAAACCTTCAGTTATGCCCGATGTCCCCGCACAGCCGACTGTTCAAGGCCTTTCCGTTTCATCCGAAAGTGACAGCGGCGGTGGCGGAACTCATCGGTGACCCGGTGGTGCTGCATCTCGATCAGGTGTTTCTGAAACCCGCCCGGCACGGAACCGGAACGTCATGGCATCAGGACAACGGCTATTTCGAGATTCCCGATCCGCTCAAGGGCACGGCCCTCTGGACTGCCGTGCACGATGCGAACCTCGACAACGGAACCCTCGAAGTGATTCCCGGCTCGTTTCGGGAAAGCCTGCCCCACTCCCGCGACCCCGAAAGCAACCACCATGTCCGCTGCTACCCGGATGAAAGCCAGACCGTTCCGGCGATCCTGGAAGCGGGCGGCGTGATTTTCTTCGCTTACGGAACCGCGCACTGCACCCGCGCCAACCGGACGGACAAAGACCGCGCCGGAGCTGCCTTTCACTTTCTGAATGCGGATTACGTGCCCGCCGATTACTTCTCGACCCACAACGGAAATACTCCGCACCCAATACTCACGGGTGAAGGAGCAGACGGCGGAAAGTCTGTTTACGGCGAAGACTTGCGCGGGGTGTGGGAAGCGGAGGTGAAACGCAGCCTTTTCCAAGGTTGAGGGAGACTTTTCCTGGAGAAAAACAGCCGCCCCTCCGTCCCCGGATTGAAACGCAAAGCTGACAAAGAAAGTCTGACCTGTCAAACGGAGACAAAAAATGAAAACAAATTTGACCCCGGCAGCGGAGAGCCGCACTGAGAACAGAAGCCGCCATCACGGGGCGCAGAGCCGGAGATTTGGGGACGGCGTCTCCGAGGAATTGAAAAGACGATGACGAGTTGGGAACAATACTTTTTCGGGCAGCACCCCGAAAGCGAACTCCGAAATTGGGCTTTGCGGCTTCGCTTTTTTCGGTATTTTCGTGCCTTCGGAGGTCAGGCGAACGACGGAGATTCATTGGATTTAGCCGTCGCCTATAGCGGCACGGAAGAATTGCTGGAGATACTGGCCCGATTGGGTTACGCTCCCCTCGTTCACGACCGGCTCCCCCCGCAGCCCCAAATCGGCGTAGGCTATCCCTCGGAAGAATTCCAACGCTTCCCCCGAATCATCTCGAACACGCAATGGATAGAGCAGCCAGGGCATTGCAAAATTTTCGGTGTCCGGGTATTTCTTTGGTGCGGGGGCGGTCTCGCGAAGGTGTCGGTAGGCGGGGAGGATTATGAAGTTCATGAACAGGACGTGAGGGCGGCAGAGAAGCTTGAAGCAAACCTTGCTGCCCTCCCGCTGCGCTGGGTGGATCCACCCTCAGACACACGAAACTATCTCTGTCCAAAATACTACCCGGATTTCTTTCCTTGACGCGGGAATGCCGCCCGCCATTTTTAAGCGCAGCAAGCAGCACCCCTACAGCAATGCCGGGGCTCCCCGTAGGGGCACCGCTTGCTGCGCCCCGCTTTTGCGGGTTGAAATCATTTCAATAAAAGTGTTGACAGTGGAACAAGCGTCTGCTATAATGCTCCAAAGAGCAGGCCCGAATTGCTAGGAAATTGATCCGAATTCCAAGGAGAAACCGATGCCAACCCCCACGTTTTCTGAGAAGCTGCGGCTTGCCCCCGCTTCCTCGTTTCATGTGCTCGATGCGGCGAAAGCCAAACGCATGAACGCGAAAACGCTGTTTATTCCGGCTCCCGAAGAGGTTGCCCGTGCGATTTCCGCCATTCCTGAAGGGCAGACCCGCACCGTCACCCAGCTGCGCCACGAACTCGCCGCGATGGGAAACGCCGACACTGCCTGCCCTGCGGTAACGATTAAATATTGGAAGTGGATGGCACAGGCTTCGGGGGAAGAGCCAGCCTTTGCGGAAGGGGCCGTGCCCTGGTGGCGCGTTCTCAAGGACGGAAAGCCCAGTCCGCACCTCCCCGGCGGCGTCGAGGCTCAGATCGCTTTGCTGGAAGCGGAGGGGGTTTCGCTGCGTCCCCCGTCGAAACCGTAAACGGCGTGCGGGCACAGCGGGACAAACATCCCTTTCTTTTCCTCTGGAGTGCCTGACGCTCTTTTCTAACGGGCAGACTCGAAAGAACTGCCTCGCTGCTCGGTGCGGGCGGAACGAAGCGCGAACGCCTGAAAGATCACCCCGGAAAACATCACCGCAAAGCAAAGCCAAAACCCCTGCCGCCAAAGTCCGCCCAACGCCCCCAGAATGGGAAATGCCACCAGCGGAGCCACCGTTCCCCGCAGCCCGAAGAAAAACGAGTGCAGCGATTGGTACTGCGCCGCCCGCCCCGGCTCGGAAAGGGCCAGCGTTGTGTTCAGGTAGCCCAGGTCTACCCCCGACTGCGCCATACTTTGCAGAGCCGACCCCAGATAAAGCCACTCTATCCTCGGTGCGACCGCGTAAACGGCAGGCGTGATACAGTTGATGAGCACTGCCGTCAGCACGCAGGTCAGCGAGCCGAACCGATCCAGATACCACCCCCAGAAAAACAGCGAAAACAGGGTTAGGATGCCGCCCAGGTTTTGCAGAGTTGCAATCTGCGTGGGCGTGATCTGAAATTGATCTACCTGATACACCGGGTAGTAGGTGTTCGCCAGCAGGTTGCCGAAACCGGAGAGAACCACTGAGATCGTGAAAAATCGAAACTGACGGTTGCGTTCCAGAATTCCGAACGTGTCTTTAAAAAACTCACCCAGCGGCGGCTTTTCCACCGTTCCCGAAGGCGGCGGCAGTTTCAGCCGGAAAAACGCATAGGCCGTCAGCACGCCGAACACGCCCCCGAACGCGAACATCCACCGAAAATCCAGCCCGTAATGCTCCTGCAAAATCCCCATCACCCGCGCCGTGATCAGCATCGTGGCTGCCATTGCAATCCTTACGTAGCTCATCAAACGCCCCCGGTGCTCGTCCGAGTAGATTTCCTTCATAATCGTGGTGTAGGCAGGCGTGGACACCGAAAACAAAATCGGCGTGAGGCTGATGAGCAGCACAAACCAGCTTGATGCAAATGCCCCGCGCACCAAAAGCGGCGTGAGGCAGAACATTCCGCGTGAAATCAGCCACGTAATCGTCACAAAGGGCAGTTTCGATTTCCCCTCCATCTGCCTCGCCCAGAACAGCGCAAACAAATAGCCGATTGCCGGAGACGCCGTTGCAATCCCCATTTGCAGCTTGGTGGCATGGAGTTCGCCGCGTGCCAGCTGAAGCGCGAACGTCCAGATTGCTCCCTGATATACCCCGGAGCAGGCTCCCGCAAGGGCATCCCACTTCCAGTTCGCCCAAACTTCATCGGGGACAAACCGCCCCAGCTGGCGGCGCAGATAACTGTGAGGAGCAAACCGCTTTCGGGGGGGAGCGAACGAAGGTGGATTTTGTTCGGAATTGTTGATGATGAAGACCCCGCACGTTCGTAAAGGTAGAGTAAGGATACCCTACCCAAAGATCGGGTGGAGAACTGAGGCCGAAAAGGAACGAAACGCCGCCCCGAACCGTTGAGAGGGCGGAAGGAAATCACATTTATGGACGCACAAACCGAAAACCCAGATGGACGCCCGCACGTTGTGATCGTAGGCGGAGGCTTTGGCGGACTGAACGCCGCCAAAGTCCTCAAACATTCTCCCGTGCGCGTCACACTCATTGACCGAACCAACCATCATCTTTTTCAGCCGCTGCTTTATCAGGTTGCCACTGCCGGACTTTCCACCAACGACATTGCGGCTCCTCTGCGAGCCATTTTACGGCATCAAAAAAACTGTGCCGTAATGATGGGCGAAGTGACCGGCGTGGACGCCGCAAACAAGCGGGTGCGCCTGGCTGACGGCGAAGAAGTCCCCTACGATTATCTCGTGCTGGCAACGGGAGCACGGCACTCTTATTTCGGCAAGCCGGAATGGGAAAAGTTCGCTCCGGGACTAAAAACCCTCAACGATGTCACCGAAATTCGAGAACGCATTCTCAGTGCCTTTGAACGAGCCGAAAATACGGACGATGAAGCCGAACGCGAAGCAAACTTAACCTTTGTGGTGGTAGGGGCAGGAGCAACGGGCGTGGAAATGGCCGGGGCGATCTCCGAACTGACGCAGCGGGCCCTCGCCACCGATTTTCGCAAAATTGACCCCAGAAACGCCAAAATCATTCTTATTGACGGCTTAAAAAAAGTACTGCCTGTTTATTCGGAGCCGCTGAACGATCAGGCACAGCACTACCTCGAAAGCATCGGCGTGAAGGTGATGCTGGGCAACAACGTTGAAGAGGTGGACGCCGACGGAGTGGTGGTGGCAGGGCAGCGCATTCCTGCCAAGACCATTGTGTGGGGCGCGGGCAACGCGGCATCCCCGGCGGGCAAGTGGCTTGGCGTTGAAACCGACAAAGCAGGGCGCGTGAAGGTGACCCCCGACTGCTCCGCCCCCGGCTTCCCCGAAGTATTCTGTATCGGCGATACGATGACGATGAGCAAAGACGGCAAAACCTATCCCTGGGTGGCGCAGCTGGCGATCCAGCAGGGGAAATATGTGGGGCATC
Organism: Chthonomonadaceae bacterium; assembly: GCA_965246825.1. GTDB lineage: Bacteria > Armatimonadota > Chthonomonadetes > Chthonomonadales > Chthonomonadaceae > JACMPS01. Next base: position 2,094,051 of record OZ251990.1, read on the forward strand.
TCATCAACGCACGGGTGCGAAACCAGCCCTTCGACAAGCCGTTCAGTTACTGGGACAAAGGCAGCCTCGCCACCGTCGGGCGCAAATTCGGCGTAGCGGAAATCGGCAAATTCAAGTCGGCAGGGCTGGTCGGCTGGCTTTTGTGGCTGGGAGTCCATATTGTGTACCTCATCGGTTTCACGAATCGGATTGTGGTGCTTCTTAAGTGGGCATGGTCTTATGTGACGTTCGAGCGCGGCGCAAGGCTTATTATTGACGAGGGCAAACACTCCGACGACAAAGCCGAGCAGATTTTGCCGCCGCAGGTTGTCCCGCAGTCCGTGCCGCCGATGGAGGCAAGAAAAACGGCCTGACGGATGGCAGCGGCAAGAGCCGGGAAGCAAAAGAATTCACTCTTCGAGAGTGTCCCTCCCTTGCAGAGGGGCGGCAAAACGTTTTTTCTCACCGTTTTACCCCTGCACCCCCTCCCGCATCTGGTATCATAAAGGCGGGCGACGGAACCAAAGTCCGACGCCCGCCTTTTTGTTTTGATCTTTAGGTTTTGATTTGAGAGTTGATGCAAGGTTTAATGTGATGACAGATTCCGATCCCCGATTTACGCCGCTGCCCTATGCCGAAGTGCGCTGGGAGAATTTTGCTCAGGCGGTACGAACCACCTATGATACGTTTTTCGACGCGCCCGGCCCCATCGTCGGGGCACGGGCTCCGGGCCGTCTGGATGTGCTGGGCGGCGTCGCCGACTACTCCGGCTCCATTGTGCTCGAAATGCCCCTGGCAGAAGCGGCATCGGTGGCGTGGCAGTGGCGCGAAGACCGTACCATTCGCGTGCAAAGCCTCAATGCCGCTGAGGAAGGCTTCGATCCCATCGTCGAGGTTTCCCTAGATGACCTTGTGGACAGCGACAACTATATTCTTACACCGGAAGAGGTGCGCAGACGCCTGACCCGCGACCCGAAACAACGATGGGCCGCCTATGTCGTGGGCTGCTACTACATCATGATGCAGGCCTATGGCAAAATCTCTCAGGGCAAAGTGGATCACCGCCTTGGCGACCTGGGAGCAAACATCCTGATTTCCTCGGAAGTACCCACCGGAGCCGGAGTTTCCTCTTCGGCAGCCATTGAGGTGGCGGCCATGTGCGCTCTGAGCGAAGCCGCCGGAATTCATCCGTCAGATTTAACGCTTGCCGCCTGGTGTCAGAAGGTTGAAAATACGATTGTCGGAGCTCCCTGCGGTATCATGGATCAGGTGACTTCAGCCTTGGGACGTGAAAACGCCCTGCTGGTTTTGCAGTGTCAGCCCCATACCCTGCTGGGCTATCAGGGGCTGCCGAAGGGCTGGAAATTCATCGGGCTGGACTCACGGGTAAAGCACTCGGTGGGCGGATCGGCCTACACGAAAGCGCGGGTTGGGGCGTTTATGGGCTTGAAGGTGATTCAGCTGGAAAGCGGCGGCAAGCTGCTGCACAACTATCTTTGCCGAATGTCCCCGCGTGAGTTCGACGCCTACCGGAACCTCCTCCCTGAAACGATTACGGGGGCGGAGTACAACGAACTTTACGGTCGGCTGCCGGACACCGTGACCCGCGTTAATCCTGCGGAGACGTACCATCCCCGTGCCTGTGCCGAGCATCCAATTTTTGAGAACGAGCGAGCAAAAGAATTTGTGGGGCTGATGAGTCTGGCAGATTTTCGGCGTGAAGAGCGGCAGATGTTTCGCACCACCGAGCCTGGGTCTGAGGAAAAAGAGCCGGACGCGCAGTTGATGACCGAAATCGGCGAATTGATGTACGCGGCTCACGCCTCGTACTCCGAGCGTCTCGACCTCGGATCGCCGGAAACGGATGTGCTGGTTTCCCTGGTTCGGTCGAAAGGCCGGGAACGCGGCCTGTTCGGGGCAAAAATCACGGGCGGCGGATCCGGCGGCACTGTGGCGGTTCTGCTCTCGGACACCGAGGAGGCGCATCGCGCACTCGCCGAGGTCTGCGATGAGTACGAGGCTCAAATCGGCATCGCCCCGCGTGCCTTTGTCGGAAGCGGGCCGGGTGCGCTGGAGTTCGGAGCTAAATACATCACACGCGGTTAGGGGCCAGGGGTGGGCGAGGGCAATGGAACGGCGTAACGCCGAAGAGACCGAGATTCCAACCCTGGGCCGGGTGCTTACACAACCGAATCACATAGGAGGACGCGACATGAAGGTGAGAAAAGCCGTGATTACAGCGGCAGGACGGGGAACTCGAATGTACCCGGCTACAACCACGATCCAGAAGGAAATGCTCCCGATCATGGATCGGGACGGGATTTGCAAGCCCGCCATTCAGATCATTATCGAGGAAGCCCTCGACAGCGGCATCGAAGAGGTGTGTCTTGTGGTGAACCCGCACAACCGGGGACAAATCGAGCAGCATTTCGCGCCGCTCCCTCCCGAAGAACTGAAACTCTTCAAGGGCAAAGAATGGGCCTTGCTTCAGTCAGCACAGATTCAGCAGATTGCGGCCCGGCTCCATTTCGTGGTGCAGGAAAAGCCGGACGGATACGGACACGCAGTTTATCAAGCAAAGCAGTTTGTGGGCGACGAGCCGTTTCTACTCATGCTGGGCGACCACATCTACACGAGCGGCAGCGACAAACGGTGCGCTCGGCAGGCACTCGATGTCTATGAGAAGTTCGAGGCCAACCTCTCGGCAGTTCAGCAGACTCCGTCGGAACTCCTGCATCTGTTCGGTACGGTAGCAGGTCAGCGCGTCTCCGAAAACCCAGCGACCTATTCCGTTGAAACGATCTACGAAAAGCCCTCCGAGGAGTACGCCGAAAAACATCTGCGGCAGGCGGGCCTGCTGCACGGGATGTACCTTTGCTTTTTCGGGATGCACATTATGAAGCCCGCCATTTTCGACTGCCTTCAGTACGCCATTGACAACGATCTGCGCGAAAAGGGAGAGTTCCAATTCACCTCGGCGCAGGAACGTCTGCGGGCGTCCGGCGATCCCTATCTGGCGTTCGAGGCAGTGGGAGATCGGCACGACATCGGAATTCCGTTTGGCTACGCGCAGACACAGGCGGCTCTGGCAATCCACTCGGTCTACAAAGAGCAGATGCTGGCCTCCCTCGTGCGGCAGCTTGCGGTTCCCCAAAAGAACATCCCCGAAGCCTTCCGCAGCAATTAGGCGTAAAACCCAAGGCTCACCCCGGAAGCCAAGTCCATCGCCAGGCAGCTCAACAGCCCCTTCCGCAAAACGCGAGAGGGGGCATTGGAGCGCGTCCGCGCAATGCCGCACGAACAGGTAGTTCAGATTACTGTCGAATTGACAAACCTCCAAGGACCAGAGCGGATCGTTGATTCGGGGCAAACGATGCTGATTGGGTTCAGCGGGGTGGTAATTTTTTACGGCTTGACGTTTTGGCTAGGGTTTCTAATTCGCCTCCACGCCGGTTTTTCCGCAATTTTGATGATGGTGTGGGGTCTTCTCGCAGTTCTTTTTACACGACTGTTGATTCAGTATCAGGGTGACTGGGTTTTCCCGCTCTTGGGGGAGTATCACGACGTTCGCCTGATCGCTCCCGCACTTACTTCTTGGAAATATGCACCTGCGGCGGCTCGTCCTTATCTTGAAGCCTGCCTGATCTGCGATCTGCCGCTGCTGACCCCCGAAGCCGCGTTAGAACTCACCTCTCCGCAGCGTACCGTTCTGCGAAAACTTCTGCTGCATCCCCAGCCTCATTTCTGCCTCGCTGTGCTTCGTACTCTGTCGCGCCTCCAGGATACGGAGGCGATTTCCACGCTCGAAACGCTGCTCACGCGGCGCGTCGAAGGCGGCGTTCAAGCATTTGCCGAGACGTGCCTGGCGCAGTTGAGGGCGATCAAAGCTGCCGAGGTCGAAGGGAAAATTTTGCTGCGGGCCTCCGGGAACGCCGCCGATGAGGAGACCCTGCTGCGAGCTGTGAAAACCGAAAAGCCAATGGACGAGCGGCACTTGCTGAGACCGAGGGATTAGCCGAGAGGGGCGAGAAAGTAAAACAAGCAGCCTCCCGCAGCGGGACAAAAACACAAAGGTGCAGAAACCCCTGCCTTGGAACTGCCGCTTAATCGGCGTAGGGGTGCTGCTTGCCGCACCCCTACGCGACGAGGTTGACTTTCCCCCGACCTTGCGGTACACTTTGAAGGGCGAACTCCGGAAATCTTTTCACGGCGTTCGTTTTCTGTTATTTTGCCGCCCCAGGAGCGTTTGCCGCACCATGAATACCGATGATATTCTCCTCACCCCCACCCGCAAGCGAGAACTGGAAGAGGAACTCCATGCCCTTCGCACCTCGCGCCGCCAGGAAATCACCGAAGCGATCAAAAAAGCGAAAGAATACGGTGACCTCAGCGAAAACTTCGAGTATCAAGCCGCCCGCCGCGATCAGGCCATCAACAACGGGCGCATCGCGGAACTCGAAGCCGTACTCAGCAAGGCGAAAGTCGTGGAAGAGGGGGTTGGGTTTGAGAAAATTGCCTTGGGAACCCTCGTCAGCCTAAAGGACATCGAATTCGATGAAACCCTGGAATACTGGATTGTAGACGCCGTGTCTGCCGACCCCGTCAATGACAAAATTTCCTACGCCTCCCCCATCGGAAAAGCTCTGCTCGATCACAAAGTCGGAGACATCGTGGAAGTAACCACGCCCGGAGGCAAAGACCGTTACGAAGTGCTCGAAATTCGCCGCGCCTGAGAGAGACCTATGCCCGCCACTGAAGAAACTGCTCACACCTTCACGTTTACCTCTGATCTGGAAGTCATTCCGCCGCCCGAACTCGAAGAAGCATGGCTGGCACATCCCGAAATCGTAAAAATCGGAGACCCCATCCTGCGCCAGACGGCGGCTCCCATTGGAAAAATCGATTCCAAAACCCGCGTTCTCATTGACTTTATGGAGAAGAAAATGAGAGACGCACATGGGATCGGGCTGGCGGCTCCGCAGGTCGGCTATTCCGTTCGGCTCTTCGTTTATGACAGCGGTGACGGCTTTCGAGTGCTCATCAACCCGATCATTTCCGCCGAGAAGGGCGAGCAGATCGAGCCAGCCGAAGGGTGTCTCTCCATTCCCGGACTTCGCGGCGACGTGAGGCGGGCCAACGAAATCCGCGTGAAAGCCTTTGATCGGCACGGCAAACCTTTTTCCTTTAAGGCCAAAGAACTCGAAGCCCGCGTCATTCAGCATGAGCTGGATCACCTGAACGGCGTTCTCTTCCTGGATCGTGCCGAGGCGGGCAGTCTGCGCTGGGAAGCTGACCGCGACGAGGACGAAGACGCCAGCCCCGCCTCTCGCGAATAAAGGGAACTGCCCCGTGCCCTCTCCGCTGCCGTCCGTTCTTTTTTTCGGAACCGCCGATTTTGCCGTTCCCTCCCTCGAAGCCCTGGTTTCGGCGGGATACGCCGTGCTTTCCGTCGTTACACAGCCCGACAAGCCTGCCGGACGCGGGCAGTCGCTGGCACAGTCGCCGGTGAAAAAGGCGGCGGAGCGGCTGGGCCTGCCGCTGCTGCAGCCCCGCCGGGTGAAGTCCGAAAAGTTCTTCCCGAAGGTGGCTCCGCTCGCCCCCGACTTTCTCGTGGTGGCGGCATTCGGGCAAATCATTCCCCAACCCCTGCTCGATCTACCGAAATTCGCTCCGATTAACGTACACGGCTCACTGCTGCCGAAACTGCGGGGAGCCGCCCCTATTCAGCGGGCGATTATGGAAGGCTGCGAAAAAACCGGTGTGACGACCATGTGGATGGAAGACACGATTGACACCGGCGATATTTTGGGCGTGCGCGAACTCAAGATCGAGGCGGTGGATACGGCAGGAACGCTTTTCCCCAAACTGGCTCTGCTGGGAGCCGACCTGCTTTTGCAAACCCTGACGGAAATGGCGGAGGGAACGGCAAAGCGCGTTCCTCAGAACGATCTCGAAGCCACTTACGCGCCAATGATCCTGCCCGAAGACGGACGCCTCCGCTGGGAAGAAACGGCACAACAAACAGACGGGCGGGTGCGCGGCGTCTCTCCCAGGCCAGGTGCATTCACCGAGTTCGAGGGCAAACGCCTGAAAATTCTGGCGGTGTCGCCTCTGCTCGAAACCACCCAGGCCCCGCCCGGAACGGTGCTCGCGCTGGACAAAGAAACCAAGGGCATCAAAGTCGCTGCCGGGGAAGGAAGCGTGCTTCTCCTGCGGGAAGCCCAGCCCGACAACGGCAAACGCATGGAAGCCCTGGCCTGGGCGAACGGGGCGCGTCTCACTTTGGGCAGATCGTTTTTTTAGCCCCGTCGGTTTTTTCGGTGCGATTGACCTCCCAGAGGCAAAGGGTGACGCCCGCCGCCAGCGTTGGCGGCACGAGCATCGCTCCCGTCCATCCGACCGGCGTTTCGCTCAGCACCCCCATCGCCCATGTATTGATCCCAATGCTCAAGCCCGATACAACTCCCAAGGCTCCGAATGCCGTACCGGTGACCTGAGAAAACCGATCTCCCACCTCGCTTAGAATGCAGATGTAAACCCCGGACAGAAAAATTCCCGCCAGCGCAATCGAAACCAGAAGCCAGCCCGGTGTGCGAGCAAAAAAAACGGAGAGTTCCGCCAACCCGCCGAGAAAAGCCAGCCCTGCGGCCAGCAGAATTCGGGAAAACCGCTTGATAAGGCTTCCGTTCACCATCCGTCCCAGGGTCATACAAAACCAGAAAAGGCTGACCGCCGTCATCTTTGCCGAGGCTCCCTGCGGCATTTGAACGAGGTAGGCGGTGATCCATTGAAAAAACGCGACCTCCGCCCCCGCATAACAGTATTGGGCGAGATTGAGCCTCAGAAACGTGCGGTCTTTTAGCAGGGGCTTGAGGGAGGAAAGGCGGATCGGCTTTCCAGAAGCGAGCGATGGCACGCGAAGAAAAACGAATGCAAACAAAATCAGCGCGACCCCGCCCGCCAGCAGCGTAGAAAGGGTGCGCCAGGAAGCCCCGTTCTCCAGAGCGCGGTTGGCGAGGTAGGGAGCGATGGCGGCCCCCGCGCCAAAAATCACCTGAGACGCATTGAGTACTGCCGAACGCTGCTCCGCAAAAAGATCGGAAAGCAGAGCATTCGCCACCGAAAGCATGGTGCCCGACCCCGCGCCGATAAAAGGAACTGCCAGAAGGCAGAGGGAAAACGAGGCGGCAGAGCGAAACGCAATCAAGGCCGCCAGAAAAACGGCGATCCCGCAAAGGATCACCGGCTTGCGCCCAAACCGATCCGAAAGAAACCCGGAAAGGGCCACCCCTGGAATGAAGCCGCCGAAATTCGCAGCGAAAAACCGGCCCAGCTCCGCCGTTCCAACCCCGAAGACCGATCCCATCGAGGGCAGCACCACCCCCATTGCACCAAAATAAAGCGCGTAAAGAAAGTTCATCGCAAGGGTTGTGAGCAGCAAAAGGGGGCGGGCAGGGGGGTGCAGCAGCTTCAGAATGGTTTCTCCTGCGGCCGCTGCCGCGATTTGGGAAGGCCCTGCGTAGTCTTTTTCGGCAGTCCAACTTTATTGTACCAGCAAGCGGGTGCGGGCAGGCAGCGAAACAAGGACGGAAAACCGAAAGAAATTGGAAATCATTGGAAGGAGTGAAAGATGAAATTGCCGCTGACCAAAGAATGGCAGGAACGATTGATGCGTGAGGCACTCGACGAAGCCAAAACCGGAGTTTCGGAAGGAGAGGCCCCGATTGGGTGCGTGGTGGCACTCTGGAAAGGCGGTCGCGCTGAAATTGTGGCACGGGGGCACAACCGGTCGAATGCACTGGGACGAAAAACGGCCCATGCGGAAATTGTTGCGTTCGAGAACGGCGGCAGCGTGAACGGCAAGCCGCCGTCGCTGCCGCTCGATGCAAAGGATATTATTCTAGTCTCGAATCTGGAACCCTGCGTGATGTGCCTGGGAGCCGCGATGGAAACCGGGGTTAAAACCGTTCTTTACGCCCTGAAAGCACCGGCAGACAACGGAACGCAGCGCATGAAGCCGCCGGACAGTCCCGATACCACGATGCCCGAAATCATCGGCGGCATTTTGGAAGCGGAGTCGCGGCAGCTTTTCGTAGAATGGTATGAAAAGCATCAGGGAACGGAGCAGGCGAAGTACGTAGGGCAGCTGCTTGCCCTCACCGAATAGAGGGGAGGGGGGCCGAAACGTGAAGCCGCGACTCTCCTCCTTTCTTTCCTTTGTAAAAGCGGGCAGGCGGCTCTTCCGGAGCCGTCGTGTCCTCGAACGGCATTGGCGGCGGAGAAACGTCTGGTCGAGCAGAAAACAGAACAGAAAAAAGGCGGCGTCGAACGTGGAAAGCAAAATGTTAGCGGGAAAAGTGGTTCTGGTGACCGGAGCGGCACGGGGACTGGGGGCGGCGATTGCACGGGAGTGCGCTCGACACGGAGCGACGGTCGCGGTAAATTACGGTTCCAGCCGGGAAAAGGCCGAGGCGGTGGTTTCCGAGATCACGGCTTCCGGCGGGAGGGCCGGAGCCTACAGAGCCGATATGCGTGACGCGGCCTCCGTAAAAGCGATGATCGAGGAGATCCTTTCGGATTATGGGCGGATTGACGGTATCATCAACAACGCGATTGGCGGCAGACAGCAGGGAAGCCTCGACGAAGCCTCCGAAACAGACTACGAACAAGCGTTCGCCTTTGGCTGCAAAGCGGTTCTTAATACCGTTCGTGCGGCACGGAGAGCAATGAACCATCAGGGCGGGGGGCGCGTCATTAACATCGTGACCGAACTCTGGAACCAGGCCCCGGAAGAGTGGACAGTGTATCTGGCGGGTAAAGGAGCAATGGTGGGGGTTTCTCGTTCTCTGGCTCGCGAACTGGGGCCGGAAAACATCACGGTGAACATGGTCGCTCCCGGCTGGATGGTGGACGAAAAGGTGGAACCCTCCTCGGCAGGAGCCCAGGGCTATGCCCGCTCGACGCCGCTGCGCCATCAGGGAGATGCCGCAGAAATCGGCAAGGCGTGTGTTTTCTTTCTCAGCGATTTGGCCGATTATGTGACGGGGGCCTATCTTCCAGTGGCGGGAGGGCGCGTGACTCAAACGGGCACATAAAAATCATAAGAAAATAGCAACGATCACGAAGTATGGCACAAGATTTGCACAAATAAGTAACAGGGCGTATTTAGCCGCACGGCAAACGGGAGAAGCAAGCATGAAGGGCTTACTGAAATTGGCGACTGCTTTTGTCAGCGGAATGTGTGTTTTAACAGGGAACTCGATTCAGGCCCAAACCACGTTTTTCGATACCCGAATAGCGTTTCTGAGTGCCGCCGCAGGGCTTTCCACCGTCGGATTCGAAGGGGTAGCTCCCTCAGGAAGTTACAATGCTTTCGGAAAGGGTGGAGCCTATTCCGATCAGGGCGTCACCTTTCAGGCTGCCGCCAGCCAGGATTTGTATATTTACAGTGCTTCGTATATCGCTAACTACAATCTCGGTGCCGGAGATTATCTTGTCTGCGGTAATGCCAGCCCCGCTTCACTGACGATCACCCTGCCCGCCAACGTCACCGCCATCGGTTTCGACCTCGGCACACTCACGGATACCGGCAGTGCCGTCCTGGTCACCCTTGCCAACGGCTTTACCCAGACGCTCAATGCCAACTATCCGAACCTCGATTTTTACGGCGTCACCAGTGTCAGTCCTATCTCCAGTATCAGCCTTCTGGTCACCGGAGGCAACCGGCGCGATACAATCAACCTCGATACCTTTCAGTTCGGACGCATCAGCGCATCCGTTCCCGCCCCCTCTTCACTTTTTTGTCTTGCCTTTGGAGGGACGGCTCTCCTGTTTCGAGTTCGCCGCCGCACCTGATCTTTTTTTGGACGACACAACGCTCTCTTTACTGAAAAAGAGAGCGTTGTTTTTTGCCTCTCTGCAAACCCGGCAGGAATTGAAGAGGCAGGCGAGAAATAAACGGTATCTTATCCAAGGATAGAATCGTGAAGTTGAACGCACAAAGCAAACTTTTGATGATTGGCGATAGTGTTACCGACTGCGAACGGGCTCGCCCCGTTGGGGAGGGATTGTTTGGGGGAATCGGCAAAGGCTACGTAATGCTCGTGGACGCTTTGCTGGGAACCGCCTATCCCCAAAAAAACATTCGGGTGGTCAATATGGGAGTCAGTGGAAACCGGGTGCGCGACCTCAAAAGCCGCTGGCAGTCCGATGTGCTCGATCAGAAGCCGGACTGGGTGAGCCTTCTGATCGGAATCAACGATGTCTGGCGGCAGTTCGATCTGCCGCTGCAAAAAGAAGAGCACGTTCTGCCAGAGGAGTACGCCGAAACGCTCGATGCTCTGGTCGCGAGAACCCTTCCGGAGGTGAGCGGGCTGGTCATCATGGCTCCGTTTTATCTCGAACCCAACCGAGCCGACCCAATGCGGGCCCGGATGGACGAGTACGGCAGAATTGCCAGGGAAACGGCGGAACGATATGGAGGGCTGTTTGTGGATACGCAGGCGGCATTCGACCGGGTGCTTCAGCATTACTATCCGGCAACGCTGGGCTGGGATCGTGTCCATCCCAACGCTGTCGGACACATGGTGATTGCTCGTGCGTTTTTGGCAGCGGTGGATTTTCGCTGGGAGGATGAACCCTCCGAATGATTAGGCTCCCCTTTACGTAGAAGAAACCAAGGGCAGCCCGACCTGCCTCACCGGAGTTTTCGAGGAGAATTTACTGTGAACGCTGGAATCACTCAATCGTTTGGAACCGTTTCGCAGGCGAGCGCGGGACTGCGCTCACTGTTTCTCACCAAAGTGTACGCACTTCTGACAGCGGGGCTGCTCACAACGGTGGGCGTGGGAGCCTGGATTGTTTCTGCCGGAATCATGCCGCCGATAGGTCTGCTGATGATTGTGTCGCTGGTCTGCATTTTCGGAATGTATCCTGCTCGGCGGGTTCCCGGTCTTAATTTGCTGTTGTTTTTTGTTTTCACCGCTCTGGAGGGAGCGATCCTTGGCCCTCTGCTGGCGCAGATTTCGATTGCACATCCCGGCGTGGTGACACAGACCGCTCTTGTGACGCTGACCGTGTTCGCGGCACTTACGGGTTATGTATTCGTTTCGCGCAAAGACTTCAGTTTTCTGGCCGGGTTTCTCTTTGTCGGCTTGATTGGAATGATTGTGGCGGGTTTGGTGATGATGTTCTTCAACATCCCCATGCTCTCCACCCTCTATGCGGTTTGCGGAGTGCTGCTGTTCAGCGGCTACATTTTGTTCGACACCTCCCAGATCATCAACCGCCTGGGGCCGGACGATTTCGTGGTGGGAGCCATCGAACTCTACCTCGATCTCATCAATCTGTTTCTCTATCTGCTGCGGCTTTTCTCCAGCCGCGATTAGTCCCGTCCTTAAACGAAAACGGGTAAACTGAAAGCCAGACTTCTCAAGAAGAAGTCTGGCTTTTATTCTGAAGAAGGAAGTGAAACGGTGTCGGGCGATCTCGCAGTTTGTACTCTGGTGATTTCAGCATTCGCGCTGTTTATTCTGTGGGGCCGCACCTCTGGAGGACGGGCGGCACTGACCCGCACTCTCGGAACCCCTGCCTCTCCAAAGCCCAGCCCAACGCCAATTCGAAAAAAGCCCTCCGCGAAATCACCGGCGAAATCCGCCGCCCCGCGCCCCCCCGCGAAACCCCGCGCTACTTCTGCCCCGAAAACGAAATCTGCCCCCCGCGCAAAATAATCTGGTTTTCCTGCGTTTCGATCATCGAACGAATGTCGCGCAGTTCCGCGATGCTGAAGCCTTCGGTTTGCAGGATGTACTTGATGAGCAGGGCAGGCGACCCGGCAAAAAGGCGGGCAAGAACGTCGTTGAGAATGTCCTCGCGCACGTCCTGCGGAGAGATGAGCGGGCGATAGCGGTGCATTCGGCTGTTTTGGACAGCGTCGTGAGTGATGAGTTCGTACTTTTCCAGTTTTCTCAGCACCGTCAGCACCGTCGTGTAGGCGGGTTTCTTTTCCTCTTCGGGAAGATAGGCGAGTACCTCGTGCACGGTAGCCTGCTTCAGCGTCCAGAGGGCGTTCAGCACCGTCAACTGCAATTCGCCGAGCTCGTGAAGCGGAGTGGACATTATTCTCGCCCGCTGTAGCCCAGGCCGGTGGCGATGCTTTTGAAGGCCCTCAGTGACTGCGAGTCAACGGGAAGAGGACGAACGCGGCCATTGGGAACAAACGGTTTTTTCGTAATCAAGATCGCATCTACGGCAAAATTGTAATCGCCGTTTTGGGCCCGATCCACCACATAGAACGTGAAGTTTTGATTGTTCCCTTTTTTCAATTCTGCCGTTCCCAGCAAAATCCAGCCGAACCGCTCGTTGAGGTAGGGAGCCCCTTGAATTCTCGTTTCCCTGGGTTCCTGTTCCGGCTCGGAATTGATGCGCCAGCGGATTGGAGAGGTGTTTGGCCCCGGCAGGCTGCACGCCATCCAGAGGTTGTATTTGCCCTCCTCTGAAATGTTGAAATTGTAGCGTGCGCCGTAGCCGAGGCGTCCAGGCGCGTTGGGCGTCGAGAGGCGCAGGTACTGCCCGTTTGAGGCCTCCGGGTTTGTCGCCACTTCCGTAAGCGTATGGACATTGCGGAAAGGGGCCTCACCCTCCAGCCAGATATAGGGGGAGGTAAGGTAGGTCAACTCGTCCACCGTCGAGCGGGCTTGATAGTAGCCGCTCTCGAAATTTTTACGTTTGATGTAGAACATCGTGCGTTCGAGGGTCGGGCGTTCGGTTTCGACCGAGGGCAGTTTTTGCTGCTTGCCGATCTGAAACAGGGCATTGAACTGAAGGTAGATGTCGGTGCACGCTTCCGCCGGGAACAAGGTTCCGCCGGTGAGAGTGACGATCAACGGTCTCTCATCGAGTGTAACTTCGATTTGAGATTTCGTGATGAGTTTGACGGAGGCCGGTGCGCCGTTGGGATAGGTTACCCGCGCTCCTTTCGCATTGGGCGTGACAAGATTGATTTTGCGCGAGCCTTGCAGGGAGGTAAGCACATACTGCAGGTTCGCTCCCTGCCGGAGCGTATAGCCGGAAACGGTGGGCCACCAGTCAAGAGCGTCCCCTCCCTTTAATCCGTTCAGCCAAAGCGTAGACGAGTCGCCGGGAACCCAGCCTACCCGTGCAGGACCCGGCTTGTCGTTTGGAAAAAACAGAGTGTTGGGGGCATAACGGGCGGCATTGCGTTCCAGAGCCACTTTGTCGCCGTAGGATTTCAGCCAGACTAATCCTTCATCGGGCAGCGTCAGCGGTGCATTTGCTGTTTTCGGGGCGGGTGTTTCACTGAGGTCTACGCCGAAAAACCCTTTGTATCCCACGCGCCGTACTTTGTCCAGTTCATAAAATAGATTGTTCTGGGTTACCCCTGCTTCTTCTTTGGGCTTGAGCGAGGCGGTTTGAACGCCGTTTGCGGAAGGTCCAAACCGATCTCCCGCTTCGATCTGCGTTACAATCGCCCAGGAGGTTCGGCTTGACTGCTCGGTGAGGCTGTAGGCTGGCCCCAGCACCCGCGCCAAGGCTCCGGCTTCCCCGGCACGGGTGGAAATCGCCAGGCCGTCGAACCCGTTTTCACGGTCAGAATTGAGAAAGATAGGGTGTGTCTGCGTCCAGGTGTAAACAACCGGAACTTCGGCTACCTGCTTTTTAAGGGTGGCAGAAATCGAATTCATGTAACCCTGTACGGACTCTGCCCGAAACTGTAAAAAGTCATCCCACCATTTCGAGGTGTTTGTATCGTTCACGCGAGTGACCACGCCCGACACAGGATCGAAAAGGTAGGGGGCTCCGCGTCGGTTCGCCCAGAGCGGAATGAGTCGGGCCACGTCTGCGTAGGACTTCAGTTTGATGTCGAGGCAGTCCCAACCCGCTTTAAGGTCTTCAAACGAAGCGTACTGGCGCGAGAGGTAGGCCTCGAATTCCAGCTGGAACGAGTCGGAAAGGGGAACGGAATAGTCGGCTTCTCCGGCCAGCGAAAGGCTTTTGGCCAGCGGGTCGGCAAAAAAGCGCAGTCCGGCTCCGAACTTCACCTGGCTCAGCACGGCCAGCAGTCGGTCGCGGTAATCGTCGAAGCCGCCCCAGAGATCGGGCAGCGCGTTGTCGCCGCCTGCCGAAGGCGTTTTCGTCGGATAAAGCAGGGTGACGGCTCGGCTGATTCCGGCGGGCAGCTCTACCGGAACCACCGCCGCGTTGTCTTTGACTTCAACCATGCCGGAATTGAGAATTCGGTAGTCTTTTTCGGTCAGGTCGATCACAAAGTAGAGAGCGCGGGTGGAATCGGAGACGTTGAACTGCGAGGTCGCCCCTTCCACCACCTCCTGCCGGTAGGCGTTGGGCTTGATGACCACGCTTTGCAGCGGAGTTTCCATCCCCGTGCCAAATGCTAGACCATAGCGAAAGCCGTTGGCGTCCAGAAAGTCTACCAGCCTTTGCAATTGAGCCGGAGGAAGGTGAGACAGCGAACCTTCCGGCTTAATCAGAAGGTCGAGAACCCCTTTTTCTTTGAACAGGGAAAGCCGTTTCTGATCCGCAGCCCAGGCGTCGGCCCCGGCGTCTTTGAGAGAGCGCGGGGTAAAGGTTCCGCCTACCGGAAGATAAGGGACTCCGTTCCACAGCAAAGCGTGGGCGTCGTTGATTTCCCAGCGCACCTTTTTGTTTTCACGGTCGGTGAACGTGCCTCCGCTCAAGGTGCGGGGGGGCTGCAGAGCGGAGGGGGAGGTGCTCGGAAGCGGTGCAGGTCGCGAGGCGGCTTGCGCCAAAATTGGAGAAGCCCCCCCGGTGGAGAGGACAAAAAGCGGCGCAGCGAATTGAAAAGAGCGTGGGACGTGCATAAGTTAGAAGTCGGAGGTTTGGAAAAGGAAAGCGGGCGAAACAGCTCACTCCGCTTTCTTTTTCCGGTCTCTAGGGCAGGTCGGAATACTCGGAGACCGGTGAAAAATGGATCACCGTCACCGTGTCTTCGACAGAAATATCGTCGCCGTAGATTCGGCGCAGCAGTTGAACCACATCTTCCGGGGTACGAAACTCCGGATTTTCCTTCTGAATTTCGCGGGGCGAAAGCTGGTCAATCGTTTTGACCTCCACGCGATCCAGAATACAGGTGAAGAGTTTGGTGCGTTTTCCGAAACGAGGGCCGACGGTCACCCAGGCGATCATTCCGGAGTCGTACTTGTCGGATTTGTCTCCAAGGCGAATGGTAACGGACTTCCGTCCGTTTTTCAAGACTTCTTCATAGAATTCGGAGTAGAAATTAAGCGCGTACATCCTGTAAGATCACCCTTCCGGCGCAGTGAGAGTTTTTCGCCCCCATTGGCGATACCCTCTCTATTCACGACGGCTCCCCCGGAGTCCTTCTTTCG
Source organism: Chthonomonadaceae bacterium (assembly GCA_965246825.1). Lineage (GTDB taxonomy): Bacteria > Armatimonadota > Chthonomonadetes > Chthonomonadales > Chthonomonadaceae > JACMPS01. The sequence goes on from OZ251990.1 coordinate 2,109,419, forward strand.
ATGCAGGAATGGAGAAGAGTGTCCCGAAAAGAAGCAGCAGCTACATTTTGTCGGGAGCCGAGACTCCGATCAGGGTCAGCAGGTTTCGCAGCGTAATCCGCGCTCCATTGACCAGCGACAAGCGGGCGGTCGTCAGGACGGGGTTTTCCGGGTCGTCTTTTCCCGGCAAGACGCGGCAGTTTTCATAAAAGATATTGAGCAGGCTCGCCAGTTCCCGCGCATACTGCGTCAGACGGTGCGGTGCATAATCTCGCGAAGCCAGAGTGACCTCTTCCGGGTAGTCTGCCAGCTTGCGAAGCAAGTCCAGTTCGGCGGGATGAGTGAGCAGGGCACGGTCGGATTGCGACGCTTCCATCCTCGGATAGCCCGCTTCCTCGGCCTTCTTCACGATATTGACGAGGCGAGCGTGGGCATACTGCACATAATAAACCGGATTTTCGTTGGACTGCCGTTTCGCGAGCTCGACATCTACGGTGGCAGGGGTTTCGTAGGAGTTCAGCAAAAAATAAAATCGAGCGGCGTCTTTTCCGATTTCGTCAATCAAATCCTCTTTGAGTTCGATGACGTTGCCCTGCCGCTTGCCGCCGATCACCGCTTCGCCGTCCCGCACCAGAGACACCATCTGCGTCAGGATGATTTCGAGCCGGGAAGGATCGTAAGCAAGGGCAGCGACCCCGGCTTTAAGGCGAGCGACATAGCCGTGATGATCCGCGCCCCAGATATTGATGAGCCGGGTGAAGCCGCGCTTGAGTTTGTCGTCGTGATAGGCGGCATCGGCGGCAATGTAGGTGGCTTTTTCGTTGGAGCGAATCAGCACCCGATCTTTTTCATCACCGAATTCCGTAGACTTCAGCCAGAGTGCGCCTTCGCGTTCATAGGCATAGCCGCGCTCTTTGAGGGTTTTGATCGCGGCATCCACTTTCCCGGTTTCGTAAAGCGAGGATTCATAAAACCAGGTATCAAAATGCAGACCGAAGGAGGCCAGAGCATTGCGCTGCATTTCGATCATGGAACGCAGGGTGGCTTCCCGAAAATAGGCATCTCGTTCCGCTTTGTTTCCGGTTTCGTACTTATCGCTGACTTCTTTCACAATCGCAGCCGCAATGTCGCGCACATATTCGCCCGGATAGCCGGTTTCGGGAAAATGAACCGTCGCTTTTCCGGGCAGGGACTGCGGACTTCCCGGCTCTTCGGTATCCTCCTGGTAGCCTTTTCCTGCGGGCATCAAAAGCGGATGGCCGAGGCTTTGCAGATACCGGGCATACACCGACGCTGAAAAACTCTCCAGCTGTGTGGAGTTGAGCGCGTCATTGATGTAAAATTCGCGGAAAACGGTGCACCCCTGCGAAGCGAGCAGCGAACCGAGAACATCTCCTAAGGCGGCGGCCCGTCCGTTGACGACACTGATAGGGCCGGTCGGGTTGGCGGAAACGAATTCGATGAGGATTTTTTCTCCGGCTCGGCTGTTGTTGGTTCCGTAGCAGGTGTCCTCGTGTTCGATCTGAAGCAGAGTGTCCTGAAGCCATGCAGGTTTAAGAAAAAAATTGATGAAACCAGGCCCGGCAATCTCGGCGCGTTCAATCAGAGAAGAAGCCGGAAGATGGTCAAGCAGTTTTTGAGCGATGTCGCGGGGGGTGTTGATTCCGGTGGACTTTTTAAGGGTCAGAGCCAGATTGGTGGAAAAATCACCATGTGTTTTGTTGGCCGGGTGTTCCAATTTGATCGCGGTCACCGGCTCAGAGAAGGTCAATGCCCCTGCCGTTTGTGCCGCCGTTAAGCCCGCTTTGAGCAGGTCTGCCAGTTCACCGGTTATCACTTCGTTACGCTCCTCGTCCATTAATCTCAAGAGAGACATTATACTCAGTTCGAGAGCGGAATCGCAAGACGAAGCGGCGGGAAAAAGAGAGGGGTTCCGGGAGAGCGTTTCGCGGCAGGCATCAGGCCGCCTCTGCGCTGCTAGATCAGCACAGATTGGGGCAGGCTTTAGGAGGTGAGTCCCTTTGCTGCTGAAGTCTCTGAGCGTGGAAGGAAAAGTACTTTTTCGCACTTTAAATGAGATCGGCACGAGAATCAGCAGGCAGGGTGTCCGAGTTTTGGCCAATGGAGGCGGTAAGCCTCTGAGCACGGACTTGGCCTCTGCGGAAAAAAGTTTCTCCACACCCTCGGAGGAATCAAATCGTCTGTAACACCGTCTTGCTCCCTCACGGAGCGAAATCTGCCTTTTGCTGCGAACTCGTTAGTTTCTGCGCCGAGGCACCTCCTCGTTTCGGTTTCAACTTTAGAAACGGTTTCTCAATGAGACACCAGCTTGCTGCCCCGGCACAAAAACTCAAGGGCAGGGCAAGGCAGGTCAGCATGAGCGGCTGAATTTTGGGAAACTCAAGAATGAGCAGTTTTTGGATGGGCCACCCATAAAGATACATTCCGTAGGAATAATCGCCTTTAAGGGAAAGTTTTGTGGTCCAGGAATGAGTTTTCAGGCCGACTTCGAAAAGCAGAACCGTACCGATAGTCATCATTGCGTAATCGGCTGTGTAAGGGGAAAAAAGACAGAGGACAAAAACAAGAATGCCAATTTTGCTCCACCGGCGGTATTTCGACAGGGCCTCCTGATAGAAGTAGAACGCGGCTCCCATGAAAAAATAAGCCGTCAGGCGATAAAACTCTTCGGGCTTGAACGAAAAACGCATTAAAATTCGATTAAACCAGGAAACGGGGGCTGCCTGAACGTTGAAAACGGCGAGTGTCATCAGGAGTACTGCCGTCACCGGAAGCACGATCACGCGCTTTGAGCGAAAAAGGCCGGACATTCCTAAAACCAGTACCAATAGATAGCACAAAAATTCGTAGGGAATCGTCCATAAAGAGCCGTTGACGATGGCAGAGTGTGAGCCGGGGAAACTGTTGGGGAAGGAGGGTTGCAGGCGTAGAAAAGATTTCACGGTTTGCGCAACTGAAAGGCCTTTCAGATACCCTTGACTGCCAAAGCCAATCGGCCCGACAATCAACAGGGACAGTAAGCAGGCAGCCAAAAAGCTGGGATAAATACGAAGGATGCGTTTGCTGAGATAGTCTTTGATCTGCGGAGTACGAAGCCAGCTTTGTACGATCAAATAACCGCTGAGGATAAAAAAGCAGTTGACCGCCATAACCCCCAGTGTCCTATTTCCGAAAACAAGATGATAGGGTTCACGGTTTCGGCCGCCGTCAATGAGTTCCGCAGAATGAGCGACGATTACCGCAGCGGCAAGAACAAGACGACAGAGATCGAGGCTGTTGTCGTGCTGTTTGATGGAAGTTGATGGAAGGATTTTTTATTTCTGGTTTCGCTGCCGACCTGATTTTCATTTTTACGAAGAGCGAATTTTCTTTTCTTCTCCGATTCAACTTATGCGGGAAAACTTCCGGCATAACATCGCTTCCGAAAAGGAAGCGCGGAGCAGTTGTGGAATGAATGTGCCTGTTTCGCCGTATCGGAAAAAGCCGTTTTCTTTTCGCAGACGACTGAGCAGCCTCCCCTGCGTAGGCTATAATGAGACGGCAGTGTTTCAACCTTGTACCCAAATCTTTTCTCTCAAAAGTCCCATCTGTTCAGGCTCAATCACCTATGGATACTCATTCTTTACACGTACTCGAATACAGCAAAATCATCGCTCGACTTGCGGAACTAACCTCCAACGCCGTCGGGAACGAATTCGCCGGTGAACTCGAACCCCTGCCTTACCCGGAAACCGTGCTTCGGCGGCTTCAGGAAACGCGGGAGGCACGCACCCTGCGCGATTCCGACTCCGGCCTCCCCCTCGGCGGCATTTACGATATTCGCTCGACGGTGGAACGCGCCCGGATCGGAGCGCGGCTGGTTCCACGTGAAATGCTGGAAGTGCGCTACTCTGCCGAAAGCGGGAGGCGGCTTCGGCAGTACCTGCTCAACCGCACCGACAAAGCTCCAACCCTTTCCGAAATGGCCTCTAACCTTCCGGTGCTGCAAATGGTGGAGGGACGCATCGAATCCTGCATCTCCGAAAGCGGCGAGGTGCGCGACTCGGCCTCCCCGGAACTCGGACGCCTGCGCTCCCAAATCAAAGTGACCTCGAACCGCCTCAACGACCGCCTTCAATCCCTGCTCACCAGCGAAAAAACAAAAACCTATATTCAGGAATTTGTGGTTACGGTACGCGACGGACGCTACTGCCTGCCGGTGAAGGCCGAGTATGCCCGCGCTTTCGGCGGTATCATCCATGATCTGTCTTCGTCGGGTGCGACCGTGTTTATCGAACCGGCGCAGACGGCGGAACTCGGCAACGAACTCAAGCAGCTCCAGCTTCTCGAAGAAAAAGAAGTGGATCGAATTTTAGGCGAACTTTCCGGCTTGATCGGCTCTTACCACGAGGAGCTGACCCGGATGATTTCGATCCTGGGCCATCTGGATGTGATCCACGCGAAAGCCCTGCTGGGGGAAGAAATGGGCGCGAACGAGCCTCAGTTAAATCGGCGCGGCATTGTCAAGCTCGTGAACGCACGGCATCCCCTGCTGAAGGGCGATGTGGTTCCGGTAGACATCGAACTTGGCGACCGCTTCACGACCCTGCTGATTACCGGCCCCAATACCGGCGGCAAAACCGTGACTCTCAAAACGCTGGGGCTGCACACCTTGATGACCCTGGCGGGGCTGCAAATTCCCGCCGACCCCACCTCGCAGATTGCGCTCTTCGATCAGATTTACGCCGACATCGGGGATGAGCAGGATATTCAACAATCGCTTTCCACTTTTTCCGCCCACCTAAAAAACATTGTACGGATTACCGAGACCATCGGTTCCAACGCGCTCGTGCTGATGGATGAGGTGGGTTCAGGAACCGACCCGTCGGAGGGAGCGGCTCTCGCCAAATCCCTGCTCGATTATCTCATGCGAAAAGGGGCGCGGGTGGTGGCGACCACGCATTACGGCGAGCTGAAAGAGTACGCTTATGCCCGCCCCGGCGTTGAAAATGCCTCGGTAGAATTCGACAAAGAAACCCTTTCGCCGACCTATCGGATTTTGCTGGGCGTGCCCGGAATGTCGAACGCGCTCTACATCGCGGGGCGGATCGGGCTGCGAGGCGACATCATTGAAGACGCCCGCGAATTTCTGGATCGCCGGGAAATCGAAACGGGAGAACTGCTGGGCCAGATTGAAAAAAGCAAAAAGGCGACCTTTGCGGCGGAGCGTGATGCGAAGCGAGCACGGGAAGAGGCGGAAAAACTGCGCGAGGAATACAGCCGCCGGGTGAACGAAGTCGCCAATGTTCAGCGCACCGTCAAGCAGGAAGCGCAGACCGAAGCGCGGGAAATTTTGCGGCGGGCCCAAGAACGCGCCGAAAACATTGTGAAGGATTTACAGCGGATGCAAAAGGGAGCGCGAAAAACTCCCGACGCTCGCGGCAAACTCAACGCGCTTCGCAACGAAACCTACGGCGCACTCGCCCCCGGCGAAGCCCCCCAGGAAACGCTGGCCCCGGCAGACCCGAACCACGTCTATCGAAACGGAGATCGGGTGCGGGTGGTGACCCTCGGTATTGACGGGCAGCTGCTGGAAACTCCCAAAGACGGAGTAGTGGCGGTGCAGATGGGAGCGATGCGAGCGACCCTGCCCCTGGAGCAGCTTCGCCCGCTGAAACGCGAAGAATCGGCAGAAGCCGACCGCAAAGAAACGAAAGCCGCCAAATCCGCTGCCTCCGTCAACTCGGAAATCGCGGTTCGTAAGGCCATGCAGATTGCCCCGGAACTTCAGCTTCGTGCCCTGCGTGCCGATGAAGCACAGTCTTTGCTCGATAAGTATATGGACGATGCTTATGCCGCCGGAATGTCGCAGGTTCGGATTGTTCACGGCAAAGGAACCGGGGCACTGCGAAAGGTAGTTCATGACTTTTTGACGGGGCACGCGGCGGTCTCGAATTTCCGGCTTGCCCCCGAAAACGAGGGCGGCGACGGAGCTACCATCGTCGCCCTCAAGCGATAAAGCAACTAATTACTCTCCATGTTCGAGAGCAAATGTAACGAAACTCTTCCCTCTCCGTCTGATAGATTGTGAAGGCAATCAAGTTAAGCCTTTGCATTCTGCAGGAGACGTAAGATGACTCAGGAAACAACTTTACTGCAGGCGCAGCCGCCTGTTCAACCGAGAAACGGTGCTGAGAGGAGAGCCGCCGGAAAAAGTTTGCTGGGGTGGATGACGGAAATGGCTGGCACTTTTCCAATGGTGCTTCGTGCTTTCGCCGTTGCGGGTGTTCTGGGACTGGTGATTGCAAGCCCGCTGCTGACAATGGTTCAGATGCAGTATAGCCGGGTCGCTTTGCGCAAACTCGAACCCGACCCCGCGCAGGGAACCTGGAGTGCAGAACAGCAGAAAAAACTCGACGATGTATCGAAAATCGTGCGCGAGAATGATACGAAATTGGTGGAGTTGACCAACAATATCGCCTCTCCCGTTTACACAGGAGTCGTTGGACTGCTCTCCGGCTTGTTGGGAGCCAGTATGCTGCTTCAGGCGGTAGAGCAGCGAAAAAAAAGCTGAGCCGAACCCCGGACGACGATTTGTTCTGCCTCATGTCAATGACCTGTTCAATCCTCGGAGAGAACAGGTCATTTCGTTTTCACAGGGCTTGCTTTTCGGAAAGAGCCCTTATCGGTCTTTGTTTTCGATGCCGATGCCGGTGCGGTTCGGGTATTTCGGACGTTTTGCCGGGACAAACGCCTTTGTTTTAAGCTCGGTCAGCATCTGCTGAATGGCCGTGTTCAGCTGCGGATCATTGTCGTTCTGCATTTGAGCCGGATCGTCTACCACGACGATGTCCGGGTCTACTCCGTGCCCTTCGATGCCCCAGTTGCCGTCCAATTTGTAGAACGCAAAGGCGGGAGCCGTCACGCTGGCCCCATCGAGAAGCGGCGGATAGCCTGTGATGCCCACCAGCCCGCCCCAGGTGCGCGTGCCGATGAGTTTTCCCAGTCCTGCCTGCCTAAAGTAAAAAGGAAAGGCATCGCCGCCAGAGCCTGCCAGTCCGTTGATGAGCATACATTTCGGCCCCAGTGCGGCATCGGGAGGCCACACCTCGTCTTGTTGATCGCGCCTTGCCCAGTAATTAGTGGCAGGACGGTTGAGCAGTTCGATAAAACGGGTGGGGATTTGCCCGCCCGCATTCCAACGCTCGTCAATAATCAGCGCGTCTTTGCCGCGCTGCCCGATCAGCTGCCGCACGAGATCGTTCTGCCCGTCTACCCCGGTGTTTGGCACATAGAGATAGCCGACCCGACCGCCGGTCTGCTTTTCAACAAAAGCACGCTTGCTTTCGATCCACGCCCGATACCGAAGCGGCGCGTCGCTGGACGGCAGGCGAACCGCAATCTCTCGTGCCGCCGCGTCCAGCTGAGGCTTTTCACTCACGGTTAAGGTAATGATGCGGTCGTTCAGTCCGACAAACGCGGCATACGGGTCTTTGTGAACGTCCACCGGAACGCCGTTTACAGCCAGCAGATAGTTTCCCTCTTTGACATTGACCCCCGGCAGGCTGAGCGCACCCACCGCATCCGTATCCCAGGCGGCACCGCGATAGATTCTGGTGATTCGATAAGCTCCGTTTTCCAGCGCGAAATCCACGCCCGGAACGGCGACCCCCACCGGCGGCAGACCCCGCTCGACTTCTCCGCCGCTGTAGTAGGCGTGACCGACATTGAGTTCGGAAATCATTTCACTGATAATAAACCCGACATCTTCGCGTGTGGCGGCATCGGGCAGCATGGCGGCGTATTGGTCATGGACGGCAAGCCAGTTCACGCCGTGCATTGTCGGATCATAGAAAAAGTCTCGTTCCAGCCGCCAGGCCTCGTCGAACATCTGCTTCCACTCGGCACGAGGCTGGACGGTAACGCTCATTCCACTTGTGACCAGCGTCTCTTTCGATCCGCCTGCCCCGGTGTCCTGAATCACGGCTCCACCCCCGCTGCTGTAGAGCATTTTCTTACCGTCGGGGGATAGATCGAAATCCCCGACTCCCGGCGCGACCGGCCTTTCGGTTTTGCTGTCGTCTTTGGGATCGAAGGCATAAATGCCCGCGACCTGACCCCATCCTGTGCGGACGTAGAGCAGTTGGTTTCGCTCGTTGACGCCCAGGCTGGTGAAACGCCCTGAAGCGACCGGCAGTGCAAAGGCTCGCATCTCGATATTATCGAAATCAATCTTGACCTTTTTGGCGGCCTCGACCGGAGGGGCCTTTGTCCCTGCATCGGGCTTGGCAGGGGCGGTTTTCTCTCCGCCTTCCCGAACGGCGGTGAAAGGAGAAGTTTGACCGGCAGGGCCGGCCTTGCCCGCTAAATTGGCTCCGGAGATCACGCCTGTGAAGGTGATGGCCGTGCCTCCCAGTTCAAAGTTGAGGGCCAGGGTTTTCGTCGCCGGGGTGTAGGCTCCTCTTACCGGGGCACTGCCAAGGTCAGCCTGAATCGTTCCCGTAACCGTGTTGTCGGGGGCCAGTTTCAGCGTCAATTGAAAGGAGATCATGCCGCCGGGAAAACTGTCGCCTTTGACGGAGCCGTTCCACACTCCGCTCACGTCGTCTTCTGCAAAAACCGTCGAAGACGCAGCAACCTCAACACCGACCGCCGCTTTGGGTTCGGGCTTCACCGGCTCGCCCTCGTATTTCGGCAGATAGGGCGAAGCAGCATCGGAGCGCAGCGGCAGGGCCACCAAAACTTGTGAGTTGTTGTAAATCCAGGTGGTTCCAAAATCCTCATAGGTCGGATTAAACGAGCGGCTGCTGACAAAATAAAGATAGTCGCCCGTTCGGTCGAAAACCGGGCCGGTTTCATCGAACATCCCGGAAGTCACCTGTTTTTTGTCGTTCGTCTCCACCTGATAAATCCAGACGGCGGAGGTTTTCAACTTGGGATCGGTCAGATGGTAGGCCAAAAAGCGGCTGTCGAAAGACCAGCTGGGAGTGGGCTGTCCGTTCACGGTTTCCTGCGCCACCACGCGAACCGTGCGGGTTTTGGTATCGTAGAAGCTGAGAAACCCCGCCTTGTCGGTGTAGGCAATCAGACGGCTGTCGGGCGACCAAACCGGATTGTAATAGTACGTTTTGCTGTTTCGGGTGAGCTGAAGGGGAGTGCCCTTGCCGTCGGCAGGCAGAAGCGAGAGTTCGTAATTTCCGCTTTCGTCGGAGAAATAGGCAATCCATTTTCCGTCGGGAGACCAGGCGGGAAATCGCTCGGCACTTTTGCTGGTGCGGGTGAGATTGCGGGGCGTGCCCTCTTTGACCGGAGCAATCCAGAGATCACCCCGTGCTTCGACAACTGCCCGCCCCCCCGAAGGGGCAATACCGAGGTGCGTGATAAAATTGGCGGCATCTACAGTGCGCTCTCGAACCCCGAATTTGTCGCCGGGGATACGAACTAAAACCTCGACGGCTTTGCCGGTCGCCAGGTCATAGCGCATCAATTTGGCTCCGTACTGAAAGACCACTTCGCCCTGTGCGTCCGTTCCGGGGCCGATGGAGGGCCATTTCACATCATAATCGGAATACCGGGTGAGCTGCCTTCGTTTTCCGGTCGGCAGGTCGTAGCTCCAAAGATTCAAGCGGTGTTCCGGCCCATTGTCCGAAAGGTAAACGATTTTCGTGCCCTGCCACATCGGAGCGGTATCGGTTCCCTCCCAATCGGTGATCTTTTTGGAGGTTTTGTTTTTGAGATCGAAAAGCCAGATGTCGGTAGCCATGCCGCCGCGATACCGTTTCCAGGTGCGGGTATCGGTGGAATGAGGGGTGTAGGCCAGATAGCGTCCATCCGGCGAAATCGCCCCTTCTTCGCCGTAGGGAACGGGCAGGCGCGTTGGGAGGCCGCCGTTTTTACCGACGGTAAAAAGCTGCTGCTGGCGCGGAAGCCCTGCATAGCCGTTGGTATTGAAAACGATCTTCCCGTCGGGAGTCCAGCCGCAGACGGTTTTGTTCGCCGGGTGATAGGTAATGCGGCTGGGCGTGCCGCCCTCCACCGGAACGGTATAGATGTCGCGCCCGCCCTCGTAATTCCCCACAAAGGCAAGGGTGCTTCCCTCCGGCGAAAAGCGCGGCATCATCTCTTGACCGGGCGGGCTGGAAAGGGGAGAAGCCACCCCGCCCTCTTTGGGGACAATCCACAAGTCATTGGCATAGGAAAAAACGATATGGGTTTTGCTGATGGCCGGATAGCGCAGCATTCCCGCATGAGGCCGGGTGCTGGCCGGGGTTTGAGCGGAGGAAAAAGCCGCCATGAAAAGAAAGGCCGCGCCTGAACCCGCCAGAATGCTGCGTGGAGCCAGAGATCGAAAAGTGAACAAATCCAAAAACCTCCAAGACAAAATAAAACCACAAGTCCCTTTTTCAGCCATGCTTGCTGAGGGGCTAACTGGGTTTCGTCAGCGTTTTGACATACTCGGCCCAGAGGTCTTCTGGGGTTTTCCCGGTATATTCTTTCCAAAGGTTGGCTTTATAGCGTCCCTCCCGCATCGCCTCGCTCATCCGCACCACGATTTCATGATCGTAGTTCGCGGCGACAAATTCCAGAAAGGCGGCGGTGGTTCGGTAGCTGTCATCGTAATGGGCGCGAGCCGGGTTGGGCCGGGGACGCTTGGAAACCGGTTCGTACTTAAACCATCGCAGATAGTCCGCTACGCCTTCCACAAGCCAGCCTGGATTGTTTTCGTCCTGGTACTGCTGCACAACGTGGACGAGTTCGTGGATCACCGCTCCCCCGTCGTCGGGGTGCGCCTTGAACCAGGCTTCCGCGCATACCACATCGGTTCCGCTGGTGTAGGCGACGCCGTCCATTTTCTTAAAGGTAATCTTGAATTTTCGGGGGGCAGTGTATCCGTCGCTCGGCAGGTACTGCACAATGCGGGGATACCAGGTCTCTAAGTCGGGACGGAGTTTGTCGGCCCATTCTTTCAGGTCGGGAGACTGCGTGGTATCAATCACGATTTCGTACTTCACCGCAGTTTTCGACGTTTGCGGTTTCTCGGCGTTCGGGGGGACAACCGATACGAAACCGGCAAGAGCGAGAGCAGTCAATTCTAACGTAAAATAGTTCATGTTGCTTTCCTTTAGCGTTTCTGCTGAGGGAATTCTACTCCGAAGCAGGAAAGTCCTGCCGGGCGGCAGAAAGAGCAGGTAGTTTCGCCTCTAAACGCAGGCTTCTGCTCTATCCAACACGCTTACCGCGCCTTCTGCCCGGAGGGGAACCGCAAACTAACGCACACAAACACTTCTCCGAAAGTAGAAAATCGCTATGCCCGATGATTTCGACTTTTCACCTGACGCCGCCCGAAAACGAGCAAAAGGTCAGCCTCCCTCTCAACCGCTGATGACCCAGACCCTCTGTTTTTTTTGTGTGCTCATTACACTGGCCTACTTCACTCCGGACGCTGTAAAGGGGCCGCTTTGGGGTGCGCTTGGAAAGTTCGGCCTGGTTTCGATGGAAGACCTCTGGAACGGCAAATTTTACGGGTTGTTCACCTCCTTTTTCGTGCACCTCAGCATTGGGCACATTCTGTTCAATATGATGTGGTTTTGGCGAATCGGCGGTTTGCTGGAAACCTCCATTGCGCCGTGGAAATACCTTCTTTTTTTGATGGGAGCCGCCCTTGTCGGCTCCTGCTCGGAAATTGTGGTGTCGGGGCAGACGGGAGCCGGAGCCTCCGGGGTGGTTTATGCCATTTTCGGGCTGCTGTGGGCGGGACGGGGTTCGTTTCCGGCCTGGCGTTCGGCAGCGAACCGGCAAAACCTTAACTATTTCGTGATCTGGGGGCTGCTGTGCGTGGTGTTCACCTACACAAAGGTGATGCCGATTGCAAACGGAGCGCATTGGGGCGGCTTTCTCTATGGGCTGGCGGTGGGGAACCTATTCGCTGCGCCGCGCCGTCAGCCGCTCTGGGGAATCGCACTGGCCCTGCTGGGCGGAGTGTGCGTGTTGTCCCTCACCTGGCTTCCCTGGTCGTGGCCTTGGCAGTGGGCGCAGGGCAGCAAAGCCTACGGACAGGGCAATTATGCCGCGGCGATCCAATGTTACGAGCGAAGCCTGAAACTTGGCGGCGATGTTCGCCCGTTGAAAGAAAACATGGCCCTGTCCTGGGAGAAAATCGCTTTTGAAGCCGACCGCCGCCACGATGAGAAGGCGGCGGAAGCGGCTCTCAACAGGGCCGATACCCTGCGCCGGGAGGCAGAAGCGATGCCCTCCCCAAACGAAGCAGAATCGAAAACCCCCTCGGTTCCGCAAGATTTGGAGAGCATTCGGCAGAAACTCTTGAAAACGCAGCCTGAGAGCAGAAAGTAGGAGAGCGGCCCCGCTCTGCTGGAAAGCGAAAAAACCGACCGATTGAAGAGGAAGAAGAGCCGTCTGAGATTGGCCAGGATTATTTTTACGGCCTCGGTATTCGGAAAAACTACCGCAAAGCCTTTCCTCTTCTGCTGAAGGCGGCAGAAGCGGGGCATCGCCACTGCATGAATCTGGCGGGCTATTCCTACGACCTGGGATTGGGAGTGCCGAAGGATCACACCCTTGCTGTTTACTGGTACGAAAAAGCCGCAGAACTCGGACACAAAGTCGCGCTCTGCAATCTGGCGATAATCTTTGCGCAGGGCAGGCTGGTTGAGAAGGACGTGGAGAAAGCCTTTGCCTTGTATAAACAGGCGGCGGAACTTGGCGATGTCGCTGCAGCAAACAATTTGGGCACGATGTATGTTGAGGGCGTGGGCACTCAAACCGATTTCGCAGAAGGAGTTCGCCTGTATCGGCAGGCCGCCAATCAGGGCGACAGCAAAGCGCAATTCAATCTTGCTCTCTGTTATTTGGCAGGAGACGGAATGGCACAAAGTCGGCGGTGGGCTAAATTCTGGTTTGCAAAAGCGGCGGCACAGGGGCACAAACGCGCCCGGCGTCAGCTAGAAAAACTTAACGACTCGACAAATTCAGCCCCAGGATAAAGTCGTCGCAAAGGGTGTCACCCACTTGAAAGCGGCGGGTTCCGATCCGGGTGAAGCCGCACCGGGCATAAAACCCCAAAGCCGCTTCATTTTTGCCATAAACGCCCAGCAAAAGCCGTCCCGCTTCCTGCCCCCGTGCCTCCTCAACCGCAGCGTTCATCAGTCGTCTGCCCACGCCCGCGCCCTGAAACCGATGGAGCAGGTAGATGCGCTTGAGTTCGAGGTCGTCGGGCGCGAGGTCGGGCAGGGGCAGATCGGGCGGAGTAACCACCGCATAGCCGACGGGCGAGCCAAGGTCGGTTTCGGCAAGCCACGCGGTGATTCCCTGCTGCTGAAGCCAGCCGCGATACACCTCCGGGGTGTGATGGCGGCGGCAGTGCGCTACAATGTCTGGCCCGCGCAGCACCTCGGCGTAGGCCTCCAGAAATGTGGCCGCCCCTGCCAGAGCCAGCGCGTCTTCATCTCCCGGTTTGCAGACTCGAATGGAAGGCGTCATCGTCGTTTCCAAAGCAGGCGATCACATTCCGCCCTTTTCCATAGCGGCGATGCGGCGCACGGCCTCTTCCAGTTTCTCCCCGTCTTTGTCGCCCAGCACCGTCAGCGACATTCGGATATAACCTTCGCCGTATTGCCCGTAGCCCACGCCGGGAATCACGAGAACCCCCGCCTCTTCCAGCAGTTTCTTTGCAAAACTCAGGGAGGTGTGCCCTTCGGGAACCCGTGTCCAGACGTAAAGGGTGGCTTTGGGCTTCGTGACGTTCCAGCCGAGGGAGGTGAGGCCGTCGCAGAGAATGTCCCGCCGCTTTTTGTAGAGGTTGAGTGTGCTCTGATTGTTCAGGTTGAGCAGGGCGTGCGCCGCCGCCAGCGAAACCGCCGGAAACTGCTTGGAGTCGAGGTTAGATTTCAGGCGGTTGAGCGTTCCGACGGCTTCCGGGTTCCCGATGGCAAACCCGATGCGCCAGCCCGTCATATTGAACATTTTCGACAGCGAATGAAGCTCGATGGAAACGTCTTTCGCCCCCTCGACCTGCAAGACGGAAACCGGGCGATAGTCGTCATAAAAAACTTCGGTGTAGGCGGCATCGTTCACCAGCAGCAGATCGTACTGTTTGGCAAAGGCTACGGCGTCCCGGTAAAACTCAATTGGAGCAACCGCTCCGGTCGGGTTGTTGGGGTAGTTCAGCCAAAGCAGTTTCGCCTTTTTTGCTGTCTCGGAGGGAATGGCGGTGAGGTCGGGCAGAAAACCGTTTTCCTCCAGGCAGGGCATCAGGTGGCACTCGCCGCCCGCCATCAGCGTGTTCACTTTGTAAACCGTGTAGGCGGGATCAGGGACGAGGGAAAGGTCGCCGGGATCAATGTACGACCATGCGAGATGTGACAGGCCCTCTTTCGAGCCGATCAGGAGCATCGCTTCGGTGGCGGGGTCAATCGAAACCTCGAAACGGCGTTTGGCCCAGGTGGAAACGGCTTCCAGAAAGGGTGTCCAGCCTGCGTTCGTTTCGTCGTAGCGGTGAGTTTGCGGATCGTGGGCGGCGCGGTTGAGGGCTTCGATGATCGGGGCGGGCGTGGGCTGATCGGGGTCGCCGATGCCGAGGTCAATCAGGTCTTTTCCCTCGGCGAGGGCTTTGCGCTTGGCGGCGGCGATCTCGCCGAACAGGTAAGGCGGAATTTTGGTGAAACGTTGGGATGGAGCGATCAATTCGGTCTGTGTCCTCTTCCTTCATAAAGTGGTGAAAAGATACCTCAGTATACCTGATCCGGCGCGAGAGGCAGCCAGCCCAAGCAGAAGTCGAAAGCAAAAGCGAGCGGCGCGACCGTACAACTCTTGGAGGCGAGAATTGCCGGAGTGATGTTAAGATAAAAGCGTGTTTACTCTTTTCTTTTCATCGTTAGTCTTGCCGCGCTGCACCATCAAAACAGTCCCGCTCTCCGCAGGCAGCATCAGCATTTACGCCAACGGGGATCAATGAGGAGGGTCAGGGGGCGGGAAAACAAAGGGGCGTTTATGCTGACGCCGATCTCTGCTGCTGAGTGCCTGCGGGCGGCGCAGAAAACGCGGCGAGGAGTTGATCGAAGAGGGCGGCGGGAATACTCCCGCCGCCCCCCTTTTCATTTCAATGAGACTTAATCCCTTAGAAACGGTCGAAAAACACGGTGATGGCAGCCGAAAGCGGCGGAGGTTCTCCTCTTCGGTGCGGAGCACCTCCGGCAAAGCCGCCCGGGTTGAATTCATTCGGACTTTTTCGGCTCAGAGTGCGAAGCGGAACGCCGCCGCTTCAGCCCCGTGCCGCCGAGAACGAAAAGCACCGCAAAGGTCAGCAGGCTTCCGGGGGCGGGAACGGCGGCGGGACGGACAAGGATGCTACCCGACATTCCAAGTGCCGTGCCGTCTCCATTGTCAAAGCCGTGAACGGTGCAGTAGTAAGTAAAAGTTCCGGAATGAGTAAACGTGTGGTCAAAGGTGAACGCTGGAGTGCCGGGCAGGTGCGTACCCGAATCCCAGCTTTCCGACAGCCCTTCCACCGACGTGGTGCTGTGGAAGCCCGAATCCCAAACCCAGTGAACCGTGTCGCCCAGATTGATGGTGGGGTCAAGGTGGGTGTGATCCGCCGTACCGAAGTCGAAATTGAAAATGTGGAGGGTCTGGGTGTCTGCAAAACAGGCGGGCGGGGGCAGACAGAACAGCAGCATCAAAATCAGGGTGCAAAGCGAGCGCGGGCGAAACATTTTACTACCTCCTACGGTCAAGCGTATTCGGCGCAGAGGCGCGGAAGGGGGGATTGTATGAAAAGGCAATCCCTTCAGTGCAGTGGGACAGCTGAATTAGATTACACCTGTGCAAAATACGTGCCAACTCAGCCAGCAAATGAAGTTTTCGCTGTCGAAAACAAAGCAGGCAAAAAAAAGGGGGGAGTCAGGTCTGAAAATACCTGTTTTCGCCTTTTTGATCTCACGAACCCTGCACATTTTACCTACAATTCTCTCCGAGTACTCATGTCAGAGCGGAACCAGGCCCGGCTTTAGATCGCCGCTTGGTTTTCGCACAGGGAGGGAAGACCCGTGTTCGTCATCATTGGAAGTGTGGTTGTCATGGGGTGTATTTTGCTGGGGTTTATCCTTTCCGGCGGCAAAATTCCCGTTCTCATTCAGATCAACGAATTTATCGTCATCGGCGGTTCTGCCCTCGGTTCGGTGTTGATTGCCAACCCGCTGCCAGTGGTGATGGCAACGGTGAAAGCCGTTCTGGGCCTGCTCAAAGGCAACCCCTACACCAAAGACAAGTACATGGAACTGCTGAAAATGCTGTACCAGCTGTTTTTGATGGCCCGGCGGGAGGGGCTGGTTTCGCTCGATCAGCACGTTGAAAAGCCGCACGAAAGTACGTTTTTCCACGACTATCCGTTTTTTGTTGCCAATCACCACGCCGTCAACTTTCTAGCCGACACGATGAAGGTGGTCATCACGGGTTCGGTGGCCGTGCACGACCTCTCAGAAATGATGGACATTGATCTGGAAACCTCGCACGAAGAGATGATGAAGCCCTGCGGAGTGGTTTCGACGGTCTCGGATGCAATGCCCGGATTTGGGATTGTGGCGGCGGTGCTCGGCGTTGTCATCACCATGGGAGCCATCGGCGGCCCCGCCGAGGAGGTCGGGCATCACGTCGCGGCGGCCCTTGTGGGAACGTTTATCGGTATTCTGGTCTCTTACGGCTTTATGGGGCCGATGGCAAAATCTATGGAAGGCCTGGTGAAGGCGGAAGCGCAGTACATGGGCTGCATTAAAAATGCGGTGCTGTCGTTTGCTCGCGGCGATGCCCCGGCCACCGCCGTCGAGTTTGCCCGCCGCAACATCGAGCCCAGCTGCCGACCGACCTTTATGGAAACGGAAGAGGTTTGCAAGGGGCAGGCGAAGGCCGCGTAACGAAAGGGAGCGAGCGGGGGCAGGGAAACAGGGTTTCTGCTCCGCCCGCTTAGGAGGAAAGTTCGATGGCACAAGAAAACGCGCCCGTTATCATCATCAAGAAAAAGGGGCACGGGCACGGCGGGCATCACGGCGGTGCGTGGAAGGTGGCTTATGCCGACTTTGTGACGGCAATGATGGCGTTCTTTCTCGTCATGTGGATTGTCGGGTTGAGCAAACCGGTAAAAATGGCGATCTCCGGCTATTTCAACGACCCGCTGGGCATTTCCAAAGACGGGCACGGCGGCAAAAGCCCGGTGGTGGACGGCTCCGGCGACAAGCCCATCAAACTGGATGCCAAAACCGCCAAAGCCGCGCTTGCCACGATGTTCAAACAGGCACAGTCCGTCATTCAACACGAACTGGCGCAAAATCCGGAATACTCGGAACTGAAGGACAGTGTTCAGGTTTCGGTGACCGATGAGGGGCTGCAAATCGAATTGATCGAAAAAACGGCCTCACTCTTTTTCGATACGGGGTCGGCCACCATGAAGCCCCGTGCGGTGCATCTGCTCACGATTATTGCACGGGAACTCGGCAAGATCAAGGCTCCGATTGTGCTGGAAGGGCACACCGATTCGCATCCGCTGGGCCGACCGGGAGGCTACTCCAACTGGGAACTCTCCACCGACCGGGCCAATTCTGCCCGAAAGGTAATGGAACCGCGCGGCCTGCAAAAAGGGCAGGTGCTGGCGGTGCGCGGCTACGCGGATCGCAAACCCGCCAAACCGGAAGACCCCTACCATTTTTCCAACCGGCGGGTGAGCATTCTCGTGGCTTACTCCTCGAAATTGTAAACGTTATCCCGCCGTTCGACTTTCTGAAAACCGTGAAGCCTTCCCGCCTCTTTGTTCGTCAAAGGAGAAAAGCGGGGAGGCTTTCGGCGCAATGTCAGAAACTGGAAAAGCAGGGCGCAAGCGCGACGGCTGGGAGATTTTAGGGAACGGCTTTTCTCGCTGCCTGCTGACGCCGATGCAGCGGCTCACTTCTGGCCTGAAGCAGCTGCGCTGGAAACTTTATCCCCGGTATCGAATTCGGGTGCGGCAGGAAGTATGGCGGTGGGGCTACTGCCTGAAGGGAAAAGACCGCAGTACGTCTTCCCTCAATCGAGCGTTTCGGGACGCCGCCCGCGACGGCAACGCGCACAATGCGGCCATTTTCATTGGGCGCGGCGCGGATGTGCATCAGCGGGTGCTCTACGACTATCCGCTTTTGGGATGGGTAGCGCAGCTGGGGCATACGGAGGTGGCACGGCTGCTGCTGAGTGCGGGAGCCGAAATCGAGGCCCAGGATGCGATTATCGGGTTTACGCCGCTGGCTCTGGCATGCCGCAAAGGACACTGCGACCTGATCGCGCTTCTGCTGGAGCGCGGAGCAAGGCTGGAGTCGCGAACACGGGGCGGAACAACGCCGCTGCTGTGCGCTGTGCTCAACCACCAGACGGAAGCCGTTGCGCTTCTGCTCAAGGATTATGCCCGCCGCCAGTGGAAGCCCACGCAGGCACGTGCCTGTATGCAGTACGCCCGCCAGAACAAATTGATTGAAATCGCAGAGCTTCTGGAGGGAGCAGGAATCCCGAAAGAAACGCACTTGCTGCAGCCCGCTTCTCCCCCTGCCGCTGCTGTTTCGACCTCTTCGCGAGGGGAGACAGCGAAGCGTTCCCCCGTTCGCTCTCGGCCCGCCTCCCGCCGCCTCCGCCGGTCTCGCTTTCGAAAAAAGCGTTGACTGCTCCCGCCCGCTCCGAAACCTCCTTTCGGGCTTTGAGGTCTCGTGCTGCCCTCGGTTTTTCTGCCGCCACTCTTTTCTCGCCCGCGTAGAATAAACCAGAAATCCGAAAAGTTCGGTACAATGAATCTGCGCTCCAAAGCGAGCTTCAGGGTGTGTCCGGCCCTGGCCAGAAAGCCGATCTCGCTTTCCGGGCGGCGTGGAAACCGACCGGGTTTTTCGGCAGAAGGAAATTCGTAATGAGTGAACCTCTGAACCTTCCCACTCCTCCCACTCAGCCCATTGACTTTATGGTGGTGGGAATTGGGGCTTCCGCAGGCGGCATCCAGGCTCTGCAGTCTCTGCTGACCCCGCTTTCGCCCAACAGTGGAATGGCTTTTGTGGTGGTGATGCATCTCTCTCCCGACCACCTCAGCAGTCTGGCTCAGGTGCTTCAGCTGGTCACCGCCGTGCCCGTCACCCAAGTCACCGGGCGCACCCCCATCGAACCCGATCACATTTATGTGATCCCTCCCAATCATCATCTCGTGCTGGAAGGAAAAGAACTTTCGCTCACGCACGTCCAGCAGGCGCCGGGCAAGCGCGTGGCTGTAGATTTATTTTTTCGCACGCTCTCGGCGGCGTTCGGCCCGCGTGCGGTATGCGTTGTTCTTTCCGGGATTGATTCAGATGGAGAAATCGGCGTCAGACACATCAAAGAGCAGGGGGGCCTGACCATTGCCCAAGATCCTGCCGAGGCCGCATTCGACGGAATGCCCCGTTCGGCAATCCGCACCGGCATGGTGGACTGGGTGCTGCCTACTGGCCAGATTGCCGAGCGGCTGACGGAACTCTGGAAAAACGAACAGCAAATGCACCTCCCGCCCGAAGAGATCAATCTCAGGGGACAGGAGGAAGAAGACCGCCAGAACTCCGGCGGCCCTCCCGCAGTTCAGCGGGTTCCCTCTGCCGACGATGAAACCGCCCTGCGCGAAGTCATGCGGTTTCTACAGGGGCAGACCGGGCACGATTTTTCGTACTACAAGCGGGCAACGGTGCTGCGGCGGATCGCTCGACGGCTTCAGGTGAATCTCATCGAAGACATTCCCTCCTACCTGCAGTTTCTTCGCATCCATACGGCAGAGGCCACCGCCCTGCTTCATGATCTTCTGATCTCCGTCACCAACTTTTTTCGAGATCGCGAAGCGTTCGCGGCCCTGCAAACGCATCTTCCGCAGCTTTTCGCCGGGAAAACGGAAAGCGATCAGGTGCGGGTCTGGATTGCAGGCTGTGCCACTGGAGAGGAAGCCTACTCTCTGGCGATCCTGCTTCACGAACACGCTTCCCGCCTTCCGTCGCCGCCCTCCCTCCAGGTGTTTGGAACCGATTTGGATGAGGACGTGATCCAGGCGGCCCGCGCCGGAGTTTATCCCAGCACCATTGAAGCGGATGTTTCGCCGGAGCGTCTTCAGCGGTTTTTTCAGCGCGACCAGGGACGCTACCGAATTAAAAAAGAAATTCGGGAAACCGTCCTGTTTTCCGTTCACGACGTTCTGCGCGATTCGCCCTTTTCCCGGCTCGACCTCATTTCCTGCCGCAACCTTCTGATTTACCTCAAGCGCGAAGCCCAGGAGCGAGTTTTCGAGATTTTTCACTACGCCCTTCGGCCCGGAGCCGTGCTGTTTTTAGGCAGCTCGGAAAGCCTCGTCGACTCACACAGCCTGTTTGCGCCTCTGGACAAGCACCATCGCATCTTTGTGCGGCGTTCCTCCTCCCGCGCAGGCTGGCAGTCGTTTCCGCTGCCCTCGGCCTCTATTTTTTCTGCTTCGGAAACGGTGATCCCCCGCGCCTCCTCCCGCTTTTTGCCGTCGCTGCCCCCAGGAAGTGAGATCAATCTACGTTCGCTCATCGAACCCACCTCGCGGCTTTTGGGCGAAATTCATTTCAATCTGCTGGAACGCTATGCCCCGCCCTCGGTTTTGATTGACGAAAACTATGAAATGCTTCACCTCTCCCAAAATGTAGGCCAGTTCATTCAATTCAACGGCGGGCTGCCCAGCATGAACTTGATGAAGGTGATTCACCCGGACCTGCGAATCGAGCTGCGAACCGCCCTGTTTCGTGCCAAACAAAAAGGCGAGGAAATCACCGTCTCTCGCGTTCCTCTCCAACAGGGAAACACTACGCAATGGGTCAACCTGCATATTCGCCCGATGAAGGAACCGGAAGCCGAAACCTCCTTGACCCTCGTTATTTTCGAGCCTTTGCCGGACAAGGGCGAAGGGCTGGCCGAAACGGTTCCGAGAGAGCCTGCGGCACAGCATCTGGAAGCGGAGATTCAGTATCTGAAGCAGCAGCTGAGCCAGACGGTCGAGCAGTACGAGTCGTCGAACGAAGAGCTGAAGGCCTCCAATGAGGAGCTGCAGGCCATCAATGAGGAAATGCGCTCGGCAACCGAAGAACTGGAAACCAGCAAAGAGGAGCTGCAATCAATTAATGAGGAATTGAACACCGTCAATCAGGAACTCAAACACAGCGTGGAAGACCTGAGCCGTGCCAACAGCGACCTTCAAAACCTGATGGCCTCCACCGAAATTGGTACGATCTTTCTGGATCGCGGCCTTCAGGTCAAGCGGTTTACCCCCCGAATTCAAGAGTTGTTCAATCTGATTTCCACCGACATCGGGCGTCCGCTCTCCGATATTACACACCGACTGAACTATTTCGAGCTGACCGAAAACGCCGAGCAGGTGCTGAAAAACCTGCATTTGATTGAGCGGGAAGTGAGCAGCGACGGAAAATGGTTTCTGGTGCGAATGTTTCCGTACCGCACTTTGGAAGACCGAATTGACGGCGTGGTGGTAAATTTCATCGAAGTCACGCTCCGCAAGCAAGTGGAGGAAGATCGTCTGCGTCTGGAACGCGAGGTGGCCGTGCTGGAGGAGCGCACCCGCATCGCACAGGATTTGCACGATACCCTGGCGCAAAGCTTAACTGGAATCAAGCTGCAAATGGACGCGGCGGAGGTTACCCTGCGTGATGACCCGGATGCTGCCGAACTGCATATTGTGCGGGCACGGGACATCACCCAGCAGAGTTTAGTCGAAGCACGTCATTCGGTGCGTGCCCTCCGATCTCCCTTGCTGCAGGAAGCCAGCCTGATGACCACCTTTCAGCGGCTCATCGAACAGACCGCCGTCGGAGTAGACGTGCAGTTCGCCACCCAGGGAACCCCCTACGACCTCCCGGAAGACCAAAAGCATGACCTTTATCGTATTGGGCAGGAAGCCCTCACCAATGCGCTTCGGCACAGCCAGGCCAAACAAATTTATGTGGAACTTCATTATTCTCCAACCGAAATCCGACTGTTGGTGAGGGACAACGGCCAGGGCTTTCACCCGGAAACTCCGGGTGAAGGGCTGGGACTTGTCGGCATGAAAGAGCGGGCAGAGCGCAGCCGAATGAAGCTGCAGGTCACGAGCGCACCAGAACAGGGAACCCAAGTTTCAGCGACCCTGCTCACTGCGGACTTCTCCCAACCCGAAAAGGCCCCGTCGTTAGAAACCTGAAAAGAAATCAATTTTCGGTCGAAGCCTTCTCCAAACGGCCCCTCCTTTAGGGGGTCAGTGTCCCCTCCTGGTCTAAAAGGCGAAAGCGAACGACTACTCGCGAACACGAACATTTTGGAGAACCGTATCGAATTTTGCCCCTCAGATCGTGATGAACAAGATGATTCATCACTTTGATTCCGAAATGCGAGAAGGATGCCGCGTCGAACCCCGGCGGAAATCCTTGGCCCTGGTCCTGCACGACAAGCCGGGCAAGAACACCTCTGGGCTGAAGAGAAAGTCGTATTTCACCGCTTCCATGTTTGAGGCTGTTGTTCACCAGTTCACAGATCACGAGGGACAGAGCCGCGCTCTGCCGCAGGGTAAGCGGAAAATCGGTTTCGTGAAAACACAACACTCGCTCGCCGCAGGCAACTTGGAGCAGCGGAAGAAGACGGCCTATCAGGACGGAAGCCGAAGTGAACTGTTGAGCCGTCTCCTGGCTTGTTTCCATCAGCAGTTCATGGAGTAAAGCGAGTGAGCGAGCATAGAGGCCAATACGTTTAAGATCGCTTTCACCAACGGGTTTGCCAGCGGCACAGGAAAGCTCGGCCAGACTCGAAATGGCTTGAAGGTGATTTTTTACGCGGTAATTGGTTTCTTTAAGGGTCATTTCCATGCGAAGATTGAGGGCTTCGATCTCCTGCTGATGTGCCTGAATCCGTTCAAGGGCTTCATGCTGCCCCGTAACGTCAGTGATGCAGCCGATGACGTGCAGCAAAACCCCGTCTTCCCGATACACCGGGTGACTTCGATCCAAAACCCAGCGGTAGAGGTTGTCTTCCCGGCGCACTCGGTATTCCCGCTGGCCTTCGATGACTCGAGGTTCGCCGGAGAGGGAAAAATCGAATTGTGCCCGGTCTTCCGGGTGGATGCGCTCTGACCACCAGCGGCAGTTCGGCTGGACTTCTTTCAATGGGCAGCCCAGCAGTTTCATCGTGTCGGAAAAGTACTGCACATGCCCCGTTTTCACATTCCAATCGTAAATCATGCCATTCAGCAGGCAGCTGGCCCGTTTTAAGCGTTCTGTTTCCTTCTGACAGTGGAGGGCTTTTGTATTCACAAACAACATTCGGCGGTGAAGCCCCTCTCCCATCGCGATGCCTGCTGCCTGAACCAGCCCAAAAAGAGCGATCTGCCCTGGAGCCTGCAAGCTCAAACAGGAACCGTTGCGAATGGTGCTTAAAACCAGCGTTCCTAAAATCAGTGGAATAAGCGAGGTTCCCCAACCCCAAAATGCGGCAGGCAGCGTCACGCAAAGCAAAATCAGTGACGGCAGGTAGAGTAACGCAAGGCCTGAAGCGGGAAAGCAGAAAAGCGAAATGAAAAGAGCCCCTGAACCGATCCAGAAACCGAAAGAAAGATTTCGGTCTTTTACTGAGGAAGGAAAATACTTCATGAAACACCTCTCAGAATAAGTTGTATCAGGATTTGGAGAAAAGGAATGGTTGAAGTGGTAGAAGAATTTTTCGCCTGAAAAATTCAGTGGTTTCTGTCCGAAGACAATTATCCTAGTTTAAAGGATTTTGCCAAGAAAAAAAACCGCCAGCGGAGCGAACTTGAAGTCCTACTCAAGTGGGAAGCCGGGTGAAGAGCGTTTTTGCTGGAACCTCATCTGTTAGACAGGCGTCCCCTATTCAGTTCGCCTTCTTACACTTCTGAAAAGAAACTTGGAGCAAAGAGTGCTGATCCCGATTATGATTGTTGACGATCATCCGGTAGTGCGCGAAGGCTTGACTGCGATTATTGATCGGCAGGCCGATATGAAGGTGATTGGTGAAGCCGGAACCGCAAAGGAAGCCCTGCTGAAATTCCGTCAGCAGCGTCCGGCGGTCACGCTGATGGATTTGCGGCTGCCCGATCTAAACGGCTCCGAAGTGATTGTTCAAATACGGCAGGAATTTCCGTCCGCCCGCTTTATCGTGCTGACTACCTTTGATGAAGATGAAAATGTATATCGTGCGCTGAAAGCCGGGGCGCGTGGATTTGTGCTGAAGGAGGCTCCGAGAGAGCAGCTGCTCGAAGCCATTCGAACCGTGGCTGGCGGAGGAACCCATCTTCCGGTAGATGTCGGAAATCGGCTGGCGGATCGGATGATGCGCCCGGAAATGACTACCCGCGAAATGGAGGTTCTGAGGCTTGTGGCAGAGGGGCTCAGCAATCAAGAAATCGGCGACCGGCTGTTCATTACGGAAGCCACAGTAAAATCCCATGTCAATAACTTATTGAGAAAAATGAACGTGATGGATCGAACGCAGGCAGTGGTGGCGGGGCTGGAACGAGGCTTGATTTCGCTGCGCCCGGACAAGGGCAGAGATGCCCTTTCCTCTCGCTCCGAAAGATGATCTCTTCGCCGAAAGAATCTTCTATAATTCCAACTTTAAGCGGATGTACAAGAGATCGCTTTTGTTTATAATAAATTTGCTGCCGGAGAAAGACGAAAAGCCAAATCCCCCGATGCGGTGCCTTGGTCTTTCTTAAACGGCAAGCCCTTCTGTGGCGGGTCAGGCAGCCCCAAAACAGAAGGCCAACTGTTGAGCTCGATTCGCTTTCAGGACGAAGCCTGACCGCCTTTGCTGGCAATCCGGGTCTTTTAGATTAAGTATCAAATTAAATACAGATCTGTATCACCGCGAGGCTTTCAGTGGAAAGCCTCGCTTTTTTTGCGCTTTTCCTGCGGTTCGGCTTTAACTGAACAGTCCGCCTTCCAAAGTTGGAGGAAAGAATGCACTTCAGGGCGAGATGGTTTAATAAACCAATGATGATGTTAAGTTTCCTTCTTGCAAAGGAGTACCCGAATGAAAAGAAAGCGTCTTTTGGGTGTGCGAACTCAGGCGCGGGGCCGCCCTTTTGGGAAAGGCAACACTCGGCCCCGCACCAAAACCATTTTCAGGAGAAAACAATGGCTGACACTCAAAATCAAGGCGGCGGACAGCGCGGCGGCTCCAGCGAACAGCACGCCGAAGCAGGACAACAGAGCCACCAGAACAGCGGCGACCAGCAAAATCAAGGCGGGTCGGGCGGAAATCAGGATGGAGATACGAGCAAGCGCGGCTTTGCTTCAATGGACGAAGACCAGCAGCGAGAGATTGCTTCCCAGGGGGGCAAAGCGGCTCACGAAAGCGGCCACGCGCATGAGTTTACTTCCGAAGAAGCCCGTGAAGCCGGTCGCAAAGGCGGGGAGGCTTCGCATGGGGGAGGAGGCAGCTCCGGTTCTCAGGGCGGCAGCTCCGGCGGAAGCGGCTCGCGCTAATCAGGCTGGCACAGCAGAGGCCGCTCGCTTTTCCCCTCTGCTGTGCTGGCCCTGAAGCCGCCCGCACTCCCGGTCGGAAAGGGGGCGGGCGGCCTGTTTTTGCCAGAAGAACCTGGCTCGCTGCGAGACAAACTGAAGCAATAAGGAAAACAATAAAATGAAATTTCGGCATTACCCGATACCGACGGCTTTTCTGCTGGCGGTGCTTCTGACAGGCTGTCAGGGAACCGACACCAATTCAGCGGGGTCTTCAGGCACAACGGGAACAGGCAGCACCTCAACCGGTACAGGAGCCTCAGGAACGAGCACTTCTGGAGCAGGAGGCACCGGTGGAAGCAGCAGTGGAACCACTGGAGCCGGTTCTGGAACCTCTTCAACAACTGGAACAGGCGCAGGCTCTACTTCTACAGGCACAGGCTCCACGTCCACAGGCAGCGGGTCTGGCGGAAGCACCTCAACGGGCACGATGGGAACCGGAACAGGCGGAAACAGCAGCGGAACAAGATCGCCCGGCGGCTCAATGGGAACTTCAGGATCGGGAACCGGAACAGGCCGCTAATGCGCCCAAAATCGGAAATCAGGCCGAAGCTTTGCCCTCTACAAAGGAATGTTGAAAATGGAACGAAAAACGAACTACACTCGAATGGTAATGTTGGCCGGACTACTGAGTTTTGCCGGTGTCTCTTATCAGAACTACGCCAACGCACAAACCGGCTCCAATGGCGGCGGAGGTCGTAACTCTCGACAAAACTCAGGCGGACGCACCGGAACCAATCTTTCCGGGCGTATGGACAGTATGGGAGGCAGCTTCGGCGGAACCACGATCGCAGCGGGGGGCGATTACGTCTACATCTTAAGGGGCAGTACCCTCTATCAACTCCGCTCAAATGACCTTTCTCTCGTGAAGCAGCAGATGCTTCCGCTTGACTCGGCAGTTGACGGAGCACGAGGCAGCGTCGGGGGACGACCATCGGGCGGAACCAGCAGCGACACTGGCGGCTCAACCGACCGAAATGACGGCGGATCTGGAGGAACTTCCGGCGGCACAGGGGGCGGACGTACCCCCTAACCCAAACTGTGTTGACCAAGTGATGGGAAATAAGAGCCGCAAAACTGCTGCGTGCGAGGAGCAAAAAGACCGGGAAGGAAAATTGTTTTCCTTCCCGGTCTTTCCTGCGTTATTCACGGGACAGAATCTGCCAGCTCAGAAAGCACGTCGGCGGCGGACAAACAGGCCGCCGGAAGCCAGCAGCCCGCTCAGCAAAGCGACCGTACCGGGTTCCGGCACGTCCGCAGTTGGTACGAATACGCCCACCCGCACATTGTCTAATCCCCAGCTTTCGTCACTCAACCCTTGCAATCCCAAATCGTAAAAATTCAGACTTAAACTCGATGCCGTGTAAGGAAACGTAAAGGTAAGGTGGTACGTACTGTCCCGGCTCCCCCAGAACTGCCCCGACTGAAAACCGAGCGTATTGTTTGCGGAGGCTCCAGTGCGCGGAAGATAGGTTCCGTTCGGCTGGCCCTGCCCGCCAAACGACTGCCCCTGCGGACCCCAGGGCGAAAGCCCCTCCATATTGTTGAAGGTATTTTGCAGCAGGGCGGGGCCGCCAACGACACCGACGCCCCAGGTATCAGGGCCTGCACTCGGCCCCTGACCGTCCCAGGAGTCAATCGCATAGAAATCCAGGGAGAGCGTCACGCTCTGAATGCCGGGAAGCGTGGGCAGGGTCAGCGTGGAATTATTGCTGGAAAAACGACCGAGAAATCGCTCGCCGGAGGGGGAAGTTGTGGTGACCTTGTTTGACCATTCGGTTAGCGGGTCTGCTGGATTTGCGAAGTCGTTGAAATAAATCTGCTGTGCATTGACAGCCGGAGCGAACACGGCCAGACCCGCAAAAGCGAACGTCACGGAAGCATAGATCAGTTTTGACAAAGTAGTTCTCCATTGGAAAAGAAGGGAGGAAAGTTTCGCTGGCCTCTCGCGGGAACAGTCGGCGAGCAGAGAACGAATAAAAACCAACTGCATCGTTCACAATAAGTAGAACTGCAAAAACTGTGCCAAAAATACAACTCTGAAAAACAAAACAAAATCATGGTGAACTGAAGTGAACCCAACCGACTAGGTAGAAATTTCCCCAATCCCTCTGGGAGAGAAACCTCTGTCCGCCGGTTTGCGTAACGAACTCTCAGACGAATCTCTTTGCGGCAGAGGCGGAAATGGCCTGCCGCTGTGTCATACTAAGAGTCCCCAAATTCTGAAAGCAGAGGGGTTTCGAGCTAAATTTTCGTCGAAACTCCTGATCTCATTGACACAACCCGCAATGATGGCCGACACAGCGTTAGATGCAACGATTGAGTGGGAAACCTGCGAGGTTCCTGCCCTCCCTTCCTGCGACATTCAAGCCGTGATGGAGCGCATCTGCTCACGCCTGCTCGAATATCGTCCTAATGCCGATACCGCTCTTGTTTACCGCGCCTTTGTTTATGCGCGCGAAAAGCATGAGGGGCAGACGCGCAAAAGCGGCGAACCTTATATCATTCACCCCGTTGAAGTCACCGAAATTCTCGCCGATCTCGAAATGGACGAACAAACCCTTGCGGCGGGGCTTCTTCACGATGTGGTGGAAGACTGCGGGGTTTCTCTGGACGACCTCAAAGCGAATTTCGGAGAAGAGATTGCGCACCTCGTGGACGGCGTGACGAAACTGCAAATTGTGGGCGTAGATGACGGAAAGCGCGAACTGAGCGAACGCGAGCAAAAAGCCGATGCCGAGCTGGAAGAGCGCGTCACCGAAGCCACCCGCGAGCGGCGCAAAAAACAGGCGGAAGCCACCAAAAATGCCGCGAATATCCGTAAAATTTTTGTTGCGATGGCAAAAGACCTCCGGGTGATTATCATCAAGATTGCCGACCGCCTTCACAATATGAGAACACTCGGCTCACTTGCCCCGGCACGGCAGTTCCGCATGGCAACTGAAACGCTTCAGATTTTCGCTCCGCTCGCGCACCGCCTCGGCATCTGGCAGCTGAAGTGGCAGCTGGAAGACCTTTCGTTTAAGTATGTCAAGCCGGAAGAGTATGTCCGTGTCTCACAGCTGGTGAACCGAAACCGCAAAGAGCGGCAGGCGGAAGTGGACTTCGCCATCACCGAACTTCACCGCTGGCTTTCCGATGACGGCATCGAAGCGGAAGTGAAAGGGCGGCCCAAGCACCTGTGGAGCATCTACAATAAGATGAAATCTCAGGGCATTGAGTTCACCGACCTCTACGATCTCACGGCCCTGCGAATCATCGTTCACACGCGGCAGGAATGTTATCACGCGCTCGGCGTGGTTCACGCCCACCTCAACCCGATCCCCGGAATGTACACGGACTATATCGCACAGAGCAAGTCCAACCTCTATCAGTCTATTCATACCAAAGTGCTCGGCCCCTCCGGGCGGCCCCTTGAGGTGCAAATCCGAACCTGGGAGATGCACCGCACCGCCGAATTTGGTATTGCGGCGCACTGGCAGTACAAAGAGGGCGGCAAGGTGAGCGATCAGTTCGAGCGGCGGCTTTCGTTTTTGCGGCAGCAGCTGTTCGACTGGCAGGCCGACTCCCGCGACCCCTCCGAATTTATGCGAAACGTCACCGAAGACCTGTTTGCCGAGCAGGTCTTCGTGCTGACTCCGAAGGGCGATGTGATTGACCTGCCCGCCAATTCCACGCCGATTGACTTTGCGTTTCGGGTGCACTCCGCTGTTGGGGAGCACTGCGTCGGCGCAAAAGTGAACGGGCGCATGGTTCCGCTGTCCTACAAATTCAAGAACGGCGATGTCACGGAGATCGTCACCCGCCCTTCGGCGACGCCCTCCCGCGATTGGCTGAACATGGTGCAGACCTCGCACGCGAAAACGAAAATCAAAGCCTACTTCAAGAAAGTGAATCAGGCCGAGAATATCGAGCGCGGACGGGAACTTCTGGAGCATGAACTGACTTCGCAGTTGGAACGCGACCCGAAACGCTGGGGAGACGATCCGCGCAGTTTGATCAAAGACGACTCGCTCAAAACCGTTGCACGGCACTTCAATATGCCGTCCGAGATCGAACTGCTGGCCGCCATCGGCTATGGCACAACGGCGGCTCTCACCGTTCTGAACCGGCTGAAGCCGCAGTCCCTGCCGGAGCCGGGAATTCAGATCGGCGGCAAACGTGCCAACGACGCCAAAATGAAAATTTCGGCGGGCGGAATGGAAACCGACTCGATGGCGTTTCGGCGGTCGCGCTGCTGTCTGCCCATTCCCGGCGATGATGTGGTGGGGTATGTGACGCGGGGGCGCGGCATGGCCCTGCACCGCCGCGAGTGCCCGAACCTGCGGGCCTACTGGGAGCATGAGCGGGAACGCTGCACCCCGGTGGAGTATGTCGGCAATGAGGGGCAGGTGTTCCAGGTGTATATCGCCGTGCTGACTCATGACCGCACCGGCCTGATCGCCGATCTCGGCACCATTTTCGGCGAGAACAAAACTAACATCACGGCGATCAAAACGCAGTCGCACCGAGACCGAACCGCCACGCTCGAACTCGCCATCGAAGTTCGCAATTCCGAGCACCTCGAAGATATGTTCAAGAAAATCTACGGGATGGGCGACGTACTCAACATTCACCGGGTGGCGGGCGCGAAAGAGAAGTAGATGCCCTTCTCGCCGGGTTCTCTTTAGACCGAAAGACCCGAAGGGGAGAAAGCGGATTTCGCGCTGGCGAAAAACAGCCCTGCGAACTCTGGAGACGGGAAAGCATCTGCGTCAGAAAGAGGATTTCCGTCTTTATGTGAACCGATCCTGGGATGCCGCGTATCAGGCGGCTCCCGATCTGTCCTTCGCTCGAACCGAAACCGCTTTTTCCCTTTTACGGATGCTCTCGCTGAGCTGGAGGAAAAAATCCAGACGCAGGAGGGGTTGAAAATTACGCTCGCATCGGGCGAAACTCTTTCCGAGGCCGCCTGAAATCGAGGGGCAGCCTCTGCTTGCGTTGAAAGGAGACCAATGGAAATCCAGATCAATCGGGTGGACTATCGCGCCGTCGAGGGATTGCGAGAGTTGTACCGCCAGGAGGCGAACTGCCAGATCGTCCGGGATTCTCTGCTCGGACGCGGCCTGGCAGACCCGTATCTCATTTTGGCGGCAGGGCGTGTGGCAGGCTATGGCGCGGTGCGGAATCGGCAGGATGTCGGACGGCTCAGCGAGTTTTATACCCTGCCTTATGCCCGCCCTGCCGCTCTTACGCTGTGTCGCGAGCTGATGGGGGTCAGTGGAGCCACCCATCTCGAAGCCCAGACAAATCAATTTACCATGCTCTCCCTGCTGTACGACTGCACGATCAACATCAAGACAGAGGCAATTTTATTTCACGATGCCTCCGTCACCGCCCTTCTGAACCCGCACGCTTGTTTCCGGCAGCTTACGCATGAGGAGAAAGCAAGAGTTTTCCCCCATTATTCCGAACCTGTCGGCGATTGGGGAATCGAGGCCGAGGGGGAAATCGTAGCGACGGGAGGGTTTCTGTGCCACTACAATCCGCCCTACGCCGACCTCTATATGGAAGTGAAGGAAACCGCACGGCGGCAGGGGCACGGCAGTTTTCTTTTGCAGGAAGTGAAGCGTCTCTGCTATGAGGCGGGCAAAAAGCCTTCGGCGCGAACTGATGCCGCCAATTTCGGTTCGCGCAAAACCCTGGAGCGAGCCGGTTTCGAGGTGTGTGGCCGCCTGCTGGTCGGCGAAATTTCGTCCGTAACCTGAAATCGCGTTGAGTGCTAATTCTATGAACTCGAAACGTTTTCTTCTCTTATTTCTTTCGTCCCAACTGCTCGGCACATCGGGGTGTAACCAAAGCAGAGGGTACGAAACGCTCCACCCCCCCGTCTCCGTAAAGAAACCCAGGCCTAAAACAAAAGCGGAAGAAGTTTCCATGCGACCGCAGAGCCTCCACATTCGCCCGATCACGCTCGGAACTCCGCTGACTTCCGAACGCCTTCACCATGAGCGCGTCTACCGGGTACTGGAATGCGGCGATCCGAGGAAAAAGCAGATTGCCCTCACCTTCGATGACGGCCCGCACCCGGAGTTTGCGCCGCGCCTGCTGGCACGATTGAAGTCCCTGGGAATTAAAGCCACGTTTTTTGTGGTGGGGGAGCGGGTCGAAGAGTACCCGGACACGGTTCGCAAAATCAAGAGCGAAGGCCATGAGATCGGTTCGCATACCTACACACACCCGAACCTGCGCCGACTTTCGCTGCCCAAGATCGAAGAGGAACTCGTGAAGGCGAACGCTGTAATCAAAAACGCGGTAGGAAGTTACCCGCGCTTTTTTCGCCCGCCGGGAGGCCAGTATGATGATGCCGTGCTGCAGATCGCCCGCCGTCATGGGCTGGTGACCGCGTTGTGGACCGAAAACCCAGCTGATTATCAGGCCGCCAGTTCCGGGGCGATCCTGACCCCGCTGCTTCGGCGCGTTCACAACGGTTCGATTATTTTACTGCACAGTGGAATTGAAAATACGTATCAGATGTTACCGGCTCTGGCCTCCGCCCTTCGCGCCAGAGGATTTCATTTTGTCACCCTCTCCCAGCTGACCTCTCCTGCCGAGGATTTTAATCGTGTCGTCCGAAACTAACCTGCCTCCGAATCAACGTCCCGATTCGATGACTCCCCCGGCTGAAGCCGGGCCCCCGCCGCCTGCCGCCTCTGAGATGCTTTCGGAAAAACGGGCCCGCCCCGTTTTTTATGCCGAAAATGGCCGCCGCTGGTTTTGGTTCAGTCGCATTGGCGGTCTGGCTTTGCTCTTTGCCGGAATTGGGATGCTGCTGCTGCTGGTCAGTCTCGTGGCTCTGCCGCTGCTGCCCCGGTCGCCGCTGCCGCGTGTGGTAGACGCCAAAGACCTGGTGAACAACCCCGAAGCTGCCTTGGGAGAACGAGATCACCGTCAGCTTGCCGTCAAGCAGGCTCAAGATCGAAAACGCCTTCAACAGCTTGACGAGCAAAGAACCAAAGAAAACGAAGCCCGCGACAAAATGGCCTCGGCGTTTTTGCAGGAGTACGGCTCGAAATTCGTTCCTGCCGAAAACCTGGATGCGGGCGCCGCGATTCCGCCGAACGCTCCGCCGATTGTGGCCGGCTTTTATGTTAACTGGGAAGAAACTTCTCCTGCTTCTACCCGCCGCAACATTGCGCACCTCACCCATTTCATCCCCGAATGGTTTCACCTTCATTCG
Organism: Chthonomonadaceae bacterium; assembly: GCA_965246825.1. Classification (GTDB taxonomy): domain Bacteria; phylum Armatimonadota; class Chthonomonadetes; order Chthonomonadales; family Chthonomonadaceae; genus JACMPS01. Next base: position 2,142,182 of record OZ251990.1, read on the forward strand.
CACGGGCACAACTACCGGTCTCCGAATTCTCCCCTGTTCACGGATGCCCGACAGCGGGTGGATCGGGCGGAGATGACACCGCTGGCCCGACAAAACGGTGTGGCGATTGTGGCGATGCTCAATAACTTCACCCGCAAAGGCAAAGGAGAAGAAGGCGAAGGCGGCTGGGACCCCGGCGCGATCCATGATCTTGTTTCCGATGCAGGGCTGCGCCGCCGATTTGCTCTGGGGCTGCGTGATCTTCTGGTCAAAGAAAAACTCCAGGGCATCAACCTCGACTTCGAGCAGATAGACCCTGCAGACAGTGTGAATCTGGTCGGCTTTGTTGAGGAGTTGTACCGGGCTTTGCATCCGGCGGGGCTGCTCCTCACCATGGACCTCGAAGTCGAAAACGAGTCGGTGGACATTCGCGGGCTGGCGAAATGGTGCGACTGGGTGGTTCCGATGTTTTACGACGAACACACCGGCGAGGGAGAACCGGGAGCGGTCGGCTCGATTCACTGGACAGAGGAGCGGCTGACGGCACTGCTGAAGAAAATTCCGGCGCAGAAGCTGGTCATGGGCGTGGGAAATCACGGCTACGACTGGACCCAGGGCAAACCGGGCGCACAAAATTTAACCTATCAGAGTGCCATCCTGCAAGCCCGCGACTCACAACCGGATGCCGTCGTCACCCTTGATCCCGCCACCCTGAATCCGACTTTTCGATACACTGAGGAAAATGAGGCGGGTGTTGAGGAAACGCATATTGTCTGGTTTCAGGATGCGGTTAGTGTCTACAATCAACTGCTGGAGGGCAAGGCGAAACAAGTGCGCGGTTCGGCTCTGTGGTTTATGGGGTCTGAAGACCCGACCTTATGGAATTTCAACTCGAAAGAACTTTGGAAGACCGACTGGGGAAAGTTGACTGATACCGGCATATTCCATCAAATCACCTACGGCAACGAAACCGAAATTGACTTCGAGGGCGAGGGCGAGCTGCTGCAGCCGCGCTCCGCCCCCCAGGACGGGTTCCGCACCGTTTCCCGCAGCCCCGAAACCGGCTTGATTACCCAGGCCGAATACAGCCGCGACCCCAAAACCGGGAAAATTCAATTTCCATCCGCTTACGTGGTGCGCCGCTTCGGAGGCGGGCTGGGTAATCCGAAAAAGCAGATCGTCCTTACCTTCGATGACGGCCCCGATCCCGAATGGACACCGAAAGTGCTGGACATCTTAAAGGAAAATCACGTTCCGGGAGTTTTCTTTGTGGTCGGAAAGCAGGCGGAAAACTTCCCCGATCTTATCCGGCGAATGTGGGACGAAGGCCATGAGATCGGCAATCATTCCCTGACGCACCCGGACTTGTTTTTGCTCTCGCCGCTCGAACAAAAACTTCAGTTGACCACCACGCAGCGGATTATTCAGGCGGTGACGGGGCATTCCTCCACGCTGTTTCGGCCTCCCTACGGCGGTGACCCGGAGCCAACCACCGCTCACGAAGTCGGGCCGATGGTGACGGCGCAGGGCCTCAACTACATCACGGTGGGTGAGAAAAACGATCCGCAGGATTGGCGGCTTCATCCCTATAAATCCGGCTCTGAAATTCTGGACTCCACCAAATTTCGCACCGCCGAGGAGATCGCCAGCAGCGTGCTGGTAAACCGGGACGAAGGCAGCATCGTCCTGCTGCATGACGCGGGCGGCGACCGAACCCGAACCCTGGCGGCCCTGCCGATCCTGATTCGTGAATTGAAAGCTCGCGGCTATACCTTTATTGGGGTGGCCGGTTTGCGCGGCGTGGCGCGTGAGGTGCTGATGCCGAAGGTCACCGGAAAAGATATACTGCTGTCGGGAGCGGATCGCTACGTATTCCTGACCTCGTACACGATTCAGCGGTTTCTAACCACCATGTTCACGCTTTCGCTGGTGCTGGGCTTTTCGCGGGTGGGAATTTTCGTCTTGCTGGCACTGATCCAGAAGGTGAAAGAACGGAGCCGAGTTTTTCCTGCGGGTTTCACCCCTTCAGTCTCGGTGGTGATCGCCGCCTACAACGAAGAGAAAGTCATCACGCGAACAGTGCAGTCGCTTTTGGAAAGCGGTTATCCCAACCTTCAGATCATCGTCGTAGACGACGGCTCGAAAGACGGCACTGCACGAGTGGTTGAGGAAAATTTCGGGGACAACCCGCAGGTCACCCTGATCTCGAAGCCGAATGGCGGCAAAGCCTCTGCGCTGAACCGGGGCATTACCGCTGCTGCCGGCGACATCATGGTATCACTCGATGCCGACACGCTCTTTGCAAAGGAAACGATTTGGAGGCTGGTGCGTCACTTTGCCGATACACAGGTCGGGGCGGTTTCCGGAAATGTGCGGGTCGGGAATACTTTCAATATCTGGACGCGCTGGCAGGCACTCGAATACATCACTGCCCAAAACTTTGATCGTCGGGGCTACGATCTGCTCAACTGTATCACGGTGGTTCCGGGAGCGGTGGGAGCGTTGCGGCGGGAGGCAGTAGTGGCGGTAGGCGGCTACACCCATGACACTCTTGCTGAAGACACCGATCTGACCTGGAAACTGCGGCGGGCAGGCTGGCGCATCGTCAACGACAACACGGCGATGGCCTACACCGAAGCCCCGGAAACCCTCAGAAATCTCGCGAAGCAGCGGTTTCGGTGGGCATTCGGAACGCTCCAATGCCTCTGGAAACATCGGATCGCTTTGTTCCGCTACCGGGCCTTCGGGTGCATTGCTTTGCCGTCACTCTGGGTTTACCAGATCATCTTTCCAGCGGTTTCGCCCTTTATGGACCTGGCAGTGCTGCTCTCCATCTTTTCTGGCAATTTCGCCAAACTGTTCGGGTTTTATGCGGCATTTCTGGCGTTTGAGATGCTGGCGGCGGCTCTGGCGATCTACATGGACAAAGCGAATTGGAAACTGCTTCCCTGGCTGATCCTCCAGCGATTTGTCTACCGCCAACTAATGTATTATGTGGTCTTGAAATCGCTGCTGGCGGCGGTGAAGGGCGGTGCGGTGGGGTGGGGGAAATTAGAACGCACGGGCACGGCCCAGATCGAGGGAAAAACGGTTTAGCCTCCTCTTGAAAAAACGTTTCAAAAGGGCAGGAATTTTGGACACTCGCAGGGAAAGGGGGAATGGCAATCTATGAGGGTTGTCTTTCTCCCCCCTCACCCACCCGGTAGAACGAGGACGGTTCCCCGCCGCTGCCTTTGTTCTGCCCTTTGTTTCGAGGAGACTCACCCATGCGACCCTGGTTTTTTCTCTCTAAAGCGAGCGGCTTGCTGCTGCTTGCGGGGTTTGTCGGCTGCGGCGGTTCCAGCAGCACCTCCGTTCCTTCGGACACGTCTACCCGTGCCGACTCGCCAGTTACGCCAATCCGCGTCGAATACACGGTCACCGATCTTGGAGCCACCGATTACTACTACAGTAACTACGGCTACATTTCGAATCGCTACCGTTATGGCGGCATTTTGCGGATCAACGACAGCGGACAAATCATTACCAACTCCTCTTCGCAGCCCACGCTTTACGATGGTCTGCCCAAACTGCTGACCGGAGCGAATTACGGCATCGCCAACGGCTTGAACAACAGCGGCTCGGTGGTCGGTAGTGCGTACTATCCCAACTTTTCCATTCACGCAACGGCTTGGAACGGGCAAACCGCCGCTCAGATTGATGCCGCTCTCAACAATACCTGGAGCGAAGCCTTTGGGGTCAACAACGCCGGAGCAATCGTCGGGCTGGCCTCGAAGGGGAATGATCCGTTCAGTTCCGCCACGAAAGCGACGCTCTGGCTGAACGGCACACAAACCGATCTCGGCTCACTCGGCGGCAACTACAGCCTTGCTTATGCTGTCAATTCCGGCGGCAGTGCAGTTGGCTGGTCTCAGATCACGCCGTCGGCAGCGGGCCCGTACTACGACGAATCCGTACCCGTTCACGCCTTTGTCTGGAGCGGCGGTTCCCTCTCCGATCTCGGAATTCTAACGGGAGGCAATTCGAGCGATGCCCAGGACATCAACGATTCCGGACAGATCGTCGGCAGTGCGAACACCGCCGCTCAGGGCATCTACTCGTTTCGTCCGCTTCATGCCGTCACCTGGACAAATGGAACGATGCAGGATTTGGGCACGTTGGGCGGCCCCGGCAGCATCGGCTACGCTCTCAACAACGCTGGAACGGTTGTCGGCAGTGCCGACACCTCTACGCTGGCCCCGCAGTCCACTTATTACGGCTGGGTTTATTCTGCGGGTGGGGGCGTTGGTGGGACCGGAGGCGACAATACCGGAACGGGCGGCGGAAACACCCCGAACACCGGCTCACCGCTGACCCATGGTGCAGGCGGCGGCAATGTGACGCGAACCCGAAGTGCAGGCCTCAGAACACGCGGGATTGGCGATATTTATGTGGCTCATGCCTTTCGCGTGACCTCCGGCAAAATTGAAGACCTGAACGCCTTGATTAACCCGAATTTGGGCTGGGAACTGCTTTCTGCCACCGACATCAACGATCGCGGACAGATCGTAGGTTTCGGTAAGTACGGCAACCGCCAGCACGCCTTTCTGCTGACCCCGGTTCCGTAGCCTTCTTCCCTACGCAAAAGAGGAACGAAACAGGCGGGCTTTTCCAGGTTCAGGAAAAGTCCGCCTTGCCGAATCTGTTTCGATCCCTTTTCAGACGTGTTCGAGGGTTGGCTCGTGGGCGGAGGGGGTCATGCGATCCAGCAGTTTGTTGAGGGCCTGCACATAAGCCCGCCCGGAGGCCACGATGATGTCGGTGTGTGCGCCTCGCCCGGTATAGATGTCGTTGCCGCGCCGCACTCGAATCGTCACGTCGGCTAAGGCATCAATCCCTTCGGTAACGGCTTGGATGCCAAACTCGATGAGTTCGTTCTCGACATTCACCACCCGGTTGATCGCTCGATACACCGAGTCCACCGGCCCCGTTCCATGACACGAGTCGGTGAGTTCGCGCCCCTGCGGGTCTTTTAAGCGGACGGTTGCTGTCGGGATCAAGCCATCGCCGCACGAAACTTGAACGTGCACGAGTTCATAGGTTTGGCGCACCGTTGAAGTTTCGTCGGCAAAGATGATTTCGAGGTCTTCATCGTAAACTTCCTTTTTGCGATCCGCGACTTCCAGAAAACGGGCGTAGATTTTAGCGAGCTGCGCCTCTTGGAGCGTAAAGCCGAGTTCGCCCAAGCGGTGCTTGAGGGCGGCTCGCCCGCTTCGTGCCGTCAGCACGATTTTGCTTTCCAGAATACCCACCTCACGCGGATCAATGATTTCGTAGGTCGAACGCTCTTTCAACACCCCGTCCTGATGAATCCCCGATGAATGGGCAAAGGCATTGGCTCCAACAATCGCCTTGTTGGGCTGAACGAAAATACCCGTTGCGGTCGAGACCATTCGGCTGGTTTTGTAGATTTCCTGGGTGTGGATGCCGGTCTCGAAATTCAAGACATCACGGCGGGTTTTCATCGCCATCACAACTTCTTCGAGGGAGGTGTTGCCCGCCCGCTCCCCGATCCCATTCACGGTACATTCGATCTGCCGCGCTCCGTTCAGCACCCCGGCCAGCGAATTCGCGGTAGCCATCCCCAGGTCGTTGTGGCAGTGCACCGAAACGGTGGCCCGGTCCATGTTGGGGACGTGCTCCATGACATAGCGAATCAGTGCGCCGTACTCATCGGGCGTGGTATAGCCGGTGGTATCGGGAATGTTAATCACGGTTGCACCGGCCTTGATTACGGCTTCGATCACCTGGCAAAGGTAGTCCCGGTCGGCTCGCCCGGAGTCTTCCAGAAAATACTCGACATCCTCCACATACTTTCGAGCATGGCGTACGGCATTGACGCCGCGCTCCATTGCCGCCTCGCGAGTGAGGCGCAGTTTATGCTGTAAATGGCTGTCCGACACCCCCAGCCCCGTATGGATGCGCGGACGAACGGCGTCTCGGAGCGACTCGGCGGCGGTATCAATGTCTTTTTCGACGGCGCGGGTCAAGCCGCAAACCGCTGCGTTTTTTATGATCCGGGCAATGGATTGGACGGCTTGAAAATCACCGGGGGATGAGATGGGAAAGCCCGCTTCGATCACATCCACACCGAGCCGTTCCAGCTGGCGGGCAATCTCGATTTTCTGCTCGACGTTGAGCGAAGCCCCCGGCGACTGTTCTCCATCACGCAGGGTGGTATCAAAAATATGGATTTTGGAGGGCATCATCGGTCTCTCTTTTCTCTAGGTTAAACGGTCTTGCTCGTTCGAGTTCTTTGGGGTTTCCGCACTTCCCTCGGCTGGGTGAAATCAATGCGGTCGTAGATTTCGGCAAGGCGGATTGCGCAGCGGACCGAGGTGAGCCCCAGCACTGCCGCAATCCCGATTACGTCTTCCACCTGCCATTTTTGCCTGCCCGTCGGAACCCCTCGACCTGCGGAGTTTCCTCCGCGACGTAAACGATTTCTCTCAGCGTTTTCACTGCTCGGTACGCAGGCAGTTTTTTGTTTTTGGCCCGACGTTCGGTCGAAGGGGAAAGAATCTCGAACACGACGGTGGGATTAAGCAGTATGTCCATTTCCGAAGCGGGAAACTCCGGCTTGCCGCAGACAATCACCCCATCGGGAGAGTCGTTTGTGTCCAGCGAAATTCGCACCCGCATATTTTGGGAAAGGGCAGCGCAAGAGGTTTTCTCAAGGCGGTTCCCACTTGCGCGAGCTGGATTCGACGTTTCCAGATTATGCTCATAACCCGCACCCGCCATCTCAACGATCTCTCCCTCTTCGTACTCGGAACGGCGACGGGCTGTTCGTTCCTTCCTCAGCTATTTTCTAAAGGCGTCGGGCAGAAAACGATGGGTTCTACGGGCCTGGAAACTTCCCCAAATTCGCTCAACGGATCGGTGTCACGATCACGCCTTCTCCTTCGACTGCATCAATCCCAGATGACAGCCCCTGAGCCTTCCGATCAGGGCAGCTCCATTCCGTTCAGCGACCAGGTAAAGTCGGCTGCTCGGAAAACCCAATGTCTATCACAAATTCGAGATCATAAATCTATCCACGATTGTGATAGACAGGCAAATAAGGATGGCTTCATGGTGACGGTTATTTTCCCCGAAATTATGGTTTTGGAGTTAGGTGAAAACCTTCGCGTGGTCCTAAACCGCCGCCGATATAGCCCGCCGAGACTAAACCCACGCGCATAATCTGAATACGATCTTTGGGATACTGCTCCCGCAAATCGTCTGCCGCAGAAATATCATCGTCTTTTGCAGTGCGAGATTCTCTGTTATCAACCTCAACGGCAAAGTAATCCGCCCAAAATTCCGCTTCCAGACACGCACGAACGATCTTACAGGTCGCCATCCCCTGTGTGCTGATCTCTGCTCTTTCTGTTCAATCCTCCAGTACCTTCGTCTCACTCTCGAACGAAGCGGGCATCAAGTGCTGCTGACAAACACCTGACGCCCAACGCCTCCGCCCTTTCTAAAACTCGACCCGCTGCACCCGTTCGTTGGACTGAGTTTCCGGCTGAACCGCCGCCACTGGCTGCGCGACACTGCTCTGAACCCAGCTCATCATTGAGCGCAGCTCTTTGCCGACTTTTTCGATGGTGTGGTTGCGATCCTGATTTTCCAGGGCGCGAAACACCGGACGTCCCGCCCGGTTTTCCAGAATCCACTCACGGGCAAACTCGCCGCTCTGAATCTGGCGCAGAGTTTCCTTCATGGTCGCCTTCACATGGTCGTCAATGATTTTGGGGCCGCGTGTCATGTCACCGAACTGCGCCGTGTCCGAGATCGAATAGCGCATTCCGGCGATCCCGTTTTCGTACATCAGGTCTACAATCAATTTCAGTTCATGGAGGCACTCGAAATAGGCGATTTCCGGTTGATACCCGGCTTCGACCAGGGTCTCGAATCCGGCTTTCACCAGAGCCGTTGCGCCGCCGCAAAGCACGGCCTGCTCGCCGAAAAGATCGGTTTCGGTTTCTTCCTGAAACGTGGTTTCCAGAACCCCCGCACGAGTTCCGCCCACGCCTTTCGCATAAGCCAGCGCGATGTTTTTGGCGTCACCCGTGTGGTTTTGATGAATGGCGATGAGGCAGGGAACCCCTTTACCCTCTTTGTAGACCCGCCGCACGAGATGACCGGGGCCTTTGGGAGCACACATAAAGACATCAATAAAATCCGGCGGCACGATTTGCCCGAAATGGATGTTAAAGCCGTGCCCGAACGCCAGCGCGTTGCCGGGAGCGAGGTTCGGTTCGATCTGCTCTTTGTAGATCGCGGCCTGGTACTCGTCGTTGGTCAGGATCATCACAATGTCGCCCGCCTTCGACGCCTCTTCCACCGTCATGACGGAATGCCCATCGGCTTCGGCGGCATTCCAGGATTTGCCCTTTCGCAGCCCGACAATAACATTGACCCCGGACTCCTTCAAGTTCAGGGCATGGGCATGACCCTGACTTCCATAGCCGATAATGGCGACGGTTTTGTTTCGCAGGGCGTTGAGGTCGGCATCGGCCTCATAGTAAACTTTTGCTGGCATTTTCTCTCCTCAGAGTTTCGCTTAAATTCGATCGCATCCACAAATTGACCCCGATAAGCACAAATGAAAGTTAGATCAAAAACGAAATTTCGCTTGTTGACTTTGCACTTCAATCGGTGTCGTTCTGGGTTGATCCAGGGACAAACACGGCTTGGGCTTTACGTTTTTGGGCGAGACCGGTCAGAATTCCGAGGGTGATTCCCACCCCGCCGAACAGCAGCCCGTTCACCACAACGTTTCTCACCGAATCCAATCCGGTGCGTTCCACAATTCCGTTGTAGATCGTCCAGAGAACGCCGTTCAGGGTCGCCAGAAGCCCGATGAGGACACCTCGAACGGCTCCCTCCTTCACCCTCCCCCGCTTTGCTCCCCATGCTGCGCCGATGCCTGCTCCCGCCCAGGGCCCCAAGACGGCCAGCAGAAAAAACAGGCGGCCAACCGCGTCCGTATCTACAATCTCTTTCATCGAAGGGCTACTCCGACTCGCGTCCGGCACGGGCTGCCGTTTTCGAGCCGCGTGCCATTGCGATAATTCCCGTGCGGACAAGTTCGCGAATGCCGTAGGTTTCCAGCAAATGCGTGATTTTATCGAGCTTGTCGGTTGAACCGGTGACCTCGATAATAAAGGTTTTATCGCTCATATCAATAATGCGGCCCCGAAAAATTTCTACGATCTGCATGATTTCACTGCGATCTTTGGCTTCCGCATTGACCTTGATGAGCGCAAGTTCGCGCTCGACGGCAGCAGTTTCGGTGTAGTCTACCACCTTCATCACTTCGACGAGTTTGTTGAGCTGCTTGGTGATCTGCTCCAGAACGCGATGGTCGCCTCCCACCACGATGGTCATGCGAGAGACATCCGCGTTGTCGGTGACGGAAACCGCCAGCGACTCAATATTGAAACCGCGTCGGGCGAATAGCCCGGCCACTCGTGCCAGAACGCCAGGGTTGTTCTCGACGAGGGCGGTAATGGTGTGCTGCTGCTGCAACTGCGCTAAAAGGGCTGCGCTCATGCTCCTGTCTCCTTTCCAGAGAGGGCGTCAGGGGTGGTGAGACCGAGAAAACGTAAAAACGTAATTCTTGGGCCTCACTGCCTGAGTTCTAATAAACCCGCTTTCATTCCGCTGAGGCTGGGCATGACGTCTATCAGGTTAAGACGCTGCTCCAAAAAGGCGTTTGCCCGGTTCTCAGCCCCGGCGTTCCGAAAAGCGTGGATAGCGGGAAGCCAGTGTTCAAAACTGAACGGGACTTCCCAAATCGTTTCGTAGTGCTGTGCGGCGGCTTTCCAATCTCCCGAAGCCGAGAGGCAGTCCGCCAGCCGCAGCGCGAACAAAAAGGCGTCCGGTTTGAGTTCGAGAGCGAGCTTGCCGGATTGAATCGCCTCGCCTCGGTTGTGTTCATACAGGGCGAGGTCGAACAGCATTGCGCCGCACCGCCAGCCAAAGGTTTGCAGGATCGTTTGCACGCTGCGCTCGGCTTCCATCGGCAGCCGCATCTCGGCGCGTCCGATCTCGAAGTCAAAGCCGTCCAGCCAGCGCGGATAGCCGAACCCTTCAATCATCGAAAAGTCGAATTCCAGTTCACCGCTCAGCAGGGCTTTGCAGCGTTCAAGGGTTTCTTTCAAAACCCGTTTCGCTTCCAGGATTCCATTTTGTTGAAGAGGCCGCGTTCCCGCAAAGGTCATCCGAACAAAAAGATTTTCCGGCATTTCAGCAAAGGCACGTGCCGCCTGCTCTGCGGCTGCCCCCATGAGTTCGGGCAGCCCGCCCTCAGAGGCTTCCCAGGAAAACAAAGCCGCCTGTGCTTCATGAAAAAGGCCGGGCGGACACCCCTCCCGCGAAGCGTCCTTTAAAAGCCTGCGGCAGTAAACGGCGTAAGGCAGACTGCTGCAGCCATAAACCTGCTGGGCTTTGCGATAAGCCTGCACCCATCTCGGCCACTGTAAAGCAGGTCGTCCGCGTTTTCCGAGGTAGGCCTTCATGGTAACGAACAAGGCATCGGTGTGATGGCGCAAAGTATGCTCACCAATGATTCGCTTGCGCCCTGCCTCCGCGATGCTCGCCCGTTCCGCCTCATGGTTCAGATAATACGCCAGCCGCTCCCGATAATTTTCCAGCGAATAGGTGACATGATGAACGCCGTCTTCTAAAATCTCTGCATTTTCAACGTTTCCGGCTTCATTGAACAGAAGCGCACCGCACGCCGCCGCTTCGTAAACACGGGCGTTGGTCGCCCCATCCACACTACAGTTAAAGACGATTTTCGCTCGGTTCAGGAGACGAACGTATTCCTCTCCAAAAACCCCGTTTTCAATCCGAACCCTGTGCCGATCCGAAAGCAGCGCAATCCGCTCCAGCCATTTTTCTCGCTCCGGCCAGACAAGGGGGTTGATGGAACCGACAAACAAAATATCAAGATCGCGTTCAACACCCGGCAAAACGGTATGCTTTTCCGGCTCGGCATACCACAGGCGAGCAAATTCCGTGCCCGCATAATCCGCAGGGTCGAGTAGGGGCAAAAGATTGCGAGGGCCGACCGGCAGATCGAAAAATCCTACACCTGCCCGCGTTGCCCGCCCCCGCCGATCCCAGTCTCCTGCCGCGCACACCGTCAGACCCGAAAACTCTTCCAGGTCGGACGGCAAAGGAAAATGCCCGATTCCCGGATGCAAAAATACATCCGGTTTCCATCCGTTGGGGCACTGTGCAAGCATTTCCGAGATCGAAAGCGGAAACAATCTCCCCGAACGATCCTGCGGGATGTAGTTCACCTCGAAACGGTTTCGGTCGTGGGTGAGATACTCTTCGGTAAGGTAGCCTGCCAGTATCTTCATGGTGAATTTAACGGTCTATCCGTTTGTAAGGCTTGAAGCAGCAGGGGGCGCACCGCCTCAAAGGTCGGGATTGCGGAGATAACTTTCAGGCGTTCACTGACAAAGGCTTCTGCCTCCGTTCTCAGGCCCGCCGCCATGAGAACCGAAACAAGGTCGGGCCAAACCGGATAAGCCAGCGGCGTGATTTGCAGTCCCTCGAAGTAGTGCAGAGCGGATTCCTGCAAGAGACCGTTTAGGGCTTCGCAGCGGGCGAGGCGCAGGATCGCGTCGGCTTCTGCGGGCAGATCGGCGAAGGCGGCCTGCGCCTGCCGCAGTGCCTCTTCATTCTGCCCATTGGCGGCGGCAAGATCGCTGAGCATGGAGCGGCTTCGCCAGGCCAGAGTGCGGCAGACCTCTTCCCGCCAGCCTGCCGGGTCAATATCGCGCCCTAAATAAGCGCGTTCGAGGCGGCAGTCAAATAGATCGCTCCAACGCGGATAGCCGAAACCTTCCAGAGAAAGGGGGGCGGGCATTGGGCGTTGGGCATCAGAAAAAACTTCCCCCTCGCACCATTCGGCGCAGGTGGAAAGCGAAACCGCCGCCTCGATCAAATCGCTTTTTCCGGCAGGGGGTGCGCCCTGCGTCGCTTCTGCCCGGTGCAGCAGCAAAAATCCATGTGTCAAATGAGCGAAGGAATGACGTGGATTTTTTCTCGTCGCGTCTTTAGCGAAAATGATTCCCGTAGAGAAGTGGCGTACCTTTTCGCGGCCCGAAGGCAGAGAGTGGGCGATCCAGCCATAAAGGGCGGCACGGGCTTCCGCCAGCACCGCAGGATCGCCCCCTTTCTGCTCGTAGATTTCTAACAGGTCGAGGGCTTCGTAGGCTCCGCCGACAATGGACTGGCTGAAAATCTGAAACGCCTTGCGGTAAGCGCGTTCCCCCTCCGGCTTGTGTGAGGAGCGACGATAGCGTGTCCCCTTGTGTTGGGCAAGCATTTCATAAACGGCGTTTTGATGGGCACTTTCGGTGTGCTCCTTCAGAACAAGGGCACGGGCATTGGCGACGATTTGGAGCCGCTCGTCGTCCTTTTCTGGCGAGAGCCAGGTTTCAAGCAGAAGATCGAAATTTTCCGCCGTATAATAAATGCAATGAACGCCGTCCTTGAAAATTTCGCGGGTTTCGTGATTTTCGCTTTCGTTGAAAACCAAGGCCCCGCACGCTGAGCCGTCATAGGCCCGCTGATTCGTGCACCCGTTCACGCTGCGATTGAAGACAATTTTGGCCCGGTTCGTCAGGCGGGTGTAGTGTTCTCCGTAGTGCCCGATGGCCACCAGAACCCGGTATTGGCCGTTGAGCCGGGCAATACGCTCTACCCAGCGGTTGCGCTCTTCCCAAACGGCGGAATTCAGCGAGCCGATAAAGAGAACATCAATGTCTTTGTTGTGTTCGAGTTCGGGCAGCGTTCGGTGCACGTGCGGGTCTACCCCCCAGAGGCGGCAGAACTCCACGTTTTCGCAGCCGCTTGCTTTGAGCAAAGCCCCGGCGTTGCGTTCGGTCAGAATGAGATCGAAAAAGCCTGCCCCTGCCCACACTGCCCGCCCGCCGCGATGCCAGTCTTGAATGTTGGTGGCGGTCAGCCCGTCGAAGCTTTCAATGTCCGCCGGAAGGGGAAAGTGGACAAGGCTGGCGTGCCAGTACACGTCCGGCTTCCACCCGGACGGACACTGAGCGATCATTTCCGCAATGGTTTTGGGCGGCGATTGACCGTCTGCCCCGAAGCGAACGGTCACGACCTCGAATCGTTCTGTGTCGTAAGGGATCAAAGAGGTGTCGGCATGACCGACCAGAATCCGAAGCGGAGCCGAAGAAGGCGGCCTATTTTGAGCGCGGGGCGTTTCAGCAGGAGAAGCCATTTCTCGGTATCCTTAACTTTGCAGCGTAAAACGCCCCGCGCCCATTCCCTTTAGTGTTTCGTCACTTCGACGTACTCTTCAAGAAGGGTTTCCTGGTCGGCGAACGACCATTCTGCTCCGTCTTTGTGAACGTCGGCTTTAAGCTGCTCGATATTGTCGCGGATCATCATCTCTTTGATGGACTGCCCCGAAGGGATCATCGGGTAGACATTTTCCTTTTGCGGAATCAAGCAGTTGATGACGATGGGCCGATCTGTCACGGATTTGGCGGTTTCGATGGCTTTGAGAAACTCTTCCGGGGTTTCGGCGGTGAGGCCGACCCCGCCGTAGGCTTCCGTCAGCTTCACGAAGTCCGGCGAGGCTTGCAGGTCAACCTGACTGTACCGCTCCTCGTAGAACATCTCCTGCCATTGGCGCACCATACCGAGCGATTTGTTGTTGATAATGACTGTGATAACCGGCTGTCCGTAAACGGTGGCGGTCATCAATTCCTGCGTCATCATCTGAAACGAGCCGTCGCCGGAGATGCAGACCACGCGCTTGTCGGGGTTGGCGAACTGCGCTCCAATGGCGGCGGGAAGCCCGTAACCCATGGTGCCAAGGCCGCCGGAGGTGATCCACTGGTGCGGGCGTTTCGACTTGAAGTATTGAGCCGCCCACATCTGGTGCTGTCCCACGTCGGTGGTCATAATGAGATCGTGGTCAAAGGCGGCACTCGCCTGCTCGATGCAGTATTCGGCGTAAAGCTGCCCGTCCTGCGGATAGATAAGCGGGAATTTCGCTTTCCAGTCGAGAATCGTTTGGTTCCAATCAGTCGCTTCACGCGGACTCACAAAGCGAAGCAGTTCCGTCAGGATCGTTTTCACATCGCCGACAATCGGCACATCGGGCACGATGACTTTGCCGATCTCTGCCGGATCAATGTCAATGTGGATGATTTTTGCGTTGACGGCGAACTTGGACACGTCGCCTGTCACGCGGTCGTCGAAACGCGCACCGACGGCGATGAGAAGATCGCACTGCGAAACGGCATGATTTGCGTAGGCGGTTCCATGCATTCCCAGCATTCCCATTGAGAGCGGGTGCGTTTCGTCAATCGCACCTTTTCCCAGCAGGGTGGTGGTCGTCAGGATATTCGTGCGCTGCGCCAGAGCCGTCACCTCGGCCTGAGCATCCGAAGCAATCGCGCCGCCGCCGACATAAAGCACCGGTTTTTCGGCTTCGGCGATCAACTGGGCCGCTTTTTTGATTTGCAGTTCCGGGATGCGGGTCTGAGGCCCTGCCGGACGATACGACGGGATGTTAACGGTTTTCGGGTAGTCCGTTGCAGAGTCGAACTCCATTGGATTGCGGCTGATGTCGAGGGGAATGTCCACCAGAACCGGGCCGGGCCGCCCGGAGCGGGCGAGATAGAACGCTTCTGCCAGGATCGGGGCCAGGTCTTCGACGCGCTTCACGAGAAAATTGTGTTTCGTGATCGGCATCGTGATTCCGGTGATGTCGGCTTCCTGAAAGGCATCTTTGCCAATTGCAGAAGTTCGCACCTGCCCGGTGATCGCCACCATTGGGATCGAGTCCATGTAGGCAGTGGCGATGCCGGTGACGAGGTTTGTGGCTCCGGGGCCGGAGGTGGCGAGGCAGACGCCGACTTTACCGGTGGAACGGGCAAAGCCGTCGGCCATGTGTGCCGCGCCCTGCTCGTGCCGCACGAGAATGTGTTTGATGTCGTGGCAGTCGAAAATCGCGTCGTAAATCGGAAGGACGGCTCCGCCGGGGTAGCCGAAAATATGGGTGACCTGCTCCTGTCGCAGGCACTCCAGCAGGATTTGCGCTCCAGTCATCTTTGCCATGGGGTTTCTCGTCTCCAGTTCTTAAGATCAAAATCGCGTTTGCGGGATTAACGAATTTATCGGCAATTCTGACCCGCAAACTTACCGTTTTCCGACCGACAAAAAAGCCTCTCATCCTCAAGGGACGAGAGGCTTTTCCTCACGCGGTACCACCCTTGTAACCGGCTCGCGTTATCGAAACGCGCACGATGTGTTCTGTTTTTCGCCCAGAGGCAGAAAAGAGAGCACAGCCGACCACTTAGCAGCACGATATCGGGTGCAGACCGGTTCGCCTACTAAGTCTGCCCTCCAAAAGATGGAAGGGAAACCATTCAGCGTTCAGCTCCAAGGGGAGTTCTGCGGGGTCTGCTGCCGTCTCGCACCACCCGACGGCTCTCTGAAAGTCAGACCACTCGCGTACTGATCCTCATCAACGCTTTACAAGTGAAAAAGGTGAATAGATTATAACACGCTCTTGGTGCGAAGTCAACGTCTGCGGCCCGAAAACGGTTATTTTTTTCTCTGGCGATATTTGAGCGTGGCGCCCGCCGGAAGATCGAAGCGAAACGTTTTGTTGTCCAGCGGAGGGTCGAGGTGCTGAGATTTTTTCAACTCGTCGAAAATAAACAGCCGTGTGACGGTTAGCACTTTGCCGTCTTTGGTCTTCCCGCGCTGCACACAGGCCAGATCGCACCGGGTGCGAACCGCAAGATGGGTCACCGGGTCAATCCAGATGTCGAGCGTCTGACGAAGGGCCTGAACAAAGCCCACATTGACTAAATCTTTCAACAGGCTGGGGCTGCAGGTGCCTCGAATTCGGTACGCCTTTCGATCTCCCGGCCCCCCATAGGTTTGCAGGCCGATGTATCGAAACGAAGAAGCCTCAATCGGAAGCGATTTCGCCAGCAGAAAACTCAGCGGCGTGAGGGCGAGCGAGTTTCGGAGGCCGAACTCCTCCTGGCAGATACTTTTGGTTTCCTGAACGGCTTCTGCCAAACCGTCCGGCACATTTCGGCGGGCATAGAGTGCGCTTTTGGCGGAGTAAATAGCAGCGTTTCGGCCATCGCTGCTCAGCGTAAAAGTGCCTGCAACCGGATCAGAGGTCGTTAGGAAAAACAGCGCGGGGCGTTTGTAGCGAAAGGTTTCCTGCTGCACATAATTGATAACGTCGCCGATTCCCTTCAGGCTAATTTTGATTTCACTTGTTTCCTCAAAGGAGTTCAAACGGTGATAGGCCGCAATCATCTGGCGTGCCAGTTCCGTGCCATTTGGCGTTTCCTGTGCCCTGGAAGGCGGGGCAGAGGCCAGGGCCAGCATCCCCGCAGTCAGGGCCGCCTTGCCGCAGGGGAGAAAACCAAAGCGGCGTTTCGCTAGAAAAAAAAGAGAAAAAGACATAGACAAAGCACTCAATTCTGGTTTTTGTTTTTGGGTGAAGCTTACAAATTTTTTCGCTGCTGGTACTTGAGGGTAGCCCCTTTGGGGGGATCAAAGCGAAAACTGCCGTTTTCCATCGGCCCGTTGATCTGAGTGGATTTGCGGACTTCATCAAAGGCAAGCACATCGGAAACAGGATGTTTTTTGCCGTCCGGCCCCTCGGTCATTTGCGTCCAGGCAAATTCGCCGTGACTGCGAACCGCGAGATGGGTTACCGGGTCAATCCAGAGATCAATTTTCTGGCGAAGAGGCTTGGCACTGCTCACCCCGGTCAGGTCGGCGAGAACGCGGGGCAGGGCCGTTGCGGTCACGTGGTGCGCTTTTCTTCCCAGGCCTTTGTCGTAAACCTCCAGCCCGACATAGGTGAAGGAGCGTGCCTCGTTGGGCCACTCTTTCGCGAGAAGAAACGAAAGCGGCGACAAAACCTGAGCATTTTGGATGCCCATTTCGCGGAGCGAAAGGGTTTGGAGACTGGTGATGGCGGCCTCCAGTGTAGGCGGTGCGTTGCGGCGCAAATAAACCGAAGTTCGTGCGGAGTAGACGACCAGCGTTTTGCCGTCGGCCTGCACCGTGTAGGTTCCGGTGTCCGGGTCTTGGGTGGTGAGAATCAGAAAGTTCGGTTTTTTGTAGCGCAGAACAGCGGTTTGTAAAAACTCCCGGCTCCCCACCTGAACCCTGGCCTCAGAGCGTTCTTCCAAAGATTGAAGCGTGTGGTACGAGGCAATCATTTGACGCACCAGGGCATTCGCATCCCCCGAAGGCCGTTTCTGCTGGGCCGAAAGAGGGCGCGAAGGCGCGGCAAGAGGAGTGAAGGCTCCTAAAAGCAGGGCGGCTCTAAAAAGGCGGCCCTGCAAAGCCGTAGGGAAAGTGAAAAAAGGCATAAATTCTCTCTTTCGTTCTTGAAAAGCCTTGGAGAAGAAGACCGGGTTCAGGTTCGCGGGCCGCCCGGTCAATTCCTGCTTTTCTTCTCGGTAACACTCTCCACAAAACGAAATCCCTCGTGAAATTAAGAGGAAATTTAAGAAAACTCAAATCCTAGTAGCGTTGATAGCATGGCTTTCGGGGCGGTCAGGGCATAACGATGATGAAGCGCGATGAACTCGCAAACAGCGAGAAATCAAATCTCAAAACCGCGCTCTCGACCAAGAAAACACTCGTCGAAAACAAACAATTGTCGTACTGTGAAGGCTTCAGACAGAGGGTCTAAAACGAGCCAACTCAGACGGCAGCTCTGAAAGGATTTGCTACGATCATGAAAAACTTCGCTACTTTTGGTGCCGCTGCTCTTCTCTTCCTTGGTGCTCATGCTGCTCACGCTCAGTCGGCGGATTTCTCGATCCGCAGCGTGGCTACTGGAATCAGTATCCCGGTGACTCCGCAAAACGGAGCGACCAACGCCGCTGCCTTTACTGCGGCAGTGACCAAGAGCGAGGTCAAAATGCTGACCATTATCGCGACGGTTCCGGTGGACGCCTCTACTGCTCGGATCGTGATGGTCGGCCCCACTGGAATGACCAACTCCGCCAAAGCCCAGGCAGGGGCGGCGTCCGTCAGCCTCGGCCAGGGGTGGAGTCCGATCTATTCTCCGCTGGGGATTTACTCCTTCAAGGTGAAGCTGTACAACGCATCAGGCCAATTGACGAGCGTTCGGCAGCTGGACATTGATGTGAATTAGTTTCGGTTAAAATTGGTTGAAAGCAGAGGGGCAGAGACACAATCTCGGCCCCTCTGCTTTCTTGCCTTGGGCAAAGGGAATGGCGAAAAAATCGCTGCTGCTCACAAAAGGAGAAGTGTGCAAAAAAAACAGAACTTTCTCACCGGAAAGCCTTGTTTCTCAACAGTTGGCACATTACTTGCAGTAAAGTGCTTAGGAATTAGGAGATCATGCCTGCCGGTTTATCTTGCTGATCCACTCAGGTACTTTTGCGTCGAGCCGTAATCGAAAAAAGATGCACGAGTTTCTTGGGCAATCTACCTTTATTCTACTGAAAGGGAAACAATGAAGAAGTATCTTACGTCCTCACTGGCAATCGGCCTGTTCCTGGGCAGTCAACTTCTCTCCCAGGCACTGTCTATCAATGCCAATTATTATGCCAGCCCGAATACGTTCGCGCCGGACTCCGTGACGACCACTGCAACCACAGCGGCCACCTCGCTAGACCCGAATGGATTCATTTCTGGAACGGCCTCATTCACCGGAACCCTCCCGACCTCCAGTGCAGTTTTCACTTTCGGAACCGACGGCTTTGTTCCTGCTGGCAACGGAGTGGGAACCAAGCAGTTTGTGGATGCTCCGGTCTATCACACCGGGGATATCGTTACGCTGTCGCTCGGCGTTACTCTCAGTAACGACGCCGACACCGGCGGCCCGGCTCGTTTGACCGCGGCGACCAATGGACACCTGCTCGAAATCACCGACGGCTCTGGAGCCGTGTTGCCCGGTGTTTTCGTGAATACCAGTGATTTTGCGGCGGCAGGCTCTGCGCCCTCCGGAGCGACCATCACCTCCACCTATCTGCAAAATATTCCGGGAACGACCAACCGCACCTTTGTCTACAGCGTTAGCAAAACGTTTGTGGCCACCGCCGATTTTACCGGTTTCGGCTTCAATCTGCTTTACGACTACTCAGGCGGCATCACCGGTGTCACCGGCAATCTCCAGGTTCAGGGCGTGCCCGAACCGGGAGCCGCTGCACTGATGACTCTGGGCGGCGTCACCTTCGGGGCAGGGTTTCTGCGCCGCCGGTTCCGCAAATAGTTTGCTCAACAGGGCTGACCTTCGTTCTGGTCAGCCCTGTTCAATAGAAAATATCGTGCACTCATCTTCTGCTGTTTCAGGAAATGTCTCGCCTTGAGGCATAATTGTATGGAAGATTGGGGTATAATCTCACGTCTGGATGACTTGAAGAGCAAAAATGCAGCAAGCCTATTTTGCATTTTTGCCAATGGTTGTTCCTGTGAAGAAGTGACTTTCTCTGAAGAAGCCGCTTCTGCCTGAGATGTGCCAACTCCCAGCGTCTTCTCAGCTTTCAAGAAGTGAGGAAGAGGCTTACGACTAACCCAACGCTAACGTTGGAGGAGAGAACCATGAACTTAAAGCAGATGTTTTTACTCTCTGCCGTTGCCAGCACCTTGCTCTTTGGTCAAGCTTCGCAGGCAATTACCTTCACCAAACCCATCGGCTTTACGAACTTCGGCAACCCCGCTCCCATCGCGGACTTCAAACCGACCTCGACGGAAGTGACCCCCGTCGTGCCCGCAGGGTCTACCGTCACCGCTTCGCTGGGACTGTCCCTGAGTAACAACCCCCGCACTGGCCTGGCTGCCAAATACAGTGCGATTGATATCACCACCCTGGCTCCGACCAGCGTGGTGCTCCAGTTCACGGATGGTGCTGGCAACAATCTGCCCTATACCCTGAACATCACCGACTTTAGCGTGATCCCCGCAGGCAACGGAACTGCCGCCGGAACCTCCTTCACGAACGCCGCTGGCAACACGGTAAGTACCACCTACAGCGCAAACAAAACGTTCATCGTTCCGATTGCTGGCGGTTTCACCGGCTTCGGATACAAAATCGCGGCAATCTTCGGCCCCGGCAACAGCCCCACCGATCCGAACGCGGCTTCCCTGGCGGTCACCGGCAACATCACCGTCTCCATTGTTCCCGAACCGGGCGCGATGGCGATTGGAATTTCCGGTGCACTCACCGGAGCTGGACTGCTGCGCCGCCGACGCAGCAAAAAGTAGTTCTTTTGCATCACCCAAAAGCCCTTCTCGTTGTTTTTTAGACAATCGGGAGGGGCTTTTTCAAGCTCTCCAGGCAGGCGGCTGTCAGCTTCGCTTTTAGAGATTGAGAAAATTGCCATAGACGTAAAAAATCTTGAAATGTTCCCTAAAGTTTCAGATTTTTTATGGCATAATAATAAACGTAGCCGTGAGGTTACAGGATAAAACCCTCCCTTTTTCTAATCCTCGCGTAGGGCACGAAAAGGGCAAAGTTGCCAACCCCTTTCTTCTATTCCGGCACTTTCGTTGCAGTACTTCATCATCCTATTCGCAAACGTTGTTGGTTTGCAGGCACTCGGTTTTCGTTCGCTGGAAACGAGTGTTTCAACAGCATGGCTTGACCGTTAGGACTTTGACGACAACAGACCGCAGCCAATCTGCCGAAACGATGTGTTCCTTCCTCGTTTCGTGATCTCTCCTGTTTTCTTCAGCCTGTTCTGCGAACTTTCTTTGCGCTCTTTATGGCGCACTGAAGGCTCTTTCCTGCTGTGTCGAAATGCTCGCTCGCCTAGAACACAAAACTAGCTCGTAGATCGGTCAGCATCATTACTGACTGAACCGACATTTCGCCGTACTGCAAAAGCTTGAGATGCTGAGGCTCAAGGCATAACCCAGACGGCAACTTCTGAAAGGGAATTGCTAAGATCATGAAAACGATTGCTACTTTCGGTGCTGCTGCTCTCCTGTTCTCCGGTGTTCACGCTGCCTACGCTCAAACCGCTAATTTTGCCATTCGCTCTACCGCTGGATTTACCCTCAACGTCGTCAATGTAGACCCCATTTCTACCGCTCGCGTACAGAAAGCGATTTCCGGCCTGCTTCAGGTAACCGTTGATGTGAAGTTCGACCCTTCTGTGACCCGCGTCGTGATGATTGGCCCGACCGGTCTGATTACTTATATCCGTCCTGCTTCGGGCGCGACCACTGCCAGTGTCGGTCAAGGGTGGAGTCCTGTCTACTCCCCGCTTGGGCTTTACACCTTCAAAGTCAAATTTTATAGTGCCACTGGATTGGTCATTTCAACGAAACAGTTGAAAGTCAATGTTGTTCCCACCGATAACACGGGCGACATCAGCGACACCAATGGCGGCGGACTGGTAGGCGGCGAATAATCGCTTCGATCAAACGCAAGAAAAGGGAGGAGGGCAGACTGCCCTCCTCCCTTTAGGTTAAACCGTTCGCACCCTCACGATTTGTCCACAAGGGACAGCTCGCCTGTTTGGGCGGATTTCCAGGCCGCTTCCGTCAATTCGATTACCCGCAGGCCCCACAGAGGCAGAGAACCTACCTCCTCTTTGCCTAGGATGGCGGCGATGAAATTATCATCCGGATTTCCGCCCTGGGGAAGTTCTTCCGCCGAGGGAAAATGCCGTTTTCCTACGGCGTCACTCACTTCCAGCTTTCCGTTTCGCATATAAAACGCGCCTTTTTCACACCAGATCGTGATGTCTTCGTACCAGCTGGGGGCATTGCCGACAATCGAAACGCTGCCGAGTGCGCCGCCGTCGAACTCCAGGGTTAGGGCCGAGTTGATGTCAACCTCAACGTTGAAATTCTCCATTTTTGCATAGACGCTTTTCACCGAAAGCCCGGTCACAAACAGAATGACCGCCAGCATATGCGAACCCGAATCGTTGAGCTGCCCGCCGCCGCTCCATTTGAGTTCGTGCCGCCAGGAATTGGCACAGGCGCGAAGCCATTCTTGTCCCTGAAGTCCTTGAACAAACTGAACGGCCCCGAACTCACCGCTTGCAATTTTTTCTTTGATGTAAAGAAATTCTGCCTGATAATGCCGTTGATAGCCCAAAACGAAAATCTTGCCGGAGGTTTCAATTCGCTTCAGCGTATCTTTGGCGTCGGCAACGTTACAAACCAGCGGCTTCTCGCCGTAAATATGAAGCCCGGCATCCAGAGCCGCGACAATCATTTCGTGGTGAAGGGTATGAGGCGTCACGATGTAAACGGCATCTACCAGACCGGATTGAATCATTTCTCGGTAATCGGCGAATTGAGGAACCTCTGCGAGGGTCGCGTGATTTTTGATCGTGTTCGCCAAGGCTTCCGGGCGATTATCGCAAAGAGCCCTAATCTCGGCGTCGGGGTTCTGGACAATTTTGCGGAGATGACCCTGCGCCATGCCGCCGGTTCCAATTACTCCCACTCTTACTTGATCCATTTTCGATGTTTCCTTTCGGGGATTGACTCTCAGTCGCTGAGAGAAGTCGGGAGATATTGCGGCAAGCAGAAAGCAATCTCCTGCCAAGGGCACGGTTCAATCTTCCAGAAGGCGGCGTACCCGCAGCAGGTCTTCGGGCGTATCTACGCCGAGGGGTTTGTTCGAGACGAGAGTCATCCGTATGCGATAGCCGTTTTCGAGAACGCGGAGCTGCTCCAGCGATTCCACCGCTTCCAGCGAAGAGGGCGGGAGCAGTGAAAAGGCGGAAAGAAAATGGCGGCGGTAGGCGTACAAGCCGATGTGCTGATAGATCGAAACCGCCGCTTCGGGCTGTGGATTGCGTTGATAAGGGAGGGAGGCCCGCGAAAAGTAAAGGGCATCCCCGTTTTGAGCACAAACGACTTTTACGCAATCAGGGTTTGCTTGTTCTTCAGAGGGACAAAGGCACATCAAACTCGACATGAGCAGAGTTTCGTCTTCGAGCAGCGGCGAAATCGCTGCTGTAACGTTGGCAGGATCAATAAGAGGCTCATCGCCCTGGAGATTAACAACTACGGCATGGGCAGCGATATTGAGCAGACGAGCCGCTTCCGCGATCCGGTCGGTGCCGGAGCGGTGCGCGGGCGAGGTGAGCACCGGCAGGCCCCCGAACCGCTCGACGGTATCCGCGATTACCGGGTCGGGGGTAGCGACCGCCACAAGGTTCACGCCTGGAACCAGGCTTGCCCGTTCCCAGACATGCTGGATCATCGTTTTACCAGCAATCTCTTTCAGGGGTTTATCTGGCAGGCGCGTGGCGGCAAGGCGAGCGGGGATTAAAATAACAACGGGCGCGGTCGGCATAAGGCTTTGAATCAAGTGGTTTCGGAACGTCTGGATTTCTGGCGCACTCGGTTGTCGAGGGTGGCACGATAAATTTGCTCAACCCGGCGTGCGGTGTGAGAGACCAGAAAATGCTCATGCACACGCTGGCAGCCCTGACGCCCCATCTCGGAGGCCAAATTCGGGTCTTCGAGGATTCGGCAAATCGCTGAAGCCAGAGAAGCGGCGTCGTTCATCGGAACCAGCAGGCCGGTACAGCCCTCCTGAACAATTTCGGGGATTCCGCCGCCATCGGTTGCAACAACGGGTTTGCCTGCGGCCATTCCTTCGATGACGACCTGCCCGAAAGGTTCGCCCATAGTCGAGGCGTGAACGAGAAGCGTGAGTTGGTCAATACAGTCCGCTACATCCGAGCGGAAGCCAAAAAACTCAACACAGTCCTCTAAATTCAGCTGGCGGGAAAGTGCATAGAGCTGCTGTTCGTAGTCACTTTCACCAAACATGGCTCCGCCGATGATCTGAAATTTCGCTTCCGGGAAATTCTGACGCACTTTTGCTGCCGCTTCCAGAAAAATGTGCTGCCCCTTCCAGGGACTGATCCGGCCAATTAACCCGATTAGCGGCTTATCGGCAGCGGGCGAAACCAGCGGCTTGGTACGAGCGAGAGTGCCGTCGTGAACCACTGAAAATCGCGAGCGATTCGGCGAAGTGTGGGGCGTCAACTGCGCGGCCAGTTCGGGGCGTACTAAAGTTCGAAGGGTTGCCTGTGAGTTCACCATAACATGAGTGGGAAGAACACGACACAAACTTCGAAAGGCAGAAGCGACTCCCGAAGGCAAATAATCTTTTTCGATGCGATCCCGAACGTGCCAGAGAACCGGCACGCGGGCCATTCGTCCTGCCAAACCCCCAATGATATCCGATTTAAGAGAATTGGTATGAACGAGCTGCAGGTGATTGCGTCGAATGAATTGTGCGAGGGAAGCGACGTAGCCGAAAACGGTTTTGAGATCGCCCACACGTAAAAGACTGGCTGCTCCAAGCGAATCTTTGCGGGTGGAAGTGATGCGGGACGGCAGCGGCAGAATGTGAGTTTCGACATTCGCTTCGCGCAGTTTTTCGGCCAGCGGTCCCTCTTCACTTAATACGACAACCGGAGTGAAGCGATTACGATTCAGGGAATTGATCAGATGATAAAGCGCAATCTCACCCCCGCTCCAGACTGCGGTGTGATCGTACAGCATCACTCGTATGGGGTCGGAGACAATAGGTGTCAAAAGCCTATCGCCCTCTTTCAGGGAATGAGACGCACCGGTAGTCAGCGTTGGAAAGGTGGATTTCATTGTATTTCATCAGTTCGTTGAAGTTAAGCGGTTGGCTCAGGAAAAGGACAATTCTTCGTTCTCGGATCGAGAGCAGAAGAAGCAGGGTCAGAACTTGTCGGTTAGCCTCCGGTAGAGAGACATCATTTCATCAGCGACGCAGTTCCAGCTAAAGCGTCCATGCGCTCTTTCAAGGCCGATACGACCACATTTTTCTCGTAAGGCGGTGTTTTCGCGAAGGCGGGCGATGGCTTCTGAAAACGCTGGAACATCTCCTTCGGGGAAAATAAGCCCCGCGTCCTCGATCACTTCCGGGATCGCCCCGGAGGAGGAACCGATAACGGCCACTCCGCTGGCTCCGGCTTCAATCAAAACACGCCCGAACTGCTCCTTCCACCGCGCCGTTGTCAGCGACGGCAAGACCAGAATATGAAGCGCGTTCATCAAGTCTGGCAACTCCGTAAGGGGTTTGTTTCCCAAAAAATGCACCCGTTGAGAAACATTTAAGGTTTGGCCCAGCTGCTGTAATTCTACCCCCATTGGCCCGTCCCCGATAAAAACAAAATGCGTGTGAGAAGGCTGTTGTGCTAACGCTTCCAGTGCCCCTGCCAAACCTTTTTCCGGAACCAGTCTGCCCACATATCCCACCAGAAAATCCCCTGGGGTATACCAGGAAAATCTGCTGCGAACAGCCTCCCGATCCTCTTCTGATTTTGGTGCGAACAAAGCGCAGTCTACGGCATTGGGGACGACCTTTGTCTCACCAGAATAGCCCTTGCGTCGAAGCACCTCCGCTGCCTCCTGATTGCGTGCCACCATCAAGTCGGAATGTTTGAGGGAGTAGGTCTGGAGCTGCTTGAAAGGTGGAGGAAGGTCTTTATAAATGTTTTGTTCTGTTTCCGTAATGATTTTTGCTTTGGGGCAGAGACGGCGTGTCCAGTAAATCATTTGACTTGCCGTCAGGCTCCAGGGTTCCTCCCAGATGTCCACCACCTCCGGCTGTACTTCTTTTAAAAGCCGGGGCACGATCTGATCGTAGTGAAGCAAATACCACTGCTGACGAAAATACTGCCATTTCGCTTTGCCCACCACAAAACGAAAGGGGGGATTGAGGGGCACTTCCGCTTCATGCCACCGATCGTAGGTGCACATTCGATCAGGAACCAGTGCGGTGAGTTCCAAATCCGAATGACGCGCCAGGCTGTGCAGTTTGGGCTGCCCTGCGGTGCGCGACATACAGGTATGGGAAAGCAAAAGAACGCGCATAGGTTACAACAAAATCCTGTAAGAGTTAGGTTTGCGAGCCGTCTGCTTCCACCTTCCTGCTCTCAGTGCAAGAACCCGGTCGAACAGAGCCTCGACATCGCGAGTGGTTCGCTCGGCGGTAAAGTGCTGCTCAGCGCGGCAGCGTCCGTTCTGCCCCATCAGCTCGGCCCGCTCCGGGTTTTGCAGCAGCGTTTCCATGGCCGCCGCCATTGCGGAAGCGTCATTCATGGGAACCAGCAAGCCTGTTTCGCCGCGTTCGGATTTCTCGGCAGAACCACTGATAACGATCTCGCGCAAGGCCCCTCCATCGGTTGCAATCACCGCTTTGCGGGAAGCCATCGCCTCCACAACCACTTTTCCGAAAGGCTCGCCCAGCGTGGAAGCATGAACAAAAATATCGGCTTGATTCAGAAGGGCAGGGATGTCTTCCCGAAACCCTAAAAACTCTACCTGATTTTGGATTCCTTGTTTTTCCACCAAACATTGAAGCTCACGCTCATAAGCCTCTTCGCCGAACATCGGCGTCCCAACAATCTGAAAGCGGGCTTCGGGCCAGCGGGCCGCGATTTTCGCAGCGGCTTCGAGAAAGATGTGCTGACCTTTCCAGGGCGTGATCCGTCCCACGAGGATAAGACGTTTCAGCGGGTCGGTTTTGGTCAAGGGTTCAGAAAAACTGTAGTCTTCGAAAGGAATTCCGGGGTAAGCGATTTGGGTTAGGCAGCGGGCCTCCTGCGAGACATTCAGCGATTGGAGCGTGCTTTCTGAATTGGCGAGCACAGCGGTCGGCAGCCTGTTTGCCAGAAATCGGAAAGACCGAGCGACCCGCGCCGGAAGGTAATCGCTGTCAATGCGATCTCGGACGTGCCAGACGCAGGGGGTGCGAGCGATTTTGCAGGCCAAGCCGCCGAGCAGATCGGATTTCAGAGAGTTGCAGTGCACAAGGGCCACTCTCCGCTTTCGGATTAATTGCGCCAATTTCAGAATATAGCGGGTGCTTGAACGAAGACGACCTAAATGGAAAAACGAATTGATCCCCAGCGCATCTTTTCTCACTTCGGTCACTTCCGAGGTCAGCGGGAGGATCAGGGTTTCGATGCCCGCCCCGCGCAGACGATCCGCCAGCCGCCCCTCGCTTGCCAGCACAACGAGCGGAAGATAGCGCGAGCGGTCGAGATGCGTTACCAGGGAGTGAAGACTGATTTCGCCGCCGCTCCACTTGGCCGTGTGATTGAAGAAGAGAACCGTTTGCTGATTTGCCAGCGTCATAAAACAATTCCTTTCTGTCCCGAACCGCCCTGAAGTTCCCGGAACGAAATTCAGGGTCGGAAGAGAAATCGGTGACAGGATTGAGCGGGTCAGCGAGTTTCGGTAGAAGCAGCAGCAATACGTTGACGATGCTCTTGCAAAAAAGAAAGAATGGCTCCCCCTCCAGCCCAGATCAGCCACAGCGGGCCTCTGCGCCAGAAAGGATCAAATTGTGCGTGCGTGAGGATAGCAAGGGTGCAGACTGCCATCGAAAGCACAAACCAATGAAACACAGCGTCCGTGCGGGTGAACTCCTGACCGCTGCTGATAATCCGAACCAGTGAGACCAGAGTCCATACAAAAAGGATACCTCCGACCGCTCCATTTTCCACCAAAACCATCACTTCCACATTGTGCGGAATAATTTCCCGCCTCAGTCGGTAGCCGTCACCAAAAAGCGGAGACTGACGAAAGCGTGCCCCGGAAAGCTCGACCATCGTCAGGCGCGGCATCAGGCTTGGTGCCGAGGGCGAAAGATCGGTCATGTAGGCGGCCCCGTGTGCGGGAAGCAGCAGCTGGACTCCGCGCAGTGTGCCCGCCCCGCAAAGCAGCAAAACCAGAAGCAGAACAAAGCGGCGGCGAAGACAGCAAAGCACGAGCGTACCGAGAATCAGGCTTAGATACGAACTTCGCGAAAGCGAGATCGCCAGCCCGCAAAAGCACACCATCCCTGCAGAAATCAACCAGGGACGGGCTCCATCCATCCAATTCTGGTGTGCTTTTGGTTTTTGCTGCGCCGTTTTGAGAGGCCGGATCGTTCCAGCAAGAACGATGAGAAGCGCCACGGAAAGAACCAGTCCAATGATATTCTTATGCATCCCCAGCAACGAATAGTAGCGTAGGCGTTCTCCGCTCAGGAACAGCAGGCTTCCCAACGCCGCCAAGACGGACGAACACAAGAGATACCCCGTCAGCCAGCGAAAGAGCGATTTTTCCGACCAGCGAACCGCATTGAACATCAGCGGAACAACAAACACCACCTGTGCCGAACGAAGCCACGCGCTGAAATAGAGCAAAGGCCGCCCGTGCATTGCGGGAACGTTGAGCGCGAACGAAATCAGCCCTGAACTCAGGTAGCAGAGTGCCGGAAGTCCCAGCCCTCCTAAACGGAGCAGCTGCGGTTTCCGATAGACAGCTCTCAAAACCGCGGGCAGGGCAAACAAATAGAGAACATCCGACACGCTGAAGATGACGTTCACATTGTCGCGTGTGTCCCCCGTCAATCCGAAGGTGAGCGGCGACAAGGCCATCGTCATCACCAAGATTTCGGTTGGGTTTACAAAGCCATAAAGCGCGAGCGGCAACGCAAGAAGAGAAACCACTCCCCAGAGTTTCGCATGGATTCCCCAGGCAATCAATCCAGCCAAGGCTGTTAAAAGGAGCGATTTGAGGATACGGTACTTCGGCCTCTCTGTTTCTTGTTGAAATGCTTGAAGTCGGGCTGAAACTTGAGGAGAGGAGAGAAACCGTTTCATAAATTGATTTGCCCCGCTGCAGGCTAAAGGTTGGCCTTTGAGCGTCTTCGAAGAATCGGTTCTATCTCGGCAAGCAGGCGTTGAGCAAAGAGAGTTGACGAAAAGTTCTGATCTACACGACGGGCGGCGTTCTCTCCAATTGGCCTATAATGTTCTCGATTTTGCCAGACGGCGGCCAAGGAGCGGGCAAGAGCTTCTACGTCACCGGAAGGCACGGTCAGGGCCGTTTTCCCGGCCTCTACATAATCCAAGACACTCGAAACATGAGACGTGAGGACGACTTTTCCAAGAGCCATATTTTCCAGAAGAACCGTCTGACCGGAACTGAAGCGGCTGTCGTGAAGCGGAATGACGTGAAAATATGCCTCCCGATAAAATTTTCGCAGCGTTTCGATGGGGACATTTTGGAGCACTTCGATCTCCTGACCAGGGCTGCGGGTTTCCTCCACCACCTGTGCATTCATGCCGTCGGTCACGATTTTAAGCGGGATTCCGGGCGGCAGAGCGCGAACCAGGGTTGCGTAATCTTTTCCTTCGTTTGTGCCGACCGAGAGGCAGTAAGGCTTCTCCGGGGCTTCGGCAGGTTCGGGATGAAAAAACTTCGTATCCACGCAGAGAGGAATAAACCCCAACTTTTCAGTTGGAATCCCCAATTCTTCAGAAATCCACGGAATCTGAGCACTGCAATAAGAAAGAATACGCTCGGCTTTGGGCAAAAGAAACTTCCAGAGCCGCTGTTTGCGCGGTTCTGTATTTTTGGGATGCAGCAGTGCCACATTGATGACAATCACCGGAGTGCGAAGCAGTCCCATTTTTTTCAGCAGTAGAATGGGCAGTGCCGAGGCTTCGTGGGTTGCAATCAAACAATCAAAGCGGTTTTGATTTCGCAGGGCGTAAACCGCTTGATAAACCCGCCAGAAAACCGGACGACTTAATCTCGATGCAGAGTTTTGCGGGAGCGGACATAAAGAGGGAGTGTGTCCTGCCTCGCGCACATCCACCAACCCGAACAGGCGGTGACGCGGCACTTTGCCTGCTTCGTAGTCCGTCAGCTCTTTGGCATAATTATGATTGAACAGATAAAGCAGCCGGTGTCCCATGATTTTATTCGCTCACAGGCAAGGTTTTACCTGCGGAACGAGCGAGGTCTCGCTGCTGGTTGAGTTCCAATCGTTTCAGACGATACTGCTGGTCTTCCTG
This sequence comes from Chthonomonadaceae bacterium, assembly GCA_965246825.1. Classification (GTDB taxonomy): domain Bacteria; phylum Armatimonadota; class Chthonomonadetes; order Chthonomonadales; family Chthonomonadaceae; genus JACMPS01. Next base: position 2,172,073 of record OZ251990.1, read on the forward strand.
TTGTCTTGTCTTTTCAAGAGCCAGCCGTCTCAATCGCATTTCATCGCGCAGCATCGCCAAAATAAGGCCGGTTCCCGCCCAGGGAAGCCAGAGGGGGCCGCGCCGCCAATAGGGGTCGGTTTGAGAATGAATGAGAACGGCAATTGAGCACGCACACACTGCCACACAGACCCATTCCCTGAGCGGATCGCCCTCAAAGGTTTTACGAGCCTGCTTGAAGATCATCATTTGAGTGAACAAAAGAAACCCGAAGGACAGAATTCCCATCACGCCGGTTTCTGAAAGCAGAAGCATTTCCAGGTTGTGCGGCAGAAAGTCGCGTCGTGCCCGCAGCCCATCGCCGAGAATCGGGCTTTCTTGAAATCGCTGTATGGCGAGCTGTGCCTGATCAATGCGGGTATGGTTTGAGTTGCGGGTGGTGGAAATGTCTTTGACGTAGGCGAGTTCTTTTTCCGGCAGCGCGGCGAATAGAACGGCTAAACCGAGACTGAGCAAAACCAGCACTGTACCGAAAATGCGCCCGCGTTTCCGAACCACAGAAATGTAGAAGAGACCGATAAGGGTGGCCAGGTAAGCTCCGCGTGACAGGGCCGCAAGACAGCCTAGAAGACAGATCGCTGTGGAGAAAATAAGCCAGGGGCGTGAAAACCCCAGCGGTTCCGAGGGAGTTTTTTGTTTTTCGTTCGGTGCGGACGGTTTTTGCGTCAGGGCTGCAATTGCGATAAGCGCACCGAACGAGAGTGCCAGCCCGGTGCCGTTTTTATGGTTGCCCAAAATATAGAGGCCGCTTCGGGTTCCCATTGCAAACGCAATGATGCCTGCAACCCCCAAGAAGGTGGCTCCGGCGAGATAGGACTGCAGCATTCCGCGTAACTGGCGCGGCTCCCAATCCAGCGAAGCGAAAAACACCGGGATAATGAGGATGATTTGCGCCGATCTCAAAAAGCCGATGAAGTAACTGACGTAGCCGTCTTTCATCTCCGGGAGGTTGTACATAAAGGAGACGATGCAGACGGTTAGAAACGCGGTAAGGGCAACCGAAAGCCGACCGAGTTTCGTGCGGCCAGGATGGGTCAGAATCGAAAAGAGAACCCCCGGCAAGACCATGAGGAGAAAGAGATCGGAGAAGCCGAATGCCGCCGAGGTGGTGGTCACCGCATCTTTGGTTCCCGCTGTTTTTTCGCCGCTGAGCGAGTAAGTGAATGGGCAGAGAGCAATCGAAAGATTGAGGAAAAAGTGGGGACGGGCAAAGGCACAGAGAACCAGAGGCAGGGCCATGACCAAGCCCGCGGAAATATCGGTGATTTTCCAGAGAGCGGCCCCAATCGCTGCCATGATCAAAGCGAGAAGCAGCAGCGGAAGGGGAAGCGCGTCTGTCTGTTTGCGCTTCGAGGCCATCGGAAGGGAGGTAGTGTTGAGAACGGTTGCCATAGACTTCTTTTACGACAGCTCCCTAAGCGGATCAGGGAGATTGATTTTGATGACGCGGGCCGGGATGCCGACAGCGACCCCGTACTCAGGAACACTTTTCAAAACAACGGCATTGGCTCCAATTTGGGCATGGCTGCCGAGCGTGATTCCGCCCAGGATTTTCACCCCTGCCGAAGCCGTCACCCAGTCACCCAGGGTCGGCATTCCGTCTCCATGCCCGGATTCACCTACCGTGACGCCCTGAAAACATTGAAAGTGCGCTCCGATTTTTGCCCGGTCGCCGATGACGGTTCCGCTGCTATGCATCAGGCAGAAGCCGGGGCCGATCTGGGCCGCCGGGTGAATTTCCGCCCCGGAGCGTTTCAGGCCCAGCCCCTGTAAATAGTAGGCGGGGATCGAAAGGCGGTGATGATAGCACCAGTGTGCCAGCCGATAGAGCAGTACCGCTTGAATGCGCGGATAAAGCCAGACTTTCGTTAGAACCGCAAGAAAATACCGAAAGCGTCCCTCGCCGCGATCCATCACCATCGCCAGAATGTCGCTTCGCCAGAGCGCAGGCAGTCCCATTCCTTTACTCCAGACACTTTCGATAAAGCGCGGCCATCTCCTGCCCCATCCGCTCGGCAGTGAATTCGGCTTCGGCCCGTTTTTTTCCGTTGTGCCCAATTTGCTGCCGCAGTTCGGGATTTTCGAGCAGGTCAACGATCACGGAAGCCAGCGCGTTTCCATCGGAAGGCGGAACCAACGCCCCGGCTGCTGTTTTTGGCGACGCCTTCGGATGCGATGGAAACAGAATTTCCGGCGGGCCGCCGCAGTCGGTAGCGATCACCGGGGTTTCGAGCATCATTCCCTCAACGACGGCCAGCCCGAAAGGTTCACAAAGGCTGGGCAGAATCAGCAGGTCGGCCAGCGCGACAAAATCGGGTGCGTCTGTACGAAAACCTAAAAAATAGATTTCTTTTTGCAGTCCTCGCCGCTCAACTTCCGCCTTGAGATCGGCTTCCTGATCTCCGGTTCCGAGCCAGAGAAATCGGGCTTCTGGAAACCGGGCGAGCACTTTTGGGGCGGCGTCCATCAAAAAACGATGCCCCTTTTCATCGGAAAGCCGTGCGGTCGTCACCAGCAGAGGCGAACTATCGGAAACACCGAGGCTTCGCACGACTGCCCTTGCACTTTCCGGGTTGGCGGTCGGTTTTTCAATTCCGTTTCGCACCGTGACAATCTGCGAGGGCGAAAGATGTTCGCGGGAGATGGCACTTTCGCGCACGGCATCGGAGATGGCCACAATTCGCGTCAGATGCCGATTTGTCCAGCGGTGCAGCATTTCCGAGACCACTTTTTTGCCGCCCCGATAACCGGTATGAGCCGGGTCTACGAAATGCTGGGTTGCCACGCTTTTCACTTGCCCGCCAGTTCGCGAATAGACCCAGGCGCAGGCGAGCATGGTGCGTCCGTTGTGCGCATGAACGAGATCGGGCTTCCACTCGCGCACCCGGTTGAGAAACTGCGGAACCGCCCTTCGGATCGGGAGGGAGGGCTCGATGAAAACCGTGATTCCTTCCAGGGTGGACGCTTTCTGCACAAACTGTTCGTTGTCTTCGCAGAGAACCAATCCACAGTCCACGCCCTGCGCTTTTAGAGTAGGCAACAGGGTTAAAATGTGCTGCTCGGTTCCGGCGAACGTGTCCGTATCCAGATAGTGCAAGACCCGTGCCATGATGTGTTTATCCTGCAGCCTGTGGTTTGCCCTGCGGGGAGGCAGAGAGGTCGGCAATTCCGTCGTAAGGGCCGAAACCGGCCCACCATTTTAAGAGGCGGCTCCAGTCTGAAATTTGCTTTTTGGCCGAAGCACGTTTGAGGGGATAAGCCAGCCCCCAGAGCGTCAGTCGAAACAGGGAACCGAAGATCATGGCTCCCCGCTGCACGCCTGCTCCTGCCACTCCATAATGTTTGCGGATGAATTTCGCCTGACTTCGGTTGAATTCACAAAACTGCCGGGATTTCATTCCTTCGCTGGAGCCGCCTCCGAGGTGCGTAATGACGGCTTCCGGCGTAAAGGCAATTTTGCCCCCGGCGGTAGTGATCCGCTTTTGCAGGTCGGTCTCTTCTGCATACATGAAGAAATATGGATCGAAGCCGCCGACCTTTTCCAGAGTCGAGCGGCGGAGCAGGATCGCGGCTCCGCTGACAAAGTCTACCTCACGGATCGAATCGTGCGCCCAGGCCCGGTAGTCCCCAAAGAAGGGGCTGTTGGGGAAGGCGGCAGTCAGGAGAAGGTTTTCCCAGAGGCAGCGCAGGGGCGAAGGAAACCGGTAGCAGCTGCGCTGAAGCGATCCATCCCCATTCAAAAGTTTCGGGCCGACCACGACCACGTCCGGGCGGGTATCCAGAAAGGAAACGAGGGCATCGAGTGCGCCGGGGTGGAGAAGCGTATCGTCGTTGAGCAGTAAAATGAATTCACCCCGGCAGGCTTTCATCGCTGTATTGTGATTTTCGCCAAAGCCGCGCCGCGCTGTGTTTTCGATCAGATGAATGTGAGGATAGTTCTGCTTGAGAAAGTCACGTGTGCCGTCGGTGGAAACGTTGTCCACCAGAATGATCTCAAAGGAACAGGAGGGCGGACATTCCGTGAGCGTTTGGAGGCAGTTTTGGAGCATATCGCGTCCATCGTGGTGCACAATCGAGATGCTGAGTTTTGGAGAAGTACGGCTCATCCTTCCCTCCCTTTCGGGGTTTCTCGAAACCGAATGACCTTTGCCGGAACGCCGACGGCAATGGCATTGGCGGGAATGTCCTTGGTGACAACGGCGTTGGCTCCGATAATCGCGTTGTCGCCAATGGTCACGCCTTTGGTGACGGTGACTTTGGCGGCGAGCCAGACGTTGTTTCCGATTTTCACGGGGGCAGAAACAAGGCCCTGCTGCGACATGGGAAGGTCTACGCGATCAAACGCATGGTCGTGGTCACGAATGTCCACCAAGTCGGCAATCAGGCAGTCGTCGCCGATTTCTACGGAGTCAACCACCCCGATGGAGCAGTGATGACCGATGCAAACCCGCTTTCCAACCCGCAGAGAGCCGCAGCACTCCACTGTCATATCCCGGTCGAGCACACAGTCTTCGTCGAACCAGACCTTTGCGCCCGGAAACATTCGAAGCCAGAAACGAATCCGAATCGTGCACTTAGGCCCAAAATGCGCTTTGGGATAGCGGAGGCGCACCCAGCCGTAGCGAAACCTTCGCTGAAGGGTCAGCCCAATGCGAGTGGACAAAGGCAGGGCCGGGATAGAAAGAGGGGCTTCCGTTTCAGACAAGAATCTTTCCTGGCGAGGGCGGGCGGAGTGAATCCGCCTCTGCCTCCTGGTTTCGTTTCTGAAGGATTTGCGCGAACACGGTCTCTACCGCGTCCACCCGCCCTGCCCACGAATGGGGGACTGCCGCTTCACGCCGTTTTCGCTGCGTTTGGATCGGCTCCGCCTGTGCCTGCAGCAGGGCGTGATAAAATGCTTCGCTGCCCTCGGCACACCGAACCCACTCCGGGTAGTCCCGAAACCCAGCGACGGGGGTGGAGACAATCGGTTTGCCCGCGGCCAGATATTCCCAAAGCTTGATGGGGTTTAGGCTTTCCGTAAAGGGCGTAACGAGATGAGGCGTGATGGACACATCGAACGCCCGCATGAAGTCGGGCAGAGTGTGGTAGGGAACGCCGCCCGTCATCACAACGCGCCCGGTGGCCAGAAGCCGGGTTTTATCTGCTTCGGAAATCATGAGCGGGCCAACGAGAGCCAGCGTTCCCTGTTTCATCTGTCGGGCAGTCTGCTCGATTAAAGTTACGTCTACGCGCTCTGGGTGGATCGTTCCGGTGTAGCCGTAGACAGGCTTTTCCCATTTCGAGACGGCTTCCGACAGCGGAGCGGCGGAGTCCAGTACCCTTGCATAATGGGCGGCGTCTACCCCGTTGGGGATGAGAGAGAGGTGTTGGGCTTTCTTTTTTTTGATTTCGTACAGCCGTTCGGAGCAGACGATCACGGCATTGGCTTTCTGGCAGAGTTCAGCATCCTGCGTTACAATCAATTTCGTTTCGCGGCTGCTTTGTCCCAATTCTGTCCAATCGTCGGTAATGTCGTAGACCACACCGCATTCATTCATTTTACCGACGAGGTGTACGGCGAAGTGCGGATTGAGCCACAGCAGCGGACGTTCGATTTTAAGTTGACGGCACGCCTTTCGGAGGGCATTACGCTGAATTCGTTCGTTGAATTTTCGCCCCGACTTTAGGGTATTGGGCATCCATTTCGAGTGGTTGATTAGGTAGACATTGGGCAGCGGCAGATCGGTTTGGGGGTTGGTCGGCACGGCGGGCCGGAGCGCAGCACGAAGCGGCTTTAAATTCTTTTCACGCACGCCGTGCGTGACATCCGTCGGCAGACCAACAAACAAAACTTTCGATTCGGGGTGACGCTTCGCCAATTCCGCCACAAAAAATTGATTTCGCCTCCAAATGTCATCCCAGTTTTCCATCGAAACAAATATAATGTCAGGCATGGCTTTCACGACTCCTTTTTCGTCTACGTTTTTCGTGAACCAATCAACAGTTTTGCTTCCGTCGGGGGAACGACCTTTTAAGCTTTGTGTTCTCTTGAAACAGGGCTTTCAACTCAGGGGCAAGGTTTGCCCTTCTACGGGAACCGTCGAGAGATAGAGGGAAACAATCCGATCCCAGTGAAAATCTTCGGCGCGTTTGAGGCCTTTTTCCCGATATTCTTCCCGTTTTTGAGGTGAATCCAGCAAATCAGTCAGGGCTTTGCCGAGTTCGGGAAGATCGGCGATGATGCCGTGTTTTCCGTTTTCCAGCACTTCGAGTGCGCCGGGGTTCGGCGTGGCTACCGTCGGGGTTCCACAGGCCATTGCTTCGATATAGGGCACTCCGAATCCTTCATAGGAGCTGGGCAGGCAGAACACCCAGGCATTCTGATAGAGTTCGATGAGTTTTTCGGTAGCGACCGGCCCAAACCATTTCACCCCTTCTGCTGCCACCGGGTTCGGTTCACGGACAATCCACAATTCGGCGTTTGGAAAGCGAGGACGAATTTCTTTCTGAAAAATTTCCAGCAGTTCCGCGCCGCGTTTGCGCTCATGCATCGTCCCGATAAACAAAATCGAAGGGGCTTCCGATTTGACCGTGCCAGGACGAAAGAGATGATGATCAAGGCCGCAGCCGACCACTTCTTGAACAGTCGGACAGTATTTGAGGGTGTCTTTTGAGATACAGACTTTGCGGTTGGCGATAAAGCAGGAAGCAACCTCCGAAAGACCGAGCAGTGACATCCGCACCTTGGCGCGAAGCCCTTTGGCATAGATGGCTTCCGCGATACAGGACCCCATAAAGGTGCGAATGTGGTAGGGACGTTTTTTGCCTGCAAGCCAGTAGTCGTCCATTCCTGCATGAATGAGATCGAAACCCTTGAAATTTTGTTTTCGCAGGTTCCAGGCAAAGCGGAAGGTGCGATTTTTAAGGCCAACCGGAACCGGCTGCATGGAATAAAGGGCGTCGGGAGCCTTTTCTGCTTCGGAATAGGGGCTGAACATCGTGACTTCGTGCCCGCATTGAGCATAGGCGTTGGCGAGGTAGTGCATCTGAAAACCCGCGCCGATGCGGTCATTGGGAGGCAGGTAGTAAGCGACAGTAGCGATACGCATAGTGTGATTCTCAAAATTTAACGATACACGAGTCAAAACTAAAATCTTTTACGAAGTGATTTTCGTAGTAGATAGCCGAGTGTCCTCAGACAGTCTGTCGGAGATGCATCACGTAAACGGTGATGAAGGTAAGTTGCCCGATAAGGAATGTCCCATGAAGCTCCGTAGCCTGCCCAGTGAAGGAAAGGTAACTGCTTTCCTTGGAGGCGGTCTGCTTCGATTTTTGCTTTTTCGCCTGCCCAAACCGTGGAAGTCAAATCAGAGCGCAGTTCTCGCACAGAACACAGCCTTAGTTTTTTCTGAAAAAGGCAGTAGTTGAAGTAAGGCTGCTCGGCGGTGGGAGCAAACTGTGCTTCGAGTTTCTTTCCTTCGGCGAGATGCATTTGCAAATCCATCCAAGTTAGTCCGTTTCGGCGGGACAGAAAAGCCCCGGTATTAATAAGACTTCCGCCTTCTGCTTCCACCTTTTTCCTCAACTCTCCCGGCAAAAACACAGCATTCGGCTCACTCTCGAAATAGAGAAGATCACAAGCGGATTTTTCATCAAGATCAAAGTAGAGTTCAGGACTTTCCATCAAAACGATGTCTGCGTCGAAGAACAAAAAACGGTCAAAATCTCCATCGAAAATACTGAATTTACGAAAAGTGTTGGCTCCAACGGAATTGTTCGGAAAGAACTCTCGTCCGAAGGCTTCATATTTTTTGAGAGTTGCTGCTTCCATAAGTGTGAAGTCAAACTTTTTCTGGAGAGCACTTACTCGTTCCATGCGCGAGTCGAACGGAACAACAATCAGCGGTAATTGGGGCGCGTAAAGGCGTAGACTTCGAACAAAGGCCGCAAACCAATGATAAACGACATCATTTGCAAGACAATAAACGCCAATGGGCTGCTTGCTCATGGGCTGGCGGCTCCGACTGCCGCCCGAGGATTCAACGCTTTGATGCGGATGCGCTGAGCGGGCGTGAGGCAGATGCCCCAAACGGCTGCTAAGGTAAGGGCAGACCCGGCGGCGAGCATGATAATCAGTGAGAGGCGTCCCGTGTGCAGTCCGAACACGCGGTATCCGCCTGCCGCTGCTAAAAAGGGCAGCGATGCAATAAAAGGTGTGGTGACTCCCTGCCACAGGTAGTATCTGATTGGCACACGGGTCAGGCGAAACATTAAAACGGGATAGAACACAAGCCCTCGCAAAAAGACAGGAAAAGTAGTTCCCATTGCCACACCCACCAAGCCAAACCGCTGAACAAGATAAATACTCAGTGAGAGATTGAGTATTGCTTCCAAAAGATAAATCCGCGCCAGTTGTATATGACCTCCGCTGTTGATTAATACTTGAAACGCACCCACCTGTCCGCGATCAACCAATTGAGCGACAGCGAGCCAAGAAAGGGCCATTGCTGCCGCATGATCTGACTGACCGAGCCAACTGCTGATAACCTCATCGCTGCAAAACAAACAGACCCAGGTAATCGGAAACAGAATCATGAGTGACCATCGTGTACATTGAAGCCAAATGCGTCCTAAAGCCTCAGAATGTCCCAGGGATGCCTGCTCTTGAATAAAAGTGCCTAGTACGCCTGCACCAGCTCCCACCATACTTCGCATCATCTCGACGATTTTCAATACAATGCTATATCCTGCAACGAGACTTACGGTGAGAAAGTGCGAAATAACCAGCGTATCAGAATAAAAAATCAAGCGTTCCGCTGAAGTCACCAAAAAGATGATGCCCCCAAATGTCAGGGCTGTCTTCAGTTCCTGTGTGTCCCAACCAAATCTCAATCTGGCTTCTGGAAGAAAACGACGGGTCAGCGAATAGCCAAACCACCCGTTGGCGAGGTTGTTCAGAATTTGAATGAGAGCCAGCGTCCAAACTCCTCCTCCCGCCGCCAATCCTGCGGCTGTTGCAACCGCTGCAAAAATCTGTATACCCAACATCCGCAGATTTAGAACATCCTGACGCTGGGAAACGATAACGCACTGAACAGGCACAACGGTGGTGGAACCGATAAGCGCGATGACTCCTACATTGACGATCAACAGACGAAGCGTTCCCACTTGATCTGCGCTGATATGCACCCATCGCTCGACGTGAAAGGCAACCATAAAACTGAGCAGCAGAATTGTCAGTCCGACACTGGCGAAGCAACTCATAGCCGAACCGATCACGCGGTTCATGCGATCCCAGTCTTTGAGGGCACGATAGTGAGCAATATAGCGGGTGGAGCCGTTGGTCAAGCCAATGTCGAGAAGACTGAAATATCCAGCAATGGCCTGAGAGAGTGCCCAAATCCCAAAGGCTTCTTTGCCCAAAATACGATAGGTGTAAGGTGTTAACAAAAGAGTAACGACGAGCTGAACCAGGGTACGCCCATAATTTGAGCCTGCATTTTTTAGGATTTGTTTTGTATTCATAAGCGAAATCGAAGCGGGGAACAAGCGAGGTTAAGATAACGCGGGATAAAGTATGATTGTTACGAACGGTTACTTCCTGACCAGGCTTCGAGCATAGGTTTGCCTACCCCCACTAAAGACAACGCAAAATCTGTGCCAACCGAGAGTCGAAGCAAAAGCAAAACGATTTTTGCGTTCGCAGAACGTGATTTTGTTCGGAAATGTCAGGATGAACAAAAGTTTTGACAAAAGTGTTTAGCCTATGGGAAGAAACGTAGGTTCCTTCTCCGGCAAAAACAGAGACAACAGACGGGGAGAAAGGTTAGGGCAAAGGGGCAGACAAACGTTTTCGAACATGGAATGCATGGCGGGCTCGCCTTAAGGCCAATACAAAGTGCCCCTGCTGAGCATCCTTTTTGGCGGCCTCCAGCAAATTTCGATAAGTCAGCGAGGTGTGCAGCTGCCAGCCCAACTGGGAAAGCCGCCTTTGTTCAGGAGAGTTTTGGGGCGAATTCACCATTTTCACGCGGGCGCGTTCTGTGTTGAGGTTCATCGAACGTTTGCGACGGGAGATATTGGCCTCATGCTGACGGTAATTCAGCACGATATGATCCAGAAAGACAAAGGGGCGTGCTCGACTGATGCGTACCCAGAGCTCCCAATCCTCTGTCCCGAAAAGTTCGGGATCAAAGCCACCCACCTCTTCGAGAGCCGCTTTTTGGAGAAGAGTGACACCGGGCGTAACAATACAGTTGTCGAACACAAGAGCGGAAAATTCGGTGCGACCGTCCAGCGGCAGCGTTACCAGTGTACCATTTTCGATTTTATGGCGTTTGAGTAAGCCTGCAAGACGCTCGGTATCAGGGAGAACCCTGCTTTTCGAGTCAATGAGACGAGCGCGGGCATGAACTCCGTAAGCGTCCGGGTTGGCCTTCAGTTCGGCAAGAAGAACTTCGAGGGCGTCCGGCTCCCAGAGGTCGTCGCCGTCCAGAAACGCCACATAGGTAGAGGCGGGAGAGGCAAAAGAGTAGCCGGTGTTGCGGGCAGAGGCAGGGCCGGAATTCGGCTGGCTAAACACACGAATTCGGTGCGGGTACTGATCGGCATAGTGAGAGGCAATCTCAAACGTTCGATCCGGCGAGCCATCATCCACGAGGATCAGCTCCCAATTCGAGTAGGTTTGCGACAAGACGCTCTGAATCGTCTCTTCCAGAAAACGTTCCACTTTGTAGGCGGGCACAACCACCGATATTTCCGGCGTGTTGTGAGACTGTAACAGCGGTTTCATAAAATCCCTTTCTTGAGGCCACTGCGCCAGTAATCGAGTTTGACTTAAGAAATGTTGTCGGCCTAAAGCCCTGCTTGAAGAAGGACATGGAGATTCACCATCCCCACGCAGCACCCATCCCCTGCAACGACCGGAGCCACAGAGAGAGGACGAGGCCGCCCCTCCATTCGTTCCATCGCTCGAAAGGCGAGTTCTTCGGGAGCCAGCACCACTGCCGGGTTCGGGTTCATCATCTCAGCAGCGGTGAGCGACAGGGCTTCTGCACCCCGCGACTGTAAAGCCTGCCGAAAATCGAAGTCGGTGATGATGCCCAGCAGGTGCTTTTCAGAGTTCAGAACGCAGGCCGCCCCCAAATGTTTCCGGCTGATTTCGCTGAGCACCTCGGTCATAGAGGCTTCAGGCCCAACCTGCGGAATCCGGTCTTCGCCGGAGGGCATCACATCCTGGACGCGCAGGGTCAATCGCCGTCCCAGCCGTCCGCCCGGATGATTTTTGGCGTAGTCTTCGGTTGAAAACCCCCGCCGTTTTTGAAGCGTCATTGCCAGCGCGTCGCCTAGGGCCATCGCCGCCACCACACTTGTCGTGGGGGCCAGATTGTGCGGACACGACTCGCGCTCGATGCCTGCATCAATAAAGACGTTAGATTTTCGTGCGAGTGTTGATTCTAAATTGCCGACAATCGCCAGAATGGGCACGCCCCGGCTTAAAATAAACGGCAAAATCGCTAAAAGTTCTTCACTTTCCCCGCCGTTCGAGTAAGCGATCACCACATCGTCCGCTTCGACAATGCCAAGGTCGCCGTGCATGGCCTCCGAAGGATGGAGAAAAATGGAGGGGCAGCCAGTCGAGGTCAAAGTGGCGGCCATCTTTTTCGCGGCAATCCCCGATTTGCCTACGCCGGTCGTGATGACCTTTCCGCTGCAATGATCGAGCAGTTCTAAGGCCCTCAGAAAACAGGAGTCCAGCCGCTCGGCGCAATGCTCAATGGCGGAGGCCGCAACCGTCAGCGATTCCCTGGCGAAATCTATCCAAAGATTGTCTTTGTTGTCTGCCGCCACCCTCATGCTGCCTCTGCCCTCCCGCAAGAAACCCCGAAATCGTCTCTTTTAGGATACCCTGAAAATGGGATTCGCGAAAAAGAGGAAATTTCCACGAAAAGAACGAAATCCCCTTTTAGATGCAACCCGCTCCGAAAGGTTCCCCATGTCACTGCTGACTCGCCGCCAACTTCTCGCCGGTTCTGCCGCTCTGGTTTCGCTCTCGGAATTTTCATCCGGAGCCGACGCGCAAAAGCCCCCTTACGCCCCCTTTCGCATGAGTCTGCAATCCTATTCGCTCCGAAACTTTGGCCTTGAAGAAGCCCTTGCAAAAACGCAGGGACTGGGAATTTCCTTTTGGGAAGCCTATCCCGGCCATATCGCGGTGACGGACCACCCCCGCAAACAGGCGGAGGTGAAAGCACTGCTGGCAAAATACAAAGTTCAGCTTCGGGCCTTTGGCGTCGTGGGCTTCACAAACCATGAAAAAGACGCCCGCCGCACATTCGAATTTGCCAGAGCGATGGGCATCGAGACTCTGTCCGCCTCGCCCGACTTCGCCTCGCTGGAGCTGCTCGACCGCCTTACGCAGGAGTACAAAATCAATCTCGCGATTCACAATCACGGGCCTGGAGACCGCTACGACAAAATCACGGACGAAGAAAAAGCCTTTGTCGGAAGAGGTCTGCGAATCGGCTCCTGTGATGACACCGGGCACTTTCTGCGCTCCAATGAAGACCCAGTTTTGGCGGCGCGGGTGTTTGGCAGGCGGTTGCTTGGCGTTCATCTGAAAGATATGAGAACCGAAGCCAGCGGGGACAAAACGTTCACGGAACTTGGCAAAGGCAGCCTAGATTTGCTGAGTCTGCTTAAACTGCTGAAAAAAAATCGGTTTGGCGGGCTGCTTTCCCTCGAATATGAAGAACAGCCTGAAAACCCAATTCCTGCGATACAGGCGTGTCTAACGACCGTCCGCGAAACCCTGAAAAAAATTTAGTGCCTCTGTGCTTTGTGCTCACGAAAAACAAAAACGCACGCCTGCCCTCATCATGCCAATCCCCGACTCTATGACCGCCGCTGTTTACTGCGGCGAAAATTCGGTTCAACTACAAACCGTTCCGGTTCCCTCACTGGAAGACCGGGAGGTTTTGCTCCGTGTGGCGGCGTGCGGCGTCTGCGGCACCGACCTGAAGAAAATTCACTATGGCCTTGTCCCTCCGCCGCGCATTTTCGGGCATGAAACCGCCGGAACCATCGCCGCTCTCGGAAGCGGGATCACCGCATGGAACATCGGGGATCGCGTTCTGGTCAACCATCATGTGCCCTGCCTTCGTGAAAGCTGCTCCTATTGCCTCCGCAAAGCGTTTTCCCAGTGCCCCACCTACAAAAAAACCGGTACGACTGCGGGGTTCGAGCCTTCCGGGGGCGGTTTTGCCGAGTACGTCCGGGTGATGGACTGGTGCGCCGAGCGGGGGATGGTCAAAATTCCCGACTCGGTTTCCTTTGAGGAGGCCACTTTTGTTGAGCCGCTGAATACCTGCCTGAAGGGAATGGAACTGGCGAGCCTCCGGGCCGGGGATACCGTCGTGATTTTGGGACAGGGGCCGATTGGTCTGCTGTTTACGCAGCTGGCGAAACTGAGCGGGGCCAGAGTGATTGGCGTGGATAAAATTGAGTCACGGCTTGAAATGGCGCGTCGTTTCGGGGCAGAGATCGCGGTTTCACCAGAAGGAGACGGCAGGGTGGAAGCCGCTGTTCGTGCCCTCTCGGAAGGGCGCGGAGCCGATCTCGTGATTGTGGCGGTTGCGCTGTCTTCGGTAATCCCTGCTGCGTTCGATCTGCTGCGTCCGGCGGGAACCGTGCTGCTGTTTGCCCAGACTCGCCTTGAAGACCCCGTGACGGTGGACGCCGGACAAATCTGTCTTCTGGAAAAACGGCTGATCGGCTCCTATTCTTCCGATTTGACGCTTCAGGAGCAGGCCGCCGATCTCATTTTCACGCGGCAGGTAGAGGTGCGCCCGCTGATCACGCATCGCTTTCCACTGTCACAAATCGGCGACGCGCTTGCGAAAGCCGCTCAGCCCGATCTCCACTCCTTGAAAGTTCTCGTTCTGCCATGCTCCTGACCCCTCGCAAACCCGAAGCGTCTACCATGAAAGCCGTCATTTTGCACGGCAAAGAGGACGCCCGCCTTGAAACGGTTTCCGTCCCCCCGGTATCTCCGGGCGAAGTGCGGGTCACGATCCATACGGCTCTGACCTGCGGCACGGATGTAAAAGTTTATCGGCGGGGTTATCATGCCATGATGCTGAGGCCGCCCATCGCTTTCGGGCATGAATTTGCCGGAATCATCGAAGCCGTCGGGGAGGGAGTGACGGGGTGGAAGAGCGGAGACCGGGTGGTATCGGCAAACTCCGCGCCCTGCGGCGAGTGCTTTTACTGTCGAAAACAGCTGCCCGAACTGTGTGAAGATTTGCTTTTTTTGAACGGAGCCTACGCCGAAAAAATCACGGTTCCTGCCCGAATCGTGGAGAAAAACCTCTATCGGGTTCCCGCTTCGCTTTCGCTGGAAGAGGCGGCGTTCGCCGAGCCGCTTGCCTGCGTGGTACGCGGCATGGACGAAGTGCCTGTCGAGAGGGGAGAAACGGTGGTCGTGCTGGGCGCAGGCCCGATTGGACTTTGTTTTGTCCGGCTCTGCGCTCTGGCGGGGGCGCGGGTTCTGCTGGCGGGAAAACGCCGGGAGCGGCTGGAACTCGGCGAACGGCTCGGAGCCTCGGAAACTTTCGATGCCGCCGAGTTCGAGACTTCAGACTTGATTGCGCAGTTGAAGTCGCGCACCGAGGGCGGGCATGGGGCCGACAAAGTGATCGAGGCGGTAGGGCTTCCCTCCGCCTGGGAGACAGCGATTGCGCTGGGGCGGAAAGCCTCGATCATCAGCCTGTTTGGAGGATGCCCCGCGAAAACGTCGGTGCAGGTAGACACGCATCGCATTCATTACGAGGAGTTGACGCTGAAAGGAACGTTTCATCATACGCCTTCTGCGTTTCGCCGCGCCCTCGAACTCATTGCAGGCGGGCAGGTTCCGGCGCACGAATTCATTTCGGCTCGCGCTTCGCTGGCGGAACTGCCCACCGTACTGGCCGACCTTGCGGGGGGAAAAAGCCGCGCCATCAAAGCCGCAATTTCGCCTGTGCGGAGCGAAAACGAAACGCAAGGCCGGTCAGGAATCTGAAGGGAACCCGCCCAGACATGAAAATCAGCCCAACCCTGTTTTTGAAGTTCGCCTTGCTGCCCCTTCTCGCGGTTCCGCCCTCACTATCCGCCCAAACCTTGAGCGGGCAGGACCTGATGGCAAGGGTGGAGGGGCAGAAAATTACCCGCCGTGAATTGACTTTTTTCTGGCTCAGGGTAGACCCGGCTCTCCCTGCCCGGCTTGGCGCACTGGCGGCTCAGCAGTGGCTGGGAAATCAGGGGGCCTCCGCCGCCTATACGCTGACTAGCCCGCAAATCTACGCGGCTCTTTACGGCAAAGACGGCAAATCCGCTGAGGCGTCCGGCCCCTTGTCTTCGCTCGTTATCAATCGCCTTGTGGCCCTGACAGCCCAAAAACAACACATCTCTGTTACCCCGGCACAAATCGCCGCGAAGCGAAAAGAGCTGTTCGACGCCTTGCGAAAGCAGCTCGGAACCTCGCCTTCCGACGGGGAGATCATGCGGCAGTTTCGAATCCCAGAAGATATTTTCAAGCAGGATTTGATTTTTCGGGTGCAGACGGACGGGCTTTTGGATCGGGATTTGGCGAAGAAAAACGGCCACTCCCTCTGCAAAGAGGATTATGTTCAGATTCGATGGCTGTTTGCGAACGTAAACGGGGAAGCGGAGTCGGAGGCGGCCAAAGATCGGCTCACTCGGTGGATCGCGCAAATTCGGGGCGGTCAACCCTTTGCGGCAGCGGCCTCCGAGCAAAACGAGGACGACACCCGTGCCGCAGGGGGATTAAGGCCCGCTGCGGTGCGCGGAACGGGAAACTCAACCCTGGAAAGGGCGATTTACACCCTGAAGCCCGGCGAGATCAGCCCGCCCCTGCGCGGCAAAACAGGCTGGTATGCGTTCACGCTGGCAAAGACCGGGGCCGAATTGACCGAAGAGGAGCGAAACGCCGCCCTTGTTTCCGCTCGCGAGGCACTGCGCCCCGGTTTTCTCACCGAACTGCGGGCCAAGGCGAAAATCACTTCCTCGATCCCCCTCAAATAAGCGAGAAGCATTGTCGTTTAGTTTAAGAGCAAAAACTTCAGGTTGTCAACGCTCATTTCCGGAAAGGCGGCCCTCGCCAGTGCTGGAGCGATGACCGTTTCCCCCTCCCGATATTTCAACTTCGTTTGCGGGTTCCGATCCAATTCTTCCTTCAGGGCTTGTGCCTTCTGAACACCAGAAACCATTTCGTCGGTCAATACCGTCAGTCGGTCGGAGGCGGCCTGGGTGCGCTCGGCGGGCAGGCTTGTATCGGCTGAGTCGGCGCGGGCGGTTTTGAAGTCGCCAAACACGGACTGAATTCGGTACAGTTCCCGATGGTAAGTGCTGACCTGCCGGGCCAAATCACCACTCGAAGCGGAAGCCGCAGTCGAGGGCGATCCAGCCGGAGAAGAAGGGGTGGGGCTTGAAACCGCGTTTTGGGGTTGAGCCGCCGGGGGCGGTGCCGCAGAGGACGGCGTGACCGGAACGGAAAGATCGGGTTTTCCGGCAGGTGAGGCGGGCAGGGCAGGCGGCAGAAGCGAAGGATCGCCCGCTTTTTTCCACTCGGCTACTCCGAAAGGACGCTTGAGCCAGTCCGGGCCGCCCTCCGCCACGCGAAGCGTGGTCTTGATGCCGAGATAAAAGCCGACGCCGATGAGAAAGAGCAGCAAAGCGGCTTTGCCCCGCCAGCCTCCGCGTTTTCGAGGGCGGGTGGGGCTTGTGCCAGAAAGTGACGTAGGGTTCATAGGGGTTCCTGCTCGCTAAGATGATCGCCGAAGTTGAAGGGGGCGTTTGGGTACACCGATTCTGAAACTTCGGGCTTGGCTTTAAGTTCGATATCTGATGTAAAAGACGGTTGAGCAGGGGGCCGCGTTTCAGAGGTTTGGTTTTTCTTGAGTTGCCTGTTCGCTTTTTTGCAACCAAATGGAATGATCCTGGCAAAAAGAAGGTACAATTTTAAGAGAACTGTTGATACAATGTCTGATTGTTTTCTCAGTTACTTTGGTTGAAAAGAATTGGCAAACGCTCTTGTTGATGCAGAAGATCGGGGGAAATTCTGCGTAACAGAAGACATCTGCCTTACAAAGACGCGCCAATCCGAGATGCATTTCGGCAAAGAGAGCGCGTTGGTGAAGATTGAAATACAAAAAGGTACGTCACTCAAAACGTAACGAAGGGATGGTAACGATGGAAACAACAGAACGACGCCGAAAGTATATCGGCGTAGGCGGGGATGATGTGCCTTCACTGGGAGTTTTGGAGGGAGACATTCTCCGGCTGCTCTGGGATGCGGGTGAGGCACAATCTTCCGTGCAGGTTTACGAAATCATGCATTTTGCCCGTCGTGCGGAAAAACGGGAAATGCAGTCTCCTTCCACAATCGCGGTGACTCTATCGCGTATGGTCGAAAAGGGTCTGCTGACGGTGGAACGGCGTCCTCGCGGTGGAAAAGGCTATTATGCCCCCACGCGAACCCGCGCCGATGTGGTCGCCGAGATCATGGATGACGTATCGAAACGGCTCGTTGGACAGCCGGTCGGCTATCTTCTGAAAGCCGTTCATGAGGGGAAAGAGGCCCCGGAAGCAGCAATGGCGAGCGAAGTCATTAAGGCTCTGGGAAAGAAAATGAAGGACGACAACAAAGCACTGCCCCTTCGTAAACTGGACTACTAGTTTCGGCGGTTGAAATCGGCTCACCGGGGAATTCCCCGGTGAGCCGATTTCGTGTTTTGTTCCGACGGGGAGACGCGCTGGAGCGGAGTTAGCCCTGGCCGGTGACGTTGTAGCTGTTGAGCAGAGCGGTGAGGTCGTCTACATCAATGGAGCCGTTGAGATTGAAGTCGGCAAAGGGCGCGTATTGAGGGCTGGCCGAGGTGGTATTGTAGGCATTGAGCAGCAGGGTGAGATCGTCTACGTTGATGGTATTGTTTCCATCTACGTCCCCGGCTTTTACTGGCAGCAGCCCCAGCGCGGCGTCACCGAGCATGGCATCCGCCAAGTCATTCAGCCCTAGATAGCGGTCGCTTTTGAGGTGCAGAACATAGGCGTCCGGCTCCACCAGAAAAGAAAATTCTCCTGATGGCGAAACCGTCCTGGTGAGCGTGTACAGGTCGGCCCCTGCGAGGCGCACGGTAAAGCGAAAATCCTGGGGAGCGGCAGTGCCCGGCAGGAGATCGAGGGTTCCGCTGAGAACTTCATAAACCGGCCCGCGAAGATAGATGTGCCGGTTCGTATCGGTGATTCCCGGCGCGAGATTCGAGGCGGAACTGCGAAACGCCACCTGTTTTCCGTTGCCGCTGAGGATGGGGAGCACACTGCGTGGCAGAATTCCTGCCCCCACGCCGCCGTCGGTTCCTGCGCTGATGAGTGTGGTCTTTCCTGAAGCCAGGTTGCGGACAAAGGCATCCTCCTCGTTGTTCGTATCGTTGGCGACGAGGTTGGAGGCAAAACTGTCGAAGCCGATGATCTGCCCGTTGGGAGTGAAAGAGGCAGGGTAGGTGTCGTTGTCGGGTGCGTTTCCGGTTAGGCTTAGGCTGACCAGCGTGGTGGTTCCCGCCGCTCGGTCTCGCAGATAGCAGAGGCTGCGCCCTTCCACAGAGCGCGGATCGAGATTGCCTGCATTCGAGCCGAAAAAGACGTAACGGCCATCCAGCGAGGCGAAAACGCCGTCCGTCCCCGAATCGCCGTTTCCGCCCGCCCCGTTCGAGGCCACCGAGACCCGCTCCATTTTCGCCCCTGTCCGGTCGTAGAGAAACGCATCTTCCAATCCATTTGTGTCATTGGCCACAAGGTTGGAGGACGTGCTGGAAAGGGTCAGAAACCGCCCGTCCGAAGTGATCGCCTGCACCAGCGAATCGCCGTCGCCCAGCACGCCTCCGGCTCCGGTTGAAATACACACCGTTGTTCCCAGCGTACGATCCCGCAGATAAATCTGAAATTTACCGTTGCCGGTGACGGCGGTCAGATTGGAGGCATTGCTCTCGAATGCGACAAACCGCCCGTCGTCGGAAACAACGGGCGAACGGCAATCGCCGTCCCCCTGAACACTGCCGTTGCCCAGCGAAACGCGCTCCAGTATGTTCGTTTGCCGATCCAGCAGAAAGCAGTCCCGTTTGGCGTTGGTGTCGCCGGAAACGAGGTTGGCGGCTTTGGAGTCGAAAACCACAAAGCGGCCACTCGAAGAAATAAACGGGTTGTTCGACTCGTCGTTGGCCTGCCCGCCTCCGCTTGAGACACTGAGCCGGGTGGTGGTGTTCGTCTGAGTGTCGCGCAGAAAAACATCAAATCTGTCATTTGTGTCACCGGGGACGAGATTGGAACCGAGGTCGAGAAAAACCACGAAACGACCGTCGTAGGAAAGGCTGGGATTGTTGCTGAGGCTGTTGCTGACCGTGCCTGCGTTGTTGACGCTGACGGGAACGGTGGATTGAGCCAAAACAGAAAGGGAAGCGGACACAGCGGCAAGAGAAGTCAGGAAAAACAGGGTGGGTCGAACCATAAAACGTTTCAATCGGGCAGTCTCCTTTTAGGTGGGCGTCTCAGATCGAAAAAGCAGAGTTGCAAGGCACACCACGGAAACGACAAAGACATCACCTTACAGAGACACTTTTAGTATATCATAACTAAGCGGTAAGGGCAAATTCGGGGACGCAGGATGTAAAACCTGGGGGAAAGGCGGTACTATCTTGTGGTTTGAAATGAACGAGCGGCCTTGAATGCCGAAAGAGGAAGACGTTTGACCAGACTTTTTTTGCTGCTGAAATTTGCTGTGATGCTTGTGCTGAGTGGAACGGCCCTGCCGGGACGGGGGCAGGCGGTTTCGCCCGTGCTCCATCTCCCCTTCGACGAAGGGAGCGGGCAGGACACCGCCGACCGCTCCGGCAGGGGCAAGGGTGCGAAACTCGGCCCGCTGGCGGCTTTTGGAAAAGGCTGGATCGGGGCGCACGCGCTGCACCTTTCGGGACAAGACTCCAGCATGGCTTTTATTCCGCAGCCGGTGGTGGATACCACGCACAGTTATACCGTTGCGGCCTGGGTGAAAGTGGATGCCGCCGAGGGGTTTCAGACGTTCGTTTCAATTGACGGCGCACGAGTGAGCGGTTTCTTTCTTCAGCTGCGCGGAGACAACGGGCGGTTTGCCTTTACCGCGCTGGCCGAAGACAAAGAGGCAAACGGCACGTATGCCGCCTCCGCCGCAGGCCCGGAACCCGATGTCTGGCATCATCTCGCGGGCGTGTTCGACGCGGAAAAGAAAACCCTTTCACTTTACGTCAACGGGGTGTTGCAGGAAACGGTTTCTGCAAAAGGCGTCTGGAAAGCCACTGGAGACACCTTGATCGGGCGCGGGAAATTTGCTGGAAAGCCCGCAGATTTTGTTCGCGGTGATATTGACGACGTGCGAATTTATCCTGCGGCTCTTCCCCTCGCCGAGATCAAAGCGTTGGTGACGCCGATCTATCCGGCCCCGGTGTTGAAGATACAGGCCGATCAAAGCGCGGCGAAGGTCAGCTCTCGGCTTTATGGCCTGATGACGGAGGAGATCAATTATTCCTATGACGGCGGTCTTTATGCGGAACTGATCCGAAACCGGGTTTTTCTGGACGATCCGAAAACGCCCGCTCACTGGATTTCGGTGTCGAAGGGCACTGCATCCGGCACGATTTCTCTGGATCGTTCGGAGCCGCTGAACGCGAAGCTGCCGGTCAGCCTTCGGGTAGAGGCCTCGCTTGCCGGAGCAGAGCACGGGGCAGGGGCCGCAAACACCGGCTATTTCGGCGTGCCCGTTAAGCCCGACACCCCCTATCGAATTTCCTTTTTTGCCCGGACTTCCCGCCCTTCGCTGCCCGTCGAAGTGACGCTGGAAAGCGAAGATGGGCGCACCGTTTATGCTCAGACCGAGTTTTCGCTTGCATCCCCCCGGTGGAAGCCGTTCCGCTTCGAGCTGCGAACAGCCGGGAATTTCAAGCCCGACGCCAAAGCCCGCTTTGCCGTTCGCGCCCTGCGCCCCGGAACCTTCTGGCTGAACCTCGTTTCGGTTTTTCCGCCGACCTACAAAAACCGACCGAATGGAAACCGCCCCGACCTGATGCAAAAACTCGCCAAGATGAAACCGGCATTTTTGCGGCTTCCCGGCGGCAACTACCTTGAAGGCGACACGATCTCGACCCGCTTTCCCTGGAAGGAAACGCTCCACGCGCTGACGGAGCGACCGGGGCATCCGGGAACCTGGGGGTATCGTTCAAGCGATGGAATGGGACTGCTCGAATTCCTGCTCTGGTGCGAAGACTTGAACATGGAGCCGCTGCTGGGCGTGTATGCAGGCTACTCGCTGCGGGGAGAAGTGGTGCCGCCGGGAGAAAAACTCGCTCCCTTTGTGCAGGAGGGCCTTGAAGAACTGGAATACTGCCTGGGCGATGTGAAAACGCCCTGGGGAGCGCAGCGAGCCAAAGACGGACACCCGAAGCCGTTTCCGATTCACTTTGTCGAGATTGGAAACGAGGATTGGTTTGACCGCTCCGGCCTTTACGAGGGGCGATACGCGCAGTTCCACGATGCGTTGAAAGCGAAGTACCCGCAGCTGCAGTTGATCGCCACCGACCGAGTGAAAAGCCGCGTCCCTGACCTTTACGACGACCATTTCTACCGCAGCCCGGAGGATATGGCGGGGGATTCGCATCACTACGATCATTTTTCGCGCACAGGCCCGAAAATTTTTGTCGGCGAGTGGGCTTCTCAGACCGGAACCCCCACGCCGGATTTACATTCTGCCCTTGGAGACGCGGGCTGGATGACCGGCATGGAGCGAAACTCGGAGGTGGTTTTATTGTCGGCATACGCGCCGCTGCTGGTGAACGTGAACCCTGGCGGCAAACAGTGGAACACCAACCTCATCGGTTACGACGGACTGTCCTCCTTTGGGTCGCCGTCTTACTATGTTCACAAAATGTTTCGGGAGCACCTCGGCGATGCGGTTGTGCCTGCCAGCCTGAGCGGAGGCTCTCATCTTATCTACGGTGTCACGAAAGACGCGAAAAAAGGCCGCTTATTTCTCAAGATGGTGAATTTTTCCGGCACGGAACAAACGGTTCGCCTCGACTTGCAGGGGGTAAAGCGGGTAGAATCGAAAGGGACGATGACGATTTTGACCTCCGCTCACCTTTCGGACGTGAACTCGATTGAGCAGCCGACTCGTATAGTTCCCGTGTCGCGCCGCTTGACGGGGGCCTCGGCGAATTTCGAGGTGAAGTTTGCTCCTTACTCCGTGACAGTGCTCGAATTGAAAATCAGTTCCAAATAATTTGTAAGCGAAGGAAAGTTTATGTCTTCTACCACGCTTGGAGCTTCGGCAACCCTGCTCGACACCGTGTTTCCAGTTTCGGGAAATCAGGTTCAGCGAAATCTTCGTCAGGCCGCCCTTGCCGTCGGCTTTTCACTTTTCATTGCGGCAAGTGCACGAATTTCCATTCCCCTTCCCTTTACCCCGGTTCCGATCACGGGGCAGACCTTTGCGGTTTTGCTGACCGGGGCGGCACTGGGAGCACGACTGGCCTGCGTGACGCTGCTGCTGTATCTTTTGGAAGGGGCTGCCGGACTGCCGGTGTTTGCCGGGGGCGCGGCGGGCTATGCGAAATTTGCAGGGCCGACCGGCGGTTATCTCCTTTCCTATCCGGCAGCGGCATTTTTAATGGGGACGCTGGCTTCACGGGGATGGGATCGCACCCCGGCCAGAACTTTTGCGGCGATGCTGATCTCCAGCGGCGTGGTGCTGACGGCGGGAACGTGCTGGCTCGCCTTTTTCGTCGGGGGCTTTGGAAAGGCGGCTGTTCTTGGCCTGCTGCCGTTTCTGCCCGGTGACTGCGTCAAGGCGGGGCTGGCTTCGCTCTCCCTGCCCGCCGCCTGGAAGCTGACCCGACGACGCCCCTAATAGCCGCGTGATGCCCTGTAGCGGTTGTTCAGCGGCTCGCCGTTCAGGTAACGCTCCAGGTTTTCGGCAAAAAGCGAGGCGGTACGGGTAAAATAGTGCGGGGTCATGCCGGAGTTGTGCGGGGTAATGAGCACATTTTCCATAGTCCACAGCGGGCTGTCGGAGGGCAGCGGTTCTGTCTCGAAAACGTCCAGCCCCGCTCCGGCGATAGTTCCGGCTTTCAGGGCTTCGATAAGAGCCGCTTCGTCCACCGATTTTCCCCGTCCGATGTTATAGAGAAACGCCGAAGGCTTCATTTGAGGCAGGTTTTCGCCATTGATGAGATGATGCGTCTGCGGCGAGTAGGGAACCGAAAGGCAGACATGATCCGACTCGGCGAGCAGGCGGGGCAATTCTTCCGCTCCGTACACCGCATCGAGTTCGATTTCGCCCGAATAACGCGAAGAGGGATCGCGTTTAACGGCGATCACACGCATCTCAAACGACTTCGCCCGTTTTGCCAGGGCTTCCCCGATCCGTCCCAGCCCGACAATCCCCAGCGTCTGCCCCGTGAGTTCGCCTGCCCCTTCGGAGCGCGAGGCGAAATGGTGGCCCCACTTGGTTTCGATCTGATCCCGAAAAAGCAGATTCATCCGCCGGGTAAACATCAGCATAAACATGAGAACGTGTTCGGCGATATTCGCGCCATGCACCCCGGAGGCATTGGTGATGATGGGGCTGCGTTCCAGCAGAGCAGGCGTTAGTTTGTTGTCGAGGCCAGCACTCCAGAACGACACCCATTTGAGGCGTGCCGCGTTCTTGAGGGCTTCCTCGCTGAAACTGCCGCAGACAAAAACTTCGGCTTCGGAAATCGCCGTGTTGATCCCATCCCCGTCCGCGAACTGGAGAGCGACTCGCTTTTGAGCGTCGGGAATACGGGCGACCGCTTCGCGAAACGCGGCGGCATCTTCACTTTCGGGGTCAAGCCCCACCAGCACGGTTATAACTCTCATTCTAAAAACTGCCTGTTCCGTTCTGTAAATTTTGCAGCACCGCTTCACGAAGCAGGGACGCGGAAAGCGTGCGGATTTTCTGCTTTGCGTTTTCTACCTCGCGGGCTTCCAGAAGAATACCCGATGCGCCCCATCCGATACACTCGGCCAAAGCAGCGGGGTTGGAAATCATTCCCACGCGAAGCAGGCGGGCGGAGGCCGCGAGAAGGAAACTTTCCAGCGTTTTCGCCCTTTCAGGAGTGTCGAAGGTTTGCACTGAGGGCAGAAAAAGAGCGGCAGCCCCAAACTGCTCTGCCTGATCGAGCTGCAGATCGTGCTCGGCAGCAGAGGGCAGAGTAAGAAAGCGCAGGGCGGTTCCTGGTGTGCGGCAGGAGATGTTTTCACTTTCCAAAGCCTCCTGCTCCTCCTTCAGAGCCGTTTTCAATTCGCCGATTCCGGCTTCCGGCAAGTCATCTCGAAACGGCACACAAAGGGTAAAATCAGCGAACGCGCCCGCTTCCAGTACCGCCTTTAGTGAAGCGCGGTAATCGTCTTCCAAAAACAGCGGCTTGCCGGAGGCGCGTTCCGCCAGTTTTTTCAAGGCCGCCGCTTGCGTGTCTTCGTCCTCGTCGGGACGAAACAGCGGCTCGTTCCCGAACACGAAAAATCCGTCTTCGGCAGCAGGCGGCGAGACCAGGTAGAGCGCATCGGCTCCCTCTGCGAGGGCAAGGACAAGGTCTTCCTCGCTCTCGATACGCGCATAAATCAAAATCTGCCTGCCGTCGGTGGTTTGCGCGGGCTGATGTACGCTCTCGACAAACACCCGGCGGCGCGGAGCGAGGTTGTCTTCCTCGGCTTGAAACCGGGCGATGTCGGCAAAGTCCGGCTCCAGGATCACCGTTCCTTCGCGTGAGTCAAGGAGGGCGAGTTTGTCCTCTTCGCCAAACTCCATCAGGCCCGCAACTCCGGTGACCAGGGGAAACGGAGCCTGCACCGAGGCTGAGGCGGCCTCTTCGACGGCGGCTCCCGCTACACGGCCCCATTCCAGAACCCCCGCCACGCCCAGGGCGGCCTGAAGGGTGGGGGACAGCAAAACAATCTCAGGAATTTCGGAGTTCCGTTTGCTGTCCCGCAGAACGCGCAGGCTTTCCGGCATTTCCGGGGGCAGCGTTACGCCGCCAAAAACGCGGACTGACGCCGTTGTGCCCAGCACGCTTCCGTTTCCGTTTCCGCTTCCTCTCAGCCGCATCGTCTGTTCTCCTCGTTTCTGCTCCTTCGAGCGTTCCGTCTTTTGTCTAATCCGATTTGGGCAGCCGCGATTTTTTCCAGAGACGATCCAGCGGGGTGGTCGGTTTCCAGCCCAGCAGCTCTTCGGCCTGTCTGCCCGAAAATTTCCGGTGAGGCAGGTCGAGCGTGAGGTGCATCACCTCATAGGGGGACGGAAACGCCGGAACTTCCAACGCCTTTCGGATCGCCGCGACGGAATCGCGCCAGGTAAGGGCCATTGGACGCAGAGGATCTTCGGTTTCAACGTTCACGAAATGATCGTAGAGCAAAACCGGAACTTCCAGCCCGTATTCCAGAGCGAACACGCTTAGGATTTCCTGCCCCAGAAATTTGGAATGACCATACAGACTTAAGCCGGGCCGGAGCGGAGCGTCCCCGGCTACCTCGAAATCCCAGGCATAATCGTTTCTTCCCTCCAGCGTGAGAAGCTGCGGCCCGGTTTGGATCACGCGGCGAATGCGGTGCTGAACGGCGGCCTTTGCCAGATGAAACGCACCGAGGGTGTTCACGAGAAACGCCGCTGCGGAATCTTGACGTACTACGCTGACATTGATCAGGGCATCCATCCCGCTGCAGGCCGCGTAAACCTGCTCGGCACTGCGAATATCCACGAGCCATGCCTCGTGCGGTGGAAAAACCGGTTCCGGCTTCGGAGCACCGGGCGACTGCGGCGGACTTGTCTGGTGAATGTCGTTTAGGTCGCGCAGATCGGTCAGGCGAAGCCCATAGTGCGGGGCGAGTTCACGGGTGAGTTCGGCTCCGACAGGGCCGCCTGCCCCGAAAACCGCGACCCTTTGAATCGGGCGCGAGGGAATCGGAGAACGGGGAGCGAGAATTTCCTGCCAGGGGCGAAGATCGGGCGGGGAGGGTCTTTCCTCGGTGAGAACGTGTTCAATCCGAAAGCGAGCATTGACCGTCTCGGTGGAAAACGAGGCGGAAATCGCCTGAAGGATGGCTTCCGCTGCTTGAGCGAAAGAGGTGGTTCGCTTTAGAGGTCGGTCTTCCGCTTCAGGAGCAAACAAGTTGGCTCCCAGACGGAGGCAGTCTACCGAAAACGGAACCCCCCGTGCCGCTTCCGCCACACTTCGCTCGATCAAAAAGGGAATCAAGGCAGAAAAGTCGGAAAGGGGCTGAGGCTTCCACTCGGAAGTCACCTTCCAGTCGGTCGGATGCTGCTCGTAAAGGGCAAGACTGCTGACCAGAATGATTCGCGAGACTCCGGCATTTTCCGCTTCTTTCAGCAAAACGTAGGTTCCGCGAGTGGCGGCGTCAAGCGTTTCCGTATCCGTCCCAAAGCGCGGAAGGCAGGAGGCGAGGTGAAGAACAGCGTCGGCTCCCTCCAGTACACGGTGAACAAAATCAGGATCACGCAGGTCGCCCGGCCACGCCTCTGCGCCCTCAGGCAAAGTGGGCCGGGGAGAAAGCAGCACCGCACGGACGGCCATCTCCTGAAGCAGACAGGGCATCAGCGCGAGCGCGAACGGATGCTCGGCTCCGGTCAGCACAATTTTCACGGGTTCTCCTTTCCGTTAGGTCACTTCATTAAATCAAATAAATCTAAATCATCAAATAAATCAAAAGTACAGATCATTATGTGCCAAAAAGGGCCGAATGGTGTTTTCGAGCGTCCAAAGAAAGGAGCGGACTTCAAACAATCATTCGATTGGTTTTCGCCGCCCCGAACGTGAACGCTCTGGAACCTCGGTCTCGATTGGGGGCGTATGAGAGAGCGGAGCGGACGCAGGAATTTTCGTCTTCGGCAGGGAAATAAAGGGGAACTAAATTCTGACTTCGCCCGTTGAGAAAGCGGAACGCGACGCTTTCTAAGAAAGGGAGGATCCTCCTGATGAATCGGATGGTTCGCAACGATCAATTCGGTTGGTTTACCGGTCTGCTGACTGCATTTTTAGTTTTGTTCGGCGTCGTCCCGGCGTTCGCCCAAAAAAACGCCGTTTGGACCGCAAAACTCATGCCCGCCGACGTGCGCGGCGGCGAGGGTGCAGAGATTGTCGTGACTGCGGCGGTCAAGGCCCCCTGGCACGTCTATTCCCTTACCCAGCCAGACGGCGGGCCTCTGAAAACCACACTTGAAGTGGTGTCGGGAGCCTTGACCCCGGCGGGAAAACCCGTGCAGCCAAAACCCAAAAAGGGGTTCGACAAAGGTTTCAACATCAATATCGAGACGTTCGAAGGCAAGGTTGCGTTCGGCGTGCCGGTGAAACTCAAGCCCGGTGTTAGCGGCAGGCAGGCGGCAAAACTTAAAATTCGCTTTATGCTCTGCAACGACCGTGCTTGTCTTCCGCCGAGCAGTGAAGAAATCCTCATCAATTTCACGGTGGCAAAAGGGGCCGCACGTCCCGGCAAAACAAAGCCGGTGACAACGGTTCCGAAAGCTGCCCTGCGACCGGTTTCTCCTGCGCTCAACGCTTCGCACCTCCGCTCTCTGTCAGAAAGCCTCAACGGGGGAGGTTTTCTGATTCCCGTGCAGTATGCCGCTCCCCCCTCTCCCGCCTCTTCTGCTCCAACGGGCGGGGCGGGGGATACGGGCGGACAGGTGCAGGCGGCCCTTGGCAAGGGGCTGCTCTCCTTTATGGCACTTTCTTTCGGGGCAGGCCTTGTAGCTCTTTTGACACCCTGTGTTTTCCCAATCATCCCGATTACGGTCAGTTTTTTCATCAAGCGCAAGGCAGGCGAACCCGGCGGCGGAGTGCGCGGTGCGCTGGCCTACTGCGCGGGCATTGTCGGCACATTCACGGTACTCGGCGTTGGGGTGACGGTGTTGTTCGGGGCCGATAAATTGCAGCGGTTTGCCGTGAACCCGCTGGTCAATCTTGGCTTCGGCATTTTATTCGTGGTGCTGGGGCTTGCGCTTCTGGGTGTGTACGAACTGGCTCTGCCCGCTTCCTGGACAGACTCGGTTCAGTCGAATGCGCGGAGCAAAAGCGGCTATCTACAGCCTTTTCTGCTGGGGCTGGCTTTCACGATGACCTCGTTCACCTGCACGGTTCCCTACGTGGGCACGGTGCTGGCCTCGGCGACACGAGGCAATCTGCTGACCCCGACACTCGGTATGTTGTCGTTTGGCGTCGCGTTTGCCCTGCCTTTTTTTCTGCTGGCCCTGTTTCCGCAGGCTCTTGCCAAACTGCCGAAGTCCGGTCAGTGGCTCATTACCGTGAAGGCCTTTATGGGGCTGATGGAATTCGCCGCTGCCCTAAAATTTTTCTCGAACGCCGACCTTTTTTATCTGACGGGACTGTTGACCCGCGAGGTGTTTCTCGCGTCGTGGGCGATGATCGGCATGGTGGCAGGACTTTATCTTCTGGGGGCGATTCGCTTTCCCAAAGACCCGGCGGATGAAAAAATTGGGTGGGTTCGGCGTGGATTTGGGGCTGGCACGGTGGCGGCGGCTTTGTTTTGTCTTCTGGGGCTGCGCGGCGGTTCGCTGGGGTATGCCGAGTCGTTTTTGCCTCCCTCCCCGTATCCGGGGCGCGAAATGGCCGCCGATGCTTCAGGACGGCTGATCCCCAACGCGCAGCGTGCTGCCGCTGAGAAAATTTCCTGGCTGAAAACCTATGAGGCAGCGACGGCAGCCGCCAAAAGCGCGAACAAACCCATTTTGATTGATTTTACGGGGCAATACTGCACGAACTGCCGATTGATGGAGCACAACGTTTTCCCCAAGCCCGAAGTCGAGACCGAGTTTCGAGAGTATGTGACGGTGCAGCTGTATACGGATCGGGGAACACCGGAAGACAACAAAAATCAGGCTCTGCTCAAGCAAATGGCGAACACAATTGCTCTCCCGGTTTATGTAGCGGTGACCCCGGACGGCAAAGTGTCGAAAGTGTTTCAGGGACTGGCCAATGCCCCGACCGACTTTGTGCAATTTTTGCAGGCAGGGCGCGGCGCGAACAAAACGACCACGCTCTAAAACTCAAACCGGATGAATTCGGCCTTCGCTTTTGCGGGGCTTTCCTGCTGCGCTGAGAGATCGCTTTCGCAGGCCTCCGTAAAAAAAGGGGAGCGGGCACATGTGCCCGCTCCCCTTTTTCGTTTCTCTTAGTCGCCGGTGGCAGCGGCGGCTCCGCCTGCTGCGCCTTTTCCACCGGGGCGGCCCCCGCCTCCCGGCCCGCCGGGACCTGCCCCGCCGCCGTTATCGGCCTTTGCGGTTTTGTACTTCTGTTCTTCGCCCAGCACTACAAGAATACCCACCACTTTGTTGTTAAGAACAACGAACTGCAAGTGATACTTGTTGTTGTAATAGAGCGAAGTTCCCTGCGGGCTGAACTCGGAAGTATCCGGCCAGCCGTAGGTTTTGTAAACGCTGTCCACTCGCGAGCCAAGATTGACGCCACGAGAAGTAGGCTGTCCATTGAAGCGTCCGAGTTCAAGGATCGCTTCACAGCGTCCGCTTCGGTTGAACACAAATCCTGTACAGCGTTTGTCAGGATAGAGATAAACCCAAATATAGCCGCCCGAAGCCTTGAAAGTGTTTTCCTGCTGGCCGCCTCCGAGGTTGTTCAATCCTCCGCCCCCCCCGCCTCCGGGAGGGCCGTATCCCGCCGGAGGGCCTCCCCCTCCGGGCGGCCCGCTGTAGGGGCCGTAACCTCCGCCTCCGCCGCCAGAGGGAGAATACCCGCCCCGGCTCCCGCCGCCCGAAGGCGGCCCGCTGTAAGGCCCATAGCCGCCCCCGCCGCCGGGAGGCCCGTATCCGGCAGGAGGCCCGCCTGCTTTCCCGCTGTTGCTGCTGCCGCCTCCGCCGCCTGAGTTGGTATCGCCGAGGCCGGTGATCCCGCCGGTATATTTACCGTTGGCATCCGTGTCATAGATAAAGTCCAGCACTTCTCCAAGGCGATAAATGCGCGTCGGCTGCCCGTAACGGGCAAGCACCTGCCGATAACTTTGCAGAATGCGAATGCCGAGCAGACTCTTTTCGATGCCGGAAGCGGAGCCTGCCCCGCCGTATCCGACAGAGCGCACGGACCGACCTGAAGCTCTACGATGCGCTTTTTGAGCCTCCGCCCCGGAGTTCGAGGCGAGCACAAGCCCGGTACAGAGAGTGGAGACCCCGAACAAAGCGCGAAAAGTGGCCTGCATGGAAATTCCTTTGTTTGTCATCGCATCAGTCTCCTGCGTTCCCGCCGCCGCGAGGAGGCCCATAGCCTCCGGGTCCTGCTCCGACACCGTTGGGTTGAATCGGAGGAGCGGCCTGTGGATTAACAACCGCCAGCGTAATTCCGACCACCCGGTTTTTCGACATCTGAAAAGCGTATTTGCTCTTGACTCCGTCTTTGGGAACGTCGAAGCGCATCACCAGATTATCGCCGGTTCGTTCACCGTCCACCCCGGAGCCGTAATTTTGCAAAACGTCGCCGAGCTGTGAACTCAGTCCGACGCCTTTTCGAGTTCGGAAAGGGCTGGAGTAGCCATAGAGGGAAATTTGAATCACGCGCCCCTCTTTGTTGAAGATAAAAGCGTAATGCACGGTTGAGAGAAGGCGCCCCTTCGTATCCTTTTTCTTAATGTGATACCACCAGGTAGACTCTTCATATTCGCCCTGAGCATTGGGCTGCGCTCCCTGCGAGCTGCCAGTCCCGCCAGCTCCGCCTCCGGCAGGGCCACCGGGCCTTCCGCCAAGACCTCCGGGAGGGCCGTATCCCGCCGGAGGGCCTCCCCCTCCGGGCGGCCCGCTGTAGGGGCCGTAACCTCCGCCTCCGCCGCCAGAGGGAGAATACCCGCCCCGGCTCCCGCCGCCCGAAGGCGGCCCGCTGTAAGGCCCATAGCCGCCCCCGCCGCCGGGAGGCCCTCCGCCCCGGTTTGGAAATCCGGGCAGCCCGTTATTGCTGCCGCCTGCCGTGCCAGTGGCTCCGGTTCCCTCCGTTGCGACTTCGGAGATAAACGGGTCGCCCACCTGAATTTCGCTGGGCTGTCCGAAGCGACGGAGAACATCGCTGAACTTTCCGTAAAGCCGGATGCCTAAAAAACTATTTTCGCCGGTGCTGCGCTGTGCTTTCGCCGAAGGAACGGCACTCGTGAAGAGCGTCAGCCCCGCGACAATCGAACCCGCTGCAAACCCATGCTTGTATCTAATCACTGAAAATGCCCCCTGCTGAGGAGTAGAAATGACTTGCCTCGAAAAGTTTACCGTATAGAGGGCACATTCGGCATCGGCCCCCTGAATTCCTTTGTTTTTTCCGTTTCTGTAGGCGAAACAGGGTCTCGCCCTGAAAAACCTACTCGCCCTTGCGTTTCTTTGCGCTGTAGCGACTGAGGATCGCCGCTTTTTCCTGCGGCGGAGCGTTGTGAAGTCGAGCGTTGAGATCGCTGATGGTCACAAATCGGTAGCCCTGCCGCTTTAGTTCCCGCACGATCCCCGGCAGAGCCTGCAGGGTGCTCATTTTTCCGTTGTGCATCAGCACGATAGAGCCGGGCTTGACCTGCGCGAGTGTCTGCTCGGCGACCTGCCGCGTGCCGAGCACCTCCGACCCATAGACATCCACTGTCCAGAAACAGGGGGTCATTCCCCATTGGCGCACGGTTTGTGCAACGCCCTCATTCCAATTGCCGCCGGGAGGCCGCATCCAAAGGGGCGTTTTACCGGTAGCACGAAGAATGGCCGCCTGAGTTTTAGCGAGTTCGCCTTCCAAATCCGCAGTGGACAGCCTGGTTAGATTTCGGTGCGTGTAAGAATGGTTGGCCAGTTCCATACCGGCGTCTGCGATTTTTCGCGCCAGCTGCGGAGCCGCATCCACGTGTTTGCCAATGACGAAAAACGTGGACGGTATTTTTTCCCGAACCAAAAAGTCCAGCAGGGCTTCTGTCATTCCCGGCTTTGGGCCGTCATCAAATGTGAGCGCGATCACTTTTTCGCCCGTGCGTCCAGCGTAAAGCGGAGCGGTCGGAGCGGGCAGCCCCCCTGCCTTCACCAATTCCGACTTGGCCCGCGCCTCCTGCGGATGAAGGGCCAGCACCGTCCAAAACCAGGTTTGCGCTTCGATGCGATGCCCCGCCTGCGCTTCCACCCGGCCCAGTGCCTCGGCCAGGGCTGCCGGGTCAGGCGTCAGGGCCAGGGAATTCCAGAGGGAGGACTTAAGCTCCGCTGAAAGAGTTTCCTGAGTTCCGGCGTTTTTAATTTTCAGGGTTCGGGTAATACGGCGGCTTTCGCTGCCGGAAGCATTGTAAAATACCATCGCCAGCGTGTGCGATCCGTTTGCGGCCTGCCGGGTGTTCCAGGTCAGCGAAAACGGGTAGGTGCTCACAAGTCCAATCGAGTCGCCGTCAATCTCGAAGCCCACATAGGAAAACCCCTCGGCATTTTCAGGAGACAATTGAATCGTTCCTGAGAGGGCATCGGTTTCGCGTATCGGCTTCGGCAGCAGAGACCGTGTGGAACGCGGTGCGAAAACGGTCAGCGGCAGTTCACGGCTGCCGGTGGCCTTCAATCCGCCTTCGCGGGCTTCTCGGTAGAGCGATTCAAGGATCGAGACCGCCTTGTCTGCTTTCTGGTGCTTTACGGCGTCCAGCGCAGCCGTCAACGACTGCAGTGCCGAAGGATTACTCTGCGCCGCACCGCTCTCCCAGCCTTTGCCTGCGAGCCAGGACAGATAATTTTGCGCCTCTTGAAGATCGAATCTCAGAGGCTCCAGTTTTCGCGCCCGCTCAAAAAAAATCTGCGCCGTCGAAAACTGTTTCAGTTCAAGGTACGCCAGTCCCGCTCCGTATTTTGGCAGGGCTTCGCTGGGCAGCGCATGGCCTGCCCGCTCGAAAGCGGTTTGGGCGGTCTGCGGGTCGCCGCATTGAAGTGCGACCGTGCCCGCCAGCAGGTTAAGCGTTGGGCTATCCGGGGTTTGGGCAAGGGCCGACCTCAACTCGGCCAGGGCGTCTGCCGGGTGACCCTCGGCCAGTGCTTTAAGGGCTGTCTTTGCGGTTCCCGGAACCCCCGCCGCTCGTTCGGCGGCCTGGGCTGCGGTTTGGCCCCAGCCAAGCAGCAAGGCCAGGCCTGCTGTCCCCACTAAAAAATTTGTTTTCTTCACTTTGTTTTGTCGGAAAAAAGGTCTGGAAGGTTCACTATAAAATAGCGGAATCTCTTTAGGGTGAGCAGGCATTGCAGAGAAAAGCGGTTTCTTTCGATTCATTGTTCTTTTCGCCGGGTTAGGGACGGGCGTTTCTCAGCCCGTCGCGTGCTTCAATCAAAACCAGCAGGGTGGAAGCGAAGGCTTTTGCCAGGGCTTCGTTTCCGCCAGAAGCATCGGGCTTTTTTTGTCCTGCCGCTTTGATTTCTTGTATCTTTTGCGGCAGACGGCCCAGGGCCGAAACCGCTCCTTCCCACCATTTTCGATTTTGGGAAGAGGTGTCCAGCAAAGGAGGTAGTTTTCGATACCCGACGGTTTCATGGGCAGCGCGTTCCAGAGCCGCCGCAAAAGGTTTCCAGTCTTTCATCAGCACCGGACGGCCTGCTCCCGGAGAAAAAATTTTGCCGAAATAAGCGGAGAGGTCTTCTTTGCCCCGGCGCAGACGAGGGGTTTCCAGAATTGCCCGCCTTGCCCGTTCCAGAGAAGCAGCGGCTTCGTTGATCCGACGCTGACGTGAAACGGCTTGTCCCCCGGCGAACCTTCCTGGAAGAAGGAGCAGAAAGACGAAAATCGGGGCGCAAAACGCCGATAGGATTCGTAAAAAGAGCGAAGGTTTGCCGTTCATGCGGAATATAGAATACCGCATGAGCGGAACCGTTGCAAACCCCGCCGTTTCTGCGCTACAATGAACAACGAAAACTCGCCCTGGGTTCCGTTCGGTTTTGTGGAATGAATTTGGTTTGCGGGCGAGCCTAAACACCCTAATCGAAGTGAGGATTAAACGCATGACCGCACAGGCAGGCGGAGGATTACGCGGAGTCGTCATTGGCGAATCCCGCATCAGTGACGTACAGCCCGAAGGCAAACTTTACTATCAAGGCTACAGCATCAGCGATCTCGCGGATCACTCCACATTCGAGGAGGTGGTCTTTCTTTTGTGGAACGGAAAACTTCCCTCCAAAGCAGAACTTTCCGCTTTCGAGGGGCAGCTTCGTTCCGAGTACGCTCTGCCAGACGGACTACTCGAAATTTTGCGCGGCATCCCGCACGGGGCCAACTCCATGCACGCGCTTTCCGTTGGCATTTCCGCGCTTGCAACCTTCGACCCGGACGCCGCCGACAATACCCCCGAAGCTAATCTCCGCAAGGCTGCCCGGCTTCAGGCGAAAATTCCTACGGTTGTCGCCGCTATCGAGCGGCTCAGCCAAGGACTGGAACCCATTTCCCCGCGCACAGACCTCGGCATCGCGGCGAATTTTCTCTTGATGCTCACCGGGAAAGAGCCGGACGCACTCTATGCGAAAACGATGGACATTGACCTAATCCTCCATGCCGATCATGAACTCAACGCCTCCACGTTTGCGACCCGCGTCACGGTCGCCACCGGAGCTGACCTTTATTGCGGCTGTGTTTCGGGCATCGGAGCCTTGTCTGGCCCCCGGCATGGCGGAGCCGCCGAAGAAACGATGGAGATGCTGCTCGAAATCGGTTCGATTGATCGGGTGGATGCTTATGTCCGCCCCCGCCTCACCGGAGAAAAACGTCAACCGATCCCCGGTTTCGGACACCCGGTCTACCGTGCCCCCGACCCGCGATCTGCCCGCCTGCGCGAAATGAGCCGCCAGCTGGGGGAATTAAAGGGCGAAACAAAGTGGTACGACATGACGGTTGCTATCGAAAAAATTGTGGACGAACTCAGTAACACCCCGGAACGCCTTGCCGCAGGCAAGCAGGGCATCTATCCGAATGTGGATTGTTTTTCGGCCTCCTGCTACACCTTGATGGACCTGCCGGTTCGCTTGTTTACGCCGATGTTTGCAATCAGCCGCACGTCCGGGTGGTGCGCTCATATGTTTGAGCAGATGCGCCCCGGCGAAAAGATCATCCGCCCGCGTGCTGAGTATGTCGGCGAGCACGACCTGCCCTATACCCCCATTGAGCAGCGATAACCGAGTCTGGAGAGCCGGGCATTAAAATACCCGCCTGGGGAACACCGACAGACCGGGCATTAGAATCCCGTTGAGGGCGCACCAGCGGGAGCATCAAAAGACCAGGCATTAACATACCCGTCTGGGGAGCCTTCGGCGAAACGTCCTGAAGACGGAGGAGGGCTTGCCCCTCGCGAACACCAGGGTAAAACTACCGGTGGGAAATCAAACGGGCTATCAAATTGAGAACAAAAGACGAGGCAGCTTTTGCTGCCTCGTCTTTTGTTTTTAGAGATGCCGCTTTCACCGGTTTATCCCTGCACCCTCTGCTTCACTCGGTCACCTCTTCCGCCGTCACCTTGAACTTGGTCAGCGTATTCATTCCGAAACTCGTGGTCAGAGCCACGTCCACCGCGTCGCGCCCATAGGCCATTGCCACCCGCCCGATCCGGGGGGCGTTGTGGCGGGCATCGAAATCGTACCACCGCCCTCCCAGGTAAACCTGAAACCAGGCATGAAAATCCATCGGGGTGGGCAGCGGCGTGACCTGAATATCGCCGAGGTAGCCGCTCACGTACCGAGCGGGCAAATTCATGCAACGGCAAAACGTCACGGCCAAATGCTGAAAATCTCGACACACCCCGCCGCCGTCTTCGTAAACCTGGCGGGCGGTTTTGCGCGGATGGGTGCGACCATAATCGTAGGTAACATGGGAGTGAACTTCCGTGCTGATGGCCTCGACCCGCTCCCATCCCGGCTTAGTTTCGCCGAAGAGTTTCCACGCAGTCGGCAGCAGTTCGTCCACTTCGCAGTAGCGCGAACCGAGCAGGTAGAGCAGGGTTTCATCGGGAAGGTCTTCAATCGGGTGCTGCACCGCCTCGCGAACCACCGGGTCCGGCGCATCACTCACCTCAACCCGCTGATCCGAGGTAAGGAGAAGTTTGCCGGGAGGCGCAGTAAGCCGCTGGCAGCGATTGCCAAAGGTGTCCGTATATTCGTGCAAATCGAGCGGCGGCGAAATCCCGAAAGATTCGGAACCGGTCAGTTTAGAAATCTCTTCGGGACGCAGCTTCAGCAGGGTCACCATCGGCACCGGTTCCTGCTGCTCAAACTCAATCTCGTAACCGATGCGGATTTGCATCGTCCTTATTCCTTCTTTCATTCGTTCTCGTCGTGTACTTTCTGACTGAACTACTCGTGAAATAGGCTGCCTGGTGCGGGTATAATTCTACCTCAGAGCGGGCAGACCCGTTTGCCCCTGTTCTGTCTATCAACGTATACGAGTGAAAGCACACGAGGATTCAACATGACCTATTGCCTGGGAATTATGACGCGGGAGGGATTGGTCATGGCGTCCGACTCGCGCACCAATGCCGGGTACGATTCGGTGAATGTGCATCGCAAAATGCACACCTTCGTGAAACCGGGAGAACGAGTCTTTTTCCTGTTGACGAGCGGGAGCCTTTCGATTTCGCAGTCGGTAATTTCACTGCTTCAGAAAGACTGGGATGCCGGGGAGGGGATTGCTCAAACCCACGACCTGTATGAAACGGCGCGTGCCATTGGAGAAAAAATTCGGCTGGTTTCGGATTTGGATCGGGTGGCACTTGAAAAAGACGATTTCAAGTTTAACATCAACATTATTTTGGGCGGTCAGATCGGGCAGCAGACTCCATATCTCTATCAGATTTATCCGCAGGGAAACCCGCTCGCGGCTTCGGAAGAGACCCCTTATCTGCAAATTGGTGAAGCGAAGTATGGACGTCCGATCCTCGACCGGGGCGTCCATTACGATCATACAACGGTAGACACCGCCGCCAAGTACGCCCTCATTTCTCTTGATTCGACGATGCGCTCCAACCTCACCGTCGGCCCGCCGATTGACCTGCTAGTTTACAAGCGAGACGAACTCGATATTCTCCGTCAACGCCGCTTCACCGAAAAAGACCCGGACCTGCGGGCGATCCGTTCGCAGTGGGAGCAGACGCTGCGAAAAGGAGTCGCGGAAATTCCCCCGATTACCTTTTGGACCGGGCAGTGACTCCTCTTATCCCAAAGTTCCACCCCAGCCTCAACAAACTCAAATCAGAACGAGGGATTGCTCCTCTTCCCGCTTATTTCGTTTCGATTTCGTACCAGAGGGTGGCGTACTGCGCTCCAATGCCGAACGACAGCGTTTCGTCCTTCAGGCTGGAGGGAACTTTCCCCTTGCGTTTGCCGGTGGGGTCGAGGGCGTAGACGACGGCGGATTTCGCAGTGGTTTTTACGATGATGCCCGCGCCCACTCCTTCTGCTTCTACCGGTCCTGCGCCCCATTGGTCAGATACCGAATTTCGTGCTTCATTCCATACCATTCCCCGATTTTCCACCCCGGCAGCGGCGGTCAGCAGCAGGGAGCGGGAACGCTCGATCGGCATTCCGTCTTTGGCGGTCAGCGTAAAAACCCCGAAGTTGCGCGGCGTGGTTTCCATCTGCACCGTCCAGCCTGGAAGCGATCCCGATTGGCCGCCCAAAAACCCCGCTATCACTTTGGAGGAGGGCGAGTCGGCGGCAAACAGAGCATCGGCTCCAGCGGACTTCCAGGTAAGAGCACTTTCCGACTGAGGTTTTCCGGCCCCTTCGCCTCCCGTCAAGGGCTGCGCATCACGAGTTTTCCCTGGCGCGAACGACAGCGAAAGCCGGTAGTTGAGAGCATCCATTCGAGAAATTTTGCTTTCGTCCCAGGCATTGACGCCCGCCGTTCCATATTTGGACAGCTGACCCGCCACCGCACTCTCCGGGACTTTGAGCCGCAGTTCCTCGTGGGCCACCGGAACATCATTTCGCAGAAACAGCGTGGCAGCGGCAGGAAGAAACGCCATAAACGCCGGATCACTCTGTTTGGCGAAAAAGCCGGAAATTCGGGTTTTATCTTCGGGCGAAGTTGTCGTTTCGTAGGCAAACAGATAGTAGCCGTCCCAGTCCTGCACGGCTCCGAAGGCGGCGATCATCGGCATCGCTTCCGCCCGATAATCGCTGGGGGCCGGGTGATCGTATTCGCTCACGGTAAACGGCTTGCCCGCAACCCGATAGCGGGAGAGTTCGGTAAGCGTTCCGCCGTCCTCCGCTTTTATCAGCGAGGTATTGCCGATCTTCCAGTTTTTCTGATCCCAGTCTTTGCCGAGAAATTCCGGGTGCTGCCAGTAAGTGTGGGCGTCCACAAAGTCCATGCGTGACTCCCGCAAGGCTCCTCCGATGCCGCCGAAATTCGCCTGAGACGCCGCAAGGTTCGCTTTCACCTTGAGGTCGTCCTTCAGGTAGGTACGCATCACTGTGGTGAAGGCTTTTTCCGTATCAAGCAAAAAGGCATACCAGTCGGTTCCGGCGGGGGTGGCTTCGGGAGTGCCAAGCGGAAAACTCGCGGCCTCCAGCGTCCCGGCGGGAGTTACCGTTTCGCTGCCGGGACGAAGGGAAACTCCGGCGAAGTCCACCGAGCCAACCGCATCTCCCAGCATAAACGTGATTCGGTTTTGCCTTTTTTCGGTGCGGGAGGGCTTGAACGAATAGCGGTACGCTTTCCATTCGGGGGTCAGCGAAACGCCGGTCTCCAATCCAATGTGATGGTAATCGCCGGTGTTAATCGCGGCATAGAGCGTGAGGGAGCGGGGCTTAGCGGATTTGGCCCAGAAAGTGAGCGTGTACAGTTCGCCGTCTTTGAGATCGAGGCCCGCCTGCGTGAGCTGGATGTGCCAGCTTTGCGCCGTAACAACGGTGCTTTCCGCTCGCAGCACTTTGCCAGCGGTTCCGGCAGGAGGCGTGATTGAGGGCAGCGATAGTCTACCGTCGGCAGGTTTGGTGTTCAGTTCGAGATGCCAGCCGTCGGTTCCCTTCTCGAACGTTCCGTTAGGCAACAATTCCGCGCCGTAGGGTTTATCCGCTGATTTCCAGGCGGAAGTCAGGGCTTCGGTGGAACTATATTTGGTCTTAAGCCATCCGTTCCATTGTGTCTTCAACACCTCCTGATAGTGCGAGGGCAGTTTGGCGACGCCGCCGAACCAGGAGTCACCGACGAGTGTATTTTCGTTTGTGAGTTCTACGACCGCCAACGCCGGGTCATCACAATAGCGCAGTTTGGTGTAGGGGTTCAGGTGGGTAAGCAGATCATGCGCGTATTTTTTCTGATCTTCGATCATCCGAGGCTCGAAGTAGTTGGCCGGTTTGGAGCCGTAATTGGGAATTTCTTCGCTTTGCGGAATTCCGTCCGCTTTTTTCCAGACGCGAGAGACGTGCAGGTTCAGATTGGTATAGATGCCGTTTTTTTTAAGCTGCGCCACAAAATAATCAAGGCGATCCAAAGCGTCCGGATTGAGGTGCTGAGTGTCTTTGTCGCGGGGATCCCAAATGTTCGGGTTCGACCAATCGGCATCCATATGGTGAAACCGCACGATATTGATGCCGAATTTGTGCATCCGAGCCGCGACTTTCTCGGCGGTTTTCTTATCGGGAAAGGCGGCTCCGGCTCCGCAGTTCACGCCCAGAAACCGAACCCGCCGCCCCCGCTCATCCATGAACCTGCCGTTTCTCACCCGAATGAATCCGTTTCCCCCGGCGGGGACGGGGTTGAGAGCACTCACGTCCACCACCGTTTTCGAGTTGTCGTCCCAGGGCATTACAAAGGGAAATGTTGTCGGTTCGTCCGCCCGGATGCCGTTGCCCGCTCCGCTCAGCAAAAGGGCGAACGTCAGCAGCCGAAGTGTTCGGCAAAAACGGCGGCGCGGGCGGGGAGCCCCCCCTTGGTTTTGCTTGGGGTCTTTTCGGCTTTGCGTGAGGAAGGGATTCATTGAGTTTATCCTAACGGGAAGTTATTCGCGGGCTCCTGCGTCTGTCAGCAGTTTCGCGAGCGAGGCGGCATGGTGCTGCAGGGCAATTTTCAGGGGAGTCGAGCCGTCCAGCGCACGAACATTGGGATCGGCTTTGGCTTTCAGCAGGGCCGAAAGAAGCAGTTCCTGCCCCGACTGCGCCGCGAAAAAGAGAGCGGTGCGCCCTTTGGCATCAGC
Organism: Chthonomonadaceae bacterium; assembly: GCA_965246825.1. Lineage (GTDB taxonomy): Bacteria > Armatimonadota > Chthonomonadetes > Chthonomonadales > Chthonomonadaceae > JACMPS01. The sequence goes on from OZ251990.1 coordinate 2,212,375, forward strand.
GGCGTTGGGCTTTGCCCCTTTTTCAAGCAGGGTGTCCACGATGTCTGTCTGTCCGCCTTTGCAGGCGAGCATCAAGGCCGTTTGTCCGGCTCGCTCCCCGCTTTTAGAAGGCAAATTCGGCAGTGCACCGCCGTCCAGCAGGGTTCGCACGGTATCGTGATAGCCGCGTTCGGAAGCCGCCATGAGTGCGGTGCGCCCCTCTTTCGTGGCGGCGTTGGGGTCGGCCTTTGCGGAAAGCAGCGGACGGATAATGTCCGTTTTGCCCGTCTCGGCACAAAGCACGAGATAGGGGACGCCCTGCTCGTCCACCGAATCGGGGCTGATGCCGTCTACGATCAAGGTCTGAACGTCACGCGGAACATCATTTTTGATGGCTTTCGCCATTTTTGCCCGATCTTCCACGCTGATGGTGTAGCCCTCTTTGGAGCCGCCCCGTGTACACCCGAAAAGCAAAACGCCGCCAAAGCCAGCGGCACCGAGGCAGCGCGAGAGCTTCGAGCGGGTGAGCGAGTGAGCCGAGCGCGGCCTTAAGGAAAAAGGGAGTTGGGGGGACGGTTGTATTTCTTTCGCTGACGTGTGACTCATTGTGAAATCCACCCGCCGTCAAGCGTGAGCGTTGTTCCCGTCATCAGAGCCGAGGAGGGTGAGGCGAGAAAAACCACGGCTCCGCCGAGTTCTTCGGGCTGCCCCCAGCGTCCCATTGGAATCTTGGCGAGAAACGCAGCGTAAGCATCGGGGTTTTCCATCAGCGGGCGGTTCATTTCGGTCTCGAACGGCCCCGGACAAAGGCAGTTGACCGTCACTCCGTGTGCGGCTCCTTCCAGAGCCAGCGTTCGGGTAAGGCCGAGCAGAGCAGATTTGGCGGAGGCATAGGCCGCCCGGTTCGGGATCGAAACAAACGACATAATTGAACCGAGCATGATAATGCGTCCATAGCGGCGATCCATCATTCCGGGCATCAGGGCCTGCGACACCAGAAACGAGCCTTTTACCGAAATGTCCATCACCGAATCCCAGTCCTCTTCGGGCATTTCCGAGGTGGACTTGCGAACATTGATCCCTGCATTGTTCACCAAAACGTCCACTTTACCGAAGGCGAAAGAACATTCTTCCGCCAGCATCCGAACTGATTCTTTATCGGTGACATCCGCCTCGAAGCCGATCACCCGTTTGCCGGTCTGATGAGCGATTTCTTCGGCGGCGGCTTTCGATTCGCCCGGAGTGCGGCTGCACACTCCCACTTCCGCCCCCGCCTCGGCAAGCGCAGCCGCCATCGCTCGGCCCAGCCCTTTGGAGCCGCCGGTCACCAGAGCCGCTTTCCCATCTAACCGAAATCCATCCAGTACGGACATAAAACGTTCCTTTCTTCCTTGAGCTGCCTGAAGGTTTTTCGCTGAAGGGGGTCAATTCTCTCTGCCGAATCAATGATTCCTGTTTTCTCAACGGCCCACTGTCCCCCGCCGAATTTCGATCCCGGCGGGGCAGCAGGTAGCCCCTTTCAGCGAAAGAAAACTCGTAGACTCGGCTAGAGTGTGAGGTTGCTGGAGTGAACAAACAATTTCGCCGACGGGTCCAGGGCACTTTTAGCAAAATTGACGGCAATCGCGGCCTCCCCAACGCCGGTGGCAATCAAATCAATTTTGCCGCTGTGGTGGGTGATGTCACCAATCGCGTAAACGCCGGGCAGATTGGTCTGCATGGTCTCGTTGACCACGATCTTTTTGGCTCCGTGAAGTTCCACCCCCCAGTCGCGGATGGGGCCGATGTCCGCCTTGAAACCAAGATTGAGCAGGATCGCATCCACTTCCAGCGTTTTTTCCTCTTTGGTTTTGTTGTTGAGCAGCGTCACGCCCTGAACCTGAGAATCGCCATGCGCCCTTTTGATCTCGTTCCAGAGACGCACTCCCACTCGCGAGCGGTTCAAGAGCCAGTCCACACTTTCCTCGTGCGCCCGAAAGACATCGCGGCGGTGAACCAGCGTAATCGTCTCCGCAATTTCTTCGAGGTTCATCGCCCAGTCGAGGGCCGAGTCGCCTCCGCCCACAATGAGAAGACGTTTTCCAGCAAAAACCGATTTGTCCTTTACAAAATAATGAACGCCGCGCCCTTCGAGTTCCAGCAGCCCCGGCGCGTCCATTTTGGTGGGCGCAAAGGCTCCGGCTCCCGTTGCCAGAAGCAGGGTGCGGCTAAAGTGCGTTTGCCGCTGGGTGGTCAGCCGAATCACGCCGTCGCGTTCGTGGGCGAGTTCGAGAACTTTTTCATCCAGGCAGACCGCCGGATCAAACCGCAGGGCCTGCACCGTCATTTCGCGGGCGAGGTCGCGGGCCAGAATTTTGGGATAACCCGGCATATCATAAACGTATTTTTCCGGGTAGAGTGCGTTGAGTTGCCCGCCGAGTTCTGGGAGGCTGTCTAAAATTTTGGTTTTCATGCCGCGCAGTCCCGCATAAAACGCGCCGAACAACCCGGCGGGGCCGCCGCCGACAATCGTTACATCGAAAATTTCGCGGAGGTCTTCGGAGGTCGCTGCCTCATTCTGCTCCGTTTCAGGTCTAACCAGAGTATCCGTCACTACGTTCGCCTCTTTGCTTTCTCGCCTATTTTGGACTCTTTTAATCAAGCAGGTTAAGTTGATTTCCTTCACCCTTATTGTATCACATTTTCGCTTTTCGGGTCGGGCGTCGCATTGCCGCTTCAATCGCTTCGGGGCGCGAGGGAAGCCCCCGGCTTAACTTCTCAAGCCCGCCTGAAGTCACGAAATAGTCATCTTCAATTCGAACGCCCAGATTTTCGTTGGGAAGATAAAGCCCCGGCTCAATGGTGAAGACCATTCCCGGCAAGAGCGGCGCGTCCCACCGATCCCCTACGTCGTGCACATCAAGGCCCACGAGATGCCCCAGGCCGTGCCAGAACGCTGTGTCCATCGTGTGCGGACGGCCCTGCGCGTCTTTCCAGCGCAGGGGTGAGGCCTTCAGATAGGTGCGGGCTGCTCGATCCAGCTGGGCGAGCGTGGTTTTGCCGGAGACAAAGGTGCGCTCGCAAAACCGCTGAGTTTCGAGAACAAGGCGGTAGACTGCCCTTTGACGTGAATTGAATTTGCCGCTGACGGGAAACGTGCGGGTGACATCGGCGGCGTACTGATGAAACTCCGCGCCAATGTCTACCACCACCGTTTCCCCGGCCCTCATCGGGCGCGGGTCGGAATAATGGTGAAGCACGGTGCTGTTCGGGCCAGACCCGACGACCGACGGAAAGGCTTCGCTTGCACAGCCGTTTTCGCGAAACGAAGCCAGAATAATTCCTTCGATATTGAGTTCCGTCACGCCGGGCCGGATGCGGCGGGCCGCCGCCTCTTCCGCCCTGATCGTGGCGAAAATCGCCCTCCGCAGGCTGGCGAGTTCGCCGGGTGATTTTTGCGCTCGCAACGGGGCGATCAGAGCCTCGGCGTTTCCTTTTAGGAGAAGAGAGGGGGCAAGCGCGTGGAGTTTCGCTTCCAGCCCTCCATTCGGAGAAAAGGGGCTTTCTCCGGGAACGGCTTCCAGCAGGATCGCGGTGGAGAGCGACTGAAGCAGCGGAGAGAGGGTGGTCCACAATTCTGAAAGCGGCCTGACCGAAGCGATGCCCGTCTGCCGCGAAATCTCGCCGAGGTCGGAGCGGCCTCCGATGTAGCGGGATTGAGCGGCAGAGACTTGCTCGACGAAAAGAATTTCGTGAAGCCTGGAAGGATGGTTTTCCGGCAGCAGCACAAGGCACGCCCCCGGCTCCGCCACGCCAGTAAGGTAAAGAAAATTGTTGTTGATTCGCGGGCGAACGTGTTCTCCTTCCTCATCGTGGGGCGGCAGAAGGAGCAGCACCGCCGCTCCCTTCGCGGCGAGCCGAACCCTGCGCCGCCGTTCTGCAAATTCAGCACGGGTTTGCCCCTGCCCTGCCGGGGGCGGCGGGCCGTTGATAAGAGAACGGGACAGCGAGGAAGACTGCCGCGAAGGGAGCGGTGCGAAAAAAAGTACGAAAAGAAAAAGAAACGGCATCAGCGATAAATCCTGAAAGAAGAGAGCGGCGTCGCCCTCTCGTTTCGCCATGCGGCCCTCTTCTTCCTGCCCTGAACAGCGACCTGAAAAGACCCCTGAAACCGAGTGCCTCAGAAATCTGTCTAGTCAGGTATCTTGACGATTAGGCGGGGAGGTGACATAATCCCCCGGAACCGATAAGACAACCGACAAAACCAAAGAGAACCGTAAAGAAAAGAGTGAGGACAGACTATGGCGGCGTTGACGCTGACAGATGAAGTTTACCGGGATAAAATTCACGGGGCATGGTTGGGGAAAGCAATTGGAGTAACGCTGGGCGGAAGTTTGCGCGGCTCTCTCATTCCGGGACGGAACAATTTTTTCAACCCCGTTCCGGGACAGCCCAACCCCAGCCTCGCGCTGGATTTCCCTCTTGTCTGGCTGAGCACCGTAGAGGAAAAGGGAGCCGATTTCACGTCGGAAGATTTGGCGGTCGAGTGGCTGGAACATCTCGACTACTCGCAGGACGAACTCGGCTACGCCATGCTAAACCTCAAGCGCGGACTGCCGCCTCCGGCTTCAGGCGCACACTCCAACCCGTTTCGACATGGAACGCTGGCGGCGATGCGCGGCGATTTCTGGGGATTGATCGCTCCGGGAAGCCCGCAGACTGCCGCCGCCTACGCCTATCGGGATGCCACTCTCGATCACTGCGAAGACGGCGAGTGGGCAGCCATGTTTCTTGCCTCGATCACCTCCGCTGCCTTTTTTCTTGCCGACCCGCTGGTTTTGATGACCATTGGGCTGGCGATGATTCCGAAAACCTGCCGCACAGCGCGGGCCGTCAAAACGGCGTTTGCGGCTTCCCAGCGCGGAGCGGGCTGGCTTGAAGCCCGTGAGTCAGTGATGAATGAGGTAGGATCGAAAAATTATACGGATGTCGCGCAGAATATGGGCTTTTTTACCCTCGGCCTGTTTTACGGTCTCGGTGATTTTGGAGCCGGGCTTTGCGCCGGGGTGAACTGCGGCTACGATTCGGAAATGGTGGGCGGGGCACTCGGCACGGTGTATGGCGTTTTACGGGGCGCGAGCGGGCTGCCGGAAGCCTGGAAAACCCCCCTCAATGGAATCCTGATTCCTGGAAACGGGCTTCGCGACACCGCGCTCCCCTTTCCCATCCCGATAGAAAGCGTGGTTTACCGCACCGTCGAGGTAGGAAAGCGAATCGTCGAAACGGAAATCCCGGAGGTGTTCATCGGCGAGAGACCGGAAGCCGAAATTCCCCGCAAAGTGATGGGAGAAAGCCCGGAATCAGACGCGCCGCCGCTGAACGAAGCCGTTTTTACCCCGCCTGTTTCTGGGCTTGCGGCGGCAGTCTCGGAAGAAATCAAGGCTCCTGAAACGGTGCAGGCTCTCCCGGAAGCGGCGTCCACTCCGATTTTAGACGAGGACGAAACGCCCACCATCGGCGTTTTACCGAAACTGCCCGACCTTGCGCCCCCGCCCCCGGACGGGATTTCTCCAAAAACCGAACCGATGCCCCGCAGCGAAACCTCCGCGCTTTCTGATTCCGTTTCTGCCCTGCCCATTCCGCAGCCGGTGGCGGACGAAAACCCGCCGGTAGAGATGCCGTCGCCTCCCTCGGCGGCTCTCCTCTCCCCGGCAATCGCTCCGATGCCGAACCCGGCTCTTCAATCCGATCCCATTGACGCGATTGCCTGGACGGACTCGACGCGGGTGAAGCCGCTGCTGATAATCCCCATTCATGCTCAAACCGCTTCAGAGGGCGCATTCGACGTGACTCTCGATACAGGCGATCATCCCACGATTGCCCACGACGAAGTCAAGCGAATCGTTCTTTCCGCCACCAATCGAGGGGCTGATTCCTTCACTGGAAAAATCGGGCTGCGTGCCCCGGCAGGCTGGCAGGTTTCCGCTTCCAATGATCCCAATGGGCGGCAGTTTCTGGCCGGTAACGGCGGAACGTGGCGCGGCGAATTCTTGATCCGGGTTCCTGAAGGACAGGGAACCATCCAGCTGGCGAACGCGCTTTCACTGCGCTTTACCCCCGAAAGCGGCGAACCAACCGAGGCAGGCTTTGTTCTGATGGGGGCCTCCTGCTGGTGGACGGTCGGCCCTTTCGCCAATTTTGACGGCGAAGGCTTTGACCGGGCGTATCTGCCGGAAGAAAAGCCGGGGCTGGGAGAAACCTATATCAGCCGAATCGGGATGCCTACTGTCTGGCAAAAACGAACCTACCCGGAGGTCACTCTCGACCTCGAAGTGCTCTATGGCGGCGGGTCGGGCGTGGCTTATGGGCAGACGATCTTTCACAGCCCCACCTCGCGTTCGGCACGAATCGTGGCGAACGTCAACAGCGGCGTGAAAGTCTGGCTTAATGGAGCCTTGGTCTTTCGGCGGTTTCAGAGGGAACCGTTTCGTCCGCAGGTTGGCGGCGGCATCTGGGCTGCCGACGTGGAGCTGAAGGCAGGAGCCAACGTGGTGCTGGTGAAATGGATTCGCTCCAGCGAGCCTATTCAGTTCAGCCTTACTTTCAGTGATCGGGAAGGGCGCGGACTGCCGGAGGTCGGCAATACCGAGTGGCAGCCGTTGTAACAAGAGGAGAAGTCCACGCAAAAAAAGGGGCGTCGCTACCGCAACGACGCCCCAACCCAGGAGAAACCGGCTGCAAACTTCACAGCCAGAGAAGATTTACCGCGTTTCTTCTCTGAATGGGTTGTGCCATACGAGGATCAAAAATTCACATCTTTTTTTAGCAAAATGTTTTCAGTCTGAAGCCCGCCGTGCCGCAAAACGCAAATGGGGCAGGAAATGGCCTTTCACATCTTGAAATATAAATTTACTCTAAGAAATGGTTTGAACCTTCTCCCCTATGTTTCTGACCCTGACTCCTGCAGGCATCGAATACGCTTATCGTCGCGGTATTTTTCCGATGGACGACTCCGACACGGGGGAACTGTTCTGGTTTCAGCCCGACCCGCGCACGATCCTGCCCCTGGACGGATTTCATATTTCGCGGTCGCTGGCGAAAACGCTGCGGCAGAATCGGTTTGAGATTCGTTACAATACCGACTTCGAGGGCGTGATGCGCGGCTGCGCTGACCGGGACGAAACCTGGATTTCCGAGATATTCATTCAGGTTTATCTCGCCATGCATCAGCTCGGCAAAGCGCACAGCGTAGAGGTCTTTGAGAAGGGAAAACTGGTTGGGGGAACCTACGGGGTGGCAATCGGAGCCTCGTTTATGGCCGAGAGTATGTTTCACACGGTCACCGATGCCTCCAAAGTGGCTCTGGTTGGGTTGACCCGTCGGCTTCAGGAGCGCGGGTTTCTGCTGCTGGATGTCCAGTATCTCACCTCGCACCTCAAATCACTGGGAGCCATTGAAATTTCGCATGAAGTTTATTTGCGTCGGCTCAAGACGGCTCTCGCGATTCCCTGTGAATTCGAGGGATGGTTTGCTCCCGTTTTCGAGACGAAACCCCCGCGCCGGACCAGCAGTAATCACTTTGAGACTGAAACCGAAAAAAAAGCGAAGTCAAGCCGCCGGAGCCTGACAGATTTCGAGTAAACCACCATGCCGACCGATCTGAATTTTCCTTCTCCCCCCGCTTCCCCTCCGCCTCCGCCCCCGCCGAAAACGGGCGGGGGGTGGAAATGGTTTGTGGGAGGCTGTCTGGGTCTTCTGGCGGTAGGAACCATTTTAGTGGTGATGTCAGCGAAAGCGTTGCTGCGCGATCCGGGACTCCAGAAAACTCTCACGAATGCACAGTCCGCTCCCGAACGAAGCGAAAAACTGCAAGACATCAAAAACGCGCTGGAGCGTTACCGCCAATCAAACGGGGGAGCCTTTCCCAACACGCTGGAAGACCTGGTGAAAGCGAAATCGCTGACCGAAAGCGAACTGGTTTTCGATCCTGCCGCGCACGTCAAGTACCTCTACACAAAACCCGCCGAAAACGCCCCGGCAGATGCGGTGGTGGTGAGCACCCCCGGTGACAAAACTTCGATGTTTGGCGTAGTCGAGCAGATTACCTATTACCGGCTGTTGAAGGACGGACGAGTGGTTCAGGATCAACTCAGCCGCACCGATCTCAACAAACGCGGCAGATAATTTCTCCCGTTCTTTCGAAACGACCCGCCTGTTGACAGGCCCTTCAACCTCGCAGGTTTCCTGCCTTTTCCCAAAGAAAGACCAATTCTGTGAAGCTCTCTTTCCCTCGCTCATCTTCCGCCTCTGCCCTTTGCTTTTCTTTGCTGACGGGAACCGCTCTTGCCTGCGCTTCGGGCGCGGAGGGGCAGGCACTCTGGAGCGGCTATGCGGGAAACCCGCAGCACACTGCTCTCTCTTCCGTGCCCTCACAGTCGCTGGGGCGAATTGTCTGGCAGACCCCGGTAGACCTGCAGCCGCCCTATAGCGGAAACGATTTGCTGATTCACTACGGCTCCGCTTTGGTGACGCTTGCAAACACGGTGCTGGTTCCGGTGAAAACCGGGCTGGGAGATGGATTTCGGGTTGAGGCGCGGCGCGGCAGCGATGGAACCCTGCTCTGGTCTTTCGACAGCGATTATTCGCTTCCGCCGCACAACTGGATTCCTTCCTACGGGCCTGTCCTCACGCCGAGCGGACGGGTGTATCTGGCGGGAGCGGGCGGAACGGTGTACTGTCGCGACAATGTGGACAGTGCCCTCCCTTCCGTGATGACTCAGACCGCCTTTTACGGCAACGCCGCCTACAATGCGAACAAAACCGCTTTTAACGGAGCCGTGAAAATTTGCACGCCGCTGACCTCCGACGCGGGCGGAAACGTCTTTTTCGGGTATCAGGTTTTGGACGCGAACCCGCTTAATCTTACCGGCGGCGTGGCCAGGATCGGAGCCGATGGAAGCACGAATTTCGTTGCGGCCTCCGCTCTGTCCGGCGGCGACTCGGATCAGGTCACGATGAACTGCGCCCCGGCTTTGAGCAATGACGGCAAACTCGTTTATGTCACCACCCGCGACGGCAACGGCTCCGGTTATCTGGTCTCTTTCAATGCTGCCACCCTCGCTCCCGTCTCGAAAGTACGCTTGAAAGACCCCCGAAGCGGAAACGATTCCCGCCTGCTAAGTGATGGAACCGCTTCTCCGATGGTCGCTCCCGACGGAGCCGTGTTCATTGGAGTGATCGAGAGGCCGTTCGCCAGTTCGAAAGGCTGGATGCTTCAGTTCAACGCTGGACTGACGCAAGAAAAAACGCCGGGAGCCTTTGGCTGGGACGATACCCCCTCGCTGGTTCCGGTGCGAATGGTTCCCGCCTATCACGGAAGTTCATCCTATCTGCTGATGACGAAATATAATAACTACGCTTCGCTCGGCGGTGACGGTGTGAATCGAATCGCCATCTTAGACCCGAACGACACACAGACGGATGCCCGCACCGGAGCCACGGTGATGAAAGAGGTGATGACGATCGCAGGGGTCACTCCCGACGCCGAATTCATCAACCGCTATCCGAACGCCGTGCGGGAGTGGTGCATCAATACGGCGGTGGTAGACCCGGCCACCGGCAGTGTGCTCGTGAACAGCGAAGACGGAAAACTCTATCGCTGGAGGCTGATGACCAACACCTTCACCGAGCAGATTACCCTGACACAAGGGATCGGGGAGGCTTACACGCCCACGCTCATCGGGCGCGACGGCAAAGTGTACGCGATCAACAATGCCACCCTGTTCGCAGTGGGAGCCGCCGCTGCGCCGCCCGCCTACCGGGTATCGGGAACCCTTTCACTGGAGGGAATTTCTCCCGATGCGCCTGCTCAGCCGATCACGCTGAACTTCCGAAGGCCGCGAACCCTGGATTGTGTGGCGAACGCAGACGTAAGGTCGGACGGAGCCTTTTCGGTGAGCGGTATCCCGCCCGGAAATTACACGCTGCACGTTAAGGGAAGGCAGTATCTTGCAAAAAACGTTTCCGTCAGCGTGGTGAACACCGATGTCGTTCTGCCCTCGCCAATCTCTTTGCGGACCGGCGACGTTAACAACAACAATATCGTTGATGTAGACGACCTCACCCTCCTGCTGGATCGCTACAATTCGGGAGCAGGTGATGGAACTTATTCCTCCAACGCCGACCTGAACCTCAATGGTCAGATTGATGTGGACGATCTCACCCTTCTGCTGAACAACTACAATACTGCCGGGAATCCCTGACAGCGAATTGCGGGCGGCATCGGGTATAACCTCTTCCATCATTTCGTTGAAATTGGTTTGTCAATCGTTCTGAAGAGGTTTGACCGATGCCCCCATCCTCATCTCGCCCGCTCACGATCCTCTGCATCGCTTCCTTTGAGAAAGGACATGAATTTCTACGTCAGTGCAGGCGCAGCGGCTGCCGCACCCTGCTCCTAACCTCGAAAAGCTTGGAGCACGCCCCCTGGCCCCGCGAATCGCTGGACGAAATTTTCTTCATTCAGGATCAGGACAAGCATTGGAATCTAACCGATTTGATCCAGGGCGTGAGTTTTCTGGCAAGAACGGAACGCTTCGACCGAATTGTGGCTCTCGATGATTTCGATGTGGAAAAGGCCGCGATGCTTCGCGAGCATCTCCGTGTGCCGGGCATGGGCGACACCACCGCCCGCTACTTCCGCGATAAACTCGCTATGCGAACCCGCGCCCGAAACGAAAACATTTCGGTTCCCCGTTTTTGCCCGATTTTAAATTACGACGATCTTCGTTCCTTTCTGGAGGAGGTTCCCGGCCCCTATATGCTGAAGCCGCGTTCCTCCGCCGGAGCTATTGGCATCCGCAAAATTCACGCGCCGGAGCAGCTTTGGCGAACCCTGGACGAACTTGGCGATCAGCAGTCGTTCTATCTGCTGGAAGAATTCGTGAAGGGCGACATTTTTCATGTAGACACCATCGTAGACGATAAGAAAACCCTTTTTTCGGTGGTTTCCCGTTATGGGAGGCCGCCGCTGGAGGTGTCTCACGAGGGGCGCGTTTTCACAACCGGAAACGTTGAGAAAAATTCGGACGAAGACCGAACTCTAAAAGGGCTCAACAAACTCATCTTGAAGGCATTCGGCTATGTTCGCGGGGTTTCCCATTCCGAGTACATCCGGGCGGAGGACGGCACCTTTTACTTTTTGGAAACTTCGGCGCGGGTGGCCGGGGCCCATATCGCCGAAATGATCGAGGCGGCCACCGGTGTGAATCTCTGGGCAGAATGGGCGAAACTGGAAATAACGGAAACTCCCGGCGATTACGCTCCCCCGGTCGGCAAAAGCGAGTATGCGGGGCTGCTGGTCTGCCTGGCCCGGCAGGGAACCCCCGATCTCTCCGCTTACGATGCCCCGGAAGTTTTCTGGCGCATGAACAAAGCCCACCATGCCGGAATCGTGGTTACGTCGCCGCGCTTCGAGCGGGTTCAAGAACTCGTCCACGAATATACCGACCGCTTCTATACCGATTTTTTCACTTCCCTGCCCCTGGCGGGAAAAGCCGCCTCGTAGGAAAAAGGAGCTCCTTTTGATTCGAAATTATCACCGCTGGTACAGCCCCAGCCTGAGCCGCGATATGGAACTGCTGGAGTTTGGTCATGGCGGATTTCCGATTCTCGTCTTCCCAACCTCAAAAGGACGTTTTTTCGAGTATGAAGATCGCGGCATGGTAGACGCCATTGCTCCAGGGATCGAGCAGGGAGAGTTTCGGCTGCTGTGTGTGGACAGTGTGGACGCCGAAAGCTGGTACAACCGCTCCATTCATCCGCATCATCGGGTGCTGCGCCACAACCAGTACGAAGACTATCTTTTGCAGGAAGTCGTGCCGCTCGCGCTTTCCAAAACCGAAGGCGGTACGCTGGGCGTGACGGGGTGCAGTTTCGGCGGCTTTCATGCGGTCAATTTCGCCTTCAAGCACCCGAATCGGGTCACTGCCTGCGTTTCGATGGGGGGGGCCTTCGACCTCACCGGTTTCATGCCGCATTACACTGGAGAGGATTTCTACTTCAATCAGCCGCTGCAGTATCTTCCCAATCTGGACGACGGCTGGTACTGGGATCGCTATCAACACCTGAAACTCGTGCTGGCAGCGGGAGAATGGGACATCTGCCTCAACGACAACCTGCGCCTGGCCGGAGTGCTGAAAGCAAAAAGTATCCCGCACTGGCTGGATGTCTGGGGAAACGGAACCGGGCACGACTGGTCGTTCTGGAAGGCAATGGCGCAGAAATTCTTTTGATCTTCCTTTCGGTCGCGTTCCAAAACCGCTCATCTTGCATTCCACCCTCATCCTAACGTCGTGATTTCTATTTCCAGCCTCAAACATCCCGCTTTTGTCGAAGCTGCCGCCCTGCTGAAGTCTTCGGTACGCGAAGAAACCCGCCGGTATCTGATCGAAACCGAAAACTTCGTGACTCAGGCACTGGCTTCCGATGCTTCCGTTTTCGGCGTTTTTGCCCTCACTTCGGCGGCTCCCGCCCTTGTCGAGCCTTGCAGACAGCGGGGGGTTCCGCTCTATACGCTCGGCATGGGGCTGATGCAGAAGCTCGTTGGAACCGGCTATGAAACGGCGGTCACCGCGATTGCGGTGGTCGGTCAGAAGCGGGTGGAACTGAAAACCCTCGAAAGCGAAGAGGGGTTGATTTTGGCGGCGGAAACCCTTCAAGACCCGCGCAATGTCGGGGTGCTGGTGCGAACGGCAGAGGCGGCAGGGTGCGCGGCACTGCTGCTTTCCTCGGACTCGGCGGAGGCCTATTCCCGTGCCGCTGTTCGTTCCACCACCGGCTCGATTTTGCGCCTTCCGCTCTGCGTCACGCCCGACTTTCCAGCGGCCCTTCGGCAGTTGAAGAGCCGGGGTGCGGAAATCGTCGCCACCTCCGTCAAAGCTCCTGCTCTCGCTTATGACACGGATCTTCGCCGCCGCCCGCTGGTGTTGTGTGTGGGAAACGAAACCCAGGGAATGTCGAAGGCAGCTCGCGCCGAAGCCAGCGCGTTTGTTTCGTTGCCGATGGCTCCGGGGGGAGCAAGCTCACTCAACGTGACGGTAGCGGCGGGCGTGCTGCTTTATGAGGCCGTACGGCAACGAAGAGGATAGCGATCTCGTTTCTGCTTCGCTCACCAGTCTGCCATCGAGCCGTCATCGTCGTGAAACCAGCGTCCCACGTCCTGAAGTTCGCCGAGCGGGTGGGCGTTCAGAAATTCTTCGTCCAGCTCAAAGCCAATGCCGGGCCGGGTGGGAAGAGCCGCAAACCCGTTTTCGACGACAATGGGGTTTTTGAGGTATCCCTCCCCCAGCGCAATGGGAAAGAGAAACTCCTGAATCAAAAAGTTCGGTGCTGCGGCATCCACCTGAAGGCAGGCGGCAAAATTGATGGGGCCGTAAGGGTTGTGCGGAGCAAGCGAAGCGTAGTAGACCTCGGCCATCGCCGCGATCTGCCGGGTTTCGAGAATGCCGCCGCAAACACAGGGGTCGGGCTGCAGCACAGTGGCCGCGCCCTTTTCGAGAATTTCGCGAAAGCCCCCTTTCGTAAACAGGCGTTCGCCGGTGGCAATCGGCGTCTTGAACTGCGGCGCGAGTTTTGCCATCGCTTCTCCGTTTTCCGGCAAAACCGGTTCCTCCACAAACATCGGGCGGTAAGGGCGAAACGCCTCCTCCATCCAGATCGCCATCGGCGGCGAAACGCGCCCGTGAAAATCGAGCAGAATATCTATCCCGAACCCAACGGCCTCCCGTACCGCCGCCACCCTTGCCGCCGCATTTTCCACCACCGAATAGTGATCCACCGGCTTCACCCGCTCGAACGGGCAAAACTTAAACGCCGTGTAGCCCTCCGAAACGATCTGTCGGGCATTGGCGGCGAGTTCATCGGGGGTTTTTCCCGGAAGGTGGCGATAGACCCGGATACGGTCGCGCACGGCTCCGCCCAGCAGCTGCCAGACGGGGACGCCCAGCGATTTTCCTAAAATGTCCCAGAGGGCGATTTCGATCCCGCTGATGGCCGCGTTCAGAATGGGGCCTCCCCGCCAGAAGGGGGCGCGATAGAGAATCTGCCAGAGGTGGGTGATGCGACGCGGGTCTTCTCCGATCAGGGCGTGTTCGAAGCTTTTGACCGCCTCCGCAATCACAAACGCTTTGTCGCCCAGGCACTCGCCGTACCCGATCAGGCCTTCGTCCGTTTCGATTTTCACGAAAAGCCAGCGAGGTTTCACGGCGAACGTTTTGATGTGGATAATTTTCATCGTTTTTTTTCAGAGTGGACACGGGACAGGGGCCGGTTCGGGGCCGCTGCCGTTCTGTGTCTTTGGGAAAACACAAAGAAGGCTCGCCGGGGCGAGCCTTCTGGAAAAGCGACCGAAAAACTACAGGCCGCGATACTGCGAAACCTGCGCCGTCATTCGGCTTGTCTGGCCTGCGGTGAACTGATAGATAATCGCATCATCCGAATAATCCATGAAGTTTTCAATTGGATCACGGCCCGGATAGCGGGTTCCCGTGCAGGTGTCGGGATAAGTGGAAGGCACACCGCCGAAGTAAGCACTTCTTTCGGCGGGGGTGTCGCTTACGGAGTCGTTGGAAGAGGAGCAGCCGCCCTGGAAAGTGTGATACAAACCCAGCCAGTGCCCGACTTCATGAGTGGCAGTGTCACCGAGGTTGTAGGGGGAGGCTGAACCGCCTGGAATCGAGGCCGAAAGAATCACCACACCGTCGAGCTTGGGACTGCTCGCATAGTCGGAGGGGAAAGTGGCCCAGCCCAGCAGACCCTGCCCGATGTTCGCAAGGTAGAGGTTCAGGTCTTTCGGCCCGCCTTTGCGAAGCGCGTTTTTGCAGGCGGACTCGGCGGAGGAACCCGGCGTCATGGTATACCAGGTGCTGTTGTTGGTTCGATCCGTTCCGGCGACTACAAACTGAAACGGGGTGACGGCGGTTGCCTGAGCCGAAGCCCGCTGCCCCGTTGTGGGATGATCCTGCCCGGCATAGGCGCGATTGAGCACGGAAATCTGGCCTGCAATGGCGGCGTCGCTCACATCTCCGCCGCCGGAAGACGTGCGAATCACATGAACATAAACGTTCACCGTTTTGGTGGCTTCGATGCCGATGCGATGCGTCTGAAGATAGTCGTGCATCGAGGCATCAATGCGAGCCTGTTCGCGTGGTGAAGGCTGTACGGTTCCGCAAGCGCGGACTTTGATTGGAGAATGGCTTTCTTCGGACTTCTGAGCCGTTGCCGGACGAGTTCCGCCAGAGAGGGTTAGAACGCCGCCCAGAGCGCAAAGCGCGAGCAGTCCTACGGTTTTCCGAGAGGTTGAACGATAATTCACGGTTTGTTTCACTCCTGCTGCAAAAGCCAGAGAACCGCCCCGATGCAATGGAAAAAATTATTGCACCGAGGGGAAAAGCCGTCCCCATTGCCAAACTTTCCCCGTTTGTCTCTAACTTACCGGTGAGTTTACCAGCAGAGCTGCAAAAGAAGCTCCGAGTTAACCAAATTTGTGCCAGTTTTTTTCTGTGAAATTTTTAGAGGAGTATTGGCAGGAAGAGCAGCTTATTGGGGGGAGGGAAATGCAGCGGTGAAATCGGTCTGTCCATCCGGTTTAGAGGTGCGTTCGTCCCAAAACCGGCTTTTATTCGTTTAATCTCGCCTATACTCTTTTCGTCATGGACCCGGAACCCGTGACGTTTGGAGCGAGACACCCGGAGGTTTGGGGAGAAATCGAAGGGTGTCCTCTCCTAAATGTCAAACCGAAATTTCGATCAATGTCCCAAGGAACGTCGTTCTGCTCCGCAGAACGTCGTTCTTTTTTTGTCCCGCAGGAAACAAGGTTAACGATGCAGAACCTGCCTTCACAATCACTCGACTTTGGGAGAAACCACGATGATGAAACTGGCTTGTCAGGACGGAATGGCGGTGGGAGCCTCTTTGGAGGAAAAACTGGACAGCCTCGCTTCTGCCGGTTATGAGGGAATCGAGTTCTGGGGAGCGGAACTCTGGAACCGGGTGGGGGAGATCAAAGCGGCTGCCGCGAACCACCCGGTGAAGCCGTCCACGATTTGCGCGGGCTTTGGCGGGTGTCCGCTGGATGCAGACCGAAAAGAGCGAGAACGGGCTTCGGCGGACATTCATCGGCTTCTGGAAACCGCAGGGGAACTCGGCATGATCGGGCTGATTGCAGTTCCGATTTTTGGGACGCCGCGTCTGCCCGATTTGTCTCCGCTGGCGACCCCGGTTCAGCTCGAAAAGGATTTATTGCTCAAACTCTGCGACGACTGGGGCAAAACCGCCGAGAAAGCAGGCACGTATCTGCTGCTCGAACCCCTCAACCGCTACGAAACCCACCTCCTCCGTACCCTGAAGGACGGGGTGGAAATTTGCGAGAAGGTGGGAAATCCGCACCTGAAAATCATGGCGGATTTCTTTCACATGAGCCTTGAAGAACGCGACATTCCCGCCGCTCTGCGAAACGCCGGAGCCTATCTCGCCCACATCCATCTGGCCGACAGCACCCGCGAACTGCCGGGGTACGGGCACACCGATTTCAAGTCTGGCTTTTCCGTGCTAAAGGAAATCGGCTACACGGGATTTATGGCCCTGGAATGCGGCAACCCGGACAACGACAAGCAGGCGGGCTTAAAGAAAGCCGCTGAATACATTAAGGCACAGTTGGAATAAAAATTTCTGCTTCAGACCCTTCTTCGATTCGCGTGCATCATTAAACCAGGTGAAACAAACCTGGCGAACCTAATGAGGCCGATCACTCACCGGTACTCCGCAAGGCCCGCCCCCCTGCGCCGCCTCTGTGCTTACTCCCTCGCCCTTGAAGTTCAGCAGGGGGAAATAGCCCTGCGCCATTTCTGCGGTTCCTTGAGGGACGTAATGGCAGATAAAAGCGCGGCGAAAGCGGTTTTGACTGGAGTTGGGATAGGAACCATGAATCAGGCTGCCATTGAAGAACAGCAGATCGCCTGCTTTCAGGGGAACAGCGGTTTCTTTCAACCCTGACGGCACTTCCACATGATCGGCGGTGAAAAAAAGGGTTGCATCGGCCTTCTCAGGGCACACGATCTCGTATCGGTGAGAGCCGGGAACCACCACCATGCCTCCGTTTTCTTCATCGGCATCGTCTACGGCAAGCCAGGCCGCCAGACAAGTTCCGGGCGAAACCCGCAGATAAAAATTATCCTGATGTAAATCCTGCCCGCGTGCCCCGGCGGGCTTGAAATAAAACATCGTTTGGGCAGCAATGGCTGGCTCTCCGAACAGGTCGTGAAGCACCGCTCCGATCCGGCTGTCCAAGAGATATTTCAATGCCAAAGGCCCCACCGGAGTTTCCGGGTATCGGTGCGGCTGCATGATACGCGGGTAGAATGAAAGCGGATCCTCCGGGCGATAATTCGGTGAAATCTCGGAAAGACCCGGAACCGGCCCATTTGCATTGAACTGCATAAAGGTGTCCCGGATTTCGGAAACCTCCTGCGGGGAATAAAAGCCGTGAACGACCAAAAAGCCGTTTTGCTCGAAGAAAGCCGCTTGTGCGTCTGTCAAAGCGCGAGCCTGAGTGAAGGATGCCATCTGAAAGTTTCTCCCTTGCGTTGGTAGAGGCTTTAATATACAGCAAAAATCTTAAGCGCGTAAAGTTCGATGGCGGCTAAAAACCTGCGATTTTCTGCTAAAATGAATTCCATGCCCTCTGTCGTTGAAACCCCTGCCCCCCGCTTTTTGCCGATCCTCTCCGGCTGCTTTCTGGAGGGGGTCTCGTATCGAAACCACCGAACACACGGAACTCAGGATTGGCTGCTGATCCTTACCCTGAGCGGAGAGGGTCTGTATCGCTGGAAAGAGGGCGAACTCAAAACGCACCAAAACGATCTCACCCTTTACCGGCCCGGTGCGTTTCAGAACTACTGCACGTCTCCCTCCGCGTCGCATTGGAAATTGGTCTGGGCACATTTCCTGCCCCGCCCGCACTGGCACGCGCTGTTGAACTGGCCGGTCGCGGCTCCGGGACTGGGCTGCCTTTCGCTCGACCCTAGAGAAGAAGAAACGGCCCGCGTGAGGGAATGTCTTTTTCGCATGGAACGGGCCGCCAAGCAAACGCTGGCTCATGGTGAAGAGTTTGCGATGAATGCTCTCGAGGAGGCTCTGCTGCTGTGTGATCTGCAAAACCCGCTGGCGTCACTGCCGCGTTTGGATGGACGGATTCGAAGGGCGATGGATTTCCTCAGCTGTCGCTTTGCAAAACCGGTCAATTTTCAAGAGGCCGCCGAGCACTGCGGGCTGAGCCTTTCCCGATTTGGGCATTTGTTTCGAGAACAGACCGGCGAAACACCGGGGCAGTTTGTCGAGCGTCAGCGAGTCGAACACGCCCGTCAGCTTCTGGCTTTCACCTCCCGTTCGATTGCCTCGATTGCCGGGGAGGTAGGGTACGAAAGTGCCTTTTATTTTTCCAATCGGTTTCGGAAACAAGTCGGCTGCAGTCCGCGCGAATATCGGACAAAACTTCACGCCAAACCTTTTCCTGACGCCCCGCGAGACTCCCATGAACCTGCCTGAAACGGAAGCCGCCCTTCTGCTCAAATCGAGAAAACTGGAAGACCGCCTGCGTGGTCTCCGAAAACTGCAAGCACTGCCCCCGGAGGATCGGTGGCGGCTGGCGATTTCACGGCTGAGTGATGCCTCGCATTTTGTGGCGGCGGAAGCCGTTGAGAGGCTGCTGGACTGTGACGACTGGAAACTGGCGGCTCAGCTTCAGCAGCATTTCGACCGGCTGACGGAGGGCGGAGCCAAAAGCGATCCC
This sequence comes from Chthonomonadaceae bacterium, assembly GCA_965246825.1. GTDB lineage: Bacteria > Armatimonadota > Chthonomonadetes > Chthonomonadales > Chthonomonadaceae > JACMPS01. Next base: position 2,231,180 of record OZ251990.1, read on the forward strand.
GGCTGCCACATCCGAGCGAAACTCGCCTATCTGTTCGGGCATCAAGAGTATTCTCCCGCCGGTGACTCGCTGAAAGCAGGACTGCGAACCCGGCAGATCGAAGCCGTCGGCGGAGTTCCTTTCGATACGGCTGCCCACCTGCGTGCCAACTGCGCCCTGGCCCTTGCCTCTCTGCGAACCCCCGATGCGCTGCGTGATATCTCCCTGCTGCTGTTCGGCTCCGGCGGATCACTCGATCTCGCCAACCGACACCTCAGTATGGAGCCTCGAAAAGCAGCGGCGCAGGCACTGGGCATTCTCGGCGATCCGGCAGGAGTGGTTCCACTCAGTCTGAAGCTCGCCTACCCCGCACGGGAAGAAGCAGACGTTTTACAGGAATGTATGGCATCTTTGATTGAGCTGCGGGATGAGCGCGTGGTGGAATTTCTAACGCCTTATTTGTCGCATGAAGATGCGGGACTTGCAGGCTATGCCGCCTTCATGCTGGCTCGCTCCGGGAAGCCGGAGGCCGTCACCGAGTTGATGAAATCAGCGGCGGAAGCGCGAGAAAGCAGGTTGAAAGTTTTGGTGCTGGCTTTGGTTACAATGCGAACCGAAGAGTCGGAGGCGCAGCTGCGTCTTTTGGAACAATCGGAAGTGGAGCGGATTCGCCGGGTGGTCGCCGAAATAAATGCGGAATTAGAACGCGGATAATTGCGAAAGACAACAAAAAAACTCTGTCTGTGACTTTTTTCAGAGGAACAAATTAGGTTGACCATCGGTCATAATTGAGCACAAGTCAACTGCATCTCAAACGGAAGGTGCAGAAAACCGATGTAGTCAGTCGCGCAGTAACCTTCTTCACGCAGAGAGCAGTTGAACCAATGGTGGATATTTTGTTGGACGTAAATCAAGCGGGGGCGGCCTCCGAAAAGGCTCCTGTCCTCCTCATCGTAGACGATGAACCTTTGATGACCGATATGCTCCGTGCCTATCTGATGCGGCAGGGGTTTGAGGTTGAGACCGCCTGTAACGGACAAGAAGCCCTGAGCCTGATTCAGGAGAACGGTATTTTTATGCAGGCCGTTATCACCGATTTGGTGATGCCGCTGATGAATGGAGTTCAGCTGGCCGAACAGCTGCTTAATATCGCTCCGAAGGTTCCGGTTTTGCTGGCGACCGGGCGTGATGTCAAAGCCCCCGATCTGGTGCTGCCTGCCAACGTCGTGGAGCTGGTACAAAAACCTTATCAGAGTCGTTCTCTGGTAGAACGAGTTAAAATTCATCTTGAAATTCGGTAAACCCTAGGGTTAGAGTTTTCTTTCTTCGTGCCGGGTGAAATTTTTCGCCTTTTGTTTCGCGTATAGGGAACAGCACGAAAAACGGCGTTCCTTTTCTCCCGGCTGCTCAGCAGCGGCGGTAGAGATGAAATTCCGGCCTTCTTCGCTCGACAAAGGGTGCCTCGGCCCCCTTTTTTTGGTGCTTTTTCACACGGATCGCTCTTATTTTCATCTTCATTCCTGAAAACACAAACCGAATGCCCAGAGCGGTCGGTCTTGTTTCAGCGAAGCGTCACCCGTTCCGCCTCACGTTTTGATTTGAACGACGCGAGCACACGGACGGTCAGGAGGGTTTTGATCTCATGGCTACTGCGATTTCGATCCAGGGGCTGACTAAAAAGTATGTGGGTTTGCAGCGGGATGAGGTTGTTGCCGTCAACAACCTCAACCTCGACGTGCAGGAAGGCGAGATTTTCGGCTTTCTGGGGCGTAACGGTGCCGGCAAAACTACCACGATTAAAATGCTGCTCGGTCTGGTGTTCCCCACAGCGGGGGATGCCACTCTGCTCGGCAAACCGATGGGTGACAGCTCCGTTAAGCAGGAACTCGCCTATCTGCCGGAGGAAACCTACTTTTACGACTCGATGTCGGGGTGGGACATTCTGGATTTTTACGCCCGCCTCTTCAAGATTCCAGAGCCGGAACGCAGCCGCCGCGTGAAAATTTGCCTGGAGAAGGTTCGCCTGCAGCCCGAAGCCTGGAAGCGCAACATTCGCGGCTATTCCAAGGGAATGCGGCAGCGCACCGGAATTGCTCAGGCACTCATCAACGATCCCAAACTGCTTTTTCTCGACGAGCCGACCTCCGGCCTCGACCCGATTGCCCACTCCGAACTCCGCGAAATCGTGGCCTCCCTTAAGGATGAAGGCAAAACCGTCTTTCTTTCCTCCCACCAACTCGCCGACGTAGAACTCATCTGTTCGCGTGTTGCGATCATTCATCGCGGCAAACTGCTGACGACCGGCACCATCAAAGACCTGACAGCGGGCGGGCGCGTGGAAATTCTGGCGCAGGGCGCGAAGCTGGTAAATGGAACCCTTTCCCGCCTTCAGTCCATTATTCCCGACACCACCGAAGAGGCCAACGCAACGGTTCGTCTTGTCACGGAAGACACTGAGCGGGTGAGTGCTGCCATTGACGCCATTCGGGGCGCAGACGGGCAGATCCTTTCGATTCTGCCCCTGAAAAAATCGCTCGAAGACGTATTTGTTGAGACCGTCCGCAAAGAGGAGGGACTGTAAACTCATGATTGCACTTGCTATTGCCCAACAAACGGTGCGCGAGGCCCTGCGCCGCCGCGTGATGTGGATTTTCTTGATCTGCGGGCTGTTTCTCATTTCTCTTGGCCCGGTGTTCGGCTTTCTTTCCCCGCGTGACTCGCAGACGGTGCTTCGCAGCCTCGGTTTGGCTTCCATTCTGCTGGCGGGCCTGTTCATCACGATTGTCACTTGTATCTATCTGATTCCCGTCGAGATTGAGCGGCGAACGATCTATACCGTACTTTCTAAGCCGGTGCAGCGGTATCAATTTGTCCTCGGAAAGTTTCTGGGGGGATTTGCAACCGTTTTCGTCAACATCGCAGCGATGGGGCTTGTTTTTCTGGCGATGATCTATCTTCAGGAGCATAAAATTCCAAGCGAGATGTTCCAGGGCGTCATCATGACCTTTTTCCAGATGATGCTTCTCGCCGCGCTCACGATCTTCTTCTCGACATTTGCCACGCCCGTCGTGAACTTCTTTCTATCGTTCGGTATCTTTCTGGTCGGCAACCTGTCCACTGTCACCGAATCGCTGACCACCAACCGAAACGGCGTGGTGCGTTTTGCTGGCAACGTGGTGCATTATCTGCTGCCGAACTTCGGTAACTTCAACATCCAGAACTCGATCATCCACCCAACCACCGAGATTGCAAACCAGAACGTGTACATCGCTCAGAATGTGATTTACGCCATTGTCTACTCGGCGGTGCTGCTGATCCTGGCGATTCTGATTTTCGACCGCCGCGAGGTTTAGGCAAGAAAGGAGACAAACAATGGCGTCTATTACAAAACGCTATAGTTCGGAAAGCCTTTCGCGCCGCCGCTTTCTGCTGCCTTTTGCGGTAGTGGGACTGATCGGCACGATGGTGATGCAGGCGAAAATTGATCCGCTGGCCAAAGAGCGGCGTAAAGACGAGGTAAACCTTGGCTCAACGGCGTCAGGCTTGAACAACGAATTCTTGATTTTGCCGCTTCTGGGATTTCGTGAAGCCGCCGCCGGGCTGCTTTGGGTGCGCTGCGACGAGTTTTTTCACAGCGGCGACTACGATGCAATCCTGCCGTTGGTTCGCCTGATTACGTGGCTTGACCCGCACGCCGACAATATCTTTATTACCGGTGCGTGGCATCTGGCTTATAACTTCACCGACTCCAGCGAGCGTTCCGACCGCCGCTATATCGCCCCCTCTCAGGCACTTCTGAAGGAAGGCGTAGCGAAAAACCCCGATATTTCGGATATTCGCTTTGAGCTCGGCTGGCAGAACTACGACAAAATCAAAGACTTCCAAACGGCGGCGGATGCGTTCACGCTGGCACTTCAGACAAAGCCCAACCCCAAAAATGAAGAGTTTCCCTACGGAGCTCCGCTTAAAGTCTGGCATATCCTGGCCCACACCTACGAGAAAATGGGGCGTATCCCGGAAGCAGTTGCGACCTGGAACAAGGCTCTTGAACGCAGTGAGGCTCAGCTCAAGAAGACGCCCGGTGATTTCAGTCTGAAATCCATGCGAGCTGCCGAAATGCACAACCGGGATCAGAACCTCACCCGCTACAAAGATCGCTATGTGCTGGGCAAAGCCGCACATTCGGCGATCAACGCGTCGGAATTTCCAATGGTGATGCGTCCGCCCGAAGACACGGGTGCGCCGCGCCCCTGGAACCTGAGTTTCGCGCCGGAAGTAATTGTCACCCGCCCCAAAGTCTTTAAGGTGAAGGGGCAGGCAAATATGGCGGATGGCGGGCGCGTAGATGTCCGCCTCACCGACTGGGATTATGTCGAGCGTCCGCTAGCGGCGGGGAAAATGCTGGATCGGTTTGATGTAGACCAGAGCGTAACCATTATGCAGGATATGGTTTCGGTACGGAAAAACCATTTCGAGCGTGAAATTGACATGAGCAAAGACCCGAAGATGTACTCGTTCAGTACCGATGCGTACAAACTGACGCTTACGTTCAACTCCCGCACGACGGCTCCGCACGTTCAGGATCGTTTCGGCTTCAGCGGCGAAGGAGTCACAACCGATCACCCCGCCTATCTCTACGACGACAAGCGGCCTCAGCAAATGGGAACCGTCCTTATCGAAGGGCTGGGCGGGAGCGGCGCGAAGTGGGACGGCACTACCCTGCCGATCTACAACTCGAACTTCACGCTGCAATCCCCAAGCGGCGGAACCCTGACTTACGGGCAGCCCGCCCGCCTGATCCGAGTCACCTACAAACTGAGTAAAGAACAGATTCAGGGGTTGAAGCCCGTCACTGAAAAAGATATCGTTCCGAACGGATAACTTCTTGTGGAAACGGGATCGAAATAAGAGGCCGCAGCGAAAATTCGCTGCGGCCTCTTGTTGGAAAGTTTTCCTGAAAGGGTTATTCTTCGTCTTCGTCAAGCGGAATGTCTACGAAAAGGGTCACTTTTGGGGAGAGTTCCGGATGTTCGGTTCCCTGAATGACCTGGAAGCGAACGTCTACCACCACCCAGGTAACGGGCAGCTCCTCTTCGTCCAGCATATCGGGCAGGTCGAATTCAATGCTGTCGCCAACACGCGGAATAGTGGGGCTGTTGATCTCGGCAAGCGAGGTCATCTCGGCCTCGCCGTTTTCCAGTTCTTGCGTCCAGACAAATTCCAACTGGTACATCGGGTTCATCTTTAGGATTCCTCTCTCAATCAAAATAAAAATGGGATTGGGTACGCCTTTATTATGGCATGAGGGAAGGAAAAGAGCGTATCAATCCGCAGAACTCAAGCGGAAAATGGCAATTTCGGCGGGACAGTTGATGCGGTAGGGCTTGCCGGTGACGCCGAGGCCTCGGTTTGTGTAGCCGCGTGTGGTTCCGTTGGCGTACCACCCCGCCACCTGGCGGCAGCGCAGATGCATCCAGACAATCCAGCGGGTTGGCAGCAGCGGAAGATTGAACTGACCGCCGTGTGTGTGCCCGGAAAAAATCACCAGTTCCCGGTTCGGCAGATGATCCAGCACCGACGGATTGTGGGACATCAGCAGCGAAGTACGGTTTTCGGGCAGGCCGTGCAGGGCGGCATCGAGATCGGGCTTTCCCTCGAAAAAGTCGTCTACGCCCGCCAGGAACAGGCCTGAGGGCAGTTCGATGTTTTCGTTGTTCAGAAGCCGGACGCCGCCCTTTTCATACTCACGCCGCGCCTGCACCACCCCCCGCCGCTGCTCATGATTGCCCATCACGCCAAACACGCCGTAGCTGGTTACAAAGCGTTGAAGAAAAGGATGGATCGGGTAGTCTCTGGGCTTGGCGTGATCGTCCACAAAGTCTCCCGTGATCAGCAGAAACTCGGTCGGCTCCTGATTCACCCGTGCGATGGCGATTTCGTAAGCGGGTTCAAGGTGAGCGAACCCGCTGTGCAGATCGCTGAGCTGCACGAAACGCTTGCCGATAAGTTCGGAAGGCAGCCCGCGCAGCGGCAGCTCCTGATCCGTGATTTCGATTTCGTAGGGGCGTTTCTGCCCGTTGTCAACCGTGATCCGTTCTCGCTTCACGGGAGGGACTGCGCCCCCTGACTTTGGGGTTGGGTCTGCTCTTCGATTTGATGCTGCAGCATCTCGACGGAAGCATCTAGGGAACGCTCGATCAGCGCACGCAGAAACGGCTGTTCGGCAGGCTCGGATGCTCTTTCCAGGGCGAGAGCAAACGCCAAAGCCCGCCTTGCCAAGTCCGTTTGTTCGCTCAATTGAAGGATGTAAGCGGTTTCGGTAAGACGATCCCGGTAGCGTTCGATCAAATCCGGCGTTATCATGGCTGCGATGCATTCACGTAAAACGGTTTCCCGGTCGAATTTTTCCGTCAGTTCCGCAAAATTGCCGTTGGCGAAGGCCCAGCCCATCGTCCAGTTCGCCACCGAGTCCACATCTAAAAACCAGGGTGAGAACAGGGGCGTCTCGAAAAACGTCTCCGGGCTGCGGTCGAGATCGGGATCGTTTTCGAGGCTTTCCCGACTCATCCTGCTCCACACGGGCGACTCGGCTTCTGCCGCCTCTTCCGTCCCCACCCGCTGCGCCCACTCCAAAAATCCCTTTGGGGTCATTTTACGGAGGCGGCGGTTGATCTCCTGCGCCTTTAAGAGCCGGGCGCGGCCATGATCAAGGCCGACCTCGGCAAACGACACCCCTTCATGCTCGGAAGAAACGCTGGATTGCACCTGCTCCTGAATTTGAGTGCGGGTCATCCGCGAGGCCACAAAGTCCTTGACGCCCGTTTCGTCGCTGACCAACGCCGAAAACAGGGTGGGGCTGCCTCCGTGAAGATCGGTGAACACAAACCAGAGCAGTTGATTGCCTGCTCCATCCATTACCGTTGCCAGCGTCTGAGCAATCGGCGAAAAAGAAGAGAATGACGCCCCGCCGTGAGAAACTTCGGCGGGGGAAATGCCTTTTTGCTTGAGCCGATAAAGAGCGCGTTTCGCCTCTTTGCGGGTCTCTTTGTCGGGGGAAGACAGCGAAAGGCTTTGCAGGGCGTCTGCGGCCTCGGCTGTAGCGGCTTCTAAAAGTTGGGGGATGCTGAGGTGGGTGGAAAGATCGGACATAAAAATAAGGTGAGGACGGAAGCTTTCTGAAATTTTCCAGGAGGGAAGAAAGCCGGCTTCAGTTGATTTTCGCTGCTGATTGTGGCACAACAGGGCCGTTTTGTCCAATCCTGTCACCAAGTAAATCCATTTTTTGGAGCGAACACCGTTGACAGTTTCGCCGGTTCTGTGTTATGCTAGTCTTGAACAATTTAACTGGAACGCGATGCTTCTTATCCAGAGTGGTTGAGGGAAACGGCCCGATGAAACCACAACAACCACCTCGTGTGGGGGGTGAGGGGCAGGGAGTAGGGATTAGCAAACACTAATCTCTACTCCCTGCCCCTCTCCGCCCTGAACGAGGCAGGTGCTAATTCCGTGCAGTGACCAGCAATCGGCTGCAAATGCAAGATAAGGGGCGTAAGGCAAACTCCGGTCGGCGGATACTTCAGGACAGGGCGCGTACGCGCCGCCGTTTCTGAGGCGAACGCCTCCGTATTTCACGCCATTACGACCTCTTCTGACCCTCAGAAGAGGTTTTTGTTTTCACCCTGTTTCTCGCGAAGTCACCCCGTTCCCGCTTTGTTCGCACTCCGTTGCTGAGGGGCAGATTTTGCCCCGGCGATTTCATCAGAAGGAACACCAAATTCATGCCTGCTTTTTCTCTGTTTACCTCCGAGAGCGTTTCGGAGGGACACCCCGACAAACTCGCCGATCAAATCAGTGACGCCGTGCTCGACGCGCTGCTCGCCCAGGATACGAAATCCCGCGTCGCCCTCGAAACATTCGTGACTCGCGGGTTGTGCGTGGTCGGCGGCGAACTCACTACCGAAGCCTATGTTGAAATCGCCGATGTGGTGCGCGACACGATCATCAATGTGGGCTACACGAAAACCGACTACGGCTTCGACGGCCACACCTGCGGCGTGATGCTCGCCATTCAGAAGCAGTCCCCCGACATCGCCATGGGCGTAGATATCACCCAGGATCACAAAGAGCAGGGCGCGGGCGATCAGGGCCTCATGTTCGGCTATGCGATCAACGAAACCGAAGAATTGATGCCGCTTGCCCTCGCCATTTCCCACGACCTCACGGCCCGCATTGCTGCCGTGCGCCGCACCAACCCCGAATACGGCTTTCGTCCCGATGCCAAATCGCAGGTGACCATCGCCTACGATGAAAACGGAAAAGCCAGCCACATTGATACGATTGTCCTTTCCACCCAGCACGATGAAAGCCAGTCGCAGGATCAGGTTCACGCCAACGTTCGCAAAGCCGTATTCGAGCCGGTGCTGGCAAAATACGATTCGTATGTGAAAGGCGAAATCAAACAGTTCATTAACCCCACCGGGCGGTTTGTGATCGGCGGGCCGCAGGGCGATACAGGCGTCACCGGGCGCAAAATCATCGTGGACACCTACGGCGGCGCGGCTCGGCACGGGGGCGGTGCATTCTCCGGTAAGGACCCGTCCAAAGTGGATCGTTCGGCGGCGTACACGGGCCGCTACGTGGCAAAAAACATTGTTGCGGCGGGGCTGGCAGACCGGGCGGAAATTCAACTGGCGTATGCCATCGGGGTGGCCGAGCCGGTGTCGGTTTTGGTAGATACCTTTGGAACCGCGAAACTGCCGGAAGCGGAGATCGTCGCACGGGTGCGAAAAGCGATGGACCTTCGCCCCGCCGCCATGATCGAAAAACTGGAGCTGCTCAACCCGAACCGAATCAAATACCTGGAGACCGCGAAAAACGGACACTTCGGCAAAGCCGGGTTCCCCTGGGAACAGACCGACCTCGCTTCCTCCCTGGCCTGACGGAGCAGAGTGACGCCTCGCCCCTCAAAGCCCGTTCTACCCACCTTGATTCAGGGGTAGAACGGGTTTTCTTCCCTTGTTCGCCCCCTCTCTTTGCCCGCTCTTAAAAGGATGAATTTTCATGCCTCCCTGCGCTTTGCTTCTCCTTTTGCTTTCTTCTTTGCCGCCCCAAAAAACCGAGCCGCCGGAAACGCTGTCGGTTTCTAGGGCGGCAGGAATTTCGGTGCGTGTGATTCGGGTGAACCTTAACGATCCGCAGGTGCGGGTTTCGATGCAGACCGCCAAAGGGATGCCGACGGGAGCCGAGGATTTTTCGACCCTGATGGCTAGAACCCGCCCCACGCTCGCCATCAATGGAACCTATTTTTCTAAAACTTCGCTGGCTCCCATCGGGGACATCGTGATCGGCGGAAAAGTCGTGTATCGGGGCAACTTTGGAACCGTATTCGGGCTGACCTATGAAAAAGAGCCGATTTTGCAGCGGGTAGTTCGCTGGCATGGCCATGATTGGAAAGGCTGCGAAACGGCCTTGGGCTGCGGGCCTGCGCTTGTGCTGGACGGCAAAGTGGATGTTCAACCCGAACAGGAAGGATTTTCTGACCCGCACATTATGGGAACGACGAAACGCATGGGGCTGGGCGTGACGGGGGATCGGCATTTGCTGTTGGTGACCACCCTCTCCGGCGTTTCCTTTCGGAAGTGGGCGGAGGTGATGAAGGCTCTGGACTGCCGCGACGCTATGAACCTCGATTCGGGGGCTTCCCTCGGAATGTACTATCATGGAAAAATGATCCTGCGACCGGGGCGAAAACTAACGAACGTGCTTTGCGTCTTTGTGAAACAGCCCCTTCCCGCCGCCGAAAAACTGGCCCCTGGATACGGCGATTTCATTCAATCCTCGCCTTCTCGCTAAAAGCATCGAAATCAAGCAAAAATTGAACATCTGTGGGATTTCATCAAAGTGAAAAGCAACCTCTGGCAAAAGCCAAATACCTCTTTCTTGAAAACAATAATGTTCTGGTAATAAAAGGGCCGAAAAATGCTTGACAATCCAATAGAATATGGATACAATTCTTTTACTGTTGACTGGTCAGGTTGAAACTGTGCGTCGGCAGGCTTTAAGTGTGAAGCGAATTTCCTTGGCTTCATGAGTTATTCCTTCGGGAGGCACTGCACCTCACCCCCTGGCGTGGTTTTACACCACAGGAAATTTGCAGGCTTTTATTTGCGCCGATTTCAATTTTCCCGGCGTAGAACTGCTCTTTCATCGAAAGGAGACGTTGATGAAACGTCAAACCCCATCAGGCTTCACCCTGATTGAGCTGCTTGTGGTCATCGCCATTATCGCGATCCTCGCCGCGATTCTCTTCCCGGTGTTCGCGCAGGCTCGTGAAAAGGCACGCGGTATCTCCTGTGTGTCCAACCATCGTCAACTTGGCACAGCCTTTATGATGTACGCCCAGGACTACGATGAGACTTATCCTCGCTCGCAATGGTTTGAGACCCCCTCTGCCAACGGCGGCTGCGGCGGGGCCGACCCCAACGGAACCTGCCAGCACCTCTGGGCCACCGATGTGCTGCCTTACATCAAATCGGGCGATCGGCTGGGCAATAACGGCATTTTCCGCTGCCCCTCCTTTCCCGGAATGCAGAACAACAATTACGGGGTGAACGGCAAAGTCATGCAGGACTGCTGGACGCCCTGCACCACTGCCGGAACCACAATGGCCGCCATCGAAAAGCCCGCCGAACTGGCGACGGTAGTGGACAAGGGCAAAAACTCCTATCCCTGGGCGTGGCATATGTTTATCGTCGACGGCTGGGCCTGGGCTTCAGGGCACGACGGGGCCTGGTCTCAGTACCCCGACGGCAAATGGCGGCCCAACCGAAACGCGCAGGGCTTCAAATACGCCGCGAATGCCGACAGCGATCTTCCCCTTGACAATACGTGGCCCGGCTGGCCCAACCCGGCGATCATGCCGCGCTTCCGCCACACGAAAATGACGACGGTGACCTGGGCGGACGGCCACGTTAAAACGATGATACGCGGTCGGCTGAACTGGCAGGATCACCTTTATGAGCCGGCTCCGGGTCTGTTTGCGGGTGATTTCTAAAAAGGAGAGCCGTGTGTCCACAAGAAAGCAAGTGAGTTTGGTTTTGCTGGCCGCCGCCATCGGAGGGGGGCTTGCGGGGTGCGGCTCCAAAGCCGACGACGCGAATTCTCCGCCCGCGCAAAAGGTGGAGGGGCCGACGAAAAGCGAAATGCCGCCGGAAGTAAAACGCCAGATGGAAAAGCAGCAGTCGGAGATGAAGGCACGGGCGGAAGCCCAGGGCAAAGCGATGCAGGGCAACACCCGGTAAGCAAAACGCGGCCTCAACAAAAATCCAGAGCGAAGGAACAGAGGATTGTTCCTTCGCTCTGGATTTTTCAGTCGGTGAGGGCCGCCCCGACGAGATTAGAAAAATAACGCCGGAGCCGCAAGGCGCGGGTGGCATCGGCGGGAAAGTAAACCCGGTTGGTGAGCAGGGTCAGCGTCAGGCTGTGTTCCGGGTCAGTCACCAGCATTGTTCCCGTAAATCCGGTGTGCCCGAAACAGCGATCCGAAAGAAAATCTCCCTTCGGCAGCATTCCATTGCGGGCCGTGAACCAGCCAATCGAGTGCCCGCCAATCGCTTCCGGAATCTGATTTTGTTCGGCTTTTTTTCGAGCGAGCGGCGAAAGCAGAGAGTGCAGCCCCTGTACATATTTCGTGACATTGCCTGCGGTCGAAAACAGGCCTGCGTGCCCCGACACCCCGCCCATCGAAAAAGCGTTTGCGTCGTGAACTTCTCCCACCAGCGTTTTCCCCTCGCGAAACGGGCAGTTCGCGGTGGCGGCGGTTCGCTCCCTGAGCGAGGCGGGCGGGTTGAAAAACGTCTCGGTGAGTTCCAGCGGGGCAATAATTTTTTCCAGCACCAGCCGATCCAGCGGCTGCTCGTAAACTCGTTCCAGAATTTTGGTCAGGGTGATATAGCCGAGATCACTGTAGGCGTAGCGGGTTCCGGGTTCCGCTTCCAGCGGCGTTTCCAAAATTTCTTTAAGCGGCTGAGAGGAGCGATACAGCGGTTTCCAGGGGGGCAGACCGCTTGTATGAGTGGCAAGCTGGGTGAGGGTCACGTCGGCGACGGGAGAGAGAGCCGCTTCGGAAAGCAGGTCCTGCACCCGCAGCCCCAAATGAAGTTTCGCCTCTTCCGTCGCTTGCAGCAGCAAAACCCCCGTGAACGTTTTGGTGAGGGAGGCGAGGTCGAACAGCGTTTCCAGAGTAGCAGAACGCTGCGCCTCGGAATCGGGCTGAGGAATTCCAAAGGCACCGGAAGCAAGGGTTTCCCCGCGAAAGGTGACTTGGTAAACCGCACAGGGAAAAAGTTTGTCCCTGACGCCCTGCTGAAGCAGCGTCTCGATGCGCTTCAGGCGGCTCGGATCAAAGCGGTTGAATTCAGGGGAGGCAATGGGCAACGGTCTTTTTCTTTCTGGCAAAACGGCTCAGGAAAACGCGGGGGAAGGTTTCAGCCGTTCGGCGATCCGTTTCACCGTTTCCGCAGTTTTTTCACGGGAGGTTAGGATAATATCAATTTTTTTGTCTGCAAGTGCCCCGGCGACAAAAATGTTCGGCAGGTTCGTTTCGTGCGTCTGCGTGTCGCTGATCGGACGGCCTTCTTCATTAAGGCAAAGCCCGATTCGTTCTAAAAAGGCGGGATCGCTTCGGTGTCCGGTCAGCGCAAAGACAAACCGCGCCGGAAGGGAGTAGGCCGCTCCGGCAGAAAGCCCGCGCTCCTCGTGCGTCTCATCGTAGGCAAAGGGTTCAACCCAGACCGTCTGCGGCTCGATACGGGCAATTCGCGCTTCCGTAATGAGGTTGATTTTCCCTTCCTCGACAAAAAATTCCAGATCGCGCAGCACAAACGGACGAAGACCGTTTTGATACGCCGCCGGAACGCGGCGCATGACAAGCGTCACCTGAGCATGGGCTTCTGCTAGCATCATTGCGGCGGTGGCCGCCGAGTTGCCGCCGCCCGCCACCACAACCGGCATCCCGTAGAATTCGGTGGGTTCGTGAAACCGGCAGAAGACGTGAGAGAGTTCTGCACCGGGGCAGTTCAATCCATTGGGCAGGTCCCAGACGCCTGCCGCCAGCAAAATCGCCTTGGCTTTGTAGTGCCGTGTTTCGTCTTCGTTGGGCTGAAGAAGGGTTTTCACCGTGTAGGTTTCGCCCTCGCGCTTGACTTCCGTGATCCGCTCCCAGAGCGAAAGCGGTAGATTTTTGTAGCGGGCGACGGCGCGAAAGTAGGGCAGGATGTCCTCACGAGTGGGCTTGTCACCGCCGCGCATGGGAAAAGGAACCCCGCCCACGCTCATTTCATCCGGGGGAGAGAAAAAACGGAGGGTTTGCGGATACTCGACAAAAGAATGCGCCAGTCCGCGACGGTCAATGACGCGGCAGTGAAGGCCGAGTTCCTGAGCGGTGCAGGCCGCCTGAAGCCCGGCGGGGCCTGCCCCGAAAATCAATAAATCGTGTAGCGTAGTTTCCGGCACGTCTTCTCCCTCTCGTGTGGCAGGCAGTCGGCAATTTTCTCCCTTCACTTCTACGTGTCAGCCCTCGGAATCGTCTTCGGCTTTGCCAAATCGTCCTCGCTGCCGGTTGACTTTTCTCCTGAGTTCGGATAGACTGTATCGGTCAGTCGAGTGTGTCGCAAGGCTGACGCTGGTTTCCAAAACTGGGCGGCACGCTGCACCTATGGCGATACAGATAGACCCGATTTCGATTGAGCCGATGCTGCCTTCTGATCTCGAAGCCGTTCAGAGGATTGACAATCTCTGCTACCCGTCTCCCTGGTATCGAGGGGCGTATCAAACCGAACTCAACAACCGGGCCGCCTGCTATTTTGTGGCACGGCTGAACGGGGAAACCGTAGGTTATGCGGGTCTTTGGGTGATACGGCGTGAAGCTCATATCACGACGCTGGCGGTTCACCCGAACCATCATCGCCGCAAAATCGGGGAGCGGCTGATGATCGTACTCATTGAGGAGGCCCTTTACCGGCGTGCTTCTCATCTAACCCTCGAAGTTCGAGAAAATAACCGTGCCGCGCAAAATCTGTATCGGAAGTACGGTTTTCGCCCCTGCGCCACCCGGCGCAATTATTACACCGACAATGGAGAAAATGCCATTGTCATGTGGGCGGAAGAGATTCTTACTCCAGAGTTCGAGGGACGCCTAAAGCAGCAAAAACGAATGTTGGAGGAGTTCTACCAAAACTCTCGCCGTTGACCCACTCGCCGTCAATCCAAATGAAGAGCCGCCGCGATGTCTGTGCCTCCTGCTAATTTTCGTGTTTTCTTCTTTTCGGATTTGGTCGCCTCCACCGGGCGTCTTTCTTCGGACGCTCAGGAAATTTCTCGTCACTTCACCCTGACCCACCAAATGATCGAGCGGTTTCACGGCACGGTCTCCAACGAAACGGGAGACGGCGTGCTCGCTCTTTTCTCCTCGCCGCTTTCGGCAGTCCATGCGGCTCTCGCCTTGATTCGTGCCCTTCGAGACGCCCCCTGGAACCAGCAGTCGCCTTTGATCGTTCGGCTTGGAATTCATGGCGGGGAGGTACGCGAAATTGACGGACGCCTTATTGGAGACGCCATCAGTTTCACGCAGCGGGTGATGTCGCTGGCTTCGGGAAGCCAGATTCTTGTTTCCGCAACCGTTGCCGAGATGCTTCACCATGAATCTCCCTCCGAATTTCGCCTTTTGGGACGGGGAACGTTTCTGCTGAAAGGCTTTCCCGACACCGAGCGCATTTACGAAGTCACCGCCCATGATTTGCCCTCGAATCCCCTGAACCCGATCCCGAATTCCATTCCGCCGAATAATCTGCCGCGCCGCCTGACCTCGTTTGTCGGGCGGGAGTCGGAAATCGAAAAAGGGATCGGGCTGATTTCGCGGTTTCGCCTGGTTACCCTCACCGGAATTGGCGGGGGCGGCAAAACCCGACTGGCTCTGGAAATCGGAAAGCGAATGCTTTATTCTGGGCGTGAGGTGCGCTTTGCCTCACTGGGGGCAATTCAGGAGCCGAACCTTCTGGCGGGGGTGATCGCTTCCGCGCTGGCTTTGCCGGGAGCTTACGACATCCATACCGCCGAAGAACTCGCTGCCAAAACGCAGTCACGCCATTGTCTGCTCATTCTGGACAATGCCGAGCATCTGCGGCTGGACTGCGCTCGACTCACCCGCACCCTGCTGACCCTCGGCGGAGAAGGGCTGAGTCTGCTGGTTACCAGTCGGGAAGCCCTCCGAATTCAGGGCGAACTGGTCTGGCAGATTCCTGCGCTTTCCCTGCCGGAAAAGCCAACCGGAATCCTCCGCCCTGAAGAGATTGTGGAGGCAGTGAAGCACAGCGAGGCCGCTCAGTTGTTTATCGAGCGGGCCCTGCTCCTCAGCCCCGATCTGACCTATACCGACAGCGAGTATGCACAAATCGGGGAGATCGTGCGGCGAAGTGAGGGTCTGCCGCTCGCCATCGAACTGCTGGCGGCGGCGGCAGGCCAATCTCGATTGACGGAACTGCGCGACAGCAATCTTCTGGAAATCCCCCCGCTTCCGTTTCCAGAGCACGACCATCAGGACACGATTTCCCGCTCGATTGAGTGGAGCCTAAACCTGCTGGAGCCGGGGGCACGCACTCTGCTCGCTCGCCTGTGGGTGTTTGCGGGCGGGTTTGATCGCGAAGCGGCGGCTGCCGTTCTTTGCGACGAGGAGCTTGCCGTCGAGCACCTTTCGGGGCTTCTCGATACGCTGGCTCGCGGTTCGCTTGTGCGCCGGGCCTCTCAGGGCGACACCCTGCGTTACTCGCTGCCGGAGGCGGTGCGCTTTTATTTTGCTCAGATCGCCAATCTGGAAACTTCCCCCCGCTGGATCGAGCGGCATCTCCGCTACTATCGCGGAGTGGCCGAGGCGCAGGAGCCTCGCCTGCGGGGAGCCGAACAGGGACACGCCCTCGATACCCTGAACCGAGAGCTGGACAATCTTCGCGCTGCCCTTACCCGCGCCGGACACGGCGAGGAACGCCTGCGCCTCTCCGCAGCTCTGGGGCGTTTCTGGCTTATGCAGGGCTATTTCACCGAAGGCCGCAGCCTGCTGCAAAACGCCCTGCTGGGCACGGCCAAAGCCAACCCTCTCTTTCGGGCAAAAGCACTCAACTGGGCGGGGGTGCTGGCACACGGGCAAAGCGATTATGCGGCGGCAGAAACCCATCTTCAGGCAAGCCGCGTGCTAGCGGAAGCGGCGGGTTCCGAACCGGCGATTGCCGAGGTTTACAACAATCTGGGCGTTTTGTGCGAGAGCCGCAAACAAATCGCCGAGGCGCAGCACTTCTATAAGCAAAGCCTCGCCCTCTGGGAACAACTCGCCGATGGGTGGCGAATTGTTTATACTCTTTCTAATCTTGGCAATCTCGCCTCGGCAAACGGGCAGTTACAAAAGGCGGAGAAATTATATCGCCAGGCTCTCGAAATTGTAGACCTCTCAGGCGATCCCGTGCAGAAAGCTCAGATTTTTACCAATCTTGCGACGGTGTTACACAATCAACACCATTATGCTGAAGCAGGAGAGTATTATATCAGCAGCCTGCAAATTTTTCAGGAGTTGAACAGCCGCTACAATGAAGCGATCACCCTGAACAATTTGGCCGAAATGCTGCTGGATCAGGGAAATCTGCCCGAAGCTAGACGCCGTGCCCTGCAAAGCCTGACGATTTCCTGCGAACTCGACGACGCCGAAGGCATGGCGGAATCGCTCGATACCTGCGGCAGAGCCTTAGCCGATAAAGCACCGGAATGGGCCCTCAAAGCCCTCGCGCTCTCGCTGAAATTGATGCCCGACTTCGATGCTGCCGATCTGAAGCGAATCGAAACCGCTATCGAACATTTGAAGTCGGTGCTGCTGCCCTCAACTTACCTTGAAAGTTTCGAGGCGGGGCAGGAAACGCTGCCGGTAGACTTATTGCAGCAGCTCAAACGTTTGGACGAACCCTCCGAAACCACCGCACCTAAAGGAACCTTGGTCCATGTCTGACAATTCTTTAATCCCCGTTTCGCTCTACCGCTCCGACAGTCTGGGGAACGTAGACAGCCGCGATCTGGACGGAAACACTCCCGGAAGTTTTCACTGCACCCTGCTGCTCATTCATTCCGATCCGATCAATCTGGTGCTGGAGGCGGATCAAACCATCTCGACGCTTTCGTGCCAGAGCATTGATCCACCGCTGTTTTTCACGGCAGGCCCCGACCCTAAAACGCTGGCGCGAATCAACGCCGTCAACGGCATCACGAAAATCGTTTTCACTCTTTTCCACCTGCCGACGAACTCGGCTATTAACCTCAAAGCTTACGACACGGCCCATCCCGATAGATTTGTTTCGGTGCGCCTGCTGTTTTTGCCTCCGCCAGCACGACCGAGCGGCGACCCGCCCCCGGCACACCGGGGGGTGCGGACTCTTCCGGGAAGTATCGTGGTAGGAAACAACTTCGAAGCGGCGACCGCGCAGAATTTTACCCTCGTCATTAACTCGACGGGAACGGTGCAAAGCAAGACGCTTTACCTGCAGGCTCCGGCGGGAACCGTGCGTCCGCCGCATGGCATTTCGCCGCTGGTCGTGATTTCCTCCGCGCAGGCTGGGGGCTTCGATAAGATTGCCCTCGACTTCGCTCCGCCCTCCACGCAGTACACGCTTCAGCTGGGAGCGGTGGCTCCAGGGCAGCGTCTGACGCTTTCTACGCTTTACCTCGATCCCGATGGCGGGTCACACGGCAAACTGGTGGAAGCCCTTCGCAATACGGTCTTGGTCGTTCCCGCTGCAGAGATCAAAAGCCACGCATCGGCTCTTTTAGAAGTGACTGAAGAAGTGGACGAATTTACTATCCTCGAAGATTAGGCGGGAAATGAACGTTCTCGGCATCGAAACCAGCTGCGATGAAACCGCCGCCGCCATCGTCACGGAAGCGATGGCGGTGCGTTCATCGGTCATTGCGTCGCAGGCAGAGCTTCATGCGAAGTACGGCGGGGTCGTGCCTGAAGTCGCCTCCCGGATGCACGTCGAGCGGGTGCTGCCGGTGGTGAAAGAAACGCTGGCGTTGGCGGGGATCGGCTATGGTGAGGTAGATGCGGTTGCTGTCACCAACCGCCCCGGCTTGCTGGGAGCCTTGCTCGTCGGGGTGTCCGCCGCGAAAGCCCTGGCCTTTTCCCTCCACCTTCCTATCGTGGGGGTGCATCACATTGAGGGGCATCTTTATTCCAACTTTCTCGCCGACCCTGCTCTTGGCGAGAGCTTTCCGCTCCTTTGTCTGGTTGCCTCCGGCGGCCACACGCAAATTTATCGCATGAATGGGCACGGTGACTATACCCTGCTGGGCCGAACCCGCGACGATGCCGCCGGGGAAGCCTTCGACAAAGGAGCGCGGCTTTTCGGTCTGCCCTATCCCGGCGGCCCTCATCTCTCCCGCCTGGCCGAAAACGGCGATCCCCACGCCGTTCCTTTTCCCCGGTCATGGCTGGGCGACAGCCTCGATTTCAGTTTCAGCGGCTTGAAAACTTCGCTGCGAAACTACCTGCTCAAAAACGAAGCCCGCGAAAGCGAAATTGTTTCCCTCGAAAATATCGCAGCCTCTTACGAAGAGGCAATCGCGGACGTACTGACCGAAAAGATGCTCCGTGCCGCACGGCGGGAAGGGATTCACACGCTGTGCGCCGCGGGCGGGGTCGCCTCGAACCGCCGCCTGAAACGGAAATTAGCCGAAATGTGCGCCCGAAACGGATTTCGCCTTGTAATGCCTCCGGGGGAGTACTGCACCGACAACGCCGCCATGATCGCCGCCGCCGGGGTTCCTCGTTTGCGGGCCGGAAGCACGGACGCGCTCACGTTCGATACCTTTGCCTCGCAGCCGCTCGCCAAACCCGCAGAATCTCTTTCCCCTCAGCCCGCTATTTTATCGTAAATCTCCGTAAAAACACGGAACAACTTCTCTAGCAACCCAGCCCTTTTGAGAGATTTGTCCCGTGTCCCGTCTTACTTTACCGAACCCGCCGCCAATATCCGAAGGTAAACCTCCTCTAGCCCTGCGTTCGCGCTGGCATACCCTCTACCTGTCCCTCGTTATTTTCGAGCTGCTGACCATTGGGCTGAGCCTGTATGT
The DNA here is from genome assembly GCA_965246825.1 of Chthonomonadaceae bacterium. Lineage (GTDB taxonomy): Bacteria > Armatimonadota > Chthonomonadetes > Chthonomonadales > Chthonomonadaceae > JACMPS01. The sequence continues at coordinate 2,250,320 of OZ251990.1, forward strand.
CAATCATCGGATGGGCGTGATTTACAGCGATATGGTGGCCAAAAATCAGGTTTGGGCGGATCGCATCGGCTCTTACGCCGAACTGACGCAGGTGGCGGCCAATGTCAATGAACCGGCCAACGATCTTCTCGTCGCGGAGAAAGTGGCTCCCGAACTTAAACGCCTGAAAAACGCGCAGGCTGTCTTTGATCGAAAAATGCGGATTGTAGAAGCCGACCTCGTGTCCAATGTCCCCCCGGATGCGGCACGGAAAATGTCGGTGGAATTGACCGTTATCGAACAATCCATGACCCGGATGCACCGAGAGGCCGTGAAAGCACTCACCCTTTTCGGGCGCAAAAACCGGGTAGGAGCCTCTCGCGCCGTCGGGCGGATGAATCAGCGATTTCAGGAAGTCAATGCCGGGATCGGGCGGCTTCAAGACAACAGCCGCGCCGTACAGACCCGGCTTTTTTCGCAGCAGGTGGCTACCGCTCGCACCCAGAAACAGTACGAGTACATCGCGGCAGCCTCCATGCTCGTGGTGATTGCACTTGTAGCGTTTTACGGCTATCAGGTCACGAAAACGATGCAGGCCACCGAACGAACGGAAGAGCGTGAAAATGCCCTGCGTGAAAGCGAAGCCCGATTTCGTTCCCTGATCAGCAACTCCTCCGACATTATCACCGTGCTCGATGCACAGGGGGAAGTGCTTTATGTCAGCCCTGCCGTCGAACGGGTTTTGGGGTATACCGCTGAGCGAATTCAGGGAACTCTTTCTGCCGATCTCGTTCACCCGGAGGAACGCCACCGCTTTGAGGATCACCTCAAAGGCGTGATCTATCAGGGGGGAACGCTGAACTCCGCCTGGCGGGTGCGCCACTCCAGCGGTGAGTGGCGCGAGTTCGAGGCGGTGTTCACGAACTTGATTTCAGAACCCGGCATCGGCGGGGTGCTGATGACTGCCCGCGACCTAACCGAGCAGAAGCGGGTCGAGGCTTATCTCACCCAGTACACGCGGGAACTGGAAGCCGCGAAACTGGCAGTCGAAGCCCAAAACAAAGAGCTTGAAAACGCTCGGGACCTGGCTCTCGAAGCCACCCGCACCAAATCGGAATTTCTGGCGAACATGAGCCACGAAATCCGCACGCCCATGAACGGCGTGATCGGCATGACGAATCTGCTTTTGGACACGCCGCTGTCGACCGATCAGAAAGACTGCGCGGTGACCATCCGAAACTCTGCGGACGCGCTGATGACAATCATCAACGATATTCTCGACTTTTCCAAGCTTGAAGCAGGCAAAGTAGCGATTGAATGTGTGGACTTCGATCTCGAACAGATTATGACGGAAACGCTGGCACTGCTCGCCCCGCAAGCCGAGCGCAAGGGGCTGATGACGCAGCGGCGGCTGTCTCCGGGCTGCCCCACCAAACTTAAAGGTGACCCGGTGCGGCTGCGGCAGGTGATGATGAACCTGATCGGCAACGCGATCAAATTTACGGAAGCAGGAAGTGTGGGACTGCGAGCCGTGCTGGTGGAAGAAAGCGTGGAACGGGCGGTGGTGCGGGTCATCGTGCTGGATACCGGGGTGGGAATTCCACGCGAACGGCAGGCAGCCATTTTCGATAGTTTCACGCAGGCCGACAACTCCACCACGCGCAAATTCGGCGGAACCGGGCTGGGACTCACCATTTCCCGGCAGCTGACCGGGTTGATGGGCGGCGACATGGGCGTGGAGAGTGAAGTCGGAGTTGGCAGTGCCTTCTGGATTCAGGTTCCCTTCGAGAAACAAAATCAGGCTCTCTCCGAAACTGCGCTCAGCGTTGCCAAGCCCGCCGAAGTCTTGGCAGAAGAGCCGGTCGTGATGGATTTGCGGGTGCTGCTCACCGAGGACAACTCCGTGAATCAGAAAGTCGCCACCCGAATGTTGAGCAAACTGGGATGCAGCGTCGCTCTGGCGAAAAATGGGCAGGAGGCCGTTGTCTTTTCGGCGCAGGAAACGTTCGACCTGATTTTGATGGATGTTCATATGCCCATTCTCGACGGGCTGGAAGCCACTCGCGAAATTCGGGCGCGTGAGCGAGAAATCGGCGGGCATATCCCGATTGTCGCCATGACTGCCAACGCAATGGAAGGCGACCGGGAAATGTGCCTAGACTCCGGTATGGACGACTATATCACAAAGCCCGTGCAGGCCGATCTTCTCAAAACGGTACTGGAACACTACGCAAGGCGAAAGCAAACCCATCTTGAGCCTCAGCCGCTGGCGGCCTGAGTGCAGGAGGTGAGGGGGTAAAAGATGAAAAATCAAGGGAATTTCACTCAAAAGGTACGAAGAAACAACTCAGGGCGCGTCAGCATCATGTCAGCAGTAGAGACTCACTCTCTTCCGTTTTCACCCCCTCCCGCTTCCCCGTTCCTTCAGGTATCATAGAGGGGTAAAGAGAAGAGGGGACGCTATGCACATCCAGGATATTTTCGCGCAGTATCGGACGACGTTCAGTTTTGAGTTTTTCCCGCCCAAAGACGATGAAGCCGCCGAGCAGCTTTATGAAAACATCAGCGAGCTGGAAACACTGCGTCCTTCGTTTGTTTCCGTCACCTATGGAGCAGGCGGCTCCACGCGCCAGCGTACTCACGATTTGGTGGTACGCCTGAAAAACGAAACGGCCTGCGACCCCATTCCGCACCTCACCTGTGTCTGCCACGAAGAAACTGAGATCGCACAGATTTTGGAGCGTTACGCGCAGGCCGGGGTCTCGAACATTCTGGCCCTAGGCGGCGATCCCCCGCGTGACCTCGCCGATTACAATCGCACCTCCGACTATTTTCAGCACGCTTCAGACCTGGTGCGCTACATTCGCCGTTTTCCTCACCCCGACGGGCGCGGGTTTGGCATCGGCGTTGCAGGCTTTCCCGAAGGCCACCCCTCCACCCCGAACCGCCTGAAAGAACTTGACCATCTAAAAGCCAAAGTGGATGAGGGCGCGGATTACATCGTCACTCAGCTCTTTTTCGACAATCGGGACTTTTTTGATTTTCGAGAACGCTGTGATCTCGCCGGAATTCGCGTTCCCATTCTTGCCGGAATCATGCCGATCACCAATTCCAAGGGCATGGCACGGATGGCAGAACTGTCGCTGGGTTCGCGCTTTCCCGCCCGCCTTCTGAAAGCGGTTTTGCGCTGTGACGGCGACGAAAAATTCGTTCGGCGGGTAGGAATTCAGTGGGCGACCGAGCAGTGCCGCGATCTGCTGGACAACCATGTGAGCGGAATTCACTTTTACACGCTCAACCGCTCGACTGCCACCCGCGAAATCTACGCCAATCTCGGCGTCAAAGACTCGCTCCAATTGGCCTAAAGCAAAAGTTCGCTGCCGCTCGGCGGCCCTGCAATCCCAAAGGCTTTACGCGGGGTCAGCGGAGTCCTGCCCGGCGGTGGAGGCTGCGATGAACACCGCCTTCGAGACCCTGGCCTTTTTCCGTACCGCCGAGGGAGAGGCCCTGCTTACAGAGGCTTCCCGCCTTTCTCCCGATTCGCTGACCCGGCTTTCCCGCCTCCGCAAGCGTCACGCGGCTGAACTCAGTGCAGGAGCCGTGCAGCTGCTGGAACTGCGGAAACGTGCCGAGGCCAAATTTTCCGATGCGGCCCGAATGTTTTTTACTCGCGAGGGGCTGGAGCAGTCCACCGGCGAAACCATTGCCGCCTATCGTGCCGCTCGCTTTCCTCTGGAGGGGGTTACGCTGGACGCCTGCTGCGGCATTGGCGGGGATGCGCTGGCCCTCGCGAGGAGCCGCCCGGTTCTGGCGGTAGACCTCAACCCCGCACACGCGCTCTGCACGCGCACCAACGGCGAAATACTACAGGTCTCGCATTCCGTCACCGCCCTGGTGAGCGATGTGACCGAATTGAACTTCGCAAACCTGAAACGCTGCGGAATCACTTCCGTATTTTTTGATCCCTCTCGCCGAGGCACCTCTGCCGGAGGGGAACGAAAAAGGATGCGGGGAGCCGAAGATTATTCGCCGCCGCTCTCCTGGGCTACCGCGCTTCGCGAAGCGTTCTCTTTTGTGGCGGTCAAACTTTCTCCCGCTCTTGATGATGCCGCCCTGCTGAATTTTGCTGCCCCTGTTGAATTCATCTCCGAGCGCGGCGAATGTAAAGAAGCCGTTTTGTGGCTTTGCGAAAGCGAGCCTCCGCCGGAAGCAAAGGGAGGCGGTCTTTTCCGGGCAACCGTTCTCAAACCCGGCCAGCCCCCGTCAACCCTCACTTTCTTTCAGACCGAGCCGGTTCCCGCTTCGGAAATACTGACTTACCTCTACGAACCCGACCCGGCGGTGATCCGAGCCGGGCTGATCCCTCAGCTGGCGCAGGAATTTTTGCTTTCCCCGGTAAATCTACAGAGAGTGCTCCTGACCGCCGAAAATAAAATCGTTACGCCCTTTACGGCGGCCTATCAAGTGCGCGAAACGCTGCCTTATCACCCCGAAAAACTGAAGCGGCATCTCAAAAGCCGGGGCTGGCGCGTGGAAGTGGTCAAAAAACGAGGAGTCGAAATCGAGCCAGAAGCACTGCGGCGGCAGCTGAATGCAGGCCAATCAGACGGAGAAGGCGTTACGCTGTTTCTGTTTCGGCAGGGGGAAAAGCGGACCGGCGTGATTTGTGATCTGTACCCCCGAAACTTTTAGACAAAAAATCGTGTCATGTTAGGTAGGGAGCAGTTTTCTCTGCAGACAGGCAGAGCGTTCGCTTTTTTTGTTCTCGCCTCCTGCTCTCTGACGCCGAAGGCTGGGTATCGTTTTCCGAGTTTGATACGTAAAGAAGAGTGTAAGCTTGTGTGCAGTTCAATCCACAGGAGACAAGAAAATGGCGACATTGCTGGAAGCCGCGCTGGAGTATCTTGAAAACAATAGCATCCACTACCAGAAGGTAGAGGGAAAAGAAGTGCTGCACCTGGGCTTTGAACTGGAAAATTTCTATGCGAACTGCGTGATGTTCGTGGATGAAGAGCAGCGGTATCTCGGCTTCTCCTCGGTCTGCGGGCTTCGTATTCCTGAAGAAAAACGCCCCGAAATCGCCGAATTCATTGCCCGCGCCAACTACGGATTGGGCATCGGTGCATTTCAGATGAATTTCGATAACGGCGAGATTCTTTACAAAACCGGAATTTATGCCCGCGACGCCGAGATCGAATCGAATCTGCTGGATGCGATTGTCTGCGCGAACACGCAAACGCACGACCGCTACTATCCGGGCCTAATAGACGTTTTATTCCGGGATCTCGCTCCGGTAGAAGCGATTGAAAAAATCGAATCGCAGCGGGAACCCTCCGTTTCCGAAGACGAAGTGGACGCCTGGTTCGAGAAACTTGTGGCCGATATGGACGAACCCTCTCTCGAAGAGATCAAACCTTCGGCAGAGATGGCTCCCCCGACCGAACCCGAAACCGGCCAAAAGCCGAAAAAACGGGGTCGTCCGCGCAAAAACAAAGGCGACGATGACAAAAAGTAGTGGGCAGAAACAAAGGTTCAGGGGGAGACGCGCACTGCGTCTCCCCCTGTTTTTTTCAGAGTTCAGGATTTTGCTCGCGGAGCACTTTAAAAGAGTTCAGAGTGCTCTGAGGTTCCCGGAGATCAGCCATTAAAAGAGGGCGATCCTCGATATCTTCCCCCTACTCAGCTGGTTCCAAAGCCTGCTTTAGATGTTCGGCAGCCCTTTCGCGTCTTTCCGCGATCCAACAGGCTCGGCAAAGGGCTTCGTGAGCATCGCCTTGATGAAACGCGGACAAAGGTTCGCTCTTGAAAAGACACACTTCGGCAAACCGCAGAGCTTCGGGGGCGTTACCGAGCAAAATTTGGATTCGGGAAGCCTGCCAAAAGCCAACCGAAAGCGCCGCCGCAGTGAGGTCTTCACGATGAAGCCAATGATAAAGCGAAGTTTGATTAAGTACAAACATCAATTGGTTTTCTTCTGAAGAACGCTCCCGCTTTTCCATCAGTTCCCAGGCAGCATTGAAACAATAGGCCGAGAAATAGCGGTGAGCCGAAGCGAGGTCGAAATCAGGAGGCTTCATCCAGGCTTCTTTCTGCCATTGAGGGCGAATGTTCGAGCAGACGCCATACCGCACGAAGATCGTGGGCGAAGACCGGAGGGGCTTGCAGCCCCCGCAGGGTGTCGGCAATTTCGGAGTAAAGGGCGAGCGGGGAGGCCGGTTCGCTTTCGGCACGGGTTTGCGGCACGGAACTCAGAGCGGTTCCATAAAGGGTTTGACCGTAATCCAGATCGGTTTGTGCAAACCCGGCGGAACCGAAAATTTCTATCTGATTTGAGGCTCCCTCCTGCCGCCCAACCGTTGTCACCATTCCCAACCGGTCGCCTGCCCGAAGCTGCACCGCATACACATCGGAGGCTTTTCGGGAAGGCTGCGATACCGTCGTCAAAACATTGGCTTGAAGGGCACTTTCCCGACTCTGCGTGGCGGCGATCAAAAAGCGAAATAGATCGAGGGCTTCCAGCGGAAGAGGAAAAGCGGGTGTGGGGGAAAGATGAATCCGGGTGAGCATGGGAGTACCAAGGTCGTCGTTTTCCAGCAGGTCTTTCAGAAACCGAACCGCCGGGTGAAACCGAAGGCCAAAAGCCGGAAAAAGGGAAACCCCCTGCGTTTCACTCAGGGAAACCAAACTTTCGACGATTTCGACATTTTCGCCGACGGGCAGTTCGCACAAAGCGGGCACGCCGCGCTGAAGAGCGGTTTCGACGGCTTCGGCCTGTCTTCCAATCGGCAGGCAGACATCCACAAGAGAAAACGCTTCCGCTTTCAGGGCGGCGGAAAGCCCAACAAACGCGGCGCAGTCCGGCAGGGTGTTCGCAAGTTCCGCCGCCGCTGCTCCCTCGGAACAGATCAAGGCTCCTACGCGAACGCCGCTCAAGGCTCCCCACCGCAGCACCTGCTGACGGATCGGCTCCAGGTCGCCGACGATGGCAACAGACAACTCGGCCATACGCTATTCGTCTCCCGCTGCCAGACGCTTCAGAGCCTCGGCGTGATGATTACATTCCAGCATCATCAGTTTTCGGAGCGGAATGGCAGTCATCGCTTCTGCCGCCGGAGCCGCCAGAGCCGCAACCGCGTTTTGAGGGGTAGTCTGCCTTTCGGCCACCGAAAGCAGCAGATCGGCGGCGGCTTTGTCCTGGGGCACGGTGGCGTAGCCGTTCGCATTCAGAAATGTCAAGAGTGCGATGAGGGCCGTGCGGCGGCTGCCGTGATCGAAAGGGGCCCGGTCTAAAATCCGTTCCAGAAATGTGGCGGCTTGAAGAGGGACATTGCTGCTGTCTCCGTACTGATACTGGCCTGCGATACACGCTTCCAGCGCAAAGTAATCATAGCGATTCACGGTTCCCGTGACCGTATGGTTGATAAAAATCAAGTCGTGCGTGGTGAGATACTCCATAGATGCCGTCTGCCTTGAAAAGTGAACTTGAAAAGTGAAAAAGATCGAATGAGAAACGAAAAGACCGCTCTAGCGTACCCAATCCAAAGCCGCCCTGTCAAAGCCAAACGGGAACTTGCCCTAAAATCACGCAGGGGAAAGCGCGGCGAAGGGCGAACTAGCCCTTGATCGGGGTGAAGAAAAAACGCCATGCTTTTGGATTTCCTCACGTTTCCCGTGCTGTTGATTTATTTTCAGGAGAACACCGATGTTTGTTGGCATCTTAACCGGGCGTTTTGGCGGCGAGTCGCTGGAATATGTGGCGGCTTTTGCGGGGCAGTACGGATTTGGCGGGCTGGAAATTGGAACCGGCCCCGGATCAAAGCACATTGATACCAATACCTTTGGCGAAAAGGAGGCTGCAGCTCTTAAAGAGCTGATGGAAAAACGCCTTTTGCAGATTACGGCACTGGCGGCCTACACCGATCTCACCTCCGGTGATGCCGCCGAACGGCAGCGAAATATCGAGACCGTCTCGAAAGCGATTGATATTGCCGCCCTTCTGGGAGTGGATACGGTGAATACGCTGGCCGGACTTCCGCCCGCTGGAAAAGACAAATTCAGAACGATTGAAGAGGACTGCGCGGCGGTGTTTCCGCCGCTGCTCGAAAAGGCGAAATCCAAAGGTGTCCGAATTGCGATGGAAAACTGGTATGCCACCAATATCCAAAACCTCGCTCACTGGACACGGCTGTTCGAGGTTGTTCCGCACGACAATTTCGGCCTGAACTTCGATCCGTCCCACCTGCTGTGGCAGGACATTGATTACATCGAGGCCGTAGACAAATTCGCAAATCGAATTTTCCACTCTCATGCCAAAGACACCGAAATCAAAACCCATGTCAAGCGCATTGTCGGCTGTCAGGGCGAGGGCTGGTGGCGGTACGTCATTCCGGGGCAGGGGCAGGTACGCTGGGGTGAATACATTGCTGCCCTTCGCCGCAACGGTTATAACGGCGTTCTTTCGATTGAGCACGAAGACGACGCACTCGAATCCGAAGAGGGGTTTTTGATCGGCAAGAAATACCTGGAGCAGTTCATTTCGGCGTACTAAAACAAAGGTCGAGCGTTTAAGCCGAGGGTCTTCTGCCGCTCTTTCCCCGAACAAAAGCCAGCGTTTTCGGGAGGAGCGGCAGAAGACCCTCGGCACTTTCCTTTTTTCGTGTTACAATACAGTAAAGTGCAAACCCAACACGGCCCGACTGAGCACAAAGCGAAACGGAAACCTCTCGGATGGATTTTTTATGGCGGGGGAAACGACGACAGTTCGAGCGGCTGATTCGTCCCCAGGTCAAACCTCTGTATCAAATGGCTCTGCGCCTCACCCGCCAAACCGAATGGGCGGAAGACCTAACGCAGGACGCCCTGATTCGCGCCTACGAACGTTTTCATCAGTTCGAGTCGGGAACCAATTTTCGGGCGTGGCTGTTTACTATCCTGACCCATCTTTATCTCAATGATGTGGAGCGGGCACGTCGTCGTCCTCTTACAACCTCGATGGATACTGCCGGGGAAGAAGGACTGTTCTGGGATTTCCCGGATGCCTCCGTTTTGCAAAACCCGGCGGAGGCCCTGCTGCTCAACGTTTTACCAGAGGAACTTCAAGCGGCACTCGATTCACTTACCGAGGAGTTTCGACTGGCGATTATTCTGGTGGATTTGCAGGAGCTGGCTTATCAGGAGGCGGCGGACGCGCTGGAAGTTCCGGTGGGAACGGTTCGTTCCCGGGTGTCGCGAGGCCGCGCAATGATGCGCCGCACCCTCGAAAAAATCCGCGAGACCGAAGACGTTTCTCGCCGTTCGGGAAGGAATTAGCCCCATGACCCACCTTTGTGGAAGGGTGCGCGATCAACTTTCTGCCTACGAGGAAGGCCAGATGACGCGAGAAGAGGCGGCGGAGATTGCCGCCCACCTGATGACCTGCGCTCCCTGCCGCAGCGAAGCCTCCTCCCAAAGTGCCGTGCGAACCCGCCTTCGCCGCTACCGGGAGGTGATGCAGCCCGCCACGCCGCCGGACTCGCTCTATCGAAACGCAAAATCGGCCTGGGACGCGCAGGATCGGCTTCAACGGCGGCGCATGGGGCTTCGATTCGCGCTTGCCGGAAGTTCGCTTTTCATTCTAACGCTCGGCACGGTTTGGGCCCGTCTGCAAACGCTGCGCGAATTCCCCATCGTCTACGCCCTTCAGGATTACGCCAAAACAAAACCGGTGCATCCCGCTTTTCCAACGCACGACCCCGACGCTGCCGCCAACTGGCTTCGCCCGCGCCTGCACCGAGATTTTCCACCGATCAACCTCAGCCTGTCCCGCGCCCAACTTGTTGGAGCCGATTTTTTCAAGACAGCCCAGGGTGAAATGGGCCGCCTGACTTATCTCTCTCCGCAAGGACGAATCGCACTTTATCTGGCCCCCGGCAAAACAGCCTTTGAGGGAACTCGCAAAATGGAGCGGCTGGAACGCCAATTTTTTGTGCGGCGCGACAAAAATTCAAACGGTTTTTTTGGCTGGAACGAGGGCAGCATGGGGTACGGACTCGTGACGGCGCAGCCCTCGCATGAAGGTATCCTTCTCAACGCCAAACGCGCCACCGAGGGACGTTAGCCGCTCGCTGCCTCTCTCCTGTTCTCGCTGTATCCCGGCGATGCCAAAAAACGAGTCTTCGTTTTTACTCGCATTTTTCTGCTTTCTTCCGCTTTGGCGGAACCCCTTTTTTCGGCTCAGCGTCCTTACGGACGGCAGGCCAGAAAGCGGGTCTGCCGAACGGAAAGGAGAACAAAAAATGCAGTTGACCGATCAGGTGGCTCTCATTACCGGGGCAGGTTCCGGGATTGGAAAAGCCACCGCTCTGCGGATGGCGCAGGAAGGTGCGAAAATCGGGGTGCTCACCCTCAAGGCAGAAGAGGCCGAAGCGACGCTGAAAGAAATTGAGGCTGCGGGCGGCGAAGCCGTCTCCCTCGTGGCGGATGTCTCGCAGCCAGAGCAAGTGCAGGCCGCCGTAGAAAAATTGCGGTCGCTTTACGGGCGAATTGATATTGTGTTTGCAAATGCAGGGATCAACGGCGTCTGGGCTCCCATCGAAGAATTGACCCCTGAGGAATGGGATCGTACGCTCGACACAAACCTGAAGGGATCGTTTCTGACGATCAAGTACGCTGTTTCTGCCCTCAAGGAGCGCGGCGGCACGGTGCTGGTGACCTCCTCTGTGAACGGAACGCGAATTTTCAGCAACACGGGAGCAACGGCCTACTCCTCCTCAAAAGCGGCGCAGGTCGCGATGGTGAAGATGCTCGCGCTGGAACTGGCGAAACACAAAATTCGGGTTAATGCCATTTGCCCCGGTGCGATTGAAACCAACATCGGCGCGAACACGGAACAGCGGCATCTTGAAACGATCAAAGAGCCGGTTGAATTTCCTGAAGGGGCAATTCCTCTCACTGACGGCAAGCCGGGGCGGGCGGATCAGGTGGCGCAGCTGGCTTTGTTTCTCGCTTCAGATGCGGCAAGCCATATCAGCGGCGTAGAAATCTGGATTGACGGAGCCGAGTCGCTTCTGATGGGGTAATGAGGTGGGGGCAGAAGTTAAACCTGCCCCTCTCTGCGTACAGCGATTATTCCCGCTCATGCCGTAGAAAGGTCTCGTTTTCATGTTCAGCCTTTATCGAAGGTCTAACAGCAAAAACCGTTCGCCGGTTTCCCGGATCGTTGGCATCGGCCTCGTTCTCGCGCTCTACGGCGGGCGGCTTTGGCTTCGCGCAAACCCCTGGGTGGGAAACAGCACCCTTCGGGAGGCGGCGGAAATCGACAAAAAGGTTTCGCTCGGCTCGATCTCCGCTCCCGGCAAAAGCAAAGAAATTGCGCCGGGGGTGCTCAAAACGCAGCTTACCTACGAGAAAGGAAAAGTGACCCGTACTCTCTGGGTGTATCTGCCGAGAAACGCCGGGAGCAAAAAACTGCCGGTTGTTTTGATTGCCCCTGCCGGAACGCGCCTGTTTCACGGGGCGACACTGGGGCAGAGCGACCAGAAAGAGGAGCTGCCCTATACAGCGCAGGGCTTTGCGGTGGTAGCGTACAGCCTGGATGGAAACCTGGATGAAAGTGGTCCCGACAACTCCAAACAGATCGTGAAGGCCGCAACCGAGTTCCGTAACGCACAGGCCGGTGTGCTTGATGCCACCGACGCTCTCGACATTGCGCTGGCAAAGTTTCCGCAGCTCGATACAAAGCGAATTTTTGCGGTTGGGCATAGTTCTGCCGCCACGCTTGCCCTCACACTCGCCGCCTACGAGCCTCGCTTGAAGGGATGCATTGCCTACTGCCCCTGCACGGACATTGTCGAGCGGATCGGTCAAACCGAAATAGACAAACTCGCCCGCTACATCCCGAACTATGCCGAATTCCTGAAGGGGCATTCGCCGCTTCAGATCGCCGACAAGATGAAGTGTCCGATCCTGCTGTTTGCCTCGCGGGAGGATAACAATGTGCCTGCCGAAGAGAGCGAAGCCCTCGCACAGAAACTGAAGGCCGCACACAAATCCGTGACCCTCCAAATTGTCGAGCACGGAGATCATTACGCTTCGATGATTGAGTCGGGCATCCCAGCCGGAATCGTATGGCTGAACCAGCACCGAAACTAATCTGCTGACAAATGAGGAACGATAAAAGATTAGGACAGCAGAATGGAAGCCGCAACTTCTCTGCAACCGATCCAAAGTTCAGATGAAGACCCTCTTTTTTTTGCCGGAAGAAATTTTTCTGGAGGGGCAGCGCGGAGACACGCTGCTGGATGCTGCGCTCGATAACGGGATTGAGATCGAGCACGAGTGCGGCGGAAACTGCGCCTGTACCACCTGCGTCGTGCAAGTTCTGGAGGGGGCGCATCGGCTTTCGGCAATGGCGTCTGAGGAACGAGACCGCCTTGAAACCCTGGAGGAAAACCAAAAATCGCCCGACACGCGGCTGGCGTGTCAGGCGATCCTGGAGCGATTCGGCGGAGTGAAGGTGCGCCGCCTGAATTTTCCTACGGGCTTTCTGCCGCCGTCTGCGCCTGATTGACGGCAGAATGGGCTTTATTTGCTGCATTGTCCGCCGCCTCTTTCACGGCGTCTTTCGTATTGGCGACAGCCGTTTTTGCTGTGTCGGCGGCGTTGTCAATCGCGTCGCCTGCTGCGTCTTTGTTTCGGTTAACCACGCTCGTTACTTTTTCTTTCATGGCATCGGTGGTCTGAGCGAGTTTTTCCTGCGCCTGCCCCAGTTTCTCGGTAGCGGTGCTTTTCAGGCTGTCGGTCGCCTGATAAGCACGGTCTTTCGCTTCGCCCGCTTTCTCTCCGATGAGGCGGCGGGTTTCCGCTCCCTCATTGGGGGCATACAGCAGGGCAACGGCAGCCCCGACAGCGGCTCCCAGTAAAAAAAAGACGAGATTGCTCCCGGCGTTTTCAGTTTCACGGCTCATGTCACACTTCTCCTTATTCTGTCTGTTCCACACGGCTAAAATTCCGCGCTCAACCTATTCTCTCCTTACGGCGAAGGGGGCGAGCTTGTTGCACAGACCTCGAAACCAGCGCATTTTCTTCCCACACTTGACCAACACGGGGTACAATAAAACGCTATGCGTCTTGTGAACCTCCTCAAAAGCAAAATCCATCGGGCGACGGTCACTCAGGCGGACGTGGACTACATCGGCTCAATTGTCATTCCGCAAGACCTGATCGAGCGCGTCGGCCTGCAAATCAACGAACTCGTTCACGTCTGGAACATCTCAAACGGCAGCCGCTTCGAGACCTACGTGCTGCCTCCCGCCGAACCGGGATCGGGCGAAATCATCGTCAATGGCGCGGCAGCCCACCTCGTCAAGCCCGGCGACAAACTGATCATCGCCGCCTTTTGCTTGACCGATGAACCCCTCACGCCCAAAATGATCCTTGTGGACGACAACAATCACTTTGTGCAGGACTTGTGATGCCTTTTTTTCAGAAAACCGTCTCCGAAGGCCCGTTTATTTTTGCGATTGGGGATGTTCACGGGCAGATTACCCTCCTCAACGAACTGCTCCAAAAGATACCGGCAGCCCCCGAAGATCGTTTTTTATTTCTGGGCGATTACATTGATCGGGGCGAAGATTCCAATGCCGTCATCGAACGCCTGCTCGCATTGAAAGGGGAACGCCCGGACACGATTTTTCTACGCGGCAACCACGAAGAACTGCTGCTAAATGCCCTCACCGATGACTGCCCCGATGAATCGGAAATTGAGCGCAGCGGCTTTCCCGAAAAAACGATGCTCTGGCTTCAGAACGGCGGGTGGGACACTTTACGCTCCTATGCCCCGGAAGATTTAGGCGACTGGAAAGCCGTGTTTCCCGAAACGCATCTGGAATTTTTTCGTGACACCCGGCGCGAATTTCTCACCGACGCCTATCATTTCGTTCACGCCGGAATTGCACTGCCGGGTCAAATCTGGGACGGCATGGAGTACGGTCTTGATGATCGTCTCTGGATTCGAGAGCCGTTTCTTTCCTCCAGCGCGGATTATAACGGACGCATCGTAATCTTCGGGCACACCCCGCAGCGCACGGGTCGACCGCTCGTGATGCGGAACAAAATCGGTCTCGATACCGCCGCCGTATTTGGCGGAACCCTCACGGCGGCGGCCCTCGACCCTCTCGCCGAAGGACGCGGGCGCAGCAGACCGAAATTTTATCAGGTTCGCTGAGGCTTGCCGTTAGTGCGGAAGAAACACGCCGAGATGATTCGCAAGGGGGCGCTGGCGTCCCGGCAGCCGCTTGTCAATCACCGAATTAAGAGTTTCGTAATCGCCTTCCGGCTTTTGCACCACCAGGCAGGAAGAGCCGCCCCCGTCCAGCAAAATCGCCTCCCCTGCCCCTGCCCGTTTTAGAATTTCCGCCGTCTCCCTCACTGTCGCGCCCTCGCTGTAGTGCGGCTGCCTGCCGTCAATCACGAGCAAAAAGAGGATCTTGCCATCCTCTGAAAGCCCCAGGGCGGAACGGGGATCACGGTCGGGATGAATCTTGAGATCGGTGATTGCGGTCGGCTGCCCATGTTTCAGGATCGTCCACAGTCCCGAAAGGGCATTGTGGATACGGGCGGGCCGAGCGAAAGTGACTTCGTTTTTCTCCGAAAGATAAACAGTAGGAAACCGGGATTTGTCCGGCTCTTCCGAGTAGGGAACCCCTGCCGACGCTGAAAACCCCTCCGAGGTGACGGAATCACCTGCGTGCGGATAGTAATCGAAAACGCCGTTTGAGTGCCAGGGATAAAAGTAGTCGCCGTTGAGGGCGATCTGAACTCCAAACTCGGAGGCGAACTGCGAAGTCGTTCTCGCCTTTAGCGGCAGCGACTTGCCGCGCTCACCCGGTGTCACCAGAAACCGAAGCCCCGGCGTATTCAGTGGGAGAACGACAAGGTGGAATACCTGCGCGACCGGAGTTTTCGTGACGTTTCGATGGTAGACGATGCCGGGGAAAATCTTGCGGGTCAGGGAGGCAGGCTGGCGTCGGTGGGAGTACCAAAAAAGGTAGCCGCCGTAAAGCAGAACAGGCAGGATCAGCAGCGACCCGCAACCTCCGAAAATCCAGGTTCGCGCCCGTCGAAATTTGGTCATAACCTCATTACGAAGTGTTCGGACCATCCTGTTTCAAGCAGGCATCGCTTCGGGAGGCGGGGGCGTTGCCACGAAACCGGTTTTGATCCCTTTCACAAACCCGGCCCTTTCATAGAACACACGGGTTTCGTCCCGAAGGAGACCCCTTCCTGCAAACCCGGAAGCAGAACGCCTTCAGTTTGAGGGTATAATTTCTTTGTCTTGGTTCAGGTCTCTCCTGAACTCCACCTTTTCATCTGAGGAGCACAACGCAGTGAAACTGCACGAATATCAAGCAAAAGAATTGCTGGCAAAATACGGCGTCTCCGTTCCGAAAAATGCGGGCGTCGCGTCTACGCCTGCCGAAGCCAAAGCCGCCGTTGAAGCCCTCGGCGGACGCGGCGTGATCAAGGCGCAGGTTCATTCCGGCGGACGCGGCAAAGGCGGCGGCATTCTCGTGGCAAAAACCACCGAAGAAGGGGAAACCTTTGCCGACCGTATTCTCGGCATGAACCTTAAAACCGTGCAGGTTCCCGAAGGTATCGTTGTCGAGAAGGTGCTTGTGGAAGAGCCGGTTTCCATCGTCAAGGAATACTATGTTTCGATTGTTCCCGACCGCAACACCCGCCGCAACGTGATGATCGTTTCCGAACAGGGCGGAATGGACATCGAAGAGGTGGCGGAAGAGCATCCCGACGCGATTATCCGGCTGCCCCTCGACCCGCTGGAGGGAGTGCGCGACTACCAGCTGCGAGAAGCCGTGGTCGAGGCGAAACTCGATCCGGCGCAAGCCAGCAAAATCGTCGTTTTCCTCAAGCAGTTGATCCGGGCTTTCACCGAGTCGGATGCCGCCCTGATGGAGATCAATCCGCTTGCCCTCACCGACGACGGGCGCGTGATCGCCGCCGATGCAAAAATCGAAATTGACGACGCGACGATGTTCCGCCATCCCGAATTCGCTGCCTATGCCGAAGGGTCGCACGAAGATGCTCTCGAAGCCGAAGCCGCCAAAGACGACATCGCCTACGTGCGGCTGGGCGGCGATGTTGGCGTGATCTGCAACGGAGCGGGCTTAACAATGACTACGATGGACGAGGTGAAACGGGCGGGCGGCGAACCGGCGAACTTTCTGGATGTGGGCGGCGGAGCCCAGGCGGAGCGCGTCGCCAAATGCCTGAACCTCGTGCTTTCCGATCCGAACGTCAAAGGGATACTCATCAACATTTTCGGCGGAATTACCCGCTGCGATGAGGTAGCGAAAGGCGTGATCGCCGCCTCGGAAATGGTGGAAATCAAGGTTCCGATTGTTGTGCGCCTTGCCGGAACGAACGCGAAGGAGGGAGCAGAACTTCTTTCGACCTCGAACCTGATCTCCGCCGATACCATGCAAAACGCCGCCGAGAAAATTGTTTCGCTTGTGAAAGCCGCATAAACGGCTTTTCAACCCCGCTCGAAAATGCACTCCGAAACGCTATGGACGACCAGCTCGACCCCCTTCAGAAAGTAGAACTCGCGCTGCTGCGTGCCGAATATCAAAACCGGCACGCGGCTTCGATTGCCTTTGTTAAGCAGCAGGTAGGAGAGGGGGTCGCCTACGAAAATGCAGTGGTGCGCGTGGTGGTTTCCAAAAAAGGGGCTTACTACGAACTCAAAGACCTGCCGGAAGAGTTTTTCGGCGCGGCAGGGGACGAGGGCGAAGAAACTGAAGTCGAACGCAAATTCGTAACGGAAGGCGAGGCGTTGGAATTGATTTTTCGGGTTCACGACGCCCTTGACCGTGTGTCTTCGGAAAACGCCCGCCTCTTTACGCTGATGGTGCTCTACACCCGCAGCGGAATCATTGACCGCAAAAATTGCTTTATCTACCACTATCAGAACGACGGCTCCCGCAATCCCCCTAAGCCGACAACGGTAGGATTTTACAACTCGGTACGAATGCCGCTCTTTTTCAAGCTTCGGCTGGAGGGCGATCTTGCCCAGGAACTGCTCGGCGTTTCTCGTTGTGTGGTGTTTTGTATGGCGAACGCCGGGGATCGGCATTTGATGGTGCGTCTCCCCTTGACAAATCCCATGACCGACCTTTCCAGCCTGCCTGAGCCAAAAGTGGTAAACTGAATAATCCTTCGGCGGTTTGGCCTTTTCTCCCAGGAAAGAACTTCTTAATTTGATCGGCTGCCTCTGGGGCCGCTCAAGAATCCGGGTGCTGACCGCCTCGATCTCGGCAGACGGGAAGAGATGGAAGCCCGGTTCGCTCTCCATCTTTCGTCGGCATCCTGCAAGAGGGAAGGCCGATGCCTTTCCTCTTCCGGGTACAATCAATGATCTCAAATTTTAGGAGTTGTTATGTTGCTTCGTACTTTTCGAGCGGTAAACCGCGCTGCTCAACAAACCTGTCTTGCGCTCGCGTTCACGGTGACCGCCTTCGCTTCTCTTCCCGCATCGGCTTTGAAATCAAATCCCAAAGTGGCGATGACGATTCTCGTGAAGGGCAAGCCCTCGGTGATCGAGGTGGAACTCTATGCGAAAGAAACCCCCAAAACCGTCGAGCATTTCCTCGATCTCGTCAACAAAAAATTCTATGACGGCATTTTGATTCATCGCTACTCGGCGGGATTTGTGGCGCAGGCAGGCGATCCGAAGTCGAAAACGATTGATCCTAAAAAAGCGAAAATCGAGACGACTCCACTGGGGATAATGATTGAGGGACTGGGCAAGGGCGGCTCCGGCACGTCTGTTCCCCTGGAAGCTACCGAAACCCACGTTCGCGGCACTCTAGGACTGGCTCGCTCTTCTGCTCCCGATTCGGGGGACAGTCAGTTTTTCTTCAATCTAGCGAACAACACACGGCTGGACGGTGCAAAAAATAGAGAAACTGGCGGCGGCTACTGTGCTTTCGGCAGGGTCACCAAAGGGCTGGACGTGATGGACAAACTGCGGGTCGGAGACCGGATCAAAACGGTGCGGGTGATTGGTCGAAAGAAAAAGTAGCCAGCTTTTCTCTGACTGCTGAACCCCGGCATGGTGAGGACGCTTCCGGCTTGAAACCGAGAGCGTCCTTTTTTAGGGCAAGCGGCTCCGGTACTCAGCGCAAAAAGGAAAGGAGAAGGCCTTGAAGATCGTGATACCGGGCGGAACGGGGCAGATCGGAACCCTGCTGGCACGGGCCTTGAGCGCGAAGGGACACCAAATCGTTCTGCTCAGTCGAACGCTTTCGCCGTCGCCCTGGCGCGTTGTTTTATGGGACGGCAAGACCGAAGGTGGCTGGTTTTCCGAAATTGACGGCGCGCAGATGGTTCTCAATCTGGCAGGACGCAGCGTCAACTGCCGATGCACCCCGGAAAATCGGCGGACGATCCTCGAATCGCGGGTGAACTCAACCGCGATTGTCGGGCAAGCCATCTCTGAAGCGAAGCGTCCGCCCGTCGTCTGGCTTCAAGCCTCCACTGCGACAATCTATGCCCATCGGTTTGACGCACCCAACGATGAGAAAACCGGAATTCTCGGCGGAAACGAACCCGGTCTTCCCGACACCTGGAAGTACAGCATCAATGTGGCTCAGGCCTGGGAAGCGGCTCTTGAAAGTGCACCCGTGCCGAAGACCCGCAAGATCGCTCTGCGCTCCGCCATGACGATGAGTCCCGACAGAGGCGGCGTGTTCGATGTGCTGCTCGGGCTGGTTCGGCGCGGGCTGGGCGGAAAGTCGGGGGATGGAAAGCAGTACATTTCTTGGATTCATGAAGCCGACTTTGTACGTTCGGTGGAATGGCTGGCCGCCCGCGAAGAGATCGCGGGCGCCGTTAATCTGTGTGCGCCGAATCCAGTTCCGAACGCTGAATTCATGGAAGTGCTGCGCCGTGCCTGGGGCATCCCCTTCGGGCTGCCAGCAAACCGCATGATGCTGGAAGCAGGAGCGTTTTTCCTGCAAACCGAAACGGAACTCATTCTCAAAAGCCGCCGCGTTGTACCGGGGCGGCTTTTGGAGAGCGGATTTCGGTTTCAATACCCGGACTGGAACTCGGCAGCGGAAGAGCTGTGCACAAGGCGGCGGCAAAACAGGGGCCGTAGAAACTAACGGGCAGCGAGCCGACTTCAGAGAGCGCGGGTGCGGGGCCATTCCGTTTCGATGCCCTGTACCTGAACCACTTTTTGGAACTCTGCGAGGCGGGAAGGGGAGTTTCTAACCTCTCGCGGCAGAAGACAGTTTTTCACGCAGTGGGCGGCAAGTGCGCCCGCTGCCTCCCCGATGTTCCATTCCACCGGGTGAAGCCGATAACAGCCGTTCGTGATGTGCGTAACACCGAGGTTTTTACAGGCGGGAAGCAGATTTTCGGTGCGAACGGGAATCAAGGCTCCAAGGGGAATTTGAAACGGCAGGCTCGACACATCAAGGTAATTTTTGCGGCCAGAGGTTGGGTGCAGGTCAATCCGGTAGGCTCCCACCCCCACCGAATCCTCGAAAGCCGAGGCGGTCACCTCTGCCTTCCCTAAACCGGTTTCGCCCATGCGCTGCTCGGTTCCGACGTGTGCTTCGGTAACGGTAAACTCCGCCTGAATCCGCCGCGCCTCCCGAATATAGGGCGACTTCGCAAAGCCGTGTGCCGTGCCGACAACATCGGGGCGCAGGCGCAGCCCCTTCCACCCCGTTCCGCCGTCCATTCGAGGGGCCTCCGTTTGAAGCCAGTAGATAAGCGAGCGGTTTAGTTCGTGGGCCCGCCTCAAATGCTCCGCTGCCTCCTCTTCACCCACGCCGACAAGATTGCCAAGCCAGTAATCATTTTGGGGCCAGTTGACTAGAGAAACATCGCCCGGATACGCTCCCTCTCGAAAATGGGTTTTGTCCAGAATGCGCCGGTACGTCCAAAACCCGAATTTTCCTTCGCGGGCCTCGGCGATGGGATCAAAGATCATTGGGCGAGGTTCCAGCGTAAAGGGGTTCGACATCGTGAGCGAAAGGAGTTTTCCAGGCCAGGGTGGAGTGAGATCGGGCACATAATCGCGCCAGAAGCGGTACTCGGCAGGACAATCGAGCGTGTGATCTTCTCCCTCCCGATATTCCAGCGCGAAACACACGGTGAACGCCTGCTGATCGTTCGGGTTGGCTTCGGGGGGAGCGTGAAGTTCGCCGGTGTCGCGCTGCGCTTCAGCTCCCGTCACAAACTCGGTCTCGGTAAGCGGCAGAAGTTCACCGGTTTCGGTGGCATCCAGAAAATAGTCGGCCAGGAGAACCGTCTGTTCGCCGCTCGGCAGATGCTTGGTCGTGATCGCTCTTACTCGATCCCCGTCTACTGCCGCTTCGATGGGCTTGGTCTCGGTGAGCAGGGTCAGTTTTCCGCTGCTGAGGTGGGGCTGAAGCAGTTCTAGTAAAACCGCGAGATAGACACGCGGCTCGGCACAAAGGCGAGAAACGCTGCCATTGCCGGGGTTGAGAAACGGCTGGGCGAAGGCTTCGCCGGTGAGCGGGTAGTTCCGGCGGTAAACGTCACGCACACGCCTCCGAAACTCGCGATAAGATTGGGGGCTTCCGTGACTTTCAATCCAGGGGTGCTCATCGGGGGGAACCGCCTGCGAGGTCAGCTGCCCGCCGATCCAGTCCGTTTCCTCCGTCATCACAACCGATGCGCCGCCGCGCAGGGCCGCGAGTGCCGCCGCACATCCGCCGACCCCGCCGCCCAGAATTGCAACGTCTGCCCAAATTTCGTCCATCCGTTCTCTTTCTGTTTCTGCGCCGACCTTTGATTTTGTACGGCTTTGATTCGACCGGCCCCCAACGATGCGTCCCGGAAACCTTCGTCAAAACCTTCGGTGGACGGGTTTCAACACCAATGCATCACAGGAATTCAGAAGCCTGCCAGTTTGCGCGTAATGTCCCAGGCATACTGCGGCGTTTTTGTGGTTCCATGCTCCATGCCGATAAAGCCCGAATAGCCGATCCTGCGTAGAAAATTGAAAATGTTGGTGTAGTTCATTTCGCCGGAACCGGGTTCTTTTCTGCCCGGAACATCGCCGATTTCGATAAACCGGATGTGCCCTTCTTTCAGACCCGTTTCCATCCGCTGGATCACATTGCCCTCGCCCAGCTGCCGATGGTACAGATCGTAATCCACTTTGATGTGCGGGTGATCTGCCCCCTCCGCATAGCGATAGGCATCATACGAGGTAATCATGCTCATTTGCGGCGACTCGACCCGATTGAGCGGCTCCAGCGTGAGGTAGACGCCGTAGCGTTGGGCGATGGCTCCGGCTTTTTTCAGTCCGGCGATAATCTGGGTGTCCTGTTGGTTCTGCGGAAGGTCTTTCTGAACGGCTCCGACAAACGTAATCAAGTTTTGGACGCCGAAGCGATTGGCAATTGTGCAGCGGTGCTCGAAATCATCAAGGAATTTTTGCTCTTCGCCCGTTTTGGTCAGTCCGGTGCTCCAGCCCGTTTTCGGGCTGCCGGTGATGGAAACGCAGGTAAGTTTGTACTTGTCCTGCATCTTCAGCATGGCGTCATGGTTTTTCTCATCGGGACTCCAGAAGGCATAATGCTTTGCGCCTATTTTCGCGGTATGCTCGATTCGCTCCTCATAGGACATTGAGCCGGGAAACATGATTTCGAGGTTAAGAGCAAGCGTGTATTTGGGGGCGGGCAGGGCAGCCTCCTCAGCGCGGGCGGCTTCTGCACGTTCGGTGAAGGAAAGAAAGGGCAGCGACGCGGCAGCACCAAGAATTTGTCGGCGGGTGGGCATAGACGAAAACCTTTCTCAACCAAAAATGCGGAGCGACTCTACGCCGCCCGTTTGGAAAAGGATCAAGCCAAATACGACCTTCTCCCATAAGTCAAGCGGTTTCAGAGAGGGCTGCCAGAAAAGACGCTGAACTTTGAACAACGGCGCGATCCTGCTAAAAAGCCGGCGGGGGCAGGGAACACAGCGAAGGGTTTCTTCCCGAACGAACTCTCAGTCCGCTTCGTTCAGTGCGCTTCTTTGGGGGGCAGCCGTTGAAGCAGAAGAGCCAGGTGCTCCGTCCCTTTGTCGAAATCGTCGAGGCGGATGTTTTCATTGGGCGCGTGGGCGCGAACTCCCGGGTACTCGATCCCCGGCGAAATGACCGGCAGCCCCAAAAACCCTGAAAACCACCACATCGGCCCCGATCCGCCGACCATGGGAATCACCGTTGCGGGCTTGCCGTAAACCTGTTCGCCCGTTTCGGCGGCCAGCGCAACAAACGGGTGACGCGGGTCTACCCGCGCCGGTTTCTGCCCGCCCATGTAAGTGATTTCGATGTCGGAAAAGCCGTGTATGTCGAGGTGGCGGCGAAGTGCGGCGTGAACCTCATCCGGGTCTTGGTCGGGAACAAGGCGGAAATCAATTTTGGCGGCGGAGTTGGCGGGGAGAACGGTTTTCCCGCCGACGCCCTGCCACCCGCTTCCGATTCCATTGATCGTAAGGGTCGGCTCGAACACGGCACGGCGGCGCAGTTCTACCCCGGTCGTCTTTTCGCCGCCGAGGAAACCGCCTTCAGTTAGACCGTACAGTTCGCGCAGTTGCGCCTCGGTGTCGGGGAGGTTCGCCAGGAGTTCCAGATCATAGGCGTCGGCGGGGCGCACCGAGCTATAGTGCCCTTCGATCAAAATGCGTTCGTTTGCATCTTTCAAGCTGTTGAGTGCCCAGACCACGCGCCATGCCGCGTTTGGCAAAAGGGAGCCTCCCACGCCGGAATGGGCGTCAAAGGCAAGGGTTTTCACTTTCAGCTCGAAGTAGGCGATGCCGCGCATTCCACAATAAAGGGCAGGCTCATCATTGTCGCCCACGCCTCCCTCTTCCCATAGACAGTAGGCAGCGTTAAGCCGCGCTTGATTTCTCTGTATCCACGCACCGAGATGCGACGACCCGATTTCTTCCTCGCCCTCCGAGAGAAACCGAACATGGAACGGAAGCTCGCCGTTGTTTCCGCCCCGCAGGGCGTCCAAAGCGAGCAGCCGGGAGACGATGTGCCCTTTGTCATCCGCTGCGCCCCGTGCAAAGGCCTGCGTTTCCGTCACGCGAAGGGCAAATGGGTCGCTTTCCCACAACTCAAACGGCTCGGCAGGCTGCACGTCGTGATGATGGTAAAAAAGAACGGTCGGCGCGTTTGGAAAGGGGCTGGTGTAGGTTCCAAATGCGAGCGGCGGTCCTCCGTCGGTTGGTTCGACGCCTGCTTCCAGCCCGTGAGACCGCAAAAGATGCGCAACGGCTTCGGCACATTCTTCCAGATGCTCTCCTTTGGCAGAAACGGAGGGAATTCGAACCAGCGTATCAAGTTCTGCCAAGGCTTCTGAGCGGTGCGCGGCAATGAATTCTTTGGGCCTCATGCGCTTCCTTTCGGCACGATGATCACGGCTCCGCCTTCCCAAAACTCTGCTCCAAAGCGGCACTGGGACAGCAGCGAGGTTCCCACAAGAGGACGCCGCCCTATTGCCAGCACAAAAACTTCCCGTGCTTTTCCATTCCAGTGAATGTTCGCGAGATGCACCGGAAGGGAGATTTCCGAGTGATCCGCAAGGGAGGCTTGGACCAAAGCGACAAATGGCAGCTGCAGCCGCGTCACTGCTTCGGCAGGAAGGGTGAGAGCCCCGGTAAAGCCGGTGTCCACCACACAATCAATTTGCAGCATCTGACCCTGACCGATCTCAAAGGTGACGGGCAGTACGGCCTGCAAATTCTGAACAAACCCCTTCATCGCGGTATTCTCTCCAGAGTGCCGCCGACTGCGAATGCGGTTTTGTAACCGATACGGAGCATAAACGTTCTCGCGCGGGGGCAGCGGGCACACAGGCGAAACGAGGCTCGCACATCTTCATCGCTGCCCAGCTCGTAATCGCCTGAATCTACATCAATAGAGACGAGTCTGCCGATATTCTCCGGCGTCTCAAGAGTAAAACGCAGCGTTGACTCGTAAATTTCTTCGGCAAGCTCGCGGATGTTTTTTTCATTTACCGTTTGGTTCATCGTCGTTCTCTTTTCTGTTCCCCAAAGCAGTCCACCCGATTTTCTCTCAGCGATAGTTGCTGAACTGCACGTCGAAGGGCAGGTCTTCCATGCCGCGAATCAATTTTTGCACTGCCTGCAAAGCGTCTTTATCCTTCCCGGAGATTCGGAGCTGCTCGCCCTGTATCTGCGCGTTGGCTTTGATCCCGGCGTCTTTGATCGCTTTTACCAGTTTTTTCGCTTCCTCGGTCGGAATGCCCTGCTTGAGCGTGATGGTTTGGCGGGCGGCTCCGCCGGAAGCCGCCTCGACCTTGCCGTATTCCAGCGACTTCAGTGAGACGTTCCGCTTTGCGAGTTTGCCCCGAATCACGTCAATCACGGTCTCCAGATGAAACTCATCGTCCGAAAGCACTTTCAGGGCTTTTTCTTCAATTTCGATTTTGGTTTTGGAGTTGCGGAAATCAAACCGATTTTTGATCTCTTTTTCTGCCTGATCCACCGCGTTTTTTACTTCGGCCAAATCCACTTCAGACAAAACATCAAACGAAAATTCCTGTGCCATCACTGTCTCCTGAGAGGGGCGGGAAATTCTACCGGGAATTCCCTGCCTCTGGTTTTCAACGTTCCAGTTTTTGTTTTACGGTTCGCAGCAGCCCCTCGACCGTTACCTGAAGCGAAGTGAGGGCATCTTCCACCTGCCGCAGTTCGGGGTGAGTGAGCCGCTCGATACTCAAGCCGGTGAGCGCAGGAAGCAGATCAATCACCTTCTGCGCCCCGGCGTTGATCTGTTTTGGGCGGTCTTCCAGGTCAATCGAATCGAGGAGATCGGCGGCAGGATCGCCCCCGCCGCCAAAAAATTTGATGAGATGATCGGTCGGCGAGTCGAGAATTTCCTTGGATTTGTCGGGCTGCTTTTTAAGGGCTTTGACGAGATTGCCTGTGTCATCACTGCTGAGCTTCTCATCTTTGATGCGCTCCACAACTGCGTTCTGAAGGTCGGGGGTGTCGTTGAGCTGTTTTAGAAAGCGGGCGTGTTTTTCCGTAAGCTGACCGTCTGCCTTGCGGTTGGGCGACGAAATCACGGCCTCTCCGATGGCGTCGGGCAGGGTCATCAGGTCGAGCAGGTTGCCGACGCTGCGTTCGCTGAGGGCCAGCCGCTTCGAGACCTCCCGGTTGGTAAGGTTAAGCGTTCGCTTGATCTGCTCGATAGCCTTTCCTTTTTCTAAGGGCTGCAAATCTTCGCGCTGGAGGTTTTCCACAAGTTGTTCGGTGAGTCGGTCGTCGGAAGCAACCTCTTTCACCACGCAGGAAACGTCTTTGAGCTGCGCGATCTGAGCGGCTCGCCAGCGGCGTTCCCCGGTAATGATTTTGTAGCGGTCGCTGTTGGGCAGCGGCGACACGGTGATGGGGTTCAGCAGGCCATGCTGACGAATACTGTCGGCCAGCCCTTTCAGGCTTTCTTCCGAATGGCTTTGGCGGGGCTGTTCCGGGTCGGCGGCGATCCGGTCAATCGAAATCGTTTGTACATTCACTTTGGGAAGGGTTCCTCTATCGCAGATCATAAACTAAGGCAGTCATGCAGAAGGCGTTTACGCCTGTCTGTGTGCTGCCGGGTCTGCGGCATTATGGAACCTTCAGGGCAATTTGTCAACCAGATTTTCGTTTACTTCGCTCTCTTTCTATGTTATCCTATCGCCATGAGAACACGAGTTAAAATCTGCGGCATCACGAATTTCGAAGACGCCCGCAAAGCCATTGAACTCGGTGCGGACGCACTGGGGTTTATTTTTGTTTCCGGCACACCGCGCTTTGTCACCACCGAAACCGCCTATCAGATCGGAAAACGGATTCCGCCGTTTGTTACCAAAACTGCCGTGATGCACGACATCAACCTGGACTTTCTCCGTGTTGTTCCCAAATGCTTTGATGCCTTTCAATATTACGTGAATTTGCGCCAGAACCGGGCCGGTTACAGCCACCGTCGGCGCATCCGAGCCTATCGCATCAAAGACCGAACCAGCCTGGACGAAATCGCCCAAACGTGCAGCGAGGCGTCCGCAATCCTCCTCGATACTTACCATCAGGACAAACTTGGCGGGGCAGGGGAAACCTTTAACTGGGACCTCGCCGTAGAAGCCAAAAACCGCTTTTCCGATCAGCCCATCATTCTCGCGGGCGGATTGACCTCCGAAAACGTGGGCGAAGCGATTCGCAAAGTGCGCCCCTACGCTGTAGATGTTTCTTCGGGAGTGGAGGCAGAGCCGGGGCGAAAAGATCATGCCAAACTCACCGCCTTTTTTCGTGCCGTTCGCGCCGCAGACGGAGATTGAGGATCATTGTCTTAAAACGGCCCTCTTGAGAAATCCGCCTTTTCATCCCAACAAACCTCTTTGCCAAAAAAGTTTCCTTTTCCTGCAAGAACCGCAAAAATTCGCGGAACCCTTTCTGCTCGCCTCTTCGTCTTGACCTCAGCGAAATCACCGAAGCACCGAGGCCCGCGTTTTCGCACCGCCCCGGTCGGTCTCCCGAAAGCAGAAAAGATATGAATCAGCCAGTTTCCGGTCACGTCGTCTTGAAAGAAGGATTGCGCGGGCAGATTGTCCCCGCCCTCCCGCAAGAAACCCCCGGAGAGAACGTTCTGCTTCAACTGGAAAATGGTCGGCGGCTTTCGATTCCCGCCTCGCTTCTGGTATGGCAGAGCGAAGAAAGCTACACGCTTCCCTACTCGTTCGACCAACTTCAATCCACTGCCGCTTCCGGTTCGGCTTCCGAGGAAGAACTGCTGACGATCCCGCTGATCGCAGAGGAGCTTCAGGTCGGAAAACGAACCGTTGAAACCGGCGGAGTGCGCGTCCGCAAAACTGTGCACGAGCAGGAAGAAACCGTTGACCTGCCCCTGCTGCGCGAAGAACTGGAGATCGAGCGCGTTCCCATCAATCAGAAGGTCGAGGGAACACCGCCCGCCTCCCGCGAAGAAGGGGAAGTGTTGATCGTCCCCCTATTCGAGGAAGTGCTCATCGTCGAAAAACGCCTGATGTTGAAAGAAGAACTTCATATTCGGCGCAAAAAAATCACCTTTCATCAGCCGCAGCAAGTTTCGCTGCGGCGCGAAGAAATCGAGGTGGAAGAACTTTCTTCCGCTCCGCTGTCTTAGTCGCCTAGACGGGACTTTTTCCGGCCACTCTGCAGCCCTGTATCGCTCATCTTAAAACAACACACAAAAGGAAACGATCTGTGAAAACAATCCTTGGTTTATTCGACACAATGGAAGAGGCGAAAAAAGCCGCCCTTGATCTGGAAGCTGCGGGTGTTCCCCACCGCGACATCAGCTTCGCTGCCAACAATGAAAACGCGCAGTATGCTCCGCACACCACTCCCGCTTCTACCCCGGCAGGTTCTATCAACACCATCGGGCATGATGCCGTTGTCGGAGCGGAAATCGGCGGCGTTGCCGGTCTTCTGCTTGGCCTCACCGGGCTGATGATCCCCGGTCTCGGCTGGATCGCCACCGCTGGCTGGCTTGGCGGGATGCTGCTGGGAGCCGGAACCGGAGCCGTAATCGGCGGGCTGGCGGGTGCGCTGACTCAGGTCGGAGTTCCTGCCGAAGACGCGGCACACTACACCGAAGCTGTGCGCCGGGGCGGAACCCTGGTCGCGGTGCGTTCCGAAGACAACCTGGCCCAGCGCGTGGCGGAAATTCTCGGCAACGATGGAGCCGTCAACGTACATGAGCGCGTCGAGCAGTATAAAAAAGAAGGTTATGTGCCCTCAATGACCCCGGCAGTCCCCGCTGCCTCGACTGTTTCTGCCGCTGCAACAGCCTCCACTGCCACCCCGCAGCCCCGCACCGTCACCGGCGAAACTGTGCTTCCCGTCATCGAAGAGGAGCTTCAGGTGGGCAAGCGCGAAGTCGAGCGCGGTGGTGTGCGCGTCTACAGCCATGTCACCGAAACGCCCGTTTCGGAGCAGGTCACCCTGCGTGAAGAGCACGTCAATGTTGAGCGGCACGCGGTTAACCGCCCCGTCACCAATGCCGATCTCTCTGCTCTCAAAGACGAAACTCTGGAAGTGCGCACTACTGCTGAAGAAGCGGTTGTGGCGAAACAGGCCCGCATCGTCGAAGAGGTTGTCGTTGGCAAAGAGGCGACTGAGCGCACCGAAACGGTGAGCGACACCGTGCGCCGCACCGATGTTGAGGTCGAAGAGATTCCCGGACGCACGACAACTACCGGAACGGTCGGCTCCACTGTTGGCGCAGCCGCGACTAACGCGGCTCGAAGCGTGGAAGGAAACATCCCCGGCGTTCAGACGGGCGGACACGCGGTGGACGGAACCCCTGACACTCGCGGTATTCTTGAAAAAGCCGCCGATGCACTTACCGGCGACCGCACCGACGACAAAACCGGCAAAGCCGTTTAGCCCTTCGCTGCTGGCCCTCACCCCTTCTCCCCAATCAGGAGAGGGGGTGTTGGGCTAGGCTTTCTCATCTTCACCTCCCTACCTGAAATTATCGCTCTACCCCCTCGCGAGGGGTCTCTTTTCCTGAGAAGCGCGGTTTTTCCCACACAGGTTTTCTCTCCTCATCGTCCTTCTGTTTGCTCTTCTCGACCCCGAACGTATCGGTTTGCGGGTATACTAAATTCTACACGAACCTCCTTGCGAAAGGTCAGAACGATGCCCATTCTCGACAGCCTTCCCGATCAAATTGAAAATACGCTCCAAGACTCCGAACACGCCCTGACCGTTGTCCGAGCCTCCGCCCTCGAAGATTCCGAGCATCTCGGTCAGCTCCTAGCCCTTGAAACCGACCTTACACTCGACGGGCGTTTCGGTAAAGAATGGCTTGTCGCGCAGGAGGACCGCCTCGCCGTCTTCGCGCCCAACGGCAACACGAAAGCGAAACTGCTCCGCTCGATCCCTCTCTCTGAAGTCAAAAAAGCGAACGCCGATACGATGGTTGGAAACGGGGTCATTGAGGTGGAGACCGCCACCGAAACGATCCCGCTGCTTCGCTTCACGCAGGCCAACGTAGGAGCGGCCTCGCAGATCGCTCGTCAGATTTCTTCGCTCGCCAAGGGCGAAACTCCCAAGTCCTCCACAGAAAAAGAGAAAGAGCGCAATTGTAAAAACTGCGGGCGCGTTTTGCCGGAGGACAGCGAAGTCTGCCCTGCCTGCCTTAACCGCCGCGCCACTCTACTGCGGCTTTTCAAGTTTCTTGCCCCCTATAAAGGCCGGGTGATTGCCAGTCTCGTGCTGCTCGTGGTGGTCACCGTACTCAACCTTGCGCCTCCGCTTCTGGTTGGAAAAATGGTGGACGCGCTTTCCCGCAAGCCCAATCAGCCCTTCCCGCCCCCCGGCGGCATGGAAACGCTGTTCGGTCTTGTCGGTTTGCTCGCGGTCGCCAAGATCGGCGAGGCTTTCATCGTCTATGCTCAGCGACGCCTGAACCCCTACCTCGGCGGGCGGGTGACGATGGATATTCGCGTGGCCCTCTTCAACAAATTCAACGACCTCTCGCTCAGTTATTTCGATAAGCGCAGCACGGGATCGCTGATGGCTCGCGTGACAAACGACGCCGACAACCTGTGGGACTTCGTGTCGGAGGGCGTACCGTTTCTGGTTTCTAATGTGCTGATGTTTGTTGGGATCGGGGCGGTGCTGTTTTCGATGAACTGGAAGCTTGCGCTCGTGATGCTCACCCCCGGCCCGCTCATTCTGCTGATGACGCGCTGGTTTATGCCCCGCGCCCGCGAACGATTCCGCCGCGTGTGGCATCGAATCTCCAAAATGTACTCGATGCTGAACTCCACGCTGACAGGAATGCGGGTCGTGAAAGCGTTCGCTCAAGAAGGACGCGAAACGGGCAACTTCGAGGGGCGCAATCAGGCGGTGTTCGAGGCAAGCTACGCGGCAAATGCTTTCTGGGCGGGCTACTGGAGTCTGCTTTCCTTTCTCATGAGCCTCGGCTCGTACATCGTTTGGCTTTACGGCGGCGGGCAGGTGCTCGGCGGCGTGATGACCGTTGGGATGCTGACAGCGTTCAACGGCTACTTGTGGATGTTTTATCAGCCGTTTCAGAACTTTTCCCGGGTGGTGGATTGGTCTACCCGAAGCCTTACCGCCGCCGAGCGCGTGTTCGAGGTGCTGGACACGGAGCCGGACATTCGGCAGTCCGAAAAAGCGATCTCTGCCCCGAAACTGCGCGGCGAGGTCGAGTTTCAAGATGTCGGCTTTACCTACGACAAAGCGAAGCGGGTGCTCGACGACTTTTCGCTGAAGGTGAACCCCGGCGAGATGATCGGTCTGGTGGGGCACAGCGGCGCAGGGAAATCCACGATCATCAACCTGCTCTCTCGCTTTTACGATGTCACCGAAGGCAAGATTTTGATTGACGGAATTGACATTCGCGACATTGACCGGGAGGATTTTCGAGGGCAGCTGGGGATCGTTTTGCAGGAACCGTTTTTGTTTCCGGGCACGATCCGCGACAACATCGCCTATGCAAAGCCGAATGCCACCGATCTGGAGGTGTTTCGTGCCTCAAAAGCTGCGAACTGCCATGAGTTTATCTTGAAGTTCCCCGACGGCTACGATACCTATGTCGGGGAGCGCGGGCAGCGGCTTTCCGGCGGCGAGCGGCAGCGCATTTCGATTGCCCGTGCCATTCTCCACGACCCGAAAATCCTCATTCTCGACGAAGCCACCGCTTCCGTAGACACCGAAACCGAAAAGTTGATCCAGGAAGCGATCAACCGCCTCGTGGAGGGGCGCACCACGTTTGCGATTGCTCACCGCCTCTCGACACTGCGCCACGCCAACCGCCTTGTCGTGATGAAAGAGGGGAAAATGGTGGAGTTCGGCTCGCACGACGAACTGATGGAGATCGAAAACGGCGAATACGCCAAATTGGTCAAAATCCAGATGGAAGTGAACCAACTCCGCGCCTTGTAAAAACGCTCCACGCGTTGCGCTGGAGTCACAAAGAAAGGCGTCACTTATGAAAGCTGCAATCGGGTTGCCGTAGATACGGAAAGCGTGAGGAAAAAAGGCGGCTCCTCAAAAACGACTTGTGAAGTCAATTTACCACTCGAAACCCAAGCGCAAACTTCATTTGACGTAGATCGAATGAAAGAGTACGCCCTGATCCAGGATAAGCGCGAAGGGGCGCGAATAAACGGATTTTCGATGACAAGCAGGGGCATTACAAGACGATGAGGGTCGGGTGGGACAAGGGGCGGCGGCGGATATGGGCACCTCCTTCACATAGACCTGATTGACGGCAAAATCTGGGTGCAGCACAATGGCATCGAAGACGGCATCACCGACCGCTTCGTCGAAAGCGGCGTCCCGAAAAGCCATCTCGTGCTGGGGGTTCATTCTCCCTCGAAACGCCCCTGCACCGACTTCGCTGTTGAGTAACGGAAGCCGTCAAGGAGAAAACAAAATGGAATACCGATATTTGGGCGCGAGCGGGTTCAAGGTTCCCGTGCTGAGTTTCGGAACCGGGACGTTTGGGGGAAGCGGCGAGTTTTTCAAGGCCTGGGGCAGTACGGACGTGGAGGAAGCCACCCGTCTCGTAGACGTTTGCCTGGAAGCAGGACTGACAATGTTCGACTCGGCAGATGTGTATTCTGCCGGAGCCGCCGAAGAGATTTTAGGGAAGGCGATTGCGGGGCGGCGCGACAAAGTCATCCTCTCCACGAAAGCCACATTTCGCTCCGGGCAAGACCCCAACGAAGTCGGTTCTTCCCGCTTTCACCTCATCAAGGCGTGTGAAGCGGCTTTGAAGCGGCTCGGAACCGATTACATTGACCTTTTTCAGCTTCATGCCTTCGATGCAATGACCCCCGTTGAAGAGACGCTGCAAACGCTGGATGATCTCGTGCGGGCAGGGAAAATTCGTTATCTCGGCTGCTCGAATTTTTCCGGCTGGCATCTGATGAAGTCCCTTGCCGTCTCCGAAAAGTATGGGCTGTCCCGGTATGTGGCGCATCAGGCGTACTATTCGCTCATCGGGCGCGACTACGAATGGGAATTGATGCCGCTTGGTCTCGATGCAGGGGTCGGGGCGGTGGTCTGGAGTCCGCTGGGATGGGGACGCCTCACCGGAAAAATCCGCCGGGGACAGCCGCTGCCGGAAACAAGCCGACTGCACAAAACCGCCGAGATGGGGCCTCCGGTTTCGGACGAATACGTTTACGGGGTAGTGGATGCGCTCGATGAAATCGCGAAGGAAACCGAAAAAACGGTGTCGCAGATCGCTCTGAACTGGCTGCTTCAGCGTCCCACCGTCTCGAATATCATCATCGGGGCGCGAAACGAAGAGCAGCTGAGACAGAACCTTGGAGCCGTCGGCTGGAACCTTACCCCCGATCAGGTCGCCCGCCTCGACAAAGCGAGTGCTGTTACGCGCCCCTATCCTTACTGGCATCAGCACGGCTTCGAGCGCAACCCGTTTCCGACCGCGTAAGCCGATGAAGCGAGTGTTCCCCGCCGAAAAACGTTTTTCGGCGGGGAATTTTTCAAGGAGAAACGAAAGCGTGAACGTCAGCAAAGCAGGTTACGGCTTGGGAATGGGAATCGGTCTGATTTTTTGTAACCGTTCCGTAGAGGCAGATCGGATCGTACGTGTGACGACATTCGCGGAACTCAAAAAAGCGGTGCAAACCGCGCTGCCGCACGATCTTATTTTGATCTCGCCCGGCGTCTACCGCATTGAAAACGCAAGCCGCCTTTTCATCTCAGATCGTCCGGGACCCGTTACGGTGAAAGGGCAGACCGGAAAGCCTGGTGATGTGACGATTGAGGGAGCGGGGCAAGACGACGCAAGCGTTTCGATCCTTTTCAACTTGAACAACTCGCCCCACTGGACGTTTCAAGATTTCTCCACCCGCAACTCCTATTTTCATGCGTTTAAGTTCGACGGCGGTTCCTCCGACTGTACTCTTAAAAACCTCCACATGAGAAATCATGGTGAGGGCGGAATCAAAGGAACCTTCGATCTGGCGGGCAAGCGGTTCCCGGATCGGCTCACTGTGGAAGGCTGTGACATCGGCTTTACCCAAAAAACTGGCGGAACCCGAAGCGTGGTTGAAGGGATTGACGGGGTGGCCGTGAACGACTGGAAAATTCGAGACTGCCGCTTTGTCAATATCCAAAAGGGCGGCGCACCGGCTTACGGCGTATTCACCAAAGGCAGCTCGTCCGGCACGATCATTGAGAACTGCCGCTTCGAAGGCTGCTTTATC
The DNA here is from genome assembly GCA_965246825.1 of Chthonomonadaceae bacterium. Taxonomy (GTDB): domain Bacteria; phylum Armatimonadota; class Chthonomonadetes; order Chthonomonadales; family Chthonomonadaceae; genus JACMPS01. The sequence continues at coordinate 2,283,586 of OZ251990.1, forward strand.
GGGGCGTCGTTTGGAGGAGGCGGAACCGATCCGCGCTTTTTTCGAAATGGCGACCGCAGGTACGAACATCGGGGCGGAGCCATCCGAAACAATGTAATGCTCCGCTGCACCGACGCGGGCATCTACCTCAACAAAGCGAACGAGGCAGCGATTTTCGGCAATGTGCTTTATGAATGCGGGCTGACGATCCAGCTCCGCTACCCGCAAACGAGCGCAAAAGTGCGAAACAATCGCATTAAACCCGCTTCTTCAAACCCCGGCGAACCCGCCGTTCGGGTTCGAGACGGAGCCGTCCTGCTCCTCAACGAAAACAATCTCGTCCTCCCCGACCTAGAATTTCCTCATTATTTAGTCCGAGAGAACGCCGGGAACGAGAAGGAGGCGCCGGAAAAATAAAGTTTCTACGATAAGGACGATTGCCCTTTGTCTGTAGGCCCCTGCTCAGTTCGAGAAAAGCCGGATCAGCCTGCGGCGCGGATTTGATCCAGAAACTCGGCACTACGCAGATCACGGTGAATGCGAAAACGGATATACCAGCGCAGGGCTTTTGCCGCCTCCGCCTCCGCCTTTTTCGAAGGCGCGAGGGTGAGCAGGGCTTCCGACTCTTCACGGGCGCAGGCCTGCATCAGGTGCAGAGCTTCGGGCGAAAGCGGTACGGAGTCCTGCACGCCATACCGCTCCGACGCTCCAACCGTTCCTCCCAGCGACGGCGAAAACCCGACGGTGCGGCGTTCCAGCGCGGCCCCGGTTTTCACGCAGTGATCCAGCACCGGTGCGTAACCGATGGCTTCAAGCAGGCGCAGTTCGTAAGCGTGAAGAATTCCGTCGGGGTAGGTTTCGGCTTTTCCGAGCAGGGTCAGGGCGGAAAGGGTGAGGTCGTAGAGTTCTTCAGAGGTCAGGGTATCGCGCTCTTCGGTGATTCGATCCAGCAGTTCACAGAGGTAGGTGGCGCGGGCAAGCAGGTCGAGGCTGCGACGTAAGGCTCCGTGCGTATCAGTGATTTCGCACTGGGTGATGATATCGAGCGAGCGGGCTTCCGCCAGTTGAAGGCGAAGCGTCATAAACAGTTCGGTGGCTCCGCTCAGGCGCGATCCCGCTTTGCGTGAGCCTTTTGCAACGGCTCCGAGTTTGCCCCGCTCGCGTGTGAACAGAGTCAGAATTCGGTCGTTTTCCCCCAGATCGGTGCGATGAAGCACAAGGGCAGTAGCGTTGTAGTGCGGCATCGAAGATTATCCTGCTCTCAAATCTTCTTCAAGGGGCGAATCAGAGTGGGCCGCCGCTCGCCGCTCGAATTTTTCCAGTTCCGTTTGAAGAAGTTCGGCGAGGATCGGATCCTGCTCTTTCGCGCTTTCGAGGTGACCGATGAGGTAGTCGTATCCCTCCACGAGGCAGTCTTCAAGGAGAAATTTTCGTGCCCGCGCCCCAATCTTGAAAGCGATCAACTGCTTGCTGGAAAGGGGCGCAGCCATTCGTAAACTCCCTTTTACTCGCCGAGAATTTCTTCGGCGCCCTGCGCTGCGGGTTCATTTTCTTCGGTTTCCAGAAGACTTACCGGCGGTTGACCGTGATCTACCGGGCGCGGTGTGAAGTCCGAGGCTCGGGGGGTAAGTTCCACAGCAAGGGCTTCGGTTTCTGAGACAACTGTCTCCTCTTTTCCTTCGTCTATACTGGCCACACGCTTTCTCCCTCTGCCGCGTCCACCACGGCGTCTGCGTTTCGGAGCCGGATCGCCTCGGTCTCCGCCCGGATCGGTTTCCTCTTCGATTTCTTCTGTGGCTGCTGAGGACGGGTCACCCTCGATTGGACCGTCGGAAGAGGAAAAATCCTCACCTTCTTCGAGAGCATCCATGTCCATGTTGAGAATCGCTTCAAGCGTTGCCAGGTCTTCCCGCAGAGCATTCGGGACAGCCGCCGGTGGTTCCGCTAGCGGAGCAGCGGAAACGGAAAGGCTTTCCGGAACCTCCTCCAAAGCTTCTTCGCGCACTTCCGGCAGAGTAGTTTCTTGAACCGAAGATTCGTTATCTGCCGCGCGTTCTTCCTGCTCCCGCACCGGCAGGGTGAGGTTGGGCAGTTTAAGAGCCTCGAAGCGTGACACGTCTCCGTAAAGAAACAGCCGGGTGTGACCGCCGCGCAGGAAAAATCGGTGTTCGCGGTAGCCGTCTGCCACAAGGCGGCCTTCGAGAAAATCATAGAGAGCCACTCGCGGCGGAAGACGCAGGGCTTTGTTTCCGTCGCGAACCGCGTGAACCAAAACCCAGCCGCTGCCGATTTCCACGATATCGTCGCCGTACTGCGTCCAGCGGTGAACATTAGCAAAACGGCACAGCCCGCGCAGCAGGTCGGGACTGAGGGCAGGCTCTCCAACAAACACGCTGCGCCAGGTGCCGTGATCCCTCACGCCAACCGAGCCGAGTCCGCTTCCACCGTACTCGGCCAGGATGACCGCATCCGGGTCATCTACATAGAAGGAAGGATTGAAGCGTTCGCGGATGCCGATGTCGCGGCCTCGCAGCTTGTTGAAAATCGGATGGTTGGGGGCCACCACCCGTGAGCCGACTTCGGAGTTCCATTCCTGCGGGCGCAGTGTGATTCCGATGATGCCGCCTGTTCCCTCTTCTACTCCGTAGTCGAACGAGGGACGACGTTCACAGGTTCCCGGTGCGTAAAGCCAGACTAAGGTTCGGTTTCCGCCGTGCAGCTTGTCGCTAATCGCTTTGCGCTGATCAATCGGGAGGCGGTAGGGAGTGGCGAAAAGATAGAGACGGGCATCGGTGGGAAAGTTGGGATGGGTGAGATCGCTTTGCAGGTAAATCTCGTAGCGAATTCCTGCCCGCTGCAGGGTATCGCGCAGCCCGTTGGTCAGGCGGCGGAAAAACGGCTCGCCGCGCTGCACATGAAGCAGGCTTCGTTCGTCAACCAAAACCACCACATCGGGCGTCTCGATGCCGCCTCGATTTTGCTGCAAAGCGCGGGTGGAACCGAAATCGGCAGAGAACTCGCCGAAGCGTTTCCAGATGGCCAGGTCATCGAGCCAGCCCTCGCCCCAGAGATCCATCAATCCGATGCCGGTGCTGCGAACAAAGGCTTTGCCCATCGAGCGCAGGTGCGCCTGCTCGGTCGAGGCCGGGTCGGGCATTCGCGGGTTGAAAGCGTCCTCTTCCGCCCGATCGGGAGCCAGGTAGGTTTTGGTGTCGTCCTCCGAAAGCCAGAGTTTGCCGTGAAGCTGGATCGAGCCGGTGGGGGAGGGCAGCGAGGCGGCTCCGCCCGGTTTTCGATCCCGGTACGAAGGCGGCCCGCAGATCAGATCAATGTGGGGTGAATCGAGCAGTTTGCCCAGGGCCAGATGTCCGCTGAAGCCGTGCCCGAACTCAAGGGTATAGCCGTAGCAGACCGACACCAGTACATTGTAGTCGGTGGCTTTTTTCAGCACCTTTGCCAGTTTGGTCAGGCGCAGCGCAGTGGTTTCGGACGTGAACTCGTGAAAATCCATGATCGCCCGCTCTTTGCGGGGAGCGTAAAACGCCCGTCCGGGGTCGGGCTTGATAGAGGCCGCAGGAATTTCGGCGGTATGGAACTGCACCTCGGCGTTAAACCAGGCGGCACGCAGCGAAACGAGATTGTCTTTGTATTTGTCACGCAGCCAGTCCCGGAAGGCATCCCGGTTGGCGATGCTGCGGTCGTAACCCAGGTCGGCGGGCTGAAACCACTCGCCGCGCTCCAAATGATAGCCGAAAATGCGTTTCCCCCAGGAGTGCTCGCGTACATGAGCCGCCAGTGAGTTGAGAGAACGCTCCGCCTCTGCCCAGAATCGCTCGGACGTGAGGGCCGGGTCACCGGTCGAGCCGTCGGCGTAAAGGGAAATATCGGTTGGGTATTCGCGCCGCCAGCCGCGAGCCGGGGCAAACAAGAGGCGAGGCATCACATAGCCGTCAGGGTCGGCTTCCAGAATCAGCCGGACTCGCTCATCGAAGATGTCGAGGGCATTGGAAGTTTCCGTAAGCGGACACGGCAGTTCGATAAGGGTGGAATGGAGGTGAATCCCGGCTTTGGCAGCATCCCGAATCTCGGTGTAGACTTTGGGGCGGCTGGTTTGATCGTCGAGATTGCCGAAAAACAGAAGCGGAGAAACCGTTTTTCCGTCAATCTGAATGTCGGGAATTCCATTTTTGACCACCAGATGTACGCCGACCGACAGATCAATTTCCGGTTCCGGCTCAACGGCAGAGACATCGGGAGCGATCTCTTCAGCCGCCGGTTCTGCTTCCGGTAGGCGGGCGACTACCGCCGGAACGGTCGGCAGCTCTGAGGTTCGGGTTCGCTTCCCGCGTCCCCCGCGCCGGGAACGGCGTGACCGCTCGGCTTCTTCGGGCGTTTCAGGCTGATCAGAGACCACTTCCTCTACTGTGATTTCGGCAGGTTCCAAGGAAGAAGGGACTTCAACCGCCTCCTCTCCTCCCCGGCTTCGGCGGCCTCGCCCCCCCCGTCGGCGACGCGCTCCACGTTCGATTTCCACCACCGGAACCGCTTCAATGTCGGAGGAGGAGGAAGAGAGCAAAATGGTTTCTTCGAGGGTTATTTCAGAAATCGCCCTCCCTTCTGCGATGGGAGTGACCCCCTCGGCGATCACGACTTCCTCGGTACCGCGTGTGCGGCGGCGGGAGCGCGAACGGGGAGAAGCGGGAGCCGAGGGCAAGCCTGTCTCAGGGGAGCCTTCCTGCGGGAGGGTTTCAGGCCGGGGTTCGGCGGGAGTTTCGGAGAGCGGTTCGGGCTTCGGGCGGCGAGAGCGTCCTCGCGTGGAAGCAGGAGCCGCTGAAGGCGTCTCGGTCACCGCCGATGCGTCCGAAGTCACTTCGGGAGCGGCAGCCTGCGAGAGGGAGTCGAAGGGAGCTGCAGCGGGTGTTGCGTCGGGAATGGCTTTGGGGCGGCGTGAGCGCGAAGGGCGAGCGGGTTTCGGGGCTTCCTCCTCCGGGGAAGAGGAAACTTCCGTCACGGGCGCGACGGGCGTTTCTTCCGCCGCTGAAGCTCCGTCAGGGAGCGCGGTTTTCCGGGGACGCGGGGCACGCCGAGGCTTCGGAGCTGCCTCTTCGCTGACCGGCGGGGGAAGGGGGGAAGCGGGTTCGGAAGGGCTTTCCGAAAGGGGGGCGTCAAGTTCTCTCGCGGCAACAGCGCGGCGGCGGCGCGGAGTGCGAGCGGCTGACGCATCGGCTGACGTTTCCCTGGCAGTGGGGGCGGCATCCAGATCGCCCGTGGAATCGGGCGAGAGCGGCCTCTGCGGGAGTTCGTCTTGGCTCATGCGAATCTCCTCTGTTCATTTGTGGTTTTAGACGGGCGGAAAACAAAGCCGGGTTAAGAGGCATCCACACGGGGAAACCGGCGTCTCATAAGAGGGGCCAGCGGCCCGAAACGCGCAGCACCGAAATTCTTCCTGAACGAAAAACGACCTGCTCAAACCCGCCCGCATTAAAATCATGGATCGGTAAAATAAAAATTGGTTCTCAGGGTGCGAACAGCGCGGCGGGGCCAATTCCCAAGGGAGAACCAGGGTCTGGGAAGCCCGGAAAATCTGCGGTTCTAATTCACCTATTTCTAGTATACTGCACAAGCGGACTTAAATCAATCCTGCATTGAAAATCAAACTGCCCCGTCAAGGCGCGGGGCAGATACTTCTCCAAAATTGATCTGCATTCTGTATTGAAGCCATCGTGATGGAAAAAAGGAAAATCCATGAAGTCTATCGAGGAAGCTCTGGAATTAATGCTGGCACATGTCCCGCCTGCGTCGCAGACGCTGCGCTGCAGCCCCGTCGGACTGCAAGGAGCCGTGCTTGCCGAAAACGTTTTCACCCCCGAAGACCTGCCCGGTTTCGACAACTCAGCGGTAGACGGCTATGCGGTGTCTGCCTTGGAGACGCAGGGCGCGTCCCAATCGGCCCCGCTTCGGCTTTCTGTTTTGCAGGACATTCCCGCCGGGGCTTTTCCGCTTCAGCCGCTCAAGCCGGGAAGTGCGGCCCGGATTATGACGGGCGCGGCGGTTCCTGCCGGGGCCGATGCGATTGTGATGCGCGAGGACACCCGCGAAAGGGAAAACGTGGTGGAGATTCTGGTGTCGGCGCGGAAGGGCCAGCACATTCGCCGAAGAGGAGAGGAACTCCGGGCGGGGGAGATAGCCGTGAGCGCAGGAACGCTTTTGGAGGCCGCTGGCGCCGGACTGATCGGCTCCTGCGGAAAAGAGAACGTTCTGGTTTATGCGGGGCCCAAAGTTGCCGTGATCACGACGGGCGATGAGGTCGTTCCGATTTCTACCTTTCCGCTGCCGCCGGGATGTCTGCGAAACAGCAATGCTCATTCCATTCAGACGGCGGTGCTGGAGGCAGGCGGCGAACTTCACTCTGTACTTCACCTGCCAGACAACCTCGAAGCCATCGAAACGGCCTTTCGGGGGCTAATGGAAGCTTCCGAAAGGCCGGACTTAATCCTGACAGTCGGGGGGGTGTCGGTCGGCGACCGCGATTTTGTCAAGCCGGTGCTGGAAAAGCTGGGAACTCTGGAGTTGTGGCGCGTTGCCATGAAGCCGGGAAAACCGCTCGCTTTTGGCTCACTGGGAAAGTCCCTGTTTGTCGGGCTGCCTGGAAACCCGGTTTCGGCCCTGGTTTGCTTCGAGCTTTTCGTTCGCCCGATGATTCGCAAAGCAAAAGGCTATAGCTCCGACCGCCTTTCCCGGCCAATCTTGAAAGCGACGTTGAGGGCTTCGGTTCGTCACACTCCGGGCAGGCGGGAGTTTTTACGGGGAACGGCTTATTTCCGAGACGGAGACATTTTCGCGATGCCGCTGGGAGCGCAAGGCTCCGAGATGCTGACGGGTTTAGCCCGTGCGAACGCGCTTTTGATCGTGCCCGAACAGGCCGAAACGCTCGCGGCGGGGGAAACGATCCGGGTGATGCTGATTCCAGACTGACTCTTTTTGCTGCGGCGATATTGGAACCGGGCAGGCTTTGCAACAAAAAAGCCCGCTGCGGAGTAGAATCGGATTGAAAACAAAAACTTGACTTGGAGAACTTATGAAACGCTTGATTGTCTTCGACCTCGACGGAACGCTTGCCCTGAGTAAATCTGCGCTGGATTCGGAAATGTCTACCCTGATTGGCCGTCTTCTGGAGGTCACGCATGTCGCCGTGATTTCCGGGGGCGCATGGCCTCAGTTTCAGCAGCAGCTGCTTGCTCGCCTCGCGCCCACGCCTTCGCTGCATAAATTATCGCTGCTTCCGACCTGCGGAACCAAATTCTACGAATACGATCAAGAATGGAAACTCCTTTACTCCGAGGATTTTACCCCGCCAGAAACCGAAAAAATTCTTCGCTCGCTCAAGGAGGCCATTGCTTCCTCGAATTTCAAGATCGAGCATACTTGGGGCGAGCAGATCGAAGACCGGGGAAGCCAGATCACATTTTCGGCACTGGGACAGCTGGCTCCGCTTGAAGCGAAGAAAACCTGGGACCCCGATTTTGCCAAACGCAAAGCGATGCAGACGGTGCTCGCCTCGCTCATTCCCGAATTTTCGGTGCATCTGGGCGGCTCGACTTCGGTTGACATCACCAAGCCCGGAATTGACAAGGCCTACGGCATTCGAAAGCTGCGCGACACCCTGAACATCGGAATTGACGAGATGATCTTTATCGGGGATGCGCTTTTCCCCGGCGGCAACGATTACCCTGCCAAAGAAGCAGGGGCCTTGTCCATTCAGGTGCGCGACCCCGAAGACACGAAGCGCGTAATCGAAGCGATTGTCGCCTGCCTGGGCTAGAAACCCTTCAGAGCGCAGGCAGATTTTTCAGAACGCCTGCCTGGGCTTCAGACCCGGCCCTTGCCTATTTTTAGCGGAGACGGAGAGCAGAGGCCAGCCGCGACCCAGAGGAAAGACGTGAAGCGGAGAAAGAACTTGCTGAGTTCTACCGCGAAATGAATTCTAACCGCGACAGAACAGGAGAACGGCGGGTCTACCCGTGATGCGTCATCTACGGTTCGATTCCGCCCCGCACTGGGAAAACAACTAGCCTGGCCGAACGAAACCACTGGAAAAGCCTTTTTACTCCCTTCCGATTCGCACACCTGCCAAGCCGCTTGCGGCGGATTTGCGGGCGGCCTCTCGCAGAAGCGGTTTTTCTACAGGCGATCCGAAAAACTGGAGAGTGATGTGATTCTTCCCGTGCGAGCGTTGAGCCTGCCTGAACTTCCCCCTCGGTGGTCGCTGCCACGTTCAACGTAAGCCCTCTTTCGCGCTTTGTCTCAGCCGATCTGTGGACAATGATCCCGCCCCAGCAGCTGCGGCTTCCTTTTGAGATAAAAAATGATCTGCCTCCCGAAGCGAAATTCAGAGAGCCGATAACCTTTAGAGGCAGAAAGCGTCCATCGGATGTAACCCATTTCCACTTTTTTTGCAAAAGGATACAAGGATGCGATCTTACTTTTTGGCTTTGGCTGCGGGCCTCACGATTACCGCAGGCGCGGGGTTAGCCCGCCCCGTCTCCCCGGACGGCCCTTATCGGGTTCAACAAACAACTAAAGTCGGCGGCGAAGGCGGCTTCGATTATGTCTATGCCGACGCGGAGGGGCGTCGGCTCTATGTGGCTCGCTCCGGGGCGTCGCCCCGCGTGGCGATATTCGATCTCGACACGCTCAAGCCCGCCGGGGAAATTCCGATGACGAACGCACGGGGAGCTGCCTCCGATGCCCCCTCCCATCATGGGTTCGCCTCCAGCAAGCCGGTCGCGATGTGGGACACGAAAACGCTTTCGCTCATCAAAACGATCCCGGTAGACGGCAGACCCGACGGTATTCTGGATGACTCTTTTAACCATCGAGTCTATATTTTCAGCCACAGTGCTCCCAATGCAACCGTGATTGATGCCAAAGACGGTTCCGTACTCGGCACGATTGATCTGGGAGGAGCCCCGGAACAGGCGGTTTCCGATGGCAAAGGGCACCTTTATGTAGACATCGAGGATAAAGACACGGTAGCGGTGGTGGACGCCAAAACCATGAAGGTGACGGCGCAGTATTCGCTGAACGGCAAAGGCGGCGGCAATGCCGGACTTGCGCTGGATGCCAAAAATCAGGTTTTGTTTGTGGCGTGCCGCAATCCGCAGGCAATGGTAATGCTGGATGCCCGCACCGGCAAGTATCTTGCCGACCTTCCGATTGGACGCGGCTGTGACGGAGCCGTTTTCAATCCCAAAACAGGCGAATGTTTCAGTTCGCAGGGTGATGGAACGCTGACCGTGATTAAAGAAAAATCTCCCACCGAGTTTGTCGTCGAGCAAACCGTGAAAACGATGCCGGGAGCAAAAACCCTGACTCTGGACAGCAAAACGGGCAAAGTGCTGCTGATTGCCGCCGAATACGGAACGCCTGCCGCCCCGCCCGCACCGGGAGGGCGCAGCGGACGCGGGCCGATGGTTCCGGGTTCCTTTTCAATCTTGACCGTCGGGAAGTAATTTTGCGATGGGAAAAGCGCGGGGTTTGCTGAAGATTCGGCAAACCCCGCGCTTTTGTTTCTGTCCTCTGTAAACACAAGAGGGCGGCTCAGGCAATCCGCATCGTGATGCCCCCGTCAATCGTCACGGTTTCGCCGGTGATAAAATTGTTTTCGGCCAGCATTGCAATCACCTGCGCCACTTCTTCGGTCGTGCCTTCCCGGTGCAGGGGAATTCGGTTGTTGAGGTTGTTTTTCACCTGTTCCGGCGTGAGGGAGTCGTGAAATCGGGTACGGATCACCCCCGGAGCCACACAGTTGACGCGCAGGTTGTCATCGGCAAGCTCTCGTGCAAGGGCGCGGGTGAACTGAATGACCGCTCCTTTTACCACGCCATAGGCCAGTGCATTCAGGCAGCCCCGCAGTCCCGCCGCCGAAGAAACGAGCACGATAGCTCCCTCGCCCTGCTTTTTCAGGTGAGGAACCGCCGCCCGGCACAGATAGAAAATCGCATGAACATGAAGGTCGAAGGCAGCGTTCCATACCTCCGGGGTTACCTCCAGCAGGCTTCCTCCGGCTGGGCCTCCGGCACTATGCACCAGAACATCAAGCTTTCCGAAAGCAGCCAAAGTCGCCTCCACGCAGCGAGCCGCCTCTTCGGGAACCAGGAGGTCTGCCGTAATGAATACGCCTCGGCTTCCTGTTTCGTTGACCCGTGCCAGCGTCTCCTCGGTTTCTGCATCGTGGAAGCGTCCTACCAGGGCGACCTCCGCGCCTCGTCGGGCCAGTTCTAGGGCGGTCGCGGCACCAATGCCTCGTGTTCCGCCGGTAATCAAAGCCGTTTTGCCCCTCAGCTGCATCGTCATTTCCTTTTTGTTGGTATTCTTTGGGTGTTCTTCAGGAAGAGTTTTTGGTTTGGGTGAACCGGAAAACGTTTCAGGATAAAGCCGGAAAATTCCTGCTTCCAGAGAACGGAAAAAGCCTAGAACCTCGTTTCAGTCTCCGCAAAATCTGCCCCTCGGTGTTTATTCTGCGTTTTCTCCTTTCGGGCAAGCGGCTGCCTCGCTTCATTGAGGCCGTCTGATCGTTTCATTGCTCAATGGGCGCGAAATCATCGAAGCCCTGAATGAGTTTCGGGTAGGAGGGCTTTAGCAGGAAAATGCATGGCTGGAAACTCAAAAAGGCCGAAAAAGGTCTTTTTAATCTGCTCTCTAAACCCTCATGCCGCTGCTTTCCCTCTCGGAGTGACGCGGGCGGCCCTCGGAAGAAAACTCCTTGAAAGAGCGGCTGCCAGCGTGCGAAATTCGCAACATCAGCAAGCTCACTCTGTCTTACCTCTCAAGCAGAAAATCAAAGGGCAGGGAAACTTCACAAATGAGGATGACGGAGACGACGGGGCTTAAGAGGCTGGGAGCCTTGTTAACGGCAGGCGTGCTGGGCGCGTGTTTTTTCGGCCCCGACAGCCGTGCCGACCTCAAGCGCGGCGAGGTCGAAAAAAAGAGAGTTTCCGCCGAGGCGGTTGGGGCCGCCGGACTGACTTCTGCTGAGGAAACGGCTTTTTCCGCTCGGTTCACCCAAGAGGTGTGGCCTCTGCTTTCCCGTCAGGAAAGCGGCTGCACCGGCTGCCACACCGGAAAAAATGCCTCGCAGCTGCGCCTTGACCCCTCCGCCGAAGTCAACTTCAAAGCCCTGCTTCTGGACGGGCACTTCGACGCTGAAAATGCCTCCGGTCTTCTGGGCCGCGTCTCCTCACCCCCGTCCCCGGCAAAAATGCCGCCCGCTCCTGCTAAAGCCTGGACAGACGAAGAAATCGGGGTACTGCGTTCGTTTGTAAACGATCTCTACACAAAACGCAGACGGGGCACACAGCCCGCCGACGAAATGTTTCCGGTGACGCTCAACGCGCCCTACACCGGCAAATCGCCCGCTGCCGGAACCGACAATACCTTTCTCACCTATACGCAGCTGCGCGGCAAAATCAAAACCATTTTCAACGACGATTGGAAGCGCGACAACCGCGACCTCTTTATCGAAAACCTGGCGCAGTTCGGCGGCGCAGATTTCGTGCGTTCATTCAACGAAAGCACCCGCCCCACCGCCCCCTTCTTTTCGGGGTTAGACCTGTTGTCGAAGGATGTGGCGTCCCGTGCTTACCTGCTTTCCACCGGCCCCTTTGCCGGCCGTGTTTCTGCGCTGCCCTCCCCGCTTAAACTGACTTCTCCCAGCCCGCTTTATCGCGCAGAAATCAATCGCCTTTACCGCAAACTGCTTTACCGAGAGGCCAGTTCTCAGGAGATGACACAAGCCTTCGGGTTCATCAAAACGCTTTACGGGCAAAAAGCCGCTCTCTCTACCCAGAATTACGATCTCCGGTTCGAACTCACGGCCAAGGATGAAAACGGGCTGGAAACGGAGCTCCCCTTTCGCATTCGAGTGACGAACGACGGCCTTGCGCTGGGGCAGGTGTTCGTGGATCAAAACGCTCCCGCGCTCAATGACGAGAAAGCACACTTGGCTCAACAGCCTTTGCCGGGAGCGTACACGTTTCGGACGGGTGAAGCGGATCAATGCGTTATTGTGAGCAACGAAGGAACGCGGCGGCAGGTGATCCTGCACGGCATCGAGATTTCTTCCGTCCAGACAAGCGATGCGAAAAGCACCAAAAAGAAAATCATCGTAACCGACCCGACCGTGAAAGCCGAAGGCTCCTGGCGCATGGATTGGGATCACGGGGTTCCCTGTTATCGGGACGAAAATAATCACAAGGGAGCCTCGCGCCTGGTCTTCCCGATCAAAGTAGACCAACCCGGCGACTACCGGATCACATTGCTGTGGCGTTCCGGCGGCAAAGACGATTACGCCGAAAACCTGCCCGTTGAGGTGCAGCATTTCGGCAAAACTACCATCGCTACCCCGCCGGTCGAAGCCGCTCCGCCCCCCGGCGAAGCCCGTTTTACCGTAGATATGAGCGATGATACAGTTTCTTTTCGTGATCTCAAAACCGCGTTTCGCTTTCGACCCGGTGACGGCGTGGAAGTCTCGAACCGAAACACAAAGCGCACCGTATCGGTGGATGCCCTGCGCCTGACCCCGGTGCACGGCGAAGGCAAACCGCTGCTGATCCTGGTGAACGAAGCCTCCGGTCACGAAAACTGGAAAGAGTACAAACGGCAGGACTACACGTTTTATAAGCCCGTTTCGCCGAAAATGAAAACCGACGAAGACAAAGATAAAGGCAAACTCGCGCTTTTCTACAAGCCGGAAGTCAAGAAAAACGAGTTCAATACCAACGCTTTCTACAAAGTCGAGGTCGGTTATCCCGGCGAAGAGCGCAACGATACGGCAGTGCCGGTGACGGTGAAAGCCGCCGCATCCTCGCCGATTGTTCGCGTGGCCTCCCCTTATCATGCGGCGGTCGGGGCGGCGGTTCAACTTGATGCAGGCGGTTCATACAATGTTCAAGGCCGCCCGCTGAAGTTTCTATGGCGTCAGGTCGGCGGGGCAAAGGCGGCGATCCAAACGCCGGCCTCCTCCAAACTCGTCTTTACCGTTCCGCCGATGACCCCCGATCAGGCAGCGTGGGAAGGGCTGTGCCGCGCCCTGATGAAACATCCCGATTTCGTCTACACCCGCCCGCTTTCGCTGGCAAAGGTCACCGATCCTGAAACCAAAAAGCGGCTTCAACTCGTGAAGATCGCGCAAGACCTGGTGAATCGTCCGCCAACGGAAGCGGAACTCAGACGGCTGGCAACAGGAGCCTCGCTCTCGCAGTTGACGGACGACTATCTGGCCTCCGCCGAGTTCGCCGATGCTTATTTTCACCGGGTGCGCCTTTATCTGGAAAGTCATGGGACGGAGGAAGACGATGAGCCTGCCCGCCTCTGGACGTGGATCGCTCTGAACAATCGCTCCTTTAAAGAAATTCTTACGGCAGAATACACGGTGGGAACGGACTGGAAAAAGCAGCCGCGCCCCGCGTTTCACGGCAAAAGCGGACTGCTGACGATGAAGGGCTTTGTGAAAGGCAAGCCGGGGCTGCCCCATTACAATTACTCGGCGCAGGTGTGTGAGAAGTTCCTGGGTTATGTTTTCGAGGTTCCTGAAGAGGTCGTCAAGATTCGCAATGGGCTTACCGCAGCCTCGACGACGGCTCCCGGCTCGGTCTGCTATTCCTGTCATAAAATTTTAACGCCGCTGGCTTATCAGCGAACTCGCTGGACGGATGAAGGTGTCTATCGGGAAAAGGACGCCGCAGGACACGCGATTGATGACAGCGACAACAATCTGGTGGCAGCCTATGGGTTCAAGGGCAAAGGCATGGAAGCCTTTGCAACACAGGCAGCCAACAAAGAGCGGTTTGTGCGAACCCTGCTGCAAACCCACTTCATCTTTTTCTTCGGGCGCGAAATGCGCCTGGAGGCCGACGAGCGAGGGTTGTACAAACGATTATGGCAAACCGTTCATTCGAGCAATTTCAAGATCAAGAGCCTCATCAAGGCTCTCGTTACGTCCCCGGAGTATCTGAGCGGCACAATGAAGCCGAACCCGCCCGACGTACGCTCGCTGAGGCCCCGCAAGCCGTTCAAGCACCCGCCCTTCAACAGGCACGATCTCGCGTTTCGGTAAGTTCCCTGTTCACGAAACGGGAAGGCCATTTGCGTGAGCCTTCTCTGTTTCGCTCGCTGAGGCTGCCGGTGCGCCTGAGCATTCTGAGCGGCATGGGCGTAATGACTTGGTATAACTACCAAATAGCCCTTTCACTCCATCCCCTTTCTGTTCCCTTGCCGGAAACAACTGTTGTTTCGGCCCCCTCTCCTCCAGAGGCTTTGGCCCCCGCTGCCGCCGCGCCCGCCCCTCAAATGGACAGCTTGTCCCGCTTCGATAGGCAGGCTTTGCAAGGCACCAATCCCCTGAAAGGGGAGATCAATCTGATTGGGAGCGGGGTCTCGACTTCGCAGGTAGGCGGCAGCACGCCGGAAAGTTTTTCCGAAGTTTGTGCCCATTATGGCCGAGTGTACGGCATCAAATTCGAAAAAAATCAGATTCGGAGGGCGACGAACACTGTAGTTTCGGAAGGGAATTCCGAGGCAACTCTTTTTCGCGAACCAGGAGAAGGCTTTGCCCGCTTTATCGGCTCTACGGGGCAGTACACTTACTTCACCACCGTGCGCGAAAACAAAAAAACGCACCGAATCCTTTTTGATTCGGTGCGTGCTTCCCGTGCCAACGAGATAGGAGAGAGTTAGATCAAACGCGTTTGTTCTGCCGCTTCTGTTCTTCTTTTGCTCGCTGCGTTTCAAGCATAATCTCACTGACCGGAACCTGCCTCAGCCCCAGCCGATTCATCTGATCGAACACGCGGGGCAGGGCGTGTGCCGACCCCAGGCTGGAAACGTGCATAAGAGAAATTTGCCCGCCGCGCAGCCGCTTTGCATAACGCTGAACCACAAACTCCGCTGTCTTCTCCTCGCGAAAGGCATCTTGAGAGTCAAGCGACCAGTAAACCGCTTGATAACCGCAGCGAGCCACCACCGCCCGCACCCGCGCATTTTCCGCTCCGTAAGGATACCGAAACAACGGCTTCGCTTCCCGCCCGCACGCTTTCAAGATCGCTCGCTCCCCTTTTTCCAGCTGCTGTTGAATCTGTGCATCACTCAGCTTCGGAAAAGGCGGGTGCGAGTAGGAATGATTTCCGATTTCCATACCGGCATCGGCAATGGCGCGGCACTCTTTCGGGTAGCGTTCACAAAATTTTCCGGTAAGAAAAAATGTCGCTTTCACCCCGCGAGATTTCAATTCTGTGAGGATAGGATAAACTGCCTTGGCGTCGCTTCCTGCATCAAACGAAAGAGCGAACAGGGTCTGATCTCGAAAGGCCCGCTCGACTTGAATCGGGGACGGAACCCAGCCTGCAAGTTTTACGGCGGGCGGAAGGGGAGAAGGCGAAACAGAGGCAGAGCGAGGTCTGTGCGAGGGCGGCGCAGCGGGATCGAGAGCGGGGGTTTTGCTGCCGCACCCGTAAAACATCCCCAAAAGAATTCCAGCCCCGCAAAAAGACGAAAATTTCATAGTACCGTAGAGCAGAAATGCCTGCCGGTTCTCACGAAACCGGCAGGCAGACAAAACCTACTTCATTGGTTTGACGGTGTTGGCGGCCTGCTGGGTTGTCATTCCGCCCACACGTGCCCGCAAAAATTCCAGGGCTTTGGTAAGCTGAAGATCATTTTCTTTGTCGCTTTTTTTCGGATTGATTTCTGGCTGCTCCACCACGATGTCGGGCAGAATCCCTCCCGTTTTCGGGATGCGGTTGCCCTCTTCGTCCGAGGTGTAGTTGATGTCCACATGACTTGGCGGATAGTAGAGAGCCGTTGTTACCTTTACGCCGCAGCTGCCGGAAAGGGGATACAGCGACTGGACTTTGCCCTTGCCGTAAGTGCGCTCGCCGATAATCGTTCCCACCCCGTAATCTTTGATACACCCAGTGACGATTTCGGAGGCGGACGCGGTATTTTCGTTCACCAGCACAGCCAGCGGGATGCCGTCTGCCATATAGAAGTCGCCGCGCAGTTTGCGGCTGGACTCGCGCCCGGAGCCTTCGCGGTAATGAATGACCACGTTTTTCAGTTCCGACTTGAGGTCACGCGGAACGAAAATGCTGGAAATATCAATCGCTGCCGTGAGAAGTCCGCCGGGGTTGCCGCGCAGGTCGAGAATGATTCCCTTCGCTCCTTTGCGCTTGAGTTCCGCCAGAGCACGCGCCACCTGTTCCCCGCTTTTGTCACTGAAAAAATCAAGCCGGATACGCCCGATTTTGTTGGCGTCGTCCTCCATCGAAAACTTCATATGGGGCGATTCAACCGACGCACGGGTAATTGTGAACTCTAAATTTTCTTTGCCGCGCACCACGCTGAGGTGAACCTGAGTGCCGCCTGCCCCGCGAATGAGTTTGACAGCCTCGGTGGTGGTTTTGCCGATCACCGATTTGCCGTCTACTTTCACGATAACATCATTTGCTTTGATGCCTGCTTTCTCAGCAGGTGAGCCTTCGATGGGTTCCTGCACCACGATTTCTTTGTGGGCTTCGCTTTCGTTGGGCTTCAGCAGTGCCCCGATGCCCTCGAAGGAACCGCTGTTCTCCTCCTGCATCGCTTTCCACTCTTCCGGGGAGAAAAAGCTGGTGTACACATCGCGCAGCCCGGACAACATTCCCCGGATGCCGTCATAGGTGATCTGGCGTGATTTCTTGGTGTCAATCGGCTCGCCGTAATAACTTTCTTTCAGCAGTTTTAGGGCGGACTTATAATCCTTGATCGGTTCTCCGGTTTGTCCTTCGGTTCCGTCGTCTACGGGAAGTGCGTTTGCTTTGGCTGCCGGGTTGTCATCGGAAACGTACTGAGCGGTTTCCACCGGGATTAGAGCGGATTTCGTTTTGCCCGGAAACAGCGAATGGCTGGCGTAACCGGCGAGGATGGAGCCGGAGACGAGCGTAGCGGCAATCGGAACCACGACAAAGCGAGAAAACAAAGGGGGATGGGATGGTTTCATGGGTGTCTCGCTTTCGTTAGCTTCGGGTCAGCAGGGCCAGGGCACGCTGGGGCGCATCGCTGCCTGCGAGAATGTCGGGGATCAATCCCTGGCTCCAGTCGGTTCCGGCGGAGTTCAGCAGTTTTGCGGTAGCGATTTCCGCGCCGGTTCCGTTCTCGAATACGGAGTGGAGCTGCAAAATGGGGTCGCCGTAGGTTTTTGCCCCCACGATTTTTGCCTTGCGAGTTTCCCGCAGCGTTGAGGCCACCAATTCGGCGAGGTTGGAAGTGCCTTCGTCCGTCAACACAACGAGGGGGGTGCGGATGGGTTTGCCGGAAGAGGCGACGGTAATGGACTGAGGCAGTTTCGGCTTTTTCTCTAATTTAAGCGTTGTGCCGCCCGTCAGCCGTCCGATCAATTTAAGAGCTGTGTTGTAACCGTCGATTTCGGGCTGCGAGACCGATTTCACGCCGCCGAAATTCTGGCGCAGATCGAGGATCAAGCCTTTGGCGGAGGCAGGCACTTTATCGAGAGCCGATTGAATTTCACCCGAAGATTTCTGATTGAACTGCAAAATCTTAAGCTCATAAACCTGATGACCGAGGTCGCTGAACGCCACTGGGTCCACTTTCGTAACCGCTGTGGTCACAGTGACGGTGAGCGGCTGGACGGAACCGGGACGTTCCACTTTCAATTTGTAGGTTTTGCCCTCGCCGGTATTGAGCAGGCTTGAAGCTTTCGAGACGGTGACCGCCGTGTTGAATTTCTCCTGCGCCACCTTGAAGAGTTCACGCTGCTTCACTACGTCTTTTCCGGCAGCTTTGAGCACCTGTTCGACCTCATACGCGGACGGATAAGCCACCACCCATTTGTCGTTGAGATAGGTGAGGCGATCTCCGGTTTTCAATCCCGCTTTTTCGGCGGGTGAACCAGGAGCCACCGAAACGAGGGTCAGGCTGATCGTCGGGTATTTGCCGAGCGTACCGCGCTTCAGAACGGTCACCGCTCCAATCCCGTGATAGGTTCCGCTCAGGGCGGCCTGCCGGTTGCGGCGCATCGCTCGATCCAGAAAATAGGTTTTGGGGTCGTTAAGAGAAAGGAAGGCAGACTGGATCGCTCCATTGCTCATGCGGGCCTCATTGGTGATGCCCCAGACGAAATCTTCTTCGACTTTTGTCAGAACCTCGCCCATGGTAGTGAGGGGGTCTACGGTGTCGTCGTCGGAAGCGGGCGACAGGGGCCGCCCGCGAAAGAGCGTTTTCGCGTTCGCCGATAAAATTTGCGGCAGCGTGGAACCGCCCCGGCGGGCGTTTTCAGAGCCGAGGGAGCGTCCCCAGACAAAACCGCCGCAGACAATGCCGACTGCGCCGACGAGCGTAAGAGTGCGTAGAGGTGAGAGTGACAAAATTTCCCTCCCGATGCGGATAAACCGAGCAAAGGAGTCTAATAAAAAATACAGAGACGAAAAAGCAGACACGAGGTGCGCTCTAAAGAATTAGACGCCGTTTCGTCCCTGCCTGCCCCCGTTTTTGGGGAAAAAATCAAAAAAATTCCTGACATAAATCATTATACCCGAATTTGCTCAAAATTTACTCCCGCAAACCCGCAAGCGAACGTACAAAGCCCCCTGATCCTCTGTCGCTTTCCGCTGTCACCTCTTGAAACGCCGGGGGAAGAAAAACGAAACGCCGCTGTTTTGGTAACGCCGATAGGTTTCTCCGTAGTGCTTCTGCTGACGCTGTTCTTCATGGAAGGAGCCGAGCCAGAGATAAAGGGTGGAAACGGTGCTGAAGACCGCGTGTTTAAGGCCGATTCGAGGAAAAAGCCAGAGAAGAGGAACCGCCGCCGCATTGACGGCATGACGGCTGTAACGAAACGCTCCGCCCGTTTGGAGAACCCCGTCCAGGTCAAGCGAGGGGCCTTGACCTTCCTGATCCTGCGGATGGGAAGCCGCCAGATTAGCCGCCCCGGAAAGTCGGGTGAACCGTGCCGAGTGTGCCGCCCACAGAAATCCGCTGAATGCCGCCGCCTGCCCGACCCGAATAACGTTCGCCGCTGATTCGTCTGCCTCGAAAACGGGGCGGTCGGGAAGAGTACGCAGGTAAGAACCCAGCAGAACAAGCGTGCCCGCCGACTGTAAATTGTATAGAGGACGGTAAACTCGGCGATAGGCGGTTTCGCCCAGAGCCTGCCGAACCTTTCGCTTGGTTCCGCTGGAGGCGAGCAGGCTGTGCAGGGCACACCAAAGACCGGTGGCTAGTGCCGCCTTGAGCACCGTTTTCGCTTCTTGATTCATTAGGCCCTCGACCCCTCATTGTTTCTCAGAAAACGAAAGATCGGTGATCCGACCTCCTGTTTTCAAGTTCACTCTACAAGACGAATCAAAGCGGAAGAAGGTCGCAGCCTGGTGAAAATTCTGCCCAAAAAAAGTCGGCCCTCTCTTGCGGTTAGACAAAAGAGGGCGAATCGTCTTTTCAACACTCAGTGAGTGCAGGCTTGGGTTTTGGGGAGAAGAAAAAATCGCTCTTTTCAACCCATCTTCACCCATTCCCTGAAACCGACTGCTCTTTCCACAGCTCCCCAAAAATCGCCTCCGCGTCGCAGCGAACGCCCTGAGAGGAAAAATAATCGCAGACCCGTTGAATATCGCGTTTCAGAATAAAGGCGGCATGGGGATTATCGTGTCGGTGCGTTACCTGCGGAAAGTCAATAAGCGTCACCTGCCCCTGCCAGTACAAAATGTTGTAAGCGGAGAGATCGCCGTGAATGAAGTCGGTTTCCCAGAGCAGGCGGATGTTGCGAAGCACCTCCTGAAACAGAGGTTCGGCTTCGTTGGGGGGAAGTTCGATTTGCGACAGGGTGGGGGCAGGCAGGTTCACATCCCCGGAATAGCCCATGAGAATGGCGTTTTCGGAGGCGAGATAGGGGCGGGGAACGGCGGCCCCCGCCTCGAACAGGGTTTGCAGAGTGGTGAACTCATACATGAGCCAGGAGGTGTGTGCCGCCTGAACTCCGAAATCGGTTTTCTTTCCAATGGCGCGGAGGATACGATGATCCGTTTTCTTGACGGCGCGTCCATCCGAAGTCAGAACCGGACGGCCCTCCCGGTACATCGCGTCATTGCTGAGGTTTCGGAGACGGCGGGGACGATATACTTTTGCCGCCAGCAGTTCCGCCCCAGCGTTCGGGTGACCCTGACAGCAGTAGACCGATGCCTCTTTGCCGCCCTTAACATGGGAGAGTACATCCGTAATGAGGTTGGAACGGTAGAAAGAGTTCAGCGACTGAGCCAGCCAGCCGCGCTCGAAGCGGGCCGGTTTGTAGGTCATCGGGAGCGGGGCTTCTGCCTCTTCCGGCTCTGCCAGGGCCGCCATCGTTTCCTGGGGGGTGGGAGCGGGTTTGCGCGGCTTGCGATAGCGCGGCTCCTCCTCTTCAAGGCCCTCTTCGTCCCACGTTTCCGTTTCACCAAAATCGCTCATGCTGTTTTCTCCACAGGGGCTGCTGTTCCGGGAAGCAGGGATTTGCGTGTCCCCTCTTTTTCTGCTTTATCGCCTCAACTTCCAGAGCGATAAAGACTTTTTCCGTGAAACGGGGAGCGAAAGCAAAACAGAGTGAAAAAAGAGGGTTCGGCGAAAGGCTGAGTGTTTCGTGCGTAAACAACTCTATGCATCCTCACGCTTCTCATCTCGCGCAGATCAATGTCTCACGAATGATCGCTCCGCTCTCCGATCCGATCATGGCGGGGTTTGTCGAGCAGATTTCCCAGCTGAACGCGCTGGCGGACACTTCGCCCGGCTTTGTCTGGCGGCTTCAGGGAACGCACGGAGATGCCACCGACCTGCGCTCCCCGCTCGGTGAAGAGGTGCTCGTCAACCTTTCGGTCTGGGAGTCGCTCGAAAGCCTGAAAGCCTACGCCTACAAAACCGCTCATGTCTCGGCGATGCGGAACCGGCGCGAGTGGTTTTATCGCATGGACGAGGAGCATCTGGCGTTATGGTGGGTTCTGGCAGGCACGGTTCCCACGCTGGAGGAGGCCGTAGACCGCCTGCGAACGTTGCGTGAACGGGGCGAAACAGAGCGGGCGTTCACCTTTCGCAAGCCGTTTCCGCCGCCGGAGCCGAAAACAGAAATCGCTGCGGGGTACGTTCCCGGCATCCTTGGAACGGTCAGCGGCCTATTCGCGCTCCATTTCTCCCGTTCGCATGGCTTCGGTGCGAGTTTCGAGGCGAAGGTCGCTTCGGAGTTCGCGGCGTTTCTGAAGCGTTATGACGAGCAGCGGGATTTACAGCTGGTGCTGAAACGGGGAGGGCGAATCCTTGGCGGAATTTCGGTAGACGGACTGAACGCCGAGAGGGAAGGGGCGAGGCTGCGCTGGTTTATTCTTTCCGAGGAGGCACGCGGAGGCGGATGGGGGCGGAAACTTCTTTCCGAAGCCCTCCGTTTCTGCGATGCTCATCGCTACTCCCGCGTTTACTTGACGACGGTGGCCGGTCTTGATGCCTCCCGCCATCTTTATGAGCAGTCCGGGTTTTGCCTGATCTCCGAAACGGAAAACACGACCTGGGGCAGCATCAGTCTCGAACAGATTTGGGAAAGAACGCTGGCGGGGAAATACATTCAGGGTTGAGTCCAGCAGTCTGTCCCGACAAACCCCAATGGAAAGCAGTGCGAAAATGGAAAGCAGTGCGAAGCGGAGAGGCGGGTTTCTTTGAACAGCCGGTTGACTTCGCGCCGACAATCGGGCATAATAAAACTAACTGAAATTTGACCGCAAGGCGGGAAGAGTAAGCGAGACTAGACAGCCCAGAGAGGACGCGCCCGGTGAAAAGCGTCTGCTGCCCGCTCGCCGAAGGTCGCCCCTGAATCGAGTATGCCCTGCCGGGGTGCGCCCGTTACTGCGCTCTGAAGTGCCTGTACGCCTTTTTCGCCCGGACGATTTACGTTCCGTCTGCGACAAAAGGCACAGGAATGAAGGTGGTACCACGCGACCCTGCGTTTTTTCAACGCCCGCGTCCTTCTCAGAAATGAGAAGGACGTGGGCGTTTTATTTTTGGAGAACCCCATGCCCGAACCGAAAACTTTGTCCAAAACCTACAGCCCGCAGGAAATCGAATCCGCGTGGTACACCCGCTGGAAAGCAAGCGGCGTATTTCATGCCGAACCCGATCCGAACAAAACGCCCTATTGCATCACCATCCCGCCGCCCAACATCACGGGCAGCCTGCACATGGGGCACGCCCTCAACAACTCCGTGCTCGATACGCTGACCCGGTTTCATCGGATGAAAGGGTTTGCTGCGCTCTGTCTTCCGGGAACCGATCACGCCGGAATCGCGACGCAGGCGGTGGTCGAAAAACAGCTCGCAAAAGAGGGCATCACTCGGCATGACCTGGGGCGCGAAAAATTCATCGAAAAATGCTGGGAGTGGCGCGAACAGTATGGCACGCGCATCTATTTTCAGTTTGAGAAGCTCGGCTGCTCCTACGACTGGGAGCGGGTGCGCTTTACCCTTGACGAGTCCTATGTGGACGCCGTGATGACCGAGTTCGAAGCGTGGTACAACCGGGGCTTGATCTATCGAGGAACGCGCATCGTGAACTGGGACGTGAAGCTAAACTCGTCCGTCTCCGACATCGAAGTGGACACCGAAGCGCGAAACGGCAAACTCTACCACCTGCGCTATCCATTGGCCGACGGCTCCGGCTCGATCACGATTGCGACCACACGCCCTGAAACCCTGCTCGGCGATACAGCGGTGGCAGCAAACCCGGAGGACGAACGCTACCGGAGTTTGTTTGGAAAAAGGCTCAAACTTCCTCTCACGGATCGGGAAATTCCCCTGATCGCCGATGACTACGCCAAGCCCGAATTCGGCTCCGGCGCGGTGAAGGTGACCCCCGCGCACGACCCGAATGACTGGGAATGCGGTCAGCGTCACAACCTCGCGCAGATCGTGGTGATCGGCAAAGACGGCAAAATGACCGAAGCCGCCGGGCCTGAGTTTGCAGGACTGGAACGCTTTGAAGCCCGAAAGCGGGTGCTCGAAAAACTCACCGAACTCGGCTTGGTCGAAAAAATCGAAGACTATGTGATCCAGACGCCCATTTCGGATCGCTCGAAAACCGTGATCGAGCCGCTGCTCTCCGAGGAATGGTTTGTGGATATGAAGCCGCTGGCCGCGCCTGCGATTGAAGCGGTGAAATCGGGCAAAATTAAGTTTATCCCGGAACGCTACAAAGATATCTATCTGCACTGGATGGAAAATATCCGAGACTGGAATATCTCGCGCCAACTGTGGTGGGGGCATCGCATTCCGGTCTGGTGGACAAAAGAGGCTGCCCCCTCTCCAAACGAAGCCGCCCCTCTCCCCTCCCCTGACCAAGGGGCGGCAGGGGGGGGGGCTCTCCGCCACTGCTTTGCCCGCACCCGCGAAGAGGCGGAAGCAAAACTCGGCACTCAGCACTGCTGGCAGGATGAAGCCGTTTTGGATACCTGGTTTTCGTCCGCGCTCTGGCCCCATGCCACCCTCGGCTGGCCCCGAAAAACAGAAGACCTCGCCTATTTCTATCCGACAAATCTGCTTTCGACGGCGCAGGAGATTCTCTATCTCTGGGTGGCTCGGATGGTCATGACCGGCATAGACTTTCTGGATCAGATTCCGTTTCGGGAAGTGTACATACATGCGACGGTGCTGGACGACCAGGGGCGGCGCATGAGCAAATCGCTGGGCAACGGCATTGATCCAATTGATCTCATTGATCGGTACGGAGCCGACGCCACCCGCTTTTCTCTGCTTCAGCAGGCGGGCATGAACCAGGACATCAAGTACAGCGAAAAGCGCACCGAAGAAGCCGCCAAATTCTGCAACAAACTCTGGCAGGCTTCCAACTTCGTCCTGACCAATCTCGACGAAGGGACTACCGGCGAAGCACTCGGACAGTGGCAGGTTGAGCATCAATGGATTTTCTCCCGCTTCAATTCGACCCTGAGAGCAGTTCAGGCATCGCTGGCGAGTTATAACATGGATACTGCCTGCCGTGCCATTTACGAATTCTTCTGGAACGATTTCTGCGACTGGTACATCGAACTCATCAAGCCTTCGCTTCGCAAAGAGGACAATGAAACTCACGATGCCGAAATGAAGAGAATGAGCAGTCAGCGATTTTTGGCGCGTATGCTGAATTTGATCTTGCGCCTGATGCACCCGCTGATGCCGTTTATCACTGAAGAAATTTGGGCGGCACTGCCTCGTCCGCAAAGCGACTCCGCTCTGCTCTGTGTCACTTCCTATCCCGAACCCTTCGATCCCTGGGACGATCCGCTGGCGGAAGAGCAAATGACATTGGTCTTCGGGGTGATTCGCGGCTTACGCAACCTCCGCGCTGAACTCGGCATCGCGCCTGGAGTGCGTCTGCGGGCAGTGCTTTGCACGTCTGACCCCGGCAGCAAAACCACGCTTCAAGAAAGTCTGGCGAGCATCCAAGAGTTAGCGCGGCTAGAGAGCGTCGAACTCATTTTTCGAGAGGCCTCTTCCGCCGCTTCGCTGGAGGGGAAATGGGTGACGGCACTGGTGCAGGCGGTGGAGGCATCGCTGGAAATCGGGGACGCACTTGATTTGGGGAAAGAACGGGCGCGAATCGAAAAGGAGCTCTCGGAAGTTTCTAAACAGATTGCCCGCGCCGAAGGGATGCTGAGCAACGAAAGCTTCACCGCCAAAGCCTCCGCCGAAAAAGTCGCGGAAGAACGGAAGCGGCTTCAAGACTGGCGCAATAAAGAGACTAAACTAGAGGAACGAAAACGCCTGTTTGCCTAAATTCTTCCCACGAGAGGATGTGGTGGAACGAATTTCTCTGTTCCCTGATTCGTTCCACCGAGGGCGTCCGGACAGAGGCTGCGCCGGGCGCGGAAAAGGCTGGCTCGTGGAAAACTCTCCCGTCGAGAAGACGAAAAACAGTGCGTGAGACCACGATTAAATCAAGGCTGCTCTACTCGCCGTTCGATTTGCACCGAAAGCAAAAATCGAATTGCGCTAACTTCCGCTAGAATTGGTATAATCTTTTTTATGTCCGACGCACCGAACTCCAACCGAACCGCCCCCCTTTCCCATGCCGCCGCCGTGCTTTCCGGCGGACGGCTGATCTGGGAACATCTAGGGCTGGTGGTCGGGGGCAGTTTTCTTTGGACTTTAAGCCTGATGATCGCCTGGAGTTTGGGCCGAGCCTTGACCCGCTCGGCGTCCCCCGGCGTTTCGCTTCTGCTCGATCTTTTTCTCTTTCCCCTGCTGGCCTCCCCTGCCTCTGCCGCTCTCACCTTCGCGCTCTGGTGCGCTCAGAAAGGGCGCATTGCCGGGGCAGACCGGTTTCGAGAGGGTGCGGTAAAATACACCCGCCTTTTCGCCCCCCTGCTGCTGCTCGAAACGCTCGCCGCCTCTGCATTTCTGGCCTCTGCGCTTTTCTATGCCCGCCTAGGCGGGGTCGGGTTCGGCGTGGCAGCCATCTGCCTTTACCTCGCCGGAGCCGGGCTTGCGTTTTCACTGTTGACCCTGCCCGTTCTGATCGCGCAGGAGGAGGGAATTTTCGATGACCCCGACCGAAAGGCAAGCCGGGGCGTGAGGGCGGCCCTGCGCCGCTCGGCCCTGCTGTTTCTGGCGCATCCCTTTCTCGTGTTTGTGGTCGCGCTTTTGTCGGCGGCACTGCTTCTGCTCTGTATCGCCTTTGTCATTCCGTTTGCGATTTTCTGGATCGGCGCGTCCCTCTCCTTGATGACCGCCGCACTGCAAGCCATGCTGCAGGAACAGGGGATCGCGGCCCCGCTTTCCCGAACCGAAGGGCAGGAAAATTAGCTTTGCGCGTTGCGATGATCGCCCCGGTGCGGGAGCGGTGCGGCATTGCCGACTACTCCGAGCAGCTGGTGGAAGCCCTGCGCCGCCGCCCGGAAATCGAACGGGTAGAGCGAATTGCGCTTCCCTCACGAGGCCCGCTGACGGATCGTGAAGCCTTGCAGCGATATTTCGCGCTGGAACGCAGTTTCTCTAAGCTGGCAGAAACGGTAAATCGTCTTGACGTGGACGCGGCCCATCTCCAGCATCAGTATTTTTTGTTCGGCGGGGTTTCGCCGCTTAAAAATCATGCCGCCGCTTTTCTGTCCAAGGTAAAAATTCCGCTGAGCCAAACGCTGCACGAAATCGTACCAGAACGGGGATCCCGGCTGATCCGGTGGACAAATCAAATCAATTTGAGGCATCCCAACGTGAGGGAGAGAATCGTCCACACTGAAGCCGACGCTGAAAGGCTGTCCCCAAATGCCGATGCTGAATTTCTCCGCCGCCTTCACGTCCTGCCGGTTGGCGTCCCTCTGCCGCTTCCGATGCCCCCGAAAGAGGCGGCCAAAGCGGAACTCGGCTTGGCTGGGCGCACCGTGCTGACGATGTACGGCTTTCTCTCCGCCAAAAAAGGATACCCTGCCTCCCTGAGCGCACTCGCGATTCTTCCGGCGGAGTGGGTTCTGCTCATTGCGGGAGACCGACACCCCGACGATCCTACAGACGGGGTGGAGCGGTTGAAAGCCTCTGTCGAAAGCCAGGGTTTACAAAATCGCGTGGTATTTACCGGATTTCTGCCCGAAACGAAAATTCCGGCGGTCATGGCAGCGACCGATACCGCCCTGGCTCCCTTTCGCGAAACTTCCGGCTCGGCGTCAGTGGCGCAGCTGCTCTCCTACGGGCTTCCCGTTGTGGCATCAGACATCCCGCCGCACCGGGAACTGCTTCGCCGTCAGCCCGGCTGCTTGAAACTCACCGACACGGAAAATCCGCAGGCTTTCGCCCTGGAAATCAGGGCCAGCCAAAAGCCTGAAGCGCAGGAAGTACTCTCTCGAAATGCCCTGCTCTATGCACAAAATCACTCGTGGGATCGAATCGCGGAGGCCCACATTCGGGTTTACGGGGCGGCGATAAGATCAGGCCGCCTCGGAATGAAAACCGAATGAAAATCGCCCTAGACGCCCGCACTCTAACGGGCCGTTTCACCGGAGACCGCACCTATTGGAAAAGCCTGATCGGTGCGCTGCTGGAGCAGGATCGGGAAAACGAATATCGGCTGCTTACCCGCCTGCCGATTCCCGATGAAGACAAACCGACTGCTCCCAACGTCACCTTCACAACGGTGAACGCGAACAATGATCGGCTGTGGACGCTCTTCACCCTGCCGAAACTCCTGCGAGAAAGTGCCGCCGACCTCCTTCATGTACAGTACACGGCTCCGCTTCGGTGTCCATGTCCATTCGTCACCACCGTTCACGACATTTCATTTCGTCTGCACCCCGCCTGGTTTCCACGCAAAGACCGGCTTCTGCTGAACCTAACCGTGCCCTCGACCATGCGCCGTGCCGCTTCAGTCATTACCGACAGCGAAAGCTCCCGCCGGGACATTCTGAGGCACTATGCCCTTGACCCAAAGAAACTCCACGCCGTCTCGCTCGGTGCACCCGGCTGGATGAAACCCGAAATAAGCGGCTCTACGCAGGAATCGGTGGCGGCTTTCGCGAAAGAGCGTTATGGCATCGAACCGCCGTATTTTCTCGCAGTCGGGGTGCTGCAGCCGCGCAAAAATCTGCCGTTTCTCATCCGGGCCTTTGCAGAGGCGAAACAACGCGGCCTGCGTTCCTGCCTTGTGCTCACCGGGAAAACGGGGTGGGGGGAAGAACAGAACCAGCTCACCCGAATTCTCGCGGCGGCGGGAGTCGCTCAAACGGCATTGAAGTTTACCGGGTACGTCGCGGACAACGATCTGCCGGGGCTTTACCGGGGAGCCGAGGCCTTTCTCTATCCCTCACTTTATGAAGGGTTTGGGCTGCCGCCGCTTGAAGCAATGGAGTGCGAGACCCCGGTTTTGGCATCGAGTGCGCCTGCCATGCCGGAGGTTTGCGGAAAGGCCGCGCTGCTGCTTTCGCCGACCGATCCGGGGGCCTGGGCAAATGCAATGCTCACCATTGAAGCCGATTTACCTCTCCGAACCCGTCTGATCGCTGCGGGAAGGGAGCACGCTGCGGAGTTTACCTGGCCCAAAACGGCGGAAGCTACACTGCAAATTTACCGCGAGATTGTGCGCGGAGCCAGGGATTGAGGGGGTGCTGGGGTGAGCGGGATAACTCATTTTTTGTCATTCGCTTTTTGCTTTGCGTCAGTGCTGACAATAGATCGAACCCTAATCTCTGATCTCCAATCCCTAATCCCTACCCGGTCTGATAAGGAGAATTGCCCGTGAATGAAGAAACGCAGCCCAAACCCCAGGAACTCGACCCCTGGTTTCTGGAACTGCTGGCCTGCCCTGCCTGCCCGCAGCACCATCCCGTCACCCTCACTGAAGCGAAAGACGCTCTGCTCTGCAAGTGCGGACGCTATTCCTTTCCCGTGCGGGACGGCATCCCAATCCTGCTTAAAGAGGAGGCGGTGCTTCTGGATGAAGCGGCAAGCCCGGAGAACGTCCCGGCATGAGTTCTCTGCTCTCGAAAACCAGCCCGATTCCGATCTCGGTAATTCACGGCCCCAACCTCAATCTCTTGGGCATCCGGGAAACAGAAATCTACGGGCGCGACGACCTCGACGATCTCAACCGCAAAATCAAAGCACGCGGAGCCGAACTCAACCTCGAAACCAAAATCATGCAGTCCAATCACGAGGGCGAAATCATTGATGCGATCCATGAGGCTCGCACCTGGGCGTCGGCCATCATCATCAATCCGGGAGCCTTCACACACTCCAGTTACGCGATTCGAGATGCGCTGAGCGGGGTGCGTCTGCCCGTTGTCGAAGTTCATCTTTCCAATGTTCATGCGCGAGAAGCGTTTCGGCATCATTCCGTTGTGTCGCCGGTGACGGTCGGACAGATTGTCGGAATGGGGCCGCACGGCTATTTGCTGGCCCTGGAAGCCGCCAAATACATTGTCGAGCAAAGTCACCGTTAGAGGCCAACCCGATGAAAACTGCGGCTGATCCTTTCCAGCGTTTTGCTCCCCGTTCTTTTCGGATTGCCCTTGCAGGCGGATTGCTTTTGCCGGTTCTGCTGACCGCTTCCATCGCGCAGACCAGCAAAAACGATCTGAAACTCGCTCCCTATCCCCTCAAAAACACCACCGGGCTGCCGCTGCCCTTCTCCATTATTTTTTCTTACTGGCGGGATATTCCCATGCTGGATGCCTCCGTCAACGGCAATCTGCTTCACGAGCGGGTCGCCCTTTCCACCGGTCTGAACGCAATGACGCTGAGCAGCGATGCTTACACCCGCAACAAAGTGCAGGCTCTGAACTCACGCTATGCCGTGAGCGCGATGGAACTGACCGAGGAAGTTCCGGCGGCTCAAATCAAACTGTTTCAATTCGGAAATTTTCAGGTAACGGAGGTTCCGTTCGCCATCCACGATACCTCAATTCAACTGCTTCAAAAAAATCGGGCGGATGCCCCCGGTGTCTGGCTGGGTTCGCCCTTTCTACTATCGTTTCAGACAACCTTCGATTTTCCCAACCGAACCCTGACGCTGGAAATCGCCAAAGCCGCACTGCCCAAAGACGAAAAACGGATCGAACTTCCCTTAATCCTGCAAAACAACCGCCCGTTTGTTCGGGTGCAGGCGGGATCGGCGAAATCGTTTCTGGCTCTTCTCGACACGGGGTCGCCCGGAACGCTGATCCCGTCGGACACTGCCGCCAAGCTCAAACTCAAACCCGAAACCACGGTTCCCACCCGCAAGCCGGACGGAACGCAGACCAGTATCGGGCTGGCTTCCCTGCCGGTGTTGAAAATCGGGGGGTTGGAGGAACTCAACGTGCGAGTCGGATTTCTCAATCCGGCGGCCCCCGTAAGCTTCAACAAGACATTTGCCGTGCTCGGCATGAATGTGCTGCGAAAATACCGGGTCTGTATCAGTCCCGAAAAGAAAAAAGTGGTGTTTCTTCCGCCCAAAACACGCGAAGAAACCCCGGAAGGTATCCCCAGTCTGCCATGAAAGATTCACGCTATAAACAACTTGCCCAGCTTCTGGTTTCTCATTCGGTTCGCGTGGCGGAGGGGGAAAAAGTCCTGATAGACACCTCGGATACTCCCGCCCTCTTCACGGTCGAGTTGATCCGTGCGGTGGATCGAGCAGGAGGAATTCCTCTGGTTTCGACTTCGATGGGGGAGGTGACCCGCGCACTGCTCGAAGTGGCGACGGCCCCGCAGTGGCAGTTCTTGGGGGAAATCGAAAAGGCACGTATGGAAGGCGTGCAGGGCTATATTGCCGTGCGCGGCTCGCACAACATTTCTGAGATGAGCGATGTTCCCGGTGACCGAATGAATCTTTATGAAAAGCATTATGCAGTCCCGGTTCACTATGAAACACGGGTGAAAAAGACAAAGTGGGTGGTGCTGCGCTGGCCCACTTCCAGTATGGCGCAGGCGGCAGGAATGAGCACTGAAGCCTTTGAAGATTTCTATTTTCAGGTGTGCGTGGGGGTGGATTACGAAAAAATGGCCAAAGCGATGGAACCGCTTCACGCCTTAATGGACAAGACAGATCAGGTTCATATCACGGGAGCCGGAACCGACCTGACGTTCTCGAAAAAGGGGATCGCCACCATTCCCTGTGCGGGAGAAGCGAACGTACCGGACGGCGAAATCTTCACCTGCCCCCTCAAAGACTCCGTAAACGGGGTACTTCAGTACAATTGTGAAACGCTTTATCGCGGCACGGTTTTCAACAATATCCGCCTGACGTTCAAAGACGGAAAAATCGTGGACGCACAGGCAGGAAGCGAAACCGCCAAACTCAACGAAATTTTAGACACCGACGAAGGGGCGCGTTATATCGGGGAGTGGTCGCTCGCCTTCAATCCCTACATCTTGAAACCGATGAAGGATATTTTGTTCGATGAGAAAATTGCGGGTAGTTTTCACTTCACGCCGGGTCAAGCCTACGAAGAGGCGGACAACGGCAACCGGTCTCAGGTTCACTGGGACATGGTGTGCATCCAACGCCCGGAATACGGCGGCGGCGAAATTCGTTTTGACGACGTGCTCATCCGTAAGGACGGCCTGTTCATCCCTCCCGAACTCACGGGGCTGAACCCCGACGCCCTCAGAGGCTGACCCGCCCAAAGCAAAAACAACTCAGAAAGGTGTTCTCGTTTCATGTTTTCCCTTCCTTCGGCCCGGTGGGACTGCCTTCTGCCTTTGCTGGCCCTGCTCGCCGTTCCGCTTTCCGCAAGGTCTCAACACGCCCGCCCCCGGGTCTGGACCCCTGAAGCGGCGAAACACGTCAGTGAGATCGCCTTGCAGTTCGATGAGGCGTTCGGGAAAAAAGACTATCAGAAGGCGGCGGCACTAGGCGAGGAACTCTGCCGCTTGGATGCCTCCCCCGAAAACCACTACAACCTGGCCTGCCTGTATCTTCGGCAGGGCCGCACGAAAGACGGCCTCAAAAAGCTTCAAGACACTCTCTCCACCGCGCCCAACGATCCTTCCTTCGCCGTTGATGAGCTTTTTGAGGCCGATCCCGACCTTGACCCGATCCGAAAACGGCGAGAGTTTCCGGCACTGCTGAAAAGAGCCGAGGCAGTACGCTGGAAGCCAGCCCGGTTGGAGTACGAAACCGGCAACGCAAAACCCGTTCCCTTTCTCCGCAGCACCCCCGACAATCCCTATCTGACGAGTTTGCGAACCCGGTACAACCTCGACGCGCTGACGGCAGGAGCCAGAGGCGATCTGGAGCGTGTTAAAATTCTCTGCACCTGGGTGCACACGCGATGGAACCACATTGGTGACGCCCACAATCAGCCTAAAGACCCCATCGGTCTACTCGAAGCGGCTTCCAAAGGCGACAATTTCCGGTGTGTGGAATACGGCGTCACCGTTACAGGCTGTTTGAATGCGGAGGAGATTCCGGCACGGGTGGTGTATGCACAAGCACAGGATGTGGAAACCCGACGAAGCGGCGCGGGACACGTTTTCGCCGAAGCATATCTGCGGGATCAAAAGCGGTGGGTGTTTGTAGACCCGCAAACCAATGTGGTGGGCGAGGCGGACGGCCAGCCGCTGAACACAGTCGAGTTTCAACAGGCATTTTCGAAGCCTCACCCGAAAATCCACTACGATCTACAACTTGGTTCCTGCTTTTACTATTTCAGTTATGATCTCGATGGGCGTTATCCGCCCGAAACCCGGCAGCAGGGCGACATTCTACTGATCCCCAAAGGCGCACCGACGCCGCGTGTATTCCAGCGGCTCTATCCCCTGTCCTACACAATGACCACACACAACCCCGCCGATGTTTACGGGCCTCCGCCAACGACAAAGTAAATCCGTTCAGACAGCGCAAAAATTTTGCGATTCGGAAACAAAAAAGCAGGAGATGCAGGCCCGCTTCGCGTAGTTACCAGACAAATAACGCTGTGTTATTTGATACCCCTCTAAAAGCGAAAAATCGAAAACCATGACGATCCTGGAACGACTTCTGGCACACGATGCCTGGACAACGCGCCAGCTTCTGCTGCGCTGCAACGAACTGACCGAGGAGCAGATGAGCCGCCAATTCGATATTGGAGACAAAGACCTTCGCGAAACCTTTCACCACACCATCGCCGTGATGGAAACCTACACCGATTTTCTGCGGGGGAAAACCCTTTCCGAGCCGTACCGCAGCGAAACCTCGGTGGAGGGAATGTTGAAACGGCTGACGATTGTGGCCAAAGACTTCGCGGATCTCGCGTTGAAGGTAGAACGCGAGGGACGGGAAGACGAACTGATCGTCAGCCCGCGCAACGGAAGCAAACGCACCGGCGGAAGCGTGATCGCGCACGCCATCACGCACGGAATGCACCACCGGGCTCAAATTTTGTTTATTCTGGAACAGCTCGGAGTACAGGAGGTTATTGAAGGAGACGTACTCGGCTGGGAGTCGGTGGCGCGGGGATGGGGCTGGAGTGACGGCGGAAGCGACGGCAGGATGATTGCCGACTGACAAGAGTAGAGCGAGTGAGTTTGCAGTCAGAGAGATGATTTTTGGGAAAAACTAGGCGAGCCGGAAAACCTCTGAAAAAGGTTTTCCGGCTCAACGTTCTTTGCAGCCTTTGGATCGTCTCTAACGCCCTCGCTCGTTCATGGCTTTAATAAACTCGCCCGCTTGAACCTGCGTGAGATCGCCGAGGGCGTCCACTCCGAATTTTTCCTTCGCCAGCGTTTCCGGGTCTACGCCCTTGCCCCGGCTGAGGCTTCGGATGGCGGTCATCTGCTGCTCGGTAATCGAGGTTCCATTGCCCGCTCCCTCTTTGTGACCGTTTCCGTTTGTAGACACCGACGCCGCGACGGGCAGAGGACGGGAGGCAGCCGCGGAAACAGGACGCTCCGCCGGTCTTTCCACGCGCTCGGTCTGCCGGGGACGCGAGGGCGCACCTGTACGGTAGCCCCGCTCCGGGGCATGGTCGGTCGCATCCGCATCGCCGAGTTCTTCAAGGGCAGTGACCCCCACGTTTACGGCATCGCGCATCGCTCTGGCTTTAGCGCGAGTCTCGGCCATGCGGATCAAGGCGGTTTGCATGGCGGGAGCGACATTGTTGGGAGCGGCATCGCCAATTCCGGTGAAGGTGGATTGTACCCCGTCCTTTTCTAAAACAATTGTGGCAATGCAGATTGCCACTCGGCTGTTGTCCTCATGCGGAACCTGCACGAGTTCCGTGCGAATCTCTTTCAAGCCCTGTTCATGCGCCAGATTCAGCAGGCCGGCATAGAGCACGAACATTTTGCCCTGGCGTTCGACAATAAACTCTTTCTTCATCGAAAACTTTCTCCTCTTCCCTTATCTATACGAATACTGGTAGAAGTTTGTCTGTTTCGGAAACAAATTTTCCCTCTTTTTTTTACCGGGAATAGGTATCGGCGTTTGGCAGACAGGCGCGACAAGTGGCAGCGAACATCAAAAAACAAGAAGATTGTCTACCTTTCTCCGTTTGACTTTTCCGCCGACACTGTGTATACTTCGCAAGGTTCAGAAACAAGTGAGGGATGCTTTGGCGTGTTTTCAATGCCGAATGCTTCTTTCCGACGCCTGAACTGAAATTGGTCTGTTTTCTCAAAAGGTGAACGGAGGCGGCTTCAGACTCCAGATGAGGCGTCTGAATCGGAACAGGAAAGGAGGACGAATGTCCTTATTCTCCACCGCTGTCCGACCCCGGCTGGGGAGCACAGTGCTGCTCGCAGGTGGATTGCTATGCCTGCACACCACGCTCAACGCCAATCCGGGATCACCGGTCAGCACTCATCGCAAGACCGACGCTCCGAAGTCTGCGGACAATGCACCCGCGCCTTCGGCGAAAACCCTCTTGCGACGCGAGCCGATTCCTTACTCCACCACGAGGAAACCTACGTCAACCCTGCGTAGCGGCACCAGTCGAACCCTTCACAACGGCGTGAACGGTGAGAAAGAGGTCACTTACCGGGTCTATCTCAGACCCGACGGCACGGAACTTCGGCGAGAGATCGTCAAATCCCGTGTCTTAAAATCACCCGTACCGGAGGTTCGGGAAGAAGGTATCTCTCGCGGAACCCTGCCCTCGCGCAGCGGCAGCTTTCGAGGATACTACTCCGGGCGGCGAATGGTGATGATGATCCCGACCGTATACGATCCCTACCACTGCGGTGGATCGGGGTCGGGAAGAACCTTCACCGGTCTGCTGGGCGGATATGGGGTCGTTGCAGTTGACCCGAAATTTATCCCGCTCGGCACACGTCTCTATATCGAGAATTACGGGTATGCCATCGCCGCCGATACTGGCGGAGCGATTAAAGGCAACCGAATTGATCTGGGCATTGACGAGAAACGCCTTGAAAAGACGTTTCCTTCGTTCAAGCCGATCAAAGTCTATCTTTTAGACTGACTCTCGACAAATTGAGCGTGTTTCCAGACTCGTCCGCGAACATTGCATTTTTATTGTTCGTACCCTGCGGGGGTACCTCTTCAGGCATTCTGAAATCGGCTTGTAGTCTCAAGTGTTCGGTTTCTCGTGAGAGGATGCGCTGAAGTGGAGAGGAGAAGAGACGCTCCTCCCCGTATCTCCGTTTATTTGCGACGAGCCAGCGAAGCGGAACACACTCGTAGACACAATGAACGACCTCAGTTCACCGAAACAGACCAGCGATCTGCTCCGGGCGCACGGGTTACGACCCCAAAAGCGCCTGGGGCAGAATTTTCTTTGCGACCGCAACTCCCTCGACAAGATTGCTGCCGCCGGTAATCTCACGCCCGATACCGCCGTGCTCGAAATTGGCGCGGGACTCGGTGCGCTCACGATCACCCTGGCGCAAAGGGCAGCGCGGGTCACCACCATTGAAATTGACACCGCCCTGATTCCCATTTTGAAAGAAAACCTGGCGGACTATTCCAATGTTCGCGTTATCGCCGAGGATTTCCTGCGTCTTCGTCGGGACAAACTTTTCGATGAGGCTTTTGGCGACGAGCCAGGAGTGATTGTCGCCAACATTCCCTACTATATTACGACCCCGATTATCGAGCGGCTGCTGATGCATAAAGACCGCTGGAAGCGGGCCGTTTTGCTTGTCCAGGAAGAGTTCGCCCGCCGCGCCGTCGCGAAAGCCGGTTCCGACGAGTGCGGAGCGATGTCTCACTTCATTCAGTATCACACCCGACCCGAAATCGTCGGGCTGGTTTCTCGCACGGTTTTTCTGCCCGCCCCCGAAGTTGGCTCGGCAATCCTGGCCCTCACCCCGATACATCCCGGCGCAGTAAGCGTCCAAAACGAAGAGCGGCTGCTGCATATCGTCCGGGCCGCCTTTGGGCAGCGGCGCAAAACACTGCTCAACGCCCTGCTGCGTGCCCCGGCCCCCTTTGAGCTTGGCTTTACGATAGACGACCGCGAAAAGGCAGAAGCTCTGCTCGCCAAAGCCGGAATCGACCCTTCCCGCCGCGGAGAAACCCTTACTCTCGAAGAGTTCGCCCGCATCGCTCGCGTTTATGAGAATGAAACTCCAGGGGAGTAGGCGGATTGCACCCTGAAGCCCGTTCGCCTCACCAAAACACAGGGTGCCGAAGCTCGCGGTCTCCCCTCACCCTGGAAGGGCGGGTGAAGCGTCCTTTCCTCCCCGCCAAAAAGGAAGCGCAATGGATTGCGCTTCCTTTTCCTTGACACGAACAGACGGGAAGTGTTCTTGTCGGAGCACTTCCCGTCTGTCTGTGGATCGCTCTTTGCGACCCAGCGGCTTGGCAAGAAGAGAACCTCCGCTCAAAACGAGGTGAGAACCCAGCCCCGCACGTTAAACGATTGCCAACATTCGCTGAAGGGCAAGGCGGGCGTTTGCGGCGATGTCGGGTTCGACCTTCACCTGATTGACCACCACGCCGTCAACGAGATTTTCAAGCACCCACAGTAAATAGTGCGGGTGGATGCGATACATCGTCGAGCAGGGGCAGACCACGGGATCCAGGCAGAAAATCGTTTTGTCGGGGTGTTCCTGAGCCAGCCGCGAGACCAGATTGATTTCCGTTCCTACGCCCCACACCGTTTCGGCGGGAGCCTCCGAAATCACCTTCAGAATGTACTCCGTCGAGCCGTTGAGGTCTGCGGCACGCACCACGTCGAGCGAACATTCCGGGTGAACGATAATCTTGACGCCGGGAAACTCCTCCCGTGCTTTTTCGATCTGTTCCACCTTAAAGCGGGCATGGGTCGAGCAGTGTCCCGTCCAAAGCAGCACCTTGCTTTCCCGAATTTTTTCCGGGGTCGCTCCGCCGTGCCCGTCCGGGGCGTTCTGGTTCCACAGCAGCATCTCCGTTTCGGGGTTTAAGCCCAGTTCAACGGCGGTATTTCGCCCCAAGTGCTGATCCGGCAGAAAGAAAATTTTGTCGCCCTTCGCCAACGCCCACTCCACCACTTTGCGGGCGTTCGAGGAAGTACAGCACGCTCCGCCATTGCGCCCGACAAAGGCTTTGATCGCCGCCGTCGAGTTGACGTAGGTGATGGGAATAATCCGCTCTGTGTCCGTCACTTCGCCAAACCGCTCCCACGCCGCTTCCACCTGCCCCAGGCTCGCCATATCCGCCATTGAACAGCCCGCGCTCATATTCGGCAGGATCACGATTTGATCGTGATGGGTGAGGATATCGGCGGACTCGGCCATAAAGTGAACCCCGCAAAAAACAATGTACTTCGCTTCGGGGTGCTGTCCGGCAATCTGCGAGAGCTTAAGGCTGTCGCCGCGATAATCTGCCCACTGAATGATTTCGTCGCGCTGGTAGTGATGGCCGAGAATCACGAGATCGGAACCGAGTGTTTTTTGGGCGGCGGAGATGCGCGTCGCGGTTTCTTCGGGAGAAAGCCGGGTGTAGTCGGCGGGTAGGGGACGTTGAAACATGGATTTTTCCTCTGGAGTGCCGCAGTCCACAGGGGACGGGGATGTTGTCGGCACAGTCCGGTCTTTGGGGTGTATTCGCCGTTTTGGGTGCGCTTAGCAAAACGCCAAGGCAAACTGGAAAACGGTTACTCTTTGTTACGCAGGCGGCAGAGAGAAAGTGTCCATTTCTCCCCGTTCTCTCCGAATCGAAACCCCCACGCTCTCGACGATAAAGGGCATGGGCGGCAGCCGTTTCGAGATCGTGAGTTCCACCGCCTGCACAGAAGGAAACCGAGCGAAAATTTGGCAGGCACAGGCGGCAATGAGGGCCTCGATAAGGCGAAACTGCGTTCCCCTCCCGATTTCGAGCAGGCAGGAGGCAGCCTCGGCATAATTTACGGTGTCGGAGAGGGCATCGGTTTCACCGGCGCAACGGGTGTCTACGGAGAGGACGGCATCCACCCGGTAGCGGTGCCCCACCGTCTGCTCCGCCTCCGACGCCCCGTGAAACCCGTAAAATTCCAGCCCTTGAAGGTGAATCGTATCCATGACCAAAGGTTAAGCAGGCCTCTCAAAACGCAAGGCTAATCAAAAACTGATCAACGGCTAATCATAGGAAAGGAGCGCGTGGATTTCGTAGGGAGAAAGGATTTTTCGCCCCTCCAAAAACGCCAGTTCGATCAAAAAGCCGAAGCCCAGCACCTCCGCCCCCAGCCGTTCCACCAAGCGTGCCGCCGCCGCCGCCGTGCCCCCCGTCGCCAAAAGGTCGTCAATAATGACCACCTTCTGGCCCGGATGCAGCGAGTCGGAATGAATCTCGACGGTGTTGGTTCCGTACTCCAGCGCGTACTCTTCCGAAATGCAGTTGTAGGGCAGCTTGCCGAGTTTTCGCAGCGGCACAAACCCGACGCCCAGTTCCAGAGCCAGCGGTGCTCCGAAAATAAAGCCCCGTGCCTCGACCCCCACCACCGCTTCCGCGCCTTTGTCGCGGGCCCATTCCGCTAGCTTTAGGGTTACTTCTTTCAAGGCTTCGTAGTCCTGCACCACCGGAGTAATGTCCTTAAACAAAATTCCCGGCTTCGGAAAATCCGCCACATCCCGCACCAGTTTGGCCGCTTTCAGTTCTTCAGGTTCGCTCATCAGTTTCTCCTCGTCTCGTCGCTCATCGGTTGGTTCAGCGTTTCAGGGCCGCTTCAATCGAGGCTTCATAGGGGGCTTTGAGCACCCCTGCCTCTGTAATAATACCGGAAATCAGGTCGGCGGGCGTCACATCGAACGCGGGGTTCAAGACCTGCACTCCCTGCGGAGCCACCCGAATGCCCTCGATATGCGTCATCTCAATCGTTTCACGCTGTTCAATGGGAATTTGCGCCCCAGACATCAAAGCCGAATCAATGGTGGAAAGCGGAGCCGCCACGTAAAACGGAAGCCCGTGATGTTTCGCCAGCACCGCCACCGAGTAGGTTCCGATTTTGTTGGCGGCGTCCCCGTTTGCCGCAATCCGATCCGCGCCCACCACCACGCAGTCAATCTTGCCCTGCCGCATCAGGGAGCCTGCCATGTTGTCGGCAATGATCGTTACCGGAATGTCTTCACGGGCGAGTTCCCAGGCGGTCAATTTCATGCCCTGAAGCCGGGGGCGCGTTTCGTCGGCAAAAACGTGAACATTTTTCCCCATCTCTACGGCAGCGCGAACCACGCCCAGGGCCGTGCCATAACCCACCGTTGCCAAAGCCCCGGCGTTGCAGTGCGTCAGGATATTGACCGCTTCGGGCAGAAGCTCCGCTCCGTACTGCCCCATCCGCTTGTTCGCCGCGATGTCCTCGTCCAGCATCTTGAGGGCCTCAGTTAGCAGCGCGTCCTTCATGTCTACCGGGTTTCCCGGAGTGTTCTCAGCGGCGGCCACCATGCGGTCAATCGCCCAGAACAAATTGACGGCGGTGGGGCGGGCGGCACGGAAAGTATCGGCGATCCCGGCGACACGCCCCAAAAAGGCTTCACGCCCGCTCGCGATAATCCCCCGGCTGCCCAGCGCGATGCCAAGTGCCGCCGTGCAGCCGATGGCGGGAGCCCCCCGAACGATCATCGTGCGAATGGCCTCTGCCACTTCGCGCCAGTCCGAAAAGTCCACATACTGCAATTTTTCCGGCAGGGCGGTCTGGTCAATCAGCCGTACTTTTCCGGCTTCCCAGCCAACGGTCTGAAGCGGCTTGTTTTGTACACCAACGAGCATGGTTTACTCCAAAAAGGGCAAGGTTCGCGAGAGAAGCACCAGAAATCAAATGGGAGGAAATTCCCCGCAATCCCTGATGCTTTCCCCGGCGTTTCTCCCTAAAGTCCTACTTTTGCAAAATCGAGCGCGTGATGGCACGGACTGTCGAGGTCGAGCGGAATCCGCTTTGCCAGCTCCAGCACAACCCGCTTAATCCGATCCAAGTTCTTCTGAAAGACGCCGAACACCTCTTCCTGCGTCACGGGGGGCACATCGCCTGCCAGCCCCGAATCATAATCGGTAATCAGGGCGATATTCACCACCGCAAGATTCTGTTCAAGG
Organism: Chthonomonadaceae bacterium; assembly: GCA_965246825.1. Lineage (GTDB taxonomy): Bacteria > Armatimonadota > Chthonomonadetes > Chthonomonadales > Chthonomonadaceae > JACMPS01. The sequence continues at coordinate 2,323,507 of OZ251990.1, forward strand.
CACAGGTAGGCCTCCGGGTACTGGGTCATGGAAATGACTTCCCAGCCTGCCCTTGAAAACCACTGACTTTCCGCTTTGGTGGAAAACCGGGGGCCGTTGATTGTCACCACCGTGCCCGTTTCGTGGACTTCGATGCCGAGATCGCGGCACGTCTCGATGGCAAGGCGGCGCAGGTGCGGACAGTAGGGATCGGCAGCGGAGACGTGATACACGTCCGGGCCGTCATAAAAGGTATCGCGGCGTCCGCAAGTGCGATCCACATACTGATCGCAGACCACAAAGTGTTCGGGCGCGATGTGCGTTTGCAGGCTGCCTGCCGCACAGGGGCTGATGATAAATTTCACGCCGAGCGATTTCATCGCCCACACATTCGCCCGATAATTGATTTCATGGGGAGGGATCGTATGATGCCGCCCGTGACGCGGCAGAAACGCGATGCGCCTGCCCTCATACTCCGCGAGAAAAACGCTGTCACTCGGTGTGCCAAAGGGGGTTTCGACGGTGATTTCTTGTACATCCGGGAGCAGGGCATAAAATCCGCTGCCGCCAAAAATGCCGATGTCGGCGGCGGGAGGGTTGGGGATAGTCATAAACGTTGACGGCTCTTTTCAGGGTTTTCAAATTGGGTTTTCGGGGAATGTCCGTAGATCATGGTGTAAAAGAATAGAACCAGTTTCCCGATTCAGTCGAAAAAGACTTTTACTGATTTTTTCAACGGTTTGCTCTTCGACACTTTTCCCAGCAGCAATCCTGCGGCTAAAATTCGCGAAAGTTAAAGTTTTACAAAGGGCTGACCAGGAATTGCGGAACCCGATGGATGGCAAAGCGTTGAATGGATGGCAAAGCGTTGAGCCGTCGCTCGTATGGAGGCCGCGAAGGCGGACTTTGTTTGTGAGAAAGGAACTGCAATCCCTCTCTCAACGAAAAACGGACGATTTGAACAACGCTTACGGCGGCTCCTGTTGAGAGCGGGAGAGAGCGTCCTGCGCGGCAGCCTGCTCCGCTTCCTTTTTGCTGCGCCCCCTCCCGCGCCCCAGGGTTTCCATGCCGCCCGCCTCCGAGCGTTCCAACTGAACTTCACAGACAAAAATCTTCTCGTGATCGTCCCCGATTTCCTCCACGATTTTATAGAGCGGGGCACGGCGATAGAGCCGCTGTGTGGCTTCCTGCAGGGCGGATTTGTAATCGCCGCGATGCCGATCCTGAGAAACCGAGCGGATCGCCGTTTCAAGGCAGCCCAGCACCACCCGGCGAGCCGTTTCCAGCCCTTCGTCCAGATAGACGGCGGCGATCATCGCCTCGAACGCATCGGAGAGGATCGAGCGGCGTTTGCGCCCCCCCGACGTTTCCTCCCCGGAACTGAGCGTCAGGGCCGTGTCCAAACCGATGCTGAGTGCGGCTTCGGCAAGCGCGTTTTCGCTGACCAGATAGGCTTTGGACTTCGCAAGGTCGCCTTCACTGAACTGAGGGTAGCGGGAATAGAGCACTTCCCCAATCACCAGCCCGACTACGGCATCACCCAGAAATTCCAGCCGTTCATTGCTCTGAAGGGAATTTTCGGTGGTCACCGAGCGATGAGTCAGAGCATGAAGAAAGTTTTCGGTGGAGGGCAGCCGCAGGTTTAAGCGTTGACGCAACTGCCGGACGGGTTCGTTTTCCAAGCCTGCTCCATCTTTCTGCTCTGAACTTTGGTGAAATAAGGGCCGAAGAAGCGTGTTTTTCGCCCCGCTTTTCAGAGAGTTTACCGGATAAAGGGGGGGAGGACGCAAGACGGTAACACTTGTCTACAAAAAAGACTTGGTTCTGAAGTGAGTTATACCTAATTACGTGTGATTAAAAACAGATATTGTTATTTAGTGAGTTGCTCGAACGCTTGACAAAGCGGCTTCAATCACCTATCATAACAGCGGTTTCCACCAAGGAAATGCCGCAGACCTCCAGGTGCTGCGGACCAATCGCTGCCGGGTTTTTCATCAAGCCCGTTTCGGCGAAATTCAAGAAAGCGAAATACCCTGACCAATGCGAAAATGGAGTAAAGACGCCATTGCCGAAGAAATCAGAAAGTTGGGTAAAGCCGACACCAATCTGAACTACGCGGCAATTGCGGAGGAGCAAGTAGCCCTGCTGCGTGCCGCCACCCGCTACTTTGGTTCGTGGCGTAAAGCGGTCGAATACGCAGGGCTGGATTACGACGAGATCAGACGCTACCGATCCTGGACGAAGGAGCGTATCATCGAACGAATCCGAGACTTGCACGCGGGCGGAGAAGATTTGAGCTGGCGATTCGTTTCCACTCAACTCGATCCCCAGCTGGCTGCTGCAGCCACCAAAAAAAAGCACTTCGGCTCCTGGCGGCAGGCCGTGATTGCCGCAGGACTGGACTATAGTACGATCCGACGTTATCGAGAATGGGACGAAGAAACCATCTTGAGCGAAGTCAAAGACTTGCACGCCAAAGGCATTGACCTCAACGCCAAAAGCATGGAAGATTACGACATCACCCTGATTACGGCGGCACGCCGCCGCTTCGACTCGTGGGACAAAGCCCTGACTGCGGCGGGGTTGGATTATCGCACGATTGTTCTGCGAACCCCCTTTAAGCGTCGTCACCGAGAGGTTCGGGAAGAACCCAAAAAAGTATCCTGAGATTTCCCCGTTGAGGGCAAAGCGCAGCTTCGGCGGGGCAGAAATTTCTGCCCCGCCGAGGTTTATTTTTTCAGCTCGATGATGTAATTGAGGTGCGGCCTGTCACCCACATTCGTCAGATGACCGTCCACTCGGCCTTCTTCCAAAACCGAAACAAAGGCGGCATGACCGTCTACAAACGTGGTGTCGTGAGTTTGCTGCGCGTTTTGCGGGTCAACAAAGCGTAAAATTCCCCCGTGTGCCACGATATACACATAGTCGAGGGTGTGCAGGTGCTGAGCAAGCGTTTCGCCCGGGGCGACTGAGAGTTCCCACACCCGCACCCGATCATTTTCCAGCAGCAGTTTCGTTCCAACGTTCTCACTTGAGTTTGTCTCGCTCAATTTCGTTCTCCCGGTTCGCAGGCGAGGATTGCTCGGCGTCTCTTCTTGCTCATCCTCAGGTACGGGGGAGGCTTTCCGTTTTCATCCCGCGCGTCGTTGATTCCAAATTTAGAACCGTCGCTAAAAAACTCCCTCCGCTCATTGATTTCCTCTTCCGTCCTCCTTTTCCCTCCCTGCTCAATGAATTCGATCTCACTTTCGAACTCCGCGTTTCTACAAAGCGATATTTTGTACTGCGGCCCATTGCCAAAAGGGAAAGTATTTCTTCTGTCTAAAGAACGATGGGGCATTATACCACGACGGCGGTGGGCGTTTGGGCAGTCGAAAGCACCCTTAGGGCGCGTTCTCGGAAGTTTCGGGAAGGTTCTCCAAAATTTGCGGAACGGTACAAAACGCCTCAATTTGCATTCTATTGCCTTTATCCTCAGTTATCGAGCGTCTTTGATGGTCAGCGTATTGGTCTCATAATTAAGGCAGAGTTCATACCCCTTGAGCATGGTTGTGCCGAGCAGAGGTTCCTCGCCAAGCGCTAAAATGTCGAATTTGCGTTCGTTTCCGTCCCAAACAAGGGTGAGTTGATAGACATTGCGTACAAGAGGCGTTCCGTCAGCCAGCAAAAACGTGGTGGCTCTGGAGAAAGGCAGTTCTACTGCAATGCAGTCGGTTTCGGCAAGGGTGAGTGTTCCCTGATAGCCAGTATCTACGGTGAACTCAACGATGCCACGACCATTGTGACCTTTTAAACTCAGCCGAATTTGCGGGCGAAAGTTGGTGATCGTTCCGGTGATCGCAGGCGTTTGCTCGGCATCAATCGGACTCGGCCAAAGGGGTCAACGGCGGGATAGCCGATACGCAGCTGCAGGACTTTGGTGCCGGGATTTTTGTCAAGCAGTTTGTCAGGGGCTTCAATGGAGGTATGCCGTTCGGTGATTTCGTAATCGCCGGTTTCGATGGCGATAAGTTTGCCAATGTTTGCATCGGTTTCAACAACAGGGCGTATCCGCTCTGCATACCGCTCTCTTGCCCGATCATAATCTCGTTGGTGTGGATGCGTTCCTGTGTCATCGGTTTTCTCCCTTCGTTCTAACGGCCTATTTTACCACAGTAGGGTGAACGCGGGAAACTACGGAATTGCCTTGCCTGCCCACAAAGGTTTTGGGTGTAGCGGGCTGCTTGTCCCAGCAGTCGCCCGAAAGTGTCCCTCCATCGAAGTTACCGCCCTCGAAGTCGAAGAGAACCGTGTCTTTGCTCGGCGCGGCGGGAACGTTGGGGGTTTGGGCAAGGGAAGGTGTGGGAAGGAGGGACAGGGTGAGAAGGAGGGCTAGGTGAGGAAGGCGAGTTGTGGCAGTCATGGCGGAATCCCCTCGCAAGCGAAATGAGTGATGATGAGGTGAGTGTGCCGGTTTTGTGTGCCACAGAAAACGCTGCTCAACGAGAAAATGTTGGGGAGAGTTTCGAGAACTCTGCGCTGGAGTCCTGCTTAAATTGTGGCATGGCATCCGCAGGCAAAAGTCAGTTCAACGGGCGAGTCGTATTCGTCGGTTTGCCCATTATGATAGTGGAAAACTTTGTTGGTGGCGGGATCGAAGAGGACAACGTCGGGAATGTTGTAGGACAGATAGAATGGCAGGCTGATTTCCGTATCTTTCTTCTCGTAACCCTTGCTGAAAATCTCGATGACGACTTCGGGAATGTCGGTACACGCTGTATCCAACTCTTTAGGTTGGCGGCAAAAAATAGCGATGTCGGGGCGTTTGACCGAACCGTCGGGGAACAGAATGGTCAGGTCGGCATAGTGGATACATTCGCAGCCGCCCGCATCTTGCGTTGATGGTTTCAAATGGGTGCGGATGGTATCAATTTTCGCTTGATGACGAATAACAGGGAAGGCCTCCCAAGTCGGGATGCCGTTGGTGATTTCGAGCTTGAAGCCGGACGCATCGCCGAGATGTTCCATCGAGTCATCAAGAAGCGGAAACAGCGATTTTGATTTTTCGATTGTTGGAGTTGACATTGTGCTTCTCCTTTCGTGCCACTCAATTATACCATAACCCCTCACCCAACCCCCTTCCTTCATAAGGATGGGGAGTCTCTTGCTTTCCCCAGTGCAGAAAAGGAAACTGCCTTATGCTTTCTACCAATTTCATTCCCTCCAGGAATGCCGACTTTGTGATCTGGCTCGGCAATTTTGTGACCAAACTGACGACAGTGTATAACGGGACATTTGCCGCGCGTGTGGCGGTTTTCGCGCCTCCTGCGCCGCCGTTTCTGCCGAATGTGGAACTGCGAATGCGACTGCTCATCAAGCAGATCAAGGCGAATACGAATTATAGCCTCGCGGTTGGCACGTTTCTTGCCCTAATCGTGATCGTCTTGCATTTATACGGGTATGACTTCCGATACTCTCACTCAGCCCAAAGGAATTTCATAGATGAACCGCTCGAATTGTTTCCCTCGCCATGCCGCACCGAAGTTGGGCGCACTTCTCCTCATTGGCTTTTTGCCGCAACCTGCTGCACACGCACAAACACAGGATGAAATCATTGACCTCGGCACGTGGTAGGGACATCCTATTTACGGGCAAAGCATCAACAGCGCGGGTCAGGTTGCGGGCAGCTTTGACTTCACAGGGAATAACGATTTCCACGCTTTCCTCTACGATGACTCAGGTTTACACGATCTCGGCACACTCGGCGGAAGGTACAGTTCCGGCAACGGCATCAACAACGCAGGGCAGATGACGGGTATTTCGACAGAAGATTAGGCTCTCGAAGGTTTGTAGAAGCATCCGACTCTTACGCTCTGCTTTGCTTTCGGTACGGAATTTTCTTCTTCCTTTTTTGTTTCCCGCTCACCCTGCAAAAAGCCGCGTGACAACGAGAAGGGCCGAAGCGAACCGGGGTTCGCTTCGGCCTGCGTCGGCAAAACAGCCCCGCGAAAACCTACTCTTTGGCCCAGAACATAGGGCCGGGTTTCTCTTTGACAACGGCGATTTCGAGGGTTTGCAGGGCTTTTTGCAGCCCCTCTTTCGTGGACATCATCCCGTCCTCATGCTCGATAGACAGCACCCAGTCGTACCCCGTCATGCCGACGATTATTCGCTGAGAGGAATGAAGTCGCTCCCATCACGCGCCAACGGGCGGAAGAAATAGTCCCAAAAGCGATTGGCGAGGGCTTGCCATAATTCGGAATTCTCCGTCACGCTGCAAACATAGCGTTCCGTGCTGCGGGCATTCCAAACAGGCATTAGTTCGACGGGCTGAATGGTTTCCCAGCCGATGTAACATTCCGGCATCCGGCTGTCGAAATTCGGCAGGTAGAACGATTTCAGCACGGCGTTCTTTCGCACCAGTCCCTGCAAGCCGCGATCCAGCGAACCCAGCGCGAAAACCGCCGCAACGACCAGCGAACCGCTTTTACCGTGCTTTGCCACTTTATCAATTTCGCAACCTTGACTGAGGACAATGACATTGACGGGAACCGCACGGATGGTTTCCGATTCGGCGTTTGCGGTTCTTTCCACCAGACGAACCGATTTGATAATATCGCCGGGACTGAGTTCGCCGTCGGGAGAATAGGTAAGCATTACCAGACAGCTCCTGCAAGGCTTGTCGGAAGTTCAACGTTTGCATACGAAATATCTTCGGTCAAACGGGCGGTCTGCTTTTGCTGAAAACGGGCGGCGAGTTGCGTGTTGGTTTCCTGCGCCACCAGAGTACAGTCTGCATCAGAACCCGTTGTCGTTTCGGGAAACGCGAGAGGGAGAACGGTGACACGAAGACGCTGCCCAGAAAATTCCGGCAGTAAAGCGCGGATTTCTGCTGCTGTTCCTTCCAATTCTAAGACGGTGGATGTCATTGCCTTTATCCCTTTTCTTTATCATGTGCGTAGTATACCACAGCGAGAGAACCCGCAAAGAATGGAACCCACAGCATGAATGTTCCAAAACTCAGTCTGCAAAAAGCCGCCTGAAACAGAGTAGGTATCTCATTGTAACAAACAGGGGCGAAGCAGACATTATTCTACTTCGCCCCTTGGAGAAACCCGTCTGAGACCTACTCTTTGGCCCAGAACATAGGGCCGGGTTTCTCTTTGACAACGGCGATTTCAAGGGTTTGCAGGGCTTTTTGCAGCCCCTCTTTCGTGGACATCATCCCGTCCTCATGCTCGATAGACAGCACCCAGTCGTACCCCGTCATGCGAAGGTTCGAGACGAAATCGTTCCACCACTCCTGACCGTGCCCGTAGCCTACCGAGCGGAACACCCAGGAGCGTTCCGAAATGTCACCATAGGATTTCACGTCGAGGTTGCCGTTGATGCCGGAGTTGATCGGATCAATGCGCGTGTCTTTGGCATGAACGTGGAAAATCGCTCCCTTGGGGCCGAGAAAGCGGACGGCGGCAATCGGATCAATGCCCTGCCACCAAAAGTGCGACGGATCGAAGTTGCAGCCGATCTGCTCGCCCGCCGCCTCACGCAGTTTGAGCACCGTTTCCGGGTTGTAGACGATAAAGCCGGGGTGCGCCTCAATCGCGAATTTCACGTGATGCTCTTTAAGGAAAGCATTTTGCTCTTTCCAGAACGGGATGGCGACTTCGTTCCACTGATACTGCAAAATGTCGCGGAACTCGTCGGGCCAGGGGCAGGTGACCCAGTTCGGGTTTTTTCCGCCGGGGCCGGAGGGACAGCCGGAAAATCCGTTCACCACGCCGATACCGAGTTTTTCGGCCAGCAGCACCGCGTTCCGAAAGGCGGTCGTATGATCTTTGGCAATCGCGGCGTCGGGGTGCAGGGGGTTGCCGTGAACGGAGATTGCGGTCAGTTCCAGTCCCCGTCTGGAGATGGCGTTGAGCAGGGCTTTGCGTTTGCCTTCGTCATTGATGAGGGTTTCTGCCCCGCCGAAGTCATCGAGGTGGCGTGAACCCGGATAGGCTCCGCCGCCGAGTTCCACCGCTTGAATGCCTGCCCCGGCGATATAATCGAGGGCCTCTTCCAGCGGTCGGTCGTGAAATAAGGCTGTAAAAATTCCGATCTTCATCGTTCGTCTCCCTGAGTTTCGTAAGTGGAGTAGGAACATCGGCAGCCGCCTGAGCAACCGTTGGAGGCCGGGCCGCGTTCGTCTCGGTATTCTAGCATAAGCAGGGGGGTGCGTCCAATAGGAATTGCCGGGTGACGGAAAAAGAATCGGTTTTCTTCGGAAAGGAAAGGTTGCTCCCCTGCTTTCGGCTGTATACTAAAAACGGAAAATTTGTTAAGGCCCGCCCCTGTTTTGCTTCTATTTCGTTTCGCTCCTGTTTCAACGTAAGCGTCGTGAGAAGTTTCGCTGTTCTGACCGATGACGCCCGGATACTCTGTGTGAAAGGCGCAGACTCCTCTGAGAAACCCACGCACCATGAAAACCACCCTGACTTTTGCCGCGCTCGCACTCTGGGCAGGCACTTCTCTCGCCCCTGCCGAGGCCCAGCTGACCTACCCCCTCGAACCGCTCACGGCCCCCGGCGTGACCCGTGTCGGAGCTGACGGCGACAACAACGCCGCCTTTCTGCTGACCGTTCCCGGAAAAACGTTTTCCTTCTATGGAACCACTTATACTCAGGTAACGCTCACCGATAACGGCGTTTTGACGTTCGGCAACACAAACTATTTTTCCAACAACCCCTCCAATCTGGGGATGCCTCGCGGCTCCTTTCCTGGGGTATGGGTGGCGCAGGACGACTGGCTTCTGCCCGACAGCAGTTTCACCCCAAGGGGCTACCTGTACTACAAACTTTATGCGGACGGAGTGGCGTTCACCTGGGCGAACGTTCGGCGCGGCGACGGCGCGGGCGGCGGAGCCACGAACACGTTTCAGGCCGTGCTCTACAACAATGGCGACATTGGGGTGGCCTACGACGACCTGAACAAAGTGGATCGGTATGTAGTGGGACTCAATAAGGGCGCGGGCGGGGCCTATGCTTCCCTGACCGGGGTCAACACCGGCACCACCGCCTTTAACGAAATCGGCGTGGCAAGCGTAAGCCAGAAGGCGTGGCGATTCCGCTATGACGGCACAAACTACACTGCGGCTCGCTCCTACAAAATCACCGGAACTTTGCAGTTCGACTCCCTCTCCGCAGCGGCTCCGGCTCAGCCGATCACCTTCACGTTTCGCAAAACGGGTTCGCCCGACTTCACGGTGACGGCGAACGTACTGCCTTCCGGCGCGTTCTCGGTTCCGGGGATTCCGATGGGGAACTATACGATGCACGTCAAGGGAACCCGTTATCTGGCAAGAAATGTAACCGTGTTCAATGCAAACGGCGATCTAAACCTGCCCAACCCGATTTCGCTGCTGGCGGGCGATGTCACCAACAACAACACCGTAGACGTGGACGATCTCACCGCTCTGTTGACCGTCTACAACACGGCGGCGGGGGACGGCATGTATGTGCCGAACGCCGACCTGAACCTGGACGGGCGCGTGAACGTGGACGACCTCACGATCCTGCTCAACAATTACAATTCAACCGGCAACCCGTAACCCGCGCAAGCAGGGGTGAAAAAGAGTAGGAGGGCCTTTTTCTGGCGGCTCAAAACGGGCCAGGCAGGAAAAGGCCGAAACCAGATTTCTAGCGGGGGACTCACTTCGCTGCTATTTCTTCGAGGACGATCACGATGAAGCACCTCTGGCTTGGTTGTTTTTCGATAGCCTGCATGTTTTCGCAACCGCTCTTCGCCCAGACGACTTCCCTCTACACAACGGGGTTTGAGCCAGCGACTTTTTCGCCGGGGCCGCTGGCGGGGCAGGAAGGCTTTCTTGCCTACACGGGCAAAAATCCCGCCGGGGCAAAGGTCGTCAACACACGCGCCGCTTCCGGGCTTTCCAGTGTGCAGATCAAAGGCTCCAGCCTTGCGCCCTACAGCAGCGAGGCTTCCCCCCGCTACGCGGCCTATTATCGGCGTAACTTCAGCTTCAATCCCCTTGCGGCGGGCAAGCCCAGAGTGATCGCAAAGGCGGATGCCGCGTTTGTTCCCAACGGAACTACTGTCCCCACCCTCGGCGGGCTGGAACTCTACGCTTCCACCGGCGACCTGCTGGCCGGGGTGACGCTCTCCGAAGACGGAACCCTCACCGCCTTCAACGACGACGCTGGCCCCGGAACCGAAGTCACCGGAACCGCCTCGCTCGACACCTTTCACACCCTCGCTCTTGCGGCTGATTACTCCGCCCGGCAAACGGAATTCTACCTGGACGGAGATCGGATCGGCACGATCCCCTTTACTTCGGGAACCACCGCCGACCTCGGTGACTTCGATCTTTTCTACAATGCCTCCGAAGCCCCCAACGCCGACGTTTTTTTCGATAACTATTCCGTCGAAGCCGCCTCTGCCGGAACCACCCTCGTCACTGGACGGGTCAATCTCGAAGGTCTCCTCAAGCCCGCCGGTCGCACCGTTTCGTTTCTGTTTCGACCCGCCTCCGGCACGGCCTTCACCCTGACCCCCGCGCTCACCGCCAACGGAACCTTCACGCTTGGCGGCATTCCCGCCGGAACCTACTCCGTTCTCGCCGCCTATCCGCGCCACCTCAAACGGGCGTTTTCGCTCACCGCGAACGGAACGTCGGTCTCGAACCTGCACTTGACCCTTTTTGCCGGAGACGTGGATGGTAACAACACGGTGGATGTGGATGATCTCACGGCCCTGCTGAGGGTGTATAATTCTACGGCGGGAGATGGAACCTACTTTCCTGCCGCCGACCTCGACGAAAACAACCAAATCAATGTAGATGACCTGACCCTTCTGCTCAATAACTACAATCGAACGGGAGACCGCATAGGATTGAAACGCGACCCCCGCCGCTAGACCGGAAAAGTGCCGCAAAAATTCTGCGAAATGCGTCTCCCGCCAAAACGCCGAGAGAATACGAAAGAGAGAAAAACGAAAGAGAGAAAGAGGAGGGAAGAGGACAGGAGAACGAAACCGACGAGAAAAAATTCAACTCGTTCTCGTCGGTTTCGATGGACGCCCTAACCACCTGACACCTTTTTTCCTCCCTCCCGCCTGACCCCGCCTATGCACGGAATTTTGCCCTCACAATGGATTCGCACTGCCCTGCGCGACGGAGTGATTCGCCTGGATTCTCCGCCCTCGGAAGGGCAGATTCAGCCCAACAGCCTCGATTTGCGCCTGGGGGCGGTCGGCTATCGGGTGCAGTGCAGCTTTTTGCCGGGGGAAGAGGGCTTGACGCGCAAACTCGAACGCTACAAATGGTTTAATTTTCCCCTGCCGGAAGAGGGCGTTGTGCTGGAGCGCAACCAGGTGTATCTCTTTCCTCTTCAAGAGAGCCTCGCGCTGCCCCCGGAACTCTCGGCACGCGGCAACCCTAAAAGTACCACCGGTCGGCTCGATATGTTCACCCGCCTCGTGACCGAATACGGCGCGACCTTCGACGATGTGCCCTCCGGCTATCAGGGAAACCTCTACCTGGAGGTAGTGCCGCGTTCGTTTGCGGTGCGGGTGCGGGCCGGGGATGCACTCTCTCAAATTCGGTTTGGGATCGGCGAGGCGCACCTTTCGCACGAAGAAACCCTCCACCTGCTCGACACCGAGGACATTCTGCTCAGCCCAAACCTTCACGTTCTGCGTTCCGGCGAGATTCCGGTGTCGCGAGGCGTGGTGCTTTCGATCAGCCTGCCGCGCAAAAACGAGCCGACGGTGGGCTATCAGGCACGGCGGAATGCGGCTCCCGTAGACTTGCGCGGCGTAGGGAAACACCCGATCCGCCAATACTGGGATCGGATTTACGGCGACAGCAAGCCGGTGATCTTAGAACCCGACGAGTTTTTTATTTTCGCCTCTCGCGAACTTGTGCGTCTGCCCCCAAACTATTGTGCGGAAATGGTTCCCTTCGATGCGGGAAGCGGCGAGCTGCGAACCCACTATGCAGGCTTTTTCGACTCAGGATTCGGGTATCATCCCAGTCTTCCCCCGGAACGGAGTGCGGCGGCGGTCGTGCTGGAAATCCGCAATCGCGATGTGCCCTTTTTGCTGGAGGACGGTCAGCCGCTCTTTCGCCTCGAACTCCTGCACTGCACCGAACCGCCCGATATGCTCTACGGCCAGGGCATCGGCTCGAACTATCAGGGGCAGCGGCTTCGTCTTTCCAAGCAGTTTACCGCGACCCCGGACGAAGACCACGACACGGCGGGGCAGATTCCGCTTGGAATTTAGCCCCCGGTACACAAACGGACTTTTAGAAAAACTTGAGACAAGATTATGAATCGGCTTTCCAATCGGCGTTATCTCCTTCGTTTTTTGTTGGAAACGGCTTCTGCCGCTCTTTTAGCCCTTCCCGCCCACGCGCAGCCTCCTCCATCCTCGCCCGGGGTGAAGTTCAAGGCGGCAGAACGCAGTGAGCTGCCCGTCATTCGCCCGAAACTCGCCATTTTTCGCCCTCGCCGCCTGGAGTTAACGCCGGAGGGAACCGGCTTTGCCGGCAAACTCGAAGTCGGAAGCCAAGAGCAGCCCGACTTCCTCGGCGTTCGGATTGAGCGAGATGAAAAAACGCACGGTATAAACCTTCTGGTTGGCGGCAAAACCGCCGCGCTCCAGCAAACCGACAAAAACGCCTCCGCTTCCGTTGCCCCCTGGACGGGTTCCCTGCCTGTGACTGTTAAAAACGGCGGCAAAAGGGTTTCCGCTCTGCTTTCCGTCACCTGGCTTCCTGAAGGAAATCTGGGGCGCGGAGCGGGGGAGGCTCCCCTGTTCTACCATCTGACGGCGTTCACGGGCGGTAGTCTGGTTCTCGGCGGCCTCCCCTATCGGGCGGCTCTTTTCGACACAAGCTATCGCGGCGACTTTCGCGGCAGAACCGACAGCCCCGCCACCGGAACACTGCTGCTGCTGGATGTGAACGGCAACGGTTCTTTTGATGTGCGCGGCGAGGCCTTTGATACCGGACAGCCGTTTACGGTGCACGGTGTGACTTACGAGATCAAAGGGGTCTCGGAGGACGGCACCGAGTTTCGGGTTCAGAAATCGGCGAAGTCCGTACCGGAAATACTTCCTCCTCCCGACCTCAGCCCCGGTCATGCCGCGCCTCCATTTACGGTCACCACCCTGGACGGCAAAAAAGTGAAGTTTCCGGGGGATTATCGCGGCAAACTGGTCATGCTGATTTTTTGGGCGTCGTGGTGCGGGGACTGCCGCCGCGAAGTGCCCTTTTTCACTTCGGCTTACCAAAAATGGCATGGACGGGGATTGGAAGCCCTGGGCATTTCGCTCGATCAAGCAGGCGGGACAGAAGGCTTGAAAACCTACCTCAAGGAAAACAGAATGACCTGGGCGCAGGGCTATACCGGCGGTTTCTGGAACGACCCCGCCGCCTATCTCTATGGAATTGACTGGATTCCGACCTTTGTGCTGGTAGACGGAGACACCGGAAAAATCGCTGCGTCGGGGGAAAATTTAGCCGCTCTGAAAATGGAAAGTACCTTGAGTGCCGCAATGGAACAGAAGTTCGGGGGCCAGACGAAAAAATGACGGCGTTAGGCAGGCGGGCGGGCGCTGACTCGCTGCCGGAGCACAAGGGTCTCCCAAAAATCCAAGGGCGGGGGAAGGCGGCTTTCTGGCGGCTTCTGATTGTGGCTGCAGCCTGCCTTCTGGCGGCGGGGAGCGGAGCCGGAGCACAGAGAATTTTAACGCCGTACCCGTTTCTCGCTTCGCCGAACTTCGGAGAACGGCCTCCGGGCGCGGTCGTCAACTGCGTGGTGGTTCATGCCACCGTGATCCCCACGCTGGAGGGGACAGCGGCTCACTTTCTCGACCCGAAAACCGAGGTGTCGGCGCATTTCGTCGTTGGGCGAGACGGGCGCGTGGTTCAGATGGTCGCGCTTGAAAAGCGGGCATGGCACGCAGGCGTTTCGCGCTGGATGGGCGAAGGAAACCTCAACAACACCTCGGTGGGCATCGAGATGGTCAACCTGAACGACGGTCTCGATCCGTACCCCGCCGAGCAGATTCAGGCGGTGGCGGGGATCATTCGCTTTCTGCGCGGTTTTTATGTAATTCCCGACGTCCGCATCGTGTCCCACGCCGACATTGCCGTGCCCTTCGGCAGAAAATCCGACCCGCTCGGCTTTGATTTCGGGCTGCTCAAAAAGCTGGCACGGCTTCCCTCCGGGGCTTTACCGCCGCTCCCGGCTGCCGCTCAATCGGGGGACACCCTGCCGCCGCTCTCTGGTTTACCTGCGGAAGCGAAATTTCCAATGGGACTGGAGGGGGTGGAGACATTCCCGGCAGAGACGCTGCTTCCCTTTGCCTTTCAGCCGTCCCCCAACTTCAACGACCGACCACCGGGAACCCGGATCGAGCAGGTGGTGATCCATGCAACGGCAGCAGGCACGACCTCCAGCACCGTGACCTGGTTTTTGATGGAAGAATCGCAGGTGTCGGCGCACTTTGTGGTGGGCAAAGACGGTCGGGTAGTGCAGATGGTTCCGCTTGAAAAGCGGGCATGGCACGCGGGGCCGTCCGCGTGGGGGTGGGCAACAAATTTGAATCACTCTAGCATTGGCATCGAAATGGTGAACCTGAACAACGGTAAAGACCCTTACCCGGAGGCACAAATGCAGGCGACGGCGGCTCTGGTTCGTTTTCTGCGCGGGCGGTTCGCAATTGAGGAGCGGAACGTGGTGACGCACGAGCAGGTCGCGCTTCCCCTGGGGCGCAAGGACGATCCGCAGGGGTTCGACCTGGCGCGTTTACGGCTGCTTTCACGGCCCGATTAGCGCGGAGAAACGACAAATCTTTGCCTTCTGATCTTGACAGGGAAGGGAAGAGCGGTGTAGAATAGGCGCGTTCACACAGGCGATTGGCTCAGGGGTAGAGCGCTTCCTTGACACGGAAGAGGTCACTGGTTCAAATCCAGTATCGCCTATCGGTTTTTCCAGTTTCAATCTCGAATTGAGTGCTTCCTTTCCCTCGGACAGCCCCTTCTGACCCCCCTCGGAATGGACAAAATGACCAATCCAGTGCTTCATTTCCAGAATTCCGACCCGGTTTTTGCCGTCTCAGAACTGGATTCTTACACCTCACAGTGGCTTTTAGCCTGTGAATTCAGACAGAATCTCGAAAGCGACGCTCGCCACGCGTTGGCTCTGCACCGCGAACCTGCTCTGGTTTCTCAACCATCGAAACCTCTCCGAATGTAGAAAGCCCGAACTGCGGCTTTTTCTTCACTCCCTCACCACCGGATACACCGAGGCGGGCGGTCGCTGGGGGCGTCCCCGCGAACCCGAACCCGTGAAGCCGTCTACCCTGCTGACGCCGAAAGCCCGTTCTACGAAGTGCAGGCGCGGCGGTGCCTCTGTACCGCCCGAACGCACGGAGGGCCACAGAGGGAAAAACGGATGTGGCCCCGGAACGGCTAGGGTGTTTACAGCGGATGGCACAGCGGACGGGAAAGCCCGTCGAAACCGTTCTGGATGAACTCATTGACACCCTGCCCGAAGAGCCGCGCGAGTTCGACTTGACCGCGTATCGCGTCTTTTCCAAAGAAAAGCGTTCCCGAATTTTGCGGGAACAGGCGGAATAGGCGGCGGCAGACTACGAAGCCGACCTTGCACTTCCCGTCGAAGCGAGAGAGTTGACCGCGTTCGCGAAAGAGGCGCGATACGCCGCTCATGCCTGAGACACCGAAACAGGGCGAGGTGTGGCGCGTGAGGCTCGATCCCGGCATCGGTGCGGAAATCGGAAAGACGCGCCCCCGCGTGGTTCTCTCTTCGCCGAGTGTGAGACGGTTGCCCCTGTGCATCCTCGTTCCTGTCACCGAGCGGCAACCAAAGTTCGTGGGTTATCTGTAGATGTCTCTGCTCGAACCGGAGGAAGGCACGGATTTGATAAAGCCTTCCGGGGCAGACGGGTTTCAGAGACGAAGCGTCTCCCTCCTGCGGTTTGTGGACCGGATCGGCGTTGTGAGTGCCGAACGCTTGAAACGCATTGAAGAGACGGTTCGCGAGTGCATCGAAACCCCGTAACACATCGAATTTTGTAGATTTTGTATGCCTTGAGAAGTGGGGGAGGAGGGAATAGAAGATGATTCTGACTCTGGAGTTATCCCCGGAGCGAGAGCGACGCTTGAAGGCGTTCGCGGCGCGGCAAGGAAAACCGGAAACGGAGATCGTCGAAGCATGGATTGACACGGTTCCCGAAGGGGAAGAGGTCAACGAGACCCCGCAGGAGATTCACGCCCGTTTGCTGGCTTTGGGGGTGCTGGGACATTACGGCGATCCCGACGAAGACGCCCCGGAGTTGGCTCGACACCTTCGAGCCGAGGCAGTAGCGATGCTTGACGCCGATATTGCCATTGAACTCCTTCGCAACAAGGCGGAGGCGTGGAACTGGCTTTATTCCCTGGCTCGAACGCCTTCCGTCTTTACGGCAATGGAACTGCTGATCGGTTGTCGGAGTGCGAAAGAGCGCAAGGATACCCTGACGTTTCTGGCTTCCTTCGCGTCGGTGTTCCCCACCGAGACGGGCCTGAAGAACGCGGTCGCCCTGTCTCGCTTGAAACTTTCGCACGGTCTCAGTGCGATGGACGCTCTCATTGCGGCAACGGCATTGGAGTATGGGCTAACTCTCTACACCTTCAACCTCCGTCATTTCAGGGCGGTTCCCGGCTTGAATGTCGTGGTTCCCTATCCCCGATAGTCAGAAACCGGACGAAAAAGACAGACGAACCCGCCCGCCAGAGGCGCGGAACGAAGAACAGAATACGGGGCAGACATCCGGCAGGAAGGGAGGGCGTCATTGACCGCTGCCTTTCCGCAAAACCGGGGCTTTTCGAAGGGGCATTTTGAGATTGAATTGACCCGGCGGCAGACGTTAAGGAGGAGTGTTAATTGATTTCGCCTGCCAGAGGCCAGGCGTCACCGAACTCCGCCAGTTCCGAGGGGGCAGAACGGCGTTGGAAATCTTCAAATGTTGGGGTGAGTTTGAGAGGGAAACGGCAATTTCCCGGAGCGAACAATGGGCAGTACTGGATTCGAACCAGTGACCCCTTCGGTGTGAACGAAGGGATTAAATTCACTCTCAAAATGCCCTCTTCTCATCTCAAAACGCTTTTTTCTTTCGCCCGTTTTTTTGCAAACGAAGGAGTTAGTTTCTCACGGTTGAATCGCCTTCCAGTCCGCACAGGGAACATACCGCGAAAGATGCTTCACATTCGAGGTTGCCACAAGAAACGAGGAAGGCAAACGCTCACACGTCAACACCTGCGCCGCTAAAATCACATCGGCGTCTATCGCCTTTTTATTGGCGGTCGGAAGACCCGCGTTCCGGGATTGCGCCCATAATTGTGCCGCCCTGAAAAGTGCCTCTCGGTTCAGTGAGATCAATCGTCCCTCTTCAGCAAAAACCAGTGCCTCAAGCCTCCGAAGGGAAGCGGCTTTTCCCACTCGCAAAAGTTCACGTCGCACTTCGTATTCAGTGATTTCAGGAACATAGAACCGGACGCCTGCCTTCGACAGGTCGGAAAGCCAATCCTGACAGGCGTCTGCTTCTGGCAATGCCCCGCGCTTCATCGTCACGAGACTGAGCGGAGTCGCATCGAAGACGACGGCTTCGATCTTCATGCCGCTTGCTCATCGGAAACTAGTTCACGCAACGTGAAACGGTTTGCTTCTAGACTCGCCAGAAGTGCTTCCCCGTCCCGGCGTTCTTGCTCTCGCTCTTCGTCCGTCATCAGTGCGTCTTCCGCTTTCCACTGCTCCAAAAGTGCCAGCGTTCGGTCTCCGTTCGCTTTTGGACGGTCGGCAATCTCTTCCGTTTCGCTCCCGCCGTCGAGCCATTCGTCAAGCACGACTTCGAGAGGCTTTCCCATCCGTGCCGCCCGTTGCTTCACCCGCGTTTCCTGTTCCGGAGTTAAAACGATACTCATCTTCGCACCTCACTTTTTCTTTTTCCGTTACGAAATAAACGAATACAACGAAATAACCCCGTCTACTCCCGATAGAACGGGCTTTCTATATCCTCTTCGGGGTTCACGGCTTCCGGTTTCGGCAGCGTGGAGAGGTCAAATCCTGCCTCTACCTCTCGCTTCATCTTCGCGCCCTGCACGATCCCCGCCGCGCCCGTGCAAAGCATCGCCACGAGTTCCCCAGCCTCCTCGGTGTGTCCGCCACAGAGACGCGAAAGAATTTTGTGCGTCTGTGCCTGAATGTATCCCGCATATTCCTCGACCGTCTCAAACGTCTTTGCTTCACTCATTTTCAGTTTCCTCGGTTTCTCCCGTCTCGGTCTTCTTCGGGCGTCCTACGGGGCGTTTAGGCGTTTCTATGGATGCCTCTACGCTCTCTTTCTTCGGTCTCCCCGGTTTCCGCTTCTCGGTGGATGCCTCCGGCGTAATCCCCAGCGCGAGCCGTTCCGCTTTTTCCCGTTCCCGTCTTGCTACTTGTGCTTCCCTCAGTTTCGCTCATGACCGCCCTTTTTGTCTCTTCTGACATTCCCCCAGCATGACCGCCCTTTTTGCCGTTCTCCTTTGCGGCGGTGATGTGTGCTTCTGTCACTCTTCGCGTGAAAGTAATTGTTCGTTCTTCTATCGATTTGCCTCCCTTTTGTCTACCTACACATTACTATACCCCGAATATGGGTTATATGTCAAAAATTATTTTGATTATTTCTCTGAAACCCCTTGATATATAACCGAATATGGGTTATAATATAGTCAGTTCAGTAAAGTGCTGAACACGAAACGAGGAGACTTCTGAAATGAACCCCGAAACCACCGTTCGACTTGCAACCCGCTACACCGCAGGACTTGCCCTTCTCTCCAACCCGGCTTACGAGTTCCTTCCTGACCCGAACATCACCGGACAGTTTGCCGTGACGAAAGACGGAGAATTTGCTTACGGAGTGCTCGTAAGCGAGACCGAAACCCTCTGCTCCTGCCCCGAATTCAAGAAGCGGTTCGATTTCTGCAAGCACACCTTCGCCGCCGCCGAAATTCTCCGAAACGAAGCACTTGTCGAGGCTTACGAAGCCGAAGAAGCCCTTCGGGAAAGTGCCGAAAGCCGCTACGGAGTGGAACCCCTTCGCTACTAAAAACAAAAGGGGCTTAGGAAAGACGCCAATCTTCCCTAAGCCCGGAACCGCAGAAACACAGAAGCCCTGCGGTTCCATGATACCCCGAACACGGGGAGAAAGAACCTACTCAAAATGACAATCACGATTGAAACCGCAACCGAATGGGAATGGGACACCCGCCCCGCCTTGACCCCGCAAGGAACCGCCGTCGCTCGCTATCTTGCCGCCGCCGATGCCGTGAACGCTCTCACCGACGACGTTCCGACCGAAGAGCGTGAAGCCGCTGGGGAACGCTGGGGGCTTGCGTTCTGCAACCTCTACGAGAACGGCTTGACCGTCTTCGATGCGGTTTGCCGATAACCGACACCGACACCGGGAGAAGTCAAGACGCTCTCTCCCGGAAACCTAACTAAACCTAACTTGACTTGACCCAAAAGGACACCGAACCGAATGAACACACTCGACACTTTCCCCGCCGCGCCGACCTGCCCCCACTGTGGAGACGCCGCGCATTACTTCGAGGGAAACGATCCCCTTCCGACCTGCGACGCTTGCGGAAAGTCTTACGCCCTCGACACCGAGACACCGACCGCCGCGCCGTCTGTGTTCTCGATTGACAGCACCGACCGTGCCAACTGGTTACTGCGAAAACTCGCGAACCTCGACACCGAGAAAACCCGCGTCAAGGCGCAAGCCGAAGCGATCCTGCGTCAACTCGACACCGACCGGGAAGGGTTGCTCTACCTCTACGGTTCCCAACTCGAAGCCTTTACCCGACAGGAACTTGCGAAGACGGGGAACCGCCGAAAGTCTCTCACTCTCCTGCAAGGAACCTGCGGTTTCCGAACCGTTCCCGCTCGAATGAGTGTCACCGATGCCGCCGCCGCGCTCGACTATGCAAAGGCGAACCTGCCCGAAGCCGTGAAGACGCTCGAAACGTTGGACCCCGCCGCCTATCGCAAGCGAGCGGAAGAGACGGGAGAACTCCTGCCCGGACTCGTTGCCCTGCCGTCACAGGAAGCCTTCTCCGTGAAGTTTTCCGGCAAAGGCGGGACGGAATAGGGGAAAAGACAAAAGCCCCGTAGAAACGCCGAACAGACGCTTTTACGGGGCTACTTTCACCTTACTCACCCAGTGTGAAGAGTAAGCCTCAAATTATTTAGAAGGGGGTTTCCTCCCTTGCCCGTCCCCCTTTGCTTTTACAAAAATTAAAAAACAATCGTAGGCTCGTTTTGGGTAGAATCCTTACCATGAAAAATCGCATCCCTCTTGTTATCGGATTGGTCTTTCTCATCGTTCTGAGCGTCGGAGGAACGTCTGTCTACGTGCAATGGCAGCACCGTCACCCGCCTTTTATCGGGGCTTGGAAAGGATCCGACAATACGATTGTCTTTTTCCCGACTTCACCTATGCGTATCTGTACCAAGGCAATCAAACCGAACCGCAACGGTGGCAAGAACTTCCCGATCACCAGATCAAACTCTGGGGGTTCCGTCAATCCATCATTGTAGATTACCAAGTGCGCGGACTAGAACTTTCCTTAGACAAAGAAGACGGAGACCACTTTGACTCTGAAGACTACTTCCACTTCAAAGGATTAAGGGCCTTTGACTCCAAAGACCTTTATCGAGTTGCAATGAGGGCAAAAAACATAAAACATTTTTAATCTTTTGGTGGGCTTCACACGCCCTGACTGCCTTCAGAGAGCGCATTCATCTTTTTTTCTGTTTGTGCTAGATTACTGTGATCTTTTCTGCTGTTCGCTAGCAGGGCAGGAACCTGCAATCGTCGCACGATAACCAGCGACTGGATCACCATCTATGACACCAAAGCCCGACCATCGCCTATTTCAACGTGCCAGCCTTGCAGGTATCCTGCTGATCCTGCTCTATGGCTGTTTCTCCCCGCATGACTTCGTTCTGCGAGGGATTGATTACGTCAAGTTCTCGTTCGTGCGCTTTCTCATTACGCCGCTGTCCCATCCGGCCCCGGCCCCGGAACCCGAAAAAGCGTCTGCCGAACCGGAAAGGCCGCCTCAGCGTTCCCCGGAAGAACAGGCCGAACATGACCGACAGCAAGAAGAGAAATTCGGCCTTTCTCATCAGCAAATGGAACAGATGAAAAAGAACATGAAAGGTGACTTTATTGGCGGGACGCCTAGCCCGCCGCCCGGTAACTAAATCTCTCTCCAGCCAAATGCCGAACCCTATAACGCCCGCCCGTATAAGCGACTCGGAAAACTAGGGGAAACTCCCCCCGCGTGAGGGAGTCGGAAAGTTCGCTTTTTGCCTCATACTCCATGATGCCCCCGCGTGTAATAACTCCGCAAAACTCCGAATTACTCCTGCGTGTGAGCAACTCCGCAAAACTGATTAGAATTCAGTTTTTTCAGTTTTCCCCCTCACACTCCATTACACGCCCGCCCGCGCCTTTGCCGTTCCAACTTGTACCAACTTCCCCAGCCAGCATTGATTAGAATTCAATGAAATCAATGCCCTGCTACTCACTCGAGGCCGCTCTCTTTGCTTCCGCCCGTCTTCGGTTGCTTTCCCGGATACGTTCGCGCCCTGCCTCTGTCTTCGCCCCGGTGGATAGCCCGCCGTGCATCCGACATCGCACCATCCCCCGCACCACCCGCGCCCGACAGGTTCCCCCCGCCCGCGTCTTTGCGCCACAGAGAGGCAGTTCCGACCTCGGACACCACCGAGAGTGAAGCCGCTGCTCTTGCTGCGTTTCCCACTTCTTCGCCGTCTTGTGACGCCGGATCAGACTATCGGCGGTTACGTATTCATCGTACCACGCCGGTACACAACTCACTGCCATCGTTTGCCCCTCCTCTCCCCGAAAACCCCGATAGGACAGGGGACAGGATACCCCTGAAAATGTCCTGTCTTCGGTCTTACTCTCCCTCACCTTCGCGCCGATCATTCTCCCACTGCAACCACTGAACAAATTCACGGAGTTTTGTAACGACCCAGCGGCGTTCTTCCTTTGTCACTCCCTCAAAAGGATTTTCGCTTCGTTTACCCCGCTCCGCAATTTGCAGGAGGAGAGTAGCCGCTTTCTTCCAACCTTTCCAATCAATCACGATAGGATTCAGTTCCTCGACAATTCCCTTCAAGCGTTCTAGTGACTGAGAAGCCGAAGGGGAACCGCTGGGAACGCCCTGCTGATAGCGGTTCCACGCCTCTTGTACCAGTTCCGAAGTCGGCAATTTTGCCAGTTCATAGGCGGTTCGACGGGAGAGCCGGGGGACAGGAACCGCCTCTTCACTTTGCGAAGCAATGACCTGCTCGATCCGCGCCCATCGCACTTGATTGGAGAGGTACGATTTATCCGGGTTCAGTCCGAGCCGCTCCTGAGCGAAGCCCTCGAAACTGTCAAACCCCAATGCTTTATGTGCCTTGCGTTCGTGCATTTCAAGCAGGAGGTGACGCATAGAAGTCCCATGCGAAACAAACATCGTTACCGCCGCTTCTGCCTCTTGCGGTGTCATTTCAACGAGGGTGATCCCACCCTCTGCCATCACGGTTAATTCCTGTGTCATTTTCATCGGTTCCTGTTCTGCTTCCATGCGGGAAGCGCGTTGTAGAAAGTTGTGCCATGGCACAACTTTTGCCCGTTTTGTCTACTGGTTCTTTTCGTTCTCTCCGTTTTCAATCACGGAGAGAACGTCTTTCCACGACCGTACCACGAAGAGCCGCCCCGCATCGGCGAGGGCTTTCTGTTCCGGTCTCAGTGTTCCCGTTGCCGTCTTCACTTCGAGACCGAGCCACGTTCCTGCTTGCCACTCCTGCCGCGATACCAACAGGTCGGGACATCCCTTCGTATTGCCTACCCAGCCCGTCGCAGGGTTCGCCGTGCCACACTTCGGACACGTCACCCCCCGCCGCGCCTTTCCCGCTTCGAGAACGTAATAGCCGAGCCGTCGTAATCCCTCGACAATCTCCCGCTGAATGGACTTTTCCGGGATCGGTGGGGACACAAGGCGAAACGTCTTAGTCATGGAGACCCGCCCTCCCGACGTAGCGAGAGACCACTTCCGAAGACGCCCCCAACTCTTGCAACGTCTCCCGAAGGGACTGCCCGCCCTCTTTCCACCAGTGGTAACGGGAAGGGGAACAACGCGGGATAATCAACTCGCCCGCCGAAGTCAGAAACGGCTTTTTCCCTGCGTCTCGGTACGAAATAAACGAATTAAACGAAAGAAGTCCGTTCGTGAGGGGGGATATTTCGTTTAATTCGTTTATTTCGTCAACGGGTTCGATATATTCGGGTTTCGGCACGGGTTTCGCTGTCGGGGTAAAGCGAGCGTTCAGCACGGCATCGAAACGACTCATTGAACCGCCCTCCAGTTCTCGGTCGGACGCCCGCCATCGAGTGCCGGGAGGGTCTCCTGCTTCGCGAGTCCGTTTTCGCGCAGGGTCTCCAACGCCCTCGAAATCTCTTCCGCTTTTTTGTTGCGTCCGAAGAGTGCCGAAATCGCCGTTCGTGTCATGCCGCCCGGTTGCCCGCGTAGAGCCGCGAGAATGGTATCGGCGGTTGGGTCTCCCAACGACGCCCCGAAGAGGTAATCGGCAGTAAGCTCGCTATAATCCCACACCGCGAGAGCCGCCTGAATGTGAACGGCTTCAATCGTCTCACTTTGATCGAGTAGGGAATAGAGCAGGGAGAGCCGAAGCACCTGCGGTCTTGCCCGTGCCGTGACCGACCCCATCAAGCCCGGACGATCCTCTTTCAAAGTCGGGTACACCGAAAACCAGACCGGACGCGCTTCATCACTCCAGGTCACTTCTTTCTGCTGTTCACCGAAGCGAATGGCGTCATAGAGACGGGTGAGCGGTTCTATCAAGTCCTGCCTCCACAACTCCCCGCCGAAGGGGAGATCACGCGGGCTTTTCGAGAACACCCAGAGAAAGCGGTTTGCAAACCCGTTGGCGGTCTCTGTGTCCGTGAGTTCGCACTTCAACTCGGTCGGTGTAATCTGCCCGATCATCGAAATATGGGCATCGGTTGCTGTGTAGGGGCTTTTCGTCATTGAGGAGATTTTCCCTCTGTCCCATGCTTGCCTCACAATCGCCGAGAGCGTGTTTCCCTGCCGTTGCGCCGCTTGTAGAGTGCGAGCAAACTCCTCTTCAACGACGAGGAGACGTTTTTCCTCAACGCCCTCGTCTTTGATAATCTCCTGATACCTCGTGATTATGCCCGCCTTGTCTTTGACGGCTTCTTTTTCGAGCAGAGGGTCTCGGACGGCATGAATCAGCCCTTCTCCGCTCGATAGCCCTGACTTGATACACTCCTGCTCCCATTCTTCAAACGCTTCATGGAAGAGGTAACGAATCTCGCCCCAGCTCGTGCCTTTCGCCCCGCTCGATGTTTCACCGACGATCACCGCAAACAGGTTCCCATAATGCCGAGTGGCACTAATCGAAACGTAAGACTTCCGACCGATTGCGTTCCCGTAAGCGAGCAGGAACTGCACCAACAACGCCGCAGTGTCGGCTTCGGTATGAGGTTCGATCCGGCGTACCCATTCCCCCGCTATCCCGTGAAACGCCGCTTCGTGAAGGGCAGAAGGTGGGCTTTTCTGCCTCATAAGGGGAGATATTTCGTTAATTTCGTTTAATTCGTTCCTAGTGGCAAGGATTTCCCCCCGAACTGGAGACGCTGCCCCTAGTGCGTCAAGCGTGACCTGTGGAGTTCTCAAGCCGCAGGACTGGCAGGAAAGTTCCGTCACATCTCCACACGCCCGAACAGTGAGCGAAACGTTCCCACACTCGAAACAGGTTCCAGCGCGGTTTTCCCCGTCTCCACTCGGTCGGTGTCCCGGCAGTTTCGAGAGCGTCTCTCGATAGAAAAGGTTCACGATCATCGCCATTTACGAATCCCCTTCCTCACGCCGAACGGACAGAAACTACCCGCTTTCTCATTCTGATTCAATTTCATTCGATACCCTCCAAAATCGGGCAGGGTAGGGTAGAATGGAAGTGCGAACTTTCATTCTCTGTCCCTGCTCATTCCTATGTCTTCGCCCTCACGATTGCCGCCGTGAGGGCGTTCCTCTTAACTCGCCCGCTGTTGTTTCTCTCGCCCTCCCTTCCTCAAAAATAAATTCAGGTTGCACCCGTAGAGCCGACTCAAACGAGTCGCAAGGCGGAACGAACAGGGTTTCTGTCCTCGCTCGACGGCGAGCAGGTAGCCTTCGGAAATGCCGATACGAACCGCCACCCCCATCGGGGTATAGCCAGCCGTGACCCGTGCTTTTTCCGCAGGAGTGAGCATCTAAGCCGCCGCCTCCTGCGTTTCCAGTTCGCGAAGGTACTTTTCGCAAGCCTGCCGAATGAGCAGACTTCGAGACGTGACCTGACGCTTCGCAACAGTATCGAGTCGGGTGGTGAGGGTGGGGGTCAAACAGATCGAAACAGGCTTGACTTCTTTTTCTGTGGCTTCGTTTTTCATCGAAAACTCCTTCTTTCAAAGACAAAAAAACCGGGTTGATTAAGCGGTATCGCTCAATCAACCCGGTTCAAGAAGGCGTGAGGATACCCTCTAGCCTAGATAATCAGGTAGAGAGTACCCCCTCGAAGGGCAACAACAAACACATAATAGACGGTGTTTGCTACAGCAAACAAGGAATGAACAGTGCTTGCTTTTGTTATTCTGTTGTGGAACAGGTTACACTATTTGACGCGATTCTGTCAAGAATGAATTCAAAAATATAATCTTGTCTACAACCTTTTCTATGTCATCAAAATCTTTTAACGAGAGTAGATTTTCACGTGGTAATCCTCTCTCTATCGCGACTTCGGCAACAGTTCTATATGCATAATCACACCTTCTTTTTTAGGACTTACGCGGTTGTTGGGAGCAATAAAGTGGGGTTTGTTCGATACGCTCGGATCGCTTCGCGCACCACTTGTTTTTTGCACTCATACCAACTCAGTCCCGTTTGCCATCGCTGATATTCCAGGCGGACAAAGGCTCGGATCGCCCACAAGATATGATTGCGTTGCGCTCGTTCGCTTCTCGCCTGACATCGCTCAACCGCACAGCACTGCTTCAAGCCCCGATGATACTCCTCAATCGCGAGGGCTTCGTCTGCGGTTTGCTTTCGCTTCGCTTCGGTCATTGTCAGGTCACTCGTCGCCCAGAACCGAGCGTCTTCTTGATCGGCGTCGAGGGTCACGAACACTTTGACAAACCCATAGCCGCGTAGGTGAACGATTTTTCCTTCGGGAGGGATCGCCACCCGATAAATCTGCCGATTGCCCGTGTCGTCGGGGTCTACACTTCGATTGCTCTTGAAACGGGCGAACCAGTGCCAGCCCTTGTCGCGGATCGCTTTGAGATTGGGCAGTCCTGAGTACCAACTGTCGAAACAGACGTATTTGGGCCTGAACCCACGTTCCTTTGCCGTGTCGAGCATCGCCCGAAAATGCGCGTTTTTGTCTACGCCGTCCACGGGAGCGTTTGCGAGGCGGCAGTCAAGGGGGAGTTTGGCTCCTCCATCGGTCCAGAACAGAGTGACAAGATTGATGCCGTAGACGCTACGATGATGCTTGCCGCTCCAGTGCTTATGAACCAGTTCGATATGCCGAGCATGGGGCTTGTCGAGGGTGCTGTCGTCAAGGACCAGAAGACCCGTATCGGGCTGAACAAACGATTTCGTTTCGTGCCACAACGCCTCGGAATCGGGAGGCTGTCTTTGAAGCAAGCGGGTATAAGCGTCATGGGTCGGAGGAAAATCCGACGCACCATCCGTTTTCGCCGCTTCGACACAGGAAAAGGCGGTTTGCGCCGCCAGCAGAAACTGGATGTAGTCTAAATCGGTGACTTTTGGTAAGGTAGGCATCGCAAAGTATAAAACACTTTGACCGCAATCGTCAACCGCGTAAGTCCTAACTCAGTGAAGATTTAAATGCTAATTATAATAGGATCATTTCAGACAAACTGAATCCATTAGAAATCGAGTGAAGACGAATTTTCCGCTTTCAACTACAGGCGGGTAGTAATCTGTAGGGAGAACATAAGTGGTTTTCCCCAAACTCCAATCAACACCTGAAAGCATAATTGCATGCCGTCATTCATAAGAGGGGACAGACTTCCTGCAGAGCACATCAGCAAAAGGTAACGTAATGATCGTTTTGAACGGTTAGGACTTACGCGGTTGACGGTTTGGGTCAAAAGCGTTTATACTTTGCGATGTCCACTTTTGCAAAAGTCACCGATTTAGATTACATCGGATTTTTGTTAGCCGCTCAAGAAGCGTTTTGCCTCACGGAAGCCTCGCGCACCGATGGAGCGCAGGACACTCCTCCTGCCCACGATGCGTACACTCGTTTGTTGCAGCGATTGCCTCCCGACACCGAGGCACTGTGGCGCGAAGTCGAGGCTCTCGTGACCAAGACGAGCGGGGTTCTCGTGCTCGACGACAGCACCCTCGACAAGCCTCATGCCCGACACATCGCACTCGTTCACAAACACTGGAGCGGCAAGCATCATCGCAGTGTCTACGGCATCAATCTCGTCACCTTGCTGTGGACAGACGGAGGAGCCAAACTTCCCCTTGACTGCCGCCTTTCCAACGCTCCGGTGGATGGGGTGACCAAAAACACGCATTTCCGGGCGATGCTCGACACCGCCCAAGAGCGCGGGTTCACCCCGGAGTACGTTTGCTTCGACAGTTGGTACTCCGGTTTGCCCAATCTCAAAGCGATCCGTGACAAGGGGTGGCACTGGTTGACGCGCCTGAAGTCCAATCGCCTCGTCAACTTGGATCGGCAAGGGCAACGTTACATTCGTGACCTGACCGTTCCCCCGGAAGGAGCCGAAGTCTACCTGAAGGGCTACGGGTTGGTTCGGGTGTTCGTCACTCTGGATGCCAATCAGGAACACCCGCAGTTCTGGGCAACAAGCGATCTTTCGATGACGGAAACCGAGCGAAAGCGCGTCGCCTCCGAAGCCCTCTTCATCGAAGAGTACCACCGAGGCTTGAAGCAATGCTGTGGCGTCGAGCGATGTCAGGCGAGAAGCGAACGAGCGCAACGCAATCACATCGTGTTGGCACTCCGAGCCTTTGTCCGACTGGAGCAAAAACGCTGGAGCACGGGCAAGAGTTGGTACGAGTGCAAGCGCGAACTCTTCCGAGACGCTATCCGACATGCAAGGCAAGTCTGGCAAACACCTCAGACAACAACCGCGTAAGTCCTATTTTTATAGAAACAGATTCGCCTCCCTCTTTAAATTCGACGTCTTTTCTATCCCCCCCTTTTTTGATATCGTCCTCTTGACGGAAGCGTTTCCAGTGAGCAGGAAAAATAGGAACCACTTGGTGAAGTGCGTAATAGAGATCATGTTCAGCAGTTGGGATAAAAGACGAAGAGTCCAGATAGAACGTTAGTGTATCTTGTTTTCTGTAAATTGGATTTGGTCTGCTGAGGGCAACTTCAGCGGGTCATGGTGTATCCTTTCGGTTGCGACACCAAGAAAGGAATTCAAAACCACCATGACCCACCCTGAGTTTACTCTGAGCGACCCGATTTTGGAACTGCTCACCCAAAACGGCTTCGATGCCCTTCCGCAGGCTCTCACGCTTCTGCTCAATCTGGCGATGCAAGCCGAGCGGCAAAAGTATTTGGGACTGCAACCCTATGAGCGCAGTGCTGAGCGTCACGATTACGCCAACGGTTACAAGGACAAAACCGTCGCCACCCGCGTCGGCGAACTCACCGTTTCGATCCCGCAGGTACGTTCCGGGGAGTTTTATCCGTCCGCTCTGGAGAAAGGGGTCCGAAGCGAACGTGCTCTCAAACTTGCCCTCGCCGAAATGTATGTGCAGGGCGTTTCGACCCGCAAAGTCGCCGCGATTACCGAAACCCTGTGTGGCACGAGCGTCTCTTCCGCTCAAGTCAGTCGAGCGGCGGCAGAACTCGATGCCGTGCTTTCCCCCTGGCGCACTCGCCCTCTTGGAGCGTTCCCTTATCTTTATCTGGACGCCCGCTACGAAAGTGTGAGACAGGCGGGCAAAGTCGAGAAAGCCGCCGTTTTGATCGCCGTTGGCGTGGACGAGACGGGAAAACGGCAGGTTTTAGGCGTTTCAGTCGCCCTCTCCGAACACGAAGTGCATTGGCGCACCTTTCTCAAAGGGCTGGTCGAGCGCGGTCTGTGCGGAGTACGCCTTGTCACCTCCGACGCTCACGAAGGTCTCAAAGCCGCTCGGCAAGCGGTCTTGGGGGGCGTCCCCTGGCAACGCTGTCAGTTTCATTTGCAACAAAACGCCCAAGCCTACGTCACCAAAGCCGAGCGAAAAGCCGAGGTTGCTTCCGATCTTCGCTCGATCCTGACCGCGCCAAACCGGGGCGAGGCGGAGGCTCTCTTGAAGCGCACCGTCGAAAAGTACAGCCAGGCGATGCCCAAACTCGCCGACTGGATGGAAACCAACTTGCCCGAAGGCTTGACCGTGTTCGCCTTTGCTGAGCCTCATCGCCGTCTTCTGAGGACGACCAATGGATTGGAGCGAGTGAACAAAGAAGTGAGGCGAAGAACCCGTGTTGCCAGCCTCTTTCCCAATGAGGCGTCCTGCCTCAGACTGGTTTCTGCGGTGCTGATGGAGATCAGCGACGATTGGCAGACCGGGAAAGCCTACCTGCTCTTCGAGAAAGACAACTAGCCCCCTCCGCCGAAGGGACACACCGACATTTTACAGAAAAAGAGTTGCATTATCGATAGAACACTAATTTTCTCATTGGTATCGGGAAAACCAACTTGCCAAATTTGTTACACTGTGGACAATGACCGCTTACAGCACACCCATCAGGAGAAAATCGCAAATGTTTCAACGTATATCTATATAATTTGCGTTCGGTGCCAAAACCATGATCAGCGTAAACCCCTTCGCCCCGATAAAATAATATTAGTGGGGTTCCGTTCGGCTGTGAGCAGTCACAAACAAAGATTGGAATCCCTTTCGGTCTCTGTTTCGACATTATCGCTTTCCCCTTCCTTTCAGGGCATCGGCGGGCGAGAATTGCCGATGCTGTCGCTCTACGTCCGCCTGTGCGAGTGTGACGTAGCGCGAGGTCATCTGTATATTCGTGTGTCCCAGCAGTGCCATAAGTGCCATCTGGTTCCCGCCATTCCGCAGGAACGAGACCGCGAACGTATGCCGGAATGTGTGGGGCGAGCAGTGTTCCCGCTGTATCCCTGCCGCTTCTGCAAGCCGTTCCACAATCTGCGCGACTCCCCAGCGGGTGAACGCTTCGCCTCGTTCCGACATAAAAAGGGGATCGTCGTCGTCTCGGTTTCCGTCATTCCGCACATAGTCGAAAAGGGCTTTTCGCGTTCGTTTCCCGTAGAAGACCGGACGTGTTTTGCCGCCCTTCCCCTCGACTGTTGCTCGCATCCCGCTTGAGTCCAGGTCACGAAATTGAATCCCTGTCAGTTCCGAGACCCTCACGCCTGTATCGAGCAGGAACAGAAGCAGGGCTTCGTCTCGCTTCGGGTGTCGGCTACTCCGTGCCGCAAGCAAAAGCGTGTTTACCTGTTCATCGGTGAAAGGTTGTATCTGGTCGGGTCGGTCAATGGGGGTGGGGATACGTTCCAGAGGGGAGGCTTCGAGCCGTTCTTCAAGGACGATCCAGTTGAAAAACGCCTTGAGACACCCGTGATAGTCTTTCACAGTGCGAGACGTAGCAGGTTTCGTCAGATGAGACTTGCCCCAGCGTCCTCCCGGTTCCTTGTGTCCGTTCGTCACGTAAGCAAGAAAAGCGCGAACGGTATGCGTATCGCACTCGGTGTGCTTTTTCTCCCGAAGAAACCAGAGAAAATTATTCAGGAAAAGTCGTCGGGTCGCAATCGTTGAGGAAGAGTGTTGACTGATTTCGCCAGCCTGAAGCCAGCCGTCCGCAAGTTTCGCCAGTTCCGAAGGGTTCAGAACGGCGTTAGAAATCTGCAAACGAAGGGGTGAGTTTCTCACTTTTTAGCCTTTCACGGTGAATGAAAGGGCAAAAGAAAAAACAGTTTTGGGGTGAGTTTGAGAGGGAAACGGCAATTTCCCGGAGCGAACAATGGGCAGTACTGGATTCGAACCAGTGACCCCTTCGGTGTGAACGAAGTGCTCTACCACTGAGCCAACCGCCCGTTCGTGAGTTGAAATTTATTATACACGTCCGAGGAAAGTGTGTCAAGCAAAACTTTCTGGAAGGCCCAGTCCTCTCCAACTCAAGATTGATCTTTCTCGCGCTTCACCGAAAACAATCTGGAGAACGAAAATCAACATCCAATAATAAACCTGTCCTCTCTTGTTCACGGGGAGAAAAGAGACGCAAATAGAAAGGAAAGGATTATGATTTGTGTTGTATACGCCAGCACCGCTGTACAGTGGTTTCGCCCGGAAGAGCTAGAAATGATTCTCCAGGTTAGCCGTACCAACAATCAGCGGGACGGCATTTCAGGAATGCTTTTGTATAAGGAAGGGTGTATCATCCAAGCCCTTGAAGGCCCGAAAGAGAAAGTGAGCGCGACCCATGCCCGCATTTTGAGAGACCCGCGCCACCATCAGGTGATTACAATGCTGAATACGCCGATTACAGAAAGGCAGTTCGCCGGGTGGAGCATGGGCAGCCCCGACCTGAAGCGAGCCAGCGAAGCCAACCACCCGGAAATCAATGCGTTCTTAAGCACCCAGAGCCCCGCTGAAGATTACGCTGCCCCCGGTAAAGCCTTGAAACTATTGACCACGTTTCGGGAAGTCATGCGCTAGAAAGACGGCTCTCTTCGAGAAGAAGAGAGCCGTCTTGAAATTCGTTGGATGCCCAGGACAGGAGTTGAACCTGCACGCCCTTGCGAGCACTAGCACCTCAAGCTAGCGTGTATGCCATTTCACCACCTGGGCAAAACGCTCTAAAGCAGCTGAAGAACCGCGTGGGTCAGATAGGGATACGGGGAATCGAACCCCGGCTTAAGGACTGAAAATCCCTCGTCCTAACCTCTAGACGATATCCCCGCAATCGCTTCCTCAACCGCTTTAGAGCAGACCTTATTGTACGGAAAGCCCTTCGGTTTGTCAAGAGCGATTTTACAAATTCTCAGCAGGAACCCGGCCTTCCTTTCACGAACTAAAGGCTATGAACTCAGAGCCGCTTCGTGAACCCTTCCCAAAAGACGAATTTCGTTCTCGGCGCACCGCCCTCCGTAAAGCCTGCCCGGAAGGAGTGGTCCTGCTGAGGGGGGCGACGGAAGAAGAGGTCGTTCCCGGACAGCGGTATCGCCAGAACAGTCCCTTTCTTTATTACACGGGCCTCCAAACTCCCGGAGCCTTTTTGGTGCTGCTTCCCGACGGTCTCTCCGCCGGGGCAGGCAACAAATCGGCTCTGGGCAATGTGCGCGAACTTCTGTTTCTGCCAGAACGGAACCCTTCGGTCGAAACCTGGACCGGTCCGAAACGAGGGCCGGGAGCAGAAACCGAAGCCCAAACCGGCATCGCGAAAGTCCTTCCCTCCACCTCTCTTTGGACAATGCTGACTGGCTGGCTTCGCCGCCGTCCCCTGGTTTATACCGTTGCCCCATTTGGAGAAAATGCAAAACTCACCCGCGAATACGCGCTCTTGCAGCGCATTTCCGATCTGGCACCCATCGCTCAAATTCGTGATCTCTCCTGCACCCTGCGGCTTCAGCGCATCGTGAAATCCCCGGCAGAAATCGAAACGCTGGAAGCCGCCATCCGTATCACCGAAGCCGGACAACGGGCCGCCCGAAAAGCCATTCTCGAAGGCGCAGGGCGATTTGAGTATGAGGTCGAGGCGAAAGTCCTGGAAGCGTTTCGAAGCCGGGGAGCGACCCTTGCCTTTCCCGCCATCATTGGGGCCGGAAATCGGGCAGCGGTGCTTCATTATGAAGACAACGACCAAAAAATGAACCCCGGTGATCTGGTCGTCGTAGATATTGGTGCACGGCTCGACGGGTACAACGGCGACCTGACCCGTACCTACCCGGTCGGGGGGGCCGAAGCGATGTCCCCCCGACAAAAAGAAATTTACGATCTCGTCCTTCGGGCACATCGCCATGCGGTTGAAACCTTT
Source organism: Chthonomonadaceae bacterium (assembly GCA_965246825.1). Taxonomy (GTDB): domain Bacteria; phylum Armatimonadota; class Chthonomonadetes; order Chthonomonadales; family Chthonomonadaceae; genus JACMPS01. Next base: position 2,356,680 of record OZ251990.1, read on the forward strand.
ACCGTCGGCACCGATTCGCGCGGCACTCTGGACTTGCGGGTGAAGGAGTGGCTGGACGCCTCTCCGCTGCGCTCGAAAGAGGCGGACGGCCTCGAAAAAACGATGCGAACCTTTATGCCGCACGGATTGGGGCATCATCTGGGGCTGGACGTGCACGATATGATCGCGCAGGACGATCTGGAGAACCCGCTTCCTGTCGGCTCGGTCATCACAATTGAGCCGGGCCTCTATCTTCCCTCCGAAGGCATCGGGGTGCGCCTTGAAGATGATTATCTGGTGACGGAAACCGGGCTGCGTCGGCTGGGCGAAGGGCTGGAATTAGAACTGGAGTGAGAAACATTTGGGGTGAGAAACATGAGGTGGGAATTATGGTAACGGCAGAGCAAAACCAAAAATTGGAACGGGTGCGGGCGATTCTGCGCGAAATGGGGCAGGTTGTGATCGGATTTTCCGGCGGGGTGGACTCCACTCTGGTGGTTCGGATCGCACATGAAGAACTGGGTGACCATGCGATTGTGGTGACGGGAGACAGCGAAGCCTTTCCGCAGGGCGAGGTGGATGCTGCCCTGGGGATTGCCGGGGAAATGGGCGTGTCGGTGGTACGAATCACGACGCACGAACTGGCGAATCCGCTGTTTGCCGTCAACACCCCGGATCGTTGCTATCACTGCAAGTCTGAATTGTTTTCGCACTTAAGCCGGGTGGCGGAAGAGCGCGGCGCAGCGTGGATCGCCGACGGTTCCCATGCAGAAGACGGCAAGCCCGGCGACCATCGCCCCGGCCTCAAGGCCGCCGAGGAGCGAGGGGTTCGCTCTCCACTGCGCGAGGCCGGATTGACGAAGGCGGACGTTCGCGCTCTGGCCCTGCACCTCGGCGTCTCGAACTGGGACAAACCTTCTTTCGCCTGCCTGTCGTCCCGCTTTCCTTATGGAACCCGCATTACGGGGGAACTGCTCGCACGGCTGGATGGCTGCGAAAAGTTTCTGCGCGACCTCGGTTTTCGGCAGTTTCGGGTACGGCATCACGAGACGGTGGCCCGCATCGAAGTCGAGCCGGACGATTTCGAGAGGCTGCTCGCCCATCGGAGCGAGATTCTCGCCCGTTTTCGCGCACTCGGCTACGCCTACATTTCTCTTGATTTGGAGGGCTATCGCTCCGGTAAAATGAACGATACCCTCCCGCTGCGGGCGGGAGCGATTCCGCTGCCTCTCGCGTCTCAGCATGAAACAAATCTTGAACGGCCCAGCGAAGTTTTGACTGCCGATGCCCGCCCCTGACCCCGAATGACCGCCCGCTTCAGTGTTTTCAACGGGCCGCTCCTCCTCGAATTGGTTCTCTTTGGCAGGAGGCGCAGTTTTGCCTCGGCAGGCCGCCCCCAACACAACGCCTGATCTTTGTTCTCGCCTGAAAAGGGGCGGCTCTCTTCCCTTACAGCGGCGGGAACACCGAAAGCGATACCTTCCCTCAAGGGAAGCGGAGTGGCTTTGGGCCGTCTTTCCCCTTCCGCTGCTCGGCTAAAGAGGCTTGACACGATTGGGTGAAGCAGAGGAGCAGCCGGGGCTTGACCTGAAGCGCGAATCCCCTTTCACAAAGCCGCTCCTTCGCTGCCCCGCCCGACATTTGCCGTTTCCGTCTCTCTGCCCGCTCTGCTTCTGCGTTTCGGCGAAGAGGCGGCAGCCCCGCCGCCAAGTTTTCTGAGACAAACGCAGGAATTTCCCTCTTCGGAACGGAACTACCCTGCGAACGAACCAAAACATTTTTTCACTTCCCTCTTGGAGTACCTCTCAATGATGAAAACTCGTCTGATCCGGGGCGGTCTCGCGCTCCTTCTGGCTTCGGCATTGTTTGCCGGATGCGATCCCAAAAAGGCGGAAGACACTTCCGCTGCCACTCCGGGTATTTCCCCGAAAAAAGCGGAAACCCCGGCGGCTGCAGGGACTGCAACCTACAAAATGATCACCAATAATTCCTCTCCCTTCTGGGAAACGATGGGCAAAGGGATGGAAGAGGCCAAATCCGCTCTGAAGGTGAACGGAGATCGGCAGGCTCCCTCCCCAGCGGACAACAATCAGCAGGTGACACTGCTTAAAGATGCGGTGTCGGCCAAAGCCGACGGGGTAGGAATTTCGCCTATCCAGCCGGATGCGCTAGTCTCCACGATTGATGAAACCATCAAAGCCGGGGTTCCGGTGATCTGCTTCGACTCGGACTCACCCAAAAGCAAGCGGCTCGCCTATATCGGCACAAACAACTTTGATGCGGGAAAAGCCGCAGGCGAACAAATCGTGAAATTATTTCCCAGCGGCGGCAAATTGGTGGCGTTTGTCGGCGAAATGAGTGCACAAAACGCCCGCGACCGCTACAACGGGATTTTGGAAGCTGTGAAAGGGCACAACATCGAGTTTTTGCAGGCTCCTTTCGAGGACAAAGCCGACAAGGGACGCGCCAAAAGCAACGTCGAGGATGCCATCACAAAATATCAGAAACAGATCAACGGGTTTGTCGGTCTCTGGTCTTACAACGGGCCGGGGATCATCAGCGCGGTCAAGGCGGCGGGCATTCGCAAGGACGTGAAAATCATCTGCTTCGACGGCGATCCCGGAACCCTCAAAGCCCTCGCAGAGGGCGACGTAGACGCAACAATTGTCCAAAAGCCGTATGAATTCGGGCACATCTCCCTGCTGCTGCTCAACGCCTATAAAGAAACGAAAGACATCACGAAGGCGATTGAAAAGATTAAGCCCGACCTGGATAAAATCGGGGCCAAAGTGAACGGAACGATCATTGACACGGGCGTGACGACCGTGACCCCGGAGAATTCAGCGGCTTTTCTGAAAGAGTTGAAGGATAAAGGGCTTGAAACCACTTAGTGCCGAACCGGAACTTCCGCTGTCCCTCTCCCCGAAGGGAAAGGGACAGGCCTCCCCGCTGGCGCGTTTTTTTGCCAGTCGGGAAAGCAGTGTGGTCGTGGTACTGCTGCTGCTCGCGCTCTATCTTGAGATTGATCCGGTTCGCTCAACGTTTTACAGTTTGCATAATTTCCAGAACCTGATGCTTCAGATCGCGCTGCTGTCCATCTTTGCGATTGGCGAAACGGTGGTCATTCTCACGGGCGGCATTGACTTGTCGCTGGGCTCGCTCATCGCCTTCACCGGTATGATCCTCGCTTCGACGGTGACGGCACTCGACAGCCGAATGTTTACGGGAGCGGCGGTTTTGCTGGGGATCGGGGCAACGCTGGGCGTGGGCCTGCTCATCGGAACGCTGCACGCCAACCTGATTCACCGGCTCCGGCTGCCCCCGTTTGTGGTGACTCTGGCGGCTCTCACGATCCTGCAAAGCCAGTCGCTGCTGCTCAATCATCAGCTGCCGATTTCGGTGGAAAAATACGAATGGATCGGCTCGCTGGCCAACGGCAAACTGTTTTCCGAGTCGCAATTTCCGATTCCGGTTCCGGTGCTGATTCTGGCAGTGGTGGCGGTGATCGTTCATCTGCTGCTCAGTCGGGCGCGGATCGGGCGGTACACCTACAGCCTCGGCTCGAATGAAACTGCAACGGAATTGTCGGGCGTGAATGTGTTTCGCGTGAAGTGGTTTGCTTATGGAACGAGTGCGCTGCTGGGGGCCCTGGCGGGTGTGCTGTATGCGGGCTATGGCGGGCAGGGCGACCCGGCAAGCGGACGCGGCTACGAACTGAACGCGGTGGCCGCCGCCGTGATCGGGGGGGCGAGTTTGACGGGAGGGCAGGGGAGCGTGGGGGGGACCATCCTCGGCGCGTGTCTTCTGCGGGTCATTCTCAGTGCCATCAACCTCAAACTCTCGACCCCGGCCTTGTGGGAAGGTTCGGTGGTCGGCGGGGTGCTGTTGATGGCAGTGTTGACGACGGCCTTCCAAACCCGCAAAAACCGAAGATGAATCTGGAAAAAAGGGGACAGCGGAGGCGGAATCCCGCCTCCGCTGTCCCCTTTTTTTTCTCCTGAGGTTAGAGGTCGAAGAGTTTCCAGGCGTCTATCGCGATCCAATTGCGTTTTGGAGTTAGAATTTGGAGCTGAAGCGCAAAGCAGGGTTTGTTTTCCGAGTGGATCTGAGTTCGCAGCGTGATGATCCGAACGGAGGTCGCGCCCTGTTTCGAGGCGGATAAGACCGCAGGCGGCAGCACCTCTGCGAGTTCCTCTGTGATGGGAATGCCATTGGGACGCGCCAGATCGGAGCGAACCCAGGCGACTTTGAGCAGAGGGCGAACCCGCTCTAACGCAGTCAGGAAGGGCTTGCGCGAAAGCAGAAAATTCCAGGGCTCTTCTTCGATTGTACTGCAAAGAAGAGCCAGTTCCAAAGCCGTTACCCGATGATTTTTTTCCATCCGATCCACCTGCGACATAATCCGTGCCGACGGAAAACTTTCGGCATCGCGAAACCACAGCAGGTAGGTTCCCAGCAAAACGCCGTCGCGCCACTTCACAAAAGGGAGGGTTCCCTGAACCTGTTGATGAGTGGGATTGATGAGCTCGCCCAATGTCTGCGCGGGACTTTGACGGCGGCTCATCCCGGCGACATCAGAAACGATCAGGCAAACGGGCATCTGGAAATTCTGGATTAAGTCGGTCCAATAATCCGTCCAGGCTTTTCTCACGGCAAAAGGATTCCCAGACGAAAACGAATTGAATAGAATGTTTGGGGGTGAGGGAAATTTGGCAGGGAGCGGGGTGGCTTCCAAGGGGGAATGGAGGGTGTCCGGCGGCCTGACCCAGAGCGATTTGAGGTAGTCCGCCACTCCTGATTCGAGCTGCGACCCTGAAATCGGCAGCGAGCCGGTACGGGAGCCATCCGTATCGTCTTCGATGCCGAGGAAAATATCGGGCAGAACTACCCTCTCCCCCATTGGATTGCGTAATCCATCAGTGTACACCACCACACGGGTGGCCGTATGCAGAAAAGGATGCTCTTTCGTAGAAAGATAACGGCGATCCAGGTAGTCGCATAGGCTTTTCTGCACCCCCGGAGCGAGGGCGGAAATTTCGGATTTCCACTCTTTGACGCGCAGTACCTCGATGATTTGATCGGGGGTTCGCAGCTTGCCGAGCAGCCTCCATTCTTCGAACCATCCACTCATTCCTTCCCCCTCCAGTTGGTAAGACGGTTTGGCGGCGGGATCAACCAGGTGCGCCGAGTGGTATTCTTGAATGTGATCGCGCCGCTGCTGGGGGGTCATGGCGGCAAAATCGAATTTTGCCGCCACCATTTTCGGAGCGCATTCCAGGCAAAGCGTTCGATTTTGGCGGAGAGCTCACTTGATTTTTTCGTTTTTACCAGCGTGTAGACGGTCTGCCTCCCTTTGCCCGCCCGGTTCCACGCCCATTCACAATCTTTATAAGACACCACCGACCAGAGCGAATTCAGCACTTCAATAAGGGGACGGTTCTGAAAGCGAACCAGAACAGAAACCCCGGAAGCGGGGGCGTCTTCGTCTATCTTAAGTGCGACCTGGGCTTGGCGGGACAAATCTTCGAGAATGTCGTTAAAAGTGATGTCCGGCGAAACGACCGTTACCTTCTGAAGCAGTCGCGGGTCTTCGATTGAAAATTGAGCAGGGAGATCGAGGGGCAGAGAAGGGGGCGGCGTCTGCGCCGGGAGGTGCGGGCCGAAAGAAAGAACCGCCGCAAGCAGAAGGAAGTGCCGCCAGACACGCCAAACAGAAATTCGGACGTTCATTATTTTTCCTGAAAACCTCAGCGACAATCTCTCTTGTTTTCCTTTTTGATTAAGAAAAACAAGAGAGATTGAGTGAATTTTAGCGCATTTCGACGACGGTATATTTCCGCCAGTCGTCCGCCGGTGAAGTGTACTGAAGCGTACTGCTCGCAGTTGCCCGATACAAATTATCGAGCAGCCCCAGTGATCCAGAAAGGGGACACGTTTTATCGAAGGTGTCGTAACCGGCACCGTTTGGAGCAGAGTGGTCTACCGCTCTAAAATGTATGGGTACCACCAAGTTGATAACACCCACGTTGTGTACATTTGTGCCGAATTCTGGCCGACTCGAAAGCGTACCCCACATCGAGATATTTCTATCTTTGGGACTATCGCACTGACTTTGAACAAAGTAATGGTGCTTCGACTCAAATGGAACAGTGGCGGCAATAGGGCCTTGAGGAGGAAATTGTTGGGTAGAGAAGCAAATGTCTTTAGGTTTGTCTGGGGTGAGATGTGCCTCAACGATCCACACGAACGTACCGTCAAACAACCGATGGTAGGGGCTTTGTGCTCGCGCCGTGAGCGGTGCCATGAGAAGACAGGCAGGGGGCAGACTACGTAGACCGACTTGAATCAGCCGCTGAAGGGGGGGGTAACAATCGCATCATAGCGAACTCCTTGTGTTTTTCCAGAAACAGAGATGCTGAAAAGTTTTCGATCACTTTTCAAGGAGAGTATAGCCGCGCATTTGTTCGGTGTCAATTGTGAAAAGCGAATTTCAAGCTTATTTTTGCCAGCTTTGGGAGTTAGTTTCGATCTTTAGGGTGAGGTGGAAGCATAAAGTTGAAAAGCCGGAAGCATTTTTTGCTTCCGGCTTTTCGGGATCAGGCGGCTTTGGGCAGATACTCGTCGAGGGGTTGCGAGCCGATGCCGTGCAGCAGGGCGTCCCATTCCGACAGGGGGATGGCGACAAAGGCATGAACAATCTTCGGATCGAACTGCGTGCCTGAGTAGAGGATGATTTCGTCCTGCGCCTCCAGGTACGACTGTGCGGGGCGGTAGGGGCGATCATGGCACATCGTATCGAAGGCATTGGCGACGGAGAAGATTCGGGCGGCCAGCGGAATATCTTCTCCTTTTAGACCGTCGGGGTAGCCTTTGCCGTCCCAGCGTTCGTGCTGATGCCGCAAAATCGGCAGACAGGGAGACAGCAGCGAAAAGTTTTCGAGCAGCTCGATTCCCATCGCCGGGTAGCTTCGCAGTTCGTCGCGCTCGGCCTCCGTTAGCGGCCCTGTTTTCTGAAGAATTTCAGGCGAGACCGATACTTTACCGATGTCGTGCAGCAGCGAGCCGAGAGCCACCTGCCGAAGCACACCGGGATCAATGGCCCCTTGTTCCTGGGAGGAAAATTCCTGAGTGAGCCGCAGGGCGATCTGAACCACGCGCTGCGAATGTCCCCGGCTTTCCGCCTGGCGTTTCTCCAAGATCGAAAGAACCCCCGCCAGCACTTGTTCCGCCGGTTCCTGCAGCAGACCCTCCAGATTTCCCCACGATCCGAGCAGCCGCTGAGACGTATCACCCTCGCCGCTCAGCAGCAGGCCAGCGTCTCCGTCGGAGGCCAGCTCGAAAGGAAGATCGGTGGCGAGATAGACGCGGTTTCGCCCGGAGTGTTTGGCAGCATAAAGGGCTTCATCGGCTTTCGTCACAAGGAGTTCGGGCGTGTCTTCGCCGGGAACGAACTGAGCCAGACCAATGCTCACCGTCACCTGCTGATGCGGGAAGTCATAGGAGGCGACAGCGGCACGAAACCGCTCCGCCAGAACCAGTGCGTCTTCAAGACCGGTGAGCGGGAGGATCGCCGCAAATTCCTCGCCGCCGTACCTTGCCGTAAAATCTTCCACGCGCAGCGTTTCTTTCAGCAGACGTGCCACGCCCTTCAACACCTCGTCTCCTGCTGGGTGACCGTGATGATCGTTGTACTTCTTGAAATGATCCACGTCCAGCATCAGCACCGAGAGCGGGGTGTCATGACGCACGGCACGCGCTGCTTCATTGCGCAGCTGCTCCTGAAAAGTACGGTGGTTTGCCAGCCCGGTCATGCTGTCAGCAGAGGCGAGAGCCTGCAATTTTTTGTTGGCATTGGTCAAGGCCTGATGCTCGGCTTCCAACGCCTGATTCATGGTGCGTACCATGTGATGCGCGGTTTCCATTTCGCTGAGAGCCTGGGCCAGTTCTTGAGACCGCTCCCGCAGCTCCTCCTGCATCGTCAAAATCCGGTTTGCCACTTGAAGGCGGGCAATCAACTCCTGCTCGTCCATCGGTTTGATGAGAAAATCGTCCGCTCCTGCCGCCATCCCGAAAAGCCGATCTTCGCGTGCATCTTTCGCTGTCAGCAGAATGAAATAGGTGTAGCCTTCGCTCTGATTCTGGCGCATTCGGCGGCACAATTCAAGGCCGTCCACCTCCGGCATCATCCAGTCGGAAATCACAAGGCGAAACTCGTCTTGAAGCAGTTTTTGCCACGCCTGCGCTCCATTCTCGGCCAGCGTCACTTCGTGCCCCAGCTTCTGAAGCGTTTTCTTGAGCACCAGAGCCGAAACCCGTTCATCTTCCACAATTAAAATTTTCATTCTCGCCTAACCTTCTCGATGGGTTGAAATTCTGTTCGAATGGTGCGTGCTAAGCCGCTTTCTGAACCAGATACAGGTGCAGATTGGATTGCAGCCAGGTGAATTCTCCCTTCAGGCGAGCCAGCTGCGGCTCCGCCTGACGGAGGTCTCCCATTTTGCCTGCCATTTCCAGTTCCGCCCCCAAGAGGGCCAGCTCCTGCGCTCCAATCGTCCGGCACGCTCCCTTGAGCGCGTGAGCCTCCGCCCGCAAAGCCAAAGCATCGCGGTGCGCGACGGCCTCGCCGATTTTTGCCAGCAGGTCGGGCGAGGTGTCCAAAAATTCCTGGAGCACTTCGTGGATAAATTCTTCGTCGTCGCCAAGGCTCGAAGTGAGCCAGTCAACGATTGCTTTTACGGAATGAGTCATCCGCTTAACTCCTTGTGTACCAAACGTGCTTTCCGGGAGAGAGAAAGACAAAGCGTCAGTTTTCGCTGCCTGCACCTCTCCTGCTTCGCTGTGCGAAAAATCTGCTTTAATTTCAGACGGACAGACCGTCAGAGCAGCGGCACAGCAAAAAGTCGTTTCAGGATTCACACGACTCTCTTCTGCCACGAAAACGGGAAAATTTAACGCAAAACTCTCAGGCTGACAAGAAAGCCGAAGCGAGCGGTCTTCCGCCCCTCTGGGCCGTGTGATTTTTTCAGCAAGACAGAGCGAAAGGGAACCGGCTTCACCTGAAACGGAGCGCAACAAATGGGGTTCTTCCCGCTCTAAACAGAGAAGGCCTCAAATCACCGCGAGAAAAACGCTGCCCGCTAAAATCAAAGGCGTTAACCCAAACGGTAAATTCTTCCCGTAATAATGATGATGACTCTGCTTTTTCTGTTCCTGCTGTTTCAGCACGCCCTGCCTCCCTCGCTTCAGAAGCCGATGCCGCCCCACTCGGCCCCGCTTTTTTCGCGCACCTTTCCCCTGCAAATGCCGCTTTCTGCGGAGGCCGCCGGATTAAAGCCGGGAACTTCCGTTCAAACGGCCTTCGGAATGAAGGTTCCTCTTCCGCCCGCTGTGTTTTCGCTGGCTTTTTCGCACGATGGAAAACGGCTTGCGGCGGGAAGCGAAGGGCAGCTTTTGCTGTGGAATTGTGAAACCGGCGTGCCCGACAAAAGGCCCGGAAAATGGCAGGGGGCCCTACTAACGCTCTGTTTCTCGCCCGATGATGAACGCCTCGCAGTCGGCGGCGGGGTTCCGGGACGGTCGGCACTGGCTCAAATTCTCGACTTGAAAACCGGAAATCGGATTTTGCTGGAGGGCCATACCGACACTGTATACTGCGCCGCCTTTTCGCCGGATGGAACTCGGATTGTCACGACTTCTCACGATAAAACCGCCAGAATCTGGGATGCACGGTCGGGCAAAATGCAGGTCGAGCTGAAAGGGCATGGGGAGGCCGTGACCTGTGCCGTGTTTTCGCCGGACGGCAAATCCCTCTACACTGGCTGTATGGATCGCTCAATCCGACGCTACGACAGCACAACGGGCACTTTGATGCGAACGCTTTCCGGGCATGAAAAAGGAATCCACTGCCTTTTGCCTCACCCGGATGGAAATCGGCTTGTCTCGGCGGGGGAAGAGCCTCGTCTGCGCTGGTGGAACTTGGAACGCGGAGAGGTGGAGCGTGATGATTACGGACACTCCGAGGCTGTGACCGCAATCGCCATGAGCGACGATAAACGGCGGATCGCCACCGTTTCCGGCGATAAAACCTTGAAAGTCTGGGGAGAGGGCGGTGGATTTTCGTTTTCGGAAGACGACGCGCAAGACTGGCTTTATGCTGCGGCCTTTCGGCCAAAATCGAAACTGCTGGCATCGGCGGGAGCCGAAGGCGTGATCCGAATTTATGAGACGGAAAACCGGCGTTTGCGCCTGATGTTAATGGCGTCCCCCGCCGCCGACCCAAAACAGACATTCGATTGGCTGGCCCTGACGCCGCAGGGATTTTTCACCGGGTCTTCCGGGTGGGCAGGGACGGTGCGGCTGCTGGCGAACGGAACCCCGCTGAACCCGGCCTTTTCCGCAGGGCTGAATGTCTCGGACGCCGTGCAGAAAGCCTGGAAAGACGAAAAATTGGCCGAGGCGAAACTGCCGTCTCTTCCCAAACCCTGATTTCATTTCGAGCGTGTTAAAAAGGTGATTTTGCTCTCCGGGAAAATGAGTGTGATCCCTCAAATAAGGCGGGGTGTCCGAGTTCTGCCCAATCGGAAGGCGGATCGTCTTTCTCAACACTCACTGAGCGCGGACTTGGGTTCTGCAGAAAACGAGGCATCGCTCTTTTTCACTCTGCTAAACAAAGCGTTTCTTTCCGAAAACCGGAGGCGGAAAAGAAAAAGAACGAAAATCGCCGCGACGCCCTCTGCTCAGGGTAATGCCTGGGCGGATCGCACCGGTTTTGGGGACGGTTTCTGAGGAGGGAAAAGGAGGCAGGCAGAAAAAAACTTTCCAGCGGCGCGGCCTCGATGTGGTGCAATGTTCGAACCGAAAGGCCTCCCACCGGAAAAATTCTCGCTCCAAAAATGAAAATACTGGGGATCGGGCAAGCGAAATCAAGAAGGTATGGGCATCGTCACCGGGCTTGAGAGTTCCCTGCGGAAGATAGCGGTCACAATGAAGCGCGAAAAGACGCGGCCACTGTTCACCGAGCCGTTTGACCGAGGCGGGAATCAGTTCCTGAACCTCCGTCTGGCGTTTAATCTGAAGCGAGCGGGCAAAGCGTTCGACCTGCGTTTGAGAAAGACCACAAAGGCCTCGAAATTCTTCTGGTGAGAGGGCATAAGCGGCAAGCTGCTCCTCCCGATTTGCAAAAAAGCGTTTTCGGAACAGGGAATCGGTGGACAGCCGCGCCAGTACCCGCTGAAATTGGTCAAGCGACATAGGCATTTCCGTGGAAGCCCTCCCACAAAGTCTGCGCCCGCTCCAATTCCAAAAGCAGGTCTGCAAAGGGAGGCAGCTGCATATCGCGCTCGATAATGATGGCTTTGACCGCTGCTTGGGAGAGGGTTTTCTCTGTGAGACGCCAGACTTCTTCCGGGATCGGAGCGGAGTGGCTGTCTATCAGATAGTCCGATACGGAGTGCCCGCCCGCCAAATGCAGTTCTACTACACATTCCATCGGAACCTGAGCGAGCTCCTCCATTGGGTCGGTCTCTCGGTTAACGGCATTGATAAAGAGATTGGTAACATCGAGAAGCAGGCCCGCTCCGGTCTTCGCCAAAACTTCTCCCATAAACTCCCATTCCGTCAGGTCTCCCGGCAGATCAATAACCCGCGTGATGTTTTCCAGCAGCACCGGAACCTCGACCTCGGCCTGAAGGCGTTTGACGTTGCGAACCACCGTTTCCAGACTTTCCCGTGTTGGAGAGATCGGCGTGAGATGCCCAATCTCAATCTCTCCAGCCCGGACAAAAGAAAGGTGTTCGCTTACCCAGGGAGCTTGGGTGAACTGAACCAGGGTGCGAAGACGCTGAAGATAGGCGGCACTCGGCGGAGCCGCACTACCCAGCGACAGTTCGATGCCGTGCCAGAGAAGCGGAAACTGGGAGGTTAGGGCCTTCAGATCGCGTTCCTGAAGAGCCGACGGATTGGAAAATTCTTCTAGGGTCAGTTCCAGCACCGAAATAGAAGCGCGATGCCAGAGAATGTCCGAATGGTAGGGCGAGCGGTAGCCCAGCCCTGCTCCTAAGCGGGGCAGCAATGTTGTCATAACTCAGCCTCCTCCACAGCCCCCGCATCCCCCGCCCCCGCAGCCTCCACCACCACAACCGCCCCCGCCGCATCCGCTTCCGCATCCCCCTCCACAGCCCCCGGCGGCAGAGGACGCGGAGGACTGAAAGACCGCTCCCAGTGCGGCGTGCGGCGTTGACGCCAGAACTCCCATTCCAAAGAGCGATACCACCACCGAAGAGAGTTCCAGGTTTCCCTGAGCAGAAGCCAGCCCGGTTCGGTAGTGCCGATAACACTCACTCAGCTCTTCGACCGCCTTTTTTCCGGCATCGGTCAGCCGGGGAGCCGCCATCTGTACCCCGAAGGCGATGAGAAAACCGAGGCTCATCAGCAGCAGAAAGCCAACGTTGTGATGCCCGGTCTCAATCGCATGAAGGTACTTGAAACCGCCCGCGAACAAGGTAAAAACCAATCCGGCAAAGGAACGTCCCGCGATCTGGGTGCGCCCGGTTTCGGAGGTCAGCAGTCCTGCTCCTTCCAGTTCGTACCGATAATGACCGCCGCAGCGTCGTGCCTCCTCGATCACCGACGGATTTTGGATCAGCATCAGGGGGAGAATCGGCGTTGAAGCCGCCTGTAAAGCTTGTGTTTCCAAGCCGTTTCGAGTGTGGGCGAAAGACGAAGCGTCACCCGCCGCTTCGAGAGTAGGGCGTTTTTTCTCATCGGCAGAAAGGCAGATTTGGCTTGTGTCGAGCAGCCGGAAAAGGGCCAGCCGGATTAAAGCCGTCTCACCGCCCCGAAGGTAAGCGAGACGATAGGGGTCTCGTTCATCGAGCGGAGCCATTTGACGGACGGTGTGTAGGGTACGGCGGTTGGCAAAAAAGACGATTGTGAAAACGCTTCCTCCCAAGAAAAGGTAAAACAGGAGGAAAAGGGGGCCGAACAGGGCAGCGATCCAGTCCATTGAGGTTCTCCCTTCGGTTGTGCCCGTTTTCGGCGATCTGCCGAAAACGGAGCAGCAGGGGTGGTGTGTCGTGAGACTTATTGAACTGGACGAAGTAAACGGGGTGAGGTTTCAGGCTGAGGGAAAGAGAATCAAGCCGTTTTCTCAAGCAGAGCGTTTTGGCTGGCTTCGAGCTCGTACAAAACTCCCGTTTCGATAAAACGAACGCGCTCGGCAATGTTCACGACATGATCGCTGACCCGCTCCAGATATTTTGCGGCGAACAAAAGATTGAGAGCAAGGTAGCTGCGGGTGGATTCGTTGAGCATTTGCAGGGTGAGATCGTCTCGAATTTGGTGATAAAGCCGGTCTACCTCATCATCATCCTGAATCACTTTGTGAACCAACACCAAATCTTGATGGACAAACGCCTGCAGGGAATTATAGAGCATGGCACGGGCTAGCTCCCCCAGGCGTGGAATGTCGGCCAGCGGGCGATACAGGGCATGAGCACGATAAAGTCGGCGAGCGATCTTTGCAATATCCACCGCGTAATCGCCGATGCGTTCGATGTCGGTGATAACCTTGAGTGCCGTTCCAATCACGCGAAGGTCGCGGGCAATGGGCTGCTGGGTGGCGATGAGCATCAAACAGCGATTTTCGATGTCCATATCGAAGCGATCCACGATTTCATCCCGTTGGATCACCTGTTCCACGAGTACCGGGTCGCCAAAGACTAAGGCATCTACAGCGTTTCGCAGCATCGTGTCGGCGCAGGTAGCCATTTCGAGCATTGTTTCCTGCAAAATTTTTAGCTCCTGGTCGAACTGGGAGCGCAAAGGCGTGAGCATACCGAACTTCCTTGGGGCGTTACCGCCTGCTTCGAGGCTATGACGTGAATTTCTGTTTCTAAATTGAGGAAGAAAACAGAAAAACTCGGTAAACCCTATTTTAACTGACGTAAATCAGCCTCAAAAAGCGGCGAAAATAAAAAATGAGACGATTTTTGTTTCAATCAACCACACAAACCCGCCCAACTCGCTCCCGTAAACCTTTGGAGGCAGCAGGAGACGATTTATCCCCGGCTTGTTGATCTCTTGAGGGGTGAAAAGCAGTCTTGTTCTTACTATTCACAAATCTTATCATTAAAGTATGTCTGATCTTCGTTAAGAACAGGTTAAGAGCCGATTAAATTTGATTTTATTTGGAGAAAGACAGCCGAAACTGCGAGGAGGAGAGGCAAAAGAAAAACCTGTGCTGCGGCGAAAAGCCGAAACACAGGTCTGTCATAAGGACAGCAATCTCAATTAAAAGGAGGACATGCGCTGTGAGACTCTACGCGCCCATTTCAGAAATTGTTCCGGGTTTTGGGTCTCACCGCAAAAAAGGTCATTTTGGGGTGATAACCGGACTGCTTTCTTGGCGCGGCGGAAAGCAAAGTCCGTTTCCGCAAAGACCCTGAATTTCCAGAGTGCGAACTCGGTTCGTTTGGAGATCGAGCACCCGAATGGCGTGATTGTTGGTGTCGGCAATGTAAAGACAGCCGTTTGCCGCGCTCACCCCGGCAGGCTCATGGAATTGTGCCGCCCCCGCTTCGCCGTCCTGAAGTCCAGGTTTTCCCGTTCCCGCCAGTGTTTTTACTTCGCCCGTCTGGGGAGAGACCGTTTTGATTTTGTGATTGAAGGTGTCGGCCAAATAAACGGTGTTTTCCCAAACGCAAAGGCCGAGGGGATGCTGAAGCCGTACCCGGTCACCGGTTCCATCGGCATCGCCGAAATCAAATAGGTCGCCTCCGGCCAGAGTAGAAACCTGCCCGTCTCCGTTCGGGATGATTGCGCGTACTGCGCTGATTTCGCTGTCTGCAACAAACAGGGAACCCGCCGCTTCGCTCCAGGCAATGCCGCTGGGCTGAGCAAATGCGGCTTCGGTAGCGGAGCCGTCAACGCGGGCTTCGCGCCCGGAACCGTAACCGGGGGAAAGAGTGCCGTCGCCTCTCAAAATCCAAATCTGATGGGTTCCCGCCATTGCAATCGCAAAGCCCTCCGAGCACGCCGCAATGTCCCAGGGAGAAGAAAGCGGCGTTTCCAGCGCGAGGCCGCCGGGAGATCGTTCTTGGCCCTGAACACCGGTTCCTGCGACCGTTTCGACCTGCTGTTCGTTCAGGTCAATGCGACGGATCAGGTGATTTTCGAGATCGCAGACCAGCAGAGCGTTTCCATTGGGCGTGAGAGCCAACCCCTGCGGATCGTGAAAGGAGGCGGAAGCGAAATCGCCGTCCTCGCGCCCGCGTTTTCCGCTTCCGATCACCGTATACTCGGAGCCGTCCAGAGAGGTGAGGATCAGGCGGTTATGGCGCGTATCTGCAATGAAAAGACGATTCCGCGCCCCATCCGCCAGCACTTTGCCGGGATAATAAAGCGGGGGATCGAGTTCTTTTTCGGCTTCGAGGGTGAAAAGCGGCGCGGTTTCGCGAGTGACGCCCTCTTCGGCGTAAGTATCGAGAAGCTGGGCGATCATCGTTTCAAGGGCATCCCGGTGTCCCTCGCCGGAAAGCGATCCGAGGTAATAGCCGTCTGGCGACACAAGCACAAGGGTGGGCCAGGCACGAACATCGTAAGCCCGCCAGATTTTGTAGAGGTCGTCGCGCAAAACGGGGTGGCGGATGTCGTGTCGCAAAATGGCGTTACGGAGGTTATCGGCGTCTTTTTCGTTGTCGAATTTGCCGGAATGAACGCCGATCACGCAAAAGGGCTTTCCGGCAAACCGCTCTTCGAGATAACGCAGGTCGGGCAGGATGTGGAGGCAGTTGATGCAGCAGTACGTCCAAAAGTCGAGCAGATAGAGGACGCCCTTTTCGAGTTGAAAAGCGTTTCCTCCTGTGTTCAGCCAGAGATCAGGGCTGCTGGGCAGCTGCGGCGCACGAAGTTTCGGTGAGTTCATAGCTTTATTTACGGCTTGTGGGGAACAGAAGTTGAAGAAAACGGCCTCGGGAGTTTGGCATCCGGCATTTGGGCAGGCGAAAGTGAAAATAGAGTGGACAGAGCGAGAACGGGAGCGAAACGAGAAAGACGAGGGTAGGGGAACATGGCGTAGTCTCCAAAGAAAGCGGAATGATCTGGGAGTTACCAGAGGGTGGTGACATTGGAGGCGGTGATTTTGCCGTCACGAGTGATTAGGGGCGGTTCGAGCGCAAGAGCCGTTGCCGCAATGATTCTGTCCGGTATATCGGGAACCTGCTCACGCGGAATTTGCCTCAATGCCTGTGCAGCCGACAAATCCAGGGGTGCGAGGCAAAGAACATTGTTCGGATTTTGGAGGGCTTCCAGAAGTCTGTGGATCAGTTCTTCGGGAAAGCGTCTCTTCTCGACCAGATAAACAATCTCCACAAGCGTAATCGAAGGCACATAGATCGGCAGACCGGACTGCGCGGCACTCTCCATTTCGTTGCAAGCAATAGCGGAAAATCGCGGATCGTCCAAAATGTACCAAATGGTAGCGTGGGTATCTGCGACAAGTGCCGAGGGAATTTAGAAATCCTCGCGTGGAAATTGACTCCACGCTTCCTGCCGTGCTTCGTCAATTTCTGCGGCCTCGATAGACGGATTGAGATCGGCGCACAATCCCAAAGCGGACTGCAAAGATTTCACTTTCGGTGGCGTTTTGGTATTCAGAAACTGAACAAAGTCCAGTGCTTCTTGCCGCTGTTCAGCGGGCAAAGCGTGCCATTTTCGGAGCAGCTCTTTTTCTATTTGCAAGGCAGTCATAACAATTCTCCCTGCTGAAGTGGTTTTATTGTATCACAACGAAAGAGGCGGTGCAAACCTGGCTTTGTCCCTCTTTCTGACATTTCAAGGGTTCCACGACTTCAAGATTCGCGGTCTTGCCAGTGAGAAGCGAAACGTCCCAAGAGGCGGAGACGAATTCGGCAGAGTCAAAACCCGTTTCGGTGCGGACGATTTTGCCGTCCATAACGAGGTTAAGACACGCTTCCTTTGGATAATGCCCACCGCCGATCTTAAAGGTGAGGAACGGACGGTCAATCGTGAAGTCTTTGGAGACGGCTTTTCCGGTGGTGGCGGCACTCTTGTAGAGGGTCGTGAGATAGCCCTTGCCGACGATGCCAGAAACCAGAGGATTGCCTCCCTTGTCCACAAAGGTTTTTTGGGGTAGCGGGGGCTTTGTCCCAGCAGTCGCCGGTGAGTGTCCAGCCGTCGAAGTTGCCGCTCTCGAAGTCGAAGAGAACGATGTCGGTGTTAGGCGTTTGGGCGAATGTGACGGTGGGGAGGGCGGACGCGGCGAGAACGAGACGGGAGAGGCGAAAAAAGTGAGAAGTGCCGGGCATTGGCAGGGTTCCCCCATTTGAGTCGGTATGAAAGACAATAAGGTTATGCGATTGTAGCAGAAAACTGAGGGCAAATTATGACAATTTCGCGGGAATGTTATTGTGCTGACGGGGCTTCCGTGTCTTTCGGCGGATGAATGCCAACAAGGAACAGCACATAACGAAGATTGACGACGCGCTGACGGTTGAGATGGAGGGTTTCGATAGTCGCACGCCCTGTCGGAGATAAGCCAATGAGTCGAATGGAATCCTCATCCCAAGTGAAATGTTCCGCCCAACGGTGCAAACGTGGATGATAAAGAGGGACGGTTTGCTCACTCACGGAATCGTAGCCTTCGATGTGATTGTATTTATGTCCATTGCACGTTGAACAGGAAAGAGCAAGATTGTCCAGCACGGTTAGGCCGCCACGAACAACAGGAAGAATGTGTTCAACAGCAAACGGATCAGTGGTGATGTCCAGCGGGCAAAGGCAGTATTCACAGCGGCGGTCAGCGCGACGCTCGACGGCTTCGCGAAGCCGTTTGGGGATATATTCAGACAACGGGAGGAGCCTTCAAGCCGAGTTGTTGCATCAGGGCGGGAAGTGTCACGCGCCGTAGCAAGGATAATTCCGCCAATGCTTCAAGGCGGCGTAGCGTAAAGGTTTCCGATTCGTCGTTCAATTGCAGGAGTTCGGCGTATTCTTCAGACGTGAGAGTAGATTCGCGGCGTTTGGCGTTGAGTTCGTCGAAACGCGCTTGAAATCCGACACGCTTTTCCCTGTAGATTTCCTGAAGCAATTCGGCTTCGCGGGCAGGCAAGTGAGGGGCTTTGCGATGCGCCTGCATTTGCAGTACACGTTGTGCGATCTGCTCCGCTTCGTTGGGTTCCAATTGTTCAATCGCCGCAAAAATCTCTTGTGGTGTTTGCTGTCGCTTGGTCGCAGTTGCCATTTCGGTCTTGCCTCTCTCTTTTGTTTTCGTTATTATACTCTAACGGTTCTCGCAAGTTGAGCGTGTTCTGGACTGTTTGCGGAGGGTTCTCGAAGTGTTGCGGAAGCGTCCGAGGGGCTGCGGCGCGTTCTCGAAAGTTTCGGGAAGGTTCTCCAAAGTTTGCGGGAGTGTCGGCAAGTGTTGGGGAGCGTTGCGGAAGGGTTCGGGGAATTCTGGAAACTTTCGAGAGTGTTCCGCAAGGTTTGCTCCTTTGGTTTTAAGGTTGGTGATACGGCTGTGTTCTGCAGGGCGCGCGCGGGTGCGGTATATGGTCGGAGGCGATTCTTCCACACAAAAAAGCGCAGGATAAAGGCTTTTTGAAACAGGCATCTACTCACTAGCCCCGTAAGCCTTCAGTAGGTCAACTAAGTAGTCGCAACTTTCCGCTTGTGCAACTTGGATATAATTGCAATTACTTTCCTTAGAAACGTTAGCACCCTTATTTAGCAATATCTGTACAGTTTCGTAGCTTTTGCTGCAAATTGCCCAATATAGTGGTGACTTCCATAGCCCCTTGCTAGAGTTAGAAGAATTATCGTCAACTTTATACCCGCCATCTAACAGTGTTTCCACGCTGTGGTAGTCACCAATAGCCGCTGCCGAATGAAGAGTAAGAAGAATACCTCTCGAAGACAGCCACTTTATAGCGTTTGAAAACCCCTTTTTGACGCAATTAAGAATCGCTGAAGAAATCATGCATTCAGAATTTATATTTGCCTTATAAGAAAGCAAAAGCTCCGAAGCTCTTATTTGATTGTTTATAATTGCATACCACAATGCTGTTTGGTTTCGATTGTCCACCTGATCGACTGTTGCCTTATGGCTGATAAGCTTCTCTATTGCGTTTAAACGCCCATGAAATGATGCGCCCATCAATGGGGTTCTACCAGAATAATCTACACTTGAATCAGGACTAATTTTCTTGTCAAGCAACGCCGACATCATATCTAAATTTTCAATTAGTGAGGCACCCAGCAGATCAAGTTCAGCACCATGTTCAAACAATTCATTTACTACAAACGCGTCTAGATGAAGTGCAGCCTGCTCATAAACTGTTCCCATACCTCTGTAACTAGTATTTGGATTTGCACCGTGCTTTAGCAAAAGTGGAATTGTGTCATATAGAGAGTTAAGTATACAGAGTGAAAGCGGGTTGTACCCAAAGGAATCGCTCAAATCTGGGTCAGCTCTGAAATCTAACAAAGAAGGAATAACGTGTGGAATACGTTTTTTTAACGCGCATATAAGCGGGGTTTGCCCATAACAATCTAAAGAGTTGACATCCATTCTTTGCTTTAAGAACAATTTAACAAGATCACCATGTCCCGCCTCAACTGCGTAAAATAAAGCATTCTTACCTTTAGGTGTAGTCTGGCTAAGGTCAAAGCCTAATTGGATGAATTTTTCTACTTCTGCCTTGTTTCCAGATTTCACAAGTGCAAAGAAATGAGTCTTGGATACACATGGTTTGTTTGACATTTCAAAATTCCTAATTGGTTGTATTCTTAAGTATCTTGTCTAACACTCCTCTTGTTAGTGTATCTTGTTTTCTGTAAATTGGATTTGGTCTGCTGAGGGCAACTTCAGCGGGTCATGGTGTATCCTTTCGGTTGCGACACCAAGAAAGGAATTCAAAACCACCATGACCCACCCTGAGTTTACTCTGAGCGACCCGATTTTGGAACTGCTCACCCAAAACGGCTTCGATGCCCTTCCGCAGGCTCTCACGCTTCTGCTCAATCTGGCGATGCAAGCCGAGCGGCAAAAGTATTTGGGACTGCAACCCTATGAGCGCAGTGCTGAGCGTCACGATTACGCCAACGGTTACAAGGACAAAACCGTCGCCACCCGCGTCGGCGAACTCACCGTTTCGATCCCGCAGGTACGTTCCGGGGAGTTTTATCCGTCCGCTCTGGAGAAAGGGGTCCGAAGCGAACGTGCTCTCAAACTTGCCCTCGCCGAAATGTATGTGCAGGGCGTTTCGACCC
This sequence comes from Chthonomonadaceae bacterium, assembly GCA_965246825.1. Lineage (GTDB taxonomy): Bacteria > Armatimonadota > Chthonomonadetes > Chthonomonadales > Chthonomonadaceae > JACMPS01. The sequence continues at coordinate 2,376,945 of OZ251990.1, forward strand.
GCAAAGTCGCCGCGATTACCGAAACCCTGTGTGGCACGAGCGTCTCTTCCGCTCAAGTCAGTCGAGCGGCGGCAGAACTCGATGCCGTGCTTTCCCCCTGGCGCACTCGCCCTCTTGGAGCGTTCCCTTATCTTTATCTGGACGCCCGCTACGAAAGTGTGAGACAGGCGGGCAAAGTCGAGAAAGCCGCCGTTTTGATCGCCGTTGGCGTGGACGAGACGGGAAAACGGCAGGTTTTAGGCGTTTCAGTCGCCCTCTCCGAACACGAAGTGCATTGGCGCACCTTTCTCAAAGGGCTGGTCGAGCGCGGTCTGTGCGGAGTACGCCTTGTCACCTCCGACGCTCACGAAGGTCTCAAAGCCGCTCGGCAAGCGGTCTTGGGGGGCGTCCCCTGGCAACGCTGTCAGTTTCATTTGCAACAAAACGCCCAAGCCTACGTCACCAAAGCCGAGCGAAAAGCCGAGGTTGCTTCCGATCTTCGCTCGATCCTGACCGCGCCAAACCGGGGCGAGGCGGAGGCTCTCTTGAAGCGCACCGTCGAAAAGTACAGCCAGGCGATGCCCAAACTCGCCGACTGGATGGAAACCAACTTGCCCGAAGGCTTGACCGTGTTCGCCTTTGCTGAGCCTCATCGCCGTCTTCTGAGGACGACCAATGGATTGGAGCGAGTGAACAAAGAAGTGAGGCGAAGAACCCGTGTTGCCAGCCTCTTTCCCAATGAGGCGTCCTGCCTCAGACTGGTTTCTGCGGTGCTGATGGAGATCAGCGACGATTGGCAGACCGGGAAAGCCTACCTGCTCTTCGAGAAAGACAACTAGCCCCCTCCGCCGAAGGGACACACCGACATTTTACAGAAAAAGAGTTGCATTATCCTCCTCTTTTTGAGGGTATTCTGTTGGACAGGAGACTTTGAGATGACCCAACTCTCGGTTCCCGGATCGCAAGGAGCGGTACGGACGATTTTGCCGTCCACGAGGAGGTTGAGACTAGTGTCCGCCCCCGATCTTGAAAGTCAGGAACGGACGGTCAATCGTGAAGTCTTTGGAGACGGCTTTTCCGGTGGTGGCGGCACTCTTGTAGAGGGTCGTGAGATAGCCCTTGCCGACGATGCCAGAAACCAGAGGATTGCCTCCCTTGTCCACAAAGGTTTTTTGGGGTAGCGGGGGCTTTGTCCCAGCAGTCGCCGGTGAGTGTCCAGCCGTCGAAGTTGCCGCTCTCGAAGTTGAAGAAAACGGTGTCGGCATGAGACGTGGGGGTCAACAGGGTTAGCGGCGGCGGACACGGCGGAATCTCTGAAAGAGCGAAACAGGCGAGGAGGGTTGAGTGTACCACAGCGTCGGAAAAACGAGGCGCGTCATTTTGTGAATGAATTCTTCAGACAGAGTGTTTCGCGTTCGTCTAGGGGTATGAGGGTTCTCTCCTCAACAAAGTGCTCCCCACAAACTTTCTGCCGTCAGGAGCCTATTCCTGGAAACGAGCAGGGAAAGATTCATCCCCGTAGGCGATCCCTTTGAGCGGGTTGGAGGCGGTTCAGGCAGGCGAAAAACTCGTCCGGGGTTTCGGTGCGCTTGATTTCGTCGAAGCCGATAAAATCGCCGTGAACCGAAGCCAGCCGAAGCCACTGTTTGAGGCGCAGGACAATGCGGGACGGAACTTTGTCCTCATAAAAGCGGGTGTATTCCACCAGGCGCATCAGCAGGGCCGACCAGTTGGGCGGCGGGAACTTAATTTCGGGGCAGGGGAGGGAAGTCGAAAAGCCAATGCCCAATTCCTGCGCGATCTGGTGCGGCAGCACCGGGTTTGCCAACGCGCCGCGCCCCAGCATAAAGTGGCGGCAGCCCGTTTCCTCCCGGCATTGCCGAAACCCTTCCAGAGTCCAGAGGTCGCCATTGGCCACCACCGGAATGTTCAGACATTCGCGTACCGTTCCAATCGGCTTCCAGTACACCGGCGGCTGATACCCCTGTGTGCGGGTGCGAGCGTGAATCGTAAGCCAGGACGCTCCGCCCTGCGCCGCCATTTCTGCATTTTTATAGATCGGCTCGATGGAATCCCAGCCCAGCCGCATTTTGGCCGATACGGGAATCTGAGGGGGAACCGCTTCGCGCACCGCCGCCACGATCTCACGGATTCGCTTCGGGTGCTGAAGGAGCGTCGCTCCGCCGTCATGCCGATTTACGGTGGGGGCGGGGCAGCCGAAGTTGATATCAATCGCTTTGGCTCCGGCTTTGAGGGCAACGAGAGCCGATTTCGCCATCCGTTCCGGGTCGCCGCCCAGCAGCTGCACCGCCACCGGAAGCCCGGTCGGGGTAGTCGCTCCCGAAGCCAGTTCGGGAACGTGCTTAAGAAAAACCTTACGCGGAATCACTTCGATGCTGACGCGCAGAAACTCCGAAACGGCAAACGAAAACGCACCGGCTTCTCCCTGAACGGCACGCATCGGCGCATCAGTGATGCCGTCCATCGGGGCGAGAATCAAGGCAGGAAGGTCGGGGTTGAGCATAGCAAAAATCAGCGCACCTGATCCGCCCCGACATTGGAAAGCGCGTCCGCTTTTTTGTTGAGTTCCCGGCGAACGTGATGCACTTTCACGGAGGCGAATTTGGACAGCAGCAGCTGCACCCGACCGAAATAGGGCTTAAGATGGGCGGCTTTCACCGCGTATTTGCCGTTGATCTGGTGCGCCATCAACTCGCTGTCGGTGTAGACGAGCAGATGAGTGCCGCCAAGAGCCAGAGCTTCTTCCAGCGCACGAACCATTGCGGAATATTCGGCGACATTGTTGGTGGTTCTGCCCAGCGGCTCCCCGACTTCTTTCAGCACTCTGCCAGAGCCATCCTCCAGATGGATGCCGATTCCCGCAGGGCCGGGATTTCCCCTTGCCGCACCATCTACATAGGCAACCCAGGGTTTCGCGCCAGCGTCCTGCGGGGCGGCTTCAAATAGATTCATCACCAGTTCTCCGCTTTATTTTTGCCTCAATACGAGAAGGCGGGCGCAGTTGTCGCACACAATCTGCTCGGTTCCCTGCTTCAGGCGAGCGATCATCGCGTTGGGCAGAGCCATACGGCAGCCGCCGCAGGCTTTTCCATCGACAACCTCCGCTATTCCCACCCCGTTTTTTGCGGCGCGAATGTTCTCATACGTTTTCAGAAGAGCGGGTGTCACCAGAGAAGCCTGCGTTTTGCGCTGACCCGCCAGAACTTGTGCCTGCGCTTTGAGCAGGTCGGCGCGTTCCATCGCTGTTTTTTGCATAGTATCGAGGGCCGTTCGTGCTCCTCGTGCCGCGCGTTTCGCCTCCGCTTCGGTGTGAGTCTGAATATCCCGCGTTTCCAAGTGCGAGGCCAGGGCTTCGTCGAGGCGTTCTTTCTGCCGACCCAGGGCAGCCACCTCCTCCTGCAGAGCGGTGAGTTCTTTGGGGTTTGTGATTTTACCGCTGTAGAGTTTGGTTTCTTCATCCGTCCGCTTTTTTGCGAGCGATTGAAGTTCGAGTTCGGCGTCGCGCACAGCGGTCTGCGTCACTTCCAGAGCGGCTTTAGCTTCGAGATAAGCGGCCTTAGCGGTGTCATAGGCCGCTTTTTCCTGATGCCCTGGATTGAGCGCGTGATACTCACGCTTGATCGCATCGAGGGCACTGTCGGTTTCTTGTACCGCGAAAAGTAAGAGGAGTTGTTCCTTCATCGTTGAGTTCCATCGCTTTCTTAGAAACAGAATTCAACAAAATTCCGCCTAATCCCTGCTTTCTGGCCCGAAACCTCTCTGCTGCCCTCTGGAAAACCCTTTTCCGGCGCGGCGGGAAGGGGCAATCCGGGTAAAATAGACGGAAAATCGCCCGTCCCGCCTTAAAATCATTCTTCGGGCAGAAACAAGCAAACTATGACCACTGTAACCGTTGTGCGAAAAAACGGAGTTGCCGCCATTGCTGCCGACTCGATGACGAAGTGGGGAACCGGCAAAGAAACCGCCGACTACATCGTGAACCACCACAAAATCATTCAAATCGGGGATACCTATTTGGCTTTGACGGGTGCACCCGCCGCCAAACTCATTTTGAAGGATTATTTTTCCAAAGCCAAAAACAAACCCCCGAAATTCGAGAATGTCGCCTCCATTTTCGGATCGTGGCTGGGACTTCACGCGGCGATGAAGGAAACCTACTTTCTAAACCCTTCCGGCGAAGACGAAGATGCCTTCGAGACCACGCAGATTGATGTGGCTCTTGCAAACCCTTACGGGATTTTCGGAGTGGCCCAGCACCGGGATGTGCAGGAGTATTCGCGGTTTTACGCGCTAGGCAGCGGCTACAGCTACGCGGTGGGCGCGATGTTCGCCGTTTATCACGACCCGGACAAAACGGCGGAAGAAATCGCCCGCATCGGAGTGCAGGCCGCCGCGGACTTCGATGACAGCACGGGGCTGCCGGTTTTCTCTTTTACGGTTCCTCTGCTCACCCCCGAAGAAAAAGCCGAAACACCGCTCCCAAAAACCAGCCGAAAATAAGGATCGAGGAAAAAAGCAGAATGTCCAGAGACCGCGCTTTCACACTGCGCCTCACGCCGGAAGAGCACGAATGGCTGCGTCGCAAAGCCCATTGGGAAGGAACGGCCATGTCCGAGGTGCTGCGCTCCCGCCTGCGCTTTTTGATTGCCGATACCGGCTACCTGCGCCCGCCCGACGACGAACCGCAGGACTTCGGGGCCGAAAAAGAGCAGATGCAGTTCGTGGTCGGAGTGCAGAGCGAAATCTCGGAGGATTAGCAGGAACGCCCGGAGTTTTCTCCGTTTCAGGCCCTACAATTGTGCGTGATTCGAGGGTGCATCGCTGTGCAAACGCCGATTCCAGCATTTGTGACACTGCTTCTGGTACTCGATCTGCAAGAGAATAGAAGTGGAGTTGAAAAGAAGGATCGAAAAATCTTTTCGCTCCCATGCCGATCTTGTTTTGAGGCCGCACTTATCCTGCGGCTCTTCGATGTAACAAAGGTACCTTCACATGAAATTCTCTGGCTCAATCGCCGTTTTTGCTTTGACCTCTTCGATGGCTCTTCTGGCTCCCCATGCTCACGCCCTCACCCTGCTGGACAACTTCACCAATGCTCAGACCGTCTCGGTTACCGGCGTTGGAACCTCCTCCAGCGAAATCGCAGCTTCCAACGCTCTAGGAGGCTACCGCCGATTGTTCGTCAACCATCAGGTTGCCGCCGATCCCGGCGTGGACACGATCACGGCCAATGTTCGCATCAGCGACTCGACCTTCACCTACAGTTCCCCCAGCGACAACGAGGGCTTCGCGAAAATTCAGTATGATGCGACGCCTGGAAACACGCTTGTCGCAAACGGCGGCAATTTTGATCTGTCCCTGGAAAAATATCTGGGCGGCTCCTACAAAGCCGATCTGCTGGGCTACCTGACCCTGCGCCTCTACAGCGATGCTGCCAATTACACGGAGGCCACCCTGAGCCTGCCTTCCACCATCGGCGTTCCCGGCGGCTACAACCCGTTTCAGATCAACTTCAGCTCGATGACGACCATTGGCACCGGGGTAGACCTGGCTCACGTTGGCTCCGTGGAACTGATTTTCGGGGGTGCACCCGATTTCGACGGCAACCTGCGTCTGCTTCAGTTCAACAATGTCCCGGAACCGGGCAGTGTGGCGTTTGCCGTCACCGGAAGCCTGACGACTCTCGGCCTGCTGCGCCGCCGCCGCAGCCGCAAATAGTCCCCACGGAAAAAGCCGCGTGAAACCGGCAAGCCCGATCCTCTTTTTGTCCAAAAGGCAAAAGGGGATCGGGCTTTTTTTCGTCTCATGCCCCCAAAGCAGGAGATTTCTACCCTTTCAGACAATAAAAGGATGAGTCCCGACGGGACGAGTTTTAAGTTGAAATCTTAGGATGAAGGAGTAACTACGCAATGCCGCGCTCTTTTTTGCTGGCTTTTTTGCTGGCCGGAGGCTCTGTGCTGTCTTTTCCCTCGGTTTGCGGGCCAGCCCGCGCCCAGTCCGCCCAAGCCCTGCCGTTTGTCTCGCCGGTATTCACCGATAATATGGTGCTTCAGCGCGACCGCCCGATTAAAATCTGGGGGTGGACGCTTCCCGGTGAAACGGTGACCGTCTCGCTGAGCGGAAAAAGTGCCGCCGCCAAAGCCGACTCCGCTGGAAAATGGCTTGCGGTGCTTCCTGCCCTCAAAGTCAGTGCGGTTCCCGTCACCCTGTCTGTTTCCGGCGGCGGCAAAAACGCTTCGCTGACCAATATTCTGCTGGGAGATGTCTGGATTTGTTCCGGGCAGTCCAATATGGAAATGGGGATCGGAGCCGCCAAGGACGCCGCCCAGGAAATCGCCTCAGCCAATTATCCCTTGATTCGCCTTTATACGGTGCCGAAAAAGACGGCCTATGCCAAGGAACCGCTGACCCATGGAAAATGGGAGGTCTGCACCCCGCAGACGGTTTCAACGGGCGGGTGGGGCGGATTTTCGGCGGTGGGCTATTATTTTGGGCGCAAACTGAATCAGGAACTCAACATTCCCATCGGTCTGATTCACACCTCCTGGGGAGGAACCGTTGCCGAAGCCTGGGTGAGCGGGGAATCGCTCTCTGCGATAAACGATTTTCGGGAAACCGTGCGGCAGGTGGAAACAACGGCGAAAGAGGGAGACAGGGATTTCGAGGCGCAGATGAAAGCGTGGTGGAAACAGACGGATGCGGGAGCCGCCAAAGGATTCGAAGCCTCGGACTATGCTGCTTCGGGCTGGAGCACGATGAAGCTGCCGACCCTCTGGGAAAATGCGGGGCTGCCTGATTTCGATGGCATCGTCTACTTTCGGAAAGAAATCGAACTGCCTGACACGGCAGCGGGCAAAGAGGCCGTTCTCAACCTCGGCACCATTGACGACCGGGACAGCACCTCTGTCAACGGACACTGGGTGGGGATGATGAACGCTTACAACGATAACCGCGTTTACAAAATTCCTGCCGGGGTGCTGAAAGCCGGAAAAAATGTGATCTCTGTGAGTGTGCTGGACACGGGCGGCGGCGGCGGCATCTACGGAACGCCGGAAGCGATGCATCTGGAGGTAGACAGCAAAACCTATCCGCTCAGCGGCGACTGGAACTACCTGAAAGGAGCGGCGTTGACTTCCCTCAAACCCGCGCCTCTTCAGTCCGCCGACAACCCCAATATCCCGACGGTGCTCTACAACGGGATGGTCAGTCCGCTGGTTCCCCTAGGAATTAAGGGAGCGATCTGGTATCAGGGTGAATCGAACTCCGGGCGAGCGGCGCAGTACCAAAAACTGCTGCCCACCCTGATCGGGGACTGGCGCAGGCAGTTCGAGTCGGGAGAGTTTCCTTTTTATATCGTGCAGCTGGCCAGTTTCATGGGGCGGGACACCGAGCCAAAAAACGATCCCTGGCCCCTGCTTCGGGAGGCTCAGGAACTCACGGCCACCCAGGTGAAAAACTCCGGGCTGGCGGTTGCCATTGACATCGGAGAGGCCGACGACATTCACCCTAAAAACAAACAGGAGGTCGGGCGGCGGCTTGCGCTGAACGCGCTGGCGAAAACCTACGGAAAAAGAATGGCGTTTTCCGGCCCCGTTTACAAAGCGATGCACACCGAAAACGGAAGTGTGGTGCTGCGCTTCGAGCATACGGAAGGCGGCTTGAAGGCGGCGGACAATTCGGCCCCCAAAGGCTTCGCCGTTGCCGGAGAAGACAAACACTTCTATTGGGCCGACGCGAAAATCGTGGGAGATACGGTGGTGGTTTCCTCGGCCTCCGTCCCGAAACCGGTGGCGGTGCGCTATGCCTGGGGCAACAATCCCGACGCCACGCTTTACAACGGAGCCGGACTGCCCGCCGTTCCCTTCCGAACGGATCGCCCGTAGTTTCAACTGCCGGGGGCGGCAGGGCGGGAGCGTCCGCCGCCCCGTTTCGTTCGATGGTGAAAATGCAGTGCCTCGTCTTCCCAAAGCGGTCTGGCCGAAAAAGGAACGGTTTGCGGTAAAATGGCAGAAGCGAGAGAGGTCGAGCGTTCCCCCTTTCCGACTTCCTCACCGAAATGCCCCTCATCATCTCAAGATTCAGATACCTTTAGAACTTATCTAGAACTCATCAGGAGAAAAACGCGAATGTCAGACAACAGGCACAGCAGCCGACGACAATTTTTAATGGGCACAGCGGCAATTTTCGGGGGAGCCACTTTGCTTCCCGGCTGCGGCGGAGGAGGCGGAACCACCATTGTTGCCCCGCTCGATCCCACGACTACCCGCGCCGTGCTCGGCGGCGGACAGCAGGTTCCCGCTGTTACGTCTACCGGAAAGGGTATTGCGGAATTGATCGTCAATGTGGCGCAAACTGAAATCACCGTTTCCGTCAACACGTCGGGGCTGACGGGCGTGACAATGGCACATATTCACGCCGGGAGCGTCGGTACAAACGGCCCCGTCATTTTCCCGCTTTACGATGCAGCGCAGGGAGCCTTTCCCGCTTCCCTGACGAAAACTCTGCGAGCCGCCGATCTTCAGGCGCAGCCAGAAGCCAGAATCAATACGTTCCAAGATGCTGTCAACGCCGTCACCTCTGGCGGAGCGTATGTCAACATCCATACGGCGGCCCATCCTGATGGGGAAATTCGCGGGCAGCTGGGACAGATCACCACGTATGCCACCCTGACCGGAAATGGTGCCGTTCCCGCCGTCCCTTCGGCTTACGGAATTTTTCAGGGCGGGCTGGAACCGGCTCTTACGTCCATGACGCTGACGCTGAGCGTGGCCAACCTGCCCAATATCACCGGAGCAGAAATTCGTGTTGGCGCAGGGGGCACACCCGGATTGAAACTCTTCACCCTGTCCACCACCAATTTCGGCACACAGCTGACCGCCGCCATTGCCAACGCCGAGTTGACGCCGCAGCCCTCAGCCGGGATCAGCAATTTCGCCGATTTCATTGATGCGATGCTTGCAGGGCGCACGTTTATCGTCGTGAACACCCAGGCCAACCCCACCGGAGCCATTCAAGGGCAGCTGCTCTTCAAGCGGTACAGCGCGGCCCTCACCGTGAATGGGAATCTGCCGGTGGTCGGTGGAGGCGGAACGGTTACCAATCCCGCTCTGGCCCTCGCGATTGGAACCCTCAATCTCGCCAAAGATGCCCTCGCTCTTGAAGTCAATCTCACGGGGACGACGATCACCAACGTTACCAAAATTCAGATTCAAGCCGGAGCAGCAGGAGTGGCGGGGCCGGTGGTGGCCACGATCTTCGACAGTGCAGTTAATGGAACCTTCACTCAGGCGGCAACAAAGGTGATTCGCGCCGCTGACATCGTTCCCGGAGGCGGAATCGCGAACTTCGCCGATTTTCTGACTCAGCTGTCCGCCGGAAACCTCTATGTCAATGTGCTGACTGCCGCCGCCCCGACGGGTGCACTGCGCGGGCAGCTGCTGGGCTAAACGAAAAAACCTGCGGTCTTTTGGACGGGGCAGAGCCTTTCCTGCCCCGTTTTTCCGCTTGCTTGGAAAGATGCTTTTGCTTCGGCGGCCCCGAACTTTTGGAACCGGCGTTTCTTCGTTTGCGTTGGACAAAGAGCAGAAGCAGAGCCTGGATTCGTCCTTTTGATCTCTTTCGGCCCGGAATGCCTTGGGTTTAGATTGAAGCGATTCTTGTCTTCCGTTGTGATTGGTGTCAGCGAAAGTGTATACTATCGGCAGAACACTCGGAAACCGTTTTTCCGAGCGGACTTTTTTCATCTGGAGGACGCCCGTCTGAGGCGCAACTCATTATGGCTCAATTGATTCCCCCCTCCGAAGAGGCGGACCCCGGAAATCCCTCGGACCCGATGCCAGCGTTAAAGCCGACCCGACGCACTCCCTCTTTTTACAAACGTTTTCGCCGCCTGCTCATCGGCTCCCCGCTCGCTTCCGAGCACATGGAACATACCCTGCTCCCGAAACGCATTGCCCTTCCGGTATTTGCTTCCGACGCGATTTCCTCGTGTGCTTATGCCACGCAGGAAATCGCGCTTGTGCTGGGAGCTGCCGGCCTGGGGGTCGAAGCCTCGTTCGCTCAATACCGCAGCCTGACCATTGGGGTCGCCTTTGCCATCATTCTTTTGCTGACCATTGTGGCGACCTCTTACTGGCAGACGATTTTCGCTTATCCCGGCGGCGGCGGCTCCTATATCGTCACCAAAGAGAATGTCGGAAAACGCTTTAAGATCAACTGGGGCCTGGTGGCAGGTGCGTCGCTGCTGATTGATTACGTGCTCACGGTTTCGGTGTCCATTGCCGCTGGAATCCAGAACCTTTCCGGGCTGCCGTTCATTCTTCAGAAGCTGCATCTCGACGTAAACGCGCAGATTGTTCCGCTCTGTATTCTCTGTATCGCCGTGCTTACCCTCGCCAATCTGCGCGGATTGAAAGAGTCGGGAGCCTTGTTCGCCTTTTTCACCTACGGTTTTGTGGCGATGTGCCTGCTGATTATTGCGATCAATCTGGTCGGAACGCATTTCGGCTGGACACCGCAGCTGGCCGAGATCGAGCAGTTCCGCAGCGATTATGTCGGCGAACTGGCGAAAACCAAACGTCTGGCGGAGGCCGCCAGCATTGGCCTGCTGCTTCATGCGTTTTCCAGCGGCTGTACCGCGATGACGGGCGTGGAAGCGGTGTCGAACGGCATCCCCGCGTTCAAGAGCCCCAAGTCCAAAAATGCGGCACTAACGCTGCTGGCGATGGCGGCCATTCTCGGCTCGATCTTTCTGGGGCTGTCCATCACGGCGATGCAGATGAAGATCGTCTATTTCGACGGTGCGGCTTCGGTGATTGATCAGATTTCCGGGGCGACCTTCGGGAAAGACGGTAAATTCGCCTTTTTGTATATCTTGACTCAGCTCCTGACGGCGGGTATTCTCGTGCTGGCTGCCAATACCGCCTTCGCCGACTTTCCCCGACTTGCCTCCATTATGGCGCACGACCGGTTTTTGCCCAAGCAGTTCGCTAACCTCGGCGACCGGCTTGTTTTCAAGAACGGAATTGGAATTCTCGGTATTCTGGCGGGACTGCTCATTGTGGCGTTTAAGGGAAAAGTAGACAACCTGATCCCGCTTTATGCGGTGGGTGTGTTTCTTGCATTCACGCTCTCACAAACCGGGATGGTCATTCACTGGTTTCACGAAAAGCAGCGGGGCTGGCAGAAAAAAGCCGTCATCAACGGAATCGGGGCAACGGCGACCCTGATTGTCCTGATGACAATCATTTACGAAAAGTTCGCGGTAGGAGCGTGGATTATCGTGGTGCTGATCGTGGTGCTCTACTTTGTGTTCAATCTCATTCACAATCACTACCTGGATGTGGCACAACAATTGAACATGAAGCACTACCATCCGAATCGAACCCCGATGACCAATACCGTGCTTTTGCTCGTGCCCACCCTCCATCGGGGCGTGATGCCTGCGCTCACCTATGCCAGATCGCTTTCGTCGGACTGTCGCGCCATTCATATCGAAACCGACCCGGAACGTACCCCGAAACTACGGGAAAAGTGGGAACACTTTGGGCAGGATGTGCCGCTCGTCATTCTCAACTCGCCCTACCGCTCCCTGATCGAGCCGGTGATGCGCTATCTGGACGCGGTGCAGCTGGAACGGAGAAACCATCTGGTGACCGTGATCGTACCGGAATTCGTGCCCACGAAAAAGTGGCACGCGCTGCTGCACGGAAACAACGGGCTGCTGCTGAAACTCAGGCTGCTGGCCCGGCGCGATATTGTGGTGGCAAACGTGAGGTATTATTTGCAGGAACTGGAAGAGCGTCCCGGAGAGGACGTTTTGCACGAAGACGAGACGGTGAACCCCCCGGCGCACAACGAGGAGCAGGGGCACTGAAACGAGGCGAAAGACCTTTATGATTATCGAAACCAAAGAAGATGTTGTCCGGCTTTCCGGGGCCCTTCATAAAAACCAGTGGATGACGATCAAAGCCGCCGCGAATCTGCTGCTGCAGGAGCATCCGCAGGGCATCATCATTGACTGCGGGCACTTGGATGAGGTATCCGGCGAGGGCGGAAAAACCTTTCTCGAAGCGATGAAAGACATCGAAGCGGCACACGCCCGCATCATTGTTGCCAACCTGCCCGAAAACGCAGCGGCGGTTTGTCGAACGATTCCCGGTGTACGGTCGCAGTTGCCGGTCGCCAACTCGGTGGCGGATGCGCGGGCTTCGTTGCATACGCTGAACTGCAAACGTTCGCTGGCAGCAATGGAGGCTGCGAAAACCAACGGGCGCATTCTGGTTCCGCTCATTGCCGAGGTAGACTTAACCTACGGGGCGGTGCTGGCTTCGCGCATTGCGAAAGTCAATCGTTTCGAGGTTCGGCTCGCTTACCTGATCGAAGTCGGGCGCGGCCTGCCCCTTAACGCTCCTTTGGCCGAGGAAGAAAAAGCCGCTCAGGAAACCCTCAAACGCGCCGTTCCATTAACGCAGCCGCAGGGGATCATTCCGGTTCAGGAAATTCAGCGGGTGCGCGAACCGCTCGACGGCATCCTCAGTGCGGTGAAGCTACAAGAAATTGACCTCATCGTTTTGGGCGCACCCTACAGTGCAGAGGGCGATCAATCTCACGAGGCTTTTTCTTCGCTGACAAATGCTCTTCTGGAGCGGGCCTCCTGCGAAGTGATCATCGGGCGGCAAAAACGATAGCACAGCCGCCAAACGACGATGAATGGTTTTCGACCTTTTGAGCGGCGGCCAAAACGAATTGAAAAACACGGCTGCGGATAACGCTCGAATGAAAACTCCGGTTTGGGCAGTATGCCTTTGCAGGGGAGCGAAATGGGTTTCACGCTCCCTTTTGTCTGTTTTTGCTTTTTCTGTAGACTTTCGGGCCGATGCGTGGTCTGTTGCACCGCCAAAAATCACGACCCGGCTTTAACCTCCGCTCTTAAACTTCATTTCTATGATGTACCTCACCAATCTCAGTTCCATCGTCTCCAACGCCCTGCGCGAAGACATCGGCGAGGGCGACCTCACCACGCTTTCGACCGTTCCCGCCGAGGCACAGGCTTCGGCGGTGATGATCGCCAAATCAGAAGGCGTGCTTGCCGGTCTCCCGGTGGTGCAGGAAGTCTATCGGCAGGTGGATTCCTCCGTTATAGTCAGGCCAGCCCTTCAGGAGGGCGGGCGGGTGGCTTCTGGAACCACGATCTGCGAGATCGTCGGAAGCGCGAGAAGCCTGCTGACGGGCGAACGGGTTGCCTTGAATTTCGTGCAGCGGCTGTCCGGAATCGCCACCAAAACGGCCCGCTTCGTTTCGCTTGTGGAGGGAACCGGTGTGCGTGTGGTAGACACCCGTAAAACCACGCCGGGGCTGCGACCGCTGGAAAAATACGCCGTCGGGGTGGGGGGCGGGCACAACCATCGCTACGGCCTCGATAGTGCTGTCATGATTAAGGACAATCACATCGCCGCCTCCGGCGGGATCACAGCAGCAGTGGAACGCGCTCGAAAAGCCATCCCCCACACCATGACGATTACGGTGGAATGTGATACGCTCGAACAGGTGCACGAGGCGGTGAAAGCCGGAGCCGATATTCTTTTGCTGGACAATATGAAGCCTGACCGACTGCGTGAAGCGGTGGCCGTGATCGGGGGAAAAGCCAGAGCGGAAGCCAGCGGCGGCGTCAATGAACACACCATCGCCGAGATCGCCCGTACCGGGGTGGATTTGATTTCGGTGGGTGCATTGACGCATTCCGCTATCGCGCTCGACATCGGGCTAGACCTTGTCCTGACGGACGAGCCCCGGCGTCTTGCTAAAGTTTTTTAATTCCGACCTTGTTCCTATGAATTGCACGGAAAATTCATGTATACTAATGTATACATTTGATGCGGGTTCCGGGCGTAGACAAGGAGGCAGGTATGAATTGGAAAGACATCTGGGCGGCAGTTTCTTCGTTGGTCGGCGGGCTGCAGGAGGCCGACAAATGGAAGCTTTCCATTGACGGTGTGCGAAGTGAAACGATTCCTGCGGTGGAAGCAGGCGAACAGGGCATTAAATTCACCCTGCTGCAGGGGAGGAAGCCGGTGACGATTGAGGCCGTTCCCGGCGAGGTGAAGCACGCCGTCGTTCGGGTCAATGGAAACGTGGAACCGAATGCAAAATTGGTGTTCGCTCTGCGTCACCAACTCCTTAAGCCTTTTATCGTTGTTTTCGAGTTTCGAAATGTAACGCTCAATGGGAAGACGGGGCGTTACCGCTTCGACCATCCGAAATAATTTTAGAAATTTTTTTGCGCTGCCCTGTGGATTTCGAACAGAAGCCCGATATTTATCTTGGATTAAATAGACACATAGCCATGAGGTCTCCAAACAGAAATGCCCCGCTCATCCTGGTGAAATGAGCGGGGCATTTCTATTGGTCTTTTCAGAAAGGCGAGCAAAGCAGGAACCTACTTCCATTCTGATGAATCTCAACAAGAAGATTCGGCATGAATGCAGATCGAACCGGGCAAAAATGCAGCGGGAAGAGGCCGAAAGCTTGTGAGGAATTGCAGAAAATGTTGGATGTATGGCAAATCGAACTGCTGGGCGGCCTTTGTGTACGAAATTCAGAAACGACTTTCGACCGATTTAGAACGCAAAGTGCGGCCCTGCTCTTAGCAAGTCTCGCTTTGACACCCCCGCATCAGGTTTGCACTCGCGATGCCCTGGCATTTCAGCTTTGGGAAAACGACGAAGCAGACACGGCCCGTACTAAACTTCGTATTGCCCTTTCCTCCCTTCGCCGACAGCTGGAACCGCCTGGAACCGCTCCAAAAACAGTAATAGATGCCGACCGCTTCGGGGTTCGGTTAAGGCCGGGTTCATTTGTTTGTGATGTACGTGAGTTCGAGCGTGCCTGCGATCTTTTGCAGCCCTTCACCCCGGAAACGGTTCCCCTCGATAAAATCGAACGCGCCCTCGCTCTCTACGGCGGTGAACTTCTGCCGCATTTCCATGAACACTGGATTTTAGGATTGCGTGAATCGCTCTATTCGCGCTCGATCCGGCTTTTGCTGCAAGCCAGCAGCGCGTGCGAACGAGACCTGAAAATGGAGAAGGCCCTGCATTATGCCGAACGCGCTCTGGGGGCCGATCCGCTTAACGAAGCCCCCTGCCTTCGGTTAATGGAATTGTTGATCCGCACCGGGCAGGCCTCCTCAGCCGTGCGCTGCTATCAGGCTCTTGAAAATCGGCTTCGTGACACACTCGGCACGACTCCCTCCGCTGAACTGCGCAATCTTCTGCTGAAGTCTGCCCCCTCCCCCCCGCAAAAAGAAAAGGCCCTGTTTTTTCTGTCGTCGGGTAAGCGCGGCGCAGAAAGTCGGGGTCATCCCCCGGTTTCTGCATCACCGGCCCTGCCCCTCACCGGCGGACGAAACGAGGCTCCCTGTCGGCTTCCCCTGCTCTTCACTCGATTTTTCGGGCGCACGGAGGAGAAAAGAACGTTGGAAGTTTTGTTGACGGCTTCGATGCAGGGCAATGAAGGAACCTCGCGCCTTTTAACGCTGACGGGCATGGGCGGGGCGGGGAAAACACGGCTGGCGGTTGAAATTGCTCGGCTTTTGCACACCCGCTACGGGATCGCCGTCTTTTTTGTCGGGTTGAGCGACACAAAGCAGGCTTCAGAAATTCTCCCGGCGATTGTTCGCAGCCTGGGTCTGCCGTTTTCCGAGGAAAGCCCCCTTGCCGCGCTCGAAGCCGCTTTGGGCAAAACCCCCACGCTTTTTGTGCTCGATAACCTCGAACATCTGGCTTACGAAAGCGGCCCGGTGCTGGAGGAATTGCTGCAGAACCTGCCCCAGGCTTGTTTTCTTGTTACGTCGCGGCAGTCGCTCGGCCTTACGGCAGAACGCTTGTTTCCGCTTTCTTCCCTGCCGATTCCCGTGCGGAAGGCTTCTCCGGAAACGCTAGTGTCTTTTCCATCGGTGAGTTTGTTTGTAGATCGGGCGCAGGCGATCCGCCCGGATTTCGGGGTGACAGCGGGTAACAGCCGTGCCGTTGGAGCCTTGTGCCGAAAACTCGAAGGAATGCCGCTGGCTATCGAGCTTGCGGCGGCCTGGGCAGGAACGCTCTCGCCGCAGCAAATGCTCACCCGGCTGGAAAAACATTTCGACGCCCTGCCCTCACGGAGGCGCGACTCTGCCGCCCGGCATCGCAGCCTGTCTGCCGTTATGGAGTGGAGCTGCGGGCTTTTGTCGGAAGAACAGCAAAAGCTTTTCGAGCGGCTGTCGGTGTTTCGCGAGGGGTTTTGTCTGGAGGCCGGGGAAGCCGTCGGTCGCAGCCCCGACACGCCTCCCCTCACTCCCCTGGTGGAACTGCTGGCGCAGCTGACGGACTCGTCACTTCTTCAGTGCGACCCGCCTCTCTCGCCCGAAGAAAACGAACCGATGCGTTATCGAATGTTGGAATCGCTGCGGGAATTCGGTTTAGACCGACTCCGTGAGGAGCAGAAGCAGCCGCTTTCCCTGGCTCATGCTCTTTATTACGCAAGTCTGCTTCAGCGGGCAAAGCCCGCTCTCGAAGGAGCCGATCAGGGGCAGTGGCTTCAGAAACTGCAGCGGGAGAAGTCCAACCTCAATGCTGCGCTCGACTTTTTGGAAACTCAGCCGGATCAAACCGTTTTGCATTTTAATTTTTGTGTCGCGATGTTCTCTTTCTGGAATGCTCGCGGCTATCTTTCAGAAGGAAATCTGCGGCTGGGAAACGCGCTGCTGCGCCCAGACCTGGAGAAGTACCCTTCGGAAACCAGTGCCGTTTTACGCTGTGCGGATACGATAGCACGTTTGCGGGGAGACCTGGCCCAGGCTCAGGAGTATGGAGAAAAAGCCCTGAGTCTGGCCCGCGCTTTGCAAGACCCGCTTTTGATTTCCCGCGCTCTGGGCGGACTGGGAAGCACCCTGAAGAATCGCGGGGACTACAGGGCGGCCCGTGCGCTCTACGAGGAGGCACTGGCACTGGCTCAGCAGGGCGGCAGTCGTGTGCTGTGTGCCACCCTAATCGGCAATCTCGCCAACACCGAAAAGGCGATGGCGAACTTCACAGAAGCCCGAACCCGCTATGAAGAAAGCCTCGCTCTTCACCGTGAACTCGGCAATACGCTGGGCCAAACGGTGCAGCTTTGCAATCTGGCGGGGCTGTGCGGCGATACCGGTGATTATGAAGGGGGCTGGAGGCTGGGGGTGGAATGTTTGGAGCTTTGCTGCAAGATTGAAGATAAATCGGGAATCGCCTACGCACTCGAAATTTTGGGCTATCTTTGTGCAGAGCAAAAGCAGGACGCAGCGGCGAGTCAGTGTTTCGCCGTCGGGGAAGCGATGCGAGAAGAAATCGAGATGGGTATGAGTCCGGTTGAGGTTGAAGGGCGCGAGGAAATTCTTGCTCCGGTGCGGAAACGTTTGGGGGCTGCGATGTTCGAGGAGACCTGGAAAAGCGCGAAACAGCGGGGAGCCGCCGCAAAAATCGAGGAAATTATTTCTACAAAAAGGATTTAATGAAAAAAATGATACGCTTGTGATACGATCCGAACCAATAATAGAAGGGTGACGGAGCGTTCCTCATCGAATTGACTGTGGAAAAGTTTTGTAGTTTTTGTCTCCGCCACAATTCTCCCTTTTTTGACGGACCCTGGAGGTTGATGGAATGATTTGTTTTTCTCGAAACCGCATGAGCGCGTGGATGCTGACCGGAGTTCTCGGTTTGGGCGGTGCGGCAGCCCTGACGGGATGCGGCGGGGATGGTTCCAGCAATGTCGCTGCACCCACCACTCGACACTACACCAGCACGCTGAATCTCACGGCTCCGCAGACGGCGACCCTGAGCATGGATGTTGCGTCGAACAATACGGTCACCGGCACGCTGCAGGTCAATGATCCGACTCGCGCCGCCCGAACTCGTGCAGTGGTCGTCACCGTTCAACTTTCCGGCACGATTGCCGCCAACGGTGACCTGACCCTTACCGGAACCACGACACCGGTTGAAGGCACACCGCAAACCGTGCGTGTGACCGGCAACGTCGGAACCACCGGCGGTACTTTAATCCTGAACTACCTGAACCAGACGTTCAACGGCACCTGGACTTATCAGGCCGCCGTCAACCCCGGCGGAGGCGGAGCTTCCGTCACCTTCAGCAATATCAGCGGCTCCAATGCGATCACAACGGCCCTGAACCTTCCGCTTGTCACGGGCACGAATTCCACCCTGCCGATCATCGGGAGGCAGCTGGCAGTCTCTGCGGTTCCCGCCGCTGGAGACTACAGCCGAAGCCTCGGATTTGGAGTTCGCGGCGGAGCAGTCGTGGGAACCTACACCATTGACGACGACCGCTACAGCGTCACCTACGCCGAAGGGCTAGCCAACCCGCGCCAATGGACGGCCACCGGCGGAACCCTGCAGATCATTTCTGCAGACGCGAACAAAATCTCGTTCAAAATCACCGGAGCCACCATGCGAGCTGTTTCCAACACCGGAACACCTCCCGGCACGGGAACCTTCACCCTCGACGCCACCGGAGAGACAACCGCTCTCGTTTCCAACTAGTCTGTCGGTACGGCCCTGTCTAAAAGGAGGGCCAAAGCCCCAGGCGGCGAGAAGGATTTTTCTTCTCGCCGCCTTTTTGTGTCAGGTCGAAAGGGATACACCGAGGTTAGCGGAGCGAGCCGCAAAATCGGGAAAGGGCGGACAGGGAATTTCGGCTCGGTTCAGATAAAAATAGGCGGTGGAGCAGAGGTCGTCCTCCCTCTCGAACAGCGCAAATCCCTGCCCGTCTTTTAGCGGCTCCGTCAGCGAAAGCGAGCCGTCTCGTATCCGCTCCGCGTCGTCTTTCGCGAACGCGCCGCCGATCTGCTGCACCGTCATTTGGAAGGAGCGGTGAAACCAGAGGGGGTCTTCTTGGTGAAAGCGGTAAAGACTCACCCTTGTGCCGATCCCGTTTTCGCCGTTCTGGTAAAGCGGGCAGCCGAGAAAAGCGGAGCCGAACTCGCCGATTCCCCACGCCGAACCGAAATAATCCTCCAGTCCCGTGCCGCAGAGAGTGGGAAAGTCCCTGTCGCCATCCAGATAAAACTTCACTTCGCCCTCGCCCCACCAGTGTTTTTCCAGCGTCCGCACCCCCAGCGTCACCCCCAGAAACCTGCCGCGTCCTTCGGGAATATCCACTACTTGATAATCTTCGCGCAGCCGGGTTGGGTTTTCGCGCCGGAACTGCGCGTGAAAATAAGCACTTTCGCCCTCCCTCCAGAGATCACCAACGGTGGCGTCCACCTGATAAAACAAATGCGAAACGTCCCCGGTGTTGGCGTTTTCCAGCGTGAGTTTTGCCCCGCTGCGAAAGGGCATCGCAAACCACGCATTGAAGCCGCGCCCCTCCGCCACTGTAAGCAGGGCTGAATTGAGCGGGCGGCGAATTCCATGTGCGTTTCCAAAAAAATCGGGCAAAGGACACTCGACGGCGGGGGTTTTTGAATGGTTCCAGTAAGCCCGCAGGATCAAGTTGCGATCCACTGCCGGGTTTCCGGGAGGCGTTGTGATCCAGAGGTGACGCACAACCCCGGAGCCTTCGATTTCTGCAAGAGTATGGGTGGCACCCGCCGGAAAGGGAACCAGCGCGGGCAGGCCCTTGCGCCCGCCGTTCGCTTTTCCGCCCCCGCCTGGTTCACCGAGCGGATTTTCCATCGTGAACGCTCGACTGTGCACGCCCGGATCGGGAAGGTATTTCAAGGGCGTGTTCCTGCCGGGATAAGCCGGATGACGGTCAGGTTGTCGGTGGCGTTAAAGCCGATAATGCCCGGTTTGCGCTGCATTTCCCCCGGCTGCACTTCCCCCCTATCGCCCCACTGCAGCAGGCTGACGGCAAACTTCGAGTGATCCAGCTTCAGGGTGCAGGGCATCGGCGGCGGTGTGAACTGGCGGCGGGGCTTCGTGGAGCCGTCCTCGCAGGAAACTTCGTGCCAAACGATCAAATCAAATTCACCGTTTGTCTTCTGAAGCAGGAGATGATGCACAAGTTCGGTTTTGTTCCACCCTTCCGGCCCCGTCACGGTCAGCGTGAAATCAAGCGAGCCGGGAATTTGCCTTTTTGCGGGCGTCGAGTCTTTGAGCAGCCCGATCAGATTTTTTAGGGAGGTGTAGGCGGGCTTGGGGGTCAGATCGCGGCGCAAAATTCCAAATCGCGCCTCCCGATTGTTGGGATCGGTGAACTCGTCCACGAATTCGTAAGAGTAGGTGCGGGCAAATCCCTTGCGAAAATACTCCAGAAACATTCGGGGAATGTACTTGCCGTGCGCCTTTTCACTCGTTCCGTTTGTGTCGGTGGCGCAGCCCGCTTCACTGCTCGCCATCGGCTTGGGGGCATAGGGCGGGCTGTAGGTCGTGGTGGCATAATCGAACTCGCCGATGTTGGTTCCAGGGTGGGTTCCGTGCCAGTAGAATTTTTGGAGACCGCCGTAGGGGTAGGGGACTGAAAACGGATTGCCGCCGAAATAGGGATGAAAGTTGCCCCAATCCACGAAATTGGTCAGCCCTCCCTTGGGGAGCGGGTTTTTGCCGGGTTCATAGGTTCCGCCAAGCGCGATGCCCAGCACCTTGATTTTTGCGGTGGCCGGGTCGAGCTTGAACGCCGAGTAGAGGTCTTTCTGAAACAGCACCGCAGCGTCCACCGCTTCCTGCCTGCCGTTCGCCCCCGATTTCCCCCCATAAGACTTTTTATTGCCGACCCAGAACAGATCGGGTTCGTTGGGACCTTCAATGACATCAATCGCGCCGGGAATACGGGCGTTAATCGCCTTTATCTTTTTCTGGATTTCGGCGGGCAGGCCGAGTTCCGGCTCCGCGACCACGCAAAACCGAACCCCCAGTCTGCCCAATTCTTCGATCCGCTCTACTTCCACCGGGCGAACGGCCCCATCGCGAAGATGATGAACGCCAAGTTCGAGAATCCGCTTTTTCAGTCCGTCATACGCAAAGCCATAAGGGGTATCCCCGTAGCCGAAATGGGTGGCGAACCCGATGCTGTCCACAAATTCGGCGGCGGAACGTGCCTTTTCCTGGGCTGGCAGCAGCGAAACGGCAAAAGTCAGCCCCGAAGCCGCCAGCACTCCGATGTAATGTTTTCGACTCATGAATCTCTCCTCCTCAATTGCACAGGACACCCGGAAAGGATACCCGTTCGCAAGACCGTTCCAGGGAATTTCAGACCCTCCCCAAACGTAGCCTCTAACAATGATGAACCTACCCGCGACTCTTTCTGAAAATCACCGGACTGCGCTTGTCACCGGCGGCGGTCGGGGCATCGGTAAAGGGATTTCGCTTCGGCTGGCCCGTGAGGGGTATACCGTTGTGCTGACTTATGCCCGAAACGCGGAGGCGGCTCAGGAAACCGTTGAACAGATTCGGGCGGAGGGCGGGCAGGCCGTTGCCCGTGAAGCCGATGTTACCCTTCCCGGTGACCTTAAAACCCTCTTTTTTTTGATCGAGCGCGATTTTGGCAAATTGGAGGTGCTGGTGAACAATGCCGGAATTGCAGAGTACCGCTCGCTGGAAACGGTGGACGCCGCCTTTTTCGATCTGATCTTCAACACCAATGTGCGCGGAAGCCTGCTGTGTGCCCGTGCCGCCATGCCCCTGATGGAACGGGCGGGGGGCGCAGCGATCATCAATCTTTCCTCTTCGCTTACCCTTTCGCCGACGCCGAATGCCTCCGTTTATGCCATGAGCAAAGCCGCTATCGAGTGCATGACCCAGTTTCTGGCGTCCGAAGTGGGGGCGAAGGGAATTACCGTCAACTGCGTCGCGCCGGGGCTGACTCAAACCGAAATGCTGGACAAGGTGATTTCTCCCGAAGCGAAAGCGGAACTGATCCGGCGCACCCCGCTTGGCAGAATCGGCACAATGGAAGAGATCGCGGAGGCGGTGGCTTTTCTCGCAGGTCAAAAGGCGCGATGGATAACCGGGCAGGTGATGGTTGTCAATGGGGGGCTTCGCTAAATGCGCTGGCTTCTCACCCTCTTCGGTGTGATGCTGATGTGGACGGTGCTGCGCGACACCTTCGAGGTGATGATCCTGCCCCGCACTGTGACGCGCACTCTGCGCCCCACCCGAATTTTTTACTTTGTGCTGCGAAAATTCCTCAATCTCATTCTCAAAACCGGAATTCGAGGCGATGCCCGCGAAACCCTCCTTGCTTCCTATGCTCCGCTTTCGCTTTTGATGCTTATCGTGTGCTGGGCTTTGGGTCTGGTGACGGCGTTTGCCCTGATTCATTCGGGCTTGCAGACGCCGATGACGGGAGCTGCGGCCCTCCCGATCCCGTTGATGGATCATCTTTATTTCAGCGGGGTCACGTTTCTCACGCTGGGCTATGGCGATCTCTCCCCTAAAGGCGGGCTGGGGCGGGGGCTGGCTACGATGGAAGCGGGAATGGGCTTTCTGTTTCTGGCAGTGGTCATCAGTTACCTGCCGGTGCTGTACCAGTCGTTTTCCCGCCGCGAGGTAACGATTTCGATGCTGGATGCCCGCGCCGGTTCGCCGCCGA
This sequence comes from Chthonomonadaceae bacterium, assembly GCA_965246825.1. Classification (GTDB taxonomy): domain Bacteria; phylum Armatimonadota; class Chthonomonadetes; order Chthonomonadales; family Chthonomonadaceae; genus JACMPS01. The sequence continues at coordinate 2,399,502 of OZ251990.1, forward strand.
CTGCCGGGGAACTGTTGAAACGTTTCGGCGAGGCAGACAACACCGATGGGCTTTACGATCTGCTTTCCGAATGGGAACACGCCGCCGCCGAACTGCTCGAAAGCGTTTTGTCTTACCCCATTCTGGCGTTTTACCGTTCTCAACATGATCGTCAGTCCTGGATCGGAGCGGTTTGTGCGATTCTCGACACTGCCTCCCTGCTGCGGATCGAAGCTCCCTGCAGCCCGCAGTATCGAGGGCGGCTGCGCTGGCAGGCCCAACTCACCTTCGCCATTGCCCGTCATGCGCTCGTGGATATTTCGATGGTGCTGGTCGTCCGTCCTCAGTTCTCCGCCCCGGATCGTTTGACGTCCGAACAGTGGAAGGAATTTTGCCGCCGCCTCGACACGTCCGGCCTCTGCATCAATTCGTCTCAGGAAAACTACCAAAAACTTGCCGCGATCCGGCGCACCTACGAGCCTTACCTTTTTGCCATTGCCGAGCTTCTGCACACCGACCTTCCCCCCTGGTTTTTGCCGGAGGGCGACGGCGGCGACAACTGGGAACATTCCGCCTACGACCACGACCATCATTTCGTTCAGGAATGACTTGTCGTGAAAACTTCCGTAAAAGAGGCGACGGAGGCGAGTTTTCGCCCAACGAAAAGGAGAAACCAAAAATGAGTGACTTGATTGTGCTGACCTATGCGGATCAGTTTCGCGCCACCGAAGTGATGGCAACCCTGGGGCGGCTTCAGGTGGAACATTTGATTGATCTTGAGGACGCCTGCGTGGTTACGAAAGACCGCGAAGGCAAAGTGAAACTGCATCAGGCGGTGAACCTGACGGCACAGGGAGCCTTAAGCGGCGGATTTTGGGGATCGCTGATCGGACTGCTGTTTCTTAATCCCCTGCTGGGGGCCGCGATTGGAGCCGGGGCGGGAGCTCTCAGCGGAGCCGCCACCGATTATGGTATTTCGGATGATTTCATCAAGTCGCTGGCAGAGCAGATGTCGAACGACAGTTCCGGCATCTTTATTCTGCTGCGAAAAGTGACTCCCGACAAAGTGCTGACCGAACTCAGCAAATTCGGCGGCACAATCCTGCGTACCTCGCTGCCTTCAGATGTGGAAGCGAAATGGCAGCGGGCTCTTAACGGCGAAATGCCCGACTTCTCCACCCCGACTCTTTGACGTTTCAACCCGTTTCCAGGGAAAAAGCCGAATGCAAATATCCCTCTTCAAATGCCTTGAAGAGGGACGTTTGCGGTTTGTTTCTTAATCCTTATTCGCCGCGCTGTTCGCCGAACATATACTCGCCGGAATAGTTCGGCGGCTCTTTGGTGATCCAGACATCGTGAACGTGGCTTTCGCGCAGGGAAGCCCCGGTGATGCGGACGAATTCGGCACGGCTCTGAAGTTCCGGCAGCGTTCGTGCGCCGAGATAGCCCATGCCGGAACGAATGCCGCCGAGAATCTGATGCACCGTGTCGTGAAGGGCCCCTTTGTAGGGAACCCGGCCTTCAACGCCTTCGGGCACAAACCGAGCCGTCGGGTCAAGCCCGTAACGATCCGAAGAGCCTTCGCGCAAGGCCCCTTCGCTTCCCATGCCGCGATAATCTTTGTAGGCCCGTCCCTGGTAGAGGATCACTTCGCCGGGGGCTTCCTGTGTGCCTGCCAGCAGGTTGCCCACCATAATGGCCGCTGCTCCTGCCGCCAGACTTTTCACCGCGTCGCCGCTAAAACGAATTCCGCCGTCTGCAATCACGGGGATTCCGTATCGGCTCGCTTCGCCAGCACAGTCGAAAACGGCCGTGAGCTGCGGCACACCAACTCCGCTTACGATTCGGGTGGTACAGATGGAACCGGCTCCCAGCCCCACTTTGATAGCGTCGGCTCCCGCTTCCGCCAGAGCTTGCGCCCCTTCACGGGTGGCCACATTTCCGGCAATCACGGGGAGGTCGGGGAATTCCCGCTTAACGGCACGGAGCGCATTGATAACGCCCATCGAATGACCATGCGCGGCGTCAATCACAATCAGGTCTACCCCCGCTTCCACCAGCATCGTCGTGCGCCCGATGGGGTCGGAAAGGGGGCCAATTGCCGCCCCGCAGCGCAGCCGCCCGCGTCCGTCTTTCGTTGCGTTGGGAAACTGCCGTACTTTTTGGATGTCTTTGATGGTAATGAGGCCGAGCAGTTTGCGGTCTCTGTCTACAATCGGAAGTTTCTCGATGCGATGGTGCTGCAGCATTTCCTGCGCCTGCTCCAGCGTAGTGCCGAGTGCCGCCGTGACAAGACCTCCGTGCCGGGACTGGTCGGAGGTCATGATGTCGGAAATCGGGCGCGAATAGTCAGTCTCAAAGCGGATGTCGCGGTTGGTGAGGATTCCAACAAGGCGGTTGGTGTCCGGCTCGGTGATCGGAACGCCGGAAATGTGATACCGCTCCATAAGAGCCACCGCATCCTGAATCGTTTTGGTTGGCGGCAGGCTGATTGGGTCAGTGATAATCCCGTGTTCCGACCGCTTGACTTTATCCACTTCCTGCACCTGCTGAGCAGGGGTGAGGTTTCGATGCAAAATCCCCAGGCCGCCCTCACGCGCCATCGCAATCGCCATACGCGCCTCGGTGACGCGATCCATTGGAGCACTTAAAATCGGGGCTTTCAAGGTGATGTCGCGAGCAATCGTGGTGCGGGTTTCCACCTCATTGGGGGTTACTTCGCTGTCTCGCGGCAGCAGGAGAACGTCATCGAAACTCAATCCTTCTCTTAGACGAACTTCGGTTTCCGGTAAAATCATCTGGCTCTTCTCCGTCTCCTTGGGGCATTTGGGGCGTGCCGCTTTCTGATCGTTCCAAATCAAATTCAGTGAAGTGAGTGAGTATACTTCCCTCCGCCTCTCAAAGTCAACCTGAGTCAGCCTGAGAAAAGCGGGAAGCACGACGGAGAGGCAAAATTCCTTCTGAAAACGACCCCTCCGCGTTTGATGGAGATTGCCGGATTGGGAAGCGGCGGCAGGGAACGCGAATTTTAGGGGCAGCGTCTTTCTGTGAGATTGACTTAGAGGAGAAAATCAACATGAAACCATTCGCTGTCTCTTTTGCTCTCATCGGCATGGCTTTTTCGGGCGGGATTTTTGCCCAGAATCGAACCGTGCCGCAGCCGACTCAGACTGTCCCATCGAAATCGGTTCCGATGCAGTCGGTTCCCACAAAATCCGTTCCGATGAAAACCCTGCCTTCACAAACCGTGAAGGCAGGCACCGTCAAAAGCCAAGCGGTTCGGTTTCAGCCTACTCCGGCCCGGCTCACACCGACGGAAATCACTTCCACTTTCGTGAATGTTTACGGGGATAAGAATCGGGTGATCTTTCGATTGAATGCCGATCTACTTTTTGATTTCGACCGGGATACCATTCGCCCGGATGCTCAGGAGGCCCTGAAACAGATCAGCGGCTACATTCGAACCCACCTCAACGGAAAAGCAATGGATATTGACGGGCACACCGACTCCAAGGGAAGCGATGCCTATAACCTCCCGCTTTCTCAGCGTCGTGCCGAAGCCGTGAAAAGATGGCTGATTGCCAGAGGAGGATTGGCAGCGTCGCGAATGACCACACACGGTTATGGCGAAAGCCGCCCGGTAGCCCCCAATACGGAGACGAATGGGCGCGATAATCCGGCAGGCCGCCAGAAAAACCGTCGCGCCGAAATCGTGGTTTACAAACGCTAAAGCAGGCCGGTACTCTCTTGGCCAGTGCTCTCTCAAGGTAGAAAAAAGAGCAGGGAACCGGGTTTTGCGACAAACCATTTCTGAAACTGGATACTCTCGCCAAAGAGTACTCTTCCCCGCTCGAGCGGCCCGCAAACGACGGCCCAATTTGGGATCGGAGGCGTTATAAGCCGCTCTTTGTCAGAATCCGCGTTGATTTGTTTTTGCTCTCCCTATCGCAAGGGAGAGTTTTTTTAGCATTTTTCCGATCATTAAAGGCGTAGACCGGGAACCAATCCCATCCATCCTTCATCCAATGACTGAGTGAGGAGGCTGCAAGCCGCCTTACTCTTCCCTTATCAAAGTTCGCTTCTCTTGCAATGTCCAGAAACGATTAAGAAAGTTGGCGAGAGACGGCGCGTGAACCAAACGATGACTTTTGCCGAACAACTCAAACTGCTGCGCCAGCAAGCGCAGTTCTCACGAAGTGAGTGGTCAGAACAAAGCGGAATCAGCCGCGTGTCTTTGTGGCGTTGGGAGACAGGGGCCGTACTTCCTCGCGAAGCGGAGCTGGAGATCGCTCTTAAACCCTTTGCGCTGAAGCCCGCAGAGAATTCCGCGCTCCTCTTGCTCTGGCAGAACGAACGAGGGGTGGGGATCGAACAAATGCTGCGCGATCATCCCCTGCCGCTCACTCATCGTGGGTTGATCCTGCGAGCGGTGCGGGTGCGCCGGGGGTGGTCGCAAAGCGAAGCGGCGGAGATTGCCGGAGTGCCCCGTTCCACGCTTGCGAAATGGGAGCAAATGAGTGTATGGCCTTCGATAGAGCGGCTCCACGAATTGTGCTGCGCTTACACGGCGTCCCCGGAGGAGCTGCTCTGGATTACTTCTGCGGCGGCCAACGCCCCTGCTGCTCTCCCTTCTTTGGAGGAGCTGAAAGAAAGGGTGGAAACCCTGGAACGGTATTTGTGTCTGCCGAGCGAAATGGCGGCGATGGTCGTTTCGGCGCAGATCAGCGTTTACGGCCTTCACGACGAAACCGCCCGAACGCTGCTGGCCCGTAATTATGTAACCTATGCCCACACACTCCTGACAACGGAACGTCCCCAGGAAGCCGAGGTTTATCTTCAGTACGCGGCGGTTCTCGCTCCCCAGCCCGATCCCAGCCTTCGGGCACGGCTGCTCTTGACCCAGGCTTACGTACTTCGTGCCAAAGCCGCTCTTCAGAAAAACCTTTCTCCAGAGATTGCCGCACACTCAGGAATGAAACTGCTGGAGCGATTGATTCCCTCTCTGGATCAGCTTGCGCCTCGCGAACAGTCGAGAGTCTATGGGGATTTGGCTCTCACACTTATGCTGCTGAAACGCTATGACGAAGCCCTCCGATTAAACCAGAAAGCCGTCTCGCTGGCCCTGGAGCAGAAAGAGAGAGGGATGGTGAGGCGGCGGCAGTACGAACGTCAACAGATTCTTCTCGCTTCAGGCCGCTTTCGAGAGGTGCTTTCCATTCGGCTGGAAGAAAACAAAGAGCAGGATTTTTTTGTGGCCGCTTTCGCGCTCAATCATGGCCGCGCTCTGCGGCAGCTGGGACAGGAAACCGCCGGAGTCGAGAGACTGCTCTACGCCCGCTCGATTGCCCGCCGTTATCACATTCCCTCTCTGCTGACTCAACTGGGAAGGGAAAAAGGGCTTTCCTGGGGAGAAGCCAGCGAGGGATAAAGCACCTGACGAAGCCGGTTCAGACTGTGGCGCAAAAGAGAACGAGCCGTTGCCGGTTTGATGTTGAGCCGTATGGAAATTTCATCATAAGAAAGCGCGTGATAGTAACGCCAGACCACAACGCGGTATTGACGCTCCGTGAGTGCTTCCAGAGCTTGAGGCAGGCGGGCACAAAGCGATGTCAGATAAAGCGTTTCATCCCATTCCTGAGTCGGAGAATAGGCCAGATGCTTTTCGTGTCCCTCCAGCAAGACATGGCGGGCCTGATACCTCCACTCCACCCGGCACGTGGAGTAGACGCTGACGGTGAGCTGACGGATCAGATAGGCGCGAAGCGGAATGCGGCGTTTCGGCTCGTAAACTTCCAGCAGACGATGGAAATGACAGTAGATTTCGCCCTGCAAATCACGCTGCATTTCAGGATCGCGGGCATAGCGGCGGATCAGGCCGAGAATCAAAGGCTTCAGTTCGGCGTATAAGGCTTCGCGTTCCTGCGGGGTTTGCGGACAAACACAGGAAGTGTCCAAATCGGGCCGGGAACGGACGGAGGGACTTGCGGCTGCCTCCAAAGGTGCAAAAGGCATCAAATTTTCGTTTTCTCTTCCAAAAAATAAAATTACGACTGTAGATTCTCAAAAGACTAGAGGTCAGGAATCTTTCGCTGCTCAAAAGGGGAAGCGTTCGGTGTTCCCCTTTGAGAGATTACTTTATAGAGTACATGAAAAGACAAACGAAGAAGTTTGTGAACCCCCCAAAGCGAGAGGTGTTCACGGAAAATGAAACCGTTTCATTCTCCGATCTATTTCCAAACCGAGAATTTAGAAGAGAACGTGCTGAGAGACGAGGAAAGCTGAGGCCAGAGTCAAGACCAGGAGATTGTAAGCGAGATGGTAGGCGGTGCTTCGCTCCACCCCGCCCTTAAAATATTGATAGGTAAACCACAAGCCGCCCACCGTGAGGGCCAGCCCTACATAGATCGGAACTCCCATCACACAGTGCGCCAGCCCAAACCGAAGGCTGCGCTTCATCCCCTGCCTCCAGTTTTCTGTGCCCTGCCGAAATTGAACTTCTTCATCGTAGGCGAGGCGCGGCAGGCAAAGGGCCAAAACCCCCAAAAACACCACCCCGAAGTATTTGATCGAGGCAGGCATAATCACGACGTTGGCTGCGCTGCCGCCATTGGCGGGAAGAAGATAAAGCCAGGAGCGATCCAAAAAGGGAAACAGCGTCCCCAGCGCAATCGCCGCGAAAATAACCCCAGCAATAGCGAACAGGCTCTCGAACACCATTCGCGGCCGAATAAGGCGGAAAAAGCGGAAGTACGGCTTCATTTTCCCCCGATAGAGCGGCAGGGCCAGCGAAACGAAAATTATGGTGCTGAGGCCGTATTTGAGCAGGTCTTGAAAGAGGGAATGCGCCGCCGGGGAAGAGGGCGGGGCAGGGGATTCAGGCGGAGCCGTACCCAACGCCACTGCCGCCAGAGAGCCGAGGAGCACAAGCCCGCTCAAACCGGCAAGCAGCTTCTCTCGCAACGGCCTTTGAGAACGAACCCTCGCTTGGGGCGCGTTCCTCAAAGCGGGGTCAGAATACGGAGTCCGATTCTGATCCTGCAAGACTTTGATTTGATTTTCTGAGAAAGAGTCCAGCCGGTTGACGACCAATTGTAGCTTGGGCAGAGGCTCTTCTTCAACAAATTCTCCTGCGTCCTCTGGTTTTGATGTCAGAAATTTTGTGGCTAAGAAAGAGTGCAGCTGCGCGAGGGCTTCCTCAGAAGTTGCACCCCAGCCCGGTGCATCAGGAAGGGCAGAACAGCGGGCAACCCAGTTGTTTTCGGAAAGACGGTCTAAGGTGACATCAAAAGTCATGGGCGGGTAAGCCCTTCCGGGGAGTAGTTTCGGATTAGGCGTATCACCGATCCTTACGAAATCTATCTGCCGCTCGTTTCACTTCCCCCCGTTTGTGCCAGGCCGTCGCGCTTGCCGCCCGCCACCAGCTCGACCTGCTCCTGGCAGGCGAGCACCTTGTCGCCCCGTTTGAGTTCCACAAACACGGTCTGATTTTTTTCGCCCTCTCGAAGCATCCAGCTTCGGGTGGAGGAAAACGCTTCCCACCCCGACCAATTGATGCCGTCGCTGCTGAGGCGCATTTGCTGCGCCCAAGACTGCCCATGAAGATAAAGGCGCACCTCACGCGAAGCCGTTTTCCCCATGCCGTCGTTAATCACAACGGGAAAATAATCAGCGCGTGAACCGAAATCCTGCACCCAGTAAGTACCGAACTTGCTGCCGCGCACGAGGGCAAAGCCGATCCCGATCTCGGTGTAATCTGAATTGAGCAGGTTGTGTCGATGTTTTTCGCTGTGAAGCCAGGCATCCACCACCATTTCCGGGGAAAGGTGTCCGGCGGCGATGTTTTCGCCCAGCGTTTCATAAGGGGCATAGCCAAAGGAAGGAAGGCGCGGTTCGATGCTTCGCTTGAAGCTGTCCGTATGGGAGAAATAGTGTTTTTCGCCCATATCCTGTGCCAGCCACCGGGCCGAATCGGTGAGGTGCGGGCTGAGTCTGAGAGGGCACAACCCCTCTTTTTTGCGAAGCTGATTTGTCAATTCCAGAACGCGCTTCTCAAACTGGCCTGCATCCGGCACAGCACTATACTCGTCAATCGCAAGAATGCTGGGAATGGGGGGGTGTTTGCGCTTGGTTCGGTGCGTTTCCGCCGTCAGCGGCGAACAAAAAACCAGTACTAAAGCCGTAAAAAGAAAAAACCTCGACCGATACATGAAATCCCTCGCCTTCTGCCCGAACACCAATGAAACTGCAACAAGATTTTCGGCTGGAATTCGGAGAACAAGAGACCGGACATGAGATCGGAATTTTGCGGGGAAAGACCGAAGGATTACCCCCTCTGGAGAAGGCTGGCCGGAAGCGAGAATTTCAGGAGGAATCTTCTTGACACCTCTCTTATCCCGTGCTATACTACTCCTGTTCACTCGGTGAAGGCGTAACTTTCACCGAGTAAATTCTGTCTGGAATTTGACGGCCACTCAATCGTGTGATGGGGAACTCTCTCTAATGCGGGAAAGACAACCCGCAATTGCAAGAGCAAGAAAGCCGTCATGACATCGTGGGGAGATGCCCGAGTGGTTAATGGGAGCAGACTGTAAATCTGCCGCGTAAGCTACAGAGGTTCGAACCCTCTTCTCCCCACCATATTTCCTTACAGCCATGCCCTTGTAGCTCAGTGGCAGAGCACTTCTTTGGTAAAGAAGAGGTCGTGGGTCCGATTCCCACCAGGGGCTGATGCATTGCTCAACCCGAACCAAAAGAATCACTACCAGAAAAGCAGGAATTAGAACAGATGGGAAAAGCGAAATTCGAGCGCACGAAGCCTCACGTGAACATCGGGACGATTGGTCATGTGGATCACGGCAAAACGTCGTTGACGGCGGCGATCACGCGGATGCTGGCGACCTACAACGGAAGCAAAGCGATGTCCTACGACGAAATTGACTCCGCTCCCGAAGAGAAAGCTCGCGGCGTCACCATCAACGTCGCGCATCTCGAATACGAAACCGACAGCCGCCACTACGCCCACGTGGACTGCCCTGGCCACGCCGACTACATCAAAAACATGATTACCGGAGCCGCGCAGATGGACGGAGCGATCCTGGTGGTGTCCGCCGCCGACGGCCCCATGCCCCAAACCCGCGAGCACATCCTGCTCGCCCGCCAGGTCGGGGTTCCGCACATCGTGGTGTTTCTCAACAAATGCGACATGGTGGACGACGAAGAGCTGCTCGAGCTCGTCGAACTCGAAGTGCGCGAACTCTTGAGCAAGTACGAGTTTCCCGGCGATGACGCCCCCGTGATCAAAGGGTCCGCGACCAACGCCCTCACCAGCGAAGACTTTGGTCGGGACGACGCGGGTCACCAGCCGATCTGGGAACTCATGGACGCAGTCGACCGTTTCATTCCGACCCCGGAGCGTGAGAACGACAAGCCGTTTTTGATGAGCATCGAAGACGTGTTCACGATCACCGGACGCGGGACGGTGGTGACGGGGCGGGTGGAGCGCGGAACGCTCAAGATCAATGAGCAGATCGAGATTGTGGGGCTTCGCCCGACCAAAGCGACAACGGCCACGGACTTGGAGCAGTTCCACAAAAAGTGCGACGAGATTTTCGGGGGGGACAACGCGGGAATGCTCTTGCGCGGGATCAACCGCACGGACGTGGAGCGGGGTCAGGTGGTGGCGCGACCGGGGACGATCAAGCCGCACACGAAGTTTCAGGGCGAGTTGTACATCCTGACCAAAGAGGAAGGGGGACGGCACACGCCGTTTTTCACGGGGTACACGCCGCAGTTTTTTTTCCGCACGACGGACGTGACGGGGAAGATGATGCTGCCCGAAGGAGTGGAAATGGTGATGCCGGGAGACAACATTCGGATCACGGGCGAACTGCTGCAGCCGATTGCGATGGAAGAGGGACTGCGCTTTGCGGTACGCGAAGGCGGGAAAACCGTCGGCGCGGGCGTCGTTACCAAAATTATCGAATAGGGCGAAATGAGGGAAGCGAAGCTGAAGGCTTTTGGCTCCGCTTCCCCTCTCTGAGAACGGAAACCTGAAATGGCAAAAAAAGAAACGCGAATCGTGGTGACCCTGGCCTGCACCGAGTGCAAGTCCCGAAACTATGTCACCTCGAAAAACCGTATCAAGCAGCAAGGGCGGCTGGAACTGAAAAAGTACTGCTCGCGCATGGGTTGTCAGACCCACCGGCTTCATCGCGAAGCCAAATAAGGGTTTTCTTTCGGAAGTGATTGGTTTGCATTGTAGGGGCATAGCTCAGCTGGTAGAGCGGCGGTCTCCAAAACCGTAGGTCGTGGGTTCGAGCCCTGCTGCCCCTGCTTTTTGGTCTGGCACGAAAGGAGCGGAAAGCCGTGCGGGTCTCTCCGCTTTTCGGCTTTCCGTTTTGCCGTGCCTCCACCCGCAACTTTTACCCTCTGCCCCCCGGCAGGACAGGACACACGCAATGGCGGTTGAACAGACACGAGGAACGTTGAGCACCGAGCCTGCTCCGGCTCCGCGCTCCGGCAACAAATATCTCCAGGAAACGATCACCGAGCTAAAAAAGACCACCTGGCCTACCAAGCAGGAAGCCACTCGTCTCACCGGAATCGTGGTCGGCGTGATCGTGGTGCTGGGAACTTATATGGCGATCCTGGATGGCGTGCTCTCCACCCTCGTCAACAAGTTCAGTTTGATTAAGTAGGAAACCCATGCTGAAAAACTGGTACGCCCTTCATACCTATTCCGGTCACGAGAAAAAAGTCAAAGAGACGATTGAACGTCGTGCCGAAACCATGGGGCTGCGTCCGAAAATCGGCGATATTTTCGTCCCCACCGAAACCGAAACCCAGACTCGTAACGGAAAGAAATACGAGATGGAAAAAAAGGTGCTTCCCGGCTATGTCTTCATCGAGATGACGCTGGATGACGACACCTGGCATCTCATCAAATCCACAACGGGCGTGATCGGGTTTGTGTCTCCGGGGCCGAAACCCACACCGCTCCAGAAACGTGAAATCGACGGCCTGCGCCAGAGCACCACCGAGGCTCCGGCAATTACGGTGGTCAAGTACGAAAAAGGCGAAACCCTGCGCGTCAATGCAGGCCCCTTCACCGATTTTACCGGAAAGGTCGCCGAGGTCAACGCAGAAAAAGAAAAGCTCAAACTTCTGATTTCGATCTTTGGCCGCGATACTTCCGTTGAGTTGGACTTCAAAGACGTTGAGAAAGTCATTTAAGAGGGAGGAGAGAACAGGATCGAAGATGAGAAAGAAACTAATCTTTCCCCTCTGATCTCTGACCCTTAACCGAGGAAAATTATGGCAAAAAAAATTACGGCGGTCGTTAAACTGCAAATCAATGCCGGTAAAGCGACCCCCGCTCCGCCTGTCGGCTCCACGCTGGGGCCTTACGGCATCAACATGATGGAGTTCATCAAGGGCTACAACGAAAAAACAGCGGCGATGATCGGAACCATTGTTCCGGTCGAGATCACCATTTTCGAGGATCGCTCCTTTACCTTCATCACGAAAACGCCCCCGGCTGCTGAACTGATCAAAAAGGCCGTTAAAATCGAGCGCGGTTCCGGTCGCCCGAACAAAGAAAAAGTCGGAACTCTGACCGCCGAGCAGATTCGGGAAATCGCCACCACGAAAATGCCCGACATGAACGCCAACGACATCGAAGGGGCGATGAAAATCATCGCAGGAACCGCTCGCTCGATGGGCATCAACGTTCAACTTTAGGAAAAGAACCGTCTAAGGGAAGCCCTTATGCTTTTGCCAGCGACCGGAAAATTTTTGATGCTAACCCTGTTGGGAGGGTTCTGGCTTCTTGCCGTGTGCAGTGTCATGCGTCTAGATCACAACCAGCCGTTTCATCTCGCGGTGTATCAGCGGGATCAGCGCAAAGCACGATTTTATTTTCTTTCAGTTTGGATCGGCCTCATCACCGCTCTCATTTGCTTTATGGGTTTGGAAGTGGTGGATGGGATCGTCTTTTTCGATCTCATGCAGCGTCAGTGGGCCTTAAACCTGCTGCGCGGAGCCGGAATGTTCGGGCTAGGAATTGTGGCCTTGATCTGGACACAGGTGGGACAGCGGGTTTCACTTGTGAATTCCGATGGAAAATCCCCCATTCCCCTGCCGGAAGAAAAAAAGCAAAAGTAGGCCGTGTGCCCTCATAAAGGTGTTTTAGGGAAAGCCTGAACGCCCGTTTGGAAACGAAACTTCAGGCCCTTGCCTGACTAAAGTGGGAGGAGCGATCCGCTCCGCAGACCACAGGAGAAATCAATGTCCGATACTGAAGTGACCTCTGCCCCGGCAGCTTCCGCTGAAACTCATCTGGAAGCGGGTGAAGAGAAAAAGACCGGCGTTTCCACCGCCACGCGCCGCCGAAACAAAGCCAACCGCTTCAAACACAGCAAACGCTTTTTGGAGCTGGAAAAATCAGTGGCGAAAACCGCCGAGCACGAACCGATGGCAGCGTTCGACCTTATCAAAACCCTCGCGACCGCCAAATTCAACGAAACGATTGAAGTGGCCGTAAACCTGGGTGTTGACCCCCGGCATGGCGATCAGATGGTACGCGGAACCACCAACCTGCCGCATGGAACCGGAAAATCCCGTGTGGTCTGGGTGTTCGCTCGCGGTGAAAAAGCCGCCGATGCCACCGCTGCGGGAGCCGACCTTGTGGGCGCAGAAGATTTGCTGGAGCAGATTCAGAAAGCGGGCGGAGCCGACTGCGACATCCTTGTCGCCACTCCCGACATGATGCCGCTTGTGGGACGCTTGGGGCAGATTCTGAAACAGAAAATGCCGAACCCGAAAGCCGGTACGGTCTCGCCCAACATTGGGCAGGTCGTGAAAGACATCAAAGGGGCCACCCGCGCCGAATACCGCGTAGACAAAAACGGGATCATTCATGCCGCAATCGGCAAAGCCAACTTTACTGCAGAGCAGCTCGCCGAAAACTTCGGAGCCTTGGTCAGTGCGCTGGTGAAAGCCAAACCTTCCGCCTCCAAAGGCAAGTACCTGCGGAAGGTCACCCTCACTTCCACTATGGGGCCTTCCCTGTCGCTGGACGTTTTGGAAGTGCAGAAAATTGCCGACCGGGGTTAGGCGAAAGCCACTTTCGACCCCGAAAGCGAAGTGTGTTATTTTCGCCCTCTCTCCTTCGTATTCAATCGAAAGGGAGAGGGCTTTTCATGCGTGCCGTCTGTTCTCCTAAAAAGTATGGCTGGGGAAGAGAGGCCGAGAAAGTGAGCTGAACCTATGGGCGAATTGTCTTCGGAAATGCCGGAATCGAACCCCGTTCCTGAAACCAAACGTTATGACGGGGTGAAAGGAGCCAGCCCGCGTGCTCTCACCGCCTCGATTGCATTCCTGAACGAATGGCTTCAACAACGTCCCTCCCGCCCGCTGGATCGTGTGATGGAAACGGAATTCCGGGGGCGGCGGGATCTGAACTCCTCGGAGCGCCGCTGGATTGCCTCAGTTGTTTTTGGGACAGTCAGGCATTTACGCCGCCAGCAGCTTTTGCTTCAGACCCTGGAGCTGCCCGAAACCGCTGAAACGCTCTGCCGCCTCTGGGCACAGTCGCCCGTAGACGGGGAACCGCCCGCCTCGTTTCGCCATACGCCCCCGCTGGTCAGTGATGAGAAACTGGGGGAGGCGATCCGCGCCCTGCCGACAAAAGCCTCACCGAAAGATTATCTTCGGGTGTCACTTTCATTCCCCGATTTTCTGGCGGAGGAACTGGAGACTCTGCTGGGAGAGGAAGCCCTCGCTGCCGGGGAGAGTTTCAATCGTCAAGCCCCAATCACCCTGCGCGTCAACACGCTCAAAATCACCCCGTCCCGCCTTGTTCCCCGCCTGCCTCCGGGGATTGCCATCCCAACCAAACATTCGCCGGTTGGAATCGAACTTTCAGGGCGTATCAATATCACCGACCTTATCGGGTGGAAAGAGGGTTTTTTTGAGGCTCAGGAGGAAGCCAGTCAGCTTGTTTCGCAGTTTCTGGAGGTGAAGCCGGGGGAGACGGTGGTCGATGTAGGAGCAGGAGCCGGGGGAAAAACCCTCGCGCTTGCCGCTCTGATGAACGGACGCGGACGATTGGTCGCTCTCGATCTGCCCTCTCCCCGGCTGGGGCAGCTGCAGGAACGCGCTCGCCGTGCCGGGGTGCAGAATCTAGAGACGCTGGTGGTTCATGCCGACAAATCCGGAGTGTGGCAACCAGACGAGGCTGCAAAGCGTAGATTGGAAAGGCTCACTCAAAAAGCCGATGCGGTGATGGTAGATGCGCCCTGCACCGGCAGCGGGGTGATCCGCCGCAGCCCCGATACGAAATGGCGGGAAAGCGACCTGGCCGAATTCGCTCGGCTTCAACTGCTGCTGCTGCAGCAGTCCTCCGATCTCGTGAAGCCGGGGGGACGCCTGCTGTATGTAACCTGTGCGTTTGAACGCGCTCAAAATGAAGCCGTGATCGCTGCGTTTCTTTCCTCCTCTCACGGAAGGGAATTTACGGCGGAAGAAACCCTGCCTGCTGCTTTTGCCCCCTTTGCGACCGGGGAACTAACGGCTATCCGAACCTGGCCTCAGCGTCATGGGATGGACGCTTTTTTCGCCATGAGGCTCCGTCGCCGAGATGCTCGGTAGACTGAAAGAACGATGCAATGTCCGAGCTCACTCCGATTTATAGTCTGCCGCTGTTTCCGCTGCATCATGTGCTGTTTCCTTACATTCCGCTGCAGCTGCACGTCTTCGAGGAACGCTACCGCGTAATGATTAATCACTGTATTGATACAAATCGTCCGTTCGGGGTGGTTTTGATTCGCGAGGGGGAGGAGGTCGGCGCACCCGCCACTCCTTACGAAGTCGGCTGTGTGGCGCGTATTCTGGGGGTGCAGCGGCTGGAAGATGGACGAATGTATCTTATTGCCGCCGGAGAGGAACGCTTTCGCCTGCTGGATTATATGGAAGCCGAGGAGCCGTATCTGGTAGGAAAAGTGGAAGCACTGGAGGACGTGCCGCGAGAAGAGCAGCCGGAATTCGTTCTCAAGATCGCCAGCGCGATCAAAGATGTTTTCGTGACCTATCTGGCCCGCTTTGCCGAGCGCACAAACCGCGAATTTCCCGACGTAGACCTGCCAGAAGACCCCTCACAGCTTTCGTTCTGTATTGCTGCGATTGCTCAGTTTCCGCCCGACCAAAAACAGAAACTGCTGGAAACAACCGATGTGGTAAAGCGGCTGAACTGGGAATCGGCCTGGCTTAAAGAGCAGATCGAACTTTGGGATCAGGAGGATCAGCAGGAAGGGCGCAGCCCCGCCGCCGAAGGCCACCGATTTATCATCGCCCGCTCGATTGACCCCGAACAAGACCTCTGGAAAAAATACCTCGACGAAAGTAAAAACTAGCGTTTTTGCTCCTTCAGACCTTTTTAGAATTTCAGACACAACCAGTTTTCGATAAAAAGAGAAACGCGCTGAGCCGCCAAAAGCGGTCTCAGCGCGTTTCTCTTGGAGGATAAGTGAAGATGTCTTGACCCCGAAGCGTCCAGGCTTTTTCCAAAAAAGATTATAGGAGACTTTGAATCAAGAAAAGATATTGTTCCTTGTAAATGCAACGGAAAATGAGAAAACTCCAAGGCTGCATTTCCGAGCAAAAGGGTATCTTTGTAGCCAATGCTGATTTAGAAGAGCGATAAAATTTGCCCGCAGTGCCGAAGTTCGTGCGATGAGATGAACTGCCCCCCAGATCAAGCGAAATTAGAACGCCCCGCACGGACCTGTTTTCAACCGACTTTTGACCTCTCGGAGACCTCCATGAAGATGACTGCCGCTGCCTGCTCTTGCCCTGTGTTTTTAGGGGGCCTTCTTATCGTTTCGTCGTTTCCCTCACTCGCTCAAGTTCTGCCGCCCTTTCCGCCCAACGCCCAGGATCAAAAACAGTCGGCACCGAAGACAGTCACCCGATTCAAACCTCAATCCCGTCCCTCTTCAGGGGAGTTGCAGGTGATTCCGATGGTGTTTCCCGTGACAGGAAAGGTGAACTGGGTAGATACCTATAATCCCAACGGGGAGGGTGGAAAACGAATGCATCACGGGGAAGACCTGATGGCTCCGAAACTGCGTCCTCTGGTTGCCGCATTCAACGGAACCGTACGCCTTCGTTCCGGCGGGGAAGGCGGACACTATATGATTTTTCTCCTCGGCGCGGAAGGGCTGACTGCGCTTTACTGCCATGTCAATAACGACACACCGGGAACGAATGACGGCAAAGGCGGGGATCGCTGGGCTTTTGCGCCCGGCTTGAAAAGCGGAGATCGGGTGACCGCAGGGCAATGGCTCGGCTATGTGGGCAACAGCGGAAACGCAGAGGGGGGTGCGCCTCACTGCCACTTCGAACTCACCCAGAATGGGGTTTATCTCAATCCCGCTCCTTCCCTTCGTGAGGCACGACACCTCGCCACCGCAGGGACAAAACTGCCCGGATCGGAAACCAACTCCCTTTTGAGAGCACCAGAGCCTCCGGCCTCACCTCAAACCGAGCCGGAGCGTGAAGAGATCGAACGAAAAAGTTTTCAAGTGCCGAGAACTGCCCTGCTGCCGAGCAGGACAAACCCGATTTCTGCGGACAGCTGGAATCTGGAAACGTTCTCCGATTTCGAGCGGGGGAATTACGATGGATGGACTCTGAGCGGAAACTGCTGGGGAAGAATGCCTGCCTCCACCGACCTTTTTCCAGGAATGATTACTGGCTTCCGGGGTTTGTTCTACGTGAACACACTTGTTCCCGACTATCATGCGGTCGGGCTAGCTGTTTCACGCGACTTTACGATCCGTCATAGAGCGGTTCTATTTCGGATCGGGGGCGGCAATTATCCTGCAGAGTGTGTTTTGCGCCTGGTGGTTGAGGGAAAAATCGTCGCATCGGCAACGGGGGACGACAGCGCGGAGCTTCATCTCAAACGCTTTGAGGTGGAGGAGTGGCTGGGCAAAACGGCGCATCTGGAAATTCTGGATGCAAGCCATTCCCGACATCGCGGCTATATCATGGTAGACGATATTCGCTTTGGCGACCCGCCGCGCAAAGCCGGGGAAACCCCAGGCACTGGTCAGAAAAAAATGTTTTCGCCTTGAGAAAACCGAAAAATCCTCTGTTTTCCCGTCTCGCCACACCCGATAAAAAGAGTGTAACCCGTTCGGTTTAACTCCGAAATGAAATGGCCCGAAAGCGAGACACTCGAATCGTGATGGAACGCTCCACTCCTCTGACTTTAGAACCTGCCCCGGCTTCGGGGTTTTTGCAGAATTTTTTTTCTTCAACCCCCGCCGAGCCCGAAAGTCTGCCTTCGCTCGCAGTGGTCGAAACACAAAGATCGGTTTCCCCGCCTGAACCCAAACGTCTCACCCAGGATCAAATAGAAACGCTGCTGAGAACTCAGACGAGCAGCATGGAGTGGCAGTTGATTTCGCTCTACGCCGAGCGAGAACGACTGGAGCGAGAACTGGGCGTTTCGGAAGCGGAGGAAGTCATCGCGCTCGTGCGCCGCCTTCAGCCCAAAACCGACTCTCCGATTTGGCTGACGCCGCAGGAGGCAGAGGAAAAACAGGAGGCAGAGGAAAAAGACGAAACGTCTCCGCTGCTCGATGAAACAACCTCTCCGAAGACACTCAATGAACTGACGTGGCCGACCGCCGAGACCTCAGAGTCCATTTTGGTTCTGAACGAAAAGCCTGAAGCGGTTTCGATCGCATTTGAGAAAATCTCAGTTCCGGCAGAACCGTCCCTTTCCCTGCCGACCGAGCGAATCTGCCATGCGGTGAAGGTGCTGGAAGCGCAGTTGATGGAGATGCAGACCGGAATGGAAGCCCAGCTCCTTTCGCTTTATGGGGAGCGGGAGCGGCTGGAGCGGGAAATCGGGGTAGGCGAGAGCGTTGAAATTGCGGCGATTGTGGGCGGGCTGCAAGAAAAACGTCGGCGGCTGGAACAAAGCCTGGACTTGCCCAGGCGTCTTTCCGACGCCCCCTTTGCGGGCGACGACCGGGCCATGAGTGCCAAAATCCGAACGGCACAGATCGCCTCGCATCCGCTTTATGCGGAGATCGAAGCGGTGGTCGGTGCACTTGATGAGGAGCGGCTGACGCAGGCTGAAAATTTGGCTTCGGGGGACAGCGTAGAACTCGATGCTGCTTTGCGGGGACTGCAAGCGCATCTCGGATTGATCCAGGACACTGAGGCTCATTTGATTACTCTGTATGCGGAACGAGAAACTTTGACAGAACGCATTGGGACAGCAGATGCAGGCGAGATCATCGAACTGGTGCATCACCTGCAAGCGGAAATTCGCGACCTCTCCCGTTTGAAAGAAGGGTTGTGCTCGCCCTCGGTGGGAATAGAAGCAGTGGAGGCTTTGCCGAAGCTGGCTTCCCGCGAGCGCAACGCGCTCGATTTTGCGATGGTGGAATTGAGCGACGGGGGGGTAATTCAGGGCGTCAATTCGCTGGCAAAGGGGCTGCTGAATTTGGGCGAGAAAGCACTGCTCGGAAAAAACCTGTTTACGCAGGTTTGTCCCTGCCTGAACAACCGCCTTGTTTATGGCCGGTTTCGAGAGGGAATAGCCGCGAATTCCCTTCACGAAACCTTGACCTATACGCTTACGTACAAGGTCAAACCAACGAATGTGACCCTGCAGCTTTATCGGGACTCGCGCACCTGTACCAATTGGCTGCTGATGAAAAAGCGGGGTTAGGGAATCGGCCCGTAAAATTTGCTGGGGAAGTAAGATTGCGGATGCAAACCCGGCCTCCGAAACGTAGAAAGGATTTGGCGAACTCTGCCAAAATCAAACCCCAACGGGAGGAAGTCCCCATGCAATACACGAAATTAGGGCGCAGTGCGCTCAAAGTAAGCCGCCTCTGCCTTGGTACGATGAACTTCGGGCCGGAAACCAGCGAAGAAGATTCCTACAAAGTGATGGATCGTGCGCTGGAACTCGGCATCAACTTTTTCGATACCGCCAACGTTTATGGTTGGAAAAAAGGCGAAGGCATCACCGAGCAGATCATTGGCCGCTGGTGGGCGCAGGGCGGCGGGCGGCGCGAACAAGTGGTGATTGCCACCAAAGTGTACGGCGACATGGGCGAAGGCCCCAACGATTCGCGCCTCAATAAACTTACGATTCGCAAAGAACTCGACGCTTCGCTCAAACGCCTTCAGACCGATTACATAGACCTGTATCAGATGCACCATATCTGGCGGGACGCGCCCTGGGACGAACTATGGGAAGCCTTTGAGACGGCGCAGCAGCAGGGTAAAATTCTCTATGTCGGCTCCTCTAACTTCGCGGGCTGGCACATCGCTCAGGCAAACGAAACGGCGGCCAAACGCAGCACGCTGGGTCTGATTTCGGAACAGAGCAAATATCACCTGCTGTGCCGCGACATCGAGCGTGAGGTGGCGCCCGCCTGTGCGGAATACGGCCTGGGCATTATTCCCTGGAGCCCGCTCGCAAGCGGAATTCTCGGCGGAGCCTTGCAGAAACTGGCGGAGGGGCGGCGTGCTCAGCCCGGAAATCAGGCGGAGATCGAAAAGCGGCGTCCTCAGCTGGAAAAATGGGAAGCCCTCTGTGTGGAACTCGGTGAAAAACCGGCAGATGTCGCCCTGGCCTGGATGCTGAAAAACCCGGTTGTGGCGGCTCCGATCATCGGCCCGCGCACAATGGAGCAGCTGGAAGGCTCGATGCGAACCCTCGAAATCAATCTTTCGGAGGAAACTCTGAAGAAAATTGACGAAATTTTCCCCGGCTACAAAACCTCCCCGGAAGACTACGCCTGGTAACTTCGTCGCGGTGCGCTCCAAGGAACCAAGGGAAGACAGCCCGCGATTCACTAAGCGGCAGGTTGGACAGGGATTGAAATTCCTGATTGTCAAGCGAAGTCCGCGAAGGCGGACTTCAAGACCAGCCGCTGTGAATACAGGAAATGTGACCTGAGAGGAGGGAGCGCACCGCCGCATTTTCGAGTATACTTTCTGGTATGCTGGAAACACGGGAGTACGGGGAAAACGAAACGAGTTTTTCCGAAATCGGCGAAAGGTGGCAGGAGCTGCAGCTTCAGGCTTCGGCTCTCACGCCGTTTGGCACGTGGGCGTGGAATTCCGCCTGGGCCGCGCACCTGGGGCGGAAAGCCGACCTGCGCATTTTGGGCTTTTACGAGCGAACGGCTCAAAAACTTGTGGGCATTGCGCCGCTCTGCGTGACCAAACTTCATGGGCTGCCGCTGCGCCAATTAACCTGGATGGGGGCGGGGGTCAGCGATTATCACGAGCCCATCGCCCTTCCCGGCTATGAAGAGGCCGTCACCGAAGCCCTGCTTCGAACCCTGGAGGCGCAGGAAAAAAATTGGGACATCGCCGACCTCGCGCAAATCCGGGAAGGCTGCCCTCTCGCCGAACGAACGCCTCGCCCGTTTCCCCATCGCCCCGCCGATGCCCAGCCCGTTTTCCCGACCGAACCCTGCCCCTACCTGCCGCTGCCCCTCGACTGGGAGGCCTGCACCGCTCTTTTCGGCAAAAAGATGCGTTCCAACCTCGGCTACTACGACCGGCTTTTGTTTCGGACATTCCCCGACGCCCGGCTTTCTCTCGCTGACGAAACCACCCTGGAGGCGGGAATGACTTCCCTGTTTCGGCTTCATCAAGCCCGATGGAACGCCCGTCTGCTGCCCGGCGCACTGGGAAGTCGGCGGGTACAGGCGTTTCACCGCGAGGCGGCACGGGGACTGCTGGCCTCTGGTTTTTTGAGGCTTCACCTTCTCTTTGCAGAAGGGGACTACCGAGCGGCCCTCTACTGTTTTGCGGGGGGCGGCAAAACGTTTTATTATCTCGGCGGTTTTGACCCCGATTATGCCAAATACAGCCTCGGCACCGTGTTGACCGCCCATGCCATTCGGCACGCTATTGGGGAACAGCATACGGAGTTCGATTTTTTGCGGGGAGCCGAAGAATACAAAACGCGCTGGACTTCGTACTCCCGAATGAATCAGCGGCTTTTGCTGCGGAGCGGTGCTTCGGGGGTGGGGACGCGGGCGCGGGGCAGCGCAGGCGTGGTGGTTCACAAAATCGAGCGTGAAATCGTGGGTCGGGCAAAAGCGTTTGCAGAAACACAGGGACGAAGGCAGTGACGAAATGAAGCAGGGCTTAGAACACAAGGGCATTGGAGAAAGTAGAAGGCAGGAAAAAAGCGCGGCGGGTGTCGGGGGGCAGACACTGCGTTTACGCCCCTTCCGCCGCACACTCGTTCGGCGCGGAATTGGGCTTGGCGGATTGATCTTGGCAGCGGCACTGCTGACCGGCTGCCGAACCCGCAGTTTTCTCTCGACACGGGACGAAATCAACCTCGGCAAAGAGGGCGCACGGCAGATCGAACAGGAAATGCGGGTAGACACCTCCTCTCCCGATGCGGAACGGGTGCGGCGGATCGGGCGCAAACTTGTGGAGCACACCGATAAGCGCGATCTGCCCTACAGTTTTAAGGTTCTCGACTCGCGGGAGATCAACGCCGTTTCGCTTCCGGGCGGCCCGCTCTATGTGTTTCGCGGCCTGCTCGATTTGGTCGGCGACGACGACGACGCACTCGCCACCATTATCGGGCATGAGATCGGGCATATCAACGGGCGTCATGCAGCACGGCAGATTTCCTCCTCTACTCTCACGAATTTGCTGATCGTTTTCGCCATCCCCAATCCGAACGCGCAAAATCTAGCGGGCCTCGGTTCCAGCCTGCTCGGTCTGAAATACAGCCGGGACGATGAGTACGATGCCGACCGCCGGGGGGTGTCCTACGCGCATTTTGCCGGTTACAACCCGCAGGGAATCACCCGCTTTTTCGCCAAACTCGAAAAAGTCGAAAAGCGGCAGGGAGGCAGCGACCCCGAATTTCTCCGAACGCACCCGTTAAACCAAGCCCGCATTGATCGGGTGCAGGCCCTGCTCGACAATCAGAATTTTCGCTACGGACAATAACGATGCCGGATATGCTCGTGCCCCTCTACACTCTCCCGCCGCTCGCTCCGGTGCTCGAAGCCCAAAGAGCGCAGGCGATCCTGATTCGGCGGGCGAACCCCTGGGAAGCAGGGCACGTGCGCTCCTTTGTCACTGAAACGTTCAGCGCGGGATGGGCGGAAGAAGCCGCCGCCTGCTTTGCGCGTCAGCCCGTTTCGCTCTACATCGCCATTCAGGAGGGCCGCATCGTCGGGTTTGGAGCCTATGAGACCACACGGCGCGGCTTTTTCGGCCCTACCGGAGTTCTCGAAGCCGAACGGGGAAAAGGGATCGGCACGGCTCTGCTCATCGCCTGCCTTCATGGACTGCTGGAACTCGGCTACGGCTACGGAATCATTGGCGGGGTAGGGCCGGTGGAATTTTACCAAAAAACGGTGGGCGCGATTCTCATTCCCAACAGCACCCCCGGCATCTACCGAGATTTATTGAAGCGTCCCTAACCCAAAATCGCGCTCCCATTGTCCGCCCCCCTGTTCAATTCTCTGGTTTTGTCGTATCATGGGTTATGCCAAAAGAGACCTCTTTTTCTACGCCTTTCGACTCGCTGACCCTCGCCGGAGTGGTTCGCGAGTGGCAGGAGCTGCTGACGGACGGGCAGATTCAGGAAATCCGTCAGCCTTCTCCGCTCGAACTCCATTTTGCGGTGCGTTCCGGCGGGCAAAACTATCGTCTTCTGTTTTCCGCCGACCCGCAGTTCGCCCGGATGCACCTCACCACCTCCCGGAAAGCCAATCCGCCGGTTGCGCCCGCCTTTTGTGCCAACCTCCGCAAGCATCTCACAAACGCCGTGATCCGCGACATTCGACAGATTGACTTCGACCGGGTTGTACAGTTCGACATCGAAAGCCGCGACGAAAACGATAGCCCGATAGAGCTGCTGTTTGTTGTCGAACTGATGGGAAAGCACTCCAATCTTGTGCTGGTCAACGCAAACGGCTATGTCGTGGACGCCATCAAGCGCATCACCCACCGGATCAACCGCTTTCGCGAAACGCTGCCCGCTCGTCCTTACCTGCCTCCGCCTGCCCCTGAAAACAAAACCGATCCCTTCGATGAGGCGGCAGTCGAAATCGCCGCCGACCTGCGAGCGGAAAACGAAGAGTTTGCGGCGGCTCTCACCCGGCAGTTTCTAGGAATGTCGCCCTTTCTAGCCAAAGAGATTGCGGCACGGGTGAGCGACTGGAACAGCCTTGTCGAAACCTGGAATTTGGTGTTCACTCGAATCCTGGCCGGGGAAATGCGCCCGGTGAGAGTGCAGCCGGGAGAAGGGCGGGAGGCGGGGGCTTACCCGTTTCGATCCGTTCAGATTCCCGAAAAGTTTCAGCCGCGTATGACCCTGCTCAACGATGCGCTCGACGACGCCTATTCCGAGCGGGTGCGGCAAACACAGTCGGCAAATCTGCTGCGTGAAGCGGGCGGACAAATTGCCCGCTCTCTAAAGCACGCCGAGGCCCAATACGCTTCGTTCGGAAAAACGGCGGAGGAGGCGGAAAAAGCGGAACGCTACAAACAGCGGGGAGAGTTGATCCTGGCAAATGTGTGGAAGATCGAGCCGGAGAGCACGGAAGTGACGGTGCAGAACTATTTTCTGCCCGATTATGCGGAGGAAACGCTCCCGCTGGATGCGGAAATGACCCCGCAGGAAAACGCGGAACGTTTGTTCAACCGCTATCATAAAGCGAAAGACGCCGGGGAATACGCCGCCTCTCAGCTTCCTCTCTGCCGCGCTCGGATCGAAGCCCTGCGGGGAGCGCAGCGCGACCTGGAAGGGCTGACCGAAAAACACGACATCGAAGCCCTTCGCAAGCGGCTGCTCCTCTCCCGCTTGATTCAGCCGGATGGAAACGCGCAGCCGGAAAAAGAAGCCGGGAAAAAGCCGACGCCCGACTTTGCGGGATATAAAATCAAACGGATCACCACCCCCGAAGGCTACGAAATTCTGATCGGCGAGACCGCCGCCGCCAACGACTTTTTAACGACCCGCGTTGCTTCGCCAAACGATTTCTGGTTTCATGTCCGCGCCGCCGCTTCGTCTCATGTCGTGCTGCGGACGCAGGGCAAGCCCGCCGAAGTGCCGCGCTCGGTGCTGCTCACGGCGGCGCAGTTATGCGTAAAGCACTCGTCTCAAAAACACTCCTCGCTGGTCTCGGTGGACTACACGCTGAAAAAGTTCGTGCGCAAGCCGCGAGGCTCTGCCCCCGGTGCGGCAGACTACGAACGCGAGATTACGCTCCATATCGCGCAGGACGGGTGATCCTGATAGAAGAAACGAGAGGAGCGAACTTACCAGTCGCTTCGGCAAAGCCATTCCGCAAGGGGCCTGCTCTGAAGCACGAATTCGGCGTTGGGCAAATCATTTGCTGCGATCCGCAATTCGGCTTCCTTTCGCGAAAGTCCCCAAACCTTCTGGTGGCGCAGCGCAAGCCGCTTGAGAGAAGTTTCGAGGGGTGTATCGAGAAACCAGCGTTCGTCCAGTTTTTCCGAAAGGCCTTTCCACCCATCGCGGAGGTGCAAAAGGTAAAGTCCCTCCACCAGCAAAAGCCGGGTTTCAGGCAGAACCGTAATCCTGTCCTCAACCGGATCGCCGACCTCATGCCTGAAATCGGGCCAGCCGACCGGCTCTTTTCCGGCGGCTTCGCGCACCTTTAGAAGCCGATCCGCCAGGGCCGAGGAGTTAAACGTCCAGGGTGCACCTCGGCGGGCCAAGGCCTCTTCCGCATCGGGCCGTCTCCGCAGTTCCGCTTTGGTGAGATGAAACCCGTCCATGCCGAGAGCCTGCATCACCTCCGCCCCGGCCTTTCGGTTGACGGCCTCGGTCAGCCGGAGGGCGAACGTGCTTTTCCCCGACCCCGGCACACCAGCCAGCCCCACGATCCAGCGCGGCCTACCGCTTGGGAGGCGAGCCAGCAAACTGCCTTCAGGATCGGAAAGAAAAGGCGGGTTGAGGGGAGAGCAGGTACGCATCGTCAATAAGGGACTTTCCGCGAAGAGCGAATTTTGGGCGTCCCCGTGAGGGGAGAGACCGTCGCCGCAGCACTGCCGCCGACTCGAATGCAGTGGAGCAGGGCGTTGGGCAAAGAGAGGGAGAGGACGTCTGTCCTTTCTATAAATCAGTGTACCCCGGCAACGTAGAACCGGAAAAGCCCGCCCGCACTTCTCTCGCCAGGGGAGATGAAATTCTTTTTTTCTGATAAAATTCCAAGAATCGCCGAAGCATTTTGCCGCCATTGTCGTCTTTCTCTCTAGGAGTGTTTTCTAACCTCGCTCCTCTGGAAAACGCCCCGAAACGCAGGATGCTCTGGAAAAGGAAACATTGGTTTGAGTTCATTGATAAAAATTGCTGCTGCCGCACTTTCGGTCGGGCTGACCCCGGCACAATTCGCGCAAACCCAAACGCCGCCGCTTCCCCCCAAAACGGTAGACACGCCGGTTCCTCCGAAGATCGAACTTGCGCCTCCGCCGTCCGCGTCGCCCGAAATACCGTCACGGCCTCTCACCGCCGCCGAATCCGTGCAGATCGCCCTGCGTCTTCAGCCTTCTCTTCGCGCCGCCGAAGCGAACATCAACGCGGCAAAGGGCAGAACCCAGCAGGTTCGCGCCGGTTTGCTGCCTTCGCTCGCTTTAAGCCTCAGCTACAGCAATGTCTCCGCGCTGACCTCTTCCAACGCCGCCATCGTCAACACCAATAACGGCACGGGAAACAATAATGGCAACAACGGCAATAATGGCGGGACAGGGACGAACAACACCGGCACCGAAATCGTTACGGGGGGAAACAACGCCGGGTCGGTCGGCGGGCTTGCTGCCGGATATGGGGCCTCCGCAACGGTTCGGCAGTTGATTTACGACTTCAATCACACGCGCGATCTTGTTCGGCAAAGTGCCGCATTGGAGCGGGCCGCCGGGGAAAACCTCCTTCGCGCCCGCAACGATCTCGCCCTGCAGGTCAAACAGGCTTACTACCAGTATGTGCAAAATCAGCGGCTGACCGCCGTCAACGAAGCCAATCTGCAAAATCGCCGAAACCAGCGCGATCTGGCGCGGGCCAGGCTTAACTCCGGCCTGGGGCTTCCTGCCGACCTCGCCACCGCTGAAACCGCCTACTCGCAAAGTGTCCTCACCCTGACGCTCTCTCAGAACACCGCCGAGGTGTCGCGGGTAACGCTCGCTGCTCTGCTCGGTGTAGACCCCCGCACGCCGATCCAAACCTCGCCGACGGGAGAACCCGACCCCCCCGTAAACGAGGTCAACGCTCTTGTAAACACCGCT
Source organism: Chthonomonadaceae bacterium (assembly GCA_965246825.1). Lineage (GTDB taxonomy): Bacteria > Armatimonadota > Chthonomonadetes > Chthonomonadales > Chthonomonadaceae > JACMPS01. Next base: position 2,425,809 of record OZ251990.1, read on the forward strand.
CTGGCCCGCCGCCCGGAAGTGCTCCAGGCCCAGGCCAGCCTAGACGCAAACGTAAACGCGATCTCCGCCGCGAAAACAGCCAATGCCCCCGCCATCACCGGCGTAGCGGGAGTGGTCGGACGCGGCAATGATTTTCCGTTTACCTCCGACAATTTCGGGATCGGTGTGTCGGTGGCGTTTTCTCCTTTCGACGGCGGGCTGACTTCCGGGCGCGTGAAAGAGGCACGCGCTAACCTCGAAACCGCCAAGGCCAATCTCTCCTCCGCAAAACTCACCGTTGTCTCCGATGTTTCCCAATCTTACCTCAACCTCAAAAACGCCGAACAGCGGGTGCTCACCGCCGCTATTGCCGTCGCCAATGCCGAGGAAGGGGTTCGCATCGCCGAGGGGCGTTATCGTTCCGGTCTCGGAATTTTTCTGGACATCATCAATGCGCAAACGCTTCTGCTTACTGCGCAGACCGGCCAGGTGGAAGCCCAGCTCGCCGTCGAAACGGCGCGGGCTTCGCTTCAGCACGCCTTGGGCTTGGGAGCCGTCCCCTAAAACAAACGCAGGCAAACCCAACGCAGGCAGGATTCCGGCAGAGGGCTGCCGAACAGAAACCCTTGGTTGCGCGTAGAAGAGAATATCCCGTCGCGCAGAGGAGCAGAATCGTTATGGCAAACGCCACCCATGCACAATTCAAAGAAGCCGGAGTGGTTTCGGTCTTTGTCGGTGATTTCGAGAACGAAGACACGCTCGACGACTATCTCGACACAGGGTTTACCCAGAATTTCGGGTTCGAGATTGATCCCGCCGACGGCCCGGAGGCGGATGTCGAGCAGGATCGCCTTGAAATCCGAAGCCTGATCGCTCAGTATTCGGACGGAGATCAATTCTGTGAGGCCGCCGGGGACTCCGCCGACGCGCTGCACATCGAAGAGGCAAACACCGCCCTGATTTTCTATCATTTTCGCTACTCGTCGGAGTTCGCTTCCACAGGCGAGGAGGCCCCTGTTCGCTTTCTGGGCGTATTTCCCTTCACCGAAACGCCAGTTACCGAAGAGTAAAGGCAAAAAATAAGGCAGCTCGGCCTTCGACCCATTCTATGTTTCATTCACTTTTTCTGACCCTGATGCCCTTCCCTCCTTCACAGACGCCGCCCCCGGCGAAAGCGGACTTTCCCGCTCCCAGAATCGCCCCGAACCCTGGGCGCGGGAGGCATTTGCAGCGCACGATGACTCTGCTGGCGGCCTCGACCCCGCAAAAGAAAAACCGGGTACGGGTTCTTGTTTACGGGCAGTCCATCACCGAGCAAAAGTGGTGGCGGGACGTAGCCGACTTTCTCAAAAAGCGTTATCCAAACGCCGATCTGACTGTTGAGAACCGCGCCATCGGAGGCTTTGCGGCGAATCTGCTCAAACGCACCGCTTTCGCCGACCTCTACGCCTACTATCCCGACCTGGTTATTTTTCATGATTATGGGGGCGATGACGACTACACGGAGATCGTCACCGAACTCCGAAAGCGCACGACCGCCGAAATTTTGCTGCTCACCGACCATCTGGCGACGGGGCAGCAAAACGATCCAAAAGCCGCCGCATGGCACGACGCGCACGCCTCGGTGTTTCTGCCCAAACTGGCCGCGAACGTCGGCGGCGAGATCGCAAACATCCGGGAAAACTGGCGCACCTATCTTCAAGACAACGGCCTCTCGGTGAGCAGTCTCCTGGTAGACGGGGTTCATCTCAACGATCACGGCTGTTTTCTGATGGCCAGGCTGGTGGAAGATTCGCTTCAGTTTCTGCCCAACGCCCCGAAAACCGAGTGGGCCTCGCTTACGAAAGAATTCCGAGTGGGAAAAGACGTGCGCTGGAAAAACGGACGGCTGAAAATCAAGTTTGAGGGCACCCGCGTTCTTGCGCTGGCTCGCCCCGCAAAGTCAGCAAAAACCGCCTCCGCCAGAGTTCTTATTGACGGCAAGGCTCCCTCAGAGTACCCGGAGTGCTTTACCTTCACTCGTGTGTCGCCAGCACTCGGCTCCTGGTTTCCGGGCATCGGGCACATCGAAAGCGAAAAAACGCCGCTGATTGAGGATTGGACGCTCCAAATCACGAAAATAAGTCAGGATGCAGAGGAGTTTTCCTTCAAGGTCACCGGCAGCAAAACCGGGTTCGACGGAACCGGAACCAACAAAACGCGCTTTGTCTCGAACTCCGGGCGCATCGTAATTTCCCCGGAAGCGTGGAACGACGGCTACTCGCGTGACTACAGTAAAAAATCCATGCCCGTCGGGTATGAGTTTCATTGGGGTGCGGTTCCGCTTTTCACCGATCTGTACACCGCTCCCGCCGTCCACGATCTCACCCGCGAGACGAGCGTTCTGCTCGCGCAGGGCTTCTCGAACGGCCTGCACACCCTCGAACTAATTCAAGACGGAGACGGGGAGGTTCCTCTCGCCGCGCTTCGCATTTACCACCCGCCGCTGAAATAAAATGACCGTTTCAATCTCGCCCAACCCCCTGCGTTTGTCCTGGGGGGTGCCTGTACTTCTGCTGTTTTCTCTTTCCGTGTCGGCCCAGCGTGCCCCCAATATCGCCCGCAGTCTCACGGCTGCCATTGGCGTGCAGGGGCGGCTGATGTGGATTGATGGAACCGCGAATTTGTTTCGCAAGGTGATCCGGGGCGGCAAAAGTGTTGAGGAACCCTGGAGCACCACTCGCAGCGGCGTGTTCGACATCGTGCAAAAATGCAAACGCGCCCACGTCAACACCCTGATCGTAGACATTAAACCCTTGAGCGGCCAGGTGCTCTACGCCTCGAAAATCGCACCTCGGCTGAAAGTGTGGCAAACAAAACCCGTTCCTGAATTCGATGTTCTAAACGCCTTTGTTGAGGAGGGGCATCGGGCGGGGCTTCAGGTCTATGCCGCCTCCAACACGCTTTCGGAAGGCCATAAATACTACTCGGTCGGCCCGGCTTACGATCATCCCGACTGGCAGAGCATCGTTTACGGCGTGGATCGAAAACTCAAGGCGCCCGATGGCGCACGGCTTTCCTTTCGCGTTCCCAACGAACCCGATGACGCGCAAAAGCCGGTTTTGCTCACCGACGCCGACAGCATTCTCGCTGCCGCCCCCAATGCCCGCATCGGCCTCGACACTGCCGACAGCCGCCGAAGCGTGCTTTCGGGCGACCGAACCCCGCTTCATGAACAGCTTCACCTTTTGCTGGATCGAAACAACCGGGTAGAAGGATTTGTTGACAACGCTCTGCTGGGTGATGACCCGCTGCTGGCCTCTGAAAACGGGCGCATGATGACCGTTTCCCGCGAAAAAGATCAGGAGCTAATACGCAATCACCTCGCTCCCGGCAGCAAAATCGAATTTGAAATGCGCGACATCCGCACGCCCATCGCTCAGACGCCCGCCGAAAAAGTCGCCTGCTTCGTCAGTCTGCTGAACCCGCAGGCCCGTGCCTACGAACTCAGTATCGTGAAAGAGGTGATGCAGAATTATGCGGTGGACGGTTATGTTCTGGATCGCTGCCGTTTCAGCAATCTGTACAACGATTTCGGAGACCGCGCCCGCGCCGCCTTCGAGCACTGGCTGGGGAAACGAGTGGCGAAGTTTCCGCAGGACATTTTCGCCTTTTCACGTACTCCCGGCCATCGCATTGTACGCGGGCCGCTGTTCAAGCCCTGGCTTGAATTTCGGGCGTCGGTAGTCCAAAAGTTCGTCTCGGACATCGCCCAAACCGTGCGAACCACGCGCCCGGGCGCAAAGCTGGGAACTTATGTGGGAGCCTGGTATCCGAGTTATTTTGAGGTGGGGGTAAACTGGGGCAGCCCGCGTACCCGGCTGCGCTATCCCTGGCAGACCGAGGACTATCCCGAAACCGGCTATGCGGAATACTTCGACTGGATCACCACCGGCTGCTATCACTCGACCCCCACCAAGCGGGAAGCCCGACGGCTGGGGCAAAGCGAACAGTCCTCTGTCGAATCGCTTGCGGAAATCTCTCAGAGTGCAGTTGCCAATGCCGCCTTTGTCTATCCCGGCATCAGCGTTCCAGAGTACCGCAACCGACCGGAGGCTCTGCTGCGGGCGTTGGACGCAGCGGCATCTCAGGGGCAGGGCTGGATGATTTTCGACCTCACCTATATTGAGGAGTACGGAATGTGGAGCACCCTGGAAAAAGGAATCGCACAGGACGCCGCCCCGCCGGAAAGCATCCCTGGTCTTCTGGAGCGGGTGCGCTCGGCAATGGATGCTCTGGACAATCCCGAAGAGTAGCCCCGCTATGAAAACGCTCATTTTCGCGAACGGCGACCCGCCTTCCCCCCGGATGGCGCAGTTTCTCGCCTCCCTCCACGAGGAGATCATCGCCACCGACGGGGCCGCCGACCGTCTGATTCCGCTCGAAATCCTCCCGCACGTCGTTTGCGGCGATTTCGATTCGGTGAGCGAAACCGCCAGGGTTCTTTTGCCGAACACCTTGTTTCTGCCGACCCCCGATCAAGATCACGCCGACCTCGAAAAAGCCATCGGCTTGGCCCGTAAGCGGGGAGCCGCGCAAATCACGCTGACCGGAACGGGGGGCGGACGACTCGATCATCTGCTTTCCAGCTACGCCCTGCTGCTGCGCTATCATCGGGAAATCCCAATTCAGATCGTGGAGGATTGCGGGCGCGTCTTCGCCCTGTCGGGAGAAACGACCTTCCCTGCTTTCCCCGGCGACACTCTGTCTTTGATTTCCTTTGACGGCACAGCAGAGGTCACCCTTCACGGCGTCGAATGGGAACTCACGGATCACCGCCTGGACATCGGAACCCACGGGGTTTCCAACCAAGTGACCGGGGTCGAGGTGTTCCTGTCGGTGTCTGGGGGGGCGGTATTTGTCTGCCATCTGCCCCGGAATTCGTTTTCCCCGCTCCCTTTCGGCTGATTTGTACTACGGTCTCGCTGCTTTTTGTTCCCCTTGTGAGATAGTTCACACTCCTGGCGTAACCCCCTGCATACCGCCCTTAAACAAAGGGTGTTAAACTATTTTCGTCTTCAGGACAGATTTGCCACCTTTTTCGTTTTTCGATTTCACAGGGAGAAAACTCGTGAACCACACTCAAAACCGCGTCCGAACGTCCCTCCGCTGGGCGTTCTCCGCAGGCTTGATGCTTAGCCTGACGCCCCTGGTCACCGTTGTACAGGCACAGGAAATCCCCGGAACTCAGCCGCCCGGCAGCCCGCTCGATCTCTTTGTTCCTGCCGTTCCCGCCGTCTCTTCCGCGCCCTCCGCGCACACCAATACCTTCCGCACCCCCGATGGCAAAACCCATCTCCTTCCTCTCCGCACGGTTCAAGCCCATTCTCGCCCAGAACTCGCCGCCCGAAACAATGAACGCAAACAAACCTCCCCGCTTCCGGCAGAGCAGCCGAGTGCGGAGGGAGATCGCGGCGTTAGGGTCGGACAGCCGGATCGCTCGCCGTTTGGTTCCAAGGGGGAAACGGTGGCGATTGCATTTCGCTCCGGGCTTTATCGCCCTGCTCTCGGAGAACGGCTTCAGCCCGCTTTGATGCAGGTTGTGGCGGAAAAAGCCCAGCGTGCCTCGGCAGGCGAAGCGGACGCAGGCAGCGTTTATGGCTTGATCCTCTTCAATGGCTCTCCGGAAGAGGAAACACTGGCTTCCCTGAAAAGTCTGGGCGTGGAAACGCTCGGCTACTATCCGCATTGCGCTCAACTGGCGAAAATCCCGATTTCTACAATTGGGCAGGCCGCCAGCGTACCGGGCGTTCGCTGGATCGGTCAGCCGGGGTTTGGACAAAAAATCGCGCCGGAACTGCGCGATCAAGTGCTGCAGGGGCAGAAAATGGCGCGGCGCGGCATGGCTCCGACTTACGATGTTTTTGTCGCGCTCTACGGCAAAGACAAAAGCGGAAGCGTTCGGGCGAAACTCCAAAGCCTGGGAGCCAAAATCTCGCTCTACGACGAGCATATTGCCGTTGCCGCCATCTACGGAGCCGATGAACTGCTTCTCAACCGGCTTGCCGGTGCGAACGAAACGCTTTACATCGAGCCGATCTTGACCAATATCCCCTTTGATACCCAGTCCATGAGTGCGATCAATGCCGATCAGATGTGGGGCATCCAAGACCCCGCTCCTGCGGCCACGCGGGTGCGGGTGGGCGAAGTGGATACCGGCGTCTATATGTACCACAACGACTTCACCAATATCTTCGGCGGTTCCTATGGGTACAGCCTCATTTCCGGTGAAAACTGGTACGATGATCTTCAGGGGCACGGCTCCCATGTGGCGGGAACCATGATGGGGGAGGGAAGGGCGCAGGGCCGCTATCGCGGGGTGGCTGAGGCCCTAACCTCGCACGGAACCCCCACCACCGACCCCGACCTTGTGGTAGCGCAGGTTTTCCCCAAGGCGGGCAGTGGAAGCGGAGCCATCTTGCTGCAGGGCTTTTCCGCCATGAACGGCGAGTATAGCGGAATCACAAAACGGCAGGTGTTCAATTATTCGGGCGGAACCAACAACACAAACCCCGCGACCGGGCAGACCAACCTCAACTACCAATTGACGGGAACCGATACCCAGTCGCGCAAAACCGATGACCTGTTTGCCAATAATGTGCTGCCGGTGATTGCGGCGGGCAACGACGGCGGCCCGCAGCTGGTGGCATCTCCCGGCTGTGCCAAAGGAGCCTTGACCGTTGGAGCGATTTACGACGACGGCTCCAGTGCCGATGTGGTGACCTATTATTCCTCCAACGGCCCCACCGGAGACTTCCGAATCAAGCCTGACCTCGTGGCTCCGGGCGACTCGATCATGTCCGTGAAACGCGGAACCTACAGCAGCTACTTTGCCGATCAGGGAACTTCAATGGCGACGCCTCATGTGACAGGGGTGGCGGCGGGATTGATCGGGTTTCTGAATATGCCTGCCTGGGCCACCAAAGCCACCCTGATTGCAAATGCCATTGACCTGGGACAGTCCTCGAACCTGCAGGGGCGCGGCAAAGTGGACGCTATGATGAACCACTATGCCATTGATGGCAACTGGCACACGTTCTGGTGGTCAAACGGCTCGACGGGAAGCGTGAACTATGTGGACATGACCCTTCCCTCTGCTGTCTCCAAACTGCAAGTAGTTATGACCTACCCCGACCCGGCGGCGGCGGCAGGTGCGTCGAAAGCGATTGTCAACGATGTAGACCTTTGCGTTCAGAGCGGTGCTCTCACAACCGCCTGGGGAGGAAATTGGTATTCCCAGTCCTCTTACGATACCGTGGAGTCCATCAACCTTTACAATCTGGCTGCAGGAACCTATCGAATCAAGGTGAAATCCTACGCGGTTTCGGGGTCTCAGGCTGTGGCCCTGTGTTACCACTACACCTATGGCTCGGTTTCGCCCAACGTCACCGCCTCCATTTCGGTTCCCTACGCAGTCAGGCCGAACACCACTTTCTATCCGGTCGCTTCGGCTTATTCAAACTCCTACGTGGCTTCCAGCGTGGTCGGCAGAATCGGCCTCGGCAGCGGACTGACGAACAATGCCTTCTGGCAAATTCGCAAAAATCCGAGCGGCAGCAGCGAGTATCTCAAGTTCCCGGACGCCTCTATCAGCTCCGGTGACTCCTACTCTCTTTATTCGATGAATATGGGCGACATTGCCGCCTTCAACACCCGGCAGCAGGAATGGGAGTTGAAAGCCCCCTCCTATGAGGGAACGCAGGCGGTCAACTTCTCCACGCAGTCGAAAAACGGCGGCTCGGCGGCGGCCTATAATGCGGTGATCGTAGACGGAACGCCTCCGGCGTGGAATGCCGCTGGCCCGGTCTCCTACAGTTGGACGGGAGCCTTGCACGCCAGCGTCCAAATCAGCGTTCAGGACGTTCGCGCCGGACTGCAGGTAGGCACGGCCTACTACCGACACTCCAGCGACGGGGGAACGACCTGGAGTGTGTGGACGAATACCTCCTCAACGGGAAGCAATGGAACCACCGCCTTTCAGACGATCACTGCCCCCGATGTTCCCTTTGGGCACAACGACCCGGCCAAAAACAAAATCCAGTTCTACATTGTAGACATGGCGGGAAACTCCTCTTACTCGCCCATCTATGACATCTCGACCCCGGTACTGGCGTATGGCTATGTGCCGCTGGAGGGATGCGTAAACCCCGCGCAGCCGATTTCGCTGGTGTTCCGACCTTCGGATGGCAGCGGAAACCTTGCCGTCTCCACAACGCTGGACGCGACCGGCTACTACTATGTATCGGGGATTCCGGCAGGCAAAACCTGGACGGTCTGGACAAAAGGGGATCGCTGGCTGGCAAACTACGGCACCCTTGATACCACCGATCTGTTTGTGGCTTATGCCGGGACAGCCGCACTTCTCGCCGGGGATGTGAACGGAAACAATGTGGTGGATGTGGATGATCTGACGGATTTGCTGAACGTATACAATACCACTCAGGGCGACGGAACCTACGAAACGAAACCGACCGCCGACCTGAATTGTGACACTCATGTGAATGTAGATGACCTGACCTTGCTGCTCACGAACTACAACACGAACGGCGTTCCGTAGATCGTTTTTCCACACTTCCCTCTCAAACAGGCGGGCTTTTTCTTTCCGAGTGAAATCGGGAGAAGGAGTCTGCCTGTTTTTGCGAGTGGGCCTTCTTTCGCTTCTTAACAGAAATTTAATCTAAAAAATAAGAGAGTTCTCACTGGTTTGGCACAGACCTTGCACCTAGCAAGAGTAATTGCCTGTGATCGCACAAGAGGGCAAGAAAACAAAGTATCGCTTTACCGTTAATCCAACGGGTCATTTTTGCTATTTCCGCCAGTAAGGGGAACTTCACACCGTGTCTCAACGGGGATGACGCAGTAACATCAAGCGGTCTTCATCAGAAGAACACAAGGAGAATTCCAAGATTATGAACACACTTCGCACCCGACGCGCCGGTCTTTTGTCCGTCGCGGCTACGCTTGCCCTCACCGGAGCCACCCTCAACGCACAGGCTCAGGTTGTCATCAGCCAAATTTATGGCGGTGGCGGATCTGCTTCTGCGGCTCCCTTTGCCCCCTACGCCAACGATTTTGTTGAGCTTTACAATAACGGTACCAGTCCGGTTGATCTGTCCACTTACTCGATCCAATACGCTTCTGCAGCGGGAACTGCAACCAGTTTCACTGGAGTTCTCACAGGTTCTATCCCGGCCAATAGTTACTACTTTATCAAAGGTGGCAACAGTGGTGGAAATCAGGGTTCACCCATTCCCGTCGGCTTTGAGGATGTTTCCTTCAGTACGCTGAATATTAGCAACTCAAATGCGAAAGTATTCCTTTCTAACAAAACTACGGCCACGGTGTTCCCGGCGGGAAATGTCAATGGAACTGTAAACATTACCGATTTCGTTGGTTACGGGACTGCTACTTCCTATGAGAACACTGCGGCTCCCGGCTTAACGAAAACTTCTTCGCTAGTGCGAAATTTCAGCGGAAGTACCTATACCGACACCAATAGCAATCTCGCTGACTTTACTGTGAACAATAGCGGTAAGATCGTGATCCACAATAGCCGAGGGCAGATTGCTTCTGCGCCCTCCCCCTCCGCGCTTCTGCCGTTCGCGATGGGCGTTCCGATGCTGGCCCTGCGCCTTCGCAAACGCCGCAAATAGCTCTGTAGTCTTGCCGGTTTTTCCTCAATTCCCCTCTGCAATGCATTGCAGAGGGGAATTTTTGTTTGCGTGGCATCTATTTTGCTCTTCTCTAAGCGGGCAGCAGGACGACCAGACCTACAGAAAATAGACCTGTGTCTAACCGATCTCTGAAACGCCCTCTTTTTCCGCCAGTAAGGGGAATCTCGTCGTGTGCAGCCTCATCTCTTCTTCCGAAGAACACAAGGAGACCTCCAAACGTTATGCTGTATCGCTCTCATTTCTCACGCCGCCTTGCCGAGCGGCTTTTCCTGACCCTCACCCTGGGCAGCGTCTCATTTGCGGCGTCGGCACAGAGTTTTACTTCCGGTGATCTCGCCGTTGTTGTCCTTGGAAACGGCTCGACAGCCTTAAGTCCCAGTGCGCAGCAGGTCACCCTCAAAGAGTTCAGAACCAACGGGGTGGGAACCGCCCCCGCCACCGGAAACACCATTATCCTGCCCGGAACGGGAATATCCCGCCTAACGATGAGCGGCTCCGCCCTTACCGAAGGCGGCTTGACCGTCAATGGGAACTCACTTGTGGTTGCAGGCTACAATGCCAATGCCGGAACCGCCAATGTCAGCTCCAGCACCGCCGCCAGTGCCAACCGGGTCGTCGGGGTCGCCGATTGGAGCACCGGAACCGTTTCCTCGATCACCTCGCTGGGAAACTCCGCTTTTTCGATGAATTCCGTCCGAAGCGCAGTTCTTTCCGGCACGACGCTCTGGGCAGCAGGAGCCATCGGCGGGGTACTGACCACCAGCCTCGGCAGCACCATCGCCGCCACCTCGGTTTCAAGCACCCCCGGCAATGTGCGACGGCTTGAAATTTGGAATGGTCAGCTCTATAGCGGAACCATGAGTACTCCGTACCAGGGGATCAACCAGGTGGGAACCGGGCTGCCCACCGCGAGCGGCACAACGACCACCAACATTCTCGCGGATACGACCGGCTCTCCCGAAGACTTTTATTTCGCCGACGCCAGCACCCTTTATATCGCCGACGACCTGCTGGCCTCACAGGGCGGCGGCATCCAGAAATGGACGCTGACGGGCACAGCCTGGAGCCGACAAACGACTTTTGCCGTAGGAGGAACCGCCGGGGTGCGCGGCCTGACAGGAGCCACTGATACCGACGGACACACCGTTCTCTTCGGAACCACCACCGACAGCCGCCTGATCCGCCTCACCGATCTGGGGGCCGCCTCTTCCCTGGTCACACTGGCAACCGCCGACCAGAACACCACCTTTCGCGGTATCCGCTATCTTGGAGCCGGACGGGTGGCCGCCGTGCCCTCGCCCTCGGCTCTGCTTCCCTTCGCGCTGGGGCTTCCCCTCATTGCCCTGCGCCTGCGCCGTAAATCTCGTTAGAGACCTCAGAAAAAACTCAGAAAAGCCGTGAAGAGAAATTTCTCCTCACGGCTTTCCTCCTTAACACCTGCAAAAGACAAACCTGAAAGACGAACGCGGCTAAAACGAACCTGAAAACGACAGCAGCAGGCGTCGCCCCTGCTGAAATCGAGTTCCGCTAAACGCCGATTGGAAGTTGATCACGGTGCGGTCATCGAAAACGTTTTCCAGCGTGAGGCTCAAGCCTCCTTTGCCCCGAAAAAACCGCCCCCCCGTGCCCAGCCGCAAATCCACCCGTGTGCGTGGAACGCGCAGCGTACTCGGCGGAATGGGGGAGGAGGCCAGCCCGCTTCCGTGATTGAGCGTGAGGGAAACAAAGGCCCCGCTTTTCCAGGTGTAGCCCGCCTCCACGCCGAGCGTGTTGCGCTGATCGTGATCGTTGAAGTCGGGCACGGCGGCTCCTGTATTGTCTACTCCATTCGGGCGGGCAATCGAATAGGTGTAGTTCAAGGAAAAATTCAAGCCTGTGTTTCGACGGGGAGCAATCTCATAAGCGAATTCGATCCCGTGAATACCTCCCTTTTGCAGGTTGACTGCCGAGTAAAGCCCGATCTGGCTTCCCGGAATGAGCAGGCCGGTATCTACCTGATTGTCAATCTGCTTAATGTAGTAGGCCAGACTGAGCGTTTGCCCCTCCCCGATTCGCCGCTCCACGCTCGCATCATACTGATCCAGAATTTCCGGCTGAATAGATTCCCCTGCAACGGCTCCCTGCGCGAGCGGCGGCGTGTTGAACAGACGATTGTAGGAGAGGCGGGCCGTCGTGTACCGATCTGCGGCGTAAGAAAAATTCAGGCGCGGAGAAATCGTTTTCAGGTTGACGATAGATTGACCGATATTCTGCGCCTGCTTGTACCAGTCCGCCCGAAGGCCGTAATTGATTGTCAGCCGCCTTGACGCGCCCCAGGTGTCCTGCACAAACGCTGCCCGATAAAACCCGGAACGATGCACCCGCAGAGTCGGCGTTGTGTTCGAGGTCGGTGTGTAAACCGGGTTGCCGTTCACATCGTTCACCGGACTGCCCCCGGCGTCTGTCTGAACCGTGCCTGTCGGGGCCAGGTACGGCGAAAGGGCCGCGAGTTCGTCCAAGGCGAGCTGGCTTCCGGGAACGAGATTGTAGGTTTCTTCTCCGTTTTGATCGTCGGCAAGAAAGCCCGCCTTGAAGTCGTGGGAGCCGCGTTTGACGCTCAGCGAACCGTTGAACTGCACATGGTGGATGTTGCGGGTCGAGGTCGGATTGTATTCAATCGAGTTGTCAACGGGCAAATTCAGCAGGTCTACGGCGGGGTTCTGGTTGTGCAGATCCTGTCCCGCATGAAGCAGCGTCACCCCGAACGTGCCGGAGGTGCTGGGAGCAAGCTGCCTTCTCCATGAAAGCGTGGCGAATTCACTGACCTCGCGCTGGGTAATGTCCTGCCCCGCCGCGTTTTGCGAGGGAAGCAGAAGCGGGGCCGCTCCGGGGGCATTGGCGTTGTCGGGGGTAATATCCGGGCGGGTTCCATCGGCGTTTCGCAAGCCCAGAAAACCGAATCCCTGCCCTGCCGAGGCGAACGAAGCAGGCAGTCCGGTTCGGTTTGAGATTTGCAGGGTGTCGGGGTTGCGGCTCAGGGTGAAGGTAACGGTATCGTATCGGCTTGGTGTTGAGCGGAGTTTGGCAAAAAAACTTTGGCTTGATCCGGCATTGTGCGCGGTTTGATCGTCGGGCTGCTGAGGCTCGACGAAGTTACGAGAGCGGCTGGCTCCAAGGTCGATCACATAACTGGCGCTTTTGCCCAGCGGCCCAATGGTGGTGAAATCGCCGTTAGTGGTGTCGTAAGAACCCGCCTCCAGTCCGAGATCGGTTTGCGAACGGCTGGCCCCCGGCAGTGTGGTCACATTGAGAACGGCAGCCGTTTGTCCGCCGAATTCTGGAGCAAACCCGCCCGTAAGAATTTCCAGCCGCTGAATCGTGGAGGGAACCACCACCGAACCCTGCCGTCCCGAAAGGGTGTCGGGCAGCGGAATTCCGTCCACCACATAGGACAGGTCGGCGTGCTCCCCGCGCACGTGCTGCTGCCCCGCCGAGTCGGAGGCAACTCCCGTTGTTCCCTCAATCACCCGGTTCAGGGTTCCGCCCACGCCCGCTTTTTTCTCGATGGTGTTGTTGTTGAATGAGGTTCCGGGAGCAATGGGATTGGCCCGCTGCGGCACGATGCGGGAGGCCGTCACTTTGATAAAAATTTCCTTTAGGGGAGGCTGCTCTTGAGCGGAAACCTGAAGCTTCACGCTTTTTCCCGCTGGCAGCGAAATCACCGTCACCCCGCCCTCTTCCAGCTCGCCCGCTCCAGTGCTCTCCGTTGTCCAGTGTGCGACATTGAAAACAGGGGTGGAACCGGGGCGAAACAAGTGCGTGAAAAGAGACTGACGGGGGTGCGGCGAAAAAGTCATCTCCTCCAGCGTGACACAGCCCGCAACAATCGGCTTCTGGGTCACGGGATCAGTAACCACAAAGCGAACCCGCTCCAGGCTTTGCGCCCGTAGTCCGGGCAGGAGGAGAAGCAGGGACAACCCCAGCTTGCGGGGAAGTCCAAAAACAGAAAAAGAGGATAGGGGCATCATTTAACTCACCTGAAATTCGATATGAAGGCGCACCCGGCTCTCGATGGCTTGGCCGTCACGAGTCGCGGGCTTAAAACGCCAGCGTTTGGCGGCATCAAGCGCGATCCGATCCAGCTCATCGCTTCCCGTAGACCTTGCAACAGTGACCTCACGCGGTGTACCATCTTTGCTTACCTGAAACTCTGCCACAAAGGTTTTATCCAGGGCTTCGGTTCGCAGGTCTTCCGGGATCGTAGGCTGCGGAGCAGAAGTCGGCTCGGCCTCGGTCAGAACGGAGGGCTTCGGCGGAGCGGGTTTCGGCTCCGGTTTCTGAAGGGGAAGATCGGGTTTGGGTTCGGGCTTCGGCTCCGGCTTTGGCTCCGGGGCCGGCTGAGATTTTGGTTCGGGTTTCGGCTCCGTCTCCGCGGTTTTGGTCGTCGGGGGCGTTGTGCCCTTTTGTTCGGTTGGCAGCTGCCCGGCGGTTCCGCTGCCGTTGGGGTCTACGGTGGGTTCGCCGCCCCCGCCCGTTCCCGATTTATCAGCGGACGCCACCACCTTCGGCTGGTTCAGACTGCTTTTTGCCGCGGCTTGCTTGGTGTGAGCGGAGGTGGTTTTTCCTTTGGCCGCCACCCGGTGCGGGGCGGGGGGGTGCGGAGTTTTTTTCACCTCTGGCGGCTTTTTTTCGGCGGGAGTCGGGGGCAGAGTCACGAGGCGGGTTTCCAAAAACTCTTGTTGAATTTTCTTGAAAGCTCCGTACTTCGCCAGAATCGGCAGGGCGAGCAGATGCACCAAGATCGAAATGCCGAGAATTCGCGCCAAAAGCGGATTGCGTTGTCGTCTGCGTCTCATGGTCGTCTTTCTACAGAATCTTTTTGAATCACTTTATTTTCAAGGGGAGCGGATCAGGAGCGGTCGGTGGCAATGGCGAAGCGCGTGACGCCAGCCTTGCGCGATTCATCCATTGCCGCCACCACCAGTCCGTGCGGAACTCGTTTATCGGCGTTGATGATCACCAGATTGTTTGCTCCGACTTTCAATCCCTCCAGCCCGGCTTTGAGGTTTTCGAGGGGGGTGAGTGCCGTGTTAAGAAAGATTCGGCTGTCCTGCATAATCGTGATCGTCACATTTTGCGAGGAGTGTTCGTTCGCGGTAGACGCTTTTGGCAGGTTCACGGGCAGTCCCGACTGCACCACCATCGCCAGCGACGCTACCATAAAGAAAAACAACAGAAACATCATTACGTCAATCATGGGAATGACAATGATCTCCGCCTCTTCCGTCGGCTTTCGCCGCGCAATCCGTACTCGTTTTTGCATCGCCATTTGAGGTTCTCTCCGCCCATCCGATCTTTTCAAATCCAGTCCATATTCAGTCAATGCGCCCGGTCAGAAAGTTGACCAGTTCCGCGCCGTAAAATTCCATGTCTTCCACGATTTTGCGCGACTGATTTGTAAAGTAGTTGTAAAAGACAAACCCGACGGTGGCAAGGGTAATGCCGGTAGCCGTGGAGATCAGGGCTTCGGAAACCCCGCCGAGAATGGCGGTGGGGTTGGAGAGACCGGCTTGAGAGGCGATTCGGAAGGCGGAGATCATGCCCGCAATGGTTCCGAGCAGGCCGAGCAGGGGAGCGATATTGATGATCGTCTTGATGATCGGCAGGTTGGCATCCAGCTGCGGCAGCTCGTTGGCCGCTTCCTGCTCCATCGCCATCTCAAGGGCATCGGCAGAACGGTGGGCATTTTTCAATCCCCGTGAGAACATCCGACTAACGGAACCGGGGGTGCTGTCACACACCGCCCGTGCTTTCTGTACGCCATCCCCGGAGCCGTCACCATAGGCGGCTTTCACGGTATCCAGCAGGGCATCGCCGTCGGCGGAAAGCTTACGCAGAGAAAGGAACCGCTCGATAATGAGGGCAATCATCATAACCGAGCACAGCAGCAGCGGGTACATCATCACCCCGCCGCCGCGAATGAAGTTAAACAGACCAGACATAAAAAATCAAACTCCTGAACCAGAGACGACTTGTGAACAGCCAGATACGATTTCCTCGCCTTCAGGAGATCGCATTTCAGGAGGGAAAACGAAATCGAAGGGGAAACCGTCTGCGGAATTCACAAAAAGACACAAAAAGGAAGGGAGAAAGGGTTCAGGCGTGGGGCGGGGCACGAGGAATTCGGGTTCGCGAGGAAACGAGACGAGAGAAAAAGGTTTCTAGGGACAGCAGCAGCGGAGACGAAACATTGAAAACCATGCGCTCCGTCACCTGAACCCCTGAACTTCCAGCGGTAGGGGCGGGCGTATGATCGAGCAGACAAACGAGGCAGGTTTCTGAGGTGCTGTGTGAAGGGTGGGAAGGCGCGTGAAGCCAGCCGTGAAGAAGGTGACCGGACAGAAAGCAGACCGTCCAGAGCAACCCCAACAAAGAAATCCAGCGGCGCGTTCGAGACATCAGCGGTCGGGAACCCCTCTTGAAACAAAGCGAAACGTGCGAAAGCAAAAAAACTTTCATTATTATACCCCACTCTCTACGGCGCGAGAGGGTTATTTTGTTTCCGGGCCATTCTTCAGCAGGAAGCAGCGTTTCGGCGTTTGCATCGGGCGTCTGCCCGACGGTGCGAAGCAGAGTCGCGGGCACGTCCAGAGAGGGGCGCAGCAGCTGGACGTGAGGTCGGCTTGCGAAAAGAGGGGCTTCGATGGCGGCGGCACACTTGTAGAAGGCCGCTCGCTCCTGAAAGGTCTGCCCAGACGCTGCATGGTTTATTTTGAGAATGGCGGCGAGGGCGCGTTCTTATCAAACTTGTTTCAGGGCTTTCAATGCCGCCCGGATCAAGGGCTGATCTTGTCCCTGAATCAAACCAACACCCTGCTTTCGCTGCTGTTGTGTGAAAAGACAGGCGTCCTTAGAGGAAAGAAGCGGCAAAAGTTGGAGAAGAGCCTCATTGCATGGCACGGTAACTTTGAGGTCTATGGTAAGAGACCTCAAATCCAAAAAGGCTCCGCCTAACCGCTTGTCTGTTCTATCAAGCAGTGGCGCTGTGCCAGCCGAACGACAATTTTTCTCAAATCTTCGGGCAGTTCTTCGGAGGTGGTCGGGGTGAGATCGTCGGGCAGAGATGATTGTACCTAATTTTTGACTGAGGCACAACGAAGATGCGCCCGAACACCGCTCGGTTTCTGGGTGAGAAAGCCGGGCGGTGTTTGGGCGAAAGCAGCGGAATGCGGAAGAAAACGAATTTACTTGCGGGCGCGGCGGCGCAGGGCAAAGACGCCGCAAACCCCACTGGTCATCAAGGCCGCCCATGCCCCCGGTTCGGGCACAGAAACCGGAGTGGCAAATCGAATTTTGATGAATTCGTTGTTGTCCGGCACATTGGGGGTGCGCCCGGTGCTGAAGGGGTAGTTGTTGTCGTTAAGAACGCCAATCGTGTAGGGATCAAGCAGCACGAGGTCTTCAATCGTCACAAAGGGAAAGGTGAATTTGCCCGTGCCGTCCCCGGAAATGTTGTTCGGATCGTTGATGTCAAGCAGGTCTACCAGCAGCCGTTTGGAGACAAAGCCGTCTGCGTCCACATTGTTGAAGTCCACAATGTAGACCTTCTTGAACTTTGCGGTCGCGCCCTGTCCGTTGTCCCGTTCCACCACCATGTATTCGTGATCGGAAATAGCGGTCATGTCGCCAATGGCATTGGTGGGAAACGGGGCTTCCATGCGATAGTAGAGTTTGCGGTTCGTGAACGATTTCGTTTTCAGGTCAAACTCGTTAATCATCAATTTTTGTTTGTTCGTCTCCGTTTTCAGCGGCCCTTCCAGCAGGGTGTAGAGGCGGGTTCCGGTGGTGTTGAGAGCCATCCCCTCGAAGCCTTTGGAGTTCGGGAGATTGCCCGTGCCCGCCGGGATAAACGGATTGCTGTCCGACTGAACGCCGGGAAGCGCAATCGGGGTATCGAGCAGCCGCCCGGAAGCGTCCGTATGAATGAGAAACGGCCCGAACTCCTCGCCAAACCAGAGCGACCCGTCCGACACACGGCGCACCGATTCCGGGTCGAAGTCACTGCCGGTCAGCAGGCGTCCCGACTTAATGCTTGCGTCTACGGGGATATTATTGTTGCCGTTGGGGTAGTTCACCATGTCGGCGACAATGGGAAAGTTCACTTTGTTGTTCGGGTCACTGAGAGTGATGTAGGAATCAAGGGTGACATTGCCGGTTCCGCCGCCTGCCGTCTTGAAGTCGGGGCGGATGTTGTAGGAGCGCAGCAGGGAGTCCGCCGAGTTGCCTTTGGTTCCGTAGCCGTTGTCCTGCATCACGAGAAACGAGCCGTCGCCGTTATCGAGCACGGCGGAAAAGCCCTGAACGGGCTGACTTGCAAAAGGAGTGGTGCGTTTGGGATCCGTAATAAACTGCCCGGAAACCGGCCCTGGCAAAAAGGTGTCGGCGGGCAGGATCGCCCGCCCGATCAGGGTTTGCGCCGAGGAGGACAAGCCGGAGGTAAGGCCTAATCCCGCCGCAAAAACAGCGGCACAAAACGACTTGCGAATTCGTAAGTTCATGGTGATCTCCTTCGTTGAGGGTAAATGAAAACCGCGCTCAGCCCCTCTGGGTGAACACGGTAGAGTAGCACCGATTTTGGCTTGTTCACACCCCTGTGAGGTCGCTTGGGCAAGATTTAATCAAAATTTAACGTTCCGTTAATCTTGCTGCCGGAGGCGGCCCCCCTTTTTTCTAGGGCTGCAAAAAAGCAAAGATTGACTTTCTGATCATTTCTCTCCGATACTCGCATTCAAGTATCGTCTGCCCTGAATGCTCCTTATTTTAGCCCGGCCCGGATTTAAAACCAATGTCAAAAGAAACATTCTCCGTTTTGCTGCTTTCTCTTGCCGCACTCGTACTGCCCTCCTCTGTTGTCGCTCAGCGGGAGCATCTGCAGATTGACGGCGGCTGGAAATTTCATTTGGGTGACTTCCCGAACAAACGCAGCACCCCTGTCTCAAGATGGGTGTGGCAGCCCGCAGCTTCCGCGGACGAACGCTTCGAGGGGCTTCCAAATCACTGGAAAGAATTTCAGCCCGGTCAGGAGGTCTCCAATGGGCAGTACAAATTGGTGTGGTTTAAGACGCTGCTGCCCCTGCTGCAAAAATCAGGGCGAAGCATTCACTTTTCCGATGGCGAAAACCAGGCTGTGGTTTACCTGAACGGCAAGCGGCTTGTCCGGCATAGAAGAGGGGGGCAGCCCTTTGAGGTCTCTCTCGATTCAGCCTGGAACGAATCAGGCGAGAATGTTTTAGCGGTGCTTGTCGAACCAACAGAAAGCACGGACGGCATGGGCGAGACCACCCTGGAGGCTGGCCCTCCCGACGAAGTTGTAACGCAGGGGCCTGCCGCGCCCGATTACAGCGACTCGGCCTGGCGCAGTCTTCACCTGCCGCATGATTTCGTCATTGAGGGAGAGTTCACGCCAAAGGGAGATGTCTTGCACGGGTCTCTTTTAAGCGGTGTGGGGTGGTATCGCCGCACGTTCGACCTGCCCTTCAGCGATAGGGGAAAAATCCTCTGGGTAAATTTCGACGGCGTTTATCGCGACAGCGAAGTCTGGTGGAACGGACATTTCCTCGGCAGGCATCCAAGCGGCTACATCGGGTTTCGCTATGATCTAACCCAATACGCAAATTATGGCGGCAAAAATACGCTGGTGGTACGTGCCGACGCCCGCCGTTTCGAGGGGTGGTGGTACGAAGGCGGCGGCATCTACCGTCATGTCTGGCTGAACAAAACAAACCCGCTTCATCTTGCTCAGGACAGCCTGCGGGTGAGCAGCGAGGTGACCGGCGAAACGGCCCGACTGACCCTGAACGCGGGGGTCCGTCAGGAGAGTGGTGAAGCTTCAAATTACGAACTACGGGCCGAAATCATCAATTCAAGCGGTCAAAAAAAAGCGGCCTTCACCTGCCGGGGAAAAATCAATGCAGGCGAGTTCCAGACAATACCGAGCGAGCTAAAACTGCATCGTCCCTCTCTGTGGTCTCCCCAAACTCCGAATTTGTACACACTGGTGCTGCACCTTTCTAAAAATGGGCAGGAGATAGATCGCCTCACGCAGACGTTTGGCGTCCGAACCGTGCACTTCGATGCAGCCCAGGGACTTTTCCTCAATGGCCGCCCCGTAAAGATTCAGGGGACGTGCAACCATCAGGACTTTGCCGGGGTTGGGACGGCCCTGCCCGACAGCCTTCTGGAGTGGCGCATCCGACGCCTGAAAGCAATGGGAGCAAATGCCTATCGCTGCGCCCACAATCCGCCTGCCCCGGAACTCCTTGATGCCTGTGACCGTCTGGGCATGATGGTGATGGATGAAACGCGCAACCTCGGCGACTATTCAGGCGGCGCGAAATCACCGCCGGGAACGAAGTTCGAAGACCTCGCTGACTTGAAAGCGATGATTCTGCGCGACCGAAATCACCCCAGTGTCATTCTGTGGAGTCTGTGCAACGAAGAACCCTTGCAGGGAACCCCGGAGGGTGGGAAAATTTTTGAGGCGATGCGAAAGTTAACCCTCTCGCTTGATCCCACCCGCCCGGTAACAGCGGCAATGAACGGGGGCTGGGGCGGCGGTTTTTCGCTCTACCAGGATTTGCAGGGCGTAAACTACAATTCCAATGTCTACGACGAGGTACACAAAGCCCAGCCCACTGTGCCGATGTTTGGCAGTGAAACCGCTTCGGAGGTAGGGACTCGCGGCGAATATCTCAATGATGACAAGCGCGGCTATCTCAGTGCCTACAGCGTCAATGCTCCTTCCTGGGCGGAAATCAGTGAGTCCGCGTGGAAAGCAATCGCGCAGCGTCCTTTTATGGCTGGCGGCTTTGTCTGGACCGGCTTTGATTACAAAGGGGAGCCGACTCCCTTTGAATGGCCTTGCATCAACTCGCACTTCGGAATTATGGACCTCTGCGGGTTTCCGAAAGACGCCTACTATTACTACCAATCCTGGTGGGGGGAAAAGCCCGTCGTCCATCTCTTTCCTCACTGGAACTGGGCAGGCAAAGCGGGGCAGCCTATCGAAGTGTGGGTTCACTCCAATGCGGAAGCGGTGGAGCTTTTCCTGAATGGAAAATCGCTGGGGACAAAGCCGATGCCGCGCCTGAGCCATCTGGAGTGGAAAGTTCCTTACGCGCCCGGTACACTGGAAGCGGTGGGCTATCGCGGCGGGGGAAAAATGGCTTCCGACCGGGTAGAGACAACCGGAAAGGCCACTCAAATTCGGCTTTCCCTCTCCGATCAAAAACGTTTTCTGACGGCGGATGGGGAAGACGCGAAAATGGTGACCGTTTCGCTGCTGGATGCCAAAGGGCGGCTCGTTTCCTTTGCTGACAATGAAGTGACGTTTGAGGTGGAGGGTGCGGGGCGACTTGCGGGCGTGGGCAACGGCGACCCTTCGAGTCATGAACGGGATAAAGCGGACCATCGCAAAGCGTTTCACGGTCTGTGTCTGGTTGTGCTTCAGGCCGCTGAAAAGGGGGGGAGCCTAACGCTGAAAGCCGCTTCGCCTGGGCTGACACCGGCCCGGCTTACGCTTCGTGTACAGGAACTGAAACAGGCAGGCAATCCTTGAGGGTTTTCTCACCTTTCCTCGCCTCCTTTCTCCTTACACGGTCAGCCGACCGGGGCGGACGCCCCTGCCCTTGAAATCAAGCCCTGCTCCGTTTGTCTGCAAGGGCGTGCAGGAATTTCTCGGCGGTTTCGCGTATAGAGACTTGTCGAAATCCATAAGCCAGAACGGTCTTTCCGAGAGTCACGCAGAGAGACTTACGCAGAGAATACTCACACAGAGACGGAGCATCCCCACGATTGAAACTCGATGAACTCGCCAGCAAAGCGAGGCAGGTCCGGGCAGCGGTTGAAGGTGCGGTTGTCGGTAAAAGCGAAGTGGTTGAAACCGCACTGGCGGTGCTGCTCTCAAACGGTCACCTTCTGATCGAAGACATCCCCGGTGTGGGCAAAACCACGCTCGCGAAAGCGATTTCACGGGCTTTGGGCCTGTCCTTTCGGCGCATTCAGTTTACCCCCGACCTGCTTCCCGGCGACATCACCGGCTCCTCCATCTACAATCAGAAAACAGGCGAGTTCGAACTGCGACCGGGGCCGATCTTCTCCAACATCGTGCTCGCCGACGAAATCAACCGAACCACGCCTAAAACTCAGGCGGCACTGCTGGAATGTATGGAGGAGCGCACCGTCACGATTGACGGCTCGACCCTCACCCTGCCGTCCCCGTTTTTTGTAATTGCTACCCAAAACAATATCGAACTGGCGGGTACTTACCCCCTGCCGGAAGCGCAGCTGGATCGTTTCGGGGCACGCATTGCCATCGGCTATCCGCCCCGTGAAGCCGAACTCGAAATTTTACGTAATCACCGCACCGGTCTTCCCGTTGAGAGCGTCTCTGCCGTCACAACCGAGGACGAAATTCGCGAAATGCAGGCCGCTGTGCGCGACATCCACATAGACCCTTCGGTTCAGGGATACATTTTGGATTTGGTGCAGGGAACCCGCACGGCTCCCGCCGTGCAGCTGGGAGCCAGCCCGCGCGGGGCACTGGCACTCATGTATGCGTCTCAGGCAAAGGCGGGGATGGATGGGCGCGATTATGTCAAGCCCGATGATGTAAAGGCACTGGCTCCGGTGGTTTTGGCACACCGCTTGATTTTGCGCCCGGAACAGCGGGTGCGAGGCATCACGGCGGAAAACATTCTGAGCGATCTGCTCAATCAGGTGCCCGTTCCGGTCGGGTAGGGGCTGCCGGGAAAGAGGCGAGATGCAGTTCAGCAAATGGTTGACGCTTGGGTTCAGCGCGTTTTGTCTGGTGGTGGTGGCGGCGGTGTTAAAAGCGGAGCACCTCTACCCCATGGCAGGACTGCTCCTGACCCTGCCGGGTATTTCTTATCTGCTGGGCTGGGCTGCCCTCCGAAACCTGAAGTTTGCGCGGGAACTGCCTTCGCTTGCCTGGGAGGGAGAGGAAACACAGGTGATCTATCGCGTCACCAATCCCACCAAAATCGCTCGATTTTTTCTGACGATCCGCGAGCAGGTTCCCGGCTGGATGAAGTTCACCGACCCCGAACCACCGCTCTTCAATGTGGCCGCCGAAGACGAAACGCGAGTGTCCTACCGCCTCACCTTTAAGCGGCGCGGGCTTTACCGGGTTTCTTCCTTCGATGTCACGGCGATGGATCCGCTGGGTGTCTTTGCGTTTTCCCAGCGAATTCGGGCTTCCGGCGAGCAGGTCGTTTTCCCCATGCCGAGGCATTTACAGTCACTGCCCCTCACCGCCACCGAGAAAAATGGCTGGCAGGAATGGACGGTTGCTGCCCTGCATGGCGAAAGCGTTTCTCCAGACGGGGTACGGGAATACCGCCTCGGAGACTCGCTGCGCCGGGTTCACTGGCGGCAGACGGCCCGCACGGGGCAGTTGAGCGTAATCGAATTCGAGGAGGAGCAAAGCGTCACCCTGAAAGTAGTCCTGGATGTCAGCCGAATTCAGAATTCCGGCGATGAGATCGAATCCGCCCTGGAATATCTGATTCGCTTTGCCGCCTCTGCTCTCTATCTCGCCATCAAAGAAGGGGCTTCCGCTTCCCTGTCCGTGACAGGGGCGGCCTCTCCCGCCGAAAAACAGATTTTCGATTTGGCATCGCTCCCGGATCGCGGCGAAACCCATCTTTACCAAATGCTTCATGCTCTGGCTCGCGTGGAGCCGGGAAACGCAGACGATTTAGGGCCGCTGCTTGAGGGGCAGGCAAACGACCCCCGCCGTTCCGCTTCTCTGCTTGTCCTGACCACCCACCTTGAAGAGGAAACCGTGCGGATGCTCAGCCGCCTGAGCCAGAGCGGAGCCAAAGTGCATCTGGTGCTTTGTGACCCGGCGACGTTTCCTCATCCGTCGCGCCGCCTTAAAACCGAAAATCACGATCCGCTGCTCGCTCGGCTGGGTGCTGCCGGCGTCTCGCCCTCCCTGCTGCGCTTTCATGCGGGCGGAGAACTGTTCCCGGAAACGGCGGGAGAAACCATTGATGCTTGACCCGGAAATGCCCCCTCACGAAATTCGTGCCCGCTTGATTCGCAGCGGCGGCATTCTGCCGTCCGCTCAAAACGCCAACCCCGAAAAAAAGCCGAGCCTCTGGCTTTACTGCGCCAGCCTGATCGCCACAGTTTCCGCGCTTTACGTCATGAATTTTTCGGTAGATCAGGAGTCGTTCAGCACACTTACCTATGGCGTCGCCCTCACAGGGTACGCGCTCAGTTATTACCTGCGTGTTCAGCGATTGTCCCTCAAAACGGTGCAGACGCCCCTGGTGATTTGTTTGGGGCTGATTCTGTTTGCGGTTGCGTCCAGCGACAACGGATTGAAAATTTTCGTTCCCGAAGACCTTTCTACCGACCGGCAGCGGCTGCCTCACTTCTTCTTTTTGTGGCTGACGCTTCTGCAAACCTTTACACTGACTTCCGATGCGGCTCTGCTGTTTCTCTGTGTTCCCTGTATGACCCTGATCGCTCTTGTTTCCACCGGGATCATGGAAACCCCGGTTTATCTTGCGTTTATTGTCTTTGTCGGTGCGCTGACCTTTTTGATGATTCATGAAAATTATCTTCGAAGTCAAACGGAAAAAGTTCTGGGGCGCAGCCCGCTTCAGGAAAAAAGGCTGTTTCAGGGACAGGCCGGGCTTGCTGCCCTCTGCCTGATCGGGGCATTGGGGGCGGCCCAGGTGGTTTCGATTCCACTGAGGTGGTTTGGCCAGATCGTTTCCTCCTCAGCGAATTTCACCAATCTAAGTTCACAACTTCAGCAAAACGTTCAGAAAGTAACGAGCGGTACGATCATTGGGGAGCAGGACAAGGTTGAAATTGCCACCGGGCCGGTCACGGCGTCCGAAATCGTGCTGATGGAGGTGCAGTCTCCCATAGACGCCTACTGGCGCGGCACAACCTTTGATTTCTACACCGGGCGCAGCTTCACCCATGCCAAAGCGGGCAGTCTCACGGGACCGCTCACCCCCTCGCGAGCCGAAGCCGCCTCTGTCGGACACTTTCAGGAGGGCGGTGTTCTCCAGAAGTTCAGCAGTCGGCAAATCAATGAATTTACCATTCCGCTGCGCCCGGTGGAGCTTCTGCCCGATGCGATGAAGGGCGGGCGGCAAATCGAGCAGACCTACAAAGTGCTGGCGGGAAACTTCACCCAGCTCTATGCGGCAGGGAATCCTGAAAAAGTCAACGCTGCAATTTCCGGCCTGAGTCCGGGGGTGGGAGGCGGCCTCGGACTCCCGGAACCCCTGCCCGTCAATTCGGAGTATCGCGTGACCTCCCGCATTGCCGACGATGCTCCCGAAACGCTGCGGGCGGCTTCCAAAGAGAACACTCCGCTTCCGTTTGCGATTTCTGAGGCTTATCTTCAGATCGGAAATCGGTTTCCTGAACTGGAAGAGTACGTTCGCCAGGAAACGGCAGGCCTCACCACGAGCTACGACAAAGTGATTGCGCTGAAAACCGCCATTGCCCGCGATTGCAAATACAGCCTGCAAGCTCCGAAGGCTCCTCCCGAAAGCGATGTCGTATTGAACTTTCTGACGAAATCCAAAGTGGGTTACTGCGACAGTTTCGGCTCGGCTCTCACCGTGCTGTGCCGCTATGCCAACATTCCGGCTCGCCTCGCTTCCGGCTTTATCACCGGCAAACGGCTGGAGAACGGCACCGTCCAGGTTCGGGAAAAAGACAAACACATTTGGACCGAAGTTTTTTTTCCGCAGGTGGGCTGGGTGACTTTCGATGCCACCGAAGGCGCTCAGGACATTTCGGACTACAGTGACTCCAAGCCGGAAAACACACGGGGATTTATCCCTTGGCTGAAGTCGCGGAGCCTGTTGTCCATCGGTGCTTTCGGAGTGATTCTGGTGCTGGGGGGGGTGCTGTTCTACAATGAAATTCTGCCCCGACTGAAGCAGAAAAGCGGTGCGGCGGCGGTACAGCCCCGGCTGCAAAACCTACAAATGGTGACTTCTTACCAGAAACTCGTGAAGGTGCTGGAAAAACGCGGTATCCCCCGCGAAGCCTCGTTGACCAATGATGAGTATGCGGAAAAAGTCTGGCAGCATTTTGCCGAAACCCTGCCGGAGTTCCCGGAACGTTTTTCCCGACTGACCGAGCAGATCAATCGTTTTCGCTATGGAAATCACCCTGCCGAGGAAGCCGTAACCCTGAGCGTTCAATCCGAAATGGCGAGCCTGAAGGCTCTTTTGCACGAAAAGCGTTCCAAAGCCAGAACTTTGGAGGCCGAAACAAAAGTCAAGCCGGAGGGGGCAGCGGTCTGATGGAACTGGCTTATCGCAGCGGAGGCACAGATGCTCTCCTCAAGCCCGGACTGCAAAAGGTCTACCTGTTTTTTGGCGAAGAAGACCGGTTGAAGCAGGAAGCGGTTCAGGGGTTGATCCGAAAAGCGGTGGGAGACGAAAACGAAGATTTCGATCTCGAAAAACTGGATGCCTCCTCTTCGACGGCGGATCAGATTCTTGCTTCGGCAGGGCAGATTCCGTTTATGGCGGAACGCCGCGTCACGCTCGTACGAGGAATGGAGGGCTGGCGGGATCGAAACAAGGCGGCGGAATGTGAGCGGCTGGCGGAGGGAATGGCGCGGCTGGGAGAAACCGCCTGCCTTATCCTCGTGGCTTCTGCCGAAGAGGAAGAGGGCAAGCGTAAAACCGCCGTCACCGTGAAGCTGGACAACGCCGCCAAAAAATACGGGGCGGTGGTTGTCTGTGAAGGGCTGAAAGGCGACGCGCTGGCGAAATGGGTGATCGAGCGCAGCAGGTTTTATGGCAAAAAGATTTCCAGTCCGGCGGCAATGAAACTCGTGGAGGCTTCCGGTGAGGAGATGACGCTGCTGGAAAACGAAATTCTCAAACTCGTCTGCTTTGTTGGAGACGAAACGGGGATTGACGAGCGAACCGTTGCGGAGGTGGCCTCTTCTTCCCCCGAAGATGCGGTGTTCGCCGCCGTAGACGCCATCTGTAAAAAGCAGATTGATCTTGCCCTGAAACTGCTCGCGGAACTCCACCGCTACGACCCGAAGCCTCAAGCCGTTGCCGGAAAACTGCTTGCCCTGCTTTCCCGGCAGTATCGAATGGTATGGCAGGCGAAGTTTCTGGCGGGGAAGCGGGTTCCGCCGCGCTCGGTGCGGCAGCTTCCCCCCGATCTTGCCTCCGAGCTTCCCGCCGAGAGTAATATCGCTCAGCTTGCGTTCAAGGCAGGCGATCTTTTTGCGATGTCGGAAAAATACACCTGGGCAGGACTCACGCGGGCCTTCGAGCTGCTGCTGCACTGCGACCTGGCAAACAAGGGAGGTGTAACCGACGAAGCCGCCGTTTTCGGAAGTGACCCTGCCATCAACCTTCAGCTGCTGGTGGTTTCGCTGGCCTCGCTATAGGGAGAAACGCCCTCAAAGAAAGACTTTTTCAGGATTCGCCTTGCGACACCGCCTTCAGACGTGCTATAATACCCGACAGTTCTAAGGAGCCAACGAAAGACCGATGAAGCGAACCTATCAACCGCACAACCGACGACACAACCGGGTACACGGGTTCCGCAAGCGCATGAGTACGACCGACGGGCAAAACGTCCTGAAGCGTCGCCGCTTGAAGGGACGCCTGCTGCTCACCAAGTAGACTGGATGAGAGGAAAGATTGAAAAGGCGCGAAAGGGAAACCGGACGCGCCTTCTTTCCGTAAAGGACTCAGACTGCTTTTCGGCAGCCGATCAGAAGAGGAGTTCGCTGCGGAACCCCGCGTTATGCTTCCCGCCCCGAACCGCCTCCGAAAAAACCGGGATTTTCGCCTAACCTATGCGAAAGGACGCTCTCACGTCCACCCGCTTGCCGTGCTCTATGTTCTGAAGCGTCGCCTGCCCGACGTTCGTTTGGTCCTGCTCGAACCGAAACCTCCGCTGAAACCTCGGGTCGGGTTTGTGGTCAGCAAAAAACAGGGAAAAGCCGTCTCCAGAAACCGAATTCGCCGCCGTTTGCGAGAAGCTGTTCGACTTTCCGGGCTTCAGAAGGCAGTCTTCCCGGTGGATTTGATTTTCGTCGGCAGGTCCGGGCTGAAAACCGCCTCCTGGAAAGAGGTGCAGGCCGCTGTGGAGGAACTGCTCCGGCGGGGCGGCATCGAAACCGGAGGGAAAAGGAAGAAGGGAGCAAATGACGCAGATCCCCCGTAACCTTTTGCTCTTTGGAATCCGTATTTACCGTGCCGCCTCTCGTGTGCGTCCCCGTGTATGCCGGTACAGTCCCACCTGTTCCGAGTACGCTTTTCAGTGCATCGAAACGCTGGGAGCCGTTCGGGGGGCGGCCCTCGCAATCCGCCGGATTTTACGCTGTAATCCGCTGAGTACGGGCGGGTACGACCCTGCACCTTTACGCAAGGACGAGGAATGAGGAAAGGAAATCCGCTTTTCCCTTCCCTGCCTTTTCCCTTTCTTTGAGGATAGAGATTAATTTGAAAGCCGTTAGAAGTTCGATTTTGCTGACGCTGCTCGCCCTTGTCGCGCTTTTCGTCACCGGGTGCGGGCCGCTGCAAAAGTATGATGTCGCGCCCGATCCCGCCCCGCAGTTTGCCAAAGCGAAATCGCTGGAGGGGCCAACGCCGATTCTGGCGATGGACGAATACCAGAAAATTCGCACCGAATACGGCAGCCCCCGCGCCAAGAACGATGCCGAAGTCAAAAAATACCACGATGCTGCGGCGCAGGCTCTTCTGGAAGCGTCTCGGTTCGGTTATGAAACCGCTGAACTGACTAAAAACAAAGACACCTCGCTAACCCCCGCCGCCCGTGCGGAACTGGAAGACGTTCAGTTTAAGGTGGGGGATCGGGCGCACACCGCAATCAAAGAGCTGCTTGATCATTTCCCCGATACCCCCGCCGCAAAAGAAGCCCTCCAGCCCAAATGGGGCGATACGAAAGACCGGCCGCTGCGGGAGGCGATGGAAGTGCGCCTTGATGCTCGAAACTCCCAGCTCGCCAAATACAAAATCATTGCGGGCATTGTTCGCGCTACCGGCTCCCTTCCGGCATTCAGCTACTGGTTTGCGCTCGTCGTTATTGCGCTTGTCGTCAAAGGGGCAACCATGCCGCTCACGCTGAAGATGTACAAATCTCAGCGCGAGATGCAGAAGATTCAGCCCATCTTAAAAGACATTCAGGCCAAATACAAAGACGACCGCGTGAAGCAGCAGGAAGCATTGATGGCGACTTACAAAGAGCACGGCGTCAACCCGTTTGCCTCCTGCTTTCCGATGCTGGTGCAGCTGCCATTTTTGTATCTCGTCTATGACATGATCCGGCAGTACGAATTTCACTTTGCGAACGGGCATTTCCTTTGGATCAGCCCCGGCATCGGCGGGAAAATGCCGGGCATCCTCGCCGGAAACCTTGCCCAGTTCGATGTTGTTCTGCTGGTGCTGTACTGCGCTTCCAACTATTTTACAATGCGCCTGACACCGCCCTCCGATCCGCAGGCCGCTCAATCGCAAAAGCAGATGTCCATCATGATGACTTTTCTCATGTTCTGGATGTTTATGCAGTACAAGTGGTCTTCGGCATTTACGTTTTACTGGCTGATTTTGAACTTCATTTCGACGGCTCAGCAGTATCACTACATTTACAAACCCAACAAAATCAAGTTCAGCGAGGCCGCCTCCCTTTCGGGGGACGGAGCGGTTTCCTCACCGACACCCGCCTATCGTCCCAAAGCCGGGACTTCTCGAACCAGCCCCTCCGCCAATGGAAGCGCAAAACCTTCCACCAGCAGCCTCGCGACGCCGCGTCCCGTTTCCTCTGCAAACGCCGGACGACCGCGTGCGAAGGGAAAAGGGAAACGAAAATAGGGAAAAAAGGGGGGAGCACAGCGGGGCACGAATCGTTTTCGCTCCGCAGCGCTTCTCCCCTTTTCTCTGTTGATTTCTTGTTTTTCGGTGATCAAAGGAGAGACCATGAGCGAAACCACCCTGGAAATGCCTGAAGCGGCATCGGAAGCGACCCTGTCCGAACATGACCCCGCCTCGCTCAAGCCCGATGCTCAGGAAGCATTTTCCCTGATGCAGGAAGTTTGTGAGGCGATGGGCAGCGAAATTCATCCGGTTGTCACTTCCGTCAAGGGCGACTATATGACGATTGATCTGTCTGGCGGCGATGCCGCCGAGACCTGGGGAAAAGCGGGACGGTCGCTGGATGCGCTGCAGTTTCTCTGCAATCTGCTGCTGGCACGCCGCGTTCAAAGTCACCTGCGCCTTTCTCTGGACGCGGATAACTATCGCGAACGCCGCGCTTTTGCCCTGACCGAAAAGGCGCGAGAAATCGCTCAGCTGGTGAAGGACGGCGACGAGGAAGCGGTGATGGAGGCTCTGCCCGCCCATGAGCGGCGCATCGTCCACTCGGCCTTGATGGAAGACGAGGACATCGAAACCTACAGCGAAGGCGAAGAGCCGAACCGCCGCATCGTGATCGCTCCGAAACGAAACCGATAAGCCGCCCGAAATACCGAACTTCTGTGAAAAAGAAAACAAAGAATCGGTGAAAAGTTCCTCTAACGTTTCAGCTGAAACTATCGTATAATAGGGTGTGAGTGCGAATACACGGGGGTGATTGGAGTCGACCTGGTAGATCGTATCTTTCGTTGCAAGCCGAGGTGCCGCAGGCCTCGTAAAAAGCGGCAAAACCATACACGCGAACACTCAAAACTACGCGCTCGCAGCCTAAGGGCTTCGATGTCCGCCTGATCCCTTCCGACCGGATCAGCTTCGGGCAACACTTATGTCGGATTGCCTTGTGAGGCCTGATTGACGCCCCACCTGGAACTCCTAAGTTAATCTAGCGACCCTCTAGTTTGGTCTCCGAGACCGGAGGGCGCAAAACGCATCGGAGGCTACGCTTGTAGACGCGACTGGTGCGCTATTGGGAACGAGAGTTCGAGTCTCTCCACCTCCACCAATTCATAACGGGGCTTGCCGATTGAGCGGCAGCCCCGTTTTCACGTCCGTTTCAATACAGCCTTTTCTAACAGAATTTTCAGGGAGTTAAGCGCGAATCTCACGCCGCTGCCGCCATCGCCGCCCCAGCCACAAGCCGCCCAGGGCAAACAGAAACAGCGTTCCAGAATTCCATTCCGGGGTCAGGCTGACGCCGGGGTTTCCGCCTCCGGGATTACCCCCGCCGGGATTTCCTCCTCCAGGCGTATTGCTTCCACCGCCGCCAGAAGTTCCGCCGCCTGCAATCCAGGTTCCCAGCCCTGCCAGCCCTGCCGCAATCAGCCCGCCGCTGCTCAGCAAAGAACTTCCTCCGTGCACAACGGAGCCGAGCGGCAAAGCCCCCAGGTCGGGCACGAAATCCGAAACGTCTTCACCGGGAAGTGCCGCGAGTGTCGAGTCAGGAGCCGCCATCGGAGCCTCATTGCTGAGGGAGGCCGCCGAGCGCGTAACGGTGGTCTCATCGGCAGGGGCCGGAAGCGTTTCGAGCGGCTGAGAAGGGTCGGGAGTGCCATCTAATTCGAGCGGCTTCGTGTTTTTAACGGCGGCTCCGCTCAGATCGGTTCGCAGCGGATTGCCGCAGGCTTGAACCAGAGCCGGAGTTCCATCGGGAAGCACGAAAATCGGGGTTCCCGCTTTTACGGTTCGAAGGCGGTAGCCCAGCACTTCTCCATGACGGACGTAATAAACCTTGAACACCCGATCCGTGCGAAGTTTCGTCAGGCGAAGTTCGCCCATCGCCGCCCTCACCTGTTCCGGCGGCAGATTGAAGAGGCGGGTGTATCGCTCCATCAATTTCGGGGTAGTCTTCAGCTGACGCACAATATCGTCCGCGCTGCCCACCGGTTTCGCTAGATAAGAACCACGCGGCATTCGCTGCGTTTGCGCCTCACCTGCGAAACTGAGGGACGCCAAAATTCCGAATAAAAGCGCACGTAAGGCACACTTCAGGGTTGTGTTCATTTTTCTCTCCTTCTACCGACCTCCCTGAAGCCTGTAGAATTACCAACATCAGGTGCGGCATCTTCCGTGATGCCAAAGCCCAATCCGATTTTAGATTGGAAAGGCCAAAGGTTTTGTTCCATGAAATTCATCAATCGCCACTGAGATCATACGATAATAATGGCTTCCCACCTCCGTCCAGGAGCGGTGCTGCACAGAATGCCGTAGTTTTTCCGGGCTCCAGGTGCGCCGAAGAGCCTGGTCCAGACACAAGGCCAGAGCCTCCGCATTTCCTGCTTCCGCAAGTTCGCCCTGCGTTGAATCCAAGATTTCGGGCACTCCTCCCACATTGGAAGCCGCCACCGGAGTCCCGGAGGCGAGGGCTTCGAGAATCACATTGGGGCAGCCTTCGCGCAGGCTTGGAAGACAAAACAGAGTGGCAGCGTTCATCCAATACGGAATTTCGGAGTGAGGACGCCGCCCATGAAACGTCACCTGGTTTTCAATCCCGGCAGACACCACCCGCTCCCGAAGCCGCGCTTCCAGAGAACCGCTGCCCACCAGACTCAAAAACAAATCTTTCTGATCCCCGGCCAGTTTCACAAACGCCTCGACCAGAACATCCACGCCTTTTTCAGGAACAAAGTTTCCCACATACAGAATTCGCCTGCCGGAACTCGGAATCCCCAAAAGTTGGCTGGCCGCTTCTCGATCACGGACATCGAATTCCGTTTGGTCAACTCCATTATGCTGAACCGCAATTTTCTCTTCCGGGACTCCCAGTTCGATGATTCGCTCTTTTAGTGCACCGCTCACCGAAATGATGCGCGTCGAAGCCTTTAACGTCTCAGTGATCTGGGATAACAGCGGGGGGTAGGTGATGAGCGCGTTGATGTCGCTGCCCAGTACATTGGTGACGAGAGGGCAGTGAAAATGACGCGCCAAATGAGCGGCAGCGGCGGCGTCAGGATAAAGCCAGGACGCCAGAATCGCCTCGAACGGGAACTCGCGCCGCAGGCGTGCCAGCGAATAAACTAACGAATAATACATACCCGAAGCATGAAATTTGTGCAAACCCGGCAAAGACCAATACGTTGGCAGCCTCACCGAGAGGCCGGTAAAATCTTCACGGGGAGCGAAAAACCATTCGTCGGGGTTTTCCCAGCGGGTCCACCAGGGCAGCGGCGACACCACACGTACCTCGCAGTGCTCGGCAATGGCTCCGAAAACGTGCTGGTTGAAAACCCCCCGTGTCGGCGACTTCTGAGAAGGATAAAGATTGGAGAGGAGCAGTACTTTCGTCATTACGTTGAGGGTTTCCAGAGCGAAGCGTTGAGCCGAGCGTAAAGCAAAGCGTAATCGTTCATCATTCGATCAAAGGAAAACGCACTTTTCACGCGAGCGGCTCCTGCCACTCCCATGCGCCTTCGCAGTTCAGAATTTTGCAGCAGGGTGTCGAGCGCGTCTGCCAGGGCCGCCGGATCACGCGGCGGAACCAGCAGCCCTTCTTGTGCGGAGCAGAGAACCTCCGGGACGCCGCCTACCTCGGAGGCAATCACCGGCAGCCCATGAGACATGGCTTCCAACACGGAAAGCGGCAGCCCTTCGGAGTAGGAGGGCAGTACGAAAAAATCGCTTGCTGAAAGCAAATCAGGCACATCGGCGCGAAAACCGAGAAAGCGTACTTGTTCCTCCGTCAATCCCAGCGAGCAGGCGAGCGTTTCCCATTCCTGCCGTCGGTCGCCGTCTCCGGCCAGCAGGAGGGTGACGGGCGGAGTGGAAGCGGGCAAAAGCGAAAGGGCGTGAAGCAGGGTTTCCTGTCCCTTCAGCCCATCCATGCGAGCTGCCACACAGCCGACGAGCCGATCTGCAGCGAGCGCAAGCTCCGCTCGAACCTCGTTTCGGCTGCGTCGGGGAGAGGAGAACTCAACCCCGTTGAGAATGACCTGAATCGGGCACGAAGATTCGGCCCAGTCGTCGGCAACAAACCGGGAAACGGCCACGAGTGCGTCAACCGCTTTCCATTGGGCGGATTTCGGAGCCTGCGTGTCGTTTTTGCCTCGGCCATGCAGGGTGAGAAGGAGCGGTGCGCCGCAGGCACGCTTTCCCAGGAGGCCATAGTTGAGCGTCGCAGGATTGTGGGCATGAAGAATATCGGGGGCAATTCGCCGGAACCGAGCCGTTCCCGCCAAAATCCGCTTTAATTTCCCGCCGGTGAGCAGGGTGACCGGAATCCCCAGGCGTTCGGTTTCCCGGCGCAGCGGGCCGTCCCGAAAGGTTAAAATTTGGGCGTCGGCTCCTGCCTCCCGCTGAAAATGGGCCATTCTCACCGCAAACTGCTCCAGCCCTCCCACCTGCAGACTCGAAACCAAATGCAGAATTCGTTCCGGCACGGCCTTCATCAGCGGGCCTCCTTTTGGGGGGAGGAGGTGCGCTTTGGGGAAACGGGAAG
This sequence comes from Chthonomonadaceae bacterium, assembly GCA_965246825.1. Classification (GTDB taxonomy): domain Bacteria; phylum Armatimonadota; class Chthonomonadetes; order Chthonomonadales; family Chthonomonadaceae; genus JACMPS01. The sequence goes on from OZ251990.1 coordinate 2,459,942, forward strand.
ACGATCCGGCAGAGCCGCGATCACGACCGATGGAGAGGAGCCGTCGGGGGCCAGGGCGGTGAAGCCGTCCAGGGCATTGAGCAAAGGCTGTCCTTTCCCCGAAATCACAAAGGGACGCGGCGGCCTCTCGCCGCTGCGCCTCGTTTCGGCGGAAACCAGCGTCCAGCGATAGAGCACATCGTAAATATACTGCCAGGTCGGAGAGTAAGACCGAGCCTGCTCCGTTAAAAAGAGAAAGCGAATTTCAGGAAATCGGTTTCGCAGATCGGCTACGCGGCTGTCGGTGTTGGGCAGCCAGATCGTGGGGCGATCCGTGTACCACGCGGTAATCCAGGGTTGATCCGAAAGCAAAACCGAACCGGGCGAAATGGAGCCGCTCAGCGATTTGGCGGCGGCGGTGGAACGCAGCGGCGGCGTCACCTCCGTAAGAAAAAGATCGGTGTAGAGCGGACAGAGGAGAAGATAAAGCAAAAAGAGATTAAGCAGTCGTTTGGCCGGAGAGGTGAGTTCGGAGCGGCCCACCAATTGAAGACAATAGCCCACGCTGAAAACAAGCATCGGCGGAACCAGGCTGACAAACAGCGGCATCTGAACGCTGAAAAGAAGGGTTCCAAACGCCAGCCCCCCCAGACAAAGCAGCGTAATCGAGCGCACTGCCGCCACCGACTCGCGCCGGAAACGCTCCAGCAGGCAGGGCAGGAAAAACAACAGCAGCCATCCAATGCTTAACTGCGGAAAAATCTGGATGATTTGATTGGAGCCGGAAATGATTTTCCGCATCACTTCATTGAGGATGCCGCCGCTCGGAATAAATTCATTGGGCAGCATTCGATAGGCACTTGAACCGGGATACGCCGTCGTGCCCATCCAGACCTCGGAGGCCCTCATTCCAAACAGTGCATTGCCCGAAACAAGCTGGTTTCGAAGCATCCAGGGGAGAGCCAGCAGCGCGAGCGGCAGCGCACACCAGAAAAGGGCTTTTGTCCGAAAGTCCGGGCAAAGCCAGGCTGCCGACAGTAGGATCAGCGGCGAAAACCACAGAAAAATCGGGTCGGTGAGATAAAGCAGCCCGCACAAGGTTCCGCAGAGCAGCAGAGTTTTGGTCGGAAGCAGAGAAATTGCGGCGGATTCCCTGTAAGCACGTTCGGCCAGCCGATCCAAATTGAGAAAGAGCAGCGCGGTCAGAAGGGTATAGAGCGTGATGTGCAGGCCGGAAATGGCATATTCGAGGTTGAGCGCGTTGATGGCAAAGACCGCCGCCGTCACCAGGCCCACCTTGCGGTTGAACACCCGATGCCCCAGCACATAGACGACGGGAATCGTCAACAAGTAAAAAAAACCGGAAACCAGCGAGACAACGGAGTCTTTGGCCCCTCCTGCCCCGCCAAAAGCAAGGGCCAGCAGCAAGGGAAAGAGCGGACCGTGTGTGGTGTCGGGAATATGCTGGGGAGAGGCTCCTGCCGTCAGTGCGAGCGGGCGCACAATCGAGGTGACGTAGCCGCGTCCCGATGCCAGGTTACGCCCGATTTGAGCAAAATCCAGCGCGTCGGCATTTGTAAGGCCCGGAAACATCCGTTTGTAGTAAAAAGCAAACAGCAGCAGCGACCCCAGCAGCAGCCCGACTAAAATTTTTCGGTCGGGAGGAGAGGAGGGGTCGGCGAATTCTGCCGATTGCTTGGGGCGGGTTGTGGGTGCAGCGTCAAAAATCACAATGGGCTTCCCTGCCAGTTCGTCTGAAAGTAGCGGTCTTAAATCAAAAGGCACAAAAAGAATAAACAGATTGTCGGCAGAAAAGCCGGGATTTCGCAGCCCGCATCAGAGCGGCGCGAATCCCGGCTTTGTTGAGTTGCACGATCAAAAAGGGCATTAAGCCAGCGAGCGTTTACGCGCCAGCGGAGCCAGCGCAAGCAGGCCGAAAAACAGCAGAACAACGCTTTTTCCTTCGGGAACGTAACTGACACTGGAAAACCCGCCTCCCCCGCCGGATGTCGTGGCGGTGCTGCCGCCCGATCCACCCGAGGAACCCGCCGGAATCGGATTGACGGAGGTGAGCGTGGTAAGCTGGGAATTGCCGAATCCACTGCCCTGGCCTCCGTTGTAACCGGAAAGGCTGCCGCTGATGGGCGGAAGAAATTCATGCGGAAACGTTTCCGTTCCGAGGCCGAACGAAACTGAGACCGGAGTTTTTTTGCCGTCGGCCACTTCGATCACCACCTGGGAACCGCGAGGCGCGTTGATCGAAACGGCGGCTGCGCTCTGAAGGTCGGCTTCGGTGAGGGTGAACACATTGAGGCTGTCGCTGTCGCCGCGAAGCGATACCGCCCCGAAATCACTGTCGGTGTTTTCCTCCGAAAGGGAGCTGGAGCGGTGTCCTCCGTTGCGATGGGCCAGTCGTGCCGCTTCCGCTCGCGCCATCGTCAGGGCTGATGCGCCCATGCGGGTGAGATAGGGACTTCCCGTGCGCGACATTCCGGCCAGCAGCGAGGTGGGGATCAGCATTGAAATGCGGCCATCCCGGTTGACAAGGCGGAGCACGCCGGTGGTAGGATCATAGCCGCTCATCAGACCGGTGGTGGGGTCAATGTTCCCGCCGAAGGTGAGATAGTAATTGCGGCCTCCCTGCTGAGTTTCAGCATAGTATCGAGCGAAATTGTCTTCCTGCCCCGGCACAGCGCGAAGGGTCTGTGCCATAAAGTTCGCCGACATCAGGCTAAGCAGAGACGACTCGGTTTTCAAGCCGTAAGAGGCGAAATCGCCCGTGGTTCCGCCGCCCTCTCCCATTGCGCCGGGGTTCAGCGAGGGAAGCCTGGGAACAACGGTGTAGAGTACTTTGTTGGCGAACAGCGGAACATTGGTCAGCGCGGAGGCACTGTACACGGGGCGCACCGAAGAGGCGGCCCCCGGTTCTGCCGAAGAAAGGCTGAAGGACGCCAGCGCGGAATGGCCTGCTCCGCGCACATTCAAGGCTCCATAAGCGTTGTGAAACTGCGTTTCCCCGGTCTGTCCCAAAGCAGAAAAAAGGGAACCGGCAAAAAGACCGAGAGTAACAGCGAGAGTAAAGCGGTTTTTCATAATTTTGATGGAAAGGCAGTCAGGGGGATCGGAAACCCCCAAGGCAGGATCAGACATAAAATGCCCGCTTCTCCAGAGATGTGCAAGAGTTGTGCCAGACTCAGAGCCAAACGACAAAAGCCGAAATTGTACGCGGTTTTTTCTCAGGGAAAGGCCGCGCTGTCTTTTGCCCGCTGAAGATAAGCCAAAGCCTGCGGCAAAACGCTGCTGCAGAAATCGTCTGAAAGGGCGGAACCTGCTTCGGCATTTGCTCCCGCTGGCGTGAGCACCCGAATCAACGCGCCCAACGAACGTTTCGACTTCAGCCGCGAGATCATTTGTTCCCACTGAAAACGTCCCATGCCCGCGCAGCTGAACGTTCCATCGGTGAAAAAGTAGGTGGCGAAAAGACTTTTGCCGTCTTTGACAATCCGAGCCCGAATCGCTTCCACCGTTTTTCCGCCCTCCGTATAGGTCACGGTTTCCTCAGAAACGGTTTCCCAGCCGTCGCCGCCAATGCAGAAAGCCGGATTGTGAACGGTTTTTTTGCGATGTCCGGCAATAATGCTGAGTTCCGTCCAGTCCGCCGGATTGGTAGGGGAAGTGTAGCGGCGCGATAACGCGGTATCGGCTTCCAGCAGTTTTTTTTCGGCTTCGGAAATCGGCAGCGTTTCTATCTTCCAGTTTCGGTAGGGAAACCGCGCAGGGTTGAGAAAATCAGGGTAACCCGGCTGCCGTGCTTCCAGCTGTCGGGCAAACGCCGATCCCACCAGAGCGGCGAAGAGCAGAACGTTAACGATGAGAAATCGGTGACGCCTCAATCGAAATTTCCTTTTCAGGCCGGTCTTCTGCGCGTGAACTTTCGGGCCGCGGGGTTTGCAAAGAGGGGCGCAGCGATCCGAAGGAGAGCAGCAAAGCCCGTAATCCCATCAGTCCCAGGCCGCAGAAAAGCATCAATACCGGCTGTTCATTGTCGTGAACAAGCCCGGCAAGCCGTGCGTTTCCCGCCGATCCCGCCAGCAGGATCAAGACCAGTCGGACGGAGTTGGCGGCCAGGGTCAGGGGCAAAACCGCGGCAAGAAAAATGAGCCGCCCCTGAAACCGGATCGGAGTGAACCAGCCTGCCAGATAGCCCAGCGAAAGCAGGGCCATAAGCGAAGAAAGCCCGGAGCATTTTTGAGCCACTAGAATGCTGTAGATCGGGGACTCGCCGGAATGAGGAACAATATGGAGCGTTACCCCGTCCCGATGCACCGGAATTCCGAGCAGCCCCGCCCCCAGCGCGGCATAAGTGCTGGACGTGAGCTGAAGCCAAAACTGAAGGCGAACGATAAGAGCGGTGGGCCAGGGCAGGGTGAACAACAGCAAACCGAGCGGGGCCAGAACACGGCGCAGGCTGGCTTTTCCTCCGAGAAACCACAGCGATCCGGCGGCGATTCCCAGCGTGGAAAGGGCAGACAGGGCGGGAATCGCCGACCACTGCCCGAAAAGGCCGATGCCGACCGACCCCGCCAGTAGAGCAAGCCCGCCGCTTTCGGCGGAAACCCAGACCAGCTGATGCCGCCGCTTCCAGAAAACGAGAAGGGAGAAGGCGAGCAGGAGAGGGGCGTGCGAAAGAGTGGAATCGTCCCTCCAAACCGGCCAGAGATCACGCAAAGTCAGGGTGATTAAAATCAGTCCTAACCCGAAAGTGATCCAGCCCGAACGCTTCATATTTGTTCTTTCGCCCTTTGCCGACGGAAAGCGGGCGCGGCTACGCCTGCTGAGCGCGAGTCAACTCATAGGTGCGCTTGAGACCCGCTTCAAGAGAGGTCTGCGGCTTGAAATCCAGGTCGCGCAGGGCTTTTTCGGTGGAGGCGCGAGAATGGCGTACCTCGCCCGAACGCGCCGGGGCAAAGCGGGGAGTGAGCGAACGCCCCGACGCTTTTTCCAGAGCCTCCAAAAGATCGAGCAGCGTAATCGCGTTTCCGCCTGCAATGTTGTAGGCCTGACCAGAAACTCCGGGCGCGGCGGCAGCTTTGAGGTTGGCTTCCGCCACATCCTCCACAAACACAAAATCACGGGTTTGCAATCCGTCGCCGTAAATCGTGGGCGAAGCACCGGTGAGGGCGGCCTTGACGAAAAGAGGAATCACGGCGGCATACCCGGAGTGTAGATTTTGATACGGCCCGAAAACGTTGAAATAGCGCAGCGTAACGAACTCCAGCCCGAAAATCTCTGCAAAATTGTTGCCGTAAAACTCGCCGCAGGCTTTGCCGGAAGCATAGGGCGACTGCGGGCTGAGCGGCTGCGCTTCGTCGGTGGGAACCACCAGCGCATCGCCATAGACAGAAGCGGACGAGGAAAAAACAAAGCGTTTTGCCCCGGCGTCTTTTGCCGCACCGAGCAAATTCAGGGTTCCGGCCACGTTGACTTCGTTTGTGAACGCGGCATTCTCGATGGAGCCGATCACGGAAGCAATCGCCGCGAGATGAAACACACAGGTGACGCCTTCGAGCGCACGGCGGCAGGTGTCGGCCTCTCGGATGTCACCTTCCATCAACTCCAGCGATGGGTCGGAGGGAAGATTGGTCGTGAATCCCGATGAAAGATCATCAAGAACCCGCACCCGCCCGCCTGCTTTGAGAAGGGCTTTCGCCACATGACTGCCGATAAACCCTGCTCCGCCCGTGACCAATCCCAATTCTGCCATCAATGGCCTCCTGCTCTTCATTGTTTTGTGAGGACAACACTCCTGCTGAAAGGCTGCTCGGTCTTGATTTCGGCCCGGCGAAAAACGCAGATCAGACCGGGGACAACAAACCGGTTTCTGAGACCGTAATCTGCTCCAGTACCGCTTCAAGCCGTTTCAATTCCTCGCGAACCACCGTCAGTTTTTGTTCGATTTGAGGTTCGGTTCCAGCGGTCAGTACTTCCTCGAATTCACGCAGTTTTTGAGTAGCGGTTTCCGCGCTCACCCCCATCGTCATGCCGCGCAGCTTGTGGGCCGCATGAAATTGCGCTTTTTGATCGCCCTCTCTTCGAGCCTCTTCCATCGCTCTAAGCACCGGCGGGTACTCCTGAAGAAAGATCAAGGCCAGCTGCTGCAAAACGCTGCGATTTCCCGCTACCTTTTCCAGCAGTGCGACCGTGTTCAGGGCGGAGAGATTATCGGCTGGCAAAGGCGTTTTGCTCAGGGTTTCCAGAGCGGTGCGGAGCGTTTGAGGCGAAACCGGTTTTTCTAAAACGGAAAGAACCCCCCTGAACCCCCCCATCGCTTTGATCTCGCTTTGCCGGTGGGCCGAAACGATGATCAGGGGAACCTCCGCCAGATCAGGGCTGTCTTCGCGAATGATTTGAGCCGTCTCCAAAGCCGTGCGTTCTCCCAGGCGGTAATCCAGAAAAAACACCGAGGGCGTTTCGTTTCGCAGAGATTTTTTCGCGGCCTCCCAGCTTTCGGCGGCCAGGCACTCCCATCCGATCCGGGCGAGTGTGTCTTGAAGAGCCGCTCGGCTGACCGGATCATCGTCCAGAACAACGGCCAGCCCTGTAGGAGCACGGAGCGACTGCGGAAAGGGAGAGGGTTTTTCTGCTTTCGGCAGAACCGAGGAGACGGAGGCGGTGGTTCGCGGAAGGGGAAGGGCCATTCGGAATTCCGAGCCGTAGCCCGGTACGCTCGACACGGTGAGACTGCCCTGCATTCGCTGTGCCAATTCGCGGCTGATCGCCAGCCCCAGTCCCGCTCCCCGCCGCGAGGCGATTTGTGCGACCGGGTTCTGCTCAAACCGCTCGAACATCGAGGCCAGCCGAGAGGGAGCAATGCCGATCCCCGTATCCGAAATCGAAAAGTTGACAACGGCCTGCGCGTCCGTGAGGCGGGCGAGCTCAACGCGAAGCATCACCCATCCCGACGGCGTGTACTTGATGGCGTTGTCGAGAAGGTTGGTCAGAATTTGCCGGATGCGTTCGCTGTCCCCGAAAACATCCGTCGGCAGGTCGTCCGAAAGCTGAAACCGCATTTCCAGGCCTTTTTCGTCGGCGGCGGGTTTGAGCAGCTGCACCACTTCTCCCGCCAGATCGGACAGTGTGAGTCGGGCTTGTGAGAGTTGAATTTTGCCGCGATCCATCTGGGCCAGGTCCAAAACATTTTCCGCCATCATAAGAAGTGAGCGGGCCGACTGCTGCATAAGGCGAACTTTGCGCTGTTGTTCCTCTTCCAAAGGGGAGCGAAGCAGAAGTTCGCCGGTAGACAGGATGCCGTTCAGCGGGGTTCTGAGTTCATGGCTGAGGTCAACGAGAAGCGAGGAAACGCTTTGGGCCTCGGAATGAAGCAAAGGGGTTCGCTGCGGCGGGGCGGGGCGGGGCGGCGAAAAGCCTGTCAGCGCGTTTTCGGAGGTCACTTCACGGGTCAGCGCAAAAATTACCGGTTCCTTTTCCGGCGCGATTTCACGGCTGAACCAAGTCTCAAAAAAACGGTCGAGATTGGGATAAGAATTTTCCAGAAAAACGGCTTCGGAGGATTGCAGCACCTTTTCAAGGGAGTGCCGCCACTTCATCTGAGTTTCGACCTCGGAAATCCACGCGGAGATCGGCTCGCCAGCCAGGGCGTCCGCCCGATGACCGGTGACGGTTTCCACCTCGGTGTTAACCGAAAGAATCCGCAGATTTGCATCCAGACGCATCAGCACCTCGGAGGGAAAGGAACCCGCTGCAAAGCGGGGATCGGCTTTTTCCGAGGGGGGCCTGGGCACTGAAGGAGTCAGAAAGGTGGTTTCATTCATGGTTCATTTTACGGCTCACGACGCTGCGATCCGTAGAGAGAAAACAAAGTTCATTGAAATGCAACCGGGCATTTAATCACTACATTAAAACAGCTTGCTCCATCGAAAGTATTAGACCGTCTTAATACTTAGGACTCCATTCCACTTCGCTGGGTTTTCTCGAATTCAAGCACATAGCGCACAAGTGAGGCACGGGTGCGCGGTTCGATTCTCAGTTTGGTCAACACGCGATCTAGGGCGTGCTTCACCGAAGAAATGGTGCAGTCCTGCCCGCTCTCTTCGGTCAAGGCGGCAGCGATTTGTTCAATCGTCAGTTCGGTACGGAGAGCCTGACGCAGGGTACGCTGTTCCCGATCCGTCAAAGAGCCGCGCAGGGCGATCCGCTCCACTGCCTCTTCATGCGTTCCTTCCTGAGACTGAAAAGAACCGCCTGCGGGTTTGAGGCGAGCCCGTCGGATCAAATCAAACAATTCCTGGGGGGTGCAGTCCTTCTCAAGGCACTCAAAAGCCCCGACGAGTTTGCCCATGCGTGCCAGCCCCTGATGTGCGGTCAAAATGATGATTTTGATGTAGGGCAGGTGCGAAAGAATGCGCTCGGTCGCTTGAATGCCGTTGAGGTGGGGCATATCGAGGTCCATCAAAATGATGTCGGGGCGAAGACGCAGGGCCATTTCAACGGCTTCGCGTCCGTCGCTGGCTTCCCCGACCACATGAATATCGGGTTCTTGAGCGAGTTGTGCCGTGAGAAGGCGGCGCAGAAGCAGGGTATCGTCGGCAACAAGAACGGAGGTCTCGGCAAGTGAGGACAGAGGCAGCAAAACGGGTGCGGGCATTCTTACTCCTTGATCACCTCACTCATGACAAGTGTAGGCCAGAAACGTATCATTGTCTTGATTATGTCCCAAATGTAAGGACTGCACAAACCGTGCCATCCTGAACGGCCTAAAGTCCCCGTCGGATTGGAAAAACTGGGTCACTCGTCCCTTGCATCATTGCGAACAATTGATTAATAATGATAGTTGACGCTTTAAGGAACAGAGAGCACAGTTTCCGTCAAATGCCGACTGTGGAAGCATAAAAATGACCCGTCTGCGTTGCGTCTGTTTGCTTTCTTCCCCGCTTTGGGGCAATCTTGCCCTGACTATCGTCCAAGAGGTCACGATGCTGCCTGCTTTCCTGAAATATCCTCTCTTTGTCCAGGATCATGTCGTACCTGCGGTCTACAGGAGACCAAGCTGATGCCCAATCGGGAACCTTCCCGCATTCCAGTGAAAACGCAGAAACGACCCCTTGCTGCCCGGTCGTCCGGGGGAGGGCATAAACATCTGCCCTCGCCGCTGCGCTCGAAACTGCCCCCCCGCACGGATCGGGAACGAGATCGGCTCTATGCCGAATTTCAGCCCCTCATCCGCAAGCTGATCCGCATCTATGGCACGGAAGCCGATCTTCGCGAGGAACTGCCGGGAGAAATTTACTGCCGGTTTTGTGCGCTGCTGGAAGTTTACAACCCGGAGCGTGGAATTCCACTTCGCGCCTACCTCGTGCGTCAGTTGACCGCCTCCGTCTACACGTTTGCCCGACATCACTGGCGGCGGCAAAAGCGAGAACTGCTGATCGAGCCGGAACACAGCGAGGTGAACTCTGCTGCTGTGGACTTTACCGAAAGCTGGAATCATTCGCTGATGCTTCAGCAGCTGCAGGCGGGCTTGCCGCAGGCCTTTCTCCGCCTTTCCGGGCGGCAGCGGCAGGTGGTGATCTGGCGATATTATGAGGCGCAGTCCTTTGAAGAAATCGCTCTGCGCCTTGATGTTCAGGTCTCAACCGCTCGCTCAATCCTGCGGCACGGATTGTACAATATCCGGCGGCGGATGGAAGAAGCCAATTATACCTATCCTTAAACTTTCGCGAAACTTTGCTCCGCTTCCAACTCTGCCGGAAACCGCTCGGTTTCTTCCGTGAAACGTCTACCCTGCTTCTCTGAAAAGCGGGGTAGACTTTTTTGAATCAATTCGCAGCAGGGAGAAAACCATGATTTTGACGGAAGAGCAGGTGGCTGAGTTCCACGTGCAGGGGTTTGTTCACGGCGGCCAAGTCTACTCATCACAAGAGGCGGATGCTCTCTGTGAGCGAATGTTTGCGGTGGCAGAAGGAAAGAGCGAAGGTCGAGCAGAAACTGTCGGCGGCTGGAGCGACGGCGTGAATCGGGTGATCCAGATCGTAAACATTTTCGAGGCCGACCCGCTGTTCCGGCAGCATATCGCCCAGCCTGAGATCGTCCGGGCGGCAGCGGCTCTGATGAACACCGATACGGTGCGGGTCTGGCACGATCAGGTGCAGTACAAACCGCCCCGTCAGGGCGGAGCGACCTCCTGGCATCAAGACCACCCGTACTGGCCCATTATTCAGCCTGCCGACCTGGTGAGTGCGTGGGTGGCCCTGGAGGACGCCACCATTGAAAACGGCTGTATGTGGATGATCCCCGGTTCGCACCGATGGGGCGCGTACAAAAACAGCGGCTCCATCGAATCAGACGAGAATTTTACCCCGACGCCCGATTTGTCTTTTGTACCCGGCGGCGTTCTGCCCGAAAAAGTGCCGTGCGAAGTTAAAAAGGGGCACGTTCTGTTTCATCATTGTCTGACGTGGCACGGCTCGCCGACCAATCGCTCCAACCGGGGGCGTCCCGCGATTGCCGTTCATTATATGCCGGGCTATACGCGCTATCAGCCGGAAGGAAAAACGCATCTGGTAGAGCATAATATCACGGTGGCTGCCGGCGAGATTCTGCGCGGCGAACATTTCCCGACGGTTCTGGGCGACGCCTGAACCTGATGGAGTCTGCAAGAGTAAATTAGCAAAAGTAAATGAGAGAAAAGAGAAGGCATGGCGAGCGAAATTCAGGCGGCGGTGTGCGGGGCAGCGGGTCGAATGGGGCGAGAGGTCGTGAGGGCAATCCACGAAGCGGAGGGGCTGAGCGTCGCTGCTGCCATTGATGTGGCTCTGGTTGGCGACGACGCAGGAACCCTGGCGGGGGTGGGGAAGATCGGGGTTCGGGTCGAGCATGATCTGGAAACGGCACTGACCCAGAGCGGCTCAAAGGTGATGGTGGACTTTTCGCTGCCCGATGTCGTGAAAGCAAACGCATTGCAGGCCATCGCCTCTGGCATTTCTCCTGTGATCGGAGCCACCGGGCTTTCGGCTCAGGATTTAGAGGAAATTGACCGAGCGGCTTCCGAGAAGGAAATCGGAGCGTTTGTTGCGCCGAATTTCGCAATTGGAGCCGTGCTCATGATGCAGTTTTCTGAACTCGCGGCAAAACATTTCCCGGATGTCGAGATCATCGAACTGCACCATGAGAAGAAACTCGATTCGCCCTCCGGCACCGCACTGCTCACCGCGCAAAAAATTGCGGAGTCACGAACGGGCAAAGCCTCGGCGGTCACCGAGGGACTCGTCGAGAAAATTGCGGGGGCAAGAGGCGCAGACTACAAGGGAATCCCGATTCACAGTGTTCGCTTGCCCGGTTATGTCGCGCATCAAGAGGTGATTTTCGGAGGGTTGGGACAAACGCTCACCCTGCGCCACGACTCGCTGGATCGCCGTTCGTTTATGCCCGGCGTTGTGCTGGCCGTGCGCCGAGTTCACGAATGGACGGGACTCAAGATCGGGTTGGAAACACTGCTTGGTTGATCCCTCCGAGCGGTAGGGAGGGGCCGCTTCGCGTTCTGATTCCTTTGTTTCAGGGCCTTTGCTGCCGAGGCTTTTCCCGGTGGAGTTCCCACTCCGCAAACGTCTTGCGTTCTTCTTCGGCGTAACGGCGCAGAAGGAAGAGGGCAGGTTCGGTGGGGACCGGAGAAACTTTCTCGATGGGACAGGGCAGCCATTCGACGTGACCGAGCAGGCGGCAAACAAGCGGACGAACTGGATAAATTGTGCAGTTTTTCTCTTCCCGGTCGAAAAAGCGGCACATGGTCACCGAAACGTCATCGCCTAAGTCTACGGCTTTGTTCTGCGCTTCAGCGTTTTCGATCCTCAGTCGGGTTTCACCGACGGCCTTCTCGAGATAATCCGCGATGGCGTTCCACTCCTCGCGGCTCGCCTGCACACCGTCTTCACACCGAAGCCAGCATTCGCTGCACCCGTTGCAAAGATCAAGGCGCGGTTTGAGTTCGAGAAAGAGGCGTTGAGCATTGGACGTTGGGCGTTGTTTCCCTGTTTCAAGGTGATGAATGTTCATTGGTCTCCAGAGGCAATTCCGTTTGCCGAACTCTGTGTCAGAGGAGGCTGCCTCATTGCGACCTCAATCAAATTTTTCGAAAATAAATTGCAGTCCCAGTGTTTTTACTCGAAAAAGTTGTTATAATTGCTGTGGTAACCTTGAAAAAGAGACGAAAATGAAATATTCCCAGCATCTCACATCCTATGCTTGAGTCAATTAAGTAACGGTGTTGCCCTATTGTCCCTTGCCGGAGTGCTAACTGTTTTTGGACAAACAAGCCTGTCTGCACAATCCTACATTTCGGGACGTATCACTTTCGACAGCGTTCCTAACATCAGTGCGGTAACTGTGACCATTCCCCCATTGACCTTTGTTCTAATTCCTTCTGACGGAACTTCCACTCTGACACGTACTGCCTCTCTTGACGCTTCTGGCAATTACCTGCTCACCGATTTGCCCAGCAAGAAGTTTAATGTCTGGGTGAAGGGGGATCGTTGGCTCTCTACATTAGTGGGGGCAAATACTCTTTCTGGTGATTTTGTTGGAGCAGATACCTCTCTTCGTGCAGGGGACGTAACAGGCAACAACATTATAGATGTGGATGATCTCTCCGCTTTGCTCGCTTCTTACAATTCGGCGAAAGGTGACGGAATCTACGAACTCAACCCGACTGCCGATCTCAATCTTAATGGTCTCATTGACGTAGATGATCTTTCCCGCCTTCTCGGTAACTACAACACGCAGGGTGCGGCACAAACCGCACCCGCCGATGTCGCCGCCTACCGCGTGAACTGCGGCTCGACAGGTGCCGTTTCCAACTTCGCGGCAGATGGGTTCGTGGTAGGTGGGAGCAGTGTTACAACAAACACTCCCAACCTGACGAATGTCACCGACCCCGCTCCCGCCAACGTCTACAAATCTGCTCGAACCGGAATTAGTTTTACCTACACCTTCCCCAATCTCACACCGAATACGTTCTATCTTCTGCGTCTCCATTATGCCGATTTCGTCTCGACTGCGACAGGACAACGTCTTTTCAAAGTCACAGTTCAGGGGCAGCAGCTGGGAGGAAATTCCGATCCCTTCGCCATTGCGGGGAACGCGGCTTATGTGGATGAGATCACTTCACAGGCTGACAACACCGGAAAGATCATTGTCGCCTTTTCCGCAATCGGCACCTCTACTGCCCTCTGTAATGGAATAGAGATCATCTCCGTTCCTCCCTCACCTCCCACTGGGCTGGAAGCACAGGCAACCGGGTCAGGGAAAATCTCTCTGTTCTGGCAAGCGATGCCCGGTGCTACGAGTTATAATGTCTATCGCTCGACAACAGAAGGCGGGCAAAACTACAGTGCGCCCGTCAACTCCTCCCCCGTCAATACTCTGACCTATCCTGGAAGTCGCTACTGTATTTTTACGGACACAGGACGAACGAACGGCACACTCTACTACTACATAGTCCGAGCCGTTTACCCTGCTGGTGTGAGCGGCCCTTCGACCGAAGACTCCGAAGTCGCCCAGATTGATGGAATCCCGTGGGATACGCGAAACGCAGGGGCAATCCTCTCCTCCTTTCGTGCCGCCTTCTACGACGACGAACCCGACCTGGGGTATCTCAAGGTGATGGCTCCCGACAACACGATTTAAGAGGACAATAATTCTTTGCCCTCAACGACAGATGCGGTGATTAACCAGATCGATTCAACGCTAACCACTCCCGATGGCGAAACGATCAATCTGCCCTATGGGGGACCTCTTCCTGCGACGCCTACCGTAATGCCTGGAGCTCATGGACCTACACGAAAAATCGCGACGATTCCCGGTTTTCGAACTGTTCGCGGCGATTTACTCTTGACAAAGCCCTCCATTGACCCCAATCCTCAGCTGACAGATACGGCGGAATTGCACTTGGGATCTCACCTGCAATATCCGATGGGAAGCAAACACTCAGACCGTGCTGATGAAGTGGATGGAGGATTGACCTACGGTCCAAGAGGATGGGCAGTCTATCTAAACATCAATAACAGTTATCAGAGAAAAATACCAACAAAAAGAAGCGAAACTAAAGCAGCGTACATTTACCAAGAGCAGTTGCGATTTACTTCTCCCGCCTACGTTAATGCGATCTACTACGCCTACGGGCCGAATCCTTTTACTCCAAAACGAGTTAGCCTGATTTCAGTACAAGGAACGGTTCTAAATGGGACAGACCTGCGTATCAGTATCGGTGGGACAACAAAACTGTCACTATCGAACCAAGATCGTAGATATTTAGTGCTGAAGCGTGTTCATGCAATCGCACAATCGGGAATTGCTGGAAACCCTGGAAAATCTGTCGTTACACCTTCCTTCTCCTCATGGACGGGCGTTCACTGGGGTCAGCCGAATAACAGGATTACTGGAGATGCGGGGCCCGGCCAGCTACTTCCCGTTAATGGAAGCACCTGGGTACTCTGGACTGCTAACAACACGTATCGTCAGGGAAATCCCACGGTTAACTTTGAAGCGGGTCTCCTCTTCCAAAAATACGAGGGCGAACCCGCAACAACTCGTGTTAACTATACTTCAATGCCCGCCAATAGCAATGAGATGATCGATATTTTCTGTAGACGGTAAGGTGGCTTCCGATGATTGTAACCCTTTTTTGTTTTTGTGTACCGATTATGTCTGGTGTGAATTTTCCTGCGTCGCTGCTATTTGTGGCGACGCAGGAAAAACCCCAAACGAATAGAGGGGCGAGCTCTCTCTCGCGTCCCCTCACTCGACAGGAAGTTTTGCTGGAATTGATCAAACGAGACTATGACCGAGAGATGAGACGTCAGATGGACGAAAAACTCTTATCGCTCAAAGAAGTCTATCAGAACAACTTACTTTCCTCTACCATAAATATGAAAGCGTGTAAAGTGCTCGATCTGTTCCTGAAAAAGGGAGCTGCCCCCGACGTAGTTATCTGGGAGGCAGCAATGGATCGAGACACTCGTTACATGGAGTTGCTCCTGAAATATGGAGGCAACGTCAATTTCATAGACGGTAGCTACCGAAGGACGCCACTTGCTGAAGCCGCGATCTCAAGCCAGTATTTCGGGACGGAAATGTTGCGTTTCTTGCTCAGCACCCATCGTTGCACTCAGGCGAACCTGGATCAATCTCTTCTCGATGCCGTCGTTTACATTCGCCCCTTCAACGCCGCGGAACGCGATCCCCCTCAACCCGATACCCGTGCCTCCTTTGCCCTGCTCGTCAAGGCGGGAGCGAGACTGAATATTTCAAAAACTGAAACCCCACTGATTCTTGCTGTCTATCGGGAGCGCCTTGACTATGCGAAGGAGTTGGTGCGATTGGGGAGTAATGTCTTTGTGCGGGATTCGGACGGACATGATGCGCTCTGGCACGCGAAACATTCGGCGAATTATTTATCGGGCGATCCCAAGATGATCTCAGCGGAGGACGTGGCTCTGGTGAAATACATCGAAAGCGTAAGACGAACTCAGCGCAAAGCGAAACTCATTCGACGGAAACCACCGAAACAGGGGAGATAACGGTTCGCGGCGCGGTTTGAGTTTCAGAAACAAAGATGAGAGGGGGACGGAGCGAGAGGAAGAACCCGCTCTTCCAGCTCTCTCATTTCTGTGTTGTCTTTTCGCACGGTCATCCCTTCACCCTCTTAAAGGTATTTGTGGCTCGTTCCTTCCCCGTCGAAGGTAATCAGAGCGGATTTACCGCTCAATTGTGTGGAAAGATGCACGGGTCGCTTCCAGAGTTGGTAGATGTATTTCAGGGTGCGCCCGGTGTACTCCGTGTCCAGCTCTTTACCATCGAACGCATGGGAGAGAAGCAGTTCGCCGCGTCGCTCGAAATCGGCGTCCTCCACATAGATCATCGGAATACCGAAATTGGTCATGCCGTCTACCATCGTATCGCGGACTTTGCGCCAATCTGTGTCCTGGACCACCCACATTTTCTGCCCGTTTATCTCCTGGAGTTTGTAGGTGTACAGATCGAGGCGGCTGACCAGACTCTGCGTCAGATATTTTCGCAAAAAAGTTGTATCCGATTCGTCTTGGCGCACCTCAAAAATCTTTTTCAATCCCTCGCCGCTCGGTCGCCGATAGGTTTCCCCGCGCCAGTTGTCTTCCGGGAAATCGGTGTCTTCCTCGCCGTTCCACCGCCGCTCGATGTCCCTAAAAATGTTGTAGCCTACGTAGTAGGGGTTGGTAGACATTTTCGAGCCGGGAGACAGCACAGCGGAGTGCATCCGGCGAAACTCCAGATGCTCTTCGGGGGTCAGGTCAAGGTCCGTCATAATCCGCTCATGCCAAAAAGAGGCCCAGCCCTCATTCGCGATCTTCGTTCGCATCTGCGGAATGAAGTAGATCATCTCTTCGCGGATCATGTTGAGGATGTCGCGCTGCCAGCGGGCGAGCTCTGGGGCATAATCGCGCAAAAATCCGAGCAGGTCTTTTTCCGGCTCCGGGGGAAATTTGCGCTGATTGGGAAGGGGTTTGGCGAGCGGCCCCTCCATCAGATTCCAGAGATCGTCGAACTCGGTAGGCGGTTTTTGCTGAGGCCGCTGCTGTTCCTCGGAACGCTCTTCCATCGTTTTGCGCTTGAAAGGAGCGGTCAAGCCGGTATCGAAATGCTCTTCAATCGAAAGCACCGCATCTAAAAACTCTTCGACGACCTCCGGCCCGACCTCTTCTTCGTAACGGCGGATTCGGTTTCCATTGAGGCGGACTTTTTCGATCATCCGCCGATCTGTATGCGCGAAATAGATGTTGTTCTTAAAAAAATCGTTGTGGCCCAGCACATGAGCAACGACGAACTTGTGGGCGAGCATCGAGTTGGAGTCGAGCAGAAACGCCTGACACGGATCGGTGTTGAACACGATCTCGTAAATTTTGGACATTCCGTATTCATACATGGTCTTCTGACGCTGGTAATCGCGCCCGAACGTCCAGTGCGAAAAGCGGGCGGGCAGCACATAGGACCCCAACTCATAGATGATATGATCTGGCACGACCTCAAAATGAGTGGAGTAGCAGTCCAGCCCATATCCGGCGGCTTTTTCGGTGATGATTTCGATCCATTTTTCCAGTTCGGCTTTTTCGCTTGCGTTTATTTTTGTCACCTCATTTCACAAGATGCTGGCGTATCTTCTCGCGTTCTCCAGAGTAGGTTTCGCGAGAAGGGGACGTTTTTCCTTGTCAATACGTTGACACCCCCCTCTCTATCACCCTAATCGTTACCATTCCGGCAAAGCACTAAAAATCCAGAGGCGAATTCGCTCTTTGTGTGTGAGCCCTTGTTCCAAAAGGTAGCAATATCTGCTTGAGTAATCCAATGCCTGCAGAGTGATCGGCTCCTCGTTGTAGAAGTAGATTATGACCTTCATGGGCGATAATGCCATAGGCGGGGGATGCCAGCACCGTCTCGACGCACTGAGCGTAAAGCTCGTCGGAGAGGGGAAAATGAGTCGCTCCAATCTCGATCAAGAGATATTCAATGTCACTACTCTGGAGATTCTGTGACAGTTCAACGCAGGAAAAACGCGGATAGTTCGTTTGCCGAAAGTGATCGAGTGCCGATTTCCCCGCACCTGTGCCCACTCGATAAAAAGGGTTCGGGAAAAGGTACAGTCGCTCTCGATGCGTCAGAAATGCTCCGGAAGTCTGTTGTGCCGAAATGGAGGCACGTAGCGGAATATGAGCAAGGATCGCCATGAGGTCGGTTCGTGCTTGAGGAGGACGGACGCGATCCGAAGTGCGAATCACGTTCCAGGAAGGGAGATTAAGAATGCCCGCACACGCAAATAATGGCAACAGAATGCAGAGAACCACAAATGTGGCGCGATTTCCAATACGTTGCAAGCGGGAAAATCCAATCATACTCGCGTAGAGAAGCAGAGGAAGTGCCCAGCACCAATAGTAGAGGGTCGGTTCGAGAGCGAGCAAGTAGGAAGGGAGGAGCGTGACGAGCAGGGGGGGAAGACACCAGAAGGCGACTTCCGGCGCAAACAATGGCAGAAACGCAAGGCTGCTCAGCAAAGCCGTGAGCAGTCCCCGACCTGCGGGGGAAAAGAGTGCCTTCAGCAGAATGGGCGGATGGGTTATCAAGCGGAAGACGATCTGCAAAGGAGACGTGCCGTATTGGGAGTAGAGTGTGATATAACCAGAAGGAGAATCAGGCGCAAAATGTTTGAGCGTTGCCATCGAGAGGAAAATCGCTATCAACCCGCCAGCAACGGTCGCTAGACCTCTTTTGGGGTGCGAGTAGAGAACGACCATTCCGACTGCAATCACCGAGATTCCCGCCACCTCTTTCACGAGGCAAGTGAGAAGGAGCGCAATTGTATAAAGCCTCCAGTAGCGGGCATCGAAAGCGTCAAGCGCAGACAGCAGGAGCGGTAACGCCAGAGTGTCGGGATGAAACTCTGCGAGATTGCTTCCTGCAATGGTAGGGTGCATCAGATAAGCGAAAGCGAACACGACTGCCGCCTCCACACGCAGCGTGTGTCGCAGTGCCAAGCGGTAAATGGGAACTGCGCCTAATCCGAGTGCGAGGCTCTGCACGGTGAGCAACGTTTTGGGAGTGGGGAACAGCCAGTAGAGCGGTGCAATCCCATAAAGAATCACTGAAAAGTGGTCGCCCAACAGATGCATCCCGCGTAGAGTAAGGGTAGGGGATTTGCCCTGAGAGATAAGCCAAGTGGCCGCGTCGAAAATGCCCAGGTCGTAGGCTCCCATTCTTTGCCCATCAAAGCGTCGCCACGAGACGTGAGTGAGTAGTATTACATAAATCGTCACGAGCAGAGCCAGCAACAAAATGCCCACTTTTCGCGAACGCGGCATCGTTTCGGTTTTGGGAACCGCATCTGTCTGCTCTGACATCATACGCACCTCCTCATTTTTTCGCTTTTTAATGTGGTAGTTTTCAACAATCACGTTTCTGAGGCGAAATCACGGAGCCGACGATGGCGAGACGCAGGGTCTCACCGCCCTTCGTTTTCACAAAGAGGGACGTGTTGGATTGAGAATTAGGGGTACGGGTCGGCTTGACACGAAGCGTTAACAGAGACCCGGAAAGAGCAGGTGTGACCGAGAGTTGGGCTTCGGGGAAATCCGTCCACGCGCGTTCGACCTCCGCAGGGAATAGGTTCTTGACTTCCAAATGCCGCTCTATCGACTCGCCAATCGCGACAAATCCCACAAAGAGGTTTGGCTTGGCGGGTGCGTAGCGTGAGGTGACCTCGGCTTGAACGGGCAAAGGCACGGTTTTCTGACCGGGTGCGTCGGTGGTCAGCGTGAGGGTCTCCCGCAGAGTGCCGTAGGGCGGAGCTTGGAGTGTGATTTGGAGGTCGCCGTCTCCCTTGGGCGGTAGGGTGAGGTGGGACGTGGAGAGCAGAACATCGTTGCCAGGAGGGACGGCAGTGATGGAAAGGGGACGTGGCAGGTGATTTTTCAGGTGGAGGGTCTGTGTCTCAACTGCACCTGACGCCAGAGTGTGAAAGTCGAGGGTGCGTGTGGAGACTTGGAGTGACGGCGTGACGTGGGCACGTAAGACCAGTGTTGCCGCCTGAGCGTCATTGTCTTTTATACGCACCGAGACCTGTTGTGCCACATTGCCATCATAGCCGAGGGGATCGAACGTCACCCGAATTTTGCCCGATTCGCCCGGTGCTAGTTGAGAGACCGAAGCGGTCGCCGTCGTGCAACCGCACCCGGTCTCCAGGGGCTTGAGCGCGACCGGGTGTGTGGTGATGTTTTTGACCTCCGCCTCGAACTCAACAGTTTGATCCCAGCGCAGCTCTCCAAAATCACGCTCAGTCTGCGCGATTGCGAGGGGAAAACCCACAGGAACAGAGTTGTTTGGGTGTGAACGCGACCCGCTCACCAGCCCGAGCGCGACGATGCCGCCGATACCAAGCCAGAGAATACGTTTCATCGGGGAACTCCTTTCGTGGGTTCGAGTGGTTAGGCGTTGCGCCGCCTGTTCCAGACAGCGGCACCGAGGGTTCCCAAGAGTGCTAGACCGCCTAACGGCAACAGATAGTTGAGCGGTTTGGAAGTACTACTGGTTTCTATCCCCGCGCCCATTTCTAGCCGTTCCAGCAATGTTGGGTCTTTGGCGGCAGCAAAGAGTTCTTCATCAGTAAATTGATGTTTTCCCTGAGTATAAGCGATAGGCTTACCAAAGCGGTTGTCCTGTACTCCTGCATTGTCGGGGATTTTGCCGAATTCGAAGTCCTGCTCATTAAGCGGAAGATTGAGGTTCGCCTCCAAAACTTCAGTGATTTGTTGTTGGCTGATTTTTGGAGGCTTCCCATCTGACGTGTAATAAGAGGTTGTAAGAAGAAGAGAAGGGTAAGTGGTTCCCTCCAGAGGCATCTTCCAGTAAATCTTGTTCTCTTCCGCTTTGTGACCAGTTTTACGGTCAAACAATTGTAGGCTCCGAAAAACAGGGAGCTCTTGCGTTGTTACAATAATGCGCTGATTGGTCGTGAATTTGGGATCAACGACATCAAGATTCAGAAGGACTTCCCCGTTCTGCTCTTTGCTGTTGAGTGTCGCAACAGGGTCTCCACTCTTCACCACACGAAGCCGACCTGCGGCAACACGGCTGCGCCATAATGTGTCGGGCCAACCCGGAGGCCACATTGGTGGATAGATATCAACGTAACTTCTTCCTTTTTCGCGCCCATCTTTGTTGAAGACACAGATGCTTTTTTCGGAACTGACGCTCAGGTGCGGTATATTCCCTGGTTGCAAGTGTCCCTCTTGCTTAATTTTATTTTTTTCATTATCGAAGGTAAAAGTAAACTCGTCTATTGTTTTCGCAGTTTTTGTCAGTTTCTCTCTCAGCGAGAGAGAAAGACTTCCCTGTTGCTGAAGAGTGTTTTCTTCAACAGAAGTAAGTGGTATCGTTATGGTAAAAACACGTAGTTTCACTTTTCCGGTGATTACTTTTGCCTCTTGATTCGTTGCTGTTTGCAGGTAATCTAGTGCGGTTTGTGCACGTGATGGCAGGGCAAAAATAAGACTGAGAAGAGAAAGACCATAGAAGAATAATCTTTGCGAAATAGCTGGCATGGCATATTGGCTTTTCATGAAAGAAAGAGGCAGAAGAAATGATAGAATTCCTTTCTGCCTCTTGTTGAAATTATTACGGACAGTTTACCGCGACACGATGATCCATCTGACCACCAAACGTAACAGATGCGGAGAGATTCGGCTGCCAATTTTGACCTCCATCAGAGCTGCTACAAGGGATCGTTTTCCACGAGGAGTCTGCATAAGTGGAGTCAACTGTACAGTAGCTGCGACGCCCATTGCTGGCAATACAAGTGTCAGCATATTTGTAGGAAATCGCTTTGTAGACACCGTCAGTACCCAAAAAGCACCGGTAATAACTTCCCCAAACACCCTCTTTAGGGACTTGATTCGGACAACCTGATCCCTGGGAGAGACCAATTGTTGGTACGTTTGAAGTGAACAAAACCGCAAACAGAAAACGAACCATTTTGTTTTTCATCAAATCTGTTCTCCTGAATGAGACTCTCTGGTGCCTCCATGAGCCTCGGTTGGGACGCGCCTATTCTCGCCCGCAACAGCACCAGTATAAAGCACTTTGCAAAAAAAATAGTAGAATTATGTATCATTTGCAAAATAAACCGCAAGAGCAGACTTGTAAAAATAGGCGCAAAGTTGAAAAAGTTATTTCAAGGAGGCAAAACTGATGTGATCTCTGCCATTCTAAAAGTCTAATCGCGAGAATTTAGAGAAGCAATCGAGAAATACCCAATCATCAAGGGAAAATCGCGTTGACAGGCATCGTCCAACCGGGCAGCGCAGGTTCCGCGTCGGCGATCTCCCCGCGTCGGTATTCCGTCGGATCGTCCGGGCGTTCCGCCGTGTATTTGCGTACCACGACTTCGCCTAAGATGTCCACGTCCCAGACCGCTTTCGTTCCCGCTGTAAAGTAGTCCGCTCGCTTCTCCGCCATTTTGACCTCCGCAGTCTCACCGTAGTCGTTTTCGCTGCGTACCTCCACCGCGCAGTCAGGAGCCCCCGTCAAAAATTTCATTTCGCTCTCGACCCCGGTGAAGAACGATACGTCCGGGCTAAACGACTGGCGATGTGAAAGATTGACGCGGTACGCAATGCCATCAACATAAACCCGTCCGCTCTTTGTAGAAGTTTCATAGGGATAGAGAGCTATAGCAATTTTGAATCCCACTCGATTGGGTTTGCTTCCAGTCCTTTCAATCTCTACAATCTCCCCGTCAATGAGTTCTGCCTTGCCTTCGACCCTCATCAAATCGTCGTAGGTAGCTCTGGTTTTCATCAGCATAGAAATAACTCCTGATCGTAAGAAAGATTTGGAGCAGAAGCCCTGTCTTCCACTCGAAAACTTAAGCCGTGTTTCCGTCTGCAAAAGGGTGTTCCCGCTTCTGAGTCGAAAAGGAAATCGGCTCAGGCATTTTGCAGTTCCGGATGCTTGCTGAAAAACTTCTTGAGGGCAGGCCAAACCTCTTCTTTTGAGTTGATCCGCACCAGGCAGACGCGCTCCTCGGTTCCAAACGCTTCCTCAAATGCCTGACCCAGCGGCGCAAACGTGGAGGACTGACTCCAGATGTCGTTGGCGATTTCCCCGTAGCCAATCATATTGCAGATCGGAATCATTTTTTTCATCAGGTCTACGCACTCAGCATCGCCCCAGTTGTAGCCATCCGTGAACAGAAACGGATAGAGATTCCACTCACGCGGATTATATCGCTGGTCAATCAGTTTCAGGGCCAGCCGGTAGGCTTCGCTCATCTTGGTTCCGCCCGAATCGCCAAGTGAGAAAAACTGGTGTTCGCTTACCTCTTTGGCTTCCGTGTGGCAGGTAATGAAGACGATCTCCGCACTCGAATACTTTTTCTTAAGAAAGCGCAGCATCCAGAAGTAAAACGAGCGGCAGACGTAAGCCTCGAATTCACCCATCGAGCCAGACACGTCGCGCATTGCGATAATCACAGCATTGCGCTGCGGCTCTTCGATCAATTCCCAGGTTTTGTAACGCATATCCTCTTTGCGAACCGTCCAACCGGGGGTTCCCTCACGGGCGTTGCGGCGATAGGCTTCCATCAGGGTGCGCTTGCGATCCAGGTTTGAGGCAATTCCACGCTTTGAGATCGAATTGAAATCAGCGGTTTCGGAGACAATTTGCTTTACGCCCCGGTCCTCCAGATTCGGCAGGTGCAAATCCTCGAAGACAAGCGCGGTCAGCTCTTCAATGGTCAGTTCGGCATCATAGAAATCGGTTCCCGGTTCCTGCCCGGCTTGTTTGCCTGTTCCCGCCCCCTCTTCTTCGTCTTCGTCCGGCCCCTGCGCTAAAATTTCACCAGGCTGCGTGCCGCCCTGTCCCTGCCCGACCCGCTCGCGGTTGTTGTTGCCATAGCGAATACGCGGCAGTTCCAGCCCCCGAATCGGAACCTTAACGATTTTTCCGTTTTCGGCAGTAATGATATCCTGCTGAGAAATGATTTCGCCGAGGTTCTTTTTGATCACCTCTTTTACTTTTTCGTTATGGCGGGCTTTGTCGCGCTCGGCGCGGCGATGCAAATCCCAGTTATTGTCACTTAAAGAAAAATCTGACATAAGCGTCTGTTGATCCTTATGGCACGCAAGCGAGTGTAAACTTCCTCAGCCGTCACCCTGCGTTCGGCGTCGCTGTCCTCAAAGCCGTGTTGGTAGCCGACAACGCTTCCGCACCGTCCCTGCGTTCCCGCTCCAGGCGTTTTCGGAGCAGAGTTTCGGCAAGGGCGTTGGCGTCTTCCTCGGTTTGTCCGGCTTGTTCGTGAAGCATGGCTTCGGTTTCGGGCGTCTGCCTAAGGGAGAGTTTGCGTTCTCCTGCTCGGTTTGCCGAGCAGTCTTTTGCCCGGCAAACCGAAGCCTCTGCTCTAGCGATTCAGCAGCGTCCCGACATAGCGCAGCAGTTCGTTTGCCGATTCGGGAGTGTAGCCCTGCTCACTGCACATTCGTGAGACCACTTCGTTCACTTTTTTGAGCTGCTCGGCATCGGGCGTTTTCGTGTTGGTGGTAATTTTGACCACATCTTTCAAGTCCGTGAAGAGTTTTTTCTCAATCGCTTCTTTAAGACGCTCATCCGAAGAAACCGTGAACGCCTGCCCCCGCCGCATCAGAGACGCTACCGAGCGCATCACCCCCTCTCGGAATTCCCGCTTGGCGTTCTCCGTCACCCCAATCTGCTCTTCGATGGAGCGCATCAGCCGCTCATCCGGCTCGACGTCCTCTCCCGTCACCGGGTGCTTTACCCGTTCTTTGTTGCAATACGCTTCCACGTTGTCAATAAAGTTGTCCAGCAGCGTTTTCGCAGACTCCTCATAGGAGTAAACAAAGGCCCGCTGCACCTCTTTTTTGGCCGCCTCGTCGAACTCTTTGCGAACCTCGTCAATAAAGCCCAGCATCCGTCGCCGCTCCTCCTCATTGGAAGTGTACTCCGTGATGCCGTCGCGCAGGTTGCGAAGCACATCAATCGGCGTGACGTAGCTTTTGCCCCCTTTGACCAGGGTTGCTGAAAGCCGGTTGAGAATAAATCGGGGCGAAACGCCGTGCATCCCCTCATCCAAAAACTCGTCGTGCAGTTCGCGGACATGACGCTGATCCCAGTCGCCTACCTGCTTTTCGCCATCGTAGAGCTTCATTTTCGTCATCAGCGAAAGCCCGGCCTTGCGCGACGGCTTAAGGCGGGTCAGAATTGAGAACATCGCCGCCACCCGAAGCGTGAACGGAGCGATGTGCACCCGTGCCAGATCAAGACCAGCGGCGTTCGGACTGAGGCTGCGGTCGCTCATGTCGGACTGCCCGATCAGTTTTTCGTAAATCCGCACCTCTTCGCTGACTTTCAGGTTGTAGGGCACTTTGACCACAAAGATACGGTCAATCATCGCCTCATTTTCTTTGTTCGAGAAGTAAGAATTGTATTCGTACTCGTTGGTGTGCGCGATCACGGCGACATCGCAGTAGATGAGCGCGAAACGGGAGGCTTTGATCGTCTGTTCTCCGGCGACGGTGTTCAGCTCGTACAAAAAGCGTTTTTCCGCTTTCAGCATCTCAATAAATTCCATGATGCCCCGGTTCGCGATGTTGAGTTCACCGTCGAAGTTGTAGGTGCGCGGGTCGGACTCCAGACCGTACTCGGTAAGGGCTTGAATGTTGACCGATCCGGTCAGCTCCGCCACATCCTGCGATTTCGGATCGGCGGGCTTGAAGGTTCCGATCCCGGTGCGGTTTTTCTCCGAAATGAAGAGCCGGTGAACCGGAACCTGATCCATTTCACCGTCCCACTCGTGGTCGAGCTTCCAGCGGTCCACCGGGTCGAGGTCGCCTTCGATGTAAATGCCGAACTGTTCGCGAAAGGCGGGGCGCATCTCTTCGGGAATGAGGTGCAGCGGCTCTTCGTGCATAGGGGAGCCTTTAATGGCATAGATCGCTCCATCATCGGTTTTGGAATACTTTTCCAGTCCCTTTTTCAGCATCGTCACCAAAGTGGATTTGCCGCCGCCCACCGGCCCCACAAACATCAGAATGCGCTTGCGAATATCGAGGCGGCGGGAAGCCGGGTTGAGGTACTCCTCCACCAGCTGTTCCAGGGTACGCTCCATTCCGTAGAGTTCGCCCTCGAAAAACTTAAAGCGTTTCACTCCGTCCGCCCCTTCTTCCACCCCGGCGGCCATAATCATATTAAAGAGGCGGGCGTGGGCGAGATCGGCGATGCGCGGATTTTTCTGAACCAACTCCAGATACTCCGCGAAGGTTCCCTCCCAGGCAAGGGATTTCTCCAGACTGCGCTGCTCCTCCACCTGTTTGAGAAAATTCATGGTACTCACATTATTCGGGCTGCTCATGTTAAGTCTCTCCTGATTTACCACTCTGGACAAGTTTGCTGACACAAAGGTTTCTTTTATCCTCGGATACGGAGGAATCATTCCTCGAAAGTTTCTGCTTTTCCTCTTTAAGACAAGACCGCCCCGGCAGAGGAAAAGAACTCTCTGCCGGGGCGGTGACAACAGCGTCATGCCGCATGGAGGGGGTGGTTTTTGATTATATCATAGATCAAAAATTTTAGCACTAAAAATCGGGCAACAAATTTCTACCTAGCCCTCTCGCGGCCCCGCCGGTGAAACGCCGCTCCTTTCTAAAGCGTAACGTTGTTAGAAAAGATCGAACGAAACAGACCCGTTCAAGAGAGGACGTGCTCTTTATGGCGCAAACCCCTGCCGACGAAAAACGCGAAGAAGCCTACCGTGCCGTGCAAGCGAGTGTCATTGCGGCCCTGCAAACCACCCTGGAAACCGGGGAAACACTGCTGGGCTTTACTCGCGGGCGCATTTCCGGGGGATGGAAAGGCAAACTGAGTGTGGGCCTCGAAGCCTTTTTTGCCCCGGATGTCAACATTGGGCTGACGGATCGCCGCTTGATTCTGCAGCATATCACCAATACTGCGGGCAAGCCAAGCCAAATTTTGCCGCATACCTTTCCCCTCGAAAAGCTGAAGCAGATTCAATTTTCCGACATCGAAACCTACGGCGGCGAACTGGCCGGACGGCTGATCGTGCGCGAGCACGACGATACCACAATGCGCCTGCGCCTAACAGGAAAAGAATTCTGCCTGGATGCTGCCACGCTCTCAGAGGTGTTTAAGTCGCTGCTGCAGGCGCAGCAGCCCTCACGAGTTCACCCGACTGCGCCGCCCTGTCCCGGCTGCGGGCGTGCCCTGGCGGAACCGGCCCGCTTCTGCCCCTATTGCGGAACAAAGCTGGAGGCGGAAGGACGCACCGAAACCTCTTCTGCCGCCGAAGCAGAACCGAAACTGGAGGCTCCGCTCATCACTCCTGAGCCGCTCGCGCCGGAACCGCCGCCTTCTCCCTCGCCGCCGGAAATGCCGCCCCCGGCTGAGTCGGTGGGGGCCGCTCTTTTCCCGGAACCGTCGCTGCCGCCCTCAACGATGGGACTTGAGGAGCCGTCCTATTCGCTCGATGCAGGAGCGGAAATCCCGGCGGAACTGGCCCCGGCAAACCGTGAGGAAAATCCTGCCGCCCCCCTTGAAGCAAAGGAAGAACTGTCTGAGCTTAAAGAAAAAGAGATCGAGGAGTTCTGGAAAGATTTTGCCCGCATCTCCGGCATTGCAGTGCCCGAAAAAGACCAGGAAAATCACTAAAAAAGCCGAAACAGCCTTGTCCGAAAAACCGGGGGCTTTTCTCTCCCGAAGCGGTCTTTCGATTCGGCGAAGGACGAAAAATCGTCCCTGAACTGCTGCCAGAGACTTCGTTTGTGAAGGGCGCAGAAGCCGCCCTCAGACGATAGAGAAGGAAAGAGATTAATGAGTGCTCTTGAACTGTACGATGCTTCCCTCCCGCCGCGTGTGCGCTTTCCCGGCCTTTCCAGTGCTGCGTTCGAGCATCCTTCGGATCGTGCGGCTCTTGAAGCCCTGCGGCGCACCCCCGGCTTGGATCGCCTGATCCGCTGGCTTTCCGAGATGGGGGCAGAGCGTTATGCCCGCATTATTTATACAGGGGATGCGGTGCGCGTGTCTCCCCGGCAGTGCTCGCGGCTTTATGGCGATTTGCGCGAAGCCTGCGCCATTCTAAATGTGCCCGAACCGGAGTTTTACCTGTCGCAAAACCCCGTACCCAATGCCTTCGCCTTTGGAATGCAGCGGCACTCCATTGTGATGACGACCGCGCTGGTAGACCTGCTCGATGACACGGAGCGTCTGGAGGTGATCGGGCATGAACTGGGCCACATCAAGGCGGAGCATATGCTCTACCGCACCATGGCGATGGTGCTGGCTAACGTGATGCGAACCGCCGTCTCCGGCCTGACAATTCCGGCAGCGATTCTCTCGACGGGGCTGGTGCTCGCCTTTTACTCGTGGTTCCGCAAATCCGAACTCACCGCCGACCGAGCCGGACTGCTGACAGTGCAGGACTCCGAGGTGTGCGTGTCGGCCCTGCTCAAACTGGTGGGCGGCTCCAAACGGCTTTCCGATGATCTGAATGTGAAAGAATTCATTCAGCAGGCCGACCTCTACGACGATGTGGAGGACGACGCGCTGGGCCTCTATTATAAATTCATGATGGTCTCTCAGCAGACCCATCCGTTTCCTGCCCTGCGTGCCCGCGAAATCACGGAATGGGGCGCGAGCGAAGAGTATAATCGCCTTCTGGTGGGGGACTATCCGCGTACCGACGGCCTGTCGAACAAGCGCACCTGCGAAAACTGTGGCACGGTGGTGACGAACGTCTCTTTCCGCTACTGCCCGGAATGCGGCGAAACGCTTCCCGTTGTCGAAGGCGGGAAAGTGTAAGGGGTGAGCGGGGGAAGAGTGAATAGAGCGTGAATTTCTCCTTGGACTACGGGGCCTGATAGCGAGAGATCGTTCTCACGGAAGTTGGATCGGGCAAAGCGATCACGACGACCTCGCGGCCCGAAGCGGCCCCGTTCATCCTTGCGCTCAACGCCTTCGGCGAGACGTTTCCAAACGCGCTGCAGCTCATCGGCTCTCTCTTTCACCTTTCTGCCTTCTTCTTTTGCTGAGGTTTGTAACCCTTTGCAGAAGCACGGCGTCAAAGAAGGAGGCAGGAGGAAGAAGGACGATGCTGCAAGGGGAAGCCTGTGCAACGGTGGGCGCAAGGCAGGAAAATCGGGAGCGAGTGTTGATGGCGGAAGAAGACAGCGCACTCATCACGCGGTTTGTGCGCGGGGACGCCGCCGCGTTTGATTTGCTCTTTTCCCGCTACCAGGATTATGTCTACCATATCCTCTATGGCGTGGTAGGCAATGCCGACGAAGCACGCGATTTGACGCAAGACGTTTTCGTTCAGGTGTATCGCTCTCTGCCTCGCTTTCGGCACGGCTCTCGGTTCGCCACTTGGCTTTACCGCGTTGCCCTCAATCGAGCGGTAGATGCTGCCCGCACCGCCAAACGCCGTTCGTTTCTGCCGTTTTTTTCGGACGGAACCCCCATTGTTGCGGAGGATGAGGCCGAAGAACCGGAAGCCATTTTTCTCCGGGGCGAAGAGCGTACCGAAATCCAGAAGATTTTAATGCAGTGCCCGGTTTCTCATCGGCAGGCTCTTGTGCTGCGTTACTATCGCGATCTTTCGATTGAAGAAATGGCGGAGGTAATGAGCTGCTCGGCATCGGCGGCCAAAGTGCGGCTGCACCGCGCCCGCAAAGTCTTCAAGGAATGCTATGAGAAGGCGCAGTCGGCACAACCTGAAAGCGGAAAGGAGAACCGGGATGCCCCGCAGACTGTCCGCTGAATGTGAGAAAACTCGCTCCCGCCTGTTCGATCTGTTCGAGAATGTGCTGACGCCCTCAGACCGAATCCGTGTCGAAGCGCATCTGTCCCGCTGCGAGGAATGTGGTAAAGTGTGGGAAGGGCTTCGGCTTTCCGAACGGGCCCTGCTTACTGCCTCTGCCGATCTTCCGTCGCCCGGAGATTTGCGCCCTGCTTTTTATGCCCGACTTCAGCAGAGAACCGCCGAGAGGTCGTCCGCCAAAAAGCCGCTGATTTTTTGGGGAGCGGCAGGCACGGTTCTTACCTTTACGGTCCTGTTTCTGACACTGCGCCCGCCGCTTTCAACGGCCCCGCAGACCGTTGCGGTCAAGGAGCCGGGGAGTCTCCTGCCGTCTTTTCCGCCGCAAGCCAGATCGCTGCAGAACGCGAAATCCAGCCTAGAGAGTGCAGAACTTTCCCTGCCGGATGTTTCGGTTCCCGTTTCGTCTTCGCGCCTTTTACGGGCGGAAAAGCAAGTACGTCTTCGACCCCTGATTCGGGTTCGAAAAAGCCCGCCGGTAAAACTTTCGATTTCCGTCCCGCATCCGACTTCTGTTCGGCTGCAAACTACAAACCCGACCTTTGGAGCCGCTCTCAAGGCCTCCCTGCCCGCCGCAAAGTTTTCGGGACTCAGCCCTCAAAAATCGGAGAAACCCGCCGAGATGCTGGCGTTCGCAAATCGGAGTTTTTCTCCGGCGGGAGACGCTGGCCTGAGTGATGCCGTTTCGGTGCTCCGGGCCCGCGCCCATCGCGGTGAGGCCGCCGCACTGTCGCGGGCATCCGCCGAAACGCCGTTCGAGCAAACGGAAGCCACCTCGCTTTACATTCAGGACACCGAACGAAATTTCGAGGCGGAAGCCCACGTCGAGACGAAATCCGAAGAACATTCCGACGAGACGATTGTGACCATTGAGGCGGGGGAGCAGCGTGAGAACTAGGGGTGAAGAAGCGTGAGGAAAGAAATGGTGCGAAATCGAAACTGCAAGACTGTTTGGAAAGCCGGACTGCTGCTGACATTCCTGCTGCCCCTTACCGTCGGGGCGCAGTCGCAAAGTCAGTACGGAGGACAGGCCTTTTCGCCTGCGGCTTCCCCGGCGAGTTCGCTGCGGGTAACCGGAACCACCAAGCGATTCACCGTAATTGCGGATCGTTCCGATGTACGCGACACGATCAAAACGATTTTCGATCAGGCGGAGCGTCAGTTCACGCTCGACAATAATGTGGTGGGGCAGGTGACGCTTCGCCTTCAGGATCAGCCGCTGAGCACGGCTTTGAGCGCGATTTGCCGTCAGGCTTTCCTAAAGTACAGCACCCATCCGACCACCAACATTACTTTTTTTGAGCGGGACGATGCGGCGGTGCGGGAAGCCTTTCTTCGTCTTCGCCTTTTGGACGCCCGCCTGCGCGATCAGATGCGGCTGATGGGGCTTTCGCTGCCCCCGGAGACCACCGCTTTCTTGCTTCAGAATCCGATTGTCTCCAACGGCTTCAACGCCGCGAATGCGCCGGGCCTCGCCGGGCCTGCCGGACCCGCTGGCCCTCCCGGTTCTTCCGACACCAAAGCGGAACCCAAACGAAATCGCAGTTCACTCGCGTTCCCGCGTGCGCCGAGCATCTATCAGGAGGGGGTGGCACCGGGAGCGGGGCGAATGAAATCTTCGCCTGCGGAAGAGGGTTACGACGCTTCCCTGTCCCGAAACGGAGACGGAGCTGGAAGTGAGTCGCAGCTGCAGGAAGTGATGCGGCAAAATCGCTTTGTCACCTTTCGCGTTCCCACCGATAAACCGGCTCCTGTGATTGACGTGCTCAAAGACCTGGGGGCGCAGGCGAGTGTTCCGATTCTGATTGATCCCGGCGTTCCAAACGGCAAAAAGTTCACGATCCGCGGCTCGATGTCCCCTCGCCCGCTTTCCGACGCGCTGAATCTGCTCGCTCCCTACGCCCGGCTTGAATGGAAGTGGGTGGGAGACTCGATTTTTGTCACGACCTCTCCCGATTTCGAGGTGATGTTCGGCGAAACGGGAGGCGGAACCAACGCTTACGGCCCACGCACGCCGCTCAACGCCACCAAAAAAGTCGTGCCCACGCCACCGAAATCGAAGCCGTAGTAGCGGCAAGCCGCTCAACCGCGTAAGTCCTATAGGAAATGCAAAGCAGTTCAATGCTTAGGGATTCAAGAGGCTGTCAATCTGAGACAACGTATTGATTTTCCAGATTTTTTTATTTGGCGCACAAAGGATAAAGGTCGGGGTAGAATCAACGCGAATACTTTCACCCTGTTCAATGTCTTTTTGGACTTGATTTAAGAGCTCTACTTTTTCGGCTTCCATGACATTTGCATAATCAATGCCATGTTTTCTTGCAAGATCAAGAATGGTTTGAGGATTGAATTGTGCTTTTAGGGCATACGCTTCCTGATGGAACTGATGAAATGTCCCGTTTTTCCTAGACAATTCAGAAATCTGTGCTGCTTCCATTGCAAACTTGTGCATTGAAAGCGGAAAGTGACGGAATCTAAAATTAAGTATTTTAGAATTCTTTCTCACGAGCTCCTCGACTTTAGGAGCGAGTGCTGCACAGGGTGGGCATTGATAATCTCCAAATTCAACCAATGTATAGGGAGCATCTGGCATTCCTGTGATATTTGCACGATTTCCAATGACCTGCTCCGCTGTCAACGTCGTCATCTCTACAGGAGCCATCTGGGAGTTTGATCGAAATCGATACAATGCTGCAAACAGGGGAATTTGTGCAGCTAATAGGATTAAAAGAATTTTGTCACGTCTTTGCATTTTATTGTTTCGTCTGGAACACTACTAAGTTACACTCCAAATAAATCGAGATTAAAGTATCCCATCCATCTCTTCAAGGATATCACTGCGTACCATCCAACCGACACTTTTGACGTGCAAATCACAAAAGAGAACATTGACGATTCCATCCCTACCGGAATCCCCATGGTGAAAATAGGAATACTCACCTGCTAAAAAATTTTCAGGGGGCTTTGGAAAATCGGTGAGGGACATTCCTTGAAAAGCGGCTTTGTCGTAGTATTGGTAACTACTCCTAACTTGCCGAAACCAATCTGGATCGGTAATGTTTCCGATTTTGTAGTCGATGGGCTTAAAGTGATCTTGCGGACAGTGAAATATCTCTTCTATCGCTCCATAGGACTTGAGAGCGAAGGTCACGGCAGGCGTTTGCAAAATAATTGTTCTCAAGGGCTCTTCCTCTTCGACCAACCCTTTTTCAAGCACATATTTATGTAGACTATCAGGCGCATAAGGGAGTTTGCCATCATAATCATTCGTGTAAAGGGCAATACTACTGCCGATTTGTCGTAAATTAGACAAGCAGCTCGCTTTTTTCCCTTCGCTCTTCACGAGCGCAATGACAGGAAAAAGCATCGCCACCAACACAGAGATAATACCGATCACAACGAGTAACTCTATCAACGTAAAAGCCCGTTTTGGAAGATTCATTTTTTGATTCCTTTGCGAACGTACTCCCCTTTTCGGAGGACTGACTGAGCTATCTCTCTGATGTTCTCTTCTTTACTGTCGATTCTTTTGTTTGCTTCTTCTCGCCATTCTGGTGCATGACATAACCAGAGGAGACGAAGAGACTGAAACTCGACATGATTATCAGCATTCTTGAGATTTTCTTTTGCAATTGTAATGATCTCTTTTTTATGCTCTGACTCAGAAATCATGGACATAATCCGCATGGCATCCGCTTTTTCTCCACTATTGGGTCTGGCAAATAGCTCAAGGACTCGTTTCCACTCCACATCCGAAAGGTGACGTTCATCTTCCGCCTTTTTTAGAAGCAAATCCATCTCATGGTAGATAAAGGGGTCTCTCCCTGCCATTTGGGCGACAGCAACGGTGGTTACCGGGAGGGGAGGACGCAGCAAACGAAAGATGCCCAAGCCGAGGAATGGAGCCGAAAACCCTAAGACCAATGCGATTTTCCAATTTGGTTTTAATCTAGTCATTTTCCAAAACCCCATCCGATGTAAAACCCATAAACATTGATTGAGCCTCTGTGAACCAGAAAAGCGTGGGATGATTAGCACTCAATAATCCCACGCTTTTTGCGATTCAACTTAGCTCGTTACGGGCACTTACTGCTGTTGTCACATCTTTCCCTGCACTTAGCATTCACTGCACCACCAGTACAGTCTTTGTCACAGGCACTCTAGCATCCCGAACAACTTGTCGAAGCGGAGCAACCGCTACAACAGTTGGAAAAAACATCCGGAACTGCCATGCTTGCAAACGTGAGTGTCGGAAGGGCAAGAATCATTCCAACGGCGAAATACTTGACGAACTGTTTCATAAATGTCTCCTACAGATTTGGTTGTGGGCGAAAAGCAAGAGGTAAATACTAAAAAGAAATTTCCATTTTTTTTCACCCGGAAGAGATGACAAGTTACCTCTATCCTTCACTTGTGACACGTTTCCATGTCATTTTCAGAATAGGGCAAAATGGGTTGTACTTCCCGCACAAAACTGCGTGAGAAGTGAGAAGTGAGAAGTGAGAAGTGAGAAGTGAGAAGTGAGAAGTGAGAAGTGAGAGAAGTGAGAAGTGAGAAGTGAGAAGTGAGAAGTGAGAAGTGAGAAGTGAGAAGTGAGAAGTGAGAAGTGAGAAGGACGCTTTTTCTCGTACCCATAACTATTCTGGCACATTAAAATTACCGTGTCAAGCCATTTTACTATAATAGGACTTACGCGGTTGACGATTAAGGTCAAAATGCTTCATACTTTGCCATGTCTACCTCCGAGACGCCATCCGACACGCAAGGCAAGTCTGGCAGACACCTCAGACAACAACCGCGTAAGACCTAACCATAAAGAAAAATCATAACTATGAAAACAGGTTTCGGGAAATTTTCCGAAACCTGTTTTCTTGCTGAGGGCTTACTTACCTTTCATCTTTGCAATTCGATCTTTGGTGCGCCGGATGCGGGTGTCCGTCAGCGGATGAGTGCTTAAGAATTCCGGTGCACCTCCGCTCTTGCCGCCCGATGCCGATTTCAGGGTGTTGAAAAGATCGAGCATTCCGTTGGGGTCGTAGCCTGCTCGGTTCATCACGTTTAAGCCGTTTGAGTCGGCGGCGTCTTCCTCGTTGCGGGAAAACTTGAGGGAGTAAAGACTGTTCAGCGAGCTTGCCAGCACCTGAGCGGTTTGCCCCGCGTGGAAAATACCGAGCAGAACGCCTAGACCGATGGAGCGTTCCTGCTGACTTTTTTGCTGCTTCGCCCAGTGTTCGAGGCGGACGTGCTGCGTTTCGTGTGCGGTGACGGCGGCGAGTTCGTCCGCCGACTTGATTCGGTCAATCAAGCCGGTGAAGATAAACATCGGCCCGCCCGGAAGAGCGAACGCATTGATTTCGCTGCTTTGTACCACACGGAAACTGTAGTCCCAGGGGCCGCGTGTACTTCCCATCGCATTGACAAGACGATCCCCTACTTTGCGGAAGGCGACGGCGCGGCTGTCGGTGACTTCCGGGTACTTTTTGAGCACGTCGGCGGCGGCCTGCTGACCGAGCTTGCGCTGGTCGTCAACGCTGGGTTTCAGAAAGTCGGCTTCCGCCTCTTCCTCTGCGATCAGGGGAAGCAGTGCGGCGGCGGTTCCGGTCATCATCGCTTTTCGCAAAAATTCCCGGCGGCTGTCTTCATAGCGTTGCATCGCTTCGGTGGTGTAGGTGCAAATACATCCGCATTCAGAGTCGGGGGCAGGTGCATTCATCAGGGTTCACTCCTCGGATTGATTTCAAGAATGGGTAGATCGAAAGACTTCTGCTCAGAAAGACGCTAAAAACTTAAGAAACGTTCTCGGTCAGTTCGGCGGGTAGGGTAAAATCAACCCAGAATCGAATGAAATTTGGGAGTTACGCTCAATGGGAGCCTTTTCTTCACCTCAATGGGCCAAGGGAGGTCCGTTTCGAGTTTCGCTGCATGGCGGGCACAGCGGGGAATTTTGCGAGCACGCGGCTGGAACGCTGCGGCAAACCCTGGAGGCCGCCGTGAAAGCGGGGTTTCGCGTTTATGGAGTGTCCGAGCACGCGCCGCACACCGAAGCCCGCTTTCTTACCCGCGAAGAGAGGGAAAAAGGCTGGGACATTGCCCGCCTGCAGCGCAACTTTGCAGAGTATACCTGCGCGATTGGGGCTTTGGCGGAGGAGTTTGCGGATCGGCTCCTTGTCCTGCGCGGTTATGAGGCCGAAATCGTGCCTTCAAGTTCCTATCGGTCTCAGATGCAGGGATACCGTGAAGCGAAAAACGAAGAGGGAACCTCCGTTTTCGATTATTGTGTCGGTTCGGTGCATTATGTGGACGAAATCGTGATTGATTATACCCCCGCGCTTTTTCTCAAAGCGGTCGAGCATTGCGGAGGATTTGAGCCGTTTGTGGTGCGCTATTACACAGAGGTCGTGAAAATGGTCACCACGCTGAAGCCGGAGGTTGTCGGGCATCTCGATCTTTATAAGCGGTTTGCGGCCTCCGCTGAAAAAGCGGGCGAAGACCTTCAGACCGGGCCGATCCGAAAGGCGGCTCTCACGGCTCTGGAAGCGATTCGTAATGCGGGAGCCATTCTCGATCTCAATACTGCCGGGTGGCGGAAAGGGCTGGGGGAACCCTACCCCGCGCCCTGGATCGTTCAGGAAGCCTGCCGCCGCGAAATCCCCTTTTGCTTTGGCGACGACAGTCACAAACCCGAAGATGTGGGCGCAGGGCTGGATCGAGCACGGGATTATCTTCTTGCCAACGGTGTGCGCCAAATTACGTATCTTACGAAGGACACCGGAGAGGCCGAGGTTCAGAAGGGGACGATGACGCTGTGAGCCGCCTTTCCCCGACAATCCTCCCGATTTCCCTGGAGCACATTGATTCGTTTCAGCGGTGCCTGGACGAAGTGGCGAAAGAACGCAGGTTTCTGGGGCTGATGCACGCCCCCGCACGGGAACGAATTTCAGCGTTTGTCCAAAGACAAATCGAAAACGGTTATCCTCAATTTGTGTTGACAACTCTTTCCGGGGTAGAAACGGAAGTGGTCGGGTGGTGCGACATTTCTCCGAATTCGAGGGAGGGGTTTCGGCACGTCGGCGAATTGGGTATGGGCGTGCGAGCCGACTTTCGAGGCCAGGGATTTGGCAGGCTGCTTCTTGGTAAAACACTGGAACAGGCCCGTGAAATCGGACTGGAGCGTATCGAACTCGAAGTGTATGCGACCAATACGGCAGCCCTTTCTCTTTACCGGAAAGCCGGGTTTGAGCAGGAGGGGATTCGCCGCCGCGCTCGCAAAACCGAGCTGGGCTACGATGACGTGATCCTGATGGGATTGCTGTTTGCGGAAACGGAATCGGGAACCCAAACCGATCTAAAAACGGTAAGATAAATTAATCTTAGTGTGAGACACTCAAGTTGGAGGCGCAGGAATTCACGATGGCAACCCGTAGTTTCGATCCGTTTGATTTGTTCTCTTTGCTGGAACAGGATTTTCTTCGGGCGGCGGAAATGCGTCCCCGTTTTCAGTTTGCTGCCGATGTTTATGAAACCGATCAGGCTCTGATTGTTCGGCTGGAGTGTCCCGGTGTGAAGTCGGATCGCCTCAACATCACGCTTTCCGCCGACAATCGTTTTTTGACCGTTTCCGGCGAGCGCATCGAAGACGCGGAGGAGCGTTCCGACCGCGCCCGCTGCTACCAGCTCGAAATTTTTTACGGGACGTTCGAGCGTGAGATTTCGCTTCCCTCCGAAGCCCGCTTTGATCGAGAGAAAATCAAAGCCAGTTACAAAGACGGCGTTCTCATCGTCACCCTGCCGCATCGGGACGAGGAAGAGGGCGGCACACGGACGATCCCTGTTACGCTTGAAAATTGAGTTTCCGCTTTTGCCGCTTTAATTTATAGAAAGAAAAGAAACAAACCGTCCACGAAGAGGCTCCGCCGGGGGCAGCCGCTTTGTTTCTACCGGATAACACCATGAGACGAAAAAAAATCGCCGAGGTCACCGACGAAACTCCAACCGAAAATGAGGTGGAGGTTACCACGCTGCCGCTGGCTCCCCAAGATTTGAATGAGGAAGGCATTGAAGAGAAACCTCCAATCCCCGATGAACTTAATTTGCTGCCGCTGCGCGAGGTCGTGATTTTTCCGGTCGTGGTGGCTCCGCTGGGAGTGGGCCGCGAAAACTCCATTCGCCTTGTCAACGAATCCATGACGGGCGGAAACCGCCTCATTGCCGTTGCCTGTATGAAAGACCCCGGCATCGAAACGCCGGGGGTCGAGGACATCTACGGCATCGGAACGGTGGTCGCGATCCGAATGATGGCGCAGGTTCAGGAAGGAATCCGCTTGATCGTGCAGGGAATTCAGCGGTTTCAGATTCTAGAAGCCGTGCAAACCACGCCCTATCTTCGGGTGAAGGTGCGCCCGATTGAGGAGCCGCCTGTTGCCGAAGAAGACAAGATGGAAATTGAGGCCCTGCGCCGCAACATTTCCGACTTCTTCGTGCGGATGGTGGCCCTGTCCGGCGATCTCCCCGATGAAATGGCGTCCCTTCCCGGCAATGTCCCGGATGCCTCCACGCTCACCGACCTGATCGCCGCTCAGATGCCGCGTCTGACCTATCAGCAGCGGCAGGAGATTCTGGAAATTCTGGAACTCAAGCCCCGCATGGTCAAACTGATGGAGGCGATGTCGCAGGAGGTGCAGCTGCTCGAACTCGGCTCGAAACTACAGTCCGAAGTGGCCCAGGAACTCGGCAAAAGCCAGCGGGAATACTACCTGCGCGAACAGATGCGTCAGATTCAGAAGGAACTCGGCGACGGAGACGACCGCACCCAGGAGATTGATGAACTCCGTACCAAAATCGAAGAGGCCGGAATGCCGGAAGAGGCGAAAAAAGAGGCGACCCGTGAACTGGATCGCCTGAGCCGGATGAACCCCGCCGCCCCGGAATACAACGTCTCGCGCACCTATCTGGACTGGATGACCTCAATGCCCTGGCAGGTCTCCACGCCCGACAATCTCGACATTGAAAAGGTGAAGGAAACACTCGATGCGGATCACTACGGCCTCGAAAAGGTGAAAGACCGAATTCTGGAGTACCTTTCGGTTCGGAAATTCAAAAGCGACGGCACGGCACGTCAGCCGATCCTCTGCTTTGTCGGGCCTCCCGGTGTGGGGAAAACCTCGCTGGGCCGCTCGATTGCCAACGCAATGGGGCGCAAATTCGTTCGGGTCTCTTTAGGCGGAGTGCGCGACGAGGCAGAAATTCGCGGGCATCGGCGCACCTACATTGGGGCCTTGCCGGGGCAGATCGTGCAGGGCATCAAACGGGCGGAAACGAATAATCCGGTTTTCCTGATGGACGAAGTTGACAAAATGACCTCCGATTTTCGGGGCGATCCGTCCTCTTCACTTCTGGAAGTGCTCGACCCGGAGCAGAACTCGACGTTCCGTGACCATTATCTCGATGTGCCCTTCGATCTGTCGAATACGCTTTTTGTAATGACGGCGAACGTTTTGGACACGATCATGCCGCCCCTGCGAGACCGCATGGAAATCATTGAACTGGCGGGTTATACCGAGCAGGAAAAAAT
Source organism: Chthonomonadaceae bacterium (assembly GCA_965246825.1). GTDB lineage: Bacteria > Armatimonadota > Chthonomonadetes > Chthonomonadales > Chthonomonadaceae > JACMPS01. The sequence continues at coordinate 2,498,929 of OZ251990.1, forward strand.
CGCCATTGCCGAGCGGCATCTCATCCCCAAACAGACGGACGAGCACGGCGTCGGAAAAAAAATCACGTTCACCAAAGAGGCAGTCGAAACGCTGGTGCGCGGATACACCCGTGAGGCGGGAGTTCGAAACCTGGAGCGCGAAGTCGCCAACGTCTGCCGCAAAGCCACTCGAAAACTGGCGGAGGGCAAGGTAAAATCCATTAAAATTAAGCCGGAGACGGTGAAAGAGTATCTGGGGGCTCCCCGCTTTGAGGGGGAGGAAGCACTCACTCGTGTGGAGCGGCCCGGAGTGGCAACGGGAATGGTGTGGACGCCGATGGGCGGCGACATTATTTTCATTGAGGCGACGGCGATGCCGTCTCCCTCGAATCGCCCGTCCAGCCTCACCATTACCGGGCAGCTGGGGGACGTGATGAAGGAGTCGGCGCAGGCTGCTCTGTCCTATGTGCGTGCCCACACCGACGCTATCGGTGCGCCGTCGGACTTCTATGAAAAGCACGATATTCACATCCATGTTCCGGCAGGAGCAATTCCCAAAGACGGGCCGTCGGCGGGCATCACGATGGTTACTGCGCTTGCGTCTCTATTCAGCGGGCGGCCTGCCAAGCCGCTGCTTTCGATGACGGGCGAAGTGACCCTTTCAGGCAAGGTGCTGCCGATTGGCGGTGTCAAAGAAAAATCGCTGGGGGCAAAACGTGCAGGCATTCAGACGATTATCGTGCCGGAAAAAAACCGCAAAGATGTGATGGAAGACCTGCCCGAAGAGGTGAGAAAAGAGCTGCACTTTGAGTTTGTGGACGATGTGGCGAAGGTTTTGGCCCTTGCCCTCGAAGACAGCATCAAACCGGCGGATTTGCCGAAAAATGGAAAGTCCGAGTCGGAAAAACGCGGCAAGCGCAAAGATCGCCCGGTGAATGAGCTGCCGCCGTCGAGTGCGGTGCACTGAATTTGCTCCAACGGCGTGTGTTTTGAGGCAGGGGAATTTTCGGTTCCCCTGCCTTTTCTGAACGGTTTTCTCTTTCGCTCACCTCGGCGCGGCCCTCGCGCCTTCCGCTTCCGTGAAGGCTTTTTATGAAACGTATCGTCCCTTTGCTCCTGCTCTCGACTCCGATGCTGCTGGCCGTTCCGCGTTCTGTTCGGGCCCAGGAAACCGATGCAGAGATGTGGACTTATTTCAGCGTGAGCGGCAGGTGGAAAAACGGCCTGCGCTTTTACGCTGAAATTCAGCCCCGGCTCGGTGACGACTATCACCGCAACCTTCAAACCTATCTTCGCACGGCCTTTGGCTGGCAGCTCACCCCGGAGTTTTCCGTCTGGGCAGGCTACGCCTGGACACCGACCCTGTTTCCCCGGTTTCGCAATGAAGACCGCTGGTACGGGCAGTTTCTGTGGGAACTCCATCCCGCTGGGTTCGATCTCAAAAACCGGATTCGCATTGAGGCACGCTCGGTGGCAGAGGCGGGAAACATTTCGTATCGGCTGCGAGATCAGGTGCGGATGGAAAAGGTACTCGACCATTCGAAGCGGTGGCGCGGGATCGTGCAGAGCGAAATTCTCTGGTCGCTCAACTCCACGCCGCGAGGAAATCTGGCGGGTCTGGATTCGATTCGCGTTTTCGGGGGCTTTAATTACCGCCTGACGCGCCGCATCCGTACTGAGATGGGATATCAGGCGGCCTTTGTGAATTTGCCCAGAGCCAGCCTGGATCGTCGCCTCGACACCCTGATTTTATCTTTCAACTATGATCTTTAACCGTTCGGTTAAGGAGAAAATTAGGGTTGATCCCCGGTTTCCACGAGTGCCAGTTCCGCTTGTTCCAAAAAACCGTCAAGGGTAACCAACCCCCTGGCGTAAATTAAGTGAAAAGCCCTTTGTTTCCCTCAGTGCTGTTCCGAAAAGTGGTCTTTGTCCTGTCGCAAAAACATGAACAGAAATTTCGTACCTCTGCCACAACAGAGCTGCGAGAGAAATTGGAACCTGTTCACGGCTGTCATTTGCGCGTTTGATCTTCTCGGAGCAGGCGAACGGCAAATTCATGGAGGCTGCGGCTTCTGGAGGCAGGGTTAACTTACCCGTAGAACCGGTGGCCGCAATGTGTTCGATTTCTCTCCAATTGACCGGCCCAGCGATAGGGAACGGAAATCAACGCCTGCCGATCTTCGAAGCACCCCGTAATCCTTGGGTGCGCTCCCTCACGCCGTTAATTGCATCTTCAACGTCTCAGCCATACGGATGCCGAACAAAAGTGCATTGGGAGAGTGTCAGTGCAGAGGGCGTGCCGTTTCAAATCCCGCAGCATCTGCTCCGTGCTCGCCTGTTTCTGCGTAAAGGGTAATCATTTTTCCAATGTTTTTCGGTGTTTCAAATTCGGCGCGAATGTTCTCCCCATAACGTATTTTGGCCCGTTCCGCAATTTCTGCATTTTTACATTTTCGCGTGGATCACCTTTTTCTGCCTTTCGACGAATTCAGATAAACCACGATCACTCTTGAATACAACATTGAGGCAAAAGAATTGTGGCAAAAGAAGCCAGCCGGTTAGGGGAGGGAAGCGGATTTAACTTCGAGGTCGATGCGATCTCCGACCGCCAGATGCACCGGGGTATCGAATGTGATCCGAAGAAGACCATTCGATAAGGAGGTGACCTGAACGCCGAGGGCCGACTGCCGCAGCCGGGCGAAGAGGGTGGGCGAGCCAGAACTGCCGGGTAAGGGCGGGGGAGAGGGTACCACCATCGAACGAAGCACAAGATTGGGCGCAGAGGGACGCGAGGACGGTTTGCCCTCTTCGACGGGAAGGGCAAAAGTACGATCCAGCCGAAACGACAGCGAGTAACCGCGCACCCTCGGCACATATTCCCCGTAAGCCCAAAAGCCCGGAGCGAAAAGGGGGGCACGCAGGCTTCGCCAAGTTCCCGGCAGGCGTGGTTCGAGCGTCAACTCCTCGGTGTTGAGCTGAAAACCCCACAGGGCCGAAAGTGTCTGCCAGAGAGCCGTATCGGTGAGAACGGGAGGCCGCTGTTTTTTTTCGCTCCGTTCCAACAGCGTCAGTGCCTCCTCCGGGCGGCCCGCCTGTAGCAGGCGCAGGGCCTCCGCCGCCTCCGAGCGGGGATAAGAGCCGGGGGTCGGCGAGGAAGACAGCAGCGCGGGAAACAAAGTATCCAAAACCAAAAGGGCGGGGCAGGCAGAAACTGCGGCGGCGGTCTGCCCTGACGCTTCGATAAACCGAGGCGGGGAAGTTTTCGAGCGAACAAGAGCGGACGGGATCGGACTAAGGCAGTTGATGAGCAAGGTCTGAAGCCACCCCGGAAGGTTGGAGGTGGTGATTTTCCCCTGCCACTCTTCGGTGAGGGCAGTGAGGGCGAGCCGACCGTCCAGCAGTTCACGTGCTGTTTTCAGCGGATCACCGAAAGGCTCCGTCGGGCGGGGCGTTTTTCCTGCGTCCAGAGTCTCCGCAGGGAAATGGTTCCAACTGACGGCAAACGGAATTTCCAGTCGCTCTCGCGGCTTCAGTACCAGTCGAACCGCAAGCACGGCGGCAAGGGAACCGGGGCGTTGCTGAGCGGGGTCACCTGCAGAAGTCACTCGGCCCTCTTCCGAAAAGCGGCTCCACCAGTCGGGCAGGCGGTCAGACAAAGTCCAGCCCGTTTGAGTGACCAGAGCCTCCCCATGCGACGGCTGAACCTGCAGCACGGTTTCGCTTTTTCCTGCTGCCCCCAAATATCCGCCAAAATTTCCCTCGGAGGCGGCCACCGGAACAAACCGAACCTGGGCGGACTGCGCCTCCTTTTCCGGCATCGGCTCGAATGAAAGAGCCGCGCTGACCTCCACCGGCTCATTCGTTTCGTTTTTGAGATTAAAGCTCAGCAGAAAGCCGGGAAACGAAGAGTTGTGCACGTCCTGCGGAATCAAGGGAGAAAAAGCGGACAGAGTGACCGAAACGGGGCGGGCAGCGTCGGGATAAAAAAGAAACGCAAAGGGAAATCGGGCCGTGAAAACCGGGGTATTGGCGGAAAGCGGCAGCCCTAAAAGCGGCGAGGAGGTGAGCACTTCAGCGGTAGATCGCGATGGAATTCGTGTCCACAAAGCGGCAAAGCAGCCGGGCAGTTCTCCCGGTGCGGGGGCCGCTCCGGGAAGGGAAGCCCCGCGAAACCGCCCGTCCGCTTCCAAGCGAACACTGCCCGCCCCCAGTCCGCCCAGAGGCACGCCCGCACTGCTTTGAGCGATCCCCGATCTCACGCTGAAAAGACAAATCAAAAACGCCAGCGGGGTGAAAAACCGGGGTGAAAAAATTCCCGGCTCCCCGGTGAAACTTCGTCTTCCCTCTCCCCAAAAAGCCGGGGCGAGCAAAGAACGGGTTTTGTTGAAACCGGTCGGCGAGATCATGGGTTTTGCCTTCGCGGGGGATTGACCACTCGGAAAAAGGAGACCGCCCATTCGTCGCGCTTAACAAAACCGAGGTGGTGGTAAACGCGGCCTGCAATGGGGTTTTCGTAGTAAAGGCAGGGCAGTTTTCCGTCTTGCTGAAGATCGTAGGCCAGTGCCGCCGTCACCGCTTTTCCAAAGCCGCGACCGCGCATTTCGGGCAGAGTGAACACGCCCCCGATTATGCCCGTATCGGCTCCTTCCACATTCGTCAGCGCACAGGAAACAATACGATTCATCCCTGACTTCACACAGTAGCGTTCCGCAACGAAAACGCGGTCATAGGTTAATTTCGAGATCAAATTCGTGCGGCTGCGGTACATCACGCCCGCGCTGCCGTAAAGGGTCACCAGATTTTCCAAATCGGAGAGAGAAGCGCGGCGAGCCAGACCGGAGCGGGCGACGGCCTCTGAAACCGGACGTTCCAGCTGTAGAAAATGGCTCGGTTCGGTTCTCTTCGGGGCGTAGCGGCACATTTTTTGCCCGATGGCGGCCACCACCTCGGCGGAACCCCTCATACCCGCCAGCCCCGTTTCGTTGTCTACTGTGATCGCAAACAGCGAGGCGCAGGCTCCGTTTTCGTCTACCGCCACCACTGTATTGCCGAAACGCGAGAGCACTCCCGCCAGCGTTTGTCCGTTTTCGTCGAAGGCTCCCCAGTTTTTGATTTTTTCGCTGTTAAACCCGAACACTTCCTGATTAAGCCGTGTTGTCTGGCAGCGAACCGGGTTTCTTGCCACCAGGCGCAAAAAGGCGGCCCTATCGTCATCCGTCAGAGGTCGGACCGAGTGCGGGCGAGGAAGACTTTCGGCAACGGCTTCGAGAAGGGGCATACTCATTTACTTACGCAGAAACACTTCGATTTTCGGCACAACATAAAGCAGGTCTTCTGGGATCACCTTTTCTTGCCCAAAAATTGCCCCGCCTGCCCAGCGGGTGACCTGCTCTTCCTGCGTCCCAAAAACAACTGGATTGAAATTTCTTCGAACCTCCTCAACAAATTGGGTTGGCCCCGGCAGGTGAAGACGGGTCTCCTCATGCATGGTTTCAAAGTTGGACAGAAGAACGGCATCCGGCACGGGGGATAAAACTTCCAGGCTCCACTCCGAAAAGGGAAGGCGAAACCGATACTCGGCACTCTGGACGATTTTCGCCCGCACGGGTGCGGCAGGCGCACCGAGATAGGGCGAAAGCGGCGGTGAATAAAACCAGGGGATTTTGGCAAACGCTATCGTTTTTCCCTTGAGGTTCTGCTCGATGAAATCGGCGGCAAGATCACGGGCATCCTGCTTTGTCATCGAAATCAGAAAAGTAAGGGTGCTGCCCAGCGTCCCTGCGATCAAAAGCCCGGTTAAGACAGGGGCCGGGGAGGGACTGAAGCGCATCGGCGCATTGCCTTTCAAGTCGGAAATCAATTTTCCCACCAGCAGGAAAAAAGCCGGATAGAGCGGGATCAGGTAGCGGGCAAAGCGAACCGCCGACAACCCGGTGAGAAGGTAGGCAGTACCCAAAAACACGAGCAGCATCTTGTCCTCGTGCTCGCGGCGTTTCACGGCAAAGAAGAGCGCGAAAAGCGTGACGCCCCACAGCGGGAATCCCAAACCGAACCGCAGGGACACCCACAGGTGATAAACCCATCCGCTGCCGGTCTGCGTGAAGACCGCCCCGTGTCCCTGCCGGGAGTGTTCGAACAGCTCGTAGCGCAGCCCGGAGCCGGGGAAATTCGGCAGTCCGTTCCAGAACGCATCCGAGTTGAGAAAAACTCCGGGGCAGCCCAGCAGAAACGCGAGAAGAGCGGTTCCGAGAAGCAGGAACAGCGGCTTGAAACTCGATTCCCCTTCCAGCCTTTTTGTCCGCCAGAAATGAGCGGCCAGGGGAGCCGCCAGCACTGTCACCGCCGTATACTTTGTGGCGGAAGCCAGCCCGACCGCAATTCCGGCCAGGGCATACGGGCGAAGGGAAACGGGGGCACGCGGGGGCGCGGAAAGAGACGGCGTTTCCTCCGGCCCTGCGGCGGGGCGCAAAGCCAGAATTCGAGCAGAAAAAAAGAGGGCGAGGGTAACAAAAAAAGTTGCAGGGACATCTACGGTTAAAAAGTGAGCATGAATCACGGCCAGCGGAGCCGCCGCGTAAAGGCCAGCGGCTATCAGTCCTGCCTTTGAAGAATAAAGTTTTCTTCCGGTAAAAGAGAGCAGAGGGATCGTGGCCGTACCCAGCAGAGCCGTGACGATGCGACCGGCCAAAAACAGAGCGGAAGCTTCGGAGGCCTCTTGAGGGGAAAGCGGGCCGACGCCGGGGGGCAGAGAGGGAATGAGGCCCCAGCCTCGCCCCAGCATCTGAGCAAACGAAACCAGATAAAAATAAAACGCGCCGTAATTATAAAAGCCGATGTCGAATTGCCCGTGCAAAAGATCGGCGGCGCGGGCGGCATTGAGGTTGATGAGTTCGTCGGGGTGGTACGTCGCAAGCGGGTGACGGGCATCGGGCAGACTCCAGCCCAGGCCCGCAAACCGGAGGCCCCCGCCCAAAAGCAGGATCAAGCCCAGGATCAGCAGGACTCTGCGGTCAGCGGGCGAGAGCGGCGGAAACTGAAAGAGGGGGCGGGTTGAATTCACGGCACAATCGTTATCTGCACCACCGGCTTCACCACGCGGGAAGGCAAAACCCAGGCGAGGTAAGCGATCCCAATGAGAAGGGTCATCAGCGTTAAACCTCGCTGGCGGAAGGCGCGTCTTTTTTGCCTGCGGAGACGGTCGAGGGCAGTCATACTTTGATTATAGCCGATCCACAAAAAAAAAGAAACCCGTTCTTCCCAAGTCACGGGAGAACGGGTTTCTTTCAGGGGTTTAGTACGCCTACTTTTTGCTTTCGATCAGCAGGTGACCTGTCGCCGGGTCATATGAAACGTTCACGTCCATCGCGTCCCGAATAAACGAAATCGGAACGATGGTGCGTCCGTTTTCGATATAAGGCGTGGAATCCAGGCGGATCGTTTTGTCATTGACCTTTGCCTGCCGATGGCCGATGCGGATTTGAATCGCCGTTCCCTGGCTGACGGCTCGGATGGTTTTGGTTTTGTTGTAAAAGGCTACCTCGCCGCCGCTCGTCTCGAAAATTTGACGGAACGGAGCAAGCGGAATTCCTTTTTCCACACGCGGCGTCACATCGAAGTTAACTTCTTTGTTGTCGAAGGAAACCGCAAACCCGCCTTTGAGAGCGGACATGGCCCGAAGGCTCATCCGAGCGCGAAGTTTGGGGGCCGGAGTTTTAGCCGGTGTGCCGGGAGCGGCTGAAATGGCGGAAACTGTCCCGCCGCGAAGCGAGAAACTGGGCAGGGTCGCGACGTTGCCGTTTCGTTTCAGATGAAGCGGCAGACGGGCCACGCCGCTTTGAGTCAGCTCGGAGGCCTCGAACTCGGAGGGGGCCGCCAGTGCTGCCAGCGTTCCGGCAGTGCGAAGCCCGGCTACCCGACCGGCAAGATCGGTGGGAAGCGCGGTTTCGTCCGGGGCCGCCAAGGAAGCGGAGGTGGCGGCGGAAGGGTGAACGCGAACAGGCAGACTGCGAACCACCCCGCTTAAACCGGTGTCCAGTGTTCCTTCGGCGGGTTCGGAAAGCAAGGCTCCCGTGGAGCGGGCGGAGGGGCCGAGTTTGATCTCGGACTGATCCCGGCGAGCCAGAGAGGGAGCCGAGGTACGAGCCTCGAAATTTTCGGAGAGCGGAGCACGAGACGCTCGAAGCGGCGTGCTGTCCTCACTTGCTGAAAGGCCAAGGCCGGGAAGCGTGGACTCTGGGCCAGCCTGGGGAAGGGTCAAGGGCTGAGCGTCGCGCTTGATTTTGGTGAAACCGCCGGGATTGTTCACCGTGACCTGCATCGTCAGGGTTCGGACTTTATTGAGGGATTCACCGTCATAAATTTCGATGCCCAGCGTGTGCGTTCCGTTTGTCATCCGGGTGGTGTCCCAGTTGTAGGTAAACGGCGCATAATTCATAAAGGCCAAAAATTCATTGTCAACGAGATAGGTGACATAGGGAGCGCGGATGGCTTTTTCCACTTCCAGCTGAACGGGAATGATGCCCTGAACCATCTGATTTGGGCGCAGCCCCTCGAAGTGAGTGCCGGTATCGCCGAGAGGTTCTGCGGTGGAAGGCCCTGCCGTCAGGGTGGTGGTCGTGGTGGCGGTGGAACCATCGGTGCCAATCGCTTTCACCATGACGTCGTGGAAACCGTCTGTCAGGCCGTCGAGTGCAAACGTAATGACTCCGCGTCCTTCGCGGGTTTTCACCGACTGCTTTTTAATCAGAAATCCATCAAGGTGAAGCTCGACCGCCTTCAGATTGCCGCCCTTGAACGTGACCTCCAGCGAAACCGAGCCATCGTTCGCTCGGGAAGGCGCACCGGTCGAAGTGACGGTGATTTGCAGCCCGCTAAAGGCGGCGGGCATCGGAGCGGCGTGCACGATCTCGGTGGTTCCGAGTCCGGCTCCAAGCCCAACTCCAGCGGCAAGCGCAATGACGCAAGCCATCCTGCTCATAGATTATCCCCCTTTTGGATAGATCAAACGTAGCGATGCATTTGGTGTCAAACAGAAAAGGTGACGGGCTGAAACGCCAGTAGTACAATGGGGCGCGAACGGCTTCTCGCCATGACCGGATGACTTTAACACATCTCTGCGATATTGTCAAGCAAATTTGTGCGAATTGTCCGTAAGTTCTGCCAGAAAAGAAGCGGCCATAAAAAACTTCCCCGTTATCCAAGTGACGGGGAAGTGGATCGAAAAAGTTCTTTCGTTTTTCGGCGAGGGGGACTATTCGGTTTTGGCGGCAGGTGCGGCGGTCGGTTTGCTCTGGGGAGCGGTGTTGGTGGGATGAGTTCGTTTGAACTCGTCAATGTATTTTTTTTGCTCCGCCTGCTTAACGGCAATTTCGGCGTCTATCTTCGCAGTTCCCGCCTTGCCGTCTTCATGCTTGGTGTAGTAGTCGGAGGTAATGTCAATCGAGAGCGGGTTGCCTGCCGGCTTTGCACTGGAGGCTTTCGACGGCATTTTATGGGCCGCTTGAATTCCCTTGTAAACGTCTGCCATCTGCCTTAATTTTTTCTTCTGGGCCTCCGTCATCGGGGCGGCCTTGGGAGCAGCTTCACCGGGAGCGGCCTTGCCAGCAGGTTCCGGCGTTTTCGTTTTGGCGACTTCCTCGGTTTTTTGTTCGTTTTCGTGATCGTGGTCGTCGGTGGGGGGCGCACCCGGCTTGCCTTTCACCACCCCCGTGACCATTGCAATGGCTCCGAGCAGCAGGGCGACCAGTAAAAAAGTAGTGGCATTGGAACGGCGTTGCATCAATAAGACCTCCCGAAAAACAAAACGCAGCTTTTCGTCGTTAGTATAAGCCGCCTGAGATGGCGTGTCAAGTCCTTTTCCTTACGGAGAAAGTGCGTCGTTAAGTGCCAGCACGAGGTCTTCTTCCCGCCAATTTTTTGCGGGTTCCACATAAAAGGAGGCTCGTGCGCCTCCAAACCAGGGAGAAATCCGGGCACTTTTGATGGAAAGCCCCAGTTTCGACAACGCCACCGACATTCGATACAAGGCTCCGTTCATCCGGTGCGACCGGGTTTCGATCAGCGTGAAATCGCCCCCGGCATCGTTTTGGACGGCAGTGACATCAATCACGCGCTCATGGGGGTATTCGGTTTCGGGGCGGACGGCATCTCGTTTCTGGAGCAGGGTCTCCAGGGTTTCTTCGCCGCTCAGCACCCGCTGAAGGCACTGGGTGACCTCACGCCGTTTGCCGGGCGGAACGGTGCGCCCGCGAAAGTCCACCCAGAGGGTATCGAGCGCAATGGTATCGCGCTCGGATACCCGTGTCACCACTTGCGCTCCATGCACCGATACGTTTACCGCAAACAGCGTTCCGGCGATTTTGGAAAGCAGCCCCGGCTGAGGGTCTTCTTGGGTGACGAGGGTCAGTTCGGTAAACGTTCCGGCGGGGTCGTCCTGAAAATCCACCACGATTTCGCCGTCGCGCACCCGCTGAACATAACTGATCTGAAGGGCGATTTGCGCCAGCGATTGACCGAGCAGACTTTGCGGCGGCATGGCGGCGACGTGCTCCTCAATCGCTTCCGGGGGCAGGTTGGTGGGGGTGAGTTCCTTCATCAAGCGGCGGCGGGCACGGGTCATGGCTCCGTCGTCGAAGCCGAGGGTGTCCTCTTCGCTGAGCACGGAGGCCGCACGGCTCCAGAGTTCCTGCAAAAAACGTCCTTTCACCGCCGTCCAGATGCCTTCGCCAACGGCACGGGTATCGGCATAGGTGAGCAGATAAAGCATATTCAGGCGATCCAGATCATTCACCACCTGCGTGAACTCTCGGATCGTGTCATCCAATCCCAAATCCCGCAGCCGGGAAGTTTCCGCCATCACCAGATGCTCTCTCACCAGGAAGACGACGTTCGCCGTGGCTTCGTCCGACCAGTAGAGGCGTCGGCAAACCTGCTCGGCTATTTCCGCGCCGACTTCGGCATGAGGACGGCCCGGATGGGCTTTTCCGGCGTCGTGAAGCAGTGCCGCCAGGATCAGCTGTTCCGGGTGGGGGAGGTCGCGCAGAATTCGCTGGCGGGTTTCCTGCTCCTCCCCCTCTGCCCGTTCCAGCAGGGCTTCGAGGTTCTGAACCACAAACAGGGTGTGCTGCCCAACCGTGCTTTCGTGAGACGGATCGTAGGGAATCAAATCGTAGATGGCCTTGAATTCCGGCAGAAACCAGCCCAGTGCACCACAGTCGGCCATTTTTTGCAGCAGGGAAGAAACCCGCCCCAGGTTTCCGAGAATTCGGGTAAAAACGCGGGCTGCCGTGACGGGATCGGGCAGAAACGGAGCGGTTTGGGTTACGGATACCACCGCGTTTTCGATCTCCGAGCCGAAGCGGAGGTTGTACTTCTGGGCCACCTCGAAAGCCCACAAAAGCCAGGAGGGGTCGTCGGAGAGCAGGGCAGAATTGGCCGGAATCAGCGTTTTGTTTTTACAATCGAGGCCGATTCCCAAGATCAACTGACTGTTTTCAAGCCGCCGAACCACCTGAGCACACACGCGCTCGATCAGGGCGGTCTCCTGGTAAAAGCGTTTCATTAACAGTTCGACGGGCGGGCTACCTGCCTCTTCCTCTTCAAAGCCCAGCCGAGCCGCAATTTCTTCCTGCCGCGTCACCACAAGCGTATCCCGCTCGGCCCCGGTGATAAGGTGAAGCAGGGAACGCACCCGAAACAGAAATTCTTTCGCTTCGGAAAGACGAACCGCATCCGAAGCGGAGATTTCCCCGATTCGGTTTAAAACTTGAATCGAACGTTCGCCGCGTACCCGCGAAGCCACAAGGGTTTCCCTCGCCTGCAGCATCCAGACCGCCGTGTGCAGGTCTCGCAGGCCCCCAGCCCCCTCTTTCACCTGCGGCTCGACGATACGCGGGGTGCGGCCCCATTTTTCGCGCCTTTTTTCGTATTCTTCCACTTTGGTGAAAATGAATTCTGCAGGGTTGAACTGCGTCCAGTACGCATCCTCAAACTGGATGAACAGCCGCTGGTTTCCCGCCACAACGCGGGCATCGAGCAGGCCGCAAATGGTCTGGTGATCCAGCGTGCCGCAGTCTTCCAGAAGGCGGTAAGCATAGCCGACCTCTAAGCCGCACCGGGCAATGAAAATGTCCATTACTCCCTTGAAAAGTTCACGAATGATGCGGTCGAGGCGGGCTTCGTTGTCGCGCTGAGGGATAAAGGTGATGTCAATATCGGAATGGGGGCAGAGTTCGCGCCGCCCATAACCGCCGGTGGCCACGACCGCAATGGGAACGAGATCGGGAGAGAGGTTTTCATGTTCGCAAGCCAGAACGAACATCCGCTTGAGCACGGCATCTATCAGATTGCTGTATTCGTGCGTGAGCGCAAGCCCGGTGAGATGACCTTCCGAAAGAAACGGCAGCAGGGCGCGTTCTTTCAGGTGTTCGCGTCCGGCCTGAAGGTGCGCCGCCAGCCCGCCCGCGCTGTCGAGGTGAAGCAGCGGCGGGGGCGGGGCAGGAACGTTGGGCGGGAAAATCGAGGAAAAGTTAGGTTCGGACGGTTGCGACATAGGGCAGAAAACAGGGATCGGTGCACGCCGGAAGAAGACCGATCCTTTCTTGAAACGGGTTTACTATAAACCCGTCTTAGCGATAGTTTTTTACAAACTTGAAATATTGATGCAAAAACTGCACAGAAGTTGTTCGTCACCCAACAGACCTCAGAGACGATTTTGTCTATGGGCGTGTTCTGCTGACGATAAAGCTCTTCTCTTTCTCGATAAGGAAAATCATTGATGAAACGTTCACTTTCCTCGCTTCTTACGGCTGGGTTTTTCTGGCTTCGCTGACCGGAGCGGTCTCGGCAAAAGCTCAACGCGTCTTTAGGCATTCTGCCGTTTCTCTGCCGCACGGTCCCGCAAATTTTTTTTGGCTCCTCTTTCCTTGAGAACGAAGGCCAGAGAGGAAAAGTTATTTTCGGCTGCAGGCACGAAGCAGATGCTCCGGCATTTCGGAGGCCGAGACTGCCGGGCGCAGAAGATGGCGGGCTTCGGGCTGTTCCGAACTCCGAAGCAGGGTAGAGGCTTCTCGCGCTTTGGACTGACGCTCTGTGAGGGTTTCCAGAATCGCTTCCATGCGCTGGGCGATTCCCGGTGCAACCCGTCGTTTCCTCAGCCGATTGACGAGCGGGATCGAGCGGGCATCGCCGATTTTTTCCAGTGCGTCCAGAAGCACCAGCATTTTGTCGGTTTCCGAGGTGACGGAGTAGCGTGTGAGCGTGGACGAAACGAGCTGGGATAAATCTGGGGCCAGCGTGTCCCGAAACCCGACGCTATTGCAGGTTGTTCGTTGAGAGAGCAGTGTCATAGAAACCTCCGAGCCTCCTGCGTTTTGGAATGAACGGAATTGTCCAGAAAGGTCTCCTCGGTGGGCGGAAGCCGCCTTTGGAGGCCATTTTTCCGTTCTCGGCCTTCGCTCTGTTTTAATATCGCTCGTGTTTTTCTGCCCCGTCACGATGAAGGGCGGCTTTTGCAGAACGGCGGTCAACAGAACGAGGCGGGGTACATCGGGATTGACGGGCTATTTTTCCTCATCGTCTACGTTGAAGGTTCCCTTGAATTTGCCCTTGGAACTCAGGGTTTCCTCCCCTTCCTTCGTTCCGACGAGAACGTTTTGTTCGTACTCGCCCTCCTGCCCGTCGCTGTCCTTCACCTTGACGGGGGCGAACAAAACCGCTTTTTCGGTAGTTCCGTCGTACTCGACGTGCTCGCAGGTCATCACACGGGTAACCTCTTTGCCGTCGGACTTGAGAATTTTCTGAGTGAAGACCGGCTCGCCGCGCATGATCGTAAATTTTTTCTTCCAGAAACTTTCCACCCGCCTGCACGTCACCACAACGCCGCGTTTGCGTTCCTGCTTCACATCGGTGTCTTTGTCGGCGGGGGGAAGCGTTCCCCCCGCTTCGGGTTTGGGCTTCACGGTAATCACCACGCTGCCGGTGATGATCGCCAATTTTTTAGGTGAGTCGTCTACGTCGGCCTTGTCGCCCGTGATATGAGATTTCGGGTCGTCAATCACAATATTGCCGGTGGCGGTGAGAAACTTCGTCAGCTTGTTGTAAACCGCGTGTTTACCCGTCGCGGTTAAATCTTTGTCGGGATTGGTGTAGGTGAAATCCTCGCCCGTCAAGAGAGAGGTTTTCGTGTCGTAGGTGGTGTTGGAGGCTTCCAGCCCGACTTTTCGCGCCGATTTTTTCTGCGGCGGGGATTTCGAGGTTTTGGGTTGTGCGGAAGCGACCAAAACGGGCAGCAAAATCGCCAGCGAGCCAATCCAGGCAGCCCGGTTGGTGGAAGGAAGAAAACGGTTCATGGTGAGGCAATCCGATCTTCTGAAATCTGAAGGCGGGCGTGTTTGGTGCGCCGGGTTCCGTGTTTTAAGTCAATGACCAGGTTTTGCGCGATGAATTCAATCCCGTCCAATGTGCCCGAAGAGTTCTCCGGGAGCAGCAGAATTTCCTGTTTGAGATCGTAATAAACGTGTTCGGTCTGAGCCGTCCCTTCGGAAAGCACCGCCGCCACTCCCTTCAAGGCTTCTACGGTGCGTTCATCGGGATTGAAGCGAATCAAATTGGCCTTGAGTCGGGCCGTTTTCCCGTTTTTTCGCCCGATAGTGAGTGCGGCCCCTTCGGGGCAGAGAATACGCCGCTCGATTTTGCGGTCTCGCGCCCGCTCCAACTCCAGCACCGTGAGAACCGGGGCGTCCAGAGCATCACCGAGCGCGGTTTTGATCTGGACATTACCGGAGAGCTTTAACTGCCACTTGGCGCGATAGAGCATCGCCAGTTCTGCAGGCAGCGGGTCGGTGTCATTGACGGCATAGCGTCCGGCGTCCGCACGAAAAACGGCCTCGACTTTCTCCGTTACGTTTTTCGGTTCTGATTTGTCGCCAGTGAGTTCGCGGGGAAGATCGTAGAGTTTACCATCTTTGATTCCGGTGAGGGTGGCCGACTGCAGATCGGACACCGAAGCACCGGGCATCTGCTCAACTTCGATCTTCTGAGCAAAAACCTCCCACGTCTTTCGATTTTCAACGGAAGCAGAAAAGGGAGCGTTTTCAAGGCGAAGATACGCTTTTTTCTTGACCACCGGCTCAAGAGCGCGGCGTAGGTCGTCCGGGTTGGGTTCCGCCCAGCGGTAGACGTAATAAATCGAAAAAACCAGGAGCGAAAGGGGAATCAGCCAGAGAAGGGTGCGGCGCATAGGCGGAAAGAAAATCGGGTGAACGGGAGAGCAGTTC
Organism: Chthonomonadaceae bacterium; assembly: GCA_965246825.1. Lineage (GTDB taxonomy): Bacteria > Armatimonadota > Chthonomonadetes > Chthonomonadales > Chthonomonadaceae > JACMPS01. The sequence goes on from OZ251990.1 coordinate 2,514,183, forward strand.
GATCTTCTCTCCCGTTGACGGACTTACAGACTACGGGCAGCTGTCCGGCGGGGGCGGAGGCGGGGTGGTGTCACTGTAGAGCGACACATTGGCGGCGAGGCTGACCGTTCCGTTAATCAAAGTGGGCAGGGGAAGCGGGCATTTCGTGGTATCGTAAGTTTTGGACTGAAACGAAACATAAGTTCGGTCGTACCCGGCGGGCGGACTAATCGTCAGTCCGGCGGTGGCGAGCGGGACGTTAGTCAGGGTAAACACACCGTTGTTGCCGGTGGTGGTGGTACGTCCGCCTGCGGAAACGCTCACGCCGCCAACACCGGTGGAGGAAGCATTGACGACCTTCCCGGTAATCGTCGCCAGCGTGTTATTGCCGCCTCCGTTGTTATTGTTATTATTGTTGTTGTTGTTGCTGCCGCCCCCGCCGCCGCACCCGGAGAGCAGGAACAAACCGCTCAACGAAACGGCACCGATAAGTGAACGAACTGTTGGAAAAGAACGAGACGCCCTTTGCTTCATGAAACCTTCCTGCCTTTTGTGAGTGCTCTCTTGCACCGAGAACACAGAATAATTGTGCGCAGGCGTACTCTCCTCAAGACCTTAACGAAGAGTAGACCGGCTTTTGATTGAGTTTGCTCGAAAACGATCTGACGTTCACGGGAGGGGAACCGCAACGCGCACGGACGGGGGCTGTTTGCGCTATTATACACAGATTGCCCGCAACACGCAAGCATTATTCGCGGGTCAGCCTGTTTTTTCCTGCGGAATTATCCCAGGGCTTGATTTCGAGATTACCGCTCGGTGATATAGCCTTCGATCCCTTGTTCTTTCAATTTGTCTTTGGCCGTTTGTGCCTTCTCCTTAGAACTGAAGGCTCCATGCTGCACACTGTAATAGGTTTTGCCTTCCCGAACCACTTTGCGAACACGGGCGCGGACGTGTTTATCCTGAAGCACATCCACCTCCTGCCTTGCAGCGGCTTCGCTGGCATAAACATTCACCTGCACCCGATAAAGACGTTTTGTTGCGGAGCCGGTGTTCGTTGTCTCGGCGGATTCCGACACTCCCTCGGAACCGGCGCGGGTGCGGCGGGACGATTTGGGGGAAGGCAGGGTTTCGGTTCCCGTTTCCTTCGGCACGGAAACGCGGGCATCGCTGCGGGCTTCATCGGGCGTAGACGGAGATTGCAGAGCCTCATGGCTTCGTTTTCGCCGTCTTCGCCGGGGCGGGGGATCCTCGGCGGGCCTCGCTTCGTCGGTTTTTCCGGGAGAAACGGTTTCCTCGCTCGGCGGTGTTTCGGATTTGGAGCCGGTTTCCGCCCGGCGGGTTTCGACCTCAACGTGGTCGCCGGACTTTTTATCGGAAAGTACCGGGGGATCGGAGGCTCCCTGAATGGGCTTGGTTTCGTCTGAGGGCGGAGCGGCGGACTTGTCTTCCGTAGTCAGGAGGGGGCCGCTCTCGGCGGGAGGCGGGGAAACGTGCGGGGAAGGCAGGGAAGCCGGACTTGAAGCGGCGGAGGAGGGTACTCCCGATTTCGACGCGGAGACAGGAGGGGTCTCGGTGGAAGGCGGCGGGGAAGCTGTCGAGGCTGAAGTATGGGACGAAGGCAGCATTTTCGCCAGCACAAAAAAGCCCAGCACAAAACTGGCCACTCCCAGCCCGAAAACAATGGCCAAGTTTCGGACCGCAGCTGCTCCATCGGATCGTTTCTGGTATCGTCCTGCCATAATGTGCTTTTCCTCGCGGCTCTCGGTGAAGCCGTCTCGCCTTTGCCCGACTTCATTCATCGAGTTCAGTTTACTTTTCAGGCCGCTCTTTTGTCAAGCGTTGCCGAGGCATCCGATTTCGGCGAAAAAAGCGGCTCAGGCTGTCTGGTTAGACGCGGGAAAAAGCAAAACGGATGCTTTATTTGGGGGGCAGGACAAGGGCGGGCTGCCTCTGCAGAAGCGTTTTAGAGGGCAGGGTCGTACATATGCAGATCGCCCTGCGGCATTTTAACGCCCAGCAAACGCAGCCGCTGTTCCCCCGCGTCTTGGAGAGCCTGCCAGGGGAGCGACTGCTCCGCATTGTAGCGTTTCAGCCACCAGTAGCCATAATAGAGGTAGATTCCCCGACGCAGGCCGTCGGTTTGATTTGCACTGCCGGAATGCCAGATCGCCGAATTGATAAAAATCACATCCCCGGCATTTGCTAGTCCTGCAACTTCTCCCGGCAGCGGCTCTCCCTCGCGGCCTTTCGGCGGCCCTGCCTCGCCCCGGTGCGTTCCCGGTACCACATAAGTCGGCCCGCGCTCTTCGGTCATGGGGTCTAAATAAAGGATCGAGTTGATGGAAACGGGGCGGTCGCCGGGAAAGGAGAAATCTCGATGCCAGGCCCGTTTCGGAAACGAAGCGTGAGGCCCCTGCCGCAGCAGGTCATATTGAAGCAGCTGCATCTGGCCGCCAAAAAACGTTTGGTGAACTTCCAAAATTTTAGGGTGCTCGATGAGTGCAAGGAAAAAAGGGTGCTTGAGCAGCTGATGCTGGTTTACAGGCGGCCCTTTTTCCTGCTCCCAAACGCGGTCGAACTCCGACTTGCAGCGGGCGAGTTCTTCGCTCGACAAAACGCCGGAGACGTGCAGATAGCCCTTCTCCAGAAACAAAGATTTTTGTTCTTCGGTCAGCAATGGGTTTCGTGCTCCTTGTTTTCAGCTCTGCCTGTGGCACACATTGGTTGTTTAGTCGGGCAGTTCTGCCCCTTCAATCTACCGAGTGACGGGAAAAACGAAACGACCCGTTCCGAGAGAAACCCTACCCTGTTTCACTCGCTTGTTGCGGCAGGGGAACAAAAGTCACCGTTTCATTGAAACGGGCGGGTATCGTGATGACGTAATTTTCGACTTGTTTCATGCCAAGCAGCGCGTCGCCCTCCAACTCGTGTATCGGAACTTCGATTTCTTGTCCATCCCACAGGATGCGCCCGCTGTAGAGCACCAATTCAATTTTTTGCCCGTCTCCCTGCGTGAGATCATCCGTCCCACTCGCGGTGCAGCCTAATGTCGTGAGGGTGCGGAGCGGAAGCGAAAGATGTTCGCTGAAACCTGTATTGAAGGTAAAAGGAACCAACTGTCTGCTTCCGTCTGAGGCAATGAACTCAAGGCGCAGTCGGATTGCGAGAGATTGATCTACGCTTGCGGCGACCATTTATTTTTTTCTACCCGTCCGCCGCGCAGATGCCCCAGGGTTCCCTGGCCAATTCGCAGGGCGTAAACCAATTTGCCGCCGTTTCGGGCACGCAGCAGCTTCATTGCCGAAAGTAGTTCTTCGCTGATTTCATAATCGCCGCTTTCCGGTTCAATGGCAAGGACTTTGCCCCGATTTTCGGGCATGTCGAGAATGGCGCGAAGCTCCATTTCGTAGAGGTCTCTGCCGCGTTAATTGAATTTTGCCAAGTCGTCTCCGTTTGCGATCATTTTTTTCTTTTCCCTTTGGTGATTCGTCGCTTAATCGCCAAAAATTACCTCTCGACACTTACGGCGGAGCAGATCAGTGGGTGTCGGCGAAGAACGCCGAGCAACAGAATCGTTCTAGAGAGCATCACTGCTAACGGAGCCAGTTCGCCACCCTCTCTGTGCGGGTGAGTGCGCCCGTCAGGAAAAGTTCGCTCTCGGTTCTGGTTTTCCCTGCACGCTCCCCTCCTCGAAGCGAACTCGATACAGCGAGCCGCCGATGTTGGGCGCGTCGAAGCGGAAGCCGGGGGGCGCGAATCGGCTCTGCCAGGAAGAGGCTGCCGTCGTGATGTACAGGTCGGTCAGCGATGCCCCGCCAAACCCCACGCTCGACACCTGCTGAACCGGCAGCGAAATCCGCCGCTCTACACTGCCGTCGGGACGGTAGCGCACCACCTGCCCGCCGTACCATTGAGCACTCCAGAGATACCCGTCGCGGTCTACCGTCAACCCGTCCGGCAAACCTTCTTCGGGCGGAACAGACACCAAAACGCGGCGGTTGGACAAACTTCCCGTTTCAGGGGCAACCTCATAAGCGAAGATTTTTCGCGCCGTCGAGTCGGAAAAGTAAAGGGTGCGCCCGTCGCTGCTCAGCCCCATTCCGTTTGCGTGTTCGATCCCTTCGTCCATCCCTTGAACCGTGCCGTCGGGGTGAAACAGATAAAGTTTGCCGTACTTTTCCATTTCGCCGTCTTCGCCGAAAAAAACGGTTCCGGCGTAAAGGCGTCCCTTCGCATCCGTGAGCAGATCGTTGATCGCCAGAGTTTCCCCGTCGAACTCGCGAACGAGAGGGGTGAGCTTGCCGGTTTCGCGGAGCAAAGCCAGCCCTTCCGCTCCTCCGATCAGCAGTTCGCCGGTTCGGGTGAGAGTTAAGGCAGAAACCGGGACGTTTTGGTGGAGGGGAAACGGGTTGTGTGTTTCCGGGTCGAGAAAGTAGATGGCGCCTTTTTCGGCGTCAATCCACAGAAGCCGCCCTCGCGCTTCATCCCAGAGCGGCGACTCTCCGCAGCCGTTGTTCGCATCGGTGATCAGCTCAACGGCTCCGAGTTTTTCTGAAAAGGGGTCTGTCATGGGGTCTTCTGGAACAAACCGAAATAACGAGAAAAAGACCAAAAATGAGTGATGGATGTTTTGCTCGTTCGGAAACGGGTTTTGGTGTCAGCACCTGCCGCTGAAATCAGCCGAGTTTTTGGGTGTGAGTCACGGTTCGGGTGAGGGAGCTGGAGTTAAAAAGTCACCTTCTCGTCGGTAGAGGAGAGGGCCGGTTTTGCTTTTGCCTTCAGCAGATAAACGTACTCTGCCGTTGAAGCCAGGGTAAATGCTCCCGCTGCTACCCACATTCCTGGAACCTGAAGCCCCACGCTGGCAAACAGCAGCAGGGCGTAGAGAACCAGGCTAAGCCCCATTCCCTGATAAACCGCTTTTGTCTTCGCTTGTGCGACCAGAACGCCGCGCACCCAGGAGGCCAGGGCGGTAATGAGCGGCAGGAAAATTCCGACGCCGACGCCGAGGCGCACCTCGAAATGAAGTTCCTTCGGCAAGTTCAAGACCCAGTGCAGGTAACTCTCCAGCAGCGGCGTAAAGACGAGCAGCCCTGTCACCCCAAGACTGACCCAGCCGACAAGCCAGGTGAACGTCTGAAGCGAAGCACGCGCCGCCGGATTGGAGGCCTGCGCCACCGAAATCTCTTGAAGAGCGAATCCGCTTCCGCGAATGACGAGCAGCACCATGAAAGCAACTGGCCAGGAAGCGAGCGTCTCGTCGGCGTGGGGCAGGCGAGCCAGTGCCGCCGAGGTAATCGGCTGCACCAAAAGCGTGAGCAGAGTGGTTGCGGCGAGGGGCGCATGAAACCGCCAGATGTCGCGCTGAGTGAGTCCGGCCTCCTCGCGCACCACTGGGAGCACTTCCTGCCGAACCAGCGGAAAAGCAAACAGGGTTGTTGCAACGGCTTCCGTGAGAACTGCCGTCATCAGTGCCATTGCACAAACCTGCGCTCCGGTCAGCGTTTTGAGGGAGACGCCGATCACAACCGCGATCACGGCGGAGGTCAAGCGAATGGCGGTTCCCCAGGAAACTTTGCGGGTTTGCCCGTAACAGACCAGAATGCCCTGATAAAACCGTCGCCAGGCAATCGCCGCCGTCCAGAACAGCATGATTTTCATCGGGGAGCGAGCCCCCTGCACAATGGCTTCGGGCTGTCCCATCATTCGGCCCGCCACAAGGTCGAAAAGCGGGGTGAACGCCACCAGAGCCGTAAGCAGGGTGCAGCCCAGGGCCAGACTCAGCATAAATCGGCGCAGGGCAAAATAGGAAGCCCGATCTTTGACCAGCGCAATCGCGGTAGACAGCAGCATAATGACCGGGCTTTCGATCAAAAGCGAAAGTGCCATCGTCAAGCCCCAGGAAGCAAGGTTCAATTTGGCTTCGGGCAGTCTGCCGACGGCTCCCTGCACGGCTGGCCCTTCCAGCATCATCAGCTCGAAACTCACGGCGAGCGGAAGCCAGAGACGGAAAATCTGCGCGACGGAAAGGGGTGAGATCGGTTGAAGAGAAGAGGCCGTTTCAGGGCGAGGCAGAACAGCAGGCATCATTGCACTCTTTCGATATTGATAAACGTCTATCTAAGGATACCCTATTCGAGAGTCTCTTGCAGACGGAAGTGCGGAGAAATTTCTCCCGCCTTCCTTAAACTGAAAACTGAGGTAAACTAGGGACGGAGTGAGGGGGTCGGGCGGTCGCTGCGGTGGTGTTCGCACTATTGCAGAGGAAAGTCCGGGCTTCACAGGGCAACGATGCCGGATAACGTCCGGGCGGGGCGACCCGACGGAAAGCGCAACAGAAATAACACAACGGAGACAGGGGGCTAGCCCCCTGTCTCCGAAATGGTGAAATGGTGCGGTAAAAGCGCACCGGCGGCGTGGAGACACGGCGGCCAGGCAAGCCCCATCGGAAGCAAGGTTCGACAGGAAGGGTTGACGCGGCCCGCCGACCTTCCGGGTGAACCGCATGAGAGGCCGGGCAATCGGCCTCCTAGAGAGATGACCGTACAAAGACAGAACCCGGCTTACAGACCCTCTCACTCCCCAGAAGACACGGGGTTGGAAAGCCGACGGCCAAAACTAAAGAGTCAACCTTTTGCCTTTCCGCTTTTCAATCACAATGGAACCGCAGAAAAGGCGAATTCGTAGTGCGTAAGGAGCGAAGGGCGAAATCACGAAGTGGGGCAACGGATGACACAAACGCTGGCGTTTGCAAAAATGCAGGGGGTAGGCAACGATTTTATCGTGATGGACGGGCGCGGCTTGCCCTGCGATTGGTCGGCTCTCTCCCGCCGCCTCTGTGACCGCAAATTCGGGATTGGAGCCGATGGCCTGCTTGTGCTCGACACTTCCAAAACCGCCGATTTTTTGATGCGAATGTACAACCCCGACGGCTCCGCCGACGTTTGCGGAAACGGACTGCGCTGCATGGCCCGCTATGCCCGCGAAAAAGAGATCGTGCTCACCGACAAAATGACGATTCAGACGCTCGTGGATGTGCGCCAAGCCGCTATTTTACGGGATGGGGGCGGGGAATTCTGCGGTGTCACGGTGGATATGGGGCCGCCTCATTTCGCGCCCGCTGAAATTCCCGCCCTCCTGGGTGCATCCCGTGTACAAGATTTTCCACTGCGGCTTCCGGGCGAATACTGCCTGCCTATTACTTCGCTCTCCACCGGGTCTACGCACTCCGTCACCTTTGTAGAGGCTCCTCCCCCCGACGAAGACTTTTTCCGTTTGAGCCCGATGGTGGAGCATCACCCGCTTTTTCCGGAGCGCACAAGCCTGATGTGGTGTGAAGTTTTAGCCGAAAACTTACTGAAGATTCGCATCTGGGAACGCGGTGCGGGCGAAACCCTGGGGTGCGGCACGGGCGCGTGCGCCGCCGCCGTTGCCGCCGTTCTGCACGGCGATGCCCGCAAAAACACCCCGATTTCGGTGTGCAGCAAAGGCGGCATCCTCCAAATCGTTTGGAGCGACCGCGACGGCATCCTGATGACCGGCCCCGCCGAATGGGTTTTCGAGGGCAGGGTAGAAGTTTAGCCCGGTGTGTTTCTCTTCCCGGTCGCTCTCAACCGCCCGTTTGCCTTGTGCCAAAGAAGATGCCCCGCCTTTTCTATCGAAAAGCGCGGGGCTTTTTCTTCGCTCCGTTAGTGCAGGGCGGGGAGGTAGGAGCCATGTGCCTCAATCAGTTCATCCACCATTGCGTAGATGTCGTCAAGGGGTAGTTCGGCGGAAGTGTGCGGGTCGAGCATCGCGGCGTGATAAACGTGCTCTTTTTTCCCGGTCAGAGCCGCTTCCACTGTCAGCGACTGAACATTGATGTTGGTTTGCATCAGGGCCGCCAGCTGCGGCGGGATCGTCCCGATCTTCGTGGGCTGAAGCCCGCTTTTGTCCACCAGCACCGGCACTTCCACACAGCACCCCGTCGGCAGGTTGTCAATCAGCCCCCGGTTCTCCACATTGCCGTAAACCACACGCGGAACCCCCGTCTCCAGCGAATGAATGATAAGCGAGCCGTATTCATGGGAGCGCTTGACCTCCACCGGAGCCTCACTCTCGAACTCGGCCTTCATTTTGTGCCAGCTCGCCAGCTGCCGCTCGCACCGGGTGATATACTCGTCCAGCGGCACATTGAAGCGTTCCAGCAGTTCCGGCTTGTCCCGTCGAATGAAATACGGAGTGTACTCGGCAAAGTGCTCTGACGATTCGGTGACGAAGTAGCCGAGCCGGGTCAGCATCTCATAGCGAACCCGGTTCCAGTCCGGCACGCGCCCCTCTTCGATCACTTTGCGAATTTCCGGGTAAAGACTTTTGCCGTCCTTTTCGAATTTCAGATAAAACGCCATGTGATTGATTCCGGCGCAGAGATAATTGATCTCGTCAACCGGAACCTGAATGTCTTCCGCGATCTGCTCTGCCGTTCCCTGCACCGAGTGGCACAGCCCGACGATCTTTACCTTCGAGGTACGATAAAACGCCCAGGTATTCATACACATCGGATTGACATAGTTCAGAAAAGTCACGTCGTCCGCCGAAACGCTTTCCATAGTTTTGCCCATTTCGAGCATAACGGGAATCGTTCGCAATGCTCGCATGATTCCCCCGATGCCCAGCGTGTCGGCAATTGTCTGGCGCAGGCCGTATTTTTTCGGAATCTCAAAATCAATCACGGTAGAAGGCTGATAGCCGCCGACCTGGATCATATTGATCACATAATCCGCGCCCTCCAACGCCGATTTCTGATCCGAATGGGTGGTAATTGTGGGGCTGGCTCCAACGGCCTGCCCGACTTTACGTGCCACGACCTCCGAGGTTTTCAGCCGCTCGTCATTGATGTCCATCAAGGCAATCTGCGACTCCGCGAGTTCGGGAAACGAGAGGATGTCTCCGAGTAAATTTTTTGCAAAAACGGTGGAGCCTGCGCCGATCAACGTTATTTTCGCCATGAGAATGTCCTGTCTGTGAGTGAATTAGGGGCATTGCGCCGAAAACGAAGGTTCGCGATCCACCCGCCGAATCCCTGCCTCACTTTTTCTAATCTCTAACTGAGTCTCTCCAGAGCCGAAGGCAGGCGGTACATCACGTCGGAACGCAGCACATACTTCGTGCCTTCCAAAACTTCGGTTCCGGTATGCAGCAGCTCATGGCGAAACAACAACGCCAGTCCCGTCTCCGGCACAACCCGATAGAGCAGCGAGTCATCGTTGTAAAGAAAATCCGTGTAGCCGCCGCTATACCCTTCATTGAGATAGAGCAGCACCGTATAGAGGCTGAACTCGTAGATGTTACGCCGAAACGAGCCATCATGGTGGGGCGCGAAAGAGTGTCCTTTGTCGTAGCGATAAAAGCGCAGCCGCTCGTTCAAGCCGACGGGCGTCATGCGGGACAGGTCGGGCGGAACGAAAGGCGTCATCCGGTCGAAAAGTCGGGCGGCGGTTTGGGAGTCGTCTTTCATCACACGCAAATTGTCGCGATAATCTTTGATGATGATCGCGGCGTCCCCCCTCTGAATCGGCGCGTCTTCGTAGCCGAGGGCCTCGCTTTCCTGAATGAAAGTTTTACACTCTTCCGGGGTCAGAAAATTACGAATCAGCTTCGCATGGTCGTCGAAAATGGATTCTAGCTTCATCAGAGGGCTTCCTTTCGTCTGTTCCAATCACCAATGCTCAATCAACGGTTGCAGGGTTTTCCTTCGCCGGAAATGAAAAAAGGGGGAGAGAACTCCCCCCTGCTTTTTCGTCAAGGGAGAAGAGTTCGTTTTTACAGGAAGGCGGGGTGGGGGTTAAGAATCGGTAAATTCCAGCGTACCTCCCTCTCGAAGCAGCGCATGAGCCAGAGAAACACCTTCCATAGGATTTCCATTGAAAGTAACGCGCCAGCGCTCCGCTCCCCACTGATACGAGGATGAGAGACGATTGACAACGCGCAGCTCTTTTCCATGTGGAAGAGTAATCCTGACCTCGGAAAAGAGCGGAGCGTTGAGGACGTATTCGCCGCTGCCAGATGCCAGCGGATAGAGCCCTAGCGCGGAGAGCACATACCACGCCGACATTTCGCCGTTGTCTTCGTCACCGGGCAGATGGGTCGGCGTGTAATACTCAGTTAGAATCCGGTGAACGATTTTATCGGTAATTTGGGGGAAGCCGACCGCTGCTGCCATCGAAAGTACGCCATGCACGGGTTGATTCGAGTGGGCGTACTGCCCGAACCGGACAACCGCCATTTCGGTCATCTCGTGAATGGTTTGCCCGTAAGAGCCGATGCGATATTCGGTCGTTCCGGCAGCCATTTCCTCGATTTTTCGCGCCATCGTTTCCGCACCGCCGTACTGTTCCGCAAGCCCTGCCGGGTTATGCGGCACCGAGAATCGGAATTGATGGGCACTCCCTTCGACAAAAGGGCCGCCCCACTCATATTCATCGAACGGCTCCTGCCATTCGCCCGAAGCGAGCCTCCCCCGAAAAAACTGCGTCTTTTCGTCCCAAACATTCCGCCAGCGTTCGGACTGCGCCCTAAATCGCTCGTAAGGCTCGGTGTGGCCGAGCGCGAGCGCGGCTTGTGCAATGCAATAATCGGTATAGGCATAATCGAGGGTGCGCGAAGCGGCTTTGTTGAGACGGTCGCAGGGCACATAGCCCAGCGCATCGTATTCCGCCAGAGCCTCGCGCCCATACCCGGCTCTATCGGGCACGGAGACCGTTGCGCTTTTCACGATGGCTCTAAACGCGGTTTCTCGATCAAACCCCTCGATCCCTTTCACAATCGCATCGGCAAAGATCGCCTGACTGAAACTGCCGATCATCACGGAATGATGTCCCGGAGCTGACCATTCAGGAAGCCAGCCCGATTCGCGATAGGCATTAAGCCAGCCTTCGAGGATTTCACCCAGCAGTTCCGGGTAGGCGAGGGAGAGCAGAGGATAAACCGTGCGCGAGGTGTCCCAGAAGCCGTTGTCTGCAACCAAGATTCCCGGTTCGATCTTTCCCGTGTAGGGGCTGTAGTGGTGGGGATTTCCCTGGGCATCCGGTTCATCGAAGCGACGCGGGAAGAGCAGTGTCCGGTAAAGACAGGAGTAAAAGGTTCGCTTTTCGGAGTTACTTGCGCCGCTGATTTGGAACCTGCCGAGTTTGCGATTCCAGGCCTCTGCCGCTTCCGCTTGCAGCGTTTTGAGGGTACGGTCACCGATCTCACAGGCGAGGTTGAGGGCAGCCTGCTCGATCCCGATAAACGAAGTTCCCATCTTTGCCGTTATCCGGGAGGTTTCTGCGGCGAATTCGAGGACGCCGACCCGATGCCCATCCTCGCTTTCATGAATGCGAAAATCGGCAATTGGCACATCAAGGGCGATGACAAAATAAAAAGCATAGTTTTCGGGGACCCCCCCGCAGTTTTTGCGCGTGTAACCAAAAATTCGGTTGGCATCTTTATCCCAGTGCAGTTTGCTCGCATCATTCCCCGGTTCGGGGAACAAATCCACCAGCAGGCGTCTTTTGGCAGGGAGTGAGGGGCTGGGTGGTGAAGAAGAGGCCCGCCATTCGGTGGAGAGCAGAGCGCACCGCTGGGTGGGCGCAAAGTCGAGCACCGCGTTTTCTCGCAGCAATTCGATCTGGAACGCATGGGGAGCATAACGGGTGGTTTCCGGGCGAAACGCCGAGGTGCGTTCCCACGCTTCAGGCTTGAGTTCGCCCGACTGCGGCATCACGACAAAACAGCCGTAATCGCCCATCCAGGGCGAGGGCTGGTGTGTGGCGCGAATTCCGCTGAAAACGCGGTCGTTCGGATTGAAAAACCAGTTGCTGTTCGGGTCTCCGGTTTGGGGAGACCAGTGCGTCAAGCCGTGCGGGAGGGCAATGAGGGGAAGCGTGTTTCCCGTCGAAAAAGAAAAGGTGGAGTCGGTTCCCTGCAGCGGGTTGACAAAATGGATTGGGTCGGGTTCATTCATGGAAGTTGATTCGTGGAATTCGCTGAAAATTCCTGCCGGGCATCGGGTTTTGCCCTCCGGCTCAACCCGCCAAGGCTCCCAAAGACCTGGTTCCAGGTGCTCAATGGAAGCGGCCCCGCACCCAAACCTTCGATTCCCCCTTGTTTCCAGCAAAGGAAGTGACCGGAGGCAGTTCTCACAAGCCGAACGAGCCCATCCGCCATTTGCGGTCTCCCTGACGAAACAACTATCGAAGCACGGTGTCGTACGCCAGCACCCGGCTCCAGAGCGGACGGCACTCCTCGATAAACTTCAGAGGATCGGGGTGATCTTGATACACGTCGTGAGCCGCACCATTTGCAAAATTCACCAGAAGGGCGACCCCGTAAGAATTGTCTACCACGTCCCGTTCCGTGCCTGCGGGCGTTCCTGCTTCCAACCGCAGTACGCCCGGAATTTGCGGCAGGCTGCGCCGAATCCCCGCAAGAAGTGCCTCGGCATCTCCCGGCTCTCCTCTCTCGCGAAGCCAGAAATAAACCAGATGTAAAAATTTCGTCATGGGCAGGGTCTCCTGTTCTGTCGTGTTTCTGGAGGGATTTCCGCTTAACCCCCGCTGCACTGTGCATTCTCACAGACAGGTATAATACCCCCATGCTCACGCTCATTACCTGTGACGGCGAACACTGCCGCCATCTCACCGAAAAAAAAGACATTCTTCAGGAGCTTGAACAACCGAAAATCCGGTTCTGGCTTGACATGGAAAGTCCGACCGAGGACGAGTTCGCCCTGCTGTCTTCGCATTTTCATTTTCACCCGCTTTCGATTGAAGATGCCGGAAGCCAGTACGAACGCCCCAAAGCGAACGAGTACGACACCCATTCTTATCTTTCCGTTGACAGCGTGACGCTCGACCTGTCGGCTCTCGACAACCCGGCCAAAGATTCGTCGGACATTCACATTTTTCAGGTAGATCAAATCAGTCTTTTTTTCACTTCCGGGTTTATCGTTACGGTGCACTACGCCGAAACGAAAGCCCTGAGCAGTTTGATTGATGTCTGCCAGCAAAACAAAAAAGTGCTTTTGAAGGGCACGGACTATCTGCTTTATACCCTGCTCGATTCCATTGTGGACGGCTACTTTCCGATGCTCGATGAAATCGAAGACCGAATGGATTCCCTTGAAGACGAAATTATTCAGCGTACTGAACCCGAAATCCTGAATCGAATTTTTCCGCTTAAACGCGAACTCTCCCGCCTCCGGAAACACATTTCTCCCCTGCGCGAAGTGATGCAGACCATCCTGACCCGTGAATTTCCCGGTATTTCAGAGGGCGTCGTTCCTTACCTGCGTGACGTGGACGATCACCTGTTTCGCATCTACGAGTATCTGGATACGTTTCGGGATCAGGCGTCTAACCTTCTGGACGCCTATCTTTCACAAACCAACAACGAAATGAACCGGGTGATGCGCAAGCTCAGTGCCGTCTCCATTATCTTTTTGCCGCTGACGTTTTTGACGGGGTTTTTCGGAATGAACTTCGAGAAAATGCCCTGGAGCCATCATAACCCGATGCTGTGGCTGGGCATCATGTGTCTTTTCGCGGGCGGCGTTGCTGTTTACTTTGCCAAAAAACGCTGGCTTTAAGCCGGTCTTCAAGGAGATTTTCGATGTTCCCCTTACGCTCGCTTGCGGTAGTCGCGCTTGTTTTGTCCGTGTTCCTGGGGCTGCGGGCCTCTCCTGCTCCCCCCGACCTTTCTACCCCGGAGGCGGCGGTTCGTTCCTTTGTCAAAGCCGTTTCCCAAAACGACGCGCAGGGCATGAATGCCTGCATCCAGACCGATCAGCCCAATGGCGAGGCCCTCGCCGCCTTGAAGCGAGCCTGGTTCCCCCGCGTCTTGATTAAGGAGCTTCTGGCAGAAACAGAAACCGGCAAATCCAAGGTCACGATTAAATATGAGACCAGTGAAAAAAAGAGCCGGGTGATGCTGGACACGTTGTATCTGGAAAGGGTCGGGGAGGGGTGGAAAATCATCCCTCAGCCTGAGATTCTCAGGGAGCCAGCACCCTCGGATGCTCGGCTTCCCCGCCTTGTCAGCACCATTGCGGCAATGCTCTATTCCGATGCCGATTCTGAGGCGATCATTCGCCTTGCAAGAACAAAAGAAAAAGTTTACGCTTCGCTCTCGAACGCCAAACAGATCGGCATCGCGATTTTGATGTACGTGCAGGATTATGATGAAACCTATCCTCTGTCTGCCCAAACCTATTCTGACGCGATCCTGCCCTACGTCAAAAACAAAGCGATTTTTCATGCCCCTGACGCCCCCGAAGACGAGAAAATTTCTTATGCCTTCAACAAAAATTTAGAAGGGTTATCCCTGGCGATTCTTACCGATGCTGCCAAAACCGTGATGGTCTACGAAGGACAAAACGGCACGCCCCTGTATCGTTATGAGGGAACGACCGTCATTGGCTTGGCCGATGGAAGCTGCCGGGCTATGACCGAAGCCCAGGTGAAAAAGCTGATCTGGAACGACCCGTTTTGGAAGCCGCAGCCGAATGGAGCGTCTAAGTCTGCCGCGAAAAAGGCGAGAACGAAAACCCGAAAAGTACGTAAGCGGCGGCACTAGCCCAATGCCTTGAAAAGAAGTTGGGCTGGCACATCTCTCAAAAAAAGGAACCTCCGATGAAATTTTTTCTCCGTTATGCTTTTGTGGCGGCATTGCTGACTTCCGCCGCTTTCGGCAGGGCGCAAAGGCCGCCTCAGACGCCCAATCTCGACTCGCAGTACCGACTAGGGCCGGACTCGATGCCGCAGGAAGGTGTTCCAAAAGGCGAAATTCGCGGCCCGTTCACCCTGCCCAGCCGCGTTTATCCCGGTACACAGCACACTTACTGGGTTTACGTTCCCGCGCAGTACGATCCCTCCCTCCCCGCCGCCCTCATGGTGTTTCAGGATGGGCAGGCGTTCAAGGACGAACATGGGGAGATGCGGGCGCAAAACGTGATGGACAATCTCATTTATCGGCGTGAAATTCCGGTGATGATCGGCGTTTTCATCAATCCGGGGCGCACCCCCGAACAGCCCGAACCCACGCCGCAAAACTGGGGCGACAGCACCACCAACCGACCTGCCGAATACAACACTCCCGACGACCGATACGCCCGCGTTGTCACCGAGGAACTCCTCCCCGCGTTGAAACGAGGTTACAATCTCTCGAACGATCCCGAACAGCATGGGATTGGCGGGTCGAGTTCCGGGGCAATTGCCGCTTTTGCCGCTGCCTGGGAACGCCCGAATGTGTTTCGGAAAGTTCTCAGCAATGTGGGCAGTTTTGTAAACCTGCGCGGCGGCGATGTTTATCCCGAACGGGTGCTTGCAAGCAAGAAAAAGCCGATTCGGGTGTTTCTTTGCGATGGGCGCAACGATAACCGGGGGCTGCGTAACGGAGTTTACGATCCAAGGCAGGATTGGTTTTACCAAAATGTGCGGCTGATGAAAGCCCTGACGAAAAAGGGTTATGAGGTCAATTATGCCTGGGGGATCAATCTTCACGGGCAGAAGTTCGGCGGAGCGATTCTGCCCGATATGATGCGCTGGCTCTGGCGGGATGCTCCGGTTTCTACCGACCCGAAAGATGAGGTGGAACGCTCGTTTCGCCTTCCTGCCCCTAACCTTTCTCCCCCTAAAAAGAATGAGCCTGGCTTTCATCCCCTTTCGCTGGTGGAGAAAAAGGGCGGCAAACAAGGCTAAGCCGGAGTTTCGAGCGAACTGGCGAGCGGGGGGGCGGATTCGGGGGAACTGCCCTCGCTGGCATGGCGCACCCGGTTTCGCCCTCCATTTTTGGCGCAGTAGAGGGCACGATCTGCCTCCGCCACCAGCGCAGCCGCATCCAGAATGGCGAGATTGAGGGTTGCCACTCCAAAAGAAGCCGTCACAGGGCGTTCTGTCCAGCGGGCCGACTCAATGTCCGCCCGAAAACGTTCGGCGGCCTCCAGTGCGCCCGCCGTCTCGGTTTCTGGTAAAATGACGATAAACTCTTCGCCGCCGTAGCGAGCCACCAAATCGGCAGTACGTGAAGCCTTTAGCAGCAGTTGGGCAACGGTTTTCAGAACTCCATCTCCTGCAGGATGACCGAAGGTGTCGTTGTAACTCTTGAAATGATCCACGTCCAGCAAAATCACCGAGAGAGGGGTTTGGTAGCGCAGGGCTCGCTCAAAAGCAGAAGCCAAATTTTCCTGAAAAGTACGGTGGTTTTTCAGGCCGGTCAGTCCATCGGTGGTGGCAAGCGATTCCAATTGAGAGTTGGCGGATTCCAGCTGCAAGTTGCTGTGGCGCAGCTCTTCTGCCCGCAGCTCCAGCTGCACCCGTGCTTCGTTGACCTGAGCGATCTGGGCTTGAATTTGCTCTTCCATCTCCTTGGCATCACTGATGTCGTGAGAGGTAATGGCGATTCCATCTCCCACCGGAACCACCTGATGATGAACCCAGTATGCATTGATCTGCGGATCAGTGACTGTAAACTGCTCATCCAGCACCCGGCGGGTCTGAACGACCTGAACATACTTCTCAAAAAACCCGTCCCTGCGCTGGATCGGCAGCAGTTCGCACAATTTTTTTCCGATCACCTGGTCTCTGGACAGGGTCAGCATCCATTCTGCCTGCGTGTTGATTTCCACAAATTGAAAATCTTCAATTTCGCCCGCCTTTCCCCGAACGCTCTCCAGCAAGAAAAACGCATCTAGAGAACCATCCAGAGCTGCACGAAAGCGCGTCTCACTAATTCGGAGAGCATTTTCCTGCCAGTGTTTCTCCGTGACGTTGCGAACAATGGTCAAAAATCGCCCGCGCTCATCGCGCCCCATCCGCGCTTCGAAATGGTGCATCTCTTCGTTCAATAAGAGTGAATACTCCCGGACCTGCATTTCTCCGGTTTCTTTGAGCAGCGTTAAGGCTCCGTTGAGCGTGTTGAACAGGTCGGGCGGCATAAATTCCTTCATGTGTTTTCCCAAAAACCGCTCCGGTTCGATAACCAGCTCAGTTGGGTCTGCCGCATGGTAATCCACATAAATACCGTTTTCGTCCTGAACAAACATCAGATCGGGCAAAACACTAAGCAGGGCGCGGTTGCGGGCTTCACTCTCCAGCAGAGCCTCCGCCGCCTGTTTACGCTGGGTAATGTCCTGAAAGTAAACCGAAATGCCGTCGGGGGAAGGATACGCTCGAACCTCATACCAGCGATTTTGCGGGGCGAAAAACTCTTCGAAGTGGACGCTTACCTGCTCCTGCACCGCCCGATGATACTGCACATCAAACGCGGTTTCGACGGCTCCAGGAAAGGCTTTCCAAACATTGACGCCCAGCAGATCGCCTCGGTTTCGCTGAAGCAGGCACTCGGCCTCGGAGTTCAGGTAGGTGAAATTCCAATCTTGATCAAGCGAGAAAAAGCCGTCGGTGATACTTTCCAGTGTGTTGATGACTCGAAGATGAGCATTTCGAGCACGGCGATCCAACGCCCGCACCCCGCCGTAAACAAACGCAAGCGAGGCGAACACGACCCCCACGATTAAGAAAAATGCCGAGTGAACCTGACGGTCGAATTGGTCATAACGCAGTTTTCGGTCGCTCAGCAGGCGGGTTTCTTCCTCCTGCATGGCGGAGAGGGTTTTCTGAAGCTCGGCTCCGGTGTAGCGGGCATAGCTGGAGTCCAGCCACTGCGTCAGTGCTGACTCCCGGTGCTCCTGTTTCAGGGCGATGCCCCCGTCGCTGATTGCGATCCGCTTTTGAATCTGCTCTCGCAGCTGCTTCAGGTGGAGCTGCTGCGCCGGATGATCGGAGGTCATGAAGCCCAGGTGATTCAAGGCGTTCTGAGTTTCGAGAACAGCCCGCTTTCTCGCCTCCAAATGACGCCTGTCTCCAGTGAGGAAATAGCGGTAAACAGACGCCTGTGCCTCCCCAATGCGGGAATGAACCTCTTCGATCCGTGTCTGAACCGAGCGAGAACGATCCATCCATCCGTTCAGTTCGGCATAGCGCACCGAAGTTTGCAGGGTGGCGCAGGCGATAAAAATCAGCATGAAAACTACGACGCCAAATCCAGCCGCCATCCGACGCTCGATTGCAGATTTCAATCGGAACACTCCTGATTAGTTTCTGGTGAACAGAAACCCGACCTGGCTTCCCTCAAAGACAGAGAGTCAATGATATTATCGGCAAGCCGTCTGGAATCTTCCTTAGACTTTATCAACACACAAATCGCCTGCAACGAGAACGTTGCAGGCGATTTTGTTGACTTCGGCATTGGGTGCTGCGGTATAAAGTTTCAGCAGGCAGATTGGCAAACGAAAAAGTCGGAGGCTCCGGTTTTGGAGGATGTACCCTCTGGTATAATGAACGCCATGCCGGAAAAAGCGGACGGCCTTAGGCATCTCCGCTGCCCGTTCGGGAGAAAGCAAGGAGACAACCATGAAAGCAGCCCCTCCGATTGTTGACCGGGAAATCTGGAACGCCGAAGTCGCCGCGCTCCGGGTGCGTGAGAAAGCCCATACCCGCGAAGGCGATGCCATCGCCGCCGCACGCCGCCAGCTCCCTCGGGTCGAGGTAGACCCCGCCACGCTGGTCATCGGAAAAAACGGTGACGTCTCACTGCTCGATACGTTCGAGGGACGCTCCCAGCTGTTCGCGTCTTATCATATGTGGCATCAGGGTCTTCCTGCTGCCCTCCAGTGCGAAGGCTGCACCTTTAACTCCGGTCAGGTGCAGGAACTGTCTTACCTGCACGCACGCGATGTTACCTACGCCGTGTTCTGCGAGGGGCCGTTCCATGAGAGCAGCCGCTATCGTGAGTTTATGGGCTGGGAAATGCCCTGGTATTCTGTGCCTGAAGAGTCGCAGGAGCGGCTGATTGTCGGGCGTCACTTTGGAATGAAAGTATGCTACCTGCGGGACGGCGACCGCGTGTTCGAGACCTATTGGACCACCGCTCGCGGATGCGAAGTGATGAACGGCAGCTTCGGGATACTCGATAGAACCGTTTATGGCCGACAGGAGCACTGGGAAAAGTCACCGGAAGGCTGGCCGGTTCTCTACGGCCCCCACAGCAATTCCTATCGGCTGATGGAGGACGGAAGCGCACCCCCAACCCCGAATGGAGGTCGTCCAACTCCGCAATGGTCTCGGCTGGCCGCTGGCTTCAGCGACCTTCTCAGTACCGAGGCGGCCAGCGACCTGCCTTAAAGGATTAGGCTTGCGCGTCTGCCTGTCACCGGTACTTTGGTTCCGGTGACGGGCCTCAACCCTCTTCTTGCAAGGGGCAAAGAAGGATCGTGCCTGCGGCTCCCGGAAAGCCGTTTCGATCCGTCTACTCTGCGTTTGGCTATTTTCCGTGACACTTTTTGTATTTTTGACCGGAGCCGCACCAGCAGGGGTCGTTGCGCCCGCCCGCCCAGTCCGCCGGGGCCTCAGCGTCACGTTTCAAGGTTCCGCTCGCCGTTTCGCCGTTGCCGGAAACTCCTTCGCGGTTCAGAGAAAGGATACGCGGAGCCTCCAGTTCCTGAAGCTGCGAGAGATCGGGCAGCGTAAAGGTCGGCATCGAGAACTCCTGCGGCGCAGCGATGGCCATTCGCATCACGTTTCGGATGATGTCGTCCTGAATCGAGATTTGCATTCGCTCGAAGGCGTCGAAGGCTTCTTTCTGGTAGATGAGCAGCGGGTCTTTTTGCTCATAGCTGCGGAGGTGGATTCCTTCGCGCAGGTAGTCCATGTTTGCGAGATGTTCCATCCATTGGGAGTTGATCGCCCGCAGTGCCATCCAGCGTTCAAGGTCGCGCATGGCTTCTTCGCCCTGCTGTTCCTCGATTTCGCGTTCTTTCTCGTCGTACAGATGAAGCACATAGTCGGAAAGAAACACGGTGAGTTCGTCGCGCGTTTTTCCCTTGAAGGTTTCCGCTTCAAGGTCGGGATAGAGCATAAAGTAATCGTCGAGTTCGGAATAGAGGCCGTCCAGATTCCATTCGCTTGAAGGCTCGTTGGCCGGAGTAAAGGATGCGACGGCGGTTTCCACCGTTTGCACGAGGTAGTTCCGCACAGTTTCGCGCAGGTTTTCCCCTTCCAGAATGCGGCGGCGTTCCCGATAGATCAACTCTCGCTGCCGGTTCATCACATCGTCATAATTAAGGACGTGCTTTCGGGACTCGAAGTAATGATCTTCGACTTTGCGCTGCGCCCGCTGAATCATCGCCGACAGGATTTTGTTGTCCATGCCGAGGTGATCTTCCCAGGTTTTGAGCAGGGCATGGTTGGCTCGATCCCCGAAAAGACGCATCAGTTCGTCTTCCATTGAGACGAAAAAGCGGCTTTCGCCGGGGTCGCCCTGCCGTCCGGCCCGCCCGCGCAGCTGGTTGTCAATGCGGCGGCTTTCATGCCGCTCCGTGCCCAGAATAAAGAGGCCGCCGAGGGTACGAACCTCTTCCGCTGCCTTTTTGTGTTCTTCGTCGGTCAATCCGCCGCCGGAGGTGACCGCCGAGAGAATCGTCGGGTTGCCGAACCGTTTGTACTCGGCTTCCTGATCGTACTCGCGGGCTTTGTCGGGATCGAGCTCTGCGGCGGAGGCTTCTTCTGCTTCCTCGGCCTCTTCCACCACCTTTTCCGCTTTGGCAAGCGAGCGGAGGGAGCCGTCTACCGGAGGCAGTTCCTGGTGAATATGCTTGCCGCCGAGAAGAATGTCTACGCCGCGCCCCGCCATGTTGGTGGCAATCGTGACCGCCCCTTTGCGTCCGGCCTCCGCAATGATGATCGCCTCTTTTTCATGGAATTTGGCGTTGAGGATATTGTGCGGAATGCCGTGTGTGAGAGCGGACTCCAGAAGTTCGAGGCCCGAATCTCCGATCTCGAACAGGCGGGCGATCCCGTTCATGTTTTCCGGGGTCAGCGGGTCTTCGACGATGCCGAACTCTTTGAGAAGCGGGCGAAACTGCTGAAGAGAAAGAGCCGGGAAGTTCTGGCGTTTGCCGTCCTCGGTCACCATCGCAAAGGCTTCCATGCGGGTGTTTAAGAGTTCGTTGTGCGCTTCTCGCTGGGGAGCGGCCAGCCCTTTGGTTCCTTCGATTTTTTCGCGGGTCAGTTCCACCAGGCAGAGCAGTTTTAGCAGCTGCGGCGACAGACGGCGGGACACGCGCTCGCTCATCTCGATGGAGCGAGTTCCGACGAGAACAGGCTGCTGCTTTGCGTAGATTCGCAGGATTTCGGCGGTGATGCCGCGCAGTTTGTGCTCCTCCCGCTTATAAATCACATCGGGATGATCTTTGCGCTGGATCGGTTTATTGGTAGGAACGGTGATGACATCGAGCGCGTAGATTTTACGGAATTCGTCCTCTTCGGTTTTGGCGGTTCCGGTCATGCCGCAGAGTTTGGAATAAAGGCGGAAATAGTTCTGGAACGTAATGGTCGCGAGCGTCTGGCTTTCGTTTTTGATTTCGACGTGCTCTTTGGCTTCGATGGCCTGGTGAAGCCCGTCGGAGTAGCGACGCCCAAACATCAGCCGTCCCGTGTTTTCATCCACGATGATGATTTCGGGGCCTTCGCCGTTGTCTTTCACCACGTAATCAATGTCTTTGCGGAAAACTCCGTTCGCTTTGAGGGCAGCGGAGAGGTAGTGCATCAACTTGAAATCTTCGGTGATGTTTTCAACGCCAAGCCGCTTTTCCACAAAGTCCACGCCCCCATCGGTGATGGTGGCGGTTTTCGCTTTTTCGTCCACAACGTAATGAATTTCGGGGTTCAGTTTGTCGGCGTTGGGGTTGTCTTTGTCGTTTTTGGGATCGTCTACGCCTTTCCGCATTTTCGAGACAACCGCATCCATCCGGGCGTAGTCGTTTGTATCCATCTCGACCATTCCCGAAATAATCAGCGGAGTGCGGGCTTCGTCCACTAGGATCGAGTCCACTTCGTCCACGATGGCGTACTGAAGGTCGCGCTGAACGAGATCGTCTTTGGAAAAGGCCATGTTGTCGCGCAGGTAGTCGAAGCCGTACTCGTTGTTCGTACCGTAGGTGATGTCGCAGTCGTAGGCTTCTTTTCGGGCGCAGGGTCGGGCGTTGGTGAAGCGGGGATCGGGGTCGTCAAATTCGGGATCGTAAATGAAAGAGCCGCCTTCGTCGCCGGTTTCTGCCGATTGTCCCTGAATGATGCCGAGGGTCATGCCGAGCAGGTGATAAACGGGCCCGTTCCAAACGGCGTCGCGCTTGGAGAGATAGTCGTTACTGGTGACGAGGTGGGCCCCTTTGCCGAGCAAGGCATTAAGAAAAATGGGGCAGGTGGCAACAAGAGTTTTGCCTTCTCCGGTTCGCATCTCGCCAATTCGCCCGTCGTGCAGGGCCATGCCGCCGATCATCTGCACATCGTAGTGGCGCATCCCCAGGGTGCGTTTGGAGGCTTCACGGACCAGGGCAAAGGCTTCCGGCAGCACGAGGTCGAGAATAGGATCGTAGATTTTGCGGTCGGCGTCGCGCCGCTGCTGGTCGGTGAACATCGTCCAGCCGGGTTCGGCGGCGGTGCGCTGCTTGGCGTATTCGGCCTGAACTTTGTCCCGAATTTGCGCGGTGTAGGTGCGGAGTTCGTCGTTGGACATTTTCTCGAATTTGGGTTCGAGGGCGTTGATTTGCTGCACGACTTTGCGGTAGCGGGCGATTTCGCGCTCGTTGTTGTCGAACAGTTTGCTGAAAAATCCCATGTGTGGGCGGTCTCCCGAAAACGAATGACGGTCGAGTGGTCAGTTCGTGGTGAAATGCAATGGAAATGGATGAAAGCGTTTGGACGCCCAGGACGAAGTATCGGCGAAAACGCACGAAATCTTTGCGTTAAGTGCCCTGAGAGTATACCTGTCCCTCGTTACGGAGTCAAACCGGCGAAACGTTCCAGAAGCGAGCCGGGGAAGAGCAAAGGAAAAGGCCGCTTGGACTGCTTGCAAAAAACAGTCTTCGGGATACGCTTTTGCCATCGCCTGAATTTGAAGGGATAGGCTCTCTGGAGCAAGGGCAGGGCGAGTCAACAGATACGGCAAAGAGCCGTTAGGCTTGTTTTTGTGAATGAAAGGAAGACAGCGGACAAAAACGGGTACAGGGTTCCAGTGAATTGACGGCGATCATGCTAATGGGGTTTCGTGAGGTGGAAGCCGTCTTTTTTTAGAGGGGACGGGTAGGATTTGTGGAGAGGCAGCACGTTCATTTCGGGCAGAAAGACAGCACGACAAATCGTTCCGAAACCAAATTGCACAATGGAAAATCCCATTGCCTGCCAGCCTGAATAACCTGCAATAAGAGGGACCGGCTTTCTCTCGGAGAAGGCCGAGCGCACACAACTATGCTCAACTATGCTCAGCCCCATTTTTGATTTCTCCGTTGAGAAGGTGACTAACCGAACAGCAGGTCGCTTTCAACGTGAACAGCCTATAAAGTTCATAGACCCTAAAAAAGAGTAAATCCGCTTTTGCGGCCTAAAGCGGTTTTCAGCAGCTCTCTCGAAAACTACGGTCGTGAAAGTGTTGGCGTTTTGCTGCCGACCTTGCCTTCAACAAAAGCCGGACGCTTTTTTCTTTACGCCGCTGACCAAAGGTCAGCGGCGGTTTTTCTAAACAGGCTGCCGCGTCCGCCCGAAAAGGTGCGCCTTTTCGGTGATTTTCAGGGGAGGTTCTGATTTCTACCGCGCATTCAAATTCTTCTCGCCTCGCGTTGTGAAAAAATTGTTGGAAAAAGATTGACAAAAAGAAACCCTTATGATAAGATTGATAAAACGGTTTATCAAAAAGGAAGAATGCCACCTTGAGCATCACGATACGCGATGTCGCCAAACTAGCCAACACTTCTGTGACTGCGGTTTCTGCCACCATGAGCAAAAACCCCTCCGGCAAAATTCGCGTTTCCTCCGAAACCCGTGAACGTATCCTGGCTGCCGCCTCCCAGCTCGGCTACTCGCCCAACCGCGTTGCTCAAAGCCTCGCCTCCGGCAAAACCGGCGTGATCGGTCTTGTTTTTCCGTACTCCCATGCCTTTGTGGATCAAAACCCCTTCTGCACCCAGGTTCTGAGCGGAGTGATGGAAGAGGCCGTGAAAGAACGCTACAACCTGATGCTTCATACCGCCGTCGGCGACGACTGGAACGCCGCCGACGAAGCCGCTCTGCTCGACCCCCGCGTGGACGGGCTGCTTGTGGTCTTGCCCGCCCCGCACAGCCGACTAGTAGATCGGTGTCAAAAAGACAATTTTCCCTGTGTGTCCCTTGTTTATCACTCCGACCACGAAAACGTCTACACCGTCAATGCCGAGGAAGTGACTGGCGGCAGGCTCGCCACCCAGCACCTTCTCGAAGCGGGACACCGCCGGATCGCGCACATCTCCGGACTGGAAGGCATCGCTTCCACCGAAGCCCGCCTCCAGGGTTACCTGCAAGCCCTCCGAGAAGCGGGCTGTGAAAAAAAGGCTCGCACCATCGCTGGAACCTTTGAGCAAAAAGGCGGCTATGCCGCCATGAATCAACTGTTAGACCTTCCTCCCCACGAGCGGCCAACTGCCGTTTTCGCCTGCAACGATCTTTGCGCGGCAGGAGCCTTGGAAGCCGTTGCCGAGCGAGGTCTTTCCGTTCCAGACGACATTGCCCTTGTCGGCTATGACGACACCTGGTTTGCTACGATGACTTCTCCGCCCCTCACCTCCATTCACCTTCCCATTCGAGAAATGGCGATGTGTGCCGCCGAGATGCTGATCGGTCTTGTCGAGGGGAAAAAACCCTCGCGCTCTCATCCGGTTTTACCGGTTACTCTTACCCTCCGGGCTTCCTCCAAAAAGCCCCCCGTTTGCTGACCTGAACTAAGGAGACTGTCATGAATTCTTTACGCCGAGGATTTACCCTGATCGAACTGCTTGTTGTGATCGCTATTATCGCCATTCTCGCCGCCATTCTTTTTCCTGTTTTCGCCCAGGCCCGCGAAAAAGCCCGCCAAACCTCCTGTCTTTCCAACCTGCGGCAGGTCGGAACCGGCGTCCAGCTCTATCTGCAGGACTACGACGAAACCTTCCCCAAAGCCGCCTTCTGGGATGTCAATACTCCCTTTGAGGAGGCCTACCTCTGGAGCAGTCAGCGGTGTCTTCATGCCTACCTCAAAAACAAGGCGATTTTCCGCTGCCCGTCGGACTCCTTCACCGCCTCACACGACGCCGCCTATTACAATCTGGCTTCAGACCGCGTTCCTTCCACTATTTCCATGATGGCGAACTCCATCACTCCGTTTTATCCGATGTTCGGCGTAGACAAGCCGCAGGGCCTCCTCACTTACGGTCCCGACTACAACGGCGGGGTCAGCGGAGCGACGGCACTGGCGGCGGTTCCGGCTTCTGCCGACATTGTGCTGCTCGCTGAGGGGCGGCAGTCCTATGTCCAGGACGTGTACGGCTGCGGCGAATGGCTCAACAACGAAATTGACTGGTGCTACATCAAGCCCGATGTTTCCCAGCAGTTTGTTGTGGACTTCTTCGCGCTCGCCGTTCCCTCCGATCCCTGGTATCGTGCATGGCACAGACACTCCGGCGGAGCCAATTTCCTCATGGCCGATGGTCATGCCAAAGCCTTCCGCCCCGCCGATGTTCGGGATGCCAAACGGTGGATCGTCAATCCGCTCTAAGCGGGAGAAGGAGAAGGTGAAACGATGATGCGAGCAAACTCACTCTCGTTCGGGGCGATACTGCTGTCGCTGGGCGGGGCCGTCCTCCTGGGAGGCTGCGGAGCCAAAGAGGAGCGATCTTCCCAGGAACAACAAATAGGCGACCGACTGGAGCAAATCGTGAAACAGTCGGGCGGAAATTGGGATCGCCTGTCTTCTCAAGATCGGGATTACCTCGTCCACACCGTCTCGCAGGGAAGCGAGCCGTCCGCGAAAATGCTCTTGAAGGCAAGAGCGGGACTGCTGAAGGCGACGCCGCACGGGGCAGGGAAGCCCCGGTAGCGTCCAGAATACAGAAAGGGTGTCAAACGTATGCTTTCGTGCCGGGGTTTGTTGTGGATCGCTTTGGGCTGCCTGCTGCAAAGCTCAGTCGCCTGTCGTGCCGCCACCTATTATCTGTCCAATTTCGGGAACGATACCAACCGGGGAACCTCTCCCGCTGCCGCCTGGAAAACCCTGGAGAGGGCTAACCAGCAGACGTTTGCCCCCGGAGACCGCCTTCTGCTGAAAGGGGGAGAGACCTTTCGCGGCTCTCTCGCTTTCGGGGAAAAGACGGCGGGAACCGAAACTCGCCCTATCGTCGTCGCCTCTTTCGGCCGGGGAAAAGCGACGCTGAAAGCGGGCCATCTTTCCGGCATCGTGCTGACCAATACCTCCGGGTTCTTTCTTCACGACCTCGTGCTCGAAGGAGACTGGAACGCGGAAACACAAGCCGGGAACACAGGCGCAGGGGTCGCCGCCACCTGTTCGTTGACGGGGGCCAAAAAACTCGACTTCCTGCGCCTTGAACGCCTTGAAATTCGCGGGTTTCGCAACGGCGGCATCACGATCAATGCGTTTCCCTCGGATAAGAGCAAAAGCGGCTTTCGCAAAGTGTTGATTTCCCAGTGCGAAGTGCACGACAATGCCGACTGCGGCATCGGCTCCAACGGCGCGTACAGCCTCACCTCCACCGAGTACGCCCATGCCGGGATCACCGTCCGCGACTGCCGCGTGTATCGCAACCGGGGCTGGACGGGAAAAGGGGGACACACGGGAAGCGGTATCATTTTAAGCGACGTGGACGGGGCCGTGATCGAACGCTGTATCGCCTTTCGGAACGGCGATCTCACGCCGCCTGCCGACGGCGGACCTGTCGGCATCTGGGCGTGGGACGCCCGAAACGTCCTGATCCAACACAACGAATCCTATGAAAACCGAAGTCGTGCCGTAGACGGCGGCGGCTTCGATTTCGACGGCGGCATGCGCGACTCGCTCATGCAGTACAATTATAGTCACGACAACGACGGCTCCGGCTATCTCATCGCGCAGTTCGGCGGCAGAGGAATGACCGGGCTGACGATCCGCTACAACATTTCCCAAAACGACGGACGGCGCAACGGGTATGCCGGAATCCATATCTGGGACAGCCTCGCAGCGGGGCCGGATCGCCCCAGCCATCCCGACCGTCTGCTCGATTGCGACATCTACCACAACACGGTCTTTGTTTCTCCCGCCGCCGAAGGAAAGCCGCACGCTCTGCGGATCGACACCCCGACCCTTCACACCCGCATCGCCAACAATCTGTTTGTCACCACCGACGGGTTGTCCCTGATGGAAGTCGCGCCCGGTCAGCAGTCCATCGAGTTTGCGGGGAACGCCTACTACAGCCTCGCCGCGCCCCTTCTCATTCAGTGGGAGGGAAAGACGTTTCACTCGCTCGAAGCGTGGCAGCAAAGCACCGGGCAGGAAATGCAGGGGGGAAAATCGGTGGCGGTCGCGCTCGATCCGAAACTCGATGCCCCCGGCGGCGGCGGGGTGATTGGCAATCCGTCGCGCCTCCCGACCCTCAAGGCGTATCGCCTGAAAAACAACTCGCCCCTGCGCGGGGCGGGGCAGAACCTCAAAGCCCGGTTCCATCTCGACGCGGGAAATCGCGATTTCTGGGGTAACCCGGTTTCGCAGGACGCCGCCCCCGACATCGGAGCCTGTCAAACCACACCGCTTCCGCGGGTTTCCCTTGCCGAAACCCCGAACCACCCCTATTCAAACGACGGAGAACACACCATGCACCCCTTTGCAACGCTGGGCGGCGCGATGTTCGGGAAAGCATCGCTTCTCACCGGGCTTATGCTTCCGCTCCTTGCCCCGGTCGCGGAACCCGGCAATCCCGCCCCTCGCGCCCTCGAAAAAATTCACGGGCCTCTGCGCGTGAGCCGGGCGAACCCGCGCTATTTCACCGACAACTCCGGCAAAGCGATCTTTCTCACGGGGTCGCACACCTGGTCGAATTTTCAAGATTCGCGCACCCTCAAGCGCAGCAAACCCTTTGATTATTCCGCTTACCTTCAATTTTTAGAGGATCACCATCATAACTTCATTCGGTTGTGGCACTGGGAACTTCCCGCCTGGAACGAAGACGACGCCCTGCTGGACAAGCGCAATTTCTCCTCGCCGCACCCCTGGGTTCGCGTGGGAACGGAACTTGCAAAAGACGGAAAACCGAAATTCGATTTCACCCAATTCGATCCCGCCTACTTCGCGCTGCTGAGAGAACGTACGCTCGCCGCGCAAAAATCGGGAATTTACGTCTCGATCATGCTTTTCGAGGGGTGGGCGATGCAGTTCATCAAAAACGCCTGGAGCACCCATCCTTTCAACCCCGCCAACCATCTCGGTGCGCTCGCGGGGCCCCCTGCCGACGCGAAAGGCGTGGAGATTTACGAACTCAAATACCCCGAAATCACCGCGCTTCAGGAAGCCTATGTTCGCAAGGTCATCGAGACCATCGGCGACCTCGACAACGTTTTGTATGAAATCTCCAACGAAAACCACCCGGAGTCGACGGAGTGGCAATATCACATGATCCGTTTCATCAAGGAGTTGGAGGCGAAACGCCCCAAACAGCACCCCGTCGGGATGTCGTTTCAGTATGCGGGCGGCGATAATACGCTGCTTTTCAACAGCGGCGCGGACTGGATCGCCCCCGGCTCCTACTGGGAATCGGACGGACTCAAACCCGCTAATTTCGACAAAATCGAGAACTTCCGCGACGATCCTCCGGCAACAGACGGGCGCAAAGTGGTGTTTCTGGACACGGATCACCTCTGGGGCGTGGGCGGAAATCCCGGCTGGGTGTGGCGGGCGTTTTTGCGCGGCTACAATGTGCTCTGCATGGATACGATTCCCTCGGTGACGGGATTTCCCGACGATCCCAAATTCAATCTCGAACCCGTGCGGCGGGCGATGGGGGTGGTGCGGACTTACGCGATCAAACTCGACCTCGCGAAGATGGTTCCCGACAATGCGCTCGCCTCGACGGGCTACTGTCTCGCCTCTGCGGGCAGGGAGTATTTCGTCTACGCCCCCGATGCAAAACCGTTCACGGTTACGCTGTCCGCCGGAACCTATCATGCGGAGTGGATTGACGCCGTGACCGGGACGCTACAGAAGGGCGGGAGTGTTTCCGGCGGAACCGCCGTGTCGTTTCACGCGCCCGTTGCGGGCGAAGCCGTGCTGCATTTGCACCGAAACTGATCCGGCGGGGCGCGAGCGGAGCGGCGCGGGCTTCTCCTCCGGCAAAAGAGGCAAAACTTCTTCGCTCCGCCCCTCCTCGGCTTGGAACTGCTGTCCAGATCGGCAGCCTTCTGCAAAGAATAACCCGCACCGCATTCTCTTTTGGAAAGAAGTGCGGTGCGGGTTTGTTGTCTGCCGTCCCCCTCTCGCTGCGCTTCGAATAGGTCGGGAAAATTGGTATAATAGGCCATGATCATACAGGACAACGATATCCTTGCTAAACTTTATAACGAGTTCGACCCCAACAAACCAGCAGGACACAATCAGTATGTCAACTTGTCCGAGGTGCGCGGGGGCGATCAGTTCGTTCATAAGGTTTGTCAGAGCCTGAACCGGAATCAGAGCGGTTTCGTTCGTGCGCTTTTCACGGGGCATATCGGTTGTGGGAAGTCTTCTGAGTTGCGTCATCTTGCCGATGAGATGAGACATCAAAGAAGAAAACTCAGTGCCAAACGCTACTATCCTATCGTGGTGGATATTCTGGATTACGTCAATCCACACGATTCGTCCATCTCGGAAATTCTTCTCAGTACGCTGCTCGAAGTCACGTATCAGTTAGAAAAAGAGGCGAAAATCGTCGCAAAACATTCCTCGCTGATGAAGATGTTCGGCGACCTGAAAAACGAAATCCCCGGCATTCTCAAAGGAGAGAAAATCTCCCTCTCTCTCGGCGGTCTTAAAGCGGAAATGCCACTGAAAAGTCTGGACTCTAGTGCAAGGCAACTCGCACAGCAAAAACTCAAAGGGCGGGTCAACCTTTTTCTCGAAGAAATCAATGAAGTGCTGGATGAAGTACGCCTGAAAGTTCGCGCTCTGGAGGTCGAGGATGGACAAGAGCGTTATTCCGACATCGTGATTATGTTGGATAACCTGGAAAAGATTGTTCGCATCGAAGGGGTAGACGAAGAGGACGCCGCACAACGCACTCTGTTCATCAACGGCGCAAACTTGCTTATGGGGATCAACGCGCACACACTGTACACCGTTCCTTTGCGTTTAGTGCGGGCAAACGGGCAGGAGCTTACCCAAACTTACGGAGGAAGTATTTTCGTACTGCCCAATGTCAAAGTTGAGGAGCGGCAGACCCATCAACCCTGGCAAAAAGGAAAAGACCGACTTCGTGAAGTCATCGCGCAGCGTTTACGCCCTTTTGAGATTTCGCAGGCTATCGAAACCGAGGCACTCGAATTGATCCTGACCTATTGTGGAGGACACATTCGGCAGTTTATGATGATGACTCGCGAGGCCTCGCTTCAAGTCGAAAAAGCCCCGATTGATGTGGAAGCGGCTCAGAAAGCCATTGGCAGTCTAGTGCCCATTTACACCACAGGTGTGCGCCGGGGCGAATGGGATTTGCTTGCCGAGTTGGAACTTTCCGACGGACGCGCCTGGAGCACCGACAACGAAAGCAAGGGACGGCTTCTTCAGCAACAGTATGTGTTGGAGTATGTGAACGGCGCGGAAAACCAGACGTTTTTTGAGAAAACCGATCCCTGGTATGCGGTTCATCCGATTGTGCGCGAGTTGGAACAGTTCAAACAGGCGAAGAAAAGAAGGTCGGCACTCGCGGACGCTCAGGACTAGAGGAGAAACACGATGCTCGACTTCTCCACCGATACGCTTTACGATACCGAGGAGGCAGAGCGACTCCTCTCGCGTGAAATCCAACGCGCTCAAGGTTTTTCTCTCGTCTTCGCGGTCAGCGGCGGGGGGCGAAGAAGTCTCGAACACATGGCCCTGTTTCGATCCCATTATCCCGACCTGAAACTGCAACACTTTGACCTGCGCGAGGAGACGCCCGACCTGTTGGGATTACTGCGCGAACACCTGAAACGTCCCGCGCCCGACGCCGTTTTTGTCACCGGAGTGGAGTTCTGGACAAGCGGCGATCTCGACCAGCCCGTTTCCCCCTTCATTGCCAACCTCAACCGGGCGCGAAACAGTTTCGCGGGGGCGTGTCCCTGTCCTCTTGTCTTCTGGATTCCCGAATTTTTGCTCGGCGTTCTCTCCCGCAAAGCCCCTGATTTCTTCTCTGTGCGAAGCGGTGTCCATTATTTTTCCGCACCGATGCTCGTGGATAAAGCAGAGGTTTTTCTCTCGACGGGCATGATGCAATGGGGCAAGAGCACTCCGCAAGAACGGGAAGAGCGAATGAGTGAACTCGAAGAGTTGCTGGCGAGCGTGCTTGCGGAACCGGAAAAAGAGCGCGATCTGGCGATGCAGCTGCGCCTGTTGAAGCGATTAGCGGAAGTCTACATGGCGCACGGCGATTACGAGAAATCCGCTGACGCTGCTCGCGCCGAAGTGAAATTGAGCCGCGATCTGCTGGGTGAAAACCATTTGATGACGGGAGGAGCGTACAACGATCTGGGGTTGGCCTATCTGAACGCAGAGCGTTACCCGGAGGCAGAGCGACAATTACGTAAAGCCCTCGAAATCGCTCAAAAGTGCGATCAAAAAAATAATAATAGTCTTTCCCTCTGCCTCAATAATCTTGCTAACGTTTGCTTACATCAAAATAACAAGGCAGAAGCAAAGAGACTTTTAGAACAATCCCTGAAAATTCAGCAAGCGAAATCGCAAGAACCACACCTGAGTCTGGCTTATTGCCGATCTCACCTTGCGGGCATCGAACAGACAGAAGGACATTATCAAAAAGCCGAAGACTATCAGAAGCAAGTCGTTTCTATTTTTAAGCGACTTCTCCCGGAAGATCATGTGGACATCGGAATATCACTCGGCAATCTCGCAACGATTTATGGTGGACAGGGCAAGTTTACGGAAGCAGAAAAAGCGTTTAGTGAGGCTCTGGCGATTGCGATTCCGGTACTCGGCGAAAACCACCCGATCACAAAAGCGATGTGGGAGAGTTACCAGGAGTTTCAACGCGAGCGGGAGATCGCTCCTGCCTCTTAAAAAATGACAAACTCGCGTTGTCGGCGACCCGCTCGACTTTTTCAGTGCCGGAATGGTCAGTCCGACCGAGCGTAAACTCTATGAATAACGAAATAAGTCCCGTGACAATTCCCTACGCGAGAACAATGAAGACGAGATGCGCGACTCCTACGATGCTTCCGTCCTCAAAAATGGGGTGCGCGGACGGTTTTACTCCCAATACCAGAGCGGCACGAATCTCGTCCTGCTCGATCCCGATTTGCGCCTCGCTTTTCCCACCGATGAGGCAGTGAACGCGGCTCTGCGCTCCCTCCTGAAGACAGCGTAGTTCGACAAACGATGAGACGCCCCGCACTCTTTTACGAAGAGTGCGGGGCGTCTGGGTTCGATGTCGAGAACCGGAGGGCGCGGCGTGAGCGTAAAGATTTCTCCCCGACGCCCAACACCCAACGCTTCGTCTCCCTACAGATCGTAGTCGCCCATGCCACCACCGGGGCCGCCCGCCGGAGCTGAGGCTTTCTTCTCCGGCTTTTCGACCACCAGCGTTTCGGTGGTGAGGATGAGCGCGGCAATCGAAGCGGCATTGGTCAGGGCGGAGCGCGTCACCTTCACCGGGTCGATCACGCCGAACTCGATCATGTCGCCGTACACTTCAGTGGCGGCGTTGAAGCCCTGACCTTTGGGCAGTGCTTTGACCGCGTTCACCACGACGGACGTAATTACGGTCGGCAAAGCGGTGTGAATCATTCTTTACTTCCCGTGAAGTGCGGGTGACAAAACCAGTCGATTACACGACAGCGAACCCCGAATACTGACGTACATCAGGGGCACGGAAGCCCAGCACAATGTCGGTTTTCGGAACGCCATGCACCGCCAGCCAATCCGCCACCCCAAAATCCGTGCCATCGTGTTGCACCCAAATTTTCCCGTCAATCACGTCGCAGTGAATAACCGTCCCATGGACACGGCGCTCGTACAGCCAGCCGATCTGCATGATTTCGTAGTGCTTTCTCTGCTCGTCAAAGAGAAATTCGCTCTTCACTTCAGAATCAGGAGGCATCCCCTCCATGATTTCAGCGATCACCTGCTTGATTAAAGCGACGTAATCGGCGGTTCTATCCATTTTAGAATCGTCTCCGTTTTCTCGTTAAAGACGATCAGCCTTATCTGATCATCGTTGATAAAGCGCATCCCTTCCAGCGAATCGAAATGTGCGTTGTAGGCATTGTTCGCAACGGCGAGATAAACCGTCCGTTCAGGGTCGAGATATTTGAGCAGGTTGCGATAGAGAAAATACTGACCCAAAGCCCGCTCAAATTCCGGCATCTCTTTGCCGCCGACAAGACTCTTAACCTCGACAGCGATTTTTCGCCCTTCGCGTTCGGCAGCGAGGGGCATTTCTGCGCCAAGATCAATGAAAAGAAGTTGTGTGCCTCTTGGGACTTGAAGGGGATCGTGCGTGATCGTCCATCCGTCATTTTCCAGCGCATGACGGGCGGCAGTATGCATTACGTCTTTCGCCATCATTCCTCCTCTGCATCGGTACAGCGCAAAAAATTGCTTTCGGCACTTCGCTCATTATAGCGGCAAGCAGCCGGAAGCGTCAAGCGAAAAAAAGCCCCGTTCCTCCTCATCAAGGGAAGGACGGGGCAAATGGCACGAAGCCGGGACTACAGATCGTAGTCGCCCATGCCACCGCCGGGGCCGCCCGCAGGAGCCGCCGATTTCTTCTCCGGCTTTTCGACCACCAGCGTTTCGGTGGTGAGGATCAGCGCGGCAATCGAAGCGGCATTGGTCAGCGCAGAGCGCGTCACCTTCACCGGGTCGATCACGCCGAACTCGATCATGTCGCCGTACACTTCGGTGGCGGCGTTGAAGCCCTGACCTTTGGGCAGTGCCTTCACCGCGTTCACCACCACCGAACCCTCAAAGCCTGCATTCTCCGCGATCTGGCGAAGCGGCTTTTCCAGAGTAGAAGGCAAATTGAAATCTCAAGCGACGGCGAAGCCCGTATAAGGACGCTTATAGAGCGGATGAAACGCTAGTACAATCTGTTCTCTGGGGATGCCCGCGTCAAGCAGGCCATCCACGATGCCGTCCTCGGTGCCGTCATGCTCAATCCACACTTTGTCGCCTCGTACATCGGCGTGAATGACAATACCGTGAATCCGGCGTGTGTCTCGCCATCCCACGCGCAATAATGCGTAATGACCGCGTTCTACGTCGTAATTGCGCTCTGTCCGAACTTCGTCATCTTCAGGAATTTGCGCGGCAATCCTGTCGAAAATTCGTGCGATAATGACCCCGTATTCGTTTATTCTATCCATTGCGTGATCAGCTCCTGTGGGGCATTGTAAACCAGCAAAAAGAGGGAAAGTTTTTTTTGCAGACTCCGCCCCCGCACTGTATCGAACAAAGCAGCAAACGCTTCCTCAGGAACGGCAAGATAGAGAATACGCTCCGGCTCCTGCACCTGTAAGGCATCTTGATAGGTTACGAACTGACCCACAGCAGCATAAAATTCCGCCATCGTGGTTTTGCCAACGAAACTTTTGATTTCGACCGCAATTTTACGCCCGTCTCGCTCTGCGGCAATCGGCATTTCCGCGCCGAGATCAATTTGCAGCATTTGTTCGCCATATTCCAGATAATACGGATCGTTCGTCACTGTCCAGTCTTCCCGTTCAAGCGCGTGAACGACCGCGTCATGAAACAAATCTCTGCGTGACATAAGATCTTCCCTCCGCTTTTCACTGCATTGTAGCGGGAAACCTCTGGAAACGTCAACTACAAAACGCCCCGCCCTCTTCTTGCAAAGAGTGCGGGGCGTCTGGGTTCGATACCGAGAACCGGAGGGCGCGGCGTGAGCGTAAAGATTTCTCCCCGACGCCCAACGCCTCGTCTTCCTACATATCGTAGTCGCCCATGCTACCGCCGGGGCCGCCCGCAGGAGCCGCCGATTTCTTCTCTGGCTTTTCGACCACCAGCGTTTCGGCCGTGAGGATCAGCGCGGCAATCGAAGCGGCATTGGTCAGCGCAGAGCGCGTCACCTTCACCGGGTCGATCACGCCGAACTCGATCATGTCGCCGTACACTTCGGTGGCGGCGTTGAAGCCCTGACCTTTGGGCAGTGCCTTCACCGCGTTCACCACCACCGAACCCTTTTGCACCAAATTTCAACGAACTCCGAATGTCGTCCGCGAAATGTTTTTAATTATTTTACAAAAAAGTTTTCAGAAGGAGAAATTACTGCTCCTCGTTGAGTATCTTTTGATGATGAACCGACCGCGCAACATTCCTGTTCTACTTGTCGGTTTTGGTTTATGCCGTGCTGTGAGCCTTTATCTCGTCATCTCTGCAAATTTCTCTACGGACGGAAACTGTTTTATGTTCAATCGCATCTTCAAATCTGCCTTCGTTCTCTTTCCCGCGTTTGCTCTCGTTTCTGTCGTCATATCTGCCTCGGCTCAAAATTTAGTTGCCAATAGCGGCTTCGAAACGGGTGATTTTACTGGATGGACTGTAACGGGGTCAACCGTTCATACTTTTGTTACGGGTCCAAATTTATACGGTAGTGGCAGAGGTCCGACACCTTACTCTGGCAATTACCAGGCTGTTTTTGGAAACTTTGCTTCCGAAGGTGATACTCCCTATCACAAACACTCAGTACCAATCTTGGCATTCAGTACGACGTTCAGTTCTGGCTTCAACCCTTCACCCTGAGAGGTACCGATGTCAACCATATCACCGTTACTTTTGGTGGTCAGACGTTGCTGGACGTAAATGATTTACCGTCTTCCACGTCACCAAGTCTGTACCGATACACAGTAACAGCGTCTCAAACAAATTCGGTTCTTTCCTTTGGCGGTTATAATCCCCCTGGAGCGACGGGATTGGATGAAATAAGCGTTAAAGCGGCATCTTCGACTCCCGCCCCATCAGCACTCCTTACTGCGTTTATCGGCGTCGTTCCCGGCGCAATGCTTCTGCGCCGCCGTCGCAAGTAGGTTTTGTCGCGGTCTGCAAAATGCTGTATAATAGAAGGGGGGCGCGAAGGCTTGCGCTTTTTTGAGGAGGACAGCATGATCACCTACACAAAAGAGTTAGGCGAGGAGCTCGCACGGCGTGGCAAAGCTCGGTACGCAGAAAGCATCCGTGCCGCTGTCGAGACGCCAGAAAACATTGGTAAAATGCTGATGATCGATGTGGAAACTGGCGATTACGAGATCGCTGACAGAGGAATGGAAGCGTCGGATCGTCTTCACGCGAAGCGGCCCGATGCGTTGCTCTACGGCATCCGAATCGGTTATGATGCGACGGAAGCCATTGGGGGCTTTCTGGAGCGTATTGCATGATTACAGGCCGCGTGGAAAATCGGCAGGCACTCATCCCCATCACGTACCGTCTGCCCGGTCAGCCTGATCTCGTGATCGAACACGTCGTAGACACGGGGTTTACGGGGCAACTCACGTTGCCCGCGCCCGCAGTCACTAAAATGGGACTGCCTTTTGCCCACTCGCGTGGGGTTAAACTTGCCAACGACAGTTCCGAGGAAGTTCCATTTCACCGCGCTACGATTGTGTGGGAGGGACAGGAATCTGTCGTCGAAGTAATCGCAACCGGAACGAGACCGCTGTTCGGCACGGCTCTCATGGATCGGAAAGAACTCGTCATTCAATTCGACAACAACGGACTGATGTCCTTAGACGACTTCTAAATCCGCGAACGATCCACTGCTTCCCGCCGCGCCGAAGCCTTCCGTGCGGCTTCTTCACGCCTTTTCGGTTCCCTGCGGTAGGGAACCGTCGTGTCCCCAACGATAATTCTCCTGTCAACGCGCTGGAGCGCAAGTCCCATCATTGCCTTTGAGTTACGTGGCGAGCGATTTGCGCGGAGCGTCTGTCGTTGTCGCCTGTATCAAAATCTATGATATAATAGGAGTAGAGGAACAAGACATGAGCGATTTTACCATAGGATACGTTAAGCCGCGCACCGACGAGGAGTATCAGGCGGCGATTGATGAGATGCTTGCGGAACTGGAACGTAGCGCGACGCGAAGTCAGGAAACACGGAAACGCACCAAACGTGCCATGGCTGAAATGGAAGCGAGCAAAACCCGCTCGGCAGTCATCGAGGCACGGATTGATGCACGGTTGAAAACGCTAGCAAAATGGGTGACGCCAGATGTGGGATAAGATTTGGGGCTATGTCAAGCAGGTGATTTCGATAGGTCGGCGTCTGGACGACGTGGAAGAAGACGTTGCCGAACTCAGTGATAAAGTTGCGGAGGATAGGCGAAAAGAAGAACGCCGGGACGAAAAGTTGGATTTTTTCGCGCAAGCAGTGCAACGGATTGCGTTTGAGCATGAACGAGACCGAGAAAACGCTGAATCGGAACGCGAAATGCAACGTCTACGTTTGGAAAATTTGCTTTTACAGGCAGGGAATCGCTTGCCACCCAGTTACACGCCACCGAACAGCGAAAATGAGGCATTGCAGGAGACCGTAAAACGACTCCAGCGCGAAAATGAGGATTTACGAAAACGATTGGAACCAGTAGAGCAAAAATAGCCGTCGTTTTGACTTTCTGCGAGAAACAAAACGCGGGACTTCTCCTTCGTACGGAGAAGTCCCGCGTTTTGCTCTGTCCTTTTTTTACGAAGGCGAGGAAGCGAAGCCGGGACTACATATCGTAGTCGCCCATGCCACCGCCGGGGCCGCCCGCAGGAGCCGCCGATTTCTTCTCTGGCTTTTCGACCACCAGCGTTTCGGTGGTGAGGATGAGCGCGGCAATCGAAGCGGCATTGGTCAGCGCAGAGCGCGTCACCTTCACCGGGTCAATCACGCCGAACTCGATCATGTCGCCGTACACTTCGGTGGCGGCGTTGAAGCCCTGACCTTTGGGCAGTGCCTTCACCGCGTTCACCACCACCGAACCCTCAAAGCCTGCATTCTCCGCGATCTGGCGAAGCGGCTCTTCGAGGGCGCGGCGCACGATGGCGACGCCATGCAGTTCATCCGGCCCCGTGCCGAGACCGTCGAGTGCGGACTGCACGTTGAGAAGCGCGGTTCCGCCTCCCGAAACGATGCCTTCCTCGACGGCGGCGCGAGTCGCAGAGAGCGCGTCCTCAAAGCGATGTTTCTTCTCTTTGAGTTCGGTCTCGGTCGCTGCTCCGACTTTGATGACGGCGACGCCACCGCTCAATTTCGCAAGTCGCTCCTGCAGTTTTTCTTTGTCGTAGGAGGAATCGGTGTCGTCAATCTGGCGTTTGATCTGCGCGATGCGACCCAGGATCGCCTCTTCGGAACCCGCGCCCTCAATGATCGTGGTCTGATCTTTGGCGATGATGAGTTTGGATGCCTGACCTAGCATGGTGATGTCGGTGTTCTCGAGTTTACCGCCCAAGTCCTCGGAGATGAACTTGCCGTTCGTCAGAATGGCGATGTCTTCGAGCATCGCTTTGCGGCGATCCCCGAAGCCGGGGGCTTTCACGGCGCAAGAGTTGATGATGCCGCGAATTTTGTTCACAACGAGGGTGGCGAGCGCGTCACCGTCCACGTCTTCGGCGATAATCACGAGCGGGCGACGCTGCTGCGCGACTTTTTCCAGAAGCGGAATGAGGTCGGCGGCGGCGGAGACTTTTTTCTCGAAAATGAGAATGTAGGGATTTTCGATGACCGCTTCCATGCGTTCGGGGTCGGTCACGAAGTAGGGGGAGATGTAGCCTTTGTCGAACTGCATTCCGTCAACGAAGTCGGTGTAGGTTTGGAGCGA
This sequence comes from Chthonomonadaceae bacterium, assembly GCA_965246825.1. Taxonomy (GTDB): domain Bacteria; phylum Armatimonadota; class Chthonomonadetes; order Chthonomonadales; family Chthonomonadaceae; genus JACMPS01. Next base: position 2,553,064 of record OZ251990.1, read on the forward strand.
TTTGCTCTCTTCGACGGTGATTACGCCGTCTTTGCCGACTTTCTCGATGGCGTCTGCCACGAGGTTGCCGATTTCGGGGTCGTTGCCCGCGATGGAGGCGACGTTGGCGACTTTCGCCTTATCGTCCGCCACGCCGACCGCGTTCTTTTTGAGTTCGGCAATGGCTGCCTCGACCGCGATTTCGATGCCTTTTTTGACGAGGAGAGGATTGCCGCCCGCCGACACGTAACGCAAGCCTTCGTTGACGATGGACTGTGCAAGAACGGTTGCCGTTGTGGTTCCGTCTCCCGCGACATCGTTGGTTTTAGAAGCGACTTCTTTCACCAGCTGTGCGCCCATGTTCTCGTAGGGGTCTTCGAGTTCGACCTCTTTGGCGACGGTCACGCCGTCTTTGGTGATGGTGGGGCTGCCCCATTTTTTGTCAATGACAACGTTTCGACCTTTGGGGCCGAGCGTCACTTTAACGGCGTTCGCCACCGCATTTGCACCGCGCTCCAGGGCACGTCGTGCCTCTTCATCGTATTTAAGCTGCTTTGCTGCCATAAGAAATCTCCTGTTTGGAGAGAAGGCGTTAGGCGTTGGGGGTTGGGAAACTTCTCCCTCCTCCCTCCTCCCTAACCCCTAGCCCTCGATTACTGCAAAAATTTGATCTTCGTCGAGAATGACGTAATCGGTGCCTTCAAGCGTGGTCTCGGTTCCGCCGTACTTGCTGTAGACGACGGTATCGCCGACCTGGACGGTAAGCGGCTTCACGGTTCCGTCGTCGAGCAGACGCCCGGAGCCGACGGCAATCACTTTGCCTTCCTGGGGTTTCTTTTTCGCGGAGTCGGGAATGAAAATGCCGCCAGCGGTTTTTTCTTCGCTCTCGCTGGGTTTGACGACGACTTTGTCGCGCAGCGGACGCAATGCCATGATGCAGACCTCCTCTAAGAGTAGATAGAACAGAAACAGATCACCGGGACTGTTCGGTGGCCTCACAGGAAAATGACGGGCCATTTCTGGCACTCGGTTCCCGTGAGTGCTAATGACAGGATACTTGATTTGGGGCAGGGAAGTCAAGAGAAAAGACAAGGGAAAGCCGCTCATTTTTCGAGGAGGCCAGGGGGCGGGTTGTTTCATGCCTGGGGATCGAGACGGGAAACGACTTTCGCTTGAAGACCGGCGACTTTGTGGAACTGCCCCCTGGCTCTGTGGTATTGGAGGCAGTCCTGAAGGTGAAGGTACGAAGCTTCGTGCCGTCCTCGCCGCCAGCACAGTTCCTCCAGAACCTCGACGGCGGCGATGCGACACCCTTCACTGCCGGTCTGAAGGTGCAGGGAAATTGCATGATCGAGATTTGCCTGGGCCAGCGCGTACTGCTTTTGCTCCATTTGCAGCCCTGCAATTGTTCGTAAACAGTGGCCGACCCCGGTTTTATCGCCGACCCCCTGCCAGAGTTCGAGGGCTTCATGGATACAGGATTCCGCTTCCGTTGCACGAAGGAGCTTCAGGAGCGTTTTTCCCTGCCAGAAGCGGGCATCGGCGAGCGTTGCCGCTCCCGCGCTCAGGTGAAGATAGAGCGTGTAAGCCGTTTCTGCGTGGAGGAGAGCCTCCTCATACTTTTGGAGATGGTTCAGCACTTCGCAGAGAAAACGATGCGCAGGAGCCGCCTGATTAAGCTGTTCCTCGGAGGTGGCCGAACGAATGATCTCCCTTAAACAAGACACCGCCGCTTCGGAATTTCCCCCATAGTGAGCGGGCTGCGCCTTCTGGAAAAGAAGCCTGTTTCGTTCGTGCCCGCGTTCGGAAGAAACGAACGTGAGGGCAAGATCGAACCAGGGGAGGGCTTCACGAAATTTATGTTGGTGGCAGTGGATTTCCCCTGCCAATTGTGCGGAGGCAGACCGTAGAGAAGGTTCGTTCAATTCTGAGTGTGCCGCACTTTCCAGCAGGGGAAGGTGAGAGGGTAAGAGTTCTCGAAATTCCGGCGAGTCGAGCGAAAAGAGAAAGTCCAGGGTGGTTGAAGTGAGGGGGGTGGAGACCCATCGTTCGAGAACCAGTTCAACATGGGGTTTCGCTGCCTGCACCGTCGCAAAAAGTTCAGGGCGAGGCGGTGTTCCACTTTTTTGGTCTTGGAGCCATTGGGTGCAAATCTTCTTGTGGCGGTGATTGAGGAGACGCTTTTCTGTTGAAGGAGTCAGCCGCCAGAGGTATCTCTGGATCGGCAGGTGCAGGGAGTAGGTTTCCGCCTGACCGTCGAGCAGCCCGGCCTTTTGGAGCGTGTGGAGAGTGGCGGTGGAAACGCTGCACACGGCCTTCGCCAGAGAAGCGGAAAAGGCCGCAGGAAAGACAGCCAGCGAGAAAAGAGCGCGTTCGGCGGCTTTGTCCAGGTGGCAAAGACGTGCTTTGAGCAGGGCCTCGAACTGCCGGGTGTCGAGGGCGGTGAGCGACGGGGAGGCGAGCTGTTGTTTTGCAATCTGAAGAATGGCTGACTCGTAGTCCATTGCTTTCGCCAAAATCGGCAGCGCGTGTTCCTGCCCCGTTGCTTTGCTTAATTCCCATACGAGGGCTTCTCCGTCGGGGTGGTAGGGGCAGAGAAACCGCAGTCGGAGGGCCGTGTCGAACGCGGCATTGAAATTTCCGTCTTTGCGGTGGGCTTCCAGCAGTGCCGTTATCACCGCGCCGATTTGCGCTTCTACCCACTTCGCGACTCCGCGTTCGGTGTAGTCGAGAAGTTTCCCCCCAATTTCCTTTTCCGCTTCCAACAAACAATGAAGGCGTTCGGCTGCGTCGGTGAGCGTCTGGGCTTTTCCGTAAAGCCGCATCATCTCTTCGATATCCGTCACAAAGTGGCCGGGATTGGCCCGGAGGGACTCGCCATCGGCTGTGAAAGCGTCTTCGCCGAAGTAACGCTTGAGGTGCTGAATGGCTTTGCGGAGGCTGGCGTGGGGATCGTCGCTTTCGCTCCAGTAGCGGTTGGCGAGCCGGGAGCGAGAGAGGGGCTGGGGATCGAGAAAGCCGCCCTGGGGAGTAAGGCGGTTTTCGAGGAGCAGCGAGGCGAGAAGTGCCCTCCTCTCTTTCGATTGAAGCGAGGCTTTCTCGTCGTTTCGGAGGGCACGGAACGTGCCGAGGAGTTGAACCTTCCAGGGTGTCATGGGCGTGTGAAAAGTCCGCAGGCAAAAAGAAGAAAGTTTTGTTTTTATTATACACGACGAAAGGAGCGATTCGTCACGGTGTTTGTCACGGCAGAAGAATTATTCTGGGTGCGGTGGGAGGCCGCAGCCGGGCAGTTTCGATCTTCGGCCTTTCCCGCTCTTTCTCGTCCCCCGCCGGAGCGAGAAGGAGCTGCTCTTTTCCACCGTTTCTCGTCAGCCGTCGTTTCGACACGTTCCCAAAAAACAATCTTATCAAAGGTTGTTAATGCCATGCTGCCTCTGCGTCGTTAATCGCAGCCCACTCTCATAGGAGGAATGTTTTGAAGAACCCGCCGTTTTGGATAAGTGCCCTCGTGGGTACTCTTTCCTTCTCCCCTTGCGCGACCGCTCAAATGCCTTCGGTTTCGCGTTCCGTCTCCCCTCACACTCCCTATTTTGTTCCCCCGATGTTCGAGAAACAGGATCGAGGGTTTATCACTCATGGTTTGGACTACGCGCTTAAAATCGAAGCGAACCGAACGCAGTTTCTCTTACCCCTCAAGTCGGGAAAAACTGTTCCGTTGACGATAGACCTGATCGGTGCTAACCCCAACGCCTCTCCTTCGACTGACAAAACGCCCGTTGTCCCGTCACGCCGCTATTGCTCTTTCAAGGGCCATGTTCAGTCTACCGAGGCATCACTTTATGAGAGGGTGCGTTTTCCCCAGGCGTATCCCGGTATTGACCTGATTTACTACGGGCAGGGAAAAAAACTGGAATACGATTTCGTGGTGGCTCCGGGAGCGTCACCCTCTCGCATCCGCTTTAGATCGGAGAACACGCAGGGAGTGCGCCTCGCGAAAAACGGCGACCTGCTGCTCAAAACCGTTGCGGGCGAAGCCCGCTGGAAGCGTCCGGTGATCTACCAGACAGTGAATGGCAAGCGCGTTCCAGTCTCCGGGGGCTACCGATTGAAAGGAACAGGGCAGGTCGGCTTTGCGGTAGGAACCTACCGCAAAAACCTGCCACTCATCATTGATCCGGTCGTGGATTTCTCGACCTATCTGGGCGGATCGGATTATGAGTATGCCAACGCTGTTTCAACGGATGGCAAAGGTAATCTCTACGTTATCGGTCAAACCTACTCTTTTGACTTCCCGACCGTAAACGCGATTCAGGCCACGAAACAAGGAAATTGGGATGCCTATGCCGCTCGATTCTCCGCAAACGGTAAGCCTGCATACATCACCTACTTCGGTGGAAGTGCTTTCGATGGTGCCTATAATGGTACGGTAGACAAAAATGGCAACTCGTATTTTACGGGCATCACGGAATCCAACGATTTTCCTGTGACCGCCAACGCCTTTCAACGGACATTGGGCGGCAGTCGGGATGCTTTTGTAGTGAAGCTGGCTTCCAACGGCAGCCTAATTTATTCCACGTACTACGGACAGGACGCTTACCAATGGGCGGAAGCACTCGCACTTGCAGGCGACGGAAGTGTTTACATCGGTGGCTATACCAATTCGTACAACCTGCCGGGAGCGACAGGCGGCTACCAACCGACTCATAGTGACTGGAGTTACTGGAATGGCTATATCGCTCATTTGAGCGCGGATGGCTCTTCAGTGGTCGGGGCGACCTACCTGCGCGGGACAACGTACTGGGCAAAGGAAAGTCACATTCGCTCGTTGACGGTGGACCCCTCCGGCAATGTGATTGCGCTGGGCAACACCGAAAACCGGGATATGCCCGTCACTGCGAATGCCCTGCAAAGCACGAAAGCGGGAGCCTCATTCTATCGTTCAACGAACTCTGGAACCGCCTGGACGGGGCTGGACTCGATTTCCAACAACTCCTCCAATCTGTATTATATGGCTCTCTCACCCACCAGCCCGAACACAATGCTCGGAATCTCCAACAGTGGGCTTTACCGTACCACAGACGGGGGCGTCAACTGGAATTTCACTGGCATTTATCCCTGGATGAACGGAGTGAATTTCGATCCGACCAATACCAATCGCGCCTACATTTCAATTTACAATGGCATCTACAAAACTACCAACGCAGGCGTCAACTGGGTACGTAAAGGCATTTCCGGTGTCAATAACCCGATTTGCCCGGTTGTTTCTCCCGTGAACCCGAATATCGTCTTTCTGGGGTGCACCAATACGCTCTACCGCTCAACAGATTACGGAGAAAACTGGACGGCACTTTCCACAAACCTTCCCAAAGACAATAACAACAACTCGCAAATAAATTGGCTGACGTTCAATTCGACGGGAACCACCCTTTATGCCGCAACCCAGTACGGGATGTACTCCTCCTCGGACGGCATCACCTGGACTCCACGCAACTCCGGTCTGCCCCTCTACGATAACGGAACTCCACGCGCCATCTTCCAGGTCGTGATCTCGCCCGTCAACAACAACTATCTGTACTGCATTGTAGACAATAATCGGCAGGTCTATCGTTCGATCAACGGAGGAAACTCCTGGACCGCAACCAACGCAACCGGGGTCAACTGGGTGACGCCTACAAACAACTTGAACACCTTCCATATCGCAACGGGTAACGGAATCTGGCGAACCACGAACGCAGGGGGGTCGTTCACCCGAACTCAAGAACGCTTCGATGCACAAGTGGTTCTCGCTAATCCGCAGGACAACACCAAAGTCGTCTCCTCCGGCTGGACACAGTGGGACGGTTATCTGGCAAAACTTTCGTCTGACCTGAAAACGCTGATGTACGCCACTTACCTCGGCGGCAGCTACTACGACTTTTTCGAGCGGGCGGCGGTAGACCCGGAGGGCAATTTCTACGCCATTGGTTCAAGCCAATCCACGAACATACCCAAGAAAAACCCGATGCAGGGCACAATTCAGGGCTGGGCCGATGTGTTCCTTGCCAAATTCTCGCCGGATGGAACCCCGATTTATGCCACCTATTTTGGCGGCAGCGACTCTGATTATGGAAATATGGGGGTGGCAGATCGTTTCGGCAATCTCTGGTTCACGGGGCAGAGTTTTTCTTTCGATCTCCCGACAACCGCCAATGCGCTTCAACCGCTGCAACCGGAAAACCCGACCAATTCCGGAACGGCTTTTCTTTTTCGCCTGACACCGGACGGTCAGCGAATCACTTATGGTTCTTATCTGGGCGGTACAGACAACGATTGGGAGCGCAATCTCGCCGTAGATGACAATGGGCGGGTCTACTTCGCGGGTTCCACCTACTCGGTGGATTTCCCGATCTGGAATAGTTTCCAGGGCTATGCGTTAGGCGGGGCAGAGACCTTTGTGGGACGAATGACCTTGAAGCCGGGAATTACCACCACGCTGGCGACGGATCGCCTGAACGACGGAAACATTCAGGTGCAGGTGCGGGTGCAGAATACGGGGGAACTCGATCTTGCACCGCTCACCCTCAATCTAGGGAAACTCGGTACGCGCCCAGCTCTGGAAACGCTTCCGATCACGTTCCCCCGTGCCATGATCGGCGAGGATCATACGTTTACGCTCACGTTCCCCGGCACGGGGATCGCCCCCGGCACGTTTCAGGTGCTAAAAATCACGGGGGCTTACTCCGGCGGCACTTTTGGCGGAACCTACCGCCTGCGAATGCCCTGATCTTACTCTCAGGCGAATGAGTTTGGGGGTAACGCTCCCATTCATTCGCCTCTCCCTAAATTAGAGGAAACCCCATGAAACCCGTTCTCATTCTCGTTTCGACCCTCGCCCTGCTGCCGATCACGGGGCCCAGCAGTCGTGCCGACCTGCTGCTGCAACTGACGCACGACTCGCAGATCGCCAATGGCGCAACCCCGATTTTGTTCAGCGGCACACTGACCAACAACGGCAGCACCTCGCTTTTTCTCAACGGTTCCGATTACAGTTCGCTGGGCAACGCGCTGGAAATTGATGACAGCTCGTTTCTGCTGAATGCGCCTGCCTCGCTCGCCCCCAATGCAACCTGGACAGGCAGTCTTTTCACCGCGAAGTTGAACGCAGATGTCCCTCTGGATGTTTATGAGGGTACGTTCAACGTCATTGGCGGAACCTCGACCGATGACCGACTTACGCTTGCCTCTGCGGGATTTCGGGTCACCACTGTCCCCGCGCCCGGTTCGCTTGTAACGGCACTGATCGGCATTGTGCCCGGTGTCCTGCTTTTGCGGCGTCGTCGGAAATAAGTCTCATCTCGAAACTAGGCCGCCTTCCGGCTTGTTTGTAAGGCGGCGTTTTTCTCAAAAATTTCAAGGATCGAAAGGAAGTGATCGGATGGAACTCAAGCACGCAATGATCGCGGGATTGGCGGTTTGTGGGGTGGGGATCGCAGGGGCGGCAGTGCGGTTTCGGCAGGGAGAAGCGGTGCGCCCGGTCGCGGTTACGCAGATGAAACTCCCGGCCCAGGTGAGCAAAGGAAAAGGCTGGGTGTCGGATTTCACAGCGGACGGCACGGGAGTTAAAGGGCAATTTTACTCGGAAACGGGGCTGCGGGGCTGGACGTGGAGCGCAGCGAAAGGCTTTAAAATCGGCAAAATCGTTCCCAAAAATCAAGACAGCAATCAGATTCGGTGGGAGACTGGGCACAAACCGGGCACGATCAAAACTTGGAATGAGGAATATGGCTGGGAAACCACTGCCACCGGCAGAAAAGTGGGCGCACACAATGGGTTTGGCCTCCAGGCAGAGGAGATGTCGGCAGACGGCTCGGTTGTGGTGGGAGGCTATTCCTGCGACACGACCGGAAGCCCCGATGCTCAGGACGGGACTTTTCAAGAGGTTGACGGCAAAGACATTTCCTATTTCTGGCGGTCTTTTGTCTGGTCGAAGAAAACCGGACTCCAGGATTTGGGCGACTTTATCAGCACCGTCAAAAAAGTGAATCCGGTCTGGAAAGGCACTCACTATTCCTGTGCCGTTTCACGAGGCGGAGGGAAAATTGTGCTCGTCGCCGATCAGTTGTTTGTTGCGGCCCTGCCGCCGGGCTTTTAGGCTTTTGCCGCTTCGCTGACAAAAAGAGGAGACTTGATTTCCGGTGTCGAAGTCAAGCGAGAACGGGAAACTCCCGCAAAATGTCAGAACGAAAGAGCGAAGATGAACGAAACCCGACTCCGCGAACTCCTCGAAGCCGTCCGATCCGGCACGACCGCCGTTGACGATGCCCTTCAATCCCTCCGAGACCTGCCCTATGAGACACTCGACGACTTCGCCCGACTCGATCATCACCGGGAGCTGAGGCAGGGATTCCCGGAAGTCGTCTACTGCCCCGGCAAAGCCCCCGCGCACCTGCTGGCCATTGTCGAGAAACTTTCCGCCCGATCCGAAAAGGTGCTGGCAACCCGTGCCGACGCCGAAACCGCTGCCGCACTCCTCGCCCGTTTCCCGAACGCGGTGTATCACGAGGCAGCGCGGATCGTAGTCATCAAAAGTGAGGAGATGCGGAAAGGGGCGGGGGAGAAAATTTTTCCTGACCCTGCCTCGTCTTCTGTCGCGGCTCCCCCTCTCACTCTCGTTCTTGCCGCCGGAACCGCCGATTACCCTGTTGCAGAGGAAGCGGCGGTGACGGCCCTGGAAATGGGCTGCGCGGTGGAGCGGCTTTACGATGTGGGGGTGGCGGGACTGCATCGTTTGCTGGCACACCGGGAGAAGATTCAATCCGCAAGCGTTCTTATTGTGGTAGCGGGAATGGAAGGGGCCCTCGCTTCGGTGGTTGGAGGATTGGTGTCACGCCCGGTGATTGCCGTGCCAACGAGCGTTGGGTACGGGGCGAGTTTCGGCGGTCTCGCCCCATTGCTGACAATGCTGAACTCGTGCGCGGCGGGGGTTGCCGTCGTCAACATTGACAACGGCTTTGGAGCCGGGTATCTCGCGGCAACGATCAGGCGAGGTTAGCGGCGCAGAATCTCGACATACCGGCGTTCGGAGGGAGACAGAAAGCGAAACACCGGGCGGTAGTCACGGCGAATCAGAGCGAGGGTTTCCGGGGGCAGCATCTCTAGCGTTTTCCGATCCAGCAGCACGGTGGGGCAGCGGCCTAAAACCGCGTTGAAATCTTGTGGAACCTTCACCTGTGGAATCTTCCATTCTGCATCGCAGGCGAAAAGCCAGAGCGGAAATTCCTGTTTTGACGAAACTACCCAGATCGGGTCGAGGGTGAAAAGAGGTTTCGCGCTGGCCTTGAGAACTGCGAGAGCCTGCCTGTATTCGGGTGGATTGACCGCATCTTTACCGAGATAAACAGCCTCGGACGTGAGCGCGACCAGGCTGCCAACAATCAGAGCAAACACCGAGAGGCGGCGTTTCCAGGCGGGCTGGTCTGGCAGAGACTGAAGCCAGAGAACCACCCCCAGCGTGTAAACCGGCAGGGACGGAATCAGGTAACGCCAGTAGAAGTTACGGGGCAGCAGCAAAATCAAAACCGTATAGAGCAGCGCGAACGCACCGAGAAACCGCTCCGAGGCGTTTTTGCTTCCGAACGTCATGCGCCAGACCCCTGAAAGTCCCAGCGTCATCTGCAACGGCAGCATATAAAAGCCGCTCGCCAGTTCATAGGGCCGCTGACGCCCGTTGAAAGAAACGGAGCCATTGAGTCCGTAGGCGAAAAAACCGTAGTTCTGGGTACGCCACAGCAGCAGGGTAATCGTCCCAAACGCCGCCGCAAACCCCAGCCCGAATAGAAGCCAGGCGTGACGAAAGCTCGGATCGGCCCTGCGGGTTTCGAAATGGCCGGAACTTTTTTGTTTGGACACCAGAAAAAGGGAGGCAGCGAGGGCGATGGCGATAGGCAGTGCCATCGCTTTGATTAGGGCTGCCAGCCCGATCAAAAGCCCTGCACCAAGTAAAGACGCAGGCGAGGGTTTTTCCGAGCGAGCAATTGCCCACAAAGCCAGACAGAGCGGGATTTGCAGAGCCAAATCCAGCATGATCGTGCGGGCCAGCCATGCCGCAAAACCCGGCGTGACGATGAGCAGCCCCAGCGAATAAAGGGCGGTTCGGACGCCGTAGCGACGCTTGACCAGCCCATAAAAAGGAAATAACGCTGCGCCGCACACCGTGATATAAATCAGGCGCAGAGTGAAAATTTCCTGAACCCCGTGTTTCCAGAGCCACGCCCCCGCCCAGATTACCCCCGGCGGATGCACGAAAAGAAAATCCCGATAAAGGCTGCCCCGGCCTTCCGCCGTGAGTTTTATTAAGCCGAGGTGAACGCCCTCATCGAAAACGGCGTTGATTGGTTCCCGCGAAAGCGAAACCGTCCGCAGGAAAAAATAAAGCAGACCGAGCAAAACGAGCGCAGCCACTTCGCGGCGGTTTTTCATGCCGTTCTCCCGGCTGAAGGATCGGCGGTGCGGGCTTTGGAGAAAAGGGAAACGAGGGAGGCGAGCAGGCAGACCGTGAGGGCGGCACTGCTCACCATTTTTTCCAAGACCACTCGGTCTTTGTGCAGAAGCGAGCCGAGCAGGGAAGCAGTCTCCCGAAAGCCCGGACGGAGTACCACGAAAAACACAACGGAACCGAGAAAAAGACGAACCGCCGGGGTTCGGGAAAGCATTGGAAAAGCCAGAAACAGCAAAGCCGGAGCCAGAAGCAGGCAGGCATCCGGCGTGTGATGATAAACCGCCATCAGCGTCAGGCACACCGTCGGCGCACAAAACAAAGCCAGCGAAATCTCCTCCGGGAGTTCCGGCGGACGGGCAACCCAGGCGCGAACAATCCACACGCCCGCCCCCAGCACGACCACCACCACCCCGATACGAGCCACAAACGGAGCGGAAAATAGACCGTTTAACAAATAGATCAAATCCACCCGTTCGGCGGAGGCCGCAAGATGCGGATCGGGCGCGTTCACAGGAAATGCCTCAACCTGCGCCAATCCTGCGCGATAACTTCGTACCGCTTCCGGGCCGCCCATCGCCAGAAATCCAATTCCGTTGAAGAGCAAAACCGCGCCGAGGGAGGCTCCCGCCATCTTAGCCCGCCGAAACAAAAATGCCAGCACGAGAAAAGGCGGAGCCAGCGTGAATTTAAGGGCGAGAGCCAGCACCAAAAGACAGAAAAGCGTTTTCTCGTGCCCCCGGATCAAGGCCGCCAGAAAAAAGCAGAACAGTCCCAGGACAAGAGGAGCGATTTGCAGCAGTTCCATTCCCCCCCGGATTGCCGAGGCTTGAAGTGTGATGCCCATGAGCAGCATCCGGCTTTCCGGCTTCCAGCGCGGGGCCGCCACAACGGACAATTTCAGCAGACCACCGAGCAAAATTCCGAACTCAAAAAGCCAGAAGAGTTTTTTCGCGGTCGCCAGCGAAAAGAAAGAAAGCGGGCTGAGCAGCAAAACGGCGGACGGCGGATAGAACATCGGGGCGTTTGCTTCCACCCGATCCCGCAGCTGCGGGGTGTCGCGGGCGATGACGGCGGCTTTTTCTTTCAGATCGTAAACGGGGCGGCCTTCGTTCAGCAGTTTGCCGGTGAGATAAAACGGCACGTAATCAATGCCATGACTACCCCGCCAGAGGGAAACCGCCCCCGTTCCCACCAACACGAGCGCGAGAAGCCAGACTAGAGTCGCTTCCCCGGTTTTTCGTGTTTGTGCCACCTCTTTTTCCGCCTTCCCGCCCTAAGTTTGTTTCGCCGTGAAACGGAGACCGATTGGGTACAATCCATGAACTGCCGTCGTTTTCTGGTTCATAGCCCATTTCCCTGCTCAAAGAAGTCCTTATGCCTCAATTTCGTGCCGCGTTTTTATTCGGTTTTTCCCTGCTGTGTCTGCCGCCCCTGAAGATCGGAGCGCAGACCTCTCCCGACAAGCCCGCCCGCACCGTTCAAGAACTGCTCCGGGCTTCCGCGAACGCCAGCGAAGCCCATCAGCCCGCAGAGGCCGTTCGGCTGGGCCAAGAAGCCCTGAGTCAGGCGAAAACTCTGGGGGACAAAGCCGGTCAACTCGCCGCTCTTCGGCTTCTGGGCAACCGAATGCATGACGCCGGAGGCGGGCAGAAGGCTCTGGAGTATTATGAGCAGGCTCTGCCGCTGAGCCGAGAGCTGCAGAACTCTGCGGCGGAAGCCGATCTGTTCGCCGATAAAGCGGCACTCTATTTTGACACAGGAGAGCCGCAAAAAGCGATCCAGAACATCCATTCTGCACTTCCGCTTTACCGGTTCCTCAAAAATCGTAGAGGCGAGGGGAACGTTCTCAACACGCTGGGCAATGTCTATGCCTCGACGGGAAGCCCGAACAAAGCCCTCGAACAGTACAACGCCGCTCTTGTTTGCCGAAGAGAGGCGGGCGACAAATCCGGGGAAGCCGCCACGCTGCTCAACACAGGCAATCTTTATGGAGAAACGGATCGTCCGCTGCAAGCCCTGGAAAACTTTCGGAAAGCGCGAACGCTGTTCCAAGCACTGCACCACGAGCGCGGCCAGGTGATTTGTCTTCTCAATCTCGGTTTGCTCCACACCACCATCGGCGAAACTCAGAAATCCCTCGCGCTTTATGAGGAAGCCCTGCCGCTGAGCCGGAAACTGAAAGACAAGGGGATCGAATCGGTTTTGCTCAGCGATCTCGGCACAACGCTCTCGGCCCTGGGGAAAATGACGGAGGCCGTCCACGCTTATCAGCAAGCCCTGCCCTTAATCAAGGAAATCGGAAACCGGCGCAATGAATTGATCGTTACCCTCAACCTCGGAGAAATTTATGCCGAGGCCGGACAGCCGCAAAAAGCATTGACGAGTTTTGCCCTCGCCCTGACGCTGAGCCGTGAGACGGAGGATAAAAAAAGCGAGGCGCGAACCCTGATCCGATTGGGGGAAATCTATTTCAGTATCGGTCAATTCGAAAGATCGGCAGAAAGTTATCAGCAGGCTCTGCCCGTAAGCCGATCCGCCGAGAGTAAACTGCTGGAGGGAGGGGCCCTTTCAAGCCTGGGAAACCTTGCTTTGCAGCAGGGGCAGAGGCGCGAAGCCAAGAAATTTTACCACCAGTCGCTCTCCCTTTTTCGCGCTGCGAAACTGAGAGGCGGGGAGGCGGTCTCGCTGATTGGGCTGGGCCGAATCGCCGAAGCCGAAAAGGAGTGGCAGGCCGCCGCCGCCCATTTCGGCGAGGCACTGGAAACCAGCCGCAGCAGCGGCGATACCAGCAACCAGGCTTATGCGTGGATGCAGCTGGGAAAAGCGGCGTCGGGACAGGGGCAGTCTCGGCAGGCCCTCCTCCACTATCAGGCGGCCTCCCGCCTTCAACGGCGGATCGGAGACTGGCAGCGGCTGGCCTTGACTCTTCTTTTTTTGGCAAAGGAGGAAAGAAAACTTCGTCACCTCCAAGCGGCGGAAGCGGCCTCGCAGGAGGCGGTCTCTTTGGTGGAGGAGTTTCGGACAAACCTCGGCGGCTATTCCGAAGCGAAACGCAGCTACCTTGAAAGCCGCCTGAGTATCTATCAGACCCACCTGCAAATCCTGCTGGAAAACGGAAAAACGGAGGCGGCATTTGCCCTGGTTCAGCGCACGAAAGCCCGTTCTCTGCTCGATTTACTTGCCTCCGGGCGGGTAGACCTCAACGCAGTGCTCACTCCAACCGAGCGAACGCAGGAGCGGCATCTGCGAGAGAAGGCAGACTACCTGAATGCCCGGATGGTGAAAGAGGGAGTGGAGAACGAAGTCGGAGCCAAAAAACGCTTCGCTCAATTGAAAATCGAGCTGGCGGAAGTGGAACGAGATTTAGCTCGTCTGACGGAAACCCTTTACGCCCGTCACCCGCTTTTGGCGCAAAAGAGAATTGCTTCTACAGTGACCGCTTCGGAGTTTGCGGCACTGCTGCCCTCCGACACGGCTTTGCTGGAGTACGCCGCCGTTTCGGAAACGGAACTGCACCTTTTTGTCTTGACCTCACGGGGGACTTCTCATGTGTTGATTCCAATCTCGCGCCTGGCCCTCACCAAAACAGCGGCCCAGTTTCGTGCCCTTTGCGCCGACCCCCGAAAGCCCTATCGAAACAAAGCCGCCGACCTTTATGCTCGCCTGATATACCCCGCCGAAACGTTGCTGAAGGGCAAAAAGCGGCTGTTGATCTGCCCGGACGGTGCGCTGTGGGACGTGCCGTTTTCTGCCCTGATGCCGCGACCGAACTCCTCCCCACCCTTTCTGGCCGACCGCTTCGAGATCGCCTACGCCTACTCCGCCACTGGAGCGAAGGCCGCTTTGACGCTGGCGAAAACCCGAACTCCTGCTTCTCAAACCCTGCTCGTCTGCGCCGATCCTGCGTTTGGAACCTCTGCCCGCTTCGGGGATTTGGAGGGTGTGTCGGGCCAGCGTCCGGTTGATTCGCCGTCACGCCCGATTGACAGCCCCGCCCGCCCCCTCGATTCACCCGCCAGACCTTTGGACTCGCCCGCGCGTCCCTTCGATTCACCAGCACGCCCGCTTGATTCACCGGCACGCAAAATGGAGGGACTGTTGTCACGGGGAAAAGCAATTTCTTCTCTGCCCGGAACGCGGCAGGAAGCGACAGCGATTGCCCGCCTGTTTCCGGGAGCCACTCTCTTGACCGGAAATGCCGTTCAGGAAAGCGCGATCAAGGAGCAGATGGGACGTTATCGGTTTGTACATTTTGCGACGCATGGGTTTGTCAACGATGCCTCGCCGCTGCTTTCATCCGTTGTGCTGGCGCAGCCGTCGCCGGGGAGCAAAGACGACGGATTTCTGACCGCCCGCGAAATTTACGGTCTTGATCTGAAGGCAGAAATGGTGGTGCTTTCCGCCTGCAGCACCGCTCGCGGCGAAACCCGTTCAGGGGAAGGAATGGTGGGCTTATCGTGGGCTTTATTTGTGGCAGGCTGCCCGACGCAGGTGGTCAGCCAGTGGGCAGTTGACGATGCCTCCACCGCCGCTTTGATGAGCGACTTTTACCGAAATCGGGTGAAACATGGAGAGGGGAAGGGGGCAGCGTTACGCCATGCCGAGCGAACCTTAAGGCACGACATCCGCTATCGTCATCCTTACTACTGGGCTCCGTTTGTGCTCTTCGGCGACTGGCGATAGCCCCAATACCCCTTCAAACACCGAGCGGCCCGCCGCATTCAGGGCAGATGGCATGACTAGCGGGAAGCGAGCCGCCGCAGCGGTGACAGTAAACCCAATCCCGCTCAATCCCTTCGGCAGCTTCGTCGGGTTCCTCAGGGTCATCGCGGGCGAGTTCACGTTCGTGAAGAGACTTTAACTGGGCGAGGTCGTAGGCCTGCGGGCGCGTTTTCAGAAGAGCCGCTCCCTGGGCCAGCAAAAAGATGAGGCCAATCAAAACGAAAACGAGATTCAGCGGCGGAGGCAGCAAAAAAAGGCTGAGGGCCATGAGCATCCCGGCGGCGGCGGCACGAACCCAAATTTTCAATCTCGGTGAACGGCTCATCGGGGTTCGATCCGAATCTCGCCTCCGGAAGCGGCATCAAGAAACAGGGGGAAGCCCTCCCGCAAAGACATACTAAAAATCGCATCCTCGTTTGCAGCCAGCACCAAAATGATTTTGTCCTCTCCATCTGAGACAATCGCTGTTTTCTAACACGGCACGCTTACCTTTTCACGCGCCTCCTTTTTCCTCCTGACGCACAGCACGGAGCGAAATTTCACCCGGCGTTGATCAACACCGGGTGAAAGGATCGGACGATCAGCGTTTTTCAGTTTTGGCTCGAAGGCAGACAAAGCCGAGTGCAGGAACGGCGACGCTCAAGCCTCCGGTTTCGTTGATTTCGGCGGAACCGGATTGAGGTGTCAGCAGATGGGGGTTGTCCCAGGTGTTCGCCGCTTTCGGGTCGGAGCCGGACAGCACGTCTACGCCCAAAACCCCGGACACCTTGAAGTCCTCCGGCTTGATAGTCAGCGTTGTTGGGTCGGTTTGACTTCGGTTGACCAAAAAGAGGGCGAGCGTTCCGTCTTCCGCCAGTGTTGCTGAAGCGTCTAGAGTGGGAACTTCGCCGCGCTCGCCAGCGGTATAGGTGGGGCAGTCAAGAGCGAGACGGAGGGCTTTTCCCCGCGCATAGGAAGCCATCGCCTCAATCGGATAGAAAATGGACTGGATCAGCATTCCGTCTTTGGTGGTGAGCATCGGCCCGATGACATTCACGATTTGAGCGAGGCAGGCGATTTTTACCACATCGGCATGGCGGATAAACGAACTGAGATATTGAGCGCACACCAGAGCATCTTCGAGATTGTAAACCTCTTCGATGAGATGCGGAGCGTTTTTCCAGCCGCCGTCCATTTCCATGTTTTTGTACCAGACATTCCACTCATCGAAAGAAAGATAAACCCGCTTCGAGGAGCGTTTCAGGCCGCGCACAAAGTCGAACAGGCCGGCATAATCCTCCACAATACGGTCAATCTCGACCCCCTCCGCCAAAAACCACGCCGAGTCGTTCTGATTGTTGTTGCTGTAGCGGTGTGCAGAGACGTAATTGACCTCGTTCCAGCAGTATTCCAGCGTTATGCGGTCATAGGAAAGATAGGTATTCATCATTCGCCCCGAAGAGCCGCAGGCGGCCAGCTCGATGGACGGGTCCAGCCCCTTCATAATTTTTCCTGCTTGGTCGGCGCGTCGAGCGTACTCTTCCGCAGGAACGTGGCCAGCCTGCCAAGGGCCGTCCATTTCGTTGCCCAAACACCAGACCTTTGCGCCATAGGGAGCGGGATGCCCGTTTTCCGCCCGCTTGTCGGCCCAGTAGGTTCCGGTTGGCAGGTTGCAGTACTCGAGCAGAGCGGCGGCTTCTGCCGCGCCTTTGGTTCCAAGGTTGATCGCCATCATCGGGGCGGTTTCGGCTTTTTCGCACCATTGCATAAACTCATCAGTGCCGAACTGGTTGCTCTCGATGCTTTTCCAGGCATAATCGGGACGGGAAGGACGCTTGTCTTTGGGGCCGATCCCGTCGGGCCAGTTGTAGGTGGAGACGAAGTTGCCGCCGGGATAGCGCACCAAGGGCATTTTTAAGCGTTTGATCGCCTCGATCACATCTTTGCGAAACCCGTTTTCGTCGCTGAGCGGCGAGGCGGGGTCGTAAATCCCTTCATAAACGGCGCGGCCCATGTGTTCCAAAAAGCCGCTGAAAATGCGTGTGTCCACTTCGCCGACGTGAAAATCGCTGTGGAGGGTTAAAGTTGAGGTCATGGTGGTTTCGGTGAAATCCTTCGGAGAATGTTGCGTTGTCGCGGATAAGTGAAGCAGTCTAGGCAGAGAGCGGGTACGATTCGGAACTCTCTTTAGGCCCGGGCAGGCTTGCCGCTCATCTGCAACGCGCCCTCAGTTTCCACTGCGGGCGCGTCGGTTCCTGCATTGATTTTGGCGGAGCTTTAGCGGCGGCGGCGCAAAAGCATTCCGACCCCGGCAAAGCCGAGGCTGAGCAGGGCGGCAGAACCGGGGGCGGGAACACTGGCGGCATGAGCGCGGAAAGAAGCGTTGGGCAGCTGCCAGTTGTACTGATAGTTTGTGACCTGCGGGAGACGGTTGAGGTTGTCGTCGTAGCGGTTCATCACGTAGCCGCCGCCATTGTCCTGCCACGTAATGAGCGGGTCATTGGTGAGTTGGTGCGAAGTGTTTAACGAGCCGACGTTGGTGTTGTAATCGTGGTCAATGTCATTGAAGCCGGATGCACAAAGCGTGCCCTGAAATCCGGCAGGAAGCGTAAACGGCGTTACGTCCACAAAGCGCACCCCGTCGAGCAGAGTTCCCTGATTCGGCTGAATGGTGATCTGAATCAAGGGAGTGTCGGGGACATTTCGGTTCCAGACTTGAACGGTTTTCGCAGTGGTGAAGCTTTGCCCTGTCGCGTTAAACGCGCCCAGCTGTGTGATGGTAAGGGGGGCATTGACATTGAAGTCAATACCGAGGTTGCCCGCATACCCCTGCAGGCTGGAGCCGTCCAGTGTAAACGTAATCGCATTGAGTGCTGCTGCCTTATGAGAAAGAGCAGAGGTGGACAGCAGAGCAAAAAGCACAAGAGTGTAATTTCGAGTTCGCACGGTTGTCTCCGGTTCTAAAGCCTTCGCTGAGGCAAATTCTGGACAAATCAACGTCGCTAACGTTTCTTTTGCACAAAGAGTGCCGAACCGCTGATTTCCGAAAAATTACCGTCAAAAGGGTGCAAAATCTCTGTTTCCGGGGTGGAATAGCTCTCCAATGTTCTCACTCCAGGCTGATTCGCCTGATCAGCTGGAAACAGACAGACAAAAAGAGGCTGGAACGATTCTGCTCCTGGGGCGTACAATGGGAGAGTGCAGACCCGCACTTATTTTCAGCCCGACCATCAACTCGCGGCTGGCCCCTGGAGAATGCCATGAGCACCGCTCGTTTGCCGGAGCAGGCTCCCGAAGCCGCCCGGCTTTCCCTGCCGCTTTCCCCCTCAGAAAGCGAAATCACCGACCCGCCTGTGACCGTTTTTGTGTCACGTCATATTCGGGCTGGCTGCGAAGTTCCCTTCGAGCAGCTGCTCAACGAAATGACCCGTGTTGTCGAAACGTTCCCCGGCTATCTGGGAGCAACCCTGTTTCGTCCTTCCCATTTCGACAAAGCCCCCTGCGAATACCGAATTGTCTTTAAGTTCCGCCGCCTCTCCGATCTGAAACGATGGGAAGACTCGCCGCAGCGAAAAGCCTTTCTTGCCCATTTGGAGCCATTGATGGTTTCGCCGGAAAATTTGCAAAAAGTCAACGGACTTGAATCCTGGTTTACGCTTCCCGGTGTCCATGCCGCCGTGCCGCCGCGCTGGAAAACAGCAGTGGTTACTGCGTGTGCCGCCTATCCGCTGCTGAATATCGCCGCCCTCTATCTTTACCCGCCCTTAAAAGAAGTGCCTCTGCCGCTGCGAACCGCGATTGCCGCTGTGATCCTGGTGAGCACAATGACCTGGGTGATGATGCCCTTGATGACGCGCCTTTTTGCCCGCTGGCTTTATCCCGAAACCTAAGACTTTACGCAGAATTGCCGAAAATGTTCCGGTGTATGCTAAACTAATCCTGCCTTTACGAATTGCCCCGGCTGGTGGTTTGTGGTTAGGGCCTGCAACACCCGGAAAGGAATCCTGCAAGTTTTGACTTTTCGACAAATTTCCGCCGCCTTTTTTGCGGCGGCCTTCACCCTCAGCGCATTGGCCCCCGGTCTCTCTGACGACAAAAAAGAGGACCCCAAACTCTCTCAGAGTATTTCTCAGACTCGCTCTCTTTCTCGCGGACAGGTGCTGGCGAAAACAGCTGCGGCGTTTCGCGGCTCGCCCTATCGTTTTGGCGGACGTTCTCCCAAAACGGGGTTCGACTGCTCCGGTCTGGTGCAGGTCGTCTGCGAAAAATGGGGGGTTTATGTTCCCCGTGTGGCCTCCGGCCAATATCATATGGGCAAGCCGGTTCAGAAAAGTGAACTCCAGGCAGGCGATCTCGTCTTTTTCAAGAACACCTACAAACGGGGTCTTTCTCATGTGGGGATTTATCTTGGCGAGGGGCGGTTCGTTCATGCAGCAACCCGAAAAAAAGGCGTCATCATTTCCCGCCTCGATTCGGGCTATCATCTGGCGCATTATTATGGGGCGCGGCGGCTCGATCTGGCCAAACTGCCTGTCTCTGCACCGAAACGAAGCGAAGTCTTGACCAAAGAAAAAGTCTATCTCGAAGACGAGCCGAGTTCCTCTGCTCCGTCCGAGGGAGCCAGCGACGCCGATTCGCACTAAGAAGGCGCAGAGCAGGTTTTTCGTTTTCGCCCCTGGCCCTTTTGACCGGGCATCCCAATACCCATTAAGGGCACATGGAGAGACCGGGCATCAAGGGGCCGAGCATTAAAATACCCATTGAGGGTGCACCGAAAGACCCGTTGAGGGCACACCAGCGGGAGCACCGACAGACTGGGCATTAAAATACCAGCCGAAGGCGCATCGAAAGACCGGGCATTGAAATACCGTTGAGGGTACACCGGCAGACCGGGCATTAAAATACCCGTCTGGGGAGCCCACACACGCCGGGCATTAAAATACCCGTCTGGGGAGCCTTCGGCTAAACGTCCTGCGGACGGAACGGCGAGGGCGTCCCTAGGCGCAAAATGACCAAACCTTTTTGCGCCTTTGCTGAGTGCGGTTTCAAGTGGATCCGCAAGCATCGAAGAAAGAAGGAGAGACACCCCGGTGTCTCTCCTTCTTTCTGTTCTTTCTTTTCCCTCGAACCTCACTGACCGGGAACGCCAAAATCCGCCTCCACATCATCGAGCACCAGCACCCAGTCGTGATACAAACCTTGTGTCGGAGGCGAAAATTCACGGGTTCCCTGACAGGAGAGCCGACCGGCGGAGTGCGCGAAGCCGGTGCGTGGATCGAACCACCCTGCCTGAAGGGTCTTGCCGGTAAGTTTTTCGAGGTCAACGGTAAACGGCTTGCCCATTGGAGAGTAGACAAAGGCGTACCGCCCCTCCCGACAGCGGGTCGCGGCGAGATGGTCTCCCTCCTCCATCTGGCCGGAGATGAGAAGGGAATTGTCCGGGATACGAGTTTGAACCGGGCGCGACTCAATGAGTTTTTTGCCGAACTGCTGCTGCCAAGCACCTGGTAGCTGAACGGCGTGAGGCCAAAAGCGCAGAGGGCGATTCACCGGCTCACGGGTGTCCGACCAGAACTGCCAGATCGAGTGACAGCCATACGTGTGCCCGCAGGCCCCGGCGAACAGGCTCCAGTAAAGCGACTTGCGCGTATCATAATCTAGAAGATAGCCGTTTTCCTGATCGAACCCGGCGGGATGGTCTTCGTATCCCGGCTCGGCATCCAGGCAGGGCTTCACGGGAGTGAGCGCGTAATCGTGCGCGATCATTTCGTAGTTTTTGGTGTTTCGTCCGTGCCCGGATTGAATCATATGAAAGGACAGCCAGTCATCGTTTTGGAAATACTCGGAGGAGTGACGCCCGCCCTGCGGATGAAACGCTCTCAAATGAGTTCCGCCGTCACCCGTGATGAGGCCGGCTGCCATTTCCTGCACGATGGCGCGGTGGGTGTCGGTTTTCAGTTCGCGGTCGCCGCCCAAAATCCAGATCACGTTGTGATTTGTATAGCGACGCCCCAGCCATTCCCCGTAGAGGCGAGCATTTGAGGGGGTGAAGATTTCGGGGCCTTCGCCCCAAGCTTTGTTGAATTTGTCGCCCCAAGTGGGCAGCATCCCCACAAACATCCCCAGCGCATTGGCCCGGTTCACGATATAATCCACATGAGCGAAATAGGCCTCGTTTGGCTGAGCAGGGTCGAGGTTGTGCAGCGGAAGGCTTCCATAGGGATTGGGAGTCTGGAGGCCGTCGAATTCTGCAAGTGCTGCCGCCTGAATTACGGTAAAGCCCTGAGCGGCACGGGTTTCCAAGAAGAGGTCGGCCTTCTCGCGACTCAGCCGGTGGAAAAGCTCCCATGCGGTATCGCCGAGATAGAAAAATGGGCTTCCGTCGTCGTTGAGTAAAAACCGTTTGTTGTCACTGACCTTGAGTTGGTTCATCAGCGGAATGCACCTGAAAAGCCTTTTGCTGCTTGAGTTGAAAAGAAACGAACGCGAAGAGAAGAAATCGAAGAAGAGTAGAGGGAGATTCACGAATGCGGCGACCTAATCCTGCCCGCTTACGTAAAAAAAAGTAAAGATTTCGGTGAAGAAGTCCGAAGATTTAGTTGATAAGCCAAACTCTACGGAAATTGAGTCCGAAACCGCAAAATTCCGCGCTTGGGCGGAATGTAAGGAAATTCTATGTTGAACAATGGTACCACCCCCTTGATTGAAACGGAAACCCTCGAAGGATTTGCGGCGGTCAATGCTCGCGAATCGGCCCCGCCCTCAGTGCGCCAGACGGCGGAAGAGATTTGGAAGCGAGCGATGGAGTCCGTCGTGACCCCTCCCACGTTGACGGACGTGCTGCAAAGTTCCGGGCTTCATTCGGAAGTTTCTGCCGCTGGAACCCTCACCGCACCGGCGGAAGCCGCTCCCGAAGTCAACGTTTCTGAGACCATCCGAAACCGAACCGGATTAGGACGCCTGCGCCGCGTGACTTTGGCGGAAGTGTGGCAGAACGATGTCGCTAGTTTTGCCGAATGGGTGCAGAACAGCCTCGATCTGCTGGGCGAAGCGATCTCGCTGCCAACCACTGAAAACAGCGGGGTTCCTACGCTGCTGCAAAATGCCGTAATCGAGTGTCAGCTGGGCGAAAGCCATCACGAAAGCCTGGTCAAACTGCTCTCGGAAATCGCTCAAGCGAATTCCAAACTGGCGGTCTGGGTGGTGGAAAAACCCAAAGGGGAGCACGTTCGCGTGATTCAGTGGTTGAACGCTTCGACTTCCGCCCGCTTCTACCTGGTGAAAGTAGATGCCGTGAAAATCGAAGATTCGGTTCCGGCCCCGTTTTATACTCCGATTGTGGCCCCCGGCAAATAATAAAACGCCGTTCGCTGTTTTTACGCCCCTCGCTCGATTTCACGGGCGAGGGGCTTTGTTTACGCGGCCCGTTCCTGTTTTCGGGCTTTTTTGTCGGCGTACATGGAAGCATCCGAGCGGCACAGCAGCGACTGCAAATCCTCGCCGTCGTGCGGGAATAGAGCCACTCCAATCGAAACGCCCAGTTTGGGAAAACCCGGCTCGCGCAGGGTAAGTTTCTCTCCGTGTTTTTCAACAGCGATTTTCAATTTAGCCGCGACAACTTCCGCCGAAATTCGGTCGGTGTGGCTGAGCACCACCACGAATTCGTCCCCGGCATAGCGGGCGGCAAGGTCGTAGCTGCGGGTATGAAGCCGCAGCAGGTCCGCCACTTCACGCAGCGTCTGGTCGCCGCGAGCGTGCCCGAACCGGTCGTTGATCGGCTTGAAATTGTCCAAATCCATATTGAGGATGGCGACTTCCGTGCCTTCACGCTGCGCCCGGTTCACTTCCTGCTCAATAAATTCGCGCAGAAACCGTCCATTTTTAAGGCCGGTCATCGCATCAGTGTAGGCCGACTCTGAAATGTCGAGGTAGCGTTGGGCACTGGAAAGCGCGTGTGCGGTTTGGGCCGAAATTTCGTGCAGAATACGCCGGTCGTCCCGCCCGAACGCTTCGGGCTTTTCGGAATAGAGGTTCAGGGTTCCGTAGATTTTGCCATTGGCGCACAGCGGAAAAATCAACGTGGAACGAAACGAAATCCAGCTTTCACTGATGTCGCGCAGATGGATGTCTTCCGGGTGGAAAGTGGCGGAAACCGGTTCGCTGCGCGAGTAAGCCCGCCCGGTCAGGTAAGTCCCAATTCGCGCATGAGAGCCTAACAAATGCCGCTCATTCGTGCCTTTTGCGGCAATGGCTCGCAGGTATTCTCCGCCGTCGCCTTCGGGAAGAAAAAGGGCGCAGGCGGAGGGGGCAACGGTTTGCAGCACACAGTCCAGCACGCTTTCGGCAATCGCTTCGTAATGCACCGCACTCGAAACCGTTTGCGCCAATTTTTGCAGGGCATGGGTTTCTCGCTGGGCCGCCGTGATGTCGTAAAGGGCGGCGCGGGCATCGGCGGGATGCGAAAAGGTCAGAGGAGCGACTGCGTGAGCCTCGTTTTCTGCTTCCTCACGAAGCTGGGCCGCAACGGTGCGGAAGGCGGCGACTACCGCCGGGTCGAATTGAGTGCCGCTTCGCGCCTCGATTTCCTCCAGAGCTTCGGCGGGCGTTTTGGCCTTCCGGTAGGGGCGGGAACGCAGCAGAGAACTGTAGGCGTTTGCCAAGGCAAGAATCCGTGCCCCCAGCGGAATTTCGGCCCCTTTCAGCCCGTCGGGGTAGCCGCTGCCGTCCCAATGCTCCGCATGGTGGCGCACGAGGGGCAGCACGTCCAGCGGAAAAGGAATCGAGGCCAGAATTCTGGCTCCCAACGCCGGGTGAACCCGCAGTTTTTCCTGCTCGTCGGGGGTGAGCACATCGGCTTTATTGAGAATCTGCTCCGGCACTCCAAGGCGGCCAATGTTGTGGAGAAGGGAAGCGACCGCAAGGGCTTCGGTTTCTTGCGGCGGCAGCGAAAGAGCCTTCGCCAGACCTGCCGCGCACCGGCGTACACACTGCAAGTGCCCCAGATGATAGGGATCGCTCGCCTCCATCGCGCCGGTCAAGGCTTCAATGGTGGAAAGCCAGAGGTGCCGTGAAGAGGCGCGTTCTTCTTCGAGAAGACGTGCCAGAACGAGGGTTTCTTTTTCGGCCTTCCCTCGCTTCAGCCAGCCTAAAACGGCTCCAAAGGCGATCCCGCCTCCGATAGTTCCCTCAAAAAATCCCGGCATTGTGTTCCGCTCCTCTCATCTCGACGGCCTTACCCTGCGCTTGTCTCTGATGGGTTATTCCACGTTCGGAAGAAAATTTGAGCGAACAAAAACGATCCGCCGACAGCAAATTGGGCACGGAGAAGTTCTCCGTGCCCAACAGAAACCCGCCCGTAAACCTATTTGTTACGGCGGCGGCGCAAAGCCAGCAGACAGACGCTTCCGGCTCCGAGCAGGGAAACGGCGGCAGGTTCGGGAACGGCAGAGGCTTCCCCTGCACGGAAAACCAGGTTGTCCAAAATGAGGGCATTGCTATTGCTGACGAAGGTGACCTCAACGCGCAGAAGATCAAGCGGCCCGGCAATCCCGGAGGCGACCGTCTGAAAAGAAATGCTGGAGGTATTCAGGGCGAGTGAGCCGACGGGCGAACCAGCTAGAAACCCGGTGAGAATAACCTGGTCGCTGTTTGAATTGAGGAGGGTTCGGAAGTCCACCGAGTCGAAATTGAAGAGGCCGCCGCCATTGCGGGTAAAGTCTACCTTGTCGCCAAGGGTAGAACCTTCGCCATTGAAAAAGGTGACCAGAGCACTGTTCGGGTTGCCGTAAACCGACTCGATTTCCCAACCCGCTCCGGTCGCGGTGTAATCGAAGCCCGCCTCGGTTTGAGTTCCGGCAGAACCCAGATGATCGAGTGAGGAAGCCCCGAACATAACGGTTTGTGCTCCAACGCCGGAAACGGCGGTCAGAGAAGCAAGAATTAGGGCAGAAAGAAGGCCGATAGATGAGTGGCGCATGAAGAGAGTTTCCTTAAAGTTGAATGCCGCCCGGTGCAGCCGCATCGCGGCGAACGGGCACGAAAGGGAAGAGAGAAAAGCGTTTTTGGAAAGTTACGTCGTGTTTCTCAATCTCACCTGAGTACATAACTCATACCAGCCGTTGCGACAGAAAGGCGAAACAAGCAGCATTACTTAAGGTTAAGGACTAAAAACGTCACTATTGCGGTGTCTCAAACCCAAAGTTCGGGGTGATTAAAGAGACCGGAGAGCAAAAAAACTCCTGTGTGGAACTTGACAATACCACACTCAAGTATTATACTAATGTTAGATAGAGGAAGGGAGTAAGACCGCTTTCATCAAAAGGCTCTTCTCTTTTCAATCAACACATCAAGGGAGACTCACCGATATTATGGGAAAAGCAGTTGGAATTGACTTGGGAACAACAAACTCCTGCGTGGCAGTGATGGAAGGCGGAGAGCCAACCGTTATCGCCAACGCTGAAGGAGCGCGAACAACGCCTTCGGTGGTCGGGTTCAACAAAAACGGCGAGCGGCTTGTAGGCTCTTCGGCCAAGCGGCAGGCGATCATTTCACCGGATCGAACGCTGGTCTCGATCAAGCGCAAGATGGGAACCGCCGACAAAGTTTCGGTAGACGGCAAGTCCTACTCATCTGAGGAAATCAGTGCGATGATCCTCCAGAAGCTTAAAACGGACGCCGAATCCTATCTCGGACAATCGGTCACCGAAGCCGTAATTACCGTTCCGGCCTACTTCAACGATGCTCAGCGCACCGCCACGAAAAACGCGGGCGAAATCGCAGGCCTAAAAGTTTTAAGGATCATTAACGAGCCGACCGCCGCCGCGCTCGCTTATGGGCTGGACAAAGGCAAAGAAGAAAAAGTGCTTGTCTTCGACCTCGGCGGAGGAACGTTCGACGTTTCGCTGCTCGACATCGGGCGCACCGACGACGGCACGCAGGTGCTCGAAGTCATCGCTACAAACGGAGACAACCACCTCGGCGGCGACGACTGGGATGGGCGCATCATGGATTTCGTGGTGACGGAATTCAAGAAAGAAAGCGGGATTGATCTTTCCAAAGACAAGCAGGCGGTTCAGCGAGTGCGCGAGGCGGCAGAGAAAGCCAAAATCGAGCTGTCCAATGTCACGCAGACTAACATCAATCTGCCCTTTATTTCTTCGACGCCGGAAGGCCCCGCTCACCTGGACGTAAACCTGAGCCGCGCCAAATTTGAGGAGTTGACGACCGATCTTGTGGAACGCTGCCGGGTTCCGTTCGAGCAGGTGCTGACGGATGCGAAAATGGGGGCGGGCGATATTGACGAACTCGTGCTTGTCGGCGGTTCCACCCGAATGCCGATGATTCAGGAACTCGTGAAAAAACTCGGCGGCAAAGAGCCGAACAAAAGCGTGAACCCGGACGAAGTGGTGGCGATTGGTGCGGCAGTGCAGGCGGGCGTTCTCGCCACCGAGGGCGGCGGTGCAAGCGGGCAGAACATTCTGCTGCTGGACGTGACCCCGCTTTCTTTGGGCATCGAAACCCTGGGCGACGTGATGACCAAACTCATCGAGCGCAATACCACCGTGCCTACCCGCAAAAGCCAGGTGTTTTCTACCGCCGAGGATGGGCAGTCAAGCGTTCACGTCAAAGTGTATCAGGGCGAGCGTGAAATCGCTGCGGCTAACAAACTGCTCGGCAACTTCGAGCTGGATGGAATTCCCCCGGCTCCTCGCGGGATTCCGCAGGTCGAGGTCACCTTCGACATTGATGCAAACGGAATCGTTTCGGTTTCGGCACGCGACAAAGGAACCGGACGCGAAAACAAAGTGACGATCACCGGCAGCGGCTCGCTTAACAAAGACGAGATTGACCGCATGGTGAAAGAGGCGGCGGCCTTCGCGGAAGAGGACAAAAAGCAGAAAGAGCGAGCTGAGGCGCGAAACAAAGCCGAATCGCTGATCTACAATACCGAAAAAACGCTGAAAGACCTGGGCGAGAAGGCTCCCTCCGATCTTAAAGCAACGGTGGAAACCAACATTTCCAGCCTTCGCACGGCGTTGAACGGAAACGACACTGCCACCGAAGAACTGAACCGGCTGACCACCGAACTGGAACAGTCCACCTACAAACTCTCAGAACTGCTCTATCAGCAGGCAACCGAAGCGGAGGCGGGAACGGCGGCCACGAATGGTGCTTCCGAAGCGGAAACACACACTGAAGCCGAGCCTGCCAAAGACGACGACACCGTGATTGACGCGGAATTCAAAGCCTAGGCGGGATTGGGAAAGGAGGAGGGGTGAGATTTTTCTTGATCTCTTCTCCGTTCCCGGCCCTTAACTCCTCTCTATGGCAAAAGACTTTTACAAAATTTTGGGCGTGGCGAAAGACGCCTCGCCCGAAGACATCAAAAAAGCGCACCGAAAGCTGGCGCGGCAGCTGCACCCCGACTTGAACCCCGGCAATAAAAAGGCCGAAGATCAATTCAAGGAAGTGCAGGAAGCCTACGACGTGCTGTCCGACCCGGAACGCCGAAGCCGCTTCGACAAATACGGCGACCCGGATGCCGATCCCTCTAAGATGTGGGGCGGGGGAACGCCCGGCGGCGGATTTGGCGGCGGGCCGCAGGGCGGCTATCAGAACGTCGAGGTAGACCCTGGCGGGATCAATTTCGATGACTTTTTAGGCGGCATTTTCGGCCAGCGTGATGCGGCGCGGGGGGCAGCGGGAGGCCGCCGTCCGGCTCCCTCGAATGCCCCCGCTGAAGACGTGGAATTCGGATTGGAAATCTCTCTCGAAGAAGCCTATCGGGGAACCACGCATCGGGTGCAGGTCACGGTCGAAGACGCCTGTCCCGACTGCGGCGGCTCCGGGCAGAAACGGGATGCCCAGGGCCGGTTTGATTTGCGGGGAGCGAAGTGCACTCGCTGCGGCGGAACCGGAAGAATTCCTTCGCCTCGAAACGGCGAGGTGAAAATTCCGGCGGGAGCCTGGGACGGCCTCCGCCTGAAATTGGGCGGACAGGGGGCCGCTGACGCAAAAGGCAAGCGCGGCGATCTTTACGTCAACCTGCGGGTTCGGAAGCACCCCCGTTTTGATCGAGATGTGCAAGATTTGGCTTTTGATTTGTCGGTGCCCTACACCGTCTCCGCTCTGGGCGGCGAAGCATCGGTTTTGCTGCTGGATGGAACCACCAAGCAGTTGATGGTGCCGCCGGGAGTGCAAACCGGGCAGAAAATGCGGTTGACCGGACAGGGAATGCCCGCTTTGCACGACCGCCCTGCCGGGGATGCTTACGCCCGCATCAAAATTACGGTTCCGAAAGATTTGTCCGACCGCGAGCGAACTCTGCTTGCTGAACTGGCGGCTCTGCGCGGGGAAACGGTCAGAAAATAGGCGTTGGACGTTGATTGAGGGGAACCGCTGGCTTGAAATCTGCACGACGAAGGCCCCCGGCAGAATCGACCCCCCACGCCCTGAAACGCCCAACGCTTAGATCGGAGGTTGGTGTCTATGGCTGCCCATGACAAAGATGAACCCGTCTATATGATTGGGGTGGTGGTTAGCCTGACGCAGATGCACGCGCAGACCATCCGCCTTTACGAAAAATTGGGGCTGGTGACGCCGAGGCGAAAAAGCAAAAATCGGCTTTACTCCGAGCGGGACGTGGAACGCCTGAAGCAGATTCGACGCTTCACGCAGGAAATGGGCGTTAATCTAGCCGGAGTCGAGATCATTCTGAAGCTGCTCTATCAAATGGAAAAACTTCAAGATGAGCGGGATTTACTGCTCAAACGCAGCGTGGACATTGAAAATCGTGTGCGCGACTATCTGGCGAAGACCGGCGGCAAGTTCCCGTGACTGGACGAGATCGAACCCCTGCCGCCGGGGATTGGGGAACCGCTTCCCGCCATTTCCGCCCCCGTCATCAGTCAAGCCCTGCTGCGGATTGCCGCGCCGCCGCTGATTACGCCGCCCCCGGAAAAAAAAGCGTTGGATTAGGGTCGCCTTACTCGGTGGCCCTCATCCAACGCTTTTCCAGTTTCTCTTCTCGGTCAAAAAATGCCTTCGCTCAAAAGTCAAACCAGAAATTCGCCCAGGACAGTATTGGCAAACAGCAGCCCTTTGTGGGTGAGTGCGATCCGGTTGTTGTGTTCGAGCAGAAACCCTTCGCGGACTAAACGGGCAATGAGTTCGGCGAATCGCACTTCGACTTTAACGCCAAATCGTTTCTCGACTTCGGTCAGGGAAATTCCTTCGCGCAGCCTCAGCCCCAACATTAGCGTTTCGCCCAGCGTTTCTTCCGGCGATAACGTTTCGGCTTCCACCCTTAAATCCGCTCCCTGTGCCGCTTTTTCGATATAGCGCAAGGGAAGTTTCTCTCGTTTGGCGCGTTCCCCGTCCAGATAAGAGACGGCTCCCGGCCCGAACCCGAAGTAGCCCCGGTTGTGCCAGTAAACTTGATTATGGCGGCAGCGATAATCCTGCTCTGTCCCTGAGCGGGCAAAATTACTTACCTCGTAATGCTCGAAACCCTCTTGAGTGAGGCGTTCGATGCACCACTCGTACATTTCGAGTTCGGTGTCTTCGTCGGGAAGCGAGAGTTTTCCGCCCCGGTTCAGCCGCTCGAATCGGGTTCCGGGTTCGAGGGTAAGGGCATAAAGCGAAAGGTGTTCGGGCGAAAAGCGCAGGGCGGCTTCGAGCGTTTCTTTCCAGAGAGACAGAGTCTGGCGGGGCAGACCGAACATCAAATCCAGGTTAAGATTGGTGAATCCCGCTTTTCTGGCCTTCTCAATTGCCCGCTCCGCTTCCTCCACCGAATGAAACCGATCCAGCGCGACCAGAAGTGCGTTGTCCAGCGACTGCACGCCGATGCTCAGCCGATTAAACCCTGCATTCCGCATCGCAGCGAATTTTTCGGCATCGGAGGAGGCGGGGTTCGCTTCACTCGAAATTTCGGCGGTCTCGGAAACGGGAAAGTGGTCGCGCACGGCGGAAAGCAGCGAAACGAGTTCGGGCGACGAGAGAAGCGTGGGGGTTCCGCCGCCGAAAAACACGGTTTCGATTTGAGGCGGAGACGGCAGGCTCCGGGCAGTGAAGGCAATGTCCTGCCGAATGGCTTCCACGGTTTGGGCAATCCGGGGCTGCGCTTTCTCCACATAGGTGTTGAAGTCGCAGTACGCGCAGTGCTTCGCACAAAAGGGAATGTGAACGTATACGGCGTTTGTGGGCGGAAAAGTTAACTCGGAGGTGAGAGCGAACCGCTGCGCGTTCGTTTTAGGACGCTCAAATGCCGAGGTCATTCCGTGAACAGTCCAGCAATCCGCTCGGTTTCTTCGTTGGTGAAGACGGAAAGGGAGCCGCTTAAAATCCCCGACACATTGCGAAACGGCTTGCCGATGTGAAGTCCGGTTTCGTCAATCAAAAACTCAAAAATGTTTTTGTCATGGAGGGAGCCGCGCATCTTCAGCACCGTGATCCCCCGCCGCATTTCGCCGTAGAGTTCAACATAGCGAAGCAGCAAAATCGAATCGGTGAGGGTGGAGATGTGGGTTTCCGTGACCGACTCGCCGCCGTGCAGGGTGGGGGTGGTGGCGGTGAACAACCCCACGACCTCTTGATGCTTGATGAAGGAGGTGAGGCTAATGACAAATTCTCGGAACACTTTAGAGCCTGCCGCCCGCTCCATCGCGGAGAGGCTGTCTACGGCGATACGGGCGGGTTTGTAATCCTGGATCGTTTCTTTCATAACGATCAGGTGGTCTTCAAGGCTTCGGGCTTCGGGGTACTCGCAAACGATCTTGAGCGTTCCCTCGCGTTCGCGTGCCTCAAAGTCAATGCCCCAGCCGCGCGCGTTGCGGATCAGCTGCTCTCGGCTTTCCTCAAAAGCGAACAGCAGGCTCCTTTCCCCCTGTTTTGCGCCGCCTTCGAGAAAAGAAGTGGTAATCAGTGTTTTACCGGTTCCCGTTGCCCCGGAAACCAGCAGAATCGAATCGCGGAAAAAGCCGCCGCCGCACATCGTGTCCAATGCGGGGATGCCGGACGTAGTGCGGACATTCGAGGAACGCTGCTGCAGCTCGATGGCGGAAAGCGGCAGCACGACAAGCCCCTGCCCGGTGAGAAGGGTGAACGGAAACTCGCCGCGCTGATGCACCGTGCCGCGAAACTTTAGGATTTCAACCGTGCGCCGCCGCTTTTCTTCCTCCAGTACATTCCGCAGAATAATCACATTGTCTGCAACGAATTCTTCCACGCCATACCGAGCGATTTCGCCGTACTCCTGTATCCGCTCAGTGGTGACCAGAGTGGTGACGCCCAGCTCTTTGAGGGTGGCGGAAACACGGAGCATTTCATTTCGAATGATAAGCGGATCGGAATACTGACTGAAGATTGCGCCGAGTGAATCCAGAACCACCCGTTTGGCTCCGACTTTCTGCACGGCGTGAACGATGCGAGACAGCAGGGCATTAAGGTCATAGGCCCCGATAATGAGCGTTTCCTCACTCGGATTAGGAGAGCAGTCCACAAAAACGAGCCGACCCTCCTGCTCCCACGCCGCTATTTCCCAGCCGAATGAAGCCATATTTCTGCGCAGATCGTCCGGGGTTTCCTCAAAGGTCACCAAAACGCCGGACTGCTGCCATTGGCGAATCCCTTCGGCAAGAAACTGAGTGGCAAAAACCGTTTTGGCAGAGCCGGCGGTTCCAGAGATCAGGGTAGTTCGTCCCTGCGGAACGCCGCCGGAAGAGATCAGGTCGAAACCTGCGATGCCGGTGGGCAGTTTAGTGATCGGTGGGAGAGAAGAGGGTGCGTTCATAGAAATAGTTTACGCCGAAGCAGGGCTGTTCATCTGCAGAATATCGAGGCCGCGCAGGATTTTTTCGCGGTCAGAAAAGTCACCGATAATACGTCGAAAGGGGGGAGGAACTTCCTTGATGAGGGTCGGGGTCGCAACGATTTTTTCGTCTTCTGCCAGCTGGGGGCGTTCCAAAACATCAATCACGGTCAGTTCGTAGCAGTCGGTGAGTTCGTCTTCGCAGAGCTGACGTAGAATGGTGATGGCGCGTTCGGAGCGGGCGGTGCGTCCGGTGACGTAGAGTTTGAGGAGATATTTGTTCATAGTGTTGGCTCAGAGCGACTTAACGGAGAAAGGGAGGATTCCTCTGTGCGCGTGGCGATTTGACGATAAGCGAGGGCCAGAAAGCCCAGAAGCTCGATCAGCAGCATCCGTCCCTCTTCGGTGCAGGCTTTACTTCGCTGCGGGGTTGGGCGGGAGTTCTCGGATGTCATGGCGGCGAGGTGAATTTCGATCACATCGCGGGGAGTGCAGAGCAGTGATCCCAGATGCTCCCCGAAGCGGCGAACGGAGTTTTCATCCCGCTCAGTTTTGTAGGCTCGACTTTCAAGTGCGGCTTCGAGCAATTTCCGGTAACGCAGGATCGCCTTTTCATTTTCAGCGGGAGAGGATTCCCGAAGCGAAATGTTTTGCGGAGAAACCGCCGACTGCTGGGAAACCCGTGAGAGGGAAAGGTCTTCCGAGAGACGACGGGCACGCTCCTCGGCAGTGTGCAAAGCATCGGATTGAGCCTGCTGCTGAAGACGCCGGGCGGTGATGTCCGAGTGTTCGACAACGGCTCCCCGTTTTCCTTCTCCATCTTCGAGAGGGGTTACCCGAAGCAGAAACCAGCGTTTTTGGTGGGGCGAATGGCAGGGGTATTCCATCTCAAAGTAATCGCTGACGGTTTCGAGCACTTCCCGGATACCGCTGTAGGTGCGGCGGGCATCGCTGCCGCCGTCTCCGGTGGAGGTGCGGCAGGTCTCCAGATAGTTCACGCCCTCGCAGGTGGCGGTCAGCAGCGGGTCGCCGTTTTCACGCGCAAACTGTTTCCAGGCGGCATTGGTGTAGAGGATCCTGCCGGTTGCATCGAGAACACTGATGCGGTCGGAAAGGGAGGCCAGGATGTTTGCAAAAAAAGAGGCAGAATCGAATTGCGGCATGGTCACGGAGAGGGGCTAAAAAAAAACAGACAAAATAGATAGTTTCTCTTCCATACGATTCGCGTTTTGAGATATGCGCCCGCTGCAAAGTTCTTTTTCCACTTTTTCCGATTGTTTTTGAGTGATTTCTTAAGGAGAAAATCGAGGGAAAGCCGACACTATTTTCTGCGAATTTGCGTAGGAATAAGGAGTGCACTGAGGTACACCCAAAGTGGAATAAAGTACTGCTACAGAGCGTAATCTGCTCTTGAGTAATCTGAAACGAAATTGACAGCCACGAATACTCCTTCTTTCCCCGCCATTTTCCTGCGCGAACGCTCGATGGGCGGAATGCGCCTGACTACCGTTCATTACGCTCCCGAAACAGAGCGAGTCCGTTCTCGGTGTCCTGACGGGCAGTTCTGGTGGATGCTGCGCGGCGGCTGGACCACTCACCGAAGCGGTCAACCCTCTCTTGAAAGCAGTGCTTTAAGTCTTGGGTTCCATCTTCCCGGTGAACAGAACCGTCAAGGGGTCAGTCGGGAAGGCGCATGGCTTTTCGGTATTCAAATTCCCAATGCGCTGCTCTACAACGAACGATTTGCGCCCGTGCTTCCCTCACAACCTACGCTCGAGCACGGCGGAAGGTCGGTCGGGCTGGCGGCTCGGCTTCTAGGTGCTTTCTCCTGTGAGGACAGTGCCTCCGCTTTGATGGTTGAAGAGCTCGTCCCTAAACTGCTTCGAGCTTCCGCCGGACAGGAGACGCTCCAGGGAACTCTCGAACCGCGTTGGATGAAGACGGTGACCTCTCTTTTACACGACCGTATCTCAGAACCGCTCACCCTCAACGAAATCAGCGCGGAATGTGATTTGCACCCCGTCTATTTATCCGCTGCCTTTCGGCGGGCAAAGGGCTGCACTCTTGGTGAGTATTTGCGCGGCCTCCGCATCGAAACCGCCCTGCCTTCTCTCACGGCGACAGATCGAGAGATCGGAGAGATCGCCGTAGAAGCCGGTTTCTACGATCAGGCTCATTTTTGTCGTGTGTTCAAGGCGCAGATAGGTGTTCCTCCCCGTCGCTTCCGACAAATTACCTCCAGTCTTTCCCCTCGGAAATCTTGATTCTGTACAAGCGGCTCCTTTCGGCTCTGTGTTATCCTCTTGACCGATTCACTTGAACTGCTGGAGGAGAATTCTATGTTTCAGACCCGTTTATCTTGTGTTGATTGGTTGAAGAGCACCGATTGCCTGGCCAGTCCGCGTTTGCGAAAACGCTCTTGCGGCAGGCTGAGTTTTTTCCTGTTTCTGATGCCGCTCTCCCTTGAAGCCCAGACCGCTCCCGATCCTGCTCACCGCCTTTTACAAACGACCTTGGAGCAGCTAGGCGGAAAAGCCCGACTTCAGACGGTTTCCGCGCTTCGAGCCAAAGGAATTCGCACACAAAATTTGCTGGAACAGTCGGAACGCTTCGAAGGCCCCTGGCTTCGAAATGTCTTTGACTTCGAAGAGGTGTGCGATTTCCGCGCTTTGGAACATCGAGTCCGCACTCGAATACGAGGCGATCAGTTCGCCGAATGGACAAAAGCGGAATTTTCGTTCACGTTTCGTGAAGGTCTCCACCGTCAGGGCAGCCCCTTTTTGCAAACCCCGCAAGAAAGTGCCGAACGTCTTTCGCAAGACCCGCTCCGACTTCTGCTGCTGGCGGAAAACGCCGCCGACCTCCGCACAGGCAAAACCATCGTACAGCATCGGGTTCCCTGCCAGCCTTTGTCTTTTACTTTGGGAAAAACTCCCATCACCGTTTTTCTGAACTCGTTCACTCATCTTCCTGCAAGCGTTGAAACCGTGAGTCTGCGGCAGGATTTCTGGTCGGTCTGGGGCGATGTCACCTCACGCACGGAATACAACAACTGGCAGACCCTTTCGGGGGGATGGCGTTACCCTTTTTCAGTAACGGTGGTTCGGAATGGGCTGCCCCACCTCTCGACTACACTCACCGAGGTCAAAATTGAAGTGACCTCCGAACCCCTCTCCTCCGCCCAAGACGATTTCGCGCAGATTCAATCTGCCTTTCGCGCCCCGAAACCTCCCGCCTCTTTTGTATTCCGATCTCAAACAGTCGCGGAGGGAATAGAGCAGTTTCCCGGCGGTTTCAATACCCATGTGATCGTACTGCCGGAAGGATTAGTCGTACTGGAACCCATCAATAATTCCGAGTTCAGCGAAGCCTTTTTGGGAGAACTGAACAAACGGTTTCCCGGCAAGCCTGTATGTGCCGTGATCGCAACCGACGACTCCTGGCCGCATTGTGGCGGGCTTCGCCCGTATGTCGCGCGCGGCGTGCCCATTTACGCATTGAGCGAAAATCGTGCGGTACTGCAGGGAATGGCCGCCTCACCGCACCGCTTGAACCCCGACGCCTTACAGCGCAATCCTCGCCCGCTTCTGATGAAGCCGGTTCGCGGAAAAGTTATGCTGGGGCACGGTATGAACCGAGTGGAACTGCTGCCCGTGCGCGGCATGGAGAGCGAGCGTATGATCGCCGTCTATTTTCCAGAACGACATCTGCTTTACGGCTCGGATTTGGTTCAGCGGATGCCGGACGGGAGCCTCTACAATCCGCAAATTACCCAGGAACTCAGCGATTTGGTGCGGCGGGAGAAACTTAAGGTGGAGCGGGTCTTTGCGATGCACTCCGAACCGATTGCCTGGAAAACTCTGGAAAAAGCCCTGACGCAAAGCACGGCACTGCCTGCCGATCCCAAACCATAAAATTTGTTGAGGAGATTTTCTCTCTGCGACAAAAGGCAAGACTTCTGCATTTCCGCTTTTTGACAGGAAACCTTAGTGGTGCATCCGGTTAATGGGCTTCACTTTCAAGCGGGCTTAGGCATCGCCGCCACACCGGGCTTGCGCTTTGCTTTGTGGCGTCGCCTGCGTCCCCAGACGAACGGGTGCCTCTGCTGGTTCCAGTAAACGGTGGCTTTCTCGATCGCCCCCTCGATCTCTTCCCACGTCTCAAAGCGTTTTCCTTTGAGCGCAAGAGAACGCAGGATTTTCCACCAGGGTTCGATCAGGTTCAGATACGCCGCATACGTCGGCTGGAAAACGAATTCCCAACGCGGATGCGCCAAACAAAACAGGAGAACGTCCGTCGCTCGGTGCGTGTTGAGGTTGTCCAAAATCGCATAGACCCGCTCACACTCGGCAGGGAGCCACGTTTCCACCTGACTTAAAAAGTCCGTCCAGTTCGCAATCGTTCGCCCACCGTAACACGCGGTCAAAGCGCCCCCGGTAGCAGGACGGAAGGCACCAAAAACATAGCCTTTGCCACGTCGTCCATAGTCGGCTTCCTGCTTTGCTCGCTCGGCAGGGTGCGCCGGGGTTTGCGGCACGGCGCGAACAGGTTGCCTGCCCAGATAACTCTTGGCGGACAGCGGCCCCATTTCGTCAAGGCAGATTACAAGGCTGCCTTCGGGGGGAGCGGTATAGAGCGTTTCGATGCGCCCTTTTTTTCGGCGAAGTCGGGATCCACCCGTTCGCCAAACCACGTTTCCTGCGCTCGCCAGCGCAACCCTTCGGCAATCAGGAGTTCGCTGACCCGACTGCGTTGCATCGGAATTTGCTTTGCTTCGTGCAGGTAAGCGACCAGGCGATCCAGGGTCCAGCAAGCGAAAGGCAAGCCCAGCGTTTGTGGGTCGGTGAGCGTCAAGGCAATCACTTCGGCGCGTTGCGTTGCGGTATAGGTCGGCGGTTTGCCGGGGCGGGGCAGGTCGTCAAGACCGGGGAGACCGTTTTGGTTGAAGCGTTTGACCCAGTCGCGCACGGTTTGCGAATGCAAACGCAACTGCGAAGCAATCGCGGGGATCGTCTTCCCTTGGGAGGCGTACACGACGATTTGAGCGCGTTCGACCTGTCTTGCCGGAGCCGTGCGCGAGTGAGCCAGGCGTTCCAGTGCGGAACGTTCGTCGTCGGTAAGTGAGCGAAGTTTGATTGCCATGAATAAAGTGTACCCGATTTGACGGATGCACCACTTAGTGTCTTCAGTAGAAAATAGGGATGAAAAATTCACTGAGCCGACACTATTTTCTGCGAATTTGCGTAGACATAATAGGCGCACTGAGGTACACTCAGGGGCGTGAATGCAGAGGAGCGCAGCCCCGTTTTCGGTTACTTTCGCAGGCTCACACGCCGAAAACCGCTCCTTTTGCTCGATGGGGTCACTCCCATTACCAACCGGAGGCCACCCGCGTTTCCGTCCTAAATCTCAATCGGACAATTTGTGCGAAGTCGGCTGTCTGCAGACACGTTCGGGCAGGCAGGCTGGCCTCGGCAAATGAAACGCCGCTGCGTCCTCGCGTGCTGCGCCCCTTTCCAAATTCTAAGAAGGCGGCGCGTAACCAGAAAGGGAATTGAACTGTGGCAGAAGACATCGAGACCAAGATTGACCCCCGAAAAATGAAAGCCCTTGATATGGCGCTTTCCAACATCGAAAAGCAGTTTGGCAAAGGCAGTGTGGTGCGATTGGGGCAGTCCACCCGCCTTAACATTGACGCGATCTCCACCGGCTCCATCGCGCTGGACATGGCCTTGGGCATTGGCGGAATCCCTCGCGGGCGCATCACCGAAATTTATGGAGCGGAGTCGTCGGGTAAAACCACGATTGCGCTTCAGTGTGTGGCGCAAGCGCAGAAGATTGGCGGTGTGTGCGCCTACATTGATGTGGAGCACGCAATTGACCCCGAATATGCCCGCAACCTCGGCGTAGACGTGGACAACCTGTTTATTTCGCAGCCCGCAACGGGGGAAGAAGCCCTCGATATCATGGACGCCCTGATCCGTTCGAGTGCGATTGATATTGTGGTGCTGGACTCGGTGGCGGCCCTCGTTCCGAAGGCCGAACTCGAAGGGGACATGGGCGACTCGCACGTGGGGCTTCATGCCCGCCTGATGTCGCAGGCCCTCCGCAAAGTGGCAGGCTCGATCAACCGCACAAACACCGCCGCGATCTTCATCAACCAGATTCGCCAGAAAATCGGTGTGATGTTCGGTAACCCGGAGACAACTTCGGGCGGGTTGGCCCTGAAATACTATGCGTCGGTTCGCATGGATGTACGCCGTACTGAAACGGTGAAAAGCGGCACGGACGCGGTGGGGGCGCGCATTAAAGTCAAGATCGTGAAAAACAAAGTCGCGCCGCCGTTTCGCCAGGCGGAGTTCGACATTATGTTCGGCAAGGGAATCTCCCGCTCTGGCTCGATCCTTGATCTCGGCGTGGACCTGGGCTTTGTCCATAAAAGCGGAGCCTACTTTTCCTTCAACGAAACGCGGCTGGGACAGGGGCGCGAAAACGCTCGTGCCTTTCTGGACGAGCGGCCTGAACTGATGGATGAGATCGAAGGGGCGATCCGCGCCAAAGGCGTAGACACGGGCATCGTGCCCGAAGCCGTGATCGAAGAAGAGTAGAACGGCCTTGCCTAAAGTCGAGGCCGACAAAACATCGGGGCTTCAGCATTTCTGCTGAAGTCCCGATGTTTTCTTTTTGGGCACAAAAGCAAAGCGGCAAGCCCCAAAACCGGAGCGGCCTGGATGGAGAGATGTTCTAGGGAGAAACCGTCAGCGAGCTGCTCCGCCCTTTTCATTTCCTTTTTCTATTTTCTTCCGGCGAGGTAGCCCCAGACGTAGAGATTAGGCGACCAGTTGTCTACCGTGAACTCTGTTAACGCCGGATCAAGGAAAATATCAAAGAACATTTCTGGGATGGGCCACGAGAACACGTCCGGGATCACGACTTTGGAGAGAAAGTAGGTCATGGGCCACGTCGCGAAGTTTTGGTTAAACCCGACGACATCGAAATTGCCATAGACCGTCAGTCCGGCAGGGGCAGGCTGACCCGTGCGGCGGCTGTCCAGATGCAGCGGGTGCTTTACCGGATTTGCACCCAGCCCGGTGGTGTAGACTATATTCTCGGCGTTGGCTCCCCCGGAGAAGCCGCAGGCGCGAACCGCCCCCGCCAGATACTTTGCCTCCCCGGTCAGGTAGTGCGCCCGCACCAGTTCCAGGGCGTCGGGCTGGGAATAAAAGCCGATGATCATTGGCTTGCCGGGGTCGGGCGAAGTGAGGTTGAAAGCATTGCCGCTCTGATAGGTCAACGAACTTTCCGCCTGTGCGATCAATCCACGTTTCGCGGCTTCCCGCAGGGCCGCCTCGGTTTTCGCCGGATCGGTGAGCAGATAAGCAAAGGCGGCGTCTTTCTGAACATGATCGCCCCACACGAATAAGGAAGCATTTTCGTTTTTCAGGCAGGTTTCCTGCAAAAAAAGCGCGTGGTATTTTTTGTCTCCGGTGGCGCGATACAACTCCAGCGACGCCAAATTTCGGGCATCTGAGGCTTCCCAGCGCACACTTTTTGCGGGCTTGCCGCCGAGGGTTCTGTCTCCCCAGGCAAAAGCCCGCGCCGCACTATCGAGGCACTCCCGCGAAAGCGTCACGCTGTCCCGCTCCAGCAGCCGCCCTATTCGTGCCGCCGCCGCCGCATAGGTGAAGGAGGCCAGCACATCGGGGGCAAGACGGTAGGCGGGCATGGAATTCAGCCAGCTCACCTCGCCGTCAATCGGGTCGCCTTCGGTTTCGATGCCGTAGGGGATGCCGCCATCTGCCTCCTGCATCCGGCGAAAACAATCAATTTCCCAGAGAGCTTCTGTTAGAATATCGGGCAGTGCGGTTTTGATCCCTTTGGAATTGGTGATCTCTCGTTTTGGAATGTTGAGGTTCAGCCCGCGCATTTTCGCCGGAAAGAGGTCTACGAGTTCCAGTTGTGCCATCGTCACCTTGAGGTGAGTAGCACGGCGCGGGTTCCAGTCTCCGGCATCGTGGTAGCCCCCCCAGGCGTTTGTGACAAGTTCGCCGGTGCTTCCCGCCGCGATGTCTGCCCAGGCTTCCGCGCCTTTGGTCAGCACATTGTAAGTAGAACGGTAGATTTTCGCGCCGTCCGCCGGGTGAAAATCACGGGGCTTCTTAAAATCGGTGTAGGGCGGGCCTAATTCCATGCCGCTGCGCTCATTGTAAAGCCCGCGCAGCTGCGTCAGCAGGGCTTTATCCCACACCGTCTCGCGCAGGTCGAAGGGGTAGGAGCAGCCGATTCCGTCCACAACAACGCGATACCGTCCCGGCGTCCGAAAGTTGGAGAAGTCCATCTTCAGCACATCGGTTTTGTTGAAATTTTCGGTGCGGTGCATTTTTTCGAGCGTTTCGGCGGCGAAACCCATTTCCACCGTGCCGGAATAAACGGTTTTGGCGTTTTCGTCGTTCACCAAGCGAAATTTCAGCCCATCGGGAAACCTGAGTCCGCCGCCCGTGCCGAGCCAGCAGGAAAGATACGCTCGCTTGGCGGGATCATCGGGACGAAACCCAATTTGATTGATGTGAACGGCTTCGCTTCTAACCGTTTCGGGTGTGTGCTTGAATGTCACCGCTTTGCCCTGAACGTTGAGGCTGCCGAAAGTCAGCCGATAGGTTTCTCCCGGAGTGAGCGGCTTTGCCGTTTTCAGGTAGATGCGATGAAGCATCGCAAATTCACCCCTCGGCTGCGCCCAATCGGTCGGCTTGCTTTTGCGGGCCAGTGAGACGATCTCCGCTCTGCCTCCGCCGGTTTGCAAGGTCAGCGTATACTGCTTCGGGTTTTCGGCGAATTCCTCCAGAAGAGGATCGCCAGAAAATTTTTCATAAGCGATGAGTATGTTTCGTTTCGGGCCGATCAGCCAGCCGACTTCCTGCCCGCCGCGAATCAAAATTTTCTGCTGCAGGGAGCCGTTCGGGTTTTTGGTCTCTTTGTAGGTGTCACCCTCCTGAAATTGGTAAGGAGCCAGCGATCCGGGGGTGACTTTACCAGAGCGAATTTCAACGCAAACCAAATCGGGCGCAACCAGGGAAACGCGCTCCACCGTTGGAGAATTTGGGCCAGTTTTACCGAAGCGAGCACGAAGCGCGGCGTGCTCCTGTTCCCGTTGCGCCCGTTCTTTCGCCTCGCGCTGGGCGCGTTCGGCGCGGGCTTTCGCCACTTCCGCATCGGTTTGCAGAATGCCGATCTCCTCAACGATCACGTCTACCGGAGTGTCCCCGCCCCAGTCGCCCTGCAGCTGCCACTGCATGATTTTCGACAGGTTGGGAGGCCCGGTTTTGTCGAAGGAGTTCGGGGAAGACAGGGAGGCGCCCTCTCTCGGCAGCAGAAGTACCGTACCCTGCTTGTCACCGAGAGGAAAGTCGAAAGTCCCGGTTTTGCCGTCGGTATCGCGGAGCATGAGGCGCAGCGTTTTCAGCGTGTTCGTTTCGCCGATGTTTACGCGCAAGAGAGGGCTGCGATCCGCGTAGTCTTTTAGGTTAAGCTCGGCATTGGCTCCGCCTCCGCCTTTGGAGGTCAGCCCTTCCCCCCGCAAAATCGCCTTGCCGCCCTCAATTTTCGCCCGTTTTTCCCAGGTTCCGTAGGTAAACAGAAACGGCCCCGAAAACCGGGAAATCGAGGGCGAAGTTTGCGGCGCGGCGCAGGAAAGCGCAGCCGCTCCAAAAAGCAGCGACGGCAGCGAAAGACAAGAAAAGAGTTTGGATTTCATCGGTTTGATGAGAGCAGCAGAGGCGGCTTCGTTCCTTTAATAGTAAAGTTCGGACGTAAAATGTTAGCCGAACGGCTTGACCGTGTTCGTTCATTTTTCGGGTGCAGAAATGGGGGAGGTAACCAACGTTTTGCTGAATCCCAGGCTTTTTACAGTGGGAGCCGAGGTGAGCGAGTCCAACTGTACCGGATCGGGAAACAGGAGCAGGTGTCCGAGTGTCGGCTGAGGCCAGGGGTCGGCGGAGCTGTTTTCCTTCGGTGCGCCGGGAACGGCCAGACCCGTATCAATTTTAATGAGATGAAAGTCGTTTTCGGCAGGGTGTCCAATCGCGTCCTCTACTGCAAATGCTTTCGGCTGATGTCCGAAAACCACGCCGTAAAGCCCATATTCGGTGAGGCGGGCTTCCAAAACCGGAACTCCCTTTTTCCACCACTTTTTGCCGTTACGGTCTGTTTTCTTTTCGAGAAGTGAGGCAAGAATCTCCCCTGCGCTGTCTTTGTCCTCACCTTCTGCCGCCGAAGTCACCAATCCCGCGTAGTGCCCTTTTTGCAGGGTGGTACGGGCAAGATCGGCGAAGGCTCGCCATTTCGCTGCCGGGGTTTTTTGAGCCGGGTCTATCTCAGAAGGCGCGGGAATCCAGCCTGCATGACAGAACAGCCATTTACCGACCCTCGCAGCAGCGGGCAGACCGCGAAGAAATTTGCCGAGCGGAACGCCGTCGCGAGTGACAAAATCGGGGCGGGCGAGGTCGTCGGAGTGGTAACCCTGCCCGATCAGCTCTTCGTGGACACGCACGGCTTTTTTCGCGGTCGGGTCGGCAAGATACTCCGCTTCATGGTTGCCCAGCAGAACGACGATCCGATTATTGTTTTTCTGGTCGCGCTGAAGGTCAAAAAGCATTTCCAGAATTTCCAGACTTTGCGGGCCTTTGTCTATCGAGTCGCCGGTGACGATAAGCAGGGTTCCGCTGCCCTGCCATGCCGCGCCCCACCGAAAGGTTCCCGTCGGCTTACCGTCCTTCACATTCGGCATTGCGGCCATTTCGATCACACCGGAAGCCAGCAGGAGATGAACGATTTCGCTGTATCTGCCGTGTCCATCGCTGAAGGCAAGAACCCGTTTGCAGCGGCCCAGTTCGGCCTTCTCGATCTCGACAACACCGGGATTGTCGGAATTAGCGATTTCACCGGCGGGGTTGACTTGAACTTCTCGTTCTGGCCGATTTTGCGGCAGGGCTGCGGCATGACGCTGCAAAATTCCAAGGCCCAGCCCGAAACCGACAAGAGCGGCCAGAGGCCAAAAGAAACGATGTTTAGGAGAGAACATGAGTGCAAGTCAGCCTTCTGAAAGGTAAAGTTGAATGAGAGCCGAAGTTTTCGGATCGAGCGAAAGACGGAGCAGGCTGTTAGTGTCGTTGTAGGTGAACTCGGTTTCTGCTCCGTTCACCTTCACGCGGAGCGGGCGAGCTTCGACCAGAGCCGCAAACTCGCCTCCTGCTCGAAGTTCGATTTCATAAATTCCGCGCACGATGATCCCCTTTCGAGTAACCACGCCTGCCGAATTGTACTTGTCGGTTAAGCCCAGCGGAGCCACACCGTCCCGAATGGGAACCAGGGTGAAAAGTTCAAATGAAAGCTGCGGCAGAGTCAGCGAAAGCGTTTCGGTTTGACTCATCCGGGTAAGGATTTGTGATTCGTGCGCGTAAACCGCAAACTGCTCGCCGCTCAGCCCTTCGATATCCGCCGGGGAAATCGTTCCGGTAATCGGGTCGGTTGGGTTTTCTTCCGAGTACCGGGCATTGAACACGCCCAGGATACCCGCATCGAGATTAAGGTTGAACACTTTCAGAAAGGCGGCTTCGTTCAGCGGATCGGTGAAAAGGCAGTCGCGGGTGGGGCGGCCTGCCTCTCGCGCACGAAGCGTGGTTCCGTCCTCCAGCACCAGTTTTCGCAGCAGGTCAAAATTGTGCGCGTCGGGTTTATCGGAAACATAAACCGGGCCGCCGCTCACTGCTCTGCCAGCGGCATGATAAGCCCCCATCAGATGCCCGGACTGGAACATATCCCAGTCCGGCAGC
Organism: Chthonomonadaceae bacterium; assembly: GCA_965246825.1. Classification (GTDB taxonomy): domain Bacteria; phylum Armatimonadota; class Chthonomonadetes; order Chthonomonadales; family Chthonomonadaceae; genus JACMPS01. Next base: position 2,596,859 of record OZ251990.1, read on the forward strand.
AGGAACTCGCTGAACCACAAGCCTACAAGTGCATTGGTATAGAGGTGAAGCCCGTGTGAAGCGGGGCGGTTAGGCCAAAAATCCGTTGAAGTGCGGATTAGGTTCGAGTTGAGAGCGGAGTAGAAGACCTCGGATGCGCAGGACATACAATTGATCAAAGCTCCATTGAATTGGGTTTGAATGGAACCTTCCAGGGCTTCGTGGTAGGCCCGCATCATTGCAACGCGCCCTCCGAACGAGTAGGAGACACTCTCCAGCATACACTGGTTGTCCACCTTCACCCCGTCTACTCCCTGATGTCGCAGTTGACGGTGATAATCTTGATAAAATTGGTAGACGGATTGCGGGGGGATAACTCCAACGAGATTTCCCCAGTATTCGGTGTTGAACCGGGGTTCATGATGCAAAATTCCAGGAGAAAACTGACGGGAAAGCGAGCGAATTCCGTAGGCGGAAAGGCTGTCTCCGTCTGTACCGCCCCAATAACCGAGCAGGGCGTGCCAGACAAGAAGGGACTCAACTCCGTATTCACCTTTGGCCATCTGAACGGTTGGAGCGAGGCCGCCGGGAAACTTTTCGTTGGCCTTGAAAGAGGTGAGGCGAGTTTCGCCCGTTGGCATTTTTCGTACCGACTGCCATCCGTCATCGAGAATCAGGAGTTTTGGCTGAATGCCGCCTTGCCGAAAGGATTCCAGCCCTCCCTTCACTTTTTCAAGCGACACCTCCTGGTAGAACGAGTCCCAGGTACACCAGCCAAATACGTCCACAAAGTCGGGTAGAGACTTTTCGCGGCGGAGGCGTCCGGTTTTCAGAAAGGCACAGACCGATTTCGCGCCACTTTCCATCAGGGCAAACGGATCATTCCCTTCGGCCAGAAACAACCCGGCGATGCTGTCCGTCACCACCGCCGGATCTCCCGATTCGGCAATCAGTTTCACCTCGCCCGTTTCGGTTCCTTCCAGTGAAGCCCGAAACGCCGAATCCATAAGCGGAACTGCCAGCACAAACGTACTGCGCTCTGTTTCGGCGAGCAGGTACTGCGTTTCAACCCTGATGTCCGCTCCCGTTTTTCCCACAAAGGGTTTCATCCAAAACGGCTCGTAGCGATGGCAGCCGACCAATCGTGTAACCCCGCAGAGCAAGCCAAGCGAAAACTCAAGTTTTGCCCCCGGCGTTTCAGAGGTTAGGCGAAAAAAGCGACCCGCTTTCAGCGGGTCCTCTATGGGAGAGGCGTTCGCCCGTGTTTTCGTGAAAAACGCAGCACCAGAGGGTAAATCTATTTTCGCCAACGATTCAGAGGTGGAAGTGGACATTCGGTTTCTTTCCTGCGGAGAGGCTTTTCTGGGTTTGATTTAACCGCGCTCGAAGAAGGGGAGGGAAAGCAGTTCCTGCCAATTTTCCGCTTTGATAAAGACCTTCGACCAAGAGTTCTAAATGTTCCAGAGAGGAGGTGGCGTTGAGAGCGGTCTCCATTTCCGGGTCGGGGGAATCGTAGCGAAGGGACCCGACACGGAACAGAATTTCCCGTACTCCCTCCATCTTTCCTTCCGCTTTCCCTTTTTGAAGAATGGCTTGATAAGTCATTGAGTCTTCCATTCCCTGTACTCCTTTCAAGAGCTGCTCATTCAGGGCGTTGGGGTATTTCAGCCCCATCAAAAGATAGGCTGCCGACCATAATTCTCGCGCAGCAGCTGCTGTTGTCTCTCCCTCCAGCCGCTTTTTCATGGCGGCGATCACATTGGGCAGTTCTGCTCTGGAAACAGCGGTTAGCGGAGCGAGCGGCAGCGTTGCCAGAGGGCCGGAGAGGGCTGCCTCCACTGGCAGCTCCCACACGCGAATCACCCGGCAGCGATATTCCAGCTGCACTTCTCCGGTGATCGGATCTCGGGAACGGACAGCTCCCGTCACTTTCGGACGATCCGCTTTTTTCTCAGCAACATCAAAAGACTGACCACCGGAAGGCCATGCCGACGCCGAAGCACGACATCCTTAAACAGGGTGCGTGCCTCCACTTCCGTTGGGTCGCCGGATTGAAACTCGAAGTGCACCAGAAAGGGCGTTGGTTCGGCGGCACGCAAAACTTTGTCGGCAGCCGTTGTGAGCGTGGAAATATCGGCATCCATGACCTCCACTCCCCGCGCTTCCATGCCAAAATAGCGCAGCCAGGCTTCCGGCTCACTTTCTACCAGATGTTTCAACGGTTCGTCCAATAAATTTGCCATGAGTGAAGAGAAGGGAAAAACGCTGGGTGCTACTCCCAATGGCCATCTCGGTTTTCGGGCCGTTTCGTTCCTTCGGGATAGATGAGGTAAACCGTGTTCTTCGAGCGATGCCACGCTGGTATAAAGTTTTCGCGGGGGTAGATGCGCCGCGATCCCTCCCCTTTGCCGGGACTGTAAGCGGGGTCGTTCAAGATTAGGTTCCCCTCCTGGGTGAAGCCAATACAAACCATGAGGTGACCGGGATCGTTGTCGCGCTTTTTGCCGCGCAAAAGGTCGTAGGACACCGAGACAACGGGAGGAATTCCCGCCGCCACCCACGCTTCTAGTTCGGAAACATCGGAAAGCCGGGTGACATAAGCGCGAATGCCGGAAAACGATCCCGCGAACGCCGTGTTGAAGGGCCAGTTGCCCGTGCCATTGTAGCCTTTGTCAAAGCAGGCCCTGGCAGCATCAGGCACGGCGACATCGAGTTCGGGACGTTTGAGTTGGGAGGCCCAGTAGCCCAGAGCCATTGCGGTCGAGGTTGGGCTGCACCAGCCATCGGCTCCAGGCCAGCCGGACTGCCATTTGCCCGTGACCGTGATTTCTTTGCCCCATACTTCTTTGCGGGAAGGGTGCGGCTTCACAATGGCTTTGGTGTCTGTAAGCGACACGCCGAGAAATTTCAGTTCGGGAAATCTACCGCTTTGACCGGGGGTGAGGGTGACCGAAACGACGATTTTCTGTATAGGCCGGGTTGTCACGAGCGTGTCGGTAGCCACATCTCCGTCTTCATCTTTTTGACCATTCACGCTCGTTCGCCTTTCTCCACCGTCGGGCGACCAGCTGCCCAGGTCATAATAGCGGCTCCAGCGTCTTCCGTCCCAGTATTTCGCACGTAGAGATGCCCCGGCCCCGGATTCGGCGAGTACGTTCCAGGAAACGACGGCTTCATTTGCGGGCACAGGAGAAGTGAGTTCTTCGCTCTCCAGAGCACGAAGGCAGTTTTCCTTCACGACATCAGAAGCGAATTTGGTGAGGGACAGAAAGGCGCGTCCGTCCCGGTACAAATGCGTGCGCGGGGCGGAGTCAGGAGAAAGATGAATCATGGACATAAGAGCAGGAAGCGTCAGCAGACTTAAAAAAAGGGGAAACATCGGTGATCTCTCCGATCTGAAGCGACCAAAGGGAGACGCCCGAAACGCAGGGCGTTTCGGGCGTCGGGATTTCGTCTCAAAGGCTATTCCGCTGCAACCGGAGCGGGGGCCGCAGGCGCGTCGGCGGGTTTTTTCACACGGGGGGCCGCAGGACGGGGCGGGCGAGCAGGTTTGGCGGCAGGCGCGGGTTTAGCGGGCTTGGCGGCTTTGGCGGCCTTAATTTCGAGCAGAAGTCTTTCTTCTTCCCGTTTGCGTCGGCTGCGAATCTCTTTCTGGCGAATACGCACGGTTAATCTCCTCTGAGAAACCCGATTTTCGGCTCTGATTGGACAGAAGGCGCAGTTCGGGGTTAAAATGATTTGTCTCCTCAACTCAAAGACTGTACAGACAGAGGAGAGTAAACGGTACAATGATACCATTGACTTGGAAACCCTGTCAAACAAAACGCTCAAAATAGAAATTCTGCCTTCTTCCCGCTCATGTATGCACGAAGCCGTCTGGAAGTGAAAAATCATGCGCCCATACTCTGCCTTTTCGTCCCTTCTGATCTCCGCCTTCTTCAGTCTCGCTCCGGTTTCGCCGCTCAAGGCGCAGGATGCACGTGCCCTTCTGCTGAAAGTGGGGCAGGCCTACCAAAGCCTGACCAGCCTTGAAAGCACGGCTGCGGTGGTAAGCCGGGTCACTAAAGAACGAGCCACCCTGCAAGAAGCCGGAATGACCGTGAAGATGCGGTTTGCAAAGCCCAATAAATTTTTTCTGGACATCGGACGACGTGAGGGCAGCGTTCGGGCTTACTGCGACGGAACGACCCTGTATGCCTACGATGTTGCCCACAATCTTTACATTAAAGACCCGGCCCCAAAAACGCTGCTGGGGGTGATGCAGAAGCTGTACGTTCGCATGGGGGTGATTGCCAACCTGGACCCGCTTTATTTTCTAGTCTATTCCGTGCTTCCGCCCGAACTCGGCGACCTGAAATTCGGCGGCTATCAGATGCTGGAAGGGGTGCGCTGTGCGGTCGTGACGGGGGTGACCCGCCGCAAGGAAATGACGCTGAAGACAAGCACCGGAAAAGCGGTGAAACTTCCTGCCGTCACTCAATCTTGGACGTGGTGGATTGATGGAAGCACCTTTTTGCTCAAAAAAGTGGAGTCCCGTAATACGAGCCTGCCGGTGATGGTTCCCGTGCGGCAGGGCAAAACGGTCAAGCAAGTTTCGATTCTGGCCACCCAGTTTTCGCGCCACTTTGTTTCTGCCGCCGCTCCGAACGTTCGTCTCTCTCCCGACACCTTCCAGTTTATTCCCCCGCCGGGAGCCGTTGAGAAGGTGAATCTTTCCGGGAAAAAGCCGTAAACAAAGGATCAGCCTCGGTGCAGGAAGTCAGTGCCTCTCCTTTTCGGTTCAGGGGGAGACCGCTGGGGGCTTGGGGAGGAGCCGAAAAGGAAGTCAGCGTGATTGGAATTTTGGTGGCAGCAACGATTGCTGCTTTGTTGACGATCTGGGTGACCCCCGCCGTGAAACGCTGGGCTGAAGCACACGGAGCCGTAGACCTGCCCGAAGCGCGACGGGTGAATGTTGACCCGAAAACCCGTGCGGGTGGAATCGCAATTTTCGTCGGCTTTTTTGCGGCGGCGGCAGTCACGATTGCCGTACGGCAGTGGAAGCTGCCCAACCAGCACGTCTGGACTTCTCAGGTCACCGGAGTTCTTCTGGCGGTGGCGTTCGCGGCGGGCGTCGGGCTGGTAGATGATCTCAAAAATCTGGCTCCCCGCTGGCAGGCACTCGGCATGGTGGGAACGGGGCTGATCCTCGTCGGCTTTGGAGTACGGATCGAGGGCGTCACGAATCCGCTGGTTTCTGGAGGGGCCGTCGGTCAGAACTTTCACGCGCTCACCGGGGCGGCCTCGGTCGCACTCACAGTGTTGTGGGTGTTTATCGTGACGAAAACGGTGGATGCGATTGATGGAGTGGATGGTCTGGCATCGGGGGTCTGCGCGATCTCTGCCGCCACGCTCGCCCTGATGTCCGCTCAACTGAGAACGCAGGAAGGCCCGACGCTGGCACTGCTGGCGGCGGCGATTGTAGGCGCGTGCCTGGGCTTTTTGCGCCACAACTATTTTCCCTCAAAAATCATCATGGGGACGATTGGAGCCTGGACGCTCGGCGTTTCGCTTGCGGCGGTTTCTATTACAGGCGCGTTCAAAGTGGCGGCAGCGGTTTCGGTTCTCGTACCGGTGATGGCTCTCGGTGTTCCCATTTTCGATTTCACTCATGTGCTGGCACGGCGAGCCTTGGATCGCGCACCGCTCACCAAAGCCGACCGTCGTCATCTGCACCACCGGCTGCTCGATCTCGGCTGGAACCAAAAGCAGGTGGTCTGGTTTATCTACGGGGTGGCGGCAATCCTCTGCGTAGCGGCATTGGCCCTTTTTCAGCAGGGGCGTCCGGTACACTGAAACGATGCAAGAACAAAAAATTACAAGACAAAAGTGAGACAAAGAATGGCAATTTTGATTCTGCTGCGGCATGGACAATCGGTGTGGAACCTGGAAAATCGGTTTACCGGGTGGGTAGACGTGGAGTTGACCGAGCAGGGGGAGCGTGAAGCACGCGAGGCAGGCGAAAAAATTGCGGCGGCGGGCTTGACGCTGGAGGTCGCTTATACCTCTGTGCTGAAACGGGCACAGGAAACTCTGCGTCTCTGCCTCGAAGGGGCAGGTATTCGCGAACTGCCGACGTATTACGATCAAGCCCTCAACGAACGGCATTACGGCGATTTGCAGGGGCTGAACAAAGCCGAAACCGCCGAGAAATTCGGTGAAGAGCAGGTGAAACTCTGGCGGCGCAGTTACGATGTTCAACCCCCCAACGGCGAAAGCCTCAAAGACACGGCGGCGCGAACCCTGCCCTACTACGAGTCGCACATCGTCCCCACACTGAAGGCAGGCAAAAACGTCCTCATCTCCGCACACGGCAACAGCCTGCGAGCGATCTCCATGAAACTGGATCGCCTCGACGAAAAACAGATACTGGAACTCAATATCGCGAACGGTGTCCCGATTGTCTACGAAATGGACGCAGACGCAGAGCCGACAAGCCGCCGCGAACTTTAACCGACGATGCCCGCAAATCCGATCTACAATCCTCGTTTCGTCCCTCCCGACGATGCCGACTATCGTGCCTTTCAAGCCCGGATGAGAGACCGCCGTCCCTCTCGCGGCGGGCCGAGGGCGGCGGGGGAGTATATGGGCGGGCTGGCCGAAGCGTGTGTGCAGCACTGGCTGAAAAAGTTCGTGCCGCTGCAAGAAGCGCGAATTCTCTGCTACGAGCAGCGTAATCTGCACACCAAGCGCATGACTACCTTTTATCGCGAACTTGATGGCGTTTGGCAGATTGATCCCGAATCGCTGTGCCTGTTCGAGATGAAATTCACCTTTCCCGAAAACATGGAGCGCGGAGTCGGTATTTCACAGCTCGACAAAAACGCCGATCTTTTGTTTGTAGACCCGAAATGGAGCTACATTCTCAAGCGGCTGGTCTATATTGCAAAAGAGGAAGAGCGCGTGACGGTGCTCGACGATTTGCCCGCACTCGCACCTGACGACGAAAACACCGAGTTGGGAGTGATTTGGGTTCCACCCGCCGAAGTGGAAGCCGCCGCTCTGGAACTGGAAATCGAACTTCCTGAAAACTGGCTTTTGCCGGAGTCGCGGGAAGGACACTTGGAAGCTGCCGACCGCCCGGAATGGGAAGCCTTTCTGGAGCCGTCCCCGAATTCCGAAGACGCCGAAAATGAAACCGAACGCGAGCCGGACCCGAACAACCCGTTTGCTCAAGCCCTCAAAAAGTTGAAAGGGGAGGGGTAAGAAGGGCGAGGGGGCAAAATGGGAGTGTCAGAACGAATTCGATAGAGGCCGCTTCACCCAAAGTTTTTGTTCGGAAGACTCGCCTGATGACGGTCTAAATCTCCCCTGCGTACCCCTTACCTTTTCCTCACCTTAGGCTCTTTCTTTAACATTCGATTAAGATTTCTCAGAATTCTTGACACGCGAAACGCTTTCTGATAAACTGTTTCTGCGTTTCACGGTTGTCACGACGAGCGGCATGAGTAGGCGAGAATCCGGTAGTTCGGGTTATCGGATAACGGTGTCTTGTTTGTCCTCTGGGTGTTTCGGTTCGGATAGTCTCGTGAAAGAGGTCGCGGGCAGCCTAAGTGTCCGTAAGTTTGACCTTTCCCAGGTCCCATTAGGAGAACGAGTCACAGTGTCTAAGCGAATTTATGTCGGCGGTCTGCCTTACACCGCGACCGAGGAAGACCTCGAAAATTTCTTTGCCTCGGCAGGCAATGTGAAAGAGGCCACCATTATTACCGACCGCTACACCGGCAAAGCCAAAGGGTTCGGTTTCATTGAGATGGAAACGGATGCCGAGGCCGACGTTGCGATTGCAACCCTGAACGGCGCGAACATGGGCGGACGCACTCTGACGGTCAACGAAGCCAAGCCTCGCGATGCGGCTGGCGGCGGCGGCGGGGGGTATGGCGGCGGCGGAGATCGCGGCGGCTACGGCGGTGGGGGCGGTGGACGCTCCGGTGGTGGAGATCGCGGGGGTCGTGGCGGTGGAGATCGCGGCGGCTACGGCGGCGGGGGCGGCGGCAACCGCTGGTAGAAAGCGCGGTTTCGCATGACCGAAACCGGAAATCGAAGAGGGCAGCCCAACCGGGCTGCCCTCTTCGTGATTCTCTAGGGATACCAGGGGAAAACTTTCTAACTACAAAACACAGAGCGGATTTCTAACCATAATGACAGCTCAGCCCCCTGAAACCAACAAAAACGATTTTAACGTTCTGTTCTGGGGGTCATTGGGGCGATCTTTCCTCCTGCCAAGCGCGTTTCAGGATTTCCCGAAATGTGAGGTTGAAACATTCTTCCGGGGCGGGGGTGCCCGGAGGCGGAAGTCTGGATTCTAAATCCTCGAATTTCCGATGGAGAAAACTGTCGAGGATTTTGTTGCGCGGCATCCGATCCGTTTCGGACGCCGCCGTTTTCAGCTGAAGAAGAGCCTCGACTTCCTCTCGAACCTCCTCGGCGGGGACGAACGCTTCCAATGCCGTTCTAAAACGCATCGGCGGCTGAGTGCGCCGCTCGATCACCCACTGCGCGGAAAGCAGGGGGCGCAGGCAGTAAAGGTAGTTTTTGAGTTTGACCTCCGCCGCCTCCCCGTCTTTAAGGATATGATTTCGTGCCGCCGAAAGCTAATGGTGGCAGGAAGCGAGCGGGTTGAAGGTTCGGTCGGCAAGATCGCGAAGCGGTTGAAGCGCATCTGGGCGTTCCCGATAAACAATGGGGCAGGAAAGCCACTCCTGCAGTGCCGGGTTTGATTTTCGCAGCAGTTCGAGGGCCTTTTTGAGGCTCCAGCCGCTCACATCCAGCAGATCGCTGACCGGCTGCTCGATTACGTCCCGTCCTGGAAAGACGCAGAGATACCATTCGGGGCGGTGAACATACAGAAAGCGCACATCGTAATCGCTGTCTTCAGAAGGAAAGCCCCACGCCCGACTTCCCGATTCGCACGCAAACAGCACCTTGACCCTGAAATTCGCTTCGATTTCCTCCCGCGCGTTCTGAATTTGTGTTTCCATAGGGAATCTCACGAAGCCTTTCGTTTCCTGTCCAAAATCCTTTTGGCAGGGAGGATCGAAATGAAGATTTCGATCCTCCCTGCCTTGGTGCAGTCCAGCAAGGCGTTCTTATTCGGGCTGTTACCCTCGGATGCAGAGTTTCCACCCCCGAAACCGACTAAAGATCGGAACCGCATCCTTCGACGGTGTTCTGTTGACCGTCTGCATAAAGTTGATATTCCCTGCTGGCAAAGCGAACGAGGATTACAGCCCGTAGATGTCGCCGTATTTTTGCGTCATATACTCAACATAATAGCGGGAAGTCAGTTTCTCTCCCGTGGCTTTCTGAATCAGTTCGTCGGGCAGAAATTTCGAGCCGTGACCGTGCACGTTTTCACGCAGCCAGTTTAAGAGATTGGAGAATTCGCCCCGTCGGAACTGCACGTCGAGGTCGGGGTAGACGCGGCGGACGGCGGCAAACAACTGCGTCGAGATGAGATTTCCCAGCGAATAGGTCGGGAAGTAGCCAATCAGCCCAAACGACCAATGAACGTCCTGCAGGCAGCCCTCCGCGTCCGTTTTTGGAGTGATACCGAGGTACTCTTCCATTTTCGCGTTCCAGGTTTCGGGCAGCGCGTCCAAGGAAAGCGAGCCTTCCAAAAGAGCACACTCCAGCTCGAAGCGCAGCAGGACGTGCAGGTTATAAGTCACCTCATCGGCTTCCACCCGGATAAAAGAGGGCGCCACGGAGTTGACGGCGCGGTAAAATCGCTCCGGGGTTTCGTTCTCGAACTTTTCCGGGAATGCCGCTTTCACCGTCGGGAAAAACCATTCCGTAAAGGGGCGGCTGCGTCCCACCAGATTTTCCCACATTCGCGACTGGCTTTCATGCACTCCCAGCGAAACGCCGCCTGCCAGCACTGTAGCCTCAAAGCGTTCAGGCGAACCCTGCTCGTACATTCCGTGTCCCGCTTCATGAAGGGAGGCGTAGAGAGCCTGCTGGAGAAATGTTTCATCGTAGCGGGTCGTCAGGCGCACATCGTCGCGGGAGAAGTTGGCACAAAAGGGATGCGCTGCCTCGTCCTGCCGTCCCCGGTTCAGGTCGAAACCGATAGCTTTCACGGCGGTCAGCGTCAGTTCTCGCTGTTTGGCGGTCGAAAAATTTCCGCGAATAGGGGTCTCATCTACCGGCTGTTTGCTCGCCATGATTTTCCGCAGAAGTTCTACAAGGCCCGGCTTCATATCGGAAAACATCACCGCGATCTCTTTTTGCTTTGCGCCGGTTTCGTATTCGTCAATGAGCGCGTCGTAGATATGACCGTTCTGTTTGTCATAGCCGAAGTGTTCCGCTTTCTGGCGGGTGAGGTCGAACATTTTTTCGAGGGCAGGGCGAAAACCGGCGTAGTCGTTTTCAGCGCGGGCTTTTTTCCAGAGTTCCTGAGTCAGGGAGCCATGCCGTGCCATTTCCGTCACCAATTCGGTGGGCAGCTTCGTTTGCAGGTCAAAATCGCGCCGCAGTTTTTTGAGCATTCGGGCATCGTCGCTGTCGGCATCGAGACCGGCGTTCTCCTGCTCGGCTTTGGCGAGCAGGGTTCCCGTTTCGTCGCTGACGAACATTTCATGAATCACCTGGCTGAGGGCTGCCGACTGCTCGGCGCGGGCATTTGCGGCCCCCGGCGGCATATAGGTTTCCTGATCCCAGCCGATCAACCCGGCGGCCTGTCCAACCCGAATCATCTGCGCCATGCGCGTTTTCAACTGTGTGAGGCTTTCGCTCAATGAAAATTTCCATCCTGTTCCGAAAAGTTGAGTGTATTCTACCAGAAAAATAAAAAGTGCCCTCTGTGAACGAAGTCACAAAGGGCATCCGGCCTCGGCGACATTCAGGCTGGTCGGCACACCGAAACCGTGACTAAAACCCAATCACTTTCCGGTGAAACTGAATGGCTTCCTGAACGTGCAAATCCCAGTAACTCCACTCATGCCCGCCCGGAAACTCTTCGTATTCGTGCGAAAACCCGATGGTTTCAAGATAAGAGACAAAACTGCGGTTTTCTTCTAGGAGAAAGTCCTCGGTTCCGCAGTCAATTCGCAGGGCAGGACGCTCTTCGGGTTTCAGTTGAGAGGCCAGCGCAAACAAATCATGGGGACCGCCCTGCGGATGCTCACCAAGTACGGAACGCAGCGCACTTTGACGTTTGGGGGAAACAAAGGTTTCAGGGCTGCCATGCGCGAACTCCAACGCCCCGGAGTGAGAGGCGGCACTGCAAAAAACATCGGGATATTTAAGCGCGAATTTCGCGGCTCCGTACCCGCCCATCGAAAGCCCGCCGACACAGCGGGAAGAGCGATCCGCCCGCGTATGAAAGACCGTATCTATATACTTCACGAGATCACGGACAATGGCGGTTTCCGATTTCATTCCGTCGGGGTCGTCGCAGTAATAACTGATCCCGGCATCGGGCATGACGACGATAAGCGGAAGTCCGGCGACATAGCGTTCGAGATTGGTTTGTCTTTGCCAGATGGTGTGGTCGTCCGAATAGCCGTGCAGTAAATAAAGAACAGCGAACGGCCCCTCAACACCGGGATCGGGGAGCAAAACATTGACTGCGGTGGATTTGCCGAGAGCGCGATTGAAATAGTCGAGGGTGAGTAAAGCCATGAGAAGTCCGCCTGCGAGGTTGGTGAGCGATTGAAATCACCAGACAACAAAGTGGCGGTGCGTTTCCCTTTCAGGTCACGCGCCGCCGGATTGAGGTAAGAAATGAGGTTTTCCTTCGCCTTTGAGCGTCTTCTCGGAGAAAATCTGGGGCTAGAATTTCTCGTCATCGGTGACGCTTCTCGTCGAGGGGAAAAGCATTGCATTAGACACCTGTATCATAGCACATCGCTTATTTCGTGTCAACGGGCTTTAAGCATTTTTCTAAAAAAGTTCCTCAAATTTAGAAAAATCTTATTTTTGCGTTTTGAGCGTCAGTTCTGCCACTTTGTTCGCACCATTCAGCGAAGCAGTTAACTGTACGGTCAGCAGTGTTTTGACGGGTCGGGTCGAAAACTCCAGTTTCAGGGTGCGCTGTCCAGCGGGAACGGTTACGGACAAAGGCATCTGAGCGGCGGTGTTGTTGGACTTGAGGGTTACGATGAGACCGCCTTCGGGAGCTGGAGCCGCCAGCGTCAGTCCGGCCCTGGCCGTTTGCCCGCCTGAGATCGTTTTCGGATCGAGCGCGAAACCTAGAATTTGATTTGCTGTGATTTTCAGAGAGGCTTTCAGGGAAACTCCGTTGTTTGCTGCCGTCAGCGTAACGGTTGTGGTTTCAGTGACCTGTGCGGGAACAAAGGCAAACTGTGCGGCTTTTTCCCCAGCCCGAACGGTAAGGGCAGGCGAAGCCAAGATAACACTTTTCTGGTCGGAGGTGAGAGCAATGCTGATGCCCGAGGCAGGAGCCGGTGCGGAAAGCGTTACCCGCCCGATGACAACGACGCCTGCAATCACTCGTTCGGCGTTGAGGGTGAAGGAGGTTAGTTTGACGGCGGGGGGCGGCGGGGGAGCCGTTGTACCCAAAGCGGCTGCCAGGGCTTTCCCTAGGTTGAGCCGCCCCGCTCCAACGGCGAGGGTATGATCGTTGTACGGGGTGCAGGGGTCTACCTGCTTGAGCAGACAGGCGGCAAGCTCGTCGTTAGACATTTGCGGAAACTGCGCCCGAAGCACTGCCGCTGCTGCCGCGACCATCGGGCACGCCATCGAAGTACCGGAACCGGTTCCATATTGGTTGTTGGGTAGGGTGGAAAGAATTCCATCGCCCGGAGCCGCGATTTTCACCCAGTCGCCGTAGTTCGAAAAAGAGGTGAGCGCGTCGTTTCGACTGCTTGCTCCCACCGAAATAACGCCCGGAGTGGCGGCGGGATAGAATTTTTTAGAAACGCCGTCGTTCCCTGCCGCCGCCAAAACCAGACAGCCGTGCGAGTTCGCATAATTGACCGCCGCAGTCAGTGTTTCGGAAGCCGAGGGTGCACCCAGGCTCAGGCTAATCACTTTTGCACCGTGATTGACGGCCCAGGTGATTCCGTCGCACACCCAGGACAGGTAGCCGGAACCGTCATCGGCCAGCACCTTCACCGGCATGATTTTGATCAGCGGATTGGCAGTCGAGGCTCCGTTGTTCCAGCCCGCCACCCCTGCAACTCCAATTCCGTTGTTGGCCTGCGCCGCGATTTCTCCCGCGCAAAAGGTTCCGTGCCCGTTCCCGTCCGCTGTTGAGGCGGTGGTCGAAGTCAGGTTGACGCCAATGACTTCGCCGCCAGCGTTTCGGTAAATCGTATTGGTCAGGTCGGGATGTTTTGCGTCTACGCCGGTATCGAGCACGGCGACAATGGTCTGCGAAGTCGGCTTCCAGAGGCCCCAGGCCGTAGAAACCGCGATTTTCTTGAGGGCGTACTGCTGTGAGAAAAAGGGATCGTCTGTGCGGCTGGGATCGGGGGGAGCCGCCTGAACCGCCGACATTTTAACATTGGGTTCGACGTAGGCGATCTGAGGATTTTGTCGAAGTGCCGTCACGCTGCGGGCAAGGGCTTCCGGGGATTGGTTTATCGGCAGGGCCAGACGGTAAGCATGAAGCGAGGCATTGTAGCCCCTCACCTGCCCGCCGAAGGAAGCGGCACTGAGGGTTCCCTGAAAGGAGGACTGCGGCCTTAAGCCGACGAGAAATTCGGGGGTCTGCGCCCGCCCTGCGCCCGCCGTGAGCATGAGCGATGCCCCCGCGACCGCGCACCATCCAATGCGTTGTGGTTTCAAATTTGTCTCCTTCAGTCAAAAATGGAAAGCTTGACTTACTCCGACGTTCTGCCACATTCGGGGCGGCGAGCGGGCTTCATCAATTACGAGACTTGCAGGCCTTTGGAATTCTGCGGCTTCGACGACCTTTCACTCCTCTGAATAATCGTCTGGAAAATCCGAAAGAAAGGAAAGAACCGGGAGGGCGGAACGGACAGAGGCGGGCGATGCGTATTGCATTTTAGTGTCGAATCGTGTACAATGCAAAGTGTCCCGTCCGAACCGGGTCTCCAGTTCGACGCACCGTCTTCCGAAAATAGTCACGGAAAAAGGCGGCAAAGATTTTGAAGTGATTCCGACGAGGAATTTTGAAAGGAACGAACTCTCATGGCAACTCTGGAAGTGACCCCCGAAGCCGACGTGATGCTCACCGAGCGAGCCGCGCAGGAGATTGCACAGCTGCTCGAACGCCAGGGCAAAACCGATGCGGCACTGCGCGTTTTTGTGCAGGGCGGCGGCTGCTCCGGCTTGAATTACGGTATGGCGATTGACGATCAGCTTGAGGAAGGCGATCTTATCAGCACCTGTCACGGCGTCCGCGTTGTGGTGGACCCGATGAGCCACAATTATGTTAAAGGTGCGTCGGTGGATTACGTCGAGGACGTAATGGGCGGCGGCTTTAAGATTGACAACCCTAACGCCGTGAAATCCTGCGGCTGCGGCTCTTCGTTCTCCACCGAGGACGGCGAATCGGCGGGCGGGTGCGGCTCGTCCGGCGGCGGGTGCGGTTCCGGCTGCGGCTGCGGCTAGTCTTCACCTTCAGCATTCTTGAAAGCGGGCCGGGACTCAGGAGTCCCGGCCCGCTTGAGTTGCAGGTAAGGATTTCAGCAGAGTTGAGAGTGGCTGAAATCCCCGTCTGCCCAAGTCAACTTCGCCTTTGCGAATTTCAGCCTCAACCTCTGGCCCAACGGCTTGAGAGAGTTTCACCTTCCCGGAACCCGACTCGGCCCTTTTCGTGTGGAATCTTAATCGAACCTTAATCTTTTCATCATCGTTTCATAATGTTGGCTCGCTACAATCCTCCATCGTCTTTTTTCGACCAATCTAATTCAAGTGAGTACCGCTCCATGCCCTGTTCAATCGTCCGCCTCTGCCTTTTCGGAATCACGTCATCCGCGCTGTTGATGCCGCTTTCCCTCGCCGCTCAAAACACTCCTTACCTTCATGCCCCGGTGGTGAACGAATTCGCCCGCCACCATCCCGACGGCATCACGATCCTGCCGACGGGCCGACTGTTGAAGCCGGAAGGAAAATTCTTTCCGGTGGCGCAGTGGCCTCACGGGTTGGCGGTCAGCCCGGACAGCCTCACGCTGTTTATTGCCTCGGAAGGGCGGGGGCAGTTCGTCACCGGCTGGTGGGGCGAAAAGCCGACGGTGCTAGAATTTGCTCCAGCGGAGGGGAAGAAGAAACGCACGAACGCAGGCGGAGCGGCTTTCTCCAAGGATGGCAAAACGCTCTATTGGAGCAGCGGCGAAAGCGGCGAAATCTACCGGGTGGACGTGGCCGCTCGAAAAGTCGTTTCGGAAATTTCGCTCAATACCGAAATTGGCGGACATCGCTACGAAGACTCCTTTGCAATGGACGTGAAATTGAGCGAAGACGGCCATTTCCTCTATGCCGCAGACGTGACCAATTTTCGCCTGATTGTGGTGGATTTACTGCAAAGCCGCGTGGTCGGTTCCATTGGCGTGGGACGCTATCCTTACGCCCTGACCGTCAGTGAAAACCGGGTGTTTGTCGCCAATATCGGAATGTTCGAGTATACGCCGATTCCGCTCCCCACTCTCAAATCGGAGGAGAACGATCCTCGCGGGCTGAAATTTCCGGCGTTTGGGTTTCCCAGTCCTGAAGCCCGCGACGGCGTAGAAGCCGAAGGGCGGCACGTGAAGGGATTGGGCGATCCTAACGCCGCCGATTCGTTTTCGGTGTGGGGGGTGGATGTGTCCAATCCCGCTTTTCCCCAGGTGACGCTAAAGGTAAAAACCGGGCTTCTGGTCGGTGCGCCCTCGGACAAGGGGAAAACGGCGGGAGGCAGTGCCCCGAATTTCGTGCTGGTTCGCGGCCACGCGCTCTATGTGTCGAACGGCAACAACGACACGATTGAGCGAATTGACCTGCAAAGCGGCAAAATCGAAATGAAGGTAAAAATCACGCCCTCTCCGCTCACGGCTAAACTGCGCGGAGTCGGCCCCAGCGGAATGGCCCTTTCTCCTGACGGAACACGGCTGTTTATTGCCGAGTCGGGGATCAACGCGATTGGGGTTCTCGATACCCGACGCGGCAAAATGATCGGCCACATTCCGGCGGGCTGGTATCCCTATCGTCTTGCGCTTTCGAATGACGGCAAAACGCTGGCCTGCGTTAATTTTCGCGGCTTCGGCAACGGCCCTAACGCCGGGAACGCCGTACCGAAAAGCCCTTACCTCCACCTGCGCGGCATGATAAATGTTCTTAAAGTCCCGACGGACGCCCGACTTGCACAGTTGACCCAGGATGTGCGGCATTACAACGGCATCGAAGACCGGCGCAAAGACCTGACCGTGATGAAGTCGCCGGTGATTCCGACAACGCCCGGAAAGCCTTCGGATCAAATCAAATATGTGGTATTCATCACCAAAGAGAATCACACTTTTGATGCCATTTTCGACCGGGTTCCGGGTTCGGAGAACGACCCCAGCCTTCTGCGCTGGGGGTATCACCAGACGATTTCTGCCCCCGGTCAGCCGACTCTGACGGATGCCGCCGTGATGACGAACCACAACGCGCTCGCCCGGCAGTTCGGCCTCAGCGACAACTTCTATATGGAACCGGAGGCTTCAGGGGTGGGGCATCGGTGGCTGGTCGGGGTGCAGCCCAACAACTTTTGTCAGATGACCTACACGCTGGGCTGGGACTTTAAGCTCAAAAGCACGGCTCCCGGTCGCCGCGCCTCGTTCGGCTCCAACGGCTCGATGGCCCCGGAAGATTATCCCGAAGCGGGGGCAATGTGGGAGCATCTGGCGGGGCACGGTATTCCTTTTCGGAACTACGGCGAAGGGTTTGAGTTTGCCGGGGTGCTGGAGGACGACCACGAACGCAAAACCGGGGCGCGGGAAGTGGTGAACATTCCGATGTCGAAGGTGCTTTTCGATCAGACCTGCCGGGAGTTTCCGATTTTCAACATGAACATCCCGGATCAGTATCGTGCCGATTGGTTTCTCAAAGATTACTCAGAGCGGTTTCTGAGCGGGAAAGAGGCGGTTCCGCCTTTTCTGAACATTGCGATCTGCAACGATCACGGCACGGAGCCGAACCCGAAAAAAGGCTATCCGTATGTGGCTTCGTGGATGGCCGACAACGACCTGGCCCTGGGGCGCATCGTGGAATTTTTGACGCATACGCCGCAGTGGAAGCAGATGGCGATTTTTGTGACTCAGGATGATTCGGGCGGGGAGCCAGATCATATTGACGCGCAGCGAAGTGTTTTGCTGGCGATCAGCCCCTACGTGAAGCGCGGCTGCGTTTCACACCGGCTGACGACGATTGTCAGTATGCACCGCACCCTATATCAAATTTTAGGACTGCCGCCGCTGAATCTGTTCGATGCCCTCGCCAATGATTTCTCGGACTTCTTCACTTCGGTGCCGGACTTCACTCCCTACACTGCGGTTTCGGTAGACCCGCGCATTTTCGATCCGAAACGAGCGATAGACCCCAGCGATCCCGATTATCGGATGGCTCGGAACGCCCGCTCTATTTTGCGCGACGATCCCGATGAAGAAGGCAAAGTGCTCAAAGCCGGGCCTTAACGGTTAGGGGCCAGTTCAGGCGATTCCCGCCGCCGGATCGGTTTCCTTGCGTTCGATTTCTCCCTTGAGGGCCGCAATCGAGTGCCCCTCCGCCTCCAGAGCCGCATAAAGGGAAGCCAGTGCCACGTCTACCTGATCGCCATTGGGTTCACGGGTGGTGAGGTACTGCGTCCACATTCCCGGTGCAAACGCCGCATTCACAAACGGATTGTGCCGGTATTTTCCGGCAAACTTCAGCACTTCATAGGAAATCCCCGCTACCGGAAACAAAATGGCAATATGAAGTAAAACGCGCAGCGGCAGGATTGGGCGGGGCAGGGCAAGGGCGAAAAGAAAATCAATGACCAGCACAATGATGAGAAAGCTCGTGCCGCAGCGCGGATGAATCCGAGAGGCTTGGAGCGCATTGTCGCGGGTAAGCGGAAGACCTGCTTCCAGCGTATTGATTGCTTTATGCTCTGCCCCATGATATTGAAACACCGCTCGAATTCCGGCCAGCCGGGAGATCAGCAGAATGTAACTGAAGAAAAAAACGGCCCGAATTCCGCCGTCCAGCGCGTTCAATTGATAGCGCGAAGGGGACGACCCCAGCAGGTGAAAATGATTGGCGAGGTCGGTGAGGGCCGTCGGCAAAAACCGAAAAAAGAAAAACCCGAAAAACAGGGAAAAGGCAATGGTGCTGCCGACGGCGATTTCGCTGATTCGGGAGGATTTTTCCGTCATCGTCTCACTCGCTTTCCGGGGAGTCCGGCGTCGGCTTGACGGCGGTCATCTGAATTTGCGACGCAAAGGAAAGGGCCCGCGAACCTAAAATCATTGAGTCGAGCAGGGCGAGCGTGCCGCGCAGAAAGGGCTTGTTAAGCCATTTCAGTTTGCGAAGCACACTTTTATCCACCTCTTCGCAGCGCACCACAATGTCGCCTTCCGGGGTGCGGCAGGCCACCGCGAAAAAGCGCGGGCTGCGCATCATCACGCCTTCGATCACGGCCTGGCCGCCGTACTGCAAAAACGCTGCGTTTTCGGGGAGGGGAGGCGCGGGCAATGGAGCGGGCGTTTTGTTCGTACTCATCAGAAAGTCTTCCTTCGATTGAGATAATGCTGGCAAACTGTGTTTAGACTATACCCGTTTCAAGGCGGCGCAAGCGCGGAAAGGGATCAGAAAACAGAAATGGTGACGTTGAAAACGCTGGTGGAATTTCTGACGAAAACCGCTCCCCCGGAAAATTATGAGGAAAGGGCTTTTCACCTCATCGAACGCCTTACAAGTGACAACGACCTGACCCGCCGCACTGCCGAAATCGTTTTAGCGCGCATCGGGTACGAGTGGGAGTCGTTTTATGAAGAGGAGTTTGTCATTGCGGTTTTAGGCGAACTCACCCGCCGGGAATTGATCTCAGCGATCCCGGAAGTAGAGCGAGTAGTGATCCGGGGCGGGCGCACCGAAGCCCGAAAGCGGGTGGCGGAGAGCGCGAAACGGTGTCTGACCGTTTTAACGTCTCGGCACAATGAAGTTCTCGCCAAACAGCAGCTGCTGCGCCCCTCGGAACCGGAAACCGAAACGCTGCTTCGCCCCGCCGTTACCGTGCCTTCGGCTTCTCCGAACGAACTCCTGCGCCCGGTCAAGAAAAACTCAGGCGGCTAGGAAAGTTACGTGGAGTTTTCGTGTGCCGCCCCGGTTTCCTCCCGTGTTTTGCCGTCCAGAAGGCAGCTTACGTTCATGTCGCCCATCATATTGATGACCGTGCGCGAGCGATCCAGAAACCAGTCTACTGTCAGCAGAAGCGGAATATAGTCTACGGGCAGTTTCACGGCGGTGAAAACCAGCGTCATCGTGACAAGGCCCGCTTCCGGGATTCCGGCGGCTCCCACCGAAGCGATAATCGAGGTGACCACAACGGTGAACTGCTGTCCCAGATCGAGGTTCATGCCCAGCATCTGTGCGACAAAGAGAGCGGACATCGCTTCGTAGAGCGCGGTTCCGTCGTTATTGAAGTTCGAGCCGACAAGGGCTCCCATGCTTGCCGACTCCTCACGCAGCCCTACTTTGCGGAGGCATTGAAACGTGAGCGGCATTGTGGCGGTAGAACTCGAAGTCGAAAACGCCATCGTCATTGCATCGCGTGCGCCGCGCAGAAGATCGAGCGGGCGCACCCAGCTCCCAAAGCGAATTCGCAGCAGATAGTAGCCTGCCTGAAGAAACAAAGCCAGCAGCACCGCGAAAATAAAGCCGCCCAGCGAAACAAATGGGTGAAAGCCTTTCGTTCCCACAATGCTGGCAACGATTCCGAATACTCCGAACGGCACAACATCAATAATCCAGTGCAGCACCGTGAGCAGAGTATCGAACGCGAGATCAATAAAATCGGTAACGGTGCGGAGCGGGCGATCTCGTTCACGGCGCAGGGCCAGCCCGAACGCTACCGCGATAAAGATGATTCCGATGACGTTGGCCGTATCCCCCAGCGGCCCCAGCACACTTTTGGGCACATTATCCAGAAACTGCATCAGCAGGGAGGGGGAGGCTGCCGCCGTTGGGGAAGCAGGCGGCGGCGGAACCTTGTGCCACGTTCCCGGACGGATCACATTGGCAACGGTCAGCCCAATCAGAATGGCGACCGTCGTGTTCAGGACAAGGAGAACCCCCAGTTTTCCCGCCGTGCGCCCTTTGATTTCTGCTTTCATCAACGCCTGAATCACGGCGATCAAAATCAGCGGCGGGGCAAGCGCACTCAGCAACCGGAGAATGAGTTTGCTCGGCAGTTCAAGGCCGCCTGCGTTTGCGCCGAACACGATTCCCACCCCGACCCCCAGCACCAATCCGCCCAGAATGCGAAGGTAGAGCGGCGTATGATGCCAGCGGGAAAGCCAGGTAGGTGAAGTAGGCAAATTGTTCCTCGGTAGTGAAGGGCAAAACTAAAATCGGCTGAGCGGAGGAAAGACGGTTTAGGCGTCTTTTCCGTTTTTGGGCTTTTGGTAAGGGCGATAGAATCGGTAGGTCACCCGCTGAACATACTGACCCGGCCCCATGCGGTCGCGTTCCCAGCGGGCATCGGGAACGAGATGGTGGCTTACCAGGGCCTCGGCTTCCAGATACCAGGGTTCTTCGGTCACCACACAGTGAAGCTTCATATCCCCGGTTTCCCCCCAGGAAGCAAGGCGATGCTCGTACTGATTACGTTGAAAGCCCTGGAGAAAGACCGTGCGAATCCGAATCGCCCGCACCTCGCCCACCAGCACATCGTTTGGGCGAACCAGGCGCGATTCGTTGATGCGTCCGTGATAAAGCGGAATCTGCGCGGTGAACCCTTCCGGGCGGCGACTGTAATCTACGGTGTACCGCCCCAGCGCACGAGTGACGGGGCCGGGTCGAAACTGCACCATGATTCCGCTGTACTCGCCATCGCTGCGTTTGTTTTCGTAAAGCAGCCCAACGTTGAATTCGCCGATCTGCTTTCCCAGGTAGACGGAGCCGCCGCCCCGTGCGTTTCGTCCCACGGGATATTGCCGATCCGCCAGAAGTCCGGCGCGTCCCTCAAACCGCCAGCCTCGCCCAAAATCGGAGCGATAGAAGCCATAGGTTTCAATAAAACGCGCAACCGGGCGGCTTGGATCGTAAAATCCCTGCGCCAGAACGCTGATGTGCCCGCCCCACCCGCTGTGCAGTGCGGCCTCCGATTGAAAGATCACGGTGCGGTAATCGGTTTCGGTGAGATTGTAGAGGTCGTCGAGGCTGGGCGGAAGGTCGAACTGCGAAATGGCGTCGGGGTAGGGGAAGTGGAGATAGCGGACATAGCCGACCCGAAGCTGCGCCGCGAAATCGAAATTTCTGCCGCGATACTGGTTTGCGCCCTCCAGATAGATTTCGTCTGTATCAAGCTGGAAAAGTTTGGTTTCGCCCTCGCGCCGATGCAGCTGCACCCGCCCGCGAATTCCCGGCAGAAAATCCATCGTGCCGCTCAGAATAAAGTTCTGAAACTTAAAGCGGTCAAACCAGATTTTGGTTCCCACCGAAATGTCTACGTCTCCGCGCAGCGAACCGATGAAATCGGGATGCCAGCCGAGGGGAGGGGCTTCGGTCAGCCCAACCGGATCCACCTGTTTTTGAAGGGTGGTGGTGCGTGGAAGCGGCGTGGTTTTTTGCGGAACGGTGTCGGGGGATTGAGCCAGAACGGGAATGGCGGACGCGAAAAGGCACGAAAAAACGAAACTGCGAGCGGGCATGAAACTCTCCGGCAGCCGAAGCCTCCCTGCGGGTGATGGAAGCGAGGGGACGCGGCGCATGAACAGAATTCGAAATCGGACACTCGATAAACGAACAGGGCGGCGAAGTCTTACGTGCGACCTCGCTGCCCTGTTCATTCGAGAAGGCTCCCGAAAATTCCTGCTCATAGTTTTTTTCTGGGGCAGCCCCAAAGCAGGGAGGGGCGATCGAGCAATGCGGGCAGAGTGAGCGCAGATCGCTCATTTCTTTGGGCTTGCCAGAAAACGTAACGCGGCTAACACCTCAACGGCCTCTTTGATTCTACTTAGATTCCTAGTGGGGATCGTCTAGTGGAGATCGCTGCTGGCGTCTTCCGGCTCACGAGAAAACTCCTGTTCTATCAAAGTATCAATCTCCGCCTGAGTGGGATAGATTTCGCCGATCTTGCCGCCCAACCCGGCAAGCTGAGCGCATGTCGGGTAGTTGAGGCTTCGCAGGTCGCCTGCGTTCACCTGAGTATGGCCATTGAACTGCCGGAAAAAAGCATCAACAAGCGTTGAATTCAGGAAAACCGAAAGCCCTTTCGCGGCGGCCAAATCCAACCCGCCCCCGCGTTGGTGGAAAGAGTTGAGGTGGTTCTCGAAACCGACCTCGGCTCCGGGAAGAACTCCCCCCTCTGAAAACAGCGGAAACCACGCGCCTGGTCTGCTCTTTGGACGAAAAACGTTTTACCAGCACATAGTGCTCATTCGGAACGAGAACGTTATCCGTTTCTTGACCAAAAACGAGTGCTTGGGGCTTGTGCGTTTTCTTGGGCCAGACGACCGCCCCGCTCTCCAAGTTTACCGGATAGAGAAGAGGAACGGTACTTTCCTGACGGGCGTTCACGTAAAAAGGCAGCCGCCCGAAAATCCACAACGCGCCCGGTCGAGACTTTCAATCCCAGTTCGGTAAGGCTTGTCCCAAACTGCCCCATACGATGAACAATCTGTTGACTTGCATCGTCTGGCACGATTCGGATAAAGTACTCTGCGTCGTGCTCATGGACCACCTCACGATCAGCGAGGGTGCGCGACAGAAACCTTTTTTCCTCGGCGTTCGAACTCAGAGTGATACCCACTCGATCCGGTGTTCGCTTTGTCTTCGCTGCAGAGACGATCACGGTCTCTGGGAGGACTTTGTCCTCCCGAAAAACGTCCTTCCGGGAATCAAACAGATGCCGCTGCCGCAATGCCATCTCTTCCAAGAATGCTTTGTGGAAGCGGCGAAAATAGGTTCCATTGCGAAAACTGCGCAGGGTAATGGAGACCAGTTCCGCATCGGGGGCTAAAAGGCAGATTGCAGCTTCCAGAAACCCCGTGCAGAGATTGCTGGTCTCGATGCCAATCCGTCGAAGGCACTCTCGCGTCGCGGATTTCGAGTGAATTTTACGATAGGGAGGGTTTAGGATCGCAGCGGTAAACGTTGGCAAAGGAGGCGAAAACAAGTTGCCAGCCAACTGTTCTGACACTTCCTGAAGAAAGTCCACCGGACGTATTTCCGCTGTGAACACAACGCCTGCCCGCTCACAAGTCTCTTTGCAAAGTTCGAGGGTTTGGGGCAGAAAGGTCAGCAAAAGCGGGTCTAGCTCATAAGCCGTGACGTGGATCGCTTGGGGCCGCTGCTTTCTGGCGCAAAGTTCTGCGACACCTGCGGAAAAGAGCGAACCGATCCCGGCTCACGCATCCAGCAAAGTCACTGTGGGTGTTGAGCATTGTAAGGAGAGAAGCCATGAGCCGGGCGACGGGCGCAGGAGTGAGAGATTGTCCCATCTCCCCGCGCTGGTCTTGCCCTAATTGGCGGCGGGCAGGAGGCGATGCGCTCCGAAAGAGACTGTCCAGTAGTCCTGTGTTTGCCGAGGTGGGTCAAATTTTCCGCTTCTAACATCGCGTAGATCAGCCGTCGTTTGGCCCGGACGCCTCCGTACCACCAAAGGCTCCAATCGCCGTTTGAGTCCAGCGCGATTTGTCCAAAACCTTTTCGGCCACCTCCGCGATTCGCTCGTGAGTAACAGCGTTGTATTCCGCCAGCACCTCTTCGATGGGCATGATGCGCCCCATCGAAATCAGCGATTCTCCGTAGCGGCTCATGCGGCTGCTCATGCTCTCCAGTCCAAGAACAAGCGAACCGCGCACCTGGGTTTTCGCTTTGGTCAGTTCGTCGTCGGAGATGCCGCCTTCGCGTACTTTTTGACATTCAAGGGCGGTCAATTCCTGAACCTGCGCGAATGTTTCAGGAGAGGTTCCGCCGTAAATACAGAAGACACCGCTTTCGAGATAGGTGCGTGAGTAGGAACCAATGCTGTACGCCAGCCCGCGTTTTTCGCGAATTTCCTGAAACAGGCGCGAACTCATATTTCCGCCGAGGACGTTGTTCAAGATCGAAAGCGGAAAGCGTTCCTTGTCGTATTTGGTGTAGGCGTCGGTTCCAAGGCAGAAGTGCACCTGCTCAACATCGCGTTTGCTCTGCTCGATTTTCTCGGCGGCGGCAACCGGGGCGGATTTCTCGCGGGCGGGAGCCGCTCCCTCCAGATCGCCTAATTTCTGCGCGACAAGTTCGACGAGGTGCGTGTGGGTGAGGTTGCCTGCGGCGGCCACCACGATGCGATCCGGGCGGTAAAGGGCTTGAGTGTACTGGAGAATATCGTCGCGGGAAACGCCGGAAACCGTCGCTTCCGTGCCAATGATCGGCAGCCCGAGCGGGTGCGTGGGAAACAGGGTGGCCTCGAAAAGCTCGTGGACGCTCTCTTCGGGCATATCTTCGTACATTTTGATCTCTTCGATCACGACTCGTTTTTCGCGTTCCATCTCTTCGGCATCGAACAGCGAATTGCGGAACATATCGGTGAGAATATCGAGACCGAGCGGCAAATCTTCCGCCAAGATGCGAGCTTCGTAGCAGGTGGTTTCTTTGCCGGTGAAAGCGTTAATCATGCCGCCGCGTGATTCGATGGAGTCGGCGAGTTCGCGGGCGGTGCGGGTTTTCGTTCCTTTGAACAGCAGATGCTCGATAAAGTGCGAAATGCCCCGCAACTCTTCCGTTTCATCGCGGGAGCCGACGCCGACCCACAATCCCAGCGCAATGGACTGGACATAATTAACGGTTTCAGAGACAACGCGCACCCCATTGGGAAGGGTGGTGATTTCGATGGTTTCAGTAGAAGTAGTCATGCCGATAGGATACCACACGGGGCGAGATTCGGGAAATTTCAGGTGAGTTATGAAGAAATCGAGTAGTTAGAGACCGAGGCATCGGTGATCCTTTTCCATTTTCGCAATTCGGCTTCCGTCCACGCCTCTAGCGCGGGAAGACGCGACATCTTGAACTCGCAAATACGAGCGGGGGTCAGTTTTCTGCCATAACTGAACCGCCAGCGTTCCAACCGCAAGATTGCCGCCGCAATAAATAGGCATGAGAGCGGCAACTCTTGTGCCGTTTTCGGGAGTAAAATGAGGCAATCGTCGTTCACACCGCAGGGTTCCTGCTGAACGAACGCCTCACCAATCGAACCCGTCTGCGCGACCGTGACGAACGGTGGCTGAATCAGCGCGTCGAACGAGAGCCAACCGTAGCAGCCGTTGTACTGCTCGGTCGGGGAGATAATCAGGGTATCGCCGACCGGGATGTTTTCGCGGCTGTGCAGTTCTTTCTGCCCATAGTAAATGTCGAAAAACTCTCCGATGGTCCCAGTCGCATCGGGTAATCCCTTCGCGTTATCCAGTCGGGCGGCGGTCATCAGGTCTCGATAGTTTCGAGCGACGAGCTCCTCGCTCGCCACTCGTTGACGCAATCGGGAGATTTCCGGCGCGTATCGCACATAAAACGACGCCATTTGTCGCAGTAAATCGTCTACCCCACTTTTCAATTCGTCTTCGGTCGGAATGGCAGACGCGATATACCCCCCCGCGCCCCATCCGTAATCCTGACGGAGTTCGGTCACGCCGGAGAAGCCGGGGATTTCCCCTTTGTTGACGACTGCCTGGACCGCCAGCGCGAGATCGTTTTTGCCGTCGGAACGCGCAACCCTCGCCCCTTTTTTCAGCGTGAGGCCGTCATGGCGCACCCGCGCAAACACGGTCTTTTTATTCGGGGTGTGTGGGACGCCCTTTTCGAGTAGGACAACGGAGGTCGTCGCCGACGCAAAGGGCTGAAAGAGTTCATCGGGTAACTGACAGACCGCGAGGAGGGTATTCGACTTGAGAAGAGTTTCACGCCATTCGGCGAACTCTTTTTTGACGAGCAGACTCGTTTGCAAAATCACGCCGAGTTTGCCGCGATGCGCAAGTGCTTCCAACGCCCGCTCGACGAAATCCTGCGGCGGGGTATCAGTCGCTTTGTGAGGAAAGGGAGGGTTCATCAGCGCGACCTGACATTTCCCGACCGGAAAGTCGCGAGCCTTGAAACAGTTCGCCTCTTCGATCCCGGTTTTTCCGTCGCCGCGCAAAATCATGTTTGCGACGCAGAGAGCGGCGGTCACGGGTTCCGCCTCATAGCCGAGGAGCCTGTCCTCCACCATTTTGACGACGGTTTCGTAGCGGTTTTTGGTGATGCGGAGGGCGCGTTGGAGGGCAGCAACAAGAAAACCTCCGGTTCCACAGGCAGGATCGATCACGATGTCGTTGGGAGTGGTTTCGCATAAATCCGCCATGAAGAGTGCGATATGGCGTGGGGTGAAATACTGCCCAATCGTGTTGCTACCAGTGTACCGAAAAAACGTTTCGTAGAGTTGCCCCAGATAGTCGTGATCGAAGGAAGCGTTGACGACATTCATTTTTTCGAGCGTTGCCAAAATTTTCCAGAGCGAGTTCGCCAGCGCGTGATTAGCCTCGTTGACCGCCAAACTTTTTGCCAGTTCGGGTTTCCCCGCCTTCGTGAAGGCTTCTTCACAATAGATATTGATACTTTTGAGGATTGCTTCAGGATCACGTTCGAGTTGTCCCTTCGATTGCCAGAGTGCGAGCATCATTGCTCCTACGTAGGCGGGACGATACTCGTCTTTAACTCCCGCTTCTCGCAAAACTCGGTTGATGAAATCCGCTTTCTCCGCGAGAACCTCCGCGCTCGGCACGATGGGAGCGACATCAAAGGTGGGATGCGAACCGATGAGTTTCTCCAAATCTTGTGGCGTAGGGAGCCATGAAATCGGATTCTGTTCGTATAAAACGGGTCGCCATTTCGATTCGAGAAAGGTGGAGACAGCGATTTTAAGCCCCGTTTTTTCCTGTCCCGCAATGCCGACCGCAATCACCGAATGTCCCGCCTCCCGACACGCGGTGGCATAAATCTCAGAGGCTTCCTGCAGTGCCTGTGCAATCTCTTTCGCATCGGCTTTCGTTTCGATGACCATGAGCGGGCGGCGAGTCTCTTCGGAAATCACGAGGAAATCGGGGTAAGCATCACCTTTGCCCGTTTTGCTCTTTCCTGCGAAAATGCCCGCGAGTTCGGGGTAGGCTTTGTACTCATTTTGTCGGACGACCACCCCTTTGGGCGGACGATGAGTGGAGTACCCTTGAATGTGGAGCAAGTCCATGACGGCACCTTCGGTTCGGTGTTCGGACAGGTGTTTTTGCATGAGTTTTGGGGAGAGATTTCAATCTCTAAAGACGGGTTGAGTTAGTTTCTGTGAAAGGGACGAGCGAAATCAGGCACATGAGCCGACGCCGACCCACAATCCCAGCGCAATGGACTGGACATAATTAACGGTTTCAGAGACAACGCGCACCCCATTGGGAAGGGTGGTGATTTCGATGGTTTCAGTAGAAGTGGTCATGCCGATAGAATACCACAAACAGGGGGCAAGAGAGAGGAACGGAGAGGAAAATGGCGGGGTTGCGGGTAAACTGAGCCGAGCCGAAACGGGCTGCCGACAGCAGAGAGCAGGAGTGAGAAAACAACGGCGTGGCAAAACACGAAACCGAAGAAACCTTCGATTTTGTTTCTGATTCACCTCAGAACGATAGGGACAAACCGGACGAACCGACGCCCACGCTGACCGACATTCTCAGGCCCGGTTTGGACTTGATCGTAGTGGGAGCCGCCGCGAGTTTGCACTCGGCACGGGAGAAACACTGGTACGCCGGGCCGCGAAACCGATTTTACGCCCTGCTCCATCAGTCGGGATTTACGCCGCATCAACTGGAACCCGAAGAGGATGTTACCCTGCCGCTTTATGGCATCGGCCTCACCTGCCTGCACAAATACGCCGCCTCCAGTGCAAACCACCTGCTCCCTGCCCCCACGCAAGAGCAGCGTAAAATCGTTTTAGAAAAACTCATTCGATACGCTCCCCGACTTCTCTGCTTTAACGGCAAAGATGTCTATCGCATGGTGACCGGGCAGGCGGAACCCGACTGGGGGCTGCAATCTGAAACCCTGGGGGAGGCTCCGGTTTATATCGTGCAGAGTTCGAGCGGTCGGGCCGATCTCTGGGGTCAGGATCGTCTGGAAGGCTACCGGGAGATGTATCGCATCCTGCACGAAAAGTAAACGGCATCGAAGATCGGCCCTGGATTTCAAAAACCCCCTATTTGACAGAAGGGGGCTTTTTTTTGTAAACTGTTACGATTGTTACTTCCAGACTGAATTCGCCCAAAGGATCGCCGATCTGTGCTGCAGACTGCCGGGGGCATCGAGAGGAAAAGGCTGCAATGAAGCTTGCCGCTATCACCGATGAAATTTCGCAGGATTTCGAGCACGCCCTGAATGTTCTGTCCGAATATAACGTGCGCGGAGCGGAACTGCGCGGGCTGTGGGGAACCAACATCGCCGATCTGAGCGACGAGCAGGTGCAGCGAGCCAAAGCCGCGCTTGCCGAGCGAGAAATTGCCGTTGTCGGGCTGGCAACACCCTTCTACAAATGTGATCTCGAAAAAACCTCTGAAGCGGAGGCAGGGCCGCTGCACTTGGCTCAGCCCACCGACCTTCGCGGGCAGCTCGACCTTTTGCGCCGCTGTATGCGTCTGGCGGAACAGTTTGGAACGCGAAACCTCCGCGTCTTTACCTTCTGGAAGCGAGACGCCCTGACCCCGGAGCGTGAAGAGCAGATCGCTGAAGCTTTTGCCCAGCCCGTCGCCGAGGCAGAACGAGAAGGTTTCACCCTGCTGTTGGAAAACGAACACGCCTGCTTTGTCGGAACGGGCGAAGAGGCAGGGCGGCTGGCGAAAAAGATCAATTCACCCGCGTTTCGCGTGGTTTGGGATCCCGGCAATGCGTTTCATGCCGGGGAGACACCTTTTCCCAACGGCTACGAGTTTGTCCGCGAGTTCACCACTCACCTCCACATCAAAGATGCCCGCCGGGTTCAGACCGAACATCACGGGCTTCAGCCAGAGTTTTGTGTGATTGGGGAGGGGGAGATAGACTACTCTGGTCAGTTGGCGGCCCTCCAAAGCGCGAATTACCCCGGCTGGCTTTCGCTGGAAACGCACTTCGTTCCCCTTACCGGTTCGGGTGAAGGGGGAAAGGGAACCCCCGAAGACGGCTCGCGCCTCTGTCTGGAAGCCCTGCGGAAGCAGTTTCCGTTTCTGGGTTGATCCCGATGCGCTTTGATCCCGACTGAATTTAACGGTTTGTTCTAAAGATGTTTGCTCTAAGGACTGTTTATGCCCGACTTTTTATCCATTGAAACCTGGCGCACCCTTTTCACAAAGCACGGCTCCAAACTCGGCTGGGGACTGGCCCTGCTTTTCGGGGCCCCTCTGGTCATCGGTTTTGGCGTGTCGCAGTACGCCAATCGAAACACCAATCTTGCTGCCGCCAATGCGGATCGCGGCGCGGTCGTGGCTGCCATCAACGGGGTTCCGATCACCCGTCAGCAGTACGATCAGGCCGCGTTTCAGGATCGTTCCCAGAGCGGCGAAGCGGCGGCACTCGCGCAGGGGGGAGCCATTCAATCGCTTGCACAGCGCATTGTCATCGAGCAGGAGGCTGCTTCCCGCAATGTTCGCGCCTCCGATGCCGAGATAGACAGCCAGGTCGAGAAAATCCGGGAAGACCGTCTCGGCAAAGACGACGCGAAGGACAGTGGCAAGTGGAGCGCGTTTCTCACGCAGTCGCTGGGCATGACGACCAACGAATTTCGCGAAAACGTAGCCAAGCAGATGCTCGCTCCGGCCCTCGTGAATTCTTATAAATCCGACTTCACCGTGACCGAAGCCGATGCGAAAAATCAGAGTGCCGAAGTGAAACTGCAAGTGGTATTCATCGGCATCAAAAATCAGTTTTCTGCCATAAACCGGGGCAAAGGAGCGCAGCCGCTGGACGAAGCTTCCGCCAAAGCCAAAGCCGACGAACTCTTTGGCAAAGCCAAAGGCGGGGCCGACCTGACGGAAATGGCAAAAACGAACTCGACCGATCCGCTCTCCTCCCCCAAAGGCGGCGTGATAGACTTCCGGCCCGAATACACAATTTCCCAGGGGCAGGACTCCGCGCTGGGCTACGGCAAAGAGTTCGATGCGACGGTGCATAAAACAGCCGTCGGGCAGCTGACCGACCTGGCAAAATCAGGCGGCTTCAACGCGGGCTATCTGTTCGCCAAGGTGGTGGAGCGGCGCAACACCCTGCCCAAAGATTTTAATGCGGCCAAAGTGATCGAAGCCCTGAAGCAGAAAAAAGCGGAAGAAAAGGCGACGGAAATCATTCGAGACAAAACCAAAGCCGCGAAGATTGAAATCAAAGACCCCAAAATCAAAACCTATTACGATTACTTCCGCCTTTCGACCGCGAAGCGGGCGGAGATGATGGCACAGTTCGGTCAGGAAGAAGCCAAAAAAGACGTTTTGCCCAAGGCGGAACTCGACAAACTCACCGCTTCCACCGAAGCCGGGTTTGAAACAATCCTGAAAAGCGATCCCTCTGACATCACCGCCGCGCAGCTGCTGGCACAAACCCTCAAGCAGAAACTTCGCACCGATGCCACTCGCGACCGGCTGATTTCGCTTGACGAAACGATTCTTAAGGGAACGGAGAATCAGCAGACGCGCCTAGAACTCGCCAGCCTCTACCGCGAAAAGAAAGACCTGGTGAAAGCGAAAGAGCAGTACGACCAGATTGCGAAAATTCAAGGGCGAAAGCCGGTCTACAACACCGCATCGGCGCAGGAAGCGAAAACCACCTACACCAGTCTCGTTTCCAGCTACAAAAGCGTCAATGCCCCGGAAGACGCCGCAAAAATGGATGCGAAACTGGCGGAAGTCAACAAAAAGGCACTGGACTATCAGCTGAAAGACTTGAAAGACAAGCAGGCTCCGCAGAGCATGGCCCCCCCGCTGACACCTTCGACCCCGACTGTGACGACCACACCTGCTCCCTCCCCCGCCGACGCCAAAGCAGGAGACAAAAAGTAAATGCAGGGCGAGGTTTCCGTTCTCTCCTGCAAAACCGCGCCGTATTCTGCGGCGCGGTTTGTCTTTGGTTCCAAAGCCCACGCTCAGGATGCACAAAGACCGATCCGGCGGCAGTTAATCTTTATTCTGCTCACCTCCAACAACGGCTTTTTATCGCCCAAAAAAATCAAGTCAGGCTTTTCTGATGAAATCGGGAATAAATCAATCACGCTTGCGCGTGTCTGCCGCGAAAAGCAAAAAACTTTTTGCTTTTCTGCTGAACGCTGCACTCTGGCACGGAATATGCACAAAAGAGGTTGGTTCGGTCAAGAGAAATGATTTTTGATAGAGGCAAGACGTAGTTTTTTTCGGTTTCCTCTTCAAACATTCCACCCGATGAGGCGCAAGCCAGTAATTTTCATTGGAGGAGTAAGCAGTAAATGGAGACGCTTCGAGAACGTGACGAGACACTAATTCGATCCGTGCCAGATCGCGAAGTACCTGTCGGTAAACTCCGACGCCAGCATCCGGTCAATTTGGAGACACCCCTGGCTTTGTCCCCTGTCACTACTGTTGAGCCTGCGATGACGGGTCCTTGCCTTTCTGTGGAATGCGTCAACGCTCCCGAAAAAGCAACGGATCGGTTTTCCGTTCGGTTTGTTGATCCGCTGTTTCCGGTTCAGGCGGTTCCCCATGCGCCCGTGAAACGCTTCTGCGACATCGTGATCGCCCTTTTTGTTTTAACTCTGGTTTCACCCATTATGATCCTCGCGGCCCTCGCCGTGAAACTCACCTCCCAAGGGCCGGTGATCTTTCGGCAGGTTCGAGTAGGGCGCGGCGGACGCTATTTCTGGTGCTACAAGTTTCGCTCTATGTGCATTGATGCCGAGGCCAAGAAAAAGCAGCTCATGCACCTGAACGAAGCTTCCGGCCCCGTTTTCAAAATGAAACGCGACCCCCGGATTACCCCGGTGGGCGGCTTTATTCGTAAATTCAGCATTGATGAACTGCCGCAATTTTTCAATGTGCTCAAAGGCGAAATGTCGCTTGTCGGCCCCCGCCCTCCGGTTCCCTCCGAGGTTGCTCAGTACACGGGGCATCAGCGCGGTCGGCTTGCGGTTCAACCCGGTCTCACCTGCCTCTGGCAGGTCGGAGGGCGCAGCAATGTCTCCTTCGAGCACTGGGTGGAACTCGATCTGCTCTATATTGACACCATGTCTTTCAGCAACGATGTCAAAATTCTGCTGAAAACGATCCCCGCCGTTCTCAGAGGGTCGGGAGCGCACTAGCCCTCTGCCCTCGAAGTTCCTCCTCAAAATCAGCGAACAGGTTCTGCGTATCAGAGCCTGTTCGCTTTTTGTGTTTTCAACGTTCCTTTCTGTTCAGGGGGGTGTCCTTTTCGCTCTTCGGAGAGGGCAGCCCCCGTCCGGGAGGCGTTCCGCCAAGTGTCCTCTGGACGCACTTTAAATTTCTAGCCCCTCCTGCAATAGGGACGTACTTCGCAGTCGAAAAGATCGGCTTCGCCTTTCTCTGTGGTAAACTGAACCATCCTGAATTTCTGAAGAAGTGGTTTATGGCTCACGCAGCTCCATCCTCCGTTTCGCCGGACTTGCTCGCTCGGTCTTATCAGCATTGCGAGTTTGTCGCAAAAACGCAGGCGAAAAATTTTTACTATTCGTTTGTCACTCTGCCGCCCGAAAAAAAGGCCGCGATGTGCGCTATTTATGCGTTTATGCGCTACTCCGACGATGTTTCGGACGGCGATATTTCGCAGAAAGGCAAAACACGCTCGGAAGAACTCCATAACTGGCGAACTGCCCTAGATCGCGCCTTTGCGGGCGACTACGGTGAAAGCCTGATCCTGCCTGCCTTTCATGATACCGTACGAACTTACCACATCCCCGCTCGTTATTTTCATGAACTCATGGATGGAATGGAGCAGGATTTAACTCAGACCCGCTATGCCGCCTGGGAGGACACGCGCCGCTACTGCTATCTCGCGGCCTCGGTGGTCGGGTTTGTCTGCATCCACGTTTGGGGTTTCGAGGAAGGCGACGGCAAAGCAATGGAATTTGCCGAAGCCTGCGGAATTGCGCTGCAGCTCACAAATATTCTGCGCGATGTAAAGGAGGATGCCGAGCGCGACCGGATTTATCTTCCCCAAGAAGATTTGGATCGGTTCGGCGTGACCGAAGAAGACCTGAAAGCCGGCAGAGTAGATGAGCGATTTCGCGCCCTGCTTCAGTTCGAGACGGATCGGGCAAAAGAATACTATCATCTCGCACAGCAGTTATTTCCCTACATTCACGCGCCGGGGCGTCCCACGCTTTCAATTATGCTAAAAATCTATCGTGGAATTCTCGATCAAATCGAAGAACAGAATTACGATGTTTATTCCCGCCGCGCCCGCGTCTCGACCCCGAAGAAGCTCTCGATTGTTGCCGCCGAATGGCTGAAGGCGAAAACGCTTGTTACCCGCAAGGGTCTCCGAACTCGAATCCGAACGCAAGAGGGGAAAAAGAGCCAGTGACCGCTTTTATCCTTCTCCGTTTCCTGGTGAGAAGAAATGTCTGAATCCGTTTTAATTGTCGGGGGCGGGGTTGCCGGGATCGCGGCGGGTGCTGCGCTTTCCGAGTCAGGGCTGAAGGTGACCCTGCTGGAAAAACGTCCGCTTCTGGGGGGGCGAGCCTCGTCCTATCTCGACCCGGAAACTCGCGAGCGGCTCGATGAGTGTCAGCATGGCACGATGCGCTGCTGCACCAATTTGGCGAGCCTGCTGGAACGGCTCGGTGTTCACGATCAAGTCCGTTATCACGATCAACTCGATTTTCTGGACGCGGAGGGAAAGAGGTCGGTGATTCGGGGCTGCGGACTGCCTGCTCCCGGTCACACCGCCCTTTCGTTTCTTGCGTTTAAGTCTCTTTCTCTGAAAGATAAACTGGGTATTGGTAAAGCGATGATCGCCATGCTGCGGGCGGGAACCAGGCCGGAGCACGAAGCCACCGCGATTTCCGATTGGTTTGTTCGGCAGGGGCAGACCGAAAGGGCGGTTGCGCGGTTCTGGCGTCCGATCCTGGTGAGTGCCTGCAACGAAAATTTGGATCGCATTTCATGCCAGCACGCCTTTAAGATTTTTTGTGACGGGTTTCTTTCCAACTCGACCGGGTTTCACTTTGGGATTCCGACCGTGCCGCTGGGGACGCTCTACCATGAGCCTGCGCTGAACTGGATCGAGCGGCACGGCGGCTGCGTTAAAACGAAAACGATCGTCGAGCGCATCGAAATCGAAACGGGCCGCGCCATTGGAGTGACCCTCGGCAGCGGTGAGTTTCTTCCGGCAGAAATCGTTCTTTCCGGGCTGCAATTCGATTTGCTGCTCAAGGTACTGCCGCCGGAATGGGCGGCTCGCCCTCCTTTTGCGGCCCTCCAAAAGATCGAACTTTCCCCGATTATGGGCGTTCACCTCTGGTTTGCCGAGAAAGTGGAGGCTCCCGAAGCCCTCGCCATTCTGGATCGCCGAATCGAGTGGATTTTCAATAAAGACAAAAGTTGGAACCGGGCAGAGGGGGAAGGAACTTACCTCAGTATTGTCATCAGTGCTTCCTACCCTTACGCGAAAAAGAGCAAGGAAGAGATTATCGCGTTTGTGCGGGAAGAGGTGTGTGCCTGCCTCCCTCAGTTTCGAGGCGCGGCATTGACGAAATCGCAGGTGATTCGCTGGCCCAAAGCAACGCTCTCGCCAAAGCCGGGAGTGGAAGCCCTGCGTCCGAAAGCTACAACACCGATCTCTCAGTTTTACCTTGCCGGAGAGTGGACCGATACCGGCTGGCCCTCGACGATGGAAGGCGCGTGCCGAAGCGGTTACCTCGCTGCCGAGGCGATCCTCGCTGATCTCGGAACGCCAAAAACCCTGCTCGCTCCCGACCTGCCCTTCACGGGTTTTGCCCGCTGGCTCAGAAAAGGGTAGACGCATTTCAACCCGGAACTGAAACCGTTCCGCTCCTTCTTCCGTAGTGGAAAGTAGCAAGAGGGGAGGGTTTTAGAATGATCGGTACACTAGTGCGAATGGCAGGAAAAAAAGCGGTACACAAGGCTGTCGCAACGCAAACAGCGAAGCGGGGGCATGACTTTAAGTTGGGATTCACTCTGTTTCGGGATCGGCGCGTGCCGCTGGCAACGAAACTAATGGCGATTGGGGTGGGAATCGGCGGCATCGCATTGCTGGATGCCATCGAGATTCCTGCGGAATTGATGGTCACGCTGGCCTTGCCGCTGCTGGGGATTCCGCTGGCGGCTCTGGACGGCATCGAAAATGTGGCGGGGCCGGTGCTGATGGCCTCGTTTGCGCTGACATTTCTGGCTCCCAAGGAAACCGTAGACTTGATCCGGCAGGAGCAGGCTGCCAAAAACGGCCTCGTGATTGATGTGCAGCCGGAAGAACCGACGAAAAATCGCGTTTTTGCTCGGTAAAAAAAGCGGTGCGCCGCTCCAATTCCCGACCGAAACGACGGAGAAAGGAACGGCGCATGACGCTGAAAGTGTGTGTGCTGGGAACCGGCAACTGGGGAAAGGTTCACCTCGAAGCCTACTGGCGCAACCCTCAGACCGAATTGGTCGGTCTCTGCGGAAAATCGGATCGAGATCGGGTAGATCGTAGGGCGAAGCAATACGGAGCGAGGGGCTACCTCGATTTTTCCGAAATGCTCGACCGCGAAAAACCCGATCTTGTTTCTGTGATCACCCCCGACGATCAGCATTTTCTCCCCTACAAAACGGCATTGGAAGCAGGGGTTCACTGTTTTTTCGAGAAACCGCTCGCGCTTAACCTGGAGGAAGGCAGGGAACTCGTCACCCTTGCCCGAAAGCAGGGAGTGTACTGCGGGATTAATTTTAATCATCGTTATGCCACCCCGTTTCTTCTGCTAAAACAGCACCTAGAACAAGGCAAAATCGGCTCCCCGATTTTGTTTCACTGGCGGTTCACGGGCGGGCACTACCCGGAGCGGCTTCAATCTCCAATGGCCCACCTGCTCTACATGCAGTCGCACGGCTTCAATCTGCTTCAGACATTCGGAGGCGAAATCGTTTCGATTTCCGGTCACGCCGCCGATCCGCGAAATACAGGCCAGTTGACCACCGTGACCCTCAGTCTGAAATTCGCTTCCGGGGCGGTCGGAAGTTTTATCGCCGGAGTAGACGGGGACTACAAAGACCCGGACATTTACGGCTTCGAAATGATGGGAACGAAAGGCCGCGTTCGGGTGGACGACGCCCTCCGCCGCTTTGAGTATGCCCCTCGCCCGCAAATGGCGCAAACACATCAGGAGCAAAAAGGCGAAGAGTCGCTGGCCCAAGTTTGGAACTCTCACTTTTTCGATGATGAAAGCCGCGATTTCGGCAAAACCACCGACCGGCACATCGCCGCCTTTGTTCACGCTCTGCTCTCTGGCGAACCCGAACCGATTCCGATTGAAGAAGGGCTGGCCGCGCTCGAAGCGGGACAGCAAGCCATTGACGCGGTACTGAACGTCTAATCCTATCGTCCTGTTTTTTCGATCTCCTTTCCTCTTTGGAAGGGAGTTTTTTATTTTTCGGCGAAAACCCTATCCGAAGCGGGCTGCACGGTATCTCTACAGTTGAAAGGGATCGAACCGATGGGCACACGAGAAAGCGAGAACTTAACGGAGGATCGTGAACTTGTGGAAGCCGCACAAGCGGGCAGTTTGAGTGCTTATGACGAACTGATGCGCCGCTATCGGGGCGGAGTTCTTTTCGTGGCAGGACAAATCCTTCAGTCGCGAGAGACCGCCGAAGATGTTGCTCAAGAGGTGTTCGTGGCGGCGTTTCAGCACCTGGGGCAATTGCAGGACGCTTCCCGCTTTGCTCCCTGGCTTTACACGCTGACCCGCAACCGGGCCCGCCGGGTGGCAGTGCAAAACCATCGAATGCAGACAATGGAGGGCATAGAACTGGAAAACCAGACCGCTCCCCAGAGCCGGCAGGGAGAACGCAATCCGCTGGAGGAAACGATCCGTGCCGAACGCGACCGGGCCATCCGGTGCTTTCTAGCGGAGCTGCCGCCTTCGCTTCAAATCGTTTTGAGGCTTTACTACTATGAGGGGTGGAACGTGGCGCGAATCGCGGCGTTCACTTCCCTCTCCCCTACAACGGTGAAATGGCGGCTGCATACCGGGCGAAAACGACTTGCCAAAACCCTGCTCGAAGCAGATCAAGAAAGCGGCTAGCGGACGTGAC
Source organism: Chthonomonadaceae bacterium (assembly GCA_965246825.1). Taxonomy (GTDB): domain Bacteria; phylum Armatimonadota; class Chthonomonadetes; order Chthonomonadales; family Chthonomonadaceae; genus JACMPS01. Next base: position 2,634,277 of record OZ251990.1, read on the forward strand.
CCGTCCCAAAACAACTCTTGCCGCAAGGAGAAAGAATCATGGAAACGTCAGCGAAAAAAGAAATCAAGCGAATTCGGCATCTTTTAGACGAAATTCATGCGTTTGCAGAGGATCGCGAAATGGAGCAGGCTCTCCCCACTGTGGTGGAACGCTACAATGAAATCCTGCGCTTTCTCGAAGAAAGAGGCGTTCTCACCGGGGGATTGTTCCGGCGGCTCGGCGAAGAGGGGAAACCCCCGAATTTTGATCAGATCGGAGTGGAAAGCCGAATGTTAAGCGGCTACCTTGAAGAAGTCGAAAACGAGAAAAGGGAAGACGAAGAAAAACCCAAAAAAGTAGATTTCGGACCGATTATTTCGCTGGCTCCCTTTCTCGACTCCAAAGACCTGAAGGAGTTTATGCGGCTTCATCTTTTTGCTCAAGGAGTAGGAAGCGAAGAGCCGGGGGCAGAGGGAAGCTCCAAATCGCTGACCCTTAAAGCCTTGGTTCGGATGGCTCCGCATCTGCCGAAAGCCGAGCTGTCGTCCATGCTTGAAACCTGCCTTTCGGGAGGGGCGCCGATTGATCCCGATTTGGTGGCGCAGCTTGCCCCCCATGTGGGCAAAGAGGAACTCGCTCGTCTGCTGCGCCAGTACGCCCCGGAGTGGTTTGGCGGGCAGCCCGTTGAGAATGTGGTCGCAACTCCGGTGAAGCCCATGACTTCTCCGCCCCCGCCGGGAAGCGAGTTAACGCCGGTTGTGCCCTCAAGCCCGCCCTGGCCCCGGCATGATTTCTGAGGGAGCAAGAAACAAAAAGAACCCCCGATTCTCAAGGAGTGCGGGGGTTCTTTAAACAGGGTGCAAGCGGTTGAGGCTAGTTTTTCTTGCTCTTACGCGGAGACATCGTGTGGTTAAAGTCTTTGGACATTCGGTTGACTTCGTGGTTCACATTTTTCGAGAGATTGTCCGCATGCTTGCCGGGGCTTTTCTTCGGATCGGGCGTGACCTGACGAACGGTATGATCCTCTTTACGCGCCTTTCGCACCTTGGTGATTTCGTTTTTAGGATGCTTCGGCATCTTCGACTTTTTCGTTTGGGCTTCTGCTGTGTGAGACAAGGAAACGAGAGCGAGAGCTGCTGCCAGCAAAGTGATCAATTTCATTTTCTACTCCTTTATGGGTGACGTTCGCACCACTGCACACAGGACGCGGAAAGTAGGCGGAGAGTTCCGTCGCTGCGGGGCAGAGCCTTTGCGCGAGACAAAGAGGGTGATTCTGTTCAGAATGAGTTTGACACTCTCAGAGAGATCGGGTAGACTAAACCCGCCTGCACCGCCCTTCTGGAGAGATGGCTGAGTGGTCTATAGCACTTGTCTTGAAAACAAGCGTCCGCAAGGACCGGGGGTTCGAATCCCTCTCTCTCCGCTTTTCCTCTTTGTCTGAACTCTCCCCGCAGAGGTTTTCGCCTAATTCTTCTCAGTGGTTTTTTCTTCGCCTCATTTTCCTCATGCAACTAACGTGCAACTCAATGGATACGTTTATCGTCCTCTCAAAAAGAACGATTCAGTAAATTGTGAAAAATAGTTTGGGAGCAAAAAAGTGAATCAAACGAATTTTCTGGCCGAAATGGAAACGAAAACCCATGCCCTCCGTGCCCGGCGAATGGTCGAAATAGGACAAGCCGTGCAGTCTGGCGATGGACAGCAAAATTTTTTCTTGGAGGCTCTCGAAAAAGGGAGTTTCTACGAACGCTGGCTTTGTCTCCACTCATGCTACGGCAGCCGGGACGGAGAAAGGGTTTTACGCTTTACACTGGATGCCTCCAAACACCTGCGGCGAAAGGCATTGCGGCTGGCGGCCCTGACTTGTAACGACGCTCAAACTTTCGCACTTCTGAAACGGCTTTCGTTCGACTCGGCCCGCCGACTCCTGCGCTGGCTTCATGGGGCGAAGCGGCAGTCTCCTATTGATCTGTACCTCGCCTCACTGATCGAGCAGAATGCTGTGAACGAGTTTGCTTTACTGCCCTTTGGTTCCTCCGGGTTGGTTCAACAAAACAGCGTTCTGATTTCTGAAAATTTGGGTCAGGATGGATGGAAACGGATGGCGCGGCTGCACCCGAAACTGACGGCAGACACGCTCATTGCCCAGGCAGAGAAAGCAGCACGCTTTGATCCTCGTCTTGTGTGGAAGGCGAATCTCGCTTTGCCTTTTCTGACAAATTCTCAGCCCGACCTCGCCTTAAAAGTCGTGAAAGCATTGCAGCCGCTGGTCAGCCTCTCTCGGCTGGAGGTGTCGTCCCTTGCCCTGAAACGCCCGAATGAACTCAGTCTTTTGATGCTGCAAACCGGAGAGGAAGTGAAGGTAAATTTTGAGCGGAGAGTTGAGCGGCTTGAAGCCGCACAATTGGAATCCCTGCTGGAACGATTTCCCGCCTCGCTCGGTCTGCTTCCGGTCTGGCTCAAGCGGCTTCCTCCCGCGCAGCGCGGGGCCCTCTATGGAGCCTTTGGTCTTCGCTGGAGAAATGGCGAGGGAATGGTTGCGCCAGAAGTCCTTGCGCTGCTGCCGCGTTCTTTTCGCGAAGAGGAGGCCCGGCGGCATCTTTCCCTGACCTCTCTGTCGGCAAGTCCTTTGCGCCGTCTGCCCTACGCCTCCTTTTTGAGCTGGGAAGAGGCGCGGTTCGTGGTTCAGCCTTTTTTACAAAACCCGGATGCGGAGCTTCGCGGGGCCGCGCATCGTGCACTGGCCGTTTGTCTTCGCTATCATCGAGACCATTTAGCCGAATGGCTGGATTTGTTCCATGCCCGCCGTAATGAGCAGGACCCGGTTCGACTGGTGATGCTGACCGGGCTAAAGGAGCTGCCGCCCGGCTTCTTCCAGGAAAAACATCTGGATGCGCTGGGGGAAATCGTTTTCGATGCACTGGCCGCCGCCGACCTTTCGTTTCCATCGGGAACGGCCCTGCAAAGTCGGCTGATTACGCTGGTTCCGTTTCATGCGGTATGGGCCGCTGGGAAAATCGCGTTTGTTCTGCAAAGACTGGGGCGTATCTCGGTAGGAAATTTGGAGGGACGCCTCTCGGACTTGCAGGCGCAGCGTATCGCGTTCGATCTTCTGCCTGTGCTCAAAGCCTGGGAAGAACGCGAACGTGAATACGATGTCATGGCATTTGCCCAGGCGTTCGGAAAGCGTCTGCGCGTCATGCCGGACTTGGCAGCGATGCTGGAACGCATTTTGCGCCGAACACAAACGACTTGGGTCTGTGTCAGTATTCTCACTTTGCTAGCACAGCATCGCCGCGAACAAGCCGCCGTGCTGATCCCAAATTTGCTGCAAAGTGACGGGAGCTGGGCCACACAACCGGTGGTATACAACTGGCTCCATCGCATAAGACAGGATTTGTTGACCCCTTATCTGGGACGGATCGCCTATCGCGGGAAGTTTGGTACGGGCAGCACCCGTTTCGTACTGCCGCTTGAAGAGGGTTTTTTCCGCTGGACGAAAACTCAGCAAGAAACGTTTGCGCTTACTTTGATTGAGGTGACACAGGATACCCAGCGCGACAACGACGGCCTTTTTAGAGCGATTCACCAACTGGCGGCACTGCCGGAAAGTTCTCCTTCGCCGCTGGCCGCATTAACGGCAGAAAACAGCAAAAATCCAGCGGTACGCGATACGGCCCTCCGCGCTCTAGGACACATGGACGCGGGACAGGGGATTGCGCTTTTGCTGGAAGCCCTGAACGATGACCGTGCCCGAATTGCGATCTACGCGCTGCGCCCCGCGCTCATGGAAATGCCGTCGAAGAGCGCACGGGAACTGCTTGACCGAGTACCGACCAACAAAGTGACGGTGGCAAAAGAGGCGGTTCGGCTTTTGGGAGACTTGAGGAGTGAGGAGGCCGCTCAAAAATTGATCGCATTGGAGGCGCAGGAACTTCACCGAGATGTGAAGATCGCGGTTTTTCGTGCCCTGTGGTCCTACCTTGAAAAAGACGAAACCTGGTCTGTCTTTCAACGCGCCGCCGCTTCCCCGGATGCCTCCGTTGCCGTCAGCGTCAGCCGTATTCCTGCCGACAGCCTCTCGGTTAAGGCGCAGCACCGGCTGGTGAGCCTGCTTGAAACCCTTTTGCGTCACCCCGATGCACGGGTGAGGCTCAACACGCTCCTTCGATGCACAGAGCTGCCTGTCGAGGATCGGCTCCGAGTGCTGCTGCCCAGGCTGCTCTCCGCCCTCAATGATCCAACGGAAGAAATCGTTCGTGCGGCAGCGAAAGCCGCGTTCAATACTTATTTCGGGGAGGACGCAGCGGGGATCGGCGAAGCGTTAAAGCAGGTTTTGCCAAACCGACGGGCATTGTCGGTCGTTGTCGAGACGCTGGTGACTGCATACTCAACAACACCTCGCCTGCTGGAGCCGACGCTGCAGGTTCTCTTAAAGGTGCTCTCGACCGACCCTCTGACGCTCTGTCTTCAAACACGGCTGGCAGTGTTGGTGCTGCCCTGGCAGGAACTTACGGGATGGCTGACCAATCAATCGGAGGCGGAAAGTTTTCACCCCGATGCTCTGCAAACCGCAATTCAGACCATGCAATTTTCTCCGTCCTATTCGTCCCTTCGCGAAATCGAGCGGTTGGAAACGGCACTGGCTGCCTCGGCACGCCCTTCGCTTCGCAGGCTGGGATTGGCGGCTCTTGTGCGATCCGTTGAACATCAAGGTTGGACTGAGACCTACCGTGAACTCTTGAAGCATTACCAGCAGGATTCAGCCGCGCTTGTTGCTGAGGCCGCACAGTTTACGTTTCCACCCGTCGAAGCCGGTTGATCGCAGAGAAGCCGCTGGAAATAAAGTGCGTTCGATCAAGCCCGGCCATTTGCTAGTTGTGTGGTTCTTTCGCGTTTTGTTCCTTCGCGTTTTAAGGCACGCGGCGGAGGCAAAAGTTCCACCGAATCCGACCAGACAACTTCCGGGGCAGAACCGTGATATAATAGCCTTATCATGCCTCAATATCCTGACCGCCCGCAATTGATTCTCGATGAAACCGACTCCCCCCCGCGCCCGCCGCGAACGGGCCTGCTCATCGGTTTTTTCCTTGCTCTATTTCTGCTCTTTCTTTTTTTTCATAACGCTGTGCCGCTTTATGCCGACTGGCTTTGGTTTGGGGAGGTGGGGCAGCGGGTGGTTTATTCCACCACAATCCAGGCGAAATTGAAGTTGTTTCTGTTGTTCGGCGGCGGGTTTTTCGCGATCTGGTATCTCACGCTGCGAGAGAGCCTCAAAACGGCCCTCAAAAGCGAAAATGGCGTTCTAAGCGAACGTTTGACTCCAGAACTGGAGCGCACGGTACGAAGCTCTATCGGGCGTTTCGCCTTTCTGCTGTCGCTGTTTCTCGCGCTTTGGGCCGGGCGTATGGCTTCCAATGAATGGGCGAACTGGCTTGAATTTACCCATGCCACCCCGTTTGGCCGGGTAGACCCGGTATTTGGGCGAGACCTTTCCTTTTATGTGTTTCGGCTGCCCTTTTTGGAATTTGCAGCCCAGTTTCTGACGATTACCCTGCTTCTGAGCCTGGCCGGAGTTGCCGGAGTGCACCTGCTTCAGAAAAGTGCGGCCACCCTGACCGGCCTTCTCGAAAGTGATTTCGGTATTCGCTCGGTGGCCCTGGGACTGCTCGCATCGCTGGCGTTCATTCGGGCGTATGCAGCGTACCTGGGGCTGTTCGAGCTGCTGCGGCGCGAAAACGGTGTTTTCTATGGGGCGGGTTATGTTGATCTGCGCTTTCGCCTGCCCGTTACCTGGATTGAAATTCTGCTGCTGCTCGTTACCGCATTTTTGCTTTTGGCGTCTCTGTTCAAGCCGCACTTTACCCGGCGGGCAGGGATCGCCTTGATTTCGTGGGCCGTGACCTCCTGGCTGATTGGCGGCGTGATGCCTGCGGCCCTGCAGAAACTCATCGTTGATCCCAACCAGTTCACCCTGGAAAAATCGAATCTGGAACGCAACATCGCCGCGACACGCTTCGGCTTTGGACTGGATCGTGTGCGGCGCGTCGAAAATTTTCCGGCGGAGGAAAGCCTGACCGCTCAGGCTCTGCGCGAAAACGAGGACACCCTGACGAATGTCCGCCTTTGGGACTACGGATTTCTCGCGAAGATCTACGCGCAAACGCAAACCGTCAAAACCTACTACCAATTCGAGCAGAATACACTGTTCGGCACGGTGGCGCAAAACTTGGATGTGGATCGCTATCCTATCGGCGGAAAACAGCAGCAAGTGATTTTGGCTTCCCGCGAGATGAACTCCGACAGCCTGCCGGCCTCGACGCAAACCTGGCAAAACCGACGCCTGGGCTATACGCATGGCTACGGCGTGGTGGCTTCCCCCGTCAATACCGTCACGGGCGGCCTTCCCGATTACCTTGTGCAGGGGTTTCCTCCCAAAGCGGCGGCAGGGTCGCCGCTCGCCGTTACTCAGCCTGGAATTTACTTTGGGCAGCTTACCCGCGAACACGTTTTCGTGAAAGCACAGGCGCAGGAATTCGATTATCCCTCAACGGGGGACAACAGCGGAGCCGTTCAGGATCAGTATACGAAATACACCGGCGCAGGCGGCATTACGATTGGCGATTCGCTGTTTCGACGGCTGGTGTTCGCCCTGCAGCTGGGTGACTGGAACACGCTCTGGACAGGCGGATTCACCTCCGAAACGCGGGTGATGATCCGGCGCGACATTCGCGAACGGGTGATGACTCTGGCTCCGTTTTTGCAGTTGGACAACGATCCGTATCTTGTGATTGCGGGCGGGCGGCAGGTATGGATGCTCGACGCCTACACGCTTTCGGATCGGCTGCCCTATTCCACTCAGCGCGAAATCGGGGTCGGCCCCCAGAGTTTCATCTCCCCAAACTACCTGCGAAATTCAGTGAAGGCAACGGTGGACGCTTACGACGGTACGGTGACCCTCTATCTTTCCGACCCCGCCGACCCGATTGCTCAAACCTACGCCAAAATTTATCCCGGCTTACTAAAGCCGATTTCGGCGATGCCCTCCATACTGCTTCAGCATTTACGTTATCCCGAAGATTTGTTTCGGCTTCAACGCTCGGTGTATGGGCTTTATCATGTCGAGGATGCACGAGTTTTTTACGCAAACGAGGACGCCTGGGCGGTTCCGACCGAGCCGAACCAGGAAGCGGGGAACGGTGATGCCAAAGTGCCTGCGGCAAAGCCGGGAGCGATGGAACCCTACTATGTGACCCTGAAACTGCACGACGAAAAAAAGGCAGAGTATGTTTTGATGTCACCGCTGGCCCCCTTCAATAAAGAGGATCAAAACGTGCTGGGCTGGATGTGCGCCCGCTGTGATCCCGCGCATTACGGCGAATTGGTGCTCTACCGCTTTCCTCAGCAGGCAGCCATTGCGGGGCCGACACAGATCATTGCCCGCATCAACGGCGACCCGGCCATTTCTCCGCAGTTGTCGCTGCTTCGGCAGGGCGGCTCGACGGCTACCTTCGGCAATCTGCTGATGCTGCCTATTGGAAGATCACTGCTGACGATTGCGCCGCTCTACATCGAGAGTACCAACTCGGCAAAGCTGCCACAGCTGCAAAAGGTGGTGGTGCATTACGGCTCCCGCGTGGTGATGGAAAACACACTGGCGGAGGCACTGAACCGCCTGTTTCCCGGCTACGCGGGCGGCGGTACGGAGACCCCTCCGCTTTCTCCCCCTCTGGGCGAACGCCCCGCGCCCTCCGCCTCCGCGTCTACCTTGAAATCCCTGATTCAACGAGCAGGCGAGCAGTACGACTTCGCGAAAGGCTCGCTCAAAGCAGGAGATTTCGCCGCTTATGGGGAAAAGATGAAAGCCCTGGAGCGTACCCTGACCGAACTTAAACGCCAAAGCGAACAGAAAGGCAGCCGATAAGTAAGTTCTTCAAGTGAATTACTGCTGCCCCTCTCCGGCAGGAAAACCTTCTCTTCGGGAACTATAGTCCCCGGTTAGCTTCCTGCTGGAACGGGTGAATTCGGTCAGAACACCCGCGCAGACACTAGAAGCGTCCGGCTTTCTCCAGTGGACGACCTGAAAGCGGCAGTGGAATCTGCTGCCATTGCGAATTTCTAAGCAAAGGCGCAAAGTCATTTCGCCGCTTTGCGCAAGGGTACGCCCTCGCCGTTCCGTCCACAGGACGTTTAGCCGAAGGCTCCCCAGACGGGTATTTCAATGCCCGGCGTGTCGAGGCGTCCTCGACGGGTATTTTAATGCCCGGCGTGTCGGTGCACCCTCGACGGGTATTTTAATGCCCGGTCTGTCGGTGCTCCCGCTGGTGCGCCCTCGACGGGTTTTTCGATGCGCCTCCAAACGGTATTCGGATGCTTGGTTTCGTTTGTCCAACGGGTATTTAGATGCCCGGCCTGCATCCCCGGTTCAGAAGGGCCAGGGGCGAAAACGAAGAATTTACTTTGCGCCTTTGCTTAGTCGCCATTGCCGCCGGGGGTAATGTCCAATTTGATTTTTGTTATTGACGATTGTCCACGCATGACCTCTCACTTCTTAAAAAAGTTCGCACGGCTGCTGCCCCTGCTTGGGTTGCTCTTCACGTTTTGGTCGGGGAGGGCAGGGGCGACCTATCGGGCTGACTACTTCGACCTCAAAAAAAAGCCGCAGATCAAGTTCGACGCGAAAAAGAAACTGTGGACGCTTTCCAACGGCGAAATTGAGCGCGTCATTCAGCTGGACGAAAAAAACGGCTCCCTCAAAACCCTGAAATTTCGGAACCTCAAAAGCGGCCTGGAACTCACCTCGACGCTCGGCTCAGAGGCGGAAATCTCGTTTGCGGCTCCCCTGCGCGAAGCCCCCAAACCTCTAACGGGCTGGCGGGCGACAGGCGTCAAGCCTTCCTCCGAATGGGGAAAGCTCGATTTCGATGCAAAAGCCTGGAGTGAGACGGATTATGCTCACCCGGAGACATCCGGGCACGAAGCCTGGTATCGAGTGGAGATTCCCAAAGACCGGATGCGAATGGATCGAGCCTACGCCCTTGTGCTGATTGAGCCGTTTGGGGGGGGCGAGGTGTATATAGATGGGGAAAAGGTTTTCGAGTCGGAAGCCAATTCTTCGCGCCCCCTTCAACTCGACCTCAGCCCGACCGCCCGGACGATTGCCATCCATAACCGCACGGAGAGAACCGGTTTTTCCGGGGCCCGCCTGGTTGGAATTGCAGAGCAGGGAACGGCTCCGATCACACTGGACCTCAAGCAAAATTGGCGGTACATCGTCCATACCGTAAACATCGGGCAGGACAACAGCCTGATTCTCTCTCTGACGCTCTCCGGTGAAAAACGCTATGAAGGGTTTGAACTCGAAGTCAACTACCAGATTCATGCGGGGGGTGAGCCGACCCTTCAGAAATGGATTTCCTTTCTCAGTCATCGCCCAACCCGATTTCTCGTGGATCGGGTGGTGCTGGATCGCTTGAAACCCTCCGAGCCGTTCGCCCCGCAAAAGCCGAACCGCACCCTGACTGCCGGAGGCGGCGGGGCAGTAGTGCTTCCCGGCAAGAGGCGGCAGGGAATTATGGCGAGTGTGCTGGCCCGCACTGATGAGACGCGAACCGAAGGGAACGATCTTCTGTTGCAAGCCTCACCCGGAATTGCCGTGAGACCAGGCACACGGGTGGAACTGCCTCACGCCATTGTCGCTCCCTATCGCGGCTCCGAGGCAACCGGTAAATTTTTGTGTCAGCTCTATGAGGGGCAGTACCTGGCAAGGGGAAAGCCCGAACTGATTCCGGTGACCTATGTCGCTGAAGTCGGCAAAGGGAAACTAAAGGATGGCAAAAGCGTGGAGGCGCAAATCCCCCTGGCGGCGGAATTGGGCATCCAAACTTTTGTGGCGGGAGACGGCTGGCAAACCACGCTGACGGGCGAGCGCGGCGGCTACGGCGACTGGGTGACGGATCGGCAGACCTACCCGGAAGGGTTGAACCTTCTCTCGCTAAAGGTGCGCGAAGCGAAAATGAATTTCGGTCTCTGGATCGCCCCGAACCGGGTTTCGACAAACTCCAAAGCGTTTGCCGATCACCCCGACTGGCTGGTGAAAGAAGCGGGCGAAGTAACGAAGCAAGCGAGCAAACGATCCGGCCTCGACCCTGCCCCGATCTATTCGGCATACCCGCAAATGTGCCTGCCCTCCGGCTGGATGAGCAGCCTTTCTCTTTCGATGGCGGCCTTTCTGCGCGAACTTTCTGCCACCACACTCCTCACGGGCGGCGATCCCTTTGAGGAAGTCTGCCTTCAGCCGGGGCACGAACACCCGCTCCTGCACGCCATTCCCGAACAGGAAGAGCAGTGGAAACTCTTTACGGAAAAAATTCATGGCGTCAGCGATCAAATGGTCATCCTCGGCGATGGCCTTGGGCTGAAAGTCGCCTCGCAGGAAGTCGAGGGCATTCACAGAAAATTCGGGACAGAACTGATTCGCTTTTCTACCCCATTCACTCGGCTCGGCTCAGTTGACCTTCAGGAAGACCCTAAAAGAGTGCCGGGCGAAAACGAAACGCTCGATCTTTTTGCGAACAACACTTTCGGGGAGGGGGCGGTTCCCTGTCTTTATGGAGACCTGACTCGTCTTTCGCTCAAAACGCGAACCGAACTCGCCCGCTGGATCGCTTTTTACCAAAAATCGCGCCTCTGGCTGGCGTATGGCCAAGAAATTCGGGAAACGGATGGCTTAACTCAGAACCTCTCGCTCCGGCCCGCGCTCGAAGGGCGTTACGGGTATCTATTTCTCTCCCGAAGCACAAAGCCTCTGCCCATTATCGAGGTGAACGCCTCCGATTTCCTGGTTAAGCTCGATATGGCGCGGCTGGAACTCGTTTCTGTGAAAACAGGAAAACCTCTCCCCTTTGTCAAAAAAGAAAACGGTTTTGTGCTGAACGATCTTCCACTGGCCCCCGACACCTGGGACTTAATTGAAATTCAACTGAAAAAGTAGACTGATGCTGAAACGATCTGGATTACCCTCTCTGCTTCTCTTGCTCCTCGCGGCGATTTTTACGTCCGAATGGATCGTGCGCCCGCACCCCAAGCCGGGGCCGGTCACAATTACCTATTGGGAAAAATGGACGGGATTCGAGGGCGACGCAATGCAGGCAGCGGTGGATGCGTTCAACAAATCGCAGGATCGAATTTTCGTCAAACTGCTCACCGTCTCCGGCATTCAGAACAAAACGCTGCTCGCGGTGGCTGGCAATGTCCCTCCCGACATTGCCGGGCTGTTCGGAAACAATGTCGCGCAGTACGCCGATGCCAATGCCGTCCTTCCGATGGACAAGTACTGCCAAAAAGCGGGGCTGACCGCCGACCATTATATTCCCTCCTACTGGAATGTCGGCTTTTATAATGGGCACGTGTATGCCCTGCCTTCCGCGCCCGCTTCGACTGCGCTGCACTACAACAAAACGCTGCTGGCAAAAGCGGGCTACAGTAGGCCGCCGGAAACTCTCGAAGAACTCGATGCAATGGCAGAGAAGATGACAATTCGCAACCCCGACGGCACAATCAAGCTGAGCGGCTTCATTCCGTCCGAGCCGGACTGGTGGGCGTGGGGATGGGGTTTTCTTTTTGGCGGCGAACTCTGGGATGGCAAGTCCAAAATCACGATTAACTCGCCCGAAAACGTCCGTGCTTATGAATGGGTACAAAGCTACACAAAAAAATACGGTCACACCGTTTTGCAGACTTTTCAGAGCGGGTTCGGCTCTTTCTCTTCGCCGCAAAACGCTTTCCTCGCTGAAAAGGTTGTGATGGAGCAGCAGGGCGTTTGGATGTACAACTTTATTACGAATTACGCCCCGAAACTGGAGTGGGCGGCGTGTCCGTTTCCGCTGCCTAAAGACCAGAAAGCGAAAGGCGATTTCACCTTTGTGGACGCCGATATTCTCGTGATTCCACGAGGAGCAAAACATCCCGATGAGGCTTTCGAGTTTATCAATTACGTGCAGTCACAAAAGGGGATGGAGCAGTTTGTGCTGGGTCAGCGCAAAAATTCGCCGCTTGCAGTGGTAAGTGATGAATTTTACAAAAAGCACCTAAATCCGTTTATTCGTTTGTTTTCCGACCTGCCGCGTGGAAAACACGTTTTTATGTTTCCCAAAATCGGCATCTGGCCGGAATACGGCGCGGAGATCAGCAGTGCGGTTCAGGAACTCACCTCCAACGAAAACGTTTCGGTGAAGGCACTGCTGGACAAAGTGCAGGCGCGAATGCAGCCGAAGCTGGACGAGTATCTGGAACGAAACCGAATGCGTGAGGCGCAGGAAAAAGGGAGAGCGGCTCAATGAAACGACAACGACAAGAAACCCGAACCGCCCTGCTGTTCGCTTCTCCCTGGCTGCTCGGATTTTGTGTTTTTCTGCTTTATCCGCTGCTGGCCTCGCTGTACTACAGTTTTTGCGACTACTCGGTGCTGCGCCCCCCCATGTGGATCGGATTCGATAATTTCAAGGGGCTGCTGGGCGACGAAGTGTTTTGGATCACCCTGAAGAACACCGCCTTTTACGCTTTGCTGGCCCTGCCGCTGGGAGCGATTGTGGCGATTGGGCTGGCGTTGATGCTAAACGCCAAAATCAAGGGAATGGCATTTTATCGGACGATTTTTTTTCTGCCGTCTCTCGTTCCTCTGGTTTCGCTGGCGGTGCTCTGGCTCTGGCTGTTCAACGGCGAATACGGCCTCATTAATTCTGCCCTGCAAAGCATCGGGTTTCATCATCCTCCAAACTGGCTGGGCGATGCGGCCTGGGCAAAACCGGCAATGGTCATCATGAGCATCTGGGGAGCTGGCAATGCGATGGTGATTTATCTCGCGGGGCTGCAGGATATTCCGGCGCAGCTGTATGAGGCGGCAGACCTCGACGGCGCGAACTGGGTGCAGAAAACAAGGAACGTCACGATCCCGATGCTCTCGCCCGTCATTCAGTTCAATGTGCTGATGGGCATAATCGGAACGCTGCAGATTTTTGCGGTTCCCTACGTGATGTTCCCCGGCGGCGCACCCGCCCGCTCCACCTATTTTTACACCATGTACCTCTATGATAATGCCTTTATCTATCAAAAGATGGGCTATGCCTGCGCGATGGGCTGGATTATGTTCGGCATCATTCTGGTGATTACCCTCACCGCCCGAAAGCTCTCCGAACGCTACGTCCACTACGGCTCTGCCTAAACCGAGGAGGGGGTAGGCTCGGCGGAGGAAATTCACCGAGGGTGGCCGTGCCGAAGTTTTTAGCGGACAGCATACAAGAGGAGAGCGTTTAGAATGAATTTACCTGACGAGATTGCACAGAGTGTCGCGCCCGTTTTCGAGGTGCTCAGGCTGGAGGAGGCGATGCCGTGTCTTACCGGAACCTCCCCCAAGCACACGGAACTCGTGCAGAAAGTGGTTTCCGATCCAGTGCTGGCAGAACGGCCCGCACTCGTTTCCGCGCTCTGGCTTTATGTGGACGACCTCGACCGCAGTCACAAAGTCAGCCAGGATTTACCCGATGTCACCGGGTCTTACTGGCACTTCATTATGCACCGACGCGAGGGCGATTTTCCCAACGCTCGCTACTGGGCACACCGTGCCGGGGCGCATCCGCTCCTGAAAACTCACCCCGAATTCAGCCCGCTCCGTTTTGTGGACGAGGTGCAGGCGGCACACGGCACAAACCCCGATGTCCTGCTGAAACGACAGCGCGACGAATGGGCGGCACTGTTCGCGTGGTGCGCGGCAAGGCGGTGAGCCAGGGCGATTTGCGCCGCCGGGTCACCAATTTTCACTCAGGAAATGCCTCTGAACGCGCCTCTTGCCTAAGAAAGCGTTGGCTCTTCGTTTTTTACTCCCGGCGTTCCTCTCGGAGCGGCTTCACATCGGCGGGAACCTGCCCGGCGTAAACCGGTTTCCATTCCACGTCGAAACTGCCTTCGTAGCCGAAAAGCGGCCCCCAGCGTGAATTCGTGACCTCAACCCGAATCCGATATTTTTCCGTGAGGTCGTCGTACCATTCGCAAACCTCGGCAATCCCAGAGAAAAAAAGCGGAAATCGAAATCCGATCCACCCTTCATAAAAACGCTGTTCGCCGGAACGCAGGCAAAGTCCGCCTGTCGCCTCATCAATGGAAAGATCAATGTCTACGGCGAGATGCTGATGGGTTCCCAGATAATCCACAATCTGCCTGCGTTCGGAGCTGTAGATCATCGTGGCATCGAAGCGGCGGTTTTTTCGCGTTTGGAAGGTTCGTACCCAGGTGACGGTCTCCCGCCCAAAGCGATCCTGATAGGCATAATTCTGAATGGTGAAAGGGATATTGGTTCCGTGTTCGGGAAACATAATTCGCCGCCAGGTTCCGACAGCGAGAAAGGGCAGCGTATAAAAGCGGCCATGCCAGATACGATCCATTACGCCGGTTCCAATCGCCGCTACTTCGTTCTCGCTGCTGAAGCCGAACCGCTCCTGAATTTTGGGGTGCAGACGGCAAAACTCGGAGCCTAAAACCTGCTGATAAATAGAAGTCATGGCAGTTCCTCCTCCGGGCGGCGACGGCAGCATCGGGCGTCCGGCAAATCATGGCGGCTAAAAAGACCGGTGAATGAGAGTGCGACCATTGCCGCCGTCAGCGTGATCGGATTAAAGGGAGCGGCCAAAAGCAGCGGCTGCACGGCGGCGGCTCCCGCCAGCAGAATCAGAAGCAGCGCGATATTCACCTTCAGCAAAAAAATCGGGCGAAACGTCAAAATCAGCAGCAAACCAAAAATGATTTCGCCCAGTCCGGCAAAAACGAGCGGAACCGACTCGTGACCCGTGAAAAAGCGGGTTTTCTGAAGCAGCGCAAGTTCCCCGGTATCACGGAAAAGCAGTTTCGGAACAAGCCCCTGATACACCCACAAAAAGCCCAGCGTCAGCCGGGAAAGATGAAACACCAGGCTGCGCTCCAAAAGAACCGCAGGGTCAATCCCTTTTTCAAGCCAGAGGCGCAGGCGGTCGAAGCTCCAGGCCGTTGCCCAGCCCATCAGTGGGCGAAAAAAGAGGCGGTCCAGCCAGAGGCCCGCAATTCCAAAGCGGGTACGATACTGATAACGGGTGAGAAAGCGAATGCCGTTTTCGGTGGGGACATACTGCCAGAAGCCGGAACCTTCTCGGATTAACGAGCGCGGATCGTCCGACCAGAACTTCAGGGCGGAGGTGCGGCTTCCGGTATCTTCGCGGCTTCCAACGGTCTCGCCTCTGCCGGAGATCGCCAGCCCGAATCCGATGCGCGTGGTGTAGAGAAATTGCTGGGGTTTTTCCGGCTGAAGACGCGGCAGGTACTCGATGGTGCTGAAGCGTAAATCCCACTCGGCGTGTAGATCGGGGGTTTGCGTGTGCCGCCACAGCGACTCTAAATCCGCCCTCACCAGAATTTCAACATGGAGGCTCATGGATCGGTTTCCCTCTGCCCTTTGGCTTGCCGTCGCGGTCTGCTTCACGAACTTGTCTCTCTGTCGTTTTACGATTCAGGACGGCAGAAAGAGGCAGAAGCCAATAATATGGGTTATAATCTCTTATCCCGCATCTTGAAATCTAATGTTCTAACGAAGAAAGTTCGACCCATGCCTCGCCTGCCTCGATTTCCCTACGGAAAAGCTGCGTTCGCCCTGCTGCTGCTCGCCCTGTTTTCCGGCGCGTGGGTGTTCGCGCAAACCTCTGAAAAAAAAGAGGCCACACTCCTGTTCTGGACGTTTGCTAAAACCCACTACGAAACCTATCAAAAGGCGATTCCGGCGTTCGAGGCGAAGCATCCCGGCGTGAAGGTGCGCGTCGAGCTGGTGGACAGCCGTGCGGTTGGGCAGCGATTACAGGCGGCGTTTTGGGCGGATTTGCCCGTTCCTGATCTTTGCGAGGTGGAAATCGGAACCGCAGGCACGTTTTTTCGCGGCCCTCTCGATTCCATCGGCTTTCTCGATCTGAGCGACCGGGTGAAAAAAGCCGATCTGCTTAACCGAATGGTGGCCTCCCGCTTTTCTCCCTACACCTCACGCGGACACATTTTCGGGCTGCCCCACGATGTTCACCCCGTGCAGTTCGCCTATCGCCGCGACCTGTTCGAGAGCCTCGGCATTGACCCGAACGCAATCCGAACCTGGGACGATTTTGTGGCCGTTGGCCGCAAAGTCACCGTTCCCGGCAGGCGGTATCTGGCAGAAATGGCCGACTCGAATACGAATGTTTTGGAACCGATGCTGTTTCAGCGGGGGGGCGGCTATTTCGACCCGGACGGAAAGTGTATTTTCGACAACGACGCGGGCATCGAAACGCTGAAAGCCTATGTGCCGATGGTCTCCGGCAGCAAAAAAATCGGCAATACCCTGGGCGACAATCAAGTGCTGACGCAGGCAGTGGAGGACGGCTATCTGCTCTGTATGATCTGCCCGGACTGGCGCACCAAGTCCTTTGAGATGGATATTCCCGGCGTCTCCGGCAAAATGGCACTGATGCCGCTGCCCTCGGTTCGAGTGGGAGAGAGGCGCACCTCGACGTGGGGCGGAACGATGCTGGGGATCACCAAAAAGTGCAAAAACCCCGACCTCGCCTGGGAGTTCGCGCAGCATCTCTACCTTGATGCCCCCGAACTCGCCAACCGTTTTCGGGGAACCAACATCATCCCGCCGGTTCGGGCCGCCTGGAACCTGCCTGCTTTCACCGAAGCCCGCCCCTATTGGAGCAATCAGCCGCTGGGGGCGTCCTATGCCGCGCTTGCCCCGCAGGTTCCGTTTCAGTACACCAGCCCTTTTATCGGAACAGCGAAAGCGAAATTCGGCGAGGCACTCGTGGCGTGCACCCAGTATTACAATGCCAACGAAGAGCGGGGGTTCGACGCTTTCGTGAGAGCCCGGCTGAAACAAAGCGGTGATGAGGTGCGGCGGCTCATGGCACGAAACCCATACTGAAATCTACTCGATTTCCTCCACAGCGGGGGCTGAGGGAAGGCTCGGACAGAGCCGCCCCTTTGTCAGAAACCGCTTGGAAACTTTGCACAGGAATTTTTCTGGTGAGACCGCCTCGCAAGAAAAAACTGCCCTCGAATTTTGCTCAGGATTAGTGATGCTCTCAACCTCCAACCGTTCGCATCGAATCGCACCCTATCTTTTCGTCTCGCCATTTCTGATTCTTTTCGGCATTTTTGGCGTCTACCCAATTTTCAAGAGCATTCTGCTCTCGACCTACGCTACAAACGGCCCCAAAGATCACCGGTTTGTGGGGCTGGCGAACTACAGTTTTCTGCTGGGTGACGCTGACTTCCACACCGCCGTCTGGAATACGCTGGTGTTTACGCTGGCCTCGGTCTTCATTCAACTGCCGCTCAGCCTGGGGCTGGCCTTGCTGCTCAGTCAGAAATGGGTGAAGGGGCGCGACTTTTTCCGACTTGCCTTTTTTACGCCGAATCTGGTAGGGCAGGCGTTTGTCGCCGTGCTGTTCGGGGTGCTGTTCGTGCCGCAGTATGGCCTCATCAACCAGGGGTCTCACCTGCTGTTTCGCACACCGCTGGACATCAAATGGCTTCAAGACCCGGCCCTGGTCATGCCCGCCCTTGTGCTGGCGTCGCTGTGGATGTATGTCGGCTTTAATATGATCTATTTTCTGGCGGCACTTCAGGCAGTAGACCAGGAGCTTTATGAGGCGGCAAAAGTGGACGGTGCAAACGGCTGGCAACAGTTTTTCGCCGTGACCCTGCCGGGGATCAAGCCCGTCGCCGTGTTTGTGCTCATCACTGCCACGATTGGCTCGTTTCAATTGTTCGAGCTGCCTTACCTGCTGCTCGGCAATGGATCAGGCCCGAACAAGGCGGGATTGACCATTGTGATGTACCTTTATAACACAGGCTTTGTCACTGGCGATCTGGGCCTGGCGGCTGCGATTGGCTGGACACTCGCTCTTGGTGTGCTCGTTATCAGCCTTGTACAGATGCGGCTGACTGGGGCCTGGAAGCAGGCGGACTAAATGATGTCAAGCCTGACCCTTTTAATTGACCGTCTTTATTCTTCGTTTGATAAAGCCTGATTTTATGAAAAAAGAAACGCAGCTCACGCCGGGACGCGCCGTCCTTTACCTATTTTTGATCGCTTTTGCCGTCACCACGCTGATGCCGCTGGTATGGCTGTTTGCTGCCACCACCAAAAGCAACAAAGACTTGTTCACCTACACGTTTTTCGCCCCCCGGTTCACTCTGGAAAGCTACCTTGACCTTTTCAAGACAATTCCGTTTTTCAACTATCTGATGAATTCAGTATTCGTGGCTTCGACGACCGTGCTGGTTCAGTTGTTCTTTTCGTCGCTGGCCGGATTTGCTCTGGCGAAATATGAATTCAAGGGCAAAAAGGCCATCATGGTTTTGATGCTGGGAACCATGCTGCTGCCAGGGCAGGTGGTGATGGCTCCGGTCTACGAATTGATTTACCGCCTTGGGCTGGTGGATACCTTTACCGGCCTCATCATTCCGGGGGCCGTGAACGTGTTCGGAATTTTTCTGTTTCGGCAGTCCATTCAGCAAATCCCGAACGAACTCATGCAGGCGGCTCGAATGGACGGCTGCTCTGAATTTCGGATTTACTGGGACATCATCATGCCGGTGTCGCGCCCGATGATCGGCGCATTTTGTCTGCTTTCCTTTATGGGAGCCTGGAACTCGTTTTTGTGGCCTCAAATTTTGCTGCAAAGCAAAGCCAAAAGCACGCTTCCCATTGCTCTGGCTCAGTTTCGAGATATCTACACACAGCAGTATGGAACGCTGATGGCAGGCACGCTGCTTTCGATCCTGCCGGTCATTGTTCTTTTCTTTTTGCTGCAAAAGGAGTTCGTGGCGGGGCTGACAACCGGAGCCGTCAAGGGGTAGGGCAAAGCGACTGGAAAGATCAGTCCAAGGGAGAGGCGTTTTTGATAAGGCGGTGGCACAGAAATTTCGGTTTGCCGACGACGGTTTCCACGATCTGCTCCCGCTCCAGGGTAAGCCCGCAGCGGCGGTAGTAAAACTGCATTCTCGCCGTAGACTGACAGAGGGTGTCTCCTAAAAAACCGGGCAGTTTTCTTGCGGTCGTTCGGTAGACGGCGGTATTGGCGAGCATCCGCAAACCGTAAAAACGCTGCTTTGCACCGGAACCCCTCAGCAGATAGCCTAGTCCGTAACCGATGCCGTGATAGGTCGCATTCACCCAGCCGCCAGGTTTAAGCACCCTCGCCCATTCTGCCACCGCCTGCTGCTCATCTGTGTAGGGCAGCACCACGCTGCAAACGATGCCGTTTTTGCTCGCATCGGGGATGGGGAGATGCTCCGCCGTTCCCTCCGTCACATCAAGGCCCTGAGCCAGACAAGACTGAACGAGCGAAGAGGCGATTTCAACCCCCTGCACCGAAGCCCCCAGATGGAGGAGCTCTGTCATTAACTCTCCTTCGCCGCACCCCACATCCAGAAGGTGCTGACCAGCGGCGGCTCCCGTCAGCAGAAACTGACGACAAACCAGATGAGGGGCGAGTGAGCGAGAAGAAGTAGGTTCGGGCATGGCGGCGAAAGGGCGTATCGTAAGCATCGAATTGGGAAAAGGATTCTTTCCGTTTGAGTTTACCAGATGGAGACCGCTTTTCTGCTTTTTTCAGCGAGGAGCAGACGCGAAAGGCCGGATTTCGGCGGTTGAACTGAGCGGTGAAAGGAACGGTCTAGTTGTTTCTTCCTTAGATCCGCCGGGGATCGGACAAAGTTTTTAGTCGGATCGGCTTGTCTTCCGCAAGTTTTCGTCACATCTTTTCTCTTCTGCACGTAGAGAAAAAGAAACCCTGGCAGGAAATCTTTGTGATCGCGGGCGTCACCGCTTGACAAAGTTACTCCACAGGGCTAAAATAAACACACTTTTGCCACGAGGTTTCTGCTGTGTAGGGCGTTGCGGCAACGGAGCCGCGCAAAATTCCTTTCGAGTTCACCCGACGTATACCTTTTCGCGTGGATGCTTTGATCCGCATTTCCGTTGAAAGCTCTCTCATGCCCTTTTTCGCCTGAGCCTGTCCGTCACACTCGCCCGGAATCTGCGTTCTATCGGGGCAGGGAAAGAGAAGCAGGGAAAAGGGCACCGCCTTTTTGCTCTGACTTTCGATCACCCCTCATTTCGGATGGTGAGTTGTTGAATAGTAGATTAGAAACCAAAGAAGCGGTCATCGCGCCAGAGGCAGGGCTTGCCTCCACGCTCCGAAGCCGTCTTCATTCCAAAACCAGTCTCTCTCATTCCGTATCGCTGGAGGCAGTGCGCCGTGCCATTTTCAAGGCGCAGCGGTTTCTGCTCGATAGACAAGAGCCGGAAGGCTATTGGGTCGCGGAACTCGAAGGCGATACGATTCTTGAGAGCGAGTACATTCTTCTCCTCCAATTTCTTAATCGTAACGACACGGAAAAATTCCGTAAAATCGCCAACTACATTCGCTCCAAGCAGCATCCCGACGGCTACTGGTCTATCTATGCGGGAGGCCCTCCCGATGTTTCCGCCTCGGTGAAGGCCTACTTCGCGCTGAAACTGGCCGGGCACAGCGAAAACGAACCGTTTATGCGCCGTGCCCGCCGTGCGATTCTGGCCGAGGGCGGCGTTGCCCGGTGCAACACTTTTACCAAACTTTACCTCTCCATTTTTGGCCAGTACGACTGGCGCGGCGTGCCTACAATTCCCCCGGAAGCCATTCTCACCCCCCGCTGGTTTTACTTCAATATCTACAATATGTCGTCTTGGTCGCGGGCAATTCTGGTTCCGCTTGCCGTTATCAATGCCAAGCGTCCGCACCGCCGGGTTCCCGACCATGCTCGCATTGATGAATTGTTCGAGGGCGGACGGGATCGGCGCAAGCTTCGCCTTCAGTGGGACAAAAAGCCCATTACGTGGCGAAACGTGTTCTTGGTGCTTGACAAAGCCCTGAAGCTCTACGATGCCTCGCCGGTCAAACCCTTTCGGCAGCTCGCCCTGAAACGTTCGCTCACCTGGCTTTTGGAGCGCGAAGAGGGCAGCGGCGGCCTTGGAGCCATTTTCCCTGCCATGACCCACGCGATCATGGCCTACACCTGTATGGGACTGCCTGACAATCACCCGGCGATCTGCAAAGAGCTGGCGGAACTCGCGGCGTTTGAGATTGAGGAGGAGGATGCGATCCGGCTTCAGCCCTGTGTATCTCCCGTGTGGGACACCGCGCTCACCCTCAACGCGATGATTGACAGTGGCTACCCGGAAGACAGCGAGGCCATGACCCGCGCCGCCGAATGGCTTCTTTCCAAGCAGACGACCACCAAAGGCGATTGGGCAGTGAAGGCCCCCGATGTAGAACCCGGCGGCTGGTATTTCGAGATGGAAAACGAGTTCTACCCGGACGTAGACGACACGATCATGGTGCTGATGGCCCTCTACAAAACCTACTGCCCAAACCGTGAGCATTGGACGGAGGCCCCGCCGCACGCCCGCGATTCAATGCGAAAAGGGTTGAACTGGGTATTCGCCATGCAGAACCGCGACGGAGGCTGGGGGTCGTT
Organism: Chthonomonadaceae bacterium; assembly: GCA_965246825.1. GTDB lineage: Bacteria > Armatimonadota > Chthonomonadetes > Chthonomonadales > Chthonomonadaceae > JACMPS01. The sequence goes on from OZ251990.1 coordinate 2,655,826, forward strand.
TGACAAAGACAACGACAAATGGCTGTTTCAATACGTGCCCTACGCCGACCACAACGCGATGCTCGATCCCTCTTCGGCAGACATTACGGCGCGAACGCTGGAGTGCTTTTCCTATTTCAGTGTGCCGCGCAGTGACCCGCGCGTGCAGAAGGCCTTGGCCTACCTCTACAAAGATCAAGAAGAGGACGGTTCTTGGTTTGGCCGCTGGGGAGTGAACTATCTTTATGGAACGTGGCAGGTGCTGCGCGGGCTGGCCTGTATCGGGGAAGATATACGTCAGCCCAAAATTCAGAAGGCGGCGCAGTGGCTTCGCTCCGTGCAGAACGAAGACGGCGGGTGGGGGGAAACCTGCCAGTCGTATGACCCCGAACACCCGAAAGCCAGCGGGCCTTCTACGGCCTCCCAAACCTCCTGGGCCTTGATGGGGCTTTTCAACGCAGGAGACCTTGCCAGCGAAGCGGTGGAACTCGGCGTGAATTTTCTACTGAACAATCAGGACAGCGGAACCTGGGAGGAAGAGTGGTTTACCGGAACCGGGTTTCCGCGCGTGTTCTACCTGCGCTACCATTATTACCGGCACTACTTCCCGCTCTGGGCACTGGCGCAGTACCATACGATGACCACCGGTGAAAAACCCGATTTGGAGCAGGCGGAGCGGGTTTCCGGCGGACGCTTCGCCAATCTGGAAGTCTGACATGAAACTCTTGGCCATTTCAGGCAGTCTTCGCCGGGTTTCGACGAGCACGACTCTTCTGCGTGCGGTTCAGCGGCTTGCTCCCGAAGGGGTAGAAGCTGCGCTCTATGCGGGATTGGGAAGCCTGCCGCATTTCAATCCCGATCTTGAAGGGCAGGAGCCGCCGTCAGTGATAGAGTTTCGTGCCAGGCTGCGGGAAGCGTCCGGGGTTCTCCTTTGCTCCCCGGAGTACGCGCATGGGGTTCCCGGATCGTTGAAAAACGCTCTCGACTGGGTGGTGGGAAGCGGCGAGCTTGCGGGAAAGCCCATTGCGCTGCTCAATCCTTCGCCGCGAGCGGTGTTTGCAACGGCCTCGCTGAGAGAGATTCTCTCGACGATGGCAGCGCAGATCATTCCCGAAGCCTGTGTTACAGTTTCCCTGCCGGGCCGCAGCGAAGACGAACTAGACCTCCTCGTGCATTCGGAATTGGCCCGAACGCTGGAAAATGCACTGGCGGCTTTCATTCAGGCAATTCCTCCCCCCTAGCGTATCGGGTATACTATCCCCTGTTGAAATCATTTTTGTTCGATGACCGTATTCAGGGCAGAACGCTTTGCCCTATTCTGGAGATTTTTCATGCGCTCGCTCGCTGCTCTGTTTTCGCCTTCCCGTGTATCTCTTTCGATGATGGCCTTTCTGGTTTCCTCCTCCGCTCTTACTGGCTGCGGCGGTAAAAAAGAAGAGCCGACAACCGGCTCCAAGGCCGACCTGCCGTCTTCGGCGGTTTCTACTCCGGCAGCTTCCACCCCGCCAAGCTCGGCCTCCTCTTCCGCACCGGCCTCGGTTTCCTCCCCGGCTCCTTCTGCGTCGTCGCCGCTGGGAACCGCCTCCACTCCGCCTCCCTCGGCCTCCTCCGCCGCGACGCCGGCGGCAAAACCCGCTGGCGATTCCGCCGCTGAGATCTCCGCCGCCAAAATGGTTTTCAAACGGGCCGACGAAGCCAAAAATTTTACTCAGCTTGCCGACTGCCTCAGCAATGACAGTGCGGTGCTTATTTCAACGAATTCTCTGGTACAGGTGCTGATGCTCAGTTTACGGCCCGATCCGAAAAAGCCGCCGGTGAAGCCCGACCCGGCTACCCAGAAAGCACTGCAGGCCACCTTTACAAATTTTGCCAAAAAGTACGACCTCGAAAAAATGCAAAAAGGCACCGATGCTGATCTCGCTCGAATCAGCCAGCGCGGTCGAACCATGCTCGCCGACCTTGACAGTATCGTTAACGACTTGCAGCGGCAGGGCAAAATCAAGGGTAATCCACTCGCGGAAAAAGCCAAGGGGCCTCGATTTGGCCTGGCCGAAAATTACTCCTACGAAGCCGTGAACGCCTCGACGGTGAAAATCACGCCCAAGCAGCCTGCGGGGGCTCCCTCCGCGCAAATTCGGCTGGAGGAGGGCAAATGGCGGCTGCACCTCGGCGACCTGGCTGAAATGAAACGGCAAAGTATGGCACGGCAGCAGCAGATGCAGCAGCAGCAGCAAATGCAGGCCCAGCCCGGCGGGGCTCCGGGTGCTCCTCCGATGGGCGGGGGGGGTCCGCCGCTGCCCGGCGGAACCCCGTCTCCTGCGCCTGGCGGTTCGCCGCTCGGCGGTGCAGGAACTCCGACTTCACCGCTCGGCGGCGGAACCCCGAAATAAAGAAAGCTTCCCCGCAGGGCACTTCCCTGCTGTCGAGAAGATAATGCGGCTGTTTGAGGCGGCTGTTCGAGAAGGAAAAGAACGATGCGATACCCCATACAATTTACGATGACCCAGGCACGCCACCGAGCGAAAATGGAACGGTCTGGCCAAAAGCGTTATCCACAAGTGGTGATGCTGGAGCCGCTGTACACCTGCAACCTCGCCTGCATTGGCTGCTCGGTGGAGCGGCATACCGGAAAACTCAAAGACCGGATGAGCCTTGAAACCTGCCTGAAGGCTGTGGACGACTGCGGCGCACCCATCGTCAATATCTGCGGCGGCGAACCCACGCTCTACCCGGAACTGCCTCAGCTCATCGAAGCACTTATCGCTCGCGGCAAGTACATTATCCTCTGCACCAACGCCATCAAACTCGTGGAAAAGGTGGTCGGGGTGATTCCACCGTCGCCGCATTTGTTTCTCATGATTCACCTCGATGGAATGCGCGAAACCCATGATTATGTGGTCAACAAAAAGGGAGTTTTCGACATTGCCATTGACGCCATCAAAAAAGTGAAGGCGGCGGGTTACTATACCTTCCTCAATACGACCGTCTTCAAAGAGACGAAAGTCGAAGAAGTGAAAGAACTCTGCGAACTCGTAGATGAACTCAAAGCGAATGGAATTCTGATCTCTCCCGGCTACGAGTACGCGAGCGTAGAGGAGGATGTCTTTTTGACCAAAGAGCAGATTCACGACAAATTCAAGCAGATTCGCGAATTCTCTTCTAAATACAAAATCAATGCCACCCCCCTGTTTCTGGAATTTGCCGCGGGAATGCGCGAACTGCCCTGTGCTCCCTGGTCTACCGTGAACTACACCCCGAAAGGCTGGAAGGCTCCCTGCTACCTGGTCGAAGGAGAAGGCTACTTCGCGGATTGGAATACCTTCTGGAACGAAACCGACTGGGCCTACTGGGAATCGCGTCAGGATGCCCGCTGCCAGAACTGCAAAATGCATTCCGGCTTCGAGCATAGTGCCGTTGAAGAAGCAATGAAAACCATGAAGGGCAAACTTCAGCTTGCTGCGTGGACGTTGAGCAAATAGTGACGGCGTTAGTAACGGGCGGGACAGGGTTTGTTGGAAGCCATGTGGTGCGCCTGCTCGTGGAACGCGGAGACAAGGTCAAGGCTCTTGCACGGCCCCGCTCCCGCCGCGACAATCTCGAAGGCCTCGACCCGCAACTGCTCGAAGTTGTCCCCGGCGATCTCACCGACCCCGAATCGCTTCGCGAAGCGATTCGGGGCTGTGACACGCTCTATCACGTTGCCGCCGATTATCGTCTCTGGGCGAAAAATCCACAAGAACTCTACCGCGCCAACGTGGAGGGAACCCGTGATCTTCTTCAGGCCGCGCTCGATGCCGGTGTACGCAAAGTGGTTTACACCTCGACCGTAGGGGCTTTGGGAATTCCGCACGATGGAACGCCGGGAACAGAGACAACTCCCGTCTCCGAAACGGAAATGATCGGTCACTACAAACGCTCGAAATTTCTGGCTGAGGAAGAAGCACGATCCTTTGCTGCCAAAGGCCTGCCTGTCGTCATCACAAACCCTTCTACGCCAGTAGGGGAGCGGGACATCAAGCCTACCCCCACCGGACAGATCATTGTAGATTTTCTCAACCGAAAAATGCCTGCCTACATCGAGACCGGGCTGAACCTCATTGATGTTCGTGATGTGGCCGAGGGAACTCTGCTGGCGGGCGAAAAAGGGATTCCCGGTGAACGTTACCTGCTGGGGAATCAGAACTTGACCCTGGGCGAAATCTTAGGGAAACTAGAATCCATCACAAAAATTCCTGCTCCAAAGGTGAAAATGCCTTATGCGGTCGCGTATGTGGCAGTAGGGATTGAAAATTTAGCTGCGAGAGTTCTCCACCGTGCGCCGGTCCATCCTTTCGAGGGCGTGAAAATGGCGAAGCACAAAATGTTCTTCTCCGCCGAAAAAGCGGTGCGTGAACTGGGTCTGCCGCAGTCGCCGGTGGAGACCGCATTAGAGCGGGCCGTTATCTGGTTTCAGGAAAACGGCTATGTTTCGAACGGAAAACGCAAGTGAATTCCTTGGCCCTTCGCATTGCAGCAGCCGAAGATGCCCATTTGCTCTCCGAATTGGGAGCCGCGACGTTTCAAGAAACGTTTGCCGGAAGTAATTCCGCCCCCAATATGGCGGCCTATCTCCGCGAAAATTTCGTTCGAGAGCGTGTGGCGGAGGAAATCTCCGATCCGCTTTCCACTTTTTTGATTGCAGAAATTTCGGAAAAACCCGTCGGATACGCCAAGATGCGCCGGAGCGATCCCCCTGTCGGTGTCAACGGAAGCAATCCCCTTGAACTGGTGCGTCTTTATGTTCTGTCCGCACAGATTGGGAAGGGCGTGGGTGCGGCGTTGATGCGGGCGTGTCTTCATGAGGCGGAAAGACGGGGGCATGGGACTCTGTGGCTCGGTGTTTGGGAAAAAAACTCTCGTGCCCTTGATTTTTATCGTAAGTGGGGCTTCGAAAATGTGGGGAGCCACATTTTCCAATTGGGAAGCGACGCACAAACCGACTTCATTTTGCAAAAGAGGTTGACCGCATGACCATTTCAACCACAGCGAAACCCCTCCAAAACGCCTCTTTGCGCTCCTCTCTTCCTCCGAAAGAGGAGTCCAGCAAAGACGGTTACAGGATGCGCGATGGAAAACCAATGGCGGAACCCGTTCAACATTGCGACACGATGATTGATGCGATCACTGCGCTGCAGGCTTGTTTTTGCGACCAGCCAGAAGTCTACATTTCGGGAAACGATTTTCTACGCTTCGTGGAAGAGGACCGAACCGCCTGTCTTTCGCCCGACTGTTACATTGTGTTCGGTGCCGCCCCGAAGCCTCCTCGCCTCAACTCTAAAATCTGGGAAGAGGAACCCAGGCCTGCCGTTGTGTTCGAGAGAGCCTCAACGGAAACCCGGCACGTAGATGCAGGCAAGAAATACCAGATTTACCGGGATATTCTGAAAGTGCCAGAGTATTATCGGTTTGATCCGACAGGCAGCTGTCTAAAACCTAAACTTTGAGGCGATCTGCTCATTGAAAGCGAGTATCGTCCGCAGCTGATGGATGCAAACGGGCAGATTTACAATGAAGCCTTGGGTCTGAATATCGGGTTTGTCGAAAATGAACTGCGGTTTTATAAACCCGACACAGGCACTGCACTTTTGTCGCCTCTCGAAACCACGCTCGCTCTCGAAGCAGCTGAACGAAGGCTTGAAACTGAGTGTGAACTCCGGCTTCAGTCAAAACGGGAAATGGAACGGCTTCGGGCGGAACTCGCTGCCCTGCGCCAGACATGCCTAACAGAAGAAGGTGAATAGGTTGGAAACAAAAAAACAGCGCAAAATCATGGTGGCACGTGAAGTGGGCTTTTGCTTCGGCGTTAAACGTGCGATCAATTTGACCAAGCAGGCTCTCGATGACCGTGAAGATGTTTTCATTCTTGGCGATCTCGTTCACAACAAGCGTGTCACCGATGAACTCGAAGGGCGCGGTCTGCAAAAAATGGATGATTACGGCGACAAAAACGGCGGCACCATGGTGATCCGAGCGCATGGTCTGCCGAAGATCAAACTGCAAGAAGCACGGGATCGCGGGTTTGAGGTAGTGGACGCCACCTGTCCCATTGTTCTTCGAGCGCAGGAGGCCGCACAAACTCTGGAACGTGACGGTTATCAGGTTGTGATTATCGGCGACAAAAATCATGCGGAGGTCAAGGGCATCATCGGGGCCCTTGACGAACCGGCACTGGTGATCGGCACCATCCCTGAGCTGCATGAGGCCCGCGATAATTTTACCCTGCTTCGCAAAATTGGCGTTTTGTTTCAGACGACCCTGGCTCTTGAAATGTGCTACCCGATTGTCAACGAAATGATGGCGATCTGCAAAGAGGTGCGCGTCATCAATACGATTTGCCGCCCGGTTCAGAACCGCCAGGAGGACGCGATTGAGATTGCTCAAAAGGTAGACCTGATGATTGTCGTCGGCTCCCGAACAAGTGCCAACACGGTTGAACTAGCAGGCATCTGCCGCCATTATAACTTCAATACGGTTCATGTTCAGAACGCGGACGAACTGCCTTATCAAAAGTTCGCCGACTGCGAATTGGTGGGACTAGCTTCGGGACTTTCCACGCCGGAAGACCTGGTGGAAGCGGTTCGGGTGAAGGTTCTCACGATGAATGCCCCCGAATCTGCTCCGGCTCTGGCGGGGGCGTAACATCACCCGATGGCAGAGAACGGCGCGGCTTCTTCTCGCATTGGCATCCTCTTTGCCCTGCCGGAAGAGGCTGCGCCGTTTCAGCAGCTGCTGAAATTCCATCCAAAGTGGCGCCCTTATTTAACCAGTGCAGTTTCTGGAGTGGGAGCGAAAAATGCGGCTGAAGCAGCAAAAAAATTGCTCGCCACGCCCGGTCTGCCGTTTGACTTCGTAATCGTATGCGGGTTTGCGGGAGGATTACATCCAAGTCTTCAAGATCATGCGATTGTCGCTGCAAATTCGGTGATGACGTATCGCGGCGGAAAGATCGTCACCGAAACGAAGTGTCCTGTACTCCCTCAATTTTTCTCTGAAAACAGAGAACCCGGCCCTATCGGTAAGTTGGTCAGCGGCGACCGAGTGCTAAGCACACAGGCGGATAAACAAAGGGTGGAGGCGCAAACAGGCGGTTTGTTCGTTGACATGGAGACCGCTGGTGCTGTGGAAGTACTCGAGGAATCCGGAGTTGAATGGTTAGCGTTACGGGTGATCACCGATACAAGCAGTGCCGATCTGCCTCTCGACTTCAACGAATTTACAAAGGCGGACGGCAACCCCGATCTGACAAGAATCATCTGCCATGTCTTGCGTTATCCGCGATTGGTGCTGCCGCTGCTGTCCTTTGGCCGAAACGCGAAGGAGGCAGCCCGTTTGCTGGCAAGTGACTTGGAGAGGTATCTCCAGAATCGCTTCGAGCCTGAAAATAAAGATTGACGAGACTACTGACGATGCCCACAACACTGCAAACCGTTCCTTATCAGCCCGAAGAACCGAGGCGTATGAAGTTCACCCGTGAGAACTGCAAATTTCTGGAAGAGAGCGGAATTTTAACCGGGCGGTACGAACTCTTGGAAGGGGATATTCTGTTTAAGATGGCTATGAACCGCCCTCATGTTCAGGTACTCATGCGGATCGCAGAAGTGCTGGTTGCGATTTTCGGGTTTCGTTTCGTTCAAACACAGTGCGCAATTGACGTTCCCGAACCCGATCAGAGTACAAGTGAACCCGAACCGGATATTGCGGTTACGACCGTAGACCTAACTCTGCTGGAAAGAAACCCAAGCCCGGAAAATGTCTTGCTTTTGGTGGAGGTTTCGGATGCCACGTTGTATCGGGATAAAGTAAGAAAATCGGCTCTTTATGCTCGTGCGGGGTTTCAGGAATATTGGATCGCGGATGTGAACGCGCGTCAGCTGTTGGTGCATCGTGACCCGTCGCCGGGCGGGTATCGTGACATTCAGGCTTACTCCGAAGGCGAAACCGTGTCGCTGCTCGCTCGCCCTGATCTTCATCAGCCCGTGAAAACCTTTTTTCCTGAATCACCTGAATTCGATGAAAGTCCAGATGAAAATTAATTGCCTTCTCGCACCGGTTTTTCTCCCGGCTCTTCTTACGGTTTCGTCTGTTCTCTCAACAGCACAAACCGCCCGCTTGAACGTTCAAAGCCTGACGCTTCAGAATGGCTTGAAAGTGCTCGCGCTCGAAGATCATGCGGTTCCCACCGTTTCCTATTACACAGTCTTCAAGGTCGGTTCGCGCAACGAGCGACCCGGCACTACCGGCTTGTCGCACCTCTTCGAGCATATGATGTTCAACGGGTCAGCGAAGTTCAAGCCCAAAGCCTTCGATCAGCTGCTGGAAGCGGGCGGCGGCTACTCCAACGCTTTCACCAACTCCGACACCACCGAGTATTACGAAGAGTTTTCTTCTCCCACCCTCGATATTACGCTTCAACTGGAAGCGGATCGAATGCGTGCCCTCAAACTCGACAACGCCAATGTCGAGCAGGAGCGCGGTATCGTGAAAGAGGAACGGCGCGTCAATACAGACAACTCAATCCCCGGTTCGATGAATGAACTGCTTGAAAACAACGCTTTTGTCGCGCACCCGTACCGGTGGGATACCATCGGGTTTATGAAAGACCTCGACGCGATCAAACTGGACGACGCGAAAACCTATTTCAAAACGTACTATGCTCCAAACAACGCCGTTGTTGCTGTCGTAGGGGATTTCGAGACGAAAGCCCTGTTCGCGAAAATGAAAACTTACTTTGAGACGATTCCCCGGCAGGCTCCCCCGCGTTCGGTGGTCAATTCCGAGCCGAAACAGACGGGCGAAAAGCGGATCGCCTATCATCGTCCGGCGGAGCTTCCCTCGGTCAACATCGGCTATCATACTATTTCTTATCTTGAAAAGGACGACCCGGTGCTGGATCTGCTTTCAACGATCTTAACGGGCGGGGAAAGCAGCCGCCTCTACAAAACGCTGGTCTACGACAAGCAGATCGCAGCCGCCATTCAATCCAACAACGACTCTCGTCTCGATCCCGGCCTTTTCGAAATTTACGCGCAGGCTCGCGAAGGGCACACCACCGCAGAACTCGAAGCCGCCATTTACACCGAACTCGACAACCTCGCCAAAAACGGGGTGACGGAGCGGGAACTGCAAAAGGCGAAAAACGGACAGATCACTGCCTTTCAGAAACGGTTCACCACAAACTACGGTCGAGCGGGGCTGCTTGCGGAATACGAAGCCTTGCGCGGCGGGTGGAAAAACATCACCGGGTTTCTGCCCAAATACGAAAAAGTGACGGTCGCGGATTTACAGAGGGCCGCCAAAACTTATTTCTCCGACCGAAACCGTACCGTCGTGACGCTGATCCCCGAAGCCCGCACCGGAGGCGACCAATGATAGCCCATTCACCGGAAAACACAGAGCGACACCGATTAGAAATACAGGCAGCGGAAGAAACTGCCAAACCGACAGAGACGCACAAACCAGTAAAAGACACGCATCGGTTTCGTCGCCTCACCCTCGCAGGGGTTCTGTTGATCTTGCTCTGTATACGAACAGCAGAAGCCCAGGACATCAAACTCCCTCCTGCCACGCGGGTCACCCTCAAAAACGGGATGAAGCTGGTTTTGATGGAGTACCATCGTGCCCCGCTATTGAATGTCATCGCTCTGTTTCCCGGCGGTTCCTCGGCAGACCCGGAAGGGAAAGCGGGAACCGCCGGACTGACCGCCGAGCTGCTTCGAAAAGGAACGAAAACTCGGAACGCCAATCAGATTGCCGAAGAAATCGAGTTTCTGGGAGGCGACCTTTCCACGGGGGCAGGGCGGGATTCGATCTCCGTGTCGCTCGAAGTTCTGGTAAAAGACGCGGACGCCGGACTGGAACTGATGTCCGACTGTCTTCAGAACGCAATCTTTCCCGAAGCAGAACTCAATCGAACTCGTGATCTGGAAATCGCCGATCTAGGGTCGCTGGCAGACAATCCGGCTGGAGTGGTGTCTCTTGTCGCGAACTCCAGCGTTTATGGGAATTCTACCTATGGGATTTCGCCGACCATCACCACCCTTAAAAAAATTCAACTTGCGGATGTGACCTTGTTCGCAGGGGGAACAATCACCCCGGAAAACGGAACGCTGGTAGTGGTGGGAGATTTCAAAACTTCTGAAATGAGGACAAAACTTGAATCTCGATTTGGGGTCTGGAACCCGCCTCCCTCGAATTTTATTCGAAAGCCTTTTTTCCTGACGCCCGTAAAGCCGGGAATTACCCTGGTAGACAAGCCCGACGCTACCCAGACTCAGGTGCGCTGGGGCCGAATCGCCTTTCCCGAAAACAACCCGGATCGTTCTGCGGCAGAGGTTGCCAATTCCATCTTGGGCGGCGGCTTCACCTCACGTCTCACGGACGAAATCCGCGTGAACCGTTCGCTAACCTATGGGATCAATTCCAGTTTTTCGGGATTGAAATCGGCGGGAACGTTTGGGGTTTCGACTTTCACCAAAATCGAGACCACCCGCGCTCTTCTTGATGCCGTGAAAGCGACCCTCCAGAAAACGGCGGAAAAAGGATTCACACAAGCCGAACTCGATAAAGTGAAAGGATTTATGACCGGAATGTTTGCTCAGGGACTGCAAACGCCGGGAGCCATTGCGGGGCAGCTTTCGACGATTGAACTTTACGGACTCCCCCAAGATTACTTCAGCACCTATCTCCAAAGAGTTCGTGCGGTGACTCTGTCGGATATCAACCGAATCGCAAAAACGTACTTCGATCCGTCGAATCTCACCTTGACGCTCGTCGCCCCCGCAGCCAAAGTAAAGGATCAACTCAATGGACTGGGCAGCCTGCGCGTGATCCCGGTCGGCACTGTCGGCAAATAAAGCGAGATTTCTCACCGATGAGACAGAGTGCGCAGAGAAGACGAATTGTCCCGGTATCCAGACGCGGGAAGCGGATTGCAGGCAAAAACGCCGCTTTTTTTGTCGTCACTTTCGCTTCAGGGTCTGTTCTTTCTGGAATGACTTGGTCGGCGGCGCACAGCGAGGTGCCGCTCACACTCGAAAGGGCCGTTTCGCTGGCACTCAGTCAGAGTTCGCAGGGGAAAGTTCTACTCAGGGATCGAGAAGTCAAACAAATCGGCCTTAATCGTGAAAAACCGACCGCTCGCCCAACAGTAGACGCAAAACTTTCGGGGACTCTGCAAGGCCCAGAGGTCTTCTTTCCCCGGCCCAACGGAACACGAGGCGTGTTTTTGCCGGAGCAGTTTGTTCGTCTTGAACTCAACATCGAGCAAATTCTCTATCGTCCCGGCCTAGGGGCGGCACGAGAACGCTTTGCCGCTCAGCAAATCGCTGCCGATGAGGAACTGCGAAAATCACAAAGCGAACTGGTGCTGGAGGTGAGCCGCGCCTATTTCAACCTGCTGAAGGCTGAAGCCGGAGTGCAGACCGCTCAATCGGGTATGGAGTTTTCCCTTCGGTATAAAACGCTTGTTCAGGAGCAAATTCGGGCGGGGGTCGCGAAGCCGGTAGATACAGAAACTGCCGAGGCGCAGTTCGCTGAAGCGCAAACCGGGCAAATTCGGGCCCAAAACGGATTGCGGCTTGCACAGATGAACCTGAACCGCCTTTTAGGGCAGCCGCTTCAAACCCCTGTTCTGCTCACCTCGGAGGCGCAGGAAACTTCGGCCTCGGTAGTGTCTTCTTCCGTTGCCGTGGCCCTCGAAACACGACCGGAACTGCGGCTTTTAGAGGCGAATCTGAAGGTGACGAAGGCGGGAATTTCGCTGGCGAAAACGCAGGCACAGCCCTCGCTTTGGGTGCGCGGGCAGGCGGCAGAGCAGACTCCGACCGCACTGCTGCCTCAAACTTACTACGGGGCCACCCTCGAAATTCGATTTCCGCTTTTCGATGGAGGCAAGGCGCGGTCGGATACGGCGGAGGCAAAAGCCCAGCTGGAGAAGCTGAAAGCCCTGCGGGAAGAGACGGCCTCCGGGATCGAACTGGAAGTGACCGAAGCGTTTCTCGGCATCGAAGAGGCAAGAGCAAAGCGACATGAGGCGAGAGCACGGCTGAAAAGTGCGGAGGCGAATCTTCGGGTCTCCGAAACCGCTTACGGGGTGGGGCACGGAACCTTGCTGGAAGTGCAAAACGCTCAGCGGGAACGGCAGGCGGCGCAAAGTGCCGTCCTTTCCGCCGAAACCGATTTGCGACTGGCGGCGGCGCTGCTGAAACACGCCGAGGGAGCCGACCTTCCTGCCCGCACCGGGAAAAAGCCGGAATGAGAAACACCAAGGCAGCTATCGGGGTATTGGGTGCTGCCGCTGCGGTCGCCACCGCCGGGCTTTTCGCAAAAAAGCCCGCGCCCGAAAAGGAGGCCATGCCGCCCGTAACTGCGACTGCGGCCTCTGCGCTGCCAATCCCTACCGCGCCGCCGCTCAAAACCTCTTTTTTGCGGCTGGTGGGAACGATTCAGCCGGAGGCACGAGCCGCACTCTCAGTGCGGATACCCTCGAAAATTCTTTCCGTTCTCGTACAGGAGGGGCAGCACGTATCGGCAGGACAGCGATTGATCGTGCTGGATGAATCGGAAATCAACGCGCAGGAAAAGACTGCCCAAGCGGGGGTAAGGTCTGCTCAGGCGCAGCTGCAAAAAGCCATTCTCGGAAAAGAAGCCCAGCGGCTGAAAGCCGATACCGATCTGCAGAATGCGGAAACGGGGCTGAAAACAGCGCGGGCGAAACTCGACCAAGCCAAAATCGCAAAGGACGCGCTGGCTTCCGACGTTCATGCGGAGCGTATCCTCGCCGATGAAGGGGTGAAAAAAGCGCAGCTGGGGCTGCAAACCGCTCAGAAAACGCTTGCTTCGCTGGAGGTTCTGGATCGAGTGGGCGGGGTATCTCGAAATGATTTAGAGGGGGCCAGAACCCAGCTGCGGGCGGCGCAGTCCGATCTAAACACGGCGCAGGAAGGGCGACGGCGCATGGATACCTCCCCCGACCCAAAAGCCGCGCACAGTTATCGTCTGGCCCTGGCTCAGAAAGACGTAGAGGCAGCGGAAGCGGGGGTGACTCAGGCGAAGGCTGGAGTGACTTCCGCAGGGACGGCAAGGCATCAGGTTCTCGCCCTGGCCGACAGCGACCTCGCAGCGGCGAGGGCAGGGATCACGCAGGCGGAAGCGGGGAGCACCGGAGCTGCCGCTGCACTCCGTTCATCGCAGTTCACGACTCCGGTTTCAGGCACGGTCACCGGGATCACGGCAAAAGCGGGTGAAATCGCGCAGCCGGGAGTTCCCCTCCTCACCGTCAACTCGGCAGTGACAGGGCGTATCGAGGCCTTGGCGACCTCGCGCCAGCAGGCTCGCTTAAGGGTAGGGCAGTCGGCAAGCGTCACGGGAGACGGACTGCCTTCTCGCCCGCTTCTTGCGACACTCACGCGCATTTCTTCCTCAGCAGAACCCGACGGACGGACCTGCCGTGTGGTTTTTTCGCTGCCTGCCGACATTCGACTGCCCCCCGGCGCAAGTGTTTTTATCGAAGTTTTGCCGGGAAACAAATGAGGATATTCAATATTTTCGGCTGTCGTAGTCTTGTCGAAAGTGAAACTTTGGGTGAACCCGTGCGAATCGGTGGATAAATCCCGCTATGTGGCTGACCCGCCTTGCGATCTCTCGCCCTATCTTGATCTGGATGACCCTTGCCGCAGTTGCCCTCCTGGGAATTCGCGCCTACTTTCGCCTGCCTTCCGAATTGAACCCCCGTGCCGATGTGCCCACACTGGTGGTAACTGCCGTCTATCCGGGAGCCAGTCCCGCCGAAGTAGAACTTCAACTCGCGAAGCCGCTGGAGGAGGCCGTCAGCACCGTCGGGGGCGTTCGTGTCGTCAGTTCCACCTCCCAAAATAACTTCACGGTACTCAGCATCGAATTTAGAGTTGGAACCGATTTGGAAACGGCCAGAAATGAGGTGCGCGGTCGCATCGAGACTGTCCGAGCCAGCCTTCCAGCGGAGGTCAAGCCGCCAACCGTCCAGAAGCTGGACATGAATGCCCGCCCGATTTTGGAGATCGGTTTCACCTCGCCTGAGCTGAGCCTGCGGGATTTGCGAACCCTGGCGGAAACGAAGATACGTCCTCGTATCGAACAGATTCCGGGCGTGGCAGCGGCGCAGATTGTGGGCGGTGAGACGCGGGAAATTCAAGTGCAGGTGGACACGCGCCGTCTTCAGCAAAACCGGGTTACCCTGGAAGACGTGGTCTCCTCACTCAAAGCAGCGGGACGGGACATACCGAGCGGGCAAATCTCAGGAGCGCGGCGGGAAACTGAAATCCGGGTGTCGGGGGCGTTCACTTCACTCGAAGCCCTGCGTCACACCGCTCTTTTTTCTCCGGGGCGGGAACAGAGAATCGCGCAGGACGCTCTTCGCAATCCGAGCGCGAGCGGTTCCCCTCCGCCTCCGCCGCTGACCCTCGAAGAGGTCGCCGAGGTGACCGACAGTATTCAGGAAGCCGCTTCTGTCACCCGCATCAACGGGCGCGAAGGAATTTCACTGGTGGTTTCGCGTGCCTCCGACTCGAATACGGTTCAGGTAGTGTCCGGGGTCAGGGAGGCTCTGGATGCCCTCCGATCCGAACTCCCGGCCAACCTCAAAAGCGAAACCCTCCATGATGACGGACGCACCGTAAAGGCCGCCCTGGAGGATGTGAACACAACGCTGATGCTGGGTGCGGTGCTTGCAATGGGGGTAATCCTGTTTTTTCTGCACAATTTGCGCGGTACGCTGATCGTTTCGCTCGCGATTCCGGCCTGTATCATCGCCACGTTCCTCGTTCTTTACATCGCCGGGTTTACCCTGAACCAGATGACCCTGCTGGCCCTTTCGCTTTCGGTGGGAATTCTGGTGGACGACTCCATTGTGGTGCTGGAAAGCATTACGCGGCACCTTCAGGCAGGAGAAAGCCCGGAAGAAGCGGCACTTAACGGACGAGCGGAAATCGGGTTTGCCGACCTTACGACCACGCTGGTAGACGTAGTGGTTTTCGTTCCGATTGCATTTATGGGCGGAATTGTCGGCGGGTTTTTCAAGGAGTTCGGGCTGACGATTGCCACCGCGACCTTGATTTCACTCCTCGTCTCATTTTCACTGACCCCGATGCTGGCTTCGCGATGGTACAAACAAGGTGAAACGCTGACGGCGGTCGGGGGCATCTACGGTAGTTTGGAAGGGTTCTACCGAAAACTGGAAAGCCGTTACGCTGATTTGATCCGCTGGGCTTTGTGCCGCCGGGGGGCAGTGCTGACCGTTGCCGTCGTTCTCGTGGTTCTGGTGATCGGGTTCACCGGGAGCAGGCTGGGAACGGATTTTATTCCCGGCTCGGATCAAAGTCTGATTGCGATCAATGTGGAGATGCCGCCCGGAACTTCGCTGTCTGCCACCGATAGACTGACCCGTGACCTGGAGCAAATTCTCGGATCGCTGCCGGAGGTGCAGGCACGAGTCGCGGATGTCGGGGAGATTATCGGCGGGTTCGGTTCGCTGCCCCAAAAGGGAGCGCAGTTTGCACAGATCAATCTGTTTCTCAAAGAAAAACGGGGCTTTCTGGGGTTGGGAGGAACGGGCAGGCGCAGCCGATCCGATCTCTCTGTGGCCGATGAAATCCGCCCAAAGCTCACGGAGATTGCCCGTAGACAGGGCGCAGCGGTTACGGTGGCGTCTGTTCGCAGTGTACAGGGAGTGGGAGCCCCGATTCAGATACAGCTGCGCGGCAGCGATTCGGCAGCACTGGCGAAATTTGCTGGCGAAGCGAAAGCGGCACTGTCGGTGCTTCCGGGCATTCGCGACCCCGATAGTTCTTTGAGATTGGGAAAGCCAGAAATTCAAGCCGTGATTCGGGAAGATCGAGCGGCCCTTCTGGGGGTTCCCTCCGCCCTCGCGGGATCGCTCGTGCGGACTTCGCTGACCGGAAACGACGAGTTGATCTATCGAGAGGGAGAAGCGGCGATTCCGATTCGGGTGATTGCCCGCCCGGAAGATCGGGGCGATCCGTCCCAAATTGCTGATCTCTACCTGATGTCGGATCGAAACGGGGTTCCGGTGTCGCTAGGGGATGTAGCCGAAGTGACCGAGCGCACCAGGCAGAACTCCATCGAGCGGGTGGGGGGAATGAAGACCGTCACTCTCACGGCCTATCTCACCTCCGATGCGCCCTCAGACACACAGGATCGAGTGATGAAACGGCTGGAACAGATTTCTCATGCGGGCGTAGTTCTCTTTCCCGCAGGCGACGCGGAAACCTTGGCGGAGAATATCCCCTATTTTGTTTCCGCATTGGGAATGGCGGTGCTGCTCGTCTACTTTGTGATGGCGGCTCTTTTCAACCGACTGGGCGTTCCTTTCGTGGTGATGTTTGCTCTGCCGATGGCCCTGGCGGGAGCCTTCGCCGCGCTTTATGTGACCAAAGAATCACTCTCGCTGGTGTCTGGCATCGGAATGTTGATGCTGATTGGGCTAATGGGGCGCAACGCGATCTTACTGCTGGACTACACGAATACCCTGCGTGAACGCGGGCTGGAGCGAGATGAAGCCTTAACAGAAGCCGGAAAAACCCGACTGCGCCCGATCTTGATGACCACGACGGCTACCATTGTCGGGATGCTGCCGGTTGCGCTCCGAATCGGGGAAGCCTCGGAGGTTCGCGCTCCGATGGCGATTGTCGTGATCGGCGGCCTGCTCGTCTCCACCGTGCTGACGCTGCTGGTGATTCCGGTACTCTTTTCGGTCTATGAAGACGCCCTGTCACGCTGCTGGCCGCGAAACGCCTATCGAAAACTGTAAAGGGGAGGGACGCTTGCGATGAATTTCAGAAGTAAAAAGGGCATTTCGCTCGGATTTGCAGATCGGCTGCGAGGGAAGCTCGCTCTGTTTTTCGGCGTTGGAATGGTGCTGCTGACCAACTCGACAAGCGCACAGACCTATCCGACCTTTACCGTGGATGAAGTATCAACGACGGAAATGATGCCTCAATTTCCGCCGTGTGATCCTGCCTACTCCGGCTTGCAAGACTGTCTGGCTTTCCTCAGCCGCGTTCACAGTGAGCACCCCGCCCTTTTCCCCTTCGGTAAAAAGGGGGCCATTCTGCCCAGACTTCGCCGAATGTTGAGCAGCGAACAGGTGGTCGAAGTGCTCCAGCAGTTGGGTCAATGGCTGAGCGAATTTTCCGCTCCCGCGTCACGAGCGACTCTCCTGGAGTTGGACAGGGAGAGCGAATACTTCGAACGTTTTGCGGGGGCTCCTGCCCAAATTTTGCCGAACGACGGGCCGGGAAATCTGTTCGAGCTGGCGGTTCTGCTGCGGGCAAGGCTTTATGCGGCACTGGCACAGGGGCAGACCGAAGATGCCCTGCGGTTTGCCGAAGAAGAACTGCACCTGGTCGGTGTAGTCCGCCAGGCAGCCGTGAGCGGATCACCCATTGATGGGGGTTACGACGAGCGGGAAGAAGTTCAGTATGTGTTCGCGCTTCTGGCGGAGCATCTCGCTCTTTTTTCAAAAGGGCAGTTGAGGAAACTGGATCGCCTTGCCAGCTTCTCCGATGAAGCAGAAAGCAGTGCCCGGACTGCCCTGGCTCGCGTTCTGGAATGTCGGCTTGAGGAGTTGGAGGCTGCCAAGTGGGAGCACAACAGTCTTGCGATAAACTATTTCGTCGAGTTCAGAGAAGAAAAGCTGCCGTCGCCGCCGGGTTCTGAAATCGTTCGCTACACCGCAAAAAATACGGATCAGGAAATTTATGAACGGGTGGAGGCGGCCCCGTTTCTGATAGCGAGCGTTTTTGCAGAGGTTGAAAAATCGCTCCATCGAATAACACAGCCGGGGTATCAGAAGCAGTCTCATCCTCCCATCGAAAACGAAAGCACGGTTGGGTGGAAAGGATTCCAACGCCAATTTGAACAAAAATACCGCGATGATCTCCAATCCTTTGAAGCAAGTGCAGACCTGCCGAGGATTTCTTTTCTCTGCCGCCTTTTTGCGGCACATCTGACAGTAGAGCGTTTTCGACGGGAGAGAGACCGGCTGCCGCGAACATTGAACGAACTGTCAGAAAGCCGTTTAAGCCTTTCGGCCCCGGCCAGGCACGAACTGATCTACGAACGCTCGCCGGACGGGGAGAGTTACCGCCTGCTCAGTCGGACACAATGGAAGGGCGATTCGGAGGAAAAGCAAATAGCGATGCCGGAACGCTTTGAGCTGGCGGGTATTCTCGGAGATCCGCTGGACCTGTCAGGCGAAAACAACTCTCCCCCTCCAACCGAAGAGGAAACGCCGTAAATACCTGAGAAATGAGGTGACCACGTGACTGAAAACACGATCCCTTCGCTTCAGATGAAGTTGAATTCGCTATCCGCCTTTGCCAAACCCCCGGTTTTGCCAGAGGGCTTTGCCTTTCGACGTGCCTCGGAAGCCGATGCCGACGCCCTGTCACGACTGCTGGGGCGTTCCTTTCCTGAAATTGTCTGGACGCCGGACCGCGCCCACCGGGATTTTTTCGAGGACGAAACCGTGAAAGAGGTGTGGGTGGTAGAAACCGCCTCCGCCGAAGGGCCTGTGCTGGCCGCTACCACGTCCGCTCGTCATTTTGCTCCGGACGCACCCGGCTATGTTCACTGGGTCGGAGCCGATCCCGACCATCGCGGCAAACTTCTGGGGCTTCGGGTGACGGAGCAGGTGCTCCATCGGTTTCGTGAGTGGGGGTTGGATTCCGCCATTCTCGAAACCGACGATTTCCGCCTGCCTGCCATCAAAACCTACCTCAAATTGGGTTTTGTTCCTGTGCTTTCTCATGCGGCTCATACCGGTTACCCGGAAAGATGGAGTAAAATCAGAATAGAACTCGAAAAAAGTTCTCGCAATGATGAAACCAGGCTCCGCAACGCGCCGTAATCCCCATGACGCACACGCTCCAAAAGCAAATCGGGTGAACTGAACGGGTGAGAAATGAGGCTGGATCGGAGAACATGAGGACGATCACGCACTTGGAACAATTAGACGCCGACATGGTGCGGCAAACCCTGGGGGGGAACGCTACCGCCTACAACGGGCTTGTCACCAAATACCAGCGGCAGGTGTACAACCTCTCCTACCGAATGCTCGGCAATGCCGAGGATGCGGGCGATCTCGTTCAGGAGACGTTTATCCGCGCCTACTCCGCGCTGCCCTCCTTTCGGCAGGATGCCTCTTTCCTCACCTGGCTTTATAAAATCGCCTCGAATCTGTGCATTGACCACCTGCGTTCGCGCAAAGCCAAGGGAGCCCTTTCCCTTGATTTGGAACTCGAAGAGGGGCGCGAGCCGTCTAGTGAACGCAGGGAAGACGCCCCCGAAGACGCCGCTGTACGCGGAGCCGTACAAGACATCGTTCATAAAGCCATTATGAACCTGCCAGAGCGTTATCGAACCGTAATTGTCATGCGCCATTTACAAGAGATGAGCGTTGAAGAAATAGCACAAACCTTAAATCTACCGACCGGTACGGTGAAAACACACCTGTTCCGCGCACGAGAAATGCTGCGGGGAAGACTGGAATCGGTATTGGAAATGGAAGCGGATGGAAAGCAGATTTGATTTCAACCCGGAGCAGGAGGGGGAAGCAGGATGGAAATCCTCCCTGCCGCCTCAGTCCTCCACCGGAACCGGCGCAAAGGAAAGCCAGGAAACTCAGGTTCCCCTGCGGAACACGGGAAACCTGTGCGCTCGCGTCTCCGAAATGCTGCCCTCTCTGATCGAAGGGGACGGCGAAATTCGACCGGAAATGGCGACCGCGATTTATGGACATCTCGCTGTGTGCCCGGATTGTGCCAAAGAGTACGACCGGCAGCAGCGCACAGTGATGCTGCTGGAGCAGCTGCCGCTTCTCGATTTGCCCAAAGATTTTTCGGGTCTCGTTATGGACCGAATTCAGGCTGAAATGGGAAGCTACAAAGACGGCGTACTGAAGCGGCAGCAGGCGAACCATGCCGAAACGCTGTCCCGCCTGTCCCAGTCAAACGAAACGGCGGTGGTTTCCACCCAGTCCGCTGCCCTGTACAGCCACCTGAGTTTGCATCAGCGAGCCGTATTGACCGGGCTGTTTGCCGCGCTGCTGCTCTTCTTTCTGGCTTCGGAATGGGGACGGACCGCCCTCGGCGGCAATGCCGAAGCTATCATTTCCTGGCTAAGGGGGGCGGGGGATGCTTCTCATTCGCTTCCAGTGCTGGGACAGACGGTGCAGACCGCTCTTTCAGGGCTGTCGCAGATGGCGGAGACCATCCGTGAGTCGTTTGTCACTCTTGGAGCAACGGCGGCTCAGGGGCTGGCAATTGATGCCGCTCTTGGAGCCGGAGCGTTTCTGCTCTACTCTCGACGGGGACGCCAAACCCAGCAGATTCATTGATTGGTGGGGCGGGATTTTCTATGATGCAACGAACCTTCACTTTGATCGCTTCTCTGTTTTCGCTGGCGTTTCTCAATGTTTGCGCTCCCATCGCTTTGGCACAGTCCGGGGGAGCCGTCGAGCCGTCTGAAAAGCCGCAGGAAATTGATGAGCACGTCGCGGGGCAAAAGCCTCTTCCTGCCGCCGTTTCTTCCCGCCGCAAGGGTGAAACGGCGTCCGCAGCAAAAACGTCCGGGCGTGAACAGGTCCTCGTTCCGGTAGGAGAAACCCGGTCGAATGTTGATCTTCAGGGGAAAGATTTGGTGGTTCGCGGTACGGCACAAGAGATCAAAGTCACCGATGGAGATGTGATCGTCGAACCCGGCGGCAGACTGGAAGGCACGATTACCTGTGTTAATGGGCAGGTTCGGTACCTCGAAAACCGTACCGCTCAAGAGACGGAACCTCCGCTTTTGGCTTCGCCTCATCCCTACTCCCGGATCGGCTGGGTGTTTCAGCAGGCCGGGGTGCTGCTGCTCGGCTTGCTCGGCTGCGGCTTGATGGTAATGGCGGCCCCGAATGCCGCCGTGAAAACGTCGCGTCTGGTCTTACTCGAACCGGGGCGATGTCTTCTGCTCGGAACCCTCGGCGGGGTCGGGCTTGGGATCATCGGATGGATGAACTCGCTGTTGCTGCACACCCCGCTCCGCCTTCTCTGGTCGCCCTTCGGGTTTGTAGCAGCCACCCTCTCGCTGCTGCTGCTCGCGTTTGGCTGGCTTTGTGGGATGCGCCGGTTGGGAGATCTTGCGGCTCTGCGTTTCGGGCGGGCGGGGCAGGGTGGATTTGCCGAAAGGATTGCCCTCGGTCTGGTGTGCGCCTTTGCTCTTACCACATTTGCGGGATTGATTTCCCCAGCATTGGGCGGAGTCGCGCTTCTTGTTCAATGGGGATTTGCTTTCATGGGTCTGGGCGGCGTGATCCTGTCGCGGCTGCGGGGGGAAACAGAATGATCTGGAACGGTTCCAAAAAAGGAAGAACTTTTCTTATGCTGGGGGCCGCTTCGGTGATCTATGGCTGTCAGGGGCAGGTTTCCGTTCGCACTTCGCTTCGTCGCAGCAGCGAAGTGCGTGAAACCACACAAAAACTATTCAAGGCCGACCGGATCAAAACGGTCAAGGTTCTCTCCGAAGTAGGCGACATCACTATTCTTACTGACAGCACTCAGCAAAACGTAAAAATCAATGCTGAAAAGATCGTGCGCGGGAGTGCCTCCGAAGCGGCCTTGCAGCAGGAACTCTCCCGCCTCAAGCCGACCGCTCATCTGGAAGGCGACACCCTGGTGCTGGAAACGCAAATGACGCCCCTCTCCGCGCATCGGCAGGGTTTCGTCAACTACACCCTGATGCTGCCTCGAAGCCTCGCGGTTCGCCTTCAAAATGCGAGCGGCGATGTCAATGTCAGTGACCTGCACAGCAGTGTGTGGGTGAAAACTGCGAGCGGAAATGTCCGCATCGCCGGTGTCACCGGAAACGTGGATGTGTCTACCGCCAGCGGAGACCTTCAGCTGCACAGTCTTTCGCGCTGCCCTCAAGTTCTTGCCAAAACCGAAAGCGGAGAGGTCCATGCGGAGGAAGTGGAAGCAGACGATTATCAATCTGAAACGGTGAGCGGAACAAATCAGTTTGTCGGCGCGGCAAAGCGGCTTTCTCTGCGAACGGTCAGCGGCGAAATCGCGCTTTCGCTCAGTCCAGGGGCCAGCCCGGAAGAAACTCACGCCGAAACCGTTAGCGGAAGTGTTTCGGCGGTTCTCTCGAAAGAACTCAAAGGAACCCTCGATCTCTCCACCGTTTCTGGCGATTTCGATCTTTCGGCTTTTCTTTCAGAGGGGCAGAATAACGAAGATCGCCACGCTCTGCGGCTCCCCATCAATGGTGGCGGAGGAGCCGCTGTTATCCTCAGAACCACAAGCGGAGACATCAAAGCCGAACTTCGCAAGTGACTTCGAACCTGCACGATAGACGTGTAGGAGAACCAAAATCGGTGTACTGCGTAGAAAGCAGTACACCGATCTTTATTTTGCTGTACTTTAAACGTAAACCTTCTGTATACCGAATGTCCTACACTGCCGAAAAACGTGCCTGGATTAACGTTCTCAACACTTTGCTGGGCGAATTGACACTGGTGCTGCTCGTCTCGGTTGGAGTGGTCCTTCTACACGATCATTTTAAGTTGAAATGGATTTTCATCTCCGCGCTTCCGCTTCAGGTATTCGGTATCGCTCTCAGTATTTTTCTTGCCTTTCTCAACAATACCGCTTATGACCGGTGGTGGGAAGGGCGTGTTTTGTGGGGAATAATCCTCAATCAATGTCGAACCTTTGCCCGCCAAACCTCAACACTAATTCAAGCCAGCGAAAACGCCGATCTGGAAGCCTGCCGTTTGCTCAAGCGGGAATTGATCTGCCGTCAGATCGCTTATGCGGCAGCTCTTCGCGATCACCTGCGCGATGTGGCCGCAACCCGCTTGCTTGAAGAGCATCTGAACCCCTCCGAACTCAAAACCTTGGAAAAAGAGCAAAACCTTCCCCTCGCCCTTCTCCAAATTCAGGGAGAGAAATTGCAGGAGGCCCATCGCCAGGGCTGGCTTACTGAACTCGCACACATGAACTTCGATGGAACGCTCACGGAGCTGACGAACGCGCAGGGGGGCTGCGAACGGCTGAAAAACACCCCCATTCCCTCCCCTTATCGGGTTTTCAGTCATAATCTCGTTTTCTTTTTTTGCTGTGCCATTCCGTTCGGCCTAGTCGCTTCTGTTGGGGCAAAAACAATCGTAGTCGCCACTCTGACCGCCCTCGGCTTTTTGATGCTGGAGCGTGCCGGCTCGCTTTTGGCAGAACCCTTTCGACCTGATGCGAACGGCCTGCCGCTGGATCGAATTGTCGAAACCGTCCGCGAAAATCTCACCCAAAGGATCGAAACAAAGCTATGATCTTTTCTTCTCTGCTGCTTTCTCTCCTGCTGTCTTTCCCTCCGGCGGAGAAACCTGCCCCGGTTTCTACACCAAGTTACGGCGGCTGGCACTCGTGCCTGATCGGGGGCGGAGGCTACGTTCAGGGGGTCACCCTGTCTCCGTCCGATCCAAACCGGGCGTATGCTTACGTGGATGTCGGAGGGGTGTTTCGGAGCGATGATGGCGGCAAAAAATGGGCAATGATTCACGGCGCCCTCCCCTCGAATGGCGTTCGGGCGGTACGCGGCATTTCGTTGAACCCGAAAAATGCCAATGATCTCCTGGCAGGAGTCGGGGATCAATGGCATCCGGCGGAGGGAATTTTCCGCACGAAAGACGGCGGCAAAACCTGGCGCAAAACGCTGAGTGCCGCATTTTACGGCAACGAAGATTACCGCTGGGCAGGAGATGTGTTCGCTCGTGATCCAAACGACCCGCAGCGAATTTTTGCTGCATCGGGCGGGACGGGCGTTTTTATGTCCAAAGATGGCGGCGATACCTGGGCAAAACTCGGTCTGGAAGGAATTTTACCCACCGATCTAAAATTCGATGCCGTTGCTCCCCGCCGCCTCTGGCTTTGCGCCCTGCCAATCACGCTCTACCCGGATCGTAAACTGAGCGGCGGCTTCTATCGCTCTGAGGACGGAGGCAAAACCTGGCTTCGGCTTTCGGACAAATCACCGCAGGAATTAGTTCAAGACCCGAAAAGCCCGGATCGCCTTTACGCCATTTTCGATGGTGCGAAACTCTGCGTTTCCGAGGACGCTGGGAAAACCTGGCGTGACGATTCGGACGGCCTGGATTACAACCCTGCCGATTTGGGAGATTATGTCAGCGAACGGCGTTACAATGCGCTTGCGGTTCGGGAAGAAGGACTGATTACGGCCTCTTCACGAGGGACATTTTATACGCGCCGCTTTGGTGAAAAGCACTGGACCAAAGTTGTTCGCGAAGGGGTCACCGAAATCTACTGCGGGCTTCCCTGGTATGGCCAAATCAAGGGGCCGGGCCAGTGGCAGCACTTCGGGGCAGCACTCGGCTCGATCACCGTTGACCCTTTCAACTCCAAACGCTGGTTTTTTACCGATTGGTACGCTGTCTACCGCTCTGAGGACGAGGGAAAGCACTGGAACCTCAGCATGGACAATGTGGAGGTGACTGTGCTGCATTGTCTCTCTCAAAGTCCGGGCGATCCAAAGGTCGTTCACCTCGGTATGGCAGACAATGGCTATTTTCGCTCCGCAACGGGAGGCGAACGCTTTACGCATGGCGCAATCAATTCCAACATGAAATGTCTTGTTCCTGTGCTCAACCCAGCGTCGCAGATGGTGTATGGAGTGGGGGACGGCTCAAACGGGCAGTGGGTGTCGAACACCCTATGGGTAAGCGAAGACGGCGGCAAAACTTGGGCAAAGCGGGAAGGCAAAGGCTTACCTAACTCCGACGCGCATCATTTCGTCAGCCTGGCCGTGCGGGGCGAAGCGGAGCTGTGGGTTACGGCATCGGGAAGCGTCCAATCGGGGGGCGGAATTTATCATTCTACGGATAGCGGCAAAACCTGGAGCCGTTTGAGTGAAGGCCTGCCTGAGAGCGAAGATCTGTTCGCACAGGATATTTGGGTGATTGGACGCGAGATCGCTGCCGACCGAAACGGAACCGTTTACGCTGTCAGCCGCAGCAAAAACCGATTTTTCGTCCGGTTCTCTGGAGCCGCTCGGTGGGAAGAAATGAAACCGCCGTTCAATGTTGGTGTAAACGATCTGCTGGCTTCGCCCACAACACCCGGAACGGTTTTCGCTGCCTCCGATGGGGTCTGGAAATCTCAAGATTTCGGTAAAACCTGGACAAAATTAGTTCAGAATGGGGCGATGCATCTTGCAATAGACCTGGCGCATCCGCAGCGAATTGCCGCCGGAACCGAGACCGGTGTGTTTTTATCGCGTGACAGCGGCAAAACCTGGAACCGCCTCGGCCCGCTGCTGCCAAGCCCTCTCAACCCGGTGGTTGCCTTCGCCGGAAATCGGGTGCTGGCGGGAACCGGGGGCAACGGCGCATTCTGGATTGAGATCGGCGATTAGCGGGGCGGGATCGGCAGCGGGGTTCGGTTGGTCGCCCCGTCGGGGCAGCGATAAATTTTCAGTCGGCTGACTCCCTTTCCTTCCTCGTCGCTTTGCCAGATCACTGGCCAGGTCTCGATCATTTTGCGAATTCGCGGGTCAATCGCCGGATGATCGTCGAAGGTGCTTCCCACGCCGATAAACCGATAGTTGCCAGTCGCGATTTCCTTGAGTAGTTTGGCTCCAGCATTGGAATCGGGAAGGGCCTGTACCTGCCATTCCTGCACCTTCACTCTCGGTTCGTGAACCATGTACCATCGAGCCGGGGAAGCATAAGAAGGAGCCAGCATTCGGTCCAAGTCTTTCCATTGGGCGGCCAGAAATGCCGTCGCATACGGCCACCGCACGGTCTGCATTCGCGGTTCCATGTCCATGCTTCGCCCCCGAATGATGTGCAGCGAAATAAAGTTCAGCACCAACGCAAGGCCCCACACTCCAAATCCGATCCCCCTGCGCCCCCTTTCTACCCAAATCAAAACGTATCCCGCCGCCAGGGTCATCAATGGCAGCGCGTGAACGAGATACGACGGGCCAATGATATGGGCCTTGTGCGCCGCAAAAAGAACAACCCCATTGAACACGAGCAGAATTCCGCTTTCGGGAGTCAGGCGGCGGCGCAGGGCAAAGGCAGCCAGGGCCGCCAATCCCGAAAGGTAGATAAAGGTGTAAACAGGGTAAAAGCGGGTGTACCAGTAAAGATAAGCCCATTTCGGAGCGTGAGCATACGTTTTGCCGAAGAGCACGACCGGAAATTCAGTGTTCCGCATCACGAGATAGTGCGAAAGCATCTTCCAGGCTCCACCGGTGAGACCGGCGGGCCAGAAAATCCAGGCAAGCCCCAAAAAAACAAGCAAACCTAAACCATTGGCCCCCCAAACGCTTTTTCGCCGAAGAGAATCGCGTAAATCGGCGGCAAAAAGAAAGGGAGCACATAACCCCCAGATCAGCAGCATCGGAAAGAAAAACTCCGAAATCACATACATCCCCGCCAGTGCAGCCCAGCCGCCGACAATCCATCCAGGGCGTTTTGTCTCAGCATACTTCAGCATCGTGAACAGCAGGGTCAGAATCCAAAACACGATATAAGACCAGGAAATGGCATGGCAGGAAGCGCGAATGTCAGCGGGAGTAATGACCAGCATCAGGGTGAGAAGAAACGCAATTTTGCGGCGCCCCTTGAACAAACTCAAAGAGCAAAGATACATCAGCGCAATCGAGCCGAGTCCGGTTAGCATGGAGGGAGTGCGAACGGCACGCTCCCGGTGCGAAAATGGAAGGGCCAGCTCGATCATATAAGCAATCCCCGGCGGATGATAATGGCGATATCGAATCAGTTTCAGCGGATCGAGCGGCTCGGTCGCCTTGTCCCAGCGGTTGATTTCGAAGCCGCGAAGCGCAGCAAAGGCGTAGTCTGATTCGTCGAGCCAGATGTCCCCTTTGGTGCCGGGAAAGCGGAATCCAAAGGCTGCCACGATCAAAATCAAAATTAAAAGTCCATCTTTTCGATGAAATTTAGGTCTTACCTCGGCGTTTGGCTCTGTTTCTAAAGGTACTGCCGTTATTTCGCTCCCGGTCACTCTGTGGTTTCCTCTTTCTCTCTCCGAAAATGAGGGCGTTTCTTTGGTCTTTCCTGACTCTGCTCTATCTGTCAGGATGGAAAGGATACGCCTCTTGAATCTCCAAACCTATCTGAGGGTGCAGTTAGGTGAAATCGCCGAGTACGGCGAAAATCATGCTCTGACTTACGCTCCCGCCCGGCCAGTGACGGCCCCGCGCCTTTGGCTGGAAGCCAGGGTTTGCTTTGGCGAGGGGTGGTACTGGGCAGTTCAGTTTCCGCTCCCGCAAGGCAAAACGATGACGGAATGCGGCACGGTGCTTCGTTCGGCGGGGTGGGCGTCTCCCAATACGGAGCACTCCCTGATACTCCTTTATTTTCTTGCCAAATCGCCCTCATTTGCCCGGTTTCAGGCGCAGCTGGACGGAGTTGCAGAAGTTCTTGCTCTTCTGCTTTCCCTGCTCTGGGAAGTGAACGCCCCCCAAGACTTGCAGATGCTCGGCGCACGGGGGCCGCGCCTCACGCTCTCGAAAGCGGCTTAGGGCCTGTAATCGGCGGCAAAATCCGATGAGCGAAGTCGGGTTAACAGCCCGGAAGCTTTTCGGAATTTGGCACTTCCGTCGTAGCGCAGGCCGTTGAATCCCTGAACATGGCGTGACGGATAGTGTTCATGGGCAGTGTCCTGTTCAATCGGAAACGGTCCCCGGTTTCCCGGCTGATTCGGCGACCCCGTGCCGGGATCATTTGGGTCTCCGACTGCGGCCAGCCCCGTGTTCGCACAGCCCGGCGTTCGTGCATGATCCCATACAAAGTAAACCCCCGGATTTACGATTTCTCCATCTTTTTTTCCCATTGGCCCGTTGACAATGTAACTCATGGCGTAACCCGTCTGACCTTTAGAGTAAGAAGGGCAGCGAAAAATCTGCTGGTTTTTCACATAGGGCTGCAAAAATCCGGCGTTAAAACCGGAGTAGGCAGCAGGAAGCGGAACGGTGGGTTCGGGGCCTCCCGGAAGCGATCCATCGTAGGGAGCCCACCAGGTTTCTAGGGGCCCGGTATAGGTGGTGGCTTTTCCCAGATTGATACACAGGGGGTCGTTGGCGTAGGCGGGATCACAAAAGCGGTAGCGGGCATTCGTTTCGTCGTAGTCGGTGCGATACAGAGCAAGGGCCAGCCCAATTTGACGCTGATTGGAGAGGCAGGAAGCGGCGCGTGCTTTTTCGCGGGCCTGAGCAAAAACCGGGAAAAGGATCGAAGCCAGAATTGCGATAACTGCAATCACAACGAGCAGCTCGATCAGGGTAAATCCTGATTTGAAACGGGTTTTCATAGGCTTTGCTTTCTGTGGGTAAGGTTCCGGTGCTGCCCTGTAGCTGCTACAGGCCGCCTGCTGGAAAATTTCCCCCTGAGTTTACCCGTTCCGAAGACCGAAATAAGAGAGTGGGGGAAGCCGGTGGGTCTTCACGTGCTGGATAATTCCGCAGGGCCCCCCTCCGTCTTTTTGATTTCGCTCCTGACCCTGGAACCTGCACACTACCGAAATCGTTCCCTGCCTGAAATGGAATGCCGATGATTTCTCCCGCCCCGAACCCACTGACCCGACTTGCCCGCTTTTCCGACATGACCCTGGCAGGCCTGCTGCTGCTCATTATCGGGATGTTGATTATCCCGCTGCCTTCCTGGATTCTCGATACTTTTCTGGTCGTGAACATCGGCGCGGGAACCATGATTTTGCTGACGGCACTCTCCACCGTCGAAACCCTGGAATTTTCGATCTTTCCCTCGCTGCTCCTCGTGATGACGCTGTTTCGTCTTTCTCTAAACGTGGCGAGCACCAAACTTATTCTTGCCAATGGAGAAGCCGGAGCGGTGATTGCGGCCTTCGGCAGCTTTGTTCTCGGCGGCTCGTACATCGTAGGAATCATCGCCTTTTTGATCCTGGTCGTCGTGCAGTTCATCGTCATCACCAAGGGGGCGGAGCGTGTGGCAGAGGTGGCGGCTCGTTTCACCCTCGACGCAATGCCCGGTAAACAGATGGCGATTGACGCCGACCTCAATGCCGGAAACATCACCGAGGAGGTGGCCCGTACCCGCCGCCAAAACATTCAGCGAGAAGCCGATTTTTACGGTTCGATGGATGGAGCCTCCAAATTCGTTCGCGGCGATGCAATGGCGGCAGTTCTCATCATTATCATCAACGTGGTGGGTGGATTTGCAATTGGGTTGAGCAAAGGCGGCGACGTAATGAGCGTTCTTCAGCAGTACACGCTGCTGACGATTGGCGAAGGTCTCGTTTCGCAAATCCCCGCGTTGCTCATTTCGGTAGCGACCGGTATTATCGTTACCCGCGCCTCGTCCGACAATCCGCTGGGTCAGGATTTTGCCAAGCAACTGTTCACCCGTGCGCGTCCGATGGCGATTGTCTCCGGTCTGCTGATCGGGCTGGCCCTCGTTCCCGGCTTTCCCAAACTGCAATTTTTGGTTTTGGGAATTTCCGTCGGGGCCGCGTCGTTCGGGATCACGAAAAACGACAAAAAGGAGGCGGTTGCCAGAAGAACCGCAGAAACCGAAGCCGCGCAAGCCGCTCTCCCGCCTTCCGGCTCCGAGAACGTGATGGCTCTGCTGACGGTGGATCGCATTGAAATCGAACTCGGTTCCAATCTTGTGCCGCTCGCCATGACGGAAGAGGGCGGCGACCTGATGGATCGGGTACGCGGAGTTCGAAATCAGATTGCGATGGAACTGGGAATTGTTTTGCCTACCGTGCGAATTCGAGACAACCTGCAGCTGAAATCCAACACCTACACAATCAAAATCAAAGGCTCCGTGATTTCAACGCACGAGCTGATGGCCAATTGTGTGATGGCCCTCGACTCCGGGATTGCCCTTCAAAGGTTCGAGGGCATCGAGACAGTAGAACCCGCAATGGGAACGCCCGCTCTGTGGATTGCCAAAACGCTGCGCGAACGGGCAGAAATGGCGGGCTATATCGTGGTAGACCCTGCTACCGTGCTCGTTACCCACCTCACGGAGATCATTCGTACCCACGCGCACGAACTGCTCACTCGCCAGGAAACCTCACGTCTCGTGGACAACGTAAAGCAGGAAGACGAAGCGGCGGTAGCGGAATTGATCCCGGCTCTGCTGACTCTGGGCGATGTACAGAAAGTGCTGCAAGCCCTGCTGAAAGAGCGAATCGGGGTGCGCGACCTGACGACGATTCTGGAAACGCTTGCCGATTACGCTCCGCGCACCAAAGAGTTCGATCCGCTCGTCGAGTACGTGCGAGCTGCACTCAGCCGTCAGATTTGCAAACAGCATCAGGATGAGGATGGACGCCTGCGGGTGATTACGCTGGCTCCGTCGCTTGAACAAATCCTGCGCGATGCGGTACAGCCGACTTCCAACGGCAGCATGCTGGCTATCGAGCCGAATCTCGCCCAGAGTATGATCGCCAACATCCGAGAAAATGTGGAGCACGCGGCGGATGCGGGTTATACCCCGGTGCTGCTGGTTTCGGGCATGGTTCGCATTGCGCTGCGCCGTCTTCTGGAGCGTTCTCTGCCCACCCTTTCGGTGATGTCCTATTCGGAGATCGCTCCCGGCTACGAAGTCGAAACGATGGGAACCGTCGAAGCGCAACTGGCCCTCGTTTAGATTTGTTACCGCTTGATTCGTTCTAGTCAACAAAAACAAGACTCCGGGCGATTTGGGGCAGGTCCGACAAAAGTTTTTCAGGGAATAACGGATGTTTGCATAAAAAAACCGAAACTCGCGGGGAAGCCGTCGGGCTGCCCTTGACCTGCCCTCGCTCTGGAGTGTATACTAACCGCCGGTTGAGTTGCAGAAGAACGCAGAACACACCAAGGGGAGTATTGCCTTGTTTGAGAGTCTTTCCGACCGATTGCAGGGGGTGTTTCAGAAGCTGCGCGGCAAGGGACGGGTCACGGAAGCCGATGTGACCGAGGCCCTGCGCGAAGTGCGTCTCGCCCTGCTCGAAGCCGATGTCTCGTTGAAAGTCGTGAAAGACTTTATGAGCAAGATTCGGGAAAAGGCCGTTGGGACGGATGTGCTGGAAGGGTTGTCCCCCGTTCAGCAAATCGTGAAGATCGTTAATGACGAACTCGTTGAACTGCTCGGCGGCGAAAACGTTTCGCTGAACCTGGCCTCCTCTCCACCGACAGTCATTATGCTGTGCGGGCTTCAAGGCTCCGGCAAAACCACGCTGTGCGGCAAACTCGCCGCCTATTTCAAAAAGCAGGGCCGCAATCCGATGATGGTGGCCTGTGACATTTATCGTCCCGCCGCCGTGAAGCAGCTGCAGGTGCTCGGAACCCAGGTCAATGTTCCCGTGTTCGCGCTTCCCGCCGAAGCCGAAAAATCGCCGCCTTCAATTGCACTGGAAGCCATTCAGCTGGCCAAGCAAAACGGCAGCGATATTGTGCTCCTCGACACGGCAGGCCGCCTTGCCATTGATGAAGAATTGATGGATGAACTGGGCCAGATGAAGGCTTGGCTTTCCCGCCGCCTCTCGCCGGAGTTCCCGCACGAAATTTTGCTGGTCGTGGATGCGATGGTCGGACAGGATGCCGTCAACTTTGCCGAACAGTTCAACCAGCGTCTTGGCTTAACCGGTGTTGTGATGACGAAAATGGACGGCGACAGCCGGGGCGGAGCCGCCCTTTCCGTGCGGGCCGTCACCGGGGTTCCGATTAAGTTCATGGGCATCTCCGAGAAGATGGACGGTCTGGAGCCGTTTTACCCGGATCGCCTTGCTTCCCGCATTCTCGGCATGGGCGACATTCTGAGTTTGATCGAAAAAGCGCAGGAGGCGATTGACGAAAAAGACGCCGTCCTGCTTGAAAAGAAAACCCGTGAAGGCAAATTTGATTTCAACGATTACCTTTCCACGATGAATCAAATGCGAAAATTGGGCCCGATTGAGAATCTGCTTAAAATGATTCCTGGCTTCAACTCCAAAGAGATGCGGG
Organism: Chthonomonadaceae bacterium; assembly: GCA_965246825.1. GTDB lineage: Bacteria > Armatimonadota > Chthonomonadetes > Chthonomonadales > Chthonomonadaceae > JACMPS01. Next base: position 2,687,890 of record OZ251990.1, read on the forward strand.
AGGCCATGTCGCAGATTGATCCGAAAGAAATGCAGCGGAAAGAAGCGATTGTGCAATCCATGACGGTGGCGGAACGCTCCAATCCAACCTTAATCAATGGCTCACGCCGCAAACGGATTGCCGCCGGGTCAGGCCATACGGTTCAGGAAGTCAATCAATTTCTAAACGCCTTTGAGCAGATGCGAAAGCAGATGAAAATGCTGACGCATCTTATGCCTGGAGGCGACAAAGGAAAGGGCGGCGGTTCCGCTCCGGTTCTTCCCGGAACGGGAAGCGGGCCGAAAATGCCCAAAATGCCCAAGGGCGGAAAACGGGGCAGCAGTTTCCGGTTTGGTCGGTAGTGGAAAGATCATTCCAGGAAGATAAGAGTTTTCTGGGGAACGCAAAAAGCAGGAATCAACGTCCTGGAGAGTGAATGTTAATGCCGGGTGGCGGCCTCTCTTGCGCTCCAGAAAAATTTCTAACGATTTTGTTCGGGCGGGGAACAAGTTCTCTCTGCCTGTCGTCTAACGGAGCACGCTCACCGGGGATACCGGATGAGACTGCTCTTCTGAAATCTAAAGGAGCCTGATTTGCCAGTTAAAATTCGATTAAAGCGCATTGGCGCAAAAAAGCGACCCTTCTATCGTGTGGTGGTGGCAGAATCCACCGCTTCTCGCGATGGACGCTTTATCGAGACCATCGGTCATTACGATCCGTGTGCCATTCCGCCCGTCGTTAAAATTGACGAAGAAAAGGCACTGCGCTGGCTTGGACATGGGGCTCAGCCGACGGACGTTACCCGCGCTCTGCTGAACAAGCAGGGTCTGCTGCAGCGTGTTGCCGCCGCAAAAGCCGCCGCACGTGAGGCAGGCAAGGCGTAACCCCTACGCCCCGACTTGTTGTACTAACCGTTTGGAGAAGGAGTCAGCTGTGGAAAATCTTATTTCTTACCTTGTAAAGTCACTCGTGGACGAACCGGAGTTGGTCAACATCACCGAGGTTCCGCAAGAAGAGGCCACTACCTACGAAGTGCGGGTTGCCCCCAATGATTTGGGTAAGGTGATCGGCAAGCAGGGGCGCATCGCCAACGCGCTGCGTACCGTTGCAAAAGCGGCTGCCAAAAAAGACAAGCGCAAAATTTACGTCGAAATTGTCGCCTAAATTTTTCGCCGGGCTCACCTAAATGGCTGCGCCCGTGATCGTTATGCCGTTTTGTGGTGGCAGACACCTCATGCACCTCCACTCCTTCTGGCGTGTCCCTGGCCCCCAGCACAAAACGGCCTTGGTTTGTTTTTCGCTTTATGACGCTATCCGATCTTGAATCCGAATGGAATCTTACCGTCGGCGAAATCGTCGCTCCTTTTAGTCGCTTCGGTGAAGTGAAGGTCAACCTGTTGACCGACTTCCCGGAGCGATTCGAGCGTCTGAAGCAAATCGCCCTCCGTTCGCCTGACAACACGCTCACGCTAAAATCGGTGGCATCTGCACGCCTGCACAAAGGACAGATTCTGCTGAAACTCAACGGGGTCGAAACCATGAACGACGCCGAAGCACTACGCGGCTGGAAGGTTCAGGTACGGCAGGCAGACGCGGTTCCCCTCGCCGAAAACGAGTTTTACATTCACGACCTCATCGGCTGTGAAGTGGTGACCGAAGAGGGCACTTCGCTCGGCAAAATCACGAACGTGCTCCTCAACCCCGCCAATGACATCTACGTAGTTGGCTCCGGCAAAAACGAAATTCTGCTGCCCGCTATTCGTGATGTCGTCCAGCGAGTGGACGTACAAACGCGAAAAGTCTGGGTGACACCCACCCCCGGCCTCCTGCCGGGGGAAGCCGAAGAAGTCCGCAGCGACCCCGAACCTCATGCGCATTGACATCGTGACCTGCCTGCCAGAATTGGTCTCCCCCATGCTGCAGCACAGCATTCTCGGTCGTGCCCGCGAACAGCACCTCATCGAAATCAACGTCGTCAATCTGCGCGACTTCACCCAGGACAAACACAAAACCACCGACGATCTTCCTTACGGCGGCGGCGGCGGCATGGTAATGAAAATCGAGCCGATCCACCGCTGTCTTCAATTTTTAACCGCTTCCTCCGCGTCCACGCTTCCGCTTCCCTCCCGAAGGCCCTCTTCAGCGGGTGAAACTTCCGAAACGAAAACCGAGGTCGGGCCGTCTACTCAGCAAACCCGTTCTGTTCGGATTGCAATCACCGATCCGCGTGGAAAACGGTTTACCCAGGAGACCGCCCGCGAGTGGGCCAGAGAAGCTCATCTCATTTTGCTTTGCGGGCATTACGAAGGCGTAGACGACCGGGTGCGCCAGCACCTCGTCACGGATGAAATTTCTATCGGCGATTTTATTCTTACGGGCGGTGAACTGCCTGCCCTCGTGATTGCCGACGCGCTGACCCGCCTTCAGGCCGGAACACTCGGCGATGCGGATGCCCCAGACAAAGATACGTTCGCGGAAAATTTGCTGGAGTATCCGCACTACACGCGCCCCCAAGAGTATCAGGGATGGCGCGTTCCGCAAATTCTGTTAAATGGAAACCATGCGGAGATCGAGAAATGGCGACGCTGGCATCAGCTTCAAGCCACCCGTATCCGCCGCCCCGATCTCTTTGCTCAAATTCGGCTCTCAAAACAAGAACTCAGGCTTCTCTCCAGCGAAGAACCCTCCGCTCCGCCTGACCCGCGTGAAGCAAAACGGGCCCTCAAAGAGCAGATGAGGGAAGCCTCACAGCGTGAAAACGCAAAGGCTGGCCCGGGCCCCGAACCGACCCCTGGGGTCGAGGAGAATGCATCGCCATGAATTTATTGCTCGCGCAGGCGTCGTCTCCGGCTTCGGACAGCGGAGCGCAAGAGTTTCTCGCCAACCTTTCCCTGGGCATGGTGGCGGGGATCGCTCTGCTCTTTACGCTGATCCGCTTTGCGCTGCTCAAACTCGCTTCGGAGCGTGCGCCGAACACGCCGTCGTCGCCGCGTAGTATCGCCGAGATTTTCGAGTCGCTGACGGTGGCGTTGGTACTGGTGTTTTTGATTATTCGTCCGTTTTTCGTGCAAGCGTTTTTCATTCCCTCCGAGTCAATGGAACCCACCCTCCTCGGACACGAAGCCGGAACGAATTCCAATACTGGCGAGACCCATGCGGAGGCGGCCAAAGATCATATCTTTGTGAACAAACTTTCTTTTCACTTCGGAAATCCAAACCGAGGCGACATCATCGTCTTTCGTGCACCGAAAAACGCGGATCAGGAGTCCCCGATGCGTGGCCAGCCGCAGGTGGAAAACGTGTTGATTAAGCGGTGCATGGGCATTCCCGGCGATACCCTCGAAGTCAGGCGCGAAACCCTCCAGGTAAAAGGTAGTGAGGAGACTGTGGGTGTTCTCTATCGAAATGGAGAGCGGCTGGAGGAGCTGCCTTCCCCAAACGGCTACAAAATCAATGAACCGATGAGCTGGCCCCAGCCTCCGGGTGCAATTTACGCGGTGGGCAAGCCGCTCAAACTCGGCGAAGGGGAGTATTTTGCGATGGGCGACAACCGAAATCACTCCAACGACTCGCGTTACTGGGGGATTTTAACACGCAGTCGAATCATTGGAAAAGCCAGCGTGATCTTTCTGCCGCTGGATCGTATCCGCGTTCTTAAGTAGTGCAGATTTCACTTTTCGTTGAAAAATGCATGGGATTCCCAAAGAGTTTGTCGGAAATTTGCCGCAAACTCCCACGAACTCAGACGGAGAGAGTATAATAGGTGGGCTGTGCCGCAGGAAAGTCTCTGCGAACGCCTGCCTTTGAGGAGGCTGTCTTCGAGAGCGAGCGATACCCGCTGCTTTCGCCCGAACACCCGACCGCTCTGCCGCCTTCGGCGGATGTCGCAAGAGAAACTAAAGGACCTTAATCGTTATGGCATTGACCAAAGATGTAATCCGCGAAATCGAAAAAGCGGAAATCGCTCGTTCCAAAGAGATTTGGGCGAGCAATGAGAACCGCCGCAAAGAGCAGGAAGCCAAAGAAAAAAAGCGTACCTTTAACGAGGAAGACAAAATTTCCTCGGAGGCTCGTCTTCCTCTCCCGAAATTCCGCGCCGGGGACACTGTAAAAGTTCACGCGAAAGTTGTCGAAGGCGACAAAGAGCGAATTCAGGTGTTCGAGGGCGTCGTGATTGCTCAAAACCACGACAGTGTGCGGGAAATGTTTACCGTTCGAAAAATTTCCAATGGAGTGGGCGTAGAGCGTTCCTTTTTGCTGCACTCGCCGCGCATCGAAAAAATCGAAGTGGTGCGCTTCGGCAAGGTGCGCCGCGCCAAGCTGTACTACCTTCGGGCTAAAGTGGGGAAAGCGGCTCGTATCAAAGAAGACCGCAACGCAACGCGATAGCCCCCTCGGTCTTGAGAATCGGGTGTTGAGCTCTGACGAAGAATTCAACACCTGACGTTTTCCCTCGTTTTGATTTTTCAGGAATTCGCCATGAATTTATTGCTCGCGCAGGCGTCGTCTCCGGCTTCGGACAGCGGAGCGCAAGAGTTTCTCGCCAACCTTTCCCTGGGCATGGTGGCGGGGATCGCTCTGCTCTTTACGCTGATCCGCTTTGCGCTGCTCAAACTCGCTTCGGAGCGTGCGCCGAACACGCCGTCGTCGCCGCGTAGTATCGCCGAGATTTTCGAGTCGCTGACGGTGGCGCTGGTACTGGTGTTTTTGATTATTCGTCCGTTTTTCGTGCAAGCGTTTTTCATTCCCTCCGAGTCAATGGAACCCACCCTCCTCGGACACGAAGCCGGATACAATTCACAAACCCAGGAAACGCATCCCAGCGCGGTGAAGGACCACATTTTCGTCAATAAATTCAACTACCATTTTTCAGACCCAAACCGAGGCGACATCATCGTCTTTCGTGCACCGAAAAACGCGGATCAGGAGTCCCCGATGCGTGGCCAGCCGCAGGTGGAAAACGTGTTGATTAAGCGGTGCATGGGCATTCCCGGCGATACCCTCGAAGTCAGGCGCGAAACGATCAAAGAAAACGGCGAAGAAAAAGAGATCGGCGTTTTGTATCGAAACAACGAGCGTCTTGAAGAATTTCCCTCTCCAAACGGCTACAAAATCAAAGAGCACATGAACTGGCCCCAGGCTCCGAACGCCGTGTTTGCCGTCGGCAAGCCGCTCAAACTCGGGGAAGGGGAGTATTTTGCGATGGGTGACAACCGAAACAACTCCAATGACTCGCGTTACTGGGGGATTTTAACACGCAGTCGAATCATTGGAAAAGCCAGCGTGATCTTTCTGCCGCTGGATCGTATCCGCGTTCTTAAGTAGTTCGCCATGCCCCGCAAAGCCCTTTCTCCCGCTCCTCCCGGCTTCGCTGAGGAATGGGAGGCTCGAACACAGGGGTATCGCTGTGTGATCGGTATTGATGAAGCAGGACGCGGCTGCCTGGCGGGGCCGGTGGCGGCTTCCGCCGTTTTGCTTCCCCTTGATTTTTTTCCTCCCGGCGTTGCAGACTCGAAAACACTCACCGAAGAGGAGCGCGAAGTTGCTTACAGCACTATTCTCGCGTGTGCCCGCGCCGTCGGAGTCGGATTTGCTTCTGCCGAAGAGATTGACGAAATCAATATCCTCCGTGCCTCGCATCTCGCGATGCGCCGCGCCCTCCACGACCTTCCCGAGTCGGTGTGCCCCGACCTTGCCCTTATTGACGGGCTGCCCGTGCGCCCTTTTCCCCTGGATCAAATTGCACTGGTCAAGGGAGATGCTCGGTGCGTTTCCATCGCTGCCGCTTCGATTGTGGCGAAGGTGATTCGTGACCGATTGATGCGACGCTATGCCCAGGAATTTCCCGCCTACGGCTTCGAGCGGCACAAAGGCTACGGCACTCCGATTCATCTTCAGGCCCTGGCTCAAGCGGGGGAATGTCCGCTGCATCGGCGCACCTTTCGCCCCGTGCAAGAGGCGATCCGCCTTCGAAAGGAGAGGGCAAATGGCTGAGCCGTCTCGAATTGAAATCGGCAGAAGCGGCGAAGAGTCGGCTGCTCTCTATCTGGAGGCACGGGGCTGGCGGATCGTGACACGCAATTACCGCACCCGGTTTTGTGAACTCGATCTGGTGGCAGAGGAGCCGTCCCCCGGCGAACCGACCCTTTGCTTTATCGAGGTGAAAACTCGGCGCAGCCATGCCTACGGCTCCCCCGCTTCTGCGGTCGGGTTTCGCAAGCAGGAAAAAATTCGCCTGGCCGCTTCTCTTTACCTTCAGGAATTCTACCCTGATCAAGAACCTCCTCCCTGCCGCTTCGACATTGTGGAAGTTGAAATTGACGCTCGAAACCTGCGCACGATCACGCTGATTCAGGCCGCCTTTTAGCAAAAAATCTTCTTCATTGTTTGAGAATCAACAAGATTCAGCGAGACTCAAAGACCGTCAATAAACAGCAAACCGACTCAGGCAGACTCAGATAGACTCACTCTTTGACAGTAAAAAACTGATTTCTGTGTCAAACTGGAAGGAGAATTTGGGCCAAACGGCGAATCTGCTTTCCGGCAGGGCTGCGGCTCGCCTCTATCCTCGCTTCAGAATGGAATTGGATTCATGCCTCCGAAACGGAAACTCGCTCCCGCCGATCTGCCCCTGAACACGGTGTTTCAGGCGGACTGCCGACAGAAACTGCTGGAGCTGCCCGAAAAGTCCATTGACCTTGTTTTCGCCGACCCTCCCTACAATCTTCAGTTGAAAAAAGAACTATATCGTCCCAACCTCTCCCACGTAGACGCGGTTGACGATCACTGGGACAAATTCTCTTCCTTTGGCGAGTACGACTGTTTCACACGGGAATGGCTGGCCGGGGTACGCCGCGTAATGAAAGACACCGGCTCGCTGTTTGTGATCGGTTCCTACCACAACATTTTTCGGATCGGTTCGATTTTGCAGGACATGGGATTTTGGATTCTCAATGACATTTGCTGGATCAAAGCCAATCCGATGCCGAACTTTCGGGGAACGCGCTTTTGCAACGCTCACGAGACGATGATCTGGGCGAGTAAATCCGAAAAGCACACAAAAGTCACCTTCAATTACAAAGCCCTCAAAGCTGCTAACGACGATCTGCAAATGCGCTCCGACTGGTATCTGCCCATCTGCACCGGCGACGAACGGCTAAAGCACAACGGTGAAAAAGCTCATACTACCCAAAAGCCCGAAGCGTTACTGCACCGCGTGATTCGGGCGTGCAGCCATCCCGGTGACGTGGTGCTCGATCCGTTTTTTGGAACCGGCACAACAGGAGCAGTCGCGAAAAAACTGCGCCGCGATTTTATCGGTATTGAGCGAGAAGCCCTCTATGTGGAGCTGGCTCGAAAGCGGATCGAGAGCCTGGTTCCTGCGCTTGTCCCCGATGAAATGCTGCCGTTTCCGCTTGACACTCCAAAACTGAAAATTCCCTTTTCGATGGTGCTGGAATACGGGCTGCTGGAACCGGGCGAAACGCTGCGCTTGGGCAAATCGCAGCATCTGGCGACGGTAATGGAGGATGGAACGCTGGCCTGCAACGGGGTGCGCGAATCCCTGCACAAGCTCGCGGCGAAGTGCCTGGGCAAACCCTCGGCGAATGGCTGGGAGCACTGGCAGTTTCAGCACAAGGTGACGGGGGAATACGAACCGTTGGATCGGCTGCGCGTGGAACTGCGAAAAATTAGGGAAATGCCGCTTTCCGATTCGACGATGCCGGGGCGGGAAGCGGAAGACGAGCGCAATCCGTCGCGGCGAAAAAGAGGGGAGGGGCGAGAGCAGCCGCGATGAAACTGATGGTCGGATTGGGCAACCCTGGAAAAGAATACGCGGGTACACGCCACAATGTCGGTTTCGAGGCGGTGACCCTGCTGGCAGAACGGCATCGGATTACGGTTTCGAAACGAAACTTTAGCTCAGTTTATGGCGAGGGCGTGATCGAAGGTGAGCGGGTATTGCTGGCTCGCCCGATGACCTTTATGAATCTATCTGGCGAAGCCGTTTCCGCGTTGATGCGTTTTTACAAAATCGAATTACCGGAACTGATTGTGATCGTGGACGATGTAGCCCTTCCGGTAGGGCAGATTCGACTTCGGCTGAAAGGCTCTTCAGGCGGGCAGAACGGACTGAAAAGCATCATTCAGCACCTCAAGACAGAAGAGTTCGCCCGAATTCGGATCGGGGTGGGGGCGGCGCGACCGGGCGGCCTGGTGAATCATGTACTCTCGAAATTCAGCAAAGACGACGCTCCGCTCGTTCAGGAAGCGTTGGAACGCACCGGGGACGCGGTGGAAACGGCCCTGAAAAGCGGCTTTGAAATGGCGATGAACCGCTTCAACGTCAAAACAGAAGAGAAATGACCAAAAAAATGACCAAGGACGCTAACCTTGCCGGGTAAATCCGCTTCTAATCCCTGCGGCTCATTACCCTGTTTTTTACGGTTGGACGCTGCCGAGAGCCAAACACATTTTATGCCGAGAACCACTTATTTTACAATCGCGGCGGGGTCACGAAACTTCTCCTGAAATACGAAGATAAATTCGATGAGAAAGTCATTGAATCCTTTCGTCTTGTGCGGAGCGATGCGGGACAATTGGTGTTGATGCTTAAGTTCAAAGGCGGTTCGAGCGGTTATTACTCTGCTCGGTTCGCTCCAAAAGCGGCCAAGCAAGTGGAAGTAAACGGGCAAACAAAATAATTGTCGGCTCCCCCTGATTTTTGATGAACCTTTTCCCTGCTTGCCGTCTCTAACGAGTTGTATCTCGTCGCCTGTAAAATAGATGGATCTGCAAGACACATGAAAAGCACACCCTGATATCAACCGATTCTCCCGTGCCGGTGCGTTGGCTTCGTTCTTTTTCGCTCTGCCCCAGGCCAGTTTCGCTCAAACGCCTTCCGACTGGCAAATCACTCCGCTACTCCTCTCGCCGCTCACTCTGCCGAACGGAAACCCCCTCTATCCCGGTCTCTTCCGGCAATAGTCTTGCCTTCACGACGTTGAGCCAGGCCTCCTTGAACTCGGCAGCCATTTACCAACTTCAGGGAGGCAGCCTCACCAAAATCGCCGATACTCGGAATTTTGCTCCCGGCGAGTATCGGCGATTCGATCATTTCGACGAGGCCCTGGCTGTGAACGGAGATCAAATCGCATTCACCGGCTCCACCATTCCCTTCGGCTCCGCCCATCTCTACCTAGCCGAAGCGGGGAGCCTCCGCGTTGTTGCGGATGCTGACACGGCTTTGCCCGGCTCCGGGGTCCTATTCGTCAGCGGCTATCTTAATGTAAGGGCCAACAACTTCAATCGCACTCATCTCGTGCTCAACGCCTACGGACGCAATGCCGATGGAACTTACACGTCTGGCCTCTACAGCCGCGAAAACGACGGAACTCTGATACGGCTGGCAGACAATTCGATGACGGGTCCCGGTTTGGAGGTTCCGTTTCACTCCTTTGTGTCGCCGCAGCTCTCCGGGGACCGGGTTGCGTTTCTGAACAACACAAACGGAGCAGGGCGCGGAGCCTACCTTTACGAAGGAGGGGCGATCCATACCCTGGCCAATACAACCACCCCCGTTCCCGGCACAAGACACCACCTTCAGCCTCATCACCGGAGCGGCCATCAGTGAAACGCGCACCGTCTTCGCAGGGGTGTACCATGAAGACGGTAAACGCCAGTTTCGCCTTTACGAACACACTCCGAACGGATTTTCGACTCTGCTCGACCCGAACAGCCTGCTGCCTGCCGATGCCGATTATCAGTACCTTCCCAGTCAGCTGCTCGCCAGCGGGGACACGATTGCTTTCAGCGCCAATGCTTACTTTGCAAACGGCGGCATTGGATTTTTCGAACCGCTGTTCGTCAACCGAAACGGTGTCACCGAGCGGCTGGTCAAGCGCGGCGATACGCTCGACGGCAGAAGGGTGAGTTTCGTGTTTCCGCTTCAGTTTACAGACGGGCGTCTCAGCCTTGGCGTCGGCTTTACCGACAATACAGTTGGCTATTATTCCGCTCAGGCCGTACCCGAACCCGGTCTCGGCATTCTGCTGCTGATCGGAAGCATCGGGGCAGGGAAAGGGAAGCGGCGCAAAAAAGCGGAGTGCGAGCCGCAAAACCAACCCTAAAAATCAAGCGATTTTCGTCTACTCTTCTGCGACGAAAAATAGTTTTTCAGTGGCCCTTGACAACCGAGAAGACGTGCCGTATACTAACTCCTGTCCCTGAGAGATAACCTCGGAGACACCGCGAAAGCGGACTGAACCTTGACAGTTGAAGAGAGAAGAATTATGTGGGCTCTGCAAGAAAAACTTGCGTGCCACAGTAACATTCGTTGAGCAGGAATTAAACAAAAAACGAAAATCCTCACGCCGTGTGTGGAGTGAGGTTCTCTAGCATTGTGGCACCTCCGGGTGTATTTTGATGGAGAGTTTGATCCTGGCTCAGGACGAACGCTTGCGACGTGCCTAAGAAATGCAAGTCGAGCGGGGGAGCAATCCCTAGCGGCGAACGGTCGCGTAACACGTAGGCAACCTGCCCCAAAGACCGGGACAACCCTTCGAAAGGGGGGCTAATACCGGATGTGACCACCGAGAGGCATCTTTTGGTGATTAAAGCGATTTATCGGCTTTGGGAGGGGCCTGCGGCCTATCAGCTGGTTGGTGAGGTAACGGCTCACCAAGGCGACGACGGGTAGCTGGTCTGAGAGGACGATCAGCCGGATTGGGACTGAGATACGGCCCAGACTCCTACGGGGGGCAGCAATTAGGAATCTTGCGCAATGGGCGAAAGCCTGACGCAGCGACGTCGCGTGGGGGAGGAAGGCCTTCGGGTTGTAAACCCCTTTTACTAAGGAAGAAACAAATGACGGTACTTAGTGAATAAGCCCCGGCTAACTCCGTGCCAGCAGCCGCGGTAATACGGAGGGGGCGAGCGTTGTCCGAATTTACTGGGCGTAAAGAGCGCGTAGGCGGGAAGGTAAGTCTGCTGTGAAAGCCCGTTGCTTAACGACGGAGGGTCGGTGGATACTGCCTTTCTTGAAGGTGCTAGGGGGAGATGGAATTACCGGTGTAGCGGTGAAATGCGTAGATATCGGTAGGAACACCAGTGGCGAAGGCGATCTCCTGGGGCATTCTTGACGCTGAGGCGCGAAAGCTGGGGGAGCAAACGGGATTAGATACCCCGGTAGTCCCAGCCCTAAACGATGGATACTAGGTGTGGGGGGTATCGACCCCTCCCGCGCCGTCGCTAACGCAGTAAGTATCCCGCCTGGGGAGTACGGCCGCAAGGTTGAAACTCAAAGGAATTGACGGGGGCCCGCACAAGCGGTGGAGCATGTTGTTTAATACGTCATTAACCGTAGAACCTTACCAAGGCTTGACATCTGGCGCACCGGCGTGAAAGCGTCGTTCCCGCAAGGGACGCCAAGACAGGTGTTGCATGGCTGTCGTCAGCTCGTGTCGTGAGATGTTGGGTTAAGTCCCGCAACGAGCGCAACCCTCATCCTCTGTTGCCAGCGGGTCATGCCGGGAACTCTGAGGAAACTGCCCTCGCAAGAGGGAGGAAGGTGAGGACGACGTCAAGTCAGCATGGCCCTTACGCCTTGGGCTACAAACATGCTACAATGGACGGTAGACAAAGGGAACCGAGGGGGCGACCCGGAGGCAATCTCAAAAATCCGTTCTCAGTTCGGATCGCAGGCTGCAACTCGCCTGCGTGAAGCTGGAATCGCTAGTAACCGCAGATCAGCTAAGCTGCGGTGAATACGTTCCCGGGCCTTGTACACACCGCCCGTCACGTCACCTGAGTTGTCTGCACCCGAAGCCGGTGGGGTAACCGCAAGGAGCCAGCCGTCTAAGGTGTGGGGAGCGAGGGGGACGAAGTCGTAACAAGGTAGCCGTATCGGAAGGTGCGGCTGGATCACCTCCTTTCTAGGATAGATTAAGTTCTCCCTAAGGTTCAGGAACTCCGTCGTCAGACGCCTGAATGCCGGGAACCAGAACACTATCTCAGGTCGATTTCTTGTTCAATGAATGGTGTCACGCAGGATTTCCTGCAGAGTCCACATAACTCTTTTCTCTTCCACTGTCGCACTTTGAAAACGACGCCTCCTTAGAGAGGCGTCGTTTTTTGTGTTTCTGCCCTTCTTTTGGTGTTGGCGTCCTGATTGAAAGCGATTTCACAGCCGCTGTGTGGGGAAGGTCATAGGGGAAGGCAAAGGAAACGTGCTATTCTGGGGTGGAATTGGAGCCAACGGTATTCCGTGAAGAATATCCACTTTCAATTGGGAGCCTGAAGCCATGACTGTGACAGGCTCCCTTCCCCTGGAGGAAAAATGAACGAAAAATCCCTGACCCTCAGCAAAGCCGCTTTGATTGAACTGTTGATCTCGGCTTACCCCAACCCCGAAGACGATAACCCGCCGCATCGTTATCCGTTCGGGCCGCACGATCCCATTGGCCCGATCAGCCGCTTAGAGCAGGCGGCACTGAACCCGCAGCCGCTTCCACCGCTGACCTCCCGTCTTGCCGGGGGACGATCTCTCCTCTCCCTGTCGGATTTTCGCAAGGGCACACTGATTGCTCGCGGAATGATCGAGACGGCGATGGCCCGAATTCAACTGGGCGATTTGTCCTCAGCGGGCGGCAGAAACGGGCAGGTGCAGGAGGCCGTTCTGTCCTCGCTGCTGGAGGAGGTGGACGAATTCTGCGGAACCAATCCGCCGGGTTTTCCCTGGTGGTGGTGGTTTATCGTGCATCCGATCCCAATCCCTGATCCTGGCCCCGATCCCCCGATCCGCCCCGGCCTGGAGGTTAGCCCGGTTGTGCTGCTGACGGCAGGAACGGAGTTTGCGCTCGCGGCTCGCTCGCTTCGCGCGGGTGGTTTTCAGAAAGCCCTGGATCAAGGCGCGGATCGGTTTTTCAACGCGGGGTTAAGCCGCCTCGAAGCCGGAAGGTCAATCTCGCAGCCGGAAATCCGTTGAACCTCAACATTCTATGAAACCGACGGCTGATTTAAGTCGTCGGTTTCTCAACGCTGCGCTTAAACGGTGGGGCGAACTTTCCTCCGCTGACCTTCGTTCCGCGCCAGAAGAAATGAGGCCCTGCGTTTTTGGGCCAGAGAGTAAGCCCATTTTTTTAAGGCCGAACCAGCCTTTGTGTTGAGAACGACCGCCCCGGCGAAAGAACTTTGCCGTGAACGGCTTTGCAGAATGAACTCCTTACAGAACAGGGACAAACTCCGTGATTTATCGGCTGTCCTGACGTGATTCTTCGATGCCTTCGGAAAGGAAAAGGATGACCCGCAAGAAATGGCTGGGGTTCCGGGACGGCTTTTGCCTGGGTGTAGCGGCGATAGGTTACGGGTGTCGCCAGCCGCCCGAAGTCGTGCCTCTGGAGAGCAAAAAAACGACTGTCGCCCTGAGTTCTTTCCAAGCCCGACAAATGCAGAATTTGAGCGAACAGGTCGCCCGCCGTATCCGTTATCAGGGCGGCTATTTTGCGGACGGCGAGCCTCCCCCCGAAATGGGTGTCTGCACCGATGTGATTTCGCGAGCGTTTCGCGGAGCAGGAGTTCATTTGAAAACGCAGGTGGATGCTGACATTGCCGCGCATCCCGAAGCCTACCCTCTCCGCAAGCCCGATCCCAACATTGATTACCGCCGCTGCCGAAACCTCCTTGTTTTTTTTCGGCGTCACGCACAAGCCCTGACAACCAGCCCCCTTGCAAACGAGTATCTTCCGGGCGATGTCGTTTTCTGGAGCACACATCGAGACGATAAGCCCGATCATGTTGGAATGGTGGGGGATGTCCTGGATCGAGCGGGGGTTCCGGCGGTGGTTCAGCACTGGCCTGGACGGTATGTAGAGAAAACGTCCGGGCTGTTCGGCTGGCAAATCGTCGGGCATTTTCGCTGGCGGTCGGCCCACTCCGCTGCTCGGCAGCGTTTTCTGATCGAAGGCCGCTTTCATCAATCCAGGCAGGGAGGTATCGCAAAGGAATTTCTGATCGAAGTTGACAATCTAACGGTATGAATGAAAAAGACAGTTCCCTGGCTGCCCGCATTGCGGGAAACGGCGTTACCGATGACGAAGCCGCCGCCTTTCTTCCTTCGCTTCTCTCTGCGCTGTCCCACACCCCGGACCCGGAACGGGCCCGGGATAATTTCGTTAAATTTCTGGAAGCCGTCCCCAATCGCCGCGCCTATTTTCTGGCGGTTTCGACCCATGAAGTCGGACTGAGGCTGCTGCTTCGGGTGCTGGGGGCAAGCCAGTATCTCGCGGATCTGTTTTTTAGAAACCCAGAGTATTTCGAGTTTGTGGCTAATCCGGGGGTGAGGGGCGGAACCCGCAGTGCCACCGCGTATCTTCGGGAGGGGGGGCAGATCGCCGCCGCCTGCGCCCGATCTGAATTGAAGCTGGATGCCCTGCGCCGTTTCAAGGCGCGAGAAATGCTTCGTATCGGGGTGCGCGATATTGCCGGGCTGACCGACCTGCCGCGCAGTGCCCGTGAGTTTTCCAACCTGGCCGATGCCTGTGTTCAGATCGCCCTGCAAATAGCGCGGACTCAAAACCCGCTGGCTGCCGGAGAAAATCAACCTGCGTTTTGCGTGATTGGAATGGGGAAGCTGGGCGGGCGCGAACTCAATTATTCCAGCGACATTGACTTGATGTTTTTGTGCGGAGACGACCTTCCGCCCGCCCTCACCCTGCTTTCGGGGAGAAAGGTGGAGACATCGCTTTATCTTCTACGAGTGGGAGAGGCGATGATTAAAATTTTAACTGAAGAGCGAAACAGCGGAAGCGTGTTTCGAGTGGATATGCGGCTAAGACCAGAGGGCCGGTTTGGGGTGCTGGTGCGTTCGCTGGAGGGGTTTCGGGCTTATTACGAAAGCTGGGCGGAGGCCTGGGAGTTTCAAGCCCTGCTGAAAGCCCGCCCTATTGCCGGGGACTTTGCATTGGGAACCGCGTTTTTGGAAATGGTGTCGCCGTTTGTGTATCGCCCGGTGGTGAGCGAAGAGTTTTTACGGGAAATCCGGGCGAACAAACGCAGCATTGAGCGAAAATGCGCGGCAGAGGGCGGAACCGAGCGCAACATCAAAACTGGGTTTGGCGGAATTCGGGATGTGGAATTTCTGGTGCAGCTGTTTCAACTTCAGCAGGGGGGCAAAATTCGCCGCCTGCGAACCCCCACTACGCTGTCCGCGCTTCACCGTCTTTCACTTTTCGGGTTGATCTCTGAGACGCTGGCGGAGGCTCTTGCCTCCGATTACGTTTTTTTGCGCCGGGTCGAACACGCGCTCCAATTGTTTCAGAATCGCCAGACGCAGCTGCTTCCTCCGCTCGACGACCAAAAAGAAATTGAAAAACTTGCCGCTCGCCTTGGCTTTGCCTCTGGAAACGAGTTTTTGCAAACGCTGAAGCATTATCGGGATCATGCCCGCAGCACCTTGGAACCCCTGTTCTATCGCTCCGAATCCTATTTTGCTGCGGAGACAACTGACGAGGCCGACCTTGCCGACGGGCTGAAATCGGCCTCCTCACTGCCGGACGCCGACCCGAATCTTCTGCAAAGGCTGCGTGACATCGGGGTGAAAAACCCCGCCGAGGTGGGAGCGGCTTTGCTGACGGCGATGCGCGGCAACGATTTCGGCGGAATGCCGCCCGACACCCCCGAAACGTTTTTGAGAATTGCGCCGACCTTGTTTACCCTGGCGCAGAACTCGCCGAATCCCGATGCGGTTTTTTATGGTTTGGAGGCTTTTGCCACCGCCGTTCCCAATCGGGCGCAGCTTTACGCCTCGCTGGCGGAGAGCAGGCCGGTGCTGCCCCGTCTTGCTTCGCTTGCCGTTTATGCTCCGCCGCTGTTCGCCCGGTTGACCCGACATTTGGAATGGCTGGAGACGTTGGTCGAGGAAGGCCCGGAAAGAGCCGCCGAACTTCCCGAACTCCTTTCGTCTCGCGCAAAAAAATCTCTTAAGCCAATCCCCGAAATCGGGCGTTTTTATTTGCGGGAGCAGCTGCGGACAGGAGCGCAGGAGGTCTGGGGACTGCTTTCAGGGGAAGACATCCCGCGCCGCCTCACCCGGATTGCCGAAACGGTGCTGTTTTCCCTTTTGGAAACCTCGGCGCAGACGGAGGCTCCGCCGCTTGCGCTTGTCGGACTGGGAAAACTCGGCGGGGAGGAGCTGAGCTATGGGAGCGACTGGGACCTGATCGCCGTTTACGACGATACGCAAAGCCTGGAACAGGAGCGGGCCTTACTTTCCGAAAAGGCCGTGCATCGGGTGGAGCTGCTTTTGAAGGCGGGCGAAGAACTGGCAAAAGAGAGAGCCGGGATCGAGCTGGATTTTCGGCTGCGCCCCTGGGGGAAAAAAGGAGCCCTCGCGCTTTCGCTGGAGGGGTATCGCCGTTATTTTGCGGGCGAAGCGGAAATCTGGGAGCGTCATGCGGCCTTGAAAGCGCGGTTTGTCGCCGGGGATCGCGAAACGGGGGAACACCTGGTTTCGCTGCTTCGAGAGGTGAGTTTCGGGGGAACCTGGGGGCTGAACGAAGACTATCAGATACAGGACATGAAGGCACGCATTGAGGCCGAACGCTTAAAGCCCGAACAGCGGCACACCGACTTGAAGCTTGGCAATGGCGGACTGCTCGACATTGAATGGACGGTGCAGCGAATGCAGCTGCTCCACGCAGGCTTATTTCCTTCGCTTTGGGTCTCCAATACGCTGGCGGCACTTTCTGCCCTGACTTCGGCTGGACTGCTGGACTATGCGGAGGGTGAAACGCTGCGTGAGAACTTCCTGCTTTTTTCGGCTGCCCGCAATGCCCTCTGGCTTCTGGGGGTTTCTGGCGATGTGCTGCCCTCCGATACGGTTCTCCTGAAGACGCTGGCTTCACATTTGGGGTATCCTACTGAAGCAGAATTGAAAGCCGATTTAACAGCGCGGCTGGCCCACTGCCGCCGCATTTTCGGGCGGCGGTTTCACGCAAGGGAAGAGGGGCAGACGCCGCCTGCCCCGCGTTGACCCTTTGACCTGCCTCTTTATCTTTCTGACGACGATTTATGTTGACAATACTTGCACTTCTAGGAAGCTACTTGATTGGATCGCTGCCGTTCGGACTGTGGATCGTTCGTGCCCTGAAGGGCATTGACATTCGTGAACACGGCTCCGGCAACATCGGCTCGACGAATGTGGGGCGCGTTTGCGGCCCGAAAATCGCTGCCGGGGTTTTTGCCCTCGATGTGCTGAAAGGTTTGCTGCCTCCAATCCTGGCGCGGAAGTTCGGTCTTTCTTCGGTGGAGGTCGTTTTGTGTGCGCTGCTGGCGGTGGTTGGTCACAACTTTTCGGTGTGGATCAACTTCAAGGGCGGCAAGGGGATCGCCACCAGCCTTGGAGCTTTGCTGGGCGTGGCTCCGCTGGTCGGGGTTAGCGCACTTGCCGTGTGGCTTCTGCTTGTGGCGGTGACGCAGACGATTTCGATTGCCTCGATTGGAGCCGCCTGTGTTCTGCCGCCGCTTTGTCTGTTCTTCTATCGGCACGATCCCGCGCTGCTGGCTTTTTGCTGCGCCGCCTGTGTGATGGCCGCTGCCAAACACAAAGCGAATGTTGCTCGGCTTCGGCTCGGAACCGAGCCCAAAATTCGTCTTCCCTGGAGTTCTCAGCCGGTGACCGCTGTTGTCACCAAGACCGCTCCTTCCGCCCCGCAAGAGAACTCTGTGGATGCCCGCTAATCAGCCCTCACCTCAAACCCCGGACCCGTCCACAGGGAGCCTTTGGGAAGAATTCGATGAGGTGGCGGTCGCCGACATCATCGTGGACGTAGAGGCCCCCGATCTTCAGCCCACCTATTCTTACCGGGTTCCCGAAGTTTTGCAAAACACTTTGAAGGCGGGGGACTGCGTTCACATCAACTTCGGGGGCCGGGAAACGCTCGGCTATGTGATTTCTCGCCGCCATCTGCGCCGCGACGATCCTTTGTGCGCCAAACTCAAAGAAATTCTCGGTTTGGTCGAAGATGCCGTGAAGATCAACGAAGAGCAGATTCATCTGGTGCGCTGGATGTCGGAGCGCTACCTTTGTGATCTGCCGTCTGCCGTGCGCTGCGTGGCTCCGTCCATGCTCAGTATGCGGGTAGAGACGGTGGTGGAGCGTTCTCGGTCGGACCTGCGCGGTTACGAAGTGGGAAATTCCATTCCGCAGGCTCACCTCATCGAAATCATCCGCACGCTCCATGAGCCGTGCCCGGTGGACGAATTGAAGTCGCTTGCCAACCTGCCGAGTTTTCACAGTGCCTATTCGGGTTTGATGAAAAAGGGGCTGCTGAAGGAAACCCGGCGCGTGGTGCGCCCGAAAGCCACCCAAAAAACCGCCGCGTTTTTTCGGCTGGGAGCGGCCATCTCGGAACTCGGCGGAGCCGGATTGAAGAGCCTGGGGCAGAAGCGGCTGGTGGATACGCTCTCGATCTGGGAACGAACTCAGAAAGGGCCGATGCCGCGCATCCTGCTGCTCGAAAAGTCGGAAGTGTCGGCGGCGGTGTTGAACACACTGGTCGAGCGCGGGGTGATCTTAAAAGAAGAAAAAGCGGTGCGCCGAACCCCTGTCACCGACCCCGGGATTACGGCTCCGCCCCAGAGCTACACGGAAGGGCAGCAAAACGCTATTCGCCAGATTGGGGAGGCCATCGCTCAAAAGACGTTTTCACCGATTTTGCTGTTTGGGGTTACGGCCAGTGGAAAGACGGAGGTTTATCTCAGTGCGATTTCCCGCACCCTGGAAGCGGGGCGAACCGCGATTGCCCTTGTGCCTGAAATCGCTCTGACCGCGCAGGTTGTGGATATTTTCCTTTCTCGCTTCGGGGACAAGGTGGCGGTGCTTCACTCGCAGCTTTCCGACGGTGAAAAGCACGATGAATGGAAGCGGCTTCAGAGTGGAGAGGCGAAAATCGTGGTTGGGCCGCGCTCCGCCGTTTTTGCGCCGGTAGAGAATGTGGGCCTCATCGTCGTGGACGAAGAACACGAGTCTTCCTACAAGCAGGAAACGAATCCGCGCTACAATGCCCGCGACCTGGCCCTGGAACGCGCCCGTATCTGCGGTGGAACCGTCATTTTAGGCTCTGCCACCCCTTCCCTGGAAACGTTTCGAGCCAGCGGCGGGATCGAAACGGGAAAGCGGGAGCGGTCTCTCTCCTCGGCAATGGTTCGGGTGACGATGAAGGAGCGGATTGACAACCGTGCGCTGCCGAAGGTGAGGGTGGTGGACTTGCGGGAGGAGTTCAAGGAACACCGCGCTCTGTTCTCCCGCGACTTGACCCAGGCGATTTCAGATCGGCTTCGGCGCAAAGAGCAAACCATTCTGTTTTTGAACCGCCGGGGCTATGCCCAGTTCGTACTGTGCCGGGACTGCGGCTTTGTGGCGAAATGTCCGAACTGCGCGGTCTCGCTGGCGTATCATGCGTACATCCGAACGCTGAAATGTCATCACTGCGATTTTAATACTCGTGCCCCGCAAATGTGCCCGGACTGCGGCGGAACCAAAGTGAAAGCCTTTGGCATCGGAACCGAAAAAGTGGAAGAAGAGGTGCTCAGTCTTTTTCCTGCGGCGCGGGTGGCACGGCTGGATCGAGATACAACGGCGACCAAGGGCGCACACACGCGAATTATTCGGGCGTTTCGGCAGGGCGAGTCCGACATTCTGATCGGAACGCAGATGGTGGCGAAGGGGCTGGATTTTCCGTCTGTGACGCTCGTGGGGGTAGTGAGTGCCGACACGACGATCAATATGCCCGATTTTCGAGCGGCGGAGCGAACCTTTCAACTTCTGACGCAGGTGGCGGGGCGGGCGGGGCGGGGCACCGTGCCCGGAGAGGTGGTTATTCAGACGTTCAGCCCGGATCATTACGCGGTGGCTGCGGCAATCCAGCACGACTACGAGGCTTTTTATCGGCAGGAAGACGAATTCCGCAAAGAACTGCGCTATCCGCCGTACTCCCGATTTGCGAACTTGGTGGCGTCGGATGTACTTGAAAAAACGGCGGAAAAGCGGGCGGAGCGGCTGGCGGAGGCTTTGGGGAAAGCGTCATTGGAAGGGGTGGAGGTTATCGGGCCTTCTGCCGCTCCGCTGTCGCGTTTGCGAAATTTGTACCGCTTTCATGTGGCCTTGCGTGCTCCGCTGGATGCTCCGCTGTCGGAGATGGTGCGCGAAGCCCTGGCCTCCCTCCCGCTTTCCGACCGCATGAGCATTAACACCGACATTGACCCGCTCAATATGTCCTGACTTCTCAACAAAACACTCGACCGAGTTTGCTCTTTCCACCAAACACCCCCTCGAAGTAATCTGCAATCAGGGATTTTTCGAGGGGGTGTGCGACGCTTTGCCGCAACTCAGCGGGCTTTGCGGCTGGCGACGATTTCCCCGGCAGTGTTGTAGTTGTTGAGGAGCAGGGTGAGGTCGTCCACATCAATCGTGCCATTTTCGTTCAGGTCCGCGTTGGGCTGGCCGTTATAAACGCTGTCGCCCTGCGCGGAGTTGTAGGCATTGAGCAGAAGTGTGAGGTCGTCTACATTGACCGCATTGCTGCCGTCCACATCGCCGTTGAGCAGGGAAAGGCTGATTTCTGAGGCATCGTTTGTGGTGAGGTTACACGGCGTGATTCTCTGAAGCCAGTGGCTCGCTTTCACACCGAGCACGTAAGCTTTGGCGGGCACGCCCGCTAACGTGAATTGTCCGTCCCCTGCCAGGGTCAGGGTGGTCTGAACATTGCCGGAGCCGTCGTTCGGGTGTAGCACCAGGGTGAGGGTGTGCGTGGGTTTGCCCGCTCCCTGCAGGGTGAGATGTCCCGTGATCTTGCGCGGTGAGGGAGCAACCAGCAGATTTTGGGTGAGCGTTCCCGCATTGAGCGCGGCGCGGATTACGACGGTTTGCTGAGCGGTCACAAATCCGGTCTGCACGTTGAAGTGAGCGATGGTTTGTCCGGCGGGCACGGTGACGGAAGCTGGAATTGAGGCTGCTGAAGCGTTGCTGCTTTGCAGGGTCACGATGGTTCCACCGAGAGGGGCGGGACTGCCCAGATAAACGGCTCCATCGAAGTTCAAGCCTCCGAAGTTCACGGCATAGGCCAGGTACAGGGTGGTGAGCGCGGGCGGTGAAATTGTGAGGGTTCCTACAGCCGGAACGGTGCTGGCGGCATCGGCGGCACTCAGAGAAACCGAGGTGGTTTGGGAAACCGGAGTGGTTTGGATGGCAAAGGGAGCGGAAATCATTCCCTGTGGAACGGTGACGGAGGCGGGAAGGGCGGCATGAAGATCGTTCGAATGGAGCGTCACGACCAATCCGCCTGCCGGAGCGAGGCCATTGAGATAGACCGTTCCGGTGAGGCTCTGGCCGCCGTACACATCCGCGTGGGAAAGGTTGAGCTGATTGGGAACAACCGGGCCCGATGTTGTAATCGTTGCATCCATCATATCGCTGAGTTTGCGGCCCATCGTGTGAATTTTTTTGTGGTTGACGATGGTTACAATGTCTTCGTAAATCTCGAAGGTATAGACGAGGCTCGCCTCTTCGCCAGAAGCCGTATTGTCGTCGTTGGTCCAAGAGTCGCCCGGATCGAGCCGCTCCGGGTGTGTGCCGTTGGTTCCGCCTCCGTGCGGGCTTCCTCCGTGCGTCACCGGGTTGTCCGACATGAGTTCTTCCAGGGCTACCGATCCGGGTAGAACGTGGGCAAACGGCAGTACCCAGATCGAAGGGCCGCCCGCCGGGGCATTGTTGGTGATGACATCTTGAACCATCGGAATTCCGTTTGTGGTGGTGACAGAGGAGCCGTGCGGGGGAAGCATCACGGAAACCGGAACCGGGTTTGGAACCGCCACCGTCACCTTGGGTAGCCAGCGGTAATGAACAGCAGCGGCAGGGCGAAAATTGAGCAGAGAAACTCCAAAATGGGTGACTTCGCTGGGCAGCAGAAACGCGGTATTGGAGTGGTAACGCACAATGGCGGTGGGAGCGGCTGCCGTTCCTCCGTCCACAACGACCGGGGCCCCGAACCGGGAGTAGTTCCAGGTGTGAACGACCTCCTCTTTGTGAATCCCCTCTAACTCGATCTCAAAGCCTTCGGTTTCGGTTTCGGTGTTGTTCCAGCAGTCGAAGTTACTCAAGGCCCCGGCAATGCGGAACGTCGTCTGGGCGCGGGACTGAGGGGAAATTCCCAGCAGCAAAGCCGAAACGACCGCCGCCCTCTGAATCAATGTTCGCAGCATGATCTGACTCCTCTTCAAATGATAAGCCTCATCTTCTCGAATTTTCGCCCTACCGTTTGGGCACGGCGAAAATTTCAGAGACATGACCTTAGTCGTTTTTGGAAAGCGGAAAAGTTGCGAGGTGGATTGCAGGGAAGTTAGGGCGTCTTGGGAAGGGGAAATTGGGTGAAGCGGTCGAGCGGATGATCTAGAAAAAGCGGCCCCGCACCGATCTGCGCCAGATAAAGCGAAAATAAGGCCGCGGCATGAGAAATCGGGGCCTCCGGGCGAAACTGCCATTGCCGGGTTTGGGGGTCACGGACGGCCCCCTCCCAGAGCGGCGACGTGATGTTGTAGCCATTCAGAAGTTCTACTGAGGCTCGAAGTGTCTCCGGGACATCGCTGTAAATGTTCGGGGAGAAGGAGGCGGGGAGCGGGCGATGGGCTAAAATAGCCGCCAAGCCCCGTGCAAAGTCGGCGCGGGAGATTGGGGTTTGAGGATCGGCAGCGGGCGGGTTTGGGCGAAAGGTGGGGAAAGGCAGCCCGCTTCGCCTCGCAAGAAGGTCTAGCCATCGGACAAACTCACGCGAGGTAGTGGGCGCATCGGGGGCGAAGTGGCCGCCGTCGGGCAGAAATCCGCGAACAGCCATCCACTGAAGAAAAGAAGCATAGCGGACGCTGGGATTTAAGTCCGTGAATTTTCGAAGAAGCACTGCCGGGTCGCCGAGCGGATTGGAAAACCGGGGCAGCAGTTCGTCCTGCACTTCACGCGCAGGGATTTCACGACCCGCGAGGTGATAGCGAATTCCTAAAAAGGCAGCAATGCCCGCCGCCTGCCCAAATGCCATTCGCACCGGTTCCATGCGATAAGTTCCGTAGGAGACGTGCGTGGAGGAAACTGCCGTTGTCACCAAAACGTTGTCCAGGGTACGGGGAACCATGACGCCGAAGGGGAGGGAGTGGGGCGGCGTAATTTCGTAAAGCCACCACTCCCCCTCGCCCCTATGACGCGGATCGGTGTCGGTTTTTTTGCGAACGGCGTGCGAGTCCATCGGGTAATCGCCCAGACCAATGCTGTTGGGGCGGACGGTTTCGGAGGAGCGGGTGATGTCGGCTTCGGTGGGAAGCTGCTCGCCCAGTATGCGGCGTCCCTCACGCACATAGAGCAGGGGCGGCATTCCTCCATTTTCGCGAAATTCGTCGTCGGGAAGACCGAGGCTTTTCTTGCCGTAGCCTTTTTGAAGATACGCCAAATAGCCCAAAACACGCTGGCGATAAAGTCGTTCGACGCGGCGGCGTTCGCGGTAGCCGCCCGCTGCATAGCGATAGTTGACTTCCTGGAGGTCGCCGCCTTTCGGGTGCTGATTGAGTTCGTATTTGGCATTGGGCAGGGATCCATCGGTAAAGGCCCAGGTAGATTTCCAGGTCGGCAGCTGCGGCTCAGCGTAATCCTCTTTCCGATAACCGGGGGGAACAGGGATGGATTTGTCGGCCCCGTCTCCGTAATCTTTGACCACGAGCAGGTACGCATAGGATTGAAGCCGGTGATCGCCCTTCCCGGTAGAGCCGGGAAGAGCGGCTTTGTTTTGACGGTCGTAATAGATCACGCCATTGTGCGGCTCTTCGGGGGTGCGCGGCTCGCGCCCGATCCGAAACGCGGCTCCCGCCCACGCCGCCAGATCACCGCAGTCGGTGGCATCAATGAAAAATTTCGCCTTCAGCACGGTTCGGCGGCGGGTGGGTTCTCCCTCGGAATCCAGCTCCTCTACCTCCACCGATTCCACCCGTCGGCGGTCGGGATCATCGAGCACCGCTCGGGTGTTCACTTTTCCCCAGCGCAGCCGCGTGCGGCGGAACACAGTCACATTCGGCATTTCATAGAGCAGGCTTTTCATGGCCTGATGAGCGATCCGGGGTTCATACTTTCGACCGTCGGCTTTTATCCCTTCGGCAGCATAAAGTTCCGAGACTCGTTTTCGGAAACGAACGAAAAACCCGCTTTCGTTTTCGTTGCGGCGCAGGTCGGAAGCGCAAAGCCCGTTCACCGGCATTCCTCCCAGTCGAAGGGTCGGCTCGATCAAAGCGACTTTTAAGCCCCGCCGTCCCGCTTCAATTGCGGAAGCCACCCCGCCCGAAGATGCCTGAGCGATTACCACATCGAACTCGGCACTTCGGGCAGGAAGGGGCGAGAGGGTACGTTCGACATAGGTTCGCGTTTCCCCCACCGGCTTTCCGTCCGCGTCCAGCCCTCTGATTTCATAGCGGTACTGTGTGCCGGAGGCCAGCCCGGAATCGGTGAACCGGGGTTCCTTTGCAGTCAGGGTGAAAATCGTTTCGGAGAGGGGGGGCTGTCCCGGAGGCGAGACAAACCGATGAAGGCGATAGCCTGCCGCGCCGGGGAGCGGAAGCCAGTAAAGGCGAATTTCCGTCGGGGAAAAGGCAATCGCTTCAAACGCTTGCGGAGCATTTTGAGCGCGGAGAGAAGCGCAGAAAAGGGCAGACCCGATTATCAGGGCCGCCGTCAAAAAACGAAGGGGTACGATCAAAACACAACTCTCTTCAAGGAATAAAATCTCTGATCGGTGCAAAATCTGGAATTTGCTTAGAAAAGACGATTGGCCCGCCACTGCGCGGAGCGGTTTGGGGCCGAAGTCTGCCCTTAAGCCAGAATTCCGGCTGCAACTTCACCATAAACGTCGGTAAGACGGAAGTCGCGTCCCCCGTAGCGATAGGTTAGTTTTTTGTGATCCAGGCCCAGCAGATAAAGCAGCGTCGCATGAAAATCATGGAGATGCATCGGATTATCCTGAGCATAATACCCGTAATCATCGGTCGAGCCGTAAACAAATCCTGGTTTTACGCCCCCGCCCGCCATCCACATCGTAAACCCGTGTGGGTTGTGGTCGCGCCCATCGCTGCCCTGCGCCGTCGGGGTGCGCCCGAATTCACCGCCCCAGACCACGAGCGTGTCTTGAAGCAGTCCTCGCGCCTTCAGGTCTTTGAGCAGTCCGGCAATTGGTTTGTCTACCTCTTTCGCGTTATTGGTGTGCCCGTTTCGCAGGTCGCCGTGCTGATCCCATTTGTAGGAATGAGAGACCTGAACGAAACGCACCCCTTTTTCCACAAACCGCCGCGCCAGAAGGCACTGCCGCCCGAAGTTGTCGGTCGGCTTTTCGTCAATGCCGTAAAGGTCTTTCGTGATTTTACTTTCGGTGGAAAGGTCCATCAATTCGGGGGCAACGGTCTGCATTCGGAACGCCAGCTCGAAGGCCCCGATGCGCCCTTCCAGCTGCGGGTCTACGCCGAAATGCTTGAGCTGCTCCTCGTTCATGTCCTTCAGCAAATCGAGCTGCATCCGCTGCAGAGAGGCGGGGATTTCCGCATTTTTGATGTAATTAATGGCGGCTTGCTTGGCGGGGACGGCGGCATTGCCAATGGGAGTGCCCTGATAGGCGGCAGGCAAAAACCCGCTGGACCAGTTCTGAACGCCGCCATGTCCGAGGGTGGGACAAATCGTGATAAAGCCGGGAAGATTTTGATTTTCCGTTCCCAACCCATAAGTGATCCACGATCCCATCGAAGGGCGGACAAACGTATCGGAACCGGTGTGCAGCTGAAGCAAGGCTCCGCCGTGCGCGGTATTGTCAGCGTGAAGCGAGCGAACTACACAGAGGTCATCTACACACGCCCCGACGTGAGGGAAAAGATCACTGACTTCAATACCGCTTTGTCCGTATTTTCGGAATTCCCAGGGAGATTTGAGGAGATTTCCGGTCTGGGCAAACTGCACCCTCGGCTTGGCAATGGGGCAGGGTTTACCGTGATCGCGAGTGAGTAGTGGTTTGGGATCGAAGGTGTCTACCTGCGAGGGGCCGCCGTGCATGAACAAAAAAATGACTCGTTTTGTTCTGGGAGCAAAGTGAGGGACTTTGGGCGAGAGAGGGCCAGCCGGTTTGCCCGCTGCGTCTGCACGCGCTCCTTCCTCCAGAAGCGAAGCGAGTGCAATCATTCCAAACCCGACGCCGCAGTCGCGAAGCATTTCACGGCGGGTGGAGGGACGCAAAATCCGGTGGGACATAAAAACAATCTCCGTAACGGCGGTTGGGGTTGAATTCGACTCAAAGGAGAGGCTGATGCCAAATCAGACTCTCCTCCGTTAGAATTTGTTCTTTACGACACCGTTAAAGAGATTTAGTTGCGAGAGATTGCAGCGGCTGAAAGTAGATTCGATAGGAGGCCGCACGGGTATCGTCAGGCAGCATCACCTGAAACGGGGCCGCGCTTCCGGGGATATTCTGAGCCACCAGAGCGCGTTCGACGCGCAGAGTATGGTTGCTCTGATCTAAAAGTTCTACTACCGCCTCGGTGGAGTTCAAGCGGTAAGGAGAGCGCAGGCTTCCACTGATGGTCACAAACCCAAGACGGCGGTCCGCAGAGGCCGATTCGAGCGCAGGGGCATTCGCGTCTGTCTGCACGGCGAGCAGGCGGAGAGTGCTGCTGTTGCGGTTCTCGGCCAAAATCGGGGCTGTTGTCAAACCCAGGGCGATTCCTGCTCCTACGCTCAGTCCAACCGTCGCCAGCAAAAGGCGATTTTTTCGACCGGTGGAGGCGGGCACTTCCTGAACGGACACTTCCTGCTTGAGCGGCAGAGGAGCCAGTTCGATTTCATCTTTTCTTAACGGGACACTCACGGCATCCTCCTCGAGCGTCTTCGCGCTCCTCCATCTTTGCACCCGGCTTAGGCCGAGCATCGAGTTCATTTTACAGAGACAGTATAGCAAATTACCTGCAACTCTGTCAACCTTTATTTGTACATTTAGCGAAAACTCAATCAACTTGCGTCTACTGCTTTAGGCAGTCTTGAGATTCACCTGAAGGATCACTCGACTCTACGACTCAAAAACCGGAAGGGTTCAGAATAAGAATCTTCTCAGGATACGGCGGTAGATTTCTTTAGGACGACGTTTCGATGAAACAGGTTCATCGCTCAGGTTCAGTGACCTACGGAATCGCTGCGGTAGCCGTAGCGGTCATGCCGTCCCAGCCTTAGCCCGATGAAATAGTCGGCCATCAGAGCGGCTCCGGCCAGCAAAAACAAATCAATTCCGATAGTCAGCGGGCGGTCGCGCTGCGGAAAACCTGGTAATGGAAGCAGACGGGACGCAAACAAAGTCAGCGGAACCGAGAGCGTTTTCATAAACACCCGTGCCGCGTTTCGAGTCCACGCTCCCACCAAGCCAAGCAGCATTCCGGCCCCGATCATGCCCGCCCACCAAATCCATAACGACATCGCTTTTTCCTTCCGCCTGCCCAGAATTCCCTGGGAGAACGCCCCGCACTTTACGCCCCTATGGTATCCTGTACGGAAAGGAGTACCGATCTATTGAACCGTAAACCCTCGAATTTTCAGCGGCCTGGGCCGAAGCCTCCGCCCCGCCCGAAGCCGCGCCCGGCCCGCCCGGAACCGGCTCCGCTTTTTGAAATGATTGACCGCACCGCCCTGGAGGAAGAACGCGCCAAACAGCCGTTTCGCATTTTGATCGCCGTGCATCGCCCCCGCTTTCGGGGGCGGGCAGAGCGGGCAGCCGCTCGTGAAGGCTGGCTGGTGACTTCCCTGCTGACCCGGCAGGACCCGGTGGGGCAGGTGTCCAAACCGCCCTCCCCGCCGCAAATCGTGGTGCTCTCTCACGATTTCGGGCGGCAGAAAGACCTGGCGATTTTCCGTGCGGTGCAGAAATGGCGTTCTCAGGGCATGATTCTGATTGGGCTGGTGGAAGATTGTGAAATCGCCCCGGAAACGCATCCCGATTCGGTTCCCAATCAACTTTGTGATGTGTGCCTGACCCCGCCCGTTAAAACGGCGGACTTCAACGCACTGTTTGCTGAACTGTACGAGGCGATCAAGGGCGAACCGGCTCCGCCCATGAAGCGTTCGGGATCGGACGGAGCTGCAGATGAAGAGGAGGATTGAATTCAGACTTTCCCGTTCCCTGGACGGAGCGGAGAGAAAGGCTTGACGTTTTTACGACTTGGCGCCGAAGGTTTTTTGGCAGGAAAAGGATGTTTGGCGTTTTCTGCCGCAACTGCGTCCCATTTCACCATCAGTTCCGGCACCGTCACAAAGCGGTAGCCTTTTTTCTTGAGCGCGATAATCACCCGTGCCAGCGCGTTGACCGTGTGCTGTTTGCCAGCCGAGTCGTGGCAGATAATCACTTGGCCGGGTTCGATGTTGGGCACGATATTGCGGTAGACCGTTTCGGATCTCTGTGTGGCGGTATCGGCACTGCTGTTGCTCCAGAGAATGTTGGCGTAGCCGCGCTTGAGGGCCTCCTGAGTGTAGGCACTTTTCGTGTACCCGAACGGAGAGCGAAACAGCCAGGTCTGGCGGTTTGCTCCCAGTGTTTTGATGAGGCCCTGCTCGCAGCGGGTCATTTCCATTTTCGCGCCTGCCGGGGTGGGGTGCATAAAATGAAAGTAGGTGTGTACGCCAATGGCATGACCCGCTGCCACCTCCCTTTTGAGCAGATCAGGAAACTGAGAGACCTGGCAGCCCATCACGAAAAAGGTCGCAGGGATTTTCTCACGTTCCAAAATTTTCAGTACGGCGGGCGTGATTTTGCGGGTTGGGCCGTCGTCGAAAGTGAGAGCGCACACTTTTTCGGTGAAGTGCCGGGGCGGGAGGCGATTCGATTTACCGAAAAAGCGCGGGGGAGAAGTCCAATAGCGGGGCGCATGAACGGTGCGGCTCACCGTTGGCAGTGAGGGCGCACCGGGAAGAAACGGAATGAAAAAAGGCATGAGTGCCGGAAACCTCTCATGATTGAAATGTAAAAACCAAAGACCCCGTTCGCTAAACGCCAGAGCGCAGAAACTCGCCGCTTTTTCCTCCGGTTTTGGAGTGAAGGCAAATGTCGGTGATAACGGCGGCTTTGTCGTGAGCCTTCACCATATCGTAAAGGGTGAGGGCAGCGATGGAAACGGCGGTGAGAGCTTCCATTTCCACGCCCGTTTTCCCGGTGACGCGCACGGCTGCCGAGATCAGAACGCCGTCTTCCTGAAGGAGGAGTTCAACGGCGGCCTGGGTGATCGGAAGCGGGTGGCACAGTGGAATTAATTCGCTGGTTTTTTTGGCCGCCATGATTCCGGCGATCCGTGCAGCGGCAAGGGCGTCCCCTTTGGGTACGGTTCCCTCGCGCAAAAGCGTCAGGGTTTCCGAAGACAGCAAAATTTTCCCTGTTGCGGTGGCGGTCCGCACGGTTGTTTCTTTGTCGCTCACGTCCACCATCACCGCGTGACCGTGTTTATCGAGATGCGTTAATTCTGCCAATGGTTTACCCTGTCTTGGTGGATCCTGTCCTGGTCAATCCCGTCAACAAGACAAGGCTTCAGCAAAACCGCTGAAGCCTTGTCTTGTTTTTCTTCAAGCCGATGAGCGGATTCGAACCGCTGACCCGCTGTTTACGAAACAGCTGCTCTGCCTCTGAGCCACATCGGCCTAGTTGCACCTACCTCTCAATTATGGCAAAACCGATGCCATTTGTCAAGAAAAATTCTCGGCCCCTTATCCCCGGATGCCCGTTGCCCGTCCCTCCCGTACAACGGCAGTGGTGGTCGAGACGGCTACCATCGGCTGCGAAAAACGGCTGAGATAAATGGCGAACAGCCGAAATCCTGTGACGGTGACGGCAAAGAGTGCGAGCGTCAGGGTGGGGTTTTGGGAGTGCTCTATCAGAAGCGCGGCTGCGCCCACCAGTGCTTCCAGCCCAAAGAGCAGCCCAACCGCGCTTTTTTCGCTTTTCCCGGTGTACACGAGCCGGTGCGAACTGTGATCGCGCCCGCCCTGAGACACCGAACGCCCCTCCCGCTTTCGAATCCAGACGACCAGCGACGTATCGAACAGCGGAACCGCGAGCAGCAGCAGAGGAATTAAAATTTTGTTGGCCAAAAGCGGGGTTGAGATCGAAACGCCCGAAACGGTAAGGCCCGCCGCCATAATGCCGAGAAACATAGAGCCGCAGTCGCCCATAAAAATCTGAGCGTTCCCTTTGGCTCGAAGATTGAAACACAAAAACCCCAGGCAGCTCAGGGCCAGAAGCAGCCCCAATCCCAGAACAAACGTCGAGCCGATCTCCCCGCCGTAAACCGCAATCAATCCGCCAAAAATCGCGCTCACTCCTGCCGAAAGCCCGTCCATATTGTCCAGCATATTGAGTGAATTCATCAATGCCAGCGTCCAAAAAACCACCAGCGGAAGCCCTAAAATGTAGAGCGTTGCTTTGTGAGTCAGCACCATCCCGACCAAATACGGAGTCAGGGCCATCGCCTGCCCCACCATTTTGACCATCGGGTTCAGCGGTTTGATGTCATCGCGCAGCCCGACCAGAAAAATCGCCAGCCCGCCCAGCAAAAGACCGACAAGATCGTAGCGGGCGTTTTCCAGCATCCTCGGCAGAAACGCCAGTCCGCTCAACAAAAAAGCGAGCACAATGGCGACCCCGCCGTACAATGCCGTCGGCTTTTGGTGCCAGCGGTCAGCTTTGGGTTTCACCACCCACTGCCGCTTTTGGGCCACCCCGATCATAACCCGCGTCAGTGCGAGAGAAAGGGGAAAAGAGGCCAGCAATGCAATCTCCTCCCCGGTGTTGAATAGGTTCATCGTGAGACGACTCGAAGAGGCGAAACCGTGTCTGCCACAACCGCGTGGGCATTTCGCTCTTCATAATAGAAGATCACCCGTTTGAGGATGCCTTCCAGATTGACGGTCGGGCGATACCCGACGTACTGATTGATTTTGGTAATGTCGGGAGTGCGAAATTCCATGTCCTCGAAACCCTGACCATACACACTTTCATAGGAGACGTGTTTGATTTCGGAGCGTGAGCCGGTGAGTGAGGTGACCTTTTGCGCGAGATCGTTCATCGTGATTTCTTCGCCGTTTCCGATATTGAAAACTTCACCCACTGCCGACTCGCAGCTCATTAGTTTCATCACGGCCCACACCGCATCGCCCACATACGTAAAGGAGCGGGATTGTTCCCCCGTGCCATAGACGGACAGCGGCTCGCCCGCAAGGGCCGATTTCACGAAGCGGGGAATCACCATGCCGTACTGTCCGGTCTGCCTCGGCCCCACTGTATTGAAGAAACGCCCGACCACCACCTGCAGTCCCCGTTCGCGGTAGTAGGCGAGGGCGAGAAATTCATCAATCGCTTTGGCTCCTGCGTAGCTCCAGCGGCCCACCGTTGTCGGCCCATAAATGCGGTCGTCGGTTTCCTTCAGCGGTTTATTCTCGAAGTGCCGCCCGTAAACCTCCGAAGTGGAGGCAAGAAACACTTTTTTATTCATCTGATGCGCGAGCTTGAAAACGATCTCGCTGCATTTGAGATTGGTTTCAAGGGTGCGAACCGGCGAATCCACCACCAATTTAACGCCCACGACTGCCGCGAGATGGTAGATATGCTCCGTTTTATTGACGAGTTCGTTGAGGACGGCCTCGTTCAGAACGGTGTCGTTGATAAAATGAAAGCGCGGGTGCTGGCTCAGATGAGCGACATTCTCGGCTGAGCCGGTACTGAGGTCATCAATCACGTAGACTTCATCGCCGCGTTTCAGCAGTTCATCGGCAAGATGTGATCCAATAAAGCCCGCTCCGCCCGTAATCAAAACGTTCATAACCGCTCCTGATGGTAAATTTCCATGATTTTCCCGATAACGATCCGTTCATCAAACTCTTTGAGAATTTTTTCGCGTCCTGCGTTTCCCATTCTGGCACGCAGTTCGGGAGAGTATGCCAGTTTTTTCATTGCCTCCGCGAGACATTCTGCGTTTTGTACGGGAACAAGAAACCCATTCACCCCGTCGTCTACGGTTTCGCGGCAGCCCACATTGTCGGTGGTGATCAGCGGCTTGCCCATTGCCGCCGCCTCCAGCAGCGAGCGCGGAGTTCCTTCACGATAATACGAAGGCAGCACCACCACGTCAGCGGAAGTGAGAGGAACCCTTACATCTGAGACTTCGCCGAGCCAGGTAATGATCCCTTCAGTCGTCCATTTTTCCAGGTCTTCCTGGGGAACGACACGAGGATTGCGCTCGTCCCGCCCGCCGACAAGAACAAATTCCGCCGAAATCCCTTCGGCACGAAGCAGACGGGCCGCCTGAACGAACTCGTAAACGCCTTTATCTTTCAGCAGACGGGCAATCATGGTAAACCGAACGGGATGGGGAGCAGGGGGGGAGGAGTCCGCGTTAGGGGCAAAGCGTGTTGTGTCTACGCCGGAACCGGGCAGCAGTCCGGTTTTTTCGGTAGAAACGATTTGACAATCCAAAAACAACTGACGGTCTTCTTCGTTCTGGAAAAACGTAAAATGGGAGGAGCGCAGGGCCGCTTTGTACTGCCACTCGACCAATTTACGAAGCCATGCGGCACTGCCCTCGCTGAAAACATAGCCCAGTCCGGTGACGGTATTGACGATTTTGGGGACGCCTGCTAATCGTGCGGCCAGACTGCCATAGATCACAGGTTTGATCGTAAAATGATGAACGATCTGAGGCTTTTCGGTTTTGTACCAGCGGTAGAGCGAAACGAACAACTTCAGGTCGGCGGCAGGGTTGAGAGCGCGGCGATTCACCGGCAGCGGAAAAAAGGGGATTCCGAGTGCCTCGACTTTCTCCTCATAACCATCGCCGCCGGACCCCCCGCCTTTGACCGTGTAGCCGGAATCACGCATCGCACGGATTTGTCCCTGCCGAAAGTTGTAGAGCGTCCAGGCACAGCGGGACACCATTAGGAGTTTACTCATGGAATCGTTTTGCCCCCTTTTATCTCAGCCTTGAGCGTCCGATTCGCCGGGGGGAGCGAAACGAAAATTCTGTTTACACACCATAGTAGCTGCGATACCACGCCACGTAGTTCGCAATGCCCGCCTCGATAGGAGTGGAGGGGCGGAAGCCGGTATCGCGCTCTAGATCGGTGACATCGGCATGAGTGGCCGGAACGTCGCCGGGTTGAAGCGGAAGATAATTTTTGATCGCGGTTTTGCCGAGGCAGCGTTCCAGGGTTTCGATGAAATGGTTGAGTTCCACCGGGTCGCTGTTGCCGATGTTATAAACACGATAGGGTGCTGCACTCGAACCCGGATCGGGGGAAAGCGGGTTGTAGTTTGGATCGGGAACGGCGGGACGATCCAGCGTTCGCAGGACGCCCTCTACAATATCGTCTACATAAGTGAAGTCACGACACATTTTACCGTAATTGAATACGTTGATCGGCTGATTTTCCAAAATCGCCTTTGTAAAAAGCTGAAGGGCCATATCCGGGCGGCCCCAAGGCCCGTAAACGGTGAAAAAGCGAAGGCCGGTTGTCGGCAGCCCGTAAAGGTGGGAGTAGGTGTGTGCAATCAGTTCGTTGGCCTTTTTGGAGGCTGCGTAGAGGCTGACCGGGTGATCTACCGAGTCGTGAACCGAAAGCGGCATTTTGATGTTGGAGCCGTAAACCGAAGAGGAAGAGGCATAAACGAGATGCTCGACCCGGTGAAGTTTGCACGCCTCTAGTATATTGACGAACCCCATCAGGTTTGTGGTGATGTAAATGTGCGGGTTGGTCAGAGAATAGCGGACACCTGCCTGCGCCGCGAGATTGACAACGCGGGCGGGCTGCGTTTCTTCGAACACGCAGTTGATCGCTTCCGTATCGGCAATATCGAGTTTGCGAAATTGAAAAGACGGGTGGTTTTGCAGTTGGGCGAGCCGGGCCTGCTTCAGCGAAACATCGTAGTAATCGTTGAGGTTGTCTACTCCGATTACGGTATCGCCGCGTTCGAGCAGGCGGCGAGAAAGATGGTAGCCAATAAATCCAGCCGCGCCGGTGACCAGCACTTTCGACATAATTGTGTCTCTCAGACCTTTGGGGTGCGCCTAGAGGCACCAGTAGTGAATATCATCGGGAAGCTGTGCCGGGTTTAGCCGGGATTTGACATCCATGAGAATGCCGCCCGTTTTCAGGCACTGCCTCAGTGTGGAGGCGGGCAGATCCAGATACTCTTGGTGCGAAACCGCAAGGATCAGGCCGTCTAGTTCCTGCATTTCTTCCCACCCGGCCAGGGTGATGCCGTATTCGTGCAGGGCTTCGCCCGGCGGAGCTACGGGATCATGGATGAGGGGCTGAATTCCGAATTGTTTAAGCTCACCCACAATATCGGGAACCCGGCTGTTGCGGAGATCGGGCACGTTTTCCTTGAAGGTCAGTCCCAGAATTCCGATTTTTGCACATTTCACGGGAAGGTCGGCATGAACAAGCAGCTTAACCATCCGCTGTGCAAGAAAGGAGCCCATGCCGTCGTTGATACGGCGGCCCGCCAGGATGACCTGCGGCAAATACCCCAGCTCCTCGGCTTTGGTCGTTAGATAGTAGGGGTCTACCCCGATGCAGTGTCCCCCGACAAGACCGGGTGCAAAGGGAAGAAAATTCCATTTTGTTCCCGCGGCGGCCAGCACATCACGGGTGCGGATGCCCATGCGGTCGAAAATCAGAGCGAGTTCGTTCATCAAGGCGATGTTCAGGTCACGCTGGGTGTTTTCGATCACTTTGGCGGCTTCCGCTACCTTGATCGAAGGGGCTTTGTGAATTCCCGCTGTTACCACTGTGCCGTAAACTGCCGCCACGCGCTCCAGCGTTTCCTCGTCCTCGCCGGAAACGACTTTCACGATTTTTTCGAGCGTATGCTCTTTGTCTCCGGGGTTGATGCGTTCCGGGGAGTAGCCGAGCTTGAAATCAATTCCCTGCCGAAGCCCGGAAACCTGTGCAAGCACCGGCCCGCAGATTTCCTCGGTGACGCCGGGATAAACCGTAGACTCGAAAACAACGACTGCACCCGGCTGGAGGTTTCGCCCAATGATTTCAGAAGCAGACAGCAAAAACCGCACATCAGGACGATGCTGATGATCCACCGGGGTGGGAACCGCAACCACAAAAAATGTGGTGTCACCCAGGTCGGACTCGTCTGCCGAAAACTTTAGCGAAGAACCCAGCAGCTCTGCCGGGGTGAT
Source organism: Chthonomonadaceae bacterium (assembly GCA_965246825.1). GTDB lineage: Bacteria > Armatimonadota > Chthonomonadetes > Chthonomonadales > Chthonomonadaceae > JACMPS01. The sequence goes on from OZ251990.1 coordinate 2,723,149, forward strand.
TTCACCGGTTCGGTCCGCTCCTTCCCGAAGCCCGGTTACCTTTCGGCGATCCACATCAAATCCAACTGTGCCCGGAAAGTGTTTTGCCAGTGCCAGGGCAACCGGCAGCCCCACATACCCCAACCCGATAACGGCGATCCTCTCACCCATAAACTTCGACTTTCTCAAGGGGTCTCTAACGGAGAACCCGATCCTTTGCGGACGATACGGACCGTCTTTGCGCCTCGACATTGACTTCTGCGGCGGCGGTTCGGTCTTGGGCTTGACTTTCAAGCCAAGATTGAAACATTAGAATGTCCCACAGATAATACTGCCAATTGTACCTTCCTGACAAGTGTTCAAGCCATTTTTTTCGGATAGGAGCAGGATTAAAGTACCCTTCGTCCGCCAGACGCCTTTCATTCAGGAGATTTTCGGCCCATTCTCGCAGCGAACCGCGCAGCCATGCGTCCAGAGGAACGGCAAATCCCATTTTGGGGCGTTCGATCAAATTTTGCGGAACGTACCGGTAGAGAACCTGCTTTAAGGCCCACTTCGTCTGCCCATCCCGGTATTTGAGATGCATCGGCAGGCTCCAGGCAAATTCCACAAGGCGGTGATCGAGCAGCGGGGCGCGTGCTTCGAGGCTCACCCCCATCGAAGCGCGGTCTACTTTCACCAGAATGTCGTCGGGAAGATAGAGGCGGGCATCAAGGTACATCATTTTGTGAGCGAGTTCGGGCAGATCGGCCCATTCCTCCGGCCGGTTGAAAACAGTGGGCGCGTCCGCGATCCCCGAAACCAGTTTTTCGGGTTCGCGCCAGTGAGTGACGAAATGGCGATAAAAAAGCTCCGGGCTTCCCTGGCCAAGTGCCAGCCCCAGATTGTGAATTTTCTCGGCCATATTCCCGGTTTTGCGGGTGGCCTGGGCCAAAGGAGCCGCCCATCCGAATCCTGCCTGGAGCAGGTTTGGCGGCGCAAGGGCAAAGAGACCTCCAATCGCCCTTCGCCCGGCTTTGGGCAGCCCGCCGAACCGTTTCCAGAGCGAACGTGCCCGCCCGTAGGTTCGATAGCCATAAAAAAGTTCATCCCCGCCGTCCCCGGACAAACTCACCGTGACGTGCTGACGTGCCATCTGGGAAACGAGGAAAGTGGGAATCTGAGACGAATCGGAAAACGGTTCATCGTAGAGCGTGGGCAGCAGCGGAACCACCTTTTGTGCCTGCTCGACCGTGACGTACAATTCGTGGTGTTCGGTTCCGAGATGCCGCGCCACTTCCTTTGCGTATTTTGCCTCGTTGAATTCTTCCTCTCCAAAGCCGATGGTGAAGGTTTTCACCGGGCGGCTGCTCTGAGCCTGCATTTGTGCCGCGAGCATGGAAGAGTCGACGCCGCCGGAGAGAAAGGCTCCAAGCGGAACATCGGCCATCATCTGTCCTCCAACGGAAGCGCGAAGCAGACTGTCCAGCCGATCCAATGCCTCCGCATCCGATCCTGAAAAGGGAGACCGAACCCCGGTCTCCGCCACTGTCTTGAGTGACCAGTAGGAACGGGGAGCGGGAAGACGGAGGGCAGACAAGTCGCTGTTCGTCAGCGTGAGAAAGGTTCCGGGAGAGAGCTTAAAGATACCTCGGTAAATCGAGTGGGGAGCAGGAACGTAATTGTGGCGAAGAAACATTCCGATGGCGTCGCGGTCTATTTCGCCGTTCCAGTCGGGATGAACGCGTAAAGCCTTTAACTCGGAACCAAAAAGAAAAGTTTTGCCCTGCCATCCGTAGTAGAGCGGCTTTTCCCCCAGGCGATCACGAGCGAAAAAGAGGGTTTTTTCTTTACGATCCCAGAGGGCAAGGGCGAACATTCCGACAAAGCGCTGGAGGCTGTTTTCGAAGCCCCATTCCTGAACGGCGGCCAGGATCATCTCCGTGTCGCTGGAGCCGCGAAACGTGTGGCCCTTCGCCTGGAGTTCTTCGCGCAGTTCGGGAAAATTATAAATTTCTCCGTTGAACGTCAGCACATAACGCGCTTCCGACGAGAGCATGGGCTGGTGACCGGCAGGCGAGAGGTCTACGATGGCGAGCCGCCGATGCCCGAACGCCAGCCCGCTTTGCGGATCGGTCCAGAAGCCGGAACTGTCCGGTCCTCGGTGCGTCAGACGGTCGGCCATCTGCCGAATCACCTGGGTTCGCTCCTCCAGGGAAAAGCGGCCCGCAAGGTCGTAAAACCCGGTTATTCCACACATGGCGAAGGCGGCTCCTTAAATTAACTCACGGTATAACTGTTCGTATTGTAGCACAATTTTCTCCAGGGTAAACTTTTCGAGCACGCGCTCTCGTGCCAGCAGCCCCTTTGCCCTTCGTGCTTCGGGCGAAAGTGCCAGCAGTTCGGCCCAACCCGCAGCCAGGGCCTCCGGAGAACGGGGCGGCACCACGATCCCCGTTTCTCCCACCAGATAAGCGGCATCTCCCACATCGGTGACCACGCAGGGAACGCCGCACGCCATCGCTTCACCGACTACATTGGGAAAGCCTTCCCCGACGGAAGAGATGGCAGCGACATCAAGGGCGGCGTCGAGGCGGGGAATGTCGCTCCGCCTGCCAAGCAGAGAAACGGTGCTCTTGATCCCCGCTTGCTGAATCCATTCGGTCAGCTGCGAATTGCTCTCCTCGATCCCGTCGCCGCAAAGAAGAAACCGAACGCCGGGATGGGTGCGAGCGAGGATGCCTGCGGCTTTGACAAAGGTGGCGTGATCTTTCTGCGGGTGAAACCGCCCGACGATCCCGATCAGCGGAGCCGCCTCCGGCAGGCCGAGTTCCTGCCGAACGCTCTTTCCGGCTTCGGGGTCAGGATGGTACAGCGAAACGTCGTAGCCGTTTGGAATGACTACCATTTGAAGGCCGCTGTAGCCAAAGCGAATGTGCCGTTCTCTGGCCGCCTCGGAACAGGAGATAATGCGCCGAGGCAGTTTTCGGGAGAGAAGGGCACAGAGTTTTGCGGTGAGCAGCGTGGTGCGTTTGTTGGCGTTTGTGTCCAGATTGGTGTGGCGGATGTTCCAAACCAGCGTTTTGATTCCGGCCCGCCGCGAAGCCAGACCGCCGATCAGATCGGCGTGATACATCCAGGTTTGTACAAGATCAGGTTGGATTTCCTTAACCCAGTTGACGAGTTTTCGGAACGAGGAAGCGTCGGGAACACCGGGTTTCATGCCGAGGGTGAGAACTCGGATGCCCGCCTGCTCGATCTTCGCTCCGATTTCGCCCCCATCCATCAGAGAAATGACGATGCTTTCGTGGCGGGGATGCATGGCGGTGACAATCCGCAAAAGAGTGGATTCGGCCCCGCCCGTTTTCAGACCGGTTATGATATGGAGAATTTTCATGGGGAAGGCTGAACCGGGAGCGGTGAGAGAGCAGGGGAGGCCGATGGCGTTTTCTGGGTCTGCCGCCCCTGAGACCACAAATAGAACGCATGGAACTGAAGCCAGGCGATCAAAAACGTAATCTGGACGCGATGCCGAGGCCCCTGCACTTCCGGCACCAGCGCGAAAAAAAGAGTGGTAATCAGCAGGTAGCAGAGCAGAATGCGCTCGCGAGACCGAGTTCGCCAGAGGGCGAGGGCTGCTCCTGCTGCCGGGATCAGTGTCAGCCAGTGCAAAATGGAAGGGAGGATTAGAAAAGTGTATTCTGGCTCGATCTGCCAGGGCTGCGGCGTGAGCGGAAACCGAATCACGCCGATGAGCAGTTGATCCGGGCGCAAAAAAGAAACGGACTCTCCGCCGCTGCTCGATCCTGCTTTCAACAAAATATAAAAGAAGAGGGGAGCGAGAAAAATTTTCTTCCAGCTTTTCCACTGAATCGTAAGCCACAAGCCCCAGGCCGCCGGAACTAGAAACGCAAGATAAAATCGAATCCAGAAAAAAAGAAACAACACCGTGCCCAGCCCCAGCAAATCCCGGCCTCGGAATTTGATGGTCAGCTTCACCAAATAGTAAAAGGCGGCGGCGGTGAAGCACATCATCATGGACTCCTTCATGTTGGTGACGGTAGACCAGGCGAGCATATCCCACTGAAGAAGGAGAAAACATAAATACGCTTTTTGATAACGCTCGGAATAGTTCAGAACGCGCAGGGTATTGCGAAAATAAACGGCGGCGAGGCAGCTCAAAACGATGTTGAGGAAAACCGGGGAGTAATAGTGATCGCCAAAAAGCCAAGTGGCAAAGAGATTCCACCACCGGTAAAGAAAATGGTTTCCATCTGAGACGATGACCAGCGCAGTCAGCCCTTCCGAGGTGGTGAGCGTGTTGAGCGGGTTGAACCCTTCCGCTCGCAGCTTCGAGGCAGCAGCGAGATAATTGAGGTCGTCGAGAAAATGCCAGGGAGAATTGGCAAAGAAGACACCGAAGTAAACCACCGCCGCCGAAATACGGGCCAGCACAATGCCGAAAACAATCGGGAGAGGAAGTTCTCGCCTTAAAATCCAAAAGCACAGCAGAAAGGAAACCCAGGCCGCGAAAAAGAGGTCCGGCGTCAAACCAGACGACATAGCGCGTCCTCCGTTTTCTGCTTTAGGACTTCGAGTCCGAAACGGGAAACGATGCTTTTTCGCTGCCGCAGATCGGGGAGGGGCCGAGGCGTTTTTTCGAGTACCGAGAGAATGTTTTGTGCGATGGCTGCCGCATCTCCTGCGGGACACACGCCGCCGAGACATTCCACCATCAAAGCCGCGTCACCCACATCGGTGACGACACAGGGAACGCCGGTTGCCATTGCCTCCCCCACGACATTCGGAAATCCTTCTCGCGGAGAGGTGAGGGCCAGCAGATCGAGCGCGTTGTGAACTTTGCTCATCATGCCGATGGAACCGGTCCAGAGAACGCAGTCGGCAATGTTCAACGAGGCGGCAAGCGTCTTCATTTCCTGCACATAGTCGCTATTTCCCCCGCCGATGACAACAAAGCGAAGTTCGGGGCGCACCTGAAGGGCTTGAGCGGCGGCTTTCAGAAAGGTCGCATGATCTTTTTCGGGGGAAACGCGCCCGATGATCCCAATCAGCGGTATGTCCGGGCCGATTCCCCAGGCCAGCCTCATTTCTTGCCGCGCTTCCTCGTGAGGAACAAAGGTATCGGTATCAATTCCATTGTGAATGACAAGGCAGCGGCCAGCGGGAAACCCGATGCCCTCGAAATAGCTGCGTCCGGCGTAGGAGTTTGCGATAAAAAGGTCGGGGAGACCGGCCAGTTTTCGCTCGATACGGCTTAAAAAGCGGGTTACACGGCTTTCATGCTGCTGAAGAAGCCCGGAGCTTCTCAACCCCCAAACAACCCGCATATTTCGTACACAGGGCTTCAGAAGAACCGCCAGGATATTTCCGAGAGACAGGTAGCCATGAAGGATATGGGGCCGAATCTGCCGCGTGGCGCGAATAAGTCGAAAAATCGGGCCGAGAATGTCCCAGCGATAAGACTTTCCGATGACGATCAACTTTACTCCAGGGAGGAGAGCCATCTCCTCTTGAAAGCGACCGCCGTCATAAAGAGAAATCACCGATACATCAAAGCGAGATTTGTCCAGAACCCGCACGAGTTCTGTGAGCTGGCGTTGTGCTCCGCCATCGTTCAGGCGATGGATCAGAAAACAAACGCGAATTTTTGAGGGGAGGGTCATGGTAGATTCAGCCGTTTTTTGAGCTGGATTAAACGAACGTAGGTCTGGGACATCAACGTGTCGAGCGGTGAGACGGAACGTTGGGAATACTCGCGCTTCATGCTGCCGAAATCGGTGATCTTGCGCCGGTAGCGGCTCACGTCTTGCCGGAACCCAGCCATAGTGTCCGGTGTCCAGGGATTATGGTGAAAGCACACCGTCCAGACGCCGAGCGGCAGCGGGCGAAATCGCCAGATTTGCTGCGGCAGCCAGAACGTTCCTTGCGGATCGAGGTGCGGAAAGAGAAAATAGCCGTCGGAAACGGCGGTGATTCCCGCTTCTTTGAGGGCGATCAGAGTATTGGCATCAAACGAATGAGAGGGGGCGATCCAGATATCGGGACGCACCCGCTCCGCCTCGAAGATTTTTATGCCACAGTTGATTTTGCTTCGCTGCTCATCCAGCGAAAGCCCGGCAAATTCACTCAGCGGGTTTAGCTTCAGCATCCCGGCCTCAGTATTGATATACTGATGCCGAAACCCATGAAGCCCAATGGTCCAGCCCAGGGCCTGCCATTTCCGCACACGCTCCCAAAAATCGGGGGCGGGCGTATCCAGCCGAAGCTGCGGATCATGATTGTCGGGGACAACGGCAAGTAAAGGTTTGATCCCAAAATCCTTACAAATGCCTTCGATATTGTCCCACATTCGCCAGTTCATCGTTGGGCAAATATCGTCGAAGCGAACGAGATAGCGTGCGGTCACTTCGAGGGCCCCTTCAGCGGCAGAAGGGGCTTGAAGAAAATGACATCACAGCGATTGGGCACTTTGTCGTATTCGACGAAAAGCCTTTGCAGCGGCAGGCGGGCGATCTCTCCGGCAATTCGCCCCGGCAATGGGTAGAGATGCCCAATTTTGATACCGGTTTTGCTATAGAAGTCAATCAAAATGCGGCGTTTGGGAGAAACCTCGCCTTCGCTGTATTCCTCGAAAATATAGCCGCAGCCGCCGGGAGCCACGAGGGAATGGACGATTTTCGCGAAAGCGCGGTCGTTCATGGCATAACGCCAGCAAATTCGATTGAAAACCAGATCGAAAGGGCGATCCGCGAACTTCGCCGCCTCTTCCAGATAGCCCAGCGAGGTTTCGACTTTTACGTTTTGCCCCATCGCTTTTTGCTGCACGATGGATTGGTAGCCCCGGCTGATGTCATGCCAGGTGACTTCGGCTCCTCGCTCGGCCATTCCGATGCTGTACTGCCCAGGGCCGCCGCCGAGATCGAGAACGCGCTTACCCTTGAGTCCGCCGATCCGTTCTTCCAACTCCTCCAGGTCGTGCGGAACCAGGCCCGCCGAAACCAACTCCCATTCCTGAGAGGCGTAGGTTTGCACATGATCCGAGGAGACTGGATCCCAGCCCTTTTCGGGACGATGAAACAGGGCATGAAGTTCATTAATCATCAAAAAATTCTCAAATTAAATTCCTGTTGCGGCAGGTCAACCCACGCACGTGAAGCGGGCCTTATGTTTTTCTCATGAAAATTACCCGCCGGAAAAAAGTGAATGCAAGCTGAGAGAAAAAGGGAAACGGGAGACTTCTTCCGAGTTTGCCTGCCTTTCCGTAGCCGTGTTTGACATAACTTCGATGCGGAAATTGGATATTGCCAAAAGTTTGCATCGCATCGTGTTCTATCTGGCGGGCAGTCACATAGTTGACGTTTGTCTTCAGCCATTCGACATTGTACCGGGTGGTCTCTTGCCAGGTCATGCCCTGCTGATGCTCGTTTCGAATCCCCAGCCTTGCCCAGATGGAGAGGTAGGCACTCGATTGGAAAAGAGCTGCAAGCGGAACATGAAGATGCGGTTCGACCGGCAGATACCGGGACGGGAAAATATGGAGGGTGGCTCCGCCCGGTTTCAGAACGCGCTTGATCTCCGCGAAGGCTTCCTTAAAATTCTGAACGTGCTCGAAAACGACGGTGCTGCAACAAAAATCGAAGGTGTTGTCCTCAAAAGGAAGCCGGTAGGGATGGAGTGAAATCCTCCCGAAGCGTTCTAGATCGTCCGGCGGCCAGGGCGGCTGATTTAATTTCTCGTCACCCAGCAGCCAAAATTCTTCGATGTCAGCCCCATAAGTATCATAGCCTTTATCGAGAAAACTGCGAACCATGCGTCCTGAACCGCAGCCAAAATCCAGCATTTTCGCGCCGGGGGGGGACCCGAAATCCCATGTCCGCAGACATGGCAACGATCAAGTCCACCTCCTGTTCAATTGACATTGAATACGATCTCCTTCTGAAGTAACGTTGAATTCAAAATCCAGCCTCAGTGGTGGGGGTAACAAATTCATTGGGGACTGCCGAGTTTTCGTTTGGAGGGAGCGGAGGTGATTTTCGGAGGTGACGCTCGATCCAAACGATAAAACACAGATTGACACTCATCGTCGTCGCATAGGTTCCCACTGTTGCCCAGGCAGAACCGACCATTCCGTAGCGAGGAACCAAAATGAGATTAGCAATGAGATTGAGTGCACCTACGGAGAGGGTGTACAGGGAAGACTGCCAGAACAGTCCCCGTCCGATCCACTGCGGCATCATAAGCAAAGCCAGCGTCATGCCGAAGATATTGAGCAGCATGATCCGAAAAACGCCCTCCGCCAGGCGAAATTTTCCTCCACCCAGCAGGGCGAGACCGATAGGCGCAAAGGTGGCCGCACCAAGGGCCAGAAGCCCGGCAACTCCCATCATTCCCAAAATGACTTTGCGCTGAGATTTCCAGAGGCGATCCGGCCCCACCTGAGCCAGACGGGAGGAAAGAATGGTCATGGCCGACTGCGGCGGAATAGCCAGCATCGAGACGATCTGTACCGCCAATTGGTAGTAGCCGGTTTCAGCCGACCCTCGATAGTGATTGACGATCAGGACATCCGTCGAGAGAAAAAGATAGGAGCCAATGGTGGTGAGATGCATCTTCAAGCCATTTCGGAGCAGCGTACGGGTTGTCTCACGGCAGAGGCGAACCCGCGACTCGATCTTTGCTTCTCGGATTAAAACACGGATGCCGCCGAGAGCTACCATCGCCTGCGACCCCTGCAGCGCGACTAAGGCTCCTACAACCCCCCATTTGGCTTCCAATAAGAAAAACAAAAGCAGAAGCAGCCCAACCGTGCGGCCAATCATTTGAGCGCGATTGTAGAGGTAAACCCGATCTTGAGCGGCCAGCAGGCTGCTTCCGTACTGCTCCCAGATTACCAGCGGCAGCGATAAAAAACCGAGAAAGACGATTCCGCCGGAAAGTCCCCGGAAAACCTCGCCCCGGCTGATCACAAACAGAAACAAAGCAACGGCCCAGCCAAAAAGCGAGATCACTCCGGCCAGCGTGAGCAGCGTTCCCAGGGCTGGCCCCAGCCAGGGAGTTCCCTGCTTTTCCGTTGCGTGGTGAAGGGTCACGTGGCCGAGGCTGAGATTGCCCAGGGTCATAAAAAGGGTGATCCAGGCCGTGATCGCTGCTGTGACCCCCCGCCCCTCCGGGCCGAGCACTTTCGCGGTAATCGCCAGAGAGATCAGCGTGATGAGCAAAGAGTAGGTTCGCGCTGCGCTCGCGAAAAAAATTTTTCGGAGCAGGTCACGCAACGGCGTTCCTCCATCCCGCGAAATTAAAGCCGCTCATAACGCGATTCCGTCCTGAACAGAAGGGGCCGTTTCTCCCGCCTTCAGCAAAGCAAGCGAGTATTCGAGAGCGAGCCAGATGCCGAGGAAAGCCCCCGTGACGAGAGCACTCAGCATCAGGGTAACGGCAATTCCGGGTTTGCCGAAGCGCGGCTGGACGGCTTTATCAATGACGACCATTCGGCTTTGACTGGAGACGGTTTGCAGCGAAATGCGGGCGGCTTCGGTGGAGGCTGTTTTCAAGATTTCCAGGGCAAGAGCCATGTCGCCGCGCAGGGCATCAAGACTGAGGGTGACCTCTTTGCCGCGTTCAAAGCGGCGGCTGGCCTCTTCGATCTGGTGGTTAACGGTTTCGAGTTCCGCTTTGGATGCCTCCAGGCTGATTGCAGTGGAAGTGACCTTTGTGCGGATAGATTTTGCCTGCTCGCTCAAGCGTGCTTTGGCGGCTTCCAGGGCGCGGCGAGCCGCCACCACGGGGGGAGCTGTGTTTGCATACGTTTGCAGCAGCCCTTCTAATCGAATCTGTGCGTCGGTGACATCGGCACGGGCTTGAGTGAGCAGAGGGTCTTCCGCAGGCAGCTGAGTCAGTTGATCCGGGGTGGTTCGGAGGCGGGCATCGGTTTCCGTCTGTGCCACCTCCGCCGCTTTGATGCGCTGCTCTAGGGTTCCGCGCTTCAGAAACAGAGACTGGAGTTCGGTCACGGCGGTTGCGTCTCCTGCCCCGGTGCTCTGTCCGCCTCGCAAAGAACCGCTTCCCGAACCGGGACTTGTCTCCGAAGACATGCCTCCCAGGCTGAGGGGCGATCCCCCTGAAAGCGACGGAAGCGTGATTGTATTTTGACCGCTTTTCCTGCCCCGCGCCGCCAGAAGATAGCGGGCAACACTCTGACGGTAGCTGGCATCGGCAATTTTCAGCTTTTGCTCGGCCCCGCGATAGAGAACGGCTTCACGGTCATTGTCACTCTCGCGGAGATATTTGCGAAAAATCTGAACGTAGGTGTTGGCGATAAAGGCAGGCAGATGGCGGATAGCTTCGCGCTTTTGTGGAGACTCACGCCCAAAACGTGCAGGCCCGCGAACATCCACGCGCAAAATCAAAAGGGCATCCGATGGGTTGTCTTCGATTTTAACGACCTTCTGGAGTTCATCAATCGCGTCTTCCAGGGTTTTCAGCCGATAGATCTGCTGGAGGTGAACGATGGTTTCGACCTGTTCGGCAAAATTTCGGCTTTTGATGATGCCGAGGTAGCGTCCGCCGCCGGAAAGGTTATTAACGCCCGTCAGCAGCGAAGCCGCCCCGCCGAGCGGGGTGTTTTGCTGCATTGACATAGAAGTATAAGCAGAAAACGACTGCGGAGCGAAAAAAAGCCCGTAACCGGCACAGAGCAGAAACAAAAGCGGAACGGCTAAAAAAAACGGGAGGCGTCTTTTTCGGTAGATCGTCCTGAGAAGACGAAAGTCCAGTCTGCGTTCGTTTTGAGGGTTGAGTGTCGGTTTCCCCTCGGAGCGAGTGTTATCCATGAATTCGTCGAACCGGCAAGCCTCTCTGCAAAAGCCCTGAGAAAAGGGGTTTCTAAAAATGCCCGGAGAGAGAACGGGAAGCGTCCTCCCGCTTTCAATCCACAACGCCTCCGTTTCGGGATTAGAGGCCGAACAGTTTCGTGGCCAGCAGCACGGAAAGGGCCGTATTGGTGATCCCTCGGAAAAGATCGTTCAGGAGATTGCTGTTGGCGGTGATTTTCTCTGCCACCACTTTTGTGGGAACAAAAATCAGGTCTCCGGGGCGCAGGGCTCCCGCTTTGCTGGCCGGGAAAATGCCGCCGCCTGCCCGAATGACGACGATTCGATCTTTCGCGACATCTGGAGCAAACCCGCCTGCCCGCGTGATATAGTAATCCAGTCCTGCCCCCGATTTGAAGAGAACCCCTCTCGGATTGACCACCGCACCGGAAACCTGCAGGGTGGTGGGCATTTCAGGAATCGTAATCACATCGCCATCCACAAGAAGAATGTCCTCTTCGCTGCCGGGTTTGCGGAGGGCTTGCGGCAGATTAACGGCAATGTTTCCATTCGGTGTCAAGTCCGTTTCGCCCATTGTGCGCGGACGGGAAACGAGATCACGGTTGGCGAGGTTTTGCGCCACAATCGGGTTGGACGGGACGGGAGCCGGGGTTCCGGCCCCGGTGAGCGACCCCAGCAGTCCTGCCCCTTCGGTTTCGGCAGTTTTCAGGGCTTTGGCGCGTTCGATGTCTGATTTGGCGAGTTCACGGCGATAAACGGAAGCGTTGATCAGATCGCTGAGTGCAGAAACCTTCTGCATGATCGTTTTCTGGCCGGTGGAAGCCAGCATTTTCGGGTCACGATTGAATTCGGTTCCTTCGGGGGAGCCTTCCGGCTTGAGGCCGCCCGCTTCGAGAATGGCATCGGAAAGGCGCATCCCTTTGCGGCTCAGCACGATGGGGCCGGGTCGGTTGACAAATCCTTTGACCGTAACGAGCCGCACTTCGTTCTGAAAATTGCCGTCTCCCTGGACCGTGACCACGTCGCCGTCATCGAGCAGCAAGTCCTGAGCCGGAATTCCCCGGTCATTGACAGAGATCGAAACGGTTTTTACCTCGGTGTTGGGCACATCCACGAAACTGCGGGCGTGGGCGATGGTGACACGCGGTGTCGCTCCAGGGCGAAATCCCCCTGCGTTTTTGATGAGGTCGGAGAGTTTCATTCCGTCTCCACGCGGATAGACACCGGGAGCCACGATCTCGCCGCGAATGGAGACTACGCGTTCGGGGGTGAAATTCGCCTCATCGGTTTTATAGACCGCAACAAGATCATTGTCTTCGATGAGAACATCCGAACCGTTGGTTCCCTTAATCGCGCTCAAAAGATTAGGGTATTCGTAGGCAAACGTTCCGTCCCCGCGCTGATGAAGCACCACTGCCCGGTTGAGGTAGGCGTCCGGGGTCGGGCCGCCCGCTCGACGCAGCAGGTCGGAAAGGCGCATTCCTTCGCTTCGCTGATAAACGCCAGGCCGCTGCACCGCTCCGGTGAGTTCGACGCGGCGGGTTCCCGTCCAGGCCACCTCTTCACGGGTGTAGATTCGAAGCCGATCCCAGCGCGAAAGGAGGAGGTTTGAAGCCGAGCTTCGGGTGAGAGCCGCATCAAGGTTGACGGGGATCAGGGTGGTGGTATTGTCCGGGTTCCAGCGGTAAAGTTCGGCACGGGGCGTGTAGGCTTCGGGCAAAAGTCCGCGAGCACGATCCACCAAGTCGGCCACATGCATTCCGGGCGTAAAGGCATAATCGCTGGGCTGGTCTACGGCCCCTTCGACCGTGACTTTGTTGGCAACGGTATCGCGCACCGAAAAAACGTCTACGTTGTCGCCGTCAAAAAGAGCGACGCCGCGAGCGGCGGAGGTGGTCTTCAGGTCTACCGTTTTGAGGACTCGTTCCCGGCCCGGAACCAGCGTTTCGATGCGGATGTTTTGAGAAACGCCGGAGGGTTTGATGCCGCCGGAAAATCGCAAGGCGTCGGCGAGCGTTTCGTTGTCTTTTAATTCGTAAATCGCGGGATTTCGAACCTCGCCCCGCACGGTGATTTCGGACTGGCGCGGCGGAATGGTGATGAGATCGCCGGATTGAAGCGGGATGTCGGGCTGTTCGCCGCCGGTAAGAAATTTGTAGACATCAATCGTTCCCGCCAATCGCCCCTGCCGTCGCACTTCGATGCGGCGAAGCGAACCGCGCTCTGTCGGGCCGCCTGCCGCATAAAGCACATTGATGGCCGACGTAACGGAGGGAACCGGGTAGCTTCCGGGCTGAAAGGCCTCGCCCGAAACGGTGACGACAATGGTTCGCAGCTCCTCCAAAGTAACCTGGGTGCTGACATTGCGATAGAGCAGGCCGAGCTTGCGCTGAATGGCGGCTTGAGCTTGCGCGAGGGTCAGGCCGCTCACCACGATTCGTCCGGCTTCGGGAAGAGTAATCGCTCCCTGCGGGTCTACGGTCAATCGCAGCTCGGTATCACTCAGGGTGGGGGTGCGGTAGGTTAAGATCAGTTTGTCGCCGCCGGAAAGCGAGTAGGTGGTGGGGACAGACGCCAGCACGTTGCCGCGCAGTTGAGCCAGCGGGTCGGCAATAGAATTGAAGGCGTTGGTATCATCGAAGACTCCGAAATCGGAAGAGCCTCGCCGCGAAGTTTTAGCCCCGAAGCCGCGAACGGGGCCGGTATTTTCGGAATCCGCCGGGTCGTTTTCATCCGGGGGCGAGTTTTGGGGCCGTTCCCGCTGCGGGGAACGCGGGTCACGCGGATCGGGGTTGGCGTCATCGGTGCTTTTGCGCCCGCGCGGAAGTTTGAGGGCCGGATCGAGGTTTTCCGAGGAGAGCGTTCGGCTTCGGCGGCGAGAACCGGCTCCGGTTCCAGGAATGACAACAGTGTCTTCCGTATCCATTGAAGCGGAGGCAGACTCGCCCGCGGGGGTGTCTTCGCCTGATACCCCGGCCCGCCCTTTTCCCGGCTTGACGCGCCGCCGGGAAAGAAGTGAATCGTCGGAGCCGTTGTTGGTTTGACCGTAGGCTTTTCGACGCGAGGCGGTGGAACTGCTTCGAGTACGCGGGTCTGATGAGGAAGCTCCGTCGTTTCTCATTCGGGAGAAGTTTTGCTGAGGGTTACGATTCTCCTCGGACGAAGGCGGGTTGTCCCCAGACAGCAGCCGCTGAACATACTGCTGCTTGGCCAGAAGATAGTTTCGCGCCGGTTCGAAAAAACTGTATCCGAAATAAGCGAGGTCTTCGTCGTCATTGAGGCTGCGGGTGCGCGGATCGGTGCTGTGCCGCCCCTGGAAGTCCCCGAAATTCTTTTTGCGAACGGGGGTCTGCGGTTCCAGTCGCCTGCCTTTTTCGTCGAATTGATCGGACTGATTGCCGCGTCCGTCGGGCTGCTTGAGCACCAGGGGATTCGAGGGCTTTGCAGAATTGATCGGCTGGTCGTTGTCCTGCTTTCGGGAGGGAGTGATTTCCTCTTCGTCTGGGGCGGGCGGCAAGGCCGGTTTTGTTTTGGGGGGAGCGGCAGGCGGGGTTTGCTGGGCGGGCAGCACAGCGCAAAACCAGGACGAGAGCAGGGCAGCGGCAGCCGAGCGTTTCAGCAGCCGGGAGACGGAATAATTAGGCATGGTCATAGCAAAGACATTCAGGGACGTTTTATCGCAGACTGGGTGACCGGGGGAAGTCAAGTAAATGTGCTTTATTATAGCCTAAATTTTCGCAAAAACGCAAAAGGGGACGGCAGGAAGCCGCGCTCTCTGCCGGGAGGTCATTTTTGGAGGATCGCATCCATACTGCTGCGAAGCCGAAGCGCAAGAACGCGGACAGACGGTTCTTCGAGGATTTCGTCGTGGTCGGCGGGCACAAGCTGGAGTTCCAGCCCGCTTTCCGCAAACTCTGCCCAGCGCAGGCGCGGATCACGCTGAGTGCGGTGCTGGGCTTTGGTGGCGAGAAAAAGCGTCACTTTTCCGGGATAAGGGTCGGGCTGGTAGCTGTGGATGGCGGTGAGGATCGCCCGCCGCACCTGCCTCAGCTCCGGCGGCAGCTCGGCTTCGTGTTCGGTGAGCAGGCGGCGGCCCGTGAGTCGAAGGCCGAGTGCTCGAAGTTTGTTGAGCGAGGCCCGCAGAAGATAGCCCATTTTTTCCCGGAAGGACAGTTCGATGAGGTTGCCGAGATGGGCGTCAATGAGTTCGCGCCGCTCCCAGTTTGCTGGAGAGGAGGCCCCTTCTTCCGGCAGGCAGTAGGTATCAAGCAGAGCGAGCAGGGCCACCTCTTCGCCGTTCGAGACCAGCTGCTGCGCCATCTCAAAGGCGACCACGCCGCCCGACGAACCGCCTCCGATGAAATAGGGGCCGTGCGGTTGAACCGAGCGCATGGCTTCGATGTAATTTTGCGCCATTTCGTAAACGGAGGTGGCGGGGGCGCGGTTTCCATCCAGCCCCATTGCCTGAAACCCGTAAAACGGCTGATCGCTGCCCAGGTGTTTGGAAAGCAGCCGGTAGTTGAGAACATTGGCTCCCACCGCATGAACGCTGAAAAACGGGGGGCGGCTGCCTTCGCGCTGAATCGCCACCAGGCAGTCCCATGCCACAGAGTCGGTGAGGGGAGCATCTTTAGCGGGGGGCGTGAGGGCCGGGGACGGCGGCGTCATGCTGACAGCGAGGGCGGTCTCGGCACTAGCTCCCAAAGAGGCCGCAGGCAGAAGGGCCGCCAGTTTTCGCACCGTGCCGTGAGCGAACAGCACCGAAAGCGGTAATTTTTTGCCGAACTCCTGCTCGATCCGCGAGAACAACTTTACGGCGAGCAGGGAATGTCCGCCCAACTCGAAAAAGTCGGCAGTCACACTGAGGGTCGGCAGCCGAAGCACTTCTTCCCATAGTGTTGCCAGTCTGGTTTCCGTTTCATTGGCAGGGGCCGCCGCTTCTTTGTCCGACGGCGGGGCAGGGGGAAGCGGAAGGGCGCGGCGATCTACTTTTCCGCTCGCTTTGGTCGGCAGGGTTTCCAGAAAAACAAAGGCCGAAGGGATCATGTAGGCGGGAAGACGCTGGGCAAGCAAAGCCTTTAACTCTTTTTCTTCTCGTTTTGCAGGCGGGTTTTCCAAAACCACATAAGCGGTGATGCGGCGATCCTCCGGCTTGTCCTCCCGCAAAAGGACAGCGGCTTCACGCACCTGGGGCAGACTTTTTAGGGCAGCTTCAATCTCACCGAGTTCGATGCGAAACCCCCTCAGCTTGATCTGATGATCGTGCCGTCCCAAAAACTGAAGCGTTCCATCTTCGCGCCATTTCACCAGATCGCCGGTTTTGTAAAGCCGTCTTCCGGCGGAATCGGTCACGAACTTTTGTGCGGTGAGTTCCGGGGCGTTTAGGTAGCCGAGTGCCAGCCCCTCCCCGCCCAGCAGAAGTTCGCCGGGAACCCCGACGGGCAAAGGCTGAAGGCGGTGATCCAGCACAAACGCGGTGGTGTTGTGGATCGGAAGTCCAAGAGGGAGCGCGTCTTGCGGCGATCCCGTTTTCGGAAAGCGATAACACACACTGAAAGTTGTGTTTTCCGTCGGCCCGTAGCCGTTGATAAGGGTCGTTTCGGGCAGAAGGGAGTTCGCCGTTCGGAACGCCGTCAGTGCGGGAGCCTCGCCGCCAGTGAGCAGCTGCCTGACCCGTCGAAGCCGGGGCAGTTCCGTTTCCACCATTTGATGAAATAACCCGGCGGTCAGCCAGAGAATGGTGATGCGGTACGTTTCGATAAAGGTGCCGAGTTCGCTTAAGTTCGGCGTGCGGGCGGGGAAAAGCGTCAGTTGTGCGCCGTTCAGCAAGGCTCCCCAGATTTCGAACGTGGAGGCATCAAAGGAAAGCGGCGCAAATTGTAAAAAAGTATCTTTGTCTGAAATCTGAACATAATTTTGATTTTTGACCAGCCGCACAATAGCCCGGTGAGGGATGCAGACGCCTTTGGGAGTTCCGGTGGAGCCGGAAGTGTACATCACATAAGCCAGGCTGTCGGGAGATACGGCTGGGGAAATCGGGGCCGCGCTTTCTTTTTGGATTATTTCCGCTTTCGTGTCCAAACTCAGGGAAGGCACACCAAGGTCGGGAATGGTTTTACAAAGACGGTTCTGCGTGAGAATGACCCGGCACTGCGTATCGCGAATCTGCTCCGATTTGCGTTCGAGCGGGTCTTCGGGCGAAAGGGGGACGTAGGCGGCTCCGGCTTTCAGAATGCCGAGCAAAGCCAAAATCATTTCCGGCCCACGCTCCAGGCAGACGCCCACACGGTCTTGCGGGGCAACGCCCTGAGTTTTCAGAAAACGCGCCATCTGGCTGCTGCGAGCGTCCAGCTCGGCATAAGTCCAGTGTTCCTCCCCGAATTGAAGAGCGGGGCTGCTGGAAAAAAGAGCCGCCGTTTCCGAAAAAAGTTCCGGAACCGATTGTTGCGGGTCACTCGTATCCGCTTTTTCCTGCGGCTTCAGAAACGCCGCCCTCTCCGCTTCCGTGACGAGGGAAAGGTCGCCCGCTTTTTGATCCGGTGCTTCGGCGATGCTTTCGAGCAGGGTGCGAAACACCGAAAGATACCGCTCGATGGTTTTCTGATGGTAGAGATCGGAGTTGAAATGGCAGTCTACGTTAAGGGCGGTTCCGGTTTGCAGAAGATTGAAAAAAGCGTCGTAGCGTGAGTAGAAGCGCGGCGGCGTGAGAAATTCGTGGCGGCAGTTTCCAAATCGAAGCTGATTGTTCAGACGATCCAGGTTGAAAACAATCCCGGACAGGGGGAGGCGGCTTTTGTCAGTCGGTCGGTTGAGCAGGCGCACGAGCGTTCCGAAGGTGAGGTGCTGATGATGGAAGGCCTCGACGATTTCGGTTTTCGTTCCGGCAAGAAAGTCAGTGAAGGACTTCTCCGGCGCAAAGGAAAGCCGCAGCGGAAGCAAATTCGAGGCATGAGCCAGCAGGGGAGAGTCCCCAACAAGGGCCTGTCCTGCTGCAACGATGCAGGGGGTGATTTCCGTTTCGCCGGTCAAGCGGGCCAGCAGCGCGGCAAATCCTGCTGTCAGCAGATGAAACAGGGTGCATTTTTGAGCGTTTGCCGTTTTTTTAAGCCGTTCCAAAAGTGAAGCATCCAGGCTTAAAGCGGCGTGCCCGCAGCGATAGGTTTTGATTTCGGGGCGGGGTCGGTCAGTTGGAAGCTCAAGCGGCGGGGCTTCGTCCCGATGTTTTTCCGTCCAGTAGAGTTCCGCCTTGGCGAGAGGAAGGGCATATTCTTCGGACTTAAGCCAGTCGAGATACTCGGCAAGCGGCATCGGGGCTTCTAGGTTCGGCGCGGTTCCTCCTGTTTTGGCGGAGTAAAATTCTCCAAGCTCGTCAAAGAAAATCCCGCCGGAGTAGTCGTCCAAAATGAGGTGATGAAACACAAAGGAAAAAACAAACGAAACCTCATCGCCGGTTCCGACCCGAAAAAGGCGGGCGCGAAAAAGCGGGGCGGAAGTAAGATCAAAACCGGTTTTGGCTTCCTGTTCGAGTTCCTGCTGCAGATCGGCTTCCCCGGACAGGGATTCGACTGTAAGGCTGACCTTAAGCGAAGGTAGAATTTCCTGCCGTTCCCCTTCGGGGAGCAGGCGGGCACGCAGAAGCTCATGCCGCGTAATCACGGCGTTGAGCGCAGCCTCGAAAGCGGCAGTATCGAGGCTGTGATCCAACCGTAATGCGTAAGCTTCATTATAGGCGAGGGCGGCATCGGGGTCCAATTGGGAAGCCAGCCAAAGATCGGCCTGCGCCTCCGTTAACGGCAGAATCTGGGCTTCGCCGTTTCGGGGCAGACCTTGCTCGGTTTTCGTTTCGGGGGCCGAAAGCGGGAGCGCGTCCGGGGAAACGTAACGCCTGCGGAGCGCATCCAGCGATTCCAGACCGCTGAGGGCAAGATCGGGGTCTTCGATGAAGTCGAGCAGGCAGGCGACTTCGTTTACGCCCGCTGCGACGAGCGCGTCGGCAATGGGAGCGCAGCTTTCCGGCGAACCGATCCAGGCTCGCGATTCGAGGTACTGAGTGTAGGCATTGCCGAACAGCCGTTCCAGGTCCTTATCGTCTACGGTGTCGAGATCGGGGGCGTCGGCTTCGCCCTGCCGCTTCGCCATCAACTCCATCGAAGCGTGCAGATAGTGATAAAACGAAAGGCGGGCGGCTTTCTGCGCGTGTTCTGCCGAGGGCTGGACAAAGGTATGAAGCAGCACCGTGACGCACCCGGTGTGTGGATCGTCGCCCCGGCGCGAGCGAGCCTCACGATAAGCCGTAATTTTTTCGCGGAGTTCAGCCACCGTTTGCGATTGCAAATTGGTGAGAACGTTTGCACCGGTTTCGCCCGCCTCAACAAAGGTTTCGAGGCTGACGCCGGAAAGCCAGGTCGGAAGCGTTTTTTGAGCCGGAGCAGGAAACAGTTTCACCAAAACCGTCTCGCCTTTTCCATTGGTCGCTTTCGCGGTTTCGCCGCGCCAGAGGGCTTCGACGATTTTGCGCTCGTTGCGGGTGATCTGCCTGCGCTCCTCGAAGCGGTCGGGAGCCAGTGCGAAATCGTTGGCGTTCCAGCCGGTCGCAAACGAAATGGCGGTTCGCCCTCCGCTTAGACTGTCTACCAAAGCCCACTCTTCGGCCACGCGAATGGGATGGTGCAAGGGCAAAACCACGCTGCCGCCGCGCAGGTGAATTCGTTTTGTGGAAGCAGCCAGCGACGCTGCGAGCACGGATGGATTCGGCGAGATTCCGCCGAATGAATGAAAGTGCCGTTCGGGAAGCCAGACCGCCTCGAAGCCGTGCGTGTCGGCGAACTGAACACTGGTTTGTAAAAGCCGGTACTTGCTTTCGGTATACTCTGCCGGATAATTTCCGAAAAAGTAGAGGCTAAACCGCAGGGACGACTTTCCCGGCGGCTTTTCCTCCCGGCCTGAATCAAAAAAACCCGTTTCTCGATCCTCCGCCGCCCGCATCAAGGGCGCTGACGGCTGAGTGCGGGGGGAAATCGTCGGGCGGGTACGGGCGAGTTTCGGCGGAAAGAAGCCGCCGTCTCGCATTTCATGGATGGATTCTTTTACGGCCCGCACCACGAAATCCAGATCGGCGTCGGTATGTGCGGTTGAAATAAAGGCGTTGCGCCCTTCCCAGACGTGAACGCCCTTGTACATCAGATGATGAAGAAACAGCGGCACAAACGCAAAGTCGGAGCTGTAGCGGAACCGGAAAATCGAGCCGATCTGTTCAATCGAAATCGGAACTTCCTCTTCTGTGAAAAAGGCGTTCATTTCGTTGACGACGCGGGAAGTGCGCCTTTCCAGTGCTTGATAGAGCGCGATTCCTTCCTCTTTGATGTGAGTGAGCAGTTCGAGGGCAGCGACCATCGCGAGAGGGTGCTTGCAGAAACAGCCCGCATAAAAGGTCATTTCTGCCTCTGGAAACGACGTGTCCCCGTAGTTCCACACGCCGCCGTCAATCGCGTCCATCCAGCGGGGATGACCGGCAATCATTCCAATCGGCATTCCGCCGCCGACCACTTTTCCGTAGGTGGCAATGTCCGGCTCGATGCCATGATAGGCAATTGAGCCGTTGGGAGCGACCCGGAACCCCATCACGAGATCATCGAGAATAAAGCAGGTGTCGTGAATCTCGCACAACCCCTTCACTTCACGTAAAAAGTCGAAAGGCTGCAGCGATAAATTGCGCGACTGGATGGCCTCGACCAGCACCGCCGCGATGTTGGGCATTTCCCGGCGCAAAACTTCAAGTGCTTCCGGCGAACCATAGTCCACGAGGATCATGTCTTCGAGCAGGCTTTCGGGGATTCCCGCCGAGATCGGGTAGGGCGGGCGTTCGCCATTGGTCGGCTTTTGGCGAAGGGCCACACTGTCGAAATTCCCATGATAGGCTCCGGTGAAAACAGCGATTTTATCGCGCCCGGTGATCGTGCGAGCCAGCCGGATCGCCGTCATCACGGCTTCGCTTCCGGTATTCATCATTGCCACACGCGGCAGGCCGGTCAGCTCTGAGACGAGCTTTGCCACCTGTCCGGCAATGGGAGACTGCGGCCCGATTTCCCAGCCCAGCTCCAGCTGCTTTCGGAGCGGCTCCATCAGAGGCGGCGGATTGTAGCCCAGCAGGTAGCACCCAAAACCCATGACCAAGTCCACATACTCGTTGCCGTCCACATCCCAGATACGCGAACCGCTCGAACGCTCGGCGACAATGGGATAGACGAGTTCTTTCCAGGATTGTCGAAATCCGACGACCACACGCGGGTCAGCGAGAAACGGGCGATCTTCCGCTGTTTGTGCCTTGGAGCGCGGCGTTTTCGCCAGATAGTTTCGGGTGAAAACTTCGAGATAAGCTTTTTGCCGCTCCGTCAAGCCTTTTGCCTCGGCTCTCTGCACCGGGCGGAAAGGCCCCATCGTTTCTTTGCCTTTGTAGGCTTCGGCGGGGGGGAGCGCAGCAACTGCGGCATTCAAGAGCTCGACGTTCGGTTTTGCCGCAGGAGTTTCCGGGGCAGGCGGCGGAGCAGATTCCATCTGGGGAAGGGCCGCGCTCGGTGGGGCCATCCCCGCGATCATCGTTTGAAACTGCTGGAATTGCTGAAACTGTTGAAATTGCAAAAATTGCTGAATCTGCAATTGTTGAGCCGACATCGCATCCGGTATCGGTGCAGACATTGCTGCGGGTGCCGGGGGCAAAAAAGCGGTTTTGCCGTTTGCCGCAGGCACAAAAGATACGGGCACGGAAGATGCGGGCACAGAAGATACGTTCGGCTGAGCGGGCGGAACCGGGGCGGCGGGAGCCTCTGCCGGAACGGAATCCGGCGGCAGAGTTCGATCCAGAAACTGCGCGACCGAGGCGGGCGTAGAAATTTCCTCCATCAATTGATTGAGGGAGAATTTCACGCCGAACTTTTTACGGAACGCCTGCCCCAGCTGCACCAGCAGAAGCGAGTCGAAGCCGAGGGTTAAAAAATCGGCGTTGTCGGGCATTTCGTCGGGCAGCATCCCGGAAACATGGTGTGCCGCCTGCTTGACTTCAAGGGTCAGGCGCGGCAGGCGATTGGCCGGTGGAACCGCCCTGCCATTTGCGGCAGGTGCGAGACCGTTGGAGAGATAAGGATTGTCTGGAACCATCGTCAGTTGTTCTCGGTAAGGTGGATTGTTTTCTAAATGGGATGGGTCTAAAGTAAGATGCACGGCTTCGGAGGTTTGCGCCATTTTCAGCCAGAAATGTTTTTGGGCAAACGGATAGGTGGGTAAAGGGATGCGCCGGCGCGTTTCCCCCTTAAAAAACCCCTTCCAATCCACCATCACTCCGCTTGCCCAGAGCGACCCCAGTGTTTCAGCAAGCGTGTGTTCGTTATTGTCGGGGGTTTTTGCGTGAGCGAGAGAGGAGAAGACCCGGCTTCCCTGCCGGATTTCCGGGAACTGGCGCAGAAGCTGCGCAAGCGTTTGTCCGCTGCCGACTTCCAGAAAGATCAGTTCGGGGTTTTGGAGCAGGCGTTCCACACCCTCACGAAAACGAACGGTTCCGCGCAAATGATTTCCCCAGTAAGCCGGGTTTTGCAAATCCTGCGGGGTGATCCAATCGCCGGTCACATTAGAAACATAGGGAATCTGAGGAGAGTTCGGCTTCAGCAGGGCGGCATGGCGCGTGAACTCCTCCAGGATCGGCTCCATCATCCGGGAATGGAAGGCATGGGAGGTGTGCAGGGGCTGGCAGCCGATTTCCTCCGCCTCGCAGAAACGGGCAAACGTTTCCACCTCTTCCCGCGCCCCGGAAATCACACAAAGATCGGGCGCGTTGTCGGCGGCAACTTCCAGAGTTGAGGGCAGAAATCCTCGAATTGCCTCCGCTCCTCTTCGGACCGCCAGCATTCCTCCCGGCAGAACGGAACTCATCAATCGGCCTCGCGCCGCAATCAGCACGAGAGCCTCTTCCAGCGAAAGAACTCCGCCCAGGCACGCCGCTGCGTACTCGCCTACGGAGTGGCCCAGCATCACATCGGGACAAACGCCCCAATTCCTCCAAAGCTGCGCGATCCCCAGCGAAATCACCAGCAGGGCGGGCTGAGCAAGGCGGGTTTGTTTGAGCGTCTCTGCGGCCTCGGCTTCCTCTCCGGGGTTCGGAAACAAAACCTCGCGTAAATCCATCTCCAGCAGCGGCTTCAGAAACTCGGCACACCTATCCACGTGAAGGCGAAACTCCGGTTCCGTTTCGTAGAGCGATCTCCCCATCCCGACCGCCTGCGCTCCCTGGCCCGGAAACAAAA
Organism: Chthonomonadaceae bacterium; assembly: GCA_965246825.1. Classification (GTDB taxonomy): domain Bacteria; phylum Armatimonadota; class Chthonomonadetes; order Chthonomonadales; family Chthonomonadaceae; genus JACMPS01. Next base: position 2,746,250 of record OZ251990.1, read on the forward strand.
AAGCGATCTGCGGGGCATTTTGCGCGGGGCGATGGGCCGAAAATGTTTTGTCCGACAGGGTTCCGGCTTTCGAATCGAGGATCAGCATTCTGCGGCAGGGAAAACGATTTCTGCCCAGTGCCAGCGTAAAGGCGGCGTCGGCAGAAAGGGCAGGGGTGAGAAGGCCGAACCTCTGCTTTTCCGATACCCAACCCTCCAGACCTGCCGCCATCTCCTCGACGGCTTCGGGGGTTTTGGCGGAGAGCACCAGCGGGAGAAACCGATGCCGGGGCGGGGAAGAGAGAAGGGGGGCGGGAGCCTCCTGCAAAATCGCATGAGCATTCGTGCCTCCGATGCCGAAACTCGACACGGCGGCCCGGCGCGATGCTCCCTCGGCGAGAGTCCAGTTGCGCAGTTCCGTGTTGACGAAAAACGGACTGGCGGCAAAGTCGAAATGAGGGTTGGGCGTGGTAAAATTCAGGGTCGGAACCAGCGTTTTGTGCTTAAGGCAGAGCACAGTTTTCATCAGTCCGACCACCCCTGCCGCCGCGTCGGAGTGTCCGAGATTTCCTTTCACCGAGCCGAGGGCACAATACCTCACGGCATCGGTCTCGGCGCGAAAGGCCAGGGTCAATCCGGCCAGTTCGATGGGGTCGCCCAGCAGTGTGCCGGTTCCGTGCGCCTCCACATAGGAAATCGTTTCGGGGGAAACCTCGGCGACGGCTTGCGCGGCGGCGATCACCTCCGCCTGCCCGTCTACGCTGGGGGCCGAAAAGCCGACTTTGCCTGCGCCGTCGTTGTTTGTGGCGGTTCCGAGGATGACGGCGTCTATCGTATCTCCGTCCGCCAGGGCTTCCGAAAGCCGTTTCAGCACCACGATGCCGACGCCTTCGCCCGGAACGGTTCCTTTCGCCTCGGCGTCAAAGGGGCGGCAGACGCCATCCGGTGAAAAAATCATGCCTTCTTCATAGAGGTAGCCGCGAGATCGAGGCGAATGAAGGGCGACCCCGCCCGCCAAGGCTACGTCACATTCGTAGGCGAGCAGGGCACGGCAGGCTTGATGAATGGCGACGAGCGAGGTGGAGCAGGCGGTTTGTACCGTGAGGGCGGCTCCGCGCAGATTCAGCTTGTAGGCGGTGCGGGTGGCAAGATAGTCCTTATCGTTGAGGAGCATGGTGGGGTAGGCCCCCATCGTAAGGCGAACTTCGGAATTCGCCCAGACATTGTTTAGAAAATAGGTGTTGTACGCCGCGCCCGCGTAAACGCTGATCGCACCGGAAAAACGATCCGGGGCATAGCCGGAGGTTTCGAGGGCTTCGTAGGCGGTCTGAAGAAACACGCGCCCTTGAATATCCATCAAGCGGGCTTCGTTGGGTGAAACGCTGAAAAACTCGGCATCGAAAAGTGCCGCGTCCGGCACAACGGCGGAGGCAGGAACAAAGGCGGGATCGTCCAGCAGCTCCGGGGGCGTGCCGGCTTCCAGCAATTCTTCGCGTGAGAAAAAAGAGATTCCGCTGCGCCCCTCGCGCAGCAAGGCCCAAAACTCATCCAGGGTGCGGGCCCCCGGAAACCGCCCCGCCATTCCGATGATGGCGACGGCTTCCGCCTCCGTTTTTTCTGGTTCACGTTTTTCAAGACTCATCAGGGTGTTGCTTTTCTTTTTCCAACGGCCCTTGACGAGCGGACTTCAGCCGCTGCAGGGCTTCGCGCTGCTGTCTGGCCCGCGTCTGGATCGGGGTCTCCTGGTCAGGGCTGAAAGAATTATCGGCGGATTCATCCAAATCTTGCGCCCTCCCCGTCGCCAAAAAATGGGCGAGAAGGCGCATCGTAGGGTATTGAAAGCAGTCGGTGACCGTTACCTGCCCCGGAAACAAAGATTGTAAACGGGAGTGTACCTGAGCTGCAAGGAGAGAATGGCCACCGAGATCGAAAAAGTTGTCATCCGGGGAGAAGTCGGCACGCCCCAGCACCTCCTTCCAACTCTCGTAAACCGCCTCTTCCCAGCGATTGAAGGGAAGAGAAGGCGTTACCGAACCCCTGAAAACTTCCGGTTCGGGCAATGCTGCCCGATCCACTTTGCCGCTCTGATTGACGGGCAGGCAGTCCAGCGGAATCAGAAAGGCGGGGATCATATAGTCGGGCAGCCGCTGTCGGGCAAACTCGCGTAAGTCCCGCTCCTCGACCGGTTTTTCGGAGACAAAGTAGGCCGCGAGTTTTTGCTCTGCACCGGTTTTGCGGGAAACCGCGACAACCGCTTCCATTCCCGGAAACGAGCGCAGCACGCTCTCTACCTCGCCCAACTCCACGCGAAAGCCGCGAATTTTTACCTGGTCGTCGCCCCGGCCCAGAAAGGCGAGCGTTCCGTCGGTGTTCTGTCGAACGTGATCGCCGGTGCGGTAAAACCGCTTTCCGTCGCGCAGGATGAATTTCTCTGCCGTTTTCGCCAGATCGCCCAGATAGCCGCGAGCTGGAGCCTCTCCGCCGATAAGCAGTTCCCCCGGCGACCCCGGCAGCACCAAAGCTCCCTGTTCATCGAGCACCACCACCGAAGCATGAGGAAGCGGAACTCCAATCGAAGGGCGTTCATCCCAGGCATCCGGGTCGGGGGGAAGAGCCAGGGCGGTAACTACGTGCGTTTCGGACGGCCCATATTCATTGAAGAGGCGGCCTTTCGGCAGGGCGTGAAACATCGCCCGCACGGGGTCGGTAATGACGAGGGCTTCCCCCGCACAAACGACACGTTCTAACGCCGCCCCACCGTGTAAGGCCGGATCGAACGCTACGGCGAGACTTTGCAGCATCACGGGCGGCAGATAAATCCGCTCGATTTTGTTGTTGAGCAGGGTGTTCCAGAGAGCCGACGGGTCGCGGCGTTCCGCTTCCGAAGCCAGAAAAAGGGTTCCCCCGCCCCAGAGCGCCGAAAAAATGTCCTCGAAATGAACGTCGAAGGTAAAGGCGGGGAATTGCAGGGTGCGCGTTCCGGAAGCTAAGTTTTGGGTGCAGAGAACCCATTCCAGCAAATGAAACAGCGGGCGGCGCGGCATTTCCACGCCTTTTGGTTTTCCCGTTGAGCCGGAAGTATAGATGACATAGACGAGGCTTTCCGCGTCGCCGGGATCGGTCAGATTTTCGGTGCTCTCCCGGCTCAGGGCTTCGCGCTCCCTCTGAAGGCTGAACGAGCGGGCAAAGCCGGGAAACGGTTTGTCCGTCAGGAGGAGCAGCGGGTCGGCATCCTGCAAAATTTGCTGAAGGCGTTCGGGAGGCGAAGCGGGATCGAGCGGAACATAGCCCCCGCCCGCTTTCAGCACTGCCAGCATCGCAATGATAGCATCAGGAGTTCGGGGCAGCAGGAGGCCCACCCGTGAATCGCGGGTCACGCCCATCCGACGGAGCCGGTGCGCGAGTTGATTGGCACGGGCATTGAGGTGAAAGTAGGTGAGCGATAAAAACCCGGCGGAAACGGCGAGCCTCTGCGGGTTGTCGGCGGCCTGCGCTTCGATGCGGCGGTGAAGGGAAAGATCGGGCAATCCCTCCGAAACGGCGGGATCGCTTTGCGGCGCGAGAAGAGAGAGGAGAACCGCTTTGTGTGCTGCCACTTCCTGCCGAAGTTCCGGGGTCAAGGCTTCGGGCGGCGCACTGTAGCGCAGAAGGCTGCCTTCCCGCCAGAGGCGAATGTCTTTTCCCGTCAGCAGTTGCAGCAGTTCCTGGGTAGTCATAATGAGTCAATGGCAAGTCAAGATCGTGGCTAAGATCGCCGCCTCCAGAGCAGGGCTTTCCCCAAGGCTAAAGGCCCGCTTCCAAGGCTCCGCGTGAGGGGCGTGAAGCGGCGGTTTTCTCGTCCTCGGTTTTCTGCACGATCCGGCTGAGTTCGGCGACTTTGTTTTCCCACGTCTCCGACTTCATACGTTCGCTGCGCAGGCGGCGGGTTTGCGGGGTTTCCTGGGCAAGAGCCGCCAGAATTCCCGCCTCGAACGCTTCATAGGTCTCGGCAACGAAGCACAGGTCTCCATAATAGGCGACCTCCGGCAGGGCTGTGGAAACCACCGGCAAGCCCGCACTGAGATATTCGCGCAGTTTGATGGGGTTCATGTGGCGGGTCAGATCGTTGACCTGATGCGGGATCAGGCCCACCGCCATTCCCTTGCAGTAAGCGGGCAGCTCCGAGTGAGGTTTTCGCCCCAAAAAATGAACGTTCGGGTAGTTTTCGAGCGAGGTCGTGTCCACTCGCTTCGCTCCGATCAGGGCGATGCTCCACTCCGGGTGACGCTCCGCCAGAAACGCGATCAACTTCAGATCGAGCCACTCTTCAATCAATCCATAGTAGCCGATCACGGTGCCGGAGAGGGACGCCATATCCGCCGGAACTGTGCACTCCTCCAAGAGGGCTTCGGCAAACTGAAGGTAGGAAACTCCGTGTGCCGCAAGATGAGCGTTCGCGTTATTCGGACGCAGCTTCTCCACGAGCGAATGGGAGGTGGCAAAAACGACATCGGCTTTTTGGGCCAGCGTACTCACCATGTTTCCGATCCGTGCGCCATCCACACTTTTGAATGCCGACCAGTTGTCGGTGCAGTAGTACACCAGCAGTTTTTCGCCGAGATGCCCGACATACTCGCTGGAAGTGGGCACAAACGTCCAGAGTTGATACTCTTTCATCTGAAGCTGCCGGGAAAGGCGTTTGATCGTGAAGCGAAGCCAGAGCCGATTGACCGCCACCGCCCAGGGCTTGTGATGAAGCGGCAAAACGAGGGGTGTGTACACCCACAGGCGTTCGCCTTCCTGCTTTGCCCCCGCAAAAAAAGCGGCAAGTTTACGGCGGATTTTGCCCAGGTCGCGCCCGCTGGTCAGGCTGGGAGAGCGGGTAGAGATCGAGTTGAGCCAGAGCACGGTGTTCTGCTTGGCCAATTCACGCAGGACATGGTTGCAGCTGGTCGGGTCTTCGTTCCAGTCTTTGGCAAAACAAACGATGTTCTGTCCGGTCAGGGTTTCGGAAGGAGGGTTCAACGGGGTTCACTTTCTAAAACGGGATTTTCTTCGGGCAGCGAAGAGGACGAGGCGGAGGAAACCCGCTTTCCGTCTATTTTAATTACCTTTGCCGGAATACCGACAGCGGTAGCCCCCGAAGGCAGGTCTTTGGTGACAACGGCATTCGCGCCGATTTTGACGTGGGAGCCAACCGTGACGCCGCCAATGATTTTTGCGCCCGCCCCGATAAAAACATGGTCGCCGAGAACGGGAGACCGCCCCTTTTCCGCGCCAATCGTCACGCCGTGTTCGATCACCAGGCCCGTGCCTGCGCGAACTTCGCTGTTGATGACAATGCCAAAACTATGAAGAATGACAAACCCCGGCCCGATTTCCGCGCCTCTGCCAATCACGACATGGCCAAAAAACGCATTGAGGCGATATACGATCATTGCGAGCGGCTTGAGATGATGGGTCTGGCAGAAACGCATCACTCGATACAGCACCTGCGCGGTGGAACCGTCACTTAAAAACGCTCGCAGCCGAGAGCGGAATTTATCGGGCGGCAGGCTGTACCATTCGGCTTTTTGGCGCAAATCCGCGTTGAGGGAGTCAAACATCCTAATCCTTAATTGCACACAATGCCCCGACTCGTGCATCTTCTCAGAATTGGAATCCAGATTCGTCCTCTATTATGCCGAAAAAAAAAGGGGGCATTAGGCATTTAGCCGAACCAGTGCAAGACTTGCGCCAAAACACGGCGCAAGAGTGAAAGGGGAGGCGGGTGAAAATACAAAATTCGTTCTCCACTGCGCGAGAAGTGCCGAAAACTGCTCCGACAAAAATGTGTCCCTTTTTTTCAACGCTCGTCAAAGTTACGATACCTCAGTCAACACCGATGCTGTTTAACCTCGAAATGATCCTGCGTGCCCGCGCTTCCGGGGCTTCCAACCGCCGCTCCCTGCCAAACCCGGAAGGAGGAGTGGATATTTTGCTGTGTGTGGTAGACCATTTCGAGCCGTCCGTCGGCGGAAGAAATCGCGCTCTGGCCTGCGAGCGCATGGCGGACTGGCTTCAGCGGTATCCCCAGATTGCCCAGCGGCATCGGGATGCCGACGGACGAATGCCCGCTCATGGATTTTTCTATCCCTGGGACGAGTACGACGCCGGAGAAATGGAAGGGCTGCAAACGCTGGTGCGCGGAGGATTCGGCGAAGTGGATTTGCATCTCCACCATCAGGACGACACCGCCTCAACCCTCACCGAAAAACTCAACGCCGCCCTCAAAGAATACGGTCGGTTCGGAGTTCTGCCCGAATGGAAGGACGGAACCCGCCGGGGAAAACCTGCCTTCGGGTTTATTCATGGCAACTGGGCTTTGGACAACTCCCGGCAGGACGGCGGACGCAATTATTGCGGCGTCAACAACGAAATCGAAATTTTACGTGACTTGGGCTGCTATGCCGATTTCACCTTTCCTGCGTGGGGGCATTCGGCGCAGCCGCGCCTCACGAACTGCATCTATTATGCCACCGATGACCCGCTCCAGCCAAAATCGCACGAACGCGGAGTGCTCGCCAGGGCGGGAGTGGAAGGCCGGGGAGACCTGCTGTTGATCCAAGGGGCCTTTGCTCCGTTCTGGAAACGAAAAAAAGGCCTTCCTTTTCCGGCTGTAGACGACAGCGACCTCGCGCATTATCGCCGCTTCCATCCATCCCGGCTGGATCGTTGGGTGAAAACCGCGGTTCATGTCGCGGGGAGACCGGATCGAATTTTTATCAAGCTGCACACGCACGGGGCAGAAGACAAAAATCGGGCGGCGTTGTTGGGACAGGATTTCGATGCCCTTTTCTCCGATGCCGAGGCGCGTTACAACGACGGAAAACGCTACCGTCTTCACCATGTCACCGCCCGCGAAATGTTCAACCTCGTGAAAGCCGCTGAAACTGCTCCGCACCTTTCCGTCAACGCGGCCCGCGACTACGTTCTCGCGCCTCCGCCGATTCGCCAGACCGCTTGATCGCGGCCCTCTTCGATCTGGATTTATTGTAGACAAATTCCCCGAACGCACAAACTCCCCGGCGGCGAGGCCGCCGGGGAGTTTTGCTTTCAGGGGTGATTGTGCGTTTGTTCCCAAAACCAAACTTATTCGGTTACAGTCACCTTCACGATTTGGGGCTTTACCTCTTCACGCTTCGGGAGAGAGAGTTCCAGCACTCCGTGTCGGAAATGGGCCGTCACACCCTGCGTGTTGATTTCTTTGGGCAGTGTGTAATGGGCCTCAAAGGTTCCGGTTTGCGGAGCGAACGCGCCCTGGCGCAGCAGCTTGGCGTTTTCGTTCTCGTAAAGCGGTTTCCGCTCACCTTTCAAGGTCAACTTCTCCGGGGTGGTCTCGATGGTCAGGGCTTCGGGCGCGACGCCGGGCAGCACGAGAACATAGACAAAGGCTTCGGGCGTTTCGTAGACATTCGGCTCCAGCGTCCCTAAATCGGGGCTGCTTCGGGTTTCCGCAGGGGCGGCTTCCTGGCCAAACAGACCCTCTACTTCGCGCTGAATCCGTTCCAGATCGCGCAAGGGATGCCAAGGGGCGGCTCCCCGATGGTTACGCGTTAAAACAAGTTGATGGCTCATGGGATCTGACTCCTGTTCTTCCTTTGAGTTGATAAAGGCACTTACTCCAAATATGAGTGCCTCACACTCATGTATACGGAGCCTCTTCTTATGATGTTCCCTGTGCTGAAAAAATTATTCCGCCTTCTTCTCCCTCTCTCTCTCGCTTCGTTCTCTCTCTGCCGACAATCCTTCCGTAAGTTTGCGCGTTTCTCTGCCCGAAGCGCACCACCAAATTGAACAGGAGACGTGCATGAACCCAGGCATTATCGCGCCGGAAAGCGATGGAGCAGAAGAACACCTTGTCATTTTTCATCTGGCGGGCGAGGAATACGGAGTTCCCATCGGTCAGGTCAGTGAGATCATTCGCTGCCAGGAAATTACACAGATTCCGCTGACGGCTTCCGATGTCGAGGGGGTCATTAACCTGCGCGGAAAAATCGTTCCGGTGCTTGATCTGCGCGGCAGACTGGGTCTTCCTGCCGAGCCGTCCACACGAGTTTCTCGGATCGTGGTGATCGAAATTCGCGGCCACACGGTCGGCCTGATCGTGGACTCGGTCAAAGGGGTGCTGCGTCTGAATGGAAATTCGATTGAAGCCCCGTCCCGCCTGGTCGCCGAACTAGAAGACGATTTTGTTCGCGGCGTGGGCAAGCATGAAGAGAGCCTGATTATCCTGCTCAATTTGGATCGCGCCCTCCGATTGGACGAGATGATTGCTTAACGAACGGGAGAGAGCAGAGACGCCGATGAATGAGGAGATGAATCAATATCTGGGGCTTTTTCTGGATGAGGCTTCGGAGCAGCTCGAAAGTTTGGAGCGAGACATTCTGGAGCTGGAAGCCGATCCCTCTGCCGAACTGCTGGGGCGTATCTTCCGTGCCGCGCATACCCTCAAAGGCTCCTCCCGTGCGATGGGTTTTCTGCCGATGGGGGAGTTGACTCATGCGATGGAGGACATCCTCGATCTGCTGCGGCAGAACGCGCTCAGCGTCACCTCCGAACTGGTCACGGTCTTGTTTTCCGCCCTCGATTCTCTTAAAGCGATGCGGGAAGAAATTGCCGAAACCGGGCAAACTTCCGCTCGAACGGAGCCGTTGTGTGTTCGGCTTCGGGCCCTCAATCGCGAAAATAAGCCGAATTCTTTCGCCGATTCCTCCCTTGCCTCCGGGCCTCTCTTAGGCGGGGGAGCTGCCTCTCTGCCTGTTCTTGATGCCGAAACGGAGGCTCTGCTGACCGAAGCCCTCGGTCAAGAAGATTCTTCGGCGTTCTGGGTCGAACTCGATTTTGCCCCCGACTGTTTAATGCGTTCTGTGCGGGCAATGCTGGCGATCCACGCGCTCAATGAAATCGGGCAGGTGCTGCTTACCCAGCCGATGGGGGACACCCTGGAAACCGATGAGTTCGAGACCCCGCTTTTTCTGCTGGTGCAAATTCCGGCAGAGGCGGCGGGGAAAGAGGAACTTGGGGCCAGGATCGCGCAGCTGTCCGAAACCCGGCTGATTCGGGTTTCGGAATGGAACGAAAAAAAGAAGCCGGAAACTTCCGAACAACAGGGCCAGCCTTCCTTTTCGTTTTCCCTTTCGCTTTCGCAGGAAGAGGCCATCTCCGAAGCCTGCTCGGAGGGCGGACGGCTGATCGCGCTTCGCGTTCGCCTTGAAGACGACTGCGTGATGAAATCCATTCGAGCCATGATGGTCTTGAATGCGCTTGAAGCGGTCGGATCTGTGATCGCTCTTTCTCCCAATGAAGAGGCCCTGGAGCTGGAGCAGTTCGATCAAACCTTCGATGTTTTGCTGGCTTCCGAAAGCGAGGATGAGGCCGTTCGCCTCACCATCGAGAAGGTTTCCGAAGCTCACTGCGCCTGGCTTTCTCCCTGGCAGGCCACAGAAACCGACTTTGCTGAAGGGGAGAAAGCGACCCGCCGCGCTTTCGCTTCGGGGGGCTCTGCGGTAAAAACGCCCTTTGCTGAACCTACACGGCGGGAGGAGAAAGGCCAGGGTGGAGCCGCTTTCCCCTTGGAGGCCCCGCTCCATTCTTCAGAAACAAAACTCACCACGCAGCTGTCGGCTTCGCGTCAGGCTCCGGCTCAGGCCCAAACCGTGCGTGTAGATGTCAGCCGTCTCGACAAACTGCTGAACCTCATTGGAGAGCTGGTGATCGACCGCACCCGGATCGCCCAGCTGGGCACTTCGATTGAGCGGCAGTTCGGCTCGCAGGAATTGATCGAGCAGCTGAGTGAAACGGCGGCCCACATCGGGCGAATCACCGACGAACTGCAAAGCGAAATCATGAAAGCGCGTCTGCTTCCGATTGATACTGTCTTCAACCGCTTTCCCCGAATGATGCGCGATCTGGCTCTGAAACTCGAAAAAGAGGTGGATTTCGTTATTGAGGGGCGCGAAACCGAATTAGACCGCTCCGTGATCGAAATTATCGGCGACCCGCTGGTGCATATGCTCCGCAACAGTCTCGATCATGGCATCGAACTGCCGGAACACCGCGAAGAGGCAGGGAAAGCGCGAACCGGCCTGATCTGGCTTCGGGCAAGGCACCAGGAAAATCATATTATCATTGAGGTGGAAGACGACGGCAAAGGGATGAGTGCGGCAGCTCTACGCGCCTCGGCGGTTCGCAAAGGGCTGATTACCCAGGAGGCAGCGTTTCGCCTCAATGACCGCGAAGCACTGCAAATCATCTTTCTGCCGGGCTTTTCCACCGCGGCGATGGTCACCGATGTGTCGGGGCGCGGGGTGGGAATGGACATTGTGAAAAGCAACCTGGAGCGTCTTGGAGCTACCATTGACATTTCCAGCGAGCCGGGAAAAGGATCGCGCTTCACCATCAAACTTCCGCTTACCCTGGCGATTATTCGAGGGCTGCTTGTTCGGCTGGAAGGCAGTATTTTTGCCCTGCCGCTAATGTCGGTACAGGAAACACTTCGCGTTCCGGTTCACTCGCTTCACCGAATTCACGGACGTGAAATTCTAATGCTGCGCGGCAAGACGCTTCCGGTGATCCGGCTGGAAGAGGTGTTTTCGATGAAGCGGGCTTTGGTTTCACGCACCTCAGACAAAGAGCAGGGGGCAGACGTTGGAGCGAAGCCGGATGCTGCCGATCCGGAAGCCTTTGAGCCAGCCTCACCCAGGCCGAAAGAAATGCACCTCGTCGTGGTGGGAAATGGAGCCGCTGAGGTCGGATTGGTGGTTGATTCTTTGATTGGAGAGCAGGAGGTCGTGATTAAAACGCTCGGCAAGTTTATTGGACAGATTCCCGGAATTTCCGGGGCCACCATTTTGGGAGACGGCAGCGTGGCCCTGATCGCCGACATTCACGGCATTGTCGAAATTGCCGCAGAACGGGCCGTCCACCGAGATTCGTGCCGCACCGAAGGGAAATCTTATGCCGCCTGAAGTGAAATCCATTAAAATAGACCGTGCCGTGTTTCAGGGCACGCTGGAAAAAAAATTGGCTGATCTGCCGCCGCTGCCTGCGGTAGTCACCAAAATCATGACAGTGGTCAATGATCCGAATGCCACTGCCGACGACCTGAATCGTCTTATTTCGATGGACCCCGGCCTCACCTCCAAAGTATTGCGAATTGTGAACTCCGCCTACTATGGTTTTCCGAAACGTATCTCGACGATTACCCAGGCCGTCATGATTTTAGGGTTCAGCACCATCCGAAACCTGGTCATGGGGGTTTCCGCTTTTGGGTTGCTGTCGCAAAAATCTATGCCGTTCGGTTTGAATCGAGATCGCTTTTGGGAGCACTCGGTGGGAGTTGCGGTGGGGGGCAGCGTGATCGCAAAGCGCAAACTCGTGAAAAACCGCAACGCTCCCGATGAAGCGTTTATCGGGGGGCTTTTGCATGATCTCGGAGCCTTGTTTCTGGACAGCTACTTTCCGGTGCAGTATGCGGTAGCCCTGGCGTTTGCTTCCCGTGAGAAACTTTCGGCTCGCGATGCCGAAATGATGACGCTCGGAATCGATCATGTCTACGTGGGGAAAAAAATTGCCGATCACTGGAATTTCCCCTGTACGATCTCCAGCATGATTAGCGGACATCACGACCCGATATTGAGCGACCCGCTGGATTTGGCGGCAGTCATTCATGCGGCGGACTGGCTTGCGTGGGAGTGCGGCCTGGCTCCGTCGCAGCACACGCAGCCTCCCGAACTGAACACCGAAGTGGAGCACTGGCTGGGCTTCGATGTGGAATTATGGGAAGAGATCAAAGTCGAGGCGAAAAAACAGTTCGAGGGCTGTGCGTCCCTGCTTCAAGTGGCAAAAGAAGGGGGTTAAGGGCTGGAGGCGAGGGGTCTGGGAAAGATGGGTGAGGGGCGAGATTGGGCGGTGTAAAAACGGCGTTTTCTCTTCCACCCCGACCAAGCGGGCAAATAGCGTCTGGATTGTTTGCCTCACTCGTTCTCGGCCTCTACCCCCTGACCCCTCGCACCTCCTCAAGCGTCTTCACTCCGTCTCGTTCCATCTGTTTGATTAATCCCAGATTGATTTGACGAGCGAGAAACGGGCCTTCGTAAATCATCGCCGTGTAAATTTGCACCAGGGAGGCCCCGGCTTGAATCCGCTCGTAGGCGTCCTCCGCCGTGAAAATGCCGCCTACGCCGATCAGCGGAAGCTTCCCCTCCGTCAGCCGGTGGAGAACTCGGATAACTTCGGTGGCGCGGGATTTCAGCGGTTTGCCGCTCAAGCCTCCGGTCTGCTCCAGATGCGCGACGCTGCCCTCGCGGGTGATCGTGGTGTTGGTCGCAATAATCCCGGAAATCTCCGCCTCGAACACCACTTCTACGACCTCCGCCATTGCGCTTTCGGTCATGTCGGGCGAAATCTTCACAAAGAGGGGGATCGGAGCGGTGCTGCGCTTAAGAGCAAGTGCTTTTCCGTCCTCCGACAGCATTTTCAGCAGAGAGGCTAGTTTGTCTTTTTCCTGCCACTGCCGCAGCCCCGGCGTGTTCGGCGAGGAAACATTGATGACGATGAATTCGGCAAGACGGGACAGGCGGCGAAAACTGGTGCGGTAGTCGTCGAGGGTGGCGTCGTCGCCGGAAACGAGTTTGGTCTTTCCAATGTTAATGCCGAGCGGCAGCGGCAGCTTTTTTCCCCGCCGCAGTTTGGCGATCCGCTTGGCTACCACCTCGGAGCCGTCGGAGTTAAACCCCAGCCGATTCACGAGTGCGCCGTGTTCGGGAAACCGAAACACACGCGGCTTCGGATTTCCCGGCTGCGGCAGTGCCGTCACCGTTCCGGTCTCCACAAAACCAAAACCGAAACTTGACCAGATCGGGATCGCTTTGCCGTTTTTGTCGCAGCCCGCCGCCAGCCCAACCGGATTGGGAAACGCAATACCGCAGACTTCCGAAGCGAGCCGGGAGTGGGTGAAGGCATGGCGGAATACGCCCAGCGGCATCCCAGAAGCCAGCGAGAGCATCTCCAGGGTGCGCTCATGGGCGAGTTCGGGGTCTTGCGTGAACAGAAGCGGGCGAAGGGCGCGGCGGTAAACAGGAAGCATAGAAAAAGTATACCGCCTGAATTTCGGGTTTCATTCACTTTTCGAGGGCTGAGCAAGAACGGTGATAAGACGCAGCGACTCAAAAGGGCGTTCCCTGGAGGGGAACGTGAGGGAACCGCCGCCAAAGGAGTCCTCCAGCAGTGCCGTGATTTTAAGCAGTACCGGGGTTGGTGCATTCAATGCGCCGATCAAATCCGGGCAGAGTCGGAGCGCGTCCGAAAATTGCTTTTCGTTCAGCGTCTGGAGGGAAAGCCGTCCGTCCAAAAGGCTGTTCTGCTGCTCTTTCGTCAGAGAACTATAAAATTTGATGAGATGGAAATGCTGTAAGGTTGACCCCGCGATGTCTCCGAACGGCTGCCAGGGCTGATCGAGATTGTAAGCTTCTTTCTGCACGTCACCGGGTTCATCTACAAAAAACATCAGCCCGTAAGCGATCTGAAAAATCGTCAACTGCGAGGTGAGTTCAACCCCCCATTCCAGCTGGCGGCGAATTTGGGCAAGGGAACGAGGCGGCGGCTCATTTTTGCGATCCTCTTCCCGCCTTTTGAGCCAGCGTTTCATTAGGAGGGGCGGCACTTCCATTTCGTCGTCTCGATACCAGCGGTTGCTGCGAATAAGATAGAGCGACGTCTCCCGCTGCTTCCAGCTGAAATCCTGTGCCTCGGCATAAAGGTTCAGCGTTGCATCGCGAGAGAATTTCAGGGGCTGTTTTTTTTGTTCCAGCAAGAGCGGACTACTGACCGTGCTGTAGTCGTCGGCGATAAACTCCATTTCTGTTTTCAGCGCGATCCAGCTCAGCACATCGGGGCGGTGGCGTTCGGCCAAAGGCGTGCCCTCTCCGATGAGGTCTAGTTTTTTCTGCTCCGGGGTAGGCGGATCGTTTTTCCATACCCGCTTTTGCTGGGCCCGAACAAGCGGCTCCCAACCCTCCGGTATCCGGTGCTTCATTCCTTCGGTGAGAGAAGCCAGCGTTCGATGATCCAGCGGCATCGCCAGTGAGGAAATCGTGACGACGGGCGGCAGTGACAATGTGGTGAGGCGCGGCGGCTTCTCTTTGGCAATCAGAGTGACGGATACATCCGAGGAGGACGCCTTGAATTGGAGGCAGGCCCCCTCTAAAGAGGGAAATTCCGGGTGGTGGAGCAAAATTTTTTGTGCGGCTTCGGGAAGAAAGGAAAGACGCTCGACGACACCTCCATCTGTTGAGGAGCGGACGATATCGCTGAAGTCGTCTTCAAGAATCGAATCGGCGATCCGGTGTTTCAGTGCCTCTGGAAGCAAAAAGAAGAAACGCCCTCGATCCGTATAATCTTGGGCGGCTTCGGCACTGCCTGAAAAATTGATGCCGGGGGTGAAAACGGTTGGTTTGTTGACCATGCTCCGAAACAGGGCTTCGTGCAGCGAAAGGATCGCCTTTCTTCGTTCCTGGAGATAGTGAAACCACCAGCTTTCGCGCTCGTGCCTTGCTTCCGCTTTCATCGCCAGCCGAAGCGTTTTGGTGTTTTCCTTTTGCCACTCGCCGGAAAAGAGGTCCGCCAGCGCGTCCAGAACCTCCGAGACAGGACGATCTTTTAGCCGCAGTTGAACGCGCTGCTGGGCCAGCGAGGAATTGCATTGTAGGTCGAGCGTTCCCCCGGAAAAAGACGAAAGACGGGCGAGCAGCTCCGGGAGGGAAATTCCGACTGCCTCCAGACGAATCTGTTTCTGAAGCCCCGCATTATCGGGGAGCAGCAAAGCCGGATGCCCCGTCTGCACGGGCGGCAGATCGGCTTTCGCCGGAGGCGTCTGCCCGAAAGCGAGCACCAAGAGAAGTAAAAAAATCGGGGGCATCACCCGTTCTCCCAACGGAAAGCAGACGCAGTACTGCCCTCCGAAATCAAGACCAAAAGCCTACAGGGAGTTGACATTGATCGTCAGAGTATTCGTCGTTTTGCTCCAGGGAGTGATGATAGGAACATATCCAATTCCTTGAACAAATAACAAGGTAACATTCACGCCTTCATCAGTAGCTGTATAGACGTAACGACCTGGAATACCCAGGGTGACCGTGTAAATAATGAAGGCTCCGTTGTTTGCGTTGATATTCATCTTATCGGTCACATAGGGAGTTCCCGTGACCTGCCCCCGATGTTTTAGTCCAGTTTCTGTGTTAGTCTGGGCCGGGTTATGAGTGGTTTTCGTGCCACTCGGTTTTGTACTCTTGGGGCGTTTTGTACCCCAAACTCTGGTGCGGACGTTCCGTATTATACGCGTTGCGCCACGCCTCGACCAGGACTTTCGCTTCGGCAAGCGAGGCGAAGAGGGTTTCCTGAAGAAACTCGTCCCGAAATCGGGAGTGGAAGCTCTCCCGAAACCCGTTCTGCCAGGGACTTCCCGGCGCAACGAAGTGGCTTTGGCTCTCTTTTCCCGCAAGCCAGGCTTGCAAGACGTGGGCGATAAACTCGCTCCCGTTGTCGCTTTTGACGAAAGTAGGGGCGCTGTGGGTTTCGACCAAGCGTGCCAGCACCGCAATGACCTTCGCCGCAGGAAACGAGGTCGCCACCTCAATGGCGAGACATTCACGGGTGAAGTCATCGCCGACGGTGAGCATCTTGAGTTTCGTTCCGCTCTGGGTCGCATCGAAAATGAAGTCCACCGACCAGACTTCGCCCGGACGTTGGGGAACCAGAAACGATGCCTTCGGGTCTCCCGGTAGCTTTCGTTTCCTGCCCGAACGCTTTCTGACTTGCAACGTCGCCCGTTGCCAGACCCGGTGAACCCGATTGAGACTGACGCTCTGCCCCTGACGCAAGAGAGCGTTCCACGCTTTTCGGTAGCCGCGTCGGGAGCGTTTGGCAACGTAGTCGCGTAAGGCTTGAGCGAGAGCCGCATTTCGGTCAGGGCGAGGCGTGTACCGTGCGGTCGAACGGTTCACTTCCAGAAGGCGGCACGCATGACGCTCGGACAAGCCACGGGCTTTGAGCAGGGCGAGGATCGCTTTTCGCTCGCCTTTGTCCGCTACTTTTTTTGGAGGACTTCCTTGAGGACATCCACTTCGAGGTCACGCTCGGCGAGGAGACGTTTGAGACGAGCGTTCTCTTTCTCCAACTCTTTGAGCCGTCCGGCTTCGGAGACCGTCATCCCGCCATACGCTTTGCGCCACCGATAGAAGGTGACCTCGGAAATGCCTTTGTCACGACACAGGGCTCCGATCGTGATTTCGCCGCGTTCGGCTTCGTGCAAAATCGCAACGATTTGCTCTTGCGAAAACTGACCTGCTTTCATCGCTAAACTCCTTCGGCTGTTGCCGTGAGTCTAACACAAAAGGTGGACTAGTTTTTCGGGGGCATACCACCCGGAGCCCCTTGTCGTGTGACATTAAACGTAGCCTTTTGCCAGGATCCAGGTTGAGTAGTGCGGCAACGATTAATCAGTTGTTCACTGAATGGGCTCGTGGAAAACACCGTTCCCCCCTCCAATGAAACCGTGACTCCCTCCGAAGGTGACTGAGCAAAACCGACGCCTGAAGACAAAATAAAACCGAGCATAGCCAAAATTCGTACATTGGACGAACTCTTCATTGCGGATTCCTTCCGCTTTGTTTGCATCTGGCAAACATCTGAAGATACAAAATATCGCTTCTAATTGGCAAGAATTCGATGGAAAAATCAAAAATTAATGCCACCTCATGCAAAAACGATTTTACCAGGTCGCTCTGGGAAAGAAAAATAGACGCTTGTACGGATTGAAAATTTTTTGCGGCTTGCGTGAATAGAAGCGGGCGAAGGGCGCGGCGGTAAACAGAAGCATGGAAACAGAACACCCGCAGCCTCGGAAATTTAGAGCTGCCCTCTAAAATGAAACTGCTGACGCGGCAAATTGCCTCTCCTTCCTTAAAAAGGAGAGGCAATAATATGAGTATAGTACACTAAAATCGAGTGATACGGGCGTAATCACCCGTTGCTTCTCCGTATGGAAAGGTAACCCTAACTTTGGAGGAAACCCGCTCTCATGCGAATGGATAAACTCACAATCAAAGCGCAGGAGGCGATCCAGTCAGCCCAGACTCTCGCCGAACGCAGTCAAAATTTACAGATTGATGTCGAACACCTGCTGCTCGCCCTGCTTCAGCAAACCGAAGGCTTGACCACGCCGATCCTGCAAAAACTCGGCATCAATATCGGTCTGCTTTCTCAGCAGGTCGAAGGCGAAATTGGCCGCCTGCCCAAAACCAGCGGCGGCAATGCCGAAGTCGGCTCCGGTCTGGCTCCCCGCCTGCGAACCGTGCTCAATACCGCCTTTGGCGAAGCCGAAAAAATGCAGGATGATTTCGTTTCCACCGAACACCTGCTGCTCGGCATCGCGCTCGACACCCAGGGGTCTGCCGGACGCCTGCTGAAAGCGCAGGGGGTCACCCACGATGCCCTTCTGCAAGCCCTCACGAGTGTACGCGGCGGTCAGCGCGTCTCCGACCAGAACCCGGAAGAGAAATACCGAGCCCTTGAAAAATACGGGCGCGACCTTACCGATGCCGCCCGCAAGCAGAAGCTCGATCCCGTGATCGGGCGCGACGAAGAGATTCGGCGCGTGATTCAGGTGTTGTCGCGCCGCACCAAAAACAACCCGGTTCTGATCGGCGAGCCCGGAGTCGGGAAAACCGCCATCGTCGAGGGGCTGGCGCAGCGAATCGTGGAGGGCGACATCCCCGAAGGCTTAAAAGATAAGCGCGTGATTTCCCTCGATCTCGGTTCGCTCATTGCCGGAGCCAAATATCGCGGCGAGTTTGAGGATCGCCTCAAAGCGGTTCTGAAAGAAATCACGAAAAGCAACGGGCAGATCATTCTCTTTATTGATGAGATGCATACGCTCGTTGGGGCAGGCGGCGCAGAGGGAGCAATGGACGCCTCCAACCTGCTGAAACCCATGCTGGCGCGGGGCGAATTGCGCTGTGTGGGAGCCACGACGCTCGACGAGTACCGTAAGCACATCGAAAAAGACGCCGCCCTTGAACGCCGATTCCAGCCCGTGTTTGTCGGCGAGCCGAGCGTGGAGGACACCATCGGGATTTTGCGCGGCCTCAAGGAAAAGTACGAAGTCCATCATGGCGTTCGGATCACCGACTCGGCACTGGTGGCGGCGGCGGTGCTGTCCAACCGCTACATCTCAGACCGATTTTTGCCCGACAAAGCGATTGACCTCATTGACGAGTCGGCGTCCCGGCTCCGCATCGAAATCGATTCGGTTCCCGCCGAAATTGATGTGGTGGAACGCCGGGTACGGCAGCTGGAAATCGAGCGTGTCGCCCTGAAAAAAGAAACCGATGCCGCCTCGCAGGAACGGCTGGAGCGTCTTGAACAGGAACTCGGCAACCTTCAAGAAGAGTCGAGTCAGCTTCGGGCGCGGTGGGCGAACGAAAAAAGCGTGATCGAGAAGCTCTCGAAAACGAAAAGCGAAATCGAGCAGACCCGCCTCGATGCTGAAGCCGCCGAGCGGGTGGGCGACCTGGGCAAAGCCGCCGAACTGCGCTACGGGAAATTGCACGAACTAACGCGCCGACTTGCCGCTGAGCAGGACGAACTGACCGTGATGCAGGGCGGCGGCGACGCGATGCTTCAGGAAGAAGTCACCGCTGACCTGATCGCCGAGGTGGTGGGCAAGTGGACGGGGATTCCGGTCACCCGCCTGCTCGAAGGCGAGATGCAGAAACTGCTCCATATGGAGGAGAAACTGCACTCCCGTGTGATTGGGCAGAACGAAGCCATTCTCGCGGTGTCCAACGCCGTTCGTCGTTCTCGGTCGGGCCTCAGCGATCCCAACCGCCCGATTGGTTCGTTTATTTTCCTGGGCCCCACCGGGGTCGGGAAAACGGAACTGGCACGAGCCCTCGCCGAGTTCCTGTTTGACGACGAGCGGGCAATGGTTCGCCTCGATATGAGCGAATACATGGAAAAGCACACGGTGGCTCGCCTTATCGGGGCCCCTCCCGGCTACGTCGGCTACGATGAAGGCGGGCAGCTGACGGAGGCGGTGCGGCGGCGGCCTTACAGCGTTCTGCTGTTCGATGAGATCGAAAAGGCGCACCCGGATGTCTTTAATGTGCTGCTTCAGCTTCTGGACGACGGACGCTTGACGGACGGGCAGGGGCGCACGGTAGACTTTCGTAACACGGTGATCGTGATGACCTCTAACATCGGTTCGCCGGTCATTCAGGAGCTTTCGATCAGCGATCCGGGTTTGATGCGGCAGCGGGTGATGGAGGCGGTGCAGTCCTATTTCCGCCCCGAATTTCTGAACCGGATTGATGAGATCATTCTGTTTCATTCACTTTCGGCGGAGGAGATCACCGAGATCGTGGACATTCAGATGGAACTGCTCCGCAAACGGCTGGCGGATCGGAAACTGACGATGGTTTTAACGGAGCGGGCAAAGGCGGCGATTGCAATGGCAGGCTACGACCCAATCTATGGCGCACGTCCCCTGAAGCGGGCGATCCAAAAGCAGGTGAGCGATCCGCTGGCGCAGCGTATCCTTTCCGGGGAGTTCCGGGAGGGCGACGCCATCGAAGTGGACGCAAACTCCGAAGGTGTGCTCGCCTTCCACAAAGCGGGCGAGCGGGCCGGGGTTTGACCTCGGCAGCCGCAGGCGGAAGCAAAGGAGAGGCGGAACATTATGTTCCGCCTCTCTTCATTTCGCGATTGCTCTTAACCGAACTCGAATGGACACCCCCCAAGCAAACTCGCTCCAATGAAATTTCAACAAAAATGAAGAGGGCTGCCTTGATTCCCGCCAGGCCGCGGCATCGATCCCGTCCGGCAGCGTAAATCATTTTGTCCACCGCAGGGGGTACTGTTTGTTTTCAATCGAACTGCTCTGGATAAGCATCTTGATTCGAAGTTTGGGTTTCATCCCCATCGCTGCCGTTCAAGGTTAAATCGCTTTTGTTTCCTGGAGGCGCAAAATAAACAGTAACGGGTGAGTCGGGAACTACCCAGAGTTTCCCTGTGATGTACAAAGGCGTTTTGATATCCTGCGCGACCGATGTAATGAAAGGCAGCCAGGGTTTTCATTGAAACCAAGCGGCAGTCCTCTATCCAAATCATTACCGGAAATATCTCCACCGGGCTTGTAACCGCCGTTATGCATCGAGTGACGGAATCGTTTTTTCGGCGAAGGGCCTACTTCACGGCCTTGAGGACAACGCGCTTCCAGGAAAACGAAATCTCGCCATCCGGATCCTCTTCGATCTCGAACGCGGCTCGAATCTCTTGCGGGGAAGATCGGAAAAGTCCGCGCACCTCGTCTGCCGCTTCGCCCTCGCATCCGGCGTTCTGAAGCCAGGGTTCCAGCTCCAGCGGGGTCGTCTCTTCCACCTCGCCGCAAACCTCCACCGTCATTCCTGCTGCCTCCACTAACGCGCGCCACTCCAGAGGCGAATAGTTCCGAATATGGGATGGATCTCGCAACGCCTCCACCCGGTTTTGCCAGTGACCGATTTCCCCTTCGCCGTCGGGAACGGTTGTGTCTGCCAGCAGAAACTTCCCGCCGGGTTTCAACACCCGCTTCACTTCCCGAACAAACTGCGGCACATTCAGAAAATGGTGCGGAGCCACCCGGCAGGTGACCAAGTCGAAACTTTCATCCCTAAACTCCAGCCGCTCCGCCGAACCCTGCCGCCACTCCACAGTGCCGATGCCCCGTGACTCCGCTTCCTGCCGCGCCTTTTCCAGCATTTGCGAAGACACATCCAGCCCTACTACCGCCGAAACGAGCGGCGCAAAGGCCAGAGCCGTAAACCCGGTTCCGGTGGCGATGTCCAGCACCGTTTCGGTTCCAGTCACCTCGCTGTTCCGAACAAGCCACTCCAGGGACTTTTCCGACCAGCGGTTCCACTGTCCATTATAAAACTCGGCCTGACGATCAAACTGCTCCTCTGAAGAGCGAACGGGAACTTCCATCTTCTTTGTCTTCCCTTCTCTTTGGGTAAGGTTTCTGTCCGGCAAAAATTTCACGCTCCGGGCTGTTTGGGATTGTACGCCGATTCCGTGTATAATGCCAATGAAACTTAGGGATAGGAATCATACCGATCTGGAATTAAGATGGCTGGAGACGTTTGTTTTTGTCGTGCGGGAAGAAAGTTTCACTCGCGCTGCGGATGCTCTGTGCCTCACGCAGCCCGCTGTCACCCGGCAGATCGCCTCTCTGGAAACCGAAATGAAAACGCGCCTGCTGGATCGCCTCGGCAAGCGGGTGAGGATGACCCCCGCCGGGGAAGCCCTTTACGGCTACGCTCAGGAAATTCTGCGGCTTTCGGAAGAGGCGGCGCAGTCCGTCAACGATGTGCGCGGGGCGAAAGCGGGACGGATTCGGGTGGGTGCTTCCATCACCGTTGCCACCTACCTGCTGCCGGAGTCGCTTCGCCGATACCGAGAGGCGTTTCCGGGCGTCGAACTCAGAGTACACACCGGGGTTTCCGCTCATATCGTGGACATGGTGACGCAGGGCCTTGTGGATGTTGGCATCGTAATGGGAGTAGAAGGCGGCATCGAGCACACCGTCTATTTTCTGAAATCGTTTCCGTCGGTGGTGGTCGTCCCCCCCGATCATCCCCTGGCATCGTATACGGGCGGAATTCGGCGGGAGGAACTCGCAGGTATTCCGCTCATTCTGATGGAAGAGGGGATGCATCTGCGAACGCTCGTGGATCGTCTTCTTTCGGAAGCCGGGGTCGAGGAGCGCGTCACTCTCGAACTCGACAACGTGGAAGCGATCAAGCGCATGGTTCGTGCCGGGCTGGGGGCCACCCTGCTGCCGCTGATGACCGTAGATGAAGAGGTGCGCGACGGGCGGCTGATCGCGCTGCCATTAAAGGACGTGCCTTCCGCTCATCGGCGGCTGGCCCTGATTCATCGAAAGGACAAATACATTTCGCTGGCCTTGCGGGAGTTTTTCGATCAGTTCGAGCGAGAGTTTGCGGAGGAAGAAAGATGAAGCATAGGAGATCGGGCGTGGGACGGGTGGTGCTGGGGATTGGCTGGATCGGTGTATCGGCGGCGGCGGGGGCACAGTTTCCCAGCACCAGCAGCCCTTCCCAAAACAACGGCAACCGCCTTTACAATGCATTTTCGGTGAAGCTTACCCGCACCTGGAGCGAAACCCTGCAAGACCCGGTGAAACTCATGGACATCGCACCGGTAACGGGGGATCGCTCCAACCTCATCCTGCTCATTGAAGGAAACGATCCGCAGGACTACCGGCGCAAACTTCGCCTGACGCACTGGGACGGGCTGCGCTTTGCCAAAGACGACGAAACCGAATTTCTCGGCAAGCCGCTTGATGTTCTTGTTTCGGGATTGCTGCACGAACCGAAACCGCTGACTCCGATGCCGGGTCAGAAAAAGCCGAAACGTCCCGCGCAGACCCGTCAGATCGTTGCCTCCTCCGGGGTATACGAGTGGGTGGATGGCAAACTCAACCGCTTCGCCGAACCGCCCATCGGGGTAAAAGCCCTTATTGATCTCGATAAAACTCCCGGTTATCTTCTCACCGGCAGCGGCGACGGCTCGAACCTCTTTTCCCTCCGCGACTCCGCCCTGCAGCAGGTAAACGACTGGAAAGTGCCCGAAGACTCAAAGGGCGTCGTGCGCTTTGGGATAGGACTCCAAGATTTCGACGGCTCGGAAGCCATGCAGATCGAAAGCGGAACCCGATTTGTGCAGGCGATCTGGAAAGACCGGCAGCGATGGTTTGTCTGCTTGCGGCGGGGAAAATCGGCTTCGCTGCCGGGGCTGCCCAACGCCACCACCGGCGACAAACTTTTGATCTACATCCCGAAATTGAGTGCCCGCGACAAATCGTTCTGGCAGATGAAGCCCGAAGACTTCGAGGTTAACGACGCCGCCGAAGCGATAGCGGGGCGTATTCTGGATGTTCGCATCGGTGAC
Organism: Chthonomonadaceae bacterium; assembly: GCA_965246825.1. Lineage (GTDB taxonomy): Bacteria > Armatimonadota > Chthonomonadetes > Chthonomonadales > Chthonomonadaceae > JACMPS01. The sequence goes on from OZ251990.1 coordinate 2,769,257, forward strand.
CCCAAAAACGACGGCAAAGAGGGCATTCTTGTACTCACTGCCGAAGGAACCGACGGCAAATCCCGCAAACTCACTTTTTTCGCCCCGGAACGATAGCGAAAGGAGGAGGGATGAGTTTGAGCTTGGTGCTCTAACGGAAATGTTGTCCAGAGGAAACGTAAAAACGTTTCGATGCGTTCCGGTGCAGGTAGTCTGCTAACCCCTATGGATGAACGGGGGTTCCGTTGCGACGGACTTCCCAGTGCAGGTGCGGGCCGGTGGAAAGCCCGGTCGAGCCGGAGAAGGCGATGAGGTCACCCTTGTGAACCGATTGTCCCTCCGAGACGACAAGGCGGGAGCAGTGCCCGTAAAGCGTGGTCAGCCCGTGTCCGTGATCAATGATGATGCAGTTCCCGTAACCGCCGGAGTGTCCTGACAGAATCACGATTCCGCTGTCGGCGGCGTGGATTGGAGTTCCTGTATGAACGCCGAAGTCGGTTCCGGCGTGAAGGCGCCGCCGATGCAGGATCGGGTGATAGCGATAGCCAAAATTGGAGGTGATCGGCCCCGTCACCGGGCGCATGAAACTTCCTGTTCCCTGCGAAGGAAGCGGTTCTTCGGGCAGAGCTTCTTCGTGAAGGCGCGGAGGCGCAGCGATGCGACGTTTTTTGCCGGGCCGGGGCGGACGCTGGGCTTCGGCCCGGCGGCGGGCGGCTTCCCTGGCCCTGATCAGGGCTTCGCGCTGGGCATGGCGCAGGGCGGCCCGCTCTCGTGCTTCGGCTTCCCGTCTTCGGCGGATCACAGAGGACAACTGGCGGATGCGTTCCGTCATCGCGTCGGCTTCCCCCTCAATATCGTCTAGCTCCTCCTTCGCCTGTGACTTCGCTTCCAGTGTGGTTTTGAGCAATTCCTGCTGACGGGCTTTGTCGCGCAAAAGCTCCTCTTTTTGAGCCTCGTACTGCCCGGCGAGTTCCTGCTGCTCGCGCTGCTGCGCTTCCAGGGTTCGCTTTTGCCGCTCTACCCGCTTCAGGTCTTCCCGCACCCCATCAATAAGTTTGGCATCGCTGGCCACGATGTGGCGCACATAGTAGCCCCGCGACATAAAATCCTGAACGGAGCGCGATTGCAGCAGCACCTGGGCATAGGTGATTTGGCCGCGCTCGTAGTTCTCCCGCACGCGCAGGGTCAGCAAACGTCGGCGTTCTTTCAGCCGCTGAGTGGTGGTTTCGATCTCATCCACGGTGTTGTCGTGCCGTTCTTCGAGGGACTGAATTCGAGACTGAGTTTTTGCCAGTTTGCTCTGGGCCCGTTCGATGCGCCCTTTAACCTCAGAGATCGTTTCGGTGATCTGGCCCGCTTTTGCTTCCGCGTGGTTGATTTTCACCTTCACGTTGTGCATTTTGGACTTCATTGAGTTGAGCTTCACGGCGGCTTCGTGGCGTTTGGAGGCGGCAGCGCGGGCTTCCTGCGCCGTTACTCCTTTGGAACGGGAATGTTTGGGCGGGCCTGCCGTTCCCGAAAGCGGGAGGGCGAGCAGAAGGGGGACAAAAACAAAAAAGAGGGTGGGTTTAGGCATCGAAAAGAGTAAGTGGAAAGTTTGCGTTCTAAATAAGGGAAACGCAAATGCGGTTCGGCTCCAAAGCCGAACCTTAAATTTGTTTGAGAAAGCGGCGCATCGAAAGGTAGCTGCCCGCCACCCCGACAAACGCACCAATCGCTACGAGACCGAAAAAGACCTGGACAGGGCCGACCAGGGTGGGAATGTCCCCGAAAAGCGGCGATTTCAGCGACGCGACAAACTGTGAAACTTCCCGTCCGCAAAGCAGCACTACGCCCGCCGCAATCATCGCGCCTACCGTGCCGTGAAACAGCCCTTCCAGCAGCAGCGGCATCCGAATAAATCCGGGCGTGGCTCCGACCAGCTGCATCACCCGAATTTCGCGGCGGCGGGCAAACACCGTGAGGCGGATCGTATTCTGAACAATAAAGAGGGTTGCGGCAAACAGTCCCACCGCCACCGAAAGCCCGATCACCCGAATCAGCCCTGCCAGCGAAAGGAGGGTACGCACCTCTTCGCCGGGGTCCATCACCTTTTCGATGTCGGGGTAGTCGTCGCTGCGGCGCAGGCTTTTGGCCAGTTCGGAGACGTGAGAGGCGTCCTTGAGTTCGACTTCCAGTTTGTCGGGCAGGGGGTTTTCTGGCAGCGAGTCGGTCATGGTCGGTTCCTGCGACTGCATCTGCGCCCAGGCCGCTTCTTTGGGCGTGAGGCGAACCCGGCTCACGGTCGGCAGGGCTTCGATTTTTTTCTGAAGTTCGAGGGCGGTTTCACGGGCGGCATCTGCTGGAAGAAACACATCCACCGCATTGAACTTCTGGGGCTGCATTCGAGCGATTTCGTTGAGGCGGTACGCCGACCATACCGAGGCTCCAAACACTGCCAGAGCCATCGTGACCGTGCCGAGAGCCGCCAGCGACATCAGGCCGTTGCGCCGAATGTTGAGAAATGCTTCGTGGATAAGAAAAGGGATCGAGCTGAAGTTCATCGGGCTGCGCCCTCGCGGGCCCGCCGGGTGGTCACTTCCTCTTTGTAGACGCCGCACTCCTCGTCGCGGATCAGGCGGCTCTTCTCAAAGCCCAGCACTCGTTTTCCCATGCGATCCACCACCGCATGATCGTGCGTTGCCACCACAATCGTTGTGCCGCGCACATTGATGTGGTTGAGCAGTTCCATAATGGACCAGGAGGTTTCAGGATCGAGGTTGCCGGTGGGTTCGTCGGCAAGCAGAATAGGTGGATCGTTCACGAGGGCGCGGGCAATCGCCACGCGCTGCTGCTCTCCGCCGGAAAGTTGATGGGGGAACGCATCGGGGCGGTGTCCCATGCCCACCATTTCCAGAGCGTTGGGAACCTGCCGCCGCAGCACGGTCCGTGAGGCCCCAATCACTCGAAGCGCGAAGGCCACATTTTCATAGACGGTCTTGTTGGGAAGAAGGCCGAAATCCTGAAACACCACACCGAGTTTGCGGCGAAAAAAAGGAATGTCGCGAGAGCGAAGATCGGTCAGGTTCTGCCCGGCCACGAGCACTGAGCCGCCCGTCGGCTTTTCCTCTCGATAAAGCAGTTTCAGAAAGGTGGATTTCCCGGCTCCGGTGGCTCCGACCACAAAGACGAACTCGCCCTTCTCGATGTTGAGAGAAACCCCGTTGAGCGCGGTATAGTCGTCACGGTAGGTGACGGTGACATTGCAAAGTTCGATCATAAGCGGGCAAGAAAAAAACGGCTTTCAAGATTTCACCTGTTAAACCCCATTTTCCCCGCTTCTGTCAAGTTTTCGCTCAAGGGGCGGACTCCGGCGCGATCAGTTTTAACGATAATCGCTGCATGAAATCTTCAGACCAATCTACTTTGAGGAGTGCCTGTTCTAGTCCGGATTCGGGTAAGAAAAGAAGTTCCGGCGCGACCGCTTGGGCACGTACCCGCAAGGATTCGGGTAATGCGCTGACCGGAAGTTTGCCCTTTGAAAGCAGGCGAACCGCATCTTCGGGGAGTTCCGCGAGAAAAGACAAAAGCGAATAACTGTTCACAATTTTCTCGGCATCCCGATAAAAGGGAGGAGAGTAGCTTCCGTTTTTGTCTCGCTGCTTCCTGCGCTCTTCGGAAGATAGCTTTGGCGTCAGCCAGGTCAAACCATTGAGCTGCTTCCAGAAAGAGACCGATTTTACCAAAGTAACCAGCCGGGGCAGCGAAAAAGATAAGGACAGAGAATCATGGCGGTCAGTTTCAACTTTTTTATATTGCTTGGAAAGCGACGCTGCTTCCTCCTCAGTAAGTTCCGTTCGATCCTCCCGATACCAGCGATTATGACGAACGAGAAAAATGCCCCCACTTTGTTTCCAACTGCTGTCCTGTTCGGCAGCCAATTGACTCAGATGCTTCTCTGCGTCCGACTTTTGCAATAAATTCGGTGCGGGTAGACCACTATAAGGCAGGGAATAATAATCGGAAATAAAATCAAAGTTATCAAGTTGAGCTGTTTGCTGAAGGGCATCAGCGCGGCGTGGAGGATACGTTTTTTCGGGTTTACCCACCTGCCGAGGGTCACGTTTGCCGTTCCAAACAGTTTGCAAATGGGCGTTGTACAAAAATTGCCAGCTTTTAGGATAGGCGGTTGGAAGATCACGCATCTTTTGAATCAAGCGATCCTGATTAACGTACATTGGTGTTTTAGAAGCGGGCTGTCCTCCACCGAGTAGAGCAAGAGAAGCCCCGGCGGGCTTACCGTCTCTGCCAATAAAATCGGCGCTGATTCCCGCACCGTAGGCGTTGAAACGAACTAAGGTATTGTCGAGACCGCCTGCAATCTCAATTCGCGCCATCAGGGATTTTGCTGCGAGTGGAAGCTGGTTTGCCGGAAGATAGACAAACCCGGCTTCGGAAGGCGGCGCCAGGGCATTACGGTAGACGAAACAGTAGGGAAGAAGACCGATTTTTCCAATGACTTAAGAGGTCATCGGGAAGCTCATTGAAAAAGATTCGCTGGTCGCTCAAGGTCAAAGAGTGGGGGTCTTGCTTTGCAGGTTCATCAAAGGGACGCTGTGCCGGGGAAAGACGCGCCTCTCTTGTCCAAAACCGTTTGATTTCTTCAAGTTCTGCATCCCGAACCTGCAAATAAGTTTCCCACCACTGGGCACGCTGCTTGACAGCGTCAGGGCTCATTTTGAGTTTGTAGCCTGCCTGTATCCGCAGACTGCCACTGCCAGGAACCAAAGCTGCAAGCGTAGTCATCACTTCTGCGAGCGGACGTTGATGCAAACGAACCTGCAATTTGAGTTCGGCACAGTTATCGTCGCAGTAAAGCGGCACCTGAGTTCTAAACCGAGTCAAAAAGTGTCGCAGGCTGATCCCTGTTTCCTCGCAGGTTACTGCAGTTTTCGTTTTAGGATCGCCGAGAAAAGTAGGGGATGTTTGTGCATTACACACCAAACCAACAGTAGAAAAAAAGAAACCCAAGAAGAAAATGAGGGTTTGCGTTATTGGCTTTCGATCTCCGAGGCAAAATATCCGCTTGAATCTTAGGATTCAAGCGGATATTCATTACGACGTAAAATTAACTGCTTACAGTCACGGTGTTAGATACTAATGTCCAACCCGTGCCTGTATAGACATAATCACCATAGTCTATAAACCGAAAATCGTAGCTCAAGAAAGAAGTATTAAATCTAAACTTTACAATTAATTCGGAACCGGATGCTTGTGGTCCCTCAAAATCAATTGGTAGATTGATCCATCCACCTGTAGAACCTGCACGGCGATACTGAGCACCGGCACGAGTCCAAGAAAATTTAGGAAAGCTAAAGTTACAGGTGTTGTCTAAAGTCGTATCAAAAGGAGCAAACCCGGAAGTTGGAGAAGCTGTCAAATTAGCGTTATCCGCTCTACTCACCCCCCACATCAGCAGGGACACGCTTACCAACATGAAATCCTCCTGCTAGACAAAGAGAGCAATTTCACTTTCAAACCTATGACGTAGAATATTCATAGAAAGTTGCGCGAACTGAGGCAGTTTTTAATGCAGACATGAAAATGAGAGGGAAGAGCAAAAACGCTCTCCCCAAAGAAATTTTTTATTTCACCAGCAATAGATTATCGTTCCAGAGATGCGAGTGAGACAAACCCGTCGGCTTTCACCTCGGTGCCGCTGAAAAACGACTTGCTGAAGTTTTCGCAGGACGCGCAGGTTTTGTTCGGTGCAACCCCGGCCTTTGCCAGCTCGCGGTTGCGCTGATAAAACTCGTTGTTCCAGATTTCCGAAAAGGGACGCTCCAGCAGGTTTCCGTAAGAGAAAGTTTCTTTGAACGGTGTGCAGCAGCCCAGCGTGATTTCGCCGTTGTAGGTGACCCGAAACTGTTCACCCCAGTAAAAGCTGCAGGCAAACGGAGATTTCGGGTCGCTCCACGAAAGGTCATCGTCTGGAAACGACTTGCACCGCACACCAAGTTCGTCCATGCGTTTGCGGGCGGCATCCAGTTCGCGCTTGTAGCTGTCGGGGGTGCGCTTGTTGCGGAAGCCCCAGTCGTAGCCTGCGTAGGTGATGCAGTTGATAAAGTCCATTCCGAATTCCGCCGTCTGCTCAACAAACGGAACCAGTTCGCCTTCGTTTTCGTTGAGCATCACGAAGTTCAACCCCAAAAGCGGAAACCGAGCTTTCGTCTCTTCGCGCACCCGCACCAGTCGGCGGATGTTGTCGTGCAGGATCGGCAGTTTGCCGCCGCGCCGCACCCTGCGGTAGGTGTCCGGGAACGCGGCATCAATAGAGATGTTGAGTTCCGTTAAGCCGCAGTCCATAAGTTTGTGCGCTTTTTCCTCGTCAATCAGCATCCCGTTTGTGTAAATTCCGATTTTCGCCCAGGGACGTTCTTTGCGGGTATAGGCCACGACCTCGAAAAAGTCCCGGTACATCATCGGCTCGCCGAAGCCGTTAAGAGAAATGTTCATTACATAGGGAAACTGCGCGAGAATTTTTTTGTAATCCTCGAACTCCATATCGCCGAGTTTGTAGGGCTTGAGGCCCAGCGACCGCAGACACTGAATACAGGCGAGGTTGCACCGGTTCGTCATTTCGATTTCAATGCCCGTCGGGTGGCTTTTCATGACAAGCGGACGTTCCTGCGTTTCCTTTTCATAAAGGCGGTAGTTTGCCAGCACCTTCGGATGGAGCAAAAGCGAAAACGCATCGTTTTCCTTGAGTTTTTGGTATTGGCTGACCAGCGAATCGAACATCTTAGTTCCCTTCCACCGGCTGCTCGCTTCGAAGCGAGAGCGGAATCTTTTCCAGTTTACGGTCTGTGCCGAACTGTGCGGGCGGCATCACAATGGGTGATCCTTTGCGGCGGCGGGAAGCGACGGCAAAGCGGACATAGCGCAGGCCCAGCTGATGCGGGATCAGTTTCGCCCACTGCTTCCAGAAAGCCGCCGTGCCGTTTCGTTTCGCCTGATTCAGCCGATAGGGGACGATCAACTCCAGTCGTGCCCACCACCGTGCCAGGGCCAGGTCACCCGTCGTAAGGTGACGGGAGCGTACCGTCGGGGTGTAAGAGTCCCACTTTTCGTAGGTCATCTCGCGGTTGAGCAATCCTTCTTCGAGGGCGCGGTAGTACATCGGCGTGCCAGGAAAGGGGGTCATAATCGTAAAGGCGCACTCGCACTCCATTGTTTTGGAGTAGTCAATCGTGCGCTTTACGCTGTCCCAGGTTTCTTCGGGTGCGCCAATCACAAAAGTTCCGTAAACGTGAATGCCCAGGCCGTTCGCGACCGCAATTTTCTGCCGGAGTTTGTCGTTGATCGCCAGCTTTTGCCCGATGCTTTCCATGCAGTCGGCGTCGGCGGTTTCAATACCGGTCGTAATCGTTTTAACTCCGGCTTTCGCCATGAGTTCGATCAGCGGGTCGTCCACAACTTCGAGGCTGACCTCGACGGTGGCGGACATTTTAATGCCGCGCTCGACGACTTTGGTCAGGATTTCGCGCACGAGTTTGCGGTTAAAGCCGAAGTTGGGGTCGCGAAACCGCCATTTATGGATGCCCCAGGTTTTGTTGAGCCATTCCATTTCCTGCACCACCCGCTCCGCCGAAGAAATCCGCAGCGGGCGGCCTTCGTGAAGCATATAAGGGCACATCGTGCAGCCAATGGGACAGCCCCGGCTCGCGGTCACATACACAAAGCAGTCCTCGGTTTTGCCCGTGTGACTGTAGCGTTCCAGCGGCAGCAGATGATAGGCGGGAAAGGGAACCTCCGCCAGGTTTTCCACCAGCTGCCAGTCTTTGTACTTCGCCTGCAGGGAACCGTCAAACAGGGCTTCTCCGGTGAATGGCTTGTAGGTTTTCGGATCGAGCACCCCGGTGACGGTTTTCCACCCATCACCCGCCTCGAACATTTTGCCGACAATCGCCTCCGGCTCGCCATAAAGCACGGCGTCGGCTTTCGTCTCTTTGATCCAGTGATCCACCGTAGACATGACCACCACGCCGAACAGAAAAATTTTGGCCTGGGGAAACTGCGTTTTAAGCCGGTCGGCAAAAGCGAGGTCCACGCGCAGAGTGGGAATGGAAAGGCGCAGGCCGATCCAGAGGCCGCTCTCTGTCTTTCCAGCTTCCGACGCCTCCACGCGCCGACCGATTTCCGGCAGGGCCTCCTCCGTCGCGAGCCGATCCAGCAGAAAGTCCACCACGCTAACCGCAAAACCCTTTTCCTCCGCCACTGCCGCCACCAGCATCATATCGGGCGGGGGCAGAAAGAGAAAATCCTTTTCCCAGGGCTTCAGACGGCGCGAAACGCCCAGCCCCGCCGACTGAGAGCGTTCGTTGGAATAGCCTTTTCGCTCCGGCGGGTTCACCAGAAAAAGGGTTGAGTTTGCTCCATTCATGGAAGTCATGTCCTGTTCTTCGCCTTTCGTCTCGTCAGGGATTCGGGTGCTGTGTTTTCCTGTTGTCAGGAGCGGCTTGCTGCGCTTCAGAAAGCGGGAATTTCCCTTCGATCATCGCTCGGTAAAGCGAAACCACTTCGGCGGATTTTTCCTTTGGAGAAAAATGTTCGATCACGCGCTCACGTCCTGCCCGTCCCATCTCCTGCCGCCTCTTTGGGTTCTGAAGCAGGGAGAGGAGGGCGTCGGCAAACGCATCGGTGTCCAGCGGCGGAGTGAGGAGGCCCGTCTCGCCGTCTACAATAATTTCGGGCAGGGCCCCGGAACGAAACCCCGCCACCGGGAGTTCGCTCAACATGGCTTCGGTCACCACCAGACCGAAGGGTTCTTCCCAGCTCGGCATCGCCAGCACCGTCAGCCCCTGCATTACCGAAGCGTTGTTCTCCATCCAGCCGGGAAAATGAACCCAGGCTTCCAAACCGAGATCGCAAACCAAAGATTTTACCTGACCAAAGTAATCGTCGGTGCTCGTCAGGGTATCTTCGTTTCCGATAATCGCCAAGTGAACGTCGGGGAGTACGGAATGAACACGGGCAAAGGCACGAACGAGTTCCAACTGTCCTTTATACCGCATAATTCGTGCCACAATTCCGACAATTGCGGTCGGACTTGCTAGATTCAAAGTCTTGTGCAAAATGGAACCCGGTTCGGAGGCGGCACAAAACTTCGACGACTCGCTGGAATTATACACCATTGCAACTTTAGTTCGAGAAATTCCTCCTTGAATAAATGAAACCTTTGTAAACTCTGAGATTGTTAATACAACTGTGCATTGCCTTAAAGCCCATTCGGTCAGCCCTCCCATCCCCGGATACCATTTGATGTGGCAGTGAACGATATTTTTTCGGCGGGTCAATTTCGAGAGCAGAGTGGCAAAGGCCGCGTCGCGGGGGCGGTCGGTAGAATGAATCACATCAATCCGGTTTCGCCAGACGTAAACCATCAAGCGCAAAAGTGACAGGCAGGCCCCGAAATTTTTCAGGCCGCTCTTCACCTTGCCAAGCTTTCCCTGGCCGCCGCCCCGCTCATGCCCTAAATCCATCGAGCGCATCCGCAGGCCGGGCACATCGCGCAAAAGCCGATCCGTTTTCGCCGCATCCACTGAGTGCCGATTGGTCGCCAGATGCACTTCGACGGTTTCCGGGTCGAAATTCTGAATCAGCGTGAAGTGAACCGCAACATCGGCTCCGAGCGCACTGCGTGTATTGACAAAAAGAACAGCGGGTTTACGCCTCACGATAAGATACTTTCTAACGCTGGATCATTGGCTGAAAAGCGATCCGGCTTTACTGGAGAAAATGCCGGTCTCACCGGATTCATGCACGGAATGCCGGTTCTCCACCGAAATGCGGTATGCTATAACCGAGATTTTCGATGGAGGAGCCTGACGCTGCCATGTTGTCGCCGCTTGCTATTTTCGCGCTGGATCCCGAAATTCCTGCTCTTCGCCTGCTGTTAAATGCGTCACAGGAAGAGGCACTGCCGTTTCAGTTTGGCACATCCATTGCTGGCGAAGCCACCCCGCAGGAACTCGATGCCCCGGAATGGGAAAGCGTTTTTTTACGGTGGACAGACCCCGAACTTCACGATGTCGCGCTGCTGGCCGTTTATTTGCCTGAAGAACCCGAAGGGGAAGACCTCCTGCAAAGCGCGTCCGCTCTGCTTGCGGAAGGGCCAAAGGACAACAGCCGGGCGGTTTTGGAGCAGCATCTGCTGAGTGTAAAGCGCATTTACGCACTGGAACCGCTGCCTGCTCTTCGCGACGCCGAAGAACACGAGGCGTGGAGCGGCATTGATTTGATTTTGCGAACGCTGGCAGAGGCTTCCGGCGGAGTGATTTATGCAGAAGGGGAAGGATTTTACTCCCCGGAAGGCGATCCATTCTACACTCCCGATGTTCCTGAACTTGAGGAAGAAGAGTGGGAAAAAACAGATGCCTCCCTGTAAACCGCAGCTTCCAGGACGGTTGCAGAGAACAATGACAAAGAACGACAAAGAACGACAAAGAAGGAAACAAACGAGCAAATGAGCGTACTCATTGACGAGACTACCCGCATTCTGGTGCAGGGAATCACCGGACGCGACGGCGGATTTCACACCGCCCAGATGATCGAATACGGGTCGAACGTGGTGGGCGGAACCACGCCGGGCAAAGGCGGGCAGACGGCTCAGGGGGTTCCCGTGTTCAACTTTGTCTCAGAGGCCGTCAAAGAAACTGGAGCGACTGCCTCCGTTATCTTTGTTCCCGCCAAACTCAACGCCGCCGACGCCATTTTGGAAGCCGTAGATGCCGGAATCGAACTGGTGGTCTGCATCACGGAAAATGTGCCGACGGGGGATATGATCCGGGTAAACGAAATTATCCGGCAGCGTGGCAATATCCGCCTCATCGGGCCGAACTGCCCTGGCCTTATCTCTCCCGGAAAATCGAAAATGGGAATTATTCCCGGCATGATTTTCACCCCCGGCCCGGTTGGGTTGGTTTCCCGCTCTGGAACCCTCACCTATGAAATTGCCGATGAACTCACTCGCGCTGGGTTAGGGCAGTCGTCGGGGGTCGGAATTGGCGGCGACCCCATGATTGGGACGAAGTTCATTGATGTGCTTCCTTTGTTTGAGGCCGACCCGCAAACCGAGGTCATTGTGATGGTGGGCGAAATCGGCGGAAACGACGAAGAGAGTGCCGCCGAATACATCAAGACAATGACCAAGCCGGTGGTTGGATTTATCGGCGGGCGAACCGCCCCGCCCGGAAAGCGAATGGGTCATGCGGGGGCGATTATTTCCGGCAAGTCGGGTACACCGCAGGCAAAGGTCGAGGCACTGCAAGCCGCAAACGTTCCTGTCGCCGATACACCGCACGAAATTGTGGCGTTGGTGCAAAGGGCACTCGGCAAAAGTTAGATCGGTTCAATCATTTTTCGCGAATACAAGCAAAAGCGAGGCCCCGCAGGGGCCTCGCTTTTGTTATATGGAGCAGCGGCACTGTAACCTTTGTCACATCCAGGAAAAAAAATTCATTAACCCGTTCGTTTGGCACAACATTTGCACTCCTAATTAATGGCGTCTTGAATCAAATCGCACCATCGTTTTTCGATGAAATGCTAGAGAGCAATGACGCTACTCTCACCCCCTTCGAGGCGGAACTACCCGAACAAAGAGCGGAAGCAGTTTTTCAGTATTGCTCTCTCGTAGACCGTTTCGTTCACTTCAAGAGGAGAACTCGACATGCAGTCTATCGTCAAAGCCGGTTTTGCAGCGGCCATGCTTGGAATCGTTGGCTCCGCCAACGCACAGCTCGTCAACCTGGGCCCCGGCTCCTTCACCCCGCTCGCTTCCGTCATTACGTTTAGCGAACCGAGCGTTCCGCTGGGTACGGTCAACCCGGTTTACAACTTTACCGGCGTTCCGGACCTCGGCAATGTGACCGTTTCCTTCGCCGGTTCCTTTGTGGGCCAGACGATCACCGGTTCTTTCCCGAAAACCCTTTCGGGAACCCCGACCGGTCCTCTCACCCTGGGCGCAGGCAATACCTTTACTGCACAAGATGGAGCTGTTCCCACCGCTCCGATTCTCAGCGGCGATCCGCTCTACAACGGCCCCATCTCCGTGCTGTTCAGCCAGCCGGTGGCGGCAGTCGGGCTTTCCGGCGGCTACTTCAATGCCATCGGCGCAACGACCATTCAGGCCTTTGACGCCAATGGAGTTCCGCTCGGCTCGATCACCAACTCCCAGCTCGGCGTGGAATTCTATGGACTGGCGGATGCCTCCGGCAACAACGTCATTTCCGGGATTTCCTTCTACATCACCGGCGACGAACCCGCCGGGTTTGACATTGACAACCTCACCTTCGGCTCCCGAAGAGTAATCGTCAACCAGACCCCCGAACCGGGCACGATGGCTCTGCTCGTTTCGATGGGCTTGAGCGGCGCGGGCATGATCGCTCGCCGACGCCGCAAATAGTCGGCTTGGTTTCTCTGGAAGGGAGGCTCAGATGAGCCTCCCTTTTTTTGTTTCTACCGCTGCCGGGTATACTCGCTTCACAACGAAACTGAAGCGAAAGAAAAGGCACGAATGGCAGTAGATACGAAAAAAATGGCGAAGCGAGCCGCGTCTCGCGGAATTGGCAATCAGCAAAAAGCAGAAGGGTATCGTCGGCACATCCTGCTTTGCACCGGCAAATCGTGCGGCGGGGATCGAAGTCAGGGCGAAGAAACCTGGAAGTTTCTGGGAAAACGCCTGAGCCGTCTCAAAAAGGAAGGAGTCCGCTTTTATCGTTCGGAGGTAGACTGCCTCTTCATTTGCAATGGAGGACCTCTGGCGGTGGTCTATCCCGAAGGAACCTGGTATCACAGCGTGACCCCGGAAGTCTGTGCGCGCATCGTAGACGAGCACTTGCTGCATGGGCGGGTAGTCGAGGAATTCGTCTTTGCCTTGAATCCGCTGAAGGAGGAAAACGGTTGAAAAGGGGAGAGGGTGAGGGAATAAGCGCAAAGAAACGCAGGATTTCCCCTTCGCCCCCTGCGTCCGCGTTTGAGGTCGGTCCTTTCGCTTACACCCTCTCATTTTTTAGAAGTCCCAGTCCGGTTTGGGAACAGGCAGCCGAAAGGCTCTGTCCAGCGATTCCAGCAATTCCGGGGAGCCGCTCAACTCGTCAGAAATCGAAAGACTGGTGGCGGAATGACCCCCCAGCCAAAGGCGGCTGAACGCTCCCATCGAAGCGGTAAGGGCGGGCAGGGCGGGATCGGTTCCCGGTTCGAGGGCACACTCTTCTCCCAGCGTCAGAATATAATCCCCGGCACAGCCTTTCCACACGGAAGTTTCATCGAGCAGGGCTTGGATCGGGTCGCTCAGGTGGAGATTGAGTTGAAATGACGGGCACAGAAGGTGAGTTTGCGACAGACAGCCTTCGAGGTCGAGAATTCGCATTTGCCAGAAGGCACGTGCGCGTGCCGAGTGTTCGTATTTGCCTTTGTCCGTCAACTGCCGATAGAGAAACGGCTGTTTAAGAAAATCCTGAAATTGGATTCCCGGCGGCTCCTCTAATCCCACCAAACGTACCTGCTCCCCCAACGCTTTCACCAGAGAAAGCAGTTCACGGAATTCCGTCCAATTGCGGTAGGCCATCCAGCGAATGTGATAAGGCCCATGACCCGTATCCTTTGCCGAAACCCAGAGGTAATGAGAAAGCGTTCCGTTTTCTCCGTCCGCATAGCCCAGCCCAAAACCGTTGGTCGTGTCTTCCATTTCCGCTCCGGTGATATTCGGGTGAAGGAGGTTGACTGATCCGTGCCCCCGCAGGCGCGAGAGACGGGCGGCGTGTGCCGCCGCGAACTCGGCTTTGGTGAGGCGGCGAGGCGGACGAGTGGGGTTGGAGACCAAAAGTTGATTCGGCTCAAACAAAAAATAAACTTCGTAGGGGCCGGTTCCAAAGCCCAGCCGATTGTAAAATCCCTGCTCGAACATCCCCAGAGCGGCCACCTTCGCCCCCGCAGCGGCGGCTTTTGCCACTGCCGCCGCACAGAGCCGAGACGCAAAACCCAGTTTGCGGGCGACGCGGCTGGTAGTCACTCCCATGACGGCACAAAGCGGAAGGGTTTCGTTTAGATAACGCAGGTCTCCGGGGGTGGTGGTGACCAGGCATTCCGCCTCGCCACTGATCTCCACCACCATACCATCCTGAATCGCAAGGTAGCGTTTCAGCAGGTCGCCTTTGTCTTTGTCCGCCCAGCCCACTTCCTGATAAATGCGAAAGGCGGCTTCGCCATGCTTCTCCGGGTCGAACGTGCGAAATTCACTCATGGAATTTTGTCTCCTCTAAATCAAAAATTGAGTTCTACAGCATCGGATCGCGCATCGTATCTTTATCGTTTTAGGGCTTAGTTTGCTTAGTCGAAACAGTCTGCTCTTCAAAGGCCGGAAAGACCTATAGAGTATACTGGAGGGATGAACGCGGCGGCACTCGAAATTTTGCGATCTCAGTTGGTTTCTGCCCGAAACCGCACCCGAACTTTCGTGATGGGGATTCTCAATGTGACGCCCGACTCCTTTTCGGACGGCGGTCTGTTTCTAAACCCTGAACGTGCGGTGAGCCGGGCGGGGCAGATGATTTTAGAGGGAGCCGATCTACTAGATATCGGCGGAGAGTCAACTCGTCCCGCGACGTTCAGCGATAGATCGCCCCTCTCCGCCGAGGAGGAAAAACGGCGGGTACTTCCAGTGATTCGTGCCCTCACCGAAGAGTTTCCCTCCGTGCCGCTTTCGGTAGATACCTATAAGGCGGAAGTGGCGGAAAGCGCGGTGAGAGCCGGAGCGGTCTTCATCAACGATATTTCTGCCCTGCGTGCCGACCCCGGCATGGCCGCCGCCGCCGCTCAACTTGGGGTTCCGGTCTGCCTGATGCATCTGCCGGGAAAGCCGCGAGAGGTCGCTTCTCTACCGGCGGATCGGGACATTGTGCGTGAAGTCGGCGACCATCTCAGGGGAAGAGCCGTCTTTGCAGTGCAGGCGGGCATTCGAGCAGAAGCGATCCTGCTGGACCCTGGAATCGGCTTCGGCAAAACCGTCGAGCAAAATCTGGAACTGATGCGCCGCCAGGAAGAACTGCTGTCTCTGGGGTTTCCGCTGCTGGTAGGCGCCTCTCGCAAGTCCACGATTGGAAAAGTGCTCGGCGGGCTGCCCCCGGAAGAGCGGGTGGAGGGAACGGCTGCTGCCGTTGCAATTGCCATCACGAAAGGCGCGTCATTTGTGCGGGTTCACGATGTGAAGGAAATGGTGCGGGTGGCGCGGATGAGCGATGCCATCGTGCGCGGAAAAAACATTTAACCGCCAGAGTGCCAAAGATGCAAGAGAGAAAAAACAAGCAGGTCAAAAGTGTCCCTGAGTCCTCTCTCTGGATTTCTAAGCAAAGGCTCAAAATGGTTCTGTCGTTTTGTGCCTAGACGCACTCGCCTTTCCGTCCGCAGGACGTTTAGCCGAAGGCTCCCCAGACGGGTATTTTAATGCCCGGTCTCTCGGTGTGCCCTCAATGGTATTTTAATGCCCGGTCTTTCGATGCGCCCTCGGCTGGTATTTTAATGCCCGGCGTGTGTGGGCTCCCCAGACGGGTATTTTAATGCCCGGCGTGTCGGTGTACCCGATGGTGCAAATCGCCCTTCGGGTTTCAGATTGTCCTGGTGTTTGGATGCCCGGTCTGCCGGTGCGCCCGCTGCTGCGCCCTCGGCGGGATTGGGATGCCCGGTTAAAAGGGCCAGGGGCGAAAACGAAGCGTTTACGCTGCGCCTTTGCTTAGGTGTCTTGGCGATGGATCGTCTCCAGAAGTGAGGGTAAGTATGAGCACAGATCAAATTCGGCTGGTCGAAGTGTTTTCGTCGCTTCAGGGCGAAGGAATTCTGGTGGGGCGGCGGCAAATTTTTGTGCGGACGTATGGCTGCAACCTGCGCTGTTCGTACTGCGATTCGCCGGAAACCCTGAAGGAGTCGGGCCTGCCCCGGCACTGCCGGGTCGAAACCGTGCCTGGAAGCTGGAAGTTTGCGGAGCACGGCAGCCTGGTCTCTCGCGAAGAACTCAACAGGTGGGTGAAAGGGTATCTGGCCGAGCCTCACCACTCGCTTTCGATCACCGGGGGCGAACCGCTGCTGCACGCCCGCTTTCTCGCCTGCTGGCTTCCTGAAGTTCGGGCAATGGGGCTGAAAACGTTTCTGGAAACGAACGGCTTTCTCACCCAGCATCTGGCGCAGGTGCTTCCGGTGCTGGATTATGTTTCGATGGATTGGAAGGCTCCCACTGCCACCAGGTGTTCGGTCTCGGAAACGCTGAAAGCCCATCGGAGTTTTTTGGAGGCCGCCAGTAGATCGCCTCATACAACCGTGTCGGTGAAACTGGTAGTGACCCCTGCTACCACCGAAGCCGAACTGGATTTGGCCGTGCAAACTCTTTCGGAAACCGATTCCGCTTTGCCCCTGATTTTGCAGCCGGTAACTCCCTTCGGCACAGAGCAGCAGGCGGTAACGCCCCAAAAAATGATTGCATTTCACGCCCGCGCCAGCCGACAATTGAGAGATGTTCGGGTGATTCCCCAGACGCACAAAATGATGCAGCTGCTTTGATTTGGCCGAAAAAATCGGGTATAACGAAAAAAACAATCCGATTTTCAGAGATTTGCCGATTTCCGGGAACGTTTTAGCGAACTTATCGGTTAAAAGTAAGTGTTTATCCAAGGCGGATTGACTTATTTTCTTTTGGACGAATTCGACAGTGTCGTAACGATTCGTTCTTGCTCTCACACGGGCAAAATATTTCTGCTCGTTCTATTCTAACTGGAGGGTTGCTCTGATGAATTCTCAGAAGCGTTCTGGCTTCACCCTGATCGAACTGCTCGTTGTTATCGCTATTATCGCGATCCTTGCTGCTATTCTTTTCCCTGTCTTCGCTCAAGCTCGTGCCGCTGCTCGGGGTGCATCCTCCCAAAGCAATATCCGCCAGCAGGCCCTCGGTATCCTGATGTATACTCAGGACTATGATGAGACTTATCCGCTTGACACCCGCTGGAACGAACCGAACGCCGGATTGTTCATTGGTGGAAAAGGATTTACCATCTGGGCCTACGACATTGCTCCTTACCTGAAAAACGCGGGCATCTATCTTGATCCGATGGCGGGAACCGGCGGGCCGGGCCGCAGCCCTGCTTCGATCTGGAATCCTTATTTCACCGAGTACGGTTACAACTATACCGCCTTCAGCCCCTGTTCCGATGCGCAATACACCCGGCAGGCGAAATCTCAGGCGTCGTTTGCTCGCCCTGCCGAACTCGTGATGCTGGCTTCCAAAGCGACCGCGCAGGAGTTTGGCAGCCCTGTAACACTCTATTGGTACGGTTACGGTTCTGTGACCACCCTGGGCACGATTGACCCACCGGACTGCTATTCTCGCCCGGAATGGTGCTTTGCTGGCTGGGGGAAAAATGCAAACTACTACACTACCCTGAAAACCGATGAGGCAGGGCGGGCGACCGGTGCTGTCGCTCTGCGAAAATCGAAAAATGCAAACGTGGCGTTCGCGGATGGACACACCAAGTTCATGCAAGCAGGTGCGCTCGCGGTAGGAACCAATTTCCGCTTTGACATCAACGAAAGCCAGATTCAGGTACTGGATCGCGGCAAATGGCTCTGGACTTCAGAGCAGTAAAAAATAAGGGATGTTTTCGACAAGGGCGAGAACCCCTTTTCCAAAAGGAAGAGAACGAATACAATGTCCAAACGAACTCTGATGGCTCTCGCATCGGTCTGTTTTATCATCGGGTTGAGCGGCTGCGGAGGCAAAAGTGAAACCGATGCCTCGACATCCGATAAAACCGATTCAACCGGAACCCCGGCGGCTTCTCCGAACAAACCGGGGCGAGGCGAGATGAAGCCGGCGGCTGGCCCGGATATGCAGGTTAATCCTGGGGCAAAAGAACCGGCCTTCGGAACGAAAACTAAATAGTCGGTGCTAGTATTGATCTTTAGCGGCTTCTCCTTTTTCTAGAGGAGAAGCCGCTTTTTCTTGTACGATTTTTCAAAGCTGGCAAGGCAAGCGCGTTTGCAGAACGGCGAGGCAGAAGGCGGCAGAGATGCTGCCGGATAGGGGGATGGTGACAAAAACGAAACGCGCACTCTCCATCGCTTTTTCGATGCCACACCGCGGGGGAACATCTCTCTCATCGCATAGCCGAAACAATCCGCGAAGACTTCAAGGAGGAACTGGAGCTGCTTACCGTTTTTGATGCGGCTTTCACTGCTGTGCGAAGAATGGTCGAAATACCTGACCGGAGAGCGGCTTTTCTCATTCGCCTTTGTCTACAAACACGGCAAACGCTTATCCCAAAACAAACGCAGTCAATTTCCCGAAATTACGGATGACGCAATCATCTCGATGGAAGCGGCTCTTGCCCCCATTTTAGCGCGATGACATTTTCCCTGTGATATAATAGGAAGCAGACAGCAAAATAAAATCGAGGAGAAGAAAACCCCTGATGATCCCACGCTATACCACCCCCGAACTTCGAGACCTCTGGAGTCCGCAAAACAAAACGCAAAAATGGCTGGAGGTGGAAATTGCCGTCTGTGCCGGACTGGAAGCTTACGGACAAATTCCTCCCGGAACCACAGAGGCCATTCGCCGAAGCGCGAAGTTCGATCTGGAGCGAATGGCGGAACTGGAAAAAGAAACCCGCCACGATGTCATGGCATTTGTTAAAAACGTCGCGGAAAATCTCGGCGAGGAGGGAAGGTACGTTCACTATGGCGTCACCTCTTACGATATTGTGGACACCGCGCTGGCTCTGCTGCTGCGGGATTCTGCCGGGCAAATTATCCAGCGGGCGGAAGCACTGATCGCCGTCATCCGAAGGCGGGCAGGCGAGCACAAAACCACCCTCTGTATCGGGCGCACGCACGGCATCCACGCTGAACCAATCACCTTTGGCTTTAAGCTCGCCACCTGGCTCGACGAGATGAACCACAATATCGAGCGGCTACAGCAGGCAAAGGCGGCAGTGAGCGTCGGCAAAATTTCAGGGGCTGTGGGAACCCACGCCAACATTTCCCCGGAAATCGAACAGGCGGTTTGTGAAGGGTTGGGCCTGGGGGTTGCGCCTGTTTCCACGCAGATCATCGCCCGCGACCGGCATACGCAGTTCATGGCGGCACTCGCGATCCTGGCGGCGTCACTGGAGCGGTTCGCCACCGAAATCCGAAACCTCGCCCGCACCGAAATTCGGGAGGTGCAGGAGTTTTTCGCCGAAGGGCAGAAAGGCTCCTCTGCCATGCCGCACAAACGCAACCCCTGGAACTGCGAAACCATCTGCGGACTGGCCAGAGTGGTGCGCGGCAACCTTATCCCCATGCTGGAAAGCATGGCAACGTGGCACGAGCGCGACCTGACGAATTCAAGCGTGGAACGAATCGTTTTGCCAGACACCACGCAGCTGCTCGACTGGATGCTCCAAAAATTCACCGAAATCCTCGATACCCTGATCGTCTACCCGGAGAACATGAAGCGCAATCTGGAAATGATGGGCGGCCTCGTCTCCTCCGAGCAAATCATGCTCGCCCTGATCGCCACCGGGCTGAGCCGCGAGGAAGCCTATACGGTCGCGCAGCGCAATGCGGCCAAAGCCTGGGAGGGCGAACCCTTCCGAACCGCCATCGAAAACGATCCAACGGTGAAAGAACGCCTCTCTGCTCAGGAGATTGAGCACGCCTTCGACATTCAGTACCACCTCAAAAACCTGGCCCACACCTTTGCCGTCTTGGGAATTGATTAGCCCTGGAAACACTTCGTTTTCAAGGATTGTTGTCGGAAAAACGCTTTCTCCGTGCCTCTCGCGAAGCGACTGCTTTGCGAATGGCGCGGCTGCGGCGTTCTTGTTGCCACTCAGGGCTCATCAGTCGGCTTAAAATCCTCCAGCTCAGCCACATCAACAAAAGAAACACCAGCACGGAAGCCCCCCGAAACAGGTGATCGAACAAATCGCGGGAAAGCAGGGGATTGTCGGGATCAGGGGCAGAATCAGGGGGCATAAGATTTTTTCTCCGGGGGCAAAAGCAAAAAAAGGGAACCTGAGACGCATTTCTAGCGACATATGTACAGTGTTCACTTGAGATCAAGGCTTAAATCCCTTTACAGAAAACCAGGAGACCGAAAAATGAATCGATCCACTTCCACGCACGACAACGAAACAGCCAACGAAACGCCCCGACGCAGCGACCGCCTGCAAGACTCCCCGACGATGGCGCGTTTAATGGACGCCCTTAAAGCGAAAACCGACATCGGGCACAACGGCCAGTTTGTGTTCGTGACTGTCGCTCGCCATTTTCTCGATGATGAGGAAATCGTTCGGCTGCTCAGCCACCAGCCCGACATGAATAAGGACAAAGCGGAAACCTTTGTTCAGCAGCTCACCGAGCGAGGCTACAACCCGCCCCGCCGGGAACGTATCCTGGAGATGCAGGCGCAGCAAGATTTTGCCATCATCGAAAATCCAGACGATCCCGACCTCGGTAATCTTTATCGTGAACTTGAATTCCCGGAAGAAGTTTACGAGGACATCAACGAATACCACGAAGAAAAAGAGGCTTCACACCACTAAGGAGCGGCGTACCTTCGCCATGCGGATCAGGCCGAAACGGGACGAGGAAAATCAAACCTCGTCCCGCTTTCTTGATGGTTACAAATCTTCGCCGCCCAGTGCTAGCCCGCAATCGGCTCCAGCGGCAGGGGCGAGGAGGGCAGGGAAGGGGTTTCGCGCAGCGGAACAGTAAAGAAAAAAGTGCTGCCAACGCCCAGTTCGCTTTCCACCCAGATGTGACCGCCGTGCGCTTCTGTTGCCAGACGGCAGAACGTAAGCCCCAGGCCGGTGGACATTTTGCGTCCGGCTTTGCGTGTTTCTACCTGCCCGAATTTATCGAAAATTTTCCCTAAGTCTTCTTTCGGAATGCCTTCGCCGGAGTCCTGAACGAAAAACAGCATCACGTCGCTGGTTTCGCCTAACGGATGGTCGCGGGTCAGAGAAATCGCGTTTTTCAATCCCTCCCGTTTTGGGTTCGAGAGGCGAACCCCAACAGTCACAGTTCCGTCACGAGGGGTGAACTTCAGGGCGTTTCCGATGAGATTGATAAGCACTCGCGTTATGATTTCCTCGTCCGCCTGAATCAGCGGAAGATCGGGGCTGATCTGCGTCACCACGCGGGCGCGGTCTCCGAAGTCGAGTGCCGCCACCTGACGGATCGCCCGCTCCACCACCCCATCCACTCTCACGGTGTCGAGACGCAGCTTCATCTCGCCCGCTTCCATTTTGGAAATGTCCAGCAGCTCATTGATGAGGTTGAGCAGGCGATGGCCGCCCTGCGTGCTCATTCCGATCATCTCTTTTTGCAGCTCCGGCTCAATTGGCCCCATTCTGTCGTCGTGAAGCATTTCGAGCGAACCGAGCATCGTGGTTAAGGGCGTCCGCAGATCATGAACCAGCATCGCCGTCAGGCTGTCGCGCATCTCTTCCATGCGGCGCAGCTGCGAGTAGGATTGATCGAGACGAAGACGCTGAAGTTCCGCTCGTGCCAGAAGCCGATACACCCATAAAAGCAGAGCAGTATTGGCGACAAAGGCCGCAAGAATCGTGGCGGTGGCAATACGGGCACTCGTTGCTGCATTGGAAGCGCGAATCTCCATCAAGGTTCGCTCTTCGCCCTCCATCGTATTGACGAGAGTGCGAAGTTCGTCCATCACGGCTTTGCCTTCACCGCCCGCCGCAAGTGCCGCCGCCCCCTCGAAGCCCTGCTGCCGCCGCACTTCTATCCCCTGACGGCACAGGGCGAGCCTCCGAGCAACAAGCCGGTTAAGATCGGGAATGCGACGAGTCTGCGTCGCGTTGTCCTTTACCAGCAAAGCCAGCGGCTTCAAGTTTCCTTCGACGGTTTTTAGGGCATCGTGATAGGGAGCCAGGTACTTTTCCTGCCCCGTGATCACAAACCCCCGCGTGGCGGTTTCTGCGTCCTGCACCCGTGAAAACAGAGATTCCAGCTCATTCTGAACTTGATAGGTGTGAGAGACCCATGCATTGGTGCGAATCAATTCTTGAGTATTCGAGTACGAAAACAGCCCGTTCAGAACGATCAGGCCCAAAGCGAAGATCAAACCCAGTAATAGCTTGTATCGAGCAAGGCGAACCATTTCGGTGTCCATTCAGTTCCTTAAAAATTAGCGACCGTATCAACACCGTTTACGCAGAGCCGAGGGGTTTGTTTCAGGGGCGGATCAATGTCCCAGCCCGCTTTCTGCAAGTTCCCAGAGTGTGGCATAAACCGTGCGGGTCACCCGCTCCATCTTTCGAAAATCAATTTTAGAAACCTTATCTCCTACACCGTGATAGTCTCGGTGCACGCCATCGAAATAAAAGATGATCGGAACGCCCTTTTTGGCGTAGTTGAAATGGTCGCTGCGCTCATACAGGTTTTCGGGGTCGTTCGGCGCATCGTATTTGTAATCGAACTTGAGATTTAGATTTTCTGCATTGACCCTTTCGCTCAAATCGCCCAGCCTCGGATTGAGCTTTCGCGATCCGATGACATAGATTTCATTCTCACCGGAGAGGTTTTTGTCCGCCGGGTCGGTGTCGCCTTTGGGCTTGCTGCGCCCGATCATATCTATGTTGAGCAGCGAAACGATCTGCTTCAGCGGGACAACCGGATGCTGCACGAAATACCCAGAACCCCACAGTCCTTCCTCCTCGCCGCAGTGCCAGATAAGCAGAGTGGAGCGTTTGGGATGAACGGAGGCTTTCGCCAGAGCCTCGGCAATGCTTAACACCCCGACCGTTCCGCTTCCATCGTCGTCGGCTCCGTTATAAATCGCATCCTCCCCCGGCTTTGCGTTTTCTTTAGTTCCGATGTGGTCGTAGTGAGCACTCACGGCCACATACTCCTCTTTAAGGGCGGGGTCGGAGCCGGGCCACTTAGCGACGACATTGCACACCGTGCGCGTCTCGATTTTGCTTTTGTTCTCGAAGGACAGGCGTTTTGCTGGATTGAGAGCAAAAGTGGAAACGGATTTGTGCTGCGAAATCAACTTCTGAACACTGCCCCAGTTGACGGCCTCGCCCCGCAAAAGTTCACGAGAGCGATCCGGGCTGAGCGTCAGCGTTGGAACCTGCGGCGGATTGTCGGCATCTACCGGAACGGGAGCGATCCAGTCGGCGGTGGTGTTTTCATGCAGTCTGCGCTTTAGAACCCGCTCCCAGTCCCCTTCGGAAACCAGGTAGATCACCCCGGCGGCTCCTGCTTTTTGTGCAGCGGCTTCCGGGCTTTCCACGCCGGAATTTTGAGCCTCGAAATCGGCGGGTTTCAGTCCAATCGATTCGAGATCGGGAGCATAGGTGACAACGAGCGTTTTTCCTTTGAGGCTCAAACCGGCGTAGGGATCGGTTTTCGTGCGCCCGATGCGCCATCCATAGCCTGCATAAATGAGTTCGCCGTCCGCTTTGCCCGCCGCCGGATTCAAAACATAATCCTTGCCGTATTCCAGCGGATCGTTTTTGAGAGAAGCCGAGCATTTCGCCGCCTCGACCCGAACCCGGCTCAGCGCAAAATTCTGAAAAAACGTTTCCTTGTCTCCCATCGGTGTAAAGCCGAGGCGGGAGAGGTTGGCGGCAATGTATTTCGCGGCGACATCCAGCCCATGAGAAGGCGTCAGGCGGCCTTCCAGTTCATCGGAGGCGATAAACTCCAGGTGCGCCTTCAGCAGCGAGGGAGTGATTGTGTCGGACGCAGCGGCGGGAGGCTGTGCGTACAGAGAAACAGGGAAAAGCGAAAAAAGCCCGAAGGCGAGCGCGGTGCTAAAAAAGGATTTCATCCCCTAATTATACCAGAGCGGTGAGGAGGCGCGTCTCCACCTAAAGGGGCCGCCCGAAAGGAAAAAAGCATGGTTTCGATTTCTCTGAGCGGCAAAAATGTGTTGATTACCGGCGGTACGCGGGGTATCGGAAAGGCAATTTCGGTGACGCTGGCCCAGGCAGGGGCACGAATCGGAGCGATCTATCGCTCCGACCAAGAAGCCGCCGAAAAGACGCTGGCCCTGCTTCAGTCGCTTCCAGGGGAACAGGGTCATTTCGTGCTCCAGGCGGACATTGCAGAGGAAGCCCAGGCCATCTCCTCGGTGCAGAAAGCAGGAACGCGGTTTGCTGGAAGGGTGGATGCAGTAATTTTAGATGCGGCGGCGGGGGCTTCGGGAAAACTCATCGAAATGGAAACCGAGGCGTGGAAACGCCCGTTCGAGGTGAATGTTCATGGGGCCTTCTATGTGGTTCGGGCGGCAGCCCCGCTTTTGCAAAACGGCGGCAGCCTTGTGTTTCTCTCGTCGGGCGCGGGACATGATCCGCTTCCGAATCTTTCGGCGTATGGAGCCAGCAAAGCGGCAGTGAATCATCTGGCGTCGGTGCTCGCGCAGGAACTTGGCCCCCGGCAGATTCGGGTGAATGTCGTCAGCCCAGGGCATACCCACCCCGGAGAAACCGATGTGAACCTGCACCCGGAAGCCTGGACGGAAAGCCAGCGGCGGATCGCCGAAGAAACCGCCCTGCGCCGACTAGGAACTTCGCAGGACGCGGCAAATGCCGTTTTGTTTTTCGTCAGCGATCTCTCCTCGTTCGTCACCGGGCAGTGGCTTCGCGTCAACGGCGGACGCCTCTAAACTCGAAAGCGGTAAAGCCAGGGGCATACAAACAGAACCGCCGCGAAAATTTCATTCTCACGGCGGTTTTCGATTTGGGGAAGGAGCGGAGGTGATTTTACTGCCCGCGAACGTTATAGTTGTTGAGCAGCACGGTCAGATCATCTACATCCACCAGTCCGTTGCAGGTGAGGTCCGCGGCGTCCGTGTAGGTTCCGTCGCCCAGCGTAGAGTTGTAGACATTCAGAAGAAGCGTGAGGTCGTCCACATCTACGTTGTTGTTGTTGTTCACGTCCCCGGCAAGCAGAGTGGCGTTGAGGCCGGTCACCGGCGCATTGGCATTCACCCCGGTGACGACTTTCTGAAGCCATTTCGCGCCTTTGATTGCCACATCGTAAGTGTCGGGAGCAAGGCCGTTCAGGGTGTAGTTGCCGCCTGCATCCAAAACAGTGGAAACAAGAGTGGAAGCCGCTCCACTTGTCGGACGGAACTCGAACGAAACGGGCTGTGCCCCGTTGACGGCGGCTTGAAGCGTGATTTTGCCGGAAACCGAAACGGGTTTCAATTCCTGAACCTGAAGCGTATACCGCTGCACATCGTCTGTCACGAGGTCTTGATTGTTGAAAACGCGAACGAAGTAGGCTGCGCCGGGAGTGAGCGGGCCAAAGTTCTTGATCGTTTCCGAGGCTCCGAGGCCTCCTCCGTTCACCGTTTTGAGCAGGGTGTCGCCTGTGCCGTCACGACGATAAATTTCGAACTCCAAATCGTTGATCTGCTTTGTGTTCACCGTTGTCAGCGGATCGGCTCCATTGGTGACATCGTTGCCGACTTGGTAGGTGCTGCCAACCGGTGTAATCGTTACGTTCAGATAAGCGGTTTCAGGAACAGAAAGTGAAAACCAGTCCTCGTCGTTCTGGCCGCTTGTCGAAAGATTGGTAAGGGTGAGAAGCGAGGCGGGGGAGCCGAGCGGCGTTGCCTGCACGGAAGTGTTGTTCGGCTCTTTGGAATCGCCGTAATTTTTCATGCCTCCGCGAATGTCGTCATCCTGCGGCCCGTCGAAATTCGTGGCCAGGTAGGGTTCCATGAGTTTGGTTCGCCCCCCGGCTGCCGGTGGAAACGGCTCAACGTGCCCCAACCCGTGCCCGTGCCCGTGCTCATGGGCGAGGATATTTCGCATAAAGCGGTAATCGTTGGCGGGGCTGGCCCAGTTTTCAGAAGCGTCCAGCACCATATCGCCGTAATCCGGATAATAGTTGAACGCCAGAACTCCGTTAAGACCGTCAATGTTTCGCATCGAAATGCGGACATCGCCGCGCAGAGCACTGCCGAACGAGTCGGGGAAAGAAGCTCCATCGTCGTTCACTCGTACATAGCGAATTCCGCAGACGCTTGCCCATTCGTTGAGAGCCTGAGCGATTTTGTCCTGCCAGAGCGACGAGCCGAACTGAGCATTCAGTGTGGCAAACAAGGTGGAGGCCGATTTGGGAGCTCCGTTCAATCCCGTCACAAGGGTTCCATCGGGAACAAACGAGTAGGTGAGTGTGATCGGAGTGCCGATGTCTCCGGTGGAACCGTTCGTGGTGGTGTACGACCAGCGAGCGGCCTGATAGAAAGCGGCTCCGATGCCGCCGCGTCCGGGGCGAGGAAGGCGGGCACGCACGGAATTGACGTAGGACGGGGGAGTGCCCGGCGCAAAACAAGCGGAGACAAACCCATTATCGGCGCATCCCCCGGAAGGAGTGAGGCTGAGGCGTTCCGCCTCTTGGAAAACAAACGATTTGGCCCACTTTTGAAAAGTGTCTTCTTTTGGCGAGAGGCCGAGCGGGTCGCTCCAGTAGGCCTCGTAAGGGGCGGGAGCAAAGGACGGACGTGAGGGAATGGCAGCGGAAAAAAGGTTCGCTGTCATCAAAAAACCGTAGAAAATTTCGTTCACAATACGCTCCTGTGGGACAGCCTCGAACCAAGAAAACAGCAGGAGAAGTCGAGGGCGGTGTTGCGGGGAGAAAAGATATTCCCCTGTTATACCCAAAAGCCCGCCAAATGTCCAATTTCAGAACAAGCGGCCCGATCCTCGAAACCGTGAGTTTGTTCCTTTCCACGCAGCGGGGCCGCCGTTTTCCAAACCGGACTGCAAAAGACTTTGGACTCCAGATCGGCGGTTTGTTCCGAAAGCACCGAACGGAACTCTCTTTTCGCCTCTCCGTAGAGGAGAAAGACTCGCCTCAGCCTCATCTTGGCACAATCCGTGCCAGAATAGAACCGTCGGCCTTTTTATGGAACGAAGCATCGAACGAAAGGGCTGAACCCAAACCACTACTTCTCAGGAGCGCAGATTGAAAGGAATTATCATTGCGGGCGGCCTCGGCACCCGCCTTCGTCCGCTGACCTACCGGCGGCCCAAGCCGCTCGTGTCGGTGGCGAACCGCCCTTTTCTGGAATATCAGGTGGCACTGCTGCGTCAGTACGGAATCGAAGACATCGTTTTCGCGACCAACTACATGGCTGAAAAAATCGAAGGGCACTTTGGAAACGGCTCCCGATTCGGGGTGCGGATGCAGTATGCCCTGGAAGACAAACCGCTGGGAACCGGCGGAGCGATCCGAAACGCTGCCGACCTCTTCCCCGGCGAAGCAGTGGCGGTCTTTAACGGCGATGTGCTGACGGACTTCGACCTGGGCAAGATCATCGCCTTTCATCAGGAGCGAAACTCCATCGCCACCGTCACGCTTTCGGAAGTGCCTTCTCCGCACCCCTTCGGTATCCTGATTCTGGACAGCCGGGGGCAGGTACAGGAATGGCGCGAACCCAGCGAAGAGTCGAAAAAAGCCCTGGCGGTGGATCCAGATGTAGCCCCGACCGGAAAAGATTTGATCAACGCCGGGTTCTACATTCTGGAACCGGAGTGTATCGAGCGCATTCCGCAGGGCCAGCCCGCCTCCATCGAGCGCGATATTTACCCCCAACTCATTGCTGAGAAAGCCCCCATCTACGGCATCGCGCCGGGAGGGTTCTGGATGGATGTGGGCCGAGCCGAGCAGCTGCTCATCGCCACACAAAGCGTTCTCACGGGAGCGGTGAAAGCGGCGGCTCCGGGAATGGCGGTGGGAGAAGGCACGACTATTGCCCCAAACACCTGGATCAATGGCTTGACGGCGATTGGAAAAGGCTGCCAGGTCGGGGACGAATCGCGCCTGGAAAACGTGATCCTGATGGACAACGTAAAAATTGGGAATCGCGTGCGTCTGAGCGGGGTAATCGTGGATGAAGGGACAGTCATCGAAGACGAGGTCGTGGTGACGGTGCGGGGGGCGGGAGGGCTGACGCCGGTGATCGCGGCAGATTCCGTATTGGCAAAAGGCACACGGCTTCATCTTTAACTCCCCGCTCTGCGATGCGATCAGAAAGAGAGGGCGGTTTTCTTCCTCCCTTGCGCGAGCTGACTTAAGGGAGCCTGCCCGCAAAGGCAGGAACTTCGTCCCTCTTTCGTGAAATGTCAAAGAGAGAAACTCAGCCGCGCTTCTGAAAGGATTTTACCCGATGTCTGTTCACCCGCTCGCCGGTCAGCACCCCCCTGAAACGATGCTGATTAGCCCGGATTCTCTTCGGGCGCAGTATTATGATCTTCACCCGGATCCCTCCGACCCCGAACAGCGGGTGGCTTTCGGAACCTCCGGTCATCGCGGTTCGGCCCAAAAAGCCACGTTTAACGAAGACCATCTTTTGGCGGTAACGCAGGCGGTGGTAGAGTACCGCGCCGCCCAGGGGATTACCGGGCCGCTTTTTCTGGGAAGGGACAGCCACGCGCTTTCCGCCCCGGCTCAGAGGACGGTGCTGGAGGTGCTGGCCTCGCAGGGAGTGACCGTTTTGTTTGCACCCGACGGCGGCTTTACCCCGACCCCGGCGGTTTCTCATGCGATCCTCAAAGCCAACCGGGACAAAACCTCAGGGCTGGCAGACGGGTTGATCCTTACCCCCTCCCACAATCCTCCCGCTGACGGCGGAATCAAGTACAACCCTCCCAGCGGCGGCCCCGCCGATACCACGATCACAGCGAAAATCGAAAAACGGGCAAACGAACTGCTGGCGAACGGCAATCGGGACGTTCGGCGAATTCCCTACGAAGCTGCGCTTCGCGAAAGCACCACGCGCTTCTACGATTTCGTTACCGGCTATGTGGACGATCTCGGCAGCGTGATCCAAATGGAAGAAATTCGCGCTTCGGGGCTGACCATCGGAGCCGATCCGCTTGGAGGAGCCAGTGTGGGCTACTGGGGGCCGATTGCCGAGAAGTACGGCTTGAATCTCACCGTCGTCAACGAGACGGTGGATCCGACCTTTCGCTTTATGCCGCTGGACCACGACGGGGTGATTCGGATGGACTGCTCCTCGCCCTACGCTATGTCCGATCTTGTAAGCCTGAAAGACCGCTATGGAATCGCTTTCGGCTGCGACACAGACGCCGACCGGCACGGCATCGTGACGCCGAGCGGCGGCTTAATGAACCCGAACCACTTTCTTTCGGCGGCGATCTTCTACCTCTTTCAGAATCGTTCCGGGTGGAACCGTGACGCCGCCATCGGAAAAACCCTGGTTTCCAGCAGCATGATTGATCGGGTGGGAAAGCGGATTGGCCGCCGCGTGGTGGAAGTGCCGGTCGGCTTCAAGTGGTTTGTGGAGGGCCTGCTCGACGGCTCCTTCGGGTTCGGCGGGGAGGAAAGCGCGGGAGCCTCGTTTTTGTGTCAGGAGGGCGAAGCCTGGTCTACCGACAAAGACGGGCTGCTTCTGGGGCTGCTGGCCTCGGAAATCACCGCAAAAACCGGCAAAGACCCCAGCGTTCACTACCAGGAGTTGACCGCTGAACTTGGAAACCCGATTTATGCCCGCACGGACGCGCCCGCGAACACGCAGCAAAAAGCCGCCCTGAAAAAACTTTCCCCGGAGGCAGTGAAGGCCTCTACCCTGGCGGGCGAAACGATTAAAGCCAAACTGACCCAGGCTCCCGGCAATGGAGCGGACATCGGCGGGTTGAAAGTCGTGACGGAAAACGGCTGGTTTGCGGCCCGCCCCTCCGGAACCGAAGACATTTACAAAATCTACGCGGAGTCGTTTCGCGATAGGGCGCATCTCGATGCGCTGCTTCAGGAAGCTCAGGAGATCGTTACCGCCGCCTTGGGTTAAAACTTTTCTTTCCGGCTTGAGCCACCGCGACAAGCCGTTTGACACGAGTTCGCGAAGGCTAGGGTGTATTTGCTAGCCACTCTTCGTCTTTCGTTCCCGCCTCAAACGTATGGTTCGCCTTTTTCTCCCGCTTACGGTATTTCGCATGGCCGTCTGCCAGCAGAAAAACAAAGCCGCCGCTGTGCCGGGGGTAGCCATCCTGCGATTTGCCGCCCACCGTCAGCTGCGCGGCCTCTCGTCGGCCCCACTGCCAGTTGATTTCGTGGCGGGAATGACCCAGCACGTTATTGTCGCCGTCGCCCGTATCCTCAGCGGCGGGCAGATTATCTGCAATCAAAAGAGTGGAGGCGGGGGTAGTGATCGCTGCAAGGGGCTGACCTGCCACTCCGATATGTCTGCACGCCGGATCATCGGCATCCACGCAGTTCGCGGCAATAATATCGTTGATGCCATAATTGTAGGACCACTGCTCACTGTACGCCGGTGCTCCAGCTCCAAAAACCAATTTCTGATTGACCTCCGGGCACACTAGGATTTGCCAGCTTTTGAGATACGGCTGGAGCATATCTCCCCAAAAGTATTCGGTGTTTCCCTCCTCCAGCTCCGTCCGCACCACCTGTTCATCGTAGTCCTGGGCATACATCTGCACCGCAGCTCCCACCTGGCGCAAGTTCGAGAGACAGGAAGTCTGGCGGGCCTTGGCACGCGCTTGAGCAAAGACCGGAAACAAAATCGCAGCAAGGATGCCGATAATGGCGAGAACGACAAGCAGCTCAACCAGAGTAAACGCAAAACGTGTAACGGAGAGGGATTGTTTCATTGGGTTTCTTTCGGGCAGCGGAAGCATCTCCGCTTCGAGATCAAATCCGACTAATTCGGTCGGCCTAAAGAGATTACTCCTCAACAAAAACGGATGTCAAGTCCCCTGAACAAATTTTTTTAGTTTGGCCTAAAAACGGAGGGCAGGTGGTTTCGCTTGACAGCGGGGCGGGTGGGAGGTTATACTATCGTATTGACTTTGCGGAGCAAAGCGCATTTTAATGGAGTCGTTTTTGTCTCTTCTGCACAACTACCGGGAAGCCGACGCTCACGAAGCTGCCCAAAATCTGAAAATGATTCGGGAGATGATGGAACGCTCGACCCGACATTCCACCTTCACCGGGCTGTCGGGGGTGGTGGCCGGTCTCGTTTCAGTGGGCGGCTGCCTGCTTACCCTTCAGCTGGAGCGGCGGGGCGGCACTCTTGAAGCGATGCGCGTTGAATTTCTCGGAACTTGGCTTTCCGTGATTTTTTTGGCTTTGACTTCCGATTATTTTCTGACCAAGCGGCAGGCGCGGCGGGTAGGGAAGCATATCCTTTCCCGGCTCGGCAAGCAGATGCTTCGCGCTCTGCTCCCTGCCCTCGGAACCGGAGCCGTGCTCACCCTCTATTTTTTGCAGCGGGGAATGCTGGCACAAATCTATCCGGTCTGGGCCATGACTTATGGGGCAGCCGTGTGCGCGGTCGGGCTGTTTTCTCAGCGGGAAGTCACCTTTTTAGGCCTCGCTTTTCTGGCGGCGGGAGCCTTCACCCTGCTGGCTTTTCCCGCCGAAGGACTGAAGATGATGATGCTCACGTTTGGCGGATTTCATATTTTTTACGGGATTGCGATGGGGCGGCGGGAAAAGAGGGCAAAGTGAAAACGGAATTATTTGAAACGCATCCCGAAGGGGAGCGGGCAGTGGAGGCCCTGGCTGCCTGGGGCGAGATTGACGATGCCATCCATCAGAAAGCGCGGCTAGGTATCATTTCCGCCCTGCTTGCGCTGGGCGAGGCGGAATTCAAACTGCTCCGCGAAACCCTGTCCTTGTCGGACGGCAATCTTTCCACGCATTTGGCTCTGCTGGAAGAACGGGGATACGTCTCCGTCAAAAAAGAGTTCATCCGACGAAAGCCGCGTACCACCTACGCCCCAACCGAGGCAGGACGCGCCGCTTTTCAACACTACCTTGCGACCCTGGAGCGAATTTTGCGTGTCGCCGAGACGCCTCTCTCTCCTTTGGAGCCTCTCTCCTTCTCAGCGGAGAAAGCAAAATGAAGGAACGACAAAAACTGCGGCTGACCCGCTGGCGAGACAGCCTGATTCAACGGTATACCCTCGAAAACCCGAACGCGCTCTGCCTTCCGCTGACCATCCTGCGCTGGCAGGACGAGCTGCCGCCCGGAGCTTCCTGCACCCCGTTTCCTGCGGGCGAAGCCACCCTCGAAATTCGGCTGTACTCTCTATTCAAAGACTGAAGTCGAGGACAAGACCGAACAAAGTTATTTTGCGGAGGGATCGCGAAGGGCTTGAGCCTCGGAGACTGCCAGAAACAGGGAAGCCATCGTAAACGGTTTTTGTAAAAACGCCACATCCTGCCAAGCCTCCGACTCTGGCAGCACCTCATCTCCACTGTAGCCGCTCATCACGAGAATGGGAAGTCGCGGGGCGATTTGACGAGTGCGCTCCGCCACACGCGAGCCTCCTCCTTCCGGCATGAGATAATCCACCACCAGAAGATCGAAAGTCGAGCCTGCCGTTTCCAACTGTTCTAAAGCCTCGTTTACTCCTCCGGCCTGAACAACCTCGAAACCTTTTGCCTTTAACATCCGGGAGGCGACGTTTCTTACTGTCGCATCGTCATCCACCAGAAGAAGCCGTTTGCCGCGAGGCAGGGAAACGGCTTCCGGTTCCACCTCGTGCTCTTCTTCCTCTTCAGAGATCGGGAACACCAAAAGAAATTCGGTTCCTTTTCCCGGTGCAGTCGTCACCTGCAAAGCCCCCCGGTGTTCTTGTAAAATTCCGCTGGCCGCCGCCAGACCCAGCCCTCGCCCGGTAAATTTAGTGGTGTAGAACGGTTCGAAGATACGCGCCAGAGTTGCCTCGGTCATGCCCTCCCCGGTATCGGTGACCCTGAGAAAAAGGCAGCGGCCCGGCGGCAGCGTACTTCCGATCTGCATTTTCTTGAGCCGGTCTGTGTCCATGAACTCGGTTCCCGTTTGAAGGGAAATCGTACCGGGCTTTCCGCCGAGAGCTTCGCTGGCATTAATAACCAAATTCATCACCACCTGCCGCAGCTGAGTGGCTTCGCCCTCCAGCATCGGCAGTGATTCATCCAAGTCAATGTGCAAAATCGCGTTTCGGGCAATCGAGATCGCAAGCAGTTTGGAGATTTCCGTCACCATCGAATTGAGGTTGACGGGCTTGGGCGTGTATTTTCGTTTTCCGGCAAAGGCAAGCATCTGTCGAGTAAGATCGGCGGCACGTTTCGAGGCGATTTGTACCTGCTCCAGATGTTCGCGTACCTCATGATCGGCGGGAAGAGTATTGAGCGACAATTCCGTGTAGCCCATAATGCTCATTAAGAGGTTGTTGAAGTCGTGGGCAATTCCGCCTGCCAGCACCCCCAGCGACTCCATCCGCTGCCCCTCTTGAAGCCGCTTTTCCATCATCAGCTGCTGCGTGAGAGCCAGACGGCTTTCGGTGACATCCTGCGTAATCGAAAGAACGTTTTCCACATCTTCGCCGGAAGTCTCCGGCACCAGACGAGTATGAAAAGTGCGCTCCCCGCGAGGAGTCGGAAAGATGAATTCAAATTCCTGCACCGCGCCCGTCCTGAACACCCGTTCGATTCCCTCTGTCCAGCGAAGCCGCTGCTCCTCGGTTCGGGACACCTCCGAGATGTTTCTGCCCACGAGATCGGCGGCTGTCAACCCGGTTTCCCGTTCAATCGAAGAGGTGAGGTAGAGCATCCGGCCTTCGCGGTTAAAGCGGCAGACAATATCGGGCAGCGCGTCCAGCAGATTGCGGTACTGGGCTTCACGCCGCCGAAGCGTTTCCTGGGTTTCCATCTGGGCGGAAATATCACGGGCTACGCTGAGAAAGCAGGCGGCGTTCCCCGCCTCCGTCGGAATCTGCACCAGGTGACTTTCGATCCAATGGTAAGTTCCGTCTTTGTGAAGACGACGATACTGAACCCGGCAGGCTTTTCGGCTGCGAAACATTTCTGAAATACGTTCGCGGGTTGGTGCTCGGTCGTCGGGATGGCAGAGGTCGAAACCCTGGCAGCCAATCAGCTCTTCGCGGCTATAGCCGGTCAGCCGGATCATCGCAGGAGAGACGTAAAGATAGCATCCCTCGCCATCATGGACGTTAATCATTTCGTCGGTGTTTTCGATGATAAGGGAAAAGAGTTGAGTGGGGTTAAAGGTTTCTGACATGATGAAATTCTGTGCCGCGAGGTGTCATAATAAGACGAAGAAAACAAAGGACCGAAACCAATGTTTGCTGAAAAAGTTTTTCAAGAAAGAGGTTCTGAATGAAGTTCAGAGGCTGTCTGGGCACGGCGGTTTTGTGTGCCCTGCAAATCGGAAGCACCCCGCTGGGGACAAGCGCACAGGGACGCGACGAGTTTGCAAGCCGGGTGCTCACCGCCCGGAAACCCCGCCTGACCCTGGTCATTTCGATTGATCAATTTCGCGCCGACTATCTTCGACGCCTCGACGACCTTTTCCTGCCGGCTCAAACGAAAGAGGGTGTGGGCGGTTTTCATTATCTGCTTGAAAAGGGGTCTTCCTTTCTGAACGCTCAGTATCGCCACATCCCGACCGCCACCGGGCCAGGACACGCCATCCTTCTCACGGGGGGCGTTCCCGCTACCGACGGCATCGTGTCGAACAATTGGTGGAATCCGGCGACGCACCTAACAGTGTACTGCGTGGACGACAACACCGTAAAGGTGGCCGGGGCGGTGGAAGGCTCGAAAGCCACCCCGATGGGGCCGAAAAATCTGCGCTCCACTACCGTTGGAGACGAGCTGAAACTCGCCACGAACGGAGCCGCCAAAGTGGTGACCCTCTCGCTCAAAGACCGTGCGGCGATTTTGCTGGGCGGGCACACGCAGGATGTTTCGCTTTGGTTCGACGACAATACCGGTCGCTGGATCAGCTCGACGGCATATGCGAAAAGCGGCTCGCTTCCCGCCTGGGCGGAAGCCGTCAACACACGGGCGATGCCGGCTTCGTTTCTTGGCAAAACCTGGTCGCCCTCGCTGTCGCCGGAGGCACTAAAACGCGCCATCGTCCCAAAGATCAAGCCGGAAAACAATCCTTATCAACTCGGTCTGACATTTCCGCACACCGTTGGAAGCGAAAAAAACCGGAATAACTTCAAGGCGTTCACCCTCACCCCCTGGGCAAACCGCTTTGTGTTCGAGACGGCAAAACAGGCGGTCTCCGCCGAAAAACTGGGAGCAGGATCGGCCCCCGATCTTCTGGCGATCAACCTGGCTACCAACGATTATATCGGTCACGCTTATGGGCCGCTTTCCCCCGAAGCCGCCGAGATCACCGTGGAAACCGATAAAGAACTGGCGGGATTTTTCAATTTTCTCAATAAAACCATTCCGGGCGGCCTTAAAGAAGTGCTGATCGTCGTGACTGCCGATCATGGCGTGCTTCCCATTGTGGAAGACCTTCAGGAGCGGAACATCGCGGCGGGGCATATCCCTTTCGATACGATTGAGGGCGCGGCCCGAACAGCACTTACCGCCAAATACGGCGATTACGGCTGGCTTTCCAAAGATGCCAAAGGCAAAAAAAACGGGCTTTACGAAGAGCCTTACCTCTATTTGAACCCGGAAGCGGTCGCTCAGGCCCTGAAAGCAAACCCGTCTCTTCAGCGGGCGGAAATCGAGGAGACTGCCGCCCTTGCGGTGGGGGCCGTGCCGGGAATTTATGCCTGTTATACGAAATCGCAGGTTTCGCGGGGAGCCTTGCCGCCGGGATTCTTAGGCGAAAAGGTGGCGAATTCGTTTTACCCGAAAGTGTCCGGCGATATTTTAGTGGTGGCGGAGGAGGGCTTTTACGGCGATCCGGGAACCCCCGGCCCGTACTCGGCGGAACACGGCTCACCCTGGGCCTATGATAGCCATGTCCCAATCCTAATTTCAGGCCCCGGTATTCGGCACGGCGTGTGGACGGAGGCGGTCTGCCCCACCGACATCGCCCCGACGTTGAGTGTGCTGCTCGGCATCGAGTTCCCGTCGGGCTGTGTCGGAAAAGTGCTCACCTCCGCTCTGAAGTAGCGCACCGGGCGCCATTCTCCGTTTGCGCCCGGTGCGCTCAGCACTTTTTTCGGCATTTTCGCAGCGTCCTGGAAGGGTTTTCACCAGAAGGATCGTATCCCTTTGACGGCCTCACAGCGG
Organism: Chthonomonadaceae bacterium; assembly: GCA_965246825.1. Taxonomy (GTDB): domain Bacteria; phylum Armatimonadota; class Chthonomonadetes; order Chthonomonadales; family Chthonomonadaceae; genus JACMPS01. Next base: position 2,805,320 of record OZ251990.1, read on the forward strand.
AAGGAGCTTTCTTCACCGGTGCATCCCGAAGCGCGGTTTTACGAACCAGCGACCGTCGTGAACGGATTGGCCTCAGTGACACAAGATAAGCCTGCGTTGACTGCTTATCTGAAGCCCGCCGTCACGATGAAGGCCAAAACGTGATAAACCAGTTGACGCCGAATTGTTCTGCGGGGTATCCTGCACGGTATGCAGATGTCTAACGCTTCCAGCCGATTGCGTCTTTCTTCCGAGACCCCGCCGCCGTCCTCGCCTCGCCCGTCCGAAGGGGACGCAGAACGACTCGGCATCGTTCTGCGTGCCTCCCTTAAACACGGGATCGAACTGCGCCTTGACGAAGGCAAAAGCGTCGAGGATTTGCGCGTCGGGCAGTTTGTCGTTATTCGGGGAGACCGCAACCGTTACTTTGCGATGCTCAACGAAGTGCGCCTTGATGTGTCCCATCCCGGCGTTCTGCTCGACCCTCCGAAAACCGAACTCGCCCGCCGCGTCATGCAGGGAACCTCTGCTTTTGGCGTTGTGGAACTCACCCCCCGGATTATGATCCCTAACGACGCCGACCACAGCGACGAGGACGCAATCCTGCCCGTGAAAACCGTCCCCACCCATTTCTCGCCGGTCTACGAAGCCACCCGCGAGGATGTCGGCTTGATTTTCGGCGAGGAAGAAAAAGACAGCGGCAAAAAATTTTTCGAGATCGGGCAGCCGCTCGACATGGAAACTCCCGTCTGCCTAAACCTGGATCGGTTTGTTGAGCGTTCCAACGCGATTTTCGGCAAAAGCGGCACCGGCAAAACTTTTCTCACCCGCATTTGTCTTTGCGGCGTTATCAAAGCGAACAAAGCCGTCAACCTCATTTTTGATATGCACTCCGAGTACGGGCATCAGGGCACTTCCGAGGGCAATGCGTCGCGCACCGTGCGGGGTCTCAAGCAGTATTTCGGTTCTCGCGTTCAGGTGTTCACTCTGGATGAAGCCTCGTCGCGCCGCCGCAAAGTCTCCGCCGATTTTGTCGTTAAAATTCCTTATTCCAGCGTCACCATCGAAGACATCGCACTGCTTTCCCGCGAACTCAATCTCAATTCCACCGCCGTTGAAACGGGATATCTGCTGGAGGCGCGTTTCGGCTCCGGCTGGATGGCGAAATTTCTGGAAATGGACGCCGACGCGATCAAAGAATTCGTTGGCGAAAACAACGCGCACGGCGGCGCACTCGGCGCATTTCAGCGCAAGCTTAAGGGGTTCGTCCGCCGCTGCGAAGGCTTTCTCATGCCGACCGTCCCCGGCGATGACGACGCCGTGAAGCACATCCTGCACTGCCTGCTCGATGGAACCAGCGTTGTGCTGGAATTCGGGCAGTACGACAGCCCGGTGCAGTATATGCTCGTCGCGAACCTGCTCACCCGCAAAATTCACGATGAGTACCGCCACTTGGTCGAAAAGGCGCAGGGGGATGGAAGTGAGGGCCCCAAGCCGCTTGTCATCACCATTGAGGAAGCCCACAAATTTCTTTCGCCCGCTCTTTCCGACGGCACGATCTTTGGAACGATTGCCCGCGAACTCCGCAAGTATAAAGTGACCCTGCTCATCGTGGATCAACGGCCTTCAGGCATTGATGACGAAGTTCTTTCCCAGGTCGGCACGAAAATCTGCTGCCTGCTCGACGACGAAAAAGACGTGGACGCCGTGCTGACGGGGGTTTCCGGGGCGAACAGCCTCCGCAACGTCCTCGCTTCGCTTGAAACAAAGCAGCAAGCCCTGCTCTTCGGTCATGCGGTTCCCATGCCGGTGGTAGTTCGAACCCGAAACTACGACGATGCCGATTTCAAGAGCCGGGTCAGCGATCCCGAAGCCGCCCTGAGCGGAGCCGACGACCTCGCGAAAGCCGCCCGAAAAGACTGGCTCGCCGATAAAATCAACACCGAATGGTAGAAAGTAGGAAACGAAAAAGAGCGAAGCCTGGAATGTAGGGGCACTGCTTGCTCTACCCTGCTTTACTTCAGCGGCGCAGCGGAGAGCGCAGCAAGCAGCACCCCTGCGTTCCAAGCTTCGCTCTTTGATCCTAATCCCTATGCTCCTGCCCCCTCCCTCCCCGCCCGTCAGCGGCTCCATCGAAATTCAGCAGTTCAAAAAACTGCGCTGGTCGCCCCAGGTCGGCTCCTTCAAATCGAATGGCGATGTCGTGGTGCTGTTTCACCCGAATGACGGCTCCCCTGCCTCCCGTCTCACCGCGCAGGATGTCGAATACAACGCCGAAACCGGGTTTGTGAAGGCAAAAGGGAACACCCGCCTGCTGCGTCCTGAAGGCGAGTTTTCCGGCGAAGAGATCAACTACAATTTCGCTGAACACTACGGTTCCGTTCTCAAGGCCAATCTCCGGGCGGAGGTCAAGGGAACCCTGTTTACGATGCGGGGTGAAAAAATCGAAGCCACCCCGAAAGGTTCCTATGTGCTGGAGCGGGGGTACTTCACCACCTGTGAAAAAGACCCCGATCCCCATTATTCCCTTTTCGCTCGCCGGATCGAAGTGCTGCCCAATCAGTTTGTCAAAGGAAACGGCGTCCGGCTCAATCTGTTCGGCAGAAATTTGATTACGGTTCCTTCCTACCGCCGAAGCCTCAAGCAAAGCACTGCTCCGGCCCTGCCTTCCCCCGGTTACAGCAAAGCGGAGGGCATTACGTTTCGGGTCAGCGATCAGGTGATTCAGGAACCCTCCCGTACTCTCGATTACGATTTTCGCCTGAGCCTGAAAGGGCTGCCCATCGGCTTTTTGCAGTATCAGACCGATCTTTCTCCCACCTCGCCCAACGCCCTGCCTCCGCTGGGGCAGCAGAGCCTGCTCACCGAACCGCTCATCGGCTATCTGGATCGGCTGGCTCCGCTCACCTATCAGGATATTGCCCAGAATCGCCTTTCGATTGAACCGGAGCCGAGAGAAACGCTGTTTGCCGTTCTTCAGCACCGGCAGTACGTGTTCAATCGCCGCCGCGACAAACTCCTGGTTTCGCGCTACCCCGAAGTCGGCGTTCAGTTCAGTAATTTGCTGGGCAGGCGGCAGGCGCAGGATGCCCCGCGTGACTACCCGACGGGAACCGAAGGGCTGCTGCGCCGGGTTCCGAACGCCCCGTTTCTGCTGGATGTTGCCGCTTCAGGCGGACTGATCCACGAAGAACCCACTCGTCAGGACGCGGCGCGGCTTGGAATTCGGATCAACGCCGCCACCCAGCCCATCCTCCTCCGCAAAAACGTCTCCCTTCGGTTCGGCGTCTCGGACTGGCTCAATGCCTACTCACGCGGGACGTTGTACCACCTCATCTCGCCGGAAGCTGATCTCAATTACGTTCCGACCAGCACCTCGTTTTTCTCCATCGGCTATCGCTACGCCGACGACCAGGGCAGCTCTCCGTTCGACTTCGACCGCCGCGATATGCGCCATGAACTGCGCCTTGTCTGGCAGAGCGGGGGGGCCTGGGGCTTTCGGATCAGCAACCGCTACAACATCGAAAACTGGCGCAGTTACGAAAGCGAAGTCGCGATCATTCGCACCCTCGACTGCCTTCAGTACGGGATCGGCTATCGCTTTCAGAGCCAGCAGTTCAATCTCATTTTTCGCCTGATCCCCAACAGCAAACGCGCCGCAAACTAGAGCGCGTTTGCGGGGGCAGGGGCAAGCGGATGAAATGGCAGGCCAGCCATCCGCTGCGTGAAGGACACGGCGAAGGAATTAGAGCGACCAAACTTCGTTCCTTTTCGTATTCACCGAGCATTCTTGTGCCTTGGCGGATTCCTTTACTCCTTCTTATCGCTGCGTGCCTTTATGGAAGCAGATAGGTAAGCAGGATGCGAGCAAGGCAGTTTCACCCCTACTCCCTCTCACCGCCAGAGGGTATAATGGACGAAAACAGGAGGCTCCCGCTCATGCCCGCACAAAATTTGGAACAGATCATTTCCCTCTGCAAACGCAGAGGCTTTATTTTCCCCGGCGGTGAAATTTACGGCGGCTTGCAGGGAACCTACGACTACGGGCCGCTCGGTGTTGAGATCAAAAACAACCTCAAACGGCTTTGGTGGCGGCACAACGTCTACGAGCGTGACGATATGGAGGGCATTGAGACGGCTCTGCTGACAAACCGCTACGTGCTGCGCTACTCCGGCCATGAGAAAGAATTCTCCGATCCGCTCGTGGACTGCAAAACCTGCAAACTCCGTTATCGGGAAGACAAAGCGCAGGACGTGTTCTGCCTGAAACACCCCAAAATGCACCCCGGCGAGTGTGAGGGCGAGATGATGGAACCGCGTCCCTTCAATATGATGTTCAAAACGCAGGTCGGCCCCGTCTCTGAGGACGAGTCGTTCGCCTATCTGCGCCCGGAAACCGCCCAGGGAATGTTCGTCAATTTCAAGAACGTCCTCGATTCCACAAATCGCAAAATCCCATTCGGCATTGCCCAGCAGGGAAAATCGTTCCGCAACGAGATCACGCCGCGCAACTTTTTGTTTCGGGTACGCGAACTCGAACAGATGGAGATCGAATACTTCGTGCGTCCCGGCGAAGACGAAAAAATCCACGACGAATGGATTGAAGATCATCTCAACTGGTGGGTCGAATCGGTGGGGCTGGATCGAGCGAAACTGCAATTGTTCGAGCACCCCAAAGAAAAACTTTCGCACTACTCGAAGCGCACGGTAGATATTCTTTATCAGTACCCCACGCTTGGCTTTGACGAACTCGAAGGCATCGCGAACCGAACGGACTGGGATTTAGGCTCTCATTCGCGGGATCAGGACAAACTGCCGCTTTCGGACAACACGCGAGAGCGGGCGATGAAAAACGAGCACAGCACGGAACGCCTCACCTATTTCGATCAGCCGAACAATCAGCACATCGTGCCCTTTGTCATCGAACCGGCGGCAGGGGTGGATCGCGGCGTACTCGCGGCCCTCTGCGAGGCTTATGAGGAAGAAGCCCTCGAAGGGGGCGAAACACGCATCGTGCTGCGCCTCAAACCCGCGCTCGCGCCGATCAAAGTGGCGATCCTGCCCCTTAAAAAGAACAATGACGAAATCGTGGCGACGGCAAAAGCGATCAAAAAGCTCTTTCTCACGGCGGGCGAGATGCGGGCGGTCTACGACGACACGGCGGGGATTGGAAAACTCTACCGGCGGCAGGACGAAATCGGAACCCCCTTTTGTGTCACCGTAGACTTCGACACACTGGGGCAGGGGAAAGAGGGCGATACGTCCCTCAAGGACACCGTAACGATCCGCGACCGCGACACGATGACCCAGGAACGCATCGCCATCGCCGACCTCGTGGACTTTGTGCGAAAACGGATTCTGGCGTAGGAGAAGACAATCGCACACACGAAATTTTCGCATCCTGCTGACCTTGAGAGTGACCTCATCAGTTATCTCTGCAGGAAAATTGATGGGGTGGGTGAGACAACCGCACGCAGCATCGCAGGGTATCTCACAACCGCACACGCTTTCGTAAAATGCACGGAGACAGACCTGCTTCGAGCTAAAAACAAAAACGGTCGTTCTTTTCTGACGCTCCAACAGGCACAAGAATTGACCCGATTGCGAGATCAATTCCTGCCTCACGGCAAGACCGACATCCGCGAACTCTGGATTACCGCTCTTGTACGAGATTTTGTGGAGAACGCCCTTTCTGAAATTAACGCGACTGATTTCGATAAACTTCTGATTAATCCTTTCCTCATCTATGCGTTCAACTTCACCGATCATCGTGAAGTCGTGCGATTTTGCTTTTATCAAAAAGTAACTCGCTCAATCGTCACCTCATGGGGTTTCGTCGTTCAGGATATGCTGATTGTGACCGGGAGCGTACCCGCCACTGAAAAAGGATTCGATCTACGAATTGACCGCAAAGGGAAAGAATATCACCTTCAGATCAAAAGTAGTCCGAACACCATGAATAAAGATGCGGTTGATACGCTGAATAGCAACCTCTCACGGCTTCAACAAACTCAGAAGCAAATTGGTATTCTCGGCGTGACTTATGGCTTGCAGTCTCAGTTGAGCGGAATGATGAAGGGAGTTTCAGGAAAAGTTCTGATGGGACGGGATTTATGGGATTTTGTCGCGGATGAAAAAGGGTACACTCAAAAGATTCTGGAATGGGCTTCCGCTGGGATGCCGAACAATACCGATTTCGGCACTTTGCTCGATACGAAAGAGGCCGCGCTAAGAGAAGATCGGGAAGCCAAGTACGGAACAGGGCGTCAGAGTATTGAAAAAGTTCTGCAACGCTATCTCTAAACTGAATGTGTGATTTATGCTGCTCGAACCATTCGAAAAAAATGTCATCTTCAACGGCGATTGCCGTGAAATTTTGCCGACTCTGCCTGATAAGTGCGTCCATCTGATTTTTACGTCGCCGCCCTATGCCGATCAGCGTAAAAGCACTTATGGCGGGATCACGCCCGATCAATATGTCGAATGGTTTCTGCCGATTTCCGAACAGTTACATCGCGTTCTTTCACCAAACGGTTCTTTTGTCCTCAATATCAAGGAAAAAGCACAAGATGGAGAGCGCCACACCTATGTTCTTGAGTTGATTCTTGGGATGAAAAAACAGGGATGGCTCTGGACCGAAGAATATATCTGGCACAAACGCAACTGTTATCCCGGCAAATGGCCGAATCGTTTTCGAGACTCTTGGGAACGGTGTCTGCACTTTACAAAGCAAAAAAAGTTCGCGATGTACCAGGAAAGCGTCATGGTTCCTATGGGCGATTGGGCAAAAACCCGTCTTAAAAATTTGAGTGAAACGGATAAACAACGCGACAATTCCAGGGTCGGCAGTGGTTTTGGTAAAAACATCTCGAACTGGATTGGAAGAGAAATGGCTTATCCCACAAATGTTCTCCATTTTGCGACGGAATGTGGCAATAAGAAACACCCTGCCGCCTTTCCGCTAGAGTTACCCGACTGGTTTATTCGTTTGTTCACAAAATCGGGAGATGTCGTGCTTGATCCGTTTGTCGGTTCAGGGACGACCGCGATTGCCGCCCGTCGCTTGGGAAGAGAATATCTCGGCATCGAGTTGTCAGCAGAGTACTGCCAGTTGGCGAGTTCGGCTTTATCGAATGAAACCCATGTTCTCGCATTCGATAGTGGAGAGCAGCAGGGGCACGACTCGACCATTCTAGAATCATCATCACACGGGGACCCTGGAACGCATCGCCATCGCTGACCGCATGAGCTTTGTTCGAACCTCCCTGTGTTTCCGCCCGCACAAAATAGCAGTTGAAGCCCTGAACCGCGTAGGCCAATCTTTCTGAAACGCAAACCCCCCGGCGGCAGTCTTACAACTAACACGCGGCCCAAAATCGCACCGCAGCACTTACCACCCAATCGGCATCACCCGCCGACAACCCGCAGCAGGAGGAAAATTTCAACCGTGACGCAACGCTTCGGGGGCCGAATGTGTCATACTGAAACCTCCCCTGCCAAGGGTTTCGTGGCAAAGACGCACAAAACCAGAGCCGCTGAACGGGCGGCTGCCTACCCCTTTCTCTCTTTATCTCTCTTTTGAGGAGGAAAACCCATGCGGAAATCTCATGCATTCACGCTCATCGAACTGCTCGTCGTTATCGCCATTATCGCCATCCTCGCGGCAATCCTGTTCCCCGTTTTCGCGCAGGCCCGCGAACAAGCCCGCAAAACGCAATGTATTTCCAATATCCGTCAAATCTCTCTTGGCGTCACGATGTATGTTCAGGACTATGATGAGGTCTATTGCCCCTACTTTAGCGGCTACGATCCCGTTGTTGACGATTACTTTCCCCCCTCCCTGTACTGGCCCGATCTAGTCGCCCCCTACGTTCAAAAAGTTAATGGAAAGGGAGCAGGCGGACAAGCTTTGATTACCGATCTTTCCCCGGTTTTTGTTTGTCCGAATACCACTGTCAACAAAGCCGATGTGGTCGCCAACCAATACGGAAACATCGCTGCTTACGGAATGTCGGACAATATCGTTAACTGGTGGGCCCCTCCAAGCATTAATGCAACCTATAAACCTGCTTCGCTGGCCTCCGTAACCTCTCCAGGAGGAACGGTAATGATTTCTGAGACTTTTGACTGGATTTCGGGAGGACACAATCTACCGGGTTCTGCACTGGCACTTTCGGCAATGGATACAAAACGAATGAGTGGATGTACTCCGAACAACAAAATCAATGGAGTATTGGCCAGTGCATCTGGCCGACACAATGCAAGTCCGCAACGCACACAAGGGCAAAGTGGTTGGTGCACCCCGATTGACAAAAGGTCGAACAACAGCGTCGCTTTTGCAGACGGTCATGTGAAGAGCATCAAGATTGATACGCTTGCAAATGACTTAGACCTTTGGAGCTTGAGTGGAAACAAACAATGGCCTTAGACTCAAGGAAGCAGTAGGATTTTCGTGCTGACCCATACGTTAGGAGAAAACAGTGTCTTCTCGTTTTCGTAACCTCGTACTTTTTGCTTTTGTGATCGGATTTGCATCGGGTTGCAGCAAAAAAGAGGAAACTCCGTTGAATGATTCAAGTTCTGCCGCGTCTAGTTTCTCAAAAACAAAGGCAAACCAGCCTGTTGTCAACAAGAAAAATGGACCCGCCAACATCAAAGACCAAGAGTAGAAGTAAACGGACTTTCATGTTCCGCTTACAATTGGTTAGCAAAGCACCCTGCCTCTAGGGTTATTCTACTCCCAACAAAAGAGCAGTTGAATCCCAGCGACGATCAGAAATTCGCTGGGATTCAAGAGTTAATCGAACAATGCAGTAGCAAAAACAAGAGCTATTTATGCATTGCCCGCAACATTGTAGTTATTCAAAAGGTTGGCAAGATCATCCACATCAATAAAACCATTTTGATCGAAATCGGCTGATGGATTTAGTTCATAGACCCCCTCTCCCCGGGCCGATCCATAGGAGCTGAGTAGGTGTGACAAGTCATCTGAGTTGACAACATTGTTATCATCGACATCACCTGCCCGGATAGGAACTATAATCCCGCTGATGTCAGTTTCACCGCTATTGATATTGACATTGGATGCTAAAAATCTTACTCCCTTTATGTAGACCGTGTAGTTGCTTGGTGGTAGATCGGACATGGTAAATTCACCAATAGTGTTCACCATTGCAGTTTTTACAATATCAGGCAGTCCTGACAGCCGAAATGTAAAAGTGAACAGCTGAGAGGGTGCATTTGATGCCCGTGCGCTGAAAGCAATTCTCCCACGAATAATGCGGCCTGCGCCAGCAACTGCAATTGGAATAATCTCCTGTGAGCTTTGGACATGTGCGCCTGTGACCTCAGTCCATTGAGAAATACCTGGGTAATAGGCTTGTCCATTCGCTAAAGGTGACAAAACCCAAAAGAAATAGCCGACGCCATTGCGAATCATTACTCCTTGAAAGACATCAATTGATCGGTAATTCGTCACAATTTGAGTGTCAGGATAATTGGAGGTAGCACTTGCTGAAACTAGATGATCGTAATAGAGGCCAGAGCAGCTCGCAGTCCCGCTGTCCTCATCACCGACTTCAGCATGAGCCATCACACTGGATACTTCACGTGCGATCTTGACAGACATCCGAACATCTCTACCGGGAAATGCAGAGGTAGTGATTTTGTAACGAATTACAGGTAGTCCCTGCCCAGTAAGTTGGGTGTGTTTTGGATAATGAGGTTTGCCGTTTGCTAAAGCTTGGAGATCAATTGAACCGATACGCCAAACATCAATGTTATTCATTAAGGGGCCCCACCAATGATTATCTGGCCGGTAGGAGAGGGCATCATGGACATAAATTTGGTTCACTGGATTAGTTCCCTCGTTTCGGTAGCCCGATATGGTAGCTAGTGCAGGCCCAACTTGGATACCTGGATTTGGAACTGTGGCAGTATTGACGACATCGTAAAATTGGATACGATAAGTTATGCCATTGGAAACAAAGGTTCCAGTACGCCAGTTATTTGCCTGGGTTGTAGGAGGAGGCCAATTTTAACCGTGAGCAGGTTGAAGCAGACCTAGTAAAGGCATCAAAACCGAAAGTGAACCACTGTGCGTTGCATAGTGTCTTCTCGATAGGCATAATTAGAGCCGTATCTAAATTCATTGAACTCATTACAGAAATGTTTTAACATAATTTCCCCAAAACCGCTATTATTTTTACGGTATTGTAATTTCGATAGTTATTGGGTTGTAAGAGTATTTGTAGACTTTCAAGCAATGAATTAACGTTGATGGTATGGATTCTAAATCAGCACTCTTCCCGATTTAATTTTCCCTTCAAGTAGGAGCGTTCTTGGTGCAGAATACATTATGCTCCAATCTCTCCAGACAAAATTCTCAACAATAATTTATTGAGTGGCCGCCGTACTTGCGGTCGCAATCCTGGCCTTCCTGTTCCTGCGAAAGGTCAACGCCAATCCCGATGCAGGCTATACTATCCCCACTAGCGACCTCGATAAAGATGGTGCCGCCGCAAAACGAGCAAATCTAATGAAAAATCGGGCCGCCGTCAGGGGAGGCGCAACCGCCCCTGACGGCGGCAAATAAGGCCGCTCCAATGAAATCGCCTCCGCCAGAAACGGGCGAAGGCGATTTTTCGCCGAAGCCGCTTGACAAATCCGCTACGCTCCCTTATACTAGACAACGGTTCGCCGAAGGCCGCTTCGGGCGGGAGTAGCTCAATGGTAGAGCGCCAGCTTCCCAAGCTGGATGTTGCGAGTTCGAGCCTCGTCTCCCGCTCCTTTCCCCCCCGAAAGCCCCCGCGCACCGCCCCTGCTCTGGAGCCGTACCCAAATGGTTAAGGGAGCGGACTGCAAATCCGCGATTCATCAGTTCGATTCTGATCGGCTCCTTCTCTCTCACTTCCGTACCGGCAGCCCTCCCGCCTGCCCCGCCCCGCCCAAAACCCGCCATGCGCATTCTCGCCCTCTCCGATATTCACGACCGATTTGCCCTCGCTGCCCCCGACACCCTGCCCGATGCCGACCTCTGCCTTGTCGCAGGTGACCTCACCCACTACGGCAAACGCTCCGGACACCGCGCCCTCAAACTCGCCCAAGAGTGGCTTCAGGGCCTCGGACGCCGCTATCCCACCTTCTGGATCCCCGGCAACCACGACCTCAAAATCCACTGCGGCACGTTCGCCCCCCTCAAAAACGTCACCTGCCTGCTCGATCTCACCGTCGCCTGGAACGGATGGACCCTGCACGGTGTCTCCCTGTCCCCCTGCTACGACCGGCCCCGACTCGCCAAAGACTGGGACTATATGACCGCCGACCGTGCCCGCGAACGCCGCGCCTATGCCTTCGAGCCGGTAGACATCGTGCTCTCCCATTCCCCCCCCTACGGCCTCTGCGACCGGGCGCACTCCCGCTCCATGCCCGAACCCCGCGCCATCGGCTCCACCGAACTCCGCGCCTACATCGAACGCCACACGCCCAAACTCGTGGTGTGCGGCCATGTACATGAGGCGCAGGGAACCGGCTTCCTCGGCCCCACCCGCATCGTCAACGCGGCGCAGGCCATTGTGACCCTCGAACTCTAGCCTGAACGGCGGAGGGGAGGCGGGCCCGGTGTCCAGGATTGGCGGGGGGTTCGGCAAGCAAAACCCCTGCCTGCGCCCAAACAACCCCGCTGCCTCCCGCCTGCGCCCCGCCTTCAGGTATACTCCCTCCATGAATACTCCTCAGCGATGCCTTGTTCTCGGCGCGGGGCTGTCTGGCCTCTGCGCGGCCCGAACCCTTCAGCGGGCCGGGGTTCATGCCGAAGTGCTGGAGGCGGGCGGCGGGGTGGGCGGGCGGGTGCAAACCGACCTGCACGACGGCTTTCTCCTCGATCGCGGCTTCCAGGTACTTTTCACCGCCTACCCTGCCATTCAGGAAGAATTCGATCTCGACGCCCTCATCCCCATGCCCTTCGAGGCGGGCGCACTCATCCACTTCAACGGAAAACTTCACCCCATTTCCGATCCCTTCCGCCGCCCCCACACCCTCCTCACCGCCATCCGCTCGCCCCTCTTCGGCATGAGCGACAAGCTCAAAACGGCTTCCCTTCGCCTGAAACTCATGGGCCTGACGATTGACGAAATCTTCGCCCTGCCCGACCTCACCCTCCAAGCCTACCTCCGCGACTTCGGCTTTACCGACGACTATCTCGACCATTTCATTCGCCCGTTTTACGGCGGCATTTTCCTCGAACGCGACCTTTCCACCTCCTCGCGGATGTTCGCCTTTCTCTACAAGATGCTCGCCGAAGGCGACTCCGTGCTGCCTGCAAAGGGCATGGGCGAACTCGGAAAACAGATTGCGGCAGACCTGAGCGCGAACAGTGTGCGCCCGAACACCCCTGTGCGCGAACTGGTGAAGACGGGCGAGCGGGTGACGGGGGTGCGCCTGGAGGACGGCACGACGCTCGATGCCGACGATGTGATTGTGGCGACGGACGCCGAAACCGCCGCTCGCCTGACGGGGCTGAACCTGCCGACGGAGCACCGCGCCTCCACGTGCCTTTACTTTTCCGTGCCGGAGCCGTTCACGCCGGAGAAATTGATTTTGCTGTTCACGGAGCCGGGGTCGCTGGTGAACAACGCCGCGTTTGTCACCAATGTGGCCCCCACCTATGCGCCCGCCGGAAAGCACCTGTTTTGTGCCACCGTGCTGGGCAGCCCGCCGCTGGGTGACGCCGATCTGGTGGCCTCGGTGAGGGCGGAACTTGGGGAAAAGCTGCCAAACGCGAATGTGGCGGCATGGGAGTTTTTGACGTTGTACCGGATTACGTGGGCACAGTTCGCGCAGCCGCCAGGGATTTTTGATCGGCTGCCGTCGGTGGCGACGGGGGTTCCCGGCCTCACGCTGGCGGGGGAGATCACGCAGCAGTCGTCGCTTCACGGGGCGTTGGTGGCGGGCCGGGCGGCGGCGTATTCGGTGCTGAGCGGCAGGCTGGGGTGAGAGGGTGACGGGGGGAACGGGTGAGAAGGGGCGGGGAGCGGGCGGCTGAGCGGGGCGGTCTTGGCGAAGGGCGGCGGATCGAGGGCGCGAGGGGCAGGCAAACCTATCGTGTTCTCGGCACACAACCGCCACGCGAATGGCACGACAGCGGCAACAAGGCGGTTTTTGCCGCTGTCGTGCCGGTTGTGTGCCGGTTGTGTGCCGCTGCTGCGAGCAATTTGCAAGCCGTTTGCGAACCTTTGGGGGGAGGGCGGCGGGAAACCCTGTCGAGGTTGGGGCGAAGGCGGCGGGGAACGCTCCCGAACGTCCGAAACAGCCCGCCTCCCCCCTTCCCTCGCCTCTCTCGGGAGCGATGAAACCATCAGGGCACTGCCTTCTGCGCCCTCCTTTTGCGGCGGGTTCGGCAGGCAGAACCCCTGCCCGCACCCATCGGGGGGAAAGGGCAAACACACGGGCGAAGCGCACAGAGCAAAAGGGAGGGCAGACAAGGCCAGCCCTCCGATCCGGGCGGCGGGCGAGGGAAACCGGGGCCGCCTGAATCGGAGGGGGAGGAGGGAAACTGCCAAACCGATTAGCGGCGGAGCGCACGGCGGCGAGACACGAAGCCCAACCCGGCCAGCCCAATCCCCATCATCAGCGCAGCGGCCCCCGGTTCGGGCACGGCGGTCACAAAGGTAGCGCGAAACGACATATCCCGGTCGGCCTCAATGCCGGTGTACCAGGCATCACTCGTCCAGATGGCGGGGTCGGGATCGCTGGTGAACACAAAGCCGCCGCCGGAGTAGGGGTTGTCCACGCGCCCATAGAGAAAGGACTGCCCGTCTGTTCCCGGCAGCCCGGAGGTGGAGATAAAGGCCACATACTTCGTGCCCGCGTTGAGGGAAACCTCCGGCGTAAACAGATAATCCACATCGCCGTTTTTGTCCGACGGCTGGAGGACGATAGGGGACTGGTACAGGGGCGACCCAAGCACCCGGTCGCCGCTCCAGTTCGCCACGTAAAAACGGAATTCGCCGGGTGTGCCACGAAACGAGCGCATGGTGAGCTGAAAGTTCGCCAGAGTGGTGTCTCCGGCGGGAACCGTGAACGTCTGCCCGTAAGTGGTGATGTAGGGGGTGCCGAACGGAAGAAATCCGCCCGCGGCGGGGTAGGTGTCAATGACGGTATCGGCGTGCGCCGCCGAAACGAGACCTGTGAGAGCGAACAGCGCGGAAAGACGGAGAAAAGAGTTAATCATGGTGTCCTTAGTGGTTAGACCGATTGCAGCAGGCTTGCCCCAGAACAGGCGGCGAAAGCGCGAGAAATTCCCTCGCCCGCCACAAGTACAAAAAGCGGGCCACTTTGGAGAAAGCGGCCCGCTGTGTCCTAAATGTACAAAAAATGTCTGATTTGTCTTTGTCCGCTTTAGGAAAGCGGCTTCGGGGCCGGGGCGTTATTGTTTCGGCTTCCACGAGCGGGGGGCAAGGATGGCACTCAGCAGGTCGGGCTTGGATCTGTCGCGTTCCAGGTGCGGAAAGCGTTCGCCGCCCCGGTAGTCGGGCCGAAACGTTTTAAGAAATTCGTTGTCTTCCACCAGCAGCTCCAGCGGCTCTCCGCTTTTGGTCGCCTTCACAGCGGCTAAAAGCCCTTCGCTTGTATACTTGCGCCCGTTCACGCCGATTATCTTCATTCCCGGAGCCAGCCCCGCTTTCGCGGCAGGCATCCCCTCGATGACATCGGCGATTTTGCCGTCGGCGTCCACCGAAGTGCCCAGAGAATAGGTGAGGAGCGTGCCCTTAAAGCCGTAGGGCTGGTCGCGTTCGTTGGGCGTGTCGTTGTAGACGAGTCTCCAGCCGCTGTTTTCGATCCCGCCCAGGGGGGCATGAGGCTGCACTTGGTAGACGCGCTGGATCAGAAACCCTCGCCAGTTATACGGGGCCAGCGCTTCCAGGGTAGAAACGACTTCTTCGAAGGTGTAGGGCTTGAGTTCCGGTTTGCCGGTGGAGCCGCCGTGAAATTTTTTGCAGAAGTCGTCGAGAGAGCGTTTGCCGCCGCTCTTCTGCCGGAGGAGGGTGTCGGCTTCAAGCCAGATAAGGGTGCTTTCGTCGTAGTAGTCCGCTCCCCGCAGTGAAGAGGCCCACGCGCCTCGATTGCCATAGGTAAACTGAACGGCGACGGCGGTATCGGCCAGCGGACGCCAGTCGCGCCCGCGTGTGTGATCGAGCCGTGCGGCGGTGGAGGCGAGATTATCACGGAACTCCTCCTCTGTCCATAAGCCGCTGCGTACGGGGAGGATTTTCCCCCAGTGCTGCGTCATTCCCTCGTACACCCAGAGCAGTTCGCCCTTCATCGGGGTGGAATAATCGGAGGTAGCGAGGCCGACAGGCCGCCGGTACTTTCCGTTCCAGGAGTGGGTGAACTCGTGCGAAAGCAGGTCGGCGAGATCGAGCCGCGCTCCGGTTTCGGTAAAGGCTTTTTCGTCTACCCCGTCTTCACTGCACTCGTGATGCTCCAGCCCCTCGGCGCCTCCCAGATCGCTGAGGGAAAGCAGCCAGCGATAGGAGCCGTAGTGCCGCGCTCCGAACAAGGCTCCGGCCTCACCCACCAGATGCGTGTACCCTTCA
Source organism: Chthonomonadaceae bacterium (assembly GCA_965246825.1). Taxonomy (GTDB): domain Bacteria; phylum Armatimonadota; class Chthonomonadetes; order Chthonomonadales; family Chthonomonadaceae; genus JACMPS01. The sequence goes on from OZ251990.1 coordinate 2,820,895, forward strand.
ATGAGTGCGGGGGGCATTTCGGTTTCCGCCGCTGTTTCGGCGTAGAGGTCAATTTCATGGGGCGGCGTTGTCCCGGCAGCCAGGGGAATGCGCCGGAAGCAGCTTCCCGTCAGCACGGGTGAATCAATGAGCGTATGGAGCGAAACCGGGGCGAATTCGGTCAGGCTGTCCCCGGCGTTGGGATCGGAAGCCGGGGGCAGTGCCGTGCTGAGTTTCCAGCCTGGAGGAACCTTGAGGCTGGCCCTCACCCGGAAGGTGTCGCCGCTGACCCCCTGGGGAGCCAGCAGAAGCCGGTTCCACTTGATGCGGGCGAGATGAGAGGTGGTGATGGTGTTCGGGGGAGCGGCATAATCGAAAGCGATTTCGAGAAGGCCCGCTTCCGGCAGTTCCCCGCCCAGATGGAACATCTCAAGGTCATCGCGCTTCCAGGGGAGAACGTTTCCGCCCGCGCTGAGCCGGAGGTTGATGACCCCGTTCATTGTCCCGGTCGGGGCGTGTTCACCGGGAATCCATTTCGGGTAGGCCAGGGTGAACCGGCCCGCTGGGAGAGACAGCGTTTCACGCACGTGAAATATGCCGCGATTGGCTTCCGATGCGTCCACCCGAAGCAGAGCGGGCGGACTTTGGGCAAAACCGGCGGGCGAAAGACGAAAGAGAAAACCGAGGGAAGCCAGACACGGTAAAAGGGACAGCAGCATCGAACCAAAACTCCTCTAGGAAGAAAGAAACCTCCTCGTCTTTGAGGGGAGGGAAGGCGGCCTAATCGGACTTGGCGTTGAGGTTTGTGCCGAGGGCGAGTTCTGCCGTGTTGAAGAAAGTATCCCGATCTCGAATGATCGCCTGCGGAGGCAGCTGCGGCGAATAAGTCGTTAGGTTCGGCATTTTCTTGACAGCGGTTCCGATGGCCATAAATTCAATGACGCCGCCGCCAAGCTGATAGACATAGGTTTTGATTCCCACCACATCGTCTGCACCGACGGCGGCGGCGTCTTTGGCAATGCGAGCGATGGCGTTTTCACGCGCTTCATAAATGAGGGAGGTGAGTTCGGAGATTTCGCCGCGTCCCAATCCCTTGAGGGCTGCCGAAATTCCACCCACGATGCCGAGCGAATAAACCGAAACGCCCAGCACCAGCTGGATCGGCATATAGCCCATTTTGATGACGTTCCACATTTCTTCGTTGGTGAGGTCGCTGGTGATCGGGGTTTGCGAGTACTGCGGGGGCAGAACCGGATGGTGCGAGGCGGTGCCGATCATCAGCATTTCCTGCATTCCGGCAAAGGGCATGATCGTGGTTTCGATGCCGACGACCGCATTGGCTCCTGCCTGCCGTGCATCGTTGGTGATGCGTTCGAGGGCGAGGTGGCGCGTTGTGTTGAAGACCTCCGAGTATTGATGAACTTCCCCGCGACTCATGCTCTTGAAGGCTCCCATTAAGCCGCCGCCGACGCCGATGGAGTAGGCGACGTTTCCAAACGCGAAGTGAATGGGGCGAAAGCCGCAGTCCAGCTGGCAGAACAATTCCTGCCCGTCTGCCGAGGAAGAAAACGCGATGTGCTCGTTGGGGTTGACGCCTTCTTGGTGAATGCAGGAGCCGATGGAAAGAAATTCGATGTTGCCGGAGTGCTGCACCAGTTCGCTGGAGACGCCCGTGATGCCGATGCCGCCGTGCTTTTTGGCCTCTTCCTGCATTCGTTCCAGCGATTTCAGGCGTCCATCATGGATCACCTGGGTGACCTGCGTCACTTCGCCGCCAGCGAGCGTCCGCAAACCGGAGCCGATGGAGCCGACAAACCCCATCGAAAACACACTGTTTCCAATGCAGAGGTCTCCGGGCTTAAAGCCTTTTTCGTGCAAACAGTACATTTCGTTGCCAGACAAACCCGTCATCACTGCCATATCAAATTCTCCTCAAGCGAATAGATAAACAAACGATAGAATTAGGGGAACAAAACTCCGTCATTAAAGTGAAGTCCTGTAAACGCAAAACAGCTGCAAGCAGGCAGGGAAAACGTTTCTTGCTCAATTCCGGCTTCCGTCCCGTCTCTGCCCTCCGGTAAAAGGCTAACTTTTATTCCCGGTGCGATAGGCCTCATCCAATAATTGGATCGGGTGGACGATACGGAGCGGCAGACGGCGTTCCTGCGCCCCCTGCTGAATCCAGGCAAGACAGCCGGGGTTGCCCGTCGCAATGATCTCCGCGCCCGTCTCCTCAATCCGATCCAGTTTTCGATCCAGCAAACGCCGCGCCATTTCGGGCTGAGTGAGATTGTAGGTTCCGGCAGAACCGCAGCAGGTGTCCGCTTCGTCAAGCTCCACCCAAGTCACGCCGGGAATTTTCTGAAGCAGTTTGCGGGGCTGAAGCCGAATGCCCTGCCCGTGGGCAAGGTGGCAGGCATCGTGATAGGAAACGACGGCGTGGAGCGGATTGCGCGGCGCAGCGATCTCGATGGACTCCAGGAATTCGCTCACGTCCCGGCACTTGGCCGAGAACGCGGCGGCTTTGTCGGCATAATTCGGGTCGCTCGCCAGAAAGTCTTTATATTCTTTCATGGTCGAGCCGCACCCGGCGGAGTTGATGATGATGGCGTCGAGGGTGTCGAGAATGGGAGAGAACGCATCAATCATCGTCCGAATACGAGATTTCGCGCCCTCCTCGTGTCCTGCATGGATGTGCAGCGCTCCGCAGCAGCCCGCCGCATTTGGCGCAAGCACGTCACAGCCGTTTTCCTGCAGCACCCGAACCGTCGCTCGGTTGGTTTCTCCAAAAAGAACTCGCATCACACACCCGGCGAGGATGCCAACCGTGTACCGTTTTTCGCCTTTAGCCGGGGAAAGTTCGGGCAGGGTGTCCACATGGATTTCGCCCTCTACCTTTGGCAGGGAAAGTTCCGCTTCGGGGTCGCCGGAAAGCAGCTGCGACGCAAACCCCGGCATTTTTCCGCCCGTCAGTTTGCCCAGCCACCCGCCTGCAACCAGAGAAGCGGCCATCTTACCGGGGCTTGTCAGGGTAGAAAGCAGTTGATTGCGGGCGAACCGCTGAAGCGGCGGCTGCAATTTCGCCTTTTGAATGTGGGCGCGGGCGTGTTCGAGGATCATGCCGTATTCTACGCCGGAAGGACACGCCGTTTCACAGGCGCGGCAGCCGAGGCAGGTATCAATGGCATGAACCACATCGTCTCCAAAAGTGATTTCGTTTTCCCGCCACGAACGCACAAGGTAAATTCTGCCGCGTGGGGACAGCGTTTCCTGCCCCGTGAGCCGAAACGTAGGGCAGGCGTCCAGGCAAAACCCGCATCGAATGCACTTTGAGAGTTTTTCGTCCAAATCAGAAACGGTGGATGGGTCCGACATATCAACATTATACTTTCTCTAACGCGGTTTCCAGATCGCACCAAACCTCTTCTTTGTCTTCAAGGCCGATGCTGAGGCGCACCACCCAATACCGCTCCTCCTGAACGCCCATCGCGCTTCCTGCCACGCTGAGCGGCAGGGCCAGATTCTCGAAGCCGCCCCAGCTGCAGCCAATCGAAAACGAAGTGAGGGCGTCCACCAGGCGATGGGCGGCTTCGGAGGAGCGGTCTTTGAGAGCAAAACTGAGCAGTCCACTAGTGCCGGTGAGCTGCTTCTGCGTGAGTTCGGGCTGAGGATCGTTCTGAACGCCGGGATAGTGAACGGCGGCAATTTTGGGGTGCGCTTCCAGCCGAAGGGCAATTTCTCGTGTGGTTTCCTGGTGCTGGATCATGCGGATAGGCAGGGTTCGCAGCCCGCGCACGAGAAGCCATGCCGCAAACGGATCGAGCACTGCACCCAAAAGACAGCCTTCGTTCCAGGTAATTTGCGTGAGCCGCTCTTTCGAGCCGATCACGACGCCTGCCATGAGGTCGGAGTGCCCGCCGAGATATTTGGTTGCGGAGTGAACCGAAAGATCAATTCCGAAGGACAGCGGTTTCTGAAAGAGGGGAGACGCCCAGGAGTTGTCGAGTACCGTTGAGATGCCGTGCGCTTTTGCCAGCGAAGCCACTGCCGCCAAATCCTGCTGAAGCAGCACCACTGAAGACGGCGACTCCAAAAAAATGAGGGTGGTATTCGGCTGAAGGCTTTGGGCGAACTCCTCGACCCGGCGGCCCTTGGCAAAAGTGGTGGTTACCCCAAAACGGGGCAGATAATTTTCCAGAAACAGGCGCGTCGGGCCGTAAACGGTTTCTACCGCCACAATGTGATCGCCCGCCTTTATACAGGAGAGGATCGCCGCTGAAACCGCTCCCATGCCGCTTCCGAAACATCGGGCCGCTTCGCCGCCTTCCAGTGCCGCAATTTTTTTCTCGGCGAGATCGGTGGTGGGGTTGAGAACACGGGTGTAGTCGTAGCGTTTGGAAAGGCCGCTTCCCGGCAGGGAGGAGAGATCGTCCTCGGCGGAAACGCGGTAATTCGTATCACGGGAGGCGGTTTCCGGAAAAACGAAAAGAGAGGACTGCACAATCGGCGGAATCACGGCTCCCGCAAAGCGGGCTTCCTCTTCGCCCAAATGATTGATGATGTGTTGTGGGTTCATACGATTGTTTGGCTGAGGCGGGCAGGTGAAAAGGTCTTTCTCACGCAAAGGCAGGGGGGAAAAACGAAAGTTTCAAGGATCGGCTGACACTTTATTCGCTCCCCCTTGCACCCCCTTGCTTTTAACGGGCCTGGACGAGTTTCACTTTGTCGCGGATGTCGTCCACGAAAAAGCCGTAATCGTCGGCGTTGTCGGCGAGATAATAGTCCATGACCCACCATTTTCCCCGGCTGAGTGTGAGTTTAACGTGGCGGTTACGATCCACCTTGAAAAGACCGTCTTCGTCGCGATAGGTTCCCAGCTCTTGAACTGCGATGTCGTAGTGAGTGTCGTCGAGCTTCTGCGTTCCCAGCAGTTTGTAGGAGGTCGGTACAAACGAGCCTTTGGAAGTCTTGAACAGAATGGGCGGGTGAACACTGCCAGGAAGGTCTTTCGGCCCGTAGCCGCGAAGCCACTGGTAGCGTTTTTCCAGAATGGCAAAATCGGTGGTTGGAACCATCAGCGTATTGATGAGATAATTTGCATCTTTTCGCATATAGGCTTTTTCCCAGGCGTCTACCACTGCCAGACACGCCTTTTTGGGGTCTTTGGAGACCGTGACGGCGGCGGATTTCTTTTTATGGACGCGCTGCGCCTCTGCGTTCGACGCTGCGGACACGCACAAACCGACGACCGAAGCGGCGATCATTGCCGCCTGAAAATAGTTTCTCAAACCTTTTGCTCCTCTCAAAACAGGGACAGACGGCAGGTTGATCCCCACGAAAAGAGGGGCCGTCCGCTCATTTTATAAGACATTTGTTCTCTCTCTTTGTCGCGTTTTCCTGCCTTAATGCTCCGAACGGTGCGAATGGAGGTGCGGCGGCTTAACGATCTTGAAGTCGGGAGGCGGAAGCGGGATCACCGTGCGCTGCGAGGAAGCGAACGCCAGCAGATTGGCTTCCATCTCCCGGTAGGGAAACCGATTGCCAGGGCAGTCGGTTTCGTTTACGTCTTGGTGGCGTTTGACCAGTTCCGCCGGAATATGATACCGCAGCATCAGGTCTTTGCAAAGAATGAGCAGGGAGTTCATCTGGGCGGCAGTGGGGTAGCCGGGATAGAACTGGCGGTGGTTGGAAGCGAACGACCCGATCAGGCAAATACCGAACCAGTGGTTGTAGGTGCGGGCATGAGCACCGGGGCAGTTTTCCGGGCGTCCCGTCTGAACGGTTCCATCTGGCAAAATCACATAATGATAGCCGATGTAATACGTTTTGCCTTCCCACTCGATTTTCCAGTCGGGGTGCGTTTCGTGGTGAATGTCGTTCAGGCGTTCAGCATCAATCTTCACGCCTTTCCAGACTGACGGGGACTGCGAATGGTGAATCACAATGCCGCGCAGCAGGGATTCGGAAGGGAGCGAAGTCAGCGAAACGGTGGGGTCGAGAGCCGAAAGCGAAGCAAGGTCGCCGTTCCGCCGACAGCCTTTGACGTAGGAAAGGAAAAGCCCGCCCATGAGCAGCGAAAGAAAGGTCTGTCGAAAAATTCGGTCGGAACGGCGCATGGAAAATGACCTGGTGCAAAAAATCATGCGCCCCATCCCTGCGGGCGAAAAAAGAGTGGAACCCTGTGGGCCTGTTCACCGAAACTCAGGCCAAGTCCTGCTCAGGAGGTTTGGATGATCTCGACGTTGGCACGGGGAACGGTCACCGTGCGCCCATCCGCGAGTTTCGCCTCCAGAACGCGCACCATCGTTTCCGATTCGACCTGAACGAGTTCCTGGGGCAGCCCGGAAACCTGCCCCAGCAGCCCAAAATAAGGCTCTCGGATAATCCGAATCGGAGTGCCGAGGTCGAGCTGGCTGCTGTCCTCGTCTTCTCGCATCCCCCGGGTGACGGAACCGGCAGAGCGTGGAACGATGACTTCGGGGCGAATCACACCGGCCCGAATCTGTGTTGCTCCGTTGATCGAGGCGGTTTGACCTTCGAGCGACTGGAGCAGCTCGTAGGTGCGCTCCGCCATTTGAATGGTGCCAAAGCCTTCAGTCATCACGAGGGTAAACGGAATCGGCTCCTGTCCGGTAATTGCCACCCCGATGTCATATCCCGGCTGATGCAGGGCCTCGGCGAGATAATCCATCAATTCCCGATCAATTACGCCGCCGCAGACAATTCCGATCACCCCGACCTCGGAGGCTCGCCGCAGGGCGGCTCCTGAGACCGTTCCGCGACCAACCACAATGCATCCGCGCTCGACTTCGGTCAACTTGTCCGGGCTGATCGCTCCTGAATCGGTGTCTGAAAGCACCGCGATCTTTCCCTGCCGCTCCCCGCCCACGCCAAAAATTCCCTGCACCAACGCGCCCTCACAGGAAACCACCACCCCCTCTTCGGGAAGAACGCGGGTCACGATTCCCTCGATATAGGCGTCTTTCTCCACCGGGGTCGGGGCTTCGCGAATACCGACGTGCCCGGTGATCTGAGAAATGATTTCTACTTTGCCGCTGTAGGGCGATTTGAATTCACTCTTGAAAAATTTGCCGAACAATCCTTTGGACTCGGCAATGAGGTCGCCCTGTTTCACCTCATCGCCAAGGGCGATTTTCAGGGTTTCGGGCATATCCTTTGGCTCGATTCCCATGCGTTCTGACAGTTTGATGGTGAGCATATTACCGGGAAGCTCGGTTCGGGCTACCACCGTCCCCGGCGTTACCGCCGTGCCTTCCTTCACCAGAACGGAGCCTTTGAGCGGAAGGCGGCGGGTTTTTTCGATGGTGGTGTGTCCACTGACTTTTAGTCCGGGGGTATATGCGGTTCCCAAAGGGGCAGAATCTCCTTGAAAAGTGTTTAATGGGCGACGTGCGGTTGAAAGTCCCGCCGGATGGAACGCTGGATCGAACCGGTAGCCAGCAGAATTACAGTGGCGGCATTGTCGGGGTCTGCCGAATAATGGGGGAATTGAAGCGATTTTGCGAACGCCGCCTCATGCTCGGCGGTATCGGTGGTTCCCAGTTTTTCATGGGCATTGCGTTCCGCGCCCGGACGTTCGATCAAGAGCGGCAGATATTTGGGCGGAAGTCCCCGCTGGCGGTCTTCTTTTTCCGCTTTCGGCTCCAGATTGTAACCTGCCGCCTCCTCATTGTAGACATACCCGACGGAACCTTCGTCGCCGGGGCCTTGCAGGATTCCGGCGACGCCGCCGGGAGTGCCCTGCGGCACGGCAATGTAGCCCGAAATCGCATCGAGCCACCGATCCGCCGGGGGCAGCACTCCGTCGTAGTCCTGGGCGTATTGCTGCAATGCCGTAAACAGAGAGTGCAGGTTACTCTGGTTGATAACGATGTCGCGCTGAGACTTGAAGTTTTTATAGGTTCGGTAGCCGCCGAGCAAAAGGCCGATGACCACGAAGGCTACCACTCCAATGGAAATCAGGCTGAGCTCTCGTTGACCGAGTTTGAGCGTGGCTTTTCTTTCGGGGCGGGGAGTAACGGGTTCGGAAAGTTCGGAGTTCATGCAGAGTACCCTGTCGGTTAAAAGGCCGAAAGATCGAAACGAGAAAAATTTCCGCCCCTCAACCTTTTTTGCAGCGGGCGAGATAGTGATAGACAAGTGCCCCGGTCATGCCTTGCACCGAAAGTCGTTCGGAGAGCAGTTCGACTAATTCATGCCGGGTAAAGCGATAATAGTAAATGCCGCCGTTGTGTTCGCCCTCTTTTTTGCCGAAGAGCCGCGTGAACAGCGAATGTTGATAGGCCGAAAGAACCACCCGCCCCTCGACTTCTGTGACCCGTGCAATTTCCTCGATCATCCGTTTTCGGGCTTCGGGCGTGGGAAGATGTTCCAGCACCTGACAGGTCACCGTTTTGGTGAAGGCGGCTTCGCGAAACGGCAGCGCACCGACATCGGCCTGAATCAAACTGACGTTCTGCACTCCGGCGTTTTCGAGTTTTTTTCGGCAGACTTCGAGCGAAGCAAACGAGAAATCTACGGCATCAACAAAACGGCATCTGGGAGCGAACACCGGCGTCATCCGCCCTGTGCCGCACCCCGCTTCTAAGAGTACGTCGGAAAGAGCGAGATTCATTTGCATCAGGGTCACGGGAATTTCGATTTTTCCGAAGAGGGCCAGCCCCTTCATCCGGTCGTAGTCACTCACCTGTGCGTCACGTGCGGCCATTTCGCTGCGTTTGAGAACGCTTTCCCGGTCTTCGGCACGGAGCAGGGCCCGGGGCAGCATCCGAGCGATCCCGGACTGAATCGGGTAGCGGGAACCACAAACGGAGCAGGCGAGTTCTCCCGTTTCGAGAGTGTCTTCCTGCCCGCTGATTTCGTTTAGGATCAATTCCCCCGCACACTGGCCGGGGCAGCACAGACGCGCCAACGAGCCTCGCTGCATAGTTTCTCCTGTTTCGGTCTCAATCCCTCACGTTCCGCCGGGGTTCCTGTCGTCTTTCTCGCCATCGCTCGCCAAAGGATCGGAGGGCAGCAGGTCACCTGCCGCGAGCCTTGCTTCCGGCCTTGTCTGCGGCGAAAGAGTTTTACCCTCGGTGAAGATTTCGATTTGGGGATAATTCCCGTTCTGCGGCTGGCAAAACACCTGAACCGGTCTTTTCTTTACGTCAATCACTCCGGCTTGGGGGTTCAGCACACGGGCATAAATCATAATTCTCTTAAAGAAATCGCCCTCCTGTATGGCAGAGGCCCCTTCAACGCCAAGCAGCAGCTCGGAGAGAAACAGGATGCCGAAACCGAAAGTCGGTCATGGCAACGGCGTAAACCGCCGCATCTAGCTGCGGTTCGCTGTCTTTCCTGCCTTTGATCCACAGGGGTTTCGCTTCGAGTCTCTACAGTTTTCCAAAAAGGGCACGCAGCCACCTGCCGGGAAAATCTGCCAAATACAAATGAAACGCACAGACAGCTCTCGGCTCGATAATCACCCCTGCGATGAGTTCAATCCGATAGAGGACAAACCCTGCTTTGTAAAGCCGGTTGAATTCATCGGGCTGCCCTGTTTTCGCCAGCGGCTCGGCAGTCATAGGTTTACTCTCCGGTTTTTGCGGGAGAAAATATCGGCCTTTCGTTGAACCGTTTCCCCTCGATCACTTCGTAGTTCTGCGTCAGCACTCCGTCCTGAAAGAGCGGATAGAATTCGTCCCATTCAAATGGTTTCCGGGGAAGCGGGCGTTCCGCGATTATGGCGTTCTCTCCGATGAGGCGGCCACCGGTACGTTCATGGCGGCAAACCATTCTTTCAGTTTGGAGATACGGGTGGTCTCGTCGGCGGGAAGAGAAAGCGGGCGTCCGCGTGTGTCAACGATTACGCCGGACACTCCTCCCTGTACTGTGCGGCGCAGTTCCTTTCCTTTGCCGAGGCCTAGATCGAAATTTTTGGCGGGCGTAACGACAATCTCCGCCGACTCAGGTTCGCCGTCGCTGCCACTCTTAAAGCCCAGCGGAAACACGCGGATTTTGCCGAAGGGAATCGCTTCGGTCTTTCCGCCGAACTGCACGGTCACACAAGGCTCACCGTCCTTCTCTTTGCCGGTTCCAACCGGGGCGATGCAGGTTCCGAGGTAGATAAGGCAGTCACGCTCGAACACCTGGGTGGCGGCTTCCGGGTGAACGGTGGAAAGCACGCCCAATTGCGGCATCATAAAAATGGAGTCCACCGTCAGCAGGGTCACGCCTTCCGGCGCGTAGGCATCCATCATCATGAGGGCAGACTGCTCGCGGCGTGGCGCGTGGGAGAGCACTCCGCCAGAGCCCACAATCATATCCAGCTGCATAAGATTGACCAGCGTGCTGCCGGTGTTGCCGCGATTGAAAATATCAATGTTGGATTTGTCCGATCCGACGCCGGTCAAACCGCGAGCGAGTGATTTGTGGTGAATAAACGCGAGGGTGAGGGCTTCGCGGCAAACAGCCTGCTCGATCTGAAGATCAATAAGCCGCTGCGGGATCGTGGTCGGACGGATCATTTTGTTGCGAAGCTGATTGCGGAGGTCGGCGTCGGTGACCTCAAAAGGAAGCCAGCGTTTGATATTGCCGACCCCGGCTTCCGTGAGGACATTGCAGATCGAATAGGACATTCCGAGGTTGGCGGAAACGGTGCGGTTGAAAATTCCGGAAAACACGGAGAATACGTCGGTGGTCGCGCCGCCGATGTCTACACCGAGCACAGAAATACCGCGCTCTTTTGCTATGGTCTCCATGATTTTGCCGACGGCGTTGGGGGTGGACATAATCCCGGTGGAGGTCCAGCTCGAAAGTTTGGAGTAGCCTGGAGCCTGCTGCATGACGTGCTCCAGAAACAATTCGTGGATCGCTTCTCGCGCTGGAAGCAAATTTTCCCGATCCATTGCAGGGCGCAAATTTTCCACCTGACGCAGCGAAACTTTCGTTTCGATGAGATCAGCCACCTCTTGGTAGGCATTTTTGTTGCCTGCATAAATCACCGGAAGGGCCAGCCCGATTCCGAGCCGGGGCTTGGGGTCGGCGGCAACCAGCATTTCGGCCATTTCGACAAGGTGGGTCACCGTACCGCCGTCGGTTCCGCCGGCAAAAAGGATCATATCGGGACGGAGCTGCCGCAGCCGCTCCACGCGCTGAAATTCTTTTCTTCCGTCGTTTACGGCAATCGTATCAATCACAATCGCGCCTGCACCGAGAGCGGCCCGCTGTGCCGACTCCGCGCTCATCTCTTTTACCACGCCTGCGACGGTCATTTGCAGCCCGCCGCCCGCGCTGCTCGTCGAAAGATAGAGGTCTACCCCGACATTGGGGGCGGTTTCGGGGGTCATCGGTCTTCCCGTTTCCCCCGCGATGGTTCTGCCGCTGAGTTCCTCGATTTCGCGCACGGCGTTGGTCACGCCGACGGTCACATCATCGAAGGGGGCCTCGACGGTGGTGGGGGCTTCGCCGCGATGGGTCAGGCGATATTCCCCGTTTTCGCTTTTCTGGATCAGAATGGCTTTGGTGGTGGTGGAACCGCAGTCGGTGGCAAGGATACTGCGGACGGTGCGGGAATCCATCGGGATCGGGTCGCCGGACGGGGCGGGTTCGCTCATGGGTGGAACGCTCTCCAATCAATTCGGGTGTTGGTCAGCGGTGTTCTCACCGGACGGAGAAGCGAGAACACACGATTTGATGGGGAGAGTATAGCACAGACAGGCCGAGAATGAAAAAAGCCGCTTGGTCAGGCGGCTTTTTTAGAAACAGGATTTTTAGAGATAGGAAAGATCAGCCTTCGAGGTCGTCGGCGGCTTCTTCCTCAGCCTCCACCTCTTCCTCTTCGTAGGCAGGGTCTTCATCATCGGGGACGGCGAGGCCTTTCAGATCGTCGGTTTCTTCCTCTTCGTCTTTGGCGGTGCGGCGGGGTTTGTCGAGGTCAGCGGGGATAGACATCGCCGAGGTGTGCTTCTGGCGGGCTTCGTCGCTCAAAAACTTAACTTTGATGTCCGCCATCCAGAGCGGAATTTTCGTGATCGGTTTCCCGGTCTCAGAGCAAACCACTTCACGTACTTCGATGTCGGCTTTTCGCATGGGGGCCATTCCGTCCTTTTCGTCCCAGATGCCCCTTCTCCTCCGCCTTGAACAAAGAACGGCTGCTCTTGAGCTCGCGGCTGGCAGTGAGAAGAAAGCAATCAATTGTTGACCAGAACCTAAACTTAAATTTTAGAGCCAACTTCCAGTTGACAACCCTACGATTATACCCTGAAATCCTGGTTCATGGTGAACTTCGGGTTCAGAAAAGAGAACGACGCCCCGCCGAATTTCTTCGGCGGAGCGTCGTCTAAAAACAGGCAGTTTTGGACAACGTTATCTTCCAGCCTTAAGACTGCCGCTGACATTGTAGTTCGTAAGCAGAATCGTGAGATCGTCCACATCAACCGTTCCGTTTTCATTCAGGTCCGCGTTGGGAGTGTAAACTCCGTCTCCTGCCGCCGTATTGTAGGCGGACAAGAGCAGGGTGAGATCGTCCACATTCACAACATTGCTGCCATCCACGTCGCCGTTGAGCAGAGTCACGTTCACTCCCGAAACGCTGCTGTTGGCGGCATCACAGGGAACAGCTTTCTGAAGCCAGTGACTGGCTTTGATGGCCAGAACGTACTTTTTGGCGGGGACGCCCGGCAGAGTAAACGCGCCGTCCGCACCCAGGGTCAGGGTCGTGGTGATGGAACTGCTGCCGTCGGCTGGCCTCAGAAGAAACACCACCGAGTGAGTGGGCTTGCCAGCGGCTTGCAGCAGTACCTTGCCGGAAATGGTACGGGGCGAGGGAGCGACCGTCAGGTTTTGCGTTTGTGAGACCGTACCAAGTGTGGCGGTGATGGTGACGGTTTTATTGGCACTGACCAATCCCGTGAAGACCGTGAAGTGAGCCGTTGTCTGCCCCGCCGGGACGGTAACAGACGCTGGAACCGAAGCGACGCTGAGATCGCTGCTGGCAAGAATGACGACGGTTCCGCCCGGAGGCGCAGGAGTGCCGAGGAAAACCGCCGCATCAAACGAAATTCCGCTGAAATTAACGGAGTAGGCGAGATAGAGCGTGGTCAACAGGGGCGGCTCGACCGTGAGCAGCCCGGTGACGGGGAGGGTGCTTTGTGCACTGCGGGCGGTGAGGGCCGCAGTGACGGCGGTAGAAACCGGGGTGGTCGAAATGGCAAACTGGACAAAACTCGCATTCGCCGGAACGAGAACCGAAGCGGGCAGCGTGACATGGACGTTGTTCGACGCGAGGGTAACGGTCACCCCTCCGGCGGGCGCGACTCCATTCACGTAAACGGTTCCCGTGAGGCTCTGGCCGCCATAAGGAGCATTGTTCGAAAGCCGAAGCTGGGTGGGAACGACCGGCCCCGTCGTTGTAATCGTCGCGTCCATGATATTGGCGAGGATTCGACCGGGGGCATGGGTAGGAACCCCGTTGGTCAAGGTCACGACATCTTCATAAACCTCAAAAGTGTAGACAAGGCTCGACTCGCCTGCATCCGTAGTGGTATCATCATTCGACCAAGATTCGCCCGGATCGAGGCGTTCTGGAAGAAGGCCGTTTTCGCCGCCGCCATCAGGGATGCCGCCCTGGGTGACGGGATTGTTGGACATCAAATCCTCAAGGGCGACCGTTCCGTAAAGTGAATGAGCAAAAGGCAGCACCCAGAGAATGGCTCCGCCCTCTGGCTGATTGTTGGTAATGACATCCCGAACCATCGGAACCCCGTTCGAGTAGGTCACGGTAGAACCGTGCGGCGGGAGAACTGCGGGAACAGGGAGGGGATTCGGAACCGCGACGGTCGCTTTCGGAAGCCAGCGGTAATAAATCGCTTTGGCAGGACGAAAGGCGGCCAGCGAAACTCCGAAGTGGGTGACTTGATTTTTCGCCAGAGCGACCGTGTTGGAGTGGTAGCGGACAATCACCTTTGGGGCCGCAGCCGTGCCTGCATCTTCGACGGTGGGAGCCCCAAAGGTGGAGTAGTTCCAGGTGTGAACCACATCCTCTTTATGAATATCTTCCAGTTCGATCTCGAAACCTTCGGTTTCCGTCTCGGTTTCGTTCCAGCAGTCGAAATTGCTGAGTGCGCCTGCAATCCGCAGATTTTGGGCATAGGAGGGGGCGGCAAGGGCGAGCATAAAAGTGGTAAAAACTACGCTGCGCCGCATAAATGTTCCAAACATAGACTGTTCTCCTTTTGAGAGAGGGGAGCGACCCGGTATTCGCGAAGATTTCTGCGCTGGCTTTTAAGTAAAACGAACCGGTGCATAAGTTTGAGAAGTCGAGGCGAGCGGGCAAAAAGCCGATCCATGTTGTCAAAGAGAAGGTAAAGCTTGGGGGAGGACGATTGAAGAGCAGTGCCGCTTTTCAAAAGGATAGATCAATCATAGCAGAGTCAAGCGAAAAAAGCAAGTGAGGAAGTTCTTATAAACGAGACGGGGCATTCAAATTCCGTTCAACGCAAAAAATGCCTTGCTGAGCCGATCAGCGGGGCATTTTTTGCACGTTGCAGAAACCGACTTGAACGCCTTAAAATTTAATCCTTTAGAACGGCAGACTTGCCTAGGCAAACTAAAAAACCGATTTTCTGCTTGAAGTCTGAAAGAATCGCTCTAAAACTTTTCGGTTCCGATAATGCGCTCGTTTTTCTGAGGAAGCGGGGCGGTATTGGCGGAAACGGCTCCATTGACGAGCATAATGATCCCTGCGCCGAGATAGTAGAGCGAGTTGAGTTGAGTGGTTTCTTGACCCGGCTCAGTGAGAAACCGTCCTCCGGTCAAAAAACCGACCAGGCTCAGCAAGACCAGAGCGGTTCCAATCAGAATAAACATATTGAGATATTTCAACATCGGACACTCCCTGCAAGCGTGAAATCAAGCCGTCAACCTGAGTAGTATACCCCCGTTTTAGGCCGAAAGGTTTCAGAAAAAGGGCCGGTGATTTTCGTCCGAGTTTCGTTTTGCTTCGATGACCTCCGCCCGAGAAGAAGAGATCGCTTTTGCAGGCGGGAAGGGAAAAGCCTGAAACGATCTTCAGGCCCAGTGCAGCGCGGCCCGACTGAGGGGAACAAGCTTCCCGCCAGTTTCGTCTTATGTTTCCGGGAAAACCTCTTTTGGAGGGTAGGGTATAATGAAAGGGTTTTCTTGTATTGCTTACTTACGAAAGAGTGGGCCGTGGTAATGCCGCCGATGAAAGTTTATCTTACGATGCGGGTACGCCTGCGAAAGTCCCATGCCTGCGGCGGCAGCGAGTGGGAAGTCATGCGCACGGGAGCCGATGTTGGGCTTCGGTGTGAGACCTGCGGCAGGCGTATAATGCTGGAACGTGAGGAGTTTGAACGGCGCGTCAAGACCGTTTTATGGACGCCGCCGGAAAAAGACGAATCCGCTTCCGAGACCAAAATTTATGTTGAACCGTCAAATTCTTAAGGGAAAGGCCGCCGGGGTTTTTCTTACGCTTTGCAGTCTTTCCCTTTCCTGTGTTCCCCTGCTGCCCGCTGCGCTGCAGGATTCTTCCTCCGGCCCCAAGGCTTCTGCTTCTCCTCTTCGTGCCGCGTTTGCACTGGATGCGGCCCAGTCCGTCTCCGCCGATCTCAATGAACTGAAGACACTGATGAAAGCCGATCCCCCCCTGGAGGCCGAGCGTGCCGCTCAGCCTCCAGCCTGGCTTCGCTGGGGACGATTTTATGCCCGACGCCTGCGGGTCACGACTTCCCCCGGTTTGCCCGCGGAAAGGGTGGGAGTTTACGCCTCTTCGTCCCCCAGCGGGGCCGCTCTGTTTATCAAAAACGGAGGCGAGGTTCCGCTGGAGGCCTCGGTGAAAATGCGCCTTCCCGCCGGAGTCTATAAAGTGGAACGACTGCGCGTCTCCTCCCCTTCTGCCCTGCAGAATTTTATTGGGGCGGCTCTGTCGTCGTCTTCATCGCTGACGAAAACATTGACGCTGGAAGCCGGGGAAACGGCGATCCTGCGCGTGACGAACGTGGCACGGGAAGCCCGCGTCGGATATGACGATGCCCTGAGCCAGATCAAAATTCTGAGTGCTTCCTACCCGGAGAAATCCAGCCGCCTGCGGAGAATTCTAAAAGAGGGCGAGGCTTACGTCTCCGCCCTTTCTTCCACCAGGGGGGGGCAGGAACGACGGGTTTCTGCTGTGCACCAGCTCACGCTTTATGTGTCGCAGGCACACGCACTCTGTAGAAACTATCAGAGCCGCAATGCCGTCAAAGAAGAGGGCGGGGCCAATGTGATGGGAGCCTTGGAGCGCCTGGCCGACGCTCTGTCGGAAACCAGTGCCGCACTGCTTCAGATGACGCCGCAAATCGCCCTCACGCAGGAAAAAGCCAAAGGTATCGCGAACGTGGAGGTATCTTTGTGCAATTCCGGCGGGCGAACAGCAGCCACCGTGAAACTCGCGCTCGACGGAAACAGTCTGCCGCAGGGAGTACACATGGAATCCTCGGAACCTGCCCTGTTCGATGCCGTGAAATCCGGGCAGACCGTGCGAGCGAACTTCAAGCTGATTCTTAACCGCGCCGAACCGCTGCAGCCCTCACAATGTGTGGGGGACATTTCCTACTTTGTGGGAAAATCGCCTGCTCACCTGCGGCCTCGCGTCTGGTGATTTCGGTAGTCCTAAACGTCGTGGAATGGGGTTCGCCCTCCGTTCTGCGGTTACATCCTACTCTTTTCGACTGCCCTTCCTGAAAGGAATTCGTATGATTCGGAAGTCTTTTTCCGCCCCGGTTCGTCTTGCGACACTGGCGGCTTTGATGATCGGTGCTTCCCTTCCCTCCCTAGCCGATGTGAAGATCACGTCGGAACTCAAAGACGGCGACAAAGTCAGCGATGTTGCCAAAGTCCTTGCCAGAGTGGACAGCACCGAGGGCGTGGACAAGGTAGAGTTTCGAGTAGACGACACGCTTCGCTACACCGACACCTCTCAGCCCTATGTCTACGACTGGGACACCCTCTCCGATACCGAGGGTGAACATACCGTGACTATCACCGGCTATGACTCGAACGGGGTTTCCAAACGCATCACCCTGAAGCTGGTGGTGGACAACGAAATCAGTTCCGGGGCGCAGGCACTCGGCGAAAAAGCCCAGGAAGCCCTGGAGCAAAAAGATGAAGCCGCCGCTTTCCGCTATGCGAAACGATCTCAAAAGGCGGAAAAAGGAGCCTTGCTGGGGTCTCGTGTGTCGGCAAAAATCTATGCAAGTCATAGCGAATGGGCGCAGGCCATTGATTCTCTGGAAAAAGCATCGGGTCTGGAAGAAAACCCGGCGGCTCTCAAAGAGCTGGCGGGCTACAAAATACAACGCGCCCTCCGGCCCGAAAACACGAATTTCGCCGCCGACTTCACCTCGGTGGCGGAACTGCGCCGCAAGGCCGCCGAAAAAGACATTGCCGCCGTTAAAGCCAAAAATGTAGTGAGCGAGAACAAGCCCACGGTCGAGCAGATCACCCCCATCGGAGATGCCCTGCTCAACAACGGCAAATTCGGCGACGCACATACCGAGTATTCGCTGCTGGGCTATGAACAGGGAAACGCGATTGATGCCCGCCGTGCGCTCTCCTCCGTCCTTCAGGATAAAGTGGAGGAAGGAGAGGGAATTCTGCGTCCGCTTCTGCGAGCGAAAACCGACGATGCCCCGGTGCGGGCGGTGCACGGATTGGCTTTGCTCCGCCGCCATCTCTTCACCGAAGCGCGTGCGGCGGTGGCCAAAGACCTGCTCGATCAGTACCCCGCCGCCCTCATCGTCGCTTCCTATGCCGACTCTGCGCTGGGAAAACGCCGCGAGGCCCTTTCCGAAGCAAAAGACGTGATAACGCTGTATCCCGCTGCGGGAGAGGCTTATTACGCGGCTTCCCTGGCTTCCGCCGACCTGCGCGAATCTGATAAGCTGCTCGGTAAAGCCCTGGCTCTTTCCCCGTTTCAACCGGGGCCGCTCAACAACTATACGGCGCGAGTGGCGGTTTCCAAGCGCAACGACCGCTACGACCAAGCCCTCAACCTTACCGACCTGACCCTGAAATACTATCCCGACAACTATTTCGCGAAACTCATTCAGGCGATGGTTTACGTGCAGACGAAAAAAGATCGGGAAGCACAAACAGCCCTAAATCTGCTGTCGAAACTGAACAAAGACGCCCCAGAAACCAAAATGGCGTTTGCCGTTTACTTTGAGGCCAACAACAATACCTCTGAGTCGGCACGATGGGCAGACTTCACTCGAAAAACCGATTCCCGAATGGATCGGCCTCTGCCGCCCCGCCCCACAGAATATCTGGACTGGATCAACCGTCAGCTCTTTTTTCGGGCGGAACCCTTTCTTTCGCTGGACACGCTCTATCCCGCAAAATAAGAGAAAAGCCGGAGACATCTGTTTTAGAAGACCGAGGGAAGCAGCATCTTCCCTCGGTCTTCGCATTGACTTTCTCGTTCGAGTTTGATATACTGCTGCTCAGTGAAGCGAACGTGCAAGGCTGCCGGGCGCGTCTTCAACTGGAGAGAGGAAATGCCGCGAAGAGGCGGCAGAACAAGACCATGCAAGAAGCCCGTATCATCATTGCTGACGATGACGCCGTGTTACGATTAGACCTCCGTGCAATGCTGGAAACTCTCGGTCATTGCGTGGTCGGGGAAGCCGACAACGGCGAAACCGCCCTCTATCTTGCCCGCAGCTTAAAGCCCGATCTTTCGATTTTCGATGTGATGATGCCCCGCATGAATGGGTTGGAGGCTGCCGAGCAGGTGGGAAAGGAAAGAATCGGCCCGGTGCTGATGCTGACGGCCTACAGTGATGTGCCCATGATCGAGCAGGCGAGCAAAGCCGGGGTGCTGGGCTATCTCGTCAAACCGTTTCGAGAGCAGGAACTCAAGCCCGCCATCGAAATCGCCCTTTCGCGCTACCGTGAGATGACGGCCTTAGAAGGGGCGTTGGGCTCGCTTCAAGATCAAATGGAGGCGAACCGGGTGGTGGGGCGGGCCAAGCGTCTGCTCATGGAACGCCATACCCTGAGCGATCAAGAGGCTTACCGCCGCCTTCAGGCGCAGTCGGCCTCCACCGGAAAAACGATGCGCGAAGTTGCCGACGCGATCCTGCTGACGGAAAACCTCGGTATTTTCCCCCGTAAAGAAACGCGGCGCGAAGAAAAATCGGATTAGAGCCGACCGCTGCTCAGCTCGACGAAATGAGCGAGGGCTGCCTTCTGACGTTCCTCCAAACCCAAAAACAAAAGCCCCGCAATTGCAGTTCCGTCTTTAAGAACGCGCCTGCTTCTCACCTCCGCTTCGAGTTCCAGCGGAACGACCTCATTAAAGCTGGCTCCCACCAATTTAAGATGTTTTCTCATCGCGGGAATTTCCACCTTGAACTGAAGCCGCACCCGATCCGGCAATCCCTCCGCAGGCTCGATCAGGCACATCCCTCCGGTGCTCAAATCTTTGGCGAATGTGGTTTTCCAGCGTTCGTGCAGGGCCTCTTTCGTTAGAAATCGTACTTCCAACCGGCAGCTGCACCGAACGCTCTGGCGTCGAAACACGGTGTGCAAAGACGTGAACAGCCGCAGTTCCACCTCGCGCTCACGGCAGGATTGCACCTCGGCCTGGGTAAAGCGCAGCAAGCCCTGCGAAACCAGCAGTAAATGAACTTTTTGGCCGCAGGTGTAGCGTTCGCTTTCCTCTAGTTTCTGCTGCAGTTTCAGCGTCACCTCTTCCTTGCTCAAAGTCAGCAAGGCTCCGTAGTGCGTAATCTGCTCGGTTCCTATTCCCGCTAAGTTTCGTTCCATAAGGGGCATCTCTTTCTGCTCAGAGTATCGGAAAAAACAACGTCAATCTTGAGCGGCCCCAGAACGAAAAAGGATTTTCGATCTTCCTGCCGATAATAGAGCCGGTCTAAATTTTCAGCACTTCATTCTACCCAGTGAGCAATGTTATGTTTCGATTTCTCAAGCCAATTTTTCTTGCGGGGATGCTGCTGCAAAGCGTTCTTTTCATTTTAGCCTTCGGAGGACAGCCGCCGTCTGTCTGGGCAGCGGCACTGGCACTGATGCTGATGGGTTTTTCTCCCGCGCTGTGGCTGTTTCAGGCAAAAGCGCAAAAGGCCAGCCAACACGCTCTAGCTCTCTGGGAGGAAAAGTACACCGCGCTGGAGAGCAAAGAAGCGGAGGGACAGCAGTCTCGTCAAAAGGAATGGGAGCGTATTCGTGAAGAAGCCGCGCTGCTGGAAGAGCGTTCCAAAAACAGCGAAGCCGATGTGCTGAACGCGATGAACGAATTGCACGGCTTCGCCAAAACCCTGGAAGAGATGCGGCTGGTTCAGGCGGAGCGCGACCACCACCGAGAAGCGGCGCAAATGGCACACTCGGATCGGCGGGAATTGGCTGAATTCGTCGCGAGTCTGGCAGAGCATCTTGTGACGCAGGTGACCACTGCCCTTCACGAAGCGCGGGAGGCCGTTGAAAATGCAGCCCAAACGTTTGGCCGAGTGGCTCAAGATGCCGATACGATGGCAAGCTTTACTCAAGAGAGCGTACACCGGCACAACACCGAAACGCTAGACGTGATTGCAGAGCAAACCACCGAAGTGATGCAGTCGGTCGTGCAGTGTCTGGCGGCCAACGGAACCAAACTCAGCGAAGCTGCCGGGCAGGTCGGGCAGATCAAATCGGTCTCGAAAGATTTAAGCACGCTGCTGGAAGAAATTCAAGGAGTGGCAGATCAAACCGAACTGCTGGCCCTCAACGCTTCCATTGAGGCGGCCCGCGCTGGGGAAGCAGGGAAAGGGTTTGCGGTGGTCGCCTCCGAAATTCGCAAGCTTTCGGAACGCTCGCGGGTTGCCGCAGGCCGAATGCACGAATTGACACGGGTGTTGAACCGGGAAGGGGGGCGGATCAGCGACCGCCTTTCTGAGATTGCGGGGGACAGTCTGCAGGAAAGCCAGGGAGCCGAACGTGATCTCTCCGAGCTGCTGCTGCGTGTGGAGGCAATCAGCGAAAGCGGGCGAACCGCCCTGGACAATCTCGCCCTGCGAAACGCTCAGATGAGCGAGGATGTACAGGGAGCGATGAAGGTTTTCGAGTACCAGGAGCTGCTGGAGGAACGGTTGAGCCACATCGCGGAGCCGTTGAAAAGCCTGCAGGGACGACTGAATGCGGGGGAAGCGGTAGGAAATTATCGAGCCGCCTAAAAGCAGAGTGAAGAAATCCGCTCTCGCATTCCCGGCGGCATCACTGCGCCGCTCGCGGCTTCCGTTTTCATGATTGTAATCTTTACTCCCTTCTAAGACAGGCAAAGGTGCAAACGCAGGCAGAGAAACGGTGCTGTTTCTCTGCCTGCGTTCAAAGCCAGCGGCTCAGCGAAGTTTAGACAAACAGGCGTTTTGCCAGGTCTGCCAGCATATCAGGATCAATCTCGGGTGCACCCAACTGCGGTTCGGCGTCGAAGTCAGGAGCGGGAAAGCCTTCGGGCATTCCTTTTTCAACGATCAATTCAGAGCCGTCTTCAGGATGTGTGCCCGTCCAAATTTTCGCGACCTGCTGGTAATCGTCCGGGCTGTAGGTGTAGAGAGTACGGTGAAGCCCGCGCTCCATAAACTCTTTCGCCTCCGGATACTTCTCGTTTTCGATTTTCGGGATCGGCAGCAGTTTTGTCACCTCGGCTCCCGACAGTTTTTCAATCGCTTTGGCATAAGCCACGATGTGAAGCCCGCCGCGAACGAGCAGATAACCGACCATTTTGCGAGCCACCGGGTCGTCCACCATATCGTAGACACGAAGTTTGTTGGCGCGGGCTCCACATTCCAGAAAGAAGTTATGCAGTAAATCCAGCTGAAGATTTCCGCTGGAGAAGACATTGGCTCCTGTCCAGGGATTGCCCATGCTGTCGCCTACCACAGCGGTCTGGCCGGTGGCGATAAAATGATAGGTATTCCGAGCATCGGTTCCATTTTTAAGGCGGGCCGCGGTATTATCGTCGCTGCGCTCAGTGGTTCCGGTTAGCAGAGCGTTGATGGTGTAGCTGACCAATTCGATGTGCCCGTACTCTTCGCCAGCAATCGAGGCGATGAGATCATAGAACGGACGAATTTTCGTGCGGCCCCGAAAATTAAACGACTGCATGGTGTAGTTCATCAGTGTGGACATTTCGCCGAACTTGCCGCCGAGAAGTTCTTGCACAGCGGCGGCTGAATTCGGAGAGGGGTGAGCGGGCATCGGCAATTCGATGGCGAGGCGGTCTACCTTGAAAATCATTTTGTGTTCTCCTTGAAGGTTGGCATCCTTCGGTAAATCCGCTCACAACTGGCAGCGATGTTCTGAACGGTCAAAATGAGGTACGGCTTCCTGCCTCCAATGTTTCTGAAGCCAGGAGAAAAGGCGGTCTCAAAGGAAATCAAGTTCAGCTAATACAGCCTTCCGATTTTGCACCATCATTGCGCTCAGAGCCGCCGTGAACCCGAATGCATCTGCTGTCGGCGGTGAATACCAGTCGTCTTAACAGAAATTTAATCGAAAATTCAGGTTTCTTAACAAAAACCCTGGTGTGCTACCGGGTAAACTGAAAAAGAGCGAACCGCCTCCCCGCCAGCCGCTTCAATCTTATTTTCACTGCCTCGACTAGAAAGAGAGTTTTCCCAATGCGCCTCCGTACTCGCGCCTCCGTCCTGGGCCTGATCTGCCTGCTCGCCCTCGTTTCTTCCGTTTTGTTCGCGAAAGTGACCGGTTTCGGTCAGCCTCAGATCGGAGCCGTTCATGGAACCCTGCCGATCCTGCCCCATGTCAAAGTGGTGAATTTCGGTAAAACCGTTTACACCGGTTCGATGGATGTGAACCCAACGATCAACCGAATTCGTCAGGGAACAAAAGTCAACGAACAGAACGACGGCGGCATCTGGACAAACCGACAGCGTGCCCTGCCTGTCTCTAACGACAGCCAGTTCTACCGTGAATTCGTGCATTACTATCCGCTGCCGAACGGAGCGCACGTGAATTTCCCCGGCCCCCAGCGTCTTATCATTGGCAAAAACGGCGTGGTTTACTACACGGGCGATCACTATTCGACGTTTACCCGCGTGAACTAACCCTTCGCCTTTTGTCTTTCTAAACTCTCCCCGTCTGCTGATACAGACGGGGAGAGTTCCGTTTTCGCGGCTCGCCGCGAAAAGACCCGCCACCAGCAGGGGCAGTTGAGCGTAAACGGATTGAGTTACGGGTGTCTAAGAGCACAGAAATGGCGCAGAAATACGCGGGGATAAAAAAGGAATGCAAGCGCGGCGCAGGGCCATCGGCTTGACCTCGTTGGTCATTTTATACTCGATGTAGGTATCAATGAGGTCTTGAGTGAAGACATCGCCCTTGAGCAAAAACTCGTGGTCGTTTTTCAGGGCTTCCAGCGTTTCCTGAAGCGATCCCGGTGTTTGAGCGACTTTCGCCTTTTCTTCCGGCTCCATCTCGTAGAGGTCTTTGTCAATGGGGGCGGGCGGCATGATTTTGTTTTCGATGCGCTTGGACTTCGGAAACTTGCTTGAAGAAGCGTAGGGTACAATCATTTGAGAGTAGAGTATTCTGCCTGACGAAAAAAGGAAAAAATACGATGCCTGTTTTGACTGCTGAAGTTCAATCCAATCATCTACGCTTCACATTGCCCCCGGAAACGATGGAGCAACTGAATTTGCAACCGGGAGACCACGTTGAGATTTCGTCCGAATCTCTCAAACGAGTCACTACT
This sequence comes from Chthonomonadaceae bacterium, assembly GCA_965246825.1. Taxonomy (GTDB): domain Bacteria; phylum Armatimonadota; class Chthonomonadetes; order Chthonomonadales; family Chthonomonadaceae; genus JACMPS01. The sequence goes on from OZ251990.1 coordinate 2,844,644, forward strand.
GCGCCAACCGATCAGACCGAATTACAAGCCAAATTAGATGCCTTTTTCGAGCGATTGGAAGCGACAACCTTCGAGAAGCCGAACACCGCACCCCCGTCTGACCCGGTGGAGCAAAACTTTGCCGAGATGATGGATGCAAAATTCAAGAAGTTGGGCTTCACAGAATGACGCAAACGGACGCTAATGTACTGTATGCTTTAGTTGACCCGCGTCAAGAGGCTCATGCGCGTTGCAAAGCCGCTTTGCAATCTCTCCCGAAACCAATGCTGACGACCTGTTTTTGCTTGACCGAAGCGATGTATTTTGCGTTTAAAACGGGCGGATGGACGCGACAGCAGATGATCTGGCAACTGATCGAAGACGGCTTGCTCAATGTCGCGCACCTTTCGGACGCCGAGATGAAACGAATGCGCGTGTTAATGGAGAAATACCGCGATACGCCGATGGATTTAGCCGATGCCTCTCTAGTTGCACTTGCCGAGTCACATAACGATCCGCAGATATTTACGATGGACACCGATTTCTACGTTTATCAGATGAACGACAACCAACCGTTCATTCCCATCCCCTGACTTTGTTCATGTTTCTTGTAATTTCCCTGTTTTGTGCCTGCCTGTTCTCATTCCTCTCCGCAATCACGAATTTGAGCAAGAAAACGATGTGAGAATTGAGCAAAACATACTGTTTCTGTCCAATAATCGCGTGAGAATGCGGAAGAATGATGAAATTGCAGACAAAAACGTCATGGTTGCGGAGAAATACTTCGATAATGCACTCCATAGTGATGAGAACGCGGTGCGAATTGACAAAAACCAAGTCTGAAATTTCAACGCCTTCGACAAAAAGACGAATTTATTTCTTCGTACATTTGCAAAAAGTTTTGATGGACAAGCAGGAATACAATTGCATTCTATCGAAAACCAAAATCATAGAGCGTCTACACGGCACAGATTTTCCCTGAGAACGCTGTGATTTTCGGCGTTATGCATATTGGTTGAAACCTATCATACGTTGTCACGTAACTCTGATGTACGCAAGACATAAAAACGCGAATACTCGGAAAGCGGCATATCCAAAGGGTACAAACATGACCGTTGATTATCGCAAAATCTTTTCTCTCCTCATTCTGAACGTGGCTGTGTGCTCTCTGATAGGTTGCGATAAAACCAAAAGTAGCGGGAGTTCTTCTGGGGTAGCCACCCCAACAACGAATAATTCAGAGAAAGGAAAACTGCCTCCGCCTAAAGAAGAGACTATCGTGGACATCAGTGCTTATCTGCCTAAAAATTACCTTTCACAAGGCATCGCTTCCACTACGTCCTACAGTCGCGCCACCCATATCAACAATGCAGGACAGGTCGCGGGATATTTTTCAGGTCAGATTGGTGACAGAGCTGGGAGCGCGGACACGAAAGCGGCTTTTCTATACTCTGGAAGCAGTACACTTCAATATCCCACCGGAATGGCGGAACCGGGCTACCTGTATGAAAATGGAATGATGGCAGGCGATACGAAACTCAATAACGGGGCGATCATTTACGAGGGTGGCGTGGCTAAAAAGGGAATGGCGACGGCATGGGGTGTGCATATCGCAAGCATCGGTACCTACCAAAATCATATCCGCTATCTATTTGGCAATCTTGCGGAGAACAAGCAAGGATTTATCGACGCATTGCCGAATGTTGGCTTTATCTATGATGTTCAGGCGCAAACCACTGCGCTGATGAATCCAAAACAGACAGCAGAAGGCTTGCCCATTGCCAGCACTAACTTAGCTGACGTAAGTGGGGACGACAACGTCCTTTACTACACTCTCAATATCACCTACAGTACTACAACGAAAGAAGCTGGTTCTGTCAACTACTTGCATATCTGCTCTCGTGTCCAACATCTCCAAACATCGCAGAAGGATGGAAGCGTTCTGAAAGTTACCGAGTTGCCCTTGCTGCCTGGTACGACAAGCGGCTCTGCGACAAAAGCCAATCATGCCGGACAGGTAATCGGATTTTGCAATACTGATGTTCTTGATGCACAACGGCGGGGCTTTCTTTTTAGCAAAGGTCAGATGACAGACTTGGGGTCTCTGGGTGGCGGCTATACGGTGCCAGCAACGATCAATAGTGCCGGGGATGTTGTGGGGGTATCTACTACAGTAGCAGGTGTGCGCCATGCATTTCTGTACAAAAATGGCAAGATGGTTGATCTCAACGATTACGTGAAGGGAATGGGGTGGGAGCTTTCCGAAGCCTCTGGAATCAATGACAAGGGGCAAATCTGTGGGACAGGTAGCCATTCCCTCCCCGGAGAAACGCAAAGCTCAACTGCCAGCAGAGCCTATTTATTGACCCTGCCACACTGAACAGCGATGAGCTTTCGTCGTTTCTCATGAAACCTGCCCTGCCTCCGAAGTTTCGGAGGCGGGGCAGTTGTTTATCAAACGCTGACCCTCATCAAACTCGTCACACCTCGTAGTACAGGGCAAACTCGTAGGGGTGGGGGCGCAGGGCCATCGGCTTGACTTCGTTGGTCATTTTATACTCGATGTAGGTATCAATGAGGTCTTGAGTGAAGACATCGCCCTTGAGCAAAAACTCGTGGTCGTTTTTCAGGGCTTCCAGCGTTTCCTGAAGCGATCCCGGTGTTTGAGCGACTTTCGCCTTTTCTTCCGGCTCCATCTCGTAGAGGTCTTTGTCAATGGGGGCGGGCGGCATGATTTTGTTTTCGATGCCGTCCAGACCTGCCATCAGCATGGCGGAGAACGCGAGATAAGGATTGGCCGACGGATCGGGAGCGCGGAACTCGATGCGCTTGGACTTCGGCGATTTCTGGGCGACGGGGATACGCACACACGCAGAGCGGTTTCGTGCCGAGTAGATGAGGTTGATGGGAGCCTCATAGCCGGGAACCAGTCGGCGATACGAGTTGGTGGACGGAGCGCAAAACGCGAGGAGGGCCGGGGCGTGCTTGAGGATGCCGCCGATATAGTAGATCGCCATTTCGGAGAGGCCCGCATAGCCTTTTTCGTCGGCGAAAAGCGGGGTTCCATCTTTCCAGAGCGATTGGTGGCAGTGCATCCCGCTTCCGTTGTCCATAAAGAGCGGTTTCGGCATAAATGTAACGGTGTAACCGTATTCGACGGCGGTGTTCTTCACGATGTATTTGTATTTCATCATGTCGTCCGCCATGCGAAGCATCGTGTTGAAGCGCATATCAATTTCGGACTGCCCGGCGGTTCCGACCTCATGGTGCTGCATTTCGACTTCGATTCCGGATTCCATGAGATTGAGCATCATGCGGGTACGCAGGTCTTGCAGCGAATCCATCGGAGGCAGGGGGAAATAGCCGCGCTTAAGCGGAATTTTGTAGCCGAGGTTTGCCGGTTTTTCTTCGCGCCCGGTGTTCCACACGCCCTCCTGGGAGTCTACATAATGATAGGAAGTGTTGGCGGTGGTGTCGTAGCGGACATCGTTGAAGACATAGAATTCCGCTTCCGGCCCAAAGTACACGGTGTCGGCGATCCCGGACGCCTGGACATAGGCTTCGGCTTTTTTGGCGATCTGGCGGGGGTCGCGGTTGTACTGTTCGCGGGTAATGGGGTCTTCGATGTCACAGACGATGCAGAGGGTTTCCACTTCGGTAAACGGGTCCATGTACGCAGTGTTGGGGTCGGGGATCAAGAGCATATCGCTTTCGTTGATTGCCTTGAATCCGCGAATAGAGGAGCCGTCGAAGGCGAGGCCGTCCACGAAGGTATCTTCGGTGAGCAGGTGGGCGGGGATCGAGAAGTGATGCTGTAATCCGGGAAGGTCGGTAAAGCGCACATCAACCACTTTTGCCTCGCGCTCTTTGACCATAGCGAGTACATCTTTTGGCGTCATCTGGGGAAGGTTCTCCTTGTCGGGCGGGCACGACTGAAGGCGTCAGTCAGGGCGGCGCACCGTTCTGATTGGGGTGAATTGAAAGGGAAACTCCTGAAGCCCGAAGCAAGTCTTTTGGAGCGGGGTTTCGGGTTCAAGAAATCTGAGGCAGACGACACCATTGTGCCTGCGGAAAAGCGTGTGAGGGGCAAGCCTGGAATTTTGTCCGACTTAACGAGAAAGCATAGCCCAAAAGAAAGCAGTCTGTCAAGATCGCACCTATTTTTTTCGCACCGCGTTCGATCTTCTGCTGGAGGTTGTGCAAATTAAGTCTGCTTTGCCGGGGGCCGCCCTGCATCACGTTCTTTGTGCTGTTTGCACAAACCGCCGCTGCAGCATCGGGCTTTGAGAAGGCGCACGGGCTAGCGGCTGAGATAGGCGGTAAGGGAGGCGAGGTTCGGGGAGACGAAATCGGGCGGCGGGGAAAACTGCTCCGGCGCGTACACGGAAGTGTGGCCCGATAGAACAAGAGCCAGTGAAGCCCCTACTGCCCGACCCGCCGCCAAATCTCGTGCGGAGTCCCCAACGACCATTCCCGACGCAAGCGAAATCGAGTGTTCGCGAGAAGCCTGCAGCAGCATCCCGGCTCTCGGCTTGCGGCAGATGCAGCCCTCCTCCGCAACGTGCGGGCAGGCATAGACCTCGGTCAGTGCTGCCCCTCCCTCCGCCAGCAATTCCCGCAGACGAACGTGAATCCGCTTCAGCGTTTCGAGCGTCAAAAGGCCGCGTCCTACCCCGGATTGATTGGTGTAGACGAAGACGGGAACCGCTGCCGCGTTCCAGCAGGCAACTGCCTCTGCCGCACCCGGCAGCAGGGTCAACTGGTCGGGATCGGTCACATAGCCGCGTTCGGGGGTCAGCACCCCGTCACGATCCAGAAACAAAGCGGAAAAGCGAGTGAGCGGAGACGGGATCGGAAGATTCATGGTCGTGAGTATACCCGTCTGAGCCGCCTGCAGCGAAACTTCCCGCAAACGGCCTTTAGAGCGTTAAGCAGAAGTTTGTGTGGGGAGATATTCCTGCTGCAAACGGGTTTCCGCTCTGGAAAGAATCCTCTCGGCTTCAGAACGGTCAGCGGGCTGCTCTGAAGCCTCGGATTTGCGGGCGGAAAGAAAAGCCGGTTGGGAAGACCAGCCGCCAGCCCCGCCTGTTTTTCTGCGCTAGGGATTTTTCTGGTTCGGGACGACGGTCTCGGCAGGCGGCGGCGGCGGCGTGATCGGTTCGCCAGGGCTTTGCACGTTCACGGCTGCTGTTGCCGAAAGCGCGTTGTACCAGAACACTTTCAGGCTGACGGCTCCCGACGCGGAAGCAGTGAACGTGCCATCGGGCATCAGTGTGCCGCGATCATCCGTCAGCACGAGGGTGGCCGCGAGGGGAAGAGCGAGCACATTCCCCGCCGAGTCCCGGAAGACGGGCTTGAACTTCACGGTGTCTCCCGGCCTAACCACCACCTTCTGCGGGCTGACCCCGACCTCCGCGATTTGCGAAATATCGGTGGTGCTGCGCGTTAAGGCCGAGATGAGCGTGGTCGTGCGGCGGGCAGGAATGCGCACGGTGATCTGCTGGCTTCGTTCGTCCTCGGAAAAGGGCTTGACTGTCACCACAAGATCAGCGTAATTCACTCCTGCCGAAAGGTTCTGAAGCGCGAAACGCCCCGCCGCGTCCGTTTTGGTTTCCACAAGTGTGGAAACGCCGTTATCGGGGGTTACCAGCACGGAGACGGTGGAGTTCGGCAGGGGAGTCGCGGTGTTTTCCGCCAGGACGACCTGCCCCTGCAAGCCCGAAGCCCGACCGGGAGGAATAGAGCCGCCGCTGATTCCGCAGGCGAGCTGACCGAATGGCAGTGCCGCACACAGGGCTAGAAAAGCCGCACGCCGCGATAGAACAACAGTGGAATGGGGAAAGTTCATGGGGCTACTCAGGCAAGCGATAAATTTGGGTGAGGGGAAGCCAGCTGGCCGCCTCCAGAAAAGCGGTGCGCTGAGAGAGAAGGCCCCCTTCCGTCAGCAGATCAGCCCGGCGGCGATACACCTCCAGCACCTCGCGTCCTTCCAGCAGGGTATCCTCCAGTCCGGCTTTTTTTAGTTCGTCCCGCGCTGCCTCCAGAAACGAAATTGCCCGCTCTTCGTGACCCGCTTCTGCCTCCACGCGCCATTGTGCCTCGAAAAAACCACTTTCCAGCACCCGTGCCAACGCTGCTTCCGTATCAGGAGCCTTTTCCTGAAGGTCGGTTTCGGAGGGCACCGGGTTCCGCTGGGAAAATACGAGAAGCCACACCTGCGCCAGTGCCTCCAAATGCCGTGCCCCCAGCCGAAGGGCCAGGACGAGGGCACGCGAGGCGGCCTCCTCCCCGTCCCCCCACTCTTCTTCGGAAAAAGCCAGCCGTGCGAGCCTCAGCCGACATTCGATCTCGTCCCGCTCGTGCTTGAGGGCGGTGGCAATGGCCAAAGCCTGATTGATGTGATAGCGAGCTTCTGCGCCCCGCTCGCCCGAACCCAGGTAGGCATCGGAAAGCGCGAGCTGTGCGTAAAACTCTGCTCGGCGATCCCCGCGTGACAGGGCAGCGGAAAGGGCATCCTTACCGTATTCGATCGCGGCCTCGAAACTGCCTGCTGCCGCCGAAAAAATTCCCAGCCAGGCACGGCAAAGGGTTTCTCGGTTGGCGTCCCCCACAAACCGGGCCAGCTGCAAGGCGGATTTCCAACCCCCGTATGCCTCTGCCCAGGCCCCGGTGTGAAAGTCGCACCAGGCACGATCAAAGCGGGCTTCGAGATGTTGATCGGCATTTCCGATGGCCTCGGCAATGTCCCCGCAGGATTCCGCCAGCCGCCGTGCCTCCGCAAAATCTCCCCCGTCCATATAAACGTAGCGTCGGTTGCCGTCAATGTAGAGACGGGCGTAAGTGACTGATTCGGAGGACATTTCTCCAGCGGCTTCCGCCTCCTCGATCAGCGACGAAGCGTCATCGAATTTTTGCATGGCTTCGCGGTAAAAGCCCTGCATTTCCAGAATGGAGCCCAGCGAGACGATACCCTTCCAGCGGCTTCGGCGCGAGGGGTTCTCGGCGATCTGAAGAAACTGTTTGCGGGCTTCGGAAATCCGTCCCATGCCCAGATAGGCTCCGCCCAGGGTTTGTCGGGCGGCGGAGGCCGTGCTGCCGTCGCCGATTTCTTCGGCTAGAGCCGCCGCCCGCGTAAGAGCCTCCGCCGCCCTTGGGTAGTCCGCCAGAAAGTAGCGGGCATTGCCCAGCCGTTTCAAGGCTTCCACCATTGCCGAGGGATCATTTTGCTGCGCGGCAAAAGCGAGCAGGCGTTCGCAGGTGGAGGCAAGGGCGCGATAATCGGGCGGAGCCTCCTGAGCATCGGCGAGATCGGAAAGCAGATCATAAGAAACGGAGAGGGGCAGCGGCTGCGCTGGCAGAGGAACGGAAGGCGGCGGGGAGGCGGGCGGGTCTTCGGAATAGAAAAGTTCCAGCGGAACGCCGCACTCACCGGCAATGCGCTGAAGGCGATCCGGCTGTGCAAGAGTGGAACCGGAAAGATACTGATAAATCAAGGCGCGTGAACAGCCAATGCGCTGAGCCAGCTCCTCAATGGAGAGACCCGCCGCTTCTACGGCCTTCTGTATTCTTAAACCCTGCTCGCGTCTGCCTTCGCGACTGTTGAGGTTCATGTGGGCAACAAACACACTCACGACAGTCGGGGGGACTGGGGGGAAAGGGGAACCATCGCGCCTTTCTCTCCCTATCTTAGCATAAATCTTTGCGGAGGGCAAGCGTTTCGGAGGATTCTTCTCCATTTGTGGCTGAAAAAAGAGTCAATCGGGCGGTTTTGAGCGCGAGCAGGAAAAAGATACCCCTTAATCGAATTGTCCGAGATGAATTCACCACTCGCCACCCTCACCTACGAAGATGTTTTCGAGCAGGAGGTGTTTAAGACCGAATCACTCCACTTTCCTGCTTGGCGAAATGGGGAGACGAGCGTCGCCTATCTCACCCCCAAAACCGATATTCTGCCTGCCCTGCTCGCTCACTATCGCCTCGATACCCGCGCTCACGAAATTCTGACGCCCGCCGAAACCCTGCAAGTCGGTATGGGCGAAAACGGCGCACCTGAATTTCTAATCCTCCCTGGGTTTCAGTTTTCCCCCAATGAGCAAACGGTTTTGCTCGCTCGAACCCCGCGCCGCCGCAATTTTGGCGAGGGCGACCCTGCGCTTTATCTCTACCATCTGGAAGAAAAGCGGCTGGAGAGGCTCACTCAGGAAGACGCCGCTTATCTGAACGCCAAGTTTTCCCCGGATGGGCAGCGCGTTGGCTACGTTAAGAAAAACGATCTGTTTGTGCTCGATCTGCAAACGCGCCGAGAAATCCGCCTCACCGACACCGGCGATACCGCCCGCTTCAATGGACGGTTCGGGTGGGTGTATGAGGAGGAACTTGACGTTTCGGACGGGTGGGCCTGGTCGCCGGACGGACGCTGGATCGCCTATGTGCAAACCGATGAATCGCAGGTTCCGCTTGTGTTCGTGCCTCAGTTTGCCAATCTTCATCAGACCCCGTATCCGCAGCGTTACCCGAAAGCAGGCGATCCCAACCCCGCCGTGCGCCTCGGCATTATCGAAACGCAGACCCTCTTTACCGAAGCAGAGCGTTTGGGTTCCAAAACTCAGGTTCCCGAAACCCGCTGGCTTTTCTCAAGGGAGGGTGAGGACGGCTATCTCGCCCGGATGCAGTGGACGCCGGACAGCAGTCTGCTCGTGCAATCCCTTCCCCGGCGTCAGGATCGGATCGAAGTGATACGGATCGAACCGAGTACCGGCACAAGCGAAACGCTGCGCGAAGAAATCTCGGATACGTGGATAGATGCTCCGGGAGAACTGCACTTCACCGACGGTGACGGGGCATTTCTGTGGATGACGGATCGCCGAGGGATGCGCCAAATCGAACACTACAGCAGAAGCGGCGAACTTCTCCGGATTCTGACCCCCGAAACGCAGGAAGCGGCTCAGATCGTAGGGATAAGCCGAATAACCCGTGAGGTGTTTTATACCGCTCAGGGAGACGACCCGCGAGACCTTCTGGTTTACAGGGTGGGACTGGATGAAGAAATTCCCCGCCGCCTCACACCAGGACACGGAGGTTACACGCCGCTGGTTTCCGACGGAGGGAAACACCTGCTGCTCACCAAGGCCGCCCGCAATACACCCCCGTTTACGGCTCTCCATAGCGGAAACGGGGACTATCTTGGTCTTGTGCACGGAAACGAAATGAATGGTCTCAAAGGAAAACAGACCGCTGAGTGGGAACGGTTTTCCCTCTCGACCGAACGCGGAGAGACTCTGTTCGGGCAGTGGCTTAAGCCCGCAGATTTCCGCCCCGACCAGCGTTATCCTGTGCTGATGTATGTGTACGGCGGCCCTCATTCCCAGATCACGCAGGAACGCTACACAGACGGCTATGAGCAGCTGCTCGCGGCTTCGGGCTATTTGGTTGTGCAGGTGGACGGGCGGGGAAGCGGAGGGCGCGGACGTGAGTTTTGCAAAACCGTTTTCAAGCGGCTGGGGAGGTGTGAGGCGGAGGATCAAATCACCGCCGCAGACTGGCTTGCACAAAAGCCGTTTGTAGACCCCGCTCGGATTGGCATCTGGGGCTGGAGTTATGGCGGCTATCTTGCACTGCTCTGCCTTTTGCGAGGCGGAGAACGATTTCGGGCCGGAGTCGCCGTTGCCCCCGTCACACACTGGAAGTTTTACGACAGCATCTACACAGAACGCTACCTGACCCTTCCTTCTCAAAATGTCGAAAATTATGAGCGCAGTTCCCCGCTCAACGAGGCGGAAAATCTGAAAAGCAAACTTCTCTTAGTTCACGGTACGGGCGATGACAACGTTCATGTGCAAAATACCATCGAATTCGCGCTTCGGTTACAAAAGGCAAATCTTTCGTTTGAGATGATGACTTACTCCGCCGAAAAGCACGGGCTTTCCGGGGTCACCCGTCACCTTTACAAAACGATGTTCGAGTTTATTCAGCGAAACCTTTAAGGGCTCCCAACGACTAAAAAAGGAGTTTGATCTAATTTGATCGAATGATCTAATTTGATCTGAAATGAAAAGGCACAGCGAGAGAACATGGGCCTGCAGGCAGCAAAAATCACCAAACGACTTACGGTCGAAGAGGAGCTACGCTGGAAAGGGGAACACTGGGATGGCTTTGAGTTCCACTTCGGGGAAATTCTTTCGATGGCGGGAGGAACCACCCCTCACGCTCTGCTGTGCGAGAACCTGCTCATTAGTTTCTCCTCTGCATTAGAGGACTGGGGATGCCGAGCACGAAGAACCAAACTGAAAGTCCTTGTGGAAGGCGGTGGAAACTACGATTATTCCGATCTCCCCGTTGTTTGCGGCAAGCCGCAGCACAACGCGGCGGGGTCGCTGCTCAACTCGGTTTTGCTGGCGCAAGCACTGTCGCCCTCGACGCACCTCTTTGACCGGAACGATAAAATCGAGTGCTGTCAAAAACTCGAATCGCTTCAAGCGTGCCTGCTCATTTCTCAAAACACTCCGCGCATCGAGGTGGTCACCTGTGACGAAACAGGAGCGTGGAAGCCCGAACCGACCCGAATCGTAGAAGACCTGGAGGAAACGCTCTCTGGCCAACCCTTCAGGCTTATGTCCTCACCGCCGATCTTTACGCGGACGTTTTCCCACTCGCCGAACCGTTTGATTAAGTGAAACACCCACGCCATGAAATTGTTTTTACTCGCTTTTCTTCCCGTGCTGGGAACGGCTTTTGCCCCGCTTTCGCCGAAAATGGATGCACTCAAACCCGCCGACCCCATCGCGTTTGAGAAAGAAATCAAGCCGCTTCTTCAGAAATACTGCTACAGTTGTCATGGAGACAAAGACCCTGCTGCCGGAATTTCGCTGACCGCCGACCAAACGGTGACTTCACTGCAAAAAAGTGCGGCGCACTGGCACAAAGCGGTTCAGCAGCTGCGTGAAGGCTCTATGCCGCCGCCAGCGGTTCCGCATCCCTCCCAGGAGGAGCGTGAGCGGATGACGCTCTGGATCGCTCATACGCTGGAGGAGGCTGAGGATGCGGTGCTGGCGAAAAATCCGGGACGGGTGCTGCTTCATCGGCTGAATCGGGGCGAATACAATCATACCGTAAGGGATGTGTTCGGGGTTCGCCTGACTCCCGCCGACAAGTTTCCCGGTGACGGCGGCGGCGGAGGCGGCTTCGACAACAATGCCGATACGCTCTACACACCGCCCGTCCTGATGGAACGCTATCTCGAAGCAGCAGGCGAAGTGCTGAACGCCGTCCCGCCTGCTCGCCTTTTTTTCGTCAAACCCACCTCCTCGAAAGCTGCTTCGGGGGCTGCCCGCCGAATTCTTGCCCGTTATGCCGGTTTGCTGTATCGCCGCCCTGCCGCTGCGGAAGAAGTTGAGCGGCTGGTTCGCCTTTACACCGCCTCTCGAAAGCGGAAAGAAACGCATGAAGCAGCGGTGAAATATGCTCTGAAAGCGGCACTGGTCTCGCCCAATTTTCTGTTTCGAGTTGAAGTGCCCTCCCTCTCCGGTCTTTCTCGCAGCCTCAACGATTACGAAATCGCCTCCCGCCTTTCCTATTTTTTGTGGACGAGCTGCCCCGACGAGGAATTGTATCGGCTCGCTTCACAAAAGCGGCTTCACCGCCCCGAAGTGCTGTCCGCACAGGTGGCACGGATGATCCAATCGCCCAAATCAAAAGACTACGCCGAAAGTTTCGCGGGGCAGTGGCTGAAGGTAAAGGACCTCTATACCTCGGCCCTTCCCGATAATGGACGCTTTCCAAACTTCACGCCTTCCCTGCGGGACGCCATGTACAACGAGACAATTCAATTCTTTTCCTCAGTAATGCGGGAAAATGCGAGTGTGCTCACCTTGATTGATGCCGATTATACTTACCTGAATGAAGACCTGGCGAAACACTACTCCGTGCCCAATGTGACGGGCAAAGAGATGCGGCGCGTCCAGCTGGCAGATCATAAGCGGGGCGGGGTGCTTACCCTGGCAAGCGTTCTGACACTCACCTCTTACCCGCAGCGCACCTCGCCGGTTTTGCGTGGAAAATGGATTTTGGGCGAACTGCTCGGCACGCCGCCGCCCCCGCCCCCGCCGGTAGTCGCGATCTTGGGAACCAGTGATGCGCCGGAGAACGGTCAGACGTTTCGTCAGCGGCTGGAGTTTCATCGGGCAAACCCGGCCTGCGCTTCGTGCCACACCCGGATGGATCCGCTGGGGTTTGGGCTGGAAAACTTCGATGCTACGGGAAGATGGCGCGATGAAATCGGCGGTAAGCCTGTGGATGCAGCAGGGCAGTTGACGAGCGGCGATAAATTTACCGGGCCAGCCGAACTCAAAACGCTGCTGCTCAAGCGCAAAGCGGAATTCGTTCGCAACCTCGCCGAGCGCACACTTGCGTTTGCGATTGGGCGCGGTCTGGAACCTTATGACCTGCCTGCGGTGAAGAAAATTGCGGCGGCAGTCGCGAAAGAGAACTTTAGTTCCGGCGAACTGCTGCGCCAAATCGTCCTGAGCGATCCGTTTCTAAAGCGGCTGGATTAAGCCGGAACGCTCTTTCTGAAAAGGGGTGGAGGTGGTTCTCGTTTTGTTTCGGGAGCGGAGGGCAGACTTCTCACTGGAGGAAGTGCTCTTGCGCCTGCAAGTAGGGAAGCAGCATTGAAAAGCAGGATTCGGGCAAGCCAAGGCGAAAAAGAAAAAAGAAATCGAAAGTCTCTTCAGAGGCAGGAGCAGGGCCATGAAAACGGGAGAGGATCTCAGAAGACGGCTGGCACTCAGGGAAGCCGAATGGACGGAAGCGGAGCGTAACGCGAGTTTCACCGAAGCCCTGCTATTTATTTTAGAGCGGGATGTCAGCACACTCTGCCGTAGAAATGCGGCTCTGGTTTTGGGTAAGCTTCAGGAGAAGCGGTCAGTGAACGGGCTGTGCCGATCCCTGCGCCACGACGAAACCATCGTGCGGGAGGCTGCCGCTGATGCGCTGGGAGAAATCGGGGATGCGGGGGCGGTGCGTTCACTCATCCACGCTCTCAGCGACCCCACTGCGATTGTGCGCGGCTGTGCACTTCGCGCTCTGGTACGGGTGGGAAAGCCTTCGGTCACACCGCTGATCGAAGAGCTTTGGGACCCCAAGCCCGACCGCCGCGAAGGGGTGAGGGAAGCCCTCGTCCATCTTGGAGCCCCCTCGGTGGCCCCGCTGCTGACGGCGATTGACTGCGCCGGCACTCAAACTCGGCGCGAGGCGCGAACGATTCTGAAGCGCATTGCTCCTCACGGAGCCTTGACCGGTCTTCCCCCCCTCGTCTTGAAAGACCCGCGCCTGACTCCCCTTGAAAAGCGGCAGTCGCTTGCTCTTCTCCTGCCAGTGCTGCGGTTTCCCGATCTGCTGACCTATTGTTCGGTTTATCGCCACGACAAAACGCCGTCCATTGCCGACGGTGCCAGAACGGTGCTCCATGTCATCGAGGGGGAAAGCCTGCTCCGTCCCTCCGATGCTCTTTCCATAAGCTCGAACCATGAGCTGCTCCGTTCGCTGGGCAGTGCCCGGCCCGAAAACGCGCACGACCTTTTGCGGTCACTCTAATCTCATCGAGCGGCACGGAGGTTACGTTCCATTTTTTCTATGCTAAATCACGATCTGCCGGTGAACGAACATCTATTTGAATCGGTCCGCTGCGACTACAGGGAAACGGCAGCGGCACGCATCCCGCTGGTGGTGCTGCGCGACCTGGCCCACACCGGGCAGAAGCCGGAGCCGAACCGCCACCTGGATTTCCTTTCCCTTTATTTGGTGAAGCAGGGGCGGGGAACCCATGTCATTGACGGCGTTTCGTATGCGGTGGCGCGGGGCGATGTCTATGCGATGGGCGTGGGCATGATGCATTATTTCACTCAGTGCGAAAATTTGGAGACAGACACGTTCCACTTTTCTCCGCTGATTTTCGATGCAGAAACACGGGATGCCCTTATGGAAACGCCGGGGTTTCTCTCGCTTTTCGTTGAGCCGCATCCGCCAGAAGCCGCTCGCCACTGGCTTCATCTTTCTCCCGATGCCTATGCCCCGATCCTGACCGACATTGAGGAACTTCGCAGGGAATGGCGGCTGGGAACGGCAGCGGGATCCGTTCTCGCCCGTGCCTTGTTTCTTCGGCTGGCGGTGCATCTGGCGCGGCTTTCAGCGCAGGGAGAGAGCGAAAAAAAGCGGCAGACCATCTCCGGCGGGCTTCACCACGCAACGGTAGCCTCGGCAGTGCGGCACCTGGATGCTCATTTTCAGGAGACGGTTCGGATCGAACATCTCGCGTCGTCGGTCTTTCTTTCCCCGGATCGCTTTACCGAGGTGTTCGGCTCTGTGATGGGGCGCACCCCGCGAGACTACCTGCGCCACCTGCGCCTGGAGCACGCCCGCAAACTGCTCTTGACCTCCGATCTCTCGATCACCGAAATCGCTTTCGACAGCGGCTTCGGAGAAGCCGCTTATTTCACCCGTGTGTTTCGCGGAGCCACGGGCATGACTCCCTCCGACTTTCGGAACCGACGGGGAGAACCCAAGCGCGAACGCTAGCGGCCCCGGTTCCGTCGGGGTACAATCAACGAAGAGGAGAACCCGAAGCATGGCCTTGCAAACGCCGCCGCTGCCCGTGTCCGCCCCCCTGTCCCTCGCGCCGAGAGTGACGGTCGAGGAATACTTTGCTCTTGAAAACGCCTCTGAGACTCGCTATGAATACGTAGACGGAAAAGTTTACTCCATGCCCGGAACTTCCCTCCCGCACAACCGGATCGCACTCAATTTCAGCCTTTTATTGAATCAAGCCTTTGGCGACACCGACTGCTCCGTTGCGGGTTTCTCCTACCCAGTATCGTTACCCGGATGTGGTCGCGCTCTGCGGAAAACCGGAAACGGACGGATTGAATCCCCCCGCCCTGCAAAACCCGTTTGTGCTGGTAGAAGTTTTGACCTCTTCCACCGAGGAGACGGATCGTAACAGCAAAATGCTGGAACACCGCCGATTGACTACCCTGACGGATTATGTGCTCGCCTCGCAAGAGGAAGTTTCGGTCATTCATTAGATACGACAAAGCAAGCGGCGATGGCTGATGACCGAGTACACTGAGCTGACCGATACGCTGACACTTCCCTCCATTGGTGTCACGCTTACCCTCGCCGACATCTACCGCAAGATCACCTTTCCCTCCGCGAAAGAGGTCGCGGGCTAACCAGAACCCTCCAGAAAACGCTTTTCTGTAGAAGATAATGAAACGCAAACACAAAAGACACCCGAAAGCGCAGCGGCGAACCTCCGCCCCCGAAGAAAAGGAAAACGAAAAGAGAAACAATGAAGGCATCAACACAGGGATTGATTTTACTGTTGGGCGCGGCCCCTCTTCTTTCAGCGGCGGCTCAAGAGACGCCCCGCCCTACCGCGCAGGGGCAGAAGCAGGCCCGCATCGAGTATAAACTGGGGCCGGATTCGCTGCCGCAGGAGGGAACGCCAAAAGGAAAACTGGAAGGGCCGTTTCTTTTCCGAAGCAAAATTATCGAAGGCACGGTACGCAAATACTGGGTTTATGTTCCTTCGCAGTACGATTCGGCAAAGCCCGCCTGTGTGCTGGTCTTTCAAGATGGACAGCGAGCCGTAAACCCCAACGGGGTTTTGCGTGTGCCGAATGTGCTGGATAACCTGATTTACAAACGACAGATTCCGGTGACGATTGGCATTTTCATTACGCCCGGACAGCGCGGCGAAGAGTATCCGGATTCCATCGGTTTAGACAACCCAAACCATCGCAGTGAGGAGTATGATGCGCTCGGCGACCTTTATGCCCGCTTTGTGGTGGAAGAGATGCTGCCGGAGGTGGGGAAAACTTACGCGCTGACGAAAGACCCCGCCGGACGGGTGATCGGCGGGGCGTCCTCCGGGGCTATTGCCGCCTTCACGGTGGCGTGGGAACGCCCCGCCGCGTTTCGCAATGTCGTTAGTCTCATTGGAAGTTTTACGAACCTGCGGGGCGGGCACGTCTACCCGGAACTCGTTCGTAAAGCAAAACGCAAGCCCCTCCGCGTTTTTATCGAAGATGGGTTCAGCGACCTGCGCCGTCCCGACAACCCTCAACTGGACTGGCATCTACAGAATATCGCAATGGTCTCTTCCCTCAAAGAAAAAGGGTACGATTTCAACTATGTTTTCGGCGAGGGCGGGCACTCCGACGATCACGGTGGAGTGATTCTGCCCGATATTCTCCGTTGGATTTTCCGAGATGCTGTGAAATAACCCTGACGGAAGGAGTTTGATTTTCGATGAGCCTGAAAGTTTTGTTCATCGGCGGAACCGGAATCATCAGTTCCGCCTGCACTGCCCTGGCCTTGGAGCGCGGCCTGGACCTGTATCTGCTGAACCGGGGCCGATCCACCCGCCCTGTTCCCCCAGGAGCAAAGGAACTGCACGGGGATATTCGCGATCCTGAGTCGGTGAAAAAGGCTCTGGGGGAGCTTCGCTTCGATGTGGTCGTCAACTGGATTGCCTACACTCCCGATCACATCGAAACCGATCTGGAGCTGTTTTGGGGGCGCACCGGGCAGTACCTTTTCATTTCGTCGGCCTCCGCCTACCAAAAGCCGCCGCTGCGTCTGCCCATTACCGAATCCACTGTGTTGAACAATCCGGTCTGGCAATACTCACGCAGCAAAATCGCCTGCGAGGAGCGGCTGGTCAAGGCGTTTCGCGAGGAGAATTTTCCGGCGGTGATCGTTCGCCCCTCTCACACTTACGACCAAACCCTGCTGCCCATGCAGGGCGGCTGCACAGTAATCGAGCGGATGCGGAGGGGAAAACCAGTGGTGGTTCACGGAGATGGAACCACGCTGTGGACGCTGACCCATCACCGCGACTTTGCCAAAGGACTGGTCGGTTTGCTGGGAAATCCGCTGGCGCGGGGCGAAGCGTTTCATATTACCTCGGATGAAACCGTCACTTGGGATGAAATTCATCGCATTTTTGCCGAGGCAGCAGGGGCACCCGCTCCCACGCTGGTTCATGTTCCTTCAGAGACGATTGCCGCCTATGATCGCGGATGGGGAGACGGGCTGCTCGGCGACAAAACCCATTGCCTGGTATTCGATAACACTAAAATCAAGCGGTTTGTGCCGGACTTTGCGGCAGCGATCCCGATTTCGCAGGGAGCGCGGGAGGTGATGGCCTGGTATGACGCCGACCCGGAACGTCGAAAACTCGACCCGGCCTTCGATGCCCTCACCGAAACCCTGATCGAAGCACAGAAACGGGCTTTGCCGGTTCGTTGAACCGAGGGGCTGAAATCGTTTTTCATCGAATGAAAACGGCTTTTCCTTTGGTTAAAGCCCGATTTTGCGGTAGGCCTGAAAATAAAAGTCCCCGGCACTCCCGGAAGCGGGCGTCCAGGAGGGCGCGTAATCCGGGCCATTGTTTTTACGCCAGTTCAGGGCCAGCACCCAGTCTTTGCTCAGCGTATACCGGACACCCAGAGTGAACTGCCGCGTTGTGGGTGCTTCTGATTCGGGCGCGAAATTTTCCCAGCGCATCGCCACACTCCATCGCTCGAACTTGGGCAGGTGATAAAAAGCATCCACATAAAAGCCATGTGCCCGCTCCCCGCCATGATCGCCTCCGATGTATTCTCCTCGCAGCAGCAGGTGGGGACGAGTGTAGCGCACATCAAGACCTGTGAGATGAGTCCGTTCCGGCCCGGCTCCTGCCGTTGAGGTAGACCCGTCCCAGCGGCTTACCCCGAAAATCAATCCCTTGTAAAATGTCTGAAGCCGCAAGGCTGCCCCCGCCGCGTTGTTGACATTGCCCCACATTCCCGTTCCCTGTCCGCCGAAGGCGGAGGTCTCCCACTGCACATTCCCCCGGTAGCCCGTATATTTCACTCCCATCACGCCCCAGTCCAGAGCTTGAAGCGCATAGTCTCCGCGCAAAAGCGGATAGTCAATCAAGCCAGAGGCATAAGTTTCCCGGTGATCGTACAATCCGAAAGGGAGGCGAACCATTCCGAAAGCCAAGGTTTGTGCCCCCCGCCCGTATTCGACATTGGCTTCCTGAGTGGTGAATCGGTCGAAGCGTGCGCCTGCCCCCGCAATGTTGGGAGCGTTGGTCTGCATTCCATTGAAGTTCAGCCGCCATCCTTTTCCCAGTTTTCCATTGACCGCCAGCCCCGTACCATAAACCCCGGCGCGTGTTTTGCCGCCGGTTTGAACCAAAGAGCGCGTGTCAAGAGTCAGCTGTCCGGTAAAGGCGCGTTCCTCTTGAGCTGCTGCAGACCGGGGAAGAGACATCCAAAACGCGCCCGCAAGAGCGCACAATAAAAAGCGATTCATCTGCCGCTGTCCTGTTCTGTAAAATCCCGCGAAATTGCGGTGTGAAAGGATTATCGGCGCGTTCCGTTTTTTTTGGAGACCCCTCGTTTTGCTCTTCAGGGAAGGAAGGAACGTGGCAATAATGAAGAGCGACCGCTTGTAAATCAACTCAAGGACATGACAATGATTTTGACGATGCCTCAACCGATGCGGCCTGCTGGAACTCCCGCGCTGGCAGAAGTTGAGGGAAAAGCAACCCTTGCCGGAAAGAAAAATGCCGGAGGATTTGCCGTTTGGCTTCAGGGCGAAAAACGCGCCAAGCCCCTGTCGAAAGCAGCGATAGACCAGCGGGATAAATTATTCCAGCCTCATATTTCGATGGTCACGGTGGGAACGACGGTTGATTTTCCCAACAATGACTCTGTTTTTCATAATGTTTTCGCCTACTATCGCGCCAAAAAGTTCGATTTAGGAATGTATCCACGCGGTAAAACGATGAAGGTGAATTTCGACCATCCGGGAATTGTGGCTCTTCACTGCAATGTCCATTCCGAGATGAGTGCCTACATCGTTGTGGTGGACACGCCTTTTTTTGCGGTAAGCGATAAAGCGGGACGCTTCACTTTGAGAAACGTCGAGCCGGGGGTTTACCAGATGCACATCTGGCATGAAAGCGGCGTGGAAACGGTTCAGAAGGTAATCCTTCATGCTGGAACGAACGCGCTGGCCCCTCAATCTTCCTCAAAATAGAGAGGAGAAAAGATTCCTGCCCATGATGCTCCTTCGCTTGAAGCTCAAAACAAAACTGCTCCTGCTGGTGAGCGGGATTGTTCTGCTGTCCTCTGGACTGCAGCTGGCTGCGCTTCAGTGGATGGGTGGCAAACAAATCGAGCAGGCCGTTCAGGAGGACGCCCGGCACACGGGGGAGGCACTTTCCGAGTTTTTGCGTGAGCAGCGAGCGGGGCTTGAAGCGCAGGCGGTTCTTTTGTCCAAGCAGCCCGCTCTTACGGCTTCCATCGAAACGGGGGACTTTCGCACGGTCACGGATTACCTCAAGGATTGTCTGATTCAGGTGAAAGCCGACGGGGTGGAAGCAACGGATGACAAAGGGCGGCAGCTAGGGCAGATTTATTCCGGCGGGGACACCGGGCAGACCAAAGGGTGGGGCAGCGTCAGCTCTCTGAGCCTGAACGCGGCAATGCAGGGAAAGATTTGGGCGGGGGTTACCCAGAAACGGGGACATATTCTATTTGTGGTGACGGTTCCAGTGCGGACGGCGGGCTATCTCAAGGGAACGTTTACGGCGTTTCGGGAAATTAATGGGGCAGTTTCCGAGCGGTTTGAAAAGTCACTGGGAGTGCCGGTAGCCTTTGTGGTCAACGGAAAGGAAGCGGCTGGCTCCTCGCGGCTGAATGGAAAACCGCTTACTACAGCGGCATCGCTTACCCGGCTGACGCTCAAAGACGGCGAATACACGGCCCTCTACCGTCCCTTTCCGGATTCCGCTGCTGAGGCGCATCTGGGGTTTGTGGTGCTGCGTTCTGCCTTCTCGATTCGCCAAAAATATCTGCCCTTCCGCCGAATGATTTTGTGGGGCGGAGTGGGGCTGATGGGGCTGGCACTGCTGACCGGCGGGGTGGTGGCGCAGGGGATCACTCGACCGCTCGACGGGTTTATGAAAGCGGCACGGGTTTTGCAGGCGGGCGATTATCCGGCCCCGTTTCAGAATGTACGCCCCGATGAAATCGGAACGCTGCAGTCGGTCTTCAATGAAATGACCCTGTCGCTTCGGGAGGGGCGCGAGCAGCTGCAAACTCTGGCGGACGCCGACCCGCTGACCGGCCTCATCAATCACCGGCGGTTTCAAGAGCAGTTGGCGCAGTTGACGGCCTCTCATGCCGAACGCAGTGAGGCTCTTTCGCTGCTGCTTTTGGATTTGGATCATTTTCACGAATTCAATCAGAAATGGGGTCACGTTCTGGGGGATGCGGCTCTTTGCCAGATCACCGAAATTCTAAAGTCGGTGCTGCCTGCCGAAGCGATTTTGGCTCGCTATGGGGGAGAGGAATTCGCCGTTCTGCTGCCCGGCTATGAAATTGAAGAGGCGGAAAAAATCGCTGAGGAGGCCCTGCTGCGGGCGAAAATCACCCCGCCGCTCTCGCCTGATGCCTCGCCTATTTCATTCAGTGCAGGCTGCGCCGAAAGAGACCGGCATACCGCCGATGGAAACGGGCTGCTGCTGGCAGCAGAACTGGCGGCGTCGCGGGCAAAGCAGCTGGGACGCGGACGGGTCTGCCGCTTTGAACGCCTCACGAACGACAACGAAATCGCCGATCCGCATCACCTTCACTTTGCGCTGCAAGACGGCTCCCTCGATACGATTCAAGCTCTGGCTGCCGCTGTGGATGCCAAAGACCCCTATACTCAGGGACACTCCCGCCGCGTGGCGGAGTATGCGTCGGCCCTGGGAGAATATATCGGGCTGCCGCCGCCGGAAATTGATCTTATTTTCACCACCGGAACCCTGCACGATGTGGGGAAAATTGGAGTGCCCGACTCGATCTTGAAAAAGCCGGCTCGATTGGACGATCACGAGAGGGAAGTCATGGAGACCCACCCGGTTTTAGGGGAAGTGATCGTTCGCAAGGCTCCGCAGCTGGCCCCGACGCTGCCGGGAGTGCGCCACCATCACGAACGCTTTGACGGCAGGGGTTACCCCGACCGCCTCATGGGAGAGGAAATTCCTTTTATCGCTCGAATTCTGGCGGTGGCTGACACTTACGATGCCATGACGAGCGACCGTCCCTACCGCCGAGGGCTGGAGGTGGAGGTGGCTCTGAACGAAATCGCCAAAGGCGGCGGCACTCAGTTCGACCCCGCACTCTCCGAAGCCTTTGTTGCGATGATGACTTCCCGGCGGCAGATACTCCTCAGAGCCGCCTGACCGCTTTCCTTAAGCGGGCTGTACCCCCTGCAATTTTTGCAGCTCATGCCGTGCCTGAACGCTGAAGGTTCCATGCGGAAAAAGCCGAAGCTGCTCTGCATACGAGGCGATGGCGAAATCACGGTTTCCAAACGCATTGTTCATGATTTGCGCGAGGCGGAAAAGAGCGGCCTCCGAATCGGCAGTATTCGGCGAAAGATCATAAACGCGGCGATACAGCTGCGACGCGAGATCATTGGACGAAACCCGCTCCAATTTGGAAGCCAGACGCAGGTAATACACCTGCGGCAGCCCGCCTGCACTCACCGGAATGTAGATGAGCACATACGCCAGCCGCTGCGGGTCTACCTTTTCGAGCAGCGGAACCGAATAATAGTTCAGCAGCTCCAGCACCCGCGCCGAACGATCCTTGTCAAGACGCGATGCGGTGGCGCGTTCGCAGTACGCCATAATCAGGCTCATGTCTTCGGTCGGTTGAGAAACAAGCGGTTCCAGTTCGTTGGCAGAAAAATAGGAGTAGTCCTTGATGTCTGCCCGTGCTGCCTGCACGGTGGAAACCTCTTCACTGTCTCGGCGCACGCGCAGTACCCACACCAGCAGCAGCCCGGCTCCAAAGCCTCCGATGTGCGCCATATGTGCTACGCCGTCCCCGCCCTGAAACAAAATCATCCAGAAAAAATCCTGCACGATATAGAAAAGAACCAGCCAGCGTGCCTGCCATTCCCACACCCCGGCGCGATACATAAACCAGTAGAGAACGCAGATGGGCGAGTGGGGGAACACATAAAGATAGGCTCCGCCCAACCCCATGATCGCCCCGGAAGCCCCCAGCCCGAACTGGCCCGGGTGATTGATCCCCACGAGGAGATCGTGTGAAAGCGAGCCGGAAAGCCCGCAAAGCAGATAAACGACCAGGTATTTTCCGTGCTTGAGGCGGCCTTCGAGCGGGCCTCCGAAAATCCAGAGAAACAGCATATTGCCCACCAGATGAAGCACGGAGCCGTGCAAAAACATCGAAGCGAACAATCGGGTCACGGAAAACGTGTTGTGCGAAAGGGCGTAATTGTTGACGACTTCTTCGGTGATTCCGCCGCCTTCCTGCGTGAACAGAAAAATGACAACGTTGGCAATAATCAAGCCAATCGTGACGTAGGGAAAACGATCCGGGGGATTTTTGGCGCGATAAGGAAGCAGCATCTCGGTTCACCTCTGGTCGGCGTTGGTTGGAGTGAAAGTGAGCAAACGCAAACCGAGGCACGAAAAAACGCCGAACGGCTTTAGTGTAGCAGTTCGGCGTTTTTTCGTCAAGTAGGAAAATGCAGAGGCGGCCTACTGAAGTTGAGGCAGAAGCCCCAGACGAGTGGCTCGCTGCAAAGCCTGCATTTTGTTGCGTACTTGCAGTTTGCCATAAATGTTGTCAAGATGAAAGTCTACAGTGCGTTTCGAGATAAAGAGCAAGTCTGCCACCATTTTGCTGGAGTGCCCCTCGACGACAAGGGACAAAATTTCCAACTCACGCTTTGTCAACTGCACCGAGGGAGCCATCTTCCCCTCACTTAGTTCTAACATGGATCAAAACCCTCTCTCGGTATCGCCGATTGCGGAGCGGCGATGGAAGAATTGCCCGAAGGCTCTGAACGATTCCTGGGTGTACAACAGAGTTCTTCCACACTCATTCCAGAAATCTACCATACTTTTATCAGGAGGCAGGAAAAAGTTCTTGTGTTCACAGAAGCAAAATCGCGCACCGCTTCAACAGAGAAATACTACTCGCTGCGGCGAAGTGCAAACAACCCCACCAGCGTAAAAATGACGTTTTGCGACCAGGCGGCAACGATGGGGTGCAGAAGAGGCGGGCCGTTGTCCGGCCCCGGCGAGCCGAGAATTCGCATGAGAAGCATCGTATTCCAATAAACGAACACCAGCCCAATCGAAAGCAGGGTTCCCATAAAGCCGCCGCCGCGAGCAAACCGAAGCGCGAGCGGCGGACAGCATAAGGCCATCACAAGGCAGGAAAACGGAACGCTGAGCTTGAAATGGTAGTCGAGCAGCGTGTAGCGATCCTCGATTTTCTGCTCTCGATTGCGCTCCAGAATGCTGCCGAGTTCGGCAAAGGTTCGGGTGGCGGAAGTTTTTCCCATTTCCCACATGGGAAACTGAAGGTTAAACGTGGACTGAAACACTGAAGGGTCAATCGGCGTGTAGAGCGTGAAAGTAGATTGATTGTTATCAGACAGTTTCAGTTTCGATTTCGTTTCCATGTTGTAGGAGGCAAACGAAGGGTGATCCAGAATCCATTTGCCCGCGTCGAACTTTCCCGTTTTCGCATAGACGATCAGAGGACGGTCGGCTTCCCCGTTGAAAACCGCTTTGGGGGAGGCAACGATCAGGACATCGCGAAGCCGAATGTAATCTTTCATGGGAACCATCGAGCGCACCATAAGCGAATACGATTGATCCATCGAATTGAAAAATTGGCCCGACTGCGGGGAAAGACGTTTGAGCTTGGAGGGCAGTTCCCCGAAAACCGCGTTGAGCCGCTGAATGGACGGCGGAACGACTTTTTCACCGAAGTAGAAATCGCCGACGGAAACCAGAAACCCCAGCACGAAAAACGGCGCGAAAATGCGGGTGAGAGAAACCCCGGAAGCCCGCATCACGGTGATTTCCGAGTCCCGCCCCAACCGGGAAACCGCAAGGGAGGCTCCGACCGCCATCGCCACCGGCATGGTCATGTGAATCAGAAACGGCAGGAAAAATAAGACCATCCGCACCACGAACACGACCGGAACTTGATTTTGCAGCAGCGTATTCGCGTTGTTGTAGAGAACGGTTCCGGTGAGCATGAGGACAATCGCTGCCTGCCCGATAAGAAACGGAACCGTCATTTCGCGCAAAATGTAGCGGTCGAGGCGTTTCAAAATTCGTAGTCCAGGGCCAGAACACTTTCCCGAATGGGATTGATGAAATTTTGCACGACGTGCTGATGCGCTTCGTGGGGGCCGTAAACATCAAGGGCGGCCCGATCCGGGAAGCGCACCACCAGTCCATGTGTAAATCCCTGCGCCCGCTCGGAGAAGTTCTCGCCAACGCTGAGGTCTAAAATGTTCGGGACGCTGCTTTTCAAAGCCCGAAGCCCTGCTACGGCTTCTGCAATCTGCTCGGAGGTGGCCTCCGACTTCCACTTGAAGAGGACGATGTGTTCGATCATGGGTTTTCCTTGTGAAAATTGGGTTTGGTGTTGTAATTGGTGTCGCAAAAAGGGACGGTTCATGGTAGCATACGGGGCAGAAAAGCGCAACGTTCGAGCGGGAGCGAGGAGGGAGTCAATGCTAATAAACTTAAAGCCGAAACTGGCGGCACAAATGTACACGATCCGCGATTTTACGAAAACGGCGGAGGGACTACGCGAGAGCCTGCAAAAGATCGCTGCCATCGGCTATCCGGCGGTGCAGGTGTCGGCGGTGGGGGCACTCGAAAGCGAACCCCCGGAAGTGACTCCGGCGCAGCTGAAGGCGATGCTGGACGAAAACGGCCTGACGTGCTGTGCTACTCACCGTAGTTTTCATGCGCTGCGGGACGAAACCGAAGCCGAAATCGAGTTTCACCAGGCCCTCGACTGCGATTATGCGGCGATTGGCGGGCTGCCGGGGGAGTACGAAAGGGAAAATGAGGCCGGGTATCGCCGCTTTATCGAAGACGCCCAGAGGGTGAGCGCGAAATTGAAAGCCTTCGACATTCGGTTCGGCTTCCACAATCATGCCCATGAGTTCCGCCGGTTTGATGAGGGCCGCCGCACTTTATTCGATCTGTTCATTGACGAGGGCGGGGCGGATTTGCTGTTGGAAATTGATGTTTACTGGGCGGTTCATGCAGGGGTCAACCCGATTTCGCTTTTTGAACGGATTGGGGGGCGGGTTCCAGTGATCCATCTCAAAGACAAAGAGGTGATTGCCGGGGAAGGGCCGGTAATGGCGGCAATTGGGGAGGGAAATCTCGATTGGAAAAACATTCTTCCAGCACTGGAAGCAGCGGGCGTCGAATGGTACTGCGTGGAGCAGGACGTTTGTCGCCGTGATCCGTTCGACTGCCTGCGCTCCTCCTTCCAGAACCTGACCACAGAGTTTTGAGAGGGTGTTGGAAAAGAGCGATCCCTTATTCTCCGCAGGACTGAAGTCCGCGCTCGGCCATTCCGATGCTGTACTGCCCCGTCTCCTTCGGAGACCCTGCCTGCCGATTTTAGAGCCGAGATTGTTTTTCAGACAAAGCAAAAGCACTTTTGCAACACACTCTAAGAAAAAAGAGGGGAAGGCAGGAAGGGACAAAAGGAGATGATCGAGCGAGACCGTGAGGTTTTTCCGCTAGGGAGATCATCGCTCCATCCTCTAAACATCACGCCGATGAAAGATGAGCACCCCCAGCAAAAACGCGGCGAGAACATAGAGAGCGACATAAATCCCCTCGGCGCGTTCGATCTGGAGCAGAGAGTGGGTTGCTTCACTCAGCAGGCGCGGGGAGTGACCAATTCTGCCGAACGGCCCCATTTCGGTGAGGATGTCACCGAGCGCGTTTTCCACCCACCACGACACATACCCCTGCGGCACGAGAAGACCGGAAACACGGGCGATCCGGTGCAAAATCTCGACATCGTAAAAATTGCCGAGCACTTCCAAAATGCCGTCCGCCCAGGCCAGTGCCGACAGAGCAATCGCAAGCGACGTGCCGAAAAGCCGCTGAGCAAACGTTGAAAAGGTGAGAGTCAGCGTTCCGAAGATCACCGGAAACAGCGTCGAGATCAGGCCTGCTTTCAGCATCGGGGTTCGGTCGGAGTGGGTTTGCAGGGAAAGGGAAGCCCAGGCAATCAGCGTCCAGACCAAAACACTCGAAACCAGCACGATCTGTATTCCGATCCATTTGCCCAGCAAAATTTTCCAGCGGGGAATCGGCTTGGCGAGGATCGTGGAAAGCAGCCCGCGTTCGATCTCGGAAGAAATCACGCCGCCTGCCAGCAGAAGGGCAAACAGGGACGAAAGCGATTTGATCGCCGCCAGACAGAGCAGAGTGACCACACTGATCGCCGATGGATAAATGAATTCGTTCGCTCGCTCCGCCGGAAGGCGCCCAATCGAAACATTGTAATCCAGACGAAGCCGGATGAAATAGAGCACAAACGAAAGCAGCAGCACAAGGCCGCCGAGCAGGGCCGCCCCAACCAGGGTTTTGCGGCGCACGGCTTCTTTGAGGGTTAATCCAGCCAGGGTAAAGACAGGCATGAGAAAAAAGAAAGCGATGATTGAAAATCAGGGAGCGTTCCGGGGCAGAATTCACCCTCTCACCTGGAATGCTTGTGGTTAGTCACGGTTGTTGAGTTGACGCTGGGCTTCGCGGTCGCGGTCGCGGTCGGCAATGGAATCGCGCTTATCGTAAAGTTTTTTGCCCCGTGCCAGCCCGATTTCGAGTTTGGCAAAGCCGCGCTGAAAAAACAGGGCGAGCGGAACGATGGTCAGCCCTTTTTGCTCGGTTTTCTGCTGAAGTTCGGCGATCTGCCAGCGGTGGAGCAGAATTTTGCGTTTGCGTTTCTCATCCACATTGTAGCGGTTTCCCTGCTCGAACGGAGCAATGTGAAGATTGAACAGCCATGCCTCCCCGTGTTCGATCCGAATAAACGAATCCACGAAGTTGAGTTTTCCGTTGCGGAGGGATTTGACCTCCGTGCCCACCAGCACCAGACCGGCTTCGTAAGTCTCTAAAATTTCGTATTCGAAGCGGGCACGACGATTGTAAGCGATCTGTTTACGAGCATTCGCTTCGCGGGCGGCAGCGGTTTTCAGGGGGTCGGGTTTATTCATAGCCGTAAAAGATAGGTGCAGCGGATTGAAGACAGAAGCGAGCGGCAGGCGGGGCCGACGATCTGACGAAAGCCCGCCGCTGTCAGTCGCTATTTTCTCCAATTCGGAGGCGCGTGGAATTCGGCATCGCCGCTTAAAATCTGGTAAAAGTTGATCTGCCCAGCATGATAGGCCATGTTTCGATAGGGCGTGAGAATGAGGCTGGTTCCAAGAAGCGGGCCTCTCGGATGCGGATACTCGCGGGCGAGGTCGGTCTCCTCCAGCGCGAGAAGTGCTGCTTTCAGTGCTTCGACGCTGGCTTGCAGATCGGTTTTCGCGCTTTCTAACCCTGGGTAGGTGCGGGTTTCCGGCATCGCAGGCAGGTCAGAACCGGTAAGGAGGGCCGCAAAAAACCGGTTGACATCGGCACATTCTGCTACCTGCTCGAAAATAGACCGCGTGGGAGCGGAGCCGGGGAGTTCAGGCTTCCAGTCGAGTCGCTCCGGGGCTGTGGTTTCTAAATAGTGACACAGCGCATCGGCGATACGCCCGGTCTGATCCGCAACATAGGTGGTGATCTGCATAGCACAGAGTATACCCCACCGGGCGAAGCTCAAAAAAGGGAATGAGGATGCAGAAGAAGAAAGTGCAGGAATAATCCAGAGGCAGGAGAGCAAAGTGTGTTGCGGGTAAAGCCGAAAGCAAATTCCACCTAAATGGGCTTTACTCCGCCAGCGGGTTGATTTTAGACGGGTACCTCAGACGCCTCTTTTTCCGGGTGTTCCGCTGTGCTCTGGATTAAAGACTGGCGGAGGTCAAAGCACGAAACACGGTTTCTTCCCTCGGCCTTGGAATGATACAAGGCTTCATCGGCAAACCGCAGCAGAAGGGCGGCGTCTCCCTTTCCCTCTGGAAGTGCTGCAACGCCCACACTGACGGTGATCGGGCGATGGGGCCAGCAGCAGGATTCCACTGCACTTCTTACGCGCTCTCCCAGAGCGGCGGCTCCGTCTAAATCGGTTTCCGGCAAAAGCAGAACGAATTCCTCGCCTCCGTAGCGGGCAGCCGTATCTACTTCCCGCACCTCTTCCCGCAGAATCTCACCAATTTGTGCCAGCACCAAATCCCCGGAGGGATGACCGAAGGAATCGTTGTACTTCTTGAAATGATCTACATCCATCATTATCAGAGAAAGGGGAGAGGCAAAACGAACCGAGCGCGTCAGTTCTCGATCCAGCGATTCCATAAACCCGCGTCGGTTTAGAACTCCGGTCAGCGCGTCCGTCCTGGCCAAATTCTGAAGCCGAGCATTCATTTTCTGAAGTTCCTGCTCGCGCCGCTCCAGTGCTTTTTCTGCCGTCACCTGCCGGGAAATATCGCGGTGCTGAAGTACGGCAAACCGATGTCCATTAGAAGCGAACGCCGAAACCCGCAGGGTAAACCATTTTTTGAGCCGGGGCAGGGGCGACGGGTAATCCTGCTCAAAGCCGCTGCTCCTCCCGTCCAGAACATCTCGCAGGGCTTTAGCCATTTGAGCGGAAATGCTGTCGCCCTGTGCCGCCGCTCGGTCGCAGACAGCAAGATAGTCCGCGCCCACTCCCCAGGTCAGGGCCGTCTGCTGATCCCAGAAATCCCCATACCAGGCACGGTTGGCGTAGACAATTTGGCCCGCTGCATCGAGCACAACCACCTTGGTATCAAATGAATCCAGCACATCCGCAAACGTGAAACCAACGACCATAGACTGTCTCATGGCTTCCAAATTGGTTTCGTTTTTGATTTTCAACACCGAGGTCGCTGGCATGAACGGCTCCGATTTCTGTCCCGAAAACGCGAAAAATACCCCACTGCGCCTGCCTCAATGAGAAAGGAGAGAGAAAGGAGACGCCGGTTGGCGTCGTCAGCGCGTGGTTTGATTATCGGCAGAATCCAAGAAAATCTTTAGTCCGGCGACTTCGCAAATCGTCCTCAATCGGATTGAAACCAAAGTGACCGCAAAAATCAGATGCGTTCTGAGCGGCATTAAAAGCGAGACACTTTTTCTTTTTTCTGAGGGGATCGTCGGTGCGCGACCGCAAAAAGCTGGTCTTCCTGCTCCTTTTTCGGGGGCAGCGAAAACTCCTGGGGGGAGTGTAGACGCTGCACATAATTCATCCATTCGATGAGCGCAACGCCCAGCATGAGATACTCCAGAAAAGAAATAAACTCCACCATCGGAGTGCCGTGAAACGAAAATAAATCCATAAAGTACGTATTTTTCCCGAACGGAGTGAGAAGTGGAATCGAGTTTGAGACTCGGCCTTCGGTATAATCGGGAGTGAGCATCACAGCCCGCGAAGCCAGCAGCTGTGCCGCCCCCAGCGCAAGAGGAACGGCAGCGGGTTTGAGAAGCGGCTTGCACTCTTCCATCGCTCTGCCCAGAAGAATGAACACCACCGGCATAGACCAGTAAAGCAGCCGCTCCGTATCGGTTCCCCCCAGGTAGCCCATCACTGCGAAAAAGGCAAGATAAACTCCTAGAAACTGATGCTGGCCCAAAAACCGAAGGGCGGAACGCCACCGATAAAGGAGCAAAAACAGCACTGGGCCATAGGCCAGAAAAATGCCGTGAATATAGGTCAGCACAGGCTTGGCATACGCCCAGTGCCGTGCCATGCCATAAAACGAAAAGGCTTCGGTGGGAACCGCCATTCGCTTGAGCAAAAATAAGGCCAGACCCCCCCACAGCAGCGGCACGAAAAAGGCAGGCTGTGGCCGGTACGCCGACTTGAAAGTGCCCAAAATGCCGTCTACGCGAACCACCGGATTGTAAAGAAAGAGAAGAGAAATCGGGATGACGAGGGCGACTTCTCGGAACAGAACCCCCACAAACGAAATCAGACTCAGCCCCAGCATCCACCGCCGCAAGGTCAGCGGGGAAGAAGCGTCGCGGAGGTGATGCAGAGCAATAAGGCCGCCCAGCAGAAACACCCAGAGCCAGGGATCGGTATGAGCCGGGTAAAACCAAAGCCACCGAACGGGAGTGTCCCACTGAAGCACGAACATCAGGCCCAGCAGGGTTCGGATTCGCCAATCCGGGAGGTAGAGGCGAAGCCAGACGATTAGGAGGGCCACTGTCAGCCCATTTGCAAGGAGGTTGACGATTCGGAAGCCTTGGATGGGATCGTTGGGGCTGATCCTGGAGACGAGAAAGGGCGTACCCACCCGATACACCATCGGAGCCTCGGCTCTCAGCGGCTGATGCGCCGCCAGCTGCTCGGCGACTTGAACATAAGCCACGCCCTCCCATCCTTTGCCGTTCTGGAAAGAAATCTGCTTTTGATAGCGGGCCCCCAGGAGGTTGGCGACGATAAAGGCAAGTAGAAGAAGGAACGCTTCAAGAGCGTTGCCGTTTTTAGGGTTCACGGAAGGTTTCTTTCTGCAATTCTGCTTTCTGCAATCCTGCAATGAAAACAGCGAAGAGCATTGAAATCAAGGCGTTAGAGAAGTACGAAGTAGAGATACAATTGCAGGAGACTGCTGAAAGAAACTTCAGCAGAGGCTGTGCCACCGCCCCCTTCTGGTGGGAAACAGACGAAAAACGGGTGCTTTTGCGGTTTGAGTTCGGTCGGCTTCGGTCTGTACTGCTATCAAAAAAATAAAGTAAGCAGCGCGGGTGTGCATAGCCGCAGCGCCGAAGAGAAAACTTTTCCATCTCTCAAACTCGGAGTGAGGATCGTTTCGGCGTGGGGTATAATCTCCCCACTAACCAGAGATTGTGAGGAGAAGAGCAATGCCAGAGGCGAACGAAGAAGTCAGCGTAAATTATTTTGTGATTTGTGACCAGGTGATTACCGAGGCAAATACGGGGAAGCAGTCGTTGATCGGGATTTATTCTGCGCTGATGGCACAAACCCTGCCGTTTTATGCCAATCTTTCGGTGGCAATCGGAGTGCGTGTTTCCAACCGAAAAGCACATGAAATCAAATTTCGCTTAACGGCTCCCGATCAGTCCGTTTTGTTCGAATCGCCGGTACTGCCTTATGATGAAGCCTCCACTTCCCGAAGCGTAGAGGGAATGGGATTTGCCACCCTGCAAATGGGAGTGAACCTTCAGGCGGTTCCGATGGCGCAGCCCGGCGTTTATCTCGCCACCCTGCTGGTGGATGATGCCGCGATGTCGGAATACTCGCTTTCGGTTCAGGTCGCTCCTCCGCAAAAACAGGGCGGTCCCACCTTTCCGCGAGCGCAGGGCAATCTGCACTAAAAATCGTTTGCGGGGAGAGAGGAGAAATCATTTCTGCCCGAAACGTTCTGGATTTGGCATGGATTCTGCATCACTCCCCTGTATCTACCTCGTTTTCAGGAGTCATTACCGATGACACTCGCTTTTCGTGCTGCACTGGTTTTCTGTGCCCTGCTCTGCACCCTGTTGACGCCCTGCTCCTCCCGCGCCGATGCCGACTTCAATCTCGACGGCAAAAGCGACCTGCTCTGGGTAAACCAAAACGACGGAACGCTCGTCAATTTCAATCTCAACAGCGACCGGCTTATCGGGGGCGGGCCGTTTTCTCTGCGTGCTCCTGCAGGCTGGAAAATCGTGGACACTCCCGATCTTAACGGCGACGGCAAAACCGATCTCCTCTGGCAAAACGAAACCACCGGAAACGTTGCGTACTGGCTGATGAACGGAACCACCCGGGTTTTTCTCGGCGACATCGCCCCCGCTGTCCCCGCCGTCTGGCGGCTTGTCTGCGCTCCCGATCTCAACGGCGACGGCATTCCTGACCTGCTGTGGCAAAATCGGCAGACGGGGCAGGTGATCTACTGGATTATGGGCGGCCTCAACTCGGCGACCCGCGTTTCGCTGGGCGATTTCACCCTCAACCCCGGCGTGAACTGGCGGCTGGTGGGAACCGCCGATTTCAATGGGGACGGCAAAGCCGATCTGCTATGGCAAAGCAAAGTCACCGGCGAAATCGTGGTTTGGTTTCTCAACGGAACCGTTCGCACGGGCAGTGTCTCTCTTTCGATCCCGGCTCCGGCCAACTGGAACGTCGTAGGAACCACCGACTTCAACAAAGATGGCAAGCCCGACCTCGTTTTCCAAAACCAAGTCACAGGAGACGCGGCCTACTGGCTGATGAACGGAACGGTTCGGGTATCAATGGGCGATTTGCTGCCCGCCAACGGCCCGGACTGGAAGCTGGCGGGGATGGGAAGCGGGCCGAACGCGGCTTCGGTCACCCGGCTCTCTCCGTTGGAAAATGCGGACTTGTACGGTATCGTCCGGCTGCGCATCAAAAACCTCAACAATCCCATTGCGTCTGTGTCGGTTCGAGTGGGCAGTGCGATTTCTGCCGCTGCCGCCACCGCCTATACGGATCGGTTTGCCCCCTCGGATGGTCTTGGCGGAGCCTTGGACTTTCGCATTCCAACGGGTTTGACTTCTGGCTCAACGTCGGTAATCGTCACTCTTAACGGGGTAGACCTGCCGCCCTATACCGTCAGTGTACCTACGGCGAATCCCTTTGCGACCTTCACAATGGCTTCGGGGACGAAATTCGTGGTGCAGCTGCGTTCGGACAAAGCCCCCAATACGGTGGCTAATTTCGTGGGTCTCGCGATGGGAACGATCACCTGGACGCCTACCTATGCCACGAACACCGGCTACAAAACGGCTGGCCCCGCTCAAAGCACCCCGCTCTATGATGGGGTTAAGTTTCATCGGGTGACCAACCTCGACGGAAACGCTCCAGCCACGAAAATCGTGCAGGGAGGCGATCCGATCACCAAGCAAACAAGTCCCCCTGCGGACTGGCAGGCTGGAACCGGCAACCCCGGCTTTTTCATTAACTTCGAAACCAACGATCTCACCCATGTAGATGGTGCCATTGCTATGGCGAGAAGTCAGAGCCTCAACAGTGCCGGGTCTCAATTCTATCTTTGCGATGGGCCGCAGCATTTTCTCGATGGCAGCTACGCCGTATTTGGTTTAACGGTGGAGGGCCTGGAGCGAGTAAGGATGCTGCAGCAAAACGAGGCCATTGCTTCGGTACGGATCAGCGGGAAACTGGCTTTGCCCTAATCCAGCAAAGATTAATTTCGGAGGCCCGGCGAAACCGTAAGCCGTTTCGCCGGGCCTTGATTGCGCTGCGGGTATAATAAAGGGGGGATTTATGCTGCTCTGGTGGAAGAAACCCCGGAAAGTCGGATTCATGCTATGTCCGGTCTGGTTCTGAAACTTTTTCTGGTCGCGGCCTCCTGCGTTTTCATCGTCTATCTGCTCGCCTCCGTTTTCCGCAGTTCTCGGAAGCTGGATCGGCGGATCACCGAGTTCAAAAAAGAGCAGGAAGATCTTAAAAACAGCGGGGTGATTCTGAACCCGATGCAGGAACTCGCCCAGCTTTACAATGAGCAGTATTCTGATGTTCCGAAACGAAACTCCTCTCCGTCTACCCGAAGAAATCCTAGAAGATAAACGCTAAATTCAGCCTCCGCCCCTTCTGTGCGCCATTGGCACACATTA
The DNA here is from genome assembly GCA_965246825.1 of Chthonomonadaceae bacterium. Classification (GTDB taxonomy): domain Bacteria; phylum Armatimonadota; class Chthonomonadetes; order Chthonomonadales; family Chthonomonadaceae; genus JACMPS01. The sequence goes on from OZ251990.1 coordinate 2,878,242, forward strand.
TGCATATCTAAAAATAATCTTGACTGGAAATCATCAAATTTCGCGAGCGCACGATTCCCACTCTCTCTGCTGCGCCGCTTAGTCCCTCCCTCCGAAGGCCGTTCGGAAGTTTTACAAGAAGGATCCTCACGGAATGCACGAAGAAACCGGGGCGCAGGAAGAAGTTTCCCTGCGCGACTATCTCGACCTCCTCCGTCGGCGAAGCGCAATTATCGTTCAGACCTGCATCGCCGCACTGGTGATCGGAATCGTGGTTGCGGTCATGCAGTCGCCAGTCTATAAAAGCAGCGGGCGTTTGCTGGTGACCCCGCCCATGCAGAGCGCGGTGGTGCAGAACGCCAGCGATCCTCTCGGAGCCATTGCAAACGCCAGCAACATCCATACCATCGAAACGCAGCTTGAAGTAATTTTGAGCGGTAAGCTGATGGGAGAGGCTTACCAGGCCGCCGGAGTTTCTCCGGGAGACCCCCGCGTTCGTGTTTCGGTGGGGCGAACAAACGAAAACGTAGACATCATTGACATCGGCGTGGAAGCGCACAAGCCCGAAATCGCTGCCGACGTTGCCAACAATCTCATGGAACTCTACATCAAAGAGGAACGCGAGTCGCGCACCGGAGACATCACTCAGGCCATCAAATACGCAGACCAGGAACTCAAAGAGGCGCAGAATTCCTGGGAGCGAGCCGCCAAAGGGCTTCGACGCTACACCGACAAGGCGCAGACCCCCGACTTCGACGCCACCATGTCCTCCAGTTCCACCCAGGCAGGCTCGCTGACCGGCAAAGGCTACGAGCTTCAGCAAACCCTGATCGGCAACGAAGCGTTTATCAACAAAACCAAAGAATATCTTGCCCGCCTGCCTAAAACGATTGACAAATCCGTCAAAACGGAAAACCCGCTTTTGCGCCAGCTGGACGCCGACCTTGTAAAAGCGCGTTCCGATTACCAGGCGATTTTGCAGAAAGTTACCCCCGATAACGCGGTGGCAAAGCCCGCCAAGGCTTTGCTGGACAACCTGCAGCGAGAACGCGGCTCCGCTCCCCGTTACGTCACGACCACCGAAAAAGCCACAAACCCTGAAATTCTGGAAACCGAATCCAAGCTGCGCGGCCTTGAAGCGCAGGTCGCTCAGATCAAAGCGGCCCTGGCACAAAACGATACACAAAAAGCCTCCGTGCTCACGAATCAGGTCAAGCTGGCACGAGACAGTTTCACCGTCGCCCATCTCAAGCAGGAAGAAAAATCGGCTCAGGAAAACGTCACCCTGATGACCACCAAGCTTGCTGACCTCAAACTGCGTGAAAACGCTCAGCCCCGCCCGATCAGCATTCTCGGCAAAGCCGCGATCAACCCCAATTACATCCGCCCGAAACGTCCGGTGATTATCTTTATGTCGGCACTGGCTGGGCTGTTCCTCGGTGTCTGTTTCGCACTTCTGGCGGAATTTATGGACGACCGCGTAAATGCTCCCGAAGATGCCCGCCGTCTGCTTGGTGCTCCCGCGCTGGGCTATATCCCGCGCATTGATAAGGAGGAGCAGCGGCTTCTTTCGGCGGATCGCGGCGGCTCGCTTCTGGAAAGCTACCGGGTGCTGCGCTCTAATGTCCGCTTTGCTGCGGTGGGTGAGCCGCTCAACTCAATGATGGTGACTTCGACCACCCCCGGCGAAGGAAAATCCCTGACCGCTGCCAACCTCGCGATTGCGATGGCTTTAGACGGACGTAAAGTCATTCTCGTGGATGCCGACCTGCGCCGACCCACCGTTCACGAAAAGTTCGGCGTCCGCAATACTCCCGGCCTCACCAATGTTCTTGTTGGCTCGATGAGTATTGACAAAGCGTTGCAGGACACCGAAGTAGACAACCTGAAGTTGATGACTTCCGGGCCGATCCCGCCCAACCCGGCGGAACTGCTTAACTCCCGCGCTTTCGAGCAGGTTCACGAAATGCTGAAGGAACGCGCCGACCTGGTGATTTTCGACAGCCCGCCCTGCCTCTCGGTGGCCGATGCTCAGGTGCTGGCAGCGAACGTGGACGGTTTGGTTTATGTGGTTCAACTGGGATCTACGAAAAAATCTGCGCTGAAGCATGGTCACGAACTGCTGCGACAAGCCCACGCGAAAATTCTGGGCGTTGTCTACAACAAAGTTCAGGTGGATGGCCGCCGCAACGACTATTATTACGGCTACTACAGCTATTATCACAAAACGGAACTGCCCGGAAAGGGCGGAGCCGGAAACGGCAAAAATGGTCAAAGCAGCGAATGGGAAGGTATGATTTCCCAGTCGGCTCAGGCTAAAGAGGCCAGTGCACTTCCCGCGCACTCTTCTGAGGCCAACGAGGAAAAGGAAGGCTAGTGAAACCCATGAACTCGGTGACAACATCCAAAGTCGTGCTCGGCACGATCCTCAGCTCCGCGCTTCTATTCGGCAGTCTGTCGCTGGTGAAAGCAGATGAAACCGCAAAGCCCCAAGACGACGCCAAGGCGAAATCAACTGCTCTGCCTCCGCAGGCCCCTGCTGCGCCCGCCGCAGACACCCCGGAGGTAGACGAAGACTACACCGTAGGCGTGGATGACGTGCTGCTGTTCACCGCGCCTGGTCACGAAGACCTGACGCAGGCGGTGACCGTTTCAGCAGATGGCAAACTCTACATCTCCGGCGTTAAAGACCCTGTGAAAGCAGTGGGGAAAACCATTCCGCAGATTCGGCAGGAAGTTTCTGACGGCCTGAAACGCCTCTATAACAATGTAGACCTCAGCGTTTCAATTAAAGAAATCGGCTCCAAATATGTCAGCGTGGTCGGCGGGCGCACCGCAGGACGTTTTCCCTACCGGAAAGGGATGCGCGTTTCAACCCTGATTTCCCTGTCTGGAACCCCGCAGGGGAAAACCAAATATATCACTGGCTCAATCATCCGAGACTACAAGCGAATTCCGCTCGATATTCCTAAAATCGTCGGGCAGAACCCGGATGTCAATGCCGATGTGGTGCTCCAAAACAAAGACACCGTAATTATGGACATGAAGGAAGAGGCCCCGCCGCCGACCTACAGTGTTCTCGGTGCGGTGGCAAAAGGCGGAGCCTTTTCGATGCCGCTGGATGGAACACCGATCCCGATTGCCCGCGCCATTGCGGAAGCCGGAGGACGCAACCCCTCGGCGGCACTCACGAAAGTGAAGCTTCAACGCAGAGGAAAAGACATGAATCTCAACCTCTACCCGCTGCTGACCGAAGGAAGAGCTGATGTGGCCGAAGGCAAGGTGACGATGGAGGACGGCGATGTGCTGATTATCCCGGAGATCAAAACAAAGTACATGGTGCTCGGACAGGTAAATAAACCGGGAACCTACCCGATGCCCGAAGAGCGAGAAGTCAAAGTTATTGATGCGATTTCCGAAGCAGGTGGAGCCAACGCACAGGGCGAACAGCGCAAAGCCATTCTCTGGCGGAAAAAAGACGATGGAAAATCGGAGGCGATTCAGATCAATCTCCTTGATCTTATCTCCAAAGGGAAAACCGAGAAAAACTTTGTGATTCGAGACGGCGACACTTTGTTCATTCCGATGCGCGGACAGCAGGTCAGTCCGACCGACTTCCTGAATCCGCTTTTCTTGATTACGAATGTGGTTTCCACGACGCGCAACTTCGGGCGATAGTCCCCGATTGAAAAAAGCCCCTTTCGTCACCTTGACGAAAGGGGTTTTTTTATCCTCAGTTGCGGTGATCGCGGCGGTGCTTTCGGAAGTCGGGCAAATGAGGGCGAACCAGCAGCCGGTAAAGCAGCCCGAAGGCTCCATCTCCATAGGCCACTTTCACGCGAGGCAGAAGGTAGGCGGAAGCAAGCGAAGTTTCCACCAGGCCGCTTTTGGTAGTGCAGGCTCCTGAAAAACCTGCCCGCTTCACCAGAAGCGGGGTACACTGCCGGTAATGGCCGAACGGGTAGCAGAAGGTTTGGAGCGATCCGCCAAGGTGTGCCTCGACTTCTTCTTTCCCCTGTTGAATCTCGTCTAGGGCGTCTTCATCTTTCAGCACATCGAGATGCGGGTGGGTGCGGGTATGCCCTCCCACTTCCCAACCTGACCGCTGAAGCCGTTTCAACTGTTCCCACCCCATTAAATCTAATTCCGAGTGCCCCTCCTGCCGATCCCATCGGTTTGTTTTGCCTGCGCCCTGGGAAATCACAAACACCGTCCCTGGAATTCGGAGACGGTTCAGAACGGGGGCGGCAAGTTCGCCTACATTGGAATAGCCGTCATCAAAGGTGACCGCAAAAGTTTTCGGTGGCAGGGTTCGATTTTGCGAGACCGCTTCGACAATCTCAAAAAAAGGGCGTCCCTGATACCCCAGTTGGGACAGCAGGTTCATTTGCCGCTCGAAATCACGAGCGGACACATTGAGGAAGCGGTCTTTTTTCGAGAAAACCGGTTGTCCCACTTTGTGGTACATCAGAATGGGGAGAGGCATAAAAAAACCTGAAGCTCAAAACGCAGGGGAGGCCAGCACCCGATGATAAAGGGTTTCGATCTGATCTACCATCGTGCGGGCCGAAAACTGCTGAAGGGCGCGTTCACGAGCGGCAGCCCCCATTTTTCTTCGTAATTCTTGATTTTCCAGCAGCGCAGACACGGCTTCGGAAAGGCTGGCGGGATCGCGTTCGATCAGGCGTCCGGTCTGCCCATCCTCAATAAGTTCGGGGTTGCCGCCTGCGCGTGTTGCAACTACCGGTTTGCCCATTGCCATCGCTTCGATAATGGCCATGCTGCACGCTTCGTACTTCGAGGGCAGCGTCACCACATCAGTTTCCGCCATGATTCGCTTGACATCGTTTCGGACTCCGGTAAAGCGAATCCGCTCGGCAATTCCCAATTTCGAGGCGGTTTCCCACAGCGATGTTTGTATTTCAGGGGCGGCGGAGCCAACGCAAAGAAGATACGCCTGGGGGCGGCGGGCAATGATCGCGCTCATCGCTTCCACCAGAAGCGGATGGCCTTTGAACTCATCTACTCGTGCAAAAATTCCAATGAGCTCCGCTTTCTGCGGCAGGCTGAACTCCGCCCGAACCGGAAGATCAGTCTGTAGCGAACCGGGTGATCCCGCTTCGTCTTCGTTGAGGAAATCGGTGCCGTTATAAATCGTGTGGACATGATCGGGCGAAACGCCGTGACCGAGAAAGGCTTCGCGTACCCAGTCTGAAACCGTAATGATGTGATTATTGCGCTGAGGAAAAAGACGGCGGTAGACAAAATCCCGGCTGCGAACATGAACCGAAGAGATAGCAGGGCACTGGGTGAGACGGCTGAACAGATAGCCATAGTAGGTAGCGCACGTCAGGTGAGAGTGAATAAGATCAATCTTGTTTTTGCGAATGAGCTGCGAAAGTCGAACGGCTGCGGGGCCGAAGTGAAGCCCGTGCATCCCCGATTCGATCACTTCCACGCCTGCCTGCCGGAGCTGATCGGGAAGCCAGCCGCCGGGGGGACAGAGAGCCGTTACTGAATGGCCCCGCTGACGCAGCCGTTCGGAAAGAACGACGACGTGCTTTTCGGCCCCGGAAATTCGTGAACTCGAAACGATCTGAAGGATGTTCATGAAATTCTGCTTTTGTCTTGCAACTTATTCCTGAGCCTTTTGTCCATCCATCGTGGTTTGAGAGGAAATTTGAGTGCTGCGTCGGTGAAGCCAGCCGCCGCCGGACTTCACCCAGATGTCTTCAGTGACGGAAACCGATTTGATGACCGTATCGTGTTTGGTTTTTGCATTGGAAAGAACAATTACGGCATCTTCTTTGGTGAGAACCGTTGCGACATTACCTTTCAATCTGAATTTTTGGATCGTATCCTTGATGTTCATGGATTTCGCCGCTTTGGTCAATTGATAAACATTTTGGCGAAGTCCCGCCAGAGTCATTGTTTGACCTTTTTTAGTGACTAAAACATAATCCGGGGAGTAAGTCGCCAGCAGTCCAGCGGGGTCGTGTTTGGCGGCGGCGATCGAGGATTTTTTGAGAGCACCCTCAATGCCTTTTCTTGCATCGGAAACGGCATCGGCAAACATCGGCAGGGAGAACGCGCTCAGTGCCATCACAGCACCGGAAAAAATGATTCGTCGCATCGAAATTTACTCCGTCAAAAGTGTAAGGAAACGGGAAACGCCGCTTCGCTGAATAATTTTATTCTACCACAAATCGCAAGATCAACGAGCGCGGCTCGGAAAGTGAAGCGAACCCACTGCGGAAGGCTGTCTGCCGTGCTAGGAAAAAAATCTCTTCTGCCCTTTACTTTTTCGGTGTAGGGCTGGTACTCTTGATCTGAGAAAAATTGCATCTTGGTGCTGCAGGAGTTGCGCTGTCGTGGCGCAGCGCAAAACGGGGGAAGTCCGGTGTAAATCCGGCACAGTCCCGCTACGGTGTGGAGCAGTTCTGCTCTAAGTCCGAATGCCCGCCTGCCAGCGCATCACAAAATGCCCTTCGCGAGAGAGGGTGTGATGAATAGGACAAAGCAGAATTGCCCGTCCGGGCCTCTTTCTTTGTGCCTGAAGGATCATCGCCGCTCGCGCCAGTCGGGTGGCGATTCTGCTTCCAGTCTCTCCCCACCGCCTCGGCGCACCTCCTTCGTGAACTTCTCTTCCCATTATCGTTTGCTTTTCGGCCCAAACCGAAGAGACAACTTCAGGAGAAGGATCACGTCTATGAACCGAATTTTGCTGTGTGTCCCCGGTGCTTGCCTTTTGCTCTTTGCCTCCGGCAGCCCGTTTGCCGAGGCTCAGACTGTCCCCGGCTACACGCCCCCCCCCGGCTATACCGCCACCCTCACCAATCTCCCGACCTCCGGCTTTGCCATCAGTCCTGGCGGAAGGCTGGCCGTGTCCAACAGTAACGCGGGTGGAGGGGGCACGATTTCCGTTTACGACCGAGTGGAGGGAAACCGAACTCTGCTCCAAACGTTCTCGGCTCCCGCTGGGGATACCTTTCAATTTTTTGGCGGGCTGACCTTCGCCGACGACTCGACCCTGTACTTCGGTGAAAACGGAGCTTCCAATACGGTGTTTCGTGCTTCGCTCAACGGTGGATCGGTGACGAAACTGGCCGCGAACGGTTCGGTTCCTCACACCGCCGGGGTTGCTCTGCAGACGGGTTCGGTGTACGCACTCTCGGCGGGAAATCCCGGAACCGGAGCCGTTTATCGGCTTTTGGGCGGGCAAGCTTCTCTTTTTGCTTCCCATCTGGGAACGGGGTATCTGGGCGGCATCGGGTTTTCCGGGGATGGCTCACTGCTGGTCGGCGATACGAACGATCCGAACTTTGTTGGGAATTCGGGCGAACTGCTGAAAATCAACGGAGCAGGGGAAGTCGCTCAAACGATCCTGCTGACCAATGGCGGCGGTTCCGGGCTTTACGATTTCGACTTTACCGATAACGGGGACGTGATTGCCTCTACCGGTAAAACGCTGACTCGCATTCACCTGGGAGCGGTTCCGGTTGTCAGCAATTTTGGCACATTCAGCGGAGCGTTTCCGTTTCCCACCGGAATCAATTTCGTCGGCTCCGGCTTCAATCCGTTTTCTGGAACCGGAACGCTCTATGTCGGCGGCGAGTTCACCGGCGTCGGCGGCGTATTCCGCATCCAGCCAACGGCTGTGCCAGAGGCTTCCTCTTCGCTTACGCTGATTTTTACAATGGGCGGCAGCCTGGTCCTTTCGCTGCGCTGCCGTTCTCGTTTCGGAAAGGCGGCTTAGTTCAATGGTGACCGAGAGAGAGAGCCGAAGCCGAAAGCAGGTTTGGGTAACGCTGGCGGGAATTGGGGCAGCGTTGGGAGGGCTGGGACGTGCGGTTGACGCTCAGTCTGCCGACAATTTTGCCTCGGCGGTTTTTGCCTATGACGGCACGGGAGCCCCCGCAGGCTATACAGACCCTGCCAAGGCGTTAGGCCCTCCCTCTCGCACCGCAACCATCACCGTGCCCGACAACACGGGGGTGGTTTCGGTGGGAACTCGCGGCTCGATCACGCTGGGGTTTCGCCGCGCTCTTTACCATTCGGCGTTCAATCCGAATGGCTATGATTTTATCCTATTCGGCAATTCGTTTTATGTGAACGGGGAAATTCATAAGCGGTTCCAAGAGCCGGGGATTGTGGAGGTCGGCGTGGATGTAAACGAAAACGGCGTCCCGGATGCCGGGGATGTCTTTTATCGGCTTGCAGGTTCCCCCAGCCCCGCCTACAATTTCGGCGGTATTGACGACCGCCTTTTCACCACCTGGGGCTATGCGGATGTCACCCCGACCGACGGAGCAGGCGACCCGCGCATCCCAAGCAATCCGTTTGCTTCCGGAATTACAACGGGCTCGGCGGGGGGGGATGCCTTTAGTTTGGCGTGGGCCGTAGACGGAGCCGGAAACCCGGTTTGGCTTCCCCGTGCCGACTTTGTACGAATCTCCTCTGCAGGAACGTCCTGGTCGCCAGAAGTGGATGCCGTTTCAATAGTCCGCCCCCATCACGTCAGCAAGGTGATTCATGGTAATTCGGTCAGCCGGGACGCGGAGGCGCAGCGATGAAATGTGGTCTGAAAGGGGGCAGGGGTAAGCGGGTGAAAGAGAAAAGGGCACGGCGTGAAGCAAAGCCTTCTTCGCCGCCTCAAAACGAATTTTGCGGGGGAGGGCGCGTCGGTTTCGCTCAGCCCGACTCCGCTGCCGTTGTGTTTTCGGGTAAGCACCCGGCTGCCTTCACGCTGATCGAACTGCTTGTGGTGATCGCGGTGCTTGCGGTTCTGGCAGCGATCCTGTTTCCCGTTTTCGCGCAGGCGAGGGAAAAGGCGCGGCAGACCACCTGCCTTTCCAACCTGAAGCAGATCGGTCTCGCCTGGATGTTGTATGCTCAGGACTACGACGAGCAGGTGTGCCCCTCCTATTATTACAGCGACAACAATGCTCAGGAGATGGCGTGGGATTTTCGCCTGAACTGGGCAGCTCCTTCACCGACCTGGAAATTCGGGCTGATCGGCGATTATGCCAAGGCGGGAGCGTTGAACCGCTGTCCCTCTTTTGTCGGCGAGGCGTGGGGGCGGCCCTACACTGGATACGCCTACAATGCCACCTATATCGGGGGGGACGTATGGGCTGGAATACCCGCGTGTTCGCTCGCTCAAATCACGACCCCCGCAAAATCGGTGGTTTTTGCCGACGGAGGCTTCGGCTTTCCGGTGGCCGCCGAAAACTATTTGCGTGCGCCGAGTGATCCGCTTTATGGAGCCGGAACCGTACATTTTCGGCATCATCGGCGGGCAGTGGTCTTTTACGCAGACGGGCACGCGAGATCAGAGGGCAGAATGTTTCTGGTTTCGCCCTACGAGCCGGAAGTGGGGGCACTTTCGTCCGATGATTCGGCGTACAATCTGGAGTAAAGGGTTTCTCTTTTGATTGTTTTCTTCTTGGCGTGATACAAGGGAAGTGAAACCCAGAAGAGGAAGATAAAAAAGACGACCGATGGAAGAAAATTCAATGGCCACCTCACCGAAAACCACAGCCCAGTACAAAGCCCGAATCGAAGAGATGAACATCGAGATTCAGCGCATGAACGAGCAGCTGCGCCTGAGCCAGAGTGAAATCGAACGAAATCTAGCCGAAACCGCCGTGTTGAAAACCGAAACCCGTGCTCTCCTCAACCGGATGGGAGCCGCACTTTAGCCGCCCATGTGGAAGCAGCTTCTCGACTTCGGCAAGCAGTTGATGTCGCTGACCCGTGAGGTACAGCAAACTAAAGAGGCAATTAAGGCGCAGGGCGAAGAAATCAAAGACATTCGCAAAGAGTTGATTCGGCTGGCGGAAATCGTGCAGGAGGTGCGCTTCGACGGGCAGCGTGCCGCCGATAATGCCGCCCACGAACGCGAGAATTTGATGCTTCGGCTGGAAAACGCACTGCTTAAGTTCGAGCGGCGGATGCTGCCCCCGCCGTCGAGCGAAGAGTAACAGCGCACACCTACTTGAAAACGAAGTCTCTGGGCGGCCTTTCGCGTCCGGCAGGGCGTGAAATTTTGTCGCCGTACTTTCGTTTTTCGTAACACCTAAACCCTCCGTTTTCCAGAAAAAACCGTCCTTTCACCGTTCCGGCATTGTAATCTTTGCGCTGAATTTTCCCGGTAGGGTCGTGCGTGAACCGTGCCTCCGTCCGTTCGTTCCACGTTCCGTCTTCGCCGCGAATCCATTCATTGCCAAACTCGGCGAGGCGCAGCTTCTGCCCGTTGGCTCCCCCGAAATTTTCGTTGAATGAATAAAGCCCCCTGAGAAATCCGCCGTCCTGCGGGGCGCGAAATTTTGCGATCAGTTCCCAGCGTTTTTTTTCGGGAAAATAGAAATAGCCCGCATAGATGGTGTGGGTTCCGTCGGGCTGAGCGGTCACGCAAAAGCGGTAGGTTGCCCCCGTTTTCCAGGGATAAACGAGATGGCTGTGCCCGCCCGTTCCCTCACTGCCGAAGCGATCCGTAAAAACTCCTGCTCCCCGGTCCAAAAGTTGAATCCGGTCTTCGGGGCGGACTTTCGCCGGGTCGTCTGGCTCTTGGCCGCTGTCCCACACGGAAAAGATGATCCGCCGCTCGGTGGGACTGTTGACCTGAATTCCGAAGTAGCCGCGAGCGAAGCCGCACGCCATATAATAAGACCAAATCGGATCGGTTTTAACCGTCACTTCGTTGTAGAAGGCGGTGAGGTGAGCCTCCGGCGGGGTCGGGTAGCCGAGGTGCACAGAGGCGGCATTGCGGCGGACCTCCCGGTTGAAGTGAAGCGAGCCGATCTGTTCGCCGCCAATCCGAAGGAGCGCGATTTCCCCGAAAGTTCCTCCGGTTTTCTTCAAACCCGTAAGAAAAAAGGCGTGATACCCCGTTTCCCTCAAGAATACCTCGGCGGCAGGAAGGTCTTGCCAGGTCTCGTTTCCCTCAATCTCGAAAACCGTGTTTTTCCCTTCGGCTCGAAATTGAATTCGGCTGTGCTCTCGCTTCGGCAGCCGAACCCGAAGCCCAAACGTGTACTTTCCCGGTTTGCCTGCCCAGCCATAAAATACAAGTGACTGCTTTGGATCGCTCCAGTGAGCCGCTCCGGTTTCGGTGATTTCGATCCCTTCCGGGGTCGGCTCACTGTAGGCGGTGGAAGCGGCAACTTCCAATGGCGGGAGCGTTTGTGCGCGGCCCTTCCAGGAAAAGAGCGTGAAACTCACCAGAGAAAAAGCAAAAAGAAAAGCAAAGACTTTGTGTTTCATCCTCTTCAGTTCGGAGCGGGAGGGAACATTTCCTGCCCCGTTTGCCGTTTCTCGCAAACGGAACCCGTTTCCGCTTCCGTAGGGGAAAACAAAAAAGGGTTTCCGACAATGGAACTCAACCAAAAATGGGGCTGTCCGCTGTGGCGCAAAATCGTGATGCGTAGCCTGAGTACTGCCGCCGCCCTGCTCGCCCTCTACTGTCGTCTTTTTCAGCACGACCAAGGACTCAGGAGTGGAATTTTACTGGGGATCGGCCTGGGACTCGTGTTCGGTGAGCGGGCGATTCAAGGCGCAATCCAAACTTGGTTTGGGTTTTTTCACTGATGAAAAACTCTCTACTGCCGTCACAATTCGGATCGCTGCTCGTCCCTAAAGGCAGCGATTGTAAAGAGGGTAGTGCTATGAAACTTTTTGCTCCTTTGTTCCTGATAACCCTGCCGCTGGCCGCCTCTGCCCTTGCCCGGCAAACCCCGCCGCTCAAAGTTCGAATGAGCGAATCCTACCGCAAAGAAACGCTGACAACCCATTCTTTTGCCGGAGCGTCGAGCGTGACCGAAGAACATTCCGCTTTCAAGGGAAAGCTTAATTTAACGGCGGAGTTTCCGTTCTCCATCTCCGAAGCGGCGGCATTGGGCCAGGACACCACGCTGGAAATTCATGCAGGCGGGTTTGACCGTAAAGTTCGCCTGGGGGACGATCCCGGTTTCCCCACTCACCCCAAAGCCCTTAAGCTCTCTCTTAAAGAACGGTTTGAGACTACCAGTCGCCGAATTGTCGGAACGGTGACGGTGAGGTGGGAAGCGGCGAAGTGTGTGGTCAAACTCGACGCGCAGGTGCCGGATGCAGGAGCCTCTGCCGGAGCGGAGGCTGCGCTGGCGGGCGGGGCGGGAGAAACTCAGATTGAAACGCCGGTGACCTTGAACCTGGGCGGTAAAACCTACACCGCGAAAACAATTTTGCGAGGCAAAGTTAAAGAGCAGCATTCTCAGAACGGAAGTGCCGCCTACTACGAAGTGCTCTCGGTGACGCTCAAAGGTTAGAGGGACTGCCTTTCGAGGAAAAACGGACGTTCTGCAGGGAAGGGATGACGGCGGCGGGCATCACCCCATTTCTATTGAATTCCAATGCGTTTCGGGCCGTTTTACCTGGGACTACGAAGCAAGACCGACTGAAGAGGTCAGTAGCGGTTTGTCAGCGGGGTGCCCTGTGTGAGCAAGGTTTCGCCGTCTTCGGAGGTTTCTCGAAAAAAGCAAGTGCGATACCCTTCATGGCACGCGGCTCCGGTTTGCTCTACCTTGACGAGAAGGCAGTCGGCGTCACAGTCCACCCACAGCCCCTTCACTTTCTGAATGTTCCCGCTTGTTTCTCCCTTAATCCAAAACTGCTGCCGGGAACGACTCCAAAAGGTCGCCCGCTTGGTTTCGATGGTTTTCTGAACCGCTTCCCGGTTCATGTAGGCCACCATCAGCACTTCGCCGTTTTCAGCATCCTGCACCACCGCAGGGATCAATCCGTTCGCGTCATATTTAAGCTGATCTGGAATTGTCATGGAAACCTCCTCAAAGGGGAAATAAAAGCCGGAAGTCGAACAGAGCAGAGCGTGCCCTAAATCTGGCCCGCCTGTTCGGGTTCCCTTCCGAACTCCCAAGATTATACAGGAAAAGCAGGCACGTTTGGTGAAAGAGAGACGGAGGGATTCAAGAGCGGCTCTAAAAACGCCGATAATCTCCGCGAAACCCCAGGGAGGAGGTCACAATCACCTTGTCTGCACCCCGATTACACCCGAATTTGCTTCAAGCAGAAAACACCCTGCTGGTGGTGGTGGATTTACAGGAACCGTTTTTGAGGAATTTGTTCGAACGAGAACGAGTATTGGCGAACGTTCCGATTTTGATTCAGGGCTGCGGGGCTCTGAGAATTCCGGTGGTGGTTACCCGGCAGTACGTTGAGAAAATGGGGGACCTCCTGCCGCCGATTCGTACTTTGCTTACGCCGCTGACGGCTTCGTTCGACAAAATAGGCTTTAGCTGCTGTTCCAGTCCGGCTTTTGTTTCAGAATTGCAGCGTTCAGGAAAAAAACAGATTTTGCTGTGCGGCGTCGAGGCGCACATCTGCGTTCTGCAAACGGCCCTCGATTTGGTGGGCATGGGCTTTCAGGTGCATCTCGTCGCCGACGCGGTTTCTTCACGCACGGAAGCCAACTGGAAAATCGGCGTTGATCGGATGCGGCAGGGCGGAGTTATACTCTCATCGGTGGAAACCGCTCTCTACGAATTGCTGCAGGGGGCGGGAACGCCGGAATTTCGCCAAATTCTGAGCCTGATCAAATAGCCTGTATCCTTATTTCCCATTCAGAATGGTTCCGCCCCCCATCGAGGGGGCGTTGTTTTTGTCGGCGGGGGGAATCTGCGGGGTCGGCAGCGGCAGCGGCAGCGGAGTGAAGATAGAGGCTGCCGCTTTTGCATTATTGATGAGCAAAACGGCTTTGAACTGAACGCCCGCCTGAAGTGCCGAAGCCGGAATTTGGTCAAGGGGAAGATAAAGCGGCAATTCGAAGTGATAGGGGTCGTCGGGAATCGGCAGCGGGTAAGCCACGCTCAGCTGCCCTTCCGGGTTTCGATAAGAGTTTTCCGGGCGATTGTCTACCGCAGGCAGCGGAACCCCGGCCCCATCATAGAAAAAGAGGGTGACCACTCCGCTGCTGCCTTTTTGCCCTTTAATCTGCCCGCTGACAACAAAGTGAATGAAAGCGGCTCCGCGTGCATTCTGCTCGACTCCAGCCATGCCTACCTTCTCGAAACTCGCCTCAAACAACGCGGTATTAGGGGCGGCAGGGGTGTCGGCTTTCGGCTGCGTTTGCGGGGGGCTTCCGCCATCTTGCGGCGGCAGAGAGGCTGGAGGCGCAGCGATCGGCGATGAGCCAGACGAGTTCCCAGACCCCAGCACCGGAACGGTCGAAGCCGACTTCGCTTTCGGATGGCTTAGCGCGTACACTCCCAGGATCGCTGCCAGGATTCCCACAGTCGAACCCGCCGCAATCCATCCCTTTTTAGAGGGGGAGTTGTTTTCCTGCGGGAAGTGACCGTAGCTTTCCGGCGTTTCCTGAGTGCCGGTTTTAAGTGCACCGGAAGTGAGTTTAGCGGAATTGTAGCCGCCTGAACCCGAAACCACCCCGGAGGCTCCTTCTGAAGCGGGCGGCGGTTCGGCGGGGTCGGCAGCGGAAATCGGGTCGGGGGGCAGGGCGTCTTTGATCTGAAGCAGGCGCATCGCCACCGCGTGCATCGTTTTCGGTCGGGCCTCCGGTTCCATCGAAACACACTCTGAGATGAGCACCGCCAGCTCTTTGGGAACCAGCAGGTTCAGGGTATCGGCGGGGGGAAACTTAAACGGCTGTGAAATCGGGTCGCGCCCGGTCAGCAGGTGATGCAGGGTGGCTCCAAAGGCATAAACATCCGAGCGAATGTCCGTCTGGGCGCGTCCGAACTGCTCCGGCGGCGAATAGCCCACCGATCCCAGCAGGGCGGTGTCGCGGGAGGCTCCCGGCTGAAACCGCCGGGCAATCCCGAAATCAATCAGCCGAACCCGCCCGTCGGGTTGAACCATAACGTTGGCGGGCTTGAGATCACGAAAGATTAGCGGCGGATCGAGGCTGTGCAGATAGGCGAGCACATCGCTGATTTGCAGTCCGACATTCACGACGGTACGAACCGACAAGGGACGCCCGCCGTTTTCACGCAACTGCGTTTCCAGCGTTTTCCCCTCGATAAATTCCATCACCAGATAAAAGCAGTTTTCTTCGACAAAGGCATCAGTGACTCGCGGCAGATTCGGATGCTCCAGCGACACGAGCGTTCGCGCTTCGCCCTCCGAGCGGGCAATAACCTCGGCGTGCTCCGCTTCGGATTTTGCTCCGTCTGGCGAAGGGAAAATCACTTGCTTCAGGGCATGAATCGTGTTCAGGCGAGTGTGCTCCGCTAGAAACACCGAACCCATTCCGCCTTTACCGAGCGGTCGAATCACCCGGTAACGCCCATTAATCATTGTGCCTTCGGAAATTTGTACTTGACTCATAATGCTTGAAACGGCCTGAAGAAAAAAGTGAAAACGCTCAGACCTCTGCTTTCTGGCATGGGAATTGCACCGGCATAGAACACCGCTGTTTTTGCGGCGGTTCTGACCCCAACCTGGAGTACCCTGTGATGTCTACCTTTTCCGCCGCCCTTAAAGGCTCTTTCTTTCTGACGCCCTGCGTGTCCGTTCTGTTCGCCTCTCCGGTGCGGGCCGATCTGCCGGACTTGCGCGGACAAACCCTGTTTTTGACCGGAAGGGTGGAGGCCACCGGCTCGGCCCTCGGTCTCGATTTAGCGAACTTTTTGCCACCGGGAGGAGAACCGATCACTTCGGATAATCCCGCGAAAATGATCTTCGCGCTTACGGGATCCCCCGACAATTCTACGCTGACGGCGCAGTTTCCGCTGCCATCCACCACCACGACGGTGAACGGAACCACGTATCCCGGCTGCTCGAATCCTTCCCTTACCCTGACCGGCTCTTTCAATCGAACCACCGGTGCGCTGCATTTGAGCGGTTCTCTACCGGGAACTTCCGTGTTCGATTTCGGCGTCTACGATACCGGAAATCCGCTTTTCGGGATTAAACGTGCGCTGCTCCAAGTGAAAAATCTGAGCGTAACCTTGGACGGAACCGGAAGCCTCGCCGCCGATGGCCAATTCGTGATCGTGCAGCCCGGCACGTCTGCGTTTCGATTTACGATTGACTCGAACTTTTTCACGGGAACGCCGCGAGTCGGCCTGCAAAATCCCAGTTCCTGCACTTTTGGCGGAACCACCGCAACGGTGAACAACCCAACGCTCAAACTCAGCAGCTGGCGACTGGCGCAGCCGGTGATCTCTGGAACCGTGACTTTGCAGGACTGCCGAAACTCGGTTCAGCCTGTGACGTTCACGCTTCAGAGCGGAAACGGAACTGACCTCGTTAAAACCGTGACGCTGGACACCAACGGCGGGTTCCGCCTTGTGAATCTCGCTGCCGAAACTTATACGGTTTTCGTGAAGGGGCGAAAATGGCTTCGCACCCGCACCTTGATTTCTACCCTTGACCACGATGAACCGGCGTTTGCCACAACGCTCAAAAGCGGCGATGTCAATAATAACAATACGGTGGACGTGGACGATTTAACGCTGCTGCTGAATGTTTACAATTCCACGCGGGGCGACGGCCTCTACACCGACGGAGCCGACCTGAACTGCGACGGCAAAGTGGATGTAGACGATCTCACCTCACTGCTGAACAATTACAACACGCAGGGCCAAAAATCCTTCCCGTCTCATCGTTGATACCGCTCGGAAAATACAGAAACCCCCTGCGGTATGCAGGGGGTTTCTTGACCGTTGGCTGTTGTGTACTTACGGAGTGGGCACGTACTTTCCGCCATCGGGGTAGGCGGGCGGGCTGCACTGAAGGGCAATGCCGCGTTCGGTGATGTTTTTCACATGGCCGTCGCAGAAGTAGGCATTGCGAATCGGGCCTTTTGCATCGTGCCGGCCCGCTTCGGGGCCGGTGGCGGCGGCCTTCCAGCCAGCCACCGCTTCCGCCTGCCCCGCATGGAACGAAAATACTTCCGCTCCCATATAGGTCGTCGCAGGCTCCGGGAGGGCGGCGGCTCCGCCGATGCGGGTGAGCACCGTGTTCAGGCAGTAGCTGGAATTTTCTACCTCCCAGATTTTTTTGCCGCGTGTCGGCTCATCGGGCACGTCCCCCGTGGGAATGCCGTTGTCGGAGGGGCACTTGAACAGGTCTTTGTTTTTGACGTAAGGCATTGCGAAGACGGTGGCATCGTAAGGCTTTTTGTCGGAGATACGCCGAACGCGGCAGGGTTTGCAGGGAAAGGGGCCAGCTGTCTGCACTTCCCATTCAGGATTCGCCGCCGTCGGAGAGTTGTTGGGCGGATATTTTTCGTCGTAATCCTGCATATACATCATCCAGGCAGTTCCCAGCTGTTTGATATTAGAGACGCAGGCGGTTTTGCGTGCCTGCTCGCGTGCTTTGGCAAAAACGGGAAACAGAATAGCGGCGAGAATGGCGATGATAGCGATGACAACGAGAAGCTCGATCAGCGTGAAACCGCGTGAGTGATAGGAGGTGGATTTCATAAAAAGACCTTTCCTGCGATAGAAAAAAAGAAAAAGACTAAATCAACAGCCCGTCCTGAAGGCAGAGCTGGCGTCGGGCCGCATTCGCCAGTGCTGGGTTGTGCGTAACGACCACAACGGTAAGTCCCGCTTTGTTCAACTTCTGAAATAGCTCCAGCACCGCATTTCCGTTGATGCTGTCCAGATTGCCCGTCGGCTCGTCTGCGAGAAGAAGGGAGGGTTCATTGATCAGAGCACGAGCAATGGAAACGCGCTGCATTTCTCCGCCCGACAACTGATGCGGACGATGAGTTCGCCGATGCGCCATCCCTACCTCCTCCAGCAGCTCAACGGGTTTTCGCCCCGCTCCGCGTCGGGCAAACAGAGCGGGGAGTGCCACATTTTCTTCCACGGTCAGCGTAGGCAGCAGTCCGAAATGCTGAAACACAAAGCCGATTTTTTGGCTCCGCAGCCGGGTAAGCTTCCGGTCGGAAAGCCGGGAGACAGGCTGGCCGTCCACTTCGAGCGTTCCGTCGGTTGGAGTGTCCATGCATCCGATGAGGTTCAGCAGGGTGGTTTTCCCTGCCCCGCTCTGCCCTACAATCGAGACGAATTCCCCGGACTCGATGCGGAACGAAACTCCCCGGAGGGCCTCCACGCGCTCGGAGCCGCGAGAGTAGATTTTGGTTAGGTTTTCCGCTCTCAAAACCGGTTTATCCACAAAAGCACATCCATTCGCACCGCAAAAATGGGCCGTAAGAGTGTTTTTCCATGTTTGACCCCGTGAGAAAGATTTCTGTTCCGACGGCTCTGATTTGTCAGGGAGTGCCCCTTTATTTCATGGCGGCGGCGGGGGGCAGTCTTGCCGCTTTCCAGGAGGGAAGCCAACCGGCGAAAAACCCGAGCAGGCACGTCAGCCCCAGGCAGAACAAATTCAGCGCGAACGACGGTTTGGCGAGCGGATCGGTTGGCGAAAAGGGAAGCCGATTACGCAGCCAGCCCTCCAGCAGAGGAGAAAAAAGGGCCGAGGCGATGCAGCCGATCACGCCGCCCGCAAAACACAGCAGCAGGGTTTCCAGCAGAATAAGACGAAAGACATCCCCTGTTGCTGCTCCCACCGCTCGCAGAACTCCAATCTCGCGCTTTCGCTCGGAAACCGACATCATCACCGTGTTGGCGACCGCCGCGCCCGCTACGATCAAGGCCACTAGTGCGACCGACCCCAGAAGCAGGCGCAGCGAATTTACGAGGCCCTGAATGGTATTGAAAAGATGGGACAGCGGCACGATATTCATTTCCATGCCCGCCTCACACGCCCGCAGTGCCCCAACCACCGTCCCAAGTTCGTTCGGGTCGGAAAGCCGTACCAGGATGTGCGTTAGCTGTCCCGGCTTTTTCATTGCTTTCTGTGCCCCGGCCAGCGTGAGGTGCACGTAATTGTCTTCGGCTCCCTGGGTAGGGGCAAGAATTCCACAAACTCGAAACGAAATTTCCCCCATCCCCGGCAAATGGAAAGGCTGGCCAAGCGTGAGACGCCATTTGGCGGCGAAACTCGATCCGATGAGCGCGTCGGTTTCCGAAATCGGAAAAGCCCCGTTCAAATGCCAGCCGCGCTTGACCTGCAAAATGCTCGGCGTCACCCCCAGGACAACGACTTCTTCGCCAGCCTCAGAATAAAAAGCGTTCATTAGCACCGGAGCCGCCGTAGAAACGCCGTCCGTCTTTTGTACCTGTGCAAGATAGGATTCTTTGAGATAGCAGGGCCAGCTTGCCCCATGAAGCGCAATCGAGGCGGAATCGTAAGGGCAGCCCTTGGGAACCACCAGTACGTGCGCTCCCAGCCGCTCCAGCTCCTGATCCATGCCTGCCCGGTAACCGCGCTGAAACGAAAGCAGGCTGCAAAGGGCGGAAACTGCGACCGCGACCCCGGCAAGCGTCAGCAGCGTGCGAAAACGGCGGCGGAACAGGTTGCGCCAGGCTAGTTTGGTCCACATTTTACGCCTCTCGCCGCACTGCTTCGATGGGGGACAGACGACTTCCCTGCCAGGCGGGGTAAACCCCGGAAACAACCCCAATCCCCAACCCCAGCGCACAGCATTGAAACACGATGTCCGCAGAGAGCGACAGCAGCGAACCCGACGGAGCCAGCGCGACAAACTGTCGAACCACCGCTTCGACGCCTTTTCCGGTCACCGCCGCCAGACCCACTCCCCCCAGACTGCCGAGCAGGGCAAGCAGCGCCGACTCCAGCGCGAGCAAACCGAACACCTGCCCCCGCGACGCCCCCACTGCCCGCAGAATACCGATTTCTCCCGTGCGTTCCAGAACCGAAGAGAGCATCGTCGTCAGCACCGCCAGGGCAGAAACGACGACGGCCAGAGCTGCAAGCGATTGGATGAGAGTTCGCACGGCTCCGACCAGATTCAGGAAGGTTCCCATCATCTCCGTCATCGTGACAATTTGTGCGCCGGGAATGGTTTGTAGACGAGCGGCGGCTTCGCCAGTCAGTGAGGGGTCTTTCAGCCGAACGGCAACAGCGGTCAAACGCTCTGGCTGATGAAACATAGCCTGCGCCATTCCCAGTGGAACGAAAAACTGACTGTCATCGGCGGTTCCGCTGCGCTCCAAAATTCCGACAACCCGCAGCGTTTTTCCCGTTTCCGGGCTATAAAGCCGGTCTCCTACCTGCCGCAGTTCGGTTTGCGCCGCTTCCTCGCCCAAAATGACTTCGGGGCCGTTTTCGGAAGAGAACCAGTGCGATCCGGCTTTGAGTTTCCACCAGGGCTTGAGCGAGCGCAAGTCTTTCGTAATGCCCACCCAAAGGTCGGTTCGCCCTTCAGTGGGACGGGGGACGGCAGCCATGAGCAGCGGAGCGGCATTCTCAACCGCACGATCCTTCCGCGTTACCTCAAAGGCGGAAGCGGGAAGCGAAACGTCGAGCGCGTTCCCTTTCAACACCCGCGCCGCCGCGTCATAAGGGCAGCCAAGCGGAACGAGCATCATCTGTATTCCCATGCCGTCCAGTTCGCGGGTCAGTTCGCGTTTGTAGCCTTTTCCGAAGGCGAGCAGAGAAGCCAGCAGTGCCACCGCCAGCGAAACCCCGAACAGGGTGAGACCGGAACGGAGTTTACGACGGGCAAGGCTGCGATAAGCCAGCCTCAGAAGGCCGCCATCGGACCCGGAGGCGGGAAAAGAGGAGGCTGCCGTTTCTCCCCTCCCCCTAAGGCCCACGTTCTGCGTCCCCTTCTGCCAGCAAAATCTGCAGTGTTTTCACGCCTTCACGCACAATCGCTTCGTTTCCGCTTCCGCAGCACGCCCGCGTTTCGGTCTCTGGCCCGCAGGAACGGACGAAATCCAGAGTTTCCAACTTCTCATGAAGGTTTTCGGGTTCCCGACTGCGTTGAATCTTCAGGCCAATCGGCTTTTTCCGAGCGTCCGAAGCGAGAACGATTTCGATGGCTCCATTCTCGCCCCGTACCCGCCGTGTAAGAATGGTTCCAAGGGGTTTGCCGCCTTGCAGAAGGTAGAAGACGGGCTGCACGTTCTCTTCGCCGGTAGGTTTTCGTCCGAGCCGTCGAGTAAGTTCCTGCTGCTTTGCGCTCAAGAGCAGCCGCCCCTCCTTTCGCGCATCCGCCCTCGGGAAAAAGCGGGCTTGATCCTTTTCCTGATCTCGCCAGGGGCAGAGACCGGCTCCGGCTTCGTATTTTTGGCGAAGCTGTTCGGAGGTGGCATCTACCAGCGGAAGGGAGGGTTCCGCGGGGCGGTGGGAAGCGAAGTAAAGTGCCGCCGCCAGCGCGATGCCGGAGATGCCGAGCAGAAGCGGAAGGCGAAATGGAGAAGGGGATTTCATGGTGATTGCAGTCCGACGGCAGAAAGTCCGGGAGTTTCTCCGGACGCGACTTTTCCCACCACCGTGACACGGGTTTGCAGCGGGAGGTCACTGATGACAAATCCGGCGGATTTTGTGTCTACCCGCACGGTTCCCGTGTTGTCTTTGAGAATAAACCAGCAGCCCGCGACCGGGCATTTCTCAACGATAACGCCGCTGATCTGGACGGTTTTCCCCCCGGTGGAAGGCGTAATCTCGCGCACCGAAACGGGGGACGCGGAAGAAAAAAGGCCGCGAGTTTGGGCCGAGGGCGGGCTGCCGCACCCGGCGAGGGCGGAGAAAGAGAGCAAAATCGAAAAGATGGAAAGGCTGCGTTGGATCATCTTACCTGCCAGTTTAAGTGAGGTTCATTAAGTCTGCCTTAAAACGAGATTAAATTCCTTTTATCTGCTCGTTATCTGCTCGTTATCTGCTCGCCCTATTCGATGAGATTATTGCCGATGCGCAGCTGCAGCGTAACCCGAAGCGGAGCCGAGGAGGAAGCAGAAACAGGCCGCGTTTTGCCCGATTTCGCGGCAGGGCGGGCCGGTCTGGAAATCGGAGTGAGGTTCACCAGCGCAGAGCCGCTGCCCCCGGAACGTACAACTTTGCCTTCCGCCAGAGCAAAGTTGGAATCAAAAATCATGTTCAGGGTTCCGCTCACCGTTTGTGCACCGCGTTTCGGGTCGGTGGTGGTATGGCTGTCTGAAGTGAGATAAAGTTTCAGAGGCGCGGTCAGGGTTGCATGAATGCGAGCTGTTGAGTAACGCCCAACGGGTTCAAGGCGCACGAGCGTTGCTTTTGCCACGCCCAGACCGGCTCCCGGGAGTCCGGCAATGACCACTTTGGTCGTCCAGCTTTCCCCGATTTTAACCGGCTTAACGGGAAGGTAGACCCGCTGAAGATTCAATGCCCCCGACCCGACGAGGCCGCCAAAGGCTCCTCCGCCCCCCTGATTTTGTTTGAGGCCGCTCACCTTCACGAGATTTCCCTGCGCGTCATACGTTGTGCGGATCACTTCGTTTGTGTCCGGGGTCATCACTGATTTGCCGTTCATCAGAATGCGCCCGCTCTGAGTGGTGGTCGCCACTTCCCCGCCGCCCTTCGGCGTAACTTTTTCAATACGGACGCTTTGCAGCAAGTCTACATCCAGGGTGTTCGTGATGGGCTGCGATCCTTCACCGAGCGGAATTTTGGTGATGATCTGGGCGTTTGTCTGGTAGCGGTTTACGGTTCCCGGCACGAATTTCATTTTCAGGGAATAAAGCCCTCCGTTCTGAGCGGTGGTGCCGACAGCGGAGCACGAAAAAAAGGCGGTGAGCAAAAAGTGTTTGAGGGTCATCAGGTTATTTTTTGTCCGTTTTCGACGGGAGATTGGCAAGCCGAAGCGCAATGATTTTACCTTCCAGTCTCATTTTTTCGCCTGGAAGCTGCGCGGCAAGCGTGCCTTCCAGCAGAAGTTCGCCCTCCGCCACCCCAGAAGTTTGCAGCACCTGCCCCGTTTCAGGCAGCACATACGCCGTCATCTTAAAGGTAAGGGTGAGCGTGAGACGACCAGCCTTTTTTGCCGGGTCGGTCGTGAGACCGCCGAGGGAGTCGGTCATCGCCGAGTAGGGAATGGCGGCTTCCTGAGTGATTTTCAAGGTGTTGAGTTCGCCGAGTTTCGCCGCGCCAACCAGCGTGTATTTAGCCTCGATCATCAGGGCACTCTCCGGCAGCGATTTCTCTTTTTCCTTTGCAGAGCCTTTGTCGTCGCCCGGTTTTCCTTTGACCGGCAGCGGGTATCGCGCCGTCCAGGAGTCGCCTGCTTTAACAGCGCGATCCGGGAACGAAAGAAAATGCAGCGGAACCAGAAAGTTGGTCAGATCGAAAACGGACTCCAAAGGATTGGCGGCTTTGCCGCCGAGGTCTTCTAATTTTTCGAGTGTCCCCCACCGATTGAGCATCACCATACGAGGATAGGAGAGGGGTTCGGTGGGAACCTCCCGCTCCTGACCGGAAATATCGGTAATTCTGCCGCCTTCGGAGACCACAGAAAGCAGAAGGCGAGCCTCCGCTTCAATCTTCTTGACGCTGTAGCGCAGGGTCGCGTCCGTTCCGAATTGAAAGGTAGACTCCGGTTTCGCTTTGTCGTCGGAGTGAAAAATCACATCGAACGAAGTCTGGGTCTGGTAGCGTGTTGTCTGTCCCGGTGTCCAATGGGGCGTAATCGTCCACAGACGATCCTCCCCGGCGGACGCCGCCGGGGGGGGCTGAGGCGAAGCCGAGGTCTGCCCGGAAAGGGGCGGAACGGGCAGCAAAACCACAACCGCGCAAAACAAAGGGTTCATTCAGCTGTTTGCCTTTTGGATGGGAGGCGCGGAAGCCGGTTTTACCTTTGCGGGGGAAGCGAGCGGCTTCACGCTCAGCCTCGCGGTTACGTCCACATCGGTCTCGGTCGGTTCTTCCGGTTTCGCAGGATCGGGTTTGAGAATTTTTGTGTGGACTTTCGCCTTCAGCGTGTAGCTGGCATTGGCAAGACGAAGCGCGTAAGCGGCGGGCATTGCCGCTGGCGTTTTGGACAGGATCGTGTAGTGCAGATCGCCCTGCACCTCGGCCTCGCCTGTTGAAACGGAGGCCGCTTTGTCTTTATCGCCGATCACCTGATTGTTTCCGTCGCGCATTTCGTTGATCTGCGCTCTCGCCGTCTGCTTCCAGAGCATCTCTTTCGAACGGGCGTCGAATCCCGCAGAAACGAGTTCGTTGCGATACTGCACAGCCTCGGAGGTTTTCCCCAGCAGTCCCTCCGTCGGGCTTTTAAGGGCATCTCCGAACGCGATGGGGAACATCAGCAGAAACAATTTCCGCAGCTCGATCCCGAAATTGATTTTGGCCGAACTCGCGTTTCCGCCGGAGACCTGAGTCACCGTTCCATCGGATTTGAGCAGCGCGGTGACATCCAGCGATTTCTGGACATCCTCGACCGGAATGGGAAAGTTCACCTCTTCTTTTCCAGGAGGAAGTTTGCCATTCTGATCCGGCTCGGCTTCCAGCAGAAACAAGTCCGCTTTTTCGATGTGGAAGGCAATTTCCAAGGCGTCTTTGTCCTGCTTTTTCACCGAAGCGGAATAGTCCAGAACAATACGAAGATTGACCGGCGGCGCACCGGGTGAGGCGAATGGCGGAAACTGCCCATGAAAAATCCCCGTCACGCGGTATCGGTAGGTCTCCCCCGCTTTCAGCGCGTAAACGTAGTGCGGCTCCCCGGAAACCGCCGGAGAAGGCGCGGGCTTTTGAGCCGGAA
The DNA here is from genome assembly GCA_965246825.1 of Chthonomonadaceae bacterium. Classification (GTDB taxonomy): domain Bacteria; phylum Armatimonadota; class Chthonomonadetes; order Chthonomonadales; family Chthonomonadaceae; genus JACMPS01. The sequence continues at coordinate 2,902,789 of OZ251990.1, forward strand.
CACAGGCGGGGGCAAGCACCAGTAGGGCCGCAAACGAAATCCACTTTCTCACAACAAATACTCCTTTTTCTGAACACCTCTTAGTGTACCTGATGTGAAAGACGCCGCGCCGAAGCAATCGTTACCGAAACGTCCTGTCCATTCGGTAGAGCGTCGCCGGAAACCCGACCAGAGAAGAAAACGTTTTCACCTGACGTTCTGGAGTGAGCAGAAAAGGGTAACGCTCTTTCCAGAAGGGCGGAGTCAGCGGATCGCCCAAAAGAAGCAGAAAGCGGGGGGAGTCTGTCACGATCACCGGCAGCGATTCGTTACACAATCCGGGAATCACCGGAACCACCCGAAAGGGAAGATCGGGAGCCAGTCCCGCCGCGACATCGCCGTAAAGCACTGCGTTTTGAGGCAGGTTCGCTTTGAGCCAGTGAACGGCGTTCTGCTGCGTAAAGCCGAGCGTGAAGGCCCAATGGAGAAGCCAGCCGAAGTTGACAGCGGCCCACAGGGAGACGAACCCCTTCGGGGGCGAAAAATTCAGGGGGAGAAAAATTCGGTCTGACGGAAGTAACAAACCCAGCACCCCGCTCCCGGCAGCGAAAGCGAACGCGGCGGGAGAGTGAGAGCGCGACAGCACCAGCGTGAAATGATAAAGACCGAACGAAACGGCCATCCGCTTCGAAAGAGGGGAAAAAGACCTTCCCTCCTCATTCGATAGTTCCGAGAGCCACAGTCCACAAAGCGCACTCATTGCCGGAAGAAAGAGCACGAAGTAGCGCGAAGGAGAATAAGAAATCAGGCTGCACAGCGTCCATCCGAAAGCCGCCCAAACAAGCAAAAATACGGTTCCTGGAGAAAACTTTTCTCCCCGAAGGCTTCGGCACAGCATCCAAACCGTTCCCAGAGTCAGAAGCGGAGTATGGCGCAGCAAAAACGGAAACATTCCTCGCTCCACCCCAAAAAGCGCGTTGCCGAGATTTTTAAGCAAAGCCAGCGGGGAGTGAGGAAGAAGCTGATGCGTGAGATAAAAACGATTGACTTCCGAGAGAGCGGAACGGTGAGGCAAAAACCAGAAAAGTGCGTAAATCGTTCCGCCCAGGGACAGCCCGAAAGCAAGGGCGAGAAAGGCACGCCGCGTTTCGAGCGAGGAAAGCGGCACCGCCTTCAGCGCGAGAAAGGGAGCCGGAACGAGCAGCAGGGACAATCCCCGAACGGCATAGGCCGCCGCCGCTGCCGAGCCTGCCGCCGCCAAAAGAGCGAAACCGCGAAATTCTATTTTGGCTTCCGGCAGGCTTCCCTCCGGCCCTGTGCGGTAGAGAACGCGGGTGAACAGCTCGAAGGCGAGGGTCATGGGAAACAGGGCCGGGGTGTCCATCAATCCCATGCGACTGTACAAAAGCGTGATATGATCCAGTCCGTAGAACAAAGCTGTCAGGCACGCGGCCTTGTTTCCGCCTATCCGCCGAACCCCAGATACAAGGCAGAGCAGGGAAAAAAGCGAACCGACCACCGAAATCAGGCGAGTCTGAACAAATCCCACTCCGAACTGAAAAAAAACCTCGCGCTGTGCCGCATCTAACAGCGGCATAATCAGCGAATTGGTAAACTCATCCTGCCGCCCGATCCCAAACAAAATTCGGTTTCGGCCATCGTGAAGATAAAACCCCTCGTCCGTGAGCAGGGCCGTACTCCACGAAAGAGCCGGGTAGGGGTCGGAGGAAAGTGCCGCCAGTCGCAGGCAAAGCCAAGCCCCGGCAAAGCACAGCAGAGCGATCCAAAAGACCGTCTTCTTTTTTTGCGAGTTAGGTGGCAAGTTCATCTTCTCTTAACATTGGGCGTGTAAACTAGAGCTGGCTGGAGGAAGAGCGCAGGCAGGCTTTCTCCCTTAAAGAACTCTCAATTAGGCGATGGAACAATCCTTCGGAAGGATCGGTCAACAAAACTATGATTTCAGGTGCACAGAGGAGCGTGAATTTGGAACCCAAACATCTGGTCGTCCACTCCATTTACGGGGCGATTTATCAGGATGGAGAATTCGTTCAGCGGGGAGCCGTTCTGGGGCTTTCTGTGGACACCCGCGAAGTCGTGGTGGCTCCCGTCAGCGGATGGGTGCGGCTGCTTGGCGTGAAAGAACAGGAGCCGATTGCCCTCGAACTCGAAATTGCCGACCGTCAGCAAGAGCTCGCTCCCCAATAAAACCAGTAGACAAAAGAATTCACTTGTGGTAAACTAAGCGCATTAGACCGCCATTCTCAGGGCACGACCAAATGGCATAATTGAGGAAAGCCGGAATGCGTAAAAACCCCCAAGATGAGGAGCGAATTGTGTCTCCCAGTGAACAGCCGGATGAGTCAGAGCTCTCGCTGCGCCCCCGCCGCCTGCGCGAAATGATCGGGCAGAACAAGATCAAGCAGAACCTGATGATCGGCATCGAAGCGGCTCTAGCCCGCCAGGAACCGCTTGACCATGTGCTTCTCTATGGCCCCCCCGGTCTCGGCAAAACCACCCTCTCCAACATCCTCGCAAATGAAATGGATACCTCCATTCGCATCACATCGGGGCCAGCCATCGAAAAACCGGGCGACCTCGCTGCAATTCTTACAAGCCTTGAACCCAACAGCGTTTTTTTTATTGACGAAATCCACCGCCTCAAAACCACCATCGAAGAGGTGCTTTACTCGGCAATGGAAGACTTCAAGCTCGACATCATCATCGGGCGCGGCCCCTCAGCACGAACGCTTCGACTCGATCTCCCTCATTTTACCCTGGTTGGAGCCACCACTCGTGCTGGAATGCTGCCTTCTCCGCTTCGAGACCGCTTCGGGATTCATCACGGTCTGGAATTATACAATGTCGAAGACCTTGACCTGATTGTACGCCGTTCCGCCGAGATTCTCAAGGTGGAAATCGAGCCGGAAGGAAGCTTCGAGCTGGCCCGCCGTTCGCGGGGCACACCGCGTATCGCAAACCGGATGCTGAAGCGAGTGCGCGACTTCGCTCAGGTGCGGGCGGCGGGGGTGATTACCCGTGAGGTGGCGGATGCACAGCTGAAGCTGATGGGCGTGGACGAACTCGGCCTTGATGATTTCGACCGCCGCTATCTCTTGGCAATTATCGAAAAGTACGACGGCGGCCCGGTTGGACTGGAAACGCTGGGCGCGATGCTGGGCGAAGAGCGCGACACCATCGAAGACCTTTATGAGCCCTATCTGCTTCAGCTGGGCTTTATCAACCGCACGAGCCGGGGAAGGATTGCCACCCGCTCTGCCTACGAACATCTGGGCGTGTTCTATCGAGATCGCAATAACGGGCAGTCCGATCTCGGTTACTAAAGCCTGGCTGCGAAAACCAAAGGTTGAGGACGACCGAACGGGCAAGAAAGATTTTGATCTTTCTTGCCCGTTCGGTCTCTGCCTGTGTCAATGATTCCCAGCCGAGATGCGGCACTCGCCCAGAGGCTGCCAGAGCGGTTTTCGGATCGGCTCGAAGTGCCCTTTCCGGGTGAAACTCAAAGGGCACTTCGAGCCGAACCCGCCCTCTTCTGGGTGAGGAGTGCCTTGTGGAGCAGGGCGAGTCGTGCACGTATCCAATCTTCGCTCCACCCGCCCCGGCTTTCCCCTCCGCTCGTGCAGTATCGTTCCCGCCAGCGAATCGAGCGGTTTCTTTCGCTTTGGCGGTCAGGAAGATGCAGAACACTGCTCGAAGCCGCTCTGGAAGCGGGGGGTTCGGTTTTTACGCGCAGTTTCACCAGGTCTTTGTCGAGCGAACGGGAGTCACCCCTTCAGCCTTCGAGAAAAAGCCCGAACCCGAAAACGAAAAGCAAACTCCCGGCAGAACTTGAAAAAGCCCTGCCGGGAGTTTTGCGAAGGGTTGAAACAGTAAAATGTACGAATATCGGTAATGCAGTACAAACATTTATTCAAATTACGGATAATGTTTATATTTACTCGTTGACACAAGCAGAAATACTGGGTAAGATTATGTTTGTTCGCTGCCAATCACCCCTTCGTTGGTTTTTCTGACAACCTGCTGTGTTCTGGCCCTGATCGTTACCACCTGTTCGCAATCAACCAATTCCAGGAGTTTTCATGTCTGTCACAACACCCGCGCACGGTGTGTGCGTCTCCACCCTGCGAAAGAATTCATTTCTGGGGCTTGCTTCAGGGCTGATGCTCTGCAGTCTCAGCCACGCTCATGCACAAAACACTGTCAATACAACGCAGGCTCCCCAAAGCATCAATATCAATGCGAGCACAAATTCTCCACCTACCGAGCCAGACCCGTATGAATCCAACATCGCCGATCTGATTAGAGCGAATGTCAACCGCTCAGCAATCAAAATTACTGTCCGAGCGATTGGAAAAAATAATTATGTAGCTGTACTTACGGGAAGAGTTGCAAAACAAGAGATATTAGACGAGGTTGGAGAACGAGCGAGAAAGGTCGTCGAATACATCGGCGCAACAAAACTCCACCTGATCGTTTCGGTTAAGATTGACAAAGATCCGACCCCGCCAACAATTGTAACTCGCGCCTGGTCTTTTGCTCATCTTCAGGGAGACGCTGCATTCGACGGTAAAGTGGATTTGACTCATCTTGCTGACGCTCTCAACGGCCTCTTCCCTGCCGGAACTGACATTGAATTGGACAGTAAAAAGCCGCTCTGCACCTTGAAAGACACGACGCTGTGGATTCATGGTGAGGAAAGTTTGGTTCAGCAGGTGCGTGCACTACTAGTGCTGATTGATGCTCCCGCCCCGCAGGTACGAATGGATGTCTGGGCACTCCAGTATGCGGGGGATCAAAAGGCGGTAGGCGAGCAGCTTCATCGGCTCGCCGGTCAAGTAGCAATGACGCAAAAAGCCGCCGAATTCGCAAAGGAAGCTCTTGCTGCTGCGGTTCGGACGCATGCTGATCAGCTCATTAAAGAGCCAGCATTTCAGCAATTATCGAACGCCGGTTTTGCCGCTGATCCACACTCTTCTCTCTCCCTCATTGAGGCTCTCATCTGTATGGGAATTAGCGAAAAACGCCCTGAGATCATCGAAGAGGCGCGTACCAATCTCGACAAGATGATGCATGATGGAAACTTTCTTCGCCCTGAGATCAATTTACTTCCTGACCCAAACGCGGTCGAATCCATCAACATCACCAGAGTATTCAAAGAGCACTGGTTGACAAAAGCATTTCTTTCGAAGAAAGAGAACTATTTCCCCAATCTAACGCTGCTGATGACTACCATCGGCGGCCCCGGGGGGATAAACACACTTTGCTCCGATCTAAAAAGTACCAGAGACTATGCAGATAGCCTGATAAATTACACCGCATTCGTGGATGAGTTGGAAATGTTTGGGAAATCTGTGATTAAGAATAACAAGGCTCTGGAGGAATATCCAAATGCACCGGAAACACTGGCGCGGATGAGTCTGACCATTGATCGGCATATCGAGCATTTAATCAACGCTTTTACAGCAGACATTCAGCAGATGTTTTTTGACCCCCTTTTGGCAAAAGCACAGAGTTGGAAATATGGGGGACAGGGAGGAGTAGGATTAGCGGGGCGCACTCGAATCGTCGTGACGAACCGCTTGAGCGCGAGTTTGATTCCTGCTCTGGAAACTTACGGCGAAAAATCAGTTCCCAACACTTTAGGAGAAGATTTCGTCAATTCACTAGTTCCCGGCGCGACCAATTCTGCCGGAACGACCACTACACCGGCTTCGGCTGCAACATCAGCTATCATCGCTGGCCTGTCTGGACCAGAGGGCGCGATCTTAAAGGCTGCACTGCAACCGACTGAAACCAAAAGTTTCTACAGTGTGGCACCTGGCATTTCATTGACGGTCACCCCCGCGATGACGCCGGACGGTACCACAGCAAACCTCAAAATCAACGCGACCTTTGGCGTGGACACGCATATCACTAAAGAAAGCAATCAAGATACTCTCACCTATCGTCCTCCGGATGCTGTCAAATCCCACCAAGTTCAGACAGTGGCAAACGTTGGAGGGTTTAATTTGTTTGAAATTTCGTCGTTCAACATGGATACGATCACCCCGCGAACGGCCTACATTCTGCCTGTTTTCGGCAATCTACCGATTGTGGGAAATATGTTCCGGTTTTCTCACAGCCCTCAGCACACCTTTCACCAGAGTATCATTTTGGTGAACGCTACCTTAATTCCCCGCAGTCTCGGAATTGTTGATTTCTATGGGGCCAATTTCGCTGGGAGCGGTTTCAGAAGTCGTCTGGATGCTGGTTCAGGACCTGATGCAAAGAAACCGTACCCTTATGCAGAGAAACTGTACCCTTACGATCAATTTAAAGCGGGAAAGTTGAAAAGCAAAAAGTTCTCAAATGAACAGAAAACAACGCCGTAGAGTTTCGCCTGCCGAAGAAGACGATTAACTCTGCTCAAACGAACTGGACAGTCCCCTTCTCTAAGAGAACTGTCCAGTTCGTTTTATTTTTTCGGGGCGATTTGCAGGCCGAGTTCTTTGAGCTGTGCATCGTCTACGGTGGAGGGCGCGTCCATCAGCGGATCGTAGCCTAGTCCCATTTTCGGAAACGCCATCACCTCGCGGATGTTCGGCTCGTCGAGCAAAAACATCAGCAGGCGGTCAATCCCCGGTGCGATTCCGCCGTGCGGCGGTGCACCAAACGAAAACGCATCCAGAATGTGCCCGAACCGCTCTCGCTGCCGCGCCTCGTCAATGCCCAGCAGCGAGAACACCTTCGACTGAATGTCGGCACGGTGAATTCGGATAGAGCCGGACGCCCATTCCGTCCCGTTGCAGGCGATATCGTAGCACTGGGCCCGGATTTTACCCGGATCGGTGTCGAAATAAGCGAGGTCGCCCTCGTTCGGCATCACAAAGGGATGATGCGCCGCCTCCCAGCGGTTTTCGTCCGCGTTCCATTCCACAAGCGGAAAGTCCGTCACCCACGAAAAGTAGAGCTTGTTCGGATCGCGCAGGTTCAGCCGCTTGCCAATTTCAAGGCGAAGCCGGGACAACACATTGTTGACGGTCGCTCGGTCGGTATCCGCCACAATGCAAATCAGGTCGCCCGCCTCCGCTTCACACGCTTGCAGCACTGCGTCAATCTGATCCGGTGTCAGAAATTTCGTCAGAGCAGATTTCACTCCGGCGGCGTTCGGCTCGGTGACCTGTATCGTCGCCAGCCCCTTTGCCCCAAACTCTTTGCAAAACTCGCCGAGTGTGTCCGTTTCCTTGCGGGACAGCGACGCCCCGCCGGGATAGCGAACCGCCTTCACCAGCCCGCCGCCCGAAATCGCGGTCTTAAAAACCACGAACTCGGCGTCCTTGAGAAGATCGTTGAGTTCTTTCAATTCCAGGCCAAAGCGGATGTCGGGCTTGTCGTTCCCAAAACGGCGCAGGCTTTCGTCGTAGGTAAAGCGCGGAAACGGGGTCAGCATCTCTTTGCTGGAAAGCTGAGAGACCACCTCCACCGTCACTTTTTCGATCAGGGTGAGAATATCCTCCTGCTCGACAAAGGACATCTCCACGTCGAACTGCGTGAATTCGGGCTGGCGGTCGGCACGCTGCGCTTCATCCCGAAAACAGCGGGCAATCTGAAAATACCGCTCTACGCCCGACACCATCAACAGCTGCTTATACTGCTGCGGCGACTGCGGCAGCGCGTAAAACAGTCCCGGCTCCAGGCGATAGGGAACCAGATAGTCCCGCGCTCCTTCCGGCGTAGATTTCGTGAAAATCGGCGTTTCGATCTCCAAAAATCCTTCGCGGTTCATTACATCCCGAATGATTTTGATCGCTTTGTGCCGCAGTTCCAGCATCGCGAACATTTTGGGGCGGCGCAGGTCGAGGTAGCGGTGTTTAAGGCGCAGGGCCTCGTCCACCTGCAGCATCCCGGCTTCGTCCGAAACCTGAAAGGGCAGGGGGCGCGAAGCGTTGAGCACCTCAATTGCGGAGACTGCGATCTCGATGTCACCGGTTTTGAGGTTTGGGTTTTCCGCTCCGGGAGTGCGTTTTCGCACCTTGCCCTGTACGCTCAGCACAAATTCAGAGCGAACCGAGTTGGCGAGCGTCACCAAGGATTCGGGGGCGTTTTTCCGGTCAATCACAATCTGCACGATCCCGGTTCGGTCGCGCAGGTCAATAAAGACGAGGTCGCCAAAGTCTCGCTGCCGATGCGCCCATCCGTTCAAGACAATTTCGGTCTCGCCCACATCGGCGAGGGTCAATTCGCCGCACCAGACCTCTCGTTTCCATCGTTCCAACACTCGGTTCCTCCTCGATCTCGTGTCAATCTCCTTTAGATTGTACCGGAAGGACAGAAAGAATAAGCAGGAAGTTGCAAATTTGACGGTCTATCCTCACCGCTCAGTCCGCAATTTCGTCTTCGGGCGTCCAGGAATGGAGTAATTGGAACAGCTGGACACCGAGCACGCTGGCGGGCGAGTGCGGACGATAGCCGACCTTCAGCATGGGCTTGCGTCTTTCGTCAAGTTCGTACCAGCGCGTCATGTCGGAGTAGAGAATTCCAGCGGGATTGCGGTCCGAAAACAGATAAAGCCGCATTTCGTCTTTGAGGTCGGCACAGATCCAGTCAGGATTGATGGGGAGGCCGCTGGCTTCACGCAGGGCTTCTATGGCCTCAGCGATCCGTGCCCGTTTTCGCATCCATCCGTGTGTTTCGAAAAGGATGTTTTCGATTTCCGTAGGTTCGATTTTCCGGAACAACTCTCGAGTCCCTTCTTTCGGTTCAAGCTGGGACTCATCGAAGTTTTTGTGAACATGAAGCAGGAATTCACTCATGTTCGTAAAGCCCTGAAAATAATCGTCGGGCGGTGGATTGTAAGCCATGAAGCTTCCTCTGTTTTGTCGTTAGTAGATGCTGCCTTCTCTTTTCTTGCACCTAGAGAAGGCAGCATCTCTATTTTTGAGGGAAGTTTCAGGGAGCAAAAGCGTAGTCGTTGGTCACCTCGATGCTGCGAATGATCGCCGTATTGACCAGACTCAACGTCAATTGTGCCTGAGCCATCTACGTCCGCTTCGGCAATAGAACCCGCCTCATCATAGACGCTGGTGTTATAAGCACCAAGTACCGCTGAAAAATCGTCTACATCCACCATGTTCGAAGAGTTAACATTCCCGGCGGGTAGTGAAATCGAAATATTGCTAACATTCGTGCTGGTTACATCTCCTGTCCCTTCTGCTCGCAGAAACCGCCCCATCTTGGCAGTGATTTTATAATTGCCGGGTGGAACGGAAAACGAAAAGGGCTGGGTACTTCAGGTGCCGTCATTATAAAGCAGCGTTCGAAGCAGAAAACGTGGCGCGTTTTGATCGGCAAGAGCAAAGGTTAAGGAAGTGGGACGGGCATAGATAGGCAGAGTTCCTTTCCACCCTTGAAGCGTTACCGAACCGCTCAGGATGCGGGTTTGATCTCGAATTGGAGGTGAGAAGGAGGTCAGTAAAAGCGACGATGCAGTGAAAGCGCACGGAAGCAGCGGTCGCCAAAGCGAAAAACGCTTGTTGGAAAAGTTCATCTTAGCAGAGTTTCCTTTCCAGCACAAAATCAAAGACAAAGACAATTGATTTTCACCGCAGCGTTACGAGGAATAGTGAACAAAAAGAGTGTATCACACTTTATGCTGATCCCGTATTAAGAGCAGATTAAATTTTGCCAGAGATGCGGGCTTGACCGAGAGCATCGTTTGGGCAGGAATTCGCTTGCCTGAAATCGAATTTCTTTTCTGCTGAAATTTCATTCCCGCTGTCTGCGATAAGGAGAATCCAATGCCCGAAATCCTGCCCGACCTGTCCGGTGAGTACGCGCTCCGCCCGGAGCAAATCGAAAGTTTCCGCGAAAACGGCCACGTCTTGCTTCGCAAAGTCGCTTCCCCCGCTGAAATCGCTGTCTACCGCGACGTGCTGAACACGGCGGCTTATCGCTATAATGAAGAAACGCGCCCGATGGAGGAGCGCGACACCTACGGCAAAGCTTTTATGCAGGTGATGAACCTGTGGCAAAAGGAGGAAGCCGTCCGCCGCTTCACCCTGGCAAAACGCTTTGGCAAAATCGCTGCCGACCTCATGGGCGTGGACGGCGTTCGACTTTATCACGATCAGGCCCTCTACAAAGAGGCGGGCGGCGGTATCACCCCCTGGCATCAAGATCAGTTTTACTGGCCGCTGGACACAAATCACACGGTCACGATGTGGATGCCGCTCGTCGAAGTTCCGCTAGAAATGGGAGCCTTGACCTTCGCCTCCGGTTCTCACCAGGAGGGGTTTCTCGGCCACCTCGCCATCTCGGACGAGTCGCAGGAGACCTGGGATGAACTTGTTCGCCAAAAAGGTTTCCCGGTGATCAGTCAGGCGATGTCCGCCGGGGACGCCACGTTTCACTCCGGCTGGACTCTGCACAACGCTCCCGGCAATCCCGGAGCCTACACCCGCGAAGTGATGACCATCATCTACTATGCCGACGGCATCAACACCCTCGTTCCCGACAACGAAAACCGCTGGAGCGATCTGCGCGGCTGGCTTCCCGGCGTCGAACCCGGCGGATTGGCCGTCAGTGATCTGAACCCGCTCGTGTATCAACGCCCCTCCTGACGGCCACGAAGCAGTGCCGTTCGGAGATCACGCTTGAAGAAAGGCAGAAAGAAAAGGAGACACTTTGCTGGAAAGTTTGGTTGCGCGGGTAAGAGAGCGGTGGGGAGGGGAAGACCCCGAACTGAGAGTCACCGGAAGCGTTCGCCCCGACGGTCTGTTCGATCTGAAGGTGACTTCGCGGATTTTCGAGGGAAAAGACGGGCTGGAGCGCGAAGCGTTTTTCTGGCAGACCTTTCGCGACCTGCCCCGCGAGACCCTGGTTCGAATGACCTACTGCCTAATGCAGACTCCGGAAGAGGCCGGTCGGCTCCAAACGGAATAACGAATACACAGTAAAGGAGACCGGGGTGAGCCGATTGGCTCACCCCAGTCTCCGTTTCGCGTTCAGAACCTTTATTTCAGAAGCGAAAGCACCTGCTGGGGAGCCGAGTTTGCCTGAGACAAGACCGACTGTGCCGCCTGCTGAATGATCTGGTTTTTGGTGTACTTCACCACTTCGCTGGCCACGTCCGTATCACGAATCTGGCTTTCGGAAGCGGAAAGATTTTCGATGCCCACTCCCAGATAGCGCACCGTACTTTCGAGCGTATTTTTCTGGAAGGCTCCTAAATTAGACCGCAGCTGCGTCACTTGGCCAATGGCCTCGTCCAAAATGGTGATGGCGTTGTTGGCCCCCGTTCCGGTCGTCACGTCTACCAGGGCCAGGTTCGATCCCTGAACCCGTGTTGCGCCCAGGTTATTGGTACGCAGGTTGCCCAGCGAAGCGTTGACGAACTGGCTGGAGTTGGCTCCGATCTGGAATTGCAGACTTCCTGCCGTCACGTTGGAAACGGTCACCTGAGCACCGGTCACGGTGTTCGCCCGCTCGGTCAGCAGGATCGAGTTGCCATAAGTATCGGTGAGCCGCAGCCCGCCGTCAGTGGAAGCCCGCCCGCCGATAAACGTAGACACCACCGAGGTCACCGCGCCGTTCACAAGAGCCGAAGCGACCACCGTGACCGTTGCATTGCGGCCATAGACCACTGTGCCGGAGGTGCTGGTTCCGATGAGCAGGGAGCTTTCGGACTGGTTGATGCCGAAGTTCAGTCCGTAGTTCTGCTGGGTCAGGATGATCGCACCGGAACCGTTGGCGATACTGAACGCCGCCGAAACCCCGGTCGAACCTGCGATGTTGTTGATTTTGTTGAGCAGCGTCTGAACGGTGTCGTTACCAGAAACTGAAATGGTTTGGCCGTTTACGATCACGTTACCGCCGTTGCCGGTGGTTCCGCCGTTAACCGTCGAGAGGGTCGAGGTGATCGAGGCGTAGGTAGCAAGACCGGCTCCCGAAACCTGAGCGCGGGTCGCCACGCCTGCCACCTGAATGTTGACGGTTCCGTTTTGAGTAGCCACCCCGCCGTAAGTTCCGCCGATGAAAATTCCGCTGATTTGAGTGGTGTCCACCACGGCGGCGGTAATGCCGGACGTGCCGTCGAGCAGTTTTTTGGTTCCAAAGGAAGTCTGCGCGGCAATGCGGTCAATCGAGGCGATGGCGGAAGCGATCTGGGTCTGGTCTGCCTGCACCGCGATCGTGTCGTTGACGCCGGTGTTGGCGGCGTGAACGGCAAGCTGGCGGATGTTGCGAAGCAGGGTGTTGACTTCAGTGAGGCCGCCTTCTGCGGTTTTGATCAGGTTTGTTGCGTCCTGAGAGTTTGAGATCGCCTGGTTCAGGCCATCCACCTGAGCGCGGAGGCTTTCGGAGATCGTCAGCCCTGCCGGATCGTCGGCGGCGTTGTTGATCCGCAGTCCCGAAGACAGCTTCTGGATGCTCAGGTTGACTTCGCCGTTCACCTGGTTGTAGTTTCGCAGTGCATTCAACGCGGTAACGTTGGTGTTGATTCGCAAACTCATGTCTAAACTTTCTCCTCCGTGATAGTCCCTCCCTCGCGGTCTAAAAAGCGAGGCGGGAAGAATCCCTTCTTTCCGTAGCGGGATCGAGTCGGCTGCGACAAGGGGGCCGGGTTCCAGGCTGGAAGCGTTCTCTTGTCGGTACGGCACTAATTTTCGGCTGGAAACCGGTACTCTTCAGGGGGAATTCCGGTATTTTTTCTATAATCTTTGGAACGATTTCAAGTTTGAAGGGAGAACAGGCACAATGAGGCGACGCGAATTTTTGGTTGGGACAGCAGGCATAACCTCGGCGGCGGGATGCCGAGCCGACGAAACATCGGGAACGACGGCCAAAAGGACGGAGAGCGGCGTGATGACCGGGTTGGAAACAGTGAGGACACAAAACTTCGCCCCGCTTAAAAACAAACGTATCGGGCTGATTACCAACCCAACCGGCATTGACCGCGACTACCGCGCCAACATTGACCTGCTTGCAAAAGCCGTGAAACTAACGGCGTTGTTCGGCCCGGAGCATGGGGTTCGCGGCGACGCAGAGGCGGGAAGAGGGGTCGGCAACGAAAAAGACGCTGCCACCGGACTGCCCGTGTTTTCGCTCTACGGCAAAACCAACAAACCCACCGCCGCGATGGTGAAGAATCTCGACGCCCTCGTGTTCGATTTGCAGGACATCGGCTCCCGATCCTACACCTATATCTCAACGATGGGACTGTGCCTGGAGGCGGCGGCAGAACTCGGCAAAGAGTTCATTGTGCTGGATCGCCCGAATCCGCTGGGCGGAGATCGGGTCGAGGGAAACCTGACGCGCCCGGAGTTTCGTTCGTTTGTCGGCAGGTATCCGATTCCCTACGCACACGGAATGACGATTGGCGAACTAGCCCAAATGATGAACGGTGAGAGCTGGCTTTCCGGGGGACGCAGGGCCAGCCTCACGGTGGTGAAATGCGACGGGTGGCGGCGCGACATGACCTGGAGCGAAACCGGCCTGCCCTGGGTATTGACCTCGCCGCATATCCCACACGCGGAAACCTCCTTTCATTATGCGGCAACGGGGATTGTGGGGGAGCAGCCAACCCTGAACATCGGGGTCGGCTACACACTGCCGTTTGAGCTGGCGGGCGCACCGGGGCTTTCTCCTCTTCGCCTCGCGGGAGAATTGAACCGCCGCCGACTGGTGGGCGTCACCTTTCGCCCGATGAGATGGGTTCCGTTTTATGCTGGCTATACCGGGAAAAACTGCGGTGGAGTGCAGATTCATTTCACCGATTTTCGGGCAGCGGAGGTGACGCGCCTCAACTTCGAGATCATGGACGCGGTTCGCAGGCTTAGCCCGAACTTAAACTTTTTCCCAGCGGGACGGGAGCGGATGTTCGATCTCGTGTGCGGCACGGATGAGGTTCGGAAAATGTTTGCGGCAGGAAAAAGTGCGGCAGAAATTTGGAAACATTGGAACGCAGACAGTGCCGCCTTTCGAAAAAGCCGTGAAAAGTATCTTTTGTATTGAGAGGAGCCGCTTCACGCAGACGCCCAATTCAGAGAAAACGAAAATGGAACTGAAATCAGAACCGACCCCCGGCGACAAATCCCCGCTGCCGCCTGAAATCCTAAAAGTATTTTTTCCTGGCTCTCAGAAAAGTCAGCATCTGCGATCAATAAACTTGATGGTAGGTATGATCCTCTTGCTCTCGGCAAGCCTCCTGCTCTCGGCAAGTTTGTTAGTTTTCCACTCGTTCGCGTTATCAATAATCTTGACCGCCAGCTCGATGCTGTTGAGCCTCGCAACAATTTACGCGATGCGAAGGGGAGCAAATAAAGCGGTTCCCGCACTGCTTCAGTGGAACGACGCCCGTGCGCTCCAATTTTTGTGTGCCACCTATGCGAACGTGAACCGGAGGCATCGCGGGAAAATACGAACGCGCATTCTAGACCTGTTATCCGAAATGAATCTTTCTGGCGATCCCCAGTTAAAACGAAACACCCTGCTGGCTTTAACGAATCTTGTTTTCATCGGTGATTTCGTTATGGGAAACGCAGCCCTGGAGTTTCTAACCGTTCAGGGGACGGCGGAGGCAGCGCGTATCCTGAAGTACAGAGCAAAAATGGCAGGAGTGAAGCGAGAGTTGAGGGGTGAATTTGATGCGTGTGTGGCAGCAATCGAGGAGCGCAGCAAAAACGGCTTCACGCCTGAAACGCTGCTGCGGGCCTCGGAAGACCCCGCGCTGCCTTCGGAACTGCTGCGCCCGGTACAGGAACGAGCGCAGGCAAACGACGAAAAACTGCTGCTGCGCCCCGAAGAGGAGAGAAAAAAAGCCGAAGGGGTGTAACCCTTCGGCACAATCAAAAAAGAGAAGAGGAGAGCCGAGCGAAAAGGGTGAGACTTTTCGCTCGGCTTTTTCGAGCGTAACTAGCGTTTGCCGGGCGTATCTCCCTGCGTGTTGTAGTTGTTGAGCAGAACCGACAGATCATCCACATCAATCTTATTGTCCAGATTGAAGTCGGCGGTAGGGGTGCGCTCGTAAGTTCCATCCCCCTTGACCGAGTTGAAGCTGTTCAGCAAGAGGGTGAGATCGTCTACATCAATCACATTGTTTCCGTTGGCGTCGCCCGCTTTCAGAAAGACATTGGCGATCACGGAGTTTCCCGCCGTCAAATCCACATTCTTGAGAATGCGTCGAAGCCAGCGGTCACCCTGAAAGGTGATGTTATAGGTTTTTCGCGGCAGGTTAATCCGTACATACGCTCCGTTGGTGATCGTATAGCTTAGATCTCCAGAGTTGTCGGTCGGATGCAGCTTCAGCGAAAGGTTGACGGGTGCATGAGCCGTTGGAACCGACTCCAGCGTTACCACCCCGGCGAGAACCGACAACGCACTTGCGTTGAACACGTAAGAGCCGTAGCCGCCGAGTAGCTGCATCCGCAGATAGTAGGTCGCCCCGGTGGTGTAGGTCACAAAAACCGACCCTCCGTAGCCGGAGTCGAAATAGTTCAGCTGATTTCCGTTGATGTCGTAAACGATCAGACGGATCGCCAGGCCAGGGGAAACCTGCAGCTTCACCGTTCCATTGATGGCCGTGCGGTAAAAATCATCGGAGTCCACATTGCCATAGGTATCACGGGAAAAGCCGAGATGCCCGGTGGCTCCGGTCAGCGAGGAGTTGGCAATGGCGGAGGCGAAGCCGTCGTTGTTTTCCGCATCGTTAGCCAGATAAGAAACAGGGTAGGAGGTGGTGCAGCGATAGCCGCCGTAGCCGCCGAGCAGTTGGATTCGGACATAATAAGTCTGTCCGCCGCCGAGGTGCGGGAAGGTGTACGAGGCGGTGCCGCCCGTGCCCGTGTCCACATAAGTTACCTGATTGCCATTCCCGTCGTAAAAGAGAGCGCGAAGAGCCTGCGTCGAGTCCGCCGTCACGGTGAAGTTTAGATCGCCGTCAAAGGGAGCGACAAAGGTGTAGAAGTCGTCGGAATCCACATTGCCGTAGGTGTCACGGGAATAGCCCAGCCGCCCGTCAATATCACTCACGTCCAGTTGAAGCGGGATCGCGCTGTTGAAACCATCATTGTTGACAAAAGAGCCGTGAACTTCAGGATCGTTGCGCTTGCGGGAGATGGTGTAGGTGGAATTGATGAGATAACCGCCGTAACCGCCCAGCAGCTGCAGGCGGGCATAATAAAGCTGCCCGCTGCCCAGGTGAACAATCGTCCCCGCTGCCGTGCCGCCATAGCCGGAGTCGAAATAGGTGATCTGGTTTCCGGCAGCGTCATAAACGAGAACGCGAAGGGCGAGCGTTGCATCCGCTTTGACCGAAAAGGTGATGTTGCCGTCTTCGGTGGGGGTGAATTTGTAGAAGTCGTCCGGGTCTACCTCGCCGTAGGTAGCGCGGGAGTAGCCCAGCAGTCCATTGATGTTCACCGAGTTCGGAGCCATCGTCAACGCCGTGCCGAAGGTATCGTTCGGTTCGTTGTCGGGAACTTTGTTGGGTGAGACAAACGAAGTGCTCAGCAGGTAGCCGCCATAACCGCCCAGCAATTGCAGCCGGATATAGTAGCCCTGTGCTTTGCCGATATGGAGAATGGTATTGGCCGCCGTGCCGCCATAGCCGGAGTCGAAATAGGTGATCTGGTTTCCGGCAGCGTCATAAACGAGAACGCGAAGGGCGAGCGTTGCATCCGCTTTGACCGAAATCGCCAGATCGCCGTTGGCATTGGTGGTGACGAAATAGAAGTCGTCCGGGTCTACCTCGCCGTAGGTAGCGCGGGAGTAACCCAGCCGCCCGTTACGGTTCGTAGTGTTCTGAGGCAGCGAAAGGGCTGAGCCAAAGGTATCGTTGTTTTCGGTATCGGAAGTTTTAGGGGAAACATTGACGGTGGTGGACAGACGATAGCCGCCATAGCCGCCCAGCAATTGCAGCCGGACGTAGTAGAGTTGATTGATGCCGACATGAAGGATCGAGGAAGCCGCCGTGCCGCCGTAGCCGGAATCGAAGTAGGTGATCTGGTTTCCGCCAGCATCGTAGACAAAAACCCGCAGAGCAAGCGTGGGATCGGCAATGGCAGAAACCGCGAGATCGCCGTCCTCATTCGAGGTCAGTTTGTAAAAATCATCGGGGTCTACCGCTCCGTAGGTAGAGCGCGAATAACCAAGGTGACCGTTACGGCTGGTCGTCGTCGGGGTAAGCGTCAGCGCATTTCCGGTGCCGTCGTTCGGTTCGGTGTCGTTGGTGCGCAGCGGCAGAGTACGGACACTCGCGAGGGTGAAGGTTCCTGCCGTTCCGCTGAGATCGTCTACCCGGACACTGTAGGCTCCCGGCCCCAGGTGAACGATAGCGGCGGAACCCGTTCCTCCGGTTCCGCTGTCGAAATAGGTGAGTTGATTTCCCTGCGGATCAAAGACGAATCCGCGAGCAGCCAGCCCCGCTGCCGAGGTGAGGCTGAGCGTGGCATCCAAATCCTGGTCAATCGTCCAGGTGTAAGTGCGGCTTCCCCCCGCAGCGGTAAACGCGCCGCTGACGGAATTGGTCGGGGTAAGTTGAGCCTGGGCGATCCCCCCTAGAGAGAGCAGCAGGCAGAGGGTGAAAAGTGCAGCACGCAAGCGGGTGCTGAAACAAATCCGCAAACAAAGCCGGTGAAGCGTAAAACGCACGAGACGGCCTCCTTTCAGGAAAAAGCAGCGCAAAAGCCAGAAAAACGACCAAAGATAGAATGGGACAGCAGTGCGACCAAACAGCGAGGGAACAAAAACAGCAAGGTGCTGAGTTCGGAGTAGGCCGATCAGCATTGATAGTATAATCATGTATCGTAATGGAACCGTAATGAATCCCCCGAAAACCGGTATTCTTCGGAGGATTGTTCGCGTTATTTCGTTTCGGAGAAGGCTCTATCCATGAAAACAATTTCGCAGCAGCTTCATCTCGGCGTATTTCAGGTAATGCGTTCGCCCTATCATCGGCTTAATTTGATGGATATGCATCATCCCTACTGGGCGATCTCGACGGTGGTTGAGGGAAACGTAACTTCGATCTGCCGAGGAGAACGATTTTCCGTTCGGGCCGGGGACGCGATGATTCATCCTCCACAGATTCCCTATTCGGAGATTGCGGAGGTTCCCGGCGTTCATGAATGGTTTTTGTTTGAGGCCCAGACCATTCCCAATCTGGATTTGCTGCGTGTCCATCCCGTTTTTCCGGTTGTTCATCTGCAAGATCGGGAAGCTTTTGCCCGCGCATTTCAGGCTCTGCTTCTCACCTGGGAAACGCCCGATGCCCCGTTTCGAGACCTGCGCCTGTTTGCCCACACCGCCGAAATTTTGCAGCTGGTTTTAACCGGATGGAACGCAATGGGATCGCCGCCCCGCCCCGCCAGGATGCAGACGACCGAAGACCGCTTTACCGAAGTGATGACGTTTATGACCGATCATCTGGGCGAAAAGCTGACGCGGGACGATCTGGCAGGAAAACTGTGCCTTCATCCCGTTTACTTCGACCGCCTGTTTCGTGCCACCTACGGCCTGCCCCCCATGACTCTGCTGCGGCGGATGCGGCTGGATCGTGCTCGTCACCTGCTGGAAAGCACCGACGATACGCTCGCTTCCATTGCCGAACGCTGCGGTTTTGCCACGGCTTCGCACCTGTCCCGGCATTTCTCAGAACGCTTCGAGCACACCCCCGGCGAACACCGCGAAAATTTCCGGCGGATCGCCAACGGGGACGGCCATTTTCGATCCTGAAACGGTGGGGTTCTTTGCGCCGTAGTGTGGACATTCCGGCTTTTTGCCAGTGTCTGCACAGGAGAAAAACGCAATGATTTATCGAACTTTGGGAAAAACGATGGGCTGGACGGCAGCCCTGGGCCTGCTTGCGGGCGGGGTAGGGGCGCAGGCTCCGCTGCTCAATGAGGATTTCCGGGAAAAGGCTGAGGGCTGGCTGGCCGCCGGCCCGCATGGAAAAGTGGAGCGCACCACCGATGCCGCGAAACTCCGTCAGGGAAAAAGCGTTTTGGAATTCACCTACAAAGTCGAGGGAAAAGAGGCCGTCGCAAAAATCGAGGGGGCCGGTAAGTCAAGCTCCGCCAACATCCTTCCCTTCGATATTCTGGTAAAAACGTTTCCGGTCGGAACGATGGCGAAAATGCAGTCGCTTCGTTTAGGGATTAAAACCGAGGTGGATACGCCGCTTATTGTCACCCTTTCGGAAAAGGGAGGCGGGCGTTATCTCGCGATGGTGTGGGTGGCAAAGGGCGACTGGCAGGAAGTGGTGCTGACCCCCGGTGAATTCTGGCTTTCCGACGACAAAAACGATCCGAAAGACCCAAATGGCAAACTCGATCTTGATCAGATTGAGAATGTGGGCGTCACCGATCTGCTCAATCTGTTCGCACCCGCATTGAACGCCGCCGACAACGGTGGCGGCCCAAAAACTTCGCTGCACCTGGGGCAGCATTCACTGCTGATTGACCATTTTACCGTCAGCTCCGACCCCGGAACCGGAAAGCAGGACGCTCTGACCCTGGATGCCTTCGATCAGGGGCAGCCGCGTTGGATTACCCTGGGCGAAGCGGTTTTGGGAATGGACAAAGCCTCCCCCCTCAAAACGCCCGCGCTTCGAGTGGACTACAAACAGGGCGATGGCAGCTACTTGATCCTCATCAAAAATTTACACGGGCTGAAAGCCGCCCCGGAAGACGGCCTGGTGTTCGACTTTGCTACCGCAAAAAGCTGCCGCCTCGTGTTCAGCCTCGAAGAGAAAAACGGCTCGCGTTATTCTTTTTCACTGGCGGTTCCGGGGGACAGCGAGCCCTATCATCGTGCGATTGACTTTTCGGAATTTTCCGCCTCCGACGGCCCAAAGGACGACAACGACCGCCTCGACCCCTCCGAAATCAAATCCTTGACGATCACCGATGTTCTGACCGCTTACGGCATTGCAAAACAGAAAAACACGCTCTGGATCGGGCCGATCAAACTTCAGAAAGCCGTAAAAAAATAAAGCGAAAAGTTGCGTCTGTGCCTTTTTCGGTTGAATCCGTTTCTGTTCATTCGTTCCCTTTTCGGATAGGATAAGTCAGCCCGCACACCGCAGCGCATTTGAAGCCCGTTCGATGTGCGGAGTGATTTTCTATAAACAAGTGCGAAAGGAAACCAGGATGACCCTACAAGAAATTGCGGAAGCGTTCGACCGAGATGGCTATGTGCTGCTCAAGGGAGCGATCAAGCCGGAGGAATTGGCGGTTTTGCAGCAGGACAGCGGCGAGGTAGTATCGGGCGGATGGCAGGGAAAAGAAAATCCCACCGATTATTTTCATAATGTGCTGGCCGACACCGGCGAAGATGTTTTTCATCGGGTTCAGTACATTTTTCCAAAAGCAAAGCAGAACTCATTTATCGCTCTGCTGGGTCATCCGTTTCTTTTAGAGGTGGTGCAGCATATTCTCGGCGAGGATTTCGTTCCGGCTGCCGAAGCTCTCGTTTTCAAAATGCCGGGAAACGGGCGCGAAGTTCCCGTGCACGCCGACTGCGATCCCGCCGACCCGCAGCTTTCTCCCGTGATCTTTAACGTAGACTACTACCTCGACGATTCGAGCGTGGAGAACGGCTGCCTCTGGGTTGCACCGGGAACCCATCAACTGAATCTGCCCGCTGGAGAAATTGGAAAGCAGGGGTTTGATTTTCCCGGTTTGATTCCGGTTCCGGTTCAGGCCGGAGACGTGCTGCTGCACAATGTTCGGCTGGTGCACGGCTCCCATCGCAGTTCCGGCAGTGCGCTCCGTCGTACGCTTTACTATGAGTTCCAGTCGGGGGACGCGCTCTTGAAGCAGGGCGGGCCGCGACCCGGCTTTCCGGCAACCCCGGAGTTTGTTCGAGACCGTTTTCGACTGATTCAGGGCGCAATTGAGGTGAGAAAGCACGCTTCTTACGCTCAAAATGAAACTCCGTTCGAGTACCACCTGCCGTCGCGCTTTGCCGAGGCATTTGCGATCACCCTGCCTTCTGAGGGGGAACCGTTTAATCTGCGGCCTGCGCTGGGCTACAATCAGTATATCTAGGCAAACGGCTTACTATCTAGGCAAACGGCTTACAATGAAAAAGGGAGGGCAGGCTTTTTCTGCCCTCCCCGGACAGGCACGATGGATCATCTCTTGTGGGACGGCGACTGCGGTTTCTGCCGTCGAGCGGTGGCGTGGGCAAAACGACGGGACAAAAGAGATCGGTTTCTTGCGGTTTCTTATCAGCAGGCTCCTTCACCGCCGATGACGCCCGCGCTTTACGCCGCCTGCGAAAAGGCGGTTCATGTGGTAAGGGAGGACGGCACGATCCTGCGCGGCGGGCGGGCAGCTCTTTTTGTGGGAGAGCATATCGGGTTTCGAGGGCTGGCACGTCTGGCGTCCCTGCCGCCGCTGATCTGGGCGGTGGAACTCGGCTATCGGGTTGTTGCCATGAATCGGGACTTCTTCGCCCGCTTTTTCTTCACGCGGGAGTAAACCAACTTGTGCTCGAGACGTGCGAACGGGGGCAGAGACATTCGAGGAGGCTCTGAGGTGAGACATCCCTTTACGGTGCGGCCCGAAAACGAGCGTGTCGTGATGACGCAAACCTGGCAGGATTTGCTGTTTCTGCACTGGCGAGTGCCTGTCGAGACGCTGCGTTCGCTGATCCCCGCCGCCCTCGATCTGGATACGTTCAAGGGCGAGGCTTATGTTGGGCTGGTTCCCTTCACGATGCGAAATGTTCGACCGCTGCCCTTTCCTGCATTTGCCCCGCTTTCCAACTTTCACGAAATCAATGTCCGCACTTACGTGCGTTTTCAGGGCGAGGCTCCCGGCGTCTGGTTTTTCAGCCTTGATGCCTCCAATCGAATTGCGGTGCAGATTTCCCGCCGCCTGTTTCATCTGCCGTATTATTTCGCAAAAATAGGGCTGGAGAAGCGGGAACAGGAGGGACAGTCCCCCGTTTTTTCGTATTCGTCCGAACGTGTCCAGCCGGGGAGCAAAGCCCTGCACGCCGTTTCTGCTCACGTCGAATACACCCCGCTCTGCCTTCCCTGCGCCTCGGAACCCGGTTCGCTCAGTGCCTTTCTCGCGGAGCGGTATCTGCTTTACTCCGAGGCGCGGGGGAAACTTTATCGAGGGCAGGTGCACCACTCGCCCTATCCGCTGCAGCCCGCTCAGGTTTTCACCCTGGCTGATTCGCTGGTCAAAGAGGCAGGGGTTTCGGTGCTTGATTCACCTCCGCTTGCCCACTACGCGGATCGAGTGGACGTGGAGATTTTTCCACTTCATCGTGTCTCCCATTGATGACTGTGTACCCGTCACCAAGACCCATTACCCAAGAACAAGTTCTTTTCAAGGTTCAATTCTACGCCGCCTGACAAAACAGTGGATAGTGGGGGCCGCTGCCTGACCGGGGACTTTCGGGTTTTTTTCAATGACAGAAAACAAGTTCAGTGTGACGGAAGTTCAGGCAATCGGCAAAAAACTCGGAGTCATCTTTCCGCCTGAACGGGTCTTCCATTTGAGCGGACGGTTCGCAGGGATTTAGATGGAAGCGAAGGAAGAGGCGTGGTCACGATCCAAAGAGTTTGAGAGGGGCCTTCGGGTCATTTCTGCAGGCCGTACCTACTTCTGCCCCGTCCGCCGCAAGCGAAGAGGGAATGTGTCTGGAGATCGCAGCAAAGGCGTTCCAGAGAGATAGGCATCTGATTGCCGTTTTTGTTCTCAAGGTTTTTGTTCTCAAGGTTTTTGGCGATGCCGATTGGTTCTGCTTGAATTCTGCTTCGGAGACTGTGCGGTACAATCATGCATTGGCTTTCCTGACCCCGGTAGAAGGGAAGTTCCTCGACCTGTTCGAGCGGGAAGTGTCCGGTCTTCGTGAGCGCACAGATCGAAAAAAGGCTGCTGATAAATCTTGATTCAAGCTCAACCCGACGCTTTCGCCCCTGCAGTCAATTTCACTAAGTTTTATCAAAATCATGCCGGTGCAGGAATCTCATTCCGTTTGTGGTAAAATGGGACGGCGAAAAAATGTCTGGGAGAGTGCGATGGAGCGGTGCGGGTTTGGTTTGCTGCTCGCTGGGCTGACGATTGGAACAGTGCTTTCGCCTTTACCCGCACAAGATTCGCTGCAGCCGCTCGCGATCCATTTGTTTCCGCTGCGTTCGGCGCGGGGATGGACGATGGAGCAGACGATTTATCTGGACGGCCAATTGCAGAGCGGCAAACGCGACATCGTCTTTCGCGTGATGAGAAGCAGGCGAATAGGTGCTGACCGGTTTGAGGCTGAGGTCGAAACTCGTGTGGGCGGCCTTCTCACCGAGCGAGAAATCTACCGCGAAGCCGGGACCGCACCGCCGATTTTGCTCACTTCGATCAAAACGCCCGACCCGAAAGCGGAGATCGTTTTCAATCCGCCGATTGTCGTTCTGAAAAACGCGCTCAAATCCGGTCAAATCTGGACGTGGAACGGCACCGAGCAGATTGGCGGGCGGAAACGAAAAGCGATTCGCCGCTTTCGGGTTTACGGTTTCGAGGCGGTGAAAACCCCGGCGGGCGAGTTTCAAGCCCTGAGCGTGGAGGAAACCTGTCCCGGTGTTATCACCCGCACCTGGTATGCCCCGAACATTGGAAGGGTGAAGCGCACGATTCGCGGGGCTTCCACGAAAACGGTGCTGCTGCTTTCGGCACAGGCTTGACAGAAAGCCGAAAACTTTTTTTCTCAACAGATTTCCATTACACCTACACAACGGAGTTTAATCAACGCTATGGCGATACGACCGGAAGAAATCACCGATATCCTGATGAAAGAATTGCAGTCCTACACCCGCGAGGTGGAAGAAGTGGGCGTCGGAACCGTTCTCCAGGTAGGAGACGGAATTGCGCGAGTCTACGGCCTCCAAGACTGCATGGTCTCGGAACTGCTCGAATTTCTCGACCCCAAAGGCAATCCCATCACCGATGAGAGCGGCAACGTTATTCGCGCCATTGCCCTCAACCTTGAAGAGGACAACGTGGGAGCGGTGATCCTGGGGCCGGTTCAAGACATTCGCGAGGGCACAACGGTAAAACGCACCGGACGAATCATCGAAGTCCCCGTCGGCGAAGCGATGCTCGGTCGAGTGGTTAACGCCGTCGGCGACCCGATTGACGGGCGCGGCCCAATTGTCACCGACAAATTCGCCGTGATCGAACCGACTGCCCCCGGCGTTATCGAGCGGCAGCCCGTGAAAGAGCCGCTCCAAACCGGCATCAAAGCGGTGGATGCCCTGGTTCCGATTGGACGCGGACAACGCGAACTGATTATCGGCGACCGAGGAATCGGCAAAACCGCCATCGCGCTCGACACGATCATCAATCAAAAAGGCGGCGATGTTTTCTGCATCTATGTTGCCATCGGCCAAAAAGCCTCGACCGTCAACAACGTTCGTATTGCCCTTGAAGAAGCCGGAGCGATGGAATATACCATCATCGTGAACGCCACTGCCTCCGATCCTGCTCCCATGCAGTTTATCGCTCCCTTCACCGGAGCCGCGATGGGCGAATACTTCCGCGACCTCGGCAAGCACGCCCTTATCATCTACGACGACCTTTCCAAACACGCGATTGCCTATCGGCAGGTTTCGCTGCTCCTGCGCCGCCCGCCGGGGCGCGAAGCCTACCCCGGCGACGTTTTCTATCTGCACTCCCGCCTTCTGGAGCGAGCCGCCAAACTGCGCGAAGACTACATCATTGTAGATAAAAACGCGGAGGGCGGAGTCGCGGCTGGCGTGGACGGCAAGCAGTATGAAGGCGGCGAAGGACGGCACGATGCAGAAAAAGTGTTGAAAGAAATGCCGAATGCCGAAAATTATACGGTACGCCGCAAACCCGGCACCGGCGGCAGCCTGACGGCCCTGCCGATCATCGAAACGCTGGCCTCCGACGTGTCCGCGTATATCCCGACCAACGTGATTTCGATCACCGACGGACAAATCTTTCTGGAACCGGACTTGTTCTATTCCGGCGTCCGACCCGCGATCAACGTAGGAATTTCGGTTTCACGAGTCGGTCGCTCGGCAATGGTTAACGCCATGAAAGGCAAAAACGTTGCCGGACAACTCCGGCTCGACCTCGCGCAGTACCGCGAAGTTCAGGCCTTTTCGCAGTTTGCCTCCGACCTCGACAAAGCTACACGGGCTCAGCTGGATCGCGGCTCTCGACTTGTCGAAGTTCTGAAACAGCCGCAGTACCAGCCTATGCCTATCGAGCAGCAGGTAACGATTATCTTTGCTGGCGTCGGAGGGTATCTCGACGATATCGAAACCAGCAGCCTGCGAAAATTCGAGGAGCAGTTCCACCCCTTTATGGCGGAAAGTTACCCCGACATCATCGAAAAAATCCGCCGCACGAAAGACCTGACCAAAGACGACGAGGCAGCACTCGGCAAAGCCATCGAAGCGTTCAAAGCGAAATTCAAGCCGTAAGCGCAGGGAGGGCAGGGACGTTCAAGAGCGATAAGCTCCCCTTGAACCCACACTGCTCTCCTTTGGATTCCCGCCCGCCAGGTCACCGAGTTTTTGCTCTTTGATACTGGCGGGTTTCGCTGTTTGCGGCAAAGTTCGCCGGTAAAAACATTGGAGGAGACAAGAGGAATGGCGATTCTGGAACCACAGATGGACAAAGAAGACACGCTCCGCCTGCTGCGAGCCAACCTGAGCAGTTTGCGCGAAAATGTGGTGCTTGCCGTGATGCGGCGCAACAAACTCAGCGATGAGGTGACCAAACTGGAGCACCATATCGCTGATCTCGAAACTAAAGCATCGCTTTCTGAAAAAATCAATCCAAACTCGATGCTGGCCGGAGAACTCCGCGAGGAACGCACTTCCCGTGAAGCAGAACTGCATCGGCTGCGCCCGCTGCTTCGCGCCGCCGAGCAGGAAGCCGAAGGAGCGAAGATGCGGCTTCCCGACGAAGAGGCCCGCCTGAAAAAGCAAATCGAGGAAGTCGAAAACGGGTTCACTCCCCCCGCTCTCACCTTTTCTTCTCCAGATGTGCCAGCGGCTCCCGCCTCTACGCCGGTGACGCTGGAAACCTCCGAGGAAGCGGAGTCGCTTTTCAACCGTGCTGCTGAAAAAACTCAGCTGCTTACCCAGGAGGCCCAAGCGCGGGAAGAGGTCTCCCCTCTGATGCACCCCGCTCCTCCGACGGTCCAGGCTGCTTCCCCTGCGCCCGCTGTTTCTGAAGAAGAAACCGGGTCGTTTTTCGATCCGCCGCCCGTTCCCATCGCCATTCCCAAGATCATCGAGCCGGAAACGCACGAAACCGCCTCGTTCGCTCCAGAGCCCGCCCCGGAACGCACCCCTGCTTCCCCTTTCGCGGAGGAGGCGAAGCCCGTTCTCTCTGAGACCAAAACCCCGGAAGAGATGCTGCGCGAACTTGAAGAACGGCTGAATCTCGTGCAGGCATCTATTGCCGCCCCCGCTTTGTCCGGCTCCGGCCTTTCTGCATCGGGATCGAACTTTTTAGAACTGGACCCGCCAGTATCGGAAACACCGCCAGAACCTGCGCCCGTCGCGGAAACCGTTCCCTCCCCGCCGCGCAAGCGTGAACTCTACATTCCGCCGAACCTGCTTCTGGTGAACACCTCCCCCGCAGGATCGGCCAAACCGAAGAAAAACGGCAAAACAGAACTAGAGCCTGAAGCTGCTCACAAAGAGGACAACGCTTCATTGAAAACCGCCGTTTCCGTCGAAGCCCCTGTCCAGGCCGCCGTTGCTGCAACTCTGGGAGACCTTTCTCTCTCTCAGGCCGAACCCGTTTCCCCAACGCTGGAGACAGGGGAAAAAGCTCCCGAAGAGACTCTCCTTCACGAACCCGCAGAATCCCTGCCCTTTGCAGAGGGAGCCGCCCTTGCCGAAGTGACCACTGCTGCTACTCCAGTGAACTTCAAAGGCGAGCCGGAGGAAGAATCTGCCGCTTCAGAACCGGTGGCCAAGGCGACCGAGGCCGCGAAGTTTGTGCCGGAGAAAGCCCTGCCGTCTGCCCCTGCGCCGGAAGCCGCAGACATTGTGGAAGCACGGACCCCGCAGGAACAAATTTCGAAAGTGAGCGAACTGATGCCGGAAACCGCCGCAGCCCCCAAAATTGAACCGTTCAATCTTAAACCCGCCCCGACTCCGGTGTCATTGCCTCTTCCTGCCCCCGCCGCCACCCGGAAAACCGAGCGGGTGCGCGTCGCTGGCATCGGAACCGGCGGCATCTGGCGGGGGGCGCACGCTCCCGCCTATGTAGACATTCCGCAGATGCAGCTGGCGGCGATCTGTGACCCGGACAAAACCGCTCAAATGCTGGCCCTCAAACGCTACGAGGAACTAGTTACGAAAAAAGTGGCGGCCTTGCGCGAACGCGGCGATTCGGCAGGCGCGGACGAACTGGAACGAGACCGGGACACCCTTCAGGTTTGCGATGACCTGTCGGAAGTCATCGCAAAAATCAAGCCTGACCTGGTGGATATTTGCACACAGCCCATGCTCCACGCACCGCTTTCCATTCAAGCCCTGGAAGCCGGAATTCACGTGATGTGCGAAAAACCGCTGACCCGCTCATGGCTGGAATCGAAGCGGCTGATCGAAACCGTGCAGAAAACGGGTAAACTTTATCAGCATAACGAAAACTGGCTCTGGGACCAAGACTACTACACGGCCAAAAAATTGATTGATGCCGGAGCCATCGGCGAGCCTATCCTGATGTATCTCGCCACCGCACACGGCGGCCCCGAAGGAAACCCGAACTTCTGGAACCCCGACTTTGGCGGCGGCGGAGCCTTGCTCGACAACGGAATTCACGCCATCGGAGCCGCCTGGTTTCTTTCCGGGCTTCAGAAAAAACCTTCTCTCGTAAAGGCCGCCGAGCCGTTCGGAATGTCCATCCGAATGCCGCAGCGAATTCTAGACGGTCGCTATCAGGAGATTCGCGTTGAGGACGACGCCCATATTTTGATCCGTTTCGAGGACGCCGAAAGCCTCGCCTGGACAACCGCGCACGTCGAAGGCTCCTGGAGCCACCGCGATTCGCCAGACACGGCCATTTTCGGAACCACCGGAAAAATTCAGTTTAAGGACGAAAACGGCCATCGCTCTGCGGTGGTGCTCGATGCCTATGATCGGGAGGCTCGCCGCATCGAAGTCAGCGGCCCAACCTGGTCGCACTGGCCTTCATCGCACTATGGCGAAATCCTGAATATGGTGGAGTGTGTCCGCAGCGGAACGCCTTCCATTTGTACGGCGGAGTTCGGAGCGGAGTGTTCCGCGATTGTGGGAGCGGCTTATTTGTCTGAAATGTCCGGGCGTAAAGCCGTGCCGGTGGACGACTTCAAACGGTTTGCCGAAAAAATCGCCGACCGCTATCCCCACGATCCGAGGGGAGCCGACGACGCATTGGTTGAGGCACTGCTTAGTGCCGTGCGAAAATAACTCAGGTGAAAAAGAGATCATGGCGACGATACGACAGGTGCGACAGCGAATCCGGGTGGCAAAAAACATTCAGCAGATTACCAAAGCGATGAAAATGGTTGCGGCGGCTCGCTTGAAACGTGCTCAGGATCGTGTAACAGCGGCCCGGCCCTATGCGGGGGCGATGCGCGAAATGATGACCAAGCTGGCTTCCGCTGCCGGAGGCGAGGTTCAGCACCCGCTGCTGGACGTGCGCCCGGCTCAAAACATCGGATTTTTGATTATTACCTCGGATCGTGGACTGGCAGGATCGTACAATTCACAGATGCTGCGCCGTGCTTCGGAACTGCTGAAGGGCTATGACCGCTCTCGCGTGAAATTGTACGTGGTTGGACGCAAGGGCATCCAATTTTTCAAGCGGCGCGGCTTTAACGTGGTGCAAGAATTTCACGTCAACAATACGGCGGTTGCGCTTTCCGAGGCGCGGGAGATCACGGGAGCTGTTCGCAAAGCCTTCGAGTCGGGGGAAGTGGACGAAGTGCAGCTGCTCTATACCCGCTTCTACACCGCAATTACGCAAAAACCGATGGATGTGCAGCTGCTTCCGCTGGTCACTCCCGAAGCTGATCCCGAAGAGGCTCTGCTCGCGAAAACCGGGGGCGGGAATGAAGATTATCTGTTTGAACCTTCCGCCGAAGAGCTGCTCGCCAATCTGCTTCCCCGCTATCTCGAAGGGCAGGTGTTTCAAGCGCTGCTGGAATCAAATGCAAGCGAGCATGGCTCTCGCATGACCTCCATGAGTAACGCTACTGACAACGCCGGTAAAATGATTACCACCCTGACCCTTCAGCTGAACCGGGCGCGGCAGGCGGGCATCACCCGTGAAATCTCTGAGATTGTTGGCGGCGCAGAAGCCTTGAAGGGCTAACGGCTTCCCTCTAAACCTGAAACGGCCTGCTTTTTCAATTGAAAAAGCAGGCCGTTGTATTGGGAACAAATCGTGACCGCTCATTTTAGCAGAAAAAGGATCAACCGGCGCGGGGGAATTTGCCCGAAGGGGATTTACGCCCCGCCGCGATACACGCGACTACCCCCAGCGCAAAGAGGAAAGTCACCGGCGTGAGCGGTTCGTGCAGGACGAAAAAGCAAATTCCCAGCGTCAGAAACGGCTGAAGCAATTGCAGCTGCCCCACGCGCCCGATCCCTCCCTTGGCTAAGCCCATCGTCCAGGCGATATAAGCCAGAAACACGCTGACGAAAGAGACATAGGCAAAGCCTGCCCAGGCTTGAACTGGAGCCGACGGGGGCAGGGCGGCTCCGTGCATCAGCAGAATCAGCCCCGACAGCGGCATCAGCAGCATCAGCATCCAGCAGATCGTTGAGACTCCGCCGTAGGTTCGCGACAAGATCGCCCCTTCCGTAAAACCGACTGCCAAAGCCGCCGCCCCGAAAATCAGCACGAAATCCGCCAAGTGCAGCGCACCCCCTCCCTTCACCGCCGCGAAGACCAGCACCAGCACACTGCCCAGCCCTGCACAAACCCAAAAACGAAGGGAGGGCCGTTCTCCTGCACGCAACGCTCCCATCAAGGCCGTTGCAAGCGGCAAAATCCCGGTGACAATTGCGCTGTGTGAAGCAGGCACAAGCCGAAGTGCCCAGGAAGTCGTCAGGGGATAAATCAAAAAGGCGCAGGTGGAGGCGGCGAACAGCGCAAGCAGATGCGGTTTAGAGGGAAGGCGAGCGCGGGTTCCCAGGATCAAAAGCAGGGCGATCACGCCCGCAGCAAGCGAACGCGCCGTGCCCACAAAAACCGGATCGAGAGCAGAAACGGCTATCCGAGTAGCAGGAAGGGTTCCGCTGAACCCGGCCATTCCCAAAAATCCCAAAATCAGGCCCAAACGTTCATTGCGGGTGGTGGTCATCTCGGCTAGAGTACCCGATTACGCCGCTTTTTCGAGAGCCGTGCTTGAGAGTTCTTCAGAATGGAGCACCCGGTTCCGCCCTTGATGTTTTGCGCCATAAAGGGCTTGGTCGGCTTGGAGGGTGAGTTCTTGAGCCGCAATATAACTCGGCGTCCAGGTGGAGACCCCGAAACTGGCCGTCACCGCCCGATGCTCCCAAAGTTCGTTTTGAATGGCCGTCCGCATCCGTTCCGCCGCTTCTTTCGCTCCGGCGGCAGCGGTTTCCGGCAGCAGCACGATGAATTCCTCGCCGCCATAGCGAGCCACGCAATCCACTTCACGCGCCGTTTCCCTTAGGAGAGAAGCAACCCTTTTCAGCACGGTATCCCCTTCGGGATGGCCGAACGAATCGTTGTACTGTTTGAAATGATCCACATCCAGAAGCACGACCGAAAAAGGCAGGGCAAACCGCCCGGCACGATGAAACTCTTCGCCTAAACGCTCTTGAAAGGCTCGGTGATTTTTCAGCCCAGTGAGGCCGTCGGTGGTCGCCAGCGATTTTAGCTCGCTTTGCTGCGCTTCCAGCAAGCCGTTTTGCAGGTTGATTTGATGCAGCTGCTTTTCCAATCGAACGTTGGCTTCGCTCAGCTTGGCCTCGGTTTCGATGCGCTCGGTGATGTCCTGAACGGTTCCGATCAGGCGATACCCCGGCCCCCCGCCCGAATTCCGAACCCGCCGCCCGGCAATGTGAACCCAGCGTTCCACCCCGTCTTTGCGAATCAGCGGAAGGTCCAAATCCAGCGGAACCCCGGCTCGGATGATCTCCTGAAGCCGAGCGTTGTGTTCTTCGGCATAGTCGGGATGGTAGCAGGCGATCACTTCAGGAGCGGTCGGAGCCGTTTGTTGAAAGGGAAAGCCGAAGATGCGAAACATTTCCTCGGACCACAGCACGATCCCCGTGTCAAGCTCGAATTCCCAGGAACCCATGCGGGCGACCGCTTGAGCCTCTGCAAGGCGTTTTCGACTCTGATGGACCAAACTTTCGGCCTGCTTCTGATCGGAAAGATCGTGCCAGACCACCAGCAGCGATTTCGTGCCCTGCAGGGTCACCGGTTTCAGGGTCACTTCAACGGGGAACTCTTCGCCGTCCATTTTGCGGTGCATCCACTCAAACCGATGATAGCCGTCCCGGTGAGCAGCCGCGTCCATCTCCACACACTTTTCGAGGGAGGGTTGTCCGTCGGGTTGAAGCTCCGGGGAAAGAACAGCGGGGTGAAGCGCAAGCACTTCGGCTTTGTTCTGGCAGCGAAGCATTTTGATCGTTGCTTCATTGCAGTCTACAATGCCGGTTTCGTCGAACAGGAGGTGGGCATCTGTGGAGCACTCGAACAAAACCCGGAATCGCTCGTCTGCCACACGCTGATGTTTTTCCAGAAAATGAGAATGACGCAGGATTAACGCGGCAGAAATGAGAAATACCCCGATACATCCGATTCCGAACTGAAACAGGGCCATTGCCCCGCTGCTTTCGTTCTGGATTTTGCGCTGAAGTGCGGTAACGAACTCATCGTAGGCTTTGCACATCCTGCGGGCGGTTTCCCAGTCGAGGGTTCCGATTTCCATCTTCTGCTCGTAATGCTTCCACAAAGCAGCGGTTGGTTCGATCAGGGCAGGATATTCTGTCTGAAGTGAAGCGCGGATAGCCTTCATCACCCCAAACTGCGGCTTCCACATGGAGGAAGGATAATGCCGCTGCGCCCCGTAAAACCAGAGCGAACGATAACGCAGACTGCCTGCCAGATTCAGCTCCCGGCTGT
The DNA here is from genome assembly GCA_965246825.1 of Chthonomonadaceae bacterium. GTDB lineage: Bacteria > Armatimonadota > Chthonomonadetes > Chthonomonadales > Chthonomonadaceae > JACMPS01. The sequence continues at coordinate 2,934,903 of OZ251990.1, forward strand.
GGTGGATGGCGGCATTCTGCCGCGAAACGGCATAGAGTAAAAAACAAACGCTTAAAACACCCAAAGCGGCCAACGACCGGATTGAAATTCGCTGTAAAAAGGTAGAGATCATAGCAATGAATGTACCGAAACGAAAGGTCGTGCGCTTTTTCCCTGCCGCTCAACGCAGGAGGAACTTTCTCTAAACCATGATGGATCGCTTAACCGAAAAGCCTGAATTTAACTTCGGCTGGAACCCCAGAAATTACACGAAAACACGCATCGAACGCGAAGCGGGCAACCCGATCTTTCTTTCGGAGGAGGCTTCAGTGCTCCAGCAAAAACAGCACGACTTTCGCGAGTGGGTGCGAAAACTGCTTGTTCTCCCTGCCCCCGGCATCGGAGGAGTTTCTGCCCGCGTGTTGTCCTGTGAAGAGCATCCCAATTATCGGCGAGAATTCATCGTTTTTGAGACCCGGCCCGGTGTTACTGCCTGTGGATTTTTCATCATTCCAAAGCCGTTTTCAGAAACTCCGCTTCCTGCCGTTCTCTGCCTGCCGGGGCACGGACGCGGTGTAGATACTATTATCGGCATTTTGCCGGATGGAACTCAGCGAGAATGGGGGGCATGGGACGAGTACGCCAACGACTATGCCCTGCAATGTGTGGCGCACGGCTATGCGGTATTTGCCCTGGAACAGATCGGCTTTGGACGGAGACGGGATGCTCAAGCGCAGGCGGCAGGCGGAGACGCCTCGTCCTGCACCCGTGACGCGATGGCGGCTCTGATGCTGGGGGAAACGCTGCTGGGCTGGCGCGTGTGGGATGCCCTGAAAGCGATAGACCTGTTGCAGTCCCGCCCGGAGGTGAACCCGGAGGCCGTTGCCATTCTAGGCATTTCGGGGGGCGGAACCGTATCGCTGTTCACCGCCTGCCTGGACAGTCGGATCGGCGCGTGTGTGGTCAGCGGTTATTTCAATACCTTTCGCGATTCGATCCTCGCGGTAGATCACTGTGTGGACAATTTTGTACCGGGGTTGTTGGGCGTCTGCGAAATGCCGGAGCTGGCAGGCTTGATCGCTCCCCGCCCATTTTTTGTCGAAAGTGGAACGCACGACCCCATTTTCCCGCTTCAGGGCTTTGAGCACGCCGCTTCACGTGCCTCCGAAATCTACCGGCTTTTCGGGGCCGAGGCGAAGTTCGGTTGGGAAATTTTCGAGGGCGGGCACGTTTTTCACGGCGAGGACGCCTTCCCGTTTCTCAAAGCGAGTTGGCGGTAAAAGAAAAATCCCAAGCGAGAGGAAACCCGTGCCAAAATGACGAATGGCGTGTATGTGTCTTTTCCAAAGGGCGGAACCGAATCCTCGGTCGTGCTGGAGTTTAATGCGTTTCTGAAGTGGATCGGGTCGGGAACAATCCACGCCGATTCTTTGGTGGCGGCTCGCGTCTACACGGATGGAAAGCGCAGGCGAGCAGGAGACCTCGTGGTGTTCAAGCGGGTGGTGTCGGGAGAAATCGGAACCGAAAATTTAAGGGTAGGGGAGAGGGACGGAATCCTGGCCACCGGAGAAGAAGCAGAAGTTTACTACCGCTGCATCGAGGAAGAGCGTTCTGAGGACGACGAGTCGCAGGTGCTTTTGAGAGCGGCTTCCGCCGGGCAAGTGGACGGCGCGGCTCTCCTGCGTGCTCTCCCGTCCGTTTCTGCTGCCGAACCTTCTCAACTGCTGCGGGTGTCGGATCAACCGGATGAGTAAACCCGTTTCGGAAGAAATCGGGATCGTGTGGACAGACCAAAAGGAGAATGTTTCCATGAAGAATTCCAGAAAGAACGTGACTCGCTGGCGAAGCCTGCTGAAAAGATACGGCGGCTGGGCCGTTCCCTACGTGGCGGCAGGCATGGGGGTGGAGGCCGTAAACCGTCGTCCTCGGCTGAAGGTCATGCTGGGGGGGATTGGGGTGTGCGGGCTGGCGGCTTTATTCGGCACGCATCCAGCGGCTCCCTCCAACGGCTATCTGCCGGGGCCGGGAGCACACGCTGCTCCCTCTGCCCCTCAAACGGAGACCTCGGCAAAATACAAGGTAGTTGACCTCGGCACTCTCGGCGGGGAAAATTCCCAGGCAAACGGCGTTTCCAATATGGGGTCGGTTGCGGGTGTTTCGGAAGACTCCCAGGGCCGAATACGAGGCTTTCTCTGGAAAAACGGTCGCATGAAGGATGTAGGTACGCTTGGCGGCACTCATGCGATTGCCTACGGCGTCAACGACAACGATCAAACCTTCGGATTGTCCCTGCTCTCCGGCGACGAGACGCTGCATGGCTTTGTTACCGAGAACGGGCGAATCCGGGACATCGGGCATCTCGGCCTTGATTTGAGTTTCGCCAGCGGGATCAACAATAGCGGCGTGGTGATCGGCACGGCCTTTACGCCCGACGGAGAGCCGAAAGCCGTTCTTTGGCAAGGCGGAAAACTTAAGCCTGCGATCAAAATCAAGGATTTTCCGTTTACGGTGGGTTTGGGGATCAACGATTCGGGCGCAATGGCGGTGACCGGCTTTGATGACGCTGGAAGCGTGGAGGGGTTTCTGGTTCAGAACGGGCGGGTACAGAAGCTGCCGTCCGCCATTCAGGGCGGCGGCGCATTTGCTGCCGCGATCAATCAGGATAATCTCGTAGGCGGCGAGTCGTTCAAAGAAAAGGGGGATTCGTTTGTGTGTACGGCGACCCTCTGGAAAAATGGCCGCGCTCAAGGCCTGCCACTTCTGGAAGGCTACCCGTGTACCGTTCTCAATGCTCTGAACGCCAAAGGCGAGGCAGTGGGAATGGCCTACACCCCGTCAGAGGAGGACTGCGGCGAGGATAATGCCCTGCGTCTGCCCTGTACCCTGAATTCGCCGTCGCCGGATGACATTCGGAACAAACTCTTCAAAATTGCCACACTGTCAGGCGGGATACCGGATTTGCGGGCACAAAAGTCAGGAATTCCTCACGCTTTTCTCTATCGAAACGGCAAAACGCTCGACTTGAACTCGCTTATCCCCAACGATTCAGGCTGGCTTTTAGCGGCGGCCTCTGGAATCAACAACCGGGGAGACATCACGGTATTTGCGGTCAAGGGAAGACAGGTGCGGGCGGTGGTATTGACGCCGCAGTAAAACCAAGAGAAGAACAATTCTAAACGTCAGAGGCAAAATTACGCCCCGGTGGAACCATTTTCCCCAGGGCGTAATTAATTGAACGCAAAAGAGATTTATCCTCGCAAAACGGTTCAAGGTTACCATTACTGCTTGAGGTGCGACCTACTATAATGATTATACGCGAAAATCGTAAAATCGTTGCAAAGGTTCGCAAATCTTTTTGCGAAGCAGACGGGCAAACGGGAAGCGACGGAGCCGCGTCATTGCGGAGATCGTTTCCTGACTCCGTTCTTCCCGGTTTTCGCTCCCATCTCTTTCAGCAAACCTGCCGGTTTAACGGTGAAAACGGCTCGGTGCAAAATCAATACTGCGGAACCGAGGGGTCAATCTCCTCACTCCAGGCGAGAATTCCGCCTTTGAGGTTTTTCAGGTGCGTGAAGCCTTTGCTTTGCAGAACAGCGAGGGCATCGGCACTGCGCTTTCCAGAACGACACTGTAAAATGATTTCGGAGTTCGGGTCGAGCTCGCCGCTGCGTTCACCGATTTGACCCAGCGGGATCAGTTTGACGCCGGGAATCCGGGCAATCGCGAACTCGTAAGGTTCGCGTACATCAACGACGTTGAGTTTTTCCCCGGCGTCCATTCGCGCTTTCAGTTCTTTCACGGTGATTTCAGGAATTTCGTTCATGGGATTGATAGCCGTTTCCGCTCCGCGAATTCCGCAGAATTCTTCGTAGTCAATGAGTTCAGTGATCGTGGGATGGGTTCCGCAGATGGGGCAGTCTGGGTCTTTTTGAAGGCGCAGTTCGCGAAACTGCATTTTGAGGGCGTTGAACAGCAGCAGCCGTCCAATCAGCGGATTGCCGATGCCAAGAATGAGTTTGATCGCTTCGTTGGCCTGGATACAGCCGACAATGCCGGGCAGAACGCCCAGCACCCCGCCTTCGGCGCAGGAGGGAACCATTCCTGGCGGCGGCGGCTCCGGGTAAAGGCAGCGGTAGCAGGGGCCGTGTTCCGCCCAGAAAACGGACGCCTGCCCCTCAAAGCGAAAAATGGAGCCGTAAACGTTCGGCTTTCCCAGCAGTACCGAGACATCGTTGGTGAGATAGCGAGTGGCGAAATTGTCGGTTCCATCAAGAATCAGATCGTAGTCGCGGGCGATGTCGAGAGCGTTCTCGGAGGTGAATCGTTCTTCGTAGCCGACAACCTGCACATGAGGATTAATATCCTGAATGGTTTCGGTGGCGGAAAGCAGTTTGGGGCGGCCCACGTCTTTGGTTCCATGCGCGATCTGCCGCTGAAGATTGGTGACATCCACCTGGTCGAAGTCCACGATGCCGAGGGTTCCGACCCCGGCGGCGGCCAGATAGAGAGCCAGGGGGGACCCCAATCCGCCCGCGCCGATGCAAAGAATTTTCGCCGCTTTGAGTTTTTTCTGTCCTTCGAGGTTCACTTCCGGCAGAATGAGATGGCGGCTGTAGCGCATGATCTCGTCGTTAGAAAGTTCAGCTGCGTCGCCTCGCTCTGCGCCAATCACCCCTCTCGGCGGGGGCAGCGTCGCCGTTTTCGCTTTGTTGTCCATGCTCGGTGTTCCTCTTTTCGTGTTCGGTCGGCTGCCGGGTCGGTTTGATTCCGGCTTCGCTCATTCTTTATTCGATGTTCATCTATGGGACAGAGATTATACCCCAACCGATTTGCATCTGCACCCTTTGCGAGCGGGGAATTTAGGGTAAAATAACAAAGGTAGTTTGCCTGACTGTTCTGTCTTCTCAAGCTAATATTTCGTAAAGGAGCCTGACTGCTATGAACCGTTCCTCCCGTGCGCTCGTATGGGCATCTTTGCTCGGCGTCGGCCTTTCGACGTTCGCGTTTTCCCAGCGTCCCCGTTTTTCGATTGAGCAAATGAACGCAGACCGAATGCGGAAAACAGCGCGAGCCATACTGACCTATGCACAGGATTACGACGAGACCTTTCCACCCATGATCAAAACGGAAGAAATGCAGGACAGACTGCTTCCTTATGCTCATGAAGCGAGCAATCTGCGCTCGCTCATTACTGGAAAATTCTATCGTCTTAACCCGGCACTTCCAGGACACCCGATAAGTGAATGGGGCGAAATCAACCGGGTTACCGCTCTGACTGACACTGCCGCCGGAAACAGGCCCTACCAGGCACTGCTTGGCGGAGAAGTCCGACAGGGAGAGCGTGTGATCCCGGAAGATTTGACTCGTGCTCCGCTTCGACGCGCCCAGTTGCTCTCGACCGCGTTTTGGATGTATGCTCAGGATTACGATGAGCAACTACCAAACATTCTGGTTTCACCTCAGATAGACAATGCGATCCTGCCCTATACTAGAGATCGTTCAGTGTTCTGGGTCGGGGCATCAAACCGTCCCTGGGTCTACAATACAGCACTGGCAGGTTTCAGCCTGGGGGCGTTCGAGGGGGACTGGAGTTCGATCCCCGTGTTCGGTTCGGACTCGCTGACGCCGAACGACACCAATCTTGTGGCGTTTCTGTCGGGTGACATTCGATGGCACGGTATCACTTTTACTCTCCGCGATTATTGGGGTCAACTTAATGCGCGTTCTCTTTCGTTCGCCGTGTATGATTACACACGCGACCACAGCGATCAATTGCCCACCCTGAAAGACCCAGTGAAATTGGCGGCACAACTAAAGCCTTATCTTTCCGGGAGGGTGTATCTCGGTGCGGTGCAATTCAACGCTGCGCTGAGTGACCGCGTGTTGACGCACTCGCCGAAAGAGGCGTTTACGGTGCTGTTTTCCGCTCCCCGGCCTGATCCCGACGGCACAACCATTACCGCATTTGCAGATTTTCGCGTGGACAATCTTTGACCCCTGCTTCTTCGCCCGGCAAAGTTTCTTCTTGACTTCAGGGAAAATTCGAGTATAATGTGGGGGCTTGCCGGGGTGTAGTTCAGTGGTAGAATGCTCGTCTGGGGGGCGAGTGGTCGCACGTTCAAATCGTGTCACCCCGATTTAGTGAAAGAGGGAGAAACCAATCCTGGTTTCTCCCTCTTTCTCGTGCAATGGCTTTCCGCGAAGGTTTAGACCGATGCGTTACCGACGATATTCCTGGTCGGCGGGATCGCCGAGCGGGTCTTCACTGGCAGGCCGAAGACCGGGGAACTGACGCTGCAAATTTTGCCGCCCGCCCTCCTGGTCGGCGGGATCGCCGAGCGGGTCTTGGGAAGCAGGCAGGGGATTGTCCCTCGTTCCAAGCTGCGTCTGATGCTGCCCGAACAATGACTCGACCTGGCTGATCAATCCGCCCGTGTCGCCATGCTGGTAATCCGTGCGGTTGTCGTTAAAGATCGCGTGTTTCACTTGTTGTAGCAAACTGTCTAACATTTCATGGTTCTCCCGCTCTTCTACTGAACCCCGCCAAAGGCTTCCCCTGTGGTTTGCTGGTTGTAGCCCCGGTACTGGCTTAATTCAGGGTAACGATCTACTTCGTCTTGCGGAACTTCCATCTTTTCAGGCGCGGTCACCCAGTGGGCGCGTCCCGTTTCGTCTCGATAGTAGACTCGGCCATTTTTGGACAGATAATATTTGCCGTCTGCCCCTTCGGTTTTTTTGTTCTGACTTCGTTTGTAGAGGTAGTAGACCGCTGCTGCCCCTGCCAGAATTGCGACCTTTTTGCCGGTAGACATTCCGGTTTTGGGGGGAGCCGCTGCCGGGGCCGACGCAGCCGGACCGCTGGTGCGCGTGTTGTCAACGGGCGGCAGGTCTGCTCCTCCCGTGTTGTTGCTTTTGCCGCCGCAGCCTGCGAGCAGCGGAGTGATCAGGGTGGCACAAATCAAGAGAGCTGCGGCTCTCGAATGTTTTTGGTAAAGGTGAATCATCGTTGTTCCCGGGTTGCGATAGATTGCGCTCGCTCGCTGCCTGCGTGCGGGTCGCTACGCCAAAGACGCGCTCTTCCCCCCCCAGGTTCCCTTCTGCGTAGATTGCGACTTTCTCAAGCCTGCACTTTATTAAACCCCATTCTGGTAGTTTTTCGAGCGGGCTTTTCAGAATTTGCACCGATAATTCTTTTACTTTTCTCAGGGAAAGAGAGAGGGCAGAGAGGGAGAAGACGGGAATGCAGTTTGTGACCTCAAGAGAAGTGCGCGAAGGAATGTGCGTGGCACAAAATATCTGCGACGATCAGGGGCGCGTCCTCATTATGCGCGGGCAGCGTCTCGGCTCGCATCACCTCGTTCGCCTTCGCAAATTCGGAATCAGCGGCCTCTTCATTGATCCCGACAACGGCGAGGGCACGCCCAAGCTTACCCGCTCCGAAATTCGAGAGCAGTGCGAAAAAGTGCTCCATGACTCCTGCAGTAAACTGCGCCAGGAATTCGCCGGAAAAAAAGTGGCTCTCGATCAGGCAGCGATCACCCAGTGTACCAACCGCATGGTTGAAGCCCTCATGAAATCGAAGAACCCGATGGTCACCCTGCTCGATCTCGACACCGGCTCGGATCGCCTGATGCAGCATTCCGTCAATACGGCGGTGCTCGCCACCGTGCTCGCCCTTGATCTGCGCCTTCCCGAAGAAATGGTGAAGCAGCTGGCTGTCGGGATGCTGTTTCACGATATCGGCACCATTTTTCTGCCCGAAGAGCTGAGCCGTAAAACCTCCCCGCCCAACTCCGAAGAAATTGTGCTGCTCCGCCAGCACACTCAGCTGGGATTCGAACACCTTGTCCGAACCGATGCCATCGGTCAGATTTCCGCCAACGTGGTGTTTCGCCACCACGAAGCCCTGGACGGAACCGGCTACCCGCAAGGAATCAAGGGCGATGATCTATCACACCTCATGCGGATCGCCGCCGTTGCCGAAGCCTACGACTCGATGACCACCCCGCGTTTCGGAATTGCCCCGGTGCTGCCCGACGCCGCCATCACATTTCTCATCAATCAAGTCGGAAAACGGTTTGCCCGTGAAGTGGTGATTTCGCTTTGCAAACGGGTCGCGATTTATCCGAAAGGAACCGCCGTAAAGCTGAGTACGGGGGAATGTGCGATTGTCGCCGGGGTAATGCCCTCCGCTCCCACCCGGCCCATCGTTTTGGTACAGGTGGATCGAACCGGAAAGCCCCTGAAATGTCCTCTGATCGTAGACCTTTCCAAAGAACTGGGGTATCGAATCGTGCGCTCCGCTCCCTGCCTTGAAGCCCTGGCTAAAGATCGAGAGCCGCTGACCGCCCCCCCGCCCGTCAATCCCGTCTACGCCTCACTCGGCTGATCTGCCGGGGCGCAGATTTTCTGCGCCCCTCACCTAAGCCTCCTTGTGCTCTTTCCCGTCCTCTTCTGCCTTGAGGTATAATCTGTCACGCCAATCCAAACCCTTTCGTCAGGAAACCGCACGACATGACCGACCTGTTCCAAGAACCTCCGCGAGAAGAACGCTATGATTTCCGTGCCCTCGAACAGAAGTGGCAGGCTCGCTGGGAAGCCGCCGATCTCTACAAGGTCGAAACAGACCCCGCCAAGCCGAAGTTTTACGGACTGGAAATGTTTCCGTATCCGTCCGGGGCAGGGATCAGCGTGGGGCACTGCCGCAATTACGTGCCGATGGATGCCGCCTGCCGCCTCAAAGTGATGCAGGGGTTTCGCGTTCTGCACCCGATGGGGTGGGACAGCTTCGGGCAGCCCGCCGAAAACGAGGCGATCAAACGGGGGCGCAATCCTTCCGAAATGGTGCCCGAATATGCCGCGAACTACAAGCGGCAGCTCAAACTCGTCGGTATGGCTTATGACTGGTCGCGTGAAATCAATACCAGCCTGCCCGATTATTATCACTGGACACAATGGATTTTTCTAAAGCTCTATGAACGCGGGCTGGCTTCACAAACGTTTTCGACCGTGAACTGGGACCCGGTTGATAAAACGGTACTTTCCAACGATGAGGTGGTGAACGGGCGCGGCTGGCGATCCAAAGCCCTCATCGAAAAAAAATTGATGCCGCAGTGGTATTTCAAGATCACCGAGTATGCCCAGCGGCTGCTGGAGGATCTTGAAAAAATCGAATGGCCCGATTATGTGAAAGCCCTTCAAGCCAACTGGATCGGCAGAAGCGAAGGCGCGGAAGTCACCTTTTCCGTTTTCAATTCAACGCCTAACCTCCAGCCCCCAACGCCCGAAGCCGCAATCACCGTCTTTACCACCCGCCCCGACACCCTGTGGGGAGCTACGTTTATGGTGCTCGCCCCCGAACACCCGCTGGTCGCGCTTTTGACTACGCCGGAGCAGAAAGCAGCGGTGGAAGAGTACGTCGAGCGAGCAGGGCGGATGACCGAAATTGACCGGCAGTCTACCGAGCGTACCAAAACCGGCGTTTTCACCGGAGCCTGCGCCGACAATCCCGTGACCGGAGAACCGATCCCGATCTGGATTGCCGACTATGTGCTGATGGGCTACGGGACAGGGGCAATTATGGCGGTTCCCGCCCACGATGAGCGTGACTTTGAGTTTGCCAGAAAATACAACATTCCGGTAGTGCTTGTCTACAAAACCTCACCGGAACAAACCGAAGCGGAAATGACCCAGGCCCTGCCGAGCGGCGGGACCATGCGCGATTTTGCGCCGACGCCGGGCCAGACTGCCCCGCGTTGCCCGTTTGCCGGAGAGCCGAACAACAAAGAGACGGTAAAAAAGGTCATTGCCTGGATTGAAGAAAATAATATCGGACGTGGAATAGTTAATTATCGGCTTCGGGACTGGCTGATCTCGCGTCAGCGTTACTGGGGCTGCCCCATTCCAATGATCCACTGCACGGCCTGCGGCATTGTGCCTGTGCCGGAACAAGACCTGCCCGTTCTGCTGCCTGAAGTTGAGTCTTACAAACCGACCGGAACCGGAGAGTCGCCGCTTGCCGCGATCCCGGAGTTTGTCAACGTTGCCTGCCCGCAGTGTGGAAACGCTGCCCGGCGGGAAACCGACACGATGGCAGGCTCGGCTTGTTCGTCCTGGTATTTTCTGCGTTTCACCGACCCCCGCAACATCAAGGCCGCTTTTGCTTCGGAGGCAGCGGCAGCCTGGATGCCCGTTGATCTGTATGTCGGGGGAACAGAGCACGCGGTAGGACACCTGCTGTACGCCCGCTTTTGGACGAAAGTCCTGCACGATGCGGGCTATCTGCCTTTTGATGAGCCGTTTATGCACTATCGCAATCAGGGAATGGTACTTGCCTATACCCCCGGCATCGAAGTGAAAAAAGACGAAAGCGTTCAGGGAGCCGAAAGCGGGGACAACGACACCGACGAGCCGATTGAAAACTGGAAAGCCCTGAAGCCGGAAGAGCGAAGCGGCGTTCCCGAAGCCGAGTGGGTGTGGCGTTGGGTGAAGATGAGTAAAAGCCAGGGAAATGTGGTGACCCCCGACGAAATGGCGGAGCAGTACGGCACGGACAGCCTGCGCCTGTTCTGTTTGTTTGTCGCGCCCTTTAATGAGGTGGTGGAGTGGTCGAACGATGGAATTGAAAATGCCAATCGCTTTCTTCGGAATCGGGTCTGGCGGCAGTGGGTGGATTCGCGTCTGTTTTTTATCGAGAACTGGAAAGACCGGGTGGGGGAACTCACGAAAGATTCGCTCACCGAAAGCGAGGGAAAGCTGCGCCGCAAGCTGCACCAAACCATTCAGAAAGTCGGCGAAGACATTGAGGATTTCCGCTTTAACACGGCGATTTCTGCTCTAATGGAGTTTACCAACGAACTCTCCGCGTTCCGCAACGCCCTGCCCCCAGAGCCGACCGAAACGCAGCGGCTGCTGCTCTCCGAGGTGCTGGAAACCCTTCCTCTTCTCATGGCACCCGTGACGCCTCACCTCGCCGATGAGTTCTGGGAACGCCTTGGAAAGCCGGGCTTCACCTATAAAATTCCATTTCCGAGTGCCGATACGGAGGCCGCCGCCGAAAGTGCCGTAGAAATTGTGCTGCAAATCAACGGCAAACTAAAGGATCGGCTGACGGTTGCCGTTGGCTTGGACGCGAAAACGCTGGAAACGCTCGCGCTCGCCAACAGCCGGATCGCCGCCGAACTCAGCGGCAAAACCATTCGCAAAGTGATCGCCGTTCCCGGAAAACTCGTCAATATCGTCGCCGGATAGTGCCGAAACAGAAAAATTGATCCACAGCGGAATTTCGCTGTGGATCAAAGCGAATCAAAAGGCGGTGCGCGATTGAAACCACAGGATATCGTGCCCGCCGGTGCGAGCCAGGTTGCCGCCCACGCTGAGGTGTTTTGAGACTTGGTAGTCTACACCGAAAGTCACAGCCTCGTACTGTCCTAGGTACTGTGAGCCGTCATGCCAGGAGATGAAACCGAGGGACGGCGTGAAGTTGCCCAGCGGCTTAAACGTCAACTGACTGTTGAGCATCTGGAAGGTTGTGCCTTTTCCTCCGGCCACGCTCGATTCCAGGCTGAAACTGGCAAACCCGAAGTTGTGCTCCACATCAACCCCCAGAGCGAGATCGTTGGGAGAGCCAAAAAGAAATCCGCGCCCCGCGCCCAGCGAAAGCCCCACCTGCGTTTCGTGCTTTACATCGAGGAGCCGACCGACCCGAAAGGTAAGCTGCGGCTGGTAAGTATAGGAGTTTTGCTGCACGGATGCGATATAATTGGTCTTTCCGCGCTGCAGCAGATACTGTACGCCGAAATGGGTTTCCGCCTCGTAGTCTACCGTGCCGAACACATTGTAGAACTTTCCGATTTTCACGATCCCATCGCCAACCCGACGATGGTACGAAAGTTCAATCGGCCCGGTATAAGCGGAACTTCCGGCCAGTTCCCCGACCGGGTAGGAAACATTGACGCCCTCGAACCCCTTCGACCACACCAGATCGAGATGAGACGGCACAAACAGCGTCTGTCCTTTCCAAACTCCATCGGTCTCCTTTTTCCAGGGGCCGTTGAGGTTGGACATTCCGTAGAAATACTCGCCTCCGATCTTGAACTGACTTGCCGTACTAAAGCCCGACATTGTATCCTGGGTGGAAGTCGGGGCCCCCGCCAGCGACGGAGCAGAGGGGGCCGGGGCTTCGGCAGGTTTCGTTTCGGCGGATTTTTTTCCTTCTTCAGCGGATGCGCCCTTTATTCCGACCGCCAGAATCGCCAATGCCAGTGCGACCGTTTTCATTCCGTGATTCATTCCGTGCTTTGCTCCTGCAATTCTCGTTGGGGGATTTTTCACTCACAAAGCCGAAAACTCCGCCTGACATTCGTCAGGCGGAGTTTTGGGCTTGACAACGGGTTATTCCCCGTTGCGGTACAAGTTTTGAGGTACAAAGAAGAGGAGCAGAGCCAGATGCCAAAAGACTGGTAGTCTGTGCAGGATCGGTTAAAAGCCCAGCAGCCCATCGTAATGGCGCAGCAAACCAATCACTTTTCCAATAATCTGGCTGTCTTCGCGCTTCACTTCAATCGGATCAAAGGCAGGGTTGGCGGCGATAAGGCGCACTCCGGTCGCGGTGAATTGAATCTCTTTCACGGTGGCTTCGTCGCCCAGCAGAAACGCCACGAGATCGCCGTTTTCCGCCGTGCGCTGCTCTTTCACCAGCACGATGTCGCGGGGCATGATGTGTTTGCCGATCATGGATTCGCCCTTGACTTGAAGCGCGAACACATTGCCGTTGCCGTGCACCATTTCCTGCGGAACGGGAATCTGCGATTCGACGTTTTGAGTCGCCATAATCGGTACACCCGCCGCAATCGTTCCAAGCAGGGGAACGTGCGCCACATTGCGAGCCGGGGCGGTCGCTCCCGTTTTGCCGATGATCGTGATCGAGCGGGAAGTGTTTGCCCGCTTTATCATGCCTTTACGCTCCAGCGCGTCGAGGTGAACGGTTACGCCGCGAAGACTGGAAATCTCGAAATGATTTCCAATCTCGCGAATCGAGGGCGGGTAACCCATGTCATTGACATAGTTTTCCAAAAAGTGTAGAATTTTTTGCTGTTTGTCGGTTAGTCCGCGTGTCATCGGGGGTTCCTCCTTGTACGTATACTTTACGACGTACTCCCGTCTACTGTACACTGATTTCTAGGCGTCTGTCAATAGGGGTAGACGCTAATCCGGGAAAATTTGTCGCTAAAATCACCCAAACCCCTTCTTTTTGATAGACAAATCTATCCACGCCGCCAAAATCCGAAGTAAAGATGAAAAAAAGGACTCTCTTTTTTAGCGGAACCTCTTTTCTTTTCGGGCTCTTTCTGTAGCCGGGGCCGCGATTTTAAGCGTATACTGAAAGTAAGAATTTACTTTTCGGAAATGGCGGCAAATGCCAATGCCACATATGAGTGCAGCTCTTCAATCGCACAATCTCTGGGTCGGGCTGCTCGATATTTCGGTGGTGACCTACCTGATCTACCGCCTGCTGATCCTTGCACGAGGAACGCGGGCCCTCCAGATTCTAGGAGGCTTTGTCACGCTTGCCTTTGCGCTGTTCGCTTCGGCCCGGCTTCACCTCGATACGCTGAACTGGCTTTTGCGGCAGATCGTTCCTCTGGGGCCGGTTGCGGTCGTGATTTTATTTTACCCGGAACTGCGTCATGCGCTGGAAGAGTTCGGCCCGCGCTTCTGGAGCAAAGGGCTGGGACTGCTGAACCGGGAAAATCTCTCCCAGATGATTGAGGAAGTGTCAGAGGCCATCGGGCAGCTGTCGTTGGAGAAAACCGGGGCATTGATCGTTTTCGAGCGGCAGACGGGCCTTGATGAGGTGATCGCCAACGGAACCGCGATGGACTCGGAAGTCACCTGTGAGCTTCTGATGACCCTCTTTTACAAAGGTACGGCCCTTCACGACGGAGCCGTGCTCATTCGGCATGGACGGATTGCCGCCGCTGGATGTGTGCTGCCCTTGACGGATCGGCCTAAAGTGGATGCTCACGTCCATACCCGCCATAAAGCCGCTCTCGGAATGTCGGAGAACTCGGATGCGGTGGTGGTCGTCGTCTCGGAAGAAACCGGAACTATTTCCATTGCCGTCGAGGGAAAACTGCTGCGCGGGTTTCGAAAGGAAACGCTGCGGGAACGCCTGTTGACTCTGCTGCCCACCGTCGCTCAGAAAAAGAGAGCCGCCTGATGTCTTCTCCTTCCCCCGCTGCCGCTTCCCTCAGAAAAACTTCCGCCGGAATGTGGCGATTTTTACTCCGCCGCCTGAAGGCGAACCTGCCCCTGAAACTGATTTCGCTGGCGTCGGCACTTGTGCTCTATTTTTATGTGCAGTCCGAGCGCAACCCCACCATCTCACGGCCTCTGCTGGCCTCGGTCGTGAAAACAAACGCACCCGCAGACGTGGAAATCGAAACCGACCCGCAGCAGGTACTGGCCAACGTTTCCGGCCCCAAACAAATTGTCGAGCGGCTTAAAGACGGCGACGTTCATGCCGTCCTTGACCTCAAAGGTATAAACAGCACCGAAGTGAAAACGTTTAGTGTACTGCTAACCCCCGACCTGCCCTCGGTTTCCAGCGAGATGAAGCACGATCTCAACATTGACCTGCAAACGCTGACCGCGAAAGTCACCCTTTACCCGCCGATCACCCGCAGCCTGCCGGTTCGCGCCACGTATCCCAAAGAGCCGCCCGCCGGGTTCAAGTACGGCAGAACGGAAATTCGTCCCAGCCTTGTGCGTGTTTCCGGGCGAGCCGATTATGTGAATCAGGTGGATCATCTTGTGGTGAACGCGGCTCCCAGCGATGTCGGAGCCCGAATCGAGGGAGACTTTCCGATCCTGGCCCGCGACAAAAACGATAACCCCGTCGAGAACATCGTGCTGCTGCCCTCGCGGGCACGAGTCTATGTTCCCCTCGTCGAAGACCTGCCCTCAAAGATCGTCCCGGTGTCCTCGCAAATTCCCGACCAGCCGCTGCCCCCGTACTCCCTGGCGGACATCATTTCAACTCCCCAGCAGGTGAAGATTGTCGGACGACCGGGACGGCTGGAAAAAATTTCCACCCTCGAAACCGAAATCGTCTCGGTACGCGATATGACTCAAACCCAGGAAGTGACCGTTCGCCTTATCATCCCACCGGACATCATCGTGCGTGATGCGGTCACCGACAAGCCCGTGGAATCGGTGAAGCTTCGCATTGAAATCCAGAAGATCGAATCCGATCCTCCTCCTAAAGCCGCTCCTGCAGTCAAGCCGCCCGAAAAGACGGGAGGGAATTAGCCGCTGATGATCGCTGAAAGAATGTTGGCGGCGCAAATCGTGCGACCGGCGCGGGGGGGGATGAAGCGGCACGTTGAAGAATTGATCTCAAGGTCGGAGCACACCCGCCACCTGCTGTTTGCTCCGCCTGCTCTGCTCGATGAGGTGCAAAGCCGACGCCTGCCCGATCTGGCCGCGCTCTTTCCGGTCACAATCTCTCCCAACCCGAACTTTCTTCGGGATCGCTTTTTGGCCTCTCGTCTTGCAAAGCAGATGCGGGACAGCCGGGCGGAAATCGTTCACGCGCACGGCCTGCGGGGGGCGATGGTGGGGGTGACGGCGGCACGGATTGCGGGGCTTCCGGTAGTGGTCACCCTGCATAATCTGCCGCCCCTCGGCGGCCTGCGCAAAACGCTGGCGCAGCGATCTCTTCAGAAAGCCGACGCGGTATTGACCGTTTCGGGAGCGATTTCCGAGCGGCTTAAGGGATACGGACTGCCGAAACCGCCCCGTGTGATTCCAAACGGGGTGGACAGGGCAGATTACAGCCGCCTTGTTTATTGCGACGCGCTCCGGCAGGAGTTTCATCTTTCCGCGAAGGCAAAAATCGTGCTGGGAGTGGCGCGTCTGGAACCGGAAAAAGGAATGACGCTGCTGGGCGGAGCCTACGCACAGATTCGAGGACGCGCCGGGGAAACCGTGCTTGTGATTTTGGGAGAAGGCAGGCAGCACGGAACCCTGCTGCGCTTTGCCGAGACGCGGGAAGATGTTTTTCTGCCCGGCTTTTCGGGGGACGTTCGCTCGTGGCTTCAGTGTGCCGACCTCGTGGTGATCCCCTCTCGCTCTGAAGGGCAGAGCCTGGTGGCCCTGGAAGCGATGGCGAGCGAAACCCCTGTGATCGCTTCCCGCATCGGCGGACTGCCCGAAACCCTCGGCGAAGAGATGGACGAGGCTCTTTTCCCTGCCGAGGACGTGAAAGCCCTCACCGAAACCATGATCCGCTTTCTGAACGACACCCGGCTTCGAGACAAGCATCGAGCGTTGGGGCGAGAGCGCGTTCGGACTCACTATGATCTTCAAACCCAGGTGCAAAAGGTAGAGGCGGTCTACGCCGAACTGAGACGGAAAAGCGCGTGAAAGACTGGATCACCCTCGCTCGAAACGAAGGCATCGAGATTGATGCGGCCCAGCAGGGTCGGTTCGGGACCTTTGCGGCACGGCTCGAAGAGACAAACCGCACCCTCAACCTCACCCGTGTGCCCCCGGAAGAGTACGGCCTTCGCCACTTTCTCGACTCGCTTCTGCTGCTCAAAGTCTACCGCCCGCCAAGCGGAAGCCGCGCTCTTGATGTGGGGACTGGAGCCGGATTTCCCGGCCTTCCGCTGGCGATTGTTCTGCCGGAGGTGCAGTTCACCCTGCTGGATGCCACCCGAAAACGCCTTCTCTTTCTTGATGCCGTCATCGCCGAGCTTGGCCTTGCGAATGTTCAAACCCTTCATGCCCGCGCTGAGGACGCCGCCCGCCTCCCCGCCCACCGTCACCAGTACACGCTCGTGACCTCCCGCGCCGTCGCTCCTCTCGAACGCCTTCTAGGATGGACGCTTCCCTTTGTGAAACGCGACGGCCATTCGCTTGCCGCTGCCTACAAAAGCCGGGAAACCGACCTCGAACTCAGCGAAGCCAAAAAGGGGCTTCAACGCGAAAAGGGCGAACTCTTCGGGGTAGAAGAGATCGCCCTTGCCGACACCGTGCGCCGCATTCTGCTGTTTCGCCCCGTCAGTGCCCGCCCTGCTTGAGCGTCACCCCCCGGTCTATCGCCACATTTCGGAAGATGTCCGTTTTGCCGCCGCTCCATTTCACCGTCACCGTCACCGGAGAAGCAAACCCGCCCAGCCCGAAATGAACCCGGCTGTCTGACGCAGACAAATATGAGCCGTCGGTGGCACACCGCCGCAGCAGTTTTCTCCCGCCCGCCTCCACCGTCACCAACGCCCCGATCCCCATGCGGTTTCCCCCCGCGCCGTCCAGCTTCACCGAAAGCCAGTGGTTTTTGTTGGGAGAGACATTGTGCAGCAGCAGCGGCTTGCCTTCGCTGTCTACCACCAGCGCGTCCAATTTGCCGTCGTTGTCGTAATCGCCAATCGCCAGCCCGCGTCCCACAATCGGTTTTGTGACTTCCGGGGCCAGCCCGCCCGACGCATCCTGAAACGATTTGCCCTCAATGTTTCGCAAAAACTGCACTGGCTCCTTGTATTTAGCGGATTTGTCAACCACGTCAATGTTGTCCTGCACGTGCCCGTTTGCAATCACCAAATCAAGCCAGCCGTCGTTATCGAAGTCCGTAAACTTAAAGCCGAACGCTACAAAGGGCATCGTTTTTTCCGCCACCCCCAGTGCCGCCGAACGGTCGGTGAAATACTTGCCGCCTTCATTGTGGTACATGGACTTCGCTTCGTTCTGAAAGGTCGCCACCCCCAGATCGAGTTTGCCGTCGCCGTCATAATCTCCCCAGTCGGTTCCCATGCCGCCATGCACCCCGCCGTCGTTGTCTACGGAGGTTCCGCTCGTGTCTTTCAGGTTGACGAACCTGCCGCCTTCCCAGTAAAGCAGGTCGCCCTTCACCTCGTCATTGGCGAGGGCAAGGCTTTGTTTCCCGGAGCCATCGAAGTCAGCAATCGCCACGCCCAGATTTTTGCCCTCAATGTTGTCCGGGAGCCACGCTTTCGTTTTGTCCTCGAATTTCCCGCCCCCCAGGTTTCGGTACACCCTTGGCTTTTCCGGGGTGTAGTAGCGCGGCCCGCACGAAGAGGGTGTTCCGCTGAAATCACACAGCTGCGGCTGAGTGTGTGCATCGAACTTCACGTAGTTGCCCAGATAGAGATCGAGTTTGCCGTCTCCGTCAAGGTCGGCAAAGGCCGCTGAGGTTGTCCAGGTTTGCGGCGCGATGCCCGCCGCCTTCGTTACGTCCACAAAGGAAGTTCCGCCCGCATTTCGCAGCAAGGCTCCGCCGCGATACGCCGTCAGGTAGAGATCGGGGCGGCCATCGCCGTCGAAATCGCCCACCGCCACCCCTAAAAAGTGCCCTTTGAGTTTCGTCAGGCCGGTCTGCTCGGATACGTCGGTGAAATGGCCGTGACCATCCCCCTTGTAAAGCGCGACCTTTTCTCCCACCAGCAGAATATCGAGGTTCCCGTCGCCGTCGAAGTCCAAAAAAGCGCAGCCGTTGCCGATGGTTTGCAGAATGTTGAGCGGACGCTTGCCCTGCACGGCCCACACGTAATGCAGCCCGGCCTTTTCGCCGATCTCCTCGAACAGCGGAGGCCCCGCTGCTGGAAGCAAAGCGGGGGTTTGGATAGAAGCCGAAGCAGCAGAAACGGGCGGCTCCGGCCCGGATTTCGGGGTACAGGAGGCCAGCGAGCCGCCGAGCAGCAAAGCGATCCCGCTGCGAAACAGGGGTTTGAGGTTCACAGTGTCCATTCCTTGCCGCGCCCGACGGCATCGGCGGGGTTTTTCTAAGAAAGCAGGCGAGACTTAAAAGCCGGAGCGAGCGCGTCAAAACGCTCTCCCTGAATTATACGGAGGGGCGGGGCGGAATGTCAATGCCCGCGCAGGAGTTCGTCCGCGTCCCGATCCGTCTCTTCCTGCGAGGGGCGCAGCAATCCATCGCCGCTTTTTTCGGAAGGGCGCAGCAGTTGATCCGAAACGGCCTTTTCCTGAAGCCGCGCCTGAAGTGCCGAAAGCGATTTTCGCGCTGTGTCGCGTACCCGCCGCATCCGGTCGCTGCCGCCGGGTTCGGTTTCCGCCATTCCCGTGAGGGCTGGAACGGTTTGGGAAGAGCCGTACACCGCGAGCACGTTCAGAATAATCTCGGCGAGTTCGATGTCGTAGAAGTCGAGCTGCTTGAGCAGAACGCTGGTGTAGTCCTCGTGCCAGGCGGCGGTTCCATCGAGCGGAACGCGGGGCAGCAGTTTTTTGATCCCGACGCGCACGAGGCGGTAGATTTGGGGGTCACGCGGGTTTTCGTTGAGCATGACAAGCGAGACGCCCAGCAGTCGGGGATCGTCGGAGGTGGAGACGATTTCCGCGAGGGATTCGCGGGCCAGCGACGGGTTGCGCCGATAGATGCGGTAGCCGCAGACGCCGCTGATCCCGAACGAAAGAAACGTGATCGCCGGGTGGTGCGTGGCCATGCCGAAGGCCCAGAGCGGAAAGGCGAGAAGGGGCATGGGCAAAAAGGAGCGTCCGACCTGCTTCATGTCTTCGCGGTGGCGTGCCTCTTCGTAATGGGCAAAAGCGATGAGCGTATCGGCGGGCAGGGTATGGGCTTCCGCAATGGCGGCTTTGCGCTCGGCTTCGTCGCGGCGGTTCAGGCGGGCGTAGAGAGAGGCAAATTCGGTTGGGTCGGATCGGTCTTCCATAAGGAGAGTATACCCGCTGCGGCAAAGCGGTGCAGGGTCGGGGGCAAAACACGGCCTCCGTCCTTCCTGGAAGAGGGGACGCGCCTCCCTGCTGGCGGATCGCCCTTCGATGGGAGAAATGCTTCAACCGCTTCCAGCAGAGGCGGCGGGTCGGGGAGCCCCGCCTCCGGTGATGCCGCTGGAGAAAGACCGGTTTTACTTTGCCTCTTCGGGCGGGGACACGGTGTCGCTGGTCTCGGGCACGGGAAGCGTGGTGTGGAAAGGCGACTGGAGCTGCTGGGGAAGCAGCCGGGAAGCCTCCTCCGCTTTGCCCACTCCCTTCGGCTGGGGCGGAGCGGGAGGAATGCAGAGCGAAGGGGAGACGGGGCTGATTTATGCTCAGCAGCGGTACTACTCCCCGAAGCTCGGTCGCTTCCTTTCGCGTGATCCGCTCGGCTTCTCTGGCGGACTGCACCCCTACGCTTACTGCGACAACGATCCGCACAACCGAACCGATCCCGACGGACGCGAAGACGAACCGAAAAACCCCGATCACTGCGGAACGCTCGATGCGATGACTTCTCCGCTGATGAAAGTGCTCAGCGGAATTGATGGAGCGGTGGATGCGCTGGCGGAGGCGGCGGTCAACGGGGCCAACGCTCTCACCCGTCCGACGATGGTCTCGGGGACGCCGACCTTAGGGAACGCTCAGTACGGCGGAGGCAAAGAGGGAGAGGCACAGCGTCAGGCGGCAAAACGAGCGGGCAAGGCTCTGGACGATGCGATTGAGGGAGCGAAAAAGGGCATTGCAAAAGAGGCGCTCTACCAGGCACTCGGCGGGGCGGCAGGACATCTTACCGAAGCTGGAGCAGGAGTTGTCAAAGCTCTTGCGAAAGTTTATAAAAAATTTCCCATTGAGGGTTTCAAATGCGATAAAGCGGCAATTCAAGCATTAAAAGCATTAGAAGCTGTTTATCCTGACGCGCACATTGTGGAGATCAAACATACTTCGCGTGGAGTAAATTATTTCGCCTCAAAAGACGGTACTGTATTTGCTACAACGGGCTTTCATCGCGCTGTGGTAGCAGGTGGACGGGTTTACGATGGATTAACAGGTGCTGCCGGAGCCACTTGGGCAGAATATTGGAAGTTATGGCATCCAAACTATGAGCCGCTTGAAATGATTGTCACTCGCAAGTAGAGAGGAAGCTATAATGTCTGATCGATGTCTGGTAGTGCTTTTGATGTACCAAGAAAACGGCTCTTTCAAAACCCTCGATACGGTGGTTACGGCAGAAACCTTTGATCAATTTTTAGCAATGCTCCCTGAAACTTTGGATCGTCATTCGCAGCTCTGGCTTGGAATTACAAATAACCAGGGTGACGTTGTGTCCTATGTGGATGGTATGGACGTCGTGAACAGTCGAGGGAAACTTCGAATGAGACCGCTAATGAACTCTACTCGAAAACGACAGGCTGAAATTCGTTCTCAAGCCCAAGACGCACTCAAGCGCATTCTTCGACGATGGCAAGATAAACGCAACAAACCAAACGACAACAGTGTGTGAAGGGCGACTGGAGCAGTTGGGGCGGAGCACGGGAAGCCTCCTCCGCTCTGCCTTCGCCCTTCGGCTGGGGCGGAGCGGGAGGAATGCAGAGCGAGGGGGAGACGGGGCTGATTTATGCCCAGCAGCGGTACTACTCTCCGAAGCTCGGTCGCTTCCTTTCGCGTGATCCGCTCGGCTTCTCTGGCGGACTGCACCCTTACGCTTACTGCGACAACGATCCTCACAACCGAACCGATCCCGACGGACGCGAAGACGAACCGAAAAACCCCGATCACTGCGGAACGCTCGATGCGATGACTTCTCCGCTGATGAAAGTACTCAGCGGAATTGATGGAGCGGTGGATGCGCTGGCGGAGGCGGCGGTCAACGGGGCCAACGCTCTCACCCGTCCGACGATGGTCTCGGGGACGCCGACCTTAGGAAATGCTCAGTACGGAGGAGGCAAAGAGGGAGAGGCGCAGCGTCAGGCGGCAAAACGAGCGGGCAAGGCTCTGGACGATGCGATTGAGGGAGCGAAAAAGGGCATTGCAAAAGAGGCGCTCTACCAGGCACTCGGCGGCGCACTCCACGCCGCCGGAACGCTTGCGGAGGGAGCTAATGTTACTAGAACGCAGCTCCACCACATTTACCCTCAAAAGTGGCGGGACTGGTTTGCAGCACGTGGGATTGATATTGATAAATTTACCATTGAACTAGAACGAAGAATGCATTTGAGCGGTATTCATGGTCGAGGCGGAATGCCTTTGCCAAATGGGGCTGCGGGGCCAACGCCGGGTAGGTACAATGCGCGTTGGGCTGAATTCATCCGCCAGCATCCGAATGCGACAGCAGAACAAGTCAAGGCATTTGTCAACAAGCTTCTCCATCAATACGGGTTGGCGGGGTTGCCGCAAGTACCCTATAGATAAACTCTATAACCTCTGCGTACTGGCGTCGTAACGGCGAATACGCAGAGGTCATTTAGGTTGAAAGGAAAAATAATGACTTATTTGATGTTGCCACCAGACTACGAAACCGATCAACAATCGGATCGGATGAATCCCGTTGATGAAACTGACTTATTGGTCATTCCTGGAATCAAATGTGAATTTTGTGGCAGGGTATGGGCTGGTTCACGGCGTCTTTATCTTCCTGAATCAGAGGTAGGCAATGTTTCTGCACTGAAGGAGGTTTGGCCCCTAGTAAACGGTACATGGAATGATTTGGTTACTCACGTAAAAAAACAATCAAATCTTCCTGACCATTTTATCATTAAACCTGGAGACGTACTAAATGAGCCGACCTATTTGCTGAAAGGTAAAACAAATTCTATCATGTTTCCGCCATTAGGATTTCCGCTTATTAACCAAGAACTTGCTGAAATGTTAGTCGGTGAAAATTTATCTGGTGTGAACATACATACAGCAAAAGTTTTTCTTGCCAAAAAAAAGTCAACAGAAGTTCTGCCACCTCTTTTTGTTTTGAAAGTTGAGGAAAACTACCAGTGTACGAGTATTTCATCTCGACTCTGTAGTTTTTGTGGATATGAAGAAATCAAGTCAAATCCTAATCAGGCGCAATCTAATAATGAATTATCTGACTTTTATATATGTGACGAAAACCCAAACCAGATTTATGTAAACCAAAAAGTGGTGGATGTGTTTAATTCGTTTGGAGTATCAAACGTTCAGTTTCGGGCAATCCAAAATTAAATGTTTGATCGTACCATAACGGTTCGCTGCCGTTGTGCGAGATCAGCAGTGGGGGGAACGTAAAGCGGGGGTATGTGTGGGGAGTGCTGGGCGTGCTCTACGATGTCACGCCGGGCGTGGTGATCTCGCAGACCATGCCCGACAGCGCGGTGGTGATCGCGGATCGTTCGACGGCGGGGGGGGCGCCTCAACCGCTTCCAGCAGAGGCGGCGGGTCGGGGGGGACTGCCTCCGATAATGCCGCTGGAGAAGGATCGGTTTTACTTTGCCTCTTCGGGCGGAGATACGGTGTCGCTGGTCTCGGGCACGGGAAGCGTGGTGTGGAAAGGCGACTGGAGCAGTTGGGGAAGCAGCCGGGAAGCCTCCTCCGCTTTGCCCACTCCCTTCGGCTGGGGCGGAGCGGGAGGAATGCAGAGCGAAGGGGAGACAGGGCTGATTTATGCTCAGCAGCGGTACTACTCCCCCAAGCTCGGTCGCTTTCTCAGTCGAGACCCGCTCGGCTTCTCTGGCGGACTGCATCCTTACGCTTACTGCGACAACGATCCGCACAACCGAACCGATCCCGACGGACGCGAAGACGAACCGAAAAACCCCGATCACTGCGGAACGCTCGATGCGATGACTTCTCCGCTGATGAAAGTGCTCAGCGGAATTGATGGAGCGGTGGATGCGCTGGCGGAGGCGGCGGTCAACGGGGCCAACGCTCTCACCCGTCCGACGATGGTCTCGGGGACGCCGACCTTAGGGAACGCTCAGTACGGCGGAGGCAAAGAGGGAGAGGCACAGCGTCAGGCGGCAAAACGAGCGGGCAAGGCTCTGGACGATGCGATTGAGGGAACGAAAAAGGGCATTGCAAAAGAGGCGCTCTACCAGGCACTCGGCGGGGCGGCAGGACATCTTACCGAAGCTGGAGCAGGAGTTGTCAAAGCTCTTGCGAAAGTTTATAAAAAATTTCCCATTGAGGGTTTCAAATGCGATAAAGCGGCAATTCAAGCATTAAAAGCATTAGAAGCTGTTTATCCTGACGCGCACATTGTGGAGATCAAACATACTTCGCGTGGAGTAAATTATTTCGCCTCAAAAGACGGTACTGTATTTGCTACAACGGGCTTTCATCGCGCTGTGGTAGCAGGTGGACGGGTTTACGATGGATTAACAGGTGCTGCCGGAGCCACTTGGGCAGAATATTGGAAGTTATGGCATCCAAACTATGAGCCGCTTGAAATGATTGTCACTCGCAAGTAGAGAGGAAGCTATAATGTCTGATCGATGTCTGGTAGTGCTTTTGATGTACCAAGAAAACGGCTCTTTCAAAACCCTCGATACGGTGGTTACGGCAGAAACCTTTGATCAATTTTTAGCAATGCTCCCTGAAACTTTGGATCGTCATTCGCAGCTCTGGCTTGGAATTACAAATAACCAGGGTGACGTTGTGTCCTATGTGGATGGTATGGACGTCGTGAACAGTCGAGGGAAACTTCGAATGAGACCGCTAATGAACTCTACTCGAAAACGACAGGCTGAAATTCGTTCTCAAGCCCAAGACGCACTCAAGCGCATTCTTCGACGATGGCAAGATAAACGCAACAAACCAAACGACAACAGTGTGTGAAGGGCGACTGGAGCAGTTGGGGCGGAGCACGGGAAGCCTCCTCCGCTTTGCCCACTCCCTTCGGCTGGGGCGGAGCGGGAGGAATGCAGAGCGAAGGGGAGACGGGGCTGATTTATGCTCAGCAGCGGTACTACTCCCCCAAGCTCGGTCGGTTTCTCAGTCGAGACCCGCTCGGCTTCTCCGGGGGACTGCACCCTTACGCTTACTGCGACAACGATCCTCACAACCGAACCGATCCCGACGGACTGGATTGGATTCCTAAAGGATTGGGTGACCTAATTGGCTGGACGGGTCGAGGAATTGGTCAAGCTCTCAAGGGGCTAGACGATGCGGTAGGAAGTCTTGCAGGGGCAGCTGTAGACGCGGTAAATGCGGCAACGCGTCCGACGATGGTTTCGGGCACACCGACGCTGGGGAACGCTCAGTACGGAGGCGGGAAGGAGGGTGCGCCTCAGCGCAAGGCGATGCATCGAGCGGGACGTGCCCTCAACGATGCGATAGATGGAGTAGAAAAAGGAATTGCAAAAGAGGCTCTCTACCAAGCGATGGGCGGTGCCCTCCACGCCGCCGGAACGCTTGCGGAGGAGGCTCAAATTGCCAGAGCAGCAGAAAGCGCAGCTCCAGTCGATGAAATCGCTCTTGGTCGGTTCAATGTAGTCCAAAATGGAACATTCGAACCCTCACTTGCTCCATGGGCGGAAAGCCGTGATTTGTCCCATTTTGGTCAATGGCAACGTGCAACGTATGGTTTGCCCGCCTCAGCCTCAGAAGAGGAACTTATTTTGGCTGCTATCTCGCAAGCTAAAGTTGTTCATGTTAACACACTTCAGGTTGATCTAACGGCTGCATTCCATATGCACCTAAATGTTCGTTATCTGAGCACTGAGTGGGAAATACAACAAATCATTAAACGAGATATGTTGGGTAAAACTCGCTTTTATCTTTCTCGTTGACGAGGAGGCTCGCACAGGATTTAAGGGTACGGTTATCGTAGCTTATGAAAATTAAAGACAAAATGCACCGTGAAATAGCCTTGGAAGCAATCAACTGGGCGAATCAACTCAGGAACGTTCGCTGGGAGTGTGGAGAATATCTTGCGGACCAAAGAAGTTTCGTTCTCTATGCCCTTGGTGATGGACAAATCATGCCACTTTACCATTCCTACGGAGCACTTGTCTTCCATGATCTAATCGCCTTTGATCTCATCCGCTTTTTCGGTCAAGTCTCCTTTACGGTTGTTTTCGCTGAGGAGAACGAATTGAAAGTCGTTCTCCTCTATCAAGATGCGACTCCATTTCAAGTAACTTGCCGTGCTCTTTGCCGATACCTTGAAGAAACGGAACAATAGTAATGTTCAACGAACTTTCGCATAGGGGTAGCCTGTCCGAAATAATACCGCAGCTGGCGGTGATGAGTGGTGCACACTTAACCCTCTGGACAATGCGCTCTTGGCACGCAGAGATATCTTTTCTTATAGAAATGCGTTCCGGAGAGATGGCGCATATCTGTTTGCACAACCCGATCTATACGAACATTGCAACAAAGTTGCATCGAGTTAACTTCCAGTTGGCTGACTCAAAAAGGGCCAAAGAGCTTTTGCTAAAGTTGTCTGCTTTGGGTCAGCAAGTTTTGTCCTCCCTTCAAAGCAATATAGATAACATCCATCGCCACCTTCTCATTATCGAAAGCGATGAAGGCCAATTCTATGTCTTCGCCGAAAAAATAGGTTACGACTGGGTTTATACTCCCCAAATTGAAGCAATACAACGTAACTATGAACGTCTGCCAAAAGCTCTAGTTAAAAATTGCTTCTAGTGGTGAAACGAATTGCGAATTTCCCTTCAGTGTGATCCCGGTCAAGCAGGTCGGCTTCTCTGGCGGACTGCACCCTTACGCTTACTGCGACAACGACCCGCACAACCGAACCGATCCCGACGGACGCGAAGACGAACCGAAAAACCCCGATCACTGCGGAACGCTCGATGCGATGACTTCTCCGCTGATGAAAGTGCTCAGCGGAATTGATGGAGCGGTGGATGCGCTGGCGGAGGCGGCGGTCAACGGGGCCAACGCTCTCACCCGTCCGACGATGGTCTCGGGGACGCCGACCTTAGGAAATGCTCAGTACGGCGGAGGCAAAGAGGGAGAGGCACAGCGTCAGACCGCAAAACGAGCGGGCAAGGCTCTGAACGATGCGATTGAGGGAACGAAAAAGGGGATTGCGAAAGAGGCGCTCTACCAGGCACTCGGCGGCGCACTCCACGCCGCCGGAACGCTTGCAGAAGGGGCGCGGGCAGTTGCAATTGTTGAGCGTGATGGCAATGTTGTCCGTATTGTTGGCAGAGGACCAAAAGGTTCAATCGAAGTAATTACTTCGATGCGGCGCGAGGGTAACAGGATCATCTTGAGTGGAACTCATATTGACGGCCCCGGTGCAGGAAAACTGGGTATCCGGGAACTCGGAGAGTTCGCACGACAATTCGCTAGGCAAGAAGGTGTTGAAGAAATTGTCGTTGAGGGAGCCAAAAGGACAACGGGCGCTAGACCTGGTCACGTACCGCGCCCATTCATTTTTAAGGTGAATTAGTATGCCAACGATCCACTTTATCCGCTGGGAGACTGGCTTTCAAAAAGTACAGTTCAATACGTTATTACGTCAGCAGTTAGGACTATCGCTTTCGGAAGCGAAAGTTATTGTAGACACTCTGCTCGAAGGTGAGACTATTTCGGTCACGACACAAAATGTTGAGGAAGCAAAAACTTTGTTGGGGCGGGCGCAAACGCTAGGCGTTGTAGGCGAAATCCAGTAGAACATTAATGGAAATGGGCAACCAAAGTTTAATTTCGTAGCCCCTGTGCGAACCCTTCAGAAAAACCTGTTTTGCTTCGCTCTTTGGAACGCCGACGCTGGGGAATGCTCAGTACGGCGGAGGGAAAGAGGGAGAGGCGCAGCGTCAGGCGGCAGGAAGGGCAGGACGCGACCTCTTCAACGGCATTCAGGGAGCGAAGAATGAGATTGCCAAGCAGCAGGCTTACGAAGCCCTCGGCGGCGCCCTCCACGCCGCTGGAACGGTTGCTGAGGCAAGTTCTGCCGCACGAAGTTTTCGTGGAATGGCAGCCAAAGCTTTCGATTGGGAGCATATTATGGAAAACCATGCAGAGTAGGGGACAGTAGCAAAAGAACGCTTGCGGGGAGGAGGGAAAAACGCCTCTTCAGTCTGGACTGGTTTGTCTGAAAATCAAATCAAATCACGAGTGAGCAATGCGTGGAAATTCAGAAAAAGAATTGGCAAACAATGGGATGCGTCGGGCATATTGCGTATTAAATTCGAGGGTGTTGATCCCAATAGCGGTGAACGAATTTACTTTTGGTTCAATACTGTGACTAAGATCGTAGAAACGGCGTTCAGAGGATGACCCTGAAACTAAACATTGCTTTTCTGGATTACTTACTTGCCTTAGATGCTCACAAAGGCAAGCCTCCTAATTTTATAATCTACTGGCAACATAGCACTCATTCCTACCCGGAACAAGGCTGGCTCGATCAAGGATGCTTGCTATTGAATTGGTGGCTCAAAGAATGGCGTGATCTCAAAGCTGGGGCAAAGCAGGTTACTTTCCACTTTTTCGAGGGACCCTACGAAATGCGCGTGAGGTTTTGCGAGGGAACGATTGAA
Source organism: Chthonomonadaceae bacterium (assembly GCA_965246825.1). GTDB lineage: Bacteria > Armatimonadota > Chthonomonadetes > Chthonomonadales > Chthonomonadaceae > JACMPS01. Next base: position 2,963,117 of record OZ251990.1, read on the forward strand.
TTTTTGCTCCCATCTAAGGAGACATGGGTGGTAACGGAAAATGTAGTCGAACAAGCACTGGTCGAAGCCGCTCACAGTGTCATTCGACATCTGGAAGCTCACAAAGGATTTGACCAAGAAGTGCAACGGTTAAGCCGCTCGCTCGCTCTACTCACACAAAAAACTTAGCAAGTAATCTCTCAGCAGCGGTACTACTCCCCCAAGCTCGGTCGCTTTCTCAGTCGAGACCCGCTCGGCTTCTCTGGCGGGCTGCACCCTTACGCTTACTGCGACAACGATCCTCACAACCGAACCGATCCCGACGGACTGGACTTGTAGATAAGTCGCCGCCTCAACAAATCGGTGATCTTGCCAGAGATGCGGTTGAAACTGTCACCGGAGCAGCGTCGGCTCCGCTGGACTACTTAGGCGGGTTGGCATGGGATGGATTGAGCGCGTTCACTCGTCCGATGATGGAAGCGGGGACGCCGACATTTGGGTCGGCGTACATGGACGGTTCCAAAGAGGTGGACGAAGTCAACGGGCGGTATGCGGAGGCAGGGAAAGCCGTTTACGATTATGTGGACGACACGGGTAAAATGCTCGCCTCCCAAGCCCTTGGCTTCGCAATGGGGGCAGTGCATGGAGGACATGGGGGATTAGGAGCTGAAGAGCCTAAAATTCCTTTGTCTGAATCTAAAAAATTACTAGGACAATGGGCGAAGGACCCCGTCAAAAATACTCGTGCGGCTTCGTTGCGTTATCACTACCGCACACATGCACAAGGAGTGGGAGCGACCAGCATGGGGCAATACATGAGAAAAGCTGAAGGTTTTGTGCAGGAGATACGGGCTGGCAGAGCAAAGAGGTCGAATTTGGAGGGCGGCAAGCTTCGATGGACTAAAAACGGTAGGTACATTATTGTTGACCGTAACGGAAAGATCATCTCATTTGGAAAAGCAAGAACTTAAAGAGCAGTTCACTATCATCGCTTCCTTGCTTCAATCTGCAACGCAGCCAGCAGATTGGCTAGAACTAAAAGCGGTTTTCCCACCTTCGCGTGGAATGCGCTTAAGACATTCTAGGCAACGGTTTGTTACGCTTAGATTAAAGATGCTCAATTTCCAGACTCATCTCACTCTGTATGAGTTATTGCTTTATGGCTATGCAGAGCGTCCTCAACGCTTAACTTTGCTGAGCTGGCAGGACTTAACAAGCGTGCAACAAGATATATCTCAATCTTTTCTGGGCAAGTACCCTTGTTATCAGTCGGTGCTGAAGCGAGCTAAAACAATAATTAACTCCGGCTTGACTAGAAGATTGGTGCTGTATGAAGAAATCAGACAGAGACTATTGATCGTTGTTTCTTTGTTGATACAGAATCAGAGTTCTCTTAACAACGAAACTACATAGTTCAAAAGCTCTCGACGGCAACACGCTGTCGTGGGATGCGTTCGGGAACCTGATCGGAGTGACGGGTTCGGGGCTTTCGGCAAGTTATGGCTACGACGGGATCGGGCTTCGTCTGGTGAAGACGGTGAACGGAACGACAACGTACACGCTCTATGACGGCTCGCTGCCGTTGTGCGAGATCAGCAGTGGGGGGAACGTAAAGCGGGGGTATGTGTGGGGAGTGCTGGGCGTGCTCTACGATGTGACGCCGGGCGTGGTGATCTCGCAGACCATGCCCGACAGCGCGGTGGTGATCGCGGATCGTTCGACGGCGGGGGGGGGCGCCTCAACCGCTTCCAGCAGAGGCGGCGGGTCGGGGGGGACTGCCTCCGGTGATGCCGCTGGAGAAGGATCGGTTTTACTTTGCCTCTTGGGGCGGGGACACGGTCTCGCTGGTCTCAGGCACGGGAAGCGTGGTGTGGAAAGGCGACTGGAGCTGCTGGGGAAGCAGCCGGGAAGCCTCCTCCGCTTTGCCCACTCCCTTCGGCTGGGGCGGAGCGGGAGGAATGCAGAGCGAGGGGGAGACGGGGCTGATTTATGCCCAGCAGCGGTACTACTCTCCGAAGCTCGGTCGCTTTCTTTCACGGGACCCGCTCGGCTTCTCTGGCGGACTGCACCCTTACGCTTACTGCGACAACGATCCTCACAACCGAACCGATCCCGACGGACTGGATTGGATTCCTAAAGGATTGGGTGACCTAATTGGCTGGACGGGTCGAGGAATTGGTCAAGCTCTCAAGGGGCTAGACGATGCGGTAGGAAGTCTTGCAGGGGCAGCTGTAGACGCGGTAAATGCGGCAACGCGTCCGACGATGGTTTCGGGCACACCGACGCTGGGGAACGCTCAGTACGGAGGCGGGAAGGAGGGTGCGCCTCAGCGCAAGGCAATGCATCGAGCGGGACGTGCCCTCAACGATGCGATAGATGGAGTAGAAAAAGGAATTGCAAAAGAGGCTCTCTACCAAGCGATGGGCGGTGCCCTCCACGCCGCCGGAACGCTTGCGGAGCAGGCTCGAATTGCCAGAGCCGCACGGTTCGGGTGTTTCGTTGCCGGAACGCCTGTGCAAATGGCGGACGGGAGCGAAAAGCCCATCGAACAGGTCAAACTGGGAGAAAGGGTTTTCTCACGCGACGAAACGACAGGCGAAACCGTTTCCGCCGTTGTCGAGCGCACAACGGTGCGCGAGCGCATTCCGACCCTGATGGTTCTGTTTGCCAACGGACAAAGGATTGTCACGACCTCGGAGCATCCGTTTTTTGTCGTTGGTCGAGGGTTTGTTGCGGCAGGAGAACTCAAGACTGGAGACGGGGTTGCGACGCGGGCAGGGACGGTGGTGTTGGTGCGCTCTTGTTCTTTGACGGGCAAGCGGGAGCGCGTGTACAACTTCACGGTATCGAAGACGCATACCTATTTTGTTGGAACCACATTTGGGGGAGTGTGGGTTCACAACATTGACTGTGCCGACATTGCCGGGGCCATCTCGAAAGGGCACGCTTTTGAAAAGCATATCCTCTTCAAGAATGAATTTGCTGGATTGGGGGTACGAACTCGAAAGCAGTTTGCTGAATTCATTGAAAACATTATTAGTCACGCAAGCGGCACTAACGTCAAAAACTTATCAAGGGGACGTGTCGCCTATTGGGATGCATCGTCAGGAACAGTGGTAATTTATAATCCTAATGCCCGTGACCTTGGTACTATATTTCGTCCGGATGCTGGCAGAGGCTATTTTGATGCACTGCGATAGATAGGAAGTGAGAACCTAAACGATGAGTTTACTAAATCTCTCAGAAACGGAGCACGATCTTGCGCTTCAATGTTTGAAGTTTTTCGTACACAGCAACTATTTCGATGAGGATGAGTTTGTCACACGGTTGGGCGTGACTAAAACACAACTTTCTGCCGTCATATCTTCATTTCCTTCCATCAATGACGAAAATCCAGAAGGAGAAGGATTTTTGGCATTGAACAATTGCTTTAATGAATTGTGCAACGGATTTACCCTGCCGCCTGAAGAATGGCGGAAGTGGTTCGCAGCTTCTCGCAATGCTCTTTGTTTAGCGTACGCCCACTGGCGCTCTATACCTGATCTATCTTAATCTCAAAAACTGTGCTGATTTCTGCCTCTGATCGGCACGGGATGGATGCATAGATTAGGCAGCCTACTGAACGGAAAAACACTTCTGTTGAAGCCTCCTCCACTTTGCCTTCGCCGTTGGGGTGGGGCGGAGCGGGAGGAATGCAGAGCGAGGCGGAGACGGGGCTGATTTATGCTCAGCAGCGGTACTACTCCCCCAAGCTCGGTCGCTTTCTCAGTCGAGACCCGCTCGGCTTCTCTGGCGGACTGCATCCTTACGCTTACTGCGACAACGATCCGCACAACCGAACCGATCCCGACGGACGCGAAGACGAACCGAAAAACCCCGATCACTGCGGAACGCTCGATGCGATGACTTCTCCGCTGATGAAAGTGCTCAGCGGAATTGATGGAGCGGTGGATGCGCTGGCGGAGGCGGCGGTCAACGGGGCCAACGCTCTCACCCGTCCGACGATGGTCTCGGGGACGCCGACCTTAGGGAACGCTCAGTACGGCGGAGGCAAAGAGGGAGAGGCACAGCGTCAGGCGGCAAAACGAGCGGGCAAGGCTCTGGACGATGCGATTGAGGGAGCGAAAAAGGGCATTGCAAAAGAGGCGCTCTACCAGGCACTCGGCGGGGCGGCAGGACATCTTACCGAAGCTGGAGCAGGAGTTGTCAAAGCTCTTGCGAAAGTTTATAAAAAATTTCCCATTGAGGGTTTCAAATGCGATAAAGCGGCAATTCAAGCATTAAAAGCATTAGAAGCTGTTTATCCTGACGCGCACATTGTGGAGATCAAACATACTTCGCGTGGAGTAAATTATTTCGCCTCAAAAGACGGTACTGTATTTGCTACAACGGGCTTTCATCGCGCTGTGGTAGCAGGTGGACGGGTTTACGATGGATTAACAGGTGCTGCCGGAGCCACTTGGGCAGAATATTGGAAGTTATGGCATCCAAACTATGAGCCGCTTGAAATGATTGTCACTCGCAAGTAGAGAGGAAGCTATAATGTCTGATCGATGTCTGGTAGTGCTTTTGATGTACCAAGAAAACGGCTCTTTCAAAACCCTCGATACGGTGGTTACGGCAGAAACCTTTGATCAATTTTTAGCAATGCTCCCTGAAACTTTGGATCGTCATTCGCAGCTCTGGCTTGGAATTACAAATAACCAGGGTGACGTTGTGTCCTATGTGGATGGTATGGACGTCGTGAACAGTCGAGGGAAACTTCGAATGAGACCGCTAATGAACTCTACTCGAAAACGACAGGCTGAAATTCGTTCTCAAGCCCAAGACGCACTCAAGCGCATTCTTCGACGATGGCAAGATAAACGCAACAAACCAAACGACAACAGTGTGTGAAGGGCGACTGGAGCAGTTGGGGCGGAGCACGGGAAGCCTCCTCCGCTCTGCCTTCGCCCTTCGGCTGGGGCGGAGCGGGAGGAATGCAGAGCGAGGGGGAGACGGGGCTGATTTATGCCCAGCAGCGGTACTACTCTCCGAAGCTCGGTCGCTTCCTTTCGCGTGATCCGCTCGGCTTCTCTGGCGGACTGCACCCTTACGCTTACTGCGACAACGATCCTCACAACCGAACCGATCCCGACGGACGCGAAGACGAACCGAAAAACCCCGATCACTGCGGAACGCTCGATGCGATGACTTCTCCGCTGATGAAAGTACTCAGCGGAATTGATGGAGCGGTGGATGCGCTGGCGGAGGCGGCGGTCAACGGGGCCAACGCTCTCACCCGTCCGACGATGGTCTCGGGGACGCCGACCTTAGGAAATGCTCAGTACGGAGGAGGGAAAGAGGGAGAAGCGCAGCGTCAGACCGCAAAATGAGCGGGCAAGGCTTTGAACGATGCGATTGAGGGAACGAAAAAGGGCATTGCAAAAGAGGCACTCTACCAGGCAATGGGGGGACTCGGTCATATAGGTGGGGAGGGAGTAAGTCGTGCTCTTGGAAAGCTTTATAGATCAAAAGCAGCACAATTGGCAGAGGGCAACTGCATCAAAATCGCCGAGAAAGCACTAGCGCATTTCCGTGCTGCGGGTTTAGAAGGTGAAATTGTCGAAATTGCTGACCGAGCGGGAGCACCACGCTTGCTTAGTGCTTCAGGCGAAGAAGTAAGTCGCTTCGGGTTCCACCGAGCCGTTAAAGTCAACGGGCGTTATTATGATCGCTTGACTGGCTCAGCAGGAGCCACCTGGGAGGAGTACCTCAAGTTATGGGATCCTGGGCATCAGGGATACTTAATAGAGCGAATTCCGGTTCCAAGAAATGGAAGGTAAACGGCATGAGCGTCACACAATTTTACCTGCAGTTGAGCGTAGAGAAGTTCATCAAAAACGAAAAGGGGAAGTACGAAAAGCATTATATGGTGCTGAAATGCGATCTACTACGAGACGATATTAAAGAGTTTTTGCAGAAACTTCCCGACCACTTCGAAGAGGGGCGAACCATGCTTCAAGTCGCTATTCGTGAGGAAGACGATACTTATATCTCTTTTGCAGATGGCTTTGCACCTTCGCCCACAGAAGAGCATTATCGTGACTATAAGCGGCTTGCTGAGATGGGAAATTATGCCGAAGAGATGCGAAAAGAAGTGGTTCTTTTCGCTCGCCGTCGGTTCGAACAATTGTCAAAAGAAGACACTTTAGATTCCGCCTAACCCAAACTTTATGCTTGCGGGATCGGTTTTACTTCGCCTCTTCGGGCGGGGACACGGTGTCGCTGGTCTCAGGCACGGGAAGCGTGGTGTGGAAAGGCGACTGGAGCTGCTGGGGCGGAGCACGGGAAGCCTCCTCCGCTTTGCCCACTCCCTTCGGGTGGGGCGGAGCGGGAGGAATGCAGAGCGAGGCGGAGACGGGGCTGATCTATGCTCAGCAGCGGTACTACTCCCCCAAGCTCGGTCGCTTTCTCAGTCGAGACCCGCTCGGCTTCTCTGGCGGACTGCACCCTTACGCTTACTGCGACAACGATCCGCACAATCGCACCCCTTTGTCAAAAAAGAGAGCTAGAGTGAACCCGCTGCTCGAATGGATCGCACAAATTCGGCTTCGATCCGAATTGTACCTCGGCAAATGGATATTTTCGGCTCAGAACGTTCCTGCTCGGCTGCCCCCTGCGGCGTCATGAACAAACGAAAATGAACTTGCCCCTCTTTCGTGGGAGGGCATTCAAGAGGGGGCGAAAAGCACTTCTGAATGAAAAATAGGCTGCGGGGTTAGGACGCCATTTTGTGTTTTGGTGTTTTGAGGAAGAACGCACTCGAACCGTTCTGGATGCTCTGGAACACCAAAATTCTCCCTGCGCATCCGAAGCGCGACTATCGCTCCTGGCTTGATGTAGAACCCCGCTTCGATCCTCAAAGCATTGTATTCACCCGTCCAGAACGAGCGATTGAACCGGGTAAAGCCGGTTGCAAAAAAGCTGGGATGGGCTCTACTGTGCGGCAGACACGGCTTCACGAAAAAAATTGGAGCAGGAGTACGATTTGGATATTGCCTGGGAAGACCCGCTGCTTTGGCGGAGACCTTCTCGGCCTCCAATGAGGAAGAATTAAAAGGAATTTTAGGGACGTGGAGGGAAGACCCGAGCGTTCTGCGTGTCCAGGCGGGGCAGGAATTTCGCCTTTCCGTATCGAACCTCCCCCTATGAAAACTCCTGCTCTCGCTCTGCTGGGTCTTCTCGCTGCCGCTGTTGGGCTAGGGCCAGGTGCGCCCGCCGCCGCACAAACCTGGGACAAACCCTTTTCTCCACGCAGCATCTGGAATACCAAAATCGGCAAAAATCCCCGCTATGTGTCCTGCGGCCTCGGCGTGCTCGCCGCGATGTGCAACGACCGCGAAGGGCTGTACCGCGCCAAACCCGGTGACCCGCTTCGCCCCGTTGCCCGTCCCGACGGCCTCACCACCAATCCGCCCGTTCCGGTTCCCGAAACCCTCGATCTTCTCGTCGAACCCAACGACGGCAAGGCCTTCCTCCTCTCTGACGGCCTCACCGTGCGCGAGTACGTTCTCTGGCAGCACAAAGGTCTCTCCAAACTAGAAGGGTGGCATTTCGGCGACCATCGTCTTGACGGCGATGGCATTCTCGGAGGGCACGGGGGATCGGGAATGTCAGTGCTCGGCGGCTCTTTGCGCGTCGGCGAACTCGAGGCCAGAAAGCCCATTGCTCACGCCCTCAAACTCGAACTCGACTGGGCCGTGCTTTACCGCGATCCCAAAACCCCCGCCAGCCAAAGCCAGACCTACCGCTGGCCCGCCGTGCGCTCCGACGGCAACCCCGGCGGAAGCGGGCCGGGGCCAAACTACACCGGAACCAACCCTGCCCTCAAAATGGGGTCGCTTCTGGCTCTTCCGCGCCGGGTCGAGATCAAAAAACTCGGCCTCAGTCCCAATGGCCTCAAACTCGCCAAAACCTTGCAGGAGTACGGAGCCTACCTCGTAGACACCACCGGCAACCACTGGAAATGGGATAATGGCGGCTACACCGCCTCGCTTTGTGTGGAGCGCGGCGCATCCCCCGGCTACCTGCATCCCAACAACAACTACCTCAATAATGACCTGTTCTACCGCGACTTCGCCAAAATTTACCCTCTTTTAGCCGTCATTGATGACAACGCCGCCGATACCATCGGCGGCGGCAGAAAGGAGTGAGGTAACAGAAGCCGCCCGAAACCTACTCTCCGCACCAGCATACAGACACCGGGCCGATCTCCGCGAGAGGGAGCAGCACAGCGGGCACTTTCTTCCCCCGCCCCCGGCTCACGCAGGAATTCCCGCGTGAGAGGCCGAACTCTGAGAGCAATTCTAACCCAATGCCCAAAGGAGACCGCCTGATGAACCGCCGATTACGCCGCCCCGCCCCGCTCGTCTGTGCCGCCCTTACCGCGCTTCTTCGCCTCCCCGCGAGGGCACAAATGGTGACCGGACATGAAATGCCGGGGTTTGCCGAGACCTTCGGCCTTACCGCCGACAAATCCGCCAGGGATTGGAACCTGAAAGAAGTTCAGGTTTTTGTGGGAAACTCCACCGGGGCGAATGTACTGTATCCCAACGAACTCGCCTCCGTCACCTTTCGGTTCACCAGCAAAAGCGTGCCTGTTTTGCCCGAAAAGATTAAGTTCGAGATCATTCCTTACGCCACTTCTGTGCCCATCGGTGATGTCTGGACACCGCACGTGCGTCGGCTTCCCGGCGGCTCCGTACAAACCCTGACCACGAACCCCGCCTCGGCAGCCCACGCTTCTCAGGTCACCGTCACCCTGGACTTTCCGAAACGATACGGCGGCTACGCAGTGATCGCGGAGGTTCCAGGGCGCGGGCGGGCCTTTGCCGGAACCTTTGTGCGCGTTCCCCCGCCCGATCCAGGGCGCGTTTTCGCTCCCACTTACGCCCTTGATCTGCCCTGGCCCTTTGAGATCAGCGAAGCCGTCGCCACCCTGTTCGAGCGGCTCGGCATCAAGGGCTGCCGGATGGGGGCGGGCTACTACCCGACCACTGCCAAAGATTTCGAGGCTCACAACGCCGAATTTTATCAGCAGCTCGCCTGGGCGCAAAAGCACGATATCACCGTGATGCTCACTCTCGGAGACGGCGGTGCACCCAATCCGCTCGGTCGCCCCCGCCCCTGGCTTAACGAAAAGGACGAACTGCTCGACACCAAATCCGACCAGGCCTGGCTTCCGCAGTACGACAACGATTTCACCCGGTGGACTGCCGACCTCGCCCTGTTTCACGGTTACCCGCTCGGCCCCGTGAATGCGGTCGAACTCTGGAACGAACCCTGGGAAGGCATCTCGATTTCGGGGTGGGGAGCCGATCTGCTTCGCTATCGCGAACTCTATCGGCACATGGCTTCCGGCGTCGAGAAAGCCCGCCAAAACGGAGCACGGGTGCTGATCGGGGGAGCGTGCTCCTCCTCGAACACGCGGGACAAACTGTTCCCCGACAACTCCGACGAATTTCTGAAATGGCTCGATTTCGTTTCGATCCACTACCAGCCGCTCGCTGCCGACCCCGCCCTAGACAAAAAGTGGCAGGCCAGAGGGGGCGAGTACGGACGAGTAAAGGTATGGGACACCGAAAGCTGGGTGGCGAACTCAGAAGACCGGGTGGCGGCGGTTATCGCCTCCATGCGGGCGCAGGGACAAGATCGCACGGCGGGCATTTACGGCGGAAACGTTTTCAGCCCGGAAATCGTGAGCGACAGCCCCAGAGTGGGGATCGCGCAGGTCTGGTCGCCCGCTGCCGCCGTTGCCGCCTCCCAAAAATTCATCGGTCAGCGCGAATTCGGCGAAATCCTCTTCAAGAACGGCCTGCCCTGGGTGTTCGTGTTTCGTCCGCAGCGGGTGGGGATCGAGCCGCCGCCGCGCCCCTCCTCCCCTCTTACTCGCGGAGAAACGCAGGAACGGCTCTACTCGCCCCTTCCCGCTGCCCAGCACCGTGTCCCGGACACAAGCGGAGGGGTAACCCGATCTCCCGCCGGTGTTCGTGAGGCGCAAAACGCCAAACCCCGTACTCCGTCGCCTCCCTCCCCCGAAGACGGCACGTTGGTGATCGTGGGCGATCTTGGACTGGTTTACGAGCGCAGCCGCTCGCTGTTTCGCGATGTCACCGGTGTTGCAAACGGGCCGAAAATACGGGCCGCGCAGGTAAAGGCTGCATCGCTGCCTCCGTCCTCTAAAGAGGAGGAGCGCAAGGCGGTGGACGATGCGCTGCTCGCTTCGCAGGTAACCGAAGGAGCCACGCTGACCCTGCCGGATGGGGGCGGAGAGTTTGTCCTCTTCGATTTTTACGGCAACCCGCTCGAAGCACAAAACGGAAAGATTACGGTTCCCCTCAATGGGCTGGGCTACTACCTGCGAACTCGCGGGCACATCGGATCGTTCGCAAGCCTGCAAAGGGCGGTTAGTAATGCCGTTATTCGGGGGTACACTCCGGTTTCGGTCAAAGTCAAAGATTTCACCGTATCCCCCGACAGATCACCTCGTCTGAACCTCGAGCTCACCAACATTTACAATCGTCCGATTTCTGGAAAACTTTCTGTGAGCCTGCAAAACGGCGTGTCGTCCAGCATCACTGTCAAACTCGAACCCCATCAGAGCCGGGCGATGAGCGTAGACGCAAACCTGACGCCCACCCCCGAAAATGCCTACCGGCTGCACCTCGAATTCGACGCGGAGGGGGACGGGAAGTCGGTGCACGAGGAAACGCTGCACACAAACTTGATCTCGCACCGCATTGTTGTGGTAGACGGGAATTTAAGGGACTGGGAGGGAGCCTTTCCGCAGACGGCCTCGGCCTCCATCGGCCAAAGCCTGACGGAGGCCGCGTACAAGCCCTTTCTTTCGTTTGGAAAGGAGACGCCCGGCGGAACCGCTACCGGCTATCTCGCCTACGATGCCGACTATTTTTATTTTGCAGCAAAAGCGGCGGATGCCACGCCCTATGAAGGGAATGTCCGATTTGAGACCCGTGACGACGACCGCTATTTCTATCCCGCAAAGGTGTTCGAGGCTGGTCAGAACGGAAAAGAACGCCGGGAGCTGGTGTGGCCGTCGGGAGTGCGCCGCTACTCTTACCGCCAAGACCCCGACCTGCCCTCCGGCAATGGAACGGACAATGTGCAAATTGCTTTCAACGTTTTATCGGAAAGCGACAAACCCTGGCTCACACACCCGCATGGTACAATGCCGCACTTTATGACCTACGCGGACACCGATTACGAGTTCGCTTTCAATGAGGTAGCGGCGAAGTACGGCGGCGGAACCGAAATCTGGGAGCTGTCGAAACCGGGTGCGCCGCACAAACACTTCTACCCCCGGCAGCCGCACAGCGACAGAGACGGCGGGCCGGTGAAGGACGGCAAACTCGTGATGAAACGCTCCGGCAGTACGCGCATCATCGAGGCCGCTATTCCCTGGCGGGTGATCCCGGAGGTGGAAAAAGCCATGAAAGCGAAACATCCGGTGAAATTTTCGTTTCGCATCAACGACAACGGCGGCCCCGCCTATGAGTTGTCAGCCGGGCGGAGTACTGCCAAAACCGGAAACCCCACCTTTCACAACGACTGGGCTACCCATTGGGCCAATGAACTCGAGTTCGGCTGGGAAGAGTAGGGGCACTGCTTGCTGCGCCCTGTTCCAACGATGCTGCGCCCCTACGCCGAACCCATCGCAAGGACAGGCTGTAGGAGTGCTGCTTGCTGCACCCAAACGAAAACGGGCACACCCGGCGCAAAGGAAGGGCGCAGAGATCAGTGCAACGGGAGGGCGCGGCAAGCAGCACTCCTACGTCCATGCCAGAAAAGGAGAATCCTAAGATGAAACTAAAACAACGACAAACAACGTTCAAATTGATGCTGGCTTTAGGAAGCCTGGGACTGGGGGGCACGATAAAACCTGCCGGGGCGCAGGCCGGAGCGGAAAAGATTGTGGCCTCCGTAAACGGCGAGCCAATTTTGATGAGCGAATTCGTCGAGCGCATCCAGCGAATCAAAGCTCAGGACTTTATCGTTTCTACCAATCCGCTTCAGGTACGCAGTGCCACCGCCGGGGTGCTGACCCTCGACACTCTCATTAACGAGAAATTAATCGTGCAGTGGGGCACCAAAACGAAAGACTTACCGAGTGAGCTGGAAATAGACGCCGAGGCCGAGCGGCAAAAGCAGTCTCCCCCGGTGCTCGCCCTGCTGCAGAACGGCTCGATGAGTGATTCCCAGCTGCGGAATGAACTGAAGGTACAGCTGACTCGCTTTAATCTGGCGACCGTCGCGGTAGAGGTCACGCCGCAGGAGATGGAAGCCTATTATAAGAAAAACCCGCAAACCTTTACTGTTCCCGAACGCTGGGGTTTGTCCAGTATTCGAATGTCCACCCTGGCAAAAGCCAATGCCGCCTCCGCCGACCTAAAAAAAGGAATGGCGTTCGGGGTGGTCGTCAAAACCTATTCGGAAGAACCCGTCTCTCGAGCGAAGGACGGGCAGCTGGGCGTTGTGAGTGCGCTTGATCCGGCGATCCCGCTCAAAGCAAAAGAGGCGATCCGGATTCTGAAGGTGGGGGAGGTGACGCCGCCGCTGGCACTGGAGCTTGTTGACCCAAACACGAAGAAAAAGGGAGTCTTTTATTTTATTTTTCGCCTTACCAGCCGGGAGGCGGCGCAGGTGCAGCCGTTTGCCGCCGTGCAGCAACAGTTAAAACGCGCTCTTGCCCTGGAGAAGGCAGGGGGCATGACGGTGGCCGACAAGAAAATCGCCGAGTACCGTCAAACCTCGAAAATCGAAATCAATCTTCCTGGCTACACCGACCTGCTGCCTAAAAAGCCGTAGTAAAAATTTTTAAAAAAAGTCGAGCGGGTGAAACGTTTCCGATTATGGACGGGGGCCGCTTCTCCATGAATCTCCTTGAAGCATTGATTGTTCTCTTACCGCTCGCGGGCTGTCTTCTGGGCATCAGGCTGCGCCTTGCACAGGGGGCTTGCCGCCTTAGCGGGGGGCGGCATCGGTCTAGTGAGCAGGCTGATCGTTTATCTGACACTGGCGGGAGCGGTAGGGGCCATAATGTCGGCTTTACTCCGTAAAGGCAAAGGAAGCCTCCTTGACAGCCCCTCTGAGGCTGCAAACGTGCAGGCGGCCTCCTTAGAAATTCCATGAAGCCGAAAGACACGTTTTCACGTCTTCTAAGGAGAGTACGTCGAGAGGTGAGCTAAGGAGAAAATCAGAATGATGAATCGAACGCAGTGGCTGCCGTATGTGGTCTTGCCGTCCATTATCGGGGTCGGGGTGATCGGGGCCTGCTACACGCTGGGGCGGGCGTTGGTGCGGGTGAAAAGCGATACGGAAATGATCCGCGTCACTGGGTCGGCTCGCAAGCCGATCCGCTCCGATTTCATCATCTGGACGGGAAAGGTTGCTCGCCGCGCCCCCGACGTCGCTTCGGCTTATAAGGGCGTGACCGGCGATTTGGAGCGTGTGAAAACCTATCTTACCGGTAAGGGCGTGAAAGAAAGTGAAATCGTTCAGTCCGCTATCTCAACGACAACGCTCTACGAAAAGCGCAGGGATTCCTCCGGCAGTTATGCGGATTCCGAGGCTGTCGGGGAAAACACCGCCACCTTTCAGAGGATTGAAGGGTATCAGCTGGCAGGAGAAATCGAGGTTCGCTCCGGGAACGTAGGTTTGGTAGACAGCCTGTCGCGCCAAGCGTCCGAACTGATCTCTTCCGGGGTGGCTTTAGAATCGAAGCCCCCGCAGTACCTTTACACGAAACTGAGTGACCTGAAAGTGACGATGCTTGCCGAAGCCGCCCGTGATGCCAAAGTCCGAGCCGAGCAGATTGCGGCATCAAGCGGCTGCCGGGTAGGGGAGGTGCGGTTTGCAAAAATGGGGGTGCTGCAAATCACGCCGATTTATTCAACTGCCGTTTCCGGGGAGGGCATGAACGACACCTCTTCGCTGGACAAGGACATCACGGCAATCGTGACGATGGGCTATGCAATTCGGTAGAGAAGTTCCGAACAAGAACGTGGAAGGGAAGTTCGCTCAGGATGGTGACAACGGAAGAGGTTGCACAGCGATTGATTGTGCTGCTCGGAGAAGGGAAAAACTTGGAGGCCGTCCAGACCCTTTACGCTGAGGAAATTGAGACCCGCGAGGCTGATCCCGCTCGAAACCGAATGGGAAAGGCCGCCACTTTGGAAGCAATCGGGGCGTTCAACGCCTCTCACGAGTTCCGCTACACCCACATCGAAGGCCCGCTCATCAGCGGAACGCATTTCGCCTTGAGCCTTCGGTTCGAGGCCAGGGAAAAGACGGGCGGTCGCGAGTTTCACGTCGAGGAATTAGCCGTCTATACAGTGCGAAATGGTTTGATTGTGAAAGAAGAGTTTTTCTACTCAATGTAGCCGTTTGGCCTGCGGTTCGCCTTTTTCTGCCTCGGCCCTGGAGACTTCATGCCCCAAGAGCAGCGTATTTCTCTCGGTCGTCCGTGTGCGGCTCTCACCATTCAGGGCGGCTTGCCCTCTGCCGCTCTCAAAGTCTGCCGACCTTGGCCTAGTGGTTGAAAACTACCGGACGCTACACTCTGCTGACCCTCCCCGGATTCGCGGAGCCGCTCGCCTCGGTGTGGGCAAAATGAATAGGGCTTTTCTGCGAAACGAGTTTGAAATAAATCTTGGATCGAACTGCGAATGCAGTTAAACTTATAAAATGTTACCCTAAACATAAAACGCACGCGAAAAATTCGTTCGAGGCGCGGTCTGGGTTTCGTCCACAGAGATGCTCAGAAAGGAGTGATAAGATTTAGGTGTCGGTTTCCACGCGGTAGGGAAGTCCTGACACGCGGAATCGTAAGCCCGAATCGTTGACGATGACGGCTTGGAGGGGCAAGGCTTCGGCAGGAATATCCGTATCGGGAAACCAGACACGCCCCTCCGTGACAAGAATGAATAATCCGTTCGCGTCACCGAGCGGCATGAAATTGGCGTTGGTGTCTCGGTATTCGGCGACCCCAACGGTCTCTGAAAGCATTTTTCCCAGAACGGGGACATCGGGGGCGGGCAGCGCAATCTCACTGATGTTCTGAATTTCTTTCGGTGAAAACGAGAAAGTGTCGGCGTTCTGCAAATCGTTGTCTAGCTCATGGCGAGCGATGAACTCGGCGATGTTCCCTGCCGAATCGAAAAAATAGATCGTATGTGCGTCCCAGAAATCAAAATCAAATAGGGTTTCTCCGGTCGCGTCGGGAATGAGTGTGATGCCTCGTGCCGCTAAAAACGCTCTCCCCGCCGCCAAACGATTCTCCGGTAGATTGAACGCGAAATGGTATCTTCCTCTGAAATCCGCCCGATGCTGGAATATAAGTCGGGAGGTTCCTATCGTGATCGAGAGTTCTGCCTTTGCTTTGTCCAACAGCGTGGGCAATCCGAGACGGTCGCCGTAAAATTCCAGTAACCCGTTGAGGTCGGCGGCTTGCAGGACTACCGTTTCGAGGTTCATTCGTGCTTATTCCTTGCCAGAATCTTTTCCAGAGGCGATTTGTTGGCTCGTCTGCCAGTGCCTGAGTTCTTCGGCGATAAAATGAGTAACCAGATCGTGATAGAGTTTCTCAATGGCATCGGGGTCTAATCCAGATTGTTCCGCCCATTGTCGCCGCTGTTCCAACATCGCCCTGAAGCGTTCGGGTGCACGAACCCCTGTTTCGCTCGTTTTGTATTTCGAGGCGGCTTTGACGTACTCGAAGCGGTGTCCGAGCAAAGCGATCACCTGTCTATCGAGCGCATCTATTTCCTCTCGAATCTGCTCCATATTTTCACATTGTTCGGGGCTTTTCATGGCGAAATCCTCCAAAAAATTTGATGCCATTCGTTCTGTTTCCAAAACGAGAAAACCCCGCACGATTGAAAAATTTTCGTTGTGCGGGGCTTTTGCTGGATGCATTATAGAAGGCTGAGTGAAGCCTCTCTAGGGAGCAAAACTAGCGGCGGGGGCGGAAGCGGACACGGGGTTCGTCCTCCTCTTCCTCCTCGACTGGAGGAGGAGCGGGGGCCGCAGCCTCAGCTCGCGGCGCACGATCTCGGTCTCCGCCCGGTCGGGGGCCGCGATCCCGGTCTCCGCCGCGACCGCCTCGGTCTCCTCCTCGATCCCGATCTCGTCCGCCCCGGTCTCCACCGCGTGAATCGTCCCGTTTCACCATCGAAAGGTCGAACGGTTCGTCGTTGTGGATTGCCGAGAGGTTGACCCGTCCCTGGCTGTCCACTTCGATTACCCGCACTTCGAGCTCGTCGCCGACTTTTACGGCATCATCGGGGCGTCGCAGTTCCTCCTTGCTCAGGTACATGGTTTTCACCAAACCTTCGCGGCCCGGTGCAAACTCCACAAATGCGCCCATCCCGATTACGCGGGTAACTTTACCGGAAAAACGCTCGCCGACCTTGATCTCTCCGACCATGCCGAGGATAATGTCCGCCGCTTTTCGTCCGCCTGCCTGATCCACCGCCGCGATAAAGATTTTACCGTCCTGCTGGATGTCAATCTGCGCTCCGGTCTCGGCGGTGATCTTTTTAATCATTTTTCCGCCGGGGCCGATAATCTCGCCAATGCGTTCCGGGTTGATCTCAATCGTAATTACGGACGGCGCATACTCGGAAAGCGACTCACGCGGCTCGGAGATCGTTTCCGTGATTTTGCCCAGGATGTGCAGGCGTCCCTGCCGTGCCTGCTCCAGAGCCTGCTCCATCACCTGGCGCGGAATACCCTGAATTTTGGTATCCATCTGAATGGCGGTGATGCCTTCGGAGGTTCCGGCTACCTTGAAATCCATGTCGCCGGAAAAGTCTTCCATGCCCTGAATATCGGTGAGCACGGCAAACTTATCGCCCAGCGTCATCAGGCCCATAGCAACCCCGGCGACGGGAGCCTTGATCTTTACGCCCGCGTCCATAAGAGCCAGGGTCGAACCGCAGACCGACGCCATCGAAGTGGAGCCGTTGCTTTCCATCACTTCGGAAGTCAGCAGAAAGGTGTAAGGGAAATCTTCGCGGGAGGGCAGCACGGGCACAAGTGCCCGCTCCGCCAATGCACCATGACCGATTTCACGGCGGCCAGGGCCGCGCATCGGGCGAACTTCGCCGACGGAATAGGGCGGGAAGTTATAGTAGTGCATATAGCCCTTCTTAAACTCCGGCTCTTCCAGTCCGTCTACGAGGGCCCCTTCATTTGTGCCGCCGAGGGTTAGCGCGGTCAAGACCTGCGTCTGTCCGCGAGTGAACAGCCCGGTTCCATGAACACGAGGTAGAATTCCGACTTCACATTCAATCGGGCGCACCTCTTCGAGTTTGCGTCCGTCCGGGCGAATGGACTCTTCGATGATCAGGGCACGAATCGCTTTTTTCACGGACTTGTCGGCGGCTTCGTAAATGTCGCTTTTTCGATCCGGGAAGTCGGCTTCAATGCTGGTGTAAATCTCTTTTTTGAGGTCGTCAATCGCCGACTCACGGGCGGCTTTGTCCGGGTTCTGAATGGAGGCTCGAATTTGAGACCCCATTTTTTCCTGAATGGCGGCGAGAATGGCGGGATCGGGATTGTGCAGTTCGATCTCGTCTTTCGCTTTTCCGACGAGTGCACGTAGTTCTTCCTGAAGTTCGCACTGCGCTTTGATGATCTCGTGCCCGAAGTCCATTGCGGCGAGAATGTCGGCTTCGGTGACGAAATCTCCGTTGGCTTCGATCATAATGATCGCCAGCTTGGTTCCGGCAATGAGCAGTTCGAGATCGGATTCGCCTTGTTGATCCTGCGTGGGATTGAGAATAAACTCGCCGCCGATTCGTCCGACGCGCACCGCACCAACCGGGCCTTCCCACGGGATATTCGAGACCATAAGGGCAGCGGAGGCAGCAAAAATGGCGTTGATGTCGGGAAGTGAGTTAGGGTCAACCGAAAGGGGCATCGTAAAGACCTGCACATCGTTTCTCATCCCGTCGGGAAAGAGCGGGCGCAGGGGGCGGTCAATGAGGCGAGAGGTAAGCACGGATTTTTCGCTCGGCTTGCCGCCGCGCTTCACAAAGCCGCCGGGGATTTTGCCGACCGCATACTTTCGCTCCTCATAATCGCAGGTGAGCGGAAAAAAGTCCAGACCGGGTTTCGGTTCTTTGGACATGGTGGCGGCAGCGAAAATAATGGTATCACCAATTTGGAGGGTTACGGCTCCACCGGCCTGTTTTGCGAGTTTGCCGGTTTCGATGCGGTACGTTTTGCCCGCAAGTTCGCGTTCTACTGAATGTATCAACAATGGCTCCTGTTGAGAATCCGGGGTTCTGGCGTTGCAAAACTGCCTTGCCGTTTGCTGAAATGTCAGAAAGGACGGCGGACAGTCAAGTGCTCAGGCACAGAATCGCCGGGATGGGGGCGGCCAGAATAGGTTCGGGCCGCTCGATGTTGAGAAAATGGGGAAGCGGATGAAGAGAGGGGTCAGGGAAAACGAACGAGAAGCCTTGCCTCCCATGCGCTTACCCTGAACCCACCGAATCATCGTCGGCTTTCCGTACTGTTCAATGGCGGGTTGAAATCGCTTTGTGAATCGGCAAAAGGGGCGACACAAATTTTGCGTCGCCCTCTGTTGCAGAAGTGTCGTTAGATTTTCGAGCGGATGCCGAGTTTGCCGACCAGGGTGCGATAGCGATCAATATCTTTCTTTCGCACATAGTCCAGCATTTTCTTGCGGCGTCCGACCATCATCATCAGTCCCCGTCGGGAATGGAAGTCGTGCTTGTGTTCGCGTAAATGATCTGTGAGTTCCACAATCCGGGCGGTGAGCAAAGCCACCTGTACCTCGGGAGAACCCGTATCGCCCTCGTGCAGGGCGTTGTCGCTGATAACAGAAGTTTTCCGTTCTTTTTTGAGCGGCACTGCCGTAATCGCCTCCTTCGTCTCGAATAGATTAGTGTAGCACGGCAAACACGGAAAGTCAATTTCTCTGGAAAAAGAGTTGTGGATTTCCCAACAGATAAATTTAGGGGCGAAACCAGGGGTGGGCTCCGTCGTGCGCCGGGGTTCCGCGAGAGCCGGGGCAGCAAAATACAGGGCAGGAAAGGTTGATCCCGAAGGCTCTGGCTCCATTGGTCACCAGCGGATCGGAGGGATCATTGGGCAGCCCGTCGTCGTCATCTTTCAGGGCATCGGTCTTAAAGGCAGAGGGCTTGAGGCGTTTGGTGTGCCCGTCGGCAAAAACATAGTTGCCGCCCAGCGCGTGCCCAACATCCAAATGGTACGGAGAGCGGTAGGGGCAGGCTTCTGCCGAAGGATCGTGTTTATCGGCATTGATATTGTCGCCGTAGGCGTTATGCACCGAGGCGAAATCGGGGGTGGGAGTAGAAAGGGGGGCGGCATCGCTCAGCGATCCGTTGTTGGCATAGGCTTCGCCCCAGCCGACGGTGAGCGCAGGATAGCCTAAATTGGCAGCAGAACTCGCCCGCCGCCAATCCCCCGCATCTCCCTGAAAGAGATAGACATTCCAAAAGTAGCTCGTGCGCTTAGCAAAGGAGCGGCTGAGCCAGCGGCCATCCCAGGAAGCGGCCTTTGAGTCGTGAGGGCACACCCAGATTCTGGTGTTTCGCGAGTAGGAGGAAAGCAGGTCAGGAACCCAGCCGAACGGAGTATTCGATGGCGTCGGGAAAGTTTCATCATAGTCCTGGGCGTACAGCGTGGTCAACATTCCGATTTGACGCAGGTTGGAGGCGCAGAGAAAAGTGCGAGCCTGCCCCCGCACTTGAGCAAACACGGGAGCGAGCATGGCCGATAGAATCGCCGAAATTGCAACAACAACCAGCAGCTCAACCAGAGTGAAGCCAGGGGCGGGCGGATAGTGCGGTGCGTTCCTGCGTTTTGGCGGCATGGACTTTCCTCCTTCTGCGCTGAGGGAAAACGATCTCTCAGAGAATGCAGGTTAACCCGGTACAAAATCAAAGACGGCAATTTCCGGGCGGGCGTTCACGCGGATTGGAATCTTTACCGTGCCCAGCCCCCGCGAGACATAAAGGCGCGAAGCAGGAACTTTTCCGGCGTACCAGCCCTTCAAATACGAAAGTTTGCCTAAAATTTTACCGGAGACGTACGGCAGATTGATCTGTCCGCCGTGCGTGTGCCCGCAAAGTACGGTAGACTCGTAGCGATCTAAAAAATTGAACAAATTCGGATTGTGCGTCAGCGTCAGGATCGGCTCGCCCAACGGGATTGTTTTAAGCAGGTCGGGGTTTGGCGCACCTGTCCAGACATCATCGAGACCAACCAGCCAAAGCCCGCTGTCGAACTTCAGGGTTTTGTTGACCAGCATTGGGATATTCGCCCCGGCCAGCATTTCCGAGATCAGCGGCATTCCGGTTCCATTGTCCGCCCAGTAATCGTGATTTCCGGGGACGGCAAACGAACCGAGCCGGGGCTTCAACCGCTTTAACTGCTCCGCGCAGGAAAGTGCGTAAGACGCCTGCCGCGTGACAAAATCGCCCGTTAGTGCCACAATATCAGGTTCTTCGGCGTTGGCCAGGTCAACTGCCCTCCCGATAAACCAATCAGCCACGCACCACGACCGGTGCAAATCACTCAACTGAACCACTCGAACTCGTTCCTGGAGGCGGGGCATCGGCACGGTATGGCGGGTTACCTGCGGCACGGTCGGAGACGCGCCCCGTTCGCTGGCGAGTACCACCGCCCCGAGCAGCGCGGCATTTTTCAGCAGATCGCGGCGCGAGAGCGGGCCGGATGCTCCGCTCAAAACTTCTTCGGCCCTCGCCGTTTCCAGGTCAGGTGCGAGCGAAGTCAGCGGCAGGTCGAATTGAGATGATTCTAATTCCATTCCAGTTAATTATACGCACTTTAGGCGAGGAGGCTTACCCCTATTTATGAAAGTCGGCATTATTGGCTTGCCCCAGTCCGGGAAAACCAGTCTTTACAATGCGCTCACCCGGTCGCAGGTAGACCTGAACAAATTCGGCTCCACCGAAGTCGAGGTTACCGTGATCCCGGTTCCCGACCCCCGTTTCGACTATGCCGTGAAAACCTGTGAACCAAAAAAGATCACGGCGGCCTCGTTGGAAATCACCGAAGGGGGCGCGAAAATCGAGCGGGGCGAACGACAGGGGCAGGGGGAAAAATTCGGTTCCGACTTTTTTGTCGGGGTTCGCCTAGCCGATGCGCTTGTCCTGAATGTTCGCGCTTTTGGCGAAGACGGTCTGCCGTCTCCCGAAGGCGGGATCAACCCGCTGCGCGATGCCGAAAAAATTTTGGAAGAGCTGCTCATCGCCGATCTGACCATTGTTGAAAACCGTCTTGAAAAACTGGAGAAAGCACGGGTGCTGAAGCGGCAAAACAATGCGGAAGCCGCCGAGCAGCAGGTGATGAACAAAATCAAAGAGCATCTCGACGCTTTGCAGCCGGTTCGCACTCTGGCCCTCACCGAAGACGAAAAGCGTTCCGTGAAGAGTTACGCTTTCGTGTCGGGCAAGCCGCTGATTTTGGTGGCAAATCTAGGGGAAGATCAACTCGGCGGCGAACTGCCCGAAATCGTGAAGCCGCTCGCCGAGTTTGCGGGAGAACAGGGCACTCCGCTCGTGACCCTCTGTGCCAAAATCGAAATGGAAGTGGCTCAGATGGAGCCGGACGAGGAGCGGGAATTTCTGGAAGCGATGGGCATTGCGGAGGCCGCACGAGATCGCCTGATTCGGGCCGCTTATGCCGCGCTGGGGCAGATCAGTTTCTTTACGGTGGGAGAGGATGAAGTTCGCGCCTGGACGATCGTCGAAGGAACCAATGCCGTCAATGCTGCCGGAGCAATTCACAGCGACCTCTCTCGCGGCTTTATCCGCGCTGAAGTTATGTCTTTCGAAGACTTCAAATCGTCGGGAGGATGCTGGGACGAAGCGCGGGCGGCAGGAAAAATGCGTCTCGAAGGCAAAGAATACGTCGTCAAAGACGGCGACATCATGCATATCCGATTTAAGGTTTAGGTTTATCCAAATCTCTATGTTTGATTTTTTTGAGGCGGGCCGCCGATGCGGGCAGCACTTGTTTTTTGCCGCCGAAAAGGAAACCATTGTCATGAAAACACTCTCGCTTCAACTTACGTTTCCGATCACCCAGGTTAAAGAGCCGATCATCTACCACCTGGTGAGCGACTATGGCCTTACCCCGAATGTGCGCCGTGCGCGAATTGAGGCCCCGGCGGGCGGAACAATGCAGCTGGATCTCACGGGGGACGACGACGACCTGGAAAACGGGCAGGCCTTTTTGCGGGGATTGGGAATTGCTGTGGATTCCGTTGAGGCGGCTGGATGAGGTCACACCGTTCGCCTGATTCTTTTGGCTGCGAGCACCCAATGCCCCCGGCCTCGGCAATGAGAAACGACCCGCTCCATCGTCTTTTCAAGGCGGTGGAGCAGGCCTTTCGGGAGCGGCTGTTGACTCGGCTTCGCGAAGCGGGGGTGACGGAACTCTTCCCCGGTACGGTTCCGCTGCTGCTGCATCTTGGTGACGAAGACGGTCTGCCGCTGATGGAGCTGGGCAAGCGGTGCGGGCTGGAAGGGTCTACCATGACGCCGCTTGTGGATGAACTGGAACGGCATGGGATTGCCCTGCGGTCGCGCTCAACGGAGGATCGGCGGCAGGTAAGAATTTTTCTAACTGAAAACGGGCGAAAATTGGAACATGAAACGCGCCGTATCGTCCTAGAAATGCAGGATGATGCACTGAGGGCCATTGATGAAGCCGACCTCAGCCTGATGATGCGGGTGATGGAAAAAATGGTTTCCAATCTGAACGGTGAGCCGAACGCAAAAAACAGATCATCCTAAGAAAAAATTAATTTTTGAAGACCCCTTCAGCAGGGCAGAAACACATTTATTCCTGTATAATTACGGGAGTAAGGACTGCGTTTTGCCTTTCTGCTCTTTTGTTTGCCTCTGCCCTTACAAAGGACACCGCCCATGTACCACCGCTCTCTTTATCTTTCCGCCGCGTTCTGCCTCCTGAGCGGGGCTGCACAAGCGCAAACGGTCTACATCACTTCGGATGCGACGATTAACGAACTCGTGGATGCTAACACAGTTGTAGGTCGGGACAGCGTACTTCGTCGGTTTAATCCCACCGTTACTTTCATTACAGATGCCAATGTCCAGGGCTATGTACAAGTGTTTAATCAAAGTGTCGTCAACATGAATGGCGGGACAGTTCTCTCCGATTTCTCCGTTTTCAATACCGGAGTGGTCAACCTCAGCGGGGGGACGGCCCAGGACAGCCTTTCTTCTTTCGACCAAAGTGTGGTCAACGTCAGCGGCGGACGGATTGATTCTTATCTAGCGGCGTTCGATCATGGAACGGTAAATCTCAGCGGGGGAACCGTCTGCGAAAGTTTGCAGTCTCTCAGAAACGGCGTCGTGAATGTTACGGGTGGTCAGATCGAAGGTGCTGTCTTCGCGCAGGGAAACAGCACCCTCAACCTGCGGGGAGGGATTTTCGATGGGGCTTTTACCGCCTTCGGAAACAGCACTCTCAACTTCTACGGAACCGGGCTTGGCGATCTGCCGCTTTACATTGAAGGGGAAAGTGAGTTCGACTCTTATCTCCTTCATGGCGTCCTCGCCGATGGATCGAGCCTAGACGGAAAAACGCTTTTCATTCAGAGCGGGTCGGGTGTGACGATCAACTTCATTCCCTCGGTTGTTCCCGAACCCGGATTTGGGGCGATGGTGCTGAGTGGAGCCTTTGCCGCAGGGCTGCTGCTGCGCCGCCGCCGCCGCTGAGGCTCCAGCGGAAGATTGAAACTTAGAAGCGCGGCAGGGAAATTTCCCTGCCGCGCTTCTGTCGGTCGAGTTTCTAAGAACCCGAAAACCAAAATTTTGACCCATGAAAAATCTCCGACCCGCCCAATCAGTGCCTGGTTTCAGGGCCGAGGGAAATCACGGCTCGGACAATTTCGTTGTTTAGCTCCCAGCCCATCATTCGATTCTCCATTACCACGACGCCGTGCCCTTCGCGAAGGTGGGTTGAATGATTTGCAAAAAAGCCGTAGGGGTCGCCCCCGTGATAGGCGTAGTCATTGTCCCCGACGATCAAACCGAGAAGCCATTTCGGGGTGAGAACCAATTTCTTCAAGTCTTCACGACCCTTCGGCAGAATGAGATTCGGTTTCCCTGCGGCCAATTTTTGGATTTCGCAAAGACACTTTGCGAAATCGCCTGCGGTTGTCCACAACCCCGTTTCTCCGGCTGCGGGATAGAAATGCAGGGCATCGAGCATAACCTCGCCCGTTTCGTAATGGCCGTGCGAAACGTTGCGCTGTGCGCTGGGCCTTGGCAGCGGCTCATAGGTGGAGAGGGTCATCCCGAACGGGGTAAAAACGTAAGTCTGCATCAGCTGCGGAAGCGGCTTTCCCGTCACCTCCTGGATTACCAATTCAAGAAGAGCACCATTCACCCCGGCGCCATTCGTCGTTCCAGGTACCGCCTTCACTTCAAGCGGGTCGAGTTCTGCAGGGTCGCCTTTGTACAGCAGATCGGAGAGGGTAGGTACGCGAACACCGGGACGATACCCCGCGAATTTGTACTGCGTCAATCCAGAGGCCGCGTTCACCAAATCAAGAACGGTCACCTTGCGGAAGCGGCTGAAAGCATTATCAGGAATAAGCGGGTGCTTGAGCACTTGGTTTACTTCAGCCCTCAGATCGAGCCTGCCCTCGGCGGCCAGTTTAACCGCGAGAAGGTTGACGAGCGGCGATCCCATGCCGCCCGCATGAAAAAGGGTACGGGGCGTGACCGGCTCCCCCGTTTCGGAGTTCGCGACACCGATCCCTGCGCTTTCCACAACCCGGAAATTTTCAATCCGTGCGATCTGAACGCCGGGAACTCGATGAAAGCGCATCCGCTCTTCCAGCGGGCAGGATTTCCCTTCGACCTTCAGCTTCAAACCCGCGAACGCGCCCGACGGGTTGAAGAGGTAAACAACTTTGGCCTTTCTGCCGTCGGAAGCTCGCTCAGGGCGGCCATGAAAACGCAAGGTGCTCTCCGTGCCCTTCAGAGAACCAGTGAGGGTGCTGCCGCGAAACGCCATTTCTCCTTCTCTCGCTCCGCTGATCGGATTGTCCGGCAGACGAAACGTAAATTTATCGCCGCGTTTTTTTACGTCGAGGGCATCAAGGACTCCCTGCGAACTTCTGAAGCGGAACGCGGGCGCGAGAGCGTTTCGAGTGACCTCCAGCGTGACGAGAACGGCATTGTCCCGATCTTCGATTTCGGTGCGCCATCGTTCGGTGAAAACGTTTTCGCGACGGGCGGGTGTCTTCGGCCCGTTTGGGGTCTGCGCCGGGTGTATTCGTCTTGCAGGGGAGGAAAGGCTGTTACTGCGGGAAGTCTCCGACAGAACACGGATCTGCGGGGCGTAGATAGTCCCCACAGTGCTGCACAAAAGCAGGCGAACGAAAGCAGGGATAGGTTGAGCGGACATCTCTTCTCCTCAGCGGTGTTTGAGAAGAGATGTATTCTGAAGGGCGAAACCGCACACATTTTCCAAAAGATCAAAGGGAGGCAAAGCTTCATTGTGGGCAGTGCCAAAGAAAAAAGCAGAGAACGGGGTAGGGTTCTCTGCGTCGGAGCACAAGGGCCGCCTAAATTTCTAAGACGTGATGGGTTCAATTTTCCACTTAACCTGCCCGGAATGAGCAGGTAAGTTCTCTAAACTTAATGTGATTTACTATTAAAAAATAACAGTAAATATCAACAAATCGGGGTGACAAGACTCGAACTTGCGACATCTAGTTCCCAAAACTAGCACTCTACCAACTGAGCTACACCCCGGTGCACCGAAATTTTGTTCTCAATGCGCTACCATTATAAGGGACAGAATCAATCCCTGTCAAGTTGCGGCCTGGCAAAAATCAATTTCATGTTCCCTTGGCAGCCTATGATCTCCTTTACTGAAAATTCCGCTTTCCCGTTTTCGATTTCTCTTCAGGTGCGCTACGCCGAAACTGATCAAATGCAGTTCGCCCATCATGCGAACTATTTTGTCTGGTTTGAGATGGCGCGTGTGGCCTACTGCGATTACATTGGGCTTCCCTACCGCGAAATGGAAGCCCAGGGAGTTCTGCTTCCGGTGGTCGAGGCATCCTGCCGCTTTCGCTCCCCTGCTCGGTTCGACGACCCCCTACTCATCGAACTTTCGGTGATCCAAAAAACGCGCAGAACCTTGAAAATCGGGTATCGTGTCTCACGCGGCACGGCCCTGCTCGCCGAAGGCGAAACCACCCATGTAGTCATGGGAACGGACGGCAAAGCCCGAAGCTTTCCGCCGGAAATGCTTTCCCGCTTTTAGAAGAACAGCCTGCAAACATTCACTTTTAATCTTTGGTTTAAGACGCTTTTTCGCGCTGCACTGCGTCTTAGAAGAGAGGAGCGAGTCGGTGAGACGACGCGCCCAGCCCCATTCCAGTCTCTCTCCCGAAATGGACACCGCTTCGGAGCGGCGTCTGATCGCTCGCTTTCAGGCCGGAGAGCCGGAGGCCATGAACGCTCTGTTTCTGCTGCACGTAGATCGCGTTTATGCTTATGCCTGCCGCCTGCTGGGTTCGCGAGAGGACGCCGAGGAAATCGCAACCGAAGCGTTTGTTCGTGCTTTCGAGAAGGCCGCTTCCTACCGGGGGGAAAGTGCGTTTCGTGGATGGCTTTTCGGCATTACCCGCCACCTCTGCCTGGATCGCCTGCGACAGCCGCGCCTGATCCTGCTGGAAAGCGAGGCTTTAGGACACCTCGGCGAAACCGATGACGGCGGCGTAAACCCAGAACGCATCGGAACCCGCGCTCTTGTACAGGAAGCCCTGACTCAGCTTTCGGAAGATCAGCGAACGGTGCTGCTGCTGTGTGATGTGGAGGAGTGGGACGCCAGAGAAGTGGCGGTGAAACTCGAAAAATCGCTTGAAGCCACGAAGTCGCTCCTGTATCGTGCAAGACGTTCGCTTCGAGCGCAAATACAGGCGATGATGACCGAACCTGAAGACGCCGCTCCCGGGCCGCGTTCCACCGAAGAGAAAGACCACTATGAAATGTGACGACTGGGCGGAACTACTCGACCTTTATCTGGATCACGAACTGCCGAAGGAGTTGTCGCTGCGTCTAGAGCGTCATCTCATGCGGTGTGCCGCCTGCTCGTTTGAGGCGCGAACGCTCGAACAAACGATCTCGCTGCTTCGTGAAGCCGTTTCTCCTGCCGAGATCCCTGCCGTCGCCGTTGAGCGCATGGAAGCCCGGCTGCTCAAGCATCTGACGCCGCACCTCAAGCCGCCTGTCGCGGCGGGCGGACAGCGCACCCTTCGCCTCACCTGAAACTACAGACTGAAGACCTGCGGCACTTGACCACCCTGTGAAAATCTTCGCTGTCACGAAAGGTCCGACTTTTCGTTCAGAGCACAGAGGCACGGAATTTCTCTGCCCGAAGGTAAAGAAATCGCCCGATTTCGGGTAAAGTAAACAACCGATGAGTGATGTTACCTTCCCTGTGCCCGTTGAAGTAAAGCGAAACGCAACCCTGACTTGGCGGGTTCATCTGCTGAGGCGTGCGCCGAAACGGAAAGTGTTCACTCTGCTCTTAACCCTGCTTTTTGCCGATGCCTGTGTGTGGATGATCTTTTCTGCCTGGCTTCCGGTACTGGCTTCAACGCTTCTTCTTCTCGGCTCGGTTCGGGATTATCTTTTTCCAATCACCTACACCCTCGATGACGAGGGCGCAGCAGCCGAAGGCTTTCTCCACAAAGGAAGTCTGCGGTGGGAGGAGGTGCGTCGGGTGGTCTTTGACCGCCCCGGTGTTCTGCTCTCTCCCTTTGCGGTTCCCTCCCGCTCTGATGCCGTGCGCGGAATTTTGCTGCGTCCTGCTCCAACGGGGCAGCCGGGCGACCGGGCGTCGCTGAGGGCCGAAGTCGCAAGATTACGCGAGAAACACGGAGACCGCCACAATGGGGTTTGATTGGGATGCCGAACTGAGCGACGAAGCCCGAAGCGAGTTGATCGAAAGTCTCGCCAAACGCGCTCACGACTACGGACTGGCGACCCCGGCGATTTTCTTTCTGGAGATGCACAAACCGCTGCACTTTCTCGCCGGACAGTCCGTCCTGCTCGGCTCTGGCGTTCTCGCTCCCCTGTTTGGCGTGAAAAATGTGCAGAGAATGAGTAAACTGCTGGAAAAGCGCGAGAACCTCGAACTTCTGATCCGGCGCATCGAAGAAAACGCCCTTTTACCGAAATCTTCCGACCCGAAAGCCTGACCTCAACGCCTATGGAACACGCCAATGTCGCGATCCGAATTTTGATTCCGCTGATGAGTGCCGTCATTGTCTACTGCATCGTCCTCGCCAAAAACCGAAACTTTTTTATTCGAATAGCCGGATATACCGAATTGTTTTCGTAGAAGATGACGTGTACTCTTTGAAGGGTCTTTTCAGGTAAATAGAGAGTGCGCCAAGGCCGCTCGTTAAACACTTGAATCGGCTTTGAGCCTTTATTTTCTCCGGAGGACAGCAAATCTTGCAGTTCGTCTAACAACAATCTGAGATGACCACATTGAAAACAATTCTCCCCCCTTCATTTTATTAGTTTGTGGCTTTAGGAACCAAGGTTATTCTCAGAGAGAGATAAGGAAACATCATTGGAAATTTGGTGTAGCCGCCAAACGATGAGATGATTTCTCGAAGCGGCACTAGACCGAGAACGCTCTGTGCTGCTTCCTCCTTATGAGTGGGAGCGGTGAGAAGAAGCGGTTCCGCCTTCGCCCATTGTGCGGGTGAAAGTTGAGACAGGAACAAATTCCCTCTCCGAAACGCTGCTTTTTGATTCCCGTTGAGAAGAGAATAGAACCGCAACAGACGATAGTTTTTTAGCGTCGCCTCCGCATATTCCGCAAAGGGTGTCCGCTCATAATCTGCAGTGCGGTAGTCGTATCCGCCACCTCCCCGCTCATCTGAAAAGTAGCGTAACCCATACGCGATCTGGAAAACGGAGAGGTTGTCGAGAAACCGGGTTCCCCAGTCCAACAGGTGAGCCGCTTTCTCCTCCTCCGTCTCTTTGTTCCTAATCTTACGCTCCAAAGTCTCCCGCTCCATTCGCTTTTGCCACTCGCTCATCAGTGCAGCCGGGACTTGAGTTGCGTCATCCCGATACCAACGGTTGTTTCGCACCAAGTAAAGCTTGTCCGGACGGCGCATCCAGCTGTAGTCACGTTCCGCCGCAAGTTGATTGAGCAGCGTCTCAGTGGGGGTAGATTTCCACAACAAGCGTACTTCCTCAGAGGGAGGCAAGCAGTTTCTTTCGGAGTAACTATCTGACAGTATCTCCTCTTGTTTCTGCTCCGTCAAAGCCTCCAAAAGGTCTGAGGTAGGACTGTTCATCAAAAGGCCTGGATTGTATTTCAGGGGGGGGGCGTTTTTCCAGACCGTTTTATTTTGATAGAGAAGAAGTCGCTGCCAGTTTCTGGGGATGCCGTGTTTCATCTGAGTAGATATTTGAGCCACCATTTTTTGATCGAGATTAGTGGTAAAACTTTCCATCGTTACGGTGTAGTCTGACCTGACATTCAAGGCTTGTGAGATTTGTCCGGGCACAATCAGTTTCACATTGACCGTATTCCCCGACAGATAAAAGCCGAATACATGAGATTCTCTCGTAGAAAGTAGATTTGGCTCCGCCTCCATCAAGAGTGTTTCCGCCTCTTTGCTCAGTGCTTGCCCCGGAACGAGGACAGTTTCACCTTCGCCAAGATATCCCAGAATGTCAGGATAGTCTTCAGCAAATGCCAGTGCCGTAATTTGTTGCTTGATGTCAGGGGAGAGAAGGCTAAAAATGCGACTGTTTCGTGTGTGTTCATCGGCAAATTGCTGCTCGCCACCAAAATTGACGCCTGATTTGTAGACAGTCGGGGGGCGATTGAGCATCGTTTGCAGGGCTTCATACTTGGTTTGTTGAGCCTGTTTTCGCTCAGCGAGATAGTAGCCCCACCAGCTCTGACTATAGGATTTTCGCCCCGCCTCCGGGTCTAAAAAAAGCGTTTTCCCTGCGTCCTGCACCCGCCATGAACCATCTAAAAGCTCAGCAAGAGATTCCAGAACGGAACGGAGAGAGCGGTTCTTCGTGTGGAGAGTCACGCGCTGGTCTTGGAAGCCTGCGGAGGGAAAAAGAGCGAGTTCGGGTTTGCTCAATTCTTTAAGCAATTCAGAAAGGGGAATTCCTGCTCGGTGCACAGTGACCTTGATCGCTTCCAGTTTTTGGAGAGTCGCATTGACATCTATCGGGACTTTGGTGAGAACAGAAGGCTTTGGGGCGGCTTGAGGCAGAATAAAGCCAAGCAGAAGTGTGCAGTTGAGGAAAGCGCAGGGTAAAAACATGAAACAGTACCTCTTTGGAAGAAAGGATACGTCCTCCTCATAAGAGAGGAGACACGACTTCTGTGAGCAATTTACAGAGGGGTAGGAGTTAACGCCCAACATGAACGGAGACAGTGTTCGTCGTCATTGTCCACGTTTGAGGAGTTGGGATATATCCATAACCTGGAATGAATGTCAGGGTCACAGTGAAACCATCATCAATACCCACAACAGCATAATCGCCTGGAAAGCCCAAGAGTTTGTAAATATCCCTATTGATCACAGGGTTGCAAGAGGATTTGACATCAAATTTACTATTCTGCACGACTCCTGCGGGGCCGCTGATTTTCAAGTTGCCGACATCCCAACTTGAAAGGCCAGGGCAGAAAACAGAATTTCTAAAAGTACCTGAAAAACTTAGGTCGGTTGTACTATAAACGGAATTGATGCCGAGTGTTGCATAGGCACCTGCCGGAGGTAATCCATAGGCGCGTACTTCACTGAAAAAAGTTGCAGGCAAAAGCAGGCAGCCCGCGAGCGTTGAAACCATTCGCTTCATTTTTTAATCTCCCTGTTGTCAGGCGAAATGCATCGAATCCCGCCAGAAAGTGAATAATTATAGGCAGCGAAATCATTGCAAGTTTTTTTGCTGTCAAATTTACTGTAGCATAACTGTAAAGAAATTCTCAACCAAATGTTTACCGTTCAGATTTATTTGCCGCGAAATTTCTCATAGTTCGTCTTCTTAATGGTCAAGCGAAACAGAAACACAGTGTCTTCCGAAAGACCGCTTGACAGGTTCGTCCGAAACGTCTATAATCATAGCGATGATGCAATACTCCCCCTCAACGTTCGGCTAGCGTGTCCACCCGCTCACGCGAGGGTTTGCCGCTCTGTGCATCTGGCTCATTTTCGAGACGTTGCTTTCCGTGCTTGTGGCGATGCTGCTGTTGCTCGGCTCCGTGCGCGACTATCTTTTTCCCGTCTTCTCTACCCACAGTGAAGAGGGAGCGGAGGTATCTGGCTTTCTGACTCCTGCTATCCTACAAGTGGAGGAGGTGCGTCGGGTGGTCTTTGACCGCCCCGGTGTTCTGCTCTCTCCCTTTGCGGTTCCCTCCCGCTCTGATGCCGTGCGCGGAATTTTGCTGCGTCCTGCTCCAACGGGGCAGCCGGGCGACCGGGCGTCGCTGAGGGCCGAAGTCGCAAGATTACGCGAGAAACACGGAGACCGCCACAATGGGGTTTGATTGGGATGCCGAACTGAGCGACGAAGCCCGAAGCGAGTTGATCGAAAGTCTCGCCAAACGCGCTCACGACTACGGACTGGCGACCCCGGCGATTTTCTTTCTGGAGATGCACAAACCGCTGCACTTTCTCGCCGGACAGTCCGTCCTGCTCGGCTCTGGCGTTCTCGCTCCCCTGTTTGGCGTGAAAAATGTGCAGAGAATGAGTAAACTGCTGGAAAAGCGCGAGAACCTCGAACTTCTGATCCGGCGCATCGAAGAAAACGCCCTTTTACCGAAATCTTCCGACCCGAAAGCCTGACCTCAACGCCTATGGAACACGCCAATGTCGCGATCCGAATTTTGATTCCGCTGATGAGTGCCGTCATTGTCTACTGCATCGTCCTCGCCAAAAACCGAAACTTTTTTATTCGTCGCATTCAGGGCTTAACTGCGATTGACGAAGCGATTGGCCGCGCCACTGAAATGGGCCGTCCGATGGTGGCTACCGGCGGGCTTGCCGTGAAAGGCGGCATTGAAATCGTTTCGCTGCAAGCGTTGGCAATCATTACCTACGTCGTTCGTGCCTCCGCCCGCTTTTCCACCCGCACGGTTGTTCCCGTCTATGAGCCGCAGATGCTTCCCGTCACCCAAGAAGCCATTCGGGACGCCTACACGGTGGAGGGACGCCCCGAAATGTACAACCCCAGCGACGTGCGCTTTTTGACCAACCAGCAGTTTGCGTTTGCGGCGGCGGTGGCGGGAACAATCTGGCGCGAAAACGCCGCCGCCTGTTTTCACTTCGGCTACTACTATGCCGAGTCACTCATTCTGGCAGAAACCGGTCAGCAGGTGGGAGCCATTCAGGTGGCCGGAACCCCGACCACCACGCAGATTCCGTTTTTTATTGCGGCCTGCGATTACGTTATCATCGGGGACGAATTCTATGCGGCGAGTGCTTACCTTTCTCGCGAACCTACCCTGCTGGGGTCGCTGGTCGGGCAGGACATCGCCAAAGCCCTCGTTCTGCTGCTGATCGTGGTCGGTACGATTCTGGTTTCGATTTCCAGTGCTCAAACGGGTATCGGGGAATGGTTTGTGAAATTTCTGACAAAGTAACGGAATCGGGCAGGGAAGATCGGAGCCGCGTTTCGCGCTCCCATTTTGCTTTGATCCCGAAACCCGAAGATGAGGTTTGGCTTGCTCGCTCAACTTTTCCAACCTGCAGCCGGAGGCACCTTTTGGGGATTTATCGCTGGCGCGACCCTGTTCACGCTTCTGCTGATCGCCGGACTGATCGCCATTCCGCAAACCCTCCGAAAACCGGTGCTGGTCGGCATCACGTTTCTCGGCGGGCTTTTCTTTGCTCTGGAATTCTTTCTGCCCGTGCATCCGCTCACGCCCGGCGGCAAACAAGAAGGCAATTTTCTAACGCCTTTGGTTGAACCTTTCGGCAACACCACGCCAGTCATTATCGCTCTGGCGGTCGGGCTGGGACTGGTAAACCTCTTTCAGGTTCATGGGCGCCGGGTGCTGAGGCAGGCGGAAGGGTGGGGAAACAGCCTTGCGTTCTTTATCGCGACCTTTGCCATGATGTCTATCAACATCCTCGATAAAGTTCACCCGAACCTCATCAACAAAAATCTGAATAAAATTTTGTTCGAGGGAGCCTTGGCTTCGCTGGATGCGACGATGTTTTCGATCATCGCCTTCTATATCGTTTCGGCGGCGTATCGTGCCTTCCGGGTGCGCTCGGTGGAAGCGACAATGCTGCTGGTGACCGCCATCGTTGTGATGCTGGGCCAAATCGCCATCGGGCAGCTCCTCACCAGCTGGCTTCCCACCGACGGCCTCATCGCCAATTTGCGCGTGGAAAACATCCGCACCTGGATCAACCAAGTGCCGAACTCGGCAGCGGTACGGGCGATTTCGTTTGGGCTGGGCATCGGCAATCTGGCGATGGCACTGCGAATCTGGCTGGGACTGGAACGCGGCAGCTACTTTGAGGGATAGGCGGACACACCCATGAATTTTCTCAAATTTCTGCAAACGGTGGATCGCCGATTTCTCTATGCAATGCTGCTGCTGGCGATCTGTATTCCGTTTTTCTATACTCCCGAGATACGAGTTCCCATTCAGCCCGCCACGCAGAAAATGTACAACGTCATCGAAGACCTGAAGGAGGGCGACTTCGTTCTCTTCGGCGTAGACTGGGGGGCGGGCACTCGCGGCGAAAGCCGGGCGCAAACCGAAGCCCTGATGCGCCACCTGATGAAGAAGAAAGTGCGGCTGGCGATTATGGCGGTCGGCGAACCACAGGCCAAGCAGTTGACTCAGCTGATCGCGCTCCGCCTTCAGGACGAGTACGGCTACAAACAGGGCGAGAACTGGGTGAACTTCGGCTATAAAGCCGACGCCGACAATTTTCTGAAAGCCTGGGTGCAGAACATCCCCGGCTCAATTGTTTCCGACATTCGCGGGCTGTCCGTCGCCGATATGCCCGTGATGAAGGGCATCAAAACGGCGCGGGACATCCAATTCATGCTCGACATCACCCCGACTTCTTCCTACGAGTCGTACATCAAATTCGTGCAGGGATCGTACAACATCAAAATGGGGGCGGCGGTTACGTCGGTCATGGGGCCGGAAGCGTTTAACCGCTTAGACAGCAATCAAATCGTGGGCCTGATGGTGGGGCTTCAGGGAGCCGTCGAATACGAGCAGATGCTGGGCTACAAAGGGGCCGCCACCCGCGCCTCCATTTCGTCGTCATTCGCGCATCTGCTGATTATCGGATTTATCATTTTAGGAAATATCGCTATGATCCTGGAACGTCGGCAGCGTGCCCGCCTGAACCTTGGAGGAACGCACTAAATGCCGCAATTTTCTCCCTGGCTTGCGTCTCATGTCGAAACAATTCTGCTGTGGACGGGGGCGATCTGCACTCTTGCCTTGTTTTCGATCCTCTACAAAGAAAACAAAGTCTACCGGCTTTTCGAGCACATCTTTCTAGGACTGGGCACGGGCTATATGGTGGCGACGAACTGGAACGACATCCTCTACCCAAAGTGGTACGTTCCCTTTTACGACAAAGGGCAGTGGTGGCTGGTCTTCGTTCTGTTTGCGGGATTGTTTTATTATTTCATCTATTCGCCGCGCCTGAATTATGTCGCTCGACTGGTGATTGGCTTTTTTCTCGGCGTCACCTCCGGGCGAGCCTTTCAGGAATTCGTCAACGACATCTGGCCTCAAGTGGCGACTTCCTTCAAGCCGCTGATTCCCCACCCGGCACTCACCGACGCGGCGGGCAAAGTGGCCGCCAAAGAATTGACCCTCTCCGGAGCGGTCAATAACCTGATCTTTCTCCTGATTTTGCTTTGTGTGATGACCTACTTCTTCTTTTCCTTCGAGCAGAAGCATCCGGCGGTGAAGGGGGCGGCCAAGTGGGGACGCTGGCTGATGATGTTCACCTTTGGAGCGATTTTCGGGTCCACCATTATGGGGCGGCTGGCCCTGCTCATTGACCGCGTGGATTTTCTGCTCAACGATTTCGGCCCTCTGATCGGCGGCAAAGCGGTGATGTTTGCGTTACTGATGGGAGCCGCCGTTTTAATCGTCTATTTGGTCAACAAAAGTTCGAGTCAAACGCCTGACTACGAATCCTAATCTCTGGAACCCTTTGGCACAGAGCTGAGTCAAAAAGAAATGCAACCTAAATCTTATCTCCTTTCCGCCTTGCTGCTGTCTTTTCTGCCCTCCGCTGTTTTCGCTCAGACCACCACCCGTGTTTCGACAAGCGCGGCGGGGGCGCAGGGCGGCGGAGACAGCGGCGAGAAAACCGTTCAAATTTCTCCCAGTGGCCGCTTTATCCTTTTCGGCTCTCGCGCCGCCAACCTCGGCTACCCGAATACAACGCAGCGTTGGGACCTCTATCTGAAAGATCGAGCCTCTCAAAGCATCGAACGCATCAACTCGGGTCTGCTCAACGGAGTTCCAAATGCCAACGGGCAGGCCGATGCCGATGTCGGCTTTGCCACGTTCGCCGGGGAGCAAAGTGATCCGAACACAGGCAAACGGCTGCGGTGGGTGGCCTTCGATTCGGCAGCCTCAAATCACGTGTCCGGGGACACAAACGGCGTGAGTGATATTTTTCTGAAAGACCGTACAGCCGGAACCCTGGTGCGGGTCACCGTGAATTCAAGCGGGGCGCAGGCCAATGGAGCGTCTACCCTTCCCTACATTTCCGCCAACGGACGCTACATCGCCTTTCAAAGTTTTGCCACCAATCTCACCAACGATATCGCATCCGGCTTTATCCAGGTCTATCGCTACGACCGGATCAAAAATACGTTTCTCCGCATCAGTGTGTCAGGGGCGGGCGTGACTGCAAATAATTCCAACCAGGTGCGAGGAATTTCCGGTGACGGTCGGTTTGTTCTTTTTCAGAGCGTAGCGACCAATTTAGGGGACACCGCAGGTCGAGAAAATGTCTACCTCCGCGACACGGTGACAGGCAGAACGCTTCAGATAAACTCGGATGCGTCCGGGGCAGGAGCCAATGCGGGGGGATATTACTCGACGATTTCTGCGGGGGGACGGTATATTTCGTTTCAGTCGGCAGCCTCGAATCTGGTGAGCGGGGTGGCAGGAACCAACCTTTTTCTGAAAGACCGATTTTCCGGCAAAGTCGAGGTGATCTCCAAAAGCACGAACAATTTTCTGGGCAACGGGCAGACCCGCTATTCTTCGATTTCGGCGGGCGGGCGTTATGTGCTTTTCGACAGCGATTCCAATAACCTCGTTAATGATTCAAATGGCTCGACCGACGTATTTTTGCGGGACCGGCTGGCGGGAACCACCACCCGCATCTCCCTCACCAATGCCAATGCGGAAAGCAACGGGGCCAGTTTCTACGGAACGATTTCTGCCGACGGGCTGACCGCCGCTTTTGCCAGCAGTGCGACGAACCTCACCAACAACGATACCAACGCGAAAGAGGACGTGTTTGTGCGAACTGGGATTGCCTCCGACCCTCGCCCCGATTTTGCATCCGAAATTCGTTTTCAGAACTCGACGAATAGTGATGTTCAGAGCTGGCGGCTTCAAGATCAAAGCCAGAATTTTTACAATTATATCGCTCCGATTGGAAATGTCAACTGGAAGTATGTCGGTTCTCCCGATCTCAATGGAGACGGCTGCCCCGATGCGTTGTTCCAATACGGCGGGACTCCCTTTGACGGTACTCCGTATGCCTGGATTCTGGATGCCTCCACTTCCACTGCCATCTCGAAAAATTATCTGACCCTGGGGGGGACGCAGCTGGGTTCGACCAACTTCCGGTTTGCAGCTTCGGCAGACCTGAACCGCGACGGCTGCGACGACTTGATTTTCCAAAACCCCGATACCGGAGCCGTGATCTATTATCTGATGAAGGGGACTACGGTAACGGCACAAGGAACGCTGTGGAATGGCGGAGACAACCAGTGGAAGATTGTGGCCGCCGCAGACCTTGATGAAGACGGAGTGCCCGATCTGATCTTCCAAAGCCAAACAACACGCGGCTGCCTGAGATGGATGCTCTCCTCCACCGCCACAAGTGTTTCGGTGAGGTCTTCTAATTACATCTATAGCGGCTCGATTCCCGGCTATACGATCAAAGCGGCGAAGGCAGACCCGGCCACCGGAAAAGTGGCCCTGTTCTGGCAAAACGACTCCAGCGGCGAAGTCATTCAATGGAATCTGACCAACGGCGTGTACGATTTCGGCGGCTTCAGCTTCACGAGCGCAAATCTGTCGGCCTGGTCGCTCGTTGGAGTGCAGGACGGTGGGTTCAACGGCGTATTCACCTTGATTTTTCAGAACAAAAACAATAGTTCGATTGCCTACTGGAACACCTCTTCGACAGGGATTGCTTCCGTTGGTTCGGTGTACAACGCCAACTACCTGCCCTGGAAAGTTATTTTCACGGGAAATAACTGATCCCAACTGCCCCGCAGACCCAGGTGTGCGGGGTAGTTTTCATTGAGGGAGCACCCGCCTTGGCCTCCACCAAACTCCGTTCGGTTCTGAGCCTTGCTTCCTCTCGCCCGCCCGCCGACTGGCTGCTAGCGTGGGTGGCGGCGAGGGTTTTGCGGGGCTATCGCCGTTTTGTTTCTCCGCACAAAGGCTTCTCCTGCGCTTACCGGGTAGTGAAAGGCGGAGAATCTTGCTCCGCCTTTGCTCAGCGCACCATCGCTGAAATCGGGTTTACCAGGTCTCTCCCGCTTATTCGCGCCCGATTGAAGAGCTGTTCGGAGAGGGCGAAACTGCGGAGGCTGGGACATTTTCAGGAGAACGGCGACGTTTCTTCCCCGGAGGAGCAGACCGATAACGGCGAGGAGAAAAAGCCTGCCGGGGGCATCGCCCGTTCGTCCAGCCGCCGAATCGTTCCCGGCTCGACGGATCGAAGAGGGATGGGCTGCGATGGGCTGGACTGTACCTTCTTTGGCTGCGAAATGCTGAACTGCCTGCCGCTGGGTTGTGACGCGCTCGATTGTGGAGCCGTTTCCTGCGACGGGCTGGACCTTGCTGGCTGCGGCTGCTCTGCTCTCTCCCTTTCCGTCGGCCTTTTGTTTTCGTGAAAAGTTTTCCTCGCCAAGAGGCCCCCAGCAAAAACGCACCCTCGTCGGCTCTTGACCTTATTCTCGTCCGATTTGCGGCAAAAAAGGGCGTCCTTCTGACAATCTCAGAAGGACGCCCTTGTAGCGGGTGAACGCGCTATTTCTTGCGGGAGAGGGCACTTCGCAGTTTGCCCCAAAGCGGCGTGGTCACCATATCGTCAAAGAGCGAATAGAATACCGGGGTCGCTAGCAGCGTCAGCAGCAGGGAAAGGGTTTGCCCGCCGATGACCACAAAACCGATATTGCGGTTGGTTGCGGCCCCTGTTCCGCTGGAGATGACCAGCGGAATCATGCCGACGACAAAGGCAACGGTGGTCATCAGAATGGGGCGCAGGCGATCCCGGTTTGCTGCGATGATCGCATCGTATCGGTTCATACCCCGTGCCCGAAGCTGATTCATGTGATCCACCTGAAGGATGCCGTTTTTCTTCACGACGCCAAAAAGCACGAGAATACCGAGCATTGAGAAAATGTTCAGCGACACCCCGAACGGGGCGAAGATCAGCATCGAAAGCAGGGCAAACGGAATGGTGAGCGGAAGCGCGATCAGAATGGTGATTGGATGAATCCAGCTCTCGAACTGTGCTGCCAGAATGAGGTACATAAAGATGAGGGACAAGAGAAAGGCCGCCATAAACGCGACAAACGCTTTGCCCTGTTCCTTGGAGGTTCCCGTAGTGCCCGTTGTGTAACCTGGCGGCAGGTTCAATCCTTTTGTGAGGCGATCCATTTCCGTCAGTACGGCCTGGGCAGAGCCTCCCGTTTTCACGTTGGCGGAGAGGGTAACCTGCCGCTGACGGTTCAAGCGAACGATTTGCGACGGCCCCGTCCCTTCCGCAAACGAAACGACCTGGTTCAGCGGGATCGAACTTCCAGGGGCAGCGGTGGAGGGCACAGTCATCTGCGAGATAATGCTGGGATCGGTTCGATAGTCTTTGCCCGAGCGAATATGCACCTCGTAAGTTTCGCCGCTTTCGGTGAAGTCTGAGACTTTCGCGCCGCCCACAAGCAGGCGCAGGGTATTCGAGATGTCGGAGACCGAGACGCCCAGCTCGGCGGCGCGTCTGCGGTCGATTCGCACCCCAATTTCCGGCTGCCCCAGCACCAGCGAAGAGTCCGGGTCCACGAGGTTCGGGATTTTCTTCATGGCATCCAGCATTTTGGTGGTGTATTCGGAAAGCTTGCCGAGGTCTGGCCCGGAAATGAAAAAGTTGATCGTGGATTGTGCGCCGCCGCCGGAAAAGGCAGGAACCGCCCCGACACTGGTTCGCACATTGCCGTAGCGCGGCAGCACAGCATCGCGAACCGCCTGCATCGCCTTTTGCTGAGAGTAGCCTTTGCGCTCTTCAATCGGCTTCATTTTCACGTAAATGGCGGCGAGGTTGCGGGTCTGCTGATCGTTGTCGCCAATTTTGACAACGGTATAATCCGTGCCGGCAATGTTATTCTGGATGTCTTTGGCGACCCGCGACGCCAGAGCATTGGTTGCGTCGAGGCCTGTTCCTTCCGGGGCGCGGAGCGAAACCTGATACTGGCTTTCGTCATCATCCGGCAGGAAGTTTTTCGGAACGGCAATTCCAATTGGAACGGTCGAGAAAAAGGCGGCAATCGAAATGAGAACTATCACCCAGCGATGCCTCATTGACCATTTCAGCAGGGCGGTATACACGGCATCAATCGGGCGGAAAAACCCGGTTGTTTTCGACCCGGCCTCGCTGTGCAGATCATGCCCGTCGCCGGTTGTCGAAACAGGAATACCTTCCGCTGCCGGTTCAGACCCGCTTTCGGCGGCGTGTGGAGCGCGTTTCAGCCAGCGGGAGGCCAGCATCGGGGTGAGCGTAAAGGAAACGATGAGCGAAATGAAAATCGCAAAGGCCATCGTCAGCCCAAAGGAGTTCATAAACCGTCCGACAATCCCGGTCATAAAGGCGACGGGAAGAAAGACGGCGATAAGCGAAAGGGTGGTTGCCAGCACCGCCAGCCCGATTTCGCGGGTTCCCTCAATGGCCGCCTCAAAGGGGTTCATCCCTTTTTCTTCGATAAAACGGTAGATGTTCTCCAGCACAACAATCGCGTCATCAATGACGATGCCTACCGAGAGCGTCAACGCCAGCAGCGTCAGGCCGTTCAGGGTAAAGCCCATGTAATTCATCAAGGCGTACGTAGAAACAATCGAGGTTGGAATCGCAATTGCCGAGATAATTGTGGTGCGCCAGTTCCAGAGAAAAATCAGCACGACGGCCGCGGCAAGCAGAGAGCCGACCGTCAGATGCTCCTGCACCGCATGGGTGGAAGCCTTGATGAATTCAGACTGATCGCGGGCAATACGGAGTTTGTAGCCCGCAGGCAAAGCCGCCTCAATCTCTTTAAGGCGGCCTTTCAATTTATCAATGACTGCGACGGTGTTTTGACCGGACTGCTTACGAATGGTCATCAGAACGGTGGGCTGACCGGCCAGAGATGCCATCGTTTGAGCGTCTTCCATGCCGTCTTCAACGGTTCCGACATCCTTTACTTTGATTGTGGTGCCGTCCCGCTGAGCGACCGTGATCTCCCCGAACTCAGCGGCAGTGCCGACGCGCCCGTAGGTACGAAGGGTCAGGTCACGAGCGGTCTGTTCGACGCGCCCGCCCGGAACCTGTAGATTTTGGTTCGCGATGGCTCGCTGCACATCAATGGCGGTGAGGCCGCGAGACTGAAGCCGCTGGGGGTCGAGCAAAAGGTTGATCTGGCGTTTGCGTCCGCCGAGAATTCGCACCTGCCCGACGCCGTCAATACTTTCGATGCGGCGGCGCAGGGTTTTGTCCACATATTCGGTGGTGGTTCGCAGATCGGAACCGCCGGTCAGGGCGATCTCTAAAACGGGAGCGGAATCGGTTTCGATTTTGTCAATCGTGGGCGGCTTGACATCGGTAGGCAGGTCTTTGAGGACGGTGTTGACCTTATCGCGGACTTCCTGAGCGGCAACATTCACGTCTTTTTCGAGCACGAACGTAACAAGAACGATGCCATAGCCCTCATAGCAGGAAGACTGAAGGGTATCAATGCCGGAAATCGTATTGACCGCCTCCTCAACTTTGTCCACCACTTCGGTTTCGATATTTTCCGGGGAGGCTCCATCCTGCTGCAGAATAATCGAGACGGTGGGGAAGTCCACTTTGGGAAATCGGTCTACGCCGAGCTGAAAGTAGCTGAAAAGCCCAACCACCGAAAGGGCCAAAACGATAACGGTTGCGAATACTGGTCGCCGCACACAAATCTCTGCCAACCATTGCATGGCTTCTTCTCCTGCCGAGGTGCTGCCTCCGACACTTAACGGGCTGATACTTCGGACAATCAAACTATTCGGTACGGAAGGGGTTTAAGTCAAAACCCCCTTTCAATCGAAATTCTTGGCGTTATTATACTCAACATCCCGCCAAATTGACCAGAGAGCGCACGTTCTTTTCCTGTTTACGCGCCAAGGAACCAAAAAATTGCGCAGCGGAAGACCGAAGAAAAAGGGAGCCGAAAATCTATTTCCTGCCCGGTCTCATTTCTGTTCTCATTTCGCGCCGGTCGCCATAAGCCGGTCTTCTCCCATCTCCATGCGACGGATCAGGCCCCCTTCGAGGCGATAGAGGTGCTGAACCCTTACCTCTTCGAGAAGGTTTCCCTGCAAATCCTTCACGATCTGATGCACATCAATGACGATGCGCCCGCTCGCGTCCGTCCCAAACTGAAGAGGTTCAACATGGGGATCAACCAGGCTCCACTGTTTGCTCCAGTAAGTACGTACCCCTTCGTGTCCGCGAACGAAGCCGCCCTCCATCGTGTTGGGCCATTCGACTTCGGAATGCATCAGTGCGAGGGCGGCTTCGAGGTCGCGGGTGTTAAAAGCATGATAAGCGGAAGTCAAGAGTTCTTGATCAGTCTTCATTCATATTCTCCAGCAGTAAAAAGGTTATGCTGAGTCTACCTGAAAATGCGCGGATTGAGGGAGGGACGCGAAGGGTTCACGTCCCTCCCCCTGATACACCAAACCTGTTTTCGAGACCGCCTGCTTCCGCCGCCAGCGCAACATCAATCTAGCCCCCCCGGAACTACCCCGATGACAAACGCCGCGAGCGCATCAGGGTTAGGAACAGTGGTGAGATGCACGTTGTCGAAGATTGGTGATGCCCCGGTCGTTGAAGTCTGGGTAAAACGAAGAAGCGTCATGGTCGTTGCGGGAGTAAAGATGAAGGCTTCGGTGTGGAAGTTTCCTCGTCAGATTACTGGTAATCGGGGCAGCGACGACATCGGCACGGCGCAGGCTAGAGGCATCCGTGCTGAGAAACACCGCAGGACGCCGCTTTGTGCCAGATTGATCTGTGTAGAGGATACGCCGGTTCTGCACAAGCGAAAAATCCGGTGGAAAGGAAGATCAATAGAGGTCACCGAGGCCAAGACCGACGGGATCGCCTGCGCTGCCCCGGCTGAAGGAGCGGAAAAACGGCAGGGACGTAAGGCGCAGCGCAAAGTAAAACTGCTGCTGCGACTGAAAGCCGTAGGGCGTCGCTGTGTAGGTGAGGCTTGCT
Source organism: Chthonomonadaceae bacterium (assembly GCA_965246825.1). Lineage (GTDB taxonomy): Bacteria > Armatimonadota > Chthonomonadetes > Chthonomonadales > Chthonomonadaceae > JACMPS01. The sequence continues at coordinate 3,005,961 of OZ251990.1, forward strand.
TCCATGCAGTCCCACCGATACGAAATTTGCAGGTTCGTGCTCTCAAAGCGACCGTTGTATCCGTTGTAGCGAACCAAACTTGCGGCTCGCCACTTGCCCAGAAACGGCAAATCCAATTGCGTGTTCACCTGCCCGAACCGCCCAACTTGGGCATCGTAGCGGGCTTGCACATCGAACGCGAAATCGTTTTTGCCGCGCAGCCGTAATACCGACGAAACCGCCACAAAGCGGGAGGTGTTCGGGTCAAAAGTGGACAGCAGGTCAAAGCGAGAATTCGCGCCGGGCCGCCACAGCAGCCGCGCTGAAACTGTCTGCCAGGGGCGTTCACGAGAGGTGCCGAGAAAGTCGTAGCCCACCCGCCCCGTCAGTTGAAAGCGTGAATCATTGAGGTAGCCCGCCTCCGCCGTCAGGTAGTGGGTACGCCCGAATGTGTCGAACAGAAACGGTGTGCCTCCCGCCGGTTCCTGATATTGGTAGGTTAGATCCATTCCGCTTCGGCCCCCGAACCGCTGCCGAAGCCGCGTGGTGTTGCGTAAAATGTACTGCGCCGCCGTGTCCCCGTAAAGCCGCTGCTCGAAACCGCCTCCGGTCGCCACTTCCGTCGTTTTTCCCCGGAAGAGGGTTTGCTCCTGCAAGGTCAAGCCCAGCAAATAGCGGCTTGTTTGGGTTCCGCTTCCCGGTTCCGAATAATAGCCGTAGCCGAAATCGAGGTGTGCGGGAAATTTGCTGAGCCAGCCGCCCTTGAAGTTGTAGGTATCGGAGGCGAACTGGAGTTCGGGCAGCCGCTCCAGCGAACCGAACGAGGAGGTGTTGGTCTGCGGGCCGATGGGACTGAGTTTGTTTGCCTGTGCGTTAAAGGAATAGTCGCGGGAAACGTGTTGAAACTGAAATTGGGAGTTCAAGGTTTCGGTGCGGTTGGAGGCGGCAAACTGAGAAGTCGAGGTGCTGCGGGCAAAATTGAAATCGAAGTTGAGCGAGTTGCGCGTGGAACCCTGGCCCCCCCAGTCAAAGGCGTGCCGATATTCCCCGGTGATCTGCCGGGAGCCGAAACCGGTGGAGTCGGATTGGTTCAGTCCCAGGAGCAGGTTGGCACGAACGCCATGCGCTCCGTCGCTGTGGTCGAGCGTGAAGCGGGAATTGAGCGTGGTTTGATCTGAAAAACTGTAGAGATTGTTTTTAAGGTATTCGGTGGTGAAGCCGAAGCGGTTCGAGCCGCCGATGCCCTGCTGATGCCGAAAACTGGTGTTCAGGTTTTTCTGAAAGCCGTCGGCGGCATAGCCTTGAACGGTGAACAGCCCGCCGTTGGTCGGCCCCAACCCCGTACCGAGGCGGGGAAGACCGCGCACATTGCCGCCGTAGCCATAAGATTGCAGGTAGGTTCCGCTCGCCCCCGTATAATCAAAGCGGACCTGTTCGGGAGCCGGGGCAAAATCGCGGTTTCGATCCTGCTTTCCCGCAAGATATTCTTGTTCGATGCGGTAGCCGGGTCCCTGTTTTTCGGTGAAATCGGCGCGAAGATAGGCGGCTGCGGCGGCTCCAACGGCAAACGAAAAGGGGAAGCGGGCAAAGTAGCCTTCCTGAAGACTGCGCCCGAACTCCGGCAAATAAGAGGGCTGGTAGCGGTCTATCCGGCGGTTGAGCGGAATGACGAGCTCGGGCAGCACGATCAATTTCTGCCCGAAAAAGTAGACCGCAACCCGTTTCAAGGTGAGCCGCTCGTCCGGGATGAGTTCCGCAGAGCGGAAACGCAGTTCGTAGTGGGGTTTATCCTCAATGCAGGTGGTGGCACGGGAGTTTTCCGCGTAGGAATAGCCCGTGCGCGACCCCTGCAATGCGCCGCCGCGAACAAAGAGCGGATCGAGCAGCCGATATTTCAGTACAGAGGGATCAATCACGGCACGGGGGTTGTCGAGGCGATAGGTGCGTGACTTCGGGAAAAAGTGAATGGCATCCGCCGCTGAGGTTAGTCCGCCGCGTGTGATTCTGGCATTGCCGCTTAGCACAATCTCCCGGTTGAGATTGCCTTCCGCTTTGTCTGCTGTAATGGCGGTGTCGCCGTAGAGAATGGTCACATTGTCGGTGGCGTAGAGTTCTCCGGTGAGATTGTTCAGGCGAAATTCGCCGGTCTGAGAAAGAGACAGTTTCCCGGCGAGTGCGTCGGGCGGGGCGGGTTCTTTGCCAGTGGAAGCCGAAGGCGAGGGGGACGCGGACGCTGGCGGATCGGCGGGCGTTGCTGGTGAAACCGGGGGCGTGAGCGGAGGCGTCTGCGCGTGGGCGGGGAGGGACGCCGACAGACAGCAGAGTATCGTTAGGGGGAAACGGAAGGGGGGGCGAATTGCGCGGGAGCGGATCGTCATGCCGCCCTCATTATGGCACAGAGACCGGGTAAACTAAACACGATCATGGAACCTCACACTTTTTCCACACTCGAATCCGCTCTCTCTCCGCTCTCCGATGAGGAAATCGCCGAACTCTACCGCGAACTGCGGAGTAAAGAGGGGTAAGGGGGTGCAGGGGTGAAACTCAAGCGGATGGAACGGACGGTTTCGGGCGACTCAGGACGGAGAACGTTTAATTTTTTGTTGGCCCATTTCGCTGATTCGTTAAGACCGGGCATCCAAATCCGCGTCGAGGGTGCACCAGCGGGAGCACCGAGAGACCGGGCATTGAAATACCCGTCTGGGGAGCACCGAGAGACCGGGCATTGAAATACCCGTCTGGGGAGCCTGCGGCTAAACGTCCTGCGGACGGGAATGCCTCCAATGGAAAGAGAAGCCGTTTTCATCAAGAAGTTCCGTCCGAAGGATAGTTGGCGAAACGCCACTGAGACCTGGACTTTAGTCCGGGACAAAGCTCACCCTTTCAATCCTTCCTCAACAGGAGAAGTTGCGATCATGGTCTCACTGACTGCCCAGCGTTTGATCTTACGTCCCTTGGTCGAGGAAGATACCGATCTTGTCGCGCACTATTGCAGCGACCCGGAGATGCACCGTAACACGGCATTGATTCCTTTCCCCTACACGCGGGATCATGCAGAGGCATTTCTGGCGTGTGTCCACCCCGGTGATGTGTACGAACGCGGAGTGACACTGGGGATCGAGTGGCGTGAAACGGGAACGTTCTGCGGCTGCATCGAGCTGGGAATGAACCGTAAAAACGACCGCTCCGAACTGGGTTACTGGATCGGACGGGAGTTCTGGGGGCGCGGCATTGCAACGGAAGCGAGCAGGCGAATCCTTCGGTTCGGGTTCGAGGAATTGGCTTTGCACAAAATCACCTCCGGCTATTACGATTTCAATGCCGCTTCCGGGCGAGTGCAGGAAAAACTCGGCTTTCAGATCGAAGGACACCTGCGAGACCAGGTCAAGCGCGACGGCACTTTCCATACCCTGATTAAAACCGGCCTGCTCCTCTCTGAATGGCGTGAAAAGACCGCGTGAAACAGGCGTAAAGAGGAATTCTTTCTCGCTTCGGTGAAACCTTTTTTCACTGCGAAGCCGTATTCTCCCGGAATGGCCTCTCTCGCCCTTATTTTTTTACCCCATCCCGTGCGATGGGCCAATGTAGAACAGGAGCCTTGTAGAATGATGAGAAAGACGGCACAGATGTGCCTCTTGACCAGTTTGCTGTCCACTCTCCCCATCCTTTCCCTCCGCTCGCTTGCCGACGACAAAGTGGCCCTGATCTACCGTGCTGCCAAAGGGCAGGTAATGCGCTACACCGGAACCGGCGACCTCAACCTCGAACTTCAGGGACAGAAAGTCGCGATGGCGGTCAAACAGGTAGAAAAAGTCACTGTTGCAGACGTAAGCAAAGACGGCCTCATCACCTTCGAGTCGTTGACCGAGTCGCAGGAAACCACGTTCAACGGTCAAAAAATGCCGGGGGAAGAGGAGAAAACGCCGTCGGTCGCTGTCATCAAAGCGGACGGAACCCTTGTTTCCTATAAGCCCGGAAAAGAAACCAAAGACAAAACTGCCGTTCGTCTGCGCGTTGCCTCCAATCCGATTTTTACAAGCAAGGCCGTCGGGGTGGGGGACAACTGGACGATTGAGATCAAGGGCGATGAGACGCTGGGAACCGTCTCGGCAAAAGCCGAGTTTGAGGTAGTTTCGTTTGGCAAAGCCGGAGGCGTGGACTGCGTAAAACTCAAAGAAACGTATACCGAATCAGGCGGCTCCTCCCCGCTTAACGTTAAATCCGTCTACGAAGTCGAGATTTCGAGCGGTGATACGGTGACCACCGAAAGCGAACTCGAAAATTTTTCGCTCGGTGAAGGCGCACCCACCGCCAGCGGAAAGCTTGCTGCTTCCCGCACCGAAGGCTCGCCTTTCACCGGGAAAGTGTCTGCTTCCGCTGCCAAAAAAGACGACAAAAAGCACGCCGATAAAAAAGGCAAAAAAGACGACAAAAAAGCGGGTGAAGCCTCCAAAACTGCGGAAGCGAAACCCGCCGACCCGCCGAAAAAAGACGAAAAAAAAGAAAAGTCCATTGATGAGGTCGTGAAAGACTACGAGAAAACGCCGGGGCTGTTTACGCTCTATCGAAAGAAAGAAAGCGGACGTGAAACCGTTTACCTCGAAGTCAAAGAGTCGCAGCTCGACAAACTGCACCTGCTTCAGGCCACTCTGGGAACAGGAACCTCCGGGCGAGCCGTTGCTGGAAACCCCGTGAACGATCTCGTGTTCAAATTTTGCAAAATGCAGGAAGACAAACTCTACCTGGTCACCCCGAACCTCGGCTTTCGAGCCAGAGAAAATACCCCTATCGCCCGCTCGGTGCGCCGCTCCTTTCCCGATGGCTATCTGGAGTCCTTTAAGATCGAAGCAAAACAGGAAGATCGAAAAAGCCTGCTCATTAACATCACCGACTTTTTTCGGGGCGACATCGCACAAATCACGAATACCTTTTCCGGGGGCGGCGGGATGTTCGGCGGGGGCGGAGCCTCCTATTCGCTGGATCGAGATAAAACGTTTGTTTCCGCCTGGAAAAACTTCCCTGAAAACCTGACCGTTGAAACGAACTATCATTTTTCTGGCTCCGGGCGGGGCGGCGGGGCGGTTCCCGGTCTTTTCGGCAACAGCGGCGTGGATCAACTCGCCGATCCGCGCTCCATTCCCCTTAAAGTGGTCTACAACGTCTGGGAACTCAAAGATACGGGCTACAAACCCCGCCTTGCCGATCCCCGCGTCGGCTTTTTCACCACCGACTTCCAGAATTTCGACGACGACACCAAATCCGATACGACGAAACGCTTTATTCTGCGCTGGAACCTCGAAAAAGCCGACCCGAAAGCCGACCTCTCCCCAGCAAAAAAACCGATTGTGTTCTGGCTCGACAATGCCATCCCGATGGAATACCGCCCCGCCGTCTCCGAAGGAATTTTGATGTGGAACAAAGCCCTTGAAAAAGTCGGCATCAAAGACGGGGTGCAGGTGAAGCAGATGCCCGACAACGCCGACTGGGACACTGCCGATATGCGCTACAATGTCATTCGGTGGGTTTCTTCCCCGGCGGCAGGCTATGCAGTCGCGCTTTTTCGTGCAAACCCGATCACCGGCGAAATCGTGAACGCCTCGATCACGGTGGACTCCAACTTTGTACGTTACATCAAACTGGAAAAAACCGAGGAGATCAACCCCGCCTCCTACTGGGCATGGCAGGAGCGCAAACCCAACCCGATGGCGGGCAAAAACGCCCAATCCTGTGAATATGGCGAAGGCATGATGCGCGAAGGCTGGTTCGGATACACTGCCCTCAACCTGCTGGCTCCCGAAATGGGAGTGACGAACGAGGAGTACCTGAAACAATATCTGCGCGAAGTCGTCTGCCATGAGATGGGGCACATTATGGGTCTGCGCCACAACTTTATCGGCTCGACCCTTCACGATGAAAAAGAGCTTGCCGACCCCAAAATTCTAAACGAAACCGGGGTCACTTCCACCGTCATGGAGTACGGGCCGTTCAACATTTACGCGCTCAAGCACAAAGACGTACCGTTTTATTCGCCGACGGTTGGCCCCTACGATATTTTCGCTATCGGCTACGGTTACCGAACGCTCGACTCGAAAACCACCGAAGGAGAACGGGAAGCCCTCAAAAAAGAGGCGTCTCGAACGAATGAGCCGGGGCTGGCATTTCAATCCGATGAACACGCCGATAGTTTCGATCCGGCGATCACCCGCTTCGATCTGGGCAAAGACTCGCTGAGCTATTGGGAGCGCAGTCTGGAGATCAGCCGCCAGCTGATGAATTCGCTGGGGGCAAGGCTTCCGGTTCCGGGTGATTCGTATGTGGAGTTTACACGCGGTTTCAACTATTCGCTCGGCTCGGCATCCCGGGCCGGGTCGCAGATTGCCCGCTATATCGGCGGTCTTCACTTCGGGCGAAACTTCAAGGGGGACCCGGGCGAAAAACCGATGCTGGCTCCGATTGACGGCGACACACAGCGACGCGCCCTGAAACTTATCGCGAAGTATCTGCTGGCGGAAAATGCCTTTCAGATTCCGAAAGAATACCTGGTCGAACTCACGCAAGACCCCTACGACGGTTTGGCCGGGTACAATTCGTTTCCGGTGAAAGACCGAATCGCCTCTATACAAAAGTCAGCAGTGACCTATCTGCTGAGCGGCGGTGTGCTGAGCCGGATTTCCAACAACGAGTTCAAGTCCAAAGTGATGCAGAAACCGCTGAGCCTGCCGGAAGTTTTCACCGCCGCCCGCAAAGCGGTGTGGTCGGAACTGGAGGGGCATCGCAACATCGGGGTGCTGCACCGCGAACTTCAGCGCACTCATCTCGATACCCTGTTCGCGATGGTGTTGGGAAATGGTGCGGGAATTCCGGACGATGCGAAAATGCTGGCCTGGAACGAGCTGCGCGAACTCAAAAAATCGCTGGCGGCGGCTTCCCTTGTTCCCGACTACGACACGTACACGAAACTGCATCTGCAAGAGGAAGCGATGCGGGTCAATCGGGTGCTGGAAGCAAAATTGACGATCTCGACGGGCGGCGGGGGAGCGCGTCCGATTTCGCTGCTGGAACTACTGGGCGGAAAAACAGCGGAAGAGCACTAAAGACGAAAAAATCAGGGTTGAAGGAAGACTTCAACCCTGATTTCTGGCCTTTCAAGCGGCTCAGTCTTTCGGGCGGGGGCCGGGGGTCACACCTTCGGTGGAGGCACGCTTGGCGATTTTGAGCGTGAGGTCGTTCTGAACGCGAATCTGGCAGGAGAGACGGTAGGTGTCGGCGAGTTCCTCCAGGGCTTCCGTTTCTTCTTCGCTGATGGGGGACACATCGCCGGAAACGATCTCGACCCGGCAGGTGGTGCAGCGGGCTAAGCCGCCGCATCGGTGCAAAATATCGAAGCCATTGTCTTCGAGGGCAAGCACCAGCTTCTTGTCGGCTTCTGCCTCGAAACTGGACTCGCCTTCAACGGTAATCGTGGGCATGATCGTCTTTCCTCTTTTCACAAAGTTGAAACAACCTTCGGGTTGAATCTGTAGTAAAGTTTACCCGCTTCGCATCGTCGAAGGGGAATCATCCAGGAGAATTTTATGAATTGTTTGCTAAAAGCGGGCTGGGCAGTGGCGGGTTTGGGGCTGATGGGGGGCATCGCCTCCGATGCAAAGGCACAGATTACGCCTTCCGGGGGCGGCTATCTTTTTCACCAGAAGTTCGTCAAGGGAAAAAAGATCGTTTACGACATGACGGTCAGCTCCAATGTCGGCGGACTGCCGCAGGGAATGCAGAGCAGCGGGAACAATCAAATCAAGTCGAGTATCACGCGGGAAGTTCTCAGCGTTCAGGGGAAAGTAGCCACCGTTCGCATTTCGAGCGGAGCGATGATAATGAACGGAAAGTCTATGAACCCCGGCCAAAGTTCCATTATTAAAGTGGACGATACCGGTAAAGTGATCGGTGACTCAGGAACTGCAGGGCAGGGGCAGTTCAATGCCCCTAATCGCCCCATCAAAGTCGGAGAAACCTTTAAGAATGTCACGAGCACCAACACCCCAATGGGCCCGATCAAAGTGAATGTTTCTTACACATTCTTGGGACTGAAAACCGTCAATGGCAAGCAGGCGGCTCAGATTGCCGTGACCTCGACGGCAGCAGGAAAAATGAAGATGACCGCCAACGGAACGCTTCTTTTAGACCTGGGGGACGGACAGCCGCTTCGCTCCGTTACCACGAGTAATGTTGAAGTGCAGCAGGGAGCGCAGAGCTTCAAAATAAAACAGGTCATCACTCTCACCCGGAAATAGGCGGGGATTTCTTCCGGTCACTCGATCCCTCTCCGCAGTCTGGGGGAGGGGTCGTTTTGTCGGCAGCTGTCTGCTTTTCTGCTGCAGTCCGTAATGTGTTCTCTGGTAAAGTTCGATCCAACCCACATGAAATTTCTCAAATCCTTGTGCCTTTTCGTTCTGCTGACTTGCGGCCTCTCCTCGGTGCAGGCGCAAAAGTCGGAAGAGCGCACCTCCGACACGTTCTCGTTTTTGACGTTGACCGATACGCACCTCACGGAAACGAGCGATCTCACTCCCTTTACGCAAATGGTGGAGGCCGTGCGCGGAGGAAATTTCGCGCCTTCGTTTGCAGTTTTAACCGGGGACGTGACCGAAGCGGGCCGAGACGAGGAATTTGCTAGGGCAAAGGCAGCGATTGCCTCTCTGAAAGAAAGAAACGTCGGCTTTTACGCGGTTCCCGGCAGCCACGATGTCCGCTGGAACCCGTTTGGCAAAGAAGCATTCGCCGCCCAGATCGGAAAACCCTACAGTTCGTTCGACGTGAGCGGGGTTCATTTTCTGCTCTTGGACACGACGGTTCTGCTCGAACACTGGGGGCATCTGGATCGCACGATGCTGGATTGGCTTGCTAAAGACCTGCGCCGTCTTAGACCCGAAACCCCGATTTTTGTTTTTCTCCATCACTGGGTCGGGCGGGACAATTTTCTTCAGCGACCGATTGACAACGAGTACGATCTCTGGCAGTACCCCACGGATCGGGAGGTGGTTCCGCTTCTGAAGGGGAGAAACGTTGTCGCGATCTTTACGGGGCACGGACACACCGACTCAGTTTGGAAAACCAACGGCGTTACCACCCTCATGGGACGTAAATTCTATGACGGCTCGTTTCACCGGGTGACCGTCTCCCCGCTGTTCGTCACGATTGAACGCTACAATCGAACAGGACCAAACCTGCCGTTTAAGCCCGAAATCGTGGCGAAAATCCCCACTCGCGGCGAAAAACGCTCCACTTTGCAAGCCGGTTTCGATGACCCGAACGTTTCCATTCTGGAACGCCGCCGCCCCTCCGCTTTGCTTTCCCCCCGCGCCTTTGAGGATACCCCCGACAAAGAGTCGGCAGACTATCGAATTGACGACGGCGACTGGCTTCCTCTCACCAAAAACGCCCGTGACATTTGGAGCGCGGAGTTTGCAGCTAAGAATGTGCCGGTAGGCGTTCACGCCGCCACCCTGCGGGTGACGACCTCTCGTAAAAACACCCTTTCCGATGAGGTGATTTTCGAGGTGGAGCGCGAGGCAAACGAACCCATGCACCGCTGGGCCACCAATCTCGAAGAGGGGATTCAATCCAGCCCGGTGCTTTACAGCGACACCGTAATCGTGGGAGCAAACGACGGACGCATTTACGCTCTGGAAACGAAAAAAGGCAAAATTCGCTGGCGGTTCGGAACGAAAGGAGCCGTCACGGGAACCCCGCTTGTTGTGGGCGACACCGTGTACATCGGCTCCTCGGATCGAAATTTCTATGCCCTCAACGCCAAAGACGGAAAACAGATCGCCCGGTTTTCGGCCCCGGCTCCGATCTGGGGAACTGCCGCCAAAACCGGAAACGTCGTTTGCTTTTCTGCCGGAAATAATGTTATCGGACTGAGTGCCGACCTTTCCAAAAAATTGTGGCAAGTTTCGACAGGCGGATTTCATCAATCCCGGATTGCCTCCGATGGAACCGCCTTTTACGCTGGCTTCTGGGACAATACCCTCTTTGCGATAGAGGCCGCAACGGGGAACGTGCGCTGGAAAAAGGCTTTCGGTGTTAATTCGCAGGGAAAGTTGTCGTTTTATTATTCGCCCGCGATTGCGTCCCCGGCGGTCGAAGGAAACCGCGTATTCGCTGCTTCCAACGACGGCGTACTCCACGCGCTGAGTGCCGCCGATGGAACTGAACTCTGGACGGTTCGCGCTCCTTCCGGAGCCGACACTCTGGGGTATAGCAGTCCTGCGTTTTCGGGGCTTTCCCTCTATATCGCCGGGTTGGGAGACAAAGGAAGCGTTTACGCCTTTGATGCACTGACCCATGCACTGCGGTGGCAGACTTCCATCGGACAGGCGATCTACGATTCTTCGGTAAAAGTCTCTCCCGACGGCAAAACGCTGGCAATTGTGGGGGTGCGGGGGCGGGTGGCGGTGCTGAACGCGGAAGACGGCAAATTGCTCTGGAAATACGAACTCGGCCCCGGCAATGTCTTTGCTGCGCCCGCTTATGACGGTACAACGGTTTATACCGCAACGCTCGCACGGGATGTTCAGGCGATTGTCGCGCCTGCTGCTCCCTCTCCAAACCAGGCGGCCTCCCCCGCGAAAAAGTAGAGGTTAGTGAGCGGGGGTTAAGGTTTTCCCGCAGGCGGGGCAGCCCAGGAAGAGGGGAGCAGCGAGCGAAGAGCCGCGATCATCCGAGGGGCCATTTCCTCACCGACGGAAACGGAAGCCTCGTACTTGTACAGGTCAAGCCCGAAGTCTTCCGGCGTCAGAATGTAGCCGAGTTCATCCCCCGTCAGGCCCAGCAGAAATTTGTGCGGGCCGGTCATTTTGCGTTTGAGATAAAGGCCGATGTTCGGGAGGGCCTCACCGGGGAGGGTAAGCATTTCGAGGTCACCAAGCGTGATGCGATGGACTTCCGTTTCAATGGAGCTGCCCTTCATCAAATCGGGTGGAAACACTTTGAGTTTTACCAGGGCCACAAAGCGGGGGTTGTCGAGCGGAACGGTGAACGTTTTTTGCTGAACGTTCAGAGCCTCCGGCACAAGCGGGGCAAGGGCAGGGAGGAGGGCGAGCGCACACTCCCCCAGCTGCGTTCCGATACGTTCGGCGGCGGCCCAGTTTTTGCCCTTCGGCGTGGTGGATTCGTCGAAGTCGGCGGTAACCATCCCGCCCTGCGCCCCATTGAGATAAAGGCAGACCCCGCCCGTTTTCTCCTCCACCGTTTTGTAGAGCCAGTTTGGGAAGTCGGCAGTGAGGAAATGGGTGTTCAGAATTTCGGGATGGCAGGCGAAATTGACCACTGTCGCAACGGCGGTGCCATCGAGGTGGGTGACGTTAAGCACCCCCATTTGTGGATCAAGAATTCGAGCCGCCCGAATGTTTTTGGAGACGGGAGGGGTGGAAGTCGTTGTGCCGCAGAAGAGTCGAGCGGGCTTGAGTTCGGAAGCGGTTTTGTCTACCAGAGCCGCAATTCTAGTGAAGGTATCGGCCAGCCAGGGTTTGTCCACGCCGGAAACCTGCAAATTCGGTCCCCACTGCCCCAAGGTATCCGGCCCGGAATGAGTATGCGTGGCGGAAACGATCACCTGCTCCGGCTTCACCGAGTGTATCTGTGCCCGAATTTTTTGAATGTCGCCCCGAAACAGCCCGATCACATCCACTGAAACAAAAGCGATCCGTTCGCCCCCGACTTGAAGCACGAGGCAGCGAGCAGAGATCGGATCGTGAACTCCTTCGCTTTTACGCCCAATGCCGTAGCCCGCCAGATAAACCGGGGTTTTCGGGGTGATCTCGATTTTGCCAGCAGCGGCAGACAGGAGCGGCGCGGAAGGGGAGGGGTGTCCCGCTCCCAAGCCAAGGAAAATCAACAGGGTAACGATTTGTTTCAGTGTGGACATGATGGAGACATGAATTCGGGCGAATGCGCTGAGGGCCTGCCTTTGATGGGCGCGAGAACGGGTATACTGTCGCGGACTAAACCGAGGAGTAAAAGAATACCGATGCCTTCGCTCCAACCCTTAAGTGAAGAGAAAGTCCGCACCCTTTTTCTGGAGGCCGATGCCCTGCTCAATGGACATTTCCGGCTTTCCTCCGGGCGGCACAGTGCTGAATACTGGGAAAAATTCCGGGTGCTGCAATATCCGTCTTCTGTCGAAACACTCTGCGGGGAAATTGCCCGCCGCTACGCCGAGGCAAAAATCGAGGTAGTGATGGGCCCGACCACCGGCGGGATTTTGCTGGCCCTGGAAACCGCCCGCCTCCTGGGGGTAAAGGCTCTTTATGCCGAAAAAGAGGAAGGAAAGCGCACGCTGCGGCGCGGCTTCACTCTGCCCGCCGGAACGCGCACACTCATTGTTGACGATATTCTCACCTCGGGCGGAGCCTTGAAGGAGTGCCTCGATTTGGCCACTCACCACAACGCCGAGGTGATCGGAACTGCTGTTCTGGTGGATCGCAGCGGCGGAACCGTAAGGCTGGGTGTTCGGCAGGAAGCCCTTCTGACCGTCGAAGCCGTTACCTACTCCCCGGACGACTGCCCTCTCTGCGCGGCAGGAAGCCGGGTTCGCGAACCCGGCACGACCTTTCTGCAAAAGTAAACTTCAGGCCGGAAGAGGGGGCGGCTTGCCGCTCTCTCTTCCGGTTCCGCAAGCAATCTCCGGCGAGAGGGAAATCAACTGCAGAGTGCCTTTACGCCGGTGCTGGGATTACTCTGTATCTTCACCTTCTCGCCTCTTCACCCTCTCTCCTCAAAATCACGGGCGCGGCCTCATGATCGGGCGGTCTCCGTTTTTGGGATTCAGGTTCGTTTCCTGCTTTTTGAGATCGGGAATTTCCTTCACGATATTGCTGCCGACCCGCTGAGTCATTGCGCGGGCTTCCATTGCGGAGGACACGATGCGCGGCGTCATAAAGATGACCAGCTCGGTGCGGGAACGTGTTTTTTCGCGGCCCCGGAAGAACTGACCGATCAGCGGAATTTCGCTCAGCACCGGAACTTTCGTAATGTTGGTCGCCTGACTGTCCCGAATAAGGCCGCCTATCGCCACCGTTTCGCCGTCCTGCACCGTCACCAGTGTGTTGGCAAAGCGAACATTGGTCGAAGGAACGCGCAGGGCGGCATTGCCCGTGCCCAGCGTTTCGAAGCGGAGCAGGTCGCTCGCTTCCTGCGCGACATCAATCGTCACCAGCCCCTGCCGCGTGATCACCGGCAGCACGTTCAGGTTGAAACCAATCTCCAGAAACTTGATATTGTTCGACACGAACGTATTGAAACTCCCTTGATCCTGCCCGCCGATATAGGGAATGGAGGTCACGATCTGAATGGTCGCCTCTTGGTTGTTGGAGGTGAAAACGCTGGGGGTAGAAAGCACCTTGACTTTATTGTCTGTCGTAATCGCCTGAACGAGGGCCGAGTAGTCAATCCCGGAGACGGTGAACTGCCCGCCCGCTGCGTTTACATCGAAAACGTTTCCGGTTCCCGGCGTCAGGTTTAGACGCGCCTGCCCCGTATTCGTTTTATTGAATACATTCTTGAAAATGCCCGAAAGCGACGAGCCGAGTTTCTGGTTTTGATCAAGGGTGACTTCGGCCACAATCACTTCAATCAAAACCTGCCGCTGAACGACATCGAGCTGTTTGATGAGTTCCTGCAGGGTTTTGATGTTGTCGGGTGTGGTGGTCACGATAATGCTGTCGCCGCCCGGAGACGGGGTGACAAAAACATTGTTTTGGAGCTGCAGCAGGTTTGAGTAGGCTCCGCTCGAACCTCGCCCGTATTGCGGCCCGCCGCTTTGCCCCAGGCTGCGCCGCCGTCCCCCATAGCCGCCATAATAATCATAGTATTGACGGGTTCGTTCGGAGGCCTGCGGCGTTTTGCCGGTGTCGCTGGGAACAAAGCCGTCCGCCGTCATCACCCCGGAGACGCCCTGCGGAATCGCCGAGCCGCCGTCCGGCCCATTGTAGCCTCCCTGTCCTGGCAGAACGTCGCCGGGTGCATTCGGGGGGCCGGGAGGAGCCGAGCGGTTGTTATTGTTGTTGGAGCTGTCCGAGCCGAAACGACGGTTGACGCGCTGGCGGCGATTATTGTTGCCGCCATTATTGCCTCCGCCGAAGTTGTAGTTGACGGTATAGCCGTTCTGGTTATTGGTGGAAAACGCCTGCTGCAAGGCCGCCGCCACGTCCTGCGCCTGAGCGTTGACGAGCGGGATCACAAAAGTCGTGGATTCAACGGGAACCTCGACATCGAGCTGGTCAATCAATTCATCAATTTTTCGCATCCGCTCAGCAGTCGCGGAAATCAGCAGAGTGTTGGTGCGGGGATCGGCGGCTACCTTGCCAAAGGGGTCGGAAGAGGATACGCTTTGCGCCTGATCCTGCCCGCCCCCAAACGGGTTGAACCCGCCGAACTGCCGTTGACCGAACGAGGCGTTTTGCCCGCCGCCTGCGCCCGCCGCCCGCTGATTCGTCAACACGGTATTGACCAGATTGGCGACCTGTTGGGCGTCCGCGTATTTGATTTTGCGGATTTTGGTATCCAGGGTGTTCGAGTCGTCGTCGTCAAGGCGGGCGATAATCGTTCGCGCTACCTGCTCCTGATTGTCCGGGGATGCCACCACGATCACGGAGTTCGTGCGAACATCTGCCACTGCAACAACCGCAGGACGACCGCTTGTTGCCTGGGGTTGTCCGGGCTGCGGCGGCGGCTGACCCGGCTGCTGCCCGGCTCCACGTCCGCGGGTAGTAATTTGCTTGTAAAGGTTGTTGATGATGTCGGTGATCGCAGAGGCTTCGGCTCGTTTCAGCGGATAAACCTTTAGTTCCGTGTTGTTGGAGGTTTTGTCGAGCGCGTCCACCATCTTGATGAATCGCTGGACGTTGGAGGCGGTATCCGTAATGATGAGGGCGTTGGTTCCCGGCGACCCAATAAGCGAGGCTCCGGTAGATTTAAGCGGATCGAGTTCTTTGGCGAGGGCTTCGGCGTCCACGTTTTCAAGTGGAATCACCTGCGTCATTACTTGGTTCTGCGGGTTTGTACTGGGGTTGCCTTGTTCGTCAAGCCCATTGGAGACGAGGGGAGTGGAGCGGACACCGCGATCCAGCGGAACCACGCTCAGCACCGAGCCGTCCCGAATCGCCGTAAATCCGCGCACCACCAGGACAGACTGCAAAATCTTAAAAGCATCGTCCAGCGAAACCGGCTTCGGGTTGATGATGGTCACCTGCCCGTTCAGGCCGGGGTCTACGGTGACGTTCAGGCCCGACATTTGCGCGTAAAAGCGCAGCACATTCATAATGTCGGAGCCGCGATAATCAAACGTGAACGTCGTGCCGGGTGCGGCGGAGGAGAGCGGAGGCGGTGCCGGGGCAGGCGCGGGATTGGTCGGCGTGACTACCGGGTTTCCGGCGGCTTTGCTTTCTCCTTTGGGCATCGGAATCACGCGGGTGACCGTGCCCCCGGTTTGCGGCTTGATTTTGGCCACTCCCGATTTGGGCAAGGTTTGTTTTTTTTCGGCGGCGGGTTTGGAGGGCGGGGTTTGTGCTGCCAAAGGGCTGAATCCACCGACCGACAATGCGGCTGAAAAAAGAGCGACCTGGGTTCGCCGTTTGTAGTGGCGGGCATGAGTTCGGGAACAGTCCATCGAAAAAATACTCCGTGAAAGCAAGGGAACAGTTATCGGTTAAAGCGTCGGTTCAGCCGCTGCCCGCGTCGGATGGCTTGACCGGCAGTCAGGCTCATGCCATTCGGCAGAGTGACGATTGCGCCAGGCGGAAGCCCCGTATTCGTCGGGGGCGGCGGGCCACCTCCAGGAATCGGGGTTCCGGGTGCGCCGCCGGGAGGCGGGGCCGGGGCAGTTGGGGCATTAAGAGGAACCAGACTGCCCTCCTGCTGCTTTGCAATGAAATAAGGTTTACCCGCCGCCAACAGGGTTACGCCGCCGTCGGTGATGGATGAAATCGTTGCGCCCCCGTCGAAGGCTTCGTTTACCCGGACGTAGCGGCCTTCCTTGGTTCCGTTGTTTTCCAGCAGGGCCATGATTTGGTCGTTCATCCGCACCGTTCCGGTGTACTTCCAGTCGGCAAAGGGGTTGATGACAATAGGCGCAACCACTTTAACGGGCGGGGGAAGAGAAGGGAGCGGCTTGGGTTTGGGAACCGGTTTCGGCGCGGCGGGTTTGGGCGCAGGCGGCAGCGGCGGACTGAAGAGATTGCCCCGAATCCCGCCTGTATAAAACTCGACGGCAGGACGTTCCAGCGGCTTACTTTCCTTTGGTGCTGAGGCGGCGGTTTCCACAGCAACGGGCTTTTCGCCTCTGCTCTGGGCGTCGTCTCGAACCGCCAGCGTGAGCAGGCCGCTGCACATCAGCGCAACGGTTCCCACCAGCAGCCACTCACCCCGGCGGGAAATACGGCGGTCGAGCGGAGAATTAATTTTTGAGTGGCCTCCGAAGTATACGGGGATTCCGTTCCAGTTATCTTGTGTTGGACGCATTGAGGGTTTCTCCTGAACCGGGGGTGCTCATAACTTTGGTGAAAACAACGATTTGTGCGGAAACATCTACGGAGCGGGTGCGGGCATCCGCCGAGGTCACATTGAATTTTTGGATCGCCATGCGCCCTTCCGGGGCCTCGACAAAATAAAGAAAGCGAGTGACGTTGGGCTGAAAGGGAGCGCGAAAGCGAATATCAATCGGCACGACTTCGCCCTGCCCCGAAGCCAGCGGGCGAGAACGCTGCGGCTTCACCTCCTGAAGCCGTAGGTTCGACTGCTTGGCGATCCGCTGAAGATCGCGCACCACGCGGGGAATCAGTTCGTCCGCCGGACGACGATACGCAATCTTTTCAATGCGCGGCGTCAGGGTCTCTTCTGAAACATTAAGGGCTTTCAGCTCTTTGAGGCTCGACTCGCGCTTTGCGGAAGCAGCCTCCAGAGACAACTGCCCCGCTTTTTTCTGAACTCCGCCTCCGGGGGGATTGAGAATACTGAAGACGGCTGCGCCCAAGGCCACCACCCCCATGATGGTGAGCAGGTTACGTTCACGGGGCTGCATTCGTACCAGCCTCCTTGTCTTCCGTATCGTCAGGTTCGGAGGCACTCGGAGAGGAGGACGATTTCGTGATGGAAAGCGGCTTTTTTCCTAAATTGAGGCTGGTTTTGCGGTCGCGGTTATCGGGCAGCAAGGTTTTCGCGCTTTCATTCAAACGACAGGTGATGATAAAACTGGTGCGCGGCGTTCGCTTCGGCCCAGGCTTTGTCACAGGGGGAGAACTCGCCGTAGGTTTGACGACCGAAGACGAATTTGGTTGCACTGGTTTCGCGCCTCCGGTCACGAGCGGCGGCACATTTGAGGGCGGCCCACCCAACGGCGGACGAGCATTTCCGGCGGACGGCAGCGCAGGTGCTCCGGGGAGAACGGGCGAAACCGCTGCTTTCGGCACGGAGACGGGTGAAGCCGGCGTCTCCTGACTCGCCTCCTGACTTTGTGCTTCACCCAAATAGCCCAGCCGCACTTCCGAAAACGCGCCCGATCTCTGAAGGGCCAGTACGAAATCGGTGGCAGACATTTCATTTTTGGTTTCACCGCGCAGCGTGATCGTTCCTCCTCGCTCGAAATTGGTTTGAGTGAGCCAGATGTCGGGGGAGTGCGGCACACAGTCGTCCAACGCATAGAGAACATCTACGAGGGGCTGCCTGCGGGCAATGCCGCCCGTCAAGGCACTTGCGAATTCCTGAAGTTGTCCTACACTTTTCTTCTTTGCATCGAGCCGGGACGTGATTTCTTGCAGATCGAGATTTGCCTGCCGGGTGAGCAGGGCTTGCTTTTGCGCCTTTGCGGACGCGGCTTGAAGCCAAAGCAGTCCCGCTCCCAGGACCAAAACTCCCGCAGCGGCCCCCGCCAGTCGGGTTTGACGCTTGGCGGAGGCGGCGCGTTTCTCTTCCCGGTCTCTCGGAATGAGGTTGATCTGGCCGATGCCGTCGGTTCGAGACTGCAGCGCAATTCCCACCGCAGTCGCATAAGCACCGGCTTCATTCGTGTCTACGATCCGGGTGCGAAGACGGCGGACAGGCAGTTCCAAAAGGTCGGGAAGACTGGCTTCGAGTACCTGAATCTCCTGCTCTGCACTTCCCGCCAGAAGAATTTGTTGAAGCGGAAGCGAACGAAATTCGTTGCTGTAAGCCGTCAGCGACCGGCTGATCTCGTCTGCCAACCGCTGACCTGCGCCTTCCGATGTAAACGACGAAGGTTCCAGAGTGGAGGCCCGCGTGAACAGCAGTCTCCTTTGTGAAACCATCGCCACATCCACTTCGCCCGGCTCAATGTCGAGAATGGCGGTCGGCTCCGTTTCGAGAGCCGCGTTTTCGGCAAGGGCGAGTGCGGAAACCGTCAGCCGTTTCACGCTCAATCCGGCTCGCTCGCACGAAGTGATGATTTCGCCGACGATGGAACGCTGGGCGGCGGCAAGCATCACGGTGGTCATGTCGTCGCCGTAGCCGCTGCCGGGGGCGTCGGGAACGACGAAGTAATCCAGAATTACTTCGTCAATCGAAAACAGAATATACTGCTGAGCTTCAAACGCCACCATCGAGCGCAGTTGATCCGGCGGCGCATGGGGAAGCTGCACCTGCCGAAGCGTCACCAATCGGCGCGGCAGCCCGACCGAAACGGATTTTTCCACGATGCCTGCCGAGGAAAGGGCTTCGCGGAGGGCAGCGGTGAGGTCGGCTCCGCTGGTGGTCAGCGAGTTCCAAAAGGCAAAAGGAAGCTCCGCTTTGCCCTTGCGGAGAATACGACCCTCTCCGTCGCCTCCGATTTCCACTTCTGCCACGCGAAGGGAAGAGGCACCGAGATCAACGACAGCCGTTTTGGTCAAAGCGGGAGTACGCAGCGAAGCAGGTTTTCGGTTAGATTGAATAGCCATAACTTAATTCGGTGAAGAGGCACTGCCTCCCCCTGAAGCGGAGGCGGGCTGGGGCAGGGCAGGCGCAGGAATCCACTGACTCCAGCCCGGCAGACGGGGCACTTCGCGCCATTGTCGCAGGCGCGGGCCAGTTTCGGTGAGCTCAATAAGGGCGGCTGCAGCGTACAAGCCGGATTGACGAGGCATTTTGACCTTGACGCGCACGGTGTAAAGCGAAGACTTGGTGGTGAGCGATCCAATCGCTTTCTCGAAGTCCTCGCGCTGCAGGCTCTGAATCGTAAAAAGATCGCCAAGCGTCTGAAAGGCCTGCCCCCCCTGACGATAATTAAGAATGGCATCCAGCATCGTGCGGGTCATTCCCGGTGCGGTCGCCAGCACTTCCGCCGGAGCCGTATTGATATTGAAAATATTTTCTCGAATGGCTGCCTCGTCCGTCGTCACCTTATCGGCAATCTGCTGCATCACGGTGCGGGTGATGCCGTTTACTTCAAGCAGGTCGCCGATGGTACGAAACCCTTTTTTTGCCCCGGACGCATCCCCGGTTCCATTTTGGGCCTGGCTGTTCGTGCCAGAATTAGAATTGTTGGGCGAATTCGGTGGATTTTGTCCCCCGTTCGTTCCTTCCCCCGAAGCGGGCTGGCCTCCCGCCGCCTGCCGACCCAATCCGCCTGGCCGCGGACGGCCTCCGTTCGGGCGAGGCCGCCCGCCATTGCCGTTCTGCCCGTTTCCATTCTGTCCGTTTCCGGGGCGCGGACGGCCTCCATTAGTGCCGTTTTGTCCGCTGCCGGAATTTCCATTTGTCGGGCGTCCCCCGCCTCCAACGCCGCCCGTTCCGCCATTGCGATAGTCAATTAAGTTGCGAACCACATTCCGGGAAAGCCCCAGCTTCTGGGCCAGTTCGGTGTCAGTCGCCGTATTGATGTTCACACGCGGCTGCCCGTCAGCGGAAACGTTGCGCTCTCGATTGGTCGGAACGAGCAGTTCCGAAAGTGGAAGATGGCTGTTCGTGAAAAGGTCCTGAAACTGAGACGAATCATCCTGCGAAAGAGAGTCCGCTGCTCCGTTCTGTCCGTTCGGACTGCCCTGGCTTCCTGCCGGGGTTCCGCCCCCTCCGCTTCCGGCTCCTGAAGCTCCCGTGATCGGTGAACCCGGAGCGGGGCCTGCCTGCCGGGTGCGGCCCGGAGAAGCCGTGCCAGAGCTGCCCGCACCAATGCGCCCTCCTGCGGCGGTGCTTCCGCCTCCTGAAGCCGATCCCTGCCCGGAGGCGGCGGAGGCGCGGGCCGCCTGAAGATCTCTGCTGGAGATAGGCGAGCCGGAGGCATTGCCATAGAGCAAAGCGGGCGTCATGCCTTTTACCAGCAGTAGTTCTTCCACCGTATCGAACGGGGCATTTTTGCAGTCATAAGCCGGATTCAATGCATGGTAGTATTCGGATTTGGCTCCGTTTTGCGACGGCTGATCGCCGGGGCTGCGCCAGTCCACAATCGAGGCCGCCGCTTCAGGATTGTCGCGAAAAACTGGCAGTTTTTGCAGCATTGCAAGATCGGCTCCATTCAGGCTGATCCCCGCGCCGCTGTCTACCACTTCGACTTTCACCCACGCATCTCCCATTGGACGCCAGCCGTTCGCGTCGGTGTCCCCGGTTGAAGTGACCACCCCGTAGGTGGCTCCGTTGTTAGAAGAGGAAGCGAGCGCGGAAGCGGCGTAAAGTGCGGCTCCGCGTGCCGCATAGTAGCGCTGAGTCTCCGCCGCGAAATTTGTTCCGGAGCGAAGTTCACGCTGCGCCGAAACTGCAAAGGATACCCCCAGAATGGTGAGAATCAGCATCACCAGCAGTACCGGAACCAGGGCCTGCCCCTGCCGCCAGCGCACCTTAAGAGAAAAAGCAGTGTGAACGGCGTTTGTTTTTCGTGAGATCATTGGCCCGTTCCTGCCCCTGCCGTGCCTGCGGCTCCTGGAGAGAGGGTTCCACCGCTGCCGGAGGCGGTGCCTGAGGCGGCGGGGCCGCTTCCCGCCCCGCTCGACGCTCTTTCGATGGGACTGAGAGCCAGCGGAGCCGTGATTGAGACACGGGTGGTATAAGTTTCCGTGCGGTCGTCGTTTCCCTTCACCACACACTCGATTTCAACGGCGGAGGGCAGGGTAGTATCGCCACCGGTATCCGAAGTGGCCGCCTCGGACACCGGCGGGTTGGTGCCTGAATTTGGATCGGAGGCGTTTCCGGTCTGGCCGTCCCCCGATTGAGCGGGCGGAGCGGGGGCCTGTCCTCGAAAATTCCAAACGTTTCGCCATCCCTTGCTTGAAGCGTCCCAGAACTTCAGTGTCAGCGAAACGATTCTGCGCCCCAGCGCGGATTTCGGGTCACTGTTGGAATTCGCCGGTGATCCCCCCGTCAGTGACTGCTGGTTTGGAACCGAAACCACCGAGCGGGTCAATTCGCCAGCGGCAGAATTGAAATCGTACTGAATCAGGGCGATGTCCGACTGCGGGGGAACAAAGCCTGCGCCGGAAGCGGTGGAACCGCTGCTGCCTGAGCCGTCTTCGGAACCTGCATCCAATCCCGGCGCGATCACGCCCGCCGTTCGAGAGGTCAGGGTCAGCAGGGTTCCGCCTCCCCCGGCTTGGAAAACGGACACCGGGTTGGTCTTCGCGCCCAGGGCGGCGTGCAGGTCTCGCGTTAGAAGCCCGAAAATCGCCCGAACGTTCCCCGTCTGCTCCTGGTTGGCTTCGGTGATCCGCTGAGCCCGAAACGAGGTCTGAAGGCTCATCGCAATCGCGCCCATCAGCAGGGTGAAGATCACAAGCGAAAGGATCACTTCGATAAGGGTGAACCCCGATTTTTTAGCGCGGGTTCGAGCCATAAAAGCCTCCTGAACCTGCGCCGCTGCGATCCTGCTTTTGCGGAACGCCGGTGCTGGAAGTCGAAGAGTTGTCCGAGCTTCCCGATGGATCGTTTCGGAGATAGGTAATGAATTCGCGTTCGCCGGGATGTTCAGGGTCGCCCCAGGCAATCGTCACCGTCACCCGAAACAAATTCTGAAACTCCGAACTTTCCACCTTCTGAACATAGCGAAAGCCTGGAGCCTCTTCGCCGAAATCGCCCTGCGTCTCCCCGCCGCCGCCCAGCGTTTCGGGGTGTAGTTCCAGCTCGGTGAGGCGGGACTGAGCCAGAAGAGCCGCCTGATGAAACCGAGAAGCGGTGGTGCTGGCTCCGGTTGCCATCGAAAAAGCCCCCATCGCGCCGATGATCCCGATGGCGAGCAGAAACGTCGCCACGATCATTTCGATCAGGGTAAACCCGGCGGAGTGCCGTCTGTCAAGGCGATGTTTGCGAGAGGCGGAGACAAAGCGCAAGGGTTACTGCTCCTCAACAATCGTCTGGCCGGTAGAGGGACTCACCGTGATCTTTGCGCCGAACCCGAACGCGCTTGACACCACGACTTCTACGCCGTCGCCGGTTCCGTCGCTGTGAAAGGTCACTCCCTCCGCCGCTTTCGGGGAAGCGGTCGAAGCGGGCTGCGTCAGTGGGCGAAACTGACTTACCGTAAAATCCTCGCGCAGGGTATAGCCGCGATGTTCTCCCGCCGAAACCGACTGTGCTTCCTCCGCCAGGGCTGAAGGCAGATCGGTCAGCGGCAGCGGCGGCGTCACCTGAAGATCGAAGAGCTGACTTCCGGGATCGAACGTTACGATTGTCGAGGTATCGAGGGTCACGGCGCGGTCGTGCGCTTCTGCCAGCAAATCTCGAATGTCGCGCACCACGCCGCTGAACTTCGCCCGCTGATAATAGTCTGTAAAGCGAGGCACAAGAATCCCTGCCGTCACCGAAATGATGACGATAATCACGATGAGTTCGATCAGGGTAAAGGCTCGTCGCATAAGGGTTGAGGTGAGAGGGGAGGGATCAAGGCCGAGAGAATAGTTTCCCTGACTCTTATTCCCTCCCTGCTATTTCTGCGGGTTCCAGCTCTGAACGTCGTCGGCAGTTCCCACCTGACCGTCCGGCCCCGGTGCGATGATATCGTAGTCACGTCCGTTTTCGCCGGGGGACTTGTACACGTAGTCAAAACCCCAGGGGTCTTTCGGCACAGCGGAGACATCTTTGAGATAGGAGGCACTTTTTTTGGAGCCGGATGGAGGCGTAATCAACGCCTGAAGACCCTGCTGCGTGGTAGGCGGCTTTCCATTGTCGGCTTCGTAGAGATCAATCGCCAGCTTAAAGGAACTCATAGCAGTGATGGCGGAGGAAACTTTCGCATCCTCGGTCCGGCTTAAAAACCGAGGGACGATCACCGCCGCCAGAATTCCGACGATGACGATGACCACGACGAGTTCGATCAAGGTAAAGCCCGTAACCGAGCCAGCGCGAGTGGGTTTTCGAGTGTAAATCAAGGGTTTCTCCTCAGAAGGGTTCAGGGTTGAATTTGTGCGAAAGCAAAGGCGGCAGAAAGACAGATCATGCTTTCAGTTGAGTTTTTGCAAAGAGTTCGTGCTTCGTTTCGCACGGAATATTTTATTTGACCAGCGTGTTGATCTGAAAAATCGGCAGTAAGATAGACAGCACCACAAATCCGACAAAGCCGCCCATAAAGAGAACGACCAGCGGCTCGATCAGCGAGGTCAGTTTCCGCATCGCGTTGTCTACCTCAAAATCAAGGGTGTCGGCGGTTCGCAGCAGCATCGAAGGCAGGCGTCCGGTTTCCTCCCCAACCGCCGTCATATGCTTCACCACCGGCAAAAAGGTTTGGTTTCGCTCCATCGCTTCGTGCAGGGTTTCTCCCTGACGAACGCCGCCCCGAGCTTCCATCAGCGCATTGGAGGCGACCACATTTCCCAGCGCAGTAGCGGAAATATCCATCGCTTCCAGGATCGGGACACCGCCGCCGAGCAGGGTTCCCAGGGTGCGAACAAGCCGCGCCGAAATGATTTTCTGAACGAGTTTGCCGAAAAACGGAGACCTCAGTCGAAAGGCATCATATCCGAGGCGGCCCTGCTCCGTGTTTGTCCAGGCACGAAACCCGTAAAAGCCGCCTAAGATCACACCCAGGATCAGCCACCAGAATTTTGCGACAAAGGAGCTGACGCCGATCAAAATCTGCGTGGGCAGCGGAAGCCCCGCGCCCAGTGTTTTGAACACGCCGGTGAGGTTCGGAATGGCAAACACCAGCAAAAAGATAATTGCGAGAATGGCGACGCTTAGCAGCACCGCCGGGTAAGTGAGGGCGGCGATGATCTGGCTTCGGCGTGTCTGTTCTTTTTCCAGAAAGTCGGCGAGGCGTGTCATCACGCCCGACAGCTGCCCGGAGACCTCTCCGGCCCGAACCATATTGCTGTAGAGCGGCGGAAATTCTTTTGGATATTTCGCCAGGGCGGTTGAGAGGGGTTGCCCGGCGCGAATGTCTCCCTGCATGGCGGTGAGCATCGCTCTTAGTCCGCCGCCGTCGGTTTGATCCAGCAGCACCGAAAACGCCCGATCCATCGGCAGCCCCGCATCCAGCAGATCGGACATTTCGCGAGTGAAAAGCAGCACCTGAACCCGCGATACCTTTTTCGAGCCGCCTCCTCCAAAGCTCGGGGCCTTGGTTTCGGAAGACGCCCCTGCTCCAGCGGGGTTCGGGGCGATTTTACTGCCGGTTACAATGCGCGTGGGAAAAACACCGAGGGCACGCACCTTCAGGGCGGCATCGGTCGAGTCGTTTGCCGTGATGGTGCCTCCGGTGCGGCTTCCACTTTTATCAAGGGCTTCGTAAGTAAAATCAGGCATAAAGTTAGGGGTTGGGGATCAGAAACGAGAAGCGAGAGAAAAGGATTGTCTCGCTCTGATTGCTAAATATCGAAGTCTTCCCGCTGGCAGACGCGCAGCACCTCTTCAATCGTGGTGTCTCCGGCAAGAACACGCTGGCGTCCATCCATGAGCATCGTCATCATTTGCTGGCTTTTCATGGCGTACTGTTTGATATGAGAGGCGGGAGTACGCTCGATTACCATGCGGCGCACGTTTTCATCCACCGTCAGAAATTCATAGATTCCGCTTCGTCCCTTAAACCCCGTTCCGCGACATTCCGGGCAGCCTTTGCCGCGCAGCAGGGGCGTTCGGCGAACATCGTCGGGGGTGAGACCGACTTCGCGCAGGGCTTCGGGTTTTTCGTTGTAAGGCTCGCGGCAGCGGCGGCAGTTGTTGCGAACCAATCGCTGCGCGACCGTACCGATCAGCGAAGAGGCCACGAGATAGGGTTCCGCTCCCATATCGAGCAGGCGAGAAACCGCACCAGCGGCGTCGTTGGTATGCAGGGTAGAAAACACGAGATGGCCGGTGAGTGCGGCGTGAATCGAGATTTCCACCGTCTCGTGATCTCGGATTTCTCCCACCATGATGATGTCGGGGTCTTGACGCACGATACTGCGGAGGGCGGAGGCAAAATTCAGCCCGATCTGCGCGTTCGCTTGAATCTGGTTAACGCCGTTGAGCTGGTATTCGACCGGGTCTTCGACCGTGATGATCTTTTTTTCAGCGGAGTAGATTTCGTTGAGGGCGGCATAAAGCGTGGTGGTTTTGCCGCTTCCGGTGGGACCGGTGACGAGGATGATGCCGTGCGGCTCAGAGATCAGACGCCGAAACCGGGAAAAAACTTCGGGGTCCATGCCGAGTTCCGGCAGGCCGAGCATTGCGGTGCTTTTGTCGAGAATACGCATTACAACGCTTTCGCCGTACACGGTTGGAATGGTGGAAACGCGCAGATCAATCTGGCGTCCGCCGGAGCGGATTTTCATGCGTCCGTCCTGCGGAAGCCGCCGCTCCGCGATGTTGAGGTCAGACAGAATTTTGACGCGGGACACGATGGCGGCGTGAAAGCGTTTGGGAGGGTTGTTGACTTCGTGGAGAACGCCGTCTACCCGGTAGCGAACGCGCATTTCCTTCTCAAACGGCTCGATATGAATGTCGGAGGCACGATCCTGAATCGCCTGATTAATGATCAGGTTCACCATTTGGATCACGAGCTCTTCTTTCGCCATTTTTTGCAGATCGGCGACATCAAGCGAGGACTCGTCTTCGAGAAGACTTTCGGCTTCCTGCACCCCCTGGATCATGCGGTGCATATAAAACTGCTCGCAAAGGCGGCGGATTTCTCCGGCAGGGGCAAGCATGGGAGCAATGTCGAGGCGGGTGAGCAGCTGGAGGTCGTCAATGGCATGAATATCAAGCGGGTCGGCCATAGCGACCACAAGGGTCTCATCGTTGCGGCGCAGCGGGATGAGATGGTGGCGCATGGCAAATTCGGAGGGAACAAGTTCGAGGACTTCCGGCACGGGCGGCTCTTTGCTCAGGTCAATGAGGGGCACATCAAGCTGGCGCGACAGGGCGGTGAGCAGGGTCGGTTCGGTGACAAAGCGAAGCGCAACGAGAATTTCGCCAAGGCGTTTGTGCGGATCGCTGCGCTTTTGCTCGGAAAGGGCGAGTTCGAGCTGTTCGGGGGTGATGAACCCTTCTGCGAGCAGGGCCTCACCGAGGGGAGCGCGTCTGAGTTTGAGCATAGCCATAGGTTCACCGTGAGAGGCGGAACTTCCTCTTTGCCCGACAGGAAGGGCGGAGGCGGGAGGCCGCAAGGCAAAAGGTCTTCAATGTGTTATCGGAATAGACGGAGCAAAACCGTAGAGGTTACGTAATTTTCGGGGTTTTTGGCCGGTGAAAAGAGGAAAACGGAGGCGGCGTTCGGTAGGAACAGCAGTCTGGTTTCCGTGCTCCCAAAAAGGAAGGAGGATTGGCTTGTGTGCACCGTAGCGTCAAAGCGACTTTTCGAGACTAAGGGTATTGCTGCCCAAAATCGAGGCAAAGCTTCTATCCCTCGAGCGTTGTGCGCCGACCAGCGGCTTGTCCCCCACCGCAAGGATTTCGGCGTCCGGTTCGCTGCCGTCTTACTCTACACGGTGAGGCGGTAGACATCCGCTTCGATCCGGTTTCGATGTCAAGGGCGATAAGTTTGCCGAGGCTGGCTTCGGTTTCGATACGGGGGCGGACGCGGGTTTCGTACTCGAACGGCAGCCGCACATCGTGAAGACCAGGGTTGTCGGTGCAGATCGCCACATCTACCCCCGCCGCTTCGCATCGGGAAAACAAGAGTTTCAGGGTGTCCAGCGATTGAAGTGTTCCTGTTTTCAGGTAGGAAGTCGGGCAAACCTCCAGGCACTGACCGGGATTCGCAATCTAAACCCTTCCGAACGCTCGCTAGTTTGTGTTTTGATAGAAGCCGCCCAAAAGCTCCCAACCTTCGCCGACTTGCGCTTCCAGTTGGATTTCGAGGAATCGCTCTCTTCCCACAAAGCGGCGGTTTTTCTGAACCAAACGTACCGCTCCCGCTGTTCCCGCTTTCAGAGTTTCGGGATGAGAGAGCGGCAAAGTGAGAAGAACAGCTATTTTTTCTGCATCGAGTTTAATCCCTGCATCGGTGAGGAGTTCCGGCGATTGTGCACAAAGCCGGAACGCCGGGTAGAATTGAAGGGCTCCAGCAATCGGCGGGTACTCGTCAGCAAGAGACTGCGCTTGGGCTTCAGTCAGAGTGTTCATCAGGGCGGCCAGCTGAGCCAACGGGATGAGCTGCCCCCGCCACTTCGTCAACTCCTTCACGAGCCGGTAGGGAACGGTGTTTTCCTCTTCTAAAAACCACGCCGGTGAGTTGACCAGCAACACGCCGTCGCGCCATTTGTGCATCGGGCTGGGATCGTTCTGGGCAGCTTTGCTCAAAAACTCAGCCACCGTTTTGTTGATGGGGGAGCCGGGATCGTCGTTTTGCTGAAAGGGCAGAATTTCGATCATCGGGATTGCGGCACTGCGAGCGAGCAGCAGAAGCCAGGTGTCGAGGGCTTGGGGAAGAGCAGAGTGCCGCTTCCGCCCGGTCGCGTCCGTGAAAAACGGAACCAACGGAACACTGGCCGGGTCTACGCTCTTCTCTTCCGGGACGACTTTCTGTGCCAGAGGGTGATCGGGGGTATCTCCAGGCAAAATCCAGAGTTGCTTGAGGTAGGCTTTAATCCCCTTGATGACATCATAATTTCCCAGCGAGGAATAGCTCCCTGCGGGCCCGAAATCAAGCATGATGGAAGGAACGATCTCTCGCCGCGTCAAGTTCTGATTTGATGAAAAAAAGTGCAGCGTAGTCGGCTTCGGCAGCGGAACCTCGACGCCGTTCTGATGATAGGAGAAATGACACTCGGCATATACCTGGTGAAACAGTTCTTGAAGCGGCCCAGGTAACTCCGTCAGAAAAATTTTCGCCTTTCCCCGTGTCGTGAAAATCTGCCGTTGTACGTCGGGAGGGACGCCTTCAGCAAAAAGTTGAACAAACTTCCAGATCGAATCGTCGCCGATCAAAGACTGAGCCACTTGATTATCCGATTGAAAGAGGGCTTTCGACAGGCGTGAAATGTTGCGCTTGCGCTCTTTGGGGGTCATGCGGGCAAATTCTTCCATCACCGCCACGTACTGCTCGAACACCCGTTGAGCATAACCGCCAAATCGAGCGGCCTTCTCCCTTGCCTGAGCCGTTTGAGTGAACTCGTAACGATACTTTCCCGCCTCTGAAAGCCGAAGCCAAGTCCATTCCGCTTCTCGGTTGCTCAGCAGCGACCAGAGCGAGTTGAGGAGGGTGACGACGGGAAGCCGGGTGCAGTGAAGAGAGACCTGAACGCCGGAGAGAGAGAGGGTTTCGTCTATGCTGAGTTCGATTCCGGTCTGGGTTCTGAGTTTGGCGAAGAGTTCACCGAGGTAGATGCGGCGTTCGTGGAGGGTGACGGGAGTTTCGAGGCGGGCATCCTGCGCTCGCTGTTTCGCATCTATTTCCGAGGCGTTCGTTTTGGGGGAACAACAAACAAACAAGAACAAAAGTACGATGATGAAAAAGTGTCTCAGTCCCATAGAGTTACTCCTCCTGACTAATAATACGGGCTCTTTATTAGCCGACCAAGACTGATAAAGAGCCTGAATTGCCTTATCAAATGGGTCACACGATGAGGCCTACGTTTACGCTGGTGGAAACAGGCCCGCTTGATGATTCATATCCGGTTTTGTCTTCCACAATTGTGGTGGTGGAATCCAAGCGGTACTTTCCAATCCCAAAATTATAAGAAAAGGTGAAAACATCATTGTCTTTGCTCCAAACAGCGCGGTTTGGCAGCTTGAGCCGAAAATCACTTCTTTGGGTAAATGAACTCGTGACAAGATTGGAACGTTCATTATAAATATCCATTTGAGGCGTCCAAGTGACATACATATCGCGAGCTCTGCCATCCGTATTTTGGCAGCGATAACTGCACCGAGTGGAAATCGTGACCTTTGCAGGAGGAAGGGTGTCCCCCACATAGGACACTGAGTAATTTGCCTTGGGTTCTCCCGCAACAAATTGGTTTTGAGGAATAGAAAGTTGAAATGCGAGTTGTGCACGACAAATAGTCGCTGCGTCCACTAAGGAAGTGAGCGTTAGAAACCGCAGAAGGGTTGGTTTCATCAACAAAATCCTTTTTAAGGACTTTGCAATCAATCCGGCAATAGTATTTTATCAGAAATCTGCTCTAGCCTCCATCGAAAAAGATTAAGGATCCGTTAAATTTCCATTAAATTTGGTGGATGGAAAAAAGAAAAGAAGCCAGGGCATTATCAGGAGGTGGCCGGTGCTAAAATATGAAGATTTCTTCCTGCCTGGAGGGGCATCCTTATCTCAACATGAATTAACGAAAAATTATACTTAAACAAACTGTTAGTAAAGGGAGGGTTCGGGTTCGGAGAGAGTGTGCAGAATGGAGTCGGGGTTGCGGAGGTGAGGCCAGGCAAACGCATGGCGAAACGCGGCGTCCTGGCATCGGCGGAGCTGCTTGAAGTCTATGATGTCGAGCGACAGCAGGTTTTCGTACTCGAACGGCAGCCGCACATCGTGAAGACCAGGGTTGTCGGTGCAGATCGCCACATCTACCCCCGCCGCCTCGCACCGGGCAAACAAGAGTTTCAGGGTGTCCAGCGACTGAAGTGTTCCTGTTTTCAGGTAGGAGGTCGGACACACTTCCAGGCACTGCCCGCGATCCGCAATCTGAGCCAGCAGGTGCGGAGCCGTCAGCGGAATGTGAATGCCGTGCCCAATGCGATCTACCAAGGGCAACAGTTCCGGGTAGATACCGTTGGGCGTTTCATAAAGGTGGCACGTCGTCTTCAAGCCGCTCGAACGGGCCAGGCTAAACATCTGAAGGTGCTCGCTCAGCCGTTCCCGATAAAGCGTATCCGGGCCTGCCAGATCAATCCCGCACACCGTATCCGGCTCCTTTAAGGCAAGTTCCAAAATAGCGCGATTGATGTGTTCGGGCAGCCGCGAATGCATACACAAAATCTGTCGAAGCCGAAGCGGATATTCCGGCAGGTGCGCCGCCTCCGCAATCACCCGAACCACCTCCCGCATCTGGTGAATTCGATCTGCCTCCGAAAGGCGGGCATCCGTGCGATAGTAGGGCGTGTGCCGCAGTTCCAGATAGAGAATCCCCTCGAACACAAACGCCCCGCGCACCAATTTCTTCACGAAGTAGGGTAGGGTTTCCAGCGTCTGCACCCCCTCCACCATGCTGTGCAGCTCCAAAAATTCGGAAAGGCTGGAGCGCGGGCGCGTCACAAACCGTTCGAACTCCTCGAAGGTCGGGTAATACCCCGCAAGCGGATGCTGCGTGCGCTGAAGATACCGCCAGAAAATGCGCGGAACCACCGCTCCTCCCAAATGGCGATGCAAATCAGCGTGAAGCGGCATTCGGTTTCCTTTCCGGCAGGCGGGATGCAAACAGCAAGCCAATCGCCACCACTCCCGCCGTCAAGAGAAACAGCACGGGCACGCCCGAAACCGTCACAAGGTGAGTGTGCCGAACGAGTAGCCCGCCCAGCGTCGGGTAAAGCGCGGTGGGAGCCGAAACCAAATTCATCAGGGCGATGAAGAGGGGGCGTTTTGCAAGCGGCGCGTCGGCCATCAGGTACTGGCTCATTGCCATCCACAATCCCCAGCCCAGCGATCCGCCCATCAGCAGAAACACTCCTCCGAACGCCCAGGGCGAAAGCCGCCCCAGCGTCAGTGCCCAGAGCGGCGTGAGAAGAACAATCGTGCCGACAAACCGGATCGCTGCGGCCATCCCCCGTTTTTCGGTGACATAGACAATAAGAGGTAAAATTCCGACGCCGCTGACCGCCACCAGCACCTGATAGGTTCCGCCCCAGCTGTCCGACAGCCCAAAATAATCTTTCGCATAAAGCACGTAAAAGGGCTGAGCCGCGATTCCTGCCGCCAGCAGCACCTGAACCCGCACGAGACGGGCAAACATCGGGTTTTCGCGGGCTGCTGCCGGAAGACTTTTCAGATAATCGCGCAAGCGCGGGTGATGCGTTTCCGGCTCCTCATGCACCGGGGAAGACGGCTCTTTAATCAGGAAAAGCCCCACGCTGGAACACTGCATGAAAATGCCGAACATCAGGGCGAGCAGAGCATAATTGTGCGGGTAGGGGAGAATGGTGGCGGCCAGTACCGGCTTCACAAGAAAAAAGGCGACGCCGATATTGGCCAGCCCGGAAATGAATTGTGTGGTGGCGAAAAAGCGTCCTCGAAGCCGCTCATTGAAGGCACGGGCCACAATTTCCATCCAGGGCGCGTAACCCATGCCGTCTCCCGCCGACCAAAGCCACAGCAGCAGGAGCGTAGACCAAAGGGCGACCCGCCCGGCAGCAGGAGAGTCGGCGGCATGGATCAGCAGCAGCGGAAGCAGCAGAAGCGGAAGCCGGGTGAGGCCGCAGACGGTCAGCAGTGTGGGTTTCAGTCGCTGCCGCCCCTGGAGGAAAAACGCAATGAACACGGGAATGAGGTTGAAAATCAGCGTTTTCGAGGCCGCAAATGCCCCGATCAGGGTTCCTGTCGCTCCCAGCCGCTCCAGCATCAGGGGAACAACGGCGGAGGCTTCCAAAAACGCCGTGCCGGTGGAAAAGCAGGAAACATCCAGAATCAACGCCCCGAAATTCCAGCGCGTGGTGGCCGCTGGAAGTGGAGGGGGAGAGGAAGAGGTCGGTGGGTGCGCCGTTGCCGTCATAACACCCTTATTGTACCCGGTTTAGGCGAAACGCAGAAAGACGAAACCGCAGCCACGCAAAACGGCACGGCCCTCACCCAACATTTCTGTTGGGTGAGGGCCGTGCCGGGGAGTGCCTGAAAGCAGGCTACTCGCTGGGGGGCGGGGGAGCCTCTCCAGGGCCGTCCTGCCCGCCGAAATGGGGTGGAGGCCCAAAGTCGCCGCCTTGTCCCCCCCGTCCGCCCCGTCCGCCGGGGCCTCCGCCGCGCTGAGGACGGGGATGCGCTTCCATCCAATCCTTCAGAATCTGCTGTTGATCAGAAGTCAAGACCGCCATCACCTTGTCACGGGTGGCTTTGTCCAGCCCGCCGGGGCCGCCTCGCCCACCTCGTCCGCCGCCCATTGGAGGCGGCGGGCCGTCTCCCGATCCGTCACGCGGCGGGGGAGCCGGCGCGTTTGCCTGGGCTTGCTTTACCAAGGAGGCGATCTGGGATTTTTGATCGGTGGTCAACTTCAATTCGGCATAGACCTCCGCTGGAATACCCGCTCGCTGCAGAAGGCTCATCTCCTTCAGAAACGCAGGTAGTTTTGCCGTCTGCGAATCGGTCAGCAGGGCTTCGATGTCGGCTTTAGCCTTGGCCTCCCCACTTCGCAGTTTGTCGAAATTGGCCTGCATCGTCTCCCTATCCGGGGGAGCCTGCCCTTCGGCGGGACGAGGCATCAGGGTGTCTCGCTGCGTTTTGACCGCATCCTGAATCGCGCTGATCTTGGCGGCCTGATCGTCGGTCAGCTTTAGACCCGCAGTGAGGGCGGCAGCGGGAATTGTCACAACGGTCAATTGGCGTCCGCCCCTCATTCCGGGGCCGCCCGGCCCGTGCCCAAATCCGCCGGGGCCGCCGTGCGGAGGGCCGTCTGGGGGAGGCTGACTGAGAGCTGCTGCTCCCGAAAGCGTTCCCAGCAGCAAGGCCGCCCACAGCACCGATCCGCTCCATCGTTTGTTTTGTGTAAAACCGTGTTTCATCTCTTTTGCTCCCACTTCTTCAATCGTTTACTCAAGCCCTGAGGCCGAGAAGTTCAGGACAGGCTTCGGCTGCCCCACAATGAGGAGTATAATGGCCAAAGATAAAATTGAAATGAAAAGAAATAGACTTCCAAAAAAACTCATCTCTCCCTAGAAACGCATTTCAAGGCTGGAAAACAGCCTCTCTTTCACCTGGTTTTCACCTTTTCGGGGTATCCAGGGCACAAAGCAAACTGAAGAGTCGCCGGGTAACCCGCTGAAGAGTCGGTAAGGAGAACACAAATGAAGATGCTTTTGATCGAGGACGAAGCCGGAATCGCTGCCATGATCCGGCGCGGGCTGGAAGAGGCCAAGCACACGGTGGAGACGGCAGCGGATGGGAACACTGGGCTGGAAATGGCTTTAGCAGAAACGTATCATCTCATCATCTTGGATGTGATGCTGAAAATGCTGCCGGAACGAGACGGCTGGAGCGTTTGTGAAGAATTGCGGCTTCGGCGCAATCGAACCCCGATCCTCATGCTGACCGCCCGTGACTCGATCAGCGACCGAGTGCGCGGCCTTGATGCCGGAGCCGACGACTATCTGCCAAAGCCCTTTGATTTCGCGGAGCTGATGGCGCGGGTGCGTGCCCTGCTGCGCCGCGATAAAATTCACAAAACGAAAGTGATCCGGGTCGCCGATCTTGAAATTGATACTGCCCAAAAGCGGGTCACTCGTGCCGGGGTCGAGATTCGCCTCAGCCATCGAGAGTACGATCTGCTGGAAGCCCTGGCCTCCCACGAAAGCCAGGTGCTCAGCCGCGAAGCCATTCAAGAGCGTATCTGGATGAACGAAGATGCCTACTCCAACACGGTCAACGTTTATATCGGAATGTTACGAAAAAAGATTGATGCCGACCACAAAATCAAGCTGATTCAGACCGTTCATGGAGCCGGATACACCCTGCGCCTGCCCGAAGGAGAAACTTCGTGAGCCGGTTTTCTCATCCCGCCCCGCTCGGAAAAACGCGCCGTCGGTCAGGCTCGCTCCGCACTCAGTTAATCCTGGGAAACATCCTCGCTCTCTCCGTGCTGCTGGGCGTTTTGGGCGTGATCAGCCGTTACACCATTCTGTCGTTTCTAACGCACTCGGTGGATCGGGAACTGGAGCGAAACGCCCGCAGAGGCGGCGGCCCGCCCCCGCCTCCCCCCGACGATTTCCTTCCAGGAAAAGACCCCAAACGGGATCAAAAATTTCCCGACGCATTTCACGGTCATGGCGAACACCGAGGGTCGCATGGAGGCGGACCCGGCTTCGGCCATTTCGATCCCTTCGAGCGAAATCCTTACCGCACCCATCAGTTTGATCTCGAAGGGAAGTCGGTTCCGGCTACAGACACTCGACCGATCTGGGATTCCGCCTCGCTCTCGAAGTCGCTCCTTGGAGAAACCGTCTACTCGACCGTATCCGAGGAGGACGAACCGATCCGCGTTGTCTCCTATCCCCTAATCGAAGGGGGACGACTGCGGGGAACCGGACAAAGTGCCTATCCCTTAAAGGATGTCTACCGCGCGATGTCCGGTGTCAATCAAGCCTTGCTTCTGCTGATTCCGTTCGGGCTGCTGGGAGCGGGATGGGCCGGGGCCGCCCTGACGGATCGGGTGCTGCGTCGGGTGCAGCGCATGACGCACGCCGCCGAGCGCATCGGAACTCGGGGCTTTTCAGAGCGGCTTCCCGTCACCGGCAGCGATGAATTCTCTGAGCTGGCAGAAACCCTCAACGGTCTTCTGTCTCGGCTCGAAACCTCGTTTCAGGAACAGCAGCGCGTGCTGGAACTTCAGCGTCGCTTTACCGCCGACGCCTCCCATGAACTCAAAACACCGCTGACTATCATCAAAGGGAATGCAAGTTTTGCCCTCGGAACCCTCCCCTCGGAAAGCGAAACCCGGCAAACTTTTTCGGAAATCAATGCCGCCGCCGATACGATGGCGCAGTTAGTGCAGGACTTGCTGCTTCTGGCTCGCTCTGATGAGGGGCAGATGGCCAGAGGCACAACGGAACTGCTTATACGCGAGCTGCTGGAACGAGCCGCTGCGACTCAGCGAGGAAGGGGCGCACCGATTACGCTGGCTCTCACCGACGATTCCCTGTCGGTATTCGGCAATGAAATGGAATTGCTGCGTCTGTTCGTCAACCTCATGGACAACGCCGTTCGCTACACTCCACCCGACGGCCGCGTGACCGTTACGGCACAACCCGTGAATGGCGGGGTGGAGGTTGTGGTCAGGGACACTGGCAAAGGGATTGCCCCGGAGCATCTCCCTCACCTCGGCGAACGGTTTTATCGGGGGGATGCCTCTCGAACGCGACCGACGGGCGGAACCGGGCTGGGGCTTTCCATCTGCAAAAGCATTATCGCCGCACATGGCGGAAGCCTGCGCTTCGAGAGTGAACTCGGCGCGGGTACTGCGGTCACCGTTTTTCTGTCGCAAGGAACTCAGGAAGGAAACTTGAAATGAAAAAACCAACAAAACAATTTCGTCAACCAGGTCGAGATCGTGTGATTGGCGGCGGAGATGGTGCTGAGGCGATGAAGGCCATGCTCTTACGGATGGGGGCCACCGTTGAGGAAGCAAAGGCTGCCGCAGAAGGCTGCCGCCAATCTTATCAAAAGATGGCAGCTCAAATTGCAAGGGAAGATCAATGCCAAGCGACACCGAATCATGCACCCTTCGACGGCACACAAGAGAATTCTATTCGGAATGAGACGGAGGCGCAAGAAAGTAAGAAAGGAAGTTGAATTTACAGGGCCAGCACTCGGTGCACAAAGGTGACCGCCATCGAACCTTCGCCCACACTCGACGCCACCCGCTTCACCGACCCTACTCGACAGTCGCCCGCCGCAAAGATTCCCGGACACGATGTTTCGAGATAGAAAGGCGGGCGTGTTTCCGTCCAGTGGGCTTTCATCGCGTCGCCTGTGAGAATAAACCCGTCCTCGTCCAACTCCACCGTGTTTTTGAGAAAATCCGTGTTGGGCGTTGCGCCGATAAAGACGAACAGCCCATTGCATCCTACCGTCGCCGAAGTCTTTCCGCTCAGGACGGCCTTTTCTACCCGCGTTTCGCCCTTCAGTTCCACCATCTGCGTCTCCAGGTGAACCTCGATGTTGGGAATCTGTTCGACGCGGTAACTTAAATAATCGCTCATGGACTTGTTGAGCTGGTCGCCCCGCACCACCAGACGCACCGTTTTGCAGCTTTTCGAGAGAAACACAGCCGCCTGCCCCGCCGAGTTCCCTGCACCCACGACCACCACTTCATCGTCCGAGCAGAACTCCGCCTCCAGCCGGGTCGCGGCATAGTAAATTCCAGAGGTCTCGAATTTCTCAAAGCCGGGTATGTTCAACTTTTGGTAACGCGCTCCTGTGGCCACGATTACGGCCCGCGCTTCCACCGTTTCCCCGGACGCCAGGTGAAGACGATGCCCGGCCTTGTCGCCTTCAATCGAGACCACCTCCACCGGAATCGAGACCTCCGCCCCGAACTTCTGCGCTTGAATCAGACCGCGTGACGCCAGATCACTGCCTGTCAGCCCTTCCGGGAACCCCATATAATTCTCGATGCGGCTTGACCACGACGCCTGCCCGCCCGGAGCCGCCCGATCCAGCATCACCGTCCGTAGCCCCTCCGAGGCTCCATACACGGCGGCTGCCAGTCCCGCTGGGCCAGCCCCCACAATCACCAAATCGTATTGATGGATGCCGGTTTCACGACGCACACCCAGTTTATCGGCTAGCAGCTCCAGAGCCGGATGAGAATGACGTTCCTGCCCCAGAAACACCAGCGGCGTGTCGCGTGCCGTCAGGTGAAACGCTTCCAGAATAGACGCGGTTTCCGGGTCTTCGGGTTTGCGCCACCGATGCACCACCCGGTTACGCCCCAGAAACTCCCGAATCTTCATCGTTTCGGGATCCAGGCTGCTGCCGACAATCAACACCCCGTGATCCGCCGACTCCAGCAGCGTTTCCCGCCGTCGAATGAAAGCCAGCAGAATCTTGCCCCCTAAGTCCTGCTCTACGCGCACGACTTCGCGGATGTCTTCTGCCGAAAGCTGAAGTGCACGGGTCTCTCCGTCGGCATAAGCCCCGACCGGAGCAGGCCGTCCTGTCATCACATCCACATCGCCGGTGAACTGACCGGTAGAGTGATACGCCACCTGCTGACCGGGAGCGGCTGTATCTCGGACAATACAGCCGCCTTCAAGGATCACGAAAAAGCAGAAGTCGGTATCGCCCGCCTCCCAAAACGGTTCGCCGTCTTCAAGGGTGATCTCCTTTCCGCGAGGGCGAAGCAGATCAATCTCCTCCGCCGTGAGCAGGGGAAACGCGGTACGATCCGGGGAGGGTTGTTCTTCGGAGGGGGGTGAGAGTGAGTTGTCGCTCAAAGCAAATCTCCTGAAACCTTGCGGAACGGTGTTCCGAAAGGCGGGTTTACCCCCTTTACGAACGATCCGCCCGAAATGTCTTCGGGCGGATCGTACGTTTCCCGCGTTACTCAGAAGGGACCGAACCCGCCGCTGCCTCTACCCTCCGTCAGTGCAGGATGGTTTCGCGCTCGCCCGACGGAGGAGCGGTGCGAATTTTCTCCAGCAGCACCGCCTCTGCCTTTTCCAGCTGCGCGTCTTGTTTTGGGGAACGGGCGTCGGGTTTCACCTCCACATCCGGCGCGACCCCTTTGCCTTCAATTTTCTTCCCGTCCAGTGTGAGGCCCACAATCGGAATCTCCAGTAGACCCTCGGAACCGATGGGGTAGCCGGTGGCCCCCAGAAAGGCTCCCGCTGTTGTTGTGCCGACCAGGGCAGCCCGCCCCGTTTTCTTGAATTCATACGCAAAATACTCTTTGGCACTGCGCGAGCCGCCGTTGATGAGCAGGATCATGGGCTTGCCATACGCGCTTCTTTGCTCCGTGCGAATTCCCCGCAAGTCCGATCCCCACACCACCGCAGGCTTGTGGAACACATCCGAGTAGCCGAACGGACGCCCGCCGAACCCATCCCGAATGTCGAGAATCAGGCCGTCGGTGGCATAAAGTTTGCCCAGCACGGCGGACTGAAGGGCCTCGCGAAACCCGTCTGATCCCATCGTCCACAGATGCAGATAGCCGATCCGTTTGCCGCCGATCTCCAGGATCTTTACGCTCTTTTGCGTCGCCCGCAAAAACGCCCCCAGCAGGTTTTCTTTCACCGGGATCACCTCAACGGTGCGGGGTTTCCCGTCGCGCACGATGTGCAGTCCGACCTTTTCGCCCGCCCTGCCGCGAAACGAACCGACGGTGGTGAACGGCTTTCCCTCCGCGTCCAAAATGAGGTCGCCCGCCTCGATCCCCGCCCTTTGCGCCGGATTCGCGTCCAGCACCGCCGTGATGCGAAACCCGGTCGCCTCCGCTTTTCCCAGAACGCCGATGTGCTCCGCCTCGCCTCCGGTGACCTCGTTTCGCATCACCGACGGGAATAGGTAAAACCCGAAATCGTCATCGGTGTAATACTCGGTGTGCGAGGCATGAAGTTCGCCCAGCATCCGGTTGAGCAGGGCGGCGAGTTCGGCTTTGTTGTTCACGGATTTCACCGCATCGCGCAGGCGGCTGTGCACGGCGTTCCAGTCGGCTCCGTTCATTTTGGGATCATAAAAGTGGTCGCGGGTGGTTTGCCACACTTTTTCCGCTGCCTGCGGGAAAGGAAGGGCGGGCGCGGCTTCGGGGCGGGAAGGACGCCCCTCGCGCTGTGCAAGGCTGGGGCGTCCCATCGGCAGAAGCACCGCCGCAAGCGCAAGAGAAGATCGGAAGAACAAAGGGAGAGCCGTGTGTTTCATAGATAAGTTCTTTTTCAGAGGGAGATAGGCGCACGCAGGAAAGACGACCTGCCGCCGTATTGGTTTCGCCCTCTCCCGCTCGCGGCACACCCTGCCGCTAGGGGCTTCCTGCCTCTCTGCCATCGAAATCGGACCTACTCCCCACCTATGCCCTGATTACTCCCTTTCCTTTCTTTCTCTTCCGCTCTCACTACAAGTAGGAAAACAAAACCAAATTACGAGGACCCGTTTTTTCTGTGTAAAATTTAATTCTAAGTTAAGAGCGTATAGAAAAAGTATCAGTTTGTTAAACGGTTGAGCATCAGTCGGATTATGGCGAGATAGATCCTGCTTTCGCTTCGCTCAGGGCGCAGTTCGTAATCTTTTGTAAGGCGTCGGTAGCGTCCGAACCAGCCGAAGGTACGCTCGACAACCCAGCGACGCGGCACACTCTTAAAGCCCTGGAGATCATCGGTGCGTTTGATGATCTCCACGTCAATCTCGCACTGCTCTTTGACCCAGGCGATCAAGGCACCCGTGTAGCCGCTGTCCGCCCAAATCTTAGTGAGGCGAGGAAACCGCTCGGCAACGGCACTCAGGAGGGCTTTGGCTCCGTCACGTTCGCCTAAGTCGGCGGCGGTGACGAACACGGCGAGGACAAGTCCGTTTGTGTCTACGAGCAGGTGACGCTTACGTCCCTTTCTCTTTTTGTTGCCATCGTCGCCAATCGTGTCCTCCCCGGACTGCCCCCTTTTTCCGTCGTCTTCACCGACGGGCTGTCGAGGATGGCGGCGGAAGGGGTGGGTTCGCGCTCTGGAGAGGGGCGTTCCTTTTCTCGCAGAGCGGTATGGACT
Organism: Chthonomonadaceae bacterium; assembly: GCA_965246825.1. Taxonomy (GTDB): domain Bacteria; phylum Armatimonadota; class Chthonomonadetes; order Chthonomonadales; family Chthonomonadaceae; genus JACMPS01. The sequence goes on from OZ251990.1 coordinate 3,045,663, forward strand.
TTCTCCAAAAGTCCGGTTTCGCTCCACACCGAAAAGTAATGGTAGCAAGTGGCGTGCGGGGGAAAGTCGCGGGGAAGCAAGTCCCACGCGCACCCGGCGCGAAGCAGATAGAAAATGCCGTTGAGAATGGCGCGATAAGGATACTTGCGAGGGCGTCCGTTGCGCCCATCCTCGCGGGAAACGGCGGGAAAGAACGGCTCGATCAGACCCCACTGAGCGTCCGTTAAATCGGGGGAGGAGCGTGGTGTCATACCAAAAGTTTACCCTAAATCAACCAAGAACTTTTTCTATAGGCTCTTAAACTGGTTTGTCAATAGAGGAATGAATATGACCGCTAACGATCTAGCATACGATGCAAAAATGAGTGGGTATCAAGTTTCTGTTATTCGTGACGCTACAAAACAACAAATGCTGGATACCTTGTCAAATCGAGAGGTGCAAGCAGTTGCCTTCTTCGCGCATGACGCGTTTGAGGGAGCAATTGAGCCTTATGGTGGAAACAATGACGAAGCCAGTTTTCTCTCACCGGACGAAATCGCAAGGGCGTTAGGCAATCGATACTTGATGTGGGCGGGTGCTTTTGTATGCTACTCTGCGAAATCACCTGAATTGAAGAATGCACTGGTGGGACCAAAAGGTGCTTTCATAGGACAAAAAGGATTCTATAACCCTGTTCTTGATCTTGACTCGAAAAATGGTATGCTTGGTTGGTTTATGGGACGTCTCCATGGAGGAGATTGATGGTCGCTCGAATATATGGGAATGTATATTCAAGAATAAAGTGCTTGCTTTCGGTTGTCTTTCCTCTTGCCAAAATAACAATTGTGAGAGCAAAGCAGATATTTTGACACTACACGGATAGTCATGTAGACGAACTACACATCTTTGAAGCATCAAAGTTCAATGCAGGCTATAGATTGTAGGATTCCTATCGTTGCGTCGCTAGAATGTATGCAGGATTGTATCTAGGGGATTGAGACTCCAGCAAATGTCCGCCTCTTATCAAGTTCAAAACTGAAATAAGGGCTACTTTAGAGTCTCGAATTCTCAAGAATAGGGAATATCAAAATGAGTTCAAGTTCGTACAAAACTTTACTCTTATGGGCTTCTTTGTCTTTGATTTTCATTTTTCTTTTGATCTTATTGATCTTGCCAAATTTTGTTCGAGATCACAAAAATGACTTTGTTAAGTCACACGGTCACCAGATTCAAAAGTTGCTGGCAGCAACTCAGATCGCCAAGTCCTACTATATTGAGACTGGGATCAAAGTTGATTCCTACGAAAAATTAAGTCGAATGGATTGGTATCGTGTATGCGGCTTTGATGAGGAAATAGATCATGAACTAATTTTGACTATTGAGGGTGTTGACTCTGAAATAACGTGGAGCGGATATTTGGTTTTACCTAGTGGGGAACATAACAAAATGGCTCATGTTACCATCAAGGCATACTCTTCAATCGAAGAAAATGCCTTGAAATCAAGATTTCAATTACTTAATAAATCGTCAAGAAACAACAGTTTGAAACATATATATAAAGAATTTGCCCGTATTGCTCGTTTGTCAGATACGAGCTGTAAAGCAGCCGACTAGAGATAACCACTGCGCAGAACACCCTATTCGCCAACGGAGCGGAAGACTACAAGGTGGTGGGAACCCCCGACCTCAACCGCGACGGCAGGGCGGACGTGCTGTTGCAGAGCGCGAGTGCGCCGCCGAGAGCGAAAACGCCGTTCGGATTTGTGGGCAAGGCGGGGTACTACAGCGACGAGGAGAGCGGATTGCAGCTCCTCGGTCACCGCTACTACCTGCCGAAGTTGGGACGCTTCCTCACCCAAGACCCCACCGGGCACGACGCCGGACTGAACCTCTACGAATATGCGAACAATAATCCGATACGTTTCACCGATCCGTCCGGCTTGTATGCAACCGTCACGGTGGATCCAAGAAATCCAAAGAACATTTCTATTACAGTTCCTATCGAGTTCAAAACTACAGAAGGAGGGAGAATAGACAATGCGCTACGAAATCGTATCATCAAGAACATTGAAAAAGCATGGAGCGGAAAGTTTGGTAAATACAACGTAAAGACCACTGTTGAATGGGTTGATCCTGTAATCATTATTAAACCAGACCAATATAACGAAATTACGATGATTCCTGGCGAGGATTTGCGTTCTAATTGCTATGCTGGATTTTTTAGCTCTGAGAATGGTTTCGGGAACTGGTACCTCGAAGACCCGCAATTTGACTGGATGGTGGCGCACGAAGCAGGTCACTTGATGCGACTTGGTGATCGCTACAAGGACACTGCTGACCATAAACATTCTAATCCCGACGCGGGTTGGAAGGGAAATATGATGGCGGAACGAGGCGGAGTAATCCAAGAGAAAAACATTGCGGAGATCATAAATAGATACAAATAACTCTCCCTTTGGTACATCCACATCGGTAGGGTTCTATGTCGCCGAACATTTAATTCCCTGAACCTTGATTCCATCTCTCTAATCTGCCATGCCAATCTTGAAAACTATTACCTTGATTAATTCTAGCAGCAAACGCTTGCTTAGTGTCACTCTGTTATGTATTGTCGGATGTAATTCGCATGGATTCGCTCGTCGAGGTGTTGAGGACAAATGGCTATATATAGATCACAAAAATGTGCCGGTAGGAATTCCCCTTTTGGAGAAACTTAGGTTTCGTAAGGTCAGCACAAATCGTGAGGAGGCTGTTGCTTTGCTTGCGGATCGGAGTCTCGTCGAGGTCAATCCAAATCGAGTTTCAAAGTATGTTCCTCAAGCATGGCAATCGAAACCCAGCATGAAGTTTTACCTCGTTCGCTGTGTTTCTCTCGATAACATTGGGCTTGATTATATCATAGGTTATGATCAGGCGATCTTGTGGGTCGGTGCAGTTGCTTTGACACATCGAGACGCAGGCAAGACTATTCACACGCCTCTCATTGTCCAGTTGGAGAGTCCACCACAGAAAGTCTATGTAACGATCTCACTTGCAGAGTAGTCTGCTTTCGACATTCGTTCAGCTTCGTACCTGCCCTGGGTGCTGGTGGGAACCCCCGACCTCAACCGCGACGGCAGGGCGGACGTGCTGTTGCAGAGCGTGAGTGCGCCGCCGAGAGCGAAAACGCCGTTCGGATTTGTGGGCAAGGCGGGGTAATACAGCGATGAGGAGAGCGGTCTGCAACTCCTCGGACATCGCTACTACCTGCCGAAGTTGGGACGCTTTCTCACCCAGTACCCCGGCAGACAGGGTAAAAATTGATTCGCTTACTGAGGCGGCAATCCAGTAAATTCTGTCGATTCCTCTGGAAAAGGCGGCTGTGGCAAACCCTCTTTACGGCTCGCCGAGCTTGAATTCCAACAAATCTCACAGATTTCCGTAAAGGTCTTTAAAGACGACAACTCAGCCGTAAACCTCCTGTCTTGGTGCTTCAACAAGGGCTGCCCCTTGAGACAGCATTCTCTCATAGTCCTGCCGGAACTTAATCAAATGTAAAAATAAACGTACCCATTCTCCCGGCTGATCCCCAATGGTTAGTGTATCTTGTTTTCTGTAAATTGGATTTGGTCTGCTGAGGGCAACTTCAGCGGGTCATGGTGTATCCTTTCGGTTGCGACACCAAGAAAGGAATTCAAAACCACCATGACCCACCCTGAGTTTACTCTGAGCGACCCGATTTTGGAACTGCTCACCCAAAACGGCTTCGATGCCCTTCCGCAGGCTCTCACGCTTCTGCTCAATCTGGCGATGCAAGCCGAGCGGCAAAAGTATTTGGGACTGCAACCCTATGAGCGCAGTGCTGAGCGTCACGATTACGCCAACGGTTACAAGGACAAAACCGTCGCCACCCGCGTCGGCGAACTCACCGTTTCGATCCCGCAGGTACGTTCCGGGGAGTTTTATCCGTCCGCTCTGGAGAAAGGGGTCCGAAGCGAACGTGCTCTCAAACTTGCCCTCGCCGAAATGTATGTGCAGGGCGTTTCGACCCGCAAAGTCGCCGCGATTACCGAAACCCTGTGTGGCACGAGCGTCTCTTCCGCTCAAGTCAGTCGAGCGGCGGCAGAACTCGATGCCGTGCTTTCCCCCTGGCGCACTCGCCCTCTTGGAGCGTTCCCTTATCTTTATCTGGACGCCCGCTACGAAAGTGTGAGACAGGCGGGCAAAGTCGAGAAAGCCGCCGTTTTGATCGCCGTTGGCGTGGACGAGACGGGAAAACGGCAGGTTTTAGGCGTTTCAGTCGCCCTCTCCGAACACGAAGTGCATTGGCGCACCTTTCTCAAAGGGCTGGTCGAGCGCGGTCTGTGCGGAGTACGCCTTGTCACCTCCGACGCTCACGAAGGTCTCAAAGCCGCTCGGCAAGCGGTCTTGGGGGGCGTCCCCTGGCAACGCTGTCAGTTTCATTTGCAACAAAACGCCCAAGCCTACGTCACCAAAGCCGAGCGAAAAGCCGAGGTTGCTTCCGATCTTCGCTCGATCCTGACCGCGCCAAACCGGGGCGAGGCGGAGGCTCTCTTGAAGCGCACCGTCGAAAAGTACAGCCAGGCGATGCCCAAACTCGCCGACTGGATGGAAACCAACTTGCCCGAAGGCTTGACCGTGTTCGCCTTTGCTGAGCCTCATCGCCGTCTTCTGAGGACGACCAATGGATTGGAGCGAGTGAACAAAGAAGTGAGGCGAAGAACCCGTGTTGCCAGCCTCTTTCCCAATGAGGCGTCCTGCCTCAGACTGGTTTCTGCGGTGCTGATGGAGATCAGCGACGATTGGCAGACCGGGAAAGCCTACCTGCTCTTCGAGAAAGACAACTAGCCCCCTCCGCCGAAGGGACACACCGACATTTTACAGAAAAAGAGTTGCATTATCCCCCAATGCGAGCCGCCTGTTGCGGGTGTCGCGGCTTTTGCGAGCAGGAGTGCGGTTCCAGTAGTTTGAGGCGGCGCAACCCTCACCCAACGCTTTTCGTCGTTCAAGCGGGTATCTTCGAGGACAACGAACCCCAGACACTGAGTAAAATATCGGATCGCTTCGTCGTACTCACGTACTAGCAGTGTGATCGAGCCAATCGTTTAAGACATGAATTCAGCTCTTCTCCTGAGAACTGCTGGCACGGAGCAGATGATTCGGGGCATCGTCGGGGGCCGGCATCACGGGGCGAAGCAGGGACTTAGGATCGGCAGGAGCGGAGGAGGAACGCAGCAGAGTTAAAGCGGTTTTGCCTTCGTCCAGCCGCTGCTGGATAAATTCACGGGTGCGGGCGGCCTGCTCCTTCACTTCGGCGGTGCGCTTGCCGTATCGAGAGCGAAGCGGCAGGGAAGCCAGAGCGTTTACCTGAGACAAACACCAGGTATCCCCTATCTGTTCCAGGCTTTTGAGCAGGGCAAGAGTGGTTTCCGTCGAGCCTTTCGATAAAAAATTCGCGGTAAACAGGCGGGATGCCGGATTTATACGCAGTGAGTCGGCGGCATTCATGGAAGGCAGTACCTCCAGAATGCGCCGGATTGCCAGCGGATGAAGCCTCATGCCAACACTGTGAATTGCGATCTGGCAAAGCGAATTGATGCCGCGTTTATCTATGCGAAGCATCTCCTCCTTACCCTCGCGAAAAAAAGTGCTCGTCAGCCACAATGAACCCGCCAGACTGGTGACAGAAAGCCCCAGCAGCGGATAAAGCACCCAGAAAGCAGCAGGCGTCAGCAAGTCGGCTGCAAGGGCCAGGTAAGCCAGCATCGAAGCCAGAAAGGACAGGAAAACAAGCGTGTTGATTCCGTAAAGATGCCTTGCTCGCCTTCCCGTTTTTCGGATCAGGCGGGCAACTTCGGCATCCTCAGCGGGAACAAGTTTTGCAGGGTTGTCTTCTGCCATTTCAGGTTTTCCTCCGAGACCCGGTTAAGAGGTCAGGGTACGGATGATGTGACGCGCCGCTTTCGGCGGGGCGACGATAAAGGGCGAGGGACGAACCCCGCCGCTCGCCACGACTTCGCCGAGATTTACCTCGGAGCCATTGAAGTGTTGGGCGACACACCCGGCTTCTTTCGCGATACACACGGCGGCGGCGATGTCGTAAGCCCGCTCGTTCCAGCCGACCAGAGATAGAAACGAGCCGCGCCCGGTGTAAGCGATGTCGGCGGCAATTGAGCCGAGGCAGCGTAATCTTCCGGTGAGGCGCGAAACGGGCAGCCTCTGAAGCGAGGTCGAGGTGAAACAAAGCGTGTCTTCGGGATGGAAGTCGCCGTCTCGATCCAGGGCGTTCAGCCGCACTCCGTTGCAGAACGACCCCTTTCCCTTTTCTCCGTAAAACAATTCGTCCGTCAACGGCATCGCGAACGCTCCGGCTACTGCTTCCCCGTCCGCAATCAACCCAATTGATACTCCCCAGATCGGAATTCCAAAAACCATGTTGGTGGTGCCGTCAATCGGGTCTACAGCCCAGAGCGGCGCATCACGGTCGGCTTTGTTTTCGGTCAGACCGGTCTCTTCCCCCAGAAAAGCGAAATCGGGATACCGGCTGGAAAGGCGTTCCTTCACAAAGGCTTCAATGTCTCGGTCAATGTTGGTGACCAGGGAATCGTCGGCTTTGAAGTCGCGCTGAAGGGTGGCGAGCATCGTTTTGGCCCGCTGCCCCGCCTCCTGCGCGGTTTGCGTAATAAAGGGTAGATCAATCGTGAGTGGCATCATGGCGATAGTTTACCCGATCCTGTCCTTCTCCGTGCGAGCCTCTTCCGCCCGTGCTTTCGTTCTCAGCGGCAGGCGCACGACAAAGGTTGTCCCCTCGCCAACGGTGCTTGAAACGCCGATCTGCCCCCCGTGCGACTCCGCAATCCAGCGCGAGATGTTCAGCCCCAGTCCGCTTCCCCCCTGATCCCGACTGCGCCCTGCATCCACCCGGTAAAACCGATCAAATAAAAACGGCAGATGTTCTTCACCGATCCCGGTTCCGGTATCCCGCACGGTGAGAACGGCGGCGGGGCCGGATAGATCAAGGTCGGGGGTGGGAGAAACAAAGCCTTGAAGCTTGCCGCCCTCCGAGTCGCTACTCACAGAAAGAAAGACGCTTTTTCCTTCGGGGGTATAGTTTAAAGCGTTGATGAGCAGGTTTGTTATCAGCTGCCCCAGCCAGAGGCGATCCCCCAAAACCGGGGTTTCGTCCATGTGTTCGAGGTCGAGCGTGAGGTGTTTGCGGTGCGCCATACGTTCGAGAGATTCGTAGCAGGCGAGCGCGATGTCTTCCAGTTGAAGCGGTTCGTGGGCAAGACGAACCTGATCCGCATCGGCTTTGGAGAGCAGCAGCAGGTTGTTGACGATGCCGCTCATCCGCTCCGTTTCTTCGATCACGCTGCTCAGGGTTCGGCGGACATCGGGCGTTAAATTTTCCGACATCAGCGCAACCTCCGCTTCGCCCCGAATGGTGGTGAGCGGCGTTTTGAGTTCGTGGGAAGCATCGGCGGAAAAGCGTTCGATCTGCCGAAACGAGCGATCCAGACGAGCAATCATTTCGTTAAGGGCTTCTGCCAGCCTTCCGATTTCATTATCGGAGCGCGGAGCCTGAACACGCAAATCCAGTTTTTTGCTTTCAATGGAAAGTGCGGCACGGGTCATGTCATCCACCGGTTTCAGTGCACGTCCGACAAGCCACCACCCGCCGGCAAGGGCAATGAAAAACACTGACGGGGTGAGAATCAGCAGAATCGTGGTGGCACGCTGCAAAGCCACATCCACTCCCTCAACGGAGGCCCCTACCTGAACGAGATACTGCGGAGTTCGGTCGCCCGTAATAACGGGAACGGTGACAATTCGCACCGGGTATTCGCCGAGCGAGGTAATGGTATGATAAGAAACTTGTTTTTGCAGCCCGTCGGTGAGAGCATCGTCAATCGGGGGAAACTTGGTGGAGCGCAGGGCGTCCGAAAAGGCAACGGGGTTGTTGTGGTTGTTGATGACCTGCACATAGCGGCCAAACGTTTGGAGTTCGTTGTTCTGAACAAAGGTTTCTTCTACCGGCCTCGGCACGGGTTGATGCGGGTGCTGAGTTTCGTATTGGAACAGGGAAGCGGCAATGCTTTTGGCGGTGTCTTCTGCCTGCACCCGCAGCCTCATGTCCGCCTGCGACGTAAGAAACTGCCGTAACAGAAAAAGCGTGAAAAAGGCAAGCAAAAGCAGGGTGGCCGCAAGCACGCCCCCCTGGAAAAAGGCGAGCTGTGCCCGCAGACTGCGAAAGAGCCGAAGGCGTCCTGTCCTGCCTTGCTTCATAGAATCAGGATAGCACACTTCCGGCTTTTTGCTTTCGGGTCGGGTTTTCGGGTCGGGTTTAATGTTGAGGATAGGCGATTCGGTTTCGCAAGGAACGGCGTCGGATCGTCATCAAATCGCACTTTGCAAGCTTTACTCTGTTTTTCTTCGTCCGTTCTCGCTTTTTTTCTTTTCTCTCTCGGAAGAGCAGGAGAACGAAACCCGGCCAAAGAAACAAACGACCTGCACAAAGAGAAAAAGAGATTAAGAAATAAGGAAGAAGCGATGAAAAGAAAATGGGAGGTGATCTGCTATGGAACGGTGGTGACCGATTATGTTTGGAACATCGAAAGACTTCCTGAGCCGGATGGCTGGACTTCGATTCGCAGCGAAAAGCGGATGATCGGCGGGGAGGCGTCCAACACGGCGATTGCGCTGGCGAAGTGGGGCGTTGAAACGGCCCTGATGGGCAGTGCGCTGGGAACTGACTCGGAGGGAGAGGCCCTGAGAAAATCGTTTGCCGAACACGCCCCAACCCTCGATCTTTCGCTGCAGCCGATTCGTGAGGACGTGAAAACTCCGTTCTGTGCCTGCTTGGTGACCGACGATGGACGGCGAACGATGCTGGGTTCCGGCGAAGAGGCTCTGTTTCCTCCGCCGATGACCCCGGAGATCGCACTGCAGGCCCAGTATGTCACCGCCGATACCAACAAATGGAAGGAAAGCGAAGCGGCACTGCTCACTGCGGTCGAAGCGGGGGCAGCAGCAGTAGCGATGGATTTTGCCCGCTCGGAGGCCGTGTGTGAAGCGGCCCGAATCAGCCTCGTTTCTCATCTCAGGGACGAATCGGGAAGCTTCCGGGGTTATGCCGAAAGGATGCGGGATCGGTATGGCCAAACCTTTATCGTGACGGCGGGAGCAGAGGGAAGTTTTGTGGCCGCCAAGGGGGAAACCGGCGAGGCGGTTCTGATTCCGGCATTTCGGCTCGACAGAGTTGTGGACAGTACCGGTGCTGGCGACCTCTACCGGGCAGGCATTCTCTATGGGGAAGTGCAGGGCTGGCCCATCGTAAGGTCGGCGCGATTTGCCTCGCTTGCCGCCGCCTTGAACTGCCTCGGATTGGGCGGGTGGGGCGGGGTCGCCCCTCTCGAAACCCTGCTGGCTCACCCGTTTCTCGCGGACGAGGGGGGGTCTGCCCGCTGAGCCTTTGTCGAGAACCGAAGCACCAAGACTACAATTGATTTCGAGCGGTGTTGTACCGTGCACCAAAAATCCGTCTTAGAACGGAAGACGATCTCAGGACAAAGCGGATGCCCCTGCTAAAATCAGCAAGGATGAAATCGCCGAGTGTACAGAGGGAGATTTGGAGATTAATGAGAACGGAGAAGTTCGCCTTCAGCGTTTGGGTGATTGGGGAGTGTCCCTTGGATGAATTTCCAAGAGACACTCCCCAATGACCTCTTATCACACCAGGACGCGAACAGCATAAGGCCGCAAAGAGATTTCGCCAGAGAGTGCCTCCCCGGTGAGCAGATCGGTTTTTCCTGTTTCACTCAGGCGGTGCGTTTTTGGTTCGCGGGTATGGTTGATAAGAAGGAGCACCTCTCGGCCCCCATCGCCGACCCGACGGGCAATTTCCACCCCCGGTTCTGAAATCGCCAGCGGTCTGACCCCGGCATCCGTAAGAATCTGCTCGAACAGAACCAATTGTGCCTTCGGGTCGAGCACAGCCCCGACCGTCCAGACCGAACCTCCATTTTCCCCAACTTCGCGTCGAAGAACGGCGGGTTTGCCGTCGAGCCATCCGCTGCTTTCTCCAAAGGCGGCGTGAATATGTACCCCCTCCGCCAGCGGGCGTAAGGGTTCTGCCCAGAGTTCGCTTTTCCCTTTGTGCACATTCTCACCAAACTGGAGCAAGACCGGGGCCGGATCGAGCAGAGCGTAGTATTCCTCGACCTCTGCGCCCGCAAGCTCACGCAGCGGCCCCGGCTGCAGCGTCTCGAACAGGGCGTTGTGAGTGTCTTTCATGCCGGTGCGAACCCCGATCACCAATGTTCCGCCGCCTTCCACAAAGCGGGTTAGATTTTGTGCGGTTACCTCCGACAAAACGACCAGGGCAGGAAGCACGATCAGTTTGTAACCGGAAAGGTCGGCGAAGGGGCTGAGAATGTCCACGCCCACATTCTGCTCGGCCAGCGGAACCGAAAAGCGCAGCAGATACTCGATGGAGTTGAACTCTTTGTGGTGCTTTTGGAAATTGATGCTCCAGCGTGAATCATAGGAGTAGAGCAGGGCCGTCTCATTTTTCGGGGCGGTAGTTTCCAGTGCCGCCGAAGCTTTGCGGAAATTCTCGCCCAACGCTTTCACTTCCGAATAAAAGGGACGGGGGTTTCCATCCGCTCCGATCAGAGAGCCGTGCAGCTGCTCCTGCCCGCCCGGTGCGCTCCGCCACTGCCAGTACAAAACAGCATCGGCTCCATGTGCGACCGCGTGCCACGCCATCACACTCGCCTCGCCTTTGTTGAGAGTATTGTTGACGCCTGACCAGTTCACCCAGCCCGGCTGAGTTTCCATAACCCAAAAGTTTTTCCGCTTGAAGCCCCGTGTCAAGTCGTGAGCGGCTCCGGTTTTGGTATAGTCGTGTTGTCCCGTCCCGATATACCAGTCCCAGGTAGCAAAATCGAGGTCGGCAGTCAGTTCGTAGTGATCGAACGCATCGAACCAGCCCATAAAGTTGTGGGTAATCCATTGCTCCGGGCGGGAATGGTGGCGAATTTCGTCAATTTGTACCCTTTGGAATTCGCGCCAGGTATGCGTAACAAATCGCTTCCAGGCGAGCATCAAGCCCGGATTATGGGGGCCGACGGGAATCGGTATTTCGTCCCAGCTCGTATAGGTCTGGCTCCAATAAGCGGTAGACCAATGCGAATTGAGAGCTTCCAGCGTGGTGTACTGTTCTTTCAGCCAATGCGCGAACTGACGCCGCGAGTGTTCGGAATAATCCACGCGGTTGTATTCGTTGTCGATTTGCCAGCCGATCACGCGGCTGTCCTGCCCAAACCGTTTCGCCATCTCTGTTGCAATTTTCCGGCAGAATTTAAGATAAGTGGCACTGTTGGAAGCGGTGTGGCAGCGATTGCCATGCGTCGCGGTTTGTCCGTTCTCATCTACGGCGAGGGTGTCGTGGTAGCGGTTGGTGAGCCAGGCTGGGGGAGCCGCCGTCGGCGTACCGAGAACAACTCCCATTCCAAACTGGTGGAGAAGGGCTACGGCTTTTTCCAGCCACTCGAAATGGTACACTCCCTCGAACGGCTCCATCGTGCTCCAGGCAAACTCGGCAATGCGGCAGACGGTCATCCCCGCCTCTTTCATCAGGCGAACATCCGTTTCCCAGCGCGATTCGGGCCAGTGTTCGGGATACCAGGCGGCTCCAAGATGCATTGAACGAACTCCTTCTCGACACGATTTTTTGCTGCCTGCTGCGCGATTGGCTCAGAGGCACGAAGAAAAACAGAGAAAGAGAAGAGCGATTAGAAGTTCCGCCCTTCTTTTTCGTCATGGAAGCGGTCTCATCCTTGGAGGCTGTGGTTCCTCTCTACGCTTTGGCCGTTGTGCCTTCAGCGCAGCAAGGGTGCAAGCCCCAGAGCTTCTTACCAGAGCCTCTTAAAGGAAGCGGTGCGGGACAGACGGCGCAAAGGTGAGCGACAAAACCAGAGCCATGCCGACAATGAGGATATATTGAAGCCGCGTTCCGTACCAGCCCGCGCCCAGCCTCGCCCCCAGATAGAAAAGATAGACCCCCCAGGCCAGCAGGCTCATGATCGTGTGCGGATCGAAAAACCATTCGGCGGGAGTGTGGGCAATTCCCGGCCCGAAAACACGCACCATTCCGAGGGCCAGCCCAATCGTCATCAGAGGCAGGGCAACCGCCACCGAAGTCCAGGCCATTTGATCGAGGGTTTGGAGCGAGGGCAGGCGGCGAAAAGCGGGACGCACCTGTTTACGCTTCAGTTCTCGATCCTGCCAGAGATAAAGCAGCGAAGCGGCGAAAGCGACCACAAACAGCCCGAAACTGATGAGAATCGCTCCCACATGAAGGGTCGTGAGTGGTGTGCGAAGCACCGGGTTGGGAGCGACGACTTCATGCGAAACCAGCAGGGCACGAAACAGAAACATCGCCGAAGTGAGCAGAGCAATGGCCCCGGCCACCCCGATCCGAAGCCGCAGCTCAAACAGGGCAAAGGCAATGGCAATGCTCCACCCGACAAACGAAAGCGTGCCGAACATCCCAGCAAACGGCGACCGCTTTACGGTGACACAGTAGGCACCGATGGCAAAAAATTGCAGCACAATCCCCACGCGCACCATCCAGCGCGGAAGCGTTGAAGATGTCTCCTGCTCCTGCGGCAGCAGCAGCCGGGTTCCATAATAACCGCCCGCGCCGAGATAGAGCAAAAGAGTGAGCAGGGTGAGAAGTACACTCATCGTGAAGAGACCTCCTCAGAAACGAGAGCAAGCGGAGACGCTTCCGAGGGAGCCTCGGAGACGGCGGCCTCTTCGATTCCGAACAAACGATTTGCCGCTTCGTCCAGCCGATAGAGGATTTGGGTTTCGGAGGCGGCCTCAGCTTTGAGCTGCAGAATGGCTTCGCGGGAGACGTGATTCATCATCGCTTTGGTTGCGCTCTCAACCGCCGCAAAATCTCGCTCCGACAGGTGACGCAGTTTGCCGCGCAGAATTTCCAAATCCCCCTGACGGATGGTTTCTAGCCGTTCCCGGATCGCACCAATGGCAGGGGCCGCATCACGAGACCGCTTCCATTGCAGAAAAGCCTCGGTTTCGGCTTGCACCACCCGCTCTGCCGCCTCGATCTCACGCGAACGATTTTGGGATCGGCCCGCGACGATTTCTTGCAGGCTGTCAATGTTGTAGAGATAGACGTTTTCGAGTTCGGCAACCTCGGCTTCGATGTCACGGGGCAGAGCGATGTCTACCAAAAAGAGTGGTTTGCCGCGCCGCTTTCGCATTACCGGGAGCAGATCGGATTTGCCGAGAATGGCATGAGGAGCCGCCGTCGAAGAGATCACAATATCGGACTGCACGAGATAGTCAGGGAATCGCTCGTAGGGAATGGCGGAGCCGCCCAGCCTTTGAGCCAGTTCCGCTGCCCGGTCAAACGTTCGGTTGGCGACGAAAACTACTTTCACCTGACTCCGAACCAGCTGCTGAGCGGTAAGTTCCGACATTTTGCCTGCACCTAAAATGAGCACCGTCGCTTTGGAAAGGTCGTGGAAAATATGGGAGGCCAGCTCCACAGCGGCATGACCAATGGAAAACGCTCCTTTGCCGAGTTCGGTTTCGGTCTGGATCCGTTTGCCGATGGAAAGAGCCTGCTGAAAGAGAGCAGTAAGCGTGACATCGGTTGCGCCCTCTTCCTGCGCAACCCGAAAGGCTTCCCGCGTTTGGCCGAGGATCTGCGCCTCTCCGACCGCAATCGAGTCCAGCCCGCTGACGACCCGGAACAGGTGACGGACAGCATCACTGCCGGATTTCACATAAAGCAGCGACTCGAATTGGGAAGCAGGCAGTTCGTGAAGACCTGCAAGCGACACAACCAGGGCCCGGTGTATTTCATCGGAGGAAAGATGCGTATGAGCCGCATAAATTTCCGTTCGATTGCAGGTGGAAAGCAGGGTCAATTCGGGCAGGCGGGAGGTTTCTTTGAGCAGGCGCAGGTGAGAGGCGAGGCGGGCGGGGGAAGTCGCCAGCCGCTCGCGAATCTGAATCGGGGCGTAGTGATGATTGGTTCCGATCAGCGTTAGATTCACGCGCCTGTCTCTGCCCCTTCTCGCCACCGTTCGATCATTTGCTCGCCTGCCCGTTCTGCCGCTTCACGGCCCTCCGAAATCAGCAAAGCATTCAGGACGGCCCTCTCCGTAATCAGCCGCCGCTGAATCGTGGCCCGAACCGAAGGGCTGACCTCTCTTTTAATATAGTCTCGCAAGGCGGAAAGGAGTTCCACGAATTCTGCCCATTCTTCTCCGAATTGTTCTTCAAGATGCTGGAGCAGATAGGCGGTGAGGGCAGGGCTGCCTCCCTCCGTTGAAACCGTAAGCACGAGCGATCCCCGACGCAAAACGGCGGGAGAGGTGAAATTGCCGTCTTCGGGAGCATCGGCGACACTCACGGGAATTCCCCTGCGTTTTGCTTCCTGCGTCACTTCGGCGTTGACTTCGCGCCGGTCGGCAGCGGCAAAAACCAGCGATGCCCCTTCCAGATGCGACGGGAGAAACGGCTCTGCCGCCCATTCGATTTCCCCGTTTTGCACCCGCAGCTTGAGTTCGGTGCTGATTTCAGGGGAAACGACTCGAACCCTGGCACCGGCTTCCAGCAGGGAAATCGCTTTGCGAGTGCCTACCCCGCCGCCGCCCACCACGATTCCCCATCCATTTTCAATGTTCCATGCCATCGGAAGCGTTTTTGCCATCGAAAGTCACCGCTCCACAAGGGAGGACGAAGGGGCTAACGCCTCTCCCGATAGATGGTAGGAGAGCACGGCCAGCTCCTGCAGAAAGGAGACATTGCGGACATAGACGTGCGGGGGCAGCTTGAGAATCACCGGCGCGAAATTCAGAATCGCACGAATTCCTGCCTCAATGAGCTGCTCGGCCACCTTTTGCGCCGCCGGAGCCGGAACCGCAAGAATGGCGATTCTCGCCTCCAGAGTTTCGTTGGCCTCTTTTAAGGAAGACGTATCCTGAATTTCGAGGTTCCACAGCGGTCGTCCGATTTTGGAGTGATTGTTATCGAAAACGGCCACCAGCAAAAGGCGGTGCTCCTGCAAGCCGGGATAGCCGATCAGAGCAGACCCCAGATTACCCGCCCCCACGAGAATCACTTTTTGCTCGCGATCCATACGAAGAGTGCGGGTGATGTGAGATTGTAACTCCGCGACATTGTAGCCCACTCCCGGCTTGCCGAACTGCCCGAAGTAGGTGAGGTCTTTGCGAAACTGTGCGGCGTTGACGCCGGTTTGCCGCTCGACTTCCGCCGAAGAAATCGTTGCTACCTGCGACTGTTCCAAATCCAAAAGAAAGCGCAGGTAGGTTGCAAGACGCTCCAGGGTGGGGACAGGGACTCCTTTTCCGATCTCCGGTTTTTTTTGCGCTTTGGACAGGCGCGTTTTGCCGTTCTGTGGGTCTGTCATAGAGGTGGAAACCAATCCCGCCGCAAAGATAATTGATCCGTTGAAGTTATCGGGTCAGAGGAAGTATACCGAAACTAAAAAATCCGGTCAAGCACTTGTGAAATTCGGAACAAACTCACCCCTCGGATACGTCAGGAAGAATGACTGCACCCGCTAAATTGCTAGAGTTTGCTAGTGAAGAAGAATTCTAGCGGTTTCTTAATCCGTTCTTAATCAAAAGTGGGTACAATTTGAGGGTCGGGCAGAAAGACTTCTCTTTAGGAAAGTTTGCCGTTTTGCTCCGACTTTGCGGCCTCTTATTTTAGATGCCCGCTTTTTTCGTTTGGCGCAAGTCTCAACCCCGTGACTTTGTTCCACTTCGCACAAACTGTTTCGCACAAACTGTTTCGCACAAACTGAGGATGTGCCGGATATGCCAGTGATCCCTGTGCTGTCCCCTCCCTCGCAGCCAACAAGGAGAGAGTTTTCTTGAACACTCGTGAGACCCGTTCCGGGTTTACCCTCATCGAATTGCTCGTTGTCATTGCTATTATCGCTATTCTCGCCGCGATCCTGTTTCCCGTCTTTGCTCAGGCCCGCGAAAAAGCCCGTCAAACTTCCTGTATGTCCAATCTCAAGCAAATTGGAACCGGCGTCTATATGTATGTGCAGGATTACGACGAAAGCTACCCCTTTTCGGATGTCACTTTGCCTGCCACGCAGCCCAGCCCCCTTAATCCCAATGCCACCGGAACCTTTGCCCGCCGGGTCAATCACTACAAATGGCAGGGATGGGTTTTGCCCTATATCAAAAACACACAGATTTTCTTCTGTCCCAGCCGCACCCGTGACGAAGAAGCCTGGAAGGTCAATGGCGAAATCAAAAACGGCTACGCACTCAACCTCGGCATCACAGGCTCTCCGAACGGAACCTCCTTTATCGGCGGCACGATTGCCGGACTGCAAACCCCCGCAGAAACCTTTATCATTCAGGAATTGTGGAACCAGGTCACCTACAATTACAATCTCAATGCCTCGACGCTCTACCCGGCAGCCCTCAAAGAAGACTGGCAGGCCTACCTGAAACCCAATAATGCCGTAGACAAAAAAAGTGCGCCCCATATGGACGGCTTTGTTTTCGCGTTTGCAGACGGCCATGCGAAATGGATGAAAGTGGATAGTTTCCTGGCACAGTGCCCTACCAAGGCCGAATATAGTGCCCCCCGTTTCAGCGGCGGATTCCGCACCAATGTCGGAGCACAAACCGGCGTCAACACCGCCCGAATCGGAACGGCTCCCACCTGGACAAAGGCCTTCCCGCTGTGGGGTCTCAACTAATTCCAAAGCCTCTTGTACAAGACGATTCACCGAGCAGAGAAAATTTCTCTGCTCGGCTTTTTGTTGTCCGGCAGGAGAAGTCAGCGGGCGCGGCGTACTCTGAGCCAGGCATCGAGCCAAACGGACATTGAGCAAATCAGCATGAAGCAAAACAGGCATGAAGCAAAACAGGCATGAAGCAAAACAGGCATGAAGCAAAAAAGAAAGCAGAGAAAACGAAATGCGCGTTGCACTGGCCGGGGCGGGAGGAATGGCGGGGGTTCATGCAAACGGTTATGCGGAGATCGCCGGAGCAGAACTGGTTGGCGTAATGGACATCCGCGCAGAAGCGGCGGAGGCTCTGGCGCAAAAGCACGGTGCAAAGTTTTACACCGATTTCGCGGCGATGCTGGAAGAACTCTGCCCGGAGGTGGTGGATGTCTGCACGCCAACGCCGTCTCATGTCGGGTATGTCGTCGAAGCGGCCCAATTGCCGGGGTTGCGCGGCATCGTCACTGAAAAACCGATGGGGCGCACCCTGCAAGAGTGCGACCAGATGATCGAGGCGTGTGAGGCGGCAGGAGTTCCGCTGTTTGTGGCGCAGGTGGTTCGGTTTTTCCCGGAATTTCGGGCGGCGCACGCCCAGGTGAAGGCCGGGGCAGTGGGCAAGCCTGCCGCGATCCGAACCCGGCGCGGCGGCGGAATGCCTCGTGCCTGGGACGACTGGTACGGCGATTTTTCCCGAAGCGGCGGCCTTGTGCTTGATCTGATTATCCATGATTTTGACTGGCTGCGCTGGACATTCGGCGAAGTGGAGCGGGTGTTCGCTCGCGGGATGGCTTCCACCAGACTGCCTGAACAGGACTACGCGCTCGTCACCCTGCGTTTCAAAAGCGGAGCGGTGGCTCATGTCGAGGGAACGTGGAGCGATCCGAGCGGCTTCAAGGTCTCTTTCGAGATTGCGGGGGATGCGGGTCTGCTGGAATACAATTTCAACCAGCCAACCGGGGTTCCGCTTAAAAAAGCCCTGCGTTCCACCGACGAAACAAGGCAGGCAGTCGCGATCCCCGAAAACCCTCACTCCGACAACCCGTACCGGCTGGAACTCGCGCATTTTCTGGAATGTTTGGAAGCGGGAAGGCCGCCCTCCATTACGGGGCAGGACGGGCGGGAGGCCGTGCGAATTGCGCTGGCGGCACTGGAGAGCATCGAAACCGGAAAGCCGGTGACCCTGTGACCGACCCTGCACGGGACAACGAGGCACAAAACCGCCTGTTCGAGAGCCGTAAGCGGGGGGAAAACTGTCCGCTCTGCGGTCTCCACCCCGGCGGGGAAATCATTGCGGAGGTCGCTTCCGGTTTTGTCCGTCTCGTGAACGACGCAGATTATCGAGGTTATTTGATTCTGGTCTATCGCCGCCACGTAGTCGAACTGCATCATTTGTCGAAAGAGGAGCGGAGTATCTGGGCGGAGGACATGGCCTTGATTTCGGAAGGGATCGAGCGGGTCTGCCACCCGGCAAAACTCAATCTGGCGATGTACGGCAATCTCGTGCCGCACCTTCATTGCCATTTCATCCCCCGTTACTGGAGTGACCCAGAGTGGATCGGCCCTCCCGCGTTTCGCTCCGATGCGGAACGCCGCCTTCTCCTTCCCGAAGACTACGAAACGCTGAAAAGAGAAATCCTTCCACGTTTGCGCTAATGTCTGATCTCATTTCCATTTTTCTCTGAAAAAAAGCAGGAGTTCTTGCACCCGAAAACGAAAAGTACTGCTGGTGACCATCGAATGAGCAGGCACTTAAATTATCCGGTCTCAGCTCAGGAAGCAGGGCAGCACAACCCTAAACGGCTGCGCTTTTCAACCCCTCACTTCGTCCATCGCTCAACGAAAACCCGCTCAAGCGGCAATTCTAAAAAGCACGTCCTCGGAAACAGACAAAAAACTCTGTTTCCGCCCACAAGAAAGGCAGAAAACAGGATGAAAGACTGGCAGCGATTTGCACTGGCAGGGGGATTGCTCGCGTTTGGAACTCCCACAATGGCCGACACCAATGTGACCTTTGGAAAAACGGTTACCCTCAACGGGACGTTCGGCTCCGATGCCGCCCTCGCCTCCACCGTCACGGATGGGTTGTTTCGTCCTGAAGGAACCGGTTATCAGGACGGTACGGTTTATTGGAACGGGCTGGAACCATCGGTGGAAGTAGACCTCGGCGGCACTTATGTGCTGAACTCTTTGATTGTTCAGGCAGACGACAACGACGCCTATCTGCTCGACTATCGGGATACTGCGGGAACGTGGAACCTCGCCTGGAGCGTTCCGAACAAAGATTTTGTGAACGGCAACAACGTTTTTGGCTTGCAAACCCGCCCCAATCCGCTGAACGATGCCGAGCGTTATTTTCTTCCCGCCTCGATCACGGCGACCGCCCTCCGCCTTCATGCCGACCCCGCTTTCGGCGACAACGCTTACGCGGTTTCTGAAATTCAAGCGTTTGGGACGCCCGTCACCGCCGTTCCCGAACCCGGCGCGGTTTCGCTGCTGGCCGGGATAGGCGTCGGCGGGCTGTTCCTGCTGCGCCGCCGAGCGATGTGAGCGTGACTGTGCAGAGAGTCGGCTCCAAAAGCTTGAAAACCTCGAATGGCCAAAACTTCCCTTTCCTCTTCTGCTTCGGTCTGCCGATTTTACTGGGGATAGGAAGTCTTTTCGCCGGGAGCCGCCTTTCTGCTCCCGGCTTTTCTGCGCGGGGATGTGCCTGCCCTGCTTCCGCGTCTCGCGTTTCGTTCGACTCTTCACCGAATGCGGCTGACCTCTCAAACCCGCTGCCGCGTGTTCACGATCCCATGATGGTCAAAGAAAAAGGAACGTATTACGTGTTTTCCACCGGGGACGGGATTTCGATTCATACCTCGAAGGATCGAACGCATTGGACAAGGGCAGGGCAGGTCTTCCGCACTCCCCCCGCGTGGACCTCCGAAGCAATCCCCGGAGCCGGAAACCATTTTTGGGCTCCCGATGTTTCGTTTTTCAGGGGAGAATGGCACCTCTACTATTCGGTTTCCACATTCGGCAAAAATCGCTCCGCCATCGGACTAGCGACGAACAGAACTCTGGATGCAGCCCACCCGGAATACGGCTGGAAAGACCGCGGCCTTGTGGTGGAAACAAAGCCGGGAGACAACTGGAACGCGATTGACCCCAATCTGTTTGAGGACAAGGAACATCGATTCTGGCTGGTCTTCGGGAGTTTTTGGGGCGGCATCAAGCTTACCGAACTCAGCCCGCAAACGGGAAAACCGCTCCAGCCGGCGGCTCCGCCTTTTTCGCTGGCGGTGCGTTCGCACACCCCGGACATTCGCGGTGCTATTGAGGCTCCGTTTCTCTTTCGGCACGGCGACTGGTACTATCTGTTTGTTTCGTTCGATTTTTGCTGCCGCGGCGTCAACAGCACCTACAATATCCGGGTTGGGCGTTCCAGAACGGTGACCGGAAATTTCGTGGACAAGGACGGCACTCCGATGACGGAAGGCGGCGGAACTCCCGTTGTGGCTGGGGCGGGCCGCTGGCACGGAACAGGCCACAACTCGGTTCTCCACGATGACCATTCCGACTGGATCGTTTATCACGCCTACGACGCCGAAGACAAGGGAACTGCAAAGTTACGGGTTGAAAAGCTGACCTGGGACAAGGGCGGCTGGCCCCGGGTGCAGCCCTCCAACCCGTAAAGTTTAATGCAGAAAGTGACGCACCCCCGTGTAGACCATCGCAATTCCGTATTGATTGCAAACATCAATCGTTTCCTGGTCTTTCACAGAGCCGCCTGGCTGAATAATCGCTGTGATGCCTGCCTCTGCCGCCGCCGTCGGCCCATCGGGAAACGGGAAAAACGCATCCGACGCCATGACCGCCCCCTTCGCCTCTTCCCCGGCTCCTTCGACCGCCAGTTTCACCGAACGCACCCGGTTCATCTGTCCAGCACCGACTCCGACCGCCCTCCGATTTTTGGTAAAGCAAATGGCATTGCTTTTGACGTGCCGCACCACGCGCCACGCAAACAGCAGCTCCTCGATTTCTTCGGGGGTGGGGGCGCGTTCCGTCACGACTTTCAGGTTTTCTGCCGACACGACGAGATGATCGGGAGTCTGAATCAGCAGTCCGCCCGTCACGCGCTTGTAATCGCAGCCGGTGTCAGCAGCTTTTTCGCGCCAGCCCTTTAGATCACCGATTTCGAGCAGCCGCAGGTTAGCCCCCCATTTTTTTCGTTCCGTGAGGATGGGAATCGCCTCCGACTCGAAGCCGGGGGCAGCAATGGCCTCGAAAAAGGTATTTTTTCCGGTGATTTCCTCGGCTGTGGCGACATCAAGGCGGCGGGTAACGGCAAGGATTCCCCCAAAAGCCGAAATAGGATCGCCAAGCCGTGCCTTCTGAAACGCTTCGGACAACGTATCGGCCAAAGCGACCCCGCAGGGATTGGCGTGCTTGATGATGACCGCCGCGGCTTGAGACTCTTCACTAAATTCTTTGACCGTTTCTAAGGCTCCGTTCAGGTCATAAAAATTGTTGTAAGAAAGCTCCTTGCCGTGAATCTGCTTTGCATTGGCGACACACGGCTCCGTCACCCCCGAAGACACATAAAACGCGGCGGTTTGGTGCGGATTTTCTCCGTAGCGGCAGTCCTGTGCTTTCCGAAACCCCAGTGCGAGTTCAGACGGATAGTCCGCTTTTCGGGCTTCTTCGGCGGCAAACCGATTGAGCAGCCAGCCGGAGATATAGGCGTCGTACTGCCCCGTGTGGGCATAGGCTTTGGCGGCAAGTCGGCGTCGCGTGGAGAGACTTGCTTCTCCCTGCTTCAGCTCTTCGATCACGGGCGCGTAATCCGCGGGATCAACGACCACCAGAACCCCCGCGTGATTTTTGGCAGCGGAGCGGATCATGGCGGGCCCGCCGATGTCAATGTTTTCGATAGCGTCTTCCAAGAGCACCCCCGGCTTTGCCACCGTCGCGGCAAACGGATACAGGTTGACGCAGACAAGATCAATGGGAGCGATCCCGTGCGCGGCAATCGTCTCCAAATGCTCGACTTTCGAGCGATCCGCCAAAATGCCGCCATGTACTGCCGGATGCAGCGTTTTGACGCGGCCCTCCAGCATTTCCGGGAACCCGGTTACGTCGCCGATGGCGATGACACCGATTTCGGCTTCGGTGAGGGCGGAAGCGGTGCCGCCCGTAGAAATGATTTCGTAGCCCAGAGTGCGCAGTTCCCTCGCGAACTCCACGATGCCGGTTTTGTCCGACACACTGATGAGGGCACGGCGTTTTCGATTGTCCATGTTTTTTTTCCTGTGAAAAGAGTTTCTGCGAAATAGATTGCGTCGAGACGCCGGACGCCAAAAACGCCCGGACATCGGCTCAAACGGGTTTGGATGAGAGATGCCCAGGCGCACGGCAAAAGCCCCGATCTGTGCTCCCCCGGAGTTCAGCCTCCGTTTTACGCCAGTTGCACAGACCGTTAAATTCGTTGATGAGCCTAGAGAATACCCCGACTTGACCGAAACGAGTCAAGCCTTCTTTGGGTAGAATGGAAAAGAGAAGCTCGAAACGGTGCGCCCCGATTGAGAATTTACAGCTAGGGCTCAGGGGAAATGAAAACTTACGGAGTGCTCAAAAATGGAGGGTCCGGCCTTCCCATAGGGTCGAACGTAGTCAGCGAACCGCCCAAGAACGGGAAGAGGCAAGATGAAACAGCAAACGAAATGGCAGCGGCTGCGTTATTATTTTCGCGCTCCTGTGACGGGAAAACAGGAAACAAGCCGAAAAGACCCCTCTGATCACCGCAGCTTCCCTCCCAGTGAACTTCTGCCTGCTGAACGGAGCGGCCACCACCAGCTTCGGGCTGCTCGTCCAGAAAGAACGTCCTTTGCTGCCGGGACTGGTCTGGACAGAAACGCTTTACATTGCCTATCCTGCCGAAGAGGTTGAAGTTTAGGTGGTGAACTCTCATCTCATCCATTGCACGTTTTCGCCTTATGGCACCCGCCGCCCGGAAGCCCTTTCCGTGTTCCTTAAGGTAGATTAGCCCGATGCTGTTCTCATTTTAGAAACACACATTGATGCTCCCGCCGAACGCTGTTTCGATCTGGCGCGTGACATTGGTTTCCACGTCCAATCCGCAAGCCAGCCGGGGGAGCGAGCCGGCGGCGGGCAAACCAGCGGCTTGATCCAAAAGGGCGAAACGGTGACCTTTCGGTTCACTTCGGTTTCTCCCTCCGTCTGACTTCACAGATCAGCGAGATGGAGCCTCCCCTTCGATTTGTGGACACGATGAGTGAGGGCCCGTTCCGAGAATTCTTTTACGTTCACGAGTTTATCGCACAGGAAAATGCAGCACTGATGCGCGACACCCTGCACTGGATTTCGCCCCTTGGCGGGCTGGGTAAACTGGCGGATCGCATTTTTCTTTTTCGTCCCCTCCAGCAATTTTTGACAACCCGAAACTCCCTTCTCAAACAAAGGGCGGAAGCCCTCGTTTTCACTCTGGCCTCGGAACATTCCGCTTGACAAACCCTCCGTGAGAATTCTATAATGCCCCGGCAGAAGCAAAAATGAGCATTCTGCTGAAAGATATGATGAGCGAATTCGTCTGGAATGAAAAAACACCGCCGCTTGTTTTGGTCGGGCCAACGGCGGTTGGCAAGACCGAAGCCGCCATTCGGCTGGCGGAGCGCATAGGGGCGGAAATCATCAGCGCGGATTCGCAGCAAGTCTACCGCAGACTCGACATCGGAACCGCCAAGCCAACCCCCCAAGAAAAGGGCAGGGCCGCCTTCCATCTCTGTGATTTTTTGGAGCCCGCCGAGCAGTACAATGCCGCTTTTTGGAAGCGGGACGCGGAAGGGGTGCTGTTCGATTTGTGGAGCCGTGAGAAAACGGCGGTGATCTGCGGAGGAACCGGAATGTTCGTTAAGGCTCTGCTTGAAAACTGGAGCCTGACTGAAACGCCCGCGATTCCCGAACTGCGCGAAACCTTAAGGTGTGAACTTGCCGAGCGGGGGGCGAAGGCGCTTCATGCGGAACTTGTCGAAGTAGACCCGCTCACCGCCGAAAAGATTCACCCGAATGATCCCGTCCGAATCGTTCGGGCACTGGAAGTTTATCGGGGAACGGGCCAGCCGCTTTCCGAGAGACGGGACGCCAAAAATCGCCGCGCTGCCGTTCAGATCGGGTTGACGATGGATCGCGCCGTTCTCTATCGCAAAATTGATCGGCGCGTGGAAACGATGTTTGCTCGCGGATGGGTAGACGAAACGGCCTTTCTGCGCGATTCGGGACTTTCTGATACCAGTCCCGGCTTGAAATGCCTCGGCTACAAAGAAATTTGTGCCTTTTTGCGAGGCGAAACAACGCTGGCTCAAACCGTTGAGACAGTTCAGCGTAACACACGCCGTTACGCGAAACGACAGTGGACGTGGTTTCATGCAGACCCGACCGTTCACTGGATAAACATCACTCACTTGAATTCGGCGGAAGCGACGGAACGGATTTTAGCCGTTTTGCGCGAGACGCCATTATTTTCCCGACTGTTTACAGGGAAGGAGTACCGGGGACATGAATAAGCCGCAGTTGAACCTGCAAGACATTTTTCTGAATCAAGTTCGGAAAGAAAACATCGGCGTCACGATTTATCTGATCGGAGGCGTTCAACTCAGAGGAATGGTGCGCGGTTTCGATGCCTTCACCATTCTGCTCGACTCGGTTGGAAAGCCGACCCAGCTGGTTTACAAACACGCGGTGACGAGTATCGTTCCCTCCCGGCCCGTCTCCAACTTCTACCAGGACCCAAACCGAGAACAGGGCGGCGAGCGCACCGAACGGGAGCGAGACCGGGAGGGGCGTGAACCCCGTCCCGCTCCGCCCCCGCCCGCTGAGGAATAGACGGGAGAGAACGGGGTTTGCCTTTGGGCGGCAAGCCCCGTCACTTTTGCAGGTGGTAAGGAACATGGACTTGAAATTTACAAAAATGCAGGGAATCGGAAACGACTTTATCGTGGTGGATACCCTCAAAGAATCGCCCGATGAAAACACCCTGCTCGAAATCGCCCGCAAGGTGAACGACCGTAAATTCGGCATCGGGGGGGACGGCCTGATCTTGGTACTTCCCTCGAAAGTCGCCGATTTCAAGATGCGGATGTTTAATCCCGACGGCTCCGAAGCCGAGATGTGCGGAAACGGAATTCGATGCTTTGCCAAATATGTGTACGACCGCAAAATGCTGACGGATACCCAGCTCAAAGTAGAGACCTTGGCGGGCGTGAAAGCCCTGCGCCTGCTTCTGAAAAGCGGTAAAGTGGAAAGCGTCAAGGTGGACATGGGGTCGCCCCGTCTTCTCCGAAGCGAAATTCCGATGCGCGGCGATGACAACGGTCAGGTTCTGCATGAAGCCCTCAAAGTGGAGGGGAAAACCTATGAAATCACTGCCGTTTCGATGGGCAATCCCCATGTCATCGTGTTTGAGAATCACCTTTCGGAATATCCCGTCTCCAAAATCGGCCCGCTGATCGAAACGCATAAATCGTTTCCGGAACGCACGAACGTTCACTTTGTCCAAATCTGCGATACCTCCGAGGTGCGCATGAGAACGTGGGAGCGGGGAGCCGGGGAAACGCTGGCTTGCGGAACCGGAGCCTGTGCGGTGGCGGTGGCTTGTGCCCTTAACAATAAAACCGGGCGCAGCGTGCTCGTTCATCTGCCGGGAGGTGATCTCCGAATCGAATGGATGGGCGATAATCGTGTGATGATGACCGGCCCCGCCGCCGAAGTGTTCGAGGGTGAAATGACACTTTAAGCCGTCGTGTCTTTCCGGCTGAACACGAGAGCGGAATTCTGCGCTCTCGTGTTCTTGTGTTTTGGCAGGAGGCGTTTTGTGTCCGATTTTTCCTTCTGGCTTTCATTTTCCCGAACGCAGACGGTTCAGGGTGTCGGTCTTCATTTTCTCGATCTCGGCTCTCGAAACGCGCCTCCCGTCTTTTTGCTGCACGGGTTTCCGGGGTTTTGGTGGGATTGGGAAAGGCTCTTGGGGGCACTGATTGAAGGCGGGTATCGGGTGATCGTTCCCGACGGGCGCGGATACAATCTCAGTGACAAGCCGTCTGGAAGACGAGCCTACACGCTTGACCTGCTGGCCGGGGACGTGATCGGTCTGGCGGATGCCCTCGGCCTCCCCAGCCTTCGGGTGGTCGGGCACGATTGGGGCGGCATCGTGGCGATGGAAACGGCCCTGCGTTTTCCAGAGCGCATCACGCAGCTGGGAGTGCTCAACGCGCCGCACCCGGATGTTTTCGGTCGGGTGCTGCAGAAGCATCCGACGCAGTTTTTCCGCAGCCTGTACGTTCTCTTTTTCCAGCTGCCCTGGCTTCCCGAAACGGTGCTGACCACTCGGAATTTTTTCCTGCTGCGTCGTGCTCTTTTCCTTACCTCCCGCTCCAGGTCGTTTTCCGCTCAGGAAATGCCTCGCTATCTTGCCTCCTGGTCTCAGCCGCAGGCCCTTACCGCTATGCTGAACTATTATCGGGCCTTGCGTTACAAACCGCTCGGAAGTCCTCGACCTCTCAAGCCGCCTGCTCTTATTTTATGGGGGGAAAAGGATGGGTTTTTGGAACGCGGCGTTGCGCTGGAGAGTCTTAAACGGTGTGAACGAGGGCAAATCCAATTTTTTTCAGAGGCTTCCCATTGGATTCTGCGCGACACACCGGATCGGGTTTCCGGGGCACTGCTGAAGTTTTTCGCCGAGGCAGAAGGCTAAAATAAGGCCTCAATCAATCAGGAAGCGGCTGGGTTCTGTTCGTCGAAAATTCAGAAAGGAACGGGAGATGGAAATTAGAAACAGACAGGTTTCTCGTGCTTTGGGTTGGTTTGGAGTGGGGCTGGGCTTAACTCAAATTTGCTGCCCCGGCTGGCTTGCTCGCACGGTTGGGGTTAGAGACAGCCCGGATCGGCGGAAACTCTTCTGGCTTTTGGGGCTGCGCGAAATCGGCAGCGGGCTGGCGATTCTTTCACAAGAACACCCCGTTGTCGGCATGGAAGCAAGAGCCGCCGGAGATTTGATGGACCTCGGATTGATGGGAGCCGCTCTTCATCAGGAAGAAACCGACCGAGGCAAACTCAGCCTCGCGCTCGCCGCCGTCGTCGGTATCACCGTGCTGGACTGGCTTTTTGCAGAAAAGCTCCGCCAATCCTGAGCAAACGTCCGAAGTGAACGTTCACTTCGGACGTTTGCTCTTTAGTGAGCGGCCCCTTCGGTGACAGCGGCATAGGCTTCCTCCCCATGCTGAGTGACATCCAGCCCTGCGTCTTCATCGGACGAGGAAACCCGCAGTCCCATCACCGCCCTAATCAGCGAGGCAATGAGGAAGGTCATCAGGGCCGCGTAGACAACCGCGATTCCGACGCCGATGAACTGCTTGCCCAGCAGCGCGGTTCCGCCGCCGTTCAGCAATCCGTCTGCACCCGCCGGGTTGATCGCTTTCGAGGCGAAAACCCCGGTTGCAAGTGCACCCCACATCCCGCCCACCCCGTGAACGCCGAAAACATCGAGCGTGTCGTCATAGCCGAATTTGTTCTTCAGTTTGATGGCAAAAAACGAAATCAGGGCCACGCCGATGCCGAGAGCGACTGCCGAAAGCGGGGAGACAAAGCCCGCTGCCGGAGTGATGGCTACAAGACCCGCGACGGCTCCCGTGGCAAACCCCAGCGCGGTCGGGTTTTTGAGGGTCACCCATTCGATTGAAATCCACATCAAGCCTGCCGCCGCCGCCGCCACATGAGTGGCAACAAACGCTGAACCTGCCAGTCCGTTCGAGCCAATGGCCGAGCCTGCATTAAACCCAAACCAGCCAAACCAAAGCAGCCCCGTGCCCACCAGCGTCATCGTGAGGTTATGGGGACGGGTGTCTTCACCGGGACGAGTCGAGCGTTTCCCCAGCACAAGACAGAGCACGAGGGCGGAAACTCCCGAAGAGATGTGAACCACCGTTCCGCCCGCAAAATCGAGTGCACCCAGATCGTGCAGATAGCCGCCCTCGCCCCAGACCATATGTGCCAGCGGCGCATAGACCACGACGCTCCAGAGAGCCATAAAGACGAAATACGCACTGAACTTCATCCGTTCGGCAATCGCGCCGCTGATAAGGGCCGGAGTGATGATTGCAAACATCATCTGGTAAACCATAAACACCTGATGCGGGATAGTGGCCCCATAAAAAGAATAGGGTTCCTGTCCCACTCCGTTCAAGCCCAGCCAGCTCAGCCCTCCCAGAAACGGCGTGCCTTTCGAGAAGGCAAGGCTGTATCCTGCCGCCACCCAGAGAAGCGTGACAAGGGCCATAGCAATAAAAGACATCATCAGAACGTTGAGGACATTTTTGGCTCGAACCATCCCCCCATAAAAGAGAGCGAGGCCGGGCGTCATCAGCAGCACCAGTGCAGCGGAGATCAGCATCCACGCCGTATCACCGGTGTCTACTTTGGGGGGAGCAGCAGGGGGCGTTTGTGCTCCTGCGGCGGAGGGCAGGAATACCGCCAGAAAAAGCAAAAGCGACGTCAACCCCAGCCCAGGGGCTAAGCGGCCTCTACGCTTCGGGAAGCGGCAGAAAACACCACTGTCTAAAAGCATCGGTTCTCTCCTCGAAAACAAAAAATGGAAAATAGCTTGGAGCGTTTGGCTGAGGGCAGGTCGCCGAAACCACGCTGTCAGAAAGCTCCTCCTGATTGGGTGAAGGAAAAGCAGGGGAGCGTCAAAGGTGAGGGATTATAACCAGAGAAAGGGAAGATTGTCAATTGGTCTGACCAAAAAATCACGGCAGGCCGCCAGCGACAGGCGCAGGAACGGAACCCGGCAAATTTGCGGCACGTCCTTTTGGCGTAAATTTTGTTTCAAGGAGAAAGACCCCGTTTTATGTTGATGACAACCCGATGGCATTTGCTATGTTTCGGCACCGCGTTTTTTGCTTCGACTTCCCTGACCCAGGCTCAGGACAAAACGAATCAAGTTCCGGTAAAAGGAACGTTTCATGAGGTTGGCAAAGTCGAGATCACCGATTCTCGCCTGACCAGCCTGCGCCTTCCTCCCGGCTTTCGGATCAATATCTTCGCTGAGATCACCAACCCGCGTGTGATCGCGGCTGCCGACGATGGAACCGTTTATGTTTCGCAGCGTGAGGCAGGCAGTCTTTCGATGCTCCGCGACACCGATGGGGATGGAGTGGCTGATCTTCAGAAGGTGCTGGTGCAGAAAGAGCAGCTGCATGGGCTGGCCCTGCATGGAAACCAACTCTACTTCACCACGATCAAAGAGGTTTATCGCGCCGACCGTATGCGGGATGGATCGCTGGGTATACCGCAGACCCTGATCACCGATCTGCCAGACGCGGGGCAGCACCCGAACCGGGTTCTCGCGTTTGGGCCGGACGGGATGCTCTATATTTCCGTCGGCTCCACAACCAATGCCGCTGTTGAAAACAACCCCGAAAATGCCACTCTGCTTCGCGCCCTGCCTGATGGAACCCGCCGCACGATTTTCGCTTCGGGTTTGAGAAACACCATCGGCTTTGGCTGGCATCCGGTCTCGAAGCG
Source organism: Chthonomonadaceae bacterium (assembly GCA_965246825.1). GTDB lineage: Bacteria > Armatimonadota > Chthonomonadetes > Chthonomonadales > Chthonomonadaceae > JACMPS01. The sequence goes on from OZ251990.1 coordinate 3,075,040, forward strand.
GCTTTATGGCTTTGATCACGGCATTGACTGGCTGGGCGAGGACGACCCTCTGGAAGAACTTAACGAGATCAAAGAGGGAGCCAAGTACGGCTGGCCCTTTGTCTACAACAAAAGTAAAATTTATCCGCACCTTCAGGTTCCTCCGAAACTCGGCAAGACCAAAGAGGACTGGGCCCGCGAAAGCAGCGAACCCGTGCTGATGTACCGAGCTCATGCGGCTCCGCTTCAATGGATTTTTTACACCGGCATTCAATTTCCGGAAGAGTACCGAAATGATGCGTTTGTTACCATGCGTGGCTCCTGGAACCGCAAGCCCGCTTCCGGGTACGAGGTTGTGCGCGTTCGATTCAATCCCGATGGAACCCCAAAGGAAATCGTGCCGTTTTTAAGCGGGTTTTTGACCAAAGACGCAAAGGGCGAGGAGGTTCAGTTTGGGCGTCCGGTCGGGATCGCGCAGCTGCCCGACGGCTCGCTGCTGGTAGGCGACGACACGAACAATACGATCTACCGGATCAGTTACGCGGGCGGTCAAAACCCGGCTCCTCCCGAAACGCGCCGAGAGTTCACTTTGTCGCGAGCACTCTCCTCGACGCTGTTGAAATCACCTTCAGGAATGGACATTCGTTCGGATGCCTTTACGAACGAAGGAGAAATTCCGCTGGCGAACACTTCCTACGGCGAAAAAAAATCGCCGGGACTGACCCTCTCTGGAGTGCCCGATGGCGCGAAATCGCTTGTACTGATAATGGAAGACCCGGACGCGCTCAATCCGAAGCCCACCGTTCACTGGCTCATCGCTAATCTGCCCTCTGATCTTAAAGAAATTCCCGCCGATCTGCCGAAAGCGGATCGGCCAACGGCCCTGCGCGGCGGAATTCAAGGCGGAACAACGCCGGGAATCATTGGCTATTACGGGCCGCAGCCGCCCCCGCAAGACCCGGCACACCGCTATCACTTTCAGCTGTTTGCCCTCGACACCCTGCTCGATCTTCAGCCCGGATACAATCGGGCGGCTCTGCTGAAAGCGATGAGGGGTCATGTGCTGCGCTCAGGTGTACTCGTTGGCAAGTTCAAGCGAGAGGGATAGTTTTTCCTTTCCCTCGCACTTTTTAGATTGAGAAAAGTGCATCTCGGAAAAGTTCAGCACCCGCCCGATGAAAATTAGGACGGTTCAGTTACAAAATCAGAAGGAGAGATGAAAATGCTTTACAATTATTCGCCGGCTTCGCTGGAGGGAAAATCCGTTGTTATTTCCGGGGGAACCACCGGGATTGGCCGTGCCGCTGCGATTCGGCTGCTCAGGGAAGGGGCGCACGTTCTCATCTTTGGGCGGCATGAACCAGAGCTGCAGGACGCTCTCCAAGACTTGAATTCTGTCGGCAGAGGCAAAGTGGTCGGCCTTCTTGCCGATCAAGCAGGTGAGGCGGGAGTGAAACAGGTGTTTTCGGAAGCGGAGGCACAGTTGGGCGGCGTGGACATTCTAATTGCCAACGCCGCCGTTTCAGCGCAAAGTGTGGTGGATACCGATTACGCTGAAATTGCAGAAGTGATTGACACGAACCTGACGGGCGTGATGGCAGCCTGCAAGTTCGCCGTCGAGCAGATGAAGACAAAGGGCAAAGGGCAGATCGTGGTGATCGGCTCGATGTCGGCCCATGAATTCACGAAAGGCTCCGATATTTATGTCGCCACGAAATCTGCATTGCAGGGTTTCACGGAGTCGCTGCGAAAAGGGCTGGTGGAAAACGATATTCGGGTTATCCTCATCGAACCGGGATTGGTTGGAACGGACATGACCGCGAGCAAAGTTCCGGTTGAGGAGCAGCCGCAAAAAATCGAGCAGGCGGAAATGCTGCGGGCCGAGGACTTAGCCGAGGCGATTTATTTCACTCTGTCGCAGCCAGAGCGGGTCTCGATTGCTCAGATGCGGGTTGAGCCGCGCAAAGAGTCCCGCTGAGTTTTTAGTCGTTGAGAGAGGCGGGGCAGCTTCTGCTGCCCCGCCTTTTCCTGCTCTGAAACTTTCCGAGTCGTGATATAATGAATACAGAATCCTGGCGAAAACGCTCCACGCTGCGGAAGAAAAAGACCAAGACCGCTCCTCGCCTGACTCCCGACAAAATCGCCGAACGCGGTGAAGTCCTGGATCGAAGGCGGGTCCAACCTTTTGGGAGCACTGCCAAATCTCAGCAGAATGGCGGTCGTTGACATCGAAACCGGAAACCACGAAGTCGGGAAGCACGGTGGATTGGACGCCGGGGAGAAAATGCTGAGAGCGCGTTGCGGCGAAGGCCTCTCTTGCCTCAGGGAAGGACAGAAGACATTCGAGGCAGTCGGAAATCTAGTTCCGCTAACGAGGCAGGATGCCTCAGTTCGTAACCTGGCTTCACGCACGGCTCGAAATCTTTTTTGTTTTCGCCAATAACACCTCCGTTGCTGCCCCCTTTGTGGTTGACAGCGGTTTCACCGATACCTTGACCTTCCCTTCTCAAGTTTACCGAAAACGGTTCTGCAACCGTCAATTCTCTCTGGAAGCACTCTGAAAAAATCTGAAAGAAACCGATTATGTCCGCTCCTGCTCTAAAACTTTCCGCTCCTCGCTCCCCGCAGCCTGCCTATTTCGACGCATTGGTGCGTGGTCTGACGGCCATTGTCGGCGAGGAGGCCGTGCTGACTGGAGACGCCGAACTCCGTGCTTACGACTGTGATGCCTATTCTCCCGAAAAACGCTATCCCGATGCGGTGGTACTGCCGGAAAACACCCGGCAGGTCTCTGAAATCGTGAAGCTTTGCAACCGGCTGGGCGTTATCTTCACGCCAAGAGGCGCAGGAACCGGGCTTTCTGGCGGCGCGACCGCAATTCAGGGGGGACTGATTCTCTCGACCAAACGCCTTGAAAAACTGCTCGATGTGGACGTGCCGAATCGCCGCATGACTGCCCAGGCAGGAACGGTCAACACTTATCTGACCAAAGCCGTCAAAAAAGACGGGCTGCATTATGCCCCCGATCCCTCTTCGCAGGGAGCGTGTACGATTGGCGGCAACGTGGCGGAAAACGCAGGCGGTCCTCACACGCTGAAATATGGCGTGACAACCAACCACATTACCGGGTTGACGATGGTGCTTTCCGATGGCGAGATCGTTCACCTCGGCGGCAAAGAGGAAGATTTCAACGGATTCGATCTTGTTGGGCTGGTGGTCGGCTCAGAGGGAACGACCGGAATTGTCACGGAGGTGACGTTTCGTTTGACGCCGCTGCCGGGGTCGGTTCGCACCCTGCTCGCCATTTTCGAGACAGTGGATCAAGCGACGCAAACCGTCTCGGACATCATCGCTGCCGGGGTACTGCCTGCCGCCCTGGAAATGATTGATACTTTCATCATTCGTGCCTGTGAAGAGGCGTTCCACCTCGGCTTTCCGATGGATGCCGACGCTGTGCTCATCATTGAAGTGGACGGCATTGAAGTCGGGCTGGAGGACGAGGCGCAGAAAGTGCGTGAGATTTGCGCCAAAAACAACGCTCGTGAGGTTCGGCAGGCAAAAACGGAACTCGAACGCGCTCTGCTCTGGAAAGCACGTAAGCAGTCGTTTGGGGCATTGGGGCGGCTCGGTCTCAGCATGGTGACGCACGACGGGGTGATCCCGCGCACGAAACTGCCCGAAGTCATTCGCGAGGTCAAGCGGATTGCCGCCGAGCATGGCTTGAACGCAGGCAATGTGTTTCACGCGGGCGACGGCAACCTGCACCCGAATCTGATGTTCGACGAGCGCGACCCGGAGCAGGTGAGGGCCGTAATCGAAGTCGGGCATAAAATCTTGAAGCTGTGCGTGGATGTAGGCGGAAGTGTGACGGGCGAACACGGCATCGGCATCGAAAAACTGGACGCAATGCCCTGGATGTTTACTGATCTCGACCTGGGACTGATGCAGAAAATCAAAGAGGTGTTCAACACGAATGATCTCTGCAATCCCGGCAAGGTGATCCCCGACGCGAAGGGCTGCTGGGAAACCGGGCATGGCCCCAAACTCGCCGCCAGAGCCTTGAAAGGCGTCCCCGTTTAGAGGAAGAGGGATTTTCTGAAAACGCGCGAATCCAAGCATATTTAAACCAAAAAATTGTCTTGAACAGGGGCCGGATGACACCCTGCTCAAAGCAATCTTCTGAAGACCAAAACCCTACCAGCCTACCGAAACTCGAATGCAGGAAGGTTTTTTGGGGTAAGGCGGGATCCACTGTGGAGTGGTTCCCCCCAGAACCCGCCCCATAATTGTGCGAAGGTAGAGATAGGAAAAGCCCTGACGGGTGCACTTCATCGTGTAGAGGAACTTGGGTTTGCCGTTGACGCACTGCCAGTAGTCAATGAACCGGGTTCTCACCTGTTTTACCTCTTTGTATTTGTAGGTGATTTTGATGGAGCCGTTTGCGCCGATGGTTTCGCCTTGTGCTGCGAGCTGAGCTTTGATGTCGCCGCTCACCGTTCCTTCAAAAGTGGTGGTACGAAATTCCGTTGTAGAAGTGTTTTCATAAACGGGACTGTTTTCCTGCCACGCGCTCCCTTGACATCGGTCGGGCTTTGGGTTATGGTAGGGCGGTTTCGTACAATTCTTGGGAGGGCTCTTTTGTTTGTCCCACGCAATTAAAAGAACACCTGTGCCGGAGTCTACCTCTGCTCCGGTTTGGTAGTAAACGGTATTTGCCACTGTTGCTGTGCCCGGCAGCGTGTAGGGCGTGAGTGCTGTTTCTGCCAAACATTCATCGGGTGAGGCAGCGATGGCGGAGGCTGCGGCGGAAGCCCCATTAGACGGAGGAGTTGAAGTCAGACCTGTCGTTTGTGGTGTCATAGGGTTCACGTCCATCGCATCCGGGAGCAAAATAACCGTGTCACTGGAGACTTGAGCCCCTCGAACGGCAATCCACAGGTGAACAATCGGAGCAGCACTGTTGCTTGTACTCGTAAAGTTGAGATGATCGAGATGATCGGGCAGAGTGAAGAGCGGCGCGGTGTAGGTGAGTTCACCATTGGCTGCGACCGATACCGAACCAAAATCTGCTTTCCAGTCTCCTTCCTGGAGGGTCGGCAGAGGGGCGGTGAAGCGGAATTTGTAGTGGGCTCCCGCGTCCAACACCAACCTCTTGAACGCGGGCGCATCCGTTTGCTGCCACTTAATGAAATCAACTTTCGGCATTTTACAGGTGAAACATTCTCGCTCCGCCGTGCTTGAGAGAGCCGTAAACGTTACTCGTTTTGCCTTCACGACAAACATTGTACCCGCAGTCAATGCGATCAGGGCTGACGTAAACGTCGCCCTTGCAATCCTCTTTCTGGTGGGATGCAAGGTTTTGTCTTTCTGTAGGAACTTTTCAGCCTACACCGGAACGAAAAAACATTTCAGTCGGTTTAGAGGCGGTCCTCCCTCTAAACTCGACAATTATAACAAACCCTAGTGAAAAAAAGGCCAGCATTTGTCTATTGGGAGGTTTCTTGCTTTATGATGGTTTCACGGTTGGAGCCGTTTCTGTTCCAATGAGGCCAACTTTTGCAGGGCAGCACTGCCGCCAGGTTCGATTCGGTGTCGGGGTGGCCGGGGCGCAGTCGAATGGCTCCGACCCCGCCGGTTCCAAGCGGGTGCTGAGGCGAAGAGGCGGGATAGGCGATGATATTTTGTCCGTCGGCGGGAGAGCCGGGAAACAGGCAGTAGGCTCCGAGCACTACCGGTCTGCTGCCTTGAATGAGTGCATCCCGATACGTGTGCATTTTATTGATGTCTTCCTGAAGAGCCGTACCCTCCTGCCGAAAACCGCTTTCCGGCGGAGGGTAGGTGCGGCATTTCGCGTCCAATACGATTAGCGATCCCGACTCGAATTCAAGCACGAAGTCCGGGCGCAGGGCATGAGAACGTGAAACCATCTTCGCTCCCGCCGCATTTTCCGATTGAGCCGGGTAGAGCGGCTGATGCAGCAGCGAAAAATGCCTGCTTTCGCGCTTGAAGACCAGCCGGGACTCCTCTCCGCGAACCCGCCTCCAGTAAATTCCCTGCGGAGAAACCTCCAGCGGATTACCTTCCCGCAGCCGCCATCCACTCTCCAAAAACTGCCCGACGAGCGAAGCAAAACAATAAAGTTCGTAGAGTTCCCACAGCGGGCGTGTGTTCAGCGAGTACCAAGGCTCCCCTTTCCAAGCAAAACCGTTGGGGTTGTGAAATTTTTCTTCAAGCCCGAACAGGGTTTGCGAAAGGGGAGAAGTCAACGCCAAAACAGAAGGTTTTGCGGCGGACGGCAGCGAAATTCCCCAGTGTCGAGCCGCCTGCACACGGAGACCGCGCACTTCTCGCGCCAGAAGGTTCATCCCTTTTTCCCAAAGCGATTCCAGGCAAAAGGCCGCGAGTGAAGAAAGTACCTCTGCCTCCGCCGTTATTCCTTCAAGAAGCCGAAGGGCGGCCTCCTGAAGAGGAGCCTGAGAAGTGGAACGAGGCTGCCTTTCCAAAAAAAGCCGTTCGCTCGCTTGCTTTGAGGACGCGAGCGGGGTTTGGGGAAAGCGAGAGAAAGCCCCAACCGCCCTCTGCCCGCCTCTGGATCGGCTGAAGGCAGTTGGCACGGATTGAGAGGTAAGCCGCTGCTCCGGCTGCCTGCACAGCGTGAAGACAAGAGGTTTCACTTCCTGCCACAACAGAGAAAGCCTTTCCATGCGTTCAGAGGGAGAAAAGGGCTGAAGCGAAAATTCGCCTGCCTTCAGCGGCTTTTCAGGCGATGAATGGAGTAAAACAGCGGTTTGAGCGATCCGTTCAAGCAGATGAAAACGCTCTACTGAGGAAAAATTGACTTCCATTTTGCTTTGAGTTTCCTGCGAAGAGGCAGGATCGGGTATCTTAAAAGAATCTATCTCTAACTTTCAATGAAGAAAATCGTCTGACAGACGAGAAGGGAGACTTTTGATGGCTGCGTTATCCCGCGCCGACCTATTTACCCAGTCTCTAGCCGAACCCACGCGACGCGCTATTTTGGAGGCACTACGCTACGCGCCCCGCACCGTTTCCGTGCTGGTGCGGCTGACAGGGCGTAAGCAGCCGAATATCTCGAACCACCTGGCCAAAATGCGTTTGCAGGGATTGGTTCACTGCCAGCGAAATGGGCGGCAGGTGATCTACTCGCTTTCCTCTCCTTACGCCGACTTGATGTTTCGGCTAGATGAATTCGTCAAGCCCTTTTCGCCAATGGCCGAACCGTCCGAGGACACCGAAAAAGCCGACGAACAAAGAACTGCTGCCCTGATGCTGGCCCAGCAGAATTATTATACAGCCGTTCTGGAGGGCGATGAAGGGAAAACTCTCAATATCGTCAATTCCCTCCTGGCCGACCGAGTTCCCATGCTGGCGATCTATGAGCAGGTCTTCACGCCGACGATGCACTGCATTGGCGAGCGTTTTTTGCTGGGAGAACTCGACGAAGCCCAGGAGCATCTCGCTTCGGCAGCGACCGAGCGAATGATGGCACGGGTGGCACAATTTTACACGCCTGCGGTGGAGAAAGAAACACGAGCTTTGTTCGCCTGTGTGGAAGGAAACTGGCATTCGCTGGGATTGCGAATGCTGGCCGATGCCCTGCGAGCCGAAGGGTGGGAAACTTACTTTTTAGGGGCAAGCGTGCCGTCTTCGAGTTTGCTGCGAATGACCGAAACGCTGAACCCGCACCTTATCGTTTTTTCGTGTGCCATGAAAGAGCAGTGGCCGGATGCACAGCATTTGCTCAATAAACTGATTGACTTGAAAAAGGCGCACGGGAAAACCTGGAAGATTGTGGCGGGCGGAAATTTCCTGGTCCGTTTCCCGGAAAGTTTGGCGGATTACCCCGATGTGGAAACCGCCTCCACCCTGGAGGAGTTTTTGAGTTTGGCTTCTATTGTAGAGTCGGGGGCGGCATAGCGAAAGGGGAACGATCCCCCCCAGGATCGTTCCCCTTTCTGATGTGTTCTAAAAGCCGAGGCTTTCGAACCTAGCCGATTGGAAGCCCCCCGCCTCCGCACAGCGCATCTTGAGTTGTTTTGTCAATGAGACTAGACTTGTCAAATCTCACTGACAAAAAGAGTATATCATTGTTAGCCAGATTTGACAAGGGGTTCTGAAAAATAATTTCCCGTTTTTTTATCAGGGCGGCGAAATGGGCTTGAAATCACAGCTGACCTGCAAGCAACTAGCGGGCGGCTATTTCGGGCGGGCCGTTGTTCGGGGGGTTTCGCTGTCGCTCGAACCGGGAGAGTTTGTGGGGCTGCTGGGAGCCAATGGCGGCGGAAAATCCACTCTGCTCAAGCTCCTGCTCGGACTTCTCAAACCGATGGCAGGAGAGATTCACCTTCAGGAAAAACCGCTCGCTGCGTGGTCGGCAAAAGAGCGAGCGGGGCAAATCGCCTATGTGCCGCAGCAGGAAACCTCGGCCTTTGATTTTTCGGTGCAAGACGTGGTGGCGATGGGACGCTACCCTGCGCTGGAACGAGGGCGCGGTTTGACTTCGGATGACTTTGCTGCCATCCACGAGGCTCTGGAAGCCCTCGCGCTAACCTCGCTGGCCCATCGCACGCTGCCTACCCTGTCGGGCGGAGAACAAGGGCGGGTGCGGGTGGCACGTGCCCTCGCACAAAAAGCCCCGCTCCTTCTGCTGGATGAGCCGACTGCCCACCTCGATCCGGCTCATGGATCCCGACTGATGACACTGCTGCGTTCTCTCGCCAGCGAAAAAGGGCACGGGGTACTCGCCTCTTTGCATGATCTCAACCAGGCAGCTCATTACTGCGACCGGCTTCTGCTGCTGTCCGAGGGGAAACTAACCGCGCAGGGAACTCCCGAAGCCGTTCTTACGTCGGAAAACCTGCGTCTTGCCTTTGGCATTGAGGCGCACATCGAAACCAACCCTCGCACAGGCAAGCCGATGGTGCTGGAGTATTCTGCCCTCCCGCAGTGATTGTCGAGCAGAAATAAGTGAGCAGCCCTTGGCGAAACCCGCCTCTGAAATCGGTGATACCAAACCTTTCTTGTCTTTCGTCTAGTCTATCGAGGCATCGCCCTGTCGGTTTGTATTTTCGAGTCGGTACTGAAGCCGACCCTTTCTGGAGAAACTCATGCTTTTTGATCGCACCCGCCGAAAATCCGGCCTTTTTCTTTTCGTTCTCCCTGCGCTCCTCGCAGGAACGAGCGTACTGGCCCCGCGTCCGGCTCAAGCCCTGACGCGCCAGGATGAAATGAAAGACGAGACGACCTATACGCTCAAGCGTGTTTACGCGAAAGGCGACAAAAACCGCTATAAACTTTCCATCAACATCAAAAGCGACAACCCGGCCTTGAACGGCGGGATGGGCATTGTGATGCTGATGCTGGAGCAGGTGAAGTCCGTCAAAGACGATGGGGCAGTTCAGGTCAATACCGAATTCGAGGAAGCCACCTTGAAACTCGGTGACAATGAAACCGATATGTCGTCCATGATGCCAAAAGTTATTCAGACTTTCGACGCCAAAGGAAACATTGTCAAAGTAGAGACCGAGGGGGGAAGCGGCCCTTTTGCAAGCGGCGGCGATAATCAGCTTCAGATGTTCTCGAACACCCAGACGAATTATCTGCCGGAAAAACCCGTTAAAGTGGGAGACTCATGGGACTTTGAGACTTCGATAGCCTCCTCGGATGGGAAAGCCCCCAAAACCAAAGCGAAAGGGAAGGCAACGCTTCTCGGAAAAGAAACCGTAAAGGGGATCGAAACCCTAAAGATCAAAACGGAGGTAAGTTCCGAGCTGCCCAAGGAAACGGCAGGCGGCGGGCGAATGTCCATTCTGATGACGAACTACGTGGATGCGAAAACCGGTCGCCCCGTTAGAAGCGAAGGGAATATTACCGGAGCAGGCGGGCCGCTCGGCAGCGCGAAAATCGAGATGACGATGGAGCTCCTTACCGACGCCGACAAGAAAACCGAAAAGAAAGAGACGAAAAAAAGCGAATAGCCGCCCCTCTTCATGGTTTTTCCACCTGGCTGCCTCTGGCAGCCGGGTTATTGTTCGTGAATGCAGCGTCCGCCGACAAAGGTGGCACAGACCGTGCCGCCGGGATTCAGTACGGCAAGGTCGGCGATAAAGCCTGGAACAATTTGCCCGCGATCCCCGCTCAATCCGAGGGCTGACAGCGCATTATGGCTTGTCATTCGAGCGCGTTCGGAAAGTGAAAACCGCCCCGCATTCGTGAAAGCAGTATCGAGGGTGAGCAGGCTGCCAGCCAATGTTCCGTCGGGAAGCCGAACGGTGCCGTTCTGCACCACGCAGGTCACCGAGCCAAGCGCGAAGATGTAGCCGTCATGCATCCCCACTCCCGGAACTCCATCGGAAATCAAAATCACGCCCTCTGCGCCTTTGGCACGAATCAGAGATTCGCAAACCGCCGGGTGAACATGATGATTGTCCCAGATCAGTTCTGCCGTGAGTTCGGAGCGGGAAAACGCCGCGCCCATCACGCCGGGTTCGCGGGTGAGCAGGGGACTCATCGCGTTGCCGCAGTGGGTGACGTGCCGTGCCCCCGCCGAGATCGCCGCCTCCACTTCAGCATAGGTCGCGTTTGTGTGACCCAGCGAAGAAAGGATGCCTCGTTCGGACAACCGGGAAATGAGATCGAGCGCACCGGGCATTTCCGGGGCGAGCGTCACAATACGCAGAGTCTTCAGAGCTTCCCCAAAATGCGTCTCAAGCAGCTTCCAGTCGGGGGCGCAGATAAACTCTTCGGGCTGCGCTCCCTTTTTCACGGGGTTGATAAACGGCCCTTCTAGATGAGTGCCATAGAGGGTCGCGCCGTCAAGGGAGTTGTGTCGAAGCCGCTCTGCCGCGAACACCGCCTCCCGCTGCACTTCCCAGGAAGCCGTGACCGTCGTGGAGAGAAAGCCGGTCACTCCATGCCCTGCAAGATGGGCCGAAATCGCGAGCAGTGCCTCTTCGGTTCCTTCCATCACATACCGGCCCGCCCCGCCATGAACATGAATGTCCACAAAGCCGGGAACGAGCAGTCCCTCCCGATAATCCCGGTCTCCGGCCTGCGGGCGGATCGCGTCGGTGAGCGGTTCGACTTTGGCCAGCCGTCCGTTTTGCAGAGTGATGACACTCGCTCCCCGCTCTGTCTTTGCATCGGCATACCGCCCGACGAGAAGTCTCATTCGCTTTCCTTCCGTTTTGATCTCGCTTGTGCCTTCATTTTTTCGCCAAACTCGGCAGCGTAATCGGGGTCTGCACTGGAGAGCACTCGGTGCGCCGCCTTCCGCATATCCCGCTCCGTTTCCAAAATTCGGCGGAGCAGCGGAAAAAAGCGGCTCTGATCTCTGCCCGTCGTTAAAGCTCAAATCGCTTTGTAACGCACCCATTTATTGGAGTCGGTTTCGATCACCAACATCAGGAGGGGAACCCGATCCTCCGAAAGCGGGGACGCTTTGCACCGATCACAGCCCAGCGAATGAACCGCTTCGCGCCGCACGTTGGGAACCGGATCGTTCAACAGGCGTTCCGTCAGACCAGGAAGGCAGCGGTCATCGCCATGATGATCCATCAATCCGGCGCAGGCACGCCGAATTCGCGAATCGGGGTGCGTCAGGCCTTGCATCACGGCCTCCATGCTCTCCTCGCCCGCCTGGAGAAGCTGCTTTTGCGCCTCCGCAACGCTGCGCCAATCCCTTTCTGCCAACTTCGCGACTTGCGTTTGCAATTCATTTTTCGGTAGATCGTATTCCATTGGGTTTACCTCCCTCCCTCTGCTGGTCTAGACCGCTTTCTGAGTGAAACCAATGCCGAAGTTTGGGGCGGATGTTTTCGCACAACGCCACAAGGTACAATAGGCAAGCAGCAGGATCAATTCAATTTTCAACCCAATTCTGTTCAAGCAAGGCAGGGAGACGGACGATGCAAACGATGATGGATTTGCTTAGCAGCGGATTACGGTCCCTTCGGATTCAAGGGGCCTTTCTGCTGCGGGAGTCTTATGAGTCGCCCTGGGCACTGACTATCCCCGCCTCTCATCAACTCAAGCCGCTGCTTCGGCAGGGGCGAGAAACGCATCTGGTGGCTTTTCATTTCGTCGAAAAGGGCTGCTGCGCTCTCCAACTGACAAGCGACTGTCAAGAAACAAAGGTTACCCTCGAAACGGGAGAAATTGCAATTTGTTTCAGCGGGCAGGAGCATCGCTTAGTTCACGGGGAAGCTTCAGCCAGTGTCTCGCTTGCATCACTGCTAGAAGGCGGAGGCGAAGTGTCTAAACCCCGGCAGCCGTGCTCCGAAAATTCTCTTTCGCTTTTGTGCGGCGTTTTTGTGCTTCATGATACCCGGCTGAGTCCTCTTTTTCAGGCTTTGCCGGTTCTGCTAAAAACCTCCCTCACCACGCCAGGATACAAAGACAGTCTGGCCGGACTGATCCCCCTGATGCGTCAGGAACTGGAACAAAGCACACTCGGAAGCACCTTTGTTCTGGAGCGGATGCTGGAGATCGTTTGTGCGGAGACAATCCGGACTTATGCCCTTACCCTGCCCGAAGAGAAAGCGAATTGGCTTCGCGGAATGACCGACCCGGTGGCTGGGCCAGCCCTCACCTCCCTGCATCGTGATCCCGCACAAAATTGGACGGTCGCACAGCTGGCTCAGACCGCCGCGATGTCGCCCTCCCGGTTTGCCGCCCGATTTTTAGCAGCTGTCGGCGAATCCCCGATCAAATATCTGACGCGCTGGCGGATGAATGTTGCCGCTCGCCTTCTGAGCGATTCGCCTCTGGAAATCGCTCAGATTGCGGCGGAGGTCGGCTATGAAAATTTACCTGCTTTCTATCGAACGTTCAAGAAATACCTGGGAATGCCGCCTGCTCAGTGGAAATCCTCCCGAAAAGGATAATGAAAAATTGTTTCAGCAAATAATCTGATTGTTTTAGGCATTGAAACAACTAATTCAAGCCTGTAGAATAAGATCAGACGATCCGTGAAACAACGCACCGATCTTCGCTCTTGTTTGCTCAATCAAGGAGTTTTAGCATGAAACGATTCACACAAATGGCTTTCCCCGCATTGATAGGGGTGCTTTCTCTGTTTGCGGCTCGAAGTGAAGGGCAGTCGGTTCTGCTCCATCCGTTAAACCCGGCGGCAGGAGAATTCCCGGAAGCGGTAGGAATTTCGCGGGACGGCGGAACCGTTTACGCCGGAATGGTTGGTTCTAATCGGCTTCAGGGCTTCAATTCGGTTACCCTGGACAAAGTTTCTGATTTCAGCATTCCGGCTCCCACAGGGATTGTCGCTGACGCGCAGGGCAATGTCTTTTGCACAACCGCGCCCTGGTTCCGAAACCTTCTGGTGGGCGGTGGAGCAAGACCGCAGGATCAAGGCGTTTGGCGCGTCACCTCCTCCGGTGAAGCATCGGTTTTTGGGGTTCTTCCGTTTGAGAATACCCTGCCGAATGCTCTGGCGGTGGATCGGGCTGGAAACATTTATGCTTCCAATCTGATTGGAAACGAAATCTACCGGATTGATGCGGGTGGTCACACAAGTGTGTGGGCCCAAAATGCACTTTTTGCCGGGAACCCTTCAACTGATCCTGCTTCTCCCTCCCCCGGTTTCTCACTTGGTGGAAACGGAATGCAGCTGCGAGGAAATCGCCTTTTCGTGGATGTCACCGACTACGGGCGTATTCTTGAGATTCCCATCAACCCGGATGGAACTGCGGGAAGTGTCAACATTTATCGTCAGTCGGCTCGATTGGTGGGGATTGACGGCTTCGATCTGGATAACGAAGGCAACGTGTATGGGGCCAATCTGCTCACCAGCGAAATTCTGAAAGTAGACCCGCAGGGGAACGTCACGGTATTAGCAAGCAAAGCGGACGGGATAAGTTCGCCCACTGGAATCACGCTCGACTCCCCGGAGCATCCCACCTCCCTTTATTTCAGTAATTTTTCTCTCCCAGCGTTTCCTTTTCTCACGGAAACAAATCATCCGGCGGTCGGTAAAATCACTTTGTCAACGGCGGTTCCTGAACCCAGCAGCCTCGTTCTGGCGTTAGGATTGGCTTTATCGGGCGGAACGCTGCTTTATCGGTCTCCTCGGAAAAGGCAATAGAAAACGCCGGTTCCGTCCAGTGAACCCAACAGCCGGGCGGAACCGAATCCTCAAAACTTTGGTGCGGTATAATAAGTGCGAAAGAGGAACGCGCACATGAACACTTTCGAGGTTATTGTTATTGGCGGGGGGCACGCAGGAAGCGAAGCGGCACTGGCGGCCTCACGGATGGGCTGCCGAACTGCGCTGGTAACGCTGCGCCGCGACAAAATCGGTCACCTGCCCTGCAACTGCTCTATCGGCGGCCCCGCGAAAGGACACCTGGCACGCGAAGTGGACGCGCTCGGCGGTGAAATGGGACTTGCCACCGACAAAACACTCACCCATATTCGGCGCGTGGGAACCGGCAAAGGCCCCGCCGTTCAGACTCTGCGGGCGCACGCCGACAAAGACCTCTACCCGCTCGCCATCCAAAAAGCGATTGATGCTGAGCCAAATCTAACTTTGCTCGAAGCCTCCGCGCAAGACCTGCTCATCGAAACGGCAAACGGGCAAACGCATATCGTCGGGGTTCGGCTAGAAAGCGGCCACGAACTGCTTTCGTCCAATGTCGTTATCACGACCGGAACTTTCCTCAACGGCCTGATGCACGAAGGCGAAACCCAGACTCAGGGCGGGCGATTCGGCGAGGCGCGTTCCGTCGGCCTGAGTGCCGCCCTCCGCCGCCTCGACTTTCGGATGGGACGCTTCAAGACCGGAACGACGCCGCGTCTGGATCGCTCTAGCGTTGATTTTTCTCAAACCGAAACCCATGCGTCGGAAGACTGTCCGCCGTTCAGTTTTCTGAATGACACCCTGACGCCTCCTCGCCCGCTTCTTCCCTGCTGGCAGCTGCACACCAATGAAGCCACCCATGCCGTGATCCGGGACAACCTGAGCCGCAGTGCCATGTACGGCGGGCGAATCGAAGGGATCGGCCCCCGCTACTGCCCTTCCATCGAAGACAAAGTGGTGCGCTTTGCCGACAAGGACTCCCACCCGGTGTTTCTGGAGCAGGAGACCTGGGGGGGAAACAGCCTGTATGTGCAGGGAATGTCCACCAGTCTTCCCGCCGAGGTGCAAATTCAATTTCTTCGTACCCTGCCTGCCCTGCGTGAGGTCGAGATGCTGCGCCCCGGCTATGCCGTCGAATACGATATGGTCTTTCCCGATCAACTGCACTCTACCCTCGAAACCAAAACCGTGAGCGGACTGTTTTTGGCAGGGCAGATCAATGGTACGAGCGGCTATGAGGAGGCCGCCGCGCAGGGCATCGTCGCCGGGATCAATGCCGGACTAAACGCGCAGGGGCGTCCGCCGTTTGTGCTGGATCGGCAGTCTTCCTACATTGGGGTGCTGATTGACGACCTCGTGACACGGGGGGTGACCGATCCTTACCGAATGTTGACTTCCCGCGCCGAGTACCGCCTCACCCTCCGCCACGACAACGCCGACCGCCGCCTGACGCCCCTCGGCGACAAAGCGGGTGTGGTGACCGAAGCACGGCTGGAGCGGCTGAAAACGAAGCTGCGCGACATCGAAGTGGAGACAGAGCGGCTGAAAACCACTTTTCTTTTTCCGAAAGACAACCCTCGGCTGGCCGAAATCGGAACCGCCTCTATCGGGGACTGCAAAATGTCGCTCGAAGATTTGCTTAAGCGCACGGAAATGACATTTGCTCGTGTCTGGGAAACCGCCGGGGCTATAAATCCGGAAAATGAAATTCCATCGGTATCCCGAGAAGTCGCTGAACAGATCGAAATTGGATTGAAATACGCGGGTTATATTTCGCGGCAGGGAACCCAGATCGCCCAGTTTGCGAAAACCGAGAGCATCGCCATACCCGACTCGGTGGATTACGATGCCGTTCACTCCCTTTCGCATGAAGGCAGGGAAAAGCTAGGACGGGTACGGCCCGGTTCACTGGGGCAGGCGTCGCGTATCCCCGGACTGCGCCCCGGTGACATTCAGGCTCTGCTAATTCACCTTGAACGAAACCGCCGTGCTCTGGTTTCCTCTGCCTCCAATTAACTGCGATCCGCATTGAGGCAGAAACGCCGCAGAACAAGCCCTGACCCTTTGGAAAGCGATTTCTGCGGCGTACTTCCTGCACTTTGGCGATCCCATCAAAAAGACAAAAAAAAGCCGAACCTTTATGGGGTTCGGCAGCGCATTCTGCTCGTCAAAACGCGCAATGCGAGAAAAGGGTGATCGTCGCTCGGAGAGTGAGCGCAAGATTAGTATAGGGGAGTTCTGTTAAGCCCAGATTAAGAGAAAATTATCTTTCCGTTAAATGAATCGCCTGTCCTCAGAATCAAGCGATTTCCCGGAGATGAGGATTACTGCGTTTTTCCTGCCCAATCGTTGTAAACGCCCCATGACCGGGCAGCACTGTGGTTTCGTCCGGGAGGGTGAGCAGACGGGCTCGGATCGAATCCATCAATTCCTGATAGGAAGAATCGGGGAGATCAGTGCGCCCGATACTGTTGCGAAACAGGCAGTCTCCCACAATCGCTGTGCTGTCGAAAACAAAGGTGAGATGCCCTGGTGCGTGACCAGGGGTGAGCAAAAGCCGGATTTCGCTGCGACCGAGGTTGAGCACGGCATTGTCTTCAAGCCAGAAGTTCGGCTCCGGGGAAACCACTGGATCGAAGCCGAAGTGCGCGAGTGAGTCCGGCAAACGGCGAAGCTGATCCAGGGCGGCTCGGTGCAGTCCGAACAGCGTATTAGGATAAGCCTTCATCACTGCCGCGTTTCCCACCGAATGATCGAAATGCGCATGGGTATTCAACAGATATTGCAGCTGAACCCCCAGAGCTTCGATCCGAGGCAAAAACGTTTCGGTATCAAACGAAGGATCCACGAGAGCCGCGTTCCCGCTTGCCTCATCCACCAGCAAAAACGAATTGTTATCCATCGGGTCAGAAGAGAAGTGTTCGAGTTTCATGTGAGTCTTTCCAGCAGGGTTCGTGCACGAGCGAGCGTTTCCGGTTTTTTGCAGTAACAGAAGCGAATTTTCGTTTTCCCCTCCGCTTTGTCACGATAAAAACTGCTTCCCGGCACAGTGGCTACCCCGATTTCCTCGATCAGCCAGCGGGCAAACTGCCCATCGGTTTCGTGTCCATGCCGCCTCATCAACTCGGCGGCGTCGGTCATTAAATAGTAGGCTCCGTGCGAGGGATAAACGCGAAATCCCACTTCCGAAAGAATGTCTTGCAGACCCTCGCGCTTTAAGCGATAGTTCTCCGCCAGCTCCCGGTAGTAGGCATCGGGAAAAGAGAGGGCGAACGCCGCTCCTTCCTGCAGCGGAGCCGCCGCCCCGACCGTTAAAAAGTCGTGGACTTTGCGGATGGCGCGGGTGGCGTCGGGAGGTGCAGTCGTCCAGCCGATCCGCCACCCCGTCGCGCTGTAGGTTTTCGAGAGGCCGGAGATGGTCACCGTGCGCTCGCTCATTCCGGGGAGGTCAGCCAGGCGCAGATGTTTTCCTTCGTAGACGAGGTGCTCGTAAATTTCATCGGTGATTGCCGTTGTGTCCCATTTCTGGCAAAGGTCGGCGATGATCGAAAGCTCCTCCTGGCTGAACACTTTTCCGGTCGGATTGTTCGGGGTATTGACGATAATCGCACGAGTGTTGTTGTTGAACGCCGAGGCCAATTCAACCGGGTCGAAACTCCAGTCGGGTTCACGCAGGCGAACAAAGCGCGGTACGGCTCCTGAAAGAATGGCGTCCGGCCCATAGTTTTCATAAAACGGCTCGAAAATAATTACTTCGTCGCCGGGGTCTACCAGAGCCAGCATGGCCGCCATCATGGATTCGGTGGCTCCGCAGGCAACCGTGATCTCTCGCTCCGGATCGGGCAGCACTCCATAAAACCGTTCGGTGTTTTGGGAAATCGCGTTGCGGAGCGATTTCGCGCCCCAGGTGATTGCATATTGATTGAAGTCGCCTAGAATGGCCCGGCACGCTGCCTCTTTCATGGGCAGCGGAGCGGGGAAATCGGGGAAGCCCTGGGCAAGATTGACCCCGATCCGATCCGGGCGGTTTCCCTGCTCCAGGAAAACGCGGGTCATCTCCCGGATTACGGACTCCTCGAACTGAAGTGCTTTTTGCGAGGCACGCAAAGGCATCGTTATTCGCTTCCCAGTTCCCAGGCTTTTTCCGCCAGCTGCTTCATTACCAGCGATTGAAGCCAGCGGTCACTAAATTCTTTGCCGTCGGGCGTGGTGATCGCATAACGCGGCGGCCCCAGTTCCGTTGCAAACGGAAAGACATCTCCCGGCCCCGCGCCTTTACGCCACTCTCGAATCACAGAGGCCCAGAGCCGCACGAAAAACAGAGCGGTGTGCCCGCTTCCATCGCCGACATCTACCTGCACCTGCTCCCCGTTCGAGATGCGGGCATGAAGGTGAGAGGTGCGCTCCAGAACGGGCATCATCCGGTCTATCGCCCGCTCGTCTTCCCAGCCGTAAAATTCGCCGACCACCACAAAATGCGAAAAATCCCCGGTAAAGCGAATTTCGGGCATCGCTTCGATGAGCTGAACCGCCTGATTGAGGCTTTCCGGCAGATTGTTACGGTGCGTTTCGATAAAATAGGCGACCCCGGCCCGGTGCGCGATTTCGCGGGCTTCTCGCAAAAATGCAGCGGCTTCCTGAATGGGCACATAGGGATGCAGAGGCTGTGCGAATAGAAAATCCGCTTCAAGCCGCTTTGTTCGCGCCACTTCCCGTTCCACGTCCTCCAGAGAATGAGGATGATGACCCAAAACCAGCCTTAACCCGTGCCGCGAGAGAGCCTCGACGTGCGCGGCTTCGTTTTCGTCGTTAAGCCAGCATTCCACGGCCTCAAACCCTGCCGCTTGAACGCGGGAAAACTTTTCGTCAAGCGTCCATTCGGTGTCGGCGTTCAGAGGAAGTTTCTGAAGCGACCACAGGGAATGATGTGTTCGCAGGCGGGGCGGATTTTGAGAGCCGTCGTTCCATCGGTCAAACGGGGGCATAAGAGGTTTCTCCTAAAGGGTCGGGGGATTGTAACTGCAATTCTGAAACGAGGCGGCGGGCTTCCCGACAGTCCGCCTCCATTTGAACCACCAGAGCATCCAGCGAATCGAATTTCAATTCCGGGCGTAAAAAGCGCAGAAACCGCAGAGCGAACCGCCTGCCGTACAGGTTTTCGTCGAAATCGAAAAGAAATGTTTCGAGCGAGCGGCCTGCTCCCTCAATGGTGGGACGCTCGCCGATGCTGCAGGCTCCCCCGATTTCTCGTCCGTCCTGGAGTCGGGCAATCACCGCGTAAATCCCATCGGCGGGAACGGTCTGAGATGCGGAAAGTTGGAGGTTGGCGGTAGGATACCCCAACGTTCGGCCTAGCTGCTGCCCCTGCACAACCGTTCCTTCAAGCCAGTAAGGATGCCCCAGCAGTGCCTCGGCAAGCTCGACCTCGCCCTTTTTCAGTGCTTCGCGAATTCGAGTGGAGGAGACGGGCGCACCCCCGAACTCAACGGGGGCCAGCGAAAAAAGGGTATACCCGAAGCGTGTCTCATTTTCCTGCAAATAACGGATGTTCCCCCCCCGATTTTTGCCGAAGGTGAAGTTTTCGCCGACTACGATACATTCCGCGCCGAGTTTTTGTCGGAGAACCTGCACCAAAAATTGTTCTGGGGTCAGCTCCGAGAGAGTTTCGTCAAAGCGAGCGATCACCATCGCATCGGCTCCACACTGCTCGATGAGCCGAACACACTGCTTGCGGGGCGTAATCAGGGTGGGGACACGGTGGGGAGCAAGACGTTCGAGCGGATGGCGATCAAAGGTGAACACCACTGAGGGGCGGCGGGTGCTGAGGGCATCCTCGACTGCCGTGCGGATAATCGCCTGATGGCCGAGATGAACCCCGTCGAATGTGCCGATAGCAACGGTCGAACGGGGAAGGGGAGGGGTGATGGATTCCAGTCCCTCGTAGATTTTCATCACGAAATCAAAACCTTTGTGGGTTGAAGTTCTTGCGCCTCAGCGCGGGCAATAGCAAATACCACTCCCTTTTCATCACGAACCGCGACCGGAAACGGTTCCTTCGATTCGGCATGGAAGGGAGAAATCGGAATTCGCCTGCCCTGTCGAAGAGCCGAAGCCTCCTCCTCAGAAACGGTGAGCTGCACCCATCCCTTCAGAGCCTCGGAAAGCGGCAGAACCGCCCGGCCCAGCTCATTATTATCGGACAAAGAACTCAGTGTTTCCAGAGTGAGGGCATCTTCGAGATTGAATTCATCTTTTCCGTTCGAAACTTGGGTCCGCTTTAGAGTTTGCATCGCTCCCCCGACACCGAGACTTTTGCCCAGGTCTGAGGCAAGAGTACGAATATAAGTCCCGGAAGAGCAGGTCACCGTGAAGGCGGCCAGCGGTGATCTTCCTGGCTCAAATCGTTCTAACTCCAGCGAATAAATTACAATCGAACGGGCTTCTCGCTCGACAATCACTCCCTCGCGTGCAAGTTCGTGAAGCCGTCTGCCCTCATGGTGGAGGGCAGAAACCATCGGCGGAACCTGCAAAATGTCGCCGCGAAACAAGGAAAGAATTTCTTCAAGACCGCTTCTTGATATCTGTGAAGCATCTACTTCACGGGTGATTTTGCCCGAAGTGTCCTCCGTGTCGGTTTCGATTCCGAACCGTACCTCCGTTTTGTAAGTTTTGCGCCCCGCCGAAAGAAACTCGGCAATGCGAGTTCCATAGCCTAGGCAGAGAACCAGCAGACCCGTCGCATCGGGATCGAGCGTCCCCGTGTGCCCGACTCGTCTAGTTCCGAAAATCCGCCGCACTTTATCCACAACATCGTGGGAAGTCTGGCCCATCGGTTTTGCGAGCAGCACAATGCCATTGTATTCCGACGGCTTTTTTTTCATACGATTTCAACGCGGCCTGGCAAAATTTTATCCACAGATCACCACCAATAAACTCAGATTGAAATCCAGGCTGCATCGCTCGCCCTCAGCTCTGACCCTTCTCTTCAGCCGTCTGTGCCCTGCATCTTGGCGGCTGGGTTGTCTTGCCTGCTATTTTGGAGCGGAGTTGTCTGCCGGATCGCCTCCGCGACAACGGATTGAATGGCTTCGGCAAGCGGCACATCCAGTGAGCAGCCTGATGCGAGAATGTGTCCGCCGCCCTCGAACACCCGCGCAATGGCATTGGCGTTCGCTCCTTCGCGGGCTCGAATGGAGACGCGCACTTTTTTGCCGGGAATTTCTCGAAACAGAATTCCGATTGCCGCTCCGCTGACGGCGCGAACCTGCGAAACGATGCCCTCGGTTTCGGCATCTGTGCCGCCGAACTCCGCGAAATCCTGTGCGGAAACCGAAGCCCAAACCACCTGCCCATCCGCCGAACGTTCCAGCGAGTCAAGGGCACGACCCAGCAGCTTCAACGACGCAAACGAAACGTTCTCATACACGGCTTCGGCAATTTTCGCCACCCGTGCCCCTTCCTCCTGCAGCTCGGAGGCCAGCGAAAACACTTTCGGGGTGACATTGTTGTAGCGAAAAGAGCCGGTGTCGGTCATGAGTCCGACCATCAGGCAGTCGGCGATCTGGGGAGAAACCAGAGTGGTCTGAGAGGCTACTTCGAGGGTGAGGATCAATTCATAAATCAATTCGGCGGTGGCGGCTGCCGTGTGATCGAGCACCTGAAGCTGCCCGAAAATCGAGCCTTCCACCACATGATGATCAATATCTATCAGCAGGGGAACCGCCTCGAAGATTGGCAGCAGGCTTTTGCCGACGCGATCCAGTGCCCCGGCATCCACGACAATCCCAAGATCGAAGTCGCGGCGTTCCGTTCCCGTCTCAATCCACTCGGCTCCGGGAAGCCATTTCAGGGTCTCCGGCACACCGTCTACATTCAGCGCAGTCACTTCTTTGCCCAGCGTTTTCAGCGCGTGCGCCAGCCCCAGCACCGACCCCAGGGCGTCGCCGTCCGGGTTAATATGGGTGGAAAGCACGATTTTTTGCGCCTGCAAAATTGCCGAAGCTGCCTGAGTGAAGGTTTCCATCAAAGATTTTCTCCGTCGTGCACCGTCTCGGCACTCTCCTCCGGGCGCGGCTTCAGATCGGCTTCGACACTGTGGAGCAGCGCGAAAATCTGCTGTCCTCGATCAATTCCCTCGTCATACTGAAACACCAATTCGGGGGCAACGCGCAAATGAGCACGACGGGCAAATTCGCCGCGCAGCAGCCCAGAAGCCCCATTCAGGGCTTTGAGGCTTTGCTTGCGGGCTTCATCGTCGCCCAAGACAGAAACGAAAATTTTCGCGTGACGCAGGTCTTTGGAGATTTCTGCTCCGGTCAGCGTGACAAAACCAAGGCGCGGGTCACGCAGGTCTTTTTGAACCATATCGCTAATTTCCTGAATCAGCTGTTCCTGAACTCGTTCCTGTCGGACGCTCATTTCACACTCACTTTCTGTTTGAGGACAAAGACCAACGCAGAGAACTAAAGCACCCGATCCTAGATCATTTCCAAGGCGGCTTCGCCGACCTCAAACGAGGGATTGCTCTCGAAGGCTTCCAAAACTTTGTCCAGAATACGGTTGGCGTGCGCCTTTTCATTGGAGACGCTCACCACACCAATCGTCGCTTTGCCCCATAAATCGAGATCGTCCACCTCGGCAATCGCAATGTTGAATTTCTGGCGGCTTGTTTCGACGAGACTTTTGACGATTTGCCGCTTTTCTTTCAGCGAATGGGTTTCGTGGAGATAAAGAACAACGGTCAAGGTTCCAATATGCATGGGTCGAGTTTGGGCAGGCGGCGTCGGGCGGGATTGCTCTGCCCGACGCCGTGATGACATCAAGATTGGGGATTGATACAGGAGACCTTCAGCGAGCGAGGTGTTGACGCTCCCTTCTTATTCGCCGAACGCCTCCGCGAAGGTTACAGCCGTTCCACCTGGCGCATCTCGAACACATCCAGAATGTCGCCCACCTGAACATCGAGCCAGTCGTCAATCACGATACCGCACTCATAACCTGAAGCCACTTCGCGCACATCGTCTTTGATGCGGCGCAGGGTATCAATTTTGCCGGTGTGCAGCAGCTCACCGTTTCGCAGCACCCGCGCCTGCGCTCCACGCAGAATTTTGCCTTCGGTCACGATACTTCCTGCAATGACAATGCCCTTTGGAGTACGGAACATCTGGCGCACTTCCGCCTTGCCCAGGGCAAACTCCTCGTAGATCGGAGCCAGAAGTCCCTTGGCGGCACGGGTGACGGCAGCGGTCAAATCGTAGATGATCGTAAAGAGTTTGACCTCAATGCCGTCGCGCTCGGCGGCGCGAAGCGCAGGCGGGTCGGCTTTCACGTTGAAGCCAATGATAATCGAGTTGGTCGCGGTTGCCAGGCTGATGTCTGACTCGGAAACATTGCCCACTCCGGAGAGTTTGACGTTGATTCGCACTTCCTCGTCATCTCGGTTGTCGTCGAGCTTTTTGAGCTGACCGAGAACGGCCTCCACCGATCCTTGGACATCACCTTTGACAATCAGGTTCAGGTCTTTGGAAATGCCGTCCTGCTTTTGTCGGGCGATATCTGCCAGGGTAACACGCTTGGTTGGCCCGCCCAGCCGGGTATTGCGCTCTTTCAGCGAGCGTTTTTCGGCCAGGGAACGCGCTTCTTTTTCGTTTTTCAGAACTTCAACATGATCGCCTGCTGCCGGAGCCGCGTTGAGGCCGATCACTTCAACCGGGGTAGACGGAGGAGCCTTCAGTACCTTCTCGCCGCGCTCGTTCGTCATCGCACGAACTTTTCCAAAGTTCACGCCTGCAACCAAATTGTCTCCCACCCGAAGGGTGCCCGACTGCACCAAAATCGTTGCCACCGGCCCACGCCCCGGCTCGATTTTCGCCTCGACAATCGCGCCTTCCGCGTGTCCGCTGGGGTCGGCTTTGTATTCTTGGATATCGGCGATGAGCAGGATATATTCGAGCAGGGCAGGAATGCCTTCCTGCGTTTTCGCGGAAAGCGGAACCGAAATCACATCGCCGCCATAATCTTCCACAAGCAGCTCATGTTCCGTCAACTGCTGTTTGATCCGGTCAGCGTTCGCGTCGGGCTTATCCATTTTGTTGATCGCCACGATCATTGGCACTTCGGCGGCTTTCGCGTGATTGATCGCTTCTACCGTCTGCGGCATGATGCCGTCGTCGGCAGCCACCACCAAGATTACGATGTCGGTGACGCTGGCCCCCCGCGCCCGCATTTCGGTGAAGGCCTCATGTCCCGGCGTATCCAGAAACGTAATTTTACGCTTTTCGCCGCCGTGCTCGACCTCCACCTGATAGGCTCCAATATGCTGGGTAATTCCACCGAACTCACCCTCGACCACATTGGCTTTTCGAATAGCATCCAGCAGCGACGTTTTGCCGTGATCTACGTGCCCCATAATGGTGACAACCGGCGGGCGCATTTGAAGCGAACCTGCGGGAGCCTTGTGTTTGGCATGGCGAATTTCTGTTTTCGGCTCGGCCTTGATTTTGATGGTGTGGCCGAACGCGGAAGCCAGCCGATCCGCGAGAGCTTTGGGCAGCCGCTGGTGCGGAGCAATCAACTCGCCTAAGTCCATCATTTTTTTTACGGCGATGTTGGGCTGAACGCCCATCGCTTCGGCGATCTCTTTGAGGGTGGCACCCTCGGCGACCTCCACCGTTTTGCTGCTCGATACCGACAGCACCGCTCGAACGTCGTTGGCGGTATTGTTAT
This sequence comes from Chthonomonadaceae bacterium, assembly GCA_965246825.1. Classification (GTDB taxonomy): domain Bacteria; phylum Armatimonadota; class Chthonomonadetes; order Chthonomonadales; family Chthonomonadaceae; genus JACMPS01. The sequence goes on from OZ251990.1 coordinate 3,099,857, forward strand.
CCAAAACAGCGTTGATACCGTTGACTTCGATGCCCAGGTCTTTCAATGCCGAAATCAACTCAGCATTGGTCATTTTCAATTCTTTTGCAAGATCAATTACTCTAACGCCTGCCATAGTGGCCATATTTTGCCTCCCCTAAACCCTTCTCTTAACTCGACACGATGCCTGTGTCCTGGTGTGGAATTGCGGGCGTCAATGCGCTGGCCCGTTCCAAAAGCGTCTCAAAAACTTCCTCTGAAATCGAAATGACCTTTAGCGAGCGTTCCAGCTGCCGCCGCTTTTTGGCCAGGGCAATACATTCCGAAGCGGCGCATACATACGCGCCTCGCCCGGACTGCTTGCCCTTCGAATCGTAAACAGTGGTGCCGTCGGAGAGCCGAACCACGCGCAGAAGATCGCGCTTTTCGTCGGTTTGGCGGCAGGCTACACAGGTGCGAATCGGGAGGTGTCGAGTTTTCATCAGGGCCGTTTCCGTTGAAAAAGCACGACGAAAAAAGAGGAGTCAGAGAGGCTGCGTTTGCAAAGTGAATCAGGAGAAGCGCGGGTGAGGATGCCCTTGACACTCCAGAAGGCGAAATCGCTGCCAAAAGAGGGAGGGTGCGGCAAAAAGCCGCAAAGCGGATGACCTTAAATCATCGGCACTCTCTCTCTGTCCTTCTCAGGCCGCCCGCAAAAGGGGTGGTACTCCTGAAAATGACTTCCTTAAACCCAATTGTTTTCATCGCTGAACCATAGTTCGTTGGACTCGTACCGTTCTGCTTCCGCATTTTTTCGGAGTCAGAGCAGCAGTTGACTCAAGACAGAAAATTAAGCTTCTGTCGTTTCCTTTACGTCTGCGCTTTCCTCGCGGGGCGTTCCGCTTTCCGGCACGAACTCCCGCTCCTTCGTTTCTGTACTCTCTGGCACCGACTCTTCGTCATGGTCGGCAGAAGTTAAGTCTTCTTCGTCTTCCTCTTCGGCAGTCGCGTTCATCAGGGCCGCCAGATTGCTGCGAACGGCTTTTCGGCCAGTTTCGCCGCTTTCAGCTTCTACGCCTGCATCGCTTTCCAATCCGGTCATGGAGAGCAGCTGCTCTCGCGCCACCTGTGCCTCGGATCGAATATCAATGCGCCATCCGGTGAGGCGGGCCGCCAGCCGAACGTTTTGCCCGGATTTGCCAATCGCCAGGGAAAGCTGCGTGTCCGGGACGACGACAAACGCGCTTTTATCCTCGTGATTGAGGTTGACCTTGACCGATTTCGCGGGAGAGAGGGCCTCTCCGATAAACAACGATTCATCTGAATTCCAGCGAACAATGTCAATTTTTTCATCGTAGAGTTCGCTGACCACTGCCTGCACTCGCGAACCGCGATGCCCCACGCAGGAACCCACCGGGTCTACCTTTTCGTCGCGAGAGCTGACTGCAATTTTAGAGCGTGCGCCGGGTTCGCGTGCCACGCTTTTGATCGTCACTACCCCGTCTTCGATCTCTGGAACTTCCAGCTCGAAAAGACGCCGAATCAGGCTGGGGTGAGTGCGCGAAACAATGATTTGAGGCCCTTTGCTGCTTTCACGAACCTCTAGGACATAGACTTTGATACGGTCATTGAGTCGGTAGGGTTCCGACTCGACCTGTTCCTGCGCGGGCATCACCGCATCGAGCTTGCCGAAACTGACGAGCACATTGCGCCCTTCGCGACGTGAAACGGTTCCGGTGACGACTTCACCGATTTTTTCGCTGTATTCGTCCAGAATTTTGCGGCGTTCGGCTTCTCGTATGCGCTGCACCAGCACCTGCTTGGCCGTTTGTGCCTCAATGCGCCCAAATCCGCCGCGCTCCACCCGCGTTGAGATGATATCGTCGAGTTCGGCGTCGGGTTTGACCTTTTTCGCGTCCGCCAAACTGACCTGAAAATCCTCGTCTTCGACCTCTTCGACTACCGTGCGTTCCTGAAACACCTGAACGAGTGAGGCCGCTCCTTTGGTCTGAGCAATGCGAACGCTGAATTCGCCGCGCTTATCGGAGTTTTTTTTGTAGGCGGTGGCGAGGGCACTCTCGACCGTCTCGACCAGAGTTTCGAGAGGGATGTCTTTTTCCCGCGCAATTGCCTGAAGGTCTGATAAAAATTCCGCATTCATAAAACGTGATTCACCTTCTCAATAAGGGTTCGGCTCTCCCGCGCTCTGAGTTTCTTTTCTCTTCGCTTTTTACGGGAAGATAAAGAAAAGAGTGGGTAGAAACCCACTCTTCACGGAAAGGCGTGATTTTGGTATGGTAAGAGTATAGCACGGTCATGACGGAATTGCAAGGAGAAATCGGGAGGACAAAAAGCGGCGAATGGCCGCTTTTCTCGGCTGTGCAGAAAGAAGCGAGAAAAGCGGCTTGGGTCGGCTATTCGCACATATAGCCGTAGAGATTGGTGCGTCGGGCAGCGAACTTAAGTTTTTTGAGAGCCTGAATTTCGATCTGACGAACCCGTTCACGAGAAATGTGCATGGTCTCGCCGATTTCCTGCAGGGCCTGCGTGCAGGTCTCGTCAAAGCCCATCCGCTTTCGCATCACTTCGCGTTCACGCGGGGTAAGCTGAGCAAGCAGTTTTTCGAGTTCGCCCAGCATCTCGGCGGAGAGAATGGCTTCCTGCGGGTTGGAGGCAGAGGGATCGTTGATCAGCGAAGAAAGCGGGGTGTTTTCCTCGTCTCCGACAAGCATATCGAGCGACACCGGCTCCTGACCAGATTGAAGAAGAGCAGTTACTTTGCGAACGGACAATCCGGCACGAAGGGCGATTTGCTCGACTGTCGGTTCGTCATTGAGTTCGCGGTGAAGGTCGGCCTTGAGGCGTTCGATTTTTCGGAGGCTTTCCGAAACGTGAGCGGGAATTCGAATGGCTTTGGACTTATTGTCAATCGCCCGGCTGATCGCTTGTCGAATCCAATGCGTCGCATAGGTGCTGAAACGAAACCCTTTGGCCGGATCGTATCGCTCAGCAGCCGTCATCAGCCCGATGGCCCCCTCTTGGATTAAGTCTTCAAATGGAATCAGGGCATGATGGTAATTGCGAGCCACGTTAACGACAAGGCGCATATTCGCCTCGACGAGTGTTTGCTTCGCCGTTTCGTTGCCCTGGGCAATGAGCAGAGCGAGTTCATGTTCTCGCTTTGCGGTGAGAAGCGGGGCACGGGTGAGCCGGGTGATATAGGAAATCAAATCGCTTGATTTTCCCAGGATCACTCCTGCCTCACTTGGAAAAGTTGACCGTTCTTGTTTATCTGCAGCCTTCGTCATAATCCCTGAGCTCCTTCGAGCCTGAACCCTTGAACAAAGTGAATCAAAGCAGCTCAAATTTTGCTTGACCTAGTCGCTCATTCCATGAGCCGCGCCCCAATCCGAGGTCTCTCTGGGTTCCCTCTTCTCTTTCCGGTATTCCTGCGATCTTTTTAGGTCTCGAAAGGCTTGAGAAAGAAACACAGCCTTCAATCCTCCGCGAGTTATTTGTATAGACGCAAGTTCTGCGAAAAATGTTTGCCGCCGGGGTGCGAACTCCCTCACGGTCTCTTTGTGAATTCTGCAAATGCTTTTTTTTCAGCAAGAATCGTACCAACGTAAACGGGGACGGGCCGAGGAAAAAGTTTCCTCGGCCCGTCCCCTTCTCGCTTGTCAACTTCCGACTTAGAGTCGGATGCCCAGCGTCAGGCTGTATCCGTCGAGTTCGCTGGAGGAACCGCCGATAAACAAATAGCGGAAGTCCAGGGAAAGCGGGTTTTTGCCGTGCGTGAGTTCATAGCCCAGATTGATGCCCAGAGCGGTTCCAGAGGAGCCGCGTCCATCCAGACGCTTGTTGAACGAATAGCCTGCTCCCGCACCATAGCGGAAGTTGCCTTTGTGCCAGATCATGTTTGCCATAATCGGAATGGCATACACGCGGTCGAAGCCATGATAGCCGATGCCGACGTTAATGTCATAGTCCAGCGTTTTGTACACGCGGCGCTCTGCGGTTCCGCTGATGCCCACTTCGCCATTGACTCGGCGGGCGGTCTCCATTTGCGGAATCCAGATGCCGAGCCGAACGCTCCAGTCCTGAGACAATTCAGGCAGAACCTCAGTGGTCTGCGCCTTTGCAGAGCCAGCACTCAGGGTCATCAGTACACCAAGAGCCAGCGTCGCTGCCACACTCAGCCAATTACAAAATCGTTTCAAGCACAACCTCCTGTGTCTTTGCTCCGCCAGACAGAAGGCATCGTTTCCTGGTTGCCGGTGCAGTCTTCTGGTCTTGCTCAAGACGAAAAAATAGTCCCCCTACTATAGCACACTCCTCCGTCGAATTCCTGCTCCCCCGCCCGAAATGACCGCAATTTGGTGCATCTTTTTCCCGATGCGGGGCTGCTTTCCGAGGAAAGCAGGAGAACAGCCCTCTTTCGCCCAACATTCGGTTATGATGAACATCGAAATTTTAGAACTCAACCATATCGCGCTCCACGTCCGAGACCTGGCACGCTCCCGGAAATTTTATGTCGAGGTGCTGGGCTTTTCACTGCTGCCGCGTCCCGCCTTCGGCTTTCCCGGCGAATGGATCGCACTGGGCGACCGAGAACTCCATCTCATCGTCGAACCGGAAATGGCCGATCCCACCGGAAGCCACCATTTTGCGCTTCACGTAGAAAGCATCTTTCCGCTCCGCGATTACTTCCAACAGATGCAGATTCCGATTCATTCGCAGACGGTGCGGCCCGACGGATACGATCAGCTCTATATCCGTGACCCGGACGGCTATCTGATCGAATTCTACTCAAAGCAAAAACCGTCTGCCTAGCCGTTTTGCTGAGACATTTACCTGGCCGCTCTGCCTCACTCTTGCTTTGCACAACATTTTTCAAGGAAAGACTACCATGAACCTTTCGCGACGAGAACTTCTCGGCACAGGCATCTCCGCTTCGCTGCTGACACCGCTTTCCGCTCGCTCAGAGACACGCCAAAAACGAAGCAAATTTCGGTTTGTTCACCTCACCGATTTTCATGCTCAGCCGGAACTCGGTGCACCAGACGGTATCGCGCTGGCTGTAAAAAAAGTCCTGAAACTTTCGCCCCGCCCGGATTTCGTGATCTGCGGAGGCGATCAAATCATGGACCTGCTTTCGGTGACAAGTGAACGCGCCGACACGCAGTTCAAAGTCTTCGAGGAGGCCGTCAAGCCGCTGGAGATGCCCATTCACTACACGATTGGCAACCATGATATTTATGGTTGGGGCGCATCGAGCACCGCCACCTCCCGTGAACCGGGCTACGGGCTTTCGATGTTTACCGAGCGGGTCTCTAAACGCGACCCTTATCATCGGTTCGAAGTGGATCGCTGGACATTCATTATTCTCAACGCGATCCAGCCGGTGAAGCCCAAAGGCTGGCGGGCTTCGATTGACGATGCCCAGCTTCAGTTTCTGAAAGACTCGCTGGTCAAAAACGGCCCCCATCTGCCCGTCGTGATCGTTTGCCATGTCCCGATTTTTTCGATTTTTCCTCAGTACAACATCGGCACAACCCTGGCCCCGACCGACTCCTATCTTGTCGCGAATGGCAAAGAAGTACGCGAACTGTTCGCGCCCTACAATGTCAAAGCCGTGCTGCAGGGGCATACGCACGTGGTGGAAAATTGTCAGTACCTGGGAACGCAGTACATCACCTCCGGGGCAATTTGCGGGGAGTGGTGGAAAGGCCCCCGGCTTGGGGTTCACCCGGAAGGGTTTTCGGTGTTCGATGTGGACGGCGACACTCTGAAATGGCAGTATGTTCCCTCCGGCTGGAAAGCGAGGGCTTAAAACGAAAACGTGCTCAGAAATAAACAGTGCGCCGAACTCGTGAGGGTTCGGCGCGTGTCTTAGGGGCAGAAAAGCGAAAAAGAGGCGGTGAAGACGTGTTCGTGACAACCAAACGAGGATTATGGGTTGGAATTGGAATTTTGGGGCTGGGTTTTTTCGCACCGCTGACGCTTCAGGGGCGCGAGGGCGGCGTAGGCGGTCTACCGTCGTTTGTTTCTTATGGCAGGCAGCTCCTGGTGCTGGGTGAGGTGGAGCCCGTGTGCGGAGGCAAAACCTTGATGGCCGCCTGGTCTCCCGACTCACAGAGCGTGATTGCCCTACGGGAGTTTCATGCCCCCGGCGGCGGAGCCCTGCGCGACCACCCGGAGGTCAGCCTCGTTTTATGGGATGCGGTCACACGCCGTTCACGCGAAATCTGGCACAAACAGGTGATGCTGCGAAACAATGACGCCGGACGTTTCAATCCGCAGTGGATGGGAAAAACGGGAATCGCGTTCATCAAACTGGACTGGTGGAACGCAGCTCAGTCACCGGGAGAGGAACACCAAGGACAGGGGGCCCTGAAGATTGACACCGTTCGCGGCACGGTTACAGAGGTTCCGCTTCAGCCGGGGGAAAGCGTGCTGCCCTCCCCGACCGAACCGAGTGCAGTGGTGACGGGGCAGGAGTATCACAGAGAAACGGCAGGCCCAGGGGGCGGGGGGGAAGGGGATGCCCCCGATGCCGATGCAAACCCAAAGAAGCTTTGGTTCGAAACAACGATCAGCCTGCTCGGTAGAGGCGGAACTCCTGGAAAGTCTCCTTTTAGAATCCGAGATTACTCGATTGAGGACTGGACGCAGGACGGCAAAAAACTGGTGCTGATCTTTCGTGAGCATCAGGACAAAAAAATCGTCCGCCACTGGATCGTCTACGATCCCGCTGCGGGAACCATCGCAAAACAGGATACGGAACCGGCCGCTTACGTCCAAACGCCTGATCCTCCCTCGCGGCTGTCCCTTAAAAACACCACTGCGAAAATTCAAGAAGGCAAAACGGTGCAGACCGTTCACCCCGTCTGGATCGAGTCTCAGGGAAAAAAACGGCTGACCCGTGCGCTGCTCACGCCCGACGGAAAACCCGGTGCCCTTTCGCCCAGCGGAGCCAACGCTCTTTACTTCGCTCAGGGAGCGGCGTGGGTGGTCGCCTTGAAAAAAGTTCCGAAAGCCGAGTATCTGGCGGCGGTGAAAACCACGCTGCTTTCCAATGCAAAGCAGGCAGGAACCGCTCTGATGATGTATGTCCAGGACTACGACGAAATTTTCCCTCCGTCCGACGGTGAATTTGTTGACCGGGTAGACCCCTATCTCAAAAATCGAGAATTGCTGGACGGCTTCGACTATCACCGGCCCGGCGAGGGGCTGGCTGGATTGGAAAAGCCTGCGGAGACGATCATGGGAACAGTGGACGGCCTTGGCGGGCGGGCAGTGGTCTACGCCGATGGTCACGCCCGCTGGGAACCCAGCCCGGAAGCCGGAGGAGAAGATGACGATGATTAGCGGTCTCGCACAGCGGTCATTGGAAGGACAGAGGCTGCGGGAAAATGAGCTGCCAACCGCGACGTTGCCCTCCTCACTGGTGAGCCGCCCGCTCCAGCCGTCTTCCGAAGCCGAAAGCGAATGGCTCCGGCGGGCGCGAAAAAATGATCCGGCAGGCTATGACGCACTCATCACCGCCTATCGGGAACGGGCTTTGCGGCTGGCGTCAGGCATTCTCAATGGCCGGGAGGAGGCGGAAGACGTGGTACAGGAACCCCGTGGTGGAAGCGGGAACGTCGAACCGCCCTTCCGCCCGAAGAAGCAGGCTGGACTTTGCAAACGTCTTCGCCGTCGGCGGAAAGCCTTCTGAAAATTCAGGTGCAGACCCTGCTCGCGAATTTGTCGCCCCCGCTTCGCGCCGCGTTTCTTTTGCGAGAAGTGGAGGGAATGGAGTATACCGAGATTGCCCAGACCCTCAATATCCCGGTGGGGACGGTGCGCTCGCGATTGAACGCCGCCCGTCAGCAGTTTCGTGAATTATGGGAAAAAGTCGAGGAAGAAGAACGCCATGTCTAAAATGAAACTCTCGCTTCAGGAGAGAACGATTTCAGAGTGGGAGCCGGAAGAAGCCCTGCCAGAAGCCGTACAAACTCTGCTGGCCCAATCTCTTTTTTTAGAACAGGACGGGCAGTATCCCTCCTCATCGCTGAACGAGATCAACACGAATTTTCTGGGAATGATGAGTACCGGGCGCGATTTTCGCAGCCTGAAAAGTCAGGTGCGCGTTCGACTGCGCTGGATGCTGCTGCCTGCCGTGCTGGGAATTTGTGTTTCGGCGGGGATCGCGCAGTGGGCGGTAAATCGTGAATTCATTCAGGGAGTTCCGGCATCCTGGGCGGGGTCGCTGAATCATGCGCCCGTTTCGGATACCTCTCCACAGTCCGCCGTTCCGGAGCCACCGCCCATTCCAGAGCTGCCCGCCTCATCGAAGACGTTTGGGGGCTCCCCTCAGAAAGGAAAACGGAACGATGCCCGCTGAATCGAACTTTTTTGGCAAGCCGGTGCGCTATCGCCGCCGGGGAGAAGCCCGCCGCCGCCTTCAGTGGAGCCTGTTCGGACTGGGGCTGGGCACAGTTTTGGGGCTGCTGCTGGTCGCGCAAACCCGGCGGATCGTTTTAGGCGAGGCCGCAAGCCTTCTGCCGCCCCGCAGCCCGCTGACCCGATTTGTAGACTCCGGTGTAAAGAGAACCCAGGAGCCGGACGCAATGGAGAAAGTCGCTCACGCCCTGATGCTGGAGTCGGGCAAGTATGGGGATCGCTCTGAACGGGAGCCGTTTCCGCAGGAACTAGAACTGCTCGCTCTCTCAGAACGCTATCCCCAGCGCGGCGATGTGCAGGCCGCCGTTTTGAACGAAATGAATGGCTTTCGGTTGTCTTCACTCCAGAAAAAACCGGGATTGCCCGCTCCCGTGCTTCATCCTCAGCTGGAGGCGGGGTTTCGCCGCGCCGCCGAACGAGGAGAAATCGCGGAGCCGGACAACGGCTTTTTCCCGTTGATGAAAGCCGCGCTCGATTTCGCGCTCGGTTCAGAAAGCGAAGGGCTGCAGGCCGTTCACCGTGCCGCGCTGTGTTCGCGCTGGGATGCCCACAAAGCCGAGCGTATTGAGGGGCAGCTCGCCTTTCGCCTTCGAGAGCAGGGAATGGTCACGCCGGGAGAGGCACTGCTTTTTCGCTCCGACCTGCTGTATACCGGGGTTTACTCGTGGCATCAGGTAGGGGAAGCCGTTCAGAAGAGGGCAGTGGCGTTCGAATCTTCTGGAAAGTATCGGGAGGGCTATGCGGTTCGGATGAATCTGGTGCGGATTACGGTCAACATGGATCGCTCCGAAAATGACCTTTCCGCTTCGTTTGCTCCGCACATCCTGTTTTTGCGCGGATTAACCCAGCCTCGCCCAAAAACCGCCCTGCAGCCGAACCGTCCCGTCAATCCCGCGAGCAGAAACCTGCGGGAGGTGGATCGAATTGGAGACTACTGCGAACTGCTGGCACGGCACGGGCTGACCCGTGAAAGCCAGGTCGTCCGTCGCCTGAAAGGGAACCGCCTTGCCCTGGACAACGCCTTTGCGCTGGGTGAGGCCGTGGAGGGTTACGTTGGGGTGCTGATCCCCTGGGGCGCGGGGCTGCTGATGGCGGCTTTATTGGCCGTGATGGGGATGGTCTTCGGGGCGGTTTCGCTTCGCCTCCACCGAACCCGGTTTGAGGGCTACCGCCTGCCGACGCTGACGCCCTGCACCGCTGGGGGTCTCTGGGTCGGTCTTGCCCTGAGCAGCCTCTCTTTGTTGGGAATTTACGAATCCGAAGTTCCTGAGATGATTTTCCTGCTGCAAGGGGGAGCATCGCTGGCGGCGTTAGGGTTCGCTCGATTGCTGCGCTCGAATCGCGAAGCTGCCTCGCTGCTCGGCGCGGCGGGAAAAGTTCTCGGACTGACCTTTGGTCTGCTGCTCTTTTGCAGTGCGATCTGCTTTTCCCTGAATGGCTGGCAGTTGAGCAGTTACCTCATCTCCGGCAATGCCAATTCGGTTTTTTCGGTTCACACGGCGGCTGCGCTGGCTGGGGCGGTGCTCGGATTTTTCGCTCTGCTGTTTTTGGTTTGCTCGGTTTATGCCGCCGCCAAACGTCAGCCGATGGGGTCGGGCGGCCTGCTGCATTTCGGGGCTTTGGGGCTTTCTCTCATCGCCCTCGTTCTCTTAGGTTACACCGGAACGGTGATCCGCACGGCACAGAGGGTGCAGCAAAACGAAATGACGCTTGACCTGCTGATCGCCCGGCGGGGACACTGATCCGGCGTGAAGTTAGTCCACATTGAAACACAAAAAGCGATTGCGGGGCGTGTACTCATCGCAGATACGCCCCGCAAACGTGCCTTCGGGCTGCTGGCTCTGCCGCCGCTTAAAGACAACGACGTGCTCTGGATCGAACCCTGCAGCGGAATCCACACCTTCGGTATGAAGTACGCGCTCGATGTCGTTCTGCTGGATAAGCACGGCACGATCCTCGCCTTGCGCGAAACTGTCTCTGCCTGGCGTTTTGTCTGGTTTCAGCGGGGGGCGCGAGTCACGCTCGAAGCTCGAACGGGCTTTATCGAGCGTCACGGCCTGCGCGTCGGACACAGGCTCCACAGGCAGGACGAGTGAGGTTGAGGGTTTGATGAAAGTGTGTTTGTGCATCGCATCGCCCGTTTCTTTTGAGTCCGCAAAGGCGGACTTCATTTCCAAATAGGGAGTTTAATCCCGGTTCATCAGTCCTTGTCTACCTTAAAAGCCTCTCCCCTGCCCTTGGTTTTGCCCCGCTTCCCACTTCACCCAGAAAGGCGGCTTGACAGTCTGCCCGCCCTTGTCCTATAATTTCACGCGATCCCATTTTTAATTTTATCTATTGAGGAACCTGATGCTGGACATACGACTGTTTCGAGAGCAACTAGAGGCGGTGAAGCAGGGCTTTCGCCGAATGGGATTCGACCCTGCCGAAGCCGACCGGATCAAGGGGATGGATGAATCCGTCCGCGCCCTGAAAACCGAAGCGGAGAAGATGCAGGCCGAACTCAATGCGGCTTCCAAGGCGATGGGAGCGAAAGGCATCACACCGGAAGAGCGCGAAACCAAACGCGCCGAACTTCGCGCCCTCGGCGACAAAATCTCGGAGGTCAATGCCCGCCGTTCCGAGGCGGAAGAGGCGTTGAAACTCGCGCTGCTCTACACGCCCAACCTCCCCGATGCTAAAGTTCCCGACGGACAATCCGAAGAGGACAATGTGCTCGTGCGTGAGATCGGAGAGAAACGAACCTTCGCTTTTACCCCGAAGCCGCACTGGGAGCTTGGAACCGCCCTGAACCTGCTTGACTTTGATCGCGGCGTAAAGATCAGCGGGTCTCGGTTTTATGTGCTGAAGGGGGCAGGAGCGGCACTTCAACGGGCCTTAATTTCCTTTATGCTCGCCACCCACACCGAACTTCACGGCTACACCGAAATTTATCCGCCCTTTATGGTGAAAGAGGAGTGTCTTTACGGCACGGCGCAGCTGCCCAAATTTGCCGACAACCATTACCACGACGCCGAAGAGGATTTCTGGCTTGTTCCCACAGCGGAAGTTCCGGTCACCAACCTGCACCGTGACGAAATTTTGGAGGGCGCGAGCCTGCCGGTCAATTATGTCGCCTACACACCGTGCTTTCGGCGCGAGAAAATGTCGGCGGGGCGCGACGTGCGCGGCATCAAGCGGGGGCATCAATTCGACAAAGTGGAAATGGTGAAACTCGTTGCCCCGGAAACCTCTGCAGCCGAACTAGAGTCGCTGCTCGGTCATGCCGAGGCGATCTGCAAAGCCTTGGAACTGCCGTATCGAGTGCTGCTGGTTTGTACAGGCGAAAAAGGCGATTTCAACACCATGCAGTACGACATTGAGGTTTTCGCGCCCGCCGCCAAAGGCGAGGAGGGCGGAGAATGGCTGGAAGTGTCGTCCTGCTCGAACTTTGGCGAGTTTCAGGCACGGCGTACCAATCTGCGCTTTCGCCCGGAACCCGGTGCAAAGCCGGAGTTTGTCCATACCCTGAACGGCTCCGGGCTTGCGCTCCCCCGAATCATGATCGCCGTATTGGAGAACTATCAGAATGAGGACGGCTCGATCACCGTTCCCGAAGTGCTGCGTCCCTTTCTCGGCGGCAGAGAAACGATCTCTTGACCTAATTCACCACGCAAGAGTGGAAAGGAACAAAACTCTGTGCCGCAGTCTCGTAACTGAGATCAGGCAAAACGCCAAAAGTTCAGCAGCAGGCCGGGGATCGAAACCCCGTTTTTCAAGTGGAGAGAGAACAATGATTCCTGTCATGCAGGATTTTGTGATACGACTTCCGCAGGACGTGATTGAAATGGTGGAGAGGACGGCGCAGGAACGACATCAATCTGTGGAAGAGGTCGTTGCAGAGGAACTGCGTTTTTCACTGCAGCCTTTGGAAAAAACGGCTCTACAGAATCTGAGAACGCAGGTAAAACGCCAGCAGAACCGAACGAAATCTGAACTTCTGCTTCAGACAAAGCGGGGAATGAAAACGTCCCAGAAAAAACGTCTTGCCGATCTCCTGGAAAAAAATCGAGAGGTCGGCTTGAGTGGCAGCGAACCCGATGAATTGCAATCTCTTTTCGATCAAGTTGAGGCCGTCGCTACGGAAAAAGCCGCTGCGATTTCGTTGTTATTAAAAAGACAAAATGGCTTTGATGAGTTTTCATGAGTAAAACTCATGTCGCGACCACTTTGCGCTTGGAGACCGAAAAGGCATTCCATCGGCGTTGTGCTTACTGTCAGAGTCCGCAGTTATTGATGAACGTTCCTTACGAAATGGATCATATCCTTCCCGAAAAAAAGGGCGGGGAAACGGTAAGCGACAATCTCGCTTACTCCTGTCCTCTCTGTAATGCTTATAAAGGAATCGCGACACATGGAACCGATCCCCTCTCAAAAACAAAAGTGTCTTTGTTTCATCCAAGACGCCAACGGTGGACGCGGCATTTCCGTTGGACAGAGGATTCCGCTAGAATTGAAGGGCGTACCCGATGCGGACGTGCGACGGTTGAGGCACTCAGACTGAATAACGAACACTTGGTTCGCCTGCGGATTATCTGGCTTGCAATCGGTTCCTCGCCGCCTGATTGGGAAATTCCGATCTTGCTTCCCAGATCATGATCGCCGTATTGGAGAACTATCAGAATGAGGACGGCTCGATCACCGTTCCCGAAGTGCTGCGTCCCTTTCTCGGCGGCAGAGAAACGATCTCTTGACGTAAACCCGGATTGAAATCCGGGTCTCAGTAGCACTGCGTGCTGTGTGTGCTCCGCACACCGTGTCCGTCATTCTCACCCGGCTGATTTAGCCGGGTGGTTTCGACATCGCTCCCGTCAGACCTCACCCCCAACCCCTCTCCTTGCCGTTCGTTCCTCACTCGGAGAGGGGCAAATGCACAGATGTGCGCGGATTTTATGGGATCACAGACAGTCTCATCACGGTTCTCCCCCGCCGAAGTCGCAAACGACGAGGCGCAGCGAATTTTTCCCCTCTCTCCACCGCATTTCAGCGCGAAGTACGGGAGAGGAGGTGGGGTGAGGTTACTTTCGCCGCCGCCGCAGCCATAACACACCGGGAACTCCCCCGATTAGCGCAGTGATGAGGGAACCGGGTGCAGGAACCGCTGTCAAACGGATGTTGTCAATAGTAAGACTATGCTGCCCAAGCGACCAGCCATCGTACTGGGTTCCGAGCTGCCATGCCATTTGAATAGTCTGGTGATTCGGAATGACGTTTCCCGCATCTCTATGCAGAGAACCAAGATTGAAGGTGTAGGTCTTATAGTCGGTTGTTGGAGTGAAACGAATGCTCCAGGTTCCATCACGCGGATTACCGTAAACTCCGGGCCACGATTGAATGTAAAAATCTACTGTGCCCATGGCTGCCCCTGCCGTAGTAGCCCGCAGATCGAAGGAAATGTTGATGAGGCTGGGGTCGGTGACCGTCAGATTGGGGTTGGATGTGGTGTTGATGCTGAAACCAGAGGTACAAGTTCCAGAAGCGAAATTCGTCGCAAACACGACTGCGTTGGTATTGCCGACCCCGGCTCCTGCTTGAATCGTCTTAGTTGCGGTGGAATTGCCGATTTGATAAGTACTGCCGAAGTGAGCCGTATCGGACCCATCCCAATTTTGATTGAGAATGTCAATGTTCGCTTGTGCCTGAGAACCAAGAGGCAGGAAAAAGCAGATGAAAAGTAACCTTGTCTCCAAACGTAAACGAACTGTGGCAGGCATGAAAAATAATCTCCTTCTGAAGAGAGTGGTCTGCACGGACAACACGGACGGGCTTGCGGCGTGTCAGATAAAGGGGAGCCAGCGTCTGGAAACGCTAGAAGAGCAGCGGAGGGAAATTTTTACTCGGCTGTTACACAAAACGATCATAGCACAAAAGGGTATACATTGCAACCCTGCTGCACAGTTGTTTCCGCATTCCTGTCCGGTTTTTGCGGAAACGGGCATCTCGTTTTGCGGTATCATAAAAAAAATGAAGGCACGGATTTTCGCGCCGTAATCCCACGTCCTGGTTCGCCTGCGGATTATCTGGCTTGCAATCGGTTCCTCGCCGCCTGACTGGGAAATTCCGATCTTACGTGACGAATACACCGAGTCGAGCAAGAAGCAAACCTGATCAAAAGCCTAGATTTGGAAGTTGCCTCGTGACCCGACCTCGTTTTACCTTTGCCCTTCATTTTCGGGCAGACGGAGGTGACGACAGAATGTGCCGAACAAATCGGGGCAAGAGCATCACTTTGTTCAGTTTCTTCGGGTTTTTAAGAACGCGCCACAGCCATTCCAGGTGAAGTCTCTGAAACAGAACCGGAGCGCGTTTCACGGTTCCCGACAGCACATCGAACGTGCCGCCGACCCCGATTGAAACCGGAACGCCGATCTTTTCCGAGTGGGCGCGAATCCATTTTTCCTGCTTCGGAATGCCAAACGCCACGCAGAGAATATCCGGGCGAGCCGCTTTGATTTCCTCGACAATATCGGGAACCTGCTCCAGCGTGAAAAATCCATCGTGGGTTCCAACCACCTCACAGCCGGGGTATTTCGCGCTCATCTGCTCGGCGGCAAGCGCGGCAACCCCCGGAGCCGCCCCGAAAAAGAACAGGCGGTAACCTTTTGTGGAGGACAACGCGCAAAGCCGTTCTACGATTTCCACTCCCGACACCCGTTCCCGAAGCGGCGTTCCCCGCTTTTTCGCCCCCCACAGCACCCCCACGCTGTCCGGGGTGACCAGAGAAGCCGCCCGAAGAATTCCGGCCAGCTCCGCGTCCTCCTGCGCCGTCACCAGCATCGAAGCATCCGCCGTCACCACGTGATGACACCGACCGGAGCGAACAAAGCCGTCAATCTGTTCGAGGGCTTCGGTCATGTCCACATCGTGCACGGGAAGCCCCAGCAGCTGGATCGTGCGGGCGGCGGGCGGGAACAGGGCGGCAGGGTTCTCTTTCTGAACGGTCAAGGTCATAGAAGCGTCTTTCGCGGGTATCCTAGTAGAAAGTAGATCGCAGGCGCGATCTTTCGCCAGATTATACCCGAAAGGGTCGGGCAGACTAAAGAGTCAAAGATTATCGCTCTGCCGCTTCAGGAAAACAAAGATTGGTTAGTTCAAGACGTATCGCCCGTGAATGGGCTCTCCGGGTTCTTTACCAGGCCGAGGTTGGGCGCACCGAAATGCCCGAGTCGCAGCTGTCTTCGCTGGAAACCCTGCGAAAGCAGTTTGTCGCGCTGGGGTCGCGCAACGCTTCGGGTTCGCAGCTTGAAGACCTAGTGCTCAACTATTTCACCGAGGAACTCAAAAACAATCTCCGCCTGCTCGCTCCGCCCAATGATCGCGCCTTTGGCATGGCGGCAGAGCGGCTTTGTCTGGAGCTGCCCTACGCCTATGAACACCGCCTCGAAAAAGCCCTCAAAACGGTGGCTCCCGGCGTTCTTCTTTCGCCGCCCTTTTTGCTCGACCCGCCATCCGACACCCGGTTTTTCCCTTCGCTCCATCTCCCGGACGAACTTGCCCCTCTGTTTCAGAAACTCGATCCCGGCGCAAAAATCCGTTATCGCTACTTCGTCAACGAGGGGCGCGTCGAACTGCCCAAACGCCTGGCCGCCGAAATCCGCCAGGACACCCGAAATTTCGCCCGTTCCCTGTGGAGCGAACGCCCCCCCCTTGTTTTCGGGGAGGAACTCCACACCTATCTGCGGGAGCGGCGCACCGAACACAATGCATTTCTCACCGCCCGCTGGAAAAAGATCGGCGAGGTCTGCCGCAAACAGATCAGTGACTGGCTTTACACCGGCTCGTTTGTGCTTCGCCTCACCGACGGAGTGGCCCAGGAGATAAAAGCGATTGACAGGGCCATTTCAGAACTCTCGCCGGAATACAAAATCGAGCGCATGGTCGCCGTAGACCGCAACATTCTGCGGCTTGCCGGGTGGGAACTGATGTTCGCTCCCGACATTCCGGTGACCGCCACGATTAACGAAGCCGTGGAAATCGCGAAAAAATACTCGACGGAGGACAGCGGCAGGTTTGTCAACGGTGTTCTCGGCTCGCTCGCCGCGAAATACCCGAAGCCCAAACAAAAACAGGGCGAAGCCGAAGAGCCGCTGACCGAAATCGAAATCTTGGAACTGCCTGAACTGGAGGAAGCCTGAACCATGAGTGAACCGACTGCGATTTTGCTGGATGGAACCGCCACCGCCCGACAAATCCGAGCCGAACTCAAACTCGAAGTCGCCCGACTCGTGAGAGACGGAGGCACTCCCCCGCACCTGGCAGCAGTCCTCATCGGAAACGACCCGGCCTCTCAGACCTACGTCAAGATGAAGGAAAAAGCCTGCACTCAAGCGGGAATGACCGGCTCGATCCATTCCCTTCCCGCTTCCGCCACTCAAGCCGAGGCGGAAGCCCTGGTGCGCGGGCTGAACGACGATCCCGCCATCTCCGGGATATTGGTTCAGCACCCGTTGCCAAAGCATCTGCATGAGCCTGCCGTACTCGACTGCGTTTCCCTCCGCAAAGACGTGGACGGCATCGCTCGCACCAGCCTGGGCGGTCTTATCAACGGCGAACCCGCGTTTCCCTCGTGTACTCCCGCCGGGATCATCGAGCTGCTGGATCGCTACAAAATCGAGATCGAAGGAAAGCACGCGGTGGTCGTCGGGCGCAGCATCATTCTTGGCAAGCCCGTTGCCATGATGCTTCTCAATCGCAATGCCACCGTCACCCTCTGCCATTCGCGTACCCCCGACCTTGCCGAATTTACCCGCAAGGCCGACATTCTCGTGGCGGCGGCGGGCCGGGCGGAACTCATCACCGGAGACATGATCCGACCCGGCGCAGCGGTGCTCGATGCAGGCTACAACCGGGTGGAAGGGCGAAGCCACGATGTCGGCGACGTTCACTTCGAGAGTGCCGCAAGGGTGGCTTCCCATCTCACCCCGGTTCCCGGCGGCGTGGGGCCAATGACCATCGCGATTCTGCTTCGCAACACGCTCCACGCTGCAGTGGGGAAACTCGATTTGCCGAAGGGCTAAGGTTTTTTCTCCAAAAGGCCCTTTAGAAAGTCGAAGCTTGTTTTCATTGCGAGGGCAGGGTTCTCGGCGTCCGGGTCTTGCTCGACGATCACATGGCGCAGAGAGAGCAGGGCGGGAATAACGGCAAGGATCGTGCGTTGGTCTAGGCCGCCTTCGCCCAGCGGAACGGAATTCTCGCCCCGAAAGTCTCGCAGATGCAGCACCCCGATCTTTTCGGCATGGGTTTCCAGAAACGCCGCCGGGTCGCTCTCCGCTCTCCAAACCCAGCCCGCATCTAAACAAAGTTTTACGGTGCGAAAGTCCAGCCTCTGAAGCAGAATTTCCATCCCCGTCTCTCCGTTTTCCAGAGGAAGAAACTCGAAATCGTGATTGTGGTAATTCAGGGTGACACCCTGGGAATGGAGACTTGCCGAGGCACGGTTCAGAAAGTCCGCCGTTTTGCGGTAATCTTCCGGGGTGCGCTCGTTCCAGACAATCGGCCCCGAAACGCAGACATCGCGCCCGCCCATTTGCAGAACATAGTCGGCGACCTCACCGGGTTCGCTCAGTTCTGAAGTGACCAGGTGGGCTGCCGCGTAAGTTAAATGGCAGCGATCCAGGGCGTCGCGGAAATTCTGCTTTCCCCGGTAAAATCCTTCGATGCATGTGTAGCCGATGCCCGCGAGAGAAGCCAAAATCGGCTCCATCTCCTGCGCGAGACTGTGTTTCTTCTGAAAAATATAAAGTTGTGCGCCCACGTTCGGGGAATTCATGCTGGTTTTCCGATCCTCGTTTAGGAGTGGGTTGAAAGGATACCCGCCGCTGTGCCGACTCTGCTCATTCGCAACGCCAAGTTAGTGGACGGAACGGAAACCGCTCCCGCCAAAGACGCCCCCCTGACCGATGTGCTGGTGACGGGAGACACCCTCACCGAGATCGGGACGCTTCCCGCCGAACTGCACGCCGACACCGAAATCGAGGCAGGCGGCAAGGTGCTGTGTCCCGGCTTTATAGACATTCACACCCACGCCGACATTGCTCTGATGGCGCATCCAGAACATCTACCGCGTGTGATGCAGGGCGTGACCACAGAAGTATTCACGAACTGCGGGCTGGGATTTGCCCCCATTACCGAGGAGGCTCTAACGATTCAACGAGAGTACATCGGCGGTCTGTTCGGCGACTCCACCGGCGTTGGGTGGGGGTGGCGCACCGTTGCCGAGTTTCTGGCGCAGTACGAGAAAAAGGGGATCGGAACCAACGCCGCGTATCTCATTCCACACGGCTCTCTGCGCGTCTCGGCGATGGGAATGGCGGATCGAGAGGCGACTCCGGACGAACTTGAAAGGATGCACGGGATGCTGAAGCGGGGGATGGAAGAGGGGGCCTGGGGAATGAGTACGGGCGTCTGGTACGCGCCGATGGCGAGCGCAGGGCGCGAAGAACTCGTGACGCTGACCCGCACCGCCGGATTTTTCGCCACGCATCAGCGCGATTATGGAACCCGCATCTTCGAAGCCCCCGAAGAGAGCCTCGACATTGCGCGAGACGCCGGGGTTCCCGTTCAGATTTCTCATCTGCAAATGAACGGAGAGGCCAACAAAGGACGCGCCGGGGAACTGCTCGCTTTACTGGATCGGGCGCGAACTTCCGGGGTGGACGTAACCTGCGACGCCTATCCCTATATTGCCGGAAGCACCTTCGTTCAAACCCTCCTCCCGCTGTGGGCCGCCGATGGCGGCCCCGAAGCGATCCTGAAACGGCTTTCCGATCCCGAACTGCGCCCCAAACTCGCCGCCGAGGTGGAAGCCTCCCGCATGGATTGGAACACCTATCTTTTGGTGGGAGCCTCTTCGCCGAGCCTTGGGCTTTACGAAGGTGAGTATTTTCCCGCCATTGCGGAGCGGGAGGGGGTGAGGGTGGGGGAACTCGTCTGCCGCATTCTGGAGGCGGAAGAACTCCGTGCCTGCTATGTCCATTTCGCGGCCCATGAAGAAAATGTGCGCGAGGTGCTGCGCTGGGAGGGGCAGATGGTCGCGTCTGACGGCCTGCATCTGCCGGGGAAAACTCATCCCCGCCTCTACGGAACGTTTCCGCGTGTGCTGGCAAAATACGTACGCGAAGAAAACGTCCTTCCGCTTCACACGGCTCTCCACAAAATGACCGGCAAACCCGCCTCCCGACTCGGTCTGAAACGGCGCGGAACGCTGAAGGTCGGAAACTTCGCCGATCTGGTTTTGTTCGATCCGCAAACCGTTCAGGACACCGCGACTTTCACCGATCCGCTGCGCTTTCCCGAAGGCATCACGGAGGTCTTCGTCAACGGAACCGCCGTCAAGCGAAACGGCGAGAGCACGGGAGCCTTGCCTGGTCGGGTTTTGCGGCGGGCATGAAGAGGCCCTGCGTTCCTTTTCCGCACCAACGTTCCTGCCCCTTGCGAAATACAAAAAGAGTGCGCGGCGTGCCTTCTTCCCTCCCTGTCGAAGCCTCACGGAGTACCGGTGAAGCCCTGCGGATGGGGGACGCATCGCGAGGGGAAGGAGAAGGGGTATGTTGGTGTGCGGATTTGGCAGACCAAGCCCTGAAATCCCCGTTTGGGGAAGCCCCCGGCGAAACGTTCTGAAGACGGATCAAGGCAGCAAAACCCTTTAAATCCGCCGCCTGCACAAAAATTGCAACGACGGGGTGTCGGATGTGTCAAAATAGAAGTATGACTTCGCGAGAAACGGTGCTGACGGTGGAAAGCCTCACTCATTCCTTTGCGGAAAGGCCGGTGTTCGCGCCGGTTTCTTTTCAGGTGGAGGCGGGCGGGGCAGGGGTGGTCACCGGCGCGAACGGAGCCGGAAAAAGCACGCTGCTGAAAATTGTCGCCGGGCTGCTGACTCCTCAAGGCGGAACCGCGCACCTCCGTCTGAACGGAGCCGCGCTTAATGCCCTGGAGCGACGGGAAAAAATCGGGTACGCAGCCCCCGACCTGAACTTCTACCGCGAACTGACGGCGGCGGAAAATCTTCAGTTTTTTGCCCGAATAAGGGGGCGAACGCTGACGAAGGACGAAATGATCGCCGTTCTCACCCGCGTTGGGCTGCGTGGACGGGGGCGCGACCTTGTGCGAACCTATTCCTCCGGGATGCGTCAACGGTTGAAATATGCCTGGGTGCTGTTGCAGAACGCACCCGTGCTCCTGCTGGACGAACCAACGGCAAACCTGGACGCTGAGGGAGCGGAAATGGTGGAAAGTCTGCTGTCGGAGCATCGCGCCCGCCCTGGCTCGCTGACTCTCATTGCCACCAACGAGACTGATGAACAGAAGTGGGGAGATTTCGTGGTGGCATTGGAGCCGGGCGCGTGAGCGGGAAAGCGTGGCGCAGCGCGGCCTTCACGATTTTCGAGAAGGAGGTTCGCGCCGAACTCCGCTCGAAAGTCGCCGTGAGCGGGATCGCCCTGTTCGCCTTTTCCGCGCTCGTCTTAATCACGCTGGCAACCGCCCTGCTGCGGGAAGCACAGACCCTTCGGTTTTCCCAACTGCACGATGGGATGACGATAGAGCAGATTGCCGCCTTTCAGATTCCCGCCTGGGATGCCGTCAGCAAAATGGGGCTGTTGTGGGTGCTGCTTTTTTTTGCGGCCTTCACCGGACTGGCGCATCCGTTTGTGCATGAAGAGGAGGGGGGGACCGCGCTCGCGCTCCGGCTGGCGGCTCCGGCTTCGGCGGTGTACGCGGGCAAGCTGGGTTTCAACTTCGCGCTGCTGGGAACCGTAACGGTGCTTGTCACCCCGGTTTATCTTGTGCTGACGGGAATGACCGTGCCCTCCCCCTTCGTATGGATAGGGGTGATGACGGGCGGATGCCTCGGCTTATCGGCAGCGGCAACGATTGTGGCGGCCCTCGCCGCCAAAGCGAAAGGCTCCGGGACTTTGTTCAGTGCGCTGGGGCTGCCGCTGATTACGGTTTTTTTGCTGCTGCTGCTCAATGCCGCCAACACGCTTTACACAAGAGACCTTTCCACGCTTCGCGTGATACGGGATGTCGGCGGGCTTTACAGTTTTGCGGTACTGGTGATCGCCCTCTCAGGCGGGCTGTTTCCCTTTATCTGGGAAGAATAAACTTTCGGAAAGTAAAGAAAGACTCATGGCAGTGGTGGGGAGAAAATCCGCTTTACGACAAAGCGGCACGGAAAGCACGATTGGCGGGCTGGGCTGGAAAGCGGCAGTCGGCGTTCTTATGGCTTACGTCTGCTACGGGGCGTTTTTTGTGGCGCACCCGGCGGCAGGTTTTACCGGCGGGCAGGGCGACACCGCCCGGATCGTGTTTTTTCACGTTCCCGCTGCGGTTCTCTCTTATGTTGCCTACTGTGTGGGCGCGTGGCACGCCGTCAGGGTGCTGGGGGCAAGAAACCGCCCCGGTCTGGCGGGACGCACTGCCGACTCCGACCGGAAGTCGGCGGCAGCGATGGAGCTTGGTTTTTTGTTCTGCATTCTGGCGACGATCACCGGCAGTCTGTTTTCCGGGGCGCAGTGGGGAAGTTACTGGAACTGGGACCCCCGGCAGATTTCCATTGTGGTGATGCTGCTCGTGTATGCGGCGTATCTGCTTTTGCGTGGAGCCTTGGCCGATCAGCAGGATCGTCGTGCGCAGCTGGCGGGGGTTTACTGCCTTCTGGCCCTGGTTCCCGCCACCTTTTTGATCTGGGTGGTTCCGCGTCTGCCCTGGCTTCAGAGCCTGCATCCCACTTCGGTGATCGCACAGCCCAAAAACACGAGCCTCGACTACAAAATGGTCCTCTATCCCTCGTTTCTCGCTTTTTTCATGCTTTTCGCGTGGATGCTGGAACTGAGGGTTCGCACCCTGCGCCTGCTGTCGAAACGCTGAACCGGTAAGACGCTTCGAAACAACGCCGAAATGAGAGAAAATCAAAATGGAAAATAAATTAGGTTTGGTGATGGCGGTGACGCTGATTACGTGGATCGGAATTTTTGCGTATTTATTGTTTTTGGATCGAAGCCTGAAACGCCTCGAAAGCCGCACGCAGGAGCGAGATGAACTATGAATAAAACTTACTTTGCGGGGATTGCAGTGATTGCTCTGGCGGTCGGATTTACGCTGTGGGCTTTCAGCGGCTCCATGACTCCCTACGTCAATATCAAGCAGGCACGGCTCTATGACGGCGCCGTACAGGTGCGCGGCAAAATCCTGCGAACCTCCGAGCACACCCCCTTTTACGACACAAAAGCGAATGCCCTGCGTTTCTGGATCGAAGATGTCAACAAGGAAAAGATCGAGGTCGTTTACCAGGGAGCCAAGCCGGAAGCCTTTGACTCTGCGCCTGAAACAGCGGCACACGGCTCGATCCGCAACGGTGTATTCTATTCAGATAAACTCGTTGTGAAGTGTCCTTCCAAGTACGACTCCGAAAAGTCGCCCTACCAGAAGCCGCGAACGGGAAACCCCGTCACTGGGAGCGCGTAAGCCATGAACGATCCCATTAAGTTTACTACCGCCGTGTCTGGAGCAGCAACGCTCTGGATGGTGCTGCTGGCGTCCCTCGTGTGCGTCATCGGCTATCTTCTCGCCCTTAAACACCCGAAAAACCCGCTTTACAAAACGGTGGGGCGGGCTGGGTACGCTTTTTCCGGGGGTTCGATGCTGACGATGTTCGGCTTGATGTGCTGGCACGTGTATGAGCGTCACTACATTTACAAGTATGTTTTCGAGCATACCGGCAACGAACTGAGCGGCTGGTATCGTCTTGCCGCCGCCTGGTCGGGGCAGGAAGGTTCTTTTGGATTATGGGCCGCGCTCACGGCAGTCATTGGCTTTCTGGTGCTGAAAAATGCCGGACGATATGAAGCGCGGGTGATGCCGTTCTATGTTTCGATCCTGGCGTTTCTGGCGGCGATTCTGCTGAAACAGAGCCCCTTTCTTCTTATTCCGCCGCCGACCGCGCAGATGCTCGCCGAAAGCCCGAACCTGCTCTCGGTTCCAGTTGAAGGCTTGGGACTGAACCCGTCGCTGGCAAATTATTGGATGACGATCCACCCTCCGACCATCTTTTTCGGCTTTGCCTCGCTTTCGGTAGCGTTTGTTTATTCCGTGGCGGCTCTGCTCTGGAAAGACTATGAGGGCTGGGCTTCCCGCGTGATGCCCTACGCCGCGCTTTCCTGTGCTACGCTCGGCGGCGGCCTGATGATGGGCGGCTACTGGGCCTACGAAACGCAGGGCTGGCACGGCTTCTGGGCATGGGACCCGGTGGAAAACGCTTCCTTTTTCCCCTGGCTTGCGGTGACCGCACTGATGCATGGCCTTGTCGTCCAGAAAAATCGGGGCGGCATGGCGCGCACGAACACCTTTCTCGGCCTGCTGGCGTTTTCGCTGTTTCTTGTCGGAACCTTTCTAACCCGCTCCGGGGCACTCGCTTCCAAAGACGCCGCCGGAAACCTGCTTTCCGTTCATGCCTTTGCCAATCTGGAGAGTTCCGCGCTGTTTTTTCTCGTAGTGATGCTGGTCGTCTACGGGGGAGGCGGTCTGGGACTTTGGCTTTTTCGCCTGAAGTCTATGCCGGTCAAAAAGACCACCGGAGACACCGTTTACTCACGTGACTTTGCGATGTACCTTTCCGTGCTCCTGATGCTGCTTGCCTGCGCGGTCATCACCCTTGGAACAACAACTCCGCTCTGGCGTTCGTGGTTTCACCTGACGCCCTGGCAGCCGCAGCCCGCCTTCTACAACAAAGTGATGATCCCGCTTTCGCTGTTGACGGCTCTCTTTATGGGGTTTGCCCCCTGGGTGGCGTGGCGCAAAACCAACCGCGAAACCTTCCTCAAAAAATTGACCGTGCCCTGGTTCGCGATGATCCTGTTCGGATTTTTTATGGTGATGTGGGTGATGTCAGCGCAGACGGGACTGGAACAAATTCACGATGTCAACGACGAAACGGCTATGTCCACGCTGATCTCTTGGAACAACAGCCGTACCCTTCAGCGTCTGGTCGTGGTCTCGCTGGCGTCGCTGGGCTTTTTCGCTGCCTTCTCTAATGCGATGCTCACCTATCGCGTGTTTCGTGCGAAGCCGCTTTCAGCGGGAGGCTGGCTGGCCCATGTTGGAATCGGAATTTTCATGCTTGGTGCCGTTGTCTCGAACACCTACGAGCGAACCCAGCGGGTAACCCTCACCCAGGGCGACGGCGGCAAAGAGGTATTCGGCTACAAAATCGCCTTTGAGGGAATGACGGGGAAACCGCTTGCGAAACGTCCCCTGAACCCCGACTACGATTACAATAACGCCGTCCGGCTGCGCGTCACGCCGCCCGAAGGCGAAAGCGGGGGAGCGGACGGCGCGAAAACGTTTGTCGTCGAGCCGCGCTGGTTTGTTCATAACCTGAACCGCGTTGACTCGGAAGACAAATTCGAGCGGATGATCTGGCCCTCGATCACCAAGTATTTCGGGCACGATCTCTACATCGGCATTGCCGGAAACCCGGAACTAAAACTGAGTTCCTTTTCGCTTCCCGTCGGCGGGTCGCGTCCCATCGGCGATTACGTCGTGACGTATGAGGGCCATGTCGGAGAACCCGGCAAGTACATGGGGGCGAAAATTACGATTATCACAAAAGACGGTTCCGAGATTCGCAAAGCCCCGCTCCAGGTTTTCGGTGAGGGCGGCATGAAGGATGTAGACAACGCAATCCCGGAACTGCCCGACGAAAACGGAAATCCAGGTGCGATTTATCTCCGAAAGATTGATCCGGCCACCAAAGCGGCGCAGCTGCTCGTTTCGCTGCCCGGTGTTGGAGCATCGTGGGACATCCCGCTGTCGGTGACCTACAAACCCTGGGTCAATCTCGTTTGGATCGGAGTGGTGATTTCCGTGCTCGGCATCCTGATTGCCATGATCCGCCGTATTCTGGAAGCCCGAAAAATCAATGACGACATTGAAGGCGACAAACCCGAACCGGAACTAGAGGCATGGGATTTGCCGGAGGGCGGCCTTGTTTCGCCGCCGCATTTCCCTGCCGGAGCCACCCCGATTGTGGTGGCGAAACCGGGCAAACTTCGCCCCACTGGAAAGTAGGTTCGAACCAAAAAGGAACACCGACAGACACAGAGAACCCGGCAAAATTTCGCCCTGAGTTTCGCAGGGTTCTCTGGATCGCAAATTGGTATGTCTCTCGGCTCGAACTCTGGATAAATCATCGCTGTGGATCAAACCGCCCCCACTTCTCAAAAAGACAATCGCCATTGGCTCGCTTATGTCGTGCCAATGGTGATTTTTATGGTCTTTACGGCTCTTATCGAGCCGAAGTTCAAAGACCATTACGTGTTGATCTACTCGATCAAAACCGTTTGTGTCACGGCGGCATTGTGGGCCTATCGCCGCATTTTTCGCGAAATTCAGCCCGATCTTAAAGTCGTTCCCCTGGCAGTGATCGTCGGTCTGCTCACCCTCGTCGAGTGGATTGTGGTAGACCGTTACACGCCCCATCTGGCGATCCTCGGAACCCGGATCGCGGACAACCCCTTTACTACGATCCCCAACGCCGCCCTCCGAAACTACTTTTTCGTGGTTCGGTTTTACGGATTGGCGATCATGGTTCCAATCATGGAAGAGTTTTTCTGGCGTTCCCTGCTCATGCGCTACATCGCCGACCCCGACTGGGAAAAGCTGCCCGTTGGAACGGTGACGCCGACGGCACTGGCTGCAGTCTCCCTGATGTTTGCGCTGGCTCACCCGGAGTGGCTTGCGGCGATTGTCTGCGGTTTGATTTATGGCCTGCTGCTGAAGCGAACGAAATCTCTGTTCGCCGTGATCGTCGCGCACGGCACCACGAACGCGGCTCTTTTCATTTACGTGCTGGCAGCAGGTGAATGGAAATTCTGGTAACCCGAGAATGTCTTCTACTAACCTTGACCCGCCTTTTTTCCTCGTAGATGCGTTTGCCGAAAAGCCTTTTAAGGGCAATCCGGCAGGCGTCTGTCCCCTCTCCGAGCGTTCCTTTCTGCCGGAAGCCTGGATGCAGTCGCTGGCGATGGAAATGAATCAGGCGGAAACTGCGTTTCTGCACCCGCTCGAAGACGGCTCGTTTCATCTGCGCTGGTTTACTCCGAATACCGAGGTAGACTTGTGCGGTCATGCCACGCTCGCTTCCGCACATATTCTCTGGGAAACGGGACGGGTGGGGGAAGGGGAAACGATTTGCTTCGAGACTCGAAGCGGGCTGCTCACCGCCAAAAAATCAGCGGGGACAATCTGGCTTGACTTTCCTGCAGAAGGGGCCGCTGCAGAGGAGGCTCCGCCCGAACTGCTTGCAGGATTGGGAATCTCCGCCGTTCGCTGGGCCGGTAAAAATCGGATGGATTGGCTTGTCGAGGTGGAAAGCGAAGCGGAACTGCTGTCCCTGACCCCGGAAATGCGGGCCATTTCACAACTGGGGGTTCGCGGTGTTATCGTAACGGCGAGGAGCGGGCAGGCGCAGGTGGATTTCGTATCTCGTTTTTTTGCCCCTTCCTGCGATGTCCCTGAAGACCCGGTAACCGGTTCCGCTCACTGCTGCCTGGCTCCCTACTGGGGTGAACGCCTCGGTAAAACAGAGATGACCGGATTTCAAGCCTCCCGACGGGGCGGGTTTGTTCAGGTCGAATTACGGGGAGATCGGGTTTTGCTGGGCGGAACTGCGGTTACCATTCTCCGGGCCCAAATCGCCTTCTAAACGTTACGTTGGGTGAAAAACGTTTCTTTGCAAAACCCAAGTCTGCGCCCGATGACCTTTCGTTCCGAACGTTTGCTCAACGTTCTGCAAACCTTTCGCCCTTCTAAATCGGAGATTGGTTTTTGTCTTTCGCTTCACCCTGCGTTCCTGGCCGTGCCTTTTCTCCTGCCTGCCCGCTGTACCGCTTCATCTCTTGCGCAGCGGGGGTAAACGTCTTGTCGCAGGGGATGCGTTATAACGTTTTTGCGAGGTGCTCGGCGTTGCGGATTGCTAGGGCCATGATGGTGAGAACGGGGTTGAAGCCCCCATTCGTGACATGAAGCGAGCCGTCCATCACATACAGGTTATCGTGGTGGTGAACGCGACCGTAAGGATCGGTAACAGAGGCTGCCGGGTCGGTTCCCATTCGAGCCGTACCTGCTTGATGCTGCCCGCCGCTGATATGAAGTGAGTTTTTAGCCGACCAAATTTTTGTTGCGCCGCACGCCTGCATCCATTCAATCGCCCGCTCGCGCATGAAATCGGCGGTTTTTACAGTTTCTGGGTGCGTCGTTCCTGAAATCTGAACCACAGGAATCCCGAATCGGTCTTTTACGGTCGGGTCTACCGTAATGCGTCCGCTGGGATCGGGAATGTCCTGCAAGGGGCCGGTGATGTGCAGGGTGCGTTTGTAATTGTCGCGCATCCATTCTTTATTCGCTTTGCCCCAGCGCGGCAAATCCGGCGGCAGCCCGCGATACCAGTGGATGATCGGCAGCCGCACGAAGTCGTCGAGCAGCATCCCGCCGCCGATCACGCCAGGGTTGCCGTGACTGAATTTTCCCGTTGTGATCGAAGGCCCCGGCCCCCGTCCGTCCGCACAGACCTCATCAAGCAGACCCCAGACCCCGACATAATAGTGGCCCTGCAGGTGGCGTCCCACCTGATCGGAGTGATTCCCTAATCCCGCTGGATGGTGCGAAGCGGCGGAGTTCAGCAGCAGGCGGGGAGTTTCCGTTGCTCCTGAAGAGACGATTATCGTTTTCGCGGAGACCGTGCGGCGAATAAGCGATCCCGCTTCGTCTTTCAGGTAAGAGACGCCGGTAACCCGGCCTCCGGTATCGGTTTCGATCCGCTCGGTCATTGCCTCCGTCACAAGATCGCACAGCCCGGTCGCCAGGGCCCGAAGAAGAAACGTATTGTGCGTACCGTTTTTGGCATCAGCCTGACACGCAAATCCGACGCAGTACGAGCAGCCGGTGCAGGCGGGGCGGCCCTGGTAGGGAACCGTGTTCAAGAGCTGCGGAACGGCAAAGGTATTCCAGCCCAGCCGGTCGGCCCCGCGTTTCAAGGGATGCGTTTGCAGATTCGGGGAGACAGGCGGCATGGGAAACCCTCGTTTGCGCGGAATCTGATCGAGATTGCCTTCACTGTCGCCGCAAACCCCGACTTCCCATTCGGCTCGCTCGTAAAACGGTTCGAGGTCGTTGTAGGAAAGCGGCCAGTCGGAGAGCGAACTGCCTTCGGGCACGCCGTACTCGGACGCCATGCGAAAATCATTCGGATGGAATCGCCATGCCTGCCCGCCGTACACACGGGTTCCGCCGCCGACGGTGGCAGCATTGTTCATGTAGCTCCAATCATGCGGCGGGACTTCTTTACGCTCGCCTTGAGAGGAAACAAATACGCGCGGATTTCCCTCAATCTCCGGCCCCGCATTGTGCCCATAAAGCGAAAGACGCTGATTTCGCAGGTGGTCGCGGCCCAAGTCATTGTCCGAAAGCGAGCGACCCCGCTCTAGCAGCAAAACCCGCTTGCCCGCTTCGCAAAGAATTCCGGCAGCGATACAGCCCGCCGCCCCCGCCCCTGCAATAATAACCTCGTAGTCCGCCATAAAGGATTCCTAAAATTGGTTTTGCTCGTTTGCTTTGTTCGTTGCGCTGTCTGGGTAATAATGGAGGGAGACTTCGATGGGAAACCCGATCATGTTCCAGGAAACGAAGTGATGGTTGCCGCCATAAAACGGATTGTTATAATAGCCTTCTGCCGCGTGGCCGCTCCATACCTGAACGGCGGTGGACGCCTCTCTCCAGCCGGTTTTCGTTTCACCGCGCTCCAGCTGGAGGAGAAGCTCCGTTCGCTCGATTTCGGCAGCTTTGCAGAACGACTGTCCACAATGCAGCTGCATTTCCTGATCCAGTCGAGCAAAACCCTCCTGATAGTAGGAACGATAAGGAACTCCGTCGGGGGAAGCAAGCAAAGCCAGAACATAATCCCCAACACCGGCCTCCCATCCACCGGGAAACTCATCCGGCGGAATGAGGGTATCACACAAAGATTTTAAAGTTGCTTGTTGGTGGAGATCAAACACGTAAAAGGCTCCCTAAGAGGATGGAACTAAAGTTCACCCCAGACAAAAGGTTCTCCTGCTAAAATTGTTTGCAGTTTTTTTACAGAAGCCAAAAAAACCTTGACAGACATTCCACAAAAATGATACTATGCATTCGCAGTCAGAACCAAGCGATTCGCTGCCAGCCTTTGCAGTGGGTTGGAAAAGTTGTTTTTCAATCTCTGCAACCGCCGAAACACCCGTTGATTCAACGTTTGCCCCTGTCATTTCGAGGTCGAAGTGATTTTCCTTCGGGAATCTTACTGTCTCAAAATGGATTCGAGTCAGACAACGTTGCGGGAGTTTCGGTTTTTCTTTTTTCTCCACCTTCTGTGGATTTTTGGAGGGTCTTATGTCTCTTTCTCATCCTGCGCGGCGGGCGTTTACGCTCATCGAACTTCTTGTGGTCATTGCCATTATCGCCATTCTCGCGGCCATTCTCTTTCCTGTCTTTGCTCAGGCACGAGAAGCGGCCCGCAAAACCTCCTGCCTCAGCAACTTCCGTCAAACAAGCACTGCCGTTTTAATGTACGGTCAGGATTACGACGAGGTGATGATTCCCGCCAATACCAACGGGTATGCCATTGGCTGTCTTGGCTGCGGGCCTCCCGACCAAATCTGGGGTTCGCTCATTCAGCCCTACATCAAAAACTGGCAGATTTATCGCTGCCCCTCCGATCCTCATGCCAACGACCGTGAACTCTCCGTGGACGCAAACGGCAATCCCTGGCCCGATGGCATTGACCAGGAGTCGCTGCATTACGGCTGGTCTGCTCGCATGGACTTTGGATTGAATTACGTTTTTTTAAGTCCTTGGGTTTATGACCCGGACAAAGCCTTCTGGGGATCGCAGCCCGTTTCCTACGCTGCGATCAACGCAACGGCAAATACGATGATGGCGGTAGACACGATCTGGGATCGCGACGCGGCTGGCGCACCGAAAGGCGGCGGGAACTGGGTAGTCGAAGCCCCCTGTACCAAAGACAGCAACGGCGTTCAGATCACCCCGACCGGTTTTTACGGCTACGATCAGGGCTGGCAGCCCGATGACAACACCAGCTGGCTTCAATACGGCGGTGCTTTCCCCCGTCACAATAAAATGCTCAACATCGTTTATTGTGACGGCCACGCCAAAAATATCACGGTGGGGGCGTTGACGGCGGGCTGCGACGTGAAACCGCGACACGGTGGAGCCGCCTACGACCGCGACAAGTACATCTGGGACCTGCAATAATGAAAAAGCGAAATCCGATGATTGCAGCCGCTGCCATTCTTGTGGTACTGGGGGCCTTACTAATTGTTTTCCGGTTCGGAGCAGGCAAAAACGATACGGCTAACTTGATACCGCCGCCGCGTGAAAATTCGCCGACCTTTGTTCAAGAGCCGACGGATCAGCCGGGCCGCGGCGAGGCCCCGCCGATGCTTCAGGCACGCAAGCATACCGCCGCTTCTGCAAAATAACCTGCAAGCGCATCCCTGCACAAAAGAACGGAGAGTGAAAACTCTCCGTTCTTTTCGTCGTTTTACGCCATTCGCCCGAACAGGAAGAAGGCTTAATCCCTGTCTCTCAGCCGTCCCACTCACCTCAGACCTGCGTTTTTTCTACATGACGGGGCCGAGCAGCCAGGGAGCGAATTCTGCTTCACCGAGGCCCTGCGCTTCGCTTTTCGTCTTTTTGCCGCCCGCCACCGCGATCAGCTCCTCGAAAATCTGTAAGCCCACATCCTCAATCGAAACACCGTTCAGGATGGTTCCCGCGTCCAAATCCATGTCCTCTTCCATGCGCCCGTAAAGCGAAGAGTTCGTGGCGATCTTCAGCACCGGAGACGGCTTAAAGCCCAGGCACGACCCGCGCCCGGTGGTGAAGGCGATAAGCTGGCATCCGCCCGCCGAAAGCCCGGTCACCGACACCGGATCGTGCCCCGGCGTGTCCATAAACGTAAACCCATGCTTCCCGATCTTTTCGGAATAGCCGTACACTTCCATCAGCGGCGTCGAGCCTCCCTTGCTCACCGCGCCCAGCGACTTTTCATAGATCGTTGTCAAGCCGCCCGCTTTGTTGCCCGGAGACGGGTTCGAGTCTATCGAGGCCCCCCAGATGCCTGTATACCATTCCCACCAGCGCATCAACTCGACCAGTTTTCTGCCGACTTCCGGGGTTGCGGCCCGGCGCGTCAGCAGGTGCTCCGCGCCATAGGTCTCGGAGGTTTCCGCCAGCACCCAGCCTGCGCCCTGTTCCACAAACCGGTCTCCCGCCACTCCCAAAGCCGGGTTTGCCGTGATGCCGGAGTTGCCGTCCGAGCCGCCGCAGTTTGTCCCGATCACAAGCGAAGAAACCGGCTGAGGAGTCCGCACTGCTTCGTTGGCCTGGTGCAAGAGCCGGGTGACCAGTTCGATGCCCTTCAAGACGGACTTGCGAACCCCGCCCTCCTCCTGGATCACGAGCGACGCCGGAAGCTGACTGCGCCCCTGTCGAATTTCCTCGAAGCGGATCAGGTTTTGATCCTGAAGCACGGACTGCACCTGCTGCGCCTCGCAGCCCAGCCCCGCCAGCAGATAGTTCGCGAGGTTGGGGTGGGTGGCAATTCCGCCGAGGGTGCGCTGAAGCCGCCGGTAATCCTCGCCGCCGTGATGCTGCCCGCAGCCGCTTTTGTGCAGAAACGGAATCACGCCGTCCACGTTCGGAAAATCACGCAGCACCTGCGGATCACGAAAATGAGCGGCGATCCCGGCGATAACCGAGGAGGAACAGTTCACGGTGGAAAGCAGGCCCACATAGTTGCGCGTGCCCACGTCTCCGTTTCGACGGGAAAAGCCGGGAAAGGTACGGCGTTCGGCTTCGGGTACAAAGGCAACGGGCGGGAGAGCCGTCGAAAACTCGTAGTCGAGGGAGAGTTTGCCCGCGCCGCTTTCCTGCTGCTTTCCAAATCCGAGGTTTTTGGTGTGCACCCATTCGCCGGGAAGGATGGGGAGGGTGGCATAGCCAATGATCTGCCCGTATTTGCGGACGGGAGCCTCTTCGGGGACGGCATGAAGGGCGAACTTATGTCCCGGCGGCACATCGCCCTTCACCACCAAGGGGCTGCCGTTGAGGGAGAGCACGGTTCCGCCCTCCAGTTTGAGTTTGGCGACGGCGACATCATCGCCTTCGCGCAGGCGGATCGCCGCCGTGTTGAAGTCTAGTTCCATAGCGGTCTATTCGTCGTCCGGGGGCATTGTCCCTGCCTGAAGGCGCAGAACCCTTTTCCGTTCGAGGGCTGGCGTGTTTTTCATCACTTCCCGTGCGGGCGCGGAGGAGGGGCGCAGCAGATGGTCGTTTCCCTCGGAGGAAGAGGAGGGACGGAGCAGCTGCGCGTCGGTACGCCCTGCGGCGAGACGGGCTTCGATGGCGGCGACACAGGATTGGTAAGCCGCCTTGACTTCTGGTTTGGGGGGCCAGCCGAGCAGCCTGCGCTGCCAAAGTTTGAGAGGCAGGATCTGTCCCCTGTCGCCCGCCTGCCCCAGCGTTCGCAAGATGGCTAGTTTCACATCACTGGAGGCGTACTGCAAAAGATAGACGAGTTGTTTTTTCTGAAGAGGGGTAAGCGACTGTAGGTCCTCAAGGGTAAGGAGGGGAAGCCAACGCCTCATCAGATCGTTTCGGAGCGTGGAGCATTTTTTGTTCAACTGTTCGAAGCGAACCTCCAGCACAACGAAGAGGACGCGCTTGTCGTCAAGGGAACGGAGAAAGGAAAGGTCCTGGAAATTAAGGCCATAGCCTCCTTTGAGCGAGTGAAGAAACAAAAAGCCGAAACTGGAAAACTCAAAAATGAGCATTGTGGCCACTGCCAGAGCGTTATAAGCCCGGCTGCCGGAAATGCTGATCCACTTCAGGGCAGGCAGTAGAACGAAAAACATCAACAGGGCAAAAATTCCCGTGTGCAGCGAGCGTGTTTTCGCTCGCTTTTTGGCTCGCTTCAGTACGGCTTTGAGATTTTCGGGAAGTTCGGTTTCGTCGGGCGTTTCGATAGGTTCGTTCATGGCGAAGTGTGCCTTTGCGCCCCGGCTATTTTTAGCCAATTTTTCTGCTGACCTTTTCCGCATCCATTAACCGGCGGCGCATCGCCCCTCACGCACCCCCATGCGCTGACCGATCTCTCAGCGCATGGGGGTGCGTGAGGGCGGGGCCAATTTCCACATCCCGTAACACTCGCCCGCCGCCCACAACTCTCGGGTTTTCGGATGCACGCGCACCCATTCGACTTCGTGCGGCCCGCCCGGATCGTTGAAACCCTTTAAGGGGGAAGTCACCGTGAGGTTTTGCCAGGTCTTCCCTCCGTCCAGCGAGCGCACCACCGTCGCGTCTGTGGCGTAGATGTTCGCAGGGCCGCCCGCATAGACCACCCGAGGGGCCTGAGGGTCTACGCACACCGACCAAATGCGCCGCGCTCCCCTCACGTCCGTCGGTGTCTCCAGAACTTGCCAGTCCCCTTTGCCTCCCGCGAGATCGTAAGCCTTCACCCGATCTTCCGAGGCGATATAAACCCGCCCCTGCACCGGATCGTAGGCGACATCGCGGATGCCGCCGGGGGCTTCGGACGTCAGGTCTGTCCACGTTACGCCCCCGTCGGACGAGCGGCAGACCCGGTTTCCATGCCGCCCGAACAAGGTTTTCCCCTCCGGTGAACCAATGTAGACCGTATCGCAGCCCGACATCGGTTTCCAGGTACGGGCCGAGTCCGAAGAACGCCACCCCGCCTCGAAGCAGACGCCGGGATGGAGCGGGTCGGCATACCCCACCTCCTGCCCCTCAAATGTGATGATTTTCCCCTCTGCATCTCTGGCCTCCGTCCACGTTTTTCCTCCGTCACGTGACACCGCCAGCGTTCGCGGCCCCGCCCAGCCCGTTCCATGTCCGCTCCAAAGAACTTGACCGTCCAGCGTGAACCCGCCGTACTCCCAACCGCCAAACGCATTTGTTGAGGTCGGGGTAAAAGCCCAGGTTTTGCCGCCGTCTTGGGTCACCGCCCCCTCGAAATCCTGAAACGAGAGAAAAACGGTGTTGGGGGAGGCTGGATTGAAGCCGAACGAGGAGCCGAGCATCACCGCGTTGAGGCCGTTGCTGTGCCAGCGGAACGTCTCGCCGCTGTCCTCGCTCAGCAGAAGCGTGCCGTTGCCCTGCGTTCCGAAAACAACGCCTTTGTCCCGGAGCGAAAAGGCAAAGCGGTTGCCAGCGGACAGAAACGGCAGCACTTGATTTTCGCGGTTATAATAAACCGCCCACCACCGCTGACCGCCGTCTTTGGAAACGCAGGTGTAGGACTCGTACCAGTGGTCACCGGTGAAGTTGCACATCACATTCTGCGGGTCAAGCGGGCTGACACTCAGGGTCATGTAGGGCGTGACGGGAGGAAGCCCGATCCCCATTCCGAGCGGGCGAAACGTCACGCCGCAGTCTTCGGAAATCCAAACTTTGTCCGCTTCGGAAGGCCGGGTCACATACACCGTGTCTGGGCGGGTGGCGACCACATCAATTCCGAAAGCGGGCTTGTTGTTGAGCCGTTTGAACGTCACGCCGCCGTCCTCGCTGCGGTAAAAGCCGGGGTGCTCCGCCGAGCTGTCCGCGAGATAGACAAAGCCGCGTGTCGGGTGCGTTTTGATTGCTGCCCGGTTGTGCCCGGTGCTCACCTGCGCCCAGGCTGCCCCGCCATCCTTTGTTTTGTAGAGGCCGTTGTCGCGGGACGACCAGTAAGCCGTCTCACAAAAACCGCGTTTGGCGTTGTAACTCGCGGGATCGTAGGCGAGCGATTCGGCCCGCCATTCGTTGCCTTCAGGGGAGGGCAGGGTTTGTTTCCAGCTGGCCCCGGAGTCGGTTGAGAGATAAAGCCCGTTAAGCGAAGGCCCCCAGCTGGTGTCCCAATCCATTGAGTTTCCGCCCGCTCCAATCACGCGGCGAGAGTTTTTCGGATCAATGGCAAAAGCGTTTCCGCCCCGCGATCCCCAGCCGACCATGCAGACCTGCCAATGCTTGCCCCCGTCTCGGCTGCGATAGATGCCGCCGACATCGGTTCCAATCACTATAAAATCGGGTTCGGTGGGGCTGATAGCAATGGTGCGGATGCCCTGCGCCCCCTCGCCGCCGGGAAAGATGCCTTTTTTCTTCATGGCGGCGGTGAGAATGGGGATCGGGGTCCAGGTTTGAGCGCAGAGCGGAAAAACCGTCAAAAGCGAAAAAGCGGCAAAAGCAAAAGTACGGGAAAATTTCATCATCGGGCCGGGCAGTCTCCTTTCCAGAAAAGATACCCGAAAACGCGCTTTCGCAGGACATTTGAGGTTACGTTTTCTCCGTTTTCCCGACTTCGGCGCAAAGTGCAGAAAGCCAAATTCTAGTCACGTCAGACCAGAAAACGAAAATCCCCTGTGCAAAAGTTTTTTTTTGCTTTGATGACTTTTTCAGAAAAACACCCAGGCTTTGGGGCAGTTCCGCTTCTTCTGGCGTTTCGGTGAGTTCGTTCATGGCCGATTGTACCCCGACGCTCCGGTTTCTTCACGCAAATTTCTTTGCAGGTTCTTTCCGCCGCTGACCGATGATGTCTCTAGCGAAGTAAACGGTACGGAATCTTTGGTGGGGGATGTCCCCCCGCAAATGCGGGGAACCCCGCCGCAAAGATTCGGTGTCCCCCCTCGCACAAACGATACCATTCTTCTGTGGGGAGACATCCCCGCGCACCGAAATGAGACCGAATTTCTCAGAAAGGAACGTTATGCCCATGACTGATTTTTTCCCCAGAGCCGACGGCAAAATTACGCCCTGGCTCACCAACTTCACCACCGTCGCCAATGCCAACCTCACCACGCTTGGTCTTGCCGCCGCCGATGTGACGCTGATCACCAACGACACGACGGCCTATATGAACGCCCTGAACTCTGTCACTGCCGCAAAAGTGGCCCTGAAACAGGCAGTGCTCGCAAAAAAAGCCGCCGAGAAGAAAGCGGGAACCGATGTGCGGACGCTGAGCCGCAAAATTCAGGGCAATGCCGGGGTCACGCCTGCCCTGAAAGCGCAATTGGGGCTGACGCCGCGCACCGGAGCACGCACCAAACCCTCGCCGGTCATCCCCGCTACCATCAACGCAAGCGGATCGTCGGACGGCTACAATGTCGTCACCTGGTCTACGATTGAGAACCCAAGAGGGACGGTCTACATTGTAGAAGCCGCGACTTCGACCTCCCTGGGCTGGGTGCAGGTGGGAGCCGTCACCAAAGCGAGATTTGTCCACTCCGCTCAAACTCCCGGCGCAACGGTGATGTACCGGGTTATTGCCACCCGCTCTAATATGGCGAGCCAGCCCACCGGCTCTGTGACCGTCTACGGTGCGCCCCGCAAGCCCGCCGCCGACTTACAAATGGCGGCGTAGCGGGAAGAACTCTCAACGACACGAACGTAAGGTAATTGCCCTCACCCCAACCCCTCTCCCTGCCGCTCATACTTCGCTAGGGAGAGGGGCAAATTCGGGCGGCGCAATGACAAAATTTCGCCGAAAATCTCTTCGTTGTTCTCCCCCTCGCCCGAAAAAGAAACGGAAACAAGCGGCAGGGAAGTGACGCGAACCGTTGAGCGTCAGTTTGTGATTGGATGGGGGTCGGGGGGTGAGGGCAATCCCTCGACATAATCCACGAGGATACCGTACTCCAGGCTGTCGCGATAATACACGCGGATTTTCTGCCCGATGTGAAGCGAGTCGGTACGTTCAATCGTCGCTTCTTTCCCGTTCACCTCGAAAACCGCGAGACTCGGTTTCGGGCCGTCTCTGTATCCGCCGCGCACAGGCCGAAAATCCTTGATTACGGTCTCTTGATGCAGGATTGGGAGACTCATTTGATAGTGACGGCGTTCCGCCTTTTGGAACACGGAGCCTCTAAAAATAAAGGCGAGGGCGCAAAGTATCAGCACGACACCAGCACCGGCAAGCTATTCTCGAAATAGCCCGTAATAGTAGGCAGCGCGTAAAGTTTTGTTCTCGTGTTGGATTCGCATGGGTTCTCTCCTTACCTTGCATGACTCACGCAGAATACGTTCGATTTCACCCACCGCCTCCCCTAATCCGTGATCCCTAATTCCTAACCCTTTCACTCCCCTTGACTTCGCCGCTCCCTAAATTGTACACTCTTGTCTATGAGTGACAGACCCACGACCCCCGCCGGGAAGCCCATTCCCGGCTCGGTTCCCTCCGGCTACCTCGGCGGAACCCCCTTGCTCAAGCAGTATTTCGCCACCCGCCTGGATCATCCCGGCGTTCTCCTCCTCATGCGCGTCGGAGATTTTTACGAGGCTTACGGCGATGACGCGGAAACCGTCGCTTCCGACCTCAACATTACCCTCACCGGGCGCGAAGATGGCGGGCTGCGCGTCCCCATGTCCGGCGTTCCGCACCACGCTTTCGACCGCTACGTGGCCCGCCTCATCAAAAAGGGGCGGCGCATCGCCATTATGGAGCAGGTTGAAGACCCGAAATACGCCAAAGGATTGGTGAAGCGCAAAGTCACCCGCGTGGTCACCCCCGGAACCGTCCTCGAAGACAATATGCTCGATTCGCGAAGCAACAATTACCTTGTGGCGGCGGTGACGGGCGACACGGTGGCGGGCGTGGGCGTGGCGGACGTGAGCACCGGAGAATTCCTGACCACCGAACTTGACGGCGACAACAAACTCGAAAAACTCCTGGACGAATTGATGCGCCTCGAACCCGCCGAAATCTTGCTTTCCGAAACCACCGACCCCGAACTCATCGAAGAAATCCGCTCCGCCACCAATGCAGCGATCACCCTCTACACGCCCCCCACAAACGCCGAACGGCCCGCGCCCCATGCCCGAAAATCTTCCCGCGACACCCTGCTCACCCACTTCGGAACGCAAAGTCTGCGCGGCTTCGGGTGCGAAGAGTTCACATCCGGGATTGACGCCTGCGCCCTGCTGCTGCATTACCTCACCGAGACACAGGTGAACGCCGTGCCGCATATCCGTTCCCTCTCCGCCTACTCCGCCCGCGAATTCATGACGCTGGATGCCCCGGCCCGCCGCC
Source organism: Chthonomonadaceae bacterium (assembly GCA_965246825.1). Classification (GTDB taxonomy): domain Bacteria; phylum Armatimonadota; class Chthonomonadetes; order Chthonomonadales; family Chthonomonadaceae; genus JACMPS01. Next base: position 3,138,435 of record OZ251990.1, read on the forward strand.
ACCTCGAACTCACGCACGCAATGGGCGAAGGCGGACGCGCCCGCACCCTGCTCGGCGTGCTTGATGAAACCCTCACCCCGATGGGCAGCCGCCTTCTGCGCCGCTGGATCGAAGAGCCGCTGCTGGACGTATACGCCATCAACGCCCGCCTCGATGCCGTGAAAGAAGCGGTGAAAAACCTTCTGCTGCGCGGCGATGTGCGCGACTTGCTCAAAGGCATGGGCGACCTGGAACGGCTGGTTTCCCGCGCCTGCACCGGGATCGCCAATGCCCGCGACCTTATCGCCCTGCGTGACGCTTTGCTTCGGCTGCCCGACCTTTCCCGCCTGCTCGACGGAGCCGAGGGCGAAAAACTGAAGGAGCTTTCCCGCCGCCTTGGATGCACCCCCGACATCGCCGAAACGATCACCCGCGCTCTGCTTGACGACCCGCCCGCCGGACTGCGCGAGGGCGGCCTCATTCGACCCGGCTACGATGCCACCCTCGACGAACTCCTAAACACCGCCGGGGATGCCAAAACGTGGATCGCGAGTCTGGAAGCCACCGAGCGCGAACGCACGGGAATCCCCAGCCTCAAAGTGGGGTTCACGGCGGTGTTCGGCTACTTTATCGAGGTGACGAAAACGCATCTCGCCAAAGTTCCGCCGGACTATGTTCGCAAACAAACCATCTCAACAGGCGAACGCTTTATCACGGAGGCTCTCAAAGAGCGCGAAGGGGAGGTGCTTCGCGCCGAAGAGAAATCCGTGGAACTGGAGTACGAAATTTTCCTGGGCGTACGCGAAAAAGTCGCGGCGGCATCCTCGGAAATTCTGGCGGTGGCGCGGGCGGTCGCCGAACTCGACGTGCTCGCGGGGTTTGCCGAATCCGCCACGCGAAACCACTACAACCGACCCGAAGTCAATGAGGGCGACCTCATCCAGATCGCCGGGGGCCGCCACCCCGTCATCGAGCGTATTGGCATGAACGGCGTTTACATTCCAAACGACTGCCTTCTGGACGCCGACACGCGAATGTATGTCATTACCGGCCCCAACATGAGCGGGAAGTCGTCCTATCTCCGGCAGGCGGCCCTGATTTGCCTTATGGCGCAGATCGGCTGCTTTGTTCCGGCGGACAGGGCGATCATTGGGGTGGTGGATCGTATTTTCACTCGCGTGGGAGCGCACGACGAACTTGCGACGGGACAATCTACCTTTATGGTAGAAATGAACGAAACGGCGAGCATCCTGAACAACGCCACCGAACGCAGCCTGGTAGTGCTGGACGAAATCGGGCGCGGAACCTCCACTTACGATGGGCTGAGTATTGCCTGGGCGGTGGCGGAACATCTTGCGCGGATTGGCTGCAAAACACTTTTCGCGACGCACTACCACCACCTCAACGAACTCGCCAAACAAACCGAGACGGTAAAAAACTATCGGGTCGCGGTGAAGGAACAGGGCGATCAAATCATCTGGCTTCGCAAGCTCGTTCCCGGCGGCACGGATCGGAGTTACGGCATTCAGGTGGCACGAATGGCGGGGGTTCCGCCCGAGGTGATCGAGCGGGCGCAGGAAGTGCTCAAAAGTCTGGAAAAAAGCGGGGCGGGTGCGACGCGAGACCTCGGCACGGCCCCCGCCGATGCCGTCGCCCCCAAACGCCAGAAAGTGCAGCTGACGCTTTTTGAGGCAGAAAAGCACCCGGTTTTGGAGGAGCTGGAGGCGATTGACGTGACCTCGCTGACACCCGTCGAAGCCCTGATGAAACTCGATGCCCTGAAGCGGCTGCTCAGCCGGGGCGGGCAGTGACTGACCCCCCGCTTTGCTAGAGATACAGAGGCACTGAGAAAATGCAGAGGAGAAATCGAGAATGATTTTCAGGAGCCTTCCTGGAAGTTCGGCGAAGAATTTGTGTACAGCGGCAAGGTCTATGAGTAGCCCTACAGAAGTGGAGGAACCATGAGGGAGCAAAATTCTGATAACGAAAATAGGAGCAGGTTCAATTTTTGCGACCGAGTGGAAAACCACTCAATTACCGTAGAACTACAAAGAGGCGTAAAATATCGCTGTCCTTGAGGCGGTTCCAAAACGTGGGACCGATGCGGCGGTTTTGAAGTATGTGCCGTCTGTTTCTAGGAAAAATGACGGATCAAGGATGGGGTACAATCGGGGTTATGGGACTGCTGACAACACACATTGATGCTTTTATTTCCTATATTCTGCTCGAACGCGGACATTCCCCAAACACTGCCATCGGCTACCGTGCCGATCTCAACGAGTTTGCGGCGGCGGCGATGGGGCGCGGCGTTCGCAACGCCGAAGATATTCTGGAGATTCATGCACTGGCGTTTCTGGAGGGGGTGAAGGCGAGAGGGGTGTCGGCGGCAACCGTTGGGCGCAAAATCGTGTCGCTGCACTCGTTTGCGAAATATCTGGTGGTGGATGAAGTTCGCAAAGACGATTTTATGGATAATATCGCCTGCCGCCGTCCCACCCGCCGCCTGCCCCGCACCCTTTCGGTCGCCAAAGTAAAGCAGCTGCTTCAGCAGCCCGACCCCGGCGATCCGCGCCTTCTCCGCGACAAGGCTCTGTGTGAGCTTCTTTACGCAACGGGGCTTCGCGCCTCCGAACTGGCGAACCTCACCCTCGACGACCTCGATCTGAAGGGGCAGGAAGTGAAGTGTTTCGGCAAAGGCTCCAAAGAGCGGATTGTTCCAGTGGGGCAGGTGGCGTGTGATTTTCTCGCGCTCTACCTCGCGCAGCGCAAAGCCGTTGCGCAGGGAGTCAAAGGGGCTTCAGAACCGGGCAAACGAGCCTCGGTGAACGTGCGCGGGCGCAAAAAGATAGAAGGTGTCACGCTCGCGGAGGCAAACAGCCGATTTCTGTTTCCCAACTCGGTCGGCGATCCTATTGCCACCTCTGCCATCCGCACGATTCTGCGAAACGCGGCAGAAGAGGCACAATTGGAGGAAAAGGTGACGCCTCACGTTTTGCGCCACTCGTTCGCCACGCATCTGCTGTCGCATGGAGCCGATCTCCGCACGATTCAAGAACTGATGGGACACTCCTCAATCGCCACCACCGAAATCTACACTCATGTCTCGAACGACCGTCTGAAAGAAATTTACCGAAAAGCCCACCCCCGCGCCTGATCCGCTCTGAAGCGCAAACGCCCTCCGCCTTCTCGTTGAAAAGGGAAAGCGGAGGGCGTTTGCGTTTTCGACTTTTCGGAAACGAACTAGTCACCGACCGTGAGGGGCGGCGGAATCAGATTCGATACCGGAATTTCTCCGTCCGTGACAAAGATTCCCCGCCCGCCCGTGCCGACATACACGCGCCCCCGGTAACGCAGATCGGCTTCGAGGCAGGTAATCGTGCCGAACTGGGAGAGCCGGGGGTCTGTCAGCAGCGTCCAGGTGAGGCCGCTGTCTTTGGAAACGTACACGCCGTCGAAAGCCGCGCCGTTCACCCGTCCATGCAGATAGATAAAGGGGGCGTCGGGAGAGTTCCCCCTGCCGAACGCGACATAATTGCAGCGATCCACCGAAGAGATCGCCGAGAACGAAACTCCGCTGTCCATTGAGCGATAAAGCTTGAACGTGGAAGTCGTGCCCTCATTCGGCTTAAAGCTGAGCCATACCTCGCCCGCATGGGTCGGGTGAGGCACGATATTGGTTTGCAGCGTCCAGGCATCGGAAGCAGGAGACATCCTCCAGTTGGCCTGCCCCGGCGTCCAGTTCAGTCCGCTGTCCGTGCTGAAGTAAAACTGTCCATAGGCCCAATAATAAAACCGGTTTCCGTCCACGCGATCCGCTTCCAGAACACGAGTGTGCCACCACTCGTTCGCCAGATGCCACGTTCCCGTGAGTTTCCACCAGTCGTTTTGATAATTGTGGTCTAAGTTGTTGGGGTCGCGCACAGCGGCGGCATTACGGCAGAGGCTCCAGTGAAGCCCGCCGTCGGTCGTTCTCTGAGGCACGCCCCAGTGAGAAGGGGCCCAGACTAGATTTTGCGGATGGGTCGAGGACATCGCCACTGCCCCGCCGGAATAGATCACCTGGTAGGAAGTCCACTGCTGTGTGGTTGTATCGAAAGAGTCTTCGGCGGCGGTCGGCAGGGTAGGGAACGGCGTCCAGGTGAGGCCGTTGTCCGCACTGATTCCGGTTTTGATGGAGGGGAGGTTCCACCAGCCCCGCGCCTGATCCCATCCGACGTAAGCGAGATTTTGAGGGGCAGCGGCACAGTAGGCCAGCGAAGTTCCCTGTGCCACATAATCGAAGGTTCCGAGGTTGGCGAGCGGAACTGTATCCCGGCTGGCATGACGCTGCCCGATCATGTCGGCAGTTACACTCAGAAGATCGGCTCCTCCCGCCAGCGGCGGACATTTGATGTCGTTGATTACGAGTTCTTCGAGGTTGTTCATTTCCCAGGCCCAGCGAGTTTGAGAGGCGGAGACATCCTGCGTATGGATCACGCCGTAGCCGTTAGTCTGCCAGGCCTCATTCGGATTGAGCGGGTCTATCAGAATCGTGGTGCTGCCCCAGTCACCGGCGGTGTGAAAATAATTGAGAGCGGTTGGGGCAGGATAGTAGGCGGCTTCCTTGCTGGTGCTGACGTTGAGGCGTGTCCAGTGCGATCCGCCATCCGTCGAGCGATAGATTTCTTTGTTTTCGCCATGAGTGACGAGTACGGTTTGCGGATGGGCAGGATCGGTGGAAATGCCCTGCCAGCTCTGATGATTTCCGTTTGGCGTGATGTCGGTCCAAACCCCGTTCCGGTAACTGCGGACACTCCCCGACTGGCCCGGATCGTTGGAGCCGAAACTGACGAAGAGCGTTCCATTGGAGGCGACCGTGCCGCGCACCGGATTGGCTGCGCCGCCGAGATTTCGCCAGGTGACGCCGCCATCCGTCGAGCCGTAAACCCCCAGCCCGTACACGCCGACGTAAAGCGTTCGGGTGGCCGTTCCAGGCCGGGAGGAGGAGGAATCGAACGCGGCAAAGGTGTAGCCGGGATCGTTTCCTTTCAGGGATTCATCTGGTCCCGAGTAGTAGCCGGGAAGGGAAGAGGCCGGAGGCAGGCCGCCCGAAACGGAAGTCCAGGGCTGCGTTCCGACCTTTTTGAGCAAACCGTCTCGCCCGGAGGCATAGTAAAGCAGCCCGCTTTTGTTGGGGTCACAAACAAGGCGTTCGCCGCACCACCCGCGCCAGTTTCCGTTGGGATCGGTGAAAATGCGGAGAGCGGAAAGCCCGGTTGTCGTCCACGTTTCCCCTCGATTGGCGGAAAACAGCGATTCGCCCGCCATAGGTGTATCGCTGCGGCTGGCTTGCACCACCGCGTAGAAATTGCGAAAATTTTGCGGATCTACGGCAATGCTTTCCACGTTTTGGGTTCTGGCGTTTTCGGTGCCGAATGCATCCAGCAGCGGAATCCATCGTCGAAAGGCACGGTCAAAGCGATAGGCTCCGCCGACATCGGTACGAAGGTAAATATCGCCTGAAACGGGGTGAGCGACGATACCCGTCACAAACCCCATACCCTGTGTGTTAACACTGCGCCACAGCGAGTGCCCCCCAGCGGAAGCCATTCGCTGCGCCCTCCCGGAAGGATAAACACCGAAAAGAGCCAGCAGAGCCGCTACTCCTGAGACTCGACGTTGAAAAGAGTTCATTACGATTCCTTTGGCGAACGCGGAGGCTGCACGGCTTCGGCGCAGCCTCCACAAAAAAGTCTCAGGAGCGAGAGAAATGAGGTGACCAGAGGGGAGTATACAAGTGAAGGACGGCCTGTTGAGGCGAAAACATTCCCCCGACGCAAATAAAACCTTGATTTTTTTGCTGCCGAACACAAATCAGGCACAGCGAAAACGGCGGAACTTGGTGACTTCTCGGTGCAGGTGAAACGCTTTTCGCTCCGTTTCGTAAAGAAGCTCAAAGAGCAAAAGAGATCGGCAAAAGAGATCGGCAAAAGAGAAAGAGGAAGAAACGATGGCTTCTGCGGGAGTGATAGTCGCAGTGATTCTGGTGCTGATGGGCGTGCGGATGATTGTTTCCAAAGCCCTCAAACTGGCGGGCTTCGTGCTGCTGCTGGTCGGGCTGCTGATGGCAGGAGGGGCCTTCGCCTTTTTCGGCAAAATGCACTGAGCCCTTTCAACGGTGAAACCGAAACCAACTTCTCCCGCCCCCAGCGGGTACAATAGACGAATGTAATCAAGCCCGACCTCTGCGAAGATCGGGCTTTTCCTTTTCGAGTTTTCAAGCAAGTTCCCTTTCTCCGAGGACAAAGATGACCCAGATCACCCCTAAACTTAAAATCGGTATTCCCAAAGGCAGTTTACAGGAAGCCACGTTTTCGCTGTTCAAAAAAGCGGGCTACGAATTTCGCACTTCCAACGGGCGTTCTTATCACCCTTCCGTAGATGACCCTGAACTCGAACCGCTGCTCATTCGCCCGCAGGAAATTTCCCGGTATGTGGAGCAGGGAATTTTAGATGCCGGTTTGACTGGCAAAGACTGGATCGAGGACAACGGCTCGGACGTGCAGGAAGTGGCCGAACTCACCTACTCCAAAGCGACCCTAAACCCGATCCGTATTGTGCTCGCCGCCCTCAACGGCTCCTCGATCACCAGTGTCAAAGACCTGCAGGACAAACGGATTGCGACCGAGTACGTAAAATTAACGGAGCGTTATCTGGCGCAGCACGGCGTTACCGCGCACGTCGAGTTTTCGTGGGGAGCCTGCGAGGTGAAAGTGCCGGAACTTGCGGATGCCATCGTCGTCAACACAGAAACCGGCAGCAGCCTTCGCGCCCACAACCTTGCGATCCTGGACACCCTGCTGGTTTCCACCACCCGGTTTGTGGTCAATCACGCTTCGTGGGCGGATGAGTGGAAACGCAACAAAATCGAAAACATTACCCTTCTGCTGACGGGCGCATTGAATGCGGAGCAGCTCGTCGGGCTAAAGATGAACGTGGCGCGAACCGAATTGAATTCCGTGTATGAAATTCTGCCCGCGTTGAACACCCCCACCGTTTCCCCGCTTGCCGATGAGAAATGGGTGGCTCTGGAGATTGTAGTGGCCGAAAAAACGGTGCGTGATATTCTGCCCCGCCTGAAGCGGGCCGGAGCCGAAGGAATTGTCGAGTACCCGCTCAACAAAGTCGTGTATTAGAGTGAAGGAAAAAAACATTTTTTTTCGTGCTCAAAACGTTTCTCGGCAGGCAGGGCGTCCGCGTTTTGCCCAACGGGGGGCGGTACGCCCTAGAGCGCGGACTTGGGTTCTGCCGAGAAACGTTTTTCAACACTCGCTTAGACATTCTCCGAATGAACCCTTTTCTTTTTTCAGGCGACCGGAAGTTTCCTCCCAGAAGAATTTCCCGTTTGCCGCGTTCAGATTCAGGTAATACCCATGCTTTTTTCACCCCGGCGGCCTTTGCTGCTGCTCGGTTTGTGTTTGCTGGCCCTTCCTCTCTCTGCCCAGGCTCCGCCCGAACTCGAAGAAAAACCGCTGCCGCCTGCATCTGCCCGTCCTCTGGAGACCCCGGAGCGGGAGGAAATGCGGGGCTTATGGGTGGTGCGGGACAGTCTGCGCTCTCCTGCCTCCATCCGAAACGTGGTGGCGACCGCCGTGAAATATGGGTTCAATGCGCTGTTCGTGCAGGTGCGCGGGAGAGGCGATGCGTTCTATCCCTCGCTTTATGAGCCGCGAGCGGAAATTCTCGCAGGACAGCCCGCCCGCTTCGATCCGCTTGCCCTGATGGTCAGCGAGGCACACGCCCAGGGGCTGCAGGTTCATGCCTGGATGAACACCTATCTTGCCTGGAGCGGCTCCAGGCCACCGAAATCAAAGCAGCATCTCTGGAACGCTCATCGGGACTGGTTTACGCAGGACAGTCACGGGTGCACTTCTGCGGTTCCGACCGACCGGTGCGAAGGTGCGTTTCTGCAGCCTTCCCATCCGCAGGTGAAAGAGCATCTCTTTCAGGTTTTTACCGATGTCGCGAAACGCTACGATGTAGATGGAATTCATTTCGATTACTGCCGCTATGCCAATTCGGAGCACGACTTCAGCGCAGGAACCCTCACCCGATTTCGCGCTTTTCTCACCGATGAACTCACCGCTGAGGTGTTTTCAAAGGTGGAACCCCGCCTTGCCAAAGATCGGCTGGCGTTCGTTCATGCGTTTCCGGCGAAGTGGGGGGACTGGCGACGCGCTCAGGTTACGGAACTGGTCACTCGAATATCTCGTGCCGTGAAAGAGGAAAAGCCCTATCTTCAGGTCTCTGCCGCCGTGTTTGCCGACGCACAAGACGCCTTTAAGCTTCGGGGGCAGGACTGGCAGGGGTGGCTGAAAAGCGGTACGCTCGATGCGGCTGCCCTCATGTCCTACGATAAGCGGACGGAGCGGGTGCTGGAACAAACGCGAAAAGCGGTGGAGATTGCGGGAGGGGAGCATATTTACACCGGGATCGGAGCATGGCGGCTCGGAGCGTCCGATGTCGCGCAAAAAATTGCGAAGGTGCGGGAAACCGGAGCGGCAGGTGTCAATTTGTTTTCTTATGACGGAGTGCACACCCGCCCGGAGTATCTCGCCACGCTGTCACGCGGCGTCTTCAGCAGTCGAGTTGGAGCTCCCCGAATGCGCTGGCTTCCTCCGCGCATCCAACCCTCCGATACCTCCTCTACAGAGATCGGCAAAGAGATTGGCAAAGAGAAGGAAGAAAGAAAAAAAGATGGATGAACTTCCCGCCCGGCTGAGGGCGCGGTATGGTGCCGCCCCGCCGCCCGTGCAGGGCGAAACGAACCCGGCACTGGATGTGCTGCTGTCTCACAAATCGGTGCGGCACTTTCTGCCGGAGGTGCTGCCGGAAGCGAGCCTGGAAAAAATCATTGCGGCGGCGCAAAGTGCCGCAACCTCGTCCAACCTGCAAACCTGGAGCGTGATCGCCCTGCAAAACGAGGAGCAGAAAGCAAACGCGAGCGTGCTCTGCGGTGACCAGAAATTTATTCGGGACGCTCCGCTGTTTCTGGTTTTCTGCGCCGACCTCTCCCGTCTCACCGAAATTTCGGAACGGGCGAATCTGCCGGGTGAGGGCCTTCGTTATCTCGAATTGTTTCTAATGGCGGCGATAGATGCTTCGCTTGCCGCTCAAAACGCGGCCATTGCCGCCGAGTCACTGGGGCTGGGAATCTGTTATGTGGGCGGAGCCAGAAATCAGCCTCGCGAGCTTGCCCGACTGCTGAAATTTCCGCCGCGTGTGTTCGCGGTGTTCGGTATGGCTGTCGGCAGGCCTGCTCCCGGCGACCCTTCCTCGGTGAAGCCGCGCCTTCCGCTTTCGGAAATTCTTCACCACGAAACTTACTCTCCTGAACATCGGGTGGAAACCATTGCCCGTTACAACGAAACAATGCAGACATTTTACAGGGAGCAGGGGATGAAGGTCGAAGGGGATTGGTCGAGGCACTCCGCAAAACGGGTGGCAGCGATTGAAGCCTTGACGGGTCGGCATCTGCTGCGCGAAATTTTGCTGGACTTCGGCTTTGAGCTAAACTAGTTCTTCCGGCGGTCTTTTCCGAAAAGAAAGCGCGAGGGTTGAGTGAAGAGGGAGACCTCCGTCGCTCGGCCCTCGTTTTGCCGGGTAGAATACAGAAAACGTTTGCCCTCAAACACGAATGGACAGAAAATACAACGAATAGAAGATACAAGGAGACCAAAAATGGACAGCGAAAAGTTGGAAGCCGCCCGAAAAGTGGCCTTTCGATTTCTGGGAGTTTCGGCGCGAAGTGTCTCCGAGATCGAGAAGCGGCTTCTCAAAGCCGAATTCGAGCCGGAAATCATTCAGTCGGTGGTGCAGGAGGCTGCCGAGCGCGGCTGGCTTGATGACACGAAATTCGCTTCGGACTGGATTGAGGATCGGGCCGACCGCAAAGGGTACGGCAAAACCCGCCTCAAGCAGGAACTTCGCGGCAAAGGACTCGATTCGGAGACCATTGAAGCCGCTCTGGAAGAAATTGCCCCCGAAGCCGAAGCCGAGCGTGCGCGTCAGACCGCAGAGGCTCGGTGGGCCAAGATGCATCGGGACGGGATGGACTCCGCAACGGTTTATGCGGAAAAACAAAAACTCATGCAGTTTTTGATGCGGCGCGGATTTTCTCACGGCATTATCCGGCAGGTAATTGGTGAAGTTACGGAGAATAAAGGGTAATCTCTAATTGAGTCAGCGATGGTAAAGCATTGAATGATTATTTTCTAGCCAGAACCCACCGGAACCGAGAGGCTTCGGCTCTCTGAAACTATCCGCTCCAGCCCGTTCTCCGTGCGTTTGTGGGGCTCTTCGGGGCCGCCCCAAACTCAGGGAAGAGGGTGTGATAAGTCAGCCCTGCCGAAAGCCGCTCGTCCGCTGCCCCTCGCTCCTTTTCTGACGCTGCCTGGGTTTCCACACCCGTTCTGTCAGGAGGAGAGAGTTTGCCAACCAATCTTATAGCACCACTCGTCTTTGTGATCGCCCTGGTCGCATCTATTGCTGCCGGGGCCTTCCTGGGACATCATCTGTATGTACGCCCCCAAATCGCCGACGCTAAACTGCGCGGCGAACAACTGGTCAAAGATAAAGCCGCGGAAGCGGAACGCTTGCTGGAAAGTGCGAAACGAGAACTCGAAGGCTCCAAACGTCAGGCATTACTTGATGCGCGGGAGGATGTTTTCGAGCTTCGCACCCAGGTCGAAGAAGAAAACCGGGAGAAACGGGCGGAAATTCAGAAATTGGAGCGAAGGCTGGCGCAGAAAGAAGAAAGCCTGGACCGTCGCGCAGAAAGTCTGGAACAAAGAGAGGGAACTTTGCAGGTTCGTGAGGCGGAAACCCTGCACACTCAGGAGGAAGTCGAACTCCTCGTCAAAAAACATCGTCTCGAATTACAGCGGCTCGCAGGCCTTTCGCAAGAAGAAGCCAAGCGTATTTTCCTGAAATCGGTGGAAGACGACAGCCGCCACGATGCTTCACGCCTGATGCGCGACATCGAAGACGCGGCTCGCCGGGACGGGGAGCGGCGTGCCCGCCAAATCGTCGCCGAAGTGATGCAGCGTTGTGCAGTGGATCAAACCTCCGAAACAACGGTTTCAGTGGTTCCGCTGCCCAATGAAGAGATGAAAGGAAGAATTATCGGACGTGAGGGGCGCAACATTCGTGCCTTCGAAACCCTCACCGGCGTAGACCTGATTATTGACGATACGCCGGAAGCCGTCGTTCTTTCCGGCTTCGATCCGGTGCGGCGGGAAGTTGCCCGCATCACTCTCACCAATCTGATCGTGGACGGCAGGATTCACCCGGTTCGTATCGAAGAGGTGTTTTTGAAAGCCCAGGAAGATGTGGAGGAACGCATCCGGGAAGCCGGGGAACGGGCAGTGCTCGAAACCGGCCTGACCGGGCTGGCCCCGGAGATCATTCATCTACTCGGCAAAATGAAGTATCGGTCTTCGTTCGGGCAAAATGTGCTGAAACATTCCATCGAAGTTTCTCATATCTGCGCGATGCTGGCGGCGGAAATGGGGGCCGACGAAAATGTGGCGCGGCGGGCGGGGCTGCTGCATGACCTGGGCAAAGCGGTGGACTTTGAAGTGGAAGGGCCTCATGCCCTGATTTCAGGGGAAATTCTACGGCGCAATCGAGAGCCGGAAGCGGTGGTTCATGCTGCCGAAGCGCACCATCACGATGTCGAACCGCAGACCATTGAAGCCCTCCTCGTGATTTGCGCCGATCAAATTTCCGCCTCGCGCCCCGGAGCCAGACGCGAGACCCTGGAAACCTATGTAAAACGGCTGAAAAAACTGGAGGAGATCGGGGACGGATTTCAGGGCGTCGAGAAAACCTTTGCGGTTCAGGCCGGGCGTGAAATTCGTATTCTGGTACGCCCGGACTTGATTGACGATTTTGCCGCCATGAAACTGGCGCGGGACATGGCAAAGCGCATCGAAGAAGAAATGGAGTATCCGGGCCAGATCAAGGTGACCGTGATCCGAGAAACCCGTGCGGTAGACTTTGCCCGCTGAAGTCTCGCTTTGGCCGAGAAAGTAACGAAAGGGAGTGGTGGGTCGTCTTATCAGAAGCAAGGCTGCCTTTTGCGGCGGCGAGATCGAGTAAGAAAGCGTGCAGGGGCGAATGAGAATTCTGATGGTTGGGGATGTGGTCGGCAAAGCGGGACGCACGATTTTGCTGGAGCAGCTGCCTCAAATCAAAGAGGAGTACCGCACCGAGTTCGTGATCGTGAACGGGGAGAATGCCGCCGCCGGAATCGGGATCACCCCGGAAATCGCTCATACCTTTCTGAAAAACGGCGTAGACGTGATTACGCTGGGCAATCACGCCTGGAACAAGCGCGATATTTTTCCGATGCTGGACTCGGAAGCGCGTCTTTTGCGCCCCGCCAATTTTCCGCCCGGAGCTCCGGGACGCGGGTGGGGAATTTTCCCCGGCGGAAAAGAGAGGGTGGGAGTCGTGTCCCTTCAGGGGCGCACCTTTATGGACCCGACCGATGATCCCTTCCGTAAACTCGATGCAATCCTGGAGGAAATCCGCGAAAAATGCCGTATTCTAATCATTGATTTCCATGCGGAAGCCACCTCCGAAAAGCAGGCCTTTGGAATTTTTGCCGACGGGCGGGCGACCGCAGTGATCGGAACGCACACCCACATCCAAACCGCCGACGAGCGTATTCTGCCGGAAGGAACGGCTTATTTGACCGATGTCGGGATGACAGGGCCGATCCATTCGGTGATCGGAATGAACACCGAAATTATTTTAGAGCGATTCACCACGCTTCTTCCCGCCCGCTTCGAGGTAGCGGAAGGGGAGGCTCAGCTTTCTGCCGTTTTGATTGATGCCGACCCTCTCACCGGAAAAGCCGTCCGAATAAAGCGATTACAGATTCCAGAATTCAACAAAAGTACCACGCCGTCTCTCGACTGAGAAGGCAGAAGGATGAAACCCCGCATGAAACTCAAACGCCCTGTTTTTACCACCCGCGTTGCCCTGCCTTTCGCCGTTGGGCTGGGGTGCAGCCTTACGGTTTTGCAAACGCTGCCCTGTTCCGCTTCGGCTCAAAGTGAGGGAGCGGTGATTTTTCGAGGTGATCCCAAAGCTGCGTCAGGAATCACGGCTGCCGGGTGGGGAAGCGGCACTGCCGTCGAGGACGATAAGGTTCACCTCAGCGGTTCGGTCTCCTATCGAATCACCACTCAGGGCCTCTATCAGGGAGCCTCGTTTTCGGTTGGAAATCCTGTAGACCTCACCTCTTATCTCACGAACAAAAGCAGCTGCCTTCAATTCGCGGTTCGCCTGCCGGACGATGGCAGCGGCCCCGCCGGAGGGCGGGGAACGGGCGGGTTCAATCCTCCCGGCGGCGGGGGATACGGACCTCCCGGCGGTTTCGGCGGGCAGAAAGGGGGCGGAGGATACGGCCCCCCCGGAGGCTTCGGAGGACAGAGAACCGGCGGGGCGGGGGGCAGCGCAGGAGGGTTCGGACCTCCCGGCGGGTTTGGCGGCTACGGCGGCTACGGCGGTCAGAATGGCGGCAAGCAGGGCAGCACCTCCACCCAAAAAGCAAAAACCCTCTCTCAGCTGCGAATCGAAATGATTCCGGCAGGGGAAGGAAAACCGGTTGAGTTTTTGATGCCGCTTTCCTACGGCAAAGAAAACGACCAGGGATGGAAGCAGTTGAGCATTCCCATCGCGGCGATTTCGGGAGTAACTTCGGAAAATGCCAAGTTCAAAGAAATCCGCATTTTTGGCGATAGTCCCACCACGCTGTGGATCGGGCAAATCAAGATCGTAAACGAAAACGCGCCGCTCACGCTGGAGGACATCTCCGACAAAACCGCGATTCAGCGAGCGGCGAAATATACCCTGACCGCCCGAGGGAGTGCAGGCTCCCTGCCTCTGAAATACAGCTGGGACTTCGATGAAAGCGACGGCATTCAGGAAGAAAAGGTGGGGCAGACCATTCAACATTCTTTCCAGAAGTCGGGCGACTATGTGGTGAGCGTCACCGTTTCTGACGTTTACGGACTCCGGACGCCGATCACGAAAAAATTCAAGGTCTACGTCACCCGATAAAGGCAGAAGGGTTCCAAAGGGAGGGGAACCCTTTCGTTCCCCTCCCTTTGGCTTCAGGCATCCACATCCAGTTTTTTGGATTTAGACGGGTTGTCTTCTTTTTTAGAATTCGAGGTCAATTTCGCCGCCGCTTTCTGAAGCTTTTTGGTCAGCGGGGCACTGGAACTGGAACTGACCGCTTTGGTTTTCTTTTCGCCCTCATCGTCTGAAGTATCGTCTTTCTGTTTCGCCCCGCCTGAGTTGGAAAGAGACGAGGACGGCTGAGGATGGGTCAGGGCTGTATTCGAAGTCGCAGCCTCGTCATTTTGTTGAGAATGAGGCACAGAAGCGAGGCTTTTCACTCCGACGAGATCGTTACCCGACGCGAGCGAGAACTGACCCGAAGCGGCAGGGCTGCTTGTACTTGACGGCCCCGCTGACCCGGAGGAACCCTGGATTTGTGCCGGAGCCGTATTCCCGGAAGGGGACAAAGAGGCAAGGCCGGACGCCGCCGTTCCCCCTGAAGCGGCCCCGTTTGTTGAAGGAAGCGCGAAGGTGGCTCCAAGTGGCCGAATTACCTGCTGGTTGAGAATCTTTAGAAAATCCCCGTGCGGATCCAAAAATAATTTTCCGCTTGTTGACTGAGAGGCGGCTTTGCTGGGGGCACTCACCGGATTGAACGGCGTAATGTCTTCGGAAGCACCTCGAACGGCATCCGAAGGCGGGCTGCTGAGGGCTGCCTGAGCCGCGATGTTCGTTGAATTTGCCGCGCCGTTGTAAACAAACCGATCCGAAACAAACCCGCCGGAAGTGTTCTGAAGGGCCCCGTTGAACACGGTCGAGGCAGTGTTGGCAGTGTTATGGGTGAGGTAGTTGCCCACCACGCTCGTAACATTGTTGCCGAAGCTTAAGGTTTGCTGCACCCCCAGATTCAGATTGCTGTTTTGGTCGGCATAGGACAAGTTTCCCTGAATATTCGCATTTCCCGAAACGATGATCGTGCCGGTTCCTTGAAACTTCGTATTGCCGGAGATGTTCACATCGCCGCTGACATAAACGATTTCATTGGGCGACTGAAACGTAAAGGTTCCGCCGTTGAGGTTCAATCCATTGAGGGTGCGATGGGCAACGCTTCCAAAAGCGGCAAGGTCTACATTGGAGGCAGCAGGCGGCGGACTGCTGGGAGCAGGCGTTGTCGTTACGGACTGTACAGCGACATTGTCAATCTGGGCAATCTGGCCGTTTGCTCCCGCCGTCCCAAAAGTAAGCGCGGTGGAAGAACCGGTGGCCGTAACATCGTAGGTGTATCGAACGCGGCCATTGTTGAGATCGGTAATGCTTCCGCCTTGCAGCCCGGAGGCAATCAAACTGCCGCCGAAGGAAGCATTTACCGTTCCGCTCGAATCGAGGCCGGTTCCCGCTCCCGTAAAGACATCGAAGGAAACCCGGTAGGTCTGGCCCGCAACGGTGTTCAGGTTTTGGGTGATGGTGGAATTCGTATTGGTGGTGCTCAGCCCCGACAGGTCAAGTTCCTGAGAAAGACTGCCTTGATATTGACCTGCTTTCAGGCCCGCAGACCCGCTAATCTGCCAGCCTGCCACGTCATTTCCGGTGACGATCACGGCGTTCGCAGGGGTGCGGGTGGCTTCGAAGCTGCCGTTTTGCACCAGATTGGCCCCCAGGGTTGTTGTGGGACTGCCCACCGGCGCGGCAGCACGAGTCCCAGAGACATTGACAGAAAAAATGAGATCGTTGTGATCTTTATCCCCGCCGCCGTACTGATCCTCATAGTGAAATGCATTTGATTGAATTTTAAGGTGATCGTAGCCGTCAACATTCGCGTTCTGAAGACCGAAGTAGGCAAAGGTTCCGCCGCCGGGGTGGTTTGGAACGTCTGCGGCGGTTCCGCCTGCGATTTCGTAGGAAGCGTAAAGGCTTCCGCCCTGCAGGGTGGCGGAGGCGGACGTATCACGGTTAGTGAACGAAACAACACTTCGACTTAGTGCGGCTGCCGTGTAGCCTGCGTCACCAGGGTGGAGCACGTTGGATCCGTTGCCGCTGAGATCAATTCCGCCGTTTGAGTCGTCAACTTTATAAAGTCCGCCTGTATTGACGAGACTTGAATTTCCCCCGACCGCAAACGTCGCCTGCACATTTCCTGTGTAGCCCGTTAGATCAATCAAACGATTCGAGGTTAGAGGGGCAGCCCCGCCCGTCAGGGTGACGCTGGCGGCAGGAGCAGGGGCTGCCGGCGTCGGAGCACTCACCACTCGGCTCGGCAAATTCGAAGTGCCCGAAGTTAACCAGGCCGTATAGAGACCCGTAATGTTTGCATTGGTTCCAGAAGCAATTGACAAGCCAGACATACTCAAAATCCCTCCGTTCCCCAAGAGGAACTTTTCGCTCGATAAGATGGGTTCTTTCGTCAGAATAAAACGAGAGTTAGGTCGTTTTTCCTTTCCTGCTCCTGTTGGCAACACAGCAATCTCCCTTGAAAAGCAGCACGGTCTCAAAGACAGGGAATTATAAGGGACTCACTTTTCCGCTCATTCGGCTGCGAAAAAAAAATAAATCGAGGGGAAAACAAAACGGAAAGTCCTCAATCCTTCGCTTGATGCTTCCGAAAGAGATTGTTGACGGTGCGAAAACGGGTATGTTATAATGGTAAGAGTGAAAAATGGGAAAAAGAACGGCTGCCCGGCCTCGGAAGCGCGAGTCAGTGGAGGAGGCAGCCTTTGGGCGGGCAGGACAGAGATTTCAGAGAGGAAACGTCAACGTGACACCGGATGAGATAGATCGGCTGCAACAGGAAAATATCGAGCAGAAGCGACAGATAATCGAGCTGAATCGCCGCCTCGCCGAAACAGAAAAAAACGCGAAAAGTGCGGCCTCCGATGCGGCCTCCGATGGCCCGACCGTCATCAGCGAATCGGAAGAAACTCTGAAGCGGCTTGTCCAGCGAACGGCGATGATCGTCCAGGCGGAAAAGTGCGTGATTATCGTGCGTGATCGTGAAAGCGGCGAACTCTATGCCCGAACTCCTGCCTACGGAATGACGGACATGGAGATTGCCCGCTACCGCGTTCCGGCTGGAGAGGGCATCTCCGGCAAAGTTTACGAAGACGCTTCGTCCTACACCCTTCATCAGGTCTCCGCCGACCCGCTGGCGGAACAAGAGCGGCTGTCCTCGTTTAATGTTCGGAACGGGGTGGCGGTTCCGCTCACGATTGAAAAGCGCGACGACGAAAACAAAATTGTCGAGCGGCTCCATATCGGAGTGCTGCATTGCTTCAACAAACGTTACGGCGGCGACTTTATCGAAGAAGATGTTCGACTTCTGGAGCGGCTTTCCCGCAATGCGGCGGCGGTGATTGCCAACGACCAGATGTTTCGCGAAGTGATCGAGGAAAAGCAGAAACTGGTTCACACTCTGGAGAGCCTGACCGCCGGACTGCTGCTCATCAATCAGTATGGACGGATTGGGCAGATGAACGCGCAGGCACGCGCCATTTTCGGCATCGAACCCAGTCATAACCCGATTGGAAAACCTTTTGCGGAGGTCATCAAGAACGAAGACTGCCTCGCCATCATCCGAAAGCGGATCGAAAATGCGGAACCGGTAGAAGGGGAAGAGATCAAACCCGACGAAATCACCGTGACCGACGCGGACAACACCGATTACGTTTATCAGATGCACTGCGCTCAAGTGTCCGGGGACGATAACAAAGACCTTGGCATTGTCATTATTTTCAACGACATCACCGAGATTCGGGCCGTTGAAAAAATGAAGACGGAATTCGTTTCCATCGTTTCTCATGAACTGCGAACCCCGCTGACCCCGATGAAAGGCTTTGTCCGCACCCTGCTCGACGACGAAAACGAAGAATGGTACATGAAGGAGGATCGCCGCGAGTTCTACGAGATCATTGACCAGAACGTAGACCGCCTCGGACGCCTCATTGACGACCTGCTGAATGTTTCCCGCATCGAAAAAGGGGTGGGGCTGGAGATGCACTGGGAAAAAGTGGACCTTCGGGATGCCGCCGAGCAGGTGGCGACGATGCAGCGAGGGCGAACGGACAAGCACACCATCAGCGTGGATTTCACCCCGGAGCATATCGAAGCGGACACCGACCGGGACAAAATTCAGAACGTTCTCCACAACATTCTCTCTAATGCCATCAAATACTCGCCCGATGGAGGAGACATCACGATTATCGGGCGTGTGGAACCCGCCGCCGACGAAAAGCCTGAAATGATCCTGGTCGGCGTCAAAGATCAGGGGATGGGACTGACCGCCAACGACCTGAAGAAAGTGGGCGAAAAATTCTTCCGAACCGAGACCGGCAACAAAGCCCGCGTCAGCGGAACGGGCATCGGCCTGTTCCTGGTCAAAGGAATTATGGCGGCTCATGGCGGGCGCATCTGGCCCGAAAGTGACGGCCTTGGAAAAGGAACAACGTTCTGGTGTGAATTCCCGCGCTTCCGTCCCGAAGGCGGCTCGGACACCACGGCGATTGACACCGGCGGGTAGCCTCCGCGTCACTTTATGAACGAAAATCCAGACGGTTCGGAACAATTGGTGAACACGGTCGGTCGAATTGAATTAAGCCGGTTCGGAAGAGAAATCCTCTCTGTGCGCGTTAAACGTGAGAGGGCGGCAGAAGACCTGCCTCTTCCGGCTTACCGAACCGAAGGAGCCGCCGGAATGGATTTGCTGGCAGCGATCCCGGCCTTAGAGCCGAAAACCCTTTCTACGGGAGAAAGGGCTCTTGTCTCCACCGGACTGAGGCTGGAGATTCCTGAAGGCTTTGAGGCTCAGGTACGGCCTCGAAGCGGGCTGGCTCTCCGCTTCGGCATTGGTCTGGTAAATTCTCCGGGCACGATTGACTCGGATTATCGCGGCGAAATCGGGGTACTGCTCATCAACTGGGGGGCCGAGCCGTTCACGATCCGCCGGGGAGATCGAATCGCCCAATTGGTTTTTGCTCCGGTGGCGCAAGTTTTTTGGAATGAAGTGGAGTTTCTGACGAACAGTCGGCGCGAGAGGGGCGGGTTTGGTTCTACAGGAGTTTAGCCTGAGCCAGCCTGGAGACCCTGAAGCAAGAGGAGAGCGAAATGGTTTGTAAATCCTGCACAACCGAGTTGGAAGGGGACAGCCTGTACTGCGAAAAATGCGGGACTGCACAAGCGGCGGTCACCACTGCCGTCGCTCCCTCCGATGCCGCTCTGGTTGTAAGCGCGGCTAAAGAGCCTGTTTCTCTGTCTGAAGCCGAGTTGGATCGTCTTCATACGCGCCTCACTCATGCCAATCTGTGCCGTCTGCGGAGCCAATGGGAAGAGGCCATCGAGCATTGTGTGCAGGTGCTTTACCTTCAGCCGGGAAACGCAACGGCTCACTCCCTGCTGGGCGACATTTACACCGCGCAGGGTGAAATTGACGACGCAATTCAATGGTATCGCATGGCGATTGATCTCAAGCCCAATGCTTCTGATGCCCTGAAACTGAGCCGGATGGAAGAAGAGCGCAATCGCCTGCTGGCGAAAAGCATTGGCGGATCGGCACTGCTGGCGTCCGATGGCAAAGCCATGGCTGGAACCACAAACCTGGCTGGCGGCATCTCGCCCCGAAAATGGCTGAATGTGCTCACCGGCGTTTCGCTGACTTTTGTGGGCGCAACGGTGCTCGCGCTGCTGGCCGTTCAGTATCATCGGGGCGGCAATACCTCCAAAACTGCCGTGCCTCAGCTGGGAGCAAACACCGCTTCGGATCAGCCGCTGTCGCAAAACACCCCCCTTTCGCTGCCCCCGGTAACCAGAGGAGCACAGGCGTCGGCATTTTTGGGGGGCGGAAACGGTCTCTCTGCGGATGCCTCCGCAGGCTCTAAAACAGTGCCTGCGGTTCCAACCAGCCCTGTGCCTGCGGACTCGCGCCCCGCTCCTGTGTCCACTCCCGGCATTCCGCCGATCTATGGAGTACGTCCGCTTCCCGCCTCACCTCCGGCTTCCGGCTCAGGGAGTGGAAGCGGCTTTTCCAGCAGCACAATGGCCTCCTCCAATGGGGATTCTACCCAACTGGCAGGCGGAATGTTCATTGCCGCCATTCATCCCTATCCTGGAACCGGAACCGCCGATGTGATGATTAATGCCGGACGCTGGCAAAACTCGGATGCGGCAAGGCAGACCGCAGCTCAGAATGTGCTGCGGGCCGCCCGGTCGGTTTTTGCCGCAGATCGCCAGATCAGCCAAACTTCGATTACGGTGCGAGCCGTAAACGACCGAAACAGTGAGGCCCCGATTCTGGAAGCCAGCGTCACCCGAAATGCACTGGCGGGCGTGAACGTCGAAGGACTGACCCTGCCGCAGGCAGAACGAGTCGGCTCGATCCGCTGGATTTTCATTTCTCCTCCTGCCAGCCTTGAGCAGTACGGTTCTCTGGAAGTCGGGCAGTGAGTCTTTACAAGGCGACGCTTCTTCGGGAGCGTCGCCTTTCTTTGTGTTTTGAGAACCAAATTTCTCCCCGCTTCGTGCTATACTCTGTTGATGGAGAGGCTTTTGGGCACGGTCGGCGTGAGCGTTCCGTTGAGAGACCATCTTCCGATACCGAAAAGGAGTGAAGGTGAAGACGGAAAAACTGGCAGAACAAGTCCCTTCGGGAGGACGGTACGGATGGTGAAAGTGCTGGTTGTGGATGACGAAACTCCCATCGTCGAAGCCGTTGCCTACAGTCTGAAAAAAGAGGGCTTCAGCGTGATTACCGCCAACGACGCGGAGCAGTGTCTGGAAGCAGTACGCCGGGAAAGCCCCGCTCTCATCGTTTTGGATGTGATGCTGCCCTCCGCCTCCGGTTTCGATGTCTGCCGGATGCTCCGTAAACAGAGCGACACCCCGATTATCATGCTCACGGCACGCGCGGAAGAAACCGACCGCGTTGTGGGCTTGGAACTGGGAGCCGATGATTATGTCACGAAGCCCTTTAACATGAGGGAACTCGTGGCGCGGGTGAAGAGTGTGCTGCGCAGAACCAATGCACAGGAGACTCGGAGCGAAAACGCGGTCGTCGTTGGGGACTTGACGGTAGACCCCTCCCGCCACGAAGCCCGCCTCGGCAAAAAAGAACTGATCCTGTCGCCGAAAGAGTTTGAACTGCTTCGTTTTCTCGTGTCGCATCCGGGACAAGTTTTTACCCGCCAAACCCTGCTGGATCGGGTCTGGGGTTCCGAATCTTATGTGGAAGAGCGCACGGTGGACGTGCATATTCGGTGGCTGCGGGAGAAAATCGAACTCAATCCCTCTCAGCCGCGCCGACTGCTGACCATTCGGGGCGTCGGCTACAAATTCGACGGATGACACCTAGAGCACCCGCGAACTGTTCGCTTTCTTTTTTCTGTTTTTGAGAAATGGGTCTCGTCTTATCTTTCCTGCGGTTTTGGCGTAAGCACTTACGCCAAAACGAAAAGGTGTAATTTTGAGACTGGACTCCTATGTCGGCTGACGCCCTTGCTCTTCTCTGGCTTCAGGTAGAAACCGGTGCACTGGTTGTGGATGAGCGCCGCTGCATCTACAGCATCAATCCCGCCGCAGTTCGACTGATCGGCTCCCGCAACGGGAGTCTGGTCGGCAAAACACTGCTGGAAGCCACCCTTTCCTATGAACTCGTCAGCCTGCTCACCGAAGTCCAGGGGGCGGGCGAAGAGCGTACCCAGGAGATTCGCGGCATCGGCGAACCGGGAGGACGAGTGCTTCGAGTGCGGATTTCCCCGGTGCGTCCCGACCAGGAGGCTCCGCACTCCCCTGCTTCCAGTGCCCCCAGCCACTATCTGCTTCTGCTCGAAGACATTACCGAACTTCGCCGCCTGGAAACGGTGCGCCGTGATTTCGTAGCCAATGTCTCCCATGAACTCCGCACTCCCCTGGCTTCGATTCGGGCAATGGCCGAAACCCTTCAGGATGGGGCCGTCAACGATGCCTCCGTCTCGGAACGCTTTGTCACCATCATTGTGGGCGAAGTCGAACGGCTGACCCGAATTCTGGAAGATCTCCTGATCCTCTCTCGCGCCGAGTCGCAGCCTCCCGAAAAAATTTACTTCTCCTTGAGCAGCCTGATCGCCGATGTGGTAGAGCGATTGGGAGCGCAGGCGGAAAAATCGAAACTTACCCTGACCGACCTTACCCCCGCCGGGCTCGAAGTGATCGCTAATCGAGATCAGACCGAGCAGGTGCTGCTCAATCTTCTCGATAACGCAATCAAGTACACTTCCGAGGGCGGACGAGTAGACATCTCGGCAGAACGCACCCGGGAAAAAGTGACCGTCCACATTGCGGATACCGGCATTGGGATTATGAGCCAGGACTTACCGCGTGTCTTCGAGCGGTTTTACCGGGTGGACAAGGCACGTTCTCGGCAGTCGGGAGGAACAGGGCTGGGACTCTCTATCGTCAAGCATATTGTGGAGGCGCATGGCGGAACAGTGATGGTCAGCAGTGAATACGGACGCGGAAGCCGGTTTTCGTTCAGCCTGCCGGACGGGGAAGGGGGGCCGTACCGCTAACGCCCCTCTTGTTCGGCGAGCGCGGCAAAATAATCTTCGGCCAAAATCACTGCCACATAGTCGTCATAGGGGCCGGGCGGAGTACGCAGCCCTTTGGGTAGAAGCCGCTGCAGCAATCCTGAGGGCCTGTTCTCCTTTACAAAACGGGCGCGGGCGCGTTCCGAAGTTCGGTGCTCAGGAACTGTCTGTACTGCAAGGGCGTCTGGAAGTACCCCGGCGATCTGCGCCCGAAACGCTTGCGTACAGGTTCCGTCGCCGATCAGCACCCGCTCCGGCGTAAATTGCTCAATCAACAACGGCAGAGCCGAAATCAAATCGGACAAGGAAAAGACGGCTCGGTATAGAACCGAGCCGTTTTCTTTTTGAACAATAGCAGCCCCGCATTTCGCTCTGCCGGGATCAATCGCCAGAACGCGCATGGTTCCCCCTAGTCGGCTTTCGCCCGCTCCACCCGAAACGAAATTCGCAGCGGGTCGGCGGTGGTGAGGTTGGAGGACGCCAAAGCCGTCAACTGCACCTTCCCCTTGATGCGGCGGATGCGGTCGGTGAGGCTCACCAGTTCTGCCGGGGTAAGGGAACCCACCTCTCGCGCCCCGGTAGCTGCATTCAACTGCGGCTGAGTTCCGGCTTCAAGAGCGGTCTCACGCACCTCTCGCTGCAAAAATCGCACCACGTCATCTACCACCTGCTCCACACTGCGCCCGCCGTCAAGGGTGGTTTTGGCGATTACCTCTCCTTTTTGGTAGAGAGCGCGAACCGGGATTCCGTCCAGTTCAACCACCAGCTGTTCCCCGGCCACGCTGTTGGCAACGGCGGTGGCAGTCAGCAAAATCGGGGTGTTCGAGGCAATCAACTGTTTGGCGAGGGCGGCGGTCACCGCTCGCTCCCGATCCGACTGCGATCCCGTCAACAGGGTCTGGTTTGCACCAACCGTTACCACCGCACGACCGTTCAGCCCGCGACTGCCGCCGCGCAGCAGAGCCATCGCCGAGGCATCTTCGAGCAGGGCAGTGAGTTCGCGCTCCACCACCTCCGGGCGGGAATGGGCATCAAGGGTGCGCCGGGCGAGAATATCGCCGCTTCGAGAGGTGACTTTCTGGCTTCGCAAACTTCCTGCAAGGCGGAATGCACTTTCGGCACCGCTCTGCAAGTCCTGCATCTGCCGGTTGATGACGATAATCCGTGCCTGCAGCGAACGGATTTCTGTCTCCAGCGTTCGCTTGCGTTCTTCGCTTTGCTGCAAGGTGGCACTGTTCTGCGCCAGCAACGTCAGGTTGGAGCCGCTCAACACTCCATTTTTCTTTTCCAATTCGACATTGTTGGAAACCAGCCGGTCGTTCTTTTCCCGCAGGGCGGAATTATTGGCTTCCAATTCTTTTTTCTGCCGTTCGAGCGAAAGGTTTTCGCGGGTCATCGCCACGTTTTGCCGGGAAATACCGTAGTTGATCTGCTCGGCTTTCTGGTTCAGCTGCTCCGTCTGCTGATTGCGAAGGGTGAGGACACCGTTTTCGTGATTTAAGTTTTGTCGAATGCGGGTAAGCCTGCGGTTGTCGTCGCTGATCTTTCCATTCTGCTTCTGCACGTCCACATTCTTGCGGGTGAGCAGAGTGAGTTCGGTCTGCTTTTGTGCTAATTCGGTTTCCGCGTGATCTTTTTCCTGCGAGATACGCAGCAGCTCGCTTTGCGACCGATCCAGTTTGGCTTGAATGATTGCCGCCGCCATCCTCTGGTCTTTAATCTGCGCGTCGGAAAATCGCTTTTGCTCTTCCGATTCGCTAAGCAGGCGGCGGTTTTCGCGAATGGCGCGTTCGCCGCTCAAGATCACATCGCGGATCGGCGGAAACACGATCAGCACCGTGAGGACACTGAGCAGCGAAATGACCGAACCCGTGATGCTTGTGATGAGAATAGCGGTGTGTTTCGGGCGCAGGCCGAATAGGGAGACGCGCTTTTTCCCCCAGCGGCGGCCCTGCAGGTCCCCGTAGTAAGAAAGAAAGCCTCCCAGTATAACCAGCGATGTGAGGGCGAGAAAAGTCCACATAAAAATAATATCGGGTAGTCCGCTCCAAAGCTTGAGATCGAAAATCTCTTCGGCAGCCCGTTGTGCGGGCGTTGTTCCCCCGCCCGGCTCCGCGTGAAGAACCCGAACCGGCGGCTTTTATTTAGACGCCCGACGCACAAGAATGTAACCGGCAATTCCGCCCACAATGTCTGCCATAAATGCCGCCAGCATCGGCGGAAGCCCGCCGCCCTTCCCCACCACAAACATCGAATGATAGAAAATCCAGTAGAGGAAAACAATGAAGATGGCGACACCAAAGCCGACGGCCTTCCCCCCGCCGCGCTGAGTGTTAAGGCCCAGGGCCGAGCCGACAATGCCGAAGATCAGGCTTGCAAGCGGCAGGGCTAGTTTACCATAAAGGTCTACCTCTTTGCCGCGTGTGTCGGTTCCTGCCCTATTGTCCTCTGCAATTTCGCGCTGCAAGGCCCGAAAACTCTTGCGGTTGGGGTCAGTGATTTCGGAATTCAACACCCCGTCAAAGGTTTTTCCCAGGGTGGCTTCACGCGGCAGGGTGTCCAACTCGTCGAAATCCACCGTCAGCAGGTCTTCTGTTTGGCCGGTTTTGGGATTTGCACCGAACAACGTGAAGCGTCCCTCGAAAAACTTCCACTTGAATCCTTTGTCGTCATAGGCAATCGCTCGCTTGGCGAAGATCAGGGCTTCCGGCTCTCCTTGACGCCCCGGAACCCGGCTCATCTTCGTGATCGTGACCCGGTACAGGGTTTTGGTTTTGGCATCGAAGCCGCCATTGATGGCGATAATCTCATCAATCTCTTTGCCGTCGGGGGTGTTCACCGGGTAGGCAAGCGGCTTATTCGATTTTAGCAGGCTTTTCCCCGCGTTTTGTTTAAGGTCCCAATACGCGGTCGAAGCCGGAGGAACCACGATGTCGTTCCACAGAAAGGCAAGGATCGAAACCAGCACCCCCAAAATCCAAACGGGGCGCAGCATTCGCCCGAACGACACCCCGGCGGCAAACAGCGCCACCGCCTCCCGATCCTGAGAGAGGCGTCCAAAGGCGAGCAGCGACCCCAGCAGCATCCCCATCGGAAACGTCTGCGTCACCACACCGGGAAGACTGAGCAGCACAAGCTTCGCCACAATGGGGAATGCCACCCCGTTCACCAGCAGCTCGGTGGCGGGAAACAGATAGGCCGCCGCAAACAGCAGGGTCATAAACATAAGCAAACCGTTGAGAAACGGCCCGATCATGTCCTTGATGACAAGGCGGTCAATGAGGCGCATCAAGGTTCTCCCCGTCTGTTCGCTCGCCAATTTGGGATTGAAGATCGGTGAGCCGACGCAGCTCATCTTCCGCCGCAAGCCGCGCCGCGTCCTGCCGCGCCTGAAGGTAGCGTTCGCCAAAGTAAAAGGCACGCGCTTCCGAATCGTGCAGGAGTTCGTCGGAGGTGCCGTCAAAGCGAATTTGTCCATCGGCGACGATGTAGGCCCGGCGGGTGATTCGCAGCATGGCTTCCACGTTGTGATCCGTGATGAGAATTCCGATTTTGTCTCGTGAGGTGAGCGTGAGAATGATCGTCTCGATGTCCTCAATTGCTTTGGGGTCTACGCCGGTGAACGGCTCATCGAGCAGAATGAATTTGGGGTTGGCCGCCAGAGAGCGGGCAATCTCCACGCGCCGCCGTTCCCCACCCGACAGCAGGCGGCCCAGCGCATTGCGCTTGTGTACGATCCGCAGATCTTCCATCAACTGCTCGGCGCGTTCTTTGCGGCGAGGCTTGGGAATTCGCTGCATTTGCAGCACCAGCTGAAGGTTTTCCTCCACCGTGAGGTTGCGGAAGATAGAGGCTTCCTGCGGCAGGTAAGAGATGCCGGAACGGGCACGCCGATACATGGCGCGGCGCGTGATATCCTGCGCGTCCAGCAAGACCTGCCCGGAGTTGGGGCGCACCAGCCCGACGATCATGTAGAAGGTCGTGGTTTTTCCGGCTCCATTCGGCCCCAGCAGACCCACCACCTCGCCCTCGGCCACCTCCAGGCTGATGCCGTTCACCACCGGCGTTCCCCGATAGGTTTTGATGAGATTGTGCGCGGTGATTTTCACGGGCGTTTTTTTCCGGGAGGAGTGGAGAGGGGAGCTTTCGAGGGGGCCGCCCTCGGTTTTCCCTCCGCTGCCTCCGGTTTCGGCTTGATCCTCGGCTCGAATTGGATGGTGGCAGTCTGATTTGCGGTCTCGACATCGAAATCGTAACCGTTTTCCAAAAGGATCAATTTCAGCACGTCTCCCGTTTTGCCGGTGATGACACCCGGTTTCACCAGATTGTCCGGGTCGGTGAGCCGTGCATCGAGCGGGCCTTCCAGCGCGACGACGCGCTCCTCCCCGCCATTTGTGTAGACGATCCGCTGCGCTTTGCCCTCCAGCGTTTGCGCGGCGCGGGGCTTCACCCTGCCCGCAATCTCCCGGACGGCGGGCTGAAGGATCGAAAACGCCGCATTGCCGCTTGCCGAGGCGGATTTCAGCACCCCGGCCTCCTTTGCCTCCGCGCTGTAGATTCCCACCACCTTTTGTGCAGAGAGTTTCGCCTTTGACCCAGACGCGGGATCGTCGCTCTCGAAGGTGAGTCTGCTTCCGGTGAGCACAAAGGATTTCCCGGTTTCAAGGGTTCCGTCCTCCACGCCCTTCAGCGTGATCGTGCCGAATTGAAACACGGATTTGGGCTTTTCGGCGGCGGCGGCGGGCGCGGGAACGGGGGTGAAACGCAGCGATCCCCGACCGGGACGCGCCGTCACATGGTAGTGAAAGATGTCCAGACCCTGGAGAAGGGCCTGCGTCACCTCGATCCGATCCGCCTCCAGACGGGCAGGCCCCTGCACCTGTTTCGGCGAGACAAGAGTGGCGTTCACGCTTCCTTTCAGCACGTAGCGAGGCCGTTCATTGAGGAAATCGTAAGCCGCTTCGTCGGCAGAACCGGTCAGATTTTCTGCCGGGCGGTCTTTATCGGCGGGCCGGGAAAAACGAAACCTCACGTCTCCCGAAGCGGCGGCCCCCTTCAGGCGGGACTTTTCGGCGGTGAACAGGGCACGAATGGAGGAGGCTTTCAGCTGGGAAGCCGCCTCACCGAGCGGGTTCAAAAAGTCGGCGGTGGTGTTTTCGCCCTCGAACTGCGCCCGCTGCCCCACTTGAAATGTGCCCTGTCGAAAGTGGTGAAGGTGCGTTTCTTGCAGTTCGGTTTTGGCGTTGGCGGCCCCGGAACGCTCTTTGGGGCGAAACCGCAGGTCGTTCTCTTCGGCGGAACCGGAGAGGAGATAGAGCGTCGGGGTTTGGGACAGGTCGGCCAGCACCCGTCCCGCCTTCAGGGTTCCGGGCAGGGCAAGACGTTCCGGGTCGGAGAGGGTGGCTTCCACTCCGGCCTGCAGCTCGATTTTCTGGGCTTTGCGGCGCAGCGTTGCCCGCCGGGAAGTGCCGTCGAGAATGCGCGTTCCCGCTTGGGTCTTCTGAAGGAGGGTGTAGCGCACATGGCCCGTCAGCTCGGTGACGGCGAACGTGTCTTGGCCTTCGCTTTGAGTTTGAATGTCGTCCGCATGAATTCTGAGTTCGCTGCCGCTCGCTTTGTCGGGCACGACGATCAGGGTTTTCGCCCCCGTGATCCGCAGGCCGGAAAGGTCGGTTTTGCCGCGCACACGGTCGTAAGCCGAAATCACCACGTCGCCGTAGCGGGAGACTTTCGGGACGGAACGGCTTTGGGCTTCGGCGGAGCGGCCCGCAAGAGCGATAAAGGAACACAGGGCGAGAAAGCGGAAATTCAAGTCGGAAATCCTTGTTGGAAGTCGGTCGGGCGCGGGAGGATCGGGGTCGAGGGGGCGCAAAACGCAACGCTACTCGATCTCGAACTCTTCGCGGTCGGGGCTATAGGTGAATTTGTTGCCGGTTTGCGAGATTTGCGGAGTTTTGCCCGACGCCCGACGCAGGCTGAACACATGACCTTCCCCCACGATTTTACCCGTTTCCATGTTCCAGGTCATGCGGTCGGCGGTGGTTTTGGTTCCGGTTTTCAGGGCAATGACGGTAACGCCTCCGGTGGCGAGTACCTCGCGTCCTTCCTCATCGGCGGTCACTTCCGGGGCAAGCAGGTCTGCCGCCGGTTTCCCGTCCGAGTAGAGTTTGGCCCGAAACTCTTGCAGTTTCAGGGCGGGGTTTTCTTCGTCTCCGCCGATTTCTCCCCGTTTCGCCACGCCGGTGAGAACGGGGGGGGCCAGGCGGTTGGGGTTTTTCCCGGTGCGGGAACGCCAGGTGATGCGCCAGCCCTCGCCCCGGATCGAGCCGGGAACAGCGGCGTCTTTGGGGGCGGCTTTCTTTTGGGCCGAGGTTTTCACGGGGGGCTTTTTGCCGCACCCGGAAAGAGCAAAAATTCCCGAAAGGGCGAGCAAACCCGGAAAAACGCGGAGGTCTCCCGTTCGCCTCTCTCTTTTCTTCATCGCCCCAAACCCTCGAAGTACGCGGGCAGCACGGTCGCGCCAAGCGATTTTACGTTTACGTCCCGCGTGAGAAAGCGCACATACTTGAAAACTCCGATGCCCAGCACAATCGCCACCAAGACAAAGAGGCCGTAGGCAAGAAGGGCGGGCTTCATGTTGTAGGCGGTGCGTGTCCACTTGCAGTGTTCGCAGCGATCCAGGTTTTCGGCGGAAAGTAGTTTACCGCACCAGGGGCAGGATTTCATGGATTTCGCCTCCTCGGTTGGGGGTCAGGGTTTGTTTAAGCTGGCCGCAGGCGGCGGAAATGGCGTGCCCCCGCGTGATCCGAAGGGTGGCAGGGCGTCCAAGCCGTTCCAGTTCGGCCTTGAAGCGGGTGACGGCCTCCTTTTCAGGACGCCTGTATCCCTGTGGGGTATTTACGTAATTGAAGGGGATTAAGTTGACGTTTCCGGGCAGTCGGCGGGCTTTCAACAGGCTTCCGAGTTCACGCGCCTGTTCGGGCGAGTCGTTGATGCCGCCGATCATCAGGTACTCAAAGGTGAGGTTGCGCTTTGTGGTTTCGGCGTATTCGCGGCAGGCCTCCAGAATCTCGTCGAGTTTCCACTTGCGGGCGGTGGGAATCAACTTCGCCCGCAGATCGTCGTTGGGCGCGTGAAGCGACAGGGCAAGCGTGACGGGAAGGTCTTCCTGAGCGAGGGCACGGATGCCGGAAACCACTCCCACGGTGGAGACGGTGAGATTGCGAAGCGAGACGCCGACTTCGTTTCCAAGCAGGCGGAGGGATTTCACGGTGGCGTCGTAGTTCCAGAGGGGTTCGCCCATGCCCATGTAGACGGCGTGGGAAATGCGGCGTTCGCTTTCGCGCTGAAGGGTAAGAAACTGCCCAACGATCTCCCCTGCGGTGAGGTGACGCATCAGCCCGCCCTGGGCGGTGGCGCAGAAGGTGCAGCCTGCGGCGCACCCGACCTGGGAGGAAAGGCACACGGAAACCCGGTCGGGGTAGGGCAGATAGACACTTTCAACGGTTTTGCCGTCGTTCATACGGAGCAGCGATTTGATGGTTCCGTCGGGGGCGATGTCCCGATGGGCAGTGGTCATGGCGGCGACGGTGTGGGTTTGGGCGAGGGTATCGCGCAGGGCGCGGGGCACATCGGTGAGGTGTGCGTAGTCGCTCGCGCCGCGTGAGTAAATCCACTGGGCGATTTGTTTGCCGCGATAGGCGGGGTGTCCCGCGTCGAGGACGAGGGTTTGAAGTTCTTCGGTGGTCAGTCCGGTGAGGCTTTGCACGGGTTTGTCTTTTCGTCGGGTTTCAGGAAAGCGTTCGGTCGGCGGTGCTTTGGGTTCCGCTTTATTATGCGTCAGGTCGGTCTCGATTGCAAGCGCAGCGGGGTGAAAGGCGGCCCCTTGCGGCCCAGGAGTTTTGCTTCGGGAGGGCCTTACGGCACGTTTGTGCGGGCCGGGCCGCTGAATCCCGGTCGGGAAGGCATGGGGCCAAACGTTTGGAAGACGGCGGTCTATGTTGAAAAAGAGCGGCTTCTCGCTGGAGAGCGTCTCTTCCGGCTCCAGGAGAGTTTCCGCTGTTTGAGAGGGAGGTTCCCCGGACGGGGAATGAGAGGCCCGGTGTGCGGGGGGGCGCGAGAGCGGCAAACCAGGATCAAAACGCCTCAAGCCTCCTTCTCCCGATTTCCGGCCCGGTGCGCCAAAGAGGTGCGAGGCGGGCGGGGGGGCGCGGTTCGGGCTTGCGGAGGTGGTCTTTATCGGGCCGGCTCTGTTTGGCAGAGGGATCGAACGTGACGTTTTAGGGCGGGGAGGGGTTTGCGAGGCGGGAGATTGCGGGCAGGCGGAAGAGCGGAGCGGGGCTGAAAGGGGGCTGAAAGGGGGCTGAAAGGAGAAGGTAAGGCGGAGGTGTGCGTTACGTTCAACGTTTCCTCAGCGTTTCCAACAAGGACGACAAAAGGAGGAAAACCGTGTTTCCTCCTTTTGTCGTCCTTTTAGGAAGCGTTTTTCTTCCAATGAACGTTTCACCTGCCTGCCGTTTAAGAACGGCTTGAAACCCCGCAGCGATCCGAGGAAGCGGCTCGGAACGGGGCAGGCGCGGGGTGCATCCTCTACCGCTGGCGCGGTAAACTCGTTTGCGAGCGCCCTGGAGAGGCGGCACTGCACCCCGTACCCTGCGAACGGCCTTTCACTGCGCTTTCGTTTCCCCGAACGTTACGGTTGACACTGCCCGCCCGAATCGGTTACACTGAGGTTTAGAAAACTAACTCTAGCCCTTTGCCGCCCGGCAGAGAGCAGATGCAGTGAAATTTAGGCGGCACACGGGAGAAATCAGCACGCATGAGCCTTCAGGCGGCCCTGGAAATGGGCTTGAACCACGCGGAATACGAGAAAATTCTCGGCATCCTCGGACGAGAACCCACCCTGACCGAAACCGGAATGTTTTCCGTCATGTGGTCGGAGCACTGCGGCTACAAGTATTCCCGCCCCGTGCTCTCGCTGTTCAAGACCTACAAAGAGGCGCAGGAAACCGGTGCGCTCGAAAACGCGGGTGTGATTCCGCTTGATGGCGAACTTGGGATCGTGTTCAAGGTAGAGTCGCACAACCACCCCTCCGCCGTCGAGCCGTTTCAAGGAGCCGCCACCGGCGTCGGCGGGATTCTGCGTGACATCTTTACGATGGGCGCACGACCGATTGCCAACCTCAACTCACTCCGCTTCGGCCCCCTTGAAGACCCCCGCAGCCGCTACCTTTTCGAGCACGCTGTCGCCGGAATTTCCCACTATGGGAATTGTGTCGGCGTTCCCACCGTCGCCGGAGAAATCTACTTTAACGCGTGTTATTCCGGCAACCCGCTCGTCAATGCCATGAGTGTGGGCGTGGTTTCGCTGAAAAAAATCGCCTCCGCTGCCGCCAAAGGGGTAGGCAATCCCGTCGTGTATGTGGGAAGCGCGACGGGCAAAGACGGAATTCACGGAGCCACCTTCGCTTCGCAGGAACTCGGCGAGGACAGCGACAGCAAACGCCCCAACGTGCAAATGGGCGATCCTTTTCTGGAAAAACTCCTCATCGAAGCCACCCTCGAAGCCCTCGCGACGGGTGCGGTTGTCGGGATTCAGGACATGGGCGCGGCAGGGTTGACCTGCTCGACGTGTGAGATGGCCGCCAAGGGAAACACGGGCATGGAAATTGATGTCCGCAAGGTTCCCCTGCGCGAAGGGGACATGACCCCCTACGAAATCATGCTTTCGGAGTCGCAGGAACGAATGCTGCTCGTCGCCGAAAAGGGGCGTGAAGGCGAAGTAATGAAGGTTTTCGAGAAGTGGGGACTGCACGGAGCCGTTGTCGGCGAGGTGACGGGCGACGGGATCACGCGCATCCGGGATAACGGAGAAATCGTGGCGGAAATCCCCTCCAAAGCCCTCACAGATGAGTGCCCGACTTACTTTCTTGAAACTGAGGAACCCGCCTACATTAAAGCGGTACAGTCCTTCAACTTTTCGACGCTGCCGGAACCTAACGAGCGAATTTCGCACGAACTGGGAACGATGCTGAGTCGGTGGGACGCTGACCCTCCCCTTGATTTCGCGGAGGCAAAATCGGGCTTCCTCTCGGAAGTCGCAGAAACCGTTGAAAAGTTGAAAACGATTGAGGCGGAGGGCAGGACACCGCACAACGAGATTACCTATGGGGACACCTTGGTGCGGCTGCTGGATTCGCCCTCGATAGCCTCGAAAGCGTGGGTGACGGAGCAGTACGACAGCATGGTGGGGACGCAGACGGTACACTCGCCCGGCTCCGATGCCGCCATCCTGCGGATCAAGGGGACGCCGAAAGGGATTGCAGTCAAACTCGACGGCAACGGACGCTACGGCTATCTCGACCCGTTCGTCGGCGGACAGATCGCCGTGGCGGAAGCCGCCCGTAACGTGGTCTGCGTGGGGGCACGCCCTGCCGCCGTCACCGACAACCTCAATTTTGCGAATCCCGAAAAGCCAACCGGGTTCTGGCAGTTTCGGCGCAGTGTGGAGGGCATCGCCTCAGCGACGGAAGCCTTTGGGACCCCCGTTGTTTCCGGCAACGTCTCCTTCTACAACGAAACGCCCGACGGCCCGATTCACCCGACGCCAACGATTGGGATGCTCGGCATTTTAGACGACGTAAACAAACGGTGCGGCGCGGCGTTCCGCGAAGACGGCGAGGGCGACTCGATCATTCTCCTCAGCGCGTATGATGACCCGAACGGCGGTCTCGGCGGCTCGGAATATCTCGCGGTGATTCATGGCATCGAGGCGGGGGTTCCTCCGAAACTCGATCTGGAAGGCGAAAAGCGGCTTCATGCGGTTGTCTTAACGGGCATCGGCGAGGGATTATTCGCGCACTGCCACGATATTTCGGACGGCGGGCTGGCGGTCTGTCTGGCCGAAAGCGCGATGTTGAGCGAGATTGGGGCGGCGATTTTGCTGCCCGCGAAGGACTTTACCGCTGCGCTTCCCGCGTCCGCGCACCTATTCGGGGAGGCGCAGGGGCGCGTTGTCGTGTCGGTTCGCACCGAAAAACAGGTGCGCCGAGTGGAGCAGCTCGCTGCGTCACAAGGGGTGAAGGCAGCGTGGATCGGAACCGTTGGCGGCCCCGATTTGCGGATGGGATTGGGGCCGAAACTGCTGCTGGAAGTTCCGGTAAAAACGCTCTCGGAGGCCTCGCAGAACGCCATCCCGCGCCGCATGGGAGCCTCGACCCGCCGATTGACCCAGACGATCCCTGATGAAAATGCAGAGAATAGCGCTTAGAGTATTCTTTCTCCCTTTGTCTCTCGGTGTCTTGGTGTACGGTGAAGCGGGGGGAAGCCGCGAGAAATGTCTCTCTCAGGGAATGTAAGAAGGGGGGAATGAAGGCTGACAGGACGATCTGAGCAGACCGAGAACAGGCCCTCAAAACCTTTGAGGCACTGTTCAATTCCGCAATGAAGGGCAGCGAAATCATCGAACAAGGGGAAACCGGGCTGGCTTGTCTGACCCCGGAAGCAAAAAAGCCGCCTCGTGTGCCGGGAACAGCAAAAGGGCGCATAGCGGCTTCTCCGGGCGATGATAAGCCTTTGACCGAAGCAGAACTGAAAGATTGGGGTCTGTTGTGAAGAAGTGAGGAGAGCCGTTATGTCTGTCACCGTTACCGAAGAGAGAGCGATCACAACCTTCCCCGCGCTTTTCGAGAGACTCGCAGAAGCGGACGAAATCATCATCGAGCAAGATGGAAAGCCTTTTGCCCGTCTTTTTTCCTCCTTGGCAAAAAAGAGAGTACCGGGCTTAGGAGCGGGCGAGAGTGTCGTTCACCCCCGTTTGTTCGATCCGATGACGGAAGAAGAACTTAAGGATTGGGGCTGTTGAGCTCTCTTTTCGACACACAGAGTTTCCTCTGTCGGGTGCAGAATAGCCCTTCCCTGAAAGCAGAGATTCGTTAGGTCATCCAAAATTCAGAAAATAAATTAGTTGTGAGCGTCGCAGCCGCACAGAAAATCGCAATCAAGGCGGCAGTCGGTAAATCGGCACTGGCACGTAAACCCGACGCATTTTACGATTACTGCGAGAAGCAGGGTTTCTGGATTTTGCCTATCCCTGCGCGATACGCACTCGCAGCCTATGAACTGCCCCTTTTGCACCGTGGCCCGTTCGACCGTATGCTGATCGGTCAGGCGCAAACGGAGCAGCTCATCCTGATGACGGGAGACCCGCTAATCGAGCCGTACGAAGTCCAAACGCTTTGGTAAATCAAATGCACTTCCAGTCCGTAGAAAGTGATAGTGTCGCCCTGAAGCGAAGCCCGCGTCTGTCGTGAACCCGATCCGCCGTCCGCCTGTTCGAGCCAAGTTCGATGCAAGAAAACCGAGGAGCCTTCGCCATGCCCAACTTACTGGAGACGATTCCACTCACCCCCCTGGAACGTCCGCACCCGACCCGTGATCCCTGGGACGACCGGCCCAAAGAGGAATGCGGAGTTTTCGGCCTCTTCGCTCCGCAAGAAGAGGTGGCTCGTATCACCTTTTTCGGACTGTTCGCGCTTCAGCACCGGGGGCAGGAAAGCGCAGGCATTGCTGTTTCGGACGGCACACACCTCCATATCAAAAAAGACATGGGACTCGTCACCAAGATTTTTGACGAAGAAACCATTGATTCGCTGCAAGGCATCTCCGCCATCGGACACACCCGCTACTCCACCACCGGCTCCTCCGTTCTCTGCAATGCTCAGCCCCTTTCCGGCCACTCCAAACTGCATGGCGAAATCGCAGTTGCCCACAACGGCAACCTCGTCAACACCAAGCAGCTCCGACAGGAACTCATTGAAGACGGTATTCGTTTCGAGACCTCCAACGACAGTGAAGTGATCTCACAGCTGCTCATCAAATATCATACAGGCTGTATTGAAGACACCGTGAAGCAGGTGATGCAGAAATTGCAGGGAGCCTATTCTCTGGTGATTATGACACCCGACAAAATCGTGGGGGTGCGGGATCCCTATGGTCTGCGCCCGCTCTGCCTTGGACGAATCAACGGCTCCATCTATGTGCTCGCCTCTGAATCGTGTGCACTCTCCACTGTGGGGGCCCGCTATC
Organism: Chthonomonadaceae bacterium; assembly: GCA_965246825.1. Taxonomy (GTDB): domain Bacteria; phylum Armatimonadota; class Chthonomonadetes; order Chthonomonadales; family Chthonomonadaceae; genus JACMPS01. Next base: position 3,174,161 of record OZ251990.1, read on the forward strand.
TGCGCGAGGTAGAACCCGGCGAAGTGATTGTGATTGACCGCGACGGCCAAAAAGAGTTTCAGGCGGTTCCTATGAAACGCTTTGCCACCTGCCTGCTTGAATTCATCTACTTTTCGCGTCCTGATACGATGCTGTTCAACAAATCGCTGCACCACGTCCGCAAAAAAATGGGCATGGAACTGGCTAAAGAGCATCCTGCCCCGAATGCCGACATCGTGATTCCCATTCCAGATACCGGCATTCCCGCCGCTCTCGGTTTTGCGGAGGCTTCGGGAATCCCTTACGGAGAGGGACTCATCAAAAGCCGCTACATCCAGCGAACGTTTATTCAGCCCAGCCAGCGAATGCGTGAAATGGGGGCGCGAATGAAGTACACCCCGCTCAAAGACACCCTGGCCGGGCGCAAAGTCGTGATGGTGGACGACTCGATTGTACGCGGAACCACCACCGATAAACTTGTTAAAATGCTTTATGAAGCCGGAGCCAGCGAGGTTCATGTTCGCATCACCGCCCCGCCTGTGAAGAATCCGTGCTACTATGGTATTGATATGGCGAACCAGAACGAGCTCATTGCCGCCAAACACACCGTCGAAGAAATCCGCGAGAAAATCGGAGCCACCACCTTGGGCTACCTTTCCCTAGATGGTGTGGTGCGAGCGATCAACGAAGGCAAAGACCGCTTCTGCCGTGCCTGCTTTGATGGGCAGTACCCGATCCCGATTCCTGACGACGTGAAGATGACCAAGATGATGCTGGAAACGCAGCGCGACACCGACGACCCGGAGCACCGAAACGGCGGCCCCGACGACGGCTCCCCCGAAGAAAGCGAATAAGTCCGGCGAGCCGTGTGAAAAGACCGTTCTCGCCGCACGAGATTAGAAGGTGGAAAGATCAGCCCCGAGGCTAGGCCGCTCGCCCGGAAAGGAGAGGACGATGACCACAACACTCGAAAGTCCAGAAACAGCCCGTCTGCACCGCGTCACTTCGATCTGCACGGCGGAGGAGCTGGAGGCGATGCCCTCTCATCGGCGCGTGGAACTCGTCCGGGGAGAACTCTCGACCATGCCCAACAATAGTGCTCAGCACGGGAGCGTTACTTTCGATCTCTCGCTTGAGGTAGGGGCTTTTGTGAAACGTCACCAGTTGGGCCGCTGTTTTGCGGCGGAGACTCGGTTTATCCTGGGGCGCAATCCCGACACGGTGCTGGGAGCGGACTTTGCGTTTGTGGCAGGGGATCGCCTTCAAGCCCTGCCGCCCAAAGGCTATCTCGAACTCGCTCCCGATCTGATCTTTGAGACGCGCTCGCCCGGTGACACCCGCCGTGCCTTCGCGCTGAAGATTTCGGTGTGGATGGCTTCGGGAGTGAAGCTCGCCTGGGCCGTAGACCCGAAAACCAAAACGGTGACGGTGCACGAGGCTGGACAGAACCCGCGCACGCTGGGCCTCGAAGACACGCTCACCGGCGAAACCGTCCTTCCCGGTTTTGAGTTCCAACTCCAAAGGCTTTTTCTCTGAGGAACGTTTCAACCCCGCTCTCGATGAAAAACCTGCTGATCGTCGCTCCACTTCGCTTTGAGATGATCCGCAAGAAAATGGAAGCGACAAGGAGAGGACGATGACCACAACACTCGAAAGTCCAGAAACAGCCCGTCTGCACCGCGTCACTTCGATCTGCACGGCGGAGGAGCTGGAGGCAATGCCCTCTCATCGGCGCGTGGAACTCGTCCGGGGAGAACTCTCGACCATGCCCAACAATAGTGCCGAACATGGCGACAAAACCATGCGGTTGTCCACCTATCTTTCGTACTTTGTCTACGAGCATCGGCTCGGCTATTGTTTTGCGGCGGAGACTCGGTTTATCCTGGGGCGCAATCCCGACACGGTGCTGGGAGCGGACTTTGCGTTTGTGGCAGGGGATCGCCTTCAAGCCCTGCCGCCCAAAGGCTATCTCGAACTCGCTCCCGATCTGATCTTTGAGACGCGCTCGCCCGGTGACACCCGCCGTGCCTTCGCGCTGAAGATTTCGGTGTGGATGGCTTCGGGAGTGAAGCTCGCCTGGGCCGTAGACCCGAAAACCAAAACGGTGACGGTGCACGAGGCTGGACAGAACCCGCGCACGCTGGGCCTCGAAGACACGCTCACCGGCGAAACCGTCCTTCCCGGTTTTGAGTTCCAACTCCAAAGGCTTTTCGTGTGAAATTTGTGAGGCCGAACCCGCAATGGATTTCGTCTTTTTTGAAAACGGCGGGACTGAATTTCCCGCCAAAAGAAAAGAGCCAACGATGAACTACTTACTCAACAAACTACCAAAATTCGCGCAGGGAGCGATCCTGCTGACAGCCGCCGCAGGCGGAGTTGTGCTGTCCCGCTATTTTAATACCCGCAATGTGAACGGAGCCGAGCGGCTCACCAATGCCCTCCTCAATACCGACTCGCTGACGGAAGCCTCCCGCCGCAGCCCGGACGAAGCCTCCGCGCAGATGCTCGCCGACTGTGCCGCTTATGCCGTCAAGTTCGCCTTTCTTGCGGCAGAGGGTGTCGGCCCCGTGAACCGCTACGAAGACCCGGCAGGAACAAGCCGCACCCACACGCATCCCTACAATCATGCCGTTGCCACCGTACTCACCGAAGACAACGCGGAACAGCAGACACTGACTTACGCCGTCACGATCCCCGAAACCGCCGAAGTGCGCGGAACGCGCCAGATCGGGCAGGTGCGCCTTTCCGGGCTGGCCCCCGCACGGCCCACACCCGAAACCCTGCAAATCAACCTGAAGCCGGGAACCGAGGGGGAATACTCCGCACAAATCGAAAGCAATCTTGAAGTCGCCGATTATCTGGTAACCGGGCGCGTTCATCTGTTTGGAGCCGCCACGCTGCGCGACAACATCGGCAATGTGGGCCGGGTGAACATCGCCTACGATGGAACCGTCAGCGGAACCATCACTCGCGATGCCCGTGTGATCGGGCGATTCGAGGGAAAAGTCTCCAGCGGCGTGCGCTATCGCCAGTATCAACTCGAAGGGAGCGTTGGCTAGAGAAGAAGGCGAGGGAAAGTGGGATGAGCTGAGGCCCCTCCCACTTTCCCTCTCCACTCTGGCCCCTTTAGTTCCATGTCCGAAGAACGCATCACTTATCGGGACGCCGGAGTAGACATTGATGCCGGAAACGAAGCCGTCTCCCGCATGAAAGAACACGTTCGAGCGACCTTTACGCCTGCCGTGCTGACCGATGTCGGCTCTTTCGGCGGAATGTTTTCCCTTGCCGGTATCTCGGCCTACTCGGAACCTGTGCTCGTTTCCTCCATTGACGGCGTAGGAACGAAACTGAAAATTGCGGTGGCCGTTGGAAAGCACGACACGGTAGGCGGCGACCTCGTGAACCACTGCATCAACGATATTCTAGTTCAGGGGGCACGTCCGCTGTTTTTCCTCGACTATTTCGGAACGGGGAAACTTTCGCCGCCAGTGGTGGTGGAGGTGGTGAAGGGAATGGCGGAGGCCTGCAAACTCAATGGCTGTGTGCTTATCGGAGGCGAGACCGCCGAACTGCCCGGAATGTACCTTGAAGGCGAGTACGACCTGGCTGGCTGTATTGTCGGGCTTGTTGAACGCGCGAAAATCATTGACGGCTCGAAAGTCGAGGCGGGAGATACCGTAGTTGGCGTGGCTTCTTCCGGGTTGCACACAAACGGCTACTCGCTCGCACGGCGGGTGCTGCTTGACAACGGAGCCGACTCGCTCAGTTTGTTCGAGACGCCCGCCGGGTTCAGCCGAACCTTGGGGGAGGAATTGCTTCAGCCCCACCGCTGTTATGCCGCATCCGTCGTTCCCCTTCTGGAAGAGTTCGACATCCATGCCATTGCTCATATCACCGGCGGCGGCTTCTATGACAACATCCCGCGTATTCTGCCTCCCGACTGCAGCGTCACAATTGAGCGGCGAAGCTGGCCCGTGCCCCCCGTCTTCACCCTCATTCAGGAGCGCGGCAACGTCCCGTTCTCGGAAATGTTTCGGACGCTCAACATGGGCATCGGGCTGGTGATGATTGTCCCGGCAGATCAAGCCCCTGCCCTGGCGCATCGGCTTAATGAAGCAGGCGAGTCTGCCTACATTATCGGAGACGTGCATCGCGGCGTCCACGAAGTAGACATCGTTTAAAGATCAGGGAGCAGGAATCAGGTAGACTTTGACTGAACCCCTGCTCTCTCATCCCGGCTTTCCAATCTCTCAGCCTTATGTCATTCACCCAAGCCCAGGCGCAGCATCGAGCCGGACGCCTCGATAAAGCCGAACCCCTCTATCGCGCCCACCTGAAGGCACACCCGGACGACGAGGAAGCGTTGTTCTGGCTCGCTGCCCTGCTTTCCTATCGCGGCAAGCACACGGAGGCCGTCTCTCTTTACGAACAGGTGCTGAAGCGCAGCCCGGACGATCCCGATGCAAACCTGGGAATGGGGATCGGCCTGCTTGCAGAGGGGCGGTTTCTCGAAGCCGAGATTGCCCTCAGTGCCGCCGCTCAGGAAACCCCCGACGCCCCGGAGCCGCTTTACTATCTGGGTACCGCGGCGTTTCGCCAGGGACAGCCCTCCCGTGCCGAAACTCTGTACCGGCAGGCGCTTTCCCTGAAACCCGACTTTCTGGAAGCCCTGCAAAACCTCACCGAGGTGCTGACCTCCCAGCACCGAACCTCGGAAGCCGAAGCTTTCAATCGTCAACTTGGACTTCTCAAAGCCCGTCCCGCCTCTCGTCCGAAGGTTTCCCTGCCCAAACGCACCAAAGTCAAATCCGAAAGCGTTCACGATCTCGGCGTGCTGGCGGAAGCCGCCGACAATGAGGGAAACCATGAAGCGGCTCTGGAGATCACGGCTCGCGCTCTGGCAAAAAGGGCGGATCATCCCGGCATCCTGAAGCTGAGGGCGAAATCGCTCTCTGCCCTCAAACGATTTGCAGAAGCGGAAGCGGCGGCGCGAATCCTGCTGAAAAGCGATCAGGACGACCTCGACGGGCTGAGCCTGCTGGGGCAGTCCCTTGTTCAACAAAATAAAGCCGAGGAGGGAATCGAGGTGCTTCAGAAGGTAGTGGAACGCCGACCGCTGGTCGCTGAGCACCACTCGAACCTCGGCGTGGCGTTCACTGCCTCCCGCCGAATCCCCGAAGCCCTGGCCGCCCTGGAAAAAGCCGTGCTGCTGCGTCCCGAATTCCATGCCGCGCAGAAAAATCTCGGTTCGCTGCATTTGATCGCGGGGGACTATTCCGAAGGTTGGAACGTGCTGGGGCGCATCTCGATGATTGAGGAAATTCCGCGTGAGTTTGGGGTGCCGCAATGGGACGGCTCCGAACTCTCTGGGAAAACCATTCTGCTGCACATGACCGAAGGCTTTGGGGACAACCTGCAGTTTGTGCGTTATCTGCCGGAGGTGAAAAAACGGGTGGGGCGTGTGGTGCTGGAGAGTTACGCCGAACTCAAACCCCTTGTGGAACGAACGCCGGGATACGACTTGCTGGTGACCCGCGAAAAGAGCACTCGCCCGCCGGAGGGAGTTTCGTTCGACGTTCACCTGGATTTGCTCGATCTGCCGCGTGTGCTACGGGTCACACCGGAAACCCTGACGGCCCCCAGGCCCTATCTTTTCGCCTCCGAAAGTAAGGGCGCTGAGTGGCGGAAACGGCTCGCTTCCGACGGCGGCCCTTGCGTCGGCTTGATCTGGAGCGGACGAGCGGGGTTTGCCAACGATCACAACCGTTCCCTCAAACTTGCGGATTTTGGGGCCCTTGCCTCCCTGAGCGAAACGCACGGAATTCACTTTTACAGCCTTCAACAGGGGGCAAAAAGCGCGGAGGGAACTGCCCCGCCCCCCGGCATGAGGCTGACCGACCTCACCGCCGATCTGCACACCTTCGACGATACCGCCGCCCTTCTGATGAACCTCGATCTGCTGTTGACCGTAGACACCGCCGGGGCGCATCTGGCGGGGGGGCTGGGACGCCCTGTCTGGACGCTGCTGCCCTTTTTCGGGGATTGGCGATGGGGACTGGAGGGCGAGACAACGCCCTGGTATCCTACAATGCGCCTTTTCCGCCAACCCTCGGCGGGAGACTGGACTTCGGTGTTCGCCGATCTGCGCGAAGCCCTGAAACCCTGGGCAGAAGAGCGCGGTTGAAAAGGGAAAGGGGTGAAAGAAACAAGGGAGGAAGCGGGTGAAGCGTCCCCCCGTCTTTATCCTCGTCTTTCCTCTCACTGCCCTCTGTGCGGCCTGGCGGTCTCTTTTCCGTCTCTGACGCTTCTTCCCTTGGAGTAGAGGACTTATTTGCACTCCCTCACCCTCATCTCCGTCATCCTCGCTCGTTCTTTCAGGATCAAAGCAGGCCGTGAGGAGAAATCACAGCTTTGACAACCTTTCTTGAGGCCACATCCGCTAAGGCCTGCCCCGCCGTTTCAAGCGTGTACACCTCCGAAATAAGCCGCGACCAGTCCATTCTCCCCCCGAAACGCGACAGCACCTCCATCGCTCGATAAACATGGGAAAAGTCCGATCCCCAAACGCCGCGTATTTCCAAATGCTTGCGATTGATCTGCGTATGCGGGTTGATCGGCACATCTCCGTGATCGGTGTACTGCCCCACCACCACAAAACGCCCGCCGTCACGGGTAAAATCCATTCCCTCAGGAACCGCTGCTGGATTGCCCGAAGCCTCGATCACCACATCCGCGCCGCGCCCGCCGGAGGCATCTCTCACTGCCCTTAGCCGTTCTGCGGGCGTTGTCGTTTCCACATCGAGTGTGAAATCCGCGCCGAATGTGCGGGCCGCCTTCAGCCGAAGGAAGGGTGCACCCACCACACCTACCCAGCCTGCTCCCGAAAGCAGCGCGAGCGCACAGACCGAAAGACCCACTGGCCCCGAACCCTGCACCAGCACCCGATCCCCCAGCCGAATGTCAGCGCGTTCGGCGGCATGAACCGCCGTCGGCAGACCGCAGCCGCCCCCGATAAACCCTCGCGGCGTGACCCCGGAGGCGAGCGCAAGGCATTTCGTGCCCGCTCGCAGCAAAAGGTACTCCGACCAGCCTCCTGCAAGACCGGGAGCCTGGTCTGCCCCCAGCGTAATGCCGTAGACCCTGCGGTGCGGGCAGCGCGTAGACGCCTTTGCCACAAGGCAGTACCAGCAGCTGCCGCACGTCCCGATCACATCGAGAAACGTGATGATTTGACCGACCCGAACTAAGTTTCCCTCAACATCCTGAACCGCACCACAAACTTCCGCCACTTCCCCCACAGAGACATGACCTGGAATCAGGGGGTAGGGAACCCCGGCGAGTCTACCCTGCTGAAGATGCACATCGGTTCCACAGACCTCCGAGGCCACCGTTCGCAGCAGGATTTCTCCCCGCTGAAGCTCTGGAACGGGATAGGTTCGGAGTTCGGGAGCCTCCCCCGGCGCGGGGAAAATCACGGCTCTGGAGGCTGCAATCATCGTTTCTTCCTTCCCTCTGAACACGCGAAGGGGTACGGAGGGGAAGAGAGGGAAGGGGATAAGCGAAAAAACCGCTGCCGTCCTCTTCGTCCCTTCACTCGGTCACCTTCCCTCGGAGGCGAGCAGAACCGCAAGCCGATCCTGAACCTCACGGGCAGCGGAACCGGAACACAGATAATGGTTCATCAAAATCGAAAAGACAAGCCGCCTGCCGCCCCGCGCAGTAACGTAGCCCGAAAGCGATGAGGCATAGGTAAGCGTCCCTGTTTTGGCGTGAACGTTTCCGGCGGCGGGCGTCCCTTTCATGCGATTGCGGAGCGTGCCGTCCTTTCCCGCAACCGGCAGGGCGCGATCAAACATCGCCGCGTAGGGACGGCCTCGAATGTAACGCAGAAGGCGAACAAGGCTGCGGGGCGACACGAGATTGTGCTGGCTTAGCCCGGAACCATCAACTATCCGAAGGCGGGACAGGCTCAATCCGGCTTTCAGAAAGCGAGGCTCAGTCGCCTTCACGCCGCGCTCGATGGAGCCGCCTCCGAAAGTGACGGGATCGAGGCCGACGGTTTTGAGAAAGCACTCGCCGTAAAGGTTGTCGCTCGGCTTTAGAAAATCGCTTAGCAGTTTCGGGAGCGACTCCGAGGAAACGGAGGCAATGGCCTGTGAAGGGGGAAAAGGCTGGCTCCAAAACGAAATGGGAAGCCGGGAAATGCCGCCGAGCACGGTCACGCCCGCCTCCCGTAAAAAGCCCCGAAACAGCGACGCCGTGAAATGGGCCGGGTTCTCAACCGTCAATTCCTGAGCGGGAGCCTTGCGGAGAAGGCTGCTTTCATGGAGTTCGCCGTCAATTTCAAGAAGGTTCTGCCCGCGCTTCCGAAGAAAGGTGACGGGCCTCAAAATGGGCTTGGAGGGCGGAAGCAGGCGCACCCGGTTCAGCACGATTACGTCTTCGGAAGGCGGCGAAAGCGAGGCCGCCGCCGCTCCGTCCTGAAGATAAAGGGTCACCTTCACAGTATTTTCGTTGCAGTTCAGCCCCGAAACCTGTGCGGAATAAGAAAACGGCTCATCGTCCCAACTCCAAGAGTCGCCTAACTTCTGTTCATCAAATCTAGACTCATCGTACTGAATTCCACCGGTCACCGTTTTGATACCGAGTGCCGCCGCCTGTTTCGCGAGGTTACGCAGGCTCTCGACCGAAAGCGACGGGTCTCCCTCCCCAACGAGGACGAGTGTACCCTTCAGTGTTCCTTCCGGGTTGCGGGTTCCATCGGCGTATACGCGGGTGGTGTACCGCAGGTTGGGTTTCGCTTCCAGAAGCGCAAATGCGGTGAGCAGCTTGTTGTTGGAGGCAGGCATGAACACGCGATCCGCGTTTTGCTCGAAAATCACCGTTCCCGTCCCTTCGTCCTCGACGCACATCCCGACAAAGCCCGTTGAAAGCCGGGGATCGTTGAGAGTTTTCGCGAGGCGAAGCGCAAGAAGGCGGTTGGCGGATCCAGAGCCGGGGAGCGGGCAGGCCGGGGGCGGGGCATGAAAGGGCCGCCGGGGGCGAGGCTGTTCTGCAAAGGCCCTGCCTCCGGCCCCTGCCGAAATCCCCGCAATACACACAAGTAAGAGCACCCTCTTCACGGCTCAGGCCTCCAACAGAGTGACGAGTTTTTCGTCCTGAGCGATTTGGAGAAAGTGGTCGCAGCTTGTGGGCTCGGGAAGGTGAGTCCCTTTGCCCTCGTTGTACCGCTTAACGACTTCGCGCACAAAGGCGAGATTTGGCATGGCGTTGATGGCGAGTTTCATGGCAAACCCCATCTCTTTGGCGACCCTGGCCTTCATCAGCGAGACAACGGCATCCGCCGTCACGCCCGTAAAAACCTCGTCTACCTTGAAGCCCTGATCGTTAATGTGTGCATGAACCTTCATGAAACGGTGTTCTCCCTGCCTGAATATGGGTAAAATAGCGATATGAACAGTGTACCCGACCCAACCCCATCCGTCACCCCCCTCTCCGCCGATCCTCTGAAACAGAGGCTGGGCCGGGTAAAATGGCTTTTGCTGGATGTGGACGGGGTGCTGACAGATGGCCGGATCACCCTCTATTCGGACGGCACAGAAACAAAGTCGTTCCACATTGCGGACGGGCTGGGCATGGTGGTGCTTCAGGCGCACGGGGTGAAAATCGGCTTTGTGACGGGGCGAAAATCGGCGGTCGTAAACCGTCGGGCGGTAGAACTCGGCGTTTCTCTGGTGCGCGAAAACGTGAAGGACAAAGGAAACGCGGTCACCCAGATCGCCCGACAAATCGGCGTGAACCTGGATGAAATCGCCTTTATGGGGGACGATTGGAACGATCTGCCCGCCTTCGCGCTATGCGGCGTGAGGCTGGCTCCGGCAAACGCGGCGGCGCGGGTAAAGGCAGAGGCGGACTATGTCTGCACGCGAAACGGAGGCCAGGGAGCCGTGCGCGAGGTGTGCGAACTGCTGTTGGAGGCGCACGGAATTACGGAGGCGGTACTCATTACGGACTATCTAAATCGTCTTTGCGCGCAGGAAAACTCAGTATTGCAGGCGACTGCGGGGCAGTGATGCCGCCGGGGGCGGGGCTTTACCCCGGCAAGAAAGGGACGCAGCGGAGGCGCAAAGCGGGTTGGAAGAGAAAAGAGAGAGAGCAGGAGAGGGGTAAAAAGAGGGCGGAAAAGGGGATTCGTCGTGAGTCAGTCGTTGGTTCGTCATTTCGTAATAACAAGAGATTCACGGCGAATTCCACTCTGGTGCGGCTTTCCGCTTACTTCCAATCGACTTCCCGCTCCCGTCCCCTCGGCTTGCCTGCCCCGCCCTTCCCTCCCGAAGGCGAACCCGCCGAAGGGCTTAGAAAACAAACTCAGGATCGGAGCCGTACTCACCCTGCTTATGCAAACCCTGACCGTGTTTCATACCAATGATTTTCACTCGCGCCTCACCCCCCCGGCGGCCCGCTGGCTTGCCTCGCGGGTGGCGCAGGAAAAGGGCGCAAGGCTGGTGCTGGATGCGGGGGATGCCGTCGCCTCCGGGAACCTCACCTTTAACCTTGGCGGCGAAAGCGTTTATGCGCTGATGAACGAGGTGGGCTACGATGCGATGACGATTGGAAACCGCGAATTTCACTTTTCACGCAAGGGCTTTCGCCTTAAAACCGGGGGCGCGAACTTTCCGCTGCTGTGTGCGAACGTGCGCCCCAAAGCCCTCTCCGAGGCTCTTTCGGAACTGCCCGTCAAGCCGTACAAGGTGTTCGACCTGCTGAATGTGGGCAAAATCGCCGTGTTCGGGGTCACCGTGCCGATGATTACCGAACGGATGCTGTCGCGCAAGGTGTCTGCCTACCTGTTCGACAACCCGCAGAAGGCCGCCCGCCTCACCGCCGACTACCTGCTTCAGGAAGAAAAGCCCGATTTTCTGATCGCGCTGACACATCTTGGCGCACCGCGAGACCGGGAGCTCGCTTCCCTAATCCCGGAACTGGATTTGATTGTCGGGGGGCACTCTCACACAGTTTTGCCGGAGGGCGAAGTGGTCGGCACGACGTGGGTGGTTCAGACGGGCAGTTACGCTCATTCACTGGGGGTGGTCAAGGCTGCGCCGGATTCTCAGGGGAAATGGAGGGTGGTTTCCGCCCTTCTGGAGCCGATAGGTACACAATGAAGTCTCTTTTGCTCGGTCTGGTGTTTGCAGGGATTGCGCTGGGGGCGGGGCGGTTTTTGCTGCATCGCGTGTTTCGGCTTCCGCTTTCGGGCATCGAGGGGGCGGGTCATGCGCTGGCTCTAGGGCTGGGCGTCGGCTCGTTCGGCACGTTCGGGCTGGGCATTGCGGGCCTTTATTCCCCGCTGACGGTGGGGGGTTGGTGGGCCGTGCTCGGCGGGCTGGGGATCGCCGACCGCGTTTTGCGGGGGAGGGGGCGGCCCCTTTCGCCTGAGGCCCTCCCTCCTCAATCCCCGCTCCCTGTTGCTCGCTCAGGCTCGCAAGAAAAAGAGGGAGAAAATGACCCGGCGTTTTCCAAAGGGGTCGCAGGCGAAACGCCGGGGCCTGCAAGACCGTCTCAGGCTGGTTCTTCCCCTCTCGCTGCCGCTCGTTCCTCACGCGGCAGCGGGGCGGGGGGGGAGGGCCTTCTCTCCCTGTTCTGCCGGTTTCTGCTTCTCGTTTTTGGCGTGGTGTCGCTGCTCAACTGCTTTGTCGCCCCGAACGGCCTTCAGTGGGATGCGATTTCGTACCACCTCGCCGACCAAAAGCTGTTTTTGATCCTGGGCCGCATCGTCTCCCTGCCGACGGAGCACCACTCGAATTTTCCTCTGATCGCGGACACCCTGTTCGGAGTGGGGCTGATGTTTTCCGACTTCGCCCTCGCAAATCTGTTTTCGTTTTTGTTCGGGGCGGCGGCGGTGGCGGTGCTGTACGGCTTTTGCGCCCGAACCCTCTCCCGCACCGCCGGGGAGGTGGCTGCTGTGCTGTGGGTCAGCACCCCGGTGGTGCTCTGGGAATTCAGTGTTGCCTACCTCGATCTCGCCGTCGCGCTGTATACCTGCGCCGCGATTTTCCTGCTCATCCATCCCCCCGTTTTCCCCGATAGCTCCGCCCCTCCGTCCTCCCCCCCCTCCCTCCCGCTCTCAAAGGCGGTACTGCTGCTCGCGGGCGTCGAGATGGGCTTTGCGCTCGGCTGCAAGTACCTCGCCCTGGTTCCGTTTGGGCTGTGCGCGGCGTTTCTGGCGATGCATCCGGTACGCCGCCGGGGAGTGCTGGCGTTTGCGGGGGCGGCTCTCGCTTTGGCCTCGCCCTGGTTTGTCCGCAACCTCCTCACGGTGCAAAACCCGGTGTACCCGTTTGCCTACTCGATTTTTCCCGGTTCGAAATACTGGAGTGCCGACCGAGCCGCCGCCTATCAGGGCGAGCAGGACGGGTTCGGGGAATCGCACAAACTGAGTCAGCCTTTGCAAACCCTGCCGCATCTGCTTCAGGTTCCGCTTCGCACCCTCACTCACCCGGATCGCTATTCCAACCCCGGCGAGGTGTCGTTTTCGACCACCGCCGGCCTTGCCGGGGCGTTGGGGCTGTTTGCGCTGTTTCTGCCGGGTCTGCCGAGGGCCGCGAAACTCTGTCTCGGCTTTGGGGCTTTGCAGTGGGCGGGCTGGTTTTTCACGGCACAGGTTTTGCGTTACCTTATCCCGTTTCTGCCGCCTCTTTGTGTGGGCGCGGCGGCCCTCATTGCCTGGGCCTGCACCGGCGAGAAGGGCGAGGCCCCCTCGCTCTCGGCGTTCCCCGCGCAACCCCTTTTTCGCTTTCTCGCGCTCGCTCTCTTTGCCGGACAGGGACTGCTGACCCTGTGGAGCGTGGCGCGGCTGCCTGACAATGCACGAGACGCCAGCGGCGTGCGGATCGGCTGGTCGTCGCTGTCGCTCTTCACGATCAAAGACGCTTTTACCGATGGCAGCGAGGCTCGGCTAAGGCGCACCCTCGACAACTACGGTGCCATGGAATGGATCAATGCAAACACGCCCCCGGTGGCCAAAGTGCTGCTTTACGACGATGTACGGGGCTTTTATCTGGATCGGTTTTACGTCTGGGCGGACTACAATCACTCATCCTGGATTGACTATGGGAGGCTGTCGGACGCCCTGAGCCTGACCCGCTGGCTGAACAACGAGGGCTTCCGCTACGCCGTTTTCAACCTCAATCAAGCCTGGGGATCGCGCTACAGAGGCGAGCCGCCCCCCCGAAACCGGGAGTACGAGGCGTTTGCACAATGGTACGGAAGCACTGCCGCCGAACCAGGGGACTGGCGCAAGCCGATCTACGAGGCGGTGAGGGCGGGTTTCTGGAAACCCGTTTTTGCCAGAAACGGCGTGATCGTCGTTCAGGTTGGAGAGGCAGGGGCACGATGAGCCGAACTCCCCGCAAACCCGACCGTGACCGGGAGGAAGTTCCTCCGCTGTCTCCCCTGCGCCTGCCGCCGAAGCCATTGACCGGGCTTGGGCGGGGGCTGCTCGCCCTGTTGATCGGGCTTTATCTCGCCCTGGGCTCGCTTCATGCGGTGACGGTTCCTTCGGGAAGCAGCGGGTATCAGAACGCGCCCGACGAATACGCGCACCGGCTCTATGTCGAATCGGTGTCACGGGGTCGGTTTCCTTCGCCTGCCGACGCCGTGACCGAGCCTCGCGCTTACGAATGGCATCAGCCGCCGCTTTATTATCTTCTCGCTGCCCGATTTGCGGGGCCGCAGGAGCGCGGGCTTCGGTTTGTGTCGCTCGGCCTGGGCGTTATCGGTCTGATGTTGATTTTTCGCGCCGCTCGGCTGCTGTTTCCCGGCTCGCTCACGGTTTCGTTTCTGGCACTCGGCATTGCCGCCTTCACCCCGACGCACCTGGCCCTGACCTCGGTGGTGAACAATGACGGCCTTCTGGAAGTGTGTTTTTCGTGGATGCTGCTCGTTTCTATCGCGTCGCTGCTCAGCGGCTTCACGATGTATCGGGCGGGGTGGATCGGGGTGGCAATCGGGGCCGCGTGCCTCACGAAAGCCACCGGGCTGCTCTTGTTTCCCGCGTTTTTGGTCTTGCTTCTGCTCTTGAGGAGAACGGGAGAATCGCCGAAAATCTTAGTCAGGCACGCACTGTGGACACTCACGGCGGCGTTCACTGTGTGCGGCTGGTGGTTTGTCCGCAACGGAAGGCTTTACGGGGAGTTTCTGCCGTTTCGCGCCTTTTCCCGAATGTTTGAGCACACGGCCCTTGCCCAGGATGTGGTATCCGGCAAAATCCCGCTCGGTGTTGAGGGCTGGGGGGGCTACGCAAGGCTGGTTTCAAGCTGGACTTTTCAGAGTTTCTTTGCGGTATACGGCACGCCGCGCTCGGCACAGTTCGGCGTTCCGGTGTTTCTGCCCGCGCAGGTGTATCTTCTGGCGGGAGGGGTCGTGCTTCTCGCCGGGTATGGGCTGACCCGGCTGCACTTCGAGGCAGACACCGAGACCTCGCCGACGCAGCGATTCGCGTTCTGGCTTTTGTTTTTTGTGCTGGGGTGTGTCACACTCTCTTTTGCGGCGTTTGTGACCAAGTACTTTCAGGCGCAGGGCCGTTATCTGTTTCCGGCGATGCTGCCGATTTCGATTTTGCTTGCCGCCGGATATGAGCGGGCGTCACGAGGAAAGTATCGCGGCCTGCTGCTGGCGTATGGGGGCTTGACGTTCGGGGTGCTGTGCGCGGTGTTCTTTCTTTCGATCCGCTGAGGGGTCGCTGTGTTTGCAGGAGGGAACGCGATGGGGCGGGATGGAACGGGAGGAAAAGGAGTCTGTGATGACCGACGAATTTGACGACGAAGATGAACTCGGTGAGGGCGAGTGGGCAGAGGAGGAGTCCAATCTCACTTCGGAGATTTTAGAACGGGGCTACGAGCTGCTTGATGGGTTCAGCGGCTGGCTGGAAGGCTCACTGCGCGTGGAGGTACGGGACGCGGAGCAGGACTGTTTTAACGCCGAAAGTTACGTGGACTATCTGGCGAACGTGCCGCAGGTAACGGTGTTCGAAGCAACGGAATACGATCTGCGCTGGTTTTTCTTTTCGCACTACATTCGGAAGGCGATGGGGGACGAACCGACGGAATTGCGCCTGCCCGATTCACTGCGCCGATTTACGGAGTATCTGCGGGCAGAGCACGGCTATGTCGTGCCCGATTATGTGTACGCGACCCTGGATGACCGTGCGTTTTACACCCGCCGCCGTGCCGAGTATCACGCCCTCAACCCCGACGACGAGCGGGCCTGGGCGCAGGGTTTCGAGGCATGGTGTGAGGAGCTGGAAACCGATCTGGACACCCGCTGCCTGTGGCTGCCCAACGATCTGGGCGAGGGCGAGCGGTGGGGGGAGGTTCAGGGCTGGCGGGAAGCGGCTCTTTATCGGGAAGCCCTGCGAATGTGGCTGAAGGAGCGCGAGGAGCTGCTGGGCTTTGGGCAAGACTACGACGCCATGCGGGAAGAGCTTTTCATCGCCTATATGGACTGGCTGGACGAACCCCAGGAAAAGTTAGAAGAGGATTCTCCCCGCGAGGTCATTCGGGCGGAGCGAGCCGAACGCCAGCTCCACGAAGAAGACCCCGACGACGGCGAAGAGGAATAGCCCTCCCCCCGGCCCCTCTCCCTTTACAAGCGAAGGCTTATCATTCGCAAGGGCGTGGGGCCGATGCGGGTGTGTGCGGCGTAATGATTTCTCAGCATCGGAACGGGCTTGAAACGAATTTGCTTCGGTTCTGTCTCCCGTCTGCTGGCGCAGTCACGAGCTTGACAAGAAAAAATCGCAGTGAGGAAGGCAATCTCGAAAAAAGTTCTTCCGGTGATAAGGCCGCCCAAAGTGAGTGTGAATGGAATTGTAATTATTTTTTAGGGGGGTTGGGAGGCATCTCCCTTGCACCTGAAACAGCAGGGCGTACAACTCCTCCTTTTCACTGATGCAGAGGCTCTCTTTTCGGCGCGGCACTCGTTGGATTGCTCTTTTTCGACAGGAAGAGAGCAAATCCCCCGAAAGAGCAAATTTTTCCTTCCCTGCACTGGAATCACCCATGACCCCTTTTCTCAACCCGCCCCTCTCCTCCCCGATCCGCGCCCGATTTCTCCCGCTGGGGGCGACTGCGGCGCAGCTCGTGAAGGCAAATGTGCTGAACCACAAGGCGTGGTTTGCGCGGAATACGAGGGCGAATGACGGGGCCGTCACGCAGAGCGAGGGGATCACCGTTCTGGAAACGGAGAGAGAGTGGCTTCTGGCGTTTCCGCGCTTTACGGAAAGCGAGATAGAGAGAAAACTGGATCGCCTTGTCGCACGAGCGTTTGCGGACAAGCCCGAAAGGGTGGTGGTGTGGTCGGTCACTCCCTCCCGTCCGCGTAGTCTGGGGGCGAAGCTGGCTTCACGGGGGTTTGCGTGGGGGTGGTGTCCGCACTGGATGGCTCTTGACCTTTCAAGCCTTAGCGCGGAGTTTCCGCTTCCCGCTTTTTGCGAGCTGGCCGTAGACGAGCAGGAAGCGTGGGAGGCCGCCGATCTGCCCTACTACAACCCAGCTACGGACGCGGCGTTTCGCCGCCTGCTCGACCAAAAGCCGAAACGGATGTGGCGTTTCTCAGTGAGGCAGAACGGTAGGATCGTGGCACAAACCGTGCTGTTCGTTACAACGGGCGCGTTCGGGGTGGGCGGGATTTACAATGTCGGCGTGGTTCCCTCGGCACGGCAGCAGGGCATTGGGCGAGCGATTACTGCGGCGGCGTGTCGGTTTGCTGAGGGGCTGGGGTGTCACTACGCCACCCTCAATGCCGCGACGCACGTTTATGCGAGGATCGGGTTTCGTTCCCTGGGCGGCGGGCAGACTTGGTGGCTTCACCAGAAAACGCTGAATGCTCCGCCGCCGACCCGGTGCCAAATTCAGTTTGCGGACGCGATTGGACAGGCCGATTTCTCTACCCTGCGCGGCCTCTTCAAGCACGGACTGACCCCCGACCTTGATGCGCCGCTGCCCAACGGCTCGACCCCGATAGAGCTAGCGATTCAGGCCGGAAAGCCGAAAGCGGCAATCTGGCTTTCACAGCACGGGGCGTCCCTGGAGGTCGTCCACGCGGTTGACCTCGGCTTGCGCGAACGAATTCCGCAGCTGCTCGCCGACACTCCCTCCCTTGCCAATCGGCGTTTCGGGGAGGGAGGCCGAACGCCCCTTCACGAAGCGGTGGCCCGCAACGATCTCCCTCTGGTGAACCTGCTGCTCGCCGCCGGAGCTGATCCGTCCCTTCAAGAAGGGCAGTTCCACGCCGATCCGCTCGGCTGGGCGCACCATTTCGGGCGCACCGAGATGGTCGAAATTCTAAAGGCGCATCTGAATTCTTAGCGGGCGAATGATCTGGGAAGCAGTCTGCGTAAGGAAGCTATGCGGAAACGGACTTTTGTTGCTAGAATTCTGACGGTCGGGCTGCTGTTCGGCGGCTTTGCGCTCGGTACGAAGACCGTGTTCGACCATCGCGCTGCCGCCGCTGCTCCCTCCGTCGAGGCACGGGAACGGGCCTTCACCCCGCCGGGAATGGTTTATGTGCCGGGGGGAGCGTTTCTGATGGGAACGGATGATCCCGATGCCGACGAGGAAGTGAAACCGCTCCATTTGGTTTCGCTGCCTGCGTTTTACATGGATCGCCGCGAAGTCACCAAGCGTGAATTCAAGCGATTCAAGCCCGATTACGACTACGCGAAGGGCGAGGACGATCTGCCTGCCACTGCCGTCACCTACGACGAGGCGGAAGCCTACGCGAAATCTCTTGGCAGGCACGTCCCCACCGAGGCGGAATGGGAAAAGGCAGCACGCGGCACCGATGGACGCCGCTACCCCTGGGGAAGCGGCTGGAACCCGGCAAAGGTGGCGCGGCGTGCCCGTACTCTGGGGGTCAGGCCCGACCCCGAACTGCAAAAGAAACTTTCTAACGCCTGCCGCATCGCGCCCTCGCGGGTGCAGCGGGTCGGTTCTCTTTCCGCCGGGGCCAGTCCCTACGGCTGCCTTGATATGGCGGGCAATGCATGGGAGTGGGTGCAGGGGCACTATCTTGATCACCCGGATCAGCGGATTTTGCGCGGCGGGGCCGTTGGCTACGGGGAGCGAGCCTGCCGGGTGTACGAACACGCCGTCGAAGGCGCGGCTTCGACCTGCAACGACACGGGCTTTCGCTGTGCTCAATCGGTGAGTCCGCGCTAAACGCCAGGATCACGGGTTCGTACAAAACTCGCGAACCCCGGCCCCTCGCCGAAACGTAAACAAAAGAAGGAGGAATCGAAGTTATGACGAATGTATCTGACGAGCAGAAAAAGTTCATTGACAAAAAAATCAAAGAAGAGGGGTTAAACGAATTCGCCGACCCCAAAGATACGGTCTACGCCGGGGGAACCCCGCTGTTCAACATGATGACCGGGCAAACCAAAGATCGCTACGAATATATTCTGGGCAAGCACCCCGATTGGAAGATCTAGCGGGCAAAGCGATCTCTGAAGGAACTTCGATCCTTCTGTTTTAGGTGAGGCATACGATGCACGATCAAAACGAAAAACGGTTCTGGCGCGGGCTTTCCGTCGCGCTGCTGGCGGCAGGCGCACTGCCGATGGCCTGGGCTTGGCGCGGGCAGATTGCGGAGCGGCTCGGCAAGTCCGACGCCCCGCAGGTGCGCGATCTCGCCGCCTTCGGCAGCGAAAGCGACTGGGTGCGTCCCGATCAAATTGCTGTTCAGTTCAAGTCCGGCGCAAAACCGGAAGCCTCCTCCTTTGCCTCACTGGGGAGTCAATGGGGAGGGCGGCTGAGCTGGAACGGCGAAAGCGGCGGCCCGCTTGGAACGGCCTTGCTGACCCTGCCCTTCGGCACAAATGTTCAGGCCAAGCTCGACGCCCTTAACCGCGACCCGCGTGTTGAAGCCGCCGACGTGATCCATCTCTACCGTATCCCGCAGAACGAACGGAACGCCGTCTCCTTTCCCGCTTTCCGCCGCGCTCAGAACGAAAACGAACCCGACAAAGGCAAGTGGAAGCCCAACGATCCCCGCTACGGCGAACAGTGGAACTTCCGCATGGTGAAGGCGGAAGAAGCCTGGGGCCAAACCAAAGGCAAAGGCGCGGTTGTCGCCGTTATTGATACCGGCGTGGCTTACGCCGACACCAAAAAAGGCAAAATCGCCCGCGATTTCAAGAACACCAAATTCGTTCCTGGCTACGATTTCGTGGCCAAAGACGCCCTGCCCAACGACGATCAAGGGCACGGAACCCACGTCGCCGGAACGATTGCCGAGAGCACGAACAACGACGAAGGCGTGGCGGGGCTTGCCTTTGAAGCCACGGTGATGCCGCTGAAGGTTCTCTCCGCTTCGGGATCAGGAACCTCCGCCGACATCGCCGACGCAATCCGCTGGGCCGCAGATCACGGCGCGAACGTCATCAACATGAGCCTCGGTTCGCCCTACTCCGACAAACTGATGAAAGCCGCCTGTGAGTATGCCAAAAACAAAGGCGTGGTTATTATCTGTGCGGCAGGCAACTCCGGGCGCGAGGGCGTGGGCTACCCGGCGGCCTATAAAGACTGTGTGGCGATCTCTGCGGTGGGGCCGTCGGGTGACCTGAGTTTCTATTCCTCCTGGGGCAAAGAGGTTGCGCTGGCGGCTCCCGGCGGCGACACCAAAGCAGGCGGGGAGGCCGGAGCGATCCTCCAAAACACCGTTTTCGACGGGCAGGACGACTACTTCGGCTTTCAGGGAACTTCGATGGCGTCGCCGCACGCGGCGGCGGTCGCGGCCCTTATCGTCGCTTCCGGGGTGAAAGACCCCGACGAAATCAAAGCCATTCTGCAAAAATCGGCTCAGAGCAAAGGAACCCCCAAAAAGTACGGCGCGGGAGTTCTGGACGCTGCCGCCGCCGTGACCCTCGCGGAAAAAACTCATGCGGACGGCGTGGCTCGCTTCTGGGTCACGATGGGCCTTTTTGCCGGGTGCGCCCTGATCGGCAGGATTCGCCTGAAACAGGGGCCGCTCGCGGGCGGTTATCCCTTTTGGGGAACGGTCGCCATTGCGTTCGGCTTTCTCTTCCCGGACTGGCTTGTGGGCTATCTCGGCATGACCTCCGAGGCGAACTTGATTGGGCACAGCGTGCTTATCCCTGGAATTCTGCTCATGCTCGGTGCGAAAAACGCCCAGGAGCGCAGACTGCTCGGATGGGCGGCTTCCGGTCTGGTGGCACACCTCGGCTGGGAACTGGTGCGTGGAACCACTCCGTTCGGGGTTGAAATCGGGTTCTGGCAATTCACGCCCTGGGTGATCTCGAACACGCTTATTGGCGTTGGGATGCTGCTTTCCGGGCTTCATGCAAAACGCGAGTACTGACTTTCTTCCGCTTGATGCGGAGGTGCACCGAGGGAACGGCAGCGAACTCTGTTCGTCCCTCGGTGTCTGTCTGTCTTGAGAGTGTAATCTCAAACCAGGAGGGTTTGACTATGGTCACGCTGCAAGTTTCGGCAAACGAGGTTTCTGCGGGTGTTTTAACGGAGACCCATCTCCAAAGCGCGGTGGAAGCCCTCGCTCAGGACGGCTTTGTGGTGCTGGCGAATGTCGTTTCGCCGGAGAGCATCCGGGTGCTGCGGGAGAAAATGCTCGACGATGTAAGCCGGTTTATGGAGCGCGACAATGCACCCTTCAACTGGAATAAAGGCAACGTTCAGCAAGACCCGCCTCCGTTTCCGCCCTATCTGTTTCGCGATGTGCTGCTAAACGATCTCGCGATTTCGGTTACGCAGACGGTACTGGGCAAAGGGGTCAAAAACGATTTTTACAGCGGCAATACCGCCGTGAAGAGCGATCAGCGGCAGCCCGTGCACACCGATTCCGGCCAGTTGTTTCCAAACCTGAAGGAAGCGACTCCGCCCTACTCCCTTGTGGTTAACGTGCCGCTGGTGGATTTTAGCCCGGAGAACGGCGCGACGGAAATCTGGCCCGGAACGCACCTTGATACCTCCAGGGTGATTGGGAACGACCTCAAAGTGACCTCCGAAATGCTGGAGAAATGGCGAGAGAAAACAGCCCCGATTCAGGCGGAGATGAAAGCGGGCAGCATTCTAATCCGAGATGTTCGCCTCTGGCACGCCGGAATGCCGAATTACACCGATACGCCCCGCCCTATGATTGCCATGATCCACTGGATCGGCTGGTGGAACACCGGAAAACTGAAATTCCCACAAGGAACCGAAGACTTCTTTCGCAAGTCTAACCTGCATACCTGTGCTGAATTTGTGGAGGGCGAAATTGATTATCTGCACGCCCCCTCCGCCTACGAATATACGAAGGAAACCTCCTCGGCAGCGTAGGCGGTTTTCAGCACTCACTGGAGGAAACGATGTTCCGTCGAAAGAAAACGTTCGCTCTTACCCTTGCGCTGCTCACGGTTTTGGGCATCGCCGTTTCCGCTCAGCTGGATACGCTGATTAAAGGGGCCGGAATCGCCTTTTTGATCTCCAAATTTGGGCCGGACATCAATAAAGCGATCAACTCCGTCACCAAAACTCCCAATGACGATCCCACCTTTGCAACCAAAGTGGTTCCGGTGATTTCCGTTGGGGATGGCAAAGAAGCGGGTGCGGTTCAGATCATGGGGCCGCGTGCCGCCGTTGCCAAGGTTCAGGCTGTGGCGCAGTTCGAGACCAAATTCAAGCCCCTGGGCATGAGGCTGCGCGGCCTTGTCCCCATCGAATCGAAGGACATCAAAAACATCCGGCGCGTTCCCGGCGTCGGCATCAGCGGCCTGCTCGATGTGAAAATATAGTCGGCAAACCGAATGGTTTCTCAACCTGCCCGAAAATTGAAAGCGAACAAGGCGTGAGCGAAGGCGTTCTCCTGACCCCCGAACAGCGAGAGCGGCTCCAAACGCTGAAGGCTTCCTGGGAAGAAGGCGAAGGCGAGGAGCAGCTGCTGTTTTTGCGCCAGCGCGAACTGGATGTGGAAACCCTGCGCCAGCTTCGGTCGCTGCTGGAAGAACGCGGGGTCTGGTCTTACGATCTGACCCGGCGTTTTTTGTCCCTAGTGCGTTCTCTCGCGCCCAACCCTAACCTTGATGCCCGTCTGCTGCGCTCTCCCGGCGGCCCAACCCGATTTCAGAGCGATTTGCGGGAATTGCTTTACGGCGAGGCCCATTTGCCGCTCCGCCTCAACGAGTTTCTCGCTCGCCGTCATGCGGGGGGCAGAACCGCCCTGCAACTGCTCTGCGTTTCTTCTCCCGCCTTCTACCCGCTCATTACTGCACAAAACTGGAAAGTGCTGGCCCCCTCCGAAAAGCAGCAGCAGGAGGCCCTCACCCTCGTGACTCGCCGCTTTTTCCCGGAACCAGAAACGGTTCCCGACGAGACGGGACTGCTGCCGCTGGCTCAGGCGGAACTGTTTCGCGCCGCGAAAGAGGAGATCGAGGCGGAGGATTATTTGTCCCTCCATCGGCTGCTGACCTGGAACGGAGAGGCTCGCCCGTCGCGTCGGCGCGTTCTCTACCCCGCCTCTTCTTCGGAAGCCGTGTCGGTTCAGGAATCCACCCCGCGTTATGGGTTTCACGAAGTGGACACCTCTTTTTCGCCGCAGGAAACTCCCGATGTCTCGCTTGTTTCGTCGGAAGAGCTGCTCTCGGAGCTGGAGGCCGAGATCGCAGCCAAAGGCTTCACCTACGATTCGCTCACCGTTCGCAGTTACTATCTTTCATTGCAGTCCAAACCGTTTGTGCTTTTGTCCGGGCTGTCGGGAACCGGGAAATCTCGGCTGACCGCTCTGTTTGCCGAGGCTCTAACCGGCGAAACCGAAACCTATCTTTCGCTTCCGGTGCGCCCGGATTGGAATGATTCCGCTCCGCTTCTCGGCTACGTGAACTATCTCGCGGGAAATGGGGCGGGCCGCTATGTTGGAACGCCGTTTTTGGACTTTCTAGCCCGTGCGCTAAAGGCTGATCCTCACCGCCAGGCGTTTTTTCTGAACCTCGACGAGATGAACCTGGCTCGCGTGGAATACTATTTCGCGGAAGTTCTTTCGGCGATGGAAACCGAGCGGAGTGAACTGCTGCTGCCCAACGGACAAAAAGTCTCCTTACCTTCTCATCTGTTTTTTTCAGGCACGTTGAACCTGGACGAAGGCACGCATTCCCTCTCTCGCAAAACGCTGGATCGCGCCAATGTGCTTTCGTTTCCGAAGATTGATCTCGGCTCGCCCTCCTTTGCAAAAGCGGCTTCACCGAAAATCGCTCCGGGGATGCGGCAGGCCGTCTTTCTGGAAACGCGGGTTCAATCGGTGGCGCAGGCACGTGCCCGGCTGGGCGGGGTGGGGGGCCGACAGTTCGATGCGGAAAAAACCGTCATGGAAACCCTGATGGAGGTCAATGCGATTTTGGAACGTGGAAACGCCCATTTCGGCTACCGTGTCCGAGATGAGATTCTGAAATTCTGCGCCCACAGTTTTGATCGGAGCGGAGCGGGGCTGCTGTTTCCTTCCTCGCCGAGAGAGGTAAAAGCCAACCTGAAGATCGCGCTTGACTTGCAGCTGCTTCAGAAAATTCTGCCCCGCCTTTCGGGAACCCGCGAACAGGTGGAAACTTCCCTGGAAGACTTTCGGAGTTGGGCGAACGTCCATGAGGCCCCTCGAACAGCGGAACGGCTGGAGCGATTGCAGCTCCGTCTTCGCCGCGATGGGTTTCTTCTCATGGATTAAGTTCAATCTCTGCGCCGCACGGTCTCCCTTTCCGGTTGGAGGCTAAAGATTGGCGGCATTAACGACAAGATTGCAAGCGGGAATGTGCAGCCCCGTTTTGGTCTCACGACGCAGCCCTCTTTCCTCTTAACCCTTCACCTCGAAGGGAAACTCAGAACACCCAGGCAGTCACTGCACCGTTACCACCCGTGCGCCATTGCGCTCCAGCGTAACGGTGAGTTTCAACCGTCCGTCAGAAAGGTGTTCCGAGGCATCGGCTCCCTCGACGGTGAGGGCGGCGGAGCGGGGCAGGGGCTGCGTGACGTGGGTGAAGGTTCCCTCTTTCACGGTGAAAAAGGCGATCAACCCGGCTCCGGCGGCTGGATCGAGTTTTTCGTGGATTTCGGGGGAAGAGCCGGGAAAGCCGCTCACACGCGGATAGGCATTCGTGACGGGCTGCGCGACGGCTCGATAGCGGTTTAACTGCCCGCTGAGAGACTGAACGTCCTCCTCCGTTAAGGAGAGCAGGTCTCCCCAAATCCCGTTTCCGCCCAGCGTGAGAGCCGCAAACGAGTTGTCTTGTGCGAGTTTCGGCCCGTCCGGGAGAAAGTGGGTGAGGAACAAAATGGACGGGATCACGGAGTCGAAGCGGTAGGACTGACGGCAGATACGCGGGCGAGCCGGGCCGCCATAGAAGAAAACGTTGATCGTGTCCGGTTCCATACAGACGGTTTTCGGAATGTCGAAATCGTGAAAATAAGGGCCGTTATTGATCAGGAAGTACTTTCCAACAGACAAAAATCCCAGCCCGACAAACCGCCCTCCCTCCGTAATATCGAAATCCACGATGATGCCCGGAGCCTGCAGGGTCGCTTTCTCGACAATCCGAATCATGGCGCGGCCCATTTCATAACCGTAGCAGTCGGTTCGTTCCTGCGAGGAATTTTCTTCCGTGCCGTGCCGATGACCGGATGAGTTGCAGCCGTACTGCCCGATGGCGTCCCACTTGAAATAAGAAACTCCGAGTTCCCGGTTAAGGCGCACCATTGTTTCCACATAACGATCCGCATAGTCCGAAGCGAGGCAAAGGCCGTAACTCTCTTCGGTTTCCCAGATTTTGCCCCAAAAAGCCTCTTTGCCGTCTCTGGATTGAACGTATTCGCGGTGTTCGGTCAAGATTTCCGAGGTTTGGGCGGCCACAATCGGATTGAACCACAGGCCGAGTTTCATCCCGTACCCTTCCAGTTTTGCTCGCACCGTTTTCAGCCCGTCGGGGAAACGTTCCAAATCAACGATCCAGTCTCCTGTTTTGTGATACCAGCCTGTGTCGATCACAAACACCTCAATGCCGAGCCGATGTGCACAGTCAATTTCGGCGAGCATCCGTTCGAGGTTCATGTCGGAGAGGTAAGGCTTTCCCTCGAAGTATTTCAGGCGTTCCTGATGGTTCCAGGTGTTGTAAAAAAGATAAGGCTTCCGCGATTCGTTATTGTCCGCGACTTCTTCCAAGAAAAAGCGGCGATACTCTTTGAGCAGGCCGTCTACCCCGTTCTCGAAAACTCCCGCCTCAAACCAGACCGACTCGAAAGCGTGTTCCGGCGAAAGCGGAAAGCCGTTCCAGTAATTGCCTTTTCGCGCCGAGAGGGAAAGTGTACGCTCTCCTGGAACCCTCAAGCTCCCCAGCGTAAAGTCGAAAAACGAGTCCGGGTGATCCGCCCCGTGCTCATAGGCCAGCAGAACACTGCTTTGCCCGTTGTGTAGAATCGCAATTGGCCCGACAAACAAATCATTCGGGTAAAGGGCCTCGTGGGAAACATCGCGGCGGTAGGGAAGGTAGGAGTGCGCCACCGGGTCAAAATGAGAAATCTGAAGCTCGGTGAGCGCAGGCTGAGCCAGACTTGCTGCCGCCTCAAAGTAGCGAAGACGGTCTTTGCCGCCGGTTTTTGTGAGGGAGGCGGGAGTATCCGAAGTCAGTGTATAACGAAAGCGAATCAACGGAGAGCCTTCGTGGGAACGGACGGCGACTTTCAGGGTAAGAGCCGGGGTTTGCGATCTGTCCCGATAAGTCAGCACTTCTTCTCGCCCATGCTGCAGCACCGTCTCGGATTCTTGTGAGGAAACAAACGTAAATGCCCCGCGCTCGACCCCATTCACCTCGAATTGCGGCGGCGTCAAGGACAAAAGAGGGTGCTCCGCCTCCGCTGTGCTGAGCGTGAAAAGCAACCCTTCTTTCCCGACATTAACTGACGTTCGCTTCATTGTGTTTTCGCTCCCCTAAACAACAAGAATGCTTGCCCGAAATACGTTATTAGACGTAAGCGGAGTGTCTTGCTCCGGCAGACACCTCGCACCGGTGCACCGCGAAGACTAGAGCACCGTTTAGGCAAACCCCAAGACCTCTCGCACTTGCTTCATCGTGATTTCGGTGCAGGCACGCGCTCGTTCGGCTCCCGTTTGCAGAAGATGCTCCAGTTCGGCAGGATCGCTCAGCAGTTCGGTGCGGCGAGCGCGGATCGGCTCCAGAAACGAATTCAGAACTTCGGTCAGCTCTTTTTTGTTTTGGGAACAGCCGCGCTCCCCGGCAATGTCCTCCTCCCAGGAAGTGCGATAACCCTGCGGATCGTAAATCTTTCGGAGCTGGCAAACCACACAATGATCGGGGTCACCAGGATCGGTTCTTCGGATTTTCGTCGGCGTCGTAAAAGCGTTTTTCACTTTATCGGCAACGGTGTCGGGAGCATCCGAAAGAAAAATCGCATTGCCGTAAGACTTACTCATTTTCCTTCCGTCGAGACCGGGGATCGCGGCAGTTTCCTCTGGAATCACGGCCTGCGGTTCCGGGAAGACCGCACCGTAAAGGTGATTGAAGCGGCGGGCAATTTCGCGGCTGATTTCGAGGTGTGCCGCCTGATCGCGGCCAACTGGAACCGCATGAGCGCGATACACCAGAATGTCGGCGGTTTGCAGCAGCGGATAACCGAGCAGACCATAAGAAACCGACTCGTCGCCTGCCCCTTTTTCGTTCATCAGTTCGCGTTTTTCCTTGAACGTGGGGACGCGCTCCAGCCAGCCCAGCGGGGTCACCATCGAAAGCAGCAGGTGCAGCTCGGCGTGCTCCTTTACGTCGCTCTGGCGAAAAATCGCACTTTTCACCGGGTCAATCCCTGCCGCAATATAGTCTGCCGCAACCTCCAGCGATGCCTTGGCGATGGCTTTGGGATCGGCGTACATCGTAGTCAGCGAATGCCAGTCGGCCACAAAACAGTACATTTCATAAGAATCTTGCAAACGCACCCAGTTTCGCAAGGCTCCCTCGTAATTTCCGAGGTGAAGAGCCCCAGTTCCGGTGGGCTGCATTCCGCTTAAAAGTCGTTTTGTTTCGGACACAGAACAAATCCTTCGGTGAGAAAAATTTCGAGGCGTGAAAATAAGGCAAAAGAACAAAGAGGGTACGGGCTTGTCAGCCCAGCACGCCGTCCGGGAAGCCGATAATCAGCCGAGCCGTCTGAATCACAGCAGGGGTGAGAATTTGCGAGAGCAGGGTTCGCCCCATAAAGACAAGGCCCAGCAGCAGCATTGGCCCATACTGCTGCATCCAGGCGTAAAAATTTTCGCCCTGAGTTGGGGGCAGAAGCCGCCGCATGATGTGGGAGCCGTCCAGAGGGAAAATGGGCAGCAGATTGAAAAACATCAAACCCAAATTTCGCAAAACAAACAGAAAAGAGATTTGCCACAGCAGAGGAGACATTCTGTCTACCCACCCGGTGGAAATCATGATCCGAAGGAAAATTCCGAACACAAGGGCCAGCAGCAGGTTCATCGCAGGCCCGGCAATCGTCACGATCACATCGTCGCGGCGGACATTGCGAAAATTCCGAAAATCCACCTGAACCGGCTTTCCCCAGCCCAGCCCGAAACCGGTAAAACTCGTCAGCAGGATCATCACCAGCCCAATCGGATCAAGATGTGCGGCAGGCGAGAGGGAAATCCGCCCCTGTCGGCGCGGGGTATCGTCGCCTAGTTTGTCGGCGGCAATGGCATGCCCGAATTCATGCAGGGTGATGCTGAGAATAATCACCAGTGCAGAAACAGCAAACTGGGTGGCGTCGAAATCTCTCATGACGTTTTCGGAACCTCTCTAACGCAGCCGCTCCGGGATGCGCTCGTTGGCAATCAGTTGTTCCAGGCGATCCCGCTCCACAATGAGATCGGCATGACCGTCGTTCACCAGGACGACCGCAGGGCGGAGAAACCGATTGTAGTTGGAAGCCATCGCGAAATTATAGGCTCCGGTGGTTTGCACCGCCAGCAAATCTCCCGATTCCGGCTCAGCAATAGGGGTATTCCAGATCAAAATATCGGTTTCGCAGTGCTTTCCGGCAATCGTGACCACTTTTTCGGCGGACTTGTTCGCTTTGTTCGCCAATAAGCACTCGTAAACCGCGTCATACAACTGAGGACGGGGGTTGTCGCTCATTCCTCCGTCAATGGTGACGTAGGTGCGTGTACCGGGGCTTTCGGGAATGGGGACGGTTTTGAGGGCTCCAACGGTATAGAGGGTCAATCCTGCCTCTCCCACCAGGCTCCGCCCCGGCTCCTGCTGAAGCTCCGGGTAGGGAAGTCCTGCCGTATCCAGGGCCTGTTTCAGGGCTCCGGCGGCTTTGGCGGCAAGTTCGGTGTAACTTGGCGGAGACTGCTCGCTTCGATAGCGCACCCCCAGGCCGCCGCCGATATTGAGCACCTCGACGGCGGCCCCCGTTTGGGTGACGATGTCGGACATAAGGCCGACCATGATTTCAACGGCGTCCTTGTGGGTTTCGGCGTCAAGCAGCTGCGATCCGACATGGCAGTGGATGCCGCGAAACCGCAGATGCGTAGCTGAGAGCACCCTCTGAACGGCTTGAACGGCGGAGCCGTCCGTGATGTTGAAGCCGAATTTCGTATCCGCCTGCCCGGTTCGTATCCGGCGGTGGGTATGCGGGTCTACTCCCGGAGCGGCCCGCACAAGCACGTCCACCGTTTTGCTCTTGGTTTCGGCGATCCGGGCGAGGTTTTCGATTTCATAGAAATTATCGAGGATAATGTGCCCAACGCCCTCCTCGACCGCGTATTCAAGTTCTGCAAAGGACTTATTGTTGCCGTGAAGCGCAAGCTTCTCTGCCGGAAATCCGGCCTTCAAAGCCACATAGAGTTCGCCGAGAGAAGCCACGTCCATGTACAATCCCTCCTCCAAAACGATGCGGGCCAGCGCGAGGGAAAGAAACGCTTTGGAGGCATAATAAATTTTATGGCGCGGATAAACTTCGCTGAAGGCTTCCCGGTAAGCGCGAACGGCGGAGCGAATCGCGGCCTCATCCATCACATAAAGCGGAGTATCGAATTTCTGTGCGAGCGCGACGGTATCACAGCCGCCGACTTCTAAATGTCCCTGCGCGTTGATGCGCTGCGTTCCCAGTAACATAATTCCTGCCGTTTCGAGAAAAGTCCAACTGTCGGAGATAGTGTACCTGCTCCCGAAAGGCAGGTCAAGGCAAAGTCAATCCGAAAACCCTGCCGTAAAGGACAATGGGGCAGAGACGGCTAATCAAGAAGAGATTCATCAGCGATTTCTAAAGCCAATTTTCTGACCGCCGTTCTAAAATGAAAACAAAACACAAAAAAGGAGGAGAGAACCCCGAATGAAAGCCGAAATTGAAGGAATGAGACCCGGCGATCCGACCATCACCGATGATGACGGGCGAAAAATCGCACTGATTCTGCGAATTGTCCCGGAGACCCCGGACGAAGTCGCAGAACTGAAAAAGTTTTGTCGGCTGACCGACGCTTTCACGTTTGTGATTGATGAAGACTATCGGATGAATCAGGCGCACGTCGCCCCGGTTTACGGGGAGCGCACGTTCGCGGTAGTTCCGAAAATTTACGAAGACACCTTTTAGGGGTGTCTTTGTCCGCCTTTCCTCGGCGAAGCCCTCTGCTTCCCCTGAACGCAGAACGGAGACGAGAATCCATGACCCTGTTTCGATCTTGTTGTACCGGCTGGTTTGTTTCTTTGCTGCTGATCGCAGCGGGGCTTTCTGCCCCGGCGCAAAGCCCGGTCACCGTTCAATTGA
This sequence comes from Chthonomonadaceae bacterium, assembly GCA_965246825.1. GTDB lineage: Bacteria > Armatimonadota > Chthonomonadetes > Chthonomonadales > Chthonomonadaceae > JACMPS01. The sequence continues at coordinate 3,203,956 of OZ251990.1, forward strand.
AGTTTGTGCCGCGCACGGAAGCCAAAGAAAAGGCCGCACCCGACCCCGCCAAACTGAGTGATCGGGTGCGGGTAGAGGCTGCTGCCGACAGTTCGGCGGGAATCGCACGGGTGGTTTTCGAGGTGAATGACACTTTTCGCGCCGAAGTCAAAACCTCGCCTTACCGCTTTGATTGGGACACTCTCGAAGAAGGAGACGGAGAAAGCACTCTGTCTGCGATTGCCTATAATAACAATGGTCAGACCGGAACCGTTCGGCTGAAGGTGACGATCACAAACGAACTTTCCAAAGGTATTTCCTACTACGCCGAAAAAACGCTGGAGGCGATGCGGCGCGGCGACGAACCCGCGCTGGAAAGGGCGGCCCGACGCGCCTTCAAAATCAACACGCAAAACCCCGAAGCCGTCCGCTCCATTGCGATCCTGACCGGACTGCGCGGCGACATCGGAAAGGCGTTCAATCTGCTGGACGATCAAAATAACCGTGTTCCGAAGGATGCGCCCGAAACCCTGGAAGTACGCGGCTTTCTGCTTCGGCTGCGAGCGTTTCGCAACGGCAACCTTCAACAGATGCTGCCCGATCTCCAGCAGGGAATGGTTTTGGCGAAAACTCAGGGGGAGGCTCAGTTGAAACGGCTGGATCGGGCCGTTTCTGCTGAAAAAGCCGATGCGGAAGGCAGAATTTTGCGCGGAGATGCGTTCGCAGCTCAGTCCAAAAACGCGGAGGCCCTCGCGGAGTACGAAAAAGCGGCCCTTCTGGAGGGGGGAAAGCAAAAACAGCGGGCGGCTCTCCGGCAGGTCATGGCTCTGCTGAGGCTGGGACGGCAGGCGGAGGCGGAAAAGACGGCCCTCAAAGCCGTCACGGACGGGCCTGCCGATGTAAAAGCGAAAGCCGTCTATGCCGCCACTCTCTATTCCGCGAGAAAGTATCTGGCTTCGCGAGATGCCGTCAGTGACGGCGTAAACGCGAAGCAGCCTCTTGCCCTGGTTGTTGCCTGCTTCGCCGATCTTTGTCTCAATGCCCGGCGGGACGCCTACAAAGAGGCGCAGCTGGCAGTGGAAACGGCGGACTGCGGCGAAACCCAGTATGCGGCGATGTGTCTTCTCGCCGACTCAAACGAATGGGAACCCGCGAAAAAATCCTATGTGAGTGCCGCGCTGAACCTGCCGCTCTTTATGCCGGTTCTGGTGGAGCGAGCCTTTCAGAATCTGGCTTACGACAAGCGCGAGGATCGGTTTGTGGAAGCGATCACCCTGTTTGATGTGGTGCTGGGAACCGAGCCGGACAACGCCGCCGCCACCGGCGGACGTGCCCTTGCCATGATGGGCATGAAGCGATTCAAAGGCGCGAAACCCTACCTCGCGAAGTTTGCTAAACTCGATCCCACTGCTCCCGATCTCTTTGTTCTGATGGCGGAGGACATTTCGCAAAACCCGAAAGAGACGAAAGCCGTTTCGGATGCGCTGGCACGGGCACGGAGTCTGGAGCCGACCAATTTCAAGCTCCCGGCCCTGCCCTCTCTCGAAGACTTTGCCCGCACGATGATGCGTTACCGCCGCACAATCCCGCTGACGCCTGCCCTGCTGGATCGTTGAGCACGAAGGAAAACCGTTCGGGACAGAGGGCAGTACAAGAGATTGCCCCTCTGTCTCGAACGGCAGAAAAGATACTAGCCCTGTGCGCCGCGTAACCATTGAGCCGTAGTGGTTGCGATCCGGGCTCCAAAATACTCTGCGGTCCTTAGGTCGGAGGCATGAGGGGCGGTTTCCGGGCTTTCGTCCGTGTTGGCCTGCGTGGAAAGGCCCAGCCAGGATCCCACCCGGTTCAGGTCTTCATCGCTTCCTTTGGAACTGTTATGCCCCGGAAACAAATCCAGCCCGACCCAGATCATGCCCTGCTGCATTGCCAGGATCACAAACTGCTGAAGCGTATTGAGTTTGTCGCCGCTGTAGGCTCCTGAGTTCGAGAAGCCTGCCGCAACTTTGCCTTTCCATTTCCCCTGGCTCCAGGGTTTGGCGGAAGCATCCTTGAACGCCGCCATCTGATGCGCCATACTTCCCATGTAGGTGGGCGATCCGAACACGATGGCGTCCGCATCATCCAGCAAATCAATGTTCTCGGCGGCTTCAACGGCAGTGAGAAGATGCACGGTTGTGCCCTCCACGCTTTCAGCTCCTTTGGCAATATGCTCGGCAACGCGCTTTGTGTGTCCATACCCACTGTGGTAAACAATCGCGACTTTCGACATTTTGATTTCTCCTTCAGGTAATCTACGCCCAAAGGGTCTACGTCCGAAAGATAGTTGACGTTGCAACTAATCGCTGTAGAGAAAAGTTTTATTGTGAAATTCATCACACCTCGCCCCCAAAACGAAACCGTTGCCGAAGCGGACAGTAGTGACAACTAAGTGACCCGAACAGACCCTCAACAAACGGAGACAAACTCATGACATTGGCACAGGTTCAGATGGCGGTTGCAGTGGCAACCTTGATTGTTTTGTCGTGGATGGCGTTAACGCTGGCAACGGCACTCGCGTTCCCGGTTCATGCGCTGCGGGCAAGCGAAACCCTGGAGGCAAAACCGAAGCGGTCGTTCGGCATCGGTGCGCTGATGGCGGTGCTGTTCGTGATTCTGCTGAACCTGATTGCGGTTCCCAATCCGCTGATTAAATTGATCGCCTTTCTCGGTTCGCTGGGAATCGGGGCCATGCTTTGTATCGGGGCGGCAGGGCTGGCGAAACTCTTTGGGCAGCGCATCGGAGATATGGCAGGCGCGAGAACGTCGTTCGGTGAACTCGTGCGCGGGTCGCTGGTGTTTTCGGTGGCGATGGCTTTTCCCTACTTCGGGTGGTTTCTCTTTGCCCCGGTCACCGTTTTCTGTGCACTGGGGGCGGGGGCGATGAGCGTTCTGCGGAAGGCGTCTCCGGTGTCCGCTTCGCTGTCCGTTTCTCCTTCCGAAGGGTAGGGGAGCCGAGGAAAAACTGTTATGCAAAGCCCAGCGCATTCTCCTTCGGAGAAAAACATTTTGGAGCCGTCCCCGCCTTGCGTGCCCGCCTGCGCTCTCGGAACGGCACTTGCCCTCACCGCCGCGCTCTCCGGGTGCGGCGTTCGGGAAAAAGTGAGAGACATCACGCAGGGGGAACCGCCCTTCTTTCCGCCGCTGCCGAAAACCGCAAATACCGAGCTGGCACGAACGGTTCTCTCCCGCCTGACCTTTGGAGGCACGGCGGCAGAACTCCAGCGGGTCTGCGAAATGGGGGCGGGCGGCTTTGTCGAGGAGCAGCTCGCCTCTCACAGAGAGGAGCCGTTTCTGCTGAAGCAGCGCGTTGGCTCGCTCGATGTCCAGTCCGAAACCGAGTCTTCGCCCGATACCCTGGAAAATCTCTCGGACGAGCAGCTGCTGCGTGAGATTCAGCAGGCGGCGATCCTGCGCGGCGTTTATTCCAAAAACCAGCTCGGTGAAACCCTCGCAGACTTCTGGACAAATCACTTCAACATCTACGCCCTGAAAAACAATGAGCGGGTTCTGCTGCCCATTGATGCGGAAACGGTGGTTCGACCCCACCGCTTCGGCAAATTCCGAGACCTGCTCACGGCCTCGGCACACTCCCCCGCGATGCTCTCTTATCTCGACAATCAGCTCAACCAAAGGGGTGTCGCTAACGAAAACTACGCCCGCGAACTCCTGGAACTGCATACGCTGGGCGTTCACTCCGGCTATACCCTCAAGGACATTCAGGAGGTGGCGCGGTGCTTTACCGGGTGGCGGGTTCGGCGGGGCTTCGAGGGCGGGGCGTTTCATTTCACGAAAGCCGCGTTCACTCAAAAGCCGTCGGACTACCATTTCGACCCGCAGATGCACGACAGCGGGGCGAAGTACATTCCGTTTCTGAATTTGAGCATTGCTCCAAACGGCGGCGTCCGCGATGCCGACACCGTGCTGGAAGCCCTGGCGGTTCACCCCGCAACGGCGCGGTTTCTGGCCGAAAAACTCTGCCGCCGGTTTCTGGGGGAAGCCCCGGAACGGATTGTTCTGCGCAGCGCAGCGGCCTACCTGAAAGCCGATACCGAAATAGAGGCTCTGCTGCGCCCCATTCTGCTCGACGGTCTGGTGAGGGCCGATGCGGGCACGCGAACGCCGATCCTGAAGCGACCGCTGGAGTTTTTGGTGTCGTCGCTGCGGGTCTTCGCCGCCGATACGGACGGCGGAGGAAACTTGCAGCCCTTTCTTCAGAGTATGGGGCAGCCGCTCTACCAGTGGCCCATGCCGGACGGCTACCCCGAAAAAGAGGCTGCCTGGACAGGATCGCTGCTGGGCCGCTGGAACTATGCCCTCGCCCTCACCGCCAACAAAATCGGCGGGACGCAGGTGGACTTCGCGCCACTGTTCGGGGCACGAAACGCCGTGACGCTGGAACAGAAAACCCGTTCTTTGATGGAAGCGATCCTGCTGACCCCCGCCGAAGACCCAAGATCAGGCGTTCTGAAAGAAACCCTGCTTCGGCATGGGCAAACGGCTTCCCGCTCTAAAGCTGCGGAAGAAAGAACCCTCGCCGAGATCGCAGCTTTAATCCTGGCTTCCCCGGAGTTCCAGAGGAGATAACTCGTTCCGATGCCGCAGTATTCCAGCCGTAACGCCGAACGCGAAGCACGATTAAAAACCGGAGCTGCCTCCCGCAGTGACGAATCGCTTCTGGATCAGGTTACTCAGCCGACCGCTGCTGTGCCAAAGCGAACCACCTTTGAGGGGGGGCTGACCGATCTTGTCTCCGGGGAAATGACGCCGCTCTCCGTCACGCCGACCGCCTCCGTTAAGCCCGCGTATGCCCAGCCGTTCGCGCAAATGATGGGAACCGCCGAAGGAATCCTGCCGCGCTATGCGGATGCCTTTGGAGCGATGGCGATGCGGGTCGAAACGGGCGTTCCCTTGTCTCAGGCAATGCGCGAGATGGCGGCCCTGCTGCCCCTCCGTGAAGGCAGTGCATTGCGCGAGGCCGCTGCCGCTCTGGAAAACGGAACGCCGATTTCAAGCGCAGTTCGGGCGCAGGGCCGCGCTCTTCACCCGATCCTCGCCCCGATCCTGGAGGTGAGCGAACAGGCGGGGCGCACCGAAGGGGCGCTGCGAAACTGCGAAACGGCATTTCGGAGGCTGCAAACGGCGGAGCGAAAGCTGGACTTCACGGTGCTGCATCCCGTTGTGCGTAAAGGCATGAACCTGAATATCGGGCTGGCCTTCGCCCTGGTCAATCTACTTCGGTTTGTGCTGCCCGAACTGCTGCCTTTGTTTCTGGCGGCAGCGGGCGGCGTCGGGATCGGAGGTTTGCTGCTCCGGCAAACCCTGCTTTCCCGCAATCCGGCACGATGGGGGCGGTTTTTGATTCAGGCTCCCGGTCGCGGAGCCGTCGAGCGCGACACCGCGAGCGCAGCCTGGCTTCGGTCGTTCGCCGTCTTATGGGGCGCAGGCGTACCGATTTCGGCGGCCCTCGAAACTTCGGCAGAATTGGCAGGAAACCCCCATTATGCCTGGATGCTGCAAACAGCCGCCGAGCAGACCCGGCACGGCAAATCGCTCTCTTCCACCCTCGAAACGACGAAACTGCTGCCGTCCCGCCTCACCGATTTCGTGAAAACGGCGGAGCTCACCGGCGACCTGGACGGGCTGCTCAACGCCCACGCAGACTATCTTACCGATGAGGCGAAACAGTCGGCGGCGCAGTGGTTCGGGCTGATCGCGCTGGTTCTCTACGCCCTCAACGCGGCGGTGATTCTCTACAAGCTGGGCAGTGTGCTGGGGTGTCCGCAGGCCCTCCTGCGTTTGATGACGCTGACCTTCACCGGGGGCACGACCGCATTGATCTACTGGCTCTGGATCGGAGCCCTAAACCGAAAAAGGCAATAAACCATGAGCAAACGACAAAATTCATTTTTAACACGGCGGCAGTTTCTCGCGGGGGCAGTGCTGGCTGCCGCCACCGGCAGCGCGGCGGTGTCTGGAAAGCCGGGAGGCGGCTCGCTTTCCGGGGCGGTGCTGGGAGGCCGCAGAGACGCGGGGCAAAACGCCCTGGTGGTGATCTTTCTGCGGGGCGCGGCAGACGGCCTCTCCCTTGTCCCTCCGCACGGCGAGGACGAGTATTACCGCCTCCGGCCCACACTCGCCCTGCCGCGCCCGAACGACCTGCGGGAACTCACAACGTCACGAAGCCTTGATCTAAACGGCTTTTTCGGGCTGCATCCCACGCTCCGCTCGCTCTATCCGCTCTATCAGGAAGGCGAGATGGCGATTGTTCACGCAGTGGGCTCGGATGACACCACCCGGTCTCACTTTGAGGCAATGGCGCAGATGGAGCGCGGCGTGGCCAAAGGAGATGCCGCCGCAAGCGGCTGGCTGGCGCGTCACCTGCAAACGATGGAAACCGGGAACGTTTCGCCGCTCCGTGCCGTTGCCGTTTCCGAGACAATGCCGGACAGCCTGCGCGGATCACCGACGGCGGTGGCCCTGACTTCCCTGGCAGACTTTCGGCTTAACCCGCCGGAGCCGCAGCGAAATGCGGCAATGCTCGCCTCCCTCAATGCCCTCTATTCGGACAACAAAACTGCACTACACCACGCCGGAGCCGAAACCCTGAAAGCCCTGGATGCCATCCGTGTTTTGCACCCGGAGTCGTATCGTCCCGCTCCCGGCGTGCTCTACACCGATACCGACCTGGGGCGGGGGCTGCGGCAGGTCGCCTGTTTGATGAAAGGGCGAGTCGGCATGGAAATTGCCTGCCTTGAGATGACAGGCTGGGACACGCACGTGGGGCAGGGCCGCGACACGGGCTATCTTTCTCTGCGCCTGAAAGAGCTGGCAGACGGCGTTTCTGCTTTCTACGCCGACATTCGGGGGCAGCGGAACGAAGTGACCGTGCTCGTGATGACCGAATTCGGACGCCGGGCTTATGAAAACTACGGCCTTGGAACCGATCATGGGCGAGCCTCCGCGATGTTCGTGCTGGGCGGCGGCGTGAAGGGCGGCAGGGTTTACGGCGACTGGCCCACGCTCGCCAAAGAGCGGCTGGACGGCGGCGATCTGCGCGTTACTACCGATTACCGCGACATCCTCGCCGAAGTGCTGCATACCCGCCTGAACAATCCCCGCTTCGCGGAAGTCTTTCCCGGCTGGAGCGGCAAAACGCACGGCATCCTGTCGTGACCTCCCTGCTGTGAGGCAGACTGCCCAAAAAGCAAACACCCGTCGGAAGGGCTTGGCCTGCCTCCCGGCGTCAGGGCGTTTGGCGGAACGCTCTCCAAACGGGTATTGAGAGGTTCGGCCCTGAAAAGGCAGGGAAGGCAAACCGCTGCTCAAAAAGGGCTTTCCTCTCACCGCCGCCTCGCTGCCTGCCCCTCCCCGGCAGAGGTCTGCTGAAGCCGGAAACCTGGAAAACTGGAGACTATCCCCGGCCCCCTTTCTGCTCCTCAAGCGGCGAAATAAGCGGTCGTGGCAAAGAAAATTTACCAACCCTCTTTGGGGCCACTGCCCTCCGGCTTCCCTCCGCTGCGAGAAGAGAACGGAACTTCACGGGGCAGCCGTGCGTAGTTTTCATTACCCCGCACCAGCGAAACACCCGGAGAGAGCCGCTCATGTCGTTCGAGACCGATCCTCGAAACAACTCAACCCCGCCTTCCCGCCGCGACACTCTTGCCCAAATTCGTCAACAATTCCCCCATACTTCGTTTCTCGCGCTGGGGCAGTCCGTCTTTTGGGATGAGCCGGTAAAAGCCGTTCTCCTGCAGGTGCTCGAAGAGGAAGCCCTCGGCGGCACGCTCGTGGTCGGGGTGCATGACACGGATTACTTCGCTAAAGCCAATTTAAGGGCAAAAAACGGCGGCGATCCCTTTGCACTGATTCCGCATAACGGCGGCAGCACCCGCGATCTGTGGTCGGCGGCAGGGGAGATTTCCGCGCTGTTCGGGTCGGAAACCTATCCCACCCGGCATGAATTCGTGCATCATGGCGTGGGCTTCGAGCGCGCGGTGAAGGCAAGCGGCAAAACCCGGCAGGACTATCTCGATGAAGTGACGGAAGCCTGGGGCTGGCGGGGGCTGGTTTACACCGGCTCGCGAGACCTCATCGTAGGGCAGCTGCCCCTTCGCGAAGTTGGCGAAGGCATTCTCCAAACCCTGCGCTGGGCCTTTGGCGAAACCCTAAAACAAATCGCGCCCGGCTGCTGTCAGGAAGAGGCAGAACGCACGGCGGAAGCCCTGCTCGAACGCTGCCGCGACTTCTGCTCCACCCACCCCGATGCTTCGCTTTCCGACCTTTACCGCACGCTGCTTCCCCGGTTCCATACCCTCCTTCTCGGCAAAACCCCGCACAACCTCGAAGTTACCGCCACCTCCGAACTGCTCCGCTTCACACCCGAAACCGCTTCTCTCCCACGCTTTCGCTTTGTCGACCTGTTTCTGAACCCGCACACCCGGCAAACCGCCCTGGATGCCTACAACGCCGTGATGGACGGATCGGGGATGTACACCCTGGATCGCTTTGGCGAAAACGCGCTTCCCTTCGATGTCGTCCTGCCCGACCGGGGACGCGGAACCCTGCGCCTCACCCCCAAAGTCCTGTTTGTCGAAACGAAAAAACCCGTTGCCATTCCCCTTCAGACCCCGGTGGAAAGTATCGGCGCACTGGCCAAAATTCTTCACTCCCGGTTTGGAGAAAAGATTATTCTCGTGGGCAAGGCAGTCTCGCTCGTTTCCATGCTCGCACAGGAATTCATTTTTGTGTTTAATGAGGAAGGTTCGATGTACGTCACCCGCACCGAAGCGATGAACCACCGGCTGCGGGAGGCGGGGATTGCCCTTACGATGCACCCGATCCTACGCCTGAAGTACCGAACGTGGGACGCGCTCGCCGAAGCCGGAACCGGCCTTCAGCCCGCCGAACATCTCGCGCAGACCTTCCGCAGAAACAGCCTCCCCGCCTCTGAATTCTCGGAACGCTGGAAGGCAGTGCTGGAGGAACAGCGAACCCGGCTCGACACCCTGAAGACCCTGGCGAAACCCCGCGAAATGCTGGCTTACCTTCAGGAACACGACCCGCAGGCCGACTGGAACGCCCTCGCCGAAGCCTATCACGGGGCACAGCACACCCTTAAGGCCCTGCGCGACACGGCGGCGGCGCTTCAGCGGGAAGTGGACGCCCTTTACCGCGACTTGAAAACGGTGAAGGCGTCTCTCGCTCGCGACTACGCCACGCAAAGCGAACCCCTGCTTGCCGAACGCCGAAACCTTCTGGCTCGAATCGCGCGTATCAAAGAGGAACGGCTTTTGCTGGAGCGCGGGGAGGCCGCCGCTGCTGCCCGCCGCACCCGCGACGACGTGCTGAACCAACTCGAACTGGCACGGGTGCGCCTCGTGCGAAATGCCCTGCTCACCCGCGAAGGGCTGACCCACACCGACCACCGCCCCTCATTCTGGTGGTTTCCGATGGTGGATTCGGGCGGCGGCTGGTATCGCCGCTTGATCGAAACCACCGAGGTCTACCTGCAGCCGCTTTAGGGTGAAAACACGGGGCGGGCAGAGTTGTTGGGGTTCTGCTTGCCGAACCCCATTAAACCGTAGGGGGGTCTGATTGCCGAACCCTCCCAAAACAGGGCGCAGCAAACAGGGCCCCTACGGAAAGACCCCGGTTTCAAGAGGGCACTTCCCCGCCAGAAATTCATGCTCAATCCCACCGAACACATCCCTGACTACCGCCGCCTTATCCTCCTGTTCTCGGTGATCCTGGCGATGTTCACTGCCATTGCCGCACGCCTCTGGTTTCTCCAAATCGTGATGGGAGCAGAACTCGAAGAGCAGTCGGTGCTTCAGCGCACCCGCCCGATCCGAAAACTCGCCCCGCGCGGGCGCATCCTTGATGCAAATGGAGCAGAAATTGCGGTCAGCCAGCCTCATTTCGTGGTTGCCGTCCTGCCCGACGAACTCAAAAAATATCCCGACACCCTGCCCAACCTCGCCCTGCTGCTGCACCGTCCTCTGCCCGAACTCGAGGAGACGGTGGAGGAAAACCGCACCGCCGCCCTTGACCCCATCACCGTCGCCGAGGACGTGGACATCCAGCTGCTGTCTCAAATCGAGGAAAAGCGGCTCGATTTGCCGGGGGTGCTTATCCTCAAAGACCCGAAACGGTTTTACACGCAGGCACGGCTTTACTCGCACCTCGTGGGGCTGGTGCGACCGGTGACCCGTGAACGGCTCGCAAAACTCAAGGATCGGGGCTATCACGGCGGCGACCTCACCGGGGTGTTCGGGCTGGAGGCACAGTACGAAGAGGTGCTGCGCGGCAAAGAGGGCGGTCAGATGGTGGAGGTAGACGCGAAAGGGCGTATGAAGCGCACGGTGGAAGAAATCGCGCCGCAAACCGGCAATTCCCTGCGCTTGACCCTGCGCGGCGACCTTCAGCAGATTGCCTATGACGCCCTTCAGGAGCAGCTTGCCAAAGGACACGCGGGAGCGGTGGTGGCCCTCGACCCCGCCGACGGCGCGGTGCTGACCCTTGTCTCCTCGCCCTCGTACGACCTTAATTCCTATGGCAAAGATTATGATCGGCTTCTGAAAGACGAGACGAAACCGCTGTTCAATCGGGCGATCAAAGCCGGGTATCCCTGCGGCTCTCCCTTCAAGCTCATTACGGCGGCGGCAGGGCTGGAGTCGGGCGCACTCACAGATCATTCAACGGACTACTGCCCCGGCTTTCTGCGCTACGGGCGGCGGTGGAACTGCGATGTGCGAAGCGGGCATGGCGCGATTGGCTTTGAGCGGGCGGTGGGAGCCTCGTGTAATGTGTTTTTCTGGCACACGGCGCAGCGGATGGAGGAGGCGACCCTCCAAAAATGGGCGCGAAACTTTGGGATCGGCAAGACCACCGGCATTGATCTGCCCCCCGGCGAAGAGGGCACGGGACTGATTCCAACGCCGCATTGGAAGGAAAAAACGGGGCGGGGGAAATGGGTGGGCGGCGACCTGCTGAACATGGCGGTGGGGCAGGGGGCCGTGAAGGTGACGCCGCTGCAGCTGGCGGCCTTTACCTCCGCGCTCGCCAATGGCGGAACTTTGCTGAAGCCTCAGCTCGTGCGGGAAGTGGTGGATGAAACCGGCGCGAAACCCACCGTGAAAAAACGCCTGATCCGCGAGGTGATCCGCCCGCTGGAATTGAAACCGGAAAACCTGGCGGCGATCCGGCGCGGCATGGAGCGCGTGGTGGAGGAGGGCGGCACAGCGGCGCGAATTCGGATTCCAGGGGTGGACATTGCAGGCAAAACCGGAACCGCCGAAACCACGAAAAAGGGGGAGAAGGCTCCCTCGCACTCGGTTTTCGTGTGTTTTGCTCCGGTGGAAAAGCCTCGCATTGCGATTGCGGTCCTGGTGGAAAATGGCGGGTTTGGAGCGGACACGGCGGCTCCCATCGCCCGCCGAATGTTAACTCATTTTTTCAAGATCGGCGAGCCGCTGTCCGGGGTGCGGTCAGTGAAGCGAAAGGCGGGGCGTCGGCATGGGGGCCAGACGCGTCGTCGTGGGCACCGCCGCCGCCGCCGGTGAGCAGAATGAGCAGGCGACGGGGTGAAAAGAAAAGGTGAGGAGAGGGAGGGGAGCGAGCGGGGATTGAAGGGCTGGACATTCGGACCGGGCGTTAAAATACCTGTTTGGGAGCACCGATACGCCGGGCATTAAAATACCCGTTTCGGCAATATCGAGAGACCGGGCATTAAAATACCCGTCTGGGGAGCCTTCGGCTAAACGTCCTGAAGACGGAACGCGGGAAGAGAGCTCCGTCTTCAGGACGGTCGGTACGCCCTGCCTTCCCAACCTGCATTTGGATGCAGGGCTTCCTGCCATTGAGGGCGGGGGTTCAGGGAGTTGGCTTTTTAGGGGCGGGTCGGAGGAGTTCCTGCGCCCTTGTTTCGCTCGGTGTTTCGGCGGCGGGGCGCAGAAGGAAGGCGTTTTGTGCCGGGACTTCGACGGAACGCAGCAGCGTCTCCCCCGTTTAACAGAAGCGATTCGGGCCTTTCAGTACCGTGAGTCCCCTTTCCGCCTTCAGGGTTATCTTCCTGGTGTCTTTCAGGGGCATCCCGCTCCAGCGGTCTATCGGGATAAACGCCTTCTGGGTCTGGCCCATCCGCCTCCCCTCCTCGACAAAAGACGCCAGCCGAGGCAGCGTTTCTTCCCCGCCGTACTGCTGCAGGGTTTCGAGCACCGAAAACGTCCAGCGTGGATCGGAGAACGTGAGCCGGGAGATGATCCAGCGTTTATCCTTCGAAGAAAGGGACACATACTCCGCTGCCTGCGGGGTCTGAATGGCACGGAGCAGGCGGCTTTCCACTTCCTCGCCGAGTTTTCCCGTGAGTGTTTGCCTTCCCTCGATCAAAGGGGAATTCTTTCCAAGGCTTTCTCCCACGATGTATGATAGCGTGACCGTTCGCTTTGGTTTCTGATCCAGGAGAGGAGCATTTGACTGGAAACGATCATCAAAGTCAAGACGAACGCGGAGGTCAGAAAGTGATGTGAGTCAGTGGCAAGGTACAGGGTAAAGCCCAGCCGCAAGCTAGTGATGATGATTCCGATGCTGACAGCGAGGCTTCCCTGCTCAGACTGATGAATGGATTGTAATTCTTTTCGGAAGGCTTTGAGGGAAGCGGGTTCAGGAGGATCGCTTGGCTGGTCGGAAAGGTTCATCGGCGTGTTCCTGCGGAGGAGAAGGACTGTGTTTCGATGATAGCACGAAAAACCGGGAGACGTACCTCTGAGCCGACGCTGCAAACCGAGGAGGCCGTTTGCGGAGAAATTGGGTACACTGAAAGCGACCGCCGAGGTTTTTTAAGAAAGGAAATCCAGCTGATGCCGCCGAAAGTCACTGACCAGTTTCGTGCCGTCTCCGGCCTTGAACAAGGGTTTGGGCCGACCCCGCAGGAAGCCCTGAACGCGCTTCTTCCCCGCCTCCCGGAAGCTGCCTCCGCACCCATCGTCATCTGGGCCTTCAACCGGGGGGATGCTTTTTTCACTGAGGCGCAGGAGGCACGGCTTCAGGAACTCAAAGCCCGACGGGAGACGCTCACCGAGGCGGAACGCGCCGAGTGGGAAGCTCTGGTCGAGGCGGCGTTCGATGCCACTGTTGCCCGCACTCAAACCCTGCCCCTGGTCAAGTCATGAACCGCTTCTATCCCGAAGTCGCCTTACGCGCTCAAGGACGCTGCGAGTATTGCCGCGCCCCGGAGCGTGTCTTCAATTTTACTTTCGAGGTGGAGCACATTCTCCCGCGTGCCGCAGGTGGAATGGATACGCTGGAGAATCTGGCTCTTGCCTGTGAGTCCTGCAACCTACACAAGTCCGATTCGACGGCGGCTTGGGATTCGGTTGAAGCGCGAAACGTGCCGATTTTCGATCCCCGGCGGGATTTATGGAAGGATCACTTTGCTTTCGATCCCGTGACTGCTGAACTCCTGGGGCAGACCGCTGTTGGACGGGGAACCATCGCCCGGTTGAAACTAAATTCAATCTATCAATTACGGGCTCGCCTTCATTGGATGCGTTTTGACCTCTTTCCCTAAAGCCTAGTTTTCGGTTTCTCCCACACTGGCTCGGAGGAGTTCCTGCGCCTTTGTTTCGCTCGGTGTTTCGGCGGCGGGGCGCAGAAGGAAGGCGTTTTGTGCCGGGACTTCGGCGGAACGCAGCAGCGTCTCCCCCGTTTAACAGAAGCGATTCGGGCACGGGCAGGGGAGGCGGCTTAAGGGTTTTCATCTTTAGTTCCTGACGAGGTACGGAGCAGATGCGTTTCGTCTTCGGGCTCCGTCCCCGTGACCACCGTCTTCAGGACGTTTAGCCGCAGGCTCCCCAGACGGGTATTTTAATGCCCGGTCTCTCGATATTGCCTAATCGCAGATTTGGATGCCCGGTCTGTAGATGCATCCGCTCCCTTCTCTGCCCGGTCTTTCGATATTGCCCTGACGGGTATTTTAATTCCCGGCAACCGCCATTTGCCTGCGAAACCTGCCCGTGTCGGACTCTAGCCGTGCCAGTCCACGTCGGTCACTTCTTTGGCATGGGCCACAATGAAGTCTCGGCGCGGCTCGACTTTATCAGACATGAAGATATTAAACATCTCCACCGCTCCGGTCAGGTCTTCGCTGTCCAGTGAGACCCGCACCAGCTGACGTTTGGCCGGTTCCATTGTTGTCTCGGCAAGATCAATGGCATCCATCTCCCCCAATCCCTTAAAGCGGGTTACCATCACGTCGCGCTTGGTGCGAACCTGCTTCAAGATAATGTCACGCTCGTCGGCGTTTTTGGCGTAATACTGATCGTTTTTCCCGACCTTCACGCGGTAGAGCGGCGGCTGAGCGATATAGACGTGCCCGCCGTCCAACAGAGGGCGCATATAGTACCAGAAGAACGTGAGCAGCAGAGTGCGGATATGATCGCCGTCTACGTCTGCGTCGGTCATAATGATGATCTTATCGTAGCGTAATTTCGACAGATCGTACTGCGGAATTTTGTCTTTTTCTTTTTTCGTTTCAAGCAGCTCGCCATTTTCATCGTCGTCTTCCCCGGAAACACCATAGGCGATCCCGGTTCCAAGGGCGGTAATCATGGCGCGAATCTCTTCATTTTCGAGTACCTTGTCCACGCGGGTTTTGCCGGAGTTCAGGATTTTTCCGCGCAGGGGCAGGATTGCCTGAGTGCGGCGGTCGCGTCCCTGCTTGGCAGGGCCGCCTGCCGAGTCGCCTTCCACAAGAAACAGTTCACATTTTTTCGGGTCACGCTCGGAGCAGTCGGCGAGTTTTCCCGGCAGCGAGTTCGTTTCAAGGGCCGACTGCCGTTTCACGAGTTCGGAGGCTTTTCGGGCGGCGTCGCGGGCTCGCTGTGCAGTGAGGGCTTTATCGAGAACGCGCTTGCCGACGGCAGGGTTTTCTTCGAGGTACTCGGTCAGTTTTTCGTAAATGACCGTGCTGACGGCACTTTCGACATCGTTGTTGGCAAGCTTGACCTTGGTCTGGCTCTCGAACTGAGGGTGCGGCAGAAGAACGGAAATCACGCACGTCAAGCCTTCGCGCACATCGTCCCCGGAGAAGTTGGTGTCCTTCTCTTTGAGGATGCCGCTTTTGCGAGCGTAATTGTTGAGAACCGTGGTCAGGGCGCGTTTCAAGCCGGAAAGGTGCGTTCCTCCGTCGGGCGTGTTGATGTTGTTCGCAAAGGTCAGGATGGTTTCCTGGTAGCCGAGATTGTATTGCAGGGCGGCTTCAACGGCGATGTCGTCTTTGCGCCCGCTGAAGTAGATCGGCTTGTGAAGCGGGTCTTTGGTGGCGTTGAGGTGCTCGACGTACTCGGCGACTCCGCGCGGAAAGTGGTAAACACGGGTGACGGGCTGGCCGTCCGGTGTGGAAACCATGTTTCCTTCTTCGTCCTGAATTTCGGTCTCCGTCTCGTTGGTGAAGGAAAGCGTGATTTCTTTGTTCAGGTAGGCGAGTTCGCGCAGCCGCCGCTCGATCTTTTCGGGATCATATTGATGCTCGCCAAAGATGTCGGCGTCACCATGCCAGTGAACGAGCGTTCCGTGCTCGTCGGGCTTGCACTTGCCAATCTGCTTGAGTTTCTGGGAGGTAACGCCACGCTCAAAGCGGATACTGTAGATTTTGGAGTCACGCCAGACTTTCACTTCCAGCCAGTCCGAAGTGGCATTGACGCAGGAAACGCCGACGCCGTGAAGTCCGCCGGAAACTTTGTAGGCTCCCGAATCGAACTTGCCGCCTGCATGAAGCTTGGTTAGGGCGAGTTCAACACCGGGCATTCCGTATTTTTCGTTCATGTCTACCGGAAAGCCGCGTCCGTTGTCACGCACGGAGACAGAACCATCTTTGTGATAAATGGTGTCTACGCGGTTTGCGTGCCCCGCCATCGCCTCGTCAATTGCGTTGTCGGAGACTTCCACAAACAGATGATGCAGGCCTTTGCCATCTGTCGAGCCGATGTACATGGAGGGACGCTGCCGGACGGCTTCGAGGCCTTCCAGCACCTGAATCTGTTCGGCGTTGTAGGAGGCATCTACGTGCCCGACTTTGCTTAAATCTTCATAGACGATTTCTTCTTTATCGCTCATAAAAACCGGTTTCCTCTCTGTGGAACGATGCAGAATTTGCATCGGAATGGGAGCGTTCTGAGGAGCCTTCAATAACTGTCAATTTCTCCGCAAAAGTTGTATTATGATAGCATAGTCACCAGACAAAAGTCAAGGTTTGCCCCTTCTTTTCTCTAAGGTTATACGGTTTTTTGTCTACTGAAACTCCGGGTAAACTGGGGGCGGAAAAGCCGGTATCAAGCGAGGGTAAGCAGGCCGTCTAATGTGGCGGAAAGCACGTCCTGGGTCTGGGCTTGCACGCTGTAGAACATCGCCTCGCGCAGCAGCCTTTGCGCGGGATGGCTCAGGTTGTTCGCGGCTCCTGAAGAGGCGGTACACAAAGCCAGCGCACTTCGATTGGCGAGCAAAATCACCTGGGCGCGTAACGCAAGCGACCTTGAGAAGATTTCGTTCTCAGAGGGAAGCTGCAGTTGGTCTGAAAGGGCGGATTTCAGCGTTTCGTATTCGGTGCGAAGGGCAGCGGAAGCCGCTTGGATCGCCGCAAGGTTTCGTTTCTGTGCGGTCTTCTCCAGCAGGCGAAGGGCGGTACGAGCGCACCCCAGCGGCGCAGCGGTGGGGCCGAGCACTCCGTTGCGGTCGTTGCGCTCCATCGTCTCCCGATCCGAGTTGTGCAAAAAGTGCGCGGCGGGCACGAAATAGCTTCTGAAGGTCAACTGCACGGTTGAGGAGGCATTCATGGCGAGCAGCGGCAGAGGAGCGGAAGCGGTCTGCCCTCCCCAGTCTCCGTCCGGGGGAGCACAGTCCGCAAACAAATCGGCGAACTCCTTCGGGCTTTGGGGCGACCAGAGATAAGCGTGCCGACCGTCCGGCAGAGTGGCTCCCACCACCACTTGATTCATTAACCCCCAACCCGTGACCCAGGGTGCGATTCCGTTCAGCCGAAACCCGCCCTCTACCGGGGTTGCCGCCAAAACAGGCGGGCCGGGACGACGCAGATGTGCAAACGCCACCGCACAAAAGTTTTTTCCTGAAGCGAGATTACGCAGCACCCGATTTTTGAGGGCTTCCGCACCACTGTTGGCGATCATGCGGGAGGAGCCGTGATGCTGCATCAGCGTAAAGCAGGTCACGCCGCATCCGCCTGCCAGAGCCTCGATGACTTCGCGCTGTGCCCTGCTGGAAAGATCGCTTCCGCCCCAGGCTTTCGGCAGAGAAATTCCGGCCAGACCTGCGTTTGCCAGCGTCTTGAAGTGAGCGCGATGGGGCGAGGGCATCCGGTCGGTTGTTTCGGCTTCGGGGGCAAGCACCTCCTCGGCCAGGTGTCGGGCGCGTTCGATGAAGGCCGCTTCTTCCGGGGTATACTCAGAGTTCATACTCCTGATTACGCACGAAAACGGAAAGATCACGTCAACAATGAATTTGGTGGGGTTTGGCTGGCCCTCGGCCCAAGGCGTGGTGACCTATCCGGCAGGGGCTTCGTTCGGCCCCCGCCAGATGCGCGACCACGAGTTTGTCTGGATCATCGAAGGCAGTGCGCTTTACCGGCAGAACGGTCGCTCGTTCGACGCTCCCGCCGGAAGCGTGGTGCTGTGCCGCCCCAACACCGAAGACGGGTTTCTCTGGAGCCAAGAGCGCACCACCACACACGGTTTTTTTCACTTTGCTCTAAACGCCACGCCCAATTTCCTTCCGCCTGCTTCGGAATGGGAAGCCGTACGCCTTCCGCAAGAGGGGAGCGTGCTGTTTCCGCTGCTCTTTCATGTGCTCTCCCTGGGAGGAGGAGACGCCCCACCGTCCGTGTTGAGGCGCGATCAGGGCCGTCTCGTTCTCGCCGCCCTGCTCACGGCCTTTGTTAGCGGGCAGACCGGCACGCGCCACCTGCTTTCTCCGCCGCTGCCCCCTCCCGTTGAGCGAGCCTGGAACTACCTCCAGCGCAAACTCGCCCATTCCCCCGAAGCCCCGCTCACCCTGCCTGAACTCGCCTCCGCCGCCTGCGTGTCCGAAGAGCATCTCTGCCGCCTGTTTCGCGGGGCAGTTGGCGTGTCTCCGATGCAGGCCGTAAAGCAGGTTCGGCTGGATCGAGCGGTGTCGCTGCTCACCCGCTCCAACTACTCGGTCGCAGAGGTCGCCTCCCTCTGCGGCTTTGACGACCCGCTCTACTTTTCAGAGACCTTCAAGAAGACGTTCGCCCTTACCCCCTCCGAACTGCGGCGGCGCGTGGGGGAGGGCATGACCCCGCCAACCCCCGTTCTGTTCCGGGAAGGCAGGCTCTTCCGGGCCTAATCCTCTCCTGAAAGGTTTGAACCCTTTTACTGATCCGATCAAAAAGAGAAACCGGTCTCGAGAAAATAAGAGCACTTACTGGAGAGTTGCCTGGAAACCGTCTGCGTCTCTGCACCGAACGTAGAGGACCGAGCCGAACTTCTGGGAGTTCCCTCTGGTTTCCGTGAGCGGGGTTGGCTGGGGCGGGGGATCGAACGGATTGAGGTTATAAGAAGGGGCGGAGTACGACTCGTGGACAGAGGGCTTGCCGCAGATTTGTAAGAGGGCGCCGCTGAAGATCGAGTTTTCGGAGGGAGATCGGTTGGAATTTCTGCACGAGGACAATCTCACCCTGCGCTGAATAAAATGGGAGCCGCCGGGAAGACCCGCTCCCCTACTGGTAGGGACTTCCCGCCCCCCGCCCTGTTTCGCTCCGGCAGGCTGTTTCGGGGGTAGTTTTTTTTGCTCGCTGTCAAGTTCGAAGGAAGTGTCTAATTGAGCGGCGGCAGGAAGAGGGACTTCCCCTTTAGAAATTTCACCGAGGTACACTGGCTTGAAAACGAAAACTACGCTCGACCCGGCTTTTCGCCGCTACTGGATGCTGACGATGAGGCTCCATTTCACCTCTGTGGATGAGCCTGCCCTGAAAACTCGCGTTCTAGTGCTTGAAAGCCGAGGAGTTTGTGTCTCCACGCTGCAACGCCAGATTAGCCAGAATGAAAAAGCCATAGACCAGGCCTATCTCTGCCACAACGCATGCCGGAAAAAGCAACCACCTGTTGAGCTGCGACAGGCCCCTCTGCCGTTTGACTCATGGCTCAACGCTTTTGTGGTGGGAACGGAGGCATTGCCCGCCCTTTATTTTCTCGCGATGTATCAACAGGAAATCATCGGAGTGTGCGTATTCGTGAAAGGTTCAACCCCTCCCGGTTTTCTGGAAAGCGGCTTTACGGGGGTTTTGCCCGGGTGGACGGGCCAGGGAATTGCTGGAGCCTTAAAAGCGCACAGTTTACTTTGTATCCGGCAACAGGGATTCCAAGGAATCGAAACCAGCAATTTGCTCGTCAACCGGAGTATGTACGCGATCAATCGTTCCCTAGGGTTTGAAGTCGTCAAACGGAATCTTCACTCGTATCCTGTTCTGCCGCCCGAATAGGTAATCAATGAAGACAAGATCAATTTTGCCGGGGTAAGCGTCAAATTTCTCCTCTTGTCATAGTCGCCGGAACGGGTTATACTTTCCCTGTAAGATCAAATTTACCCCCGGAGGAAACCCGTCCTATGAATACAGAACCACAAGCCAGCCCAGCTGTTCACGTGCCCCCGGTCGTCGGCACTCCCGAAGTCGAATTCTTTGTCGAAAACGGCTATCTCATCTTACCCGATCTCATCACCCCGGCGGAACTCGAAGAACTCAAAGCCGATACCGTAAAGATCGCTCGCGGCGGCTATCCCTGCGACAATCTCAAACCGCTCCCCGAAACCCTGAGCGACGCCGACGTGCTCGCCAACATTCTCTGCATCCATCAGCCGCATTACGTTTCACCCGTCATCGAAAAATATGCGAAGCACCCCCAAATCTGCGGCGTTTTGTCTCAAATCACGGCAGCGCACCTCCCCCATTGGGACGGCTCAGTCAAGTGTATGCAGTCCATGCTCTTTGTCAAACCGCCGCAGTTTCAGGGGCAGGCGTGGCATCAGGACGAAATCTACATCCCCACCCGCGACCGCTCTCTCGTCGGAGCCTGGATCGCAATGGACGATGCCACCCTCCAAAACGGCTGCCTCTGGATTTTGCCGGGAAGCCACCGAAACGGCTACCTGTTTCCCCAGCGGCCCCACCACAACGAGGAAGAATTCGATTTTTCCCCCGAAAGTTTCGGCTTTGACGAGGCCCAGGAAGTTCCCGTTGAAGTCAAAGCAGGTACGGTCGTTTTTTTCAACGGCTACACGCTCCACCGCTCACGCAAAAACCGCTCCGACATCTACCGGCGGGTGCTCGTGAACCACTACATGAACGCCTGGAGCCTGCTGCCCTGGAGCCTCAAACCCGGCGAGTCGGTCGCCAATGCAGATCGGCGCGACGTGATCCCGGTAGCGGGAATTGATCCCTACGCCTGGAAAGGGTACGATGGAACCCCCCAGAGCGTCCATCTGCGGACGTGCAAAGCCAACCTGAAGGCAGAATAGGGAACGGAACAAGGGCTAAACAAGGCCATAATAAAGAAAAACAAGGAAAATATAAGGAAAAAATCGGGCCAAAACAGGGGCTAAACGCAAAAACGCTCCGGGCGGTACTCGCGTGGCAGGGCCACCACTCCGTTCGTCACTTCGGAGGCCAAAACCTGAGCCAGATAGGGCGCGAGCGTAATGCCGCTGTGGGTGTACGCCAGAAACAGCCCCGGAAAACCCGGCACCGCCCCCGCCACCGGATGCTCGTCCTCCGGCAAAACCCGATACCCCACCGTAATTTCCCGCCGGGCCTCCCGAAGTGCGGAGGCGCAGGCGGGAAACCGGGCCGCCGCCGCCCCCACCAGACCCTCCGCCAGGGCCGCCACCTCCGCCGCCGGGTCTTGTTCCAGCTCCGCATCGCTCGCCTCGGAAGCCAGCAAAAGCCGTCCCTGAAGCAGCGGGCGCAGATGAAGCCCGCCGCCCGGATACACCACCCGCCCGACAGGGCTTTCATACGCCTCTCCCGAAAGGGTCACCAAAAGCCCCGGCGAACGCTTCAGCCTTACCCAGGGCCGCTTAAGAGCCGAACTCAAGAAGCCGAACAGAGCCGGGGTCGCCGTTCCCGCCGCCAGAATCAGCACACGGGTCGAATACTCCTGCGCCTCGGTTTTCACCCTATATCTGCCGCTCACGGAGGAAAGGGAAAGCTCCTGCACCGGCGCGTACTCCCGCACCGAAACCCGCATCTTCTGCGCCTCGGTTCCCAGAAAGCGGGTGAACTTCACCGGGTCGAGCAGGCGGTCGGCAGGGGTGAACAGCCCCGCCGATCCCTCCTTAAAAGCAAGTTCGGGTTCCAACGCCCCCATCTCTCCTTCGGAAAGCGAAACCGCCGCGCACCCGGAAGCCTGTAAGGTTTGCAGTTTCTCCTCGAAGACAGAAGCGAACGGCGGAGCAAACACCTCTAAGGCTCCGCCTCCGCTCAAGCCCAGAGCGGCGGCTCCGTATTCGGAGGCCAGGGTTTCGTAGGCTTTCATCCCCGCCAGATTCAAGGCCAGATAGCTCGCATCCGCCCATTTCGTGCCCGCATTAATCCACCCGAACGAGGCTCCGGTGGCTCCGCTGCCCAACGCGCCCGCTTCCAGCAGCACCGCCGAAACCGTCCGCCTGCCAAACTCAAACGCAAGGGCGGCTCCGAAGATACCTCCCCCCACAATCACCACGTCCGGTGTCGCAGTCACGCAGCCCGCTCCTCACTCAGCAGTTTCAGCGCAATCTGCGAAAGCAGCGTCATCCCCACCGGCACGGCACTGTCCGTGAAGTTGTAGGTCGGGGTATGCAGGTTCGTCACGGCTTCTCCCACCCCCAGCCGAAACATCGCTCCCGGCGCATAATTCAGATACTCGGCAAAGTCCTCCGCGCCCATCGAAGGGGCATCCAGGCGATGGACGGCGTGTTCTCCCAAAACCTCTTTTCCCACCGCTTCGATCAGTGCGTTCACCCGGATGTCGTTCACCGTCGGCTGTGTGCCAAACCGATAGGTCAGTTCGCACTCCGCCCGAAACGCCGCGCAGAGGCTTTTCGCCATCGCTTCGATGCGCCCCGGCAGGGCGTTTCGCAGTTCGTGCGTCAGGCAGCGGACGGTTCCCCGCAGTTTCGCCTCTGTCGGGATGATGTTGTAGGCCGTTCCCGCTTCGATCTTTGCGATGGTGACCACCACCGCTTCCGTCGGGGACACTTCGCGGCTGGAAATCGTTTGCAGGGCGGTCACGAAATGCGCCGCCGCCACAATCGGGTCTACGGCGTTGTGGGGCTGCGCGGCGTGCGCCCCCTTTCCCCGAATTAAAAGGTCAAACGTATCGGAGGACGCCATCATCGGCCCCGGCTTGGCGGCGATCTCCCCAACTTTCAATCCAGGCCAGCCGTGAAGGGCCGCAATCCCTGCGACACCCTCCATCACGCCCTCCGCGCACATCCGTTTCGCACCCTGCACCCCCTCCTCGGCAGGCTGGAAAATCAGGCGCACCGTTCCGGCAAACACCTCCCGCAGCCGGGCAAGAACCGCCGCCGTGCCAAGGAGCGTGGCCGTGTGCCCGTCGTGCCCGCAGGCGTGCATCACCCCCGGCACGGTGGAGCAATAAGGAAGGTCGGACAGCTCCTGAATGGGAAGGGCGTCCATATCCGCTCGCAGGGCTGCCGTTCGACCCTCCCGCCCGCCCCGAATTTCGGCCACCACGCCATGTCCGCCCACCCCCGTCTTCAGCGAGTCCACTCCAATTTCCGTCAGCTTCGCCGCGACGCAGCGTGCGGTTTCCGCTTCCTGATTGCTCAGTTCAGGGTGGGCGTGCAAATAGTGGCGCATGGCAACGGCAGCGGGCGCGAGCTGGAGGATGAGTTCAGAAAGAAGAGGCGGCATAGGCTTTTCGTGGAAAGTGAAAGAGAAGCGAGATCAGGCAGAGGCGTTCGGGACAAGCACCCGCTCGCCGAGATGACCGACCCAGACCGAAACCTTCGGGTAGCGAAAGTGAAGATAATCCACAAATTTCTGCGGGTCTTCCTTATTCCCAACAAACATATCGTAGTGGGCGGGAACAGCCAGCCCTACCTTCAGTTCGCCCGCCACCTCCACCGCTTCCTGATAGGTCATATTGCCGATGAGGTTCTGGCTGAGCTGCACCGCACTGCGCCCGTTGATGGGCAGAAACGCCGCCTGAATCGGCGTGTGCTTCTGAAGGCGCGACAGCATCCCGTCGTAGAAAATCGTATCCCCCGCGTGATAGAGCGTCACGCCGTTCACGCGAATCACGTAACCAAGAAACGGGTAGCCGTGTTCCTCGGTAAAATCAAAGGTTTCGTGTTTGGCCGGGATCGCCCACACCGAAATCTGTTCGGTCTCGAAAAGATCGTCACCGCGCATCGGGGTGATCCGGTGCGGGGGAATCCCCGCTTCGTCCGTCAGCCGGTGCACTTCCGACTTCGGGCACACGAAATGGCAGGTGGGCGAGGCATCCTTCATCGCGGCGAGGGTTTGCGGGCACAGATGATCGCCGTGCGTGTGCGTAATGAGCGTGTAGTCTGCCAGTCGGCCTTCCTCGAAGTGGAGCAGCGGCGGCGTATGGCGGCTTTCCCACGGCGCGAAAAAGGGGTCTACGTAAACGACCAGCGTTCCCGCCTTGACGATGAACGAGTGCTGGCCCAGCCACCAGAAGGCCGCCTCGCCGGGTGCGGTCTGCGTCGCTTCGATCTCGGAGAGAAGTTCCTGATGGGTTTTAACAAGGGTGGGCATAGGGCGGCTTTCACAAAAGGTTGACCCCTCCCGTTTTTCGCTTGCACGGCGCGAAGGGGCAATGGCGGTAGGTTCGGGGATCGCCCCTCTATTTCCTGCTTCGCTTCGCGAAGACACTGAGCTATAATTTCGAGAAACTCGTGAAGCGAAAAGGAGCACAGAGAGATGAGCACGAGAACCAGGCGGAAGTATTCCGCCCTCACGCTCAAAGAGGCAATGAAGTTGATTTCGGCGGAGCAGCTTCTTCCCTGGATTCCGGCTTTCCTCCCGCATCCGCCGAGTGAAACCCTCCAGATCAATCTCAGAAACCTGGCCGCTTTCGATATGAAAACTTCGGTAGCGGCCAAAGTGCTGCTGATGGACTTGCTCTTTGCAGAGATTGTTCCTGCCCACGCCAAGCTGCGTATCTGGAAGGAGGTCACCGGGGTTGCCGATTATGTGATCGCCCCTAAACGCGCCTGTCTCCAACGGCTCCTGCTTTGCGAAACGGAGGCGAAACGAGCCGGTTTCGAGCGAGGAACCGCCCCGTGTCTTGCCGAAATGGTGGCCTTAAGTGAATAACCGCGAGCAGAATAGTGCGGCAGAGGTACATGGAATTGTCAGCAATGGGCAGGACTGGCAGTTTTATAAGCTGACCGTCGCTAACGAAATTTATGAAACGCCGATCTACCCGATCACCAACCTTTCCGAATTGCTAGGGGTTCCGAATGCGGTTTGTGAGGCGTGTGTTCGTGCCATTCCCGCCCAATCACTGCGCGGCGGACATTTAAGAAGGGGGAAGGGGGGCAAAGTGCCGCTTTATCTCGTGACTTCGGTTTGCAAACACGGGGTGGATCAAAGTAGTTTTCGGCTGATACAAGCCGAATCACCGCTTGCAATCGCTCGGCAAATGCTCGATCATCCCGACGCCGGAACTCTTCTGCCCCTCGGCGTAACGACCCCATTGGCTCGCTTCTGTTCACGGAAGTTTCCCCCTTCTCCGCGTTTCTCTTCCTGCGGCGGGGAAAGTCGGCAGTTGTGTCCTTTCCCTGCCGCACTCTACCCGGTGATGCCGCGCTCCCGCTCATCATTGAACTTTTTGGCCCGGTTCGACAGGTCGGAAAGGGCGGTTTGCAGCCGAATGAAACTCTCGAAAAGCGAGCCGTAGGCACTGAAATACTTGTGCACATCGCCGTCGGACAATGATTTATCCGACAGGTAGTAGAAGTGGTCGGAGGTTTGCATTCGCCGCCAGGTTTCGAGGAAATGGGGGTCTCCCGTTTTCAGGATCGGTTCCTGAAGCCGCTTCAGCTCCTCAAAGGCAAACTGCTGCATCTCGTTTCCCAGCCACGCGGACGTATCGCGCTCCTTGTCCGCCCAGGAGACCGTGGCGAAGGCGTCTACGTGCAGCGTGCCCACCACCGGCAGCCTGCGTACCGCCTCCGTCGGCGTGGAAAACTCCAGCAAGTCGTGCGTTTTGATGGCATCTGGCAGGGCACGCAGAAACTCAAATATCCCGGTCTCCGCCCAAATGTGCTCGCCCAACGCCTCGTAGTCCATCGCAAGCGTTACATTCATATCCGTGTTTTCGCCCAGCCAGTTCGCGAACGTCTCCGCCGTCAGCGGGTAGTGCTCCCAGCCTTTGTTCGGAAACCGATAGGCGATGTCGTCGCTCAAGCCGTAGTTGCGCAGAAGAACCGGAAGGCCGCTCGGCGAGTTGTACACGAAGTCCGGCGATTTCCACCCCTCCATCAGCCAGTCTACGCCCTCTGTGATGATCCCCTCAAAGCCCAGCGTTTTGACGGTCGCCGCGATCTCGTCGTTATAGAGACATTCCGTATTCCGAAACACCGTCGGGCGAGAACCGAACAATTCCTCGATTTTGTCGCTGTGTTTCTGGACTTGGGCACAGAATTCGCTGCGGTCTTCCCCGAACAGCCCGCTTAAGGAGTGATAATAGGTTTCGCCGGTGAACTCCACGCACCCGGTTTTCGCCAGAAGTTGAAACAGTTCGATGAGCGCGGGGGCGTAGCGCGAGGCTTGATCGAGGAACGTGCCGGACAATCCGAACGAAATCCTAAACGGCTTGGCGGTTTCTTTGTGGTTGTAGATCAGTTCGAGCAGAAGACGGGTGGTGGGGAAATAGCACTTTTCGGCCACCTTGTGAAACACGCTGGAATTGATGTCTTCATCAAAGTAGTATTCCCCGTAGCGGTCGGGGAAAAGCAGCCCCTCCACATTGCGGAGCTGGTAGGGGAGCAGTCGCTCCGGCTGATGAGCAAAGAAGAAAAAGGTTACCAGAGTCACGGCGGCAGTGTCCTTCGAATCGGGGTTGGGCGTTATCGCTTTCGTTCACCGCCGCTCCCGCTTTTTCCTTCCCCGTCTCCTCTGCCCGCTCAGAAAAGAGGACGTGCCTCCCCTGTCCGTTCTCATACGGCCCTCGACCACCACACGCTTCCGATGCGGCATTACTATGAGTGCTCTATTCCTGCTTCACCCCCTCATCCGTTTCCCCTTCTGCCGCTCATGGGGCGGATGCAGAAAAGACGCCGAACTTATACAACGTAGTCTGGCGGTAGGTTTTGCCCGGACGCAGAATCGTAGACGGAAACTTGGGGTGGTTCGGCGAATCAGGATAGTGCTGCGCTTCAAGGCAGAACGCCGACTGCTTTGCGTATACGATGCCGCCCTTACCCGTCAGCGAGCCGTCAAGGAAATTTCCGGTGTAAAACTGCACCCCCGGTTCGGTGGTGTACATCGTCATGCGCCGCCCCGTTGTGTTTTCCCGCACCTCCACTGCATACACCGCAAGGCTGCCCCGTGTATTCAGGACATAATTGTGGTCGTAGCCGCCCGCCTCACCGGGAACGTTCAGGATTTGGTCTCCGATCTTATGCATCGTGAGAAAATTGAAAGGTGTATTCAGCACGGATTTGATTTCGCCGGTAGGGATGCTTGTCGCGTCAACCGGGGTGTAGAACTCCGCATTGATCTGCATCTGATGATCGAGAATGTCCCCTTTTCCCGCCAGATTGAAGTAGGAATGATTGGTAAGATTCACAGGGGTGGCCCTGTCGGTTTGTGCCGTGTAATCAATCCGCAGAGCGTTGTCGGAAGTCAGCGTATAGGTGACGGAAACCCGCAGAGTGCCCGGATAGCCCTCCTCGCCGTCTTTGGAAAGATAGTCGAACTTCACGGCCGGGCCGAATTTGCTTTTCACCGGCTTTGCCCGCCACACTTTTTTATCGAACCCCTCTTTGCCGCCGTGCAGAGAGTTTGGCCCGTTGTTCACGAACAGAGTGTAGGGTTTGCCGTCTAACTTAAACGCGCCCTTGGCGATGCGGTTTGCGTAACGCCCCGCAATCGCTCCGAAAAACGGATGGCCTTTCAGGTAGGCATCGAGGTTGTCGAAGCCCAGCACTACGTCTGCGAAATTTCCGCCTCGGTCTTTTGTGTTGACCGAGGTGACGATGGCTCCGTAGGTCATCACTTTCGCGGTCATGCCGTCCCTATTTTGCAGGGTGTAGATTTCGACGTTTGCGCCGTCCGCCGTTTTGCCAAAGGGGGCAACGCTTACGCCCTCCACAAGCGGAGCCTGCGCCCTAGCCACTCCGCCTGCACTCGCGAGCACCCCTGCGCCAAGCCACGCCGCCATCTTTTTTTTCATCGCTTTTTCCTTTGTCCGTCGTTGGAGTTGATCCCCCTTCCCTTCACCGCCGCCCCCGAAAATTCCTGCTTTTCTTTCCATCGCCGACCGAAAGAGCGAAGGCAAAATTTCGAAAATCACCGGTTCCCCCGTTGACCTCCTCACCCGAAACACCGCTTAGACCGGGTAAACTCTCCTCAACAAACGCGCCCCACAAGGAGACCCCATGTCCCGTGACATTGACCTGCAGCTAGCCCAGGCTGCCGTCTTGAGACCGATCACCGAGGTTGCTGCCGACCTGAAGCTGGCACCAGGTGATCTGGAAGCCTACGGAACCACAAAGGCTAAACTTTCCTACCCAACCTTAAACCGACTCTTGAACTCGCAAGCCCCCGACGGCAAAATTGTGCTGGTCACCGCTATCACTCCAACAACGGCGGGGGAGGGAAAGACTACCGTGACCATCGGTCTTGCCCAGGCCCTCTGCAAGCTCGGCAAACGAGCGATGTGCGCCATTCGCGAACCTTCGATGGGGCCGGTATTCGGGCTGAAAGGCGGCGCAACAGGCGGCGGGAAGGCACAGGTGCTCCCAATGGAGGAGATTAACCTGCACTTCACCGGCGATATGCACGCAATCTCGTCGGCGCACAACTTACTGTCGGCAATCTTGGACAATCATCTTCATTACGGCAACGCGCTGGGCATCGAACTCCGCACCCTGACCTACCCGCGTGTGATGGATATGAATGACCGCTCCCTGCGCTGGATCGTAAGCGGGCTGGGCGGCAGGGCAGGGGGCGTACCGCGAGAAACGAGTTTCGCCATTACGGTGGCCTCGGAAGTCATGGCGATCCTCTGCCTGTCGAACTCACTGACCGAACTCAAAACCCGCCTGGGCCGGATTGTAGTGGGGCGAAACCGCGAGGGAAACCCGGTGACCGCCGCCGACCTGCAGGCCGAGGGTGCCATGACCGCTCTGCTGAAAGATGCGCTGAAGCCGAACCTGGTGCAGACCCTTGAGGGCACACCGGCGATGGTGCACGGCGGCCCCTTCGCCAATATCGCGCATGGCTGTTCGAGTGTGCTGGGAACGAAGGCGGCGCGGAAACTAGCGGAAATCGTGACAACGGAGGCGGGCTTCGGTTCCGACCTGGGCTTCGAGAAATACTGTGATATTGTGGCCCCCGAAGCGGGGCTGCCGCCGGATGCAGTGGTGCTGGTGGCAACGATCCGAGCACTCAAAATGCACGGTGGAGAATCTAAAGCCCGACTTTCTATCGAAAACTTAGATGCTTTGACGAAAGGACTGAGCAATCTTGCCCGACACGCCCGGAATGTGGCGGGGCGCGGCGTTCCGTTTGTGATCGGCATCAATCACTTCGCGTCGGACACGCAGGCGGAAACGGCGATTGTCCGCCGCTTTTGTGAGGAGAACGGGTGGCAGGTCGCCTTTTGCGATGTGTGGGGCGGGGGCGGTGAGGGCGGGCGCGAACTGGCCGAGGCCGTGTTAAAGGCTCTGGACACGCCGGGGAATTTCGTCCCGGTTTACAGCGCGGAATCGGATTTGGAAGCGAAGCTCAATGCGGTGGCGAAAGCGGTGTACGGAGCGCGGGAGGTGAAGTTCACACCGGAGGCTTTGGCGCAGCGCCGCTGGCTGGAGTCGCACGGCTTTGGAGGGCTGCGAGTGTGTATCGCGAAAACCCAGTACTCGTTTTCCGACGACCCAAAGGGGGGCGGTAACCCCCAAAACTTTGCGCTGACGGTACGAGACCTGCGGCTTTCGGCGGGGGCGGGGTTTGTGGTGGCTTTGGCGGGCGAGATTATGACGATGCCGGGGCTTCCCGACCGGCCCGCCGCCGAGGGGATTGATGTGGACGCGGAGGGGCGGATTTCGGGGTTGTTTTAGAGGGCGGTGAAGCACCATTCGATGCAAAGGGGGCGGGCGTCCGGGTTGGAGTTGACAAATAAAAGCAGGGTTGGCTACACTGAAGCGAAACCTTGCCCCATGAAAGGAGGCTAGCCTTTGTCTTCCCGCGCTCTTATTGAACACATTCTCGAACAGAAATCCTTTGCGGTCTGCGGGGTCTCGCGTGACCGCGACAAATACGGCTACTTGGTCTATCGGTCGCTTCGCACGGCAGGCTACACGGTATATGCGGTGAATCCCAACGCCGACACCATTGACAGCGATCCCTGCTACCCCTCGCTCGACAACCTGCCGGAGGCGATTGACTGCGTGGTGATGGTGACTCCGCCGCAGATCACGGAAGAAATATTGCAGGTGGCGGGTCGGCTGATGATCCCGCTGGTGTGGATGCAGCCGGGTTCCGAATCGGAAGCGGCGTACAACCTCGCGCTGTCGAAAGGAATGCAGGTGGTGTCGGGCGGCCCGTGCATTATGGTCGCCGTCAAAGCCCGCCGCGCTAGGGTGTAGCCATGAACCCGTGTGTTGGCGTGAATAAGGATACGGAATGCTGCCCAGAGAGTTGATCGCCGAGATCAGAGAGAAATGTCAAAACTACTGGAACGAAGAGGTGAATTCGAGGTCACCCCGGAAACCCAGAAAGGAATTTCTTTATTGTGAGTATCGCTCGTGTCGCCCGGACGGAGAAACGTCAGCGAGGGCAGTTTCTTACTCCGATGCCGCTGGCTGCCAACTTGATCGCGGATTCAAAACTGGAACGCCATCACCGGGTTTTGGAGCCAAGTTTTGGAACCGGTTCGTTTCTCTTACCTCTCATCGAAAAATTCATGGCGTTCTACGAAGGCGACACGCAGCATCGTCTCACTCAGGTCTTACAGAAAAATGTTTATGGCGTCGAACTAGACACTACGCTGTATGGAGCGTGTTTGGATCGGCTCGAAAAGAAGTACGGATCGTTACCTCCAGACCACTCGCTCTTGAACCGCGATTTTTTTGTTTGGCATCCTCACCAATCAGGGTTGCCAGAGTTCGGCGGTTTTGATTTCGTTCTTGGCAATCCTCCGTTCGGTGGAACCATTGACCCCAGCCTGCAAGATCAACTCGACAGACGTTATGGGTTCCGATGCGGCGAGAAAATCAAGAAAGAGACTTATTCTTTTTTTCTGGTCAAAAGTTTGGATCTACTAAGAGAGGGAGGGAGCCTGCAGTTTATTTGCTCGGATACCTTTCTCACGATCAAAACCATGCACGGCTTGCGGCGTCTTCTGATGAGCCTGGGGCGTTCCGAGATTGAAACATTGACCTACTTTTCGGAAGAAACGAAGCACCCAATGGTATTGCTCACGTTTACGAAATCTCTGGAGGAGAAAGAAACGGTTCACATCAATGGACAGGAACTGCTGTCGGCTGAAATTGCGAAAACCCCTAATCTTTCGTGGGGAACCAACGCTGAATTAGGCGTTTATTTCGAGGGGAAACGGCTGGGCGATTATTTGATTGCAACGAGCGGAATGACCGTCGGGAACAACGCCCTGTTTCTGCGGGCGATTCATCACGTAGAGCAAACAGAACAGATCGTAGAACCCTACTGTTTTGAGTTCTACGATGAGACGGTGACTGTAGAAAAAGAGTTGCAAAAAGCTCGTTTGGGTCAACTCTCTCTGGCACAAAGGGCTAAAATTGCCTCGCTTCAAGAGGCGGGAGTGACGAACCGTAACGTCCGTGCCATTCCGAGAGCAGAGCCAATCACGATTTCGCTTCCGCACCCGGATTATCGCCCCTACAATAAAGCGAGCGGGCGAATTCTCTCTGCTCCGCCAACCCATGTCATCTATTGGAAAGATGAAGGTGACGCCGTGTATACCTACCGGAAAAATGCGAATTGGTATCTGCACGGCGTAGGAGGCAAAAAATTCTTTCTGCAGGGCGGTTTGACCTGGCAGCTGATTGCACCTCGCCTGCATACCCGACTTCTACCCCAAGGATTTATTCTAGACAGCGGCGCACCGTGTGCGTTTCTTCGCCCTGGCATCCCGGAGGACGAACTCTACTTTGTGCTGGGCTGGACGCTAACCGAAAAATGCAATCTTATTCTCAAAACGGTCATCAATCACACTCGTAATATCCAGAGCAAAGACTTCGAGCGTCTTCCTTACCCTTTTTGGATCGGTGACGACCGAAAGGGAGAAGTAATCCAGATTGTTAAGCACCTAGTCAAACAATCGCAAGAGGGTGAAACATTTAATTTTCGTTCTCCAGAAATCTGCTCTCTAAACGACCTGTATGCTTACCCAGAAAAGCCCGCACCGAACTCCACTCAAAAACGGGTGTCTCTCACTCCTCAGCTGACTCTTTTTGAGGCAGCTGCCCTTGTGCCCTGCCGCTAAAGTGGCGCAAAAAAGCCCGATTGTCTGCAAAGGACAATCGGGCTTTCTTCATTCTCAGAGCAAAGACTAACCTGCGGGCTTGATCTCGATTTTCGCGCCTTCGGCCTCGAATTTGGTTTTCAGAGCCTCAGCGTCCTCTTTGTTCACGCCCTCTTTGATTTTTGCGGGGGCGGCTTCCACCAAATCTTTGGCTTCTTTGAGACCCAGTGCGGTTACTTCGCGAACGACTTTGATGACGTTGATTTTCTTGTCACCTGCCGCTGCCAGCACCACATCAAAGGAAGTGATTTCCTCCGGGGGAGCCGCCGCTTCGCCGCCGCCGCCGCCCGCAGCGGGCATTCCGCCGCCCATCATCATGGGAGCCGCAGCCGACACGCCAAACACTTCCTGCAGCGTTTTGGACAACTCGGACAGTTCCAGCACCGACATGGTTTTGATCGCTTCGACGATCTCGTCTTTAGAAAGAGCAGACATAATTTTCTCCAGAAGGGAATGAGAAGGTGCACGGTCGAGAAGTTAATCCCTCGTCGCCGATCTCAACTCCCGGTTTTTTACGCTTCGGCAGGTGCGGGATCGCCGCCCTGCTTGTCCGCAATCGCCTGAACGGTGCGGACGAAATCACCGATAACGTTATCCAGGGTTCCGACCAATTCGGCCAACGGCCCCTGAATCGTGCCGACAAGGGTGGCAATGATCTGCTCACGCGGCGGCAGTTTCGAGAGTGCGGTGACCTGATCGGGAGTGTAGATTTTGCCGTCAATGAAACCGCCCTTGACTTTGATGTCAGGCTTTTTCAGTGCGGTCAGAAAGTCGAGCGTCGCTTTGGTGGAAGGAACGACATCGCCTTTGGCAAAGACAATGGCGGTCGGGCCAGCCAGCAGCGTTTCGAGTTCGGGAGTCAGCGTACTGCCTAACGCACGCTTGAACAGCGTGTTTTTGACTACGTGGTACTCCGCATTGGACTCGCGCAGTTTCTTTCTGAGGTTCGTCACTTCCGCAACGGTCAGCCCGCGATACTCGGTCAGGATCGCCCCTTTGGTCTCACCAAGAATAGTGGTGAGATCGGAGATAACCTGATTTTTCTGAGGATTGGGCATGAAGAGTTCCTCGCTTGAGAGTTTCGGAGAGGAACGAAGGGCAGAAAAGCACTTCGGGGTTCTCCGACCTGTTTGCTTTTCGTCAAGCAGACAGCGGCGAACCCCGAAAAATCGCGCAGGCAAAAGCCCGACTTGAAGTTTGAAATCAGGAGTCGTCCCAACCTCGGCGGGCGCGAAAACGCATTAAGTTCAAGAAGAACACCGGCTGTCTGCGGAAAGGCGAACAGAGTTTTTGTTTATACGGGCACAGGATGGCATGGAAGGCACGGTTTGTCAAGGGAAAACTTTCTCGGTGTCCTCGAAAAAGCCAGAAGCCAGCGGTTACGCGGCAACAGCCTGCCCATCCGTGCGGTAGCGGCAAATCAGTTCGTGGGCTTTTCGCTCGTCTTCCCAGCCGTGCATCTCGACGGTTTTGTTTTCGAGGTCTTTGTAAACCGCGAAAAAGTGAAGCAGTTCCTTCAGCCGATGTTCCGAAAGATCGGAAAGTTTCGTTACCTGCTCAAAGCGAGGATCATGCGCTGAGACACACAAAATTTTGTCGTCGCGTCCCTTGTCATCGCTCATTTGCAGGACTCCGACCGGACGTGCCACAATCACGCACCCCGTGAATGTGGACTGCGTGGAAAGGATCAGGGCGTCAATCGGATCGCCGTCCTCGAAAAGCGTGTGGGGGATAAAGCCGTATTCGCAGGGATAGTAAAGCGGCGAATAAAGCACACGATCCAGCCGAAAGACTCCGAGGGCTTCGTCGTACTCGACCTTATTGCTGGAACCGCGTGGAATTTCCACCACCACATTCACTTCGTGCGGAGCGTTTTCGCCCACGGGAAGCCGGGTATAAAGAGTCAAAAGAGAGGTTCCTCCAGAGAAGTAGGGGGCGAGATGCTGCCGCCTTGCCTTAAAGTTCGGTAAATTAAGAAAAAATTCATAACTTTTTTTCAATTACGTGCTTGACAAAAGCGAGCGGTTATCTTATACTTGCGCGAACTGTTTTAGAAGCAGTTTTACGCCATACAATCTCGTAACACAATCTCGTAAGGAGGGCGCCCGCTATGCTGGCTGGCAAAGTCAAATGGTTCAATGATGCCAAAGGTTATGGTTTCATCGAAACCTCAGAAGGCAAGGACATTTTCGTTCACTACTCTGCAATCTCGAAAGAAGGATTCAAAACCCTCGCCGAGGGGCAGGAGGTAATCTTTGAGATTGTTCAGGGGCAGAAAGGACCGCAGGCCGCCAACGTCGCGTCGCCCGCCTGAGTCGAGTACTCAACACAAAAGGAGGCGGCTCCCCAAAAACTGCCTCCTTGAAACCACTTCGCCGATCTTGCGTTTTCTCCCCCTCGGTTTCTGCTGTCGCCCTCCTCTTTACTTTGCACCTTGATCCAGAGGACCTCTCCTTGAAACTTCGATGTTCATCTATGCGTAAAGGGAGGAGTTAGGGTATTCTTTCGGATGTGCTGCAGACCCCTTGGAGCGGCACCTCTAAGATTTTCACAGGAGGAAAGTAACTATGAGCAGTGCAGCAACGCTGACAACCGCCGCATTCGACGATGAGGTTGCGAAATCCGACATTCCGGTTCTCGTTGATTTTTGGGCCGTCTGGTGCGGGCCGTGCCGCATGATCGCCCCCACAATTGATGAACTTGCAACCGAATATGCGGGCAAAGTCAAAGTGATGAAGGTGAATGTGGACGAAGAGGGAGAATTGGCCCAGCGATTTGGCGTGATGTCCATTCCTACGCTCATCGTTTTCAAGGAAGGCAAACCCGCCGATCAAATCGTCGGGGCACAGCCCAAAGCGGCCATCGCCGGGCGACTCGAAAAACTGCTGTAATTTTTCAGAAATTCCGCTGAGAAACCGCAGACGCCAAGTGCGTCTGCGGTTTCTTTTTGGCCCCATTAAGCAAAACCGACCAGAGCGGCGATAGAATCTTCTGGAGTAAAGCAGCCATGACAACCCTGCACAAATATCGTATCACTGCAAACCTGGCCGACAAAAACGGGCGCGGAGACAGTCCTTATTTTTTGCTCGACAGTCTGCTTCGCCTTCTTCGAGTCGCGCTGCTGCTCTCACTCTGGAAACTTCTGCTGCAGGGCCGAACCGAGGCAGGAGAGGGGCTGACTTTGCCCACGCTGCTAACCTACACCCTGATCGCAGAAGCGTTCGCCGAGCAGATGGCTTCGCGGACTGGGATTGATGAGCTGATCTGGAATGGAACCCTGCTGTCCCGATTTGTACAACCCCTTCCACTTGCAGGGGTTCTGACCGCAGAAATGACCGGACGCTGGCAAATCGGCTTTTGGACCGTCACTGTACCGCTGTTTCTCATCTGTCCGGCTCTGGGCATTTCGCCGCTGCCTGCTTCCCCGGAAGCAGGCATTTTGTTTGTTCTCAGTTTGTGTCTGGCTGTGATTGTCGGGTTGGCACTGGATTTCATTTTCTCAGCGGTTCTGATTTTCTGGGGCGGAAATATCTGGATTTTGAGCGATCTCCGAAATGCAGTCGCGACCGTGCTGACCGGGGCTTTCCTTCCCTATGCGCTGCTTCCTTTTGGATTGGGAAAAGTCTTTGCCTGGCTTCCCTTTGCGGCCATGGCAGCGGCTCCGCTTCAAATCTATACGGGGCTGGGAAGTCCCGGAATCCTTCTTTTGCGACAGCTTTTCTGGGCGGTTGGGCTGACCTTGATTGCTGTCAAAGTCTGGAATAGCTCGCGCGAACGCATGGTGTCTCAGGGAGGGTAAAGGCAATGCTGCGACTGATTCTGAGGGGGTGGCAAATTCAGGGCTATCTCGACCTCATCCAATTGTTCCGAAATCGTTCTACATTCTTCACCTATGCCTTTTCAGAGGTTGTGCTGGCTACGGCGAGCGTCACCGGAATGGTGCTGCTGGCCTCGAGATTTGGCACGATTGGGGGCTGGAATCAGGCCCACCTGTTTTTTTTAATGGGTTATGCGCTGACCGTTGACAGTCTGCTGGAATTTTTCTTCGGCTATAACGTTCGCAATATCAGCCGGAGAATCGGGCGCGGACAGCTGGATCACCTTCTGGTTCAGCCCCGTGCCCTCTGGGTGGCACTGTTGACCGAGGGATTTGCCCCATTTTCATGTCTGCTGCGTCTGTTTCCCGGCGGCTTGCTTTTGCTCTGGGGCCTGCGTCCGGGAACCGTTGCGGTCACTCCTGTGTGGTGGGGCTGGTTTATGCTCAATCTCGCGGCTTCCGTTGGGGTGAGTGTGGGCTATTCGTATGCCTGGGGCAGCCTTGCTTTCTGGTCGCCTCGCGGTGCAGAGGAGATTTGCAGTCCGCTGACCCGGATGTTCAATCAGCTTCAGGTTTTTCCGCTTGACGGTCTTGGAAGATCGGCGGGCGGGCTGCTGACCCTGTTGCCAGTCGGGTTCACCGCCTGGTTTCCCAGTCGTGCACTGCTGGCCGCTTCGCCGCTGCCCGGTTCGCTTCTCCTCACGCCTCTGGCCGCACTGGGGTTTCTTGGGCTGGGAGGGGTTTTCTTCATTCGCGGTCTAGCCCATTATGGGCAGACAGGATCGCAAAGGTATTTGGCTTATGGACACCGTCGTTAGTCTCAACTGTGTTAGCAAAACGTTTCGTCAAAAGCAGCCTTCGGCGGGCGGCTCCCTGCTCTCAAACCTGTTCCGCCCTCGGTTTCGTGAAGTCGCCGCCCTCAAAAATGTCAGCCTGGAGGTCGTAAAAGGCGAAATCGTCGCCTACGCCGGTCCCAATGGAGCCGGGAAATCCACCACCGTGAAGCTGCTTTCCGGGATGCTTGCACCGGATTCGGGAACGGTTCGCGCCCTAGGCTTCGATCCGATTCGGGAGCGCGTGAGGTATGTGGGCAAAATTGGAGTGGTTTTCGGGCAAAGAACCGAATTGTGGTGGGATATGCCGGTGTCCGCGTCGTTCGAGTGGAAACGAGCCGTTTGGGATATTCCGAAAGATCGCTATGATCGAATGCTCGTTACTCTGAAAGAGCTGCTGGGTTTAGAACCGTTTTTTCATTCTCTCGTTCGCGAATTAAGCCTGGGGCAGCGAATGCGAGCCGACCTGGGGCTTGCGCTGCTGCCGGAGCCAGAACTGTTGTTTCTGGATGAGCCGACCCTGGGCCTGGACGTGCTGGCAAAACGCAGCGTACTGCAATTTATCAAAACGATCAACGCAGAGCAAAAAGTGACCGTGATGATAACTTCGCACGATATGGCGGAACTCGAACTCCTTGCAGGGCGTGTGGTGCTCGTTCACAGCGGAGAGGTCGCTTTCGACGGAGATTTCAACGGCCTGCGCCGAACCTTTGTGGACAAACGCCATCTCGTAATCCAAACGCGCTCTGAAGCGTCACCGATTTTCCCAGAGGCGGAGCTGCTGATTTCCGAGGGAGGGAGGCACGAATACCGATTCGATGCGGCAAAAGTTTCTTTACTGGAACTGCTGCGGCAGGCCGCGCTCTCCACTGAAGTGCTGGATGTGGAAACGCACCGTGCCCCTATTGAAGACGTTTTTGCGGAAATTTATACCCGGATGACCCAGGAAAGTCTTTCCTCCTAAAATAATCGGGGGCAAAAGCAGGAAGCGGCCTCAGTGACGGTGAATCGAAGGGCTAATCTATCCTTTCTGAAAGAGCGATCCCGATGAAAATCCTTCTCATTGGTGGAACCGGCCTGATTTCCACCTCCATCACCCGGCAGTTACTTGAAAGAGGCGAAGACGTAACTCTGTACAATCGCGGCAAACGCGAGGCGAGGTTTCCCGCCGGAGCCAAAACCATTCTTGGCGACCGCACCGATTTCCCCCGTTTCGAGCAGCAGATGCGCGAAGCGGGGGAGTTCGACTGTGTCATTGATATGGTTGGGTTTCAGCCTGCCGAAGCGGACAGCCTGGTTCGCGCTTTTGCCGGACGGTGCGGCCACTTGATTTTTTGCTCGACGGTGGATGTCTATGCCCGCCCTGAAAATCCCTATCCGATTTCGGAAAACGCGGTTCGGAATTCCGCTTCGGATTATGGCCGCAGCAAAACAAAGATGGAAGACATTCTTTTCGAGGCGGGAAAGCGGGAAGACTTTCCGATCACGGTAATGCGCCCCGCACAAACCTACGGCGAAGGCGGAAACATCGTTCATACTTTCGGCTGGACCACCACCTATTTGGATCGGATCAAAAAAGGAAAGCCGATTATCGTACACGGGGACGGACACGGCATTTGGGTTGCCTGCCACATTGACGATGTGGCTCGCGGTTTTATCGGAGCGATGGGCAATTCCAAAGCGTTCGGCAAAGCCTACAATCTCACCGGGGAAGAAGTGCTGACCTGGAACCGCTACGCCGAAGGGGTGGCCGAAGCGATGAACGCTCCGAAACCCACCCTCGTTCATATTCCCACCGATCTACTGGCGAAAATCGCCCCCAATCGAGCCGGAATCACCATTTCCAACTTCACCTTCCCCTCGCTGTTCGATACTTCCGCTGCCCGAAACGATCTTGGATTCGCCTATACGATCTCCTGGGTTGAAGGAGTGCGTCGAACCGTCCGCTGGCTTGAGGTGCACAACAAAATCGAAAACAGCGACCTCGATCCGTTTGACGACCGCATTTTGCAAGCCTGGAATACCCTCACTGAAACGATGATCTCTCAACTGGGGGGAGTGGATCGCTAAGTCTCATCCCTCGTTTGCGAAAGGCACGCTCCCATGTCTCGCAACGCCGACCTGCAGCAAGAAAACGAGTCTCTTCGCCTTGAACTGTCCAATCTCCGCAGAGTCCTCGCTTCGGAGCAAAGCCTTCTCAACGCCCGCATCCAAATCGTCCAGAGCGAAAAGGAGGAGCTAATCGAGCGTCTTCAGTTCAGAACACAGCCGCGTTTTGCCTCGCTCCCCGGCCCGCTCTTGATAAATTCCGGTCTGTCCCCTGCAGAACGGCTCCGCCTGCTTTACGGGCTTCAGCGAGACCTGCTGGAAGCCGAAAGTTTCGATGACCTCTGTCAAAAAGTGGTAGAAATGGGGCGTGAGCGGCTGGGATTTACCCGCCTGGGTCTCTGGTTTTTAGACGAAACCGGAAAAACCCTCCTCGGTTCGTTCGGCACCGATGCGAATGGGAAAACACGAGACGAACGAAGCTGGACGATTGACGATGCAGAGGGTAAATATTCACGTTATTTTGAGGGTCGAGACGCCGCTCTGGTTTTGCACAATGAGGAAAATTCAGAACAAAACACGCTGCAAGCCACCAACTTGATGGCGGCTGTGCGGGACGGCGAGCGGCTCATCGGAACTCTCGCCAGCGACAATCTGCCCCATCTCCAGCCGTTTGATGAAACTCAAAAAGAGATTCTTGTGCTTTATGCGCTGATTGTGGGGCAGCTTTGCTCACGCAAGCGGCAGGAAGAGGCCTTGAAAGGCTCTTTAGCGGAGGAGCGTGAATTCGCTCAAGGGTTAAGAAATCTTTCCGCCGTTTCCCGTGAACTCAGTCTCGTTCAAGAGGAAAGCCAGCTGTTCAAAACGGGGGTCGCACGAGGGCTGTCTCAACTGAGCCTGGATCGCCTTTCCTTCTGGGTTTATGATCCCTCGAAAAATGTTTTGAGAGGTACTTACGGCACCGATGAGAAAGGAGAGGTGCGCGAAGAAACCCCTTCCATCTGGGAAGTAAATGCTGAGTTCGAGCAGGTGATGAAACAGAAATCGGTTGCCACTCCGAAAAAAAACGTGCTTTTGCTCAACGACAAAAGTCAATCGGTAGATCAGGGCGAACAGATAATGGCTCCGCTCTGGGGAGGAGACCGACTGCTCGGAGTCCTCTGCGTAGACAACCTGTTTTCGCAAAAGCCATTTCTTCCCCTGACGCAGGAGCTGGTTTCTCTCTATGCCAATGCGTTTTCGGCGGCTCTGCTGCGCCTACGGGAAGAAAACAAAGTGCATCGGCTGCATCTATCGCTGGAAAGGCGCGTTAAGGAACGAACCCGGCAGCTGGATCGGGAACTGACACTGCGCCATCAGATCGAAAAAGAACTCGGCAAAAGTGAAAAACGGCTGCGGCTTGCACTGGAAAGCGGCAGTCTCGGCCTTTGGGATTTCGATTTGACCTCCCGTGAATGCTACTACAGCCCCGAATACGAACGGATGCTGGGCCATCAGGAGGGAGAACTGCGCCCTCCTATCGATTCTGGGAATGAAATTCTCCACCCGGAGGATGCGGAGCGAGCCAATGAAGCCTGGAATCGGCATTTGCGCGGAGAAAGCGACATCTACGAGGACGAGTTCCGTTTGAGAACAAAATCGAGCGCGTGGAAGTGGATTTACTCGCGAGGGCGCGTGGTGGAGAGGAACGAGGAGGGGCGTCCTCTTCGTGCCATCGGCATTCAGATGGATATTGACGAACGCAAACAGCTTGAAGAATCGCTTCGGGTAAGCGAAGAGCGGTGGAAATTCGCTTTGGAGGGGGCCGGGGAAGGAGTTTGGGATTGGAACCTTTCCAACAATCACTGTTTTTTTTCCCCCCGCTGGAAAGAAATGCTGGGATACGACCACACGTGTCCTCTTTTTACGTTCGACAACTGGCTTCATCAGGTGCATGTGAACGACCGGCAAAATGCCCTGCAAAAACTGAAGGCGCACCTCGAAGGTGGAAATGTGCTTTACGAAGTCGAATTTCGGATGAAGTGTCAGGATGGTCGCTACAAATGGATTTTGTCTCGCGGCAAGGTCATGGAGCGGGACGCGCTTGGCAAGCCGCAGCGAATGGTGGGAACCCACACCGACGTGAGCGAACATCATACTTTGCAGCAGGCTTTGAAAACCGCTGAAGAACGCTGGAAGTTTGCGCTGGAAGGATCGGGCACGGGAATCTGGGACTGGAATATCCCCCGGCAGACGGTCTATTTCTCACCCCGCTGGAAAGAAATGCTGGGTTATGCTCCTGAAGAACTTCAGGCCACTCCTGCTCTCTGGGAGGAATTGGTACACCCCGACGATCTGCCGCGAGTGCATCAATGGGGGTACGAGCATCTGACAGGAAAAACTCAGGAGTATTTGGCCGAGTACCGAATGAAGTGCAAAAACGGCGATTACAAATGGATTTTATCACGGGGCCGCGTGATGGAAAGCAGCGAAGACGGCTCTCCCCTTCGAGCCGTTGGAACCCATACCGATATTTCAGATCGAAAAAAAGCAGAACTCGAAATCGTGCGGCTCAATCGGGATTTATCGCTCCGTGCCTTGCAGCTTGAAGCGGCCAACCAAGAACTCGAAGCGTTCAGCTACTCGGTTTCCCATGATTTGCGGGCCCCGCTTCGCAGCATTGATGGATTCAGCAACGCGCTCATTGAGGATTTTGGCAATCAGCTGCCGCCCGAAGCGCAAAAATTTATGGCGCGAATCAGCAGCGCTTCACGCCGGATGGGGCATCTCATTGATGACCTGCTTTCGCTTTCACGCATTATCCGCACCGAAGCCAATCGCAAACCGGTTTCGGTGACTGCACTTGTCGAAACAGTGATCTCAGAAATTGCCGTCCGCCACCCGGAGCGAAACATCGAATGGGTGGTCTCTCCCGACATCACCGCGGATGCTGATGAAAATTTGCTTCGGATCGTTTATGAAAACCTCCTGAACAACGCCGTGAAGTTTACGGGAAAGCAGGCGGGAGCGCGGATTGAAATCGGGTGGGTAGAAGGGCAGCAAAAGACCGTTTATTTTGTAAAGGATGATGGAGCCGGATTCGATCAATCTTACGCCGATAAACTGTTTGTGGCGTTTCAGCGGCTTCACCGTCCCGACGAATTCGAGGGAACCGGCATCGGACTTGCAACCGTGCAAAGGATTGTCCGCAAACATGGCGGGCGCATCTGGGCAGAAGGCTTTGTGGAACAGGGCGCAGCCTTTTACTTCACGCTTTAATTTTTTGCGAAAATCACATTTTTGCTTTGGGAACGATGAAGAGAGAAGCCATCCGTGAAAACAAAAGATATTCTCCTGGTCGAGGACAACCCCGACGACGAAGCCTTGACTCTGCGGGCCCTTCGAAAAAACTCCGTCACCAATCCCGTTAGGGTGGCGCGAGACGGGGTGGAGGCTCTCGATTATCTTTTTGCCCAGGGAGCCTTTGGGCATCGCCAGGGCGAGCCGCTGCCTGCCGTCGTCCTTCTGGACCTGAAGCTGCCGCGCCTCGACGGGCTGCAGGTGTTAGAGCGCATCCGCAGGGATCAGCGTACTCGGCTGCTTCCCATTGTTGTTTTATCCTCCTCGCGTGAGAAACCGGATTTACTGAAAGCGTACCCTTTGGGCGCGAACAGCTACATCGTCAAGCCGGTGGATTTCGATGAATTTGTTCGCACGGTGGGGCAGCTGGGCCTCTACT
Source organism: Chthonomonadaceae bacterium (assembly GCA_965246825.1). GTDB lineage: Bacteria > Armatimonadota > Chthonomonadetes > Chthonomonadales > Chthonomonadaceae > JACMPS01. Next base: position 3,246,172 of record OZ251990.1, read on the forward strand.
GGATTTTGCTCAACGAGCCTCTGGCTTCCGCACAGGGATAGTTCATGAAGAATCCACTTTGTGTTTTGATTATTGAAGATAATGACGACGACCTTGCCCTCACGGTGCGTGAATTGGAGCGAGGCGGTTTTGGTCTTGACTATCAGAATGTTCAGGATGAACCTGGCCTGAAGTCCGCGATGGAGAGCGGCAAATCCTGGGACATCATTCTTTCCGATTACGTGATGCCGCAGTTCAACGCGCTCGCCGCACTCGCTCAGGTTCAATCCTATGAAAAGGACATTCCGTTTATCGTGCTGTCGGGCACGGTAGGGGAAGAAGTCGCCGTTGAGACGATGAAGGCCGGGGCCCACGATTATCTGATGAAGGGCAGCCTGACGCGGCTGGTTCCGGCGATTCAGCGTGAATTGAGAGAGGCCAAATTTCGCCGCGAACGCCGAGCGATGCAGGAACAACTGCTGCAGGCACAAAAAATGGAGTCCGTAGGCCGATTGGCGGGAGGCATTGCTCACGACTTCAATAATTTGCTGACCGCAATTATTGGTTACACTGAACTGGTTGCCGATGGACTGGAACCAGACAGTCCGGCGGCTCGTTATGCGGATAATATTTTACTGGCGGCAAATCGAGGAGCTGGATTGATTGAACAGCTTTTAGCCTTTGCCCGAAAGCAAATCCTTACTCCACAACCCGTTGACTTGAATCTCACTCTCGCTGAGGCGGAAACGTTTTTACAGCGACTGCTTTCCGAAAACATCGCTCTGAAAGTGGAGCCAGCGCCCGGACTCTGGGAAATTTACGCCGATGCCGGACAATGCCAGCAGATCGTGTTGAATTTGGCGGTCAATGCCCGTGATGCCATGCAGGGCGGCGGGGTTCTAACGATTGCCACCGAAAATGTAACGCTGGAGGAGAACAATCCCTATCATGCCCTCCCCGGCGACTATGTTCTGCTCACCGTGAACGACACCGGAATAGGCATGACCGAAAACGTTCAGAAGCACATTTTTGAGCCTTTCTTCACTACGAAGGACAACCTCAAAGGCACAGGGCTGGGACTGGCGACTTGTCACGGAATTGTGGAGCAAAGCAAAGGCTACATCCGTTTGGAGAGTGCACCTGAAAAGGGTTCGACTTTTTCGGTTTTGTTTCCGCGCCTGACCCGAAAACCGGAGCTGACGTTCCCCCGTAAAGAAATCGCGCTGCAGCAAGGGCACGAAACCATTTTATTGGTGGAGGACGATGAAATGCTGCGCGATCTTGCTTCAGAAACCCTGCAAAAATATGGTTACCAGGTTAGAATTTCTAAAGACGGGTTAGAGGCACTCCGCATGATACAGGGCGAGAAATTCAAGCCGCATCTCCTCTTGACCGATCTTGTAATGCCCCGCATGGGAGGGCTGGAACTTTCTTCTCGCCTGCTGGTTTCCCATCCGCAGCTCAAAATCGTTTATATGTCCGGCTATGCTGAGCGAACCGAAGAAGACGATCATTTCACTCCGGCTAGTTTTCTGCAGAAACCGTTTACGGCGCAAATGCTGCTGCTGAAAGTAAGTGAAGTGTTGAACAGCCCTTCACGACAGGGGGCAGCAGAAACAGAAGCGTAAGCCCTAAACGCCGCAGCATCAAAAAGGGATTTCCGCTTGGGGCGGCGAAATAAAACGCAAATTAGGGCTTAAAAGGAGCACTTGAAATGAGTCAGAAATCGAATCGCCGCGAGTTTTTAAGGGACACGGCTTTTACCGCTGGAGGACTGTGGCTTTCCCAGACTTCCTGGGCAAAGCCCGCGGCTTCCCCCAACGAGCAAATTCAGTATGCTTGCATCGGAGTGGGTGGAAAAGGCTGGAGTGACTCGGATGATGCACAGCGGAATGGGGTGATTGCCGCCATTTGTGATGTGGATGCGAAAACGCTGGCGCAGGCGGGCAAAAAATTCCCCGAAGCGAAACGCTACACCGATTATCGCAAAATGCTTGAAGAGATGGGAAAATCCATTGACTGCGTAACGGTTTCAACCCCCGATCACCACCACGCCCCCGCTGCGTCAATGGCGATGCTGATGGGCAAGCACTGCTTTTGCCAAAAGCCGCTGACTCACAATATCGCCGAGGCACGTGCCCTGGGCACTCTTGCCCGCAAAATGAAAGTCCAAACCCAGATGGGCAATCAGGGCACTTCGGAGGAGGGGCTTCGGCGGGCGGCGGGCTGGCTGCGGGCAGGAGTTCTCGGCCCGGTGAAAGAAGTTCACGTGTGGACAAACCGCCCGATCTGGCCCCAGGGCGGCCCCCGGAACGCGCCCAAACCGGTTCCCGATTCACTGGACTGGGATTTGTGGCTGGGGCCAGCCCCTGTGCGCCCCTATGCCGACGGCTACCATTCGTTTGCCTGGCGCGGATGGTGGGATTTCGGAACCGGAGCCTTGGGCGATATGGCCTGCCACACCGTAAATATGCCCTATATGGGGCTAGACTTACGAAACCCCACTTCGGTGGTGGCTCAAAGCGGCGGGCACAACAAAGACTCGTATCCGCACTGGAGCATGATTACATTTCAATTCCCGGCCACCAAAACCCGCTCTGCTTTAACGATGTACTGGTACGATGGGGGGAAAATGCCTTCGATGGATTTGTTCAAAGGCGTGGAGAAGCCTTCGGACAGCGGCTCGCTGGTCATCGGGTCGAAAGGGCGGATGTACACTTCCGGGGATTACGGGGAGAACGCCCGACTTCTGGACGATTTGCAGCCGCTGGAAGTTATTTACGAAAAATCGCCGGGGCACTTCGAGGAACTGGCACGGGCGATCAAAACCGGAAAACCTGCCGTCTCGAATTTCCCCGACTATGCTGGCCCGCTCACTGAAACAATCCTGCTGGGAAATCTCGCGGTCTGGGCAGAAGGCAAAACGATTCAGTGGGATCCGCGCCGTCTTCAAGCGAAAAATGCGCCCGAAGTCGAGGGGATGATCCGTCCGAAATATCGCAAGGGCTGGACGGTTCCGCTCGGCTGACGGGCTGCGTTCTCTTCGAAACAGCGTCAATCGCTGGAAGCCGCTTTGTCCCAGGTCACGCGCTGGGTGCGAAATAAAAACCGCAAGAACCCGCGCCAAAGCGCATAATTCATCAGAAAAAAGTACCCAATCGGACGCATCCATTTCGGAGGCGTCCGTTTTTTTTCGATGGCAGCGGTCAGCAGAGCAATGGTGACCCCCAACCCCTGCACAAAAAGCCAGACGGCATAGCCAGGGCGGGGCAGCAGCAAAAGGTTGGCCGCAAGAGCCAGCAGATAGGCATGGGGAACAAACCAGCGCAGCACTTTATGACCCCAAAACGCAAAGGACTTTAAGCCGAAGCGAGGGTGAAGCAAAGCGCGGTTCAGCCCCAGGGCTTGAAAGCCGCCCGCTCCAATACGAATTTTGCGGATCATTTCGGCAGTAGAACTTGGTGCCGCCGGTTCGGTGGCTCGGGCTTCGGGCACAAACACAACCCGATGACCGCGTTCGAGAATTCGCAGGGTTAAGACGAAATCTTCGACAATTGTGGAGGCGGGCAAGGGTTCGAATAACTCACGGCGAAGCGCGAAAATCCCGCCATTGCATCCGATCAAAAATCCCATTCGGCTTTCGCTGCGCTTGATCCAGCCCTCGTATTTCCAGTAAATTCCTTCGCCGGAAACGCCTCCGTCGGCCTCCAAAGTCAATTCCCCGCTGACACACCCGATCTCAGGGCTGGCAAAAGGCGCGACCAGACGGCGGATCGCGTCGGAAGCGTACAAGGTATTGGCATCGGACATCACAACGATGGCGGGCGGATCAGTGCCTTCATTCAGGCGAGCGAAAAGATCGTTCAATACTGAAATTTTCCCTCGCCTCTTTGCGAAAAGAACCGGGGAGATGCGGGAGGAAGCCTGCGACTGGAGAAAAGCATCCGTTCCGTCGTCAGAACCATCAGAGCCAATCAGCAGGGTCAGCAGGTGAGAGGGATAATCCAAATCTCTAAAATTGGCAAGTTTCGCCTCCAGAACTGCACGTTCGTTGAACGCCGCCACCACCATGACGACGGCGGGTAAGGCCGCTTCCGAAATTTGCGAGGTAAGGGAGAGCGGCCTGCGCTTTGCCAGAAAAGCCAGAATGAGAGGGAAAAGCAGATAGGTAAAACCGATCAAGCCCCAGCCAAGCCAGAATAGGGCAGCAGTCGAATTCATGGAAGTCGTCCTTGCAGTTGTCTCACCTCGATTATGGCAAGGGCGTCAACCCTCTGGATCGGTGGAATCACGGGTTTCCCATGCGGGTGCATTCGGCTTAAAAGCAGACGGAGGCAGGTGCGGGCAGAAAATGCCCTTTGTTTGTTCCAAAGCTGAAGCGAATTGCAGAGCCTCCGGGAAAACAATCAGACACCTGCCTTTCTAAAATGCTATCATACGGGAGAGTGTGCACCTGCATGGAAACGGTCTTTCCTTGGAAGAATCAAGGTGTCCTGATTTTCTGAAGATGCACAACCGACAATTAAGCGGTATTTAATCAATAGAATCTTCCAGTGCGAACAGAGCGGCCTTAAATGGCATCAATTGTGCGGAAGTAGTCTTTGAGGGAGCGAGATGGATTTTGGACGAATTGCGGCGATCTTAAAACGCCGCCTCTGGCTTTTGCTGGCTTGCATCGTCGCAACTATGGCCTTGACCTGGGGGATGACGCGGCTCACCGGCTCTCGTTGGCTTGCAACGGTCACCTTTCTGGTTCCGTCTGAATCGCCGCTCACCAATCCGACCAAAGACAAGTCGGAAACTCCGGTGCTCGACGCCAAAGGGCAGGCGCAGGTCTACGCTTCGATTGCCCGAAGCCAGGAAGTCTTGGGCCGCGCCCTGAAAAAAGTGAAAATTGCTCCGCCGCGTGATTTGATTCAGCACATTGACTTCGAATCCAACGGGGCGCGGCTGTACGAACTCAAAGTCACCGACAGCAATCCTTCCCGTGCCGAGCAGCTCGCCAACTCGATTGCTGAAACCTTCATCGAGGAAAATCATCGTCTTAACACACTCGATGCACGAAACAACGTCACCCTTCTGGAAGGCCAGTTAAAGGAACGCGAAGCAAAGCTGGAGCAGGCTCGAAAAGCCTACGTTGATTATTGTGAGAAAAACGGCATCAAAGGCGATACGGCCAGCAACCAGATTGTGATGGCACAGCGTCGGCTCGAAGCGGCACAAACCGATTACGAAACCGTGAAAGAACGCATTGATGCCAATACTAGCCGCCTGAAGAACATCCAAGCACAAACGGGCAAAATTCCGGCAGAGATCAAACTCGAACGCCCGGTTTCCCAGCGGCAGGATGTTATCCTTGCCGAGCGCAGTGTATTCGACGCGAAACAGCAGCTGCTGAAACTTCAATCTCGCTACACCGGGAAAAACCCATCCGTCATCGCCGCGAAAGAGGCTCTCCAGCAGGCTCAGGATCAGTACGACACCGCTTCCAACAAGCGCGAGTTCAACCTTCAATCCAATCCGCTGCTCTCGTCGCTGCAAATCGAAGAAAAAAACCTGGAAGCGCAAATCCAGGCAGACCGCTCCATGCTCTCCAACGAGCAGGGGACAATGACGGAGGCCTCCCAAGAAATTACCCGGCTTTCTAAAGCCAACAGCCCGCTCGGTTCACTGGCCACCGCCGTTGCCGCTGAAACCGATGGTCGAACCGCGATGTGGAGCCGCGTCAATGCTGCAAAAATGCAGCTGGATGTCGCGGGACAACAAAAATCTCTGGTGATTTTGGAGCGGGTCAATGCTTCCAATCCACCCGTCAACTCTTCTGCAGGACGAACTGTTAAATTGATGATTTTAGCTGCTCTCTGCGCTGCAATTGTTCTTTCCGGCATTTTGATTGCGATGGAAAGCGGTGACAACCGTTTGAAGTCCGTTGAAGGCGCGGAAAGCCTGCTCGGTATCCCCGTGCTGGCCAGTATTCCTCCGCCCCAGGGAAGCGTCAGTGCGCTTTCGCTGGTTCGAGCGGCGGAGCTTCACCCGCTTTCGCCCCACGCCGAAGCCTTTCGATTTTTGGGACGGCACTTTCTGCACCTTCATTCCGGGCAGCCTCTGCCGCGCTCGATCATGGTGCTTTCTGCCAAGGCAAAACAGGGCAATACGAACACTGCTGTGAACCTAGCCATCACGCTGGCGCAGTCCGGGCATCGAGTGATTCTTGTGGATGGCAATACGCGAACCCCCAGCCTTCACGAAATCTTCGAGCTCGAGAATACGGTCGGACTGACCAAAGTGCTTTTGCACCCCAGTGAGGAAGCGGTTTCTGCCGCGCTGTGCCCCACAAATCTGCCGAACCTGATGGTTCTGCCTTCCGGTCCGCCTTCTGAAAACCCCTGGGAACTTTTCAGCACGCAAAGCGTGGGGGCACTTTCAGAAAATCTCCTGGGGCGTGCGGACTATGTGATTTACGATACCCCCTCGGCCCTGGCCTATACGGATGCGATGAACCTGGGCGAGGTGGCAGATGTCGCGTTAATGTGTCTTCGCGTCTCGGACCGGCTGAGCGGGCAGGAAGGGCGAGTGGTTCAGATGTTTCAGATGCAGCGGGTTCACGTTGCAGGAAGCGTTCTGAAGGATGTTCCGGCTTCGTTCCTCCAGGAAAGCCAGCATCTGCCTTCCGAACCCATGCGCTTTGTGGAGGCGGGAACCGAGCTGGTGCCGCCGTTCGCCATCGAAGCCAGCGGAAGCAATTTACCGGTCTCCCGCTCTGGTTCCCTTTCGACCTCTCGCACGGAGGAAGTTTCCGAGGTACCGAGTGCCGTGCCGCTTACGGTTGAAGATTTGCGCTCAATCTTGACCGAAGCCCTGCGCGAAAAGGCCAGTTCCAGTTCTGCGGCGTCGGAAGCGGTTCCGCTCACTGCCTCCACCGAGGAAAACCCGGTGACCGGGGCGCAGACCCCTGCTGAGACCCTTGGCGAAAAGGATTTGTTGGAAGTAAGTCCGTCTTTGGAAAGCCCGCTGGTCAGACCAGCTTCTGCTGCGGAAGAGGCTCAAGACGAGGAGAGAGAAATGCAAACCCGGTTTCAGAATCCAGATAGTGCCCATGATTTCCCTGCCACAGCCGTGAACGACGCGCTTCATTCCCGTGTACAGGAAGCCTTCAGCCGAGTGGAAGCCCTGGAAAAACAACTCTCAGATCGAAACCAGGAAAACGATCGCCTTCATGAAGAAACGCTTCACCTGACGGAGGCCCTCGAATCTTCGCAGAAACGAATTGCCGAGATCGAAGTGCGCGAAAGTGCGGCTGCCGCTTCAATCATGCATACCGAACAGCGGCGGGTTTCTGTGGAGCAAGAGTTAGAGAAAGCAAAGGCGGACGCTTTTGCCGAAGTGGAACAGATTCGAGAGAAGGCGCGTCAAGAAGCGGAAGCCATTGTTCTGGACGCCAAAAAGCAGCTGGCCGAGGCACAGGCGATTGGAACTACCTATCTTGCCCAAGCCGAACAGGTGAAGCAGCAGGCGCATCTTGAAGCCGAAGCAACGCTTCAGGACGCCCGCAACAATGCAGAGGCTCTGAAAGCCCATCTTCAAGACACCGCTGAAGCCGACGCCGAAAAAATCCGGTCTGAGGCCCGTTTGGAAGCCGAAATGCTGCTCTCTGATGCGGCACGTCAAACCGAAGAAGTCCATCAGAAAGTCACTGCCGTCTACGAAGAGCACCTCAAATCGCTCGGTGATGACATCGTGACCAAGCTGCGGGAGTCCATTCAAACGCAGCTAAATCAACTGCCGCACGGCTCGCCTCAGACTTCGCGAATGCTTCCACACTTCCGAAACGGAAACCATAGCATCGGGGTTGAGGCCGCAGCGGGTTTCCACAACGACGCACATCCATTAGGCGATCTCACCAATCCGGGACAGTCTTCTTAAACTTCTTTCTGTGTGCTCGGAGTAAGAAAAAAGGGCCCTTTCCGCCGGGCAGGTAATCCGATGATCCACCATCTCTTCCATAGTCAATCATCGTTGTTTGTTTCGTTGGGGCTTCTTATCGCCGCCTCGCTTACAGGAGCATTGCTGGCAGTTCGCAGCCTGGGCCTGCGAAACCGGTCTATGGTCTTAACAGGAGGGTATCTCTCCGAGGTTTTGCTGCAGCCGGGTCTGGCCGAACCTCCTGAACGTGAATCGGAGGCTGCTGAAAAGCGAAGAGTGAAACCTGAACCGTCCGGGCCGGATCGTCGCTTTGAGCCTTCGAAGACCGGCGGGGCACGGTTTCAAGGGGAACGCCGCCAGTCTCACCGCGTTTCGGATGAGGGAAAAATTCGAGTGTTGATTGTCGGAGCCGGTTCGGTGGGCCGAACGCTGGCTCGCAGCCTGCAGGCGGGCGGACAGCATTTTGTGGTGGGATTTGTGGACGACGGCGAGAGCATTGATTCGGCTAAGCACCTGCGCGGCGACTGGAAAGTGCTTGGTTCTCGCGAAGACACTGAACGCATCGTGGAGGAATGCCGGATCGCCGAAGTGATCCTGGCCTATGCCCCGACCTGGCAGCACACACTGGTCGAAAATCTCTCGGCAAAGCATCCCGACGTTCACCTTCGGGTGGTTCCCTCCTATTATGATGCGCTGATGCGGCTAACCGAAATCGAATGTCACAACGATATCGCCCTAATTCGACTTACGCAGAGTTCCCGCAAAGCCCGCGACCTGGTGAAACGTATCCTGGACCTGGCGGCGGCCCTACTCGGATTGATCGTGACGCTGCCCTTTTTGATCGTCAGTATTCTTCTGATTAAAGCGACCTCGAAAGGCCCCGCCATTTTCGCTCAACAGCGAATCGGACGCGACGGCGTGCCCTTCACGCTCTATAAACTCCGTACGATGGTAATTGATGCCGAACGAAAATCCGGCCCGGTCTTGGCTACCGGAACCCGCGACTCACGTCTGACTCTCGTGGGGAAATACCTGCGAAAGTTTCGCCTGGACGAAATCCCTCAACTTTGGAATGTTCTCAAAGGAGAGATGAGTCTGGTCGGGCCTCGCCCGGAACGCCCGTTTTTTGTTCAGCAATTCATCAAAAAAACGCCCTCTTATGCACATCGGCATCAAGTGAAACCGGGGATTACCGGCCTGGCGCAGGTTTGCGGCGGCTACCACACAGATGCCCGCGATAAGCTGCGGTTCGACTTGATCTATGTGTCTTATCACTCGCTCTGGCTTGATCTGACAGTGCTGTGGAAAACGGTTTCGGTAATTATTATCCCGCAAAAAAGCGGGCTGGACAGATAGGCAGCGCACGGATGGCTTTTCCTCAAGTGAGCGAGCGGCAGGCTCCGGGGGCTCAAACGCCCTCCACACCGCCTGAGCAGGAACTTTTTTCTCCTCAGAACATCACTTTGTTTCTGGCTTCCGTGCTGTTTCTGCCCGCCTTTCTCGCCTATTTCCTCGCAACCTCTCAGGAAACACAGGCTGTTGCCTACGTGCTCGGCCTGGTTGGGGCGATTGCTACCCTGCGTAACCCCTTTATCGGCCTCATTCTTTTTGTCGGACTGCTCTACACCCGCCCCGAAGATTTACTGCCGCCGCTGGAAGGAATGAGGCTTTCGCTTTTGGCCTCAATGCTGACCCTCGTGACACTGCTCGTGCAGCGAATGATGAACCGAGAAAAGGGGGTGCGTACCCCCGGCAATCCGCTGATGCTGGCGTTCGGTTTGATTTGCGTGATCTCAACCGCCACCTCCTCCGGGGAGCCGTTCACCGTTGCTCAGGAGGTCGGTAAACTCGTTATCCTGTTTTTTCTAGTAGTCAACCTCGTCAATACGCCCGCCCGGTTCCATACTTTTGTCTCCGCGATGCTCACCTTTACGGTTTACCTCGCGGTGTACTCGGTCTGGCTTTATTTCGCCGGAGCCGGGGTCAAGCGCGGAGACATCGCACAGGCGCAGGGCAGCGGCATTTTTGGTGATCCAAACGATCTGTCCGCCTCCATTGTTGCGGGCATCGCCCTCTGCCTCACGCGGGTTGCACAGTCCAAACCGCTTGGGAAAATATTCTATGTTTCCCTTAGCCTATTTTTGATCTGGGCGACCATTCTGACGAACTCACGCGGCGGGATGCTGGCTCTCATCGTAGTGCTGGGAGCCTTTCTGGTGATCTACATCCCCGGCAAAGTGACAGCTTTGCTGTTGTCGCTCGTTTTGGGCGTCGGAATGATCAAGTTTGGACCCAGCCGAATGTCGGAAATGGATGCGGGCGAGGAATCGGCCAACTCTCGGTTCTGGTTTTGGGATAACGGCGTTACCCAGTTGATGTCGTCTCCTCTGACCGGGGTGGGGTACGGGCGGTTTGAAAGCATCAACGGCGGAATGACCGCGCACAACTCCTATGTGCTGTGCTTTACCGAACTGGGAGTTCCCGGCTATTTTTGCTGGCTGGGTTGTCTTTATTATTGTTTCCGGCGTCCCTACAAACGAGGGCAGCCCTCCGAATTTGCTCCGACGAAAGACCGCCCGCTGCCGCCGCAAAAGGCAGGAATGAAAAAGCAGAAAGCTCACATCGAGCGTCTCGACCACGAACGCATCGGCCCCCGCCTGGCTCTGGCAGGATTTCTCATGGCGGCCTTTTGGATTTCACGCACCTATGTCCCGGTGCTCTACTTGTTTATGAGTTTGCCGCTGGCGCAGGCAGCCACCTTCCGCAAACCTGGTGAGCGGATTCTGCCCAATTCCAAAGAACTTTTTTCCGACTATTGCCGGATCGCTTTTATGGCCATTGCTTCGATTTCGATCATTGGGTTTATTGCCCACCGACTCAAGTAACCCCTGGAAGAACTCACGACAATCCGGTTTTGCGCCGATAATCAAAACTATGACGCTTGAAACGACCTCTCGAACTCGAACGGTTCACTACACCGCGCACGGCCACCTGGGGGTGGGGGTGTCTGCTTGGCGGGAAATGATCGGTGAATTGTGGGAAAGCCGCGAATTGACCTGGCGTCTTTATCTGCGCGACTTTTCTGCCCGCTATCGGCAGAGCCTGCTCGGTTACGTCTGGGCGGTGCTGCCCGCCCTTATCACGGTAGCCACCTTTACCTGGCTAAACCGCACCAATGTACTGCCCGTGAAGGGAACTCCCCTTCCGTATCCGGTATTCGTGCTGCTCGGCATGACGGTATGGCAGTTGTTCGCCTCCGGGCTGACCAACGCCACCGGAGCTTTAGTAGGAGCCTCTGCTCTGATCACGAAAATCAATTTTCCCAGGGAAACCCTGGTAATTGCAGCGTTCGGGCAGGCGGTTTTCGATTTTGTCATCCGGCTGTTTTTGCTGGCAGGCGCGTTTATTCTCTATCGAGTTACACCCTCCCCCGCAATTCTGCTGCTACCTCTCGTTCTCATTCCGCTCTGTTTTTTAACGCTGGGGCTGGGATTTCTGAGTGCGCTCGTCAACGGCGTTTTGCGCGATGTAGGGCAAATCGTGACGTTTCTGCTGACGTTCTGGATGTTCCTCACGCCGGTTGTATATCCTCCCTCGAATGAAGGCGGGAAAGCCTTGCTCAATGTCTTGAACCCGGTCAGCCCGTTTGTCATTGCCGCACAAGACCTTACCATCCGAGGGCATCTCACACAGCCGGGCAATTTTCTGATCGGATGCGGTGTGAGTGCACTTGTCTTTTTGCTGGGCTGGCGGCTGTTTCATCTCACCGAGCCGCGCATTGTGGAGAGGGTTTAGCCGAAGATGTCCGATTCTGTGGTTTCGGTGGAAACCGTTTCGAAAAAGTTCTGTCGCGGCCTTAAGCGCGGAATGCTCTATACGATGCAGGATGTTGCCCGCGATATGATCGGGGTTCGTGCCCACTCTGATTCGCTTCGACAGGAGGAATTTTGGGCAGTGAAAGATTTGTCTTTCGACCTGGCACACGGGGAAAGCCTTGGATTGCTGGGCACGAACGGCGCAGGAAAATCAACGCTGCTCAAAATTCTGAACGGGATCATTCGCCCCGACATTGGGCAAATCACGATGAAGGGCCGTATCGGTGCGCTGATCGAGGTCGGTGCCGGATTTCATCCCATGCTGACGGGGCGGGAAAACATCTACATCAACGGCGCGATTTTAGGAATGACCAAGCGCGAACTCGATGGGAAGTTCGACGATATCGTTTCATTTTCCGGTCTGAGCGGCGAAATTTTGGATGCTCCCGTGAAAACTTATTCCAGCGGGATGTACGTTCGCCTTGGCTTCTCGGTTGCGATTCACTGCGACCCCGATGTTTTGCTGGTGGACGAAGTGCTGGCGGTGGGAGACAGTGCCTTTCGGGTGCGCTGTTCGGAATGGATCGCTGGTTTCCTCAAGAAGAGGGGCACTCTCATCCTCGTTTCGCATTACCTGCCCTCGATTCGAGAGACGTGCAGCAAAGTTCTCTGGATGAAAAACGGCGAGTGCCAGTTTTACGGCGACACCATTTCCGGCCTTCAGGTGTATCAAAACGCGATTTCGCAGCCGCAATCACCGGGCAGTCCGGCAGGGGGCGGGAATGTCGCGAGCGGATCGCCGCTTCAGATGACTTCAGTCAAACTGAGAGGCGGTGACGGAGGGGCGGCCCTGCTTGAATTCGAGCATGGAGAGCCGTTTGCCCTTGAAGTTGAGATCGAAGCCCGCCGCGATCTGGGCGGCTGCCATCTCCATCTCGTGTTCTCCAATCAGGAGGTAGGAGCGGTGTGCGGCTGGACTTCGCGTACCCTCAAGCCCGAAGGTCTCTGTCTGCCGCAGGGACACACGCGCCTTCGGGTAGATTTGGGGGCGGTAGATTTTGTGCCCGGAAACTATTCGGTCACTGCGTATTTGAGTGATCTCAAGCATTTGGCCGACTACCACGAATTTGTGGGACCGCAGTTCGGAGTTCGCCCGCATCCGGTGGTGGACTCCCGGTTTGGACAAACGATGTTAAAAGGAACGATCCATGCTCTCTAGCCCTACTGTCCGTACCCCCGAAAGCTCGCCCGCCGAAGCGGAGTTTGTCGAGCGGCTTGCTTCCATTGACGATCTCTCGGAGCACGGCGATCATCTCGCCCGCTACCGGTTTTCGCTTCAATTCGTTCACGGGGCCCGGGTGCTGGATTTGTGCTGCGGGATTGGCTACGGCTCGTTTCTGCTTGCGGCGGCAGGAGCGAAGCAGGTGCTGGGACTCGATGTTTCTGAAGAAGCCCTCAAAGCCGCGAAACGGCAGCCCGCCCTTCCGAACCTTCGTTTCGACTACGGCGATGTCTGCGCCGCCTTGCCGGAGCCGGGAACCTGGGATTTCGTCAACTGCTTTGAGGGGGTAGAACACGTCCCCGATCCGGCGAAGCTGCTGGAAAACGTTTATACGGCCCTAAAACCGGGGGGGCTGGCGGTGGTGTCCACACCGAACGCCGATGCTTTTGGCGGACATTCCGGCAACCCGTTCCACATTTCGGAGATGAGCGAAGCCGAGTACCGAGCGTACATCGGTCAATATCCCTGGAAAGTGCAGTGGTACGCTCAGATCGGAGAATGGATTTGGTCTCGCCCGAAATGGCAGAAATCTTTGATCGAAACGGCCCTCCGGCTTAAAGGCGGCGGAGCCTCCGAAACGATGGCCGGGGGACTCGCGCAGCCCGACAGCGACGGAAAGCCCACTGCGCTCGATGTGGACGGCGGCTACCCGATGCCCTGGAAACGTGCCCTTGCCGTCTCGCCCAAGCCGCCGACCGTAATTATCGCCGTCTGCCAAAAACCGGCCTGAAGTTCAGAAAAGGAAGTCCGAAAACGGAAGAAATCTTCCGCCGTCTCTTGCTTTGTTCTCCACACGATCATTATGAGAATCGGAATCGTCACCGACAATTTGCCCTGGGAAGGACTTGGAGGCGGCATCGGAACCTACACCGTGCTGACCGCCAGAGAGTTGGTTCGCCGGGGGATCGAAACCCATGTCTTTCGGTGGCGGTCAGAGACGGGTTATGCTTTGGAAGAGCGGGACGGAGTGATTTATCATCTTTGTCCAAAGTGGGTTTCCCTGCGAGGCGACTCCCCCAAATACGGTGCGCGGCTTCAGATTGCCTCTCGTCTCAACCCGGCAAAAGCGGAAACGCTGATCCTGCGCTCCGTTTTGGATCGGGTTTCCTCCCGAAAACCCTTCGATGTGGTCGAATTTCCTGAATTCGAGGGATATGGGGCGGCGGGCCTCGGACTGAAAACGGTGAAGCGCGTTTCCGTTCGGCTTCATGGCTGCTCCAAACTCGTGCGCCATTTTGCAGGAGAACCCGAAAACAGCCCAATGCAGCCAGTGGATCGGCTTGAAAAGCGGGTCGCTCAAAAAGCTCATTCGGTCACCTCCGTTTCGCTTGCGGCCTTGAAAGCCACACAAAAAATTTGGCAAACCTCTCTGCCGAATGCGCAGGTAGTTCCCAATCCCATCGAGCGAATGATCGAATCGGAAGCCGATCTGCCGGAGCGAAACCCCGCAACGGTGTTTTTCGGCGGGCGGCTGGAGGCCCGCAAAGGCATCGAAACGCTGGCCCAGGCTTTTCCAAAAATCGCAAAGGCAGTCCCCGGCGTTCAATTTCAGGTTTTCGGCAAGGACAAAGACTGGAACGACGGGCGCACCGGTGGGGGAGTTCTCTGTGCGATGCTGGACGCGAATCCCGCTCTGAAGGCGCAGGTTTCCCTGCTTGGAGCCGTCCCCCGCGAACAATTACTCTCCCATCTCAAATCTGCGACGCTCGCCCTGGTTCCCTCCCTCTATGAAAATCAACCTTTCGCCGTATTGGAAGCCCTTGCGCTGGGAACCCCGCTCATCGTCTCCGACATCCCCGCGCACACCGAAATGATCACCGAGAACACAATGGGCCGTCTCTTTCCCGTTCAGAACGCAGCCGCCCTCGCAGAGGCTGCGATCTCGCTGATGCAAAACCCGGTCCGCCTCCGAGAACTGAGCCGAGGGGCACTGGCCCGAAGCCGGGACTATGAAATCCAGACCGTTGTAGACCGGCTGTTGAAATCCTGGGAGGTTGCCTGATGCCGCGTTCTCAGCCCCCGAAACCTCCGTTCACGATTGGATTTTTCGACGACGGCGAACATCGTGCCGGAACCGGACGCTATCTGGCGGAGATCATGGGCGCGTTGGATCGAGATCGCTACACACCCGTTTTTTTTGCCCCGGAACCTCGGCCCTGGCATGAAGATTTGATCTCGCTCGGCGCAGAAATGGTCTATGGTGAAAAGGGGAATGTTGCCGCGAACGGGAGAGCAGAAACTCAGAATGTAGACGAGAAGCCCTTGGCCTCGGGGGCCCGCCGCCGAAAGGTTCGTCTTCCCCGTTCGCTGGCCTGGTCGCTCGGACTGCACCGGGAAACTCTTCGGCTTCAAGCCCTGTTCCAAAAGCGAACCGTAGACCTGCTGCACTCGAACAACACGGGAGCGGAGGCCGCTCCCGTCGCCGCCCGCCGTGCCGGGATTCCCCGCATTGTCGGAACATTTCATGTGCTGCCCTCCTACGATCTCAAAGGAGAACGCTCCGGGGTTTTGTTTCGTCGGCTGGAGCGCAGGAGTATGGCGGCTCTGGATCGGGCGATTGGCTGCTGCGAGGCGGCGGTGCATGATTGGCAGAAACGAACCGGGTTCCGCGAGGGCCTCGCAACGACAATCCACAACGGAATTGATCTGAATCGGATCGAGCGAACCCGTTCCCAAAGCGAAGCCAGGGCGAGCCTTGGATTTGGGGAGAACGAAATCTTGATCGGGGCGGTGGGAAATCTCCATCCTTACAAAGGGCATACGCACCTGCTGAGTGCCTTTCGCGGCGTCTACAAAGAAAATCCGAATGTCCGCCTGCTGATCGCCGGAACCGGTCCTGAAGAAGCCTCCCTAAAAGCGCAGCTGGAAATTTACCGAGCCGACCTGCCCGATCTGCCCGACGCTGTAAAGTTTTTAGGATTTTGCCCGGACGTGCGGAGTGTTTTGGAGGCACTCGATATTTTCGTACAGGCATCACTGATCGAGGCCTTTCCCATTGCGATTCTGGAAGCGAGCGGCATGGGCATTCCGGTCACGGCAACGGCAGTGGGCGGCGTTCCCGAAGCGATCCGGGAAGGACAAACCGGAACGCTTGTACCGCCCTCCAATCCGAAAGCACTGGCGGGCGCACTGCTGACCCTGGCCCAAAATCCAGATTTGCGAAGGGCAATGGGGAAGGCGGGAAAAGAGAGAGTGTGCCGCCATTTCACCCGTGAAAAAATGGTCGCGAGAACGCTGGAAATCTATGAGGAGTTGTTGAAGTCGTGAAAATCGCCATTGCTTCCAGCGGTCTGGGCCACATTCGGCGCGGCATCGAAACCTGGGCCTCCGATCTCGGCGATGCCCTCCAGTGCCGGGGTGAGAACGTTACGCTTTTCGCCGGGGGAAGCAGCACCGAGCAAAAAGGACGGGTTGTTTTGCCCTGCGCTGGGCGGTTCGATCCTAAAACTATTCGGGCCGTTTCCCGCTTTCAGAAACTCGGCGGCTGGCGATACGGTTTCGGCTCCGGCTACGAGATGGAGCAGACCACCTTCACCCTCCAGCTCTGGAAACGTATTCGGCGGGATTATGATCTGCTTCACGTTCAAGACCCGCTCATCGCGCTCTGGATGGAGCGGCTCCATCGGCGGGGATGGTCGCGTCCGAAGGTCATCCTGGCTCACGGAACCGAGGAACCCCCCCAAACGCTTCAAAAATTTTCGGTGCTTCAGCATCTTGCTCCGCCCTCCGCCAAAGAATGGAAAGCCTTGGCCCCGCCCGGCCAAACGGTGTTTGCGATTGGTAATTTCGTCAAAACCGATGTTTTCTTTCCGGCAAAGGGGCAAACCGAGCGGGAAAAGCTGAGAGCCGAGTGGAATCTTCCTCCCAACGGGCTGATTGTTCTCTGCGTGGCCGCCATCAAGTCCGGTCACAAACGAATGGACGCACTTATCCGTGAGTTTGCCGAGTTTTTGCACCGCCGCAATCCTTCTGAACCTGCGGCGCATCTGGTGATTGCAGGCGCAAGAGAAGAGGAAACCGAAGCGATTCTCACGCTGGGGAAAACCCTGCTCGGTGACCGGGTGACGTTTCTGGTCGGCGTCTCGCGGGAGAAAATTCCTGATCTCTACCGAACCGCCGATGTGTTCACGCTGGCTTCGCTTCATGAAATGATGCCCATTGCCGTGCTGGAAGCCCTCGCCTCCGGGCTTCCTGTCGCTCTCAACCGAACCCCGACCCTCTGCTGGATGGCAGGAAACGCGGGAGAGCTGACCGATATTTCCCGCGAAGGGGCACTGGCAGAACAGTGGGCGCGATTAAGCGATCCCGAACAGAGACAAAATTTCGTTTGTGAGGCTCGCCAACGGGCCGAAACCGAGTTTTCCGAAGAGGCGATCACCGATCAAATTCTAGCGATGTACCGGCAGGTGCTGAGGACGAAAATTCGACCATGAGCGAAACTCCCTCTATCAGTGTGGTGATTCCGGCGTACAATTCCGAAGGCTTTGTGCTCAATGCAGTTCGAAGTGCGCTCGCTCAAACCCTGCCGCCCATCGAGATTCTGGTCGTGGACGACGGCTCGAAAGACAACACCGCCGGTATCCTGGCATCGCTTCCGCCTCCGGTCTGCCTTTTGCGGCAGCCCAACGGCGGCCCTGCCGCCGCCCGAAATCACGGCATTCGCGAAGCGAAGGGGGAATGGATCGCTCTTTTGGATGCAGACGATACCTGGCTTCCGCGAAAACTGGAGCTTCAACTTCCGTTTTGCAACGATCCCAAAGCCGGGGTAGTCCATGCATTCGGAGAAAACGGAAAGCGCACCGGGCGCAAAGAGCCGTCCATTGACTTTGCATCGCTTTGGAAAAAAAACGGGATCATTACTTCATCTGTGCTGCTGCGAAAATCGGCGTGGGAAGAGGTCGGAGGCTTCGATGAAAACCGCGCTCTGATCTCGGTGGAGGATTACAATCTCTGGCTTCGGCTGACTTACGCCGGGTGGAGAATCGAAACCTGCCCGCAGGCACTGATGTGCTATTCGCCCGCCGCCGGAAACCTCAGCAGCCAGATCGAGCGGTTTGCTGCCGCCGAACTCGCCAATATCGAAACGATTGGCAAACGGCTTCGCTTGTCCGAAACCGTGCTTCATACCAAACGGATTGCAATTTATGAAGAGTACGGGCGCGACCTGCTTTACGAGCGTCACCTCGGAGCCGCACGAAAAATGCTGGCGATCCCGCTTCGCGATAAGCCAACTCCTGCCCGTCTGAAATGGTGGCTTGCTACGCTCGTTCCTCGTTCCCTTCTCGACTGGCGGCGTGCACGAAGTCAGCCTTGAAATTCGGTCCTTTCAACGCACTCCACGTTCACCCCAAACGCCGCTGCCGCCGAATAGCCCGCCTCCGTTTTGATTTTGTGCAGTTTCCAGAGCTTGGCCTGGGCCGGCTCGTCGAGTGTTTCGGCCAGCATGAATTTATTATCGGACGCGATAATGCTGCACTTCTGCGGTGAAAGGGAAAGGCCCAGCCCCCGCGCTTTGAGGTACGCCTCCTTTACGCTCCAAAGATCGAAAAAAAAGTCACGCTGGCGTTCCGCCGGTGTTAAAACCAGCAGAGCATACTCCCTTTCAGAAAACACGTCTCTTCCCAGTTCCAGGGGCGCGAGATCGTCTCGGTGCCGCTCCACATCTACTCCCACCGGCCCGGATCGAGAAAGGGCAATGAGAACAAAATCCCCGGAATGAGAGAGATTGAAATGAAGGGGCGGAGCGGGCAGGGGATAAAGCTGGGGCTTTCCAAACGGATTGATGAGAAATCGGAGCGAAGAGGGTTCTTGACCCAGAGCCCGGCCCAAAAGCAGTCGAAGCACCGAATGAGCCAGCACAAACCGCTCGCGATCCTCTTCCCGATAAAACCGATCCGCCCGACTGTGCTCCTCCGCATCCAGCAGCGGTCTCCACTCTGGCAGGCGCGACCGCAAACGAGAAAGACGGGCTGTCCAAACCTCAATCAAAACGTTTTCTCCCTAAAAAGTTCCGCCCCCCTTCCTGCTGTTGTTGGTCTTCGGCAGAAAGAGGGGCGCAAAGGCCGAATTCGCGCTCTTACTTTTTTGGAATCGGACGAGCCGTCACCGGAACTGCAGGAACCTGGGAAGCCCTGAGCGAAGTCAGATCGGCGTCAGTCAGATTTTCCGTGATGGCGGGGCGAGGCGGCTGAGAAACGCGGCCCGTGCCATTTGCTCCATTTTGCCCGTATCCTGCATTGTTCTGACTTTGGGTCACCACCTGCGCTGCCATCAAGGTCTGAACCACCCGCATCACATCGTCCGACCCGGAGGCCGCCGCCGACTGTCCGCCGCTGCCGGTCGAGCCGAAGTTCACGAACTGCCCATTGCCGAGGGCCGTTGCCACTTCGCGAGTGAGAGCAGGAGCCATTTCCAGGCGTCGCAGATCAAGGTAGGCCTGTCCCGCTTCCGCCAGCGACTGCGCTTTCAGGCGAATCGCCTCCGCTTCGGCTTGGGCAATGGCCACGATACGAGCCGCCTGCGCCCGCCCTTCGGCCTCTTGCTGGATCACATTCTGCTCCGCGTCGGCGCGGGCTTGCGTAATTTGATTGGCCGCAAGTTCCGCTTCGCGCTGCTGGCGCACCGCCGCTTGTTTCTCCGCTTCGGCACGGGCGATATTCGCTCCGTTCGACGCCACCTGCATATTCAGGTTGCGCTCCTGGTCGTTCACCTTTTGCGCGGCTTCGAGCTGAGCGATCCGTGCCCGCTGCTCTTCTTGAGCCTGCACCACATCGGCACTCGCTTTCGCTCTTGCTGCCGATTCACGCCGTCGGGCATCCGCCACTTCCGAAAGCACGGCTCGGATGTTGAGCGAGTTAAACGACAGCCCCAGATCAAGAAGTTCCCGCGAACAGGCATCTTTGATGATAATCGCGAGTTCGTCGTCGTCCTCCTGCCGTGAGCGGACAATGGCCTGCGCTTGATGCTCTGTCAAGGCCTGAGAAGGATCGGCCTGAACCGCAAGGCTTTGTGCCCCGGAGGGCGATACCCCGGAACGAGCGTTGAAGAGCTGATCGTGCTTGAGGAGGTTGACGGCGCGGCGTCCTGCCGAGGAAAGCACGTCCGTCAAAATTCCCAACTGCTCCGCTTCGGTTTTCGAGAAGAATTTGTTGGCAGCGGTTTGCACCATCGCTTCAGTTTCACCGACAGAGACGATTGCCGAGGCCTTCACGGTCACCTTCACCGGGTTCGGCTTGCCGGTCGAGTCGAGGTCGGCGGTTTGATCCGTGATGTCAATGTCCACGTTGATCGCCGACGACGAGATGACATTGCTCACCGTAAGCAGCGGAATCACCCAGGCCTTCCGAGGCCCGCGATAAATACGGATGCTCCCGTTCGACCAGCTTACAAGGCGGATTTCGCCCGCCTCGACGTTGCGATAAAATGCGTTCACCACCAGGGGCAGCATCACAAACAAACCCAGCAGTCCGCCCGCAATAATCAATAATGTTTCGGTCACTGAATACCTCTTTTCGCCCGAATTCTTCGCTTCCTTAGCGGAGCGAGACCGTGACGCGCTCGTGCGCTTCATCTACGGTTTCAATTTGAAGGGTTTCCCCAACCCTCACCGGAAAATTCTGCTGATCGCTTTTCAGTTCAGCGCGTAACTGAATGAGGCGACCATCATGTTCGACGGACACCATTCCCCGCCCGTTTCGGAAATCGGTAATCGCCTTCGCTTCGGAGAGGGTGAGGGTTTGGAGCGGGGCGCATTCGTCCCCGGCAAATGTCAGCATCCAGTTCCACAGCGGCGTGATCGCAAATCGCTCTACCATGAGGGAGGGCAGCAGAGCCGCGAGCAGGGCAAGAAGCGGAGAAAATTTTCCAATCTGCTCAAAGCCGTAGCCGAACGCGCCCAGCAGAGTCAGCAGACTGAACAGCACACGCGGGTTAGGAATGAGGCGCAGCCAGGGTTTTCCTGCTCCTTTAAAACCAAGTTTTCCGGCAGAGCGTAAAGCCCCCGCCTTGGTGCTGCTCAGTTTTCCGCCCGCCGAATTCAGGATGTGTGCGACATTGTGCCCGCCGTCTCCAATGTGCGAAATCTGGCTTCCGGTGGCATGACCCACCCCGCCGTTCGCATGAAAAATTCCGGGCAGTGCCATCAAAAGCATCCCGGCCAGCCCCGTCACCAGCAGAATGAGAAACACCGACATGATCACGATTTCTCCCTACCTATCCTTACGAATCCTAAGGGGAGTATAGCACAGAAGAAAGCCGCTCCTCCGTTGAATGAATTCACAAGACCCTGCGCTCCACCGCAGGATTTTCCTTTTTCAAAAAAGGAGGGCATCAGAAAAATGAGAGAGTGCCTTCTCAATCATGGCAGTTGAGTTTCTTCCTCGAGATGTCCAAAAGGGTTAATTGAAGTTATTGGGATTGCAGGCATTCGCCGCATTCGCTGTAAGAGTTTGCTTGTTTGGTGGAGTCAGTGCCGGGCTGCCCCGCCCCGGCACGAAACATCCGCTTTGCATCAGGAACGGGGGAGGCATGCCGGTTGACTTTCAGGTACAATCATCGTTGAAAATCACCGATTTCAACGGCGAAACACCGATGAAAAACTCAACCGAATAGGAGGCTTAAAATGCGTAAAAAAGTAACGATTGTTGGAGCGGGACAAACGGGCGCGACACTCGCACACTGGCTGGCGGAGCGCGGCGATGTGAACATTGTGCTCTACGATATTGTGGAAGGGATGCCGCAGGGCAAAGCCCTTGACCTGCTCGAAGCCATGCCCGTCATCGGCTCCGATGCCAAAATCGTGGGTACGAACGGCTGGGAAGAAACTGCGAACTCCGACATTGTGGTCATCACAAGCGGGCTGCCCCGCAAACCAGGAATGAGCCGCGACGATCTGCTTAAAACCAACGCGGGGATTGTGCGGGATGTCACCCGTGCGGTTGTCGAAAAATCACCGAAGACCCTTCTGATGCTGCTCACCAATCCGCTCGATGCGATGTGCCATATCGCCTTGCAGGAGAGCGGCTTTCCCGCCAATCGTGTTTTCGGGCAGGCGGGTATCCTCGACACGGCCCGGTTTCGGGCGTTTCTTGCGATGGAAACCGGCGTTTCGGTGGCGGAAATTAACGCTTTCGTGCTCGGCGGGCACGGCGATGACATGGTTCCGCTTATCGGCTCCACGCAGATTGGCGGCGTTCCCGTGTCCAAACTGATCCCGGCGGAGCGGCTCGAACAGATCGTAGATCGGGCCCGCAAAGGGGGCGGCGAAATCGTCTCGCTGCTCAAAACCGGATCGGCGTTTTACGCGCCGTCCGCTGCCCTCGCTCAGATGATTGACGCCGTGCTCAACGACCGTAAGCGCGTACTGCCCTGCGCCGTCCATACCGGAAACAACGGGGGCGGCTACGGAGTCAGCGATCTCTATCTCGGACTGCCCGCAAAACTTGGCGCGAACGGCGTAGAGGAAATCGTGTCCATTGATCTCACCGATGCTGAAAAAGAAGCCCTGCAAAAGTCCGCCTCCTCGGTGCGCGAACTCGTCACCGCTCTCAAAGGCTTCGATCCGCCCATGCTCTCGTAGCACCAACGATTCACCGTTTTCACCAAAGGGCACAAACCGAAAGTTATTTTCGCGGAAAAATTTGTGTCCTTCGGTGAAAACGGTGGACGGTCTCTTTCTGGATAAAAACGAATGACGCTTCATATCGTACAGGTGCGGCACCCCCGGCAGGGGCGCAAAGTGGCCGTTGTGGAGGAGGATCGCCTTCATCTGCTGCTGCGCTTTCCCTCCGTTTACTATGCGGCACTCGCGGCAGACGCCTTCGGCAAATCGCTGGCGGAGACCCTCCTCTCCGACCGATCCGGTGAAACTCTGGCTTACAAACCGATTTATCATGGCGAGTCCTCCTGGCGTCTTCTTCCTCCGTTCGATCACCCCGAAGATCCCGCCCGCTGCCTCGTCACGGGCACTGGGCTGACCCATCGCAAAAGTGCGGAAAATCGCAGTGCGATGCACCAGAACCCCCGCAAGGAAAACGCCCAACCCCCCTCACCCGACGCTCCCGCTCCTCTGACGGACAGCCTCAAAATGTATCAACTCGGCGAAACGGGCGGCAAACCGGAGCCGGGAACCGTCGGGGCACAGCCGGAATGGTTTTATAAAGGAGATGGAACCATTCTGCGGGCGCACGGCGAGCCGCTGCTCGTGCCAAACTTCGGGGACGACGGCGGGGAAGAACCCGAACTCGTCGGGGTGTACTTCATTGACTCCTCTGGTTCGCCGCGCCGGATCGGACACTGCATCGGCAACGAATTCTCCGATCACGTTATGGAAAAACAAAATTACCTTTACCTCGCCCCCTCCAAACTGCGAACCTGCGCGATAGGGCCAGAACTCATTCTCGGCGAAATCGAAGCGACGATCCCCGGCGAGGTTTCCATTCAACGCGGAAACACTGTTCTCTGGCATCAGGAGATCGCCACCGGCTTCGGCGAAATGGTTCACTCCCGCGAAAACCTGGAACACCACCATTTCAAGTACCCTTCGCACCGCCGCGCCGGAGACGTGCATCTTCACTTCTTTGGGACAGGAGCGTTCAGTTTCGGGGCAGGCATTTTGCTGGAAGACGGCGACCTCATGCAGATTTCTCTGGATGGTTTTGGAAAACCGCTCGTCAACTCGCTTCGGATAGAGACTGCGCCGCTCCACCCAACCCTCGTGAGCGAAATTTAGGGGGGGGCCATGCCTGCACCACAAAAACCAACTCTGCCAATCCGTGCTGCGCACTACATCGAATTGAAGATGCAGAGAGTGCGATTTATGAATCGTCTCTCCATTGGAACGATGCTGCTGCTGCCGCCGGTCTTTTGGAGCTGGGATCAAAAAGAGGGTGAGGCAAACTTTGTGCCGGTGACCCTCTTTTTGCTTCTGGTATGCTTCTCAGCAAAAAAAGTCAGCGATCTTTACGAAATCGGGAAGTTGAAAAAATATGTTCGGACTTTGCTCGTCGAGGGCGAAAAACAGAATTTGAGCGCGATCTGTGACGCGGCAGAGATGATGAAAAATTCGCTGGGGAAAGAGGCGAAAGACCGGCTCAAGGTTCACCTGCCGACCCTTACCGAAAACGATGCCGAACTTCTTGACACTCAAAACAAGGAGTTCCTGTGCCGCCAACTCCGATCCTCCGATGCGGAATGGGTGCTTTCGATTTTAGGCGCGTTCTCCCGCCTTGGAGAAAGCAGAGCGGAGTTTCGAGCGGTAAGCTCGCTGGCACTTGGAAAACATCTTGCGGCGGCGCACCCCGAAGTACAAGCCTCCGCAAACGAATGTCTTCTCCGTATGGCCGAACGAATAAAATCACGGGAGACCGACAAAACCCTGCTCCGCCCCTCCTCATCAACCGAAACCGGTACGGGTCTGCTTCGATCCGTGCAGGACGCTTCCCCTGAAGACAAAGCCGCCCTTCTCCGCAGTACAAAACAAAGTTGATTTGCTTTTGGTGGAAGTCGAACAGACGTGAAGCCGGAGTGTGCGCTTTCGAGTCCGCGAAAGCAGACTTTGTTGGTGAAACGGGGAGTTCTGTCCCGGTCTCAATTCCCGCCGAGACAATGAAGCGGCATTTGTGTCCAGCCCCCGGTCACGCCGCTTTGGGCAGCTCCGCCTGAGAAGCCCCCGCAGGACGCTTGAGATCGGGGCAGCGTTTCAGAACGGCTTCGATCAAGGCTTCGGCAAACTGCGGATCGAACTGACTTCCGGTGTGCGCCCGAATTTCCTCCAGAGCCGTTTCCCGGGCAATTCCGCGCCGATAGGGGCGATCCGTTGTCATTGCGCTGAAGGCATCCGCCACCCCCAGAATTCTTCCTAACATCGGAGTCGCTTCGCCT
Organism: Chthonomonadaceae bacterium; assembly: GCA_965246825.1. Classification (GTDB taxonomy): domain Bacteria; phylum Armatimonadota; class Chthonomonadetes; order Chthonomonadales; family Chthonomonadaceae; genus JACMPS01. Next base: position 3,271,051 of record OZ251990.1, read on the forward strand.
GCCGTCGCATCCGGGTAGCCCCTGCCATCCCAGCGTTCGTGATGCGAACGTACCGCCTCCACCATATCCGCCATTTCCGGAATCGAGCCGACAATCAATGCTCCCAGAAGCGTGTGCCGTTTTAAAATTTCGTACTCTTCTTGAGTGAGGCGGCCCGGCTTGAGCAAAATATCGCTCGGAACCCCGATTTTGCCCACATCGTGAAGCAGGCCGCCCACCCGAATTTGCTGGAGCAATTCCGGCGACGCCCCCACCTCCTCGGCAATCCACAGCGCGTATTCGGTCACATCTTCGGAGTGCTTCCGGGTGTAACTGTCTTTGTTGTCAACGGCGGTGACCATCGCATCGAGCACACTGAACGAGCGGTCGCTCTGCAATTCACGGGTCACGCGCTGAATTTCGGAGGTCGAGCGCAGGCCCCCGCTGGAGCGTTTTGCCTCATACATATTTTTATCCGCCAGGATCAAAAGATCATGCCGGGTGTCTCCGTCCTGCGGATAGGAAGCCAAACCGATACTCAGCGAAACCGGCACGATCCGCTCCTCGCCATCTCGTCGAAAACCGTGATGCGCGAGATACTTTTGTAATTTCGCTCCCATTTCCAGAGCGGAGGCAGTGTCGGAACCCGGCAGCAGCAGCAGAAATTCGTCTCCGCCATAGCGGGCTCCCGCCGAGTCCCCGCCGCAAATCTCGCCTATCGCTCCTGCAATCGAACGCAGCACTTCGTCCCCCACCATATGTCCGTAGGTCTCGTTGAACCGCTTGAAATTGTCTAGGTCAATAAGGCACAGCGTAAACGGCTCATTCGAGTTTTTGGCCTGGGCGAGCTGGGTATCAATGACCTGATGAATCGCCCGATGATTGTAGAGGCCGGTCACCGGGTCGCGGTCGGCGGCTTCAACGGCCAGCTGATACTGAAGCGCATTCTCCAGCGAAGTGCCGACCTCAATGCCGATGCTGCGCAAAAGTTCTCGGTCGGTAGATTCCAAAAAACGCTGATGAAAAACAACGGCCATTCTACCCATCGGCTGCTGATTCCACAGCAGCGGCATCCAGACTCCCGTTCCTGAAGGAAAATGTAGAGGCGATGCTGGAGAGGGGCAGGCAAACTCCTCCTCCCGCTCAGACACCTCGCAGGAAAGAAGAAAATCCAGGGTTTCCGGCATTGCCTCGAAACCGAGATGGGAGATGACTTCCGTTCGGAAGTGTACGTCCAACCGGAGAAGTACCCCGTCGGCTTGCAGTGCCGTGCGGGTATGCTCCAGCGAAAGCCGAATCACTTCCGGGATGACGAGTGTGCTGTTCACCGACTGCGTCAGCCTGAGCAGTGCCGACAGCTGCTCGGTACGCCGCTTCACTTCCCCTTCCAGCGTTTCGTTCATGCCCACCAAGCGGCGGTTCAAATGCGCGTTTTGCTCCAGTTGAAGCGTCACTTCCTGAGTCAGGTTTTTGTTTTCCGAGAGCGTAAGCACCTGCCGAAGCAGCAACAGCACCATCATTCCCAGGGCCACCCAAAAGCTTCCGCTGTTGATTTTGCCGTCCTCGGCGTAGTCGGCGGTCACGATGATGAGCAGCGACGCCCCCACTGCGAAGTAGGGAAGCATCATTTTCCAGGGGGGGACGGCCTGAAGAGGGAAGGACTGAACGCTTTTTTCACTCTGTTGAGACGACGCGGGAAACCAGAGCAGCAAACGCGACGCAAAGCCAATCAACAAGGCTCCGAAAGGCCAGCCAAAATCAAACCATGAGCCAGGCGTGAACCCGGCCTGAAACCGGGCGAAGCTATAGAGGATGTCTGAGAACGACCAGAGAAAAATCCCCCCGGCCAGCAGGGTGTAAGCACGACGGGCCGGACTTTCCCGGCGCAGGCTGTTGAGCATCGCAAGCGCACAAAAAACGCAAACCACATCTATCAGCGGATAACAAACACTGACCAGTTTGGCTTCGAGCGGGATGCCGGATCGGTTCCAGAGCCTCTGCACCACGAAATACCAGCTCAGCGAACCGACACTGCTGGTGACGATGGCACTGTCGAGCAGCAGGCGAACGCGAAAAGGGGTGGACATTTTCGCGGACAGCAGCAGCAGCCCAACGATGAGAAAGGGAAACAACCCGATCCAGGCCGCATCGCTGGGGCCGGGGAACGGAACCCTGCCGTTGGTTTTGATCGTTTCAGAAATGAACAGAACATCGCCCAGCAGATAGAGAACGCAGGTCACCCCCAAAAGCTGCCAGCCGATTTTGTGAAGGCGGGAAGCATGGTGGCCGCGAAATGCGCAGGCAAAGCAGCCCAGGGCCGCAAAGAGATGCGGGCACTGGGTTCCGATAAAATACAGCGTCTCGAAGGTGTCTTTCGAGCCGGGGCGAAACACCAGCATCAAAAAAAAGCCGAGCACATAGGCCATCGAAATTTGTAGGGTAATCCGCTGTCGGCGGCTGAACGAAGTGAGGGACATCATGATTTCAATTTTCCGGTAGAGCCTACCAACGCCCAGAACCAGGCGCGTTTTCGGTCAAGCTCTTCAATTCGGGACGGTAGTGAATTATTGGAAAGAAATCGCCCGCTCATGAGGTTAAACAGGCGAGGCCAATCCTTTTAAAGCGAAAAACTTTCCCAAAAGCGAGAAGAAAACCGCCTGTGAATAATCACAATAGCAGTTGATTGACAGTTCGCTTTATTTTCGGCCAGAATACTCTCAGCCTTGATGTTGTGCCCTGTGTCTGCCCCTTCGTTGTCGAAGGGCAGAACCCTCCGCTGCTCTGTTCTAAATACCGCCTGTCTGCGCCCTGACCGCGCCTTTCTTCCCTGTCTGAAGAAATTCTGGTGATCTCCCTCTCCCTCGCCATTCGGAGCCGAGCGCTCCGAACCCGACTTGTCCGGCACGTCCTCAGAAAGGCTGTATCTCAACCCATGTCCCTCTCCCAAACCGAATCGCACTCCGATTCCGCCCTGTCCTCGACTGCATCGCTGGGCACTGCGCTTAATAAAAGCATGGCGCACTTTGCCCGTCCTTCCGGCTCTAATCTGCTCACCCGCACCGAACCCTCTCTGCGCTGGCAGGACGCCCGCCGGGAAGCGAAAATGTGGCCCTTTTCCCGGGCCATCATGGATGCACCGGGCGTACACTGCACCGTTTCTTCAGAAAGCGGTCACCTTTCCGAAGGCATCAATTTCGCCAATACAGACTATCTCTCCCTGTCCACACACCCGGCGGTTCAAGAGGCCGCCATCCGTGCCATTCGCACCTACGGAACCCATTCCCCCTCCTCTCCGTTTTTGCAGGGCAACACGGGGCTGTCGCTCGAACTCGAAGCCGCTCTCGGCAGCTGGCTTCAGATGGAGCACATCGTGCTGTTTCCCACCGGGTGGGGAGCGGGCTTCGGCGCGATGACCGCTCTTGTCGGGGCGGAAGACCATATCCTTCTCGACAATCTCGCCCATGCCTGTCTTCAGCAGGGGGCAAAAGCAGCCACGCAAAAAGTGCGCCGCCATGCACACCTCGATCTTGACGCGGTGACGAAACACCTCCAGGACATTCGTGCCGAGGACACCAAAAACGGCATCCTCGTGGTCTCCGAAGGGCTGTTTTCGATGGACTCGGATTACCCGGATTTGATGCGGCTTCAGCATCTCTGCCGGGAGTATGAAGCCACGTTGTTTGTGGATGTGGCGCATGACCTGGGGGCGATGGGGCCGGACGGAACCGGCATCATCGGAATGCAGGGAATGGTGGGGGAAATTGATCTGGTGATGGGAGCCTTTTCCAAATCGTTCGGCACAAACGGCGGCTTTCTCGCCACCCACTCGCGAGCGGTAAAGCATTTCGTGAAAACCTACGGCGGCCCGCATATCTTTTCCACCGCGATGTCGCCGGTGCAGGCGGGAGCCGCCCTGGAAGCCATTCGCATCATTCGCTCGGAAGAGGGGGAGAAACTGCGCGAGCGGCTGGGAAGCAGCATCCTTACCCTGCGCAATGCGTTTGTGCCCTATGGAATCGAATGTATGGGCAGCCCAACCCCCATTGTGCCGGTTCCGATTGGCGGGGAGAAAATCGCCCGCCTCGCCTCATCTCGGCTGCTGTCGTCGGGGGTATTTACCAACCTTGTGGAGTTCCCGGCGGTGGCGGTGGGGGCGGCGCGGTTCCGAATGCAGGTGATGGCGGCGCACACGGAGGCGCAGCTGCGAACTGGGGCGAAAGCGGTGGCCGGGGCCATCGAAGAAGCCTCGGAACTGCTTGCCGCGGGCGAGTACGCGGCGGTGAAAACCGCCTGACGTTGTTCTAGTGTTCTGCCCAAAGCGGAAAACAAACTCGGAGTGTTGAAACAACAGGCCGGAGGGGGAGAGCGTTCTCCCCCTCCGGCCTTCTGCTGTCCCGGAACGAAAACGCTGATGTGTACGCCGATCCCGTGCAGCGGGGGCAGCAAAACTTCTATTTTGCTGCCCCCGCTTAGGGGAGATCGTTGGAAGTTCGTCTTTTCCCGGTCAGGCAAGAAAGGCGAGGTCTTTGGCGATTTCGTGGACGATGCCGGAAATCTGGTTGAGCGTGTCCTTGAAATGGGTGAGATCGGCGACGGCCTTTTGTACATCCTTGTCGGCCTTTTTCGCGGCTTTCAGCAGGGTGCTGAGTTCGGCATCGTCGGCGTTGAGCAGATTGGTGACGGCGTTGACGTAATTGAGGGCCGCCAGGTTTTTGGCGTCTACCACCTGACGCTTCTGGGCGTCGGTGGGGCAGGCGTCAATGAGATCGAAAAAGTGCTGGTCAAGGGTGACGGCAACATTTTTAAGGCGATCCAGGGTTTCCAGCTGGTCGGGGTTCATGGTCGGTTTCCTTCTGCCGGGGTGGGCGGAGCGGGGGCGGGAGGGGCCGCCGGAAGGCTGTCTTTGAGGGGCGGGAGGTTGAGAAACTCTTCCTGAGTGCGAACAAGCGACAGCAGTTCGCCGTCCAGCCCTTCGGCGTCGTCGCGGTGGAGGAGAATGAGCGCGTCGGACTTTTCTTTGAGCGTGCCGGATGACCAGAGACGCAGGGCCGGATAGTTCAGCACATCGGGCGTGAGTTTGAGGTTATAGGCGTCGAGCAGCCCTTCCAGTGCGGAGGCAGGCTCGGAGAGGTCCGTGAAGTTTTTGTCGGAAAGCCGTTTGGCGATGGCGTAGCGTTTGCTTTCATAGAGTTCGGAAAGACCGGCATAGGCGGGGACTTCCCGAGCAAAAAGCTTCTCGAAGCGGGAAACGGCGGGGTCGAACTTTGCGGCCTTGGCTCGAAAGCCGCGCACCTGCTCGGTCTGAACGAGATCGGTTTGGAGCTTGGTGATCCAGGAATGAAACAGATCGGGCGGCAGGCTGACGCCGGGAACGGTGACGGTGAGCGGATGATGGTTAAGGGCCTCGACCTCTGTCTGAAGCCCAGTGAAGGCGTCGGTGACGCCGCTTGTGGTGCTGTCGGCGACAAGGGTTCCGAGGCGGGCATAAACCTTCTTGAAGGCGAGCGCAACGGCCTGACGGCGGCGGAGGGCCTCATTCTGATTAGCGAGAGCGGCGGCGAGGGCGGCGTTGGGCGTGGTTCCGGGCACTTCGGCGTCCTGAAGCCGGTTGAGGGAAAGGTAGTCCTGGTTGTGCTGGATCAATTCTCCATAAAACGAGGCGATCTGATCAAAGCGATCTTGACCGGACTTCGCGAGGGACTGAGCCTCTTTGATCTTGGGGCGGCTGCACCCTGCCAGGCTGAAGGCCAGAAGCACAAACCAGAGAGAGCGGGTGAAGCGGGCAGGGCGGGCCTCACCGGGTGGGCGGAGCGGAATTGGGTTCAAGCGCGTGTTCTCCTGTGGAAAAGGGTGAAAACGGGTCGGTTCGATGGACAGGGGGAGTATAACGCGCTGAAACGGAGGTGTCAAGATGGTGTGACACAATTCACGGAGCGGAAAGGGAAGGGAAGCGAGCGAAGGGTGAGAGGGAGACCCGACAGGGGGCCTCCCACGAGAACGCAGCAAAAGAACGGCGGCCTCTGTTTCTTTTCCTTGTTGTCGTACGGGGCGGCGATGCTCTTCCCCCCGATCAATCGCGCAATGCCTCCCGGCCTGCCGCTTGCGCTGCTTGGCTGAACCGAAATGAAACGGGCGCAGCCAGCAGTGCCCCTGCGCCGTTTGAGATGCGGCAGAAAAGGCCGCCCTCTTCTCGCCCCCTCTTCAGGGGGTCAGCTGACGACGACGGTGGTGAGCGGCACAAGGGCCACTTCCTGCCCGGTGGCGGAGTTCACAAACCGATAGGCGAGGGCGTAGGCTCCGGGCGTGAGAACGACCGTTTTGGAGAGTGCTTCCACTGCAAAGGCGTAAAAGCTGTGCGAGGTGTAGCCGCCTGTCTGGGGCTTGCGGTTCACGTTCGCGAGCGGCTGCACCATGAGTTCGGTGGTGGCGTTGGTGCTGTTTTTAGCCGAGCCGGTGAAGGTGACCAGTCCGGCTCCGCCTGAAGCGCTGACGCTGACGGAATCGCCGCCAAAGGAAGCGGCGGGGGGGTGACGGCATCGTAAGTGGAGGTGAACGGCAGCCCGACAAGTTCCGGCGTGAGTTCGGTGAGGAGAGAATGACGGGGATCGTAAGCGAAGGTGCGAAGTCCGGTGAGATCGCCAACGGTGAGGAGGTTGCCCACCGGGTCGTACCCGAAGGTGAGGCGCGTGGCGTCTCCGTAAAGCCGTCCGACCTCCTCGCCCCGTCCGTTGTAGACCGAAGTCGTGATCTGCCCTTTCGCATCCGTCGAAGCCAGGCGTCTGCCCGAAGCGTCGTAGACAAGGGTTTGGCGTCGTCCGAGAGCATCGATCTCCCCGTTCCTCCGCTCCAACAGCTAACACAAATATTTCGAGACTCAGGTCTGTATCAACAAAATTTTGTGTGGAATTTGGCCTTCGTGCCACAATTTTTCTAAAAAATCTATAATGTGGCCTGAGTAAGTTGATTCCATTTCTTCAGGGGTTCGTCCCTCAAAAGGGTCTTTATATAGAAACTTATTGTCGAACTTTGTGAATGTTGATGAAGCATATCTGTTACAAAATCGGCACCAAAGCCATAATGAAACTCTTTGGTTTCTGTTTGCTTTAGTTACATTAGGCCAAATATGAAAATAAAAACCCATTGGGTGATCGCAAAACGGACATGAAATCACATTTTTTTGATCTAAATTAGAGAACAACGAGTCTAAAAAAATTCTTTCATCCTCGCCAAAAATTCTAATCCAATCACTCAATATTTTCTCTCCAGTATCTTTTTCGCCTCATGGTACCTTTTTTGATAAGCATCGGCGGCTCTCGCAGCCGATACCTCGTAATCACTTACTCTCCCTTCCCCCCTAAGAATTCCTCTACTAAAGTCAGAAATATGAGCTAATTCTTCTCCAACAATATGTATTGCTTCATCTATGTCCTGTAACGCAAAAGGCGTCATATATATAACGCTTTGCCCCTTTGAATTTTTCAAGACTTTTCCATTCCCAAGCCTACTTACCCAAGCATCTCTTCGAATACCGAAATGTAGAGCATCCTGTGCAGAGCGTGTTTCGGCATCTGAGACCAGAACAATATCAACATCATTAGGCAGCATATGTACACGGCGTAAAATTTGCTTTAGAGTGGCAACAGATACCTTAATGTTGGGAACGAATAGCGTGTGAGGCTCACGGCTTGAACTAAAAACACGTCTAGCTCTAGCCTCTACCACTTGCCAGAGAGCATCAACATTTGTTGAAGACATCTGTGCTGATTTTAGAGATATTGTAATGCGAGCAGTAATCCCCGCTTCTTTGCCGGTTGCAACTAGGCTTTTAAATAATTTCGGAACGTTTTTTGCGGCAACAACGGCTCCTTTTCCTGCAGCAAGAAGCATGATCGTAGCACAGACCATCATGCCTGTTATCTTTCCCTTCTCATATGCAGAAAAATCTTTCCAATTTTTTACAAGTGAAATCAGGCCTCCAAACAGTGCTTTAATACTTTCTGCAAGGCCTCTTATTGCCTTGGGAATATCAAAAAGAGCCAAGATGAGTTTAAGAATGTCCCCTGGAAGACTGATAACACTATCGACGAGTGTCTCGAAAATGCCATAAAGAAAGCCACCCTCCCAAGCAATCGCGTTTGGCTCTCCTGGCAACACAATGAGATTCAACCCTCCGGGAAGGATGCTTCGGACATCGGAGATTGTTTTACGACGGCTTGACGTTAAGCCATATGAATTAAAAATCGCTTCAACATTTTTGTCTGCGGTTTCAACAAGGGAATGCCATACCTTTTCGCCGGACAACATAATTGTATAAATATTTGGCAGAGGAGTTGGCGTTTCTCCATTGCTGTGATGCGGCATCGCCTTTGTGAAATCTTGCTTTTTACCTGGCATCGGTAACGTCGCCCGTTGCAGAGGCGAGGAGGGAGCGGCTTGAGCGTTCGCTTGAGCGATCAACCCTCCCGGAGACGGCAACATCCCCAGGCTAGCAGCTTGGGTTCCGCTTGGGTCCACTTTGGTGGTGGGCTGGTTGTCCACATAGGTGTAGGGAAGTTCCCCTTCGACGGGATCACGCGAAAGCCACCGCCCCGTCCCCGCCTCGTACCAACGCGCTCGAACATAATACAGGTCGAGCGTCCCATCGTACCAGTATCCCAGCCCCCCGCCAAAGTACCGCGTCTCCAATCCCGAAGACCCCGACACCACCTTCCCCTTAAGCATCAGCCCATAGAGCCATTTTATTTCTGATCTGAGGTTGAATAAGATTGTCTATTTCGTCATCGTCATAACTACCAGCTTCGAAACCATGCCATAGTCCAACGTCTAGTGATTGTTTAACAGTTAATAAAAAGGCTTCTTTAAAGTGCACAAATACACGTTGAAATTCATAGTTACCCTTTTCGTCTGGATGAGTATTATATTCTTCAAGAACAATTGTAATTAATTCTGCCACCTTTTTTCCTGCGAGAAAAGCTTTCCGAAGGCGCAAATTAATGGATTGGTTGGTTGACTCTAACATACTATCCTCTCTCTAATACAGCACTATGATCTTCTGTCGAAATGGTGGACAGTAAGTTAAGCCTCTCTCGCTCAGTCAGGTATTCTCTCTTCAAGAGAGCCCGAAGAAAGCGAGACCAAAGATGTCCGAACGAAAATCCTACACCGAAGAGTTTAAGCGCGAAGCCGTGCGCCTCTGCACCGAACGCGGCAACCTTTCTCAAACCGCCCGTGACCTGGGCGTCAGCGTCACGGTTTTACAACGCTGGAAAAAAGCGTTGACCGAAGGCTCCGAGAACCCGTTTCCCGGTCAGGGCAACCCCCGCGATGTCGAGTTGGTGCAAGCCCAACGTGAGTTGGCACGGCTTCGGGAGGAGAACGAAATCCTAAAAAAGGCTGTGGGTATCTTCACCCAAAGCCCCCGGTGAGATACCGTTTTATTCAGGCGCATCGAGCGGAGTTTTCCCTCTGCGCTCTGTGTCGGGCGATGCAAGTCTCACGAACGGGCTACTACGCCTGGGAGAGGCGACCTGTTTCTTCCCGGCAAAAAGCCAATGAGCAACTCACCCAGCATATCCGACTTCACTTTGAGGCGAGCGCGAGAACCTACGGTTCTCCTCGGGTTTACTCCGACCTGACGGAAGCGGGCATCGCCTGTAGCGAAAAACGAGTGGCTCGCCTGATGCGGTTGGAGAACCTGCGAGCGATCTTGCCGAAGCGGTTTGTTGTTACCACCGACAGCCATCACACTTTCGCGGTTGCGGAGAACGTGCTGGCACGCGAATTCGCCTGTGAGACCCCGAACGCCAAATGGAGTAGCGATCTCACTTACGTCTGGACGGGGGAAGGCTGGCTTTATCTGGCCGTGATCCTCGATCTGTTCTCGCGGCGTGTCGTCGGGTGGGCGATGGGAGCGACGCTCGAACGCTCCCTTGTCCTGTCCGCTCTTTCGATGGCGCAGGGCAATCGCGATCCTCCGAGCGGCTTGCTTTTGCACAGCGACCGAGGCAGTCAATATGCAAGCCACGACTACCAAAAGGTACTCCGAGAAGCGGGGATCGTTTGCAGCATGAGCCGCAAAGGAAACTGCTGGGACAACGCGCCGACCGAAAGTTTCTTTGCCACTCTCAAAAAAGAGTGCGTTCACCGAACCCGGTTCTCAACAAGGGCAGAAGCGAAAGGTGCGATTTTCCGGTGGATCGAAGTGTGGTACAACCGAAAGCGAAGGCATTCGTCGCTGGGCTACCTCAGTCCCGAAACCTTTGAGCAAAAACACAAAGAACAGCAACAAGAAGTGTATTCTAAATCATCTTGTCTTGCGAATTCGAGGTAAACTCAACGCAGACAAGGAGATCGAACCTGATGATTCCCGAAACAACGACCGATCCGACCGCCGCTCCTCTTTTGGAGACCATTTCTTCTCCCGTTCCCGCCCCCTCGGTGGCTTCAGGGAAACGGGAACGCATCACTGAGAAAGACCCCGCTCTCAAACTCGCCCGGAAACGTTTGGATGTGCTGCAACTGGCGCAGGAGTTAGGAAGCGTGTCCAAAGCGTGCCGTCAAGGCGGGATGGATCGCACCTCGTTTTATGATTGGAAACGCCGCTTCGAAGGGCAAGGACTGGACGGTCTCAAAGACCTGCCTCCGGTTCACAAAACTCATCCGCAGACCACCCCCCAGGAAGTTCAGGAACGCATCGTCGAACTCGCGCTTGCTACTCCCGCTCGTGGGTGCAACTACCTCGCGAACCTTCTTGCCGCCGAAGGGATCGCCGTCTCGTTTGTGACCGTGCAGAGTATCCTCACCAAGCGAGGACTGGGAACCCGCTACGAACGGCTCCTGGAACTGGAGAAACGGGCGTTAGAAACCCAGACCCCACTGACCTCCGAGCAGATCCAACTTCTGGAGCGAGCCAATCCCGTCTTTGCGGAGCGTCATGTCGAGAGCAAACGCCCCGGCGAGTTGCTGTGTCAGGACAACGTGTATGTCGGGCAGTTCAAAGGGATCGGCAAAGTGTCTCTGCACACGGTGGTGGACGCCTTTGGTTCCCTCGCCTTTGGTCTGCTGGGAACGAGCAAGCAACCCGAATGGGGCGTTGCGGTTCTCTACAACGACGTGTTGCCTTTCTATGAAGAGCAGGGTTTGAGGGTCGAGGCGATCCTCACCGACAATGGGCGCGAGTTCTGCGGACGTGAGTTGCAACACCCCTTTGAGTTGTTTCTTGCCCTCGCCGAGATCGAGCATCGCAAGACAAAGGTGCGCTCGCCCAAAACCAACGGCTTTGTCGAACGCTTTCACCGCACCGTTTTGGAAGAGTTCTTCCAAGTCCACCTCAGAACCACCCTCTACTCGACAGTGGAGGCGTTGCAGACGGATTTTGATCAGTGGCTGCGCTTCTACAACGAGGAGCGTCCGCATCTGGGGTATCGCAACATGGGGAGAAAGCCGATGGAAACCCTGAACAAGTACAAAGCTGAGCAAGACCCCAACTCACCCAACAAGACTGTCAGACAAGATGCTTAAGAATACACCTAAAGCGTTCATCCAACAAACTAAAACCCTAGACCGTTTCGCAAGCCTTCTAGTGTTTGTGCCCAGTGGGTCTGGTCGGTTGTTAATGCTCTGGAGTCTATCTCACGTAACTGTTGCTCGTAGAGGGACACGTTTTCTTGAAACTGATCTTCTGATTGGAGCACAGGATTATCTACGTTGTCGTGCCAAAACTCTAACCGGGCAATCTCACACTTCGCAAAGTGAATAATGCTTGAGTTTACAAAGATAATCTCAATTGGTTGATCAAAATTTATCGTAATCGCTACTAATTCGCCATCAGCTTCTTCATTCAAACAATGGTACTCATAATAACCGATCTCACCAAGCACCCGATAACGATTGAATTCGCTCGGCAACGAAATAACTTGTGAAACGATGGAGGGCAACTTGGACAATTTGAGATCTTGTGTTCCCATGTAGCGTTGGTCGGAGAGCCCTCCCAGTCTCAGAAAGGTCTTTGCATCTTCGGACAAATCAATGTCATCCAAAGTTGCCTCTGGGACCCTGACCGTCAGTCCTTGTTCGGGGTCAAGGACGGTATTCCACCTATCAATCAATTGCGTTAGTTCCATCGTATCCATAATCAATAACGCCCTTCTTTTCTTAGATTCTCCTTCAGTTCTTGAAGAGTGTTTACCTCACTCGGGTAGTCATAACTGTAGTAGACAGGAATACCCGCGAAGAAACCCGTTAATAATCGCTTGCATTTAGGACAGGGTTCAAACTCGGAGTAGAGGGCTTTAACTGACTTCTGCCTGATGGGTCCCGGCTTTAAGCCTAAATCATTTGCTATCGCATTTAGTCGCGTTTCTGAGTGGAAACCGCCACCGCCACTTCTAACAGCAATCACATTATATTTTTTACCCCCGACGTTCGCTAAATACACCCTTGCATTTCCTCGATCATTGGTCTCCCACTTTTCGACAAGTTCTTTGTTAATTTCAACCCTTTTGTCAACGATCATAAAACCGACATCCGCCTTATGATAGGCTTTAGTTTCGGTACCATAGACTCTGGCAATTTCGCTAAAGCCTTCTCCCCACGCTATTTTACTCTGCGTCGGAAGATGCAAATGATAGATGCGTTCCGAGGCTTCTTCAGCGGCTTTCGCGGCTTGTCTGGCGACCTCATCGGATTTGGAGACCAGCCTCTCCTCCTTGCGACCCGGCGGAAAAGAGCCTTTGAGGTTCTCTTCCATTGCATGAGGAATAATTCCCTCGATCTCACTGGAAAACTTGGCGCGGCGCGTCAACGCCAGATGAATTAAAATCGCAATCGCCGAGACCAGAAGATTGCCGACGAGTTCCCCCCGTTCCCTCGGAGGAAGATAGGTGTCTTCCGTCAAAAATCTCAGCAACTTCTCAAAACGAGGGCGCACGACTTTCCACAGAGCCGATACATTTGTCCCGTTCTTCAAGAGATAGTCCACTATCTCGATCATTTGCTTAAGCACATCGGGAATGGCTGTGAGGATACTCAGAGCAAACTCTTCCAACCCATGAATGATGCCTCGGATCATCCCTTCCGCATAATCGACAAACTCGTTGCTGTCGGGGGAAAGATTTCTCATCCAGACCGGGAAAGATCGTCTCCAGTGGTTCCAGAACGCCTTGGCACTGCGGGGAGTGGAGTTAAGAGTGGCTCGCAGTTTATTCCGCAGGAGGGTTTCCACCCCCGCCGCTTTGAGTTGGGCTTTGATCCCGGCAAGGTTGTGTTTGATATCCGCAGTAATGGCCTCGGTAAAGAGGTCGGCAATCGCGATTGCGGTGTTGACATTCAGGTTTTCTACTTGAGCCACCTGAGTATCCTGAACGGCTCTGAGGGCAGCTGCGTAAGCATCGGGGTAAAAGCGTTGAATGTAGGCAAGCCGATCCGCATCCCCCCAGTTGAGGTAGCCAACCGCGTCCAGATGGAGAAGCCTTCGGGCGATTTGTTGAGCGTTTTGGGCGTTGAGGTCGGAGTAAGATCGTGGGGAGACCTGTCCTCCCACCGTCCGGATCAGACCTAGTGCAGTTCCACCTAAGATGATGTGAAATGATTTGGGCTCGGGTAAACTGTGGGGCATGAAACCTCCGCTCTTTCCCCGTCCCTTCACCGCAGACGAACAGGCTCACCTCGAAAACGCCTTGCGTTCTCCGGATGCCTTCCGTCTGCGACGCGCTCAGTATTTGCTCGCCAGTTCTCGCGGTCTGGTTCCACGTCAGATCGCCGCAACTTACGGCGGCTGTGAACAAAATGTCCGCAATGTCCTTCGAGCCTTCAATACCACCGGATTAGACTGCCTCACCCCACAGTCGCGCCGTCCGAAAACGGTGGTCTCTCAGTTTACGGGCGAGCGATTAGAGCAACTTAAATCTCTCCTGCGCCAATCTCCGCGTGCGTTTGGCAAACCTCAGAGCGTCTGGACGACGGGCTTGCTCGCGACCATCGCCTGGGAGCAAGGACTGACCCAACAGAGCGTCAGCGACGAAACCCTCCGTCGCGCCTTGAAGCGGTTGGGGGTGAACTGGAAGAAAGCGAAGCACTGGATCGCCAGTCCTGACCCGCAGTACGCGCTTAAAAAAAGGGGCGGGAGCGAGTAATCCGCCTGGCGAAGTCGCATCCGGACTGGGTGTTGGGCTTCGAGGATGAAGTCTGGTTTTCCCGCTACGCCCAACCGTCTGCGGCGACCTGGACACCGGACAAAGCGATGCGTTTAGTGCAGAACGAACCCGACAAGACCGATCCAGACCCCAAAGCCCTCGCGTGCTACGGATTGCTTCGTGCCGATACCGGACAAATGCTGTTGCGCTTTGTCGACGGGCGTCCGGTCAGCGAGAGCACCGAAGCGTTTTTGTCCTGGGTGCTGACGCGCCTCGCCGCCGAAGGCAAGTCCGCCCTGCTGATGGTGTGGGACAATGCGAGTTGGCACCTCAGCAAGCGGGTCAAAGCGTGGATCAAAGCCCATAACCAGACGGTCAAGAAAGAGGGCGGCTGCCGCTTGTTGGTCTGTCCGCTCCCGTCGAAGAGTCCTTGGTTCAACAACATCGAACCGAAATGGGCCCAGGGCAAAAGAGCAGTGCTGGAGCCCACGCGCAAACTCAGTGCCGAAGAACTCAAGACGCGACTGTGCGACTACTATCAATGCGAACGGCTCGAACCCATTCCACAATAACTCGCGTGGAATTGCATTAACTATACAGGTGAGCGGAATTGTTACTCTGAATTATACTCCTGAATAACAATACTGGTTTCATCTGTCAACAGAATACTGTATTGTTTTTGTTCCTTTAATTTTTCAAACAAATTTAATCCAACATTAAGCGTAATATCTTCCCATGTCATTTGAGTAACGTTTCTGCGCCTTATCGAAATATCCACAGTGTATTTTTCAAAATCAATTCCTAAATCATTTTTAAACGTATTTTCAAATAATGTGGTTTCCGTGTAGGGTTCGACAAGAGTATACCAATTCTCATTGGCATCGCCATCTTTTTCAAATGTCTTGCCTAGTACTTTTTCTAACCAAGCAACAAATTGATCAACTTCTCTATCTGTTTTAACAAATAAATGTACAAATCTAGACATAGTTCCACCTTAAAGTTGTTGTATTAAAGATCAGGATTGGTCAATGTTAAATCAAAATCATCTCCAACAAAACGTAGTTTTTTCAAGTGAGCAGGTTCCCGTCTGTTATGTTCGTTCAATCTAAAAGCACTTTTCGCGGCCCCTTCTGCCTGTAATCGCGTAATAGAAGTTTCTCGAATATCCAAAATGATATATGGAGCTTGTCCTCCCCTGCGTAAAGACTGATTTATTCTTCCAAGAATAGTCTTTTCGGTT
The DNA here is from genome assembly GCA_965246825.1 of Chthonomonadaceae bacterium. Taxonomy (GTDB): domain Bacteria; phylum Armatimonadota; class Chthonomonadetes; order Chthonomonadales; family Chthonomonadaceae; genus JACMPS01. The sequence continues at coordinate 3,286,402 of OZ251990.1, forward strand.
ATGGAATATACTGAGCCTGTAATGGAGCCCAACCTTACTTGACCCCGCAAATTTTTCAATTCAGCAGGTTCTTTGTTTGGACCAACTCTCACATCTCTGCCTGTGCCGCTTCTTGGGTTATTATTTTCAACAAGGGTAGTAACATCTTCCCCTTGTCTAATAAGATATTCTACAAGTGGACGTTCATCTGGAAAAAGGCGTCGTGGCGATTCATCCAAAACTCCTAGTCGATTTGGGACTACTATATTCGCCTTCATGGCTGGCTTAATTTTAGCATCAGCACTCTCCACAGAAAGTCCTGCTCGATTCACGGCGGCTTCCGCTTCGGTAGCGGCGGCGGCAACTCCCACACTGCCCCCACTTGCCGCCCCTCCACTCCCGGATCGTAACCGCTTCGTCAGCTTTAAGCCCGCCTTCGCCCCAGCAGCGGCTCCTAACACGAAGAAGACCGCCTCCACCAAAAGCCGACCCGTGATTTTACCCTGAGTAAACGCATCTTTGCTCCCCGCCTTCGCCAGTTCTCCAAAGAATGCGGAGAAACGATTCCGCACGATCTCCTGGAGGTCGTCCCAGATCGAGGAGCTTTCCGATAATAATCGGATCAAGTCCAGAAGGGACAACACCACATCCAACGGCATCAGCAACAGCGAGACAAGACTGTCTATAATGCCGAAACCGAACCCCACACGATAGTCTAAGTAATCTGCCGTACCCGGAGGAGGCGGGTACAAAAACGCCAGATGCTTCGGCAATTTCTTCCTCGCTGCAGCCCACTGTGCCGAGGCGCGGCTATCGAAGACGAAGAAGCGGTCGAAGATCGGATGCGCGGTTTTGAGACCTTGACGCACGAAAGTTTCCACATCGGCTCGTGCTTGGTCTACCACACTACGTAACTGGCTTGTTCTCGCTTCCAGTCCGGCAACAGCGGTAGCACTGGCTTCGGAGAATTCCTCTTCGGTCGGGAAGGGACTTCCTGTCGTGGCAATCCGAGCGGCCCCACCTGCAATCACTTCAAACAGATTGCCCTTGAGGTATTCGGTTCGAGAACGTTCCTGATAGGCTTTCTCTGCCCTAGCCTCTCGAATTTGGCGTTGTCGTTGCAGGAAACGACGACGTTTCTGTTGTTCCAGAAGGCTACGGTACTGCTGCACCTCCTGCTGAGATCGGTGAGAGTGGACAGCGGGATGAGGTCGTCCCTGTAGTCCGCTTGGGTCAACCTTAACTGTGGGCATATTGTCCACATAGGTGTAGGGAAGTTCTCCCGCCACCGGATCGGGCGAAAGCCACCGCCCCGTCCCCGCCTCGTACCAACGCGCTCGAACATAATACAGGTCGAGCGTCCCATCGTACCAGTATCCCAGCCCCCCGCCAAAGTACCGCGTCTCCAATCCCGAAGACCCCGACACCACCTTCCCCCACGCCTCATAACTCACCTTTCCGCCCGGACTCACCTGAACGTTTCCCTGACCGTCCAGAAAGCGCGGTTGAGCCACATTCGCTCCGCCTCCGTCCGTGACGTCATAACCCACCCGACGCCCGATCTGTGCTCCCTGACCCTGCACATAAAGCCAGGTCTCGCTCTCCTGGCCGCCCTGCCCTCCAAACGGATCGCTTCCGATCTCCGCCAGCAGGTCGCCGCTTTCCCACACCAGCGTCTGGATCGCACTCCCTTCCGTCATCCCCACCAGCAGCCCGTCGTAACGAGAGCGATAGGAGAAGCGCGTTCCCTCCCAGAGCGTCACTCCCGAAAGCCGGTTCGCCCCATCGTAGAGCAGGGTGGTCGGGGAGCCAAAGCGCAGGCGGCTCCTCTGGTTGCCGTGCGCGTCGTAACTCAACGTGGTTTGCAGCGATCCGGTGAGCGTGGAAGTGAGTTGATCCGCCCCATCGTAAGCATAAGTCGTGAGCGCACTGCCCCGCTGTTCCAGCGTGCGTCGAAACGCCGCATCGTAAGTCCAGGTCACCCGGTTCACCCCGCGCCCTTCGCTTACGAGCTGGTCGGCGGCATCGTAGGTGGAGGTGTACCGTGCCGCGAGCGTGTCCTTGACCAGCGGGCGGCTCAGCGCATCGAAGAGAACGTAAGCATGCTCGCTCTCCGCTCCCCTCCCCACGGTGTGCCGCACCTGAGCCGCTCGCCCCAAGGCGTCGTAGGTCAAGGTGCTGCGCCCGCCGCCGGGATGATCCACCTGGTTCAGTCCTCCCCGTGCATCGTAGCGATAGAGGCTGGCTCCGCTGAGGGTGAGGAGAGCGGGCATCCCCGGATCGGTCATCGCGCTCATCTGCCCGCGGGGATCGTAAGCGTAGGTAAAGCGTCCCCACCTCGTGTCGAGCGTGAGGCGGTTTCCGTCCGCATCGTAAGTGGAGGTGAACCCAGCTCCCACGAGTTCCGGCGTGAGTTCGGTGAGGAGAGAATGACGGGGATCGTAAGCGAAGGTGCGAAGTCCGGTGAGGTCAGCAACGGTGAGGAGGTTGCCCACCGGGTCGTACCCGAAGGTGAGGCGCGTGGCGTCTCCGTAAAGCCGTCCGACCTCCTCGCCCCGTCCGTTGTAGACCGAAGTCGTGATCTGCCCTTTCGCATCCGTCGAGGCCAGGCGTCTCCCCACCCCATCGTAGACAAGGGTTTGGCGGCGTCCGAGAGCATCGCTTTCTCCCGACCCCCGCTCCAAGGCATCGTAGAGAGTGGTTGTGACAAACCCCAGCCCATTGACCTGAGCCACCGCGTTGCCCGACGCGTCGTAAACGCTCGTCATCCGGGTACCTAAAGCGTTCATCCACCCGAGACGCCGCCCTAAAGCGTCGTAACTGTAACTCGTCACCCAGCCCAGCGCGTTCACCGAGGCGGAGAGCTGACCCCGACGGTCATACACGCTGGTGAACCGAGACCCGAAAGCATCTTGCACCGCCACCCGTTGCCCCAAACCATTATAGACGGAGGTCGTCACGAAGCCCAGCGCATCCACACTCCCCACCAATCGGGACACCGGATCATAGAGGCTCGTGGTGCGGTAGCCGAGGGCATCCATTCTACTCACCAGTCGGTCGAGGGCATCGTAAGCCGAAGTCGTGACGTAGCCCCGTGCGCTCATCTCCGAGACTGCGTTCCCCACCCCGTCGTAAGCACTCGTCCGGCGATACCCCAGCGCATCGATCTTGGCAATCAGTTGAGATATGGGATCGTAGATACTGGTTCGACGCCGACCCAGGGCGTCCAATTCGGCACTCACCCGCATCAGGGCATCGTACACACTCGTCGCGCGGTAGCCCAACGCGTCCTGCACCTCGATTTGTGAGCCACGCGCATCGTAACTTGTATTCTAAAGGATCCTGCTAGTCGCTCCTCTGCCAGTCAGCCGTTTTTGCTGGTTTTCCCCTTTCTCCCCGGTGACCTTCAGAAGAGGAGCTTTTAGGCGTCCGAAAAACGCTTTTCTAAACAAGGCTCAAGGGAAACTCTGAGAGAAAGCCGTTGCCATTCCCAGGCGAGCCGGGGGAGGTCACCTGGGCTGCAAACTTCCTGTCTAACAGCCGAACGTTACACAAGATGCTTTAGAGTACACGAACTGTAGGTCGTGGCAGACCCTAGGGCATCTTACCTCTTATTACCATCTATATATAGTCAACTATCCTCCAAAAAGACTTAGGGTGATTTATTGCGGAAGGATCAATCTTTTCAAGATTACTTCTCAACAAATTATGGTAATACTCTTCTCCTTCTTCCGTAAAAACTTCAATTTCTGAAATTTGACCTGAAGGCAAATATACTTCTTGCTTTTCCCAAAAGTGTTTTATGAGTTTTGCATCTCTATTTACTTCGCGGTAAATTAAAACACTTTCTACAAATTGGTTAAGGGAAGAATTCAAATACAAGTCAACGAAACCTCTTGTTTTGTCTATTCCTATATCTACAACGGACTCATTAGAACTGCTTAGGCATCTATAATAACCATCACGTAGATTGTAAAGCACGTAGAGGTTATTTAGTTTTGTTGAAGATTTCTTGATAGTTACACTTCCCAAAGTCGGAAGTGTAAGATTTAATTCATCATCATATTTGAGAAATGGTTTTGATGGAAGCCCAACTTCAGTAAGAAAAATCTTCGTCTGATCGGAGAGACTTACTCCTTTGATAAAATCAGGATTGAATTTAACAATTGGCGAAAATTTCCAACGCGCTTCAAATTCATGCCCTTGAATCATTAGTGGCTCCTCTTTAACTCGTCGATTGTGCTTCTGAATTTATCGGTTTCAGTTTTTAGATCAAACGAGTAATAGACGTTTACTTCTCCTAAAAGATCATTTAGCATGGCATAACAATTCATGCCTCGTGTGCATGGAGAAAGTTCCACATATACAAATTCTATCTCATCAATATTTACGTGATGATGTTTTATCCACCCTTGAATACTTTGCTCTGCATGATTTTCAGTTTCACCAACAAAAAAGGGGGAATGAGTTCCATCTTTTAATTGAACGTAGGCAATCGGACCTTTTTTGTAGATTTTTCTGTACACACGATAATTTCGAACTATCTCACTTTTGCCTTCACCATAGCGTATTTGCTGAAGTATTATACTTTTAACGCTATTTTTCTTGCGTTGGGCTTTAGCTCTGGCTCTGGCGTTTTCGTTTTCGCCTTCCAGAGCCATGAGGTTGGCACGCGGCTTGGGTTTGGGGACTTCTCCAGAAGGCAGATGGGCATGAATCCCTGCTCCCTCCAATGCCAATTCCTGGTTTCTGTTGAACGTTCCCCGCCCCGCCCGGAGCAATTCGTTGATCTCCTGCTGAAGTCCTTCCATCAACTGCTTCAGCGCGTTCTATAGTTCCCCCCTTGAGTTGGACAATTGGGGGCTGAAATTAAGCTAGTTTTCGGCGGGCGAACTCGCCTCTGGTTTTCGTTTTCCGGCTCGGTAAACCTCTGCCGGGGTTTTGTACTGGAGCGATTGGTGGATGCGCTCCTCGTTGTAGAATTTCAGGTAGCGGGTCAGCCCCGCCCGTGCTTCCCTGACTGTTTCGTAGTCGTGAAGATACACGTTTTCGTACTTGACGGTGCGCCACAGACGCTCGACAAAGATGTTGTCCAACGCCCGCCCTCTCCCATCCATACTGATCCGAACCTCGGCGTTCTTCAGGCGGCCCGTGAACGCCTCGGAGGTGAACTGGCTTCCCTGATCGGTGTTGAAAATCTGAGGCGTCCCTTTCGTTAACGCTTGTTCTAATGCCCTGACACAGAAGTCCGCATCTTGAGTAGTGGAGAGTTCCCAGGCGAGAACAAAGCGCGAGAACCAATCGATGACCGCCACCAGAAACACAAACCCGTGCCGCAGACGAATGTAAGTGAAGTCGCTGCTCCACACCTGATCCGCTTTTTCTATTCGCACTCCCCGAAGCAGATACGGATAAACGGCGTGACCCACCGCGGGAACGGAAGTCGCTCTGCTGGGAGCAATCGCTCGTAGCCCCATCTCGCGCATGGGGCGTTCCACCCGTTTGTGGTTGACCGAGTAGCCCGCCTGCCTGAGCAAAAACGTCATTTTCGGTGAACCATAAAAGGGCGTTTGGGTGTACTGCTCGTCGAGCCAGCGCATCAGAGCCAGGTTCTCTTCGCTCTCCCCACTCACGGGAAGCGGAGCGTAAAACGAAGAGCGGGGCAACGAAAGCAGAGCGCATTGCCGAGCAATGGAAAGAGCAGAATGAGACGCTTCGATCATCGCCCTGCGTTCAGCGAGGGAAACGCTCAGATTTTTTTGAGCCAGTCCACCTCGACTTTGAGTGGACCGATCTGCCCGTAGAGTTGAGCGACCAACGCTTCCTGCTCCGCTTCACTCCTGTGGGGCTTGGCTCCAAAGAGGGTGGGCAAGCCCTCCAGCCTCTGCTTCTTCCAGGCGGTGACCTGAAGCGGATGGATGCCGAACTCGGCGGCGATTTCGTTCTGGGTCTTCACCCCTCGGAGGGCTTCGGCAGCGACTCTAGCTTTGAAGTCGGGACTATGACGACGGCGTTTCTCGGGCATTTTGGTGTCTCATCAACAGGACTATTTCGACACCGAAAACTTGCTTCCCTACCTGTCCAAATATACGGGGGAACTATACTCCGAGAAGCGGGGATCGTGTGCAGCATGAGCCGCAAAGGAAACTGCTGGGACAACGCCCCCACCGAAAGTTTCTTTGCCAGCCTCAAAAAGGAACTCGTGCATCGAAACCGCTTCCCGACGAGAACGGAAGCACGGGGCGCGATTTTTGGGTGGATCGAGGTCTGGTACAACCGAAAGCGAAGGCATTCCTCGCTGGGCTATCTCACTCCCGAAGCCTTTGAGCAAAAATACAAACAACTGCAACAACAAATGACCGCGAGAGCCGCTTAACCCAGTGTCAACAAAAAAGGGGGAGGATCAATAGAGTGGCTCCGTCAGAACACAGACGGCGAATTTGCAGAGATCCTCGCTCTCATCCGGCTGCACTGCGGTTTCGACTGACGCCGAACGGACCGCCCTTACTAAGAACGCAGCCTGAACTTTGCGTTTCGATACACCAGAGTCGGAGTTCGAGGAGAAGATACGCGGCCCTGAGGGGGATGCGCCGGGGGTGGGGGGGTCTCCCCGATACTGCCTTCTCGCGTCCTCTCCGCAGGCAGAGAGCGGCCCCAATGCGACGTTCCGCCAAGCCAAAAATGCCCCCCTCCGAGAGCGGAAGGGGGAGAAAACCTCGCCGGGAGCGGGAGGCCGAAACGCCGCGTTCGAGCGAAGGCTCCGAAGCACAAAACAAATCCTGCCCCTTCGCCCTTTGCCCCGGCCCGCTTTTCAGCCCGAAAACCTCAGTTCGGGATCACAGAAGCCAGCACCCGACCCTTCGCCATCAAATAGACCGCCCCCACCGCCCCCAGCGTCAGACCCTCCTGCAAGACCGAATTCCACTCCATCAGGCCGAACGAACGCCCCGCCAGAGAAAAAAATAGGTGCACGAGAAAACAGTACAGGCTTGAACGGCCCATCAGCTCCAGCGGCCCCAAAAAGCGCACCGCCGGATGATCGCTCTTCAGCAGCGAGCGCACCCCATAGTAGGCCAGGAAAATCATTGCGCCCACATACACCAGTCCCAGCGGGCTGCACGTATCCTTTAAGAACAGCCCGTCGAACGCCGTATGATAACCCGGCGTGCCGATCCGGTTCAGGCCCCCCCGCTGAAACTGAGCCAGCACAAAAATCACCCCGAACACGCCCCCCGCCAGCGAAACAAGCCAGCGTTTCGCCCTGCGCCCCAGCCTCGCCTTAATCTCCGCCCGGTGATACCCCGTTACCAGCCCCGCGAAAAAGACGAACTGCCACGCCCCGTAACAGAAAACCTGTTCGCCCGATAGCGGATCGGTCAGCCTCAGAAACGCGGAATGCGTTTGTGAATAAAGATACAGCCCCAGCGATACCAGCACCACCCCGCCGGTAAAACGCGAGCGCATCGCCCACAAAACCAGCGGAGCCAGCCCCATAAACACAATGTACATCGGCAGAATGTTCATGAACTCATTGGATTGAAAGCGCAGCACCGCCACCCCCCACAGAAGCGAAACCCACCCCCCCGCCTCGGCAGGCGTGATCACCGACGAAAGCCTGCCGGTGGCCGTATGCCAGAGGATCACCGTCAGCATCAGCACACAGTGAATGATCCACAACTGCCGCACCCGAAGCAAAATCTTGACGGAGGCAGGCCAGACCCCCGACTTCTCGATGCGGCGTTTGGCCACCAGGCCCAGCACTAAACCCGACAGCCCAAAAAACCAGGTGGCTGCCGACACGAACAGCGGCAGATGCACCAGGGCCGAAAGGCGCGTCTTTGGCCCCACATGGCTGAATACCATCATCACGATGGCCCAGCCGCGCAGTACATCAATGGCGAGGTTACGCGAGGCAGGGACAGCGGACAGGGCAGGGGCGTCCGGGGTCGTCTTCAGCGGAGCGAGAGCGGCAGGAGGCGGGGCGGAAAGGATCAAGGGACGGAAAAGTGTTTTCATGGGCGGTAGGGTGCGTTTCAGGCAGCAGAGCCATAAGCATCGCGGAGCCAGAAAAGCCGGATACGGCTTTCTTTCATTGATCTCAAAGATGAAAACGGACGGTTTCTGCAAACAGGTAGACGACAGGCTGAGGGCAGAGTTCATTTCTCTTCGAATTCAGTGGATTGCTTACAAAAAATCGAAGAGGGCCAGAGGTGAAATTTATTATAACTGCATTATGGTCAAAAATCGTGCGCTTTTGGAGAAAAAAATTCAAAAAGGTGAAAAAAAGGGGGAAAGGCCGAACTTTTGCGGGGCTGTGCTCGTCTGCGGCTCGGAGGCGGACCGGGTTCGGGAGGAGCGCGGCCTTTTTCAGGGGGCGATCCTCCTTTCTGCCCTGTTGAGGACGGAAAAGAAGCCCCTTTGGGGGAAGGAAACGGCCTCGGCGGGGGGGCCTGCGGCGAAACTAAAAAGGGGGCAGGGGGGTGAGACTGGAGGCGGCGGGCCGACATCGGGTTTGCCCTGCCGTGCCCCTGGAGAGGGAGATGAGAGGGAAGTCTGTGGGAAGTCAGAGGGAAGTCCGGGGAGCGGAAGGTGCTTTGGAGGAGCCAGCAAAGGGCGGAAACCCAGAGGCCGTTAGGGGACGCGGGGCGTTCGCTCTTTTTCTGAAGCCCTTCGGAGGGACAACGGCTCAGCCCGGGGCGCGGGAGGCGGAGGTCAGGGGTTCTCGTCGGGCGAGGCGGGGGCAGGGGGGTCGCCCGCGCCGGAGATCACGAGGATGTATTCGCCTTTGGGGGTGGTTTTCTCTACGAAGCTCAACAGTTCGGACAGGGCTCCGCGTTCGACCTTCTCAAATTTCTTGGTGAGATCGTTGAGGAGGGCGGCGGGTCGGTCGCCGTAAACTTCGAGGGCGTCTTTGAGAAAGTCGTCGAGGCGGTAGGGGCTTTCGTAAAAGATGAGGGTGTGGGGGGAAAGGGCGTCTACGGCGAAAAAGCGTTTTCTCGGCCCCGGCTTGCGCGGGGGGAAGCCGCGAAACGTGAAGCTGTGCACGGGCAGGCCGGAGAGCACCAGCGCGGCAATGGCCCCGGACGGGCCGGGAATGAGGGTGAAATAAATTCCTTCTTCAATGGCCCGCCGCACCAGGGTGAAACCGGGATCGGCGATGCCGGGTGTGCCTGCATCGGTGACGACCGCGACGGTTTTGCCATCGGAGAGCAGGTTAAAGATGCGGTCGGCGGCGCGGCTTTCGTTGTGTTCGTGAAAGGGGATCAGCGGCTTTTTGATTTCATAACGGGAAAGCATGAGGCCGGTTTTGCGCGTATCCTCACAGGCAATCGCGTCCACGTTTTGCAGGGTTTCGAGTGCCCGCAGCGTGATGTCTTGCAGATTGCCGATGGGGGTAGCGACGAGGTAAAGGCCGGGGGGCATTTCGGAAGAGGTAAGGTTCATGGGTTTGGGTCAGGCTCGCAGCCGTTCGAGGGCGGGCCAGTAGCCGGGAAAAGTTTTAGCGACACAGCCGGGGTCTAAAATGGTGAGGCCAGGGGAAACGAGCCCAATCAGCGCGAAGCTCATCGCGACGCGGTGATCGTGATAGGTTTCGATGGCGGCGGGAGTGAGTTTCTGGCCCGGCGAGAGGGGGAAGATACGGTAGCCGTCTTCTCTTTCCTCGACGGTGACGCCGAGCTTTCGAAGTTCGGTACAGACGGCACTGACCCGATCACACTCCTGCTTTCGCGAGTGGGCGATGCCGGTGACCAGGGTGGGGGTGGAGGCAAAGGGGGCCAGGGCCGCGACGGTGAGGGCGGTGTCGGAGATGGCTCCGAAGTTTCGCTCGATGCCGCGCAGTTGACCTTGCGGCGGGCCTTGAACGGTCAATCCCTGCGCCTCGGATACTACGCCGCACCCCATTTCGCGTAAAACCTCGGTGGCAAAGCGAACGTCGCCCTGGAGGGCCGTCTCGGAAAGGCCGGGTACAGTGACCCGACCGCCGGTCAACGCTGCCGCCGCAAAGAAGTAGGAGGCGGAGGAGGCATCGGGTTCGATAAGGCAGGCGGTCTGCGCCGTGTAGGTTTGCCCGCTGTCCACATGAAACACCCCGTCGCTGTCGCGAAATACGCGCACGCCCCATTCGGCCATCATGCGGCGGGTGAGGTCTACGTAGTGCGGGCGCAGGCTGCCGTGAAGGGAAAGGGCGGTTCCGTGCCGGGCATAGGGGGAAGCCATGAGGAGGGCAGAGACGAACTGGGTGGAGGCATCGGCAGAGAGGCGAGCCGTGCCTCCCCGCAGCCCTTGGGTATCAATGAGCAGGGGAGGGTGGCCGTCTCCTCGCTCGGAACGCGCATGAACGCCGAGATCACCGAGGCCGTTCAGCAAATCCTGCTGAGGCCGCTGGCGCATTCGTTCCACACCATCGAGCCGATACTTTCCCTTTCCCAGGGCACAGAGGGCGGTGAGAAATCGGAGGGACGTGCCGGAGTTTCCACAAAAGAGTTCGATTTCCGCATTGGGGATTTTCCCCCCCTGCCCGACAACCGTGATCGTTTCGAGCGCAGCGTTTGCGGTGACGGCAAACCCCAGCCGCCTCAGGCTCTCCTGCATGATTTCGGTGTCTTCGGAAGTCAGCGCGTGATGGAGAGTAGAAGTTCCGTTTGCGAGCGCGGCCAGGATCAAGGCCCGGTTGGTCAGGCTTTTGGAGCCGGGAACGGAAATCACGGCATCGGGCGGGGCCGTCAGCGGGAGTAGAGTTAGAGAGGGGGGAAACGTGTTCACCCTTAAAGGATACTCTAAAACGGTTTCGCTTGCACCTGCCAGAGGCAAAATGAGGAAAGGAAAGGGTATAATCGTGTGGTTTGTGAAAAATTCTACAAAGATGGACTCGGAAACTCACCGAAAGGCAAAGGCGTCTGGCTTTGACTCGTTCGCAAAAAATCGTACTCGCCACCCTCGGTTCGCTGGGCGACCTGCACCCCTTTCTGGCCCTCGGAATCGGCCTGAAGGCCAGAGGCCATCGGGTGACGATTGCCACCAGTGAAATTTTTCGCTCTCAGGCTGCTGCGGCTTCGCTTGACTTTCACCCGATCCGTCCCGACTTTGCCCCCTTTGAAAACGACCGGCAGTTTTTCGCCCGCCTGATGGACACGCGGCAGGGAACCGAGCGGCTGATTCGAGACTTGCTGCTGCCTGCCTTCCAGGAAACTTACGACGATCTGCTCCCGCTGCTGCAAGGTGCAGACTATTTTGTCAACCATCCTATCGTATTCGCGGGGCCAATCCTGGCCGATGAACTCCGCCTGAACTGGGCCTCGGTAAACCTCGCTCCGCTGGCGGCCTTTTCCGCTTACGATCTGCCTGTGTTCGCCAATGCGCCGGGGTTGTCGCGCCTTCGTGTTCTGGGGCCGCTTGTCACTCGTCCTGTGCTGAACTACGGACGAACGCTCATCGCCTCGTGGTCGGAGCCTTTGCGGAGGCTGCGGGCGGAAAAAGGGCTGCCGGATCGAGGCGAGCCATTGATGGAAGGTCAGCATTCCCCGGAACTTGTTCTCTCGCTCTGGAGCCGCCACTTTGCCCCCCCGCAACCGGATTGGCTTCCACAAACCGTACAAACCGGATTTCTCTTTTACGACCGGCTCGACGGAGGCGGAATGCCCCCGGAACTGGCGGAATTTTTAGAAAAAGGGCAGGCTCCCATTGTGTTTACGCTGGGATCGGCGGCGGTGAAAACCGCAGGTGATTTTTATGAAATCAGTGTGAAGGTGGCGCAGCGATCTCGGCGCCGCGGTGTTCTGCTGGTAGGGAACGACCCGCAGAATCTGCCTCTCTCCCTGCCCGACGGAATTCTTGCCGTGCCTTACGCGCCCTATTCCGAGGTGTTTCCAAAAGCCGCCTGTGTTGTTCATCAGGGCGGAATTGGAACCACCGCACAGGCACTGCGGGCCGGAAAGCCGCAGCTGGTATTTCCGTTCTCGCACGATCAGCCCGACAATGCCGCCCGCGTTGTTCGTTTGGGGCTGGGCCGAAAAGTGACAAAATCTCAATACAATGTCTTGAACGGAGCAGCACAAATTCATCGGCTGACCTTCGATAATACCTATTCGGATCGCGCCAAAGCTTTTGCTGCATCGTTGGCCGAAGAGGACGGAGTGGCCGCCGCTGTCTCCGCCATTGAGGGAAAGCTGCGTTGATGTTCCAGAAGATCAAAGGCCGCAGAAAGCGCTTTTGCGGCTGGGTGTTTTACGGAATGCCGGGATGGATTTTTAGTCTCTCGGCGGTCTCGGCACAAAAATCTGCGCTGCCGCGTACTCCCCGCCGATCCGTTACTCTGGCTGCCGTCGGAGACATTCTGCTGGCAGGTTCCGTTTCCGCGCTCATCAAGCAAAAGGGGGCCGATTTTCCCTTTGCAAAAATGAAGGCGGTGCTGCAAAAGTCGGATCTGGCGTTTGGAAACTTGGAATGCTGCGTGTCCCGGCGGGGCAGTCCGCTTGAAAAGCAGTTCACGTTTCGGGCCGATCCATCTTTGGTTCCGGTGCTGGCGCGAACGGGATTCGATGTGGTGTCCCTTGCCAACAACCACGCCTGGGACTACGGTCGGGAGGCCCTTGAGGACACCGTGCGTGTCGTGCGAGGTTCCGGGGTGAAGACGGTGGGGGCAGGGGCAGATCGCGCCGAAGCGCACCGTCTGGTCATCGTGCGGAAAAACGGGCTGAAAATCGGCTTTCTGGCTTATCTGGGGCTGCTGCCGCCGCTGATTCCCGAATCGGAAACCCTGCCCTGTTTGTCGGTGGGAAGCGAGGCTGCCATTCGCCGCGAGGTGGAAGCCGCACGTCCACAGGTGGATTTCCTGATCGTTTCGCTTCATGCAGGTCAGGAAAATGCGGTCCAGCAGACCCCGCGCCAAACTCTGTTTGCCCGCACCGCGATTGATGCCGGAGCCGATCTCGTGATCGGGCATCATCCCCATGTCCTGCAGCGAGAAGAACGCTATCGAGGAAAATGGATTTTCTACAGCCTCGGAAATTTCGTGTTTTCGGCGTCGGGGCGGGGCAGCGGCTCTTTGTTGACTGCGGCCTTTTTCTCGGATGGAACGATCCGAGCCGAACAAACCCCGCTGAATTTAAGCGGAGGACAGCCCCGCCTTATGCGGCCTCCGAAAGAGCACGCGGCGATACGCACTCGGAAGTCACCGGGTCGTATTCTTCCAGGGCCAAGAGCGAACAGCCCTCTTCGATCACGGCGTTAAGGTCGAGGAGAAGAACCGGGTTCGAGCGGTCGGTTCCCTCATGCTGAAGCAAAACCGAGTTTCCGGCCCGGCGCAGTTCCTGCACCTTCTGCCCGATCCAGCCGCGCTTTCTGACCTCGAACGGGGTAAGCCAGCGCAGCATCAGCAGCCGTTCCTGGTACAAAAATCCGTATTCGACCCCTTCGCGCAAGGCCCCGGCGACGATGGTGGCCGCCGCCGCCTGCGCCGGGTTTGCCGTATGCGTAATTCCCATTCCGTCACTCAGTTTTTGAGCCAGCGACGAATCGTAAATCCGCACCACCGAGCGAAGGGCTGGATTGATCCGCTCTGCCTGATGCGCGATCCGAAGGCTCGTGAGGTCATCGGTGGTGGTGACGATAATGGCACGGGCTTTCCGCACATTCGCTTTTTCCAGGGTCGAGTCACGGTTGGCATCGGCGATAATCACCTGGAGTTTATCGGTCAGGGTTGGAACAGCCTCCTGATCTTCCTCGCGTTCGATGGCAACGACCGGAACTCCCATTCCGATCAGTTCCTCGGCCACCCGCGTTCCCACATCGCCCAATCCCACCACAATACAGTGGTCTTCCAGAGTGGTTGGTCGTCTTCCCAACGCCTGATCCACGCGGAGGGTCACGATATAGTCGGTGATGATACCATAAAGGACGGCCACCAGCGCGACTCCTGCCATCATCACAAAACAGCCGTAAATTTTCAGCCAGTTGGGAGCCTGATGCAGTGTGATGTCGCCGAACCCGATGGTGGTGAGCATGGTGACGACAAAATAAACCGCGTCTACCCAGGAACGGGTGGCGGCGAGGTGGGCGTGAAACACGACCACGCTGGAAGAGATCAGAAATCCCAGTCCGAAAAACGGAATTCGCAGTGCCGGGGGCGTTTGTTTGAGCAGGCGGCGTGCGGTTTTCAGGGGCCGGAGCGGGCGGGTGAGCAGCGAAATAAACCGTGCCCGCAGAAGTTTGGCTGAGCTGAGTTTGGGTCTTCCCGGCAGAATTCCCTCTTCCTGAAGCCAGTCTTCGGCGGAGTCGTCGGCAAGGATCACCAATTCCATGCTTTGCTTGAGGGGTACATCCTCACCGTCCGCCGGGGGATGAACCGCCACCGGAACGACGCCGCGCTTAAGGCAAAACTCGTTCACGGTTTCGCCGATGGCCGGAGAATTTTCGCCCAGAACGAGGCGCAGCAGGTGAAGCGGAGCCCCGCTGACGGAGAAAACGCGCAGACGTTCATCTCCGAGGGCCGCTCCCACAAACACGGGGGCGGTCAAAAGAGCCGGACTGAACACATTGCGGATGCCTGTTTCCCGCTTCATACGGTCGGCCAGATACTGATCGAAAATCCGCACGACAATCGCGAGGTCGGGTGCAATTTTTTGGGCATCCAGGGCAATCTCGATGTTGAGCAGGTCGTTATGGGTGACTGCCAGAAGGGAACCGGCGGTTTCGATCCCGGCTTCTTCGAGGTTCTCCTTTAAGCGGGCGTCGCCTTCGATAAAGCGAACGGCTTTTTTTGTGATTTCTTCCCGCCATTCCTCCCGAATACCTTTGGCAATCACCGTAAACGGCACTTCTAGCCGGGAGAGCAGTTCCACAATGCGAAATCCAACATGACCCATGCCGCAGATGATGACATGGTCTTTTAGAAACGTTTCGTTTGAGTGAAGTCGCGGTTCGATAAAGCCCCTCCCGAAAATTCCAGCACCTTTGCTCGGACTGTTTACCCTTCTATTATGGCAAGATACGAATAACCCGTGACGGCATTTCACAGGATTTTTTAGAAGAAAAGCGCAGGAGGCGCTGCCAGTGAGTCGGGAAGTTTACAAAGGAGGGGTTGAACAATGTCATCCGAGACCGGCGGGTTGTCCGCATACTCCCGCCCCCAGGCCAATTACGGGTACGCTCTGGGGCCATCATCATCGAATACGTCCGCGCCAGAGGAGCGGGCGACCAAGCTGAATCAGCAGCTGCAAACCCGGCTGGAAAGCCAGATTCAGACGATTCGTCAGCGTTTGCAGCCGCCACTGCCCAGCACGCCGAATGTTTCAGAACCGAGTGACGAGGAAACACCGTCTATCGGAAAAACGCTTGATGTTTCGGCATGAGCGAGCCGTTCCCGCTTTCCGTTCGAGAGCGGGAACGGTTTTCTCTTGGTCTCCCCTGGGTACAACGTTCGTCGGAGCCGCTGCGGAACAGGGGATCCATTCAATAGACTTGGAACGCTAGAACAGAAGAAGAATCACTGGAGAAAAGCGAAGACTGGCTGCGGCAGTGGAGCCTCCGGTTTCCCGAAGGAGTAGGAAGCGTGCGAGCGGTCTGCCTTAGAGCGTCATGGGGATGTCAACATTGATTTCGCCGTGCCCCTGAGCGAAGTGTACCGAGGTGTGGAATTTCTCCTGCCCGTGCCTCCCGTCAAAAAAGAGAGTGATCTTCCGCACGAAACCAAACCACTTTTTTGTTGGCTCTCAGGTAGAAAGAGAGGTCGGATTGTTTTCTACGAGAACTGTCAAGTCTTCTTTCGAGAGAGTTCCTTGAGCGACCTCAAGCGTTATCGCCTCGGCTTCGGGCGAGGTCAGCGTCAACTCGAAGCCATTCAGTCGAAGCAACACTTCACACGCAATCAGTCCGATCTGTTTATTGCCATCCACGAAGGCATGATTCTGGCACAGATGAAAGAGGTACGCCGCCGCTTTCGCGCCCAACGTCGGGTGAAGGGAAACCCCGCCGAAGGTCTGTTCCGGCATCGAGACGGCACTCTCTAAAAGTCCCTGTTCGCGCACCCCATAACTACCGCCGTAGCGTGCAATCGAGCGCGCGTGTAGTCGCTTCACCTCTTCAAGGGTCAGAAACCGTAGCGTTTCCTCATTTGGCAAGATTGCTCAACGCCTCCCCATATTTGCGATGGATCGCGTCGAACGTGGCATCTATCTCGGATTGGCGGGCAGGGTCTTGCATTTCGTTGAGGTCTTTCGCCACGACCTCCTGCACATAGCGGCTCGAATCGCCCCCATAGGTTTTGAGACGTTCGGCGAACATCGGTTGCAACTCGTCGGGAATGGCAACTTCGATCATCCGGGTAGTCATGGCGTTTTTCACCTTGTTTTCGTGCGGGAATATGCTTAAATTATAGCATGAGCGAAGCTTTTTCATCGAGACAACATCGCCAGTCGCGTGAAGAAAAGTGCGTTTTTTGCCGACAAGAAGTGCCATACGGTATAATAAAAGCACGAAATCGCATGGATGCACGAAATCCAGATTTTTAGCATATTCGCGTAGAACGCGCACACGCGCCGAGGTGAACCGATGTCCAATGTTGCAGTTGAGCGATGGGGTTCCCCCGAAGCCTACCTCGCTTTCGAGCGAGCCGCCGTAGAACGCCACGAATATATCAACGGTGAAATCTATGCGATGGCGGGGACGAGTTACGAGCATAGCAGTATCGCGGCAAGTCTCCTGCGTATTTTGGGAAACCATTTACTCGGTCGCCCCTGCCAGACGCACGGCTCCGACCTGCGCGTCTATAACCCCGCCTCTGGCTCCTATGTCTATCCCGATGTGAGCGTGATTTGTGGCAAGCCGGAATTCACCGACAGCGTGCTGGACACGGTGAAGAACCCGCTCGTCATCGTCGAAATTCTTTCGGATTCAACGGAAGAGTATGATCGAGGCGACAAATTTATGCACTATCAACGGCTGGAATCGTTGAGGGTTTACGTGCTGGTGTCGCAAAAAGAGGCGAGGATCGAAGTCTACATGCTGCGCGACGAGAGTTGGGAAATGAAGGAATTTGTCGGCTTGGAAAGCGTCTTCGAGATCGAACCGCTCGGCTTTTCCGCGCCTTTGGGCGAAGGGTACAGAGGTGTAAAGTTTGCCCTCCTCGCGCTGCTCGCCCCTGCGCCGCCCGCCAAACAATGAGAGCGCACGGTGGTCGGGACATCACGCACGCTCTTCGATGCCCAATCCCCAACACCCGACACCCCTTCTCCCCTACAGTATAATAGAAGTAACGAGAAGCAGTAAGAAGAGACCAAAGGACACCACACGATGAAAACAGATATTCGTGCACTTCTGAAAGAGCGCATTCTTATCATTGACGGCGCCATGGGAACAATGATCCAGAAATGGAAGCTCGAAGAGGCGGATTATCGCGGCGAGCGTTTCCGGGACTTCGGCCTCGATCTTAAAAACAACAACGAAGTTCTGAACCTCGTGCGCCCGGACATCATCGAAAACATCCACACGCAATATCTGGATGCCGGAGCGGACATTATCGAGACTAATACGTTCAACGCCACCCAGGTTTCGATGGCGGATTTCGAGATGAGCCACCTTGTAAAAGAACTCAATCTCGAAGCCGTGAAAATCGCGAAACGCGCCGCCGATGCTGCGATGGCGAAAGACCCGTCCCGCCCTCGGTTTGTCGCGGGTTCCCTCGGTCCTCAAACGCGCTCTGCCTCTGTGGTCGTGGATGCCGACCGCCCTGCCCTGCGCGGCGTTTCCTTCGACCAACTCGTCGAGTCGTACGCCGAGCAAGCCGAAGCCCTGCTCGACGGCGGCTGCGACCTTCTGCTCTGCGAAACTACTTTCGATACCCTCAACCTCAAAGCGGCCCTGTATGCCATTCAATCCCTGTTTGCGGGCGGAAAGCGCGAGGTTCCGCTGATGGCCTCCCTCACGCTCACCGACAAGGCAGGCGGCAACCTCTCCGGGCAAAATTTAGAGGCGATGTGGAACTCGATCCGTCATGCGCCGCTGCTGTCCGTCGGTCTCAACTGTGCCCTGGGGGTGGATGAAATGAGACCATTCGCCCAGGAAATCAGCAATCTGAGCGACATTTATATCTCGGCCTACCCAAATGCGGGCCTTCCCGACGCGCTTTCAGAAACCGGATTTTCGCACACCCCCAAAGAGATGGTGCCTGAGATTCGGGATTGGGCCTGCTCCGGCTGGCTCAATATCGTGGGCGGCTGCTGCGGCACAACGCCCGAATTCATCAAAGCCTTTGCCGACGTGACCAAAGACATCGAACCGCGTAAGCCGACCGCTAAGCCGAACTATCTGCGGCTGTCGGGAACCGAACCCTTCAATCTGCGTCCGGAAACCAATTTCGTCAATGTGGGCGAGCGCACCAACGTCACCGGTTCACCCAAATTCGCCAAACTCATTCTTAACGGCGATTATGAGGCAGCACTTACGGTGGCGCAGCAGCAGGTGGACAACGGAGCGCAGGTGATTGATGTCAACATGGACGAAGGGCTGCTCAACGGTGCGGAAGCCATGATCACCTTTCTCAATCTCATTCAGGGTGAGCCGGGGATCAATCGGGTTCCGCTGATGATTGACTCCTCGAAATGGGAAGTCATCGAAGCAGGCTTGAAGTGCAGTGTCGGCAAATCTATCGTCAACTCGATTTCGATGAAAGAAGGCGAAGAGAAATTCCTCGCGCAGGCGGAGCAGGTACGCCGCTACGGAGCCGCCGTGATCGTGATGGCGTTCGATGAGCAGGGTCAGGCGGATAATTACGAGCGGCGAATCCAAATCTGCGAGCGGGCGTATCGGTTGCTTGTGGACAAAGTGGGATTTCCACCTGAAGACATCATTTTCGATCCGAACATCCTCACGGTGGCAACGGGCATCGAGGAGCATAACAATTACGCGGTGGATTTTATCGAGGCGACCCGCTGGATTAAGGCGAATTTACCCGGCGCGAAAGTTTCCGGCGGGGTCTCGAACATTTCGTTTTCGTTTCGCGGCAACAACGTCGTGCGCGAGGCCATGCATTCCGCGTTTTTGTACCACGCCGTCAAAGCGGGTTTGGACATGGGCATCGTGAACGCCGGCCAGCTGGCCGTTTACGAGGAAATTCCGAAAGACCTGCTGGAAAAGGTTGAGGACGTGCTCCTGAATCGCCGTCCCGACTCAACGGATCGCCTGCTCGCTTTTGCGGAAGGGTTTAAAGGTGAAAAAGGCAAGGTTGTCGTCAAAGACGAGGAGTGGCGCAGTGCTCCGGTGGAGGAGCGGCTTAAACACGCGCTCATCAAAGGGCTGGCCGACTATATCGAGGCGGATGTGGAGGAGGCACGGCAAAAGTACGAAAAACCGCTTCATGTGATCGAAGGGCCGCTCATGGATGGCATGAACGTGGTGGGCGATCTGTTCGGCTCCGGCAAAATGTTTTTGCCGCAGGTGGTGAAATCAGCCCGTGTGATGAAAAAAGGGGTGGCGGTACTGCTGCCCTACATGGAGGAAGAAAAGCGGCGGTCGGGCGGATCGCAGGCGGCGGGCAAAGTTTTGATGGCGACCGTGAAGGGCGACGTGCACGACATCGGCAAAAACATCGTTGGCGTGGTGTTGGGCTGCAACAACTACGAAGTGATTGACATGGGCGTGATGGTCTCCTGCGACAAAATTCTGACCGCCGCCCGCGAACACGGGGTAGATATTATCGGACTCTCCGGTTTGATTACCCCTTCGCTCGATGAAATGGCATTTGTCGCGAAAGAGATGGAGCGGCAGGGCTTTCAGATTCCGCTTCTCATCGGGGGGGCCACCACATCCAAGGCTCACACAGCCATTAAAATCGCGCAGAACTATTCAGGGCCGGTGGTTCATGTGATGGACGCCTCACGTGCCGTCGGGGTGGTCTCGAATTTGACCAGCGACGATCACCGTGAGGCGTTTGTCACCCAAAATTTGACAGATCAAGACAAAGCCCGCACCGATTATGCGAACCGTCAGAGCGAGCGAAATCTGCTGTCGCTGGAAACGGCGCGAACGCGCAAGCCGAAGATTGACTGGAACTCCGAAACGCCCGACGTGCCCGATTTCCTAGGCGTGAAGGTGCTGAAAGACTACCCATTGGAAGAGCTGGCCCAGTACATTGACTGGTCGCCGTTTTTCCACACCTGGGAACTGCACGGACGCTACCCGGCGATCTTGACCGATCCAGTGGTGGGCGAAACCGCCTCGAAACTGTTTGAAGAAGCGCAGGAAATTCTGGCAAAACTCGTTTCCGAGAAATCGCTGACGGCAAAGGGAGTTTACGGCTTGTTTCCCGCCAATTCGGTGGGGGATGACGTGGAAGTTTATACCGACGAAACCCGCACAATGGTGCTGAAAAAATTCCACTTTTTGCGGCAGCAGGCGGACAAGCAGGGCGATGATACGCTGAACTACTGCCTCGCCGATTTCGTTGCGCCCAAAGCGTCGGGCAAAGCGGATTACTTCGGCGGGTTCGCGGTGACGGCGGGGATTGGAATGGAAACGATTGTCGCCCAATACAAAGCCGAGCACGACGACTACAATGCGATAATGGTGGAGGCCCTTGCCGACCGTTTCGCCGAAGCGTTCGCGGAGAGACTCCACAAGCACATCCGGGATCATTTCGGCTACGGAAAGGAGGAAGTCCTCTCAACAGACGATCTCATCCGGGAACGCTACCGGGGCATCCGTCCGGCTCCGGGCTATCCTGCCTGCCCCGATCATACCGAAAAGTGGGAGCTGTTCGATTTGCTAAACGCCACCGAGAACACGGGGATTACGCTGACCGAAAGTCTGGCGATGCATCCTGGTTCGTCCGTGTCCGGGTTCTACCTCGCGCACCCGCAAAGCCGCTACTTCCCGGTCGGCAAACTAATGAAAGATCAGGTGGCTGACTACGCGGAACGCAAAGGCATGAGCGTGGAAGAGGTCGAGCGTTGGCTCTCACCCTATCTCAATTACTGAGAGATGACGAAATTGAGTGTCTGGAAAAGTTGAATTGGTGAAACGACCCATCATTTCAAAACCCTGCACATTTCGTGCCTCTCTGTGTCTTTGCGTGAGGGAAACCTTTTGATCGAAAGGAATCGTGATGCAGAACACGGAACCACTCGAACGGGCATTTGCGGCGGCAGACGAACTCGGTTTTCGCATGGAGATAACAGGTGGATTGCCGACCTGGGAACTGTCGCCCGTCTGGAGTCATCAGGAAATTTGCTTTCGCATTGAAATGAGCCTCGAACAGAACCGCGTTTCTGGCAATCAAAACGGGTGTGGTTGCTATCATGCCGCCGATGTGAGTTTGCGCTTCCCCGATGGCTCGCTCAAACGCCCGGATATTTCGGTTTTTTGCGAAAAGCCCGAAGAGGTTGAAGAGACGATTACGGCGGTTCCCGATGCGGTCATCGAGATCATCAGCAAGGGTTACGAGAAAAAGGATTGGGAGGTGAGTGTTCCGTTTTATCTTCAGCAGGGCATCAAAGATATTGTGGTCTTCGATCCGTTCACGCAACAGGTGACGCACTTTCAGAACGGCGAGCGCAAAGATTATGCGTCCCCGGTCGTGCTCACGCTCATTTGTGGGTGTACCTGCACGGTCTGAAAAAGCGAGAGCCTCATCGCTTGCCCTGACTATACGCCTGAAAGGTGAAAGGCGGCCTCGGCATCCAGGTAACGGTCGCCAACGATCTGTTCGCCGAGGCCGCACCGCTTCCAGTCAGCGATTTTTGAGAACACTGCTCCAGCGGAATCTGCCGATTGCACGGGGCATTGGGAACCAGAAGGCGCATTCGGAAATGAGGATTGCCGTCTGCGGAGCGAACTGCGCGAAATCAGCGGGCACGAGCAGGCAGTCTTCTCCGGGACGAAGCGCGAGGATTTGGCCTCTACTATCGCTCAGTGGAAGGCCAGCATGGTGGCGCATCGCGGTTTAATCAGGCAAAGGGTGACGTGCGAGAGATCGTTTCTGGAGCCGTCACCATCGGTACAAACTGACGTATTCTTCGTTTGATCGGCTTTCATGCAGAGGTGGATTTGTAAGAATACTTTATGGATGACGCAGGACGCCTGCTGTGTATTTTTTGCGACCACTTGCAGGTAAAATCAACCCATCCTGTGGAACCAACTTCGGCTTTACGGCCTTAAAAAGAGCGTAATCGGGCATTACGGCCACCTTCTGATCTCGGGCATGACCGTTCATCAGCAAAACAAAGCCGAGTTTCTCGATTTCATTTTCCGGGTACTTCTGGTAATCGAGCAAAACGATCCCCGCCGCTTTCGTTCCCTCCAGCGAGAGCTGAAATTCATTGCCAATTCACCGCTTCTTTCCGCTGGCAATTACGATCACTTCCAACGCTGCTGTCACCTCGATTTTTCCAAAGATCGGTGCAGCCCGCACCACGCCGACTACGATTGGCATCTTGCATTGGCGGCCAGTACCGTGATCCACGAACTCACCCATACCCGCCTGCATTCCTTTGGAATTTCGTACAACAACCAAACTTAGGAACGCTGCGAACGGTTGTGCCGAAAGGAGCAATCCCGTTTTGCGGCACGCCTGCACAGCGAAAAGTTCGACTTCTCAAAGCTGGTGCCGGGGTTCGATCCCGGTGACGGGATTCCGTTTCGTACGGGAACCCGTTTACAGAAGCGGCTCAGGCAGCTGAAACGCGCAGTTGAAGACTGGCGGAAGAACTGAGAGTAGCCCTTTCGTCGCTTTCTCGCAGTTTCCTGGCAAAGGATCGCTGTCAGGGCGCATTTTCCTCTCAAGGAGACGCGCTTTCTACTTCCCTACGCTCAAATGTCTTTTAACACTTCACTTTCGATTTTTCCTCTGACGGACTTCCGCTTTCTCAACGTAAAAGAGAGTGAACCTTTAGTCCTCAAAAAACAGGGACGCAAGGAAACACAATTTCAAGGAAACAAGACCATGACCACACTGACGATCGAAGGCAAAATTCCCGGCGGGCGCAAACCGCTTTTTCCCGATTGGACGCTCGACCTGCCGAGCGACCGCTCAACCCTTCGCACCCTGCTGGCCGAAATCGTTACGCAGGAGGTGGAAGCGTTCCGCACCCGCCAAACCGACCGGCAGACGCTTCACCTTCTTACGCAACAGCAGATTGAACTCGGCGTGATGCGCGGCAAAGTGGACGCGGGCGGCAAGGCGGAAACGCAGGACGTGGACACCGAGACCGCCATTCACACGGCAGTTCAAGCGTTTGAGGACGGACTGTTTTATCTCTTCCTCGACGACGAGCAGCTGACGGAACTGGACGAGGAACTTACCTTCACCGAGACGAGCAAACTCACCTTGATTCGCCTGACGGCACTGGCGGGAGGCTAACCCGATGCTGAAACCCGAAATTGCAGAGGCGCAAATCAAAAAGCGCTATGACGCGCAACATTATCGAGATACGTTCGAGCGGTGCGGTCAACTCCCCCCGAAACTGCGCGACATCGTGCGGGGGTTGCGCGGACGTGACCATGACAACAAAGAGATCAAAGAGTGGCAGAAAAAAAACGCAGTTGTAGAAGCAGCCGGAAAAGCCGCTTCCACGCTCGACGAATCGGAGCGAAAACTGCTTTTCGACGCCCTGGTTCCTGCTCTAGCAGACACCTTTGAGGCGATATGGAACCTCTTTGACCGGCTTCCCTATACGAGCGGGTATGAGAGGCGAGCCTTTCGCGCCCCCGGCGAGGCTCTGCTTCTGCAATCGCACCGCGTCACTCTGTTGCACCTCGCGATTGATCAGCTGGCGTGGTATAAAGAACCCGTAGAATTCTTCGCGGAATACGCGCCTTACCTCACGGGGTGGACGGATGAGGTCGGCTATCTGTGTGCCGCCGCCATTGATGCGGGGGGCGAGACGGGGAGGAAAGTTTACGATATTCTCGTGAGCTCCGCAAAAGGCGAGCACGAAATCGGGGCGATGGGGCGTCACGTCGTGCGGGGGCTTCTGTGTGCATCCCGACCCGACGGCTGGGAATTCATGGAGAAATTCCTGCTCGCGGCACAGCGCAACGAGGGGTTGCGGCAGGTGATCCTCGAAACGATTGACGAGGCGCACCCGGAAGCCTACCGCCGGATGTTGCGCCTGATCCTCGAACATGACCTCACGCGCTTCTCGTCCGTAGTTCGTGCCGTCGGCGTGTGGACGGGCGTGGCGTATGAGGTCACCGAAGCCCGCGCCGTGACGAAATCGGTGTCCCGCCTTCTTGCCATGCTGGAAGAACCGGAAACCCGCGCCGCCGCGTCGGGCAGTGATGTCTCGGAAGACGTTTATTCGGCACTGATGGCAACCGCTTTCGATGATGTGATGGCGGCATTGCCTCTTGCGGAACTCCTACTCCAATCGGAGAATGTGAGTGTGCGTTACGTTACGGCTCTTTTCCTGACGCAAACGGGAATTGACGCGGCGAGGACGATGCTCACGCCGCTTCTCGATGATCCCGATCTGAGAGTGGCAAGTCTCGCCCTTAAAGAGTTGACGCCGTTGTCGTATGGTGAGCCGAGGTTCGAGAACCCGTCCGAACTGTTCGAGGCGGGAGAGCGGAACTTTGCGCGATTTCCCCGCAAACTGGAGACTGGAGAGCCGCTCGCGTGGGGCAAAGAGACACAGATATATCCGCGTTCGAGTGTGGCGCGTATCCTCGCGGCGACGCTTGGAAATCGCCCGCCGTCCGCGCTTTCGCCGTACCTGAAAGACCTCGATACTTATGCAAAGGCGGGGCTGATCGAGAAGATCGGGGCGATGGGGGCGCGGGGTTGGGACGGGCAGACACGGGAGATGCTGTTCTCGGCGTGTGGCGACCTCGATTCGTATGTTCGCGGAAAAGCGTTCAAGGCAATCGAAACGACGCCCGTTGAAAGCGCGGAAATGGTGTCGCTGGAGGGATTGCTCACCCGCAAGTCTCAGGACACGCGGCAGGCAGTTACGAAATTGATCCTGAAGCAAAAGGACGCGGGGGCGGAGGCAAGCGCAGAACGTCTGTTGAGCAAAAAGGACGCGAACCAGCGGGCAGCGGGACTAGAAATCGCCCGCGAGATGATTGGGGCGGGGCGTCGTGCGGAAACGATGCGAAGCCGGGTGGCGGAATACGCGGCGAAGGTCACCAAACCTACGGAGGTGGAGCAGCGGCTGAGGGACGCCATTCTGGATGTGGAGCGCGAGGAAGCGACGCTGAAAGATGCGCTGGGCTTGATGGCGGGCGAGACGAAAACCGTTCCGGTGCGTCCGAAAGAGATCAAGGGCATTACAACGAAAAGCGACTCGACCGCCCGCATTGCCTTTGCTCTAAACCAACTGATCGCCGAACACGCGCAAGCCGTCGTTACCATTGAGGCGTATACGGCAGACCAGCAGCAGGTTTTGCTGGGGAATGTGACCTGGGGCTTTCCTGCCCCCAACACGCAAAATCACGACAAAGAAAGCGAAGCGGCACGGCTGCCCCTGCACGAGGTCTGGTTGAACTTCTGGGACGACCGCCCGAAAGAGATGCGCGATGAGGACGGACGGGAACTTCTACGCTGGATTGTGAATGGAACGCCGCAATATGTGGAGGGATCAGCCCCGGCGAACAAGGTCATCGGTCTAATCAAGTCGGTGTCGGAAGGGCTGGGCGTAACGAAAAAGCCGGAAAAAACAAAGATTCAACACATTCGACTGATCGAAGGCATCCTGGCCTGGATCGTTTACCTTCGTGCGTCTGAATGGGACTTCGATTTTCTGCTCGATGCCGCCGAAACGCAGCTTTCGCACCTCACGGACGAAGTGATTTCGCGGAAGCCGAAAGAGGGCGAGTACGATCAGACCCCCTGGCGCACCAACCGCGTCAATGTCGGGTGGTATGAACAGGCGCAAACCCGGATAATTGCCGATCAAGAACGGGTGACGCCCGCACAGTGGATACGGCTGTGGAACCTGGGCAAGTGGCTTGATGAGCCGCTGCCGGGGATTATCCGAAGCCGTCCTTCCATTCAAAACTGGATGTTTGCGTTTCTCGCCGGAGGAGCGACCCGGGGTGATGCGATTGATCTTCTGCTGGTGAGCGGTGACAATGAAGCACGAGGCAAACGCGATTTCAAGTCTCTTCAGGCCCTGCAAACCAAACCCTGGGAGAAATGGCTGGACAAAGTCCCGGCACTTCGCGAACTGATGGAGGCGTGTCGGGCGCGGATCGTCGAAGTGGAGATGACACGTGGGGAATTGCCGACGGCAGCAACGGACGCCGTAATGTCGCTGGCACACTCCGGCGGCACGGAGGTCTTTCTAGCATCGCTGAAAAGCCTCGACAAAGAGAGCTTCGTGCGGAGCGGGTGGTGGCGGTATTCTTACTATGGGAATGTGACTCGCGCTGTGTCTTTCTCGCACCTGTTACGAGTTTCTAAACCCGACGACCTCGCGGCAGAATTTGCTCAACGTGCTGCCGATCTGAAAATCTCAGAAACCCGGCTGGTGGAGGCAGCGATGTTCGCGCCGCAATGGGCGAAAGCGGTGGAAAAGGCAGCGGGCTGGGACGGTCTGGAGGAGGGAATCGCATGGTTTCACGCGCACACCAAAGACACGGCGTGGGGCGTGAGCAGCGAAGTGAAAGAGATGTGGAACGCACAGATGAATCTCTACACCTCGCTGACAGCGCAGGAATTGCTCGACGGGGCGGTGGATGTGGCCTGGTTTAACCGCATCTCGGCAAAGCTGGGAGAGGAACGGTGGCACGCCCTCGACGCGGCGGCAAAGTATGCTTCCGGCGGAGCAGGCCACAAGCGGGCGCAGTTGTTCTCGGACGCGATGCGCGGCCAAACCACGAAAGCAGACCTGGTCTCTCGGATCAAGGACAAGCGCAATCAGGACGCGCTGAGGGCGTTGGGGCTGGTTCCGCTGGAGACGGACGCGAAGGAGGACACCCTCGACCGCTACCGTGTGATCCAGGCATTCCTGCGTGCAACCAAACAGTTCGGGTCGCAGCGGCAGGTTTCGGAGAAACTCGCCGCGAGCATCGCCCTCGATAACCTCGCACGCACGGCGGGCTATCCCGATCCGGTGCGCCTCTCGTGGGCGATGGAGCGCGAAGTCGTTGCCGATCTGGTGAGCGGTTCCGTCAGCAAAACTGCGGGTGAGGTGACCGTGACGCTTCTGATTAACGATCTCGGTTCGCCCGAAATCGGGGTTGAAAAGGCAGGGAAACCGCTGAAGTCCGTGCCGCCTGCCGTGAAGAAAAACGAGGAAATCGCCGAACTCCTGGGACGAAAAACTGAGATTACCCGTCAGGCTTCTCGTATGAGGAAATCGCTGGAAGACGCGATGATTCGGGGCGACGAGTTTACGGGGGAAGAACTGCGCCATCTGATGACGCACCCGGTGCTGCGTCCGCTCTTGCGAAACCTGCTGTTTGTGAGTTCCGCCAAAACTGGGAAAATCGGCTATCCTTCCCCGGACGGAACGCACCTCGAAGCTCACAACGGCAAAGCGGCTGTGCTCTCCGAAGCAGACAAAGCGCGGATTGCTCACCCCGTTGATTTGCTCGAAACGGGGGAATGGGCAGAGTGGCAGCGGGATATTTTCCTGCGGGAACGGGTTCAGCCTTTTAAGCAGGTATTCCGCGAACTCTATGTGCCGACATCCAACGAAACCGAGGATGGAACCCTCTCGCGGCGTTATGCGGGGCATCAGGTGAACCCCCGGCAGGCGGTAGCCATGATGGGCGGGCGCGGGTGGGTGAACGCCCCGGAGGAAGGGCTGCGGCGCACCTATCATGCAGAGGGATTAGCGGCCTACATCGAGTTCAACGAATACTTTACCACTCCGGCGGACGTGGAAGGTCTGACGGTGGAGGCGGTGCGTTTCACCCGGCGCAACGAGTGGAAGCCGCTGAAGCTGGATGAGATTCCGCCCCGGCTGTTCAGTGAGACCATGCGCGACGTTGACTTGATGGTGAGTGTGGCGCACATGGGCGGGGTAGACCCGGAGGCGAGTGCCTCGACCACGGAGATGCGGGAAGCCCTGATCCGGGAAACGTGCCGCCTTCTTAAAATCGAGAATGTCCGCTTCGACGGAAAACTGGCCCTCGTGGACGGCTTTCTGGGAACCTATTCGGTACATTTGGGGTCGGCAACGGTTCACAAACTGCCGGGAGGGTATGTGTGCCTCGTTCCGGTGCATGGGCAGCATCGGGGGCGGCTGTTCCTGCCGTTTGCTGATGACGACCCCCGCACGGCGGAATGTGTGTCGAAAGTGATCCTGCTCGCCAAAGACAAAGAGATCAAAGACCCGATCCTGCTGGAGCAATTGCTGCGCAAGTAGGGCAGAGGGTGAAGTGGGAGGTTTGTTGGAGAGGCGGAACGGTGCTTCTGCCTCTCCAAGCATCCTGGGCTCGAAGAGGAGGTACGCAGCAAAATGCAAATTCGTGATTTCCTTTTCACATCTCCAAAACCGACGAGCCGCCGCAGGTGAATTTAAGGGCCGCGCAGAAAAGGCACAAAATCAACCTGAGAAGGAGAAACAATGAATACTCTTTTTTCACTGAAGGTCTGGCGAGAGAGCGTGTGTATGGGAGACGACTGCGACGCGCCTCACGAACTCGTGCTTTCCGTACCGCTCGATATTTCCTTGCGGGAGGTGACGGATCGGTTTCTGGATGGGCGTTATCTGGCGCAGATCGCGGGTGGAAAGGCCGCGTGGATTCTGGACGGAAACCGTCCACTCTCCGTTTTCGCCCAGCAATGGACGCAGCCCCGCTTTCTGGTCTCGCCGGACACTTTGCTCACCGATTTCATCAACCCTGAAGGGAAGCCCCATTTGCACTTCCGATACTGGTGTCAGGTAAACCCAGAACGGGTGTTCGATTGTCTGATGCGGGGCCTCGCTCTGCCTGACCGGTACGGTCGCTAACCCTCCCCGCGCCTGGGGTGCGCTCTTATCTGCGCTGTCTTCCACCCGAAGCGCAGAAACGGCCTGGAACCCAGGGGGAGGCGCAAAAAGGCAGGAGGGGAGAGATTTCTCCCCTCCTGCCTTTTTTGTTCTGATTTTTTTGTTCTGACTCGTTACTGCACGTCCACGATAGGAGCGAAGGCACGCGCCTCCTTTTTCACACCCACCGTAACGGCGGCGAAGTAGAGCGAGGCCGCCAGCAGGATCGTGACCGGAACCGTCAGCACCCAGGCCAGGGCGATGTTGCGGATCGTCTTGAACTGTAAGCCGGATCGGTTTGCCGCCATCGTGCCCGCAACCCCCGATGAGAGAACGTGCGTGGTCGAAACGGGAAGACCCAGCCGATCCGCCCCGGCAATTGTGGCGAAGGCGACAAGTTCGGCGGCGGCTCCCTGTGCGTAGGTGAGGTGCGTTTTCCCGATCTTTTCGCCGACCGTAATCACAATTCGCTTCCACCCGAACATCGTGCCGAGGCCCAGGGCCAGGGCCACCGCATAGATTACCCAGGACACCACGAAGTCCGCAATTCCCATGATCTTCGCTCGTGATTTTTTCAGAGCGTCGGTCATGCGGGAATCGAGCTTCACTTTTTTAGCGTAGCGTTTGAGCAGTTCCTCGTCCTTCATCACGGAGTGGCGGAGGGCGGTTTTCTCTGGCTGAGCCAAATCATTGAGTGAATTCCGGCTGCCGATGGCGGTTTCAATGGCCGTGAGTTCCGTCTCGATCTGTGGAACGAGTTTAGGTTCGGGGTTGGTGCGAACGATCTCCCGGACATTGCGGATCGCGCTCAGCGTTTCGTGAACGTCCGTGCCGTCGAAGTGCGAGTTGACGGTGAATTGAAGCGGAACCATGCCGATAAGGATGAGCATAATCAGCCCGATGCCTTTTTGCCCGTCGTTGGAGCCGTGTGCGTAGGAAACGCCGGTGCAGGTTCCGATGAGCAGAAGCCGAATCCAGAACGGAGGAGGCTTGTCTCCCTGCGGCTCCGAATAAAGTTTGGGGTCTTTGATCACCATTTTCAGGACGAGCAGCAGCAACCCCGCCACTGCAAACCCGATGAGCGGCGAAACCACGAGCGCGAGCGCGATCTCTTTAAGCTTGTCCCAGTTGACCCCCGCGCCAAAGCCCTGCCCCCCGAACGCCGAGGCCGCCATTCCCACACCCACAATCGAGCCGATCAGCGCGTGGGACGACGAGGCGGGAAGGCCGAAGTACCAGGTGGAAAGGTTCCAGATCAGGGCCGAAATGAGCAGGCAGGACACCATCAACATTCCTGCCGTCGAACCGATGTTCGCCAGAATGTCCATTGGCAGCAGGTGAACAATCGAAAAGGCAACGGCTCCGCCGGAGAGCAGCACGCCGACCAAATTGACCAATCCCGACCAGACCACCGCGTGCTGCGGCTTGAGCGACTTGGTGTAGATCACCGTCGCAACGGCGTTGGCCGTATCGTGAAATCCATTGACAAACTCAAAGCCCAGCGCAATCGCCAGACACAGCAGCAGCAGAATGAGTTGTATCCCGCCGAGCGACCCATCGAGAAATGCGAGCATAGTGACCTCCGTCTTTAGCACAACACGCAAAACAAAAAGACTCTGTTTTGCAGGGCAGCTAGAAATTCCCGCTGACTCAATGCTTTTCGTCGTTCTTGAAAATCGAGGCCGTGAAGCCATTTGCACATCGGCACAAAACGCCTCCCCTAGAGATTACTCATGGGGCGGGCGATCCGTTTCACCCGGAGGGCAGCCGCCGTTCCAATTGTAAATTCCGCTTCCGATCTGACCGAACCGCCGGTCATGGGGCTGTGCGGGGGTAGGGACGTAGTTTTCCACCTCCACGAGTTCTGCATGACCGTCTGCCGCACCCACCGGCAGACGTTTTCGGAGCGAGGACGGATACCGAAAACAACCTTTTTCATCTCGATCCGAGATGTCATCATAGAGCGGCGAGCCGTCTGTACCTTGGCCCTCGGAGGCGTCAAGCGGATTTTTCCAGGAAGGCCCGGCTCCCACGAAGAGGGCCGTTCTTCCCGGCAGTTCCAGCCCTTCCAGCGAAGTCGTCCTGCCACTGCCTAGTTCGGTGAACCGGACATTCATGGCAAAGCCGGGGACGGGCGGGGCAAACCCCGACCCCCTTTTTGCGGTTTCGGGAAACGGGTTCGCCGGGTTTATGAGATGCCGCGCTTCGATGTAGGGCTTGAGGGCATCGCTCCAGAGCCGCGCCGCGCCCTCCTCCAGCGGAAAGCGAGCCGGAGGCGGTCTGCCGTCCCAGTCCTGCGCATAGAGCAGGGTTCCATTGCCCAGCCGCTGCAAATTGGTCAGCGTAACGATCTCAGCGCGTTCGTCCTGCCGCCACAAAAACAGAACGCCGTAGAGAGCCGCCATGCCTGCCCCTCCCGCCGTGAGCACGCCGAGGCGAAAGCGGGAAGAAACGGGGGGGCGGGTCTGTTTCCGAGGGGAGACAGAGAGATCGGTTGAAGCCAATTCGGTGGGGGCAGGGCTGCCGTTTAGTGTTCCCAAGGATAGTTCTGTAGTCGTTTGGCTCCGGCGGCAAGTGGAAATACCACCGAAAGCAGCGAAAGCACGGCGTGCAAAAAAAAGGTCAACGCCCACAACAGCTGAGCAGCCGAGGCGGTCGTCAGTCTCAGGCTGAAATACCAGGCTCCGGTGAAAAGCGAACCGCTGATAAAAAGATACCCCAGAGTGGCGAAAAATCCGAGCGTGAGGGCCCAGAAAGACACGCGATGGGCCGGATTCTCATAAACAAAGCGCGGAAACGAGGCGGAAATCCCTACCCCCAGCCCGCACAAGCCCGCGCTCGACAGGCCGACTACGAGCAGCAGGCCGAGCGTTAAGGCGAAGGGAGCTTCAAACACCAGCGCAGCGATCAGCGTGAGGCAGAGGGCGGTCACTGAGGTGAAAAGGGTGCTCATCATCCACTTGGCGAGCAGCAGGCGCGGCGTGGAGTTCGGCGAAACAAGGGCGAGCCAGAAGCTGCGGCCCTCCAACCCGATGGACGACAGCGACAGGATCGAAGTCTGCATGAAAAGCACCGTGCCCACCATCGTGAGGGAGAGCGGAAACAGTTCGGTTTTAGGGTCAAGGTCTTTGGAGGTTTTGGCGAGCAGAAACGGAACGAAGTAAAGCAGCATCGGCATCACGAGCTGAGAAAGCAGCATGGCGTCTCGCTTGAGATAGCGGAAATCCTTCCGAACGAGCGCGAAAACGGCCTTCCCGGAAAAGGGGTTGCGAGACTCGCTGCCCCCCGCTGCAACCGATCCGCTGGAGGTGTCCTCGGTCACCTGAGAGGCGGTGAGATACCGCGCCCCCAGCACCACGCACACCCCGTAGAGAAGCCCGCACATCAGGCCCATCCCGCCTACCCCCAGCAGGGCCGAGCCGACCTCGCCGTGAGCGAGCCGGAGAAAGATTTCGGCAAAGGGAGCCGACGGAGCCAGATGCGCGGCGGGGGAGGCGGTGAGCGGCGGCGTGGAGGAAGAAAGCAGATAACGCCCGAATTCGCGAAAGCGGGGCAGATGATTTGTTTCCAGCACGATGGTGACGCAAACCACCAGGGCCATAAAGCCGTTGAGCACGATGAGGATACTGCGCAGGCGGGCGATCCCGATGGCGGCGAGCAGGAGCAGCAGCGCGAGGGCCGTGAGCAGGGCCGGAAGCAGGGCGAACAGGGCGATGAGCAGGGGCAGCAGAAGCCAGCCGACCAGGGGAAAGTTGAGCACCCAGGCGACGGCGACCATCGCGGGCACACCGAGCACCATAAACTGAAGCGAGTTCGTGACGGCGGCATCAAGAAGTTTGGCGGCGACTACGGCACGGGGCGGCACGGGCGCATTGAAGAGCAGGCTGTAATCGGCGGACTGCAGCAGCGTGGAAGCGACAAACGGAACCGCCCCCGCCAGCAAAAAAAGCAGCAAAAAATAAAACACCGAAAAGATGCTTTCGCGCAGCAGCGTGCCGGTTCCTGCAAACCGAAGAAAGATCAAAAACCCGACGAGCACCCCCAGAAACAGCAGCACCCCGCCCAGCGCAAGCAGCACGGTAAGGGCGGCGTTGCGAGACAGCGCGTCGCGCACCGTGTTGCGGAGGCTGAGCAGGCGAATTTTCATCAAGAGGAGAAACACCCCTCCATTATATCACAGGGAGGGGGTACGGCGTAGGGGTGCTGCTGGCTGCGCCCGATTAAATCCGCTGCCGCGCCCAAATAGAGAGACGGAAGGGCGCGGCCAGCAGCATCCCTACTCATATTCGGCGGGCAGGCTCTGGAGGTCGGCGCAGGACAACACCGAGTCGTCGTAAACGTCAGTCCACATATTCGCCTTGCAGGTGGAGGCGAATTTCAGCTTTTTGGCGTGGCCGTCGCAGAAAAGCCAGTTTAATCCGCCCGCGTGCGATTGAAAGACGCCCTGCGTGTTGTTCGCTCCAGCAAACCAGGGGATTGCCCACGAGCCGAGGTCGGGATAGTAAATGCGCGACTCCAGCAGAAGAATGAGGTTGGCGGGCACGTCAATTTCGGGCAGGCGGCGAGGACGTTCCAATTTCTCGCCGTAAAGACAGGGCGGGATGCCTTCGTTGAAAAAATTACCGTTGTAGGCGTAGGAGAGCGGAAGCCATTCGCGCTGGGGATAAAAGCGATTCGTGTAATCTCCGGGCGGCACGGAGGGCAGATCAGAGTGATCGGCGTAGGGGTTTGTCGGGCAAATCAGCATGGCTCGGTTTTTGACGTAGGGCTGAAGCACGCGCTTCCAGTTGAGGCGGCTTTCTTCGAGGGAGGACTGCGGGTAGGGCGAGGGGTTTTTGAGCAGGCAGCCCTTCATCGGGTGAGTTTCGTCGGGAAGGCGGTTCATGGGGTAGGTTTCGTCATAGTCCTGGACGTAAAGCGACAGCGCGGTTCCCATCTGCTTGAGGTTGGAGAGGCAGCCTATGGTGCGGGCGGCTTCGCGGGCTTTGGCGAAAACGGGAAAAAGCAGAGCCGCGAGCAGACCCAAAATGGTAATGACGAACAGTAGCTCAATAAGCGAGAAGGCGGCTCGCCGCGTCCGGGAAAAGTGGATAGGTTTCATGGGATGCTCTCTTTCGGCGGCGGATACTGGGCCGCCAGCCAGTGCCAGTACGCCGCCTCGATCTCCGGCGAGGTGCGAACCGGCTTGTTCGCCTGTTGGGAAAGTGCCTTCAATGCTGCTTTTGCGCCGTGTGTGCGCTTGAGCAGAAGGACGTAATGACCCACCCATTCGGTTTCATAATTTCCGCTTGCCAGAAGAGCCGTCGCGACTTTGTGCACGTTCGTGTCAGTCATGGGGAAGGGACTGCTTTTGGGGGCAAGCACGACATACTCGGCTTTTTGGAGGATTTCTGGGTTCTGGAGGCGGGCGTTAAGGTCCGAAGGAGGAACGGCGGTGTTGACGCTTTCGATTTCGCGCTGCACCTGTGCGGTTCCGCCGTAGGCTGCCGGGAAAAACGGGTTGGGAAAGGTGTAGAGGGCGCGGCGGTGGGCGAGGTGAGGGCCGAGAGCCATGCCTGCCGAGACGGAGGCGTTCGGCGGAATGAGCGACAGGGCGGTGCTGCATTCACGGACGGCATTGGCATCCACGCGCACGGAATAGAGGGTGAGACGATCCTGCGCGAGGGGGCTGAGCGTGGCTCCCGCCAATGCCCACAGCGGCAGATTAAGCCGCACTATCCAGCGCGTCCACCAGCCCCATTTCTCCGAACGTGCCACGCCCACGATTGCGCCGAGAAACAGAAACGGCGTGATCAGCGCGTTGTAATACTCTTCGATGGAGTGCATTCCGGGGCGTGAGGAAAGCAGGTTGATGAGCAGAAGCGGGATGCAGCAGAGCAGGACTTCCGGGGCAAGAAGGGGCAAAAACGCGAGCGGCGCGAGGAGCAGCCCCTCATAGAACAGATTGCCCGGATGTACAACCGTGCGGAAAAACAGAAGCGGTTGGGTGAAAAAAGTCTCCACAATGCCGAGGGGGGAGCCGCCGAACTCGCTGTACAGCACGAAGTAGGGCGAAGGCCGCCCCCCGTTGAACGAGCGCACCACGAGATTCGCTCCCACGAAACTGAGGACGGCAAAGGCAAGCGTCCAGGCTCCGCGCTTTCGATCCACGAAAAAGACCCAGACCCCGACGCCGAAAAGGGCCACCCCCGCCGACTCTTTGACGAGAGCAACCCCCAGCAGCGACAGAGCGTAGACGGGCCACCGCTTTGCCTCTGCGCCCCAAAAGGCCGCGAGCAGCAGGGGGGTGGCGAAGGGGTCGGGGTGAAACTCGTAGGTAACGCTCCACTCGTGTGCCGGGTAGAGCAGGTAGAGAAGAGCGAAGGCCAGCCCCCAAATTTCGGAGTTCAGGCGGCGATTCGCAAGGGCGTAAACGGGGAGTGCGCCAAGACAGAGGGCGGCGGTTTGCGCCGCAAGCAGCGTTTTGGGCGTGGGAAAGAGGCGGTAGAGGGGGGCCAGCAGCAGCAGGACGGCGGAGAAGTGGTCGCCGAAAAGCGGGACGCCACGCGAGGTAACAAAGGGGGACTGCCCCTGTGAGAGAAGCCAGGTTCCCTGCGCGAAAATGCCGAGATCGAAGGTCATGTAAGCATAGCGGCTGAACAGGGAAAACTGCAAATCGAGGAGCAGCACGAACGCAGTGAGCGCGGCAACGGCGGCCCCGGCGCGGCAGAAAAGTGCGGCGCGGGAAGGCCGTTCCGCCGTTTGGAGTGGGGCGGAGGGCGGGTTCAGAAACGCGTCTTCGTCGGAGGCAGTCATGGGCGTCTTTTCCGGGGAGTGAGGGTGAGGATCGCCCCGTCCCACCGCGAAGCGAGATCGTCGAAAAACCAGCGCACGGGCTTTGTCTCGCCCCGATAGAGGGGATCAACGATGAGGACGAACTCGCCCCTATAGCCTACTGCCGCCACAAAATGCACACCGTCAATATGCAGCACACCAAGCGGCTTTTCGCGGCGCAGGTCGGCAACGGTCATCTGGCGCACCTGTCCTGCTAATCCCAGTTTCGGGGCTTCGCGCTGCATCTCTCCGAGCGAGACCTCGAAGCCGTTGCGGGGAAAGAGGGCGAGGGCTTGCGCTTCCGTGCCTTCGCGGTGCAGAGCGCGGGCGACGGCATGGAGCGCACGGGGGCCGCACCCACCGGTGTTCATCTCGCGGCGGGGTTGAAACCACAGCAGGAGGAGTGTCAACCCGACCACGCCTACGAAAATCAAGCCGACTTTAAGAGTTGTTGACGTTTCCATCGGACGAAAGAGAGTACCGTAACTGTCAATAGAGTGGACACGCTCACCATATATAGCCAGCCAAAGGACATGATTGAGGCATCTTTGGCAGTGCTGGCATTCCTGTAGAGTTTCTCGCCGCTAAAGCCAACAACCCATGATTGATTTGTGATTAGATCTGTAGCATGGTCGCCCGCAACGAGCTCCACTTTGAACAGTGATTCTGGAACGTCATTGGTCGATTGATACCAACGTGTCACTGTTGAACGATTCATCAAAGTTTTTTGCCCAAAAGACGTTCGATAGTAGCTGTAAGTATATCGTTTTGGCAACCAAAAGCTTTGGATGAGTTCCACTTGATCTACAACAACTTCGCTCAACCCTTCCTGTCTCTTTTCCTCTCGAACGATGAGATAACCTCGTTCTGGGGCAAGCCAAATCTCATTCGCTTCATTCTGCTCGGTCATTCCCTTGAGGTGGAGCAGTTGACCGAACTGTGAGCTATTTTCCCTGCCGACGATCTGGTAATCTCTTTGCGTAAAAACTTGGTCTAGCGATTTTGAAGAGAAAAAAGAGCGTAGCCCCACATGAGTATCACCGAACAGTGCATCTTTCTCTCCTTTCTTCATCAATACGGTTTTGTTATTTGCGCCTATGGAGCAAAAGTAATTGGAAGTCCCATCAAAAATTTTTGGTTCTCTCTTGAGAAATTCATTCCGCAGGTTAATCCTAGCCTTTTCCGTGCTAAGTCCCGTTCGGAGTATTCCCGTTGAATCATGGACTGACAACAGCTCTTTTTCGTTGAAGAAAGCGCAATAAATATCTTGGCTAGTTTTCTGCGTGTTTGCACTCGGAGTTGACGGCATTCCATTCGAGTTGTTCTGCCCCTTCTTTCCTCCCTTTCCATTGCTTCCCTGCTCTAGCGTTCCGAACAATTGAAATGAGATTAGCCGTCCGTCACGTTCTCTGATCTTGGCACGAACGTTTGATAGGTCGTTCCCAGACGGATTGTCTTGGGCGGCTAAGGGTAGAGAGAATGAAACTATGCCGTAAAACACTACAGTCATGAAGGTTTTTACAAAGGGTAACACGATGAATTGCCTCCTATCAAAAATGGTCAACTTACAGCACAAAGGGAAATTTGTTTCCCTTTGTGCTGTAAGTTGATAGACCTGTCAACTACAGGCATTGATTCGGTGCGGTGTGTACTGTGCAGCAGAGAGACTACCACAAACAGTTGAATTCCACCAAGTCCACTCTTCATAGCAGAGTCTATTGGGGACAGAACCCGGGCAAGTAGCAAAAGGATTGTAGGAATAACGACAAGAAGTAGCCTGGTAGAAGTAGCGACGAGTACAATAATTATCAAGAGAACTGTATCCACACGAAAGATTTGTTCCATCGCACCCAGAGTTGATATCACAGGTGTAACCTGAGCCGATTTTGCCCTTTGCAGAAGTGGCATCATTCTGTTTCAAGGCATTCAGTTTTGTTGTTGAGGTGAACAAGCCAAGCACACTCAAAGCGAAAAGTAGACGAAGCATTTTAGATTTCTCCTTCTACACGGACTTTCGATCCGTGCGTGGGTTGGGTCGCCTTTGGGGGCGACGGAGTGGTGAGAAGTGAGGCCAGAACGTAAAGCAGTACGCCGTTCAGAGACAGCGATTGCCAGGGTTCGAGCTTGAAGAGGACGCCGAAGCAGTGACAGGGAACCGAAATCCCCTGCATCCAACGCCACAGGGTGTACGCTACAAAGAGGGAGACCAGACCGGTGGCCGCCAAGAGCGCGGGGCGACGGGTAGCTGGGAAGAGAAGCAGGAGACTCAGGAGGTATTCCAGCACGAGCAGAAACGTGCCCGTCAGCGGAACCCACACAACGGGCACGAGTTTGGAGGCAGCGAGGGTGGATTCGAGTTCAGGGAAGGCGCGGGTTTTTGCCCAGGCGGAGGTGAGAAAGACGAGGCTCAGCCCCGCGCTCAAGAGAGCGGAGGGGGGGGGGGGGAGAACCGTCGTTGTGTGCAGGAATCGGCTGCGGAGTGCCGAACGGATAGGGTTGCCATTGCAGGTGATCTCTCATCGTGAACAGACGCTCGCCCAAAGAAGGGGGAGCTGAAGTGACGCCCTTTGGAACGGAAGCCTCAACGAACTGGGCTTGCAGGGGGAGTATAACACCGACTGCTTTTAATGTCAAGCATTTTTGCAGGGCTTGCAGATTATTTTCAAGTACATCCATTTTGAGGAGAAATCAAAACCGCTTAGTTCAGCGATCTGAGGAAATTCCACTGCTCTCTCCGTCAATGGGTACGTTTCCATCGCACGTAGCCCGCCACCGTTACCGCTAAAAGTGTGGACACGCTCACCATAAACAACCAGCCGGGCCACATTCGTTTTGCGGTGTTCGCGCTCTGCAAGTCTTGAAAGATTCTCTCGCCGTTCGCTCCGACTTTGTAGGTTGCTTTTGTTTTCTCGTCCCACTCGTAGTCGCCGGGGGCGAGTTTTGCTTCGAGCACTTCGTCGGGAACATCATTCACGGTTTGGTGAGCGAACTTGTACGTTTTGATAAGATCAGGCTCCGTGATGCTTGGGTCATCTGAAAAAAGCGTATCTACTGCCTCTGATGGCAGCCAATGCCCATTTACCTTGACCAAAGAAGTAACGTTGTGGGAACGCATGATTTTGCCATGAGGATTGGTAAACGTTGTCGAGACAACACGATAGCCAAATTCAGGGGCTAAAGAAAACGTTATGTTGCCCGCGACTTCGGGATGTGTCCCCTGGAAAATGAAAACGCGACCAAATTTCGGGTCAGTCCCCTCACGAACAAATCGAAAGCCACGTTGGAGAATAGCCTCAGAAGGGGTAATTCCAATTCTATCTACATAAAACCCTTCAGTAGCACCCCAAAGTGGACTAGATTGTACTAGGCTCATACGGTAGTTGTTCTTTACATCTGCAAGAACTTCATATGTTTTGCCTTTATTAGTCACAGTGCAGCTTCCCCCTTTGCGAATGTTCTCCAAAGTGGCAGCGCTTGAGGGGGGCAGAACAGAATCTTTCTGAGCAACGCTCAAATTTGCTTCGGCGTACAGTGAGGATTCCCCCTTCAACGCCACAAAAAATAGTTTAGGATGATCGAATGAAAAGTGGTGACTAGTTGTTTCAGATGGCTTGTATTTCTTCATCAAATTAGAGACACGCTGGTAAACTTCATTTCGGGAACGTTGAGAGACCTTCTCAGATAAAACGCCGGTGGCTTTCCAGGAGTGGATTTGCTCAGAAGCGCGGGTGAGCTCGCGAACGACTTGGGCTTCCTGCGGCGTGAGGGTTTGGGCAGGGAGAGGCGGTTCTGTTTGTGCAAGCCCGTACACGCAGAGGAGAAGAAGACAGCAGGGTTTCGGTTTCATGTCGGAGCCTTTCGGGGGGCGTTGAGTCTTGCGGTTTCGGCGTTGCGGGAAAGCAGGACTATGGCAGGAAAACTGCTTTCGGGTCAAAAGGAGCATAGCCGTTTCTGTATCCGGTGTCAAGGGGCGACGAAAACGTTTTGGTTTTAGGGCGGGGCGAAAGAACAGACAATGCGGAAGGGGCAGTTTAGGGGGAAACCTAAATGCCTAAAGCAGGATGCGATGGTCTCCGTCGCGGCGGGTCACTCCAAGGGTGTCGAGCAGTTCAAGGGCGATGACGGCGAATTTGCGGTTGGTTTTCATGCGGTCTCGGAATTCTGAAACGGAAATCGTGCCGGAGGTTTCGGCGATCTCACGGGAAGCGGCTTTCATGGCCTCAACGGTTTCGCAGTCATAGTAAACCCCTTCTGCCGCTTTGACAATCCATTTTCGCTCGATGCCCAGCTTAAGCAGGGCCTCCACCGCTTCGGAGGAGGCGTTCACCGCTTCGCATAAAATGGGCACGGGCGGAGCTGTCAACCCGCTTTCACGCAGAACGGCCCGGATACGTTCAAGCAGAACGGCCTGACGCTCGCCTAACTGAACGGTGAAACCAGGAAGCCGGGCCGTTGTACCTTCGGAAACGAGGTCGCCGGTGTTGTGGAAAAAGCCGAGCAGGGTTCCAAACAATTTCGAGTCGAGGGCAGGGCAGACCTGGGATTTGAGTTCTTCGCGGGGCTGTCCTGCCTTGAGCGGGGAGCGGGCATGGTAGGCTTCCAGGCGCGAAACGAGGCGGGCCTTCAGACCTTCTAGCAGGTCGGTGGAAAAAAGGCGTTCACCGGGCAGAATTGAAATCCGTTCAGCGTCTTGAAGGGCAAGGAGGGCAGTGTCGAGGTCGGCGGGGAGGAGGTTCAGCAGTGCGGGGAGGTCGGATTTCAGAACGCCGGAGGGCGAGCGTGCGAGCAGGATTTCAAGCAGGTCTGTGGGGGTTCCGCGCTCTTTGGTCTTTAGAGTCAGAAGGTAATCGCCGTCTTTGAGGCTGGCGGGGGCAGGGGACGTTTCGAGGATAAGGCCGCCGCCCAGCAGGTGGAGGGGGGAGTAGGTGCGAAGAATGAACCGGTCACCGCGCAGGGCGGCAAAGGGTTTTTCTCCGAGAAAGCGGATGTAGGTTTTCCTGTCGGGTGCCAGAGTGTTCTCTTCGAGCAGGCGGAGGCGTCCGATCACCTCTTCCGTGCCGAGGGAAAGCCGCACCCGCGCCCGGTCTTTAACGGGAAAGGGCAGCGTACTCACCGAAAGGAGTGTGCCCGAAAAAGTTTCGGTGACGGCGACGGTTCCGGGAAAGGCCAGCTGCGTGCCGCGCTCCACGTCCTCTAAGTCCGCCCCGGCGAGGTTGACGGCAACCCGTGATCCGGCAAGGGCTTCCTTGACGGTCTGCCCATGCACCTGTATCTGGCGTACCTTTGCGGTGTGACGGGAAGGGAGAATTTCCACAAGGTCGTTGAGGTGGAGGGTTCCGGCGACGAGGGTTCCGGTGACGACGGTTCCGAAGCCGGGGCGGGTGAAAGCGCGATCTACCGGCAGCCGAAAGGGAAGATCAGCGTTTTTGGGTTCGACCTTTGAGGAAGCGGAGAGAAGAGCGCGTTTAAGGGCATCTATTCCTTTGCCGGTTTTGGCCGACACGCGAATGAAAGGGGAACCGGCCAGCGGTGTTCCGAGCAGGCGTTCGCGGAGGTCGGCCTCCACCAAATCAGTCCATTCTTTCTGGGCGGCGTCCATCTTGGTGAGGGCTACCACCGCTTGTTTGATTTCCAGGAGGTTGAGAATGGCGAGATGTTCAAGGGTTTGGGGCATCACGCCTTCATCGGAAGCGACGACAAGGAGGGCGATGTCCACTCCGCCTATTCCGGCGAGCATATTTTTGAGAAACCGCTCATGCCCCGGCACATCCACAATGCCAGCAACGGTTCCGTTGGGAAGACGCAGCTGTGCAAAGCCGAGATCAAGGGTCATGCCGCGCTCCTTCTCTTCGGGAAGGCGGTCGGTGTCGGTTCCGGTGAGGGCGTAAATAAGCGTGGTTTTGCCATGATCCACATGGCCTGCCGTGCCAATGATGACGTGCTTCATGTTCCGGCGTTCTCGGGCAGAAGCGGGGGTTCCTGTTCTAGTTCTTTCTTGAGGAGTCGCTTCACTACTTTCCCGGAGCCGCCCAGCGGGAGCGTATCGCGGAACAACACGCGCCGGGGAACCTTGTAGTTGGCGAGTTTTTCACGGCAGAACGTAATAAGTTCGCGTTCGGTGACCTCTCCCGGCTTTCTTACCACAATGGCAAGAAGCTCTTCCCCGCGCAAGGCGTTCGGAACCCCGATCACGGCACTCATCGCCACCGCCGGGTGCGCGGCGAGTACCTCTTCGATCTCACGCGGGTACACATTCAGCCCGCCGGTGATCACCATGTCTTTTTTGCGGTCCACGATAAAGAGGTAGCCGTCTTCATCGAGTTTGCCCAGGTCGCCGGTGTGATACCAGCCCCCTTTCATAGCCTCTAAGGTCGCTTCGGGCTGGTTCAGATAGCCCAGCATCACGTTGTCGCCGCGTACCACGATTTCGCCAATTTCGTTTACGGGAAGTTCCTGTTCCTCGTCATCGAAGATTTTCACCTCGACGCCGGGAAGCGGCGGCCCGACGGAAAGCACCTTCCGCACGCCGTCGGGAGGGTTGACCGAAGTCACGGGGCTGCATTCGGTGGGGCCGTCTCCTTCCAGGACGGGAACGCCGAACTTCGCTTCCAATGCTTGCAGGGTCGAGGCCGGGAGCGGAGCCCCCCCGGAAACAAAAAAGCGCAGGCTTGAAAGATCGGGGTCACGCTCTGTTTTCGCCAGCAGCATCGCTCCGAACATGGCGGGAACCCCGCAAAAGATCGTGACCCGCCGCGTTTCGATTCGCTCGAACATCGCTGCCGGGGAAAACTGCGGCACGAGCACGGAGGCACACCCCGCCGCAAGGCACACATTCTGACAAACCGTTGCGGCAAAGACATGAAACAGCGGCAGTACCGTTAAAAACACATCCTTCGGCAAAAACTCCAGGCAAGCCTGCACCTGCTCCACATTCCGGCACAGGTTTTTATGAGAAAGCATTGCGCCTTTGGGGTGTCCTGTCGTGCCGCTGGTATAGAGGATCACGGCGAGGTCGGCGTCGGAGGGCGGCACAGGGGGGGAAACTTCGGCTTTTCCACCTAGGAGGATTTCGCCGGGAGAGATGTCGGGGGAAAAGGCAAAAACGTGCTGAAGCGAAGGAACGCCTTTCTGCGCTTCGGTGACCGCCGGGAGAACGGGAGGGAACGTGAACACCACGCTCACCTTGGCGTCGTTCCAGAGATAGGTCAGCTCCGCCGGTTTGAGGGTAGGGTTTGCGGGAACCACAACCGCGCCGAGAGAAGCCGTGGCGAAATAGGCGGCCACAAACAGCGGGCAGTTCGGGAGCAGCAGGGCCACCCGATCTCCCCTTTTCACACTGAGCGAAAGGAGTTCTTTCGCGAAGCTGTCCACCTGCGTCTTAAGTTCGGAATAAGTCGTTACCACATCCCCGAAGATAAGGGCGGGTCGGTCAGCGAAGCGGTCGGCTCCGCGTTGGATAATTTCGTAAAGGTTCATGACTCTAAATCCTAAATCAACAAAACAACGGAGCGAGAGCTAAGAGGCGTTAAGCCTGTTCTTGCACTGAATCCGTAGAGGCAGACGACTTCATTACGAGAGATGCTCCCGAAACCAGCGGCAGCGGTCTGTCAGCGGGCACGTTGAGCACAGCGGCGTCACGGCTTTGCAGGTGCGGCGTCCGTGTGTGATGAGGGCGATGTGAAACCGGTAGGCCATCCCCGGTTCGAGCCGTTTCTGAAGTGCATCGTGAGCCTTTGCCTCACCGATCTTCTTTTCGATCAGGCCAAGCCGCCACGCCACCCGAAACACATGGGTGTCCACCGCCAGAACGTCGCGCCCCAACCCGAAACACAGCACAATCGCCGCCGTTTTCGGGCCGACACCCGGAAGTGCGAGCAGAAAACTTCGCGCCTCCGCGTTCGTCATTGCAGTAAGAAAGTCCAAGGTGAGCGAACCGTGCCGCTCCAAGATCAGATCGAGGACTTTCTGGATACGCGGAGCCTTCGCGTCCGCCAGCCCGCCGCACCGGATCGTGTCCGCCAGATCGGTGACGGGAGCCGTGCGAACCGCTTCCCAATCGGAAAAGGCGGCGCGGAGGCGATCAAAAGCGCGAAACGAATTCACATCGCTTGTGTGCTGAGAAAGAATACACGCCACCAGCTCTTCGAGCGGATCGAGGTGCGGACGCCACTCTGGAACGCCGAACGTGCGCTCTAAAAGTTCGGTGATCTCGGTGGTCGGGTTCGGCAGGTTCATCCCGGATAGTTTACCCGTAACTTTCTGTGGGGTATCCTGTTCAGAAGAAAAGAGAGGGAGACTTCTCCCGAAAGGAACCGAAATAAAGATGAGACGACGACGTTTTCTCGCCCTGGGAACCGTTTTTCTGGGACTGACGATACTGCCCCTGACCCTGCTTCAGACCGGAGCCACAGCACCCAAAGCCAAAAAGCGAGTGCTCGTAGTGACCGTGACGAAAGGATTCCGCCACGATTCCATCCCCGCTGCCGAAGAAACAATTCAACAACTGGGGAACGCGGGCGGAGGCTGGAGCACCGATTTCGCCCGAACCGATGCCGACCTTCAAACGAAAATGACCGCCTCCGCCCTGAAAAATTACGACGCCGTGATTTTCGCGAACACCACCGGCGTGCTGCCCCTCCCGGAACCGAGGGCCTTGCTCGATTTCGTGCGGAGCGGAAAAGGCTTTGCCGCCATGCATTCCGGCTCGGACACTTTTCATCAATACCCCGGCGATGCCCCCGGCGAAGTCTCATCCTATGTGCGGATGCTCGGCGGCGAGTTTCTG
Organism: Chthonomonadaceae bacterium; assembly: GCA_965246825.1. Lineage (GTDB taxonomy): Bacteria > Armatimonadota > Chthonomonadetes > Chthonomonadales > Chthonomonadaceae > JACMPS01. The sequence goes on from OZ251990.1 coordinate 3,330,892, forward strand.
ACGCACCACGCGCAAAGCCAGATCAGCGGCCTCATCACCGACCCGAAGGCTCCGGCAAATGTGCCTCTCGTTAGAAGCCAGCTGCTCAAGATCATGCGCCCGCAGGAACAGAAAAACGACGCCCGCCTCGGCCTCTGGGTGAGAAAAGACCGCCTCAATGCGTTCGACGAAATTTATTTGCTGAAGAACGTGGATCGGGCAAGCCTGCACACGCTCATCAAGCTCGATGCCTACCCCAACGACGGTTCCCCAGAAGCGAACCGGCCCGGCGAGCACCTCGTCTCCTGGGTGCGGAGTTACGGCAAAGGGCGTGTCTTTTATACCCTGCTCGGTCACCGAAAAGAAATGTGGGCCGATCCGCTTTACCGAGCGCACCTCGTGGGCGGAATTCAATTCGTGCTGGGCCTCAAAAAGGGCGACACCACGCCGAATTAGCGTTTTTCGGTGAGGGCGGAGGCTTCCAACAGAAGGTCGGGAGGCTCCGTGAGAGGGGTGGAAGCCTCCGTGAGAAGTGTTTCTGTGTTTTCGAGCGAGGGGAAACAGAACGATGACGAAAATTTGTCCGCAATGTGGAGCGCACGCGCCGATTGACGCGGGGTTTTGCGGTGGCTGCGGACGACCCTACCGAACCCGGTTTTCTCCAGACGGACGCCCGTTGTCCCCGTCGGGAACTCCCCCGGGAGCAGCCCCGTTTTCAACATCGGTTCCGCAGGGGCGAATGTCGGGGGTGTGGATCGCGGTCACCATCGTGCTTTCGCTCGCTGTGGGAGGGGCTTCGCTCATCGGGATTCTCCACCGTTTCTCTTCGCCGCCGGAAACGGCAGTTGTCGCGCCGCCCCCGGTTTCCGCTCCGGCGGAAAAGGCGGAGCCCCTGCCCTCCTTTCGCCGCCCCCCGGAGGCCGACCGATCCACGACTCCGCCCGTTGCCGATCCGGTGGATGAGGCGGCAAGGCGGGCTTTGGATCGCGAAAAAGGAAATTTGGCCCTTCCGCCGCCCACCGACAAAGACGGAAAAGTGCATTTACGGAGCGGCGGCACGGTAGACCGCGACCTGTGGGATCGAGCGTCTCGCGGAGTTCGCAATTCGCCCGTGCTCCAGCCGCCGCCCACTTCCCCCTACTGAATTCGAGGAGTTTGTGAAGATGAAGTCTATTTTGGTTCTGGCTTTTCTTACCGCGCTGCTGCCGCTGTCGCCCCTTCAGAGAACCTCTCCACCGGTGTTCTCTCCCGAAGAGCGCAGCCGAGTGGTTGCGCTGTGGTCGGCTGCGGGACGGCAGACCGTTTCCGTTGCGCCGAGCACAAAGACTAAAGGCGTTTTCCAGGTGCGCCTCACGCCGGAGGCCTCGAACTGGTTCTGGCGTTATCAAAAAGCCCTCACGGGGGGCGCGGGCAAGCCGCCGCCGACCCTGGACGTAAAGGGTACGTCGGGCGATGCCGTTTCCTGGGAAACCTGGGTGGCGGCGCAGGTGGAGCACGACCGCTGGAAGGCACAAACAGACGCCGACCGCCTCAATACCGAAGCCCTGCCCGACTGGAAGCCGCTCGCCGCTTCCGAGCCGCCTTCGCCCTCGGCTCCTCCCACAAGTTTGGTCACACAGGTGGGGCTTCCTCCTCCTTTTGCGGCGGCGGTCGCGCCCCGGTTCTACACAATCACCTTTCCCGACGGCGACGTATACACCTACGAAACCCACCCGGTGATGCGCCCGCGCTACGCCTACTACCGCTTCGATCAGGGCACGGTGAATTACGGCCTCAACCTGAAAGATTTACCCGACGCCGAACTCGATTCGCTGTTTGCGAGGGCGGGCTTCTCAAAAGGAGAGCAAAAGGTGGCGAAGTTCGTCTCGCGGCTGGAGGGCGGCTTCGACGCAATCAATACCTATGATACCGGGTTTGTGTCGGTCGGGTTTTTGCAGTTCATCACGGCGGAGGACGGAACCGGCTCGCTCGCTTCGGTGCTGCTGCAGGAGAAAAGGGACACCCCACTACTTTTCCAAAAAGATTTCCGCGCCTACGGAATCGAGGTCACACCGGGCGGGGTGCTGTGTGTGCTCGATCCGGAGACGGGAGCGGAACTCACAGGGGCAGACGCGGTGCAGAAGGTGATCGCGGACAAACGCCTCACGGCGGTGTTCCAGAAGGCCGGACGGCGGAGTACCGCCTTTCAGACCGCGCAGATCGGGGTGGCGAAGGCGCAGTACTGGCCTCTTGAAGATTCTTTTACCGTAAATCTGAATCCGGCAGACCCCGCCACTTCCCTAACCTGCAAAGTTGGGGACATCATCAAATCGGAGGCGGGAATGGCTACTCTCTTCGACCGCAAGGTGAACCGGGGAAGTGTGCTGCCGTTTCCCGATGTCGTGAAAGCGGTGATGACGAAGTACAAATTAAAGTCGGTTTCGGAGTGCTGCGCTTACGAGCGGGAGATTGTGGCCGCGCTTAAATACCGCAGCAATTTTCTTGCGGAGGCGGCCCTCACACAGCCGCCCTCTCCCTCCCTTGCTCCCCCGCTGCCTGCCGATCCCTCTCCCGAACTGCCCTAGCGCCGGCCTTCGACGCTGTCGCATTCGATGGCAGCAAACCCTCCCCGGCTCGGAAATAAGCCGGGGAGGGTTTTTTCGTTGTGGGTTATCGTTTGCGCTTACCGGCGGGAACCCCGGCGGAACCGCCGTTCGGGTTGTCATTGGCGGGAAACGCGACAGTGGTGGTGACATCTGAAGGCGAGGGAATGCCTTCATACTTTGCAGAAAGGGCGAGCTGAACCGCCTTTTCCAGCTGCGGATCGCGGTCGGCGGCGACATCCTCGGCGGTTTTCTCAATCGTGATGTCGGGCGGAATGCCCAGGTTTTCCATGTTGCGACCGTCGGCGGTGTACCATCCCCAGGAAGGAAGCCGAAATCCCGTTCCATCCACGAGCGTGCCGCCGTAGGTTCCGATCACGTAGCCCGGTGTTGCTACCCCCACGATCCTGCCGAGGTTGAGGGCGCGGAAACCTGCCGGAAAAATCTCACCGTCGGAATACGAGTTCTGGTCAATAAGCAGAAGGATCGGCTTGGTCAGAGCTTTCACAGGCTGGCTCATCCGCAGCCCGTCTCTGGGCTGAGTGAAGCCGTACACCTTTCTCGAAAGGGCGTTGAGGATGGCGTCGTGGGTGTTGCCGCCACTGTTGCCGCGAATGTCAAGCACCAGCCCGTCTTTTCCGAGAGCTTCTTCCGCGAACTCCCGATTAAACCGATCCAGGGACGGCCCGTTCATGGCCCGAATGTGGAGGTACGCCAGTTTTCCGCCGGAGAGTTTCTCCACACGGGCGCGGTTTTCACGCACCATCCGCTCGTATTCAAGATCGTTCCATTCCAAGGGGGAAATTGGCTTGATCCGAACGGTTCGCGCCCCTTCTTTGACGGGCTTTGAATTAACGGTGAGTTCCACCGGCTTCCCGGCCTTGTCGAGCAGAAGATTGTAGTAGTCCTCAGTGAACGAGGACAGGGCTGTACCGTCAATGGTGAGCACGTAGTCGCCCGGATTGATCCGGGTGGACGGTTTATCGGCGGGGCCTTTGGGCATGACTCTGGACACTTTCAAGCCGGGGCCGGGATAGGTCTCCTCGTAAAATAAACCCAGCGTGGCGGTTTGCGGGCCGCCGAGTTTGGAGGCGGAGGAAATTTCGGAGTGCGAGCCGTTGACTTCGCCCACCATTTCAGAGAGCAGGTTGGCGAATTCTTCAGGGGTTCCCACCCCTTCCAGCTGCGTTTCGTACCGATCCCGCTGTGCCTTCCAGTCCACACCATGAAGGGAGGCATCGTAGAATGCCTGACCGTAGCGGCGATAAAACTCATTGAACGCCTGCTCATACTGCCGCTTGCGGTTAAAGGTGTAGACAGCGGAAAAAGCGATGGGGGCGGGGGTTCCGCCCCCGATGGGAAGCGAGCGCAAAAAGCCGTTGGCTCCGAGATAGAAAAACTTCGTTCCGTCCTGTGCGATCCGAATTCCGCTTCCGGGTTCGTTTGGAGCGAGGGGGACGGGGGTTCCCCCGGCCAGCGGAACCGAGAGAAATCCGCTTCCCTGTCGAAAGACGACTGTTTTCGAGTCGGGGGTGACCGCGTAATCGGTCACGCCGCCTGCCACAAGTTTCGCCCGCAGGGAAATGTCCGCGAGGTCTACTTTTACGTCTTTGGAATGATCCGGCTTCGGTTTGGGTTTTCCGTCGGCGTCTTTGTCGTCTACCTGATCGTCCGGCTCTTCAAGCGGGATTTGATAGAGGCCGCCGCCGCCCCGCCCGGAAAGGAACAGCAGCGTTCGCCCGTCTTTGGTGAACTGCGGGGCTTCGTTGCCGTCGGGATGCTTGGAGACGTTGACGGGTGCGGCCTTCGGATCGGTGACGTTGAGCAGCCAGAGATCGGTGTTTTCGTAGCGATCCATGCGCGTGAAAACCACCTGTTTTGAGTAGGGCGACCAGGTGTGCGAAGAGATTCCGATGCCGAAATTATTGTTTCCGTTGCCCGAAGCCAGCAGTTTTTCGGCCCCTCCGCCCGAAGAAACCAGGTAAAGCCCGGCTTTAAGGCCCGCTTTGGCAAACGAAATCCATTTGCCGTCGGGAGAGAACTGAGGCGCACTTTCGGCGGCAAGATCGTTGGTCAGGCGGGTGACCATTCTGGTGGCGGCTTCCATAACGTAGAGATCGGGCTGATTTCCGCGATCCGAAACAAAGGCGATCCGTTTGCCGTCGGGCGACCATACGATGTCGTTGTCGTTAGCCGGGTCGTCCGTCAAGCGTTTGGTGTCGTTGTTGGGATTGGCTCCCGTCGGAACCGTCCACAGTTCTCCCTTCAGCACAAAGGCGATCTGCTTGCCGTCGGGGGAGGGTTCCGCTTCGGAGGCTCCGCTCGTTAAAACCTGACGCTCCTCATTATTGACTTTGTCTTCGGAGCGGGCAATGACTTCCACCCTTCGGGTCACGCCGGTTTTGGAGTCGGTGAGGTAAAGATCGCCGTCGAGGGTATAGACAATTGCCGAACCGTTACGGGCAATAGAGGGCCAGCGCACGGCGTCTTTGGTGTGCTGGGTCACCTGCAGCGGGCTTCCCCCGGCGGCAGGAATTCGAAACAGGTTGGGGGTGTTGTTTCCGGCCAGCATCGTGACATACACCGATTTGCTGTCCTCACTCCAGAGCGGCCAGAACTGCTGCCGATTCGTTTTGTAAAGGGTTTTGACCTTTCCCGTTGTCAGGTCTTTCACAATGGTTTGGGCCGCAACGCTCCCCCGATACCAGGGACGCCACCAGGGTTGGCCGGCACGGGTGTAGGCAATTTGCTTTCCATCGGGCGACCACGCTCCGAACCGAAGTGCATCCGTGTCTTCGGCCACTTTTTTAACCGCTTTGTTGGTGAGATCAAGGGTGAACAGGGAATAAGTTTTCGTGTCGCGCTGTGAATAGAAAAGCAGTTTTTTGCCATCGGGAGACCAATCTCCCACCCAGTCGTTCGCGGTGGACTGGGTGACTTGACGGGAGGGGCCGCCCTGAGCGGGAACCAGGAAAATATCGTAATTGCCGTTGCGAAGACTGGAGTAGGCGATAAATCTGCCGTCGGGCGACCAGCGTGAAAGGGCGTCCACCGCCTCGTGAACGGTGAGGCGGGAAGCCGCGCCTCCTCTCGAGGAAACGGTCCAAATGTCCCCCCCATAGGTAAAGGCAATCATTTTACCGTCGGGAGAAAGGCTTGCCCAGCTCATGCCGTGAATCGGTTTGTCGGGGGGCAAATCCAAAAGGGTGGTTTTCTGGGCCTTGGCCGCGCCCGAAAAAAGCAGAAAAGAGGTGAGCGGTACAATCCCGCGACGCACGCGAAACACTGAATTCATTTTTCCTCCAAGGAAACGGAAACCGAACGAGGTCTGACTGATCTAACTGAATTAAGAATAGGAAATTCGCTGAAAACCCCACTCTCCGCTTTACGAAAAAATTCAGAGGTTAGACTTCTTGCTGACAAAAGAAGTTATCTTCAACGATAAATCTTAAATGTTGGGCTTCACTCCACGAGTTCGCCGTCTTCCATCGTATAAATTCGATCCGCTTCCTCTAGCATCGTGGGGTCATGGGTCACCAGCAGCAGAAGCCCATTCTCTCGATAGGAGGCGAGTAAATCAATCACGGCTCGCCCGTTTTTGTGATCGAGCGCAGCGGTTGGTTCATCGGCAAAAATAATCTGAGGGCGGTGGGCCATTGCACGGGCAACGGCGATCCGCTGACGTTCGCCGCCCGAAAGGTGAGTGGGGGTGCGGGAGCGAAGGTGCGAGATCGAAAGCCGAGTAAACAGTTCCTCGATTTCTGCGTCCAGAGCGGGGGTGCGAACGGCGGAAATAACCGCATTTTCGCGAGCCGTCAGGTGATTGAGCAGAAAGGGCTGCTGAAAAACAAACCCGAACCGTTCCCGGCGAATTTTCGCCCGCTCCGTTTCCGAACGCCGAGTCAGCGATTCTCCATCAAGAGCGACTTCCCCGGAGGTGGGGGTTTTCAAGCCGCTCAATAAATAAAGCAGCGAACTCTTTCCGGAGCCGGACGGCCCCCGAATTCCGACAAACCCTCGTTCTGGGAGCGAAAGCGAAACATTCTTGACCGCATACGAAACGGCGTCACCTTCGCGATAAGCCAGTGACAAATTCAGAGCAGTAAGTTTCAGGGCCTGAAATCCTTCGTTTTAATGTTAGTTCCGTCTAAAAATGAATTTTGGTCTCTTGACAAATTCGTGCGACAAGGGATAAACTTTCGTGTCTCACCTCTCGAAGAAGTATACCGCCCCAGGAGCGGCCCCGCAGAAAGGCAGGAAAACAAAATGCCGGTGCGAGAAGGGCGTGAAGTTTTGCTCCGTGTGCCCGCATCCTGCCGCCCCAAAGGGGCAAAGGATCGGGAAAACCACGCGCTGACAGAAAGCATCGAAGAATACACAGAGGGCATCTACCGGCTTCAGGAAGAGCTGGAGGTAGTCTCCACCGGCGATATCGCGAAATACATGAGCGTCAAGCCCCCCTCGGTGACGATGATGCTGAAAAATCTAGCGGAACTCGGTCTTGTGGAGCATACGCCCTATCAAGGGGTGCGGCTCACCGATAAAGGCGTTGACCTTTCTGTCCGCTTGCTGCGTAAACACCGGCTGGTCGAGCGAATGCTGGTGGACTTTCTGGAACTGCCCTGGGACGATGTTCACGACCTGGCCTGCAAACTCGAACACTATATTTCGGAAGAGGTCGCCGACCGCATCGCCAAAGCCATGAACTTCCCGAAAACCTGTCCGCATGGCAATCCAGTTGACGCAACCCTCAACGATCATTCGTACCGGCTTTCAGAGGCACAGACGGGTGACGCGCTGAAGGTGGTCAAAATTACCGATGAGCGGGCGGACTTTCTGGCCTACATTTTAGAGATCGGCCTCGTGCCGGGAGCGGCCCTGACGATCCAAAACAAAACGCCGTTCGGCGATGTCATGACTCTGCTGGTCGAGGGAAAAAACGAGCCGATTGCCATTGGCCGAGACGTTGCGTCTGCCGTCAACGTATCGTAACCTGTAAACGCGGCTAACCTCCTACGCCTGAATCTTGGGGCAGGCTGCAGGAATGTCACTTAAAAGCACTTAAAATCAACGTTTCGTCTTTTTCGATGCGGTGACGATGCAGTTGGTACAGAACTTGCATCCTTTTTCCGACAACAAGAGAAACGGGTGTCGGCAGCGGGATTGAAACGAAATATCGGTTTGACTTCACGACCGATCCAGAAGGTTTGGAACTGCTATGGGCTTTGATGAACTCAATGAGCGCAAAGAACGGGGTTTCGGGTGCGCCACCGCTCGTCTGCTTCGTTCCTTGAAACGCCGTGTTTCCGGGGATTTCGCGCTTGCCGCTCAGTCCGCATTGGACGGCGAGACGGGGAGCGAGGAAGCCCCCGGCAGCTATCGCTGCAACCTCCCGCTGTCTCAACTGGAACCAGGACAGTGCGGCACGATTTTGCGCCTGCTTGGAAATTCCCAGGGGCGGCTGCGGCTTTTAGAAATGGGAATGACGCCCGGAACGCATCTCAAGGTGCTGCGCCGTGCGGCCTTCGGCGGCCCGCTGGATGTGCTTGTGCGCGGCTACCACCTCTCGCTTCGTAGTGAAGAGGCCGCTCTGATCTGGCTCGGCGAAGATGAATCCAGAATTCCCGACCCCCAGGCGTAATCTGCCATGACTGCCTCTTCTCTCAGTCCTTCGCGTTCTCTTCAGATTGCTCTTGTCGGCAACCCCAACTGCGGCAAGACCACGCTTTTCAATGCCTTCACCGGATTGCGGCATAAAGTCGGAAACTACGCGGGCGTCACCGTTGAAAAAAAAGAGGGACGCCTTACCCTCCCCGGCGGCGAAGAGGCCAGCCTGATCGACCTGCCCGGCCTCTACTCGCTCACCCCTCACTCCCCAGACGAGCAAATCGCGCAGGAGGTTCTGCTGGGCCTTCGCACCGATACCCTTCCGCCCGACATCGTGCTGAATGTGGTGGATGCTTCCAATCTGGAGCGTAATCTTTATCTCACCACGCAGCTGCTCGATCTCGGTGTGCCTGTCGTGGTCGCGCTCACCATGACGGACCTTCTCAAGAAGTTCGGGCAGAAGGCTGATGCCGAAACCCTTTCCAGACGGCTTGGAGTGCCGGTGCTGATCGTCAATGCCGCGAAACGGGAAGGGCTGGATTCGGCCTTGGCGAGGCTTGCCGCCGCCATCGAAACCACGCCCCCGCAGGTAGACTGGGCCTTGCCCGAACTGGCTGAGCTTTCGGTACTGCGCGTCGCCGATGCCCTGAAGAGTCGTTTTCCTTTGACGGATCGTGCCGCCTATTCTGCCGCCCTCACCTGCCTGATGAAATCCGAAGACGGGACTTCCCTCCCGGACGAGCAGGTAACTTCCCTTGTTGAGGCGGAACGCAAAAAGCTAACTCAGGCTGGAATTGATTTTTCCCACCTTCTGATCGAAGCCCGCTACCGCCGGATCGCCGAACTCAGCGAGGGCATTGTCGGAAAGGGCGAACCCGCCTCGCTCCCCCGCAAATCTAAGGTCGAAAGCAAACTGGATCGCATTGTTCTGCACCCCGTTTTCGGCTACCTGATTTTTTTCGTGTTGATGTCGCTGATGTTCCAATCGGTGTTCACGCTGTCGAAAACTCCGATGGAGTGGATTCAGAACGGCATTGCCTGGCTGGGTGCGCGGGTGACGGCTCCGCTCCCTTCAGGTGACCTGAAAAGTCTGATTCAGGATGGCGTGTTCGGAGGCGTGGGCAGTGCGATTGTGTTCATTCCACAGATCGTACTGATTTTCTTTTTTGTCAGCCTTCTCGAAGACACCGGCTATATGGCAAGGGCCGCGTTTCTGATGGATCGCTTGATGAGCCGGGTCGGGCTACACGGCAAATCGTTTATCCCCTTGTTGTCGGCATTTGGCTGCGCCATTCCTGCAGTGATGGCAACCCGCACCATCGGAGACCGAAAAGCCCGTCTGATTACTATTCTTGTGGCTCCGCTCATGTCCTGCTCGGCCCGTCTGCCTGTTTACGCCCTGATGATCGGCGCATTTATTCCCTCGATTCCCGTCCTGAAACTGGGAAGATGGTCTTTGCTGACCCTTCCCGGTGTCACAATGATCTCGCTTTATTTTCTGGGCATGGCGGCGGCGTTCACCGCGGCGTTCGTGTTTCATCGCACCCTGCTGAAAGGCGTGGCTCCCACCTTTTTGATGGAAATGCCCCCGTACCGACCGCCGGTTTGGAAATCCGTTTTCTACCAGATGGGTGAGCGGGCCCTGCAATTTTTGCAGCGGGCGGCAACCGTGATTCTGGCGATTTCGATGGTGCTTTGGTTTCTGAAAACCTACCCGAAAAGCCCGGAATTACCCCCGGATCGGCAAATCGCTCAGTCTTATGCGGGGCAAGCCGGACACCTGATGGAACCAATCCTTTCCCCGCTTGGCTTCGACTGGAAAATCGGGGTGGGGATTGTGGCATCGTTCGCGGCCCGCGAAGTGTTTGTCTCCACGATGGGCGTTGTCTACAATGTGGAGGACGGCGAAGAGGGCGGACAGAAAAGCCTTCAGGAGCGGATGCGCTCCGACATTAATCCCAAAACCGGCAGGCCAGTATTTACACCGCTGTCCGCCGTATGCGTGATGGTCTTTTTCGTGCTCGCCATGCAGTGCAGCTCCACCGTCGTAGTGGTGAGGCGCGAAACGGGAAGCTGGGGATGGGCGGCATTTCAGTTTGCTTATATGACCGGCCTGGCCTGGACGGTCACCCTGATCGTTTATCAGGCCGGTTCCCATCTGGGGTGGGGAACCGGCTAAAAGGAAGAAAACAGCGATGACACAACAGCTCGTTGCGTTGGTTCTGGTGGGAATGGCAGCGTTTTATCTGGTTCGGCAGTGGGTCGGGGCTTACAGGCGAATCTGGAAAGGCGAAAGTACGGGATGCGGGGGGGGCTGCGGCAATTGCGGCTGCGGCGCGAAAGCCTCTCTTCCCACTGCAGCGTCCCAGGCCCAGAGGGTATCGCTGTCGGAGATCGGGGATTTTCGACGCCGGGAAAGTTAGCATGACGGCTTCTGCTCGAATGCAGCACCGGATGCGTTTCGTCCCCGTGTTGGTTTTTGCAGTGCTGGGCTTTCCGATCCAGGCTCAGGCTCCCCTCACGGTGGTGAGCGTGCCAGGATTGACCATCGAGGACGTGCTGCACCCCGAAGCCTCGCAGCTTTACGATCTCGCCAAACACGGCGAGATCGCCGCCGTCAACACCGCCGAGAAAAAAGCACAACGGTTTTCACTCGCCACTCTCTCCGGTCTTCCCGTCCAGGAAATGCCGATTGAGACCGAAGGATCTTCGCTGCTCGCCGCGCTCGCGCAGGCAAAGCCCGATGCCGCCCCGCTCACCCTGCTCTCGCTCTCACTCGATCCTCAAAACCGGCCCCGCTCGCTGCGCCTGCTGAACATTCTCCTTTACTCGCTTCGCTCAGAGGACGCCGACCTTCCACTTGTGATCCTTTCCTCGGAACCCGCAAAAACGGGAAGTCAGGACACGGAAAGACGGCTGGGCGTAGTAATCCAGGGCGGCAGGGGGTTTTCCGAGGGGCTGTTGAGTTCGGCCTCAACGCGCACACCGGGTCTGGTCACCAACGCCGATGTTCGGGCTTCGCTTTATGGCAGGTTTGCTCTCCCCGACCCTGAGCAGGGCGGGGGACACCCTTTCCGCAGAACCTCATCGGCCAGCCCCGGCGAAGAGCGGATCGCCCGCGTTCGCGAGCTCGCCTACATCGCCGAACTCAACGACCGCACGCTCAAAGGCTTTCTGCCGTTTTTGTTTGCAGGAATCGCGGCAGGGGTGGTCGCAGCGATCTGGAAAGGAAAAAGCCGATTGCGCGGGGTTGTTTTGCTGGCACTGAATACACCGATCACGCTCTTGCTGGCCCCGCTGCTGCCTCCGCCAACTCTGTTGGAGTATGCCCTTCGGATTTTCGCCTTGAGTTGCGGGTTAGGTTTCGCCGCTCGCTCCCTCGAAAAGAAATACGAATGGTCTGCGCCTCATTGGTGCGGAGTTTTTCTGCTCACTGCAATTGGGGTTGATTTGTTATCCGACGGTAAACTGCTTAAAATTTCGTTGTTGTCAGGCTATCCCCTGTCAGGAATCAGGTTTTACGGCATTGGCAACGAATACCTGGGCTTGGTCTGCGGTTTTTTGCTGCTGTTTTTTCTCCTGCCGTTTCGCTTCTCCCGCCGTAAAAAGCTTGATTCCTCCCGCGCTTCCCGTCTGTCCCTTTTGCTGACGGCCCTCATTTTCGCACTTCTCTGCGGGCTGCCAAAACTCGGAGCCAACGCAGGAAGCCTGGTTATCTTCACTGTTGGAATCGGAACAGCCGTAAAACTGCATCAGGGAAACCCGGTGCGCTGGAGAACCGGCCTGGGGCTGGCCCTGATGGGTTTGGCTTTGGCCCTGTTTCTGGCGGCACTGGAAGCTCGTCTTCTCAAAACGGAGGCTTCCCACTTTGGTGCGGCCCTGCAAACAGCGCAGGAGGGCGGTGGAGCGAGTTCGCTGTTGGGGATTGTTGGCCGAAAAATCGGAATGAACCTCCGTTTGCTTTGCTCGATTTCCTTTTTGGCTTCGGCGGGGGTGTTGGCAGCAGCGGCTCAACTGGCACGGCTTCGCCTCTCAGGAGAAATCCGGTCTTTCCTCTTTGCACATCCCGGCTTGAAAACCCGCTTTGGGGCCGTTGGCCTGACCGCTCTTACCGCCCTTTTGTTTAAGGATTCGGGGGTGGTCTCAGCCTCTTTTCTGCTGGGCACGGTTTTGCTCGGCCTTTTGTACGCACTGCTTGACCCAGGCCCCGCTGTTCCTCCCGAATCCTAATTTAACAGGAACTTTTCTGCCTGCCTGGTACGTCTTATGGCGGTGATTAAAAAAAAGTGTAAAGGAAATTAAAAATGGCAGAGTACTCTCGTGCGCCGGAATGGGTGCGGGACGCGATATTTTATCAGATTGTCGTAGATCGTTTTGAGAACTCGACCACGAAAAATGATGACGAAAATGCCGCTTCCTGGGGATCGGAACCCACCCTCAGCGATTGGATGGGCGGCGACCTCAACGGAATCCGCAGTCGTTGGGACTACCTTACCGACATCGGCATCACCGCTCTTTATCTGACTCCTGTATTCACCTGCAAATCCTATCACGGCTATGACACTGTAGACTATTATCAGGTTGACCCGCGTTTCGGCACGAACGAAGACCTCAAAGCCCTCGTTCAGGAGGCGCACGAGCGGGGAATTCGCGTCGTTCTCGACGGAGTGTTCAATCATGTCAGCGAAGATTTTTTTGCCTTTCGAGACGTACTCGAACATCAGGAAAACTCGGCGTACAAAGATTGGTTTCATATCGAGCAGTTTCCAATTGCAGTAGCGGACGGGCAGGATCACTACGCCCATTGGGAAGGTATGGCCGGGATGCCTAAACTCAACGTCCTCAACCCGGAAACACGAGATTATCTCTGCGGGGTGGTGAAGTACTGGCTTCAAGAGGCAGGAACCGACGGCTGGAGATTGGATGCCGCCATGGAAATCGAACACGATTTTCTGAAGACAGTGCGCGGGGCCGCCCGTGAAGTCAACCCCGATGCCTATTTGATGGGAGAGGTGTGGGGGGAAGCGCAGGAGTATCTTCAGGGCGATGAGTGCGACGGAACGATGAATTATCCGCTGCGCGGAACGGTTTTCGACTTTGTTATGGGGCAGAAGCCTCCGTCGGACATGGAGGCGTCGCTCTGCCGCCTCATCGAAATTTACCCGCCCTATACGGCAGACGCCATGCTGAACATTCTTTCCTCCCATGACATCGAGCGGCTGCGAGATCGGTGCGGCTTTGACCCGCTCAAAGAAGGACAGGCCGTGCTGCTGCAAATGACGTTTCCAGGAGCTCCGTGTATCTATTATGGCGATGAAATCGGGATGGACGGCGGCAAAGACCCGGACAATCGAAAAGCGATCTTATGGAACAGTCCGACCTGGGACATCGGCCTGCTGGACTTTTACAAGCGTTTGATCTGGCTTCGCCGCGAAAAAGACTGCTTTCACCTGGGAGCTTTCAAGTCTGTTCTCGTGGAGGATGAGAAAAAGTTGTACGGCTATTCCAAGTTCAGCGACAACAGTCAGGCATTGGTGCTCTGGAATACCGGAGATGAAGATCAGACCGCTGAAATGCCCCTTGACCTTGTGGGCATCTATCCCTACGAAGACTGGCTTTTGACCGGCGATGTGGCTTTTGCTGAGGACGATCTGCTGAAAGTGGTCATTCCGGCGCATGGCATGGCACTTCTGGGACGCGGGTAAAGCGCACGGCATCCCCGGCTGCCCCGGTGAAAAGTTCACCGGGGCAAAAGTGTTTGCGATGCGGGTATAACCTCTTTATGAAAACGCTGACCCGCCTGGCCGCTCTGAAAGATTTGCCCTTTATTCTTGCGATCTACAATGATGCCGCCCTGAAAACAACCGCCACCGCCGATACTCATCCCGCCACACTGGAACAGCGGCGGGAATGGCTGGAGTTTCGGCAGGCAAACGGCTACCCGGTGCTGGTTGCGGAAACCGAAACAGGCGAAATTATCGGCTGGAGTTCCCTCAGTCCCTACCACTCGCGCTACGGGTATCGGTTTACCGCCGAAGTTTCGGTTTACGTGGCCGAGGAATGGCGGGGACAGGGGATCGGGAAACTTCTCGTCGGGTCCCTGATCGCTTCTGCCTCCCCAGGCCGCTACCATTCACTGCTCGCCTCGGTTGATGCCGAGAACAAAGCCAGTCTTCGCCTTCATGGGTCGCTGGGATTTGTTCAAACCGGGGTGCTGAACGAAGTGGTTTTCAAGTTCGACCGCTGGCTTGATGTGGTGTTTTTGCAGCGCATGATGGAAACCGGAGAGCAGAAAGACCAGGAAGGATCGGAACTGCGGGTATAATAGCGCACATTCCAAACTCAGGACGTTACAGAATGATTGAACCGGGCGGGTACATCCAAGATATTCTCGGCAAAAGCGGCGGCACGGCGGTTTCGGCGCATGGCTGGGTTAAAACAAGGCGTGACAGCAAAGGCGTTTCCTTTTTGCAGTTGAATGACGGCTCTTCGTTTGCCGACCTGCAAATCGTGATTGAAGCAGGTTCTTTGGAAGAGGAACTGCTGCGGCAGGTAACCACCGGTGCGTGTGTGCGTGTGGACGGCGACTTGGTAGACTCTCCCGGCGGCGGGCAGACAGTGGAACTCAAAGCCAGAGAGATTCACTTATTCGGTTCTGCCGACCCCGCCGCCTACCCCCTTCAGAAAAAAGGGCACACGATGGAGTTTCTTCGGGACATCGCCCACCTGCGACCCCGCTCCAATACTTTCGGCTCGGTCTTTCGCGTCCGAAACGCCCTGGCACGGGCCATCCACAACTTCTTTCAGCAAAACGGCTTTCTTTATGTTCACACTCCGGTGATTACCGCCTCCGATGCGGAGGGCGCAGGCGCGATGTTCGGTGTCACAACGCTTGATCTGCAAAATGTGCCGCGAGTAAAAGAGGGCGACCGAAAAGGTGCAATTGATTTCACGGACGATTTTTTTGGGAAACCTGCCTATCTTACGGTCAGCGGGCAGCTTGAAGCCGAAATTTTCGCGCTTTCCTTTTCCAATGTTTATACGTTCGGCCCCACTTTTCGAGCAGAAAACTCGAACACCCCGCGCCACCTGGCCGAGTTTTGGATGATCGAGCCGGAAATGGCTTTTTGTGATCTGGCCGGAGATATGGCCCTGGCCGAAAAATTCCTGAAGGCGGTGATCGCAGAGGTGATGGAAACCTGCGCTGCCGACCTCGAATTTTTCAACAAGCGAATTGATGACACCGTTCTGGCCACCCTCGATCACGTTGTGAACTCCGATTTCGTTCACATCACCTACACGGAGGCCGTCGAAATTTTGGAAAAAAGCGGTCAGTCGTGGGAATTTCCGGTGGGCTGGGGAACCGATCTGCAAAGCGAGCACGAACGCTACCTCACCGAGCAGACGTTCAAGAAGCCGGTGATTGTAACAGACTATCCCAAAGAGATCAAAGCGTTTTATATGCGCTCCAACGACGACGGCAAAACCGTGCGGGCAATGGATGTGCTCGCTCCTCGGATCGGCGAGATCATCGGCGGCTCGCAGCGGGAGGAACGCTATGACGTGCTGGTGGACAAAATTCAGGGGCAGGGACTGGAACTCGACGCCTATTGGTGGTATCTGGAACTGAGAAAATACGGCTCCGCACCTCATGCAGGATTCGGCCTCGGGTTCGAGCGATTGATGCTTTACCTCACGGGAATGAAAAATATACGCGATGTGATCCCTTTTCCCCGCACTCCCGGCTCCGCCGAATTCTAAAGCTTCTCTACTGGAGGTGGAGAGACCAACAAGGCAGGATGAACAAGGATTGAAATCTCGGTCTGCGGAATAAAGTCCGCCTTCGAGAACCTCGAAACGAAAACGCTTCGCTCCCGCTCAATGAAATTTGGGCAGGAGCGAAGCGTTTTCGTTTTCGAGATTAGTTTTGCGGGATGGGGCCGCTCCCGACCAATCCCGATTTTCCGTCCCAGCGTTCGATAAAAACGCGGCGCAGTTCCAATTTTTTGAGTTCGAGGCCCTGCGTCCCCTGCTGCGAAAGCAGCCGGGTTTTTTCGGCTTCACGCTGAGCCTCAATGATAGTGGTTTGAGCGTCCGTTACGGCCTGCTGCTTTTTGATCCGAAACTGCTGAAGCTCGGCGCGTTTCGACTGCTGTTCCGTTATTTTCGTGGTGATGGCTTCGGGCGGATGGATTTCCCGGATCATCACGTCCTCGCACTTCAGCCCCCAGCTTTCCATCACGGGAGCGAGTTCTGCTTTCACCTCCGGCCCAAAAGCGGCACGGTCTTTCGAGAGAAGATCAAAAATGGAATGCTGCCCGCTCACATGATTGACGGCCACCACCGTTGCCCAGCGCACGAATTCGCTCTGAATATAATGAAGCGGATGGTCGGGATCGCTGTCGGGCATTCCGAATTTATTGAAAACGGTGGTGATGTTTCCAGGGTCGCCGGGTATCCGGTAGCTCACACTGACATCCACCGGAAGGGTCGCACCTTCACTCGTGGTGGCTCGGATGCTGTCGTCCTTCAGTTTGTCGCCCTCGCGGGCATTCATGACAAAAGTGGCCTGCTGAATGTTTGTCGGGTAAATGATGAGATGGTCGTTCCAGCCGACAAACACGACTTCGGGCTTGAGCAGGTGCTGGCTGATGCCGGACGCACCGTTGAATTTCACCCCGACGCTGCCCGGCGGAATGGAGCGGTAACTGCATCCCGCAAGGGGAAGGAGAACAGCAGCAGCAAGCCATCCCTTCCCAGAATGACTTCTGAGCGAACAAAAGAGGTTAGTTGTCATTTCGATTTCTGCCTCCCTGCAGGGAAGTGAGGGCTTCGGGGGTAACGATAATGGTTTGTCCCGATTTCGCCTGAATGGGGGGAATGTGCCCGTCCCATTTTTTCATGGCGGCAATATCCGTGTCGAGTTTAAGCATTTCCAGGGATTTCGTCTGCGTTTGCGCCGATTTCAAGCGGGCGGCTTCGGCAGAGGCGGTGGCCTGCGTAATGGCGATGTCTTTTTCCAGTTTGGCCTTTTCCTGGTTGATCTGAGCGATGCGTAAATCGGTTTCCGCGTTCACCTGGTTTGTGATCCGCTGCATAATGGCTTCATTGGGGTAGGGGGCGGCGAATTCGGCTCGATCTACGGTAATTCCTTTGGGGCCAAGTTCGTCCTGAAGCAGCTGAGTCAGTTTGTTCGATGCCTCTTTGCGGCTGCCGCCCATCAGGGCGAAGGCATCATATTCCCGGCCCACCACGCTGGCCTGCTGGCGCACCGAGGCGCGAATAACCGTGCTCTGAATCTGGCGAATGTCCTGCGTTTTGTAGTTGTCGAAAATTTTCAATACGTCTTCGGGTTCGACGTGATACCACAGCACGATGTCGTAGTCGGTATTCGCGTTGTCATTGGTAGTCACGCGCACAGCATCCGCCGCCTTTACTTCCCCTTCATCGGGGTCATTGGTGTAGATCGCGGCCTGCTCCATCGTAGGGTAGGTGTAGAGAGTGGTCAGCCAGCCGACGTAGATACGGTGAGGCGGATATACTTTCCGTTCCAACCCGCCTGAAGCGTGATACAAAACTCCGACATGGCCTGCCGGAATCCATTGATGCAGGCTGTTCCAAACCCCGAACCCGATTAAAAACAAAACCAGAAAAATGCCAGAACCGATTACGGTTCGCTTTAATCGGAAGCCGCGCTTCGGCTTCCTTCCCAAATCAAATTCGTTCATCTTAGCTCGTCCTTTTTTCCGAAGAGGGTGTCCGGGAGGCGGTTTCCGTTTCGGGGTCGGGCTGCCCGGAGCACCATTGCTCCACCTCGCGCCGTGCCGCCTCTCGATGAAGTGTTTCCTGCTGGGCCTTTTGTTTCTGTCTTTTCTCTTCGCGGGTTTCGTCCTGCCATCGCTTCAGGAAGGGACGACCGAAAACCGCTCCGATCCCTCCCGCGATCAACACGAAGATTGCCAAAATCGTGAGATAAACCTGAATCATCATCCCTGCTTTCTCCTCTAATGAATTCTACTTGTGAATTTTTGCACGGTTTCATTCTTTCCAAAAGAGACACACCGGGTATAATCACAGAACGTAGGGACTTGGCCCCAAAGGAAAGACTTGAGATCAGCGTAAAGGTTTGATGGACTTAGTATGATTGCTCAATTAACGGGAACGGTGATCCGAACCGAAGCGAACAGTGTGATTCTGGATGTGAACGGGGTGGGGTATCAGTGCTTTGTGCCGGGAACGGTGCTGGGGGCACTGCCGGAGATCGGCGGGAAGATGACGCTCTCCACCCACCTCGTCACGCGGGGTCAGCCCGATTTCGAGATGACCCTTTATGGATTTCTAAACTCGACCGATTCGCTGGTTTTTAAGATGCTCATCAGTGCATCAGGGGTAGGGCCGAAGGTGGCCCTCGCGATGCTTTCGACGCTTACGGTAGACGAATTGTCGCGTGCCCTCTCCGCCACCGATACCCGACTTCTCACCAAAGTGCCGGGAGTCGGCCCGAAACTCGCGCAGCGACTGTGCCTGGACCTCGGCGACAAAATGGCGAATTTTGCGTTCGATCAAAAGGTGGAGCGCACCGAAGCAGGGCGCAAAACCGCCGAGGAAAACGCCGCCTACGAAGATGCCGTCGAAGGGTTGATCGGGTTTGGCTTTTCTCGCCTCGATGTCCGCAAAGCCGTAGACCGGGCCGCCGAAAACGCCAAAGACCGCACGGATGCCGCCGCCTTGATTACGGCGGCTCTTACCCTGCTTACTCCTAAGAAATAGAGGGCGGAATAAGCCGTCGAACTCTCACGCAAACCGCCCTTTGAAAGGTTTGGGTTATCGGAGCCGTAAGCCTTCCCGCTGGAGCGGCCCTGCGCGGCGGCCCAAAAGAAGATTCGGGCGTAAATGACGGAACGGGATTTCGGTGCACCGACTTGTGCCGCCAATCTCCTAAGGTTGACGCAGCGAGGAAAGTTTTTTCGGTTTCCGCAGAAGACCGTTCTCGCTGCAGACGAAAACCGATAAGGAGTTTGCTGGAAAGAGAGAGCGTTTCAGGCCGTCGCGGGCTTTCCTGAGCCTCTGTATTTTCCAAAAACAGAGGCTTTCGGCATCAAGATCGAGCACCTCTCGAAAAGCGGACTCTCCGCTAAACGGAGGAACCCGCCGACGGTTTCGAGAAGCGGGCAAACGCAGTCCGCAGGTAAAGCCCCAGCACGAGCAGCCCGATCCCCGCAATAAAAAAGGGGGTCACATAGGTTCCGGTGGATTCTTTCACCCGCCCCAATGCCCACACCCCCACCGACTGCCCCACAAACAGCCCGAAGGCAAACAGCGAAACCGCGGTGCCGCGCATTCCGGGGGCCATCTCCGTAGCTTTGGTTTGCAGAGTGGAATGCATACAGTAAAAGCCCAGCCCCATCGTGCCCATCAGCGGAATCATCTCGCGCCAGTCCCGAAGCAGCGCAATCAGCACAAACGACCCGCACATCAGCCCTGCACCCACCACCAGCAGCCCGCCCTCTCCGAGGCGATAAACTAAACGCTTCACAGACACGCTGTAAACCAAGCCGCCGACCCCAAACCCTGCCAGCAAAATTCCAATAGAGAAATACGAAAGGTCGAAACGGTCTTTCAACGAGGAGCCGACATACGTGTTCCCCCCGGCAAACAAAAACCCCTCAATGGAAACGGAAAGCACAATCAGCCGCGACGCCGGGTTTCGCATCAGTTCGCCGTAAGGAAGAAAAGTTTGCCGCCCGAATTTACGCTCCGGGTGTGTCACTTCCGGGTAGCGGCCAGCCTGCACCCAGAGAAGCCCTGAAACTCCCAGCGAAAGAATTCCGAACAAAATAAAGATGCTGTGCCACGAAATGTACTGACCGAAAATACCGCCGACCGTTACACTTAAAATCTGCCCCAGCATCAACGCACTCAAAAACCGCCCCAGCGATGCCTGCCGCGTCTCATAAGAGGATTTGTCGCCGATGTAAGCCAGCGAAAGGGGAATGATGGCCGCCGCCGCCACTCCAGTCAAAAAGCGGAGCAGCGCAAAAACGGGCAGGCTCGGCACAAACGCGCAAGCCTCAGTGCCAACGGAGAAAAATACCAGCGCAATCGCCATCACGCGCAGCTTGCCGATGCGGTCGCCCAGCGGCCCGTAAACCAGTTGAAACAAACCATAAGGAAGGGTGTAGGCAGAAACGATAATCGAGGCGTCGCCGACGGAGGCATGAAACTGATCCGCAATCACACGGAGCAGCGGTTCGATCACACGGGCATCCGCGCTCACCATAAAAGCGGCGGCTCCCAGCGCGAGAAAAGAGGCACGTTCAGTTGATTCGGTCACGAGGGTTCTTCTTTCGTGAAAATAGAACACCTCAGCCTTTTCCAGGAAAAGACGGAGGTGGGGTCTTTGTACCGATAGAATACCCGATCTAATCGCTGAGAGGGATCACGGCCTCACCTGCAGCCGCTCGCTGTCCTGCCACTCTTTCGAGCGAAGGGTGCGGCGGTGGCGCTCTTCGCGCTCACGCTGTTCCTGCTCGTCATCCCCCCGCGTAACAGGAGGCACTTCTTCGTCGGACGCAACGATGCGAGCCGCAAAAACGGCCCCGAACACCGCAATGATCCCCGTTCCCGCGAGAACATAAGCCACCCAGGTCGGATAAATCAAAATGTTGATGATACCGATGCCGCTGAAATAAAGAGCCGAAGCAATAAAATAACAGCGTCGTGCCCAGACTGTTCCAGGGTTGAGGGTTTCGGCCACGCCTGCCACGCCTGCCAACATCGCGACCGTAAGCAGGGCCAGCGAACGAAGCCGAACGATATTCTCGTAATCCAGAGAAGCAGGCAGAAACACCCGCGAACTCAACATATCCCGCAGGGCTAGAAACGAAACACCGTAACAGAGGGTAGACACGAGCAGGTGACGAAAACGGGGCTGAAGCAAGGCTCCCAGCAAAATGAAAACGGAGATCGGCAGCACCGACTCACGCTGTTTTGCCCATTGAGTCAGCGGAGCTTCCAATGCGACAATGAGACAAGCCGCAAGCGCAGGAATCAAAACAGAAAAAATAAACAGCAGACGTTGTTTCAACGAAACCCTCTCGACAAAATCGGTATTGAAACGAGGGAACAAAACCTATTGCGTTCCATGATTCGACTGCCCGGCTGCGATCTCTGGCATACGCATTTGCTAAAAGTCATTTTACCCTAAGTTCTCCTTTTCTGCAAATTTTGCCAAAATCAAATTCACGCACAATTGCAGGGATTCCTGCCGAAAACGGAGAACTCCCTGCGTAGAAACAAAAAATGGAGATCAAACCCCGCTGCCGCTTCTGTCGGCTTCTATCTGACTATTCCCGCAGCCCGGAAAAACTGCCGCGCTCTTTCGGCTCTATTTCCCTTGGCTGCTCTCGGAGAGATTAATGACCACCCCGCTCCCTGCCGATACAACCCTGAACCTGACTCCCGGCTCGCTGCTGCAGCGACCCAAAGACTCCAGCACCTTTATCATTTATGGCGCGTCGGGAGACCTGACAAAGCGAAAGCTGATCCCGGCCCTCTACAATCTTGCCTGCGCCAATTTGCTGCCGCCCGATTTCCATGTCATCGGTTTTGCGGTCACCCCGATGGACGACAACAGTTTTAGGGAAGCAATGAAACAGGCGGTGAAAACCAGCCACGAAGCCAACCCCTTCAATCAAAAAGTGTGGGATGAGTTCGCACACGGACTGCATTATATCACGGCAGACTTTCTAGCCCCCGAAGGCTACGAAAAACTGAAGGATCAGCTGGCCCAAATCGAGCAGGAGCACGAAAACCCTGACAACCGCCTGTTCTACCTGGCGACCACGCCGACATTTTACGCCGACATCGTTTCGCGCCTCGGTTCGCACAATCTCGTTTCCCGGCATGGCACCACCGAACAGGGCTGGACCCGAATCATCATCGAAAAACCGTTTGGACGCGACCTCAACACCGCCGTTGAACTCAATGAACACATTCATAAAGTTTTCAAAGAGGATCAGATTTACCGGATTGACCACTACCTTGGCAAAGAGACCGTTCAGAACATCATGGCGTTTCGGTTTGCCAATTCGATTATCGAACCCATCTGGAACCGGCGCTACGTGGATCATGTTCAGATTACGGCAGCGGAAACGCTCGGCGTCGAGCATCGCGGCGGCTACTACGAAAATGCGGGCTGCCTTCGCGATATGTTTCAGAACCACCTGCTTCAAGTACTCTCCATTGTCGCCATGGATCCGCCGGTGCGCTACGGCGGAACGAGCGTGCGGGACCGCAAAGCCGATGTGATGCGGGCGATTGTGCCGATCAACCCGGAAAACCTATCCGAAACTGCGGTTCGAGGGCAGTATGGCCCCGGTGTGTTTGAGGGAAAACCGGCAGCGGGTTATCGGCAGGAAGAGGGGGTCAACCCCGAATCGAAAACCGAAACGTTTGTCGCGCTCAAACTCTTTGTGGACAACTGGCGGTGGGCGGAGGTTCCGTTCTATCTTCGTTCCGGCAAACGAATGGCTCAAAAGGTCACCGAAATCGTGATTCAGTTCAAGCGCGTCCCCCACCTGTTTTTCCAACTGGGGCAGGAGGATCAGCTGGAGCCGAACATCCTGACAATGCGGATTGCCCCCGATGAAGGAATCGCGCTCCGATTTGGGGCGAAAGTTCCTGGCCCGGAGATGCATCTGCGGCAGGTTCAAATGAATTTTTCCTACACCGAAGCCTTTAAGGTAGAGCCTGCCACCGCCTATGAAACCCTGCTGCTCGATGCGATGGAGGGCGATCCATCGCTGTTCAACCGGGCGGACGCCGTTGAAACTGCCTGGCAAATCGTCGAACCTCTGATTGACATTTGGAGTGCCACCAAACCTTTCCAGCCTTTCCCGAACTATGCCGCAGGCTCCTGGGGGCCTTCCGCCGCCGACCTGCTGCTCGCAAAGGACGGGAGAGCATGGCGCAACTATGATTCCAGTGCGCCTCCAGCGGCGACCTCCAGCGTTGCCGTTGATCACTCCGGGGAACCGATGGGAGCCCGCCGCCCTACCGGAAAAGAGGCTTCTGCCGCAAATGGAAATGCCAAAGAATCCACCGAGAACCGAGCAATGGCGTAACCATGACGGAGAGACCGACCGACGGTGAGAGTTCCAACGCCTTCTCTGCTGACCCCGCCCTTTCGCCGGAAGAGGAGAGACCTTCCCATGAAAACGAAGCCGAGAAATTGGTAGAAGACGCTGCGGAGAAGGCAGGTCACCGAGTTCGATTCCCCTCACTCTGGCTGGCTGGCCGCGCTCTGCTGGTCTTTCTTTGCTTCGGGACAGCGGGCTTTTTGGCCGCATGGCGTGAGGTCTCTCATCGAACGCTTCCTTTTATTTTTACCGCCAGCGGATTGGATTTGCTGGAACAAACTTCCGGCACACCCGTTCCCAAACTTTTGAATTGGAACGAATCCCACCTGGAGTGGATGCTGCTGGCGCGGGATTTGCAGGGTTCAGGGCTTTTGCTCGGCGGGATTGGGATCGGTTTTCTGTTACTGCTGGGGTGTCTTTATGCCTTGAACCCGACCTTTCGGCTGTTTCGGACCCTGTCAGTTTTTGATACGGAGCGGGTGGGGCGATCTTTGAGGGTGAGCTTTCTCTTTCTGACGCCTGCTCTGCTGCTGATCGCTCTGACGTTTATTCTGGATCATGGCCGCTCGGTCGGCCTCTGGGTGCTGCGGTGCTGTGTTTTGTCGTTGTCCCTCTGGACAGGACTGGCCGAATCGGGGCAGCTGGGAGATCTTTCCGAGAAGCCTCGCCCTTCCCGTCAGGCCGCACTTAAACCCCTTCTCCTGCTCAGTTTGGTTTCGACGCTCACGATATTGGTGCTTCTGATTGGGTTTCCGCCCTCTCTCGCCTCTGGACTGGAGGGAATTCAGATGCTTGGAACCTTTAATCGCTGGGGATGGATGCAAACGGGAGGGCACTACCTCCTCGCCGCGACAATGGTCTGCGGAACCATCGGTGTGTCTCTGTTCGCGTTGGCTTTTCCCCTGAAAACTCCGGTGCGTGCGGCTCTGCTGCTGCTTTGTTCTGCCGCTGCGTTTTATTGTTTTTCCCTCTCCTCTGCTTACAGCCCCAAAACGCTTTTGATCGAGCATGACGTGCCGCTTTCCTCCGAAGAGCGCAACGACCTGCTTGAGAACGATTTTCGCTCAAACCGTTTTCTTCTCACCGTCCCCGAAGGCGACAGAGCCGCCGAGAGTTTTCGACGGAAAGCAGGACTGGCCAAAGGAGAACTCCCCTCGGCTCCCGGCAATGATTTGGTTTTGTTTACTTCGGTCGGGGTGCTGACGGCGCATCAACCCGGCTATACCCTAGACGGAATTTCAGTTTCGCCCGACGGCAAAAAGACCGTGAAAGCATTTTTGGCGGCACGAAACTACCAGTCCGCGTTTTCCTGGCTTGCAATTCGCTGCCTGTACAACGTCAATCTTTTCGAGTTCGATGTTTCCGGCGGCATCGAAGCCCTGATTTTAGATTTGGAACGCTGTCCTCATCTCGCGAAAACCTCGGCGGTGCTTCGCCAAATGCTGTTTACCTGCTCCGCCTCTCCGCGTAATTTGGAGCTGCTCGACCGCTATGCAAACCGGAACAAATTTGCTTGCCCGGATCGTGAGGCGTGTCGGTTGATGGGGGAGCTTTACGACCGGATGGGACAGCGGGAAAAGGCACTGACGTGGTACGGGTTTGCCGAAATGCCGAAATCGTTTCTAGCGAAAGTCCAATCCGAAAAGCCCATGTTTCATCAGGGAACGGTAACGGGACGATTGACACTGAATGGAAAACCGCTCGCCCGCGTGAAAGTGGGGGCTGTTCCGAACCGGATGAACGGACTGCCGAAAAATCTGGCAGAAGAAATCCTCGTCTCCATGCGGATCATTCGTTCCGGTTACTTCTCATCAGCGCGATTTCCGGTTTTTCAGGTCATGCCCTTTGCCCTGCGCTATGCGGCGGCCTCCGCTCAAACCGACGCGAACGGAGAGTTTCGGATTGAATCGCTGACAGAAGGCTCTTACAGATTGATCGCTTCGCTTCCGCCAGGAGTGAAGCTGAGGCTGGGGCGAGACCCCGGCCTTTCCGTAAAAAACGCACCGACCACGTTTGTGGTGAATTACAAAACGCCAGTGTCTTCCCTGGGAGAAATTTCTCTCACCCGCCCTGCCAAACCCTGACTATGCGCCATTTTGGGATACGTATTCTACTATTTCTTCTTGTCCTCGGTGAGGGGGCGTACCTGCCGGGTTCTCTCTCGGCTTCGGAGGTGAGGTTTTCCAACGGAGTCCGCTGTGTTCTGGCGGAACGGCATACGCTGCCTTTCGTTTCAATTCAGGTACTGATGGACGCTGGTTCTCGTTCCGAACGCAGTGGAGAAGAGGGAGCCGCCCACCTTCTTGAACACCTGCTTTTCAAAGGGGCTGGCTCGTATCGGAGGGGCGAACTCGACTGGGCTCTCGAAACCCTGGGAGGAAGGCTGACTGCCTCGACCGGAGCGGACAGTGTTCGCCTTTCGGTGACGCTGCCAGCGGAGTGCTGGAAAAAAGCTCTGCCCCTTCTGAGAGAAATGGTTTCGCACGCATCCCTCCCGCCTGAAGAATTCGAAAAAGAAAAACGAGTTGTCAAAGACGAGCTAGACTTGCGGGCCGCCGACCTTGAAAGTCCGCTGGCACAGATGTACCCCGTCGCTTTTGCCGGACATCCCTATGCTCATTCCCCTGGTGGTACTTCCGATTCCCTTACCCTTCTGTCGCTGGAAAGCGTCCGCCGATTTTACGAAAGACAGTATCGGCCAGAACGCTGTGTGGTGTCGGCGGCGGGAGATTTGCAAGAACAAGACGGAGAACAGGCGATTCGCCGAACGTTCGGCGGCTGGATTCTTCCTGAAGAGAAAAGAGGGTTCTCCGAAACGTCTGTTCCGTTTACTCCGCGTTCCCCTTTGCCCTGGAAACTGCGTCAGGGAGAGCATATCCTTGTCGGCTTTCCGGCTCCTCCGGCTTCGTCCCGAAGGCTTGCGGCAGTTGTTTTGATGATCGAGGCCCTGCTGGGCGACGAACGCGGAGGAAGGCTGGCTTCTCCTTCCCTCCCCAGCCCTCATTTCTCCACCTTTTACGCGCCGCGAAAAGAAACCTCGCTGTTTCTGGTCAGCGGCAGCCCGTCTCCGCAAAACAAACAGTCGGCAGCGGTCACGGAAAATCGCATTTTAGCCTCGGTGCAAAGCTTGACCGTTCGCCCCGCAGCCACTCAGGAACTCACGGCGGCCCTGCAAAGCGTTCTGATCCGCTTGAAACAGGAGCAGGAGACCGCTGAAGGACTGGCTCTCACCTGCGGTCTGGCAGAATTGCTGGAGGGGGACAGACCCGACGAACTTCAGCGGCAGGTTTCCACGGTCACCGGAAAAGAAATCGCCGCTTTTGTCCGTCATTACTGGAGCGAGCTGCCTTCTCCCGCCTTTGTCCCGGAACCTCGACGAAATCAGAACGATTCCAGCGTTTCCTTCTCTAGGGTTCCCGCCTTACAAAAAACAGCTTCGAGCGTTCTTACCAACGGAACCCGGCTTCTGCTCACCCCAATGCCGCACGCCTCCAACTGCACCATTTCTGTTTTCATCAAAACGGAGCCTGATGCGGACGAGGAGGAAAAAGCGGTGGGCCTGCTGGTTTCACGAGCGGCTTTTTTTGGCAGCCGTCATCGCTCGTTCGAATCCATTGCGCTCTCGGTGGGAAGGGTGGGGGGAAGCCTTGAATTTCTGAAAACACCGAACTTTGCAGCGTTCACGCTGCAAACCCGCTATGAAAACATTCGCGAAGCAGTCTACCTTCTGTCGGAATCCCTGAAAAATGCCGATTTTTCGCAGGAAGCCTTGGATCGGGCACGGCTTCAGATTGAAGGAGAGCGCAAACAGAAGAAAACGCCGAGAGAACTTTTGAAAGTCCGCTTCATTGCAGAGTTCGACGGAGAACCCACTCTGGAATCTCTTCGACGGGTAACCCCGCAAAAAGCATTGCTCTATTTTCGTTCCCGCTATCTGGCGGATCAGACCGTTATTTCGGTGGCGGGAGCCTTTGTCCCCTCCGTTGTGCAGCGTTCCTTCGATAACAATCTTTTTGACTTCGAGCGGAAATCACGGCGGCCTCTGCAGCAGCGGGAAGCGGTGCTGCCCCCGAAAGGAACCTGGTCGGAGCAGGAAGCGTTTGGGGGAAAAGGGAGTTATCTCGGCGCAGCAGTCCCCGCTCCGTCTCCCGAGTCGGAGGACGCTCCTGCATTTGCGGTGATGAGTGCCATTTTAGGGAGGGGGGCGGGGTCGCGGCTGTTCTCTGAAATTCGCGATCAGGAGGGAATCGGCTATGAAGCGGGAGCAGCATCCCTCTTTCCGCAGGCGAATCTACTGCTGATGGAACTGGCCTGGAGTGCAGCGCGAAAAGACGTCACTAAGGAAGAGATGGAGCAGAAGCTCAAAGCCCAATTGGATCGCCTGATGCAGACCTCTCCTTCGCAGCAGGAAATCACCCGGGCAAAAGCCCTGCTGATTCAAGGCGACTGGCTGCGGCAGGAGAAGCCGCGTGACTGCGCGATTTCGACCGCTCTTTCAGAAGTTATCGGACGTAGTGTTTCTAAAACCCCGTTTGAGAAGGCACTTTCACAGGTGACCCCTGAGGACATTCAACGGGTCTCAAAACTTTATCTTTCCAGTTGTCGTTCGCTCTGGCTTGTCCCGCAAAAATCACCCTAGCAGCGACCCGTCTCAGGGGGCTGTCCGAACGAAACGAAACACGTGTCCCTCGACATTCCCCGTGACAAACTTGTCGTCATCATGGGCTTGAGCGGTTCGGGCAAATCCTCGCTTGCCTTCGATACACTCTATGCTGAGGGGCAGTGCCGCTATGTCGAGAGCCTCTCCGCCTACGCCCGCCAGTTTCTCGGTCAGCACGATAAGCCCGATGTCGATCAAATTGAAGGGTTGAAATGTGGCATTTCCCGTTCAGCCTACCGAAGTTGTGGATCGGCAGACGCTTTTCGCTTTTCTCCGGCTGTAGGGCGAAGCACTTATGCCTTACGCCGCCAACTCAGCGTAAAATCGGAATTTCGTGGTATGCGCCTGGAACTGCGGCATCAATCACGGCTTGGATTGCAGACAGCGTTCGCTGAATGCGTGGCCATGAGGTTGACAGCAGAACCACAATGGCGATTTGTCGCGTAGCAAGACTCTGTTGATAACGCAAGTTGCGGTCAGTGGTGACAAGCAATTCGTAGCCGTCGCGTTCGGCTTCCGTCAGCAAATCGCCGTTGGACAGTGCCGACCAACCGCGCTCATGAGCCGTATCCACTTGATGCAGAGTAAGATGGCGGCGCAAGGAACCGGTGTTCCCTGATCAAAGAGAATTTTCATGCCCGCGCTATCTCGTTGAGGGAAGTCAGTTCATAATCCAGGAGCCTTTCGATCTGCTGGCGCGTCACGCCCGGAAACCATTCGACAAACTCATCAATCGTCGCGCCATCTTTGAGGTTCTCAAAGAGAGCGGCAACTGGAATGCGCGTTCCATGAAACACCCAATCGCCGCTAACTTTTCCCTCGTTCCGCTCGATGACTGCCAATAATCCTGTGTTCGACATTGCCGTTTCCTCCACACTCATTCTACCATACCCCGCCCCCGCCGGACAGCCTGCGACCCGCCCACCACCTCGCGCCCTGCCGAACCAAAACGTCGTCGCCAACCCACACAAAAAAGCGTCCGCCCCGCTTTTGAGGTGGACGCTTTTTTGAGGTTGTCCGGCAAACTTGCTTACGCCTTGCGCCGCCGACGCAACAACACCGCCGCCCCCGGACCCGCCCCGATGAGAAGCACCACAAGTGCGCTCGGTGCAGGAACCTGCGACTTCTTGAAGTTCGGTCCGAGATAGATATTGTAGGGATTGCTGGATGGAAAAGTCAACGTCGGAGAGGTGAGCGTATCATACCCACCGGACTCGTTATAGCGAGATGCGCCCGATGGAATCGCTATGTCCGGCAACGAGGTTAGACCGGAGACATGGGTGGCTACCGGGTCAGAGGCGTTGAGTCCTATCGTGCCTGCGACCGTGAAGGTTTGCCCCGCCGTCAAGAGAAACGGTGTGACGGATACAGAGCGAAACTTGCCATCGAGCGTAGTGGTTGCCCCCGCGTTTACTCTTGACGTGTTCCCGCGTTCGCTACAGGCTGTGGTAAAATAGACGATAAAAACGCTGGGAGAAACCGATGATACAAGAACGCATTCACACCGACGAAGATTTTGATCGCGCTGAAGAATGGTACGAAACACGTATCCGCTCTCTCGTGGAAACCGACGAAAACATTGGCAAAGTGATCGCCATTGATATTGAAACCGGCGACTACGCCATCCGACCGAAAAGCCTGTCTCTTGAGGCGACGAATGAACTTCTCGCCAAAAATCCCGGTTCCAAAGTTCTCCAACTTCGCATCGGCTATCCTGCCGTAGATTCCTTTGGCGGCTTCCGCCTGATTCCGAGCAAACGCCCGTGATGATCGGAACCATCACGGACGACCTCACGTTCATTTGCTCATCAAAGGCGAGGGCAAACAAGCCCTCGCCGAATTCACCATCGATACTGGCTATTCCGGTACGTTCACCCTGCCGCTTGCCGACTGCCTCGCGCTCGGTCTATTGTATACGGGTAGCAAGCGCACGACTCTCGCAGACGGATCACAAATTCGACTCGGCATCTACCAGATTGCCGTTATCTGGAACGACAAAGAGCAAGATTTTGAGATATTAGCCGTTGGAGAAGAGCGGTTACTTGGGACGCAATTTCTCGAAGGGTACAAACTCTGCCTCGACTTCGGTAAGAACACCCTCACCATCGAAAAATCGCCCTGACGCCAACTGTCCCTGCTTACCCCACCGAGCGGGTTCCTCGACCCGCTTACTGCGTCACGCCAACTCACACGTAAAGAAGCGTCCGCCCCGCTTTTGAGGTGGACGCTTTTTTGAGGTTGTCCGGCAAACTTGCTTACGCCTTGCGCCGCCGACGCAACAACACCGCCGCCCCCGGAACCGCCCCGATGAGAAGCACCGCAAGTGCGCTCGGTGCAGGAACAGCCGTAATTCTGGCGGAGATACCAGTCGTGTCGCCGCCGCCATTATTGCGTGCACGGACAATGAAGTTGAGCGTGTCGCCCTTTTGGAGGGATAGCCCGGAGTTGGGCGCGTAAGACAGCGTCGCCCCCAATCCCGTGACGTTCCCGCTGAACAAAGATTGCGCGTTGCTGAAGACGTAGACACTCACGTCCCCACTGTCGTTAAGGACGAATGAGGAAGTCAGGGCATACTGTCCTGTTGTTGGCGCAGTCCACCGGATGACGCTAACGAGGTCTGGGTTGAACAAGCCGGGGTGGAACCCCAATTGACCTGGACGCAGGTAAGTAGAGTTGTTGTTTGTCTGGTTTTTGGATACGCCAGGTACACCACCGCCGATGCGCTGGAACTGCGACGAGTCCCAAACATCTATGGTCGCGCCAGAGGTGTACTGAGCGCGACGGTTGTAAAGGTTGAAGCCACTTCCAAGCGTGGGGCTGGCGTCCCAACCGTAACTCCATGCACCTGTTGGGTTATTGACCGATGAAAAATCCGTTGCCGCATCATAAACTTGTGCATGAGCAACGGAAGATGTCAGAAGGATAGCAAAACAAAAAGTACGGCGGAACATGGGCGTCTTTCCTTTCGAGAGAAAAAATGTGCTGCCAACACGAACAGGCTTGAAAGCGGAGAGGAGGAGGGAACAGCGTGGTTTTAGACAAACGCTTTCTTTTCCAACCATTTTAAAAGAAATCATTCCTTTTTGTCAAGCGTTGATGAGCAAATGAGTTCCCTTTTTTTACGATGTAGCAGGGGGGTATAATCAACCCAAACCCTCCCCGGAGAAACTCGCTACATGGCGTACAATAAATTTACGTTAAGGCAGTTGCAACAACAGTACGGAATCGTCGATACCGTGCAGGATGCATTGTTTGCGGAAGTGCCGCCCGTTCCGATTTCAGACTGGTTGCGCGATGCGTTGGCTCGTCAAACCGACTTTGCGCTACGAAGCGGGAGCGAGAAAGCCCGTTCCGGGTACCTCATCGCTCTCATTCTGCTGGAAATTTATGAGCAGTCGCAAGATCGGACGAGTTTGTTTTCCGGCATCGAGTTCAATGTGGATAAGAAAAAGGGGCTGGCAGGTTTCTGTGATTTCATTTTCACTCTTGCACCGAGGAAAATCTCCATTGAGGCTCCCATTATCTCTGTTGTTGAAGCCAAGAAAGAGAACATTCCAAAGGGCATCCCTCAATGTCTCGCTGAACTGGTCGCGGTGCAGATATTCAACGCGGCGGAAGGACGTACCATCGAAACGCTGTATGGCGTCGTCACGATAGGAACTGAATGGAAATTCTTGCGCCTTGAAGGAACGATTGCAACGATTGACAGCGATCTTTACTACCTGACCGATGTGGAAAAGATCGTCGGAATTGTGCTTTCCATGCTCCAATAACGAAGCACAAGGTACTTCTCGCAGTTTCCTTCCACCTGTTTTTAGGGTTGTCTACTATTTTCATTTTGTGCCGACAGGGTAGAATCCTGTCGGCATATTTAGCGTTAAAAGAACCGGGAAGATGGATCAGAACCATGACAAAAGAGACCGCACCGAAACAGAACAATCGAGAAGCAGTGCGTGAGGACGAGGAGGAAGTCACGCTGCAGCGGCTGGAAACGAGTCTTGCCGTCGTGAGCGAGGAGCGGCATTCGTCCCGCGACTGGATCAAAATTCGCGGAGCCCGGCAGAACAACCTCAAAAACGTGTCCCTCGACATCCCGCGTGACAAACTTGTGGTCATCACGGGGCTGAGCGGTTCGGGCAAATCCTCGCTTGCCTTCGATACGCTCTATGCTGAGGGGCAGCGCCGCTATGTCGAGAGCCTCTCCGCCTACGCCCGCCAGTTTCTCGGTCAGCACGATAAGCCCGATGTCGATCAAATTGAAGGGCTGTCTCCTGCCGTTGCCATTGACCAAAAATCCACCTCCAGAAACCCGCGCTCCACCGTTGGAACCGTCACCGAGATTTATGATTACCTGCGCCTGCTGTTTGCCCGTGTCGGGATTCCCCATGACCCGCGCACGGGGCAGCCAATGGTCAAGCAGTCCATTGAGGAGATGGTGGATCGGATTCTGGCACTGCCTGAAGGGGCGCGTTTTCTGATCCTGTCTCCGGTGATACGCGGGCGCAAGGGCGAATATAAAAAAGAACTCGAAGACATTCTCAAAGAGGGGTTTGTTCGCGCCCGCATTGATGGCGAAATGGTGGACCTGAGCGAAGACATTCCCACGCTGGAGCGATACAAGCAGCACACCATTGAGATCGTGATTGACCGCCTTGTGATGAAGCCCGACCTGCGGGGGCGGGTCGCGGAGGGACTGGAACAAGCCCTCAAACGCGCCAAAGGGCTGGCGGGCATTTCTGTGATGGCGCATGGAGAACACCCTGCCCAGGAACTCACCTTTTCCGAAAACTTTCAGGCGACAGAGGGAGATTTCAACTTTGAGGAGATCGAACCTCGCCTGTTTTCGTTCAACAGCCCCTATGGAGCGTGCCCGGAGTGTCATGGGCTGGGAACCAAAACCGAGTTCGACCCCAATCTCATTGTCCCCAACAAAAACCTTTCGATTGGAGAGGGAGCCGTCCGTTATTTTGTCTACAAAAGCGGTAAAGAGATTATGAGCGATCATCGGACGGCACTCTTTGCGGGGGTGGCGGAAAAGCTCGGTTTTGAGATGGCGACGCCGGTGAAAGACCTGAACGCGAAGCAGTGGGACGCTTTGTTGAACGGGATCAAGGGCAACGTGACGGTGACTTTTCGGAATAAATGGGGGCGAACGCGGCACTTCGATCAGGAGTTTCCGGGGGTGGTGCAGATCATGGATCGGGCGTACAAAGAGACGACCTCGACCTATGTGAAGGAAGACCTGGAGCAGTACATGAGTGCCCGCCCCTGCCCGGAGTGTAAGGGGCAGCGGCTTAAAAAAGAGGCCCTCAGTGTGCTCATTCAGAAAAAGACGATCTCGGATGTCTGCGCGATGTCGCTGGGAAAGTCGGCGCAGTTTTTCGAGGAAATCCGGTTTGACGCGCAGCAGGAGCGCATTGCACGGCAGATCATTAAAGAAATCCGAACTCGGCTGGGATTCTTGAACAATGTAGGGCTGGGCTATCTAACGCTGGATCGGGCGGCGGCAACGCTGGCGGGCGGAGAGGCTCAGCGGATTCGGCTGGCGACACAGATTGGATCGGGGCTGATGGGGGTGCTCTACATTTTGGATGAGCCTTCCATTGGGCTGCATCAACGAGACAATACGCGCCTGATCGAGACGCTGGAGCGGCTGCGGGAACTGGGCAACACGATCCTGGTGGTGGAGCACGACGAGGAAACGATGGAAGCCGCCGACTGGCTGATTGATGTCGGCCCCGGCGCGGGAGAGCACGGCGGGCACATCGTGGCCCAGGGAACCGTCGCCGAGGTGAAGGCGAATCCGGCGAGCATCACCGGTCAGTTTCTGTCGGGAGTGCGCCAGATTGAGCTGCCCTCGGTGCGCCGGGAACCGAGTGATCGCTGGCTCGAATTGATCGGAGCAAAACAGAACAACCTCAAGAACGTGACCTTGCGGGTTCCGCTGGGCTGCCTCGTGGCGATCACGGGAGTGTCGGGATCGGGGAAGAGTACGCTCATTCAGGAAACGCTCTACCCGCTGCTCAATCATTATCTGTATCGCACGAACGTGATTGCCGGAGCACACGACGAGATACGCGGCATGGAGCATCTGGATAAAATGGTGGACATTGACCAGTCCCCGATTGGCCGGACGCCGCGCTCGAACCCGGCGACCTACACGGGGGTGTTCGATCTCATTAGAGATTTGTTCTCGAAAACGCAGGATGCGCGGGTGCGGGGGTATCAACAGGGGCGTTTTTCATTCAACGTGAAGGGCGGCCGGTGCGAGAGTTGCCGGGGGGACGGCATCCTCAAAATCGAGATGCACTTTTTGCCGGATGTGTATGTGCCGTGCGAGAGCTGCAAGGGGAAGCGGTACAATCGGGAGACGCTGGAAGTGAAGTACAAGGGGAAGAACATCGCGGAGGTGCTGGACATGACGGTCTCCGAAGCGGTGCTCTTTTTCGAGAACCTGCCCAACATCGCTCGGAAGTTCCAGACGCTGCACGATGTGGGGTTGGACTATCTGCGGCTGGGTCAGCCCGCGACGACTTTGAGCGGCGGGGAAGCACAGCGGGTGAAGTTGGCCTCGGAGCTGGCGAAACGCCCGACGGGAAAGACGATCTACATTCTGGACGAGCCGACGACGGGGTTGCACTTTGCGGATGTGGAGAAGTTGATCGGGGTGCTGAACCGTCTGGTAAGTGCGGGGAACACGGTGCTGGTGATCGAGCATAATCTGGATGTGATCAAGACGGCGGACTGGATTGTAGACCTGGGGCCGGAGGGCGGGGACGGCGGGGGCAAGATTATCGCGCAGGGAACGCCGGAAGCGGTGGCAAAGGTGGCGGCGAGCTACACGGGAAGATACCTCAAAAAATTGGTGGGGAAGCGTTGAGGAGGGAGGGGTGAGGAGTGAGGCATGAAACCATTCTGAGCAGAGGAATGTCCTATTACAGGAAAGTCGGTAGAAGGGTAATCGAGAGATCACTGAGGAGGGAATGATGGATAGCGCAAGCGGGCAGGTTATTGGAGACGATCAGAGAAGTGTTGAACGGGAGAAATTGCGGGCGATAATGCACGGTCTGTATGCCAAGATGGGATTTGAGTATAATCCCGATGCAACTGCAGACGACTCGGTTCAATTGAGTATTCAGGATGGTGTACGTGCCGAAGATAATACTTTTTCTTGTGGCATTCTTGCGGCACGGGACGAGGAGTAAATGACAATGCCTCTGTTGCTCTGTGATGCGTCGGCGACAGTCAAGCGGCTTGTCATCGAAACGGGTACACCGACCATGCGGGCATTGTTTGGTGCTGTGACGCCGAGTGACCTATGGATTACGATGATCGGCTATTCGGAAACGTTCGCTATCTTGTGGCGGCGGCACAACAGCGGGGTGATCAATCGCAATACGTTTGCGGCGGCGGCTTCCTCGTTGGAGACTTTGTTTCTGCAAAGCGGAAATATGCCGTTGGAGATGGACAATGTGAGCGTGCTCACCAGTTTGTGGATGATCCAAAAGCATAACCTGAATTCGACAGACGCCGTGATCTTAACGCTGTATTTGCAACTCCTACAGCAGTCGGGGCGCAAGGATGCCGTGCTGGTGACGGTGGATCATCGTCTGTTGCGGGCGGCGCAAGCCGAGGGACTGTCAACACTTGACCCAACAAACTTTGATGAGAACGATTTGTCAGACTTTCTAGCAAATTTGTAGGCAATAATTCAAAACATCCGCAGTTCTGAGATTGAACTGGACGAGCCGACGACGGGGTTGCACTTTGCGGATGTAGAGAAGTTGATCGGAGTGCTCAATCGGTTGGTAAGTGCGGGGAACACGGTGCTGGTGATCGAGCATAATCTCGATGTGATCAAGACGAAGATCGTGGAGCAAAAGAGTCGAGGAGCCGCCTAAGATCGAGCATAATCTGGATGTGATCAAGACGGCGGACTGGATTGTGGACCTGGGGCCGGAGGGCGGGGACGGCGGGGGCAAGATTATCGCGCAGGGGACGCCGGAAGCGGTGGCAAAGGTGGCGGCGAGCTACACGGGAAGATACCTCAAAAAGCTGCTGGCGAAATGAGATCATCAGACATTTTGAAACGGGTGCTCGATGGACGAAGAGAGCGTCCGTTTTTGGTGTTTGCGGCTCAATTTTAAGACGCTGAGGGACACTCTGGCGGCTTTCCTGCCCGTTGGAGAGGGCAACAAACCGGGAGGCGAGCACTTAGGCTCCGGCAGGGCCATCTCTGTGAAGCGAAAGCGCGTTCGCGGCAAAAGCGTGAAAGCCGCAGGTGCTGCAGCCGCTTTTCGGGGCTTGCGGCGCACATGGGCGAGCGGCTGAATGTTGCTCTTGGTGGAGACCCTTGCTCATCTCAAAGTCGAAGACATTGGGTGTATAATCTTCTCCTTGATGGATCGTTTACTTACTTCGTAGGCAAAGACAAGCTCGCAGTAATGGGTTTGCTAACCACAAAGTAGAGTACCATACTAAAATTCAGATTGAGGTTCAACTCAATCTGAGTTTTCTTGTCTCTCGCTCAACCTGAGCAAGAAAAACGTGCTTGGAGAGCAGCGATGATTTGGGTCGCTTTTGTTGAATTGAAAGCAGCGGCAGGGCGAAATCCCGATGGAACCATCGGAGCCTTTACGTACCTCGTCGTTCGGGAGCATTCGCGAAAACGTGCAGCGGTTCGAACGCGTCTTGATTTTCGCGGAGATGTCTTTTTTGTGTCGAGGTTCGACGAACTGGTGCGGTTAGAGGAGTTTGACGATCCTTCCGACCTGATCTTAGAAATGGTTTCCAAAGCAGAAAAGACGGGACGCGTTGTCAATGGCGACCTACACGGGTTTGAGTTCGATTGTTTGTACGATGATGAATAATTATCTCGGAGGGTAAAGCCAATGAACGAAGAGGAAAAGGCATTTATCAAAGCGTTTATCTACGAGGACAAGCAGGAGCGTTATCTAGGCTTTATCGCGTCTCCCAAACGGAGAGTGAAGTTCTTAAATGAATTCTATCACCGATTGGAATTTCGTCCTTCATTCGCAGAGGAAATTCACAACCGCGATCAATCAGTTGAGTACATCGCTGGGAAGCTCGAAGAAAAGGGATCGACTCCGCAAGTTTATGTGATCTCTCCTAATCACCGGTTTGATGAACGCTGGTTGGATATCAAGGAGGCTTTAAAATTGATCTTAAGCGATGGAACAGGATCAGTGGCGTGTTGCCGTACCGGGGAACTCGCCTTTCTAAAAAACGATGATGGGGCATGGATTCTGCACCGACCTAAACCCGACCAGAAAACCGCCAGAGCAAAAAAATGACGTCGCGCACCGGCGGACGAAAACGACGACCTCCGCCGGAGACATCATTTACACCTACGAAGCGGCAGACAACCTCAAAACGGTGAAAAGCCCCACCAACGAGACGACCACCTACACCTACGATGCGGGGGATCGGCTGACGGGGGTGACGCTGCCCAACGGAGCGACCACGACCTACACCTATGATGCCGATGACCGGGTGACGCAGATCGTGCAGAAGAACACGGCAGGCACCACGCTGCTCACGCACGACTACGGGTACGATCTCGGCGGCAACGTGACGCTTCGCAAGGACACCAAAGCCGGAGCCGACCCGGTTTCGGTAGGCTTCGGCTATGACAAACGCGATCAACTCAGGATCGAGCGAGCGCAGAAGGTGGGCACGAGCACCACCCTGCTCTACCAAAACGAATACACCTACGACAACAATCTCAACCGCCTGAGCAAAAAGGGGACGATTGGCACGAACTCCCCCACCACCGAAAGCTACACCTACTATCCGAAGTCGGATCGGCTCAAGACAGCAGGAGCCAAAACCTACAACTACGATGCCCGGGGCAACCTCACCGGCGTTTCGGTGAGCGGAAGCCCGACCGCGTCGCTCGTGTGGAACGCCGACAACCGCCTGACGAGCGTCACGACTTCGGGAACCTCGACCTACACCTACAACGGGGCGGGGCTGAGGACGAGTAAAACGGTGGGCGGCACCACCAAAACGCACCTCACCGATGGCGACACTCCCGCTTCGGCTCTGCTCTCCGATGGTAGCGCCACTTATGTTCCGGGGGTGAGCGAGCGCAGAAACGGCTCTTCGTCGTTCTTTCTCTTCGATCTGCTCGGATCGGTGAGGGCGGTGTCGGGAGCGGCGGGAGCGGCAGGCGAGTTCGCTTTGTTCGAGGCGTTCGGCAACGCGGTCACGACGGCAGACTTCGGCGGAAGCACCACAACCGGGCGACCGTTCGGGTTTGTGGGCGGGGAGCAATATCAGGCGGATGCGGAAAGCGGGCTGATGCTCCTCGGAAACCGCTACTACGATCCGGGGATCGGACGCTTCCTCTCCAGTGATCCGGCTCATGCGGGAAGCAACTGGTATGCCTATTGCGAGAACAATCCTACTGAGTTCGTTGATCCCTCTGGCTTTGATATTGCCATTGAGGGAGACGAAGCCTTCCAAAAAATGATCAAAGATGCCATTGGAAAACTCCGTAAGACAAAGCGCGGACATGAGTTGCTCCAGCCTTTTGATCCGCCCAAGGGAAAAAAACACGGGGGCTTAACACTGAAGATTAGAAAGCAGACACAAGATGAGGCCAATGCACCCGACGCTTACGGGATCGTCTTTACCTATCCTACTTACCCCGGTGATCCAATCAAGACTGGGCGACGTGGAAGACCCAGAGATTCTGTCATCGCTTTCAATCCGGTTTTCATCAGCGATCCCTTTGTTGAATTTCCATACCTAGAGGTGCCACCCGAAAATTTGGTTCTCGCTATTGTCCTTGGACATGAGCTTGGTCATGCGAATGGCTGGGTTGACGACGGGCCTGACCAAATGAATAATGTGATTGACAACGAAAATCCAATTCGCAGATATTTCCATGTCCCAGAACGAAAAAAATATCAATGATCGTGTTCTAAATGTCCTGTGCTAAAAGTAAATTTAGCACAGGACAACGGAGATCTAGTATGAAACCGTTTCTGATTGTCGGAGCATCAGTTCTTACGGTGCTTACCCTCTCTCTAGGCTTGCAATCAGCGCAGAAAGACACTCCTAATGCTGTTGAACAAAAAAATATCAGCAAACGGCGTTTTTCGTCAACAGAATATAGCGTCCACTATGTTCCGTTTAGCTACGGCCTCTACACGCCTGCTCGTGTCGAACGCGTGTTGCGCGGCAACCCGGCCCCAATGTCTAAAGAACTTTATAATCAGCTAGTCGATCTAATTGCGCCGGCGATGAAATCTAACTTGCATTTCAATTGGAACGACTCCAGGGTAATTGTTCGAGAAAATTCTAGTGTCGTTCTAATGATTGACGGCTATGGAAACTGGTTGCAAGTAGATAGTTGGAAACAAGGGCGGCTCACAGAGATAAATTTCGTTAAGGTAAAAGCCTTACTTGATCACTCCTACAAGCCTCGCTGAGCGGGGCAACCACGGCATCGCTCGTGTGGAACGCCGACAACCGCCTCACGAGCGTCACGACTTCGGGAACCTCGACCTACACCTACAACGGGGCGGGACTGAGGACGAGCAAAACGGTGGACGGCACGATGAGGACGCACCTCACCGATGGTGACACTCCGGCTTCGGCTCTGCTCTCCGATGGTAGCGCCACTTATGTTCCGGGGGTGAGTGAACGCAGAAACGGCACTTCGTCGTTCTTTCTCTTCGATGTGCTCGGCTCGGTGCGGGCGGTGTCGGGAGCGGCGGGAGCGGCGGGTGAGTTTGCTTTGTTCGAGGCGTTCGGCAATGCGGTCACGACGGCAGACTTCGGCGGGAGCACAACGGCGGGGAGACCGTTCGGGTTTGTGGGGAGTGAGCAATATCAGGCGGATGCCGAGAGCGGATTGCTGCTCCTCGGAAACCGGTACTACGATCCGGGGATCGGACGCTTCCTCTCCAGTGATCCGGCGGAAGATGGCGACAACTTCTACGCTTACTGCGAGAACAATCCCGTCAACGCCATTGACCCCGAAGGGCTATGTATTATGTCCATCGCGGCAGAATGGCCCACCATTGATAAGATGCTCAACAACCCTAACTATCCCATTGCAGACCGAGCAGACCGGACAATCCATGACCGTCCAGGGTACAGGAAAAGACACCCTGGTCATACTGGCGGCTATGTTTCAAGTGATGGAACGACAAAAACTGCTCCTCTAACTACTGATTGTGGAACTTTTGTTGGTGATGTGATGGGCCCGTTCGATCCAAACTTTCCCAAGTCTGGGGCAACAGCACAGCTCGACTACATGAGAAATCATCCAGGATTATATGAAGTTGGACCAGTGAATTCAAAGTATCATCCTACTCCCGGAGACGTCGTAGCGCGGCCAAGACCAAAACATCCAAAGCCGGGGCAGTCTCATCAGGGACATATCGGAGTTGTTACCGCGAATGGTTCAACAGGAGAGGCCTCTTTGGGTGGCCACGATCCTGACTACCGAAAGTGGCAACCGAAAAGATGGCCCTACTATGGGCGAAGAAGACCTCGATAGTCAATCGGCCCAAGTTCATCCCCTGAGCCATCGGGTCAGGGGATGAACCAAGTTAAACTCTGGGACAGAACTCGTCCAGTTGGAAAAGGCGTAGCATTATGACTTTCTCAAAATTTTGGTCAATTGATGAATCGTTTCGATCCGTAATCCTGTTTGTACTCTGTTTATCTTCCTCTGCACAGTCGAGCTTGGAGAAGTCAGCTGAAACAATCTTTATCTTCGGAGACCCTGCGGCGGGTCTGGTGACGGCGGTGCAGATCAAATCACCGCAGCACGTGCGCAGTCGTGTCAGCGCATACGGATGGGTGGAAGAATTACGCTGGTCGCCGGATCGAAACTGGGTTTTGGTTCGGACGCATACCGCTGACCAGACGATCCAAGATACCGATGCCGAAGATTACTCTCCTTTAACTCTGTACTACTTCGATCAAACGCGGCTAATCCTGCGCTCTCCGGCTGCGTCTGAAAATTACCCTGCCTATTGGAAACGGGCCCAAAAGCTCCGGATGCGTGCCTTCGATTGGTCAAGTGACGGACGTAAGATCTTCGCCGTTACGCCGAAAGGAGAAATCCGAGAGTATGATTTAGAAGAAGGAAAGAGTCGCCGACTGCATCCGGCTCTGACATATGCCCATTCGATCGAAGCTGTGTCCGTTTCGCCGGATGGCAAGACGATTGCTTTCGTGGCTGCTGACCCGCGTCGTGGAAACAATCCCGATTGGGATCATCGGTTCTCTCCTACCCTACATCTTCTTTCTGTTCAGACCGGAAAGGAAAAAACATTGGGTGCTGGCAGTCATCCCCGCTGGTCAAGCGATGGCAAACGCATCCTTTGCCAAGTAGGAAGTGGCAAAGAAATTCGGGAGTACCGTTTAGAAAGCGGAGGCTTCACAACGCTGGTAAGAGCGGAACTGCAAAATTATCCGTTTGCACTTTATTCGCAGTCAGGAAAGGAAGTGTATTTTCTGGACATGAAAGCAAGCCCTGGAGAAAGCTCTCTCCAACGCGGAGTTTACGCACTTGATCTGCAAACTCGCAAGCGCACGCTGCTGGTCGGTGCAGACAAAATTTCGTTCACCTCTAAAGAGTATTGGGCAGACTCACAGTAGGTCAGCATTCGCCTGTTCGCTCACCCCCTTCGATCTGCTGGGATCGGTGAGGGCGACTTCGGGGGTGGCGGGAGCGGCAAGTGAGTTCGCTTTGTTCGAGGCGTTCGGAAACGCGGTCACAACGGCAGACTTCGGCGGGAGCACCACAACCGGGCGACCGTTCGGGTTTGTGGGGAGTGAGCAGTACGGGACGGATGCCGAGAGCGGATTGCTGCTGCTGGGCAATCGGTACTACGATCCCAGCATCGGACGCTTCCTCTCCAGTGATCCGGCTCATGCGGGAAGCAACTGGTATGCCTATTGCGAGAACAACCCTGTCAATGCCATTGACCCCACAGGTCTCGACTTTATCGTAGGAGGCAATTCGTCATTTCAGGATGAAGTCAACACAGCCCTTCGCGTCCTTCCTCTGTCGCCACGAGCCAAAGAGATCATCGACAAGATCAAAGCCCCGGATGGGCCAAACGTAGTCATTCTCCCTAAACGGGGTAAAGACCCCGGTGAGGATGATCGCGTTGACCCTGATCCCCTCCTGACTATTCTGTTTGGCAAAGAAACCTGGGTGATGACGATTAACGACCGGGTGCTTCCCATAATCCAGGTCAGTGATGGAAAAGGAGGAAGAAAGAAGCAGCCTGTAGGGATCAAACGGATTATCGCCCATGAGTTAGGGCATGTAGACGGGACCTTGGACGACGGGCCGGATATGATGAACAATGTCAACAAGAACGAAAACCCAATCATGAGGCATTTCGGAGAACCGGATCGTCTTAAATATCGTTGACTACCCAATTCAATCTGCAAATACTTTTGTGGAAGAAGAGAATTTCTTCTTCCACAAAGAGGAGAAATTCTGAATGATCCCCTTACTTAAGTTTGTTTGTTTTTGGGTTTCTGCCTGGGGAACGCTCGCATCTCCCCCAGCGCAACCGAAGGACGATTTTCATCAACTGCCGGATTACACCCCTCTCAAAGTTCGCTACATCAAATTCAGCACTGAATTTTACGCAGGATATACCCCTGAAGACTTGCTGCTGCATACCAAAGGAGCCTTCCTCAACTCCACCGAAGTCGCTGCACTGCAGAAAATCTTC
This sequence comes from Chthonomonadaceae bacterium, assembly GCA_965246825.1. GTDB lineage: Bacteria > Armatimonadota > Chthonomonadetes > Chthonomonadales > Chthonomonadaceae > JACMPS01. Next base: position 3,373,598 of record OZ251990.1, read on the forward strand.
AATCGAAAACATCCCAAAGGGCATTTTGGTTGGTCTGTGGCCCGTGTGTACTTAACGGAAGGTGATCCTCAAAGGCCAAGTGGAATTTTAATGATGGATCGCGACGGCAACTGTCTTTGGCTCCGCAAGATGGTCTGCGAGCGGCTGAGCAAGAAAGAACTGCTCGAAATCGGTGAGATTGTCGTTCCGGCTTATGAGCGCAACCCGCCAGAGACCCCACCCGCTGACAAATAGAAAGGCCGTAAAGGGAGACAAGAGAACCGCCTCACGAGCGTCACGACTTCGGGCACAAGCACCTACACCTACAACGGGGCGGGGCTGAGGACGAGTAAAACGGGGGGCGGCACCACCAAAACGCACCTCACCGATGGCGACACTCCCGCTTCGGCTCTGCTCTCCGATGGGCTAGCCACCTATGTTCCGGGAGTAAGTGAGCGCAGGAACAGCACCACGTCGTTCTACCTCTTCGATCTGCTGGGATCGGTGAGGGCGACTTCGGGGGTGGCGGGAGCGGCAAGTGAGTTCGCTTTGTTCGAGGCGTTCGGAAACGCGGTGGTCACGGCGGACTTCGGGGGAGCGACGACTTCAGGGAGGCCGTTCGGGTTTGTGGGCGGGGAGCAATATCAGGCGGATGCGGAAAGCGGGCTGATGCTCCTCGGAAACCGCTACTACGATCCGGGGATCGGACGCTTCCTCTCCAGTGATCCGGCGGAAGATGGCGACAACTTCTACGCCTATGTCGAGAACAATCCCGTTAACGCCATTGATCCCGAAGGGCTTCAAAAAAGAAAACGTCATAATCGTAAAGGAGGTCAAACAACCCCGCCGTGGAAAAAAACTTATCCTACCGCTGACACTGCGGCAACGGCCGCGCTTGATTATGCTTACAAAACTTCTACGAACGAAGATCGTGAGTATGGAGGAAATGTTGATAAAGTGAAGAAAGGCTACCGCCCCTCAAAACCTCAGCATGGTGACGAGGACACTTTTGATCCGCATCCGGTTCGTAAAACTGTGGCAATTTACCATACTCACCCAGATACTCATGGACCGGGGCAACCGCCGGATAAACAAGGGCGTCATTTCGACAATGACAATTTTTCAGATGATGATCGTAATTGGGGGAGGGGCCACAAAATGCCTGTTTATCTGGGCGCACCTCACAAGCGCATTAAACGCTTTAACCCAAAGACAAACAAAGATGAACTTGTTCGATAGATCGGAGCGAGCAACTCTGATCTAGGTTTTACTGATCTAGGTTTTACAAGGAGTGGTCATTTTTGCTTTAGATCAAACAGACCACTCCAATTGTCTTTTGCTACCGAGAACAAGTAGTAGAGGTCTCAAAAACATCTTCAGGAGAAAAGCGATGCCACTCATCCACTCAACGAAAGTAAATTTATTCATACCAATGATCATTCTTCTTACCCTATGTCTCCTTATCCTTTACGGAAACGCTTCATTTGGTCAGCGCACAAAGAAGGGGGTACTCTCTCCAAAAGTCACTCATCAATTGGATGGTGAGGAAATCAAAGCCTTCCAGGTGGCTTATCAGGACTTTCTTGCTAACAAAGCTATTCCTATTCAAAAGCGTGACCTCAAGAACTACATTATAGAGTCTACTTTGGAAGGCAGCAATTTTATCTTCCATTTTCACCCCAAATCCATCGCTGGTGCTGTTAAGCAATTGGGAGGTCAATCCCAAGACGCGGTAGAGGTGAAATACACAATTCGCCGAGACAATCTGGCAGTGGTGCAAAGATTGTTTTTTCGATAGGGCACGGATGTTTCGGTGAGCGGTGCCTCTACCGCATCGCTCTCCTGGAACGCCGACAACCGCCTCACGAGCGTCACGACTTCGGGAACCTCGACCTACACCTACAACGGGGCGGGGCTGAGGACGAGTAAAACGGTGGGCGGCACCACCAAAACGCACCTCACCGATGGCGACACTCCCGCTTCGGCTCTCCTCTCCGATGGGCTGGCCACTTATGTTCCGGGGGTCTCCGAGAGGCGCAACAGCACCACCTCGTTCTTCCTCTTCGATCTGCTGGGATCGGTGCGAGCGACTTCGGGGGCAGCGGGAGCGGCAAGTGAGTTCGCTTGGTTCGAGGCGTTCGGAAATGCGGTCACAACGGCAGACTTCGGGGGAGCGACGACTTCAGGGAGGCCGTTCGGGTTTGTGGGCGGGGAGCAATATCAGGCGGATGCCGAGAGCGGGCTGATGCTGCTCGGAAACCGCTACTACGATCCGGGGATCGGACGCTTCCTCTCCAGTGATCCGGCGGAAGATGGCGACAACTTTTACGCTTACTGCGAGAACAATCCCGTCAACGCCATTGATCCGGAGGGGTTACAACACTTTCCCCCTGGCTATAATAGGAGAATGTGGGAGATCCGACTCGGTAAAGATCGTACTAAATTTTTCAAACCCATGCGCGGAAACTCTCCATCAGAAGAATGGTCTTGGCATGATCCGGACGAATGGCATAAAGAGGGACACTGGGACGTAACATTGCAGTACGCCGATTATAGTGCCGACTACAGGTACTACCCTAAACGAAAAAAGGAGAAATGGGAATCTAAAAACCCGGTGGCGAAAAAGAAGAACAAAGAGGCTCAAGAGGAAAACAAGCAAAAAAATAAAGACAAGAAAAAAGGCCCTTGGAAAGGCAAGCAGCCTATTATTCTAACTCCGGCGCCAATGGTTCCTGTTACCACACCTGCTCCCTCGACACCTCCGGTGATTACTAGACCTCCGGTGTTTATTAGGCTGCCAGAGTTTCCGATCTTTGCAGGAGGTTTGTAATCTCTGGATTTTGTATAGCAAAATAATGCCTCAATTAGGTTGGGGCAAACGTCCAACGGTTGCTCTCTCAGTTTAATTGCATAATTAGACAAATAGAGAAGCCGACTATTTACTATCTTCTACGTTAGCTAATCCCTCATCAAAGTCTTATCGAAACATTTTGGTGAGGGATGGAAAGGAAAAGCAACAGATCATGCCCCTCTGTCCTACCATCGATTTTTTTTACGATAACGATAAATGTACCCTCAAAGTGGAGTATTTCCCCGAACACAATATGATGACTTTCACAGGTGGTCGTCACAGCTATGCTCGACTTATTGAAGAACTCTTAAATCTGGCGGAAACAAATCAAGAAGCCAATCATCTTCATTGGAGGAATCATCCTGAGGACAGCCTGGATTTAATTGTAACCTTGAGCGGAAAATTGAAAGATGAATGATCAAATCGTCATTACTTTCCCATTTGATGAGAAAAACTCTCTCATCAAATGTGTTTTTTTGGAGGAGAGAAATCAAGTCATTGTGGTCGCGAATCAGGACGGGATGAGGCGACTGGCAACCTGGCTGATGGATTATTTGGTGAAGGCAGACCCCGCCTCGGCTGATTTTACGGTCAATGCAGGAAACGGGGTAGTCACCAAATCTTCGACTGATCTTGCTTTCTGCTGTGATGTTTCATTAGATTAGCAAGTCCCCTGCTTATCCCTCAGCGTTGAGAGGATTGCTCAATGCGACCTATACCTACAACGGCTAAGGATAAGGTGTATTTTGAACGTTCTTGCCTGACGTTTCGAGGGATGATTTTCAGTCAAGGAGCAAGAAGCCGGACGCTCCCTTCCCTACCCGTAGAGAAGAGGAAAGCAGAAGCAGGGAAAAGTAAGGGAGTAGTGAGGGAGTAGTGAGGGAGTAGGTCCGCTCTCTGCGGGAAGAAGTCGGAAAACCCCTACCGGTAGGGGGAGGAGAACGGACGGCTCCGGGGGCTTTGAGTAGGGCAATGTTCGTGTCCTTCGTAAGGACGGGGCACGGTGCTGCTCACACACGACTACGGGTACGATCTCGGCGGCAACGTGACGCTTCGCAAGGACACCAAAGCGGGAGCCGACCCGGTTTCGGTAGGCTTCGGCTATGACAAACGCGATCAGCTCATGATCGAGCGGGCACAAAAAGTCGGCACGAGCACCACCCTGCTTTACCAGAACGAATACACCTACGACAATAACCTCAACCGCCTGAGCAAAAAGGGGACGATTGGCACGAACTCCCCCACCACCGAAAGCTACACCTACTACCCGAAGTCGGATCGGCTCAAGACGGCGGGCAGCAAAATCTACAACTACGATGCCAAAGTGTATTCTAAAGGATCCTGCTAGTCGCTCCTCTGCAAGTCAGCCGTTTTTGCTGGTTTTCCCCGTTCCCCCCGGTGACCTTAAGAAGAAGAGCTTTTAGGCGTCCGGAAAACGCTTTTCTAAACGATGCCAAAGGAAAACTCTGGGAGAAAGCCGTTGCCATTCCCAGGCGAGACGGGGAAGGTCACCTTGGCTGCAAACTCCCTGTCTAACAGCCGAACGTCACACAAGATGCTTTAGAGTACAGCCAAAGGAAACCTCACCGGCGTTTCGGTCAGCGGAAGCCCGACCGCGTCGCTCGTGTGGAACGCCGACAACCGCCTCACAAGCGTCACGACTGCGGGCACCTCGACCTACACCTACAACGGGGCGGGACTGAGGACAAGCAAAACGGTGGGCGGCACGACCAAAACGCACCTCACCGATGGCGACACTCCCGCTTCGGCTCTGCTCTCCGATGGTAGCACCACTTATGTTCCCGGGGTCTCCGAGAGGCGCAACAGCACCACCTCGTTCTTCCTCTTCGACCTGCTCGGCTCGGTGCGGGCGACTTCGGGGGCGGCGGGAGCGGCAGGTGAGTTCGCTTTGTTCGAGGCGTTCGGGAACGCGGTCACAACGGCAGACTTCGGGGGAGCGACGACTTCAGGGAGGCCGTTCGGGTTTGTGGGCGGGGAGCAATATCAGGCGGATGCGGAAAGCGGGCTGATGCTCCTCGGAAACCGGTACTACGATCCGGGGATCGGACGCTTCCTCTCCAGTGATCCGGCGGAAGATGGCGACAACTTCTACGCCTACTGCAAGAATAACCCTGTCAACGCCGTGGACCCGGAGGGACTCGAACTTGTCTATCGAGGCGGGTCTGCCACTGACGACAACTTGACTCCACGACCAGGAAAAGATACGACAGGTCCCAAAAGGGGTCTGTCTACTTTCGACACCCCAGAAAAAGCCGCCAAGACCGGTGCAAAATATCAAATCATTGACACTGACAAACTCAAGCGTCTCAAACCGCATAAAGACAAGAGTGGTCATGTTTCACTACGACCAGCTACTCAGAAAGAACTCGATGATTGGGCTGCGTCTCGCGGCAACCCCGACAAACAGCCTCACCCTTTGACGGATGAGACAAGAAGAGCCATTGTGGGATCAGGAACTATACCCAAAAACGATGCACCACCCCGTACACCATTGAACCCTAAACCGCCTAAATTGCAGATACCTCCAAAGCATGATCAGTGAGATCGAATCTAGAGCGACGATGAGCAATCGCATTTTTGTTCATCGTCGCCTTTTCGGAAAGTCAACCCAATTTATGAAAACGTTCGTACCCAATGATTTTTGGATTTCGCGGGGACAAAGTCTAGTTCGTTGCTTTGAACGTATTGCAACTGAACTCTCTTTTTCTACTCCCGATTTTTACTATTCGACCAAATATTACCAAACGGATTACTTTCTGCTTTATGCCTTTGCGACTTTTGGGAAAACAAGCAGTCAGGACGAAACAGTCAAGGCTGAAGCCTGCGTTAGTTGCACTTATGAACAGGCCACTGTCCGTCTAACTATTGACATCAATGACGCGAACGGGTTCGTAACAAAGCAATTGCCGGTTCCGTCCCTTACAGCTGTAGCCTCAAGCGATTTGGAAAGTGTTCTCATAGAGCACTTTTCCCGTGCTGAAGAGTTCTTTACCGATGAACTGTCTACACTATCACAACTGATTAACGGTTCAACTCCTCAACGCGAAACCTGATGTTAACCGCCTCACAAGCGTCACGACTTCGGGAACCTCGACCTATGCCTACAACGGAGCAGGGCTGAGGACAAGCAAAACGGTGGGCGGCACGACCAAAACGCACCTCACCGATGGCGACACTCCGGCTTCGGCTCTGCTCTCCGATGGGCTGGTCACTTATGTTCCGGGGGTGAGTGAACGCAGAAACGGCTCTTCGTCGTTCTTTCTCTTCGACCTGCTCGGCTCGTTGCGGGCGGCGTCGGGGGCAGGAGGAACGGGGGCGGACGGGGGCCTGCCATGAGTGCCTCTGGCAACTGAGCCTGCTCTGGACGAAAGCCTAACGGCGAACGGGTCTGCCGACCTAGGGCCGAAGGGCAGAGATGGCGGCAGGCCGGTTCGGTCGAGAATGAATTCTGGTTTCTGGCGGCGGGGCAGGGTATACTAAACCGGATTCCTGACCGAATGAGAGCCGGAAAGCGAGTGTGTGATGACTTTGCTGCAAGACCGAACCGCGATACAAGAAAAACTCGAAGAGATTTTACCTTACGTTTCCAAGCCAGCCCGGTATACGGGGGGCGAACTCAACATCGTCGTGAAGGATCACGCCGCGATGGACGTTTCGGTAGCGGTGGCGTTTCCCGATGCCTACGAAATCGGAATGAGCAACCTTGCGTGCAGTATCATTTACGATCTGCTGAACAAACGAGCCGACTGCGTGGCGGAGCGGGTGTACGCGCCCTGGCCCGACATGGAAGCGAAAATGCGGGAGGCAGGGGTTCCCCTTTATACGCTGGAAACGCGCACCCCTCTCGCCGATTACGACTTGTGGGGGTTTGCCCTTTCCTTTGAGCTGGCATACACAAACGTTTTGAATATGCTCGATCTGGCAGGGGTTCCGCTGCGTTCGCTGGATCGAGACGGGGGGCGCGAAGACGGCTCCGCCTACCCGATTGTCTTTGCTGGCGGGCACGCCGTGTTCAATCCTGAACCGATGGCTCCTTTTATTGATGTGTTTGTGATCGGGGAGGCGGAGGAGGTTCTCGTTGACCTTGTGGAAGCCTACCAATCCTCACGAACCCTGCCGCGTGAGGAGCTGCTACTGAAACTGGCGCAGATTCCGGGGCTGTATGTGCCGCGTTTCTATCGGCCCGCCTATGAAACGGAAGCGGAACGCCGCGACCGATTGGACGCAGGTCAAATGACCGAAGGCGATTCCGCCGCTCTGTACGACACGATGCCCCGCCTTAAAGGGACGTTTCCGCTTCGCCCCGACGTTCCCAAAAAGATCGTGCGGCGGCTCGTGTGGGATGTGGACGCGCTGGATTATCCGACCAAGCCGATCATTCCGTTTATCGAGGTGGTTCATGATCGGATTTCGCTGGAGGTAATGCGCGGCTGTACTCGCGGCTGCCGGTTCTGCCAGGCAGGAATGATTACCCGCCCGGTGCGCGAAAAATCTCCGGCTCGGCTTGCTGAACTCGCGCAGGAGCTGGTGGAGAACACCGGTCACGAAGACATTTCGCTGGTTTCGCTGTCTACCGCAGACTACAGCCAGGTGGAGACGGTGGTACGCGATATGATCGCCCGGTATGGAGACAGCAAAATCGGGGTGTCGCTGCCGTCACTGCGGGCGGATCAGGACTGTGTGAAGCTGGTGCAGGAAATCAACAAGGTTCGCAAAACCGGGTTGACCTTTGCGCCGGAAGCGGGATCACAGCGAATGCGCGATGTGGTGAACAAAGGCGTGACGGAAGCGAATCTGTTCGCGGCGGCGGAAACGGCGTTTCAGAACGGCTGGCAGCGGATCAAGCTCTATTTTATGATTTCGCTGCCGACTGAGACCGAAGAAGATATTCTCGCTATCGGGGAGCTGGCCTTGAAGTGCGCTCAAATTGCCCGCCGCAACGGAGTGAGAAACCCGACGATCAGCATTGGCGTCTCTGCGTTTGTACCGAAGCCCTTTACCCCGTTTCAATGGCACGGCCAGGACACCCGGGAGGCGATTGAGCGCAAACAACAGGCTCTCAAGCGCAGCATTCGAGATAAAGCAGTGAGCTATCGCCCGAACGATGCGCGTGCGACCTCTTTGGAAGCGGTGGTTTCGCTGGGGGATCGCCGGGTGGCAGAGGCCATTGAGGGCGTTTGGAGACGAGGAGCCAAGTTCGATGCGTGGGACGAATATCTGAATTTAGACCTGTGGGCCGAGGCGTTTGAGGAAGCAGAAGTGGACCCGGCGTTTTTCGCGAACCGTCAGAAGGCGTATGATGAGCCGCTTGCGTGGGATCATATTGACTGCGGAGTCGCGAAGAGTTACCTGCGGGCCGAGGACAAAAAGGCTCGAATTGCCAAAGAAACGGGAGACTGCCACACAGGAGGGTGTACGTTCTGTCATTCGTGCGACCGTGCTTACACGGAAAGCACCAAAGGGAAAAAGCGCATGGAAGAACTGGCGGCACTGGGGCAGACGCTGCAGTTGACAACGACCGAACGCCTCGAGCGCGGTTTGCAAGTCTAAAAACTGAGGAACCTGAAATTGGAAATGCCCGCCGCCAGAACTCTGGCGGCGGGCATTTCCAATGAACTTGAAGCTAGTGGAGATCCCATTCGTTGTCTTCGGAGGAACGATACGTTTGTTCCGGCTGCCGGGTTCCGGCATGGCCGTCGGCATAAACCAGGGTCAGACGCCCGCCATAGCGGGAGGCAGTTACAAAGCGATCCCACTCTTTACAGCTAGGGTTCGGGTCGTTGGTAGGCACTGGAGTATCCTTAGAGAAGCAAGGCGGCCTTGCTTTGCCATTCCGCCAGTTGTAGGGATCTGCTTGGTTGTCCCCTCCTGTACCGGGAAGAGTCCAGAGCATGACGGACATATTGAAGTAGTCCGACTGCCAGAAAGCATCATTGTTGTTGGAGTAGGGCGGATTGGAGGCCAGCCTCTCGACCTGCTGAAGTTTCGACCAGTTTTCCCGGCGCAGAACGCTGTAGATCGTGCTGGAAGGGTTCGGAATTTCGGAGATGCGCCGAGGCATATCGGCCAGAAAGCCGTTAACCAGAAACGAGCCCCACATCACCGGTTCTTTGATGTCTGGGTCTGCGGGATCATACCAGACGCTGCGGTGATTTAACTGGCCGCGCCCGGTGCGGATATAAGGCTCTACAATCTGCTGATAGTTGCTGACGGCCCAGAAGTTGACGTTAGTTGGGGCTCGTTCCCTGCCCTCGCCGATGATTTCCATCGTCATGGGGTAGGTTTCGTCATAATCTTCGGTGTAGAGTTGGACGCCGAGAGCCGTCTGCCTCATATTCGAGAGGCACTGCGTTTGGTAAGCCTTGAGTCGTGCTGCCGAGAGCACGGGGAAAAGTAAGGCAGCAAGAATTGCAATTAATGAAAGGACTATGAGCAGTTCAATCAGCGTAAAAGCCCGTTTGTTGCCATCACTCATGGAAATCTCCATTTTCAGGCGCATACTGAAGCCGAAAACTCAAAGGTTCTCGTGCATACTGCGAGGTCTGGAGCGGGGGGCAGGTTGGAAACACCTAACCCAGATTGAGAATGTCCCGAAAAGCAAAATGAGTATTGCGAGAAGGGGAAGGGGACATTTCTCCCAGAGCAAACGAAGATTCAGCAATGCGATGATGCCACAGACTGAATAGCCGAGGAGACGAAGCCACGGCGGATTGACGAAATCGCCCATCTTAGACCGATCCGAAGTAAACCACATTAACGGAAAGATAGCGAAGGAGAGCTGCATCGAAAGGACGACCTGCGACCAGACGAGCAAATCGTTGTTGTTTTTTCCTCCCGTTGCCGAGATGAGGAAGACTGCCGGGACAACCGCCAGTCCCCGTGTGATGAGCCGCCTGAGCCAGGGGGCGACTCGTAAATGAACAAAACCTTCCATCACAATCTGGCCCGCGAGGGTTCCCGTAATGGTGGAAGACTGCCCGGAAGCCAGCAGAGCCACTGCAAACATGGTGGAAGCCGCCCCGCCTAAAAGCGGAGTTAACAGGGAGTGGGCATCCCCCAGGTCAGTAACGATTTTTCCTCTGCCATGAAAAACGGCTGCGGAAAGCACCAGAATGGCCGCATTCACGAAAAAAGCCGCCCCTAGAGACACAATCGTATCTATTGTATTATAGCGTATTGCCTCGCGAATTCCTCTTGGAGTTTCCTCATGCGCCCGTGTTTTTACAAGGGAAGAATGCAGGTAGAGATTATGGGGCATCACCGTTGCGCCCAAAATGCCTACTGCAATGGTCAGCCGGTCGCCATGCAGCAGCGAGGGAGAAACCAGCCCCCGTGCCGCAGCCCCCCATTCCGGTTTGGCTAGAAACATTTCTAAAGCAAAGCACCCTGCCACCGTTCCTACCAGCGTAAGAACAATCGCTTCGATCTTGCGAAACCCGAACCGAGACAATCCTAACAGTACGAGAACATCCAGCCCTGTTAATAATACTCCACAAATGAGAGAAATCCTGCCACCCGACAATAAATTTATCGCAATGGCCGATCCAATCACTTCCGCGAGATCGCAAGCAATAATCGCACCTTCGCAAAGAAGCCAGAGGGCAATCACTGCGGGCCGCTTATAGTAATCTCGGCACGCTTGAGCCAAGTCTTTACCTGTTGCTAAGCCCAATCGCACACAAAGTGCCTGCAGCAGGATCGCCATGAGATTGGAAACGAGAATCACCCAGAGCAGCTGATAGCCGAATTTTGATCCGCCCTCCAAGTCAGTAGCCCAGTTTCCCGGATCCATGTAGCCCACACTGATAAGAAATCCTGGGCCGGCATAGGCGAAAAAGCGTCGAAACCGCCCTCTGCCGGAGGGAACCTGAACCGCCCGCAGATTATCGGAAGCGGCTGCATCGAGAGAAGCAGGCGAGGGAGGGATCATTGGATCGCCTCGGAAGTTTTTTTGCGCTCGACGAAAACGACTTTCGCTGCTTCAAATCCCAGTTGAATTTCTTCTTCATCCAAAGAAAGCAGCATCTTTTCCGTCTTTTCTTTAGAGGGAATGATACGAACAGAAGTTCCGAGTTTGATGCCGTTTTGCGAAAGTTGACGAAGAAGGGCAGGTTCGCGATCATCTACCCGCGAAACGATGAGGTCATCGCCGTACAGGGCTTCTATCAGTGGAAAACCGAAAGCGGGAGGCATCGTTCCATCGCGGGTGGGAATGGGGTGGCCGTGCGGGTCGTGATTCGGATAATCAAGAGCCTCTTCGATGCGCTGCTCGAATTCCTCGGAAATATGGTGCTCCAAGCGTTCTGCTTCGGCGTCCACTTCATCCCAGGAATAGCCCAGTGCCTTACAAAGATAAAGTTCGAGTAATCGGTGATGTCGAATCACTTCCAGCGCGACTCGCCTGCCCGCTTCTGTTAGGCGGGCCCCATGATAGGGAGTGTAGAGGATGAGACTGCGTTCGGCTAAATTTTTCAGGGTTTTGGTAACGGCGGCAGGGGTGGTTCCCATCTGGCGGGAAAGGTGAGTGGTCGAGGCAGGAAGTTCTTTTTCCAGCACCAGAAAAATTGCTTTGAGATAATCTTCTTCAACCTGACTGAAAGCACGCGGAAGCCGAGACATTCAATTTTACCCCGAACAAAAAATTAAACCCTGGTTAAATTTACTGTATCTTTCTCCTAAAGTCAAGGTCTCTTTACTCTTTTGTTCTTCCTTCTCCGTTTCATTTCGGAGAGGACGGCTCGAAGGGCCTCTGGGTGGAGGCGGGTGAGCAGCACAAATCAATTCTGTCTGGAGAGGAGGGCGTTTTATCCGGTGCTGGCGTTTGAGGATTCTGCTGAAGAAAAGGGTCAATCCAGAGTTGTTTTCCGCCGGGTGTCTCGATCCGAAACGTGAAGCGGCCTCAAAAAGAGAAGTTTGGCAGGAGGGAATGGGTTTCATCGAGCGGCCTGTTTTCTGGTAGAGGATGAATTTGCCGTTTTTTTGATTTGGCGTTCCAGTGCACGAAGGAGAGTGAGCCAGAGCGTTAAAAGCGAGGCGAGGGCAATGCCGTAACTGTCAATGAGAACATCATGCGGCGAGGAGGTGCGCCCTGGAACAAATCGCTGATGAAATTCATCGCTGGCGGCATAGAGCAAAGCCGCCGCCGCACTCGCAAACACCACCCCCAGGCCGCGCCTCATCAGTGCCGACAGTGCTCGAATGGTGAGAATGGTCAGCAGAAAATACTCTGAAACGTGAGCGAGTTTGCGGATGAGAAAATTAACTTTTGCCAACGCTTCCGGGGAGGCAGAGACGGCTTCAGCAGGATCAAAAACCGAAAGGGCCTTTTTTGCGAGGTAATAGGTTTGCCCGGAGCCGCCCGCACGGGTAGACGCCAGAAAAATCAGGGTCATCCAGAAACACATCGGAAGAACGTCCACGCAGAGCGAGATGAAATTTGCCGGTTTTGGAGGTATCTTTTTCACTAGGGAATGGTACCTGAGTCGGGCTTCATTTTAACAGTCCTTTTCAAGTCAACATTTCATTGTTATCGGACGTTTTTGGAAAGGAAACTTTTTTGGCGGAATTAATGCGGGGAAAGCGCGTTTTAGTAACGGGCGTGAGAAACAAATGGAGCATTGCCTGGCACACGGCGGAATCACTTTCGCGTGAAGGGGCGCAGCTTGCGTTTTCGGTGTTCGGGGAACGTGAAGAGGGGGGGCTGCGCAAGCTTTTGGCCGAGGCAGGCATCGAGAACGCACCGATTTTTCATTGTGATGCTTCTGATGAAACACAGGCTGAGGCTTTGATGGAAGGTGTCGGATCGGCTTTCGACGGTCAACTCGACGGTCTCGTTCATGCAATTGCTTTTGCAAACCGAGAAGATTTGGCCGGTGAGTTCGTCAATACAACAAAGGCCGGGTTTACGGTGGCGCACGAGAGCAGCGCGTACACGATGGTTTCTCTGTCGCGGGCGGCCCGGCCTCTTCTGCAAAAGGCGGGCGGGGGAAGCCTCGTCACCCTGACCTACCTGGGAGCGGAGCGTGTGGTTCCGAATTATAATGTCATGGGCGTGGCTAAAGCCGCACTCGAAGCGAGCGTCCGCTATCTCGCCACCGATTTGGGGCCGGAAAACATTCGCGTCAATGCGGTTTCGGCGGGGCCGATCAAAACGGTTTCGGCCAGCGGTATCGCCGGATTGGATACGATGTTGAAACAAGTGGCGGAACGTTCTCCGCTTCGCCGCCCCGTCACCCCGGCGGAAGTGGGGGATGCCGTGATGTTCCTGCTCTCAGACCTCGCAAGAGGCATCACGGGCGAAACGCTCTATGTGGATGCAGGCTATCATACGATGGGAATGTAGAAATTCTGATTTCTCTGCGTGCAGCTGATTTTCCCTGCCTCGTTTCTTTTGGGGGCGGGGTAACGCGGACGCCCTTTTCCTGCGTAATTTTGTTCAGAGAACTCATGGAATGGATTTGGCGGCGGGTTTCATTTCCCTGCCGAGTTGGACTTTTGTGAGATCAAGGCACGGGATGGGCGCGGAGGCGCGTCAGAAGAGGAAACGCCTGAAATGGGACTTTTTGCACAATCGCCGGACGAGCTGTCAATTCACTCGGCAAAACAGCGCATCCAGTTCACGCGGGAGCGCGGAACCCGGCGACTGCTGGTGGGTTTTCTTGCGCTTGTGGTGGTTTTGTTCACTGCGAGCAAACTTAGAGACCGCCAGCTGCTCAGCCAGAAATGGGCTCTGCTCGCTCCTGATGTTTCCGGCTTGACGGTGGTTGGTACGCTGGATGGACGAGGAAGCCTGGATCGCAATCTTTTCCGCATTTTACAGGCGAACCGAACGACACGGGTCGAATTAACCGATTATGGATGGAAATCCATCTTTGCCGGGGGGAGTGGTTCGCTGGCTTCACAAAGCACCGGCGATTTGATTGAAGGGGTGCTGCAAATTGACAACGAAGTCGGGTACGCGATGCTGGAGCCTTTTCTTCGGTATGGAATTGCCCGATGGATGGAAAAGTCCGATTCTGATGCTCTGGTAACTTCGCAGACGCCGGTCGAGGTAACTCATGCGGATGGAAAAACGCCGCCCGTTAAGACGACGCTCGGAAAACTGATTCAAAAATACAGCAGCGCAAAGGCCGATAAACCTGAAAAAGACACGGACAGCACGGTAGGCGGCTCGGCAAGCGGGCATGAAGTGGAGCATGGACGCACCATTCCCGGAGAGACGCTGGCAAAAAGCTGCCCGGTGGTGTTGACCGGAGCCAATTTTACGGGAGCCGATCTGGAGGAACAGCCCGCCTCGGTTTTGGTGGATAAGATGTATCGGCTTCGGCTTCATCTCAATGGGGAGGGGCGATCCCGGTTTTACCAGTGGTCTCGCGATCATGTGGAGGAAAACTTAGTTTTCATTTTGGCAGGGCAGGTGCAAACCGCAGGAAAAGTGAAGCAGGCCCTGGATGTGAGCGAGTGGGAAATATCCAATATCCGGGATGCGGATGCGGCGAAGGCGTTGGCGTCCTGGGTGAATGCCCATGCCCAGCGCGAGTAAAGGAGACTTAAGGCGAAACTTTAAAGCGGGAGAGATAATTTCTCTCCCGCTTTTTGTCACCCATTGAAATTTTATCGGACGTTTTTAATCAAGTTGACTCCGTAAAGTTCAGGGTACTGCCTCTGGCCCGACAGGGCCGACCGAAATGCGGCTTCGGCTTCGGCGGCGATCTCCGCATCCGGGCCCGCTGCCGAGGGGCTTTGTGTGAAGAGAAGATACGAAGTCCGCATTTCTCGACGGAACTTGGTGCTTTCCAGTGCGGCCATTCTGCCGGAGGTGTATCGGCTCAGGCGGCCCAACTTTTCACCAAAGTTTGGAGTTTCCCCAAAGTGGGCACAATAGGTTTTAAGGCCGGTGAGTGCCGGGATCAAAACGGGAAGGGTCATGTCTTTGACTCCGATCCTGCGTTTTCCAGAAACGGGATCAGAAATCAGGGCCAGCCAGGGCAGGGCTTGTACCGAAGCGTCGGGACTGTCGGGCGCGACCTGGGTTTGCAGCCACTCAACCGCTTTTCCTTCCGGTTCCGAGAGGTACGCCCGGTGAAGACCGGTTTGGACGAGGTTGGCGTCGGAATTCGCCATCTCACGCAGCAGAAACCGTCCATTGGAGAGGCTGAGGAGGGACACGATGCCGACGGAGGCCAGCGAAAAGGTGAAGCGGGTTGTTTTCCAGCGTTCCAGAAGCAGAAGGATTCCGAGGCCAGCCAGTATGCTGAGCGGAAGATGCGTTCCCTGGAGCATCTTCCGCTGGAAGGAGACGGGCAGATAAGCAGACAAAATCTGGCCCGCGCCCCAAGTTCCCAGAAAAATCAGAGTTTCCTTCGGCAGCAGCGTGGATTCAAAAGGGAGCGAGTTCTCCTGGACTTTTTGCACAGGCGTTTTTTGAGCCGTCCTTTTTCGTTCTTTGGAAAATTCCAAGAACGGAAGAACGGCCAACCCCAGCGTGAAGCCGTAGCCCAGGACAATCCAGAGAAGAGCCGGAGTGCGGGTTTCCACCGCGGCGCGGGCCGAGAAAAGCGCGTTGAAACGCAGCTGCAGCCCCATCCACCCAAGTGCGGGTAAAACGACCAGTGACGCCAGTGCCGTTGTTTTGAGAAGCCCGCTTCGCTGAAGAGGAGCGGGCTTCGCTGCCAGCCTGCAAATCAGATAAAGTGCCCAAACCACCCCAAGTGAAATCAGGTCATAGGTATGGATCAGCGTCAGCAGGGCCGCTCCAATGCCTGCGAGCAGGGCCGTGCGGCGGGACCCGTTTCGCTCCCCGCGCAGCAGCAGGTCGAAGGTGGTGATCTGCAGACACATTGATGCCAGAAAGAGGGGGTTGAGCAGCAGAGAGAGAAAGGTGACGGCTTCCGGCTGCCATCGGTCAATCGGAGAGGCGATGCCGTCCCGTTCCCAGAAACCGGGAATCCAGCCTAGACCGGAAGAAAAAGCGACGGCGGCGAAGATGAGCAGCGAAGCCCGCTTAGGAATGTCGAGGGTGGCAAGGAGTTTGCCGAGCCGCCAGAAAAGCGCGGCCCCAAAAAAGAGACGTGAAGCGTGAAACAGGAAAAGGGGGGAGAGATGAGTACAGCGACCGACAAGACCGAGCAGTAAAAAGAGGGGATTGACCGACATTCCGGTTTGGGGTTCGGTGGTGAAAAGGTTATCGGTGCGGAAGGGGTGCGAGCTGAAGGCCGCCTGGTGCAGCCACGAAAGATAAACGCAGGCATCATCGAAGTTAAACCCCAGCCACAAGTAGATACGATCCTCGCGATGGAGGAACGCATAACCGTAGGGCAGACAGCTCAGCAGCAACGCCGAGGCTGCGATCAAAAACCTCGCCAATTTATTATCGGACAATTAATTAATCCTAGAAATGTTTTTGAACGTCAGAGCCAGTCATCAGCCCGATTTCGAGCGAGTAGGTTTTCCTTTCGCCTGCTTCCAGCCATTGTAGTGTTCCCGCTTCCCGTTCCTTGACCCGCCCTAACACAGAGCAGTTTGAGGGTTCCATTCCCACAACGTAAGTTCCTGCGCCCATCATTTTCCACTCGGTGAAGCGGGGCAGCTCCACTTTGGGCCATTTCACATAAACACCCAAACCCGGCTCGGCAGGGTCTTCCGATGGTAGATTGGGGTTATAGACGGCAGCGGTTGCGCAGCCGCTGTTATCCGGAATCAAATCATGGAAGTAGCAGGTTTCCCGGTAACCGACTTCCGGCGGCTGCATCCGAGCAAAAGCGTCGGCTTTCGCTTTTGCATCGTCGTCTCGTGGAACGACGGAAGCGGAATGGGTGAGCAGGCGGGAATGATCGTTCACAAACGGAAATCCGAGATTGATGTGATAGAGGAGCATGATCTCTGAAGCGGCGAAGCCCAGGTTTTCCACCGTGTCTTCCAGAGAAAATGAACGGGAACCGAGGCGTGTTTTGATGACGCGGGTCAGCTCGAAGTTTTCGCCGAAAACGGTGGTCTCGCGCACCTTGCCGCCGACCTCGATTTCGTATTCCTCTGCAATCCATCCTTCACGATGATAAACCCCGTAGGCGGGAGTGTTTCCAATCCTGCCATGAAGCCCCCTCAGAGTGCCGCCGTCATTGCTGCTCGCTCCCGCCGAGGCAAGCCCGCACGTCGCCACCAATCCGCCGGAAAAACTTCTCAGCCAGCCGCGTCCATTCTCCCCTTCATGATCGAAGTAGGCCGAGTGAACATCGGAGGTGGAAGAACGCCAGTTGAGGGCCATTCCGTTGTAGGCAGCCGAGGAAATATCCATTCCGCGCCCTGGAAGAACCGTAAATTGAAGCCCAGAACCGTTCGTAACCTCAATTGCCGAAACGCCGTCTTCGCGGCCTTCAGTGAGACGATACGGCTTGGCACGAGCGATCTGACTCAGGTCACCGAGATATTTTCGCAGCTCCGTTCGAGTCCAGTCTTTTCCGTAAAGGCGGGCCATCAGGTTTTACTCCTTCTAGGTTCATCCTGTCTGCGTGAAGAGCAGGCGTTCATTTTCAGGGGGCGGGGAACCTCCCTGCCTCTCCTCACGTCCTGTACAGTGTACCCAATCCTGCCTTAACGATGAGGCTGAGATGCGAGGAGAAAAAAATGAAACGATTTTTCTACGCGGCTCCGGTCGCGGTTGTCTGTGCGATTACTTCTGCGGCCCCCGGCTGGGGCCAGGCGCGTAAGGCCTCTTACGAGGCCGGAACGGTTATTCCTGTCGCTCTTGACCGCGAGCTGAATTCCAAAACAAATCATACGGGTGACAAATTTACCGTGCGGGTGACTGCCGACAAAGACGGCTACACGGCCCTGCCGGAAGGCTCTGTTATCGAAGGTGTGCTGCGTGAGGCACGAGCGAAAGAGGGGGATCAGCCCGGAATGCTCGATCTCTCTTTTCAGCGGGTACGTTTAGCGAACGGGCGTGCCTATGCGATCAGCGGTTCGGTGATTGGACTCGACGATAAAAACATCGAGAAGAACAGCGATGGCGTTCTCGTTGCAAAAGGGAAAAGTAAAAACAACCGGCTCACTTATCTCGGCTATGGAGCAGGTGCGGGTCTGCTTGCCAGTGTGATTGGCGGAGGCGGCAAAATTCGGCTGGAAAACGTTCTTCTGGGGGCTGGGATCGGTTATTTGGCCGGTTCGCTGGAGAAAAACAAGAAACAGCCATCGGATGTAACCCTGAAGGAAAACTCCGCACTTGGGGTGCGTCTGGACCGCCCGCTGACTTTGACTTCCTATGCTTCCAATGATTCATC
Organism: Chthonomonadaceae bacterium; assembly: GCA_965246825.1. GTDB lineage: Bacteria > Armatimonadota > Chthonomonadetes > Chthonomonadales > Chthonomonadaceae > JACMPS01. The sequence goes on from OZ251990.1 coordinate 3,391,727, forward strand.
CAACACATCAGGAAGCGGCGGAAACCGGCTGGATCGGTCTCGCAGCGGGCAGGGGAACTCGGATCGAGCCAACCGAATTCCTCGTCCAAAGGCAGACACGGGGTTGAATCAAACGGACGGAATTGGAGTGATCGTCAACAATGAGGATGTGGCGTTCAGTTCCAACGCAGTGCCCCTGACTTTCAATGGGATCATCTTTGTTCCCGTTCGGCCTGTAACCCAGGCACTCAATGCGGAACTGCGAACTCCCAGCAGTGGAACGCTCGAAGTCGTTCTTGCCTCCAGCAGAGTTCGAATTTCCACAGGCAGCCGAATTGCGGTGGTGAATGGAAGTCGTCGGGTTCGATTGGAGGCGGCAGCTCGAAAGCTGAACGGAACCACTTATGTTCCGGCTTCTTTCTTCGACCTGCTGACAGGAACTAAACACGAGTGGGACAGCCAGAGTAGAACCGTTGTTTTGAGCACAAATGCACAAAACAACTAGGCAAGGACTATCAAACGGGTTGAGAAGTAAGCGTTGGAGGGGCGGGAAAGTAATTTCTCGTCCCTCCCTTGCATATTCAGAGGAGTTCGCGTATAATGAACGTCATGTGCATGGCTGTCGAGCAGTCCGCCTGGGGCTATAGCTCAGTTGGTAGAGCGCTTCAATGGCATTGAAGAAGTCAGGAGTTCGAGTCTCCTTAGCTCCATTCGTCTTTTTTGGGCTCCTTTTTCCCTCCTCGTGTGTGATGGGGCAGCTTTCTCGCCCCAGCCAAATCCCCGATGCCGTTCTTTATGCCTTTCCCGGCTCTGATGGAACCGTTAAAATTTCGGTAGCTTACCGAGCGGCGGTGGCTTCTCGCATGGCCACGGGTGAAATTCAAGCCTTGGTGCGCTCGCTTGGATTGACACCGCTTCAGAAGCCTCAGATCAAAACTGAGGCCGGAGCAGACGGATCTCGAGCGACTTCCACTCAGGTGCGGCTGCAGGGCCAGTTAAGGGGGCGGGATCAGCTGCCCGATCTGCTGCCATTTGTGGCGGCTTTTCGCGGGCGCAAACAAATCGAGGTCATCATTCCCGCCTCGGTTTCGTTTGGTAGTCTTCGTAACGATCAGAAAGCCGACAACCGAGCCTATTCCGTTTACTGGGATCGAAGCCAGGACGGAGCGTACCAATTTCTTATCACCTTCCATGATCCAAAGGCTCCGCTGGAGTCGCCCCGTTTCGATCTTTTGCCTCTGGCTTCGAAGGCCCGTCCCGAAGCCTCTTCTCTCCCGGAGACCCGCCGCTCCAGCTCGCCACTCCCCTTCGTTTTGGGGTTGATTTCATTGGTTGCAGGAATTTTCGTTTTCAGCGGCGTATTACTCCTTATCCGCCGCAATCATGCCTCCCCCTGATCTTCAGAGAGAATGGGGATTGATTTTCGATGCACTTCACCCGGAAAGGTAAAATTTCCTATGAATACAATGAGCCTGGATGAAATGATCCTCTGGGCATTTGAGCAAAAAGCCTCCGACCTTTTCATTCGCTCGAATGCGATCCCTGCGATTCGGCAGCACGGCAAAGTCACTCCCTGTCCTTTTCCCGAACTTACGGTTGACGAGGTGAAAACTCTTTGCTACAGTAAAATGACTGCACGGCAGCAGGCCGTTTTTGAACAGCACCACGAAATGGACCTGGCGTTCAGCATCGGTGAGCAGCTTCGTATTCGCATGAATGTCTATATGCAGCGCGGCCATTGTGCCACCGTCTGCCGCCTGATCCCGACCAAAATCCGCTCTCTCGATGAGCTGGGTGTGCCGCCGAAGGTTAAAGACTTCACGATGCACAAAAACGGCCTCGTTCTGGTGACCGGCCCGACAGGTTCCGGTAAAACCACGACGCTCGCGGCCATGATTGACCTGCTGAACGCCAACCGCGCTGTGAACATCATCACGCTCGAAGACCCCATCGAATTTGTTCATAGAGACCAGAAGGCCATTGTTTCTCAGCGTGAAGTCGGGATTGATACAGAAAACTTCAATGTGGCTTTGCGGCACGTTTTGCGGCAGGCCCCCGATATTATCCTGATTGGTGAAATGCGTGATCTAGAAACCATGAACATTGCGCTGCAGGCGGCTGAAACCGGTCACCTCGTTTTCGCAACCGTTCACACTTCCAGCGCTGCGGAGACCCTGGATCGTATTTCCAATATGTACGCTCCCCATGAACGACCGATGCTCTGGTTACGCCTTTCGGTGACCCTGCGCGGGGTAGTTTCGCAAAAGCTGCTTCCCCGTGCGGATGGCGGCGGGCGCATCGCGGCAATTGAAGTGATGGATGTGACCCCGACCATCGTGGGCTACCTCGAAGATGGACGCTCTGACGACATCTACTCCGCGATCCGGCAGGCAGGCGGAGAATCTTACTGGGGAATGCAAACGATGAACCAGTGTATTTTGCGCTACTATAAAGCCGGTCTGATTTCCGAGGAAGTGGCCCTGTCCAATGCGGGTAAGTACACCGAACTCAAACAGATGATTCGTATGGCGGTGACGAAAGGCGAAGTTCAATCGAGCATGAGCCCTTCGCAGCAGCAAGCCCCGGTTCAACGCGCCTAACGTCTTATCCGACCGGTTTTCAGGGGAGAGAACAGCGTTCTCTCCCCTTCTCCCTCTCAACTTCTTTAGAATTCGGATGCTACAGACCCACGACCCATGCTGATTATTGACAACCTGCTTCACCAACTCGTCGAACGCGACGCCTCCGACCTTCACTTGAGGGTGGGGGAACCTCCCGTCATGAGAATTGACGGTGTTCTGACGCGCCTGCCTCTGCCTGCCCTCAATGCCCGCGAAATGTACGATCTGCTCTACCCCATGATGAACGCGGAGCGTCAGGTTCGCTTTGAGCAAACGATGGAACTGGATATGTCGTATTCCGTTCCTGGACTGTCGCGTTTTCGCGTCAATATCTTTCGTCAGCAAGGCAGCATCGGAGCGGTGATGCGGGTCATTCCGTACAAAATCCGCACCATCGAAGAACTTGGCCTTCCTCCCGTTGTCAATGAAATTTCGATGCTGCCTCGCGGCCTTGTCCTGGTGACCGGCCCGACCGGAAGTGGAAAGTCCACCTCGCTTGCCTCAATGATCAACGCCATCAATCTCACCAAGCCCGGCCATATCGTCACTATCGAAGACCCCATCGAATACGTTCACCAAGACAAAATGTCGGCAATCAATCAGCGAGAAGTGGGAGTGGACACCCATAGCTTTGCGGCAGCCCTCAAGCACGTGATGCGTCAAAACCCCGATGTGATCCTGGTTGGGGAGATGCGGGATTTGGAGACAATTCAACTAGCGATTACGGCGGCAGAAACCGGACACCTTGTCTTTGGAACCCTCCATACCACCGATGCGCCGCAGACAATTGACCGAATCATTGATGTTTTCGAGCCAGAAGCACAGCAGCAAATTCGAATGCAGCTTTCAACGGTGCTTCAAGCCGTGATTTCGCAGACGCTGCTCATGAAAAAGGGAGGGAAGGGGAGGGTGGCCGCTTTTGAGATTATGCGCTGCACTTCCGCTATTCGCACCCTCATTCGCGAAGGTAAAACTTATCAGATTTATACCGATATACAAACGGGACAGCAATTCGGGATGCAGACTCTCGACACGAGCCTGATGAATCTGGTGTCGAGCGGACAAATTGATTATGACGACGCCTTGTCGCGAAGTTCCAACCCAATGGAGTTCCAAATTCGTGCCGAACGCATCGGAACCGCACCGAAACCACAGGGGGCTGCCTCAGCATGATTAGTGTCACTCTGGATCAATTACTGGAGTCGTGTGTGGAAAACGAGGGTTCCGACTTACACCTCAAAGCGAATTCTCCTCCTCTGGTTCGTATTCATGGAGACCTGCTCCAACTCGATATGGACTCGATTGACGGAGAAGAAGTTCGCAGGCTGTGTTTTACTATATTATCGGACCATCAACGTTTGCGCTTTGACGAGGAATGGGAATTTGATTTCGCTTATGAAATTAAAGGGGTCGCTCGATTTCGGGCCAATCTCTTTATGCAGCGAGGTTTGATGGGGGCTGTGTTTCGCGTGATCCCGTACCGAATTCGCACGGTGGAGGAGCTCAATCTGCCGGAGGCCTGCAAGCGTTTTTCGGAACGGCCTCGCGGCTTGATTCTTGTTACCGGGCCTGCCGGGTCAGGGAAATCCACCACCCAGGCCGCGATGATTGATTATATCAATCGGAATTTTCCGGTTCATGTCATTACGGTCGAGGACCCGGTAGAGTTTGTCCATACTGATAATATGGCTTTGGTCAATCAGCGGGAGCTGGAAACGGACACATTGTCGTTTCCAAACGCTCTTCGTTCCGCGCTTCGAGAAGACCCCGATGTGATCCTGATCGGGGAGATGCGGGATTTGGAGACAATTCAACTGGCGATTACGGCGGCAGAAACCGGACACCTTGTCTTTGGAACCCTCCATACCACCGATGCCATTCAAACCGTTGACCGAGTAATTGACGTGTTCCCGACGCATCAGCAGCAGCAGGTTCGAATGCAAATGGCGGTGAATCTCTTGGGCGTGGTGTCGCAAACCCTCGTTAAAAAAGCTGATGGAACCGGTCGCGTGGCCGCTTACGAAACACTGGTGGCTAACTCTGCGGTACGCAACCTGATTCGCGAAGCGAAAACTCACCAGATTGGCTCGATTATCCAAACAGGGCAGCGATACGGAATGCAGACGCTCGATCAGTCACTCTCGAATTTCGTTCACTCGAAAGTGGTGACCTACGAAGACGCGCTGGCGAAATCGGGAAATCCATTGGAGTTTAAAGCTCTCGTTGGTACCAATGGGAAATAACGAACCGTGAGGGTTGCGGGCATTCCGTCCCCCAATTTAATTTTCAATACCTCGCCTTATCGGACGTTTTGAATTACTCAAAAAAACAGGGCTTCTCTCTATTGGCACCAATAGAGAGAAGCCCTGTTCACTAAGAGGTGCCTGCCGGGTAGTCCGTAAGATGGGAGACTTTCCCATCAATTTCCTCGATTTTGCTGTAGCAGTCTTCAAGAACAGATTGAATGTCCCGCAGCACATTCGTGGAGGTTATCGGCGAGTTTTTGGAGGCGCGAAAGCGAGTTACCGCGACCAGCGCAGCGACGCCTGCCACCGCAGCCCCGATGCCTGTCCACAGCAGTACCTGGGATCGGGTTTGAGACCTCTCCATCAGGAATTGGAGCCGCCGATATTATAGCGTTTATCGTCGGGATCATCATTGCCCGCAAAAATGCGCTTCACGAAAGAGATCAACTCCATCGGGTTGAACGGCTTGGTCAGGTAGCAGTCCACGCCGCTTTGCCAGCCGCGAAACACATCAGCGTCCTGTGCTTTTGCCGTCAGCATAATGACTGGCAGATCGCGAGTCGCCTGGTTTTTGCGGAGGGTCTGAAGTACTTCGAAGCCGTCCATGTAGGGCATCATCACGTCAAGAACGACCAGATCGGGGTTTTCCGCCTCGACCTTTTCGAGTGCCTCTTTGCCGTCGAAAGCGGTCACAACCGTGTAGCCTGCCCGCTCCAGATTCACTTGTACCAAACGCACGATGTGACGTTCGTCGTCAACCGCCAGAATTTTCTTTGGCATAGAACCATCCTCTTTCAAGATTAACGTCAGAAGAAGCGAGATTTCCTTCCGCTCATGGGTTTATTCGGAATCGTCTGGGAAACGGATCGAATGGAACACGAAATCGGGATTGTTAGCAGTATAGCACAACCCCTTTTTTCTGTCAATTCTTCCTAAATCGGATTTTCTTTCTCGAAAAGCGGTTCGTAGCGAAGATCAAGATTTTTTACGGCCTGCGTTTCATCCAAGCGAGAGACGAGAGTGCTGTGCGGTGCGGACAGCAGGACTTCGGGCGTCTGAGCGGCCTCGTGAGCAATTGAGATCATCGCTCCGATAAATTCGTCGAGAGTTTGTTTACTTTCGGTTTCCGTCGGCTCGATCATCAGGGCTTCCGGGACGATCAAAGGAAAATAATTGGTCGGAGGATGATAGCCGTAATCCATCAGCCGCTTGGAAATATCGAGGGCGCGGACTCCGTACTGCTGTTTCAGTTTTGCGCCTGAAAGCACAACTTCGTGCATACAAGTCTGGTTGCCATAAGCTACTTCATAGTGGTCGGCTAGGCAGGCCCGAATATAGTTGGCGTTCAATACCGCATTTTCGCCTACCCCGCGAATTCCTTTCGCACCAAGACTGCGAATATAGGTATAGGCGCGAACAGCAATCAAAAAAGCACCATAAAACGAGTGAATCCGCCCGATGGAGTGAGGCCGGCTTTCGGCAAATCGGTAGGTCGCTGTCTCCTCCCCTGCCCTCTCGACTTTTTCGATGACCGGGGAAGGGAGATAGGGTTCAAGACAGGCTTTGACGGAAACGGCTCCGCAGCCGGGGCCGCCTCCGCCGTGCGGGGTACTGAACGTCTTATGCAGATTGAAGTGCATCACATCGAAACCCATGTCTCCTGGACGGGTCAAGCCCAGCATGGCGTTCATATTTGCTCCGTCACAATAAACAAGTCCGCCAGCCCCATGAACCATTTCACAGATTTTCTGGATGTCGCTCTCAAACAATCCAACGGTATTGGGATTGGTCAGCATAAAGGCAGCGATGTTTCCGCCATCAAGGGCCTTTTGGAGTGCGTCGAGATCAGTGCAGCCGTGCCGATTCGAGACAATTCCCTTGACTTTGAAGCCGCAGCGGGCCGCCGAAGCAGGATTTGTTCCGTGTGCGGCATCGGGAATAACCACGATGCTGCGATGCTCTTCGCCCCGGTCTTTATGATAGGCTTTGACCATCATCATCGCACAAAGCTCCCCGTGCGCTCCTGCGGAGGGCTGAAGCGTGGTGGCATCGAACCCGGATATTTCTGCCAGCATTTGCTGAAGATCATACATCAGGGCGAGTGCGCCCTGAGCCGATTCAACAGGCTGAAGCGGGTGCAGAGAAGCAAAGCCGGGGATGGAGGCGGCGCGTTCGTTGACCTTTGGGTTGTACTTCATGGTACAGGAGCCGAGCGGATAAAGTCCCAGATCAATGGCGTAATTTCGCTGAGAAAGGTGCGTGAAGTGGCGCACCACATCCAGTTCGGAAACCTCGGGCAGGGGCAGCGACGCCCGCAGTGCTTCGGCTCCGAGCAGTTCAGCGGGATCAGTATAGGGAACATCACATTCAGGCAGGTTGGCCCCTTGACGACCAGTACGGCTTTTCTCAAAAATGAGAGGGAATTCGCTATTTTTCATCGAGTTTTCTTCTTAGGTTTACTGGCGGGAAGGGCCGTTCAGAATTCGATTCAGTTCTGAGACGAGAAGGTCTATGTCCTCTTTGGTTCGCGTCTCTGTAACACAGAAAAGTGCGGCGTTTTTCAACGGCAGGCTGTGCGGATAGTAGGCTTGGAGGTCGAGACCGCCGACGATCCCCGCTTTCAACAGTTCACGGTTGACTTCCGCAATGGGTTTGGAGAGTGTAAGAGCAAACTCTTTGAAGAAACGGTTTGCCGGAAAAACAGGCCTCACCCCCGCGAGAGCGATGAGCTGATGGTAGGCGTAATGCGCTTTTTGAAGGGAAAGATCGGCGACCTGCGTCATTCCGGCTTTGCCGAGTTCACAGAGGTGGATGGTGGCCGCCAGCGCAAGCAGAGCCTGATTGGTGCAGATATTAGAAGTGGCTTTTTCCCGCCGGATGTCCTGCTCACGCGTTCGAAGGGTCATGGTGTACCCTCGATTTCCGGCTTCGTCTACAGTGGCTCCGACAATGCGACCGGGAAATTGGCGGATGAATTTCTTTTTGCAGGCGAAAAATCCGAGCAGCGGCCCGCCATACCCCATCGGGTTGCCGAGCGACTGCCCCTCTCCCACGACAATATCTACATCGAGTTCACCCGGCGGCTTGAGAAGGCCCAGCGAAACGGGGTCTACGCAGGCAACAGCTAAGGCTCCCTTTGTATGAGCGGCCTCGACAAAACGCTTCTGATCGGTGACTCGTCCAAAAAAGTCAGGCTGCTGATAAAGAACGCAGGCGGTTTTTTCGGTTACGTAGTCCAGGAGTGAGGCCCCGTCCTCAAGCACAGAAATGGGCAAAACTACCTGCGTGAAGCCGGTGGCATCCAGGTAGGTTTTGAGAACTTCTCGATAGTGCGGGTGCATGGATTCCGAGACGACCACTTCAGTCCGATCCAAAATCTGAACCGCCATAAGCGCGGCTTCTGCTACCCCCGTCGCTGCATCGTACATTGAGGCATTGGCCAAATCCATCCAGGTCAGGGCGCAGATCAGGGTCTGATACTCATAAATCGCCTGGAGCATTCCCTGGCTCATCTCCGGCTGGTAGGGGGTGTAGGCGGTGGCGAACTCGCCTCTTCCCTGGAGCGCAGCAACGACAGCAGGCCGAAAATGATCGTAAACCCCCGCCCCCAGAAAAGAAAGGTTCGTTTCGAGGTTTGCGTTTTGGGAAGCCAGCCGGTTGAGATGCCGAAGCAAAGCCGATTCGTCAAGAGCGGGCGGAAGGTCTAAAAGCGACGATAAGCGTAAATTTTCGGGGATCGGACTGAGAAGCTCGTCGAAGGAAGCGACGCCGATGGCTTCGAGCATTTCGGCCCGATCTTCGGCGGTGTTGCTCAGGTAGGTCACCTTTAGTGACCCCCTTCTTCGGCGAACTGATGGTAGCCTTCCGCATCCAGAAGGTGATCGAGTTCTGCGGGGTCGGAAAGTTTGATTTTCAACAGCCAGCCATTTCCATAGGGATCATCGTTCACCACTTCGGTGGTGGAGGCAATCGAGGTATTGATTTCAACGACTTCGCCCGAAACCGGGGAAAACAATTCGGAGACGGCTTTCACGGACTCGACTTCGCCGAATTGCTCGTCAAAAGCAAGAGTGCGCCCGGTTTCTGGAAAATTGAGATAAACGATGTCTCCGAGTTCTTCCTGGGCATGATCGGTGATCCCGATAGTCGCGATGTCACCGTCTACACGAACCCATTCATGTGTTTTGCTGTATTTGAGAGTACCGGGTGTGTTTGCCATTTTCGATTCGCTCCTCAATGATTTCTGTTTACAAAACGGAGGTGAGTAAATTTTTCTTTGGAACCAGGGTGGCAGAGACCGAGCGTCCGCGAACATCGAGTTCGACTGCTCGGCCCGCTTCGGCGTAAGCGGTCTCGATGTAGGCCATCCCCAAACCACATTCACGCAGAGGAGAAAACACGCCGCTGGTTACCGTTCCCCGTGCCTCTCCGTCTACCCTTACAGTATACCCCTGACGCGGTACGTTTCTGCCCTCTGTGAGAAAGCCCATCAGCTTACGCGGAGACCCTGCTGCCTTCATCTGCAGAATGGGTTTCGCTCCGACAAACTCTCCTTTGGCGGGTTTGACCACCCACATCAAACCCGCTTCCACCGGCGTGGTCCCCTCATCAATCTCATGCCCGTAAAGCGGATAACCTGCCTCGACCCTGAGTACGTCACGAGAACCCAGACCGCAGGGAACGACCTTCGCTTCTGCAAAAGCATTCCAAACCTCGCCTGAAACGGAGGCTTCGACGATGATCTCGAAACCGTCTTCTCCGGTGTAACCGGTGCGGCAGAAATAAGCCTCCGCCCCCAGCAAAGACGCCCGGGAAAACTGGAAGCGAGACAGCGGCATCAAGGGAATGCCTGCAATCTTTTCCACAAGTGCAGGTGCCGAAGGCCCCTGCACCGCAATCATGGCGTAGCGGTCGGTTAAATCCGTAAGCGAAACGGACACAGGCAGCAAACCCCGAAGCCACGCAATGTCTTTTTCGGAGTTGGAGGCGTTGATAACGATCAGGTAAGCGTCTTCCCCTTCGCGATAAACGATGATGTCGTCAATCACGCCTCCTTGCGGGTTCGGCAAAAGAGAATAGTGCGCTTCGGAGGATTGGAGGGCCGCAACATCGTTGGTGGTCACCGACTGTAGAAACGCAGTGGCCCCCTCCCCTTCCAGGCGAATCCGACCCATATGGCTGATGTCGAACATTCCTGCATGACGACGCACCGCGAGAGTTTCCTCTAAAATGCCGGAGTAAAGAACCGGCATCTCCCATCCGGCAAAAGGAACCATTCGGGCGGAAAGAGCGGTATGATTGGAGAAAAGCGGTGTTTTTAGCATAATAATTCTGAAACGTCCGATAATAAATTGTTGCGCGTTTTCGTTTCTTCCGCGCAATTCCGTCTTCCTACTCGCCTAAATAGGCTCGACGTACTTCATCGTTGGCAAGTAGTGTTGAGGCAGCATCCTCCATAATGACTCGCCCGGTCTCCAGAACATAACCTCGACCTGCAATTCGGAGGGCCTGGTTTGCATTCTGCTCAACCAGCAAAACGGTCACCCCCTGCTCCTGGTTGATGTCACGAATAATTCGAAAAATGGTTTGCACCAAAAACGGGGCCAGCCCCAGTGAAGGCTCGTCCAGTAAAAGCAGGCGCGGGCGGGACATCAATGCTCTGCCGATGGCGAGCATCTGCTGCTCTCCGCCTGAAAGTGTACCCGCCAACTGCGTTTCCCGCTCTTTCAGGCGGGGAAAGAGATGAAACGCCCTTTCAATTCCTTCATTGACAGCTTTCTTGTCCGATAAAATCGTATACGCACCCAATTGCAGATTTTCGTAAACCGTCATAGCCGCGAAAACGCGGCGGCCTTCCGGGGACTGCCCCACCCCCAATTTCAGTATCTCATGCGGGGGGAGCTTGTGAAGCGGTTTTCCATCAAAAGTGATGCTGCCTTCGGTCGGCTTGACAAGGCCTGAAATCGAACGAATCGTGGTGGTTTTTCCGGCCCCATTCGCCCCGATCATCGTGACGATTTCACCCTGCTCAACGCGCAGCGAAACCCCGGACAGGGCGCGAATGGCTCCATAATGAACATGAAGGTTTTCGATTTCCAGCATCTATTCGCCCCCCTGCCCCGAATCGGGTTTTCCTGAGACACTCTCCTCCGTCTCGACACCGAGATACGCCGAAATCACTTTCGGGTCGCTGCGAACCTGCTCCGGGGTTCCTTCCGAAATGATCCGCCCGTATTCCAGCACGTAAATTCGCTCGCAAATTCCCATGACTAGGCGCATATCATGTTCGATGAGCAAAATGGTGAGATCAAACTCATCGCGCACACGCCGTATCAGGCTCATCAACTGCACTTTTTCCTGCGGGTTCATTCCGGCGGCAGGTTCATCGAGCAGCAGAAGTTTGGGCTGAGTCATCAGAGCGCGGGCGATTTCAAGGCGTCGCTGGTCACCATAAGGCAGGTTTCGCGCCATTTCACCTTCCAGCCGCTCCATTCCGAATTGTTTAAGCAGATGTCGGGCTTTCGCTCGCGCTTTACGTTCCTCCTCGAACATTGCCTGTGACCCTAAAATGGCCGAAAAAAGATTGGTCTTAAGTTTACCGTAAGCCCCGACCAGAATGTTTTCCAGAACGGTCAGCTCTCCGAACAGTCGAATGTTCTGAAATGTGCGGGAAATGCCCAGCTGGGAACACTGATAAGAAAGCAGACCGGGCTGATTGAGACGGCGATTTTTAGAGTTCAGAAGCGTGTAAACTGCTGTTCCCGCCAGGATCGTCCAAACCAGCCCCGAATGTAGAGCCATCCCGAAAACACGATAGAGTTCTGAGGGCGCAACATTCAGCGAGGCCACACAGGAATAAACCACCGTGCCAACGAGGTAAGCTCCGATCATATTCAATAGCAGGTCTTTCATCAAAAGCAGCGTGCGCTTTTGATGAGGATAAGGATGATCTCCTGAAATTTGCGTGCCGTCGAAAATGACTGCGCCAGAAGTCGGTTCATAGACGCCGGTGAGTAGATTGAACGCTGTGGTTTTTCCCGCCCCATTGGGGCCGATCAGCCCCACGAGTTCTCCTGGCCGCAGAGAAATCTGAAATTCATCTACGGCCACAAGACCGCCAAACCGTTTCATCACCGACTTGCATTGCAAAACGAATTCGGTCAGGGGCTTGGCGGAAGTTACGGGCTCCGGGTCGAGCGCAATGTCGTCCGAGCGTTTCTTGAAGAGCGTCCATTCCCGCTTGCCCATCAGTCCCTGCGGGCGCAGCAGCATGGTGAGGGCCAGCAGCAGCGCGAACGCGACCAGGCGGTAGTCGTCTTTATAGAACTCTCGAATCGGCCCGCTGTTGGCATTACGGAGAATTTCCGGGAGGGCCGTGAAGAAAATTGCGGTGATGGTTGTCCCGGTAATGGAACCCATTCCACCCAGAACGACCATCACCACGATATTGATTGAGAACGTGAAATTGAAGTATTTCGGATCGAGGTAACTTTCGCTGTGGGCGAACAGGGCTCCCGCCGCCCCCGCAAACGCCGCCGAGAGCACAAACGCGGTGACCTTGACGCGAGTGGTATTGACGCCCATTGCGTTGGCGGCGATTTCGTCTTCGCGTACCGAAAGAAACGCCAGCCCGTGAAGGCTGCGCTTCAGGTTGCGCGAAACCGCAATCACCAGAACCGCCAGCCCAATCGTCCAGAAAAAGTTGGTCAGGCTTGGAATTCCGCTCATGCCAAGCGAACCGCCCATAAAATTCAAGCCGGGGATTTTATCCGTGTTGGCAAGAAACACACGGATGATTTCTCCAAAGCCGAGCGTGACGATGGCGAGGTAATCTCCCCGAAGACGGAGGCTGGGAACCCCCACAGCGTAACCGAACAGGCCTGCGAAAAAGGCTCCGGTCAGGGCGGCGAGCAAAAGGCCGAACTGATTTTGGAGGGCCGGAAAAAAGTGGGTGAATCCGGCCCCGGCATACGCCCCCACCGCCATGAAACCAGCATGACCAATCGAAAATTGGCCCGTGAATCCGTTCACGAGGTTGAGACTGACCGCCAGCGTCACCGAAATGGCACAGAGATAAAGAATGCGGGTGAACGTGGGGTGAAGAATCGGAACGTCGGTCGGCGTGGTCGAAGTCAGAAAGCGGTTCAACAGCCACAATCCCACCAGAGTTCCAGCGATGATAAGTAACTGCCGCACAAAACGGGGCATGAATTAAACCTTTTCCACCGTATTTTTGCCCAGCAAACCCGATGGGCGAAACAACAAAATCGCAATCAAAATAATGAACGCAATCGCGTCCCGATAAGGGCTGAACGGCGAGCCGCCGACAAACATTTCGGCCAGTCCGAGAACAAGACCTCCCAGCACGGCACCATAAAGGTTTCCAATCCCGCCGAGAACTGCCGCCACAAACGCTTTCAAGCCGAACATGATGCCTGTGTTCGTATCGAACGTGTAGCCCGTCAAACCAAAATTGAGAAATCCCGCTGCCCCCGCAAGACCGGAGCCGAGCAAAAACGTGAACGCGATTATCGTATCGGTGTTGATGCCCATGAGCGCGGCGGCGTCTCGGTCGAAGGCAACGGCTCGCATCGCTTTGCCGAACTTCGTGACACGGACGATATAGGTGAGCGCGAGCACCAGTGCCGTTGTTGCCAGAAGAACGAGCAGCTGTCCCTTCGAGACACTCAGCGTGATACCGAGCAGGTGCAGATCGAGTGTCCCGTCGAGCAGCTGTTTGCCGCCGGGTAAATCCTTAAGCGAGTAGGCATGGGGTTCTGAGCCGAAAACCGCCTGCCCTCCGTTCTCGATCAGGAGGGAAACCCCGATTGCCGTAATGAGAGCCGTCAGTCGGCCTGCGCCCCGCACGGGTTTGTAGGCGGTGCGCTCGATGAGAACGCCCAGACCCGCACACCAGGCCGTCGCAACGATGAGGGCAATGATGCCGCCGAGGATAACATGGGTGTTCGCAAGCGTATGGAGGGGGGCGAACACGGCCTGCCCGCCTTTGAGAAACAAATGAACCGCCGTACTGAGCAGTACAAACGCCAAGGCGAACCCGCCCAGTCGAATCATGGCCCCTTTTGGGTCTCGCCAGTGACCGCGCATCGAAACAAAAAGGGCTACGATTAAAATCATCGCGACCACCACGATCATGGTACGGGGGTCGGTGATCGAACCCTCGTTAAACCCTTTAACGGCGAACATTCCCATGAATGCGCCGATCATATAGACATCCCCGTGCGCGAAGTTGATGAATTGCAGTACGCCGTAGACGATAGTGTAGCCTACCGCAACCAGCGCATAGACACCGCCCAATTGGATGCCTAAAATCAACTTGTTGAGGAACAGTTCAATCATCTGTCCCAAATTTTTTCTCTCCCATTACTGACTCAATCAGGATCAAACTCGCCTTGCGGCAATTCACTTTTTTCGTTGAAGAATTAACTTAACCCCAAAAGTGGATCATTTAACGGCATAATCCCGCGCTTCAGCGCGTGAAGTAGTTGTTTAAGCCGTTGAATTGCACGTTTTTTCAGAAGAATCAACTACTTCACGCGCTGAAGCGCGGGATTCATCTCTCTCCGTATTTACTTTACGCTCTGAATCGTGAAAACAGAACCGTCTTCGTTTCACTCAGAGTCATGCCGTGACGCTTCTCTGAGAGGGGTCGAGGAGAGGCGTCACGGCATTGTGACGGCCACAGAGCATTTCAGGGAACGCGCTTCGCGCACTCGGCACAGACAAAATCCAATGCGCCGAGAAGCTCCGGCAGATAACTCACACTATACTCGGTTGTCTCGTAAATTTCGTTGGTAGTAGACAACTGATAAAAGAGCCAGGTTTGCCCGTTACTGACGAAGCCGAAAAGGTCGAGATCGTAGCCGTCCGCGAGATTTTTCTCCCGACAAGCCACCATCTCCGCGACGCACTGCGCTCGCCCTTTGTCGAAATCGTCTTTTTTTGCCTCCGCCGCACACAGCAACGGCGTTTTCACATAGGCATAATCGGGCGTCACCAGATAATCGGCAAACCCCGTCAGGGTCGCCGATTCCAGAACCGCACCCTTCCACACTTTGAGGTTCGCATGATCGGGAATAATCTCGGCCAGCAGCGTATCTACAAGGAGCAGTTTCGCCGCTTCGGTTCCCAACGTATCGAAATGACTGAGCCGTTGCAGATTTGCCCTGAGAATATCGCTTGGAGAACGCGGAGGGGCAGAAATTTTCCATTTCGTAAAGCGATCTTGTGCCAGCATTGGCATCACATCGCTCAATCTGAGGCTGGAAAATTTCTGCTTTCTCATGTTTCTGATGGACAGATTTCGGTGACGGTTTCAGAAATTATTGCGGCAGCACGTCCGCCTGCCACTTAAACTCTTTGCCGACGATCTTCACAACAACCGCCGCCTTTTTCGCGTTTCGCTTTTCATCGAGAGTGATCTTCCCGGTGACAGCGGGATAATCTTTCGTTCCGGCGAGAGCCTCATGCAAAGCGATCCCGTCCATCGTCTTCGATTTCTTCATCGCTTCGGAAACGATCATCATGGCATCGTAACCCAGAGTCGTCAAGGCTCCGAACGAGGCATCGGCATTTCCCGGTTTCGCTTTGAAGCCTTCGAACTCTTTCTGAAAAGCGGTCAGCGCGGGGGTAGGACGATCCAAAGCGATGTGGTCGGAGAAGTAGGAGCCTTCGAGAGAGGTTCCAGCGGAGGTAAAAAGCGCGGGTACGTCCCAGCCGTCGCCGCCCATAAACGGCATCGCCATCCCAAGTTCGCGGGCCTGCGTCGCGATTTTCCCGGCGTCGGTGTAGTAGCCCGGCAGATAGATAATGTCGGGCGTGGAGGTTTTGACCGTTGAAAGCGGGCCTTTGAAATCGGTGTCACTCGGTGAATAGGAGGCTTCGGAGACAATCTGCCCGCCCATTTTCGTGAACTGATCTTTAAACTCTTTGCCAAGCCCCTGGCTGTACGCGCTCTGACTGTCGAGCATGAGCGCGGCCTTCTTCAATTTAAGTGTTTCGGCAATGAATTTTGCCTGGACATACGCCTGAAAAGAATCGATAAAGCAGACGCGGAAAATATAATCGCCCTGTTCGGTGACGGTGACGTTTGTGGAGGAGGGCGTCACCATCGGAACCTTTGCGTTTTGACAGATAGGGGCGGCGCGAAGGCTGAGCGACGAGGCAATCTCTCCCAGCACGGCCACCACCTTGTCCTGGGAAACGAGTTTAGTCACCGCATTGGCGGTTTTTCCGGCGTCCCCTTCGTCGTTTTCGATGACGGCTTCGATTTTTTTGCCGTTGATTCCCCCCGCCGCATTGATTTTGTCAACGGCCATCAAAATACCGGTTCGGGTTTGTTTTCCAAAATCGGCCTGACTTCCGGTGAGCGACAAATATGCGCCGACCTTGATGGTATCGCCGGTTTGCGGGTTGCCGTTGCCGCCGCCCGCTGCGGCGGGGGTGGCTGCCGCACCGGTTTTGCCCGGTGTCGTGGCGGCGTCGGGCGCACTTGTGTTGTTACATCCGGCGGCGAACGCGCTCAAAATCAAAAGACCCGCGAGACCCATTAGCCCGCGTCGGTTCAGTTTCATCATTCCCTCAAACCCTCCTGCCAAAAGAAATAAAATGGTCGAACTTTAACGCTGGTGTCACACCCAGTCCCTCATCAGGCGAGCGATATGTTCGGGTGTTGTGCCGCAGCAGCCGCCGACGATCACGTTTTCGAGGTCGCGTATCGGCTTCAGAGCCTCTGCGAATGCTTCCGGCGACACCGGGTAATGAGGCTGTCCCACCTCATCAATTTGCGGCAAACCAAGGGACGGCTGAACCAACAGGGGAAGCGAAGTGACCGTTCTCATTCGCCTCGCAATGTTCGAAAACGATTCAAGGCTCTCACCGCAGTTGACGCCGATGATTTTTACGCTGCTCGCCGTCACGCCGCGAACCCATTCTTCCACCATAGGACCGCCCAACAGAGTCCCGTCATTGCGAACGTGTGCGCTGAGTGCCAATCCCGCTTTATTCACAACGAGTTTATAAAGCGTCGTTACGAGCGTGGGAGCATCTGTTGTCGAACACGTCTCGATGAGGGGCATTACTCGCAACAATTCGGCTCGCTCGGTACGAGTCGCAATGCCATCGAGAAAGACAAGGTCGCTCTGCTCGGTCATCGAGAACCAGACTCCGATCTCTCGTGCCGAACTTTCCGCCACTTCGAGCGCAATTTGTAATGCCGCATAGGTCGCTTCAGCGGTCGGCTTCCATGAGAAGGTGTGCGCGGTCAACATATCTGCGCCTGCCGCGAGATAATCTTGGTGCACCGAACGCAGCACATCGGGGCTATCGAGTGCAGTACGCGGCAGGTCGTCTACCGGGATACCGCGCCGCATCAATTCCGTGCCGATAGCACCGTCGCTAATCAGGCGTTCCCCCGATGTCACTCTTTCCAGAATTCGTTCGGGTAACATCAGGGTCATAGAACCGCCTCAGAGCTTTCCAGCAGCCAGAGCAGCAAATCTACGCGATCCAGCGCGCCGATCAATACCCCGTCTGGGTTAAGCACAGGGGTGCGTTTGTACCCTCGGCTGAGAAGACGCGGCGCGGCAGTCTGAAGCGGCTCTTCGGAGCGCACACACTCTACCGGACAGGTCTGCACCGACGCCACCGTCAGCTCTTCCGCAGCAACACCTGATTTTAGAAAGGCGCGGGCGATATCCCCTTCCGTCACAATCCCGATTGGCCGGTTCGCTTCATCCACGACCGGCAAAGCCGGGGTCTGGTAGAGGTCGAGCATTTCCAATGCCGTTTGCAAAGAAGTCTGAGGCGTGACACGCTGGACGTGCGTTTTCATCATCTCCAAGGCTCGCACCAATTCACCGACCTTCATCCTTCACCTGCTCGCCCTTCGAGACCAGATAAACCCCGACGGTATGCGAAATCAACGGATGGAACAACGCCGCACGCCTTCGCTCGGAAACCGCCTGCGGGTAATGCTGCCGCCACCATTTTTCTTTCCAAACACCGTCGAGGATCACAACCGCACGAGGGTATTTCACCAGCTTCGCCAGGGTGTCTTGGTCATTACAGAGGCCGGGCTGCACGTTCAGTACCCGAAACTTGCTGTCGAGCGCAAGACCGGGAGCGCAATCTCCGATCAAAACGGTGCTTTCCGGCAAATGAGTTTCAAGCCAGAGTTCGGCATCTCGACGAGTCGTCTTGAGTGAAGAGAGCCAATGTGAAAGCCAGCACCCGTTTACGATACCCCATATTCCTACGAAAACCAACAAGCGAGACACAAAATCAGGCTTAAAGGCAGTTTGAAGCGTCCCCCTGCCCCTGTCGGGAAAAGCGGTAAAAGCGATCAGCTGATGTGCCGCCAAAGCCATCATTGCCGGGTAGAAGAGAACGTAATAGCGGCTGGGTGCATAATTGGAGATCGCACAAAGACCCCAAAACCCGGCGATCCAGAGTCGCAGCAGCAGAACGCCCCTTGCCTCTGAATCGCTTTGGCGGGCAGAGGCAAGGGGCTGGAAAAGCCCCTTCAGAGTTAAGATCAGAAGAAGCGGACTGTGCAACACCAGATACGGCAGCAGCCCCAAAAAACGAACCCCCGCAACGGCTTGCCAGAGATTCAGACCGAGTTGATGAAAGGTGCGCGGCAGCAGCTGCTCTTTCAGATGAAAAGCATTGATGCGGGCGATTTCTGAGCGATTCGGCAAGTACCAAACCCCGGCAAAAACAACTAAAAACAAAAAAAGTCCGATAATAAAAGGGCAGAGTTTATTGCTTGCGGGGTGCGGTCGTTTCCAGAACGCCGCGAGAAATGCCGGAGCTGCACATAAAGTCAGCCCTCGCAGGGCATAGCAGAGTCCAAATGCGGTGCCGCAGACCATCGCGCAGGCTCGCCGCTTCGCCTTGTCATCGGCGAGTTCTTCTCCCGAAACCGCGTGACTGAAAAACCAGAACGCCCCCACCAGTCCGAACGCCGCAGGAGTATCCATTAATCCCATTCGATTGTAAAGCAAATTCAGATGATCGAGCGAAAGAAACAGGGTTGCCAGAGCTGCGGTTCGCTTTCCGAAAAGACGGCGCAGGGCATCGAAATAAAACGGAAGGGTGAATAGGCTCAAAAGGATCGAAAGCGAGCGGGTCTGCAGGCTCCCCACCCCGAACCTTTGAAACCAGAATACTTGAACGCTGTGCAGTACAGGCATCAAATAGAGGTTGTTGAATTCATCCGTCTTCGCGGCTCCGAACAAAAGGACATTGCGGGCATTGTGCAGATAAAAGCCCTCATCCGTAAACAGCCCGGTGTCCCAGGATAATCCGGGGTAGGCATCCGTGTCCAGCCGATAAACCCGCAATCCCGCTGACAAAACCACCAGCGCGATTAAAACCGTCCATCTCACCTCACGCCGAGAAAGCAGGGCATTCATAAGGCGGTTCTCTCTGGGTTTCGACCGGCTGCCCTCACCAACCCAAACAGAGCGGTAAGCAGTGTCGCTGCCATCAGCGATAGAAATAACCCCACGCGATAGGCAGCGGGATCAAACTCCAATCGGACAGAGTGTGGCTTTTGTCCAACCACAAACAGCCCGCAAAACGCGCCGTCTGAGGTCACCAAAGGCTCTGACTTTCCATCCACCTTCGCCCTCCATCCCGGATATCCCACCTGAGAAAAAACCAGAAAGGTTTTGTCGGCTCCGGTCTTCACCTGAAAAGTAAAAAGGTGCGGCGTTCGCGAGAGCGATAAAATGTCGAGCGAACCCGCGTTGGGTGTGCCCCTCCAATCCTCACTCCCCTCTCCGGAAAGGATCGCTCTCTGATTGGGGTTGAAATTCGGATCGGAAAGAGCAGCAGACGTTCGCGCTTCCCCTTCGATCCAGCGCGTTTCAGAAACTGCTCTGATCCAGCGGGGAGCGGGCAGGCCGAATTCCGTTTCGCCTTCCGAGTTTACAGAGGAACAGAGCATTCCCGGCAGCATGGCCTCGCCTCCCCACCCTTTCCGAATTCGCTCCACCGCTGCCAGCTCCAACAGCCGCCTTGCCCCCGGTTCCCCGCGCCCGAACAACTCCTGCACCGTCCCCACAAAGGCGAGCGGGCGCAGCAATGGAACCGGCTCGTAGCCATGCATCATCTCCGTGTGCGTCAGCATCCCCGCATTCGGCAGCCCTGAATCCCGAAACGCCCGAACAAGCCGATCCGCGTTCGATCCATAATCATTATAATTGACATAACGCTTCCAGAGGCGTTCGTAGTCGGGAAGATAGGTGCGCCCCTCCCCCGCCGCTGCCTCGGCTTTCCCCTTTGCGGAGAGGCTCAACACGGCGGGGTTCGCGGTTGGGTTCCATACCTGCGCCGACCAGACGAGCGGCAGCGCGGTTCCAACGACTAGTGCAAGCCAATGCCTCCGTGTGATCCTCGTCTGACGTGAAAGCCAGACCTCGACTCCCACCGCTCCAAGAACGACCAGGGCCATCGTCAGGGGAAACAGAAACCGCGCCGGGTCGTGAAACTTCGAGACCCCCGGAACAAGATAAAAAGCCAGCCGAAACAAGTAGGCCTTCACCCCGAACGCAAGCCATAAGTTCACCCCGGCAACAATGAGCCAAAAACGAGTGGCGGAGAGATGCCCGCGCAGACGAAGAGCCAGCCCCGCCGCCAGCAAAGGAAGCCAGCCCACAAAAATCGCCGGTTCCCACGCATTCCCCGCCGCCTTATAATCGCCGAAAGCCGGATGCCCCAGCACTCGCGGAAACAATAGGGTCAGGAGCTGGCGTGCCTCCAGAAAAAAGCGGTTCGCCATTTCCGGCGTCATCTGTTCGCGGGGGCTTTCGCGCAGAAGCTGCAGGGTCGGCAGCAGCTGCACCGCACACAATCCCACACCCAGGGCAAAGTAAACCGCAAAAACGATCCAAAGCGGGGAAAGCCACTTTCCTGTGCGCTGGCGAACTCGGTAAATCGCATACGGAACTGCCGCCAAAAGAGATAAAAATGCCATCTGCGGGTGCGAAGCCAGAACCATCAGCGCGACGGTTACGGTCAACAACAGGCGCGGCGGGGTCGGCTTGAGTTCCAGCTTCGCCAAGGTTGAGGAAACGGAGAGAAATTCGCTCGAAGTCATCCGGTCTATCGTCAGGAGCAGCAGGGGCAGATACGGGGCTGCCTGCACCATCGGCGGAAACTGAATTCGGGCCACAATCGCCGAGCTTCCCGCATAGGTCAAGGCTCCGACCAGCGAGGAAAGATCGCCGAGCTTTTGCGCTCTGAGAAAATGAAAGCAGAAAACTCCGCACAAAAACAAATGCAAGACCGTGAGGAAGGACAGCGCGGCCCAGGCGGGAACAAAAAATAAAATCACATTCGGCGGATAGAACACCCCCATTTGAGGGTTACCCAAAAGAGGCTGACCGAGCAGTACGTGCGGGTTCCAGAGCGGAATCTCCCCCAGCAAAAACCGCTCGCGCATAAAATCCGACATCGGGAGAAAGTAGAGCAAAACATCGCCCCAGTACAGCATCCGTCCCGCGAGCAGCGGGGCACAGAGAAGACCGGCGTAAAGGGCGAGCAGAAGGTAGATTTTGGCGTGAGTGGAAGAAAAACGCGGCACGGAACCTGCTGACTTGGCTTTCGGGCACGAAAACGGAGGGTGCGAAAGTCCGAAAGGACGAACTTTCGCACCGCGACGGCTAGAGGCGGCCCCTCTCCTCTCCCATCCCCCGAACAAAGGTCACCAGGGCACGAAGCCCCTCTACCAGCTCCGCATCCGTTTTTATGCGGGCAAGCGATGCCTCGAATTCCCGTCCAATTCGATCCAGGCGTTCGCGCAAAGCAAACGTTTCCTCTTCCCGTTCGGTCTTCTCACGAAAGAGTTCCTCATTCAAGGCGTTTGTGCGCTCTTCGGTAAGACGATAGGTTTCTTCCAGAACGCGAACCTGCGATTGCAGCGTCACCACGTCCAGCCGGGGAAAGTAAGTCTCTTCATTCAGCACCGTCAATTTCAGGAGAAGATAACCATAGACGGCCAGCAGAGGACGAAACCCCGTCGAAATCAGATAAAATCCCGCAAACCAGTATCCCGCTTGTCCGCCGAACGTATGCGTTACTGCTCCGATCACCGCCGAAGAGAATAGATGAAGCCCAATCGCAAGCTTCAACAGCCGGGGGGCAAGACCCTCCACATACTCTCTGCGTCCCGCCTCCAGCGGAAGGCCGCGCTCTTCGGCACGCGACTGCTCAAACGCCACTTCCCGCGCCTTGAAGTACAAATCCCAGGGAGCCTTCAGCAAAATGAGCAGCCAGAGAAGGCAGCAGACCCCCGTCACCAATTCCAGAAAGTGATCTTCCAAAAAGTGCGGCGGCAGGGCGTGTCCCGTAAGCGAAACCCACAGAAACAGCCCCAGCAAAACTCCCAGCACTCCCAAAACAAATGCCGTCAGTCCTCGCATTGTTTTCCCCTCCGTTTGGGGGAAATCCGTCTCTTCCCCCGTTTCAGAGGATACAATTCGCAGGGGCCGTCTGTCTTGAGGCTTTCGACCTATCTTCAGGCCGGGCAAAAAGCGAAAAGGCGGTTCAGTTCTCCGCGTTCACTTCGTCCAGCACAAAAATAGGCGTGAGTTCGTCGTTTTGCCCCATCGGGTTGTCGAGCATCAGAAGGCGCAAGGTGGATTTGTCCAGCCCGATCTTCGCGAAGCTGCGGCTCATTCCGATCACTTCGACATTAATGTTGTTTCCGTCAATGATGTAGCAGTGACAGCCGAACTTCTGCGCGATCTCTTCGCAGGTTTCGTTGGGACGAAGCGGCGGAAGCATCGCATACTCATCGAAGGGCTTCATCGCCTCCGGGTTGAAGCCGTCAATCTCGGAAATCCGATGCCCTGCAATCCGGTAAAAGTCCCCTTTTCGCTTGAGGACAAGTTTTGTGAAACCGCCTCCGATCACAGCGGCCACCATGCGAGGATACCCGGCGAGATCAATGGCGCACTGCATCTTTTTCGGATGCGAATAGCCGATGTCGTTGGGATATTTCGTCACATACTTCACGATCAATCTAGCCAGCCACGACTCTTGAACATCGCTGATATGACGGACATTGTTTTGGCAAATAGTAACGAACTTTTCGGAAAGGCAGATCACGGAGGACGGAGCCAGCACTTCCCCCGCGTAGCGCGAAACGATACCTCCGAGGTCTTCCCCAAACATCACTTTGTGTGTGACAACGGGGCGGCGCCGAAAACTGCGGCCTTCAATGGTTTGGGTTGAAACTTCGGGCATGATCGGTAAAAGCTGATTTGGAACCTTCGGGTCGGGGGTAAACTTATCTTGGCGGCGAAGTGTAGACGATTTCGCCTGAAAAGTCAAGTGAGGAGCACCTATGACGGGAAATAAAGCGATTATCGGCGGGACGGGCTTCGAGACCCTGCCCCCAGAAATCCATTCGGAGCCGATTTCGGTTTCCACTGAGTACGGGGAGGCGCGGCTGCTTTCCGTTTCGGACAACTACGTGGAGCCGTACAAACTCTACTTTCTGTCGCGGCACGGGGCTTCGCACGGGCTGGCCCCCCACGAGATCAACTATCGTGCCAACATCGCCGCCCTGCTCGAACTCGGTGTCACCCACGCCATCGCGACGAATGCGGTCGGTTCACTGCGCCGTGATCTGCTTCCGGGTTCGCTCGTTCTCTTCGATGACTTCATTGATTTCACGCGGGGACGCGACCTTACCTTCGCCGTTAACGGGGCGTGGCATCACACCCCGTTTGCCCAGCCCTACAGCCCCCGACTTCGGGAGGCGATCCTGAACACGGCAGCGGACGCAGGGATTATGATTGTTCCGAAAGGCTGCTATGTCTGCTGCGACGGGCCGCGCTTCGAGACCCCGGCGGAGGTTCGCCTTTTTGCTCAGTGGGGAGGCGACGTGGTGGGCATGACGGGCCTGCCGGAGGCAGTCTTTGCGAAGGAAGCGGGCATCGAATACGCGGGACTAGGCATTGTAACGAACCTTGGCACGGGATTAGACAGCGCGGGATTCACCCATGAAGATGTGGTTTCCGCCATGAGCAGCTGGGTAGACACCGCTCGGAGTCTGCTCATGGAAAGTTTAAAACAAATACGTCCGATAACTTAATGTTCCCTTTTCGATGGGGCTTTGCAGACAATCCATTCGTCAGAAAAAGCCAGGGCGGACGCCGCAATTCTGGGGGCGGGTGTCGCAGCGAGAACGTCGTCAGTGTCGGTGAGAGCGTTGGAAGGCGCATCAGAGCGGGCTGTTCCGTGCTCCTCCTGCACAGGGGTAGACCCCGTTGACACACGCTTTTGAGGAGGGCGGCTTTCGGAGGCGGTGAAATGCGAATTACCGTCCGCACAGGCGGCTTTGTTCCGCAGCGAGGAGTTCCAACCCCTGTCTTCCCCTGCGGCTCCATCCCCTACTTCGCGGCGCGAACCGTGAGCGGAGCCTCGAACGCAAACTCGAACAGGTCTCGGTTGTTCATTACGCCCCACACTTCGAGGGTGCAGTCCGCATCGGAAAGCAGGGTCAGCTCAAAGCGCGGCGGGCTTTCCTGTTTTTCAAGCCGCAGGTCTTTCACCGATCCCAGATGCCCTCGATCCATTCCCTCCGCGATCCTCAAAATTGCGGCGAGCACGGTGACGAGCCTGCGATCCGCCCGGTTCAGATTTTCGAGGTTAAGGTGCTTTTTCTTCGGGATGCCTTTGCGATGGTAAAGGGCGGTGTTGGCGATAATATCAATTTCAGAGTCGTTGAAGCCAAGCAGATCGGAGTTGCGAATCAGATAGTAAGCGTGCTTCTGATGATTGGAGTGCGAAAGAAAAGTGCCGATGTCGTGGGTAAGGGCGGCGTATTCAAGCAGCTCTTTGGCGCGAGAGCCGTAAAGATGCTCGCCGATCCGGTGCAGTTCGTCGTAAAGCCGAAAGCAGAGATGGGCGGTGTGGAGCGCGTGCTCTTCCTCAAAGCGGCAGGCGCGGGCAAGCTGCAGGATAGAGCGGCGGCGAACGGAAGTTTTCGCGTATTCCTCCCGCGCCCCGTCCTCTTTCAGCAGATGATCGAGCAGGATGCCGTTTCGCAGTCCTCTGTCCGAAACGGTGAGTTTGTGGATGCCGAAGAGTTCCATCAGGGTAAGTATCACAACGGCGCCGCCGAGGATGATGTCGGTGCGGTTCGGGTCCATGCCGGGGACTTCACGGCGTTTTTCCTGGGGCAGACGGCAGAGCATCTGCACGGCTTCGCTCAGTTCGTCGAGCGTAAAGAAAAGCTGCCGCCCCGCCGGCGGAAAGCCTGCCTCGATCTGCCGCTTGGCGCAGATGGCCCCAAGCGTGTTGATCGTTCCTGCAGAACCGAGGGCGAGGTCGAAACCCAAATTTTCGACGCGCCGCAGAATGCTGCTCGCTACCCCGACGACGTACCGCTGCACCTTTTGGAAATCCTCCCAGGAAACAGGGTCGGGGGACGGGAAAAACTGGTTTGAGAGGCGAATGCAGCCCAGCTTGAGGCTGTCGAGCATAAGGTGTTCCTGAGCGTTCCCGATGATGACTTCGGTGGAGCCGCCGCCGATGTCAATGAGGATCGCCTTTTTGTCGCCGAGGTCCATGCCGCTGGACACCCCCTCCCAGATAAGACGCGCCTCTTCTACCCCAGAAATGACGCGCACCTCGATTCCCGCTTCATCGCGCACCCGCTGAATAAACTCTTCGCGGTTTTCGGCTTCGCGCACAGCACTCGTGGCAAACGCCACAATCTCATCGGCCCCGAATCCGCGTGCAACCTCCACGAATTTCGCGACTACGAGCACTCCGCGCCGAATGGCTTCGGGGGTGAGTTCCCCCGTCTCGAACTCGCCTTCACCGAGGCGAACCGCTTCCCGGTGCTGAGCGAGCGTGACGAGTCCCTGTCCGCCTTCGTTTTTAACGACGGCGAGCCTTATGGAGTTGGTGCCGATGTCAATGGCGGCGAATACGGCGTCGTGTGTTTTGATCATAAAAGGGGTTTCCTTCGAGGAATGTTGGGCGATTCTACCCGGTTCTACGCAAAAAGGGGACTGTGAGCGGCGATGTGCGGGTATACTCTCGCCAATTGCCGCCGAAAGGCGGCAACTTTTGGCAAAGAGGCTTCAGGTGAACATCGAGAAAAAAACGATCCTTAAAGAGGACGGGCGCAGCCTGCACTATTTTCATTTTCCCCGGACGGCTTCGACAAGCCAGACGGCGGCGTTTGCCCAGGTGAACCCGAACATAGTGAACGGCCATGAGACCAAATCCGAAGGCGTAAGCGAATCCCAGAAAGCGGAGGGCTCCAAAAATGTCTGAGCTGCGCTGGAATCCTACCCTCGAAGAGTGGGTGATTACGGCGACGCACCGCCAGGATCGCACCTTTTTCCCTCCGCCCGACTACAATCCCCTCGCGCCTACGAAACCCGGCGGCTTTCCCACCGAAATTCCCGCCTCGGATTATGAAATCGTTGTTTTCGAGAACAAGTTTCCCTCACTTCGCGCCGACGCTCCCGAAATTTCCATTGAGGGATCGGAGCTGTATCCGACTGCGCCCGCGCAGGGCGTCTGCGAAGTGGTCTGTTATACCCCGCAGGCCGACGCGGAACTTGCCGCCCAGCCCGTCGAAAAGATCGAGGAACTCATTTACGTATGGGCCGACCGCTTCGACGACCTCGCTTCCCGTGATTATGTAAAGTATGTTTACATTTTCGAGAACAAGGGGCGCGAGATCGGCGTCACACTCTCGCATCCGCACGGTCAAATCTACGCTTATCCGTTTTTGCCGCCTATCCCGAAGCGTGAGATCGCCGCTGCTCGCCGCCATTACGAAAAAACCGGGCGCGATCTTTTCGGTGACGTGCTTATCCAGGAACTTGAAGACGGGCGGAGGATCGTGGCCGAGAACGCACACTTTGCTGCAGTGGTTCCTTTTTATGCCCGCTACCCTTACGAAGTCCACGTGTTGCCAAAAGCGAGAAAATCAGCGATATCCGACTTCGACCCGGAGGAACGCCGCGCCCTTGCCGAGATGCTGAAGATCGTCACCGGCAAATACAACGCGCTCTGGAACCGCTCGCTCCCCTACATCATGCTGATGCACCAACGCCCGACCGACGGGGAAGACTACGATTTCTACCGTTTCCATATCGAGTTTTACCCGCCCTATCGCACGCCGGACAAACTCAAATATCTGGCCGGATCGGAGGCGGGAGCAGGAGCCTACATCAACGATACCCACGCCGAAGTGACCGCGAAAACGCTGCGGGAGACCGAACTCTGATGTATCTGTCCATTCGTGATGAAGTTCTGTTTGCGGCGGGCTATTCTACCCCTCTTGAAGGTTTAGCCGACCTGAACCTAACGGGCATCGAACTGTGGCTGGATCGGGAGAATTCCGTTCCTTCTCTGACCTCAGCAGCGGGGAAACCCCGCCTGATCTTAACGAATTCCGCAGACCTTACGGTATTAAAACGACAAATCCGGGAGAATGGAGTTCAGGTTTCGGCCCTCTGCATGGGAAACAATTTTAATGCAGCGGATCGAGCGAAGGAAATTGCGTGGGCTGTCGGGGCGGTACAGATCGCAGAGACGCTGGAAGTTCCGGCAATCAGGATTGATGCGATCATGCAGGGAGAAAAAGACCTGCCGTTGGAAGCACGTCAAGAGATTGTCGCAGGGGCAGTTCGGGAGATTTTGGCGGCGACAGCGGCCTCAAGCGTGGAATTGGGCATCGAAAATCACGGGTTTCAGGGAAACGATCCCCTGTTTCTAAAGGGACTTTTGGAGAAGGCGGGATCGCCGCGCCTGGGCTTGACCCTTGATTCGGGGAACTTTTATTGGCGAGGATGGCCCCTCTTAAAAGTTTATGAGATTTTCGCGCAGTTTGCCCCGGTGGTAAAGCACACGCACCTGAAGAATATCTGCTACCCAGAGCCGATGCGGGAAACGGAGCGAGAAATGGGTTATCGCTATGGAGAATTTGCCTGCCCGGTTCATTTGGGAGATATTGACCACACTCGCTATTTCGCGCTCTTAAGAGAAGCGGGCTATAGCCGGGACCTCTGCCTCGAAGACGAATCCTTCGGCAGGTTTTCTGAAGAGGAGCGCAAAGCTAACCTCCGCGCCGCCGCCGATTCTTTCCGCTCCCATATCGCTTCTTGAAAACAAATTTAAGCGGCTTTAGGCGCGTTGACCAAATCGAAATTCCTGCTCCAATTATCAGGGGTGAGAAACTCAGCGGGATCAAACGGAACAGCTTTCACGCAGTGAAAACTGAAGAGGTGCATCCAGCCTGACTCAGCCTGACTGCTTATTCGCGCTGCGCGTCTTCGAGGACGCTTTCCGCGACGTAGATGGGAGCACGGGAGCGCAGGGCGAGCGCAATAGCATCCGAGGGGCGTGAATCGATTTCGATGGTTTCTTTGCCTTTTTCGATCAGAATGCGGGCGTAAAAAGTGTCCTGCAAAAGGTCATCTACCACGACCCGTTCGACCTTGCCGCCGAGTTTGTCAATCAGGTTTCGCATCAAATCGTGAGTGAAGGGGCGATCCGGGGTTTTGCCCTGCACCGCCAGCGAAATTGCCCAGGCCACATCCTTCACCAGAAAAATTTTCAGTTCGCGCCCGTGATTGTCTCGCAGCAGAATGAAGTACGTCCCCTCCCCGCGCCCTCCGGAATCATAAACACCCTCATAGACATCCACGACTCGAACTTCACATTCACGGGAGGAGGACGATTCGCTGCGCCCCGCCCTGCCTTCGTTTCCGGGGGTCTCATCGGGTTCCCAGTCGCCGAACAGTCCCTTGAAATCGCTCACGTTCTTTCTCCAATGAAACGCCGCTGCGTCTGCCTAACTTGATTGCCCCTGTCAGTCTCCGTCGCTTTTAATGGTTTTCTCCACCATCAGCAAAAATTCCTTGTTGGACTTCGTATGCTGAAGGCGGTCTTTCAGCAGCTCGATGGCCTCCACCTGCTCCAGGCCATACAGCAGGCGGCGCAGTTTCACGATCTGCTTGAACGTGTCCTCGTCGTAAAGCAATTCATCTTTGCGGGTGGAAGACCGCATCGAAATCGCCGGGAAGATGCGTTTCTCCGCCAGCGAGCGATCCAGTTCCACTTCCATGTTGCCCGTTCCCTTGAACTCCTCGAAGATAAGGTCGTCCATCCGGCTGTTCGTATCAATGAGGGTCGTCGCCATAATGGTGAGCGATCCCCCCTCTTCGATGTTACGGGCGGCTCCAAAAAAACGTTTCGGGCGATAGAGGGCGGCAGGGTCAAGCCCGCCTGCCAGGGTGCGCCCGGAAGGGTTGACAGTCAGGTTCGAGGCACGGGTATAGCGGGTCAGCGAGTCCATCATCACCACGACATCGCGCTTGCTTTCTGCCAGCCGCTTTGCCTGTTCCAGCACCATTTCGGCGACGCGCATATGGTTTTCTGGCGTTTCATCGAAAGTCGAGGAGATCACCTCGCCCTTCACCGAACGGCGAATGTCGGTGACCTCTTCCGGGCGTTCATCCAGCAGGAGCACGATCAGATGACACTCCGGGTGATTGGTGGCAATTGCGTTGGCGATGGTTTTCAGGACAGTAGTTTTACCGGCCTTGGGCTGCGCCACAATCGTGCCGCGCTGCCCCTTTCCGATGGGGCAGATCAGGTCCATCATGCGCCCGGTCATTTCGCCGCGAGAGGTTTCCAAAATCAACCGCTCATTGGGGTAAATCGGCGTTAGGTCATCGAAGTTGACGCGGTTGCGGGCCACCTCTGGGTCAACGCCGTTGACGGTTTCCACTCGAAGGAGCCCGAAGTATTTTTCCGAATCCTTGGGGGGACGCACCTGACCGCTTACATCGTCGCCCGTGCGAAGCCCAAACCGTTTGATCTGAGCCTGCGCCACATAGATGTCTTCGGCATTCGGAGAAAAGTTGGAGCGGCGGAGAAAACCCCAGCCATCGGGCAAAATCTCAAGAATGCCCTTCGCCATGATCGGGCCGTTGCGATCCGACTGTGCATTCAGGATGCGCCCGATCAGCTCGTCCTTGCGGGTGGTTGTAACGGGCTGCGAGCTTCCGCTGAGGTCGCGAGCCAGTTCCTGGAGTTCCGCCAGAGGGCGGTTTTCCAGTTCGGAGAGGTTGAAAGTGGTCTCTTCCATAGGGGTGTTTTGTCTGCCTTGTGCCGGTGAGGGCGAGGTGGAGTGTCGTCGCACAGTCGTATGCGTCAATGAATCGGAAAACTCAAAGTGACGGAAAAACCGCCAGAGAATTGGAATGTTCGCTCAGTCAGGGAAAACGTGAAGGCGGAGAAATTCAGGAGTCAAGCAACTTTACGACACCAATATACCTTAAGTTCCGGTAAAGTTCGCCGTAATCCATGCCATACCCGATGACAAATTTATCTTCAATCTCAAACCCACGATATTCTATCGGTACTTCGACGCGCCGTCGTGAGGGCTTATCGAGTAAAACACAAACTTTCACGCTTTTTGCTCTGCGCCCAATCAAGTTTTCGATCAGATAAGAAAAGCGCAGAGTCAGGCCGGTATCAATAATATCTTCGACGATGATCACGTGCTTTCCGTTCACCGCCGCGTCCAAATCTTTCAATATCCTCACTTCGCCGCTGGTTTCGGTGGCGGTTCCATAGGAGGAAAGTGCCACAAAGTCGAATTCAACGGGGCGTGAGATCGTGCGAGCCAGGTCTGCAAGAAACAACGTCGCCCCCTTCAGCACGCCCACGAGCAAAAGTGGTTCTTCGTGGTTCGGATAGTCGGCATCAATCTGTGCCCCAATCTCCGCCACCCGCGCTCCGATCTGGGCCTCAGTCAACAACGTTTCGCAGATTTGATGCGGCAGCACCCGATGAGAGGATACGCCTTCTTCTCCAATAGACATAATAGGTTAATCTCTCGAAACTATTCCCACTCGATGGTTGCGGGAGGTTTGGAACTGATGTCGTAGACAACTCGGTTGACGTTCGGGACTTCGTTGACAATTCGGGCACTTACCTTTTCTAGTAAATCGTAAGGAAGTCGGGCCCAGTGCGCCGTCATGAAATCATCCGTCGTGACCGCACGAAGGGCAACGGGATAGGCATAGGTGCGCTGATCTCCCATTACTCCCACATTGCGGATTGGGATCAACACCGTCAGTGCCTGCTGTACGTCTCGATAAAGTCCGAAACGGCGTAGTTCATCCATGAAAATAGCATCGGCTTCCCGCAGAGCCGTCAGCCGCTCTTCAGTTACCTCGCCTAAAACGCGAATTCCGAGACCAGGGCCGGGAAAGGGATGCCGCCAGACCATCGCTTCCGGCAGGCCGAGTTCGGCGGAGACAGCACGTACCTCGTCTTTGAAAAGCATACGGAGCGGTTCGAGAACCTTGAGCTTCATATCTTCCGGCAATCCGCCGACATTATGATGCGTTTTGATGGTGTGGGCTTTGTGCGATCCGCCGCTTTCGATCACATCCGGGTAGAGCGTTCCCTGGGCAAGAAATTCGGCGTTTTCGATTTTAGAAGCATGCTGTTGGAAAACTTCGACAAATTCACGTCCGATAATTTTACGTTTTTGTTCGGGATCGGAAACGCCGACGAGTTTGGAGAGAAACTGCTCTCTGGCATCGGCATAGATGAGATGAATACCGAGTGCCTCTGCAAAATCAAAGCGAACCTGCTCCGCCTCCCCCTTGCGAAGCAGGCCATGATCCACGAAAATACAGGTCAACTGGTCGCCGATAGCCCGGTGCATGAGTGCCGCAACACAGCATGAGTCCACCCCTCCCGACACCCCACAGACGACGTGCGCGTTCCCCACCGTCTCCCGAATTTTCTGAGTGGCTTCGTCAATAAAGTTCGAAGTCGTCCAATCCCCTGTCGTCTCGCAAACCCGCGCTAAAAATGAGCCGATGAGTTCCCGTCCGAAGGGAGTATGGACCACTTCGGGGTGAAACTGAACGCCATAAAACCCTTTTTCGGGATTCCCCATTGCGGCAACCGGCGTGGAGTCGGTGACGGCGTAGATTTCGAACCCCGGCGGCTGCGAAAGCACTTTGTCCCCATGGCTCATCCAGCAGTGGAGATGCTCGCCCTCATGGGCAAACGACTCGAAAATTTTTCCGACCTTTGTAATCTTCAGTTCCGCGCCGCCGTACTCACGGTTCGCTGCGGGTTCCACTTCCCCATCGAGTTGGAATGCCATGGCCTGAAGCCCATAGCAGATACCGAGGATGGGAACACCCAGTGTGTAAAGCTGCGGGTCGGGCAGCGGTGCGCCCTCATCATAAACCGAAGAAGGCCCGCCCGAAAAAATCAAGCCTGAGGGATTGCGTCTCGCGATCTCCGAAGCGGACGTGTCATGACGCAGCACCTCGCAATAGACATGCGCTTCTCGCACCCGCCGTGCAATCAACTGCGTGTACTGCGCTCCAAAATCGAGGATCAAAATCGTCTGGTGTTGAGTTTGAGGCATTAGAAAATTTTTATGGGTTAAAAAACTTTTGATAGTGCATTTCAATAGCTAACTAAACTTCGACTGAATACTCTTTGTGTAGTTCTTCGAGTGCAACTAGATTAAGCTGACCATATTTCGCTTTCTGCTCATCGTCGGACAGAAGAGCATCTATGGTTTCATCTATCGTATTACGATAGCCAGGCAAAGCCGCGATTTTTCCCTTTCGTCCATATGAAATATAATCTTCCTTGACATCAAATGTTGCAGTCACAACCACCGTATTGATCGTTTTACTGTAATCTTGGTAGGCATCAGGATCATTATAAATGTCACGAATCAATGGAGTGGGAAGAAGCCAATGGAAGAGATAAGGTTCTCCGCATATCCAGAGTTCAAAATCAGCATCCAGTGAATTATCGAGGATACTAAAACCATAGGAGAGTCTTGGCTCTCCATTTTCGTCATCAGACATCACTTTTGGTCGAGCTACCTGTCGGACGTGAACGACAAACTCGCCAACCTGCCACTTATTTCTAAATGAGTCGATCAGTTTGATTGATCGCCCATCAGAAATTGTGTTCAATACACCCTCCTTTGTTTCCTGCCATTGAATATCTGCCATCAGTTTTCCTTCCTTTGAGTGGGTTGTGGATTGTATAAACCACTTTGCTCGAGCTGGAAGTGTTGAAGCAAAACTCCCACTGGAGTCCCTCACACTCAATGAATTTATTGGGCTTGCGGAGGAGTTTCTCTGTGACTTCCAACGATTTCTCTAGCATGAACACACCAAACGTAGTCAAGATGAAAATGTTAGTGCTGAGTTGCGGTTTTCGCCGTGAAGCAGGATCAAGCCGATGGAAGAATACAGATAAAAGCAAGCGGAGAGACAGCAATCCGAGGCAATACGAAAGCAGAACGGATTAGGATAGCAAAAATCCAGTCCGTTTGTCAAGCGGCGGCCAGGGGAGTTACAAAAATCAGCTTCTCGTTACGCTGAAAAGGAGACTGATTCACTTTGCCATTCAATGTTTTAGTGCTCGCCCTGGTCTCCGAACACAGTCAGTGCTTCTTCCAGCTGCGGAATGAGCGTTTCTGCAGTTATCGGCTTGATGACATAGCCGCAGGTGTTGATTTCTCTGGCTTTCCGGCGGTACTCGTCGTCCGAAAAAGCGGTCAGCATGACAATACAAACGGTGTATTCCGTGAGAATGCGCCGCGCCGCTTCTAATCCATCCACCTCGCCGGGCATTCGAATGTCCATCAAAACGAGATCGGGCCGCTCACGAAGCACAGCAGCCACCCCCTCTTCTCCATTGATGGCCGACCCCAATACGAGAACACCGGCGGCTTTCAGCACCCGGCGAAGCTGCATCTGCGTGATTCCTTCGTCCTCGATGATCACCGCCCGCTTGCCCTGCAAAATAGACACTTTGGCGGGTACAGCAAGGCCGTTTACCAGCGGAGCCGGGTCGGTCGAAGGATTAGAACTAAATAAATAAGGTCTCATCGTTTGTTTTTGGCTTTCACAAATGGGTTTTTAGCGTTCACCGTCAATTGTCCGTTCTTTTTCCTGAGAGGCTCGCGGAGTGAGCGGGAAGGCGACGATAATTCGTGCTCCTCCTTCTTCTCGGTTAAGATACCGCGTGTTTCCCCGCAAGTCGTAGCGGGCGATATTTTCAATTAATTCCAGCCCCGTGTTGGCGGAGTGCTCTGGATGGAAACCCTCCTTGAACCCCGGCCCATCATCACAAACTTCAAGAAAAGCCTTAAGACCATCCGAGTGAAGCGTCAGTTCTATCGCGCCTTTCCCATGCTTCACCGCATTGGAAATCAGTTCATTAGCAACGATTGCCAGGGAAGTCGCGTGTTTTCCCGGCAGATGAATTTCCTCGATCTTTGCGAGCAGAGGGCGTTGGCCAAGGGTGGCCTGTACAATCGGCAAAAATCGGTCGAGCACTTCTTTGATCGAAAGAAATTCGTACTCCTCCCCGGTTTTGACTTCACGAGTGAGAATATCATGGATGACGCCGAGTGCTTGAATGTTTTGCTTTAGCCGCAGTAATTCCTCCTTCGAAACCACTTCATTCTGGCCTTGAAGCTCAATGAGCGAAGACATGACCTGAAGATTGTTTTTGACGCGGTGGTGCGTTTCGATCATCGCACGGCGCAAACGATGATTAAGAACTTCGATTTCTTCCGCTCGCTCCACCAAGTGTTTTCCAGCACGAGCACGCTCGATAATGTCCCAGGAGCGTTCCGCCACCATTTCAACCAGTTGTATTTCTTCGGGAAGCCAGGATCGGGGACGGCTTTGATGAACCGCCATCAAAGCCGCAAGGCGGCCCTCTTTGATCAGTGCTGTAGCAATAGTGGCTTGAATCCCGATTTTCTGCAGTGCTTCGAGCGGGTCATCGGGCGTGGCTTCCCGCGCTCGATTCTGGATCACCAGCGTTTGACCCTGCCGAAGTTGGGTGGCAATTCGCGGGCCGAAATCGGTGAGCTCATAATTCCCTGCGCTCGAAGAACAGCCGTTTGTGTAGTCCCGGTAGATCGTAAAATGGTTTTCGTCCGCTTCAACGGGGGCATAAGCACAGCGCGACACCTCCATAAACTCCCCCAGCATTCGGGAGATCGTTTCCATCACCATTTCGGGGTCGGCGAGCGGGCGGGCGGCATCGTTGATCTGCACCAAAAAATTGAGAACCCGTTCCCTCTGCTTTTTCTCGGTAATATCAATGGTAATGCCATCGAACCGATACGGATTTCCCTCTTCCGTGTAGTAGCCTTTGCCGATTGCATTGATCCAGCGCAGCTGCCCCTGCGGGCCGACAACCCGGTACTCGACATTGTATTGAACTCGATCCCTCATGCATTTTTCAACCGCCAGACGGGTTCGCTCCCGGTCGTCGGCGTGAAGGAGGGAGTAAAATAACTCGAAATCTACCTCGGCGTCCGGCGGAAGATAAAAGTGCTGTTTACAGGTGTCGTTCCAAATGATTTTATCGAAGGGCACATTGCAGTAAAATGTTCCCAGTTCCGCTCCATTCACCGCCAGAGCAAGGGCTTGTTCCGTTACCTGATAGGATTGCTCGGCCTTTTTGCGGGCCGTGATGTCCAGCACAACCCCTGGAACTGAAATCGCTTTGCCTTGAGCGTCTCTCTCAATGCGACCGCGAGCAATCACCCAGCGAGGAAGACCAGTGTCGGTAAGCAGTCGGTATTCCGCTTCGTAGGCCTCCCCCTTCTCTAAAACCGTCGAGATTGACTGGATCACCCGATTCCGGTCTTCGGGGTGAATGGCCTGAAGGTAAACCGAAATGGGGCCGCCCGATGCATCTTTCGGGCTGACCGAAAAAAAACGGGCTAAATTTTTGTCTGCCGCCACGCGGTCAAGCAAGACATCCCACGTCCAGGTTCCGATTTCTCCAGCAGTAAGTGCGATTTCAAGGCGGGTGCGGGTATCCCGCAGTTCTGCTTCCGTCTTTTTTCGAACTTCCGCAAGGTTAAGGTGCGCTCGAACGGTTGCAAGGACTTCTCTGGCGGTGAAGGGCATCACGAGAAAGTCGTCTGCTCCTGATTCTAGGGCTTCCACTTTTTGCTCGGAGTCCGAACTCAATGAAAAAAGAATAACAGGGAGGGCCGACGTACCAGCATGTGAACGTAAAGCCTCTAAAAGTGCTTTGCTGTTCCGTTGAGGAAGTTCAACTTCGGCAAGAATAAGGTCAGGCAGGTTTTGCTGGGCAGCCTTCAGAACTTCATCAGGTGAGGAAGCCGCTTCAATCCGATAGTGTTCCTGAAGGAGGTTCAGAATTTCCCGACAGGGTTCCGCTTCACCTCCCTGCCAAATGATTCGGGCTTCCTCTTTCACCTCCGCCACCTCGATCCTCAGAAATTCTTTCGCCAGGCAAGGGTACGGATGCCCTGAAAAGCAAACCCGGAAAAATAAGCGTGCCGTTCTATAGAAGGCATCCTGTCATTTTGTTTACGCGAAACCGTGCAAACAGTTCCGCCTTATTCTACTCTTTTCCCCGACCGAACACCCGCTAACTGCGAAACAGAAGTTGATGCCGATGTCGTAGAATGGACAGCAGCAGCCCAATACTCGACAACACGATGATGATATTGGAGTTTCCCGCAGAAATCATCGGCAGAGGAACGCCCGCAACGGGCATAATGCCTACGTTCATTCCCACGTTAACCACGATATGAAAGCCAAGCATCGAGATAATACCAGAGGCTAGCAATTGACCTAGGTAATCTTCTTCGGCGGAGGCAGCGATGGCGACGGCGCGATAAAGCAGCCCGCCATAGGCGGTAAGCAGGGCAAGCGATCCGACAAATCCGAACTCTTCGCCGACGGTCGTAAAAACAAAGTCGGTTTGTTTTTCAGGAATATAGCCGCCGCGCACCTGAGTGCTTCCCGACAGACCTTTTCCCCAGACACCGCCCGACCCGATGGCAATGCGGGCCTGCTTAACGTGATACCCCGCTCCTTTCGGGTCGGCATCGGGATCAATAAACACCATCAGCCGCTTTTTCTGGTAATCATTCACTGCCCCCAAATGCCACCCGACGGTGAAAATCAGCAGACCCGCTCCGAAAAAGGAGGCGAGATGTTTCAATTGTGCGCCCGCCATAAACAGCATCCCGAACCAGATAGCGAAAACCACCAGGGCTGTGCCGAGGTCAGGCTGCTTTAAGATGAGAAACGCCGGAACCGCGACATACAGCAGCGAGGCTCCAACAGTCTTCAGCTCTCGGATCGTTTCCTGACGCTGCTCCAGAAAGGTCGCGAGCGTGATGATGACAGCAAGCTTGGCGAACTCCGACGGCTGAAATTGAAAACCGGCGATTTTAATCCAGCGCACCGATCCGTTTGTATCGTGCCCCTTAAAGCGAACAATCAAAAGCAGGATCAAATTGACCAAATAAATCTGACGCGCAATCCGTGTTAGATGATGATAGTCCAGCCTGGCCATTCCGATCAAGCCCAGCGTTCCCAGGGCCATGCCGATCAATTGTTTGCGTTCATAGTGAGAGCCGTCGCCGCGGGTGGCACTCCAAAGCACAACCACGCCGAAAAACGCAATCAGATAGGTGACGACAATCAGAATAAGATCGAGGCTGCGCCGAAACCGCGAATCGAGAATCATGGCAGCCTCGCGGAAATGGCATTGAAAATTTCCTGTGCCACCTCATTTTTGCTCAGTTTCGGCAAAGAGGTTCGTTGTCCATCGGCAAAAAGAAAGGTCACGATATTGGTATCGGAGTCAAAGCCTGCGCCCTCGGCAGTGACATCGTTGGCGACGATGAGATCGAGATTTTTGCGGGTCAGTTTTTCCTGGGCGTTTTGGAGCAGGTCTTCGGTTTCGGCGGCAAAACCGACAACAAACTGATCCGGCTGTTTTTCCCTGGCGAGCGCAGCGATGATATCGGGGGTTTTTACGAGTTTTAGCGTAAGTTCGTTCTGAGTTTCGCCGCGCTTTTTGATTTTCTGCTCGGCGGCCTCTGCCGGTGCATAATCCGCTACTGCCGCCGCCCCGATGAAAATGTTGAAATTGCGCTTCAAGCCCAGGCAGAGCCGGTGCATCTGTTCGGCGGTTTCAGCGCGAACCACATTGATACCGGGCGGCAGAGGTTCAGTGGTGAACCCGGAAACGACGGCGACCCGCGCCCCCCGACGGGCCGCCTCCCGCGCCAGCGCAAACCCCATTTTTCCGCTTGACCGGTTGGAGAGAAACCGCACCGGGTCAAGAGGTTCACGAGTGGCACCCGCCGTGATGAGCACTCCGTGTCCGACCAAATCCTGATGCGGTGTCAGCCTCGCGACAATGGCCTTGAAAATATCTTCTACGTCCGATAACTTACCAACCCCAACATCCTGGCAGGCCAGTAGTCCATAGCCCGGCTGAACGATTTCCACGCCCCGTCTTTGGAGTGTTCTCAAATTTTCCTGCGTGGCGGGATGCTCCCACATCACCGTATTCATGGCAGGGGCCGCGAGAAGCGGTGTGGGCTTCGGAACGGCGAGCAGGCAGGTCGTTACAATGTCGTCGGCGATCCCATGCGCCATCTTCGCCAGCAAGTCGGCGGAGGCGGGCGCGGCGATCACTAAATC
Source organism: Chthonomonadaceae bacterium (assembly GCA_965246825.1). Classification (GTDB taxonomy): domain Bacteria; phylum Armatimonadota; class Chthonomonadetes; order Chthonomonadales; family Chthonomonadaceae; genus JACMPS01. The sequence goes on from OZ251990.1 coordinate 3,430,142, forward strand.
CACCGACTGCGCCAGCTCGATGTGAGCGATTCGGCCCGAAATTGGCTCGTCGAACACATCGGTCAAGACCGGGCTGCGGGTGAGGGCCTGAAAAGTTGCCGGGGCTACAAAGCGGAGGGCGGAGGGAGTCATCACAACCCAGAGGGCAGCTCCCGTTTTAGAGAGACGGCTTGCGAGATCGGCGGCTTTGTAGGCGGCAATCGAACCGGAAACACACAACAGAATTTTTTTGCCCGTGAGGTCGGTGTCCATGTTGTTTATTCCTGCCCTTTTCTGATCCGGCAGCGTTCCGCAGTCACGATGCTGATGAGCTGATCGGAAGCCGTTTTCAGGTCGTCGTTCGTGAGCAGGTAATCGTATTCTGGAATGGCGGATTGTTCCCAGCGGGCGGCGGCCAGTCGCTTTTGGATGCTTTCCTCCGTTTCGGTGCGCCTGCCGCGCAGCCGCGCTTCGAGTTCTTCCATCGTCGGAGGCTGGATGTAGATCAAAACCGCTTCCGGCATTTTTGCTTTCACCAGACGGGCTCCCTGAACTTCGATCTCCAGCAGAACGTCGAATCCCTGAGTGATCTGCTCTTTGACGGGTTTCATGGGAGTGCCGTAGAGTTGAGAGCCATACTCGGCAGATTCAAGAAAAAAGCCCTCGTCGCGCTCGCGCTCGAATCGCTCGCGGGTCAAGAAGTAGTAGTTCACCCCTTCCACTTCCCCCGGACGCGGAAGCCGCGTGGTGGCACTGACACTCGGCACAATGGCAGCCACCCGCTCATAGAGCCGAGCCAGCAGCGTTCCTTTGCCGACTCCTGATGGGCCGGAGACGACAAACAGCCGCCCGATTGGAGAAAGAAAAGAAAGAGAGGAATTCAGGGTCTGCATAGGGAAATGATACCGTGTTGTCGGGATTTGCGTCAATTCGTCTCGCTTCGGCGTTGGTTTCACAACGCAGTACCCTCAAGTCGTGCCTTCACAAAACGATCTGAACGACAACAATTGACGTTTGTTTAGGATTCGTCTATAATTTCACCGCCGGGAACGGTTCCCGGCCTTTCTCTCGCCTGCATCCGAAACGGAGCCGATCCTGGCCCGGTAACTTTTGACGGGGCTGTGTCGTCCATCCAACAGCCCGGTTTCAACCGAGTCTCGATTTTTCTGAAACTCGCGACACCTTTTTTTGGAGTGACACTGAATGTCTCTACTTCGCGCTCGCCTTCGGGCCCTGCGTTCTCACCCTTTTCTGGCCATTACTGCCGCGACACTGATTTTCCCTCTTTCCCAGGGGATGGCGGCTGCCGATTCGCCAGCTGCCAAACGTGCCGATACCTCGGTTCCAAAGCCGCCAATGGCGGTAGAGTGGAAATACACCAGTATCCCGTTTGCCTACAACCCGGCGGCTCCCATCATCGCTGATGGAACCCTCTACTATGCGGCGGGGCGGCGGCTTCACGCCATTGATCCCGCCACTGGTCGCGAAAAGTGGCGCTATCCGCAGGACAATTTAATGGCAACACCCATTCTGGCCACTCCGACAGTCGTGAATGGGGCCATTTACTTCAGCGCGGGAGACGGACTGTATGCACTCGATGCCGCAACCGGCAAACAGAAATGGCCCGCCTACACCGTGAAATCGGGGGTGGTGACCACGCCGATTGCCATTGGAAACAACCTTTATTTCGGTGGCGGAGATCGAAAATTCTACGCGATTGATGTAGAAAAAGGCGAGCCTGCTGGCGGAGTTTGGTCTTCAGGCCGGCGCATCGGGATTGAGGCAGGTGGTGATTTCGCGGGGGACATCGCCTCCAATGGCGAGTACCTTTATTATGTGACCAGCGATGGAGCCTTACGTGCTCTAAACCTCGCCACCGGAACCGCGAAATGGGCCCAGCGGGTGAATTCCACATCCCGCAATATGAGTCCTATCGTGAGCGGAGAATTCGTGTATGTTGCCGCCGGTGACTCAGTTTACGGCTATCGTGCTCTCAATGGAGCCCTTCGCGGAGCCACCCGGCTGGGGTCGGACAGCAGTGCTCCTCCGGCCATTGATGCCGACGGCAATGTGTTCGCCATCAATTCGGATCGTTATATCGTTGCCGTAGACAACCGGGGCCGTCCGTTCTGGAAAGGCTTTCCGCGAGTTGAACACGAAGTCATCGCCAAGCCCCTCATTGCGGGGGACGTTTTGATCGTTGGAACCGCGACGGGCGGCGTTCTCGCTTACGAACGCACAACGGGTAAGCTGCTCTGGAACTATACGATTCAGCCCAGCAGCCTGCGAGCGGATTCGATCCCGACGGTGGCCAACGTCACCTCACAACCGTTGATGTACAATGGATCCTTGTTCGTGCTAACCGACGATGGAGCCTTAACTTCGTTTCGGTCGGATGCCTCGGATAGTCTGCCGCCCATTATCACTCCGATCACTCCCGACCAGGGAGATTACTTGAAAGGGACTCCTCCCTTCTACATTGCTGCGAAGCTGGTGGACGAAGGCTCCGGCGTGGACTATAGCTCGATTTCGCTGAAATTCGATAACAATCCGGTTCCGCGCAAACCCAACGGCGACTCCTTTTCAGAAAAACCGGGCTATTCCGTAGAAACCGACTCCGGTTACATCGAATACGTTATTTCCGACAACGAGGGCGGAAGAAATACGACTCTGCGAGACGGTCATCACACCGTGACCCTAACGGCAAAAGACTGGATGGGAAACACCACCACGAAAACCTGGTCGTTCACGGTAGACGATTCCCTGACCAAACGCTCTCGACGCCCTGGCAGCAATGCGAACACAGGTTCGGCTCCAGGCGGCCCGAATGGTGCGCCCGGAGCCGCCGGAACCGGCGGTAAGGGAGGACGCGGCGGGCGCGGCGGCAGAAACGGCGGCGGAGGCGGAGCGGGCAGCGGGGGCGGCGACTGACTCCCACGCAGCTCTTGAGCACCGATACTTTGCGGCTACCCCGTTTCGTTTTTGAGGCGGGGTAGTTTACGCTGTTCGCATACGACTCTTTATTTTCACTTGATTACCGTTATGGAACGCCCAGAAGAACCTTCCCCTTTCCTTTATCAGCCTAAAAACGCTAAGATCAGTCCTCCGGCATCCCCAACGGAAGCCGCTCAGATTCTTGAACCGCCGATGGCCGTGCCAACATCACTCTCTGTTCCCGATTCGCCTGACGTGCCGCGATCTCGTTCCGCACCTTCGGACAACGAAACGAGACGACGTGCCGCGGTGCAGTTGATGAACCTAGGGTTTTCTCCCCGGCTGCTGATGGCTCTGCTGGAGAAATTCGACTTCGACCCTGAAGCCGCTCTTTCCGTTTCCGCTTCGGAATTCGAAGTGCTGCCCGGAGCCACGTCCCGCCAGTTCATTCGTTTTCGAGACCCGGCGCACCAACTCAGCCCGCACCTCTTCGGGACGATTGAGCGTTCAGACGTGCAAATCTTGAGTGTACGGGACAGAAACTATCCCGCTTCCCTAAAACAAATCTACGACCCGCCCGCCCTGTTGATGCAGTGGGGAAATTCTCTTCCGGCAGACGTACCCTGTATCGGAATGGTGGGATCACGACGGGCCACTCCTTACGGCATCGCGGTTGCAGAGCGGTTTTCCCGCGAGCTGGCAGAAAAGGGATGTGCAGTCATTAGCGGTGGAGCGGCGGGGATTGACACCGCTTCTCATCGCGGAGCATTAGCGGGAAGCGGCGGAACCTATGCGTTTCTCGGCTGCGGCATTGATGTGGACTATCCGCGTGAAAACCGCGATCTCTTTGCAAAGATTCGGGAACGGGGGGCTCTTTTCTCCGAATATGCCCCCGGCACGCAGCCCGACCCCTGGCGGTTTCCGGCTCGCAATCGCCTGATCAGCGGCACGTCGCAGGCAATTGTCGTGGTGGAGGCTCCGCTGAAAAGCGGAGCCCTGCTCACCGCCAGAGATGCGGCAGAACAGGGCAGAAGCGTCTTGGCGGTTCCCGGCAACATTGACCGGATTTCAAGTGCAGGAACCAATCTGCTGATTCGAGACGGAGCCGTGCCTGCGCTTTCAGTAGACGATATTCTCTATGAGGCGGGCCTGGTCACCCTTCCGGCTCGCCCCGCCCATCAGCAGGTGATGACTCTGTTACAGACCGAAGAAAATTCTCCGGCCCCTTCTGTCGTCCCTGCCGCTCTCTCTCCGAAACCCCCAGCGGCCAGCCTGAGTGAGGTTCAATCCCGGATTTTAGAAACGCTTTCGCAAACGCCTAAACTCAGCGATGCCATCGGGCTTCAGATCGGATTGAGCGTTTCGCAGCTGGGAGTGGAACTTACTATGCTGGAATTAGGCGGTCTTGTGCAGAGGCTGCCTGGAAACCGGTATATCCTTGCCCCCTAAGTCCGTCAGAATTAGCGGTGCGAAAACGGGCGTGCTTCGCGTAGAATGAGGAGAGAGACAATGAACAAACCGGTGATATTTTCGCTTTATCTGGATCGTGTGGAAGAGGAAGTGGCGATTCTACTCTTCGGAGTGGCCGAAAGCCAGGAAATCAAAATTCCGGCTAAGTTCCTGCCGTCGGGGTTCCAGGAGGGGCATTGGCTGAATCTGCAGCTCACCCCCGATCCGACCAAAGACGCCTTGGCGCAGCAGCAGAATCAGGACCTGATGACTCAGCTTATGTCCGCGCCCAAGAAAAAACAAGAATGAGGTCACGATGACTTTTTCCAGAAAATTCGCTTTGCTCGCCCTGTGCAGTCTTCTGGTTTGGGGGCTGACTTTTTCCGCTAAAGCTCAATCTGCATCCGATAAGAAAAAGTCGGTGCTGGCCTCTGTGCGCCGAATTGCGGTTTTGCTCCCCTACTTCGGAACGCCGGAATTTCTGGACCATGCCCCGCTCAAGCCGGAAAGCAGCCGACGCAGGCCCACGGGCGATGAACTGCGGCAGCGAAGCGAAAGCAGAACGTTTCTGGCTAAACTCGAAACCGAAACGCAGCGCATCCTTCAGGAACGGCTCAAGGAAAGAACCCCGTTCACCTTTGTTCCGCTTACCGCCGAGCCTCCCTTCCCCGAAAATAAAAAGGAAGCAGTGCTCCTCCCTTCTGTATTTCCGCTTAAAAATGAAGGACGGTTGAAGGGCACGAAATTCCCCCTTCCCGACCCCGATGCCGTGAAGCGCATTGCCGTTCAGAACGGAACCGACGCCGTGCTGCTGACGGTCATGGATGAACCCAGACGAGACGGAGGAGGCTATTTTTTCGATGTTTCCGGGGTCGGCTATCGCAGCCCTCATGTCTCCGGCAAAATTGCGTTTTATCTGCTCTCCAAAGACGGCTCCGAAATTTTGCACGAGTTTGTCGAGGTGCTGCACCCGGTCACCAAAATCGGAAACCGAGATTACACTCAGGTAGACATGACCGAAACCCATGAGCAGATCATTGAAAACTTTCTGGATGAACTGAGCCGCTACCTTCCTCGAACTGCTCTACTCTTTTGATCCGAAGGCTTCGATATCTACCGCCCAGCGGTGAGTTCCTGCGGGGTTTACAAGAGACGAGGGAAACCGAGGATTTCCTTCGGGCGAATCGAGAACGAGAGAGAGAATTTCGGCTTTGTCTTTGCCGGAAACGAGAAACAACACATTTTTCGCGGCGTTCAGCACAGGAAAAGTCAGCGTAAGCCGGGGAACAAATGGCTCTAGGCCCGGCTCCGAAGCAGCTACCCACCGCTCTTTTTCATCGAGCACAGCCTTTCCTGGAAAAAGGGAAGCCGTGTGCCCGTCCGAACCCATCCCCAGCAAAATAAGATCGAATTTCGGAAGTTCTGCGTTAAAAAGCTCGAAGCTGCTCCGCAGCTGCGCTTCATAGTGTTGAGCCGCCTCCGCCGGGTCTTCTTCGCCCTTCATGCGAAACACATTTTCGGGTTTCACGGAAATGTGATCGAACAGGGCCACTTTTGCCATCCCGTAATTGCTGCGTGAATCGGCAGGATCAACACAGCGTTCATCGCCGAAATAGAGAACGACCCGCTCCCATTGCACCGCGCTTCGATACGGTTCCTGCGCCAAAAGTTCGTAAAGCATTTTCGGCGTTGAACCGCCTGCCAATGCCACACGAAACGCCCCCTTCGTTAGACGGCTCAGCGCAACGAAACGCAGAGCAGCGTCCTCTGTGAGGGCTTGTTTGTTCTCGAAAACGATGATTTCTCTCACTTTAATTCTGCCTCTCAAAAGCCTGTTTCTTTCAACAGATTTTTTCCGTCCGATCAGCGTACCCTCGGAGACGCATTTTCTGCAACTTCGGGAAAGGCAGGGTGTCGAAAAAAGGAAACGCGAGACGCGTTGGGGAGAACCATTTTCGATGAAATCTTTGCGCGGTGCAGGGCTGATCTATCTCATCCTTTTTGCGGCTTCGGTGACTCGTCTCAATGCAGATACCGGTTCTGCAAAGAAAAACTCTGCCCGCAAAATCACGGCTTCCCCGGCGGCGCAGGTGAGCTTTCGGCGGGAAATCGAACCGATCCTCAAAGCCTATTGCAGCGGCTGCCACTCCTCCGCCAATAAAATGTCGGGCTTCAGTCTCGAAACGCCGCTGTCTATTTTTGCGGGAGGCGTGAAGTACGGCAAAAAGATCGTTCTCGCTGGCAAACCCGCCGAAAGCGTTCTCGTTCAATATCTGCACGGCAAAGCTCAGCCCCGGATGCCGCTGGGCGGAACCGCTCTTTCGGAAGGTCAGATCAAAACGGTGGAGGCCTGGATTGCACAGGGAGCAAAGATAGATGCACCAAAACTCGGTTTTCCCTTTCTCAAGCCAACTCTTTCGCCGCTGCCCCCAGTGAAAAACCCTGCCTGGGTTAAAAATCCGATTGATCAATTCGCGCTCGCAAAGATTGAAGCCAAAGGGCTTTCCCCCTCACCGCCCGCCTCGAAAACCGTGCTGCTCCGCCGGGTTTACGCCGACCTGATCGGCCTTCCGCCGACCCCGGAAGAACTCAGCCGGTTTCTGGAAGATCGTTCTCCTGATGCCTACGCCAAGGTAATTGAACGCCTGCTCGAAAGCCCTCGTTACGGAGAACGCTGGGCGCGGCACTGGCTCGATCTCGTACGGTTTGCGGAAACCCACGGCTTCGAGAACGATGGGGTGCGCCCTCGCCTCTGGCGTTACCGCGATTATGTGATCCGTGCCCTCAACAGCGACAAGCCTTACCACCGTTTTCTGAAAGAGCAGCTGGCTGGCGACGAACTCTCCCCCGATGACCCCGACTCGCTCGTGGCGACCGGCTTTCTTCGTCTTTCCTCCTGGGACGAGTTGAGCACCGATCACGACCAACGATGGCAGGACACCCTCAATGATGTCACCGATGTCACGGCTTCGGCAATGCTGGGCCTAACGGTGGGATGCGCCCGCTGTCACAACCACAAATACGATCCCATCACGCAGGCAGATTATTATCGGTTTCAGGGATTTTTCGCGACGATCAAATGGGAAGACCGCAAACTCCCCGGCGATCCCAAAGATGCCGCTTGGATGAAGACGCGCCTTAAAGAGGCGGACGACAAAATTTCGGAACTCCGCCAGAAACTGGGCGAGACCGAAAATAAAGAAGACCGAGATCGCCTCACCGAAGCGATCAACCGCGAGCAGGAAAGTGTGGCGGCCTTCCGACCGATGGCTTCGATTGTCACCGACAAGCAGAAAGACCCGGTTCGTGAGCATCTCCTGCTTCGCGGTGATCTTCATACTCCCGGCGAGGAAGTAAAACCGGGGTTTGTCGCCTCTCTTTGCGGCGGTTCGGCCCTGCCTGCGCCTTTCACGATCAACGAAAGAACGCGAACCACCGGGCTGCGAACCGCATTGGCGGAGTGGATCGGCTCTCCTGAAAACCCCATGACCTCGCGAGTGATCGTCAATCGGCTCTGGCTTCATCATTTTGGGCGCGGCATTGTGGGAACCCCCTCGGATTTCGGCATTAACGGAGAAGCCCCCACCCACCGGGAACTACTGGACTGGCTTGCCGTGAAACTTGTCCAGGATGGGTGGAGCCTGAAAAAAATGCACCGCCTCATGCTGCTCTCGAATTTGTATCAGCAGGCTACGGAAAACAATCCGAAGGGCGAAAAACTCGACCCGCAGAATCACCTTCTTTGGCGGATGAACCGAATTCGACTGGAAGGAGAGCCGCTGCGGGACAGCCTGCTCGCTCTCTCAGGCCGACTCAACCCCGAAATGGGCGGCCCCGGCGTCTTTCCCTCCGTCAGTTCCGAGGTGCTATCAACGGGTTCGACGCATAAATGGGGCACTTCCCCCGAAGATCAGCAGTGGCGCAGAACAATCTATGTTTTCCAGCGTCGTTCGCTGCTGCTGCCGCTCGTGGAGGTGTTTGACGGAGCCGATCTCGTCAATACTTGTCCGCGCCGCAGCAATACCACGATTGCGCCGCAGGCCCTGGCCCTCTTCAACAGCGAATTCACCCGGAGCGAGTCGTACCACATCGCCGAGCGCGTCCAAAAAGAGGCATTCGGCGATCCGGCGGCACAAATCGAGCGGGCCTATCGTTTGATTCTTTCACGACCGCCCACCACGAAACAAAAAACCTTAACACAGGAATTTCTCAAAAAGCAGGGTACGCTTTACGGAAAGGGCAGCTACACTCCGCTCAAGGCACTTGCAGACCTCTGTCATGTCCTGATTAACTCGAATGAATTCTTGTATCTCGATTAAGTAGAAATTACCTGAAGCGGCTCACAGAATCCACCCTGAAAGGAACTCTATGAATTCCCGGCCCGGCACTCTACTTTCGCTTTCGTTTTTTGCGGGTGCTGCTGCCCTGCTTTCGACTGCCCCCGTCATGGCCCAAAAGCACGACACAAAAACGGTGAGGCCCTCGAATCCAGACCTGAAGACAAAGCCCGCCAAGCCCGGTCAAGGCGAGGTCGCGCTCAAAAAACCATTCGGCACGGTCGCCCCCTCCGCACTTGAAGTCAAAAGGGCACTGCCCGCATCCGATTTGGCTTCCGCCAAAAAAATGGAGAACAAAACTGGCGGGTTCACTGGAAAAGTTGTCAAGGTTTACGCTCCTAAAGGCAGCAGTCTGGTGATCCTCAACTTTGCGGAAAACTACAAAGCGGCTCTGACCGCTGTGCTTCGCAAAGAAAATTTTAGCAAATTTCCCCGAATGGAAGACCTCCTGAACAAAACGGTGCTGATTTCAGGCAAATTTACCCTCTACCGAGGCGAGCCGCAGATTCTGCTGACAGAATTTTCTCAGATCAAAATCGTGAAATAAACCGATGAGGCCGAAGGGCCAAATCATCGGAAAGGCTTTGACGTTGAAATTCTCCTCTCTCCTCTCGATTTTCGCACTTGTGCTTTGGTTTGCAGGCAGCGGTCCGGCCTCGGCAGACACCGATCTGACCGGCCTCTGGCTTGGAACTCTTCAGGTTGGCGGAACTCCGCTCAGGATTGTCCTGCGAGTTTCGCGGCAGGAAAACAAAACCTATTCCGCAAAACTCGACAGCCCCGACCAGGGCGTCAAAGATATTCCTGTCCGCTCGTTTACATTGAACGAATCGAGCGTCCGAGCGGAGATTGAGGCCGTCGGAGGCGTTTTTGAGGGGAAACTTTTCTCAGGCAAAGACGAAATTGTGGGAACGTGGTCTCAGGGCGGCGGATCGCTGCCGCTTACGCTTAAAAAAACCGACTTCGTTTCCGAGCCGAGACGCCCGCAGGAACCGAAACGTCCCTTTCCCTACCTCGAAGAGGAAGTTTCCTACCCGAACCCGGCCTCGAATAATCGTCTTGCAGGAACCCTAACCCTGCCGAAAAGAGGCGGCCCTTTTCCGGTCGCTTTGCTCATCACCGGCTCAGGACCGCAAAACCGGGACGAGGAACTGCTGGGGCACAAACCGTTTCTGGTGCTCTCGGATTATCTCACTCGACAGGGCCTCGCGGTGCTGCGGGTAGATGATCGCGGGGTGGGAAAATCCACCGGAAATTTCGCTCAGGCCACCACACTCGATTTTGCTTCGGACGTAAGGGCAGGGATCGCTTACCTAAAAACCCGCAAAGAAATCAATCCCGCGAAGATTGGCCTGATCGGACACAGCGAGGGCGGGCTGATTGGCCCGATGGTCGCCGCCGATTCACCGGACGTTGCGTTTCTCGTTTTGATGGCGGGGCCGGGTCTGAACGGCGAACAAATCATTTACCTGCAAAGCAGGCTGATTGCCCAGACTGCGGGAACACCCGCAGCCGTCCTAGCCACCCAGCAGGAAATACAAAAAAGGATGTTTTCCGTGCTCAAGTCAGAGCCGAACCCCGAAACCGCTCAGCAAAAATTGATGACCGAATGGGAAATGCAAATCTCGAACGCCCCTGCCGACCAAAAAGCCAGACTGGAAGCGCAGACAGAAACCATCAAGACTCTATTTCATTCCCAGAACAACGCCTGGTTTCGCTTTTTCCTGACCTATGATCCCCTGCTCGCGCTGCGAAAGGTCAAATGCCCGGTGCTGGCATTGAACGGTGAAAAGGACTTGCAGGTTCCGCCTGCACAAAACCTGCCCCTCATTGAGGAGGCTCTTAAAACCGGAAACAACAAAGACGCTCTTGTAAAACAGCTGCCAGGACTAAACCACCTGTTCCAGACAAGCAAAACCGGCTCGCCTTCCGAGTATTCGGCGATTGAAGAAACCCTTTCCCCAACGGCTCTGAAACTCATCGGGGCTTGGATTTCCGAGCGGATGCTCCAACCTTAAGGAAAATCGAAATGGCCCGCCAACCTCATTTTCGTCCCGCTCTTTCCCGCCGCGAGTTTCTGGCCCGTGCAGGCGGCGGCTTCGGCTCGCTTGCGCTGACCTTTTTGCTGGCGGAGGAGGCAGACGCAGACGCTAAGCGGGCGGGCGTTTCCAATCCGCTCGCCCCGAAAGCCCCGCACTTCAAGCCCAGAGCCAAAAACGTCATTTTTCTCTTTATGTACGGCGGGCCGTCGCAGGTGGATACGTTCGATCCGAAGCCGGAACTCGTAAAATATCACGGCAAAAAATTGGGCGAGGCACTCCAGGGGGTCGGTGACTTGAAAACTTTCGGCGGCGAAGGCGGTGCGCCGCTGATGCAAAGTCCGTTCCATTTCCGAAAGTACGGCCAATCCGGGATCGAAGTTTCTGAAATCTTTCCTCATGTAGGAGAGCAGGTGGATGATCTTTGTTTCATTCGCTCGATCTACGGGGAGTCGAACAACCATGCCCCTGCGCTTTTTCAGATGAATACCGGCTCGATTCTCCAAGGCCATCCTTCCGTCGGTTCCTGGGTGACCTATGGGCTGGGAAGCGAAAACCAAAATCTCCCGGCTTATGTCGTGATGACGGATCACCGGGGCGGGCCGATTGGCGGTGCACCGAACTGGTCGAGCGGGTTTATGCCCGCCACCTATCAAGGAACCGTTTTTCGTTCAACCGGAGCACCGATCCTCGACCTTTCCCCCGGCGAAGGGGTGAGTCCGGCGGCGCAGCGTTCTTCCCTCGATCTGCTTGGCACATTGAATGCCGAACATGCCCTCGCTCACCCCGGCGACTCAGAACTGGAAGCCCGAATCGCGGCTTATGAACTGGCGTACCGAATGCAGATGCACGCCCCTGAAGTGGTGGATTTTTCCAAGGAAACAGCTGAAACCAAAAAACTTTATGGCATGGACAACCCGGAGACGGAAAAGTTCGGGCGTAAATGTCTTCAGGCACGACGCTTAATAGAGCGCGGGGTTCGCTTTGTGCAGGTGTACAGCGGCGGCGGCCATGGCGACGATACCTGGGATGCACACGGCGACATCGTGGGCAATCATGGCGCACACGCTCGAAGTACCGATCAGCCGATTGCAGGGCTGCTGATGGACTTAAAGCGGAGAGGGCTGCTGAAAGATACCCTTGTCGTTTGGGCCGGAGAGTTTGGGCGGCTGCCCATTTCACAGGGCGGCAGGGGGCGCGATCACAACCCCGGCGTTCAAACCGTTTGGATGGCAGGCGGAGGCGTGAAGGGCGGAACGGTGATCGGGGAGTCGGACGAGGTCGGGCTGAAGGCCGCCCGTGATCCGTATCACATTCGCGATTTCCACGCCACCCTTCTGCACGCGCTGGGCTTAAACGACATGGCCTTGACCTATCTCTACAATGGACGTTATCAGCGGCTGACCGAAAATGGCGGCACGGTGATTCAATCCGTTTTCGCCTGAGCAGACTTCCCGGCAGACCCCTCCCCGTTCAAGACCGGGGAGGGGTTTTTCGTTTTCTTTGCCGATAATCTCTAAAATAAGGAAAAACAAACTGATGTCGCCAGATTCGAAGCAGGATTCTTCTCCCTCAATCTAAAATGAGTCCGTGCCCCCGCCGTCTCGCTGGCAACCCCGAAAAAATATGTGTGGGTTTTGTCACACAGGCGGTGTCGTCTCGTCACTATAGGACGAGGACTCTCTGCCTGTCCCTGTTTCTTCAAAGGGAGTACGATTTCATGTTCCACTCTATCAAGCCGACCTTAGCCCTGTTCCTGATCTGTACCTCACCGCTCTCCTGTGCTGCCCTTGCCTCTGCCCAGGAAGGAGCCGCCGAAAAACGGACGGAGACGGTGATCGCCGTCGCCGACTTCACCGGAAACGATAAAGAAATCGGGCGGTTTCTCTCGGAAACACTGCTGACCCAACTGGCACAATCCGGGAAACTCGCTCTTGTGGAGCGAACCGAAATTCGGCAGGCACTGTCTGAATTAAAACTGCAATCCTCCGGTTTGTTTGAGCCTCAGCAAGTAAAAAAAATCGGAAAAATGCTGAGCGCGGACTGCGTGGTGGTCGGCAGTTTTCTGATCCGAGACAACCAACTGATCGTCAATGCCCGGCTGCTCGATGTCAAAACCGGTCGGCTCACTCCGGGCGGGGCGGCAAGCGTCTCTGGAAATCGAGACGATCTTCTCGCGATTACCGGCAAGCTGGCCCGACTCTTCCACAAGCGCGTTACCGGAATGGCTCTCGATGCAGGATCGAATTCCGATGCAGTTCCGGCCCGCGCAGCAAAAGCCGCTCAAACAAATGCTGCCCCCGATGAAGAGGACCGCTTTTCTACGTTGAAGCGTGACCGCCTTTTCCCAGCGAATGCCCGTCCCGGCGGCCTCGTTTCAGAGCGTGAACTTTCCTCGCTGATCGAACTGTTGAAACAGCGGCTTCCCGTTTCGGGCGAGGCTGCGCTCACCCTGACGCAGCCCGGTGCTCCCGTCAGCCGCCTGCGAACGCTCACCGCACTGATCAAGCTTTCGCTCTCAACTCAGCGGTTGAATGAATTCCGCAATCCGCCCTTGAACGAACTTCCGCCCGACGCAGGTGAGGCTCCTGCATGGGGGCTGCCCTACCTTTCGGCGGCCACCGCACAGGGCTGGTGGGAATTAACCAAACCTTTTCGCGCACGCAATGTCGCGAACTGGGCCTTTGTTTCCGCTCTGCTCGAACATCTTCCTCTGGAGGAACGGCATGAGGCGACTGCCATTTCGGAGGGTGACCGCGATTCGAGCGAACCGGAAGAAGATCGGTTTACCGGATTGGTGATCGAGGCGGCTTCCCTGAATCCGCAGCGTTCGATGTCGCCGCGAATTTTGGACGAAGACGGACAGGTAATCTATCCCGATCCGCGCCACCTGCCCGACGACGATACACTGCAAGACAAAGGCATGGCCTCCTACTACCGCTCTGGGCAAAATGTTTCGAGAGCAGGCGCACACCCGCTTGTCGTTCGAGCGATTGACTGCCGGGGGCCGTTGAAATGCGACATTGTGGTTTCCCGCGAAACCGCTGAGGAAATTCGGCGAGCCAATCGTTCCGGCAAATTTCTCTGGAAATGGGCGGTCGGAATTGTCGCCGAAACTCCTTGATCGCTTTTCCAGATCGGGAGAACAGAAGGGTTCTCAAAGATGGAAATCAGATCGTACTTTCTACTCGTCGTTTGGGTCGGGGGATTGTTTTTATTTTCCCCGCCCTGTGCAGTTACGGCTCAGGCTCCCTCACGTGAAGCAATCACTCTTATCTCGGAAGGTTTTGCCGTGCTCGGTACGGATCGCGCCAGAGCCGAAGAAGAGGCAATTCTGGATGCCAAGCGAAACGCCATCGAAAAAGCCGCCGGGGTTTTTCTCAAGACGAAAGGTGTGGGGCGCAACTACTCACTGGAAGAGGACACGATCCAAACCACGGCACGGGGATTTCTCAAAAGCTGGAAACGGCTTCCCGGTTCCGAACAAATCCAACACGTGGGAGAAAAAGGCGAAATTCTTCAGCTTCAAATACGAGCGGAGGTTCTGCTGCTTCCTCTTCTCCAAAAACTCCAAGATATTCGCGAAGCCTACGACGACCTCGAACGTCCGCGAATTCGCGTTCATTTCACCGGAGATACCCCGGAGGGGGCAGCAAAATCAGCCTTGGTAACGGCCTTGAAAACGGAGGGTTTCGAGGTTTCGGAGGGTTCCGCCGAAATTGTTTTCGAGGGCAGCCTCGAAAGCCAGCCGACGGTAAAACTGGGGGATCGCAGCTCTCCGCAGGGGATCGGAGAGAGTATCGCGGCGTGCCGGTCTACGCTGCGGCTTTCCGTCCTCTCGGAGGCCAGCGAAGAGATGATCTTTTCCGTTCGCCTTGAAGCCGCGGGGTCAAGTTTCCAGAGCAATGAAGAAGCGAAACATCACGCGATTGAGGAAGCGGGCAGTGCCCTGCTCGCCCAGAACAAAGGACAAATGCTGCAACGTTTGCTTTTGCACTGCGCCGCCGAACGCCAGGAGGGTCATGCAGTTGCGTTGCAAATCCAAGGGCTGGACGAAATTCACCTCGATCTACTGGAGAAAGAACTCACTGAGTGGCGCGGCTTTCGACGCATTCTCGGCAGCAGCAGCACCGCAACCAAAAGCACCCTTCGTGTTCTCACGCTTTTGAGCAATCGAGAGTTTCGCCGCCGCCTCACCGAATTGAAATTGGGTTCCGTCACTCTCAATGTCCCTGATCAACGCGGAACAGCCATTCGCTGCTCCGCAAAAAACAGCCATACATCTTTGCCGGTTCGATTGAAACGAACCTCGCCCCTTCTTAACTAGGAGTTCTAACAATGAAAAACCTTCTGTGTGCCGCCTTGATAACGGCTCTGCTTCCCCTGCACATTGCGGTTTGCGCCTCGCCAGTCGAAGACAAAAAAATCCAGGGCGAAGCGAAGTCGCATGGAAAAATTGACTGGAACAAAGGAACGCTTTTCGCCACCGGGCTTGGAGCGATCAACCGCAAAGAGGGCGATGACGCCAAAGCGTATCTTCGTGCACGCGGGTTTGCGCGAATGGATGCCCGCCGTAACCTGCTGGCAGTCATTGACAGCGTAAAAATCGATTCGATGTCAACTGGCCAAGACTATGAAGCGCAGAACGAAACGATCCGTGAACAGATCAGCGGTTTGCTTAAAGGCTCCGAAATCGTTTCCGAGCGCACCATTATTATGGGCAACGGCAAAATGGTCGAAGTCACCGTTTCGATGCCGCTGTATGGTGAAAACGGATTGGCTTCCGTCTATGTCCCTGAAATGGTCGAGCGAAACCGACAGGTTCTTCCCTCTGCCCCCGCCGATGAAACTGTCGAACCCGACGGCGAGCCGCTGCGCTCTCCAGCCCCTGCCAGCCCGCCCCGTGTTTTTCAGCCGAGGGAAGATGTAGAACCAGCCCACACTGCCGATCCCGATGCACCGGTGACCTCCGTCATTATTGATGCTCGCGGTCTGAATGTCGAACGGAGTATGTCACCGAAAATCCGCCGCAGAGACGGAAGCGAAGTATGGGGAACGTTACAAGTTTCGCCGGAGTTTGTGATTGAACAGGGAATTGTGGCCTATGCGACAAGCCTGGGTGACGCCAAGAAAAACCGGCGCGTTGGTGCCAATCCGCTTATCATCAAAGCAGCGGGCCGATCCGGGGGACGCTTTACCACCGATGCCGTAATCACCGATGAGGACGCCGATCTGCTGCTTCGTACTAACCAGAAAACGGGTTTTCTCAAAGAGTATCGGGTAATCTTTCTGCTGGATGCTGGCAAATAAATCGTTTGGTCTGTTTTCGTTTCGAGGCGGCGCAGTTTGCGCCGCCTTTTTTAGCGCGGCAATGCGTAAAGCACATAACCATTCAAGGTAAAAATCCGCTTTCCCATCCGCTCACCAACCTCGCGCAAACGGGGGAATTCAATCCGATACCGGGTGGAAACTTCGAGGTCCATGGCGTTTAGTTCCGCCTCTGTTGGAGGCGGTTCGTCGCGCAGCAGGAGATGGGTCGCCCCTCCCCGCTTTAGATCGGCTGCGGTTTGCTCGAAATTCTTGTACTGGATTGCGTTCTGAGTCCAGTAATGGGTAATTAGGGGGTGACAATCCACTAATCCCGCATAGGCATCAATCACGCCCAGGGCCAGACCAGAGTTGGGCGGAAGGCGAGCATTGCACCAGGCAAGCAGCGGATAGACAGCCAGTTTTTCGCGCAGATAATCCTCCTTTGAAATGCTGCCGAGCATTACGGGAAGGGCCGTCTTAACCTCAGAAAATTGCGTTTTGACAAAACCTCCCGGATGTCCTCCTCCCCACAACAAAACCAAAATGATGAAAGCATAGCCCCATCGCATCGCTGGGACTTTTTCTGCCCATTTATCAACGAGCCACGACAACAGCAATGCGCCCAATCCGACTTCCGGCAAAAGAAACCGCAGGTAGATTCCGCTGGTGACGATCTGAAGAAAGACCATCGCAAAAAAGAAAAGGGCAACCGGCCAAAGCGGAGATATTTTTTTCCAGCGACAAAAACTAATTCCGCAAATGGCGGTCATCAGTCCCGCAGCCGCTCTCAGCAGGTAAACTTGGTGACCGGTAAGATGTCCGCGATGAAACGTATTGAACACCTGGAAGTACTCGGTGAGACGGGCAGCATAATCGGGTGACCAGTCTTTCGCCCCTAAAACCCCTCCTAGATAAGGGTACAAGGGCGAACCGGTCATCCACCAGCACCGAAGATACCAGGGCAGCACAATCAAAAATCCGACTCGGAATAGGCGCAGGCTCTTCCGAAAAGCCAGCAGATCGCCTTTTCGTTTCAACGCCGAAAACACCATCAGAACAAAAACAAAGATAACCAAAAGGCCAGGCAGTTTCGCAGCAGCAGTAAATCCGGCGAAAACGGCTCCAAGCGTCCAGAGTCGGTCGGCCTCAACGTCTTTTTTGTCCGGTGACCTCGCGTCCAGTGCGATCCAGCCCAGATAGAAGGAAAAGAGTGCGAGCAGAGTAAAGAACGAGAGGCCCACATCAATGTAGGCCCAGGCCATTTCTCCCTTCACAAAGAAAAAAGTGAGTGCCGCGGAAGCCATCCCGCAAAACGGGGTCGCTAGTCGTCTTCCCAGAATGACCAACGAAAACAACAGCAGAATCCCAAACCCGAACTGAATGAAGGCCGCCGGGTAATTCCGAGAAAACGCCATTCCGATGCCAAACAGCATCTCGATGGCAAGAGGCCAGTTAAGGTGCAGCAGGGTCGGCTGATACGAAAAATACCCCTGGGTGAGATACAAGCGAGGAGCGGTCAGGTGGTAATGCAACCCGTCGGGATCGGTGGGAGGACAAAGTGCGAAACAGAAGGTAACGCAAAGCAGCGGCAAAATGCCTGCGAACAGCAGTGCCTCCGGGCAATATCGCAGGGAAAACCCTGTACGCTTTTTTAGGTGCAGGAAATGAAGGCCCCGTTTGAGAAGGCGAAATTCTTCCCTTCGCAGTGTAAGCGCGATCAATAAAATAGCCGCCGCGACCCAACGCGGTCTGCCGGCTCCAACACTGAACAGCAAAAACGGGACAAAGGACAACAGCCCCAGACCAAGTCCCGCAGCAAACAGCCCGCGTTCTTTTCTCTGGAGAGAAGTCACCTTCAAGTGAGACAACACAGTATTTCCCAGCGCAGCAGCGACCCAGAACAGCAAAATCGTGAGCGGAAAGGAAAACAAGGGAGGCAGGCAATCCAGCCAGTTCAGAGGGGGCATAGGGGCAAATTTCTCCAAGAGATGATTTTCGATTTTTGCTGGCGGAATTCAGAGGTGTTGTGCGTGTTTCAAGTGCTGAAGCGAGGAGGCAAGCTGAGATTCGAGATTTCCATACCAATGACATTCGATGCTGATTCGGCGATTATAACCTGCCCTCTCCAGCACCCGGTAAAGAGAGCGGTAATCGAAAGTGCCTAATCCTGGAGCCGCTCTCCCGGTGTCGGCAACATGGACGTGAGCCAGAACATCCGCGCTTTCCACAATCGCGGTGAGAGGTTCCTGCTCCTGTTCCATGTGAAACGTATCGGCTAGATTCTGAACTCCCGTTCGACCAATCTCTCGTGCCAGCTGTGCTCCCTCACGGACGCAGTTGATGAAATTGCATTCCGTTTGACACAGCGGTTCGATAGCCACTACTACGCCCGTTTTGTCGGAAGTATCCGCACACAAATTTAGAAATCGACGCATTTGCTCCTCGGCCTTTTCACGCGGAAAGCCCTCTGGTATCTGCCGTGCCCCTCCGCTGCCGAAAACAACGATTTGTCCTCCCACTTTAGCCGCACGGCGTAATGCGGACTCGACATAATTTCGCAGACGTTGAAAATCGGTTTCTTCTCCGACGATCTTTCCAGTTCGGATAAACGAATTGAACGCTTCTGGAAGGAGCGGCATGGCCTCGATTTGTTTTTGCTTGGATTTCCATTCTCCGTCGGAAGATTCCGGAGTTAAATCGGAGGCAGCCGCGAGTTCAATGTAGTCATAGCCCGCTTCTGCCGCCGCTTTCGCGTTGTCAATGTCAGTACAAACGCCGAATTTCATGGAGTGATCTCTTTTTGTTCAAGTTTTACAGGTTATTCTTCGTGAAGATTAGGAATGGGCAGGCGGCGTCTTCGCTCTGGGGGCAGCAGACGTTCCAGGGTATCGTCTACGGTGATGATTCCCAGCAGCTGTTCCGAGTCGTTGACGACAGGAACGGCCAGCAAATTGTAACGCCCAATAATTTGGGCGACCTCATCGGCGTGATCCTCTTCATAAACGTGGATTACATTCTGAACCATAATTTCGCGCACGGGAGTGGTCGGGGGCGAGATCACGAGGTCTCGCAGACTTAGCACTCCTACCAGCCGTTCTTCTTCATCCACGACGTAAACATAATAAATTGTTTCGGCGCGGGGAGCAAGTTCGCGAAGGCGGCAGATAGTTTCATCGCAGGTCAGATTATCATGAATTGCCACAAACTCGGTGGTCATCAGGCCGCCCGCCGTGTCTTCATGGTAGGCCATCAACCGTTCGACAGCCTCCGCATCTTCCGGCTCCATTCCCTCGATCAGGTCTTCGGACTTCGAGTCAGAGAGGAGATCCAGCACGTCGGCTGCATCATCGGGTTCCATCTGTTCCAAAATGTCGGAGGCTTGATCTTCGGGCAGCTGCTCCATAATCTGCTTTTGAACGTCGGGTTCCACTTCTGCCAGGGCATCGGCAATCGTTTCAGTATCCAGTGATTCAATGACTTCGGCGCGATCCTGCGGAGATAACTGCTCGACAATATCGGCAATGTCGGCGGGATGCAGGCGGGCGATTTTGTCATGCGAAACGCGAAGGCGAATTCTTCCTCCCGCAGTTCCCGACTCCAGAGTCTGCACATCATCCCAAGCGATCAAGTTGGATCGAAGCGGTTTGCGAATCCATTTTGCAACCGCTTCCACTGGTTTTGAGATCGGACGGCCCATGCGCCGAACCGTTGCTCGCAGGGAGGCATCTACCCCGACCACACAATACTCCATGCCGCGCAAGGCCAGACGAACATCGCTGACCCTCACCACCCGATAATCATGAACATCTACGATTTGTTTGTCGAGCATATCCTGCCGCAGACGTAGATCGCTGTCATGGGGCTGATAGAACACAATTTCCGAAAGAGGCGAGAGCAGCCGAATGTCCGATAGAATGTTACCGCTTCCATTCGGCCCTGCCGGGTCATCATCGAAATCAATCTTTGAGTACGGAATATAGACTTCTTCGCGCCCGACTTTCACAATTACGGCTTTCATTTCAGGCAGACGTGATCCAACGGAAGCAACCGCATCCACCACTCGCCCAACTATTTCGCCGTTAGTGCCAATCACTTTTTTGTTCAAGATTTGAGTAAGATACTTCATCTTAAATTTCTCAATGGATCGCTTACCGCTTTACCGCGTAGGGTGCACAGAGAGGGTCGCCGATCATGACATCTTTCCAATTTACCCAAAATGAACCGGAGTAGAGGGCTTCTACCAGGGAAAGCCCTTCAGTATAGGCATCGAAAATCGTATCCGGGCGTCCAATGGCATCCACGTAAGGTTCCGAAACATAGCCTTTGCATCCGGTGACCCCCTGGGCGATCAGGTCAGCAATGAGAGACTGCCCCGGCTGTTTCGGGTCTCGGAAAGTTCGGCCTGATGAGGAGACCGCCGTTTCCGCAATCGAACCCGGCAAAAACTTCAGGCTGCGATAGAGTTCTGGCTTGAAGTGATGATCGTTGCTGCCCCAGGAGGCATACCCCATCAAAGGCTCTGGCGATGTCTTGAACACCAGTCCGTTTCCCAGCTGCGTGTCGAAATGCTTCCGTACCAAAACCCCGTGTGCATGGATCACCGCGTCGTTCCAGCCTTTGTAGCCTCCATCATTTCGTCCTTGGTCGGGAACCATCAAAAAAGGGCCGCGTACCGGTTTGGCGATCACGGCACGGTCGATCAGCGCGAGGCAGTCTTTGAGAGTGTACCCGTCGAATCGAGAAACCAGATAGTTGCCGTACTTTTTGTGCGTAAAGTGAGAGGCACGGGCAAAGTAGGGATTTTGCGTTCGGGTCTCCAGCAAGGAATAGTCCATCATTCCCAACACACTGTCCAGCGAAAAATCATTGCGCGGCCCTCCGCCGAGATGATAGGGAAACCCGCGAGTGAGTACGATAAAATCAATCGTGAGTTTTTTCGATTGAATGTATGCTTTGATCGGCTCCTGAATCAACTTGAGATAATCGGTGTAGGCAATACCCTCCCGATCGGGCACTTTTACGGTGAACAAGTTTTGAGCCGGCAGCTTACGCTTTTTCAGGTAATAGGCCGCAATCGTTTTCGAGTCGGCGGAAAGCGCGTTCTGCACCACCAATACTTGACCGGGCTTTGGCTGTGCCAAGCCAGGGGAAACGACGAGATTGAGAACGAAAAGCAGGAGAAATGCACAATGTTTCATAACGCCATTGTACCCTTCGTTGCAGGAGTTCTGAAGCTCTTTCTCGAATCCTGGCCGGTAGTTGCAAACGCTCAGGCGAAAGACACACGCAGAGGAAATGGGGATGATGACTATCGGATTTCGTTTGCTGGTAATGGTCGTTTTAACGGGATGCGGAGGGTTTGCCGGGGCGCAGCGGCTCGATCTGACCCTTCCCGAAGAGGCACGACACTGGCACGGGCTTCACGATGTCGCGCCGCTTCAGCCTACTGCAAACGGAATTCTCATTGCCGAAACGGGGGATGATCCCTACCTTGCCCGCGAAGCCATTTCGGTTCCGATGGGAAAGCCGCTGTGGGTAACGCTCAAGCTCAAGACAGAAAAAAGCGGGTTGGGTCAGATCTATTGGTTTTCCCCCGGCGGGGAGGCCGCTGAGAAAGCCTCTGTTCAATTTCCCGTTAAGGCCGGAGGGTGGCGGGAAGTGCGCGTGCCTCTTCCCCCTCAAACTCAGCCACTGCTTTATCTGCGGCTGGATCCGCCGGGACTTCGGGGCAATACCGTGATTTTGGCTTCCCTAAACCTTCAGCCTCGCATCTCGATCCCGGAACCTCGACACTGGGAGGTGCAGAGGCCTTCTGTACAAGACCTCTCTTTTTCCTTGCAGAACCGCCCTGCTGCCTTTCTCACCCATTGTGCTTCTGCCGCCTACCTGAAAAACGGGAGGGTCGTCTGGTTTTCCCTCAAAAATCCTCATATCAAGCAGACGCTGGCCCGAAAAAATCAAAGAAACACCGTCTTCACCTGGCCTGACCCGGATGGGGGGACGTGGACTTTCACTGAGGAGTGTCAGTCAAAACCCGGAGGCATCACCGACATCCAGGCGCAGCTTCGACTTTCTCAAAAGCGCGATGTGCTTTTTTTCCCTGCGGCTCTTCTTTTTGTTGCCTCCGGTTCGAAAACAAAGCAGCTGGATCAATGTCTGTTTTCCGGGCTGGAGTATCTGGGAAAAGGAGAAGCCTCTTCAGGTGAAAAAGACCTTGTGGGTGCAGGTTCAGAGCGTCTTTCCCCACCCCGCTACAAAATCACCCTTCCGCTCATGGCTGCCTCGGGGGAGGGGGTAACAACCGGTTTTTCCTGGCGTCCTTCGTCAGAAATACAGCCTTTTTTTGAGGTTCCAGACCGTCACTTCGGAACAAGCGGAGCGGTTTTCGGACTGGCTTATCCGGGAACGGAGCGCGAAGGCAGCCGCCTTCTTCCTAACGTTCCGGCAAGCCTTAAACCAAAGACACCTGTCTCGTTTCGTTACACAGTCACCGTCAGCGGGGGGGAGAGCATTGTCCCTGCCCTGTCCGCCTATGTGTCGCTCTCCCCGCCCCCCGCTCCCGCAGATTTACGTCCCAGTGCCCGCTTTTTTTCGGAACTGATGGGCAGCGGATGGGTGCGGTCGAAACTCCACGACGAGAAAGGTTTTCGTCACGCCTATCCGGGTTCCTTTAAGGGCCAGCGTGCGGCAGACGCCGTTCTCTTTTTGGCATGGTGTATGTTGCATACGTCCGATAAAAACTTGTTTGAAGCCCTTCTTACGGCTCAAAACGCGGAAAAGGCTCAGCTAAGTCCTTCAGATTGGGCGAATGCACGAGTGGGTCATATTGGCTCCCCTGCCCCGGCTCTGATCGGTGGGAACATCGAAGACACCCTTCCCTTTTTTCGGCAGCGCGGTGAACTCGCTCTTTCCCGATTTCGCCCCGACGGATCGCTTCCTTTTGTCCCAGCGAAAGAAACCGCCGAACTCGGAAAAACCCATTTTGCAAACACCGCAAACGGGTTGGAATCACGGATGGTGCAGGAGGTGCTGGAAGCTGCTGCCCTCACAGGAGACACCCGCTTGAAGGATCAGGGGCTAAAACTCCTGGATCGGCTGGAACGAGTTTATCGGAATGACGTTCCGAGGGGAGCACAAACGTGGGAAGTTCCGCTGCACACCCCGGATATTCTGGCCTCGGCGCAGATGGTACGCTGTTTCACCCTGGGTTATGACCTGACGGGAAAAAAACACTACCTTCAAACCGCAGTTTACTGGGCAGGGACAGGGCTTCCTTTCGTCTATCTCGTCAATCCGATTGGAGAAGCGGTTGGCCCCTACGCAACGATTGCAGTTTTCGGAGCAACCCAGTTTACTGCCCCAAACTGGATGGGACTGCCGGTGCAGTGGTGCGGGCTGGTCTACGCCGATGCCTTGTTCCAACTGGAAGAACGCACAGGAGAAAATTTTTGGAAAAAGGTGGCGGAAGGAATCACTCGATCCGGGATCGAGCAGACCTGGCCTCTGGGAGAAAATTCCGAACGGGTGGGATTGCTGCCCGACTCGTTTGACCTTCAAGCCCAAAGCCGAAACGATGTCGCGATTAACCCGGCTACACTGATGGCGTGTGCGGTGCGGCTTTACGGCGTGCCGGTTTATTCCAGCCGCCGGGTCAAAACAACGGGAGGTCTTCTGCACGCACCGGGAGCCCTCTCCGAAATTAAAGAGACGGAAGACGGTTCCGTCTCATTTCGTTTTACCGGGTGGCAGGACACCCCCGTCCAGCTACTGCTTACTCAGGTTTCGCAGTTGACGGAAGTGCAGATTGACGGACAAAAAGCCGCTGAAACCGATTTCCGCTTTCATCCAGAAACGAAAACTCTGATTTTATCGCTGAATCGGGCCGCTCGCATCAAACTTCGCCTTC
Organism: Chthonomonadaceae bacterium; assembly: GCA_965246825.1. GTDB lineage: Bacteria > Armatimonadota > Chthonomonadetes > Chthonomonadales > Chthonomonadaceae > JACMPS01. The sequence goes on from OZ251990.1 coordinate 3,454,096, forward strand.
GCTCAAACGAAGCTGCCGTTCTATCGAGACCCCATTAGATTCAGAATTTGCTGAAGAAGCACCGTTCGCTCTTCCGTAAGCGGAGAAAGCAGATGAACCTCAACTCCCTCGGCGATGGACATTCGCTGCCAGTTCTCCAGCACCGCTGACGCGCTTCGAGCGGCAAATGATCCAACCGGGGGAGGGTCAATTCTCGGTGAAGAAGTCGGAGTCGGGTCAGGCGTAAGGGCCGCAAGGCGCGTTCCCGGTTCACGCTCTTCCAAAAGAGAACGCACCTGATCCAGCGACAAACTCTGAAGCTGAAACCGAATGGATCGAAGTGGAAAATAAGACTCTTTCAAGCGGGTAATCAGCGTGAGGCGAAGCAGGTGCTCTTCCGTGTAGAGCGCGTAGCGTCCCCGCGCTTCTGGAGGAGGCAGCAGCCCTTCGGTGGTGTAGTAGCGGATCGTTCGTGCGCTGACGCCGGAGCGGTCGGCAAGTTCGCGAATGGTCAGCCAAACTTGTCCCTGGTTCATCGCATAACCGTCCTTTCAGAGAAAATTGAGTTACTGCGATTGGCGCGAAGACACATCAGGTTGTCCGCACAATGAAATTATGCTGTGAGGAGAAGAGGAGAGTCAAGTCAAAGACAGAAGAGAGGCAGAAATCGAACATAATCTGGTATTTGCACCAGAGCCTTCGCCGCGTTCAGCAGAAGCCAGCCTAAGGCTTGCGCAGTGGATTCCATTCCTGACAAAACAAGACGAAAAAAAGGGGACAGTGACTAAGCACTCTCCCCTTGTCGTGTTGGTTTGGAAAAGTTTAGGCTTCTGCCACAGCGAGTTCTCGCTCATCGGCAGGAACATAGCCCATTTCGGTTAGAATGTCTTCCGGGTTGGTTTCCAGCAAATCGGCGACGGCCCGAATAAAGTCGAGCGAGGGAGCAGCAGCACCATCTTCGGTTTTGTGCCACTCATTGAGATTCGTTTCCATGATCGGAGGGTCCTTTGATTGATTTGGTCACCGAACGGAAACGCCATTGTTCCGTTCTTTTGTTTCCGAAAAACCGCATGGATTATAACACACGGCAGAGGTCGGGTCAAGGGTTATTTTCGCGATACTGCAAAATGCTCACCCTTGAAGCCATCGTGCCCGCAATCTGAGCAAAAGCCGCTCCCTGGGGGCTGTCCTCGCCTAAAAGAACCGCAGGTCTTCCGGCATCACCCCCGCGTGAAATCGCCTCATCCAGAGGAATCGCTCCTAAAAACGGCACGTCATGGCGCAGTGCCGTTCGAGTGCCCCCGCCTGACCCGAAAATGCCACCGCTCATGTTTTCGACAATGCCCAAAATCGGAATTGTCTTTTGCAGGCTGCCCTCCAGCGTTTTAAACATGAGAATACTTTTACGGGCGATCTCCTGCGCCACCTCCTGCGGCGTAGTCACCACCACGACGCCCGACAGAGGAACCAGCTGCGCCAGCGACATCGGCACATCACCCGTCCCCGGCGGCAGGTCTACCAGCAAATAATCCAGCGTTCCCCAGAAAACGCCAGAGAGCATATCGGCCACCGCTTTGCCCAGCATCGGCCCGCGCCACACCACAACCTGATCTTCACGCAGCAAAAACCCCAGCGACATCACCGAAATACCGTGCGCTTTGATCGGAACCATTTTCGCCCCCGATGCGGTTTGCACCGCTTCCGGCTCGCGCCGAACTCCCATCATCGTGGGAATTGAGGGGCCGTAAATATCGGCATCGAGCAGCCCAACAGAGGCTCCCGTTCTCGCCAGGGCCACCGCTAGATTGCAGGCAACCGTGCTTTTCCCTACCCCGCCCTTCCCGGAGGCAATGGCGATGCAGTGACGCACCCCTGGAATCATCTCCTGCGCCGCACGGGTTCCGCGCACCTGCGCGGTCATCTGAACCGAAACACGAGAAACGCCGGGCAGCGAAGACACCAGGGTTTCCGCCTCCGCTTTCATTTCGTCCTTCACCGGGCAGGCGGGAGTGGTCAATTCAATCGTGAGCGAAACCTCTTCCCCTTCGATTTTCACCTCTTTGACAAATCCCAGCGTCACAATATCTTTGCCTAAATCGGGGTCTTGAACATTCCGCAGGCTCGTTAAAATTTCCTCTTGGGTCACCATAAAACTCATTCCTTCCGTGTCTTTTTCATTGTACCTGATTCACGGGACAGACCTAAGGTCAAGGAACCGAGGCGATAGCCCATCAAAAACAAACCGTATGGGAGTAAACAATGGTTGGGTTAGAGCGAAATACTAAAGATTTTAACAAAAATTTAATTTTTTCTTAATCAAACTTTAACATCTGAGCGTTAGAATCACGGTGTTTGCGAAACTTGACTTTACGGAGGAAATTTCCAGGAAGAATCATTTGTCAGCAACGGTTGTGTTCGCAAGTTTATTGGTGTTACCGCTCAGTGCGAAGGCACAATGGAACTTCAGCATTGACCGAAATTATCTCACCGGTGTTACTCAACCGGGCGGTAATTTCGAATCTATTCTCGGTTGGCAAGGAGATACGTTCACAGCAGATTTATATATCGAAAAAGTCTTGCCTGTGGAGTCTGGCACTTTGGAAGGAACTTCGCGAGTCCTTCTTACCTGGACGCTGCCAGGGGCGCGACCCACTAGATACACGCTCACAGCGAATCATCAGGTGATTGCTTCCCCCCTGCTGAAAAGCAGTGCCACGGCGAGTGCTTCAGTTGATGCTCAGGGAGGAACCGGCTGTTTCGCGCGAGTCGGCGATCCAAAAGATATTTCTAAATCTTATCCAGTAGTCTACACGAGCTCACAAACGATCAGCTGTCATTGCATGGCTGCAATCAGTACTGCGCGAACGGCCCACGCTTCCGCCACTGTTCGCTTCAATTAGTTTGCCAGCCCTTCTTTCCGAAACCAATCTGTTTGGAAAAAGGGCTGATTTAGCTTCAAACAGTGCAGCCTTCCAGAAAGCTCTTGAACAAGGAGGAAGAAAATGCCCTTGCGTTGGATTCATCGAAAAAACTCACTGCTTTTCCCTCTCCTCGGAGCGGTAATTTTTCAGGGACTATCGCTTGAAGCGACCGCTCAGACGCCTTCCCCGCCCGCATTTCTCAAACAAACCTACCACAAAGACTTTCGAGACACTGGTTTGCCTGCGATCCTGGCGAATCTCCAATCGGTCTTGAAAATCAATTCGATTATGGACGGTATTCCGACGCACAAAGCCAGCATAGAATTGAAAGGTACGGTGTCCGAGGTTTTCGATCAGCTTTGTGCCGAGTACGATAGTACGTGGAAAATTGGTCCCTCTGGTATTGTGCTGTTCACGCGCAAATTTCGCAAACCAAGCGAGTTTCCTCAAATTCATTTGCCCGAAATGCTCCAGATGACGAAACAAATCAATCAGGCTCTTAAATTAGCACAGATTGATCTGACACCGGGCCACGAGTATGATGCCCTTGGCGCGTTTGCGGCAAGTCTGACACCCGATCAAATGCGTACACTGGAATCTGGCGAGCGGCTCGGTTATTCTGCTTTTAGTGAGGAACAGCGAAACCTGATGAGCAGCGGTCTCGCAGCCGGAACCTTCGCCCCCATGTCCCAAGTCTGGCAAAAAACAGAAATGCTGCTCCGTGCTCTTCCTGCTTCAACCCTTCAGGCTCGACGGCAGAATACTGGAAAAACACCGGTTTCGCAAGACTACCAGGTCATTCATGTCGCGAAGCCGAAAGGAGAACCGACCTTGATTACAATTTTGCAGGAATACGGCTTTTTCTACAGTGAATGAAAGTAAAAGCAATGAAACGGAATAATTATCGAAATAAAATTTATGTTTTTTCGGCCCTCAGCGGACTGTGCCTCATCGGATGGGGAACCAGGGGAGATGCCCAGGGCGTCCCCGAAAAAGCGATGGAGACAAAGGTAAAAATTGCCGCGGAGAAAATTGTTCTCTCAAAGGCACTCTCAGAACTGTCTCAACAATCCGGCATTGTGATCGAGGCCGTTTCCGCTCTGGAAGAGCGGGAAATCGCACTTCAGTTTGAGGATGTAACGCTGCGAGGGGCACTCGACGCCCTAACCCAACTTCACGATTGGTACTGGTATTCCACTGATTCTGGACACCTGCTGATCGAGAGAAAAAAAGCCAAAGCCGCATCCGAGCCTTCTCAGATTTCCCTGTTGATTCAGGCGGCCCTTCCCTCGGACTGGCGGCATTTTCTGGGTGTCGGTCGATTAGTGGAAAAATCAGTACCGACCACAGGAGATGCAGAGCAAACGATAGACGCCCGCCTGCAAGCCGCTCAAGAGGCCCGAACACGAATGGGAGTCTTCCGCCAGAAGATCAGCCGTGAACTGCTGTCATCCCTCAATCCCGAAGCCCTCACCGTTACACCGCTCGCTTTTGGAAAGCTGAGTGCGGCGCAGCAGTCCTTGCTGACGGGGCAGTTTTTGCTGGCAGCGTTTCAGGAAACAAATCATGAGGTACTGCTCGATAACCAGGCTCTTTGGAAACTCGACCTCCAAAACAACGAAGTAAGCTTGACAAAGCCCGCATCCCTTCAGATTGGAATTTTTACAAAAAGTCCCTCTGGCAAGCCAGGTTTTCAGGGAGTAATTGTTCGAATACCCGGCCAAGAGGAAAGGAAATGAAACGTTCTTCGGTATTGAGCCTGATTGGACTGGCATTGCTCGGCCTATCAGGAAAGTTTACCTTCTCATTGCCTGTTCGTTCGCGCTCTCTTCCCCCCACTGAACCCCTGCCAGTCCCCCGTCTCCAGAATTTCGCCCCGTTGAAAAATGCGAAACGAGCTTCTGCCTGGTCGCAGTTCCGGGGAGATCGTGCTAATTCCGGGCGGGGACTAGGCAGCGTAAGCGGACTAACAAAAAATTGGACGTTTGGCTGCCGATACGAAGTTCAATGCTCGCCTGTTCTGGACACGGATGGTACCGTTTATCTTGGAATGGACGGTATTCACGCGGTGAATGCTGCCACAGGAGTCGAAAAGTGGAGAGCAATCCCGGCAGATTTAGTCACCGCCACACCAGCTTTAGGAACGCATGGCCAACTTTTTGCGGGTTCTTCCTCCGGTTATGTTTATGCGTTTCAACGAGTAACTGGAAAACTCCTCTGGTCAAGAAAACTCGAACCCTGGCTGATGTCCAGCCTTGCCGTAGAGGAGGACAATACTCTGATTGCTTGCAGCAGCAAGGCTGGCATCGTTTGGGCCCTCGACGGCGACACAGGCACGATCAAATGGAAATTGGCACTGGGAGAAATTTTGGTTTCCTCACCAGCCATTGATGACGATGGAACGATCTACTTCGGGACAGCGGAGAAGAAAGTTTACGCACTCGAGGGAAATACCGGCAGACGGAAGTGGGTTTGCTCTGTTCAAGGAGTCGTCGAGTCCTCACCGTGCCTAGGTGCAAACGGATTGCTCTACATCGGATCGGGAACAAAGACAAGCGGCCAAATCCAGGCCATTCAAATCAAAACAGGAAAAATAAAATGGCAGATAGAAACTGGGAAATGTGTCGTTGGAGCCGGTGCAGTTGATGAGTCTGGTACTTTCTATATTGGGTGTGAAAACCATATTTTTTATGCGATCAATGGAGAAACAGGAACGGTAAAATGGACTTTTAAAGCGGGAGACGGTATTTCTTCCTCACCCGCACTCGGTCATCTCGGTATCGTTTATTTTGGTTCCTGGGATGGAAAACTTTATGCGCTTGACACCGCCACCGGAGCGGAGCAGTGGAAATTCGAAACAAACGGAGACATCGTAGATTCTCCTGCCGTTTCTCCTGACGAAGCCATCTACTTTGGTTCTTATGATAAAACCTGGTACGCGCTGGCAAAACGCCCGCCCCTGTCAAAAGCCGCATTTGATTCCTCCGCTTCACCGTGAGATCAAACCACTTCCAAGGGCGCGATAGACGCCAAGAATAATGCTGTTTCGAGCCCTTTTCCCTAAAAAACCACTGCTTCCTAGACAAATAGGTCAGAAGGTTCATCCGTGCGTCTCGCCTGTGAGTTGAAATCGTCCGCAGGTCGTCACTTTTTCGGTCTAAGCCCAAAATTTATGCTTGACAGCCGTGCCGTTGTCGAGTACATTGTAGTTGTTTGCACAATTGACGCCAGGGGTGCTGTCACGGCTGAGAGAGCATTTTGCTCAACCCTGAATACCTGATTCGGATAATACCGACGGAGGGAGGCGAAGAGGCTTTCAACGTAAGTTGAGGGTGGCGTTTCCTTCCTACCAACGAAACGCACCTGAGCCGCACTTCCCGCCTGACGGGAAGAGGCGGCTTTTCTTTTTGCCCCCTGCCCGCCTGCGGAGCCGCACTCCTGTCCCTGAAAGGACGGCCCGCTTGATTTTCAACCTCCCCTCTTTCTCACGGCATGAAACGCGATTCACGAATCGCCCCGCCTCGAACGCCCGATTTGCCTTCACCCTCATCGAATTGCTTGTGGTCATCGCCATCATCGCAGTTCTGGCAGCCATTCTCTTTCCTGTGTTCGCTCAGGCACGAGAGGGGGCGAGGCAAACCGTCTGCGCCTCCAATGTGCGCCAGATCGGGCTTTCGGTTCAGATGTACCTTCAAGACTACGATGAAACCTTGCCGATCTTCTACGCCTACAATACACTCTCTCAGCAGGACGGAAGACGCGCCTGGGCAGGCGATGCTCCGCACAAGGGCGTGGAGGTTCTGCTCCTCCCCTACACCAGGGACAAAGCCATTTTTAAGTGCCCTGACGATGCCGGAGGGCCGAGCCTGAGCGACCCCGACTATGGCTGCCCCGGACGCAGTACTTATCATGCCTGTTACGGCTCCAGCTACCGCTTCAGTAAAGGAACTTTCACCTGGGTTTACAACGAGTCCACACAAAACAACGCGCCCTTTGCCCTCACCCGAATTCGCCCCTACGCCGCGTTTGTCCTGCCCGCCGAAACTCGGATCATGCGCGATGAGATGATGCCCTGGTTTGGTGAACAGGAAAAATACGGCTATCTGCCCGGTTACTATCAGCGGTGGCACTCACGCGGCGCAGGAATTGTGTTTGCAGACAGCCATGCGAAGTTCGTGACGGGCGGAGGGGCGTTCGATAGGGAGGTGGTGTGCGCTGAAGGCGGGCGAAGTGGAGATACCGCCCCGGAGGGGATCACCGGGGACAACCCCTACGGAACCTACTACGGGTTGTGTGATTAAGCCGCACGCGGCAAAGAGATGCGGAGGTCAGCGAGACCGAGCGTGCACGAAATGGCGGGCGCGGATTTCTTCAAGCATGGAGGCCGGAGCAGGCTTTTCACCTTCGACGTGTCCAAGAAAAACGCGAGGCTTCACCGTAAATCCGTGATAGTCCGATCCGCCCGATGTCAGCAGGCCGTTTCGAGAAGCAAAATCGAGGTAACGCGCATTGTCTTCCGGGCTGTGGAGATTGTAGCGAGCCTCGATGCCGTCGAGTCCTTGATCTCGTAGGTTCAGGAGTGCGACTTCCGTGGCTTCCGGGCTGAGTTTGAGGTTATTGGGATGGGCAAGAAACGCAGCCCCACCCGCCCCGTGAATCAGTGAAATCGCCTCCGCCTGCCCGATCCTCGCCCGCTCGACATAGAAACGGCCCCCTCGCGCCAGGCCCAAATCAAAGGCTTCTTGAACGGTGGAGTAAACCCCCTTTTGAATCAGCAGGCGGGCGAAATGAGGTCGTGCAACAATTTCGCCGCCTGCCGCTTCCTTCACTTCCTCCAGCGTAAAATCAATCCCTGCTCCCTGGATTTTTTCGACAATCTCTTCGTTGCGCCGATTGCGCTTTTCCACGATTTCTTTCAGCCGGGATTGAAGCGGCACGTCCTTCGGGTCAATGAACAGCCCCAGTAAATGACACTGTCCCCGCGTAATCTCTGCACTGAGTTCGATGCCCGGAACAATCTCCACGCCGAGTGCCTCCCCGGTCTTAACGGCCTCCGAAATTCCTTCGGTCGTATCATGGTCGGTGATCGCGAGCGAAGTGAGGCCGACTGCCCGGGCGAGTTCAACCAGCTGCGTCGGGGTATGGTCGCCGTCGGAGGCGGTGGTATGGGCATGAAGATCAATGGTGTGTTCGGACAAAACGAATTCCTTCAAGGCACGGTTCGAGAGCGGGTGAGCGATCAGGTTTCGATGAGATGCTTTTCCCGTAAAAAATTCAAGATTCGCTGAGCCGATACTTCGACCGGTTCCAGGCTCGTTTTCACGATCACATCCGGGCTGAGCGGAGCCTCATAGGGATCGGACACGCCGGTAAAATGTTCGATCTCCCCAGCCAAGGCTTTTTTATACAGCCCCTTTACGTCTCTCTCGACAAGGGCTTCCAAAGGGGCTTCGGCGTAAACCTCCACAAACGCGGTTTCCGTTTCGGCTTCGGTCCGCTGGCGCAGTTCCTCCCGCACCTCACGATAAGGCGAGATGGCGGCGGTAATGGCGATCACGCCGTGCCGGGCCAGGGTTCGTGCCACCCAGCCGATCCGCCGCACATTCGTATCTCGGTCCTCTTTGGTGAACCCCAGGCCTTTGGAAAGATGGGTTCTCACTTCGTCGCCGTCCAGCAGTTCCACGCGGTAGCCTCTGGCCCCAAACTCATGAGCCAGATTTTCCGCCAGTGTAGATTTCCCAGCGCCCGACATTCCCGTAAACCAAAGCACAAAGCCCCGATGCTGCGGCATTTTCCCCTCCCCTAACCTAACGTTTTGGTCTTCGCCTGCGTATTGACCGGAAAGGACGGATTGTACTATAATCTGATTAGACGAGTCAAGTTTATGGATTGGAGCCTGCCCGATGTTACCCCCCTCTTCCGATGCGCTTAAACCGCAGAGCCTGCTTTTGGAAAATGCCCGCCCCGAAGCCATCCTCGCCTGGGGCATCGAAACCTATTCGCCGCGTCTTACGATGGCTACCGCATTCGGCGCGGAGGGCTGTGTTCTGATAGATATGATTTCCAAACTCGACCCTGCCGGCAAGTCGGTTCGCCTGTTCAACCTTGAAACCGGATACCAGTTTGAGGAAACCCTCGACCTGCGGGAACGCATCCTTCAGAAATACGGCCTGGAGGTCGAGTATGTGCGGGCCGAGGAAAGCGTCGTCGAGATGGAAACTCGGCTGGGCGGCCCCATCTATGGAACCGACCCTGCCGAGTGCTGCCGCCAGCGGAAAATCGTTCCGCTAAAGCGCGGTCTCGAAGGCTATGACGCCTGGATCAGCGCGATCCGGCGAGATCAAACCGCCGTTCGCGCCACCGCAGACATTGTGGAATGGGACCAAAAGTTCGGCCTTGTCAAACTCAACCCGCTGGCAAACTGGACAAAGCAGGATGTTTGGAACTACATTCTTGCCAACGAGGTTCCCTACAATCCGCTTCACGACCGGGGCTATCCCAGCATTGGCTGCTTTCCCTGCACCAAGGCGGTGGGAGCCACCGAGGACGACCGGGCAGGACGGTGGGCAGGTTTGGCCAAAACCGAGTGCGGGCTGCACACCCGGCAGCGTTAAAGGGAACTTTGCGCAAACGCGATGAAATCGGTGATCGGAAGCGAATCTTCGTGTCCGCACTCAATTAGGTAAGCGGTCACCTGCCCCCGGTGATACATCGCATGAAACAACGGCTGGGTCAGCAGCTCACTCAGCGGCTGCGTGTAGAGTTCGCCCTTGAGACTTCGATAGACCACAGGTCGGGTTACGGCCTCCTCGCTCAATTCCTGAAGAAATCCCCAGGTTCGGGCACGCTCCGCCCCAAATGCCATCCGCAGTTCAAAGGGGGTGCGGTACTCCTCGGCGTGAAGAAGAGGAAGGCCGATTTCCTGCCAGCGGGATCGCCAGATCGCCTGCGCCTCAATGATGTGAAACGTCGTGGCCTGAATGGAAGCGCAAAGTGGATTTTCTTGCGCCAGCAAATCCGTTTCTTCCCCGAAAGCCGTTTTCAGCAGGGTGCAAAGGCGGTCATTGGCCCAATCGTTGAACTCGTAAAGGCGAAAGAAATCAGAGCGCGTCATGGCGATCCTGAGTTTTCGCTCCTAAAGCTTCGGCGGCAGGGGGGCGAATAGGCAGCGTAATGCGAAAGCAGGTTCCCTGATGAGGCTGACTTTCAATCACGATTTCGCCTTCGTGCATTTCGACATAGCGCAGGGCCAGCGGCAGCCCCACCTCCCAGCCCTCGTAGCCGCGCACCGGGGCGTTCTCCAGCAGGGGGAACGGCTCCTTCAATTGCTGAATCGCCTCCTGCGGTAGATAAAACGCGGTGTCGGTCACTTCGATTTCGATGTTCTCGCCCGCTTTTCGGTTTTGGATTGAAACTTCGCCGCCGGAGGGAGTGGCACGCAGCGAGCTGGAAAGAAGCGAATAGAAGATGTGCCGAACGATGTTTTCATCGGCGAAGATCATCCCGGTGTCCTGAAGACTGCACACCAAAGTCACCTGCTTTCGCACTGACAGAGGCGACAAAATATCGCAGATGTGGGTGAGAATCGAAAAAATCGAAACTGGTTCCCGCTTTAAGTTAAGGCTGCCCGACCGAATGTGAAGCACATCCAGCAGATTGTTGATGATTTCCAGCAGGTTTTGGGCGGAATTTTCGATGTGTCCGACAATCGGGGCCTGCGTTTCCGTAAGTTCCCCGTAATTGCCTTCCAGCAAAAGCTCGGAGAACCCCAGAACGGCAGTGAGAGGCGTGCGAAGTTCATGGGAGGAATTAGCCAGAAATCGGTTTGCGATATGATGGGAGGCCGCAAACTCTTCCCGCAGAGTGTCCACTTCCAATTGAAGCCCTTCGACAGTCCGCTTTTCCAAAAACAGCCCCATCTCCAAAAACAAAATCTGATAGGCGAGCAGGGTTTCATTTTCCAGACCCCGCCTCACCAGACCGTTTAAAACCTCGTCCTGAAGCGAAAGCACGGGCCGGGTGATCCTTCCCCGCAACCCCGTGACTTCGTTCCAGTACAGGGCACAGTCCTGCCCGAACGAAGCCACCCTCTCCCGGCTGAGCACCCGTTCACCCCCCTCGTAAGCCGCCTTAAAATGATGGCCCAGATGATCCAGCGTAGAGGCGGCAGCAAGTGACGCCGCTCCTTTTCGAGCAAACAGGTGCGCCGACAGAGGATCGGTCTCGGCTTCCATTTTCTTACGCCAGCCTTCTAAGATGGCTGCTCTTTCTCCTCGAAAGGCAGCAATCGCGGGTTTGGAGAGTGGCATCATAGGTCGCGTTACCTCGGTTTCCGCGTCAGACGCTGCAGGGTTTCATCCGTCAAATCCACCCCTGTATAAACAAGTGCCTGTCGGTCAAACACCTGAGCAATGCCTTTGTCGCGGGCAATCTTGCTGACTTCGATCCGTATTTTCGAGACCTGTTCATCTCGGAACGCATCAAGTTTAAGGCGAACCTGCCGTAGGTATTCGGCCTCAATCGAAGGGGCCAGCTGCGATTCAAAGGTGCGCTGCCGCGTCGTGATTCGGTCGAGCTGAACCCGGTCGGCGGGCGTCAGTTGGTCTTGAGGCTTCGCGAGCAGCCCCTGCGCCTCCACGCTTCGAGATTTCGCCAGGGATTTCAGGTCGTCGCGCCGTTTGTTTTCGGCGTCCGTGCGAGTGGTTTTGCCGAAAAGAGTCAGCAGCTCCTGCAATTCCGAAGTTTCAAGCAGAGCGGGCTGAAGGGCAAGCACTTCCTCATAGCGGGTTCGCGCTTCGGCGTTCAGCCCATACTCCTTCTGGGTGAGCTCGGCGGGAAACCCGGCTCCAAGATAAACCCGGTTTAAGTCCACCATCGCCACACTTCCAGGCTGAACCGGCGTACCGTCCAGAGGGGTCTCGCGCCCCCTCGCCCTTCCCACCAGGAGAAGACCGGCCAAAAGCACCCCTCCGAGCATTGCTCGCTGTGTGTTTGTTTTCATTCCGCTGTTCTCCCTTCCGTCTTCCGGCTGAATTCGCCTCTGCAAAAGCGGCGCACCGCCTCGACATAAGCCCGGTGTTCCTCCGCCAGCACTCGCGCCGCCAGGGTGGTAACCGTGTCCTCCGCCTCGACCGAAACCTTCCGCTGCAGCACAATCTCGCCGGTATCGTACCCATTATCTACCAGAAGCACCGTGCAGCCCGTTTCCTGCTGTCCGCTTTCCAGAACGGCCTGATGCACCCGCTCGCCATACATCCCCCTCCCGCCGAAAGCGGGAAGAAGCGATGGGTGAATGTTCAAGACCTTGCGGGGGTATTCGGCGAGAACGCCGCCGGGCAGCCGCCGCATATACCCCGCCAAACAGATCAGCTCGATGGGCTGCGCCTGCAAAACCCGGAGAAGAGTCAAAGCGTAGCCGCTTTCATCCTCTGCATATTTTTTGGGGGAGACCACTGCCGTGCGAATGCCCCCCGCCTCTGCCCGTTCCAGGGCGGGAGCCTCGCGCCGGGTTCCGACCACCAAAACAATCTCCCCCGGAATTCTTTCGTCCCGGCAAGCCTCCATCAAAGCGGCAAGATTGCTGCCCCGCCCCTCGCCAGACACCAGCACGGCAATCGGTGTCTTTCGTTCCCTCAAGATCGGTCTCTTTTCTGCTGGGCGCAGCGTTTCGTCTCTGTCCCCAACGGATTTTATTGCTCACTCTTGCTATCAGAATACCTGATCTCACCCCAGAAACAGACCTGCAATACAAACGCAACCCGAACACTTCGGGGTAAACTGTATTTCAATGATTTTGCCGGAGTTTCAATCAGTCGCTCGCCCCTCCGAAGAAAACGCTTCGGAAAAGCAAAAACGGTTTGCCCGCCGATCCCGCTGGCTCGGCTGGGCGGTGTATCAGTTTGCCCGGCTCACCTACCGAACCCTGCGCGTAAAGTTTGAGAACCCGGAACGCCTGAACACTGACGGAAAGGGAGCCATCTTCGTCACCTGGCATGGCCGTTCGCTTATCCCCGCCAATGTGTTTCGGGATCGAGGCTACTGGGCCTTGATCTCGCTTTCGCGGGACGGTGAAATACAAAACAACGTCTTCATGCGGTTCGGGTTTAAGACCATTCGCGGTTCCACCGGCAGAGGCGGCATCAAAGGAGCCTTGCAGATGGCGCGAAAAGTGAAGGAGGGCGGCGTGCTGGCATTTACCCCGGACGGGCCACGCGGCCCCACTCATCGGGTGCAGCATGGCGTGATTTTAATGGCCGAAAAATCCGGTGCGCCCATCATTCCCCTGGGCATTTCGGTTCGGCGGCGGTGGCTTGCCAAAAGCTGGGACTCGTATCTGGTGCCGAAGCCCTTCTCCACCGCTTATTTTCTGGCGGGTGAGCCGATCCTCATCCCGCCGGGTCTTGATGAAGACGGGCGCGAACAGGCGGCGCAGCGGGTGGCACAAGCGATCAATACACTCGAAAAACGCGCCGAACGGCTTGCAGGCTACCCGGACTACCCCGCCGAATGGCCCACCGATGGAAATTGACTTCAGGGCCGCTTCAACGATCAAGAAACCGTTTTTTGACGCCGTTCACTCCATAACTCCGTAGATAAATTATGTCCTTCGCCTACGTACTCTACAACACCGTTCTTTTTTTCGCTTCGCCGCTTGTGGCAGGCTACCTCGCCCACCGGTATTTTTCGGGCAAGTCTCGTCCTGGCTGGCGCGAACGCTGGGGTTCTCTGCCGAAAACCGTACAGTGGGTTCCCGACAGCCGACCCCGCCTTTGGTTTCACGCCGTTTCTGCCGGTGAAGTCGTGGCTGCCGTCCCCATTTTGCGCGAGGTGCGGAAGCGGCTGCCGGAGTTCGACCTTTATTTGTCCGTTCTCACCCCGGCGGGCTACGAAATGGCCCAGAAAGAGGCCGCGCCTTTTATCGAGGGGCTGTTCTATTTCCCCTTCGATTTTCCCTGGGTGGCAAAACGAGTGGTTCGCGCCCTCCGCCCCAAGGTGTTTGTCGCACTCGAAAGCGAAATGTGGCCCAATGTGCTCCACCATCTCAAGCGGGCCGGGGTGACCACGCTCACCGTCAACGGGCGCATCTCCGACAAAAACTTTCGACGCTCTCAGAAATGGGGGGCAGCCCTTCAACAGTGGATGCTCTCCAATGTAGACTGCCTGATGATGCAGTCCGCGATGGACGCGGAGCGAATCCGTTCGCTGGGCCGCCTGCACAAACCGGGCCGCGTGAGGGTAATCGGCAATTCCAAATTCGATCAAGAGGTGCGCCGCCTTAACGGGGCAGAGGTGCGGGCCTTGCGCGAAGAGCTGAAACTCAAGCCCGACGCCCCCGTGTGGGTGGCGGGCAGCACCCGCAGCAACGAGGAAGAACGGGCGATCCTTTCCGCCTACAACGCGATTTGCGATGCGATCCCCGATCTCACCCTGATCGTTGCGCCGCGCCAGCTGGATCGCGTGGAGGAAACGCTGCAAAACTTTCGGGAAGCCCGCCTCTCTCCGGTGCTGCGAACGCAGCTTGGAGATCATTCGCCGCGCAGTGTGCAGCACCTCATTCTCGATACGATGGGCGAACTCGCCAACGTTTACGCCGTCGCCGACCTCGCCTTTGTGGGCAATAGTTTTCCGCCGGTAGTGAAAGGCGGGGGACAGAATCTTTTGCAGCCGCTCGCGCACGGCAAGCCGGTGCTGTTCGGGCCGCACACCGCCACGATCCGTTCGGAGGTGGCTCTGGTCACGGAGGCAGGCGTCGGGTTTCAGGTCACGACCTCCGAGGAACTCGCCGATCTGGGGCTTCGCCTTTTGCGAAACCCGGAACTGCGCGAACAAATTTCCGGGCACGCCCTCGACCTAATCGAAGCGAACCAGGGCGTGTCCGCAAAGTATGCCGAGGCAATTGTGGAGGCCGCCCACCGTGCCCCGTTTAAGCGTATCACGGCTCGCACGCCGCACCCGCTCTCCTCGGAGCGTGACCAGCCGTGAAAAGGGCGAACCGAACCGAAGCCTATCTGCTCTCGGTCGCGCAGGGACGCCGGGGCGTGATCCCGTCGCTGCTGCGCGGGGTGGCGTCGGCCCTCGCTCCCGTCTACGTCGTGGGGCTAAAGGCATACCTCTCCCTGTTTGAGCTGGGGCTGCGAAAACGGGGCAGGCTGAGCGTTCCCGTTGTCAGCATCGGAAACCTCACCACCGGCGGAACGGGCAAAACCCCGATGGCGCAAACCCTCACCCGGCTTCTGGAAGCCGAGGGTCTGAAGGTGTGCCTGCTGAGCCGGGGCTACGGCGGAAAACACGAATTCGGGTGCGCCGTCGTTTCGGATGGGGAAACGGTTCTGCTCACCCCGGAAGAGGCGGGCGACGAGGCCTATCTGCTGGCGAAAACGCTGCCCGGAACCCCCGTGCTGGTGGGAAAAGACCGCCGTATCAGCGGGAAACTGGCCGTCGAGCGTTTCCGGCCCGATGTGCTTCTGCTAGACGACGGATTACAGGTATACCTTCTCGAACGCGACCTTGATCTGATTTTGCTCAACGCGGCTGACCCGTTCGACAATGGTTTTACGTTTCCACGCGGACTGCTCCGGGAGCCGCCGTCGCACCTCCAGCGGGCCGGAATCGTGGTTTTAACGAATGTTCGCCATGCGGGAGCCGGACAAACCGGCGAGGTTCAGAAACGGGCGCAGGCACTTGCTCCCGACACGCCGATCTACACCGCCGATCTGGTGGCAGCGAACTTACGCAATTTCAGTACGTCCGAAATCATCGGGCTGCCCTGGCTGGACGGAAGACGGGTGGCTTCCCTCTGTGCGGTTGGAAACCCGGCTTCGTTCGAGACCCTCATCGGCGACCTTGGCGGGGTGCTGGCAAAAAAGTTTCGGCTTCGCGACCACCAGGCTCTTCGGGAAGAAGAACTGGACGCGGTGCTGAAGGAAGCGTGCGGAGCCGGAGCCGAAGCCATTCTCATTACCGAAAAGGACGCGGTGAAGATGCCCCCGGTCAAAACGGCTCTGCCGATCTTCTCTCTTGTCGTCGAAATGAAAATTGACGGAGAAGCGGCTTTTCTTCACACAGTCTTGGATCGCATCCGTCCTGGTCTGCCGCGCTCCTCTTCCCGCAGCCTATCTTAAACAAAGCGAGTGATCGAATCTTGAGTTCCCCCCTGCCCCCCTTATCCCTGCCCCCGGAGACAGAACCCAGCCCCAGGAAAAAACTGGAGCGGCTCGCGGGCCGGATCGCCCTGCGCCTTATCCTGACGCCGCTGCGTCGGATGCCCCTCCCAATGGCCAGAGGATTCGGCAGAGGGCTGGGACGCCTGCTCTATGCAGGGCTGTCCCGCTATCGCCGGGTGTGTCTGAAAAATCTAACGCTCGTGTACAGAGACCTTTCCCCTGCCGAGATCACCCGCATGGCCCGCGCAGTGTTCGCGCATTTCGGGCAGGTCGCGGCGGAATTCATTCAGCTGCCCCGGTTAAGCCGCGACGGAGTGGACGCCCTCACCACGGTCGAGGGGGAAGAAAACCTTCAGGCCGCGCTGGAGGGCGGAAAGGGCGTGCTGCTCATTACAGGGCATTTCGGCAACTGGGAATGGATGGCCCGCTGGCTAACCACGCACGGGTATGCCCTCAATGTGGTGGCCCGCGATGCCCGCGATCCTGAGGCCACCAAACTCATGGCCGAAACCCGTGTGGGGTCGGGAGCGAAAGTGCTTTATCGAGGCAGCTCCGTACGCGGGATTTTAGGGGCCTTGAAGCGCAACGAAATCGCCGCGCTTCTGCCGGATCAAAACGCGGCAGATGTGTTTGTGCCGTTTTTCGGGTTTCCGACGGGCACGGTGGACGGGCCTGCCGTGCTTCACCTGAAAACGGGTTCGCCGCTGCTGTTTTCGTGGTGCTGGCGGGAAGGCGACCGCTTCAGGATTTCGTTCGAGCCGCCGGTGGTGATCGAGGCCGAGGGGAGTAAAACGGAGAGCATCGAACGAGTCATGGCCCTGGTCAATGCGCGGCTGGAAGCGCAAATCCGGCTTCGGCCAACGCAGTGGCTGTGGCTTCATAATCGCTGGAAGGCGTCACCGGGGGTATTCCCGGAGGGCGCGGAAAACGCCCGGATTCATAACCTCAAGCCAAAGGAGTACCGGGAATATCTGGAGGAGAAAAAGCGCGGTCATGGCTGAACGTCCCCTTCTCTTTCCCGATCTGAACGGGCTGAACCGGGTGCTGATCGTGAAACTAAGCGCGATGGGCGACGTAATCCACGCACTGCCGGTTTCGGCGGCCCTGAAAACGGCGTTTCCGCATCTCGAATTGGGTTGGGCGGTGCAGGCGGGCTTCGCGCCGCTGGTGGAGGGAAACCCGTTTCTGGCTTTCGTCCACACCCTGCCCCCCCTGAAACCGAATCGTCTGCTGTCCTTCTCCTCTCGCCGGGAGTATCTGGCTTCTCTGAAGGCGATCCGCGATGTTGAATACGACCTCGTGCTGGATTTGCAGGGGCTGACGAAAAGCGCGGTGGTGGCCCTCGGCTCTAGGGCACGCTATCGCTTGGGGTATCACTGGCTTCGGGAGCTGGCGAAGGCGGTAGAGACGCCGCTGCCGAGGCGGGAGGGAAGCGTTCACATTGTGGATCAATATCTGGACACGGCCTTTTTTTTGGGGGCGAACGTAGACCGGGTGACATTTCCAATGGCGAGCGAGCCGGAGGTGAGCCGCGAAATCGGCGGGCTTCTGACGGAGGGCGGGCTGAGGGAGGGGGAGCGGTTTCTCTCCGTCAACCCGGCGTCCGCAAGGGCTCTAAAGCAGTGGGGCGCGGGAAAGTTTGCACGGGTGATGGACGCGGTTGAGCGGAAAAGCGGGGTGAAAACGGTTTTGGTGACTTCGGATCGGAAGGTGGCGGCGGAAGTGGCGGCGGAAGCGGTGCTTCCGTTTATAGACCTGAGCGGACAAACCACCCTGAAGGGATTACGGGAAATACTGAAGCGGAGCGCGGTGCATCTGTGCGGCGATACGGGGTCGGCGCATCTGGCAGCGGCCTTGGGCGTGCCGACGGTGACGCTGGTGGGGCCGACCGACCCCGACCGGATCGGGCCGTATGGTCAGCGGGAAAACGTCCTGAGCCATAAATCGGTGTGCAGCCCGAAATGCCGCTGGCATCACTGCGCCTTTCCTCAGGCACGGTGTCTGGCGGAGATTTCAGAGGCGGAGGT
The DNA here is from genome assembly GCA_965246825.1 of Chthonomonadaceae bacterium. GTDB lineage: Bacteria > Armatimonadota > Chthonomonadetes > Chthonomonadales > Chthonomonadaceae > JACMPS01. Next base: position 3,472,186 of record OZ251990.1, read on the forward strand.
GGCGTTCCGTATCGGAACACTGCTGGAAACAGAAAAGGAACGTTCTCATGTCTATTCGCTATGAACGAGATCGCCCGCTCGAACCGCAGACAGTGGCCGATCTGTATGATGAGGCGGGCCTGCGACGCCCGACGGGAGACAATGAGCGCATTGGGCGGATGCTGGCGAACTCCAATCTGGTCGTTTCGGCGTGGGATACGGAGACGGAACGCCTGGTGGGGGTGGCGCGTGCGCTGACCGATTTCGCGTATGCGTGCTATCTGTCTGATCTGGCGGTGCATCCGGAATATCAGAATCAGGGGATCGGTCGGGAGTTGATCCGGCGCACGCAGGACTATTTGGGGGACGAGGTGATGGTGCTGCTGCTGGCGGCTCCAGCGGCAGCCGCCTACTATGCACACCTGGGATTTGCGAAGGTGGAAAACGGGTGGTTTCTGGCCCGGACGCGCTAATTGAAAGGCAAAGAAAAAGCGGACGCCCTTTTCTGCTTCGGCGGGAGAGGGCGGCTTTTGGTCAGCGGTGAACGCAAGACTAGAACCCGTAGACGCCGAGCGGTGTGAAAGCGACCTCCTGCCCGGTGGTGAGCGAAACGAACCGAACCGCCAAGGCATAGGCTCCGGCGGACACGTTGAGCTGGAGCGAAAGCGCGTTGGCGGCAAAGGCAGGATAACCGTAAACACTGACCCGCTCTTTTGGGGCTTGCGGCGCACATGGAGTAAAGGCTGTCCTAGAAGCTCGGTGGTGACGTTGGCGGCGTTGGCTTTGGAGGTGCTTACCTGGAGCTTGTCGTCGGTGGCGTCTACGGTGAAGGTCACCCGGTCGCCGGTGACCGATAGAGCGGGGAAGAGAACGCAACGCCCCCAAGAACGTTTTTGGCCCCCAAGCTGAAAAGCTGAAGGCGAATGTTGAGAATTTCAGTTAAGACGCAGGAATTCCGTTTGGGGGCGCGTAAAAAGGCGTTATTGCAGGACGATTGACTCGACTGCTTTCGCCAGTGGTCTCCTGCGCTTCACTTTTCACGCTGCCGCAGGCAACCGCAAAAGCGTGATCGCCTCCGTTCCGAGCTACTCGGCGCATTCGGGCACGGTGAGCTACGGCTACGACAGCAAAGACCAGCTGACGCAGGAAACTTCCACGCGCAACGGAGGCTACAGCCAAAACCAGGTGTTCGACCCGGCAGGCAACCCCACCACCCTGCGAAGCGCAAGCGGTCTGACCTACCATTCGCATAACCAGACGAGCACCAACACCTACGATGCTTCGGGCAACCCGACAACGTACAAAGGCTCACCCCTTGCCTTCGATGCCGAAAACCGGCTGACCGCTTACGGCTCGGTGCAAACCAATGACTATCGCCCCGATGGGCTACGGGCACGAAAGACGGCTTCGAGCACCCCGCGCTTCTTCGTTTACGATGGCCTCTCTCCGCTCTTCGATGTGGACAGCAGCGGGAACGTCGTCAACCTCTACACGACAGGAGCGAACGGGTTTCTTTCGTGGCATCAGTCGGGGAGCGCACTGGGCAACTTCTTCTGCTTCGATCCCTCGGGCAACTTGTCTCAGCGGCTGGACAGCAATGGCACGGTCGGGTTGTCGGCAATGTTCGATGCGTGGGGAAACCGAGCGGCGACGTTTGGGAGCACCGATGTTCGGGCAGGCTTTGCAAGTCAGTGGGGCTACGTCAGCGATGTCGAAACCGGACTGACGCTCTGCGGAATGAGGCACTACGACAGCACGACGGGACGGTGGCTCACCCGTGACCCCATTGGTTACAACGGCGGGATTAACCTCTACGCTTATTGCCAGAATAATGGGGTGACGAGGGTTGATCCAGGTGGAACTGACTTCTGGAAAGGGGTTGCGATTGGTGCACTAGCAGGTGCGACTATTGCCACTGGTGGAGGAACTCTTGCTCTTGCCGCTGGTGCTGCCTTCGTGTTCGGTGGATTAGGTGCTTACTTTACAGGAAGTTCTCCTGGGGAGTCGGCGGCGGCAGGAGCCTCAGCCGGAATGATCTTTTGCCCCACGCCGATGGAGGGAGCTCCTCGTTCGCCATTACCGGATTGCAAGGAGTTGGCAGAGCAATTAATGGAACAAAATGGTGGACGTGGGCAGTTAGTAAACATACATCCACCAATAGGACAGGTTTTAAAAGTACCACCTACCTACAGACCAGGTATCATCCGGCCTCCTCTGTCGCACCCCAGCTTCGGGAGGTTCTGGAACCCAAGTCACACGGTTTACGAATGCGACAATCTCATCTATGATCCGGCAAATATGTTGAAACCTCAACCTTGGGAAAGTTATGTTGACGATATATGGGGTCATCAACCTGGTGTCTGGAGGTTTCCTGAATGAAATCCGAACCAGAGAGTTCCACAGAAGAAAAAAGCCTAACCCTGTGGGTAATCGGAGGTGAAGACCAATTCTACACCCGTGTGCTTGAAGAAATGGTAGACTTGCCTATACGGGTCGCCAGACACTTGCGGCAACCTCTTCCTTCAGAGGGGGAGACATATCGATTACCAGACATTCTGCTTTGGGAGTACAAATCTGAAACCGAACTAACTCGCAAATTGATGGCTACAGTGGAAAAGGCACGGTCAGAAACGCAACCTTACATTGTGTTTTTGGTGAAGGGGTATAACACGAGTAAGATTGCTTCGTTAGTTGCAAAGCGCATGAATCACCAGACCTATTATCTTTCCAGTGATCTTATGAAGGGGGAACTGCGTGCTTTCTTCAAACATTTCCTCCAAGAGCAAAATTCTCATGTTAGGTAGAAATCGTTAGATGAAGTCTCATGCTGTCTCCCATTTTGACTTGCTCCCGTTAATTTTAGTCCGGCGTTTGTGTTAGTCGAGGCGGGGTTGCGGATGGGTTTTGTGCCGCTGGGCTTTGTTCTCCGGGGGCGTTTTGTACCGTCAACTTTGGTGCGGACGTTCTTCCTTCTCTGTAGTCTTAGGCCGCGTGTCTTGAAGTCAGATGAAGAGGGGGCAGGTCTGCTGCCTTCTCTTTGGGCAGATGCCTTCTGAAGCTGAACTCGCTTTGGTTCAGGAAGAGCGGGGAGCGAATGCGGCCTCCTTACTGGTAGGGAGAAGAGCGCAGGGAGTGGGGAAAAGTAAGGAAGTCATAAGGGAGTAGGTGGGGAGTAGATGCGCTCTCAGGCTCCGGCTCCCCCACAGACGCTACCGGTAGGGCTGGAGGTGGATCAAAACGGCTCGGTGTCGGTGATCCACACGGCAGGAGCGAACGGACTGCTGGCTCGGCGGAGCACGACTGCGGGAGCGGTGGGTCGGGACTATGTGTTCGATCCGAGCGGAACGGCGCAGACGTTTGTGAAAAGCGATGGGACGAGCGGCGGGGTTTACGTTGGGTCGGACGGCTTCGGCGGGGTGAGTGCGTCGGCGGGGGGAAGCGATTCTTACCTGGGCTTTGGAGCACAGTGGGGCTACTACACCGATGCCGAGACGGGCTTAGCGTTGTGCGGGCATCGGTTTTACGACAGCGGCACGGCAAGATGGCTCAACCGTGATCCCATCGGCTACAGCGGGAGGCATCAACCTCTACGCCTACTGCGGCAACAACGGCGTCACCAGAGCCGATCCAAGTGGAAGGCTCGCTTTGGCGGTCTTGGCTCCTTTCCTTCCTCCTCCTGCCCTGGTCGTGGTTGCGATTGGGGTAATTGCCGTAGGCGTCGCCGATGAAGTTTATCAGCGATGGCGAGACAATCAAACCCCCTACCCGGCTCCGGTGATCTGCAATACCTCCAACCGTCCGAAGATTGGTCCGACTCTGCCGCCTATCGCACGAGCGAAGCCTGACACTCCGACAGACACGTCGCCGAGTTCACCTAGACCTCCAAAACCACCTTTTGATTGGACTCGTATTTTGCCAAAGTGGATCAGAGAACATCCCGATTTTGCTAGGTGTTTAGCCCAGACATTGACGGATTCTGCAAACGGCGGTTTTATTGATACGGGTGATTTGAGCAGTGGGGCCTTGAATAGCATAGAGTTTGTTGCCAAAATGATACAGTGTCTGAAAGAAAAGTGATGTTGCCGTAGACAGTCAGACCGAATTGACCGTATTGAGTAACCCGCAATTTATGTTTTTATACTTGCGGGTTACGGACTCTTGGGATGAAAATGTTGGATACGATCAGCTCTCAAAAATTGAAGGAATATGAGAATATAAAGCAAAGCGAATACAATTTCGTTGAACAGCTCAAGATTTGCTTTGCAAAGACGCTTGTGGGCATGATTGCTTTTTGTTCTATGCCGATGATGATTTACAGTTTGTACTTTACGCTAAGATCAAGTCACAAAAAACGACCTTTTGTTACAAAACTACCGGTTCTCGTTTATCAAATTGCATCCAAAGCTGAACGCTGGTATCTAAGAGCCTATTTTCATCAAACGCCAGCAATGGAAAACTTTCTTGTGGAAGCTGCACAACAAAAATTTGATTTACAGATTTGGTTCATGGCGGAGGGAGCTTTGTATCAAGCCCCCCACGTAAAAAACGTGTGCAGGGACGTTTTGGGGCGTCTGGTGAAAACCCCCATTTCTGCTTCTGCGCTTCCTGTGCGGCGAGAGCAGATGACGTGTCTATTATCCTTAATTGATTTGAACAATCCTGAACAATTGAATTTGAGCCTCGACATTTTACGATACGTCTCTCACATTCGCAGCAATCAGGTCGCTTATTTGCTACAGTACCTAACCGAATTCGAGCCTAAAAATTCAACTCAGGTGACTCTGCAAGAAATGGCGGAATTCTCGCTAGCTTATTACAATAGAAAACCAACGCAGGGAGAAGACAGTGACCCCCAAATAAATGCGAAAAATAAAAAGGTTACTTAATCTGGTCGATGCGTGGGGAAACCGGGTGGCGACGTTTGCAAGCACCGATGTTCGGGCAGGATACGGAGGTCAGTGGGGCTACGTCAGCGATGTTGAGACGGGACTGACGCTGTGCGGGCATCGGTTTTATGATGCGACTTCGGGACGGTGGCTCACCCGTGATCCCATCGGTACGGCGGGAGGCATCAACCTCTATGCCTACTGCGGCAACAACGGCGTCACCAGAGCCGATCCGAGCGGCACCCTAGCACTAGCATTAGCTGGCTTAGCTCTCCCTGGAGTAGGTGAGGTTGTTGTCGGAGTTGGTATCGCCGTCGTTGCCGCAGGATTAATCGTCAAAGGCATTGAGATTGTTGCTGATGGACCTTGGTTCAGAGGTACTCCTAGAGATGAGCCTCCTACATGGGATAAGCCAGAAAGACCCATTGATAAAGATTTCCCTGGGTGTCCTCCTGGGCAAGCAGAACCTGGACATGGGCCTTCTGTTACGAAAGACCCTAGAAATCTTCCTCCGGCTATTCCAATCCCCCATCGAGTAAGAGAAATACCGGCAGACAGCGATATTCATATTGTGCCTAGGCCCACTAAAAGAGATCCTTCTCACGGTCAAATCGAGCCTAAATTTCCTATGCCAATGGAGGATTTTATTGACCAACTCCCAGATTTTCTGGATTAGGATCAGCGGGGAAAACTTATTGGTATGAAGGTCTCAAACCTTCTTACCAATCCTCCCATCGTATCCATTTATTTACAGCGAGGCTGGCAGATGATATCTTACACAATTGACTACGATGCGCCTAACAAAGAGTATTACATCGAAACGAGCCTGATCCGAGATGAGATCGCTTTTTATCTAGAAACGAGTGACGGGAATAGGTACTGGACTCTTGTTTGCACACTCTCACGCATTGCCGGGTTTCTTGAGAGTAATTTTCCCGATTGGAAAAACTTTATTCGTGCCTCTCCTTGTTCATCTAAAATTCTTGTCGATACTTTGAGCAAAAAAATGATTGCAAAAGCTGTGGAAAAAGCTTTTTCCACAGGCTTTTATAATCACCGTCGTTCTAGATCTCCCTCTGCTAAAACAGCAGAGGGAGATCTAGGTGCGCCAATACTCGAAAGTATCTCGTCTGAGATGCTTCTTTTAGGGACAACGATCCCAGAACGAATCATGAGCGTCCACGTCAATGAAAAGTTTTATACCTTGCACCTCGTTGAATACCCAGCTGTCCAAGAATATTTCGATCTTCTGAAATCCTCGAGTCCAGAAGACGCTATTCTTGCCGTGCCGGGATTAGTTTTGATACGGAGTTGGGAAGACGTAACCCCAGAAGATATTATCACTCTTTGCAAGCAACAAGGCGTTTTTACAGAGTAATTGCAGTGTAGTTTTTCATACCGCGACTGCTACTATTCTATTTGAAAATTGCCCATGACCTCTCAGACGTTCACGCAGGGCTACGCCTACAACCCCGACGGTTCGCGAAGCGGGCTTTCCCTCGCCTCCCAGTCGGGTTCGATAGGTTCGTTCTCGTATGGCTACGACGGGATCGGTCGGCTGACTTCGCTCACCAATCCGTTTTCGGAAGCGTTCGGCTGGACTTACGATGACGGCAATCGCCTGCTCACCCAGCAGACGCCGGTCTCAACGACAACCTATGCCTACAACGCCTTGTCGCAACTGACGGGACTGGTGAACCGAAAGCGGGATGCAGGGCAAACCCTCCTCTCCCAGTTTGGCGATCTTCCGACGACTCCCGCTTCCAACCGGATGACCTACGATGCGGCAGGCAACCGCCTCACGCTGCCCGCTTCGGTTCCGGGCTACTCGGCACATTCGGGCACGGTGAGCTACGGCTACGATAGCAAAGACCAGCTGACGCAGGAAACTTCCACGCGCAACGGAGGCTACACCCAAAACCAGGTGTTCGACCCGGCAGGCAACCCGACCACATTTCGCTCGGCGTCGGGGATCGGGTATAACCCCGACAATCAGATCACTCCTTCCTCGGCGTTCGCTTATGATGGGAACGGCAACGCCACCACGCTTCGGGGCGATCTGAGTGCGGCTTACAACGCCGAGAACAAAGCGACCACGACCACGCTGGGGAACGGCTCGGTCTTCAATACCGTGACGAGCACGTTTCGCCCCGACGGGCTTCGGGCGAGCAAATCGTCCCATACTTACGCCTCCGCTCTGGCTGCCCATTCCAACACCACCAACCTCATCAATCCGGGCGGCGATCCGGTGACGTGGTTTGTGTACGATGGACTGATCCCGGTGCTGGAGGTGGACGGCAACGGAAGCGTGTCGGAGATCCACACTTCAGGAGCGAACGGACTGCTGTCGCGTCGGAGCACGACGGCGGGAGCGGCGGGTCGGGACTATGTCTTTGATCCGAGCGGAACCGCACAAACGTTTGTCAAAAGCGATGGGACGAGCGGCGGGGTTTACGTGGCTTCGGACGGGTTTGGTCAGATCAATGCGTCGGCGGGGGGAAGCGATTCTTACCTGGGCTTTGGAGCACAGTGGGGCTACTACACCGATGCCGAGACGGGCTTAGCGTTGTGCGGGCATCGGTTTTACGACAGCGGCACGGCAAGATGGCTCAACCGTCTCTTTACAGGGGTTAGAGAAAATATGAAAAACTTTTTGCTCGCTTTAGAAAATAAAAATTTGCTCCGTAAACGAAGCATAATTGAGACTGTCTTTGACCAATTGAAAAACATAGCCCAAATCGAACACTCGTGCCATCGAAGTGTTACGAACTTCCTTGTAAACCTTATCGCGGCTCTGGCTTCCTACTCCCTGCAACCAAAAAACTTTCCTCAAACTCTATCCTCAGCCAAAATTCACGTTAATAATTAGCGAAGAAGGTGGCACTGCGCTCCGGGTTGTCGCTACGGCGATCTCCATCAGCTGTCCCACGCCCGTCTGATCAATGCTCTCGAAGGGGTCAACGGCGAGGATTTTCTGAGCGCCAGCCCATTTTTCGCGTGTCCTCAGTCTTCCTCAGGCGGTTTTCCCTTCAAGAGAGCGATCTGCTTTTCGAGTGAATCCGTATACTCCCATAGGTCGTTGAGTTGTCGCTGAAGGGTTTCCTGAACCATACGAGCCAATATCTGATAGTTTTCACGCCGCCGATGTGCAATGAGTGCGGGGCGATTGAGCTGAAGCAAGGCAATGTGAAACGTCCCGGTTTGGGTCAATGCTTGCATACTGCCGGTCAATGGGTTCGCTTGGATGTGAGCGGTGAGGTCATCACGGAGCGGATGCAGCAGGTAATTACCGATTGCTTGAGCGTCAGGATCGGGAAAATAAGCCGCTTTGTACTGGTTACAACGAATACAAGAGTAAACGAGATTTTCGTCGTTGTTTTCTCCTCCCGCAGACAGAGGAACGAAGTGATCAACCGTCAGCTCACCACCCGAATCCGTTTCAGAAACGCCGCAATATCCACACCGATAGTGGTAACGTTGACGGATCGTTTCCAGTTTCGGATGCGCCACGAGACTTAATCTCCCAAGCCCCAGAGCTCTTTTTCAGTGGGATTGAACGAGGCTTCGATCTGAGAGAGTTGTGTTTGTAACTGCTCGCGCTTGGCTTCCAGAACAAGCCGTTGCGCTTCCAGTTGCCGAATGTTCGTTCGCAATCGTTGCAACCCTGCTCTATCGAAAGAGAGTGCTTCCGCCTCATGTCGCTCCGTTAATCCTTGGCGATAAAGTTCTCGCTCTTGTAATGTCAGCGTTTGTCCCTTCACCGCTCTCAAATGTAGTTCAGCCCAAAACATAAGCACTTTCTCACTTTCATTATGGGTATGGGACGTGCATACCACCGAACCCGGTTTCCACAAAGTCGGGAGTCATCGTCCATCGAATTTTCGCCGCTTCTTGCAGAATTTAATTGCTCTTTTTTCGTAATCCCAACCAATCCAAAGCCCAATTGTTCATCCACGATTCCAACCCGCCCTCTTCGATGTTTTGTATTGGTCAAAGCCACGCTTGGTACAACTGCACTTTCAATGGAGTTCTTAAAAGTGCTTCCCGAAACCCATGAGACTGCTCGGAGTTGATGAAGAAGGCTTCTCATTGTGCGCGGCAAAGCCTTCGATGACTTCCGGCTCATAAAATTGAGCCAGTGATGAATTGTAGGACATCATGATTGAGCAGAAACACTCTTCAATGATGGACAAATTATCGAACGCCATTGAACGCAGAAATCCAGCATAAAAATGGTGAGGATTTGCAGGGTCTTCTCCCAGATGGAACTCCCAACTAAATTGTTCCTCTGGGGGAAGATCGGTTTGATAGGGCTCGACAGGAATTACACAAAACGCTTTCAAAATAGACCAAAGGCTCTGAAAATTTGTGGTATCTGCGCCGAGGGGCATCTGCTTCAAAGTGGCTTTAACGTTGCGAACGTGCAATTTGAATTTCCTAAATTACAAGAGAGACACGAAATTTCTTGCCTCTCCACGATACAATACCTTTGTCTCTACCGACCTAATTATCGGAGACGCCTTTGTCTCTACCGACTTACTTATCGGAGACGCCTTTACCGAGGGCAGCTTGAGCGGCGGCAAGCCGTGCAATCGGCACACGGTAGGGAGAACAGCTCACGTAGTTGAGGCCGATTTTGTGGCAGAACGCAATCGAACGCGGTTCCCCGCCGTGTTCGCCGCAGATGCCGAGTTTGAGATTGGGCTTCACGCCTCTTCCCTTCGCAACCGCGATCTCCATGAGCTGTCCCACGCCTGTCTGGTCAATGCTCTCAAACGGGTCAACGGCGAGGATTTTCTGAGCGACAGAGGGCTTGAGGAACTTGTCGCTGTCGTCTCGACTGAACCCGAACGTCATCTGCGTCAAATTTATTCGCTCTCGCCTTCTTCAATTCGTTTTAGACGCTCTTCAAGAAGGCGTATGGCGTCTTCGTAACGTTCCAGCCGCTTCGACTTTGCTACGTTTTCGGCAAGGGCTTGATCCAACCTCGCCAGCAACCCCGCATCCTTCCACCGTTTCTTGCGACTGGCGATAAGTGCGGTGCGATTCAGACGCAATGCTGAGATGTGGAAAATTCCTTCGGCAGTTCGCCCTTCCAATCGCCCCGTTTCTAAGTTTGCCCCAATGTGCTCTGCTAGATTGTCCCGCAACGGATGTAGCAAACGAGGGGTATTTGTCCCATCTCCCTTTTCCGGCAGGATCATTCCTTTGTACAGATTGCAACGAAAACAGGCGTATACCAAATTATCGTCGCTGTCGTCACCTCCGGCATAAGTCGGGTAAAAATGATCTACGGTCAGTTCACCGCCCGTATCGGTTTCAGAGACACCGCAATAGCCACAACTAAAGGCATACCGAGCACGAACTTCTCCCTGTTTGGGATGCGCCATACCTTCAGTTTCCACCCCTACGAGGTTGGTGCGTCCATTCGTCAAGACGAGTTTCGAGCGCGGCGATACGTGTGGAGAGAGCCTCTTCCTGTTCCTGAAGGCGATGTTGGGTCTCCAACACGGCGTTCAGGCGGCTTTCCAGTGCTTGAGGAAAGGGGTCGCGTTGGAGAATCTCTTCGGCATCGAGTTCCTGACACCCTGCTTCGTAAGCCGCCAGTTCTTCTGCGCTCAAGGGGAGACCAAGCACAGAGCGACGGTGGAGCGTTCCCCAGTTTTGTAAAGTCTGTTCGTTCATCGTTGCCCCCGACAAGTGAAAAAGTGGAGCACTCAGGCGTGTATTCCACTTTATTATACTCCGAAACCCACCCAACACAAAAAGAGAGGCGAAGACATCGTGTCTTTGCCTCTCCCCAAACTTCGCCTCGCATTCACCTAATGATCCAACTTCTCAAAGCGGTCTTGCTCCTCGTTGTTGCATCAACTCGAACACCTGATGCTCATTCATCCCACGCTCAAGCAAAATCCCTTCACCCATAGAAGGTAGTCCCGCATCATAGCGGGGTTCACCTTTCCACGTCCACTGAGGCAGAGTTTCTTCCTTGCCTTCCAGGAAGAGGTCAGCGTAATATTTAACGGAGGGAGGATCATTTTGCACAGTTTCCCATACTTTACGCCCCAGACTGACCAGCCAGTAGGCGAACTCCCAATCCGTATCCTCACTCCCCCAGGGCATATACTTTTCGTGATCAGGAGAAAACATCAGGAGGCTCATTTCAAGGGCTTCATTGAACTCATAATCGAACTCGATCAGGTCGCTGTCGGGCATTCTCTCTAAACGATTGTAGAGGGCATCCATGCTGAAGTCTGCACCGTCAAAAATCTCCCAAAACTAGAGCGTTACGTAGGCAACCGACAAATCGAACATAGTCACTCTCTTCTTTTGCTTCAGTCAGGGGGAGGCAGAGGAGCCATTTTCTTTCGAAATTGGGACCGCCCAATCAGCCGCCGCTCTCAGACCGAAGAGGATAAACCACAACACAAACAACCCCGCCACAACCGCCACAATGCCGTTTAAGAGGGGATTTTTCGCTTTCGTGATCAGGGGCAACGCAACTCTCCTTACGCTAAAGAGCGCCGAGTATTAAACAAAAATAGATTGAATGCGTTGATCATAGAAGCATTCTCGCAAACCTGTCAAGCCTTTTCCGCAATGTGCCACAACATGATTTCAATGTGACGCCGACACCTCGCGATGCGCCTCTTCCTCTCTTCGATGCGTTCGTTCCCTGCACCATCGAAACCGAGGACAACGAAAGGGACGGAGCGAGCGTGAACACGCCGAGCGTCAGAACGTGATTAGAAATTCGGAAGAAATCGGCGGGATTGCTCTCAGGCAATCCCGGCTCATCTCTTCCCAACTTGCCATCCGGCTTTCTCCAAAAAATGGAGAGGCGCAGGATTGTTCCTGCGCCTCTCCATTTTACAGCAGGTTGTCGGGTTTTACCTATTTATCGGAGACGCCTTTGCCGAGAGCGACTTGTGCGGCGGCAAGCCGTGCAATCGGCACACGGTAGGGAGAACAGCTCACGTAGTTGAGGCCGATTTTGTGGCAGAACGCAATCGAACGCGGTTCCCCGCCATGCTCTCCGCAGATGCCGAGTTTGAGATTGGGCTTCACGCCTCTTCCCTTCGCAACCGCGATCTCCATCAGCTGTCCCACGCCCGTCTGATCAATGCTCTCGAAGGGGTCAACGGCGAGGATTTTCTGAGCGACAGAGGGCTTGAGGAACTTGTCGCTGTCGTCACGCGAGAACCCGAACGTCATCTGGGTGAGGTCGTTGGTTCCGAACGAGAAAAACTCCGCTTCCCCCGCGATTTCATCAGCGGTGAGTACCCCCGTCCCGGTGTGTCAGGAGGATTCTTTAAGGGTGAGGGTGTTGTTGCCGAAATCGAGGCATATCTCATAGCCCTCTAGCAGGATTGTGCCGAGAAGTCGCTCCTTTCCAACGGCAAGAATTTCGACTTCGCGCTGTTCGCCGTCCCAAACTACGGTGAGGGTATACATTGCAGTGACGATCTTTGAGCCGTCGGCAAGAGAGGACTCACGTTCGCCGATACGCGGCAGTCTCAGCGCAATGCAGTCTGCGAGAGGCAAAGTGAGTGTGCCAGTGTAGCCGGTATCAACCAAGAATTCAGCATTGGCCTGGACGCTCTCGCCTTTGATGAGGAGAATCATGTAGGCGCGGTGGTCAGTAATGGTTCCGGTCATTATGCGCGTTTGCTGGGCATGAGGCGGCTCCCGCCAAAGGTGTCTACGGCGTCGTAGCCAATGCGTTTTTGGATCAGTTGGGCGTCGGGGTGTTTGGCAATGAGTTTCTTGGAGCCTTGAACGGAGTTGAGCCATGTGGTAATCTCGTAGTCTCCGGTTTCCACATCAATGGTAATGAGTTTACCGATATTTTCTTCGGTTTCGACGAGGGAGCGAATATGGTTTTCAAACCAGTCGTCTCCGCGTTTCCAGAGCTCTTCGCTACTAAGTCGTTGGGTAGGCATCGTTGATGTCTCCTGTTGCTAAGATAGGGTTATTGCGTTTTTGCCTTCGCGACATCGTGCCGGGGAGTGCCTTTCCGTCAGCTCAGGATAGTTTTCTCTCAAGAGGCAAAACGTCTCCGTTCGCTGAAACTGTTGTAATAGATATGAAGCGATTTCCGGGCGTGTAATGCCCTGGAAGGTAGCGATTGGTTCCAGCGCGTGATAGGTGTCGGTTGGCAGTTCTAAACGGGCAAGTGTCCATGTTTTTTTTGATTTCTGTCTCCGCTGAAAACAAGAGGCGGAATTCACGTGAGCTTCTATTGTGCAGTCCATTGTGACCCAAACAATCGTTAGCAAAACGCTTTGAGCAAAATAAAGGCTACAAAGCCAATCATGATCCTCCCCCTTTTTTGTTGACAGTGGGTTAAGCGGCTCTCGCGGTTGCTTCTTGTTGCTGTTCTTTGTGTTTTTGCTCAAAGGTTTCGGGACTGAGGTAGCCCAGCGACGAATGCCTTCGCTTTCGGTTGTACCACACTTCGATCCACCGGAAAATCGCGCCTTTCGCTTCTGCCCTTGTTGAGAACCGGGTTCGATGCACGCACTCTTTTTTGAGAGTGGCAAAGAAACTTTCGGTCGGCGCGTTGTCCCAGCAGTTTCCTTTGCGGCTCATGCTGCAAACGATCCCCGCTTCTCGGAGTACCTTTTGGTAGTCGTGGCTTGCATATTGACTGCCTCGGTCGCTGTGCAAAAGCAAGCCGCTCGGAGGATCGCGATTGCCCTGCGCCATCGAAAGAGCGGACAGAACAAGGGAGCGTTCGAGCGTGGTTCCCATCGCCCACCCGACGACACGCCGGGAAAAGAGATCGAGAATGACGGCGAGGTAAAGCCAGCCCTCGCCTGTCGGGACGTAAGTGAGATCGCTACTCCATTTGGCGTGCTGTGTCTCGCAAGCGAATTCGCGTGCCAACACGTTCTCCGCAACGGGGAAAGCGTGATCGCTGTCGGTGGTGACGACGAATCGCTTGGGCAACACAGCACACAGACACGCAAGGCGCATCAGGCGGGCAATGCGCTTTTGAGACCCCATAATGCCGCTTTCCCTGAGTTCGGAGTAAACTCGTGGAGAGCCGTAAGTCCCGTTACTTTCCGAAAAGACGGCTCTGATGCGCTCGGTTAGGACGGCATTTGCCCTTTCACGCGAGGAAAGAGGTCGCCTCTCCCAAACGTAATAGCCCGCCCGCGCCACTTGCATCGCCCGACAAAGAGCACTTAACGAAAACTCCGTTCGATGCGCTTGGATAAAGCGGTATCTCACCGGGGGCTTTGGGTGAAGAAGCCTGCCGCCTTTTTTAGGATTTCGTTCTCCTCCCGAAGTCGTGCCAACTCGCGTTCCAACCGGGCTTTCTCCGGGTCGTGCGGATTGCCCTGACCAGGAAACGGGTTGGCGGAGCCTTTCGTCAATGCCTTTTTCCAGCGTTGTAAAACGGTGACGCTCACACCCAGGTCACGGGCGGTTTGAGAAAGGTGGCCGCGTTCAGTACACAGGCGCACGGCTTCGCGCTTGAACTCTTCGGTGTAGGATTTTCGTTCGGACATGTTGCCATCTCGCTTTCTTCGGGCTCTCTTGAAAAGAGAATACCCGACCGGGCGAGAGAGGCTTAACTTACTGCCTACTATTTCGACAGAAGATCAGTTTCGCTTCAGCAGCCTCTTTGGACAATGAAGCATAAAAGTTTTGCGGAGAATTCGTACCATCGGACACACGTTGCAAGGCGGCGTTTCCTGCTTGACGTACTTCTTCGTCTGATAACTCACTGTATCGAGTGAAGATACGAAGGGCTTGTTGAGAAAACTGCTCCAAGCCACCCAACCCGGCGATGGCTTTGAAGTTGGCTATTTTCAGGTTGAAGCTGTTGAATCCCATGCCAAGGATATCACCTAACTCATGCCGATCCTTTCCAAAAACGTCTTCGCCAAAACGATAAAAACAGTAAGCAATCAAATTGTCGTCATCTGACCAGTGGTGCATGAACCATCCTCCAAAACGCACAGAATTCCAACTTACCACATTCTGCCCATCCAAACATTATATGAGAGAGGCGCGTGAAATCGTTCACGCGCCTCTTTATTATACATCAGGTTATACGTGTTTGACTACTTATCACTTACGCCCTTGCCGAGAGCGGCTTGCGCGGCGGCAAGCCGTGCAATCGGCACACGGTAGGGAGAACAGCTCACGTAGTTCAAGCCGATTTTGTGGCAGAACGCAATCGAACGTGGCTCTCCGCCATGCTCTCCACAGATGCCGAGTTTGAGGTTGGGCTTCACACCTCTTCCCTTCGCAACGGCGATCTCCATGAGCTGTCCCACGCCCGTCTGGTCAATGCTCTCGAACGGGTCAACCGCCAGGATTTTCTGAGCGACATAGGGCTTGAGGAACTTGTCGCTGTCGTCACGCGAGAACCCGAACGTCATCTGGGTGAGGTCGTTGGTTCCGAACGAGAAAAACTCCGCTTCCACCGCGATTTCGTCGGCGGTCAGCGCACCCCGTGGGACTTCGATCATCGTACCAAACTGGTACGGGATTTCGATGCCCTGCTCCGAGACCACCGCTTTCGCCGTCTTTTCGAGGTTGTCTTTCACGGTTTTGAGTTCGTTCACATGACCCACGAGCGGGATCATAATCTCCGGGTAGGCTTTCCCGCCCGCTTTGATCACCGCCGCCGCGCCTTCGAGAATGGCACGGGTCTGCATTGCCACAATGCCGGGAAACACAATCGAAAGACGACAGCCGCGCAAGCCCATCATCGGATTAATTTCGTGCATGGACTTGACCGCCGTGAGCATCTCCTCTTTCGCCGGGTCGCTTTTGCCCTGTGCGTGAAGGGTCGAGGTTTCTTCGATCAACTCTTCCATGTTCGGGAGAAATTCGTGAAGCGGCGGATCAATGAGGCGAATGGTGGCGGGTCGTCCGTCGAGTGCCTCGAAGATGCCCTTGAAGTCTTCGCGCTGGAAGACGAGCAACTCATCGAGTGACGCCTGTCGCTCCGCTTCATCGGAAGAGAGGATCATGCGCTGAACGACGGGGCGTCGCTCCTCGTCGAAGAACATATGCTCGGTGCGGCAAAGCCCGATGCCCTCCGCGCCGAATTTAATGGCGAGTTCGGTGTCTTTCGGGGTGTCGGCGTTCGTGCGAATACCGAGAGTGCGGAACTCATCCGCCCAACCGAGGAAAGTACCAAACTCGCCCGTCAATTTCGCGTCCTCGACGGGAACGGAACCAAGAATTACTTCGCCGAGCGTGCCGTTGAGGGAAATTTCGTCGCCCTCTTTGATCACCTGCCCGTTGACCGTGAACTGTCGCTCTCTGGAGTCAACGGAAATTTCGGAACAACCCGCCACCGTCGGGATCCCGAAGCCACGCGCCACAAGTGCCGCGTGGGAGGTCATGCCGCCCTTTTCGGTGAGGACGCCCTGTGCCGCAAGCATCCCCTTGAGGTCGTCGGGAGAAGTATCGGCACGAACGAGAATGACTTTCTGTCCCTCGCCGCCCTTGCCGAGTTCCGCCGCACGTTCTGCGTCGAAAATGGCGATGCCGGTGGCCGCTCCGGGGCCTGCCGGAAGTCCTTTTGCCAGCACATTGTATTTCGTGCCGGGGGCAATGACGGGGAGAAGGCAGTGGTTCAGCAGTTCTGGGTCTACGCGGGCAATGGCTTCCTCTTTGGTGATGAGGTTTTCGCCGACCTGATCCACCGCGATTTTGACGGCGGCGGGGCCGGTGCGTTTTCCGCTGCGGCACTGGAGGATGAAGAGTTTGTTGTGCTCGATGGTGAACTCGATATCCTGCATATCTTTGTAGTGCTGTTCGAGCGTGTGGCAGACCCGGTCGAACTCAGCGTAGATTTCCGGGTTCTGAGTTTTGAGTTCGGAGATGGGAACGGGGGTGCGGACGCCCGCGACGACATCTTCGCCCTGCGCGTTCATCAGGTACTCGCCGAAGACGACGTTTTCGCCGGTGGAGGCGTTGCGGGTAAAGGCCACCCCGGTTCCGCAGTCATCGCCCCGGTTTCCAAAGACCATCGCCTGCACATTGACGGCAGTTCCGATTTCGTCGGCGATTTTTTCACGTCGGCGATAGATAAAGGCACGCTCATTGTTCCAGGAGCGGAACACCGCTTCAATCGCGGCTTTGAGCTGCTCCACCGGGTCTTGAGGAAACTCAGAACCGGTTTGCGCGATGACGTGCTTTTTGTAGCGGTCACACAGGTCTTTCAGTCCCTCTGCGCTGACTTCGAGGTCCTCTTTCACGCCGAGTTCTTTTTTTACGTCAGCGAAAATATGCTCGAAGTCGTGCTTGGAGATGTGGTCGAACTTGTCGGAGTACGCCACATCGGAGAGCATCATAATAAAGCGGCGATAGGAGTCATAGACAAAACGGGGGTCGGTCACCGTGACCAGTTTTTCGACGATGGCATCGTTGAGACCGAGGTTGAGCACGGTGTCCATCATTCCTGGCATGGAGAACTTCGCGCCGGAACGCACCGAGAGCAGAAGCGGGTTGTTGGGATCGCCAAATTTCTTCTCTAATTTTTGCTCGACTTTGGCGAGTGCCGTGTGAACATCGTCCATGAGGGTGGGGGGAAGCTGCCTGCCGTTGGCGTAGTAGGCGTTGCAGACTTCGGTGGTGATGGTGAAGCCGGGGGGAACGGGCAGCCCGATTTTGGTCATTTCGGCGAGGTTGGCACCTTTGCCGCCAAGGAGGTCGCGCATAGAGCGGTCACCCTCTTCAAACAGATAGACCTGCTGGGTCATCTTGACAATTCTCCTTCTCTCGTGCGTCCTCGCAGGGGAGGGATCGCTCTGGCTGGAATACTGGGTGGAATAGGACTGAAATAAAACGGTTTGGGAGGGAGAAACGTCTGTGTTTCTCGACTTTTGCCCGGTAAGAGTGTACCCGATTGTAGGGATTAGAGGTGAGGGATCAGGCGGGAATTCGAGCAGGGATATTTTACTTGAATCACGGATGCAAGTTGGGGTTTTAGATGACAAGACCTTCTTGATGAGCCGCAACCTTCAGTTCGTTGTCCGCGGAAACAAACGTTAGAGGCGGTA
Source organism: Chthonomonadaceae bacterium (assembly GCA_965246825.1). Classification (GTDB taxonomy): domain Bacteria; phylum Armatimonadota; class Chthonomonadetes; order Chthonomonadales; family Chthonomonadaceae; genus JACMPS01. The sequence goes on from OZ251990.1 coordinate 3,490,085, forward strand.
ATCCACTGGCAAGGCAAAGGCGATTGACGAGACAGGCTGCCGCAAGTTGTACCGCGTCATAGCCACGCAACCCATAACGCTCCGCCAGATCGGTTGCTTCATCCAGCAATTTTTCGTTGACCTCAATGATTTGATAATCTGAATTGCAATCGGCACGGAACTGCTGACAGGCGTTCTTCGCCTCTGTGTTTGTCATTCCGCCGTTGCGTCCGCGTCGTGTGAGTGCCGCAATGATTTCGACGCGGGTCACGGCGACGATAAACATATCGCTTACCCCTTGAGGCTTGAAAAGAGCATTGACCCAATTCGACCCGGTTTCACGCAGGTATCGCTTGATGAGTGCGCTACTGTCGGTAAAGTGATCGGTCACTTATCGGCGTTCCCGGAGGATAGTTTCGGAAACGGGTTCGCCCTGCACCTCGATCAAATCAGGTCGGTTTTTTGTTTCCGTTCGTGGAGTGGCAAGACGCTTCACCAATCCGGAGTCCAGCAGTGCCTGATGAAATGCGGCGCGTTCCTCCCTGTGGCTCGGCAACACGGTGACGATCAGATCGGCGTTTTCTTCCAGTTCATAAGGCTCATTGAGGACGATTTGCCGACCATCGAAACGGGCGGACAGGGAAACGGGGTGCATGGCATTAACCTCCAGGACAGAACGTCTTTTCTGCTCAATTATACCTCTCACAACCCCACTTTCATAAAAACAAAACGTGCCGCCGGGGACAACTCCCACAACGGCACGTTCAACAACCGTTGCCCCGGAATAAATTCGCGGTTATAGCGGCGTTTCATTAACCCAGGAATAAATTCCCGGTCTGAGTAGCGTACCGCTGTGTGCTTCGCACACGGTGCACGTCATTCCGATCCGGCTAAATCGGTTGAAGCATTTCGACATCGCTCTCCTCCTCGGTTTCTTCGGCGTTGGGAAAGAGCGTTCCTTCCGCGTGATGACACTTCTGGTTTTCGATGTCGGCGATGATCTTGCTTCGCTCACGCGGCGATACGCTGAACGCACCGTAATGATCCTGCCAATCAAACCATTCACCGGGCGTCAACTCCGAGGAAACAAAACGCGAAGAACCGCCCTTGAGGGTGAGCGGTGTCGCGCCGAGAGCGGTATTGACCTGTTGCCAGTGCGCCAGAACGAGTTGAGAGACACGCAGATAGCCCATAGGAACGAGTGCCATAGGGATACTCCTGACCGAAGAGGGGATATGAATGACCGAAAGGGCGACAAGGGTGACCGAAATTGCGTTATCGCCCGCCGAAACTACGTTAGCAATGACCGAAAAGGTTCCATCGCCCACCGAGCCCGCTTCATCAATGACCGAAAGGCGGTTGAAGATGACCGAAGCCGCGCCTCAGAAGATTGAGGCGCGGCTTCGGTGACTTTTGGAGCGAATTCGGCGGATCGCAGAATGGGTTTAGCGGAGTGCGGTTTCGCTTCGGTACGCTTCACCTCGCCTTCGGTCGTTCGCGGGAGGAGAGCCTCAGTTGCCGGAACGTCTTCGGCGCAAGGCAAGGAGAGGGAGGACGCCGACGCCGACGAGGAGGGCGAGGGAGCCGGGTTCGGGAACCGCGTTGTTGTCGAGGTTCGTGAGGTTGAAGCGTGCGCCCGTTCCGTTCTGAATGTAGAGGTTTTTTTTTGTTAGGACGGTTCCGTCGAGGAGCGTGCCGGAGAGGTAGTAGAGGCTGTCGGCACCACCAAAAGCGTTAGGGTCAGTCAGGGGAGCGACGAGATCGTGACCGAAGATGTTGAGAACGCTTGAGTCGACGGCGAACAGAAAGCCGCCAATGCTTCCGCCGCTCAGGTTCACGGTGCTGGAGCCTAAGGCGACCAGATCGTAGCCGACGCTTCCGCCGCTCAGGTTCACGGTGCTGGAGGCGTAGGCGTACAAATCGTAGCCGATGCTTCCGCCACTGAGGTTCACCGTGCTGGAGGTGAAGACTTCCAGACCGCCGCTGACGCTTCCGCCACTGAGGTTCACCGTGCTGGAGTTGAGGGCGTACAGATAACCACCGATGCTTCCGCCACTGAGGTTCACCGTGCTGGAGTTGTAGGCTTCCAGATTGTTGCCGACGCTTCCGTTGTTAATCAGGCTGACGGTGGGGGAAGTGGGGTTCGTGCGGTAGACAAAGTCGTTTTGGTTGGCGTAGCCGACAGTGGCATCGAATGGAACGGTGTTGCTGATGGTGGTGTCGTTGGGGAAGTAGGTTGTCTGTGCGTGTGCAATCGGTGCGACGCCGAGCAGGGCAAATGTGCTGAGGGCGGCGAGGCGTTGGGTGAGTCGGATCATGGGTGCGGGTCTCCGTTTCAGTGGGTGGAACTGCGGTAAGAGAGAAGCGCGAAAGAGCGCGTCTGTGTGACAAGAGAGATCATTGCAAGAAACGTGCCAGAAGTTGTAACAGGGAGAGTTTGGGTCACTTCTTTTTTTCGGGAAGCGGGGAGAGCGTGAGGGTTTCGCCTTCTCTCGTGCGTCCTCGCAGGGGAGGGATCGCTCTCTTGAAAACTGATGTTAGAATGGACTGGATGAATCCATAAAACCGACCCGAAACGTCCACGTCTCGCGCCGCAGTATGGTTCTCGAATGGGGAGGGCGGAGTAAACAAGAGCCGCGCTTTCCCCTTTGCGAAGGGGGGAGCGCAGTCTCAAAGTCAACAACAAGGATATTTCCATCGCCGTCTGAGCGGGGCGGATTTATTTTGTCCAGTCCTTTAATTCGAGACCGACGATGTTCTCGAAGTCGCGGGTATTTTGCGTGATCAGCGTTTCGTTATGGACAAGGGAAATGGCGGCAATTTTGAGGTCGGAGGAACTGATGCGGCGATAGGTCTTGCGGAGAAGATCATACTGCGTGGAAGCCGCCGCGTCGAAGGGCAGAATTTGGAGGTTGCAATAGTTTTCCAGTTGCGTCAGAAGCCGGGTGTAGGGCATCACCTGCGCGGCGGAATCGCGGACGGAACCGAGGGTTGCCAGCCATCCGCGCACCTGCTCCTCATATGAAATCACGGTGACGTAAATCTCTTCTGCCGCCCACGTGTCGAGGTACGCTATGAGTCGAGACGTTTCCCCGCCACGCCGCTCTAAAATTGAAATCGGATTCGTATCGAGAATGGGCATCTACGGCGTTTCCGAATCGGTTTCGTCGAATTGCTTTTCGCGCCACTCACGACCCCTCCGCATGGCTTCGTCATAAAGCGGATCGTCCGCGAATGTGCCGACAATGGCTTTCCAACCGCGTTTCGGTTTCGTCGGAAAGGTCAGCGGCAAACAGTCTTGTACCTGTCCCTGCAAGGCGTCGAGGCGCGTTTCCAGCGTCGCGAGGCGTTCTTCAATCGTTGCTGTTGCCATAAGGCGGTCCTCCTGCATTACTTCCAAATTAAGCGAACGAAAGGGAGGATAGGCAGTCCGATGTTGGTCATTTCGGCGAGGTTGGCACCTTTACCGCCGAGGAGGTCGCGCATAGAGCGGTCGCCCTCTTCGAACAGATAGACCTGCTGGGTCATCTTGACAAATCTCCTTCTCTCGTGCGTCCTCGCAGGGAGGGATCGCTCTGCTGGAATACTGGGTGGAATAGAATCGAAATAAAACGGTTGGGAAGGAGAAACGCCTGCGTTTCTCCCTAAGTAGTGTACCCGAAAAGGAGGGGCTAGAGGCTAGGGGCGGGGGATGAGAAAGCGCGTGAGATTAGACGCCGAACTTTTCCTCACGGTTGGTGAGGGGAGTCCGGTTCTCTTTTTCTTTGTAAAATTTTTTGTAAAGAGGTAAGTGCGAAATCCCGCGGCTGAGGAATTTCGCGAGCGTCTCGGCAAAGCACCAGAAGGTAATGGCAAGCAAGCCTTCAAACAACATCCTTGCCCACATCATCCGAAATTCCATTTCAATCACCGGTTCATAACTCGAATTTCGCACGTTGTGATAATGCTCCATGTTCGCAAGATAACCGGGAAAATAGGTCCAGGCCGTGATCAGGTTGGTGAGATGACTCAATGCGTAGAATCTAAACAGAAAAATTCCGACTTGCCTGAGATTCATGTTTGCCTCCTCACCGATCCATGATTTTGCTTTACTCTTGCTAACCTCTAGCAATGACGAGTGGGGCGAAGCCCAGCACAAGCGTTTCCACGACGCGCCCAAGGCACACTTTCCTGCACTGCTTTGTCAGTCGGATTTATTCTGCACGCTTCGAAAAGATAGAAGTGCAGCTTGAAATTTTCTGCGGTGCGCCCAGGCGAAGGTTGTAGTCGGCTTGGAACCCGCCGTAAGCATCGTCGAACGCCGTGTCCGACGCAGAGAACTGACGGCACGGACTGTCGGAGACGACGTAATCGTGTTCCTGAACCCGGTGCGCCAGATGCCCTCTCGGATCGTAGGCGAACTGACGCCAGAACTTCTCGCTTGTGGGTGGCATGGTCGCCGTCGCATTGGCGTAGACTTGGCTGTACCGAGAGAGCAGGTCGCCGTCCGCCACTCCGATAGAGGTGACGAGCCGAACCGAAGCGTCGAGTTCCGCCAGTAACGTCGAACCGCTATAGATGTATTCTAAATCATCTTGTCTTGCGGAAGCAAGGTAAACTTCAGTGAGGACTAGGAGATCGAAAATGACTCAAATCGAACCCGGCATTGTGGTTCCCGTATCGGAACTTCTGCCTGTTCCTGTGGCTCCCGCTCCAGGAAAACGAGAGCGGATTACGGACAAAGACCCGGCAACCAAACTCGCTCCCACGCGATTGGATGTTCTTCAACTCGCGCAAGAGTTGGGAAGCGTATCGAAAGCGTGTCGTCAGGCGGGGATGGATCGCACCTCAAAGAGGAACTCGCCCGTGACACCCGCGACTTAAGCGACCGGGGAGTTTCCGTACTGGAACGGATGCCGATACGGTTCCAACACCCCGCCAGCCAGGTACTGGCTCTCGCCCCCCCCCGGTCCGACGTCGTGATCGTGGTAAGGGCTTCGATCCCGGAGACTGCCGAAGACGCCGAACATCACCCGCGCAAGACCCGCCGCCGATGGTGATGTGAGGGAAGTGCGAAAATCAAAGCGGTTTTCCCAGCAGACAACGCCCACGACGCGAGAAGCTAAGCCCCCTTTTCCAGAAAATTGGTTGTCAACGAAATTACGAATCAGCAGGACTTGTGGCCGTCTGCCTATAAATTTACGGGCGGGCAGCTTTCTTCAAGAAAATCTTTGTGCTCCCCTTTCCATTTTTCTTCGCTCGCTCCCAGTAACTACCCATGAGACTTCACATTACCCTTTATCTGGATCGTACGACCACGATCCCCGCCGACCATGTTTATGAACTTCAAGGCTTGATCTATCGCTTTTTGGACAGGTCTTCGCCGGGGTTCGCTCGCTTTCTGCACAATGAGGGCTACCCTTCGGAAGCCCCTGGAGATGCGCGTTGCTTTAAGTCGTTTGTCTACTGCGGCTTGCGGGTGGACAAATCGCGCCGTCGCCTCCAGAACGGGGAGTTGACGATTTTGCCGGGGACGGTGGACTGGTTTCTGTCCTCCCCGAACGAGGAGTTTTTGCGGCATCTGGTGACGGGGCTCCTGTGTCGGGGAGAAAACTTGCAGGTGGCACAGGCGAGGTTCGAGGTGGTGGCGGCGAGCGCGTTGCCGACGCCGGAGTTTCAGGAACAAACGGAGTATTCGTGCCTGTCGCCGATGGTGGCGGCGGTTCCGTTGCCGGAGGGGGGGACGCGCTACCTGTTGCCCTCGGACGGGGAGCGGTTTTCGGAGGCGGTGAAGGCGAACTTGTTGCAGAAGTTCGCGGTGCTGATGGGCAAGCCGCCGGAGCGGTCGGACTTCCGACTGGAGTTCAGCCCGAAATTCCTGAATGACCCGTCTCGCCCGAATACGAAATTGGTGGACTTCAAGGGGACGAAGATTCGGGGGGCGTTCGCGCCGTTCCGGTTGACGACTTCGCCGGAGTTGCACCGCTTCGCTTTTGACGCGGGCTTGGGCGAGAAGAACTCAGCGGGGTTCGGTATGATCGAGGCACGTCCATGAGTGAACAGCTTTTTTATTTAGTTCAGTATCGAGGGCCATTCGGGTTCATCAAACCCTGGACAGCTGTAAGAGACGAATTAACTTACAGTCAATCTTTTTTGACCCCTTCGATTATTGAAGGCATGAGGCAGAAACTGGAAGTTGACGCGATTCTCAGACACCGATTGTTATATCATGGACTTTCGATCCAACAAGAACGAACCCAAACTTCGGGCTGGAAGCAGAGCCGTAATCAGATGTCGCGCAGTCTCTCCATTCTAAAACGTGGAGTGATGATTCAGCCGACCCTGACACTTTTGTTCGGCACCCAGGAAGAAGCCGAACGAGCAATTCGGCAACATCTCTGTCTTTGTCGCAATGAAGATGTCCTACTCCCTGAAAAATCAAGCCCGATAACGCTTTCCGATTTTGAGGAGACGCCGGGAGTGGAACTTCGGTTCGGAGAAGAAGCGGACTCGTTTTTAGTCGGTTACAATCGTTTTGACGAAGCCAGCCCGATGTATGGTCGCCTCGTGATTGTTCATGCTCAAGAGGATACTCTCTCATGACTCTCTACGCAAAGAGTGACGGCACAACCCTACTCGATCATACGAATCACGTTGTCCTCGCAGTCAAAAAAATTGCTGATAATGTCCAGCCCGCATTGACGATTGAAGAAAAACACATTACCGTCAATGGCGCAATCCTACATGATCTCGGCAAAGGGCATCCGCATTTTCAAGCCAGTTTGAAGCCCGACTTCGATGCACGAAAAGATCGGTTTGCCGTGCCACATCGTCACGAACTTTCGTCATTGCTTTTCTTACCGCTTTTTGCCGCTCAAGATTGGGAACCGCTCATCGACATGGTTGTCGCGCACCATAAATCATTGCGTGTTATCAAAGACAAGAAAGGGCGGGGTCTTCTCGATTTATTAGATGACTACGATGTTCAAGAGGTCTTTGATCGCCACGCCGAGGATTGGCACATCTGGCACCCTTTGACCTTTTCAATTCTCGAACACTACCACCTGACGGTAAGAGAAATTCCTTTATCAGAAGCGAAAGCGGCTTTTGACCGTGTGATTTCGCACTGTGAAAGTCACCGCGTCGGTCGTAACCAATGGCGTGGTTTGTTAATGGCAGCCGATCATCTTGCTTCTGCATTACAGGAAGACACAGAAACACGAGTCGAAAGACTTTTCCACCCGCCTGATTTGAGCGCATTTGAAGCTCGTGCTCAGGAAGCAGACGAGTCCCTGTTTCCACTCTCCAAGAAAAAAATTGATTCACCCAAAAAACATACGCTCGTCATTGCACCGACAGGAGCCGGAAAAACCGATTATCTCCTGCGACGGAGTCCGGGAAATCGGGTGTTCTATCTGTTGCCATTTCAGGCATCCATCAATGCGATGTACCTCAGAATGGAGCGGACAATCAACGGAACGGAAACCGAGCGTCTGCCACTCGAAGCTCAAACCGATATTCGGCGTATCCACGCCGCCGCGCAGATCGAGATTGATGATTTAATCGAAGAAGAAACCTTGTTGCAACGTCACCCAGGCGCGGCATTAAAGGTGATGACGCCTCATCAAATCGCGGCTCTCGTCTTCGGGCTAGCGGGACACGAAGCCGTTGCTCTCGACATTGCAGGGCAGCACGTCATTCTCGATGAAATCCATGTCTACAATGAGCAAACTCAAGCGATGGTCATGGCACTCGTCTCGTCACTCGTTTCTCTTGATTGTCATGTTCATATCGGGAGTGCCACTATTCCCACTGCACTGAAAGAAGAACTGATTGAGCGGCTCGGCGGCTTAGAGAATGTTGAAATTGTTCGATTAACCCCTGACGAGTTGGCAACTTATGATCGGCATCGTGTCCACTGCTTACCGGATGAGGCGGCGGCACGCGAAGCAGTTGCTCAGGCAATCAATTCAGGAAAACGAGTCCTTTTCATCTCGAATCGTGTCGCAGATGCTCAGGAGCGATTCCGCTGGGGCAGAGAAAATTTTCCAGACCTTCCTCTTTTGCTTGTGCATAGCCGTTTTCGGCGAAAAGATCGCGCATTTATCGAAAAGCAGATTGAACAATTCGAGGAAAATCAGCACCCTTGTCTTGTTGTTTCCACTCAGGTCATTGAAGTGAGTCTGGACATTTCCTATGATTCCATGATTACGGATTGTGCTCCGTTGGATAGTCTTGTTCAACGATTTGGACGGGTCAACCGTCGCAGAAAACACGCAGGACAAAGAACTATCGCCGACGTTTACGTTTTGGCACCTCCTGATAATGCTTCGTCAGCAAAACCCTACTCATTGGAAATCTTGAAACGTACTTGGGAAAATTTGAAAGACGGCGAAATTTTGACAGAAAATTCGCTCCAAGCGCGGATCGATAAGGTCTATCCAACGATTGAGATCAAAAAAATCGAGGTTCACTTGATCGAACAGAAGGGCGAAATCATCCTGCAACAACTCTGCAATTTGCCTCGAAGCGAACTCATCGAAAGTCTTGAGATCGAAACAGCGACGGTCGTTTGTGAGAGTGATGCAGAAGCCTATCGGCTTTCTAAAGGAGAAGCACGGCAATCGCTTGAAATTCCGGTTTCTCCGCAATCGCTCCGCTCAAAATTCAAGACTTGGCGACAGATCAAAGTCGGTCATTACCCATTTGTTTGTCCCGATGTCTGTTACGAAGAAATAATCGGTTTCAGACTGGAAGGAGACGCTAAACCACCATGTATCTTTCTGTAATTGGTAAACGCCTCGTTGCCTGTATCAACGAGCGCGACGGCACTGAATACACAATTCGAGAATTTTTCGATGAGGTTTTCGTCCCGCTTTTCTTTGGCAACCAACGGTTTTTGCTCAACATTGGCAATTCACCCTTTTATCAAAAAGTGACAGTCCAGAAATTACCGTTTACCACTGCATTGCTTAAAGAATGCATTGAAGAGACACATCGTAAAGTTGCATCACAAGTCCAGAATCAAGAAATTGATATGAGTATTTTTCTAGGGGGTCCGGCGTCTGGGAGTCTGGAAACCACGTCGGGACAGGTAACTGATATGAAACTTCCAATCCATGAAGACGAAGTCCTCGCTTCTTGGATCGGAGCGGCGGCGGGAATTATGATTCAGGGCGGCATCAGTCTCGCCCTAGATCAAAAAGAGATTCTCATCAGGCTTTTTGAAGGGTGGATGCAATATCGAGACTATCTTGAACAAACCCCATCAATGAAACCACTCAAAGTCAATGCATGGAATGGTCAATGGTTGACACACTCATTCGGAAAGGATGCCGCCTACCATTTCGTACCGACGCCGACTGCAGCCGGAGACGCTCTAGAAACAGAGGGCTGGGTTCAGTTACTTTTTGCTTTGAGTTATCATTTTCAGGATGAGCAGTTGGATCAGTTGCCTGCTTATGTCTATGCGTTGGGGCAAAGCAACTCGACAATGGGCTTTGTGCGATTGAATCTCGCAGAGGTGCGCCGCCCCGTCGAACTCTTCCGTCAGTTATTTACAGTGCCGGAAGGGATGCATCCAAAAGACTTCGAATCTCTCTACAACACGGAATTTTCATTCCGACGTGTTTGCGAAACGCCTGACATTGGACTCAAAGCCATCAAGCCGAAAGATGTCTTCAAAGGACAATACGAAGTACCTAAACCACCCAAGCAGGACGAGGCAGAAAAACGCCTCGCCTTCGACACTTATCAAACCTGGATTATCGCCATGCTTAACAACAAAGACCTACTTCAAAGGGCGGAGGATCTTTCTCTTGCCTTCCTTCAGTTCGAGCGTAAAGATGTGCGTGGAAGAGTGATCTACAAACAAAAGGTTCAGGATGTTCTGAATACGCGCCATCGTCGTGAGTTCATCGAACATCTGACCCCACTCGTGGAGCAAGACCCCGATCATTGCGATCTTTACACGCAGACGGTCACCGACCTGCTCAATCTTTCGCAGGAAAACGTCACTCTCTTTCTCACTTTGTTGCGATTTCAGTATGCAGCAACGTCCGTCAAACAATAAAAGGAATTACTCTCATGGCTCCGATCTCTCCTTACCTCTACCTGCGCGGATTGCGACAGGTGGATCACACTGTGTTCTGCGTGGAGGCAGGACAAAAAACCTATCGCGACCCGCTTTTCAATAAGTCGGTTCCCTACTCAAGCGGCCAGCAAGTCAAACGGTCAATTCTCGATCAACTGACTGAGGCATTGGAAGAGCCGCGTGCGCCGATCACTTTCAACTTCACTCTGGCGACGAAAACCGACACAAAGACAAAAGAGGAGAAGAGAGAATTGAGCCAGGGCGAGCCTTGGTCTCCCTGTGACCCCTCTTTTGCCGATCAACTCATTGGAGGTTGGATGAGGGCAGGAAAAGCGGGTGCGCCCGTGAAACGCCGCAGTCCGCTATCCATTTCCGCAATGCGCCCTCTTCACCCCACACTATCGGGAACCGCAGAGGAGTCTATCACGTTTGATCGGAGCGATCATCCCGAACAGCACCGCATCAGGATTGTAGACGAAAACGAAAACGAAGTTCCACTCGAACAGGTAGCAGATTTTCTGCTATCGGCAAATCGAAACCTACCAATGCGTCTCTGGATTCCGAAAGACAAAGTCGGTCCTCGTGCTTCGGGTCTTTTCATCTTCGATGTCGCGATTGACCTTCGGACTCTGTTCTCCGTTTCACTCAACGATAACGAGCCGGAAGTGGATAAGCGAATGCGCGAAAAACTACAGGAGGCAGGTTGGGAAACGAGCAAAGATTCGAATCGTCTGATTTGCCCTGCGGCTCGGCGAAACGAAATCATTCCCGCATTGGCGCAAAGTCTGATTAATTGGCGGATTACCAGCAATCAATCTCGCACTTACAGTCCACAGAATACTCTGTCTGTTGCGATCAGCCATAATGCCAACAAAGTCGGGATGAGCATCCGCTCGGAACTGACTGAATCCAGCGATTACAAGAAAGCAGAACCCGTCCTGGAAGCATTGTCAGAGGTAGAACTATTCACGGCGTTGACAGCGAAAGCCTATATGCCTCAAGTCATTGCCACTGCCGATGCTCTCGAAAAAGCAGAAGCGGAATTGGTCTCACGACTGTCAGGATATAGTTATGATGTCTAACACTGTCGGAGGAGAGGCAATGTTTGCCTCTCCTCCCACCTCACTAACCGAACTCCGCATCACCGGAACCGAAGTCCACTACGCCGCCCTCTGCCCCCGCAAACTCTGGTGGTACACGCACGGCATGGAACAAGAACACGCCAGCAACACCAACGCCGGAACCGAAAACGTCGCCCTCGGACAACAACTCCACACCCGCGCCTACCCCCAGCAAACCCGCAAAGACATCCTCGTGGACGACCTCATCCGCCTCGACTTCACCGACAGCGGCGAAGTCCACGAAATCAAAAAGAGCAAAGGCGGCGAACGCGCCTCCAAACTCCAACTCCTCTACTACCTCTACTACCTCAAGCACGTCAAAGGCATCGAGACCACCGGCGTCCTCGACTACCCCGACCAGAAACGGCGCGACACCCTCACCCTCACCCCCGCCCTCGAAACCGAAGTCGAGACCACCCTTGCCCTCATCACCGAGACCCGCGCCCTCCCCGCGCCCCCGCCCGTCGAAAAACCCATGACGCTCTGCGCCAAATGCTCCTATCAAGACCTCTGCTGGGGATAAAAGATCATCTCGCCCCCGCCCGCCCTCTACTCGACAACAAGCCACACTCAAGGAGAATACCGAAGTGCCACGCAAAGTCCCAGACGCCCCAGACTTCCATAAACCCACGTCAACTCACGAGGAAATTACCCTGCACCTCAAAACCATCACCCCCTACTTCGGCGGAGGCTACGAACCCCGCCAAATCGCCGAAGACTACCCCGTCCGCGCCGCCTCCATTCGCGGACACCTCCGCTTCTGGTGGCGAGCCACCGCCGGAGCGCAATACAACACCCCCCAAGCACTCCATGACGCCGAATCCAAACTCTGGGGTAGTGCCGCCAAACCGAGCAAAAACGGCGAAATTGAAGGCGGCCCCGGAAAAGTTTCGCTCATTGTCACAAGATATCGAGGGGATGATAAGGTGCGATGTGCCGAATATGTTCCCACACCAAAAGGTGGGCTGAGAGTAGACTTCGACAAATATCCTGGATATGCGCTTTTTCCCTTTCAAGGTGAAGCGAAAGACGGAAAAGTTATTACACAACCTGATTTTTGTATCCCCTCATTAGACTTCCATATGGGTATATCGTTTCCAAACACATTTCGCAACGAGATTGAATCGGCACTGGCGATGTGGATCAAATATGGTGGCGTCGGTGCACGAACGCGACGAGGATGTGGCAGCCTCCAATCGAATTTTGATGTTCAAGCAGTGCTAGCGACTTACGTATCATCGCTTGAATACCCCGTCATAAGCGGGTCAAAATATGTTGTTGGTCGCTTATACGACACTTCACTTGAGGCATGGAAAGAGGCAATAACGGTTTACAGTAGATTTCGGCAACAACGCAAACGAGGCGACAATCGCCCCGGACGCTCTTATTGGCCAGAACCAGACTCAATACGGCGTATATCAAGAAGAGCGTCCAGAGGTCACGAGCCACAGCATGAAGTCCAACTTGGCTTTCCACGCGCTGACCTTGGACTTCCAATCATCTTCCACTTCAAAGACAAAAAATACGGTGATCCCGAAGATACTAATCTTGAAGGCTTCGTTGAGGGGTTATCCAGGTTTGCTTCGCCTGTAATTACAAAAGCGGTTCCTCTCGGCAACGGCAAATATGCGCCGCTCGTTTTGATCCTGAACGCGCCTCATGCTTGGTCTAAGGGCAATTTGTCACTCAATGGACACACGATTGAGCCTGAAGTAGTAAAGCTTACCACCAAAGAACGACAGTTAATTGAGCCACTCAAAGGCGCAACTGTTCGTGAGGCATTGCTCAAATACGTGGCGCAACAATGGGGCATGAAAGTAGAGGTGATCCTGTGACCACTCTCCTCGCCATCTCCATCGGGCCCGTCCAGGACTTCATCGCCGCCGCCCGAAAAACCAACGACCTCAAAGCGGGTTCCGCGCTCCTCAGCGAGCTTGCCACCATCATCGCCCGCGAACTGAAAGAACACGGTACGCTCATCTTCCCCGCGATCATTGATAAACAGGACGCTCCCAACAAACTTCTCATCGAACTCCATGAGGGCAAGAACGCCTTACAAATTGTACAAAACGCAAAACAAGAGGCAATCGCTCATCTCAAACACGAATGGCGGCAAGCCTCCCAACGCTACGAATCCCAACTCCTGCCAGAACTCGCCACCGAACAAATCGAAACCTTTCTCGATTTCTACGCCGCCTGGGTTCCTCTCAACGGAAACTACAGAGCGGCTCGCAGTCGAGTGGAAACCCTCCTTGCCGGACGAAAAGCCCTGCGAAACTTTCCGCAGATCGCCAAATCCGGCGACCAGCGCAAAAGTCCGCTCGACCCCTCCCGTGATACCGTACTCCTCGGAGGAAAGCCTTCCGATCAGATGCAACAAGAACTCGGTCTTAAAAAGTCCGAAACCCTCGACGCCATCTCCCTTCTCAAACGCATCCAAGGGCGTCAAAAATCCGACACTCCCTCCACCTCCCTCATGGCGGCAAGACTGCACATCGCCCCCGAATCAAAAGAGGAAAAAGAATACCAGACTCTCGCAAGAGAACTGGGGCTGGGCAACGATTGGAGCGACCTTCTGTTTCCAGAACGCGCCGAAGCGTTCCTCAAAGAAAAGGGATTACTGGATCGAAAACAGCAGGTCAACAAACTGCGAGGGGAGACGCTCCAGGGAAAAACGCTCTCCCCCTACTATGTGATCCTGGCGGCGGACGGCGATAAAATGGGCAAACTTCTCGACGCTCAAGAGTCCGCTGACCAACATCGCACTGTTTCCAAAAGCCTCAGCGAATTTGCGGCAGAGGCGAAAATGATTGTGAACGCGGCGCACGGATACTGCATCTACGCGGGCGGCGACGATGTACTCGCCCTGCTTCCCCTCCATACCGCCATCGAGTGCGCGAAAGAGATCGCCGCTTCTTTCAAACACCACGTCAACGGGGCGACGCTCTCCGTCGGAATCGCTATCGTGCATCACCTGGAGAATTTACAGGTCTCGCTTCAATTTGCCCGTGCCGCCGAAAAACTGGCGAAGAAAGAGCGCAACTCCCTCGCCGTCGCACTTCACACGCGCGGCGGTGCGCCCCTCAGCCTCTCGGAAAAATGGAGCGACGATCCGGCGAAAAATTGGGCAACTCTGACCGAAGCCTACCGATCCGCATTCCCTCCTTCTCGCGGCGTCGCCTACGAACTCCAGGCCCTCGTGCGAGAATGGGAGAAGGTGGTAAAGGAGATACCAAATTGGGAAGAGCGATTCAGAGCGGAAGCCCTCCGTATCCTCAAACGCAAAACTGGCTCCGGCGAAACCCACTCTGAGAAGAGTTCCGAATCGCTTTCCGATCTGTTCCCGAAACCAGACAGTGAGTTGAAAGCATGGGAAACCTTCACTTCCAAACTCGTCATCGCTCGATTTTTAACCGGAAAGGAACGCTGACTCGATGACTTACCAATACCTCACCCTTCGAGGTCTCGATACCCTTCTCTTCGGAGACGGACGCCCCTTCACCGATGAAGAGGGCGCACAGTCCGCTCGCTCACTTCCGTTGCCCTATCCCGGAACCGTCGCGGGTTTCGTTCGCACCACTCTAGGAGAACAAAAAGGCTGGAAATGGACGCTCGACGAAGTACAACAGGCTCTCGCAACACCTATCGCAGGTTCGATCCTGATGCGGAACGAAGCCGCCGTCTTTCCCGCCCCCGCAGACGCCCTCGTTTTCGAGGAAGAAAAAGCAGAAGACGTGAAGCCGGGGGAACAATCCAAACCTCTCCGCTGTGTCGGACTGAAACCCGCCGTTCTCGCAGAGGGCGAAGGTTGCGATTCGCCCGTCGAATTGTTGCCGCTCCTTTGTGAAGAACAGGCGAAACCCGCCCCCGGCTATCACTACTGGACTTCGGATGACTTGGAGCGATGGCTGCTCAGTGCGTTCGGCAGAGACGAGACGCCGGAAAAAATCGGAGAACTGCCGCTCGAAACGCGAACCCATGTCGCCCTGAACTCGAAAACGGGAACCGCCGAAGACGCCAAACTCTATTCGGTGCAATCTCGTGCCTTCAATGAGTCGGCTTATGATGAGAAAAAAGAGAGATGGCATCATTATCGTTGGAGCCTCGGCGTCCGTGTCGAGACCGATCACAAATTCAAGGCGCACTGTGGCTCACTCGGCGGCGAACAGCGGCTCGCCGCGCTCGATCTCGATCCACAGGGCGGAGCGATCTGGGCTTGTCCCGACAAACTGAAAACGGCTCTGGCGACCTCTTCACATCTAAGAATGATGCTGACGACGCCCGCCATTTTTGCGGGGGGCTGGAAACCGGACTGGCTCGATGAAAACCTTGTGGGCAGTCCGCCCAGTGTGCCTGCCCTCAAACTCAAGCTCGTCTCCGCCGCCGTTCCCCGGCGTCAGGCAGTGAGCGGCTGGGACTACGTGAAGAGGAAACCCAAACCCGTTCGCTGGCTTGCCCCGGCGGGTTCCGTCTATTTCTTCGAAGTCGTCGGAGGCACCCCCTCGGACATCGCCGAAACCCTCTGGCTTCAACCCGTCAGCGATGCCGCACAGGACAGACGCGACGGCTATGGACTCGCACTCTGGGGCATCTGGAACCCTGCCCATTCTTAACTACCGAACTCGATCTATTTTACTTTTTCTTTCTTAAACAGAACAGGAGACCCTCCCTTGACCGATTCACGATTGTTTTATCTGCACGCACTGACGCCCCTCCATTCAGGAACCGGGCAGTCCGCGGGTGTCATTGACTTGCCGATTGCTCGCGAAAAAGCGACCGGACACCCGACCTTGCCTGCTTCCGGCATCAAAGGTGTTTTTCGAGACGCCTACCAGACCCTGAGCGGCGATTCCGAAGCAAAAAAACTGTTCGGGACAACCGAGGAGAGCGGCGCGGTTCGCTTCACCGATGGACGCATCCTCTGCCTTCCGGTGCGTTCGCTCTTCGGGACGTTTGCGTTCGTCACCTGCCCGCTCGTGCTGGCTCGGCTCGAACGGGACGCGGAGGCACTCGACGTTCCCCTCACGATCAACTCGTCTGTCCTTTCGGTCGAAGAACTCGCGGGGATCGTTCCCGACGGCTCGAAACTGGAACACGCGAAGAAAATTTATCTCGAAGACCTCGATCTCACCGCGCAAACCGACCCGAAAGTCGTGACCGAAATCGCAACCACGCTGGCAACCTCACTCTTCCCCGATAACCCCGCCTACCTCACCTCTCGCTTCGTCCTCGTCGCTAACAACCTTTTCGCCTTTCTTTCCGAGACGGCAACCGAAGTGGCGGCGCGAATCAAACTCAAAGACGATACGAAAAACGTGGATGCAAAATCAGGAGGTCTCTGGTACGAGGAATCGGTTCCCGCCGAGGCGATTTTTTACGGGTTTGCCCTCCTCTCCGACCACGCGAAGAAAAAGAACGATCCTTCGCTTTCTCTCGAAAATCTCGACTTCGCCCACACGTTCCAATTCGGGGGCAAAACGTCGGTCGGTCGGGGCATCTGCCGCGTTGTGACGGGGGGTACGAAATGATCCAGACTCGTTCCCAAACCGACCTCCTCTTCGCGGAAAAGTGCGTGACCGAAGTTGAAAATCGTAACAAGCCTGAAATGGCGAAAATTTACGGCGGTCTCTGTCACAACTTCCCGATCTTGGTGCGAACCTGCGGGCTCTGTCAGGCGGTCGCCTTTGCTCTGTCGAAATCCGCCAAAACCGATTCACGTGGGCAAGCCTACAAACTGCTCCTCGATCATGTCGGATTGTTATTGAGTGAAAAGGATTCGATCTTGACGCGGGTTCGCGATAGCGACGTGACGATGTATCTTCAGGATACGCGCCGTGTGCTGGAAGCCTGGATTTATTTCAAGCGGTTCGCCGTCTCCATTCTCAATGTGGAGCAGGGGACAGAAGATAAGGACAACGACGAATGACGATTGATTCGACTCGGACAGGGCTTAGCAACCTCTTCCATGAGACGCAAGAGAAGACGCGAGAGGGCTGGAAGTTGAAGTCTCTAACCGAACCTCATGCGGGACTTTTGCTTTCTCGCTATCTCAGGCAAATGGACGACAAACACGTAACCGCGAAACTCTTACTCGAAACGACCAGCGAACTTACGGCGAGCGACGATTACAAATTCGCGCTCGCACAGTGGGAGAAAACGCTGGCGGGACTGCCCTCCACGATAACCCGCCGCGAAATGACCGAGGGTCCGCTGGCAATCGGGTTGGGAACGGCTTCGCCCCTCGAAATCGGCTTGACGACGCACCACACCTATGGGACGCCCGTGATTCCCGGTTCCGCCCTGAAAGGGCTTTGTCGGCGAGGAGCGCAGAGTTTCTTCGGCAGGGAAAATCTCACTGAGGAGCAACAGAAGCAAGTGGACTATTTGTTCGGGAAGACCGAAGACGCCTCCGCCTTCACTTTCCATGACGCCCTCTACACGCCGCAGAAAACCGGAGAAAAGATGTATGGGCGAGACGTAATCACGGTGCATCACCCGGATTATTACGGCAAGGGAAAAGTTTTCCCTACCGACTTCGATGATCCGAACCCCGTTTCGTTTCTGATCGTTCGTCCGGGAACCGCGTTCGTGTTCGCGATCTCCGCGCCCTCGGCGGAGTGGGGCGAGTTCGCCCTGAATTTGCTCCGCTGGAGTCTGGCGAACCTGGGAGTCGGGGCGAAAACGAATGCGGGTTATGGGCGTTTCGACATTCCCGAAATGCGTCCTCCGGGTTCGGAAGCGAGCGAGGCAAGCGGAGGCGGCACTTCTCCGGTTCCGCAACCCGCCGTGATCGAGGATTGGGGAGTCAGAACGATCCTGCCTGAAAAGAGCCAGGGACGTCCCGTTTATCGAATCGCGCATCGGATTGACGGGCAACAGTATCTTCTCGAAATCAGTCAGAGCGAGTGGGATAGATTAAATTTTCAACTGACTGACGCGCAGAAGAAAGCCCTCACGAACAAAAAACTGAAGGCGAAAGTGCAGGTCGCCCGACGAGGAAAGCAGATCGAACTGCATTCTCTGAGTGATTTCCAGGTCAACACTGGCAACTAACCCTAAAAGGAGAACACACCATGATTCTGATTACGACACTTGGGACGACCCCATATACGAAGATTGCTTACCATTGGCAGGGACACGAACCCTATTCCTCTCCGTTGGTTCAGGAGGTAATCGCACACTACCTCAAACCGACTGAAGTTCGAGTACTGACCACAAAACTTGCAAAAGAAAAAAACTGGGACTTGCTCGAAAAACGATTGTCACCTCACATTCTGAAGCCAATCGAAATCGGCGACAATCAGAACGAAGAAGAAATGTGGGGTTTTTTCAATGTGCTGACCAAAGAATTTACGACAAACGAAGAGATTGTCGTTGACGTAACGCATGGGTTCCGTTCGACTCCGTTACTGTTGATGCTCGCACTCGCCTTCTTACGGATGACTCATCGTGTCAATATCAGCCAGGTACTGTATGGCGCAGCCGATACCGAGAAAGGGACAGGAACGATTTGTGACCTGACTCCTTTTCTCGAACTCTTGGATTGGGCGACTGCGGCAGATATTTTCAATCAAACGGGAGATGCAACTCGCTTTGCTACTCTGCTTAAGGAACGTCACATCTATCTGAGAAAAAAGACAGACCAGCAGACAAAACTCCCGACTGAGCTTCAAAATCTCGGAGGCAAATTGAAAGAGTTGTCTCAAGCATTGGAAATGATGCGGCCTGTTGAGATCGGATCAATCGCTCACGAACTTGATCAAAAATTTATCGTGGCGCGTGATGACGTGGAGCAATTTTCCCCTGCATTTTCACTCTTGTTGGATCAAGTTCAGCAATCCTTTGAGCCTCTGAAGATCGAAAAAGGGGTCGCCTCTGTCCGCACCCATTTGCTGGGAGAATGGCAACTAATCGAATGGTATATGGCAAAGCAAAGGTATGTTCAGGCATTGACGCTGATGCGCGAATGGCTGATCACGGTTGTCTGTTACCGTTGCGGCTACGATTGGCAAAACAAAGATCGGCGCGAAATCGAAGCAAAGGATTTGCTCCGTGAAGCCTCTGAGGGCAAACAAGTTCTCGGCTTCGCGAAGATCGAGGGAGTTGGGTCATTATGGGCTAAAGTGACAAACTCTCGTAACGATCTTGAACATTGCGGAATGCGATCAAGTCCACAACCTACCAAAAAACTGATGCAAAATACGGAAGCGATTGCGAAAGAAATGAGCGTGATCGCTGATGTGCTCAGAGAAGAAATCGCTGATGCTACTGATTAACTTTGCCCACCCGCTCACCGATACGCACCGTGCGAAGATCGAAGAACTAGCGGGAGAGACCATCCGTGGGATTCGAGAGGCTCCAGCTCAATTCGACATCAACGGCTCGTTCTCCGGACAGGCGCGGCAACTGGTCGCTTCTCTGTCTCTTTCTCCGGAGGAGTGGCAGACGGAGACGTTGTTGCTCAATCTGCCCTCCCTGTCGGTGATTGCGGGATTGGTACTCGCCGAAATTCATGGGCGATGCGGCTATTTTCCGGCGATTGTGCGATTGCGTCCGGTGACAGGAGCCTTGACGACAACCTACGAGGTCGCAGAAATCCTCAATTTACAAGCGGTGCGAGACGGTGCAAGAACACTTCGCACGGGAGAATGATCGGTTATGTCGAACAATTATTATGTCCTCACGAACGGGCGGGTTCGCCGTGACGCAAACACCCTCACCATCGAAAACGCGGAGGGCAAGAAAAAGCCGATCCCCATCGAGGACGTGGAGAGCCTCTACCTCTACGGCGAGGTAGACATCAACACCAAGCTGCTTGTCTTTCTCGCGCAGAAGAAAGTTACCCTCCACGTCTTCAACTACTACGGTTTCTACAGCGGTTCCTACTATCCCCGTGAGTATCTCCATTCCGGCTACCTGCTCGTTCATCAGGTCGCGCATTACACGGATGCCGCGAAACGAATGACGCTCGCTCGCGAACTCGTCCGCGCCTCCGCCCACTCGATTTTGCGGAACGTCGCTTATTACAGTCGCCGCAAAAGCACGGGCGCATCCGGGAGTACCGAGGCGGAACCGACGGGGGAGATCGCCGATCCGCCCTCCGTCGCTTCCGCGATTCCGACCGATGAGGCGTTGGAGATCGAACTGGAGGGGGCAGGATTCCAGCCGTCGCCCCCGACTGGTGGGGTTGCAGAAGACGGATCGAATGAGGAGCGCGATCCTTTGATTGTCGAACTCGACTTTTCGGAACCTGCCGAGCCGTTGGAGTTGTTGCGAACGACCATCGAGGGGGTCGCCAAGCAGATTGAAGTGGTAACGGAGGTGAACCCGCTGCGCGGGGTCGAGGGAAAGATTCGCGAGCGTTACTATCATGCGTGGCGACACATTCTCTCGGATGAGTGGGCGTTTACCCAGCGGGTTCGTCGCCCGCCGGACAATGAGGTGAACGCGCTCATTTCGTTCGGGAACTCGTTTCTCTATACCGTGTGCCTGACCGAGATTTACCGGACGCAGCTGACCCCGACCATTTCCTATCTCCATGAGCCGGGGGAACGCCGCTTTTCGCTGGCTCTGGATTTGTCGGAGATTTTCAAGCCGCTGATCGTGGATCGGGCAATTTTCCGGCTCATCAATACGGGGCAGCTTAAGCCGTCGCACTTCGACCGGCAGCTGGGCGGCTGCTATCTGAATGATGTGGGCAAAAAGCTGTTTTTGGGGGCTTTGGAGGAGCGGCTGGGGACGACGATCAAGCACCGCCGCCTGAACCGCCACGTTTCCTATCGCCACTTGATTCGTTTGGAGTGCTATAAGCTGGTGCGTCACCTGACGGGGGCGGAGGAGTATCGGGCGTTTCGTGCTTGGTGGTGAGGGAAGCCGGAGAGGAAATCCGGGGAAGGGGCGGGTGAGAGATGTATCTGATTGTGGTGTACGATATTGGAGAGGATCGGGTGGGTTCGGTTCATCAGTGGATGAAGCGGTATCTGCCGCGTGTGCAGAACTCGGTATTTGAGGGAGAACTGAGCGAGTCGAAGTTTGCGGCGATGAAGACGGGATTGAAGGAGCGAATGGATTTGGGGGTGGACTCGGTGCTGATTTGGGTGTTGAGGGATGCGAAGTGGGCAGATCGGCAGACGCTGGGGAACGAGAAGCTGCCGGTCTCGCGTTTTTTCTGAAACGGGGGAGGGAGGGATCGTCGAAGTCCGATTCGAGGCCTTCGAGAAGGAGGCCGACGACTCTTTGGTGCCCCTTTTACAGAGGATGAGCCAATTTTTGTCGGTGTTGAGGTAAACTGTTCACTAGCGGTGGTTGAAAACCCCGGTTTCGCCCTAGCCGAGGGCCTCTACTCGAACCAATGTGGAATTGAAACTAGATAAAATACACCCCGCTTTTTTTATTGACTTTGACCTCCTCTACTCGAACCAATGTGGAATTGAAACTCTCGAAGCACGGCGTAGATATGGCGCAGGAGTTTGTTGGCCTCTACTCGAACCAATGTGGAATTGAAACGTTGCTCTCTGAGAGAGATCGGCAGGTTCCGAATTGCCTCTACTCGAACCAATGTGGAATTGAAACCTGACGGTGCTTCGTTCTCCAGTTCCAGGGGGCATCCCTCTACTCGAACCAATGTGGAATTGAAACCGAATTAACTTATTGGCTTGTCTACTAGTCTCTTTACCTCTACTCGAACCAATGTGGAATTGAAACATTACTGCGTTGTTAAAGCGGCAGGGAGTTCCTCTCAGCTCTCCCTCTACTCGAACCAATGTGGAATTGAAACATGTCCCTTCCTTCATAGACTTGAGAAGGGAAGTAGCACCTCTACTCGAACCAATGTGGAATTGAAACGGGCTGTGACTAGGCTTTAACTGCCTTTTTTCGGCTATTCTTCCTCTACTCGAACCAATGTGGAATTGAAACCCCCGCCCGTCACGACACGGGCACAACACACAATAGCCTCTACTCGAACCAATGTGGAATTGAAACGAGTTCGAGGTGCATCTTGAGCAGCAGGGGGGAGAGATCCTCTACTCGAACCAATGTGGAATTGAAACATGTATAGTCCGCATTATCTGGAGAAGTGTATACTGTACTCCTCTACTCGAACCAATGTGGAATTGAAACAACATTTCGGCAGTGTTACCGCGACCTGCCTGATTGGCCTCTACTCGAACCAATGTGGAATTGAAACGGCTTCCTCTAGGCATCGCACCATTGCGATTAATCTCTCCTCTACTCGAACCAATGTGGAATTGAAACCCGTACTGCACGACGAAGCTGGCGTTCGACAAAACCTCTACTCGAACCAATGTGGAATTGAAACACGGCTATCAGGCGCACTGCCTCCAGTGCCAGAGTGACCTCTACTCGAACCAATGTGGAATTGAAACAAACCCGTCCCCGCCAACCCGGTGGCGGCGCGAAAATCCTCTACTCGAACCAATGTGGAATTGAAACGGTGCTGGAGCTCACGTTTCACCGCTCCGTGAAGACCGCCCTCTACTCGAACCAATGTGGAATTGAAACGGCATAGACGCGGACATTTTGACGCACTGTGCGGACACCTCTACTCGAACCAATGTGGAATTGAAACTCAGTTTTCGGGGCAGTTCTACCATCACCTCTTTAGGCTGGCCTCTACTCGAACCAATGTGGAATTGAAACGGCTCGGAGGGCGGCTGTTTTACTTGTGAAATCCCATACCCTCTACTCGAACCAATGTGGAATTGAAACCTTTCGCGTCATAGGCCGCCTGCGCCTGCGCTGCGGTCGCCTCTACTCGAACCAATGTGGAATTGAAACAAGAAGCAGGCGGAAGTCTTGAACCTGCTTCGCTTGGAACCTCTACTCGAACCAATGTGGAATTGAAACGTCAATTTCGATGCGTCTCCTGCGCCGACGATTGTGACCTCTACTCGAACCAATGTGGAATTGAAACTGCCAATGCAAGCGGAGACAGAAAGGACAGAAGCCCCTCTACTCGAACCAATGTGGAATTGAAACGCAGGAATTGCCGGGCTTCCTCGATCAATCGCACCATCCTCTACTCGAACCAATGTGGAATTGAAACGCACGAGTGCCGCCGGAATCGTCGGCTGGATTTAGGAGCCTCTACTCGAACCAATGTGGAATTGAAACATGTCCAAGAATATAAAGTTCGATTTTTCCCCTGCCCTCTACTCGAACCAATGTGGAATTGAAACTTAGCCTTCTCTCTGCGGCTGTGACTAGGCTTTAACTCCTCTACTCGAACCAATGTGGAATTGAAACTTGTTAGGGTAACGTTTGCTCTATCTCTCTCGAGCCACCTCTACTCGAACCAATGTGGAATTGAAACCTGACTCCCCAGGTCCGGGCGGGCGGGCGAACCGACCTCTACTCGAACCAATGTGGAATTGAAACACTTTGTTATCCGGCAATTCCTGCCGGGCTTCTTCGATCCTCTACTCGAACCAATGTGGAATTGAAACTGTAGAGTTGGCCATTCGCCACCCGCTGGTATCGGTACCCTCTACTCGAACCAATGTGGAATTGAAACTACTAACAACGCATTAACGCAGGTCTCGCTCCCTGCCGCGTCCTCTACTCGAACCAATGTGGAATTGAAACATGAAGAGCGACAGGAAAATGCACAAACAGACCTGTCTCCTCTACTCGAACCAATGTGGAATTGAAACGAATTGCAATCGGGATTACACCCTGATAGACAGGCATTGCCTCTACTCGAACCAATGTGGAATTGAAACCAAAGGGGAGCCGACGGTCATCTTCGCGCACAACCTCCTCTACTCGAACCAATGTGGAATTGAAACTCTGGCGACCAACGTTGGGCAGTTTCGACTGGAAATCCTCTACTCGAACCAATGTGGAATTGAAACTCAATTCCGCCCTTGGGGGCGCGGCGATGTCGCACCCTCTACTCGAACCAATGTGGAATTGAAACCGTAATCGTCCCGCCGCTCCTCCCGCAAACTCATCCCACCCTCTACTCGAACCAATGTGGAATTGAAACGGGTTCACCTGCAAAAATTTCGCCGAAAGCGAGGTGACCTCTACTCGAACCAATGTGGAATTGAAACACTGCTGTACGGTCGGTGGTAATCTTTGTCGCTGTCCTCTACTCGAACCAATGTGGAATTGAAACACAACCCCGACGTGTGCACCCGCTGCTTAAACGTCACCTCTACTCGAACCAATGTGGAATTGAAACAAGGCGAATGAGACTGGACGTAATCGAGCAGCAGGACCTCTACTCGAACCAATGTGGAATTGAAACTTGAAGAACGCGAATCGAACGCCGAGCAGCCGAGCCTCTACTCGAACCAATGTGGAATTGAAACTAAAACCCCCCCGTTTCCCCGCCATAACCCCGCCCTCTACTCGAACCAATGTGGAATTGAAACACAAATTCAACTGAGGGGAGTACAACACTGTAAAAACTCCTCTACTCGAACCAATGTGGAATTGAAACCCTGGGAATTGCAGGATAAGTTCCCTGAGTGTGATACCCTCTACTCGAACCAATGTGGAATTGAAACTTTTTTTGCAGGAGGAAGCATTCCGTCAGTTTTACCGACCTCTACTCGAACCAATGTGGAATTGAAACAATGACGAACGATCCATCTGCGCGGCTTGACCCTCGCCTCTACTCGAACCAATGTGGAATTGAAACTCTGTTTTATGTCCTGTTCGCGCAAATACTTGATGGAGCCTCTACTCGAACCAATGTGGAATTGAAACTGTCGAAAAACCCCGTTGATGCGGCAGGGGCGCGGGGCCCTCTACTCGAACCAATGTGGAATTGAAACATCCTCGCTCTCGGAAGACTTTGTTGGTAGAGACACCTCTACTCGAGCCAATGTGGAATTGAAACGCAATTCCTGCCGGGCTTCCTCGATCAATCTCACCACCTCTACTCGAACCAATGTGGAATTGAAACGGAGTGTTCACCGTCTGCTCCGTTGTACTATTTTCGGTTGCCTCTACTCGAACCAATGTGGAATTGAAACATGAAACGAAAGAGGCGGAACGCTTGCGCTTTGCAACCTCTACTCGAACCAATGTGGAATTGAAACCCGCTATCGGGTAGGCGTTTGCAGGTAGTTGCTCTACCTCTACTCGAACCAATGTGGAATTGAAACCCCCGCCCGTACTGAGTACCGGGCGGGGCAAAGAAAGCCTCTACTCGAACCAATGTGGAATTGAAACTTGTATCAGAGTCTACTACCGAGTCCACGTTTACGACCCTCTACTCGAACCAATGTGGAATTGAAACGCGAACTGCTGGGCGAATTCAGCAAAGGATTGCAATTGACCTCTACTCGAACCAATGTGGAATTGAAACGCGAAGAAGATTTCTCCTCCTGTGAAGACGAAGCGGCCACCTCTACTCGAACCAATGTGGAATTGAAACGCATTCCTTCGGCGGTCGCCCGGTCGAGATCGTGCGTTTCCCTCTACTCGAACCAATGTGGAATTGAAACATCTCCTGGGCGATCTCACGTAATTTCGCCCCTTCCGTTCTCCTCTACTCGAACCAATGTGGAATTGAAACATGTCCCCGGATCAGGGAGAGGATTACGCGAAAACGACCTCTACTCGAACCAATGTGGAATTGAAACCTTCAGGAGCAATCGGTCCGTGAAATTTCCAATCCCCCTCTACTCGAACCAATGTGGAATTGAAACGGGTCTCGGACGTATCGGGGAAAAACGATTCCTCAAACCTCTACTCGAACCAATGTGGAATTGAAACAAGCGGTGGCAGAGGCGTTGCTAGAACGATTGAGCCTCTACTCGAACCAATGTGGAATTGAAACTGACAGCGGAGGGTGCGGCGAAAGTCTGATTTTGATTGCCTCTACTCGAACCAATGTGGAATTGAAACATTTCCGAAACCTTTGGCTTTGAGGATCGCTTCACCCTCTACTCGAACCAATGTGGAATTGAAACCTCATTATCGGGGGGCTGATTGGATTTGTCAACTACGCGCCCTCTACTCGAACCAATGTGGAATTGAAACAGCATCGTGTCAATCTGCATCAACTGCGACGGAGCGACCCTCTACTCGAACCAATGTGGAATTGAAACCCGCATCGTAGGGGTTGAACGCAACAACATAAACAGAACCTCTACTCGAACCAATGTGGAATTGAAACAGGCTCATGAGAGCATCGAGCGCGAACGGGAGAGCTCCTCTACTCGAACCAATGTGGAATTGAAACGCAGAGGCGGCACGGAAGCTCGGACTGCGAGGAAAGCCCTCTACTCGAACCAATGTGGAATTGAAACTGCACTCCGTTCCAGAGTCCTTGCTTCGCGGAATACCCCCTCTACTCGAACCAATGTGGAATTGAAACCATCAGTTGCAGGAGCGAGTACGAGCAGTCAGGAGAGCACCTCTACTCGAACCAATGTGGAATTGAAACCTGTCGGCCTTCGATCCGTGTTCGGCTTCCATCGTCGCCCGCCTCTACTCGAACCAATGTGGAATTGAAACCTCGGCGTAGAGCGTTCTATTAACAAATACGGCGCGTCCCTCTACTCGAACCAATGTGGAATTGAAACGCGAATACGGCGGGTATGCCGAAGGGATTGACGAACCCTCTACTCGAACCAATGTGGAATTGAAACCTCTCCAGTGCCTCCGCCCATTGGAGCAAACGCGCTTGCCTCTACTCGAACCAATGTGGAATTGAAACGAGTACACAGGAGACAACAGACAATGACCACCACGACCTCTACTCGAACCAATGTGGAATTGAAACTCACTTGCTCGGTCTGTGCTCTCTGGAGCCGTTCCCCTCTACTCGAACCAATGTGGAATTGAAACTTGAATCGGTTGACCCGAAGGCGATTCAGATTGACCCCTCTACTCGAACCAATGTGGAATTGAAACAAGAGAGGCGGCGTTCTGCCTAAAATTGTAGAGCCCTCTACTCGAACCAATGTGGAATTGAAACGAACTCAAGGCAAAGGCGTTGGAGTGCATCAAACGCCTCTACTCGAACCAATGTGGAATTGAAACGACGGCTCAAGCGCGGCGAGTGCTACTGCGTGATGGCCTCTACTCGAACCAATGTGGAATTGAAACGAACCCCGGTACAGTCGGTCTACGCAGTCCTGCCCGTTCCTCTACTCGAACCAATGTGGAATTGAAACCCTGAAACGCTTTGACCTCCTCGGCGTTGTGCTGCTCCCTCTACTCGAACCAATGTGGAATTGAAACCCTCCGCTTCGTCCCACTCCTGCTTGTAGTGATTGCCTCTACTCGAACCAATGTGGAATTGAAACGAAATGACACTGGCTGAAATGAAGCAGTACGACACCTCTACTCGAACCAATGTGGAATTGAAACTACGCTAAAGCAAAGGCGTTGGTCGGCAAATACACCTCTACTCGAACCAATGTGGAATTGAAACCGATAAAATTTCTGCGGAGGAAGCGTTTTCCAACGCGCACCCTCTACTCGAACCAATGTGGAATTGAAACTTTTGAGGGAGTTGGTGACGAGTTCCCATTTTTTCTCGCCTCTACTCGAACCAATGTGGAATTGAAACCCACAATCGCAAGCGTTCCGGCCCCCGAAGCGGCGGGCGTTAAAACCTCTACTCGAACCAATGTGGAATTGAAACTTTGCTTCTGGGTGAGTGAATTGATTTTGAGCATGCCTCTACTCGAACCAATGTGGAATTGAAACCGCCTAAATTGTTCTTACCCCTCTATTGTATACTATCCTCTACTCGAACCAATGTGGAATTGAAACCTTTTTTGCGAGCCGCTTCGTCGTTGGCTTCATTTTCTCCCTCTACTCGAACCAATGTGGAATTGAAACTTTGTGGTCGGGCAGTTCGCGTTCGTAATGCTGGTACACCTCTACTCGAACCAATGTGGAATTGAAACAAAAGCCCATCGCGATTCCCGCAGACCTGTATGATTTCCTCTACTCGAACCAATGTGGAATTGAAACGCACAAGAGGGCAAAAGTGAGGGGAAAGTCATTTCACCTCTACTCGAACCAATGTGGAATTGAAACCTCAGTCGTTCGTTGATACTCCAAAGCAGAGCGTCTCCTCTACTCGAACCAATGTGGAATTGAAACGGACTTACTCTAGTTTCACCTATACCTACACCGAGCCTCTACTCGAACCAATGTGGAATTGAAACTGCAAACTCCTCTCTGATTTCAGAGAGCAGTTCTTCCCCCTCTACTCGAACCAATGTGGAATTGAAACCTTTCAGAACGTCATGTGCGTTCGTGGGAATGGGCCTCTACTCGAACCAATGTGGAATTGAAACCTCACGTTGAGATTTGGGCAAGAGGCGGCGGCAAGTCCCTCTACTCGAACCAATGTGGAATTGAAACCAAATGGACGCCGCCCAACCTTGACGACTTTATCCGCCTCCCTCTACTCGAACCAATGTGGAATTGAAACGGTTATAGGTATTCACGACCGAAGTCGGCAGATCGGCCTCTACTCGAACCAATGTGGAATTGAAACTTCTCATGTCTACCAGATCAAGCCCGTCCCGAAACCTCTACTCGAACCAATGTGGAATTGAAACTTTCTGTGTGAACCGTGCGAGACAGCACATTACGACCTCTACTCGAACCAATGTGGAATTGAAACGATTCAGTTTTCGGTGTCGGGGGCAGCGGTCAATGTGGTACCTCTACTCGAACCAATGTGGAATTGAAACCGTCCCCTGAGACGGGATAATATCAGGATAACCTTTCCCTCTACTCGAACCAATGTGGAATTGAAACAAACCCGCCCTTCCGTGCCCCCGCTCGCCGAAACGGACGACCTCTACTCGAACCAATGTGGAATTGAAACTTCTTCGTCCGTCCCTTGCCCCCCGCCGACTTCTCACCTCTACTCGAACCAATGTGGAATTGAAACTCGCAACCCCGACCCCCGCCTTTTTCACGGCATAAGGTGCCTCTACTCGAACCAATGTGGAATTGAAACTTAGAAAGTCCGCCTTATGCCTGCACTCCCATCGAGCCTCTACTCGAACCAATGTGGAATTGAAACGAGTACGTTCGGGAATGGACAGAGTACGGCCTTTGCCCTCTACTCGAACCAATGTGGAATTGAAACCTTCCACGTCGGCGGGAATCTCCCCCAACGGGCGGCCTCTACTCGAACCAATGTGGAATTGAAACTGAGGTAATCTTCAGTGGGGAACGTCATTTTCTGCCTCTACTCGAACCAATGTGGAATTGAAACCGCTCAATACGATGTGGGCGTTAATAAAAAAAATGCAACCCTCTACTCGAACCAATGTGGAATTGAAACCTTGTGCCTCTCCCCCAACCCCGTAAACCTTGAAAATCTCCCTCTACTCGAACCAATGTGGAATTGAAACCGCTCAATACGATGTGGGCGTTAATAAAAAAAATGCACCTCTACTCGAACCAATGTGGAATTGAAACGCACACGGGCGCAAGAACTGTTTGACGATCCGACCCTCCTCTACTCGAACCAATGTGGAATTGAAACAATTATAAAGCCGGGTCATCTCAGTACGCGCTATCCCCTCTACTCGAACCAATGTGGAATTGAAACTCCTATTGGGAGGTCACCCCTTCGGGGACAGGATTAAGCCTCTACTCGAACCAATGTGGAATTGAAACAAAATAAGCAGCGTTCGACGGCCTGTTTTTTCTTGGCACCTCTACTCGAACCAATGTGGAATTGAAACGTTCTACCGTCACCGGGTTGCGATAGGAAAGATAATCCTCTACTCGAACCAATGTGGAATTGAAACTGGCGCAGAGGGGGAGAAACCCTCGTTTTTCGCGAAGGCCCTCTACTCGAACCAATGTGGAATTGAAACTAGAGATAACCAATCGGATACCGGGAGATTGCTTTTTCCTCTACTCGAACCAATGTGGAATTGAAACATGGGCGAAGCGCACCGGCAACCTCCTGGACACTCCCTCTACTCGAACCAATGTGGAATTGAAACCTCGGTGTTGAGAGAAGCATCAATAAATACGGCGCGTCTCCCTCTACTCGAACCAATGTGGAATTGAAACTCCGACACGGAAACCTTTACGGAACCGGAGTACAACCTCTACTCGAACCAATGTGGAATTGAAACTTCTACAAGGTCATTGCAGTCAACCTCAAGTGCAGCTTCCTCTACTCGAACCAATGTGGAATTGAAACTGTGTCGGCGTTGAGGATGAGGTGATTGCCCCACACCCTCTACTCGAACCAATGTGGAATTGAAACTGCGGTCTGAGTAAGAGGCTCGCGCGTGAACTAAGCCCTCTACTCGAACCAATGTGGAATTGAAACTACTCCTGCCCGCGCCGCTTCGTGACGGGGTCAACCTCTACTCGAACCAATGTGGAATTGAAACATGTCAACGGGGAAGGCTTCTGCTCAATAGATGCGCTTCCTCTACTCGAACCAATGTGGAATTGAAACTGACCGTTCTGCCTCTTGCCCTGTTCGCGCAGGGCTACCCTCTACTCGAACCAATGTGGAATTGAAACAACATCCCCTGTTTGAGTGCAATCTGCCCCTTCTCGACCTCTACTCGAACCAATGTGGAATTGAAACGCGGGGAACGGCATGAAACGCGCACGGATTTAATGCTACCTCTACTCGAACCAATGTGGAATTGAAACCGCTTGGCGGCGAGTTCGATCTGTTCGGCGGTCGGTTCCTCTACTCGAACCAATGTGGAATTGAAACAGATTGCACGGGTCGGGTTGCACTATTTCGACAAACCTCTACTCGAACCAATGTGGAATTGAAACCGTCGTGACGGGCGGGGGTGAGTATGGGTTATTTGATTGCCTCCTCTACTCGAACCAATGTGGAATTGAAACATGATGACGGCGTTGACGCGGCAGCAGACGCTTTTACCCTCTACTCGAACCAATGTGGAATTGAAACCCAGGTTTCCTTCCTCGACTGCGAAATCGGCAGGGAGCGCCCTCTACTCGAACCAATGTGGAATTGAAACACGAACTGATCCACTTTTTCCGCGACCCGGTTTCCGCCTCTACTCGAACCAATGTGGAATTGAAACACAGAATCCCCGACAGAAGTCCAGACAGAATCCCCGACAGCCTCTACTCGAACCAATGTGGAATTGAAACCCAACGGGCGGCGGGGCAGGGTGTGCGTCGGCTCGACCTCTACTCGAACCAATGTGGAATTGAAACAACGGCAGGAACGGGTCTGGCGGCTTTCGACGGAGGCCTCTACTCGAACCAATGTGGAATTGAAACGAAAGCGATTTATGACTGCTTCCCGCCTGCCCCGGAGACCCTCTACTCGAACCAATGTGGAATTGAAACGCACGAACGGCGTCAACGAATGTCCCTAGGACGCTCACCTCTACTCGAACCAATGTGGAATTGAAACTATTCATCAAGTTTCTCAAAAACCATGTCGGCGAGGCCTCTACTCGAACCAATGTGGAATTGAAACGAGCAGCAGGCGTTGATTGACGCGGGCGTGAGTGTGCCTCTACTCGAACCAATGTGGAATTGAAACATTGCGTCGAGCTGGTTCGTGTCCGTTCCGTCCCCGCCTCTACTCGAACCAATGTGGAATTGAAACACCAGGGTGTACGCCGAACCGTTCACTGCTCCCAAAACCTCTACTCGAACCAATGTGGAATTGAAACACGCATTGAAGCGGGTCGGGGGACCCCCTCCTTTCGCCTCTACTCGAACCAATGTGGAATTGAAACCCTTATTGCGGAGGAGGGAGCAAACCGCCATCACATGCTCCTCTACTCGAACCAATGTGGAATTGAAACAGGAAAACTGTTACAGAGAAAATTAAATTCAGTTGGCCCTCTACTCGAACCAATGTGGAATTGAAACCACAATATCGGCGGCCAGCCCCTTGTTATGATAAGGGGCCTCTACTCGAACCAATGTGGAATTGAAACTTTTCAGTTTCAGGTGAGCGCTCTCTTTTTGCGCTTCCTCTACTCGAACCAATGTGGAATTGAAACATGACTGATTTCTAGGAACTCAACGTGAACCCACCCCCTCTACTCGAACCAATGTGGAATTGAAACATTTCGGAGGTACGAAAAAAGTCCCTTTTATTTGCCCCTCTACTCGAACCAATGTGGAATTGAAACTCTTGAATGCGCTCCAAGGTGAACTTGGCCACCTGACCTCTACTCGAACCAATGTGGAATTGAAACGGTCTATTGGCTGCGGGTGAACGTTTCCCTGTTGGTCTACCCCTCTACTCGAACCAATGTGGAATTGAAACAATTGCGGCTCTCCTGCCCTTCTTTGAGGTAAATGAAACCTCTACTCGAACCAATGTGGAATTGAAACTTGTCTACTGATAACGCTGCTTCTTTTCTTAAGCGTTATCCTCTACTCGAACCAATGTGGAATTGAAACTGATTATTTCAGCGTATAGATCGTTGTCGTTGGCGTACCTCTACTCGAACCAATGTGGAATTGAAACTGTGACCGCCGATCTCAAAAACGTCAACTTGGAGACGGTCGCCTCTACTCGAACCAATGTGGAATTGAAACCTGTGAACTCTACGGGAGTGCCGACGGCTCCCGACGCCTCTACTCGAACCAATGTGGAATTGAAACCTTCGTTCTGAAAATGACCGGCGATGATGCGCGAGCCTCTACTCGAACCAATGTGGAATTGAAACCCAGGCGCGAGAGCAGTTTCTCCCGGAGCGCCGCGCCTCTACTCGAACCAATGTGGAATTGAAACCCTGGTGGGGGAGAAGGGGGAAACTGGGGAGCGTTTCCCTCTACTCGAACCAATGTGGAATTGAAACGCGGGTTGGAGGTGCAGGTTCGCCTCGCGGTCGGCGTCGGCTTGCTCCCTCTACTCGAACCAATGTGGAATTGAAACGTCTTCTAACTGAGCCCTGGTACAAACAGACTCGGAGAGGCCTCTACTCGAACCAATGTGGAATTGAAACTCGGGATTCGACCTGTCGGCGGTAGCGTTCAACTAACCTCTACTCGAACCAATGTGGAATTGAAACGGACGATTGCTTGGGGGGACACATTTCTGACCTGAGTTTCCTCTACTCGAACCAATGTGGAATTGAAACCCCTTTTTGTCGTGCTGCATCCGGATTCGCGGCAATTCCTCTACTCGAACCAATGTGGAATTGAAACATGAGGGGAGAAACTTCAACAAGGGAAGCGGGCTGGCCTCTACTCGAACCAATATGGAATTGAAACCTCTACGATTATGAGAAGCATCTCAATGCCAGCACTGCCCTCTACTCGAACCAATGTGGAATTGAAACTCTGACCCTTGCCAATGGCGAGGATCATCTGGGCCATCCCTCTACTCGAACCAATGTGGAATTGAAACTCGCTAATATAGTTTCCATTGGAGTAGGTGAAGTCTGCTCCCTCTACTCGAACCAATGTGGAATTGAAACGAAAGATTTTTACGCCGAGATCGTCACCTACCTCCTCCCCGCCTCTACTCGAACCAATGTGGAATTGAAACGGTTGTAAGTTTCATTGTCTCAATTCTCCTTGTTCCCTCTACTCAAACCAATGAGGAATTGAAACTTTGGAGGATTGAAACTAAACAACGGCGGGAAAATTCGCCTCTACTCGAACCAATGTGGAATTGAAACCGACGAGACCCGCCCCGGCAGCGAGAAATGAAAACGCTCCCTCTACTCGAACCAATGTGGAATTGAAACATTGTTGTCTTCGTGCGGAACCTGGATCAGTTCCGTCCCTCTACTCGAACCAATGTGGAATTGAAACCACCGCCAAGCAATTCAACGCCATGCTCTCCACAGTGGCCCCTCTACTCGAACCAAGGTGCAATGGGAGCAGGTTCTTCGTTTTTCCAAAAATCCTTTCTGTCCCCGTGCGGCGCGGCAATACACCCGCCCGACTTCGCCGGTTTCTTCGTTTCCCCCGCTCTCTCTTCCCGCCCTGCGCGCTCCAGGGCCTCCCACAGCGGCCTTTTTTCAGGTAAACTAACTTTAGCGAGAACCAAAACAAAGTGGAGTTTTGCCGATGAAGCCCCCCCGTGTGCTCACCGCCGCACAGATCGAACACTTCACCCGCCAGGGCTATGTTCACCTGACGGAAGCGTTCGCCCCCGAAGACGCGCTCGAAGCCCAGGATCAAGTTTGGAGTCGGCTGGCAGAAGAAGGGGTGCTCAAACATGACCCCGCCACTTGGACAACGCCGATGGTGCATCTCAAGGAAACGTTTTCCGGCGGGGCATTCGACCGCTGCGCCACGCCCCGACTCGCGGAGGCCGTTGAAGACCTGGTGGGCGCAGGACGGTGGCGCGGGCGCGGCGAGCCGGTGACCTGGGGGTGGTGGCCCGTCAACTTCTCCGTTGGTGCGGAGCGGGAATGGACGGTCGCCCCCGAAGGCTGGCACTGGGACGGTATCCACTTCAAGCACACCCTCACAGCCTCGGAGCAGGGGCTGCTCGTGTTGTGTTTCTTTTCAGACAACCGGTCACGCGGGGGGGTGACGCTTATCGCCGAAGGGTCGCACCGGATTGTCGCTCGTTTTCTTGCCGATCAGCCGGAACCGAAGCCGCTGGGGGAGGCCATCCGCGAGGTGAACGCCCGCCATCCCTGGCTTTCGGAACTCACCGGTGCCGTACCTGATGGACGCACCCCCGCCGAGCGAATCGCGCATTTCATGGACACCGAAACGCTGGATGAGGACGGCCATCCTCTGCGCGTTGTGGAAGCCGTCGCCCGCCCCGGTGACGTCTATCTGTGCCATCCGCTGCTTTATCATTCCGCCTCACAAAACCATCGGGGGGTTCCGCGTTTTATGTGCAACCGAACCGCGCCGCTTTTGGAAGCCCTTCGGCTGGAGCGCGAAGACGGCGATTACTCTCCGCTGGAAAACAGCCTGCGAGAGGCTCTTGGCTTTGCGGAGGCGTCGGGGGAGGCGGGTCGGCGTTGAAGTATCTCTGTGTATTCTGCGGATCGTCGTCTGGGGCGAAAGAGGCGTATACGCAGGCGGCGCGCGCCATGGGAACCGCGCTTGTTCGGCGGGGGTACGGCCTGGTGTACGGCGGGGCGCAGGTGGGGTTGATGGGAGAAGTGGCGGATGCGGCACTGCGGGCGGGCGGCGAGGTGATCGGTGTGATCCCGCAAACGCTTGTCCGCAAGGAAGTGGCCCATTCGCGCTTGACCGATCTGCGGATTGTCGGTTCCATGCACGAACGCAAGGCACTCATGGCGGAGCTGTCGGCGGCCTCTATTGCCCTGCCGGGGGGATGCGGCACCTTCGAGGAGTTTTTTGAGGTGGTGACCTGGTCACAAATCGGGATTCACCACAAACCGTGTGCCCTGCTCAATGTCGCCGGATTTTACGATCCGCTGCTGGCCCTGTTCGACCATGCGGTGACGGAGGGGTTTATCCGCCCCGAACATCGCGGAATTATCGTGACCGAAACTGACCCGGAGCGTCTTTTAGACCGGATCGAAACCTACGTGGCCCCGGTGCTGGACAGATGGATTTCACGCGCTCTCTCTTCCCCATCATGAACAAACGAAACCTTTCTTTTTCACTTCTGTACGCCACCGCTAGTCTCACCGTCGGGATATGTCTCCGATCTGCCCCCGCCGAGGCACAGACCCGCGACGTGAAGCTCACGATCCTGCACACCAATGACACGCACGGGCATTTGCTGCCGTTTTCGTACCCGGACATACGGGAGCGCAGCTCGTTCGTTTCGGTTTTGCGGGAAAAGCGCGACATCGGCGGGGCGGCACGGCGGGCTGCCCTCGTCCGGCGCATTCGGGCGGAGGGCGGACACGCCACTCTTGTAACCGATTCGGGCGATCTTTGTGACGGCACACCGTTTTCAACGGAGTATCATGGCGAGGCGGACGTGGCGGCCCTGAACGCGATGGGCGTAGACCTGGCCTGTCCGGGGAACCATGAATACAGCAACCCCCTGTCGCAGGTGAAACGGTTGATTGCCGAGGCGAAGTTTCCGTTTCTGTCAGCCAATTCGTTGGAGAAAGCGACGGGAAGCCCGGTTTTTACGCCCTACACGATCCGAACGGTGGACGGTGTGAGGATCGCCTTTTTCGGGCTGATGACCTATGACGCCCGCACCTATCCGGCAGCCAAGTCCGAACTGACGATGGAAGTTCCGCTGGAAACGGCCCGAAAACTCGTGCCCGAACTGCGGAAAAAGGCCGATCTGGTGATCGCGCTCACGCACATCGGGGTGGAAGAAGATATGGAGTTGGCAGCGGTGGTTCCGGGGATTGATGTGATCGTCGGGGGGCACTCGCATACGTATCTGCCCCACCCCATTTTAATTCCGCACCCGAATGATCTACGCCCACACTCCGTGAAGGGCACGGTGATTGTGCAGGACTATCAGTGGGGCGGCAGCCTGGGCCGTTTGGATTTGACGTTTCATCGGGAGGCAGGCGAGGACTGGACGGTTTCGGCATATCGGGGGACACTGCTTCCGGTGAACCGCTCTCTGCCGGAAGACCCGGCGGTGGCGCAGGTGGTGGAAAGCTACTGGGCTCCGATTCGGGCGAAGTACGGCGAGGTTCTGGGAGAAGCGGCAGCCGATTTTATCCAAAAGGGGGACGACTACGCGGAGTACAATCTCGTGTGCGATGCCGAGCGCGAGGCGACGGGCGCGGAAGTTGTTCTGGAGAATTTCGGCGGGGTTCGCGCTCCGCTCGCCCAGGGAAAAATCACCTACGGCGATCTCATCAGTATGGACCCGTTCGGCAATACGCTCGTGACCTTTCACGCCACCGGAAAACAGATCAAAGCGATTCTAGAACGGTACACCCCGGCGGTATCGGGACTTCGCTACCGCGTGGAGCGCGGGGAGCTGAAGGAAGTGCTGGCGGGAAATACGCCGATAGACGAGAATCGGGTGTATTCGGGGGCCACGAACAGTTATTACGCCAAGTTCATTTTAGAGGGGATTCCTGATTCGAGAGACACCAAAAAGCCTCGGCTCGATACGACTCTTGCATTTGTTCGAAAGCAAAAGCGGATCACGCCGGTGTTCGATGGTCGCCGCCGGGTAACGAAATAGGTTGAGGAGAGGTTTCTGATGCTGACAGAAGAACAAACTGCGTTTTTCGATCAAAATGGCTTTCTGGTACTGCCCGGTGCGGTCTCTCCCGAAGACTGTGAAGCAGTAGTCACGGCGATTTACGAGTTTTTGGAGGTAGACCCCGCAAAGCCGGAACGTCTGTATCACCCGCCGCTGGAACCGGGGGGGATGGTGGAACTTTATCAGCATCAATCGCTGTGGAACAATCGGCAGAACGAAACGCTGTACCGAGCCTTCGCTGATTTGTTCAGAACTCCGAACCTGTGGGTGACGATGGATCGGGTCAACCTGAAACCGCCTTTTCATCCGGCGCACCCGGAGTACGACCACAAAGGCTTTACGCACTGGGACTGTGACACCTCGAAATGGCCTGTTCCGTTCGGGCTTCAGGGGGTGCTGGCCCTGCGCGATACGGACGAAAGCATGGGCGGCTTTCAGTGCATACCGGGGTTTCATCGGAATCTCAAGGAATGGATGGATGCTCAGCCGGAAGGACGCAGCTCCTTTTATCCAGACCTAACCCGGCTGCCCCAGGGTAGGAAGGTAACCCCGATTCCGATGAAGCAGGGCGATTTCGTGATCTGGCATCGGCTGTTGGCACACGGCAACGGGCGCAATCTTTCGAACAAACCCCGCCTTTGCCAATACATTTCTTATTTTCCGGCTCCCGACCTGGAGAAGGGCGATGAGGACGGACATCACCGGCAGGAGCGGATCGGCTATTATGAACGGCGCGTGAACCCGACGGCTCCCTACTTTCCGGGGGATCCGAGAGGCTGGGAGGCGGCGCACTTTCCTCCCGCCAACCTTACCCCCCTCGGAAGAAAACTGCTGGGGATTGATCTTTATTAAGCCCCAAAGCGGGGCTTCTCCAGATCGGAGAAGCCCCGCTATTTCGTTCCGCTCCGAGTGGGGAGAGCAGGAGAGTTCGCGGGTTCTGCCTCTACTCCAAGACAACGCAAAACCGAAATTCCGGCTTTTCCGTGCGCCAGCCTTTCTGAACATCTTCGATAATTTCCAGAAAAGACGCCAGGCTCTCCTGATCGGCGGTTTGCAGAAGGGCAGAGTCCGTGTAGAGAAAAACGATCCCGGCTTTGGGAACGGGTTTAGACCAGTGGCGGGGGTTTGAAAGCGAGTCGAAAAGAGCATCCCAGTTTTTGCCAAAATAGGAGGGCAGGCCGCAGGCCGCTTCGAGGGCATCCATCAATTCGGCTTTGGAATGAATTTTTGATCCCTCCAGCCGTTCGACGCGAAGCCCGCGCCCCTTGAGTTCCGAAACGAGCGTTTCCCTTTCGTTTTGGGCGAGACCGGTCAGGGACTGGACGCCGGGGTGACTCGGATCGGCGCACATTTCAATGAATGTTTGCAGTTTGGCTTCGCTCATGGGTTTACCCTCACAAAACTGAAATAGTGATCGCCCGTGTAAAAGACTTCGCCGCCTTTACCGAGAATGACGCGCTGCGGGCCGGGAAAAGGCATTCGGTTCATGCGATGTACGAATTCGCGATAATACTCTCGATCCGGGGTTCGCGGCAGCCGCTTTTCCCGGTTTGCGAAAATCGCGCCGTCGTTACGGCTTTTAAGCCGCTGCCCCCGCCGAATCCGGTTGAGCGTCGGGTTTACATCCATCGGGCCGTCATAGATCGTTTTGCCGAAATCCACCACGCGCACCTTGGGCACAACCGGGACTTCCCCTTTGACTGCATCAATCTGAGGCTTGCCGAAATTCCCTGGTTTTGCCCAGAGCAAAGCCGAAAAACCCATCAGCAGCAAAGTCCAAAGGCCGAGGCGCAGAGCGTCGTTTTTTCTCATCGGTCTTTCCCCTCTATCGTTTCCGAAAACAGCGCATTCAGCTGAAGAACGGAGCCGTACCAAACATGACTGATGCCTCCCAGATACCCCAGAATACATTCCAGGTCAAGCCAGAGTTTCGGGTCGGGGGGCAGTTCGGACGGATCGCCGTGCAGCAGCAGCACGCTGCCGTCCTTCTCTTCGATCTCCGTCCAAACTTCCAGGAAACGACTGAATTCTTCATCGCAGCGAAGCCGAAACAGGTCTGCATGAGGAGAAGGCAGAGGTTCCTCAAAAGAAAAATCGTGTCCCAGAGATATCAGCGCCTCGGTTACTTCAGAGGGGAGGGAGTCGCTGCCGTAGAAAGTGCCGGCATAGCCGTACTTTTCGAGCATTTCCCCCATCGTCGTGTCATTGGGGGAGCCTGCCTTCCAGAGCGTGACAACAGAGACGGTTTTTTGGTTGGGAAACAGCACGGTTTTTACCTTTCAGCGGGAAGAGACCGAGGATCAGATTCGCGCAGCAACACAAAGAATGGTGACGCCGAAGGGCAGATTGACTCGCTTGGCGAGCGCATTTTCCGCCGTTAGAAACCCGGTTAGCGCGGCGTTGATCGGAGGAGGAAAGATCGGCATCGCTGCCTCCGGGTGCTCCGATTTCGGCTTTTTGGCATTGAGTTTTCGCTGAGCGGCAACGATGGGGTAGAGCGTGGTCATCGTATGCGAAAGTTTTTCGACGCGAAACCCGGCGTCGGTGAATTTCTCCCGAAGTTCGCTGCGAACATAGCGTCGGAAATGCATGAGGGCCACATCATGCTCGCTCCAGAGGTGCGAGTAAGCGGGAACCGTGAGCAGCACCCTCCCGCCCGGTTTCAGTACCCGATGAAATTCTCGCAGAGCTGCTTTATCGTCGGGCAGATGCTCCAGCATATCCATTGCTACTAGGGTATCGAACGCTTTGGCAGCCAGCGGCAGATTCATGGCGTCTGCGCCGACAAGGTGGTGCAGTCCCCGGCGGCGCGAAAACTGAAGTGCCAGAGGAGAGAAATCGGCGGAGACCACCTGTCCCCAGCGGGTGAGCCGATGCGACATGGCCCCGGTTCCACAGCCAATGTCGAGAATGTTGAGCGGTTTGTGTTCGGGCTTCGGCTCGCCGTAATGGGTGGCGAGGAGCGATTCGATCAGGCGATGCCGCCCCACAAACCACCAGTAGGAATCTTCCAGGCGATACATTCGCTCGTATTCGGCAGTGTTCATGGCTGAACGGACTTCACGACCGAGACCGCCGGGGCGTAGGCAGTGGTACGGATACGAAACAGCGTTTTCACCATGCGGACGGCATCGCGGACAAACCGAACTTTCGAGCCTTCCTGATGCGCCCAGCGCACAGGAACCTCGGCCACTTTGTAGCGATAGATTTTGAGCGCGAGATAGAGCACTTCGACATCGAATGCGAAATGATCTACGCGGCACTGGCTGAACACTGATTGTGCCGCCCGCCCGGTGAAGAGTTTAAAGCCGCACTGCGTGTCGTGGATGCCGGGAACAGCCACCAGTTGAACGAGTTTGTTAAAGGTTCTGCCGCCGAACTCACGCAGAAAAGACTGCCGTTTTTCGAGTTTCGAGCCTTTCACATCCCGCGAACCGATAGCGATGTCGAAGCCTGCGTCCAGACTTTGCGACAGCGTTTCGATCTCTTCGATGGGGGTAGCGAGATCGGCATCCATAAATAAAATTCGCTCGCCTCGCGCCCGCATCATGCCGTAACGAACGGCATAGCCTTTGCCCCGGTTCTGCCCGTAGGTCAGCAGTTGGATTCGGCGATCCCGCCCCTCGAACTTACGCACAATAGCTTCTGTTGCGTCGGTCGAACCGTCGCTGACCACCAGAATTTCTGTCAGGGAGGCATCTCCGTCGAAGTAGGCGAGAAGACGCTCCAGCGTGGAGGAAAGCCGCGCTTCCTCATTGAAAGCGGGCACGATAATGGAAAGAGGAATCCGCTGCTGATTCAAAGATCGGACAGGGGCGGCTGTTTCCGAAGAGGGCGAAACGTTCAACAAAAACTCCTGTTGGGCGGCAAGGAAAAATGGGACGAAATTCGAGTGAGTTCTCTCCCCGATCTTTTTCCTTTTACGCAAGTCCGGCCTAAAGTATATCCCCGGATACAAAACAATGTCAACGCGCAGCAATGAGGTTTCATGCAGACGGAGAAACGGCCTTGAGAGGGGTCTCTTCTTTGCCTGAATGAAGCCCTCTACGCGAGTGCCGAGAGGAAATCGGCGAGAAGACGCACTCCGAAGCCCGTCGGCCCCTTGATAAACGGGCCGGTGTCCCCGTCCACCGCATGAACTCCGGCGATGTCGAGGTGCGCCCAGGGAGTTTCTTCCTGCACGAAGTAGGAGAGAAACGCCGCTCCCTGAATGGGATGCGCTTTTCGGTTCGGGTTGGAATTGAGAATGTCGGCGATGGGAGACTTCATCATTTCACGGTATTCGGTGTGCATCGGCAGCCGCCAGATGCGCTCTCCGCTGGTTTCGGACGCAGCATCGAGTTGGGAACGGAGCGTGTCGTCTTCGCAAAAAAGTCCGGCAAAGGTGGAGCCGAGCGCGGTCACGACCCCGCCGGTCAGGGTGGCCAGATCAACGATGCACCGGGCATTTTCCACTTCACACGCCCACACCAGGCCGTCTGCAAGCACGAGCCGACCTTCGGCGTCGGTGTTGGTAACCTCGACCGTAACTCCGTTGCGATAAGTCAGGACATCATCGGGACGCATGGCCGCTGAAGAGACCGAGTTTTCCGCCGCCACGAGCAGACCGACAACCGGAAAGTTCGGCTTGATCCAAGTGGCGACGGCGTGCATCGTCCCCAAAATGGCGCAGCCGCCATCCTTGTCACGCTTCATGCCCACCATCCCGTTATTCACCTTCAGCGAGTAGCCGCCGGTGTCGTAAGTGATGGTTTTGCCGAGCAGAACGACGGGAGTTGTTTCGTCGGCGGGAGAAAGGTTTTCAGGGCGATATTCCAGCCGGATCAGGCAGGGGGGATTGGCGGAACCTTTGCCAACAGTGAGGAGGCCTTCGAGTTTTTCCCGTACGAGGTCTTCGCCGGTTAAAATGCGGCAGTGCAGCCCGGTTTCTTCTGCCAGCTGATTGGCCTTCTCCGCAAGATAAAGCGGATTCGCAATGTTGGGAGGGGTCTGACTAAGGTCACGGGCCAAATTGACCGAAGCCGCCAGCGCCAGCCCGTCACGGATGCCTTCGGACAGAGCAGTATCGGCGGTGACGAGTTCGAGGGAAGAGCGTGCCTTCTGTTTGGTGGCGGTTCCCCGCAGTTCGTTGTACTGCCACGAAAGTAAACCAAGCGTTTCACCCAGCAGCCTGCCTGCCCTGACGGGTTCGATGCCCGCCGAGGAAAGAGGCTCCGCTATTTCCAGTGCTGCCCGGTTTTGTTTGGCGGAAGCAAGCCGCCGTCCTAATTTTGCAAAAGCGGTGCGCAGCGTTTCGGCATTGACTTTTTCTTTTTTGCCCAGCCCCAGCAAAAAAACGCGCTGGGTGGAAGTAAACGCCTCCACAAGATTTCCGTTTTCACCGGTCGCCTCGTCGCGGTTCAGAGCAGAAGCAACCGCCGCATCCTCGAACAAAGCGGAACCTGCTGTTTCTTTGCCCTCAAAAAACCCGATCACCACCGAGGGCGTATTTTCCCCGCCCTCCAAACCCACCGAAATCAACTCAAACATAGTTGCTCGTACACTCGCTTTAGAGATAGATTAGGCTGCCCCGGATCGAGGCATGAGGATAGTATACGCCAAATGCCCGATTATCTGATTTCGAGCAGACGGGTTTCTCCCGGAGCGAGCAGAACTTCGATCTCCAGCCCAGCCGCCGTCCGCCGGGGAGTTCGCGTTTCCGAGCCGAGCAGAACCGAAACGGATTTTCCTGCCAGGGACGTAACGATTTTTGCCGACTGCTCCGTAAAGGCGAAATTGTGAATGGTGAGAAAGCGGGTTCCAAAGCGTTCGACTCCGATGGCGGAGTTGCTTGAAAGTGCCTCGGTGACCGGTTCCCACCCTGCTCGCGAAACCTGCTGAAGCAAAGGAATATACTGCTTGAAGAGAGTTCGGTCTCGTTCAATCCATTTTGAGTTTTCCCAATAAATGTTGTCGGAAGCGTTCGCGCTGAAACAACTGGGATAGAGGCCGTAAAAAAGGCAGGTCTGAAAATAACGCTCCATCTTGGCCCTGCCGAAACGGTCGAAATCGGTGTTCTGAAGCAGCAGGTAGGGTTTTTTCGCGCTCAAGGTGCGGCGCAGGTTCATCACTGAATCGGGGTCGGGCGTGAACTCCCCCTTTTCGTTTTGCCAGTCTACCTCAACGCCCATGACATCGAGCAGTGAGGAAAACGCGCTGTAGCGAAGGGGGGTTGCGTTGGCGAACAAAAGTTTCCCGCGATTGCGCAGCTCATCCCGCAGAAATCGGGTAAACGTATGCACGTGGTACCACAGCGGCACGCAGGGAGTGCAGGTGTCGGTTTCATAGGGAATTGGGTAAGGGCATGTCTTCAGGTGTTCCGGGCGAAAGTCGAGGGTTTCTCCCCAGGACTCAAGCGAGTCGAGATATTCTCCATCCAGGGTTTGTGCGGGATCACTGTAGCGTTTCACGGCGTCCGCAAGATTGTAGGCAAGCCACCCCTGGGTCGGCTGCTCGTCGGAGGCGGGCAGTTCGGGGTTCGGGTTCAGCAGAATCAAGGCTCCGTCGTTCCAGGGTTCACGGCGAAATTCAAGGGAAAATCTGCCGGTTTCGTCTTTAATCCCGGAGTTGAATACCGCCCTTGCCTCCGGATCGGGCTTGGGCTGGCGTGACTTTTCTAGCAGGAGTTTCAGGGCCGTTTCATAAGTTCGGGGGAGGTCGGCGGGCATCGGAAGCCAGTAGGAAGACGGCTCTTTGTAGCGAAAACTCAAAATTCCCAGGCTATCGTCCGATTTGACGGAGTTATCCCCTTCATGATAAGCGATTCCGAAATCCGCCGGACGGGGAACTTTGGCGGGATCGGTGAAGGGAATCCAGATGCCTTCGGCTTTTGCCCTTCGCGAATAGCCGTCGGGGTTGAGCGCGTAGAACCGAGCGGCGGCGGCGCGAAATCCCCATTTGGCGGCGGAGGGAGAGAGCCGAAACAATACGGCGCGGGAGCGGGCATTGTAGGGGGGCCAGGTCGCGGTTTTGCCGGAAAGAGCGACCTCCCAGGCAATGACCAAAAGCCGGGTTTCTGCACTATAAAAAATCCGAAACGTGGAGGCCCACTCCATCTGCGAGGCGATCCCTACCCCCTGAGTTTCGCTGGAGACTTCTCCGAACGGATAGAGCGACATTCCGCCTGTTGCCCCAACCGGGACGCGGGTTTGGTTTGTGTACTCCCCATTTCCTGCGATTTTGCGGGCAAGACGGATGTCGTCGCCCCATTTCCAGCCGGAGGCTTCCACCGGCAGTGCGAAATAGAGTGTCACGGCCCGCTCGGTTTTGTTGAGGTCGCTGAGTTCGGCATCCAGAGCGAGGGCTTCCCCTTTCGGCTCGATCCGAAGGCTGGCCCGTATGCCCGCCGCCCCCGAAGCTAGGTCCACACCGCCGTTTGGTCGCGAGGTGAGTTTGCCGCGCAGGGGGAGAATGTCGCCGTCGTTTTTCACGTCCCGCAGAAAAAAGCCGCCCGTCGTTTTGCTTCCCGTCCCGGCGTCCACGATTCCGCCCCCGGCATCCCACGAAAGCGTGAGCCCATCTTTCGATTTCAGAGTTTTTACCGAAGGGCCGGGTGGCCGGGAGGGAAACGAAAGCGACTGCCCGTCGAAAAGGTGCGTTTTCAGTTCCCGCAGGGAAAGGTCGTCAAACCA
Source organism: Chthonomonadaceae bacterium (assembly GCA_965246825.1). Classification (GTDB taxonomy): domain Bacteria; phylum Armatimonadota; class Chthonomonadetes; order Chthonomonadales; family Chthonomonadaceae; genus JACMPS01. The sequence continues at coordinate 3,534,998 of OZ251990.1, forward strand.
AACGGTTCCGGTATGCTTTCGAAACAGGGCGTAAATCGTCAACTCTTTCACGGGCTTTTGCGGAAAAATGATAAACCGCCGCCGTTCCCAATCGTGTGTCCCGGTGCGAAACGCGCCCGCTTCTCCCCAAAGCGTCGTGCCGTCGTTGTAAACGAGGTCTACGTAGAGGGCGTAGTCTGAGTTTTTCGTTCCGGTGACGTTTTCGGCTTTGCTCCAGCCGGACACCTGAATCGGCTGGACGGCAGTTTGATCGAGTCGAACTGTCTGCGAGGCCCCTTTCGCCCGATTCGGGTTTGCATTGTCGAGGCGCAGGGAAAGGTCCCCGTTGCGTTTGGTGTTTCGATCCACATCATAGCCGCCGCCGAACGGAGTCCAATTCGGGACGGAACCGGCCCCGCCGCCCTCGAACCCCCCGTTGAGAAACGGGAGCGTCTGGGCTTCGAGGGGCAGAACCGCGAGCATCAGGAAAAACCAGAGCAGAGCAAAATAGGGACGGCCTAAAAGGGGAGAACGTAATTTCATAGCGGTTCGGCGGAGTTCAAAATTCGGTCGGCCAGAATGTCGGTGACGATTTCGGATTTGCCGAGATAGTCGCCGAGGCGGAAGATGGTTTCGGGGTGACGGGTGCGCCCCTCCTCCAGCAGGTGGGGAAGGTCGTCGGCCACATGGGTTCCGGTGTGCAAAAAATAAGGAACGGCGATCACTTCGGTGGCTCCCTGCGCGATGCAGGCATCAATGGCCTCCGCGATGCTCGGACGATTCACTTCCATAAACCCGACCTCGACAATGGGGTACTTGTCCTTTCGTTTTACGGTTTCGACCACCCGGTACATCTCTTCATTGGCCACCGCGCGGGGCGAACCGTGAACCATCACCAGCAGTGCCGCTTTTTCCCAGGGCATCGCGAGATCGTCCGCTTCATGGGAAACGAGTTCGGGCAGAACGCCTTCCCCGCCGTGCTTGGGGCAAAGCGGCGTATTGTAGAGCGGACAAAGCGGATCGGGGCGGCAGTGCGCGGTCGCTTCGTAGAGGGTGCTGCGCCAAAGCGCATGGGGGTGCGCGTGTTTTGCGGAATGGAGAAGTGCCGAGCCGAGGCGTTCGTCGAAACCAATGGCCTCCGCCACCGAAAATTCGATTTGGGGAAAAGCCGCTTTCGCCTCTTCGATGCGCCGGGGCAGGTCTACGGTCACAAATTTGCCGGGAATGAGAAAATAAGGAGAAACCCGAATTTGTGTGACGCCTTCGTGAGCGAGATCGGAGACGGTTTGGAGAAAATCCGGCCTTGAATAGTTTAAAAAGCCCACTTCCACGCGGGGGGCGATGCCGCGCTCCTGAAGCCGTCGGGCATGAATTTTGAGCGTTTCACCGGCTCCGCACAAAAGGGAACCGTGTGAAAAAAGAACCACTGAATTCATAATTACCTTTGCAACGAAACTGAACCCTTTACGGTCAAGTTATGGTCAAAAAAAGAGAGTTTGCGCCGAAGGGCGTTTGTTCGCACCCCGCTTCAGGGCGCGACACCTTATTATAGCCGTTTTCGTAGAAAGACCCGATGACCGATTTTATCCATCCTGCATTGAATCTCCTGCGCGACGCCACCCGCCGCACCCGCTACGAGGGAAAACTGTTTCTCGTGGGCGGATTTGTGCGGGATCGCCTGCTGAATCTCTCTTTTTCGGACGACCTCGACCTTGTGCTGGAAGAGGACGCCCCCGACCTCGCCCGCTTTTTGTTCAAGCAGGGGCTTTCCACCCATTTCCCGGTAATTTACGAACGTTTCGGTACGGCGATGATCTCGCTCGCGCTCCCGGACGGAACTCAAAGCCAAGTCGAACTAGTGACGGCGCGGGCAGAGAGTTACGCCCCCCAATCGCGCAAACCCGAAGTTCGCAGAGCCACCCTAGAGGAGGATGTGATGCGGCGTGACTTCACGCTGAACACCCTGCTCGAAAACCTGCACACGGGGGAACGGCTTGACCTGACGGGGCATGGGTTTGCCGATCTGGAGACAGGCATTATTCGCACACCGCTCGCTCCGCAGGAAACGTTTTACGACGATCCTTTACGGATGCTGCGGGCGGTACGCTTTGCCTCACGTTTCGGCTTTGAGATCGCCCCCGAAACTTGGGACGGCATTCGCGCCGAGGCGGAACGGCTGCGCCCTCCCGCCATTTCTGCCGAACGAATCCGGGACGAGTTTGCAAAGATTGTGAAACTGCCGGGGGCAAAGGCGAAGCGCGGGCTGCAACTGCTTTCGGAGGCGGGCCTCATCGCTCAGTTTCTGCCGGAGATGAGGCCGATGGTCGGCTGCTTTCAGGGGGGCTGGCATCCGCTTGATGTGTGGGATCATTCTCTGCTCGCCCTCGAAGCCCTGCCCGACGAGGCCCGGCTTGAAGTGCGGCTGGCGGTGTTGTGGCACGATGTCGCCAAACCCGCCACAAAAGAGGTCAGCCCGGAAGGAGGCATCCGCTTTCCCGAACACGCGACGGTGGGAGCAGAAATGGCGCGAACGATGATGAACCGCCTTAAATTTTCGGGGGATGAAATTCATGACACCGTGTTTCTGATCTCACGGCACATGAGGTTTGGGGAGTATCGCCCGGAGTGGTCGGATGCGGCAATCAAGCGGCTGCTGCGAGAAGTTGGAACGCTGTGGAACGATCTCGTAACGGTGACGCGCTGCGATCAGTCTGCGCTGAACCTGCCCGCCGAAAACCGAGCGAAACTGCCCGCACTGCTGGTTCGTGCCGAGGTTCTTTCCTCGGAAACGAATGTCCTGAAAATTGCTTCACCTCTCGACGGAAGTGAGATCATGGCAATTTTGGAGGTTCCGCCGGGGCCAATCGTAAAAGCGGCAAAAGACTTCTTGACGAATGAAGTCCTTGAGGGCAGACTGGCGGAAGGCGACCGGGAAGCGGCGAGGGAAAGGCTGCTCGCCTGGCAGAACGAGCAGCCTTGATGCAGAGAAGGGGCAGATTTCTTCGGCTATCGTTTTCGGCGGTGCAGAACGGCTTCCGTCCCCACTGCACTAGCTCCCATCAGAAAGGCGAAATCTACGGGTTGCAGGAACGGCGGTGTTGTGCAGCGTAAAATTTCGTCGGGAGGAGACAACGGGTTGAAGCAGAAAGCAGGAGCGCGAAACTCTCCTGCTTTCTGATTTCTATAGGCTGATTCCAATTCCAAGCATCCTGTTGTGCCCAGAGCGTTCTGCGGCGGCAAACAGAGTCGTTTGCCTTGATCCAGGCTGAGACCTGCGCCGCCATCCGCGCCAAAGAAAGAGCCGTGTGCTCCAGCTCTCTGTTCAGAGTCCGTTTTTTGGGGCGGGCCGGGCAGATGCTGCCCGGTAAAAGCGATCTGCTGCAAGGAAAACCCGCCCTCTTTCGCCAGCTTAAATAGTGCAGATACAGCCGGATTTGAGAGATGGCGGAAGGCGACTGGAGCAAGTGCACTCCGCCCTCGGCGTAATGCGCGATTTCGCCCGTATATGGATTGAATGGAACAATGTCTCGGATATTTTGGCTCAGGTAAAACGGCAGCCCCGCTTCGCGGTCTTTTGCCTGATAATCTTCGGTGAGAATTTCGATGACGACATCGGGAATCTGGGTGACACCACTTTCCTGCTCGGTCGTTTTGGTGCAAAAAATGGAATTCTCAGGGCGTTTTCGACTGCCTTGCTGGAAAGCGAACCTCAATGTCGGCGTAAACGAAACAGCGGCAGCCGGACGTGCCGTAATCTGCTGGCTCCAGCGAGCCGAGGGTGCTCTGAACCGCCTTTTGGTGCAAAATGACAGGGCTGGCCTTCCAGACGGCGAGGCCATTGACAACCTCCAGCTTAAGGCCGATTTCGCTGGCTTCGCTGAAAAAATGTTCAGGCAGATTCATCGCAGTATTGTTTCTGCTCGATTTTCGGTGTTTTGCAGGGCGGCTTTTGGGTATTGTACCTAGTTGAAAGCCGCTGCCTCTGTAACTTTTTCCTCTCTAAAGCGACTTAAAAAAAACCGCTGCTGCGCTGCGGAAAATTTTCCGCTCAGGCCGCTTCGCTCGGTTTTCCCTTCAGGAGCGTTTTTATTTGCAAGAAGTCGCCTGACGTGTGCTTGATTTTTGCGCCGGGATGTGTTATGATGAGAGAGTGTTTTGCCCCCCGATTTTAGATGAATTCATCTTGTTTCCGCCCGGTTTGCCTCAGAAATTTTGTGTAGATGCCTGATGTCGGAACCCCGCCGTCCCCGGCGCAAAATGCCCGCTCTTCAGGAAAAAGGAAAGCCTCCATGCTTTGTGATCGGATCGGCCCGGCAGGTCGCTCTTTATCGAGTGCACTCAGTATTGTCGCGCTTGGTGTGACGGCACTCATCAGTTTGAGCTGGTCATCGGTTCGGGCGGATGTTGCTCCCGAACTCCAGAGCGCGTACAAGCAGTTCAATGGTTTTGTGAAACCCTCGAACCTCTCCGCCACCGTCAAAACCCTGACGAGTTTCGGTTCCCGCGTGGCGGGCTACCCCGGCGATGCCAAAGCCGCCGCTTACGTCGAAGGGCAGTTTCGTACTCTGGGGCTGCAAAACGTTCTTACCGATACGTTTCCAGTCACCGTCCCCTACGATCCCGCTGTCGAAGACCCCGCCAAAGGTGCGAAGATCGAACTGGTCGGGGGGGCCGCCAAGCCCGCCTCAATGTATCCACTCTGGCCCAATCTCATTCGCACCTCCATGCTGCCTGCTGACGGTCTCACCGGCTCCCTGATTTATGTGCGCGACGGAAAACTTCGCAACTTCAACGGCAAAAACGTGGAAGGCTCCATCGTGATGGTGGACTTTAACTGTGCCGCCGAATGGATGAACGCCCCCCGCCTCGGCGCGAAAGCCGTAATTTTCGTTGCCCCGGACAACACGATGCGCGGCGAAGCGGAAGCCAAGTTCATCTCGATTCCAATCACGATTCCCCGCTTTTTCATTTCGCAAAAAGAGGCTGCCCCGCTCATTGCCGCCTGCCTCGGCGGACGCCCGCCAAAGGTCAAACTCACCTGCGAGATGCCCTGGGTGACGAAATCGGCGAAAAACATCACCGGATTTATCCCTGGAACCGATCCCAAACTGCGCGATCAGATCATTGTGGTGCAGGCGTATTACGACTCAATCTCCGTTGTTCCCGCCCTTGCCCCCGGTGCGGACACCTCCTGCGGCATGGCCGCAATGCTGGAAATGATTCGTGCCTTCAAAGCCTTTCCTCCGAAACGCTCGATGTTGTTTGTTGCCACCTCCGCGCACTTTCAAGCCTTGCAGGGTATCCGTGAATACGTTCACACCCACATGGACGAATGGATCAAGCCTGGCTGGTTCGACAAAAAAGACCGACCGGTGAAGGACATTTATCTGTGGGCAGGCCTGGATTTGACCTCACAGACGCGCTCCTTCGGAATTTTTTACAAAGGGTGGTTTTACGATTTCCGCGAAGACATTCAGGGCCGATTTTCAGACATTGCCCGCGTCTGCCGAGAAAACGCCGAGAAAGTCGGAAACACCCTTGGCTTTGACTGGAAACGCTACTTTAACGACGGCGTGAACCCGGTAGATGGCAAAAACTGGCGCAACTTCGTGTCTGGCAAGCCTGCCTACGATTCCGAAGCCGTGACGATGGCAGGCGGCAACGGGGTTACCTTCGCTTCAACGGACGACTCGCGCAACGTGGTGGACACGCCCTACGACACACTGGAAAAAGTCAATGTCGCGAACCTTGCGTTTCAGGTCAAACTGCTGAACTGTCTGATGTGGCACATCGTTACGGATACCAACGCACCCGGCGAAGTCAACGCGCAGCGGATGCCCATTGCCGACCCCTCCAAATGGAGCCGCATGGCGTTGCAGGGCGGTTTTGCTACCGTGCAGGGCCGTGTTCAGATTTTCAATCCGAAAAAATCGTTTATTGCGAACTCCGATCCGAAAGTCGCCGGTTCGCTCGTTGTGGTGCGTTCGCGCAACAAATCGTTTATGGGCGTGCGCGGCAATATGATCCAGACCGCCGCGACAAGTTCCAACTATTTCGCCTTTCATGGAATCGCTCCGCTGACGGCATTTGGAGCCAACAAAGCCACGCTCATGGCGGCTTACCATCTCGACTCTCGCGGCGAAATTGATTATGCCCCCGACCTGGGTTCCGGCGGCGCAAAATATGTTCCGCTCGATTTGATGGTCACCACTGCCACGAAAGAAACCCCGATTATCGTCTTTCGGGCCGTTGCCACCGCTATTTATGATCTTGTAGACCAGCAGTCCCTTCGTGCCCTCACCTCCATTGATGTGTATGACGGTGAAAGCAACGGCGAGCCGCGAATGTACGGTTATGCGATTGATCCGCTTGATCCGTCTCTTGTGGGTTCTTACGTGGAAGACGTGGCCGTTCTGTTTTCTCAGCCAGGAACCCGGCTTAAAATCGGGATGAGCAGCGGGCCGGGTGCGGTGCGGCTGCTGCTTGTTAATTCGCAGTACGATCCGGCGCATCCCTTCGACGAAACGAAACGTGCCGAAGGAATCGGCTACCTCGTGGCAGGGTCGGTGAAGGATCAGCAAAACGCGGAACTTATGGGTTTGAAAGATGAGACCCCCGGTGATGCCTCTTCGGAAATCGCCCGTTCGGGAGCCATCTACGATACCGCCCTTCATGTGGCCGAGGATATGTGGAAGCTCGACGACTCCCGAATGCGAAAACTCGCGAAATACCGCATTCTCGACATGAAGTCGGACGATGGTGTACCGGGCCTTCATAACCGCGCCTGGGCTGCGATTCTTCGGGCAAAAGCCGCCCGTGACCGCCAAGACTACGAAGCCTTCGATGCGGCGTCGCGTGAAGCGTGGGGACTGGAAAGCCGCGCCTATCCCGATGTGCAGAAAACCGCTTCCGACGTGGTGCAGGGCGTGCTCTTTTACCTCGCGCTGATGATGCCCTTCGCCTACTTTATGGAACGGCTGCTGTTTGGCTTTTTCGACCTCAAGCGGCAGCTGCTCACCGCAGGCATGATCTTCCTTCTTCTGTTCGGGCTGTTCACGCAGATTCACCCCGCGTTCGACATCACCAATTCCACCGTGATCGTGCTGCTGGCGTTTATTATGCTGGCCCTGTCCGTGATTGTGATTTCGCTTATTGCGGGCAAATTCGAGGAGCAGCTCAAGCAGATGAGCCAAAGTTCGGGCGGGGTGCATAAGGCGGACATCGGGCGAGTCTCGGTGGCACTGTCGGCGTTCAACCTCGGCGTCTCGAATATGAGAAAGCGTAAAACGCGCACCTATCTTACCTGTGCCACCCTTGTTCTGCTCACCTTTACGGTACTGTCGTTCACGTCGGTGGTGCAGACGATGCGCTTTAATCAGGTTCCTGCGCCCAGTGATCGCGGCCCTCGCTACAACGGCATTCAAATTCGCACGGCCATGTGGGATCCGCTTCAGGAACCGGCGTACCGCACCCTTTCCGACGAATTCGGACGCACCAACGCCGTTGCGCCGCGAGCATGGTTTTTCGGAACCCAGCTGGGCGAGCAGTCCTTTTTAACCCTTAAACGCGCCGATAAACAATACGAAGCGAAGGCACTGTGCGGATTGTCTCCCGACGAGGCAAAAATCACGCGCCCGCAGGAGGCTCTGCTCACCGATGGGGCAGGCAAGCCGATGGGACGCTGGTTCGGGCCGGGAGATACCTATGTGGTCGTGCTGCCGGATGTAATCGCCAATGTTCTGCGCGTTGATCCCTCCGAAGTGGGAAAAGCGAAAATCACCTATTCTGGCGTGGAATACACGGTGATCGGAATTCTCGACTCGCAACGGATGAAGGAAATTGCCGATCTCGACAATGAAACCCTCACTCCCGTAGACTTTATCGCCATGAACAAGCAGAAGTCCGGCGGAGGCAAAGGCGGAGGCGATCAAGGTTTCAAGGAGTACACTCACCTCGAACCCGATATGGTGTTCTTCATTCCCTACCAGACCGCAACGAACCTGGGAGCGGAGCTGCGATCAATTGCGATTGACTTTTATAATCCGGCGCAGGTGATGCAGAAGCTTCAGCCGCTCATGTATCGCCTTGGCCTCAACCTCTATGCAGGTCGGATCGAACACCCGGACGCTCCCGATCCGAAAAAGCGCGGTACGGTGGATCGCTACTCTTCGATTGCGGCCACCTCTTCACGGGGAATCGAGACGATCTTCTTCCCGATTTTGATTGCGTCGCTCATCGTTCTGAACACAATGCTCGGCTCCGTTTACGAACGCATCAAAGAGATTCATATTTTCTCTTCCATCGGGCTTTCGCCGTCGCATATCGGAATGCTCTTTATCGCGGAGGCGTTGGTGTATGCGATCCTCGGCTCGGTAGCGGGGTATGTGCTGGGACAGATGACCTCGAAATTCATTGCAACGTTCAATCTTCTGCCCGATCTCTACCTTAACTTCTCGTCGGTTTCCGCCGTGATGACCACCCTGATCGTAGTGGCGGTAGTGCTGCTGTCTACCATCTTTCCGGCGAAAAAGGCGGCGGAGGTGGCGTCTCCTGCCTCGGACCGCACCTGGAAAATTCCTGATCCTGAAGGCGATCACTGGACGATTCCCCTGCCCTTTGCGGTCACGGGCGATCAGGCAGCAGGCTTGAACGGCTTTTTGACCGAATGGTTTCAAGCGTATGAGGAGTACAGCATCGGAGACTTTGTGACACAGGGTGTTCTCTCTGAAGAGTACGAAACCGACTACGGAACCGCTTACCGGGTGAAGTGCATGACCTGGCTGGCTCCTTTCGATCTCGGTGTGTCTCAGCGAGTGGCTCTGGAAACGATCCCGACGGAGGCACGAGACGTGTTCGACATCCGCCTGCTCATTGACCGAGAGTCAGGCGACATCTCGAACTGGAAACGAGTGAACCGCCGCTTCCTGAACACGATCCGCAAGCAGTTCTTGATCTGGCGTACTCTCAAGCAGGCCGACCGTGACCGTTATCTGAGCGAAGCGAACGCCCCGACTGCCGCCGCTGGCCCGGTTTCCCCGGACTTCGGCGGAGCACAGCCCGTGTCGGGGGCTTAGACAAGCCCCCGGATAGTCTTCCTGGGATGCAATTCCTGGGATGCAAGGTACAAGCAGATAATTACTCGCATCAAAATAGACGGTTTCAAATCCTTTAGAAACTTCGAGATGGAGTTTACTCCGCTCACAGTGATCGCAGGAAGCAATGCGTCTGGCATGAGTAATCTTTTTGATGCCCTACAACTTCTCGCCCGTCTCGCTGGGGTGGATATGAAGACGGCGTTCGGAGAGCAGCGCGGCAGCGCAATCGAACTCTTCACACAATACAATGTGGATCAGTATGTCGATAAGATGTTCTTTGAGATCGAGAGGCTGATCAACCGGGTTGTGAAAGACAACTGGGGGGCGAAGCGGAACTCAAATATAAGCGACTACGCTACGAGCTGCACATCCAACGGCTGACCAATCAGAACGGAACAGAAAATCTCGTCGTTAATCACGAAACTTTCGTGAATCTCAAACACGAAGACATTTGGGCAAAACAATTACCTTTCTAAGGAAACGTTAGAACATTGGCGTTCTAAAGTGACTGCCGGTAAACGCGGGACGCCCTATATTTCGACGGAATCTGAGTATGGAGCTATTAAGATTTCTCAGGATGGAAAACAGGGAGGAAGAAGTACCCCCGCGAATGTTGCAGGACAAACTGTTTTGAGCGGGATCAATTCGGTCGAGTTTCCTCCTATTTTTGCCTGCAAAGAGGAAATGATCCGTTGGAAATTTTTGCAGCTCAACCCTGCCGATCTGCGTGAACCGACCCGACAGGAGATCAACGCCAGTGACCAGATCACTCGTATCGGCAAAAATCTTGCTGCTGCTCTCTTCCGAATTTAACAGGATGACGAAGAAATCCTGATTGAGATGTCGCGTACGCTCAATCGTTTTTTGCCTGATTTTACAACAATCGTGATTTATAACGACAAAGCGAACAAGCAGTACGCTCTTGGCTTGAGAAATACGGACGAAATCGAATTTTCTTCTCGCGTGCTTTCGGAAGGAACACTTCGGCTTCTCTCTTTGTGTGTTCCAGTATGACCGTGATCACCACAGCTTGATTTGTTTCGAGGAGCCCGAAAACGGGATTCACCCAGGGCTTATCGAAGCCATGATAGAATTGCTGAAAGATTTGAGTGTAGACTTTCAAAGTACAGAAGGGCAATTGCATCAAGTTATTGTCAATACACATTCGCTTCTCGTCGTTGGCTCGATGTTGAAGTGGCAAATTGATCGAAATGTCAGTGTTTGGTTTTCGGAGATTGTCACGTTGATTACCGACACTTTTGAAGGCCGTCGGAAAATCCGCATCACGAAGATGACACGAGTGGAATAAGAGAGCCAGCCAATTTTGTCTTACCGGGACATTGATCGGACTACTTGCGGAAGGAACGACGGACCTGCGTTTTCTGTCAAGTATCGTCCGACGTACGTGTGAGCAGGTTGCATTCGATTGTTGGGGTGAAATCGAAATTTTAGAGATTATGCCGCTCAAAGCGCAAGGGAATGGATTGGTTGAGCAAGTCTTGCACGCCGCGAAAACAGGAATTGAAGCTTACGGTATAACTCTTCTTTGCGTTCATACCGATGCCGATAGTCCATCAAATAAAATCGCTTATGCGCATAAAATCAAAGCTGCGCTTCAGGCATTGAACGCATCTGCAGACGAACGCTGTCAACATCTCGTGCCACTTGTGCCCGTTCCTATGCAGGAGCCCTAGATGCTTGCAGATAAGAATTTGTTAAAAAACAGATCGGCAGCAAAAAGAGCGACCAAGACTTTTCACTGCCCCGAAGACCTGAAGAGATCGCTGACCCCAAAAGGGTGATTGAATCCGCGATTTGTACGGCACGACAAGATCAGACGAAACGACAGCGTCCTGAGTTGAAGATTGCTGACTTGTACCAACCTATCGGACAGACGATTGATCTTAAAGCACTATTGCTTCTGCCTTCTTATCAAAAATTTGAGCAAAATATGCGGGAAGCCTTCCGAAATCTAAAGCTGCTCCCGCCTTATTCGGCGTCTTCCTAAGCCGTGACTGACATTTGTCTGGAAAGTAATCTTCATGTTTCGTAAAGGGATTGAATTTTTCACCGTGATTTCGCTTGGTGCTCTGCTTTTGTTGGGCCCTGGCATTTCTGCACAAGACCCGGCGAAAGACCTGCTCAAAGCCGGGGCGAAGGCCCCTGACTTCACGGCTGCGCTGCTGGACGGCAAGAAAATCAGCCTCAGTGCCACGGTCAAGAAGAATAAACTGACTCTCGTCAATTTTTGGGCATTATGGTGCGGCCCGTGTCTGGATGAACTTCCCAAGCTCGACAAACTGGCTTCCAAGTATCGCAAGCAGGGTTTCGAGGTCATTGCGACGAATGTAGGAGCGGGCGCACGGGAGGTGGCGAAATACTGGACGAAAAATCATTTCACTCTGAAATCCGCCCTCAACGGCGACCCGATTTCAACCCAGTACAAAGTGGATGTGATCCCTTGCAACTATCTTATCGGTAAAAACGGAAAGATCGTTGCCGCTATGATCGGGTATCAAGAAAAAGAGATTATCGCCGCCTTGAAAAAGGCAGGAATCAAGTAGGGATACAGGCTCAGGGATCAGGGATTAGAAGAGGCGTCTCTTTAATCCTTCTTTCCCCTACCTAAGTCCTGGTGGGAGACACAGGTGTCGGAAGAGAACGAATTAGCGCGAATCAGGCAGCAGGTCGAAAACGAGTCGCAGGATGACGAAGGCGGCTCCCGTCGTGAACCGGAGTTTCAGGACGGCTTCAGCGGAAAGACCATTGCCGGAGCCTTATTTGTCGGCTTCATTATGCTGCCCGGTGCGCTCTATCTGGGGCTGGTTGCCGGACAGGGTTTGGGGGCGGCGGCGGAATGGGTAACGATTGTTCTGTTCGCTGAGATCATGCGCCGTTCGTTCTTGCCGATGAAGCGGCAAGAAATTTATATGCTCTTTTATGTCGCGGCGGCCCTCACTGATCTGCTGCTTGCGGATAAAGGAATTTCCGGCGGCCCCTTCGGAGCCTTAATCTGGAACCAATACTTCATTCAGTCGCCCCAGGCCAGCCTCGTTGCCAAAGATATACCCGGATGGGTCGTGCCTCCGGCGGGTTCGGTTGCGCTTCAGAACCGTACCTTTTTTCACCATGACTGGATTGTGCCCATTGTTTTGCTCGTCGTCGGCAACGTTCTCGCCCGCATTCAGTGGCAGAGTGCCGGGTATGTTCTCTTCAGAATTACCTCCGACATCGAGCGGCTGCCTTTTCCCATGGCTCCGGTGGCTGCTTCTGGCGCAACCGCCCTGGCCGACGCTGCCTCGAAAGAGGATTCGTGGCGTTGGCGTGTGTTTTCCATTGGCTCGGTCATCGGCCTCATTTTCGGCTTTTTCTACATTGCCATTCCTGTGTTCACGGGCGTGGTCTTCAATAAAGCTTTTACGCTTATTCCCATTCCGTTTTTCGATCTCACGACGAACACAGAGAGCATTTTGCCTGGAGCCGTGACGGGCATCTCCGGTGACCTGACCAAAGTTCTGACCGGATTCGTGATCCCCTACCCCATCGTTCAAGGCTCCCTGATCGGCTCCATTCTCTGCCGGGTGATTTTGGCTCCGTTTCTTCATGCCGCCGGTGCCTTCGGTTCGAGTGAATCAAGCGGATGGACGCCGGGGATGGATGCCTTTTATACCAAGCAGGCAACCGACATCAAATTTTGGATGTCTATCGGCATTGGGCTTCAGCTGGCAGTGGCAGCGATTGGGTTTTGGAGCGTGGCAAAAGCCTTTGGCGAAATGCGCCGTCAGCGGATCAATCGGGGTCTTCAGATTAAGCTCCCGAAAGGGCGAGGCGACATCAACGTTTGGATTCCGCTTGCCCTCTGGCTCGGTGTCACCATCTTTTACATCGTTTTGACGAAATATCTCTTGAGTTTTGGGCCGAGCGGCAGAGCGGGGGACACCCACAGCTTCCCGTTCTGGCTTCTGATTTTCTATGGTTTGATCTGGTCGCCAATCAACTCCTATGTTTCCGCACGCATGATGGGCATCACCGGTGCCGGGGTTACGTTTCCGTTTCTTAAAGAAGTTTCGATTATGAAATCGGGTTATCCCTATGCCGACATCTGGTATGCCCCCATTCCGCTCAATGACTTTGGCGGTATGGCCCAGCGTTTCCGCGAAATCGAACTCACCGGTACGAAGTTCGTTTCGGTGGTCAAGGTCGAAGCCCTGATGACGCCGGTGATTTTGGTAGCCAGTTTTGTGTTCTGGGCCTTTTTCTGGCACACAAGTCAAATTCCCTCATCGCAGCATCCGTTTGCTGCGAAAATCTGGCCCATTCAAGCTACCTTCCAGGCGATGTTCAACACCATCAACCGTTCGGATAACGGCATTACCTGGGTGAAGGAAGCGATCAACTTCACCCGTGTGAGCTGGGGGTTCGGCGCAGGGCTGATCCTTTACAATGTCTTTGCTTTGTTCAAGCTGCCAGGCTTGTTTTTCTATGGATTTATCGGCGGCACCGGGTCTTGGCCGATGGACACCATTCCCACGTTTATCGGGGCATGGCTGGGCAAAAAATACTTTGCTAAACGCTTCGGTATGGACAACTGGCGGATGTATACTCCGGTGCTGCTGGCAGGCTTTTCCTGCGGCACAGGCTTGATTGCAATGGCTTCGATTGCGCTGGCCCTCATCGCTAAATCGGTCAACTACCTGCCGTTTTAGTGCGGAGGCTGGAAATAGGGATGTCCGTATCCGTGTGAAGAGAGACAATTTGACGTGAATCCGAACTGGCTCAGTTTCATTCTCATCGGTTTTGCAGGAGGAGGGATTTTGTTTGCCGGAATCGGTTACGCTCTGGCAAACCGCTTTCCCTATCGGCGGTCTGCACCCCTCGCTGCTCTTGTCGCAGGCGGTACGGTGCTGGTGCTGGGAACCGCTGGCAAAGCGCAAGCCGCCAAGATTGGCGAGGGCGTTTTCATTCTGACACTGGCTTTGGGCTTGATTCTTGCCTTTTCGCTTTTCGCCGGGTTTTTCTGGAGTACACGGGTTTGGAAAGAAGGCCGCCGCAGCCCTTCCATGACCCTGATTTGTACCGCTTTATCGCTCACGCTTCTGATTTTGCTTAAGGTAAAATTTGCAGAGTTAGGCTTTGCTGTTCAGGAATTGGGATTGGACAACGCCCCTAAAAAAATTGAGGCGAAAGCGGATCAAGGCTCTGCCGACAACTTGAAAAGCCTTTATTTCGCCTTCGAGACGTACACACAGGACTGGGACGGACTGCCGCCCGCCGATCATTGGATGGACAACGAAGACCTTGTCTCGAAAATTACCAAGAACGAGTGGCTTCACTCTCCTACTGTCTCAAATCGAAACGACGACAAGTTTGGGTACGCCTATCATGCTGCCGTTGCAGGGCGAAAGCTGAACGGTAAAAAACTGAAGGAAATGCCCGAAGCCGCGCAGACGCCGCTGCTGTTCGAATCTTCCGATCTGTCGAAAAGCGCGAAAGGCGATCTTTCCCTGCTGCCGAAGCCCGGACGGAACAACGGCAAAAACTACATTCTTTACTGCGATGGAAGCGTAAAAGCCCAATGAACCAAAGCAAGGGCTGGGTTAAGCCTGATTCCCAAGGCAAAAATGCGAAATGACCGTTTCCGAAAACAAGCGCGAGCCCGTCGAAACCTCTGAAATCGCTGCGCCTCCTCGCCCCTCCGTGATCGGGTGGCAGGGAGTGCAGTTGATTTTGCCGCCGGACTGGAATCTGACCGGGTTTTCGATGGATCGTGAGAGCGGCTATCTGCGGGTAGATGCGCCCGGAAATTCGACGCTTACCGTGCAGCTGCGCTGGACGCCCGCCCACAAACCGGAAACGAAAACGCTGACGGGGCTGCTGGCCCCCAGGGTGCGCCGCCTGCTGAAACGCCCGGAGCCAATCCCGCCAAAGCCTGATCTGAAAGCCTCGCTTGAAAAAATGCTGAAGGACTCACAGAAGGCGGCGAAAAAAGAAAAGTCGAAGTTTGAGAGCAGTTTGAAACCGGAAAAAATCGAAGGCGAGCACGAGGAACGTACCTCAATCAATTTCACGTGGCAGGGTGCGGGACGCGGGCAGGGTAAAATTTGGTACTGCGCGAAATGCGGAAGGCTTGTTGTCGCGCAAATCGTCGGGTTGAATAAAGACACTGCAGCGATGAATGCCTTGGCTTCTACGCTGTTCGGAACCCTTCAATGTCACGATGTAGACGGCTGGGATCGCTGGGCCCTTTATGATTATCAGGTCGATGTGCCAAAGGATTTCCGGCTTGAATCGCAAAAATTACTCTCCGGGTTTCTGATGCTGACCTTTGTGCGGGGCGCGGAGAAGATCATCGTCAACCGATGGGGGCTGGCAAATCTCACCCTGAAAAAGTTTACCGTAGACGAGTGGTTTCATGCCTATTCCAGTGTCAATCTGAAACGTCAGACTAAAATCGCCTGTGTGCTGGACGAGAGGGGGCATGAGGTCGAGCACTATCGCGGAAAATTATCCCCTTTGTCGCGGATCAAGGCTCTAAAAGAGGGAAAACACAATCCGTTTCGCCTGCCGTTTCGCTATGCAGGCGGCTGCTGGTTCTGCCCCGAATCGAACCGTCTGTTCACAGTAGAAGTCTGGCATCGAGACAAAAATAATTCGCTCTGGGATGAGGTCGCGGAGCGGTGCGCCTGCCACTGAAACTTAGGATGAGCAACAAGGGCTGTTGAAACCATGCTGGGCTCTGATCCTTTCGGTCTGCCGATCAATCACGATTTGTTGTTCAAAAAATTGGTCACAACGCTTTTCATGGACTTTCTCTGGCTTTTGCCCCAAAACTGGTGGAAGCGATTGATCCTGAAAGCATCGAATTTTTGGACAAAGAGCTGCTCTCCGACCTCGTGCTGGGTGACGAAAAAGAGGCAGACATCGTGGTTCGCGCCCAAATCGCGGGAAAGCCCTCTTTCGTCTTGATTCATGTTGAAAATCGGGCAAAGCCGCAAACCGAGTTCAGAACGCGGATGTTCGATTACTTTACTTGGTTTCGGGCAAAGTTCGCTCTGCCGATTTATCCGATTGCAGTGTTCACTTTCAGCACACCGTATCGGAAAGAACCCCGTCTTTATGAAGAAACGGTGTATGGCCTTGAAGTGCTGAAGTTCCGGTTTCAGGTAGTGCAGTTGAATTTGCTGAACTGGCGGGATTATGCGGGAACCGATAACCCGATTGCAACTGCATGGATGGCGAAAATGCGGATTCCACCGGAAGATCGAGTTAAAGTACGAATGGAATGTCTGCGGTTGTTCGTCACCCTGAAACTGGACAAAAAGAAACAGCAAACGATAGACGAATTTATGCGAACCTACCTGCGTTTGACAACCGCCGAAATGCAGAAATTGCGGAAGGAGATTGAAACGACAATGCCAGCCAAAGACCTTCAAGAATACGTAACGGTAATGAACGAATGGGAAGAAGCAGGAATGAAGCGAGGTTTAGAGCAAGGGATCGAGAAGGGCATCGAAGAAGGCGTGAAGCAGGGATTGCGTGACGGAGAAGTTCGCCTGGTGCTGCGTATGCTGAAGAGCAAATTCGGAGCTTTGCCCGAACCCCTCACTGGAAAAATTACAGGATTGGAACTTTCGCAGTTAGAAGATTTGGGCGTCGCCTTGCTGGACTTCAAGACGATGGAAGAAGCGCAGGTCTGGCTGGAAACCCCTGCCTGAATCTAATCGGAATTTTTGGAAATGGATCTTTCCGGCGATGACGGAATAAATTTTTGGCAATTGTACTCAAAAACAAACTTTACTATTCTCTAGGCCGGATGCTGCCCTTTCTGAAGATTCGTCCTCCGCAGATGGAACGGAGCGCGGCTCTGCACCTGCGTCCCGGTAGAAATTCGCTGATCGAGTGGGAAAAGCGCGAGACCGGTGAAACCATTCTCTCCGTACCGCAGGGAGATCGCCGAGGAAGGATATCCCGCCTGATGGCAAAATGGCTGAGTGTTCCGAACGAGCGGCGCATCGAACTGGATGAAGTGGGCGGCTTTGTTTGGGAGTTGTGCGACGGCAGTCATACAGTCGAGACGATTGTTCAGCGAACCAGCAAAGCCTACAAACTGAACCGCCGCGAGGCGGAGGTGTCGGTGACGATGTTTTTGCAAATGCTGCATGGGCGAAATTTTATCGGGTTCTATCAAAAAACGGGGAAGAAATCCTGACATGAGCGTTGAAGTGAGTTCCAATCCAAAAGCGAGCGCGGGGGCCAGAGCGGGCGTCCAAAAGCAAATCCAACTGCCGTTTCGGGTGGTCTGGCAGATCAGTATCAAATCCATTCGGATTCGCCTGATGCGCTCATTGATTACCGCCTCCGGCATTTTTCTCGGTATCGCCTTTTTCAGTTCCGTGCGAACAGTCGGGTTGTTTCCCGTCGGGCTGGACGCCGAAGCGATTGCCGCCGCAAACCGTCAGAAATGGCTGGCGGTGATGGCATTGCTCGTCTGCGCGGTTGGCATCACGAACGCGATGCTGATGTCCATTACCGAGCGGTTTAAAGAGATCGGCACGATGAAGTGTCTTGGTGCGCTCGACAAGTTCATCGTCATGCTCTTTTTTATCGAGGCGTCCCTGATGGGCGTGATCGCCTCAACGCTCGGCTGGCTGGCGGGCTGGCTTGTCACCGTACTGGCCCACCTCTTTTCCGGCGGCGCGAAAGACCTGACCCTGGCATTCGGCTTTCGCTCGCTCGGCGAGCTGGCACTCTCGGTGGTGGTGGGGACAGCTATTACTCTTGTGGCCGCTATCCCGACAGCACGCAATGCGGCGAAAATGCAGGCAGTGGTCGCACTTCGCTCGGAAATTTAATCTTCAGACGAACACAGGTCAAAACGCAAATTGCGGTAACTTCAGCCTTTTCTCTGGGTTGTGAATCTGTGTTTCTCTGTGGTAGTCTGTGAATAACTCTCAATCGGAGATAGGATAGAAAGATCATCATGGCGGCGAACGAATATGTGGTACGCGCAAAAGGGTTGACTAAAGAGTACCGGATGGGCGAAGAGGTCATCAAGGCTCTCAACGGCGTGGATATCGACATCAAGCGGGGCGAGTATATCTCGATTATGGGGCCGTCTGGTTCGGGGAAATCAACGCTGTTCAATGCCATCGGCGGGATGGATCGCCCGGACACCGGCTCCGTTTTTATCAATGACGTAGATATGGCGCAGCTGGATGCCCGCGAGCTGGCCTATCTGCGCTGCCATACTATCGGCTATATTTTTCAATCCTACAACCTGATTCAGGTGATGACGGCGTTGGAAAATGTCACGCTTCCCACCGTTTTTGCCGGTGCGCCCTCCGAAGAGGGAATCGAGCGGGCAATTGAAATGCTGAACGTTGTTGGATTGGGGCACCGGCTTCACAACCGCCCCTCCCAGCTTTCGGGGGGGCAGCAGCAGCGAGTCGCGATTGCCCGCGCCCTCGTCAACAATCCGGCCATTATTTTGGCGGACGAACCTACCGCCAACCTCGACTTGAAAACCGGAGAGGAGATCATTCAGTTGCTCCGCAAATTAAACGAAGATCACGGCGTCACGATCATTTCTGCCACGCATGACCTTAAAATGCTGAACGTGTCGGATCGTATTGTATGGATTCGAGACGGACGCATCGCTAAAATCGAAGAGCGGGCCGACATCGAAATCAACATCGGCGAGATGGAAGGCCATTAACCACAGCAAAGAAAGCCTCGGCTCTTTTTTGTTACTTCTGGGGAGGCTCTTTCAACCCAAGTTTCCAGGCGATCTCCTGCTGGAGTGCCGAAGCCAGGGCGTGAGTCATGGCTGCAATCGGCGATCCGTCGCTAAAGGCGGCGGCAAGGGCGTAAAGCGTTCGGAACGAAAATCGTTTTTCGTTGGAGAGGGCGTAAACCGGCTCCCAGAAGTCGGGCTTGAATTTCGCCTTGAATGCATCCAGCCCGTCGAAATTATAAAATCGGCGTCCGTGCGCCCGCACCCATCTCAGCGTCCAGCGAAGCCAGGGACGAGAGGGATCCGCCGCGTTTGCTCGCCGGGAAAGCGGTGCAAGGCCAAGCGTCACAATTTCACTGCCTTCCCTCGCAAAAGTTTGCATGGCCGCATCCACAAGCAGTTCTGCCGTTCCGTTTGGGGCTTCTTTACCGCGCACGATCTGTTCGATAAGCCATCCTTTCCGATCCGGGATCGGAGTTCCGACTAAAAAGCCGACGACCTTTTCGCCGTTGGCGGCGGCGAAAAGACGACGATCCTGAAGGCGATCCAACGAGACGGGTTCCGTCAAGAAATGCAGCGGCGGAAAAGAGTGCATCTCCAGCCATTCCTGAAGACAGATTTGAAGCTGACCTATCGAAATTTCGGCTTCCTCCTTCCACTCCGCTACCCGAACGCCCTTATTTTTAGCACGATTGAGCTGCGCCCTTAAGGACCGGTGTTTTGCCGGGATCGTACTCCATTGACTCGGCTTCCAGACCGGCTGTGATCCTACAGAGAGTGAAGAATGACGAGCAGAAGCACGCAAGGCTGTCCGCAGCCGATCCGTTGCCCCGAAATAGCAAACGCTGTCGCCTGATTCTTTGGCTTCCTTCTCGAACGCCAACGCCACCTCCTCCAGTCGGTCTGCTCTACAAATTGGGGCACCAGCTACCACACGTACTCCGTTCCGTCGCACAAACCCCACTACCGCTTCGCCGTCTTCAGAGAACCAGTGCTCGATTTCGGGGTTGAGAATCTGATACGATACCGGATTCCAGCCAAAGCGAAACACGAGTTCTCGCGCCCTTGAGTCGAGCGTTGGAGAGTTCGAGTCGTGTGCGGTGGGTGCGAACTTTTGATGGATTGCAGCGCAAATCCGCTCTGCAGAGCCGTGAAGCACCGCGTGCCCAACGCCCTTGAAAATTTCTAGTTGGGCATCCGGCAGTTCCCGCGCGAGGCGGATCGCGTTTTCAGAGGCGTTGACCGCTCGATCCTCGTCGCCGGTAACGATCAACACCGGAAGTTTGATTTTCGGATAGTGAGCGGAGTATTGTCGCATCGTGCTGCGCTCCATTCGGCTTTCCTCCGCAAATGCTTTGATCTGGGCAGGATACCGCTGCCAGAGAGAAACGGCCCGGCGGGAATAATCCGAGGGTACGGAAGCGGGCAGAAACCCCAGACGAAGATGGTGCTCGATCAGCTTCCGTTTCAGAGGCAGGAGCAGGATCGCAGAAATCCAGGCTCCGCACACCGGAAACGACGGCAGTTTCAGTAAGGGCGAGGGCGAAGTCGAGGGAGGATAAACGTAGGGCGACAGCAAAACCAGCCCGCCGATCCGATCCGGGGTTTCGAGCGCGTAGACCAAAGCGAGCAAGCTGCTCCAGGAATGACCGACCAAAATGGGCGAACGAATGCCCAGGCGTTCCAGAACGAGTAAGATCAAATGCGCCTGAAGCTCCGGCGTGTTGGAAAGTCGGGGTGTTTCGCTGAAGCCGTGCCCCGGACGATCCAGCGCAATAACTTCATAATCGTTGGCCAAAAGGTCGAAAATTGTTTCCGTAAAATCGGAGAGCGTTCCCTCACTGCCATGAAGCAAAATCAGAGGGCGACCTTTTCCGCGGCGCACGAAATGAATTCTTACCCCTTCCACCATAACGAATTCGCCTTCGGGCGGAAACTCTTCCTCGGCACGCCGGGCGCGAAGGAAAACCCAGAGAGCCAAAGAGATTCCGACGGCCCCTCCTGCAATCAGCCTTTTTTTTGTTGTTGACTTCATATCTCGTTTGTACGGTATCCTGCTCTTGCGGGTTCGGCTCTTTAGCAGAGAAGGGCCGGGATACGAAAAGAAATCAACCCTCTCTGGTTTAACCACTCAAACTATGGTATCTTTATTTCTACCGGTTTTGTCTATAGGCTTTGCCGCGTACTGAAGATTTTTCAGAGGATTCTCCATTTTATGCGTTCACCAATTTTGATTCTGATGTGCGGACTTCTGATCGCTCACGGGGGTTCGTCGCCAGCACAAGGGCCGGTGATCGAAAACACCCCGACCTTCAGCCGCCCGATTGCCGCACTTGCTCTGCCCGAAGGCGTGAAGCCGCCGACCATTGACGGCAATCTCGATGACGAAGCCTGGAAAACGGCTCCTCACGCCGATATTTTCTATGATCCCCAGACAAGCCGCCCAACCCCCGACCTCACCGAAACCAAAATTCTCTACGACAAAAAATATATCTATCTGGCGTTTTACTGCCACGACTCCCAACCCGACAAAATCGTTTCTCGCGAAACCGTGCGCGACGCCGACCTCGGCAACGACGACCATGTGCGCGTGGAATTCGATCCTTTTCTCACGCACAAATTCGATGATCTCTCCGCGTTCTACGTGAATGCCATTGGCACTCGCCGCTCCCGACTGAGCGGCGGACGGGCGGGAAAAGTGGAGTGGCAGGGGGATTGGGAAGCGGCTACTCAGCGGGTTTCGGATGGATGGACGGCGGAGATGCGAATTCCCTGGCAGATTTTATCCTATCCACAGAATGGCAAACCGGTGACGATGGGCATCAATTTTCGACGGATGCAGCAGCGGACCCGTACCGAAAGTTTCTGGAGCGATCTGGGGCCGCAGAGTTTCGGCGAACGTGAAGGGCTGTGGCAGGGCGTTTTGGCTCCAACCGGCTCCTGGCATCCCCGACTTTCGTTTCTGCCCTATGTTATGCCGTCCGGCTACAACCGGGGCGGAAACTCACAGGCCCGGATCGGATTGGACGCCCGCTTTCAACCCACCCCGGAAATCACAACGGTAGGAACTTTGAACCCCGACTTCACCAGCGTGGAGGGAGCCGTCGAAGGGATCGGGTTTTCCCGCAGCGAGCGGTTTGTACCGGATCGCCGTCCGTTTTTTCTGGAAGGGCGCAATTTTTTAGAGCTGGGGCAGGATTATCAGCTCGGCTCCTATTTCAACTCGGCGCGAATTCAGCGGATGGACGCCGGATTAAAGCTGTACGGCAAAGTGACACCGACCACGACCGTCGGGATGCTTACTACCCTGGCTCCCGGCACAGAAACGAATTTCGTCGGCCAGCTTCGCCGCGAATTCAACGCAACTTCCAACATCAATCTGCTTCTGCTTCAGCGGCTTTCACCTGGTGAAGACAACACCGTTCTCGTGGCATCGCCGCAGATGCGTCGGGGCAAATG
The DNA here is from genome assembly GCA_965246825.1 of Chthonomonadaceae bacterium. Classification (GTDB taxonomy): domain Bacteria; phylum Armatimonadota; class Chthonomonadetes; order Chthonomonadales; family Chthonomonadaceae; genus JACMPS01. The sequence goes on from OZ251990.1 coordinate 3,557,264, forward strand.
GGGCTTGGATGGGCAGGCGGCAAAAACTCTGGGGCCGGGTGCAGGGGGGACGGCCTACACCGGGGCGGTCAATCTCGATGACAAAAACTTTTTCGGCACGATTCGTTACCGGCAGGTGGCAGCGAATTTTCTGAACCGACTCGGCTATATTCCCTTCACCGATTACAAAGGCTTCAGCGGCTACTTTAATCATTCGGTGGAGTATCGTAAAGGCTTTCTAAGAAGTATCAACGCCGATTTCGGGCCGACCTGGGACTGGCATATGGACGGAACTCCGTTTCGCCGCCGCGCCAACGCGAGCTTTGCCGTTGAAACCCGCAGCGATTATGGGGCATTCGTCTTTGTGGACGGCGGCAAATTCGATCATGACACCGATTTCACCTATGGCGGCGGGCTGAATGTCGGGGTCTCAAACCGATTCCGACAGTACGGCATTCAGTTTTCCACTGGTCAGCAGGCGAACCTGCCCTACACCTCTTTCGGGCCGAATTTCAGTTTTCGCATCGGTAAAGCCTTCGACCTCAGTTATGGAGCGTTTTTCCAGAGTTATCAGGGGTTTGTGCAGCAGCACATTTTAACCTTCAATTATCTGATTGATCCTTACCGTTCCTGGGGCGGGCGCGTGGTCATCAACAACTCGGCGGTCAACTTTTATCTTTCCTACCGCAGTTCTGGACGAAAAGGGCTGGACACTTACTTTATCCTTGGTGATCCCAACGCGCAGAGTTTTGTTCAGCGATTTTTGGTCAAGTTTGTGTTTGCGGTTTAGCCGAAGCAGGAAATTCCTCGACGGATCGCGCAATGAGATTTTATTTTGTGATCTATTGGTGATTGATCGAGGGAGAAGCCTGTGACCGAATTCAATTTCGACCTGCTGAAACGGATTTGTGAGACCCCCGGCGTTTCAAGCCGTGAAGACGTGATCCGCACACTGATTGCCGAAGAAATGCGCCCCCTGACCGACACTCTCAGCGCGGATGTGATGGGCAATTTGATCGGCGTGAAAAACGGGAAACCGGGTGCGCCCCGCGTGATGATTGCGGCACATATGGACGAAATCGGGTTTTTCGTCAAATTTATTGATGAAAAAGGGTTTTTGCGCCTGATCCCCGTTGGCGGCTGGGATCCGCGCACGATGATGGCGCAGCGGGTACTGGTTTATGGCAAAACCGGGCAAACCCTGCGCGGAACCCTGATGCCGGGCACAAAGCCGATCCACATTCTTACCCCGGAAGAAGCCAGCAAACCGCTGAAGGTCGAAGACTATTTCGTGGATTTGGGCTTGCCTCCCGAAAAAGTGAACGAACTCGTGGAACTCGGCGACATGGTGACAATGGATCGCACCTGTGAACGGGTGGGCGAGAATGTGACCTCGAAAACGCTGGACAACCGCCTGAGCGTTTTTATTCTGCTTGAAGCCCTGCGTAAACTGAAAGACACCCCGGTTCAATCTACGATCCTCGCCGTTGCCACCACCCAGGAAGAGGTGGGCTTGCGCGGCGCGGTCACTTCTGCCTATCACCTCGAACCGACGATTGGGCTGGCCCTCGATGTCACCCTCGCCAACGATTTCCCCGGCGTTCCCGAAACCGAATCGTGTACCCGGCTCGGCAAAGGAACGGCGATCAAAATCTACGACTCGTCGCTGATTTGTCACCCGAAACTGGTGCGCCACTTCCGCGAGGTTGCCGAAGAAAAAAAGATTCCCTACCAGATCGAACTGATGCAGCGCGGCGGCACGGATGCGGGCGGTATTCAGCGGAGCCGGGGCGGGGTTCCTTCCTTCACACTCTCGATCCCAACCCGCTATATTCACAGCGTGAACGAAACCGCTAGCGTCGCCGACATTGTGGCAACGATTGATCTGCTGGCCGCTTATCTCGAAGTAGCGCATACCCGCGACTACGGCTACTCGGTTTAGGCCGTCTTTTGCTCACCATTCCGTAAGCGTGAGGCACAGTTGAGGCGCCCATGAGATGAAAAGAGCATTTGTTCCTACCTCCGCGCTGGCGGCAGAAGTCTAATTCAGTGAGGAAAGGATGCAGGTCACCCTGATGGATGAACTTTCATCGTCCCGCTCATTTGGTTTCCAACGCTTGACTCGGCAACTCCCGAAGAGCGGCTCCAATACGAAATCGGAGGAGGCGGGGACTGCACTGGGCCGCGCTGGACGAAGTTCTGTCGGTCGCAGGCTTGATGGCAGGGGCAGATTGGCAGTCGGCTTGACTCTCGATAGGAGAAAGCAGCAATGATCGAAACCGTTCCCCGGTTGTGGAGCCGGGACGAATACCACCGTGCCGGGGAGGCCAGAATTTTCCGACCCGACGAACGGCTGGAACTGCTGAACGGCGAGGTTTATGAAAAGATGAGTCCACAAAGCGATGCTCATGCGTGGGGTGTTTCCCTGACTTCCCAGGTGCTTCGGGAGGCGTTCGGCAACGGTTGCCACGTTCGGGAAGAAAAACCGATTGTCCTTTCACCGCGCAACGAACCGGAGCCGGATGTAGCGGTGGTACAGGGGGAACTCCGCCAGTCGCCGCTGCATCCGACGCCGCTCAGCCTGGCTTTGGTGGTCGAGGTTTCCGACTCCTCGCTTGAATTTGATCGCGGCACGAAAGCGCATATTTATGCCGGAGCGGGCATCGCCGAGTTTTGGATTTTGAACCTGCGTGATCGAAAATTGGAGGTGAGGCGCGATCCATTTGTTACTTCTGCCGGGGTTTCGGACTACCGTCTCGTCTCGTTTTACAGTGCAAACGAACGGCTCTTTCCTCTGGAGCCGGTTGCCGCCGAAATCGAGGTCAGAAATCTCCTACCGTTCATCGTTTAATTTTCAATCCGGTAGTTTAGCACTGTACTCTGGGACACCTGCACTCCCTGCGCCACAGTTCGGGCCGGGTGAACAGATACACTTTGGTACAATGTAGCGAACCCTGAACTTACAAGAAGTCCTGACTCTGAGCCGACGACAAAATTTTCTTCAGCGAGTGCACGTCGAAACGACGATTGAGCTGCTTGACCAATATCTCCTGACCGGGCAGGTCGCGCTTACGGAGGTGGAGGCGTGTCTGGCACGCCATCAAGAAATGCCTTACCTGCGCCATTTGGAACTCACCGAACTGGACACAGGGCTGCCCGAAGATAGCGAGGAGGCTTTCCGCCGCCTAATCCGGCTCCGCCTGCTTTTCGCCGATCACTTGCGGGAGGACAGCCTTCTCCCAGAGCGGCTTTTGGAGGTCTGCCAGATCTATCGGCGGGTTCAAGCGTATGTGCGAAATGAGATTGGCTCTCGCGACCTGGAGCAGCAAATTATGGAGGTTTCGCGAAACCCTTCTGGCAACGCAGAAATCGCTCAATTGCTCTGGAATCTTCGCGGCACGATTGCAGAAGACCCGGAGATCTCTAGGCGTGTAGATTGCCTTAATGCCTGCTTCAAAACCCTTCACCGTCTCGAAGCCTATTGGTCGGCAATTCTCGACTCACGCTGACCACTTTGGGAGTCCCCTCTGGCCCAGATTTCTCTTTTTACTCTGGGCCTCACGCAAAAAAGCGCAAAAACCTTTTTTACGCTGCTGCGGGAAGCGAACGTCATGCGGGTTTTGGATGTGCGCCTGAACAATATCTCTCAACTGGCGGGCTTTTCCAAAAAGGATGACCTGGCATTTTTTCTGAAAGAGATCGGCGGGATAGACTATCTCCACCTTCCCCTGCTCGCGCCCACTCAAGAAATGCTCGCTGCCTATAAAAAGGGGGGCGGGAGTTGGGAAGAGTACGAGCAAAAATTTCTGGGATTGATGGAAGCCCGGCGGATCGAACGGAAATTAGACCCGAATCTGCTCTCGGACGGCTGCCTGCTGTCCAGCGAGCACGAGCCGCATTTCTGTCATCGCCGCCTGGTGGCTGAGTATCTTTCCTTCCACTGGGGTTCGGTATCGGTTCGGCATCTCCGCTAACCAAAGCGGAACCGCCCGCTTTCACGCTTCCGATCTGTCAACGATAGTCTCTCACTTGCCGTTGCGGGTATACTTTCACTTATGGACACCCCTTTCACTCCCCCGCCTGTCGGCACGGTTTACCTGATCGGAGCCGGCCCCGGCGATCCCGGCCTGCTGACCCTGCGCGGCGCGGAGATCTTACGTTTCGCCGATGTGGTCGTTTATGATCGGCTCGCCCACCCCGCCTTGTTGAATCACGCCCGCCCCGATGCCGAGCGAATTTATGTCGGGAAAGCCTCCGCACACCACACCGTGAAGCAGGAAGACATCAACGATCTTATCATCGAGCGGGCCAAAGCGGGAAAATCGGTGGCAAGGCTCAAAGGCGGTGATCCGTTTGTCTTCGGGCGCGGCGGCGAAGAGGCGGAATACTGCCGGGAGCGCGGCGTTTCTTTTGAGATCGTTCCCGGCGTCACCTCTGCCATTGCCGCCCCCGCCTACGCCGGGATTCCGGTCACGCACCGAGATGCCGCCTCCTCCTTCTGCATCGTCACCGGGCACGAGCGCGACGACCGCCGCGAATCGGGAACCCGCGCCCCCGGTGAAGCCGAAGAACGGCGCGACTGGAGCAAACTCGCTCACGCCGCCGACACGCTGCTTTTTCTTATGGGCGTGGAAGCCCTGCCCCAAATTGCCGAGAAACTCATGGCTAACGGCAGAACCCCGCAAACCCCGGTCGCCCTCGTGCAGTGGGGAACCTGGAGCCGACAAAAGGTGGTCACTGGAACGCTGGAAACCATTGTCGCCAACGTTCGCGAAGCCCGCCTGACGCCCCCCGCCGTCTGTATCGTGGGAGAAGTCGTGACCCTGCGGGAACGCCTGCGCTGGTTTGACGATCCGAAAACCCGACCGCTGTTCGGTAAAAAAATCGTGGTAACACGCGCTAGAGAAGCGGCGAGCGTACTGGGTGAGCAGCTGCGGGCGCGAGGGGCAGAGCCGATAGAGTTTCCCGCCATCCGTATCGTTCCCGAAGCGGATTTATCGCCGCTCGACAACGCCTTAAAAGCCCTGACAAACTATCGGTGGACTGTTTTCACGAGTGCCAACGCGGTGCCGATTTTTGCCTCGCGGCTGGAGGCTCTGGGTTTCGACTCACGCGCACTCGCCGGGTTGAAAATAGCGACAATTGGCCCCGCGACCGCCGCTTCTGTCTATAACCTGCTTCGGGTTCGCGCCGACTTCACACCTGAAGAAGCCGTCGCCGAGTCGGTACTTTCCGAGTGGCCCGACAGAGATCTGAGCGGGGCGAGAATTTTGCTTCCCCGCGCCGCCGAAGCCCGCGATGTTCTTCCCGAAGGGCTGATGGAACGGGGCGCACAGGTAGACGTGATCCCGATCTACCGAACGCTTCCCGACCTCACACGCGGGAAGGAACTTCGAACTCAGATCGCGGACGGCGACATCGCAGCCGTTACCTTCGCTTCCTCCTCGACAGTTCGCAATTTTATGGCGGCATTAACCGACGGCATTGGAATTCCCCCGAAAGACCTGCTCGCAAACGTCATGCTGGCTTCGATTGGGCCGATCACCTCGGACACGATCCGTGAATTTGGGCTGGAACCGCAAATCACTGCGCCCGAACACACGATGCCTGGCCTTGTTGCGGCACTGGAATCCTTTTATGCGTAATCGTCCCGACCCGTTCGCTCGGTTGGAGCGAAGTGACAAATGGAGTTTAGCGGGCGGAACCGCAAGTCAATACGCCCCCATTTTCCCCCGTTTCGCCGACACGCCTGGATTCTGGGATGACGCCCATTTCGCAGAGATTCGCCTGGACTGCCTCTATACACTCTTGCTCGTTCGAGAGGACGGAACTCCGCTTCGGCTTCGACTGGCTTCCCGCCGCTGGAACCCCTCGCTGCTCACGCAACTCTACACCGTCGAGGGCTTTCCTTCCCTTCAGGTGCGCGAGGAGCGTACCGTCAGCCCCCGTGATTCCTTTGCCACCCGGCTGACCCTCACCAATCGGGGAAACGAAACCGCACATTTACACTGGATTCTCTGGTCCTTGCAAACGGCACAACGTTTGTCCGATAACATTCCCTCTTCGACGATTCGGAGCGTTTCGGCGGAGCCGGATTTGTTTCTCTTTGAGAGGGTCACCCGCTCTGCCGGGATCGGCGAAACCCCGGCTGCCGTTTCAGGCTGGGGTGAACGCCCCCTCGATTCAAGCCCCCCACGCGAAGCCTCGCTCTTTGTGGCACTGGGTGCGTCCCGCCTTCCCGATTCGTCTGGCCTGCTTTCAGCGGAGCCCGTTTCACCGCTTCCGCTGTGGGAACTTTCTCCCGTTTCCGACCGATTTCAAGACGGGCGGCTGCAAAACCTTCCGGTTCACCCGCCCGATCTCCAAAACTTGGAACGGGAGCGTCAGCTGCATCTCGTTCAGCATTACGCAACGGAGGTACAGCCGGGTGCGTCCGATACGCTCACCTTTGCTGCCTCCGTTTCGCCGTTTCGGGAATCCGCTCTTGAAAATCTACGCCTCGATATGGCTTCCGACCCTTTTCTGGCCTCCAGGGAAGATTGGCGGGCCTGGTTCGATGCCGCGCCGAGCTTCGAGTGCAGCGACCCGTTTTTGGAGACCGCTTTTCTGTATCGAGTATTTCTGCTTAAGTTTCACTCGGTACGGGTTGGTATTGCGCCGCTCACGCATCCCTGTATCTTTGAAGGGATCAGCGGCTTCCGCTCTCATGTTTCCTACGCTTCCGTTGCGGTCTCCCGCGACGCCGCCTTTCTCGATCCCGAACTCGCGGAAGGCTGCCTGCTCAATCTTCTTGAAGCTCAAACCCAAAACGAAGACAGCGAAGCCGACGGCTTTGTACCCGGTCATCTGTATCTGTGGCGGCGAGATCGAGGTTTTTATCATGCGGACTGGGGCGGGGCTGCGCTTCAACTCTTTCACGTCACCGGGAATCGAGAGTTGGTTCGCCGCCTCACTCCCTGGCTCGCTCGCTATGCCGAGTTTCTGGATCGCGAGCGCGACCCGGAAAACTCCGGGCTTTACGATGTCAGCGATCAAGGCGAAACGGGGCAGGAATACTCGCCGCGCTACGGGTTTGTGGATGAAAACGCGGATCGCTGGACCCGGTTTCGGCTGAAGGGCGTGGAGGCCGCCTGTTATGCGGCAGGAATCCAGAGAACCCTCGCCGAATTTTCCCTGTTGCTGGGGGAGCGCGAGGATGCGGCTTACTGGAAGGAGCGGGCAGAAACTACTTCTGCTTCCGTGCGAGAACTTCTCTGGAGTGCTGAAGCCGATTTTTTTGTGGACGTTCACCCGGAGACCGGAAAACGCTCGCCGCACAAAGCCGCCGTTGGATTTTATCCGCTTCTTTTTGGTATTGCAAACGAAACGCAGGCCAAGGCGCTTGCTGCCCATCTGGAACCGGGAGGATGCTTCGATGCGCCCTATCCCGTTCCAACGCTCAGTCGAGACAACTCCGATTTTTCCGCCGAAGGAGATTGGAAAGGAGTTCGCACCTCCTGCCCCTGGAACGGGCGAGTGTGGCCCATGACAAACGCTCAGGTTATTTCCGGGATCGTTCGAGCAGGACGGCAGTTTTCGCTTTCTCAGCTTCGCGACCTGGCGGGAAGGCTGCTGAAATCTCATGTGCGAATGATGTTTCATCCGGGGGATGCGTCCCGCCCGAACGCCTATGAACACTACAGCCCGAAAACGGGGCGTCCCGCTCTATTTCGCGGCGTAGACGATTATCTTCATTCCTCGCTGCTCGACCTTTTCTTCGGAATCATTGCCGGGGTGGTTTTGGAACCCGGCACGCCGGGGAAACTGGTTCTCGACCCGATCTCATTGGAACTGGATCGTTTTCGTTTTGAAGGCATCCCGATTCGGGGGCATCGCGTGGACGTGATCTGGAGCCTTCGTGAAGGCTTTGTCGTCACCGTAGACGGCGTGGAGCGCGTGCAGCTGCCGTCCATCCAGCGCGTTGAAATCAACTTATGAAACCAATTCTCAATCTCGATCTTGGAACCTCTTCGGCTCGCGCCCTGCTCTGGACGGAGACGCTGGAGGAAGTGCGTGAGGCTCGTATTCAGACTGCCTACGCGATGGATACAACGGGAGACGGAGGGGTCTCCCTTGACATGGAGCGGCTTCGGGGCATTATCGAAGACGTTTTGGACAAAGCCCACGCCTATCTCAAAACCAAAAATATCGAAGTGGGGGCCGTCGGGGTATCGTCGTTTTGGCATTCCAGCGTCGGGGTGACGGAGGATGGTAAAAAACCCGCGACCCCTCTCTATGCCTGGGCGGATACCCGCCCCGCCCCCTACGCGCTCAAGCTTGGCTCGCTTTATGAGATAGAGGCGGTGCACCAGCGAACGGGATGCATGCCGCATCCATCGTACTATCCCGCCCGTCTTCTCTGGCTTCAGGAGACACAGGCCGATCTTTATGGAACGGTGACGCATTGGGTTTCGCCGTTTGATTATTTGTTTGGGCGATGGTTTGGATGGAATACACCGCGCACCTCGGTTTCGATGGCAAGCGGCACGGGATTGATGGATCAAAAAACCTTGAAGTGGGATCCCGAAGTTCTCGCTGCTCTGCATCTCAACGAAGCTCAGCTTCCCGAAATTATGGCGGAGGGGCAGTCCGGTTCTTCCCAATTGACCTCCGAATATGCCCGCCGCTGGCCCCGGCTGGCCTCCGTTCCCTTTCACCCGGCGGTTGGGGACGGGGCCTGCGGCAATATCGGCTCTAGTGGAACCGACCCTACCCGGTTCTGCATCAATCTCGGCACGTCGGGGGCGATGCGGGCCGTTTGCAAAGACGACGATATCAAGGTGGTTCCTGCCGGATTGTGGCGGTATCGTGTGGATGCAAACCGTCCGCTTTTGGGCGGAGCGTTCAGTGACGGCGGGAATGTGTATGCGTGGCTTTCGCGCACGTTCAAGCTGCCCGACTGGGAAGAACTCGAACGGGAACTGGAAACGATGGAGCCTGCCACACACGGTCTCACCTTTCTGCCGTTTCTGGCGGGTGAGCGCAGCCCGAACTGGAACCCGAATGCCAAAGCCGCTCTGGTCGGCATGAACCTCGACACCACCCCCATTGAAATCGCTCAGGCCGTGATGGAAGCGGTCGCGGTTCGTTTCACCACCGTTTACAGGCCGCTCAAACAAACCTTTCCGCAGGTGAAAGAAATTGTGGCTTCCGGCGGGGCACTCGGCAAATCACCTGCGTGGGCGCAGATGTTCGCGGATGCGCTGGGCGAACCCATTCACCTCATGGAGGAAGCGGAGGCGACCAGTCGCGGAGCGGCTCTGCTGGCGATGGAGGGGGCGGGCCTGCTTGATACGCTGAATCAGTTTCCCGCCCGTTTGGGCAAAGTGTACACGCCAAACCCCAATGCGACCGAAGTGTACCGGGCTTTGCGGGAAGCGCAGGAATCGCTTTATACCAAAATTCTGATCCAAAAGTCGCAGGCGGAAAAAACTATCGACACCCTGAAAAGGCAAAAAGATGAAACTGAAGCATAAAGTGGCCCTCGTCACCGGGGCAGGAGCGGGAATCGGGCAGGAAACGGCGAGGCTGTTTGCGCGGGAGGGCGCACGAGTCGTGGTCGCGGATCGCAGTGTTCAGACAGGACGCGAAACCGTCGAGCAAATTGAGGCGGAGGGCGGAACCGCTCTTTTTGTCGAAGCGGATGTCTCGAACTCAACGAGCGTAAAGGCCCTTTTCGAGAAGACGAAAGCCGATTTCGGCGGGCTGCACATTCTTTTCAACAATGCGGGGATCGTGGTGCAGGGGCGGGTCGAGGATTCTACGGAAGAAGATTGGAATGCTCAAATCGGAACCACTCTGACCAGCGTTTTCCTCGGCTGCAAATACGGAATTCCGCTGATCCGCGAGTCCGGCGGCGGCGTCATTCTCAATATGGCGTCGGTGGCAGGCATGATGGGCATTGTCAACCGTGCCGTTTATTCGGCAGCGAAAGGCGGAGTGATCGGTCTCACTCGTGCGGTTGCCCTTGATCATGCGAAGGAAGGAATTCGCTGTGTTTATCTTGCTCCCGCTACGATTGAAACGCCATCTCTGAGGGATCGTATCCAATCCTCGCCCGACCCGTCGGCGGCACGCAAAGCCTTCGAGGAGCGGCAGCCGGTCGGCAGACTCGGCACTCCCGCCGATGTCGCTCAGGCCGCCCTTTATCTTGTTTCGGACGAGGCCTCGTTTGTGACCGGGTCTGGCTTAACGGTGGACGGCGGAATGGCAGTTTAGCGGCCTGCGTTTGGTAGCCGCCGTGCAGGTTTTTTTCGCTTTGAACGGCCCAAAGCCCTGTTTTGTCACGCTTCTGTCACGGCAGGCGCGATACACTCCTTTTGCAGCCTTCACAAAGTCGTTTTCGGATCGCTGCTCTGGCGGAAAGAGTGATGCCGCGTCGTTCTCGAAAAAGTCGTCGTTGATCTCAATTCGCTTTTCAGTCCAATGTCGTCTCCCCCGAACACGACATCAGGACACCCTCAGTCAAAACAGGCCGCTGCGACCCCATCCCTCGCAGCGGCCTGTCCTTTTTTTTGCGGGACGCTTGCCCTTCTCTTGCACAAAGGGGGGGAGAGCGGTACACTTGTGGAGGAACGCAAGGAGACCTATCCCATGACGACAACACTTATTCCGCCCCAGCCGCTGACCGCCCTCGCCCCCGATTTTCGCCGACGAAAAACCAGCCGTGAGGACTGCGATTGTCTGGAACAAGCCGGACGCCTCACCGAGCGGTACGAACTCATTGACGGAGAAATCTTACTCAAAATGCCCCAGCACCGACCTCATGCATTAACTCTGTTAACTATTAGCCAATGTCTGATGCGTCTGTTCGGAAACGAATTTGTTCAAACGCAGCTTCCGATTGAAGTGGGGGTTAGCGACCGTACGTACAATTATCCTGAACCTGATGTTGCATTGCTTGTCTCGCCCACCCTGAGTTATCGAAATACGGCTCCGGTTCCGTCGGAAGTTCGGCTTTTGGTGGAGATTTCCGACAGCACGCTTTCAGGCGATCTCATCAAAAAAGCCGAATTGTACGCCCGTTCCGAAATCGCCTTTTACTGGGTCGCCGATGTCGCGAACCGGCAGCTTCATCTTCACTCCAATCCCAAGGACGGCGGCTACACGGTCACCACCTACAGGGAAGGAGAAATCGTTCCCATTGGCGATACCGGCGAAACCGTTCCCGTCGCCGATCTGTTTCCCCTAACCGAAGCCTGAAAACGTTTTCGGCAGAATTCAATGCAGACCGCTGCCTCTGCTTCGTTTCGCCTTTTCGAGTGTTTCTCCCCTTGCACAAAGGGGGGAGAGCGGTACACTTGTGGAGGAACGCAAGGAGACCTATCCCATGACGACAACACTTATTCCGCCCCAGCCGCTGACCGCCCTCGCCCCCGATTTTCGCCGACGAAAAACCAGCCGTGAGGACTGCGATTGTCTGGAACAAGCCGGACGCCTCACCGAGCGGTACGAACTCATTGACGGAGAAATCTTACTCAAAATGCCCCAGCACCGACCCCACGTTCTGACCCTCTTCGAAGTGGTGGACTGCCTGACCCGCCTTTTTGGGGCAGACTACATTCAAATGCAGCTTCCGATTGAAGTGCGGGTCAGCGACCGTACGTACAATTATCCTGAACCTGATGTTGTCGTTCTGAAAAACCCCCGCAAAACCTACCGCGATCTAGCTCCGGTTCCGTCGGAAGTTCGGCTTTTGGTGGAGATTTCCGACAGCACGCTTTCAGGCGATCTCATCAAAAAAGCCGAATTGTACGCCCGTTCCGAAATCGCCTTTTACTGGGTCGCCGATGTCGCGAACCGGCAGCTTCATCTTCACTCCAATCCCAAGGACGGCGGCTACACGGTCACCACCTACAGGGAAGGAGAAATCGTTCCCATTGGCGATACCGGCGAAACCGTTCCCGTCGCCGATCTGTTTCCTTCCCGCTAAAAATAATTTTTCTTCTTTTGATGCTTCGATTCGGATACAGTCTCCGAATACCCGGCATACCGAAATCTTATTTGATTTTCCCCTCGGAAGACGGTAGACTAAAGGCGTCCTTCCCTTGATTTCAACCACAGGAGAACGCTCTCAACTATGAAAACCACCAACAGTTTTGGCGCAAAGGCGACGCTGAATGTCGGTTCCACGCCCTACACCTACTACCGTCTGGATGCCCTCGCACCTCACGGCTACGATCTTTCCCGGCTTCCTTTTTCCCTTAAAATTTTGCTGGAAAACCTGCTCCGCAACGAAGACGGGGTGAGCGTGACTGCCAACGATATTCGGTTTCTCGCTACCTGGGACGCCAAAGCCGCCCCAGAACACGAGATCGCTTATACCCCCGCCCGCGTTCTGCTGCAGGACTTCACCGGCGTTCCTTGCGTTGTTGACCTGGCTGCCATGCGCGAAGCGATGTCGCAGCTGGGCGGCGACCCCGCAAAGATCAACCCGCTCCAGCCCGTTGAACTCGTGATAGACCACTCGGTACAGGTAGACGAGTTCGGGCGTGACAATTCCCTTGATCTCAATGTAATGCTGGAATTCGAGCGGAACCAGGAACGCTATTCTTTTCTGAAGTGGGGGCAGCAGGCGTTCACGAATTTCAAGGTTGTGCCGCCAAGTACCGGGATCGTGCATCAGGTCAACCTCGAATATCTGGCACGCACCGTATTCACCCGTGCCGAAAGTGACGGAACCACCACGGCCTATCCCGATACGCTGGTCGGAACCGACTCGCATACGACGATGATTAACGGTTTGGGCGTTTTGGGCTGGGGAGTCGGCGGGATCGAAGCGGAGGCGGCGATGCTGGGGCAGCCCGTCTCGATGCTCATTCCGCAGGTCATCGGATTCAAACTGACGAACGCGCTGCCTGAAGGCGCGACCGCCACCGATCTGGTGCTGACGGTGACGGAAATGCTCCGCAAAAAAGGCGTGGTCGGAAAATTCGTGGAGTTTTATGGTTCCGGGCTGGCGATGCTGCCGCTGGCAGACCGCGCCACGATTGCAAACATGGCTCCTGAATATGGGGCCACCTGTGGTATTTTCCCGGTGGACAACGAAACGCTGCGCTATCTGCGGGTTTCCGGACGCAGTGCTGAGCAGATTGCGCTCGTCGAGGCTTACTGTAAAGCGCAGGGACTGTTTCACACAGCAGACACCGCTGAAGCAATCTACTCCGACACCCTCGAACTCGATCTCAACACGGTCGAACCCAGCATTGCCGGCCCGCGCCGCCCGCAGGATCGAATTCTGCTTTCAGGGGCAAGCCGGGCCTTTGCGGAAGCACTTCCCGCTCTCTCCACGCATGGCGGTGTGAGCGGAACCGCCACTGCTGTTCAGGCAAAGGTTGCGGGAACTGATTATTCGCTTACGGACGGCTCCGTTGTGATTGCTGCCATTACCAGCTGTACAAATACCTCGAACCCCTCCGTGATGGTAGCGGCGGGATTGGTCGCCAAAAAAGCCCTTGAACTCGGCCTGCAGACAAAGCCCTGGGTGAAAACCTCGCTCGCTCCAGGCTCTCGCGTGGTCACCCGCTATCTGGATCGGGCGGGACTAAGTGCCTCCTTGGATGCACTGCGCTTCAATACAGTCGGTTATGGCTGTACTACCTGTATCGGAAACTCCGGGCCGCTGCCAAAAAACATCTCCGATGCGGTGGTCGAAAACAAATTGGTCGTCGCTTCCGTGCTGTCGGGCAACCGCAACTTCGAGGGACGGATTCAACAAGAGGTTCGCGCTAACTTTCTGATGTCGCCGCCGCTGGTCGTCGCCTATGCTCTCGCTGGCACGATGAACTGGAACCCGTTTAACGATCCCATCGGGCAGGACAAAAACGGCGAAGACGTGTACCTGCGCCATCTGTGGCCCACCCAGCAGGAGGTGGCGTCTGTGATCGAATCGGCGATTGATGCCGAAATGTACCGCGACAACTACGCCGATGTGTTCAAGGGCGACCTGAACTGGCAGAACGTTCAGTCCTCGCAGGGCGATTTATTTGCCTGGGATTCTGCCTCCACTTACGTTAAACTGCCGCCCTATTTCGACGGCATGGGCCGAGAGGCTCCTTCCCGCGTCTCAGAGATCACGGGGGCGGCGGTTCTGGCGGTGCTCGGCGATTCGATCACAACCGATCACATCTCCCCCGCAGGAAACATCAAAGCGAATTCTCCGGCAGGCAAATACCTCACGGAGCGCGGTGTGGAACCGAAAGACTTTAACTCTTACGGCTCTCGGCGCGGACACGACGAGGTGATGGTACGCGGAACCTTTGCGAATGTGCGGATTAAAAATCATCTTGCTCCCGGAACCGAGGGCGGCGTAACGACCTATCTGCCCACCGGAGAGGTGATGAGCATTTTCGATGCGGCCATGAAGTATAAAGCCGCCGGAGTACCGACCATTATCTTGGCGGGGAAAGAATACGGCTCCGGTTCCTCGCGCGACTGGGCTGCCAAAGGCCCCTATCTTCAGGGCGTGAAAGTGGTCATCGCCGAAAGTTATGAGCGCATCCACCGTTCCAACTTGGTGGGAATGGGAATTCTGCCGCTTCAGTTTCTGCTGGAGAAAACAACGCCTCTCTCGGATTGAGCGGCCACGAAACCTTCGAGGTCGTCGGGCTTGCCGATGCGGTGGCTGCAAACTTTGCAGAGGGCAGAACCCTGACGGTGAAAGCGGTCAACGGGGACGGCTCCGCCAAAGAGTTCAAGACCACCGTTCGTATTGATACCCCCAAAGAGGTGGACTACTATCTCAATGGAGGCATTTTGCAGTACGTTCTGCGTTCGCTGCTTTAACTCTGCCCTTCGCCGTTACTGCCCCCGCCCGCTCTGGCCCTTTCGTTCAGAGCGGGCGGGGGTTTATTTTTGGATTAAAATAACAAAAGAGAGAAAATTCTCGGAACAAACGTTCGGGCATCTCGTAAATCAGATCAGGGTTGCAGGAACTCATCCCAACTCTCCAGAAAGTCAAGCCATGAGCGTTAATCTTCCCCCGCAAGAAGACGGTTCAAAATCGAAAAGCAAAACCCCGGCGAACGTTCAAATCTATGACCGCCCAGAGCGCAAAGGGTTAACTCCGCAGTTGATTGCTCTGATCGTCGTGATTTTAATCGTTCTTGCGGTTATTCTCTACAAAGTGTTTGTTCACTAACACCCAATTTTCCGAGACGACTTCTCACTGTCGAGCGAGCGTCTAACTGACCCCCAAGGAGTATTGAACGATGAAGACCGTTGTCGGATTGTTTGATGATTTTGCCACTGCGAAATCCGCCGCTTTGGAAGTAGAACGGCTGGGAATTACCCACAATGATGTCAGCGTGCTGGCCAACAATGAAACCGAAGCGCACGGAGCCAATGTCGCCGCCGAAGGACATGGGATGGGCCATGCGATCACGAAGGACGCGGGCGTTGGTGCAGAAATCGGCGGCGTTCTCGGCCTCATCGCAGGGCTGGGCCTGTTTGCAATTCCCGGCCTCGGTTGGGTGGCTGGCGCGGGCTGGCTGGCGGGAATGTTCACCGGGGCAGGTGTCGGCGCAGTGATTGGCGGCTTGATCGGCGTGCTGGTTGGCGCAGGCGTTCCAAATGAGCACGCAGCCTACTACAACGAAGGGGTACGCCGAGGCGGAACCATTGTCGCGGTTCGTGCCGACGATACCAATGCCAACAGCATCGCACAGACCTTGAGCTCCTTTGGAGCAGTCAACATTGAGGAACGCGGGTCGCTTTATCGCAACGAAGGCCTTGTGATCTAGCCTCACAAAAACGAAGCACAGCAAAGGCGGGCCGCCGAATTCGGCGGCCCGCCTTTTGATTCTCCCGCTTGCGTTACCTTAATTTTACTCAGACCCTTTTCGTTTCCACTCAGCACCACTCTCCATCGAAACCACCATTTGCACGAGCGGCCAAATCCAGCCAGCGGAGCAGACATTCTGCCGCCAGCAGCGTTTCCAGCAAAAAAATCGCCCGTAAGCGGTTAGTTTTCTTCATGCTGAAAGGCTTTCATGATTTTGAAAAGGTTGCTGTAGTCGTCTGTCCAGAGCCGCAGACCGGGTTTTCCTTTCAGAGCCGCTCCCACTCCTTTCAAGGTTCCCTCCGTAAATCGCGCCGGGTTTTTCGACAGCAGCACCCATTCCGAGGCAGTCTGCGCGTTTTCTTCCGAAGGGTTCGCATCCACATCTCGCGCCGACAATCCCAGTGCGTCCGCCTCCAGTTTAATCACCGGCTCCAAGTTAAGGTGTCGGTTGGAAATGTGGATGCAGAGAATTCCGTCCGGCTTCAGGTGTCGAAAATAAAGCTCCACTGCCTCTTTCGTCAGCAGATGAACCGGAATCGAGTCGGAGGAAAAGGCATCCACTGCGAGCACATCGAAATGTTGCGGCGGCTCACGTTCCAGAGTGAGACGGGCATCGCCGAGTGCAATCTCGACCCTTCCTTTTGAATCTTTCAGATAATGAAATTCGGTAGAAGCGATCTGCGGCACGAGCGGGTTGATGTCGTAAAACTTCACGAGGTCGCCTTTGCGCCCGTAAGCGGCAGTGGTTCCCGTGCCCAGCCCAATCATCCCGATCTTCACGGGGCCGCGTTCCTGTTGTGCCAGAATTGCCATGCCCACCCCAGAATCCGTGCTGTAATAGGAAGTCGGGTTTTTAGAAATTTCCGGGTCGAGCGACTGCTCGCCGTGTCTGATCGTGCCGTGAACCAGCACTCGTTCCGATCCGTCTTCATTCGGCGGCCCTGTGTCGTAAACCCGCAAAACGCCGTAGAAGTTTCGGACGATCAAGCGCGTGTCTTTGTAGGAGTAGCCGGTTTCCCGCGCCAGATAAAACACTAACCAGCCCATCAGGACCGCACTGCCGAGCCAGACCGCATCTTTGATTCCCTTGTCGGGCTTGAAGTAGACCGAAAAAAGACAGACCAGGCCGCTGAGAATGAGCAGCAAGGGCAGTTCCATATAGCCCCGAAAAATCAACGGGGCAATAACACCGACAAAAAGACCGCCCAACGCGCCGCCAAGTGAGAGCATCAAATAAAACGCAGTGAGATAGCGGGGAGAAGGTTTTTGACGCGCCAATTCTCCATGACAGACAAGGCAGACCACGAAAAAGCCGAGCGAAAAGATCGGCAGCAGAGTTTGAACGTTCAGGTTTTTCGCGCTGTCCGAAACCCCGTAAGCCAGTGATCCTAAAGCAAGGATTGGCAGAAGCAGCAGCGGCGAAGTCACGAGATTGAACCGACGGGAGGCGCGAGTCCAGTTCCAGGTTTTGGGGCCGAAGCACAGGATAAAGGTAAGTAGATAGAGGCTCAACGGAACCACCCAGAGAAATGGAATAGCCGCGATGTTTTGCGTCATGTGCGTGGAAACAGCCAGCAAAAGGCCGGAGGCACAAAACGCAAGCAGAGCCCAGTAAAAATAATGCGCGAAGGTGGGTTTTTGTTCGTCCGGGGAAGCAGGAATTTCTTCCCGGTGCCATGTCTCTCCTTTGGCCCCCAGTGCAACCCATCCACAGAGCCCCACGAACAGCACATAACCTGCCGACCAAACCCAGGCCTGTGTACGTAGAGCGAGCACCGGCTCGACAACAATGGGATAGGAAAGCAGGGCCAGCAAAGACCCGAAGTTGGACAGCGCGTAGAGGCGGTAGGGATAAGCATCGGTGCGTCCCTCTCGCGAGGTTCGCTCCGCGAACCAGGCTTGCAGCAGCGGCCCCGTCGTGGAGAGCAAAAAGTAGGGCAGGCCCACCGTTAGCAAAAGCAGCAGTAGAATCCGGGTAGTCGGCTCTTCGGTTCCGACGGGCTTGAGAAACTCACGCGGCAAAATCGGCAGCGATAGGAGGCTGAGCGCAAGCAGTGCCGCGTGAAGCTTTCCCTGAACTCTGGGTTTCAAGCGTTCGGTCGTGAGGTGCGAATAAGCATAGCCCGCCAGCAAAATCGTCTGGAAAAATAAGAGGCAGGTAGTCCAAACCGCAGCGGTTCCGCCAAACCAGGGAAGGATCGCTTTGGCAATCAGGGGTTGAACCTGAAACAGCAAAAACGCAGAAAGAAACACAATAAGAGAATAAATCATAAATGAAAATCTAAATCTTCCGAAGGGAGAGGTTCTCCGACCGTGACCTCGAAATAATGCCTGAAAAAATGCTCGGCCTGAACGGTTTTCGCAATCCGATGCGGCAGCGTCTCCGAACCAGAAACGATCCGGGTTTGCCCGTTTGCAAAGAGGTCTTCCGGGTTGACTTCGATCTGAGCGTTTTCATACGTGCAAAGCGACGGATGGAACAAACACGCCGCTGCCAAAGGATCGTGAAAGGTGATGTGGTTTCGTTCCTTAAACCAAATCTCGGCCATCGCCGCAACCGGAGCGAGTGCGCCTCCCGCTGCCGCAAACCGCTCTCGGCACTCGGCAGCGGGAAGGGTGCAGTCCAGCGTGACATCCAGCCCGATGAGGGTAAACTGCGAAACGGGAGCCGCAAACACTTTCACGGCGGCATGAGGGTCGCAGAAAATGTTCCATTCTCCCTTTCCCCCCGCTGCGTTTCCGAAAAAGTGGCCGCCCATCATCGTAATGCCCTTCAGCAGCGACGGGATTTCGGGGTCAATCGTGAATAAAACCGCGAGATTGGTCAGGGGGCCAATCGGCATCAGAACGATTTCACCGGGACGGGAGCGGATCGTCTCACGCAGGAATTCGATGGCTGTCACGCGCTTTGCAAAGGTTGCGTGTGTCCACTCATCCGTTAGGGCTTCCGCCTGGGGAGCAGAGGGCTGAACCTGGGTTCGCAAAAGCGGCATTTCAATGCCGACGTGAATCGGAATGTCGGATTTTCCGCCCGCCTCAAGCACGGCAGAAGCAAGAGCCGCCCGCTTTTGCGGCTCTCCCGAAACGGTTGTGATGCCTGCGAGTTCGCAGTTCGGCTGCCGGAGCAGGTAGGCCAGAGCAACGGCATCATCAATGTCGGAGCCAATATCGGTATCGAGCAGAACGGGAGTGGGCATGGCGGCATCTCGCTTAACAAAAGTCGTCTTTATTTCGAGAAATTCTCGCCCCATTCCTACAGTCCCTCTTCGGTTCCCACACTGCGAAGCAGAATTTCTTTCGCTTCCTCTGGCGGATTGAGCACGGGCGAGAGCAGGTTTTCCGGCGGAACGGAACCGGGACGAAGCAGAGTCTGCCCCAGCTTTTCGGCTTCCAGCCGCGCCTGCCACCGACTCATCCGCGCTTCATGGGCTTTCCAGCCGGTTCCCGTGCGTTCCCGCTGCGGAACCGCTTCCATCCACCGATAACAGCGGAGATAATCCGTGGAGGTTCCGGTAGAAGCCAGGGCGTCCGCCAGTGCATTCATCAATCGCCCGCGCTCTTCGGTCATCCGCAGCAGCGTAAACGGAGTGCACCCTTTTTGCAGTCTCCCCCACACCCAAAGCCGATTTCCCTCGGTGAGACGTACCGGCTCTTCGGAGTGAGCCGCCGCCTCCAGAACTCGGGTGAGTTCACGCTCGTACATCGGCTCCAGCCCGTTGACGGCCCGAAGGGGGAGGTCTTGAAGGAGAACCAGGGCTGTATTGAAATGTTGGGAGGTGGTGAGGGGGATTTGCGAAAATTCGTACAAAATTTCTCTGAGAGCAGGAGTGCGTTTTGTATCTTGGGAGGGTCTTCGCCGCGCAAAACTGAACGTCAAAAAACCGAAGAAAAGCCCCATCAAAACTTCCGCATTCATCAGGAAATACAAGGTGAAAGCCGTGAACATCAAGAGAGCAAGCGCACGCACCAGCCCAAGCGAGAGGTCTCCTGAGAACGAAAGTTCCGACACTTCGCTGCGAAGATGATGCAGACGAAACTCGGCAAAATCTTCACGGGTCTGCAGGGCGGGTTCGGGTTCCATAGCAGAAGGTTCGACACAGGGGTTCCCCTTCCCTCCCTGCCCCGCTCGCAAGCCTTTGATTTGTGCGCTTTACTCGGTTCGCAGGGCCTGAATCGGATCGAGTTTCGAGGCGCGAATGGCCGGATACACCCCGAAAAACACCCCCACCGCTGCTGAAAAAATAAAGGCTCCCAGCATTACCGAGGGCGGCACATACATCGGCAGTCCCTTTGTGCCGCCCTGCTTGTCGTCGAGCGAGGGAATGAAGGTGGTCACAAACCCGACAAAATAGGCCGCACCGGTTCCGAGCGTCACCCCCGTCAAGCCCCCCACTCCGGAAAGCGTCGCCGACTCGATCAGAAATTGAAGCAGAATGTCTTTTCGCTTGGCTCCAATGGCTTTGCGAACGCCGATCTCGCGGGTGCGCTCCGTCACAGAAACAAGCATGATGTTCATAATTCCGATTCCGCCTACCAGTAGGGCCAGCCCCGCAATCGAACCCAGCAGCACCGTGAAAATCGCCAGCACGGAATTGATGCTGTTGAGGATGTTGTCAAAGCTGTCCACTTTCCAGCCGGGAAGATTGCTGTAGCGGTTCATCAAAAGCTGCCACACCTGATCTTTCGCTTCATTCATTTTTTCAAATGAAATCGGCTCCGCGTAGATCGCTCCAACGGTTTCCGATCCCAGGATGCGCTTCTGAACGGTTTCCAGCGGCAGATAAACGAATTTATCGGCGTCCCCGTCGAAGGTGCGCCCTTTAGGAGCCAGCACCCCCACCACCGTCAAACTTTGGCCGCTGATTTCCACCTGCCTGCCTATCGGGTCTTCCTTCTGGAAAAGATCGGTTTTGACTTTTTCCCCGATCACGCAAATCTTTGCCCAGGTTTTGCTGTCCTCCGGCGAAATAAAGCGTCCCGTTCCCACGCGCACATTTCGGAGCCGGGCGTAGTCGGTTGTCACCCCGAAGGCCGATACCTCCAGGTCGCGCCCGCTAAATTTCGCGGGTACGCTCTGGCCCAGTCCGATTTCAGGCGAAAGCGATTTGATAAGCGGGCAGTGCTCTTCAATCGCCTTCACATCGGTCATTTTTAGCCCTTCGATTCGGCGCGTAATGGTTTTTCGCTCTTCCGAAGTCGGTGCGTAAACGACTAAAATCAGGTTCGACCCCAGTTTAGAAAACTGCTTTGTGACGTTTGCCGAGGCCCCCTGCAAAATCGCCACCATCATAATCACCGCCGACACCCCGATAATGATGCCGAGCATCGTCAACGCCGAACGGAGCTTGTTGGCGCGAAGGTTGGAAAGTGCGGTTGAGATACAGTAAATAAGTGACATAAACCTTGATGACTCCGGCCCAAAGCCAGAACGATAAACAAAGCGGGCCCGCCAGACACGGTCGTTCTGCCAACCGCTGCGCGTCCGTCTGCGATCCGAGGCTGGCAGACGGGAAGGGATACCGTTTGACGCTCTCCGCGATCAAACCGCCGAACAAAAATGCCAATGTCCTCCGTCCAGCGTAAAAGCGGCCTCCAATTCCCGGTTACGGCCCGCCATTCACCTCAATCGTCTGGCGGGCAGGGCCGGTGTAGGCGGCAGGGCGCACCCTCTCCCCCTCTTTTAGCCCGGATTTCACTTCGACGAAATCATCCCCGCGCAGCCCCAGGGTCACGGCTTTCGGGGTGATTTTTTCCGCTAAGTTGTCTTTGTCGGGCTTGTCGCTCGAAGCCACGACATTCGCGGTTCCCGTCGCTCCTTCTCCGGTCACACAATTTTTGGGAACCCGCACCACGTTTCTTTCCCGGCTCACGATGATGGCGCAGCGGGCACTCATTCCAGGCTTCAGGCGCGGGTCAGCCTTATCTACCTGAATCTCGACGGGAAATCGAATGACCGTCTGCGAACTGGAAGAATTGGAACCGGAAGAGGAACTGCTTGAAGCGGTTGCATTCGAGGCAGCCGGAGCGACCTTGCTGACTTTGCCGCTAAAAATCGTTCCGCGTGACGAGTCCACGGTTACTTCGGTAAACGTACCGGCCTTCACCTTCTGAATGTCAACCTCATTGATGTTGATTTTCACCAGCATCACCGAAAGATCGGAAATCTGATAAAGCGGGGTTCCCGACGAAAACGAGCCAATCGCCGAAGTAATAAGTTCGCCCTCTTCGGTGTATTTTTTGGTCACTACGCCATCCATCGAAGCCACAATGGTGGTGTCGTTTTGCCGCACAAGCACTTCGTCCAACTGTTTCTGAAGCTGCTCGACCGACGCCTGAGACGCCGCCGCTTCATCGCCGCGCACGGCGTCCTGTGTGGTACTGGCGGAGGCGGCGCGGAACTGCGCCTGCGCCTGTGCAAAGGCCGCCCGCGCATTTTCCAGTTCACGGCGTTTCGTTTCGGGCAGAACACTCGTTTTCGCCTGAAGCAGGGCCGCCTCCTGCTGCTGTACCTGGCTTCGGGCAGTGGCGATCTGGCTTTGGGCGTTCGTCGCCTCCAGGTCGTTCGTCGCCCTCATACGATCCAGCCGCTGTTTCGCCTCCCGTACCTGTGCCTCCGCCACCAGAAAATCGGTGCGTGCCGTGTCCGCCGTCTGCTGAGAAACATACCCTTTTTCCAGCAGGGCACTTTGGCGGTCAATGCTGCGCTTTGCGTTTTCCGCCTGGGCTTTGGCTCGGTCAAAAGCGGATTGCGCGTTCACCAGATTTTGCGGATGGGTGGACTCCCGCAAAAGGCGCAGATTGTCCTCTTGAAGTTTCAGGTTGGAACGGGCGGCTTCGAGGTTTGCCTGAGCAATCGCAATGGATTGACGGGTGAGCTGCGGCTGAACCCGCGCTTCCGCCTCTGCCGACCGCAAGCGCGAGAGCGCGGAATTGACGGCCTGCTGGTTTTGGGAAATTCCGGCGGAGGTTTGCGCCTGCTGATAGGAGGTGGATTTTTTTGCCCCGGAAAATCGGGCTTGGGCTCCGGCTAGCTGCGCCCGTAGAGCCGCAACCTGACTGTTGACCTCCTGGGGATCAATCGTCGCCAGAATTTGTCCGCGCCGCACGAAATCTCCCTCTTTGGCGAACAGCTTGAGCACCCGCCCGCCGACTTTGGACTTAACCTCGACTTTACGCAGCGGCTCGATGGTTCCAGTCTCGACGACCTTCACCTCGACCGCTCCTCTCGAAGCCCGCTCGGTGGGAACGACTTCCGGCTTGGGCTTCAGGCGTTTCGAGACCACCACCCCCAACGCGCCAACGAGGACGAGGGGAACCGTACAGCCAACCAGCCAGCGACTTTTCGTAGACAAAACGCAGTTTCCTTTTCGGGGTGAGAGATGAGTAAGCAGGCAGAGAGTGCCGGGTTCTGGCGAATTGACGAGTGAAAGAAAAGGAGAGTTTCACAAAAACACCCTCCCTCAAAAAAGAAGGTTGCATTTTGATGAAGAGTCCATTTCTAAGCCGTTTTTCCCCTTCACTTTCAAGTAGATTTTGCCGACAATGGTAAAGGTCAGGCATGAAGACACGACGCTTCTTCGGATTGAAGTCATTTTTCCTTGAGAAAGCAGTTTACAACGATGTCCGCCCAAGCCGCCCCTCTCCCCGAAAACGAACGGGAGCGTTTAAGAGCCTTAGCCCGATACCACATACTCGATACTTTGGACGAAAACGCCTACAACGATCTCGTCAAACTCGCTTCGTTTATTTGTGGAACGCCCATCAGCCTGATTAGCCTGCTGGATGTAAACCGGCAATGGTTTAAAGCAAAGGTCGGACTGGAGACCCCCGAAACGCCGCGTGAGCTTGCATTTTGCGCCCATGCCATTTTGGGAGAGGACATTTTTGAAGTCGAGGATGCGGCTGAAGACTGCCGTTTTGCCCTTAATCCACTGGTAACAGGATTTCCCGGAATTCGGTTTTACGCGGGTTTTCCTCTAACCACACCCGATGGGTTCGCCCTGGGAACCCTCTGTGTGATCGATCAGACTCCGCGCCAGTTGACCCCGGAACAAAGGGAAGCCCTGGCCTCCCTCGCCCGTCAGGTGGTGAGCCAATTGGAACTGCGCCGCACGGCACTCGAACTAAAGGAGTTAGCCTCAACCGACGGTCTCACAAACCTCAGCAATATCCGCTGCTTTCGAGATCAACTTTCCCTGGTTTTTACCCAGCTGCCCGCTCCCCAAAAGCCGGTTTCCCTGGTCATGATAGATGTGGACGATTTCAAATCCTATAACGATGAATTCGGCCACGCCGCCGGAGACCTCGTGCTCAAGCAAGTTGCAGACCTGCTGCGGTCTTCGCTGGAGCCCGGAAGTCTGGCGGCCCGTTATGGCGGTGAGGAGTTTGTGGCGGCCTTTCCAGGCAAAACCGCACGTCAAGCCTGCGCCTGGGCAGAACAACTCTGCCAGCAAATAGCGAACACTCCTTTTCCCCATCGCCGGGTGACCGTGAGTTTCGGAGTGGCGCAAACAGGAGAACGCTGCCGTCAGGACGTTGATTTGTTGGAATGCGCCGATCAAGCGTTGTATGCCTCGAAATCGAAAGGGAAAAACTGCGTTACCCGATTTCAAGAAATTTTTCAAAAGTCTGTATTCAAATTTGCGGCTCCTGCCTTCAAAGCACCCCCCATTCTGGAGAAGTCCATGCTTACCCATTATTCTGATGAACTCACTTGTATTTTTAATGCGACCGTTGAGGGTTGGGCGCGTCTCCTTTCGCTGCGCGACGATGAGACCGCAGGCCACAGTGACCGTGTGATGGAAACCAGCCTGCAGCTGGCTCAACGCATGGGAATCGAAAACGAAGAACTTCTCTTCATGCGCTGGGGTTCGCTGCTGCACGACATTGGCAAAATGGGCGTTCCCGACGAGATTTTGCGAAAACCCGGCCCGCTCAACGCCGAGGAATGGAATGTGATGCGCTGCCATCCGGGATATGCACACTCTTCGCTTTCTCATATCGAGTTTCTGCACCCGGCCCTCGACATCCCCTACTGCCACCATGAGAAATGGGACGGGTCGGGGTATCCCCAGGGGCTGAAAGGCACGCACATTCCGCTGATGGCCCGTATTTTTGCGATTGTAGACGTTTGGGATGCCCTGCGCTCGGATCGGCCCTACCGTCCGGGCTGGACGGAAGCCCAGGTGAAAGACTATCTGCGGGAGCAGTCGGGGCGGCATTTCGACCCTTGCGTGGTGCAGGAGTTTCTCGCCCTGCTGGAGGAGCAAAACGGGCAGGAGGCCATTGCAAAAGCCGCCTGACCCCTAGCGGCTGAAACCGATCAGCCCTTCGCCCGACTTCACGGCTTCGGCGGCGAGATCGGAAAGCTGGGGGAACATTTCGTCCGGCGAAGCGTTGCGGTCGAAAACGCGGCGCAGAAAACCTCCTCGGGCGGCTCCGGCTCCAAGCACAGAGTTAGTTCGGGCGTAGGCTCGGCAAAGCGTGGACAATCGAGCGGTTTCCGTCGGCGGCAGAATCCCGCAAATCGGAGTCTGCTCCAGCCATTGCTCCAAATAAACGCGGGCAAACAGCAGCTCCGACAGCATGGAGGCAATCTCTTCCCCCTCCCGCAGCCGTTCGATCCGGTTGAGAAACCGAGGGAACTCGGCATTGAAAATCACCGGGTCTCCCCTCCGGCACTCCGCTGCCAGCCATGCGGATTTCGCCTCCAAAAGCGGAATCTCCCCCTCATCGAACGCCTCCGCCACCTGAATCCCCTCTTGGGTCTGCGCCAGGGTTGCAAAAGTCTCCGCTCGCACGGCTCCCCGAATTTGCGGTCGCACCAGCGTATAATGATTATAGTTCCAACGGTAGAAATGCCACTCGTCGCTCATGCCTCTTCTTCGTCTCGCCTCTCGAACAAATTTCCAGCTTCCGCTTTTTGGGGTTCCCCTTCGAAATGCCAGCCAAACCCGGCCAGGTTCACGCGCCTTTCGTGCTCGCCCAGAAACCCGACCCCCTCCTGCTGAAGCAAGTCTTTTTGTTTCTGAGCATATTCCGGCCCCAGCTTCG
The DNA here is from genome assembly GCA_965246825.1 of Chthonomonadaceae bacterium. GTDB lineage: Bacteria > Armatimonadota > Chthonomonadetes > Chthonomonadales > Chthonomonadaceae > JACMPS01. The sequence goes on from OZ251990.1 coordinate 3,583,116, forward strand.
CGACCGGAAGCGTTCCCCCCGCTCCCACCACACGCTGCCAGGGAACATCGGGCGGAGCATAGCGCAGCGCGGTTCCCACCTGCCGCGCCGTCAGCGAAACTTCGGTGAGCAGCGAAGCCACCTGCCCGTAGGTCACCACCTTACCCGAAGGAACCGTCTTCACCAATTCATAAACCGGCAGATAAATCTCCAGGGGATCGTCAGCCATTTTGCTCTCCAAACACGGCCAAAGTCTGCGAAGCCATCCGCTCAACAGAAAATCGCGCCTGAACCGCCGCCTGCCCCTTTCGCCCCCATTCCAGCAGTGGTTCGGGATGGCTCAGGGCGGAGTAGAGAGCCTCAGCAAGCCCGTTCGCATCCGTCGGGGAATACAGCATTCCCCCTTCCGTTTCGCGCAGAATTTCGGGAAAGGCCGCGTGATCGGGCTGCACCACCGCCACTCCGGACGCCATCGCTTCTAAAAGGTACAGCCCGAACGCCTCGCCGTAAAGCGCGGGAACCGAAAGCAGGGTGAGTTCAGAGAGAAATTTCAATTTTTCGTCACGCGAAAGGTTGGGGAAAAGGGCAGAGTCGTTTTGCAGGTTCGCCTTTTCCAGCTTTGCCCTTACCTCGCGCTCGACATAAGCTTCGTCGCCCTCGGTTTTCGCGCCTGCAATGTGCAGGCGAACACGCTCCATTCCCGGCTTTTGTTTCAACAACAAAAACGCCTCCACCAGCGTCCCCAATCCTTTAAGATCGCACATTCGAGCCAGAAAGCCGATCACCGGCGGCTCAGGCAGAGTGGAACGAGCGGTTTTCGGGTAGCCCTGAAGCGAAATGCCGTTGTAGACCACATGAACTCTACCGGAGGGCAGATTTGCCCTCCGGGTCATCACCTCCGCATAGTAGCGGCTCACCGCCAGAAAGCCGTCCAGTTCCTGCCCGCGCTCCGAAAGCACCCGCCAGGCCTCCGACCGATACGGCTCCTTCAGCAAATCCAGAAAGTAATCTTCCCCTTGAAGGGTGCAGTAGACTTTGGCTCCGGTCAGGGCTTTGATTTTTCGAGCCAGTCCGATCAGCAGCGCGTTGGAGAGGCACACGACTTCGGGTTTGCCCTCCGTAGAAAGCCAGTTTGAGAGACGCTCCAATTCTTTTTTCTGGTTACCGTCCTCGCCCCGGAGAGTGGACAGGGTGAGATCGCCCAGATCGGCGGGGTCGGTCATTCCGGCGCGGCGGGCGGCGGACTGGAGGGCAGGCTGCGAATCGAACAGCGCGTCCACAAAGCGCGGGGTTTTCCGAAAAATCGCTGACTTTTGCTGAAGGTAGACGTTGACCCCTCCGTAAAACACCGGAGCGTTTTCGGAGGCGGGCGGCTCGTCAAGCGCGGGGTTTAGATACAGCGGCAGCATCAGGGCGTTGTGCCCCTGCCGAATCCATTCCGAAACGAGCGCGTTGTCGCGCAGGCAGGTTCCACAGTAAAAAGAGCCGGTTCCGGGCGTCAGTTGTATGATCCGCATGGTCTGTTTAGTTTACCCACTTTTCCCGTTTCGGCAGAGGCATTGAGGGGACAAAAAATCTTCACCGAAATTTAGCCGCTCCCGGCAACTATTTCACCGGGGTTGACCGACACAGAAGGGAAGCAGAAAGAACGGGAAGGCGATGCCCCCTGCCTCTGAATTTCATGGGCGGTTTATCGCGGAATTCGCTTTCTGCGCCGATGCAGTCTCTCTCTTCTCTGGAGGCCCTTGATGCGTTTCTACCTTTCCCTCTGGCTCGCTCTGGCAGGCGGAACCTGTGCCCTGCCCTGTCTCGCGACTGATTACAACGAAGCCGTTTCGGGTGACCTATCCAATCTCGGCCTCGCCCCCACCGCCATTGGAAGGCTCACTCCCGGTTCCAATTCGGTTTTCGGAACCACCGGGCGCGGAGCAGCCGGATTGGATCGCGACTATTTCACGATCACCATTCCTGCGGGGTACAATCTCGTTTCGCTGACGGAGCTGCCCGGAACCACCGTTGGCGGCAATGTCTCGTTTCTGGGGGTTCAAGCGGGCACTCAGGTGACCGTCCCCAGCAGCCCCTCCAATGCCGTTGGACTGCTGGGCTGGACGCATTACGGATCGGACGACATCCTCACCAATCTGCTGCCCCGGATGGGAGTTCCTTCGCTCGGTTCCACCGGGTTCAGCATTCCGCTCGCGGCAGGAGAGTATTCGTTCTGGATTCAGGATTTCAATGCCGGGCGGTTCACCTACGGCTTTGATTTTGGGGTGCAGGCGGTTCCCGAACCCGGTTCCCTCGCCCCGCTGCTCGGCATCGGAACCGGTGCGTTTTTCCTCTACGGCGTTCGGCGCAGAAACCTTCTCCCTCACCCTCACTGAGCGGGAAACTCTCTTTTGCTCCGGCCCTCTCCTCGGCGGCCTGCCTTCTCCTCAGAGGCAGGCCGCTTTTTTCCTGAGCGGTAATCTGTTTTCCCCATCAGATTGGATATAATGGAGTCTCACGGGCGCAGGGCCGCGCCCTCCGTGCCTTGATCTTCACCGACCCCGATAGTCCAAACCGATAGGAGCAAGAGAGGAAGCCCCCATCCGATGAACCCACCCCGTGACCTGCTCTGGTGCGCTGCCGACCCGATGGCGCGGCTGCAAGAACTCATCACCGAAGACTCCGAGTTGAAAATGACGCCGCTGCGCCGTGATGTGCGCTCGCTCGGCATTTTGCTGGGCGAAGCCCTGCGGGAACAGGAGGGCGACGCTTTTTATGAAATGGTGGAGGAACTGCGCCGTAACTGTATCGCCCTGCGCGACCCGGAGGCGGAGCACAACCCCGAAGCTTTCGCTGCCGTGACGGAGCGCATCTCCTCCCTCACCGTCAAACAAGCTTACCGCCTGACCAAAGCGTTCAGCACTTACTTCGAGCTGGCAAACCTCGCCGAAGCCAATCACCGGCGGCGGCGCCTGCGGGCCTCCAAAACCCTGCGCCTGCCCGCTCAGCCCGGCTCGTTTCGCGGCACACTCGAACGGCTCAAGCGCAACGGCGTTTCGGCAGAAGCGGCCCTCGACTGGCTTTCTCGCGTGGAGGTGGTTCCAGTGTTTACAGCGCACCCGACGGAGGTCGCCCGCCGCACGGTGCTCTACAAACGGCGGCAGATTGCACGGCAGCTCGACCAGCTCGACTGGATGCCCCTCACCGATGCCGAAGCGCAGGAAAGGGAAAACCTCATCGCCGCCACGATTGCGGCCCTCTGGCAAACCGAAGAGGTGCGCCGCCGCAAACCCACCGTGCAGGACGAAATTCAGATGGGGCTGGACTATTTCCGCAACGGGCTGATCGAAACCCTTCCGCGTCTCTACACCGAGATGGCAGACGCTTTCTGCACCGTGTACGGCGTAGACCTCACCCCGGAGGTTCTGCCGGGGGTGCTTCGGTTCGGCTCGTGGATCGGGGGCGACCGCGACGGGCATCCGCTTGTGACTTCGGAGGCCACTCGCGACGCCCTTGAACTCGCTCGCAAAACGGTGCTCACCGCCTATCTGGAGGAGGTGAACCGGGTCACGGAACTGCTGTCCTCCTCCACCGCACAGGTTCCGGTGACGGAAACCATGAAGGCCGCGCTCAACGCCTACGTGCTGAGCGTGAAAACCCTGGATCCGGAAAGCAAACGCCGCCCGGAAGAGGAGGTGTATCGGCGGTTTCTGGGCTATATCGCGCACCGGCTTCAGATGACCCTCAACGCCTCTACGCATGAAGACGCCTACGCGGACGCCGCCGAGTTTCGGGCCGACCTGGGGCGCATTTCGGAGAGCCTGCGAAAAAACAAAGGTACAAAGCTGGCCGATCTCTGGATTGCACCCCTGCTTCGGCAGGTGGATACGTTCGGCTTTCATCTGTATACCCTCGATATTCGGCAGCACAGCAAATTCCACCAAAAGGCGATTTCTGATCTGGCGGGAGGAGCCGTTCTCACCGAAGACCTCAATGCCCCCCTCCAAACGCGGGTCTCCGATGCGACGACAACGGTGGTCGAAACCCTGCGGGCAGTGGCAGAACTCAAAAAGCAGTACCCGCCGCAGTCCATCCGAACCCATATCATTTCCGGAACGACCTCGGCGGAGGATGTGCTGCGACTGGTGTGGCTCGCGCAGACCAACGGCGTGAACGTGGGGCAAATCGGAGCCGACCCCGGCCTGATGCCCGTACCGCTGTTCGAGAGCATCGAAGACCTGCGTAACGCACCCGCCATCTGCCGTGCGCTGTGGACTTCCCCGGCCTACGCGCCGTTTCTGGACTCGTGGGGGCGCACGCAGGAGGTGATGCTGGGTTATTCGGACTCAAACAAAGACGGCGGGATGCTGACCTCGACGTGGGAAATTCACAAGGCTCACCGCGCCTTGCACGAAGCCGCCGCCGAGTGTGGGGTCACCTTGAAATTGTTTCATGGGCGAGGCGGAACGGTGGGGCGCGGGGGCGGGCCGACGCACTCGGCGATCACTTCGCAGCCGCCGGGTGCGTTTTCCGGGTCGCTCAAAATCACGGAGCAGGGCGAGGTGCTGAACTGGAAGTACATTGATTCGGTGGTGGCGGAACGCAACCTGGAATTGATGGTGGCGGCGGCTCTGGAAGCCCTTACCCGAAGCGGAGGCTACGGCGCGAAAAGCCTGCCGGAGTGGGAAGCGGCCCTCGAAACGATGTCGGCGAGCGCGTTTGCCTACTACCGGCTTCAGATCATGGACAACCCCGACATTCCCCGCTATTTCGAGGAGGCGACCCCGGTGTTGGAACTGGAGCACGCCCGGATCGGTTCACGTCCGGCGCGGCGCACGACCTCGCGCAGCCTCGATGACCTGCGGGCGATCCCCTGGGTGTTCGGCTGGATGCAGAGCCGTCATGTGCTGCCCGCGTGGTTTGGGGTGGGCTTTGCGCTGACGGAGTTTCTAAATGCGAACCCGGCGCATCTCTCTGTGCTTCGGACGATGAAGCGCGAGTTTCCGATGTTTGCGGTACTGCTGTCGAACACGGAGACGGGGCTGGCGAAATCCGATTTGGAGATTGCGCGGCGGTATGCGGAACTGGTGACGGATGCGGCTTTGCGCGAGCGGGTGTTTTCGCTGGTGAAAACGGAGTACGAGCGGACGGTTTCGGCTTTGCTGCGGGTGACGGAGGGATCGCGGCTTTTGGAGCACAACGCGCCTCTGGAAGGTTCCATTCGGCTTCGAAACCCGTATGTGGACCCGATGAGCCTGATCCAGCTGGAACTGCTCCGGCGGAAACGGGGCGGGGAAGAGGGCGACGCGCTGAACACGGCGATTGCGGCGACGATCAACGGGATTGCGGCGGGGCTGCGAAACACAGGTTGATGACTTGAGCGGATTCTTGCATTGAGATCGGGAGACGCCCTTTTCTGCTTCGGGGAGCGGGAATCGGAGCGGTTCAGGATTTGGTGGATTCGTGGGCAGGATGGGTTCCGGGACTGGGCACGGCGTACAGCGCGTACAAGGCGTACACGGGCCAGGATATGTGGGGGCGGTGCATCTCCAATGCCGACCGCTGGGCGAACGGGCTGAGTGTGGCGGCGGCGGCGGTTCCCTTGGCGGCGAAGGGGGCGGGGAAACTGGCAGGGAAGTTGTCGTCACGGTTGAACCGGGTGCGGGCGGCGTGCATGGGCAACAACTGCTTCCCGGCAGGGACGCCCGTTTCGGTGGTGGGAGAAGACGGAAAGGAAAGCGTCAAAACGATTGAGACGGTGAAGGCGGGAGAGCAGGTCGTCTCTCGTGACCCGGTGTCGGGGAAAACCCAAGCCTCGAAAGTAAAACAGACGTTCGTTCGACAGGCTCCCGCGCTGGTGACGGTGACGCTGTGCGATCCTCAGAGTGGGAAACCCGTGCAAACGGTGTCGGCAACGCCTGAGCATCCGTTCTTCACGCCCGACGGGGCGGTAGAACTGGGCAAACTCGGCATCGGTTCGACGGTGCTGACGCGGCGTGGTCCTCCGCTCGTGGTTTCGAGGACGGTGTGGGAGGCGAAACCGGGCAGGACAGCCGGGCCTTTCCTACTAGTAGGGGTTGAGGCGGCGGAAGGGGGAAAAGTAAGTGAGGAATAAGGGTGAAGGGAGGGAGGAGGGCGGCCTCTCGGAACGCGGGGCGCACCGAACACGTGTCCTCCGCCGCTCGACGGAAGCACGAAAGGCCGCTTTTACCCTGGCGTTCGGAGGCGGGGGGCGGGGGTTCCCCCGCAAGGAAGGCTCTGGTCAGCCGTTTACTTCGGGGCGAACTGATGCGTACAGGGTCACCTCTTTGGCGGGGCCGCCGTCAAGGGAGACGGCACGCGAGGAAAGGGAAAACCGCCAGCCCTGCGTTTCGAGTTCGGCGGCGAATTCAAGAGCCTGGGCCCGCCCCGGATCGGTTAAAAGCAGCGTGCCGCCCGGCTTCAGCGAGGCTGAAATCACCCCGCGCAACGCCTCATGCAGGCTTCGCTCGTAAAGGATGTCCGCCCCGATGAGCACGTCGTAGCGTTCCGAGAGCGTCCAACGCTCCCAGTCGCCCTGAAAGAACGCAGGCACGGGCACGCCGTTGCGCAGGGCATTGAGACGGCACAGGGCCGGGGACTCGCGGAGGTGATCGGTCTGGGTGATGTTGAGCCCCAGCGAGGCCCCGGCCATGCCCGCCAGCCCGACCCCGGCTCCAAGTTCGAGAATCCGCTTCCCTCTCAGGCCGACTTCCCAGCCGAACATCACCTGCGCAAGACCCGCTGCCGCCTCCCACACGAGCAGGCCGAAGGGGAACTGTTCGAACTCTTCCCAGTGGTAAATCAAGTCCTCTTCCCCTTCGACGCACACAAGTCGAAATTCGCGTTCGCCTGCCGTTACCCGCCGTTCGATAAGGGAAAGAGAGAGCAGGTTCGGGGCGTGGGTGCGAAGAAATTCTCGCTCGGTCGTGTTTAGAGGGGACATGGGGGCAGGAATTTACCTTTCGGGTGCGGAACACTGCGAAGAAAGGAGACCGTATGCAGATCACGTGGAATGGAACTGGTTCCGCCTGGGCGTCCCACTATGGGAATGCGTCTGCGGTGCTGGAGGCGGAGGGAAGCCGCCTGCTTTTCGACTGCGGGCACACCGTTCCCTCGCGGCTTCCGCGGCTTGGCCTTACGCTGGCGGATATACCCGCCGTCTTTATCAGTCACCTGCATGGAGATCATGTTTACGGCCTCGAAGAGTTTGGGTTTCGCTGTTCGCTGGTTTGGAAAACGCGCCCGCATCTCTTCATTGCCCGCAGTCTGGCCCTTCCCCTGTGGCGCAACGTGATGAGCGGGACGATGGGGCGGGCTGGAACAAACCTGATGCTGCTGCGGGATTATTTCGAAGTGCACCTGCTCACCGAAGAGAAGCCGTATCGCTTCGACCCCTGGACGCTGACGATCCACCCGGTGCGCCACATCCCGAATGTGGCCTGCTACGGCGTGAAAATCGAAGCGGAAACTTCCTGTGTGGGGTTCACCGCCGATACCCTGGCCGACGCCGACCCTTTTTTCTATGAGGGAACCGACGCGGTTTTCCATGATTGCAGCTTTGGAGCCTACACCCCTGGAACGGTTCATGCCCATTTCGAGCAGCTGGAACGCTACCCGGTAGAGTATCGCCGCAAAACGTTTCTGGTTCACTATGACGATGAAACTCAGACCCGCCTGACGCAGCCCGAATGGATCGAACGCATCTCCCGCTCGGAGATGCGCGTCACGGAACCGCTGAAAGTCTACCGCTTTTAGCCAGAGAACCCGAAGGTCTCATGCCCCTCGCATCCGTCACGTTTCACCTCCCGACCGGCCCTGTGCCTGCCCTGCTCATAGAGCCGGAGAGGGCGGCGATGCGCCGGGTCGTCCTTTGCTGTCATGGGATCACGGGTCACAAAGCCGAGCCTCCGCACCTAGAAGATTATCGGGTTTTTTCTGAAGCGGGGCTGACGGTGATCGCGCTCGATGCTCCGCATCACGGGGATCGCAAAGACGCCTTTCAGGAAGAAATGCGCAAGGTGTTCGACTGGCGCAACCAGCCCGAAGGCTCCGCGCACTTCTGGGACGCGGTGGAGCGGGCGGCGGCGGAAATTCCTCTACTGCTCGACCTGCTGGAGGTGACGGAGGCCGGAATTTATGGCTTTTCGATGGGCGGGATGATCGGCTATCGCGCCCTGACCCTGGACAAACGGCTTTGCGCCGCCGTCATGCTCAACACAACCCCCGAACGCTGGGAAGGGCCGTCAACCCCGGAATTCACCCGACTGGAAACGCTCTCCCCAGCCCATTTTCCCGACGCCTTTCCGCCCTGTGCGCTGTGGGCCGTCGGAAGCGGAAAGGACACCGCTGTAGACCCGGAAATGGCACGCCGGTTTGTCGAACGCCTGCGCCCGCTTTACGCGGAGTTCCCGGAGCGGCTAGCGTATTACGAGTATCCGCACGCCTCTCATGTTCCCCTCGGCGAAGAACGTGATGATTTTCGCCGCCGGGGAGCGGCCTGGTTTCACCGATTTCTAAATTCTACGGCTCTTTCCAGATCGTCTGATGGGTGAGTAATGGCGGGTCGCAAAACGAAAGTCCGCACTGGGAGGCGAGCATGCCCCGTGTCGGTCGGACACCCCTTTCGGGTTTCTCCATCGCAGTGGTTTTTCGTGAAGCGTAAGTCTTCATTTTCAACGCCTGCTAAACAGCCCTCAAGCCGCTCCTACGGCCTTGCCTTCGATCAAGTCGAAATAGTCTGGAAGGCCTTCGCCTGCCGCTTCACACGCCTTACGATCTACGCTCAGCAGATCGTCCCCGAAAAAGACTTGTCCGAATTCTACCGTTTTTCCCCGGTCGGGCCGTTCATCGGGTGAGAGAAAAATCTGGCCCGCGTCCACCACGCCCCCCTCAAACAATACTCCCAGCGTGTGATAGACATCCGAAATGACCGCGTGAACGTCCGGGCGATGGAGCCGTCCGCGAGCATAAGGGCTGCGGGCGTGATAGTGCGCTCGCGGGGGCAGACCGAACAGGTTTTTGACGCAGGCACTCATCAGCACCCGGTTTTTTAGGAGCGTTCGCTTGAGGCAGCCGACCGAGATGCGGCAGTCCACCTCTTCCAGAAGTGCCGGAGCCCGCAGAGAGGCGAAGCGATACACCCGCTCTCCCCGGTTCGGATACTCTTTGAGGGGGAGCGCGTCGGCGTCCAGAAACTTTACACCGAGTTCGCGCAAAGCGGCGAAGCCGAGTTTTTCGGCGATCTGAAGGGCGGGCATCGGGTGGCACACTCCCTCGACAAGCAGCAGTTCGGCGCGGGGGTTCACCGCTTGAATTCCCTCGACAACCGCCTTCAACACGGGGAGGCTCACCGTGACCGGCGGGGGTTTCGGGTAGCCCCAGTTCGGCTTCAGCAAAATTCGAGAGGCGGAAACGGCGGCGGGCGGCGGGGTGTAAACCAACGCGGAGGCCGGGTGTACAGACACCTCGAAACGTGAATTCGGCAAAAATTTCCCCTGAAGAGCAGAGATTCAAATCCCGATATAAAGAGCAGGTCTTTTAGATTTTCGGGGCGTCCCCCACCCTTATCGGGGCTGGCTGGAACGTGAATCCAGTTTACCACCTTTTCGTTTGGGGCAGGAGAACTTTATGGCAGTGTCGAGCAAACTCAAAACAGGAATTCGTCTCAGCGTCGCGTTTGGTTTCACCCTCGCGCTTGGTATCGGGGGCTATGCCTTTACTGCCAGGTCCACCGACCGCTATCTGAATCTGGCGGACACGGCACAGTCGGCCTTTCTGAAGCAGCTAGGCGAGGTCACCCGCCGCACCCAGGCTTCGCTCAAACGCTCGGAGAACAGTACGCTGGCGTTTCTCGCCACTCAGGATTACACCCGCCTGAACGCGAAAAAGCGGGACGATGCCGAGATTGGGGCCGCTCTGACGCAGCTGACTTCGCTTCTGGAAGGAGTGCCGGACAACGGCCCCCTGCTCGCTTTGCTGAACGATCCGGTGAAACAGTCCCTGACCGTGTGTTCCCTGCTTGACCCGGAAGTGCTCTCGCTGGGCGGGCGCAAAGACGCGGCTGCCACCGCGTCGTTTTTAGCGGAGCGTTATCTTCCCCTGCGAGCCGAACTCGAAACGCGCTTCAACGACTTTGCGCGAACGCTGGAAATTCGACAGGAGAGCGAATCGGCGAAAGCGGCACTGGCTTCGGCTTCCCTGCGCCGGTCGCTTCAGCTGGGCTGGGCACTCCAGGCCGGGATGATCGCGCTCGCGGGACTGGCCGTACTGGGATTGCTGGCGGGGCTTTCTTCGCGCTTTACCGAATTGATTTCTGCCGTACGTGGATTGGCCAATGGCGATCCTACCCGCCCGCTGCTGCAAAAACAGACGGGCGAACTCGGCGAACTGCAAGAAGCGGTGCAGGCCGCCGCGCTTTATCAGATCGAAACGTCCCGCGTAGTGAGGGCGATGTCGGAGGGGGACCTCACCCAGATTATCGTGCCCAAATCGCGCAAAGACACCCTGAACATCGCCCTCGCAAAACTGGCCGGGAATCTTCAGGAAACCCTTCTCGCCATCCATACCAAAATCGAAACGCTCGAAGCCCAAACTTCTCAAACGCCGAACACCGACTGGGATTTGACCACGCTTCACTCGTTCCGATCCGAAGGCGAGTCGCCGCTGGAGAAAGCACGAACGCTCGCACTTCAGCTGGAAACGCTGCTGCAAAAACGAGAAGCGGCCTCTCCCGATGGGCACGCTCCGCTCGCCCAGGCCGCAGGCTTGATTTCTGGAACGGCCCTTTCCGCTGAGCAAACCGTGCAGGGCGTCTCCGAACTGGCGTCGCAGTCTCAGAGCACCGCACACCTGGCCAGCCAGAACCATCTGACTTTTCGCCGCACGGCGTCCGAAATCGTAACCCTCCAGTCCGAAATGAGTTCCGCCTCCGACACCCTGCTTTCGCTGGGCAAACGCTCTCAGGAGACCCTGGCGGTGATCGAGGCATTGCAGGAAACCGCCGACCGCACCGATACGCTCGCCCTTAATGCGGCCATCGAAGCCGCCCGTGCCGGAAGCGAAGGGGCGGAGTTCGGAGCTATTGCCGAGCAAATGCGGGGACTGGCGGAGCGATCTTCCCAGACGGCTCAGCAGGTATATCTTTGGATGCAGCAGGTTCAGCAGGAAACCCGCAGCGCATTCGAGATCACTCAGCGCGGCGCGGCTTCTCTGGAGGAAACGCTGGTCTCGGCGTCAGGTTCTGCCGAAGCCCTCCACACGGTCACGGAAAATCTTCACACGCTGCTGCAAACTGCGGGAACCTCGGTTGACAGTGCCATTCGTACTCAGCTTTCGGCGTCTACCGCCTCCGAACTCACCCAAACGGCGCAGCGAAACGCCCTCAGCGATGAAGAGGCCCTCGGAGTTGTAGCGCAGGCCGTTCACGAATTGAACCTGCTCTTTAACGATCTGACCTCGCAGACGGGGCTGGTATTGACAGATGCCAATCATCTGGAACGCTTGGAGCAGCGTGAAGCCGGACAGAGCGAGCGGGCAGAAGACTTGCAGCGTGTCACCGAAAAACTACGCGAACGTCTCTCTTTTTTCAAGGTAGAGATGCCTGAAAACGCCGCCGTTACCTCTCTGCTCAGCACAGAGCGCACCGGCAGCACGATTGCCGCCTGACGCCCGCCGCCGTTTCGCCAAACGCCTTTTTTCCGCCTGCACCGCCGATTTTACCGGCCTGCGGGCGGATTGTTTTTTTGCCCGGCGGAGTACGGCAGTAAACCGAAAAAACCTCATTCCAGCCCTCATTTACTCTCAGAAAGCCCTGGACAGAGGGGGATACGGTACAATAAGGGTGGCAGACGGCGCGGGGCTGCGCCGTCGGAAAGCAATTCTGTTTATGACTCCACCCGACTCCACCTCTCTGGCCGAAGATTCACCCGACTCGGCCCTCGCTGAAAGAGAGGAAATCTTTTCCTCTGAAGCCGCTTCTGAAGACCCTTCCCGCTTTCTGCCTCCGCTTCCCCGCAGCCGCCGTGAACTGAACCGTCAGGTCTGGATGCTGGCATGGCCGTCGGTAGTTACGATGCTGCTTCAGACCGTCAACTCTTTGATGGACGCGCTGTTTGTGGGTCATCTCTCTCACGCGGCTGAAGCCCTTTCCGCCACCGGTGTGGGAGGCGGCGTGATCTTTTTGATGGTTTCTCTTGCGATGGGAGTGAGCGTCGGAACTACTGCGCTCTCGGCGCGTTTTGTGGGGGCGAAAGACCTGAAGGCCGGAACCCTCGCTGTCGGGCAGTCTCTTTCGCTCGCAGTGCTGCTGGGGCTGGTGTGCGGAGTGCCCTGCTATTTCGGGCGTGACCTGCTCGTGAACAAACTGCTGGCCTCCGACAAAAGCCCGCTTGCCTCCGCCCTCTGTTCTCAGTTTTTAGGGGTTGCCCTGCTCGCCACCCTGCCCTTATTTGTTCTGAATGTGCTGCAGGCCGCGTTTCGCGGGCTGGGCGACACCCGCACCCCCTTACGCCTCACCCTGGCGATGGTCTCTGTTCACATCGGGCTGAATTATTTGCTCATTGACGGTCACTTCGGCTTTCCGCACCTGGGGGTTCGGGGGGCCGGGGCCGCGTTTGCGTCTTCCGTTTTTCTGGGCTGTGTTTTGTTTTTGTCGGCCCTGCGCCAAACCCCGTTCGCCGGGGCTTATCGGCCCGAAAACTGGCGGTTGAGTCGGGAGTGGGCCGAACGGATACTCAGAATCGGAATTCCCGCTTCCGTTCAAGCCGTGATGCGGACGCTTTCGATGATGATCTTCACCGGGTTTCTGGCCCGAACGGTGGAAGGAGCGGTGGGCGTGGCGGCCCTTCAGATTGGTATCCGCACCGAGGCCTTTGCGTTTATGCCGGGGTTCGGGTACAGCGTAGCGGCGGCGGCACTTGTCGGTCAGAGCCTGGGCGCGAAGGACCCGGATCACGCAGAGCGGTGCGGCTGGGCGGCACTGGGCCAATCGCTCATTGTGATGGTGGTGATGGGAGTTGTCTTCTTTGTGTTTGCACACCCGATTGCGGCGATCTTTGTTTCTGATCCGCAGGTGCGGCAGCTGGGCGTAAACTATTTGCGGATCAATGCGTTTTCCGAGCCGTTTATTGCGATGGCGATGGTGCTGACAGGAGCTCTGCAGGGGGCAGGTGATACGGTACGGCCCACCTATATCACTCTGCTGACGATGTGGGCCATCCGTATGCCGCTCGCGCTGTGGCTGATGTTCGGGCTGAACCAGCAGGCGCAGGGAGCGTGGATTTCGATGTGCCTGACCACGATTGTCGGCGGCCTGATGACGTTGGTGCTCTATCGTTCAGGGGCATGGAAGCGGGTTCGGGTGTGAAGTCGGGCAAAGTTCGACCTCTTCTCTGTTTACCCTTCTGACAGGCGGGTTTATTCTACCGTTTCTCCTGCGGAGGGTTGGAAAAGGGGAGCGGAATTGCAGCGGTTTTTGTGATTTTGGGGCGAACGGGAGTACACTCAATTCGAAAGGCACAAACCCCCATGCGGATTTTACTGGCGGAAGATGAAGAAAAAGTCGCTTCTTTTGTTAAAAAAGGGCTGGAGCAGTCGGCCTACGTGGTAGATTGGGTCAGCAATGGCGAAGACGGGCTGGATTATGCCCTGACCAACGAGTATGACGCCATTGTAATGGACTTGATGCTGCCCGGTCGTGATGGTCTTTCCGTCGTGCGGGAGATTCGACAGCGGGGCAAATCCGTTCCCATTCTCGCTCTCACCGCACGAAGTGCCCTCGAAGATCGGGTGCAGGGTCTCGATGCGGGCTGTGACGACTATCTCGCCAAGCCCTTTGCTTTCGACGAACTTCTGGCTCGGCTGCGGGCGATCATGCGGCGGCAGTCGGGAGGAAGCCCCAAATCTCTGAAACTGGAATACGGCGGGGTGACGCTCGACCCAGTGACTCGCGGGGTGACACGGGACGGCAAGCCCATCGAATTGACGAACAAAGAGTACGGACTGCTGGATTTGCTGCTGCGTCATCCAGGGCAGGTATTTACCCGCACCACCATTCTGGAAAACGTCTGGGGTTACGACTTCGACGCGGAAAGCAATGTCCTCGAAGTGTATATGAACTTTTTGCGAAAAAAAATCGATAAGCCCGGTCAGACCAAGCTTTTACATACGGTGCGCGGTGTCGGCTATGTGCTGCGTGAAGAGACCGATTAGGATTTCGATGCGCTATTCTTCGTCATCATCCACACCGGGAAGCGGGCCGCCCGGATTGAAGAGCTGCTCGACTTCCATTTTCGTAATCAGAATTTCGCGGGGTTTGGCTCCGTTCAGCCCGCCCACAATCCCGCGCTCCTCCATCATTTCTACAATGCGTGCCGCACGGGTGTAGCCAATCCGAAACCGCCGTTGCAGCATAGAGGTAGACGCCTGCCCGTTGTTGACGACGAGCCGTACCGCTGGCTCGAAAAATTCGTCGTTGTCGCCGCTGTCCTCCCCTGCCCCGCCTCCTGAACCGCCCCCGAAATCGGCATCTCCTTCGGCAATCGTAAAGGCGAAATCGGGTTTTTCCTGTTCTTTCAGATAGTCCACAATGGCGCGGGTTTCGTCTTCACTGAGGTAGCAGCCTTGAATTCGGATTGGTTTTGGGGCATCAATCGGCATGAAGAGCATATCGCCGCGCCCAATGAGGCGGTCGGCTCCGGTCATATCGAGGATCGTGCGGCTGTCCACCTGAGAAGCGACGGCAAACGCGATTCGAGAGGAGATGTTCGCTTTGATCGTGCCGGTGATGATGTCAACCGAGGGCCGCTGAGTGGCAATGACAAGGTGAATTCCGGTGGCACGAGCCAGCTGCGCGAGACGGCAGATGTGCTGCTCGATTTCAGGCCCCTGCTGCATCATTAGGTCGGCCAGCTCATCCACAATCAGCACGAGATACGGGAGTTTTTCGGTTTCGGGAACGCGCCCGTTGTAGCCGTCAATGTTGCGCGTTCCAATTGCCGAAAAAAGGTCGTACCGCCGATCCATCTCTTTGATTGCCGCTCGGAAAATTCCGGCAGCCTGCTTCACATCGGTCACGACGGGGTGCATGAGATGCGGGATGCCTTCCCATAAACTCAGCTCCACACGCTTGGGATCAATCATCAGCAGGCGCAGGTCACGCGGAGTGGCCCGATAAACGAGGGAAGCAATCAAAACATTAAGGCAGACGCTTTTCCCGGAGTTCGTCGAGCCGCCGATGAGAAGGTGCGGCATCCGGGTGAGGTCGGCGTATTTGAAGTTACCGGATACGTCTTTTCCCAGCGCAAAAGTGACTTTGTTGGCAAAATTTTTGTACTCGTCGGTTTCGAGGCACTCGCGCAGGGTCACGAGCGTGGAGTTCTGGTTTGGAACTTCCAGTCCAATCGCGCTTTTGCCGGGGATCGGAGCCTCTACACGCACATCAATGGCGGCCATGCTCATGGCGAGGTTGTCGGCCAGCGAGACGATTTTCGAGACTTTGATTCCGGGGGCAAGCTGAATTTCATAACGGGTCACGGTGGGCCCTGAGGCGACTTCAATGACATTCGCTCCAATGTTGAACTGCTCCAGCGTTTTCTCGATAACTTTGATGCGGTCTTCGAGTTCCGTCTGGGAACGTTTGGACGGCGGAGGCGACTCTTTAAGAAGCGTGAGCGGAGGCAGTACAAACTCTTTCACTTCGGAAGTGAAATCGAGCGGAGCCGCCGAACCTTCGGGTTTCTGAGCAGGTTTTGCGGAGATGCCTGTACTTTTTTCCCGAATCTGCTTCGCTTTTTCTTCGCGGCTGCGCTCTGAGGGAGCCTGCGTTTCGTCGTCTACCCGCAGGCCGCGGGTTAGATTGAACAGACGGGTGAGCGGGTTGCTCTCGTCGGCTTCGGCTTCAGGCAGAATGAGCTGCGAGGCGGAGGCGGAAAATTTGCCGGAAGGCGTGAGGGCTTTTTCAACCACGAGCGCGGCACGTTTGGCGCGTTCATCTTCGAGGTCGGGCGCGGATGGGGCCGGGATCAGGGTGGCGTCCTGCGTTCGGACAATCGCTTTTTCAGAGCGTGACGCAAGCCGTTCACGTTTTTCTTCTCGTTTTTCTTCGCTTGGAGTCTCTTCCAAAGCATCGGCGGGGAGCGGCGTCCATTGGGGCAGGCGAATCCGTTTTGCCAGCTCCGCAAAGGGGCTTTCACTCATCAGCACCACCGAAATCACGAACAAACACACCAGCAGCAGATGACTGATCGTCGTGCCGAGAAGAGCGGTAAAGGAGGCCCCGAAAAGCCAGCCCAGCCCTCCTCCGGCCCTCTGCACCTCCAGCCCATTCCAAACCTGCGGCTGTGCCGCGCCGAGGAGATGCCGCCAGGTGACGAATACGAGGAAAAGGCCGATGGCTCCGTAGGTGGTGCGCGAAAAGGTGAAACGCTCGTAGCCGAGCAGAAACATTCCGCCGAAAAACATCAGCAGGATCGGCAGAAGGTAGGCTCCGGTTCCAGCGATGAGACGAAGGAACGTGTCCACCAAATCGGGGATCGGGGCGTTTTGATGCCAGGTAAGGCAGAGCAGCGAGGCGGCTCCCGCAAAGAAAAGCGAAAGCCCGAAAATGTCTTGTTTGTGGCGGCCCTGCGGAAGCGCGGGCGCGGTTTTCGTGCGGGAAGACTTCATCTTGAGTTTTGGAGGAGAGAAATGCCGTGCAAATCAAGTCGCTTCGTCAGCATCCGGCAACGGCGCAGCAACGTTTCCGCCCACCTTCGGCTCTTGCGCCAATTTGCAGGGGGATGTCCCGTCATTCCGGCGTCTTCATCCAAAGTATAGCAGAAATTGGCTGCTCCCTCGCGTGCGGAGGGAGGTTCGAAGTTTTTTGTCAGGCAAAGAGAAATTATTTTTTCTCACCGAGAACGGTCAGGGTGAGATCGGCGCGGTTGCGGGAAACGACAAGCAGGGGATTGAAGACAAAGGGTTTTTTCGAGTCCCACATTCCGGCGCGTTCGAGGGCCGCCTCTACTGGCTTGCGTCGTCCGTCCTGAAGCGGCTGCGCGGCATACGCCAGCACCGAAATCATTCCGTCGTCTTTGGGGAAATGCTTGTCCACCCGAATTTGTGCGGAGTAGCGGTCACCTCCTGCGGGAGTGAGTTCCCAGATTTGACCGGTTCGACTGCTGCGGGCGATCACCGTCAAAAAGGTTTCCGGGAAAGGAGGTTTCGGAAGTGTCACGGTCAACCTCACGCTTTGTCCCACCTCGGCAATGCTTGGTTCGATCCGGGCGGCGGTGAAGGTCAAGTATTCGGAGGTGATCCGGGAGATTTCGGTTCCACTTGCTGGCCTCATCTGGATGGGGTCGAGCCATGCCGCCAGCGTTTGGCTCTCTTTGCCCCCGGCCTTGAACGTTTCCTGCTGCACCCAGTAAACGTGCGCCACTCCCAGCAGATCGTGATTGTCCGGCGAAACCGCTTTAATCACCACAGCACCGGGTAGCCTGCGCTCCTCTTGAACACTCACCTTTTTCGGCGGAGCCATCCGAAAAAGAAGCTGGTCGGCAACGATCCCCCCGGCAGCGATCCCGCCTTTCGTCAGCGGATCGGCAAAGGCGGCGGCCTGCGAGCTCGTCACCGCTGAAACCCCCGCTCGGAGCGGGTTGGCGATAAATCCAGCGGCTCCGCCGACAAACCGGGTGATTCCGCCCACCACCGTTGTTATAAATCCTCCGCCGTGTTTGGTTTCAAGATGCAGGGTTTTGCGGGGCAGGGCCAGGGCATACTCTCCATTTTTATCGGTGCGGGCGTAATCCACCACTTTGTTGTTGTCATCATAGGCGGCGACCAGAGTATCCACAAGCGGTCTGTTTTTGGCATCCAGTACTCGCCCGGTGACCCACACCAAATTCCCGTCCGCAGAGCTGGGCACGCCGGAAAGCACCGTGCCGGTTCCGACCAGCACACTCAGCAAAGCTGCCCGCTGCCATTTTTCAAGAGAACGTTTCAACACGGCCTTACTCTCTCCCAGATTTCCCGCATTAGGGTTTGGCAGGGCTGCTCACCAGACCTGCGGCTTTCCAGACATCGTGTTTCGGGTCATCCAATACGGAAAGCAGTTCGGTTTTCCCAACGGCCCGCCAGATTTTTTTGGGTGTAATGAAGAAAAAGGTCGGCGTGGTATCCACCTGATTTTGGCGTCCGGTGCTTAGGTCGGTGTTCACCTTATCGGCAATTGGTTTGCTGCTCTTGTCGGCGGAGAATTTTTTCTCGTCCAATCCCAGCTGACGGGCGAATTCCTGAAACATATTGGGAGTAAAATCCGGCGAGGTTAGCATGGATTGATTTTGGAAAACCAGGTCGTGATATTCCCAGAATTTTCCCTGTAAGCCTGCTGCTTCACACGCCTGCGACGCTTCGGAAGCCCATTGGTGCATCTGAAGCGGAAAATTACGAAACGCAATTTTGATTTTTTCGGGATGCTCTTTGAGAAACCCAAGGAGGGTCTCATTGGCATCTTTGCAGTGCGAGCACTGATAATCGGCGAACTCGACGATCAGCACGGGGGCTTTCGGATCGCCTTTCACGTTCAAGGTTGCGGGAACGAGCAGCTCACGTGTGGTATAGGGCGTAAAGGGCGTGACCCCTCTTTGCGTTTGCTGATACTGTTCGAGAACGGTGGGGAGGTAGAGCAGCAAAGCCAAAAACCCGACCCCGACCGCCACTCCTAAAATGAGTTTCTGCTCCCCATTCAACCGACGATCCGCCAGAAAATAGTCACGGGCAGCGATCAGAGCGATACTGGAAACCATACAGGCCGAAAAAAAACAGTAGGGACAAAAACTGAGCAGGACGAACAGCGAAGTGTATTGAAGCCAAAGCGAAACACAAGCTCCGAGTGCGGCCAGCGCGAACACGGCGGTGTCCAGAAGGCGAAGCTGGGTGCGGTCTACCGGCAGGGCAGGAGCGGCGGCTTCGCTTTCATTTTCAGCACGGGAGGCATAATCTGAAGCGGCCTGCCGGTTTCGGGCTTCGACCGCTTCGATTTCCCGTTTTCGCTTGAGGGTCAGGAAAATAAGTGCGGCGTACATACCCACGCCGAACAGCGCGGTCGGGATCGGCCCCACATGACTGTAGGCTCCTTTCAGTACCCCTTCGCAGCCGCTTGGCCCCAGCGAACACCCTAGCGGCGTACCAGGAAGAAAATGCTTTACCGTCAGCGCAAGTGCATCGAGTCCGCCTAAACAGGCAAGAACGAGGGTGATTAAGTTCGTTAGTTTTCGGTTCATCGTCTTTCCTGTTTTACCACTCCGTCGGCGTGCCGACAATCTCCGTATCGCCTTCGGCTTCAAGCAGCCGTTCGGCTTCTATCGCGGCCATACAGCCCGATCCGGCGGCAGTGATCGCCTGCCGGTATTCGAAATCCTGAACGTCACCGGCAGCAAAAACGGCGTACTGGCTGGTGCGGACGTTGTGCCGGGTTTTGATGTAGCCGTTGTCGTGCAGTTCAAGCTGCCCGGCGAACAGTTCGGTGTTCGGCTTGTGCCCAATCGCAACGAACATCCCGGAGACCGGCAGCTCGCTCATCTCGCCGTTCACCGTGTTTTGCAGGGTCAGTCCGGTCACTCGCTTTGCTTGTACATCGTTCACTTTGGAGACGGCAGCATTCACGACAAATTCGATTTTGGGGTTGCGCTGGGCCCGTTCCAGCATGATTTTCGAGGCCCGGAACTGGTCGCGCCGATGTACGATATAGACTTTGGTGCAGTGATTAGTGAGATAGATCGCCTCTTCCATCGCGGTGTCGCCGCCGCCGACCACCGCAACTTCTTTACCCCGAAAGAAAAATCCGTCACAGGTGGCGCAGGCCGAAATTCCCGCTCCCCCCAAGCCTCCTTCCCAGACGGGAGCCTCTTCGGGAAGCCCGATCCACTTCGCGCTCGCCCCAGTTGCGATGATAAGAGATTTAGCGCGAAATTCGCGCTCGCCCACCCACACCCCATAGGGCCGGGAGGAGAGGTCTACCTTCGTCACGAGGTCTTCAATCATTTCGACGCCAAAACGCAGGGCTTGTTTCCGCATGATCTGCATGAGTTCCGGCCCCTGGATGCCATGCTCGAAACCGGGATAGTTTTCCACTTCGGTTGTGATTGTGAGCTGCCCCCCCGCACCCAGGAGTTCCTGCCCGCGTCCTGCGCCGCCATCCACCATGAGCGGTTTTAGGTTGGCTCGCGCCGCATAGATCGCAGCGGTATATCCTGCCGGGCCTGAACCGATAATAATAAGTTTTTGATCTATCAATGCAGTTGCCTTTTAATCCTCTTTTTCAATCTACTTTTCGAGCATCAGAGGGCTGTTTTTCATTTCTTCTAACCATACGGTTAGTTTACCCCGAATGTCCCCGTTCCCTGCCCGCTGAAGCCAGGGGCATTTCAAAGGATTTTGCGGGTAAGATAAAAGAAGGACTTCCCCGGATGCAAGACGAAATTTCCCGTTACAATCAAACCCGCTGGAATGCACTGGCTTCCGCCGATGCCCTTTTCACGCGCCCGGCCCTTTTCCTCACCCCGGAAGAGGCGCAACTCCGAATCGACTCCGATGGTCTGCTCGGAAACCTCGAAGGCAAAAACGTTTTGCTGCTGGCCGGAGGCGGCGGCCAGCAGTCGGCGGCGTTCGCTCTGCTCGGCGCACACGTCACCGTTTTCGATCTTTCGGAAAAGCAGCTGGAGCGGGAAAAACGGGTCACCGAGCATTACGGGGTTTCTATTCATACCGTTCAGGGGGATATGCGTGATCTCTCCTCTTTGCCGAAAATGTATTTCGATGTGGTCTATCAGCCGTATTCGCTGAGTTTTGTCCCGGACGCGGAGGTGGTTTTCGCCGAAGTCAAACAAATTTTGCGTTCGGGCGGCATTTACCATTTCGTGATCGTCAACCCTTTTACGGCAGGACTCACTCCGAATGATTGGAATGGCGATGGCTATTCGCTCAAACTGCCGTATCGAAACGGGGCTGCGTTCGTCCTGCCGGAGGCCGACTGGGTTTTTCAGGAAGGGGCAAAACCGGAAGTGCTGCCTCCGCCCAGTGTCGAATACCGGCAAACGCTGGCGTCCCTCCTGAACGGTTTGCTGAAATTGGGATTTCTTCCGTTTCACGTTTCCGATACCAAAGACCTCTTCCCCGATGAAACGGCTGAGCCGGGAACTTGGGATCATTTTATCGCGTTTGCTCCGCCCTGGCTGGGGTTCTGGCTTTACGCGCCGCAAGGGACACCTACATGACTTCTTTTTCTCCTGCCGAAGCTATCGAAGCTCTGGCTCTTCACGTCAAAGCGACGGTACTGCCTCATCTCGGTGAGTGGCGGGCCGGTAAAGTGACCGGGGTTGCCAACAGCGGGGACGCCACCTTTCGGATTGATGAAATCGCTGAGGAGGCGGTCGAGAACTTTGTCGAGGAGCACCGGCTCAATGTGGCTTACTACTCCGAGGACAAAGGGCTGATCTATCCAAATTATGTCACGGCCCCCGACGGCATTTTGATCATTGACCCCATTGATGGAACTCGCGGAGCCATCGCCGGATTCGAAGCGTGCGTGGTTTCGGTGGCGTGGGCCGATTACTCGGACAACCCTTGCTTCAAAGATGTTCACTATGCCGCGATCACCGAAATCAAGGGCGATCTCACCCTGACGGCAGTTCGGGGAGAAGGCGTTCGGATCGTTCGAGAAAACGGCGAAACCCAAAACATCTCCCTCCGAACGGGAACCGAAATCGCCTCCGCAGCCACCTCTTTTGGGGCCGTTGGTGCACCGCTGGATTCTCTTTTCGGCAGGATGGGAGAGATCGTTTCGCCGACTACCGTGCGGGGCGGCTTTTTTATTCTAAACTCCAGCGCATTTGAGCTGACCCGGATGGTGACCGGTCAACTGGCAGCCGTCGTGGATGTACGTACCCGCCTGCTGCGCGACAAACCGGAGACTCGTGAAAAATTTTTGGAGTATGGGGGAGGAAGACTGCTGTCCCTCTATGGCTACGACGTGGCCGCCGCTGCCCTCATCGCACTTGAAGCCGGAGCCGTGGTGACGGATGCCTGGGGGGTTCCGCTGGACGAATGGAGACTGCTTGACACCGGGGAAGGCAGCTTCGGTTCGCTGCTGGCCGCCTCCAATGCAGAACTTCATGCCAGACTTCTGGAAGCCACGAATCGGGCTTTTGCCTGACACCTTATCCGGCAGAGATTGTGCTGCCTCCGACCCCGTTTTCGTTTTTGGAATGCAGTTATTTTCCCGGTTCGGTTCGTAGATGCTCTAACAGACCTGTGCGCGTGTACCCCACAGTGACCGCGCCCCAGAGAGGAAACCCGCCTGTGACCCCCCATTTTCGTCGCTCGTTTTCCCGTCGAAGTGCTTTTGCGTTTCTTTTCGTTCTTCCGCTGGCATTGACCGCGTGCGGACGCCAGAATGAAACTTCGCCCGCCTCTCCCGCCGCCAACGCTCCCAAATCTGACCCCAAAGGAGGGGCTTTCAAGGTCGCGCTCGTGACGCCCGGGCCGGTTTCGGACGGCGGCTGGAATGCCTCAGCCTTTGCCGCGCTCAATCAGATCAAAACCGAACTCGGTGCCGAAACCCAGAACGTGGAAGCCAAAGACGCCGGAACTCAGGAAGAAAACCTGCGCTCCTATGCGTCCAAAGGGTTCAATATGGTGATTGGACATGGCGGCGAATTCGAGGATATTGCCCTAAAGATCGAAAAGGATTTCCCGAACACACTGTTCGTTATTCCGTCTGGGCGCAAAATTGGCAAAAATACAACGCCGGTGGTGCTCAACCTTCAGGATGGGGCTTATCTGGCAGGAATGCTGGCGGCGGGAATGAGCAAAACCGGTAAAATCGCCTCGGTCGGAGCGCAGAAATCTCCCGCCGTCGAGGAGGTTTTCCGCGCCTACGAAGCGGGAGCCAAAGCGTACAAACCCTCCATTGTGGTGGTTCCGACGGCTTATACAAACGATTGGGAAGACGTGGGCAAAGCGCAGCAGCAAACCCTCGCTCTTCTCAACAGCGGAGCCGATGTCATCATTCAGGATTTGGATGGGGCCGCCAAAGGGGTCTATCAGGCCGTAGACGAAAGCACCAAGCCGGACAAGCCCGTGTTTGCCATCGGAACCAACAGCGACCAAAATGCGCTCTCTAAAAACATTCTGGCCAGTGCTACAATTGACATCACCAAAGCCTATGTTCCGATTGCCAAGGCGGTGAAAGCGGGAACCTTCAAGCCCAACGATGTTCCCTTCGGCATGAAGGCGGGTGTGATCGGCTTTGTTCTGAACCCAGGCCTGACCGCTCCGCTTCCAGCTGAACTCAAAGCCAAACTGGACGACGCGGCGAAAAAACTCAGCGCGGGATTGCTCAATCCGTCAAAGGCCGCTCCCTAATGCTGGGGGAGGGGTTCATCCATCGAAAACAGGCCGCTACTCCTGCTGTAGAGATGCGGGAGATCGTAAAACGTTTTGGGACCGCGACTGCCTTGGATCAGGTGAGTCTGCGCGTCCATTTCGGGGAGATTCACGCGCTTCTCGGCGAAAATGGAGCGGGCAAATCCACGCTGATGCACATTCTCAGCGGTCTGACGGGGCCGGACAGCGGAACGCTCTTACTGGAAAATAAACCCGTTCGCTTCACGTCCCCGCTGGCGGCTCGGCAGGCGGGCATTGCAATGGTGCATCAGCATTTCACGCTCGTTCCTGCCTTTACGGTTTCGGAAAACCTGGCTCTGGCTCGCCCCGCCTCGCACCTCGGCTTTTACTCTCCGAGGGCGGCTGCCGAATCCTCGCTTCAACGTGCCGAAGAACTTGGCTGGAAGTTCCCGCCTCTGGCTCGCGCTGGAGATCTTTCGGTGGGGGTTCAGCAGCGGATCGAAATCATCAAGGCTCTTTCCGCCGAGGCGAAAATTCTTATTTTCGATGAGCCGACTGCCGTGCTTTCGGGGGATGAAGTTCAGGAACTGTTTTCGGTGCTGCGCCGCCTGAAAGAAAGCGGGTGCGCTGTGATTCTGATCGCTCACAAACTCTCAGAAATTCTTGAGGTGGCCGACCGAGTGACGGTTTTGCGGCGTGGCCGAGAGGCCGCCACCGCTTCCATAGAAGACGTGACTGCAGAAAAACTGGCTCTTTGGATGGTTGGCGAAGCCGCTTCTCCTTCCGTGCTCTCGCTCACTTCTCGCAGCACTCCTTCGGCCCGTATTGTCGCGCTTCAGGTGCAGGACGTTTCCATTCAAGGGGATCGCGGCGAAACGATTTTGCAAAACCTGCACTTCGAGGTTTCGGAGGGAGAAATTTACGGGATCGGCGGCGTGGACGGAAACGGACAACCTGAACTCGCCGAAACGCTCGTGGGCTTGAGAAAGCCCGCAGCAGGAACGATGGCCTGGAAGGGAAAACTCTTTGCGCCGGGAGTCCATCCGAAAACCGGCTATATTCCCCAAGACCGCCGCCGCGTTGGACTGGCCCCGACCCTCACGATTGAAGAAAATCTTCTTTTCGATGCCGTGAGTGAGGCCGCCTATCGCCCTCGATTTTTCTTGAAACGCCGCGCTCTGCGCGACCTCGCTCAGCGTCTCGTTCAGAACTTCGACATCCGCGCCGCCTCTCTCCGGCTTCCCGCTTCTTCCCTTTCGGGCGGCAATCAGCAAAAAATCGTGGCGGCCCGTGCCCTGCGCTCCCAACCCGAATGGATTGTTGCAGTCAATCCCACTCGCGGCCTCGACATCGGAGCCTCCCGCTTTGTTCATCAGCAGCTGCTGGAGGCACGCAGCCGGGGAGCCGCCATCCTGTTAATTTCTACCGACCTCGACGAACTGGCCCTGCTTTCCGACCGAACGGCGATGCTGGGGGGAGAACAGCTGACTCCGTTTGAGATCGAAACGGCCTCCGCAGAGGACATCGGTTTGCTGCTGGGCGGCGCAGGAGGCGGGCGATGAGTGACGCAGCCCCTTTTTCTGAAACCGTTCCCTCCCCGGCAAAACCCGGTTTTTTCCTTCTGCTACTCAAGTGGATCGGGGCGGCGGCAGGGTTTATTGTGCTGCTCGCGGTCACCTTTCTTTTGCTGGGGGTGTCGCCGCGAGTCGGGTTGACGGCTTTGTGGGCGGGAGCCTTGGGAGATGCAGACGGACACCTCTATCCGCTCTCGGAAACGCTGGTAAAAACAACGCCGCTGCTGCTGACGGGGCTGGGCGTAGTGGTGGCGTGGCGGGGGGGAATGTTCAGCGTCGGAGCCGAGGGGCAGCTGATTTTCGGGGCAGCTCTGGGCGGGGCCATTGCTCTGAAACTTTCTCACCTGCCGGGGCCGATTCTCACTTTTCTGGTGCTGGGCGGCGGGGCGGCAGGTGGAGCGTTCTGGGGCGGTATCGCCGGGTGGCTGCGTGTGCGCCGCAATGTTCAGGAAGTGATCTCGACGATTATGCTCAATTATATTGCGCTGGCACTTCTGGGGGCCTTGGTCGAGGGGCCGCTGCAAGAAAGCACCCATCGCGTCTCAAAATCCGATCCGCTTCCTGACTCAGCACTTCTGGCGCACCTGCTGCCGTCCCACCTCACCGGAAACATTCAGACCCGCCTTCACAGCGGGGTTTTGATTGCCGTCGCCTGTGTGTTCGTTGTGGGAATTTATCTATTCTGGACAACCGGGGGCTTTCAGCTTCGAGTGACGGGGCAGAATCCCGAAGCGGCGCGGGCAGCCCGTTATCCGGTCGAAAGCCTGCGCCTGCGAGCGATGCTGTATTCGGGGGCATTGTGCGGGCTGGCCGGTGCGGTGGAACTGCTCGGAGTGACTTCCCGTTTGGACAAAGGGTTTTCACCGGGATGGGGATACACGGCCATTCCGGTGGCCCTGCTGGGGGGGCTGCATCCGGTCGGAACTTTTTTCTCGGCCCTCTTTTTTGGAGCACTTACGGCAGGCAGCGGCAATCTCGCTCGCTTTTCCAATGTTTCGTCGGTACTGGTCAACGTCATTCAGGCCGTGGCCGTTCTTGCAGTGGTGGGTGCACGTACGCTGAGAAATCGGCATCGGGAAGAAGACTAGCTCTTGGAAATTCTGCTCGGTATCTTCATGGTTGCGACTCCGCTTCTGCTGGCGGCGTTAGGGGAATGCGTGGTTCAGAAGTCTGGAATCGTCAATGTCGGCCTGGAAGGGATGATGTTGATCGGAGCCTTTGCTGCCACCCTAGGTGCTCTTAACACACCCGGTCATGCGGGAAATGCTTACATCGGGGTGCTGTGGGGCGGAGCAGCCGGGGCTTTGCTGGCCTTTCTGTTTGCGGTCTTCGTCGTAAGGCTGGGAGCCAATCAGGTCGTGGTCGGGGTGGTGGTTAATTTGTTCTCGCTGGGTTTGACGGGAACAATCTTTCGGGCCAAATTCGGGCAGGGCGGCGGTTTCATTGAGGCAGGGCTTCTGCCGCATTTGCTGGGAAAACTCAACTTGTTGTCGCTGCTGGCTTTTCTCGCAACTCCTCTGCTCTGGCTTTACCTGGGGCGCACACGCGGCGGTTTGGAACTTCGCGCCTGCGGCGAGCAGCCCGTCGCCGCCGAAGCCTCGGCGGTTTCGGTAGTCACCACCCGTTTTCGAGCGATTTTGTTCGGGGGGATGATGGCGGGGCTTGCCGGGGCTTATCTCTCGGTGGGTTCCACCGGAACCTTTGCCGAAAATATGTCCGCCGGACGCGGATTCATTGCCCTGGCGATTGTCACGTCGGGCCGCTGGAGTGCTCTTGGCTGTGCGATTGCCGCCCTGATTTTTGGCGGAGCCGATTCACTGCAATATCAAGGGCAGGCCCTGGGAATCAAACTTCCCTATCAGATTTTTGTTGCCCTCCCCTATCTTATCACCCTGTTCGTCCTTGCCTTCGGCGGCAAATCAGCCCAGCCTCCCGCTTCGCTGGGCCGCCCCTACCGAAAATCCTGATCCCTAAACCTCTGCTTCTTTTCTGCCGACAATTGGAATCAGAAAATAAAAGAATTCAACCGTTCGAATTCAGACAATTCAGGGACGATATGCAGCCATCAGATCATTTCTCCATTTTGCAAAGCGAAACCCAGCTTCGACGCCTGACCTCCAATTACCGAGCAGAACAGCAAGCCTCACTCGACGCCATTCTTGTGGTAGATGAAAACCGGAATCTCGTTTCTTTTAACCGCCGCTTCCAGGAATTTTTTCTTCTCCCAGAGAAACGGGCCGATGCACAGAACGCGGAACCTCTGTTGAGCACCGTCGCCGATCAGGTTCAGAACAAAATCTCATTCGTCCAAACAATTCAATCGCTTTACGACCACCCGGAAAAAGTGCACCGGGGAGAAGTTGAAATGAAGGACGGGCGCATTTTAGACCTCTACTCCTTCCCGATCACCTCGGAACAGGACGAGCATTTTGGACGCATCTTGTGTTTTCACGACGACACCGAACGCCGCCGCTCTGCTGCTCAAATTCAACAGCAAACCCATCAGCTTCATCTCTACCGTTTGGAGCTGGAAGCCAAAAAGCTGGAATTGGAAAAAGCCAGCCGAATGCTTCAAGAGAGCAGCGAACAGCTGCACAATCAAGCGGCTGCCGACGGCCTAACCGGGCTGTATAACCATCGAATGTTTCAGGAGCGGTTTGGCGAAGAATTCTCCCGCTGCCTGCGCTACCATACGCCCCTGTCGGTAATTCTGCTGGATGTAGACCACTTCAAACAATACAATCATGAATTCGGACATCTTGCGGGAGATCAGGTGCTTGTTCAATTGGCTGGCCTGCTGACCACCGGGGCGCGTTCCTGCGATCTGGCCGCTCGCTATGGCGGCGGGGAGTTTGTGATTCTGTTGCCGGAAACCGCTGCTGATTCGGCGGCTTACGCTGCCGAACGTTTGCGCCACCTCATTGAAAGTGCGGCATGGCCTCACCGCCCGATCACCGCAAGCTTTGGGGTCGCTACGGTCACTCCGGCTCTAATGGATGCCTCCGCTTTGGTGGGGCAGGCAGACGCCGCTCTCTATCGCTCAAAACAGCGAGGGCGCAACTGCGTCACGCACAGCGGCGTGTTTACCGCCGATTTCTTCGCCCGCTCGTAGAGGTTAGGGAGTGAAGTTCCAGCTAATCCTCCCTCTCTCAACTCTACCAGGCGCAGGGTGCATAATCCTTTAGGAAAACGCCATAAAACGGCGTTTCTTCTTCTTCGATGCCCTGAGCAATCGGATGGTAAATACGCGCCATCCCGTCTACAATGTCCAGCGGCGGAAAAAATCCCGCTTCTTCCTGCTTTCGGGTTCGCTTAGGCGCGGGGTTTTCGTCGGTAACCCAGCCGGTGTCCACACTCGTCATAAAAATCCCGTCCTTTGCATAGTCGTCGCCGGAAGTACGGGTCATCATATTGAGAGCGGCCTTCGCCATATTGGTGTGGGGATGATAAACGGTTTTGTTTCGTGCGAACTGCCCTTCCATCGCCGAGACATTCACAATAAACCGGCGGGCAAAGGGCGAACGGAGCAGAAGCGGCTTTAACCGGCTGTTCAGCAAAAACGGGGCAATGGAATTGACGAGCTGAACTTCCAGCAATTCCGGCGTGCTCACCTCATCGAGTTTCAGAAGCCAGCTGTTCACGTCTCGCGAGTCGGCGCGTTCCTCGTTGTCTTCGAGTGCATCCAGCGGCAGCACATCGCGCACCAGAGGCTTTGCTGCCGAAAGTGACGCTCCCCGTTCTAAAACCGCTGAGTTTCGTGAGTCAGTCTCCCTGACCATGCTCCGTGCTTCCAGGGAAAGAGGCTGCGGAGCCTTTTCCAAAGCCGTCAATTCCTGATAAAACCCGGAGGGGCGGCGAATGGTCTGGGCAGCATTATGGATGACGATGTCGAGACACGGCTCGATCTTTTCCAGGTGGCGGGCAAACTCCTCGACGGAAGGCAGATTTCTCAAATCCAGGCCATAGAGTTGAAGTCGGTTCTGCCACTCGGCGGCATCGCTTTCAGAGGCGAACCGTCGGGCAGCGGTGTGCGGAAAGCGCGTAGTCACGATCACTCGTGCGCCGTCCCGCAAAAGCCGTAGTGCCGTTTGATAGCCGATCTTCACCCGCCCGCCCGTCATTAAGGCCGTGCGCCCGGTGAGGTCGGCCTTGAGATGACGCATCCGATAGTTAAACTCGGCACAGGCGGGACAAAGCAGGTGATAAAAAAAATGCACCTGGGTATAGCCGACTTTGCAAATGTAGCAGACTTCAGGGCGGTTCAGGGTGCGAAAGAGGAGCGAAGCGGGCGGTGGAGGCAGGGAAAGGGCAGAAACGGCATCGCGCTGGATTTGTACCATGCCGGTTGAGGCTTGGAGCTGGCGATCCTGTTGAAGTTTCTTCCAGCGTTCTTCATGGTGATCAAAGCGTTTTCCCGCTTTGTAGAGCTTGGAGATCAGCCCCTTCAAGCGGTCGTCGCGATGCAGCAGCCCCGGAAAATCCGCAAAATTCTGCAGCACCTTCAGGCACGTCTCCATTTCTTCCGGCGAAATTTCCGTCACAGCTTTCTCTTTCTGACAAGTTTTTTCTTTTAGAACCACTTTAAGTATACCCCACCCCTCGCTGCACGGAGGAAGGAACTCCACCCTCTTCTGACGAACTCACCCTTTATCGAAAATCACCCAAACGGAGAGCGAATTTGATGAAGCGAAGTGGAAAGATCGTCCTCAGCCTGCTGGCACTTAGCACCACTGCCAGGGCAAAACAAGAAACCCCGGAGAGCGTACCGAGAATTCCTCCGGTGGGGGTCACCGTTCCAGAGCAGGACAGGCTTGCTCTGGAAGCACGGATCGCTGAACTGGGCCAAAGCATCGAGCGGCTTAAATCGGAACTCAAAGGAAAACCGGCTTTGCTCGACCTGCTGCCCGATGTTCAGATTTATTATAATGCGGCTCGTTACGCCCTCACCTGCCACGAATTTTTCAACGTCAGAGAGATCGAGACCGCGAAGGTACTGCTGACCCAGGGGCTGGAGCGAGCCTCTCAATTACGGGAGGGCAAAACGCCTTGGACTTCGCAGACCGGCCCGGTGGCACGCGGATACCTGTCTCAAATTGACCGCTCGGTGCAGCCCTATGGAATCATTGTGCCAAAATCGTTCGGCGGTGTAAACGACAAAACCCCCCGGCGGCTCGATGTCTGGTTTCATGGGCGCGGCGAAACCTTGAGCGAACTTAATTTCATTGCGGATCGGCAGCGTTCGATGGGTGAGTTCGCCCCAGAAAACGCATTTGTTCTGCATCCTTATGGCCGCTACTGCAACGCAAACCGCTTTGCCGGAGAAATGGATACCTGGGAGGCTCTTCAGCACATTGAAGCGCACTACCCGGTGGATCATTCACGGCTTGCTGTGCGCGGATTTTCGATGGGCGGGGCGGCGTGCTGGGTTTTTGCCACCCATTATCCCGGAACCTGGGCAGCAGCGAACCCCGGCGCGGGATTTTCAGAAACGGCAGGTTTTCTCAACATCAAGCCGGAAGATAATCCGCCGACGGAGTGGGAACGCAAACTTTGGCATCTTTATGACAGCACCGATTACGCCCTCAATCTTTACAATTTGCCGACTGTTGCCTATTCGGGCGAAATTGACGGGCAGCGGCAGGCAGCTGTGGAAATGACCAAATCGCTGGAGGCGGCGGGCCTGCGGCTAACTCATATCCTCGGCCCGAAAACTGGGCACTGGTACGAAAAAAACGCAAAGCAGGAAGTAGCCTTCCAAGTGGATTCCCTTGTCGCCAAGGGAAACGACCCCGCCCCGAAAAGCCTAAAATTCACGACTTGGACGCTTAAATACAACACGGTAAAATGGCTTACGATTGATGCAATGGGAAAGGAATGGGAACGCGCTCAGGTGGCAGCCGACTTCCGCGACCAGAAAACGCTTTCCGTCACAACGCAAAATGTGACTGCCCTGACGCTTTCGCCTCCGTCTCCCTCCCTTTCCAGAATCGAAATAGACGGTCAGCTCCTTTCGGTAAAACCCGGAACGGTTCACCTTGGCCTCCACAAAGGGAAGTGGTTTTCCGCCAGTTCAGCCCAAGATCATAGACTGGTGAAGCGGCATAATCTACAGGGGCCAATTGACGATGCGCTAATGAGCCGGTTTGTGATGGTACGCCCGACCGGAACGCCCCTGAACCCGCAGGCGGGAGCCTGGGTGTCGCGAGAGATGAACCATGCGGTGGAGCACTGGCGGCGGCAGTTTCGAGGGGAGGCTCCAGTGAAAGACGATACGGCAATTACGAAAGACGATCTCGCCAACAGCAATCTCATTCTCTGGGGCGACCCCTCTTCCAACAAAATTCTAGCAAAGATCGCGGCGAAGCTGCCGATTCGCTGGAGCGCGAAGGAAATTCAGTTCAACGGCCAGACCTACCCCGCTGGCTCTACCGTTCCGATCCTGATTTACCCGAACCCGCTGAACCCGCAGCATTACGTCGTGCTGAACAGCGGCTTTACGTTTCGCGAGTACGACTATCTCAACAACGCCCGCCAGACGCCGAAACTGCCGGACTGGGCGGTGGTGGACATTTCCTCTCCGCCGACCTCGCGCTTTCCCGGCAAAATCCTGGCCGCCGACTTTTTCGGCGAGCACTGGGAGTTTCTGCCCTTAACAAAAAACGTAGGCTCCCTGAGCCGTTAAGCAAGAGCCTGGGAAAGAGCCTCTGTCAATCCTTCAATATCGCCGCAGGGAACCTCCATTACCCCCGGCAATGCACCGAGGCCGCAAACCGGAGTGGCGATAACCGGAACCCCGGCGGCAATGGCTTCCAGCAGACGACGCGGGTTGTTTTCGATCCAGGAGGGGGCGACCACGACCTTCGCTTCCTGAAACCAGGGAACATCGTCTGATCCCTGCCGGGTGCGAACCCCCTGCCAAAAATCAGGCGATTCGAGAACCCGCCCGGTCAACGTCACCTCGAGATCGAGTTTCAGAGCGGCCTCACGCAGTTCATAGGCCCCTTTTCGCCCGACCGTCGGCCCTGCGAATACCACTCGATTTCCGGGTGTGATCGGTTTAGAGAACGGCAGTTTCCAATCCAGCAGCACTGCCTTTCGAGGAAAAAGGCTGAAAACGGCGGAGTGACAGGTCACGATCTTTTCTGCGGCGGCAAGGGCTTCCTGCTCAGCAGCGACGATCGCTTCGGGAGCGCGATAATCGTTCAGCGTTTTCGATTGCGGGTAAAGACGAAAAGCGGTATCGAGGCTTCGCTCAAGTTCGCCCCTCGGAAGACTGGTCATCAAAACTTCGAAACGTCTGCCTCCCAGTTGACCGCCCCGCCACAAAAAGGGGAGCAGTGCCTGAGAAACACAAATGCGCGTCACTTCGGGGGACAAAAGACGGCGGTAGGCTCGGCTTAGTTTTTCGGCCCGCACCAGAAGGGCAGCCTGTTTCGCGGCTCCCTGCATGGAGAGCCGCCGAAACAAAACCGCGCTTTTGAGAGTGGCGAAAGCCGCTGCCTCGACCGCAGCGTATCCTTCCAGGTTCCAGGCATATCGGGGCTGCTTCCACGCTTGACCATCGAGGGGAACTCCAAGGACATCCTGCGGCTCACGCAGCTGGTAGAGATATTCCTGCCATTCCGCCTCGACTCCATCCACCAGAAACGCCGTCTTTTCCTGAAACCGACGGCTCGAACGCACGGCAGGCAAATGACGAAAGCAGGAGGCTGCTCCACAGCTTGTACAACTGTGCTCGCGGATTTCAAGCGTCAGCCCGGCCTCCGGGGGCTTTGGCCTCCGGGGAAGAGGCGCAGAAGTGAGCGGCAGCACGCCGAAAAATCGAACGATCAAATGGTCGGGGGTCAACGATGCCCGAATCAAAATCGCTTTCTCCGATTGAAAGCGCAAATCGAGGTAATTCCAGAACACGGTGGCATCGCGCCCCGCTTCTGCCGCCGACCCCGGTATGATCCGGCTGTGCGGATGTCGTTCCAGAATCTTAAAGTCTGCCTGAAGAGCCGCTTCGTAGAGCGCGTTGGAAAGCTGGCACAGCCCTCCTCCCACGGCTGGGATCAAACATCCCTCCGAAATTTGCCGCCCCTCGACAAAGCCGCGCCGCCGTGCTGCTCGTCCCACCTGCCTCCAAAACGAAAAGACCTCCCCCGCCGGGAGCAGACAGTGATCTATTTTTTTAACGGCAAGGCGAAGATTATGGACTTTACCCAGCTGCAGCCGCAGTTCTGAGTCGGCAGATTCATTCCAGAGCGGAGTGATGGATTGACCGATCAAATGTGGGAAGTGGTCTGCTGCGTTCTCATCGAAAGTCAGGCTTCGAATCCTGCTCCTTGTGTTCTGGAAGGTACGGCGAATCTGAAGCAGTTTCGATTTGACCAGAAAAATTCCCGCGCCTGTTCGGGTGGGCGGTGAAGGATTGGCTTTGACCTCGGCAGATTGAATAATTTTCGTCTCCAAAACCCTCCCTTTCTAAACCCCTGCTTTGTTTGAGGGAACCGTCCCGGCTTCTAGTCGTATTCCGTTTGAGGGCAAGCGGTTGAAAACGTGCCCACTTTGTTCAGGAGAATCACCAATGCCAGAGTATGAAGAATTCCTCGAAATCAACGCGGATCCCGACCACATTTTTTCGTTTGTTTCCCACCCGCACAATCTGCCTCAATATCTCTCAACCGTTCATCACGCCGAGCCGCTGGAGAATGGCAAAATCCGCGTCACGGGAGAGGCTGCCGGACACAAGTACGACTCGGACGGGCCTTTCAAGGTAGACCGCAGTGCCCGCCGCATGGAATGGGGTTCGGACGGCGAAAATCAGTATCACGGCTGGATGACCGTTGCACCGACGTCCACCTCGGCCACCGTCACCGTTCATCTTTCCTTCACGCCTAAACCGGAACAGGAAGAGGCGTTCAAGGAACAAACCGGTTCCCGTGACTCGACCATCCGCAAGGGGTTGACTGCCGCTCTTCAATCCATCAAAAATTTAGTCGAAGGCGACGGCGGCAAAGTTCTTACCCCTGCCGATACGACCGACGGCAAAAGCAACGCCTAATCTCAAACATCTTTTCCCTGCGGTACGGATTACCGCAGGGAAAAGTTTGGGCCTAAATTCGCATCGCTTCGATAAACGCCCGCACCGCTGCCCTTCGGTTTCCACTCTCCCGTACCAGCAGCCCAGCAGGTCGGAGAAACCGATCTTCAGGGGACAGAGGGATAACCTTCAACGTTCCCTCATTCACCTCTTTACGGGCGGTTTCTTCGGGCACTATCGCAATTCCAGAGCCGATTTCCACCAGGTTTTTGATCGTTTCGATGTTGTCGAACGCCATCACAATTCGCACGCCGACCCCGCGTTCGATCAATTTTTGGTCAATCAATTTTCGCGTGGGAATGCTGTCCGCAAACGCCAGAAACGGCTGTTCGTTCAGGTCAGAAAGGGATAACTGACTTCTCTGCGCGAATGGATGCTCCGGCGGGCAGATCACCGCCATTCGCTCCTCGCCAAACGGAACGATCTCAATGCCGCTGCGGGGGGTTGGGCAGGCAACAATCCCGACATCTACGGCTCCGCTGAGCACCTCCTGATAAACTTTGCCCGTCTGCGAATACTCAAGATGCACATTGACTTTCGGATTGAGCTTGAGAAACGGTTTGAGGCGGCCCGGCAGGGCATGAAGTCCCACCGAATACACGGTTGCCACCCGCACCTCCCCGGCAATCTCCTCGGAAAGCCCCCGTACCTGCACTTCCAGTTCGGACATTTCTTGCAAAAGCCGCTTGCCCTGTTCATAAAGCAGCTGCCCCGCAGGGGTGGTCGCCACGCGGGATTTCCCCTTGCTGCGCTCCAGCAGCGACTGCTCCAGTTCCCGTTCCAGGGTTCGCATCCGCTGCGAAACGGCGGATTGCGAAACAAAAAATCGCTCGGCGGTTCGCGAAAACGAACGGGTTTCCACAAGGTCGCAAAAAAGTTGGATAGCGGTTAAATCGAGCATAGCAGGTACAATTTACCTGATATTTCGCCAGAAAACCTAAAACGCAGTATAAGCCTTTCTTCTAATGGCTATCGAAGAATTTCACTTTACATTTTGAGTTTCCGGCGGCATACTAACTTGTAGATCAAAAGAATTCAAGGCGTTTTGCGTCTTTTTGGAGAGTAACCATTATGGCGATCAACACCGCACCGCGTCCCGGTGCGCCCGCCGATACTGTTCCCAATGTCAAATGGCAGTCCGTCTGGAACCTGGAGCGCATTCACGCCCTGGTTATTTTCGGTATTTTTATTCTCTACGGCACGTTTCGTGCGTTTGAGAACAACTATTACGATATTCCGCTGATGGCGGCAAGGGGATTGTTTACCTCCGACGACGGCACGGTTCCTCACTTGCTTTCGCCCTACTATTCCCCGCCCCTGCACCATCTTCCGTTTTGGCCGGCGTTTCTGTCGCCGTCGCTGTTTTTGCTGGCGTTTCCCGGTTCGTTTCGTCTTACCTGCTATTTTTGCCGACGCACCTACTACCGTGCGATTTTCGGAACGCCGCCCTCCTGTGCGGCCCGCGAAGTCATGCGCCGCTCGAATTATACGGGCGAGCGCGAGTTTCCGTTTTATCTTCAGAATCTTCACCGCTACACCCTCTACTTTATTATGGTGTTCGTGTTTTTTCACTGGATTCATCTGCTCGAAGCCTTCCGGTTCAGCGAAAGCAAATACGGCATTGGGGTTGGCACGATCATTTGCGCAATAGACACCGTTCTACTCTCACTCTATGTCGGTTCATGCCACTCATTCCGGCATCTCATCGGCGGGGTGACAAACAAATTCTCCGCCAGCAAACGCACCCTGTTCGAGCAGAAAATGTGGCAGCGGGTCACGCGCCTCAACGAAAAACACGGCCTGTTCTTCTGGGCAAGCCTTTACTCCGTCGGGCTTTATGACCTTTATGTTCGCTCGGTCGCTTCCGGCACAATCCCCGATCTGCACTTGATCCTGATCGGCAGATAGTCTTTAGTGCAGGAAAACGATGAACTCCGCCCTATCCCTCTTTCAACGGAACGGAGAAAAATTTCATCCTTTTTGCTGAAAAAAGGGTCAGGTGCGGTAAAAAGTTGGATTCAGGAGCAATTCCGATGGCAATGGAACCGTTTGATCAATTTGAATATGATGTATTGATTGTGGGAGCCGGAGGCGCGGGGCTTCGCGCTGTGATCGCGGCGAAAGAGGCAGGATGTACCGTTGGCGTGGTGTGCAAATCGCTGCTGGGCAAGGCCCATACCGTTATGGCGGAGGGCGGCGTGGCGGCGGCCCTCAACACAATGACCAATCCTGACGGAAGTCGGGAAGGCGACAGCTGGAAAACCCACTTCGCCGATACGATGAAAGGCGGAGCCTATCTCAACAACTGGCGCACCGTCGAGATTTTCGCCAAAGAAGCCCCGGAGCGCGTTCTGGAACTAGAGCAGTACGGCGCAGTCTTTGATCGGACGCCGGAAGGGTTGATTGCTCAGCGGCCTTTTGGGGGGCATAAATACAGAAGGCTCAATCATGTAGGTGATCGAACGGGATTGGAACTCATTCGCACAATGCAGGACAAAGCCGTTGGGGTGGGTATGAACGTCCATATGGAGACCACGCTGACCAAACTGATCCTGGACGGAGATCGTGTGGTGGGAGCGTTCGGGTATTACCGGGAGACGGGCAAGTTTGTGGTGTTCAAGGCGAAGGCGGTGGTGCTGGCGACTGGCGGCTGGGGTCGGATGTATATGTATACCTCGAACTCGTGGGAGGGAACCGGCGACGGCCTGATGATGGGTTATGAGGCGGGGGCGGAATTGCTGGATATGGAAATGATTCAGTTTCATCCGACGGGAATGATTTGGCCGCCCGGTATGCGCGGGATTCTGGTGACGGAGGGAGTGCGCGGCGAGGGCGGCTTCTTGAAAAACAACCAGGGCGAGCGGTTTATGTTTACGCCGGAGTATACGCCGGAACGCTACAAGGGTCAGTTTGCAGAGACACCTGAAGAGGGCTTGAAGTGGCTGGATGACAAAAAGGCGAACCGCCGCCCGCCGGAGCTGCTGCCTCGCGACGAGGTGGCGCGAGCGATTTATAAAGAGGTGCTGGCGGGGCGCGGGTCGGAGCACAAAGGGGTGTATTTGGATGTGTCGCATCGGGGGGCGGAGTATGTGAAACGCAAGCTGCCTTCAATGTATGAGCAGTTTCATGAGCTGGGTGATATTGACATTACGAAGCAGCCGATGGAGGTGTTTCCGACGATTCATTATACGATGGGCGGAATCAAAACGGAGCCGGAAACCTGCGCCACAACCGTGAAGGGATTGTTTGCGGCGGGGGAGGTGGCGGCTGGGCTGCATGGCGCAAACCGACTGGGCGGCAACTCGTTGTCCGATATTATCGTGTTTGGTAAGCGGGCGGGTGAGGGAGCAGCGGAGTTTGCGAAGGGTCATGCACACGGCACGATTTCGTTTGAGCAGATCGAGGACGAGGTGGATGTACTTCTTTCGCCGCTGGAAGCCTCGAAGGGCGAAAATCCCTATGTGATTCATGCCGAACTTCAGGAGACGATGCAGCAGGATGCGATGATTGCTCGCACGGAAACGGGGCTTTTGTCGGCCCTGGAGAAGGTGCAGGAGCTTCAGGCGCGGGCGGTTCATCTGAAGGTGGAGGGAGATCGGTGCTTTAATCCGGGCTGGCACGCGGCGCGGGATGTGCGCTTTATGCTGAAGGCCTCGGAGGTGATTGTGCGGTGTGCGCTGGATCGGAAAGAGAGCCGGGGGGCGCAGTGGCGGCTGGATTTTCCGGATAAGGACGATACGTTTTGGGGCAGGCACAACCTGATTGCCTCTGACGACGGCGGCAGGGTGAAGGTGGAAGCCCGCCCGCTGCCGGAAATGCCGGAGGAGCTGAAGCAGGTGCTGGCGGAGCAGAAGTAGGGATGAGGGGTGAGAGGGCAGTTCAAGCAATACCCCTGCCCTATTTTCGGGAGTTTAATCATGGAATCCATTACGTTGAGTGTGTTTCGGGGCGATGCGGCGGGCGGCGTGTTTCAGACTTATGATGTTCCCGTCGTGCCGGGGATGGTGATTCTGGATGCGATTCATTATATTCAGCGGTCGCTGGATACCACGGTGGCCTGCCGCTGGAACTGCAAAGCGGCAAAGTGCGGGTCGTGCTCGGCGGAGGTGAACGGGAAGCCGCGCTTGATGTGCAAAACCCGCGTGGAAGACCTGAAAGAGGACGCGAAGCTGGGGCCGATCCGGGTGATGCCGATGCGGGCGTTTCCGATTATCAAGGATTTGGTGACGGATGTCTCATGGAATTACCGGATGTCGGCGAAGATTCCACCGCTGGTTCCAAAGGCGGATGCGGCGGGCAAGCCTTTTGTGATGCAGCAAATGGATGTAGACCGGATTCAGGAGTTTCGGAAGTGCATCGAGTGCTTTTTGTGCCAGGATGTGTGCCATGTGATCCGGGAGCACGACCGTAAGGATGCGTTTTTTGGCCCCCGGCAGATGGTGCGGATCGCGGCACTGGATATGCACCCGATGGACGATCTGAACCGGAAGGAGCAGCTGGATACCGAAGCGGGGGTTTCTCTGTGCAACATTACGAAATGCTGTACAGAAGTGTGCCCGGAGCATATTCACATTACGGATAACGCGATTATCCCTCTTAAAGAGCGGGTGGCGGACACGTATTTCGATCCGCTGCGGGGCCTGCTGACGAAATTGGGCGTGATCAAGCGGGAAGAGGCGAAACGTCCGTTCGACTCGGTGGAGAGCAATGTCACGAAGATGATTCAGCCTCAGCCGACGGCGGCGAAGTAGGCCTGTCAGGGTGAGTGGGTGAACCTGCGAAACCTGTCTTTTGGCAGTGAAGCGTCCGCCTAAATTAAGCGATTGATTTGTTTTGCCCCTTTGCCGAGATTTCGGTGAGGGGGTTTGTTTTTGCGGCGGAGACCAAATAAAGCAGGGGGCACGCGAATCGAACAAGCGGGGCAGGGATTGCCCTCACCCCCAGCCCCTGTCCAATGACAAACTCCTGCTCAACGGTTCGCAGGATTTCCCTGCCGTTCGTCCCTCACGAGGGCGAGGGGAGGCGGAGGCGTCGGATCGAAATCCGGGTCTGAACGGCGGGCCGCCAATGGGAGTGCCCTCACCCCCAGCCCCTCTCCCTGCCAGTCGCTTAGGCTCCTTAGGGAGAGGGGAGGCTCGGAGTTGGCGGCATGAAAGGGAACATGAATGTGTTCGTTCCTCACTAGGGAGAGGGGAGGCGGAGGCGTCGGCGTTCCCGGTCGGTGTCACCCCCAAAACGCTCGGAAGTGCGACTGTCTCTAATTCCGGTTCTCCTCCTCTCCCTAGCGAGCGAGCGGCAGGGAAATCCTGCGAACCGGTGAGCAGGAGTTTGTCATTGGAGAGGGGGTCGGGGGGGGAGGGCAGCTCTCGCCACCGCTCCGCTGCCTTTCTCTTTTTCACCGTGTGCGAACCTGCGACGGGATAGCCGATGCCGTGCTTTTTTAAGTCCGGCGACTCCAGGAGGTGCAACGCCACCAACTTCGCCCCGAACGCCGCGAGGGTCTTAAATAGTGGGTGTCGGGCTTGATTTTGAGTTTGTCGGCAGAGAGTTATCACGTCCCTTCCGAGCTGCGATCTTCCCGGATTTCCGCTTCGAGTTGCTGCGCTTCTTTGCGCGTTATCGGGCGGCCAGCGGCATGGCGGACGTGGAGAATGGAGACCGTCGGCGCATCCGACGAGTGCATTTGTTCGCCTGTGATCGAAAAGACGATGCGGTAGGCCGTTTTGCTACCGGGACGGCGATAGAGAAGCTGGCGCACTTCCCCCTGAAATCTTTCGGGCACCAGCGGGCAGCGGCGCGGGTGGGTGGACAGCCCGCTTATCGCCTCCCGAACCCCCTTCCGCCACTGTTTTGCAACGTCGAGAGAAATCATTTCGGCAAAGCGGACAAACGCGCTGTTGATGTCGCGAATGGCGCGTTCCTGCAAACGAAGCGCGTAGACGACAGGCTTTTCCGAGTCGGGGTCGTTCTGGTTCACTTGCCGCCAGTTTCCGTCTGCGCTTCCTCCGCATCCCATTGACGGCAGGCGTCCTCGAAAGAAACGGATCCAATTCCGGCGTGCATATCGGCTAATGCCTGCTCGACGACCGTGATAAAATCGTCGGTCTCGTCCTCCCGGAAGTCGAAGGCATCGGAAAGCGCGGCGGCGGCGAATTGGTCGCGGGCAGCTTCGGGCAACGAAGTCAGGCGGGTCGCAAGTGCGTCGGGCAAGTCAAGGGTGATGGTCATGACGTTTGTCCTCTCTGATCTCTTGATTATACCATAGCGCAAAAATGAGTTCCGCGAGATGAGGCTCCCAATCACCAACTCCTGTCTCTGGGACGCCTCCGCACGAGCGAAGCGATGTGTGCCGGATTCGCGCAGGGTCGCCTGTTCGATCAGTTACGCGGAAACTTTTTCGATCCTGCTTCCCTTCGGCGATACGGCGATTTACAGCGGTCTTGCCCTCACCCCCACCCGCTCAACTCCCCTCGCTCGAATCCGCAGCCTCTAACCGATGAACGCCGCGTCAATTTCGGGTAGCAGTTCGCTCGTGAGGCGCAGGGCGGCGATCATGCGGCGGTAGTGCAGGATGTCCGCCTCGGTCAAAATGCGGTCTGTTCGGTCTTCAAGCCATTTGACGGCGGGGCGATACCCCCCGACCGTGTATTCCCAGGCCACACGCGGAACCCCCTCGAAATACTGGGTGTCGTTGAGATAGATTCTGCCCTCACCCCCAGCCCCTCTCCCTGCCGTTCGTCCCTCACTAGGGAGAGGGGAGGAAGAAAAGCCCTCACCCCTGGCCCCTCTCCCTGCCGTTCGTTCCTCACTAGGGAGAGGGGAGGCGGAGGCGTCGGCGTTCCCGGTCGGTGTCACCCCCAAAACGCTCGGAAGTGCGACTGTCTCTAATTCCGGTTCTCCTCCTCTCCCTAGCGAGCGAGCGGCAGGGAAATCCTGCGAACCGGTGAGCAGGAGTTTGTCATTGGAGAGGGGGTCGGGGGGGGAGGGCAGCTCTCGCCACCGCTCCGCTGCCTTTCTCTTTTTCACCGTGTGCGAACCTGCGACGGGATAGCCGATGCCGTGCTTTTTTAAGTCCGGCGACTCCAGGAGGTGCAACGCCACCAACTTCGCCCCGAACGCCGCGAGGGTCTCGAACGACTCGGCGTCGCGAGGGAGGGGCAGACGCGGAAAGTCGGTTTTGAGAAACTCGGCGTAGCGGGTACGGTAGGTGGGAGCGTGGAACACCGCGTAGGCGTAGTGGAAAACCTCTTCGGGTGTCGCGAGGCTTTCGATCCGCTCGTTGAGTGCCGCCATGAACGCGGGACTGAGGTTTGGTTCGCGCCCGATTCCCATTGCCGCCTCATTTTCGGTGGGATATTTGTACAGCGGAGCAAAGTAGGTGATACACGCCGCATCTACAAAATATCTGCCGAGTACGCCATGACGTGAAGCGAAAACGTGAGTATACGGCGGAATCGGTGAAGCCGACCGCGTGAAGATAAATGCCACATTCTTTTCGTCAAGCAAGTGACGCATAACTTGAGCGCGATTGCGAGTAATAAGGCTTGCATCGTAAACGCCCTGTCTTAAATCCAGAGGTTTGTAATAAATCGGTATAATTTTGTCTTCTGAGACGTTCGCGTTTCGTGCGAGTATTTTGGCGTCTTCCAGTGAATAGGCGAGAGCGTTGTTATCTTGCCCGGTCACAATCCCGATTGTGTTGATTGGAAAGACTTGATTGATTGGAGTCCCTTTTTCGTACTCGACTCGCGCTTCTTGCTCTTGGGGTATGAATAGATAGGCGGGAGTATTCGGAGAGAGTTCGGTGAATGGCAACGAATCCAGCGACGCGCTTTTGAGCAGGTCGTATTTAGATTTGCGAGACCCGTACACGTCGAGATGATGAATGACGCCCGCAGGTTTGTCGGTGCGGCGAATCATCAGGGCGATGCTCACGCCCTGCGTGATGTCAAATACATTTTCGTCTTTCGAGCCGTCCGGGGCTGTCTCCTTTTTCTTGGAGTTGCCGTGCAGGTCAATGAGATAAATCTCGTCGAAACTCTGCATCAGGCTGCGGCGCATCCCCCGGAAGGTCGGGTTATCGAGATAGGAATTGTCGGTGATAAACGCGACGATCCCCGCCCCCGTGCGCTCGATTCGGCTTTGCGCGAACCGAATGAACTTGACGTAATCGTTCTGGAGCCACTTCGGGTTTTTCTCGCCGAGCGGTCTCCCGTCCATCGAATAATAGTCCTGAATCAGTCCGCCGATAAAGGTCAATTTCCCGTCGGCGGTTTTGGAGGGGTTCGAGGAGTTGCCGGAATAGGGCGGATTGCCCACCACCACGAGGATTTTTTCGGCGTCTCTTGCCTTTGCCGCCTCCCGAATTTCGCGGGTCAGCACATCCAGATTCACGATTTCGGACTGTTCGGGGACGCGGTTCATCATGGTGTCGGCAAGGTAGATCGGCAGCCGCTCTTTGTCGGTCAGTTCGACGCCCAGGGTGGTGAGCAGGAGGCGCAATTTGATGTGCGCGAGGGTGTAGGCGGCGGGCAGTCGCTCGAATCCGTAGAAGTTTTTCGCGAGATGGGTTTTTGCCCGCTCCGTCCAGAACGCGCCGTTCCTCTCTTCCAGCATCGTTTCGTGAACTTGCCGATAGGCTCTCGCGAGAAAGGTTCCGGTTCCGGTCGCCGGGTCGAGCAATTTCACCGAGGGGTCGGCAAGCCCCTCGTCTTTGTCGAAATCGCGCTTGAGCAGATGGTCTACTGCCCGAATGATGAAGTCGGTGACGCTATCGGGGGTGTAGTAGACGCCCGCGCTTTTGCGAAGGGCGGGGTCGTACTGGGCGAGAAACGGCTCGTAGAACTGGATGAACGGGTCGGCGACTCCTGCTTTCGGTTTGAGGAGCGCGGCTCGGTCTGCGGCTTCGAGGTCGGCGTAAATGCCGTTGACGATCCATTCGAAAGCTTCGGGCAGATCGTCGCCGCCGCCCGTTTTGAGGAGGACGTGAACGGGCGGCGCGGCACTCGCTCGTTTGGTGGGAGTGTGTTCGCGGTCGAAGATGAGTCCTTCCGTGCCGAGCCAGAGGAGGAGGACGCCATAGGCATAGGTCTGGGCGTAGAGGTCGGCGAATTCGTCCTCGGTGACGCTTTCGAAGAGCGTTTCCTTGTAGAGAAACCAGAGTTTTTTAAGCTGCGAGTCGGGCAGTTTCAGTTCTTCGAGGGCGGCGGACTTAAGGACTCTGGCGCGTTTGGCGAGTCGTTTGGCGATCTCTTCGGCGGTTCCGGCGGGCTGCGGTTCGAAATCGAGGAAGGCTTCGAGCATCGTTTGGAAAGCGTCGAGAGCGGCCTCGGAGAGACTGCCCTCACCCATCGCAAACGTCCCCTCACCCGCAGCCCTCACCCCCCGGCCCCCTCTCCCTGCCGCTCGCTTAGGCTCGCTAGGGAGAGGGGGAGAACCCGTATTGGAGTCAGTCGGAATCTTCAAGTCCTCCCCCGCCCCTTCACTCGGAAGCGGGGAGAAAGAGGCTTCAGCGATTTTTTGCCCGTTGCGATAGACGACGAACTCGTAGTGATTCGTGAGCAGGAAGTTCGGCAGGTTTTCGATGAACCGTGCGTTCTGGGCTTTTGCGGAGCCTTTGAGCTGGGCGAGCGGGGTGTCTAGGGCTTCCGCCTCGATGTAACCAAGGAGTTTCGCGCCGCGCTCGACGGTGTAATCGGGTCTTCCCTCGACGATTCTTCTGCCCTCGCCGGTGAAGGTGACGTTTTTGCCGAGGGCTTGCCCGCACTCGCGGAGGAGCTTGCCGAGAAAGTCCCGATAGGAGAGTTCTTTGGTGGAGTTGGGTTGTTGTCGCTGAAGGGTGACTTCAGCGAGGTAGGTTCGGACGATGGGTTCCAGGATAGATTGCAAGGGGTGCGCGGCTCCGTGAGTGTTACGGGGTAGTTCGGGGCGGGCGGAGGTGATTCCTGCGTTAAGGGCGTTCGGCGGCGAACGGGAATGGATTTTCCGGTCGGGGTTCTGCTTGCCGACCCCGAATCGAAGCAAGCGTACTCCCAATAAAAGAGGGCGCAGGAGGGGCGGCGCAGGACTGAAGAGGGCGCGGCAAACGAAGGGCAGGGCGCAGCAAGCAGCCCCCCTTGGTGGATTTTTTGGGGAGAAAATGAGTAAAAGGGGGTCTGTGGGCGTACTATTATTGTAGGGGGGAAATTTTTTGATGGAAGACGATTGGATTGACGGGAAGGAGGCTGCCCGAATTTTGGGATATCATCTGGATGCATTGAGGCGATTTGCGAAACGCAAACAAATGACGTGTGAGCAGCGCAGGACTGTCCGAGGACAGCCCTATTTTTATTTGCGGCGTGAAATCGAAGGGTGGGCCGAGTTTCTGAAGCTGCGGGACGGGTATCGGAAGCGGCATCGTGAGCATTCGGGGGTTCCTCATGTAGAGGCGGTGAGTGAGGCAGATGCGATTGCGAGCGGATTTTTGCGAGTGAAGGAGGCGGCGCAGGTGCTGGGGGTTTCGGAGGGCCGTGTGCGGGCTTTGGTTCAGAACGGGCAGCTGGCGGGGTATCAAGGGCTGCCGGGGCGTAAGGGCAGTCCGTTGTTCGTTTCGCGGCGTGCCACTCAGATACTGGCGGAGGATGAAGAGCATCTTCGGCGGCGACGCAAGTGGGAACAGGCGCGTGACACGGGGGTTTTGGTTCGAGAGTCGGGAAGGCAGGTGGCGAGACCGCGCTGCCATCCGAAACTGG
Source organism: Chthonomonadaceae bacterium (assembly GCA_965246825.1). Classification (GTDB taxonomy): domain Bacteria; phylum Armatimonadota; class Chthonomonadetes; order Chthonomonadales; family Chthonomonadaceae; genus JACMPS01. Next base: position 3,627,872 of record OZ251990.1, read on the forward strand.
CGGAGGGATTGTTGACGTCGGTAGAGGCGGCGGCACTGCTGGGGGTGGCGACGAAGAATCTGGATGTTCTGCGTAAGAAGGGGCGTCTCCGAGGGGTTCATGTGCTGAAGGGAAAGCGAACCCTTAACCGGAAGGAGGGAAAGCGGTGGTATTACTGGGAGGAAGAGGTTCGGCATTTGATGGAGAGTGAGGGGCATCGGGTGCAGCGAGCACGCACGCTGTTGCGAGAGGTGAAATTGCGGGGTCCGCAGGCGGCTTCCACGCCGATGACGCCGGGGGCGCAGTGGGAAGGGCCGCTGCTTCCTTGGCCGTTTTAGTGTCGTGCTCTCTGGCCTGTCACGATTTCAGGAGGGTTTCGTTTTTGGAGTCATCGTCCAGCGTGGAGAAGACGGGGCGAGAGAAGAAAAGGCAGGGGAAGGGAGGGGCCTTCCGCACCCTCTGCCCGGAGAAAGACGATGAAACGAATTAGACATCAGGGGATTGTTTTGGGACTGACGGTGTGCCTGCTCGCTTCTATTGGAACGCAGTCGGCTTTTGCTTCCGAGGAGGGACATCGCAATACCGCGATGGGGCTGGGGGTTGTTTCGGCGGCTCTGCTGCTGACTCAAAAGAACAAAACGGCGGGAATTGTGGCGGGCGTGGGAGCGGTCTACGCCGAGTCGGAGCACCAGCGGGCGACTCGAAACCGGCATCGTGACGAAACCGACTGGGGCTCTTCGGACAACCGGGACAGCCGCGATTATCGAGAAGAGCGGGACTACCGGGGAGACCGGGATGAGCGGCGGCAGGAGCGAATTCGGGAGTCGGAATATCGCCGTGCGCGCGAAGAGCGGGTTCGACGGGAGCAAGAGCGACGCGAGGCTCTGCGGCGGGAGCGGGATCGCCGAGAACGGGAACTTCGGGAGGAAGCCCGACGCCGAGACCGCGAAGAGTTTGACCGGCGGGATCGGCGGCGGGATGGCGGGGAAGATCAAGGCGACCGAGGAGATCGCTACGATCAGCGCTGACCGCTTTCGCGATTGATTGCTCTGTCGTTTCAGGCCCGCCTTTTGTCCGAGGGATACCGGGCGGGCCTGCGGCGTATCGGTTTCCGGTTTTGCCCCTTGTCCCCGCCCCTCTTTAGGGAGCGGGTTCGGCGAGCAGGCGTTGGGCGGCTTCGATTCCACTTTCGTAAGCTTCATGGACGCGCCCGTTTCCGGGGCGGAGGGCATCGCCGCACACGAGAACGCGCCCCGGATGAGCGTTGGCTTCTTCGAAGGAAACGCTGCCGTAGGGCTGAGAAAACCGCCAGCGTTTGAGTTCCTGCCAGAGCGGAGCGGCGTAGGTGGAGCCGAACAGTTTTTTGAGAAAGTAGCGGGTATCGTTCAGCAGGGCGGTTTCTTCAGCTTCGTACTGGGCTTCGCTGTAGTTGGGGCCGAGCTGAACGATCATTAGTTTTTCGCCTCCGGGAGTGCGTTCGGGGGCTTTGGTTTCCTCAAAGGCAACCCAGAGCAGGGGCGCGGCGCGGTCTTCGGCGAGCAGGGCGTAGGCAGGCGGTGCGGGCGTCTGCGGATCGAACCCGAAGAGCAGAGTGAGGCAGTGACGGTAGGGAATTTCGCGCAGGGCTTCCACGCGCACCTCCCGCGCCATTGGATCGAGCACCTGACTTTTTTGGAGAATTTCGGCGGACTGCGGGGCCGGGGCGGTTAGGATGATTTGATCGAAACGCCCTATGGAACCGCCTTCGGCGTCGAAGAGAGCGACGCTCTCTGCCGTTTCCTCGAAACGCTGAACTCGAATCTCGGTTTTGAGCTTAACACTGGGCAGCGATTTCAGGAGAAGTTTGGGCAGGGTGGTCAGCCCGTTTCGGTAGGCATATTTCGGTTCGGCTTCGTGTTCGGGGTCGGCAGGCAGCAGATCGCCTTCGGGGGTGTGGAGGCGTGTGGGCGCAGTGACCTGAACGAGTTCCTCGGTCGGCAGCTGGTGGAGCATGAGGTCGGCAAGGGCAGAGGTTCCGGGTTTGAGAATTTGTGCTCCGTGATCGAACGTGCAGCCGTTGATCCGGCGGGTGGCGACCCGCCCCCCGACCCCGCGACTTTTTTCTAAAAGCGTGACTTCGTGTCCGGCTTCGGAGAGCGATTTCGCTGCTCCCAGTCCCGCTATTCCAGCCCCTACAATCGCAACCTTCATTTCGTTTTCTTTCTCGCTTGACCTCACGCAAAGACACAGAGAGATCGCCTTTATTTTGTGCCCTTTGCGGCGGTATCCCCGCTCGGTGCAGGTTTGTTTTCGGCCATCGGCGGCTTTTTTGCGTTTTTATGTGAGGTCAATTCTCCCGCTGGATTTAAGAACCCAGCGGGCGATTGGTGCCGGGAATGACCTGGGCGGCGGCGTAGGAGCGGCGCACTTCTAAAATCCGTACTTTTGCTTTTTGCCCGACGAACTTGGCTCCATCGTCCAGATCAAGCAGAAATCCATCGGCCCAGCCAATGCATTTCCCGGTTTCTTTGAGAAGCGAGCGGGTGACTTTGCACTCGACCACTTGTGCGCGGCGATAGTTGAGGCGCAGTTTTTCGTACTCGGCGATGTCGCCGGGGCGCAGATTGAAGGCTTCGATCAGATCGTCTTCTTCTGCCCGAACATAAATCGCCTTTTGTATGTCGTGTTCGAGTTCGGCGACGGCAGTTCCCTCGACCCCAACAAAAAGTTCAGCGACATCGGGATGGCAGGTAATCAGCACCGAGTCTTTTTTCGCGAAGGCGGGGGTGTTGATGGCGCGGCGCAGTTCTCGTTCGAGGTCTACCGAAACGGTTTCGGCGGAGGGGAGGGTTCCGCGTCCTTTGCAGTAGGGGCACTCGTCGGTGATAAAGGCGGTGAGAGTTTCGCCGGTGCGCTTGCGGGTCATCTCGATGAGACCAAGCGGGCTGATGTTCGAGATTTTGGTGCGGGAGCGATCCCGCTTGAGGGCGTTTTCGAGAGCCTTGCGTACCGAAACCCGGTCTCGCTCGGAGTTCATGTCAATAAAGTCAATTACGATGATGCCGCCGATGTCGCGAAGGCGCAGCTGGCGGGCGATTTCGCTGGCGGCGTCGAGGTTGACCTTGACGATGGTTTCGTTGAGGCTGGACGAGCCGACGAATTTGGAGGAGTTTACGTCAATGACGGTCAGGGCTTCGGTTTCGTCAATGACGAGGGAGCCGCCGGATTTCATAAAGACTTTTCGGCGCAGGGAACGCTCGATTTCTTCTTCGAGTTTGTAGTGATCGAACAGGGGCTTTTCGCCGTCGTAGAGGTGAATTCGGCCTTTGAGTTTAGGAGAAAGCCGTTCGATGAGTTCGTTCGCTTTTTCGTATTCGGCGGGGGAGTCGATCACGAGTTTGTTGACATCGGAGCCGAAGACATCACGGATCGTTTTGTAGAGCAGGGTAAGGTCTTGCTGAAGAATGGCCGGGGCGCGAACGACTTTGGATTTGGCTTCGATTTCACGCCAGGTTTTCACGAGAAAATCGAGGTCTTGCTGAAGTTCGGCTTCGGTTTTTTCCTCGGCTTCGGTGCGGATAATGATGCCGTAGCCGGGCACACGGATGCGGTCTCCGATTTTTTTAAGGCGATCCCGTTCTTTCACGTCTTCGATTTTGCGGGAAACGCCGAGGCTGTCTCCTTCGGGCATAAGCACGAGATAGCGGCCCGGCAGCGAAACGCGGGTGGACACTCGCGCTCCTTTGGTTCCACGCGGCCCCTTGATGACCTGAACAAGCAGTTCCTGCCCAATTTTCGCAACGTCGGCAATTTTTTGATTTCGCGCCACCGACCGGCGCATTGGCGGGCGGCGCGGGGGGCGTTCCCCTCCCTGGGGAGTTTCCTCGATATCTTCGATGAGTTCGGCGAATTCCGCCTCATCGGAGGAAAGCGAATCGTTTTCGTCCTGGAGGGCGGCTTCGGCCTCGGTCGCCAAGGCTTCCAGCACCTCCTCTTCACTTCGGGAAGGGGCAAACTCCATTGGGTCTTCCACCGCAGCATCCGCTGGAAGTTCGGCGGTGAACCCGTCTCCGACCTCCGGTGCGGGAGTGGAGGACGGCTGCGGGGCAAAGCGGGAACTGCCCCGGCGTCCTCGCCCGAATCGCTGTTTGCCGGAGTCGGGAACGGGGGCGGGAGCGGCGGCTTTAGGCTCATCGCGGGTGGGAATGACATCGCCGACGTAGAGAAAGGCGTTTCGTTCCAGCCCGATGTCTACAAAGGCGGCGTCCATCCCTTTCAGCACATTGGCGACTTTGCATTTGTAGAGGTTGCCTACCACCCGTTCGCTGCGTTCGATGTGAAGTTCGACAAGGCGGTCGTCCTCCAGCACGGCAATGCGGGTTTCGCGCTCGCCGACGTTGACGAGAATGTCTTTTCGTAATTGGTTTATTGACATCAAGATTTGTCCTTCGTTTTCTTTTTTGGTGAGGGGAAACGGAGCGGCGGCTCAACGTCTCCAGCGTCGAATCATCTCGACCTGCGCCCAGGTTTGCGGGGTGGAGGGGGCCCGCCATTTCTTTTCCATCGCCTGCCACATCGAATTGATCTGGCGCAGGGCTTCTTCTCCGCTTCCGCACTCCTCGGCGAGGTAGCAGCCGATCACGGTTCCGGTGCGCCCGATGCCTCCCCAGCAGTGTACATAAACGGCGTGTCCCTGGGCGAGCGAAAGGCGAATTTGCGCGAGAATGTCCTCCATCAAGCCGTCGGCGGGAATGTCCCCATCTTTAATCTCCATACGGCGGTAACCGATTTCGAGATTTCTTTTGTCGGCCTCTTCAACCAGCCAGGGTTTGTAGGGAGTGAGCGGACTGTTTTTTTCGGTGAGGTCGAGAAAGTAAGTTAGTCCGGCTTCCAGCATTTTGTCAAGGCGAATGCGGGCCTCGAATTCGGCGCGTTCGCCGGGATATTCGCCTGCCATCAGGCTTCCCGGGAGAACCCAGTAGCAGTTCGGATGCGGCCTAGGATAGCGCAAGATCGTTTTCTTTTTCGGGCTGAGCGAGATCGGGCAGAGCAGTCTCTGTTTTTCCGCTGAGCGGTCTGACCCGGTGGGAACGCCGAAGCGTCAGGCCGGGAATTTGTTCGGCAAGTGCGGCTACTACTTCCGGCGGCTTTGCCGTTCCGTTTTCTCCCTGCCCCACCCTCATGCATACGGCGGCACGGGTTGGGGTGACGGTTTCGGGCAGCAGGGTGAGCGAAAACAGATTCGGGCGAATGTCCACGATTTTCTTTTTCCCCTCTTTTTCGCGGGTGACGGGCACGGTGTCGCGGGCCAGCAGAGAGGCGATCCCATTTTCCAAGTCTTGAGCCGAGGTGCCGTCCGGGAGCGAGAGGGTGACTTCGTATTCTCCCCGGTCGAAGCCCGCCAGCGTTGCTTTCTCCTGGGCCTCGGTGATTTCCTCGCAGTCCCGGATACGAATCCCTTCTGGAAGTGCGAGATTCAGGCGCGAAATCACCTCGGCGGGAGAAGCGGTTTCGGTGAGTTCGAGAACGGCTCGTTCGGCCCCGGCGGTGATGCCGGTTCCGAGGGCGGAGGCAAAGGCGATTTTTTCGCGGGGATTGAAGCCGCCGGAGAAGGCGACGGGAAGTCCGGCACGGCGGATGGCGCGTTCAAACGTGCGGAGGATATCGAGGTGGCCGAGCCAGCGCACCGGCTCATCTTTGGAGAAAATCAGCAGAAATTTGGGCATACGAAAGGAATGAGAGATGAGGGGCTGGCAAAAAGGAGGCAAACCCCTCTCCCTTCGACTAGCCTTTTTTCGCGGCGGGTTTGGCGTCTTTGGCGGAGGCTTCTTTGGCTTTGGCGAGCTGATCTTTTTTGCTCAGTTTGGCAAATTGACCATCGCAGCCGGGGCAGCAGAAGTGAACGTTATAGTTGTCTACCTTTGCGGTTTTTCCGGAAGCGTCTTTTACTTCTTCGCCGGTTATCGGGCAGTGCATGACCTGAACGAGTTTGGCGGTTTTGACAACGGCTTTACCTGTCGTTTTTTTTGCGGCTTTTTTGGGGGGGCCTGCCAGAGCAGCGATGCTGGACAGGGACAGGAGCGCGAAGGTCAGCGCAACGGACTGTTTCATGGGATTCTCCTCAAAACAAATAGGTGAACGGTGTGAGTTCGTGCCGTATCCCTTCAACAGAGACAAAACGGCTGATTCATTGTACCGCATCTGCAGAAATTTGTGCAAGGCACAAACCGAATCCCTTTCACCGACGGCGGACGCGGATTAGGCGACCGACCTAATTTTGATAAAAAAGCCTGCTCCTCTTGCCATAATTGAATAGAGAAAGGGTTTTTGCGATGCAAACTTCTGCCGTGTTCTCTCGTCGTCATTTTTCAGCATTGTCTCTTGTCTTGGTTTGTATCGGGATCGGCTGTTTATTTGCTCTCTGGATGACCTTTCAAGAGTGCAGGCGTATGAACCTTTCCGTTTCTTTGCTGGGGGCGGCGCGAGTGCAGCGAATCACTCCTCTGCTCTGGTGGGTAGACCTGACACCGCTTTTACTGAGCCTGACGGTGTGGGCCTTTTTGCAGCAAAAACAAAAATCGGACGCGCTCTCTACTTTAACTCAGGCTTTGGAGCAAACCACCGAAGGCGTTTCCGTTCTCGATGTGGAGGGACGCTATCGCTTTATCAATGAGGCTTATGCCCGTACCTGCGGCTATACCCCGCTGGAAATGGCAGGAATGGAGTGGATGCCGACTGTTTTTCCAGAGGATCATGCCCGGATGCTGGGGGACTACGAACGGATGAAGCAGGAGGGCAAGTCGGTTTCGGAGGTGCGGGGAGTACGAAAAAATGGGGAGAGGTTTCATAAAGAGGTTGTAATGATTCGCCGACGGGATGCGCGAGGGAATTTCATCGGGCACTATTGCTGTATGCGGGAGATCACGGCTCGCAAACTGGCGGAGTGTGCTTTGCAGGAAAGTGAAGCACGGTTTCAAGCCGCAATTGCAGCGATGCAGGACGGCTTTGTCTTTCAGAACGAAGTTGGAGAAATCGTTCTCAACAATGCGAGTGCCGAGCGTATTTTGGGGCTGACCGGGGCGCAAATGCGGGGACTGACTTCGCTCGATCCTCACTGGCAGGCCATTCACGAAGACGGAACAGCCTGGGCGGGAGACACTCACCCGGCGGTACTGGCCCTGCGCGAAGGCATTGCCCAGCAGCAGGTCGTGATGGGGCTTCGAAAGCCGACGGACGAACTCACCTGGATGTCCATCAATGCGGCTCCCCTCTTTCGTCCCGGCGAAGACCGCCCCTCCTCGGTTGTGGTAACTTTTGCCGATGTGACCGAACTAAAGCAGTACGCGCAGCAGCTTGAGAGGCTTGCCTCAACCGACGGGCTGACCGGCCTTAAAAATCATCGCACCTTCCAGAGCGAGTTGGATCAAGAGTTTGTGCGATGCGCCCGTTACCAGCTGCCGCTTTCCTTGATTTTGCTGGATGTAGACCACTTCAAGCGGTTTAACGACAAATTCGGACACCCCGCCGGGGATGAGGTTCTGAAAACGGTTTCTGCTCTGCTTTTGGAAAATGCCCGCGCCTCTGACCTCGCGGCACGCTATGGCGGCGAGGAGTTTGTGGTTTTGCTTCCGAACACGGATTCTGCGGGTGCGGCGGCGATGGCGGAACGATTTCGAGGCGCGATTGAGGCTTATCCCTGGGAGCAGCAAAAGGTGACGGCGAGTTTCGGGGCGGCCACTCTCACGCTTTCGATGGCGGGCCCCTCCGAGTTGACCGCAGGTGCGGATGCGGCCCTGTATCACTCGAAGTCAAAGGGGAGAAACTGCGTGACTCTGGCGCCGTACTCTTCGGGACGGCCTGTGTAAAAAATTGGACCTCGTCTTTTTCGACGTTCAATTTTTTGCTCACAGCGTGCGTGTCTTTGACGAAACGGAGGTGCCTCCCCTGGATCGCTGGGCGGCTTCCAGCATTTCTTCGATGGCGGCGATCACTTCGTTTCGCCGGGGTTCGCGGAGGTGTTCGAGAAGAAGGCGGACGTGCTGAACCCGTGTTTGGCGGCGCGACTCCATCACTTCGGCTCCCTGCGGCGTCAGCTGGAGACGCTTGACCCGGCGATCCTCCGTGCAGGAAATGCGCTCGACCAGCCCCGTTTTTTCGAGGCGGTCGGCGATCTGGGTGGCGGCAGAAACGGAGACGCCCAGTTCTTCGGCGATCCCGCTCAGCGAGTGTGTGCTGTGCATCAGCGTAGAGCAAAGTCGAAGCTGCGCCAGCGGCATTTCTGCTGTCGGGTGTTCGGGGTCAATCGTGAACACCTGGCGCATGAGGCGGGGCAGCAGCACTTCAAGCGATTCGGCCTGCGCTTCGAGCAGGATTTCCTCTGAACTTCGGTCGGGAGCGGTTTTCACGGGTTGACCGCCTTTGCTGCTTTGTTTTCCTCTTTCGTTTCGCGGGCGGCTTTTTCCGCCTCGATTGCGGCGGGAGTCGGCTTTACCAGCGTGGGGCGCGAAAGGTCGCGTTTGTCCTTTTGTATCCACCGTCCGAAATCATCGAGCAGCGTGTAGACACAGGGCACGACAAACAAGGTGAGCAGTGTGGAGGTCGTCAGCCCGCCGATGACCGCCGTTGCCAGCGGAGCCTGCGTTTCTGTTCCTCGCCCGTAGGCGAGCGCGAGCGGGATCATTCCCAGAATGGCGGCGGAGGTGGTCATCAGGATCGGGCGCAGACGGGTCGGACTGGCTTTGAGCACCGCCTCCGTGCGCTCCATGCCGCGTTCGCGCAGTTGATTCGTGTACTCGATAAGCAGAATTCCGTTTTTGACGACGATCCCCACGAGAAGCAGCAGGCCGATAAACGCAGTGAGACCAAATGCCCGCCCCGTGAGAAACAGCCCCAGCACCACGCCGATGATCGAAAGCGGAACGGTTGCCAGAATGGTGAGCGGATAGAGAAACGACTCGAACTGCGAGGCTAGGAGCATATAGATGAGGGCAACGGCCAGCAAAACCGCCAGCCCCAGCCCGGAGTATTCCTGCGCCCGCTGCTTTTGCTGCACTCCGAAGTCCCAGTAAAAGCCCGCCGGAAGTTTCTGCTGAGCCATGAGTTTTTGCAGGTCGGCGAGGATTTCACTTTGTGAGCGTCCCTGCGCCACCGACGTGATGGCGATGTACCGCTGAGAATTTTGCCGGGTGATTTCGTTGGGGCCGGTGGTGAGGATGGGCTGTGCTACCTGCCGCAGCAGCACATAGCCGTTGCCGGGAGCCGGTGAGGACGTTGAAACGGCGGCGGAGGCGGTTCCCGTCCCTACCGCTCCGGTTCCGCCGGAGGCGGAGGTGGGAGCGTTTCTGGTTTCCGCACTTTGTACCCCGGTGGGGGAGAGAGGCAGATCGAGAATCTGCTGGACGCTTTTACGCTGCCCTTCCGGGAGCTGGACATAGATCGGGTATTGAAACCCCTCTTCGAGATAGTAGGACGAAAGGGTTCCGTTGGTGGCGGTGTTGAGGGCATTGGCAATGTCGGTGAAATTGACGCCGAGCTGCAGGGCTTTCTGCCGGTCTACCTTGAATTGGAGTTCAGGGGTGGCATCCTGCACACTGGTGTCGGCGTTTTCCATGCCGGGAACGGTGCGGACCTGAGTCAGCACGTCGCGGGAAACTTGTGCGAGTGTTTTGAGATCGGTTCCGTAGAGGTCAATTTCGACGTTTTGGTTTCCGCCTGAAATGATCTGAGTCACGAGGTCATAGGGTGTGACGATGGCCCGCGCTCCGGTGAGTTTTCTGCCCAGCTCTTTTTGAACGTCCTTAATGATCTGCTGGGTCTGCTTTTTGCGGTTTTCTTTGAGGCGCACCGTCAACGATCCCTGGTAGGGCGTGAGCGTGGTGGTGGTTCCGCGCAGGGAAAGCGTGGTTCCCGAAGCTGCAAATACGGTTTCGACATCGGGCATTTTACGCACGGTGTCTTCCGCGAGTTTTACGGTTTCATCGGTTTTCGCGAGGGCCGTGCCGACGGGGAGGCGAATGGTGACGTTGAAGTTGCCGCTGTCGGTTTGCGGCAGCACTTCGGAGCCGATTTGGGGGATCAGCAGAGCACTGGCCGCCGTCAGGCAGACCGCCCCGATCACGACCGGCCAGCGGTGCTGAAGTGCCCAGGCGAGTGCGCGATGGTAGGCCGCGTCCAGGGCATCGAAGCGGTCTCCGAACCAGTCGAACACGACGGTGAGAGCACTTCGCCGCTGATCGTCTTTGATTCCGTGTCTGCGTTTTTCGTTCCGCTCGTTTTCGGCTTCGATCTGCTCCTGCTTGATAAAGCGGGAGGCCAGCATGGGAACTACGGTCAGGGCATCGAGCAGCGAAATCGCAATTGAGAAAATGACGACAAGCGCGAACTGCGTAAACAACTGCCCCGACTGCCCCTTGATGAGAAACAGCGGCAGAAAGACCACCATGATCGTGATGGTAGAGGCGAACACGGCGGAGGTGATTTCGTTGGTTCCGGTGATGGCGGCTTCGGCGGGCGGTTTTTTGTCGCGCTCGATGTGCCGGAAGATGTTTTCTAAGACCACAACGGCATCATCTACGATCAGACCGGTGGCGAGCGAAAGCCCGGACAGCGAGATATTGTTGAGGGTAAAGCCGCAAAAATAGAGCAGGGTGAAGGTGGAGAAAATCGAAATCGGAATGGACAGGGTGACCACGAGGGTGGAGCGGAAATTTCGCAGAAACATCATCAGGATGACGACGGCCAGCCCGCCGCCGACAATGGCGCTGAATTTCACGTCATCAATGGAATGGACGATGAATTCCGACTGATCGTAAGCCAGCCCGAACTTAAGATGGGGGTAGAGTTTGGCGACCTGCTTCAGTTTTTCGCGAACGTTGTTGGCGGTGTCCACCGTGTTCGCTTCGCTTTGCTTAACGACGATCATTCCAACGGCAGGCTCGGCGTTGAGGCGGGTGAAAAGACGGAGTTCCTGCTGTGCATCACGTACGCGAGCGACCTGACCTAGGGCGACGTTCTGTCCGTTGTAGGTTCCAACCGGGATCGAGGCAATCTCCTGCGGATTAGTGAAGTCGCCGAGCGAACGGATGGTGTATTCGGTATTGCTTTGTCGGGCAATTCCGGCAGGGAGGTTCAGGTTTTCTTCGACAATGCGCTTGGAGACGGTTGAGAGGGAAAGGTGATACGCTCGAAGCCGATCCGGGTCCACATCTACGATGATGGCGCGATCCGCCCCGCCGGTGGCAACGGCGGAGGCAACTCCGTTTGCAGACTGTAAGATCGGAGACACCTGATTGTTGAGGATGGCTTTGAGTTTTGCCGGGTCTGACTCGCCTGAAACGCCGTAGATCAAAATCGGAAGCTGGGAGGGGTCGAGTTTGAAGACCACCGGGGTTTGGAGGGTTGGGTCGGTGGGAAACCGCTGTCGGGCGCGTTCAACCAGCTGAAGCACATCTACGGCGGCCTGGCCAATGTCGGTGCCGTAATTGAACTGAACTCGGATGCTGGAGGTTCCCTGCGTTGAACTGGAAGAGACGTTATAGATATTGGAGGCCGAGGAAACCGCCTGTTCGAGCGGGCGGGTGATCTGCGTTTCCATTTCTTCCGGGGCGACATTGGGCCATTGCGTCTGAACCAGAACTGTGGGGATGGACACTTTCGGCAGCAGGTCAATCGGGAGTTTGGTGAGGCAGACGATGCCGAGCAGCACAAGCGCGGCAATTCGCATGGTGACGGTGACGGGGCGGGTGACCGCGAATTTTCCGATGTTCATTTTCCGCCTCCCACTTTCACGGCCTGCCCTTCTTTCAGCGGAGTCTGGCTGAGCGTTACCACCTTTTCACCGGGCTGCAGTCCCTCGGTGACGGCGATGCCGGCAGGGTCTTCGGCCCCGGTTTTGACCGGGCGGGGATGGGCAATGCCCTTTTCGTCCACGACGACCACTTCTGTGTCTTTCGGCGTTTTCTTGACCGCCTCGCGGGGGACGACGAGCACGGCGGGGAATTTTTCAAGGGTGATTTTCACCCGGGCGAACATTCCCGGCTTGATAAGATTCTGCGGATTGTCGAGGGTGATTTTCACCGCGAACTGTCGGCTTTGCGCGTCGGCAGCGGGGTTGACCTGCGTGATAGTTCCGGTGAAATTTCGTCCGGGCAGGGCATCGAAGCCGATCTTTGCCGCCGACCCGACCTTGACCTGCCGGGAGACATCTTCGGGGACGGAGGTGGTGACATAGACCTGCCGGATCGCCTGCACCGCGAGGATGGGCTGCCCTGCCGTTGCCACCGTCCCCGGATCGAGGTAGCGTCCGGTGACAAAGCCGGAAACAGACGAGCGCAGTTCGGTTTGATCGAGAAGAGCGCGGGCGTTGCGAAGCTGCGCCTGTGCAGAGGAGACGGCAGCGCGAAGGGCGGCGAGATTGGCTTGATAGGCGGGACGCTGGGCCCGGTTTGCCTGGGCGACATCGAGCGAAGCCTGGGCCTGACGGAAGGCGGCAAGTCCGGCGGCAATGTCGGTATTGCCTTTGTTTTTACCGATGTTGGACTGCTTTCGGGCCACCTCCAACTGCGCCAGGGCGGAGTTTTTGGCAGATTTCGCGGCGTTCACCTGCCCCTGGGCCACCTCGACGGCACTTTGTTGAACGTTGAGTTGGGTGCGGGCGTCGTCTACATCCTGGGCGGCCACAAACCCCTGCTTGTAGAGATCGTTTGTGCGGTTAAAGCGGGTTTGAGCATTGTTGAAATTGGCTTTCGCGCTTTGGAGAGTTGCTTCGGCGTTGAGGATGTTCGATTGAGCGGCGTCCACTTTCGCCTGCGCGTCGGCAATGGAAGCCTGCGACGAGGCGATAAGCGAGTCGTAGTTGGAAACGGCTTGATTGTAAACGGCACGGGCATTGTTGACGCCTGCCTGCTGCTGCCGTATCTGCGCGGCAACGCCTACATTGGTCGGATGGACGGTGAACTCCGCCTGCGCGAGTCGTGCCTGGGCTTCGGCGACGTTCGCCTCCTGCTGACGCACCTGGGCCTGAACTTCGGCGGGGTCAATTCGAGCGACGATCTGCCCGGCGGTCACGGGGTCGCCTTCGCGAAGATGAAGGCGGGTTACCAGCCCCGTGACACGGGACGAAATTTTAACATTGAACGGAGCCTCGACCCCGCCGATTCCCTCGAAGGTGTGAACGATGTCCCGGCGAACCGCTTCCGCGACATTGACGCTGGGCGGGGCGGTTTTTCGTGTCTGCGCCGCCTTATCCTGCTCTTTTTTGTCTTGCTTTTTCTGGTTGAGCCGCCAGCCGATAGAACCGGCCAGCAAAAAAACCGGGATTATTCCCAGCATCAGAGATTTGGGTTTCAAGTCCTGCGTTCCTTCTCGTTCATTGAGAAATCAAAAAAGGTTAATTCGCCTCAACCTTTAATTTCCATTAATGATTAAGAAGACGCTCAGATTGAGGGAAAGTTCCTGTTTTCTGTTTTCTCCTCCCGAAAAACTCCCCGCTTGATTTCAAGAAATCGAAATTGACAGGGTAGGAGGAGGCGGGTATACTTCGTTGATTCCCCATGCGTATTTATTCGTGTGCGATAATACATTATTAGGCCCGAAATCAGGCCCGAATTAGAACCGTTTTCAATTCGAGAGAAGAGTAAACAGCATGGCGTATCGAGATTTCGGCGAGTTTTTGGACGTATTGGAGCGGTTGGGTGAACTGAAGCGGATTAAAACCGAGGTAGACCCCTTTCTGGAAATTACGGAGATTGCCGACCGGGTGATGAAAAGTCCGGGCGGCGGGCCAGCCCTGCTGTTTGAGAAGCCGAAAGGCTCAAACGTGCCGTTGGCGATTAATGTGTTCGGCTCTTACCGGCGCATGAGCCTTGCGCTGGGTGTGGAAGACCTGGAGACGATTGCCTGCGAAATCGAAGCCCTTCTCAAGCCCGAAGTGCCGCGCGGCCTTTTCAATGCGGCGAGAGAACTGCTGCCCAAACTTGGCGTGCTCGCCAAAATGCCTCCGAAGCTGCAGTCGGGAGACGGTCGAAGTCAGGAGGTTGTACTGACTGGGGAGGATGTAGACCTCGGCAAATTCCCCATTCTGCACTGCTGGCCCGAAGACGGCGGACGCTATATTACGCTGCCGCTCGTTTTCACGCACGATCCCAACACGGGCAAGCGCAATGTGGGGATGTATCGGGTGCAGGTCTATGATCGGAACACCACCGGAATGCATTGGCAGATGCATAAAGTGGCGGCGGAGCACGCCCGCATTTCAGAGCATCTTCGCAAAAAAATTGATGTTTGCGTAGTTTTGGGCGGCGACCCTGCGCTCACTTATGCAGCAACGGCTCCCCTGCCCCCCGGCATTGATGAAATGCTGTTTTCGGGGTTTTTGCGAAAAAAGCCGGTGACGCTGGTGAAGGCGAAAACCGTAGATGTGGAGGTTCCCGAAGACGCGGAAATCGTGATCGAGGGCCAGATTGATCCGTTTGAGCGGCGGCTGGAAGGGCCTTTCGGCGATCATACCGGCTACTATTCGCTGGCGGATCAGTACCCGGTGTTTCATGTCACCGCGATTACGCACCGCCGCCGCCCGGTTTATCCCTGCACCATTGTGGGACGGCCACCGATGGAAGACGGGATGCTGGGCAAGGCGACGGAGCGGCTATTTCTGCCTCTGCTCAAACTCACGGTGCCCGAAGTCAGCGACCTCTGCCTTCCGGTCGAGGGCGTTTTTCACAATGTCGCTTTTGTCTCGATCAAAAAGCGGTATCCGGGCCATGCTTTTAAGGTCATGCATGCGCTGTGGGGGCTGGGTCAGGCGATGTTCACCAAAATGATTTTCGTCTTCGACGACGAGGTGAATGTTCACGACACACAGGAAGTTTTATGGCGCCTCGGCAACAACATTGACCCGGAGCGAGATTTGTGTCTCGTTCGGGGGCCAATAGACGTATTAGATCATGCGTCGCGCAGTTTGGGTTTCGGATCGAAAATCGGCTTTGACTGCACGCGCAAAACTCCGGCAGAGGGGTTTGGACGCGAATGGCCGCCCGTGATCGAAATGAGCGAAGATGTGAAGCGGCGTGTGACGGCGATGTGGGACAAATTGGGAATTTAATCGGGAAAGAACAGAGACCGAACACAGAAAGAGGCTTCAGAGCATAGATGCTCTGTTTTCTTCCGACCTTCGGCTTCCATCGGGGAATGGTGCTTGGACGACGCGACTTTATTTATTGAAGAAATGCACTGGGGAGAGCAGCCGGTTCGGTTGACGGCTTTGCGCTGCGAGGTGCTGCCGGATGACGCGCCTACGACCTCCGTTCATATTGTCGCGTTTTTTGGAGACAAGGTGCTTGTGGTGCGGGATCGGCGCGGCATCTTCGGGTTTCCGGGCGGGCGGCTGGAGCACGGTGAAAACGTGGATCAGGCCCTGAACCGCGAAGTTTATGAGGAAGCACGCGCCTACCTCAAACCGGATTATGTGCTTTTCGGGGTGATGAAAATTGAGTATTCGGTGCGGCTGCCCAATCGCAATTATGCCCATGACTACACCTATATGGGCGTGTATGCCGGGTTTGTGCAGGGTCTGGACCCGATTGGGATTGATCCGGCGGGAGTGGTGACGGGGCGCGATCTTTTTTCGCGTGCGGTCTGTGAACAGCGGCTTCCGCGCCACGACCGGATTTTACTGCGAGAGGCCGTGCTGACCCTGGGCGCAGTTCCCGGCCTGATGCATCGGGGACTGAAAGCCTTCGAGGGCTTCGGCATGGCCGCGATGGAAGCCTCGGTTCAGGAACTGAATGCGAAGAAAGAAGCCTGATGACGACCGACACGGCGAAAACAGGCAGGCTGGTGGTGGCGATCACCGGGGCGAGCGGGGCCCCCTATGCGGTTCGGTTTTTGCAGGAAGCGATTCGGCACTACTCGGAAATTTATGTGGCCCTTTCGGATCAAGCCCTGCAGGTCGTGTCCATCGAAACCGGGAGGGCCGTGAACGCGCAGTCGCTTTCGTGCGAAAATCTAATCGGATTTCATTCGGATGCGATTCGATTTGTAGACAAGAAAAACTATTTTTCGCCGCCTGCCTCCGGTTCGTTTCGGCACGACGGCATGGTGATCGTGCCCTGCAGCATGGGAACGGCGGCCCGCATTGCCGGAGGCATTTCCGACGACCTTGTGACTCGCGCCGCTGATGTCTGCCTGAAAGAACGCCGCCGCCTGATTCTCGTTCCCCGCGAAACCCCCTTCAATCTCATTCACCTTCGCAATCTGACCGCGCTGGCGGAGGCGGGCGCGACTATTCTGCCTGCGGCTCCAGGGTTTTACCACAAACCGAAAACCATAGACGACCTGGTGGATTTTCTGGTGGCGCGAATTTTGCAGCAGCTGGGAATCGAACAGACGCTCGTTTCGGAATGGCAGCACGAAAAGTAGACACAGCGTGTTTGCAGAGCAGGAGAAACACTGTTGGGCAGATTTCTTCGGAATTTAAGGCAGTTCGGCGAGTTCGTCAAAATTGAGCACACGGTGTTCGCTCTGCCCTTCGCACTTATTTCGGTGCTGCTGGCATCGAAAGGGCTGCCGTACGGCCTTCCGCCTGCGCCGGTGGTCTTTTGGATAGTGGCGGCGATGGTGGGAGCCAGAAGCGCGGCAATGGCTTTTAATCGGCTCGCTGACCGCGCCATTGATGCCGCCAATCCGCGCACCGCCTCCCGGCATTTACCTTCCGGAGTTCTTACGGTTCAGAAGGCGATCTTGTACTTTGTCGCGTCGGTGCTTTTGTTTGCTCTGGCGTCGTGGAGCCTCAGCCCGCTCTGCTTTTATCTTTCCCCGCTGGCTCTTCTGGTTATTCTTGGTTATTCACTCACCAAACGCTTTACGCCGCTCTGTCACCTGATCCTGGGGTTTGGGATCGGGATTGCCCCCATTGGGGCCTGGATCGCTGTTCGGGGGCGTTTGGAAGTGGTTCCGCTGCTTTTGGGGGCGGTAGTGATGCTTTGGATCGGCGGCTTCGATGTTATCTATGCCCTTCAGGATTACGACTTCGACCGGGACAATGCCCTGCGCTCCCTTCCCGAAACGCTGGGCAAAGCCAACGCGCTTCTGATCTCGCGGCTGATGCACCTGGGGACGGTTTCGCTGCTGTTCGCCGTCGGAGGCCTCGCGCACCTGGGGCTGCTTTATTTTTTCGGGGTCTGTGTGGTTGCAGCGTTGATTTTTTATGAGCAGGCGATTGTCAAGCCCACTGACCTCAGCCGGGTCAATCTCGCCTTTTTCACCCTGAACGGATGGGTGAGCATTTTGCTGTTTTTGTTCACGGTTCTGGACGGTCTTTTTTACTTTCCGCTTCATTAGGGATTGAGGAAAAAGGAGCTGTCTCCCCTTCCGGCGACTTGGCGATTGATTTTTGATGCCTCTCGATCTCAGCGGTTTCGACAAGGCGGGTGGCTTGGAGGCACTGCACCCCATTACCACCCTGTTACTTTCGGCGCAATGGGTTGAGCGGTACTAGCTTCTCTGCCGCAGAAAGAGAATGTTTACTTGGCGAAGTTGAGAATTGGATCGGTTCCCTATCTGAATGTGAAGCCGCTGATAGATTGGTTTCACTCCCCCGACTGCGACGCCGACGCCGAGGTGATCTACGCCGTTCCCTCCCGTCTGGCCCAAATGCTCCGAAATGATGAACTCGATGTCGCCAATGTTTCGATTTTCGAGGGGCTGCAAAACCCGGAGCTGGTGCTGATCCCCGACATTTCCATTTCTGCGGATGGAGCGGTGAAAAGCGTTCGGCTTTTTCACCGGCCTCCCCTGTCCGACCTTAAAACCGTTGCGCTCGACACGTCCTCCCTGACCTCGGCGGCCCTGACGAAAGTTCTGCTCGAACGCCGCTCCGGGATCAAACCCGATTATGTCCACCATGCGCCCGATTTCGAGGCGATGACTTCGGGGTTTGATGCAGGGCTGATTATCGGCGACTTGAAATTGTTTGACCTCCATCACGGCGAGATTCATGTTTTCGATCTCGGTGCGGGGTGGAAGGAGTGGACAAGGCTGCCATTCGTTTACGCGGGCTGGCTTGCACGGGAAGACCGCGTCTCACTGGAACTGATCTCCGCTTTGGAAAAGGCAAAAGCCTGGGGGATGGAGAGGCGGGGAGAGCTGGCCCTGAAGTGGGCGGAACGCTGGAACCTGCCGCTGGATCGTTCGCTGGATTATCTGCTTCATGTGATGGATTACGATCTGGGCGAAACGCAGATTCAGGGGCTGCTTCGTTATCAGGAAGAGTGTTTCGCTCTGGGCCTGCTCAGAGAACGAAACGAGCTTCGCTTTGCCCGTCGCTGAACTTTTGCAGGCAAAGGTTTGTCTAATTTTGCGAAAAGAGGGAGCGGTATTCTCGTCAACGCAATCTGTCCGGGCTGGTTGAAAAATCCGAATTCAAGTTTTTGATCCGACGAACTTTCGGCGGATTTTTTGCTGTTTTCTCTTGAAAAAAGGCCGGAAGATTGGGGAGAGTCGGCACTCCGAGGGCTAGACTTTCGTATAGTAGAATGTGGTTGACAAAGAATCAAAACTGGCATTTAGTAGACATTATTCTTGATTTTCTTCTGTTTTACTAGTATACTATTCTCTAGTAGTTCGTATTTGATCCGCAAAGGAACGAAACCATGAAACAGACTTCTAAAAAAGAGTTAGCCCTTTCGATGAAAGCCGCTGGTCGGAGCGTTGAGGAGATTGCCAAGGCGTTGCAGTGTTCCCCATCTTATGTAGCGAATGTACTTACCAACGCGGGAAAAGCGACCGAATACAGCGATCTTTACACTTCCAGCGTGGTGCAGAATGAATACGCCCGAATGTTCAACGGGGTGCTCCGCTTCCGCAATGTGGAAGCCGCCTGCGAGTCGGTGGCGAAGATTGATGCGCTGTTCCACCAATTTACGCAGGCCCGGGATCGGCGCGGTCAGCATCAGGCACAGATGATGGCCTTGATCGGAAAAAACCGGGCGGAGGGGATTGGAAAACTGGAGGAGGCAAAAGTGTTTTTGACCTGGCTGCTTTCGCACCTCGATACGGCTTCCGCTCCAGCCTGTGACGAGGAGGAACTAGCCTCGGCGATGCAAAGCGATTACTCTCAGGTGTCTCCGCATGAGATGTCACTTGCTTTTGTCTAAACCGATTTTTGTCTTTCGTTTTTCCACTTTGGAAGCCGCCCGCCGGGAAAGTTTCTTTCTTCGGCGTCAGGCGGTTTCTTTTTGTGTTTCAGGGGCGGAATACCGCCTTTTTTCAGGTACTCTATCTCTGATCGTTCGTCCGCCTGCCCCCTCAGCGAAAATAATCAAACTTTTTTTGCTGCTGTGCGTCACGAAAGATGGGTTGGTTCGTCCTAGGGAGTATCCAGAAGAAACCCCGGCGAAATTTGCCAGACCCGTTCCAAACCTGACCTGAACTCAGGAGGTAGGCAGTGGCTCGAACAGAACAATCCCTTTACGAAGGTTCTCCTGCGGGAACCGAGCGAGCGCGTTCCGCAAACCGCTCCCAATCTTGTGCTTCCTCCACGCCGCTTCACGTGGTGGACCCGGTGAGTGCCGCTTCGATGATCCGGTCTCGATTTGCGGCCAGGGCGATCTCGTCGCTTTCTAATGCACGCACTCTGGAAGACGGGCGGGTACTTCCGCCGCGCCACTCTGCCAACGACTGCTATGTGGCCCTCGAAGAAGCCTGCCTGAAAATGGCTCGGGTGGCGGTTCGTAACTATGGATCGGAGCGTTCCCTTCAGGCTCTTGAATTTGCCGATGCGCTCACGATGATCTTCCCGGAGCCAGTCGCCTATCTCATTCGTGCCATTCGCTCAGTGATTAGCGATACCGAACGTGAGCTGCGCCGCGAGATGCCCACCGTTTCGTTCGATCTGCCCTTGAAGGGTTCGGGCGACGGGGCATTTCTGCTTAGCGATACGCTCGTGGACGACCACACCGAGACGCATCCCGAAGAGGCTTTGCTCGACTCAACGGATCGGGTTCAGTTTCGCAGTGCGCTTACCCACGCGCTTAAAGCGATCCCGGCAAACTACCTGATGGCTCTTGAGCGGGATATGGCGCGGGATCGGGAGCGCGAAAACGGCGCGAAAGTGTCGGCTTCCACTGACAAAGAACGTCAGTCGGTGTGCCGTGCCCGCGCCGCCCTTTCGGAAATTCTGAAACGGGAGTGCGGTCTCGACAACCCGTTTGTGAGATTGATCGCACAGGGGAGAACCGGGCGCGTGAGCCGAAAGACCACGCAAAAAACCGATTGGAGCGCGGAGCGGCAGGACGCACTTTTCCGAAAACTCCTCCAAACGCCCTGGAGCGAGCGTACCGCCGACTCGTCTCCCGATGCCGAAGAAGCGATTGTCAACGAGGTCGGCTCCGCGAAAAATGTGGCTCCCCCCACCCCCGAAATGCGGCAGGCTCTTCGTGTGATGGATACCTACACGCTGGGCGACAACCCAACCGCCCAAAGCGAAACGGCGCAGGCTCTTTATGCCCAAGCACGCACCGCCCGCTACGACCAGAGCGATTTGGACCTGGCGATCCGGCTTTACCGCGAGGCTTATGCCGCCGATCCCCGTTTTTTCGCCGCGCTCAACGAGGTGGGCGTGCTGCTGTCGCAAAACGGCCGCCTGCGCGAAGGCCTCGACGTTTACCTGCAAATCATCGAAAACCCGAACGCAGGGGACGCGAAATTTATTGCCGCGACGAATGCCGCCGATATTCATCTGACCTGGTTCGATATGGGACGAACCAAAGAGAAAAACATCGAACGCGCCCTGCACTTCGCTCAACTGGCGATGCAGAAGCCCACCCCCATGCGAGCCTGCAATCTGCTGACGGCCTATGTGAAAGACCGCTATTTCATTGAGGCAAAGCAGGTGATGGAGACCGTCTTGCAGAACAATCTTCCGGCGTGTCCGGGCGAAAAATTCTTGCAGACCCTGTTTCAGATACGTGACGCCGATCTTGTCCGCTGGTGGAACTGGCTGGACGAAGAACTCGGAAAGGACGCTTAACCATGAAAACGATCTTTACCCCCCTTAAATATCTGGCTCTGGCAGCGGTCGTCGCCGCCCTGCTTTCGGGTATCGGGCACTCGTCCTCCCCGACTCAGGCTGCCGACGGGCAGGAGACGCACGGCATTACGGCTCCGCTCAAAGCCTAGCTTTTGAGGTTCTGCGGCTTGAGCAGCGGCGCGTCTGCACGGGTTCTTGACCCCAAAAACGCTCCCCTTTCCACTTGAGAAGGGGGAGCGTTTTTGTCCTGTCAACGCAAGCGGAAGGGAGTCGCTCTCAGGCTTCGGCGATAATTTTCCGAATGCGGGCGTCGAAAGCGTCCTGATCCACGATAAAGGACTGCAGGGCCGATTCGGTCATCAAGTCATCGAGGGAGGCGCGGTCGGCCCAGCGTGCGGTTTCCGGGATTTTGCCTTTGGTACGGATTTCGTTCTGCTCCTCGGTGGTGAATCCGCTGAACAATCGGGTTCCGTAATCGGCGTCTGCCGCTCGCAGATCATCGCCGGTAAGTTTCGTGCCGCCGCGAGAGGCGAGTTCCGCCGCGAATTTCTGGAAATCTTCGTCTACTTTCCAAAGGGCTTCCACGCTTGATTTATCTGTCCCCTCTGAGAACTCGACGGCGTAAGATTCCTCTACCTTCGACTCGATGGCATCCGGGGTAAGTCCTTTGGCATAAAACTCGGTGACGGCCTTTGGAGGGATGGTGTAGACATCTACCCCGGCCAGAGAAATCATTTGATCCGCGCTTCGCATGGAGGCCGCGATTTGGTGCGTGGGAATGGTCGGGTCTTTTTCGCGCAGCCCCTTCACGGCTTGCTGAGAAGCCAGGGTTACCCGTTCACCGACATTTTTGCCGTCGCCGAGTTTGTTGTCGGACACAACGGCATTCAGGCGACCGAGGAAAATGTTGCAGTAATTCGGTTTGGAGAGCAGGGCGGCGAGATAATTTTGACGCGCAGAAAAACCGAGGGTGTAGTTGATCGGAATTCCTTCGGCGCGAGCGTGAGCCACCGCACAGTAGCCTTCCGGGGTCAGCGGAATTTTAACGATAAACCGATCCGGGTTTACGGCGTAGTATCGCTGAGCATAACGCAGAGTTTTCTGAATGTCTTTTGAGACCGCCGGGTGCAGTTCCACCGACACCATCGCATCGAAGGCACTGACAAGGCGAAGCGCAATCTGGCAATTCACTACAAACACCACATCCAGTACCATGTCGTCGGGAGAAAGGTTTGGATCGGAGGATTTGAGGCGTGTGACGACTTCCTTGATTTCGTCATCCATGATGCCGGTTTGCACCACCTGATTGGCGAGAGTATTGTTTGTGGTGAGCGCGGTCATTTCCGGCTTCCAGAGTTTGGCGGCTTCTTCGAGGTTGCCGGTATCGAGCCAGAGTTGGGTTCCTACGGAGCGAAACTTCGCTAGAACCGGGTCGCTTGCTGGAACCGGAACACGGGAAGGCGGATTTTTGAGATCGGCAGCAAGTTCGGCGAGCAGTTTTTCGCGCTCGTTGAGATCGTTTACAGTGTAGGGCATGGATTTCTCCTCTAAATTTCGCGGCGGGTTTTAAGTGAGCAGAACGGAGGGATCAGGTCGGCTCTCAAAATTATTGTCGGTCTACCCTGTACTACGCCTTAGTGCGTGGATTTTCCTGCGTTATTTACCGGGCCCCGCACGTGGAATCTGCTTTCCTTCAGCGCAACGGAGTTTCCGAAACTCTTTTTAGAGTTCTTTTCGAGCGGCGCGTTGTTCTGTAAGTATCGAGCGGAGAGAAAACTACCTCTCCGCAACGACAAAGAACCGTCCCCTCCCCTGACGTTTTCAGGAGAGCTGCGACCGTGTACACCTGCTTCGAACCGCCTTGTTCAGCCCGATCCGCGCCTGCCTTTGCGCTCTGGGTGGAAGGGATTTCTGGGGCTTTCGCCAAGACTTCTGAGGCTAAAACCCCTGCACACTCCGGTGCTGCCGGACGCTGGATTTCTCTGAGCGTTTCTGCGCCGACTTACCCTGACAAAAACGACCGTTTCGCCCGCACGGGTTTTGTTTCTTTTGCTGGACGAACCGCTTTGGTTTCTCGTCCATAGGAAGTAAACTTTCCCTAACTTTGCGGCGCGTGCTCAGGTACTCTCCCTCGGCGAAGTTCCCGATCCAGGGAAAATCATTGGTCTCTCCGATCCCTACGGACTGGAGTTTGTCCCGCCGCTCACTCTCTGATAAAAGAGCGGACGGAAAACGGCCTTGATCTAGGCCCCTATTTAGAGGGAATGATGATACGTTCGAGCCGCCCGCCCCGATACAGTCGAAAGGGAATGCCGCGCCAAAGAATACGGTTGGAGAAGAATGAGGCCCCGTAGAGTGCGAAGCTCAACACGTCACTGAGGGGAAGCAGCCAAAGACAGCGGATCACGTTGGCGTCGTCGGTTGCGTAAGCGGCGATCAGCGCGGCGGTGAGCAGGCGAAGTCCCAGTACGCTGAAGAAGACCCCCCACCCCAAGGCGGAAGCCCCGGTCATGAGCAGAAACAGCAGGGCAAGAGCAAAGCCGTGCGTGACAATCGCCCCGGCGTATCCTCTGGGTCGGCAGGAGCGCGTGGTTTTCGCCCAGCGCAGCCGCCGCGCCCACATCGCACTGAAGGCCTCTTTGCCGAGCATATCTTCGACCACATAATCCGAGAGCACCACTTCGTAGCCCGCTTTTTTGGCCCCTTCACCCAGGCGAAAATCATCTGCGAGTTGATCGGCCAGCCCCTCAAATCCGCCGATTTCCGCCAGAACCGATTTCGGCAGTGCAATGGTCGAGCCGAAGGCGAACCCGACCCCTTCCAGCATTCGGCTGACCATTGCACTTGGAATGAAGTCCGCGCCGATGCCGAGGGCTTCCAGCATCGCCGAGAGGCTGCGCGGATGGCAGCCCCGATACGGGCAGGTTACCAGCCCGACCGGGCGGGAGGAGGCGTTGTCGGCGGCGGGCCGGAAGGGAGCCACCACCCGGCGCAGATAATCCGGGCGCACGCGCATATCCGAATCGCAGAGAACCAGCAGCGCGTATTTGGCGTGAGGCTGCATAGACAACAGATTGCACACCTTGCGGTTGTGCCCGCGTGCTGGGTCGCCTCCGGTCACTACCCCGATGTCGAGATGGGGAAATTCCGATTTAAGCCGTTCGACGAGAGGAAGGGCGGGGTCGAGCGGATCGAGAGTTCCAAACAGAAGCTGCACGCGGTCTGCGGGATAATCGAGGTGGCAGAAGGAAACGAAGTTCTGCCACGCTTCGGAGTCCACCCCGGCCAGCGGCTTATAGATGGTGACGGCGGGAAAGTAATTGAGGTTCGGCGGCAGGGCGGCCTTTTTCCAGCGAAAAACCGCCGCCAGGGAAGCGAGCGCGTAGAAAACATAAGCGCACAGAGAGCCGCCGAGCAAGAGAAGTGCCGCGTTCATGCGCTAGTGTCTTTCTCCAAAACCGACAATGGCAACTCCGAGTGTGATGACGAAGGTTCCGATCCAGCGCGTGAGGGTCACGGCTTCTCCCAAATAGTATTTCGCCAGGATCGCCCCAAGGAGGTAGCTGAGGGCGGTGAGGGGCAGAACGAAACTGAAGTCCGCCTCTTTAAGGGCCAGGGCGTAAAGCACAAAGTAAAGAGCCATCAGCGAAACGCCTGCCAGCACTTGAGGGTTGGTTATCGTGCCGCGCACCTGATCCCAAAGTCCACCGACCAGGGCAGTGGTTTGCCGCATTCCTTTGGAGAGCATGGCCTCGCCCACCGAAACCGCTCCGGTAGAAAACAGCATCATCACAACAACTTTTAGTTTAGACGAGATCATAGGCAAGGAGTTTTCACGAAAAATGGCGAATTCAGGGAGGACAGGCTCGATTTCGGCTTTACCCGACTTTTCGGGTTGTGGAAGCAGAGGCTTGATTCACACCAAGCCGCACCCGGAGTACAAAGAATGTACTCTACATCGGCAAAGGGCCGAGCCGAAAAATTCAGCCTTCAAGAGAGTAGCACAGAGAGGCGGGCGGGGTCAAGATGCGGGCAGTCGTTCAACGGGTGACGGGAGCAAGCGTAACGGTTCGGGACGAGGTTGTCGGCGAAATTAAGGCGGGATTTCTCGTATTGGTAGGAGTGAAGACCGACGACACCGACGAGGACGCCCGGTATCTTGCGGACAAAGTGGCGAACCTGCGCGTTTTGGAAGACCTGGACGGCAAACTCAACCTTTCCCTTCTCGACACCGAAGGCGAGGCCCTAGTCGTTTCCAATTTCACCCTTTACGCCGATGCCCGCAAAGGCCGCCGCCCCGGTTTTTCCGAAGCAGCATCCGGCGAAAAGGCCGAGCCTTTGTACCGTCTTTTCGGAAAGCTGCTTTTGGAGGCCGGGGTTCGGGTGCAGTACGGAGCCTTTGGAGAGGAAATGAGTGTTGCCCTAACGAACGATGGGCCCGTTACCCTGCTGCTGGACAGCCGGAAAGCGTTTTGAGCAGGCCGTATCTTTCGATATTTTCACAGTACCCCTTGACTCTTTTGCCCGGAATTGTCTTTAATCTCTGTGTCTTTGCCGTCTCCTGCCGATAATCAAACCTGTGACTTTTTATGCAATGGGAGCGTTGCAGCCTTGAATTTAGATGAAATGAATTCCCTGGAGTCCCCTCCGGCCTCTTTACAGAATGAAGAGAAGCCGCGTCGTGCCCCCCGCCGCAAAGCCGCTGATCCTTCCGCTTCCACGTCTCGAAAGAGCACGGCTGAATCGAAAGCCGCCGAAAGCAAAACGGCTCTGGTCTCTCGTCCTGCCTCCGTCGCTCTGAATGAACGCCGCGCCCTGACCCATTACCGGGCAGGGGAAAACCATCGCCGAAGCGGAAAGCTGGCCGCCGCCATTTTAGAGTACCGAAAGGCCGTCGAGTGTGCCCCGGAAAGCGCGTTTTACCGTTACCGCCTGGGTGACTGCTATGCGGCGATTGGGGCGGCAGCTCACGCGATCCAGGAACTCGAAAACGCTCGTGATCTTTCGCCGCAAGACGGATTTTACCACTTCTGGCTCGGTGACCTCTATGCGCGGCTGGGACAGCATCAGAATGCGATTACCGAACTTCAGCAGGCGGCTCTTTTTTCGCCGCGAGACGCTTATTATAATGTCCGCCTTGGCATGGTCTACCTCAAGGCAAACTATCTGAGGGATGCCGCAGACGCCTTTCGTCAAGCCATTCAGCTCGACCCGGACAACGCCTCCTATCACTGCCTGCTGGGGGATGCTTACGTTCGGCTGGGTTACGAACAGCAGGCCCTTCAGCATTATCGCTCCGCCGGACACCTCGGCTCTTATGATGCGGCTTATGTGGAACGGATGCGGCATCACCTCGCCCTGGAGGGATAGTCATTGAGTTCTGTTGCGGAGAGCGAGCGGGTTTCGCAGGGGAAGCAGGCCCTTCTCTGCACTCGCCTCGCTTTTTTGCTGCTGGGCTTCTTCGGATGCACCTGTGTTGTGCTTCACTTTCTTCCTGCGGCGGATGGCTCGCTGACGCGAGAGGAGGTCTCCTCTCGCTTTTTCGATTTTTTGAGTGTGTTTGCAGTAGGACGGTTCGCGCCGCTGATGAATCTGGCATTTCTGGCTTTTGCAGGCTGCGCTTTTTTCACCGCCAAAGCCTTTTCGCTCGAAGCACAGGGGCGGCGGGACACCCGAATTTGTGTTCGCCTGTTTGTGGCCTGCGGCATCAATGTCCTCGTGGTTCTGCTTTTTCCGCTTCGCGGCGAGTTTTCGACCTGGGTTCACAATCTGGCCGTGCCGCCGCTTTTCCTGGAGCTGACAGCGGCGTTTCTTTTTGTTCCGGTTCGTTTTCGTTCGGCTCTTCCCCTGCGTACTCTGCCGAGGCTTTTAGGGGCGATGTTTTTCTTTCTGCTGGTTTCTCTGGGAATGCTTTTTTGGGTGGGCGTCTCTTTCAATGGTCTGACTCAGCGGCTTTTGGTCAGCCTTTTTTTCATTGGGCAAATAGTGACTCTGCTGCGCCTTCGACTGCGAGTTCACCAGGAAACCGAGGCTGATCCCTTGGTTCGGCTTTGGACGGGGTAGTTTTGGGTTACAGGTGTAATTGCCTTTAACTTCTTTCGCGTTTTTGCGTAGAGGAGAGGGTAAGCACAAAAACAGCGGGCGATGAATTTGCCCCTCCTAGGATACAAGCCATGAAAATGAAGGAAGCCGCGACGAAAGCCGCATCAAAACTTGAAACGAAATCCTCACTCCGGGAAACGAAACCCGCCCAGAAAATGAATCCGACCAAAAACGATCTTGCACCCGAAGTGCGAGAGCAAATGGTGCGTTTGCTGAATGCCCGCCTTGCTGACAGCCTCGATATGCTGAGCCAGACCAAACAGGCTCACTGGAACGTGAAGGGGAACGATTTCATTGCGCTGCATGAACTCTTCGATGAGCTGGCCGGGGCACTTTATGAGCATACCGACTCGATTGCCGAGCGTGCGGTTATGCTCGGCGGGCAGGTTTATGGAACCGTTCGCGCTTCTGCCGCCAACTCCTGCCTGAACGAATATCCGCTTGAAATCTCGAATAGTGCCGAGCACGTTGAGGCCCTTTCCTCTTCGCTTGCCGCTTATGCCAAACTTCTGCGCGACAGCCTGAAAGAATCGGACGAAGCCGACGATCAGGACACGAATGACCTGCTGACGCAGATTTCCCGTGATGTGGACAAATACCTGTGGTTTGTCGAGGCTCATAATATCGCCAAATAAAACTGAGGCCATTGACCTAAGCCCTAAAAAAGCGCGTTCCCAAGGGTGGGAACGCGCTTTTTAGGCTCGACTTGCGGCTTCTCTATCGGGGCGTGTGCCAGGTCTCGCCGGTGTGAAGCAGGTCTTGTGCCGCAGAAGGCCCCCATGACCCTGCCTGATAGTTCGGGAAAAGCGGGCAGGAAAGGTCTCGCCAGGCCTCCAGCACAGGGGTAATCAGCGACCAGGCGGCTTCGACTTCATCGTTGCGGGCGAACAAGGCGGCATCCCCGCGCACGGCGTCTAAGATCAGCCGCTGGTAGGCGTCTCGGATCGGGGTGTTGAATGAGGAGCCGTACTTGAAATCCATCTGAACCGCTTCGACCTTCATTTCAGGGCCGGGGATTTTCGACCCGATTTCCAGATAGGCCCCTTCGTCGGGCTGAATTCGGATCACCAAACGGTTGGGCTGGATCGTGTTCGGCTCCAGTTTGGCAAACAGCACATCAGGGACCGACTTGAATTGTATCTGGACTTCGGTGGCTCGTTTCGGCATTCGCTTGCCTGCCTGAACGTAAATCGGAACGCCCGACCAACGCCAGTTGTCGAGGTGAAATCGAAACGCAGCGTAGGTTTCCACTTCCGACCCCGGCGCGACGCCCTCTTCTTCCCGATAGGCGGCGGCGTTTTCGGTCTGCCCGTCTTTGGCAGGCACGGTTCCGGCTCCATATTGACCGCGCACCGTATATTTCGCCACATCGTCGGGGGTAAAGGGGCGCAGGGATTTCAATACTTTTACTTTTTCATCCCGCGTTTCATCCGCGGACAACCCGACAGGCGGCTCCATGCAGATCAGCGTCAGCACCTGCAGGGCATGATTCTGCACCATATCACGGGTAATGCCCGACTGCTCGAAGTAGTTGCCGCGCCCCTCCATGCCCAGCGTTTCTGCCACTGTGATCTGAATGTTGTCAATGTAGCGATTGTTCCACAGCGGCTCGAAAATCTGGTTTGCAAACCGAAGCACCAGAATGTTCTGAACGGTTTCCTTGCCGAGGTAGTGGTCAATGCGATAAATTTGGTCTTCGGTGAAGAAGCGGGCGAGTTCGAGGTTGAGTTCGTGGGCGGTTCCGAGGTCTACCCCAAAGGGCTTTTCGATAATAAGGCGTGCCCAGCCTTTTTCCGACCCCGGCTTATTCAGCCCCGCTTTTCCCAAATTTTGCACGATTTCCTGAAAATTGTCGGGCGGGGTGGCGATATAAAAAAGGCGGTTCCCCTCCGTGCCCTCGGTTTTGTCGAGTTCCGCCAGCCGGTCGGCGAGGCGGTGATACCCTTCGGCATCGTCAAGAGTGGAGCGGTGATAGGAGACGCTTTTCGCGAACTCGTCCCATTGGACTCCGTCGGCGGGCAGTTTTGGGGCGAACTCTTTAACCGCCTCTTTGAGTTCTTCTCGAAAAGACTCGTCGGTTTTGTCGCGGCGGGCAAAGGCCACGATGACAAATTTTTCGGGCAGCAGTTTTTGCAGTTTCAGCTCGAACAGGGCGGGAATGATTTTGCGGCGGGTGAGGTCGCCGGTGGCGCCAAACAGCACAAAGGCGCACGGCTCGGTATGAAGTGTCTCTGTCATTGTTTGTGTCTAATTTGTGTCTGAATCGTAGAGGTTAAGGCAAGCCAGGGGCAGCAGTTCAACGAACCGCTGCCCCTGCTCCGGGTTAGTGTCCCGATTTGTCTTCGGTTTTGACGGCTCCCGCGGCTTCCAAACCGGGAACGTGGGGGCCTTCCAAGGTCTTTTTGTGGACGGCGTGTCCGCCAAACTGATTTCGCAGAGCGGCCAGCACTTTCATGGAGAAGCTGTCTTCCTGGCGGGATCGGAAACGCAGATAAAGCGAAAGCGCAATGACAGGGGCAGGCACGGCGTGGTCAATACTTTCCATTACCGTCCAGCGTCCCTCGCCGCTGTCTTCCACATAGCCGGTGATGTCGTCGAGGTTCGGGTCTTGCTTAAAGGCAGCGGCGGCGAGTTCCAGAAGCCAGGAGCGCACCACCGAGCCGTGCATCCAGAGGTCGGAAACCTGACCGAGATCGAGGTGCTCTCCATAGGGGCCCGCCTTGAGAATCTCAAAGCCTTCGGCATAAGACTGCATCATGGCATATTCGATGCCGTTATGCACCATTTTGGTGTAATGACCTGCTCCGGCTGGCCCGCAGTAAAGCAGGCCGTCGTCGGGGGCGAGTGCACGCAGCAGAGGCTCAACGGTTTCGTAGGCGGACTTGTCGCCGCCCACCATCAGGCAATATCCTTCTTTTAGTCCCCAGACCCCGCCGGAAGTTCCTGCATCGAGAAATTTAATCCCTTTTTCGGCCAGCTCATTGAAATGGCGCACCGAGTCGGTATATTTGGAGTTGCCTCCGTCAATCACAATATCGCCCGGCTGCAGAAGTGCTGCGGCCTCTTTCAGAACGCTGTCCGTGATAGCCCCGGCGGGAACCATCGCCCAGATCACTTTGGGGGACTGCTTCAGGCTGGCGACCAGATCGGCGATGGAGCCGACCCCGGTGGCTCCGATCTTATTGATGCGTTCCTGAGCGTCCGCGTTGGTATCGCTGCCGACGACGGTATGGCCGCGCTGCGTAAGCCGCTCGGCCATGTTGCCGCCCATTTTTCCTAATCCAACAATTCCGATTTCCATGCGGTCTGATCTCTCCCTGCGTTTTGAGTTTGTGGGGATGCGTCAAACAATCTTGACACCCGCTCTTTGATTCAGTATACTCTATGGGAAGAGTAGAACCTTATTTTTGCTCGGTTTCTGAAAAAAACATCGCTTCGGGTCATTAGCTCAGTTGGCAGAGCAGCTGACTCTTAATCAGCGGGCCGCAAGTTCGAGTCTTGCATGACCCATTTATCCTTATCAGTCGTACGGGCAAATCGGCCTGTACGACTTTTTTTAGAGGCGGCTTTGAAGCAGTGTTCGACATTCCAGCATAGTCTTGCGATCTTGCAGTAGAACACTTCGGAATCAATCGCACCAGAAACGATGGCGGCCAGGCCACGTGCAGCGACTGTACATGCGAAAGGCAAAATCGCTGGTACGGATCACACGCCGTTTCCCACCCTGGCCAGCGTGGATCGGCTTACTCTGATGGCTCTGAAATCGTCAGAACCAAATGCACCGTCTTTTGATTCTTCCGGCTCTATGTCATCAGGAGGTTATGTTGAACGCGCTTTCTCTGGTTCGTGATCTCGTGGCTCTGGTCGCTCCGCCTGGGGAGGAGCTCCCGGTGCGGGAGTATTTGGCTCTTCACCTAACCCGATTGGGGTATCCCTCTCAAACGGACTCCAAAGGGAACCTCACGGTTCAAGTCGGTGAGCAGTCGCCCGCTTCGCCCTTCCGCGTTCTGGTGACCGCGCACATGGATGAAATCGGGCTGATCGTCACCCGAATCGAAGATGACGGCAGGGTTCGGGTCGCTCCGCTCGGCGGAGCCTATGCCTGGAAATGGGGTGAAGGCGAAGTCAGCCTGCTCTCCGTCGGCGGCGAAAAAATCACCGGAGTTCTTTCCTACGGCTCGATCCATACCAATCACCCGGAGAGCATGGTCGAGTTTGCCCGCCACCATCCCCTCGATTTTGCTCACGGGTTTGTGTTCACCGGAAAATCCAAAACCGATCTGGAAGCGGAGGGAGTGTTTCCCGGCGTTCGAGCGGCCCTCGCTCCGTCTCGCCGAACCATCACCGAGTTCGGCGATTTTATCGCCTCCTATTTTCTGGACGACCGGGTAGACCTGGCTGTCTGGCTTTTGGCGTTGGAACGGCTTCAGAAACGCGGGCTTTCGTTTCCGGTCACGTTTGCGGCCACCACCTACGAGGAAACGGGCGGCGAGGGCGCACGGATGCTGCTTAAACGGGGCGACTATGACCTTTGCATTGCGCTGGAAATTGGGCCGATTACCCCCGAAAGCGACTTCCAACTCGATGCAGCCCCAACGATCTGGGTGCGTGACGGCTACGCGGCCATTGATCCGCTCGACCAAAAGCTGCTCCGGGACGCCTGCAAAAACGCAAACATTCAACCTCACTGGCAGTATCTTTCTCGCGGAGGCTCCGATGCCTCCTGTGCCTCTTCGCTTGGCCTGACTGCCCGACCGGTCACCCTCGGCTTTCCCGTGCAGAACTCGCACGGCTATGAAATCATGCACAAAGAGGCCCCGGATCGGCTTTGTGATCTGCTGCTGGCCTACCTGAGCGAAGTGAAATAATTGCCGTCAATGCTGTTTTACCACCTGCTGAACACACTGTCTCTTCTTTTTTTTGTGCTCCTCAACGCGCTCAACCTGCATGATTATCGCCCTCCGCGCCCTGGTGCGGTTCCACCCCGGCCTGAAGAGTCGCTGTTGATTCTGATTCCTGCCCGAAACGAAGCCGCAAACATTCAGGACTGCCTTCAAGGGCTGAGGGCACAAACCTATTCCTCTTTTCGGCTTTTGGTACTCGACGATGCCTCCGAGGACGCAACGGCAGAGATCGTTCGCCGCCTGTCGCTTGAAGACCCCCGCATCGAACTGATTTCCGGTGCGCCGATCCCGCCGGGATGGGCAGGCAAAGTGTGGGCGTGTTCGCAGTTGGGAGAGGCGGCATTGAAGCGTGGTGCAGACTGGCTGCTGTTTCTGGATGCCGACACCCGTGCCCTCCCGGAGCTCGTCGCGGCAGGGCTGCACACGGCTCAGACCGAAAGAGCAGGCATGGTCTCCACTTTTCCTTACCAGGTCACGGGTGGTTTTTGGGAGCGGGCCGTGCTTCCTATGATTCATTTTCTTATCTGCACCTTTCTTCCGCTTCGTCTTGTCTGGCTCACCAAGCCAGCCTCGCTGACTGCGGCGTGCGGGCAGTTCGAGTTGTTTTCCGCAGAGGCCTACCGCAAGACGGGCGGACACGCGGGTATCCGCGCCTCTTTTCACGACGGCCTTCAACTGGCTCGAAAAACAAAGACGGCGGGCTTAAAGGTTTTCCTTTTCGATGGCTCCCCGCTGATGACGTGTCGAATGTACGAGGGGGGGCGAGCGGTCTGGAACGGTTTTACCCGCAACGCCTACGAGGGGCTGGGCGGGCTGATCCCTCTGCTGGGCCTGACCTTTTTGCAAAGCGTTCTCTTTTTGTTTCCGTTTCTCTTTTTGCTGAAAGCCGCTTTGGTGGGGGTTGTCGGCGGCAGTGTCCCCAGAGAAACAGGTCTGGTGGTCTTGCAGGTCGCCCTCATTTTTCTGATTCGGGTGATGCAGGCAAAACGCTTTGGTCATAAGAGAGCCGTATGGCTTCATCCGCTTTCGGTCGCCGCGCTGATCGCCATTCAGTGGGCGTCCTTCTTCAAGTCGTTTCGCCGTACCGAGATCGCCTGGAAGGGACGCCTTTACAAAGGGCTGTGACAAATTTCACACGCCGAACAGGGAACTCGCCCCTTGACTTCTGTCGTCTGATTTCCTATAATCCTGTGAACACAGTCGAAGGACACCCGACCCTATGCAGATACAACTACTCGGCACCGGCGCGGCAGACGGAATGCCCGGCCTTTACTGCCTTTGCCCGACCTGCGCCCTTGCCCGCCAACGCGGTGGCAAAAACCTTCGCTCTCGTGCTTCCGCACTTATCAACACCGATCTCAAGATTGATCTTCCCCCCGACACCTCGCATCATGCTTTGACAAAGGGGCTGCAAATGGGGCACGTACACACCCTGTTGTTTACGCACGGACACGACGATCATTTTTGTCTTTCGGAACTCCAGTACCTCGGCAGACATTTCATTTCGAAGCCCGCGCAGCCGCTTCGGATCCTGGCCCCGGCAGACGTTATCGCCCGAATCGAAACAGAATTTCAGAACAAAGATTTGCCCATCTGTCTTCAGGCACTGCGAGCAGAGCATTCGTTCAAAGTCCGAGGGTATACAATCACTCCCCTTCTCGCCAATCATGTCAAAGACATCGAATGTTTCAATTACCTGATCGAAGAGGATCAAACCAGAGAAACGGTGCTCTACGCGACCGATACGGGATGGTGGCAGGAAACAACCTGGAACTTTCTCGAAAACCGCTCCGCCGATGCAGTGGTCATGGAGTGTGGAACCGGCCCCTTGGAGAACTACTATGAGGGTCACCTCAGCGTCAACCAGCTGATTTCGGCCCGGCAGAAATTGATTTTCCAGAACACGATTTCCGAAACAACCCCCTTTGTTGCCACCCACCTTTCGCATACCGGAGATTTTCTGCATGAGGATTACGAGCGTGTGTTCTCCCCGCACCGAATTTTGACCGGGCACGACGCTCTTACTTTTTCACCCCGTTCGTCCTTTACTTTTTAGGGTGTATCGAATCGGGGAACGGAGGGAGATGAAAAATATCTCCGTTTTTCGTTTATTTTATGGCGGCGTTTCAACCCTTTTTCAAGTAGACGCGGCCCCGACACTGTCGTGTCGGGGCCGCGTTTTTAGGGAGATCGCGTTGTGTGAGACTCTTTAGTGCGCCAGTTCTTCCGGCTTAAACCAGAGAGAGATTTCCTGAGCGGCGGTTTCCGGGGCATCCGATCCGTGAACCAGATTTGTTTGAAGTTCCGTTGTATAGTCGCCTCGAATGGTTCCAGAGAGGGCCTCCAGCGGCTTAGTAGCTCCAATCATATTTCGGCTCAGTTTGATCGCTTCCGTGCCTTCCCAGACCATCGCCACCACCGGGCCGGAGGTAACGAAATCCACGAGCTCTCCGAAAAAGGGGCGTTCTTTGTGGACGGCATAGTGTGCCTCGGCGATTTCACGGGTGGGCGTCACCATTTTCAAGGCGACCAGGTTCAAGCCGCGTGTTTCGAAGCGGCGAATAATTTCACCCACCAGCCGACGCTGTACGCCGTCGGGTTTCACCATAATGTAAGTTCGTTCCATGCGGGGGAGGTCTCCTGTGACTAGTCGTTTTTTTCCATCGTGCCGATTTCGGCCAATTCCTCGGACAGTTTACCCGCATCGCCCTGAACAACAATGGCCGCTCGGCCCGGAAGCAAATACTTTTTCGCGGCTCGCTGAACATCGTCAATTGTCACCGAGTTCAAACGCTCCCGGTAACCGGTGAGCCAGTCGGCAGGACGGTGAAAGTATTCCATTTCGAACAGTTCGGAGGCCAGCGTGCTCTGATGGGTGAGGGACTTGAGCAGTTTACCGCCCAGATAATTTTTCGCGCCTTGCAGTTCCTCGGCAGAAATGGGTTTGTTTTGTAAATCCTCCACTTCTTTCAAGATGCGCTTGATGGCTTTCCCGGTCACCGAGGTTCGGGATTCCACGCCGATGTTGAAGGTTCCGGCGAGGCTGTCGAGTGAAACGGAGGAGTGGACATCGTAGGCATAGCCGAGTTTCTCGCGGATGACATTGAAGAGGCGTGAGTCGATTTTGCCGCCGATAACGGCGTTGGCGACCTCAATTGCCATTGCGTCTTTGGCGGGAATATCTTTGGGAATGGCATTGCCAATCGAAACTTTCGACTGTACGGCTTTTGGGCGATTCAGCAGAAACACGCGATTGAAAAGTTCATAAGACGGGTTTTGGATCGGCTTGACTGCGGGCGGCGACACTCGCTTCCAGGTTCCCAACAGAGAGGTTTTGATCTGAGCCATCGTCTCAGCGGGGTTCACGTCCCCGACAATGAGAAGAAGCGAACCGTTCGGGCGGTAGTGTTTTTCGTAGAAATCCAGTACCGTGTCCGGGGAAAGATTGTGGGCGGTTTCGAGGTTGACTTCGGTGAAGGCGTAGGGGTGCGAGCCGTAGATTACCTTCATCAGTCGGGCACGAGCATCGAATTTGTCGTCAATTACTCCTTCGTCCAGAGCACGGGCAAAAATCTCCGCCCGCCTTTTGAGCTGGCTCAGGTAAGCCTCCATAATTCTCGGATCGAATTTGGGGCGGAGCACCTTTTCTGCCATCAGTGCCAGCAGTTCCGGTGTTTTGGAAGCAACGGCATCTCCCTGTACCTTCGCATAATCCTTTTCAGCGGCGAAAGTCACACTGCCGCCGATTTTTTTGACGGCCCCAGCAAACTGCTTTTCGTCGTACTTCTTCGAACCCTGCTCGATCAGTGTTTGGACAATATCTTCCATCGTCGCCATTTTCGAGTTGGTTTCGGACTGCCCTGCCGGGATGCCCAGCGTAGCGGTGACGAGAGGTACGCGACTGTTTTTACAGATCACGATTCGCAGACCATTGGGCAAGGTTTCGCGTACCGTGGTTAAAACCGGGATCGGGCGCACGGGCAAATCGGAAGGCGGTGTGGATTTGGCCCTCTCCTCCGCCCTTACCATCACTCCCGGCAGGCACATGAGGAGGCCCAGGCTTAAGGCCCGGTGCAGATGGATTTTTGCTCGGTTCATTCGTCGTCGCCCTCATCTTTCTGATCTTTGGCGCGAACGTAGAGTACATTGCTGTTTTCTCGCCGGAAATACTTTTTGGCAGCCGCCTGAATCTGTTCGGGGGTGACCGCTGCATAACGCTCGAACGATTTATAGAACTCTTCGGGGCCGGTACTCTCCAAAGAATAGATTGCCAGTCCCAAGGCTCGCTGAACCGGCGACTCGATGCTTTTTCGATAGGCAGTCGCGAGGTATTCTCGTTTTACCGCTTCAACCTCCTCTTTGGAAGGAAGTTCTCCCTTGACGCGATCCAGCTGAACGAATATTTCGTCCACGAGAGTTTTGCGTTTGACATCCGGGCGATAGATCAACTGAAGGATCGAGCGGCTGGAACCAGCTTCGGAGTCGAGGTAACTTCCCATTGAAACAATCCAGTTCTCACCTGCGCCGATTTCGGCGGCAGCCCGTTTTGCCTCCTGCTCGAACACCATCTTAAGCAGAATTTCGGTCGGCTCGGTATCCGGCGAAGCGAGGGACGGCCCTTCCCAGGATAGAAAAATCGCGGGCACGGCGGCAAACGGATCGGTGACGCTGCTGACTCGCTGCTTTGTTTGCATTGGCTCGCTCGTATCGGTTTTTGGCGGGTCTTCGCCTTTGGGAATATCGCCGAATTGTTTTTGGATCAGTTCTTTTGCCGCCGCCGTCTCAAAATCTCCGGTTACGACCAGCACCGCATTGTTGGGTTTATAATAGGTTTTGAAGAAGGACTGCACGTAGGCCAGATCCACCGCGTCGAGGTCTTCCATCGAGCCGATGGACATATGTTGGTTGGAAAAATTCGTGTAGGAAAGTTCTTGCAGTTTGGTGCGAGCGAGCGCGTAAGCCACATTATCGAGTCTCAGCCGCTTTTCCTCTTTCACCACATCTTTTTGATTTTTGAAGTTGTCGGCGGTGACGGCGAGTGAGCGCATTCGATCCGCCTCCAGCCAGAGGGCGAGCGGCAGTTTTTCGGCGGGCACTTCGTCTTCATAGGTGGTGATTTCGGAACGGGTGGTTCCCTGCAATTCTCCTCCGGCATTTTCGATGTACTTAAAGTGTCCTGCTTTAGGAACATTCGCAGAGCCCTGAAACATCATATGCTCGAACAGATGGGCGAAGCCGGTGCGCTGTTTGACTTCGTTGCGCGAGCCGACATGGTAGGCTACTACCACGCCGACAACGGGCAGCGTTCGATCTTGTGATAGAACGACCTGCAGGCCATTGGCGAGGGTGAATTTTTCAACGGGAAATTTCGGGGGTTTCTGGGCAAAACCCAAAATCGGAGCGGCGAGGGCGAAAACCGCCGCGAGCGGAACAAAAACTCTCATGCTGTCTTGCGAAGCCTCCGGGTTACGGGGAAAAGAAAAAGGCACGCCGTTCGGCGCACCTTTATTATACTGTACTTTGAGGGAAGATGTTTGCGATCCTGAGCGGGCCTGCCGGAAGGGATCGCCGAAAATCTCCCTCTGCCCTTTCTCAACAAGCCGCCAGCAAAATTTTAGAGCGGAAGCAGAAGCGGGGTTCAGGTCAGGAAAGCGGCTCCGCAGTGTTCGGTCAGGACGGTTCTGAGACGTTCGAGGGCGGCATTGACCTGCGCTTCACCGAGCGTTTCTTCTTTCGAGCGGAAAGTGAAATGCAGCGTGACGCTTTTGAGATTTTCCGGCAGCGGATCGCCGCGATACACATCGGTCAGGCGGTACGACTCCAGATTCGGAACTTGAGCCGTTTGAAGAGCCGTTTCGATTTGAGCATAGGTGACACTTTCGCTCATGCGCGGGGCGAGGTCGCGGGAGACGGAGGGAAATCGGTTCAGCGGCGCGTAGCGAAAGCCCGCCCCCGGAACACGGCGGTGCAGGGCTTCGAAACTGATCTCGAACACGTAGATGCGCTCGCGGAACCCCAGCGTTTCGGCGGCCTTCGGGTGCAGTTCGCCCAGCACCCCCTCCGGGTATTCGCGATCCGAAAACTGAAGCACGGCGGCACGTCCCGGATGCAGCAGCGGCAGAGCGGAGGCACGCTCTCCCAGCGGAACGATTTGAACGCCGGAAATGCGAAGCGGCGCGAACAGCCCCTCCTCCACGATCCCGCGCAGGGTTCCGAAGTCGGCGGCGACGGGCTTGCTGTCTTTGCGCCAGCCGCTTTCGGTTTGCGGGCCAACGATCAAGCCGCCGAGGGCCAGAAATTCACGCGGTACGATTTCCTCTCCTTCGCCTTCGTTCTGCCAAACGTGCCCAATCTCGAACAGCCCCAGCGAAGAAACTCCGCGAGAGGCATTTCGTTTGGCGACATCAAGCAGGGTTTGGAGGATAGATCGGCGCAGGGTCGAAACATCGGTCGAGAGAGCGTTCCGAACTGGCACGCGCCGGGCCGCGTCTTCGGGAGTGTCGAAGGGAGAAGGAGCGCAAAGCGAATGGGAAACCGCCTCCTGAAGCCCGCAGGCGAGCAGGGCGCGGCGAATTTCCATCGCAAATAGACTTTCGGCACTGTCTCCGCCCCGTGTGGTGATGCCCAGCGGCAGGGTTTCGGGAATATTCTCGTAACCGTAGATTCTTCCGACCTCTTCGATGAGGTCTTCTTCCTGAACGAGATCGGCCCGGCGCGGCGGCACATGAACGCGCAGCGTCTCTCCTTCGATTTCGACCTCCAGTTGAAGACGGCGCAGGCAGGCAGCGGCAATCTCTGCCGTAATGTCGGGAATTCCCAGCAGCGAAACACATTTTGGGAGGCGCAGCGTCAGGTCGCGGCCTAAAATCGGAGCGGGCATCACGTCAACGGCTCCCTCTACTACCTCCCCGGCCCCCATCTGCGAAAGCAGTTCGCAGGCACGATCCAAGGCTATGCGGCAGATCGCCGGGTCTACCACGCGTTCAAACCGATAGGAGGCTTCGGTGCGAAGGCCAAGGGCGCGGGAGGTGCGCCGAACCGTCAGCGGATTGAAATGCGCTGACTCCAGCAGAATGGTTTGTGTAGCCTCCGAAACTTCGGAGTTGGCTCCGCCCATCACTCCGGCAACGGCGACGGCTTTTTCGGCGTCGGCGATCACGAGCATGGCCGGGGTCAGCTCGCGCTCGATCTCGTCCAGCGTGGTCAGGGTTTCGCCGGGAAAGGCGGTTCGCACCACGATGCGTTTTTCGGCGAGCCTGTCCCAATCAAAGGCGTGAAGCGGCTGTCCGAGTTCAAGCATCACATAGTTGGTGACATCCACGATATTGCTGATGGGCCTTTGGCCAGCGGCTTCGAGTTTATCCTGCATCCACTGCGGCGAAGGCTTGATCTTGACATTCCGCAGAACGCGGGCGCAGTAGCGGGGGCAAAGCGGCGGGGATTGGATGTCAACGGAAACGAACGCTTCAATTTCTCCGCCCGCTTCGGACTTTGGCGGCTGCGGTGCGTTCAGCGGGAGATCGTAAAGAGCCGCCACCTCTCGCGCTACGCCTACCATCGAGAGGCTGTCGCCGCGATTGGGGGTGATGTAGACATCGAGCACCGGCGAATAGTCGGTCTCCTCAATGCCTTCGACTTCAGAGCCGCCCATCGTGAGTTTTGTTCCGACAGCCTCTGGGCCGTCGGTCACCGCCACATATTCTTTTAGCCATTTCAGGGGAACACGCATCAATTTCTCCCATTTGTCAGAGGCACGGTTTTACGGAACCTCCTCAAACTTCAAGGTTTAGAACTGCTTTAGAAAGCGCAAATCATTTTCCAAATAGAGGCGCAGATCGTCCACGCCGCTGGAAATCATGTGAATTCGTTCGACGCCCAGACCAAAGGCAAACCCGCTGTATTTTTCGGTGGAGATGCCGTGCGCCCTCAGAATGTTGGGGTGAATCATTCCGGCCCCGCCGAGTTCAAGCCAGCGTCCGCCGAGCAGTCCGGGGGTTGAGATCGCATAGTCCACTCCCGGCTCGACAAAGGGGAAAAAGTCGGGGCGAAAACGCACCCGTGTTGTCTCCCCGAACATGGCGCGGGCAAACGTTCCCAGCGTCCCTTTGAGGTCGGCCATCGAAAGATTTTCGTCTACCATAAACACATCCACTTGATGAAAGGTGTGATGGTGAGTGGCGTCCACCGCTTCGTAGCGGAAGCAGCGGCCAATAGTCGCAAAGCGAAACGGCGGGCGGTGCTCCACCATCATACGTCCCTGAAGGGCAGTGGTCTGTGTTCGGAGCAGTTTCGTGTCGGTCACGAAAAAAGACGACTGTTCGTCCATCGCCGGGTGATCTTCGGGGTAGTTGAGCGTCTCGAAATTGTAGCGATAGTCTTCGAGCTCCGGGCCGTCCACAAATTGAAAGCCCATGCCGCAGAGCACACGTTTAACCTTTTCGGCGGTTTGGGTGAGCGGATGCAGATGGCCGGAGCGGAAAGGACGCCCCGGCAGCGTCACATCAATCGCCTCTTCTTTCAAGCGGGCGTCGAGTTCTGCCCTCTGGAAAATTTGCTTTTTTTCCTCGAATTGTGCGGTGAGCAAAGAAACGGCTTCGTTGATTTTCGCGCCGAAAGCAGGCCGTTCTTCGGGAGGCAGGGTTCCGGTGAGGCGGCGCAGTTCATTAAGCCCTTTGTTTCGCCCCAGGAATTTCGTTTCTGACAGGGTGAGATCGGCGAGCGAATGGGCTGCCCCGATTTCGGCGAGGGCTTCCTGCAGCAGGGTTTGGAGTGTAGAGGACATAGGCGTTCGATACCGAGAAAAAACCCCGACCTCTGCCAGTCTCGACCGAAAAATTCGGGAGAGCGGCAGAAATCGGGGGCGTTGGGTTTCCGTTTCAAGAAGACGAAAGGTTCGTTCACAAAAACGGTTTAAGCGTTTGCAGCGGCTCCCGATGGTTTCAGCACGCTCATTGCCTGAGCAAGAAGCGCGGAAAAGCCTTCGGGATCACGAACCGCCATTTCCGCCATCACTTTGCGATCCAGGCTAAAGCCGGATTTGGTGAGGCCTTCGATAAAACGGGAATACTGAATGCCTTCAGCGCGGCAGGCCGCCGAAATACGGGTGATCCAGAGGGCGCGGAACTCGCGTTTTTTAGCGCGGCGGTCTCGGTAAGCGTAGTTCCCGGACTTCATGCGCTGTTCGTTTGCGGTCTTGAACAGACTGCGTTTGCCGCCGAAATTTCCCTTGGCGGTTTCAAGCACTTTTTTGTGCCGTTTATGGGTCATCGTGCCACGTTTAACGCGGGGCATGGAACACTCCTTTCAGAAAAAGGCAGCCGGAAGAAAAGGCGCTGAGAGAGTTCTCTCGGCTTTTCCTTTCGGCCTCCTGCAATCTACTGCAATCCTAACATTCGGGAGACACGTTTGACGGAACCGCTGTAGAGAACATCGCCTGCGAGCAGGTTTCGTCGTCGGTTTTTGTCTTTTTTACGCATCAGGTGGTTTAGTCCCGTTTTGCCGTGCACGAGTTTACCGGTTCCAGTTTCCTTGAAACGGCGTGCAGCGGTTTTGCGGGTTTTCGTTCTGATTTTCATTGCGGATTTCGGGTCCTTTTCGTCTTCTCGGTTTGACTGGAAAGAGTTTGCTCGAAAGAAACTCCCTCTCAGCATTAGGAAGAGAGATCAAATGATGAGCACACATGAAAAAGCCGGGTCTGTCCCCGGCTTTTTGCACAAAGGGTGCGGTCTCAGCGAACGCGGAAGCGATCAGTCCTTTTTCGGGTTCAGGATCATAATCAAAAATTTGCCTTCGAGGATCGGAGCCCGTTCAACGACGCCGTAGTCGGCAATGGCTTCCATCATACGCTCCATGACTTTGCGTCCGAGTTCGGGGTGCGTGATTTCGCGTGCCTTGAACTGAACGGTGACTTTCACTTTGTCGCCGTCTTTCAGAAATTCGATGGCTTGCCGCACCCGCACCTGGAAGTCGTGTTCGGCGGTGACCGGGCGCATTTTCAGGGCTTTGAGTTCCTGCTGCTTCTGCTTTTTGCGCTGATCGCTTTCGCGTTTCCCCTGCTCATACTTGTACTTGCCGTAATCCATGATTCGGCAGACAGGAGGCTGAGCCTGGGGAGCGACTTCGATAATATCCAGCCCTTTTTCTTGGGCCAGTGCAAGCGCGTCGCGGACATTCATGACGCCGAGGGCTTCTCCTGCCTCATCAATTACACGCACTTCACGCAAGCGCG
Source organism: Chthonomonadaceae bacterium (assembly GCA_965246825.1). Classification (GTDB taxonomy): domain Bacteria; phylum Armatimonadota; class Chthonomonadetes; order Chthonomonadales; family Chthonomonadaceae; genus JACMPS01. The sequence goes on from OZ251990.1 coordinate 3,670,089, forward strand.
TTTCGCGAGGGCCGCGCAGGAGCTGATCATTCACACGGAAATCTTTGTTGATAGGCTTCACTCCGCCGATTTCACCTTCGTTTTTGCGGCGGCAATCGGCACTCCAAACAGACAATGAATTAGCGAAAGTCAGTATACCAGACCGAAGTACCGCTGTCAACGAAAATTTTTGGGTCTCAGACGAGGGAGGTTTTATTCAGAAACCGTTCGACAAGGATTTTCGGGTTTGGCTGTAGAAATTTGCGCCATGAACGTTTTTCTTCGCCCTCTCTTTTGTTTTTCGCCGCTGGTGTCGCTGCTCCTGTTTCAGGCCGGGGGCCTTACTCAGAGTCCTTTGCCCCCTGCCCTCGATCCCGACCTCAAAGAAGCGATTCGGCTTTCCGCAGCCACGCCTGCCGACAAAACCGATTTTGTTCGCCTGCTCGATCTGGGAGACACGACGGTGAAAGCGGACGGGAGGACGTTTTCGGTGTTTCGCGCCGCTTATCGCCTCAACACCTCCCGCGCCCGCCCGCTGGCGGAGGTCAACCTTCCGTTCAACGGCTCCTACGAGCATCTTCGCGTTCTGAAAGCCCGAACGATCTGCAAAGACGGAACCATTGTCGAAGTGAAGCCGGAGGAAATCCGCGCCACCTCCGCCGCTTCCGAATACCTGATGTACGACGATGCCGAAGCCGTCGGCTTTTCGATGCCTGCCGTTGAAGAGGGCTGTATTATTGACTATACGTTTGAGAAAACCTCGGAGCCGAAGCTTTTGCCGGGGAAATTCTGGACGTACTGGGGATTCGACGGTCTGGCTCCGGTCACCTTGTGCCGGTATCGCTTAACGGCCCCTCAGTCGCTGAAATTCGATCTCAAGGCCTACAATGCACCGGGACTCGTCCCCACCATTAAAGCCGATCCGCTGAAGAAAACTCAAACTCTGGTCTGGGAAAAACACAATCTGCCGCGCCTTCAACCGGAACCCGCTATGCCTCAGAGCAGTGAGGTTCGGCAGTGGATGGAAATTTCAAACGTTGGAGATTGGAACGTGATCGCGGGCTGGTTCTGGGAACTGGCAAAGCCTCAATTGACTCCCACGCCCGCCCTGAAATCGCTTGTGCGCTCACTGACGCACGACGCGAAAACGGAGTCGGAAAAGGCCGAACGACTTTATCGCTGGATTTGCGACCATGTGCGTTATGTCGGCATTGAGTTCGGCGTGTCCGCCTACCGCCCTCATCCGGTCGGCGAAGTTTACTCCAAACTCTACGGCGACTGCAAGGACAAATCGGCTCTTCTGGTTTCGATGCTGGCGGAGTGCGGGATTTCGGCGGCCCCGGCCTTGCTGAAGGCCGACGATCACCGCGATTTGGACAAAGGGCTGCCCACACTCAACGCTTTCAATCACTGCATTGTTCGTGCTCAGGTGGATCATCATCCTCTCTGGCTCGACCCTACCGCGGAAACGTGTGCCTATGGCGATATTCCCCCCTCGGATCGGGGCTGCCGTGCGATGGTGGTGAACAATGGCAAAGCCGAGTTCAGCACCATCCCGCTTTATGGCGTGGAGGAAAGCGGCGGCTCCTCCGAAGCGGAAGTAACCTTTGATGCAGAAGGGAATGCTCAGGTAGAGGTTACGCTGACTTTTCAGGGAGAGCTGGCGCAGCAGATGGGGGGCGTGTTTCGGTCGGTTCCTGAAGAAAAGCGAAAAGAATTCGCACAGAATTTGGTGCAGGGGATGGCGGCGGACACCACGCTGATCTCGTTTGTCCTGCCGGAGGCAAAGGAGACCCGTTTCCCAATGAAACTCCTCCTTAAATTTTCGGCGGCCTCGCTGGGGCAGACTGCCGGAGATTTGACGCTGCTGCCTGTACAGCTCAATACCGAGAGCGGAACGCGCCTCAACCCCTTTCCGGCGGAGGTGAGAAAATACCCGATTGTGAACCGCGAAAACTCCCGCCTCACCAACCGAATCCGCTATCATCTTCCAAAGGGCTATGGGGTTCAGGCCCTGCCGGAACCGGTTTCGCTGAACCTGGGAACGCAGAGTTTCCGCCTGACTTCCGCCCAAACAGGATCGGTCATCGAGATTTCGGATCAAACCCAGTCCACCGCCGGGATTCTTCCTCCGAGCGACTATCCGAAAGTCCGTGCTTATTATGAGGCTCTGAAAAAGGCAGCGCGAGCAAAACTGGTGCTGAAGCGTCAGCCGTAAGCAGGGCGTGCCTGGAGTGCGCTGAGTTGGTTTTCGCATCGGCGATTTGCATTCGCCCCGCTGCGGCTGGTTTAGCCTTGCGCTTAACGCCGTTCGAGCAGGAGTTTGTGAGGGGAGTTTGGCAGACAGTGCTTTGTATCCCAGTGCCACACTGCCGTTGAGAAAGCCAAACGCCCTCAAACCGTCGATGCTTTTTCTTTCCGCAGGATAACTCCGTCGGGAATTCCGGCGTCTGTCCTTCTGGATTCCTTTGTTTCCAGCCGAGTTTTCGGCTGACTTCTCATTTGTTAAGGAGCTTGTTTTGACCCAACCCACCCGCCGCAGACTACTCACTCTGCTCGGTTTGTCCACGATGATGACCGTTTCGCTGGCTCAAACCCCTGCCAGTGCCCAGGGCCGCCGACGCCCGCGAAACCCGCAGACGCCGACTCCGCAAACACCGCCTCAGACTCCGCCCGGTACGCCTCCCGCGCCTGGTGCTCCCGGTACACCGCCTGCCAACGGTAAAAAACCCGGAGACCTTAAAGACTACAAAACCGTGATTACGCCGGAAACCAAAAGCGATCCGGGAGTGTTTACGGTGCATCGGCAGGACGATAAATACTATTTCGAGATTCCTGCCGACGCCCTGAACAAAGTCATGGTCTGGACCACCGAAATCGCGCAGCTGCCTTCGGGGTTCGGCTATCCGGGTACGGCAGTCGGCGACAAAGTGGTGCGCTGGACGCGCCGCGCCAACAAAATTTATCTTCATTCCGTGAGTTATGATCTTCGTGCCGATGATGGAGATGCCGCCATTAAATCCGGGGTTTCTGCCGCCAGCGTGGAACCGATCATCGCGGTGTTCGATGTCGAAACGGAAGGCGAAAAAAAATCGGCAGTGATTGATGTCACCCGCTTTTTCACGTCCGACCCTTCCGATTTTTCGGTGAAGGGGGCTATTGGCGGCGTGGGCGTGGACCCAACTCGTTCTTATGTCGAGCGGATGAAATCGTTTCCCACCAACATCGAAATCGTCTCGAATCTGACGATGCCGCTTGGCCCGCCCACCTTTAATCCCTTCAGCCGTGCGCCGCAGCGACCTGCCGGGGTGACTTCCGCCACCGTGCTCGTTCATTACAGCCTGGCTCTCCTGCCTGAAAAGCCGATGATGGGCCGCCTAATGGACTCACGAGTGGGCTATTTCACCGAAAGCTTCGAAGACTTCGGCTCCAGCGAAAACCGCGTGGTTCCCCGTGAATACATCACGCGCTACCGCCTGGAGAAAAAAGACCCGAACGCCGAGGTTTCCGAGCCGGTGAAACCGATTGTCTACTATGTGTCGCGGGAAGTGCCGCAGAAGTGGGTGAAGTGGATTAAGGCAGGGATCGAAGAATGGCAGCCCGCTTTCGAGAAAGCCGGTTTCAAAAATGCGATCATCGCCAAAGATGCTCCCACCCTGAAGGAAGACCCGAACTGGGATCCGGAAGATGCCCGCTACAGCGTGGTGCGCTGGGCTCCGCAGGCGGTTTCCAATGCGATGGGGCCTCACGTCCATGATCCGCGCAGCGGCGAAATTCTCTCCGCGCACATCATCGTCTGGCACGACGTGCTGAAACTTGCCGAGCAGTGGTATTTTGTGCAGTGCGCCGATATGGACGACCGCGCCAAAACTCTGCCCCTCCCCGAAGCCCTCGTGGGAGAACTGCTGCAGTACATTATCGCGCACGAAGTGGGACACACCCTCGGCCTGCGCCACAACCACAAGGCGAGTTCATCGTTCACGGTCGCGCAGCTGCGCGACAAAGCCTTTACAGAGAAATGGGGCGACGAGGCTTCCATTATGGACTACGGTCGCTTCAATTATGTCGCTCAGCCGGGAGACGGCGCACGCTTGATTCCCAAACTCGGCCCTTATGATCTGTTTGCGATCCAGTGGGGGTATCAGGGCATTCCGAAGGTCGCTTCGCCGCTTGGAGAGAAATCGGAACTGGACAAGCTCGCTTCGCTTCAGGTCACCGATCCAACCCTGCGCTTTGGCGGCGAGGATGCGAACGCGGCGGTAGACCCCACCGTGCAAACCGAAGACCTGGGTTCCGACCCGATTGAAGCCACCGCCTACGGCCTGAAAAACATCAATCGAATCGCGGCCATGCTCATTCCCGCCACCACCAAATACGGCGAGAATTACGATCTGCTCGGCGAAATGTATGCGCAGCTGCTGGGGCAGCGGCTTCGGGAGATGCTGCACGTCACCAAACTCGTGGGCGGCGTGACACAAACCGATTATCATGCCGGACGCGGCGGAGATGTGTTCACCCCCGTGCCAAAAGCAAAGCAGGCTTCAGCAGTGAAGTTTCTTGTAGACAATGTGTTTACAGTTCCGCGCAGCCTGATCCTGCCGGAAATTCAGAGACGCATCACGCCGTCGGGGGTTACCGATCAAATTCTGAACCAGCAGCGAATCGTCCTGCTGAACCTGATGCAGGACTCTCGCATCAAACGGATGATGGACGCTCAGGCACTTAACGGCACGGCGAACACCTACACGGTTTCGCAGCTGGTGAACGACGTGCAAAGCGGAATTTGGAGCGAACTGGTGCAGACGAGCCCGGTGGTGGACATTTATCGCCGGAACCTTCAGCGGGCTTATTTGGGCTACCTCAAGCAGATTCTCGATCCGAACAGCCCACTGCCCTCTACCTCTGATCTCCGACCGGTGGCACTGGGAGCCGTGAAAGACCTTCAGGCAAAACTCAACACGGCAGCCTTTACCGTGAAAGACAAGGAAACTGCCCTTCATATCGCGGATTGCCGCATGACGGTACGACGCATTCTCGACCCCAAATAGCGACTGGAGAATGGACTCGGAAAAAGCGGCACGGCATCTTTTGGATGCCGTGCCGCTTTGAGCGTTTGTTTCGGGGCTTTAGCCGAGAACGGTTAGCCCTTCGGCTGGAACGGGATAGAGCAGCCGCTCCGCTCCGGCTTTTACGAGGGCCGTGCCCACCCTTTCCACATCGTCCGTTAGAGCGATGATCGTACCGCCGCCCCCGGCTCCCGCCAGTTTCGCGCCCCAGGCTCCTGCCTCTCGTGCCGCCGCAATCAATCGGTCGTTCGCTTCTCCGGAGCCGCCGAGCCGAGACACGAGGGCGTGATTTTCGTTCATCATCTCGCCGAGCAAAGCCCAGTTGTGCTCGATGAGGGCGCGTTTGCCCCGGCGAGCCAGCTGCGCGATGCGGGAGTAAGTTTCCTGAACGAGCGGCTCGCCGGAAAGCCAGCGTTGACGAGGCGAGGCGTGAACCGTGCCGGAGTGATGCTGAATTCCAGTGTGGGCGAGCAGAAGCGGAGGTTTCGGAAATAAATTCCCCAGCGGTTCGACCGTTGCGAGCGGCTCTTCCGGGGACTGCTCCAGCGACTCTTTTCCAGCAAAGTCCATAAAATTCAGCCCGCCGAAAACCGCCATGTGTTGATCCTGATGCCCGCAGACCACACGCATCACTCGTGCCTCGACTTTGCGGGTGGTTTCGGCCAGACCGTAACGGGTGAGCTTGAGGTTCAGCAGGCGATCCAAGGCCCCTACCACTGCGCCCAGCAGGGCAGTTGAACCCGCCAGCCCCGCTTTCATCGGAATTTCGGTGGAAAGACGAAACTGAAGGGCGTGCTCCGCCGGGTTGAGATCGAAAAACGTGAAGGCGGCACGCAGCAGGTCGAGTTTATCGCCCCGAAACGCCAGATCAGCAGGCGTTAGCAGGAGGGCAGAATCGTCTTCGTTCGCCGCATGGATGCCCTCTTTTTCGGTTGAGGTTACCCGGCACGAAGCCCGCTCCTCCACCGTGCAGGAGAGCACCGATCCTCCGTACATATCCGTTGGGTTGCCGACAATGCCGCACCGTCCCGGCGCACTGGCCATGATTTCCACCACCGTCTTCTCCTCTTTTTCGCCGCTGTGTTTTCGTGAGGTTCGGTATTTCTGATGTGAAATCCTGCTCGGAACGGGTATCCTATGGGGGCAACGCAGCAGAAAAGAGGTAACCTTTCTCGATGGCAAACCGAAATGTGACCCTGGAAACAACTCAGGGAACCATTAAATTTGAACTTTATGAAGACCTTGCGCCCGTCACGGCGCAAAATTTTATTGACATCGCTTCCACCGGATTTTACAATGGACTGACGTTTCATCGTTATGTCGCGAACTTTGTGATTCAGGGCGGCGATCCGACTGGAACCGGAACCGGCGACTACAAAGACAAAACGGGCCGCAAGCGTACCATTCCGCTGGAAGTGACTCCGAAATTAAAGCACGATGCGGCTGGCGTGGTGGCGATGGCACGCTCCTCCGATCCTGATTCGGCTTCCTGCCAGTTTTACATCACTCTGGCCCCCACTCCGCATCTTGACATGGGCTATGCCGTATTCGGGCGCGTGACCGAAGGGGTAGAAAATGTTTTAAAGCTGCGCGAAGGCGACAAAATGACCTCGGTAGTTGTCGAATAGTTTGACTTCGAGGGGCTGGCGGGCAGGACGATTCCTGGTTCCCCGCCCCCCGATCCTGCTTTTTCTTTAATGAACATCGCAATTTTTTCCGGCGAACTTTCAGGAGATTTAATTGGCGGGGCGTTGGCGCGAGAACTGAAGCGTCAGTGCCCCGGCGTTGTTCTGTGGGGTCTCGGCTCCAATGCGATGCAGGAAGCGGGCGTCGAACTTCTCGAAGACAGCGCGGCCTGGGGAGCCATCGGGATTTCTCAGGCCCTTGCAAAAGTGCCGGGTCTCCTCCTGAAAACTTCGCCGAGAGTGAAAGCCGCTTTGCGTGAACGCAAGCCCGACAGGGTGGTTTTGATCGATTTCGGAGCGTTCAATCTCCGGGTCGCGAAGTTTGCTCGCACCCTCGGCCTGAAAATCTGTTACTACGTTCCACCGGGAAGCTGGAAGCGGAAAAACACACGCGGCGCGGAATTCGCTGCACTCACCGATCTGATCGCCACCCCCTTCCCCTGGTCAGCAGACCACCTGAAATCCCTGGGCGTGAATGCTCATTATGTGGGCCATCCGATTGTCGAGCGCGTTTCCGCTCAGATGACCCGCACGGAATTCGCCGACCATTTCGGAATGGACCCCTCTTTGCCGATTATCGGGCTTTTGCCGGGAAGTCGGGCACACGAGATCAATCACCTGATGCCCATTCTGCTGGATGCGGCCCGACTGCTTCACGAATCGGTGAAAGACGCTCAGTTTGTGGTTGCCGTCGCCGATTCGATTTCGCAGGAACGGATGGCGGAACTCCTGTCGGACTCCCCCGATCTTCGCGACAAACTCAGCGAAATCTGGCATGAATTCGCTCACGAAGCCGAAACGAAACTGCTCAAGCCGGTGAAGCAGACGGCGAGAAAACTGCGGCCCACCGGCACGTCCACCCTGGTGACCAACACGGGCTTGACGATTTCAACAGAAAAGTGGCAGGAGAAACTGCGCGAACAGGCACAGAGCGCTCAGGCAAAAGATCGGCAGCCGAAGCTGCCGCCGCCCACCGTGCTCGCTAAGGGGATGACTTACGAAGTGATGGCGCACAGCGATCTGCTGCTTGTTTGTTCCGGCACGGCGACGCTGGAAGCCACTCTGTTCGAGACGCCGATGGTGATTGTTTATCGAGGCTCCGCCATGATGGGGATCGAATGGAGACTGCGGGGGATGGATCGAAAAGTCCAGTTTATCGGGCTGCCCAACATTCTGGCGGATCGTCTTATCGTGCCAGAATTGATCCAGGACGCGGCTACACCAAAAAAAATCGCCGAAACCGCTCTTTCTCTTCTGAACGAAATGACCCCCCGCGCCCAGATGAAGGCTGCCCTTCACGAAATCCGAGAGGCTCTCGGTGAACCGGGAGCCTCCGCAAAAACCGCACGTTTGATTCTTGATCTGCTGGATTAAAAGGAGGGAAAGCGGACGCAGCTGCCTCCGCTTTCTCCGAAATCTTCAGGGCAAATCCCTCACATAAAGGTTCTTAAAAAAAAGAACGTCGCCATGATGCTGAAGTTCGATGGCTCCGCGCGGGTAGATCGGCTTGTCGCGCTCCCAGTAGTTTTCAAGCGGGACATTGTGAACGACGAGTTCTCCATTCAGCCACACGGTCACCCGCTCTCCTACCATGAGAATGTGAAAGCGATTCCACTCCCCCGCCGGATGGTCGGCTTTTTTCAGAGGAAGGGACGAATTTCTCTGATTGTTGTAAAGGCCGCCCGAACCGAGTTTTCCGGCCTCTTCCGGTCTGTCGTCCCAGATTTGCACCTGCGGTGATCCGCGCAGATAAATGCCGCTGTCCCCATGAGGGGGAATTTTCCAGTCCACCCAAAGCTCAAAATTGCCATAGTCCCGCGCCGTGCAGAGGTTGTCGTTTTTGCCGTCGTAGGTAATTCTGCCGTCGTGCACCGTCCAGTGTTTTTTCGCTTCGAGAGTCGCCTTCTTTTTGGCGGCTTTGAGGGCCTCCGGGGACAGTTGAGCGCGGGTGACGGGGTTTCCGACCAGTCCCTCCCAGCCATCTAGGGTTTTCCCATCAAACAGCCGTAGAAATCCAGCGGGGGCGGTGTTGTCGGCTTCTGGGCGGCTCAGGTCTTTTACCTGAAGGCGGCGGAATCGCACTTCGCTCGGCCCATGCCCCAGCAGAGCGAGATGTCCTTTTTCCCGGAGCACTCCGGGGTGCGCCGCCAGAATCTCCGGGTCGGTGACGCCGTTCAGATCGGTGTCTACGATGAGCTTGCCGTTGACCTTGATTTGGATTTTGCGCCCTATCGCCGAAATTTCCTCAGTGTTCCAGTTTCCGGCAGGTTTCACGCTTCCGCGCTTCGAAGCCATTACGCCGTAGATCGAGCCGTGATACTGCCAGGGTTTGAGGTCTCGATACTCGGAGCCGCCGTCATCGAGTACCTGAATTTCCATTCCGGTATACGCGAAGTCGCCGTCCATCGGAGTGCGGATTCCGATTCCGTTGTTGCCGTTCGCGTCCGTCTTAAATTCGAAACGCAGCACGAAATCGGAGTATTCCTTTTGGGTAATCAGGTCGCCCCCCGCATCTGCAGAATAGACGATCTCTGCGTTTTCGACCCGCACTCCCCCTCCGCCCACATTGCGCGTTGTCCAGCCATTGAGCGTTTTGCCGTCGAAAATCGGCTTGAAGTCGGAAGCCGCTGCCTTTCCGCTGACAGAAAAGAGAAGGAGCAGCCACAGACTGATTCCGGCGGCCCTTCCGCTCCAACGGAAATGTTTGGCGTTGGATCGGTGCTGTTTAGAGTTTCGTTGTAGATCGATCGAGTTTTGCATCAGCCCAGCTCCGTTCCGTTGATGATGAGTTTGAAAAGGCAGCCGAGCTTTTCGGCGGCTTTGCGGCACATAATCATCCGAACCACAAAAATTTCGAAGTATTCCATGACGGTCGCCTGCTTGGTATCAATAACAAGATCGAGGGTCAGGGTCATCGCGTCTTTGTCCACGAGCAAATGAGATTTTTGAACGGCATGATTCACCCGGTCGTGAATATCGAAGGTCGCCGGATCGGGATTCTGAACGCGGGTAAAGTGAACATCGGATTTGTCGGCGATAATCACGGCAGCGGTGATCCGATTGATCGGAACTCCCTCCGGCTCCTCATGGTTGCCGATGGCTCCAATGATGTAAGCCACCTCGTGAGCGTCCATTCCCATTTGGTCGAGCAGTTGAAATGCCATCGTTGCGCCGATTTGCGGATGGTAAATTCGATGCACCGCGTTTCCGATGTCGTGCAGGTAACCGGCAATGGCGGCCAGTTCGGAGCTGCGCGATTCCAGCCCCAGTTCGATAAAGATATTGCGGGCGATGGCGGCGACCAGAGAGGCGTGACGATGACCGTGTTCCGAGTAGCCGATCACGGCCATTTGCTCGTTTGCTTTATCAATGTAAGCGCGAACTTTTTCGTTTTTCTTTACGTCGCGCAGGGTGAGCAGGCGTGTTTCAGCCAGGGCTTCGGCGGGAAGCGTGAGATGCTCCGCATGGCGATCCGGGTGAACCGGGGCTTGAACGGGCGGGTGCGGTTCCGCCAGCCGCTCCATCGTGTCGGTCATGGCGGCCCCGCTCTGAAAGGGAACGGGGTTGTCGCGGTTGATCAGCGTGGATAGGGTTTCGTTCGGGGTTTCGTTCGGTTTCGTCATTGGTTTGTGAACCTGCTCCAAAATTTCGTTTTGATTTACTTTTTGGGTTGAACCCAAAGCTATCGGTTTGCGGCCTTATCGAGCGTACACAATCGGCGGCTTTAGGGAAAAGGTAATCTGCCGCTGGATTTCCGCGAAAGCCAGCGTAATGCCGATGCCCTCTAAAGCAAGCGTTTGATCCCACCCTTTCAAACCCGGATAGACCCAAATTTCTCTGGCGTGAATTCCTCTCTACCAGAAGAGACCGCGTAGTCTGGATCAAAACCTAAGGGAGTAGAGACGGAAGGGTGCGATAGCAGCGGAGTTTGGTGACTCGATCCCGCGCCTCGGTCGCTTCGCAGAAAACTTCGAAGACGACCGTCGGGTTTGTGTGATGCTCCTCCGTTAACGCAATTCATCAACCGGTTTTTCGAGAGGCAAATCCTCTGAGGGGCTTATCCAGGGAATCAGCTCGTCAGCAGATATGGCTTCTATTCCTCCAGGGGAGAGAACGGTGTCGAGCGTTGGGGCAGGAGGCTTTGAGGCGGATCGGTTTCCGCAGCTGCCTCTGAGGTCGTCCGCTCGTATTTTTCGATAAATCCCCGTTTGAACTCCCCGAACGTGCCACATCGAATCGCGTGACGAATGTTTGCCATCAGGCGATGATAGAAAGCGAGATTGTGGTAAGTCGTCAGTCGAGGCCCCAAAATCTCATTGGTGCGAAACAGATGACGTACATAAGCACGGGTATGTCGGCGGCAGACGGCACAGGCACACTCCGGGTCGAGCGGCGTGTCTTGATCGGCATAGGCCGCATTTTTCATATTCAGCACTCCGTGTGCCGTAAACACCTGAGCATTGCGGGCATTTCGGGTGGGCAGCACACAGTCGAACAAATCAACGCCCCGTTCGACGGCGTTGAGGATGTCTATCGGAGTGCCTACCCCCATAAGATACCGGGGCTTTTGAATCGGCAGCAGCGCGGTGCTCCATTCAATGGCTTGGTTTCGAGAAGCGGCCTCCTCTCCCACCGCCAGCCCGCCGATGGCATAGCCGGGAAAATCCATGTTGACCAGCGTTTCCGCGCTCCACTCCCGCAGTTCGCGGTGAATTCCGCCCTGCACGATTCCGAAGAGGGCCTGCCCCCACCCGCCCGCAGCTCGGCGACCGGCGGCGTCATAAGCGTCCCGGCAGCGCAGGGCCCAGCGGTGAGTTCGGTTGGTCGAATCACGAACATATTCCGGGGGTTTGTCAACCGGAGGACATTCGTCGAACGCCATCACGATGTCCGCGCCGATGTCACGCTGGATTTTCATCACGCTTTCAGGGGTGAACTCGTGCTTTGAGCCGTCAATGTGCGATTGAAAGACCACGCCCTCCTCCCCAATTCGCCTGAGACCCTTCAGCGAAAACACCTGGAATCCGCCGCTGTCGGTGAGCATCGCTCCGCTCCAGCCCTCGAAACGATGAAGCCCGCCCGCTCGCACAAGAGCTTCTTCGCCGGGTCGAAGGTGAAGATGATAGGTATTGCCCAAGATTAGGCCGAACCCGATCTCCTCCAATTCGCCGGGGGTCATTGCTTTGACGGTCGCCTGTGTGCCGACGGGCATGAACACGGGGGTTTCGACGACGGCATGGGGCAGGGTCAGCAGTCCGCAGCGTGCCGAGATTCCCGCTTCGCGGGAGGGGGCGGTGACGGCAAACGCAAATGCAGCCCACTTGTCGGGCGGGAGCGCGGTATCAAACGGAGTGCGCGGCAAAAAAGACATAGAAAAAGGATACCTCAGAGCAAAAGGTTCTGGTGTCGGCGGACTTTTGCAGAGAACTGTCCTTTCCTTAAAATGCCTGAAGCCAAAAGGTTCGCTCAGGGTTTAGATGAGCATTCTGCTGCAAAATTGCGTTTTGGTGCAAAATGGGGCTTTTCGGTCGCTTTGTTGACACAGAGTGCAGTTTCAGGCGACACCCAAGCTGTATCCGTTTTTCGAGGAATGTCCCTCTTTTCCCTGAGCATTGCCGCTTCACCACCAGCGTTGAAACCGTTTTCCCACCTGCCCCGCCTGGCCGGGCACTTTTTTCAGGAGGTTCTAACCCATGAAACGTTCGGGCGGATTTACGCTCATCGAGCTGCTTGTCGTCATCGCCATTATCGTGATTTTTGCTGCCATTTTGTTTCCCATTTTTGCTCAAGCACGAGAGAAGGCTTGCGGTGTATCCTGCCTTTCCAACGAAAAGCAGATCGGAACCGCCGCCATCATGCAGGTGCAGGATAGCGACGAAACTTACTTCAATCAGCCCTGGCCCGGCGGGGCTCCCGCCGCCGAAACCGGATACTTAACCGACTGTGCAGGTACGCCGGGCTGCCAGCCCACTCATTTCGCTGCCCTGCTTTATCCCTCTATCAAAAACGGACAGGTTTTTGCCTGCCCTGCGTTTTCCAGTAGTTTCCGAAAATCGAATGCCGGGCGCACCGCCGAGAATGCCGAACGACCACGCTAGCCCCGATGTTCTCGCCTCTCTGATTTCTTCAAGCCTTCAGACCGGGCCTACTCTTCGTAGTCCGCCTTCCAATTGTAGTCGGATCGGCCCACCTTCTCCTTTTTCACAACCTTCCCGTTTTTTTTGATCGTCCGGTAGAGCACCGCCTTAATGCTTCGCGGGCCGAGTCGTTTTGCGTCCACCTTTAATGTCACCGACTGCCCCGCCCCCTTCGCACCAAACAGCGAGGCGGTCAGGCGGTTTCCAGCGACGATGTAGCTCAGGTAAATCGGGGCGGAGGTGTTGTTCTTGAAGCGAAGGTCAATGTGCTGCCAGGCAACGGTCGCATCGCGGCCTACGGGCAGGTAGGCCACCGGATGCGCGTGCGTGCCATACTCTAAAATCCGCAGCCCGCCCAGCAGGGCCGCGTTGAACAGGGTTCCGGTGACTTGAGAAACGCCGCCGCCGATGCCCGGTCGCTTTTTCCCGTCTACAATCACGGGGGCCGTGAGATAGCCGTGCTCGTGGGTGCGCTCGCCGAGCGACTCGTTCATCGAAAACACCTGCCCCGGCGGAATGATTTTTCCATCGAGGGCTTTCACCGCGACTTTGATGTTGTGCGTTCGCTTTTCGGAGGCAGGATTGAAGGCGGTGACGAATTGACTCAGCCGCCCGGTAATGCCTTTTGTTTTCGCTTGGAGGGTTTCGGCAGTCAGCGAGGGCGCGTGTTTCAGCAGAATGAGGGAAAGCACCTTTGTTTCCGGGTCAGCCGAAATCAGTGAAGCGAGCCGTGAGGCGGATGCCCCCACGTCTACCGAGCGCGAACTTTGCCCCTTAGTCAGCATGAAAGAATTCCCCTTGGCGGCGATGCGGGCATTTTGAGCGGGGATGTTGAATTTCGGGGCCAGTTTTCGCAGCACCTTCCCAAGGGCAAGCGGATCGCTTTTCAGCCGGAGGGGAACGTTCTTTTTTGTTTTCGCGGCCTGAGCGGTCATTTCGGCCAGATCGAGCGTGATTCCCAGGTCGCGCCGCGTTCGTGAAACTCGCTTTACGCCGTCGGTCAAAACCACCGGTACGTTCAATCGCGGGGCGAGCTCCCGGCGCAGCCGCTGCTGCATTTGCGGTTCGGTCAGCCCCTTGACGGAAACCCCGGCGACTTTCAGGGTATCGGAGGCGGAAGGGCGCGTTGTGTGCTGCCCCTGGGCGGAAACCGCTTCGGCAAAAAGCAAAGCGAGAGAAACAAATGCGAAAGGGCGGAAAGGGGTCACGGAAATCACTTCTTTTCTTGAATCTGATTTTCCTCCGCTGCGCTAAAACGAATTCAACCCACCGGAGGAAGAAAGCAGAGATAAGACGCAAAGACGCGGCTTCGGGTTCGTCCTGCTTCCAAGCGAATCCACCTTCTCAAAAGTCAAGAGTTCGGCGGATCGTACCGGCTCGGTCGTGGCGAATCACCAGCGATGCGGAAGTTCCCGGTTTGGCTTGCATTACCCATTCCAGTTTAAGGCGGTTTTCGGTGGAGTCGGCGTGCCAGCCATAGGGAGAGGGAGACTTGTAGGCTCGGCCTTCAAGCTGCCCGAACTCTTCGCGAGTTTTACCGGAAATCAAAATCACATCGTCCGATAATAAAACTTCTGCAACGATTCCGCGACACACCTTGCGCTCTAGGGCTTTTTTGGTGACATAGGTGGGAAGCCAGCCCAAGTTCTCGACAACGGCCTGAACCCGATACACCCCGAACTCGCTCTCCTCTCCGATTTTTTCGGTTTCGAGTGTGGTCAGCGTTAATTCCGGGGAGATGAGCGCGTGGAAAATCGCCCAGTCCGCCAGGGGCGCAATTTCCTTTTCCAGAAACTGAGGCGGCGGATTCCGAAAGGCATGGTACACGTCCCAGCCGCCGATTTCGATGTTTCCCAGCTGTGGATGACGGAAAGGATACCATTCGATAAACCCTTTTCCTTCGAGCGCGGTGTCCGACCAGGCGAGCATTTTGAGGTCGTCCTCCACGCTGTGCTCCCGGTACCATTCGATAAAGCGGAAACTGCCCGGTTTCGTTGCGGCGTCGAAGCCTTCGGTCAGTCCTGCCTGACGCTGGGGAGACCAGATTTCCACCGTCCAGGCAAAGACGCCGAGATGGTCGTACATCCAGTCGTCGAAAACGCCGGTAATCACCTCTTTCGGGTGATACTTAAAGTCATGAAAAACGGAGATCGCCGGATAACCCGTGAGTTCGGTTCCCTTTTGGCCGATTTTTTGATACGTCCAAAGGTCTTCGGCAGGCATCGCTTCGTCGCCCTGCGTTCCATAGGGACGCAGCAGAACGCCGCTGTACGTATGGAAGGTCATGCCGCCGGTGATGTTGGGGTGCAGGCTGATAAAGCGCAGCAGGTTCTGAACCTCCGGCTCGGAGCCGGGGAAATTTCCTGCACCCACCTGCTCGGCTTCCTGCCGCCAGTTTGCCGGAAAGTTCCGGTTGAGATCGAGCCCCTCTTTATTGCGCGGAATTGTCTGAGTCACGCCGTCATAATTCTGGAGGGTTCCCTCCCATAAAACGCGGTAGTAGGTTCCTCCGGTTTCGGTTGGCTCGCGGCGGATAAGCAGGCGAGGCTCCGTCGGGTGCGTTTTCCAGGAGCCGTTCGGATCGGGAATTCGCATTTGCAGAAGCCGTCCGTCTCCGTCCACATCTTCGAGCTGCAAACCTTCGATGGGGTCTTCGTCGTAAGGATAAGGGCGGGTGGACGAACGGAGATACTTCGGCTTCTCGGCAAAAAATTGTTCGGCTCCGTCGGGGTTCACTCGCGGAACCACATAGAGGGTTCGCGTGTCGAGCAGGCGGGTGATGCCGGGGTCTTTGCCGTACTGTGTGGCGACTTTATAAAGCAGATAAAGCAGGGCGGAGGAAGCCGAAACTTCGGTGGCATGGATGTTGCCATCGCACCAGAACGCAGGACGGTCTTTGGGATCCCCCATCGAAAGATTACTGGCGGTGACACAAAAAACGTCCCGTCCTTCGTGGCTTTTTCCAATGCTTTCCATCCGAAGCAGATGAGGATAAGTTTCACAGAGTTCGGTGAGAAGCCGGGTCAGCTGCGCGTAGGGGTAATAGGTGTCGAAACAAAGTTCCAAGGGGTTCTCCTCAAAATGGAATGGAGTGAAAGTACCGGGTTGATTTAGGGCGAAAATCCAAGGTGGACGGCAATACTGTACCCCACCGAAACGGTTTTGGAGTAAAGAGGAACGGGATGCGGCTTAAACGAATTCCAGAAGTAGGCAAGATCAAATCGGCGGTTGTCTTTGGCGTGGGTTTGCTGTGCGGGCTGGGGGGAGCCTTGACCGGCATCGCTCCTCAAGCCGCCTACTCTCCCTCGCTGGTTTGGATGCTGGGCTACGTGCCGGGGCGAGCGAACGGCGTGGGAACCCGCTTTGCCCTGTGGACTTCGCTGATTGCCGCGTTCTCGGTGGCTTTTCTCACGCCGCGCTTTCATTCTTCCCTGATTTTGGAGGCCATTCTGCTGTTTGTCGGCAGCACCCTCGGTGTGATGCTCGCATTGCCCGCCCGCTCCCTCACGCTTCAGAGGGGCATTCGAACCCTGGGCAAAGTCGCGGGGATCGGCCTGGGACTGATGACGATGATTTTGACTTTGCGCCACAACGGGTTTTCCGGCGATTTCGGCGTGGCGGGAAATCACTGGGCTTTACTGGGGGGGTCGGCGTTGGGAGCCGGGATTCTGGCTTCGCTGCTGGGCATCACCCCGGCCATCGTGCTGGTTCCCGCACTTTTCTTTCTGGTGGGTGTTTCCGCACCGGAAGCGATTTTGCTCTCTTTGATGACCACTGTGTTCGCCTGTCTTCTGCCGCTTGTCCGTTTAAGAGCCGAGGGAATGACCGAGGGAAGGTTCAGCGATTCAGGGCTGTTCGGGGGAGCCTTGGGAGCGATTGTCGGCGGGATTATTCTTTCACGTCTTATGCAGACTCACTTCGTCGGAAGCCTCGCCTTTTTTGCTGTGACGGCGATGTTTCTTTCGTCTCGCGAACTGCTTCTGCTTCAGAACGCCTCGATTGAAGCCGCTCCGCCGCAGAATTAACCGGCAGTCTGCTCTTCGGAGACCAGAAACCGAAGGGTTCGGAAAAGTTCTGGCTTTCCGTCCGTTTCCTTCAGCAATAAGGCTCCCTCGATTTCCGCTTCCCTCTCCAGCATCGGCAGCAGGGATTCTCCGCGTGCCAGCAAAGCCGTGGAAAGAGCATCGCCGGTGGCTGCGTTTTCGGTAAGAACTGCGGCGAGTTTATGCTCTGGGGAAGGGCGTCCGGTGGCGGGATCCAAGACGTGACCGAATTGTTTTCCGTTTTGCTCGAACGATTTATAGCGCGGAGCCGAAACGGAAAGCGAGCCGTTTTGCAGCAGGCATTGCGCCAGCGTTTCGCCTTCGCGAACGGGATGCGCGATGGCAATCGGCCAGCCCTCCTCCCCTTTCCCCGCCGACCCCAGGGCGGAAACAGAACTCGTTCCTCCATGCACCAGAGCGGAGGTCACCTCCATTTCGCGCAGGTGCTCCATAATTGCATCGAGTGCGTAACCTTTGCCGATGGCTCCAAGGTCTACTTCCATGCCTTCACGCCTAAATCGAACCGAGCGGTCTTCCTGATTCAGTTCCAGAAATTCCATGCCAACCCGATCCCGTGCCTTCTGGATCGCCGCTTCCTCGGGCATTTCTCCCCGTCCGCCCACAAATCCCCAGGCACGTAAAAGCGGCCCCATCGTGAGATCGAAAGCCCCTCCGCTCTGTTCATGGAGCTGCTTTGCCCGCTGGAAAAGTGTGAACAAACGCGGTTCAAGAAGCACAGGCTCCCGAAACGCCCGCCGGTTGAGGTCGGAAATATCAGAGTTTTCGCGGTAGAAACTCAACTGCCCCTCCAGCCTGTCCAGTTCCTCGAAAGCGGCTTCTCCCACCCCCTGAAGATAGAAGGCCGATTTCTCCCGCAAAACCATTTCCCAGCGGGTTCCCATCGCATATTTTGCCAGCCGCAGCGACTCCACGCCTTTTTCTCCGAGAACCTTGCTCGTCAAATGGAAAACGAGGAGCCAGTCGGCTCCTCGTTTTCCATCATTGGGTTGACGGCAGAAATGAAACTAACCTTTGTATTTGCGGGTCGCCGGGTCGAAGATGAAAGTTTTCGACTGGCGATACGCCAATTCCGCCAGGGAAATCATCGTCTGAACGCGCACCGCGATGTCAATGTTGCAGTTCGGCTCTTTGCCGTCCCGGATACAGTTGATCCAATTTGACTCATGAAGTGCGATGTCTTCGCCGTTGCCGTTGTTCTGCTCGGTCACCTCTTCGGCTTCGTCGGCGTAGGCCCGTTCTGGAACGAGTTTGACGGAGTTTCCGCCAAAATAGAGCGTTCCTTTCAATCCGCGCACGGTGTCCTGCCAGCCCTGTTCGTTGATCGTTGAGGACATCGCCATCAGGGATCGGTCGGCAAAGTCTACCTGGATATTGGTGAAGTCAGGAACTTCACGGTCAGGGAGGTCTTTGTGGTACGGGTTGATTTTCTGCACATAGAGGCCGCCGCCAGAGGAGACTCGCAGCGGGAAGCCGTCCAGCCCGGTGGTGGGAAGTGCCATCGCAATAAAGAGAGGATGCAGGCGGTGCGGGAACAGGTCACCGACGAGGCCGGAGCCGTAGTCCCAGAATTTGCGCCAGTGGAAAAAGCGATCCGGGTCCCACTCTCTGGGGCCTCGCCCTTTGCGGAAGGTTTCCCAGTCTACGTGGGCGTCGCCAGTCGCGGTCGGCCCTGCATCGGTGTCGTAGGGGCCGTAAGTGTCCCACTCACCGCCCACGCCCTTTGCCCATTTAGCATTGTTGCCGGTGTTTCGCATATACGAGCCTTGACCGACGATAACCGGCCCGATCTTTCCTTCACGGATCATTCGTGCCGCGATGTGCCACTTTTCGTCCGTGCAGCCCTGCGAACCAACCTGCAATTTAAGTTTCGTTCGCTTCACTGTATCGTAAATGCGGAAAGCCTCTTCAATCGTTTTGCACATTGGTTTCTCAACGTACACGTGCTTGCCCGATTCCAGAGCGGCAACCGCCACATCGGTGTGCCAGTTGTCCGAGGTGGCGACTACAACGGCGTCAATATCTTTCGATTCCAGAAATTTTCGATAGTCCCCATAAAGGCGATTGTCGGGGACTTTGGTTAGGTTCTGTGCTCGTTTGAGGTTGCGTCCGTAAAGGTCACAGAGTGCTACCTGCACCGTGTTGTTTTTCTGAGCGTTCTCGTTTAGCAGGCGGCAGTGGGCCCCGTATCCCTGCACCCCCAGCCCGACATGACCGAGAGTGATGCGGTCGTTCGCGCCGATAATGCGCTTCAGGCCCTCGGCGGTAGACGGCAGGGAACTCAGTGTGCTTGCTGCAACGCCTGCGGCTGCGGTTGTTGCAGACCTCTGTAAAAATTGACGCCGGGTTGCTCCGCCGTTCTCTGACTCACTCATATTCATCGCTCCTTTGCAAAATAACACTGAAGGTTGAGGGGTTTAGGTTGGGAGGGAAAAGCGAACTACCGTGCCTTTCCCTTGAAACGTTCCTCTAAATTTCAAACCATTCTTTCTGGAAAGTGATCTTGATTCCGTTGGTCACTGCTTCATTGGCTTTTGCAGCGATGACGTTTGCTTGAAAGCCTTCCAGGGGGCCGACTTCCGGCTTTTTCCCGGTGCGAACGCCGTCCAGAAAAACGTCCAGCGACTGATAGAGGGAAGTTTTAGAAACGTCCGTGCCGACTTCTCCCGGCTGTTTGCCGAGGGCGAGCTGCTTAGTAGCGTCCGCAACGAGGGCAATGCCGGTGGCGGTTTTGATGCCGCTTCCTGCCTGCGGGTTGCCGATCTGCAATTCGTCTTTTCGAGCGAAGACTTCCCAGCCCAGCAGTTCCGAGTCCGATTCCTTAAACATCCAAGCCCGTTGATCCCGCAGCATAATCGCGCAGGACGACCCGAAAAAGGTTTCATAGGCTCCATCGAAGGAGTTGGTCAGCGTCGCATCGTACCCGTAGGAGACATTGTTGGGAAACTCCAGGGTGCACATCACGGTGTCGGGAACATCCCGTCCGTCTTTGTGCAGCAGAAGGCCGCTGTAGCCGGTCACGGCCAGCGGAAGCGACTTCATAAACCAGGAGGCCGTATCGAGCGGATGAATTCCGATCTCGCCCAGCAAGCCGAGCGACGTTTCTTTCGACAGCCGCCAGTTCAATTCCTTCATACGGGCATCATCGGGCCAGGACTGCCGCCAGGTGGTTTTGTTGTGATACTGCGCCCGCCCGGAAGCGAGAGTTCCCAGCGCACCGCCGCGCACGAATTTTAGGACATGAACGTTTTGCAGATTCGATCTCATCTGGAGACCGGGCATAAAAATCGTTTTGGCAGCGGCTCCCGCTTTCGCCATCTCTTTGGCTTCGGCGAGATCGGAGGCTAGCGGTGCTTCACAGTAAACGTGTTTTCCAGCGGCAATGGCATCGAGAGCAATCTGCTTGTGCTTGTGGGAGGGCGTGGCAATGAAGACGGCGGTCACGGCGGGATCGCTTAAAACTACCCGGTAGTCCTCCACAAATTTCGCTTCGGGAGCCATTGCTGCCGATTTCTTAACAAAGTTTTCGGCTTTGTAGGTGTCGCAGATGTATTTAGGTTTAGACCCCATTTTTGCGAGCGAGGTCAGAATTTCCTGTCCCTGTTTTCCTAGTCCGATCACCCCGCACACCACCGGAGATTTGGGAGCCTCGTCTTTCGGGGTATCGGCCAGGAGCTCCTCTGCTCCCATCACCATCCCCAGGGTCATCCCTGCCGCCGCACTGTCTCGTAAAAAGTCTCGTCTGTTCATAGCATCCTGTTCTTGCTTTTTTCGCAAGTCGCCGGGGGGCCGGATCGCCTGCGCTAGGTTACTGTTTTTGCTGTTTGATTTCCTGCACGAAAAAGCGTCTACAAGCAAACATTTTCTATTTCTGTGGCGAAATGTTCGTCGTCCCGGCTTCCATACCTACTCCGGGTAGGCCAAAGTTCCGCCCAGATGCCCTGTGATTACCACAATCAAAAAAACGGCGAACGCAATGGCGAGGTAAGAGGCGGGCAGCCTCTCTTCTTCCCTCAGTTTGTGCCGCAGCCTCCAGGCAATCCAGAGAACCAGGGTGGTGGTCAGCCCCAAAAGAAGATGAATCAGCAGGTTGGAGTTTTGCTTCAGGGAAAGCACCGAAATGCCGCCATAATTGTACTGCCACGCCAGAAATCCGGTGAGAACCGTGATCGGAGCGAAAAAAGCCGCCGCCGAAAGATTGTAGTAGCCCGCGCCCAGCAGCCCCCGGTTTCGCCCTCGGTTTCCTAGAAAGTCAAACACGAAACTCAGCACGAACAACGCCAGGGGAAAGTGAACAAGCACCGGGTGCTGCCCGTGTTTGGGAAGCAAAAGTTTTGCGAGCGTTCCGCGCTCCGGTTCAGCAGGGGCAGCGGACGACGGCGGGGTCGGCTTGAGCAGAACCGGGATCACCTTTGGCTTGGAGGCAGCGTCCCCCGGAAGGGTGTCCTGCTCGAATTCCAGTCGGTTTGTGGCTCCGTCGCCGTCCGCATCAAGGTCGGCCACCTGCTTGAGGATTTCGGGGGTTAAGTTTTTGCCGGGCGCGGCGTCCACCAGCGGCTTCAACTGCGCTCCATAGGGATTGAGCTTGGGCGGAGCACCGAGATGGCAGAGCGTGCAGCCTGCCGTGTCAAGTTTACCCCCGGCTTTGAGGAGTCCGGCTCGCTTTACGACTTCCACGAACTCAGGTTTGGCAAGGGAAGGAGAAGAACTGAAAGAAAAAGAGACTAGCAGACAAACATAAAAAGTGAGGCGTTGAAAATTCATTGGAGTTAGGCGGACAAAAACAAAACGATCTACCAAAACCGATGGACCAAAACATTGTGACGGTCTTTTGGTTTGACGCAACCGGTAGAAAATTGTTGCAGAAAAAAGAGGAAAGATAGAACGGAAGCGAAAGAATTCTTTCGCTTCCGTTCTTGGCAGCATTCTTCGGCCTTAGCGGGAAATTCGACGCGCCCCCACAAGCCGCTGACTATAATAGCCAGAGGTAAGCGT
Organism: Chthonomonadaceae bacterium; assembly: GCA_965246825.1. Classification (GTDB taxonomy): domain Bacteria; phylum Armatimonadota; class Chthonomonadetes; order Chthonomonadales; family Chthonomonadaceae; genus JACMPS01. The sequence continues at coordinate 3,692,012 of OZ251990.1, forward strand.
ATCGGTGCGAACGCCGCCGGAGCGACGGGAGGAAGCATGAACGAACTGTCCCCCGCCGATATACATCCCGACGTGAGAAATTCCCGGCGTCACGGTGTGGAAGAAAACAAGATCGCCTTCTTTTAGCGCGTCACGAGAAACGGCATGACCGTAGGTGAACTGAGACCGAGCCGAGTGCGGCAGGGAAATTCCCTTTTGCGCGTAGAGGTAGGACGTAAAACCGGAACAATCGAATCCGCCGCGTCCGGCTCCTCCCCAGCGATACGGAGTGCCGCGATAGGAAAGCCCCTGACGCACAAGGTCACTTCGGTTCGGTGTTTCTCGCGAGACGGTCTTTTCGGCAGCTGTTCCCTCTTCTTCGGTAGGAATCGCCGCTTTCCGGCGGGCGGCCTTCGTCAGTTTTTCGGCCCGGCGTTTTGCTTCCGCTTTTTTCGCCAGCTTTAAGACCTCGGCTTTTTTCTGAATTTGAGCCAGACGTTTTTCGTGAGCAGCCTGCTCCGCTCTCGATTTTTCGAGTTTTGCTTTCGCTTCGCGTTTTGCCGAGAGCCGGGCGGATTCGCCGTTCTCTTTCGCGGGCGGAGTTTTCGAGGGACTAAGTTTCAGAAAGTCCAGACGCACCCATCCCGACTGCCCGCTGCCGAGTACCACCTGCCCCCACTCGCTTTTTTTCGCGGTGAGAACAACCTGTTCTCCTGCATCCAGACGGGTGACGAGGCCGCGCTCGGAGTCCGGCCCCACTCGCACGGAAACCTGGTCGCCCTGAATGGACGCACGACGGTGCAGACTTTCTTCGACATGGAGAGAATGAGACTTGGTTTTGCGGGAGGAGCGGGAGAGGTCGGCGAGTTCGCTGGAAGAGCGGGAGGAGGTTGATTTCTTCGGTGCGGGAAGGACGATTTTGGTGTGATTGCGAATGGCGTTGGGGTTTTTAATGTCGTTGGCGTCAATCAGTTTCTGAAGCGGAATGTGATACCGATGCGCGATGGAGGAAAGCGTTTCGCCGTCTTTGTAAACATGAACCGTTTTTTCGAGGGGAGACGCGAACAAAGAAGACGACGCTCCGACCAGAACCAAAGCCAATACGCCCTGCAGCACACGAGTTGAACAGAAATTAAACATCCTGTTTCCTTCCCTTGAGTGAATTTGGTGAAATTTCAGGTGGGGGAACCGACCATTTGCGACGATTCCGGGGTGGGTCTCGATTGAAAGACCGGGGTCTGCCGAAAAGTTTGGAAAGGCGTCAACGTCACGGGGAACGCACCACCACAGCGGACAGGGACTAGTTTAGTCGAGTCGCTTTTTTCTGTCAAGCCCTCGTCTGTCTACCGGAGTCGGCTCTTTGACGGAATTTTCTTCTCATTCCCTGCCCTCAAAATTTTGAGAAAAGTTTTTGTGATTTTGCACAGAACTTTTTCTGCTCTGCGGGGACTAACAGAAAAGCCGTGCCGACGCCCGCCAAACGCCGTGCAGCATTGTTCCTTTATCGGGATTACGCCGCTTTTTTTGAGGTCACAGATTCTTGAGGTACTAGATTTTTGAGGTCCTAGATAAGGATGGGCGGTTTGTTCAGAGAACTTTCATTTTTTAATCGTGTCTCCGGGGCTTGGCTTTCCTTTTTCGCGGTGCTGGCTTGGGCAGGAACAGCGGGTTCCGCTTCCCCAGACAAAACCCGCGCTGAACTCGAAAGTCAGTTCGTCCACACCATCCGTCCTTTTTTGCAAACCCATTGTGTTTCTTGTCACGGCAAAGAAAAGCCTCAGGCGCAGCTCGACCTTTCCTCCTACGCGAATTTCGCTCTCGCCGCCAAAGATTACCCGCACCTGTCGCTGGTGCTCGACAAACTCGCTTCCGGCCAAATGCCGCCGCCCAGCCTCCCAAAGCAGCCCTCCCCCCAGGCCCGCAAAGCGGTAATCTCTTGGATTCAGGCGGTTCGGCTTGAAGAATCCCGGCGTAATGCGGGCGACCCCGGCCCGGTGCTGGCTCGACGGCTCAGCAATGCCGAGTACGACTATACCCTGCGTGATCTCACTGGTGTGGATTTGCGCCCCACCCGCGAATTTCCCGTTGATCCGGCCAATCAGGAGGGCTTTGACAACTCCGGTGAGTCGCTTACCCTCTCCCCGGCCCTGATGAAAAAATATGTTTCCGCCGCCCGTGAGATTTCCGACCATCTCGTGCTCACCTCCACCGGGCTGGAGTTCGCCTCCCACCCCGTTCTCGCCGACACGGACCGTGACAAGTTTTGTATTCTTCGAATCGTGGACTTCTATCAAAAGCAGCGAACCGACCTTGCGGATTACTTCCAGGCTTCCTGGAAGTTTCGCTATCGCCGCTTTTTCGGGCAACCGAACGCGACCCTGCAAACGGCAGCGGTTCAATCCGGCGTGAGTCCCCGCTATCTCGAACAGGTCTGGAACACGCTCAACGCTCCCGGTGTAACGGTGGGGCCGCTGGCAAAACTGCAATCGCTCTGGAATTCACTTCCGCCTCCGCAGGCAGCGGCCCCTCACGCCGTCGAGGGGGGGTGCACGCTGATGCGGGACTGGGCGAAAACGATGCGAAAAAAAGTCGCCTGGAAATTTCCGAATCTGCGCGTTCCACGCGGATTTTCGGCGGGCGGGCAGTGCTTTGTGCTTTGGAAAGACCGCCAGTATGCAGCCCACCGCCGAGGCTTCGACGCCAGCAAGCTCCAAATCGGGGGTGTTCCCGCAGCGCAAACCCTTCACGTTCGCAAAAAAGGAGAACGCCCCGCTTCGGATCAAACCGTAACCGATCCCGTAGACCCCGATCTTTTCGTGCCCAAAGAAGAGGCCGCCCGCGCCCCCTATCTTGCGTCGTTCACTCAGTTTTGTCGCGTGTTCCCAGATGCGTTCTATGTTTCGGAGCGAGGCCGTATGTTTGTGGACGACCCGAACGATCAGGGGCGTCTGCTCACCGCCGGACTTCACAACTCCCTCGGCTATTTTCGCGACGATACGCCGCTGATGGAGCTCATTCTGGACGACAAAGCACGGCAGCAGCTCGACCATCTCTGGATGGATTTCGATCAGGTTGCGTTTGTTCCGGAGCGAATGCACCGCGAATTCTTTCATTATGAACGCGCCGAATCGGGCACGATCACCGGTTCGGAGTTTGATTTCGTTCGGGCGGAAGACGCAGACGCCACCTCCGATGCGAAAATCAAACTCCTGGCCGAGGTGTACACCGCAAAGGCACGCAAAAGTTTGGAGGCCAATGGAGGCGACCCGACAGCAATCACCGCGATTGAAGATCATTTCCGCTGGGTTTCTGCTCACCTTCGGGAAACCGAACGGGAGCGACTGGCCTCCGAACCGGCTCATCGCAAAGCCTTGCTCGATTTCGCCGAACGCGCTTACCGACGCCCGCTCATCGAAGCGGAGCGCACCGGGATACTGGCGTTCTACACGGCTCTGCGACAAAAAGATCACCTGAGCCACGAGGATGCGATTCGAGACGGGGTGGTTAGCATTTTGATGTCGCCGAAATTTCTGTTCCGATTCGATCTTGGCTCGGCAAAGGCTTCTGCTCTCTCCAGCCTCACCAGACTTGCAAACGACCGTCCCGCCGCTGCCTCTCGAAAAAAGGGGGTCGAGCCGCTTTCGGACTATGCCCTCGCCAGCCGCCTCAGCTACTTTCTCTGGTCTTCCCTGCCGGATCGGGAACTGCTTTCTCATGCGGCGGCAGGAAATTTGCACAAACCGGAGGTGCTCGTTTCTCAGGCACATCGAATGCTGCAAAATCCGAAAGTTCGCGCTCTGGCCTTGGAATTCGGAGGAAACTGGCTTGACTTCCGCCGCTTCGAAGAGCACAACGCGGTGGATCGAGATCGGTTTCCCGCTTTCAACGACGCTCTCCGCGAGGCGATGTTCGAGGAACCTGTACGTTTTCTGATGGATCAATTTCAGCACAACGGCTCTGTGCTCGATCTGCTTTACGGCAAGTACACCTTTGTCAATACCGACCTTGCCCGCCACTACGGAATGAAAGAAGTGAAGGTCGAAGGCAAAAACTGGGTTCGGGTGGAAAACGCAGACCGCTACGGACGCGGCGGCCTTTTGCCGATGGCGGTTTTTCTCACCAAAAATTCCCCCGGTTTGCGAACCAGCCCCGTCAAGCGCGGCTACTGGATGGTACGCCGGGTTTTAGGAGAAACCATTCCGCCCCCTCCGCCCACCGTCCCGCAATTGCCGAGCGACGAAAGCAAGCTGGGCAGTTTGACGCTGCGGCAGGCACTTGCGCAGCATCGTGAAAACCCGGCGTGTGCAGGCTGCCACGCCCGCTTCGATGCCTACGGTCTTGTTTTCGAGGGGTATGGCCCCGTTGGGGAAATTCGGAAGACCGATCTCGGCGGCAAACCCGTTGACGCCAAAGCTCCTTTCCCCGGCGGCACCGAACGCAGCGGCCTAGCGGGACTACTGCAGTTTGTTCGAGAAAAGCGACAAGGTGATTTTGTTGCTACGTTCTCACGCAAACTCTTGTCTTATGCTTTAGGGAGAAGCCTGCAGCCGTCTGACGATCTTTTACTGCTTCAGATGCAGGGGCGTCTGGCGTCAAAAGGATGCCGCTTCGAGACCCTCATCGAAACCCTGGTCACCAGCCCTCAGTTTCGCAGCCGTCGTGCGCCCTCGGTGACTTCGCGAAAGGAAACCTAATGTCCAACAAACCCTCTACCCCCGGCGAGGCACTTTCCCGCCGCCTTTTTCTTCGCGGCGCAGGCGTGGTCATGGCCCTTCCCTGGCTGGAGTCGGTTCCTGTTTGGGGAGAAGAAGCCCCAAAAGGGGCCAGCCTTCCGCCAAAACGATTTGTCGTGCAGTTTATGGGAACCGGCATCAGCCCGAATCACTGGGGGGCACAAGGCGAAGGCGCGGCAATGGAGCTAAGTCAGAGCCTGAAACCGCTGGAGCCGTTCAAGACTCAGTTAAACGTTATCAACGGCCTTTTCAACAAGCCCTCGACCGGGGTAGGCATCCATCCGGGGATGACCGGCAACATTCTTTCTGGAATGCCGCTGACACGCGGGGCCGTGCTTCACGGCGGCATCAGCGTGGATCAGGTGCTCGCGGCCCAGCTCGGTCAAGACGCCGTACAGCCGAGCCTTGTTCTCGCCTGTGAGCAGCCCTTAACGGGCTACCACGAAACGAATTTCTCGATGGCCTACAGCTCTCATATTTCCTGGCAGAGCGTTGACTCACCGGTTCCAACGGAGGTTTATCCCTCACTCGCCTTCGACAGCCTTTTCGAGAACAGCGGCAGCCGCCGCCTCGAAAGTATCCTGGATCGGGTGAACGAAGAAGCGGGCGGGCTGCGCCGCCGTATCGGTCAGGAAGACAAAGCCAAACTGGACGAATACCTGAACAGTGTCCGTGAAGTAGAGAGGCGGGCGCAGCGGATGCGCGGCGACCTGGGCAAGGCGGCCCGCAGCGCGAAGGACAAAGGCAAACCGCTCGTGGGGATGAAACGCCCGGACAACGGTCTCCCGGAGGACATTCGTGAGCATATGCGCCTGATGTGCGATGTGGTCGCGCTGGCCATTCAAACGGATAAAACCCGAATTGCGACAATGCTGATGTGCCGCGATCTTTCCGGGCTTTTCTATCCGTTTTTGGGGGTGCGCGATGCCCATCACCCCGCCTCTCACCACGACACCTCGGAGGACTACGCACGGATTACCCACTATTATATCGGTCAGCTCTCCTATCTCGCAGGGAAGCTGCAAGCCATGCCGGAAGGCCAGGGAACCGTACTCGACAACACCTGCCTTCTCTGGCTTTCCAATATGTTCTCCGGGTCGTCGCACGACAACTCCACCCTGCCAATCCTCACCCTGGGCAGCCTTGGAAAGACGCTCAAAACCGGAAGAGTGCTTAACTATCGGGACAAGGGCGACGAAAACCGAAAACTCTGCAGCCTCTATCTTTCATTGATGGATCGGATGGGAGTTTCCCTGAAACGGTTCGGCGATGCGGACACACGCCTCACCGAACTTTAATTTTCGTCGCTTATCTCGGTCACTTTTTCTCCAGCAAACGAGCCTTTCTCTCCTGCAGGGAAGAGAAAGGCTCGTTTCGTTTTTCTGAGAGTATTGCCACAGAGGAAAAACCTCCCATTTACCGCTAACTTTTTTGTTTCCAAGTGACATAATTGAAAATGTATCCTTGAGGATACAGGAGAATACTTCCCTGAACGGCCCCTCCCCGTGGAGGCCGGCCAGGGCAAAGCTGCCATCCCGCTCTCTGTTCCGGCACTTTCGACCTACACGCTCTATTCATCCTCGTTGTTCCCTTTGTTTGAGAAGTACATCATTTACGCCTTCAGAAAAGGCATTGCGCTGGCTTTCGCCTGGGAAGGGCCAGAAGTCAGCTCTCGACCGTCGTTTTGTCAGAACGAAACTTCTTTTTCGTTACCGGCACGTTTCACGGCGTTTCGGGCGTCTTCTGAGCCGCCGTTTTTTGGCCCGCTATGGCGAAAAAACGGTCTTTCCAGCCACGCCGCTTTTTTCTGGAGTGCACTGTTCTGTCAGAAATTCCTGACTTCACAAACTGAGACCGGAGGGGCAAAGCGGCTTCAAGATTTAACCCTGCCTGCCCGACGGCATCTCTTAAAGGAACTCCCACGATCATGCGATTGACCCCTTTCATCGGTACTGCGGCACTTCTGCTTCTCGGAACCTTAACGGTTCAGGCACAAACCACGACCTTTTTCCTCCGCACAGCAGCAGGTTCTTCGGTTCCTGTTCTCGCTGAAGACCTCTTTTCTACCGCAACAGTCTCCAAAAGTCTCTCTGGCCTGCTTCAAGTCAACGCAGTCGTTGCAGTAGACCCCACCGTTACCCGCATCGTAATGATCGGTGCCACCGGGTTGATTACCTATATCAAGCCTTCAGCCAATGCCCTCACTGCCTCCATTGCTCAAGGGTGGAGTCCGATCTACTCGCCGCTGGGGGTCTACACTTTTAAAGTAAAGCGCTACAACGCTTCGGGATTGGCGATCAGCGTAGACCAGATCAATATCACCGTTCAATAATCTTACTTTTTTCATCTCTCAAACCTCGATGTGTGCCGTTTCTCTCGGCAGACCGCTGCGGGAGGAGAAGGCGGGATCGGGTTTCTTCCTCACGGAAACCCGATCCCGCCTTCAGCGTTTCCTGCCGCTCCGTTTTTACACGTTTGTATTGTCGAATTGCTCTGCCGCTGCTTATTCCTTAAAACCGCTCCCTTCTTTTCCGAAACACTCTCCAACAAAATTCTTCGGTTCGTTCCACCCAACACCCTAAATCTATCAGGTTTCTAACCGATTATAGAAGAATAAGGTGTTTTAACCGTTCACGCAAGTGAAACCGAAATTTGAAGGGAAACGAGAATGTCGCTTGAAGCGAGTTCAATTCAGTACGGGTATCGCCAACAAAAAGGAACCCTCTCTCTGCGGGGAACTTTGGGGGTTGCGGAGGCACACGAACTAAAACAGACGCTGCTGCGTGCCGTCAACGATAGTCGTGCTAGAGAGTTTCGTGTCCATTTGTCCCAAGTTGATCAAATGGACCTCTCCGTCTTACAGCTGATGCTGGCTTTTAGAAACGCCTGCTGTTCCGGCGGGCGCACCTTCACAGTCGTCGAAATGCCTTCCGCTCTACAGGCCGCTTTGTCGCAAATGGGAGTCGCCCTCTGATGGCAAACCTACTTGCCAATAAAACTGTCCTTAATGGAATTCTGGGAGGGGTTTTACTCCTCTTCAGTGCCGCCCTCTGGTTTGCAGACAACTTTTTAATTGGATTTTCAAGCCTGGTGGCGATCCTGGGCTGGGTGGCCTGGTGGCAGGAAAAAACGACGGACGATGAAGGGGAGGCCGAGGGAGGAGCAGCTCTGAAGCCGGAGAACGCGCCCTCGACTTCAACTTCCCCTCTCGCTTCTACAGCGATGGGTGAAGCCCCGACTGAGGTCTCTGGGGTTTCTGAAACGGAAGCTCCTTCCGAGGGAAACCCCGTCAGCGACTCGGAGGGCGAGACGCCTCAGACCACGAAACGCGAGGGACTCAACGCCCCCCTCTCTCAAGAGCCGACCTATGGAGATACCTCCGCCCTTTCCCCGGCAAGCCCGGAGCGGGCCGAGTGGAAGTTTTCCGAGGGACAGCCTGAACCCGGAACTGATTTCGGGAACATGAACCTTCTGAACGATCTCAAGGTGCACCCGCTCCCCACCCCGGAGGAATTGGAGCGGGATATTTCGGAGGTGTCTCTTCAGATTTCGACGGCACGTATCGAGGCGGATACAGCAGTCGGGGTCGCTATTCAGTCTTTTGGTAAGATCGTCGAGCAGGCCAAGCAGCTGGAGGAGTGTTCGCGGGAGGTTGCGGGATGGCAGGATGCCGCCAATCCGCTTCGGCAGGACACGGTGGAATACCTCGTGCAGTGCAGCCAGGAATTGGGAGCCAGCGTCAACCAGCTCGTTATGGCGTTTCAGTTCAACGATTTGTTATCGCAGCGCCTGAGCCACACCGAAAATTCGCTCGATCACCTGAAGGGTCGGGTCAAGGGAGAGAAACGATCTTCGGTTCGCAAGTCTATTTCTTTTGCTGACGGCCCGGTGGATTATGGGGTGCAAGCGCAGGAAGAAGAAATGGTGACTCTCTTCTAGGAAAGCCGATAGAGGATAAAATTACAATGTCAAAAACAATCTTAATCGTGGACGACTCCACTTCTATGCGACAGATGGTTGGGTTTACGCTCCGCAATGCCGGGTATCAGGTTCTTGAGGGCGGGAACGGTCAAGAGGGGCTGGATCGGTTGAATGCGGCTCCCGGCGGCAAAGTAGACCTGGTGATTACGGATCTGAATATGCCGCTGATGGATGGAATGACCTTCACCAAAGAAATTCGTCAGCGGCCCGCCTCGAAATTCACCCCGGTACTGGTATTGACCACCGAAAGCACCGATACGCGCAAAGCCGAAGGCAAAGCGGCGGGAGCAACCGGCTGGATTGTAAAGCCGTTTCAGCCCGATACTCTGCTTCAGGTTGTACGAAGGGTGTTACCCGCATGAATTTAGATATGGCGGCCTTTCAGCAGACTTTTTTCGAGGAAAGCAGCGATATTCTCGCCGAGTTGGAAAGCCTACTGCTCCGGCTGGAAGACACTCCTGACGATTTGGAGCTGCTGAACACCATTTTCCGGTGCGCCCACTCCATTAAGGGCGGCAGCGCGACTTTCGGCATCACCGACGTGGCCGCATTTACGCACCACCTGGAAACGCTGCTGGATCAACTTCGCAACGGCAAACTGAAGGTGGATCACGCGATTGCCGAGCTGCTGCTGCTGTCGCTGGATCAGCTGAAAGTGCTGCTGGCGGTTGCACGCGGTGAAGCAGCGGAGGCCCCTGATGCTGCCCCGCTGATTCATCAACTAGAGGAAATGATTGCTTCTTCCGGGCGCGTGGAGGAAGAGTGGAATGAGGAGGAGCTTCACCGAGAAGTAGACCAGATGGTTGCCGAACGCGAGGGCCGCCTTCTTCCGCAGCCCCCGGCCGCAACTTCCGCTCTTTACCGTGTTGAGTATGAGCCCGACGCAGACGTGATGCAGCGCGGCATGAACCCTCAATTATTTTTTCTGCTGCTGACCGAAGCGGGGACGGCAGAAACCATTCACTGTGATCTGTCAAAACTTCCCGTGCTCGAAGAGATCGAGCCTGAACTCGCTTATGTGCGATGGGAAATTCGCCTGCGTTCGGATTGGGAGGTGGAGCGGCTGCGTGACCACTTCGAGTTTGTGCTGGATACCGGCAGCGTCACCATTGAACCGTCGGACTCACGCGCTGAGAAACCGATTTTGCTGAAAGATTGCGCATTGCCTTCGCCTGTTGCTGCCGAGGTCTCGAAAGCTGTAGCTTCTCTCTCGGAAAAAGCGGTGGTCTCGACGATATCCGCCGCCTCTGCCGGAGCTGCCAAACCTGCCCCCCCCGGCGCGGCAAAGTCCGAGCAAACCCTTCGCGTGGCGACTGATAAAATTGACAAATTGATTAATCTGGTTGGCGAGCTGGTGATTAATCAATCCATGCTGAACGAATGTGTGCACAATTTCACGATGGCGAAACTGCCCCGGCTTCGGGAGGCGGTGGCGGAAATGGAGCGAGCCTCGCGCGAACTCCAAGAGCGGGTGATGGCCGTGCGGATGCTGCCGATCAAACACGCTTTCGGGCGATTTCCCCGCCTGGTGCATGACCTTTCAGTGGCCTGCGGCAAAAAGATCGAACTTAAAACGGCGGGCGAAGAAACAGAACTCGATAAATCTGTGATCGAAGCCATTGCCGATCCCTTGACGCACCTGGTTCGCAATTCCATAGATCACGGCTTGGAACCCCCGGAAGAGCGGCTCCAAGCGGGGAAAAGTGAAACCGGAACCATCATGCTGAATGCCTTTCACGAAGGCGGCAGTATTGTGATTGAAATTTCGGACGACGGACGCGGTCTCAATCGTGACCGCATTCTGGCAAAGGCCATCGAGCGCGGTCTGATTTCTGAAAGCGATCCGCCGCCTTCCGATGAAACGATCTGTCATTTTATTTTTCATCCAGGATTTTCTACCGCCGCTCAGGTCACCGATCTTTCGGGGCGCGGGGTCGGCATGGATATCGTCAAGCAGTCCATTCAGGGACTGGGCGGAACCGTTGCGCTGTCCTCCGTTCCCGGAAAAGGAACGCGCTTCCGCATTCGCCTTCCGCTTACCCTCGCCATTCTGGAGGGGTTGTCTCTCTCGGTCGGCGAAGAGACGTATATTCTGCCGCTGACCAGCATTATCGAGAGTATTCGACCGAAATCCGGGGATGTGCGATTGGTGGCGGGGCGTTCTGAAGTCGCGATGGTGCGGGATGAAGTGATGCCCATTCTCCGGCTTTACGAAATCTTCGGAGCTTCCACCGAGGTGACAAATCCCGCCGAAGCGCTGCTGGTGATTGTAGAGCATGAAGGGCGAAAAGTGGCCGTTCTTGTGGATGAACTCATTGGGCAAAGTCAGGTGGTCATCAAAAGTTTGGAAACGAACTACGGGAAGGTCAGCGGGATTGCCGGAGCCACAATTTTAGGGGATGGGCGTGTAGCCCTGATTGTTGATGTGCATGGGCTGGTTCAGGAAGCCTTGGCTTCGGTGCCCGCCTACGCTTTGGCAGCTGCCTGAGCGCAGTACTCCATTCGTTCGGCACGAGAAGGTGCCTCGACCGGTTGACGTTGTGAAAGCCGCAGGCTTTCAACCAGGGAAGGAATAAAAGTGATGAAAGCGTTTTCCAATCTGAAAACGGCTCAGAAGCTGGGGTTGGGCTTTGGCCTTTGCCTGATGCTGTCGGTCGTCAGTTGTTTTGTCGGAATTTCGCGGCTGGGCCAGCTGAGTGCAAGTGCCAAACTGATTGTTGAAGATCCGCTCGCTGGCATGGAAGGCATCGGAAAAATATCCTCCAACATCCGAACTATTCGTATGCTGGAGTGGCGAAGAAGTGTGGCTGCCAGCCGCAACGATTTGGCTGAAATCACAGGACTGGTTGACAAATGCCAGTCGGAAATCAAAACGGCACTGGAGCAATACAATCAATCCGTCAATCTTCCCGAAGATAAAACCAACACGGAAAAATTAAAACAAATGCTCAGCAGTTATCAGGAGGTCACCACCGAAGTGATGACCCTGGCCAACGCTCAAAAGTACGTTCAGGCTCAGGCCGCCGCCCGCCAGCATAAAGACAAATACTCGGCCCTTTGCGATCAGATTGATCTGATGTACGAATGGAACGTCAAGCGGGGCACCTCACTGGCAGCAGAGGCGGCTACGGCTTATGCTTCCAGTCGCAATACCCTGATTTTACTGCTGGGAGCTTCCATTTTGATTGTCTGCTTCGCCGGAACGGTTATCACACGAAGCATCACTTCGCCGGTAAGCCAGATTATGACGCGGCTGCAGTCGCTTCACGGTATCTGTATCAGTAACCTGCGACGATCTATGGATGCGATGGCGCAGGGCGATTTGACGCAAAAGGTGGAGACTGGTACGAAGCTTCTGGAAATCGATTCCAAAGACGAGCTGGGGCAGATCGCCGCTACCTTGAATCAGGTGATTCTGCAGGCGCAGGGAACCATCGAAAGCTTTCACAACGCCCAGGGGCAGCTGAGTGAAATTCTTGCCAAAGCCCGAAATTCCTCCGACAGCATCGCCATCGCCGCCTCCGAAGTAGCGGCGGGCAACGATGACCTCGCCCAGCGCACAGAGGAGCAGGCGTCCAGCCTTGAGGAGACCGCCTCCAGTATGCAGGAAATGACCTCTTCGGTTCGCCAGAACGCCGACAACGCAAAACAAGCCAATCAAATGGCTATTCAAGCCCGCACGATTGCCGAGCGCGGCGGAACCGTTGTCAGTCAGGCCGTGCGAGCAATGGAAGAGATTGACAGCACCAGCAAGCAGGTCGTGGACATCATCACCGTCATTGACGAAATCGCCTTCCAGACCAATCTGCTTGCACTCAACGCAGCGGTGGAAGCGGCTCGCGTCGGGGAGCAGGGGAAAGGATTTGCGGTGGTGGCGGCGGAAGTTCGCAGTCTGGCTGCCCGCAGTGCAACCGCTGCCAAAGAGATTAAATCTCTTGTGCAGGACAGCGTTTCCAAGGTTCAAGAGGGATGCACGCTGGTCAATCAAAGCGGAGAATCGCTGGAAGAAATTGTTACCTCGGTGAAAAAGGTAGCAGACATTGTGGCAGAAATCTCGGCAGCCTCTCAGGAACAGTCAGCAGGAATCGAGCAGACCAATCGGGCGATTATGCAGATGGATCAAATTACTCAGCAGAATGCGGCCCTGGTGGAAGAAGCCGCTGCTGCCTCAACCTCAATGCGGGATCAATCCCGCAGCCTTCAGGAAGAGGTCAGTCGGTTTGAAATTTCGTCTGCCTACCTCAGTGGTTCCCGCCCTTCCAGCCTGCCGCGTGCGGCGGCTCAGCCGCTTAAGGCCACAGGAACCGACGGCAAAGCCCAGCGATGGAGCAGCCGGAAGAAATCCTCCCTGGTGTTATCGGAAGACAAAGGGGCGTCTGTGGATGATTTCGAGTCGGGCTTCGAGGAGTTTTAAATCACGGTCGGCGGCTTTGAGAGGCTGAGCTCCTCTCAAAGCTTTCCCGATTCAGGAGAGATGCAAAATGACTACAGAATTGCTTTCCCCCACGTCCGTCGAGCCGTTTTCCGGTACAGAAACCAACCAATTCCTCACGTTTACGCTCGGAACCGAAGAGTACGGGGTGGATATTCTCAAGGTTCAGGAAATCAAAGGCTATCTGCCTACGACGCGCATTCCCAACTCGCCCTCTCACATGGCGGGGGTGCTCAATCTCCGAGGGACGATTGTTCCCATCGTTGACCTCCGGCGCCTTTTTGGTATGGAGCAGACGGCTTACGATCAATTTTCCGCGATCATTGTGGTGGTTCTTCAGGATCGCGTGATGGGAGTGATTGTAGACAGTGTTTCGGAAGTGATGACCATTCCGGTCGCCGACATCCAGGCTGCTCCCGAACTGGGAGCTTCGATGAACGCCAGTGTTCTGCGCGGTCTGGCAAAAGTGGGCGAACGCATGATTATCCTGCTCGACATCAATTCGCTTTTGCTGGGCAGCAGCGCGGACGCTTTGGCTTCCTGACATTCTTTTAACAAACCGCTTCAGTGCCAAAAAAGAAACGACAAAGACACGATCCTATGATGCTCTGCCGAGAAATTGAGCTGACCGAAAACGAATTCCGTCTTTTCCGGGAGTTGATCTATCAAAAGACCGGAATCACCCTGAGTGAAGCCAAGCGGAATCTGGTGCGTTCCCGCCTTCAAAAACGGCTTCGATTTCATGAGTTCTCCAGCTTTGGGGACTACTATCGGCTGCTCAGAGAGCATCCAGAGGATCGCGAAGAGCAAACCGCCTTTATCAACTGCATCACCACCAACAAAACCGATTTCTACCGGGAAGCGCACCATTTCGAATTTGTCCTCCAGAAGATCGTTCCCGATAAAATCCGGGCGGCAGGGTCGCAGCGGCTGCGAGTCTGGCACGCGGGCTGTTCCACAGGTGAAGAACCCTATACGCTGGCGATTACCCTGCAGGAAGCCTTGGCCGGTCAGATCGGCTGGAACCTCAAGCAGCTGGCCTCAGACATTGATACGGAAGTTCTGGCCTATGCCCAGCGCGGCGTCTATCCGCGGGATCGGGTGGAACCCATTCCGGCTCCCTTGTTGAAAAAATACTTTCTGCGCGGAACGGGCGAGCATCGGGATCAGGTGCGGGTAAAGCCGGTTTTGCAGCAGCAAATCGCCTTCAAGCGGATCAATCTGCTGGCAGAGACTTGGCCGTTCTCGCCGCAGACCCGCTTCGACCTTATTTTTTGCCGCAATGTGGTGATCTACTTCGACAAACCTACGCAGGCAAAACTGTTTCGCCGATTCGCACAACAGCTGACTCCCGGCGGCTATCTCTTTATCGGTCACTCCGAAACCCTCCAGGGAGTTTCTGATCAGTTCGAGAGTCTCGGCTCGACCATTTATCGTCTGCCCCTTTCGGAACAGACCGCAAAGAGAGCGGCATGAGCATAGATCCCCTCCTCCCATTGAAAACCGACAAGGCTCAGTACACAATCCATATCGGCGGGGTGAAGGCAAGCCGCGAGCCTGCGCTCATTCAAACGGTGCTTGGCTCCTGTATCGCCGTGTGTCTTCGTGACCCGGTCGGGTGCATCGGCGGCATGAATCATTTCCTTCTCCCGGAGGGACAGGGAGGCGACCAGGACAGCACACGCTACGGGGTGAACGCGATGGAGCTGCTCATTAATGAATGTATGAAAGCGGGAGCAGAGCGCAATCGCCTGGTTGCCAAAGTGTTTGGCGGGGGCCATGTGCTCAGCAGCGGGGCGACCAAAGACAGTGTTCCTGCTCGCAACATCCAGTTTATCCGCCGCTTTCTCCAAACGGAAGCCATCCCGGTCGTGGGGGAGGATGTCGGCGGCAGGCAGGCCCGAAAAATCCTGTTTTTTACCGACACGGGACGCACCCTCCTCAAACGCCTCGACGGGGGAACTCAGCAGGCGTACCGGGTGCTGGAACAAATGCAAAAACGAGAGCGGGCGGCAGCGGTGCTCTGCCCGCCGGAATCTCCCCTCTCCAAAGACAACGTTACCCTTTTCTAAAAACTCAAGGAGTTTCGCTCATGCCCTCGAAAATTCGTGTTTTGATTGTGGATGACAGTGCCGCTATGCGCCAGCTCCTCACTCAAATTCTGAATTCCGATCCCGAAATGGAAGTGATTGCCACCGCATCGGACCCGTATATCGCCCGCGAAAAAATCATCAGTTTGAAGCCGGATGTACTGACGCTGGACGTGGAAATGCCCCGCATGGACGGCCTGACGTTTCTGGAGAAATTGATGCGGGCCCGCCCGATGCCGGTGGTGATGATTTCGTCGCTGACCCAGGCTGGCTGCGAAGTGACGATGCGTGCCCTGGAACTTGGAGCCATTGACTTTTTTCCGAAACCCACTCTGGACACCCTGTGCGGGGTTTCCGATGGAGCGGAACAAATCGCGGCCAAAGTGAAAACGGCGGCTCGGGCTCGTGTGCTTCCGCGCCCCTCTGTGCCCTCCGCAAAGCCGAAACTGGAAGCCAGTCCCATTGGATTTCAGACCACTCACCAGCTGATTGCAATTGGGGCTTCCACCGGAGGAACCGAGGCGATCCGGGAAGTTCTCACTTCAATGCCTGCAAACACCCCCGGCATTGTGATCGTGCAGCATATGCCGCCGGGCTTTACAGCCTCGTTCGCAAACCGAATGAACAGTTTGTGCGCCCTGCGGGTAAAAGAGGCGGAAGAGGGAGACCGGGTTCTTCCCGGGCAGGCCCTGATTGCGCCGGGGAACTATCATCTCGTTCTGGAACGTTCCGGGGCGGAATATCGGGTTCGGCTGAGTTCGGCCCCTCCGGTGAATTTGCACCGTCCCTCAGTGGATGTTCTCTTCGACTCGTGCGCCCGTCATGCTGGACAAAATGCAGCGGCAGCGATCCTGACAGGCATGGGAGACGATGGAGCGAGGGGGCTGAAACGCATGAGAGACGCCGGGGCCAAAACCATCGCTCAGAACGAGGAAACCTGTGTGGTTTTTGGAATGCCGAGGGTCGCCATCGAACTGGGAGCAGCCGAGCGGGTTTTGCCCTTGCAGCGGATTGCCGGAGAACTGCTCAAACTGGCTTCGGGTTAGAACGGAACCCGCCGCTTCGTTGTTCGCGGAAAGGTTTCGATGCAGGTTCTCGGCGTGAGAGGGGGCCAGGGCTGTTTTCAGAAGAAACGCTAAAAAAGAGCAGAGCCGAAATCAAACTGGAAACACCACACGCACCTCCCCTCCGCCCTCCCAATTCTGAAACACAACGCTCCCCTGAAGGTCCCACTGCGCCAGCGAAAGAACCAACTCCATTCCGATGTTGGAGGCCGCCGCTGGATCGAAGTTCGCCGGAAACCCCCTCCCCTGGTCACGAACCCTCAAAACGGCTTTCTGGTTTTCGTCCAAAGACAGTGAAAGTTGTATTTCTTCTTGGCTGTGTTTAACGGCATTTGCCAGCAGTTCATTGGTGAGAGCGGCAACCGCCATCACCCTTTTCAGGCTCATCTCGAAATCGCTCAATTCCAGGGTGAGAGAGCGGCTCTGAGTCATCGTTTTCCAGTTGTTGACCAGGGGTTCAATAAAGGCGCGGATCGAGACGGTTTTTTGGGAGTGTTCGGCCTCGGCATCACGAGCGATCAAATCGTGGCTGAGGGCAATGCTGCGAACGAAGTGGCGAATACGCTGAATCTGAAAGGAAAACTGATGCGCCTGCTGCACCTCGATCAGCGCATCGAGCGTTTGAAAACTGTTTTTGATTCGGTGATTCGACTCGGAAACGGCACGGGTGAGCTGCCGGTTCCGAATTTTCAGTTCCAGAATTTCCATGACCTGCCGTCCCAGAGCCAGCATTGCCTCCTGCTGTTCTTCGCTTAACTCTCGCGGAACATAGTCGAGGGCGCACAGGGTTCCCAGCGGATGCCCCTCCTCGGATTTCAGCAGGACTCCCGCATAAAAACGGAGGTGCGGATCACCCGTGACAAGCGGATTATCGGAAAACCGAGCGTCCTCCAGCGTGTCGGCAACCGTAAAAAATCCAGGCTGTAAAATGGCATGGGCACAGATGGAAATATCGAGAGGAGTTTCGCGTACCCCCAGCCCGATTTCGGACTTAAACCACTGCCGTTCGGCATCAATGAGATTGATAACGGCAATCGGAACCCGACAGATCGAAGCCACCAGGCGCGTGACATCATCGAACGCCTGTTCGGGGGGCGTATCAAGAATTTCGTAGCGATAAAGAGCCTTGAGGCGTTCGTTTTCCTGGGCGTGTTTGGGTGGATGCATCGAAAGATTTCTTCCAAAAGGACAGACCCTGAACTTCGTTCCTAAACAACGGCTTTTGCGAAGGTGATATCCAGAGGTGGTCTTTATTTCTACAAACGAAGTAAAGAAACCTGTCTCAAAAACTTACGTCAGGTAAAAAAGAAGGGAATCGGGGCAAGAGCGTCCAATGATTCTGCCAGAGTTCTCTCGGTTCCAAGGGCTGTTTAGCAGGGCCGGAGTCAGGACCTGTTGGTTTGGTGCAGTCAAGGTTCGAGAAGCCTGGTTCCTTTCACCAGAGTTTTGCTGCAAAACTCAGATCACAAGTCTAAAGCGGCTCCCTTCGTTAAGGAAATCACGATGAACTGTCCCCATTGTCAACGCCCAATCCTCGATTTGATCGCTGCCACCTGCCCGAACTGCCGGAAGCCGCTCTCTGCCGCTCCGTTTGGAACGGCCCCTGCGCCCGGTGTCACCCAGGCGATGCCCGCTCAGCCGCAAAAAACCACCCGCATGAGCTTGACGGGCGAACTCATCGAAGAGGAGGTACGCCCCGATCCGGCTCCAACCCGTGCATTTATCGCTCGCGACGAAACGCCGCTGCTTTCGGAGGAAGACGATCCGGCAGCCCGCGAAAGTGAGCGAAAACTGTTGATGTTTCTGAAAGTGGCCGGGGGCACGGTTGGGGTGCTGCTGCTGTTTGGAGCCACTCGTCTCGTTTTGGGCTACTCGGCTCAGCAGCAGCGCTTTGAGCGCAGCGTGAAGGTCAATCTTTCTTCGCCGGAAGTGGTGACCCAAGAGGTTTTCACTTCCTTTCAAGACGGCTCAGCGGTTCGCCTCTACAAAGTCATGCAGTTTCAGGGCGATTCGCACCTGCTGGCGGAGGCCGCCGTTGAATTTAACAAGGGGTACTTCGAGCCGGAGGGCGAGTATGATTCGTATCGCAAACTCGCCCAGGGAATGACCGATCTTAAGGTGGGAACGGCCCGAAAGCAGGGCCAAATGGCAGAGGTTCCCCTCTCGGCAACCGTGCAGATGGACGGCAAATCTCGTCAAATTCATGGGGTGGCGCATTTGATCCAGGGGCCGGACGACCGGAAGTGGCGGCTGAACGCAAACGGAGCGCGAATCGCCAATCCGGGCAATGAGGAGCATCAGGCAGTGCGGGCCCTTTTCGACGATCTTTTCGGAATACGAAAAAAAGAGTAGGCGGGATTGTTTGCAGATGGCCGGGAAAGAGAACCGATTTCTTCTCTTCCCGACTTTTCGTTTTTTGCTAAACCATTTCCGCCTGCCATGCGTTTGCCGGGACGCTTTCGTGGGCCGGGCCGGGGTAGAACGTGAAACGCACAATTTGAGCGGGGTTGATCACCGTCAATCCGCCTCCCAGCCGACGGAAATAGAAGCCGTGCGAGGCGATCAAATTCTGGAGGAACATCGCCATTTCAATGGGCTGCAGGTTGGGCTGCTCGATGGGCAGTTTCATCCGAACAAACATTCGTTTCCCGCTGACCAGTTCGATTTCGGCAAAAATCTCGATGACCGCCGGGGGAATTACAGGCCCGTAATTTTCCGGCTTGAAGTCCGACCGAAAAACTGCCTCTTCGACTTGCTCGATGTCGCGGGCATTGTAAAGAAATTCCCACTTCGGAAGAGAATCGCTGATGAAGTCCACACTGACCACAAACGCGGTCTGGATTGCCGACAACGAATTGGTTCCGGCCAAAATCAGTTGTTTGGCGATAAATAGGCGGGCAGGCACGAGATGAGAGATGATGGCAGACGCCCGCATCGGTTCGGCTTGCACAAATTTGGTGACACGCCCATCTTCGAAGTGAACCTGGATTTGAAGGGCAGGGATTGGCTCGTCGCTCATGAAAGGAAAATCTCCGGTCAATGCACATTTGGATTTAGGTCGTATTTCATGTACGGACACCGCTATTCCTCCGTTCCCAGAGGATAAATTTCATGCCCGCTTGCTGATCTTCTGCTTGATCAGGATAGAATGAGGGGTGATTACTACTGTAGAGGATCAAAATGAAAATTGCGATCTGGTACAACCTGCATAGCGGCGGCGGCAAACGTGCGCTCTATGACCAAGCGGCGGGCTTGAAGGCTCAAGGACATACGGTCGAATTCTGGAGTCCGCCGGTTCCCCAAAAAGATTATCTTCCGCTGGGAGCGTTTGGAGAAGAACATATTCTGCCGCTTAAGTTTTCGCCTGATGAGGCTCCGGGAATAGTGTCACGTCTTCTCAAAAAGAACCGCATGGTTCCCCGGAAACTGGCTGCTCTGGAATCTCACTGCCGGGAGTGTGCCGCTCAAATCAATCGGGGAGATTTCGATCTGCTGCTGGCCCACCCCTGCCATTATGTTGCCGCTTCTCCGATTGCTCGTTTTGTGGAACTCCCCAGCATCCTTTATCTCCACGAACCCTATCGCACGCTTTATGAAAGCAATGCGCAGCTGCCCTGGTGCGCTCCCGAAGACAGTCTGGCTTCTTTTCCTCAAAAGCAGATAGAGTCACTCCGTGATACCCTGAAGGTCAACGACTTCCGCCTTCAGGTTCGAGAAGAACAATGCAATGCGGCGGCATTTTCGCGTATTCTGGTCAATTCATACTTTAGCCGGGAAGCCATACTTCGAGCTTACGGACTGGACTCTCACGTTTCCTATCTTGGGATTGATACGGCCCTTTTTCGGAACTTGGGCTTGGAACGGGAACCGTTTGTGATTGGGCTGGGGTCTTATGTCGCCTCGAAAAATCAAGAACTCGCGATTCGCGCCCTGGCCAAAGTGCCGGAACCGCGCCCGCGTTTAATCTGGGTTGGCAATTTTATTCCCGATCCCGACTATCTGGAGGCTCTGAAAAAATTGGCTGCTCATAACGGGGTCGAGTTCGAGCCGAAGGTGCTCATCTCCGACGAGGAGCTGTTGCAGCTTCTCAACCGTGCCTCGATGATGTTGTATCTCTCGCGGTTGGAGCCATTCGGCTATGCTCCGCTCGAAGCCAATTCCTGCGGAACCCCGGTGATTGCCATTGCTGAGGGAGGAATGCGCGAAACGATTGTGGATGGGGTGAACGGCAAAGTCACCGACCCACACCCGGAAGCAATCGCGGCCTCCATTGTCAGCCTGCGCGATCATCCGGTTCTCCTTGGCGAACTGAGAAAAAGTTCCTCGCGGTGGGTGGAAGAGAACTGGAGTCTTGCCTCTGCCTCCGCGCGTCTGCAGCAGCACTTGCAGGAAGTGGTTGCCCTCGGAAACGCGAATAAGAAGATAGCATCTCTGCCATAAGGGACCGCATTCTCAAGTCAAATTTATTTGATTACTTCTAGTTCGAAATTGATATGACCAGAAGGGAATGTAAACGCCAGTTCTCTCTCGTATACATCAATATTGCGTCGAGCATAACGTTGAACAAATTTGTGTAAAATTGTGTTTCCAATAAAAAATAATTCCGCTTTCGTTTTCCTCAGTTCAATCGGAGAGTCATGAAATTAGCGTACCGGAGTTCCTTTTACAAAGTAATCAAAACTTCTTGTGGAGAAGGAATGTCTGTGGGTGGGATCGGTAAAAAAATTAGCCGATGAGAAATGCGGGACTTCGATCATCAGTTTTCCGCCGGGTTTGGTGATCCGATGCAATTCCTCGGTGACTGCGATCACTTCCGTCAGATGTTCGATAACGTGCTCGGCAATCACGAGATCGAACTCGTTTTCCTCAAAGGGATAAGGCCGGACCTCCAAGTTGGGAATGATGTCTGCTTTCGAGGCTTCATTGATGTCTACGGTCGTGGAGGCAGGCACTCGGCGAATCTGACCGCAGCCTCATTCCAACACCTTGAGTTCTTTCGGCAGCTGCGCCACCTGCCGCTCCTCTAGCACGGCCATCTTTTTTTCACTACTCCTTTATTCAATACCAGCAATGCCTGCCCCGCTCGCTTCCCGTTTGTAACCCCCAAGAAAAAATCGTTTTACCGAGGCAGTGCTCCCATTGAATCTACCCATCGGCGGCCAGACCTCAGCAAATTCGTTCCAAATCCCCTCAGATCCCCCTGTCTCAGGTGGTTGAGCGCGTACTCCGCTTTTTCCCTCGCCATATAGCGTAGCGAGGCTCGGTAAGCCTGAATCAACTCCTGTTTTTCGTGCGGGGAGTGAGCTTCCGCTTGAAGAAGCTGATTGACCCACACCTGTTTTTCAGCAAAAGCCATGTTGCTGGCTTTCCGATGGGAGGTATTGGAATCATGCATTCGGTACTCCAAGGTCAGAGT
Organism: Chthonomonadaceae bacterium; assembly: GCA_965246825.1. Lineage (GTDB taxonomy): Bacteria > Armatimonadota > Chthonomonadetes > Chthonomonadales > Chthonomonadaceae > JACMPS01. The sequence continues at coordinate 3,713,707 of OZ251990.1, forward strand.
GGGGGTAAAGGCCAGTGCCCCCCACTGCCGCGTCAGCCGCAGATAGAAATCATAGTCGTCGGCAGGGCACGTGGAAGAGTCGAATCCGTCTAACGCACTAAAAGCGGAACAGCGGATCAGCACCAAGCCCGCGCTGTGTATCCAGCACTTGAGCGCAATCGCTCCCCAATCGGTTGGAGCGTCTGGCTCTAAAGAGACAATTCGTCCGTTTTGCACCGTCGAACGCTTGCGATAGATTCCGGTGAAGCCATCCCTGCCCTCGATCAGCGTTCCGCTGCCTGAGATCAGAGTAGGCAGTCCATGAGCTGCGGGAGCGGGCGGGTTTTTCGCCAGAGCCAGTGAAAGCTGTTCCAGTGCGTCCGGGGTGAGGCGGTCATCATGATCGAAAAAGAGAACCGCTCCCCTCTGAGGATCGGGAATGGCGGCAAAGCCGCGATTTCTGGCGGCGGCAATCCCGCCGTTTTTCTGCTGGATGAGTTGAAGGCGGGGTTCGCGCTCGGCAATTTCGGCGACAAGGGCAGGAGTCTCATCTTTGGAGCCGTCGTCTACCACGATGAGCCGCCAGTGCGTCAGCGTTTGACACCTGACGCTTTCAATTGCCTCCTCAATGTACCGAACACCGTTGTAGGTAGGAATGACTATCGTTAAGGGTTCCACTGTCTGCAGCATAATGTTTCTACTTTCCCCATTGTTGTCGTCAATTCGGCAATTCGCTTTATTTAGGTTTCAGCTCTGCGAAATCGCGGCGGCAGAAATTTGGCGATGAACTGACCTAACTTCCACTGCTCTTCTGCTTCCAAAATTTTCAATTTCCAGCCCGCAAGAGCATAAACGAAAATTCCCACCCCGGCGGGCACAATCAAAAACATTCCGCGTGTGAGATAAAGAGCGGCGGCCATCAATCCGCCTGCCGCCAGAGTTCGTAGAATGCGGCCCGCCGATTCGCGAGTCAAAACCCCGTCGCCCAGCAAAATGATTGCACAAACCGCACTGCACGCCTCCGCAATGGCCGTTGAGAGAGCGGCTCCGCTCACCCCGTTGTGCCACACCCGCTGCGTCCAGGGAATCAAAATGAAGTTGCACCCGACACAAATCAGCATACTCATCAGCAGAAACCAAACCCAGGCCCCATTTTTGCCCTTCGCGATTAAAAATTGATACATCGTGGACACAATGTAAAGCGGAATCAGAGCAACCGCGTAAATTTGCAAAACGCTGGGCACTGCCGACCATTTCGCCAGTTTCGCCGGCCCATACAACGCTGCACAAAGAGGCGAGGCCAGTCCCATTGCCATCACCATCGTCGGAACCCCCAGCACGATAAGCAGGCTGAAAACGCGGGCTTGAATCCGCTTGATCTGATCCGGGCTTTGATCCACGATTCGCGACAGCGAGGGCAGAAGGGCGGTTCCCAGGGCCGTCGGGAAAAAGAGCAGCGTCCCCATAAGGCGGGAGGCCTGCCCATACACGGCGATGGCGTTGTCGTCCAGCAAATGCCGAAGCGTAAAAATTGTCACCGTGCCATACACCTGCATCACGATTCCGTTCAAGAAAAAGGGCAGGCTGCCGCGAATCATGGTTTTCCAAACCGGAACATCCCACGAGGGTTTCACCGGTACGAAATTTCGCAGCCAGTAAAAATAAACCCCCGCCAGCAGATACTGCCCCACGCTGCTGACGATAAGGTAAACCTCGATCCCAAAGCGAACAACCAGCAAACTCAAAATGGAAAGCGAGGCTTGCAGCACTCCCGCAATGAGGGCCCGCCTGCCATCCTCACGCGCTGAAACCACGCCCACCGCCATCGAAGTAAAAAAGATGACCGGAACAGAAGCCAGATAGATGCCCCCAAAAAACCAGAGCGAACGATCCGCATGAATCAAGGCGAGCCAGAGCACGATACAAAGACTTGCCGGGATCACCATCAGCAGACGAAAGCCGAGCAGGGCATTGACAAAACGTGGAGCCTGACGAAAATCACGCCCCATTTCCTTCATGATATAGATTTCCATGCTCAACGCAAACACCATCACAACGGTGCTGCGTACCGTATCGGCCACCATCAATTTACCCAGGGAACTCAGCGGAAAGGCTCTAGCCGTTACTGCCATTCCAACAAAAGAGGTAATCCAGCTGACGATCTGCACCATCAAATAGATGCCGGTGTTTTTGGCTACCCGCGCCGAGGTGCTGGAGGAAGGAAGTTCCGCTTCTTGAGTCATAACCGAACCGTTTTCATCTTAAACTTGATCCTGAGCAGGCCGCCATCAAGAAGGCCGGGGCAAACCGAAAAGCGATCTTTTTGGAAACGCCGTCTGCTCATTTTTGCCCGGTTTCGGTTAAAACTTCAGGCTCTCAACGTTGGCTTTGTTGATTTCAAGCCCCAGCGGAAGCGTGACGATTCCATTTTTTACGGAAATTTTGCCGCCTTCGATTGAGGCTCCCTCCTGCGGAGGTTTCCCGTCGAGCGCGGAACGCACAAGTTTCGCGGTTTCGTAGGTGAGCCGCTGCGGGTTCCAGAGGTAAAGCCCGGTCACGGAGCCGTCGAGCAGGTAGGCTTTGGTTTCTGAAGGAAGGGCAAGCCCCCACACCTTCACCCTGCCGACGCGCTGAAGTTTTCGCAGGGCTTCTCCGGCGGCGGGCGGCGAGGGAGAATTCACACAGGCAATTCCCACCGCATCAGGATTGGCTTGCAGGGCCTGCACCGCCATACTGGTGGCGCGATCCTTTAAGTCGTCGTTGTACAAATAGGGCTGCTGGAGAGAAATGCCAGGATAGCGTTTGAGAGCCGTCTCCACCCCCTGAAGATGCAGGTTCAGGTTCGCCGCTGTGCGCTGGCCGCTGAAAAGAAGCATTTTGCCCTTTTCGCCAACCGATTTTGCCAGCGCGTTTCCGATCTGAACCCCGATCTGCACATCGTCTACGGCGGCCACATAAAATTCTCGTTTGCTCTGCGGGGCGTCGGAATCCCAGGTAAACACCCGAACCCCTTTCAGGGCCGCCTCTTCAATCGCGGGCGAAATCGCTTTGGCATCCACCGGGGAAATAACGATGGCGTCGGCTTTTCCAACAATCGCCTGACGCACGATGTCCGCCTGCTTTTCTGCGGTTCCCTCCACCGATGCCTGATACTCAACTTCTGCGTTCAAGGCCGAGTCAGCGTTCGCTTGTTCGGCTCCGGCCTTGCACGCTTCGCTGTAGGAAATTCCTCCGACCTTGAAAACGAAAACGATCTTCTTTTTGGTTCTGGGGGAGGCAGCACCCGTTTTCGAGGCGGCACTTTTCTCGGCGGGAGCGGGAGGCGAAGACTCCTGACTGCATCCCGCCGCAATCCAGCCGCCGAATAAAAGGGCCAGCAGGGACAAACGTCTTTGCTTGGACGGCACGATCAAAAATTCCCTTCTTGGTTTCCGCAGGAAAAACCGCCCTCAGTCTCGAAGCGGGGCCGTTTCGCCCTTCAGAGCAGGGTTGATATGGCGCGAATCAACGACGATCCGGGGGGACGGCAGCATATTTTCAGGGGGCGGCACTTGGGTTTGAGAGTCCAGTACCGTTCTGAGGCGAGTTTCGAGTCGGTCGGCAGCGGCGGCGAGACTCCATTTCGTCTCTACTAGAACACGGGCATTTTCGCCCATATCTCTTGCCAGACGCGGGTTCGTCAGCAGAGACGAAAGGGCGGCGGCCATCGCATCCGGCTCGTTTTCCACCAGCAGCCCGTTTTCGCCGTCCTGAATCGTCTCTCTCATTCCCCCCTCTGCAACCGCAATGACCGGGGTTCCACAGGAGTTGGCCTCCAGGGGAGCATAACCGAAGGGTTCGAGGCGGGAGGCATGAAGCATGACGGAGGCGCGATTAAGCAGAGAGATGAGTTCCTCATCGGAAATGAGCAGTCTTGGCTCAAAGTCTACCTCATTTTCGTCTGCAATCCGTTTGAGATGATTCAGCATATCGTCGCCCTGCAGAACGTTTCCTACCCAGATCAGCCGGGGGCGGGGCGAGGGCACTTTCCCCAGAGCGCGAAGGATGAACTCTTGATTTTTCGCCGGTATAAACGCACCCAGCCCGATCACAAACGGCTCTCGTTCTTCCCGGCGATATTGAAATGTTTCCGAATCAATGCCGAGATAGCACACTTGGGAGTCCAGCCCATAGGCTCGCCAGTGCGCTTCCCGGCTGAAAAATGAGTTCACCAAAATTTGATCAAAGGCTTTCGCACTTTTCCACTCTTCCCGCACCTCAACTCGGCTGTCGGCCACCTTGAGCGTTTCGCGCAGCCCTTTGAGCATCTGTTTGGGCGAACGGTCCGCAGGCGTATCTTCGGCCTTCCAGATAAAATCGTAAATCGCTTCGTAAAGGGGGCGGTTGGGTTCCTGTGAGTAGATCACCGAGGGAATTTTGACGAAACGGGCAATCGGAGAGATGGCAAGGCGAAAGCAAGGGTGTGCCAGCAACAGATCGAAGCCCCCTGCATTGATTTCCTCTGCACAGCGGGCACAGTGCTCCTCGAATGCAGCCTGACGCTTGTAGACATAGCGGTTTTTCGCGAAAAGGCGGGCGAAATCCCCGGCAGACTCGGTGGGATCAAAGGCGAGAGGGACGATGTGCTCTTTCGCAAAATCGGAAAGCGGCAGGTAGTCCTTCTGCTCAACAGGGGGACTCCAGACTTCAACGGTGTGCCCGCGCTCCGTCAGCCCTTTGACCTGATGGTAGAGGGCGCGTTTCCCTCCTCCACTGTGAAGATTGTACCAGACAGCAATTCGCAACTTCGATCTCCTCTTTTCCACCGAAAAGAACCTAACCTCGCCGGGAGACCCGCATCGCTCTCCACCTGCAACGAGCCCGTTTTCTGAACCGTTCAGACTTTCGTACTTCCCTGACGGTAACTCAAAAAGGCATGGCGCAGATGCTTTCCTGCCGCCACCGGCTTTCCCTGCCCCAGAGCCAGTTTTGCCCAGCCCAGTCGTAGAGAGGCCAGCTCCAAATGGTGCTTTGTCGCTCCTTCACGCAGAATCTGTTTTTGCTCCGGAGTGATTTCGGGTAGGTTGATTACTTTCTCGCGCACCTGATGATCCTGCTGAATCATCCGCTGTGTGTTCCCGGACGTATTGGCAGCGTGCTTTCTCCAAGCCACCACTGGCTGAGGCGTATAGGCGAGCGAACCGCGCAGCAGCAGCCGCAGCCAGAAGTCGTAATCGTCCGCCGGAACCATTGCCGGATCAAACCACTCGCGGTTTTCCAGCGCGGACTTTTTCAGCACCACCTGCCCCACCGTCATGATTTGCGACCGCAGTGCCAGGACTTCCAGCGAGGTTGGGGTTTTCGGTTCCCAGTCTACAATCCGGCCCGACTTCACCCCCCGGCGTTCGGTGAACCAGTGTTCAATGCCTTCATCGTAAAGCGGAAGGCCCTCTGAATCAATGACGCGCACCTGCCCCTGCGCCCCAAGGCACTCCGGGAAGAGTTCTATGCTTTTCAACTGCATCGCAAGCGTTTCCGGCTCCCAGAGATCGTCGTGATCCAGAAAAGCCAGCAGCGTAAAGGCGGGGTTTGCCTCGGCGATCCCCCGATTTCGCGCCGCAGCAATGCCGCCGTTGGCCTGCTGAGAAAATCGAATGCGCGAGTCCTTTCCCGCAAATTCCTTGCAGAGAGCGGCAGTTTCGTCTTTGGAGCCGTCGTCCACAATCACCAGTTCCCAGTCGGCATAGGTTTGGGCCTGCACACTTTGCAGGGTGGCGGCGAGATACTTTTGCCCGTTGTAAGTGGGAATGATGACTGAAACGCCCATCAGTAAGCGGTCTCCTTTTTGGGTTCGGTTCCGGCTTCCCGCAAACGGCTCTGCCCGATAGTTTGCAGCAAGTCGGCGAATTTTTGTCCGGCGTCTTCCGGGCGAAACCGGGCTTTCATCCGTTCCCGGTTCGCCCTTCCCATTTGTCGGGCGCGTTCGGGGTTCCGCAGCAGGGTCTCGAACGCCGACGCCAGCCCTTCCACATTTTCCGGGGAAACCAGAAAGCCGGTTTCGCCTTCGACGATCATTTCGCAGACCCCGCCTTCGGCATAAGCCACTACCGGCAGCCCGGCAGCACACGCCTCTAAAACCGCAAGCGGAGCGGGGTCGAAGCGGGAGGGATGCGAAAACACATCCAGCGCACCCAGCAGGCGCGGCACATCGGAGCGGCTGCCCAGCAGATGCACCCGATCCGAACAGGGCCGTTGAAGCGCGTCGGCTTTCGCCGTTTCCAGATAGTCGCCGGTTCCGGCAATCAGCAGATGCGCCTCAGGAAAACGGGCGGCGATTTTAGCGAAGGCTTCCAGCGTGTCTGGCTGTCCCTTCCACTTTTCCACGCGCCCGATAATGCCAATCAGCGGCGAGTCGGCATCCATGCCGAGTTCCTGCCGAACCTCCAGGCGCGTTTCGGGAAGCGGCGGGTCAGCAGCAGCAATCGTATTCATCAGCGAATAGACCCGTTCCGGGAAAGCCCCGTGAGAGATCACACGCTCCCGAATAAATTCACTCACGGTGATAACGCTGTGGCTGTTTTTGAGATTTTGGACGGCCTGAATCTGAAACCGGTTTGTGGGGCAGATCATCTCCGGCACATAATGCAGGTGAATGACATGGGGTTTTTGCAGACGCTCCGCGAGAAAGCGTGCCGTCAAATTGTCCCAGGTTTGCTGGGAAGAGTAGACGACATCGGGACGGAACCGCTTTGCCTGAGAGAGAGCCTGAAGCATGGAGAGGCGAATTCGGGCCACCGAGGTGAGCCGCTCGGCAATCGAGCGGCGCCGATCCGAGTTAGGACGCCAGCCGGTGTCCATCGAGAGAACGGTGGTGCGGGCAGTTTCGTTGAATTTTTCGCTTCCCTGCGAGTCGCCGCGCCAGCCGTTGTAGAGAACCTGAGCCTCATATCGGTTTTCCCGATGGCGAAGCAGGGTGGCGAACACCTTGGCTTCCGAGTGGTAGTCGTGATGGATTTTAACGCCAAATAATCGTAACATGATTTCTTTCTTTAAGGCTTGGTTCGGTCGTTACGATGTCGTGCCGGAGGCGGAAGGGCGGGACGGTGAAGAAGACCGCCCGTCACTTTCTCGTGCAAACCAAAATCTCACTTTTTCGTGATCTAATCGTTTCGGCTATAATCCGGCCAGGGTTTCCGAAGCCATCGTCACCGACTCGCGAAAGGCAGAAATCACCCGGTCTACCTGCTCCGGGGTGACAATGAGCGGCGGTTCCATCCGAATGACTTTGGGATTGTTAAGCGTGTACGCCGCGATGATTCCCTGCCCTGCCATAAAATTGATTGTGAGTTCGGCGATGTCTTTTACCGCAAACTCCACGCCTGCCATCAATCCCCGCCCCCGCACATCTACCAGCACTTCCGGGAGTTCTGCCTTCACGGAGCGCAGACCGCTGAGCAGCTGCTCTCCCCGCAATGCTGCATTGTCGGCTAATTTCTCTGTTTTGATTATTTCCAGCGTTGTCAGTGCCGCCGCGCACGCAAGCGGATTTCCGCCAAAGGTCGAAGTGTGCAAAAGCGGATTTTCTCCGAAAACGGCCTCCCCGACCGCCGAGGTATACAGGGTCGCTCCAATCGGCATCACCCCCCCGCCGAGAGCCTTGGCCAGTACAAGCAGATCGGGGCTGATTCCGTCCTGCTCATAAGCGAAAAGGGTTCCCGTTCTCCCCATCCCGGACTGTACTTCATCCAGGATCAGCAGGGCCCCGTGATCGTCGCACAATTTTCGCAGGCAGGCCAGATACCCCGGCTGGGCCACATGAATCCCGCCCTCCCCCTGCACCGGTTCAACGATAATCGCGGCAGTTCGATCCGAAATCAGGCTTGCCATCGCTTCCCCATCATTAAAGGGAGCAAATTTCGTGCCAGGAACCATCGGATCAAAAGGTTTTCGATATTTTTCGCGTCCGGTGACAGCCAGCGCACCCATCGTCTTCCCGTGATAAGCTCCCTCGGTAGAAAGGAATTCCGTGCGACCTGTGGCTTTACGTGCGAACTTAAGCGCGGCCTCCACTGCCTCGGCCCCCGAATTCGAGAAAAACGTGTACTGTAAATTTCCCGGTGCGGATTGAGCGAGTTTCTCCGCGAGCAAAGCCGCCCCCTCATTGAAAAACGTCCGGGTAGACAGCGGCATCCGATCCAGCTGCCGATGCACGGCTTCCACCACCCTCGGATGCCGATGCCCCAGAGCGAAAACCCCGAAGCCGCAGACAAAATCAAGGTACTGTTTTCCGCTCGCCGTCGTTAGATAGCACCCCGCGGCGGTCTCTTCCACATCGCCAAAGCCGCCGAACTGCATCAGGCGGGCAAGACCAGGGTTGACGTACTGTCCGTACTTTTCGATGATGCTTTCGATGTGCGCCTCCACCTCTTCGGAGGGAGACGGGTAGTCTTCAAGCGGGTTCAGGAGTGTGTCCATGCCAAATCCTTTGGTTCGTTTCTAAATCTACGCTATTCTACGCCTAAAACGACCCGTGCCGCCTTCGAGAGAGCCTGGCGGATTTCAGGACGCAGATACTTTTGCTGATCGAGCTGCGGAGGCTGATGCCGCCGAGTAAAAAATCCATGCAGCGCACGGCGGGGCTTGTCGGTACGGTTCAAGGTGCCGCCATGCCAGAGGTGTCCGTTGAAAATCACTACGTCCCCCGCTCTTCCCGTAAGGAGCTGCTCTTCAGGATGCGGGGAAGCGGGATCGTCCATCACGTCCGAGGGAGATTTCGTGTCGAGATGCGTGCCCGGAACAACACGGGTTGCGCCGTTTTTCAGGGTAAAATCATCAAGCAGCCAGAGGGAGTTGCACACCTGAAAATCGCCCGCTGTTTCAAGGCGGCCCCAATCTGCATGAAGCCCCTGCCCTCCCTGGCCGGGAAGCGCAGAGCGGCTGTTCAGAGAGGAAAGCTTCAGATCATTCTGGAGAACCTGGGCGATTCCGGCGAGCACACGCGGCTCCGTCAAGACCACATGATAGATCGAGTCTTTGTTGATGAGGTCGGAAAGGCGATCCGTGCCCGCTTCCTGATGCACTTCCAGGCCCGCCTTTTCGCCTTCCTCCTTCAGCAGCTGCGCCTGCCGTGTCCTCAGGCGCTCAACCTGTTCCGCATTCAGCACGCCGCGCAGAGGAAGATACCCCTCCCAATCCAGAAAGCGTTTCTCGTCCGGGGTCAGGGTCGTGTCGGTAACGCCCAGCGTTTTCAGGGCGTTTTCAATTTCGGAAAGCGAAAGACTCATGCGTTGAAACGTTTCTCGCGGCTTGACCGTCTGTCGGTTGGAACGATCATAGAACGATAGAAAATCCACCAAAAACAGAAATGTGCCTGCGTTCTTCTCTGTTAAGTCCTGCCCGAAAAACGGGCTTTTGCGGGCGGTCTTGCTCCCCGGTTCGCCTAAATTGCCGATTGCGTAAACGTGCATCGAAACCGATGCACGGGAAAAAGAGCCTATGCCGACCCCGAAATCAACAAAGCCCGAAAAGCCGACCCAGACCGCTCGAAAACCGGCTCCACCCCCAAAACGCTGGGTGGTCTGGCTTTTGATGGTGCCAACGGTGCTTTATTTTTTCTTTCTCGTCACGCTTGCCTATGCGGGGGCTTCCTCACCCGAACAATGGTGGTGGAGCAGTCTCAACCTTTACCTTCCGCAGTGGCTCTGGGCCATTCCCGGTGCGGGCCTGATCCTTTTGTTTCTCGCGCTCCGCTGGAAATGGGCTTGGATGCCGGGGCTGCTCACCTTCTGGGTGCTGTTTGTGCAGATGGGGTTTGTCTTTCATCTGCGCTCTCCGTCGCCGAATCTCCAGCGGGGAACCAAGCTGCGCCTGATGACCTATAACATTAAGGCGGGTCGAGTGGACAATATGGTTCCCATTTTAGAGGACATTCGTGAAAATAAACCCGATGTTCTTCTCTTTCAGGAGTCGCATCGGGGCAATGCCGAGCTGATCCGCCAGACTCTCTACGACTGGCACGTGGTCACGAGTGACCAGTACCTCATCGCTTCGCAGCTTCCGCTTTCCGGGGCAGAACTCAAAACACTGACCCTGGGAGACACCCATCTCCATGCCCTGCGCTGTGTGCTTACGGTTCACAACAAACCTGTCACCCTCTACACAGTTCATCTTCACAGCCCTCGCAGCGGGCTGAATACTGCCCTTCATGCTCTGCGTCACTCCCGCGATGCCATTACCGACAACACCGATTTGCGCTTGAATCAGGCCAGGCTGCTCGCCGACTTTCTCCGCCATGAAGCCTCGCCGCTTATCCTGACGGGCGACCTCAATGCGCCGGTACGCTCTCAGGTGTGCCGGGAATTCGAGGACATCGGGCTGCGCGACGCTTTTTCCGAGTCGGGGCGCGGCTACGGCTACACCTACGGGCAGGCGGTGAAATGGATTCGTTCGCCCTACCTCCGTATTGACCACATTCTGCTCAGTGCGGAGTGGACGCCGATTCGGAGTTTTGCCGGCAACCGGGAGGGGTCGGAGCACCGCCCCGTGTTCGCCGATGTGTACCTGCCCAATTAGCGGCTTTCGCTTTGGGGAAACCATTTTCCTGCCCGAATTTCACGGCTGGCTTTCGAGAATAAAAAGAGTCCCGTAAAGTTCTTGCGCGAGTTCCTGATCGAGCTGAAGCAGAATGTCCACCTGCTCCTCTGCGCCGCTCCGGTCGCCGAGATGGAACCGCGCTCTGCCGAGTTCATAGTGGATTTCGGGAATGCCGGGGCGCACGAGCAGGGCTTTCTCAAAGGCTTCGGCGGCTTCGGTGTACTGAAGCTGCTGCGCTAAAATCCGCCCCAGATTGAACAATGCCTCCGGCAGGCGCGGGTCGAGCGAAAGGGCTTTTCGGTAGGCAAGCAGGGCTTCTTCGCTGCGCTCCAAGGCCTCCAGCGCGATCCCGGAGCCCAAAGCCGCTTCCGCCCGCTTTGCATCCTGACCGAGGGCCTGCTCGAAAGAAAGGGCCGCCTCTTCCCATCGCTCCAGATCGAGTTCGTTCTGCCCCTTCAGCACCCACGCGGAAGTCCAGTCGGGTTTCTGGCGTACCACGCGCTCCAAATGGTTTTGTGCCGCGTCCAGGTCGCCTCCAAGCCCGGCGATCACGGCGAGAACGTACTCTCCGCCTGTCCATTTCGGGGCGGAAGCGAGCGCGTCGGCATAGCGGCGGTAAACGGAGGGCCAGCGCGACTGAACGGCATAAGCGTCGCCCAGGAAAAACTCAGGCTCGCTCCACTCAGGAGAAAGGCGAAACGCTTCCGCGTAAGCGTCGGCGGAAAAGCGGGGCTGTCCGGTGTAACTGTAGGCTTCGCCCAGCGTCAGCCACGCCGCAGGGTCGGCGGGCCGGGTCTGCACGGCGAGTAAGAGGCTTTGGAGAGCCGCCGCATCTTCACCGAGAGAGAGCAGGGATTTGCCCAGACCAAGATGCGCGTGGCCGTCGTCGGGCTTGAGCCTCAGGGCTTGGCGATACCGTTCCGCCGCCTCCTCGCTCCGCTTCAGCCCGCGCAGCGCGTCTCCGTAAAGCCGCCACACCTCTGCGTTTTCGGGCGTTCGTTGCGCCCGCAGCCGCAGGGTTTCCAGCGCGCCGCCGGGATCGTCCTTCTCGGTCAGGATCGCGTTCATCAAGGCCCTTTCGTCGGTTTCGGTCATGGATTTCCACCTCGGTGACGGGTTCCGGGCTTGATCGGGTACACTGCGGGAAATCTCCTCTCAACACCAAAGTTTCGCTTTACGCAAAGGAAATCCGCGCTTGTCCCGTTCAGCCTTTTTACTCGTTCCTGCTCTTCTGCTTTCTGGCTCTTTCAGGGTTAGGGCACAGCGGGTGCTGCCCGGTGCGCTCTTGAAGCACGCCCGCTACTCGTTCTATACGCATCTTCCCTACAGAAACAGCGTCCCCCGCCCTTCACAAATTCTCGGTTATGAGGCGGGCGATACACACACCACCTATCGGGAGCAGGAACAAACCCTGCTTGCCCTTGCTGCCGCCGCAAAAGACCGGGTGCGCGTGTTCGACATCGGCGTGTCTTCCGAGGGGAGGCCCCTGCGCCTGTTCGCCGTCACCTCTCCGCGCAATCTCGCCCGATTGGACGCTCTTCGGCAGAACAACCTTCGCCTTTCCGACCCGCGCACCCTGAAGCCGGAAGCCGCAGACGCCCTCACCAAAACGTCGCCTGCCTTTGTGTGGATCAACCACTGCATTCACGGCGACGAGTCCGCCTCGTTCGAGTCGGCGATGTGGCTTCTCTACACGCTCGCGGCCTCGGAGTCGGCGGAAGTCGAAACGGCTCTCGATCACTGTGTGCTAATCCTCAACCCCGTGTTCAATCCCGACGGACACGAACGGTTTGCGGTTTACAACAACTCGCTCGCGCTGGGCATAGAGGGCGGTGACACCCCGGAAGGGCGGGAACCCTGGGCGGTGGTGGGGCGGTACAACCATTATCGGTTTGACATGAACCGGGACAAAATCGCGCAGTCTCAGCCGGAAACGCAGGCGGAATCCGCCGCCTTTCTCAACTGGCATCCGCAGGTTTTCGTAGACCTTCACGGGCAAGTCGAAAACTACTTTTTTCCTCCGAACTCGTCTCCCGTAAACCGAGAAACCGACACTTCCCGCATTGAAACCTGGACGAGCCTTTTCGGAAAGGCGAATGCTGCCGCGTTTGACCGCTACGGGTGGCAGTATGTTACCCGCGAACGTTTTGATCTGTACTATCCCGGCTATTTGGATTCCTGGACCACACTTTCGGGAGCTGTTGGGATGACCTACGAAACAGACGAGGGAGGGCGGCTCGCCACGAAACGAGACGACGGCTCGCTCATTACCCTACGCGACGGCACGGCGCACCATCTCGAAGCGGCACTCGCCACCCTGTTCGCGGCCTCCGAACACCGCGAAAGGCTGCTGTCCGACTTTGTGCGCTATCGCCGGGGCGTGTTCACGGAGACGCTGGCCAGTTCCATGAAGCGCGTGGTGATCCTGCCGGGTACGGACCCCGACCGCCTCGCCGCCCTGGAAGAACGCCTGAAGCGTTCCGGCATCGAAGTGGGCCGGGCGGAAGCGGCCTTCACCTCGGAGCGGGCGCATCCGTATGGGGAAGGCGACCCGAAGGCCGCCGGAAAGAAGCAGGTTTTCCCGGCGGGGTCGCTGCTCATTTCACTGGTACAGCCGCAGGGCCGACTCGCAAAGACACTGCTGGAACCGAACACGCCGCTGAGCACGACTTTTCTGCGCGAGCAGGCCGAAAAACGAAAGCGGAACCTCAAAAAGAACCTGGAAGAGCCAACCGAAGACTACGACTTTTACGACATCACCGCCTGGTCGCTGCCGTTCGCTTTTGATTTACAGGCCTTCTGGACAGAGGATGAAAAGGGGAGCGGGCGAGGGAGGGAGAGGGGGAAAACGGAGGCACCGGGGGAGGTCACCCCGGCTTATTCCCTCTCTCCCTCCCCCTCCTCCGTTCCTGTCGCCTACCTGATCCGGTATGATCGGGAACGGGCGGCGGTGCTGGCGTTAAAGCTGCTGGGCGAAGGGTTCCGGGTTGCGGCTCTCACGAAACCGGGCAAGGCGGGCGGGCAGCCCCTGGAACGCGGCTCGTTTATTGTGCGAACCGAACGCAACCCCGATACCGTTCACGAGGCGATCCGGCGGCTGTCGAAAACGCTGAACGTGCCGGTGGTTCCGCTTGGCTCTTCCTACAGCGACGAGGCTTCGGTGGGGTTGGGTTCTGCGTTTTTGCAAAACCTGAAGCGTCCCCGCATTGCGGTGGCGGCAGACGACCGGGTGAGCCTCACCGGATACGGGGGCGTGTGGCACTTTCTCGAAAAAGAGCTGGGCGTTCCCTTTACGCCGGTTTCGCTGCGGAGCCTGCGCGGGAACACGCTGGCGAAATACAATGTGGTAATCTTCCCCAATGGAAACGGCTACACGGCGGCCCTCGGCAAGGCCGGTGTGGATGCTCTGAAGGAATGGGTGTCGGGCGGAGGCGCATTGATCGGGCTGGAAAACGGCGGGACGTGGTTTGCCGACAAGGAGGCAGGGCTGACCTCCGCCGCGATAGTGGGGGCGGATGCCAAACCGGAGGAGAAAGAGAAACGCCCGACTTCCCTACCGGGAGCGATGTTTCGGGCCAGGCTGAATCGGGAGCATTTTCTGGGCTTTGGCTACGCGCAGGACGAGATCGTGATGCCGTTGTCGGGGTCGCTGTTTCTGAAACCGACCCCGAAAGGCACGAACGTGGTGACGTTTGCGAAATCGAATCTGCTGGTTTCCGGGTTTGCGTGGGAGGACAACACGGAGAAACTGCTTTCGGAGACCGCTGCCGTGATTGACGAGCCGACGGGGGCAGGTCATGTCTTGCTCTACTTGACCGACCCGACGTTCCGTGATTTGTGGCGGGGATTGCACCGCCTGCTCACCAACGGGATTTTGTTCGGCCCCAACCGCACCTACGGCGAGGACGAGCCATTATAAGAATCTTGGAGGCGTCGAGAAACGGGAAGAGTAAATCAGCGACGAGGAAGAAAACTCACAATTTGATCCAAACTCCGCAGCCTAAACACTCTTCTGTCTGGGCAACAAAGAATAAAGGTGGGCGTTCCCTGAAGATGGCACAAGTCTGCTGAATCCCTATCTTGAATGATTTGCCGTAAGGCCTCTTTTTTTGACCCCTCGGTAAAAGGCAGTTTCACTCCGACTTGTAGGAGTGCTCTTTGGATCGTGCTCTTATTGAGAGTTTTTTGATTCTGATAAAGCTCATCGTGAATCAGCCAGAACTTCCCCTGCTGACGAGCTATCTCAGAGGCAATCGCCGCAGACTGAGCGAGAGGATGTATCTGAAACAGGGGATAGTTTCTAAAAGTGAAACGTACTTGGTTTGTAAAAGAGGGAAATAACTTCGTGAGTTAGTCTGCCTCCACTTTGCAAGGTAGATACTGGTAATCGGCAAATTCGACCAGTGTGAAAGGAGCAGTAGGGTCTCCAAGCCAAGCGGGATGTTCTCCAACGACTTGCTTTTGCTTCACGTAGGATAGCAGTTCAGAAGGTAAATCCTCTGCATCAAGATGACTGCGATAAATGCTTGCATACACGAGGTTTCCGACAATGGCCACAAGCGTCAAAGCACCTAAAACTTGCATCCAATCCAGCAAAGGATGGCTCTTATTGATCCTTTCCTCAATAATCAGTCTTTCTTTTCCCTGAAAACTCACCTTAGTCATGGCTGATAAATCGTTTCGAGGTAGTAAATCCAGGTGACATTCCTCGCGTGGAAATCAGCGAACAACTCATTCATGCGAAAGCTGAACGCATCACTTCCCTCATCGTGCCAATTCGTCTGATCGTTGAGAAGGATTTGTTCGGCGGGATGAATGAAATCGCCGAGTTTCCAACCGAGCAGCACTGGGTAGACGACATGATAGTTGTAGCTGCATCCATACGTTTCATAATAGTTGATCTTTCGTTCATAAGAATGCAGATGTTCGCTGGGGCAGCGAAGAACGAGGGCAGACTTGAGGTAGGGTTGAATGATTGTCGTGAAGACCGGAATCTGCTTTGCGGCAGGTTCGTACTCTACCGGGTAAAACGTCGTGAAGTTTTCTTTCGTGAAGGCATCGAGGGCGTGGGGAATGTGCTCATCGTAGTCTGTAGTGTAAAGTGCGATAGCCCTTCCGATTTGATGCAGATTTGACAGACAGACGGTTTCATGGCTTTTCGCTCGAACCCGATTGAACACAGGAAAGACCAAAGCCGCCAACAGAGACAAAATCGCCAGGACGACGAGCAGCTCTACCAACGTGAACCCAGCTTTACTTCTCATAGATCGCTCTTTCGTCAAGACTACTCGACAGGTTGACCCGTTAAAATTGCTTTCGATACTTCCCGCACCTCCGGGTCGGAGTCCTGGGTGAGTTTTTCGGCATACTTTTTGATCTGCGGGTCTTTCTGGCGGGACAATCCCTTCAACGCTTTGTAGCGAACACTGCCATCTGTATCAAGGGTGCTTTGTTCGAGCAGGGAAACCGCTCCCGGTTGGGCAGCAGGATCGGTGCAGTCTTTCAGACACATCACGACACGAAGCCGCACATCCGGGTTTTTGTGCGTCATCAGCCGCTTTGCCTGCTCGATTTCGCTTTGGCTCATCGTATGGGAAGTCAAAACTTTGTCGTGCAGGTCTCTGGCTTGAACCATCGACTCCACGTCCTCGCCCAGCGTTTTTGCCACGTGGATGTCCGAGGAGGAGTATCGGCTGCCTTGTCCTAAAAAGTACAGAGCGGGCAAACAAAGCCCGATGCAAATTCCAACAATCCAAACCTTGATAGGTGTCTTCAAGAATACCCCCCTGATTCTATTGCGAAAACATGAGTACCCTATTCACAAGACGCTCGGAACCGGGTGCAATTGGTTACCCAAAATGGTAAAATTTAACGAAGCCTCAGTCACAAGCACGAATACACTGATGGTGTACCTCTGATCCACCCGAACAATCCCGATCACAGCAAGCCAAGCATCCGGCATCATGGATATGGCAGTTGCTTCCGCAGTCTGGCATAGTGTCGTTTTTCACTGTGATCACAGCCAGAGTTGCTGTTGACAGAACAGCCCCAACCAGAATGGGGCAAAGGTAAACAAGCATACGACGCATTTTGATTGTCCTTTTCGTGCTTCTGCCTTGACCGGACAGAAGTTTCTGAGCACGTTAACCCACTTGCAATCCTCCCCGATCTTGCGTTCGAGTACAGATTACTTTTACGAGTGTACAACCCTTTTTTTTCGGTGTCAAACTCAACTTGCCACCCCAAGATCGGTTGGCAAATCGTCACTTGAGCGCATGAGGTAGGTTTTCCGGTAAAGTAAAGTCGCCAGACACCACTTTACGGAGAACCGCCTCATGCACCTAGAGATTATCACAATTTACTGCGTTTGCGATGACTTTCTCAAATCAAAAGGACACCTTGACCACGAACAGACCCAGAGGACGAGTGCCGAAGTGATGACGGCTCAACTCACCGCCTGCTGGTTCTTCGGAGGCAATCTCCGCCGTGCTTTGGCGTCCCTCGCGGAAGGAAACTTCATGCCGTGCCTTCTCTCAGAAAGTCGCTTCAATCGCAGGCTGCATCGCTTCGCCCCCGAAGAGTGGCAAGCGGTGCTCACCCGTCTGGCGGAGTTCTCTTCCGAGGGAACTTTTCTGCTCGACAGTTGCCCCGTGCCCGTGTGCCGCTTTACGCGCCGGTTTCGCTCTCGGCTTTACCCGCTGGAGAAGGAGAACCCCGCTTACGTCGGGGATTGCCATGCCAAAGAGGAGGACTACTATGGGCTCAAAGCCCATACGGGGACCCCCGCATCGGGGCAACCCGTCGAAGTCTTGTTGCTCTGCGCCAAAAGCCACGACCTCACGGGCATGAAAGAGAGGACCCTCCCGCTCCCCAAAGGGGCGACGCTTGATGCCGACAAAGCCTACAACGACTACCACTACGAAGACCGCCTCGCCGAGGAGCGAGCGATCACCTTGCAACCGATCCGTAAGAAAAACTCGAAGCGGCGGTACGAGCCAGAAGTCGCGCAAAGGGTCTCCAAAGCCCGAAAGCGTATCGAAACGACTTTTAGTCAGGTCAGTGCGCTTTTGCCGCGCAAAATCCATGCTGTCACCCAACGGGGTTTCGAGATCAAAGTTATGGCAACTTTCGTTGCCTACGCCATTCTAGGGGTGGCAAGTTGAGTGGTGTCAACTCTTTTTTCGCTGATTTTGATCGTTGTTTTTGTTCGTTATCATTAATCACAATCTCTCTTTCTTCCGCGACTTGTGGCGGGGATTGCACCGCCTGCTCACCAACGGGATTTTGTTCGGCCCCATCCGCACCTACGGCGAGGACGAGCCGAGAGGTTTCAGTTCAAGGATTCAATCTATGAGTTTGTAGGAACGGTGATGAAAGAAATTGCCTTTCGAGCCATCACTGAAAATTTACAAGTTTATTTTATCAGTGGTACAAAAGGCTTGACATCGCCCTGTGAATCAATGCAAAATGAACGTAGTTTCTGCCTGCTTACAAAACATTCAGCACTCAGAACTTGAATATGCTTTTATGCATTCTCACTCTGCTGTACTACTTTCAAGCCTGTATGTGTTGGAGGTACACTTTTCTTTGATCGAAAGGAAAATCATGTCCCGACTCACGCGCTGTACCCCTCTCGCACTTCTTTTGTTCGCCTCCGGTGTCTCTGTGAAAGCGCAAACCCCTGCCGGTCTCAACTTGTGGCTGCGCGGCGATGACGCCATCGCTGGTACAGGAGGAGCCGTTTCCTTCTGGGCGGATCAGTCAGGAAAGGGGCACGATGCAATCCAGCCCAATTCAACCTTTAAGCCAGTTCGGATTGACAACCTTCTCAATGGTCATGCCGCTCTTCGCTTCGATGGAAACAACGACTTTTTCGCGCTCGCCGGACAGGTGCTGACTTCCCAGCAATTCACGATTATGAGCGTGGTCAACGATAAGCGGATGAGCGGCGATCGCAGTTTTCGCGAAATCTTTTCCAACTGGAGCGGAAGCAACTCAGTTACTTCCGTCTTTTTCGGAACGACGGACAACGACAATAGCAATGATCCTATTCGGGCACGCCTCACGGATGATTTCGGCGGTGCAACCGATCCGCTCAATCCTCAAACCGGGAGGGGCAGCATCGTTCACCCGGCTTCCCATTTTATTTTTTCTGGGATTGCCAGTGCCTCCGACACGCAGGTTTATCAAGGCAGCAGCCTTCTAGCGAGCAAAGGCTCCCCCCTGAGTACCCACAATCTGATTGATCCTTACACGATTGGGAAACAAGGGTCAGGCAACTTCGAATATTGGTTTGGCGACATGGCGGAGGTTCTGGTCTACAACCGCGCTCTTACCTCTGCCGAGTTTGGAGCAAATGTCGCTTATCTACAAACCAAATATTTCGGTGCCGCTCAGGTTCCTGAGCCGGGTGCTCTGGCTTTTCTCGCAGGGGGAATTTCGGGTGCCCTGCTGATCTCGCGTCGCCGCCGGAAGTAGGCTTTTTCCGGTCAGCAAAAGAGCATCCAGTAAAAGGTGGGGGCAACTGATTGCCCCCACCTTTTTCGCAGCCCCCTCTCCCTCATCCGGCAGAGGCAGAAAGCGGAACCGCCTCTGCGTCCAGCGTGCGGACGCCCCCGGCGCGGTGCAGTTCGGCGTAGCGGCCCCCCGCCCCAATCAGCGTTTCGTGTCTGCCCGTTTCAACGATCCTGCCGCCCTCGATCACCGCAATCTGATCCGCGTGGATGATGGTGGAAAGCCGATGTGCGATCACCAGCGTCGTGCGCCCCCTCATCAGCCGTTCGAGGGCTTCCTGAACGAGTGCCTCCGACTGCGTGTCCAGTGCGGAAGTGGCTTCATCCAGGGCAAGAATGCGCGGGTCTTTCAGGATCGCCCGTGCAATCGCCACCCGCTGCCGCTGTCCCCCCGACAGCGTGATGCCCCGCTCCCCGATTCGCGTTTCGTACCCGTCCGGCAGTTTCAGGGCAAACTCCTCCACATTCGCCGCCTTTGCCGCCCGTTCGAGTTCCTCTGAGGTGGCATCGAGTTTGCCGTAAAGCAGGTTTTCGCGCAGGGTTCCGTTGAACAGGATCGGCTCCTGCGGCACGAGTCCGATGTTTTCGCGCAGGGCTTCGCGCTGCAGCTCGGTGATTGGAACGCCGTCAATCGAAATCGCGCCGCCCTGTGTCTCATAAAAACGGTAGAGCAGAAGGGTCAGGGTGGTTTTGCCTTCGCCGCTCGCGCCCACCAGGGCCGTCACCTTGCCCGCCGGAACCGAAAGCGTGAGGTCATTCAGCACGGTCACCTCGGCATTGTAGCCAAAGCGTATCTGATTGAATTCGATCCTCCCCGCCCCGTCGGGAAAGGGCTTTGCGCCGGAGGTGTCGGGCGGCTCCACCGGGGTGTCCAGAATTCCGAAAAGGCGTTCGGAGGCTCCGATGGCCCGTTGAAGGCGGGCAAACTGCGTGGCCAGCGATCCCATCGGGCCAGAAATAATCGTGATCGTCATTAAAAATGCCAGCAGGGAACCCGCCGTCAGGGTTCCGCCGAGTACGGCGCGACCGCCGTACCAGACCACCCCCAGCAGCACCAGCAGAAAGCCCGCAAAGGCAACGGTTCCAAACGCACCCTCCATCGCGCTACTTTTCATGCTCAGGCGCAGCACGTTTTGCAGTTTGCCGCCCGCCCGGTTTTCCTCGAATCGCTCCCGCGCAAACGCCTTGACTAGCCGGATGCTGCCCAGCGATTCGGTCATGCTCCCCATCGTGTCGGAGAGGGCATCCAGGGAAAGGCGGGTGAGCTGACGAAGCCGTTTCCCGAAGATAACGAACAGCGAGGTGACCGCGAGCAGCAGGGTGACGACGACCAGGGTCAGCCGGGCATCAAGATAAAGAGCCAGCCCGATCCCGCCGAGGAGCGTGACGACGTTTCCACCAAGGCGCACGAGATCATCGGTGAGGGTGGTTTGGAGCAGCGAGACATCGTTGGAGAGGTGCGATGCGAGGTCGCCGGAGCGGGAGGTATCGAAAAACGGGACGGGCAGGCGGAGCAGATGCGCAAACAGGCTGCGCCGCAGTTCCATCACCACACGGTTGCCCGCATAGGCCACGAGCAGGTATTGGGCATAGCCGAGTGCAGAGCCCAGGATCACCATTCCCACAAGCGTGAGGGCAAGCAGATCCAGGTCGGCGACGCGGTGACTGTGGAGAGTGCGATCTAACGCGCTTCGTGCGACCACAGGCAGGGAAAGCGAAATTCCCGTCGAGAACAGGGTCAGCACCCCGGCGAGCAGGAGCAGAACGCGGTAGGGGAGGGCGAGGGCATAGATGCGGCGCACGGCGGACACCGAAAGTTTGGCGTAGGTTTCTTCGGGTGGCACGGCCCCTGCCGAGAGCGGAGCGGTTGAGTTTCTACGGGACATATTCCCCTTTACGCGCGAACTCCGCTTTGAGTTGGAGAGAGGGAAAGGGAGATCAAGGGTTTGTTGCGAACGTGCGGCATTGGGCAAAACGGGGGAGAGCAGCGGCGTTTCTACGTTTCTGCGGCAGGGTTCTTCGCGGGGGCCGTCTTCTCTCCCCAACTTTTGGGGCACAACCCTGCCGATTGAAGAGAAATCTCACCCCGCCGAAAAAAGGTTGAGCGGCCAGGGAAGAGGATCAAAGCGGAACCCCCTCGACCTCCCGGACAGCTCAACCCTTTTTGTAGAAACGTCCGCCCAAACCCATCTGAAGAGTAGCGAAGAAGAGACTTGAACTCTTGACACCACGGGTATGAACCGTGTGCTCTGACCAACTGAGCTACTTCGCCCCAATGCAGCGCACCCTTGAACACTCTTCTCCGGTACACAGAGAAGATTATACTCCCCCACGCCTTTTTTTGCAAGTTTTTTCTGCCGCTCTCCGGGCAATTTAGGGTATACTGTCCTCAAACGCACACTCTCGATCTCTGGAAAAACACGCCATGCCT
Organism: Chthonomonadaceae bacterium; assembly: GCA_965246825.1. Lineage (GTDB taxonomy): Bacteria > Armatimonadota > Chthonomonadetes > Chthonomonadales > Chthonomonadaceae > JACMPS01. The sequence continues at coordinate 3,735,202 of OZ251990.1, forward strand.
GAGTTAAACCGGGTTGTCCTGCACCCCGTGAGCCGAAAAGGAAACCTCCTCGCCGTTTCGCTCGCCCCCCTCGCTATTCAACAGGCGGTATCGTAGGCCACCCGCTTTTTGGCCGCTTCGATACCGCCGCCCTTTCGCGCTCGTCCCCTCTCTCCTCCGGGAGATCGAAGGGAGGCGCGATCTTTTTTACCCTCTTTTCTGGAGAATTTCTGTGGATACCGAACCCAAAACCGACTACAAATCTACCCTTAATATCACGCTCTCGGACAAAGACCCGAACGCCTTTCCCCAGCGCGGCAGCCTGCCGACCCGCGAACTCGACTGGCAAGCTCGCTGGCTTGCCTTAGACCTTTACCGCCGAACGCTCGAAAAGCCCGCGCCAAACGGAGAATTCACCCTGCACGACGGCCCCCCCTACTCAAACGGCGACATTCACCTGGGGCACGCGCTCAACAAAATCGCCAAAGACATCGCCACCCGCTACAAGACCATGAACGGGTTTCGCGCCGCCTACGTGCCGGGGTGGGACAATCACGGGATGCCGATTGAAAACGCTGTCGCCAAAAAGTTTCGAGAAGCAAAACAGCAGGTGGATCGCGTAACGCTCCGCAAGGCCTGCCGGGAGTATGCCGCCGGGTGGGTGGAAACACAGCGCACTCAGTTTCGCCGACTGGGGGTGCGCGGGGACTGGAACGACCCCTACTTGACCATGAGCCCTGATTTCGAGGCAAAAATCGTGGAGGTGTTTGGGGAACTCGCCGAGGCCGGGTTTATCTATCGCGGTCTTAAGCCCGTATTCTGGTGCGGAACCTGCGAAACCGCCCTGGCCGATGCGGAAGTCGAGTACGAAGCCCATCTCTCGAATTCAATCTATGTGCGCTTTCCGCTTCTGCACGACGACAAAGGCATTTTCTCCGAACCCTTCGACGACCCGCGTTACACGGGTTATAACCCCTACGTCGTCATCTGGACAACAACCCCCTGGACAATTCCCGCCAACCTCGCCGTTGCCGTGAACCCAGAAGAAAACTATGTTCTCGTGGGGGTGGACGACGAGGCCTATCTGCTGGCGGAGCCGCTCGCTTTATCCACGCTGAAACTGATCCTCAAAGACTCGATGGAGGTCAACGCCCCCCCCCTTGCAGCAGCAGCCACCCTTGAAGAACTCGCCGCACTCGCCGATTTGGATTTGCCGGTTCTACGCCGGGTCAAGGGTTCGGATTTGGAAGGGCTGGTTTTCGCGCACCCGCTTTTCCGTCGTCCGTCGCCCGTCGTGCTCGCAGACTATGTCACTATGGATACCGGAACCGGAATCGTGCATACCGCCCCCGGACACGGCAAAGAGGACTTCGAAACCGGACAAAAATACGGGATCGAAACCCTGAACCCAGTGGCTGGTGATGGACGGTACACGGCACAGGCGGGAAGTTATAACGGCGTGGACTTTGCGGGTCTGCGAGTGACTCAGTTCGGGAACGAGAACAAAAAGGACAGTGAAGCGAACACCGCCCTGATCGCAGCCCTCCAGGAAAGCGGTCACCTGCTCCATGCGTCGAAGTACGAGCACTCCTACCCCCACTGCTGGCGGTGTCATTCGCCCCTGATCTTTCGGGCAACCGTGCAGTGGTTTATGAACATTGACCACCGGGCCGAGGGCGAAAGAGGCGAAACTTTCCGGCAGAAAGCCCTCAAAGCGATCCAGTCCGTTGAGTGGGTTCCGAAAGAGAGCGTTAACCGAATCACGAGCATGGTGAGCAGCCGCCCGGACTGGTGCGTGTCTCGTCAGCGTGCGTGGGGTGTCGGCATCCCGGCATTTTACTGCGACGAGTGCGGCAATTCGATCCTGACTCAAGAGAGCGTGGGGGCAGTGGCGAAACTCGTTCGGGAGCAGAGTTCCGACGCCTGGTACTCCGCGCCGCCCGAAGAGATTTTGCCCACTGGATTTCTCTGTCCTCACTGCAAGAGCGGTGTTGCGGCTCTTCGCAAAGAAACGGATGTGCTGGATGTCTGGTTCGACTCCGGCTCCACAAACCGCGCCGTGCTGGAAAACAACGCGCACTGGAATGACCTCACTTTTCCGGCTGCCGTCTATCTCGAAGGCGGAGATCAGCATCGCGGCTGGTTTAATTCCTCCCTGATGATCGCCGTCGCCACCCGAGGAACTGCCCCCTACCGGAAAGTCGTTACGAACGGCTGGACCTTGGACGAAAAGGGGGAAGCATTCTCCAAATCAAAAGGGAACGGCGTTAATCCGCTCAAGGTCGTCGAGCAGTACGGGGCGGATGTGGTGCGGATGTGGGTGGTTTCGCAGGACTTCAAGGAGGACAACCGCTGTGGGGAAAATCTGCTGAAGCAAGTCGGAGAAATGTACCGCCGAGTACGAAATACGTTCCGCTTTCTGGTCAACAACCTTTCCGATTTCGATCCGTCCAGAAACAGCGTTTCCCCCTCCGAAATGATGGAGCTGGATCGCTGGGCACTCGAACAGTTGAATCTTCAGGTGAAAACCTGTACCGAAGCCTATGAAGCTTTTGATTATCACCGGGTCTATCAGTCCATCTTAAATTTTTTCGGGGTCGAACTTTCTTCGTTTTATCTCGATGTGCTTAAAGACCGGCTTTACGCCTCTGCCGCCAACTCGGTGGAACGGCGTTCCGCGCAGACCGCCCTGTTCACGCTGGCGGAAACGCTCGCCCGACTGCTGGCTCCTGTTTTAGTGCATACTTCGGAGGAGGTTTTCGACTTTCTGTATGCTGGAGGCAAGGCTGGCAAGCCGGACAGTATTCACCTCGCCGATTTTCCCGTTTATCGCGAGCCCGATACCGCGCTACTGGCCCGCTGGGAACCCGTTCTGCGGGTACGAGAAACCGTGAACAAAGCCCTGGAGGAAGCGCGACAGGCGGGAACCATCGGTAAACCGCTTGAAGCCCGCGTTACCCTCAAAACGGATGCAGCTCACGAGGCCGCACTCCGTCCGCTGGAATCGCTGCTGCCGGGTTTGTTTCTGGTATCGCAGGTTGGGCTGGAGCCGGGCGGGGAAGAGGGGGTGACCGCAGGGGTGTCGGCGGCGGAGGGAGTGAAGTGCGCTCGCTGCTGGCTTCTCAAAACCGATGTCGGTGCAGACCCGGCCTACCCGGACGTGTGCGGACGCTGCGCCGATGCACTTCACTCGCGCTAAGCATGCTTACCACAATGCCGTTTTTTGTTTTTTTGATTTACGGCTCTGTTGAAAGTGTTGAAACCAAATCAATCCGGCAGAAGCGAAGTTTCTCAGCCCTCTTTGAAAGGAGTGACGATGACCGGCCTTCCCATAAAAACCCCGCTGCGGGTTTCCGTTTCTTCCTGGGCTTTGCACCCGCTGCTTAATCGTGCCTTTCCGGGACGCCCCGGCGACCCAAACGGCGTAATGTTTGAGCCGAGCGGGGAACCAAAACTTTCCCTGCTGGAGGTTCCGGCAAAACTCTCGGCCCTCGACATCAAGACGATGGAACTCTGCCATTTTCATCTTCCTTCGCAAAGCGCGTCGTACCTCGCTGAGTTTCGGAGCGCACTTGATAGCGCGGGGGTGGAACTCTGGTCGTTCCTGATTGATGAAGGCGACCTCACCCACCCGACCGAGGGGGGAGTTCATGCCCGCTGGATTGAGGATCGGCTTGAAACGGCCCTCGCTCTCGGCGCGAAACGCTCGCGCATCATCGCTGGAAAACAGTCCCCGACCTCCGAGAACCTCGCCATCAGCCGAAACGCCCTGCTTCGGTTCGCCGACCGGGTGCAAGGTACGGGGCTGCGCCTGCTCACTGAAAACTGGTTTGCGCTGCTGCCTAATGCCGCCGTTCTCAACCCCTTTCTGGAGAGTCTGAGGGGAAACGCAGGTCTCTGCTTCGACTTTGGCAACTGGAGCGGGGCGTCCAAATACGATGAATTGACGAAAATCGCGCCCGCAGCGGAATCCTGTCATGCGAAATGCCCGTTCGACGAAGCAGGGTATCCCAACACCGAAGATTTCTTTCGCTGTCTTGAGATCACCCGTGCTGCCCGCTTTTCCGGCCCCTACACTCTTGTGGCTTCCGATGCAAACGATGTCTGGGGAACGCTTGCCTTACAGCGCGATCTGCTGCGCCCTTTCCTCACTTGAGTTTGGGTTTATCCTCTTATGAAGCTGGCTACCAAACGAAATCCGACCGCCGCAAACTACCGCTCCCCGGCGCGTCTGCCGAAGATTTCGTGAGCCCTCTTCTGCTTTCAGATGAGCACACTTCCGGTACGGGTTGACCTTTCGTCTGAGATCGGCAGGATCAAAAAGGGCCGGGGAAATTTCCCCGGCCCTTCCCTCTGAAGGTGAATACGCAGAACGCTATTCCGAGGTTTTCTCGCCCTTATCGGCTTTGTCTTTTTTGGCTTTTTTCGCGCTTGCCGCGCTTTTCGCCAGAGCTTCCTTCTGGGTATCGGTCAAGACCGCCATCGCATCGGTATGCAGTGCCGTTCGAAGTTCCTGCCCCTTTGTGCGCCGCTCTTCACGCGGCACGTCTTTGAGCTTGGTCTGCATCTCATCGGCGAGGTCGGAAATTTTCTTTTTCTGATCTGAGGTCAATTTCAGGTCGGAGATTGCCGTCACCGGTATCCCGGCAGAAACAAGAGCCTGGGTGTCTTTCATCAGGGCCGGAACTTTTTCACGCTGATCGTCGGTGAGGATCGCCTTGATGTCGTCTTCGTATTTTTTGTTGGCTTCTTGGAGTTTCGCTGCCGCCTCACGCATAGCCGCCGGATCGCCGGGGGTGAAGCTGGCGCGTGCCGCCTTCATCTCTTCCTGGGCTTTGGTCTGAACTGCCTCGATTTTCGCGGCCTGATCTTCACCGAGGCTTAATTCGGATTTCAGATAGGCGGCAGGAACCGTGATAAGAGTCAAGCGGCCATTGCGCCCATACTGCCCGCCGCGTCCCTGCCCGCGCTCCGGTCGTGGAACGGCGGTATCCGGGGAGGAGGCGGGTTTCGGTGCGTCTTGTGCAGAAACACTGCCGACAATCAGCAGCAGAGAGACCGTACCTAAAGCTTTCCAAAAAGGGGTTTTCATTCGATGATGTTCTCCTGAGAAAATGAGCCTCCAGTCGGGCTACGCAGAAACTAGACGCACCAATCCAAGAAAAGTTCTTCGCCGCCCTTTCTATTTCCAAAGTAAAAGGCAGCACAAACTCTTGTTTGTGCTGCCTTTCATCATTTTTCTAAAAACTTAGCTGCGTTTGGCATTCCGAACCTGATCCAGCTTTTCATCCCATTTCATGTCGTACTGCTTTAGAGTTTCTTTCTGAGCGTCCGTGAGGATCGGCATCAGGCTGTCCATACGATCTTTGTGGAACTGGGCTCGCCGCTCAATTTTTTCTTCAGGATCGAGGTCACGCTCGGCTTCCTTGGAAATTCTCTTGTCGGACGGAACGCTTTCGTAACCGCTGATGATCTTCTGTTTCTGATCCGAAGTTAGGTTGAGTTCGCCTAGTGCCTCGACGGGAAGGCCCGCCATTGCCAGTGCACTTGTCTCTTTGAGGAAAAGCGGGAACGCATTGGCTCGCTGCTCTTCAGTCAGGGTAGATTTGATTTCCTGAGAGAGTTCGGCTTCGGCGGCCATTCGGTCGCTTTCCCAAACGCGCATCTGGAGCGGGGTGGGCAGCATTCGCGTATTGGATACATCTCCCACTGGCTTAACGCCAAAGCTGGGCCGCTCAGCCTTCATCTTCTCCCAGGCCTTTGCTTGGATCGCCTGAATTCGGGAAACTTGATCGTCGCTTAAATTAAGGTTGGACTTCATGTATTCCGCCGGGATGGATGCCAGCGAAATGGGATCGCCATACATATTGTGCCACGCCATTTTTTTGGTAAAGGCTTTTGCACTTTTCGCCTTGTCCTGAGCATTGGCCGTTACCGCACCCGTCGTCAAAAGAAGCGCAGAAGTCACGCCGAGAGATTTCCAGATATTTGTTTTCATGTGAGTTTTATCTCCTTGCTAAAAAGTGTTCTTCAGCAGAACAACACGGATAGGACGCAGAGATTTTTGGCAGGGTTCAACAATTTTCGTTTCCGTTTTATTCGAGCTACTGCTCCTCGGAGCCGTTCTGCAAGAAAACGAATGAGACCGCCGCGAGTTCAATTTGCGGCGGTCTTCAACACAGGAGGAGACAGAAAGCCTCCTAGAGAACTAAGGGGCCGTTTTGTCTTTTTTCGGGGGTTCTTCCGCAAACTTTTTCAGAGTCTGCTTTTGATCGTCAGTGAGAACTTCCTGAATACGGTCGCTCAGGTCTTTTCGCCACGCTTTCCGTTTGGCTTTACGCTCTTCGCGGGGCATCTCTTTCCATTTTCTCTGAGCGTCTGTTCCGGCGTCCACGATTTTCCTGCGCTGCTCCGGCGTCAGTTTCAGCTCAGCAAGCAGGGCGGCAGGAATTCCCGCCTCCACCATCCCGCCGGTTTCCGCAAAGAACTCCGGCAGCTGCTTTTTCTGATCCTCGTTCAGCACGGCTTCGATGTCCGAGTCCGCTTTTGTTCGGAGGTCATTCATCTTAGCGATAATCTCTTGAGTTTTCGCCGGATCGGAAGGCGGGGCGGCGGCGGGCAGCAGGGGTGAGTCGGGGTCACGCGGCGGTTTCGGTGCGGCGGGGTCTTCGGCCAGTTTCATCAGGTCGGTTTTCGCCTGAGTTTGGATCGTTTCGACCTTGGCGGCCTGTTCGTCCGTCAGCTTCAGTTCCGCTTTCAGATACTCCAGCGGAATCATCGCCAGCGTCAGCGACCGGGGCTTTTTCTCCGCGTCCCGCAGGGGTTGAACGGGTTCCTGCGTCAGGGGAGGGGCAGGCTTCGGCTCATCCTGAGCCTTTGCCGCTGCGGTTCCAAGCGAGAAGAGAAGAGCAGCCGAGGCTCCCCAGCTCTTAAAACGAGAGGTGGTCATGTGTGCATTCTCCTGCAAAGTCCGGCTCTACAGGCGAAAGAAACCGTCTCCGGGAGAGTACGTCTTCTCCGGGATTTCCTTCGCGCTGCTTTCCATGAGCGGTAAGAGGGTGATGCCCAGAGCGGGTCCGTACAATCGTAAAGACGATGCCGAGCCGCAAAGTTAGCACAAAAACCGAAAATTTCGACGTTGTTGGTCGAAATTTTCGGTTCGGGCTTTCTAAAACGAGGGATTAGCGCACACGGGAACCAATGGGCGTGTTTTGATCCGGCAGCAAAAGCGAGGCTTTCCCGTCCACATCGGCAGCAAGCAGCATTCCCTGCGACATAATCCCGCGCATTTTGCGCGGCTGAAGGTTGGCGACCACCGTCACCCGCTTGCCGATGAGTTCTTCCGGGGTGTAATACTCCGCGATGCCCGCCAGAATCGTGCGGGCTTCGGGTTCTCCCAGATGAATCGTCAGGCGCAGCAGCTTGTCCGCGTTCGGAACCTTTTCGGCTTCCAGAACTTCGCCGACTTTCAGGTGCACCTTCATAAAATCATCAATCGTGATGAGTTCTTCGGCCTCCTCCACCGGGGCAGGCGGAGGCAGCGGCGTTCCGGGCGGCAGTTCGGTGTGTACTTCGGACGTGAGGGAGGCGGCTTCGGTTTCCATCGGGTCTTCTTTCGGTCGGGATTGTTTGGGGTCGGGAGCATAAGACGAGCCGAGACGAGTGAGCGTCTCTTCGTCCACCGTTAATTCTTGTATTCGCGGGAAAACGGGCCGCGCCGGGCCAACGGTCACGCCGGACTTTAGCCCGCCCCAGGCTGTGTTCTCGAAAGTCGCGCTTTCGAACTCGCTTTCCATGCCCAGCTGCGAGTAGAGTTCGCGGGAAGCGAAGGGCATAAACGGCTTTACCAGAAGCGCGGACACCCGGACGACTTCGAGACAGGTACGCATCGTGAGAGCGAGGTCAGCGGAAGCGGTTTCGTCCCCCGAAGCGGCGGCTCTCGCCAAAGCCCAGGGAGCCTTTTCGTCCACGAATTTGTTGGCGCGGGCAACAATCCCCCAGACCGCCTCCAGTGCCGCATTCAGGCGAAACTCTTTCAGGGCCTCTTCGTAACCCTGCCCGGCACGAAGGGCGATTTCCCCCACCCCGGCATCGTAATCGCCGTCGGGGATCACGCCATTATAGTATTTCGTCATCATGCCGATGGTGCGGTTCAGCAGATTGCCGAGGTCGTTTGCAAGATCGGTGTTGTAGCGGCGCAGCAGATTTTCAACACTGAACTCGGTATCGGGGCCGAAGTTCATTTCTCGGCAAAGCAGATACCGCTGGGCGTCTACGGCAATGTCGGGAAACATCCCGGTGCGCTCGATCAGAAACTGAGTCAGCCGCGTCGGGTGCGGAAGCGACGGCCCCGTCTTGCCGCCCTTTGAGCCGCCGACGGTCCACCAGCCGTGAGCATAAACCTGCTTCGGAAGCGGAAGATCAAGGGCCATGAGCATCGCAGGCCAGAGCGTTGCATGAAAACGCACAAAAATTTCTTTGCCCATCAGGTGCAGATCGGCGGGCCAAAGGCGCTCCCAGTCGGGATGATCGGGCCAGCCCGTCGCCGCAAGATAATTGATGAGCGCGTCCACCCACACATAAATGATCTTGCCGGGATCGTTTGCAAAGGGAATGCCCCAGCCGCGATTGGGGCGGGAAATGCTGATGTCGCGCAGCCCCTCTTTTACAAACGCGACCACCTCGTTTTTGCGAAACTCCGGCAAAAGCCAGTCGGGGTTCGCTTCGATGTAGGCCAGAAGCCGATCCCCGTAGGCCGATAAGCGAAAAAAGTAGTTTTCTTCGGTGACGCGCACCACCGGCTTGCCGGTTTCTTTGGCAAAACCGCTTTCTACATCGCTGTCCCGAAAAAATGTTTCGTCCGAAACCGAATACCAGCCTTCGTAGGTGTCGAGATAAACCTGATCGCGCTCGATAAGCCGCTCGAAAAACACCTGCACCGCCCGGATATGCCGGGGTTCGGTGGTGCGGATAAAATCGCTGTAGCCGATGTGAAGCGCGTCCCAGCACTCCCGAAACGCAAGGGCCAGCTCCTCCACAAAATCATGCGGAGAAACCCCCGCTTTTTCGGCGGCATCCTGAACTTTAGTGGCGTTTTCGTCGGTTCCGGTGAGGAAAAAGACCTCTGTTCCCTTCAGTCGGTGATAGCGTGTGAGCACATCGCAGGCAACGGTGGTGAGAGCCGAGCCGACATGAGGCAAACCATTGACATAATAGATCGGAGTCGTGATGTAAAGGGGCTTTCGCCCGGATTCCGCTTCGGTCATTCTCGCTCCGCCGCACCTACTCTTCGAGGTCGTGTTTAAGATCATCCAGACTGCACCCGCGACAGTCCGCGCACTTCGTTGTTTTCTCCGCAGCCACCTGATCCGCCGCAAACTGCAATTCCACAAACGTCTCAAACAGTTCCACCGTCACCACTTTCGTGGCGAGGTTCAGGTCGGTGACTTTGCCCTGCCCCTCCGGGGTACGCACCACATCGCCAATCGAAGGAAGCGGCGGCGGCTTGGGTTCGCCGTCTTCATATTCGTAGCGAAGGCAGCACATCAGTTTGCCGCACACGCCGGAGTATTTCACGGGGTTGAGAAAAAGGCTTTGATCCTTTGCCATTTTCATGGAAACCGGTGCAAATTCGGTAAGAAACGACGCGCAGCACAGGGTGAGGCCGCACGGCCCCACGCCGCCCATCAATTTCGCCTGATCCCGTGCTCCCACCTGATGCAGCATCACCCGAAGGCGAAGCGCGGAGGACACATCCCGCACGAGTTCCCGGAAATCCACCCGGTGCTCCGCCGCAAAATAGATCGTGACCTGTGTGCCGTCAAAGGTCATTTCGGCCTGGAGAAGCCGCATCGGTAATTCGTAGTCGCGTACCTTTTGAGCACAAAGGGCAAGGGCATCTTTCGCGGCCTGCCGGTTGTCGCGCTCGCGCTGAAGGTCGGCAAACTCGGCGTGGCGCAGCACGGGCTTGAGTTCTGACTGAAGATCGTCCTCGTGAACTTCGCGAGGACCGAGCTTCACCACCCCAATCTCCGGCCCCCGTGAAGTTTCCACTACCACGCGCATCCCCTCTTTGAGATTCATCTCGCAGGGATCGAACCAGTACGAACGCGCCACGCGCTTAAATGCCACTCCAACACAAACCGTCATGGAACCCCTCGCTTTTCCCTGTCCCCACCCGATAGGCTAGGATACCCCAAGCGGCGGGGGCGGCGCAAGGCGCAAAAGGGACAAACGCGAAACGTCCCCTCCCCTTTTCGCGCGGTCGGCTCCGTTCCGATCTTTGCTTTTCCCCGCCGCGATGCCGCTTCCACAGTCAGCAGCATCGCTCTTCCCTCTTTCGATGCGCCGCTTTCTCTCTTCGCGGAAGCTTTCGACTGAAGGCGGGACACAAACACCGATCCGTCCGCCGAGGGTTCGGCGGACGGATCCGGAGGGATTGAAAACGGAGCGGCGTTAAAAGCGGCGGTAGAACGCAGTGTTGGAGGGATCGTTGATTTCGATGAGCCGGAGGCCGGTTCCCGTTCGGTCTACCCGATAGGAGGTGGTGTTCAGGTAAATCCGCCCGCGAGAGTAAGTTCCCGTTTCCGAGGTATATTTGCCAGTATCGGTGCGCCCTTTCACAATCACCGAGCCGGAAGGACGGATTTCAAGGTCGAGCAGAACGTTGTACTTGGAATTGCGACCGTGATAGCGGCCTACCAGGGCGGAGGGGGGACGCTGTGCGGGGGCATCGCCGCCGGTTGCGCCCACTCGCCGATAGGTGGTGGTGTTGGCGCGGTCGTCCACCTCTGAAAGCCGGAAGCCGTTTCCAGCCTGATCCGCGTAATAGGTGGCCCGCCCGATGGTGATCTGCCCATCGGAGTAGTAGCCGGTCTCGGTGGTTTCGCGCCCTTTGGCATCGCGGGAGCGGGCGGTGATTGCGCCGTCGGGAGCCACCGTCACCTCGACATCGCGTTTGTAGGTTTCGTTGTAGCCGCTGAATACGCCCTGAATCCATTCGGGGGCACGGTCGGGAACAACGCCGCCGATGTTAGAGCCGCCGGGATAGCGCGAGCCGCCGCTTCGACTGTAGTCGGCGGTGTTGGAACGGTCGGCGGTTTCCACGAGGCGAAAGCCGTCGGCCCGCCGCGAAAGGTAGTAGCTTGTCTTTCCGATGATAAGCTCCCCGTTGCGGTAGTAGCCAGTTTCCTTGTCGCCTTTGCTGGAGCGGGTGCTGAGGTCGCCGTTCGCTTTTACCCGGATCGTCACCTCAATCGCGTATTTGGTGTTGTAGCCCTTAAAGGTTCCCACCATCCAGCCGGGAGCGCGGTCGGCCCTCACGATTGCTGCGCTCGCCGTAAGACACACTGCCGCCGGAACGATCATCCAGTGCTTCAGATTCATGTTTCGAGTCCTTTTCTTTTTTTCGTTCTTCTCTTCTTAAAACGTAATTTTCGTTGTTTAGTTCAAGAGACGCAGAGCCTGCCCGTCCGTGACTTGTCGCGAGTTTTATGGCATACTCTTTAGGTAAAACGCACCCCCCGGCGATAGAGAATCACTTCGCCAAGAAAGTATCTGTCTGCCTTATGAGTCTGCTGGTCGTCAACAATTTAGGAAAAGACTTCGCGCCCGAAACGATCCTCAACAACGTGAACCTCAAGTTGGAGTGGCGTCAAAAGCTGGGGCTGGTGGGCAGAAACGGTGCCGGGAAAACCACCCTGCTGCGAATTCTGACGGGGCAGATGGAACCCGAACGCGGCTCGGTGAATTACGAGCGGGGCGTTCGCTTCGGCTACCTCAAGCAGGAAGATTCCGTAGACCCCAACCGCACCGTTTTGCAGGAAGCGGAAATCGCTTTTGCCCATGTCATGCAGATGGAAACTCGGATGCGCGAGGTCGAGATCGAAATGGGTGAGGCGCAAGGCGAAACTCTGGAGCGCGTGATGCAGGAGTACGGTCTTCTGCGCGACCGTTTTGAGGCGATGGGCGGCTATGACAATTTGCGTGACATTCCGGGCGTGTTGAAACGCCTGGGCTTCGGCCCCAACGACATCGTGAAGCTGTGCGGAAAACTGAGCGGCGGCGAGAAAACCCGGCTGGCGATTGCCCGCCTTCTTCTCTCGGGCCCCGACATTCTTTTTTTGGACGAACCGACCAACCACCTTGACATCGAAGCGACGGAGTGGCTGGAGAGTTTTCTGCGAGATTTCGGCGGGGCGATTGTGCTGGTATCCCACGACCGTTATTTCCTGGATCGGGTGGTCACAAGCGTGGCCGAGGTGGAAAATACGAAATTGACCTCGTACCCCGGCAACTTCTCGGCGTACTGGAAACAAAAGGAAGAGAACCGGCGGCGTCAGCTGGAGCTTTATGAGCGGGAGCAGGGAGAAATCAAGCGGCTGACGGAGTTTTTCGAGAAGTGGAAAAACACGCCGAGCAAAAAAAACCAGGCTGTGATGCGCCTGCGGTGGGCGGAGCGCATCAAGCAGCATGGACTGACACAAAAGTTGACTTCATCGGCAGCGGAACGTCCCGACTCGCATGGTAAAACGGCGAAACTGGCGGTGAAATCGGCGCAGTTAAGCGGGAACGAAGTCATTATCTGCGACAGCGTGACGAAAAAATACGGTACGCGCACGCTTTTCGAGGATTTCACGGCCCTTGTGCGGCGGGGGGATCGGGTTGGGGTGGTGGGGCCAAACGGAGCGGGCAAGTCCACGCTGGTCAAAATTCTGCTGGGACGGGAAACGGCAACTTCGGGCGGGGCACGGCTGGGGTCGAGCGTGACGGTGGGCTATTTCGCGCAGGACACGTCCGATCTTGACTATGAAGCGACCGTAATTGAAAACCTGATGAACGTGGCGGAGATGGAGCCGGTGGCGGCGCGAACGCATCTGGGGCGGTTTCTGTTTAGCGGGGACGATGTGTTCCGGCAGGTGAGAAACCTGTCGGGCGGCGAGAAAAACAAATTGGTGCTCGCGCAGCTGACCTATCTCCAGCCGAACCTGCTCATTCTGGACGAACCGACAAACCATCTCGACATGGACTCGCGGCAGGCCCTTGGCGAGATGCTGCAAACCTACGACGGCACCCTGCTTCTGATTTCGCACGACCGCTATCTGCTTGAGCAGGTGTGCACCCGAATTATCGAAGTGGCGGACGGGAGCGCGGCTCTGTTCGATGGAACCTACTCGGAGATGCGGGCCGCGAAAACCGCCGGGAAATTTCCGCCGCCGAACCTGCTTGGCCCTGCCCCGAAAAACGGGCACACCTCCGAGCCGCAGAACACGCGAGCGGCGCAGCTGGAAGCCCTGCTGGGCGAGAAGCCTTCGGCTTTGCCGCCGCAGGCCGCCGGAATGAACGCCTATCAGCTCAGCAAAGAGCGGCGGCGGGCGAAAGAAACGGCGGCGCAGGAAGAAAAGCGGGTGGAAACGCTGGAAACGCGGCTTTCCGAAATTGAAAAGCGGCTTTCCTCGCCCTCCCCGACCGACAACGTGCTGGCCCTGTCGCAGGAGTACGGGGGAGTGCAGCTGGCCCTGACAGAAGCGATGACGGCGTGGGAAAAAGCGGCGGAGTATGCAGAGGCTTTGGGCGGGTAAAACTGTGCTGCAGCCATTTGCGGATCACAAAGGGGGAAGCGCGGAACGGAGGGTCGTGCCCGAAAGAGGAAGTTCCTGCTCTTGGTCTTCCCTGCCCGGTTTTCGTCATAACCTTTATGCCTCTGTTTTTTATGGAAACTGAAAGAGCGTTGTGCCTGAGCGGGGCGGCGAAAAGCAAAACGCCGCCCCGTCTGGTATTCAAGAGCTGCGGGTTTCCTCACGCTTGGCCCGGTTCCAGAGTTCGTCCATCTCTGTGAGGCTGAGGTCGGAAAGAGTTTTTCCCGCTTCTGAAGCCCGCCCTTCCATAAACCGAAAGCGGCGCGAAAACCGATCCAGCATCTGCCGCAAGGCTCTCTCCGGGTCAATTTTCTGCCAGCGGGCAATCTGCACCACCGTGAAGAGCAGATCGCCGAGTTCAGAGGCGACCCGTTCCCGATCCACCGTGAGAGCGGAGAGTTCCTGCTTCAGTTCTTCGGTTTCTTCCTCAAATTTTGCGAGCACGTCTTCGAACGAATTCCACTCAAAGCCGACCTTCACCGCCCTCTTGCTGATCTCCAGGGCTTTCATCAGGGCAGGCAGAGATTTTGGCACTCCATCCAGCAGCGAGGTGCGCCAGTCGGGATCGTCTTTTTTCTCCTCACGCTTGATGCGCTCCCAGTTTTTCAGCACCGTTTCGCTGTCTTCGGCGTTCACTTCACCGAAAACGTGCGGATGACGGCGCACGAGTTTCCGCACGATCCCCGCGCACACATCGTCACTTGTGAAAACCCCTTCTTCCTGAGCCAGTTGAGCATGAAACACCACCTGAAGCAGCGCGTCGCCGAGTTCTTCGCAAAGCAGGTCGGGGTTGTCGTCATCAATCGCCTCAATTACTTCGTAGGTTTCTTCAAGGAAATACTTTTTAAGGGTGGCGTGGGTTTGTTCGCGATCCCAGGGGCAGCCGTCGGGAGCACGCAGGCGAGCCATCAATCCCACCAAAGACGCGAAGTCGGGGCGGCGCAGTTCGGGCGGAAGCGGAGGCACAAATACGGAGGTGAGATAGTCTACCTCCGTTCGATCCAGAGCGTAGAGCGGCAAACGAATCACTTCTTCGCGCCCTGGAACTCCGGCCCAGCGAATCAGAACGATTTCCCAGGTGTCGGGATAGCAGCGCATGAGGCAGAGTTTCGTGTGAGAGGCGGCTCCTCGATCATAAACCTGCATCAGAAGCAGGCCGCGTGAAGGATCGAGTGCGCCGCCGAGGGGAAAACCTTCGGGCGAAAGCGCGTCGGCTTCCCGAAGGGTAAGGGCGTCGCGGATGTCGCACCCGAAATCGAGGGAGTAGCCGACGGCGGTCAGACAGGCTTCGACAAAGGAACCGGAAGAAACGATCTGAAGCGGAAGATTTCGCCTTTCCGCTCCCTCTCGAATTTGCTGCGCCGCTGTTTCTCCGAATAGCGGATGACCGGGAACCGCAAAGGCAACGGGGCGAAACGAAGTCTCCGGGGAGGAGGGTTGTGCCGCATCAAGTACCGTCTCCGCCATTTCAGAGTAGACCTGAGCAAAATCGGCCCCAGCCTCATAAAGCGGATCAAAGGAATAGAAACTCAATCCCCACTCGCCCAGAATGTCGGCGGAAGGATGGATCGTCGTGCGAACGAACAGATCGCCCGTGCCCTGCCGCCGTGCTTCGGAAGCCTGCCGCAGGGCGCGTTCTGCCCCCCGCGAAAGGGAGTCGGGGTCACCGGCTCCCAGACCAATCAGCGTAATCACTTCGGTGGAGCTCCCGCGCCGGGAGCCGGTTGAGGGGCGGTTCCGTTGGGAGCCGGAGCCGCGGGGTTCGGATTGGGACTCAACGTTCCGCCAGGAGCGGTGGGCAGGTTGAGTTTCGCCATCTGCCGGATAAACGAATCGAGCACGGACTGATACTGCTTGAGATTGATTTTGATTCCGTCCTTATTCACTAGATCGGAGGTGAACTTCGCCATTTCCTGCTCTTTATGGGTAAACCAGTCTTTGTGCTTGATCGAGAGGAGCCGCTGCTCCAGCACCGGGCGCACCTCGTCATACTGAAAGGTGTACTCCGGTTCTTTGCGGGTCACCTGTACGACCAAATAGGCGGTGGTGGGCTGCGTGTTGGGAGCCTGCGGATTGGGCGGCATCGTCACCGCCACCGGTTTGGTGGTGAATTGGCCGGGGCCGACCGTTTCGAGTTCTTTTTCCAGTGCCGGAAGCTGGCGCAGAAGAGCCTCTTTCGCATAGGCGATTTCCTGCGTGGCCTGCTGTGCCTGAAGCGGGGAAGCTCCGTTTGCCATCGCAATCGCTGTCAGGTCGGGTTTGGTTTTCAGTGTCTCGATTACCTGCTTGCCTGCGGCTTCACTCGGAACTTGAAGAGTTCGCAGATACCAGGTTTCGGGCAGCTTGACCTCGTTTCTTGCCTCTCGCCCGCCATTCAGAGGATCGCTGATAATGTTTTTTTCTTTCAGCAGACGGTCGTACTCGGCACGAACTTCGTTATCGGCCGCCTTTGCGCCCTCCGTTCCGATGCCGAACTCCTCAAGGGAAAAACGAACCCCCCGCTTGATGTCCTCTTCGGTAACCTGCCCCTTTTCAAGGGCGGTTTTGATTTGAGGGTTCACGCGAATTTGATAGGCCACATAGCGCGAAACCTGATCCTCGGTCGGAACCGCGTTTTTTGCCGCTGCCAGTTGTGCCGTCATTTTTTCGCGGATCATGCCCACCATTGCGGCCCCGCCTGCGTCCATGCCAGCGGCAATGGTTTCAGCATTCATCCGAATGGCGCGACCGTAAAACTCACTTTCCTTGATCGGATCATTGCCGACTCGCGCCACAATTTTTTCGCCCTGGCAGCCCGCCAGCAGCATCAGCGAAAGCAGGGTGCTGCCCCCCAGAAAACGACCCGAAACAGACGAAGAAAAATTCAAAGCGATGCTCTCCTCCAATGGATGCATTGTGAACTAGAATGCCCTACGATTATACCTGTGAACACAAGGGAGCGGTTAGCGTCAATTCGCTAACCGCTCCTAATCCTTACGCAATCTTTTCACAATTTCGTTTCACGCCCGCACCGGTGTTCTCAAGGCCAGGAACGTTTCCACCTCTCCCTCCGACATTTCCGCTTCCCGCGCAATCGCCGAGGCACTCAAACCGCTGTCGGAGAGTTCATAAACCAGCCTTCGGCGCTCCTCTCGCGAAGAAAGGGGACGTACCGCCGTCGGCTCTCTCGCTTCGCTTCGGGGTGCATAAGCTTCTACAACGGTCAGCATTGGAGGCGCAGGTTCTTTCGTGCCGGTTTTCGATAATTGTGTTTTCGCTTCCAGTTCCATCAGCAGGCTTTTGGCTTCGGCGCACTGCACTTCCAGCCGGGCCGAAATCTGATGAGAAGCCTCTGTCATTTCCGAAAGAAGCTGCTTCACGCTTCGCTGCAAAGCCTTGACCTCGTTAAGCACGGGAGCCTCTGCCGCCTTTGCCGAAAGTTCGCCTTTCGCTTTCTGAAAAAGCATCCAGCCAACGGTCAACATCATAATTTGCAAAGAGACTACTACTGCCTGCCATTCCATCGCATCATTCCTCACCGGCCTTCGGAGTTGTGCTCCGGGCCTACGCCTGCAAGTCAAGGCGACGAATTACGGCCCCCGCCTCCGTTTCCGCCGAGACGGGCTTCGGCGAGGAACGGGCCTCATAAACAACCGCGTGAAGCGGAAGTTCCAGCAGATCGGGCCGCACCTCGTCGCTCAGCTCCAAAATGTCTTTTGGGGCGTCTTCCTCGCGGCGGTCGGGAGAATCCTGGGGATGATCTCGGTTTTCGCGTGAATCGGACTTCCCTTCTTCTTTTTCCACCCGTCGGGCCGTTTCGGTTGAGTAATTCCCGCCGACCGGAGTCACGGGAAGAGAACGGATTTGCATTTTCAGCCTCACAATTCCCCAGGCGTCTGCCGCAGGAGCAGGATGGGAAGAGACGAACGACGCTCACCGGGCAGCGACAAACGCCTAATGATAGAGTTCGATGTCGCGCTGAAGGTAACCTCGCAGCCGCACGACCGCCTGCCCATGAAGTTGATAAACCCGCGACTCGGAGATGTTGAGAATCCGACCGATCTCCTTGAAAGTCGCTCCTTCATAGTAATACAGAGTGACGACCATTCGTTCACGTTCCGGCAGTCGGCTGACGGATTTTCCCAGCAGTCGTTTTCGTTCGGTCAGTTCCGCCTCGAAGGTGGGAAGCGCGGTCGGGTCTTGGATCACATCGCCGAGCGTGAGATCGCCATCTTCGCTTTTGCTGGAACCGCCCAGAATATCATCGAGTGACAGAAGGCTGGCACGACCGGTTTCCACCAGAATTTTCTGAAGCTCCTCGGTGGTAATTTCCATCGCATCGGCCAATTCCTGCTCGTTAGCAGGACGGCGCAGTTCGATTTCCAGAGCCATTGCGGTGCGCTCCAACTGTTTCATCAGTTCGCGCACCCGCCGGGGAGCCCAGTCGTCCTCGCGAAGCATCTCTAAAATGGCCCCGCGAATCAGAGCGATGGCATAGGTCTCGAACTTCACCTGACGCCCCAGATCGAACTGATCCACCGCTTTGATCAGGCCCATAATGCCTGCGGTGTAAAGATCGTCGCGCTCCATCGAAGGCGGCAGATGAGTTAAAAGACGGCCCGCCGTAATTTTTACCAGGTACGCAAAATGGGTGATTAAGCGATCTCTGGCCCTAGGGTCATCCATTACCTGATGGCGTTTCCACACCTCGCGCAAATCGGTCGCTCCAGTCATAGTTCTCCACACTCCCTAAAAAGTAAAAAATTTCGTCCGCACCACCGCCTTGAGTAAACGGGAATTGGAAAACGTCAAGCCGCTCGTGTTTCCGCGTCTTCTTCGGAAAATTCTGCGGCATTAAGCGAGGAAATTTTGTCCCCGCTCTCCAACATCTGGTCTAGTTCGTCAATGGAGGTACCGGGAACAATCCGCTCCAGTGTCGTTCCTTCTTTTGCCTCTGCATCGGGGCCGCGCTGCGCCGCTTCCAACTCTGCTGTTTGCAGCGCATGACGCACCACCAGCCCAAACGCCGCACACACCAGAAACGCGGTGAGGGCTTTGAACAGGCAGGTTGCCGGGGAGGTTCCGTTCATCAGGCTGAGAAACGCAACCAGCATCGCGGCGAACGAACCCAAAAGCGTCGGGATTTGCGGGGTCAGGCTTTGCAACAGCAGGGCTTTCTCGGCAGGAAATTCATCAAAGAAATGGGCGTCTTAAGAACACAGAGTTCAACGGGCGGCGTTTCCGGTAAAGCCGAAAAATCGCTGCATTCGGTTGAGAAACCCGGTAAAGCCGGTGGGTCGAGCTTCGTTTTCACCGTAGCCCAGTCGCTCGACAATCACTTCAATGGCTTTTGCCGCTTCGGAACCGGGCTGCCCGATCACAAACGGCTGCTGGGCCCGTACCGCTCTGGGAACGGCGGGATCCATCGGAACAAAACCGAGGTACTCCGGCTCGATTCCCAAAAACCGCTGAGCGATAAGGGCGAGTTTGTGCGATACCGCGTCCGCCTCCGCTTCCGACTGCGCCATATTCACTACCAGCCGCTGTTTGGCGGTTGGGTTTGCGTGCGCAACCACTTTGATGGTGGCGTAGGCATCGGTCAGCGAGGTCGGCTCCGGGGTGGTCACCACGATGATTTCTTCGGCGGCATTGAGAAACGCCAGCACACTGTGGGACAATCCCGCTCCGGTGTCAATGATGATGATGTCGGCGAGAGAATCGAGTTCGCCCAGCCCGGCAACAAAGGCGTTGCGCTGCGTTTCGGTCAGGTTCGCAAGGTCCACGATGCCCGACCCGCCCGCAATCACTCCGACCCCGCCAGGAGCCGTAAACAGAATATCTTTCAGCGAGCACTCGCCGCGCAAAACGTGCTCCAGGCTTCGCTCCGGCGTAAATCCAAAAACGACATGAAGATTGGCAAGGCCGAGGTCGGCGTCCACGACGATCACCCGTTTGCCCTGCTTCGCGAGTGTGAGCGACAGGTTTGTTGAAAAATTGGTCTTCCCCACCCCGCCTTTGCCGGAGGTGACGGCAATCACGCGGGCCACCGTTGCGGGGCGCGGCACGGGAGCGGGGGCTGCCGGGGCAGAAACCACTGCATAGCCCAGGCGCGAAGGGTGGAGCGAGCGCGTGTCGAGAGCCGGATGGGTGGCACGCGGAGGGAAAAAGCGACCGGCAGGCGCACTTTCAACGCGCTCTCGGCTAGAAGCGGGCGCAGAGGCGGGTTCATCGGCTGACGGAACCGGGGTCTCGTCGGTGTCGCGGCGCGATTGAAGGGCCAGATCGCGTAATCCCTGAGCCTGATCAAACATCATGGGTCTCTCCCTGCCCGTACCGGTACGGCTTGCGCGATTACATCACACAGGCAGAACCCAAAACGGGGCTGAGTCACAACGGGGGTGGTTCTGTAAGGCGTGGAGAGCGAGGTACTTCCGCGGGAAAGAAAATCTCAACACTCGTCCTGTATTATTATCGGCGAGTTTCACCCGTAAGATTACCCGAATTTTTTTCCGAAGACCGAACTTTTTTAGGAGAAAATGCAGATTGCACCACAAATCAAGTCTTTGTGCATAGAAAATGCAACTTTTTTCAGAAAGTTTGAATCTTTTCAAACTTTCCCCGCGGGAGTGTTCTATTCTCCGCTCTAAATTTTTCCGAAATAAAACGATTTCTTAATCCAGCAGACAAACAGATTAAATTTTCGTTAAGGTTGCAGTTATTACGATTTTGCGGTTGACAGAGGCTAGAATGGCAGGTATCTTATTTTTGTATCGTTTCTGAGAATATACCAACAAAAAAGCTTAGGCGTTATGTTCTCACCTTTTTTTCTAGGAGACACACATAAAATTGTTTTGTTTGACAGCCATCGCTGCTTCACTCGTAGCCTTTTCCATTCACCCAGCACAAGCCAGCGGCGGGGGCGGTATAACCCCTGCTCACCCCTGCTGCGTGCAGATCACCGACGAATACATCAACAACACCCCTCCCCCGACCTTCATTGGTCCTCCCCCGCCCAATCAGATCAAACTTACCTACCTGGATACCAACGTCACCAACTGGTATGTGAAAGAAATTGACTGGGAAATCGACTACTCACCAACAAGTAATGTTGACGAAAACCACGCCTCTCCTTTGAACAATCTGGATAATGGAAATGGTGACAATCCCGGTAAAGTCAAAAAGGTAGATGAGCCTTACTTGAGCTGTACCCACACCGTAGATCATTTTCTTTACTACTGCTATCTGAACTCCGGGCAACCCATTGATGGAGGACGCCGCGCAGAACAACGAACCAATCTGCGAAGCATTTTTTCTCCTGCTAATCCGTAACCGAACGAAAGCCGCCCTGCTTTCTATCGAAGTAGGGCGGTCTCGACCACACTCAAAACTCACATTTCAAGTTTAATGTATATGCTTCAACGTTTCACCCTTTTTCTGTTTCTGCTCTTGCTTGCTTGTCAAGCGGTTTCGGCTTCAGCTCAGGCAGCCGAGCAAAATTTTACTGCTCAGTATTTCAGCACAGAGGAAAAAAGGCTGGTGACGCCCGTTTCCATCACCGTCAACGGCTCCCCGCTTGGGCTTC
This sequence comes from Chthonomonadaceae bacterium, assembly GCA_965246825.1. Classification (GTDB taxonomy): domain Bacteria; phylum Armatimonadota; class Chthonomonadetes; order Chthonomonadales; family Chthonomonadaceae; genus JACMPS01. Next base: position 3,756,379 of record OZ251990.1, read on the forward strand.
TGCTCTCCGGGTTCAACCAAAAAACCGGTCTCCTCCTGCGTGCCGACCGCCCTCTTGAAGATCGCCGCGTCACCATTTCGACTCCCGCTGTCCCGCTCTATCAGGTGCTCGATCATCTGTCCACGCTTTTCACCGCGCCCGCTGCCGACCGGAGGGGCTACTACTGGAAGCAGGAAAAAGAAGAAGGACGTACCTTCTACACGCTCTACCAGACCTCGCGTGACCGGGAAATCGAAACCCTGTATCGAGACCGACGCAAACAGCGATTTCTGCAATGTGCCCGTGACATCCAGACTTACCTGCTTCTCGACGAAGCAAAACGCCCCCGGTTTCGCTCCACCTGCCCCGTGATTCTGCACCTCCAACAGACCAAAAAGTCCATCAAAGAGGAACTCGGCCTCTTTTTCACCCATTTTTTTCGCCTGTTCACCTCGGAGCAGTTTGAGCAGTTGGCAGAGAAGTCACCTCAGTTTATTTCCGCCAAACCCTTTACCCGCGAGGAACTCAGCGATCTCATTTTACGCCCCGTGACCACCGAAGAACTCGATCAGCTGCGCGAAAAACAAATCCAGCTCAGCTTGGGTCAGGATGACGGATTTCATAGCAGTCGGGGATATCGCAAAATTGGAGCTACCTTGGGAATAGCGGGAGCCGCCATCGGCTATGCGTTCGATACCGCCGATCCCAGCGACACCTTACAGACCACAAAACTGCCTGAAGGAACAGTTGATCCGCTTAAAGGAGTCTCGGAGGCTGAAAAAGAGGAGCGCGAAACCGAGGTCACCACTTTCTTGAGCCGGGTGGCTCCGCAGGTTCCCGTGCCAGTTTACGCCGAGGTTTTCAGAATCAAAAATATGTTTCCTCCGACGAAAAAAGGGACGGTGACTTCTGTTCTCGACCAATTCTGTGAGCGTTACGTGTACGGGTATGAGGTAAAAAACGGAGTTTGTTTTTTACGCTCCCGTGAGTGGGCTGAAAAGCGGTTTTCCGATGTGCCAGAACGTTACTTTCGGCAATGGGCCGCTTCCCTGACAAAAAACAAACACTATTCTATGAAGGATGTGGTCGAAATGGCGCATTTTCGCGATGAACAAATCGAAACGATTCAGGAAGTGACACATTTCTATGGCTTGCGGTGGCCGAAAGATCGGTCCTTCTACCGCCTGCTGTACGGACTGCGAGAACGGGACTTCAATCAGGCAGAAACCGAGGAGGGATACCCTCTGCTTCTAACGCCCGATCAGCTTCAGGAGGCATCGCGGCTGATGAAAGATACCGAGATCGTCCCGCCCCTCACTCTGCGGATCACAGACTTCGAAGTGGAGACCGGCCAGGGAAAGCAGCCCTTTGCCACCTCCGTTTTGATCGAGACTGCCAACCCCAAACAAACCTTAGAAGCTTCCTTTCAATGGGGAGCCCCGAAGCCCGGTCTCAATTACAATGCGGCCACCCTCAAGCCCTACACGAAACGTCAGCGTTAACCACTGCCACTTCTCGACTTTGGCTTCGAAAAATCCCCCGTTCTGATTTTCAGAACGGGGGATTTTTCGTTTTTGCTCAATTTACGCTTCGTCTTCGGGGTCGGCTCCTTCGAGTTCCCCATCGAAATCGCCCAGGTTGGCAAGCAGTGCTTCCAACCCCCCTCGATCCTGACCTGCCGCTGAGGAAGACGGTTCCAGCGTTTCTTCCTGCATCCCGCCCGCCAGGAACTGCGCGGCGTTGTCCTGCACTTCAGAACGGCTGCCCATGATCTCTTCAAGATCGTCCGGCAGCGGCAAGAGCGGCTCCACCGTTCGCTTGGGAGCCTCCATCTGGAGCGGAGCTCCGTCTGGCGTGGCCAGTTCCAAGTTGCGGTAGGAAGGCAGCCCGGTTCCGGCAGGAATGAGTCGTCCGATGATAACGTTCTCTTTCAGGCCAACAAGGTCGTCCTTTTTGCCGCGAACCGCCGCTTCCGTTAGAACACGGGTGGTCTTCTGGAACGAAGCCGCCGACAGGAACGACTCGGTGGCAAGTGACGCTTCGGTAATTCCGAGCAGCACCCAGTCTGCTGTTGCCTCCTGCCCGTCGCTGTTGCGAACACGCGTGTTTTCATCCTCGAACACGAATTTGTCTACAATCTGCCCCGGCAGAAAGCGTGAGTTTCCCGGATGGCGAACCTTGCGCTTGCGGAGCATCTGCCGCACGATCACCTCGATGTGTTTATCGTTGATGTCCACGCCGCCATGTGATTTGTAGACGTTCTGGATTTCGCGTACCATATATTCCTGCACACCGCGAGTGCCCTGTAGTTCCAGCACCTTCTGAGGGTCGAGCGGCCCGGAGGTCAAGCGGTCGCCGGGAGAAACTTCCTGCCCGTCTTCCACTTCCAAGTCGCCGCGATAAGGCACGAGATAAACCTTGCGGAGCAGCACCGTCTTGATCCCGACTTTGCCGATCTTGCGAAGTTCGGGGTCTTTGATCGGATCGCCCGCCTTCACAATCGTTTCGCCGCTTTCGTCTAGAATGTCTTCTGCCGAAATCGCGTCGGTTCCCAGCCCCGCGTGCGGAAGCTGATCGTTTAGCTCAAACGGCGTGTGGATGATGACGTTTCGCAGCCCCTTCGTCTCAATTGCTGAGATCACGCCGGGAAACTCCGTAATGATCGCCTGTCCTTTGGGCTTTCGTGCCTCGAACAGTTCCACCACGCGAAGCAGCCCCGAAACCTGATCTTCGAGCACCTTGAGCATGGACTGAATGGAGCGGGATCGCTCGCGCTCCGAGCCTTCCGTATCCCCCAGGTCCACGATTCCTTTTTTGATGTCGTCGTGCAGGTCACGAAGCGCACTCTGTCGTTTCTGCTTCACGTTGGCGACACCGGTCAGGTAGTTGCCCGCAACGCCTCCGGTGTGGAAGGTGCGCATCGTCAGCTGCGTTCCCGGTTCGCCGATAGACTGCGCTGCGATGATGCCGGTTGCCACCCCAATGTCCACAAGCCGCCCCGTAGCGAGGTCACGTCCGTAACATTTCGCGCAGACGCCCTGCCGGAGTTCGCAGGTCAGCACCGAACGCAGGTTGATTTTAAGCGAAGAGGTGATGTCGTAAATGGACTCAGCGACCTTTTTTCGGCGCGAAACCGAAGCTTTCGAGACCCCTTTAGAAACGAATTCCTCTGCCTGAGCGCGGGTGACCGCTTCCCCTTTTTTCGCCAGCAGTTCGCCGGTTTCGGTTTCCACGATGTCATCTACCGCAATGCGGAATTCATCGAGTTTACGTGCCGCCGGGTCGAGAATGTCCTCGTTCGCTTCTACAATCACTTCACCCGTAATCGGGTTCAGCACATCCTGAGTAGGATAGCGGCCCAGCACCCGCTCCGAAAGTTTTTCCAGCACGTCGCCGTTGTCCAGAATTTCAGAGACGATAATCCCCTGAGCCGTGCCGCAGTCGGTATCGCGCACGATCACGTCCTGGGCAACGTCCACAAGACGACGGGTCAGATACCCTGCGTCTGCCGTTCGGAGGGCCGTGTCCGCCATTCCTTTGCGTGCTCCGTGCGTGGAGACAAAAAACTCCAGAACGCTCAATCCGCCGTGAAAGTTGGATTTGATCGGCAGGTCTTCGATCAGTCCGCCATACGGGTTTGTCATCAAGCCGCGCATCCCCGCCAGCTGAGTCAACTGCTTTTTGGAACCGCGTGCCCCCGAATCGGTAATGATCGAAATCGGATTGTACTGAGTGATACCGTCCATGATCGCGTTGGCCACATCGTCGGAGGCTTTCAGCCAGGTTCGGAGCACCGTCTGCCGTCGTTCCGCCGGGGTCAACATTCCGCGCTCGAACTGTTTGTTCGCCTTCACCACAGTGGCTTCCGCCGCCGTAATGATTTTGTTTCGCGCTTCGGGAACTTCCATATCGTTGAGGGAAATGGTGATTCCTCCCCGCATGGCAAACTTAAAGCCGATGGCTTTGAGTTCGTCCAGGAAGTTGATGGTGGTTTCTTTGCCGTGATTTTCGTACACATCGGCGATCACGTCCGAAATATCTTTTTTCTTCAGTGTTTTGAAAAGATACTTGTCCGTGTATTTCAGTTTTTCCGGCAGAATCTGAGCGAAGATCAGGCGTCCGACAGTGGTGAACTTCGAGACATCCACCCCTCCCTCTTTCATCAGAGGAAGTTCTTCGTTCGGAACCGCAGGCCCAATGATTTTTCGGACACGCGGCGTGCCTTCGTTCATATCGGGACGCCAGTCCAGCTGCACCCGGATCGGATCATGGATGTCCAGGCCGCCGGTATCATAGGCGAGGATCGCCTCTTCCGGAGAGCTGAAAACTCCCTCACGCGGCGTCACGCCGGGAGTAAGTTCGCGAATCATGGTCAGGTAGTAGTTTCCCAGCACGATGTCCTGAACCGGAGCGACAATCGGGCCGCCGTTTGCCGGAGAGAACAGGTTGTGCGAGGAGAGCATCAAAATTCGCGCTTCAGCCTGAGCATACGCCGAGAGCGGAACGTGAACTGCCATCTGATCTCCGTCAAAGTCCGCGTTGAACGCATGGCAGACAAGCGGGTGCACCTGAATCGCTTTTCCGTCCACAAGAATCGGCTCAAATGCTTGAATGCCGAGGCGGTGAAGGGTAGGCGCACGGTTCAGCAGCACCGGGTGCTCTTTGATGACCTCTTCAAGAGCGTCCCAGACTTCGGGCCGCATTTTGTCAATCATGCGTTTCGCGGTTTTGATGTTACCGGTATAGCCGCGCTCCACCAGCGTTTTCATCACGAACGGCTTGAACAGTTCCAGAGCCATCTCTTTGGGCAGGCCGCATTGATGCAGTTTCAGGTGAGGGCCAACCACGATCACGGATCGCCCGGAATAGTCCACACGCTTACCGAGCAGGTTTTTGCGGAACCGTCCCTCTTTGCCTTTGAGCATATCGGAGAGCGACTTCAAAGCCCGATTGTTCGAGCCAACCACGGGGCGCGAACGGCGTCCGTTGTCAATGAGTGCGTCTACCGCTTCCTGCAAAAGCCGCTTTTCATGGTTCACAATGGATTCGGGAGCCCGAATCTCGGTGATTTTTTTCAGGCGGTTGTTGCGGTTGATGATCCTGCGGTACAGGTCGTTGAGGTCGGAGGTGGCAAAGCGTCCGCCGTCGAGCTGCACCATCGGGCGCAGTTCGGGCGAAATCACCGGAACCGCGTCTAGGATCATCCACTCCGGGCGAGCCTTCGACGCCAGAAACGCCTCACACACTTCCAGCCGTTTGATGGCACGGAGCCGTTTCGGGCCCTGCGTGTTAGCCACTTCTGTTTTCAGCTCGCGGCTCATCTTTTCCAGGTCAACTTCGAGCAAAAGTTCCTTGACTGCCTGCCCGCCGAGGCCTGCCGTCACCGATTCGGCCCAGTCTTCGCCGCCCAGCCGCTCATTGAGAACTTCCATGAGCCGCTCGACCGCACGATACTGGTCTTCGGTAATCAGCTGCCGTTTTTCGAGTTTTTCGAGCAGGGTCAAAGAGGCTGCGAGCTCGTCAATCCGCTCGGTGTACTCTTTTTCTTCCTGTTTGATGCGCTCGATAAGGTAGAGCTGCTTTTGCTGAATGGTATCGGAGTCCCAGGCTTCGAACTCGGCTTCTTCCGCCTCGCCCTCTTCGTCTTCGGCCAGCAGAGCGAGGTCTTCCTCTGCCACGAGGTCTTCGTCTTCCTCTGCGTCGGCGTCTTCGGCCAGTTTGGGGTCGAGGTCTTCTTCGGCGGCTTCCGCTTCCTCAATCGAAGCGAGAACCGCAGGAGTTTCCGGCGGGTTTTGGTGCTCGGAAACCTCTTTATTAAACTCGCGGGTCAGTCGGTCAGCAACGGTGGACTTTTCTTCAATCAAAGCCTCCGTTTCTTCCTGCACTGCGGAGCGGATGTCCGAGAGATTATCGTTGATTCGCCCGCGATCCACATTGGTCACGATATAGGAGGCGAAATAGAGCACTTTCTCCAGCGGGCGCGGCGAAAGGTCGAGGATGAGCGCAAGCGGAGAGGGAACCCCTTTGAGATACCAGATATGACAGACCGGCGACGCGAGTTCGATGTGGCCCATGCGCTCACGGCGAACTTTGGAGCGGGTCACCTCTACGCCGCAGCGTTCACAGACAATGCCTTTGTATTTAACTTTTTTGTATCGCCCGCAGTGACACTCCCAGTCTTTGACGGGGCCGAAAATTCGTTCACAAAACAGACCGTCCCGCTCCGGTTTAAAGGTGCGGTAGTTAATGGTTTCGGGTTTTTTCACTTCGCCGTAAGACCAGGTACGGATCACATCGGGCGAGGCAATTCCAATCCGAATTTTGGAGAAGGTACTGGCATCAGCCATAATTTCTAATTCCTCCGAAAGGATAAGGCACAGAAGAGGGATAGGGGAGCAAGGGCAGGGATGAGGAGAAAACTACCCGTCCGTCTCGCTTATCATCAGAGAAGCGAAAGCAGGTACAAGTGTTTCATCCCCAATCCCTAGTCCCTGATCCCTAAAGGATGGGTTCTTCGTCGCGGGTACCGAGTTCGCGGTTGCGGCGTCGGTTCGCGGCTTTCACGGGGTCTTCGTTCGGGTTGATATCTTCTTCGCTGTCGCGCAGGTCAATTTCCTTGTCTTGCTCATCCAGCACGGTAACTTTCAGGCCCAGACTTTGCAGTTCGTTCACCAAAATCTTAAACGATTCAGGAACGCCGGGTTCCAGGATATTGTCACCTTTAACGATGCTTTCATAGGTTTTCACGCGGCCCAGCACATCGTCGGATTTGATGGTGAGGATTTCCTGAAGGGTGTAGGCGGCTCCGTAAGCCTCCAGCGCCCACACTTCCATTTCGCCGAATCGCTGTCCGCCGAACTGAGCTTTTCCGCCGAGAGGCTGCTGAGTCACCAGAGAGTACGGCCCCGTCGAGCGGGCATGGATTTTGTCGTCCACCAGATGAGCCAGCTTCAGCATATAGATCACCCCAACGGTGACCGGCATATTGAATTCGTCACCGGTCAGGCCGTCGCGCAGTCGGGTTTTGCCGGTTTTCGGGTTGTAGCCTGCCCGTCGAATCGAGTTGGCTTCGATTTTGTCCATCAGACTTTGCAGATCGTAATCGGCAGGAATGGGGAGGTTGGTGTCCGCTTCGGTTTCGGGAATCTCTGCGTCTTCTTCAGCGAGAAGGGCTTCGCCGGTTCCGGTTCCAGAAGCCAGCTCTTTCACCACCGGCGAGATCACGGGCGGAGCAGCCACGATGCGGCTGATCTCCTCTAAGCGATACGCAGAAAGACCCGCCAGTTTCGTCCGAACCTCAGAAAGCATTTCGTCGGCTTCCTGTTCTTCGGTGAAATGCACGCCCAGACGAAGTTCGGAATTGACATAGTTTTCCAGGGCGCGTCGGTTGAAGTGCGTGGAAAGCCGCTCCATCTGTTCGCCGATTTCGTGATCCGTGAAGCTCTCAAAGGCTGGGTTGACGAACGTACAATTAAGATGCCGCCCCACATAGCCGAGGTGCGTTTCCATGATCTGCCCGATGTTCATACGAGAAGGCACACCAAGCGGGTTCAAGACGATGTCCACCGGCGTTCCATCGGGAAGAAACGGCATATCTTCCTGGGGAAGGATTTTGGAAATGACTCCTTTGTTTCCGTGACGCCCCGCCATTTTATCGCCTTCCATGATTTTGCGTTTTTGGGCGATGTAGCAGCGCACGAGCATATTGACCCCGGCGTTTAATTCGTCGGCCTGTAGGCGGATCAGATCGCCGTCTTCAAGGTCTTTCATGGAGGCATCAGGACGCTTGCAGAAGTTGTAAACCCGCTTGTCTTTCGATCCCTGATACTTAAAGCGCGAAAAGACTTTTACGTCTACAACGCGCCCGCCGTTTCCGTGCGGAACCCGAAGCGATACGTCGCGGGTTTCTTCGGCTTTTTTTCCAAAGATGGCGATAATCAGGCGTTCTTCCGCCGTCAGTTCGCCCTGACCTTTCGGAGCCACTTTGCCGACGAGAATGTCTTCTGGTCGAACTTCGGCTCCGATTCGAATGATGCCGTCCTCATCGAGGTCACGCAGCATATCTTCCCCGATGTTGGGAATGTCGCGGGTGATCTCTTCGGGGCCGAGTTTCGTGTCGCGAGCTTCGGTGTCGAACTCTTCGATGTGGATGGAAGTAAACACATCGTCTTTAACCAGCCGTTCGGAAAGCAGGATCGCGTCTTCGTAGTTGTAGCCGCCCCAAGGCATAAATGCAACAAGCACATTTTGACCGAGGGCGAGTTCGCCTTCGTCGGTGCAGGGGCCGTCGGTCAGCACCTGCCCTTGTCGAACGCGCTGCCCTTTGTTGACGAGAGGCCGTTGGGTAATGCAGGTAGAGTTGTTTGAGCGCAGCAGGTTGATGAGCCGGTACGAATCGATACGTCCTGTGTCGGTGGTCACATCAATCTGCTCGGCGGTGACGCGGGAAACGATGCCGGAGCGTCGAGCCAGGATCATCGCGCCGGAGTCCCGCGCTGTGCGCCGCTCCATCCCGGTTTTCACCAGCGGAGCGTCGGGACGCAGGGTCGGAACCGCCTGCCGCTGCATGTTCGCCCCCATCAGGGCGCGGGTGGCTTCGTCGTTTTCGATAAACGGGATCATCGCGGTGGCAATCGAGATCAACTGCACCGGAGCGATGTCCATGTACTGAACCTGCGACGGCTTGACAACGGGATAGCCTCCCTCATGGCGCACCTGAATCGTTTCGTCCATGAACTTGCCGTTTTCGTCAATTTTGAGGTTGGCGGGGGCAATGAAGAAGCGGTGATCCAGGTCGGCAGTCATCCAGACAAGATCGTTGGGGTCATTGGAGACAATGCCGTTTTTCACTTTTCGGTAGGGCGTTTCCAGAAAGCCGTAGTCGTCAATGCGTCCGTAGACTGCCATCGAGCCGATCAGTCCGATGTTAGGGCCTTCCGGCGTTTCAATCGGGCAGATGCGTCCATAATGGCTTTCGTGAACGTCACGCACTTCCAGCTTGGCACTTTGGCGGGAAAGCCCGCCGGGGCCAAGGGCCGAAAGACGCCGTTTCGCAGTCAGTTCCGCCAGCGGATTCGTTTGATCCATAAACTGTGACAACTGCGACGACCCGAAAAACGACTTGATCGAGGCGGAGATAGGCTTCACCGAGAGAATGACACTGGGCAGCACATTGTCCGGGTCCATCTGAGTCATACGCTCTTTGGCGACTTTTTCCATGCGGAGAAAGCCCATGCGAAGCTGCGAGGTGAGCAGTTCGCCAACCGAACGGATGCGCTTGTTTTCGAGGTGGTCGATGTCATCCGTCGAGACCATGTTAAAGGGCTTGCCTTCTTCGTCGCGCCCTTCACCTGCATTGAGATTGATGACGTACTTCAGGATCGCCACAAGGTCTTCTTTGGTCAGCGTGCGGGCGGTAAGCGGCAGAGACACGCCCAGCTTTTTATTCATTTTGTAGCGGCCAACCTTCGCCATGTCGTAGCGGCGGGGGTCGTAAAAAATGGAGTTCAGCAGGTTACGCGCCGAGTCGGTGGTGGCCGGGTCGCCGGGTCGAATTTTCTTGTAGATGTCGAGCAGAGCCGATTCGGTATCGAAAGTCGCATCCTGTTCGATGGTGGACTCGACATACGGGTTGACGTGAAGCACCTCCAGCGATTCGAGCCGCAGTTTTGCCACTGCGTTCGCCGTTGTTTTGTCGGAGATCAGGCCGAACGAGCGAACCAGCACCTTGCCTTTTTCGTCTACGATGTCCTCGACCGGGCGTTTGTTCAGCAAAGCCTCCGGCGTAGGAACTTCAAGGGTTCGGCGGGTCGAAAAAAGATTGAGAATATCTTCGTTCGACTCGGTGCGGGTGTAGAGGGTGACAATGCTTTTGCCGCCGATTTTTTCCGCCAGGTCTCTGAGAAACTCTTCGGTCGCCAGAGTGTTTTCTTCGGCGATGATCTCGCCGGTCTTTTTGTTCGCGACGGGCGAGTGAAGCCGAAGGGCGAGAAAGAAGTCGCGCTTCACTTCCGAACCAATCAGTTTTCCATTTTCGTCATGAATTTCATCGGTGCGATAAATCCACTGCTTTTCGAGAGCTTCCTCGATGGTCATCTGCAGCGGCGGCAGAGCCTGGGGAAACGAGTCAAGGGCACGCAGCAGGGTGGTGATCGGGAACTTGCGAGTTTGCCCGATGCGCACCATGACTTGATTGGAGGCATCGGTTTCGATGTCAACCCATGCGCCTTCCTGAGGAATCAGGGTGGCGTAATAAAGCACTTTTCCGGTGAAGTCGAGGTTGTCCTTGAAGTAAACACCGGGCGAGCGTGCCAGCTGAGACACGACCACGCGCTCGGCTCCGTTCACGATAAACGTGCCTTTGTCGGTCATCAAGGGAAGATCGCCGAGATAAACTTCGCTTTCGATCTCCTCTTTGGAGGCCTGCTTCAGCAAAACTTTGGCTTTGATTGGCGACTCGAAGGTCATGTCGCGGTCGCGGCACTCTTCAATCGAGTATTTGGGTTCACCGAGGGTAAAATCGGTTAAAGAGATACTGGTTGAACCGGTGAAATCGTGAATGGGAGAAAAACTGTCGAAGAGCTCCTGCAAGCCTTCTTCGAGAAACCATCGGTATGAATCGAGTTGAAGTTCGACGAGGTTGGGAATGTCAATGACGTGGCGGGTCTGCTTTGTTCGCCCACGAATTTCCTTCATGCTAAAACGCCTCCCGTAGACTGCGCTGGAGAACCCCGTTTGTGGAGGTCGGGGCTAGGGATCGAAAGACCACCCTCCAAGACGCACGAACCGTTAGTATATCATAGGTTAGTACGCAAAGTCAAGCACTTTTCGTTAGCCGAACTCACCCCCCGGCGTCGCTCGGTTTTCCTCCAAAGATTCATGTTTCTTTAAGTCACCGCACCTCTTGCCGCAACTCTCCATCGGCCTGCCACCGTTCCCCCGCGCTCCACCCACACCCGATCATGCAAATTGATACACGTACAGGCATGGTTTGGTATCACCCGCACCCGATCCCCTACCTGAAACGTTCCCTCCGGCGCGTCCAAATAGCCGTGCTCCTCATTGGCCGCCGCAAACCGAACTTCAGGATGTTCCGGCAGCAGACCATAGGTCTTGTCCGCGAAGGGGCAGTCGGAGGCCAGCGTTTTCGTCCCGGCGTCTATCAGCACCCGCCCGCCCGGTCGCACCGAATCCACCGTCGAGAGAAGAGACAACGCACACTGCCCTAAAGTTGCACTTTCCAGACGCAGCTGCATCACATCGTTGAAAACATAGACGCCGGGCCGCAGCTCCGTGATCCCCGCTTCCTGCGTTGAAAACTCCGCCCCCGGCGTCGAACCCATGCTCACCGTCTTTACTTCCAGCCCTGCCCTTCGCACAAAGGCGGCAATGGCCCCTAACCTTTCTGCGGCGGCCTTCGCCTCCCGTCTGCGCTCCCCCCGATCCGAATACCGGTACAAATGCCCCTCATGCGTGAACACGCCTTCAAGCCTCAGCCCTGCCGACCGCTCGATCTCCTGCGCCACCGCCAATGCCTCTTTCGCGCTCCGCACTCCGGCTCGCCCCAGCCCCGTGTCCACCTCCACCCGCACCTCGAAGCCCGCTCCCCCTTCGCCTGCGGCCTCCGCGTAAAGCCGGACGATCTCCACCGAGTCGGCAGCGAGAAGAAGGCGCGTACCCCTCGCCGCCTCCGCAAGCGCACTGAGTTTACGCGCATCCGGGATTTGGTGGGCAATGAAAATATCCTTGATCCCGGCCTCCGCCATCACCAGGGCTTCCCCGGTCTTTGCGACGGTAATGCCAACGGCTCCGCCTTCGATCTGCATCCGGGCAATTTCGGGCAGCTTATGCGTTTTCGCATGGGGGCGCAGGGTTTTGCCGCCCTCCGCCACGCAAGTTTGCATCCGGCTTAAATTTCGCTCCAGCTGGTCGAGGTCAATCAAAACAGCGGGCGTGCTCAGGTCAGAGAGGGTTAAATTCATCGGGCGGCTTCTCCTTCGTTTCGGGTTAACTAGGGGCAGGCTTTAGTGTACCCGCCCCTTTCGCTCCGTTTTTCGTTAGACTTCCCTGTGACTTCCCTGTGACTTCCCTCTTTTAGGCGGGAGGCGAATTTCCCCTGCCCTTTGAGAAGCCCGTTCTGGCACAGCCCACTTCTCAAACGCCTCCGTTTTATGTTATCATAAAGCCATGAAACGATTTCTTTTCCTCAGTTTAGTCGGAGCGGCGTTTGCTCTGACGGGGTGCGGCGGCTCCCAGGATTTAGGCGGCTTCGGGAGGGGCCTCGGCGGAGACCTTTCCCCCGGCTACAACTCCCCGATTTCCTCCCGATTCGAGAACAAAAACGGAGACCGAGTGCAAAACACACGCGGGGTTTATCCTCACCTTGAAGGCTCGTTTACGCTTAAAGTCGAGGGGAATCCCTTTGATTACGAACTCAACGATGTGACCGTCACCCTTAAAAAACCGGAGGGCGGCACGTTCGAGGTTCCCGCTTTTTTCGACGGCGACGACAAAACACCCACCTGGAAATTCCGTTATACCCCCACCGCCACCGGAACCTACACGGTGGTGGACGTGAAGCGGCATCGCGAAATCGCCCGTCCCGACAACCTGACTCCCAAAGAGTTTTCCGTGAAAGGCGAGGCCGCCCCCGGCTTTGTGCGGATTGATCCTGGCGACAAGGTGCGGTTTGTTTTCGACAACGGCTCGCGCTACTATCCCATCGGGCACAATCAGGCCTGGAAAAGCGGCGACCTGCCCGATATTGCGGCCCTGTTCGAGAAGATGAAGGGCGCGGGCGAAAACTGGTCTCGCGTGTGGATGAACCACTGGGACGGCAAAAACCTGGACTGGAACCCCGACACGAAAGCCTCGGTGAAGCCCGGTGAGATTGACCTCTCTGTGGCCCGCCGCTGGGACACGATTGTGGATGCGGCGCAGAAAAACGGCATTTATTTTCAACTCACGCTTCAGCATCACGGGCAGTACGCCTCGAAGTCGGGAGCGAAATACTCGTCCAATACCGACCCCAACTGGGAAGGCAACCCTTGGAATACGGCGAACGGCGGGTTTCTGAAAGACCCGTCGGACTTTTTCACCGATCCACAGGCGCGAAAACTCACAAAGCGCAAACTGTACTACATTTTGGCCCGCTATGGCTATTCGCCCAACATCCTCGCGTGGGAACTCTTTAACGAAGTGGAAAACACGGATGCGGCACACGGCAAACTGCTTCAGGACATTGCGCTGTGGCATCGGGAAATGGCGTTTTTCATTAAGCAGTTCGACGGCTATCATCACCTGGTGACGACAAGTGCCGCCTATGGAAACCCGCTGGACACGCCGATCTGGGAAACGGTGGACTACGCGCAGGTTCACCTCTACCCCTCGGACATCGTGGCGGCGGTGGGTGCGGTAGACGAAACGGTGACCAAAAAGCTGGGCAAGCCGGTCTTTGTCGGCGAGTTCGGGCCTTCGGGGGTATCCGATCCGAATGGCGAAGGGCTGCATCAGGGCCTTTGGATCAGCCTGATGCGAAACCCCTCCGGTGCGGCGCAGTACTGGTACTGGGACGGCGTGGAAAAGGCCGATCTTTACGGGCAGTTCCGCTCTGCCTCCGCGTTTGTCACGGCCTCCGGGCTGGCCAATGCGGGCGGCTTGATTTCCACAACGCCGGAAGTACAAACCGCCGGAAAAGGAACTCTGCTCTTTGGAGCGGGGGCCGGTTTTGTGGATGCCCCGCAGAGTGAGTTTGTGGTGGGAGCGGGGATGCCCTCCGGTTTCGGAGCCTACCCTTCGTTTTTGCAGGGTGAGGCGCACCGCAAAATGATGCCGGAACCGCTGACGTTTCTCGTGAACTACGCAAAGCCAGGGAAATTCACCCTCACCGTCGCGAACGTCTCGAAGAGCGGAGCGAAACTCGGCCTCAAACTCGACGGCGAAACGAAGGTGACCCGTGACTTCCCGGCGTCGGATCGGGATCACCGTCCGGCGGAGGCCGAAGGGATCCTGTCGCTGGAGATTCCGGCCGGGTCGCACAGAGTTTCGGTGTTCAACAGCGGCGCGGACTGGGTGAACACGGGCACGTATGCGTTCAGCGATTACGCTCCGGCTTTGTCGGCCTACGCCCGCCAGAGCAAAGAATTCGCGGTGGGCTGGGTGCGCCATTCGGGTGAGGGAACCGCCACTGGCTCGGTGAAGCTGACGGGGCTTTCCTCCGGCAGGTACACGGTGACGTGGTGGGACACGGAGGGCGGCAAGTCCCTGAAGTCGGAGGAGGTGACGGTTGCTAAACCGGAGACGGGGGCCGTGTTGAGCACGCCTTCGGTGGGCAAAGACCTGGCGTTTTACGTCACGCGCCTTCGGGGAGAAAAAAAGGCGGCGAAGAAATAGCCCTCACCTCCTCCTTGCCTCTGCCCTCACCCCAACCCCTCTCCCTGCCGCTCGTTCCTCGCTAGGGAGAGGGGCCAATTCAGGGCGGTGCAAGCGGGAAGGGGCCGGGGGTGAGGGCCTCCCTCTACCAGAACCGCAAAGAAAAATCCGACCATGACGCCTGAAGAACCTCGAAATTCCACTCTCGCCCTACCGCCGCTCACCGATGCCCAAATCGCCGATTACTACGCACGTCTCCGCGAGAGCGAAAAAATCTTAGAGGTAAAACTAATTGGGGTTGTCAAAACCCTATTGTTTTATGGAATTGTTTTGTTTTTGGGTCAACTTGTCTTGTTTAAGTGGAAATGGTATCCGGTGTTAAACGGGTTGACGCTCCCGATAACTTTGATCGGACTGTATTGCTCTTCCCGACTGAAAAAGCCTCATCGCGGCTTAGTTGCCAATCTCAACGCATTGACAGAAGGGTCCGATGACCCGCGCCTGCTCAGTATCAAAATGGCGGCGTATACCGATGAGGATGAGCCGCAACCCAAAGCGCGTCTCAAGAAGACCATGCAGCGGATGAGCCCCCGCCTGACGTTCGAAGACGCCGCCTCTCTGAATCTGACAGATCGAAATACGCTGCGCGACTGGCTCAAGGACGAAGACCGGGAAACCGTGCTCGGTGCACTTCATGTGGTCACGCTGCTGGGCGACAAACGCGCCCTGAAAGTCGTGGAAGAACTCCATGCAGGCAAACATCTCGCTTCTTCTGAGCCAGGACGGGTCGAGGCGGCGGGCCAGTGTCTTCCCCAACTGCGCGAACGAATTGCCGCCCTCGAACGCGGCGAAGACCTGCTCCGCGCCTCCACTCCGCCGCAAATGGACGAAACGCTGCTGCGCCCGCTGGCGTCCTTCTCCTATCCCAACTCGGAAGAAGCCCAGCAGTTGCTGCGGGCGTCCTCTCCCTCTGAACAATCCTGATGCAGCACGCCAACACCCGCCGCGCCTTTGCGCTCCACCTCAAAACCGAAGTCGTCTACGGCCCAGATCGCCTCACCGAACTCGGATCGCTCACGCACCCGTTCAGCCGGAACGTCCTGCTCGTCACCGACCGGGGGCTGATGGGCACAGGCATTCCGCAGAGGGCACTCGAAAGCCTCGAAGCCCTGAACATCGCCGTTACGCTTTTCGACAACGCCCAGGAAAACCCCACCGAAACCGATGCCGAGGAGGTTCGAGACTTTGCCGCTTCCGCCGAGGTCACCGGCATCGTCGCGATTGGCGGCGGCTCCGTGATTGATACAGCAAAAGGCGCGAACTTCCTGCTGACCAATGGCGGCAAAATGCGCGACTATCGGGGCTATGGGCACAACGACGATGCCCTGCTGCCCCTCATCGCCGTCCCCACCACTGCCGGAACCGGCTCGGAAGTGCAGTCCTACGCGCTCATCTCCCACGACGAAACCCATCAGAAAATGGCGTGCGGAGCCTCGACGGGTGCGCCCATGATCGCGCTTCTCGACCCGACCCTGCTGCTTTCGGCTCCTCCTCACGTCATCGCGACCGCCGGGATTGACGCCCTCACCCACGCCGTTGAATCCTACTTCACGAAAACCGCGAACCCGTTCTCGCAGATGTTTTCCACGCAGGCGTTCGAGAACGTTTACCCCAATTTAAGAGCGGCAATCACCAATAGGGACGAATTGGAATGGTTCGAGGGCTTGCAGCTGGGCGCGTGCTACGCCGGAATCGCCATCGAACACAGCATGCTCGGAGGAGCACACGCCGCCGCCAATCCGATCACCGCGCACTTTCCCGTCTCGCATGGTCAGGCCGTCGGGCTGCTGATGCCGCACGTCGTGGACTACAACGCGAAATCCCCGAAAGGAATCCGCCCGCATCTACACGATTGGATGTCCAGCCTCGACATTTTCGGCAGTCGGCTGCACGGCCCCCTGGTTGAAAAGACCTTTCATCTCCTCTGGGACGAACTGCTGCGCTTTCTTTCCTTGAAAACGAAACTCTCCGAACTCGGCATCGAGGAGAGCGATCTGCCCGGATTAAGTGAAGAGGCCGCCGCTCAGTGGACGGCTCAGCATAATCCGGTTCCGCTGGACCGTGACGCTTTTCTGGAAATCTATCGGGCGGCTCTGTGATGCCCTCGCCCCAACCCCTCCCCCTAGCGAAGTATAAGCGGCAGGGAGAGGGGGAGCGCGATGAAAAGGCGGCGAACACGAAACGCAGCGCACACTTCGCCTTCGCCCCTCTCCCTAGTGAGCCTGCGAACAGCAGGGAGAGGGGTTGGGGTGAGGGACGTTTGCGAGGGGGCAATTCCGCTTTAATTTACGATGAACAAACTTATTTTCTCTCGACTTTTGAGGTTTGCCTTTATTGGGCTGCCCGCTGTGCTCCCGGCCCAGACAACCTCCGGCGGCTGGACGGCACGGGCGGCCCCCGGACGCCTCACCCCGCCGCTGCGTCTGGCCTGGAAGTTCAAGACCGGCGACCTCGTTCTCTCCTCCCCGGCAGCCGCAAACGGCAGTGTGCTGGTCGGCTCTTCCGACGGCTTTCTTTACGCCCTGGATGCCAAAACCGGAGCCAAACGCTGGGCCTACAAAACCGGAGCCGAGATTGAGGCTCCGCCCCGCATTGTGGGAGGTCTCGTGGTCTGCGGCTCTGCCGACGGCATTCTTTATGCCCTGGAGATTAAAACTGGAGCCTTGCGCTGGAAGTACAAAACCGAAGACAAAATCCTGGGCGGAGCCAACTCCGCTCCAAACCCGCGACGCCCCACCCAGACCCTCGTGGTGGTGGGCAGCTACGATAATTTCGTTCACTGTGTAGACGCCGCCACCGGCAAAAAGGTCTGGACGTTCGAGACCCACAACTACGTAAACGGAACCCCTGCGATTGCCGGGGGAAAAGTGATCTTCGGGGGCTGCGACGGCTTTCTCTACGTTCTCGATCTGGCCAACGGAAAAAAACTCCAATCGGTCAATGTAGGAAACTACATTGCGGCCTCTTCTGCCACCGACGGTCAATTCGCTTATGTGGGGCATTATGGAAATCGCGTGGTTTGTGCCGACCTCCGCCGGGGCAAACTCAAATGGGCCTTTCACGAGCGCGACTTCCCCTACTTTTCGTCCCCGGCAGTGCTCGGCAATGAAATCGTTTTGGGCGGGCGCGACCGCTTCGTTCACGCGCTTGCCCGTGACACCGGCAAGCCCCTCTGGAAGTTCCGCACCGGAGGCAAAGTGGACTCGTCCCCCACCCTCTGTGACAACAAAGTGGTGATCGGCTCCGTAGACGGCAGGCTTTACCTGCTGGACTTCCTTACCGGGAAACTTCTCTGGTCGTATACGGTGGGTGCGCCGATTCTCAGTTCCCCCGTCGTCCTGAACGGAAGCGTTTTTGTGGGAGCCAACGACGGCTTTGTGTACGGCTTCACCCGGTGATTTAGGGCAGAGTTGAAAGCGCGAGAGGAAAGTACCGTTTCCCGCCCCCGCTCCGGCGACACAAAACGCAGCGGACTTCGGGCAAGATTTTCCTCAGTCGTGCCGCAGTTCCTCCAGCAGCTTCAGCACCTCTTCCACAAATACCCCGGCGGCTTCGGGTGAGAGCGGGGTCAGTCCCAGGGAATACGCCCGGTCGTCCGCCACCGGCGCATAGAATTCCCGATACTTAAGAGTCGGCAGGTCGCCCAAAAAGCCGTTGGCACAGGAAACGATCATCGTCTGCCGAAACGGAGACCGCCGCCGTATCTCGATCCCAATTTCCGCAAACAGAGTAAACGGATGTGCCAGGATCACCGCGTCTCCCAGTTGAAGAACCTGAACCGGGCACGCCTGCGTGAGAGCTACCCCGCGAGACAGCCGCTCGGAGGCAGCGGAGTACGCCTCCGCATGAAACCGATGCAGGTTGTCCTTAAGGCCGCCCTCTTCGCGTGTCCCCACGCGGGCCAGATGAAAATCCCGCCGTTCGCGCAGATCGTCTCCGTCGGGCAGGATCACGGGAAGGTGCAGTGTCACTTCTGCCGAACGCAGCGGAAAGGTAGCCTCGACTGCCTGCGCTAATCCCACCGACACAAGGGCTGTTCCCGCCAGCATTTGCCCGCAGCGTGCCGTTTCGCGGTTGTGCGAAAAGGACGGATAGATGTCGCCGCAGGAACCCTGCAAAAACATGGCGTCGTCGTATTCGCTTTCAAGGATGGAGCGGGCCCGGTTGGGAAAGTCAGGGTCTATTTCAAGATCGTCCTGCGGAGCCGATACCGGCGGACACCCGAAACTGAAAAGCACATATTCGTCCCGATTTCCGATGAGTTCAAGGGTCTGCACTGCCGTATCCACGTAGCCGTCGGGCTGATACCGGTTCACGCCCAACCCGGAAAGGGTGGCCTGCCCGGTGTAGACTTTCACGCCCTGAAGTTCATGGATCGCCTGCACCACCGTTGAGGCAAACGAGCGAATAAGCAGCTGCGAGTAAAATTCGTCTTCGGGCGCACCCCCCACCCGTGAAGCGATTTCGGGAGCCGAATGGGAATGAGTGGCACAGAGCAGCACGTTTTCGGGTGGAATGCCGGTCATCTCGTTAACCAAATGCCGGGTTTCTTCCGTGAGGCGAGCCGAGACGGAGTAGAGATCGCAAGCCAGCAGTGCCACACGGGTTTTGCCCAGTTCCAGCACGAGGGCCTGCGCCAGAAGAGGCTTCCGCACTGCCTTTGAGCGGCGCGGCACAAACGGCTCATAGCGGTAAAGTTCCACCCCAATGGGCGGTGTGATTGCCCGGAAACTCATTCCGGCTTGCAGCGATGAAGGGGACATAGGCGGTCTCCAAACTAGATGCAGGGGTGAGCAGCCGAGACGGTGACCTTTCCGAAAGCATCACTCCCCTTCGCGCCGCATAGGTAAGAGGGTGAAATTGAACTCCCTGCGTGAAAAGCCCCGCAGGGAGTTCAATTTCACCCTCTAGCCCGATTTGCAATCGCGATTGATCTCACCCCGACCCCTGCTCACTTCCTCAGCAGGTTCTTCGCGATAAACCATACGTTCGCCGGACGCTCCGCCAGCCGCCGCATAAAGTAAGGATACCAGTGCGTTCCAAACGGTGTGTACACCGTGAGGTTGTATCCCTCCTCCAAAAGCTGCGTTTGCAGGTCGCGGCGAATGCCGTAAAGCATCTGAAACTCAAACCGATCTTTGGCAATGCCCTGTTCGACGGCATAGCGTTTGGCTTCCGAGATCAGGGCAGGGTCATGGGTAGCGAGGCCTGGAAAGTTCCCGGCGTCCAGCAATCGCTTCATCAGCTTCACGTAGTTTCCGTCTACTTTCGATTTCTCAGGAAAAGCGGCGGAGGGCGGCTCTTTGTACGCCCCTTTGCAAAGCCGCACTCGGATGCCCTTTTGAATTAAGGTTTCCAGGTCGTTTTCGGTGCGGTAAAGATAGGACTGTACCACCGCACCGCCGTTTTCCAGGCCGTTTGGAGCGTCCCAGAGCCGATACACCACGTCGAGGGTACGGTCGGTGTGCGCAGTTCCCTCCATGTCCATCTGAACGAAAATCTCCGGCCCCGCCGAGGCCAGCAGGCGTTCGAGATTGCGGACGCACAACTCCGGGGCTATGTCCAGTCCCAGGGCCGTCAGTTTCAGGGAAACGGCAGACTTCAGGTTTTCGGCTCGAATCGTCCTGAAAAGGCACAGGTAGACCTCCACCGTTGCGGCCACCTCCTCCTTGGTTGTCACGCTTTCCCCCAGAAAATCCAGCGACACGGAGGCCCCCTGAGCGTTCATCTCCTTCACCGGAGCCACAATCCCCTCCACGCTTTCCCCGGCGATAAAGCGGCGGATCATTCGCTCGGACAGGGGGTTGTGCTTGACGAAGCCCTCCATTTTTTTGCTGTCGGCCAGTTGTAACAAAACGGTACGCGCTAACATAGTTCGGTTCCTGAAGGTGAGTTAGGTTTCGGAAGAGACCGGCTCTCTCTCTCGGCTTTTCCTGTGAGCGAACAGGGTGGCCAGAAGGCACGCCCCGAACACTGAGGCATGAATTCGCACCGCCTGATGAATCTCGAACGTTTGCGCCAGAAACCCGATCAGCAGACTTCCGGCAGGCATCAGGCCATTAAACACCAGGGAATAGATCGCCATGATCCGCCCCCGCAGCTCATCGGGGGCCTCCGTCTGAACCTTCGTGTTCGAGGCAATTCCAAACGTAATCATCGCAAAGCCCGTGAGCACAAGAATTCCCAGGGTCGCTAAATAGGAGTACGACGAGGACAGCAGAAACAATCCCCCGCAGAAGGCTCCGGCTCCGCCGAAAATCAGCACCTCTCGTTTCACCCGCTCACCGGCCCAGGCCAGCATCAATCCCGCCCCCATCGCCCCCAGACCGTTTGCCGACATCATCGCACTGAAGCCCGCTTCGCCCTTTCCGTAGCGAGCCGAAAACGCGGGGTAGAGCGTGGAGACCGACCACGCGAACATCGAGCCTGCCGCGATCAAGCCTACCGTGCGGAACATCCCCCGATGGCTGCGTAGAAACCGAAATCCCTCCCACAGCGAGGTGTTCTGGGCTTTCGGAACAAAGGGCGGCAGCTTCATCATTCCCAGCGACACGATCACGGCGATGAAACTCAAGCCATTGATGAGAAAGCAGGCGGCCTCGCCGAACTTCACCAGCACTACGCCCGCCAGCATCGGCCCCAGAATACGCGCCAGATTAAACCGAAGCGAGTTGAGCGCAATGGCATTGGAAAGCGCGGTGCGATCCTCCACCATATCAGTTACGAACGCCTGTTGTGCGGGCATGGTGAACGCATTGATAACGCCCGCCAGCCCCGAAATCACCGCCACCTCCCACGCCTGCGGAGCGAGGAGTTTCCCCGACGCGAGCAGGGCCAGCCCGAACGCCAGCAGCATCGAGGCGGTCTGCGTCCAGATCATCGTGGTGCGGCGGGGGTATTTGTCCGCCACCTGCCCCCCCATCAGAGAAAACAGCACAAATGGAAGGGCATTCGCCCCGCCCACAATTCCGAGCCAGGCTTTCGATTCCGTCAGCCGCCACACCATCCATTGCAGGGCGACCTGCTGCATCCACGACCCGGCCACCGAAACCGTCTGCCCGTAAAAGAACAGCCGAAAATTCCGAAAGGTCATCGCATAGAACGCGCCGTGCTGCGCCTCCGCCCCCGGCAGCGAACGCATCGTTTGATCCACATCCGGCTGGGTCATTGCCTCCGTTCGCCCCGGCTCCGACGCAGGCAAAGAGGAGGCGGGCGTTTCTTCGCTTGCCTCCTCCAGTGCCGTGCGTGTTTGCTCCTCATCGAACTCGATCAAAACTCTGGTTCCATTTCACGGTTTGATTTGCCGGGTAATCGTCACGTCGGTAATTTTCCGGTCTTCGGCGAGCAGCAGGGCTTTGCTCAGAATCAGGGCAAGGCGATTGTCGCCCTCGAACGGGAGAAAGCCCGCCTGCGCCTCACTTTTCCCTGCCCGACGATCCTGAACGATGCAAAGGTACTGATCGTTGGGTTCCATCAGGATGTTGCCGCTTCCCAGATGAATTTTATACGTGCGAAGGTCACCGCGTACCACCAGAAATTTTTCGGTGAGGGAAAGGCGATCCGCATTTTTCAGGCGGGGCAAAAGTCGCTGCAGCACCTCGCGCCGGGTGCGGGCGGTTGCGGAGAGATCGCCGAACGAATAATCGGTCCAGTAGTCGCGGTAAACGCCACGCGGCCCGCCGTCCTGCCAGGTCGGGTCGTTGCCCACACTGCACACCCCGACAAACAAATCCACGTCCCGCAGGATTTCCGAAAAGACCAGCGCGGGCACCTCTCCCAGGGGCAGCGAGGCGGAGGGCTGCGCGTCTGCTCCCCAGCCTGAAGAGTAGCCGCCGCCGCTTGCATGAGCGTGATTTTCCGCCGCATCCATTCGGTAAAAGCGCACCTGATCGGTGGCGAGATAGAGATAGGCTCCGCTTTCGGTGGTGTCGTGAGCGTAATCGTCTCCCGCGCCCTCAATCCAGAATTCGGCCCGAAGACCGAGTTCCGGCAGCTCTTTGACGGCAGGCGGATACTCGTCGTCCACGAGCAGGCGGAGTTTGTTTTTCCAGCCGCGCAGCGCGGCCAGCGAGTTCATCTGATGCTGCTTGAGCAGGTGTCCGGCAAATCGGTTCGAGTACGTTTCTGTCCGCAGTTCTGCTTCGGTCAGCAGATAGACCTCCCGATATGCCTGTTTGAACGGCTGCACGATCCCCCGCGCTTGCAAAGCCTCCCGCCATGCCAGCACCGTTTCCACTGGAAAGCCGATGGGATGCCAGAGGCGAACCTCGGCGGCGTCGGTCAGCCAGAGAATCGCTGTGCCGTCGGAGCCAACGAACTGGTTTTGCTCGCCGCTCCAAAGCCCCTGGGCCTTTCGATCCCCTTCCGAGAAGTGCCAGATCAGCCGGTGCGCCAGGTTTGCGAGCAGCGGATGGGCTTCGAAGCGTTCGCGCCAGCCCAGGAGGTTCCAGACCCGTTCGGGCAGATAAAACCCGTCGAAGCGGACTTTCTGCGAGGTAAGCATCTTTCCTGCTGCGTCCACATCCGCCTTAAACGCTTTGAGTTCGGCGGCGTAGTTTTTCTTCACGTCGGCGGGCGGGGCTTTGACGGGCTGGCCGTTCGCCCCAAACCATTCGAGGGTAATTTCGCCGGTTGGGGTCAGCGTGGCAGCTCCGGCGGCTTCACCGAACGCCTCTCGCCGGGTTCCTGTGAGATCGAAGCCATAGGCGGGAACGCCCAAATCTTCCAGATCGGCTTTGGTAACGCCTGCCCGTTTTGCGGCGGCCTCCAACCCTTTTTCGATTTGATTGAGGGCGGTTCGAAAGGTGACTTTCGTTTTGAGGCGGCTGAGTTCTGCCACCGCGTCCGGGGTGTTCATTTCGGTCAAGGCCCAGATCGCGGCATTGACAGCACGAACGGCCCAGGGGCCAAGTCCGGGCAGCTTTTTGAGGCCCCCTTCGATCAGTTTACTCAAGGCGCGAGCGACTTCCGTTTCCGAG
Source organism: Chthonomonadaceae bacterium (assembly GCA_965246825.1). Classification (GTDB taxonomy): domain Bacteria; phylum Armatimonadota; class Chthonomonadetes; order Chthonomonadales; family Chthonomonadaceae; genus JACMPS01. Next base: position 3,779,766 of record OZ251990.1, read on the forward strand.
AAGTCCGCGCACATCCATGCCAGCCCTTTGAGCAGACTGATATTCAGGTCGCTGCCGCCGCTCAGGGGCGTCTCGTAAAACGTGCCGTCCGAGTAAGTGTGCCGATGGGTTTTAACCGGCGGAGCCGTTACGGATGCAAACCACCCGACGACGGACGCTCGAAACTTTTCTTCTCCTACCTCGGCAATTCGGGCTTTCGCTTCTTTGCGCCACTGGGCAGACGGCTTTCCTGTCTCGGACGCCTGAGCCTGAGCAAACAGTCGTTTCCAGGCGATCTGCTCCCCTTCCGAAAGAGACGACACATCGCTCAGGGCGGCATCCGCCCAGGTTTCTCCCTCAGTTGGCATTGAAAACCCCGCTCCCTCCAGCAGCTCACGATAGCGCAGCAGTAATTTTCGGGACTGGGTGTCCGAATACCCTTTCAATGGCTCGACCAGCAGGGCTGCCGCCGCTCGCATCCGAGGGGTCAGCGGGTGCCCCTGTGCCTGAAACCGCCCAAGAAGCGGAAGCGCATCACCAGGAGAGTAGGTTTTCGACTGTGCCGCTCTCTCAACGAGCAGTTCCACATCTTCGGTAGTCAGCGGCAGAGGAAGTGAAAGCAGACGATCTTTGATTGGATCAAGCCGCCAATCGCGGTAAGAGACATTCATCAATTTGTGCAGAATCGCAATCTGCAAGGAGGGATCAGCCTCCAAAATGGCACGCCCCGACGCTTTCTTCTGAGGAGCCGTTTCGTGAACCTGCCCACACTCTTTACGATAGGCGTCCAGCATCATTTTGATCTGAAGCTCATACCCCGCCTGCTCGACTGCACCCAAAATCTTATCTGCGACGACTTGCAAAGGATTGGTCATGGTGTTTCTTTAGCCTCCCACCAGCGGCACGAGTTTGACGAAACTGACCTGCGTTGTCGGGGTCAGCCGAATCGTTTCCGTAAGCGAACTCACCTGCCGATCATCCACCAGAATGAAAAAGCCGTTGCGATGGAAGGCCTCGACTGCCTGCGCGTACTGCTTTTCCCAGTCCACCTTGCGCCGCTCGATGGGGCGAATGCCGTTGAGGGTCGCCTCCGCATTCGTCGGCTGCACCAGCCCCTGAAAATAGTTCGGCTGGGCTGCATTGTACTGTCGAACCTCTTCGTAAATACGCTCGCGAATCAGTTCCTGCACTGTGATCGTCTCATTGAGAAAGTCCAGAGACAACGCCTCGTTTTTAACGCCGAACAGTGTTTCGTCATGTACCGTCAGTGAAATTGCCATTTTAGCTTACTCCTTTCTTTCTCACTCGCCGCGGCCTGCAAATATCGGAAACCCCTATCAAAACGAGGAGAGGAAAGCGAATTTCCCCTCCTCGTTTTGATAGGGCTTCTACCGGCTTTCTCCCTGGCTCCGTGTCCCGAACGAAGCAGGTCCTCGAAAACGCTCTACTCGTAACGAAGGGCATCAATGGGATGCAGTTTCGAGGCTTTTGAGGCAGGGTAAATCCCGAAGAACAGCCCCACCCCTCCGGAAACCGCAAGGGCCGCGATAATCGCCGTTTGGTCAATAATCGTGTTCCAGCCCGCCATACTCGACAGCAGGCTCGCGCCGCCGATTCCGACGAAAATGCCCACCACCCCGCCGAGCAGCGAAATGATCGCCGCCTCGATGATGAACTGAAACAAAATGTCTCTGGGTGTGGCTCCGATGGCTTTGCGAATACCGATTTCACGGGTACGCTCCGTCACGGAAACAAGCATGATGTTCATAATTCCGATTCCGCCCACCAAAAGCGACATCACGGCGACAATCGAGAGCAGCGAAGTCATGGTGTCGGTGACGGCCCGCTGAGACTGCATCAATTCCGTTTGCGAGCGAATATCGAAGTCGTCGTTGTCGGGATACGGCGGCTGGAGATGGTGCTTATTTCGCAGGTAAGCCGAAATCTGCTCCTGGGCCAGCGGCATCAGCTTTTCTTCGGTACAGCGGATGCTGATAAAATCCACGTTCTGGCGGTTCAGCACCCGGCGCATGGCGGTGGTGATGGGGATAATCACGGTGTCGTCCTGATCCTGCCCCCATGAGGTCGAGCCTTTCGGGGCCATCATGCCGATCACGGTGAAGTTGATCCGGTTGATGGCGATGGTCTGCCCGGTGAGATCAGAGTCAGGCGAGCCGGTGAGCTTCTCCGCAAGCGATTTGCCCATAATGCAGACTTTGAGCGAGCCTTCCTGCTCATACTCGGTGAAGAAACGCCCGCTCGCAGTCGTCATATTGGTGACAAAGGGATAATCGAGGTTTGAGCCGGTCAGCTGCGTGTTTGCATCCACGCCCCGGTAGCGCACCTGCGGGTTGCCGCGCACCTGTGGAGCCACCGCTGCAATCGTTTTGGGAAAGTTGGTAACAAACGCTTTCGCATCCTCCAGGCGCAGACGGTTTGGGGAAGAGGCCGCCGACTTCGCCGAGGCATCTCCCGACGCCATGGCCTTAGTGATCGCAGCGGTGATGCGAATGCGCGTGTTGCCGTTGCGGACGGTCAGCAGGTTGGTTCCAAGCGAGTTCACTACATCCGTGACCCGCTTGGTTGCGCCCTTGCCAATCGCCACCACGAGAATAACGACGCCCACCCCGATGATGATGCCCAGCATGGTGAGTGCCGTACGAAGTTTGTTGTTGACCAGGCCGCGCAGGGCGATTTTAAGTGCTTGAATGAGGTTCATAAAAGTAATTTTTGGAAAGTGCTGCCGTGTATTGAAAATCAGCGATTTTTCGTAATGCGCCGGGCCGAAGTCCGCCCGAAGAGGCGAAAGCCCCTACTCTACGCACACCCCGCTCGATGCTGCGCGTGGAGGGCAAATGTGGTCTCGGCGTTCTCCCTCCAAAGAGTATACGCCGTTCCGTCCGCAGGACGTTTAGCCGAAGGCTCCCCAGACGGGTATTTCAATGCCCGGCGTGTCGGTGCTCCCCAGACGGGTATTTCAATGCCCGGTCTCTCGGTGCTCCCGCTGGTGCGCCCTCGACGCGGATTTGGATGCCCGCCGTGTCGGTGCTCCCCAGACGGGTATTTCAATGCCCGGCGTGTCGGTGCACCCTTGGTGGGACTTGGATGAAAATTTCAACGACAAAACCCGCACCTTTTTCGCCGTGTCGTTGCGCCTTCACCGGGATTTGGATGCCCGGTCTTTCGGTGCACTCCGATGCACCTCCAAAACGGTCTTAATGCCCGGTCTCTCGGTGTTCCCGAGGGTGCGCCCTCGACGGGTCACTTGATGCACTCGCTTCCTTCACTGCCCGGTCGAAACTCCCGCTCCCCTCCCCGCCCGGCGTGTCGGTGTTCCCGAGGGTGCAAATCGCCCTGCGTGGTTAAGATTGTCCAGGTTTTTGGATGCCCGGCGTGCCGGTGCACCTCCAAAAACGGGCCTTTCGATGTATTTTCCCGGGATCCTCCGCCAGGTCGAGGAAGGCCAGGTCGAAACGTTCTGCCTCTCGCTCCCCGGCCTTACGGTTTGCCCCGAATTGCCGACCAGGAGGTTAGGTTCGTTCTACGTATTCCCCTTGAGCAAAACGATTTCGCGCTCCATCGTTGCCAGCACGTCTTTGGCGAACAGGCGGTCTTCCACCGGCTCATCATGGACCACGCGCCCGTCCTTGATGATGACCTGCCGTTTGCAGTGCCTGCCGATTTCCGGTTCGTGCGTCACCATCACGATGCTGACACCCTCCTCGTTCAGCTCCTGAAAAATCCCCATGATCTCTTCGCTCTGCACCGAAGCCAGGTTTCCGGTGGGTTCATCGGCAAGGATGAGCAGCGGATCGGAAGCAAGGGCGCGGGCAATCGCTACCCGCTGCTGCTGCCCGCCCGAAAGCTGGTTGGAGGTGTGATCGAGCCGAGAACCCAGGCCCACCCGCTCCAAGGCGGCAATGGCGCGTTCCTCTCGGTCTTTGCGCCGGGCATAGACCATCGGCAGCTCAACGTTTTCAAGCGCGGTGGTACGCGCCAGCAGATTGAAACCCTGAAACACAAACCCGATTTTGCGGTTGCGGATGTGCGCGAGCTCATATTCGTCCATTTCGGCGACCTCAATGCCGTCCAGCAGATAGGAGCCGGAGGTGGGAATGTCGAGGCAGCCGATGATGTGCATCAGGGTGCTTTTCCCGGAGCCAGACGGCCCCATGATCGCCACGAACTCGCCGCGCCCGATTTCGAGGTGGATGCCGTCAAGCGCACGCACCTCCTGATCCCCCATCACGTAGGTTTTTCGCAGTTCACGAATCTGAATCATCGGGCCTTCAGGAACGGAGGGGGTCATTGCCGTTTGCCGCCTTTTTTGTTGTCGCCGCCAAACGGGTTGGGAGCACCGCCGCGTTTTTTATTGTTGTCGTCCCCGCCCGCCAGCACGATCTCCTCGCCTTCCTTGACACCCTCTTTGATTTCGGTGTTCGCGCCGTCGGAGGCTCCGGTTTTCACGGGGCGCGGAACCGGGGCGGGCTTGCCGTCTTTCGTGCCGAGGATATTGACGGCGGCCCCCTTCACCCCGACCTTGACGCCCTCACTCGGAACGAGCAGCACGTTTTCATACTTGTTCGTCTGGATGGTCACGGAGGCGGTCATATCGGGCTTGATGGGCAGCTTCGATTCTTCGATGCCGGAAAGAGCCACCGTTACATCGTAGGTGATAACGCCCTGCTGAATGGTCGAGCCGGACGCGATTTTGGTCACCTTGCCCGTGAGCCGTTTGCGGGGAAACGCATCTACCGAGATCGAGGCGGTCTGGCCAAGCTTCACTTTGCCGATGTCGGTTTCGTCCACAAAGACATCTACCTGTAGCCGTTTGAGATCGGCCACGATAATCAGGGTTGGAGCCGAAAGTCCGGCGGCAAGGGTTTCGCCCTGCTGGGAGGCCAGCTGAAGCACGGTTCCGGCAATGGGAGAACGAATAAAGGTTTTGTCGAGTTGAGCGCGTGCCCCGGCCAGCTGCGCTTCGGCCACGCGGATGTTCTCCCGTGCGCCGTCTACATCCTGTTCGCGCACTGAAATGAGGCTTTTGCCAGCCTGGGCGGTCTGAAGCGCGGTGCGGGCCGAGGCGACGGAGGCTTCGGCATCCGAAACATCGGCGAGGCGGCTCACATCCTGTAGGGTTCCGGCTTTTGCAGAGGTCAGAGCGGAGATCACGGAGTCTTGCGTGCGCTGAGCCTGGGTGAGCGCGTCGCGGGCCGCCTGAATGTCGGCAGCGGCGCGTTCTTTTACAAGGTTGATGTTCTGCTGGGCGGTAGCGACCTGCGATTTCTTGACGGTGGCATCCGTAACGGCGGCATCCACAACCGACTGCGCGACAAATCCGTTTCGGATCAGGCCCTGATTGCGGGTCAGGGTGATGTCTGCATTTCTGGAAGAGGCGACCGCCTGGGCCAGCTGCTCCTGCGCGGTGGAAATTTGCAGTTTCGCGGAGGCCTCCGTCTGCCGCAGGTTGGACTGTGCGGTGGAAACGGTGGCCTTCACCCGTGCGACTTCGGCCTCGGCGCGGCGGATGTTTTCAGGGGTTTGCGCGACCTGAAGATTGGCGGCGGCTCGCACCGAGCGAAGACGGGCAACGGCCCCGTTGATCTGAGACTGGGCGGTCTGAATGCCAGTGGCCGTTTGGGTTTTTTGCAGAACGAGATTGTATTCGGCAGAACTCAAGCGGGTTTTCGCGGCGGCAAGGTTCGCCTGCGCCTGGGTGACCTGGGCCTCAATGTCGGGAAGGTCGAGTTCCGCGATCACCTGATTTTGCTGCACGAACGAACCGACATCGGCGTAAAGCCGCTTGATCCGCCCCGTGATCTGGGAGCCGATTTTCACCTGGGCCCCGGTTTGGGCAGTGATGGAACCGGTGGCGTTGATGGTTTCCACGAGGTCGCCGCGAGTGACCACTGCCGTCAGCAGTTTTTGGCGGTCGTCTTTGGGCTGAGATCGGGCGTACCCCCACCATGCAGCCCCGGAAAGCAGTGCAGCCGTGACGATGGCGGGCAGAGAACTGGATTTCTTTTTTCGGCGGGGGCGGGGGGGATCGGTGGTTCCCGGTGCACTCATACTCAATACCTCTCCGTGACTTCCGGCTTCGGGCGGGCCATTTCGGGCGCACCTGCCGGGTCATTCCTCGTTCTTCATTTTGATTTTGCTGCGGCGCATCGTTTGAGAAACCGCATTCTTTTCGCCCTGATAGAGGATTCAGGACGCAGAAAAAGGGCGCAGGTTCAAAGCGCAGACGGAGGGGCCGCCGTTCGGTCGCCTCCGAGGGAGGGGGTTTCCGGAAAGGCAGGCCCGGTCTCCCCAAAGATAGACACCCTTCCCTACGGAAAGTTAGCGCGACTTGCGGCGGAAAGAAGGAATTTGCTGGGGAGACACCGTAATCCCCCTTGCAAGGGGGCGTTTGCGGCGCGGCTGCAGGCCTGCTTCGGGGAGCGAGATGAATTCAATCAATCCAATCGAAAACGAACGTCGTCCGCTGTGGCTTCAGGAAGTGGAACGGGCCTCGGTTCTGGCGGAAAATCGGAAGTGGACGCAGGCGATTTCCTGCCTGAAGCGGGCGATCCGGGCGGGAGCCGATCCCTATCATTACGGCTTGCGGATTGCCGAGCATTTCCGTGCTCTGGAACGCCCGAAGGAGGCGATGTCCTTCGCAGAGCAGGCGGCGGCCCTCTGCCCGCTCGAAACTCCGGCGTACGAGGCGATTGTGGCGATTGCCTTGGAAACGGGAGAGTTCAACCGGGCAATTGAGGCGTGTTCGGTGCTGATTAAACTTAACCCCCGCCATTTGTCGGCGCACGCGGCACTCGGCCATGTGTATATGCAGATGGGGGCCACCGACGCCGCGATCCGGGTGACGAATACCCTGATTCGTCTGGACCCGACCGCTCCGGCGCACCATTTCAAAAAGGCTCTGCTCTGCCAGCATCACGGCGAGATCGGGCTGGCGATTTCGGAGTTTACCCGCACCATCGAGCTGGACCCAGGCGGCCCTCATGCCGATGCTTCGCGGGACGCCCTGCAAACCCTGGACGCTTTTCAGCTGGAGCAGATCGTCACGCTGGCTCAGGAAGACTTGGTTTTTCGCACCAAGCTGGAGCGCGACCCGGAGGAGGCTCTTCAGGAGCGGGGATTTGTACTGAGCGATTACGGCAATCAAGTGCTCGCCGAATGGGTGTCGCATCCCCTGTTTCTGCCGCCGCAAACCGGGCGGCCCATGCAGTACAACTGAATGGCTGCGGAACGCCCCCTCAACACCACGCTCTGCCCCTACTCCAGCGGCAAAAACCGAACCCGCCGATCTGCCCTCACCTCCGCCATAAATACCTGAAGCACCAGGTGCGGCGCATGACGCCCCAGCAGTCTCACTACCGTGTCCAAGTCTTCGCGCTGGGCTTTGCCGAGTTCGCGCTGGCTTCGCCCCGGCAGTTTGCGCAGATAGTCGGCGCAGCGGGCTTCGGGCGGGCCTTCCGTTTCTTCGGGGCCATGCACGATCAAAATCACCCGTGTCAGGCGGTGGGCATCCACCAGAAATTTAGTTTCCTCCTGAAACTGGATGCCGCGAAAATAGGAAAGCACAGAGGGAACGAGGGCCCCCGGCCCGCCGGGAGCATAAAGTCGGTCGTAATCGAAAATGCCGAGATGGGTGTTCAGAAACTCATCAAGGGCTTCCTGATACCGTCCGTCCGAGCAGGCAACCACCAGGATTTGCGGGCGTTCGGGGGGCCAGACGGACTGTGTGATATAAGGAGGTTCGGCTTTCGGCAGCGAGTCGACAGGCACAGCAGGGGAGACGTTCATCGGCAGTTCCTCTTCTCTTGGGCGGGCATTCACTCTCCACTACTGCCCTCCGCCCGTGCAGGTTGCAGAGGTTCCTGCCCATACTGATTTTCCGTCCCTTCTCTTCTACGATAGGCGCACTCACCCTCCCGTGAACGCGACAGGCCACAAAAAGCAGGAAATCGGCTTCGAGGGCAACGGACAAATTGAGGGCTTCCGTGCTCGCTGCGGGAGTTTGTCGCGCTTCGAGGAAAAAAACAGCGGGGGAGCCGACTTCGGTGGCGGGCGGTGGGGCCGAGCAGATCGATCCCCTGCGCTCGAATGGCTGTGCCGTTCATCAGCCAGGCGGCCATCGCTCCCGTCGAAGCGTTCTGAAACAGCAAATCGTCAGGGGATGCGCTCAACGATTTTTTTGTTGGGAGTGAGTTCGGTGAACTTCTTTCCATCCGACAGCCAGAGCGAGGCCTTTCCCTCCTCCAGCGTGCCGCTTAACGCAGCCGGTCTTTTCTCTATAGTCCCTTGGCTATTCATTCCGAACCTGACCCGACCTCTCGCCAGTGAAATTTGCACGTCGGTGTGGAAGCCGCGGTCGTTGATTGATTTTTGCTCCGTCATGTTCAGAGAAACAGAGCCATCTTTATCTCCACCAAGATTGACCTGAGATTGATGCTCCCGATTGAAAAAAATTAGTGAGCTTGAGCCGTCATCATTGGCACAGAGGAGGACACCGTTCGCTTCCTTGCTGTCTTGCAGCCGAATGGAAGTCGTCCCCATCGAATAGCCAATTTCACCCTTGATCTTTCCCTTATCATCAATGAGTTTGATGTGTTTCACCTCTAAGCTGTCTAGTTTAGCGGTTTGCGGGGAAATCCATCCGATGAGTGACAGAAGAGTGACGCCGCCCATCATTCCAAGCAAAAAAGTAGGGATTGTTTTCATGGGGTTTCGTTCCAAAGACCGGGTTGGTGTGCTCTCACTCCACCAAGAAGACGGGTTTCATCACCTTTCGTAGGTCGCATCGCTTCTTTTGGGCTTGAGAAGCCCATAATGCTGTCCACATCCAATCTGAGTTCCTCGAAGGTTCGCCTGTCGGACAGCCCAAGTAGATGTCCATACTCGTGAGCAAACGGTCCCCAGTCGTTAGTTGGATCAATAGACCAACTTCCTCCACGCCCTAACCAGTAGGGTCTGCGATCCACACCATAATGTACGCTGGGATCATTTGTGCCATTCGTGAAACTATTGTCGTTACCGAGTTTTAGCTCGATCCTATCTACTTGCTGAAGTGATCCGCCTGCGAAAGTCGAGGATAGCAGATCGTATTGTACCTGAGTAAAAGCATGAACATAGAAATCGAGGTTGTAGGGTCGTTGTCCTTTTCCAAGGTTCCAAGATTGCTGAATCTGTTGCACAACCGCAGCGATCTTTTGGGGAGTGGCTCCTGCTCCGGTAAACACCACGTAGGTGTCGAAACGAAGGGCACCGTTCGCTCTGCGAGTGACAACTGTATTGTTTCCTGTCGGATCAATCGCGCCTAGCGGATTATTGTTGACGTACTCGTAGAGGTTTAGCCCTCCCTCAAAACCGGTGGGGTCCTGGGTGAGGAAGCGTCCCAGCTTCGGCAGGTAGTAGCGGTGACCGAGGAGCTGCAGCCCGCTCTCCTCATCGCTGTAGTACCCCGCCTTGCCCACAAATCCGAACGGCGTTTTCGCTCTCGGCGGTGCACTCGCGCTCTGAAGCAGAATATCCGCCCTGCCGTCGCGGTTGAGGTCGGGGGTTCCCACCACTTTCCAGTTCGACACGTCCCCAAAACTCGGCAGCGTTCCGGTGGCGATCACGGTGCTGTTGTTCAACAGCCAGTACGAAAGCCGACCCGTGTTCGTGTCCTGAAACAGCACGTCCGCCTTCCCGTCTCCGTCGAGGTCGGCGGTGGCGACGACTTTCTGCGTGGGCGAGAGCGTTCCGGAAACGCTTCCGTTGGTGATCGCAGGGGTCGTGCCCGACCAGGTGAGCAAGAGCGTGGTGAGGGAAGCGGAAGCGTTGTCCTGCAGGAGCACATCGGGAAACGTGTCGGCGTTGAGGCGGGGGGAGCCGACTTCGGTGCGAGCGGTGGGGCCGAGCAGATCGATCCCCTGCGCTCGAATGGCCGTGCCGTTCATCAGCCAGGCGGCCATCGCTCCCGTCGAAGCGTTCTGAAACAGCAGGTCGGCTTTGCCGTCTCCGTCGAGATCAGCCTTCTCCAGGCGGGAAGGTTACAAATTTTGCAATAAACCTTAGAAGGTCGCTCGGTACAAAGTCTTGATAAAAATACCCAGCCAGAGACGCAGGCAAAACTTCTTTATGTCTTTCTTCGTTTTCGTGTGAAAGGATAAATCCTACAACGGGAACTTCCTTAAAAAGCTCAGAAGTTATCATTTTAGGTAGAGTTACTCTTGCAGGATCAATCAGAATGAGTATGAGCGCAGGAGGCGTCAGAGTAGCAATTTGAAACAATTCTTCCTCTGATTCCACTATCACTGAGGATATCGTTTTGCTTTTTAGCAATGCTTGAATTCGATGATTCAAATAAGGGTATAGAAAAAGCATGACATAGGGCGAATGTTCCCTAAAAACGTGTTGCTGTTCCGCTTGATGGTTTGGTGATGTTTCCATGTATTTTTGGCTTATTTTGGATTGATAAAGTTAGTCCTACTCCAAAGACTTGGGTTGGAGAAAATATACCACAACTCTTTGTTTGTGCTAATTGATTCTGCGGCGCGAGCTCCAGGGTTGAGTACAAAGTTGTTCCAAAAGCCACTAAATGTCATTCCATTCAGGCGAAAAGCAATCTCTTTTGAATTCCACATCCATCCTGTAATTGATTGCCAACTTTGCGCCTCGAACATAAGCGGTTCAGTTTCGAACGAGAAAAATCCATTATTTTCTGCCCATGTTCCTAGAGCTCCAGCGGATGCGGAACCTCCGGTACTGAGACCCAAGGCGAGATTCATCCCTGTTGCAGGTGTTGCTAATGCTCCTGCTAACGCCGCGCCTCCAGCCAAAGTTCCTGCACCTAAACCCACACCGGATAAAACTCTGCTTCCTGCAAATCCAGGAGCGTTTTTGTAGTCGCCTCCGTCATACAGTCCGAAAGTCAAATTAGCGCCCATTGCATGCATGAACGTATTGAACCCCTCCCTCCAGGTATCAAAGGATAGTAATTCTTTAGAGGTAGCAATGACGCCCTGATGACCTATGGGATCAATTCCGATAAGCGGATTGTTGTTGACGTACTCGTAGAGGTTCAGCCCGGCGTCGTGTCCGGTGGGGTCCTGGGTGAGGAAGCGTCCCAGCTTCGGCAGGTAGTAGCGATGACCGAGGAGCTGCAGTCCGCTCTCCTCATCGCTGTAATACCCCGCCTTGCCCACAAACCCGAACGGGTTCTTTGCTCTCGGCGGTGCACTTGCGCTCTGAAGCAGAATGTCCGCCTTCCCGTCGCGGTTGAGGTCGGGGGTTCCCACCACCTTCCAGTTCGACACGTCCCCAAAACTCGGCAGCACTCCGGTGGCGATCACCGTGCTGTTGTTCAACAGCCAGTAAGTGATCGCTCCCGTCACCGAATCTTGGAACAGAGGGTCGGGCTTGTCTTAAATTCAGAAAATTTTGTAATCTATGTCGATGCCGAATACGTGGTTGGTGCGTTCGTACAGGTTGCTTGAATTGCTCGTCAAAACTACGAGGGTTTTTCCTTCCCATCTCAACCCGTAAATATCATTACCGACTGCAACGATTTCAGTCTGGCATGTCGCAAAAAAAACGCTTTTTTTCTGCAATTTGATCATGGGTGAAATTCGTGTTGTTGCTCCACAATCCCGCTGAACATAACCTGCGAGATAGGAGCCATCTGATGAAGCGATAGTTTCGGAAATTTTATCTTCGCAGCCCCAGTCAGATAAACACAGATCAGAGCAAGGATAGAGCAATCTGGCGACAAGAATACTTACAACGTAAGAAAAACTCGAAGCGGCGGTACGAGCCAGAAGTCGCGCAAATGGTCTCCAAAGCCCGAAAGCGTATCGAAACGACTTTTAGCGGGGTCAGTGCGCTTTTGCCGCGCAAAATCCATGCTGTCACCCAGCGCGGCTTCGAGATCAAAGTCATGGCGGCTTTCGCTGCCTCTGCCATTCTAGGAGTGGCAAGTTGAGTGAGGAACTATAGACGATTGAAATAGAGTGGCTGGCGCGTTCATTCTCATCGTTGACTCCGTTTATTGCGCCGGAACGTTCGCCTTAATCGAGAACGCTTCGATCACGGAGCCATCCGGCTCAACAGCCCGTACCGAAATCGTGTCGCCGTTTACGCTCAGTTCACAGTGGTGATGCACTTTTTTCGCCTTTTTGACAAAGGGCGTATCGGGCGTGACCTCATAGAGAGGTGCGCCGCCGCCGCCGGTCACCAGATAGGTGATTCCTTTGGCGACGTGCCGCTGATAATCGTGGTCGTGCCCATTGATCACAAGCTGGACATGAGCGGCCAGAAAAATCGGTTCCAGCCGTTTGGCTCGCGCCGCCGACTGCACCCGGCGGTCCGGCTTGTCCACGCAGGTGTAAACCGTGTGATGAAAGAACACGATTCGCCATTTCGCGTTTTGGTGTGCCGCCAAATCGTTTTGCAGCCACGCTTCCTGAGCCGCATTCTCCGACTCCGGGCGATTGGAATCTAATGCGGTAAAGTGAACATCCCCATAATCGAACGAGTATTCGGCGGGAAGAGCGAAATAGCGGAAATAGGGAGCTCCATGACGCTCATGGTTTCCAAGGCTGGGGTAATACGCCGTCTCGCTTAACGCCTTGCCTGCGATCTTCCAGAATTCCGCCCATTGTGCTTCGTTATTTCCGTCCGCCACCTGGTCGCCCGTCTGTACGATAAAATCGGGATTAAACTGAATCATTCGAGCGAGCACGGCGGCGTGTTTGTCGGGCTGAGTGCGGTTGTCTCCATAAGCGACAAAGTGAAAGGGTTTGTTTTTGGGAGGAGCCGTGATGAATTGGCCGGATTTTGTCTCCCCCGCGCACGTCACCGAAAACGGATAGCGTGTGTAAGATTTAAGTCCGCTGAGGGTCACCCGGTGTGTGCGGGTCGGTTTGGTTTCCTTCACCGTTTTTCCGTTTTTCAGGGTCACCGCTCCCGTCTCTTCTCCGGTGCTCACCCAGCAGACGGTGATGCCTGTCTGCGTCGGGTTCATCAGGTAGGGGCCTTCTTCCACGCCTGTGGCACCCGCTCCATTTCCGCTCAAAGCCAGAAGCGCGGCCAGAGCCGCGTTTTTTTCCCAATTTATCCGTTTCATCCTTTGATTTCTCCTGCACACTTTTCCCAGCCTCGAACGCACAAACAGGGAGGAGGAACGTTCCTTCTCCCTGTTTCGCTTCCATAAAATTTACCGGCGGTTACGGCGTCAGTTTCAGCAGGTAGCTCGCCTTGTCATCGAAGTAACAGGTCCAGACCGCATGAGTTTTCGGGTCTACCGCCAGCGTGTGCGATCCTTTCGGAGTCTCAACTTTACCCAGCGATTTCACCCCGTCTGCCGTTTCTTCCAGCACGGAGATCGCTCCCCGGCAGGCGCAGTAGATGCGGCCATTGCCTTTGTCGAACGCGATCTGATCCACTCCCGGTTCGATGTCGGCAGTCGCCGCGACCTTTCCCGTTCTCAGATCAATCACCACGAGTTTTCCGTTGCTCCCGGCGGAAAACAGCCAGCCCTTTGCGGAATCAACGGCCAGCCCGTGCGGGCCGGTGGCCGGAAGGGTGCTGAAGGTTTTTTCTACCGTGTTTGTCATCGGATCAATGACCTGAACCGAGTGATCGCTTTTGATGTTCTGGTAAAGTTTACCGCTTGTTTTGTCGTACTCGATCTTTTCGGGGGCTTTGGGGACCTTCACCGTTGTTTTGATTTTTTCGGTTTTGGCGTCAATCACCCAGACTTCAGTTCCGTCGTCGCAGTCGGCGTAGACCATCCCGCTTTTCGCGCAGTAAACGAGATCATCCACCGGCCCCGTCACGGCGATCTCGCCTGTTTTTTTCAGGGTCGTGTAGTCCAGCACGACAATTTTGTGCTCTTCGTCGTCACCGAGGAAAATCTTGCCGCCCTTGCGATCAATCGCAACCCCCTGCGCCGTCCCCACTTCGACCGAAGGCAGAGCGGTATCGGTTTTAAGGTCCACAATCGCTACCGATTTCGTTCCTTTGTGCGTAGCGAACACCCGGTCACTTTTACTATCTACAAGCATCCAGTCGAATGCACCGCCGCCGCCGGGGATCAAAATCGGCTTTTGCGCTTTCAGCGGGGCGTCCGCCAGAGCGGGATGGGCGATTACCCAAAACAGCGTGACCGCTGCCGCAATTACCCCCCGTCCCTTCAGTCCACCATTTTTTTTCACTCACGTATTCCTTTGTTTCGTTATTGCGTTCCGCGTTCGCGGGCCTAGTTCGTTTGATCCTGCTTGTCTTTATGTTTTTTCAGCAGGGCTTTCTGCTGCTCTGTCATCGCCGGGTTCGCTCCCTCATCGGTCGGGGCGGATTTGCATCCGGCAAATCCAAGGACGATTCCAAGGAGCGGCAGCAAAACCAGCAAACGTTTTCGGGGATAGTTCATCTTGACCTCCAGCATTCTCGATTCAAATTCCTGGTCACGCCTTTCTGACTTTTTGCTTTTTCCGCAAAGTCAGAAAGGCGCGGTTTCTGTTACGGAGTTTCGGTCCAGCGTCCAGCGTAATAATCGTGCACTGCCTGTGAGCACGTTTCGTTTGCGTCGCCTACCGGATAGCCGCCTGCTCCGCCCAGTGCCGCGTAATCCGAAGGTGCATTGGGATCGTAGCACCATTTCAGCGCGTTGGTTTCGCTGGCGGGTCGGGTCACGAGGCCGAAGCCTGCGTACTGTCCGATCTGCATTTTCACGATTTTTGCGTGGCCGTCAACAAAAGCAAAGTTCAGATTTCCGCCATGCCGAAGCCCTTTGGTCGTCGCGGGAGCGTCGCTGCCGCCCAGCAGGTTGTCCATTGCCACCGAGTAGCCGGGCGTATCGTAGGTATCTCCGAATGCGATACAGTCTGCCGGAGTCGAGATGGCAGCAATGCCGCGTCCGGGGCGAGTGCCGTCGGGAAGCTGAAGCGTCAGGCCATAGCCGCTGTCACTTACCCAGCCGTCGTTGTAGCCGTATCCCTGAAGCCGTGTTCCAAGCGCACGAGGATATTTCGCCTCATTGGTGATTTGTGCGGCAGTCGCGGTAAGCGAGCGATCCGGGCAAACCATTAGCTGCCAGTTTTTGATGTAGGGCTGGATGAGGTTGTACCAGTAGCCGCCGGACACATACTTGCCTGCGGCATCTTTGATTACGGGTGAGTTTTGCAGCGGGGTGGTTTCGTCGTAATCCTGGGTATACATCTGGTAGGCGATGCTGCCCTGCCGAAGGTTAGAAAGGCAGGCCGTTCCCCGTGCCTTGGCGCGAGCCTGAGCAAAAACGGGGAAAAGAATAGCGGCGAGAATAGCGATAATAGCGATCACCACGAGCAGTTCAATCAGGGTAAAACCATGCTTTTTCATAACTTTGTTCTCCAAAAAACTGTTCCTTCAGGGGGAGAGTGAACAGTCATTGGGTGTAGTATGATTTCCGTTTGTTAAGCCCCGAATAAAGCCGTATTAAGAAAAGATTAAGCAAGGCCTAGAGTTCCTTAAGGTTCCACAATTCAATCGCAGTCAGCTGCCTTTATCCGGCGAACGTCAGAGAAAGAGCACAAAGCCGAACGGGGGTACAATAAAAGCACGATCTTTTGCAAAACTAACCTGACAAAATGGGAGAATTTCCTGTGACCTCTTCTTATCACGGCCAAACCAATGCCGTTCACGGAGCCTGGACCTCCGCCTTATCCGGCGAAACCTTTGCCTCCACCAACCCTGCCTCGACCGAGGAGGTACTCGGACTTTTTGCCCGCTCCGGGGCTGAGGACGTAGATGCCGCGGTTCAGTCCGCAAAATCGGCTTATTCCGGCTGGCGCAAAACTCCGGCCCCGGCTCGCGGTGCGCTTTTGTTTCGGATGGGGCAGCTGCTTCAGCGCGAGAAAGAGCGGCTGGCGGGATTGATGGTCACCGAGATGGGCAAAGTTCTGGTGGAAGCACGCGGGGATGTGCAGGAAGCCATTGATATGGCCTACTACATTGCGGCTTTTGGGCGAATGCCCGACGGGGGAACCGTCGCTTCGGAACGCGCCGAAATGCACTGCTTTGCCCGCCGCGTTCCGATGGGCGTGGTGGGGCTGATTACCCCCTGGAATTTTCCGATTGCGATTCCTTCGTGGAAAATGTTTCCGGCACTGCTGGCAGGAAACACTGTGGTGCTCAAACCCGCCGAGGACACGCCCGCGCTTGCCGTCGAGTTCGTCCAGCTGATGTTCGAGGCCGGGTTTCCGGCAGGCGTGGTGAATCTGGTGACCGGGTTTGGCGAGGAGGCGGGGGCCTCCCTTGTCGAGCACCCGGATGTGGCCGCGATTTCTTTCACGGGTTCCACCGAAACGGGGAAGCGGATTGCCGAACGCTGCGGAAAACTGATGAAGCGGGTTTCCTGCGAACTCGGCGGCAAAAACGCAATGGTAGTCTTAAACGATGCCGACCTTGAACTGGCGGTGAAAGGGGCCTTGTGGAGCGCGTTCGGAACGGCGGGGCAGCGATGTACCGCCGCCTCACGCCTTATTGTTGAACGGGGCATCAAAGAAAAGTTTACGGCACTGCTTCTCGAACGCACCCGCGAACTGAAGATGGGGGCAGGAGTAGACCCCAACGCCCAGATCGGGCCGGTGGTCAACCGAATTCAGTTAAAACGAATTCATTCCTACATCGAGATCGGAATGGCCGAAGGCGCGGCCCTGCTGACCGGAGGCCGGATTCTTGACGGCGACTATGCCAGGGGCTGCTTTTATGCCCCCACGATTTTCGATAACGTGACCCCGACGATGCGGATCGCTCAGGAAGAAATTTTCGGGCCGGTGACCTCGATCATCGAAGCACAAAGTTTGGATCATGCCCTCGAACTCGCCAATGGAACGGCATACGGCCTGTCGCTTTCCCTCTATACCGAAAACGTTCATGCGGCGTTTCGGGCGATGGACGAACTCGAATCCGGGATTGTTTACATCAATCTTCCCACAAGCGGAGCAGAAATTCAGCTGCCCTTCGGAGGCGTGAAAAATACCGGGAATGGACACCGGGAAGCGGGGTGGATGGCAATGGACTACTGCACGGAATGGAAATCCGTCTATGTTAACTACAGCACAAGCCGGGAACTGGTTCGGGCACAGATTGATACAGAGGTCTGATTACCGGCAGCGGAATGAGGATACCTGGGTTTCTTTTTCTACTCAGGTATCCTCCGCCCTTAATTGAGAGGGGTCTGCGAGAAGGAATCACCGAAGCGGAGCGGGAATAGAGACGGTATTCTGAAGCCACGAAAGCTGAGATTTATGGATGAGGATACTCGCCGTCACCAATTTTTAGAAGAACTCCGCCATCTTCAGGCAAAACTGATAGAGATGACCGAGCGCACGGATACGATGCTCGAAGGGGCCCTCGACTCTCTGCTGACCGGTGACCTGGTGAAAGCCAAAGCGGTGGTGCGGCAAGATCGCGCGGTCAATGCCCTGGATATCGAGATCGAAAATCGCTGCCTCACCCTCATTGCGCTTCAGGGGCCGGTTGAGCAGGACCTGCGTATCATCGGAACCGCCCTGAAAGCGATCACGGACATCGAGCGGATCGCCGACTATGCCGTAGACATTGCCAAAGCGGGACGACGGCTCACCCGCGCCAATCTCCCCTACCCCAGCCTCATCGATATTCCGGGGCTGTTCGGCATGACCCGGCAGATGCTCAAACAGGCCGCCCACGCTCTGACCACCCAAAATTTGGACGAAGTGTTTGAAGTGATCCGCTTCGACAATCGAGTAGATCAGCAGTACCTGGAAATGCGTGACACTCTTATGAATCTTCTCCACGAAGACAACTCGCAAAGCGTCACCATTCTGAATTTGATGTTCATCATTACCTATTTGGAACGCGCCTGCGACCACATCGTTTCGATTGCCGCCCGCGTTCACTTTCTCATCACCGGCGAATTCCTGCGTCCCAACGATGTCATCTAGACGGCACCTCCCTATTTTTCTCCTTCTTTGTTGAAATGCGGTCTTCTCCTCCTGCGGTATAATAGGGCATGACCACTCCTGATCCACCCCCTTCGCAGGATGCCCCTCCCGCCCTGAATTCGGGGCAGCGGCGCGTTGCGCTGGCCTCCGCTTTTCTGATGGCCGGTATCCTGGCCAGTCGGCTGCTGGGCCTCGTTCGCAACAGCATTATCGCCCACCAATTCGGCCAGAGTTTCGAGACCGACGTTTACAATGCGGCCTTTATCGTTCCCGACCTGCTTTTTTTCCTGCTGGCGGGCGGCGTTTTTTCCGGGGCATTCACTCCCGTTTTCACCGAATACATTTCGACCGACCGCGAAAAAGACGCTTGGAGAATTTTCAGTGTCGTCGCCTCCACGATGACGCTCGTGATCGGGACGCTTATCGTTTTGGGGGAAGTTTTCCTTTACCCCCTGGTTGCCAAAGCCAACCCCGGCTACACCCCCGGCAAAATCGCCGCAACGGTCGCGCTCACTCGAATCCTTCTTCCGGCACAAATCTGCTTTTTTCTTGGCGGCTTGATGATGGCTACGCTCACAGCGCGAAACATCAATACCGGGCAGGTGTTCGGCCCCGTCATTTATAATCTCGGCATTATTTTCGGAGGCGTGTTTCTTACCGGCAGGTACGGTATTGCGGGGTTGTGCTGGGGAGCGTTCGGCGGGGCAGTGATCGGAAACCTGCTCTTGCAGTGGATTTTGGTGCGGCGATCCGGCGGCTACTTTCTTCCGGGTGCGATGCGAAAATACTGGCGTCACCCCGGCGTGAAATCGGTGTGGAAATTGATGCTTCCCGTTATTTTGGGACTGGCTCTGCCGCAGGTCTCCACGATCATCGGGCGGGTGTTTGCTTCGGAGATCGGGGAAGGGGCGCAGTCCGCGCTGATGAATGCAAATGTGCTGTTTCAGATTCCGCTCGGCGTGTTCGCGCAGGCGATCTCGATTGCATCGCTGCCGGTGATGGCGGCTCATGCGGCGCGGGGCGAGATGAAGGAGATGCGGAGCAGTGTGGTTTACAGTCTGCGCTCAATTCTTTTTCTGACCATTCCCTCCTCTCTGATGATGATCGTGCTGGCCCTGCCCATCGTTCAATTTTTGCTGCAATCGGGAAAATTCACACAGTCCGACGCCGAGATGACGGCGACGGTGCTGCGCCCGTTTGCCGCCGGGATTTTCGCGTGGTCGGCACACTCCATTCTCTCACGCGGGTTTTATGCCCTGAAAGAATCGAAAGTCCCGGTGGTTGTCGGAACGGTCGTGACTCTCATTTTCGTGCCCTTGAACTGGGTGTCGCTCTGGCTGACCGGAACCGAAAACAAAGCCCTGGCAACGGCGGGTCTGGCCATGACGACCTCGGTTGCTGCCGCGCTCCATATGACGGGGCTGGTGGTTCTCTTGCGAAAACGCTTGAATGGTTTGGAGGGAACCCTTTTGCTGCCCGCCCTCCTGAAGATGTCTCTGGCTTCGATCTCCGCCACCGGGGTATGTTTTCTGCTGCGCTCGGTGATGACTCTCATTCTTGCGCCGCTGCACCTTTCGCCGCGAGCAGGAGCCGGGATGCTGCTGGTGGTCTGTCTCACTGCTGGCAGTGGAGCCTACGTTTGGTTTTCAATGCTGCTGGGTGTGGAAGAGGTCGCTGTAATCCGCAAACTGACCCGAAAACTCCGCCGTGCCTAACCCTCGCCTGAAACCGATTCTGTTGTGGCTACGTCCGATTTTGGAAAAGCGGAACAATCTATTTCGAATCCATCGCCCCTCTTTCAGCGTCAAATCTCCTCCACAAAACGTCCCCTCCTTAAAATTTAACACAAATTTAACAGTGCCTTAACTTCAACCGATACCCAAACTGTCATATTTTTGTTAAACTGATAACGCTGAACTGTTTGTGTGTTCTCAGAAAGGACTTCTTTGATGAAACCAACAACCCTGCTGTTTCTGACCCTCGCTACTTCGTTGAGTGCTGCAACTGCCTGTCATGCTAATCTCTACGTGCCTAAGATTACCCAACAAGTGTTCGTAACGGATCAACCCAAAGCGATCTACGAGACAAACCCAGGTCAGACCGCTAATGTCACCATTTCTAGTAGATGTAGCTATGAGTGCAAAAATGTTAGTGGCAGTACTCGAACTGTTGCAGTTAGTTGGCAACCTCAACTGAGCCTCATCCGTAAACCAAATTCGCTCATTATTGGCTTCTATTCAGAGACAAGGCACGCAAGCGCGATAGTTATGAATGGCGATTCTTGGAGAAAATCCAACGACGTTCTCGCTTTTACTATAGCGGCACCGATTGACCTTTATGATGCCAATGCGCTTACATACCTTAGCGAAGACAAAACAGGCGAGGATACTGATTTACCTATCATAACGACTCAGGTCACAGTTCGTCAATACGCTTAGATTTGCAACAAAATCCAGCAAATATTCAATTTATTACCCGTTGAATATTTGCTGGATTTTAGTTTAAAACGTAACTTACACGGAGAAATTATTATGAATTCTCGGATAATTGTTACATTACAGTTAGTAGTTAGTCTCGTTTTGATTTGCTATGCTGCTAGTGCTTCGGAGATCAGTGCGAAAGAGCGAGCGCAGGATACCCGCCTCGAAACTCCCGTCACCCTCCACGAACGCCGCATCTACCTCGGCGAACTCTTCGCCAAACTCCGCGCTCAAACCGGCCTCGAACTCACCATCAACGAAACCCTCCCTCTCTCCGGCGTTCAGGTCTCCCTTCACTGCAACCGGCTTCCCGTGGTCACCCTCCTCAACTCGCTCTGGTCGCTGTTGAGCAACCGGGAAGCGGAATGGACGTGGCTTCGACTTTCGGAGGGAGGGAAGTTTCGCTACGAGTTCACTCAAACGGCTCAGGCACGGGAAAAGGCGGCTCGGTTCGGCGGGTATGCTCAGCGGGTGTTCGAGCAGTACGTGGCGGTGATGGAAGATTTTGCCCGGATGACCCCCAAAGAGCGTCAGCGCAATCTACCGAGGCTCGCCAGAACGCTTTACCAAAACATTGATCCAGCATTAGAGGATTATGTTGGGGAGGAAAGAGTCTGGAAGGGCGTCCGTCTTTTCACGGATGCAGTCCCGCTCAATCTTCGTCTTAGATTGTTACGTGGAGAGCAGGAAGTTCAAATTCCCTTATCTGATTTATCTCAATCTGTTCAGAATTTGTTCAAAGAAGTTTATGCTGGCTACCAGTTTTCCTACAAAGTGAACGGCAAAGAGGTTCCGCTTGAGGAGCCAAAAACGCTTCGTATCTACTCTTCCAGCCAAGAAAACTTGCATCGTCAGATTGTTCCCCAAATCATGATTGATTATGGTCAAGCAGGTTCTGTTTCCTGCCTCAGTGGTTACAACTTGGAGCGCGGAGTTCAGGATTACATTCGTCAGTTGTGGAACCTGCCGGGAGACGCACAGGACCATCCCGCTGCTCAAAAAATCGTCCCGCTCGAAGCCCAGGTTGATCCCGCCACCATCGTCAAGTACCCCTTTGTACTTCCCAACCTCACCGGACGCCCCCGCCGTATTCCCATCCCACACGCCCTCGATACCTGGCTTCTGCTGCTCGCTCGCAGTGCCGAAATCCCCATGGTCGAAATTCTGCCCTTTCAGCAAAACCACGATCCCGGCTCTCCCGTCAACAAAACAGTAGACGAGTTTTTGAGCAAAGCTTCCCAGTACGACCCGAACCCGATGCATAAATGGCGGGACGGAGTTCTGCTCGTCAATTATCCGATGTGGTTTCTGGAAGAAGAAAACGTTGTTCCGTATCGGCTCGTGAAGGAACTGACAAAGTGGCGGGGCAAGATCATTCCGCTCCCGGTGCTGGCGAAATTGATGACGGCTCTCACCGAAGCGCAGGCTCAAAGTCTGGCGGAAGAGTATCCGCCGGTTGGCGGCGCGTTAGCCCTGTTTCCCATGTTTGGTTTTGCCGCCCAATCTCCCCAAATTCTGTCCCCGGAGGGAATGGCGTTGACCCCGGAAAAAGCGGCTATTCTGCTCACGCTTCCGCTGCCGCATCTGGAGTCGTTAAGGGATGGGAGTGCTGCCGCGCTTCGTCTGATCGAAGAGGAAATCCCAACCGGAGGCACAGGAAGGACGGTGGGCATTCGAGCCGAGGCATCCGTCGGGGGCAAATGGGTTTTGCTCGGCGGCTTTTTGCAAAGCACCCCGTGAAACAAAGGACGGCGGGGTTTTGCCCCGCCGTCCTGACTTGTTTGGCTCTTGCCGATACGACGTTTTTACAGGGTGCGTCCGACGGCTTCTGCAATCGGCTTTAGTTCTCTCACCAGCTGACCGAAGTTTTCGCAGGTTAAGGACTGTGCCCCGTCTTTCAGAGCCAGTTCTGGGTGCGGGTGAACCTCGATAATCAGTCCGTCTGCGCCTACGGCCACCGCCGCTTTGGTCATCGCAATCACCAGGCTGCGTTTGCCCGTGCCCTGCGACGGGTCAATCACCACCGGGAGATGCGAAAGTTCACGTACCGCTGGCACGGCGGACAGATCGAGGGTGTTGCGGGTATAGGTCTCGAAGGTACGGATGCCGCGTTCGCATAAAATCACATTCGGGTTTCCGCCCAGCAGAACGTATTCCGCCGCCTGAAGCCATTCCTCGATTTTCGCCGAAAGCCCGCGCTTGAGCAGCACCGGCGTTTTTACCTTCCCCACCTCCCGCAGCAAATCGTAATTCTGCATATTCCGCGCCCCGACCTGCAGAATGTCGGCGTACTCGCATATGGTGTCTACCAAGCGCAAATCCATCACCTCGGTGACAACCTTCATATCGAGTTTGTCGGCAATGTCGCGCAGGATTTGCAGCCCTTCGATACCCATGCCCTGAAACGAATAGGGCGACGTAGAGGGTTTGTAGGCTCCGCCGCGCAGGATCGTCGCTCCGGCCTCTTTACAGGCTTTTGCCGATTCCCAGGTCTGCTCATACGACTCGACGGTGCAGGGGCCTGCCATGAGCGCGATCTGATTTCCGCCTACCGGAACCCCTTTGACATCAATCACAGTGGTTTTCGGGTTGATCTCGCGTGATGCCAGTTTATAAGGCTTGAGGATTGCCATTACCTGCTCGACATAAGGCAGCGATTCCAGCGACTCCATATACCGGGCTTTATCGGCTTCAGGAACGCCCACTGCGCCGATCACCGTTCGCTCCGCCCCATAAATCGGGTGCACTCCGTAGCCCCAATCGGTAATGCGCTGCTCTACGTCTTTAATTTCGGTTTCTGTGGCGTGCGCCGCCATCACGACAATCATCTTCTGTCCTCCGCCCCGCGCTCCGCTTCGATGCCGAGCGTCCTGTTAAGTGAAATTGGACTCAGAGTCTACCACATTTTCCCCGCCTGCCCGACAAAAACTAAAAGGGGAGAGGGTGAAGGGGTGAAAAGAGGATTCGATAAAGCCAATGGCTCGTTTACCTCTTCACCCCTCGCCCTCTCCCCTTTATCTCCTCATGCTTACCGACCAGAAGTCCAGCGGCGGCGGCGGGCCACAAAGCTCGCTCCCGTCATTCCGATCCCAACGAGGAATGCCACCGCACCAGGCTCAGGCACAGCAGACGAACCGACAATTCCAAGCGAGAAGTCCGAGCGCGATCCCAGCACGGTGGAGGTGTCACTGAAGTTGGTTCCGAAGAAACTGCTGTTGAAGTGAGACGTTCCGTCGTTTCCAGCAGGAGTGCCCACCGAATTCGCCCCGCCCGTGAGCGACACGAATGAGCGTTCGCTCCCGAAACCGACCGGGCGCACCATCAGCCAGTAAACCCCCTGAGCGAGGTTGACATTCAATCCGGTAATGTCAATTTTGTATTCGTTGTACCCAAACCCGTTTCGCCCCGTAAGACTTTGTGCTGCGCTGGAAGTTCCGCCAGCAACCAGAGTTCCTCCATTGCCGGTGGAAACCCCGGAACGAATTTCCCAGTCGGCGGAGTTAACCCCGGTAAGGCTCATCAGGTTGTTTGAGAACACTTCGCTAATGTTCCAGCCGCCCGCGTCGGTGACATTGAAGTTTTCGTAAACGGCTGCATCCGACACACTGGTGTTTCGCTCATTCGCAAGTGCGTTCGCTCCGTTGAAATCGCCGTTGTACCAGAGCAGGCTTGTTTGGGCCTGCGCTGCCGTGCCTGCCAGTCCCAGCGAAGCCAGGGTTACCACAGAGAGGGTCAATTTGGTTAGGGAAGAAAGATAGGTCATGTTTTTTACTCTTGGAAGGTTAAGCATTGAATTTGGTTCAGTGCCGTTTGGGATGTTACGGGCGGCATTTGCGCCTCCTCGTGACAGAATGATTGCCTTCTCTGAAGTTCACTGGAGAGTAAAAAAGACCGGGTTTCTGAAAACCAGCACCCTCCCTAGCAGAAGAGTTGCGAGGTTTTGCTTCGTTTGGAGGGCCAGGGAACTTTTTTTCCGAAAGTTTTGTTTTATTCCTATCCGAATTTCTCTCCAGTCCCGGATGGATCAACGAACGAACGCGCCCTTGAAGCGCGTCACTATGTCCATGAGAAAGGCGCACGCCCATGTCCACCAACGTTTTGCCCGCCGTTGTCAGACCTGCCTTGTCCCAACCCGCTGCACCGTCCTCCACCGAGGAAATCGAACGCGCCGAAGAACGAAAAATGCTCGACCGCTGCGCCCAGGGCGACGAGCGAGCCATTCGCTGGGTTTTGTCTAAATACCGCGAACGGGTGACCCGACTGGCCGCCCATGTGCTGCGCAGCCCCAAAGAAGCTGAAGATGTTGCCCAGGACGCCTTTCTGAAAGCCTTTCGGCAGATGGATCAATTTCAGGGGAAATCGTCGTTTTATGCCTGGCTTTATCGAATTGTCGTGAACCTTTGCCTGGATCGTTTACGTAAGAAAAGTGTCTCCTCGGAGATGCCGATGGATGACGCGATGCTGCCGTTTCTTTGCGCGAGTTCACCCGATCTCGACTTGAGAATGGCGGTTCATCAAACTCTGGATTCCCTGACTCCGCCCATGCGTGCCGCGCTGGTTTTGCGAGAACTCGAAGGGATGGAGTACGCCGAAATCGCCGAGACGCTGGGAGTTCCCCTGGGAACGGTGCGCTCCCGTCTGAATTCGGCGCGAGAGCAGTTTCGACTTCGATGGTCGCAGCAGATGGAGGAGCTACGGAATGTCTGAGGCAAAACGGGATTTGGAATCCGATCCTGATTTTCAGTTTGGGCTGAGCCAGTGGTCGCTTCCCACTTCCGAAACGGCGGCACAAGCCCTTGATGATGAGATCATCGCCCGGCTAAAATCACCCGATTCCGCCCCTCTGCCTCGACTTTCCTTTCAAACTTTTTTGCGGCATCTTGCGGCAGGAACTGCCCTTGCTGGAACCGTCGGGGGAGCGTTTTTGCTCACCAGCCTGAAAACTCCCCCCAACCCGGCAAAGTCGGAATTGAAACCGGCGGTAGGGATCACCGTTCCGCCTCCGGTTCCGCTGGACTCACTGATGCGTGAAAAACAGCTTCGAGCTGCTTCACTCTGGACTCGTGAAGACAGCACAACGCCGCAAGCAGCAGAAGTTCTTTTCCCAAAACCGAAGCCGGGAGTTTCTGGTGCGGCCCCGTCGCCCTAAAACCCTGCCCTCTGCCGCCGAAAGCGCGAACGGAATTTCTGCTGGAATTCTGATCGGCGTTCTCATTGCGCTGTGGCTGTTCGCTCCCTATCGCCTTGCTTTTCTCTCCCAGCTGCGTTTTGCCTGGTCTCCCGATTCGCTGGGCTGGCTTCGCGTTCTCGACTCACGCAAAAGTGAGCGCGAACTGCCGCGCTTAGATGCCACCGCCTCTCGCCGCCCCGACGACTATCTGCTGCAGGTAGGGCGAACTACGGTTTCCGCCGCCTTCGACAATCTCGCTTCCTCGGAACGCGCCTCTCCCACCCCTTCCAACGACCGAACCATGCTTCGCCTGGCTTCCCTCCCGCGTATTTTCCCTGCATCGCCTGGAGCTTACGCCCATTTCATCCGCTACATGACCGCTTCCTTTGTACGGGTGGACAGTGCCGATCCCGATTATCAACTCCATCCCGATCACCGTCACCTAACCCTTTGGGCAATTCAGAACGGGGAAAAACTCGATCCGAGAAATGCCTACTGGCCGGGAATGCATCTCGTGCTCTCCCTGGCCGACGGCAAAACAGAAGACGCCATCGCTCTTTTGTCGCAGTTTTACCAAAACTCTTATTGGGAATCTTATGTTTTCGAGGAAGCACTGGGGCAGTGGCGGCTTTATGCCGAAACCTACGGAGATCAGGGAGCGGTTCAGAAGATCGCGCCGCTTTCCCTCATTGCTTTTCCGCATTTGCAGCAGCTTCGTGCGGCGGCGGAACGGCTTAGAGCGGTGGCAGATAATGAAGAGAAACGAGGAAAACCGGAAAGGGCGATTGAAATTCGCCGGGGGTTGATTCGGCTCAGCAAGCTGCTTCAGGCACAGTCCCGCTGGGCGTATGAAGCCTTGTTCGGAACCGAAATTTTACGAATTGCTATCACCGACAGCACCAAAGAAAAAAGCAAACTCGTGGCGAGGGCGTTTCACCCGCGCCTGTGGGAGCAGCTCGCGACAAACTATCTGGCTTTGCTGAACCGAAATGGGCGAGGGCGGGAAATCGAGCGGCTGCGCCGGGAAATGAACGCCGCTTCGGAACTTCGGGATCGGATTGATCAGGCTCGTTACGATACGTCCTATCCCGGTATTCCCCCCGGTATTCCTCTTGCAGCCCTGTTCAACAATTGGATGGCGGATGTGGGCTTGCTGCGCCAATGCCTCAGCCTGCTCCTGCTCACAGGGATTATCTGGGTCGCCGACGGGGTGAGAAAGTCCCTCTGGCCGCCTCATATTTATCGCACCGTCGCGATGATCGTCTTTTTGTTTTCGTTCACGATTTCAGGCTTGTCGCTGCTCATCGAAGTGCCGGAAGCGGGGGTAGCCCTTATTTTTTTCTGGAGTGCCGCCGCACTTCTGCTGCTTTGCCGCATCGTTACCGAAAATGGAACCGAACTAGAGGCGGAAGGTACGATCCGAAGTGCGGCCCTCCTGAGACTTCTGGCGAGCGCAGTGATCCCGTTTGTGGTGCTGGCTTATGAAACCCGTCCTTTGATGGGAGCGCGTCATCCCGTTGCGCTGCTGCTTAATGGTGCGATGGGAGTTCATCCGGCTCCCGCCCTGGGAGAGTCGTTGACGCTTGCCTGTCTGACTGCCGGGATCGCGCTGGGCCTTGTTCTTGGAATTTTGGTGTGGAGCAGCCGACGGCGAACAACGCTCCGCAGTCTGTTTCGGCTGTTCACCTCTCAGCTGCTGCTGCCCTTGCTGGCCTCTCTTAGCGTGATCTATCTTTTTCACCTGAGCCACACAATCAATCTGGATCGGCTTGCCAGCCGCGCCATTAATGAGGCCGCTCAGGACGATCTTCAATGGGTACTGACTCATGGCGGAGGCTGACCGGATTAACGACGCCGATGAGGGGCGTTTGTTTCGGGGTGACTTCCCCCGACGCAAAGCCCGCCGTTTAAGAAAACGCGAAAATATCTCCCACCAGCAGGCGGTCGGGATGAAAGCCCAATTTATTCGACAAATCCCCGGCGGAAACGCACTCGGTGAAAAGAAACTGCTTCCACCCTCCGATCACGGCATTGAACTCGGTGAAGCCCAGTTCAGTGAGCCGCTTTAGGCAGGCCTCGGTCGCCTCGGGAAACTCGCCGCTAAACTCAAACGAAAGTGCCGGAACCGCCCGTTCCAATCCCGCCAGCACGGAAACCTCAAAACCCTCCACATCAATTTTGATATAGTCAGGGGTTCCGTACTCGGCGATGGCCCCCTCCAGCGTCGTCACCTCTGCCAGATGCGGTTCGTTCCAGGTCATGTCGCCGTAACGCCCCTCTTTCCATCGGGTCGAAAACGTGGAAATACCCGAAATCTGTTCACACACGGAAAACGGCAGCGTCCCCGGTTCTGCCCCTACTCCCTTTGGAACAACCGTCACCCGCGCATCGGCATGAAATTTTTCGTGCAGGCTTTTTAGGCAGGCGGGGTTGGGGTCGAACGCAGTGACGCGCCCCGCCCCGGCCTCCAGAAAGGCTTCGGTGGACTGCCCCAAGTTTGCTCCGACATCAAAGACAAACGCCTTCTCGCCCAAAAACTGCGCGTAGAGGTTTCGTTTCTGCACGGCCCGTTTCGCCCGCTGAAGCATTCCCAGCAGCCGGGAAATTTCCGGGTCGAGGGGAGCGAACTCCAACATCCGATAGCAGACTGTAATTCCCAGGTCAAACGTACCGAGATCATAGCACACGCAAACCAACTCTTTTCCCAGCGCGATGTCGGAATGATCGGCATCATAAGCTCCAATGAGCGTCTGCTCTGCGTCGAACTTTCGTCCCTGCGCGTAGTAAACCCGCCCTCTCAAAGCCTCTGCTTCCATCGAATGAGCCTCCAGAGGATTGAGTCGTTCGAGAAAATTTTCCGCTTTCCAGGGATCGCACGCCCTGTAAACCTCACGCGCCAGGACAAGAGGCGAGACTCGTTCCCGAACGCTTACGACCAGAGAGGAGGTGAGCCGTTTTTCCACCTCCGTGCGAACGTTTTGTAAAGCCCCCTTCCAGTCCCACATCGTCGGCTGCTTAAAAATCTGCCACGATGGGTACCACGAAGAGGCACTGCCTTTTTCACAAAGCCGCCAGTCGGGGCCGTGCTTGCAGACGATTAGGGTTTCTTTTCCCACCGCTCCGGCAATATGAGCCACCGAAATGTCGGCGGTAATCATCAGGTCGAGGTGCGAGATTACAGCGGCGGTGTCGGCGAAATCGTCTACCTCCGACCCCAAATCCACGACGGAAAAGGGCAGGTCTGCCGCCCTCAACTCCTCCGCTGCTTCACCTTTTTGTACATTGACGAGCGTGACACCGGGTATGGCGGCAATCTCTTTTAGAAGAGCCACCGGAAAGGTTCGCGACGAATCGGCGGCAGAACGCCAGCCGATCCCGATTCGGAAGCCTTCGAGGGGTTCCACCACTTTCCGCCATTTCTCCATCACGTCGGGAAGCGGAGCCAAGTAGCGCGGCGGAGAAAACAGCGTTTCCTTTCGTACATTCAGCAGAGCCGGAAGACGGATCAGACTCACCTGAAAATCGTAAGGCGAAATCTCTTCCACCCGTTCGAAAACCTCCGAGACCTCTTCTAAAGAGCAAAGAAGCCGCCCTAATCCCCGTTGACAAAACAAAATCACCCTGCCGCCGCGCTCCTGGATTTGCCTGAGAAAACGACTGTACTGCACGGTATCGCCCAGCCCGCTTTCCGCATACACCAGTACGGTTTCTCCGTCTAGGGATTGTCCTTCCCATTCCGGCTTTTCCCCGGCGAAGGGAAGCGGATGAAGCGTTCGGAGCCAGTCGTACTCCGGCCACCCCCCCGCATAATTGCCCAAAGCCAGCCGCGAATAGCCCAGCAGCGCGTGGCCCTCCGCATGATTCGAGTCGAGCAGCAAAATCTCACGGGCATACTGTCCCGCATAAGTCGGATTTCCCGCACTCATCCAGATATGACCAAGATAGAGTTTCCATTCGAGATTGTCGGGGGCAAACCCGATGACCCGGCGAAAGGCGGTGTTCGCCTCACTCCATCGGTGCAAACACGCCAAGATCTGCCCCTGCATGAGAAAATCATTGGGCGCGTCGGCACCGCACTGAAAGGCCCCTTCGATTTTCTGGAGGGCTTCTTCGTGGCGAGCCAGCCCCGACAAAGCGGCGGCATAATCCCGCAGAATTCCCGGTTCTTCCGGGAAGTCCAGCACCGCCTGCTCACAGAGGGCCAGTGCTTTTTCACAGCATCCCGCGTGGAGAGATTCACGAATTGCGTCCTGAATTCGTTCAAGATCAAGCAGGGACGCCGAGGAGAGAGAGGTCATGGAAGCAAACCTTTTCAGAGAGCGTTCGGGTTTTGAGGAAAGAACAGAAATGCGCCTTCCTGTTGTTATTATGGGAAGGCGCGACCGAGAACCTTAGAAAAGATCGGGAACAGAGGAAATTTCCTACTCGTAGCGAAACCGGCGTAAAGCCAAAAAGAGAAACGCAAACCCGAACACCAGCGTCATCGCCACATTCGGCAGGGTCTGCAACAAACTCCGGTCGCGCAGCAGCACATCCTGATAGGCGGTGAGTGCCCAGGCATGAGGGGTGATAAAGCTCAGTTTTTGCAAGGCTTCGGGCAGCAGTTGACGCGGAACCAGGCAGCCGGACAAAAATCCCATCATCAGCATGACCAGGGTAATCATGCCCTGAATCTGCTCCAGCGTTTTGCCCATCGTGGCAATCAGCATCCCCAGCGTGGAGGCGGCAAAAATCGTGGTCAGGGCAATCAGGGCCACCGGCAAAATCACCCCGCTGAGGTGCAGATGCATATACACCACGCCAATCGCAAACATGAACACGGTTTGCAGCACGCCGAGTATTCCGCGTGCAAGCAGTTTCCCGGCGAGAATCTGAAAGCGGGTGATCGGAGCGGAAAGCATTCGCCGAAGCGTGCCTCCTTCCCGCTCGACGATCAGGGTGGCCGCTACGCCGTTGGCCAGAAAAAAGACGAAATAAACGGCGAACCCCGGAATCATTTGATCGCCGGGGGAGTGTTTGGGCTTGAGTGCGGCTCCCGCCAGCTCGTTGGTTTTGGTGAGGTTGAGAGCAATGAGTTCCTGATCGCCTCCGGTAGAAGCCGAACCGCCGAACCGTGCCTGAAGCTGCTGCCCGAAGGCCGCGCCGGTTACCCGACGCGCTGCGCCGGAGAGTGCTCCCTGCGCCATCCCTGCCACCTGTGGAGAAGCCGGGTCAACCAGAGCCTGCACCGAAACCGGCTCCACCGGACCGGTTTTGTCCAGCGCATTTGTCACTGCTTTCTCTAATTTTTCGCTGAAGTTCGAGGGAAGGATCACTCCCAGGGGAGCCTCCCCTTTTTTCATTCGCTCTGTCAGGGCGGCGGCTCCCCCCGTCTCAATCTCCGGCTTCAGCCCCACCGCCTTCATGGAATCGATCAGCTCTTGACCGTGCTTTCCGGTGTCGGCATTAAAGACGAGCACGGTCACCACCATCGGTTTTGCGTCTTCGCTGCTCCGCCCGAACGCCGAGCCAAAGATGAAAATGAACACGAGCGGCAAAGCAAAGGTAAAAAGGAGGGCCGAGCGATCCCGAAAAATCATCTTCAGGTCTTTGCGAGCAATCGTCCAGATCATAGGTTAGTCTCTCAGGCTTTTGCCGGTCAGTTTCAGAAACACATCTTCGAGGTTAGGTTCCTTGATGTTCAGCGTGTGGAGCGAAGTTCCATAGCGGGTCAGCAGATTGATGACCCCCGCCAGCACTTGATTCGGCTGTCCGGCGCGAAGCCGAAGAATACCGAATGCGGTCTCTTCGTCTTCGCCGCGCACAGGGATGAATTCGGCACTTTTCAGCGGCAGTTCCCCCCTCAGTTCGGCCAGCAGGGTTTCCAGAGCAGCGGGAGCCTCGATTTCGAGTTCGATTACGGCTCCTCCCAGCTGCGAAATGAGATTGGAAACCGTGTCGCAGGCCACCAGTTTGCCGCTGTCCATAATTCCGACCCGGTTGCAGAGGGCTTCCACCTCTTCCATGTAGTGACTGGTGTAGAGAACCGTTAAGCCTTGCGCGTTAAGTCGCTTCACCCCCTCGAAAATATGGTTGCGCGACTGCGGGTCCACCCCAACCGTAGGTTCGTCCAGCAGAAACACTTTCGGGGAATGCATCAATCCTGAAGCCAGATTCAGCCGCCGCTTCATTCCGCCGGAGTAGTCTTCGGCTTTGGCGTCGCCCCGCTCGGTCAGCCCCACCAACTCCAGCATTTCTTCTACCCGTTTCGCCAGGGGTTCTCCAGTGAGGCCGTACAATCGCCCGAAGAAATCCAGATTTTCGCGGGCGGTTAACCGGGGATAAATTGCCAGTTCCTGCGGGGTTACGCCGACCGCTCGCTTAACGGCGAGACTACCGCCCCCGGCGTTTTCTCCCGTCACCGTAATTTTTCCATCAGAGGGAGGCAGAATTCCAGCGATCATAGAAATGGTCGTGGTTTTCCCGGCTCCATTGGGCCCCAGCAAACCGAAGATTTCACCGGGAAAAATGTCGAAGGTAACGCCTTTCACCGCTTCGAACGTGCCATAGCGTTTCTGAATATCGGCGACGGAGACAATCGGGGCGTGGGTCAAAACGGTTTCCTTTCGGTGCGGGTCTGAAGCCGTGTTTAGGGGCAGGGGAGGATCAAAGGCAGGATTCTTCACCCCCCGCCCCGATTCCTGCCGAAGTTTGCAAGAGCAGAGGACTTTCATTGGGCTTCAGAAAATCAAAAGCGGAACACTCCCTCGACCAGAACCCGCTGCTCGTTGGTTTCGTTCAATTCATAGGAGGTCTGGAAACGGGGGCTGAAGCGCACGCTCAGGCGAAAGGTATACTGGTCGCGCACGGAGGAGAGACTGCGCTGATAGCTCACGAAAAACGGTCCGAACAGCCGCCGCGTCAGGTTCAGGTTGAAATTCTGCACCGGGTCGTAGCCGAGTGCCAGTTCCTCGAATCCCAGGCTTTCGGCGGCACTGTCGAAAAATCGCGGCAGCACCGCCCCGGTGAAAACATTCGTCAGCCGCTCCGCCAGCACGGAGCCGGGGTTTTTCCCCAGTGCGTCGAAGGCATCGGGGTCGCCGAGCGCAAGGGTGCGGAACAGCGTGGCCTGGTCAATGCGGGGGTCATTCGAGAGAATCTGAAGCCGGGATTGATTTGTAGTTGGGTCCACCACCTCCCCGGTGACCGGGCCGATGACCTGAATTGAAACCCGATCTCGCGTAGTTCCGCCAAAGCCGGATTTGATTGGGATCGTTCCTTCCGCTCTCAGATTGACGTTCAGCCCCAGAGTCGGCTCTCCCTGGCTGTAGACGGGGTAGGCAAGAGTGAGCGTGGAGGGCTGCCGAATGGTGAGGCGGGTATTGGTCACCGTCAGTTTCCCGCCTGTCAGGGCGAGATTGCCAACCAGTCGCGGATCGCTTAGCGACCCATCAAGGGCCGCTTCGCCCGTCACCTGTGTATCGAGAAGGGCATTGGTGATACGGACGTTTTTGCCGAGCACCAGCCGCAGGTGATCGAAAATCGGATTGAAGGAACGCTTTCCGCCGACCGAGGCCGAAACGCCGAGGGTGGAAGGAAGGGCGATTCGCGCATTCGTCACGGCAGTGACGCCGGAGAGTACCGGTGATTCCAGGGTGTTGGAAACCTTGAGCGTGACATTCGCCAGAGCACTCAGGGTTCCCGCTCCCACAATCGGAATTCTCCGTTCCTCCAGATACAGGTCTTTTGCCTCCAGAGTGATCCCGGCGGCTTCCGGGTGACGCACTCTTGCTCGCTCGCTCAGGGGCAGACTTCCGGCTATCTTTAGATTGGGTTTGGCAGGGTTGAGGCTGGAGCGCGAATCGAAGGCCCGTGAAGTGGCGGTAAAGTGATCCACCTGCATCACATCCCCATTGAATACAATTTTGGCATCTACGTCCTTGAGCCCGGTCGAGAGGGCATCCTCCGCCGTTTTGCGGGAAAGGGGAGCCGTCTGCAAATCCGCAGACTTCGGAACCACCGGGTTCGACGAAAGTTGAAGCCGGGAAGCCGCCAGCTCAAGGGAACCATTGAGAGACGCAAAGGGGTTGGCGCGAGTGCCCTCCACCTGAGTTTTCAACGTCACCACGCCCTCGCTCTGCCGCCCCAGCAGGCCGGGAACCAGCGAGGCCAGTTCCTGTAAATTTCGGTCTTCGGCGTTTTTGGGCAGCAGATTGGCAGTGATCGAGATCGGTGCGTCCTCCTCCAAAAAGGGCGGCGACCAGGTGAACTTCGAAATTTTGGCATTACCGCGCACCACCGTATTGTTGACTGAAATCTGAATGTCGTCGGTTCCGATCACCCCCTTTTTCAAGGTGATATTGTTAAGGTTGATGCGGTTGATCTTTAACAGCCGCTCCGCTTCCGAAGCCTCGACCGCTTGGGCTGGTCCCGAGGCCGCAGCTGCACTCCGGCGAGAAATCACAAGGTCGGCCAAGTTGATCGAAGCCTGCTCAATTTCCGGGGAAGCCGTTTTGCCGCGCAGTGAAATCCCCAGTGTTCCCGTGCCCGCCACATCGTAGGCTCCAAAGGTCGGGTCATCCGGGGGCTTCATCAGGTTCACAATCGGCGCGAGGTTGATGTTATAGCCGTCAATATCCGAATGAATTTCTCCGCCGAATTGAACCCGCGTATTTCGCGCCACAAGATCGCCGTCTGCCGCAGAAAGTTCGATTTGCGGGGCTTCCACAGAGGCTTTCGTAACCACCGCACTATTTTTCTTCAAGGTAAGGTCGAAGCCAGCGACCCGAATCGGAATATCGTCCCAGTTCACTCCGATGCGGGGTTCCTTGTCCGTACCGCTTAAGGTGAAATTTCCGGCGATATTCGTTTGGATCGAGCTGGTGTATTTCAGGGCAGTTCGCAGCATTTGAAGCGGATCACGGGAATTTTGCTGCAGGGCGATGTAGGCAGGGAGGGCGGTTCCAAACGCAGTGAGCGGAGCCACCTGCGCGGCAAGTCCGCCGAGTTGATCGCGGAAATAAGCGTTGGAGGCATCCGCGTCGAGGGCGGCTTGAATGAGGCTGCCAATGCGATCCTGGGTGATTCCCGTCCAGCTTCCCTCACCGCTCAATTGATGCGAGTCGAGATTGTAGGTTAGGTGTGCGACATTGAAAGAGCGTTTGGGTGTGCCGGGGAGCGTCGCGTCCTCTACAACCAAGTTTTTCACCGCAGCGACTCGATTTTGCAGTTCCACAGAGCCTGATAAATGACCGAGCGAGTAGGAAGAAAAGCGCAGGTTCTCGCCTTTCAGAACGGCAGACACATCCGGTTTTTTCGCGGTTCCCGTCACCCGAACCTCTGCGCCAACGGTTCCATTGAACAGGGCAATCGCTTCCGGCAGCAGGCTGTCCAATTCGGCGAGATCAATGCCCTGCACCGAGGAAGAAAGGTTGAGGTTTCCGTGCGTGGTGATCGTTCCCGAAGCCGCCAGATGCCCCTTCAGTAAATCTGCCGAAGCCGCATTCAGCGTGAGAACGTTGTTGGAAAAATCGGCGGAGGCAGCGGCACTGCGAACCGGAACTCCGTTGAAGGAGGCCCGTTCCAGTACAAATTGAGCCGGTTCGCGCAGGCGCGGGGCTCTCGTGGTACCGGTGATTAGGATGGGCTTTTCGGTGGAGACGGTTCCGGTGACTTGAAGCCCCTCCGCTTGAACACCCGCCTCGAACAGCAGATAGTTCAAGTCCAAAGAGTCAACGGTGGCAGTGGCACTGAGATCCGGCTCTTTCGAAAACGGATCCGTGATTACCCCCGATAAAGCCGCAAAGCCGGGGGCTCGTACCACAGTGGCCTCCGAGACAATCAATCGCTCCCGGCTCAGGTCAAATGCCGCTTCCGCTTTGTCGAGTTCCAGTTTCCCGGCCAGCACGTTGAACACGGTCACTTTGCCCTCGGCTTTGGGGTTGTCCCAGGTTCCGGTGATCCGGGCGGCAGGGCCGCTTTGCCCCCTCAGATAAACCACACCGTCAAGAGGATAATCCCGAAGAGCAAGCTTCGCTTTCGGAGCAAGGCGCGGCAGAAGGTTTTGCGTGGTGTTGAGAACGGCCTCCGCATCCACCTCACTGGCCGCCACATTGAGATTGAGGGTTTTGTCTTTCAATCCGACGATGCCTGTTGCGACCAGATAGCCTCGTTCATCCTCGACCCGCAGTTTTTTGACCACCGCCACCTTTGCATTCGATTCGAGAGCCGCATAAACCGAGTGAAGCCGTTCGCGGTTCAGGGTCACCTCTTTCAAAACAATTTGGGCGGTTCCTCGCGGCGGGGTTTTCCCGCTGCCCTGCGCCTCCGCATCCAGCGCGACTTTACCCGACAGTCCGGCAAGGTTCACGTTTTTGGGCAGGTGCTGCAGCAGAGAGGAGGGAAGACTGCCGAGTTCCACGCCGCGTATCTGTGCCTTTGCCGTGTACGCCCCGTCCCGGTAGATTCCTTCGGCATTGAGTTCGCCCTTCAGGGTTTTTGCACTGACGGAAGCCAGCAAAGTTCGATCCCGCAAATCGGCATTGAGATGCAGAGATTCCAGCCTTCCGTTCGGAAAAGCCAGCAAGGGCGACAGTGCCCGCAGGGTCAGGCTTGGATGCTCCCTTGTTCCATGAGCGGCAAACTTCGCTTCCATCGAGCCTCTCAGTCCGTTGAGCTGCCGCTGCACATCGGGGGGAAAACGGCGTACATCCACAAACGTCAAAAGGCGGCGCAGGCGGTCGAGATCGGAAACGGACACGCTCCCAGACGCATCCAGAATCGGCTTCAGTGTTTTCCATCCTTGTGGGCGGAAGAATGACGCCCAAGGAAGTTGAGAGGTTTCGGACGAAACTTGTACTTTAGCCCCCGCCGCCTCCAGCGAAAAGGAAGCGGTGACCTCCGTGTCCCCGATCTCTACGTCGGCGGTTGAGATGGAAATCGGTTCGGGGACTTTTCGAATCGTGCCGCTCAGCCGATCCAGATGCACTGTACTGTGGAGGCTGAGGGCTTCCGGCCTGAAAGACGCAAGCAGGTTTGCTCCCTTGGGGGCATAGAAAGCAGTAGTGGAAACATTTGCTGTCCCGGAAACAACCCGTCCTTCCATCGGAGGGATGAGGCGGTCTCCCAACGCAGTCAGCTGCACCCCCTGCGCCTCAAGCGAGGCCGTAATGCGGGTGGGTTTGTTTTCGTAGACACCGCTCAGGTGAAAGTTTTTCAGCGTTTCCTGCACCCCGTTTCCGGTAACCTCGAAAGCAGCACTTTTGTCAGGACGGATGTTCACAATTCCGTTCACGGCAGTCATGCGGGTAGAAAAGGGGCGGGAAGCCACACCGTGAGGTGCCGGAAGGCGGGCGTCGGTATAGACCAGTGAACCATTTGTGAGGGTCGCACGGTCAGTGAGGGCACGTCCTCCCGTTCCCTTGGTTTCAAGCAGTTTTTTGAGCAGGGTATCGAAGTTGAAGCGACCCTTCAGATCGCGACGAATAAACGCAGCGGGTTCGATAAGATCGAGCGAATCAATAAGGGGCAGGTCGGGGCGGGGCGGGCGGAGAACTCCATTGAGGTTGTACGCCACCACAATCTCTTTCGCCGTAACAAACGAAGTTCCGGTTCCAGTGTCGTCTTCCAGGGAGACGCTCTTCAGGCGAATGACGTTTTTGGAGGCCAGATTCCAGAGATTTCCCGAAATCTGGACATCTTGAACTCGGACTTCTCGTCCCAAAAGGCGGGAGGCTTCGGCAGACAGGGTTCCAGCAAGGCGGGCATTGGTATTGAGAAACGCAAAAATTCCCTGTACACGACGAACCGCCCCTACCGCCAGCAGCAAAAGCGGCACGAGAAATACGGTTGAGCAGAGCCAGCGGCGCAGCATTACGGGCATAAAAGCGTTTAGCGGAAAGGGGAGAGCGCGGGGGGTGCACTCTCCGATGATTTCGGGTGGGATAGGGCGTTAGACAGACGCCAGCTCCAAACGTGACAACGTGCTCTGCCTCAGCTTTTCAGAAAACTTTTCGGCATTGTAGGAAGAGCGAACAAACGGCCCGGAGGCAACAAAAAGAAAGCCCATCTCCTCACCGATTTTTTCGTACTCGGCAAATCGGTCCGGGTGGACATACTCGACAACCGGCAGGTGCTGCGTGGTGGTTGGGCGCAGATACTGCCCGATGGTGACAGCCTCTACTCCAGCGGAGCGAAGGTCGCGCAGCGTTTGGAGCACCTCTTCATGGGTTTCCCCTAAACCCAGCATCACACCGGATTTGGTATGAATGGTCGGGTCCATCCGTTTGACGGTTCTCAGCAAATCGAGAGTACGCTCATATTTGGCTTGAGGGCGCACCTGCGGCGACAATCGTTCCACCGTTTCGATGTTATGGTTGTAAATTTCAGGGTGTGCCTCGACAACGCGCCTGATGCACCAGTTTTTACCCTTGAAGTCGGGGGTCAGCACCTCGACGATAATACCGGGAATTTCATTGTGCAGAGCGCGGATCGTGTCGGCGAAAATGCCGGAGCCTTCGTCGGGAAGCTCATCGCGGGCAACGGAGGTAACGACTACGTGCTTGAGGCCCATCTGCTTTGCGGTTTCGGCCACCCGGCGAGGTTCATCAAGATCAAGCTCAAGGGGGCGTCCTACTTTGATCGCACAAAAACCGCAGCTGCGCGTGCAGATGTCGCCTAGGATCATAAAAGTGGCGGTTTTCTTCGACCAGCACTCGCCGATGTTGGGGCAGCGGGCACTTTCGCAGACGGTGTGCAGCTTTGCATTGCGCACCATTGCATCTACTAATTGAACAGTATCCGGGGAAGGCACACGTTTTTTCAACCATTCGGGCAGTCGGGAATTCACGCTTTTTTCCTCAGCACAATCCTGATTCAGGAGATCAACTTCATTTTTTGCTGCTTTAGTGTACCGCATTTGCGCCCAGAACGGGGCGGACAGCACGGGGCGGTGCAGAGCCTGCAATTTCGGATGGGGAGTGAAGCGGTCTGTCGAATTAGAACGGCAAGAAAAAAGCCTTGTTTTTATAAGTGACCAATCACTTATAAAAACAAGGCTTAAAGTTCAGAACAAGCTCGAAATAGGAGCGGGGATCAGACTCGAACTGATGACCTTTGGGTTATGAGCCCAACGAGCTACCAACTGCTCCACCCCGCATCATCACCCCTAGTATCCCATAAGATTTGAGGTTTGTCAAGCCGATTCTTGAGGCCTCTTCAGACTTCCGCTCCCTCCTCCGCCAA
This sequence comes from Chthonomonadaceae bacterium, assembly GCA_965246825.1. Classification (GTDB taxonomy): domain Bacteria; phylum Armatimonadota; class Chthonomonadetes; order Chthonomonadales; family Chthonomonadaceae; genus JACMPS01. The sequence continues at coordinate 3,818,567 of OZ251990.1, forward strand.
TGCAAGGCCGAGTGACCCTCGTTCTGACAGCGGCTCCTGCCGGGGGGAAAGGGCATCATCGAGCGGCGGCACGAACAAACGGGGGTTCCGCTCCAAAGCAGCTTTGATCAGTCCGCTGAAAATAGGATGCGCCCGGTTGGGCCGGGAGCGAAATTCGGGGTGAAACTGCGTTGCGATAAAATAAGGATGCGCCGGAATCTCGACGATCTCCACGAGGCGGTAGTCCGGCGACAACCCCGAACAGACCATTCCGTTTTTGGCAAGCAGCTCGCGGTAGTCATTGTTGAACTCGTAGCGGTGACGGTGACGCTCATAGATGGAACTCGTGCCGTAAACCCGCTCGGCCAGCGAACCCGCCACCAGCTGGCATTTATAGGAGCCGAGCCGCATGGTGGCACCCTTGTCCTCCACATTTTTTTGCTCCGGCAAAATGTGGATGACCGGATGCGGGGTATCTGGCTTGACTTCTTCCGTGTGGGCTCCCTCCAGCCCGGCAGCGTTAAGCGCGAGATCAATCACCGACATCTGCATTCCGTAGCAGATTCCCAAAAACGGAACGTTGTGCGTTCGCGCATACTGCGAGGCGGCGATTTTTCCTTCCACGCCCCGCGCCCCAAAACCCGGAGCCACCAGCAGCGCGTCCATCTCCCCCAGCACCCTTGAAGTATCCTCCGGGGCGATCATCTCCGAATCAATCCAGTGCAGATTCACGCGGCAGTCATTCGCAATCCCGGCGTGCTTGAGAGCCTCCGCAATGGAAATGTAACTGTCGCCGTTTTCTATGTATTTTCCGATCACCGCCACATTTACCTCATGGCGAGGACGCTTGATCCGCTCCACAATCTGCCGCCACTCGGCTAGATCAGGGGTGTGTTTTGGCAGTTGGAGTCGCTTCACCACATAATCGGAGAGTCCAGCCTCCTCGAAATTGAGAGGAACCTCGTAGATCGTCTCCGCGTCGTAGGCAGCAATCACCGCTTCTGCATCCACATCACAAAACAGCGAAATTTTCTTTTTCACGTCTTCGGTCAGAGGCAGGCGGGTTCGGCAGATCAGCACATCCGGTTGAATTCCGATTTCGCGCAGTTTAATGACGGAGTGCTGCGTCGGTTTTGTTTTCACTTCTCCCCAAGGGCCAACATAGGGAATCAGGGTGACATGAATGTAAAGAACGTTTTCCGCTCCCACGTCCTTTTTGAACTGCCGAATCGCCTCCAGAAACGGCAGCCCTTCGATGTCTCCGACTGTTCCCCCCACTTCCGCGATCACCACATCGGCATCCGGTTGACCGTTTTCCCCTTTGGAGGCTTCCACCACACGGGATTTGATTTCGTTCGTCACATGAGGGATCATCTGAACGGTGGCACCGAGATAATCGCCGCGCCGTTCTTTGGCGATCACGCTCTGATACACGCTGCCGGTGGTGACCGAGGCGCGGCGGGTGAGGTCCACATCTACAAATCGCTCATAATGCCCCAGATCGAGATCGGTTTCCGCGCCGTCTTCCGTCACATAGCACTCGCCATGTTGAAACGGATTCATCGTGCCTGCATCCACGTTAATGTAGGGGTCGAGTTTTTGCAGGGTGACTCGAAAGCCGCGATTTCGCAGCAGGCGGCCAAGGCTTGCCGTCGTAATCCCCTTCCCGATGCTGGAAACCACCCCTCCCGTCACAAAAATATACTTCGTCATTGTTTTTCTCCTCCCCGGCGGGGTTGTGCCTCCCCGTCTCCTTGTTCGCTAACCGTTGGCTTTCAATTCCTCGAACTGGATTCCGTTGTCTCGAAGCACCTCGACACTCTTTTCATCACAAACATACACGTCGTCGGGCAGCACCTGAAGCTTGCCTCCGGTATGGCGCATCAGCAGCAAATAGGCGCGGGTGGCGTCGGGGCCGAGAATTTTCACCTTGGATTGACCGGATTTTTGACGTTGGAACTGCGGCATCGTCTTCCTCTTTGAGTTCTTCTTGCAGGCGGCTGAGCTTTCAGCACAAAAATAAGCGGGCGCAGCGAGGGTTTCTCGCTGCGCCCAAATGAAATTATACCTGATGAGAACCTAGAATTATGAATACCGCGAACGTCACTTTTCAGGCGAAAGTTGAAGGGAGGGCCGTTACTCATCTGAATGCAGAGGGAAATCAAGATTTTGCTGAAGATTGTTGGGCGGAACGCCGAAAAAAGAAGGACGAGAGGGAACGAGTCCTTACGCATCATTGTATAATAATATAACTCCGGCGTGGAATTACTTTCAGAGCACGTTGACAGAGAAACCGGGGCGTGAGTATAATCGTAGAAGAGATTGTGAAAAAAAGGACGAACTCAGGTAGTTACGGTATTCAGGAGTGAGGTACAGATGGCGCAGGCAATGACCGGAGCACAAAAAGAGGAGATTACCCCTCTTTTCACGGGCAGCAAAGAAACCTATGTTCGGGAAATGTTTTCCGGCATTGCCTCGCGCTACGACTTGATGAACGATGTTTTGAGTTTTCGTCAGCATCCCCGCTGGCGCAGACTTGCAGTTCGGCTGGCTCAAGTACATCCCGGCGATCACTGCCTGGATGTGTGTACTGGAACTGGCGACTTCGCCCTCGATTTGGCGTCGGCTTCGGGCAGCACGGGGCGCGTGATCGGCTCCGACTTTTGCGAACCGATGATCCGCAGCGGCCTTCCCAAGCTTCCTGGAGCCAAGGCTCCCCTCACCCTCATGGTCGCCGACGCCCAATCCCTGCCCTACCCTTCCAACCGCTTTCAGGTGGTGACCGTCGGCTTCGGCATCCGCAACGTGGCTCGGATAGACCAGGCCCTGCGCGAAATGACTCGTGTGGCGGTTCCCGGCGGGCGTGTGGTTGTTCTGGAGTTTTCCCGCCCCCGCAACCGCTGGTACAAGTCTTTGGTTGATTTTTATCTGTTCCAGATTTTGCCCCGAATCGGCGGGCTGTTCAGCCGCCGAGAAGCGTACACCTACCTCCCAGAGTCGATGAAGCAGTTTGTGTCTCGCGAAGTGCTCGCCGACACCCTGCGCGAAGCGGGGCTGGAGAACATTCAGCTGCGCGATCTCAATTTTGGGACGGTTTGCATCCACATCGGCACCAAGCCCCTGCGGAGTGAAATGGAGGCTCGACCATGAGCGTTACCACCTATCCGATTTCTTCTACTCCCGCCCTCTCCCGCCCGTCTTCCTCTGCCGGAGCCGCCTCTTCCGGCGTGGATTTCCTCAACCTCGTTCGCTCCGATCTCGAAGCGGTCGAAGCCCGGATGTACGCCGACCTCGGCTCCGAGGGGCGTATCGTTTACGCCCTTACCCGCCACATCATGAGCGCGGGCGGCAAGCGGCTTCGGCCTGCAATGGTGGCACTTTCGGCCCGTGCCATTCGCCCCGATCTTCCGCTGGATCGGCTGGCAACAGTGGGAGCGGCGGTCGAGTTTGTACATATGGCTACCCTCGTTCACGACGACGTGGTTGACAACACCGCCACCCGGCGCGGCAAGCCCACTGCCAACGCGATTTTCGGCAACGGAGTGGCCGTTCTCAGCGGCGACTACATTCTGGCGCGAGCTATGCGTCTGCTTTCGATGGACGGCGACCTGCGAATTATTCGCACGGTGTCTGAAATCACAATTGACATGAGCGAGGGTGAGGTAATGGAAATCTCGGCGACGGGGGATGCCCAATTGCCGGAAGAAACCTATTTCGAGATTTTACGAAAAAAAACGGCGGTGTTTGTCGAGGGCTGCTGCCGCTGCGGGGCTATGATCGCCGGGGCTTCGCCAGAACAGGAAAACGCTCTGGCCGATTACGGTTATCGCCTTGGAATGGCGTTCCAACTTGCAGACGATCTGCTGGATTATACGGGTGACCCGCTCGTTACCGGAAAACCGCGAGGGTCCGATCTGAAAGACGGACGCGCCACCCTGCCGTTTCTTCTCGCGCTCGAAGCCGCTGGCGAAACGGAGCGCTGCGAGCTTCTTTCGGCTTTCGGCAGTCTTGATTTAGAAGAAGCGGGGGTTGTGCGAGTGTGTGAGATCATGGAGAAGTACGGAGCCTTTGCCCAAACCCGTGAGGCCGCCGCCTCTTACGTCGAACGATCCAACGCTGCCCTGAATCTGCTGCCCCCCTCCGCCGCTCGCGACAGTTTTGCACAGCTGACGGATTACGTGGTTCAGCGCGACCGCTGATGTACTTGAGAGTTCTGGCAAAATCGCCCTGCTTCAATCCGAGTTTGGAGAGATAACCAGGATGGTCAGTGCAGATCGGGGGCGTCCAGCGTGAGAGGCCGCTGAGCCGGTTTGCGAAAGTCGGGAACCTGAATGGGTACGCCGCCATTGGAGATCGAAACCTGTGAGCACAGCCCGGCGGCAGTCCATTCCAGGGCGTCGTAAATCCCAATCGGGGGCGGTGTGCCCTCCACAATCGAGTCGGCAAACTCGCGCCCGATGTGGTAGTCTCCGCCGCCGTGTCCCGACTTCGCGGCTTCTTGGAGCCGCTCCTGCCAGTGGGGGGGATAGTGTTCTTCGAATTCGCTGAGGGGTTTCCAGAGGCGGTGCTCTTCGCTTCTGTTTTCGCCGATCCAGACTCGCCCCGGTTCTCCCTCCAGGCGCGATGCCTCATAAACTCCGTGTGTTCCCTGCACCGCGTAGTAGCTGGGCAGATGCGGACGGTTCGAGAGCATATCCAGTCGAATGGTGATGAGTTTGCCGCTCTTTAACCGGCAGAGCATCAGAGTTGTGTCCTGCTGCGGATGCTCCGGGTCGGTGTGAACGCCGGTTCCAAGGCAAAAGACACTTTCGATGCGTTCTTTCGAGTCGGCTGCCTTAAACCACTGCATTACGGGGCCGAGCGAGTGAGTGCCGTAGGTGCAGCCATTGATGCCGACCTGCCAGTAGTAACGCCAGGTCGGTGAACCGTCTTGATGGTGATGCAGGGCTCGAACTTCATGCAGGTACTCCCCTTCCCCGAAATAGAGGTCGCCGAACAGCCCTTTTTTCACCATCTCCCGAATCAGGACGTTCGGATTCAGGTAGCAGTAATTTTCTGCAAAAAAGTAGGTTTTACCCGAAGCGTTGACGGCATCGAGAAGACGCCAGCATTCTTCAAGAGAGACCGCAGCGGTCACCTCTGAGAGTACGTGTTTGCCAGCGTCGAGAGCGAGCAGGCTTTGCGGCACATGAAGCGGCATCGGCGTTGCGACGACAGCCGCATCCACCCCGTCGAGCATGGCCTCAAACTCCGTAAAGGTGCGAGGGATGCCGTGCCTGTCCGCTTCTTCTTTTAGAACCTGCGGATTTTTTTCACAAAAAGCCGTCACTTCCACACCGGGCGAAGACCGCAGCCCCGCGAGAAACGACAGGCCTCGCTTTCCCGCGATTCCAATGTTAAGTTTTCCCGGGTTCATCTGCTCTTCTCCCTGGAGAGGATTGACTTTTCACTGCCGCCCTCGTTACTAATCTGCTCTTGCAGGCAGATTGTTCTCCATAAGTTTTTGCTATTTCGCCCTATATAACTCCTTCTATTCTACTAACCCTCTGAAGAAATCTAATGAGTCGCTTCCCGTTATTTTTTGCACTTCTTCCGATTTTTGTACGTCTTCCGAAAAGGAGAAAATCGTTCTGAAAGAGTCAGGGTTTTTCCTCACCCGCATTGGCGTAGGGGAGCGGCTGCCTTCCGATGATCTTTGTTCGTGCGAAGCTCTTTGCTTTAGAGTGATTTATCTGGACAAACCCATTGCCCTGATGAATTTCTTGTGTAATCCGTTCCAAGTGGTTTTTCGAAAAGGATTTTCTCCCCTTTCTGAAGAAGCAAAGGACTCATGACCCACGAATTGAAGCGACAAAGGATTTACTTATGCCTGACAACCTGCCCCTGCGTGCTGCCATTATTGGAACGGCCAAACGTTCCGACTACCTTTACGGGCCGATGCTCAAGGCCATGCCCAACATCGAGCTCGTTTCCGTGTGGGGGCGAAGCGAAGGCTCCGCACAAAACTTGGGCACAAAACTGCAAGTCCCTCATTTCACCGATCTGGAACGACTGGTGAGCGAGACTTCCCCGCAGATCGGTATTGTCTCGGTGGCGTATGGAGCAAACGGAGAGGTTGGGTTGATGGCTGTGGAGGCAGGTCTGAATGTTTTGCTGGAAACCCCTGTAGCCCATGAGTTGCGGGAAGCTGACGCAATCATCAAAGCCGCTGGCGTTCGAGGGCTGAAAGTGGAGGTGGCCGAGCAGTTCCATCGCCGTCCGATGGAGCAGATCAAACTCAAACTGCTGGAATCGGGCCTGTTTGGAAAGGTCTACACCGCTTTTAACGACTTTGCCGGACACGGCTATCATGGGGTGAGTGTTTTAAGAAGTTACCTCGGCTTTGGAACAAGGCCAATCCAGGTGACCGGGGTCGTGCGCGATTTCGAGCTGGCCCCGCACTGGTCGCGCTTGGGAAATTCGTATGGAGCGCGGCAGGAAACTCAGGAACATGGCCTGATTGATTTTGAGGGCGGGCAGATCGGAGTGTTTCACTGGACGAACGTGGGCTATGACTGCCCATTGCGCTGGTGGCGCAGCAGCCGGTTTCTAGCCGAGAAAGGAATGGGGGTGACCACCGGCATTTATCCTGATCTGCAAGAGCATCTGACCCTGCTGGCTCCGGGCAGCGAAAGTCCATCTCTCATTCGCCTGGAACGTCGTACCGAGCGAGTGGACGGCGGAGCGTTGATTGGGGTGGTGGCACACACCGGCAACGCCGAAATGCCGCTTGTGACCTGGAACAATCCTTTTTGGACCGAGCATCAAATACACGCCACTCAGTGGCATGATGACGAAATCGGAGTTGCAGGATGCATCCAGAGTCTTGTGGATGCTGTACGAAATGGAACCGAACCGACTTATGGAGCTTTGCAGGGACGGATGGATCAAGAAATTGTTCTGGCCCTTCGCCGCTCCTCCCAACTAGGCGGTCAGCCCGTCTCGCTTCCTTTGCTGGCTGGCGATTAGTATGATCGGTGCCAAAAGATTTTGCCCCGCTTGTGGTAAGAGGTTCGATTTCAAGTTCGAAAGGCGGAAGCGCGGTAGATTTTTCGTGGACGGGAAGCGGACACCCTGGAAACCGTTTGATTTACGGGTGGGAATCGGAAGCCAGCGTTCCGAAAATCTGTCTGAAATTCCCACGCCCTTTGGATTTTGCTGGTGGAGCCGATTTTTTGTCTCCGCCGTGTCTCTGGTAAACTCGGCGCGGGTCGCACAAGGAGGTAAGACGATGCGACTCACTCACTCACCCCGGTTCCCGTTCTGGAACCGATTTTCCCTCCGCCCCCTCTCGTTCTACGCCCTGCTCACCTGCCTTCTGGCGGCAGGTACGGCGGCATCGGCGCAAAACGAACTCGGCGAAGGTTCGGACCTCGAACTTGGCGGCCCCGGCAAGGGCAAAGGCAAATTTGCCAACATTGCCGACCTCGCTTTCGACAGCGCGAACAATTTATACGTGCTCGATACCACCCTGCCCGGCTCCGCCGGGACAGGCACGAAAGACAATTATCTGATCCAGATTTTCAGCAATTCTGGAGCCTTTCGCGGGCAGTTCAACATTTGGGATATCCGCCTGGGAGCCGCCAATGCGCCAAGTCACCTCACGATAGACCGGGCCATCCGCCTCTACATCACTCAGCCTCGCGCCGGTCGAATTCAGCAGTACACGCCCACTGGAGTTTTGATCCGCGATCTTATGATGCCCGATGTCTCCGCCATCACTACTCGGGTAAGGGACAATCAGGAAGAGATCGTTGCAGCGGCAAATCCGGCAAACCAATCCATCACTCAGGTTTCGGTGTTCACTCCGTCCGGCACGGCAAAACCCCCGATTACACTTAGCCAGCCGATCCGTAACTGTATTTCTCTGGCCTCCGACAAAATGGGCTGCCTCTACTTTCTGGCCGACGTAAACCAGATTTACAAATTCAGCCCGACCGGAACGCTGATCACCGTGATCGGCAGCGGCATCAACGATTATTATCTGTCCGACGGCTCCGTGCTGCTCCACACCGTTGCTGTGGACTCGAAGGGAAACCTTTTTTCCACCACGCCGCACAACCCCGGCTTTGTCACCCGCTTCAGCCCCGACCTGAAAACCTACACGCAGCGAACTGCCCAGTTCAGCTGGTTCGACGCCTGGGGCTATTTCGGGGGCAGGTCGTTCACTCCCTATGCGATTGACCATAACGACCGTCTCTGGGTGGGCGTCAATGGAACAATGGCACCGGGATCTCAGATGCACCCCCGCCCCTGTGTGCTCCGTACCAAAGCCAATTTTTCCGATGCGCCGCAAACCGGCGTGACGGAGCAATCCACGCTGGGACTGGGAGTCGTTCCCTCGATTTCCACTTCGCGAGCCGACAATTTGTTTTTCACCCTGGGTTCGATTCCGATTGAGTTCGGGCTTCAGGCCGCCGCCCGCCGGATTTCCGAAGCCACCCTCACCCTCTCGATCTATGACCTGAACAAAAAGCAGGTGGGGCAGTCAATTCTTACCGTACCGCTCAAAGACGGAGCGGCCTCGAAACAAACGGTAAGCTTCACTCCACCGAAATGGGGCCCCTATGAGGTGCAGCTGGAGGTGAGCGCGGGCGGACAACGATTGATGGGAATCGGAAAACATCTCGGTTTCAGCCCCGCTTATCTGGTGCTGCCGCCGCCGGACGCAGGCATCAAGGACAGCGGACCGGTGGACAGTGCCCGCAACGCGCTGATCGGCCTCAATCTTGTGCGAACTTCTACCGACCAAAGCCTCGACACCTTGGAAGCGCAGGCGCAAGACGCCCTCGCCCGTAAGGTTACCCTGTTCGCCACCTTTGTTTCTGCCGCCGATTGTGCGCCGCAAAAAGTGCAGGCTGTGGTAGACCGCCTTAAAGGAAAAGTGAAATACTGGGAGGTGGTCAACGAGCCGAACCTTTCCATGACGCCGGAAGCCTACGTCAAACTGCTCAAAGAGACGTTCGCGCTGATTCGTAAATCCGACCCGAATGCCAAAGTGATGGCTCCGGCTCTCTGCGGCATTGACCTCAATTGGTACAACCGCTTTTATCAGCTCGGCGGGAAAGACTATTTCGACATCCTCACCCTTCACGATTATGAAGGCCATGAAAGCATAGACCCGCTTCATTGGAAATGGAAATGGAACTCGCTTCGCACCCTGATGGCCCAGTACGGCGACGGCGCGAAACCGATCTGGCAAACCGAGCGGGCCATTAGCGGGGTGCGGGCCGGAACCTACCTGGGAGGGTGTCAGGCAGTGCGGGTGACCCTGCACCGGGACGTTCTGGAGGCACTCGGAACTCCGTCGGATATGAGTTACCACTTCTACACCAATGATCACGGATTTATGCAGTGCCCTGCGTTTCTCTGGTCGGCGGCTGGCCCGCACCCGGCAGCCCTGGCGTTACGAACCCGAACCGCCGTCATCAAAAATCGAATTTTCAGCGGCACGCTGGATTTCGGCACAACGGGCAACAAACTTTTGCTGGGACTGCGCTACACTTCTTCAGGCGGTTCCACAGTGATGCTCCGCAATCTGGGAAGCAGCGATCTTCCCGTAGAGATGCAGGTCAGCGGGGCCGCTTCTCTGGATGTGTGGGATGCGTTTGGAAATCCGGAAACGGTTCCGGTTTCTGGCGGTCGCGCCATGCTTACGGCTTCGGCTCTGCCGCACTACGTCCGCCTCAGACCCGGCCAGGAAATGGTTCCCGTACCGATCAATTTTGGTACGAATCTGGCTCCGCTCGCTCAGTTGACCTATTCCGGCCCGCAAAGCGGCGATCTAGGGCTGCTAACGAATGGGGTGCTCGAATCAATCCATGCCGGCTCGCTCAAAGCGGGGCTTTGGTCTGCAGACCTCGTGAACGGCAAAGGGGAACCCGCCGTGTTGGAAATGCGCTTTTCGGCTCCCCGGAGCCTGAGCAAAATGCTGGTGTTCGGAATGAGAGCCGACAATCTCTACTGCTCCCTGCTCGATTTCGACGTGCAGGCTTGGTCGAACGGCAAATGGGTCACGGTGAAAAGCATCACCACGCCGTGCCCTCCAAGCGATGCGGTCGCCACCCCTGGAAGCACGGTCTCCACCTGGTACTCGGATCAAAATTTCTCGGTAGTGGCGTTCCCTTCCGTGATGACCGATGGGCTGCGCCTCGTTCCGCGCCGGGCAACGGCAGGATTTCTTCCCGATCAACTCGCCGTAAATGCCTGCACGGCAGCTTGGGGGGTGACGGTTTCTCCCCGCTTGATGCTGAGGGAGGTGGAAATTTACGAATAGCCGGGTCGCTCCCCGGCACTTCCGGGTGCTCACTTTCGGGCGCCCCAAGGAAAAGGGACGCGGCAAGCCGCGTCCCTTTTCCTTTCGGGTAAACTGTACCGCAAAGCCCGCAAAAATTTGGCTGCCCCCTGGAAAAACCCGATGACTGAATGGCAAAATCTGCTTCGCTTGTTGAAACTTTCCCATCCTCAACCCCAAACTGCGGCTCTGGCAACGCTCGTCGGCACACAAGGCTCGACCTATCGCCGTCCCGGAGCGCGAATGATCGTCTTTCCGAACGGGGAGCGCAGCGGTTCGCTGAGCGGCGGCTGCCTGGAAGCGGATGTCGCCGAGCACGCCCAGCGGGTGATCTCTTCCGGGAAGGCGGAACTGGTGCGCTACAACTCACAAGCCGGTTTCGATCTCGTGATGGAAATGGGCTGCCGGGGAGGGGTCACCCTTTTGATCGAACCGTTTTCGCCCTCTCATCCGCTGGTCGCTTTTATCGAAAACTGCCGGTCTGGTCGCAGGGTCGGCGTTCTCGGAACCGTCTTCGAAGCCGAGGGAACGGCGGATTTCACGCTGGGCGATCATTTCTTTTTTTCAGAACCCGGTGTTTGTCCCGAAGCCGCAGGGTTTCTGGCGGAAGAGCTGCGAATAACAGCGGACTCGGTTTTCGAGAGCCAGAAATCGGTTTGCTGGAATTTTTCAGAGGCGGGAAAGTCCGCTGCCGTTTTCTTCGAGCCGATCAAGCCGCCGCTGGCTCTTTTGATCGGGGGAGCCGGGGAGGATGCCGCTCCGCTTGCCCGATTTGCCGGTCTGCTGGGCTGGGAAGTAACGCTTTTTGATGAGCGTTCGCATCTTGTTTCCGACGAGCGTTTCGCCAAAGTCGCTCACAAAAAAGTGGCTGCTCTTCAGGCACTCCACCGGCATCTCGCTCCCGACTCGTTCACAGCGGCAGTCGTGATGTCCCACCATTATGAGCAAGACAAAGCGATGCTGAAATTTTTTCTCCCTTCGCCGGTGCGTTACCTGGGGATGTTGGGGCCGCGCAAGCGTACCGAGCAGATGCTCGCGGAACTGGAGACAGAGGGGCAGCCAATTGAGGAGGCGGAAAAAAGCCGACTTTTCTTCCCGGCGGGCCTCGACCTCGGCTCTGAAACACCGGAAGAGATTGCCCTCTCCATTGTGGCCGAAATCCAAGCCGTGTGGAATTCACGGCCCGGCCTCTCTCTAAAAACAAAAAACACCCCGATACACGCCCCCGCCCCGGAGCCGCCCGCTTGAGAAAATCGTGAACTCAGGTTTCATTCCGGTCTTTCTCTGAACGCGGCAGGAACGCAGACCCTCTCGTCTCAGGTATACTAAAAGGGTGATACCTCTTTTTATTTTGATCGTTTTGGTTAGCTTCACCCTGGTTCGTCTCTATCAAAGGATGATGCAGGTGGAAACTCACTGGCAGCGCACCTTGAATGCCGCCATTGAAAGCGAAACGACTCTGCCGCTTTCAGAGTGGATCGAAGCCTACTTTGCAGGCGACCCCCTTCTGAAGGCGAAAGTGCGAGCAAAATTGACCGAGGTTCTGCAAACCGAACAGGCGGCGGAATACGCAGGCTTGAGCCGCGAACACAAACAAAAACTCTTTCAGGACTTTGCACAGTTCAATCCCGCCCTTACTCTCGCTCTCATCGAAACGATCCGCCACTACGGAGGAGCAGCCGAGGTTGAGTTCATTCAGACCCTCAGCCATTCGGCTCCGTTTTATGGGGTGCTTCCGGCGGCACAAGCGGCGGCAGCGCAGGCACTTCCAGAGGTTCTGGCGCGTGCCGAGCGGGAAAAAGTGGGCGCACAAATGCTGCGGGCGTCGTCGGCTCCGGTCGGCAAAGAGACGCTGCTTCGCCCGGTGCTCGAAACCCCAACCGAAGAGGAAACGCAGCTGCTGCGGGCCTCCGGGCGCACGGAAGAGTAGCCCTTTGCCTTTTCCGGGATTCGGTTGTGTGGTAAACTAGCGCATGATGATCGCCGACATTTTACAGAGACTACTGGAGGGGCGTGACCTCGACGCGAAGACGGCTTCGGGGGCTGCCCGTGCTCTGATGGCGGGCGAGCTTACCCCGGCTCAAAGTGCGGCCCTTCTCACACTGCTGAAAACGAAATCCGAGTCCGTGACGGAGATTGCCGCTTTTGCTCAGGTGCTGCGATCTCAGGTTCTCCGGGTTAAAACCTCTCGCTCCCCCCTGCTCGATACCTGTGGGACGGGCGGCAGCACATTCAAGACCTTCAACGTTTCCACCTGCGTGTCTCTTTTGCTGGCCTCCCAGGGAGTGGCTGTTGCCAAGCATGGCAATCGAGCGATGAGCGGCACCTGCGGCAGCGCGGATGTGCTTGAAGCCCTGGGGGTGAACCTCGCTCTCTCTCCCGAAACTGCCGGGGCGGTTCTGGAGAGAGTGGGAATCGTATTTTTGTTTGCTCAGGCTCACCATCCGGCGATGAAGCAGGTCGCTCCGCTTCGGCGTGAACTGGGTTTTCGCACCATTTTCAATTTGCTGGGGCCGCTCGTCAACCCGGCAGGGGCTTCGCTTCAGCTGATGGGTGTTTATGAAAAGCGAGTCTGTGCACTGGCGGTCGGTGCCTTGAAAATGCTCGGCAGCGAGCGGGCAATGATCGTCTACAGTGAGGCCGGGGCCGACGAAATTCTGACGTTCGGGCAAACTTTTTGCTCCCAGCTGCACCAGGGCGAAATTTCCGAGCGCATTCTTTCTCCTGCGGACTTCGGCTTAGGGAAAAGTCCCCCTCCCGACCTTGCCGCTCTCGGCCCCGGCCCCTCCCTCGCTGAAAATGCGGAAATCGTCCTCCGGATTCTCTCTGGAACGGAGCGAACCCGCCAGGACACAGACCGCCTGAATTTGGTTGCGGTCAACGCCGGGGCCGCTTTCACGTTAGCGGGTTTCGACGATACCCTCTCTGAAGGCTTCGAGAGGGCGCGGGCCGCCCTGAAATCGGGCGAGGCCCTCACAAAACTCCAGGAATTCATTCAGGCAACTCAGGCTTCCTTTCCTGCGCCCCCCCTGAGCATTTACCGATGAGCACCCGTCTATGAGCATTCTTTCTGAAATTTTAGCGACAACGCGCACCGAAGTCAGTTTCCGAAAAAAGCGCGTTTCTCCAAGTGAATTAGAGGAGAAGATCGCGGCGGCTCCGCCCGTTCGCGGCTTCGAGGCGGCTTTGCGAAAAGCCGACGGCATTGCCTTGATCGCCGAGGTAAAAAAGGCCTCCCCCTCGAAAGGCCTTATCCGCGAGGATTTCGATCCGCTCGTCATTGCCCAAACCTACGAAGCAAACGGAGCCTGCTGCCTTTCGGTGCTGACCGATGAACCTTATTTCGGGGGCAGACTAGAATATCTAACCCAGATTCGGTCGCGTGTCACCCTTCCTCTGCTGCGAAAAGACTTTATCGTGGATGCGTGGCAGATCGCTGAAAGCCGGGCGGCGGGAGCAGATGCGATTCTGCTGATCGTGGCGGCTCTTCCTGAAGCGCAGCTGGAAGAATTTTTGGCGACGGCTCGTCAGTACGATCTGGACGCGCTCGTGGAAGTCCATGATGCCGCCGAAATGGAAACCGCCGTGAAAGCCAAGGCCACTCTTATCGGTATCAACAACCGCGACCTGCATACGTTTCGCACCACGCTGCATACCACGCTCGATTTGCTGAAGGTGTTCCCTCCTTCCGCTCAGCGTCTGATCGTCAGCGAAAGCGGAATCCACGAGCGGCAGGATTTGATGGCTCTTGAAGCGGCAGGAGCGGGTGCGGTTCTCGTCGGCGAAGCGATGATGCGCGAAAAAGACATCGGAGCCAAGCTGCGCGAGCTGCTCGGAAACTAACATCATGCCTTATACGGCTCCAGAGGACAACATTTTAGGGGAAATCGTGCGGGCAACCACCACCGAATTTGTGGCGCAGTGCCCGGACAAGCACCTGTACGACCCGCCTCGCTTTGGCGCGTTTGTGAAAACGCCGCACTCCGCCGTTCTTTCCCCGGCGGAATCGCTCGAAGAAGACCCCTTTGCCGAACGAGTTTCTTCCGTGCCCGGTCTCATTTCGGAGGCCGACGAAGGCACTATCTACGCGGTGGTCTGCTATGCGGAAACGCTCTCCGCCGAACCCGGACGAATGCCTTCTCCGTTTGGTATGCTGGCCGAAACCCTCGCTCAAGAGCATCCGCAGCTGCCCGAACTGCTGTCCACCGAGTTTTCGGCTCTGCATTTGGGGTTTGCTCAAAAGGGCCGCTTCCGCCCCTATCTCCCCCCCAAGCCCGCCCGCCTTCATGCGTTTATTTCGCCCTGCACCCAGGCCGAGATCGCCGCCATCACCGAGACGCCCGACTATCTCCGAACCTTGATCCAGTTTACGGCAACTGCGGGTTCCGATGAACTGATTGCCGCCGCCGTTCGTTCGGCCTTTGAAGCACGAAACCAGGATTTTGAGTTTTTGGTCTCGGTAGGCAAGCAGCTGGCGGCACTTTTGCGCGAGGCCCCCGACCGCCTCTCTTCTCTGCTTCGCAAACTCGATCCGGGGGCTTAGCCAGTGAACATCCGACGGTTACGCACTCTGATCGCTGCCCTCAAAGACCCGCAAACTTCGCTGGTTTGGAACGCGGCGCGTGAACTGGCTTCGCTGGGCAGGGGCGCGGAGGAAGCCCTGCCCTCGCTGCAAACTCTTCTCACGCACCCCGACCCCAACACGGTTCTTTGGGCCCGTTTTGCCATTGCCAAAATTACAGATCGCGTGGAAACACACCTGCCTTTTTTCGTGGAAGCACTGCGGCAGCGGACGCTTTACTACCCTGGGATGGCAGAAACCGCTGTCGCCGGGTTTGGAGACAAAGCCGCAGTCGCGCTTCCGCTTCTCATCGAACGGCTCACCGATGCGAACGCCGACACGCGCTGGAGTTCCGCCTGGGCAATTGGCGCAATGGCCCCTCTTGCCGCATCCGCTGTCCCCGACCTCACCCGAATGCTGAAACAAGACCCCGACGAAAAAGTGCGGTGGTATGCGGCGTTTGCCCTGAGCGAAATGCAGGGGGAAGCATTAGGCCCCATTGTAGAAGATTTGATGGAAACCGTTGAGCGCGATTTCGATGACGATGTTCGCGGCTACGCCATCCGCGCCCTAGGAAAAACGGAAAACGCACTGGCCCTGCCGCTTTTGGAAAGGCTGCTTCAGGAGGAAAACCCCTTGCTGAAGCAGGAGGCGGAAGGGGCACTGCGTCGGTTCACCTCGGCATTCCCCCGGCCCGCAGCAGAAAACAGAACGATTTCCGCCGAACTTTAAGCAGGATTTTCCGGTTCCGCCGTCGAACTTTCTCCCGGTCTTCCCCCGCTCCTGACCAATGTTGATAAGGTCAGGATTTTGCTTCGATCTTCCGAAAATATCCTGTAAAGCACTTTCTTTTCCGACCTCCCCGAAGGGATCGCCCATGACTACACTCTCTGAGCCGACCCATTCTAAGGCCGCTTCCGACCGAAACCCGCTTCTCTACCGAACCCTGGGCGATCTTCTGCGAGAAACTCAGGCTACCCTCAATGCCGCCGATTGGTTGACCCGCGTTTTTCCAATTTTGGAAACCCAGTTCGGTGTAGCCGCCATGATGCTGGAAATCACCGAAGGGACGGCGGCTCGGTGTCTTCCGTTTGGTCAGCCCACCCTGCTTGCCGTCGAGGAGAGTTCGCTGTGGCGGCGAGAGCGGGTGCGCGTCACTCACGCCGAGGCCCCGCTCGCCCTGCTCACCTTTATTTCCCCGGCCACCAGTGACCTTCCGCTTGAAATTGCCGATTTTGTGGTTTATCAGCTAGGGCAGATGCTCGCTCTGGAAAGTATGCACCGCCGAATCAAAGAGGCCGAAGACCGCTCGCATCTGCGGGTGCGCGAACTGGCCACTCTCTATGAAATCGGGCAGGCGGTGGACGCCATCGAAACGCCGCATTTGGTTCAAATGATCGTGGAGCGCACCGCGCACCTCATGGATGCTCCGGCCTGCTCGCTCATGCTGCTTGATTCGCAAACGCAGACTCTCAGCATTGCCGCTTCGCACGGTCTGCCCGATATCGCCCTCACTCAAGAACAGAAATTGGGCGAAGGCTACGCAGGCCGCGTGGCAGAAACCGAAAAGCCTATGATGCTGGTGGGAGATATGCGCGACTGGCGGCTTGAAGGGGTCGAACACCGCCCCGAAATCGCCTGCTCGATGCTGGTTCCGCTCAAGCAGCCGGAGGGGGGCGTGCTCGGTGTGCTGGCGATTCGGCGGCATCACCCGGCAGCCGATTTCACGCAGGAAGATTTGCGGCTGTTTTCGGTGTTTGCTTCTCAGGCAGCTCTGGCCATCACCAATGTCCGGCTTTATTCCGATCTCGAAAGTCGGGCCGAAGAGTTGACCAAACTCTCCCGGCTTTCTCGTTCCCTCGTTTCGACCATCGAGCGCGACCCGCTTCTGGAGCGCATCTCAGACGATCTTTGCTCGATTGTGGGCTTTTCTCGCTGCTGCCTTTTCGTGCGGGACAGTCTGCGTTCCGCCACCTTTATGCCGCGTGCCCTGCGGGGTTATCCTGAAGCCATCGGCAGAATGCCGGTGAAGCAGGGCGAGGGAGCGGTGGGAGCGATTGCCAAACGAAAGCAGGGCGTGCATTTCGATGCCAAGGCTGCCGTCTCCCTTGAAGAAGAGCATGGCCGCTATTATCGCCAGCTACGGGGGTTGGCCCGCTCGCTGGGAACCGACACATTCATCGCACTGCCCCTGCTCAATGGATTGAACGATTGTATCGGGGTGGTGGTCGCGGACAACAAAGGCCATCGCGGACGGCGCGAACCCATTACGGAAGAGCAGCAGCGGCTTTTGGTCGCTTTTACGGATCAGGCCGCCATCGCCATCGAGCACGCCTACCTGTATGTTGAAGCCCAGGAAAACAGCCGCAACATTCAGCGGCTGCGTAACTACACGGAAAGTGTGCTTCAGTCCAGCCTTGCCGGAATCATTTCAACGGATGCACGAGGGCATATTGCGCGTTGGAACCGGGCAGCGGAAGCCACGCTCAAGCGATCTGCCCCACAGTTTCGAGATCGTCCGCTCCTCACTTTACTTCAGGAACTGCGGTTCACGGAGCAGGAAGAATACCATCTCACGGAAGCGATTCGACGGGTTCAGGAAACAGGCGAGCCGTTTCATCAGCCCAAATTCAATCTCCACCCCGAAGAACGCGACTCGCTGACCCTGAATCTGATGCTTTCCCGCCTTCCCGATCAATCGGGAGTCGTGTTGATTTTCGAGGATGTCACCCAGGAAAACCGCCTTGAAGCAAAGCTCAAAGAAATGAACCGCCTTGCCGACATCGGGCAGTTGGCGGCACGAATGGCGCACGAGGTTCGCAACACGCTCTCGCCCATCAAAGGAGCCGCGCAAATTCTTCGCTCGGATGCGGAGGGGCAGGAGGCTTCGACCGAATGGTCGGACATCATTTTGGCCGAGGTGGAAACGCTCAGCCGGATCACTTCGGAGATGCTGGACTTCGCCCGCCCCACCCCCCTCGACCTCCGTCTGATTTCGGTGGTTCCCTGGCTTCAGAGTTCCATGCAGAGCCTCACCACGTTTCTGGAAGAACACACGGTGCAGGTGCACTGGAAACTCGCCGACAATCTCCCTGAAATCTATGCCGACCCGCTTCAGTTGGGACAGATGGTTCGCAATCTCGTGATGAACGCAGGACAGGCGATGCCCGATGGCGGGGAACTGACGATTTCGGCAGATTACGATGAGGGGCGCATGACCCTTGTTTTGGGATTTGCCGATACCGGCATCGGAGTCGCCCCGGAGGAGCGGGAGAGAATTTTTCGTCCGTTTGTCACCACCCGCACGAAAGGAACCGGTTTGGGCCTGCCTATCGTCCAAAAAATTACTCATCAGCACGGCGGCGAGGTCGAGGTGCTCTCTGAGGTGGGGCGCGGAACCAAATTTCTGGTAACGCTGCCGCTTCATCCGCCCCACGATGTCGCCCGCGCTCTGCTCGACGAGCCACCTGTGATCAGCCGGCAGCCGGTGGGCCGCCTGCCCGACAATTAATCAGAGCTGGATCGAGCGCGAAGAACACGATTTGTTTTTCAATTCTGATGCGACCGTAAACCTAAAACCATGAATAAACCTACTCCCATCACCGTTCTTGTGGCCGACGATGAGCCAAACATCCGCCGCGTGTTCGAGGCCGCCCTCACTCGCGACGGCTACACCGTTCTCACCGCAGAAAACGGTAAGCGGGCCTTGGATATTGCCGCCGCCAATGCCATAGACGTTCTGGTGACCGACCTCATTATGCCCGACATGACCGGGGTGGAACTTCTTCAGAAGCTGAAGCAGATTCACCCGAACTGCGCCGCTCTTGTCGTTACCGGCTACGGAACCATCAGTTCCGCCGTTGAAGCGATGCGGTATGGGGCCTACAACTACCTTCCCAAACCTCCTGACCTCGGCGAAATTCGGGTTATGATCAAAAAAGCCCTGGAACATCGGGATTTGGTCACGGAGAACAAAGAACTCAAGCAGCAGCTGAAAACTTCGTTCAAGCTGGAAAGCATGGTCGGATCAAGCGGCAAAATGCAGGAGGTGTATCGCATTGTCGAGCGAGCCGCCGACAGCCGGGCTACCGTCCTGATTCGGGGCGAAAGCGGCACCGGCAAAGAACTGGTGGCCCGCGCCCTGCATTATAATTCTCCACGAGCCGCCAAGCCCTTTGTCCCGATTTCCTGCGCGGCCTTGCCCGAAACCCTGCTGGAGAGCGAACTGTTCGGGCACGAAAAAAATGCGTTTACCGGAGCCGCCGCCGCCAAGCCCGGACGGTTCGAGTTATCGGATCAGGGAACCCTGTTTCTCGATGAAATCGGAGACATCACCCCCGCCACCCAGATCAAACTGCTGCGCGTGCTGCAGGAATGGAGTTTCGAGCGGATCGGTGGAACCAAAACGCTGAAAGTAGACGTGCGCCTGATCGCTGCTACGAACAAAAATCTCGAAAAGGCGGTGGAGGAGGAAAAGTTTCGTTCCGACCTTTATTATCGCCTCAATATCGTCACTATTTTTCTTCCGGCTCTTCGTGAACGCCCGGAAGACATTCCCTCACTTGTGGAGCACTTTCTCGAACGCTACAACAAGGAAAATGGACGGACGATTCACGAGGTGGATCAGGAAGTATGGGATCGCTTCCGCGCCTATGCCTGGCCCGGCAACGTCCGCGAACTCGAAAACGTGATCGAGCGAGCAGTGGTTCTTTCCGACAAAAAAGCAGCGGTGTTTACGCCCGATCTTCTGCCGCTGATCTTTCACCAGCCTCCTCGCGAACAAAAAAAATTGCCGGAGATGTAATCGCCTCGCATAATTACGGACGATTGGCACGGATGTTGCAATCATAGTGTGAGTGTAAGACCCGAACTTTTTACGCTGACTTCGACCCAACGGCGATTCTCTGGTCTGCTTCAACGACGAATTCCTCCCTGTTTACCTGCTGCCAGTGAAAGTTGAGGGAAGATCGCGGAAATGCCCATCTCTTCGCCGCCCTCCGTGCTGATTAGCGATGCGGAGCCCCATCATACTCGCGTATTCGAGGCCAAGCTGTCCCGACAAAATGCGTACTCGGTCACGAGTGCGGCTTCAGCGGGGGAGGCACTCTCGTTTGCTTTTCAGCGCACCTTCGACATTATCCTTTGGGATATGCGGCTTCGCGAAACCTTTGTGGTGCTTCCTCGCCTGCGCTCGCTCTGCCCCAATGCCACCCTGCTTTTGATGACAACGGACGACCGCCCGGTGGTTCCCGATGAGATTGCCCGCCTCAACGTCGCCGATATTTTGGTGAAGCCAATTGGACTGGACACCCTGATTCAACGGATCGAAGCCGCCCGTGCGCGGCCCGTTTCGGGGGCGGGGCTGGCGCGGGTCGAACTCGGCTTTGTCGGGCAGGCGATTCGGCTGAGCCAGAATAGGCAGAGTTTCTCCACCCGCATTTGGGAGGTCAATCCCAACACCTTCAGCGTCATCGCTCCTCCCAGGGTGGCTGCTCCGGCAGGCTTCGAACCAGAAGCGCGTATTCTCGCCGAGGTACTGAGTGAAGACGCACTCTACCGCTTTGTCACCCGCATTGGCGAGCACCTTTCCACGCCCATTCCGCTGTGGCAGGTGCAAATGCCCGCGCTTATTCGCCGCCACCAACGCCGTTCTGCCGTTCGAGCCTCCATCAATCTGCCGGTTCGCCTTTTAACCGAGGCTTCCCTCCCTGTGGAAGCGGTTACGCACGACATCAGCACTTCGGGGTGTCTTGTTCTGGCGAAAGAGCCGCTGGAAGTGGGCGCACGAATTCAGATCGAAGCGGGCGAGGGAATGCGGGGCATTGAGGGTGAAGGGGAGGTGGTTCGACTGGAGCCGCTGCCCCCGACCGAAGCGGAGAACTCCGTACTCACCCGCTACGAAATCGCGGTTCAATTCACCGAGCTTGCCCCGGAAACCCAGCAGTTTCTGAAAACGCTTTCCTCTTGATCTTTCCTCTCCTTCAGCCCCTGCGCGGAGAACCAATCCGCAGCGATTTCGGACAACAGCACTCGGTTGTTGTCATCCGTCTACTTTTTCTTTCGACAGTAACCGGATAAAATCAGAGTTCACCCTTTTTTCGGCTTCGCAGACACTGCACAGGACATTTACGATGCCACCAAAACCCGGTACGATTGCCTCGCTCACTCCGATGCGGGGCATTGCGGCCCTGCTTGTCATTCTGTACCATCTCGACAGCCTGCTCCGCTTCACGCACAGCGGGCTTCTGCTCCGGGGCACGGGAATTGTCGCTCGCGGCTATCTCTGGGTGGATTTCTTTTTCGTTTTAAGCGGATTTATCCTCACGCATGTCTACGGCAGGCGGTTCAACGGCAAACTACAATGGCGTGAAGTGAAAGATTATCTTTCCGCCCGGTTTGCCCGCATCTATCCGCTTCATTTTTTCGCTCTTTCGCTCACCGTTCTCCTTGATGTTCTGATCTACTCGAAAATGCCTGCGGAGGCCGGGGGAGGAGGCATGGCGGCAATTTACGATCCGAAGGTGCTGCCCTTTCACTTTCTGCTGCTCATCAGTTTCGGGCTGACGGGAATGACCTGGAATATCCCCGCCTGGTCTATCGGAGCGGAGTGGTGGACGTACCTGCTGGCCCTGCCGCTGTTTCGCCCCCTGAACCGAGGGGTTTCCAAACGCACTTATCTGGTGCCATTGTTCTGCTCCGCTGGGTTATGGGTTCTGATTTCGCTTCATCCGCCGCACAATCTTGACATCACGTTTGACTACGGCCTGCTTCGCTGTCTGCCGGAATTCACCATCGGCGTTTGCCTTTATCAGTTTTATCGCTCCGGGGGGTGCGAACGGCGGCTCGCTTCGGATCGCGCTTTTTTCGCCGCGCTGCTGCTCACGGGGTTCGTGCTGCATTTTCCGGTTCCAGGGCTTCTGTCTCCTTCCGTCGAGGCTCCTCCCCCGCCCCTCACCCCGCTTTTCGACGCGCTCAGTCCGCTTGTTTTTGCTGGATTGATTTTGTGCGCCGCGCACAATAGCTCCGGGGCTGCTCGCTTTTTAAACACGCGCCCCCTGCAATTTCTCGGCGAAATATCCTACTCGTTCTATCTTATGCAGGGCACGGCGTTTACGTTTTTCTTTATCGGGATCAACGTTTTGCGAGGCGGTCGTCCGGCGGGCACTGTTGGCGGTCTGCCGCTGTTAGGATTAGTAACGGCGACGATCCTCTTCAATTTGCTGCTCTCTTCCGCCACATATCGCTGGATTGAAAAACCGGCGAGGGGATGGCTGCGCCGCAAACTCACCCCCCACTCACCCCCTGCTTCGGTTTCCTCCCGGCCCATCTGAGGTCAGCGGGCAAATGCGGCTTATCCCCTCTGGTGGGTCTAGGGCGGCTTGGGACGAGAGGCGGCTTCAAGCCGAAGAAGACGCACTTCCAGCTGCGCGTACTTTTCTTGTAGGGCTGAAAGAAGCTTTACTTTGCCCGCATTCTCCTGCTTCAGAGCTTCGATCTCCCTTTGCTGCGCCTTGATCGCTTCGACCGCAACGGGAATGACGCCGACATAGTTCACCGATTTGTAACCGCGCTCATCCGTATTCACGAGTTCGGGGAAAACGGTCTCGACTTCCTGCGCGATAAAGCCGATCTGTCTGCTGTCCCCAAAGCGGCGGTCAGGAAAATTCGCTTTGCCCCAGTGATAGAAGACGCCGCGAAGGGCGAGAATGCTGTCGAGGGGAGTGCCGAGCGGGGCAATGTTTGTTTTGAATCGTCTGTCGGAATAGAGAGGCAAGAAGTCCTTTGGAAGATCAATCGAACAGTTAACCGCACTGAAATTATTTCACCGACGACGATTTTTGATCCGGCAAGAAAAGTGCCTGCACGAAAATTTTTGATGCCCTGCCCCCCTTTTGCTCTGCCGTGAACCTGCTTCGAGGTCTAGTTCTCGCGTCGGTCTTTTTTTGTCTACTTTTACTTTTTGCGGAAAACGGCTAAACTACCTCATTGACCTAGATATAGACTTTGCGCTCCGGCTTTCCGCTAAATAGCCTCCAGTGCACAACCCTGAAGCTCTCGACTATGACCGACCTCAGCAACGATTTTGTTCACCTTCACTGCCACTCCGAGTTCAGCCTGCTCGACGGCGCAAACCGGCTTAATCACCTGATCGCCCGCGCCGCCGAACTCGAAATGCCCGCCCTCGCCATGACCGATCACGGCGTAATGTACGGCGTCGCCGACTTTTATTCCAAGTGCAAAGACAAAGGCGTCAAACCCATTCTCGGCGTCGAAGCCTACGTCGCTCCCCGCTCTCACAAATCCAAAGAGCCGAAACTCGATCAAGCGGCGTACCATCAGGTGCTGCTCGCCCGCACGAATGAAGGCTATAAAAACCTCCTTAAGCTCACCACGATTGCGGCGATGGAGGGATTTTACTACAAACCTCGTATTGATCGCGAACTGCTTCAGAAATACGGCGGCGGCCTGATCGCCACCACCGCGTGCCTCGGCTCCGAAATCAATTCCGCCTTGATGCAGAATGACTACGGGCGTGCCCTCGACTCGTGCGCTTACTACCGCGACCTTTTCGGCGAGGGAAACTACTACGTCGAAATTCAGAATCACAACCTGCCCGAACAAATTCTTTGCAATGAGCAGCTGCTTAAAATCGCGAAAACGCTGAACCTCCCCGTGATTGCCTCGAACGATGTGCACTATCTCACCCGCCCGGATGCAGATGCCCACGACATCCTGCTCTGCATCGGAACCGGTTCGGTGGTCTCCGACACAAACCGCCTCAAGTACGCCACCCAGGAATTTTATCTTAAAACTTCGGCGGAAATGAAAGCACTTTTCGCGGCGATGTGCCCGGAAAGCATCGAAAACACACTCGGCATCATGGAGCGGTGCAATGTCGAACTCGAATTCGGACGCTGCCCCATGCCGTCCCCCGGTTTCCCTTCCGAATACACCCCGCAGGAGTACCTCTCCAAACTCGCCTTTGAGGGCATGAGGGAGAAGTTCGGCGAAAACCCGCCGGAAAAGGTTGTCAATCGCCTGAAGTATGAACTTGACGTAATCCAGACTACCGGGTTTGCACAATACATTCTGATTGTGCTGGACTTCGCTCAGTTCTCCGCACAAAAGAAAATTTTCTACGGAGTACGCGGGTCGGCGGCAGGCTGTCTTGTCTCCTATCTCGTCGGAATCACCGACATTGACCCGGTGGAATACGGCCTCACCTTCGAGCGGTTTCTAAACCCGGAGCGCGTTCAGATGCCCGACGTGGACATGGACTTTCAGGACGACCGCCGCGCCGAAGTCATCGAGTACGTCACTCAGAAATACTCGCCTCTTCAGCACGATCCCACCGAAGCACGAGTCGCGCAGATCATTACTTTTGGAACTCTGGCAGCGCGGGCCGTTCTGAAGGATGCGGGACGCGCCCTCGGCTACCCCGCCTCCGACACCGATAAACTCTGCAAAATGATCCCGACGATCCCGGTGGGCATGACCATTGACAAAACGATGGACGCCGTTGCCGAATTCAAGCACGCCTACCTGCGCGATCCGCAGTCAAAACATCTCATTGACACCGCCAAACGCCTTGAAGGAATTTCCCGTCACGCTTCGGTTCACGCGGCGGGCGTCATCATTTCTCACGATCCGCTCGTGGATTACACCCCCCTTTCGCGCTCGGCGGACGGCGGCTGCGTCACGCAGTATGTGGCGGGAACCCTCGAAAAAATCGGCCTGCTCAAAATGGATTTTCTAGGTCTCATCAACCTGACCATTCTGGAGCGGGCCGTTAAAAACGTCGCGGCCTCCACCGGCATTACCCTCGACATTCGCAACCTGCCCCTCGACGACGCAAAAACCTTTGACCTGCTGGGCAATGGAGACTGTGTGGGGGTGTTCCAGTTGGAAAGCCCGCAGATGCGCCGCTATGTTCAGGAGCTGAAGCCTACCTCCGTGCGCGACCTTGCGGCAATGGTGGCCCTGTATCGCCCTGGCCCAATGGCGCACATTCCGCGCTTTGTTCGCTGCAAACATGGTCTGGAAAAGATTGAGTACCCGCACAAATGGCTGGAAGAGGTGCTCGCCGAAACCTACGGCGTCATTGTCTATCAAGATCAGGTCATGCTGATCGCTCAGATCATCGCCGGGTATACGCTGGGGCAGGCGGACATTCTGCGCCGTGCGATGGGTAAAAAGAAAAAAGAGGAGATGCAGAAGCAGCGCGAAAAGTTTCTGGCGGGAGCGCAGGAAAAAGGCGTCTCCGAAAAAGTTGCCAACAACATTTTCGACTTGATGGAACCCTTTGCGGGCTACGCCTTCAACAAAGCCCACGCCGTCTGCTATGCGATGGTGGCGTATCAAACGGCTTATCTGAAAGCCCATTATCCCGTTGAATACATGGCGGCGATGCTGGCCTGCTTTATCGAAAAATCGGACAAACTCGTCACCTGTATGGAGGAATGTAAACGGCTCGAAATCGAAGTCTTGCCGCCGGACATCAATCGGAGCGGAGCCGATTTCACTGCCGAAACCCTTGTGACCTCCCACAACGCCGAACCCCCAACGTCCGCCGACGCCAGACAGGGAATTCGCTTCGGGATGGCGGCAATCAAAAACGTGGGGCGGGGAGCCGTTGAAATCATCCTGAGAGTGCGCGAAGAAGGCGGCGAATTCACCTCGCTTTCCGACTTTTGCAACCGGGTGCTGGCGGGCGAGAGCGGCGTTTCACGCGGAACCATCGAAGCCCTGATTCACTGCGGAGCCTTCAATGCACTGCCGGGGCACACAAATCGCCGCGCCCTCACGCAGCTGCTCGACGAATGCTGCCAGAACGCCGCGAGAACTCAGCGCGAAAAAAAGGCGGGGCAGGTTTCGTTGATGGAAATGTTCGGCGGCGACGAGGGCGACGACAGTGCCGTTTCCGCCTCCGTGAGTCAGGTCACCATTCCCAATGTGCCGGACTACCCCCGCGATCAGCTGCTCGGCTTCGAGAAAGAACTGCTCGGCCTCTACGTCTCCGATCATCCGCTTCAGGCGTATGCCACCACGTTTCAGAAGAAAAATTGCAAAACGATTTCGGAATTGTCGGAATTGCCGGATCGCACTGAAGTCGAAATCGGCGGCATCATCACGGCAATGAAGCCGTTCACCTCGAAAAAAAGCGGTCAGCCCATGTGCTTTTTCACCCTGGAAGACATGACGGGCAACGTTTCCTGTACGATGTTCCCCACCATTTTCGAGAAGGAAGGCGCGAACCTCGAAAAAGACCGAATCGTGATTCTGCGTGGGAAAACTTCGTACCGGGATCGGGTTCGCGAGGACGATGAAGGAGCGCACATCGTGGAGATTCTAGCCGATGAAATCACGCCGCTGGGCGGAGGATCGGGAAGCAAGGCGGCGGCAAACCGCCGTATTGTCATTCAACTCGACCCCTCAAAGCAAAGCGTTCTGCGGTTTGTGCGCGACACGATTGAGAGCAATCGGGGGAACGGGGGAGCCTGTCCCGTTCACCTGCGTGTTCCTGACGGCGGCATGATGCACGAGGTGAAGACCGAACTCTTTGCAGAGTACAACGACCTGTTCCGCTCCGCCATCGAGCGGCTGCTGGGGCGGCAAACCGTCTGGGTGGAATAGCCACAAAGAAAAGCGTTTTTAGTCGTCTCTCTTGAAGAATTTTTGAATGGCGAGCAGTTCGAGGAGGTGGTTTTGGTCTTTGGGGCGGTTCGCGGCTCGCTTCCTAGAGATCAAATCATCTCCCGACGCGACTTGAACTCGAAGATCATCTGCTTCGGTCAGAGTTGAACGCTTCCAGAGTTCCTCAAAGTTTTCCGCTCCGCTCGCAACACCCAGAATATCTCCATCGCCGAGGTCAGTTCTCAGGGGTAAGCTGGCTTCATTTTGGAAAATTCTGGTGTCCCCCCAAAAAGGAATTCCCTCAGGTGCTTCCCCGCGAAAATGGATGGTATTCCGCTGAAGCCGCGACAAGTCGGGCTGAATTCTCACGGCTTCGGTCATAGACGAGATCGGAAGCATCAGTAATATGGGCGGAACCCTATAAGCGCATTGCAACGCCGCCAATGACAACGAACCGAACATTCGCTTTAACAAAAATGCGAATAAGCAGCTTGAACTAGATCAATTTATCGTCGAACAATTTTCCATTCTCGAAGTCCCTCAACCGCTTTTTGCAATTGATCGAGACGCTGCGTAGGCGTCAGTTTCAGATTAGCGCGGATTAGGGAAAGATCAATCTCGTTTTCATCCTGATCGCCGTAAGGATAAGCGCGAGTCCAATCCATCCACTTCGCCCATCCCTCCAGCGTACAGCCTTACGAGATTTCCTCCTCCGGTGTATTGGGTTCCGATTCATGTTCGTACTTCATGGGCGGCTCTCGTCCAGGCTATTCTTTATCCGGGTGGTTTTGCGGCTCGGCCTGCCCTTTGTGGCAGGTAAAGCAGGTCACTTTTTTCTCGACGGTTTTGTAACGTTTGTTGAGATCAAGGGTCATCAGAATCATCTGGCGGCACTTTTCTTTCGTCGGCTTGTCGTCCTTCTCAAAGCCGGTATGGTTTGGCCCAACGATGTGGCAGTAATCGCAGCGTACCCCCAGCGACGTGTTGAATTTGTGCATCACAGGAATGAGCTGATCGGAGGGCAGGTCTTTCAGCACCTTGATGTTTTTGAAAACACGAGACGAGGGCTGTACTTTCCCTCCTTTTTTCTCCATTTTTTCCTGTCCCTTTTCCTGTCCGATACAGAGGGCAGCAATCAAAACGCAGGGCAGGCTCAGTCCCAGGAGGAGCGAGGCGGGGCGCAGAACACGTTGGATGGGTGGCAGCATAGTTTGTTTTCTCCATGTCTTCGGGGGTCGGCTTTCACCCGATGAGTTCGCCCTCCTTCGTGCTTTTTCCTGCTCGCTTCTTGTTTTATCTCACCGGAACGCCGTGCGCCCCTAAATAGCCCTTGATCTCGGCAATGGTATAGTCGCCGTCGTGGACAATGGAAGCAAGCAGTGCGGCGTCGGCTTTGCCTTCGGTGACCGCCTCGAAACAATGGTGCGGACTGCCTGCTCCGCCGGAGGCGATCACCGGAATTTGAACCCGCTCGGCAACGGCACGGGTCAATTCGAGGTCATATCCGATCTGCGTTCCATCTCGATCCATGCTGGTCAGTAAAATTTCGCCTGCCCCCAGGTTTTCGGCACGCTGTGCCCATTCCAGCGCATCCACTCCCGTCGGGGTGCGCCCGCCATGAATAAACACCTCCCATCGGGGAGAGCCGTCCTCGTATTCGCCCACCCGCTTCG
Source organism: Chthonomonadaceae bacterium (assembly GCA_965246825.1). Taxonomy (GTDB): domain Bacteria; phylum Armatimonadota; class Chthonomonadetes; order Chthonomonadales; family Chthonomonadaceae; genus JACMPS01. The sequence goes on from OZ251990.1 coordinate 3,846,747, forward strand.
GGTCTATCGCCACCACCACGCACTGCGCTCCGAAACGCTCTGCCGCCTCCGAAATGATTTCCGGGCGTTGCAGGGCGGCAGTATTGACAGCAACCTTGTCCGCACCGACCTTTAAGATTTCGCGAAAGTCGTCCACCGTGCGGATGCCGCCGCCAACGGTGAACGGAATAAAGACCTCCTCGGCCACCCGTGAGGCAACGTCCCGAATCAGGTCGCGCTTTTCGTGCGAGGCGGTGATGTCCAAAAACACAAGTTCATCGGCTCCCATCTCATCGTAGCGGCGGGCCAGCGAGACGGGATCGCCCGCATCGCGAATGTTGAGGAAGTTGACGCCCTTCACCACGCGCCCTTCCTTGACATCCAAACAGGGAATAATTCTTCTTGAGATCATAACGTTCAGTGTACCTCGTCCAAACCGTTCGTGGCCCGTAGCAGAGTGGTCGCTTCTTCGGGGGCAGTGGTATTCACCGGGCGCAGCAGGGACGCCTCAAAGGGTGCCGAGGAGGGACGCAGCAACGCCCCGCTCCGCTTTTTCTCCTCCAGCCGCTCCCGCAATACCGAAAGACTCTCGATGGCCGCCTGTTGAACCTCCGTGTCTTTCCACGCCTTTCCGTTTCCCTTCGCCAGCACCTCGATCTTTGGGACGGCGGTTTCGTCGCCGACCCACTGCAAACCATTCAGCGAAGCCAGCACCATCTCCCGGTCATCGTGTGAAAGGAAATCGGTCACTTGACGCTGTTGCAGGGAGTCCAGCGAAGGGCGGTGCCCCGCATCCATCTTCCAAAACTCTGCTTTGATTAGAGGAACCCACCGCCGAGTCTGCTCCTTCAACCTGCTGATTTCGTATATTTCCAACAAAAGACCGATTTCCTGCCATTCTTGCCGTTTCAATTTTCGCTTGAGACCGAGTTGGAACCCCATTGCTGTAAAACCCGCCGCGTAAAGAGAGACAAGAAAGCAATCCCCGGCGAAATCACCAAAATGGTATTTGACCGACTTGGAAAGTGAATAGCCTATGAGTAGCGGGAAGTAAAGCACCAGCTGCAATCTGCGAACAAACTTCGCCTGTTTTTTCAGCCGCTTAATTTTTCGCTGTCGTTCCGCTTCGGTCATGGCGTCACCTCTGACTTTAGTTTACCCGATGCGGGGAAAAGGGCCGCGCCGCCCTGCAAAGAGACAAACGCTCGCTTTCTGCCCGCTTCCCCCCGCTCCTGCAATCGCACCGGGGAGGGAAAAAGGGGCTTCGCCCTTCGCCGTGCCCCCGGCAGAGCGAGAGGAGAAGCTTCACGGATGGCCGGGGAAGGCGCACGGCTGCGTGGGAAAGCCTCACGGGTGAGGGGAGAGGGCGCACGGATCGGTGGCGAAGCCTTGCGGATGAGAGGGAGAGCCTCCCGCCTTGCGTCGGACGTGTCTCGGAAGAGGTCGGAAGACACTTTTTTCAGGGGAAGAGCCTCTGCAAGAAGGTCGGAAGGCCCTCCGCGAGCAGAGAGAGTGGCTTTTTTCACTGGAAGCGCGACTCTGAGCAAAGGAAGACCCTCTTTTCAACCCGCCCGCCCGCGCCATCCGACTCCCGCTTCCCCCATTTTCAGGGCGCAAGCGAGGCAGGAATTCGCCCGTCCCATCGCCAACTAAAGGGCAGCAAACTTGAGAAAGGTCCCTCCGAAATGTCGCTGCCTCTGCCCGACACCCCCGAAACCAAGAAATCCGCCCCGAAACCCGACTCGACGAACTGGGCCGGGCAGTCCGTTGAGGATGCCTCACTCGCCCGCCCGATGCCTGCGGTCACGTTTCGGATTTTGCTGATTTCCACCGTCCTCATCTTCGTTAACTGCTACTGGATCATGGAAGTCGAAGGCATCTGGCACACCAATCACGCCACCGCGATGTCGCTTTTCTGGAACACCACCTTTTTTCTGCTTCTGCTCGTTCTCTACAACATCTTCGTGATGAAGCGGTTTTTTCCCCGCCGCGCCTTTTCGCAGGGCGAACTCATCACCTGCTACGCGATGATGACCATTGCCTCTGCCCTTGCCGGACACGACTCGCTTCAGCTCGGCATCCCCGCCGTCATGGGCTTTCCCGTCTGGTTTCAGAGTCAGCAGCCTTCTATGGGCTGGGACAAATTCACCCGCTTTTTCCCCGATTGGGCGATGGTGAAAGACCCGAAAGTGCTGCGCCCTCTTTACGAAGGTCTCGGCTCGCACTATCTCTATACAAAGCCTGCGCTGATGGCGTGGGCCCTTCCCGTCACTCTCTGGTGCGTTTTCATCGTCGCCGTCGGAACCGTGATGATCTGCCTGAACGTTATCCTTCGCAAGCAGTGGATGGAAAACGAAAAACTCTCCTACCCCATCGTTCAGCTTCCGATGGCGATGGCGGCGGGCGGCGGTTCCATCGAGTTTTTCCGCAACAAACCTTTCTGGATTGGAATTCTGCTCGGAGCCTCCCTCGACATTTGGAACGGCCTTGCCGCCCTCTATCCGTCCATTCCGATGTTTATTGTGCGCCACGATCACCCGTCCCGTGACCTGGGACAATTTTTCACCTCCGAACCTTTCAATGCCATCGGCTCCACGCCCGTGCCGCTTTACCCGTTTATCGTCGCGCTCGGCTATTTTTTGCCGCTCGACCTTTCCTTTTCGCTCTGGTTTTTCTTTTTGTTCAAGAAAGCCCTGCTGGTGTTCGCGGCGATGATCGGTTCGGAGCCGGGTCGCGCCACCGCGTTTCCGTATCTCAATCAGCAGTCTTTCGGGGCGTGGTTTGCCCTCATCATTTCCGCACTTTGGACGGCACGCTTTCACCTCAAAGCTGTCTGGGAAAAAGCCCGGCATCCCTCCTCCACCCTTCTCGACGACACAAACGAGCCGATGAGTTACCGCACGGCGGTTTTCGGCGTGCTGGCGGGGCTGCTGTTCCTCACTGTGTTCTGTTTGGGCGCAGGCATGACGATTGGGGTGATCCTCGTCTATTTCGGCTTTTTCTTTTTGCTTTCGGTGGGCTTGACGCGCATCCGTGCCGAGCTGGGGCCGCCCGCCCACGAGATGGCGTTCAACATGAACGCGCCAAATCTAATGACGATCTTTGCGGGAACACAGGGCGTCGGCACACAAAACCTCACGATGATGAGTATGTTCTGGTGGATGTCCGGGCGCGGCTACCGTACAAACCCGATGCCCTGTATGCTGGAGTCTATGAAGATGGCACAGCAGGGGCGCGTTTCGATGAAGGGGATCGGGCTTGCCATGATGATCGCGGTGGCGGTGGGCGGCTTCGCGAGTTTCTGGGCGGCCCTGCATCTTCAGTACGGGGCGGGCGTGAACCGGATGACCGACGCCAACTGGGGCCAGTATATGCAGTTGAAGTCCTGGGTGGATTCTCCGCTGAAGCCCGACTTCTGGAGCCAAATTTGGATTGGGGTCGGCTTTCTGGCGGCCCTGGGCATGATGGGGATGCGGATGCGCTTTTTGTGGTGGCCGTTTCACCCGGCAGGTTACGCGATTTCGCTTAATTTCGGGGGAGAGTATTACTGGTCATGTCTGATTATTGCTTGGGTCATCAAGCTGTGTGTGCTGCGTTACGGCGGCTACAAACTCAACCGGCAGGTGATGCCGTTTATGTTTGGGATTATTCTGGGGGAGTACGGCGTGGGGGCATTCTGGAGCCTGCTTTCGATTTTCCTGAACTCCGGGCGCGTCATCAACATCAAAACCTACGACTTCTGCCCCGGTTTCTTCGGGCTGCATTAGAAAGCCGTGAGTAGAAAGCCGAAGCCGGTGGCGTGTTCGGCTTTGCAGGTCAGGGTCAGCAGCAGAGGTCGGTGAGTTCCTCCAGAGTAGGGACAGAGGGCGGCCCCGGAAAGTTTCATCCCGGAAGACAAACCACCGCCTTTTGCGGGGCAGAGAAAGCCGTTTCGGATACGGAACCCAAGAGGGGCCGCCCCTACCCCTAGGGGGACGCGGCACGACCGATCCCGCGTTTCCCCTTCCCTTTGGGCCTACTCCCTTATTGCTCCCCGCCGCCCCCTGCATTTAGGAAAGAACGCAAACGCTCCTGCCGTCTTCTGGCCATTTCGCTCGGTTTGCGAAAGCGGCCCCCCCGTCCTCTTCGAAGACCTCGCCTGAGATTGAAACCGAACTCGTTTTCAAGAGGGAATAAATTATTTTTCAATCCCTCTCTAACGTTCCGTTTCCTATTGCCCGGCCTCTCGGTCTGCCCCCACCACCTCTGCGAGCACCCGGCCTCGCAGCACGTCCGCAAACGAGGACGCAGAGGCCCGAAAAAAAACAAAGTTTTCTTCCGAGAAACCTTGAAAAACAGAAGGAATCGGATTTGGCCGCGGTGAAAAGACCCCGACTCTGCCCGTCTTTCTGCGGGCTGAGCGATCTCTATGCTCCGTCAACTCACTTTTTTCTGGAAGGAGAAACCTCTATGCTGGGTTTCGTAAAGACCTTGCCCGTGAATGCAAGGCTGGGACTATCCGCCGCCCTCGCAGGCTCCGTTCTCCTGCTCACCGGCCTCGGCTGCGGCGACTCGTCGAGTTCTACCGCCACCCCCGGCCTGCCCGGAGGCCGCGCCTCGCAAGATCAGGTCACTCGCGGGCGCGTGCTCGTTGTCTCCTCCGGCTGTACCGACTGCCACAACCGGGGCAAAGACGACCCGTCCGACCCCAAATGGATGGCGGGCTACCTGCCCGGAACGCCGGGGCAGCCCTTTAACGTCGGCCCCTTTAAGACCTACCCCGCAAACCTCACGCCGGACACCGCCACCGGAATCGGAGGCCGCACCGACCAGCAAATCTACAACTCCCTCAAGTACGGGCTGACCCCGGAAAACGCCCCCGACGCCCCCATCACCTCCACCACACCGGGGCAGGGCAATTTCCCTGCCACCCCGCACTACCTCGCTCCGCCGATGCCCTGGATCGCCACCCGCCATTTCTCCGACGAAGACCTCTGGGCAATAGTGGCCTACCTCAAGCACGGCATCAAAGCGGTCAACAACGCCGTTCCCGACAGCCAGGGGCCGCCGGACTTCTGGGCGAGTTCCTACACCGATGCGGCGGTCGGGCCTGCCGTCTTGCCCGCCTACCCTGCCGCTGGCGAACAATTCACTCCCTAACCGACGGCAGACTCTCCCTTCGCCGCCCTGCGGACGTGAACGCACTCGCCGTTCCGTCCGCAGCAGGTCAGACCTTCTTGACACACGTTCGACGGGCGGGTAAACTGTCCTCAGCCCGCTTCAATCGGCAGGCGGCGGGGGCCTATAGCTCAATGGCAGAGCACCCGGCTCATAACTGGTTCGTTACAGGTTCGAATCCTGTTAGGCCCATCCGAAACACGTGTGTGCACCGCAATGACGCAGGAAGTGGAAACCGCAAATGAAAGCAGGGTGGATTGCCTTCGGGCTGACGGTGTGTGCGGCAGGGGCGGCCCTGCCCTCGTTTTCAAAACGGACCGACACACCGCCCGCCGACCTGCGAGAAGTTCACCTCCAAAACATCCGTCAGCTCACCTTCGGCGGCGAAAACGCCGAAGCCTACTTTCGTTCCGACGGCCAATCTCTGATCTTTCAGAGTGCCCGTGACGGCCATTCCTGCGACCAGGAATTCACCATGAACCCCGATGGAACCGGCCTCAAACGGGTGTCCAACGGAAGAGGACGCACCACGTGCGGCTGGTGGTTTCCCGGTGGAAAACGCCTGCTTTTCTCCTCCACGCACGAGGCCGATCCCGCCTGCCCCCCGGCCCCGGATCGCTCGCATGGCTATGTCTGGCCTGTCTATCCCACCTACCGCATCTACACCGCCAAGCCCGACGGCTCCGACCTTCAGCCCCTTTTTCCCAAAAACCTCAAGCCCGGCGAACTCCCCGGGTACAACGCCGAGTCTGTCCTCTCCAACAACGGCAAAAAAATCGTTTTCTGCTCGGATCGAGGCGGTGACCTCGACCTCTGGCGCATGAACGCGGACGGAACCCACGCCAGGCAGCTCACACGACGCCTCGGCTACGAAGGCGGCCCCTGGTGGTCTCCCGACGGAAAACAAATTGCCTACCGCGCTTACTATCCCAAAACCGAAAAAGAAATCGCCGACTACAAGTCCCTGCTCGCCCAGCATCTCATTCGGCCCACCACCCTCGACCTGTACGTGATGAACGCCGACGGCTCCCGCGTCCGCCGCCTCACCAACGACGCCGCTGAAAACATCGCCTCCTTCGCTCCCTCCTGGACGCACGACGGCAAATCGCTTGTCTTTGCCTCCAATCGCGCCGATCCCAAACGCCGCAAGTTCGAGGTCTACAAAATCGGGCTGGACGGCAAAGGCCTGGAGCGCATCACCTACGGCGATCAATTCGACGGTTTTCCCAATTTCAGCCCCGACGGAAAGAAATTCGTCTGGGCCTCCAACCGCAACGGCCAAAACCACGAGACGAACGTTTTTATCGCCGACTGGAAAGATTAACGGAAAAGAGGGAGCGACAGCCGTGCAACCCGATCCCCCCAGACTTCGTAAAGGAAAAGGGGCGATCCCTCGAAATCCTACGGAATGGACTGCTTTCTTTTAGACCCATGAGCATCACTCCCCCCCTCGCGCCCGCCGAAACCGCCCCAAAAACGGCTCTTATTTCGGTTCGCTCCCCGGAGCGCGTCGCCGACTGGAAAGACGTTCTCCCCGGCCACCGAATGCCGGTGGTGGCGAAAACTCCGCTGATTATCGCCGTCGGCGTGTATCTTTCCGGCGGGAGTTTTGCCGACAACGGAGTGGCCGGAACCATGCTGCTGGCGGCGGCCTTATGGGGCGTGCTCTACGCTTTTAATGAGGCCACCGACGTGACCGCCGAGGAGAGCGCAGTGGTTTCCCGCCCGATCTGGTGGACGCTGCACACACTCACCGCCCTGCTCTGTGCGGCCTCAACGATCTACGGGGTTCGGCTTGTGCTGCCGTTTTTCGGTATGGTATTCAGCCAATACCTCTACTGTGCGCCTCCGGCCCGCATCAAACGCTTTTGGTGGGGCAACGTGCTGCTCAGCGGCACAATCAACCCCATTCTACGCCTGCTCTGCGGGGTACACTGGGGCGTGCACGGCCTTTCCCCCCTGATCTACGCCACCTTTCTGTTTGCGCACCTCGGTGCCTCGCTGCGGGCGCGGTCGCTTTTGCGCGAGCGAGATGCCAAACTCGGCTACACCACCGCTCCCCCCGGCTCCGAAACGGCGGGGAAAATCGCCACTGCCCTGGGCATACTCGGCTCTTCGCTGATCATCGGGCGCGGGGAGCTGCCCCCCTATCTCTGCGTTTTTGTGGCAATTCTCAGCGGCTACGCCGTCTACACCTGGTCGGGGAGTGTGCGCAGTGTCACCACGCTGCGGCGAGGCTGGGTGTGGTTCGCCATTCTCAGCATCGTGTCGCTGATCGTTTTGTTTGCACGGGGAGGCAAGTAGCTTTATGAAACAAGGCACGCCGGCCAAAGCCGGGGACCGAAACTGCATTTTCTGCAAGATTGCATCTGGCGAAATTTCGGTGACGCCGATTTACGAAGACGCGCAGTTTCTGGCCTTTCACGACCAGAACGCGCAGGCCCCCATCCATGCCCTCGTCATTCCGAAAACGCATCTGGAAACCCTGCTCGATCTCCACGATCCCGCTCTGATAACGGGAGCCTTTCTCGCCCTCCAGAAAACAGCGGAGGTTCTCCGCCTCACCGAAGAGGGCTTTCGCACCGTTATCAACTGCCGTGAAAACGGCGGGCAGACCGTGTATCACCTTCACTTTCATCTGCTGGGCGGGCGGTTTATGGGCTGGCCCCCCGGCTAGCCCTACAGTCCGGTCGGGTGATCCAAAAAAACCGTTTCGACCCCGAACCGCTCGGCCAGATGTGCCGCCAACGCCTTCACGCCCACCGTCTCCGTTGCATAGTGCCCCGCAAAGAACACGTTGATCCCGTTTTCCTCCGCCTCGAAATAGGAATGGTGATTTCCCTCCCCTGTCACAAACGCATCCGCCCCCGCCTTTACCGCCTCAAGAAGAAGCGAGCCGCCGCCCCCCGTCAGCAGGGCCACCCGCTTCAGGGTTTCCGGGCCGGTCTCGATTCCCAGCGGGGAGACGCCCAGGGTTGTTTTAATCCGCCGCGTGAGTTCCCGCCGGGAAAGCTCCGTGTCGCTCAGCAGCCCGACGGACAGCCCCTCGAATTTGCCAAAGGTTCCCGACACCGGCAGCCCCAAAGCGCGGGCAAGAACGTGATTGTTGCCGACCTCCGGGTGAACATCCAGCGGCAGGTGTGCAGAGTAAAGGGCGACCCCCTCACGGATCAGCGGCGCAGTCCGCTCGTAAAAATTTCCCGTCAGCGGCGGTTTCACTCCCCAGAACAGTCCATGATGAACAATCATCAAATCGGCCTTTTGTTCCAAGGCGTGCAGAATGGTGACGCGGCAGGCATCCACTGCCACCGCAATCTTGCGAATTTCGCGGTTTCCCTGCACCTGTAATCCGTTCCAGGCGTCGCGATAATCGGGAGTTTGGGCGATCTCCAGATAGGCGTCGAGATAGGCGGTCAGGTCGAATAGTCTCAAGCAGCACCTCCCTACGGGTAGTAGGTGAAAAGATTCAGGGGGAGATATGTACGGTTTTTCCGGCGTCAAGGTCATTCCCGACGCCCCCTTGAAAAAACCTGGAAAAGTTGTGGGAAAAGCCTTGCGAACCCCTTCCCGATATGTTATACTCCAATCTCTAACGAAAGAGCGAACTCGAAATCAAACCGGCTCTTTCTTCCGACTTCACAGCGATCATGGCAGAACTCAATTCCGATAATTCAACGGTCGAGGGCGGCGAGAGCCCGGAAACCCAGATGCCCGATCCCTCGTTTCTTCTCTCCTATGCAGCGATGCATCTTCCAACCCCGGAGCTGATGAAAACGATTCTCGCTATTGCCGACGGTCATGCCTGGAGAAACCTGGGCCTTGTCGCGGGCCTGAACGGAATTCAGACCGATCTGCCCTCCGCTCAACTCGCGATTGATCTTTTTCAGTTTCTGTTCAACAAACTTGAAAGCGGTCTCGAAGAAGAAGAGAAGCGGGAAACCGCCCGACGACTCAACGATTTACGAATGAACTACCTCGCGAAATCGCGAGAGACTAACGACCAACCCACTTCAGACAACACGACGCAGCGCGTCGAGTAGAGCGGCATTTGCAATTCACAAGCCGCCGAATCGGTCTCTGAACCGGAGTGATAAACAGGAGAGTGCGCTATGATCCGCATCGGGCTGCCCCCCCCGATGCTGCCGCGCCTGCGGCTGCATTGGCACGTCACACGAAACTATTTCGAGCAGTGCTATTCGGCGTTCCATGCCGGTGTTGTGCGCCATGTTCAGGCTGCCCGCACCTTCTGGCAGGGAGCGGGCGTGGCGGTACTGAGCCGGGTCGGTTCTCTTCGAACGCGCCGCCTGCCCCTCGATACCCAAAAGCAGGGCCGCGTCGAACGGTTCGAGGCCGTTTACGAGCGGCTCTCCGACCTGATCTGCTGGGCCGCCAAAGAGGAGGTCACTCCTGAACGCGAGGCAGAATACGCCCTGCTTCGTCTCTCGGTGCGGGAACTCTATCAGCCTCTTCGCGCCGGTCTGCGCTCCTACTGGAAAACCGAAGACATGGAGTCCGACTACGATCCATTTGAGGAGCTGTTTCTGCCGGAAACGCTCGATGAGATCGTGTTCTCCCTCGGCGGCATTTATGCCATTACACTTGCACGGGATGCGTTCGAGGCGTATCGAAACCGCCCACGCTGATCTGCCAGCACCGGATCGCCTCTCGATGTTTCATTAAGCGCAGACACTTCTGAATCTCCGCTTTTTCGCTTGACTCCTCCCGGAGAACTCTCTATAATGGACTCAGTAATCCAGAGGAGACATGATGCCGGAGACTACCCCGACTGCCGCGATTATTCTTGCCGCCGGAAAATCCACCCGGATGCGTTCCCGTTTGCCCAAACCGCTTCAACCCGTCTGCGGCCTGCCGCTGACCTCTCATGTGATTCGCGCCTGCCAGTCCGCCGGAATCAAAACGATTGTCGTGATCGTGGGGCACGAGGCCGAAACGGTGAAAGCCGGACTGACGGAGGCCAACGGCGAGCGCACCCCGCTTCAGTTTGCGCTTCAAGCCCAGCAGCGTGGAACCGGGGATGCCGTTTCCGCCGCAAAGCCCCTGCTCGGCGACTGGAACGGCGACATCGTGGTTCTGGTTGGGGACATTCCGCTTCTGCCCGCCTCCGCGCTTGAAACCGTTCTGGAAAAACACCGTCGCGGCGATGCTTGCGCCACCCTGCTGACGGCCATCACCGACGACCCGACCGGTTACGGGCGCGTGATCCGCAACCCCGACGGAACCGTGTCCCGCCTTGTCGAAGAGCGGGATGCTCTTCCCGAAGAAAAGGCCGTCAAAGAGTGGAACCCTTCCATCTACGCCTTCCGCGCCCCCGAACTGTGGGCCGCGCTCGAAAAGATCACCCCCGACAACGCCCAGGGCGAATTTTATTTCACCGATACCGTTGGCGTGCTCACCCGCCAGGGACACAAAGTCGAGGCCGTCCCCGTTTCCGATGCCCGCTTTGTGGAGGGCGCAAACAACAAGGTCGAACTCGCCGAGCTAAACGCCCTCATGCGCAGCCGCCTGCTCACCGATCTGATGCTCTCCGGCGTAACGGTGGTTGACCCTGTCCACACCTATCTGGAAATTGAGGTCGAAGTCGGGCAGGACACCGTGATCGAGCCAAACGTCCTTCTCAAGCGCGGAACCCGCATCGGCGAAGACTGTCTGATTGGGGCGGGAAGCCGGATCGAGAGGAGCACCCTGGGAAACGGCGTACAGATTTTGTCGTCCCAGATCGTCGGTGCGACCATTGAAGACGGTTCAAAAGTCGGCCCGTTCGCCCATCTGCGGCCCGGAACCCGCCTCGGCAAAGGCGTAAAGATCGGCGACTTTGTAGAGATTAAAAATTCCACGCTTGAAGCCGGAGCGCAGGCGGCCCATCTCACCTATATTGGAGATGCGACGGTGGGCGAAGAGACCAACATCGGCGGCGGCACGATCACTTGTAATTACGACGGCTTTCTCAAGCACCGAACCACAATTGGGAAAAGCGTGTTTGTCGGAACCCATTCTACGCTGGTCGCCCCCGTGACCATCGGGGACGGCGCGTTTATCGCGGCGGCGTCCTCCATCACCGAGGATGTGCCGGGGGACGCTTTGGGCATCGGGCGGGCGCGTCAGGAAAACAAGGCAGGATGGGCGCAGCGGTTTCGTGAGAAAAAAAAGGCAGAGAAAGCAGAGACGCACAAGCCGCGTGAGTCGTAGATTGAGGGGACGAGTGCGATCCAGCAGCGTGAAACCAGACGCACCCGAAAACCGCCGCCAGAGCGGTACAGCAAGAGCAATCCTCTTACTCCAACTCGATTGAGTGGGCGATCAGGGCAACGGGAGGGGCAAAGCATGAGAGCAGAATCAGACCTGCGAATTTTTACGGGAAATGCAAACCCGGCACTAGCGGGCAAAATCGCTCTGGAATTCGGGACGCCGCTCGGTGAAATCGTGGTCAAGCACTTTTCCGACGGCGAAATCTGTGTGAAAATTGAGGAGAGTGCGCGGGGACAGGACATCTTTATCGTTCAGCCGACCTGCTCCCCCGTCAACGATAACCTGATGGAACTGCTCATTATGATTGATGCATTTCGCCGGGCCTCCGCTTCCCGCATCACGGTGGTGCTGCCCTATTACGGCTATGCCCGTCAGGACAAAAAAATCAAGCCCCGCGAACCCGTCACAGCGCGGCTTGTCGCAAACCTGATCTCCCAGGCCGGTGCTTCCCGTGTACTCTGCCTCGACCTCCACGCCCAGCAAATTCAGGGCTTTTTCGATCTTCCCGTTGACCACCTCTATGCTGGCCCCCTCATCGCCGACCATCTCTTGAAAGAAGGCTTTTACGACGGCAAAATCTGTGTGGTTTCGCCGGATGTCGGCGGCGTGGCGCGTGCCCGCGCCCTGGCGGAGCACCTCAGCACCTCAATTGCCATCATCGCCAAACGACGCCCCGAAGCCAACAAGGTGGAGATCATGGAGATCATCGGCGACGTGAAGGGCAAAGTTTGTGTGATGATTGACGATATGATTGACACTGCTGGCTCTATCGTGCAAGGGGCGGAAGCCCTGATGGAGCGCGGAGCCACCGCCGTTCATGCCTGCTGCACCCACGCAATCCTTTCCGGCACGGCAGTGGAGCGAATTAACTGCTCGCCCCTGCGGTCGCTGCTCATCACCGACACGATCCCGCTGCCCCCGGACAAATTCTCCGCCAAAATCCAGGTGCTTTCTGTTGCTCCCCTGCTCGCAGATGCTATTCGCCGCATTCACCAAGACGACAGCGTAAGCGAACTTTTCCGCGACTACGCCGACCACTGACCTTGTTTTCGTTTCGCGTTCGATCTTCCTCTTTCGGCTTTTCGCTCTGGAAGGCAAAAGCCAGCGACCTCAAGGAACCCTTCCAATGCTGACCCTTCAGACTCTCTCCCGCGGCCTTTCGGCCTTTCTGCTGTCCTGCGCTCTGGCGGTGCCTCGCCCGGTGTCTGCGGCCCCTCCGTTTTCGGTGAGCAGCCTGAAATCGGCTCAGGTTCTTGCTCTAAAAACGGGGCGCGTGATCCTCATTGACTTCTATACCACCTGGTGCGGCCCCTGCAAAAAACTCGATCAGATCACCTGGCAAAACCCGCAGGTGCGCCGCTGGCTGACCCGCAACACAATCAGTCTGAAGATGGATGCCGAAAAGCAGACGGCACTGGCAAAACGCTATAAAATCAATGCCTATCCGACTCTTCTGCTCTTAAAGCCGAACGGCACCGAAATTGACCGCCTGATCGGGTTTCAGGAGCCAGCCGAATTTCTGATGGAGGCGAAACAGGCCCTGGCAGGTCAGGACAGCGTTGCCCGCGCCAAAGCAAAACTGACGCCTACAGGAAAAAACGACCCGATGCAGCGAATGCAGTACGCGAGGGCTTTAGCGGAAAAGGGGCAGACTGCGGAAGCCCTCCAAGAATTTCTCTGGTGTCTCGACGAAGGGGGGAAGCGCGACTCGGCTTTTAGCGGGGTGCGCCTTTCGTTTCTGCTGGGGGATATTGTCCAGTTGGGTCGGAGTTATTCCCCCGCCTTGACTGCTCTGAAAAATCGGCGAGATCAGGCAGCCGCCGAGCTGGAGGGCAAAACTGCAAACTACCAGTCGGTGATGGATTTTGCCGCCTACAACGACACCTTAAAAGAAACCGAGAAAACGCTTGCGGCTTATCGGCAAATGAAAACTCACCAAAGCCCTTTCACCTCTTTTCTGTTTCGACACGTTTACAACTTGCTTTTGGAACAGCAGCTTTACGCTGATCTCGTCGAGGGGGCGGGGAAACCAAAGGAGTATGTCTTATCACAAACGAAAGAGTATGAGTCCTTGATTCGTGAAGTAAAGCTTGAAGATAAGGCTAAACTCTATTTCAAGCAGAACGCCATTCGTCAGTGCGGCGGTTTGTACGAAGCCCTGCTCGGAACCCACAAAACCGAAGAGGCGGCAGGGGTTCGAGATCAAATCCTGGCTTTCGATGCCCGCCTGCCCGCCTTCCAAGAATTGATGCGCCATGCTCGGCGTGCAGGCAGCACTGCCGAGGAAGAGATACTCAACGAGATCGCCCGCCGACGTTTGTCCTCCGCTGATTTTGCCTTGCTGGAAAAGGAGCCGCCTCCCCGATGACCCCGATTGTCGAAGAAACCCTGCTCGCCCTTACCGCCGAAGGGAAGGAATACCCGTCTCTTTTCGAGTTTTCTCTCTTCAGCAGCGAACCTCGAACGAAGGGACGTGTCAGGTCAAAATGATTGGCTTGCAGGAGAATCTCCTTCTCGTGAGTGAGAGCCGCTCGTTTCAATCGCTGTGCCTTGCCCTCGATCTAATTTTCTTCTTTTTCAACGATTTTACGAAAAAGGGCGGGCGGCGGCTCCACCCCTGAAACCCGCGAGGTTTGGTCAGCGCAACCCTATCGCTTGACGCCCCCGCCTCCTGAAGCGCAGAGGGGCGTCTTTCGGGAAACCGCCTTAACGAAAAAGCGGAGGAGAAAACCAATTGGTTTTCTCCTCCGCTTTTTCGCCTACTGGGGGACCAGGATTCGAACCTGGGTTAACGGCTCCAAAGGCCGCTGTCCTGCCGCTGGACGATCCCCCACCACCCGCAACACTTTCCGCTTCGGACTTCCGTCACAAGAGATAGTATACACGGCGATCAGATTGCCTGTCAAGATTCCGAATTAGGGTACAATAGTACAATTCTCTGGGCAAAGGACCGGGTTTCCTGTCACCTTTGGGCCGATGGCTCGTCAGAGAAAAGCAGAAAGTCGGGCGAAAAGGGTGGCGGCAAAAACCGTACCGGTGTCGGTCCCCGAAGTAGAGCGGTGTCAACCTAGGAACGCCGCCGGGAGGGAGAGGGGTTTGAGAGTTCCACTCGCGGATTTGCGAGCGCAGTATTACGAGTTGAAAGATCAGATTGATGCCGCCATTGTCGCGGTGATCGAAAGCAGTCGTTTTAGCGGGGGCGATGTGGTCGCCAACCTCGAAGCCGAAATTGCTCATCTGTGTGGCGCGAAACAGGGGATTGGAGTGGCGTCTGGGACGGATGCTCTCACCCTTTCTTTGGTGGCGTGCGGGGTCGGGCAGGGAGATGAGGTTATTACTACCCCCTTCACCTTTGGAGCCACCTCCGAAGCGATTGCCCATGTCGGGGCCGTGCCGGTCTATGTAGACATTGATCCCTGCACCTACAATCTCGATGTCACGCAAATCGAAGCCAGCATCACCCCCCGCACCAAGGCTCTTCTGCCTGTAGACCTCTATGGTCAAATGGCAGACCGGGAAACCCTCTCTCGGATCGCGGCACAACACGGACTGAAACTCATTCTCGACTCCGCCCAATCCATCGGAGCCTTACAGAACGGCTTTCCCATCGCGGCGCACGGCGACACCATCACCCTCTCGTTTTATCCCACCAAAAATCTGGGAGCCTATGGCGATGGCGGCATGATCCTCACCAACGACGACACTCTGGCTGAAACCCTCCGCAGCCTGCGCGGGCACGGTACGAAACAGCATCCTTATTTCTATGAACGTATCGGCTACTGCAGCCGCCTAGATGCCATTCAAGCCGCCGTTCTGGATGCCAAGCTTCCCCTGCTGACCGATTGGAATCTCCGTCGTCGGCAGAACGCCGCGCTTTACCACTGCCTGCTTTCCAAAGCCGCCGAAGAGTCGGGAGGCACGCTCATTCTTCCCGCCTGCGATGCGCCTAATCTCCACATTTACCATCAGTACACGCTTCGGCACGCTCACCGCGATCAACTTCAGGCTTATCTCAAAAAGCATGAAGTCGAAACCGGGATCTACTACCCGCTGCCCATGCATCTGCACCCCGCTTATGCCTACCTGGGCTACCGAGAAGGCGACTTTCCCGCCGCCGAAAAAATCGCAAAAGAGGTGCTCTCGCTTCCGGTGCATCCCGAATTAACGGAAGCGCAAATCGAATATGCTTCGGCGCGGGTTTGTGAGTTCACTCAATCCTCCGCCGTTCTTTCGGCTTGATTCGAAGGCAGCACGGGCAGTGGCTTCTCTCAGGAGCAGAACACTGCCCTTGTTTTTGCTTCCGAAAGGACGAAACACGGGCGCAGCCTTGAAACTGGCACGAAACTTGCCTCTGTCTTTTACCGGGTATTGATCTGAATTCCCCTTCCAGTTTAGACCCCTACAAACCGAAAATAAACTTGAAGCACTTCGACTGCCCCGCAGTCCTGGTGCCATCAGAGGTGATTTCAGGATCACTCAGGAGTAACGCATGAAAGCGATGATTCTTGCGGCGGGCGTCGGTTCGCGCCTCGACCCCCTCACCCGCAACGTCCCTAAACCCCTTGTGCCGATTATCAACCGCCCCGTGATGGAATATCTGCTCGAACTCCTGAAAAAACACGGCTTCGATGAAATCGTGATCAATCTGCATTATCTGGGCGATCATATTCAGACTTATTTCGGTGACGGATCGAAATGGGGCGTCAAAATTCTCTGGTCGGTTGAAGATCAACTCTGGGGCGACGCCGGAAGCCTGAAGCGGGTTGAGGATTTTCTCAAAGACGATACGTTTATCGTGATCGGCGGCGACGACCTCACCGACATGGACCTCACCAAGCTCGTCAAAACCCACAAAGAGAAAAAAGCCCTCGCGACCATCGCCCTCTCCCTTGTAGACGATCCCTCGGAATACGGCATTGTGCTGATGAACGAAGACAGCCGCATCACCCGCTTTCTGGAAAAACCGAAGGGTGAGGTGATTTTTTCCAACACCGCCAACACCGGCGTCTATGTTTTCGAGCCGGAAATTTTCGATCTTATCCCTCGCGGCACCTTCTATTTGTTCGGCAAGCAGGTTTTCCCCCTTCTTCTCGAACAGCACCTCCCGATTTACGGCCACCTCACCGCCTCCTACTGGAAAGATGTGGGCAACCTCAAAATTTATCAGCAGACCCATATTGATGTGCTGGCGGGGCGGGTAGACACCAAACTTCCGATGAAAGAAATTCGCAAGTATGTCTGGGTCGGGGAAAACGTGGAGATTGACGACACCGCCGAAATCGGCTACCCGGTTGCTATCGGAAACAACGTCAAGATTCTAGCCGGAGCCAGGGTGCTCGAAAACACCGTGATCGGCGACAACTGTTCGGTAGAAGAGGGCGCGACGGTGAAGGACAGCATTCTTTGGGAAGGCGCAACAGTGATGCGAAAAACGCACCTCGAACGCTGTGTGGTCGGCAAAGACTGCATGGTGAAAACCGATGCCGCGATTTTCGACGGAATCATCGTCAACCCGCAGCGGGCCGAACCCGCCAAATAAAGGCGTTGGAGAGGGCAGGTTCCGCCGTTCCACCAAGGGTGAATGTCGGAACCTGCCCTCGCTGCCGGGTTTCTTTCTAGTTCGGAACCTATTTGAGCGAACGGGCGTCTTGTTCCAGTAGAAAGCACAAAAAGACGGAAATACCAGAACTTGTGCTTTTTGAGGAACAGACGATGAACACTAAATCTTTTTCGATAACTGTGCTGGGTGCTGCCGTACTGCTAGCAGGCGGAATTGCCTCGCAACCTGCGCTGGCCCAGAGCAAAAAAGACCTGAAAGACGCTTCCCACCACCGGCAGAATACAAAGAACGGGTGGCGCAATACCGCCATCGGTTCGGGGGCGGTTGGGCTGTACGGTCTGATTAAAGGTGATAAGGCAGCGGCGGCGGTGGGGCTGGGCGGCGCGGCCTATTCTGCAAGCCGCTATGAGCACGACCGCCGAAGCCAGGCCGGGATTGATGCCGCTCGCCGTAATCGCGGCTCAGGAGCCTATGTGACGCGCAACGGCAGAGCCTACAAGCGCGTGGTTTCTTACAAAAACGGGGTACGGAAGGTGCGCTACGTTCGCGCCTAATTCAAAGCCCTTTCAGTTTCAGAGCCGCCTCTTCGCATGAAGAGGCGGTTCCGTTTTGATTCGGGCTTTCAATCGTCACCCAATCGTTTTGCCTGGCTGTCGTTTTCGGAATTGAAGCCTCATTTTCAATCGCTTCCATACATTAAATACAATCGGGCACACTGCCGTATTATCCATCATGGCAAAGGATCGGCTCCGAAAGTTTTTCTCATGGAGAAATGGAAAGTCCCGGCACGCCTTCGGGCGGTCTTCGTAAACGGTGCAGCGACCGTCGCCGCTAAGCATCGGGCAGGGCGTGGAATAAAACAGCCGGGTTCCGTCATGATCCACCCGCGTGTACTTTTTGCCGAATGCTTTTGGAGTAAGGTTTTGACGTGCGCTTAAGCGGGCGATGTCCTCTTCGTCTAACACGATAGACAGGGTTTTGCAGCAGTTCGCGCACTTCGTACAATCAATTTGACCCCAGACTTCCTCGGTGAGTTTCCCCACCAATGTATCCATCTCTGCGTTGGAGATCGGAGCCTGTTCCTTGAGAAAAACACGAAACTGTGCATCCTCTGCTTCATTGTGGCGGGAGTACCGCTGAATAAGCGGAATATCGCGGATAATGGGATCGGGCATGAAAGCCCCTTTCAGCGGCGGGAGATCAGCAGAACCCAGTCTCCTTTGTCGGGAGTCTCAAAGGTCAATCTGCCTCCGCCGTCCAGTTTTATCGCTTCGGTTTTTGCTCCCGTGAGCGTGTTCATCCACTGAACGCGCACCTTTCCGGTGGCTTCCAGCAGGTCGAGCGTGGCTTTTCCTCCATTCTCAAAATAAACGAGATATTCCCAGGCGGGGTCGGCCAGCACCGAAGGGGTATCGGCGGGCAGTCGAAGCGGAAGAGGGGCAGCGGCGGGAGAAACGGGCCGCTTTTCGGTAGTGAGTAGATCGGAATGAGGGTCCAGTCGCCAGAACCGACTTTCGCTTAGCAGTCGGTCGTGCGCGGTTCGCCATGAGGGAAGGGCAGGATCGGCAGCAGTGACGGGAGTTTGATCAAGCCAGTACGCCCCCTGCATCGTGATGCGCCACATCTCCCGAACCCGCTCTCGCTCCGCAAGCAGGGGGGTGTTCTGCACCAGGATCGGCTTCTCGAAGGGCAGGTTGCGAGCCACCACTTCCAGACTTCCCGGCGGCTGCGTGATCGTATCCAGCCAGGCTTCCTGAGCAAATACCGTACCGGGGGCGGACTTCTTTCCCTCGCGAAACTCTCCCGGCGGACGTTTTCGCACCACATACCTGCCGACAACGGGTTCGGGCGGGGGAGCCGGAAGCACGGACGAGATAGTGGAAACCGGGTGCTCCAGTGCGTTGTACTTTTGCGTCAGTTTCGCAAGGGCGGCAATGCGGGCCCGAGTGTTTTCCGGGATGCTCTGCTCGTCGGAGGCAAACAGCGTGAATGCGATATTGTGTGCTTCGTAGCGAGCCAGAAAGGTGAGCCAGACCGCTTCCAGGGAGGCAGCGGGCAGCCCTGCCAGCATTCCCGGCTTGCGGGCAATTCCGAAGTCGGGAACAAGGCCGAGGGTGCGGCATACCTCTAGGCGGCGATCCAGCCACGCGAAATAGTCGGGATTGATGCGCGTCGGGCTGTCGCCGGGCCAGAGGGAACCTCCCTCATTGGCCGGTACTTCCTGATCCCACACGAAACTGCCGGTGATTCGGTTCACCCCCTGCCGTGCCAGGGCTTCCATCCGTTTCCGAAACAAAACGAACGAGGCAGGAAGGGCGGGTTTTTCCCGAAGAGTGTTTTCCTGCCGCTGGGCTTCCCGCTCTTGCGGGGTCAGGGTGAGCAGCGGCGTGTTTACGGAGACCGGGTAAAAGGGCGTGCCGTCGGAGACGGCAAAATGCCGTCCGTAAAGCACCGACGGATTCACCCCGAAATAGCCCCGGATACTGCTTTCATCGGGCAGGCACTCAAAGGTTCCGCTTTTGCCGTCGAGTTCCTGAAAGTCCGAATGGGTGACGTAACTCCAAAGCCCAATCCGGTTGGGCGCAAGACGGACACGGAAATTTCGTTCGCCGTCCCAGTAGCCGGGAACCGAAAAAACTCTGCCGTCGGGACTTTTCACGTCGGCGCGAAAAACGGCATCGGTGAAGGGGCTGGAAAGGGGTGTTTTCGAGGTGAGGGCGATCTCAAAAATCTCATAGCGGCGGGCACGCGGCAAGGCAGGCAGCGCGGCATTGTCGGCGGGCGTTCCGATGGCGATAGGATCGGCATCGAATTTCACGGGGGCCTCGAAATTAGCAGTGTAGAGTTTCGCGGAAGTCAGATCAATCACATAACCGTCGGGGGTATTTGAGTATTGAATGAGATAGTAGGGGCGGGTGTCGCTGCCATAGGCCAGGGAATGGAGTTCGCGCCAGCCGTCAGATCGCCAGCCATTTTTGCCGCCAACGGACACTTCGTGGAGGGGGGTGACCTTCAGCGTGTCGAGCGTTTTGGAGGCCGCGCCTTTTGTCCCCAGGGACGGCTCGAAAAGAGAGAGTTTCTGGAAGTCTCCGGTTTTTCGTGTCCAGTTTTTATAGGCGAAATCGGGGCCGTTGTAGGGCGGAGCGGGCTTAAGCAAAAGGTCGAGAGGCTGAGGAGGGTCGGAGGCAGTGGCAGAGTAGCGGTACTCGCCCTTGAACTCGTGGGTGGTCAGGGTGTTGTCGGGATAGGAATAGAGATAGCACCAGAAGTCGCGTCCCGAATCGTTGAGGTAGCACCAGAGCAGTCGGAAGCCGTCCCCTTTTCGCGCCAAAAACCACACGAGATGCCTGGCGAACCCTTCCGGCCCTGAACTTGTGTAGAGATAGGTGAGCGGCAGTTCCTCAGCGGGTTTGCCCCCCAGCGACTCCTGCCGGAAAACGCCGTTGTTTCCATTCCAGACAAGAGAGTACGGGGAAGCGGTGGCGTAAATTTTACGGTCGGCGGTTTGGGCTTCGGCTTTGGAAAAAGCGAAGACGAGCGTTGTGGGCAGGGAAGTGAAGGCGAGCAGTAAAGCCAGACGTAAAATCACGGTGAAGAACTCTCCGGGTCGGGTAGATGGATGCTTCAGGCGCACTTAGAGTTGGACGATTGAAACCGAGGAAAGTAACGGCGGGCTGCGCTCGCCTTCTCCTCGGCAGGCCGGGGTTAGGGTTCACGTTCGGAGAGGCAGATTCCTGCTTTTCCCGCCTCCCGATCGTGAGCGGAGGGCAGCGGCAGAAACCCATCGGAAATCAAGGTTACAAAGGTGCGTTCCCCTGCGTAGAAAAGGGGGCACGCGCCTTTTGCGCGTTAAAGGACGACCCTGAAGGAGACACCCCCGATGACCCCGCGCACCAAAGAAATTTTAGGCTGGTACGGAGCCGACAATCCCGGAACGCTGACCAACCTCGCCCGCATCCTCAATCACGGCAAACTCGCCGGAACCGGGAAATTTGTCATTTTGCCGGTGGATCAAGGCTTCGAGCACGGGCCGGTACGCAGTTTCGGCCCCAACCCCGCAGCATTCGATCCTCGCTACCATTTCGAGCTGGCCATTGAAGCCGGATGCAATGCCTACGCCGCACCGCTTGGCTTTCTGGAAGCGGGCGCACGCGATTACGCAGGCGACATTCCGCTGATCCTGAAGGTGAACGACCACGATCTGACCCAGAACGAAACCGACCCGAATCAGGCTCTTACCGGCAGTGTCGAGGATGCCTTGCGGCTGGGGTGTGCAGCGATTGGGTTTACGATCTATCCTGGCTCCAGCCATCGGTTCGAGATGTACGAACAGATTCGCGCCCTGGCTCAAAAAGCCAAAGCGCACGGCCTCGCGGTCGTTATCTGGTCTTATCCACGCGGCTCTGGAATCAGCAAAGCGGGCGAGACCGGCATTGACATTTGCGGCTACGCGGCGCAGATCGCGGCGCAGCTGGGAGCGCACATCGTTAAGGTGAAACTGCCGACCTCGCACATCGAGCAGGAAGAGGCGAAAAAAGTCTTTGAGGCGCAGAAAATTCCGATTGAAACCCTGCCGGATCGAGTGCGCAATATCGTGAAATGTACCTTCGACGGGCGGCGTATCCTTATCTTTTCCGGCGGAACCTTCGATACGGAGGCGGCTCTGCTCGAAGAGGTGAGGGCCATCCATGAAGGCGGCGGCTTCGGCTCGATTATGGGACGCAATGTGTTTCAGCGGCCCCGTGAAGAGGCTCTCGATCTGCTGCGTCAGGCGATGGAAATTTACGCGGGTTAGGGCAGGGCGGCGAGAATTTCCGAAGGGGCGGGATTTCCGCGCCTTGCCCAAAGCACGCTGCCGTCTTTGCCGATCACATACACCGTGCGATTGACCATCCCGATGGGAGAGTCGCAGCCGTAGAGGTGAGCGATCTTTTGATCCGTATCAACAAACAGCGGAAAAGGAAAACGATGCTCGGCGGTAAAGCGGGTGTGGGAGGCGGCGTCGCCGGGATTGACCCCGAAAACAGCGGCTCCCTTGGTGCGGACTGCCGCCCAATGATCCCGCAGAGAGCACAACTGCGCCGTGCAGACGGGGGTGTTGTCACCGGGGTAAAACACCAGAATCACCGGGCTTTTTCCGCGAAGCTCAGAGAGGCGAACGGTTTTACCGTTCTCGGTGAGGGCCGTGAAGTCGGGGGCTGCGCTTCCGATCTTGAGTAGTCCTTCGGGGTTTTCCAGGTGCTGCTGGAAAAACACGGCCAGTCCAACCCCGCCTATTCCCAGCAAAACTCCCCCGGCCCAGCGTTGACGTTTCATGGATCACTGCCTCCGGGGGAGTCTACGAATCGCAGCAGCAAATCCTCTTCTCAGAACCGGCACCTTTCCGTTTTCAGGTGGAGGCGCAGGCCGTTTCGAGCCAGCGGAGCGGTTTTCAAGATCGGTCAAAAACGATCCGCTTTCCTTTGCCCGGAACCATTGCTCGGAACGGCCTCCCTGCCGAAGTTTTCGGTTTCTGCTCCTGAACAAAGCCTTTTTCGCCCTCGCTAAGCAGCGGCGAAAATGGGAATGACCCCCTGGGCTTCCCGCATCAGTTCGTTTCGCTCCTCCAGAGTCAGCGGGGTAAACCGCTCAGCAAACTCCAAGGCCCACCGAAACAAGCGAGGATCGCCTGGAGGAACCGCCGCCGTGACCGATTTCGAGAGGGTATAGCGCAGGGCGAGTTCTGCTATTCGCTTGTCTTCAAGGGGTTCGTACCAGACGTGCGGGGTGCGGCTTCGGTCGGCTCCTTCTTTCCAGGTGGTTTTCGCCATCGCTTTCAGAGCAAGACGAACCACGCCTTTTTCTTCGGCCTTGCGAAAAATGGGGTCGCCAAAGTGCCCCTGACTGTCGGTGACGAAGTTGATGGGAAACAGCGCAGAGACAAATGCAAATCCCTCCATAGCCCGCGTTGCGGCTTCGATTGAGTGAGCACTAAACCCGATGTGTCGGATTTTCCCTGCCCTCTGCGCTTCCAGAATGGCTTCGATGGCTCCGCCTTCGCCGAGCGCGGTCTCCACTTCTTCCACCGTGGTGATGGCGTGAAGTTGATAAAGGTCGAAATGGTCGGTTTGCAGGTTTTTCAGGGAGCGGTTGAGTTCCGCTTCCGCTCCGGCTTTGGTGCGTTCCCCGGTTTTGCAGGCGAGAAAGACGTTTTCCCGCTTTCCGGCCAGTGCCCCGCCGTAGCGTTTTTCGGTTTCCTGATCGGAGCCGTAGCTCGGCGCGACATCGAAATAGTTTACGCCGCGATCTATCGCTTCATGCAGAAGAGCATCGGCTTCCGCCTGTGTCATCCCAACGACAACCACTCCGCCTGCTCCGACAATCGAGAGCCTGTCTTCGCCTGTTCCAAACGGTCTGCGTTCCATGTGTGTTCTCCTCGTTCCCTCTGCTGCCGTTGTGTTTCTGACAAGAGGGTTCCTTTTTCTCAGCCGAAAACGGGCGGAAAGCCGACATGAAGGCTGCAATCGCTGTAGCCTTCGGCGTCCCACTCCATCCAGGCCGTGTTTTGGTGCTTCGTCAGCGAGTACCGCCAGCGTTCTCCCCGATGATCCGGCCCTTTTTTCTGCTCTGAATCCCTTGGCAGAGGTTCCATCCTGCGGAGGATCGGGTGAGGCTCCGAAAGCGGAAACTCCGCTTTGCACCACTTGCAGTGAAACCAGAACTGCTGCCAGGCGGTAAACTCGTAAGGCCGGGGCTCGGACGGAAGGGCCAGCGGGCCGCCGATTTTGTGCCGATCCCAGGCCTCCCCCAGCGTCGCGCTCATCCATTCGCCGCCAACAATCTGAAGACGCCCGTCGGTGGGATTGCGAAACTGCCAGCCCGCAAAGGGCGGCGACGGTGGAAAGTAAAGCCCGTTTTCGTATCGTCCTTCGTTGTGATCGTAAGCAGCGATTTCGTAGAGCGAGCAGTGCGCGAGATCGGGCAGTTCACTGGACTCGGCGTTTGCCCCGGACGTGGAACTCCAGACATAGTGAAAGGCCGCCTCGCCCCAGCCGCGATCTCGCCACCGATCCGGGCGAAAATGGCAGGGGTGAGGATGCGCCCCGTCTTTGCTCGGTGTGTTCCCCACCCCGCTCTCCTGTCAGACCTGATCCTGAATCAAGACCTCTTTGCGATAGCCGCCCTTCGCTTTATCGGTCAGGAAAAGCCCGCCGAAAACAAAGATCAAAATCACAGGCATAAACAGGACGGATTTGATTCCGGCGGCTCCCCCGTCGGCTTGAGCCTGTGCCCAGGCGGATTTTACCTCGGCAGCCGCTTCGTCTTTTCCTGCGGCCTCGCTCAAAGCCTTGCCCGCCGCCATCTCCGGCGTGGTATCGGGTTTTCCTTTTTCAGCAGTGAATGCGGCTTTCAACCTGGGGTCAGCACTCGCCTGAACATAACTATAGGCCTGCTGGTTTGTCACCGCGTCGTAGTTGTTGCCAATAAGCGGCTGAATTTTACCGGAGGCCAACATTCCCATGCCTCCCATAATCGCCAGCCCTAATGAACCCGTTTTCGGAAACCGCTCCGAGACCGTGCCCAGCATGGTGGGCCAGAAAAAGCAGACGCCAACGGCAAACAGGGTGATCGCTACGCCTGCCAGAAGCGGGGATCGGGCGATGCTGAGCGCGTAAAGACCGATGAGGGCGAAACAAGCCGAAGTCAACAGCACCGCAATCGGGGAGATTCGGTGAACGATCTGCCCTGCGGAAGTACGCCCCACTGCCATCAGACCGTTTTGCCAGACCGTAAACAGAATTCCAGCGGCTCCGGTGGTAACACCAACGATATTCGTGATCCATTGACCGGGGCCGAGTTCGGTCATTGCGGTAAGGCACATCGCGAAAACAAACAGCAGAAAGCCGGGGCGCAGACACTCGGAGAACATCGCTCCCATCGAAACGCCGGAGGCCACTCGCTCTGTTTTCGGAAACCGCTTGCCGAAAAAGAGAGCCACATAAATCGCCAGTGGCAGCAGCATGGTCGCCATCTGAATTTGCCAGCCGTGCTCTTTGCCGCCCAGACCCAGCTGTGTGACGGCATAGGAAGCCAGCCCGCCGATCACGATGCCGCCCGGAAACCAAACGTGAAACAAGTTCAAGCGTTTAATTTTCTGGTCGGGGTAGAGTGTCGCGATCAAGGGATTGCAGACCGCCTCCACAAATCCATTTCCCAGCCCAAACGAAAGGGTGCTGATCCAGAGCGTCCAGTAGTCATGGGCAAAAATCGTCAGCAGGATGCCGACAATGTGCCCGACAAAGGCAAGAACCATCAATTTGCCCATCCCGAGAACATCGCACAAGGGGCCGCCAATAATCATGGCGAGCGTAAATCCCCAGAACGCCATCTGATTGATGCTGCCAATTTCGCCTTTGGACAGCCTGAATTGTTCTCCGAGCGGCGAGATCAAGGCTCCCCGGATCGCAAAGGACATCGCGGTTACGATGAGGGCAATACAGCTGGCGAGAAAAAGCTTGTCCCGGTTGGCTCGCCAGTAGTCGGCGTCCCGTCCTCCAAGCTCGGTTGATGAGATCATGTCTACTCCCTTTTCATCTTGAATTTTGAAGCCTGCCCTCTGGCGCAGCTTCAGAAAAACCAACGAGACGGCAGAGCAAAAGCTGGGCGAGTCCCCTTTTCGTGCTCCGCCCTTTCCTTAGATTTCTCGTCCAACCGCCTGAGCGATTTTTCTCAGGTCTCCCATTACTTCGTCGAATTGTGCCGGAGTCAGCGACTGCGCCCCGTCGGAAAGCGCAGATTTCGGGTCGGGATGCACTTCGAGAATCACGCCGTCGGCTCCGGCGGCAACACTGGCTTTTGCCATCGCAGGCACATAACGCGCCACCCCCACCCCATGTGAGGGGTCGGTAATCACGGGCAGGTGCGAAACGTGCTTGAGAACCGGCACGGCATTAAGGTCCAGGGTGTTGCGGGCATAGGAGCGATCCAGCGGATGCACTCCCCGTTCGCAGAGCATCACTTTTTCGGTTCCATGATGCAGGAGGTATTCCGCCGCCAGCAAAAACTCATCAATCGAAGCACTAGGGCCGCGCTTGAGCAGGGTGGGATGTCCGCTTTTTCCGGCGGCAATGAGCAGCGGATAGTTTTGCATATTCCGTGCTCCGATCTGCAGAATGTCCACGTGCTCGGCGACCATAGGGACATCTTCGGGGGCCATCACTTCCGAGACCGTTAAAATATCGTATTCCTGCCCCACCTCTTTGAGGAGCTTCAGCCCTTCTTTGCCCAGCCCTTGAAACGCATAAGGAGAAGTTCTCGGCTTGTAGGCTCCGCCGCGCAGCACCTGCGCTCCCGCCGCCTTCACCGCTTGAGCCGAGGCATGGATTTGATCGCGCGTTTCAACGGAGCAGGGGCCTGCCATCACGACAACTCGGTTACCGCCGAATTCGACCTCTCTAACCCAAAATTGTGTGGAGACGCGCCGAAACTCACGGGAAGCGAGTTTGTAGGGTCGGCTGATCTGCACCACCTGATTGACTCCAGGCGTCACCATCAGCGACTGCGTGAGGAGTTCACGTACATTGGGGGGAATAGCACTGGCCACTCCAATCGCAATGTGGTCGTCTCCCGGCAGGCGAAGTGCCTGCATTTTTTGCGCTTCGATCTGCTCGATCACAACGTCCACCTGCGCGGGTGTCGCCTCTCGATCCATCAGAACCATCATCGGTCTTGTGTCCTTCTTTTCGTCTGGTTTCGCCTCGGTTGAACCACGCTGTTCCCGGTTCAGCATACGCCATCACCCCGATGGATTCCTTCTCTTTTGTCAGTAAAGAGTTGGTTTTTGCCCTTTGCCCAGTTCCACCGAACCATAAAGCCGCCTGCTTTCACTGCCGCACTTAACTTTCGCTTGACAATTTTCTGCGAAACGGTTATGATAGTTTGTCCTGGTTTTTGCGATCCTGCTTTGCTTTCTTTCAAGGAGATTTACCATGCTTCGACGCCTTTGCTCTGCCCTGACGCCGCTCTCTGTTGCAGCAGGTGTTCTACTGGTTTCGCCCGCTGCGTTCGCGCAGGCTCCCGGCATTGCGTTTTACGAGTTTTCGTCCTGCGCCCTCGACTTCGCTCCCTCAGGCACGCCGCCCCTCTCCCTCCAAGCCACCCTCGGCCAAACCTTGGTCACCGTTGACCCGCCCACCCCTCCCGGCCAGACCCGCGCCGCCCTCGGCTTTTGGGAAACCGGCGTTCCCTTTCTCTACCAAACCCAGGTTGACCTCGAAGGCTTTGTCGGCAGAACCGCCGCTCCCCTCCGCTCCCTTCCCTTCACCTTTCAGCTTCTCGACGCTTCCGGCACACTGATCGACCAGATCGAGGCCTTCCCCGCTTCCACCAACGCCCAAAACTCCGCCAACTTCGCCGTCTCCTCCTGGGCCAACCCCGCTTTTGTCGCTTCCCTCACCGCCAAAGGCGACCGCTGGCTGAGGCAGAAAAAGGCGAGCACCCTTTCAGCCGCTGGCTCTCCGGGAGCGGCGTTCGCGCTTTTGGCGGGCGACGCGAACAACAACAATGTCGTGGATGTAGACGACCTCACCCTTTTGCTCAACCTCTACAACACGGCGGCGGGGGACGGTCTTTATCTTGCCGCCGCCGACTTCACCGGAAACGGAACGGTGGATGTGGACGACCTCACCCTTTTGCTCCACAACTACAATACCAACGGAAACTAAACCGATAGACCAACAGTCACGTCCGCAAAGTCTCCGTTGAAAATGCTTCCCCATTTCCGCTCCCCTTTCTCGTCAAAAGAAAGGGGAGATTTTCGTTTGAGGGCCAACGCGGAAGAAAGACAGGGTTTCGCTTGAAACAAATTTCGGTTTTCCCTCAACGACGGGTAACATAACCCCAGGAAACGCAAGGTGGAAATCTTTTAGGGAGAGAGGGCGTAAATTATGGCAAGGGTGGTGCGACAAACCCAAATCAAAGACCGAAACGGAATGCGAATTCAGCCCGCCGAATTAATCGTTATGCTGGCGATTATCGGCGTGGTCGCCTACGGAATTCGCTACTACTTCACGGTCTACAAAAACTCGGCAAGCTACGTGCTGGGCGAATACCTTCAGGCGATCAAAGCGGGAAGCGTCGAGCATCAATACGAACTCGTGGATGCAGGCGACAAACAAAACTACTTTCCCACCCAGTCCGTCTATGAGAAAAACGCCAAGCAGTCTCGCGGCTATACCGCCCGGCTTCAGAAGTGGTCGTTTTCCAATGAGCGTGAAACTTCGAGCGGAACCGTTTCCATTGATGCCGCGCTCAGCATCCGAGACAGTGCAGACGGAAAGCAGCTCTATCAGTCCAGCTCCAACGATGTCAACGATCAGTTCATTCTGCGAAAAAACTCAAGCGGGCAGTGGAAAGTCCTCCTGAGCAAGTCGAAAAACGAGCTCACCCGCAAGGTCAAGCCTTCGTCGGGGGGCGACTTTATCGGCGGAAATTAATTTTTAGCGATGCGGAATCATTCTCACAGTGCGGAATTGTTCGAGAGGGCGCAGGCTCTTATCCCCGGCGGCGTGAACTCTCCCGTGCGGGCGTTTCGGGCTGTTGGCGGAAATCCGCTTTTCATCGAGCGCGGCGAGGGAGCATTTCTGATTGATGCCGACGGAAACCGTTACCTCGACTGCATCGGCTCGTGGGGGCCGCTGATCTTCGGTCATGCCCACCCCCGAATCGTGGAGGCCATCACCCGGCAGCTGCCCAGCGGAACCACCTTTGGCGCACCCACCGCCCTTGAAGTCACTCTTGCCGAAAGGATCGTGGAGGCCGTTCCCTCCCTCCAGAAGCTGCGTATGGTCTCGTCGGGAACCGAGGCCACAATGAGCGCGATTCGAGTGGCTCGCGGCTTCACTGGACGGGACAAACTCGTGAAGTTCGAGGGCAACTATCATGGCCACGCCGACTTTTTGCTCTCCAAAGCAGGGTCGGGAGTCGCCACTCTAGGGCTGCCGGAGTGTGCCGGGGTTCCTGCTGCCGTCACTGCCGACACGATCACCCTCCCCTACAACGATTTAGAAAGCGTGCGCCGCCTTTTTGCCGAGATCGGGAACACCGTTGCCTGCGTGATCTTGGAGCCGGTTGTCGGAAACATGGGCTGTGTGCCTCCCGTGCCGGGATTTCTGGAAACCCTGCGCGAGCTCACCACCGCCGCCAGTTCCGTGCTCATTTTCGACGAGGTAATGACCGGCTTTCGGCTCGCTTACGGCGGGGCGCAGGAACGGTTTGGCGTCACGCCCGACCTTACCACGCTCGGCAAAATCGTCGGCGGCGGTCTGCCGCTCGGAGCCTACGGCGGCAGGGGAGAAATCATGGACGCGGTGGCTCCCGTCGGCCCCGTCTATCAGGCCGGGACGCTGAGCGGAAACCCGGTCGCGGTGGCGGCTGGAACCGCGCAGCTGACGATGCTTCGCGAAAAGCGCGACACCCTTTACCCTGATCTCGATACCCTCGGCGAATTCGTCACAAACCTGATGAGGGAGAGGGCGGAGAGGGCAGGCGTCCCCGTTCGGGTGCAGAACGTCGGTTCGATGGTCACCGTTTTCTTTACCGACGCTGCCTCCGTGAACGACTATTCTGACGCAAAGCGATGTAATACCGAAGCCTTCGCCGTCTGGTTTCGCGCTTTGCTTGACAACGGCATTTACTGGCCTCCGTCCCAATTCGAGGCCGCCTTTCTCTCTGCCGCGATGACGATTTCCGACTGGGAATCCCGCGCCCCCGTGATCGAGGCGGCTTTCCGCGAGGTAAAAACGCAACTTTTATGAAACGACCCAACCTTCTCACCCTGCTCGGCAGGCTGCTCACGAACTTCGGGGCCGCTGCCCTTTTCTACTTTGTTTTGATGAACCTGTTCGGGGCGCGAATCCTCTTTATTCCGGGGCTGGACAATCCGTACAATCCGCTGACCTTCATCAAAGTGTATCTGTTTTTCCTGCCGGGGGCTGCCCTCGGCTTCACGGCCCTGTGGCACTGGCTCACGGGGGTCAGCGATGTAAAGCAGTTTAACTGGGGGGCCGCGTTTTTCTACGGTGTCGGCATCGCCCTGATGAACGTCCCCCTGTGCGGAGCCTTGCTCTGCCAGCAGGGAGGGATGAGTCCGCTGCTGGGGTTTCTCTTCGGCATCCTCGCCCTGTTTCTCACCCCGTCGTTTCTGGTGCTCTCCATTGCGGTGGGCCTGCTGCTCGGTGCAATCAACGGCTCCAGCGCGGCGCAGTGGCGGCAGACTCACCTCTAACCCTTTCGCCCTGACCCCGACCCCTCTCCCTGCCGCTCATTCTTCGCTAGGGAGAGGGGCGACATCTAGGTGTGCACTGCGTCCCATTCCCGCCACAATCTCAACATTGTTCTCCCCTCGCCCTAGCGAGCCTGCGAGCGGCAGGGAGAGAGGTCGGGGGGTGAGGGCTTTCCAGGTACTTTTTGGCGGACACTCCAGGCGTCAATTTGTCCGCTGGGTGTGAGGCAAGTGTCTCTGCCTCGTAGTGGAGCAGCAGAGGGTCGCGATTTTTCGCACAAGGAAAAGAGCGGATTGGAAAACGGAAGGAAGTCGGGGCGGTCTATGAGCGCGTCGGAAGGCTCATCGAAGCGGGAGAAGGGCACATCGGGCGGGTCGGGAGCGGCATCGCAGAGTGTGGGCGTCCCATCAGAAGGATTTTGTGACGCATTGCGGAAGGGGCTTGACAAGTTTGCGAGAGATTCTACAATGAATTGATGCGAAGCGTACCCTGCCCCCTGTCTTCGCCCGCTGTCATTCTTTCTGCCACGTCGCAAGCCTGTCCGAGTTGTCCGTGCAGAACTTTCTCGGAAGGAAACTATCCTTATGCTTCGCCGACTTCTGGTTTCTGTGTCCGCGCTCGCCGTGATTGGCACTGCGCCAATGGCTCACGCACAGTCTTACACTCATTTCACCGTCGACACGACGATTGATTACGCCGTTCCTACTCGCAACGCCGTCGTCGGCTATGCCTTAGGTGAGTACGGCTATTATTATATACCCTCCTCTCCCACCGTGAGTCTTGTCCCCGGAGGAAGCGTCAATGGTAGTTTTGAGGTCTACAACTCCAGCACAGTAAATATAAGTGGAGGAAGTGTTGGTGGTCTGGACACCCACAACTCCAGCACAGTAAATATAAGTGGGGGAAGCGTTGGTGGTCTGGACACCGAAGGCTCCGAAACGATTAATATAAGCGGAGGAGTTGTCAGACTTCTGTACACCTTACAATCCAGCACGGTGAACCTAAGCGGAGGAAGCATTCTTGGCAGTGTGGACGCTACTGATCTCAACACAATTAACATAAGCGGCGGAAGCATTGGCGGCAGTCTGTTCGCCTTCCGCTCCAGTGTGTTTAACTTCTACGGGAGTGGACTAACGGCTCCGCTAGTGGACCCCAACTACGGTAGCTTTAGTCGCTACTCCCTTTCCGGAACGCTGCTGGATGGAACGGTCCTGACAGACAAAAATCTCTTTATCTCGAATAATGGAGGGAGTGCTCATTTTACCCTCAATAATGTTCCCGAACCCGGTGCTCTTGCCCTACTGATGGGAATTGTTCCCGGTGTGATGCTTTTGCGTCGGCGGAAGTCTTCTCGGTAAGCGGAGCCTGAAAAAGCGAAGGTTCCTTGTTTTTCCTTTTCAGGTAGAAACAGTTTTTGGGAAGGTGACTTTTTGATAGAGATCCGCGAGGGTCAGAGTGGCCTCCAGCGTGTTGAGGATGAAGGTATCCGAAAGTTCTACCCACTCCCGGATGCTCCATGCCCGATCCCCCGTGCGGCTCCAGTGCGTCACCGAAACCCGATCCTGCGCGATCAGCACATAATCCGTCAACGTAGGAATTTGTTTGTACTCGAAGAATTTGTCCCCCAGGTCTGTTTCTTCGGTTGACGACGAAAGCACCTCGACGATAAGCGCGGGGTTGAGCAGTGCGGGCGGATTTGTCGTGTCCGTTTCAGGATCGCCGCAGAGAGCCGTCACGTCCGGGTAGCGATAACGTACCGGCGAAATCCGAACCCGGATGCTTTCGATAAACACCTCGCAGTCGCGCCCGCGAAAGGCGTCTCTCAATCCTGAATAGATATTGCCAGCAATTTTGTTGTGAGTCAGGGACGTTCCAGCCACCGGGACTATTTCTCCTTCCAGATAATCGTGACGTACCTTGGAAGCCCGCTCCCGTGTGAGGTATTCTTCCACCGCAACCTTTGTGGAAACCCCTTCCGTAACTGCCCCCTCCGATTCAGGTTTTGCCAGGGCTTCTAACACTGCTGAAACCGCCATCGATTTTCTCCTCTTTCCCGCAGGGGGCACGCGAAATCGCTCTCCCCTCACTTCACCTTCGCCTTATTTTACCCGAAGCGTCTCCCCGATGATCGAGTGAGTTTGCCGGAAAGATACGGTTCTGCGCCGTTTCCTTGCAAGCAGAGGCGGAGGCGGTTCGGCTACACTCTTTCCAGTTTTGATGCACCCCTTAAAGGAGACCGCCACGCGATGCCTGCCGCAGAATTCACCTATGCTTTCCCCACCTTCGCCCTCGACGACACCGAAGGAGCCGCAGACGCCGTTCACAAAGATGGCTTCGCCCTGATTCCGAATGTTCTCTCGAAAGAGGAGGTTCAGGAACTTCGTGACGCCATTGACCGCCTTCAACCCTTCGGGATTGACCACATGGGGAAAACCGACCATTTCAAGTGCGTCTTCAATCGGGAGCGGGTTTTCTTTCAATACATTGACCGCTCCGGCATCATCGAACTCGCCGAAAAGCTGATGGGCGATCAGTGCCACATCATCGGCGAGACAGCCTGGCGCAGTCACCCCGGACACGACGGCTGGAACCTCCACACCGATCAACTCTACCTGCCCCTCCCGGAAGAGTATGCGATGGATGAGCGCGTTCAAATGCCTGTCTACATCTGCACGGCTCACTACTATCTGGATGATTTAACGCTCGACCTGGCTCCCACCTGGGTGATTCCCGGTTCGCATCGCTCCGGGCGAAGCCCGCAAAAAGGCGAAGCGGAGTGGCACGGCAGAAAGCTGGAACCCGTGCTCTGCAAGGCGGGCGATGTGCTTTTTTTCCGCAGTGAGGTGTGGCACACCGGCTCGAAAAACTCCACCGAAGATCAAACCCGTTATCTGCTGCAAGTTCACTACTCGCACCGGATGATGTCGCAGAAGTTTTCGCCGTTTCCGTTTCAGTTTAACCCGGAAATGATGGCCATTGCCAATGAACGGCAGCTTCGACTTCTGGGCAAGCACCCGGAATCCAATTACGGTTAAAAGCACGGCGGAGGGGGGCGGCGTCAAACCGCTGCATTTGTCCATTTTGTTGGGAGACCCGATTTTGATCCATCTATCTGGAAAGCATTTTTTAGTTGCCGGGGGAAGCCGAGGGCTGGGCGCAGCGGCGGCAGTTCTGGCGGCGAAGGCGGGCGCAAACGTTTCGGTCACCTACCTTCAGAACGCCTTCGCCGCCGAGCGCGTGGTGTCGGAGATCGAGGCGGCAGGGGGGCGGGGATTTGCTGTGCGGAGCGACATCTCTGTGGATGGCGACATGGAGGCGGCGACCGATGCGGCAGTGCGTGAGCTGGGTGAACTGAGCGGTCTCGTTGTTTCCGCCGGGGTGTTCGAGGGAGCCTTCCTGCCGGAAATGACCCCCGAATTCTGGGACAGAACGATGGCAGTCAATGTGCGCGGCACATTTCTTGCCACCAAAGCCGCCGTTCGCCACCTCCGAAACGCTGGCAATGGAGGCAGCCTCGTTTACTACACCTCCACTGCCGGACAGCGGGGTTCTGCCGAGTATTCGGCCTATGCCGCCTCAAAGGGAGCGCAGATGATGTTTATGCGCTCGATGGCTAAGGAACTCGCCGGGGATCGAATCCGGGTGAACTGCATCGCGCCTGCCTGGACGGAGTCCGATATGTCCACCGACATCATCAATTCTTTGGGTCGCGAGGACATCGTGAAAGCCTTTCCGCTGGGGCGTATCGGAGTGCCCGATGATGTGGCGGGCGCGACGGTGTTTCTCCTTAGCGATCTCGCACAATTCATTACCGGCTCGACGGTGACGGTGGACGGCGGTATGGATATGCGCGGTTAGCAAAGAAGAAAGGGGCCGAGCGGATCGAATTTGGGGCTTGAAAGACAGTTCAAGCCCCATTTTTCGCCTTGTAGGTTCGCGGTTTCCTTGGATGGGTTCCGACGCCTCCGACACGCACGGCTGCGCCGAATGTCCTGCGGACGGAAGGCGAGGGAAACTGGCTTCGGGCAATCTATGATCTGCAGATTGGTAAAGCTCCGAACCTGATCCATCAGCAGCCGGAAAAAGACTTGAAAGTCGAAACGCTTGCAGCAGAAGCGGCGGCGCAGTGGGTCACGGGTCAGAGGCAGCGTTCAGCCGGTTATTGAAACCGAGGACGGGGGCTGCCCCGGGGCACTCTCGGCGAGCGGTCACTTCGGCGCGTTGAGGAGAGGCGGTTCCGATTCCATAGACCGGTCAAGCGAGTTCGCCAGAGCCGCATTGGTTTCCGGGGTCATGCCTTTGTAGCGCAGCGTTTCAGGAGACATCGAGCGCAGCCCCGAAGCCAGCCGGGTTTTTTCTTCTCGACTCAGGCCCTCCAGAGGGGAATGATAGATTCGGATCAAAAACAGAAGGACTCCGATCTCCGGCAAGCCCCAGAGCGTTTGCCGTTCTACCCGCAGCATCGCCTTTCCGAAAGCCTGCGGGAGAGGAGGATTTCGATCCGTTTCGGCGTTCCCCGCCTCGCGCAGGTTTTCAGGGTGCAGGTCGAGCCGCGAACTGAACTCAATCCCCCAGTTGAAACGAACTCTCGGCTCACCGTCCAAAATCGTTTTCAAGATCGCTCCCGATGCGCGGTTGACTCGCTCGAAATGCGGCACGTCCTGATGGGTGGCGAAAAACGATCTTCCCAGTTTTTCTTCAGGAGCCCAGCGGGTGGGAGCGCAGACATGGAGTGCAAGATTGGCGAAATCCTCACCCCCCCTCAGTACCGCCGCGTCTTCCTGAACTTGATTGATCAGCGCATCGAAGCCGTCGCGGTAGGGAGGCTCTACACTGTTTTCGCCCTCCGCCGTCAACCCCATTTCCAAATCAAAGTGAAGCCGTTCCCCGGTGAGGGCGCAGTGCAGGAGTGTCCCTCCCTCGTGCCCCTCTTCCCGGCGAAAAAAAGCCGCATGTTCTTTCAGCAAACGCGAAAGGATCGCCCGCGAGACTTCGGTTCTTTGTGCCGAACTGAAGTGGGAGAGCGCGAGAACGTGCCGACCGAAATGGTTTTTCCGGCAGCGAAGTTTGTTTTCACGATAGCGGGAAAACTCGGTATCGAACTGAAAAATCTGGTGATCCGCTTCGCCGTTTCCACCGGAAACCGAAAGCCGAAAAAGCCCCGGCGCGGTGTCTACGACACCGCGCAGCGGCGCAAAATAGTGCACGGGAGGCGGAAGAGAGGATAGGGTTTTCCCTTCCCGCCTCGGCTCTTTTTTCTCCGGGGTTACGACTTGAGACCTCCTGAGACTCCTGTTCCCGCCGAAACGGGTTCGCGCACCGCACCCGGCGTATCGGAAGCGGGCGGGGCTTTTTCCATTTGCTCGTGGTGGGTTAATTTTGCCATCATGTGCTCAACCAGGCCGGGAAACAGCTGGTGCATAAGCACAAATCCCGTACCGCCTGCCCCGCCGACAGCGATTTCATCGTGAGGATCGGAGACGAGACTGACCAGGGTATCTACAACCTGCTCCGGCTCATAAACGGGAGGAATTGGAACCACTTTATGCCCAGTGTAGTCGGCGGCGTGCTCGAAAAACGGGGTGTCCATCGAGGTCGGCATCACGGTGCAAACCCGGATGTTCGTGATTTTGTTGACTTCGAGTTCCTGCCGGATCGCCGCACTGAGCCCCACAACGCCGTGCTTGGCTGCCGCATAGGAAGCAAAGTAGGGAGCGGGAATTTTGCCGATAACCGAGGCGACGTTGATGAGAATTCCTCCGCCCTGAGATTTAAACTGATTGAGCGCGAGGTAGGAACCATAGATCGTGCCCAGCAGATCGGTTTCGATCACCTGCGTGTGCTGTTCCAGCGGAACTTCCTCAAAGTGCCCGATGGCTCCGCTGCCTGCGTTATTGATCCAGACATCTATTCGACCGAACGCCGCCAGTGCCTGTTGAGCGAGATTCTGAACCGCATCTTGTTTGGAAACATCGGTCTGAACGGCAATGGCTTTGCCGCCCTTTGCGTTACATTCTGCCGCGATCTCTTGCAGCAGCTCCTCGCGCCGTGCCGCCAGAACGAGGTTCGCCCCGCTTTGGGCGAATTTGAGCGCGGCTCCTTTGCCAAACCCGCTTGAAGCCCCGGTAATAACAATTGTTTTGCCTAAAATGTCGTGTGTTGCCATTTCGTCTTTCCCTTAACCTATTTTTTTCGATCCAACCAAACAAAAGACGTACTGTTTTTGGGGCGCGTTCCCAGCAGGTTTACCGGGCGGGCGGGTTGGAGTCAGCAGAGCGAAGCAGGGCTTGAGGGTTAGTTTCATCCCCGGTAGTCGGGCGAAGCAAGGTTCTCTGCGCCTTGTGCGGCGGTTCGGCGGCTCGCACCAGAGTGCCAATGGCTCCGAAATCACCGATGGCGTAGAGGCTGACTCCATCGGCATAAAATCGGGGCAGTATTTGCTGATTCTATGCCATTTGCAGCAAATCGCAGCGGGCGACGCCGACCATAAAAGCGGCATGATTGAGCGAAAAACAGTTTCGGCTTGCGCGTCTTCTCGAACAGGAACGCAGCGTGAGACAGCCGCAGTTCGCGGCAGCAAAAAGGCAAAACAGCGGAACGGTAATTGAAATAAACCGGGTGCTTTGGACAAAACGGGGCGTGAGTGAGAACACATTCAGTACAGGAAGAAATACAAACCACCCCATTAGTCCAAACAGCAAGGCGAACGAGAGACTCACCGCAAAGAGGAAGTAGAGGCCGCGTTCTCGCTTGCGGCTCAATTGGATCGGCTTTTTCGAACGCTGGCTCATCAAATGAAGAAGCGTTACTCTTTCCTCTCACGAGTTTTCTTTCCGAACGCAAGTCTAAAAGTTGAGACTAAGGATTGAGACTAAGGATTGAGGCGAGACAGGTCTATCAGGCGCACTGTTCTGACGCCGTGAACCCAGCGGGAGGGCTTGAGGTCACCAGGAACGAGCAGCGAAACTGAGGCCTCCTTGTCGGAAAACGGCTTGCCGTTTTTATCGAGTGCGATTCAGATTTGCGTTTCAGGGGGAAAGTGAGTTCACCCATCCCAAACGTCAGGGTGCAGCTGTCTTGTCCCACGATTACGACCGCAAAGGCAAGCAGTCTATTTTTGCGCTTCGGGTCTACGGCAGGCTCTGCGGCATCACCCGCGCCTTCGCTTTTTCTTTTTCAAGGGTGTCACCGACCACTTTGATTTCGGAGGCGAACTGCTTTTCCAGTTCCGCTTCTGTCAGCGTGAGCGATTTACCTACAGCACCGATAACACGGACCGTCCGTGCCGAAGACTGCGGAAGAGCCAAAGTGCCAAGATTGGGAAAACAAAGCAGAAAAGACAGCTATGAAAGAAAAACCAGCATCATTGTTTACTCATTTCGAGCATCGGTTTCGCGGATGATGTTGGAAACGCCCGTTTTGTTGAAGCCCTTGAATCCTTCCCACCGCTGTAGAATTTCGAGGTGACTGCCTGGTGCGCCAACCGTGCGGAACTTTTCGCTCTGTTCTTCGGTGACGTATCCTTTTGCCAAAAGCGGTTCGATGCGGCTTTGCGGGACTTTCCAGAGTTCCGCCGTTGTGAACGCCTGTTTCAGCATCGGCAGGTCGGTGAAGGGCTTCATCACGCCGTCCACCCCGGTTCGGTGCAGGGCATCCGCCTTTTCGAAATCAAACTCACATTCGAGATGATGCATCCCCGCTTCTGCAATCGAGGACGTATGCAGAGCGCACCAGAGACCAATCGTTCCCAGCGTTGTGCGGGAGGGTAAATCGGTCAGGGCGTATTCGATGCCCAACTCGGAGGGAGCCATATCCACGTCCGCGAAGATGACCACACGGCTTACCGGGTGTTCGAGCACCTGCGCCCCCCACCCCGCCTCTTCCCCGGCATAAAACTTTTCGCGGGTGACAAACCCCATCGCGATAAACAAGCCGATGAGGTGGCGAAATCCCTCTCGCGTGCTGCGATAGGTATGATGATCGTGATTGGCCCAGCCGATGCCAAGCTCCTGCTGGCGGGCGTACTGCCAGCGGGCGGCATGGTTTCGCGTCAGATAATACTCGCGCTCCGCCACAAAAAATTCATCACAGGCGCGGTCTCTGCCGAAAATTTCGGCTGCCTCCGAGAACAGTGCTGCTGCGATTTCCAAAACTTCCGTTTCGCTCCCCCGGCGCTTTCGGGTTTGGAACTTTTCGCGCAGCTCGTCGAGACGGCCCCGTTCCGTGTCGGACAAAGAGGCCGGGGCAAACCCGGCACAGCCTCGCCGCTCAATGGGCATCAATTCCCCTTCGGGCAGCGCGACGTGCCCGCAGCGATACGCCGAGTCGTGATCGCCATGTACGGCGTCTAAGGTCAGATCATGGCATTTTGCAAAAAGTTCGATGTTTTCCACGCCGAGAGCGAGCAGCGGCGTGGTTCGCTTTGCCTTTAGCCGAACACCCGGCAGCCGCGCTCCCGGATGCCGGTAAACAAGATCGCCTTCCGGGTACGAAATCGGCTCTAGTCCCAGCGAACGAAGTTTCTCTCCCGTCCCCTCACTCGGCGGTAAAATCCAGTGATCCACCAGGGAAACAAGCCGAACCCCTGCCCTGTCCTCGAAACGGCGGGCCAGTGTTTGAAGCACCGAATTTTTTTCAGCGAATTGGGCAAACTGATCTTCAAACCATTTTGAGGCTTCAGGGCAGCGGGCCCAAGATTCGAGGTTCATTCGACATCCTCCCGTAGGTTTTGCAACTTGGCGAAAACTTGCGAAAAATCTTACCGAGCAGCAGAAGGCTTTCTTGGCAATGAAAACTTTTCCAAGACAAGGATACTCTATTTTTCAGGTATAATAAACCACCAATCTTTTTTCATTCTCCGCCTGCACACTCCGTGCAGCCTTTCCCGTTTTCCCTGTGTTAATCGCCCAGAGGAGGCCGTCCAACGACATGAACCGACTTTCGTTTTTTTCTCTTGCCCTGTTTGCCGCAACCTCGACATTCGCGCGTACCGCCCATGCCGATGAAGTTTTGACCGCCACCCTGGAGCCAGTTATCACCGATACCATCCAGGCCACCAAATCTCAAAAAATCGTTTTGACCGACACCAAGCCCGACGGCGTAAAATCTTCGCCCGCGTTTATCGGAAAACCTCAGTACGGCGTCATCAAACTCGGCGATGCGAAAGACAACCAGATTTATCTTGCGCTGGACGTACCGGAAAACGGAGGCAAAGTTCGCCTTTATGTGGACACGGACGGCGACGGCAATCTCACTAAAAGCGTCACCCTTCTCACCCCGACCCCCGTTCCGGCAAAAAGCGGAGTTCGCAACGCTTCCACCAAAGACAAAGCTGGCAAAACGGAGGCCGACAAAAAGCCAGCGGGCCTGCTCGGTTCGGTTCCCGTCACTATACATTACAATATCGCTGGACGCGGAGCCTCCGTTCCCTCTGCCCTTCAGTTTGTCTGGGCAGACGGGCAGTTAAATTACAATCGCGGATACAGCCGTCTGGGGCGCATCACCAACGGGAAGAAAACGTACCGGGTCGCTCTCGTGGATCAAAATCTCGATGCAAAATTCGATCAATTCGAACATGAAGAGGATGAAGCGGCCAAAGTGACCGTGCTCATTGATCGCAACGAGGACGGCAAATTCGACTTCGAGAAAGAGGCTTATGATGCCGCGAAACCCCTTCGCATCTTTGGCGGGCAGTACAAAGTCCGCACCATTGATCCGAAAGGAACCCGCCTTACCCTTCGCAAATCGGCGGGCAAAAAATTTCAAGGCTCCGGCTCTGCCGCCGATCTCAAAGTGGGTGCGCCCGCCATTGAATTCGATGCCGACACACTCAACGGCAGCGTGTCGTTCCCGGACGATTACAAAGGCAAAATCGTTTTGCTGGACTTCTGGGCAACGTGGTGTCCGCCGTGCCGCGAAGAGGTTCCCAACATCGTCAAGGTGTATGAGCAGTTTCACGGTCGGGGACTCGAGATTTTGGGCGTGTCGCTGGATCGCCCTAATAAAACCCAAGAAATCAAAGACTTCATGTCGGAATTCGGCATGACTTGGGATCAAATCTACGACGGCAAGTACTGGAAAGCCGAAATCGCGCAGCTTTACGGAATCGACTCGATCCCGCGGGCGTTTCTGGTAGACGGCGACACCGGCCTCATTCTCGCTATGGGCGATGAGCTGCGCGGAGCCGGACTTCAGGAAGCCGTGATGAAAGCCCTGAAAAAATAACGTGAGCAGGGAGCGGGATTTACGTTTCTCCGCAAAGCCCGCTCCCTTTAACGCCCCTGCTTTTTATGGACATTCTTAACCGAGATACGGTGCCTGCCTTCACCACCAAAGACGGCTCGACTATTCGAGAAATTCTGGCCCCGCACAATTCAAGTCTCGAACGGCAAAGCCTTGCCGAGGCCACACTTCTGCCGGGGCAGGAAACGCAGGCGCACCTGCATCCGAACACTGAAGAATTGTACTATTTATTGCGCGGCAGCGGGCGGATGGCTTTAGGGCAGGAACAGCGATCCGTCGGCCCTGGCGACGCCGTTTCCATTCCCGCCGGACAGAAGCACCAGATTCGCAATACCGGCACGACAGACCTGGTTTTTCTCTGCTGCTGTGCTCCTGCCTATCTTGATCTCGACACCGTAATGTGCGAGCCGCTTTTACCCTCCGTTTGATCCAATCCACCTACCCAAGGAGATTTTACCGTGGAAAAATCCGCCATTCATGCCGGCGCACCCGTGCCCGGTTCCCCCTACTCGCCCGGCATTTCGGTGGGCGACCTGATTTTTGTTTCAGGTCAGGTTCCCATGAACCCGGAAACCAAGGAAGTGATTCGGGACAATTTCGAGGCTGCGACCGAGCAGTGCATTCTCAACGTCGAGCGAATTCTGAGGGCGGCGGGGAGTGATCTGGAGCACTGCGTGAAAGTGGTAGTGTTTTTGACCGATATGGAAAATTTTTCGCGCTTGAACGGGGTGTACTCGCGCTTTTTCGGCGAGGTGAAACCGGCACGCAGCTGCGTTCAAGTATCGCGGCTGCCACTCGACGTTGACGTTGAAATCGAAGCGATTGCTCTTAAAAAAGGGAGCACCGCCTAATTTTCTTCCGTACGCGGTTCGCCGGGCAGAAGCGGAATGAGAATTTCCATCTGGCGATTGATTGAGGCCAGCACAGCCGCTGCGATGGGCCGGCGGCTGTCTGGGTTCCAGAAAGCCGAGCCGGAAACGGGCCGCCGACCTTCAGGAGTGGTAAAGTAGCCGTGCACCGTTACGAGCTCGCGGGCGTCAGTGGTGTTATTGAGAATCACCTCTGCAATACTGAGATCATAGCCGGAAGGAAGCATTTTTTTCACCGCTGTAACCGTCGCCTCCACCACTAATTTTCGAGTTTCTTCCTCAGTACCGAACTCTACGCTTTCTTTTTTCGCTTCTCCCGTTTCATCGTCCTGATCCGCGATGGGTTCCAGCAGCAGCGAGCCTGCTGAAAGGAAAATGCGCGGCTCCATTCGTCCGTCTTCCTGGCGCACCTGAAGGTCTACCTGAACCAGCACACTGCCGTTGACGCGGCGGGTTTGAACGTCCAGCAGCTCAATTCGAGCGGGCAGGGCAAGTGTCGGTTCAGGCGGGATGGCAACTTCGGCATCCTCTGAGGAAACCACCGCCAGCGTCGGGGGCGGCTCCCGTCGCTCCGTTTTCGCGGCCTCCGCTAAAGCTTCATCGCGGCCTTTGCGGAGCATACAATCGCGGGAAGCAAGGTTGATGAGATCGTTCAGCGTTGCCGCAAAATGAACCTGATCTCTTTCTCGTGTTCGGCGTCCCCCTCGCAGCCCGGTGGTCACTCCTACGCGGGCATCATCTGCTTCGACGGGGCGCAGAGCGGCAGCCTCACGCTCGATACGGTCTGCCAGAAGATAGGCTTCGGTGGCATGGCGGAGCGTCGCGATACAAAATTCATCGCCGCCGTAACGACAAACGAGATCGGTTTCGCGGTCGCAGAGGTCTCGCAGCAGATTGGCGATGTTCTGAAGCACCATATCGCCGACCACATGACCGAATCGCTTGTTGAAACTGCCGAAATTATCCACATCAATAAAAATAATCGTAATTTCGTGACCGATCCGAAGCTGATCTATGGCCCATTCGCGCATGGTGTCCGACCAGGGCAGTTCTGTCAACGGGTCTGAGGGGCGGCGGAGTTCCGACAGCAAATCCTGATGGGAAATAAAGCCGACCAGATCGCCGGTTCCGTCAACCACCGGCAGACGTTCGCGCCAGCCCTGAATCATTACCTCGGCGGCTTCTCGAACGGTGGCAGTGGTAGCAACTGAAACAGCATCGCGTTCCATAACCTCGGAAACTCGCACATTGTCTCCAATTCCCAGTAAATGGCGGGCATGAAGAGTGCCCACCAGCTGCTTTCCCTCCAGCACCGGCAAACCACTCACATTATGACCTTTTAGCAAAATAATCGCCGACCGTACTTTGTGGTCGGGGTTCACCCAGGCGATATCGGTTTGCATGATTTCGGCAACCATCCGCATGGCGTCGCGTGTCCTTAAATTTTTTCCTGCCTGTGTGAAACTGCAAACACGGCGGTGGGTCGTGCAAGAAACGGGGGTGGTGTTTCTCAGACGATGGGTGAGAAGGAAAGCTGCGGGATGGTCGTTCGGAGACTGCTGGAAGACTGACCCAGGTCTATTATATCACAGGTCGTTCCAGGAGAGCCATTTTGCTTCACCGTAATCCTGACAGTTTTAAGCAAAGTGCCGCGAAGTGATGGAAATGTGCACGCTCTGGAACCGAAATTCGAGGGAGTCATCAGACCGGTCTTTCACTGAAACAGGCTGTCTACATACTGCCGGGGATCGAACTGGAGCAGGTCGCCCTGTTTTTCGCCGACCCCGATGAGTTTGATAGGAAGTTTCAGTTCATCGGCGATGGTGATGACGATGCCGCCGCGAGCGGTGCCATCCAGTTTGGAAAGTGAAATCCCGGTGAGCGGAACGGCTTTCATAAATTCTTTCGCCTGTGAGATGGCGTTTTGGCCGGTGGTGGCATCGAGAACGAGCAGGGTTTCATCGGCGGGGCGTCCGAGTTCGCGCTCGGTGATACGGTTGATTTTTTTGAGTTCTTCCATGAGGTTGAGGCGGGTGTGGAGGCGTCCGGCGGTGTCGGCGATCACATAGTCGGCATCGCGGGCACGGGCGGCTTTGATGGCATCGTAAACCACCGAAGCGGGATCAGAGCCTTCCTGATGTTTGATGACCTCGGTTCCCACACGATGACTCCAGATTTCGAGCTGGTCAATTGCTGCGGCTCGAAAGGTGTCCCCGGCAGCCAGAATCACGCGCTTTTTCTGCTGGGTCAGCAGATGAGCTAGTTTTGCAATGGTGGTGGTTTTTCCGGCTCCGTTCACGCCGACAATGAGATACACGGTGGGAGACTTCGGGCCGACAGTGAGGGCATAGCGATCCGGGCTTCCCCCCAGGGAGAGAATGTCCGCAAGAACCGCCCTGAGTTTGTCCATTACTTGATCGGAGCCGACCATGCGCTCATCCTGCACTGCCGACCGCAGCGCGGCCAGAAGCCGAGAAGTGGTGTGAATGTTGATGTCGCTCTGAATCAGGGTTTCTTCGAGTTCTTCGAAGAGTTCCTCGTCAATACGCCCCCGTCCGGTGACGAGCTGATCAATCTTCTGAAACGCTTTCTTGAAAAAATCAAACCGCATAACGGCCCGCACTCCTCTACTCGGAAAACTTTCTCAGTATACCCGATCCCTTCAGGGCGGCTGGAAAAGAGTGCTTCAGCCCGCGGCGTAATCATAGGACGGCGGAAGGGTCAGGCGGTCGCGAAGCCCCAGCTTCACGGCGGCGCGGTAGGCCCAGTGGGGATCGCGTATCATTTCGCGCCCCAGCATAACGAGATCGGCTTGTCCCT
This sequence comes from Chthonomonadaceae bacterium, assembly GCA_965246825.1. Lineage (GTDB taxonomy): Bacteria > Armatimonadota > Chthonomonadetes > Chthonomonadales > Chthonomonadaceae > JACMPS01. The sequence goes on from OZ251990.1 coordinate 3,890,903, forward strand.
TCTGAAGAATCGCCTCTGCCTGCTCCGGCTCGGTAATTAACCCCACCGCCGCCGTCGGAATGTCTGCCTGACGCCGAATGGCTTCCGCAAAGGGAACCTGCCAGCCGGGAGAGGCCGGGTAATTCACACCCGCTGCTCCTGCCCCAGAGCTGCAGTCAATCAGGTCCACGCCTTCCGGTTTCAGCCGCTTCGCCAGTTCGATGGATTCTTCGAGCGTCCAGCCGCCTTCCTTCCAGTCACTGACGGACATTCGCCAGCCGAGCGGCAGACTTTCGGGCCAAACCGAACGCAGCGCACGGGCGATTTCGAGCGCGAAGCGAATGCGGTTCTCGAAACTTCCGCCATACTCGTCGGTGCGCTGGTTCGAGAGCGGAGACTGAAAGGAGTGAGCCAGATAGCCGTGCGCCCCATGCATTTCCAGCCAGAGATAGCCCGCCTCTTTTGCCCGGATCGCGGAGAGAAGGAATGCCTCGACGATCTGAGCGATTTCGGTTCTGGTGAGTTCGTGAGGAAGCGGGTCGCCCTCGTAAAAAGGAACCGGGGACGGAGCGACCGGAACCCAGCCGCCCTCTGCCTGAGTGAGCGTTCCGGTTTTTCGATCCGAAGCATAGGGAGGAGCGGTCGCGGCTTTTCGCCCCGCATGAGCAATCTGGATGCCGGGAACCGTCCCCATTTGTTTGAGAAAACGGGTGATGCGGGCGAGCGGTTCGATTTGTGCGTCTTCCCAGAGGCCGGCGTCTTTGGGGCTAATCCGTCCTTCGGGCGTGACTGCCGTTGCCTCGGCAATCACGAGGGCGGCCCCGCCTGCCGCCATCGAACCGAGATGCACGAGGTGCCAGTCGTTGGCCTTGCCGTTGTTCGACCAATACTGGCAGAGCGGCGGCACGGCAATGCGATTGCGAAGCGTAACACTGCGAACGGTCAAAGATCAAAAAGAGAGGGCATAAGTTTTTCCTGAATCGAAAGATTGACAGACATCTATCTTTACGCACAGAAATGGCAGGATGCTCCCGTTAAACTTCCGAGTAGTTGAGCGTCCCCCCGCGTTCTGTCTCACCTCTGGGGATTGTCCTCATTCGCGTGTCTTCGGGGAGGGCGGGGTCAGGGGCAAGATCGAGACGAAGCGGGCGGGCTTGAAGGCGGCACATCCCCTCTTCTACTTCATATCTCTTTTTTCCTCGCGTTTCCCGCGTCTCGAAACCCGCAAAAAATTAAGCCGTTAAAGAAGAAAATTTCGGCAAACTCACCTGCGCTCGCCGTACAAGAAAGCACTTCGTTACGATGATGCGGGTAAAATGATTGCTGTAAATAACATCACGGGTTTTACAGATCAAGCGTTGGAGAGGAGTTCGAGATGAAAAAACAATGGACGGCTCTGTTTGCCGCGTTTGTCCTTGCCCTGTCGCTGGCGGCGCAAGCGGACACAAAACTGAAGGTGGGAGATGTGGCACCGCCGCTCAAGATGGCAAAATGGGTGAAGGGAACGCCGATCACCTCGTTCACGAAAGGCAATGTTTATGTCGTCGATTTCTGGGCGACCTGGTGCGGTCCCTGCAAGGGGAGTATTCCGACCCTGACGAAATTGGCGAAAAAGTACGCTGCGAATAAGGTCGCGTTCATCGGCGTAGACATTTGGGAGAACGCCGTCAAAGGTTCCAAAAGCGAACTGGAAACACGAGTAAAAGATTTTGTGACAGAGATGGGCGATCAAATGGACTACAATGTGGCGATAGATACCGATCTAGTGCAATTCCACGCGAGTTATTGTGGAATGGGTTCGAGCCGTTCGCATTGATAGTAGTCGCACAGTCGCGTCTTGAGTTCTTCGGCACTGAGTTTGCGCGTGGGCTCCAGCACTGCTCTTTTGCCCTGGGCCCATTTCGGTTCGATGTTGTTGAACCAAGGACTCTTCGACGGGAGCGGACAGACCAACAAGCGGCAGCCGCCCTCTTTCTTGACCGTCTGGTTATGGGCTTTGATCCACGCTTTGACCCGCTTGCTGAGGTGCCAACTCGCATTGTCCCACACCATCAGCAGGGCGGACTTGCCTTCGGCGGCGAGGCGCGTCAGCACCCAGGACAAAAACGCTTCGGTGCTCTCGCTGACCGGACGCCCGTCGACAAAGCGCAACAGCATTTGTCCGGTATCGGCACGAAGCAATCCGTAGCACGCGAGGGCTTTGGGGTCTGGATCGGTCTTGTCGGGTTCGTTCTGCACTAAACGCATCGCTTTGTCCGGTGTCCAGGTCGCCGCAGACGGTTGGGCGTAGCGGGAAAACCAGACTTCATCCTCGAAGCCCAACACCCAGTCCGGATGCGACTTCGCCAGGCGGATTACTCGCTCCCGCCCCTTTTTTTAAGCGCGTACTGCGGGTCAGGACTGGCGATCCAGTGCTTCGCTTTCTTCCAGTTCACCCCCAACCGCTTCAAGGCGCGACGGAGGGTTTCGTCGCTGACGCTCTGTTGGGTCAGTCCTTGCTCCCAGGCGATGGTCGCGAGCAAGCCCGTCGTCCAGACGCTCTGAGGTTTGCCAAACGCACGCGGAGATTGGCGCAGGAGAGATTTAAGTTGCTCTAATCGCTCGCCCGTAAACTGAGAGACCACCGTTTTCGGACGGCGCGACTGTGGGGTGAGGCAGTCTAATCCGGTGGTATTGAAGGCTCGAAGGACATTGCGGACATTTTGTTCACAGCCGCCGTAAGTTGCGGCGATCTGACGTGGAACCAGACCGCGAGAACTGGCGAGCAAATACTGAGCGCGTCGCAGACGGAAGGCATCCGGAGAACGCAAGGCGTTTTCGAGGTGAGCCTGTTCGTCTGCGGTGAAGGGACGGGGAAAGAGCGGAGGTTTCATGCCCCACAGTTTACCCGAGCCCAAATCATTTCACATCATCTTAGGTGGAACTGCACTAGGAACTCATTCGGGAACTATGAATAAAACCTGGATGGAAGCGGCAGGACAAAAGGGCATTCCCTCCGCCTTTGTGGTTGACCGCGAAGGTAAAATCGCCTGGATCGGTTACGGAACGGACGCTCACTTCCACGAATTGATTGAGTTGGTGGCAACGGATAAGTTCGACGCGACAGCGAAAGCACGCTTCGCCAAAGCGAAAGCGGATGGGGAAAAAGCGGAAGCACTCAACGATAAAATGATGTCACTTGCGAAGTCGGGCAAAACCCAGGAAGCACTCGTCGAGTTAGATTTGGCAGCGAAGTCCTATCCTGATACTTTTCTCGCAAAAGACCTCAACTATTACCGTTTCAGCATCTACCTGATGGCGAAAGATGGACCGAAGGCATCGGCAACCGCGAAAGCCCTGGCTGAAAACGAAGCCAAAGACATGCCAGAAGAGATCAGCGGGTTCGCAATGGCTCTGGTCTATGAAGGTTATCAACTCAAATCTCCCGACTATAACCTTGCGCTCGCTCTTGCAGAACGCGCGGTTGTCTTAACGGAGCGCAAAAACGCGGAATATCTGGATACCCTTGCCTATGTCCAGTACAAAAAAGGCGCACCGGAGCAAGCCATTGCTCTCGAGCAGGAGGCACTTGCCCTCCCCAAAATCCCGAAGGCGACACGCGACGAAATCAACAAACACCTCAAACTTTTCCAGAGCAAAAAGCGAAAAGGCTGAGTTCTTCCGTTCGTTCTACGCGTACAAACGCCGTTTCCAGACACACGGGTTGGAGGGTCTCAAAGACCTGCCTCCGATCCACAAAAGCCATCCCGCCACCACGCCGCCCGAAACGGTGGAGCGGGTGATTGCCCTTTCGCTCCAACATCCCACGCGGGGCTGCCACTTCCTGTCGCATTTGCTTTCGCTCGAGGAGGTGAGCGTGTCGGGCGTTACGGTGCAGACCCTGCTCACCAAAGCGGGATTAGGCTCCCGGTATGAGCGTCTGCTTCGGCTGGAGGAGACGGCGACAAAGCAGAAGATTGAACTCACGCCTGAGCAGGTCGCGCAGATCGAAAAGAACAACCCGGCGTTTCGGGAGCGTCACGTGGAGAGTTCTTGTCCGGGGGAATTGTTGTGCCAGGACACCTTTTTTGTCGGCTCCTTGAAGGGAGTGAGCAAAGTTTACCTGCAAGTGGTGGTGGACACTTTCGGTTCCCTAGCGTTTGGCTACCTGCACACGACAAAGCAGCCCGAACACGCTGCCTTGCTTTTGCACAACGAGGTGCTTCCCTTTTATGAGGGGGAGGGCGTGAGGGTCAAAGCAGTGCTCACCGACAATGGACGCGAGTTTTGTGGCACGGACGCCCACCCCTACGAACTCTATCTCGCCCTCAACGACATTGAGCATCGCAAGACGAAAGTGCGTTCGCCTCAAACCAACGGCTTTGTTGAACGCTTCCACCGCACGGTGCTCGATGAGTTTTTCCGCATCGCGTTTCGTACCACGCTTTACGAAAGTGTCGAAGCATTGCAAACTGACCTGGACAAGTGGCTCAAGGATTACAACGAAGAGCGTCCTCACCAGGGCTATCGAAACCTCGGCAAGCGTCCGATGGAAACGTTCCAGAGCGCGAAGAAAACCACAGCCGCTGTCAGACTGGATGCCTAACTAGACAAGTTAGAAGGAATAGAGTGGCAAGTGCTGGGCATCACGGGATAACGCTCGTTTAATTTCATCCTCTGCACGGCATCCATACAATAAGGAAAAACGATGCAAAACGAAATTTTGACCAAAGCAGAAATGGAACAGAAATTCGATGGCGAGTGGGTGCTGATCGGCGATCCCTACAACGACGAGGCGCATCAACTCGCAGGTGGAACCGTTCTCGCGCATAGCAAAGAGAGAAGCGAAATTCATCAGGTCGCGATGAAGCTGCTCCCTGCACGTTCCGCGTTTTTCTACTTTGGAAGAACGCCGAACCCGATCTGGATCAACTTTGGACTGCTTCACCGTGAGTAGTCGTTTCGATCCCTATGCGGATTTGATTGTCGTCGAAGCCGTGCTTTATGGACGCTCCCGTTCGGCACAAGCCCGATTAATCCTGGACACGGGAGCGAATTTATCGGTCGTGCGAAAGGATCTGTTGACATTTCTCGGTTATGATCCGGACGGCTCCGAAACCCGGCTGCAAATGACAACAGGCAGCGGCACCGAAACCGTTTCACTGATCGCACTGGAGCGTATCGAGGCTTTAGAACAAGAGCGGGAAGCTTTTCAGGTGATCGCGCACGACTTACCCCCGACCGCCGGAGTAGACGGCGTGCTCGGTCTGGACTTTTTCCGTCGCCGGGTTCTTACGCTCAACTTCGAGTTCGGTGAAATCCTTCTCAAGTAAAACCCGGCAGCCTGACGGGATGCCGCACTTGTCCTCCTTGATTTCACGGCGTTCCAACCTGCTCCCCGCCTATCGTCCGCCGAGTTTCTCACAGATCGCGTCCACATCGTAGACGCAGCCGCCCCACGTTCCCCCGCTCACCCCTTGCAGAGCCGCCCACATTCGGGTGTCGTCGGGCAGGTCGGGATCGGGAGCGAGGTCGAGGCGCAGAGGACGGTTTTCCAAGCGGCGCGTCCCCTCTTCCGCTCCGTACACTTCGCCGTTTTCGCCAATCAGGTTCACCGTACCCAGAAGCTCGCTGCGGTCAATGACGATCTCGATCAGGTCGCCGTCGCGCACTTTCCCGATGGCTCCCCCTGCCAGGGCTTCGGGGCCGATATGCCCGATGCAGGCTCCCGTCGAAACCCCCGAAAAGCGGGCGTCGGTGAGCACGGCCACCGTCTTCCCCCACGAAATGAACTTTAGAGCCGAAGTAATCTGATACGTTTCCTCCATGCCCGCGCCCATCGGCCCCCGGCAGATGAGCACCACAATGTCTCCGGGTTTCACGGGGTTCTCGGTATGCCCCTTGATGGCGGCAATCGCGGCTTTTTCGGTGGTAAACACGCGGGCTGGCCCCCGCTTTCGATACACGTTGTCGGGGTCTACGGTGTCAGGGGAAATCGCCGTAGACTTGATCACCGAGCCTTCGGGACAAAGGTTACCGACGGGGAAGGTGACCGTTGAAGTCAGCCCCTGCGCACGGGCGCGTTCCGGCGAAAGGATCACGTCATCGGGCGAGATGCCGTCCGCCTCCAGAAGCCGCGCCTTCAGCCGCCTTCTTCGCTCGGAAGCCTCCCAAAGTTCTAAATTCTCCCCCAGCGTTTTCCCGGAAACCGTCAGGCAGTCCAGGTGCAGCAGCCCCTGTTCGCGCAGGTGAAGCATGACTTCTGGCACACCCCCCGCCAGAAACAGGCGCACCGTCGGGTGATCGGTCGGGCCGTTTGGGAGCACATCCACAAGGCGCGGCACGGCACGATTGATCGCAGCCCAGTCGTCCACCGTCGGGCGGCGCACCCCGGCGGCAAAGGCAATCGCGGGGATGTGCAGCAGCAGGTTGGTGGAGCCGCCGCAGGCAGCATGAACCGCCATCGCATTCTCGAACGCTCTCTCCGTCAGGATGTCGCGGGACGTGATGCCGCGCTCCTCCAGTTCGACAAGAGCGCGGGCGGTTTCCCGCGCCGTCTCTTTCCAAATCGGCTGGCCGGAGGGGGCGAGCGCGGCATGGGGCAGGCTTAGTCCCAACGCCTCCGCCACCACCTGCGCAGTGGCCGCCGTCCCGAAAAACTGGCAGCCGCCCCCCGGCGTGGCGCAGGCACGGCAGCCCAGTTCCGCCGCTTCCTTCAGCGTAATCTGCCCATGTGCATAGCGTGCGCCAATCGTCTGGATTTTTCCGGCGTCCTCTCCGTTGGCGGGGGGCAGGGTCACGCCGCCGGGGACAAGGGCGACCGGAAGGTGATGCATGGAGGCCAGTGCGATGAGCATGGCGGGCAAACCTTTGTCGCAGGTAGCTACGCCGAGCACCCCCCGGCGGTTTGGCAGCGAGCGAATGAGCCGGCGGAACACCAGGGCAGCGTCATTTCGATACGCCAGCGAATCCATCATGCCGGTGGTTCCCTGCGTTCGCCCGTCGCAGGGATCGGAGACAAACCCGGCAAACGGCACACAGCCGAGGGCAGCAAATTCCTTTGCGGCGGCCTCCACCAAAAGCCCCACTTCCCAGTGCCCCGTGTGGTAGCCCAGGGCGATGGGCGAGCCGTCGGGCGCACGAACGCCGCCCTGCGTGGAGAGCAGCAAAAATTCGCGGCGGTCGGCGGTATCGGCGTTCCAGCCCATACCCACATTTTGAGAAAGCCCGAACAAGTCCCCGGAGGGACGATGCAGCAGCATCTCTTCGGTGAGGGGCAGCGAACCGGAGGGGCCGTCCGCTTTTGTAGCAACATCATAAAGGTCGGGGATCGGATTGTTCATCGGAAAAGACTTTCAGGCGGCGAGTTTTCGATGAAAAAGAGTATACCTTCAGAGAGATTTTCTCCGCAAAGGAAAAAGGCTCGGCTTTCACCGACCGGGCTTCCAACCCCCCCGCCCGCAGGATGGTCGGCACACAGTGCCTTCCAAACCTGGACTTCAGTCTGGGGCCTCTGCACGGACACGAAAACAGTTCGCACGGAGGCTCCCGACCTTCGCACGGGGCCTTCCGGCCTTGCTGCCAGAGGTTCTGTAGAGAAGAACTCTGCCCGAATGAAGGAAACTTTCCGAAGGAGTCTGCGTCTTTGTTTCTATCCCAATCCTGTTTCCGTCTTCCCGAAACGCGCCCTCGCCGAGAAAGGCTTTTGCCCATGCGCCACTTTTTCCGCCGCCGTGCCCTCGCTCCGCTTCTCGGAGCCGCCGCTCTTGTGCCTCTCTCCGCGCCTGCTGTTCCCCCCCGTCAGGAGTCTTCCCTCCGTGTGGTGCTCGTGGGTTCCGGCCCCGATCTCGACTACAATCAAGTTGCCATCGAAAGTAACATCCGCTATCTGAACCGAATTTTGCCGCCCTCCTCGGAACGAACCGTTTTGTTTGCCGACGGCGACGTAACCCACAAAACCGTGCTTTATGAAGACGACCCGCGAAGGCTTCCGGCAGGCGAATCCCTTTTGTTTCTGGCAATGAAAAGCCGCCGGGAACAGGAGGCGGAAACTCAGGGCCGTTACAAAACCCCCAACCTCGGCTCCCGGTGCAAGGGCGCAAACACCCCGCCCACCCTCCGAAAAGTGCTGGACGATACCGCCCAGGTTCTGCGTAAAACACCCTCGCCGCTTTTCCTCTACTTCACGGGGCACGGCTCGATCAACCCGCGTGGGATCGAAAACAACGTCTATGAGATGTGGGGCGACAAACGCTTTTCCGTCACCGACCTCGCCGAGAAGATCGAAGCCCTGCCGTCGCAGGTTCCTGTCACCCTCGTAATGGTGCAGTGCCATTCGGGAGCCTTTGCCAACCTTCTTTTTCGCGGCGGCGATCCACGCGGGGAAGCAGTGGATCGGGACTTCGCCGGTTTTTTCGCCGCCATCAAAGAGAATGTGGCGGCGGGCTGCACGAGTGAACTCAATGAAGACGACTACCGCGATTTCACCTCCTACTTTTTTGCGGCCCTGACCGGGCGGGATCGGCTGGGGCGCACGGTTCCCTCCGCCGATTTCAACCGGGACGGGCGCGTGGGTATGGATGAGGCCTACTGCGATACGCTGGCGAAAGACCGGAGCATTGATGTTCCCGTCGCCACCTCCGATGTGTTTCTCCGCAAGATTTATCCGCTCACCGAAACTGAGGAAGCCGCGCTGCTGTCTGCCCCTTTCGCAGACGTGCTGCGCTGGGCTTCCCCCGCCCAGCGTTTCGCGCTCCTTGCGTTGTCGGACGAATTGAAACTGGGCGGCGAAGACCGGCTGACGGGGGCTTATCATACGCTGCGATCCGCAAAAAGCCAGAAAGAGCGGCGGCAGGAGTTTCGGCTTTCTTCCGAAGAGAAGCACTATGACGCGCTTCAGGAGAGTGCGAAGCGGATTTTGCTGGGTCGCTTCCCGAAATTGGCCCGTGAACGGGGAAACGAGTCTGCGGGAGCGAAGCGGGAAGCGGTCGCCTTTCTTGCGCTTCATCAAAACGAGGCTCCCTACAAAAATTTGCGTGAGGCTTACTCCGCCCTTTCCCAGTCCTTTTCCGAGTCGGAGCGAAAACAGATCGAAGACGCCCATCGGCTGCGCTTGATTCGTCTGGGAAAAACGGTTTTGCTCGCCCGCAAACTCCAAACTTCCCGCCGCGAGGCCCTGAAAGCCCGCTTTGCTCGGCTTCTGGTTTCGGAGGGGAGAACGCTGCTGCCCCCGCACAGCCGAATGTAGGGGCACTGCTTGAAACATTCGCCGCGCCCTTTGCTACCGTCCGGGGTTCTGCTTGCTGAACCCCTTCAATCGGGCGCAGTGAGCAGCACCCCGACGCCCAGATAAAATTGGGCCTTTCGTCCCTGTTTTCCGCGAGGCTGAACGTGCTATACTTCCCCTCAGAAACCGGCGGAAGAAAAGCCTCACACCGCCGTGAACTGGTTCAGGAGAAAAAGCAGGAATGACGCAAAGTTCCGTTCAGGGCGAAAACCGCCGCACGATTTATCGAATGTTCCAGGAAACGGCGGCTCGTCACGCCGACCGCCCCGCCCTTCGCTGGAAGCCCAGCAAAGCCGCCGACTATCTCACCCTCACCTATCGGGAGTTGGAGGCGGAGGTGAAGCGGGCGCGAAAGGCTTTGTTCACGCTGGGTCTGAAACAGGGCGATACGCTTGCTCTGCTCAGCGAAGGCCGCCCGGAATGGGTGGTAACCGACCTTGCGGCGCAGTCGCTGGGGATTCGGCTTGTCGCGCCCTACACCGTTTTGCCCTCCGCACAGACCGCCGCCATCGTTTCCGATTCAGGGGCGAAGGTTTTGGTGGTTTCCGACGCGAAGCTGCTGAAGAAAGCGGGAGAAATGCGCCCTCTTACCCCTGCTCTTACCACCCTGCTGGTGTTTACGGCGGAGCCGGGGGAGGCAGAAGCCGCAAACGCATTGCTGTGGAACGACTTTTTGCGGCGCGGCGACGAAAACCCGACCTCAGAAGTGGAACTGGATCGGCTCTCCGACCTCGTTTCCGCAGAGGAGGTCTCCACGCTCATCTATACGAGCGGGACGACCGGCGATCCAAAGGGAGCCATGCTCACCCACCGCAATCTGCTCCATACGGTAGACCACGTTTATTCGGGAAAGGTTGCGAATCTCAACGAGCAGGACGTGTTTCTTTCCTTTCTGCCGCTGTCGCACATCACGGAGCGGGACGGCTGCTACCTGGCGATCCGGGGCGGCGGCTGTACGGTCTACTCTCAGGGGCTGAGCAGCCTGGCCGACGAGCTGACGACAACGGTACGCCCCTCCGCAATCCTGTGCGTGCCGCGCCTTTGGGAAAACATTTACGAGAAGGCTCTCGACGGGCTTCAGAAGCGTGACGAAAAAACAAAGAAAAAGATTTTCTGGGCGTTGGAGATCGGAAAAAAGGTGGCGAAAGCCAACGCGAGCGGAAAGTCTCCCGGCCTGCTGACCGCCCTGCAGCACAAACTCGCGGATGCACTGATTCTCTCGAAGGTGCGGGAAAAGATTACGGGCGGCAACCTCCGACATTGTGTGTCGGGCGGGGCTCCGCTTAGCAGTGAAGCTGGCGAATTCTTTCTCGCGCTGGGTGTCAACATTATGGAAGGGTACGGACTTTCAGAATGTAACATCATTGCCATCAACCGACCCGGACGGCAGCGCATTGGAACTGTCGGCGAAATCATGCCCGACACCGACACGAAGACGGCTCTCGACGGGGAACTGCTGGTGAGGGGAGGCGGCGTGATGAAAGGCTACCACAATCAGCCAGAAGCCACCCGCGAGGCGATTGATGAGGAGGGCTGGTTTCATACGGGGGACATCGTAGAGCTTTCCTCCGACGGTTATGTGAAGATCACCGACCGCAAAAAAGATTTGCTCGTGCTCGCGAACGGAAAGAAGGTGGCTCCGCAGCCGATTGAACTGGCCCTGAAGCAAAGCCCCTACATCGCAGAAGCTGTGCTGTTTGGTGACCGACAGGCGACCGTCTCGGCTCTGATCGTGCCTGCCTTCGATAAACTTGTCGGCTGGGCCAAGTCAAACGAAATCAAGTTTCACAAAGCCGAGGAGCTGCTCGATCTCCCGGAAACGCAGAAACTCATTAAAGGCGAAGTGGACGCTCGGAACGCGGTGCTTGCGGATTACGAAAAAGTCAAACGCTTTAAGTTGATCGCCACGCCCTTCACCATTGAGGCAGGTGAACTCACCCCGTCCTTGAAAGTGAAGCGGCGCGTGGTCGCCGTGAAATACGCGCCGCTTCTGGCAGAAATGAACCGCTAAGCCATGACTGCTTCTTTTTCCGATCTTCGGCGTCCTGCCCTGGGGGAACCGGCTCCCGATGTCACACTCACGGCGGCAGGAAAGTCGGAGCCGCTTTTGTTGTCGTCCCTCTGGAAGGAAAGGCCGGCGGTGCTCGTTTTTCTGCGCCATCTGGGGTGTATGTTCTGCCGGGAGCACACGGCGCAGCTTCAGGAGAGCCTGCCCCTTTTTCAGGAACTGGAGGTGAGGATTGCCCTCATCAACTTCGAAAGTGAAGAGGCCACCCAGAAATTTTGTTCGGCGCGAAACCTCAACGAACCGTTTCTGTGCCTGAGCGATACAGAGCGCAATGCCTACCGCGCCTACAACCTTTCCCGCATCACCGCCACCGAGCTTTTCGCCCCGCACGTGTGGGCACGCGGATTTCAGGCGGCTCTTCATGGCCACCTGGCTTCGATCCCCAAGGGGGATCCGTTTCAGATGCCGGGCGTTTTCGTCGTGGATACGGCAGGAATTCTTCGCTATGCCTATCGAAGCCGGGACGCCGCCGACAACCCGCCTAACGAGCCGATACTCACCGTGCTGCGTGAACTCGTTTCGGCCTGAAAACAGGAAAAAGCGGACTGGGAAACTTTCCCAGTCCGCTTTTTCAGTAGGATTGAACTATCGCTTACGCTTTTCTCTTTTTGAGGTGGTGCTGCGATTTTTTCTTGAGTTCTTTGGGCAGGGGCTTCGCGCCGGTGAGGTAATCCTGGAATTTTTCGGAGGACATCACGGAGGTGGTCACTTTCAGCCGAATGCGTCCTTCGGGGGTGGCAATGGTCACCGTTTGAAGGTTGGGCAGAAAGGTGTGGTTTTTCTTGGGGGCGCGAAGGTTCCACGCACCGGAGTGCGGGTGTCGGCGGCGATGTCCCTTGAGGGGACCCGCACCGGAAATCTGGCAAACGCGGGACATAATCGTCTCCTCTTTCCTCTCCGGGGAGAGGGGTTCGATCTAAAATCTACAAAGCGGGGTGCGCGAAAAAGGATTCACACGGATTCTCTCCCGCGCAGGACAGGGCAGTATACTATAGGGAAAATCTTTTGTCAAGTTTTCGCGCTTGAAACCCTGCGGGTCGCATTCGGCTTTACGGTGAACCTGAAACTGCTTTTTTTCGGCGGTGCATCAGCAGTAGTCCTGGCAGCAAACCTCCAAACAGAACCGCAGCGGCAGACGGAGACGGGGCAGCGGCGGGTCGAACCGCAAGCCCGTTGATTCCAAACACGCCGGGGGTAATGCCGGTCGAAACAGCCAGTCCCGTCGCGGTATTGAACGTCACCACCGTCCCATTACTCCCTCCGAATGTGGAGTCGTGTACAACACCATAGAGGGATTGATTCACCGAAACCAGTCCAAAGATACCGCTGGCTGCGGAGCCAAACCCACTGTCCCCGATCAGCGCAGCGGCTCCCGTTGCGAGATTGCGGGTGGCCAGCGAAAAGTGGCTGGTCGTGTCCGTTCGCAAAAGCGTATAGAGCGTATTGTCTGGCCCAAATGCCATGGCGCCGCGTGTTGAGCGGGGAGAGGTCAATCCGGTTGAGCCGATTTCGGTTTTCGTTCCGGTCTGTGGATTAACCGTACAGAGAATTGCGCTGGGGTCGGTTCCTGTTGTGTTGGTATCCGCAAAGAGCGTTCCGCTGCCGCTGGAAGCCAGTCGGGTAAAAGGAACATCGTAAGTTCCGCCAATCTGGGTGCTCGCTCCGGTATCAGGATTGATCGCGTAGAATTTGGAGGCGGAATCCACCCCGTAAAGCTGATCGTGTGAAGTAAATGCAATGGCAAAAAAGCGGGGAGTTGTGGTGGAGATCGAAGTAAAATTTCCGGTGGCTAAATCCATTGTGCCAAACTGATTCTGATTTGTCATGACATAAACGGTTTGAGCAGATACAAAAGGCCCGTTTTCGATCATCAGCCCCAGACAACCCAGTAGAAATGCCCCGCTCAGACGATAAGACATCGCAAAATTCCTTTCTTGTTTGCCAGCTGCATCAGCCCGGTATGCACACTTTTTTGAGTTCAGACAGCGTGGCTGCTTCTGTTTACTCAGAACCTTACCTGCATTACCGGCTTTGCCACAAGATAAGCGATTGCACAAAGGATGCCAAACAGGTAGGAATTTCGTCACAGACCCAGGTTTGTTCAGGCTGGTTTGGTAAAGGAAAAATAATTACCAGACAGGACTGAACGCTTCCGTCGAAGACCTTGACGGCAGGCGGGTTGTGGGGTTACAATAAAGAGGATTGAAGGAAGAAGATTGAAGCAGGCAGCGGTTACGCGCCCGTAGCTCAGTGGATAGAGCATCTGTCTTCGGAACAGAGGGTCGGGAGTTCGAATCTCTCCGGGCGTATTACAATCTAGGAAAGGGTTAGAAATTTATTTTTCTAACCCTTTTTTTGGTTTCTCTTGCAGAACAAGCCTTTTCATAAATGTACTTGCTGCTTCACGACCCTAACCTAATTGCATTCCGATAACTTTCTCGTCCACCGCCAGCGTTCCCTTCAGGGCGGCATGGTTCTCTCTTTTTCGGGAATTTCAGGGCAGCGTGGCAGCAAAGAGAAACGCACGGGCGGCAGAGGCTTGATCCAGCAGCGAGGTGCGCGTGCGTTTTCCGGCTTTCTCCGACCAGCGGGTGGGGAAATAGCCATCCTCCCCGCGTCCAAGCTGCCCCAAGGCCAGCAGCGCACGAAATACTCGGTTTCGCCGTGCCGAGTCTCTGTCTGCGACAGCCAGTTTCAGCAGTGCCTCGGCCAGGTGTTCTGCGAAAAATGCCTCATCTTTAATTGCGCCGGTGTTTTTGTCGAGCCACCGGGCTTCTGCTGCCGCTGCAATCCTCCTTGCTTCCACCAAATAAGCCTTTTGCTTTTCTGTTTTGGCCAGCAGAACGTTGGCTTCGATCATCAGCGCAGAGTTGTACGACCACTTCGCTTTGTCTCGTTCACCGCCCGTCTTGACATGGTCGAAGTAAAGACCGTCGCTGTCCTGCAAAGAGGTGGTTGTCCATTCATAAAGACGCAGAGCCGTCCGCCGATACCCGGCATCCCCCGTTTTTTCCCAGTAGAGGAGAGCCGCCACAATTGCGGGGGCATTCGAGCAGGTGTTGCGCGTGTTCTGCGGATGCTCGCGCCAGTAAAGCCCCCCCTCACTGCGATCTTCACCGCTCAGTACGAAATCCAGCGTCTTTTTCGCTCTCTTCAGCGTTTCCGGGCGTTTGTCGTGCGCGTACATTTCCAAAAAGGTCAGCGCGATCCAGGCGTTGTCATCATAGTAGCGATCCGGGGGCTTCGGGAGCGGCAGTACGTCATACCCTGCCCTGCCGCCCGCGGTGCTCCAGTAGGCATCCATGCCCGCCGTCAGTGCGGCGAGCGGAGAACGATATTTTTCTGGGGAAAGAATAGCGGCGGCACTCAGCGCGGAGAGCATCGCTCCCGCTCCCCACGTAAAGGCCGGATCGCCGCCTTTGGGTTTTCCCACCGACCGCTCATCTGCGAACAAACCGGGGCGCGAAGCGGGGAATTCCGTTAAAAGGCACTGCAGAGTCGCTTCTCCCCATCGAGCGAACCGCGCCTGAACCTCATTAGGGGTACAGGAACGAACTGAGAGAAAAGACGGTGACGTTTCCATCGGGGGGGAGACGGGCAGAAACGGAAGAGGCATCCGACGTTTTCCTTGAAATGAGCGATGAGAAAAAATTCTCAGGCTAGTGGTTGCCGACAGTTCGGATAGCAAACTCACCTCGCCCTGCCGTGATCTCGTTCACTTTCTTTTGATCGGCGGGGCTGAGTTTGGAAAAATCGCCGCTGCATTCTCTGGCTTTTTGTTTTAGAAAGTCCTGATCCTGAGTCTGCTTTTCCATCTGGGCAGCAGTAGCCGTCCCCGGCGTGTAAAACAAAGTTCGATAACCGATGCCGCCCACCAGCAAAATCGCCGCTGCAATCAGCGGAATCATTACCGCCATCGGGACCTGCGGCCCGGAGACCGTTTTTCCTTTCGCCATCACACGCTTCCTTTCCTGCAAGGAAAACGCAGATCAGAGACTTTCCGATCCGCGTTTTCTCTTAGGTCTGCTCTCTTGACGCCCTTGTGATTATTTCCACTCTCGCACAGCGTTTGCCCGCTGCAGTTGTGCGCCCTGGTTGCGCCAGCCGTCGTTGACATAGGGGCTGTTGGGGCCAAAGCAGTTCCATACGTCTGAGGAAATGGAAGCAGGGCCTTTGATCGCTTTTGCGTGACCGTCGAAAAACGCAAACTGCGTCATTCCACCGGAGTGCCCTTTGACACAGGAAAAACCTGTTCCGCCAGAGGGCAGCCCGTCCTGCGTACACTCGTATCCCACGAATTCAGCAGAGACATCCGAAAAAGTCACCCTTGACTCGGCTACCATTCCGATATTGGCAGGGGCATCAATGCTGGCCAAGGCTCCGTTTCCACAGCCTCCGTCTCCAACACAGGGCCAGAATTTAGACCCATTGTTCAAGCCCGCGTCATTGTTGATCGCATAAGAGCGAGGAAAGCGGGTGGCCTCATCCCCCGGCTTTCCGGTTCCGCCAAATCCCCAGGGAATGGTGGTTGCCCAGGCCGCTGTGTTATCGGGGCACTGAAAGATTCCGCCCGACCCCGCCGAGGCATAGGCAACGCCGCCATTGTAATCGCGCCCGCCGTTTTTGATGTAAGGCAGAATGGCGTCTTTCCAGGAGGTCATTCGCGGTGTCCACCAGTCTCCCCCGTTGGCGGTCACCCGGCGAAAGGGAGCGGTTTCGTCGTAATCCTGCACATACATCATAAAGCCGAGACCGATCTGCTTCATATTGGACAGACAGGAAATCTGGCGGGCTTTGGCCCGCGCCTGTGCAAAGACAGGGAAAAGAATCGCTGCAAGAATGGCAATAATTGCGATCACCACAAGCAGTTCAATCAGGGTAAAACCCATTGTACGTTTCATAACAGTTCTCCTCTCGAAAGCAGACTTGCCGCTCTCGCTTGCGAAGGGGTAATCGAAGCCGCCTTTAGAGCGGCTCAGAGAGCGGAGGGCGGCAGGATAGAGCGGCCCTCCACAAGTTGGCCCGGCAGCAATAGCTGAGCTCCTGCCGGAACAGCGTGATGAATTTGTGACCAAACCTGTTTTGCGGCCTCATAGCCCATAGAGCGCACCGGCAGCAGCACACCGTTCACCGCGACGGAACAGCGAGCCAGCATCTCTGCGCTTTCCGAGAGGGCGGAAACCGAAACCTCTTCAGGCACACGCACGCCGTGATCGTCGAGCCAGTGCATCGTTCCAACGGCAATGCGTCCATTCGCACAAAAAAACGCGGTGGGACGAACCGAGGCGGGCAGGTTCATCGCAACCCCCGTGCCATAGTAGGCCGACTCTTCCCAGTATTCGCCTTCAATAATACGCTGCGGGTCTACAGCAATCTCTGCCTCCCGGTGCGCTGCCTGAAATCCTTCAAGCCGCTGGGCACTACTCAGGAGCTCCGAGTTGCCGTTGAGCATCGCAACGCGAGTGTGTCCGGCCTCCAGGAGAGGCCGAACCGCCAGAAGTGCACAGTTTTTGTTGTCGGCATCCACAAAGGAAATGTCTGCTTCCGAACGGCTGTCTCCAAGGGTCACAAACGGAAGTGAGGAACGAGAGAGAGCCGCAAGCAGCACGGTATCGCTGCGCGGGATCACCACGATCAGCCCGTCACAGTGCCCGTCACAGTAGATCGGCAGGTTGGCCAGGGCTTCCTCCCAGGAGGCCTCGGCAAACAAAACTGTTTTCTGATGTTCCGTTTTATTGAATTGTAAAATGCCGTCCAGAACTGGGCCGAGAAAAGGGTCGGAGGTCACGGAGGGAAGATCGTAAGCAAGCACAACACCGAGCGAGTTCATCGGCTTCCCCGCCAGACCTCGCGCCACCGCTGAGGGGTGATAGCCCATATCGCTGGCAATACTGCGAATGCGGTCACGAGTGAGCGGAGCAACAAGAGCTTCGGTCTCGCCGTTGAGCACTCGCGAGACGGTGGCGCGAGAAACCCCGGCACGTTCGGCGACCTGACGAATGGAGATGGGCATTTTCGGGTTTAGCTTCTTCTCAAAATTCAATGTAACCGGTTGCAGAAACCGGTTACATTGAGGATAACACAACGCAGGCTTCTTGTCAAGAGGAAATTTGCGGAGTTTTTGCCAGCAATTGCAGAAAGTGAGGGGATTATAAAAAACACAGCGGTTAAGGAGAGCAGGGAGAACGCAAACCAGAAACGGGGAGGGTATTTGTTTCTGGTTTGTGCGGCGCGAAAGTTGGCCCGTTACCAGTCCAGCACTGGCGGCAAAAACTCGGAGATTAAGTCTTCGTAGAAGGGGCGAAGTGCCTCCACGCTGGGTCGTTCCAGGCCTTTGGAGTACAGGTCGTAAGGATTGAAAGCCCGTACCGCTTTCAGCATTTCTCGGTCGTGCGCGTTCATCAGATGGGTGTAGGCTCCTTCTTTGTGCCCCGGATAAAAGGAGTGGTAGCGAATCATGGCGAGGGCTTCCGGCGGCAGATATTCTTTCACGACCCCATAAAGATATTCATCATGCCCCCAGGACAGGTGAACGTTGTCCAGCCCGCACCCCGGTCTATAGACACCATACAGGGTTTGATAAACGGGATGATGCCGGTCGGGATTGTCGGCGAAAAACTCCGGGTAAACGATTTTTTCGGAATAAGCGGACCCCACCGGAAAGGTGTCCCCCACCACTGCCCACTGCGGCTCTCCGTAAAGGCAGAGCACCTTGCCGAGATCATGCAGCAGCCCCACCAGAATAAACGGGCGGGGCTGCCCGTCTTTGCGGATCGCCTCGGCGGTTTGCATCAGGTGTTCGATTTGGGTGAAGTTTACATCCGGGTCGCTGTCATCCACAAGCGTATCGAGAAATTCCATCGCTTCCCAAACGCTCATGCGGCGTTTTTGGCGTGAAAGGTACTGCTGCTTTTTCTCCTGAACAAACGCAAAGGTCTGATATTGATGGTTCAGCCGATAAAATTCTTTTACACTGCTGCGTGCTTCGGCTTGATAGTCTCGAAACGGTTTGCCTGCCGTTTCCGCGAGCACACCGCTTTCCGGCTTCGGGTAACGCCGCTTCAGGTCGTTTTCCCACGCTTCCATCAGGTTTACTTCTGGGGCGGAGCGCACTTCTGCATTGGGTTCACTCATCGGTTTTTTTCGCTTTCAATCACGCTTGACCTGCTGAAGATCGGTTTTGCCAAACCCAGTCCACATAGTCCGTATCTAGCGTTTCACCCCCCAATTGATCCACGAGCAAAGCAATCTGGCCGCGATGATAAAGGGCATGAAGCACCAGCTGCAAAATTTGTACCTCGGAGGAAAGGCGAAAGCGTTCTCCACCCTCCGAAAACTCAAAGTCACTTTTCAGCTTCGCTTCGCTCAGAACTGCGAGGTAATCTGTCCACCGGGCTTCGAGAGCGGCAAAGCGAGGTTCCAGCGTTTCTAAACTGCTGTCCGTCTCCAACCCTTCCTTGAGTTCCCCGCCGTCCCCGACGAGATGCGTGAGCCAGTATTCCCGGCAGGAAGCGAGATGGGCCGCCAGGTTCACGGCCCTTTGAAATCGCTGATCGGCCTGCTGTTCTGAAGGAACAGAAGCCAGCATTGCGAACAGTTTCCGATTGGAGTCTTTTTCGTAATCGTAAAGCTCGCGGTAAAGTTCGAGGCTGGACATCTAAATTCTCCTTAATTCGTTTGGGTGACTTTCTTCACGCTCACTCACTGAGCAAAATCCTCCATTTCACCGTAAAAATAAAGGGAAGGAGGGTGCAGGTCATTTTCGTCCTTTTCTTCATTTTTTCTCTGCTTTCCTGCCGTCATTTTACGTTTTTGACCGTTCGGCGGTTTGCGGGTGCTTTTGGCCGCTCGAAGTCTTTCGTCAAAACAGATTTTTCAGGCGTCTCCATTCCTCTTGAATTGTTTCAAAGGGGTAAATGGAAGCAGATGAATGTTTACGGTTTTTCAGGCAGATTTTCAT
The DNA here is from genome assembly GCA_965246825.1 of Chthonomonadaceae bacterium. Lineage (GTDB taxonomy): Bacteria > Armatimonadota > Chthonomonadetes > Chthonomonadales > Chthonomonadaceae > JACMPS01. The sequence goes on from OZ251990.1 coordinate 3,910,175, forward strand.
CTCTTCCCAGGCAGCGTCCTGCCTGCCAAGTGCTTGATAGCAATGGCTCAGGCGATAGCGGCAGTCGGTCAGCAGGCCCTTCGCCCACACGATCCCCTCGCCGCAAGGCTTGTAAGCAATAGAATTTAAGCCTCGCTCGACAAGACGGCGATACAAATCAACGGCATTTTCGAAGCGTTCCAACATTTCCAATGCCCCGGCATAATCCCATAAAACAAGCGGGCAGTTCGGCTGAAGGGCATACGCCTGCCGCGAGAACTCCAGAGCACGCACATAGTCGAACTGCTCATAGCAGGTCAGGCTTAGGCGCGTGAGAAGCCAGTGCGGGTCTTGGGGGTTTTTCGCTAGATCCGCTTCGATAAGCCGCCGTGCCCCCTCCCAATCGTCTTCCTGAATACACTGCTCAATCGGGTTCTCTGTTGGTAAGTGCTGCCGCACGACAATCCTCCTGACCAGGAACAGAATTCCAAATTCAATCGTTTAGGGAGTTGAGAGCATTTTTTCGGCGGCTTTGCGCGGGACTTCGGGCAGGTGCGCAATCAGTTCCGAAATCGTGACAAAGCGATAGCCGTCCCGTTGTAGCTGCTCTAAAATAATGGGCAAGGCCCGAATCGTCGGCGGGTAGTCGTGAAGCAGAATGATGGCTCCATTGCGGGTATTGTTTAAGATTCGCTTGACAATGACTTCCGAGGAGTTGCGGGCATCGAAGTCTCCGCCGACGGCAGAATAACTCACCGTAATGTAGCCTTTGGCTTTGAGGTCTTCCAGCACTGCTGTATTAAACTGCATTCCCGGCGGACGAAACAGCGTCAGATGCTTGCCCGTTACCTCGTAGTAGGCGATGTCGGTGTCGTTCACCTCACGGTGCAGCGATTTGCGAGTCATATGCGGCAGGCGATTGTGATACATAGAATGATTGGCGATCTCGTGCCCTTCCGCAAGGGTGCGGAGCACAAGATCGGGCCGTTCTTCGATCCGGCGTCCGACATCGAAAAACGTCCCATGCGCTCCATACTTTTTGAGCAGATCGAGCACCGCTTCCCGCCCGCCCGGATGGGGGCCGTCATCGAAAGTGAGCGCGACTTCGGGCAGCGAACGATTGCCATGCATCAGAATCGCCCGTTCCGTATCATAAAGGTCTTCGCCGCGAAAGCGGCGCACCCAGAACATTGGGTTGACCGCTTCCTTCAGGGTAATCGTATGGCGGCTGGAAAGACCCCAGTAAACGCCCGTCAAACCCGCGAGCAGACCCAGCAAAACCAAAATTTTCGCTCGTTTTCGTACTGCACTCCACATTTTGCCATTCTTTCCCGCTTTTTCACCGATTTGCCTTTTCAATTTTGCACAAATCGTCACTCTCGTATTATACTATCTCTATGCCGCTCATTGATTCTTACGGACGCACGATTGATTACCTTCGTCTCAGCATCACCGACCGATGTAATTTTCGGTGCGTTTACTGCATGCCGGAAGAAGGAGCCCCGATTTCGCCGAAATCGTGCATTCTCACCTTCGAGGAAATCGAACGGCTCGCACGGATTGCGGTTTCCCTGGGAATGACCAAACTCCGCCTGACCGGGGGCGAGCCGCTGGTTCGACGCGACATAGACCGCCTCGTAACCTCTATCGGCTCCATTGAGGGGCTGCGTGACCTTTCCCTTACCACCAACGGTTTTTTGCTGGATCGCTTTGCCGAAAGTTTTCAGAAGGGCGGGCTGAATCGCGTCAACATTTCTCTCGACACGCTCAAACCCGAACGCTTTACCCGCATTGCCCGCCGGGGTGACCTTGCGGGAGTGTGGAAAGGAATCAAGGCTGCACTGCAGTACGGTCTCACCCCGCTGAAGTTGAACTGTGTGGTGATGCGGGGTTACAACGAGGACGAAATCGCGGAATTCGCCCGCCTGACGCTGGAGGCTCCGCTTCATGTCCGCTTTATCGAACTCATGCCGATCAATTGGTCTTCCGGGGAGGATGCCGGGGCGGGGCTTTCCGACTTCTTTGCCCTTTCCGCCCTGCCCGGCTACACCCGCAACGCCAATGTGATGCTGTATGCCGCCCCGACTTCCGGCCCCCCTTCCCTGCTTCGCGAACGAGGGGGGGCAGAAGCCGGGATGCTGGACGCCGGACAAATGCGAAAAGCCTTTGTGCCCGCCTCGGAAATGCGGGATCGAATCGAATCCGAATGGGGTGAACTTTCTTCTGCCAACCTCCAGACGAACGGCCCAGCTTCGGCGTTTCGGCTTCGCAAACCTGATGGAACGCCTGCGCAGGGAACCGTCGGCTTTATCAGCCAGATTACAAGCGATGTGTGCCGGAACTGCAACCGCCTTCGGTTGACGGCAGACGGGCAGCTGCGTCCCTGCCTTATGGCCGATGGCGAGGCCGATCTGCGAACTCCGCTTCGTGAGGGGGCCAGTGATAAAGAGATTGCGGAGATTTTCCGATCCGTTGTTCTCCACAAACCGTTTGAGCATCGGCTTGAAGACGGCAAGGCTCCCCAGGGAAGAAATATGAGTCAATTGGGCGGATAATCCTAGTTTGTTCGTTTTTAGCGCGAGTTGCGCTAAAATGAAACTGAGGTTTCGCTGTCGAAAAAGCCGAAGAGTTACTGAGTTTTGATTTTTGCTTTTGGACAACAAGCGGGATTCGAGGCCGAATCCTGCCGCTCCGTTTTTATCGAATTTCGTCTTCTCCGTGAGGTGAAACTATTAGACCACGTACCCTTCTCACGTTTTTGCTGGGCGTTCTCGTTGCGCTGGGAATCGAATTCTGTTCGATGCGCCTGTTTTCGGGAACAGACTATCATCGGTGGCTTTCTGCCCGTCCGACTTCCCCGACCCTGCTTTTGTTCGACGCCTGCGCGTTGATTACTTTGCTCGGCTCCACTTTTCTGGTCAGTGCTCAAAACACGGGTTTGACTTTGGACTATGAACTCGCCACGCTTCGCAGGCAGCACGCCGAGCAAATGGAGGCCCTAATCCGCCAATCCAATGAACTCGAAGCCCAAATGGAAACTCAAACGGTCGAATTCGAGCGTGTGCTGGAGAATGCAACAATGGAACATCAGAAAGCCGAAGCCGCCGCTCACGAGCAGCGAGCCTCCGAACTCGAAGACCTGCGCCGCGCCACTGAGCTGCGCGATGAAGCGATTCACCGCCTTAAAACACAGATGGACGCTCAGGCCAAGCAGATGGAAGCCGTAAACCTGGCCCTTCAATATCATCGAGCGGAATTAACCCAGCTTCGGCAGGGGATGCGTGCCCTTCAGCAGCTAGAGCCGGTCAATCGTGCCGCCGTTCCCCGGCTGACCTCGGAAGAATATCAGGCGATTTCCGCACCTTCCTCCGAAAAAGCCGTTGTTTCCGAAAAGGAAAGCCCGTTCTCGTTTCTCACTACCGCCGAGGGCGGTACTTCCGAAAAGCGGCTTTCTCCGTTCAGCACCATCGAACCGCAGCGAATTGCTCCCGAAGAAAGGGCCGGTTAAAACGAACCGTGAAACCGCTGCGTATTAGAAAAGGGCTTTTTACTCCATTTTCGACAGGCACGGCTTTTTGATGAGGTCAACGTTTACCTACAAGCGAATCCAACGGTTTTTGTTTCCGGCTCTCATCGGCCTCGCCGTTTTTTCCAGCATTCTTACGGGCGGAAAAGCGGGCGGCGATCTGATATTTCAGCCGTCGCTCGAAAAAGCACGAGAGGAGGCGAAGCGGCTGCATCGTCCGCTGCTTTTAGTCTTTGAGGCACCTGGGTGCGGCTGGTGCCGCAAACTCGACAACAGCACCTTCACCGATCCGAAGGTTCTTTCCGCCGAACGAAATTACCTCAACGTTCGGCTTGACAGTTCCACCGATGAAACTGAGTTTCGCCGCTATGAAGTGAGCGAAACGCCCGCCTGTCTTTTTTTGGATGCCGACGGACAAGAACTCCACCGGATCAGCGGCTATCGGACGCCCTCGCAGTTTCTGGACAGCCTTCAGGTGGCCCAGCGAAACGCCTCCCTTCCGGCAAGCCCGCGTCGTCCGCATCCTGCTCTGCCGCTTTTTCTTCCGTAGTCTTTTCAACAGAACCGAGTAAAACGATGAAACTTTTTTTCCCTTTGCTGATCCTCGCGCCGCTCGCGGCATCCTCTCTGCCGGGACAAACGCCTGTTAAATCTGCTGCTCCCAAAAAGACCGTCAAGACGAAAACCAAAACCCAGGTGAGCGGAGGTAAAATCGTCTGGCGAACCGACATCAACAAAGCTTTTGCAGAAGCGAAACGGCGCAAAATGCCCGTGATGCTCGATCTCTACACCGATTGGTGCGGGTGGTGCAAAGAGCTGGACAAAAGCGTTTACCCGGCAGCGAATATTCGTCCCCTGGCAGCGAAATTCATTTGTGTTCGAGCGAATCCGGAGAAAGACCCGCAGGCAGACGCCTGGCGAAAATCGCTCGGCGTTCACGGCTATCCCTTTATTTCGTTTTTTAATTCCGGCGGCAAGCCCGTTCTCACCCTTCCGGGCTATGCTCCGGCTCCCACCTTCGAGAAGGTAATGCGTGAAGCCCTGAGCAAAGCACACGCCTAGTCCTCTTTTCCGCTTTTCACCCCCCGGCACGGTCTTTCAGTTCATTCGTAACAAAAAAAGTTGCGTTTTTTTGGATTTGCCCTTGATTTCAAGGTGCATCTGCGGTATACTTTCTTTACTAGAACGAACCGGTACTACCTATTCGCTCAAAGAGAAAGACCGCAGGAAAACCTGATGCCGAGGCCCATTGGCTCACGCGAAAAAATCCTCCAGTGCGCAATGGAGCAGTTTCACCTTCGCGGCTACCGCGAAACAAGTGTGGATGACCTGCTGCGAGACTGCGGCGTAGCGAAAAGTAATTTTTACTACCACTTTCGCACAAAAGAGGAACTTGCTCTTGCCACTCTGGAGTCTTACTATCAGAAACACGAAGCGCAGAGCCGCGCCCTTTTGCAGAGTTCTGAGGGAACACCGCTGACGCGCATCGTTCGGTATCTTGAGGCCGTAGTCCATTCGCAGCTGGAACCCGTGAAAGCAGGCTGCCCGTTTGGAAATTTCGCCTCCAGGCTGGTCTGCGAAAGCCAGTTGTCCGGGGGAGAGATCGAAAAACAAGCCGCCCTGCGAAAATCGCTCGCACAGTTTTTCGAGAAGATCGAAGCGGAATTGGTGCCCTGTCTGCTGGAAGGACAAACGCAGGGCGAAATTCGAAATGATCTTTCCGAGAGAGCTTTGGCCGCTCTTATTCTCGCTTCCCTGCAGGGATGGATGATCTTGGCGAAAGTGAGAACCGATCTGAAATCTGCCGAAGAAAATATCAAGAATTTATCGAAAATTCTTAAAAAATGACCCGAAGTCACGAAACTAACACCGTTTTGTTACGTCTAATTGAGTATAAGTCAACAAGTAAAGAAAACCATACGCAACTCAGGGGAACAAAGTTCGCTTCCCGTTAGTTAAGGATGGTACGCAGCTGCGAAACGCAAAATGCAGAGTAAAGAAGCCCTGCCGGAGCCGCCCAGAGCGACCCCCGTTCCACTACGCCAACAGGTAGAAGAGAAGAGAGGGAAAGCCATGAAAACCGAGATTTTAACCGATACCACCCTTGCCGCCACCCTGCCCAACGCTCCGGCCACCGTGTCCGACCGACGCGAGTTCACCCGGTTGATGGAGCGCACGCAGCGGCAGGCTTACAATATGGCCTATCGCATGACCGGCAACCGCGACGATGCCGAAGACCTCACGCAAGAGGCTTATCTTCGCGCCTATCGTTCTTTTGCCACCTACAACCGTCAGCTGCCGTTTGAGAGCTGGTTTTTCCGTATTCTCTCGAACCTGTTCATTGATCTGCTGCGCCGACGACCGAAACAAAAGCCGCTTTCGCTCGATCAGCCGATGGGGGATGACGACGGCGACGACAACCTGCTGATGCAGATTCAGGACGACACGGCTAACCCGGAGCGCAATCTGATGGAGCAGGTAATGGACGAAAAACTCCAGGGTGCGCTTGCGACCCTGCCGGAAACCTTCCGCACCGCCGTGCTGCTTTGTGATGTCGAAGGGCTTTCCTACGAGGAGATTGCGGCTCGCATGAACTCCAGCATCGGCACCGTGCGCTCCCGTATTCACCGGGGCCGCCTGCTGCTTCGCCAAGCGATGAATGCCGGGGCCGAAACCAAAGGCCGCCGCCGACGCGCTGTGCCGGAAACGCTGAAGCTGCAAACCGCGTAATTGAACCACCGTGAGCCAGGGTGCAGGGGTGAGGGGTGAAACGAAATCCTCTCTGCCTCTGCACTCTTTTCTTGTTTTGAAGAAGCGTTGTTTTCAAGGGACTGTTTCGTTCTGTTTCGAGGAACATTTTCAACCTATGCTGATTGATACTCACTGCCATTTTAATCACGAACGCCTCTCCGATGTGGACGACTGCCTGCGCCGTGCCGCTGAGGTCGGCGTAGAACAGATGATCGTGGTTGGCTACAGCCTTGAAAGCAGTCGGAAGGCGGTTTCACTCGCTGCCGACTATCCCGGCGTGTTGTTTGCAGTGGTCGGGGTGCATCCGCTTGATGCAAAAGACTGGAACGAAAGCACAGAGGCCGAACTGCAAAGGATGTGCTCCGCCCCCTCGGTGGTTGCGGTCGGAGAGATCGGACTGGATTTTCATCACAACTTTTCTTCGCGAGAGGCTCAGGAAACCGCGTTTCGGGCGCAGATGAAACTCGCCGGAGAGGTTGGGCTTCCGGTGGTGATTCACTGCCGCGAGGCCTACCCGGAAACGCTGCAAATCCTCAAGGACGAAGGCGTGGAGAGAACGGGCGGCGTGATGCATTGCTGGGCAGGAAGCCCGGAAGAAGCGGAGCAAACCGTTTCCCTGGGGATGTCGCTTGGCTTTGGCGGAACGCTGACGTTTAAGACCGCCGATTCGATCCGGGAAGCTGCTCGGCAAATCCCTGCCGAATTTCTCCTTCTGGAGACCGATGCCCCCTATCTTGCCCCGGTTCCCTATCGCGGCAAACGCAATGAACCCGCTTACACCGCTCTGGTCTCCGCTCAACTGGGGGAATTGCGCGGCGTCTCACCAGAAGAGACTGCCGGCTTGACCACCCGAAATGCCCGCCGATTGTTTACCCGTCTTTGTCCCCGCGCCCCAGCCGCACCACTCCCCAAAGCAGATTGACCACATCGTCGCGGTAGATGTCGGTATGGGCTCCGCCAGAGAGCGGCGGCCCCTCGAACTCGATGTGGCTTGCATCTAAGTTCAGCACATACCGTTCCGTTCCGGCCCTGATTGGCTCGGGGGGGGGATCGAAATGCGGCGGCTTCACCAGGGTGGCGAACGTGCCGTTTTTTCCGTAGCTTCTGACCCCTGCCTGAAGCTTGTCGCCCAAAAACCACCCTACACTGCCGCACGCAAGCCGTCCCCCAAAGCCGAAAGGATAGATATAGCCCGTTGCCGTATCGTAGCGCGTGTAAACCGCTCCCAAAACCCGGATACGCTTTTGCACCGTTTCTTCGGGAACAAACCAGGCACTGCTCATGGCCCCCTGAAGGGTGCAAACCGTTGAAAACGGAGTGGTTTCCTCCCCTCCGAACTGGAGCGCGTAAGCCGGGTGCAAAGCCATTTTTCGCACCGCATTGCAAATCACCATTCCCCCGAAACTGTGCCCGATCAGATGAATTTTCGTTCGGTTCGGCTTGACTCCGCTTTCGCCGACCAGGGACACGAGAAAGTCGGCAAGCCGTCCGCCGGTTTCTGCTCCCAGCCGCTGCATCTCGGCAACGGCCAGCTGCTGATCTAAGGCGGAGGTCAATCGGTAGAGCAGGCTGTCGTTGGCGGAAGCTTTCATCGCCAGACGATTGGGCCAGCGAGCGATCCCGATAATCTTTTCTCGCGGAGTGATCGGGATTTCGTTTTCTCCGGCTTCTGAAGCGAGTTCGCCCTCTGTTTTCCACTTCCGAGGGTCTTGACGCTCATTCCAGAGCAGAACTCCCTTCAGCCTCTCGCCGAAGAGATAAGTGACCAAACAGAAACAAACGACGACCACAGCCGGAGGGACAAACAAAACCACCCAGGCAGCGAAACTTAAAACGGGAATTCCGCGATTTTTACGCACTTCCGGCGTTTGGAGGTATTGATCTCGGTGTTTTCCGGCAATCACCAGATAAAACCACTCCAGAAGATAGAAGCCGACCAATCCGGCCAGAATCAATAAACCGTTTTGGTGTGAAAACCAGTTGGAAAGCGGCGTCAGCCATTTTCCCAAAAACCCCAGCATCGCGAAGGGGCCGACGGCAGCGGCAGTCAGGGAGGCTCCGATTCCGATAAGCCGCCCCGCCGCCTTTCGCATCGGAAGCACCTCCCGCGTTTCCTCGTTTTGATCGGTAAGCAGCCCTGTTGGTTCGGCTTCGTTGTAGCACCGCCAGAGCACCGCCACTTTTTCATCGGGGGTGAGATCGGTAGGAGAGTCTTTGATCCGATAGTTCTGGAGGCAGGCGTAGAGTTTGGAGGAGCGGGAAGCGTAAACGGGATTGTTCAGGGCATCGGTTCCAGGCGAAGCCAGTTCGGTGAGCAGGGCGTACATCTCCTCGAAATCGGTGGTGAAAAAACCGAGGGCAGGGTCGAGCGGCTCGAACAAGGCCCCTGCGTTTTGCAGAAACAGCGGCTTTTTCCGACGTCCGGCGGGGTCGTAAAATTCGTTGGCTCCGGGATCGGAATGCCAGTGGGCAAACAAAAACAGCGGATTGAAAGGAGGATCGGGGTCGGTCTGAAGACGGCGGCGATGCAGCAGAATTGCGGCGCGGCTCATTATGCGGTCATAGCCTGCATATGCCTGATAGAAATTTCGATGCCAGCCATGACTGATGATGAACACATCGGTAACGGGAGTCGGCTGGGTTTCCATCCAGGCTTGGATCCGTTTTCGCGCATCCTTCACCAGCCGGTCGGGATCGCCGTTCGGGAGCGGATCAAGCGGAACCAGGAAATAGGGGCGGTTAAAGCGCAGGTCACCAAGGGGGGAAACCGGGGCCGCTTTCGAGGGAGAGGCTTCCGACTTTAGGGCGTCCAGCGATTTCGACGGTGGAGGAGGCGGGGCTTGAGGCCCGACCCGGAACTTGGGGTCGTTCTGAGCAGGAGGGGAGGTGACTTCCAAGGTGATTCGCTTTCTCCCGGTTTCTGCCGGGGGAAAAAACCGGGCCGAGCGAACGAAGACCCCCGAAACGCTAAAACGTAAAGCGGGTAAAGTCCGGCTCGACCGCGATGACGTGGGGGATGCCCTGCACCTCCGGCGCGGCGAGACTGGTGGTGACAACGGCAGCTTTCATTCCAGCGCGGCGGGCGGCTTCGATCCCGGCAGGTGCGTCCTCAAAGACCAGACAGGATTGCGGCGGGACGCCCAGCAGTTCCGCACACTTGAGGAAAATATCGGGAAACGGTTTGCCCACTGGAACGAGGTGATTGCCGACCACCGCATCGAAGACGGTTTCAAGGCCCAGCCTGCCCAGAATGAATTCGATATTTTTTTCGTTGGCGGCGGTTCCGAGGGCGAGTTTTTTTCCTTCTGCTTTGGCCTTTTCAAGAAACTCCTTCAGTCCGGCAACGGGGGCGAGATGCGGCGCGTAGAGTTCCCGGTAGTGGTCTTCTTTGCGCTCGCCCGCCTCCAGAATTTCCGCGTCGCTCATTTGCGGGTGGACATACTGCCGCAGAATTTCGCCGTTGATTTTCCCGGAGGTGTCGCGCATGAATTCGTCGGGGCTGATTTCAAGACCGTACCCGGCGAGCAGTTTGACCCAGGCGCGGGTGTGAAAGGGCATATTGTCCACCAGCGTTCCGTCCATGTCGAAGATATAGGCCGAGAAGGAGAAAACGGAGTTCATGGGGAGTTCTGTGCCTTTTTTGCGGTGAGCTGCGCGTCGGTCATGCAGACGATATAGGTGACGAGTGCGAAAACAATGAGCATCGAAAGGTTGCCGAAGCCGCCGCCGCGATGCCGCCCCGTAAATCCGAAAGCAGACCAGCCGAGCAGATAGGTGAAAAGTGCCGTCACGCTCAGAAAGAAAATCCCTTTTCCGGTTTCACCGTTGTAGATCTGTCCTGCGCCGGGGATCAGGGCGGACAGCAGCACGGCGACAAACGGGTTTCGAGTGGCGGCTTCGGGATCGTATTGCTCGAAATTCTGCTGCTGGGTGATGAGTTCGCCGTATTTGCGCTCGGCGGAGGCGCGGCGTGAGTCGGCTTGCACGGCACGGCGGTACGCCGCCAGTGCCTCATCCACCCGTCCGACCCCCTGAGCGATGTCACCAAGCAGTTCGAGTGCCCCGGCGTCTTTGGGGGCAAGGTCGAGAGCCGCCCGGCATTTCGCTTCGGCCTCCGAGTAAAGACCCCGTTTGCGGGCGAGGTTAGCGTCGCGCTGAAGGGATTCCGATTCGATCTTTTCGGGCAGGCTCGATTCGCGAAAGGGAGGAAAGTCGCGGGAGGCTTCCACAATCGCCGCTTCCTGAATTTCGGTTTTCTTTTCTTGCAGCTGCTGAGCCAGCTGGATCATTTCGGACTGCACCGACTGAGAGCGGGCTTTGGCGTTTTTGGGGTCGGGCTTGCGGGAAACAGAAGCGGGCGGAAGCGAAGCCGCAGCGGGGGGCAGGGCTGCTTCAGGGACGGGGAGCGGAAGCAGATCGGCATCATAGGTGCGCGACGAGGCATTAAGCAGACGCTGAATTTCGGGCGGCGTCATGCCGCGAGCCAGCAGTTCCGCCTCCAGTCTGCGCCGTCGGTCGGTGTCTGCCAGCATTGCATCGGCGTCCCCTGCCCCGTCGGGGGGCTTTTCGGAATTCGTTTCTAAAGGGCGTTTGGGTTCGCTCACCGGAAAGTTTACTCCCCATCGCCCTCATCATCGTCATCGGGCTGCAGATCGAAATCGCGCAGACTGCGGGAGGGGGCATCTGCCGGGTGGAGATCGAGGGGAAGCTGAGGCGCGTCTTTCCAGAGTTCCTCAATGCGGTAGAACTGCCGCTGCTCCTCGGCCATGATGTGCACCACCACGTCGCCGTAATCCATCAAAATCCAGGTTGCTTCCTGATAGCCTTCGATCCGAAGCTTTCGGTAGCCTTCGTCGCGGAGTCGGTCTTCGATGCGGTCGGCAATGGCTCGAATTTGAATGCCGGAGTTTCCCGTACAGATCAGAAAAAAGTCGGTGACAATCGTCAGTTCGCGCAGATCGAGGGCCACTAGATCAACGGCGCGAACGGCATCTGCGGCTTCCGCCATCAAACGCACTTTTTCCTCGGAGTCGAACTCCTCTTCAATGTCTTCGGTCTCGAATTCCTCGGTTTCATCCAGGTTGGCGGGTTCTTCAATCAATTCCAGGTTGTTCATACGGTTTCTTTCTCCGGGCGATAGAGGCGTGTTTTCTCGATATAGTCGCGCACGGCCTCCGGGAGCAGATAGCGGGTGGCTTTTCCTTCCCGAAAGCGGCGGCGCAGATCGGTCGAGGAAATTCCCAGCCAGGTGGTTTCAATGGGATGGATTCGTTTTCGGTACTCGGCGGGCAGGCGCGTTTCCAGCACGCTCATCTCAAAACCGGGCCGGGTGGAGGCGATAAACTCCGCGAGTTCGATCACTTCTTCGTGCCGCCGCCAGGTGAGAATATCGGCGACGGCATCCACGCCAGTGATGTAGAATAATTGCGCGGCGGGAAGCTGCATTCTCAGTTCGCGCAGTGTCTCTACGGTATACGAGAGACCTCCGCGATCTATTTCCAGAGCGGAACAGAAAAATTCGGGATGGCTCTGAATTCCGAGTTTCACCATTTCGAGCCGATGATGGGCCGGGGTTACGGTTTCACCGGTTTTGTGCGGAGGCTGCCCATTGGGAACAAAGAGCACCTGATCGAGCGAAAACCGCTGCCGGGCCTCCTCTCCGATAAAGAGGTGACCGTAGTGGATCGGATCGAAGGTTCCCCCCACAATTCCCAGCCTCATGGCATTCCACCTCCGTAAGTTTGCGAAAAGCGAAAAGCGAAAAGCGGTTCTCCGCTTTTGCCGCCGATCATCGGCCCCATTCCAAAAGGCGAATGCCGGTTCGGTCAATCCCTACCCCGGCCACACTGGTGTCCACACTCAGCGCAAGCCGACCGAGCGGTGCTCCGTTCAGCAGGACAGTGAGGCGGGAAAGCGGCAGAGCCAGTTCGAGCGTGTTCCCGGAAACAGCGGTTTGAATGCCGAGGAGGGGAAAGGGACGCCGGTTTTGCACGGTAAAGCCAAGGGCGGAACCCGGCGATTCGCCCTTGAAGCCAAAAGGACGCAGCACCACATAAAAGCGGGCGCGGGAGGAAAGTTCGGTTCGGGTGTCCACCCGCAGATAGAGCGTGCTCAGGTCGTGGCAGACATAAACTGCCTTTACGTCGGCTCCTCCCTGCATCGAGCGAACAAGATTATCTTCCACCGGGTCTACCAGCGCGGGCGGGATTCGGTTCCAGTCGCCGGGGCTGGCTTTGGCGGGCAGGGTTCCGTTCGGAACCCAGGGAACGGAGGAGGCTCGTATCTGCCCATAAATCTCGTTTGCCGTTACGAAGCCGCTTAAAAACCGCTCCATCATCACCGTCTGCGAGGCATAAAGAGAAATCGCTTTTGCTTTGTGCTCGCTCTGCGCGGGGGTCAGGAGAAGGCGGTTCCACTGTGTGTCCTGCCCGCGCATGGCCGGGGGCGGAGCCAGTGCCTCCTCGTTTCCGCGTCCGCCGGGCTTGGGAGGCCAGTCGCCCCGGTGAACGAGATAATGGAGAAGGCGGATCGGTTTGGCCCAGGCGGAGGAGGCAGGATCGTCCTGGAGCTCGGCGAGGGCCAGCTGCACAAAGGCGGCGGCGGCGGCATGGTCGGAGTGATCTTCCTCCGGGTGCGTCACCGTGATAAGTGTGGGGCGAAATTCGGCGATGGCCCGCTTTACATCTTCCGTTACATTCTGGCCGGTGTAGACCGTTCCCGGATGAAAACAGTCCCGGTAAGGCGAGGCGGTGCGCCGGGTGAAGGCGGAGGCAAAGGGCGGAGCGGAAGTCCAATTTGAGTTCCACAGGGCAAGCAGGCCGCCATCCGGGTAGCCGAGAAATTGAGCGGCATCGGCGGGCACACCCAGGGAATGAAGTGCAGTCCCGCTCTCGCTCTGGCGCAGGGTTCCGAAACGGATGTAATCGGCGGGTTCGAGGCGCAGGCGGCGGGCGGCGTGCTGAACTCCGGCGGGAAAGCCGTCGCCATTGGTGAAGATCACGGCCTTCACGGTTCCCCCGGTTTCTCGCGTCTTCTGGATCAATCCGGCACTGCCCAGCGTTTCATCATCGGGATGCGGGGCAAATACAAGCAGACGAGTTTCGCGGGTGGGAGAGGGGAGCAGCGGCAGCGGCGGCTGATCGGCCAGCGAACGATTGAGCGACCGCTGATGGGCATAAAAGGCGGCTTCTGCCGAGCCGAAGTAGACACAAAACAGAGCCGCTCCGAAGGTGACACTGCGGAGAACCAGCCGAACGTGAGGACGCAATTTCCGTGAAAGGGGCAATCGGCACTCCAGAGGAGGGATCAGGGGGCGGAAGAAAACCCATCCCTGACGCTTCCCCTCCTCCCTGCAAGAGCGGAGTGATAGGGATTCGAACCCTAGATAGGGGATTAGCCTATACACGATTTCCAATCGTGCTCCTTAGACCAACTCGGACATCACTCCCGGCAACGACCCTCCCTATGAGAGGGAGGGTCGTGACAACGAGGTTCAGTATAGCACGACGCATCCGGGTCTGTCAACGATGAAATTGTCAGAATTCTCTTTCCTGTCCCTCCGCTCTGTTTCATTCAAGCACTGCCTTCGGGGGAACCCGCTTGAATGAAACTTTATCAACTGGGCATCAGGCAGGAGAGGGCAGCGATGATACGGCACTGCAGCCAAGAGCGCGGGCTTGGGTTTTGCGGAGAAGGAGAAATCGCTCTTCTTCAACACACCGTCAGCGTTCTTAGGCAAATTTCGTCCTGGCGTTCTCGGCGTTTGCAGCGGTTCTCCTCCCTGCTCTTTGGTGATTTCAATTCTTCAAGCAGGTCTTTTCCCTAGAGGATCTTGAGATTGAATGAAACGGGAAAGCACCCGGGGGGTGGTTTGGGTTGAGAGTTTGCTCTTGAAGCGGGTAGAATGTCAGGGTATCCTAATGAGTATCAAATAGAATCGTTTTTTTCAGGGGATGAGGAGTGAAATCATGAGTGAGTCGAATGGCACGGGAGCGGAAACTTCCACCTGGCGGACCAAGGTCGGACTGGCCGAGATGCTGAAGGGCGGCGTCATCATGGACGTGGCCAATGTGGAGCAGGCGGTGATTGCAGAGGAGGCAGGAGCCGTCGCAGTGATGGCCCTGGAGCGGGTTCCTTCAGATATTCGCAAGTTCGGGGGCGTGGCGCGAATGTCCGACCCGAAAATGATCCGAGAAATCATGGGAGCGGTTACGATTCCGGTTATGGCGAAATGCCGGATCGGGCATCTCGCCGAAGCGCAGATTTTGGAAGCCCTGGGCGTGGATTTTATTGATGAAAGCGAAGTGCTGACCCCGGCGGACGAAGAAAACCACGTCAACAAGCACGACTATCAAGTGCCGTTTGTCTGCGGCTGCCGTGATCTCGGCGAAGCCCTGCGGCGGATCGGCGAAGGCGCGGCTTTGATTCGCACCAAAGGCGAGCCGGGAACCGGAAACGTGGTGGAGGCGGTGCGTCACATGAGAACGCTGATGCGCGATCTGCGCCGGGTGCAGTCTCTGCGCGAGGACGAACTGATGGTGGCCGCAAAAGAGTTTCGCGCTCCCTACGATTTGATTCAGCAAATTCACCGCACCGGCAAACTGCCGGTTCCGAACTTCTCGGCAGGCGGGATCGCCACCCCTGCCGATGCCGCGCTGATGATGCAACTGGGCGCAGAGACGGTGTTTGTCGGCTCCGGGATTTTCAAGTCCTCCGATCCGAAAGGGTTTGCCCGCGCCATTGTGGACGCCACCCTACACTACAAAGACCCGGCGGCCCTCGCGCAAATCTCCTCCGGCATGGGAACCGCGATGGAAAGCCTCGATGTTCGCACCCTGCCCGAAACGGAAATCATGGCGACTCGCGGCTGGTAGCGATTAGGGATCGGGAGCCGCCAACCGAACGAGCCTCCGAACCTCCGTTCTGCTCGTGACTTCCGATCCTCTTGATGCCCGGTCGCTCTCATGTGAGAAAAGCAACTTTGGAACGCTGGGGTTTCATTCAATCAGGCCGGAAGGCGGCACTGAAACAGTGATTGAATGAAACCCTGGACAAGAGGTCATCCCCTTTTGCCCGCCTTCTCTGCCCTTTTCCGAACGGTTATCCCTTTCCGTTACTCACCGCCGGAACTTTCGCCTCCTGCACCAGGGGTACGGTTTCGACGATTACGGGCAGCGTGGGGGAAGACGGCGGCAGTGCCTCTTTGAGCGCGCTGAGAAACGCCGGGTTTTCCGCGAGCCTCTGCGCCACATTCGCGGCAAGTTCGGGCGAAACATTCGCCGTGTCGTTTCCCGTCACGCGGGCAATCGCAGGCTGAAGCAGGCTTCCCAGCTGCGCGATCAGGCCGTTTACCGCGTCCTCTTTGCCGTTTCCCGTGCCGGTTGTCGGGTTGGCCCCCTTTGCGAAACCCTCCAGCATCGAGCGGAACCCAAACCCTTTTGCCATGTTGTCCATCATCGTTGTGGCCGTTTCCGGGGTTCCATAAAGGGTCATGTGTCCATTGGCGAGAAAACTGGCCATTGCCCGCGCAAACTCCATCTGCACATCGCGATCCGCCTGAATAGTCAATCGCTGCACCTCCAGCTGGATGCCCGCCTGAGCGAACTCCTGGCGGTTTTCCAGCTGCTGCCGCTCGACCGCCACCCGCGCTCCCTCCACATTGACCTCTTCCCGTGCAACCTCTACTGCGACCATCTGCTGTGCCCGCTCGCCTCGTGCCACCAGTTCTTTGGACGTGGCTTCCGCCTCTGCCAGCTGCCTTCGGGCATCGGCCTGCTGCTGTGCGGCCTCCCGCTCCGCCTCCGCCTGTTTGACACGGGTGTAGGCTTCCACATCCGCCCCGGTTTGCGATTGAAGTTTGCTCTGCTCGATTTGCTGCCGGGCCGCAATCAGTTTCTTGTTCGCTTCGCGGTCTGCCTCCGCCAGCTGCGTAACGGTGACAACCTGCTGGCTTGCTCGTTCGCGCTCGGCAGAAGCCAGCAGTGCCGACTCCTCCGCCTTGGCCCGGGCCGTTTCCCGCTCGGCAACAGCAATCTGCTTTTGCCGTTCCGCCAATGACACCCCTTGTTCCCGCTCGACCGTCGCCATCTGCACCTGCTGATCGCGGGCGATCTGAGCCGTCTGCACTGCCTGTTCCTGCTGGGTACGGGCAATTTCGACCGCCTGTTCGCGGGCGATCTCCTGCGCCTGAATCTGCTTCTCCTTTTCGATTTTGGCGAGTTCGATCTGCCGCTGCTGCACAATCACGGCTTCCTGCGCCTCCCGCTCTTTGTCGGCGCGAACCTTTGCGATTTCGGTGGCCTGCTGCGCCTCCGATTCCGCCTGCTGCCGTTCGAGCTGCAAGATCAACTGCCGGGTCTCCACATCTTTTTGCTTTTTGTTGCGCTCTGCCTCCCGCTCCAGGTGGTTGCGCTCGACGGCAGCAGCGGCAGTGATTTCGGTGATCTTGCGTTTGCCCTGAGCATCGAAAACGTTGTTATCCGACAGTTCCCCCGGATCGGTTTGATCCAATTCCGAAATCGTTACCGACTCCAGGAGAAGGCCGTTTGATTCGAGGTCTACTTTGACGTGCTCTTTCACCCGTTCGGCAAACTCATCGCGTTTGGTGTGAATCTCGAACAAGTCCATCTGAGAAGCAATCGCCCGCAGTGCCGACACCAGTTTCTCGCTGACGAGTGCCTCGACGGTTTCGGCGTTCACGCTGTTCTCGCCCAGCGAGCGGGCCGCATTCAAGATGTGTTCTTCGTCTGCCTGGACCCGGATGTAAAACTGGGCCAGTACATTGGCACGGAGGTTGTCGCGGGTAATCAGCGCGTTCTGCCCGCGTGGGTTCACGCCCAGTTTCATCGTCCGCAGGTTGATCTCCAGAATTCGATGAAGCCAGGGATACACCCGGATTCCACCATCCAACACCACTTTGCTGCCGCCGGAACCCGTGCGAACAAACGCTTGATCGGCACTTGTGCGCCGGTAAAACATCATCAGGGTGGCTCCGACGCCGACGAGCATCAAGACCAGCCCCGCCACCCCCAGCAAAATCTGCACCGCAAACCCGAGATGTCCGGCAAACAGACTTCCCAGCGTCACGCCCAAACCAACGATGACTAAAATTGGTCCCATCATGTCCGGCTCCTCCTTTAGAAGCCTTTGAGAGAAACGCGGTTCGGCGTTCCCTCCTTTGTTCCCTGTCTGCTGTTTTCCCACAAACAAGGGAACTTCTCACGTTTGCGCTTGCGGGTCGTGGTTGAGGCCGGGCTTTTCGCCCGCTCCCCCTTGCACCCTCCTATTTTTTCTCTCCACCTCACTCCACTTCACTCTACCGCTTCCACGATCAGCCTGCCGCCTGTATCGCGATCTACCACCATTGCCCGCCCGCCTCGTGAGATCGTTGGCCTTCCGGCCTCGACACGGCACATTTCATCATGCAAGGTTCCAAACGAGTCGTAGACATGGATTCGCCCGCTCGTTTCGGAAACGGGAAACGCCACCTTTCCGATCAGGCCGTAAAGCCCCTCCCGCGACACCACCAGCGATTCGTCTTCGGGCATCATACGCCCCAGAACCTCCGCCGCCAGCCGTGCCCCGATCAGGCCGCCGACCAGAGCCGCCGCGACCGACGGCAGGATTTTCGCAGGCGGCAGCCCCTCCCCGTGAATCCACATTCGGTTGGCCCAGTATCCGCACAGCCCCCACACCAGAAAAAACGCCTCCAGCACCATCGGGAGCGGTGCATTGCGTGAGCCGGTCAGGTTCCAGACAAAGTGATTGTTGATCGTCACGTTCGGGCGTTCCTGCGCTTCGGCGGCTTTCGTTTTGTGCCCCGACGCAGAAGAGTGATGGGAAGGGGGAGCGTGGGCGGGCGAATGAGCCGGGGCACGGATCGCTTCGTGCCCGCGATGTCCGGCAGAGGAGGCGTGTCCGCCGTGTGCGTGTCCGGCGTGCCCATGCCCGCCGTGCCCGCCCCGGTGTCCGAGTTTCAAGGACGAAAGCAGCAGGAGCAGGGCGGAGATCGCCATAGGAAGCAGAAAAATAAGATACTGCCACCCAAGAAGTTCTGAAGCGTTCATGCGTCAACCTTTCTTTTCGGGCGACGTTTGCACCGGCTTCGTTGTCGGGCATTCGATGTCGTCATTCCGCATGACGGAGCAATTTTCGGCGCGTTCCATTATTTCTGAACTTTTTTTCACAAAGTTTTCCCTTGAGGCAGGCAAAGAAAAGAGGAGGCGGCGGCCTCCTCTTTTCCGGGTCTGGTTTTCTTCGGGGCGGTGTTTCTAGCTGATGCTCATCGTCGAGTACACGGCGTTGAAGACCTCTTTGGGCGTGGTCAGTCCCTCGGCGATTTTCTGGTAGCCGTCTTCAAGCATGGTTCGCATCTGCTGCTTTGTGCGGACATAGGCGGTGATGTCCTGCATCGTGCTTTTTTTGGCGATGAGTTCGCGAAATTCCGGCGTGGAGATAATCACCTCAAACAGTCCGAGCCGGCCCTTGAACCCCGTCTGGCGGCAGGTTTCGCAGCCGCGCCCGTGCATGAATTTCACCTGCGTACAGCGAGCTGGGTCCAAGCCGATTTCGATGAGTTCGTCGGGGTTGGGCGTATAGGCTTCCTTGCAGTTTTTGCAAATGGTACGCACGAGCCGCTGCGCCATGATCGCCTGCACCGTCGAGGCAATGAGATAGGGCTCGGCTCCCATGTCCTGCATTCGTCCGACCGTTTCGAGCGCGTTGTTGGTGTGCAGCGACGAGAGCACGAGGTGACCGGTGAGGCTGGCTTGAATTCCGATGCCCAGGGACTCCGCATCCCGCATTTCCCCGACGAGCATCACGTCCGGGTCCTGCCGTAAAAACGAACGCATCACTCGCGGAAAGTTCATTTTTTCGGTGACCTGAACCTGGGTGATATGATCCTCGAACTCATATTCGATGGGGTCTTCGACGGTGACGATGTTGCGTTTTTCCCGATCCAGTTTGTTGAGCGAGGCGTAGAGTGTGGAGGTTTTGCCGCTTCCGGTAGGGCCGGTCACAAGGGCCAGTCCATAGGAGGACTGAACCGCGTTTTCCCACTTTTTGAGTACATCCGGGGGCATTCCGAGGCGATCCAGTTCCACTTTCGCGCCGACGGGATCGAGCAGACGCATCACGATTTTTTCCCCGTTCAGCATCGGCAGGCACGACATACGGGCGGAAAGGCGGCGGGTGCTGTACTGCATATCGAGGCGTCCGTCCTGCGGTTCGCGCCGTTCATCAATGTGCATTCCGGCGGCGAGTTTAAGGCGGGCAATGATATTGGGGGTGATTTCAGGGGAAATCTGCCCCACGTCGTGCATCACGCCGTCAATGCGGTAGCGCACGAGCATCCGGGTGCGTTCCGGCTGAAGGTGAATATCGGAGGCGGAGAGGTCGAGGGCTTTGCGTAAAATATAATCGGTATCGGAAACCGCCTGAGTGAGTTCGCCGCCCATTTCGCGCTGAACGCCGCCGTCTCGCATGATAAGCTTGAACTGGGTGAGTGCGCCCGATTTTCCTACCTGAGTCATCTGTTTCGGTTCTCCTGGGGCTTTGGCGAAGGGGCCGCCAAATTCGGTGATCTTTGGTGATGACGGGCTATTCGGCAGCAAACGTCCGTTTTCCTGTTTGATCCGTTTCCGTCTTTCCCGGATTCGCCGTGACAGGTTTGACTTTCGCTTCGGCGGGCGGGCAGCGGTTCCTTATTTTGCAGAGAGCACGAGAGAAGATTGCAGCGGAGTTAGAGGCGAGGTAAGAAAGGCTTTGAGGAAAGAATTTCGCTTTTTCGCTGTGTCGGGGGCTTGTTGAGGCATTGCTGAGCGGCATACCCGCTTTCCGAAGAGTCGGTGTTGAGGGTATACTCCCCTAGAGATCATTTCCGCCTTTTATGTTTTGGGGACAGGAGACCAAAGCCATCAAGCCCGACCCGCCGACTTTCGACACTTCCCTCCCCCCTGAAACCCGCCTTACCGTTTTCGCTGGGGCAGTCTTTGCCTTTTGTGCGGTCGCATTCGGAGCGTTTGGGTCTCACGCCCTCAAAGCCGCCTTGGACGCCAACGGAACCGCCCAAACCTTTCAGACCGGGGCGCACTATCATCTCACCCACGCGCTCGCGCTTTTGCTTGTGGCCGTTCTGCCTCTTCCGGCTCGGTTTCAACGCCGTCTGCGGCTTCTATTCTCGATTGGAATTCTCATTTTCTCCGGCTCTTTGTACCTGCTGGCGATAACGAATGTGCGCTGGCTCGGAGCCATTACCCCCCTTGGCGGCCTCTGTTTTCTTTCCGGCTGGCTTACCCTGGCCTATGCCTCGCTTCGTGCGCCCGCTTCCGTGAGCTGAGCCGATTCTGCTGCCCCAACCACCCGTAGGGCATAGGCGACGGCTTGCGGCTCGTCCATTCGTACCCCGGTTTCCCAGGCGCACCGATAATCTGCCTCTCCAATCTGTTCGCGCAGTTCTTCGAGGTACGCTCTCTGAGCAGGGCGTTCTGCGGGCGGTGTCAAATAGCCGGTCGCTTCTCGCAGGGTAGCGACGGCCCCCTCAATGGTCACGGCTTCCGCCACCTGCCCCCGTTTCCAGGCCAAATTCGCAAGGTCTTTCAGGGAAAGAGCGACTGCCCAGAAAACCTGTGCGCCATGAAATCGCTGCAGCGTTTCGCGGACATACTCAAGTGCATCTTCGTCCCGTCCCCGTTGACGTGCCAATTGTCCCAACGCGCCCAGCGAATAGGCAGACGCGATCTCGTTTCCGTTTTTGTGCCGCAGGCTCAGGGCACGCTCGAAGAAACCCTGGGCCGCACCAAAGTTTTCTTCACGCATCTCCACGTTGCCCAGGCTGTGACAGGACGCGGCAATTCCCAGCTCATCCTCCAAGGCTTCACGAATGTCGAGGCTTTGCGTGTAGAACTCGCGGGCAAGCGAAAAATGCTGCTCATAAAAGGCCGCATTGCCCAGCCCTTGCAGAGCCGAAGCCTGCCCTTTCCATCCGCAGCCCTCCTGCGAAATCCGCAGGGCTTGCCGGTAGTACACTTCGGCTGCCGGGTAATCGGCGCGAAGCTGCGCCAGCACACCCGCCCCCTGAAAGGCTCTGGCCCTTTCCTCGCTCAATCCCTGTGCTTCCGGGAGGGCCAAAACGGTTTTCAGCCAGTCGTCCCCCTCCCGCAGGCCGCCGTTCAATTCCCAGAACCGACAAAGATTGGCCGCCAGTTTCAGGGCCAGCGGCGGGTCGTTTCGGACACTCCACCGCAGGGCTTCACGCAGATTGTCCTCGTCCCTTTTCAGGCAGGCGAGGTGGCAGCGTTCCTGCGGCGTATGATACGCTTCCTTCGCTTTTTCGGCGAGTGTACTGAAAAATCGGGCGTGAAGTTTTCCGGCGTTTTCGGTTAGTCCCGATTCTTCGAGTTTTTCAAGCCCGAACTCCCGAAGCGGCTCTAGCATCCGCATTCGCTCCTCGCCTTCGGCCTCTGGAGTTTGGAGGGAGTGCGCCGCCTGAAAAATTAGAGAACGCTCTTGTAACTCTTCGATCAGAAAAGGAGTTTCTTCGCCCAGCACCGCTTCTGCCGCCTCCAGCGTCCAGCCGCCGCGAAAAACGCTCAGCTTCACAAAAGCAGCCCGCAGTTCGTCGGACAACTGCTCGCAGCTCCATTCGCAGGCGGCCCGCAGGCTCTGCTGACGGGCAGGCAGGTCTTTGCGGCGGCTCACCAGAATTCTCAGTTGATCTTCCAGTTTTTCCAGCATCCGGGCCGGGGGAAGGGTTTTAATCCAGGCCGCCGCCATCTCAATTGCCAGCGGCATCCCCTCCAGCCGACGGCAAAGTGAGATGACTGCTTCCGTATTGTGAGAAGTCAGGAGAAAGTCGGCTTTTGCTTTTTGGGCCCGATCCACATAGAGGGCAACCGAGGCACAGGCGGAGGCCGGGTCGAGGCCGACGTTTTCCGGCAGCGCAAGCGGCGGAAGCACAAAGACCTGTTCGCCCTCCAGACGAAGAGTCTGCCGCGAAGTCACCAGACATTTCAAGCCGGGGGCTGATTCCAAAAGCCGCCGAATCACCGACCGCCCCCCAGCCCCAAGCGGGTTTTCGGCTTTGGTCTCTTCGTCGGAAAGCAGGTGCTCCATGTTGTCCAGAACGAGCAGAGACGGAGCCTCCTGCAATTTTGTAAAAACGGCTTGAAGCGGATCGGCCTGTGAAGCCGAAAGATGAAGAGCATTGCGCAGCAGCATCGGAATCAGGGAGGGAGCCGGAATGTCCGCCAGCGAAACAAACCAGACCCGCCCGCTGAACTGCGGCGAAATGCGGCGGGCGACCTCCAGCGCAAGGCGGGTTTTACCGGCTCCTCCTGCTCCCAGAATCGTCACGAGCCGAGTCGAGCCGTCGAGAAGAAAATCTTCGAGTTTTTTTTGTTCCTCCTCTCGCCCGAAAAATTTTGCCAGCGGCTTCGGCAGCGAGGCCGCATCATCCGGGGAAGCCGCAGAGAAGGGAAGCAGAGAGGACGGAGCCGAGGGGGAGGGAAGCGTGGCCGCAGGGGTCTTTTTCGTTAAGACGGAGGGACGCGCCTGAACCTCAGCGCAACGCAGCACATTGGCGTTACTTTGGCGAACGGCCTCCTTGAGGGAAACCGTTTCCGGGTGCGGCGAAGCCCCGAACTCGGAGCACAGGGCCGTCTCCAGCCGTCCATAGGCTTTGAGCGCGGCCTCTCGAAGTCCCTGCATCGCGCTCGCCTTCATCAACAGGCGGCAGGCTCGCTCATCACAGGGGTCGCTTTCCAGCAAAGCCTCGGCGTCCTGCTGCGCTTCCTGAAGGCGTTCTTCTTCCAAAAGCAGTTCGGCCCGCTCAAGCAGGGCAGCCGTTCTCTGTGCAGCTGTGCGCGTCTGCGCTCCAATCGCCCACTCGTCATAAAACGACGGCAGCAAGGGAGAGGCGGAAAGTGCAAGGGCGATGGAAAGCGGGGTGAGGCGGGCGTGTAGGTCGGTTTCACGGCGGGCTGCACGAAGCGCGGCCTCGAACTCGTGAACGTCCACCTGAACCGAGGCTGCGTTGAGTGAAACCGACTGGCGATCTGCCCTAAGCACCGATCCGGCAGAAGTGCCTGCCGGTTCGAGAACCCGACGCAAAAAACTGAGATGGGTACTGAGATTGTTGCGGCCTGCGTCGGCTTCCATCTCCGGCCAGAGCAAATCCATGAGCTGCTCTCGCGAAGGCGTCTGCCCTAGAGAAAGGGCAAGGTAGGCCAGCAGGTGTCTTGCTTTCTGAGAGGGAAAGCGGGTCACCGCTTCGCCGAACCGAACCAGCCTCAATCCGCCGAAAAGCTCAATGCGACAATCGCTTTCCATGCCGCTTCCTCCACCCGCGTTTTTAATCCATCGCTCCCTGTTGCAAATTCCTGAACGGTCTCTTTATTTTACTCTGTTTTCTTTTTTTTGAGAGTGTGAATTTTTTAGGAGTTGCTTAGGAGTCGTGTGATATTCTTCTCCAGAAGCGATCTCATTGCACCGATTGCAAAGGCAGGAAGCCCCCCAGGCTTTTGCCGAGCGATGCACGCTCGTGACGCTTTCCGTTCGGGCAGAACCCAGCGTTGTCTTCACGAATTTGGCTGCTTCCGAACCTGTTCCACTCTCTTTTTTCACTCCGTAGGAGGAACTATGTACCGTCCCCTTCGAAATGCGCTTTGGATGATGACGCTGTTGGTCCTCATCCTCACCCGGAATCCTGCCTGCGGGCAAACTCTTTCGATTCCCGCTCCCCAGCTCAACAAAATCATCTATGTTGCCAATGCGCTCTCGCACATTGACACCGACAAAACCCGCGAGAAAGCGGCGCAGGCGTTCTATGTTGTACAGCAGTACACTCAGTATCCCAATTCCGACCCGCGATTGGTGCTGAAATTGCTGAATCGCGCTCAGGACACCTTCGACAAAAAGTACCGCTCGAACGCCAATTACAATGCTTATCGCTACCGCATGGTCTCTTATGAGGTTGTGGCGAATATGCTGAGTATTTTGGCGGCACAGCCGGGAAACGAAGTGCCGATTTCGCTGGTGAAAGAAGCCACCAACTTCGCCACCCTCGATGCAAACGGGCTGGGCGATCCGCAGACTCAGTATCTGGAAGCCAGCGCAATCGTCGGCAACAGCCGCATTGCAGGACGCTTTCAGAAATATCTGAACACCCAAATCGAAAACCTTTACGACCTGGGCCTCAGCAATCCCCGCGCTCAGGTGGTAGCCGATGTCTTTTTCGGGTCTTCGTTCAATGCCTACGTCGGCAACACCGCCTTGATGACCCTGAACGCCAACCCCGCGTTTCGGGACAGCGCGAACTTCCGCCCCCTCTTCCTTAAAATTGATCCGATTACCGGAGCCTTGAATGCCACCCGGGCCCAGATCAATCAAATCATCGCGGATTACCGGGCGCGAATGGCACAGGTCTTCACCGATAACATCGCCGTTCTCTCCACCTTGACCGCCCACCAGAAAACGGACTATTCGAGCTACCCTGCTTCCGCCCAGGCCGTCAGCGATCAGGCGGCAGTGGACGCCCGCAAAGCCCCCAATCTCGCCGCGCTTCAATCGGCCCCCGCGTTCAGTTATGTCACTCCGTTCACCATCGAACCCGATCCGAAACACCAGGCTTACGAGCAGGCACGCGCTGTGCTTGATTTGGCCTCTAAAGTTGCCACTTTCGCTGCCGATGTGACGGAGGCGGCCTCTCCTGCGGGCTTGCTCGAAAGCGAAGCCCCCGCCGTTCGCGCCGTCGCTTCAGGAATTGATGTGGCGGGAGCCGCGATGGATGTGGCGGAAGCCTTCGGTGCATTCGGCAAATCCAATGATGAAGTCATCATGGACGGCATCAATCAGCTCAGCAGTCAGATGGCATCTTTTCAAAACCAGATCAATGGCCGCCTCGACATCATTGACCAGAATATCGCCAATCTTTACAGCGCGGTCAACACGCAGTTTGCCGGAATTCGCGATACACTGGCGAACATCTCCAGCACCCTCGCCCAGCTCCAAAGCCAGGTCATCGGGATGCAGAGCAGTCTGTTCAACCTTCAATCCAGTCTGGATCGCCTGACGCAGAATATCTATGAGTTTGCAAGCCAAGCGGTACGTCAGCCGCTTAAAAACGACCTCGCAACGATTGATACCTATGTCCGCAACTCGCTCACGATCACGCAGTCGGACTACACCGGGCTTTACAGCCGCACGAAACAGTACGCCACCGGAACCGTTTTCGATGCCGCCGAGATTGGAACGGCCCTGAACGGAAGGGCCTACGACGATCTGAGCGTCAAAAACGAACTCAACAGCCCCAATCCCGAATGGAACCTGAACTACGCGCTGGAGTTTGCCCGCCGCCGCTTCGGGCCAGGACGCACCGGAACCGATGCCGCCAATTTCAGTGCTGTAACGGCCCTCGGCCCCTCCGGTCAATTGATTGCCAACCCACGCGGCTGGGAAATGAGCGTGTCGGGCATGATCCGTCTCGCCTCTCAATATCCCGATCTCTATGCCGCGACCACACTCACGGATACGCCCAACTCCAATCAGGGCTTTTTCGGAACCCAGCTGGTCGGTGCTCAGATTCAAGGGGCGGCGGCAGGAACGACTCTGCAAACCGCAGCGGGCGGGGCCACCGTGCTCAGTCCCCTTTTTCCAAACCTGCTGAAACACCAGAGCCTTCAGGCACAGCGGCTGATTACCGCACTCCAGGCTCTTGCGGCGGAAACGCCCACCGACCTCACCAGCGTGGTCGCCCGGGTGAGAACGCAGTGGACAACCACCAGTCCCACACCGAACGGCATCAATCTGCAAACCGCGATCAAAGCCCTCAGCGGCAGCCGATCCCTGCTCAACACCTTTGTGACCTTCGGACTTTCCCGCACCCTCTCCAGCAACGATCTGCTCAGTTCCCTGCTCTACAGCCCGCAGCGGCTGCCCGACGATGAACTGGTTAAATCGCTTTACGACGGCTGGGCTTCAGGACAGCCTGATCCGCTGACCATTTTCCAAAGCTCTCAGTCAACGCGGCAGGCGAACTTCACCGCCTTGCTGAACACGATTCTGACTGGGCTTTTCGCTCAAACCGCAGGACGACCGGCAGCGGGCGAAACGGTTCCGTCGGTGGAGATTATGCTGCGCCGCCTCGATCCCTTCACCAATGTGAAGGTCACGATGACGGTCACCCCCGGTTCGGGTCAATTTATTGCGGGCGACCCCCTCCTGTTCACCTTCCGCTCCTCGGATGCCGTCTACCCGGTTTCTCTGCTTCCCGATCCCGTCAGCGGCAAATACAGTGTTTCGGTTCCTCCGGGCTACTACAGCGTTGCCATCAAAGCCAGCCGCTTTCTGCAGCGGGTAATCGCCGATGTCAATACGCTCACCGGGCCGAAAGCAATTTCCGCCAGCCTGCTGGTCGGCGATGTTTTCAACGATAACCGCATTGACAATCGGGATCTGATCGCCCTCCGCAATGCCCTCGGCTCCAGCGCGAACAGTCCGAATTGGAACCCGCTCGCCGACCTCAACGGAGACGGCGTAGTGAACATGACCGACTTCAATCTGCTGCGCACCAACTACGGGCGCGTCGGCGACCCGTAACCGTTTCTCTTTGTTCTTGACTTTTTTCTTTCGCGGCTCCGGTTTTTTGCCCAGGCAGCCGATCCGTCCAAAGGAGAAAAGTCCAACCCTGAAAGCGAATTTTGAAATGCTGACAAGAAAAATTCATCTCATCGGCGGGAGTGCGCTGGCACTACTCGGCATGGGAATCGGAGCGAACGCGCAGGTGCTGCAATTCACCCCGCCCCGTGCCTCCGACAACACAAATCACCTGATTACCTTCAGTTTGACGGTGGACAGGGGGGCTGCGCCTGCAGTCGCTTGGGGAACCGACCTTACCCTGGCCGACCCTTCCACCCTGCAATTCGTTTCCGATTTCGGCGGAGCGGGAAAGCCGTTTCTTTCCACACAGCCGTTTTTCGATCTCGACCTCAGCAGTGCCTTCACCCCTGGCAGTGCAACGCTGAATCTGAACTTTCTCAATTCCGTCTCCGGGCTGACGCTGGGGGGAACCGGCTCGGTGGTTTTAGGCCAGTTTCAGGTGCGCGTCTTAAAAGACCCCGGTCTTTCCGGTTCGGTGATTTCGATTGCCGACCTCGCCACGCCTCCGCTCGGCTCCGCGCTGGAAGACGCCGACGGCAACAATCTGCTCGTCGGCGTCTCCAGCGGGCTGGTGACCCAGAAGTTCCCCTCCCCGGAACCGGAGGGGTGGCTTGCGATGGCCAGTGGTTCCGCGATGTCCCTGTACCTGCTCCGCCGCAAGCGAAGCCGGGCCTGATCGGTTTTTGGGATGCCTTTCAAGTGCTATTTCTGTGTTTTGTCTGAGTGATGTGTTTCAGTAAAAGGAGTTCTATTGTGCAGCGCAAACTTTCTCTTCTCGCCCCTCTGATGGCTTTGGCCGCCTCCGGCGTCGCCGCTCAAACCGTGGCCCCGGTTCCTTCTCTGATGAATTTTCAGGGACGTCTCGCCAAGCCCGACGGCACTCCCGTTGCCGACGGGGTTTACAGCATTCGCTTTTCTCTTTGGGATGCCGCGACGGGTGGAAACGAAAAGTGGAACCAGACCGTTTCCCCCGTCAATGTTCGTAACGGCACGTTCGCGACCCTGCTCAATGTGGGCAGCGGGCCTTCCGACCTCTTTGCCGACAACCGCTGGCTGGAAATAAAAATCGGCACAAATGCCCCGCTGACAAACCGGCAGCAGCTTGTGTCGGTGGCGTTTGCCCTTAAAGCGAACACGGTTCCCGACAATTCAATTACCGCTGCCAAAATCGCCGACGGTACGATCACTGCCACCAAACTTTCCACCGGCCTGACGGTTACACCCGGCGGGGCGGCGGGCGGTGACCTCACCGGCATCTATCCCAACCCCACCCTTGCCACGCTGGGCACTTCCCTCTACAAAGTCTCCGGTACGCTGATGTCGGCGACCAATACGAGCCTGACGGTGGATCAATCGCAGACAAACGCGCCGCTGCTCATCACCGATTATGGCTGGCAGTCTTTTACGCCCGCCGCAAACAGCAAACTGACGAGCCTCGACATCTGGATCGGAACCTCCACCGGAGTCGCCCATGGAGCCACTCTGACGATTTACGCCGGAGAGGGAAATACCGGAACGGTGCTTCAGTCGCAAACGGTGAACGTTCAGCCGACAATCGGTTTTCAGCATTTCGATCTCAGCACCTCGGTCGCTTTGGCGGCGGGTCTGAAATACACTTACTCGATTGGCTCTTATGCCCCGCTCCGTCTGGGCTACTCCACCGGCAATCCCTATCCCAATGGGAAAGCCGATGCTGGGGACACGCTGGACTACGCCTTCCGAACCTACATTCAGGCCTCTGCCAGTTCCCAGCTGACGGCACTGGCTCCGTTTCTTTTCTCGAACACCACGCAGGCTTCCGAGCGTTTCCGATTGAGCGGGCAGGAGTATTATCAGGCATCGAACACCTCGGCAGACGGCATCTCGTTTATTCTGGGCTTAAACCGCGCCAACAACCGTCAGCTGTGGATTATGGACAGTGCCCGCCTGACCCCCAATATGGTCAACTCTTCGCTGCAGCTCTCTCCGGGCGGAGACCTCTATCCCTCGGCGATCAATGCGATGTCCTCGGACGGAAACACCCCTCAAACGCTCACGCTTCAGCCCGGCGGCGGCAGTCTCGGAATTGGAACCTACTCGCCGACCACCAAACTGGACGTGAACGGCAACCTCTCCCTGACGGACACCGGAAGCATCGCCATCGCCTTTAAGGGCAACGGCGAAATCAGCGCGGATACGGGCATCGGGCATCCCGGTGACGGGCAACTCACCTTCTGGGCCGATGCAGGGGAGCAGATGCGCTTGAAGGGAGGGAACTTCGGCATTGGCACGAACAACCCGGAAAAACGGCTTCATGTGGCGGGCGATGTTTTGCTGAACAACACCAATATCCTTTATGGAAAAAACTCTGCCGGAGCGAACGAAGGGGTGCTCTGGCCCCGCTGGAGCGACAACGGAACTTACCTCAACTTTGGAACAGGCGGCTTTTTCATCCGCTCCAACGACAGCATCCCTCGGATGTTCGTCACCAATTCGGGAAACGTTGGAATTGGAACAACTAGTCCGGGCGCGAAATTCGATGTGCGCGGCGGCAGTGCCGTCGTCACCAATGCTTCCGGGGCGAATCGCGTTATCAGCGGGCTGAATACCGGGGTAGACGCGGGCTATTTCCAGATCATCAACGGCAATAACAATCTAATTGCCGGTTTCGGTGGAGACAACAACGGCGGCAGTCTGTATGTACGGGACGGGGCGAATGCGACCAAATTTTCTGTTGACGCCAGCGGGTATGTCAATGCAGCAAATGGAGGCAGCTTCGGTAATGTCACCTTGCACAATGCGGGCAACTACAGCGCGATCCGCGCTTACAACAGCTCTCCCATCGTGAACGGAGTGAGCTACCCAACCATTTACGCCCAAAACTACAGCGGCGGACTGGCACTGTTTGCCGTTGGAGCGATTGGTTCCAGCATCAAAAACTTCATCATTGACCACCCGCTCGATCCGGGAAACAAATACCTCGTTCATGCGAGCGTAGAAAGCGACAAGGCGCAAAATATGTACAATGGAACCGTTAAACTTGACGCAGAAGGCAAAGCCTGGGTGAAACTCCCCGATTGGTTTGAGGCTCTCAACAAAGATTTTACCTATCAGCTGACCTGCATCGGCGGCTATGCTCAGGTTTATATCGCGCACGAAGTAAAGGACAATCAATTCCAGATTGCGGGCGGAGGGCCGAACATGAAGGTTTCCTGGCAGGTGACCGGGGTTCGCCACGACGCCTACATCAATGCTTACCCGATGAGTGTGGTGCAGGACAAAGGCGCGGATCGCGGCAAATATCTGAACCCTGTCCTGTTCGGGCAGCCCGCCTCCAAAGGCGGCGTCATGCAGGCCCCCGCAGCCCCGATCACCCCCGCACAGGAAA
The DNA here is from genome assembly GCA_965246825.1 of Chthonomonadaceae bacterium. GTDB lineage: Bacteria > Armatimonadota > Chthonomonadetes > Chthonomonadales > Chthonomonadaceae > JACMPS01. The sequence goes on from OZ251990.1 coordinate 3,940,453, forward strand.
ATAAATAGGGCAGCGCAGTCAGCGGTTTTCTCCTCACGAAAACCGCTGACTCTGCACATTTTTTTCAGATTGTGTCTGTGTTCCCTCCTTGGGCAAAGAAACACCGCAAACGCAGGCTCCTTTTCTCGCGGTGTTTCTTTGCCCAAGACCCTCCAGGAGATTTGCCATGTTTCGACATTCTCATTTTTCTTTGCGCGTTCTCAGCCCGATTGCCCTCAGTCTCCCCGTGCTGGGAGGGCTTACCCTTTCGCCCGCTGCGTTCGCGCAGGCTCCCGGCATTGCGTTTTACGAGTTTTCGTCCTGCGCCCTCGACTTCGCTCCCTCAGGCACGCCGCCCCTCTCCCTCCAAGCCACCCTCGGCCAAACCTTGGTCACCGTTGACCCGCCCACCCCTCCCGACCAGACCCGCGCCGCCCTCGGCTTTTGGGAAACCGGCGTTCCCTTTCTCTACCAAACCCAGGTTGACCTCGAAGGCTTTGTCGGCAGAACCGCCGCTCCCCTCCGCTCCCTTCCCTTCACCTTTCAGCTTCTCGACGCTTCCGGCACACTGATCGACCAGATCGAGGCCTTCCCCGCTTCCACCAACGCCCAAAACTCCGCCAACTTCGCCGTCTCCTCCTGGGCCAACCCCGCTTTTGTCGCTTCCCTCACCGCCAAAGGCGACCGCTGGCTGAGGCAGAAAAAGGCGAGCACCCTTTCAGCCGCTGGCTCTCCGGGAGCGGCGTTCGCGCTTTTGGCGGGCGACGCGAACAACAACAATGTCGTGGATGTAGACGACCTCACCCTTTTGCTCAACCTCTACAACACGGCGGCGGGGGACGGTCTTTATCTTGCCGCCGCCGACTTCACCGGAAACGGAACGGTGGATGTGGACGACCTCACCCTTTTGCTCCACAACTACAACACCAACGGAAACTAAACCGATCCGAAAGAGGACATTTCGACTAGAAAAGCGAGCGGCTTCCAAAAGGGAAGCCGCTCGCTTTAGCAAAGTGCCGATAAAGTTTCTTCTCTTAAATGGGCTGGGAGAGGCGGGTGATCTCGGCGAAATCGGCTTTGAGATGGGTGTACAGCGAGCGGTAAAGCGGATAATAGGCGTCGTAGCGGGCTTTGTTCGCGGCGTTCGAGGCCGTTTCGCTGTTGACGCGAATGGTGGTTCGGCAGGCTTCCTCGACCGAGGGGTAAACCCCGGTCCCCACCCCGGCCAGCAGAGCCGCTCCCAATGCAGGGCCTTCGTCCACATCAATCGTGACATGAGGATAGCCGGTGACATCCGCTTGAATCTGCCGCCAGAGCGGGCTTCGCGCCCCGCCGCCGGACGCCCTCACCTGCGTGATGGGAATTTGCATTTCTTCCATGATCGCAAACGAGTCGCGCAGCCCAAACGAAACGCCCTCCAGCACGGCGCGGGCCGTATGCGCTTTCGTGGTTCGGCGAGTCAGCCCGAAAAAGACGCCGCGAGCATTGGCATCGGGATAGGGGGTGCGCTCACCGGTGAGGTAGGGCAGAAAAATCAATCCCTCTGCTCCGACGGAGACGGTGGCGGCTTCATCGCAGATAATCTCATAAGGGTCTTTGAGAAGTGTGGAAGCAATCGCTTTTTCCGGGTGGCAGAAGGTGTCTCGATACCACTGCAGCGATCCGCCTGCCGAGAGCATAACGCCCATGAGATGCCATTTGCCGGGAACCGCATGGCAGAAAGTGTGCATTCGCAGGTCTTTATCTACGGTCGGGGCTTCGCTGAAAGCAAATACCACCCCCGATGTTCCGGTGACCGCCGACACGATCCCGCTTTCGACAATGCCGTTTCCGACGGCTCCCGCCGCCTGATCGCCGCCGCCGCCGACTACCGGAGTGCCGGGCTTCAGCCCGGTGAGTGCCGCTGCCCGCTCCGAAATTTTTCCGCTGACCTCGACCGACTCAAAGGAGCGCGGCATCCAGTCTTTTGGAATTCCCACTGCTTCGAGCACCTCTTCAGACCAGTTTCGCTTTTTAACGTTAAACAGGGCCGTGCCCGATGCATCCGAAACTTCGGTGGCGTATTCCCCGGTCAGCGTTAAGCGGACGTAATCTTTCGGCAGCAGAACTTTCGCAACCCGTGCGTACTGCTCCGGTTCGTGCCTGCGCAGCCAGAGGATTTTCGGAGCCGTGAAGCCGGTGAGTACGGGATTGGAGATTTCTTCTGTAAGACGATCCTCCCCCACCGTGCGGGTCATCTCCTCACACTCCGCCTGAGTGCGCTGATCGTTCCAGAGTATCGCGGGCCGGATCACTTCGCCGTCGGCATCCAGAAAAACGGAGCCGTGCATCTGTCCCGATAATCCGACACCGCGAACTTCTGCCGGGGAAACCGCCGACTTTTCCAGCACTTCCCGGATCGTGGCAAAGGCGGCATCACGCCAGTGGTGCGGGTTTTGCTCGCTCCAGAGCGGACGGGGAGAATCAAGCGGATACTCGCGCAGGGCACGTGCCTTCACCTGTCCGGTTTCGTCAATCAGAATGGTTTTGGTTCCACTCGTGCCAATATCAACTCCGATGAGAAAGGGCATAAAAAACTCCAGAGTAGGGAACAGGGGTAAGGGAGCAGGAAAAACTCAGTGCCAGGACTCGATCTGGCTTCTGATCCCTTATTCCCAACCCCGATTCCCTACAGAATGTAGCGGCTGAGGTCTTCGTTTTTGGCAATCGTTTCCAGTTTCTCGCGGACATAGGCTCCGTCGAGGTGAACAGTTTTGTTGTCGAGGTCGGGAGCATCGAAAGAAAGGTCTTCGAGTAATTTTTCTATCACGGTGTGCAGCCGCCGCGCCCCGATGTTTTCGGAAGTTCGATTGACCTCCGCAGCGATCCGGGCGAGTTCGTTGATCGAATCGTCGGAAAAGTCGAGCGATACGCCTTCGGTGGCGAGCAGGGCGACATACTGCCGGGTGAGGGCGTTTTTCGGCTCGGTAAGAATGCGCTTGAAGTCCGCTTCCGTCAGCGACTCCAGCTCCACGCGGATCGGCAGCCGCCCCTGAAGTTCGGGTATCAAATCGGAGGGCTTGGAAACATGAAACGCACCGGCAGCAATAAACAAAATATGATCAGTTTTCACCGGCCCAAATTTCGTGGTGACCGTCGAGCCTTCGATGATAGGCAGAATGTCGCGCTGCACCCCCTCGCGGGAAACATCCGGCCCTCCGCCGCCGTTTCCTGCCGACTTTCCACCTGCAATTTTATCAATTTCGTCAACAAAAATAATGCCGCTCTGCTCGGTGCGTTCAATCGCTTCGCGGGTCAGGGCATCCCGGTCAATCAGCAGTCCGGCCTCTTCTTCGGCAAAAATCTTTTTCGCCTCTCCAATCGTCACATTCCGCTGTTTGCTTTTACGGGGCATCAGGTTGCCGAGCGCACTCTGCATATCCATCCCCATTTCTTCCATGCCGCCCGGTGAAAACACTTGCATAAAAGGCATATTCGGGGACTCTTCGACGGTGACATTCACTGGGTCTTCGTCTTTGACGCCGGATTTTACCTGATCGAGCAGCACTTTGCGGATGCGCTCGTAGCGGGCATGATCTTTTTTTTCTTCTTCGTCGTCCTGCTCTTTTTCTTCCGGTTCCGGGGGAGGCGTGGGAAGGCTCATTCCGCCGCCGGGATTGAAGAACTGACGGATCGCTTCCGCCATGTCTTTCGTGCCCTCTTCCGTGCGTTTACGGGCGGATTTGCGCGGCGCAGGCTGCAAAATATCCACGATGCGCTCGACGGCCCGGCGTTCGGCTTCCTCGCGCACCTCTTCTTTCTTTTCGTTTTCAACCAAGCGGATGGCGACTTGAACTAAATCACGGATCATGCTGTCCACATCGCGCCCGACATACCCGACTTCTGTGAATTTCGTGGCTTCCACCTTCACAAAGGGAGCACGGGCGAGGGTTGCCAGACGACGGGCGATTTCGGTTTTGCCGCACCCGGTAGGGCCGATCATCAAGATGTTTTTGGGAATCACTTCGTCACGCAGGTCTTCGCCCAAAAGTCGGCGGCGGTAGCGATTGCGGAGCGCAATCGCCACTGCCCGTTTCGCGCCATGCTGCCCCACAATATAACGATCCAGTTCCGCGACAATCTGAACCGGTGTTAAGTTCTCAATCATTTCTGCCATCCCCGCACTGCTCCCTCATTTGGTGTCCTTTTAGTATAGCACGGAGGGGAAACGGAATTCGCTTCGATCCAGGGTCGGTTTCTCCTCCGCTGCCCACTGCGCCAGAGCCTCGCCGATGGCGGCGGAGTGCTTGAACCCGTGCCCCGAACAGGGTGACGCCACAAAAACTTGTGGAAATTCCGGCAGGGCATCCAGTAGAAAGCGTGCATCGGGGGCAGCGGTATAAAGGCAGACGCGGGTCGCAGCACATTCGGTGCTCAAGGCGGGAAAGAAGGGCGCGATATTCTGACGGTGCATTGCCTCGATCTCTGCCTCCGAAACGCTGCGATCCACCGTTTCGGGGGTGGTGGTTTCGAGATAGGTTTCGGAGGCCGCCTTGACCAGATCGCCCGTTTCATTGAGAGCCGGAAAACCGTAAATCCCGGAGCCGCCGCGATCCTGCTCCCAGATGAATACGGGAAAGCGTTCCGGGGAAAAAAGCGCGGGGTTTTCTCGAACCCGAAACCAGTACATCACCTGCCGGTAAACCGAAAGGGAAGCCCGCAGGGAAGGCAGCAGCTGCGAAACCCAGGCCCCGGCTCCAACGATCACCTTTTCCGCCCGATAAACCTCTCGTTCCGTTCGGATCGTGACGCCCCTCCCCGACGGTTGGGGAAGAATTTCCAGCACCTGCTCGTTGTAAGCAAGAACGGCTCCCAGCGATTTTGCCCGCTCCAGCTGCGCTTCCACACACGCTTCCGGGCGCACAAACCCGGCTCCAGGTTCATAGTAGCCGCGTTCGTCCCCGGAAAGCGAGAAGGCAGGAAATCGCGCATTGATGTCGGCGGCGGTCAGCCGTTCGTGCGGAATATGAAACGCTTCTGCCGTGCGGAGGGTTTGCTCGAAAAAGTTGGGCTTGCCATGAAGCCCTGCTGTTTTCCCGCCCGCAGCAAGAATCAGACCGCCGTTCTGCGTAAGAAGTGTGCGCCCGGTTTCTGCTTCGAGTTCGCGCCAGAGTTCGTGGGAGCGCAGCACAAACGGAACGTAGGCTGCCCCCTCGCCAATGGCCTGCCGCGTGACCCGGCTTTCGCCCTGCGTGGAACCGAGTGAATGCGGCGGCGTATACTGATCGAGTCCGATGACGCGCCCTCCCCGCCGGGCCATGTGATAGACGGCGGCAGCCCCCATCGCTCCCAGCCCCACCACAACGCAGTCGGCGTTCATCGCGGGTCTCCGAGCAAAATAAAGGGAGACCAGTAATAAGGGTGGCTGTGTTTACCGTCCTCTTTCAGATAGAGGGCGGCATTTCGCAGAGCTTCACTTTTTCTCTGTTTCTTCAGAATGAGATTTCGATAGAATGAAGTCATCAAAGCGGCGGTGGAGGCGTCATCTACCGACCATTGACTGACCACCTGGGTGGGGCAGCCCGCCACAAACAAAGCCCAGGTCAGACCGATGATCCCCTCCCCCTCTTTGTTTTCCCCGCGTGCCGTATTGCAGGCGGAGAGAACCACCATTTCGGCGTTGAGGTGAAGTCCGGAAATCTCTCTCGCCGTAAGAAAGCCGTCCTCCTGAGCGTCTTCCGGCTGTGCCAGCACCACCGACGACAACAGCGGTGCGGCGTCGTTGACAAACCCATGCGTGGCAAAATGCACGAATCGGTAATCGCCCATGCTTTGTTTGACTGTGGTTTCCTGCGCCTTTTTCCCCGTCAGAACGAGGGACGCGGGAAAAAGATCCTGAAGTTCTTTGGCTTCGCGCTGAGTTCCAGGCAGGGCGGAGATTGCTCCTCCGCGATCTGAGGCAGCAATGAGACGCGCCGGGGTGTCCAGGGGCCGAGCGGGAGAGTCGAGAGGGCGGGAAGGCAGATCGAGAGGGCGCTGCGCTGAAACACCCTCTGGATCGCCGAAGCGGGCGGTAGTTCCAAAATCGGGGTCGGCACATACCAGCAGGTTTTTGGCGGCTTTGCGGCGGGCTTTGGAGGTCAGCATGAACTGCGCCCCCGTTGCAGAGTGAGCATAAGCGACCTCAAACCGATTGAGCAGACAGATTTTTTTCGTTCGGTTGGGCAGCAGGACGGCAAAGGGAACCTCCCACAAAACCCCGTCCGGGCAGATCAGCAGCCGCATTTTGCCTTTCAATTCCGGCTCCACAGGCTTGATGAGAACCCGGTAAAGTGCCTCGGCCTCGCCCTGAAACGCATTTTTCGGATTGGTGCAGTCCTTGCGAAGAGCACGGCAGCGTTTTTCCAGATCGGAGTGCTGGATTTTGACCGAGTAGGTTTTCAGGTGCGGCCTGCCGTTGTGCCGGGTGACTACAAACACGGCAAAATAATCTTCTGCCAGCGTTACATATTCCAGCAGGGCCGTTTTGTCTGGAAGCCACTTTCCAACCTCGTCGAGCGAGGCCGTTTTTGCAATCCGTTTCTGAACCAATTCCGGGTGACGGGCATAGAGAGTTTCGGTCAGCGTTTGGAGTTGATCTTCCGTTTTTTTGAGCTGCCCCTGAAGCGCAGCAAACCGCTTTTTGGCTCCCACCTCGTTTTCCACGCCTTCTTTCACCATCCGGGCGTTGAGTGCGTCGGCTTTGCGGCGCAGTTCCTGGTCTTGAAGCCGCTCCTGCGGGGTCAGGGAAGAATCGAGGTTCACTCTGCCGGAGGTAAGTAAATCGAGCAGCGAACGCGCCTTTGTTTTTTGTGCCAGCTCAAAAGCCTGCGTTTCCTTTTTCAATTCGATCAAGAGGTGCAAATAAGTATAGTAAGCGTCAATGTTGAGGGCGAGGCTGGAAGTTTTCGCTTCGGAATAGCCTCCGAGATTGGTGCGGTACTGTTCTTGCAGTGCCACAGCCTGCTGAGCATACACAAGTGCCGCTGCCGGACGCAGGCGAAACCGCTCCGTTTGCGCGGCGTTCTCCAGAGCCTTGGCTTGAATTCGGATTTCGTTGATACGGCGGGTCAGGGCAATGCATTGATTGAAATAAAGGAGGGCCTGCCGATGGTCTTTTTTTGCGGAATAAGTGAGACCAATTGAGTTGAGTTCGACTGCAGTCTCGGTATTTTTGTGAAGCTCCCGCTGGATCGCCAGGGCACGAAAAAGATAGGTCAAAGACTTCGCGTAATCTTTGGCGTCGCGGAACTCGCCGCCTAAATTCGCGAGGGAGGCCGCTTCGCCGACCCGATCCTTTGTTTCCAAAAAGATGGACAGAGATTTCTCGTAAAACTCCACCGCCTTCTTCGAGTTCTTCAACTCGGTGTTCAGTGTTCCGAGGGAAAGATAGGTGCGGGCAATCCAGGATTTTTCGCCGAGTTCCAGGCGGATTTTAAGGGCTTGCTGATAATATTCCATCGCCTGAGCGTATTCGCCCAGGTCTTCATAAAGAACACCGATATTGTTGAGGGTTCCTGCCTGATCCTGCTTGCTGCCGGTTTCCCCGAAAATTGCTGCAGCGGACTGAAAGTACTCCAACCCTTTGCGAACATTACCGAGGGTGTTCCAGAGCGTTCCGGCACGAAGATAGATCGTCCCCTTAATCCGCTTGTTGTCAACTTTGGGGAAAATCGAGACTACCTCTTCATAGGTTGCTGCCGCTTGTGTTAGGGCTTCCCGCTGAAGTTGCATCAGTCCGAGCTGCTCCAGCGCATAGAGAAAATTGAGGGGATTGTTTTGCTGCCGAAAAAGCGATACGGCTTCCGCATAGTCTGCCTCCGCTTTTGCCGTCCGGCCCAATTCGAGTTCCATCAGCCCGCTTTTGTACAGGAAAAGCGCGATGCCTTCCGGGTAGGGGATTTTACGGGAGAGGGCCAGTGCCTGATCGTAGAGGTGCAGTGATTCTTCCCAGTGTTTGCGAAGGTAGGCGAGGTCGCCCAGCCCGCGAGTCGCTTCGGCCTCTCCCACCGGGTCGTTCAGTTCGCGGGCTTGGGTTAAGGCTTGCTGATCGAGTTTTTCCATGTCCTCCAGTTTCCCGGCTCTTCCGGCGTCGGCTCCCGCTTTGAGCAGAGTGCGGATTTCGGGTCGCATTTCTTTTTTCGGCGGAATTTGAGCCGAAATCGAAGCCGGGAAGGAAGAGCCGAGAAAAGCGAAACACCCGGTGATCGCCGAGCACAACAAAGACTGAGGGCGGCAGTGAGGCATGGAACTACTCCTAAACAGTAAATGAGACCGGATTAATGAGGCTGTTCTTCGGGAGCGGGCTGCGTTTGTGCGAGAGCCTCCGAAATCACTCTCTCCAGCGACTGAGTTTTCAGAAACTCTCTCAAGCGCTCTCTTTCTTCCTGCGAAGCCCCAGTCGTTTCTGTCATTCGCTGCACTTCCAAAACCACCGGGTCGGGGGAGCGAATTTCACGCAGCAGTCGTTCGGCGGAAAGGAGAAGCAAAACGGCGCGGTCGGTGTCGCCGAGCTGCGCGACTGCCTCTCCGAGATTGGCGAGCGCGAACGCAATGCCAGGGACATGGCGCAGGTTGTGCTCGTAGCCCAATGCTTCGGAGTAGTGATCCCAGGCCGCCCGGTACTTTTGCTGATAAAATGCCCCGACCCCCAGATTATTGAGGGTTTCGGCAATTCCTCGGCGGTCATCGAGCCTGCGCCGCAGCTTCAAGGCTTCCTGCAGGTGGGTTTCTGCTTTGACAAAGCGGTCGGGGCCATGCGCTGCATCGCGATGAAACAGCACCCCCAGATTGTTATAAACAATAGCAATGCCTACCGTATTTCCGGCAATCTGGAAAAGTTTCAGGGACTGAATAAAATGCTCTTCCGCTTTAGAAAAGGCTTTTTCCTGCATTTTCACCTGCCCCAGCAAATTTTCTGCTTTGGCAAGCCCGCCGATTTCCTGAGACTCCATCAGCAGCGTTTTCGCCTCCGCGATCAGCTTTCCGGCCTCTTCCCCCTGTCCATAATCGAAATGAAGTCCAGCGCGTTCCAGCATCAACCGTGCGGTCAGCGAGGGGAAATCGGCTTTGCAGGGATGGATTTGCTCCAGCCCTGCCTGGAGGGTTTCGGCGGCATCTTGAAGAAATCCCTGCCGGGTCAAGGCAGTTCCTACAGCGAGGGCCAATTCTGCAAACAGCTCCGGGCTTTCCGATAGGCTCGCCCAATCCAGAGCGGCTTTCAGATTGCTGCGATTGACCTCCAATTCTCTCAGGGCTTCGGCTTCACGTGCGGTACGAGCCTGCCCCAGCCGTTCCTGAGCAAACCGCAGAAAGTGAGCGGCATGGCGATGACAGACCGCGTTTTCCTGCTGCAATTCCATCAGCTTTTCGGCGGCGTACTCACGCAGGCTTTCCAGCATCAGAAAGCGTGTTTCTTCTTGGGAGGCATCCATTTCCAGGCGAAAAAACGACTGCTGCCGAAGGGCGATCACGCTCTCGAACACATCGAAGGCTTCGCACACCGCTTCGGCGTCCGCGAGTGTAAACCCGCCAACAAACACCGACACCTGCGCGAAAACCGATTTGTCTTCGTCGGTAAGAAGGCAGTAAGACCAGTCAATCGCTCCGCGCAGGGCACGCTGACGGGGAGAAAGGTCGGGCGAACGCGACTGAAGCAGCCGAAAACGTTCATTTAATCGTTGCAAAATCTGTTTCGGCGTCATCCCCACAATTCTCGATGCGGCCAGTTCCATCGCCAGTGGAACCCCTTCAAGCCGCTCGCAGAGGGTTTCCACCTCGGTTCGGTTTTCATCCGTCAGGGTAAAATCGGGCCGAAATTCCGCCGCTCGCTCCACAAAGAGACGGGCAGACTCCACCCGGCTCATCGGCATGAGTTCCAACACCGTTTCGCCCCGCACCTCCAAGGCCCGCCGGGAAGTGACCAGACATTTGATTTGCTGGGCGGCACTGAGCAGGTCGCGCACGATGAGGGCGGCGTTTTGGATTTGTTCGAGGTTATCTAAGATCAGCAGAGCGCGTTTGTCACGCAAAGCCCCAAAAATCTGCTCTTTAATGCTGGGGGTCGGCTGGAGGATCAAAGCCAGGTGTTCGGCAATGCGGCGCACCATTTCGTCGGCGGTTCGCGTTTGTTCCAGGTCAAACCACCAGACCCCATCGGAAAATTGTTCGATCACCCTTTCCCCGATTTGCATAGCGACGCGGGTTTTTCCAATTCCGGCAAACCCAGTCACCGTAAAAAGGCGGTGCGTGGCCTTTTTTACCAGATCGGCCCACTCGGAAATTTCGGTTTCGCGTCCGACAAAAGCCGTCAGCTGCTGGGGCAGATTCTGGATCGTTGTTTTTTGCGCCTGAAGAGAGGGAAAGTCTGCTCGAAGCCCTGCGTGAACGAGCTGGTAAATACGGATTTGTTCGATGTCACGAAGCCGATGGGAGCCGAGGTCGCGAAGCGACGCGCCCTGCGGAAGCCCCTCCCGCAACAGCGCAAAAGTGGTATCGGAAAGCAAAATCTGCTCTCCGTAAGCCAATTCAAGCAGCCGGGAAGCCCGGTTCAGAGGCTGTCCATAATAGTCGCTGCCCCGCAGTTCCGCCGAACCGGTGTTAAGGGCCATTCGTACTTTCAGAGAGGTGCGGGCATCCCACGCCTCTTTTTGCAGTTCTGTTTGTGCGGTCCAGGCTCCCGCTACGGCAGAGCGCACATCGGCGAACACCGCATAAAACGCATCTCCCGCCGTTTTGAAGATTTGGCCGTCGCACCCTTCAACGGCCTGACGAATGATTTCATCGTGGCGTGCCAAAGCAGTTCGCATTGCTTCCGGGTAAAACTCCCAGAGCCGCGAACTTCCTTCGATGTCGGTAAACAAAAAAGTGAGGGTTCCGCTTGGTAAAAGCACAAACTTTCCTCTGCTCGCGCCAGCGCGATGGATCCTTCGAGATACCGCTCTATTCGGCACACCGAAAGGGTTTTCCTTTTTAGAACGGAGGGGCACACGGCTTAAACTCACTCGGCGAGAAAAACCGAACTTATTTTCGAGGTTTGTGCGGTTAAGCGAAAGAGCGTACATTCCTTTGTGTCGGCGCGAGAAAAGGAAACGGAATTGAGCGATTTGCAGGACGGACAATTGATAGAACGCTACGTGGAAGCAGGCTCAGAGCGAGCCTTCAGTGAGCTGGGGAGGCGCTACGCTCGGCTCGTTTACTCTACTTGCCTGCGTGAACTCCATGACCGCTCGCTGGCAGAAGAGGCTTCTCAGGCGGTGTTTCTCCTGCTCGCCCGCAAGGGGAAATCACTCACCCGTCAGGCTTCAGTTGCGGGATGGCTTTTCACGGCATCCCGGCTTGTGTCGCAAAATCTGCGAAAACAGGAGAGGCGGCGCAAATTCATGGAAGAGAGGGCAGCAGGCGAAATGACCGATCCCCCGATCCCCCCGGAAAACGCGCTTTGGGAAGGCTTGGAACCCCACCTCAATACCGCTCTGGCTCACTTGAAACCGGGGGATCGTGAGGCGATCCTTCTGCGCTTTTTCGAGGAGCGAAGTTTTGCGGAGACCGGAGCCGCCTTGGGATTATCGGAAAATACTGCCCGAATGAAAGTGACTCGTGCCCTCGACAAACTGAGGCGGCAGCTTGCAAAGGCCGGGGTTGTCGTCTCCGTCACTGTGCTGGCGGCTCTGCTTCCGCAGTATGGGGCGCGGGCTTCCTCCTCCGTATTGGCTCAGGCGATCCCGCAAATTGCCGCAGGCATGGCCGCCTCCTCCCTGGCTCCTTTTTCGGGGCGGGCGCAGGCTCTGGCTCGCACCGCTCAACGGGCTCAGCAGTTCTCTTTTTCCAGAAAGGCCGCTTTTTATCTGGTGCTCGGCACTTCGGGAGCACTGCTGGGCGGAGCAAAACTCAAGACGTACCGAGAGCCGCTCGTTCTGGCTGAAACCCGGCGGGCGGCTTTCGCCTCCCTCGCCGGAACCTGGAGTGGAACCCTGGAATACGCCGATGACGGAGACGGAGCGCACCACACCTACCCCACCACCCTTGTTCTGTCCGCCGACCCAGCAGCGGGAACGCTTCAATACCGCGCCGCCTATGCGGGTTCAAGCCGCGTGGACGCCTGGACGGGATCGCTCGACCTTAAATCGGGGCAGTTCACCACCAGTGGAATTCAAGACGGCAGGCCAAAACGTCTGGTCTACCTTGTGGAGGGACTGGAGGCGTTCGTCAAAAAAACCGGGGGATTCATCATGACCACCCATGATCCTTTTGCTCACTGGGATACCCGGCAGACGATTGTCCAAAAGGGCAGCCGCCTGACCTGGAGCGAAGAAGTGCGACCGAACGACGGGCAGTACCGTTTTCGCAACCGCTTCGAGCTTGTCCGTACCTTCTGACATTCACGTTCGCCCCTCTAGGGCCGTTTCATTTTCTACAAACTCGACAAAGGAACTTCGATGCTTTTCAAGTCCTGCCTTGCCATTGGCTTATTTTTGTTGTCCCGGCCCGGTTTTGCGGCCCCGCAGAGTTTTGATTTCAGAGACCCAAAGGCGACCAATACCATCTCGATCACGATTGATTCGGCGTGGGAGCCGATTACCGGCAGTGCCGCTGGAATCAGCGGGACCGTTTTCTTCGATCCTAAAAACCCGGCCCTGACCACCGGCAAAATCGAGGTTGCGGTGTCCAGCATCGAATTTCCCAACAAGGGCTATGGATTTACGGCGCGTGCTTCCTACGGGTTGTATGCCGAAAAATACCCCGCAATTACCTTTGCGCTGAAGAAGGTGCGTACCGTTAAAGAAATTCGACCAGGGCATTACCGTGCCGTTGTCGAAGCGGATTTTACCTGTCGCGGGATTACCCGCCCTTTGATTGTGCCCGTTCTCGCCGCGTACCTTCCGGGCAAGGCAGGGCCGCGAGGCGGGGGAGTGGAGGGCGATCTGCTCACGCTTCGCACCAATTTCGTGGTGCATCGTAACGACTACAAAATCGCTCAGGGCGTGGAGGAAGAACTGGTGGCTCAAGATGTGGAGGTGCGGGTCGCGGTCGTCGGCATCCACCAAACCAAATCTGTGAAGCCTGCTCTCGCTCCAAAGCCCAAACCGAAATCCTCTTCTCAGAAAGGCCCTACGATTAAAGCAAACCGCTTGGCGGGGATGGCGAAAAAATCTCAGAAACCTGACGCGGCGGCACCGGGATTCACGGTTCTTTTGCCGAAACCTTGGAAAAGGCGGAACGTTGGGGAGGTTGAACGGAACTTTTGGGCCTTTCTTCCCCGTTATTCAACTGACTGCCGAAGGGACGTATCCTCCGCAGCGCGTTTTTGAGACCGTCTCAGGAGAAACTTACATGAATCGAATCAGCCAATTATCGGCGGCGGCATTGGCCGGAACCCTCGCCATTGCTGGAGCCTCCCTCAGTTCTGCCCTCACCGGAGAATTGAATTCAGGAGTGGAAAAAGGCGGGATGTTGTCGGCATTTCACCCCAAACACATTTCCGGCCCGGACAAAAAAACGAGTACCTGCCCGGTGTGTAAGTACCCACAAAATCCGGCGGTGCAAATCTGGGTGAACAACGACGACCCCCAAAATGTGGAGACGCTCGTCAACACACTGGAAAAATCACTGAAAGCCAACTCCGACAAAAAAATGAAGGCGTTCGTCATTTACCTGAACCCGACGAAAAAATCAGCCAAAACGTTGACTTCCGATCTCGAAGGAGTCGCCAGGAAAAACAAAATCGAGCGCGTCTCTCTCGCTTATCTGGCCAGCCCGAAAGATGACGCCATCAAAGAGTACAAAATCAACACCGACGCCAAAATCAAAAATACGGTGTTTGTGTACAAAGAGCGCGAAGTAAAGTCGAAGTTCGTCAATCTGGTGGCCGACGAAAAAGGGCTGGAAGAATTGAACTCCGCCATCAGCGAAGTTCTTCACTAAGCAGCGACTCAGAGTAAGTTCTTCGTTTTCGCCCCTAGCCCTTTTGACCGGGGATGCGGGCCGGGCATTAAAGTACCCATCAAGGGCACACCAGCGGTAGCACCGACACGCCGGGCATCCAATTCCCCGTCGAGGACGCCTCGATACGCCGGGCATTAAAATACCCGTCGAGGACGCCTCGACACGCCGGGCATTAAAATACCCGTCTGGGGAGCCTTCGGCGAAACGTCCTGCGGACGGAACGGCGAGTTCGGACACGTTCGCAAACCGACAAGACCATTTTGCGCCTTTGCTGAGTAGAGTTCAGAAAGCAGGGAGGAGAAGAGTCCGTGCGAAATTGGGGTTTAGCGGCTTTTGCCGCACTGGTGCTCACCGGATTTGCCTTACCGTCCGATAGTCTTCCTTCTCCCTCAATCCCCTGGGAAACGAATCTGGATGCGGCCCAGAAACGAGCCGCCAAAGAAAACAAACCGCTTTTCCTGGATTTTTCGGCGCAATGGTGCACCCCCTGCCAGAAAATGCTTGCTACTACCTACAAAGACAAAAAAGTGGTGGCAAAAATGAAGCAGTTTATTCCCGTGCTCCTCGACTACGATCAAAGCAGACCGACCGTCAAAAAGTACGGCGTGGATTCCCTGCCGACCTTTCTCTTTTTCGCTCCGAACGGCAAAGAGATCAAACGGATCACGAAATTCCAAAGTCCGAAGGCTTTGCTCCAGCAGATGCAGTCCTCCCTCAAGAAAGCTGCAGCGAAGTCCTAACAAAGGCCGACAAAAACGCCCCTCTTAATCTCAGAGGGGCGTTCTCATTTTTTGGCTGCGTTTGCTTTGCAATGCAGGCTCTCAAATCGGTTCACTCAACTTTACCCAACGCTTTTGAGAAAGCGAGCCGCCTCTTTCTCATAAGTATGGAAGGGGTTTTTGAGATCGAGCTGCTTGTTGCGTTCCACATAAATGGCGTCCCAGTCAATGACGTAACGGGCATTCGGTTTGGTGAGCAAAGTAGAGATGATCTGTCCCCGCCCGGCGGCGCGGGTGTCCGTCGGCGGGCAGGTGATCGCTTTTTGCACCTCTTCGTCGGTCACGAGCCGGCGGATCGCCCCCGCCTCTTCCAGCCCATAGTAAAGCCCCTGGGTCGGGTTGACGTTGTGGTATTCGAGATCGAGGCTTTGCAGCATATCGTCGTGCCAGGTCACGCCGTTTTCTTGAATATAGTCCCGGTAAAGCAGGAATTTCGCCGACCAGTCTAAACGGTCTGCGGTTGAGAGCGGATCGGTTTCAAGAGCGTCAAGAATCGTTTCCCACTCGCGCAACACGATGTCGGTTTGTTCACTTTTCTGGCCCTGGTATTTTTTGGCGGCATCCAAATACCGACGCTGAAGATCAATCGCCGAGATGGTTTTTCCGTTTCGGAGTTTCACCGTCCAGCGGAATGTAGGGTCACGGGAAATCGAGCGCAGCGTTTCCAGCGGGTCGGCCACCTCCACATCCTGCGGCACAATTCCCTCTTCGATCAAATCGAGCACCAGACTTGTCGTTCCAACCTTCAGCATCAGCGCGTATTCACTCATATTCGACTCGCCGTAGAGAATATGAAGCCGGTGCAGATTGCTGTAGGAATAGTAGGAATCCCATTTCGGGTTGATGATTGCCCGATTGAAACGCACCCGTGACGAGATGGTTTTGACAATGTGGTCGGCCCGCTGCGACAACTGAAAATCTACCGTTTTGTCAATTTCGACCCCGTAGAAGTTGGAAACCCAAACGTAATCCACTTCATGTTCGCCAAGGGTCATGATATTGTTTTTGGAGGAGGGACGAGTTAAACGATGCCCCCCCACCCTGCCGATTCCCGCGAAGATTTGCCGGGTAACGAGAAAAGGCAGCAAATAAGTGAGGGCGTCGGTAAAAAACCGATCTTCGATTTGTACAAGATAGTTTTCGTGACAGCCGAAGGTGTGCCCGCCAAAGTGGTCAATGCTGTTGTTATGAAAACTGACCGCCTCATCGAGATCGAGTTCCTGCAGGAGTTGAGCGAGCAAAATGCGTCCTGCCCGGTCGTGGCGCACAAGATCGAGCAGATCGGAGCACTCTGCCGTAGCGTATTCCTCGTGGCTCCCGACCGCATCAATGTAGAGACGCCCGCCGTTAGTGAGAAAGCCGCCTGCCCGCGCCGGTTCAAATGCATAGTCGCGGGCATGAAGATCAATCACGCCCAGTTTCTTTTCATAAAAGGCGTAATCTTTGACCTGCTCGACAATTTCTTCTGGCGTTCCTACAGAAGGGTCGCGCACCATACAGCCGAATTCCGTCTCAATGCCAAAAATTCGCTTTTCCATTTCGTTCCTGTACCGATTCGTTCTCTCTGCGTCGGAGAAAACGGAGAGACACTATTGATGCTTGTAGTCAGCGAGCAAAAGGGTCAGGTCTTCTTCCGTCAGCAGACGAAACCGGCTTTCCCGCTTTGTGTCGCGCTCTAAAATTCCAACCTCGACGCTGCCCGTTTTCAGTTCGTCCAGCAAAAACGCCCGGTTTGCCTCGGCTTCGTCCAGGTCGCGAAGCGGATTGAGGTCTTCCTCATCGCGGGCGTACTGCGGCTTGATGGCTTCTCGCGCCCCGACAATCCAGGCACTGAGAGCTTTCTGAAGAGCCTCTTCACGCCCAAGGCTGTGGGAAGCCCCTTCCAGGCGTTCCAGCATTTTGTCCTCGGCATCTTGGCTTCCGGCGATCACGGCGTACTCAGGGTAAATACGAAATTCGCCATCATAATTGAGCGTGTAAAATCCGTCACCTTCCGGCTTTTTGCCAATTTCAGCAAAAAGGGCCCGGATGACATAGGGGACGCCGGAGAACATATCTCCATACGATTGTTTAAGCGAGGGACTGAGCACAAACCCAACTAGACGCTGAAGGGTCACATCGTCGGGGCTGCGCTCAAATCCTTCCTGATGGGCAATTTGAATGGTTTTGACCCGGACGTTTTCGATGTCGGACTGCATTCCGATGGCCGAAAACATCTGCCGATCATACAATTCATACACTTTTCGCTGCGAGCGGCGCACCGTTAGCAACAGCATTCCTTTATCGAAACTCACCCCGACAACGGGCGAGCCTTCGCGGAGGCGGTTTTCAACATTGTCTTTTCGGTAGCCAGCGGCTTCCTCACGGTCATAAGGGGTAAACATCAGTGACAATCTTTCATTCTTATCCACAGTTCGGCACAGAAGAGCACAGATTAAAACGCAAATTACGAGAGCATCTCTACTTTTATTCGGAATTGGTCATCTCTGTTTTGCTGTACCGGTCTGGGGATCAATCTTCAAACCACTATCTTTTGCGACCGCCGGTTTCGCGGTCAATGGCATCCATGACACGAGACAGTTCCTCCTCGGAAACGTCCTCAATGCCGTCTGCGGTGATGGTTTTGGCGAGCGGGAAAACTTTCTGAAAGCCTCCCGTGGCGGCGTCGAGATCGGCGGCAATATCAAGCAAAAATAAGGCTTCTTTCAGGGCTTCGTCGCGGGTCATATCGTGAAAGGGCTTTTTCGTTTTCACAATATAATCAAAAATTCCGCGTATTTGAGTGGAGCCAGACCCCGCCGCGCCGTATTCGGTGCTCTCAAAACGTGCCCCCGCGCCATCATAGAAGAAAATCCGTCCTTCGTTCGTTTCGCGATCAAAGGTGGTTAGGATCGGAATAAAGCCGCCGATGCCGCTCATCGCTTCGGCGATTCCGGCGCGAACCACTTTGGCGAGTTCGGCGAGTTTCCCATCAAGGCTCATCTGCTGAAGGTAGGTGCGCTCAAACAGCTTGAAGGTGGTTCGGAGGTAGCGTACTACTTCCATCGCACGCGCAAAGGAGCCGGAAATGGCGAGCAGGGTGTAGTCGTCAATCGGCAGAACTTTTTCGGATCGGTCGTACATCACGGCAAAGCCCGCCGTTGCCCGACGGTCGCCGACGGTAATCACGCCGCTGTCGAACTTAACAGCAATCACGGTCGTTCCGTGCGTATCAATCACACCTGGCCCGGCGTGGCTGTCGTTTGGGCGCACACCGGGAGTTTGAGCGGGAAGCGCGAGAGACCGGGTCAGCGGATGACCACTTTGCTCCAGCAATTCCCACAAGCCGCGTTGAATCTCCATTGAAATTTTTGTCACTTCCTCATTAAGGAAGGCGGGAACGCTTGTCCCGCCTCCCGTTCCCTCTGTGGCTTTTCGCGTTACTCGCCGCTGCGCTGGCGATACTTGCGGGCCGCATCCGGGTCTACACGCTTCATACGTTTGAGCAGATCACTCGTGTCTGGCCGCTTGACATCGGGGGTTCCAGGGCCGCCGCTGTCTCCGTCTTTTCGGAGCGGATCGGAGGGCAGAGTGGGCATTTGGCGTCGCTCTTCGCCGTGAAAATAAGGGTTCATCGCATTATCTCCTCTTGTGACGGTAAACTTCGGTTTACGTCATCCATCTTTCCGTCCTTGCAAAATCGCAACGACATCCTCCAAACGGTTGGCTCCGGCAAACTCCTCGTTGAGTGCAGAGACGTTTTCTTCGACAAGCGGGTTCATGTCGAAAAGGTAATCTTCGTCTTTGTGTTGAAAAGCGACTCCATTCCAACCGATGCTGCGAACGGCGGAGCCGAATCTCTGGACGAAAAGACCACGTAAAAATGCGCGAGTGTCCGGGGCGCACTCTACGGCGGCTTCCACGCGGGCTTCGGTGACCAGGCGGCGCATCTCGCCCGACTGCTCCAGGCCATAATACAGCCCTGCTTCCGGGTCAACATCGTGATAGGCAAGATCAAGGCTTTGCAGGTAGGGATCGCTCCATTCCAGGCTTTCGGCCTCGCGAAACTCATTGAGCAGCCGATATTTTGCCGCCCAGTCTATCCGATCTGCCAGCGAAAACGGATCGGTTTCCAATGCCGTAAGGGTCGCGTTCCATTCGTTCAAAAGCCAGTCAGTTTCTTCGGAGGTGCCCCGAAGCCGTTTTTCGGCTTCCTGCTGGTAAAGACGCTGAACTTCAACAGCCGTAATCGGAAACCCATCGGCTCGATCCAGTTCCTTTTTCAGAGTCAGGTCACGAGAAACCTGCTTCACGGCGAGAACGGGATTTTCGAGTTTCAAATTCGGGCGCAGTCCTTCTTCCAGCAGCGTCAGGACAAGCGAAGTTGTACCGACCTTGAGGGCCGTTGCATATTCGCTCATATTGGCGTCGCCGCAGATAACGTGAAGGCGGCGGTATTTGCTGGGCGTGGCGTGCGGTTCGTCGCGCGTGTTGACAAGCGGGCGATTGTGCAGGGTGTCCACGCTTGCCTCAACGCTGAAATAGTCCGCCCGCTGTGAAAGCTGATACAGCGGCTTGGCTCCGGTTTCGTTTTCGATGCCAACTTTCCCGGCTCCCGCATAAATCTGACGGGTGGCGAAAAAGGGCAGCAGAGCCGCAATAAGAGCGTCGGTAGGCACATCGCGCCGCATGAGGTAGCCCTCATGCGTTCCGTAGCTTGCGCCGTGAAAGTCAGTGTTATTTTTGTAGATCGAAACGGGAACGCCCTTCACAGAGGCGCGTTTTTGGGCAGCCCGATGCAAAATGCGTTCTCCGGCTTTATCGTGGGCCACGAGATCGAGGAGGGTGCGGCATTCCGGCGTAGCATATTCGGGGTGACCATGATCATTGTAGAGTCGTGCACCGTTCGAAAGCACCCGATCCGAGCGTTCTTCCTCACGGCTCATCTTCGCGGCAGGCGAGTTCGCGGGGGCATCGAATTGAGCGTCGTCCGGGTTTTGCGAGAGCGCACTGACGGTGTACCCGCGCATATCGCGGCGGGGGTCTTCGCCGCGATAGTTCCATCCCCCCACCATCGGCCCGTCATGGCTTCGAACCACCGCGATGCTTTCGGTAATCCAATCGCTTGCCCCCAGTCCCTCGACAACGATCCCGTATTCGGTTTCAATTCCAAAAAGGCGGTTCATCTCATAAACTTCCAGCGGCTGATAAATCTCTTTGTCGGTTCCATAACCAATAATGAAAGAAACCCAGTCGGCTTTTTCGTGAAGCTCTTCGCTGCAGGATGCTCCAGAGCAGTTCCTGCTTTTCGCGCTCGGTAAGCGTGTTGAGTTGGTTTGACGTTAGTTCTAATTGAACACGGCCTTGATACCCCGGAACAGCCTTGATTTCAAGCCGATCACCCAAACTTTTTTTCAATGCACGCTCAGCTTCTGCGGCGATTTCATCGAACTTCTCTTTCTGGTTTTTGGTCAGTCGTTTCAGCATTAGACCTCCATCGTGCGCCGCACCCAATCGTGAAATTCACGGATCGCTGTTACCAAATCGTCCGCCTCCCTTTGAGACCTGAACTGACCGGAGCCAAGGGCGGACGGATCCTATCGAAGTATAGGCGTCCACTTACGACAAATGCCCCAATTGATTTTCATTCGCTGATAGGTTTCCATTCGCTTTTCGAGATCAGTCAAGCGAAGCAGGAAAAGTAAATTATGGCCTTTAGTTGTATTGAGGTGTGCGAACTGAGCACGCAGGGACGCAGAGCCTTTTTGCTGTGCCTCCGCAACCGATTGAAAACCATAATACCGCAGCAAGTATGCCTTGAGAACGCCCTCGACCGCATAGCCCGCCAGATACACCGCGCCGGTTGTATGTCGAAACTCGGCATCCCCGCGATTCGGATTTCGGGAAGGGGGCTGCAGCAGTTCTTTGGCGTCTTCCAATCTTCGCACCGCTGCTTTGAGGAAGTGCGTAAAGCCGTCGAACTCTGCCATCCCGATGTTTCCTTTCGAGGGCTAACGGGGCTTCAGCAAAATCTCAAAATCGGAAATCATCAAATCGTCGTCCGATAATCTCTGAAACGGCTCCCACAGTTTCTGTTTCGGCGTCGGCATTTTCTCGAAGCGATGAGTGAGGGCACGCCCAACCTCAAAGCCTGCTTGATCGAACAGTTCGAGCATCTGCGGGTAGCGAATGCGATTGGTATAGAAGCCTGACTTCGACATGAAATCGGACTCCCAGGCTTTTTCACTGAACCGAAGATTGTTCAGGCCATACGCCAGGTGGTCTTTCAGGTCTACCGTGTGACTGGCAACACCGTCTTTTTTCAGAATTCGGCGCGTCTGGCGCATGGTTTCCAGAAAATCCGATTTTCCGACGTGTTCCAAAACAGCGTGAGACCATACCAAATCCACCGACGCATCAGGCAGCAGAGCGAGCGAGCGGTGACCATCCGTTCCATACTGAACCGGCAGGTTTTGCAGCATTTCCTCGAAAGTGGAAACGTTCAGAAGGTCAGGCGTGTTTAGGCACTGAGTTTTTAAGTACTCCGACATCCCCCGGTAAACCGCCATATCGGTAGAGGCAAACGCACCTACATCCACATGGATTGTTTTTTTGGCCCCCAGTGCCAGCATTGCCAGTGAGGAGGTGATCGTGTCACCGGGCCCCAGTTCGACCGCCGTAAACCTCTCTTCGCGCCCCAGAAATCCGGCGGCTTCGAGATGCCGCTTCACCACCGCCAGCGAATAGTTGGGATGCTCCATCTGCCCATGCTCGAACAGAGACAATTTTTTCCAGAAGCCGTAAGGAAGGGGCAGGCGTGACATAATAATTTTTGCCGCAATTTTCGCCTGCCAGGGCAGTGGTACGTTCAACCAACTC
Source organism: Chthonomonadaceae bacterium (assembly GCA_965246825.1). Taxonomy (GTDB): domain Bacteria; phylum Armatimonadota; class Chthonomonadetes; order Chthonomonadales; family Chthonomonadaceae; genus JACMPS01. The sequence continues at coordinate 3,962,031 of OZ251990.1, forward strand.
TCCTAAATCAGGAAAAGCGAGAAAAGGTGAGGATCAAAGCCGTTTTGATCTTCGATCCTCAGCCTCGGTACGTTTTCCTAGATGATACTTTTTCGCTTGGTTTCGGAAGCGGATTTTTTCGCTTTGATCGGTTTGATCGTCGCCACGCTTTCCGGCTCGTAATCCAGCAGCTTCAACCAGTCTTCGATATTGTCGCCTTTGGGGAAAATTTCGTTTTCCTTGTATTCGGCACGAACCGCCCGCTTGAGGTCTTCAATCGAAACCCCTTCAATGTCGGAACGCTTGTCAATACTGCGCTTAATCGTAAAGTCCTTGGCCCGCTCGGTCACTGATTTAACGAGTGCGCCGCTGATGAGGTCTTTCCAGTAAAGCTTCTCCGAACCGCCGCTTCGCAAAAAGACTTCCAAGAACTCCGTCTCCTCGTCGCGCCGGAACGTGAACTCGGTGATCAGATCAAGTGTTTCGTCGAGAGCCGCCGTGCAGTCGCCTTTGTGCTCTTTGATGAGGTCGGGATCAAGCGGAACCTCTCCGAGATAAATCTTGAAGATGTCGCGTGCCGACTTCCGATCCGGACGAACGACTTTTACTTTGCGGTCAATGCGCTCCGGGCGCAGAATGGCAGGGTCAATATAGTCGGGGCGGTTCGAGGTCAGCATCACAACGATGTTTTCGGAAGAAACCAGCCCGTCCATCTCTGCACAGAACTGCGGGACCAGGGTGTTCGAGATATTCAGGTAGCGTCCAGAGGAGCGGGTACGCAGCAGGGACTCGGCTTCGTCAATAAAGATAAAGACCAGATTTCCCTCTTTCGCCTTTTCGCGGGCCTGAGCGAAAATATCTCGTACCTGCCGCTCACTTTCACCGAGCCACATATTCAGAATTTTCGGCCCGTTGATGTACATGAAATACTCTTGCACGTCTTTCCCCGTGCGTTCACGATATTCCTGCGTCAGGTTGTAAGCGGTGGCTTTTCCGATCAGCGTTTTGCCGCAGCCGGGAGGCCCATAAAGCAGAATTCCCTTGAGGGGCCGCTTGCCGAACCGCTCGAACAATTCCGGGTGAATCAGCGGCAGTTCGATGGCATCTTTGATGACACCAATGGCCTCTTCCTGCCCGCCAATTTTGTTCCAAGGCAGCTGCGGCACGTCTTCGAGATAGTAATCAGAGGCCTCTTTCGCCGGGAAGTATTCGAGCGCAACCTTGAAATTCGGCTCCATGCGAACCTCGCCGCCCTGTTTGAGATTGGCTTCTTTCAGCGACTCGCCCCGATAGACCATACGGGACTGCATTCCCTGCGAGTCCATCGAAACGCGCAGGCGTCCGTCTTCCATTACCTCAGCGATTTTAACGAGGGGGCCGCCTTCCGCAAAGCCGAGATCACCGATGACCGCAAACGCTTCGTTAACTTTGACCTGAGTTCCGATCTGAAAGGAAACCTCGCCCAGCTGCGGGTCTACATTGGCGATGTATTCCTGGTCGCCGAGCGAAATCCGCACCACATTCAGGTTTGTTTGTGGTTCGGGAACGGGTTGACCGAAGCGGCGTTTGCGTGGCTTTTTCTCCTCGACTTCGGGCTTGCCGAGATAAACACCAATGCGGTTGGCGGGTGCGGTCAATTTAGTGTAAGCCTCTTCGAATTCGGCGATCACCTTTTTCGCCTCTTCCATCATGGCTTCGTCGGTTTCGATTTGATCGCGCAGCGTCAGCAGGTAGCCCAGCCGGGCATCATTGCGCGGAGTCATTCGGATCACTTCGTCAAGAAGCCACATCGCCCGAAGCTGCATTTCAACGGGTTCGCGCTCGGAAGGAGAGGCAGCAAATTCAATGGGTTCATTATTTTCTTCAGGGTTGGAATCGTCGCGGCGATTACGGTCTCTACGCATTCTTTTCTCCTTGCGCCAGCGAACGGCGTCACGACCCTGCGGGATCGCCCGACGCCCGGTGCTAATTTTTTCAAGTTACGGGGAAATCTTCTTGTGAGTATAACATAGATTACGCGAAGGATCGAGCGGAAGTTTCGCCAGACCACTCGTAATTTGTCTACCTAGACCAAAGAGGGGGAGCGGCACACCTCTGTAACGTCCGCGTTAGGGAAGTGAAGAGCGTGAAGGCAGAAGGGGAGTTACTTTGTCCTGAAGCAGCTGAATCAAAGCGGCATCCATAAACTCGTACTCGTCGGGAATGTGGAGGCAGACGATTTTCTGTGTGGTGAGGGAGGCGCGGAATTTCTTGGAGAGGCGGTTTCGATGGGCTTTTTCCATTACGAAGACGAGGTCGGCCCAGGCGAGAAGTTCGGGAGTCAATGGATTATCGGCACTGCGGTTCAGTCCGGCGGAGGCGGTTTCAATTCCAGGGTAATCGGCGAAAACCTGCTCTGCGGTCGGGCTTCTCAAGCGGTTCTGGCTGCAAATAAAAAGAACCTTCTTCATGGGAGTGCGGGCCGCCCCATAGGGCGGAAACCTAGAAGCGAACCAGAGAAGAGCAGTCTGCTCTTCTCTGGTTCGGCAGAATAGGCTACGGTTTGTCTCCGTAGATATTGTAGGTGGGAGTGGAAAGATAACGCTCTCCGGTCGAGCAGGCGATAGTGACAATCAATTTTCCTGCGTTTTCCGGTCGGTTCGCCACTTGAATCGCTGTCCACACATTCGCACCGGTGGAGATTCCCGCGAAAATCCCCTCTTCTTTCGCCAGCCGCCGCGCCATTTCCATTGCATCGTTGGCTTCGACGGTGATAATTTCGTCGTAAATGTGCGTGTTCAGAACGTCCGGGACAAATCCGGCTCCAATGCCCTGAATTGGGTGCGGGCCACGCGGCTTGCCGCTCAAAACGGCGGAGGCAGACGGTTCGACGGCGATCACCTTGAAGTCGGGCTTGCGCTCTTTGATGACTTCGCCGACGCCGGTGATCGTTCCGCCAGTTCCAATCGCCGAGATGAAAATATCCACCTGTCCATCGGTATCTTTCCAAATTTCCTCGGCGGTGGTTTCGCGATGGATTTCGGGGTTCGCCCCGTTCTTGAACTGCTGCGGCAGGAAATACTTGTCCGGTTCCGCCTCGGCCATCGCCTCAGCGCGGGAAACCGCTCCAGGCATTCCTTCGGAGCCGGGAGTCAGAATGAGTTCTGCCCCCAGAGCCCGCAGCAGAGAGCGGCGTTCCTGCGACATGGTATCGGGCATCAGCAGCTGAACTTTGTAGCCTTTGGCCGCTCCGACAAATGCCAGCGCGATCCCGGTGTTCCCAGAGGTCGGCTCCAGAATCGTTTTTCCGGGCGTGAGGCGTCCGTCTTGTTCTGCCGCCGAAATCATTGCCGCCCCGATTCGGTCTTTGACGGAACCGAGCGGATTGAAGTATTCGAGCTTCAGAGCAATTTTGGCGTTTGCGCCGTCGGTCACCCGGTTGAGATAAACGAGCGGAGTTTTTCCGATCAGGTCGGTGATGTTGTCGGCAATGTTCATAATTTCGACTCCTTTGTAAAGCCAGCGTAAAGCCGGGGATGCAAGTGCGACCTAAATTCCCATCATCATGCTCAGGGAATCGTCGAGTTTGTTTTTCTTTTGGGCGAGTTCCGCCAGCGTGGTTTGTTCCAGCGTTTTCACCATCAGGGTTTCAAGCTGCGATTCAAACTCCTGCACCACCCATCCCGCCCCTTTGGAGCCGACGGCGACCCGCTCGTCTTCGCCCCGCCCTGCCACAAGACGATCCCCGCGCATGACGGCCTTCACAACCTCGGCGGCGGTGATATGGTCGGCAGCTCGTGCAAGGCAGTACCCGCCGCCCGCCCCGCGAATGGAGCGAACAAGACCGGCACTTTTGAGCGCGGCCAGAATTTGATCGAGGTAAGGCCCCGGAATGTCCTGCCGGGAAGCAATCTCGCGGCTCTGGCAGGCGGTGGAGAGGGGCTGCTGTGCAAGATCAATCGCGGCACATAGAGCGTACCTCAGTTTAGAATTGAAAAACGCCATGAATGCTGTGACTCGGCTTTCATTCTGACTAAATTGATTAGTCCGGTTAATTACAGGATACCCTATTTTTTCGCGAAGCCTTGTTGAGCAAAAAAAGCAGGGGAGGCAACAAAGAAGCATGGATCAAAATCTTACCCAACTCAGCAAATTCTTAAGCCTGATTTTACGTCATCAGCCCGAAGCGGCGGGCTTGACCCTTGACATAAACGGCTGGGCCGATGTGGAAACCCTGTTGAAACAGTGCGCCCTTCACCAGAAGCCGCTGACGCGCCTTCTTTTAGAGCGCATCGTCGGAGAAAACGACAAAAAACGATTTGCATTCAACGACGACGGCAGCAAAATTCGGGCCGTTCAGGGTCATTCCGTTCGGATCGAATTGGACTTGAAACCAATTAATCCCCCCGAATTTCTTTTTCATGGCACGGCAACGCGCTTTCTGGATTCGATCTTTAAGGACGGGCTGATTTCGGGAAGTCGAAATCATGTTCACTTGTCGCCCGATGTGGAAACGGCAGCTAAAGTGGGAAGTCGTCACGGAAAGCCCGTTGTGCTGACCGTGAGCGCAGAGGAAATGCATCGGCAGGGGCACGAGTTTTTTTGTGCTGAAAACGGCGTGTGGCTGACGGCTGCCGTTTCGCCCGAATTTCTGAGCTTGGAAGCACCGACAGCCTGAAACCCCCGCCTCGCTTTGAATGAGACGAGGCGGAGGTTTCGGGTGCAGGTTCGCTGCGGAAAAGCAAAGCGACATTCATTTCGCGGTTTCGGGCCAGCGAAATCCTCCTGACAGCGGCAGGTCTCGTGACGATCTCCCCGCCCAGACCTGGTACTCTCCCGGCAGCACCGTCCAGCCGTCTTTTTGGGCCTCGAAGACGGAGAGAAAAAGCGGTTTTAGCTCCAGCGTCAGCGTTCTGGCTTCGCCGGGTCTGAGTGTGACTTTTCCCCACGCCGCCAGCCGCTTGGGAGGCTCTCCCGCCCCGGCTGGAAGACCGATGTAGACCTGCGCGATTTCGGCTCCAACTCGTCTGCCAGTGTTTTTGATCGTGAACGTCACGGAGGCGGAGTTGACCCGAAGGCCGGAGTAGGCAAAGGTCGTGTAAGAAAGCCCATGCCCAAAAGCGAACAGCGGCGTTTTCCCCTCGGCATCAAACCATTTGTAGCCGACCTTCAGCCCTTCCGGGTACTCGATATCGAACGGGGGCAGAGTTGGAATCAGCGGAGCTTCGGGCGGCGCACCCGGAATTGGCTGCATTTCCGGCGGAATGGAGGAACCCGGCAGCACCGGATGCGGCAAATCCGCCTCGGATCGTGCCAGCGACACTGGCAGCTTTGCCGACGGGTTGACCTCGCCGAACAACAAGTTGGCCAGTGCTTCCGCGCCCCGGATTCCGGGATACCAGGCTTCTAAAATGCCCCCCACTTTTTCCGCCCAGGGCATTGTGACAGGGCCGCCGGTTTCCAGCACCACAATCGTGCGCGGATTTGCGGCAGCGACGGCCTCGACCAAGGCATCCTGCCCGTCGGGAAGCGAAAGGGAAAGGGCGTCCCGCCCTTCACTCATAGGCTGATTGACAAAAACAATTGCCACCTCCGCCGTTTTTGCAAAAGCGGCGGCTTCCGCAGGATCGGTTCCTGCGTTAAATCCTACTTTTGCGTGAAGGGCTTTTTGCTGAATCGCTCCTAAGGGCGACGAGGGATAGTACACCACCCCGCCGAAAAAGGGTAGGCTGCCGGGTGGAGGCGGAGGCGGAACAATCGCATTGCCGCCGGGCGGGTCAACCTGTGCGGAGCCGCCTCCCGACAGCACCCCGACATCGGCATGAGAGCCGATGAGCGCAATGGCACGGATTCGGCCCGCATCCAGCGGCAGCATATTCCGGGCATTTTTCAGAAGAACGATGCTCTTTTCGGCTACCCGCTGCGCCACTTCCAGTCCGCCGAAAACGTCCACCACTTTTGTCGAAACCGGATTGTCTACCACGCCGAAAGCAAACTCGGTGCGTAAAATTCGATGCACCATTTCGTTGAGGCGAGAAAGCGGTACTTCTCCGCTCTGAACGGCTTTTTTAAGGGCCTGCCCGAAAAATTGACCTCCTGGCTGCTCTTGATCCAGTCCGGCAAGTGCGGCCTTGACGGTACTGTGCGTTCCGCCCCAATCGGACAAAACAAACCCTTGAAAGCCCCAGGCTCCTTTGAGCACCTCCGAGATGAGATAGTGGTTTTCCGAGCAGTACTCTCCGTTTAACCGGTTGTAGGCGGTCATCACCATTCCCGGCTCGGCTTCCTTCAAGGCAATCTCAAAGGCAAGCAGATCGGTTTCTCGCAGCACCCGTCGGCTCAGATTGACACTCGCCACGTTTCGCCCGGTTTCCTGGTCGTTTCCGGCGTAGTGCTTGAGATCGCCGATGACGTGCTGGGCCTGCAAGCCGCGCATCACCTGCCCGCCCATCTGTCCCGCTAAAATCGGGTCTTCGCCCTGGTATTCGAAATTTCGTCCATTGCGGGGTTCGCGAGTGAGGTTGACGCCGCCTGCCAGCGAGACATTAAAGCCTTGATCGCGCAGCTCACGCCCGATGAGGCTTCCATACTCACGGGCAAGGTCTGTGTCCCAGCTGGAAGCCAGAGCCAGAGTCGAGGGCAGGGCCGTTGAATACCGGCTGTGAAGTGCTCCGCGTGTAACGCCTACCGAGGAGTCGGCAAGATTGAGGTCGGGGATTCCCAGGCGCGGGATACCGGGAACGATGCCTGCTCCGCCATTGGAACGAGCCAGCACCGCCGCCCCTGCCGCATCGCCGGGCGGGGAAAAGCCGGGAAAGCCTGCGCCGTGAACAAGGCTGATTTTCTCGTCCAGCGTCAACTGTGCCAGTACCAGATCGGCCCGTTTGTCCGGAGAAAGTGCTCGATCCATCCAGGCTCCTTTGGGCTCCTGCGGGCGACGGGGAAACTGGGCGAGTGAGGGCGAGGCGGAGGCGAGAAAACAGAAGCCGATGATTTTTCGGAGGCGAGTCAGCGGTGACAGAGACATTTTGAGTTTTCCTTTGGCAGGGGTGCTGTAAGAAGAAATTGGTCTGCACAAGTCAGACGGCAGAAGCCGTTTCGTTTTAATTTTCAGGCACGGGCAAAGAGGCGGCAGAGTGGGGAGCGGGGGCGAGGCCGTGCCAGAGTGCGTTGACCAGTTCCTCCGCGCAATGAGCGATTTCCGAGGCCCCAAGAGACTGTCCTTGTGTAGACTGATCCATGACCAGATCGAGGCAGCCGCCAAAGAGCAGCCGCGATACCGCCTCGGCATCGCCCGCTTTCAGACGCCCCGCCTTCATTTCGCGCTGCAAGTAGTGCGCGAGCGAGCGGCGATCTCGAATTCCCGGTGTGGGCTCGGCCTGGGTTTTGGAAGGCAGCGATGCTTTTCCCCACCCCAGTCGAACCAGCGGCAGCATCTCCTGCGCGAACTTGAGCATTTCCCGCGTGATCTGCAAGAGGTTTTGGCGCGGATCTCCCCTTCCGGCCAAGGAATCGAGTTCCCGTACCCAGAACGGGGGCAGCGGGTTCAATACGGCGGCCTCGAAAAGCGCATTTTTAGTAGCAAACCGGCGAAACAGCGATCCTTCAGAGACGTTGGCGGCGGCGGCAATCGCCCGCGTGGTAGCGTTGATTCCGTCCCGAACAAACACCCGTCGTGCCGCTTCCAGGATCGTCGCATCGGAAATCGTAACCGGTCTTGCCATAGTTTCGGAGTATACACTCATTAACTTGTCGGAGTCAAGCGAAGGATCAAGTTTATTTCGAGGCGTCTTTTGCTTCTCGAAAAAAAGAGGGAGGAAAGTCGTCCTTTCCTCCCCTGACGCTTCAACTCTGCTTACAATCAAGCATTGACGATTTCGCCGCCGTTTACATGAAGGGTCTGACCTGCGATATAAGCCGACTCCGGCGAAGCCAGAAAGACAAAGGCGGAAGCGACTTCGTTGGGCTGGCCCGGACGCTTCATCGGAGTGTCTTGACCAAAAGTTTCCTGCTTCTCTTTGGGGAAGGTGGAGGTAATCAGCGGCGTCCAGATCGGCCCCGGCGCGACCATATTGACGCGAATTCCTTTTTCGATCAGGGTTTGAGACAGTGAACGGGTGAAAGCGACAATGGCTCCTTTGGTCGCTGAATAATCGAGCAGCTGCGGCGATCCCTTGAACGCAACAACGGACGCCGTGTTGACGATTGCGGCTCCCGATTTGAGGTACGGGAGAGCGGCCTGCGTCATGAAAAAATAACCGTAGATGTTGGTACGGAAGGTGCGCTCCAGTTGATCCGTGCTGATTTTCAGTGGATCGTCCTGCGGGGTTTGCTCGGCGGCATTGTTGACGAGAATATCGAGCTTACCGAACGTTTCGATCACACTCTGAACCGCGGAGTGACAGAATTCGGGGTCACCGACATCGCCCGCAACCGTAAGACATCGTTTGCCGTAGCCTTCGATGGCCTGTTTGGTTTCCTGAGCGTCTTCGGTTTCATCATAAAAGAGAATCGCTACATCCGCTCCTTCCGAGGCAAACGCTTCTGCAACGCCGCGCCCGATTCCGCTGTCGCCGCCAGTGATAATCGCGACTTTTCCGGCGAGCCGCCCCGATCCTTTGACGAGCGGAGTGTACTGCGGCTTGCGATCCATGTCCTGTTCGGAGCCGGGATGCGATTCGGAATGAGAACGGGTTTGGGGATTATCTAAGGTTTGAGAAGTCATCTTGGGTCTCCTGAAACACGAAGGAGCGGGTTCGCCCCTTCGATCTTGCGATTTTATTGAGCCATTACGCAAAAAGCCCCCTTTGACCCAGCGATTGAGGTGAAAGGGGGCCGTTTTTAGTGAGGATATTTATTCGGCAGCGCGGTTGATCCGGCTTTCTGCCAGTTTCGTCAGCAGTTCGTCGGTCTGCCGCTCCTCATCAAGAGTTTCCTGAAGCAGCTGCGCCTGATCTTTAAGGCCCAGCTCTTCGGCATAGGTGCGAAGGCAGCCATATCCGGCAATTTCGTAGTGCTCGGCTCGCTGACCGCTGGAAATCAGGGCGGCGTCCATCACTTCCGGGGTGGCATCCTCTCCCATCATCTCCTCACCCTCGGCAACGATGCCCTGCATGGCTTTGCAGGGTTTGCTTTTTTCGGATTCGCCCAGCATCTCGAAGATTTGGTCAAGACGTTTGATCTGATTTTGGGTCTGGCCCAAGTGAGTCTCGAAGGCTTGTTTCAGTTTGGGGTTCGTTGCCTTTGCCTGCATTTTCGGCAGAGCTTTGGTCAGCAGATTTTCGGCAAAATACACATCTTTCAGTTCATCAATATAAAGGTCTTTCAAGCTGCTCAAACGTCCCATTGTTGTGTCTCCCTAAAAAATTGAGGTTTCCGTTGCGGCTCGGTCATTGAGCGAGGCAACGAAAACAGGACGCCCCCGGCAAAAAGACGGTTCCCACTTTTTCTAAAAAAGGGTGAACAAATTTCAACACGATTTCCTCGCTCGTTTAGGAAAAACATTGGAGACGCAGGGGGTGCAGCGGTTTGGAACGCAGAGTTGTGTTGAGGATTGTCGTTGATGCGTGAGAAGAAACGCGAGTTGGTTTAGACCATTCCGCTGCAGTGCCGCGAGATAATCCTCGCTGCTTTTCAACGGCATGAAGAAATCGTTCCGGCGCAGTCTCTAACACTTCGCAGAGAGGAACATCCGGGTGTATTCCATGATCTGGCGGCGAGTTTTTTCCTTGGAGGACAATGGTGCGGGCAAAAGCTGTCTCTCTCCCAGTTTTTGCACCATTTGCCCCCCTTCCAAACCTTTTAGGCGTGCTTCGAAGGTTTGGAAGAGGGGCTCTAACTTCGGGGAAGAACTGTATCGTTAGGGTCATCGTTACTCATTCTCTGGGGGATTTTCTGTTCTCAATGAGACATGGTTTTCTCCGCCCTGTTATTGCGCTCAGGTTTAAGAGCGAAGTACCCTGCTGTTGCAGGAAATCTTGTTTCGAACAAGCCCGAATAGAGTATAATCTGAAGTATGCCTCCGATAAATCCCGATAGGAAAACCGAGCCGAAATCCCTTCCGGAATCCGCTCCGCCTTCTTCCGCAGCGGAACCTCTGCACCCGCTGCTGCGCGGTTTAAACCCGGTTCAGCGTGAAGCCGTACTTTTCGGCGACGGCCCCCTTTTGCTGTTTGCCGGAGCGGGCTCCGGTAAAACACGGGTGCTGACGCATCGTGTTGCCTACCTCATTGCCGAACGCAGGGTGTCTCCGCGACACATTCTCGCCGTCACGTTCACGAATAAAGCCGCTCAGGAAATGAAAGAGCGGATTGCCAAACTTTGCGGCGAGGGAGTGGGACGCTTTCTGTGGGTAGGAACGTTTCACGCCACCTGCGCCCGCATCCTGCGCGAGTTCGGCGAAAAAATGGGCTTGGATCGTAATTTTGTGGTCTACGACGACGGCGATCAGCTCACCCTGATTCGCGAATGTATGCGGCAGCTGCTCATTGACGACAAAAAGTTTAGCCCGCGTGCCATTCTTTCGATGATCTCCAAAGCCAAAGAGCAGCTAATCCCGCCGCCGCAGTGGAAAGACCACTTTTTCGGATTTTTCGAGGACATCTGCGGCAAGGTCTACCCGGTTTATGCGGACAAACTCAAACAGAACAACGCCCTCGATTTCGACGACCTGCTGACCGAAACCGTGCGGCTGCTCCAGGAACGCGCCGAGGTGCTGGAGCGTTTGCAGGATCGGTTTCGCTATGTGCTGGTAGACGAATATCAGGACGTGAACTTCGTTCAGTACACCCTCGTGAAGCTCATTGCCAGTAGATACAAAAACTTGTGCGTTGTTGGCGACGAGGATCAATCGATCTACCTGTTTCGCGGGGCAAATGTCGAGCTGATCTTGAAATTCGAGACCGATTTTCCCGAAGCGAACGTGCTCAAACTCGAACAGAATTATCGCTCCACAAAAACGATTCTTGAAGCCGCTTACGGCGTGGTTCGGAACAACCGAGGGCGCAAGGATAAAAAACTCTGGACGGAGAATCCCGACGGCAGCCCGCTGATCAAACATGAGGCAGAAAACGAACAGGAAGAGGCGGTTTGGATTGCCACGCACGTTCGCGAAGAGGTGAAAGCGGGACGGCGCAACTGGAACGATTATGCGATTCTCTACCGCACCAATGCACAGTCGCGTATTCTGGAAGAAACCCTGCTGACGTGGCAGGTTCCGCACCGAATCATCGGGGGGGTGCGCTTTTACGAGCGTAAAGAGGTGAAGGATGTGATGGCGTATCTGCGCGTGATCGCCAATCCCTCTGATTCGGTGAGCCTCAAAAGGATTCTCAACGTTCCGGCACGCGGAATCGGAGCCACCACGCTTCAGGCTCTTGAGGAGGAAGCCCTGCTTTCGGGACGGTCCTTTTGGAGCGTTCTGCAGCGGGTCGGCGATCTTTCGACGGTGCAGGCCCGCACCCGCAAAAAGCTCGGCGATTTTGTTCAGATGATCGAAGGGCTGCGGAGCGACCAGGAACGGCTTTCCATCCATGATCTCACCGAGCAGGTGCTGGAGCGCAGCGGCTACCTTCAGGCGTTAAAGGGAGAAGCCTCCATCGAAGCCCAAACCCGGCTGGAAAACGTGCAGGAACTTGTCGGAGTGACTCGCGAGTTCGAGAACCAAACCGAGTCCCCTACCCTAACCGCCTTTTTGGAGCAGGTCGCGCTTGTTTCCGATCTTGATTCGCTCGATGCCGCCGCCCCTGCAATCACCCTGATGACGCTTCACGCCGCCAAAGGACTGGAATTTCCCTTTGTGTTTCTTGTGGGAATGGAAGAGGGGATTTTCCCTCACTCCCGCTCGCTGAACTCCGATAAGGAGTTGGAGGAGGAGAGAAGGCTTTGCTATGTAGGGATTACGCGGGCAATGGAGGAATTAGCCATTACGTTCGCGAATCGAAGAACGCTGTTCGGCAATGTGCAGTACAATCCGCCGTCGCGTTTTCTCAAAGAAATTCCTTCGGAGCTGTTTCGCGGGCAAAACACCAAAAAGGCGACACGTACCGTCTCTACCTTTGATCCCGATGAAGACAATTTGCGAGAAGACAAGCGGGCGGAGCCGCGCTTCGGGCGGCGCGAACCGCAGAAACAAAGCCTCTGGCGCGAAACCCGCACCCCGGAGCAGGAACGCCTCAAGCAGGAGGGAGCGGAGTACCGAGTGGGGCAAAAGGTAAAGCACGCCGTTTTCGGTACGGGGGTGATTCTAGAACTGACCCCCACCAAAGACGACACTCAGCTTTCGGTGGCCTTTCCCAATGTCGGCATCAAAAAACTCCTCCTTTCTTATGCAAAGCTGGAACGAGTGAATTAGCGTCAGCAGTTAGGTCAGCAGTTAGAAAATCTCTCTTGAAGGGACGAAAATTAATTCTATTCCCAACTCTTCCTAACAGCGAGAGCAACAAACTTTTCACAGAAGATCGTGAAGTGCATGACTGGTGTCGTTTCGTGCTGTCCTTTCCACCGCATTTGGTGCGCCATTATCTCGCCGAGTGGGGCATCAACGAGCGACACCACGTTTTAGACCCGTTTTGCGGTACGGGAACGACCCTTGTGGAATGTCAGAAACGCGGTATCTTATGTGTGGGCATTGAAGCGAATTCGATGGCGCATTTCGCAAGCGTGACGAAAACGAATTGGCGGATCAATCCAAGAGAACTGCTGCGTCTTTCAGAAGAAGTTCTGTTGATGGCATATTCACAACTCGCTCAGGAAGGAAACAGGTTTCGTCCCCTGCCGACAGAGACCGCAAAGTTGCTCATCGCCGATTCGATCAGTCCGTTGCCGCTGCATAAGGTGCTGGTGTTACGGGAGTGCATCGAGCGCAAAGGAAATAAACAGTGCGTTCCCCATTTGTGGCTGGCTCTTGCAAAGATCGCAGTCGGCACGGCAAGCAATCTCAAATTCGGCCCCGAAGTTGGTGTTGGTTCGAAAAAAGCGGACGCACCCGTTCTCGAAGCATGGCAAGCAGCTGTAAAAATGATCGCGGCATGCCTCGAATCGTTCTCCTCACTGACCGAGGCCTCCGCGACTGTCATTTGTGCGGACGCAAGACAACTACGACCGCATCTTGCCGAGGCTTCGATAGACGCTGTGTTTACTTCGCCGCCCTACCCGAACGAAAAAGACTATTCGCGCACCACTCGTCTGGAAACCGTCTTACTCGGATTTGCTAACGACAAACAGGAACTGCGCCTTATCAAACAAGGATTGCTACGCTCGAACACTCGCAACGTCTACAAAGAGGATGACGACGATCAGTGGGTGAAAAATTTCCTTGTTGTACAACATATTGCTAACGAGATTGAAGCACGCCGAATCGAATTGGGGAAAACCAGTGGCTTCGAGCGGCTATACAGTCGCGTGACTCGTCTCTACTTCGGAGGGATGGCACGGCATCTTGCGGATATTCGCCCCCTCTTAAAACCCGGTGCGCGTCTCGGCTCTGTGGTGGGCGATCAGGCCTCTTATCTACGCGTGATGATTCGCACGGGCGAGGTACTGTCAGAAATCGCGAAATCGCTGGGCTATAAAGTCGTCAAGACCGATCTTTTCAGAACCCGCCTCGCCACCGCGACAAAAGAGATGCTACGCGAAGAAGTTGTCATTCTCGAATGGCAAGGGGAACCGTGAGACAAGCGAATCGCTATGCGCAGATTATCGAAGAACTTTTCTTTGCTCACTACAAAGAAGGAGATACCGAAGTAGATTTCGAGCGGACGGAAATTGGGGCAATCGCCCATCGTCTCGACATCAAACTTCCGCTTAATTTGGGGGATGTCATTTATAGTTTTCGCTATCGTGCTTTATTGCCCGATTCGATTATGGCGAAAGCACTGCCGGGAACCGTCTGGATCATCCGACCCAACGGTAAATCGAAGTACCGTAGGATTGCGATCAAAGACCTCCCGATAGTACCGAACGCGCTTCTTGTCGAAACTAAAATACCGGACTCGACGCCTGGTGTCGTGACGATGTACTCGATGAACGATGAACAAGCACTGCTTGCAAAAGTACGCTACAACCGACTCATTGACATCTTCACGGGAGTGACCTCCTATAGCCTCCAGAATCACTTTCGAACGACGGTGAAAGGAATGGGTCAGGTCGAAACCGATGAAATCTATATCGGAATCGATCAACGGGGAGCGCATTACGTATTCCCGGTTCAGGCGTAAGGCGGAACGGACAAGCTCAATATCGTACAGATCGAACAGGATAGAGCCCTCTGTAAGGAGAAATTCAAGGGGCTGATCTGCATCGCTATTGGAGCACAATTTATGAGCGGCAACCTGATCGCTCTCTTCGGGTTCCAGGAAACGTCGGCGGGAGGCGGACTGACCCTCGAAAAACACTATCGCCTTGCTCCACCAGCAGAAGTCACGCAGGAAGACTTGATCGTTTATCAACTCCAGTCGCAACGATGAATTCTTAATGGGGTGTCGAGACCTTACTCTCAAAAATTGGAATGGGTTGTTGTATTCGCGCAGTGGACTAAATAGAAACTGTTTTGACTTGGCTTGGGAGATTAGACCATGTTTTGTACCGATTGCGGTGAAAAAAATCTGACGGAAAGCAAGTTTTGCAAACGCTGCGGGCATCGGCTGGAAGCAGTCAAAGGGGAAACCTCTCTCCAGACTCACGAGGAGGCGTATATTCGTGCGCTCCCGGATGACGAGCGCGTGAAGGCACTGCTGGAGCGGGCCTACACGCTCAAGGCGGCAGGGAATCTGACCGGGGCGATTTCCACCCTCAACGAAGCCGTTTCCATTCAGCCGGACAGCGGCTCTGCTCACTCGCTGCTTGGTCAGCTTTACGCCCTGCAGGGAGACACCCCCGGCGCGATCCGGGCTTATGAGGCGGCTCTTGCAATCAACCCCGGCGATATTGCCGACCGCATGAAGCTTGACGAACTCAAGCGCGATGACCTCCCCTCCCCTCCCCTCAGTTCACCGCAGGCACTTTATTCACCTACTCCGTCGAGTACGGCGAATTCCCGTTCTCGTTCGCGGCTGGCTCCGGTTCTGATTGGCCTGGGGGCTTTCTGCCTGGGCGGAATTGCGGTGGCTCTTTTCCGAAATTCCGGTTCGAAGCCCGCCTCTCCAAACATTCCTCCGTCCGTTTCCACCACCGTGCCTTTTTCAGGTGCAGACAACCGCTCTCCCGCTTCATCAACGCAGAGCACGCTGGCTCAACCCGTGCAGTCCGCCTCCACCTTTCCCTCGTTAGGGGCCTCGCTGTTTCCCGACGTTTCCACCCCGCCGCGCTTTTCATCGGAAACCTCCCCACGCTCCACCGAAGCCGGGCAGGAACGAAGCCGGGTGTCTTCCTCTTCCAGCCCACCGCCCCCCTCCTCTGCTGGGTCACGCACAAACCGGGTGATGAGAATTCAGCCGCCGAGAGTCAACACCGACCTGAGAGTGCGCGAAAACCTTGATGGCGGCGACAACGTGGTAGGAACGGGCTCCGATGCGATGAAAATCGAAATTGACGCCGGTCAACGCGGCAGTTCCAGCGCCGCAGAACCGAGAACCCCCACTAATCACCTTGATGTTTCAATGGGGGAGGGAGACAGCGGTTCGCACCCGGCCCTGGCTTCCAACAATGCTCGTTCGGCTCGCCTTATCGGAGATGACCTGAAACTGAAGGGGGACTACACCCGCGCCATTCCGCAGTATCAGAAAGCCCTGCCCGGCTCCGGCGACGGAGCGGCTTATCTGTTTCAGCAAATTGGCGAATGTTATCGGCGGAAGGGAGACAAAACTTCGGCTCGGTCGAACTATGAACGGGCCGCAGGCGAATATCGCCGCTTGATTTCAACGGGAAAACAAACCGAAACCGCCAAAGACGGGCTGCGCCTGGTGGAAACCTCCCTCAAGCTCTGCCAGTAAGCCCTCTACAACGAGCGAGAACTTTCATGCAATTCATCCTTAAAACGACTCTCAGCCTCATCGCACTGGCGTCGCTAGGCTCCCCGCTTGCGGCGCAAAATCCCGCTTCTGCGGGACAAACCGCCTCCGAAAAAACGGTTCGTATTCTGATCTACTTTCCTGCGCCCGACGCCAAAAAATCGGCGCGTGAACTTGACCCGAACGCTGCCGTCAAAATTTTGCTGAAACAGCGGCTTCGGGAGTCGGGACGGTTCGAGCCGCTGAGCTACTCGATCTCGGAGGCTCCGATTCAGAAATCCTTGAGCGAACACACCCTCTCCTCTGGCGACTTGATCGAGCCGATTTCACCGGACGCGCTGAAACGTATCGCGGAGGTTTTGGGGGCTTCTCGGCTGATGATCGCTTCCGCGCACCGAGAAGCCGAAGCCTTTGTCACCGATGTGCAGCTGCTAGAACGCTACGGCTCCGGCGACTGGCAGGTGCGCTCGCTCGAACAAATCAAAACTCCGCTTGTGCTGGAGCAGGAAGGCGAAAACGGAAAAATCGTTCGCCGCCGACTGCGAACTGCGGAAGCTGCCACAGTCACTGCCGATTCGCTGGCCGTTGGACTGGGGCTTTCTTCTCAACTCTCTCCCGATCTCATCAGCAAGGCTCCCGTTTCGCCCGCTGCTCCGTCCCTGCCAAAATCGAAACCGCCGAAAGAAACCAAAACTTCCGTTTCACCGAACCGTAGTCCTGTTGAAAAATCAGCGGAAGCGGTTCGCCCGCCGCGCAAGCAAAATCCCGACGCTGGGATCGTTTCCAAACCGCCCAAAACTTCTCCCCCTGAAAAAGCCCTGCCGGACACGCCCCGGTCTCCAAACGCGAACCCCGCAGCACAGGGCGTTTCCCCGCTGCCGGGCCGAGTGAATGGCGGATTTTCCGAGTTTTCTACCGATGGGGCGGGGGGGCGGGTGGATGAACCGAAGATTCCCGAAGTTGGTTCTGGAGGGGGGCCGGCAGCAGCGGCGAAATTCGATACCGAAACCACAATTGCCCGCTATCGTCAATCGGGCGACCTCGCCAACGTGATCCAGGCCCTGCGCCGAGCCATCAATGACAAGCCAAAAGAAGCGGGGCTGCGCCGTCAATTGATTTTAGCTTACAAAGAGCGGCAGATGCTGGATGCGGCTCTGGCCGAGGCGAACCGCTCGCTTCAGATTATGCCGGAGGAAAGCGGACTCTATCGGGCCAAAGGTGATATTCTCGCGGCTAGAGGCGATACGAATGGGGCAGCGCAGGCATACAATGAGGCGATCCAGCGCGGAGGAGGAACGAATTTGGGGGCGCAAATTGCGCTGGCGGACGCGCTGCTCGCGGATGGACGCTTTGACGAAGCCGCCAAAGGCTACGAAACTGCCCTGAAAACCGATTCTAAAAGCCCGCTGCCGCTGCGCCGACTGGCGCGTGCCGCCGCCGGACGTGCCGCCGCTGATCCAGCTCAGTATGCCGTGAGCCTGAACTATCTCAAAGAGGCAAAAGCCCTGACTCCGGCTTCGGAGACCGACGGCTATCTCGATGATTACGCCGCACTTCTGCGTCTTCTCGAAACCCGGCTCAAAGAAGCTCTCGGCGAAGCCCAGGGAGATTTGCAAGCCCAGCGTACCGGCAAACTGACCACCAACGATCTCAAGCGCTCGCTCGCCGACTTAAAGGATCGAGCCGCAGCGATCAGCGATTATCTGGAGGCCCTGCCCCCGGCGGCAGGCCAGGACATTACGCACGCCCATTATCAGATGAGCGCGTCCCTGCTGCTGCAGGGTGTCAGCCTTTATCGCGGTTTTCTCAACACCGCCGACCCCGCCGCCGAGTCTGCCGTTCGCGGGGCGATTGTAGACGGGCTTCGCGAATTGAACGACGCCGCCAAACGCCTCTCGACGACAAAACCTCAGTAGCATCGGGGGCAGGCACTTACTTCGTGGATTTGATCGCTTTCTCTCTGCGTCAGCGGCGGACAAAAATCGGCTTCGGTGTGGAGTCAGTAAGCCGATTGAGCCGCCGCTCCGGTAACAATCGCAATCCCCGCGCTCGTGCCCAGCCGTTCGGCTCCGGCTTCGATCAGAGCGTTTGCCGAAGCCAGATCACGAATGCCCCCGGCAGCTTTCACCTGACAGCGTCCTGCCGCTACCCGGTGCAGCAGCCGAACATCCTCCAGAGTGGCTCCGTGTGAAGCGAATCCCGTGGAGGTTTTCACAAAAGCCGCGCCGCACTCCGCAACGATCTCTGTTGCCTGACGCTTTTCGGCTTCGGTGAGCAGCGCACACTCGATAATGACTTTTACGAGTCCCTCGGCGGCAGACGCCAGCTCCACAATCGGCTTGATTTCACGCTCCAGCACCCCCCACTCCCCTGACTTCACGGCTCCCATATTGATGACCAGATCGAGTTCGGAGGCTCCGTCGCGCAGGGCCAGTTCTGCTTCCCGCCGCTTGGTTTCCGGGAGGTTCGCTCCCTGCGGAAAGCCGACCACACTGCAAACCCGCGGCTCGCTCCGGGCCAGTTCCTGAAAAGCAGTTTTCACCCAGAACGGATGCACACAAACCGAAAAGAACCCGTATTGAATCGCTTCGGAGCAGAGAGTTTGGATGGCGGCTTTGTCCGCTTCCGTTTTGAGCAGGGTATGGTCAATGTAACGAGCCAGATTCATCATCTATCTCCAGCGGCCTTTTTCCGTAAGGGGATGAAGCAGGCACCGGGGGAGGGAGCCGCCATCAAATTACTTTCCCCCTTCACCCCCGTGCCCCCGCAAGACGGGTGGCGGCTTTAAGGGAAACCGCGTAATCACGCACAAGGGAAATCAAATTTTCACGTTCGCGGTTTTGATGGATCAGGTTTACCAAAGATGAGCCGACAATCACGCCGTCGGCATAGGCACTGATCGCGGAAACATGAGCCGGTTCGGAGACCCCGAACCCAACACAGACGGGCAGCGGGGTGTGCGCTCGAATCCGAGCGACAACTTCCGCTAGTTCCGCCGATACATTCTGCGCGGCTCCGGTGACCCCGGTACGCGACACACAGTAAACAAAACCGCTTGACAGCCGCGAAACCACCTTCATGCGAGCTTCGGTGGAGGTGGGGGCCAGCAGAAATACCGTGTCCAGATCGTTCTGGTCGGAAAGCGATTTCCACTCTTCTGCTTCTTCAGGAGTCAAGTCGGTGACGATGTGCGCGTCCGCTCCAGCAGATTTTGCATCCTCGGCATACCGCCTCAAACCGTAGTGTAGGATCGGGTTGACATAGGTCATCAGGATCAGCGGCAAATCGGGATTGCGCTCCCGGATGGCCTGAACCACTTCCAACGTTTTCGGAACGGTCATTCCGAGATCCAAGGCCCGCTGCGAAGAGGCCTGAATGGAAGGCCCGTCGGCAAGAGGATCGGAAAACGGAACCCCGATTTCAACGGCGTCCACCCCGGCGTGTGCCAGCGCGGAAACGATTTCGATGGTTGCTTCCGGGGCAGGATCGCCAGCCGTGACAAATGCGATCAATGCCTTTTCCTGTTTCACGTTCAGGTTTGCAAAGGTCTTTTCGAGCCGTCTCATACCGCACCTAGTCCCAGCGCATCCACCACTGTGTTCATGTCTTTGTCGCCCCGCCCGGAGTTGTTGATGACCACGATGGTTTCGGAGTTCAGTTGTCCTGCTGAAGCCATTTTTTCCAGGTGAGCAATGGCATGAGCCGTTTCGAGAGCGGTAATCAGGCCCTCTTCCCGCGCCAGAAGCTGCAGGGCATCAAGGGCTTCCTGATCGGTGGCGGCCACGTATTCCGCTCGCCCCAGGTCTTTGAGGTAAGCGTGTTCAGGGCCGACCCCCGGATAATCCAGCCCGGCAGAGATGGAATGGGTGAGGGCCACCTGTCCGTCACTGTCCTGCATCAAGTAAGAGGCGGAGCCGTGCAGAACACCGCGAGTGCCTGCGGTCAGCGGAGCGCAGTGCCGCCCCGAAGATAGGCCGTGTCCTGCCGCCTCAATACCGATAAGCCGCACCGAGGCGTCTTGGAGAAAGGGATAGAAAATGCCCATCGCATTCGAGCCGCCGCCGACGCACGCCAGAACGAAGTCCGGGAGACGCCCCTCTTTTTGCAGCACCTGCGCCCGTGCTTCTCTGCCGATGACCGACTGAAAATCGCGTACCATTTCCGGGTACGGATGCGGACCGACCACCGAGCCGATGATGTAATGTGTGTCGCGCACATTCGTTACCCAGTCGCGCATGGCTTCGTTGGTGGCGTCTTTGAGGGTTCCGCTGCCGCTTGTAACCGGGATCACTTTGGCTCCGAGCAGTTTCATCCGGGCGACATTGAGGGATTGGCGGCGCGTGTCTTCCTCTCCCATGTAGACTTCGCAGCTCATACCGAAGCGGGCGCAAACGGTGGCGGTGGCGACCCCATGCTGCCCCGCGCCCGTTTCGGCGATAATGCGTCGTTTGCCCATGCGCCGGGTAAGCAGAGCCTGCCCCAGCGCGTTGTTGATTTTGTGCGCCCCGGTGTGGCAGAGGTCTTCGCGCTTGAGATAGATTTTCGCGCCGTACTTTTCGGAAAGCCGCTCTGCCAGATAGAGCGGCGTTTCGCGCCCCACATAATCGCGCAGATAGTAGGCCAGCTGAGAAGTGTATTCAGCGTCGTTTTTATAACGGAGGTAGGCTTCGGCGATTTCATCGAGAGCCGGAATCAGCGTTTCGGGAACAAACCGCCCGCCGAAATCGCCGAAGCGTCCCCGCGCATCGGGAATCGAGGGGGAGGTGGGATCGAAATCGGGGGGGGCTAAAGTTGAGGTCATCGAAAAACTCCTGAGTGCCGGTCGGCAGCAGCCTTTATTATACTCGATAGGAAAACGCTTCTTTTGGAGAAAGAAGCGTTTCCGACTGATTCGACGAGAGTTCAAGGCACACTTGATTTTTTCTTCGTCCGAAGTGCAAGAAGATTTGCAGTGGGTTGAACTCGCGAATTTGGAAGGATTGTTCGGCAGGTCTTAGGCGAAATCGCCCCAATGCTCGTCTCAGAGGAGGAGCTGCAAACCGAATTGATCTGTGACGAGACGCAGGAGGACTATCAGGTCGGTCCGGTCAGAAGAGAAGGCAGCCGCCGTGTGGACGATCTTTTTCTCCAAGTGGATGTCAAAGAAGAAAAAGTCTGAATTCGGCACAATGGCACCGATTTCAGGATTGCCGATCTCTTCATGGAAAAAGGGGTTCCACGAGATCACGTTCTCCTTGCATTTCACCTGCCTGCTTTATAACCCGGCACCGATTTTGCTTCGGCGTAAAAACCCATCGTTGATTTTTCGTTATTTGTCGTCTTTTTCGCCGAAAGCGATTTTCGGCAGGTGGAGCGGCGTTTTGACGAAGGTTTCCAGAGCGGCGGCATCGGCGGGGGCTACAGAGGCCAGATCGAGCCACAGCGTAGCCATCTCTTCCATTGTGCCGCGCCCCGGCGTGACGGCATGATGCTTGCCGAGGTTGTTGCGCGGGTTTGCACGGGTATTGTCGAACGTATAATCAAGCCGAATGCGGGTTTTCGCGGGCAAAACAAGCGGAGTTACCGGCAGATAGCGATGCCGCCAGAGAATGTCCCAATCGGAAATTTTGAGCAGGTCTTTCGTTTGTCCATTTGGAAAAGTCGCTTCGACGCGAACCACCGTTGCATTGGTATGCAGATTGGGGGTCAGCCCATAGAGTTTTACCGCTACCGGCAGCGTGACCGAGTCGGTGACTGTTGCGGCTTTGTCGGCAGCAAGAAACACTTCGGAGTAGCCTAGGGCAAGGGTGAAGGCCGGAGCGGGCGGCGGCGGCGCAAAATAGAGGTGCAGTTCTCCGCCCTCTTTCTCATCTTTTCCGGTAGGCACAAAGCGCAGCAGCAAGATCAAGTCGGAATTGGCAGAAAGGCGTTTGGCGGTTCCCAGAGGATAGACGAGCGGCGGCATCCCCGGTGACCAGACCCCGATCCGTTCGGAAGTTTCGTAATTCAATCCGCCGCGAAAAGCCGTATAGCCAACGGCTCCCGACTGAGCCTGCAATTTTTTGCCGATCCCCGACGTGTCGGCAAAGATCGAAGCGGAACGAGTCAGGCGCGGGTTGGAAGGAACGAATACCACCGAGCGAATCCAGACCTCTTTGGTCATCCCGGTGGGAAGAACAAAACTTCGGTTGAGGGCGAGGGTATCGGCGGTGGCAGCAGGAACCGAGTATGCCTCCGACATTTTCAGGATCAGGTCGGGCTTGCCGAGAGCGGCAGGGGCGGCTTTTACGGAGGGCGTTTTCTTAGCCGAGGGCGGGGTTCCCCGTTTGATTCCGCTCGCGTTCCAGCGTTTGAGTACGGCGATTTCGGTGTCGGTGAGTCGGCAGACGGTACGATAGCCTGCGGGGTCGTCCAGTTTCCAGGGCGGCATAAACCGGGTTTGCGTCACTTGAGCGATCTGCTCCGCCCGTCGTGCCGCCTCTGTGTAAGTGGTGAGCGGAAACGGGGCCGAGGTTTTGTCACTCACGACATGGCACTGGACACACCGGGCTTTCAGGATCGGCTCGACATCGCGAAAGTAAGTCACTTCCTGCGCCTGTGCCTTTGCAAAAGCCGTCCCGCCGAAGCCCCCAAGCAGAACAACGATCCGCCAGAGGGCGAAGCGCGGGCGAACCCAGGTTCGCGAACCTGCGCCCCCAGAAAGAGAAGCCGCTTGCGAAACCGCATCCGCTTTTACACGCAGGCTTGAGGTCAACTAAAGTTCCTCCGAATGAAAAAATTCGATCACTTCGCCGTCGAAACCCCGCACAAAGGCAATCCAGAACTCGATGGGATAATCGCAGTTCGGCGGGATCACCTTTTTGGGTTCGGTGATCCCGGCGGCTCCCCCGGAGACGGCGCGGTGGTAGGCGGCAGCGGGGTCGTCTGTACGAAGACAAAAGTGAATCAGGCCGCCTTCGGGAATTTCAGTGTTCGGATCGCCTTGTCTCCCTGCAAAGAGTTCAAGGTAATTTCCGTCGCCCGTGTCGAGCATCGCGGCACGAGAGTCTTTTCCGCCGTCGGCGCGGTCGTCGCTTCCCCAGCCGTACCGCCGCTTAAAGCCGAGGGTTTCCGTGTAAAATCGAAGCGTTTTGTCGTAGTCCCAGGCGCGAATGGCGATGTGATGAAATCCGCCTCCGCCGAGAGTTTCGTTAGTTCCAGTGGGGGGCATGACGTTTCTCCTTAAGAGGGATAGCCCTGCCTTTGCCCCTCTTCCAGAAGATTGAGGGGCCAGGTTAGGGCGATAAGGACGTTTTCTCCGTTTCTGGTAGATTTTCCTGCTCCAGAGCGGCAGCGGCTTCACGTTCGGGTTGAAACTCTTGTGGAACCATCACTCGAATTGCCCGGCGGCGCAGTCCCATCTCAATGGGTGTTTTCAGCAGCTCTTCACCGTCTACAATAACTTTTCGCGAAGGGGTAGTCTTGAGCTTCACCGACTTTGCCCGAAACATTTTCACGCCCTGTGCGTTTTTTTGTGTGCCGCTCAGCATCGCGAGCGCAAACCGCAGCAACCCCATACGCGAGGTATCGGTGAGCGCGTAGCCGTTGAGAAAGCCGTCATTGATCGCCGCTTCCGGCGAAAGCAGAAAGGGGCCAGCGTGAAACCGTCCGTTGCCGACAACGACCTGAACGGTTTTGCAGTGAAAGGTTTCGTCTGGGGTTTCGATGGTGGCGACAAAGGGACGGGTTCGGGCGAGAGCCTGGCGGACGGCAAAGGCATAGGCGAAAATGCCGTACCGACGCTTTGTGTCGGGGGTGAGCGAGTGAGCGATCTGTGAGGTGATCCCGGTAGTGGTGACGGTCAGGAAAATGTTATCGCCGACCGTTCCAACGTCAATGGGCATGACTTTTCCCTCGGCGATCACTTTACAGGCGGCTTGCACGTTGGTATCAATGTGGAGATCGCGGGCAAATTGATTGCCGGTTCCAAAGGGGAGAACGCCGAGGATCGCCTCTTTCCCAACAAAATACTTGGCGGCGGCACTGAGCGAGCCGTCCCCGCCCCCGACGAGGATCAGAGGAGTCTTGCACTCGATTTCGCGCTTCACCAGATCGGGAAGGCGTGACGGGTCTTTAAGCGCAATCGCCTGATGAAGCGTAATGCCCATCTTCGGCAGGGTATCGCACGCTTCCTTAAACCAGAGCCGCCCGCGCCTGGATTTGGTGTTGACAAACAGAACCGCCTCTTTGCTCATTCGGTGTCCCCTCTTGGTGTTCGATCACTTTAATCATGATTTCTAAAAGGGGATACGGAAGCGAGCGAGAAAAGTTTGGCGGGTACGAAGCGGAAGCCGGGAGATCACCCTGGTCGCAGAGCTATCTGAACTTTTCCCAGCCGCAGCCGCTGCTCAAACGCAAACAACAGTTGCACACTGCTCAATGCACAGCCGGATGTTCATCAGAATTTCCAGGCAGTTCCTCTTTCACGCCGTCCAAAATTTCGCAGCGGCGGTTTTCGAGCTGCTCTTTGCAGGTATCCTTTATAAGCAGCCCAGCTGCCTAACCGTTTTTCCTGCGTGACTGCCACGATTTCCCTCCCAAAACAGGACTGGCGTTGGGCAAACAGAAATTCTTCTGTTTGCCCAACGCCAGACACTCGCCGCCCTCTACCCCATTTTTGCGATGATGGCGTCGGCCATTTCAGCGGTTCCCACCGCCGTCGGGTCGTTGCGGTCGGGCTTCATGTCGTAAGTGACATCTTTGCCCTCGGCGATGATCTCACTGATCGCTTTTTCAAGCCGATCTGCGGCCTCGTGCTCTTCGAGATAGCGCAGCATCAGCATCCCCGACAAAATGAGTGCCGCCGGGTTCACTTTGTTCATGCCCTTGTACTTCGGAGCCGAACCATGCGTTGGCTCGAACAGCGCGATTCCGTCGCCGATGTTTGCCCCGGGAGCCACGCCCAGGCCGCCGACCAGACCCGCACACAAGTCGGAAAGAATGTCGCCGTACAGGTTTTCCATGACGAGCACATCGTAGAGCTCCGGCTTTTGCACCAGCTGCATACACATATTGTCAACGAGAACTTCCTGGTATTCGATCTCCGGGTAGTCTTTTGCGACCTCCGCCGACATTCGGAAAAACAGCCCGTCGGTGTATTTCATGATATTGGCTTTGGCGACCGCGCTCACCTTTTTACGTCCGTACTGTCGGGCGTACTCAAAGGCGGTTTTGGCGATCCGGCGCGATCCCGTTTCCGAGATCGGCTTGATCGAAATCGCGGCGTCCTGCCGAATTTTGCCGCCCGCCATGCCGATGATCTGCAGGGCCTCCGGGGTGTTCACGTCGTATTCCACGCCCGCATACAGGTCTTCAGTGTTTTCGCGCACCACCACCAAATCCACATCCTGGTATTTCGAGCGAATACCGGGGTAGTATTTGCAGGGACGAATACAGGCGTACAAATCCAGCTCTTTGCGCAGGGCGACATTCACCGAGCGAAAGCCCGTGCCAATCGGCGTGGTGATCGGGCCTTTCAGCGCAACTTTGTTTTTGCGAATGGATTCCAGGACATTCTCCGGGAGCGGGGTTCCGGCAGTTTCCATGATGTCCACGCCTGCTTCCACAATCTCCCAATTGAAACCGACCCCGGTTGCATCCAGAACCCGCCGAGCGGCCTCGACCAGTTCAGGACCGGTTCCGTCGCCGCGAATGAGTGTAACGTTATGTGCCAACGTTGGCTCTCCTTTTAAGAGTAAAATGCCTCGCTCCGACTTTTGCAGGTTTCCGTGCGAGGGAATCGTCTTACGACGGAGTCAGTATACCTTTAGTGCGTTCAGGAGCACCCCGGCAGCGATGGTTTTGCACTGGGTTTGATGGTGAAAGCGAGAGGCGGGGGAAATTCATTCAGGCAGAGTTCACTCGTCAAGCACTTTTCGAACTTTAGTGCGCAGTTGAAAGGCACTGTAGGGTTTTGCCAGCGCGGGGAGATCGGGCGGCAGGTCAGTGTCGTGTTCACTAATGGCAAAGAAAATCTTAAGCGAGGGAAACCGGGTGCGAACCTTCTGCACAAGTTCGATTCCGCCCAGGCGCGGCATCTGCACATCGGTAATCATCAGATGAATTGGGGTTTCTGCCGTTTCCAGAAGTTCGAGTGCCTCCACCCCGTCTTTCGCGGTCAGCACCCCGTAGCCTGCCTGAGCCAGGGCATTGACCGCGATCTGCCGGATTAAAGTTTCATCCTCGACCACGAGAATCGTTTCCCCCGTTTCCGGGGAAGGAGCACGGCGGTGCAGAATTTTCGCTGCTTCCTGAGTGCGCGGCAGGTAAATCCGAAAAGTCGTTCCTCTTCCGACCTGGCTGAAAAACAGCAGATGTCCTTTGCACTGCTTTACAATTCCAAGACAGGTAGACAGCCCCAGCCCGGTGCCTTTGCCGATAGGCTTAGTCGTGAAAAACGGCTCGAAAATCTGCTTTTGGAGCGGCGGGTCAATTCCCTCTCCCGTATCTTGAATTTCCAGGCGAACATAATCCCCGGCGGGAATTTGCTCTACGTCGCCGGGCTTGAGGGAGACGTTGGAAACGACCAGCGTGAAACTACCGCCCCTCGGCATTGCATCTCTCGCATTGGAAGCCAGATTGAGCAAAACCTGCTGCAGCTGCCCGGCGTCGGCCTTCACCCTCCAGACCTCAGAGGCGGCCTGGAGATTTAAATTGACTTTTTCGCCGAGCAGCTGCAAAAGCAGGGGCTCGGTTTCGAGGATAAGAGCGGACACGTCCAGCACCCGCAGCGTCAACACCTGCCGTCGCGCAAACGCAAGCAGCTGCGCCACGAGGTCTGCCGAACGTTCTCCAGCCTGACGAATGTTTTTCGCATAGGTATACAGGTTGGTTTCGGGATCACATTCCTGTTCGATCAGTTCGGTGTAGCCTAAAATCGCCGTCAACAAATTATTGAAGTCATGGGCGATCCCGCCTGCCATCCGCCCCAGGCTTTCCATTTTCTGTGCTTGCAGCAGCTGCTCCTGGGTGTTTCGCAATTCTGTAATGTCATAGAGAATTCCGAACGAGCCGTAGAAACGCCCCCCGTCTTTCTGAAGCGGAACGGACTGATCGCGAATCCAGCGCGTTTTGCCGTCCCTCGCCTGAATACGATACTCCTGGGCCCAAACCGGCAGTTCACCAGCCTGATATTTTTGGATTGCCTCAGCAATCTCCAGATTTTCCGCCTCCCCGATCATGTAGCCGGTTTCTGCCATGGACGACCAATCGGTGACCTTGAGTTTTTCTGCGGGAATGCCTGTAATGCGCTCAACGTTCGGATCAATCTCAACATACGTCTCCTGCTGAAAGTCGTGAAGGTAAGTGACATCACCCAGCAGATGATGAAGGCGTTTGTAGTGGTCAAGACGCTCTTGCAAGCGTCGGTTTTCAGCGCGAAGCCGAGCGAGTTCTGAGGAAGATGTGTCGGATTCTTTCATCGGGAGCGTTCTCCTGCTGTAAAGACCGCAGAGGAATGGCAGTGCGAGCGGCCTCTTTTTGTTCGACAAGCGGGACATAAGTTCCTGCCTCGCTCCCTGTTTCACTTTTGTGGACAGAAAATCGCTCAGCGGGTACTCTATCGTCATGAATGTTTTGCCGCCTGCCGATCCCTTTGACCTCTCGGTGGTGATTGTGTCGTACAATACCGAGGGGATGCTGCGCGACTGCCTCGCGGCCCTCCCTGCTGCCGCCGCTACCCTCAGAACAGAAGTTTTTGTGGTGGACAACGCCTCGCCCGACAACAGCGCAGCGATGGTTCGGGAGGAGTTCCCCAACGTACACCTAATTGTCAACCGGGAAAATGCAGGGTTTGTTCGAGCGAACAACCAGGCCCTTCGGATTTCGCGGGGTCGGGTGGTGGCTCTCCTAAACCCCGACACCGAAGCCGAGCCGGAGTCGCTGACCCGCATGGTACATTTTTTAGACGCTCATTCGGACGCAGGGGCAATTGGCCCCAAACTGCTGAACACCGACGGCTCCCTGCAAAAAAACGGGCGGTTTTTCCCGCAGCCGTTCGGCGAACTGATTGGGCATTTAGGACTGGCAAAGTACGGGCTGCGAACTTACGAACGACGCTTTGAGTTCGGACGCGACGATTTCGAGGCGACGGTTGAGGTGGATCAGGTATCGGGAGCGTGCATTCTGGTTCCCCGCCGTGTGATGGAAAAAGTCGGGGCGTTATCCGAAGATTTTTATATGTACTATGAAGAGACGGAGTGGTGCTGGCGGATTAAAAAGGCGGGGTTTCGGGTGGTCTACTACCCGGAATCGCGGGTGAAGCATCACTGGATGGGCAGTGTGCGCCAAGTCAGCTTCGATATGACCGAGCGGCTGCTCACCTCCACTCAAATCTACTATCGAAAAACGGCGGGGCGGGGAGCGAGAGCCGCGATCTGGGGAGTTCGGCTTTTAGCTCGACTCAGAAACCGCTGGATTCGTTTCGGGGCGGGCATCAAAGCGAAACTGAGAAAAAGAGGAGCCTTCCGGTGAAAATCGCAATGTACACGACAACGGGCGAGCGATGCGGAATTGCGTCTTATACCCGCGATCTGGTTTCCGCTCTCCGCGCCCTGCCGCAAACCGAAGTGGAAGTGGTTCCCATCATTGAGGGGAAACAAACACTGGAGCACTACACCGAAATCGCCAAAAAACTCAATGCCTCCGATATTGATGTAATCCATATTCAACACGAGCACAGCTTCTGGGGAGGAATTCTGCCGAAGGCTTCCGCATTCTGGCAAATGCGCTACCTGCTGAAAAAACCCCTGGTGCTTACGGCGCACACCACCTACTCGCTGGCGGAAATGCTGCGGTTAAAGGAAGAAAAACGCCCTCCTCAGCGAATCGTCAAAGAGATTTTGATTCGCCGTAAAGCCTACCGCCATTCTGTTGAGATCGCTCCGTTTGCAACGGCCTTAACCGTTGTTCACACCGAAGCGGCGCGGCAGGAATTAATCGAACGCGGAGCGAAACCCAACTATGTGGCGGTCATTCCGGCGGGTATTCCCTCGAATCTCCCTGCTGCGGCGCAGAACGAGTTCCGAAAGCGTTTTGGGCTGGAAGGAAAGTTCGTCCTGACGATTTTCGGCTACACGGCTCCGAACAAAGGCTACGAGCTGACGCTGGAAGCCCTGAAAACACTGCCGCCCCAAACAATTCTGCTCATTGCAGGCGGGCCGAGAAACGCCGACATGAACCCGTATCTCGAAACGCTTAAAGCCAGGATCGCGGCGGAGCATCTCACGGAACGAGTGGTCATTAGCGGATTTCTGAGCGAGGAGGAGATCGGGCAGGCAATGGCAGCTGCCGATCTCGTCCTGGTTCCGCACACGCAGGCTACCGGCTCTTATTCCGTGACTATTCCGCTGGCTTACGGCAAACCGATTCTGGCTTCCGATCAGGACTGTTTTCGTGAAATGAACGAGCGGCGGGAGTGTCTGAGGCTCTTCAAGAGCGGAGACCGGGAAGACTTGAGCTGCCGTGCGCTCGCCTTGATCGAAGACAAAGGCGCACAAAACGAACTTGCACGGAAAGCAGGCGAATATGCGAAGAAATACAGCTGGGCAAACTCCGCCCGCCTGACCCGCAATGTCTATACCCGTGTGATCGAACTTTTTTCACCGGGAAACTGGTAATTCCCCTTCGAGGAGACCGCTGATGGAATTTACGATTCGACCCGCTTCTCTGAACGATGCCGCCGCCATTGCCGAAATCAATGTGGCTGCCTGGAAAGCCGCCTACCCCGGCATTGTGCCTCAAACCTATCTGGATCGCCTCGACCCCGAAGAGAAGCTGGCGCGAATCTCACAGCGGCTCTCCGAGAGAGGAAACACCCTGGTGCTCGAAAGCGGAACCGGGCAGGTGGCAGGCTACACCGAATTCGGGGGCAGGCGGGACGGCCCGGAAGAGATTTCAGGCGAAGTTTACGCGCTCTATCTCCTGCCGGGAATACAGGGACAGGGAATGGGCACTCGGCTGTTTCGTGCCGCCGCCCGCCAACTACACTCCCAAAATCACCGCACCCTGTGCGTGTGGGTGCTGGAAAACAACCGGCGGGCGCGGGTATTCTACGAGCGGCTGGGCGGCGCGTGGCTTGGAAGGCAAACTTTTGAGATTGATGAAGAAACCATCCCGGAAGTCGTTTACGGCTGGACGGATCTAGCGGATTTACTGGAGTGCGAATAGGTGTTGTGCCGCCAAGCGAGGTTCTGGAAACTCGTTTCCCTCAGCGTATTTTTCGCGCTGTTTTTTCTGCTGTTCGGTGTGGAAAGGGAAACTGCCGCGCAGTCGCCGCCCGTCTTTTCTCCGTCTCAACGGTCTTCCCTTGCTCCCGCCGATTTTACCCCGCGTATTCCGCCGCGTGCCTTGATGTATCAGCGGCAGCGAAGAACGATTTCGCTCACCGGCCTGGGCTGGGGGCTGGGGGCTCCGGTTGTTTTTGTTCTCAGCGGCCTGGGACGGCGGCTGGGGAAGCGGCTGAACCCGACAGACCTCTTTCCGCCCTTTTTTCGTTTTCTGACTTATTTCGCGCTTTTCACGCTGTTTGAGTCCCTTTGGTCGCTGCCGTTCGGACTGGCGGGGCTTCATCTTGAACACACCTACGGGTTCAGCACCCAGCCTCTCTTCGGGTATCTAAGAGATCGGCTTGTTGGAGACCTCACGGGGCTGATTCTGGCTCCGTTTCTGTGGCTCGCCCTTCGGCTTTCGGTTCGCTCCCCGCGCCATTGGTGGAAAATCGTTTGGGCGTGTACCGTGCCGCTGCTTCTCGTTTCGATTGTTTTGCAGCCCGTGCTCATCTCACCGCTCTATTATCGCTACACGCCGATGCCCCCCTCCCCGCTCCAGGGGCAGATTACCGATCTGGCGCAGAAGGCGGGCATTTCGGGCGGACGAATTCTCATTGAAAGCACTTCGTCGCGCACCACTCATGTGAATGCCTATGTCACGGGGCTGGGGCCGACCACACGGATTGTGCTCAATGACACCGCCCTCAGTACGCTGCCCCCCGATCAGACGCTGGCCATGATGGGACACGAAATGGGGCACTATGTGGAAGGGCATCTGTGGTTCGGGTTTGCGGCGGGTTCGCTGGGGGCGGGGGTGTTTCTATTTTTGCTTTCGCGCCTTTATCCCGCGCTGATTGCTCGGATGGGGGGGCGTTACGGTATCCAGCACCCGACCGATCTCTCAGCCCTGCCGGTGCTGATGGGGGTGATCTCGGTGTTTTTGCTGCTCCAGTCACCGGTTGCGTCGGGCCTTTCCCGCCTCCTGGAGCACCGCGCCGATGCGTTCGGACTTCGTGTCACAGGGCTGCATCAGGCGACGGCACGGCTTTTTGTCGGTTTTGCGGAGCGGGATTATTCCGATCCCGCTCCGCCGCCGCTGCTTCACTTCTGGTTTGGAACGCATCCGACCCTGAACGAGCGCATTGCGTTTGCCCTCCAGAAAGAAAACTAAACCGCTTAACCCGTCGGGGTGCTGCTTGCCGCACCCAAATGAAAACGGGCGCACCCTATTAAACCATTTTCCGCTCCCCTCGACCCATTTCAGTTCACCCGCAGGTTAACCGCAAAGCCGCTGGTGTCCACACCGTTGATCTGCTGTGTCAGGCGATAGTCGGTGGAAAGGCGGAAATAACGTCCGATCTTGAAACTTACGCCTAGGGCAATGCTGGGCGTAAAGGCGGAGCGGTCGAAGCCGAGCTTCTGGGAGCGCACCTGCCCGTAGTAAAGACCGAAATCCACATAGGGGCGGATCAGTCCTTCCTTGAAATCTCTGGAAAATCGAACGGACGGGCCGAGCAGGTTGAAGTAGTTGTCGCTTCCGGTAAACGGCAGAAACTTATCGCCGCCCGACAACCATTCGCCTCCCCATTGAAATTTGACGCCGCTGCCGATCTCTTTGGGCCGGGAAAAGAAGCCGAGTTCATTGTAGAATTTCTGGCTTCCCAGAGCGGCTTTTCCCGAAGAACTCGTCAGAAAATAGCCGCCGGGTGAGAAAAAACTGCCAATCGTTCGCAGGGTGCGGGTGGTGGAAGGGTCGGTGTTCTGGGCGTGTGCCGAAGCGGAGGCGGCTTCGAAAAGAGCGAAACCGAGCAGGGTAGCGGAAATCGAAATCGTTTTAAGCAAGGGGGAAATCTCCTGATCTGAAAGGTGTGGCCTGTTACTGGTCTAGTGTACCCGTTCCTGAAAAAACTTCTCTCCCTTTCCCTGGGCTTTCGGGAGGAATGACGATGCAGGGCGGCCCTGCGGTTGTAAAGGATGAACTCAGGAAGGATCGGAGGCGATGTTTGTCAAACTAAAACCCAGATTGCTTTTCGGCTCTACTTTACTCAAGGATTGTGTTGTGAACCTTAAACCTTTTCTGTTTTCCGCCTCTCTTGTCTCGCTTTTGGCGGGGCCTTTTACTCCTTTGGCTCTGGCTCAGCGGTCTCGCGGCGGCAACCCCTTTCGCGACGCCAAACCGATTTATGCCCGCGACCGCGATTATGACTTGAAAAACCTACAGCTGATCTTTGATGTGGATGCCGCCGACCAGTCTGCAAAGGGGAGGGTCACGCACAAACTCGCTTCCCTCAAAGACAGCCTGAAAACTCTTGTCTTCGATGCAGGAAACAATCTCACCGTTCAAAAAGTTCAGGTCAACGGCGTCCAGGCAAAGTTTACTCATGCCGACAACCGGCTCACCGTTACTGCTCCCACCCCGCTGGTGCGCGGAAAAGACGCCGAAGTGGTGATTGACTACGGGATGCAGTCCGCCTCTAAATCCGGGGGACTGCTGGGGGAAGAAGGGCTGCACTGGGTTAAACCCACTGCGACCCGCCGTCCAATGTTTTGGACGCAGGGCGAAACGAGCGGCAACCATTTTTGGATTCCCCTTTACGATTACCCGAACGATAAATGTACTTCCGAAACCATTGTTACCGTGCCCGATACCTGGACGGTGATCGGAAACGGAACCGGCGGGCAGATCGGCGAAGACAAAACGAAAAAAACGAAAACCTTTCGCTGGAAAATGACTCAGCCGCACTCCACCTATCTGCTTTCGCTTGTGGCCGGGGAAATGGATGTGAAGTACGACCGCTGGGAAGGAAAACCGCTCATTTATGCGGTTCCGAAAGGGCGCGGCGACCGAATTGACGACAGCTTCGGCGATACCAAGGATATGCTGACGTTTTACTCGACGATCCTGGGGGTGAAATATCCCTGGCCCAAATACGCGCAGGATGCCGTGTACGACTTCGGCGGCGGCATGGAAAATGTTTCCGCCACCACCATGACGGAAGCCCCGCTCGCCGATGCCCGTGCTGGATTCCGCACGATGGCAAGCCTGAACTCCCACGAACTGGGGCATCAGTGGTTCGGCGACCTCGTGACGTGCAAGGACTGGGGCGAAATCTGGCTCAACGAGAGTTTCGCCACCTTTATGCAGCACCTTTATTTCGAGCACAGCCAGGGTATGGACGCCTACGACCAGGAGCGTGAAGGGGCGCGGCAGGCGTATCTGGCAGAATCACGCCGCTACAAGCGCCCGCTCGCGACCAAAAATTACCCCAATCCCGGAGCCATGTTCGACAGCCACACTTACCCCAAAGGGGGGCTGATTCTGCATATGCTGCGCCGCGAACTCGGCGACGCCGATTTTTTCCGGGGGTTGAAATTCTACCTTGAACAGCACGGCTACACCCCGGTCGAGTCCAAAGACCTGGCCCGCTCTTTTGAGGACGCTACAGGGCACAACGTCGAAGCCTTTTTCAATCAATGGGTTTACAAACCAGGACACCCCGAACTGGAGGTCGCGTGGCATTATGACGACGCCAAAAAAGAGACCGTCGTGACCCTGAAGCAAGTACAAGATACTTCAGAGGGAACGCCGATCTACGATGTGCCGCTGACCATCGGCTGTTTCGCGGGTGGAGGGCGTACCGACATCGTGCATTTTCGCCTGAACGGAAAAGAGCAGGAATTTCATGTCCCCACCGCCTTCAAGCCGGATGCCGTTCTTGTGGATCCGTATCACGACCTGCTGAAAGAGCTGAAGATTTCCTATACCGACGCCGAAACTGCGGCTCTGCTCACCCTGGCCCCCTCCGTGATTGATCGTCAGAACGCCCTTCGCCGCCTCACCGGAAGCGATGCGGAGGGGGACACCAAAACTTACACCCTGCTTGCTGCGGCGGTGTCCCAAGAAGAAAACGACGGGCTGGCCTCGTCCCTGCTGTCCCAGCTGGCAAAATCCGAAAGTGCCGCCTATCGCCCGATTTACCGTAAACTGGCGAAAGACAAGAAAAAGCCGCTTCGCCGCTCCACCGCCCTGAAGTCTCTGGCCGCTTTGCCGTTTCAGAAGGAGGACGTGCCGCTGTTTCAGGAAGCGGCCCTTTCCGATACCGAGTATTACAGTATTGTTGAGGCAGGGCTGATAGGACTCAAGCCTGTAATGAAGGAGAATCTGCCGATTTTCCGCCACCAGGCTCTGGCAAAATCGCGCAGTGACACTCTTTCTCGAACCGTTATCAGTCTGCTGACGGAAACGGCCACGAATGAAACCGCACCGATTTTGCTGGAGGTCGCGCAAAATTCTAAACTTGCCAGCTCCACCCGCAAACGGGCACTTTCCGGGCTGGAAAAATCGGGGACAGGAAACGCAAAAATCACCGAAGGTCTGATCCTGCTGCTGAAGGAAAACAATGAGGACGTTCAGGGGGGGGCCATCGAAACGCTGAAAGCCCGCAAGGATAAGGCCGCACTTCCTGCGCTGCAATCCCTGCTCACTTCCCCCAAAGAATCGGTTCGATCCGCGGCAAAAGACGCGATTGCGGCGTTAAGCAGTCAGGGCTAGTCAGCGCACGAAGGTCTTATCCCGCTCAGCATCAGCATCTGTTTTCGGTTGAGGGGGAAAGATAAGCCTCATTCCATCCCCCTTAACGCTTTGCCCCCGCCCGCCTCAGAAGGCGCACTACCGTCGGGTGCTGTTGCTGGAGGGCGATCTGAAGAGCCGTTCGTCCATCCCGTGTCGGCACGGTGACATCGGCCCCCTTCGCGAATAGAAGGCGCACCATTTTTGGATTGCCTTTACTGCACGCCCAGTTCAGCGGGGAGGTTCCCCCGTAGTCGCTTGCGTTCGCGTTCGCCCCGGCGTTCAGCAGCAGCGCGGCGATGTCGGGACGGTCGGTTCCGACGGAGAGCAAAAGCGGTGTTGTTCCTTTCTCGTTTGGGCAGTTCACCTCGGCTCCAAACTTAAGCAGAAGCGAAACAACGGGCAGCACTTCATCACGAGCAGCCTGGAGGAGCGGGGTGCACCCGGTGTTGTCCGCAAGGTTGGGATTTGCGCCGTTCTCCAGCAAAAATTTCACCAGTTCGGTGTTTGCCTGGGAGCCTCTGCCGGTTTGGAGAAGGGCGGTTTCGCCGTTTGCCGTCTGCGCGTTGATGTCCTCACCGAGTTCGAGCACCCGGCGGATACACTCCATTGGAGCGTGGAGCGAAATCTTTCCCTGAGAAGAAATTCGATGCGAACACAAAGCCATCAGAGCCGTTGAGCCGCTTTTTGTCCGGGCCAGCGGATTTGCGCCCTGCTCCAGCAGCAGCTTCATTTTGGGCAGCGGATCATCGGCAGAACGCGCAGCCCGCAAAAAAACAGAGGTTCCATCGTAGAGGGACTGATTCGGATCGGCCCCGTGCGTGAGCAGCAGTTTCATCACTTCGATAGGGCGGTCGGCACTGAGGAGAAGCGGCGTCATTCCGGTAGGACTTGCCTGAGCGTTGGGGTCTGCGCCCCGTTCCAGAAGGAGCCGAACGATTTTCGGGTTTCCCGTTTCCATAAAGGGCGTTCCGCCCGTCACATCTGTTTTGTTGGGGTCGGCCCCCGCGTCAAGCAGTAATTTCACGCCGACATCATTATCGTTTTGTGAGGCCTCACTCAAAGGAGTGTGAAACCGTTCGCGGGCCTCGGCATCTCGAAGGAACTCTCCCTGATGGTTTCGGAGGGCACGAAGCAGCGGGGGAAGCTTCGTGCCTCTCAGAAAATGAAACTCGCCGTTCGCATCGGCTTTGAGTTCGAGAAGCCGCCTGACCCGGAGATTGTCCTGGTTTCTCAGGGCATCTATCAATTCGTTAACGGACTGCGCGGAAAGGCGGGCGGCAGCCCCGGTCAGAAGCACCAACAAGGGAAAGGCAAACAAAGGCCGACATCGGTTCATTTCAGTTCTCCTAGTAAAAGCCTCCACCGGAGGCCCACTCCCAATCCACCGTTTCCCCAACCCTGCGTCCCGCCGGCAGCAGGGTTCTAAAAACAGATTGAACGGACAGGCCGCCCTCTTCGGAGTATTCTGCCCCCTCATCGGCTTCTTCTGTAGATTAGATGCGGATCGCTGCCACAATTGGCACGGTTTCACAGTATACTTTATCGTATGTCCGACCAGACACTTTCCCAGACCAAACCCTCGCCGCACCGCCGCAAGCCGCCGCCGAACCCGGCGGAGAACGAGTCGCTGTTCGGCTTTGCCTGGGACGCCCTCAAACTCTCTGGCGAAACCCTCTCAACGATTTTTACCGGGCGATTTTCGGTGCGTGATTTGATCGTTCAGATGGCAAGCATCGGCGTAGACGGAGTGTGGATTGTCGTTGCCATTGCGATGTCCACCGGAGCCGTGTTCGCACTCTACACCTCCACATTCGCACTTTCGTTTGGGTTCGCGGAAGCCGTCGGCGGCACGATTGCCTATGCTGAACTCAACGAACTGGGGCCGGTGCTGGGCGGGATCGCCTTTGCCGCTCGCAGCGGAGCCGCCATTGCCGCAGAAATCGGGACGATGGTCGTTACCGAGCAGGTAGACGCGCTCAAAGCAATGGCGGTTCCTCCGGTGCGCTATCTCGTGGCTCCCCGTGTGCTGGCCGCCGTATTGATCCTTCCTTTTTTGACCACCCTGGCCGATCTTGCAGGGCTGACGGGCGGCTACCTTTCTGCAACGGCGAATGGGGTTCCCGGAGCCACGTTTCTCTCCTCCATCTATAAGTACGCCCGTGCCGCCGATTTCACCAACGGCCTGATCAAATCGTTCGTTTTTGCGTTTTTAATCGGCATTATTGCCTGTCTTCAGGGATTGAACACCAAGCAGGGAGCCACCGGGGTCGGGCGTTCTACCACTCGGTCGGTGGTTTTATGCGTGATCAGTATGGTGGTCGCCGATCTTTTTCTCGCCTACATTCTGAAGCAAAAAGGCGGAGCCAGATAGGATGCCGATCTCTCGATGAGTGCAATCCGCGTAAAAAACTTGATCTACGAAGTCCCGAACAAA
Organism: Chthonomonadaceae bacterium; assembly: GCA_965246825.1. Classification (GTDB taxonomy): domain Bacteria; phylum Armatimonadota; class Chthonomonadetes; order Chthonomonadales; family Chthonomonadaceae; genus JACMPS01. The sequence continues at coordinate 3,999,228 of OZ251990.1, forward strand.
GTGATCTTGAATGACATCAACCTCGAAATCGCTCAGGGCGAAGTGATTTCGATTATGGGCGGGTCGGGGTCGGGGAAAACGTCCCTGCTGCGGATGATGTCCGGGCTTCGCCGCCCCACCTCCGGCGAAATCTGGATCGACAACGAAAACATCGCTGCCATGACGGATCGCGAACTGGATGAGCGGCGAATTAAGCTGGGGCTGGTGTTTCAATACGCGGCTCTGTTCGATTCGCTCGATGTGCATGACAACATCGTGTTCAGTCTGTCTCGCCACAACCGCCGTCTAAGCAGCTCCCAGCTTGCCGAGGTGGTGCGCCGCCGCCTTGCCGAAGTCCAGCTCGAAGGGGTCGAGCATTTGTTTCCTTCGGAACTTTCGGGAGGAATGCAAAAGCGTGTCGGGCTGGCGCGTGCACTTGCCACTGAGCCTTCGATCGTTTTCTATGATGAGCCGACGAGTGGTCTGGACCCGCTGACGGCTCATGCCATTGATGCCCTGATTTTGCAGACACGGGAACGCAACGGAGTCACCTCGATTGTTGTTTCCCATGATATTCGCTCGATTTTCCGAATTTCCGACCGAATTGCGATGATCTCGGAGGGCGAGATCGTAATTTTCGACACGCCTCAGGCATTGCGGAAAAGCGAAATTCCTAAAGTTCAAGAGTTTATTGCACAAGATTTAGATTTGAGGAAGAGTTAGTGTCAAATTACAGCAAGGTTCTGGCAAAAACCGTTCTTTTTTGGGTCGTTGGAATTCTTGCCGTTGCAGGCGTTTATGCCTATCTGCTTCACTTCCGCCCCGACACCTATCTTGTCGCGGCCATTTTCAAGGACGCCAAAGGGCTGGTCAAACAGTCGGTCGTTCGAATGCAGGGCGTTCAGATCGGCGAAGTTGAAAGCGTAGACCTCAACACCGATCAAAAAATCAAAGGGCACTTCGGCGATCCGCAAATCACCCTTAAAATTTTCAATAAATATCAGATTCCGAAAAACTCTCGATTTCGCGTGGTTTCTGGCATCCTGATCACAAACCCCACCGTAGAAATCGTGCCGGGAGACAGCGATCTTTTCCTGGTGAAAAACAACACCGCACGAGTGACCGGCGAAGAGACGGGCGGGGCGTTGGAAGCCCTTTCGCCGGAACTGGCATCTACCGTCAAAAAACTCAACGCCTCGTTCGATACCATCAACGGTAAAATTCAGCAGTCTTACGGCAAAATTGATAAAATTTTAGATCAGACGAGCACCCTGCTTACCACCTCAAACAAAACGATCTCCAAAACGGGCGACATTATCGGCGATCCGAAAGAGGTGCGTCAAAAACTCGTGGCGACTCTCGACAATTTCCGCCAGGTTTCCACACAGGCGTCGGGAATGGCGGGCGATCTGCGAAGGCAGCTCAACGGTCTTCTGGCTTCGGGCAAAGGCAACCTCGACGAACTCCGGCAGTCCCTCCTCAACATCTTCGACCGTCTCGACACGACCCTGGACGATGCCAACACCGTAGTAAAAAAACTCACGGAGCAGGTGACCGATCCGCGCCTGCAGTCTTCGCTTCAGGAAACACTTGATCTCGGCAGAACCACCCTGGCTCGCTTCAATCAAATCGCCTCCGATCTGCATCAGATTTCCGGCGACCCGCAGCTGCAAAGCGACCTCAAAACTTCGGTCATGAACCTGAAGGAAGCCTCCAAGCAGGGCAGTGAGGCGGTGGAAAAAGTGAATAAACTGCTGGGCAATTTCACGGGTTCGGACGGCAAACCGAAAAAGATTTCTACGCCGAAAGTAGATTTGTTCGCAAACGCTTCCGAAGGCATTGACCCCGGCAATTTTCGCGCCGATGTGGAAGCCCGAATCGGCACGGGAGCGCAGAATTTCGTTCAGACCGGAATTTACGACATCGGGCAGAACGCGCGGTTTAACCTTCAGCTGGGGCGGCAGGCCAACGACCGCCTTGCGTTTCGCTACGGCTTGTTCGCCTCACGCTTGGGAGCCGGACTTGACTATCGCCTAGGCTCCGGGTCTCTTTTTCGCGCCGATTTGTACGATACACGTACCCCGCGCCTTGACTTTCGTACCCTTTTCAGGGTAAATAAGAACGCTTACTGGTGGATAGGAGCCGACTCGCTTTTCGATGCTCCTCACGCCCGTATCGGAATTCAACTCAATCGTTAGCGCAGAAGAAGAGTGGGGTGTTTGAGCACGGGCGCGAGCCGGCAAGGTGGTTCGAGTTTCCGAACCAGCCGTGACCATCGCCTGACCCCGGACAACACGCGCCAGGAGACAGATCAATGAAGGTCATTCTGACCCGCGATGTCCCGAAAGTGGGGCAGGACGGTGAAATCGTCACCGTCGCCGACGGATACGCACGCAACTATCTTTTCCCCCGCCAGCTTGCAGTGGTGGCGAAAGGGGCCGCCGTCAAACAGCACGAAGCCCGCATCGCTCGCGAAACGGCGAAAGTCTCCGATCTCCTGACCTCCGCTCAGGCAAACGGAGAGAAAATCAACGGCAAACAATTTCAGATCACGGCAAAAGCCAATCCGAAATCCACCCGACTTTTCGGCGCGGTCACTGAGGCCGATGTCGCCGAAGCCATCCAGAAAGACACGGGCGTGGAGGTGGACAAACGCCGTATTTCTCTTGTGGACCCCATCAAAATCACCGGGCTGTACAACCTCACCATTCGCCTTCACCCGGAGGTGACTGTTCCGTTCTCAGTGGATATCGTCACGCCTGAAACCCTCGAAGCCCGTGAGAAAGCCCGTGTGCTCGCCGAAGAAAAAGCCGCGAAAGAGGCGGCGAAACTCGCGGCGGATGAAGCCGCAAAAGCCCCGGCAGAAACCGCGCCTGAAGCCGAACCTGCCGAATAGTTCCTGCTTTTCAGGCTCCGACTGGATTGCCCGCTGCCCCTCTCGGTCGGCGGGCTGTCTTTCACCCCGTTTGTTCGGGCAGGCCTTTCGCCCCGCCATGCCCTTTTCCAGAAATGAGTGATACGCCCTTGCTCATGGACAGTTTCGACCGCATCCCCCAGAATCTCGAAGCGGAACAAGCCGTGCTCGGCTCGATGCTTTTGCAGCGTGCCGCCGTTGAGCGTGCCGCTGAAATTCTCAAACCCGATGATTTTTATCGGGATGCGCATCGCTATATCTTCGAGGCCATCCTCAGTATCGCTCAAAACGACGAGCCGGTAGAGGTGCTCACCGTTTCGGAGGAACTTACCTCCCGAAGCCGCCTCGAAAACGTGGGCGGCGTCAATTATCTCATCAATCTGCTGGATGCTCCCACCACTGCCGCCAACGCCGAATACTATGCCCGTCTGGTTGAAGAAAAATCCATTCTGCGCCGCCTGATGGATGCCGGAACCCAGATTCAGGGGCTGGCCTACTCCGAGTTCGATCAGGTAGACGAGGTGGTGGATCGCGCCGAGCGAATCGTGTTCGAGGTCGGACAGCGGCGTACCGGTCAGTTTTTTTCCGAACTGCGTCCCCTGCTCGATCAGGAATTGGATCGCATTGAAAAACGCTATGAAAACAAAGGGATCACCACCGGACGCCAGACTCCCTTCGACGACCTCAATTATAAAACCGCCGGACTGCAGCCAAGCGATTTGATTATCGTAGCGGCCCGCCCTTCGATGGGGAAAACCGCTCTAACGGTACAGATGGCGCAGTTCGTCGCGCTGAACGAAAACACCCCGGTGGCGATTTTCAGTTTGGAAATGTCCAAAGAGCAGCTTGTCGCCCGTATGATCTGCTCGGAGGCAAAGGTGGATCAGAACCGGCTTCGCACCGGCTCGTTGATCCCCGACGACTGGCAGCGGGTGGGAGAAGCGATCAGCCGACTGGCGGAAGCACCGGTTTTTATTGACGACTCTCCTGATATTTCCGCGATGGAGATGCGGGCGAAATGCCGCCGCCTCAAAGCGGAACGGGGCGGTCTCGGCCTCATTATGATTGACTATCTCCAGTTGATGCGCGGACACAAGCGAACCGAAAACCGAAACCAGGAAATCGCGGAAATCGCTCGTGCCATCAAAGGGCTGGCGCGTGAACTTCAGGTTCCCGTCATTGCCCTTTCGCAGTTGAGCCGTGCCGTTGAATCGCGCCCGGACAAACGCCCGATGCTTTCGGATTTGCGAGAATCGGGTAGTATTGAGGCCGAAGCGGACATCGTGATGTTTATTTATCGCGAAGCCTACTACAAACAGAAGGAAGCGAAATCGGCGGATCAGCAGGCCGAAGAGATGCAAAAACCGAGCAGCGAAGAGAATGATCGGGAGAGCATTGAGGTTGCAGAACTTATTATCGCCAAGCAGCGCAACGGCCCCACCGGGCCGGTCAAAGTGGGATTTATTCCCAAATACGCCCGCTTTGAGAATCTGGCTCCCGATCAGTATGACAGTTACAGCGGCAGTGACGAATAGCCCTGCTTTGGTGAGCCTGCCCGCCTTCGTGCCGACCTCTGAAAAAAAGCCGAACCGAGTTCAGGAGAACACCCCCCTTGCGAATTTTAGTCGTTGGCGGAGGCGGACGCGAACACGCTCTCGTCTGGAAACTCGCCCAAAGCCCCCTCGCCCAGAAAATCTACTGTGCTCCCGGCAACGCCGGGATTGCTGCGCTTGCCGACTGTGTACCGATTTCGGTGACCGATCTCGACGGGCTGGCTGACTTCGCCGAAGCGAGTCGGATTGATTTGACGGTTGTCGGCCCTGAAATTCCGCTTATTGCCGGAATTGTAGACCGTTTCGAGAGCCGAGGACTGCGAATTTTCGGCCCTTCCGCCGATCCTGCCCGAATCGAAGGCTCGAAATCGTTTGCCAAGCAGTTGATGACCACCGCCAACATTCCCACCGCCGCTTACCGCGTGTGCGACAGCGCGGAGGCCGCCCATGATTATCTCGATACCTATTATGCCGAGCATGGCGGCGATTTTCCGGTTGTTATCAAGGCGAATGGGCTGGCCGCAGGAAAAGGAGTGACCGTCGCCCAGCATTCCGGGGAAGCACGCGCCGCCATTGACCAAATGATGCGGGAACGGGTTTTCGGGGAAGCGGGCGAGCAGGTTGTTATAGAGGAATGTCTTTTCGGGGAAGAGGCTTCCATTATGGCGATCACGGACGGCTCAACGGTCATTCCTTTGCTGCCTGCTCAGGATCACAAGCGGATCGGCGAGGGCGATACCGGGGCCAATACCGGAGGGATGGGAGCCTATACTCCTGTACCTGCTGCTCCGCCCGATCTCGTTCAACGGGCGATGGAGCAAATTTTGGAGCCTGCCGTCAAAGCCATCGGCGAGCTGGGTCTGCCCTATCGCGGTATTCTCTATGCGGGGGTGATGATGACTTCAAGCGGTCTCAAGACCATTGAGTTCAACTGCCGCCTCGGAGACCCCGAAACGCAGGCCGTTCTTCCGATGCTGGAAAGCGACCTCTTGCCGCTGCTGATTTCAGTCACCGACTGCAGTTTGGAAGGGCAAACCCCCAAATGGCGATCCGGGGCCGCCGCTGCGGTGGTTGCAGCGGCTCAGGGCTATCCTGCCGCCTACGAAAGCGGGCGGGTCATCACCGGTCTCACAGAAACCTCTCAGATCGAAAACTGTTTGGTCTTCCATTCGGGAACCCGCTTCGAGCAGGGGCAGACCGTGACCGCCGGGGGACGGGTGCTTTCGGTCACCGGAAGGGGAGTCAGCATCATAGACGCCGTTGCCAATGCCTATGTTGGGCTGAGCCACCTAAACTTCGAGGGAATAACGTATCGCCGTGATATCGGGCATCGCGCTTTGAATGTCGCTCGCTGAACCGAAAAAATTTCCTCATTGAAAACCTTCCTGCTCGCTGAGACGTAACGATAACTAATCTTGTCAACTTTGTGAAATTTCGCACAACCGGAGTAATCTCATGGCGGTTTTAGAATCAGCACGTTCCCCCCTGCCCCTTGGGGCGGCTTCTCTTTCGCCGTCTCCTGCTCGGTTTCCGCGCCGGATTGATGACCTGGCCGAGAAAGTTTACTCCGGCGAACGCCTCACCTTCGAGGACGGAGTTCGCCTGTTTCATCATCCCAATCTGCCGGAACTCGCTTCCCTGGCCAATGTGGTTCGCGAAAAATTGCATCCCGGCACGAATCACCTTGTCACCTACGTAGTCGGTCGCAATGTGAACTACACCAACGTCTGCTGGGTGCGGTGCAAGTTTTGCGCGTTTTACCGGGTTCCGGGCCACAGCGAAGGCTATACTCTCTCGAAAGAAACCATTTTCGAGAAAATTCAGCAGATGGTAGACTTTGGCGGCATCGAAATTTTAATGCAGGGCGGCTTGAATCCCAAACTCAAGATCGAATGGTACGAAGACCTGCTCCACTCGATCAAAGAGAAGTTCGGCGCGTATGGCGTGATCCTGCACGCCTTTTCCCCCGCAGAACTGATTTATATCGCCAATCTCTCGAAACTGTCTCAGGCGGAAATGTTCGCCCGCCTCAAGGCGGCAGGATTGGACTCGGTTCCGGGCGGGGGTGCAGAAATTCTAACCGACCGAGTGCGGCAAACGATATCGCCTTACAAAGACACCGCCGATGCCTGGCTGAACTGTATGCGCGAAGCACACCGGACGGGCTTGAAATCCACCGTAACGATGATGTACGGCTCGGTGGACACGGTAGAGGATCGCGTGGAGCACCTCGTGCGTTCCCGGGAACTTCAGGACGAAACCGGAGGGTTCACTGCCTTTATTCCCTGGTCGTACCAGCCGGACGGAACCGAACTGGAGGGCGAGCGGGCTTCGGCATTCGACTACCTGCGCACCGTCGCCGTCAGCCGCATTCTGCTCGACAATATCCCTCATTTACAGGCTTCCTGGGTGACGCAGGGGCCGAAAGTGGCACAGGTTGCCCTTCGCTACGGCCTCAACGACTTTGGCTCTACGATGATGGAAGAAAACGTGGTTTCCTCTGCGGGATGCGCCTTCACGATGCCGATTGAGGAGATGGAGCGGCTTATTCGTGATGCCGGGTATGAGCCGATGCGCCGTACCACTCAGTATGAACTGCTGCCGAAGGGCGTTCCCTCTGGCTCGCCTTTGCTGGCTCATGCTGGAAAGGACGCGGCATGAAGCCCGTTTTGATCGCCACCTGGAAATTCGGAGAGGCCGCCTGCAAAGTCGGCTGGAACATTTTAGCCTCTGGCGGAACGGCGCTCGATGCCGTAGAAGCAGGGGCCAATGTCGCGGAACTCGACCCGGAAGTTAATTCCGTCGGCTACGGCGGGCTGCCCAATGCGGCGGGGCAGGCAGAACTCGACGCGGCGATTATGGATGGCCGCACTCATGCCGCAGGAGCGGTGGCGGCGGTTAAAACCGTCCGCCGTCCCGTTTCCGTGGCTCGGCAGGTCATGGAAAATCTGCCCCATGTCATGCTGGTCGGAGAAAACGCCGAAGCCTACGCTTTGCAAAACGGTTTTCCGGCTGAAGACACGCTGAGCGATACCGCACGCGACCGCTGGGAAGCCTGGAAGCAGGAGCGGGGAAGCGCGGAGGTGGCTCACTTCGATCTGGGCCCGACAACCGGAGTGCCTCCCGTGTTCACCCCGGACAACCACGACACTCTTGGCATCTGTGGTCTGGACAGCCGGGGCGATCTTGCCGCCGCCTGCACCACCAGCGGAATGGCCTGGAAAACACCGGGGCGGGTAGGCGACAGCCCGATCCTGGGTTCGGGGCTTTACGTGGACAACGAAATCGGGGCGGCGGCAGGAACCGGGCACGGTGATGAAATGATGAAAGCCTGCCTCTCCTATCGCGTCGTGATGAATTTGGAACGGGGAATGACCCCGGAAGAGGCGTGTATCGAAGCCCTGCGCTATCTGATTCGAAAACGCCCGCCCGAAAATTTCGATCATTACGGGGCCGCTCTCATCGCGGTGAGAAAAGACGGCATGACAGGAGCCGCCGCTACCCATTCCGGCTTTGCTCCGCCGGATCGCCTCTGGCAGTTTGCTGCTGCCGATGCGGACGGCGTAAATCTGTACGAAGGCCCCTATGTTACCCCCTCCGAGGTTCTCCTCTCCTTGAAATAAGTGCTGAAACTTCTATACGTTTGCCCCCTGAATATGCTACACTAATAGACCGGCATCGAAGTGTCTTCCCGTTCATGACTGTCGGAACCGACAAAGGCGGCGGTGCGTCTCCTCAAACAGAGCGGTGAAGGAGTCAGGGTGTTCTCAGGTATTCGCGAAGATATTCAGACCGTTTTTTCAAAAGACCCGGCGGCTCGCAGCGTGTTCGAGGTTTTGAGTTATCCAGGCTTGCACGCGCTCTGGTTTCATCGTATTGCCCATTGGCTCTGGAACACCAATGCACGGTCTCCCGCCCGCATTTTGTCTCACGTCAGCCGTTTTCTCACCGGCATTGAAATCCATCCGGGAGCAAAAGTCGGACGCCGCTTTTTCATTGATCATGGAATGGGGATCGTTATCGGCGAAACGGCGGAAATCGGCGACGATGTTTTGCTTTACCATCAGGTCACCCTGGGCGGAACCGCTCTCGAAAAGGTGAAGCGCCATCCCACCATCGGCAGCAATGTTTTGATTGGAATGGGGGCAAAAATTCTCGGCCCGGTCACTATCGGGGACGGCTGCAAAATCGGCGCAAACGCTGTCGTCAACAAAGATATTCCAGCCAACTGTACGGTTGTCGGGATTCCGGGACGGATCGTTCGGCGGGAGGGCCGCCGGGTAGAAGACCCGATGGAACCTTGCAGTGTAATGGACAATCAAATCAATACGAGTGATCCGCAGGAAGCGGCACTGCGTGAACTGCGCCAGCGCGTCGAACTGCTGGAACAACACACGGAAAAACTAGAGCATCTGCTCAACCAAGTCGAACACAAGAGCAATCGCTCGGAATGCTCTGAAAGAACTTGAATTGTTGATTTCATGAATATCGCACCAACGAAAATGTCCTCTGCTCCCCTGCCCTCACGAAAATCAAACCGCCGTTCTTCGCCGAAACTTCTGCTGCTTGCTTTTCCCGCCATTCTTTTGGGAGGAGGAGCCGGAGTCGGCATCGCGCTTTCGCGGCAGGACCCTGCCCTTACGCCAAACGGCCTCAAGCTTGCTGGTCAGAACGTCGGCGGTCAGACCTCTGAAGAGGCGAAGAAAAAACTTCTCGCTCTGGTAGACCTCTGGAAGAAAACTCCGATCCGACTGAGTTTCGCCCCGGAAACCGGCCTCAAACGTGTCTACACCCCGCCTGCCGGAAAACTCGGTCTAAGCGTTGATGTGCCCGCCACCCTTAAAGCGATCTCCGAAAGCGGGCAGGAACAGGGAACCCTTACTCGTCTAGCGGGCTTATTTGGTCGCGGCCAGGTCAGTACCGCCGCTCCCGTTCCCACCGTAGACCTCCCCCGACTTCATGCCTATCTCAAAGGGCAGGTGGCTAAAGACATCAATCACCGCGCCCGTAATGCCACGATTGTTCCCGGTGCCAAAGGAGGATATTCGATCCGCAAAGAAAAAACCGGGCTGAAAGTGGACGAAGAGGCGAGCGCGAACGCCATTGCCGCTGCCTGGAAAACTCAACTCGTCAAATTGGCCCAGAGCGAAACCCCGCCTGTCGAGGCAGCTCCCGCTCCGTCAAGCCCGGATGTTCCGCCTGCCGATTTGCCCAAACCCCTTAAGGCCCCCGAAGCCGTCGAGGTCACGCTCGCGCTGGTGACGGTGGTTCCAAAAGTGACCGAAGCCGATCTCAAAGACTTGCAGGAAATCAGTTCCTTCACCACTCGATTTGGCGGAACGGGAGCCAGCCGGGGCAGTAATATCGCGCTTGCTGCCGGTAAAATCAACGGCACGGTTCTTGCTCCCGGCGATGTTTTCTCTTACAACCGGATTGTCGGCCCCCGAAATGAACGGGCGGGCTTTCGTGATGCTCCCGTAATCGTAAAGGGCGAACTTGTCCCCGGTATCGGCGGCGGCATCTGTCAGGTGTCTTCCACACTCTATAACGCGGTGCTGCGTTCCGATCTGAAAATCGTTTCGCGATCCCACCATGCCTTTCCGGTTCATTACCTGCCTGCCGGGTGCGACGCGACGGTGGTAGACGGCGCAATTGACTTTAAATTTCAGAACAACACTCGTAAGCCGATCTATATTGCTTCTTCCTCTGGCGGCGGGCGGCTTTCGTTTCGACTGCTCGGCGAAAAAACGCCGGGTCGCTCCATCACCATCGAGCGAACCAATGTCTCGACTATTCCGCATGACTCCACCACCGTGCGAGACCCTGATCTTTATGTGGGGCGATCCCACGTTAAAGACAATGGTCACAATGGACACCGCGTCACGGTTTATCGAGTGATTAAGGAAAATGGGCAGGTAGTGAAGCGGGAACTCGTTTCCCGTGACTACTATCGTCCGTTTCCGTCAGTGATCCTGGTGGGGAGCAGACCGCGCCCTGTTCGTATCACTCCGAAACCGAAAGCTTCTTCCCTCCCTGCTGCTGCTCCGGCGGTTCAGCCTATTGCGCCCGCCCCCTCCGGAACCCCCTAAATGAAAATCGCTTTCGGCGAATTCGAGATAGATGACACCCGTAGCCGAATAGACTTCAACCGCGTATTGGGGTGGCTGACCCAAACCTACTGGCACACCGGAACTACCTCTGAGCAGGTACTTTGTGCCGCTGAACATTCCTCTCTAGTAGTCGGAGCCTATTGCGGAAGCGAGCAGGTTGGTTATCTGCGCGTGATTTCGGATCAGACGCGCTTTGCCTATCTGTGTGATGTTTATGTCGCGGAGGAAGAGCGCGGAAGAGGGGTGGGCCGGACAATGGTTCGCTTTGCGCTGGATCACCCGGAGCATCAGGTGAACCGCTGGCTGCTCAACACCCGCGACGCCCATGCGGTCTACGCGGCGGAAGGTTTCGAGACGCTGCCCAACCCGGAGCGCTGGATGTGGAAAATCAGGCCGTGAAAATTCGTTCAAGGGACTCGGCGAAATGACAGGCGGCCCGATGCCCGGACGACAGTTCCCGCAGGGGCGGAATTTGCCGAGCGCAGATTTCCTGAGCGAGCGGACAGCGCGTCCGAAAGCGGCAGCCGGAAGGAATGTCCACCGGGGAAGGAATATCGCCCTCCAGCAAAATGCGTTCGCGCTTCGTTTTGGGGTCGGGAACGGGAACCGCCGCAAGGAGGGCCTGCGTGTAGGGATGCTTCGGGCGCGTGAATACGTCGTCGGAGCTTCCCTCTTCCATGATGGCCCCCAGATACATCACATAAACGCGGTGGCAGGTGTGGCGCACCACGCTCAAATCATGGGCGATAAAGAGGTAGGACAGCCCCCGTTCTCTCTGAAGATTTTCCAGCAGGTTCAGAATTTGCGCTCGAATCGAAATATCCAGAGCGGAAATGGGTTCGTCTAAGACCAGTAGTTTCGGGTCGGTGGCGATGGCGCGGGCAATGCCGATGCGCTGCCGCTGACCGCCTGAAAATTCGTGCGGATAACGCGAAACGAATTCTTCCCGCAAGCCCACCTGTTTCAACAGAGCCTGCGCTTTTTCCAGTCTTGCCCTGCGCGAGAGCGTATCTCCGTGTGCCTTCAGCGGCTCGGTGATGATGTCTCCGATCAGCATCCGGGGGTTTAGCGATGCAAAGGGGTCTTGAAACACCAGGTTCATTTCGCGGCGAAGACGGCGCAGTGCCTCCCCTTTTAGGGCGCGGACATCGGTTCCGTCGAAAAGGATTTGCCCGGAAGTCGGTTCAATCAATCGGAGTGCCGTTCTGCCGACCGTGCTTTTGCCGCAGCCCGACTCGCCGACCAGCCCGACGGTTTCTCCATGCCCCACCGTAATCGTCACTCCGTCAACGGCGTGAACCTGTTCCCGTTTTGCCCGCAGTCCCTCCTGCCGGGTCACCGTAAACTCTTTTTTCAGGTCGGTCAGGGTTAAAAGATGAGTGCTTGTCATTCTATTAGGATACCCGATCCAGCAAACCTGCGCCGCTTTGGAAAATTCCAGCGGTTCTAAAATTCTCTCTTGCTAAATGGATTGAGAAGAGGTATACTCTCTCGGTTATAGGAGGTGGTTTCGTGCCGAATATCAAGTCCGTCAAAAAGGACGTTATCAAGTCTCGCAAAAATCATCTGCGGAATATTTCTGCGAAGTCCGCGATGAAAACATTTATCAAAAAGGCGAAATCTGCCGTAGATGCGCCTGCTGTCGAGGCGTCTGAAACCGCTGAGGCCGTTCGTCTTGCGGTAAAAGCGATTGATAAAACCGCCGAGCGCGGAATCATCCATCGCAATCAGGCTTCCCGACGCAAGTCCCGCCTGATGAAACGCGCCCACAAAGCCGCGACCGCCGCTGCCGTTTAGGGTGTCGCCAACAGTTTTCGCCCGCCTCGATCTTTACGATGGAGGCGGGCTTTCTGTGTTTTCGTTTTCAGTTTACGCCAGGGCCGCATCCATTGCGGCAAGCGTCTCCTCGGAGAGGGTCACGCCGGAAGCGGCAGCGTTGTCCTCCACCTGCGAGGGTCGGCTCGCTCCGATGATAACACTCGAAACGTTGGGCAGCCGAAGACACCAGGCCAGAGCCAGTTGCGCCATACTCAATCCCAGTCCCGCTGCAATCGGTTTGAGTTTCTGAATTTTGGTGAGCAGAGCGTCATCGAGTTTCCCCTCCTTCACATTCATAAACTGGTTTTGTTTCGGATCGGAGGCACGGGTATCCGCCGGAATCGGCTCTCCCGGTTTATATTTTCCCGTTAACAGTCCCTGGGCAAGCGGCGAAAAAACGATTTGTCCGATTCCTTCGCGGACACAAACCGGAATCACCGCTTTTTCGATGTCTCGTCCCAGCAGATTGTAATAGGGCTGGCTGGAGACAAACCGATCCAGGCCGTGTTTATCCTGAAGCGTAACGCCATCGGTGATTTGCTCCGCCGACCATGAGCTGAACCCGGCATAAAGAATTTTGCCCTGGGAAATCAGATCATCTACCGCACGCAGCGTTTCTTCCAGCGGGGTTTCGGCGTCGTAGCGGTGAAACTGATACAGATCAATATAATCCAAGCCCATCCGTTTTAAGCTGGCGTCGCACTGTTCCAGAATGTGCTTGCGGGATAAGCCGCGATTGTTCGGCATCGGGCTGTCATCCATCGGATAGAACACTTTGGTGGCGACAACATAGGTGCTGCGCGGGTATTTGCTGAGGGCTTTTCCGACCACCGTTTCGCTTTTGCCGCGAGCGTAGACATTGGCGGTATCGAAAAAGTTGATGCCCAGTTCGTAGGCGCGGTCAATGCACGCCTCCGCCGTTTCGTTTTCGGTGGCATTGCCGTAGGTCAGCCAGGAACCCAGACACACTTCACTCACCTTCAGGCCGCTGCCCCCCAGCCGACGATATTTCATTTCTCCCATTTTTGTTTCTCCTTGAAATTCCGAGTTGATGCTCTTGCACCCAGCCCCTTGAGTTTACCCGGTGCTTCATGGGATTCAACGGATTTTTTCCCGCACGAGTGCCACGCGATAAAACGCACTGCGGTAAAGCTGCACGTCTTCGCCGACGGTTAGGCCCAGGGCTTCGGGCAGGGCTTTGTATTCGGGCAGCGAATAGGCGCGAAGCACCGAGGCTGGCCCGTCGTGGCGGGTGAGGCGGTTCATTCGGGTGATCCGGGATACGGCCCGAAACAGCCACCAGGCACTTCGCGCCCGGCGTAAATCGTTTACAACCCAGCCCCGGCGCGACACCCGCTCCATCTCGCGCAGTGCCGAAACCGATCCCTCGAACCCGAAATGGTGAAACGCAAGCGAACACAGCACATAATCTATGCTCGCGTCCGCGAAGGGCAGTTGAAAGGCATCACCGCGCAAAAGCCGCAGCATTTTCACCTGCTGCGTCTCCTCTCGGGCGAACCTTAAAATCGGCGGGCTGAAATCCAGCCCGATGAGGTGAACAGGGATTTTTTGGGCCGAAGCCAACGCTGCAATCGCCTTTGGCAGATCGCCCGAACCGGTCGCCACATCCAGAATCGTAAGGGGGAGGGAAGATTGCTCCGCGGAGCCAGGGAATCGAAGCCACTTCTTCATTGGACGCAGGAGCACAGCGGTTCCGCCTAAAAATCGGTTGACCCGCTGCACATCGCGCAGGCTCTCTTGAAAGTCGGTGTAAGGCTGCGTTTCGTCGTCAATCAGCTCCGGCACTTCTAAGCGAGGGGGAGTGTCCCAGTCCAGAAAACCTCTCATCGTGCCGAAAAGCCTCTTCGCGCTGATCCGGAAGAACGCGATTGCTCCTCCTCGATCAGAGCCTTGAAACAGCGGAGGGTTTTGTTCGCAATGGGAGAGACAAAAAGCTTCCCGACCACATACTCGGCGAACAACGGCCCCAGCACCGGAACCGGATAAGTTAGTTCGTGAAGAATTACGGCGCGTACTCCATCCGGGCGTTTTTCCAGCCGCCATTCCACCCACATCCCTTTGCTCACCCCGCCGATATGCCGAAACGTAATGCGGTCTTCGTGCGGAAAAAGCTCCTGCTCCGCCCGCCATTTCACCGGGAAACCGTCGCGAGAAGCCCCAAAACTGGCGATTTTGCGTGTGGTCGTTTTTTCGGTCACCGTGAGGCAGCGGTAATGCGGCAGCAGGCGGGGCCAATCTTCTAGATCGGAAACAAGCGCGAACAGGCGGGCGAGAACGGTATCCGGTTCCCCGTGAATTTCGATGGCATTAAGGGTGTGCATGAGAGATTGTTTCTCCATCGGGAGGGCTGCCCAGCCTCAGCAAAATCGGGGAGGAGGAGCGCAGCATCATGGTGGCCCAGGGCTGGAGGCCGGGGTCGGCGACGTTTTGGAGCGAAAATCGCTGCAGGATCGCTGCCAGCACGAGTGCCAGTTCCATCATTGCGAAGCCCTGCCCGATGCAGACGCGAGGCCCGCCGCCAAACGGGAAGAACGCATAGTGAGGCAGCGTGTCGGTTTCTCCAGAGAGCCAGCGCTCAGGCCGAAACTGAGCGGCGCAGGAAAAATAGCGAGGGTGACGATGCATCAGCCAGGGACTGGTCATCACAAGCGTTCCGGCAGAAACTGGCTGTCCGCCGAGTTCAAGTGCGGTTTGTGCCTGACGCCCGATCATCCAGAGCGGCGGATACAAACGCAGCCCCTCCTTCATCACCGCCCGCGTGTACGGAAGGCGGGGCAGGTCCGCCATTTGCGGCGGCCTGCCTTCCAGTACTTCGCGGAGTTCCCGCGTCAGCCTCTGAGAGGCGTCCGAGTGAGTCGCCAGGAGATGCAGCGTCCACGAAAGTGAAAGCGCGGAACTCTCGTACCCGGCGGCAAGAAAGGTTTTCAGGTGCTCACGAAGCGAAAGGAGCGGCGTATCTTTGCCTGCGTAAGGGCAGCCCAGACGGGAAACGAGATCGGTGTCGGGGCCGCGTTCCGCTGTTGTGCTCAAGGTGAAGAGATGGGTTTCCCGGTAGCGTTGAATCAAGCTATCTACCGCCCGATTGATTTGCGCGACCGCTTTTCGCTCTTGGAAAGAAGGGGGCCAGGGAATCATTCCGTACAGGCTGCGTTTCGATCCGAACCGAGCCATCAAGATATTCATTGCGGCTTCGATGCCTTCGGCACGGCTTCCGATTTCCACCTTGAACAAGGCTTCGACGATGATTTCGAGCGTCAGCAGAGTCATTTCGTGCCCGGTGTCAAGAACCTGCCCCACCCTCCAGTTTTCCATTCGCCGCTGCGTCAACCTTGAAATGGTCTCCGCATACCCCGGTAAAAGGCGGGTATGAAAAGCGGGCTGACTTTGCTCACGCGGCTTTTTCCACTCTTCGCCTTCCGACAGCACCAGACTTTCCCCCAGCAGACGACGCACGGCGGGAGTTCGCAGCCAGTCGGGTTTGCGAAACAGGGCGTGATCGGTCACCAGCACGCGCTCGATCTCATCTGCGTCTGTGAGAACAATCGCCCGTTTATGCAAAAAGCGGAGCGGAATTGTCCGCTCCCCGCTTTCGGCGCACTCGGTGAGAAAAGCCAGCGGGTTTTGGGAAAATGCGGGGAGGTGTCCCAGCAGCGGGAGAGGTTTCAACATCGGCTGGAGAACTTCGGCAGGGACGCTCATTAGACCTAACGATTCCCCTTAAACCCGCCCAAACACAAGACAGGCATTGATCCCGCCAAAGCCGAATGAATTGGAAAGTACGTAATCCACCGACTGTGCGCGTCCGCCAGGTTCCGGAATATAGTCCAGATCACAGGCGGGGTCGGGATGAGTTAAATTCAGCGTGGATGGAAGCCAGTTATCACGAATCGCCAGCAGGGAAATCGCGGCTTCCCACGCCCCCGTCGCACCGAGGGCGTGTCCATGATACCCTTTGGTTCCGCTAACCGGAATTTCGTAAGCCCGCTCGCAAAAGACCTGTTTGATTGCTGCGGTTTCCGAACTGTCGTTCAGCGGGGTGCTCGACCCGTGTGCATTGATGTACCCCACCTCAGCCGGTGTGATCCCCGCTTCGACAAGGCATTCTTTCATACAACGGGCCGTTTGCGAGCCGTCGGGCCGGGGCTGGGTCATATGATAGGCATCGTTGGTGAGAGCGTGCGCGAGGATTTCCCCGTAGATGTCTGCTCCTCGCGCTTTGGCGTGTTCGTATTCTTCGAGCAGTAGGATCGCCGCGCCCTCCCCCATCACAAACCCGTCACGCTCGGCATCAAAGGGGCGGGACGCGGCCTCCGGGTCGTTATTGCGCTGGCTCATGGCACGAATGATGGCAAAGGCTCCATAGCAGAGCGGCGAGAGCGGAGCCTCAGCCCCGCCCGCCAGCATCAAATCAGCTTTGCCGTCTCGAATGAAGTCTACAGCGTGCCCAATCGCAATGGGAGAGGCCGCGCAGGAATCGCCGTTGGCGGTAGCCGGGCCGCTCACGCCGAGTTCGATAGCGATATTGCACGATCCCGCCCCATTAAAAACGCTGAGCGCCAGCATCGGGTTAACCCCGTGAGTTCCTTTCGTGAGAAATGCAGGGTACTGCTCCTCAGCAAAGGCCACCCCGCCCAGGGCCGTTCCGAGGCAGACGCCGATCCGGTTTCGATCCTCACGCTCCAGGTTGAGTTTCGAGTCTTGCAGAGCCATTTTTGAGGCGGCAACGGCGAACTGAGAAAACTTGTCGAGCCGCTTGAGCTTTTTACCATCGAGGTAGGGCATGGGGTCAAAGCCCTCGACCGAAGCCGCGATATGACTCACAAACGGCGAAGTATCGAACGCAGTAATCGTTTTCACGGCAGATCGGCCTGCACGCAGACCGGCTCGCAAGCCTTCCACGCCGATTCCAATCGGCGTGATCGCCCCAATTCCTGTGACAACGACCCGCCGCGTTTCTGCTGATTTCAAAGACAAGGCTCCATTCCAAATTCACTCGACACGACGGCTTCTCACAAAAGAGAAAAGTCGGTCCGTTCTGTCTGCTCTTTCTACGATCCGCCCCGATTTTCGTTCCCGCTGCACCGGAAAGCAAAACCAGGCTCCGACAAAATGCCGGAGCCTGGTCTGCAGTGAGGTGAGGAGAAAGAGTGAGGCGTTTATTTTCGCCGGCGCAGAAAGCCCGCAGAAGTGATTGCAGCTCCGAACAGCAAAGCCCAGGTTCCGGGTTCGGGAACATTCGTGAAGTTGATGCGAAACACCTGCGAGTTGGGAACGAGTGTGCCGTCGTTCAGAGTGACTTCCGTCGCCTGAAAATCAAAGTAGAACGCCCCCAACGCCGTAGTCTGCATATCGAAATGCTGGTGGTAGTAGGCAGGCTGAATGAGATAGCCTTGGGTTGGATCGTTCGGGTCTACGAGGTTAGAAGGATCGTTATAATCGTCCGCGTAAAGCCGAAACGCATCCCCTCCCCCAATATAGGTATCGGATTGTAGGAAGCTTTTCTTGAAGTTCGCCCCCTGCCCCCAGACGGGTGTTACCCCGTCGAATTGATAAACGCCAGTGAGTTCTGGCGAAATCCCGACCTGCTGAATACGTAGAGACTTGATTTTTTTGCCATTGTAGTCCAGTCCTGCATCAATGCCGGGAGCGACATCGAAGCCCAGGTCATGGACATACTCTCCGTTGAAGAGGTTCAAGGTGCGATTGAAGAGATGGGAGGGATCCGTTGCTGCTTCCTGCGGGCGAATGATGACATTATTGCTGGCATCCACATCCCAGAGAATGTCCAGCCCTTCCTGCTGTGCCTTTGCAGAGCCGCTGCCAAAACCTATCAACATCATTGCACTTATTGCTATACAGTACGTAAAGTTTCGTGTGTTCATATCCGTTCCTTTCGTCCTTTGCCCGCCTCAGAGGGAACAGGCGGTCTTTCCGAGAAAACTCCAGCTTCCGAAAAGTAGTCTCGGCTCTCTGCTTCTCTGGAGAGATGCAGGCCTCTACTTGCGGGCGGGGCGGTTCGCCAAAGGGGTGAAGGCTCCCGTTACATTGTAGTTCGTCAGTAAAGCGGTCAGGTCGTCTACATCCACCGTCCCATTGCCAGAGAGGTCGGCTTCCGCCGTATAGTGACCGTCGCCAGCACGGGTGTTGTAGACATTGAGCAGCAGGGTGAGATCATCTACATCAATTTTGTTATCGCCATTCACATCGCCGAGCGGCAGCGAAATGTCTCCCAGCTGCGCCGGACTTGTTGGGGAGATGACGATGTTTCCGGGAAACATTGCGGTGACCGCCTGCTTCACCGCCAGCGATTGAAACCCGATACGGAACGAGTCACCGTTTCGCAGAAAGTTCGCCCCGGACTTCAGCAGTTCCGGCACTCCGAACGTACCGTTCGGGTTGACGTACACATCGGTGTAAGTTAGGGCGGAAGCGGCAGAGGTCGGAGCGGAATTGGCCGGGAAGAGAAAAACTCGCACAACGTTTCCGGTTCCATAGGGGGTCGTATCCGTGCGAGTGCTGCCGGGAATGAGCAGGCATCCCTGTGCCACCGGGCGGTTTCGCAGGGTCAGGGTGTACACTGGGCTGTCTCCAACGGGAGAAGCGGCTGGAGAGATGTTGTTCGTGTATTTGAAGGCCAGAGTGTAGGTCCCCGTCTTAAACGCACGGATATTGAAATGCTTGTGCCAGCCGCCGCCCGCGTAGGGGAGTGCGACTTTGTTGAGGTTCAGAGTGAAGGCGGGATCGGCATCGAATAGCAGCGTGTCCGAAGCATACATTTTCAATCCCGGTGAGATCGAAACCAGCTGCATTACCGAGGAGGACATCATGTCCGTCGGCTGCCCGTTCGGGTAGGCCGTAACGACATTGGTGCCGAGATTGAAATAAAGCTGTCCCGATCCGGTAGGCCCGTTAATGTTGGGCGTCATGTTTTGCGGGGTGGCGAACCAGGTGGCGAGGCGAGTCGGATTGGAGGAGGTATCACTGAACCAGACTGCTGCCGCCGCGCCGCCCGGTGACGGAGCGGTTCCGCCGTTTGCATTCAGTCCGAGGTAGAGGTCGTTGCCGTGTTGAGTTCCCGGCTCGCCGTTTCCCTGGGCGATACTCATTTTGGAAAGTAAAGCCAGCAGAAGAAAAGTCAACAGTCCGGTTTTCAGGGTGAATGTCTTTTGCATCGAGGAGTGTCCTTTCGTGTCTCGCTGCGGTTAGCGTCGCGGGTCATAGAGGTCAATTTTGCCATCCTGAGTCCAGGTTTGTTCAAACCGAAACCATTTGGCATGACCATCGCAGAAAAAGTAGTTACAGCCTCCGGTGTGGCGTTTGATCGCCAGATTTGTTCCGGGGTCTTCGAGGATGTACTCCTGATTTTCTCGCCAGTACGAGGCGTGGAAGTGATCATCGGCAAAGTTGTCGCTCAGTTCGGCACTGTAGATCGTGCTTGCGGGGGACGTAATGGAGGCAATCGTTGTATACCCGTGCGTGTCATTGCCGGTTTCGCCGGGTTCCAGCGGAGCCATCCAGAGATTGGTTCCGTAAGAGGTGAAGCGGGGACGGTCATAGTTCCCTGGAGGCAGCGGATAGAAATTCGTTGACCGATCCGAAGGGCAGCGCAAAATCTGGCGGTTTTTCATGTAGGGGTAGAGTGAAAAAACCCAGGAAGCGGTATTGGTGGTATGCCCCTCGAGCGGAAACGTTTCGTCATAGTCCTGCAGGTACATGACCATCGCCGTGCCCATCTGTTTTGAGTTCGAGAGGCAGGCGGTAGTTCGGGCTTTTTCCCGTGCCTGAGCGAAAACAGGGAACAGAATGGCAGCGAGAATCGCAATAATAGCGATGACAACGAGCAGCTCAATAAGCGTGAAGCCGTGCTTCTGCTGGTGAAGTGGGTGGGACATGAATTTTTCCTACCGAGTACGCCTTGACGCAAACCGAACCCATAGCCGGGGCAGCGGAGGCGGAATCAAAGCGAGACTCTGGGATTTCTCAGGAGAAAACGCCGCGTGATGAGACCAAAACGGGCGCAGGAACGCTCTGAGCGCAAAGGCACAGAGACGTGAGGAGGGTTAGATCGCGGGAGGAGCGCGGCTGGAAGTCTAGCGAAGAACCGAAAGCGGCATCGAGGCGATAAATACGGGGGGAGAGTCGGTCAGGGAAACGGAAAGGAGAAGGGTGGGCGGTGAGGAAGTGAGGGTACCAGGAACTGAGAGCCAGTCACAGTAGAAACAGTGATCGGTGTCGGCTTTTTCGGCAGAGGAGACGATGGAGAGAGCAGAGGCATTTCCCTCTACCAAAAGGGAGGACGCCTGAGACACTCTCTGCCCGACGGCTCTACCGGAAGAGCCGCTATGCTGATGGAACGCCCCGCCAATCACAGCAAGCCAGACGTAGCAGAGCAGCAGCACCCGTGCCAGAAGCTGTCTCCATGTCGCCGATTTGCAGTTATGACGTTGCTGGATGTTCATCTCAGCCTCATTCTAACACACTCTGTTCCGTTCGCGCAACAGTTTGGCGAAATTTTTTTTTCAATTGGGGAAACTCTGCCGTTCTCCGGTTCTGAAGAACCGAAAGAAAATGCCCACGCTTCTGAACCGAAGGTGGGCATTTCATTTTGGGCGAGCGGCTTAAACGGCGGCGGGTTCTTCAAGGGGCGGCAGTCCGCTGTCGTCCGCTTCGGGCATTCCTTCGTCAATGAGTTTGGGGCGGAATACCACCTCTCCCTCTTTGAGTTCGGCAAAGACCACATCGCCGGGTCGGAAGGTTCCGCGCAATACCTCTTCGGCGAGCGGGTCTTCGAGCAGCCGCTGAACGGCGCGGCGGAGCGGTCGTGCCCCCATCGTTTTGTCGAAGCCCTCTTCGGCAAGCCGCTCTTTCACTTCGGGCGTCACTTGGAGCGTGAGTTCCTGGGCCGCCATCTGCTTGTTGACACGAGCCAGCATCAAGTCTACGATCTGGAAGATTTCGTCTGCCGAGAGTGCCTGGAAGACAATCACTTCGTCGAGGCGGTTCAGGAATTCCGGTCGGAACGCCTTTTTCACCTCATCCATCACGCGGTTTTTTGTGGCTTCCTGCTGGCGCACCGTGTCGGTTCCCCGCCGCTCCAGATCGCTGCGAATTCCAAGGCTGCGGTCAATCGGGTTGATTGCCGCTGCTCCCAGGTTCGAGGTCATAATGACGACGGTGTTCTTAAAGTCCACGATGCGGCCCTGGCTGTCGGTTAGTCGTCCGTCTTCTGCCACTTGAAGCAGAATATTGAAGACTTCCGGGTGCGCCTTTTCGATTTCGTCGAGCAGGATCACCGAGTACGGGTTGCGGCGAACCGCCTCCGTCAATTGACCGCCCTCTTCATAGCCGACATAGCCGGGAGGTGCGCCGACAAGCCGCGACACGTTGAACCGCTCAGAGTATTCGCTCATATCAATGCGGATCAGGTTGTTTTCGCTGTCAAACAGAAAGGACGCCAACGCTTTTGCCAGTTCCGTTTTACCCGTTCCGGTGGGGCCTAAAAAGATAAAGGTTCCCATCGGGCGTTTCGGGTCTTTCATGCCGGAGCGAGCGCGGCGCACGGCGCGGGAGACCGCCACAATCGCATCGTGCTGACCGATGATTTTTTTGTGAAGTTCCTCTTCCATGCGGAGCAGTTTTTTGGTCTCGGTTTCGACAAGTCGGGTCACCGGAATTCCCGTCCAGCTCTGCACAATGGACGCCACTTCATCTTCGCCCACTTCGCGCTTCATACTTTCACGATTCGAATTCCATTGCAGTTCGAGCTCTTCGATCTCTTTTTTGAGGTCATCGCGCTGAATTTCCAGCGTGTTGATGTCCGAGTTGTAGTGGCTGTTCGAAGCAACGGCGTCAATTTCTTTTTTGACTTCGTTGAGTTTCGCTTTGGCCTGGCGCAGTTCTGCCGGGGGCAGAGCATACTGAAGGCGGACACGGGACGCCGCCTCGTCAATCAGGTCAATCGCTTTGTCGGGCAGAAACCGATCTGTGATATAGCGGTCGGCGAGTGTTGCCGCTGACTTCAAGGCTCCGTCCGTGATCGTCACCCGATGGTGCTGCTCGTAGCGTTCGCGCAGCCCTTTGAGGATTTCGATGGTGTCTTCGGGAGAAGGCTCGGAAACTTTCACGGGTTGGAACCGCCGTTGCAGGGCGGCATCGCGCTCGATATATTTTCGGAACTCATCGTTGGTGGTTGCGCCGATGCATTGGAGTTCGCCGCGAGCCAAAGCGGGCTTCATAATGTTGGAGGCGTCAATTGCGCCCTCGGCAGCCCCGGCCCCCACCAGCGTGTGCAGCTCATCAATGAAGAGGATCACATCTCCGGCGGATTTGCGAACCTCCTCCATCACGCGCTTCATGCGCTCCTCGAACTCGCCGCGATATTTCGTACCTGCGACCAGACCGGCCAGGTCGAGCGCGACAATCCGCTTGTCTTTAAGCGTGTCGGGAATGTCGCCGGAAATGATGCGCTGGGCAAGGCCCTCGGCAATGGCGGTTTTTCCGACGCCGGGTTCCCCAAGCAAAACGGGGTTGTTTTTGGTGCGCCGCGAAAGAATCTGCACCACGCGCTCGATTTCGGTGTGCCGTCCCACCACCGGATCGAGTTTTTCGTCCCGTGCCATTTGCGTGTAGTCGCGCCCGAATTCTTCCAGGGTCGGAGTTTTGGTGCGCTGCGTCTGCCGCTGCGGGTTGGAGGTGGTGGCTCCGCCGTCGTTGTCTTGAAGCATCATTACTTCGCGGCGGGTTCGCTCCAGTTCCACGCCGAGTTTGGCGAGAACACGCCCGGCGAGTCCTTCGCCTTCGCGGATCAAACCGAGCAGAAGGTGTTCGGTTCCAATGTAGTTGTTGCTGAGTTGGCGGGCCTCGTCATAAGCGAGATCAATGACGCGCTTCGCTCTCGGCGTGAGCTGCATATCCTGACCCGGACGATTTTCGCCGCGAGTCACCTGACGCTCGATCTCAGAGCGAATCCGCCCCAGGGAAACACCCATTCGGTCTAAAATCCGAGCCGCGACGGAATCGTTTTCGCGGACGAGTCCCAGCAGCAGGTGTTCGGTGGAAACATAATTTTCACCAAGTCGTCCTGCCTCTTCCTGAGCGAAGAAGACGACGCGCCGCGCTCTTTCTGTAAATCGTTGCCACATAGTCACAGGCTCCTCATTTCTTTAAGCCACCGCGCCGAATTTATCGCTAAATGGAGCGTCGGAGGAGGTTCGAGTCACACCCTTTTCTTTAGTCTACTACTATCAAGTCATTTGATCGAAACTCCGTACTCTTTATTAGAGGCGGAGAACAGGTAAAAGTTCCTTGTCACAGGCTACCTAGCCAAAGGGGTAGGTTTGTTCCGCCCCAAGGCTTCATCAATTCCATCGCGCTGCACAAGTGCGGAGGGCGCGGCAAGTTTCAATCCAGGCACGGCTCAGTGCTGCTGATCGAACATCTATGAACAGAGTCTTCAGGGACTTTGCCGGAACGCTGCGTCGCAATTCTCAGCCGACTCTCCTGCACAGGTAGAAGGACAAGGTCAGCGTTATAAATTTTCAGTCCTTCTTTTCTGAAGGCGGTTTCCCGGCGGAATGCAGACGATCTTCGATTCCCAATTTCGTAAAAATCTCTTTGGCGGCCCCGTTCGGCTCTCGAACCAGTCCGAGCAGAAGATGTTCGGTTCCGATTTCGGCGCACTCGCTCCAAACCGCCTCTTCCCAGGCGAAGCCGAGAATCTGCTTTGCGGGGGGGCTGAGCGGCAGGCCGGACGCCCTTTTCGGGCTTTTGCCTGCAATCCGCGAAGCTAGTTCCTTTCGCAGCGCCCCCTCGGGAATTCCGACTTCTGCCAGCAGACGATACGCGGCATTGTTCGCATCTCCGATCAGCCCGAGCAACAGATGCTCTCCGGTCACCGCTTCCGCCCCAAGACGGGAGGCTTCCGCCTCTGCCGCCCGAAGACTTTGCCGTGCCTCCTCACTCAATCGGAGGATCAGGCCTTCCAGGGGCAGTTCGCCCTTTACAGGTTGGGCAGCGGGCGAAGAACGAGGATTCCCATCCTGCATCGCCCGTGTTTCCCTTTGCACCGCCTCTAGTTCGACACCGAGTTCCGCCAATACCCGCCCCGCCAGTCCCTCGCCTTCGCGGATCAAACCGAGCAGAAAGTGTTCGGTTCCAATGTAGCTGTTGCGGAGCAACGTAGCTTCTTCATAAGCAAAGTCAAGAGCACGTTTCGTCTGCGGATTAAGTTGCATATCCCGCCCTGGCTTCTCCTCTCCATGCGGTAATTTTCGCTCCAGTTCAGAGCGAATTTGTCCGAGGGGGAAACCCAGCCGATCCAAAACTCGTGCCGCAACCGAATCGTTTTCACGCAGCAGACCGAGCAAAAAGTGTTCTGTGCCGACTTCGCTCTGACCGAGCCGTCCTGCCTCTTCCTGAGCGAAGAAAACAACGCGCCGTGCCCGTTCGGTAAATCGCTGCCACATCGTGCGAGTCTCCCTTTATCGAAGCACTCTGCCCTTTCCGCCTCGCCGGGCAAACCTACAGGGCGGTTCCGTCCTTCAGCGTGAGTTCCCGAAACGCGGAGATCAGGCGGTTTGTGAGTTCTCCCGGTTTGCCGGTTCCAATTGTCCGCCCGTCCGCTGAGATCATCGGGATCACTTCGGCGGCGGTTCCGGTCAGAAACCCCTCGTCAGCGTTATAGACATCGTAAAGCGTGATGACGGCTTCCCGGTGCGGGAGGCCCAGCCGCTTCGCCAGGTCGAGCACGGCGGCGCGGGTAATCCCCGGCAAGGCTCCCTGAGAGGTCGGCGGGGTAGACAACAGACCGTCTTTAATCAGAAACAGATTGTCGCCGGTAGCTTCCGCGACGTTTCCTTCCATGTTCAGCATGAGGGCTTCGCCCGCGCCCACACGGTTGGCTTCGGTTTTCGCCGCGATATTGTTGATGTATTTTCCAAGCGATTTCACCTGCGGATCAATGCAGCAGGCGGGAGGAATGCGGGTGGAGGCGGTGATGGTGTCCAGCCCCCGCTCATACGCCTCTTGCGGATAGAGACGGAGCTGTTCGGTGGAAATGATGCGGGTGGCTTCGGTTAAGACCGAACGCGGGTCCAGCCCCAGCCCGACTCCGCGAGAAACGCTGAACCGAATGTAGCCGTTCTGATGTTTGTTGGCGCGGCAGACTGCAACCACATCGGCGGTGAGTTCTTCCAGAGTACGGTTCAGCTCAAAGCCCAGGGCTTTGCAGGAGCGCAGCAGCCGAACGAGATGCGCTTCAAGCCGAAAGATGTTGCTGGAGTAGACACGAATGCCCTCGAAGGCTCCGTCGCCATACAGAAAGCCATGATCGTAGTACGAAAGAGCGGCTTGCGACTGCGGAACGAGTTTTCCATTGAAATGCACCCAGGTTTCGGCTTGCGGCTCGGCGTTGCTCATGCACAGCTTCCTCTCGTTTCCATTTTTTCTTTCGTCGCAGGGTTTCTAAAGTTTGGATAACGTCCATTATCGGTGTTTTCTGACGGTCACAGTATACCATACAGGCTTGTTTTCCGCGCTTTTTGCCGGGGCCGTTGGGCCCGGCCAGAATTTGCGTTCCCGCTGAATGGATGGGCGGAAACACGGGGTAAAGTAAAGGCATGAATCCTCTTTCCTTTTTAGCGAGCGGGCGAAAGGCCCTTTTTCGGATTGCTCCCCTGCTGATTTTTTCTGGAATTTCGGCTTCCGCTTCTGCCCAGAAACCGAAGGAGGTTCCGCTGCCCTCTTCGCCTCACGGCGGGCGGGAGCCGCTGACCGTGCGAAATATGCGCCCCTATTCGCTGATCTTTCTCCAGTTCATGCCGGAAGGCGGCGACGTGCTGAAACGAAAAGAGACGCGCTTCGGGCTTGGGCTGGAAGCCGCCAACAACCTGCTGCGTCCCACGCCCAGCGGCGGTTCCACGGTGATTGAAGACAACGAATATCAGCGGCTGCTTTTCTCCGCCGCCCATGGATTCGGCAAAGGAACCGAAGCACGGCTTTTCATCCCGCTGTTGTATCGAAACGGCGGCTTTATGGACGAGTTGATCGCCGGGTGGCATCGTTTCTGGGGAATTTCCTACGCCAAAGACAATCCGGGCGGGCGACCGGGAGGCAGCAATTACCAAAGCCGGCTCTTTCTGCAAAATGCAGCGGGAACCACCCTGGTCAACAGCGGAAACGCTTTCGGCCTGGGCGATATTTCGCTCACGCTGAAAAAGCAGCTCACGCGCCCTTCCCCGCGCTCCGCTTCGGCCTTGCGCCTTGGCATCAAGCTGCCGACGGGAAACCCTGCCCTCTTTCTCGGATCGGGAAACGTGGATGCGGGGCTTGATTTCGATCTGCGTTACAGCCTGGGGCGCGAAGTTACAGCGTACCTCTCGGCGGGAGTGACCGCAATGGGCCGCGCCTCCCGGCTTCCCGGCGCAGCGAGCGGACTGTTTCAGGGGACAATGGTGCTGGAGTATCACCCCAATCGGCGCGACAGTTACTTTCTTCAGATTGATGGCTCCGGGGCTTCCGTCACCACCGGCAATGCTTTTGCCGACCGTGCTCATTTCACTGGAACTTTCGGCTACAAACGAGGGTTGAACGCCCGCTCCATGCTGTTTGCCTCCTTCACCGAAAATGGCGACATCAACGACTACTCGGCTCCGATTTTCGGCGACATCGGCCCTGACATCGCTTTTTCGGTGGGAATAGAGTGGCGGCTTGGAAAATAGAGTGGGAAAATAAACAAAAAAAGCCCTGCGCGTGGATGGTCGCGCAGGGTGAAAGGAAATTGTCTTTCTGCCGGATGGATCAGATCGTTGCAGAAAGGGGCGCCCCGCGAAAATTCAACCGCACGCCCACGTCAGCCCGGACTTTGACGTAAGGAGAAATCTCGACAGGACGCTTATTAGAGTACTCGATGAGGCCAAAACAAAATAGGAAACACATCACACGCGGAGTGTGAAAAAAGTCACACCGCCGGGTGGAAAGTCGGAAAATAGAAATAAAAATTAGGAAAACGGAGAGTTTTTTCGCTTTTCTTGAAATCACGGCGGACAGGGGTTGCAGTGTTTGCCGCATTGTAGTATAATTCCCGCGTACTGAAGAAACGAAACGTGTTTTCCTCCTTTTTCAGTTTCAACGCTTTTTTCCT
This sequence comes from Chthonomonadaceae bacterium, assembly GCA_965246825.1. GTDB lineage: Bacteria > Armatimonadota > Chthonomonadetes > Chthonomonadales > Chthonomonadaceae > JACMPS01. Next base: position 4,026,762 of record OZ251990.1, read on the forward strand.
GGCCATGCATACGTTTTCTTCCTCTTCGCCGCCGAACCTGCTTCGCGCCGGATTCGAGGAAGAGAGGAGAACCGCCCCATGCAGCAGCACGCCACCAGACAAAACTACACAGATCGAGGGTTCAGGTTGATCAGCGAATCGCAATTCCACCTCCCGTCTCTCCATACCCGCTACACCGGTATGACGGATCGTGAAGTCGTTGCCCGCGCCCAGCGCGGAGATGCAGCCGCCTCCGAATACCTTCTTTACAAGTACCGCAATCTGGTACGCACGAAAGTGAAATCCTACTTTCTCGTCGGGGCCGAAAAAGAAGACCTCAATCAGGTCGGAACCATTGGACTCTGGCAGGCCATTGTAGATTTTCGCTGTGACAAAGCCATTTCCTTTCCTGCCTTCGCCAAAGTGTGTATTCAGCGGCATATCATCACCGCGATCAAAACGGCGACCCGCCAGAAACAAACCCCGCTCAATACTGCGCTGACCTTCGACAGCCCTGTGGAAGACGCCAACTCCGACTGGAACCTCTCCGACATCATCCCCGGCTCCGAAGCCCAAGACCCGGAACTGATCGTCATCGAAACCGAAGACACCAAAGTTCTGCACGAAATGCTTCAGCAGGTGCTTTCCGATTTCGAGTGGAACGTGCTCGCGGGCTATCAGATTGGAAAGTCTTACCGGGAAATTGCCCTGGAACTTCACTGCAAAACAAAATCGGTGGACAATGCCCTAGCCCGAATCAAACGCAAAGTCTCCACCGTTCCGATTGGCTCCGCCAACCTGAGTCAGCTTCTGGCAAACTCGATTCGCTAAATCGTTTGACGTTCGCGCTTTGGGTTTGCCGTTTTCCTCAGATTTTCGCGGAAGTGCTCTTTTGCCTCCATGTCCGATTTGCGCCTCATCACCGAGTCATTTCGCCTCCACTTTCTGCTTCAGAAGGAACAGGTCTGCCGCTACGACTACTCAAACCCAGCTGGCTTTTCCGCGCTGAGTCTGGAAGGCGGGCGCAAAGTCACCGCCGAAACCGAAGCGGGGCTTCCCGCTGTTTTCTCAAACCTCACCTGGAGCGATACCGGAGCGGCTCTGAAGGCAGGCGACCTCGAATTGATGGGACGGCGCGGAACGTTTTCGGTTGGCTTTCGTCAAACCTGTGTCTGGAGCCGAAACGAAGTGCCGATTGTACAGGAAATCAAAACGGTTCGGCTGGCGAAAAGCCCCTGTGCGGGAACCGCTTTGGACATCGAGTCTCAGTTTTCGCCCCTCACCGATTCGGCTTCTCTTTCGCTTCAGCATCGGCTGGTGTTTCGGCTGGCTTCCGCGCTTTACAGCGAAAACGCTCAGGTTTCAAACAGCCTTTTTCAGGAGGGAGCCTCGGACATTTCGGGGCGTTCGGCGCGATGGTGCTCCGCGATGGGGGTGCTTCAGGGGGAAACCGCCGGGGCAGCCCTGCTTGAACACCCGGACAACCCCGGTGCACCAAACCGGTTTTCGCTCACTGAGGGCGGGGTGCTCAGCGTGCTTTCCGACCTTGCCGTTCAGAAGCCGGTGACGCTGCGCTATCGCATTCTCACCTTTCTCGCCTATGTCGAAGCGGGCTGGACAGAAGAACGCTGGCGCGAGTTCTCGCGCCGAACCGCCGGGTTTGCCCCTCAATAATCGGTGCGCCGGGTATTTCACTTGGACTGCCTGTAGATCGCCTGAAAGTAAACGGATGGATCAGCCCCTTCTCCGAGTGGAGAATCTCAAAACGGAATTTCGGACTTCGCAGGGAACGGTGAAGGCGGTGCGCGGGGTCTCCTTTGAGATCAAACGCGGCGAAATCGTCGGTATTGTCGGCGAATCGGGAAGCGGCAAGAGTGTTACCGCCCTTTCGCTGATGCGGCTTATTCCCTCTCCGCCCGGTCGGATTACAGAGGGACGTATTCTGCTCGATGGTCAAGACCTGCTGTCCCTTTCGGAGGCGGAAATGTGCAAACTGCGCGGCAGCAAAGCGGCGATGGTGTTTCAAGACCCGTTTTCCTCGCTGAACCCCACGATGACGCTGGGAGCGCAGATTGCCGAACCGCTTCGCCTTCACCAGCACCTCAGCCGCGAAGAAGCAAAAGATCGGGCGATTCAGTTGATGGAGGCCGTTCGTATTCCGAACCCCGCCGCCCGCTGCCGTCAGTACCCGCATGAAATTTCAGGCGGGCAGCGGCAGCGAATCGTGATTGCGATTGCTTTTGCCCTCAACCCAGACCTGCTCATTGCGGACGAACCCACCACCGCACTCGATGTGACCGTGCAGGCACAGATTCTCACCCTGATGAAAGACCTGCAAAAACAGCACGATACGGGGATCGCGCTGATTACACATGACCTGGGCGTGGTCGCCGAAATTTGTGATCGTGCCCTGGTGATGTACGCGGGCCGGATCGTGGAAAGCGGAACCGTCTCACAAATTTTCAGCGCACCGCAGCATCCCTACACTCAGGGTCTGCTCGCCTCGCTTCCCCAGATTGAAAGTACCGGGCGGCAGCCGCTCTATTCGATTCCCGGTCAGCCCCCCGACCTCGCGCATCTTCCCCCCGGATGCCCGTTTTATCCTCGCTGCAGCCAGCATCTTGACGCTTGCCTGCAAAACGACCCAGAGCCGATCCTGACGGCTTCCGGCGGAACGGCACGCTGCATCCGCGCCGTCCCCGCCGCCTGAATTTCAAACCATTATGTCCGATAAGTTTTCATCTCGACGCTTCACAGCCCTTTTTTTCGCGGCCTTGTTTTCCGCTCTGCCGCTCTCTGCCCAGGTCGCCAAGCCGCCCGTTTCGGCCTCTGCACCCCCGGCTCCTTCTCCCGCCGTGCTGAAGCTTCAGGCCGTGTATCAACGTGCCCTTAAGCTTCAGTCCGCGAAAAAATACCGAGAGGCAGCAGCAGAATATCGTGAATATCTGAGGCAGGGAGCCGCCCTTAAAATTCCTCCCAGCGCGGAGCTGCCCGCCTATGGAGGACTGGCCTTCTGCTTTGCCCAGCTCAGAAAAACCACCGAGCAGCTAAACGCCCTGAGTCAGTTTGTGAAACGCGACCCCAACAACGCCGCCGCTGTTGCACAAATCGCCTCGATCTATACGAACAGGCGGCAGTGGAAACTTGCCAAAGAGACTTCGCAAAAGGCACTGACGCTCAAGCCAAATCCGCAAATTTCGGTTTCCGCTCTTTTTTCGCTGGGAACTTCCGCCCTCGAACTCAACGATCTGCCGACCGCCGTCTCTTCCTTTATAAAAGCGATCTCCCTGTCGCCCAAAAATGCCCAGCTTCGCTTTAACGCAGCAGTGGCTCTGGCACGCTCCAGCCGTTTTCCCGAAGCGTTGAAGCAGGCGGAAGCGGCGCGTGATCTCGCACCGGGTCTTACGCAGCCCCGCCTTTTGATTGCTACTCTGCTGCAAGGAGAAAAACGTTTTCCCGAATCGCTTTCCGCTTACAACGCCCTGCTCAAAAAAGAGCCGAATAACCTGCTGGTTTTGTTCAATCGGGCGATGATCCTTCAGCAAATTGGGCGAAACGACGAAGCCCTGGATGCTTATTTGGAGGTGACGAAACGCTACCCGAACAACTACGCGGCTCAGATGAACACCGCTCAGCTTTACCTGAGTTCCCAGAATTGGGCCGCTGCGAAATATCGCTTTGGAGTGGTGCTGAAGCTGGCTCCCAACAACCCGGCGGCTCTTGCCGGACTAGGCCGCACCGAATTAGAAGAGGCGTCAAAACTGGTAGACCCACGCCTAAAACGGGAAGGGTTTGCCAAAGCTGAAGACGATCTTAAAAAGGCCGTCTCCGCCGAGCCGAAAAATCCGCTGTTCAGCGATCAGCTCTCCGTGCTGTATGAACGTATGGGACGCTACCCGGAGGCCGTCGCCGTTTATCAGGAGCGGATTCGTTCGGCCCCGAAAGACCGCCGAAACTATTTTCGGGTGGGAAACCTGTACAAACAGCAGCGCAATCTCGACGGAGTGGCTTCTACGTGGCGGGCCTATCGCGTCCAAAACCCCGACGATGAGACTTCGTACCGGGAGGTGGCAGAAACCTTCCGTCTTGGCGGACGTAAACAGGAAGCCTTCAATGAGATGGAAGCCTACCTCAAACGCAAACCCAATGCCGGGGACGCGCTTTTGTTAACAGCCTCTCTTCTCACTGATCTCAAAAAACCGGAAGAGGCTGCAAAGCGGTATCGCCGCGCCGCCGAACGTGCCGCGTCCGGAGAAGGTGAGACCGACCTGAAACTTAAACCCGCCGCCATCGCTGCCGAGCGGCGCATCAACCTCGAAGGATGGCGCGGGCTGGCCCTGCTTGCGGAAAACAAAGGGGACTGGAAAGAGGCGATTGAGGCGTGGACTCAGGCGAAAGAAGTCAACGAAACGGCGGTAAAAAAAGACGGAGTGGCTTCAGACCCTTCCCTCTCACGGGGGTTGGCCAATGCCTACGAAAAAGACGGGCAGCCTGAAAAAGCCATTGCGGAATACCGAATGCTGACACTGCAGCTTCCTGCCGAAACCCTGGCCTTGCAGGAGATTGCTCGAATCGAGGAAGGACGCGGTCGGATTGCAGAAGCGGTTTCTGCCCTGCGGCAGGGGGTGGAACGAAGCCCGAGTCCGCTGCAAACCGGCCTGAAAATTCCGGAACTCTACCTCCGGGCAAAGCAGCCGCAAAACGCAGTCGCCGAGTACGAAGCCCTGCGAACCACCAATCCGAAAGAAACGTCGGTGCTGCTGCCGCTGGCACAAGCCTATGAAACCGCCCGCAGCGATGAAAAGGCTTTGGCCGTTTACAACGATCTCCTGGCATTTGATGCCTCCGCGAGCTGGGTGGAAGGAAAAAAAGCCGCACTTCTCGTGCGCCTGAAACGCTACCCCGAAGCAAAAGCGATCTACGAAAAGACGCTGATCAAAAACCCGGAAGACCTGCAGAGTTTCTCCGATGTCTCGCATCTGTACGCCCTGCAAGGTCAACAGCCCGCGTTTTTGTCGTGGCTGAAAGCCCGCCTTCAGAAAACTCCTGCCTCCGCTCCGGTTATGAGTTACCTTGTGGATGAATCTATTCGACAAAAACAGGAGGAAGAGGGCTGGGCGGTGTTGAAACATCATTTTGAGTTAGAGAAATCGAAACGCAATGTTCAGGAAGCCTATGCTCTTACCCTGCAGGGTCATCAAAAATTCCCGGAAGCGATTCAAATTCTGCAATTAATTGCTTCTCAGAACCCAAAAGACCTTTCTGCTCAGCTCGCCTTTACCGACGGGCTGGAGCAAAGCGGTCAAACGGAAGCGTCCACACAGAAGCTTGCGGCTCTTCTGAAAAGCCCGGACTACCCGACTTCTGCGCTTGACGTGGTACGTCGGCGGCTTGCAGAACGCTATGTTGTGCAGAAAAAACCGGAGGAGGCGATTTCGCTTTATCAGGAAGTTTTTTCGCGTAATTCCGCCGACCTTCAGACCGCTGCCGCGCTCACCGATCTCCTGAGCCAAACTGGAAGAGAGCGGGAAGCGATTCCGGTGTTTCTGTCGCTGCTGAAAGTGGAGTTTCCCGCCCCGATCCGAGCGGTGGTTCAGAGCAAACTCGGCGGGGTTTACGAAAAAATCGGAAACCGCACCGAAGCGGAAGCGCAGTATCGGGCCGCGCTTCAATCCAATCCCTCCGATCCGGGGGCCTTGGAGGGCCTGAAACGAATCGCGGGAAAATAAACAGATGAGTTCCTCCAGCATCGCGGCTCTTGAAATGCGCCATATCTCCAAAACATTTCCGGGCGTTCGCGCCCTGGAAGACGTTTCGCTGACCGTCGGGCCAGGAGAAGTGCACGCGCTGCTCGGCGAAAACGGCGCGGGCAAGTCCACCCTTATGAAAATCCTTGCCGGGGCGCAGGGCAAAGACAGCGGGGAAATTCTGCTGAACGGGAGGCCGGTGGAAATCGACACCCCGCAAAAGGCGATGTCCCTGGGGATTTCGATTATCTATCAGGAATTCAACCTTGTTCCCTCTCTCTCTGCGGCAGAAAACATTTTCCTGGGGCGCGAACCCAGAGCAGTTCTGCCGGGTTTCGTTAACGTTAAGACCCTGTACGCCGAAGCCCAGCGTGTTCTCGACAATCTCGGCGTGAAAATCAATGCCCGTACCCCGGTGAACCGGCTGAGTATCGCCCAGCAGCAAATGGTGGAAATTGCGAAGGCCACAAGCCGACAATCGCGCATCATCATTATGGACGAGCCGAGTGCCACTCTCACCGATCACGAACTGCGAGCCCTTTTCGGGCTGATCCGTCAGTTGAAATCCGAGGGAGTCAGCGTTATCTATATTTCGCACCGCCTGGAGGAGATTATCGAAATCTGTGACCGGGCGACCATCATGCGCGACGGCAAATGGATCGCTACGGAAGAGGTTTCTAGTCTCAATCGGGAGGAAATCATTCGCCTTATGGTCGGGCGCGAATTAAAGGAGGCGATCCCGAAAGTCGCGGCCCCCGTTGGAGACCCTGCGCTGGAGGTACGCCATCTGAGGCGGAAAGGGGTTTTGCACGACATTTCGTTTACGGTTCACAAAGGTGAGATCGTGGGAATTGCCGGATTGGTGGGAGCGGGACGTACCGAAACCGCCCGCGTGATTTTTGGTGCCGACCCTCTTGATTCAGGAGAAATTTTGGTGGAGGGTCGGCCTGTCTCCATTCGTTCACCGCAGGATGCGATCCGAAACGGAATCGGGTTTGTCACTGAGGATCGCAAGCATCAGGGCTTGGTTCTAGGAATGTCGGTGCGAGAAAATACAACGATTGCCAACCTCGGTTCCATTTCCCGGCTGAGTTTTATCAATCGTCCCCAGGAGCGAGGGATTGCAGAAAAGTACCGAAAAGACCTCTCTACCAAAACCCCGACGATTGAACAAAAAGTGCAGAACCTTTCCGGCGGCAATCAGCAAAAGGTCGTTTTGTCGAAATGGCTTTTCACTGGTTCCAAAATTCTTCTCTTCGACGAGCCGACTCGCGGAATTGATGTCGGCGCGAAAAGCGAAATCTACAAACTCATGAACGAACTCGCGGCCCAGGGCGTCGCGATTGTGATGATCTCTTCCGAACTGCCCGAAGTGATGGGCATGAGCGACCGAATTCTGGTAATGCATGAAGGGCGGGTTACGGGCGAACTCTCCCGGTCGGAAGCCAGTCAGGAACGCATTATGACGCTGGCGACAGGGGGCTGACTTCGTGCTGTCCGAAACTGGTTTAACGATCCATTCCCCGCTTCCGCTGCTTCAGGTCAAAGACTTGCAGGTGACGTTCACTCTGGAAGAAAAGGAGGCCCACGCCGTGCGTGACGTTTCCTTTTCGATTCCCCAGGGAAAAACCGTTGGCTTGGTCGGCGAAAGCGGCTGCGGTAAATCCATGACCGGGCTTTCGCTCTTGAAATTGATTCCCCCTCCGGGCCGTATCTCAAACGGGCAAATTCTCTACTATCCGGCAGACGGAAAACCCCCGATTGACGTGGCGGCTCTTCCTCCGAACGGGGACGCGGTTCGGGCCATTCGCGGCTCGGAGATCGCAATGATCTTTCAAGAGCCGATGAGTGCCCTTACCCCGGTGTATACCATCGGACAGCAAATCGGCGAAATGGTGATGCTGCACCGCAAGGTCAACCGGAGCGAGGCCAAATCCATTTCGGTCGAAATGCTGAAAAAAGTGGGGATTCCTGCCCCGGAGCAGCGCGTCAACGAGTTTCCCCATCAACTTTCGGGGGGGATGAGGCAGCGGGCGGTCATCGCGATGGCTCTTTCCTGCAACCCCCGCCTTTTGGTTGCCGATGAGCCGACGACGGCACTAGATGTGACGGTTCAGGCGCAAATTTTGGACTTGATGCGTGATCTGCAAAACGAACTGGGAATGTCCATTCTAATCGTCAGCCATGACCTGGGGGTTATCGCCGATCTCGCTGAAGAGATTGTTGTGATGTATGCCGGGCGGGTCGTTGAACAGGGAAGTGCCGAACAGTTGTTTTACGCCCCGCAGCACCCTTACACTCAAGGTCTGCTTCGTTCCGCCCCGGTGCTCGGTTCTCGGCACGAAGGAAAACTTTACTCCATTCCCGGAACGGTTCCCCGGCTCACCGCTATGCCGCAGGGGTGCGCCTTTCGCCCCCGCTGCCCGGAAGCCTTTTCCCGTTGTCTTGAGCTGCCCCCCCTCTATGAACGCAAAGACGGGCAGAAAGTTCGATGCTGGGCACGAATGGAGGAGACGGCATGAACGATCACACTCCGCTCTTGGAAGTTCAGAACCTCGCCAAATCCTTTCCAATCAAAAAAGGGTTGATGCGAAAAACCGTCGGGCAGGTCTACGCGGTGGACGGCGTAAGTTTCATGTTGAATCGGGGGGAAACGCTGGGGCTGGTGGGCGAGAGCGGCTGCGGCAAAACAACGGCGGGCCGCTGCCTTTTACGTCTCATCGAGCCAACCGCCGGAAAAGTTCTGCTTTACGAAAAAGAAGGAACCCCCGTAGACCTGACCTCGCTCTCGCAAAACGAACTCAAACGCTACCGGGCGCGAATGCAGATGATTTTTCAAGACCCGCAGTCCTCCCTTAATCCCCGGATGACGGTGGGGGATGCCGTTTCGGAACCCCTAGTCGTCAATGGGGTCGGCAATTCCAAAGGACGCGAAGAGAGGGCGGCGGGCTTGCTTGAACAGGTGGGGCTGCGGCCTTCAGATATGCGCCGCTATCCTCACGCCTTCAGCGGAGGGCAGCGGCAGCGCATTGGTATTGCCCGTGCCCTGGCCCTCAACCCCGATTTGATTGTGGCGGATGAACCCGTTTCCGCTCTGGATGTCTCCGTTCAGGCGCAGGTGCTGAATTTGCTCGCCGACCTGCGCTCCGAATACGGGCTGTCCTATTTGTTTGTCGCACACGATTTGGGAGTGGTCGAGCATATCAGTGACCGGGTAGCCGTGATGTATTTGGGTCGGATTGTAGAGATGAACGAAACCTCGAAGTTGTTCAGCTTTCCCCGCCATCCTTACACGGAAGCCCTGCTCTCGGCAGTTCCGGTAGCAGACCCGAAAGTACAGCGATCTCGTGAACGCATCCGGCTTACCGGGGATGTCCCCTCGCCCGCCAATCCTCCGTCGGGCTGTCGTTTTCATCCTCGCTGCCGCTATGCTCAGCCGGTTTGCTCCCAGGAAGTCCCTCTTTTAAGAGAGGTCGAGCCGGGTGCGTTTGCGGCGTGCCACTTTGCGGGAGAACTGAATCTTCAGGGGGTACAGGTATGAAAGGCCAACGCAGCGGCATTAATCGTTGGGCGTTGCAGGCAGAACATCGGAGAAGTTCAGCTGCTCCTCTTCGCTTTCTTTCAGGTCTGCTGACTGCTCTTCTCTGGCTTGGCGGCTGTACCCCGCCGCCGGATCGCTCTTCTCAGCCCGATCCGCACGGCGGCCTTTCGGCCAAAGAGTCGCCTTCCCTCCTCCCGGCGGTTCAATCCGGCAAAATTCCCCCGCTCGCACAACGGCTTCCGCAAGACCCGCTCGTGATCAAGCCGCTTGAACGCCCCGGTGAGTACGGCGGAACGTGGCACCTGATGATTGACAATCCTGATCTTGCCGTCTACAAAATGATCGCGGGCTATGTTCCGCTGATCCGGTGGCGTTCTGACTGCCTCGGACTGGAACCCGGCACCGCGAAAAGCTGGGAGTACAGCCCGGATGGAACCCGGTTCACCGTTCACCTGCGGCACGGGGTAAAATGGTCGGACGGCGTGGAATTCACTTCCGCCGACTTCGCTTACTGGGCCAAACTGACCGGCGAGAAAAAGCTCCAGAAAACTCGCCCGTTTTGGTCGGTGGTTGACGGCAAGGATATGACCGTCGAAACTCCTGACAAATATACGATTGTGATGAAATTCGCCGGAGCGAACTGGTTTGTCGCGCAGCACCTTGCAACGGGCTACTGGAACTCCGACGACTACAATCTGCCCCGCCACTACATGGAGCAGTTCGATCCCGACTTCAACCACAACCTCAAAAATTACAGCGTTTTCAACAAAAAATACACTTCACAGCAAAACACCGATCTGCCTACCCTCTGGCCCTGGAAACTCACTCGCATTGAGGACGGCGGCTACCGAATTGTTCTGGAACGCAATCCTTACTATTACATGACCGATACGCTCGGTCGGCAGCTTCCCTACATAGACCGCATCATCGCTGCCTATACGCCTGACCCGCAGGTGCGCGTTCTGAAAATTCTTTCGGGAGCGGTTGATGCTCAATTTCGCCTTGTCGAACTGCGAGATTATGGACTTTACAAAGCGGGCGAGGAAAAAGGCCAGTATCGCGTTCTCAAGTGGAAAGAAGCCAATGGTTCCGACCCCACCCTGCTGCTGAACTGGGACATCGCCGACCCGCCCATCCGCGAGTTGATCCGGGAGTTTCGGTTTCGGCAGGCCCTGTCGCTGGCAGTGGATCGAGACAAGTGCAACCAGGTGGCCTGGCGCGGCCTCGGTGTGCCGAAACAGGGCACGGTGAGCCGGGAGGCTTGGCATTTCCAGACGCCCGAAGGCAAAGCGGTTTTCAACGCCTGGGCAAAATCTTTCACGGAGTTCGACCTCAAAAAAGCCAATGCTCTTCTGGATGATATGGGGCTGACCCAGCGCGACTCCGAAAATTATCGCCTTCGCAAAGACAGACAGCGGCTTTCGCTTCTTTTCGATATTCCCCCGGCAGGCACCTCTTCCACCGGAACCGATACTGCCCTGATCGTGGCGGACGGATGGCGGCAGCTGGGCATCGAAGTGATTCTCAAAAGCTGGCCCTCCGCTGAATACACGCTGCGCCAGAAAGTCGCTACCTATACGGTGTCGCTTCATGCTCAGGCGGAAATGGATTTGTTCACCTACCCGGACTGGATTTTCCCAACGGCAGACAACTACTGGCACTCCAAAATTGGCAAATGGTACAAAACCGGCGGCAAAGAGGGCGAAGCCCCCACCGGAATCATGAAGGATTTGCTGGCGATCTACGCCCGAATTATCCGAGAAAAAGACCTTAAAAAAGCCCATCAACTCGTGCTGCAAGCAGTCAAACTGCACACCGAAAAAGGGTTGTTCGCCATCGGAACCGTCGGTGAACTGCCGCAAATTGTCATTGCAAAAAACAACTTCCGCAATGTTCCGCTCACCCCGCAGATTATGGGGCCTTGGGCTCCGGCGGGGCCAGCCACATCCTACCCGGAAACCTTTTTCTATTCTTCAGCCGCTCACCCGGAGGCGGCCTCCGCTGAAGCCTTGTCCTCAACCCATTCCAAAGGCGGAACCCGCCCATGATCACCTACATTCTTCGGCGCATTCTGATTGCCATTCCGACCCTGATTTTGATTTCGGTGCTTTCCTTCATCATTATTCAACTGCCGCCCGGCGACTATCTGGATCAAAAAATCGCAATGCTGGAACAGCAGTACGGCGATAGTTCGAGCGTGGCACAGGCAGACGCCCTTCGCAAACGCTACGGGCTGGATAAGCCTGCGTGGAAGCAGTATGTCGGCTGGGTTTCAGGATTTATTCACGGCGACTTCGGGGAGTCGTTCCGCTACGAGCAGGAAGTCAAAGACCTCATCGGCGAGCGGCTCGGCTATACGCTGCTGCTTTCGATAGGCTCGCTGCTGTTCACCTATCTGCTGGCCATCCCTATCGGCATTTACTCGGCAACGCACAAGTATCAGTGGTCGGACAATTTTCTCACTTTTCTGGCGTTTTTGGGGATGTCTTTGCCAGGGTTTCTGGTTGCGCTGGTCATTTCAGTGGCCGTATACAAAATTCTCGGTGCGCCGCTGTTCGGTCTTTTCTCTCCGGGGTATCAAAATGAGGGCTGGAGCGTGGGAAAGGTGCTGGATTTGTTCAAGCATCTGCTCGTTCCGCTGGTGGTGGTTGCGATTAATGGAACGGCAGGACTGATGCGCGTCATGCGTGGAAATCTGCTGGATACACTGGGGGAGCCGTTTATCCGCACGGCGCGGGCGAAAGGACTGAAGGAATCGGTGGTTGTGCTGAAGCACGCCTCCCGGATTGCCGTGAACCCGCTGATTTCGATTATCGGAATGAGTCTGCCGGAGATTCTTTCGGGCACAACGATCATCTCGATTGTGCTGGGGCTGCCAACGATAGGACCGCTTTTGTTTCAAGCCTTGCAGGATCAAGATATGTACCTCGCGGGAACGCTGATTATTTTCATGAGCCTGCTGCTCATTGTGGGCAACTTGCTGGCGGATATTATGCTGGCGTGGCTGGACCCGAGGATTCGCTATGAGTGACGATACGCTAAAATCCGATGCCGTTCTCCCGCCGATCCCCGTTGTCTCTCAAAGCGAACCCGAAAAAGACGACTCCGGTTCTCTGTCCTATCGGCAGCTGGTCTGGCGCAAATTCCGCAAAAGCAAACTCGGTCTGGCAGGAGTGGCCCTGCTCATTCTGCTTTACGGCGTGGCGATTTTCGCCGAGTTTTTCGCGCCGTATAACGCGAATCACGACGAGATGCGCCTGCGCTATGTGCCGCCGCAGGGCATTCATATTCAGGACAAGGACGGCTTTCATCTTCCGTTTGTCTACGGGCTGAAGGAAACGCGAAACCCTGACACGCTCGAACTTTCGTTCACGCAGGACACCGACACGCGCTACCCCCTCCAAGTTTTCCATCATGGAGACGCCTATCATTGGTTTGGCCTGATCCACTCCGACCTGCATCTTCTCAGTTCCAAAGGCCCGTTTTACCTTATCGGAACGGATCGCATGGGACGAGATTTGCTGTCGCGGATTATCTATGGTGCACGAGTTTCGCTGACCGTCGGGCTGGCAGGGGTGGCGGTTTCGATCCTGCTGGGCTCGCTTTTGGGGACGGCATCGGGATATTGGGGCGGATTGGCCGACATGCTGATTCAGCGCGTGATCGAGCTGCTGTCGTCGTTTCCCGCAATCCCGCTCTGGATGGCACTGGCGGCGGCCCTTCCGCCAAAGTGGACAGGTATTCAAGTTTATTTCGGGATCACGCTCATTCTTTCGCTGCTGGGCTGGGGGGGGCTGGCGCGGCAGGTTCGCGGCAAAATTATGGCTCTTCGCGAAGCCGACTACGTGCTCGCCGCGAAATGTGCGGGGGCCTCTAATCTTTATATCTTGTTGCGTCACCTGCTTCCAACAGCGTACAGCCATATTATTGTGGTGGCAACCCTTTCGATTCCCGGCATGATTCTGGGCGAAACCGCCCTGAGTTTTCTGGGCCTGGGGATTCGCCCGCCGCTTGTAAGCTGGGGCGTTTTGCTGGAGGACTCGCAGCGGGTCACCGTTGTGCTCAACTATCCCTGGCTTATGATTCCCGCTCTCCCGGTGATCCTCACGGTGATCGCCTTTAATTTTGCGGGCGATGCCCTCCGCGACGCCGCTGATCCTTACGGTTCCTGAGAGGGCGCAGGGGGGAAAGAAGCCCTCCGCTGCGGGGGAGTCACGGCGACACAAAGAAATTCACAGAGACCAGCAATAACTGCCAAGTCGCCAAGAACGCAGCGAAAAAGGCTGATTTCTAATTTTTAAGCCCTAATCTCTACTCTGTATTTCGCGCAGCGGGTGGTCATCAAAAACCGTCGTTCTCTCGCCCGTTCCCCCCCCGTTTTCTAAGCGGCGAGCGGAAGTTCTGTCTGGGCCTCGATCACGGCCCGGCGGCATGAGGTGAAACCAGACTGAATTCGGTTCACTGTTGAAAACTCCATCGGCTCTTCCATCGCTTCGATGAGAAGGGCCAGCAGCATCGCCTTTAGGGTGCTTTCTCCCCTTACTCCCGTTTGTGCTTCGAGCAGCCGCTGTTGACCGCAGAGTTGAGCATAGGTCAATTCATAAACTTCGGACAGGCTGCTGCCAGACATTCCTTCCATCGCCCAGAATACCGCCAGCCGACGTTCACGCACCCAGCGAAGGGCCTCCATCTTTTCGTACTCACACGCCTCCCGAAATGCAGAAAGGGCAGCATTCCAGGCGCGATCCAGCTGCTCACTTCTTAGGGCAGTCTCAATAGTCTTTCGATTCATTGTGCTTTCCTCGGTCTGTTCACTTGGGACTCTTTGCCGCGCTCTAAAAGCAGTTCGCCGCAAACAGAAATCCCTCTACGGAATCATCGGCAGGGAAAGGGCTTGTCTTCGCTCTTAGTTTTACGGGAATCAACGAAAGCGCGGTCAGGAATTTCCTGACCGCGCTTTCGGAGGGGGCAACGCTCTTAATTTAGGGGGGCTAGAGGCCGCAGAGTTCACGATAGAGTTTTTCAATGCGTTTCACGTAAGCCTGAGTTTCGCGATAGGGAGGAACGCCTTTGAATTTTTTCACTGCCCCCACCCCGGCATTGTAGGCGGCCATCGCCAAACGTATCTGCTCAAAGCTCAAGCCGCCGTCGGGCAGGGCTTTATCGGCAAACGTATCCAGGCGGGAGCGCAGGTAGGTAATGGACCCGCTCAGGTTTTGCGCCACATCGTAAGGATTGCTGACGCCGAGCGACTGCGCGGTTCCCGGCATCAACTGCCCCAGTCCAGCGGCTCCGGTACGGGAGGTGGAGTTGGGATCGAAGTCCGACTCCGCCACGATCATCGCCACCACCAGGCGCGGGTCTACCCTGGATCGCCAGGCAAACCGAAGCAGACTGGCTGCAATTTCTGCTGCTTTCGCCAGGCCGATACGCTTGTTGTGTCCGGCGATAAAGGAGGCGTAGGGTGCGAACATGGGACGAATTTGTGGATCCAAAAAGGGAGCATAAAAGGCTTCCAGCCCTTTCAGGTCTCCGCTGGCGGGAACGGAATAATTACCGCGTACCGAACCGCTCCGGGAAGAGTAGCTTCCACGCCGATTGCTGAGGTAGCTGCGAGCCGAGTCGCGCTCATGCGCTCGCCGCGTTTCCTCCCTTGCCCGCCAGTTGGCTTCTTCTTGTTTTTCAATCGGTCGAACTTCGGTTTCGAGAGCCACCCCTTTGACGGTGAGCAGCGGAACGTTCGAGTACGGGGAAGCAGCCACCTCCACGAGAACCCGCAGCGAAGCCGAAGGGTAAAGGCGAACGGTTTCCACTTCCGAAGGCGGAATGTCCAGCGAGACCGAGCCTTCGTTGGGAAGATTGAACAGGATGGAGAGTCCGTCGCCGGAACCGACAATTCCCCCCACGCTTCCCCGCAGTTCCAGCACCGCATGAGAAAACTGAGCGGGCTTTTGCATCACTTCGCCATAGGTCAGACCCCGGTCGCAGTGGAGGCGGAGGCGAAGAGCGGCGTACTTTTTGCCCTCCATTGCCGAGGCAGGAGAACCGATACAAAAAGGAAGTACCGAAAGCAGGGTCAGGGCAAAACGTGAGCGAAAGTGCATAAGAATTCTCTTGGAATTGGGGACGATACGGGGGCCTGCTTCGTATCGTTCAGAGACAATGGAAAAGCAGAAGAGAGACGGAGAGATCGGGATTCGAACCCGAGGTAATGCTTTACACACTACAACTGCTTAGCAGGCAGCCGCTTTCGACCACTCAGCCATCTCTCCGCGTCGGTTACCATTTTAATCTATCCCGCGGTCATTGTCAAGTTTCGGGCGAAACTCATTTTCGGCAAAAACTGTCCTCTCTGGAGAGAACGATTTTTTCGGGTGAAAAAATGCAACTTCGTCCCGGTCGCGCTGTCTTAAAAACATGGAACAAATCAATGATGGGGCCATTTCGGTAAAAGCCCCTGAAGCCAATTCGTTAGAGTAACTGATGCGTACTATTTCTACCCTTTTAGGATTTACCCTTGCTCCGCTGAGCCTGCTCGGTTTGTCGCTGGCTCAAACACCTCGGCCAGCAAAAAAAGCGGCGGTCTCCGCCGATCCCTTTGCCAAAGAGGTAGCTCCTCTCATTCAAAAGTACTGTGTTTCCTGCCATACAGGAGCCTCTCCTGCTGGCGGCGTCTCCCTTGCAAACGACAAAACGCTGTCGGCAGTTCTCAAAAATCGCAGCGTTTGGGAGCGGGCAGCAGCCAATATCTCCGGGAATGCTATGCCGCCGCAGGGACTTCCTCAGCCCTCGCACGACGAGCGCGAAAAAATCATAGGGGTGGTTCAATCCAGTATCGCGAAAGCCGACTGTGCGCTTCACGATCCCGGCAAAGTGGTGATGCGCCGCCTTAATCGAGAGGAATACAACAATACGATTCGCGACCTCACCGGCCTTCAGATGCGTCCCGCAGATGATTTTCCCTCCGACGATGTAGGCTACGGTTTCGACAACATCGGGGATGTGCTGGCACTCTCGCCCCTCTTGATGGAGAAATACCTTACGGCGGCAGAAAAAGTGGCAAGCGAGGCCGTTGTGACGCCGGAGAATTCCCTACAGCCCGTAGTCTACTCGATGGCTGCCTCCGAATTTTCCAACCGAATGACGGTCGAGGGGCAGGTGGTTCATTTCCTTGCCTCGGAAGGCGAACTCAGCCTGGAGCACACGTTCGCACGACCCGGTGATTACCTCATCAAAGCCAAAGCCGCCGGTCAGCAGGCGGGCGATGAGCCGTGCAAAATGGCAATCCGCATTGACGGCAAAGACGTGAAGGTTTACGCTGTTCCCAACCGCCCTGACAAACCCAAAGACTATGAGGTGCGGGTGGATGTGCCCGAAGGCAAGCACCGCATCGGCGTTGCTTTTCTAAACGACTTCTATCAGCCGGAAACGAAATACCGCAAGGCGCAGGATCGCAACCTGCTGGTTTATGCGGTGGAAGTCACGGCTCCGAAGAACGCGGAACTCCCGGTCACGCCCTTTCACAAAAAGATTTTTGGCACACGCCCTGCCGGGGCAGGAGACCTTGCCTACGCCCGCCAGATTTTAGGTCGCTTTGCCCGCAAAGCCTATCGCCGCCCTGCTACGCCAACGGAATTGGATCGTCTTGTGCGCTGTGTGGCCCTGGCTCAAAAAGAAGGCGAAAGCTTCGAGCGCGGCATTCAGCTCGGCGTTCAGGTTTGTCTTTCGTCGCCGAACTTCATTTTCCATGCGGAACCAACTGCCAAACTTGTTTCGTCACATTCGGTGGCCCTCGGCGATTACGAAATGGCTTCCCGCCTTTCCTACTTCCTCTGGAGCAGTATGCCCGACGAAGAACTGCTGAACCTGGCGGGCCAGGGGAAACTGCAAGAGCCGACCGTGCTGGCTTCTCAAGTTAAGCGGATGTTAAAAGACCCGAAAGCCTCAGCACTCTCTCAAAACTTCGCTGGTCAGTGGCTTCAACTCCGCAACCTTTCGCAGGTTGCTCCAAACCGAAAGCAGTTTGCCGACTTCAATAACGATCTCCGCAATGCGATGAAACGAGAAACCGAACTTTTCTTCGAGTCTATCGTCCACGAAGATAAAAGCGTTCTCGATTTCCTAGATGCGAAGTATACTTACCTCAATGAAGCCCTGGCCAAACATTACGGTATTGACGGGGTGCAGGGTGAGAATTTCCGCAAGGTTTCGCTGGCGAGTTTTCCTCAGCGCGGCGGATTGTTGACTCAGGCCAGTATTTTAACCGTTACCTCTAACCCAACGCGCACCTCCCCCGTGAAGCGCGGCAAATGGGTAATGGAGCAGCTGCTGGGAACACCGCTGCCGCCTGCGCCGCCGAACGTCCCCACCCTGCCGGATGACAAAAAAGAGCCTCTTCAAGGAACTCTGCGGCAGCGCATGGAGCAGCATCGCAAAAATCCATCTTGTGCCTCCTGCCACGCCCGCATGGATCCCATTGGCTTCGGTATGGAAAATTATGATGCCGTAGGCGGGTGGCGTACGAAAGACGGCGATACTGCCATTGACTCCTCTGGGAAGCTTCCTTCCGGGCAGGCGTTCAATGGGCCGAACGAACTCAAAACCATTTTGCTTCAGAAGAAAAATGAGTTTGCTCGCTGTCTGACCGAAAAATTACTGACTTACGCGATTGGCCGAGGGGTTCAGCCGACAGACCGCTGCAATCTCGACACCATGACCCAAACGATTGCCAAAGAAGACTATAAATTTTCCGCGCTGGTAACGACCATCGTTCTTTCGGAACCCTTCCGAAAACAACGCATTGACAACCAGACTGCCAATGGAGGAACTTCCCGATGACTGAATTTCGACTGGATCGCCGAACGTTTTTAAGAGGGGTCGGGACAGCTATGGCTCTCCCGGTCATGGAGGCTATGCTTCCGACCACCGCCCTTGCTCAATCCGCCAAAGGAACGCGCATCAACCGGATGGCCTTTTTGTTTGTGCCAAACGGGATTGATATGCAGGCCTGGACGCCGAAAATTGAAGGCCCCCTTGAACTGCCCTACACGCTGCAGCCCCTCAAAGGCGTGAAGGATCAACTGAACGTTCTTACCGGGCTGACCCAACACAATGCGGAGGCCCTAGGAGACGGCGGCGGCGACCATGCCCGCTCTGCCGCCACCTGGCTCACAGGCTGCCACCCGGTGAAAACCGATGGAGCCAACATCAAGGCGGGCATTTCGGCGGATCAACTTGCGGCGCGGCACGTCGGGGCGCATACGATGTTTCCCTCGCTCGAACTCGGCGTTGAGCGCAGCGGCATGAACGGCAACTGCGACTCCGGCTATAGCTGCGCCTACACTTCCAACATCGCCTGGCGCGGGGAAGCCTCTCCCGTAGCGAAAGAAATCAATCCCCGCCTCGTGTTCGAGCGGCTTTTCGCTTCGTCCGACCCGAACGAAAGTGCCGAGTCACGGGAGCGGCGCCGACGCTACAAACTGTCGGTGCTCGACCTGATTACCGAAGACGCCAAATCACTTCAGAACAAACTTGGCTCCCGCGACAAAATGAAACTGGACGAGTATTTCACCGGTATTCGTGAAGTGGAAAACCGGCTTGCCAAAGCCGAAAAAGTGACGGCGATGATGCGAACCGACGGCAAGCAGACCCTTCCCACTGGAACCCCCGGCGATTACCGAGAACACATTCGTCTGATGTTCGATATGATGGCTTTAGCGTTTCAGTCCGATATGACCCGCGTCGCCACCTTTATGTACTCGAACGACGGCTCAAACCGCTCTTACAGTACAATTGGCGTGCCTGAAGGCCATCATGATATGTCCCATCACGGCGGCGACAAGGAAAAGCAGCGCAAAGTGCGCGAGATCAATAAATTTCATGTCGAGCAGCTCGCCTATCTGCTCGAAAAATTGAACTCGATCCACGAGCCGGACGGCACGGTTCTCGACAACTCGATGATTGTATACGGAGCCGGTATTTCCGATGGAGACCGCCACAACCACGACAACCTGCCAATCCTCATGGCGGGCCGGGGAGCAGGGCGGATCAAAGCAGGACGCCACATCCGCTACGAAAATGGAACTCCGATGACCAATCTATTTTTGACAATGCTGGACAAAATGGGCGTTCCCGCCGACTCGATTGGAGACAGCACCGGTAAACTTCAGCAGCTTCTCTAAAAACTCCTCACACGCATTTCGCCCCGCAAACCCAAGGGTTTGCGGGGCGATTATTTTTGGAGGACCAAACGGAGCGGCGGCAGGCTAGGCTTTAAGCAGGACACTTTCTTTCTGAAAGGCGTTCACCACATAGAGAAGAGCGGCGACCGCATAAACCGCCGAAGAGGTGAAAGCAAGAGCGACGAACGTCCAATTATAATTTCCGTTCAGAGCCTGCTTAATCATGATCGAAGCATTCAAGATCGGAACGAGTGCCAGCTTGAGATCGGCGGCACCGCTCACAAACATACTCGCCATCGCAGGCAGCAGAATGAGAGTCATCAGTGAACCGATGTAGCCCTGCGCCTCTTTTTGGTTGCGCGAAAAGGTGGAAAGCCCCAGCAGAATGCCCGCGAACAGCACTGAAACCGGCAAAACACTGAGAGCGATCACCCCCACCGCGGCGGCGGACAGATGCAGGCCGCCTTGAGCCAGCCAATCGTAAACTTTAAGGTGACTCAGAAAAATAATCATTAGCCCAGCCATCGAAAGCAGAGCCGAAACAAGACAAACGGACATGATCGCAGCGAATTTGCCGAGCGCGATGTCTTTGCGGCTGGCCGGGGAAACGAGCAAAGTCTCCATCGTATTGCGCTCTTTTTCCCCCGCTACAAGATCAATGGCAGCATAAAAACTGCCGCCAAAAATCGAGAGAATCAGAAAATAAGGCAGCATCTGCGTCAGAAACAACATCCCCGAACCGCCTGCACCAGGGATATTCTCCTGCGTGATCTTAAAGGGGGTCAGCACTGCATCCGACATTCCCTGCGCTTGAAGCCGCGTTTTAACGATGCCGTCATTGAGTTTCTGAAAAACGGCTTCCAGAAATTTAGCGGCGTTCTGAGATTCCTCGCTCCCGCCGTCAGTCAAAATCTTCACGGGGGCGGGCTGGGAAGCGGTGATCTTTGCCAGCGTATCCGGGGAAAGCACAATCACCGCCTCCTGCTTTCGCTTCCGAATCAATTCGGCGGCTTCGGCTTCGGTGTGGAGGTCGGTTGTCTTGAATTGAAGCGACAGCCGCAGTTGTCTGCCGAAATCGGGAAAAGCGTCGCCATGCACGATCCCCACCGAATAAGTGTGTGTTTTGGTTCGCTCCATCTGCCCTTTCGCCAGCTGCCCAAGCAGCGCAAACAGCAGGGGAGTGACAATAAGGGGCGAAATAATCACCTGCATTCGGGTACGCTTATCCCGAAAGATTTCACGAAATTCTTTGCGAAAAATAATCCAACTCAGATTCGACCCTGCACGCTTCACGATTTTCTCTTCTCCCCGCTCACCGGAGTTTTCAATGACCTACTCAACCCCAAACCCCATCCCGCCGGGGCCAGCCGAACTTTACCAGCACACCCACCCGCCCGTTAAAAACGCCAACGAACTCAGCGAGAAAAAACTCTCGTTTGGCCAGCGCGTCGCGGACCGGGTGGCCGCTGTGATCGGGAGTTGGCCTTTTATTATTTTACAGTCGGTCTTGCTGGTAATTTGGATCGGGATCAATGTCTATTTGATGCGGCATTTCAAGGACAAAGCCTTCGACCCCTATCCCTTTATTCTGCTCAATCTCGCTCTGAGTTTTCAGGCGGCCTACACCGGCCCCATCGTGATGATGAGCCAAAACCGCCAGAACGAAAAAGACCGGTTTTCCGCCCACTGCGATTACGAATGCAACCAGACTGCCGAAGAGGAAATCCGAATCATTATGGAGCACCTGGTGCACCAGGATCGGCTTTTAACAGAGATCACCCGAAAGCTCGAATCCCTCAACGCTGTCCAAACGAAAGCAGCCTCTTCTCCCTCGGCCCCCGAACCTAGGCCCGGTCAATGATCTTGAAAAATGCCGAGGCAAAATCCGCTGTTCCCTGCTCCTGCCGAAGCTGAGCCGGGGTGCTGAGGGCCACGAGACTGCCGTTCGCAATAATGGCTACCCGGTCGCAGAGGGCTTCCACATCGGGCATAATGTGCGTTGAAAACACAATTGTGCGCCCCTCGGCTTTGCACCGCAGCACGAATTCGATGACATCGCGAGCTGCAATGACATCCAGGCCGTTTGTCGGCTCATCGAAAAAGAGCACTGGAGGCTCATGGAGAATGGCGCGAGCAATCGAAACTTTTTGTTTTTGACCGGTCGAGAGGCTGTCACAGCGACCATCGGCAAACTCGTTCATTTTCAGTTCATTGAAGACTTGTTTCGTTCGGGACTGGATCTCGCCCGAACTCAGGCCGTTGAGTTCGCCGAAATAGGTAACGACTTCGCGAGCCGTAAGGCGTTCGTACAATCCGGCACTGTTGGACAGAAAGCCGATTTTTCGACGCACCTCCCGTGCCTGGGTTTGGATGTCGAAGCCGCCGACGGTGGCCGTGCCGCCGCTGGGTTCCAGAATGGTCGCCAGCATTCGCATCGTGGTAGTTTTTCCGGCTCCATTCGGCCCCAGCAAGCCAAAGATTTCACCGGGTTTGCATTCGAACGAAACGCCGGTGACGGCGTTGACCGTGCCCCGTTTTTTGTCATGGAAGGTTTTAGAAAGGTTGTTTGCTTGAATCATGGTTTTGTTGAACTGACGGAAGTGTTTCCGGTTTGGTTTCGCCGAAGTAAAAGACAGAATACCGGCGCACCGATCAGGGAAGTTACTACTCCCACCTCCAGCGAGGCCGGAAGGCTGCGCGACAACAGATCGCTGCCCACCAGCACAATGCCGCCCAGCCAGAGAGAAGCGGGAAGCAGTTTGCGGTGATCGGGGCCAACCAGTCGGCGGGCAAGATGCGGGGTCACCAGGCCAACAAACGCAATGATCCCCGCCACCGAAACCGTTGCTGCCGTTCCGAGAGCCCCAGCAAAAATAATCTGCCGCTTAAACCGCTCGACTTCCAGCCCCAGCGAGGCCGCGGTCTCCTCGCCCGTCGTCATCAGGTTAAGTTCGTCCGCACTTCGGAACAGCAAAACACCGCCGACCAGAGCAAAGGGTAACATGAGACCGGTTTCTGTCCATCCCACCCGGTTGAGGCTGCCCAGCAGTTGAGAGAGGATCGCGCTCTGCCGTTCCAGATGCCCGTCTCGATTGGCGAGCGAAATGGCCAGCGGAATCAGCGACCAGAGAAAGGTTCCCACCACCACGCCGCCCAGCAAAAAGGTTTTGGCACTCACGCGCCCATCGGTTTTTGCCAGCAGCATCACCCCGGCCACTGCAAGCAGCCCAAAGAGAAACGCCGCCAGCGGAGACGCAAATCCGCCCAATAACGCCGTCCCGCCCAGCAAAATGACGCTGACCGAACCCAGAGCCGCGCCGGACGAAACGCCTACCATATAGGGGTCGGCAAGCGGATTCTGCAAAAAACTCTGAAATGCCACCCCCGACAGGGCCAGCAGAGACCCGATTAGAGCGGCTCCCAAGCTGCGCGGCAGCCGCGACTGCCAGACAATCGCATCTACCATTGCCGCAGGGTCTACCCGTTCTCGCAAAAGATGCTGCGCGATGTTCCCGGCAGCCTCTCTCGGTCGAAGCGAAAGCACCACTCCGTTTTCATTTTTCAAGACGTTGACGAAAACCAAAAGGAGCAGCAGCAGGGGCAGGGCAAAGGGGATCGCTCGCGAAAAGTTCATAGCAGGTAGAAAAACTACAAAAACGTCAGGGATGCAAAAACTTTTGCAGGGCTTCTTTCGCTTCACCGAGGCGAGGGCCGGGTCGTACCAGCGGAGCTGAATTGTCCTGAGAGTAAAACCGATTGTTTCGGATCGCGGGAACGCCTTGGGCGAAACCGGGCAGGGCTTTAAGCTGCGGAATCAATTCCGGCGAGCAGATGATGACCTCTGGCTGCAAAGCGATCACCTGTTCAGGCGTCACTTTGTCGCCGCCCCCCCGCGAAGCAATCACATTGACGCCGCCGGAAGCCCGAATCACCTCATCAATCACGGTTCCGGGGCCAGTCGTGAAGATCGGCGAGGCTCCATACGCCATCAGCACTTTCGGCGGCTTTTCGCTGGTTTTAAGCGGTAAAGGGACAAGTTTTACCTTCAGTTCCAGGGCGAGCCTCTCCCCCAGGGCTTTCTGCTCGGTTAGGCTGCCGAGGTCGGAGATCGAGCGTTCCACGTCTTCCGTTCGGGCGGAGTCAGCGTAGAATACCGGCACATGAATTCGCTCCAGGGCTTCGAGCGTTTTTTGGTTCAGCGATGAATCGCCCAGCACCAGATCGGGCTTAAACGCAAGAATTTTTTCGAGACTGTGCGGATAGCCGCCGATGTTGGGCTTACGTTTGGCTTCGGGTGGAAAGTCACAGGCACTCGTGACCGCCGCCAATTTTTGATCGGCTTTCAGAGCGAATACGGTTTCGGTGAGAGCTGGCGAGAGTGAAACCATCCGGTTCGGGGCGTGTTCCAGCTTTAAAAGGTGCTCTTTGTTTCGCCCATAAACAAAGGTTCCCGGAAACAGTGCATCCGGTGCCCCCTTCTCCTGTCTCGACGGTATCGCAGCCCCCTCTTTAGGTTCCGAGACCGGGCTGCAGCCTCCGGCCATCAGCCCCAGGCCGATAAGCAGCAACGCCGAGAAACGAAGGAACGAAACGTCCGGGTGCTTGTCCGAAGCGATCACGTTCCGTCTCCTCGTTTATCTGGGCGGCGATACCGGGGCGGGCTGGGTTTCGGCGGGCGAGGGGTTTTGATTTTTCCGGGCGGGCGCGGCGGGCGCGGCGGAATAAAGGGCTGCACTGCTTCCGATTCACCCGGCCCCTTCACCCGGGGGCGGGACGGCGGACGCGAGTCCGCAGGACGCGGCGGGCGCACGGTGGCATCGTTCACCACATTGGGGCGCGGGGCAGGACGCCGGGGCGGGCGGGAGGCCGACGCCGAGCCTGGTCTAGGTCTCTCATCGGGTTTTCCTTCCGGGCGGCGCGAAGGGCGTTCCGGCAGCGGAGACCGCTCTTCTTCGGGCTTTCGCGGGGCAGGCTCCGGGCGGCGGAGGGGAATGGGCGAAATGCGTTTCGATTTGGGCGGCGTCGGGGTGGCCTTAGCCAGAGCCAGCAAACCTTCTACCTCTTCGGGGGAGAGTTTGCGCCAGGTGCCCGGGTTCAGCAGTCCAATTTTGATGTTGCCGAACTGCACTCGAACCAGCGACCGCACGGGATGCCCAACCGCTTCCATCATGCGGCGTACCTGGCGGTTGCGTCCTTCATAAAGCGTAATTTGCAGGCGGGTGGTCTGCGTATTCGAGTCATAATCCAAAAAGCGCATTTCGGCGGGGGCCGTCATGCCGTCATGCAGTTCGATGCCTTCCGCGAGTTTCCGAGCCGTTTCCCGCTCCATAAAGTTTTTGACGCGCACCTCATAAATTTTCGGCACATGATAACGGGGATGCGTCAGGCGGTTGGCGAAATCGCCGTCATTGGTGAGCAAAAGCAGCCCTTCGCTGTCCACATCTAGGCGGCCCACCGGATAAAGACGGCCCGGAACCTGTGTCACCAGTTCCATCACCGTATGGTGAGCATTGGGATCGGTGACCGTCGAGGTATAGCCAAGGGGTTTGTTCAGGGCAATGTACTGCGGCTTCGGCTTGTCGGCGGTAAAAATTGGCTCTCCGCTTACCCGGATGTCGTCGGTAACGGGATTGACTTTGGTTCCGAGCTCGCGAATGACCTTGCCGTTGACGGAGACTTTGCCCTCAACGATCAGAGTTTCGCACGCCCGCCGCGAGCCGACTCCGGCGGTTGCGAGTACCTTTTGGAGACGCGGCAGATCGGAGTCGGATTCTTTTGTGGATGCGTTTGCCATAGCGTAAGGATACCAGACAACCCCCAAAAATGATAGAGAAAATTGCGAAACGCTTCCCTGCTCCCGGCAAAGCGGCGGCCCGGCTCAGCACCGTTGGAGGCTGAAACGCAACGGCATTCCGCGCCGCCAGCGGAAAGGAGGCCAGGATTTGCCCTCCGGAAAAGAGTTCCATTTTCCCCACAATGGCCCCTGCTGTGAGAGGTGCCTTCACCGGGTTAAGCGTCAATCGCTTTTCAACAGGGAGGGTCTCGCCTTTTTTCTGAATATACTGAATTCGATGCGGAGTGACGACTTCCACTTCCGAGGCGGCTCCTTCGCTCACAGGGCACTTCCCCACCTGCGCATTCGGCTCGAACAGAACAACCGGATCAAGCCGCCCGAAACCATAATCCATCAAAGAGGCTGTATCCGCAATATAATCTTTGCTTTTGAGCGTCACTGAGATCAGCCGCCAGCCGTTGCGGGTGACTGAGCCGACATAGCACCTTCCCGCCGGAATCGTCCAGCCGGTTTTAACGCCGTCGGCTCCCGCGTACCGGCTCAGAAAACGAGAGTGATTCCGCAGGGATAAATCTTTGGAGCCGGAGGAACGCGAGATCACGCACTTCTGAAGGCAGACTACCTCGGCGATTCGGGGCTGAAGCATGGCGGCACGGGCAATCACTGCCAGGTCGCGGGGAGTTGAAAAGTGATCTCGGTGGTGCAGCCCGTGTGCATTGACGAAATGCGTGTGCGTCGCCCCCAGTTCCAGGGCACGGCGGTTCATCATTTCGGCGAATCGGGCTTCACTGCCCGCAATTCGCTCGGCGGCGGCAACGCAGCCATCATTGGCGGAGCGAAGTAAGATCGCCCGTAAAAGATCGTGAGCCGTGAGTTTTTCCCCCGTTTTGAGGTGAAGGGAACTCTCCCTGGTACTGGCCGCCGTTTTGCTTGCCGTGATGATCTCCGTTTCGGGCAGGTTTTCGACTAGCAGCAGAGCCGTCATAATCTTCGTGGTAGATGCGATGGGCCGGGGAACATCGGGGTTTCGCTCGAACAGCACCTGCCCGCTGAGAGCATCTACAAGAATGGCTCCTGCGCCGGTGACATTCGGCGTGAGAGGCGGTGCGGGGGCTGTCAAAGCCGGGGCGGGAAGAGAACCTGAAGGCGGCTCCGGCAGCTCCTGCGAACACAAACGCAGAGGGGACAAGGCAAGGATCGCGTTGAGGAAACCGAAGGCGGCTTTCTGAAGCGGGCTGGAAGTGCGACCGAAAAAAAACATGGGCTTACTGAACGAATTGCCGCGCAGGGCGGACGGAACGACGAGGGTGAAAATAAAAAATGCCCGGAGGCTTGAAGGTATTGTAGCAGGTTTCGTCCCCATTCTCAACCGCTCAAGAGGGTCGGGCTGAAATTATCTTCGGCGGCCCCTTCCACTCTCGCGGAATTAGAGTATAATAATTATCTTAAGGGCTGCGCTTGGGCGCGGCTTTTCCTCTCATTTTGATTCGGAATTTGCGAGAGCAAAGAAAGGACGAACGATTTGGCTTCTGTGGAACTGAAACCGGGCGATAATATCGAGGTTGCGCTGCGCCGCTTTAAAAAGCAGATTATGGAGAGCGGTATTCTCAAGGATGCCCGCGCTCACGAGCATTACGAAAAGCCGAGCGACAAACGCCGCCGCGAGGAAGCCGCTCGAATGCGGAAAATCCAGAAGGCACGACGCCAGCAGGAAGGCCGCGACGGACGCTAGTTCGCCTTTCAGAATTTCTGAAGAAAGGGGACGACTGCACAGCGCAGTCGTCCCCTTTCTTCTAGCCGGGAGAAGTCACAGTTCCATTTCCATTGGGTGGATCGGAAGGCGGCATCGGCATCGGGTCGGTTTTAGGTTCGGAAGGACTGCTGGAATCTTTTTCCTCGCGGTTTTCCTGGCTTCCGCTCTCACTCGGCTTGTCTGTGCTGGAAGCGGACGGAAGGCTGCCCTCGTCTTCAGCAGCCGAACGGACGGCTCCAGAACGACGACTTCCACGATGGCGGCGACGCTCATGCCGAACCGGATTTCGCTCGGTGGCGGTAGCGATGGTCACTCGCTCTATCCCGTTCACTGCAACCGAGGCAAGCGGGTCATCATTGTAGAAAAGTTTGCGAATCAGTTTTTCTGTAGCTTCCGTTTTCAGGTAAACGAAACTGGGGCCTTCCACCACTGGAATCGTTGCCAGCTGGATGTTTTCACGCGGAATTTTTTTCGCGAACGCCGCCAGTGTCAGCATTTGATCCTGGGTCATGTTGGTGGTGATGCTGTCGGTGATCGCACTTAAAACGTTTGGCAGTTTCAAAAAGTTTGAGGGGGAAGAAATCTGCGTTCGCAAGGCCTGCATGAATTCCTGCTGCCGTTGCGCCCGCATTAGGTCGCTGTCCGAATGACGAATCCGGACATAGCCCATGGCTTTGTAGCCGTCGAGGTGCTGAAAACCGGGCTTGAGGTGAACGTGCAGGTTGCCCCAGTTGTCGTCGTAATCCAGCTGCCGCGCCACATTGATGTCCACGCCGCCAATCTCATTCACGATCTTCTGAAACGAGTCGAAGTGGACGGTCGCATAATAGTCGGCTTTGATTCCGAAAACGCCCTGAATCGTCTCAATCGTGAGTTCGGGGCCGCCGAACGAATGAGCCGCGTTGATTTTGTGAATACCTAGGTGTCCTGGAATGTTGACGGCGGTATCGCGAGGCACACTCAAAAGGTTGATTGTTCCGGTATCGAAGTCCACGCGGGCAATCAGGATCGCATCGCTGCGCCCTCGATTGGACTTTACGGATTGGGCTTTTTCGTTGTAGTCGTAATCGCAGCCAAGAAAAAGAACATTGACGATGTGCTGGCCGGGGAGATAGGTTTCGGGTTTGTAGGCGGCAAAGGGATCGCGCTTGGTGATGGTCTCAATGGGGTTTTTGACCATATTGCCCAAAACGCCGCGCATCATTTCGTTTCGGGAAAACAACCCGATTACTGTGCCTGCACTTAGAGCGACGACACAAAAGAAAACGGCGGTCGCATAACCCAAAAACCGCCAAACCTTTTGCCGTCCTGTGCGCGACGCACTCTCATCGTGGGCTTTCTTCCAGGCCCCTTTTCGATCCGGGTAGGGAATTGATTCGTTTCCCTGTTTTTCCGAGTCGCTCAAAGATTCTTCTCTCCTGCGGAAGGCCTCACGAAAAAGGAAGCCTTCACACCACTGCTGCCTGCCGATTGCAGGCTCGTTTTTCTGCAAATCACAGGAACTATATCACGCGCCTGCGGCGTCTGTCAAGCCGGGGGATTACCGACTTTTACGGAACTTTCCCCCGACAGGTTCCGTCTGTGAGTGCTCAGACTAAAAAAAGCGAGGGTTCGATTAAGAATGTTTACTTATCCTTTTCTTTCCCAGACGGCTTCGGAAGATTACCACTTGGTCTGTTCTTTTTGCGGAGGGGATGCACTCACCGCTTTGCCGTACTTCAGTGCGGGTCAGGGCAATGCGTTCCGAACGCTTGAAGTGGAAACCCTGTGTTCCCGCTGCGGCCAGATCGCGCTGCCGAACCTGCTTCCGAAATCGGAGGCTGTGCCAACCCCGCAAAACTCCAACGTGTAAAAAGGGCTGCCTGCCGTTCTCGGTGGAAACGGCAGGCAGCCCTTTATCAGGCGAAAAACATAGTTTCAGGCGGACAGATCGCTGATTTCCGGTTCAACGGAAGGGGCCTCGCCTGTTTTGACCGTGTTCCAACCTCCCAGACGGTACATCGGCTTTCCACACACGGAGCAGTGTCCTTTCAGATCATGCCCGCCCCGGCGGTTACAGACTTGGATTGCTCCCTGCATCACCCGGCGTGACCGGCAATGAACACAGTAGCCGATCACTTCCGGCTCGGACGACTTGCCATTGCGGGAGTCGCCCATTTTAACCTTCTCGCTTCAGAAGAGGAAGTCCAGTCTGGGTGCTTTCGGTCACGACATACCCGGAAGGCAGTTCGTCAAGGGCCCCGTCTTTCACCTCTTTGCTGAAGAAAAAAAGTTTGCGTTTACCACCGCGAGATTCTGTCTCGCGGGCATGCAGATAGTAGGTCGTGCCGGTTTTTTTGCTCTGAACCGAATAGGCCATGAGAAATCTCCTTTGTCACAATGGACTCGATTGCGCGAATTTGCCGCAGGACGGAAAAGCAGGGCAGAGTGTCGTGCTAACGCCTTGCAGCCGAGCGGTGCGGCTATAATAGCATAGTGTTCACGGAAACGCAAGTAGAAACAGCGGCGAAAAAACGATATTTTCGCCTTTTCTAAACCGCTCCGCAGTTTTAATCCGAACCCGTAAACAAGCCGCGCTCACCGAGTGAGCGCGGCTTGTAAAAACGAACGTCCTCTACCGGCGAAAAGGCCGCCTTTGAAGGAGCGGCCTTCTCACACCAAATCTATCTAGCGCAAAACGAAATGCCCAGGAGAGGAGTCGAACCTCCAAGCCCTTGCGAGCACTGGCACCTGAAGCCAGCGTGTTTGCCATTTCACCACCTGGGCCGATCTTAGGGTTTGGCTTGCGAAGAGTATACGGGGTGTGGTACAATTTGTCAAGAAAATTTCGGTCTCGCGAATGAAAATCGGAGCGGCAGACGTAGAGGAAGATAGTTTTCGATTTTCTTCATTCCGCCGGGACAGGGTGTGCGATGTTAGCCTTTATTGACAGTCCGATACAGCTCATTATTGCCGCTGTGGTAATTTTGATTGTTTTCGGGCCACAAAAACTGCCGGAAATTATGGGACAATTAGGGCGGGGTCTGCGAGACCTCAAAAAAGCGGGATCGGAGTTCTCGCGCTCGATCAATCTTGAAGATGATCCGCTGCCCAAATATGATGCCTACAATTCGGACTATTCGTACACTACGACCGAGACGGCGGCTATCCCCGAAGAAAGCACCCCTGTTCTCGCCGGGCATACCCCGGATAACGGCTGGTATGCGGCTTCGGCTCCGGAGAGGGAAGTGCGGGGTGATTTTGCGGCTTCGGCCCTTTCCGATACCGGTGAAGGCTATGGCGTGCTTCCCTCCCCCGCCCCGGCTGAACCCGCCAAACCAGAATTGACCGTTTCGCCCCCGCAGGGCGCGACGATTTCTCGCGAAAGCAGCCGCTAAACGCGATACCCATTTTGTATGAAGATTTCCCTCTCTAAACCCGAAGACAATTCGGTATCGAGGGAAGGCGGAGAGAATTCTATGACACCGATCTTGGCAAATATGGCCAATCCAACGACCTGGATTGTCATTGCAATTGTAGTTCTGGTTTTGTTTGGCGGCGCGAAAATTCCTGAGTTGATGAAAGGTCTGGGTCAGGGAACGCGAGAGTTCAAAAAAGGGTTGAACGAAGAGGATGACGATGAACTGCGGCGCGAACGCGAAAACCAGAAACTGCGCGATGAAATCGCTCAGGAAGAGCGGGCGAAAGTTCGAGCGGAAATCGAACGCGAAGCCGGGGCGCGACTGAATAAATCGTAGGGAGAAGCCAAGGGCTTTTGTTCTCGCCCGAATTTCGTTCCCTCCGAAGGATAACTATGAAGGTTCTTTATTATTTCTTGTGCGCCGTGCAGCTTTTGTTTGGCATCGGCCTTATTACCATTATTTCGATTCAGGAAAGCAAAAACGAAGGGCTGACCGGTCAAATCGGAACCACTGTCGCCACTTCCTTCAAGGGGAAGGCTGGAAAAGAGGAGCGGCTGGCTCAAATGACCCGCAACATCGCCTTTGCGTTCTTCGCGCTTTCCGCTCTGGTTGCCATTACAACCAATCGCTGGGGCCCGTAGTTTTTCCGTCATTTCTATGAAGCCTGAACCCGACCGTCCCAATTCGTTTGTTCTTCCAGAAACAACGATCCTGGCGGTCACTGGTCTTTTAGATCTGCTGAGCACACTTTACCTCATCGGAACCGGGCAGGCTCACGAAGCCAACCCCCTGATGGCAGGGATTTTCGCTCAGTACGGAGCCGCCGGATTCGCTCTTTTCAAAGCCATTGCCCTTGGCATTCCCCTGACCATTGCAGAACTAGCCCGCAAAAAACACCCGCAGTTTGTTCGGAACGCGCTTCGCCTCGGCATTGTCGGCTACCTGGGGATGTACGCACTTATTTACCTTCTTCAGAAAATTTAGGCGGGTTCAGGCGATAAATCCGGCAGAGGCTCCCACCCAAGACTGTACCCGGTTTTGATCCACCCCCATCATGGCTCCCCGCCCCATCCGAATGAGAACTGTGGCAGCCTGCAAACCCTCCAGCGAATTTTCGTCCTTTTCCCAGAAATACATCATACGAATTTCCACTTTCGTTTTTCCTACTGGCGTTTCTATCGTAGGGACAAAGTTCACTTTTCGCTGAAGCACCCAGTTATCGGGGTCGAGAACGGCTTTCACCTGCTCTGCGGAAGGGCCGACTGTCACCCCCTGCCCTGCAAAGGAAAACAGCGGTTTCAGAACATAGTTTTCGAGATCGGGAGGAAAAGTTTCGATTTCCGACAAAAATCGAGTTTCTGGTACACAGACGTGATTGAAAAACGGCAGCGAAAACTTCGAGATCAGATAGTACCAATCGGGATGCCCCGCCCACTCGACCCTGTACTCCCGGCGAAAATCAAAACTCGGCTCTATTTGCCTGCGTTGAAGTTCATCCACAATGGTACGGTTGTAAATGCGCTCAATGGGAAGAAGCTTTCCCTTCCTCCGGTAGAAAAGACGATCTCCCTGCGGCACGATCTCGGTGACGCAGACGGTGCGAACCCCAGTCATCGCTTCGGTCAGGCGAAAGTCGGGCAGTGTTTTTTGCGTTTCGGGTTGGACTTCCAGCAGAATCACCGTTTCAGGGTCGTGCCCATTCAAAAGCAGGTCAGTAAAGGACTGCTGGTAGCGGGCTTCCGTAAATCCCCCCAGAAATCCGTCCAGAGAGGGCGCGAACTCGTCCAGACGGTACGCCTCCCGATAGCAGGAGGCCAGAGTCGGCTGGTAGGCGTACAGTGAGGGAAATCCCTGAATTTCCACCAGTTTCGGCTCTCCCGCTTCGTCAATTCCGAAATCTGCCTGAATAAACAGCGGGCGATCCTCCCGATGGGGAACCGCAAACTCTGACGGGATTTTCAGGGCTGCCCTCTGCAGATAGTTTAGATCGGTCACCAGCTGCAAAATGAGTTCTCTACCATAACGGGCCATTTTTTCAAGAAGGTCACGCGGGAGAAAACAGGGCGTCTCGCAGTTTCGAAAGGCAACCCTGCCGCCGCATCGCTTTGTCAGCAGTGCCTCAAAGCGGGCGTATCCTTCCGGCGTATACCGCTTATTGAATTGCTGTCTGAGTTCAGGGATCACGCTCAGAATTATCCTTCCGGGATGTCGAGAAGCAACGAAAGACGGGCGGCAAGAACACGAAATCCGTCTGCCTTCATGCCCTCACTTTACGCTCTATTTCGGCAGGCGATTTTTTCACTTTACCGGAATGTTCAACTGCCAGAAAAGAAAGGCGAGTTGGTCTGCCGTATCTTCGATGGTTTTGTTGATCGGTTTGCCGCCCGCGTGTCCGCCTTTGGTGTCGTATTGCAGCAGAATCGGTTTGTCGCCTCCGTTTGAAGCCTGAAGCAGCGCGGTCATTTTCCGGGCATGGAGCGGAGCCACCCGTGTGTCGGAGTCGCCGGACACAAAGAGCGTTGCGGGAAATTTCGTACCGGGCTTCACGTTCTGGTACGGCGAGTATTTCAGCAGGTACGGAAACTGCTCTGCGTTCTCCGAGGAACCATATTCAGGAACCCAAAAGCGAGCCACCAAAAACTGATGATACCGAATCATATCCAGCAAAGGAACAGAGCAGATGACGGCTCCGAAGAGTTCGGGCCGCTGCGTCAGCATAGCTCCCATAAGCAGGCCGCCATTAGAGCCGCCCGTAATCGCCAGTTTTTCGGATTGGGTATAGCCGCTGGAAATCAGCCATTCTCCCGCCGCGATGAAATCGTCGAAGACATTTTGCTTTTTCTCCAACATTCCAGCCCGATGCCACGCTTCGCCGTACTCCCCGCCTCCGCGCAGGTTTGCGACCGCATAAACTCCGCCCGCCTCTGCCCACAATGCCGCGACTGCGGAAAAGTAGGGAGATTGGGAAACGTTGAAGCCGCCGTAAGCAGTGAGATAGACCGGATGGGTTCCGTCTTTTTTCAACCCCTTTTTGTAAACCAGAAACATCGGAATTTTCGTGCCGTCTTTCGAGGCATAAAACACCTGATCTACCTGTGTTTGATCTGACTTCACCGGAATATTCAGTTTTGCCCAGACGCCTGCCTCCCCCGTCTTCACGCTGTACCGATAAATCACGCGCGGCGTTGCAAACGAGGCATAGGTGAAATAGGCTTCATCTCGGTTCCAGCGGCCCGTTGGAACCGTTGCCGTGCCCAGGCCGGGCAGCTTAACTTCGCCCTCTTGTCCGCCTGTCGGGGAATAAATTTTGATTTTGGAAGTGACGTTTTCCAGGGTGGCAACAAATAGTTTTCCGCCGGTCAGTGAAAACCCGTTGATAACGCTGTCACCGGTGGGAACGATCTCCTTCCAGTGTTCCCGTTGGGGACGGTAGAGGTTAACGGAAAGAATTCGATTGTTCGGCGCGTTCCAGTCGGTTTGCAGATACAGCGTGTCTTCGACAACTTGTCCATTGAACCGGGCGTCCAAGTCATTGACGATGGGGGTGATTTCGCCATCTGTCTCCAGATTTTTCACGTAGACCTCGGTTTTGGAACCGGCGGAGCCGTAAAAAACCGTCAGGGTTAGCCATTTGCCGTTTTCCGAAACGCTCTGCCCCACGATTTTGCCGCTGTCGTAGCCTTTGCCGAAAATTTCGGGGTCGGCGGCGGAGTCGGTTCCGAGGATATGTTTTCGGATGCGTGGGCCTTCCTTTTCAAGCCGTCCATAATAGAGGGTTTTCTTGTCGGGGGTAATGGAAACGCCGCCGAAATAGCGATATTCGGGCAGAGTATCCGCAAGGTCTTTTTTTTCGCCGCAGTCCAGCAGATGAATTGTCTGTTCATCTTTGCCGCCGATCTGCAATCCGTAGACCAAAATGGAGCCGTCTTCGGAAATATCGAGCAGGTTCACGCTGGTGGAGTGATCGGGGGAAAGGGTGTTGACATCAATGAGAATTTCTTCCTTGCCGGTTTTGCCCTTGCGCCGAAAAAAAACGGGCTGATCCTGCTCGGCCTTGCGCCGCATGTAGAAATAGTAGCCACCATGCTCGCTCGGTGCACTGATCGTATCAATTTTGAGCAGTCTGCTGAGCTTCTGCGCGAGCGTACCGCGCCCCGCGAAGTTTCCGAGTTCGGTTTTGCGGTAGGCTTCCTGTTCCTGAAGCCATGCGCGGGTTTGAGGGCTGTTCTGGTCTTCAAGCCAGCGGTAGGGATCGGTCAGAGAAACGCCGTGCAGGGTTTCAGTCACGTTTTCTACTTTGGTTTGAGGTGGGGGGAGGGCAAAGGCAGTGTGGGCAAGGGTCATCAGGGCAGGTATCCACAGAGGCAGAAAGCACGCAGCCCCTCCTTTTCGGGAGCGGCCCGCAAGCATTTTTCTGGTCAAAGGAACTCTCCTTCGTTTGATTTCTTCTCTTTACGAAAAAGTTGATGGAATTGTACCAGAGAGGCGGGATCAAACCGCGCTTTGACCAGAAAACGTGTTTCCTCTCCACCGAAGGCATCCGCCCGTCTTCAGAGCGTTTTTCTTGGTTTTAGAAAACAGCTTCCCCAGACGGATATTTGGAGGCCGGGCCTTCTCAATACCCGGTTTGTCCGTGCTCTCAATGCGGCGGGTTGAATAATTGGTCTTGAGAACGACGACCAGCGGGCGTTGGGAGCAGGAAAAATCGGAAAGTCCCTGCCTGCAACTTTCTCACCCGCAGCCCGGTCATTAGGCGTGACTCTGGTTTATAGTTCGTTTTATTTGCCTTTGTACCCCAACTGGTAGAGGGACTGCGCTTAGAACGCAGAAAGTGAGAGTTCGAATCTCTCCGAGGGCATGAGGGGGTTACGCTTTCATCGTTTAATGGTCAGGACATCGGGTTGTCAACTCGAAGACCGGAGTTCGATTCTCCGTGAGGGCGTTTTTGAGGAAGAGTGGCAGAGTGGTGATTGCACAGATTTGCTAAATCTGCGGGGCGCAAGCCCTTCGGGAGTTCGAATCTCCCCTCTTCCGTTTTTTGGGTGCGTCGCATAACGGTTCAGGCGGACTCCTTATCAGAGTCTTATCCCGGCTCAACTCCGGGCGTGCCTCCTCACGCCTTCTTCCGTTTCCCACAATGGTTTTTATTAAAATGAAACGCTCATAATCTGTATTTCGTTAAATCTAATGGGCTGAGTGAAACAAATTTCGCTGTAGGTGATGCCTCCCGCGTTTCGGAACAATAGGCCGTCTAAGGCAGCTTATTCACTGCTAATGGACTCTGGTGGAGAACTCATGACACGAACGAATTTGGGATTATTTCTACTTTTGATGTTCACGGCGTTCTCGATCATGCCGGTCAATGCAGAGATTCGAGAGGCCGAAAATGACATTGCTGACCGACGTACCGAAAAATTACTGGATGCCATGCGGCAGTCCCCGCTCCATTTTCCCGAAACATTAAGCACATCGCAAGAGGTGTACTTGCTTGTGACCACAGGCGCGTCCGTTCTTGATGTGCGTCTGCTGGCGCAGCCAGCGGTGGATCCCAAGCGGCTGGCTCGCCTGTTGGAACGAGTCAGCACTGACCTCACCCATCATTCTGTTTTAGTAGAATGGACGAAAGAGGATGACTTTGCGGCGGCTCACTTTGTTTTGTCGCAGGGGCATTACGGTAGACGAGAAGCCAGACAAACTATTCCGTATGGCCGCTATGCCGAAGCTTTACGACAAGAAAACTTTGTACCCCACATTCTGCTTCGGCTTCCGCGCTACGCCGATTTTCAGCCCGCTCCCCTCGAACAGACGCCTGCTTCTCATCCACCCCTCTCTTTTGGAACGAAAAACTACCACTGGTTCAACGTCAGCGACTGCCTCCCCAGGGCCGAAGTCGAAGTTCATACCGCCTACAAAAGTTTGGAATATGGTCTTGCGATTCTGTTCCCCTTTTTCGTTCCGTTAGTGGCAGGACTTGGTTTCGCCGCTGCGATCCTCGCTGCTCGAAACCGCTCGATTCCCATTGAAACACGCCGCCGCATTTATCCTAAACTTGCGCTCTGGCCCACTTTCGGTGCAATCGCTGTTCATGCGCCCTTTGCCATTTTTTACCTTGCTTCGCAGAGTACCCTGAAAATGGCTGACCTCTGGTTTGGCAGCACCACTGCGTCAGGATCAGTCGGCCCCCTCTTATTTTTGGGACTTCCGGTACTGCTGATCATTTTTCCCTTTACCCAAAAAGTGGAACTACGATTATTTGGAGCGAATGAAAATGCTCCCCCGAAACCCGTTCAATCGGCGG
The DNA here is from genome assembly GCA_965246825.1 of Chthonomonadaceae bacterium. Lineage (GTDB taxonomy): Bacteria > Armatimonadota > Chthonomonadetes > Chthonomonadales > Chthonomonadaceae > JACMPS01. The sequence continues at coordinate 4,063,456 of OZ251990.1, forward strand.
AAGAGACCGCACTCACCCGTAAAATAAAACGGCTCTCTTTGATCCCCTTCGGAGTTTGCCTGACGATGATCTACACTGAGAATTTTTTTCTGCCTCGCCACAGCCCACTTCATCCGTTTTGGTTTATCGCTGCCCTGCTGTGTAACGTGTTCGGCCCAAAGTTCATTACCCGGCATTTTCGCAGGCGGTTGAAGGAGTTCTCTCCAGAAACAAACGATAAAGAGCTGACTCGCCGAGCCGAGGTGCTGGGAACGAAATTGGGGGGCCAGATAAAAAGTGTGCGTATCCTGGAGAGTGCCTCAGCAAAACAGTACGCAGCGGCCCAGGTGACTGCCGCCGGGGAAATTACAATCTCCCGCAAAATGATGGAAGAATTGACAGACGCCGAGATTGATTTCGTGTTAGCCCATGAGATCGCCCATGTTCAAGCACGACACTTGAAAAAGCGCAGACCGCTTCTTCTCTTTGCCCTTTTGATGCTGACCACGCCGGGAATTCTCATTGCATCAGGACAATTGAGTTCTCTCCAAGCCATTTCTCCTCTCTGGGTGCCGACGTTTGCGATCCTCCTCCCCATGATTGGAATGAGCATTCTGCTGATTGGAAATTCAAGGCTATCCAAACTCCAGGAATTTGAGGCGGACCAGGCAGCATTAGCCATTACTTCCGACCTCAACGCAGCAGAGTCGGCTCTGAAGAAAATGGCGAAGTTTTCGCTCCTGCCTTACGCCCATGAAGTAGAACTGCTCTCAACCCACCCGCAGTTGTCGCGCCGATTTGCTGCATTGCAGCAAATTGCACAGAAGCGAGGGCTTTCTTCGCCCTGATTCGCGGGTAAAACCAAATCGCCTGCACCTCTCTGGGGGTGCAGGCGATTTCAATTTTTTAAGCGAAGCTAATCCAAGATGATTTCCGCGCCTGTTTTTGGGCGGCCCGTCGGCTTCTCGTCTTCGCCGGGTTCGATACTTTCGAATCCTTCTCCGTGATCGAGTACCGAGCCGCGCTTGGAAAACAAGATCGCTCCCGTTAGTGCGCCTCCAGAGATGAGCACCACCAGCAGCCGCACCCACGTTTCCATCGGCTGAATTACGATCCCGGCAATCAAAACACCGGTGAGGTTCATGACTTTAATCAGCGGATTGAGGGCAGGGCCAGCCGTATCCTTAAAGGGATCGCCGACTGTATCGCAGATCACCGCCGCTTTGTGATACTCGGTTCCTTTGCCGCCGAACAGCCCGTCTTCGATTTTCTTTTTGGCGTTGTCCCATGCCCCGCCGGAGTTGGACAGCAGCGTTGCCATCAACTGCCCAGTGAGAATGGCTCCTGCCAGATAGCCGCCGAGTGCCGCCGCCCCCACATCCGGGCGGCGAAAGCCCAGCCCGAACCCGACGAGAATAGGCAGGGCAATCGCCAGTACGCCCGGCCCCAGAAGTTCCCGCTGTGCCGCCGCCGTCACAATCGAAACGCAGCGGGCGTAATCGGGTTTAGAGGTTCCCTCTAAAATTCCAGCGTCTGCGTGAAACTGCCGCCTCACCTCGCCGATGAGTTGAAAGGCCGCTCGCCCCACCGCGTTGATCGCAAACGAGGAGAACAAAAACGGAGCCGCCCCGCCGATAATCAATCCGATAAACACCTCCGGGACATCCAGCGGAATTCCGATAATGCGCCCGTGCCCCAGCTCGCTCGCTAGTGCACGCCAGCCCTCGGCAGAGGTTGGAGGCAGAAGTCCGGCACTGGTCATAAAGGAGCGAAACAAAGCCACAGCCGCAATCACCGCCGTTGCAATGGCAAACCCTTTGGTGAGAGCCTTTGTGGTATTGCCGACCGCATCCAGTTTCGAGACGATCTGCTGCCCGCCAATGCCGCCCGTAGAGGTTTGCCCCGCAAGGCGATCCTCTTCCATCACGCCGGACATCTCAAAGATGCCCTGCGCGTTGTCGGTGATCGGGCCGAAGGTATCCATCGCCAGAATGTAGCCGGTAGTTGCCAGCAGGCCCAGCCCCGAAAGCGCGACGCCGTAAGCCGCCAGCAGCGCGTTGTCTGGGAATACCATCAAAGCTCCGAAGATCGTGACGCAGATTGCAATCGCCGCCCACACCGCGCTCTCCAGCCCGTTCGAGAAGCCGGAAATAATCATCGTTGCCGCTCCGGTTTTCGCGTTATGCGCAACCTCGGTCACGGGTTTTTTCTCGGTAGAAGTATAGTATTCGGTGAGCCAGCCGATCACGATAGCCAACACTACCCCAAACGCCGTGCAGAGGAAAAACCGCCACCACTCATAAATCCGATCCCCGGAGCCGTCCGGCAGGGAGATCAAAACCCCGGATTGATCTCCGACCCGAACGCCGAAATGATGGAAGTAGAGGTAGGACGCCGCAAGGAAGAGGCCCGTCGAGATCACTGCGGAGAGGCGAAACCCGGAGTTAATGGCCTTCATCGGATCAAACGAGGGATTTTCACTTCCCTTCACCGAAACTACCCCGATGATCGAGGCAAGGATACCCACAGCCATCACCAGAAGAGGAAACAGAGCGAGTTTGAGGGCCGAAGTCTGAAGCAGTGCATTGCCTAGCGTGAGGGCCGAAGGCACAACGGCGGCTCCGAGGATAATGGCGGCCACAATGGTAACCTCATAACTCTCGAACACATCCGCCGCCATTCCCGCACAATCGCCGACGTTGTCGCCGACGTTGTCGGCAATCGTCGCTGGGTTTCGGGGATCATCTTCCGGGATGCCTGCCTCCACTTTCCCCACAAGATCGGCTCCCACATCCGCCGCTTTTGTAAAGATTCCGCCCCCAACGCGCATAAAAAGAGCCGCCAGCGAGCCTCCGAACCCAAAGCCGACAAGCACCAGCATCGCTTTTTCGCGGAAAATCAAAAAGACCGTACACGCTCCAACCAGTCCAAAGCCGACGGTCATCATGCCGGAAACCGCTCCTGCCTGAAATGCGGTTTCCATCGCGCCCTTGAAGGTGGTGCGTGCCTGATGCGCCACGCGCTGATTGCCCAGCGTTGCAATCGTCATTCCGACATAGCCGGAAGCATAGGATGCCACCACTCCCAGCATAAAAAAGACGGCCACCCCTGCCGCTTCGACCAGGCCGTAGCCGAGCGATGCCTGACCTCGATAAACAAAAAACAAGACCAGGGCCACCCCCAGTACCAGGGGAATCATTTTCGCCCGCTGTTCCTTAAGGTAGGCGAAAGAACCATCCCGGATGGCTTTTCCAACCTCTTCCATTTTCGCCGTGCCCGGATTTTGCCGTTTAACGGCGTTAAACCACACCATCCCTGCCGCCAGAGAAAGAAACCCGGCAAAGAGGGCCAGCAAAATCAGGCCGTAGTCGGTCATCCCGAAATGGGGCAGCGTAACGGCTTCATTGGCAGAAGCAGGAGTTGGCAAACACAGCAGAAAGACAACAAACGGCGCGAGGATCGCGCCGAAAAGGAGGCGTTTGCGAACTGCCTCCGGGTCTTTAACGGGGGTAATCATTCAGCGTCGCTCCTTCGAGATACGGCGCGATGGTGGTTTCGTCGTCGAAAACAGTTCATTTCGCCAGAGATGGCAAAATTATAGCGAATTTAGAGGGAATCCGTCAAGGGCATTTTGCTAAAACTCGAAAAATTTCGGGTTATTCGTGTCGCAGGGCGTCAATTGGGTCGAGGCGCGAGGCGCGGATGGCAGGAGCCACGCCGAAAAGAACGCCGACAAACGTGCAGACGGCGAGCCCTTCTGCTACCACACCCAGATCGAGGATCGGCTTGAGAATCGAAACGCGGGCGATGATCGTGCACAGCGTTGCGGACGCCGCCAAGCCTACCGCTCCCCCGACAAGTGAGAGGATCACTGCCTCGACCATGAACTGCGCGAAAATATCGGATCGCCGTGCCCCAACAGTTTTTCGAATACCGATTTCGCGCGTGCGCTCCCGGACTGTCACGAGCATAATATTCATGATCCCTACCCCGGCCACAAACAGCGAAATGCCCGCCACCAAGCCGAGCAGCTTTTCCGCTAAATCGAGCATCCGAATCACAATTTGCAACCCTTTTTTCTGGGTAATCACGCCGAAGTTTTCTTTACCGCCATGCATCTGCCGCATTTTGCTTTCGATGGCTCCGATCATTTCGTCGGCGGACTGCTTAAAGCCGGTTTGAAGCGCGATCCGATCTACCCGTGCCCCTTCCACTTTTTTTCGTACGGCTCCGCCGGTCAGGTAGCAGACATCGCTCAAACCCAGCATCGCATTGCCCATTGTTCCTTCTCCGGCAGGCTTAGAGAGCACCCCCACAATCGTCCAGTCGAGGCCGCGCACTTTGATTTTTTTGCCGAGCGCAGGCCCCTCCCCAAAAAGCTCTTTGCGCTGCTTGGCTCCGAGAATGCAGAACTGACCCTCTTCCTCGCCTGTCTCGAAATAACGTCCCTCGGCAATCGGGGTCGGGTTCATGATGACCCCCATTCGGTTGGTGCCGAGTGCAAGCGAACTCACCTCTTTTTTGTTGTACTCAATCGTGCCCGACACAATACTGACGGGCGACACTCGGTCTACTCCGTTCACGGTTTGCAGGGCCTCGACATCCTCGTTCGTCAAAGAGGAGATACCGATCATCGAATAGGGAGACGGCAATCCGTTCTCATCGAGCTTTCCCGGCACAATCAGGACCAGGTTTGCCCCCAATCCTTTAACCTGATTGCCGACCTCCGCTTTCACCCCCTTTAGAATGGCGATCAGGGAAACAATCGCAATCATGCCAACAGTGATGCCGGACATAGTGAGCAGAGAACGAATCCAGTTTTGAGTGAGGGCGTGATACGCCGATACCGCGTTCTCCATAAGAACAAAAAGTGGACGAGTGGAATTGCGCGGGGAGCGAGGCGAGGAAACAGCAGTTTCGATCATGGTGGACTTTCAGAAAAACAAAAATGCGGATTCAGAAACAAAATTGAGGATGTTTTTCACTCACTTTTACGCCTCAGAAGGGCGAATCGTTGCTTTTAACGCGTAGAAGAGGCTGGAGCAGACTTCGCTTTGCAACTGATAGATGACTGACAAAGGAGAACCGAAACGATGATCGAAGACCGACTGCCCGAAGACTGGAAAGCGGCTTTGCGGGAAGAGCTGCAAAAGCCCTCTGTGGCGAAATTAGAAGAATTTTTGGTAGAAGAGTATGCTTCGCAAACCGTCTACCCGCCAAAAGAAGACCTGTTCAATGCCCTGCGCCTCACACCGCTGGCCAAGGTTCGGGTGGTTCTGCTGGGACAAGACCCTTACCATAACGAAATCGAGGGCGTTCCGCAGGCACACGGCCTTGCTTTTTCCGTTCGTCCCCCGGTTCCGCCGCCGCCGTCGCTTGTCAATATGATGACCGAATTGAATAGCGATCTGGGCTTTCCGCGTCCTAAATCGGGCAGTCTGGAACCCTGGGCCAAAGAGGGGGTTTTACTGCTGAACAGCATTTTGACCGTCAGGGCACACACCCCGGCTTCTCACCAGAAAAAGGGCTGGGAGCAGTTCACGGATGCGATCCTCAAGGCCGTCAACGAAAAGCCGGAACGGGTGGTTTTTTTGCTCTGGGGGGCGTTTGCACAAAAAAAGGCGGCTCTTCTCACCTCGCCGCACCACGTTCTGCTGAAGTCCGTACATCCGTCTCCGCTGTCTGCCCGCAACGGTTTCTTCGGATCGAAACCCTATTCTCGTACCAACGAGGCTTTGGAAGAAGTGCATCTGCCGCCGATTCAGTGGTCGCTCTAAAACAAGGATAATTCCAAAGTTCGCGCTTTATTTGCCAACACAGAAATCGTGAAAAATTCGGTGAATAATCTCTTCGGCGGCGGTTTCTCCTGTGATCTGCCCCAGGGCGTCCAGAGCACCGCGAACATCAATCACGATAAAATCGCCGGGCATTCCTGCCGAGGCTGTTGCAGCGGCGTACTGGAGATTCGCCAAAGTCTGCTCCAGGGCAGTGCGATGGCGGACGCTGGAAACCACCACTTCCTCTGCCGAGGAGCCGGCGTCGGCAGTGGAATGCGAACTAAGGATGGCCCTCTCCAATGCGTCCAAACCTGCGCCAGTTCGAGCAGATACGCATACGAGCTGCCCCGCCGCTAAAAGAGAGATTACAGCTTGAGAAATTTCCGTCAGGCTGCACGAAACATCGCTTTTGTTGAGCACGACGACAAGGCGGTTTTCCGTTTGAGTGCCTAAGTTTTCGGCAATTTCCAAGTCCTCTGGCGTTACCCCGTCTTCAGCAGAAAGCACGAGCAGGGTCACTTCTGCCGTCTCAACGGCGGCTCTGGCCCGCTCAACGCCAATGCGCTCAACCTGGTCTTCCGTCTCGCGCAGCCCGGCGGTGTCTACCAGGGTGACCGGAACCCCGCCGAGATTGGCGGTTTCTTCAAGCGTGTCACGGGTTGTACCAGCAATTTCGGTCACGATGGCGCGATCCGATTTCAGCAGAGCGTTCAACAAAGATGATTTCCCGACGTTGGGACGCCCGACAATCGCCACCCGCAGTCCTTCGCGCAGAATACGCCCATATTCGGAGGTTTGCACCAGTTTTTGCACGGAACTCTGCACTATTTCAATCCGCAGCAGCAAAGCAGAGTAATCGAGTTCCCCGACCTCCTCGCTGAAGTCAATCGTTACCTCAATAGAGGCCAGAACTCCAACGAGTTCCTCGCGGATTTTTTGCAGAGCCTGAGACAGCGTGCCCGTGAGCTGCCGTTGGGCCACACGACGGGCCGACTCGGTACGCGCACGGATAAGGTCTGCAACGGCCTCTGCCTGGGCCAGATCGAGTTTTCCATTCAGAAAAGCTCGCTGCGTAAATTCGCCGGGTTCCGCAAGCCGCGCCCCGGCAGCGATCACGGCTTCGAGAGCGCGGGAGGTAGAGGCCCGTCCGCCATGACACGAAAGTTCAGCGGCATCCTCTCCAGTATAGGAATGGGGAGCACGAAACACGGTCAGCAATCCGTCGTCAAAGGGTTCACCCGTTTCTGGCGCGATCCAAAAGCCGTAACGGGTGGCATAGCCCGACAGGGCCGTAATTTCAACCGGAGTGCCAAGCCTGAAAACGGTTTCTGCAATCCAATGGGCTTTCTTCCCGGAAAGGCGAATCACCGCAATGCCTCCCTCTCCAGGGGGCGTTGCAACAGCGGCGATGGTAGCTTCGAATTGCAGAGATTTCACCCCCACAGTTTACCTCAGTCTCTTTCTCCACTTTTATCCCCTTTTTTATCTCCTTCAGTCAGAACAAGATTAAAGCCGGTTTGTGGTATTATGCCTCCATCAGCACAACTCATCTCAACATTTGCTTAAGAAAACCCATTGATTGAATGAACTCTCCGCGCTCACCTCTTTATTTTTCGACGATTTTCCTTTTTTGTCTGGCTGCAGCGCATTTCTCCCTGTCCGCTGCCCGCGCACAAACGACCTTACAGCGTGTGGAGCAAAAACACGAAATTTTGATTGTCACCGATGCGACCTATCCTCCATTTGAGTATGTCGAAGACGGAAAGATCATCGGCTTCGATGTGGATTTAGGCACGGAAATTGGCAAAGAGCTGGGCATTCCCGTTCGGTTTCAGAGCCTTGAATGGGCCGGTGTGCTCGGTTCACTGGAGACCGGCAAAGGTGATCTTGTGATGAGCGGAGTCACCATCACCCAGGAGCGCAAAGAAAAAGGCTATTTGTTTTCGCGCCCCTACTTTCTTTCGGGACAGACGATTGCTCGACGCAAAGGCGATACCCGAATCACCCGGCTCGCCGACCTAAAAGACAAAGTTTGCTCGGTGCAAATGGAAACGACCGGGCAGTTCGCACTTCAGAAAGCCGGGGTTCCCAAAGACCACATTCTGAAGTTCGACCAGCTGCAGGATGGGCTTTCCGATGTTCGCAATCAAAAATCGGATGCCGCCGTTGCCGATCTTCCCGCGCTCAAGCGAATTCTGAAGCGCGGCTATTCTGATCTTGAATTGGTGGGAGGGGTCGAGGTCAGCGAAAACTTGGGCATGGTGGCGGCCAGGGGCGAGACGGAGTTAATCGGCAGGATCAATCGTGCGCTTGAGCGGATTATGGCGGACGGACGCTACACCCGCATTTACGAAAAATGGATTGAAGAACCGCTGCCGCTCTCTACACTCGCTGGACTGGACAAAGTAAAAGACAACGGCACATCGCTGACGGAGGTTCAGGCTACTGGCCTTTCTCCTTCTTCAACTTCTCCCCTAAGTTCGACGAATGCTGCCGCTTCCCCGATTTCGCGTTTAAGTTTTGGCGACATTCTCCAACCTTTGCTGCGGGGGGCGATCCTCACTCTGGAATTGACATTTTATACGCTCTTGTTTGGTATTCCCGCAGGACTGCTCGTTGCACTAATGCGAATGTCTCCGCTCAAGCCGATTTCGTGGCTCGCTTCCATTTATGTAGAAGTGATCCGAGGGACGCCGCTTTTGATGCAGATTTACGTAATCTATTTTGTGCTGCCTTCGGTTCACCTTAACCTGAGTGCGCTTATTTCCGGAGTTATTGCCCTGAGCCTGAATGCCGCCGCCTATATCTCTGAGATTTTTCGGGCAGGCATCGAAAGCATAGACGCCGGACAGATGGAAGCGGCTCAAGCCCTGGGGATGGACTATCGGCAGGCCATGCGCTTTGTCATTCTGCCGCAGACCCTTCGCCGGGTACTTCCCCCCTTGACCAATGAAGCCGTTGCTCTGCTCAAAGACACGTCGCTCGTATCGGTGGTTGCTCTCGCGGAAATCATGCGGGTCGGCAAAGAACTGGCGACGAACTCCGGCGAACCAACCCGAATCTATCTTATCATTGCAGTGGTTTATTTGGTGCTTACGCTGCCGCTGACCATGTTGACCCGTACTCTCGAACAGAAATGGAAACCGATCAGCCGGGGTTAAGATCATGCCGCACTCAGAAATCGTCTTGAATGTACAGGGTTTGAGGAAATCTTTCGGCAGAAACGAAGTGCTGAAGGGGATTGATCTGCAGGTGATCGAAGGGGAGGTCATCGCCATGATTGGCGCGTCGGGCAGCGGAAAATCCACCCTGCTGCGCTGCATCAACCGGCTGGAAACTCCCACTGCCGGAGAAATCCGCTACCGAAACAAGCCCGTCTCGGCAGAGAATGTCACCTCGCTGCGCCGTGAAATCGGAATGGTCTTTCAACGGTTTCATTTGTTTCCGCATCTCACTGTCAAACAGAACTTAACCCTTGCGCCCCTGAAGGTGCTGAACAAAAGCGAATCGGAAATGGAAACGAGGGCGCAGGAGCTGCTCGAACGGGTTCAACTTTCGGCAAAAGCAAATGCTTTTCCCGGTGAACTTTCCGGGGGTCAGCAGCAGCGAGTCGCCATCGCCCGCGCTCTGGCTCTCGCTCCCTCCGTTCTTCTCTTCGATGAACCTACGTCCGCCCTTGACCCCGAACTCGTCGGCGAAGTTCTCAACGTCATGCGTGATCTTGCGGCGGAAGGTCGCACGATGATCGTAGCTACCCACGAAATGGGGTTTGCTCAGGAGGCCGCCCATCGGGTCATTTATTTACATGAAGGACAAATTCATGAAGAAGGAACTCCCGAGCAAGTGCTCCGAAATCCGCAGAAGCCGCGTACCCGTGAATTTCTCGCTCGTGTTCTGAACCGTTGAGGGTTTGTCTTCATTTCAAGCGAAAGACCATGCCAAGTCCAGTTTCCGTTCCAAAAACTGTCCGCTCACGGCGACTTCAGAGACGGAAGCTGCTGAAATGGGGTGTGCGTATCGGCGCAGCGGGTTTTCTTTTGCTGGGCTTGAGGGTCGGCTTCGCGCCTCGTCCCGGCAAGCCGCTCTCGCTTGCCTATGCCTGGATTCCTTCGCCGAACTGCGACCTCCGCCCCGACGAAGCAAAGGTGACCTGTGTGGTGATTCATGCAACCGCCACTTCCACCACCGAGTCAACGCTGGCGCATTTTCTCAATCCTGCCTCAAAGGTTTCGGCGCATTTTGTGGTGGGAAAAGCGGGAGAAGTGGTTCAGATGGTGGCGGTCGAGAAACGCGCCTGGCACGCAGGAACCTCGGTTCTGGAGGGCCAGGAACGGGTCAATGACTTCAGTATAGGGATTGAACTTGTAAATCTCAACGACGGGCACGACCCCTTTACCGAGGCACAGTACCTTGCGGCAGCGGGTATTCTGCGCCTTCTCCGCACGCGGTTTACAATTCCCAGCAGCCGCATTGTCTCCCATGCTCAGGTGGCACTGCCTCTGGGTCGCAAAACGGATCCGCTGGGATTTGACTTTACGAAGCTGCTGTCTTTGCTTGCTCCACCCGAATAATCGTTTACTGCCGCGAAATTCGTCTTCGCTGGTTTGCTTGATTTTTGATGTCTTTTATTCTGAACCCTACCCTCTATTTTCGCCGCAGCCCCGCCCGCACGTTTCCGCTCGTGATGGTGGTCTCGCTCGCCGTCATTTTGATTGCGTCGGTGGTCACCATTGTTCGCTCGATTGATCTTACCGTTTTCACGCTCTATGGCTACAATCAATACCTGACGGGTTTGACGCCGCGCAATGTGCTTCAGATTGACGAAGAAGAGGCGAGTAAAATAAAACGTTTGCCGCAGGTGCAGCTTTATGCCGAAGCCCATTCTTATCAGGCTCAGGTAAAAACGATTTTTGGCAAAATGGTATTTCCGATTTTCGGACTGGAACCCGAAGCCAGAAAACTGATTCTGGAACGCTGCCACGTTTCGCTTTGCGAGGGAAGACTGCCGCAGGAGGGGCAGGCGGAGGCAGTAATTTCGGAGGAAGTGGCTCGCAATATGGGCGTCAAGGTTGGCGAGGTGCTTTTAGGCCCGGAGTTACAGGATTTTTATTCCCCTCTTCCAGTGAAGCTGGTCGGACTGCTTCGAGGCCGTGTCTGGATCGGCTTGACCTCGAAATCGCTGGTAGATGCAAATTCGCCGTTTACCTGGCAGGGAGCCTTGATTTTTGCCAAATCGCCGTCGCTTCAGCGAGAACTGGATCGCGAGGTCGAACGCCGGATGCCGAAATCCAAAGCGAGGGTATGGACGTATGCCGTGCTGGAGCGCGAAACGCGCAATGCTCTTCAAAACCTTTACCTGATCCTGAATTTGATTGTGGCGATCATCGTGTTTGCGATTGCGTTTGTCTGCGGCCTGCTCACCAATATCTATTACTCCCAACGGCTGCCGGAAATCGGAACGCTCTCGGCACTTGGCTTCACTCGTTCGCAACTGCAGAAGCGGTCTTTCGGCGAGACTGCGTGGCTTTGCGGGCTGGGATGGCTGCTCGGTCTTGTGTTTACGATCTCGCTTCTGGTTTCGATCAAAGCTGTCTGGCTCACCCCGCGAGGTCTGCTGCTGAATCCGGTAGACCCGCTCGCGCTCCTTTTCACCATCCCCCTGCCGGTCGTCATTTCCCTCACGGCACTCCTTACGGTCGGTCTGCGCCTCAGAGTTCTCGATCCCGTCAGTATCATCGAACGTCGGGCCTAGGGCTGTATCGAAGCATACTCATCTCGGTTCGGGTCACCCATTTCACCCCGTTCTGAAACAGAGTCTGCCACTCTGGGGTTTCCATGACTGCCGGGTTGTGTCCGAGCGAGAGGTAATAAATTCGCCCCTGTCCGACCTCATGCGTCCACGCAATCGGAATGGGTGCGCCGTCTCCCTCATCGTAACTGCGAGTCTGCGCCAGCAAATGCGTTTGGGACGAATTATAATGATCGAACAGGTAGAGTTCCTCGAACACGGTGAACGGCGACACGCCCTGAGTGATCGGATGAGCGTTGTCTGCAATTTCAACGGTGACTTCCAGCTGCTCCGGGTGATGACGAAAACTGCCGCCGAGCATCGAAACCCACTCGGCATCGTCCTTAAACGAGTCCGCCGCGCAGTGAACCCCAACGAGGGCCCCGCCATTTTTTACCCAGGCTTTCAGGGCTTCGAGGTCAGCTCCCTGCCGCTCGTTTCCGGTGGTGTGCAGCACCACCACTTCAACCTGTTCGAGTTTTTCCGCGTTCAGGGCAGAGTAGTCCCCGGCGGCCTCGTCGGTATTGCCGACCTGAAAAATTCCGGTGATCTCCGGGGCATAACCCAGATCGAGCAGGGCTTTTTCGATGTGCGGTGCGGAGGTGGCGATGCGATGCCAGGGGGCAGCACATCCACCGACAAACAGGGCTTTTTTCGGTTGAGTAGACATCGTTACTTTTTCTCCTGAGAGCAGAGCGGCTCTAAAAATGTGAGGGTTTTCGCGTCGGCGTCGAGTTTTGCCCGCACTCCAAGCGGCAGGGTCAGCGGGGAGGGTTCGTGCCCGAACGGGAAGCCGAAGATGGCGGGTTTGCTGAGCGCGGCAAACGTATCGTGCCAGAGAGTTTCGGGCGAATTGCGGCTTTCTTCTCCCTCCACTCCGCTCCAGCCTGTCATGTGCCCGATCACGAAGCCTGCCGCTTCGTCGAGCAGTCCGCAAAATTTGAGCTGCGTGAGCAAACGGTCGGCCCGATAAACGGCTTCACCGACATCTTCGATCAAAACGATTTTGCCGCGAAAGTCGGGCGCGTAGGGCGTGCCGCAGAGATGCCCCAGCAGCGTCAAACAGCCTCCCGTCAGTTCCCCTTCGGCACGACCGCCGACTACGGTTCCGATTGTTTCCGGGTTTGCCGCCAGTGTGCCGAGCGGCTCGGTCGAAGTGAGGGTTCGCCAGAAAAGGTCGCGGGCGGCGTCATTGGATTTCATCAAAGTAAGCAGCATTGCGCCATGTACGGTGGGAAACCCTGCTTTTTTTGCAATGGCGGTGTGAAGAGAAGTAAGGTCGGAATACCCGATAAAAAGTTTGGGATTTCGCCGAATCAAGTTCCAATCCAGAATCGGCAGCAGGCGCGAACAGCCGTAGCCGCCCCGCGCCACCAGAATCGCCTTTACGTTGGTGTCGGCGAAAAGCGCGTTTAGGTCAGCGGCTCGGTGTTCGTCGGTTCCCGCGAGATAGCCGTTTCCGGGATGAGAGTCCAGCGCGTAGGGCGAACTTTTCACGCGATACCCCTGCGCTTCAATGAGCGTCACCGCCTCAGCGAGTTCGTCGGGGGGCAGGGGCGAAGCCGGAGAGCAAATTCCAATCGTATCACCAGGGCGTAAGGGAGAGAGAGAGAGCAAAAAGAGCCGTCACTTTCATGAAACTTCGAAAAGCGTTTTTATTCTATTGACAAAGGCGAAGGCCTCAGAGGGGTGTCCTCTCATTGCGCTGACTTTTAGGTGTCTTCAAAGGTGAGCGGGCTAAACCGTGCAGGTGCAGCCGCAGGCGAAAGTCAGCAGAACCAGCGAAACATGGTGCGTTTCACTTTCGGGCGTGAGAGGGAGTACGTCTCCGCTTTTCGGATCGAAGATCACGATGTCGCGAATTCCGAACCGCCGATAAAACGAGACTGCCACCCCATAATCCTTCTCTTCATAGCCGGGGGAAACGAGTTCGATCACCGCGTCGGGCAGGGCGGTCACCGATCCGTCTTCCTCCTCCGGGTCCACACAGAAAATGGCGATGTCGGGGCGTTTGAGCGAGCCGTCGGGGAACTTCATCGAAAGGTCGGAGTAGTGATAACAGCCGCAGCCTCCGCCGTCATCCTAGGTCGTCGGCTTCATTGAGGTCTGGATTCTGAAAACACTACTCTGGTGGCATTTGCGCGGCATCACTTCCCAGATACCGCCGACCCCCTGAATGTACTCCAGGCGAATATCCGCATCCGCAGCCTTCTCCATCATCGCCTCTGTCAGCGGACAGTCGGGCGGGGCAGGCGGTTTCGGTAGTTCAGGCTTTTCTAAACCTTTCGTTGACAAATTCACCTTTCATTCAAGAGAAACTCGGCAGCAGAGCGTCACCTTCGAATTATACCTCACCTCTTCTGCAGGTCGAGCCTTGGAGCAGACATGGAAAACGCCTGCGGCACTCGAAGCCGCAGGCGTTTGATTGACTTTTGGGAATTAAGCCAAAACCGGAAGGGACAGGAAAGTTCGCTCGTGCGGGTCGGGTTCGAGGGTATCGGGGATTTCGCGGTAGAGGCTGTCGCGCTCCACCGGAACCCGTCCCGCTTCTACAATGAGACGGATCATATTTTTGCGCGTCAGTGCCTGCGATTTGTTGCCGTGTTCGCCGTCTTTGTAGGTGATTTCGTATTCGTGCACCGTGCCGTCCACATCGTCCGCCCCGTACCACAGCGCGGTCTGCGTAATCTGCGGCGTATTCATGATCCAGAAGGATTTGATATGGGCGAAGTTGTCGAGCATAAGGCGCGAGACCGCGATGTTTCGCAGGTCATCATAACCCGTCGGATGCGGAATATGCTCCAGTTCCGTCCCTTCCGGGTGGAACGAAAGCGGCGTCATCGTCACAAAATGCCTTGTTTCATCCTGAAGCGCACGAATTTTGACGAGATGCTCCGCCCGTTCCTCCAGCGTTTCGATGTGCCCGTAGAGCATGGTGGCGTACTGCGTCAAGCCGACCTTTGCAGCGGTGCGTGCCACGTCCATCCAGCCCTCGCCGTCGAGTTTGCGGTCGAATAATTCTCGATGAACCCGATCCGACAAGATTTCGATCCCTCCTCCCGGCAGCGAGTCCAGTCCCGCTTCCATCAATTCACGCAATACGTCTTCGAGCGATTTTCCAGCCTGACGCTGAATCTCGACAATTTCCACCATCGTAAACGCTTTGATGTGAACGCCGGGGCGCGTCTCTTTCACGGTACGAAGCAAATCCAAGTAATACTGATAGGGCAGGCGCGGATCAATACCGCCCACCATGTGTACTTCCGTGATTGGCACGTCCAGATGCGCTTTCAGCTTTTCGCGCACCATTTCCATGTTCATTTCGTAAGGAGCGGGGCCGCCCTTTTTAGCATAAAAAGAGCAGAACTTACAAAACTTATTGCAGATATTGGTGTAGTTGATGTGCTGGTTTCGAACGTAAAACGTTTTGTCGCCGTGAAGCCGCTCGCGCACAAGGTTCGCCAGATAGCCGAGCGCGGACAAATCGGGGTGATGATAAAGGCGAACTCCGTCTTCGTAAGTCAAACGCTCCTGCGCCCTGACTTTCTCGTAGATGTCTTCCAGCTCTTTTCCAACCACATGGGAGCCGAAGCGGTTTTCGCTTCTACCCAATTCCTGCGTCTCTAAAACGGTACTCATCGTTTTCGCTCCCACTCCGGTTTTACGCCTGACTTTGCACTATTTTTCACAATTAGATTTACGATTGATCCGGCAGGCGAATTCCCTCCGTCCCTGACTAAATGTTTCTGAGACGCCCCACCCCGACCACCGCCGAAAAAACAACCCGTGCCCAAAACAGCGGACTTTTCAAGGCCGCCAACGGGTCTACGGTGACCGGCACAAACGCATCGGAGGATTGCAGGGCCGTCGTGATCCAAACCCCGATGATGGAACCCAGAACAATCGCCGCTCCCGTCGCTGCCTGAACCGACTCGCCGCGCTTGCGCCCGCTTACCCGCAGCCCGACCTCGGCCACCCCCATCCCGTGCAAAAGCCCGCCCCACAAAATCAGCATAAAGCCGAAATGAGCGAGAGACGCCAGAAGCCAGCCGAGCAGCGAAGAAGCCCCCAGCATCGCCGCAAAGGTGACGGCGTAGCTTCCGGGAGAAATTTTGTAGTTGGAATCGCGGTTGCCTTTGGCGCAGTTTTTACAAAGGTTGCCAATGGTATGATAGGAGGAGCAGTCGGGGCAGACGGGAACGCTGCACCGGGAACAACGCAAATTGGTGGGAGCGTGTTTTCGGCAGCTGCATCGAAGCGTGAAATCGGACATTGCGCCCTCTCTTTCAGAAAAAGACGAAACGCGAGAACAAAGCCAGAGAAACGCACTTGCTTTCGGGGCAGCAGTTAAGGGCGTTTTGGGTGAAAAGATTTGTCGGGTGTGGATCCATTTTCGTCCAGGCCCAGGGGGGTCACCCGATCCACCAGACCAGCGGCGGCCCTGGCCAGCACGCTGCTGAACTCCGCTGCGTTCAGCGAGCCGCCTTCAGGATGCAGCAGCGGTGAATGGGCGTCCAGCATTCGATGCGCCGCCAGATAATTCAATGATACGTAGGCAGGATGCCCTTGCGTTAGCGTAATTTTAGGCGGGCTGGGAAGTGAGCGCGAGGAGGCGACCGTTTTATCTCCTCTCGGCGCGGAGGGAAGCGACCGTGCAAAATAGTCACCCGCTCTCGCCAGCGTGTCTGCGAGCACATAACGGGTAAGCGGTCTGCCAGCCCAGTTTTTGTCATCCAGGGTGCTTAGAGCCGAGGCAGAAACGGCAGCACTTTTTTCGGACTTCCAGGTTCCCGCCTCCAATCGTTTTGCCCAGGCGACCAATGCCTTCGCCACTTCGGTACGGGTGGGCGGCTGATCGCCCCCGAACTTTCCGCCGCCTCTTAAACCAAGAACTCCCATCTCAATCAGGCGAAGCGTGCTATGCTTTGCCCAATGACCGGATTTCACGTCTGAAGGCGTTTCTTTTAGAACCGGCAGCCTCCCCTTCGGCAAAGGAGCAAAACCGAGCAGAGAAGCCAAAACCACAGAAAACATTGCAAAGTCCTTTTCGCTCTTTATCGGTAAAAGCGGCGGTCGCTGTCCCGGATCGCGCTGTACTCTTCCAGGGCGCGTCCTGTTCCAATCGCCACACAGGAAAGCGGGTCTTCCGCCGCATTCACGGGAATGTTGGTATGACGGGTCAGCAGGTGATCCAAACCGCGCAGCAAGGCTCCGCCCCCGGTGAGCACGATTCCACGCTCGATGATGTCGGCGGCAAGTTCAGGGGGAGTCTGTTCCAGTACCCGCTTCACCTTTTCGACAATTGCCATCACCGGCTCTGCAAGGGCTTCCCGAATCTCAACACTGGAAACGGTGACGGTTTTCGGCAGGCCCTCCACCATATCGCGCCCGCGTACCTCCAGCGAAAGTTCCTGCTCCATCGGGTAAGCCGAGCCGACCTTCATTTTAATTTCTTCGGCTGTTCGGTCGCCGATCATCAGGCTGTAGTTTGCTTTGACGTGACGAATAATCACTTCGTCCATACGGTTCCCCGCCACTCGAAGCGACTCGGAAGCCACGATCCCTTCAAGCGAAATCACAGCAATGTCGGTTGTGCCGCCGCCGATGTCCACCACCATGTTGCCGCCGGGGTTGGAAATCGGAAGCCCTGCACCAATGGCCGCCGCCATCGGTTCCTCAATCGTGTGGGCTTCGGAGGCTCCGGCTTCAAGGGCCGCCTGCCGCACTGCCCGCTCCTCCACACTGGTGACCTGAGACGGCACACATACCAGCACCCTCGGCTTGAACATCCGTTTTCGCCCGACCACTTTGGCGAACAGATACTCCAGCATTTTCTGGGTGGTGGTGTAATCGGCAATCACTCCGTCGCTCATCGGGCGAATGGCAACGATATTGCCGGGGGTGCGCCCAATCATCAGACGCGCTTCTTCACCCACCGCCAGCACCCGCTTGTTGTGAGTGGAAATGGCGACCACCGAAGGCTCGCGCAAAACAATGCCTTTGCCGCGCTGATAAACCAAAATGTTTGCGGTTCCGAGGTCAACGCCCAATTCCGGGACTAAGCTGAACACACGCGAAGCCCTCCACCTGCATCCATCCCCCGTGACACGCTGGCTCCCAGCCCGCGCAGTTTGCTGACCATATCGTCGTAGCCTCGATCCAGATGCCGAAGTTCATCCAATTGTGTTTGTCCTTCAGCGGCAAGACCCGCAATGACGAGAGCCGCCCCGCCGCGCAGATCGGTACAGGAAACATTGGCTCCTGAAAGCCGCTTCACTCCGGTAATCAATGCGGTGCGTCCTTCCACCTGAATTTCGGCTCCCAGCTTCGCCAGTTCGGTGGTGTAGCGGAATCGGCTTTCGTACACAGTTTCGGTGACCTGAGAAACCCCGTCCGCCAGGGTGAGCAGAGCCGCAAAGACCTGCTGCATATCGGTGGGAAAACCGGGGTGCGGAGTTGTTTTGATCGAGAGAGGCTGAATTCGGTCTTGGATTTTCCGAACCCGAATGTTTTTTCCTTCCCGCAGCACCTGAAACCCGGCTTCTTCGAGTTTCATCATCACCGGGATGGAGTGTTCATAAATCGCGTTTCGGAGGGTCACATCGCCGCCCGTAATCGCTGCGGCCAACGCATACGTGCCCGCCTGAAGCCGATCTGGAAGAACGCTGAATTCGCAGGGGTGCAATTCTTCCACGCCGTCAATCGTAATGAATGCCGTGCCCGCTCCCGTGATTTTTGCTCCGCAGGCATTGAGAAAGTCGGCCAGATTGACGATTTCGGGTTCGGCGGCGCAGTTGGCGATCACCGTCTGCCCTTTTGCCAGCGACGCTGCAATCATCATGTGCTGCGTGGCTCCCGCCGAGGGAAAATCGAGCGCGATGTGCGTTCCGGTCAGCCGCTGAACGGAGCCGTGATAAACGCCGTGTTCCAGCGTGAGGGAAGCTCCCAGCTGCTCCAGCCCGCGCACATGAAAATTCACGGGTCTCGCTCCGATGTCGCAGCCGCCCGGCATAGCGACCGCCGCCGTACCAAATCGGGTGAGCAGAGCCCCCAGGATATTGAAGGACGCCCGCATTTTCTGCACAATCGCAACAGGGGCCTCCGTCGTTTTTACCGATGAGGCGTCAATTTCGAGGATACATTCCTCAATCCAATGGGAAGTAACCCCCAGATGCCGAAAGATTTCCAGCAAATTCACGACATCGGAATTTCGAGGCACATTACAAAGGCGGGTGACGCCGGGAACCAGCAGTGTTGCCGCCATAATCGCCAAAGTATCGTTTTTGCTGCCGCCAACCTCGACGTGTCCTTCCAAGGGCGTCCCGCCCACAATAAAAATCTTCTCCAAAAAATAAGCCTCTCTTGCTCCGGTAGGAGGGGCGTCGCTGCGCCGAGTTGAGGATGATGCAAGCCGTTGATAAGTGACTGCCGCAAGGTCTCGCGGAGTTTACCACGAAACGTAAACACACCATGAGACCTAAAGGCGGGTATGAATTGTTCCAGAGTATACTGATAACGGAGCGTCGGTGTCAATCGGAATACGGGCGTCTAGGTGAAATACGGGGATAAAACGGTAAAATGAAACGAATTCACAACCGCGCCCTCAAAGAATGGGCAATTGCCTGTAGAGCGATGGAACGGGGCGAGACCACCCTCCTGCTGCGGAAAGGCGGAATTCGCGAAGAAGGCGGCGCATTTCATCTGGAGGATCGGGAGTTTTTCCTGATGCCGACTTACGATCACCAGAACGAAGAGCGATTGAAACCCGCTTACCGGGCAGAACTAAAAGCAATGCAGGCTTTTCCCGCGCCGAGGGAGACCCTGACGCTCTCACTCTATGCTGCCGTCGAATCGGTCGTTCCCCTCTACGACGAAGCGCATTTGGAGAGGATCGCCGAGGAATACCCCTGGAACGACGCCTTTGTGAAAGAGCGGTTTGATTTCAACCCCTACAGCCCGCTTTTTTTGGTTCTGCTGCGGGTGTATCGCCTGTATGCGCCCGTCGAAATTCCTTTGCTGCCGGAGTACGGCGGATGCAAATCCTGGGTCACCTTCGCGGTTCCGCTCTCCTTAGAAAAGGCCGTTCCCGCGATCTCTGACGAAGAATTTCCTCAGAGACGCGCAAAAGTGCTGCGAAAGTTCGCGTCTTTCCTGCAATTTTAGCAAAACTCGCAAAAAAACGCTTGACAGGTGTCGGTCAAATTGCTATACTTCGCCTATCGTCCTCCCCCCGTTTTACGGTCTGACTCTGTCAGGAGAACACCTATGGCAAAACAAACAGCAACCCTGAGCGATGTTCAGGAAACCGAATGGACTCACTCCTTCGGAACTATTTTCGTTGGATTGGGCATTATCGCCGGGTCCGCGCTTCTGCTCTACTTTACCCGGTACTGGCTTGAAGACAGGCCGCTCCTGATGGCGCACGTCCTCATTGTGGGCGCAATCCTCGTTGGAACCGGCATCACTGCCCTAGGAGTTTCCCGCTTTTTGAAAGCCCGCTCCACCGCTTCATTTCCCTACCCCTGCCCCTACTGCGCCGCCGAGTGCCGCCTCTCGCAAAAGCCGACCGAAGATTTCGTGTGCGACGGCTGCAGCCGAACCGTCCATTTTTATGACGGAGAGCCGGTTCAGGTGGTCGAAGTCACCTGCGCCGCCTGCCGCGCCGAACACAAGGTTGCCGTTACCTCCGTGCGTTATCTGTGTGATCGGTGCAATCGCCCGGTCACCCTGCCGTTTCTTGTCCCTGACTCAGGCAGCCGCTCCTTTGAGACCGACGGCCTGCTCCGCAACTACGATGTTCTGCTCACCGGCTACGATCATCGCAAAGAAAACGACCTCGCCTTTAAACTCCAAAACTTGATGGTCGTTAATCTGCCTGAAGCGAAACGCCTCATGCACTCCGTTTCCGGAGACGAGCCGCTGATTATCGGCTACTCCCTCCCGGAGCGCAAAGCCGACAGCGTGAGGCGGCAGCTGCAGGAAGTGGGAGCGGTGGTCTCAACCCGTGTGACCGCCTCAACGGGCCGCCCCGTCTAACCTGCCGATGAACACCCGCCTTACTGTGTACTCTGCCGACTGGTGTTCTGACTGTCTCCGTGCCCGCCGCATCCTCAAGCGTGCGGGCATCGCTTATACTGAGATCAATACGGACGACGACGGAGCGGCAGAAGCTCGCATGAAAGCCGTAAACGGCGGCTCCGGCAAAATCCCCACCCTTGTCTTTGAGCAAAACGGCTTGACGGAGGTGCTGATTGAGCCGAGCGATGCCGAACTGAAAGCGTGCCTGAAACGCTATTTTCCGGTTTCCTGAAGGAATTTAACGGCCTTTTGGGTTTCTGCGCTCCACGCTTTCGGCGGGGGGAGCTCTCCGCAACGGACGCATTACGCATTACTTTCCGCAAAGGCGAATACCGGCAAACCGTTGAAAGAATTGCCGACTTGCAAGACGTTTCCCTGGTTTGCGAAAAAGGCTCACGCGACAGGAAGTTGAAGGCCCCCTCTCCTTGTCTGTTATCCATATCCGTTATCCGTTTCTAAAACTGCGGCTCCGTTTGTCGGGCCGTGCGGAGAGGGCAGGAACTTTTCCTCTGTCTGCCGAACCCTTCTGATATGACCACACCGACTTCCCCGACCCATTCGTTTCGTTACTGCCCCGGCTGCGGCGGGCAGAACGGAACCTCGCCCTCTCTCAAGCACTTTGCCTGCCCGGACTGCGGCTTTACCTTCTACTCGAATGCGGCGGCGGCAGTCGCGGCTTTTCTCGTGAACGCAAAGGGCGAATTCCTCTGGGTGCGGCGGGCGAGAGAACCGCAAAAAGGAAAATGGAACGTGCCCGGCGGCTTTGTTGACCCCGGCGAAAGCGCAGCGGAAGCCCTGTTCCGGGAAACGTTGGAAGAGGTCGGACTGAAAATCACGAGCCTGGACTGGCTGGCCTCCTACCCCAACCTCTACACCTACCGCTCCGTTACCTACCACACGCTTGATTTCTTTTACCTCTGTCGGGCGGAAACTCTGACCACCACCCTGGAACGCACCGAAATCGAGGAAATCAAATGGCTTCTCCCCGAAGCCGTAAACCCCGATGAGATCGCATTCAGCTCCACGAAACAGGCCCTGCAAACCTATCTGGCGCGAAAAGAGGAAATAGGTTTCCCGAAAGAGAAATAGGCAGCGAATACTTGAACGCTAAGGAGCGCATCCCTTGATTTCACAAACATGGCTTGCCTGGGGAGGAGTTTGTCTTACTCTGGCGGGCCTGAACGCGCCCCTTCAGGAGAAATCAAAAGTGACCTTAAGACCCCCTGCAACGCCGCTAGTAACCCATGACCCCTACTTCAGCGTGTGGTCGTTCAGCGACCGCCTCAACGACGACTGGACAAAGCACTGGACAGGAGCCACCAACGCCCTGACTATTCTTGCCCGGATTGACGGCAAACCCGCTCGCCTTGCGGGTCAGCTCCCGCGTGAAGCGGAAGCCCTGCCGCAAACTTCGCTGAAGGTAACCCCGACCCGCACCGTCTACACGTTCGAGGGAAGCGGGGTGAAAATCACTCTCTCGTTTCTCTCGCCGCTGCTGCCTCATAACCTGGAACTGGTCTCGCGCCCGGTTACCTACGTCACCTACACCGTAGAATCCACGGACGGCAAAGCCCACCGAGTCGCGCTTTACCAGGATGTGACCGGCGAATGGGTCACCCATCAACCAAGCCAGGAAGTGCAATGGAGCCGCTACAAGGTGGCAGGCATGGACGTGCTCCGTATGGGAACGCAGGAGCAGCCCGTTCTAAAAAAAGTGGGCGACAATCTGCGAATTGACTGGGGACACCTTTATGTGGCCGCAAAAGGGGCAGCGGCCTCGGTAATCGCCTCCGACAACGCCGCCCGCGAAGGGTTTGCGGCAAACGGAACCCTGCCCGACTCCGACGATCTGCGGATGCCGCGCCCTGCCTCCGACCACTGGCCCGTACTTGCGCTCGCTTTTGATCTCGGTGAGGTGACCTCGCCTAAAACGCAGACCGTTCTGCTTGCCTACGATGATGAATTCGCCCTGGAGTACTTCCATCGCCCCGTGCGTGCTTACTGGAAACGAAACGGAATGGGAGCGGATGTGCTCCTTAAAACCGCCCTCGCCGAGCATGAGGCGATTGACGCGGAATGTCTGAAGTTTGATGCGGAGCTGACTGCCGACCTGCTCAAAGTCGGCGATGAAAAGTTTGCGGCTCTGGCATCGCTTTCGTTTCGGCAGGCGATTTCGGCGCACAAGCTTGCGGTGGATGCAGATGGCACGCTGCTCTATATGTCTAAAGAAAACTTTTCGAACGGCTGTATTGACACCGTGGACGTGACCTATCCCTCGTCGCCGTTCTTTCTGCTTTTCAACCCCAGCCTGCTCAAGGCTCAACTCACGCCTATTCTCGATTACTCGGCATCAGGACGCTGGAAATTTCCCTTTGCGCCGCACGACCTCGGAACCTATCCCAAAGCCAACGGACAGGTGTACGGCGGCGGCGAAGAAACCGAACGCGACCAGATGCCGGTGGAAGAATGCGGCAATATGCTCGTGATGCTGGCTGCCCTTGCGCACCAGGAAGGCAATGCCGACTATTCGCTCAAGCACTGGGCGACGATCACGCAGTGGGCGAATTACCTGAAAGAAAAGGGACTGGACCCGGAAAATCAACTTTGCACCGATGACTTTGCCGGACACCTCGCGCACAATGCCAATCTGTCCCTCAAAGCGGTGATGGGGTTGGGCGGCTACGCGCAGCTTTGCGAAAGGGCGGGCAAAACAGCGGAGGCCGCCGACTACCGCAAAGCCGCGCAGGAAATGGCGCACCGCTGGGAGCCGATGGCAAAAGACGGCGATCACTACAAGCTCGCCTTCGATGCCGCCGGATCGTGGAGCCAGAAGTACAACCTTGTCTGGGACAAACTGCTGGGCATTCACCTTTTCCCGGAGGAGATCGCCCGCAAAGAGGTGGCGCACTACCTAAAGGTGCAGCAAAAATACGGCCTTCCTCTGGACAACCGTAAGGACTACACGAAACTTGACTGGTGCGTGTGGTCGGCAACGCTGGCGGAAAACAAAGCCGACTTCGATGCTCTTATTTCTCCGTTGTACCTTTGGATGAATGAAACCACGAGCCGGGTTCCGCTCACCGACTGGTACGGCACGGCAGACGGCAAACAGGTGGGCTTTCAGGCACGGTCGGTGGTGGGCGGGGTATTCATTCCCTTTCTGAAATCGCCTGAACTGTGGAAAAAGTGGAGCCATCGCTCGAAGTGAACGGGTGAACGGGCAGGCGGGTAACCCCTGCAAACTTCACACAAAGGCGCGAAGCCAAGGCGAAGGAGGGGTCATTCAGCGACCCCTCCTTCGCCTTTTCAGCCTTTTGGCTCTGGCACGGTGATCTTTCCTTTTCTGGAGCGCAACTAAAACGAAGGGAACTGCTGTCTGCTCAAGGCGAAGGCGTTTCTGACCTGGTGTCTTTTGTGCACTGGGCGGAAGACCGCTGCTCTATGCCTTCGGCGGAGGCGTTCTCCAAACGCAAAGCGAATTTTGATTCCGGCTTCAGGACGTTTTTCGTTGTCTTTTGTAAAGCGGCCTGCCCAACACAGAGTTGAAGCCTCGGTTTCAGAAAACGAGAGTGTCCCTCGCCCTTTCGGGGGCGGGGGACACAGGGGTTTGAGGGGTGCTCTCCCCCCGAAGCGCAGAAGAAAAGCCAAACTCAGGGACGGCGACCGCCCGAAGACTTCTGGTCGCCGCGCAGGTTGTAATTGTTGAGCAGCAGCGTGAGGTCGTCTACGTTCACGCGCCCATCCAAATTCAGGTCGGCGTTCGCAGAGTAGAGGCCGTCGCCTGAAGTGGAATTGTAGACATTCAGCAGCAGGGTGAGATCATCCACATCTACCGTATTGTTTCCGTTCACATCCCCTGCCCGCAGCACAATGCCCCTTGGCAGGGTCTGATTTCCAAGACGAATATCCACATTGGAGAGGGTTTTCGCCAGATAACGTCGAGCCGAAACCTGAAGCGAATAGGCTCCGGCAGGCACGCCGGAGAGGGAAATCGCCCCCGATGCCGGGATGGAACGGGTGAACACAAGGTCGGCGGCTCCAGGGCGGCGGAAGGTGAAGGTGACGGGCTGGGCGGGCGCACCGGGACTGATCCCCTCGAAAACAAGCGAGCCGGTCGCCGTGAACACGGGCGTGAGCAAAAACGCATGAGTTTGCCCGTTGATCTGGCCCTGCCCGGTAATCAGGCCGTTGTCGCTAATCCCCTGTGCGCTCTCCAAAACCCAGTCGGAGCCGGAAGGCAGCACCGTATTAAGGTCGCTTATCTGGCCGTTCTGAAAGAGAAAAGCGCGGCGGTTTCCGGCGAGATTGTTGGCATAGCCCACGATCTGACTGTAATTATTGATGTGGTTCGCGTAGGAATCGGTTCCTCCCAATGTGCCGAGGTCTTTGAGGGTTCCATTCGAGTACAAAAAGCCATGCCGCTGAACGTCCCCGGTGAGATCGGAATAGCCCGCGACCTGACCGAGTTCGTTGATGGAAAGGCCGCCGCTGTTGGAGCCGCCCAGAGAACCGAGATCGTTCATGCGCCCGTTGGAATAGAGAAAGGGGTGGGTGAAGTCGGTGTTGGGTACATCGGCAAAGCCGGTCACCTGCCCGGAGTTATTGACGGCCACCCCGCCGGAGCCGAGGCCGCCGAGCGTACCGAGGTCATGCATTCCTGTGGAGTCATAGAGAAAGGCATGATCGGCACTGTTGCCGGTCAGGGCGGAATTTCCGGTCACCATTCCCCCGTCATTGATGCCCGTTCCCTGGCTGCTCAGTCCCCCCAGAGTGCCGAGGTTGTGCAGCCCGTTTTTGTCGTAGAGAAAAGCATACTGCACAAAAAATCCGGGAGCATCCGACGTACCCGCCACCTGCCCGGAACCGTTGATGCTGTAGCCGAAACTGTTCGTTCCGCCAAGCGTGCCGAGATCGGTGAGCTGTTCTTTGGAATAGAGAAAGGCGTGATACGTTCTGTCACCGGAAAGCGAGCCGGTTCCGGTCACCATGCCATGATTGTTGATGCTGATGCCCTGGCTGAAGGCTCCCCCCAGCACACCAAGGTCTTTGATTTTGTAAGAGGTTTGGGCGTGCGCGAGCGAGGGCAGCAGGGAGGCCGTCAGCACCAGCAGGCCCCACTTCGGTGCGGATCGCCGAGAGAGGCGGGAAATCACATTCATAGATCAAACTCCTTTGGAGTAGTCGCGAGACAGGGAAACGATCCCTGTACAAGATACAGTGATTTAAGAACCAGTGCAAAAAGGATGCCAACCGTCGCACACATTCTGCTCGCCTTCTCTTTGGCCCCCAAAAACGCCCCGCATTGCCAGAAAAGAGGGGAAAAGGCGGCTCTGCGCCGCCTTTTCCCCTAGCCCAGGTCCGCCTCGAAGACCGGCACGCTCCTCCAGGCACGGGAGGTGCTGGAAGCGATGACCGCGTCAATCACGCTCTGAACGACGGCTCCTTCTCGCAGGGTGGGCTCGGTTTGCGCCTCCCCGGTCTGCAATGCTTCAATCCAGCGATAGGTCACGCTTGCGTCGGTGAGGCGGTTCGGGCGAAAATAGTCCTCGCTTACCCCGTCGGCCTCCGTCGGCGAAACCGTCCCCGGCACGGAAATCGAAAGCCATTCCTCTCCCGGTTTTTGCGTTCCCTCTAAACAGGTTCCTGCATGAGAGGCCGAAAAACGCAGGCGTCCCTCCGTGCCATAAACTTCAATTCGCTGCGTTTGTCCCTCTGCTCCGCCATACGCTACCCAGCTCGTGTGGAAAATTCCCTGTACGCCGCCTTCGAGCTCGGCCAGAAACGCACACGAATCCTCGTTGCGATCCCCGACGCCGCTCCCTTCGCCCTCTGTGTGAAGGAGGGCGGGCGGGCTTTCCGAACCCTCGCCCCACAGGGCCGTCAAATGGTGGGCGCACACCGACACAATCTCCCGCGACAGCACAAACCGCCCCAGATCAATGAGGTGCGACCCCAGGTCGGCCAGAATACCGGAGTTCGACCGAGTGCGCGAACCGCGCCAGCCGGGGGGCTTTCCGATCCCGTAGCCGCTGTGGTAGCTCGCCGACATATGAAGCGGCAGGCCAAGAAACCCGTTCTCGATAAGTTCGCGCATCCTGACCACACAGGGGTTGGCGCGGTAGGGAAAATTCACCATCCCCGGCACCAGCCTCGCGTCCCATTCGGAAACCATGTCCCAGGCGAGGTCGGCGGTGAGAGCGAGAGGCTTTTCCACAAGCACCCCGATTCCGCGCGTGAGGGAAGCCATTGCCGCCGGGTAGTGCTGATCGTTGGGGGTGCAGATCACCACGCCGTCGGGAGCGCAGGTTTCCAAAAAGGTGGACAGGTCGGTGAAGTATGCCGCCTCCGGGCCGTACTTTTCCTGAACTTCCGGGGACGGACGAGGCTTTTCCCCGCAAACCCCCACGATCACCGCGTTCGGGTGACGCTGAAGAGCGGGAAGATGCCAGTAATCAAACCACCATGAGGGGCCGATCACCCCAATCCGAACGGGGTCTGAGGTCTTTTCCAAATTCAAAACGATGACACCTTTTCTTTCTCGACTTCCGTAAAAGAAGCAGGAAGCCTCCGTCTTTCTCTGGCGGGGGCGGCTTCCCCGGAGACCCCGCCGATTGACAGGCGTTACCGGGTCGGCTATAATAACGCGGGTTTGCCGTAACCCGATGCACCCCCCGGCTGAAGACGAAAGACCAAACCTGACCTTATGCGAATTGCGATTTTCTCGGAATGTTATACCCCGGTGACGAACGGAGTGGTGACTTCGATCCAGACGCTGCGGGAAACCCTGTGCGCGTGGGGGCATCGGGTGTATGTGTTTGCCCCCGGCGCACCGCAGCCAGACGACGACGCCGATGTGTTCCGCCTGCCGGAACTGCCCTTCCCCCGTCATCCCTACCATTTTCCGCGCCCCTTCCCTCGCCTTCATGTAGATTTTGCGGCATTGCGTGTGGATGTGGTTCACTGCCAGCATCCGTTTGTGGTGGGGCGGCTGGGAGCGGAAACGGCACGGCGGCACGGCATTCCGATGGTGTACACGGCGCACTCGCTTTACGACACGATGGTGGCCTGCTCGAAATCTCCCATTGTGCGCTCGATGGGGCCGCAGGCGATGCGCGGCATGATGCGTCGGTTTTGTGCCAAAGCCGACTACGTGATCGCCCCGACCCGGCACACGCGGGACGCCCTTCGCGCCGACCTCATTGATGCCCGTTTTTCGATTGTGGCCTCGGGGGTTCCGCCCACACAAATTCGACCGGGAGCGCGGGCAGCGATCCGGGAAAGGCTTCACCTGGATGCCGAAACACCGCTGCTGCTCTATGTGGGGCGGCTGGGGCCGGAAAAGCGGCTGGATATTTTGCTGGAAAGTATCGCGCTGCTCGATCATAAAAACCCGGCGGCGTTTCGGCTGGCTTTGGTGGGGGACGGGCAGGAGCGCGACGCCCTGAGAGAACAGGCCGCCTCTCTGGGGCTGGAAAATCGGGTGACGCTGGTGGGCGGGGTGCCCCATGCCGAAATTGACGACTGGTACGCGGCAAGCGACATTTTTGCCATGCCCTCTCCGGCGGAAACGCAGGGTCTGGTGATGGTGGAAGCCATGTCTGCCGGGCTGCCCTGTGTCTCTGTGAATGAAGGGGGCGTGGCGGAACTGACGCTTCAGGGCGTGACGGGCATCAAAACCCCGCTCTCCTCGGAGGCGATGGCGCACGCCCTAGACTGCCTGATCCGCGAACCGGAATTGCGCGAACGCATGGGCGAAGCGGGGCGGGAACGCGCTTCCCTCTTCACACCAGAAGCCATGACCCGCAGCCTTCTCGACATTTACGAAAAGGCCATTCACCTTCCCCGGCTCGCCAACCAAACCCGCGTGCAGAAACTCCGCACCGACCTGCGCCGCCGCACCGCCCTCACCTCCCGCACTCGCCTGCGCCGCACCAAGCGCACCCGCTTTTAAGGCTTCCTTTTCTCTTTGCGGGAAGGTTCAGGGGCCTCTGAAAGAGGGAAAAGCCGAGGAAAGAAACGAGGGGAAGCGGGCGGGAAGTTTAACAGAGGTTAGAAAAGAAGGGGGTTCGCGGCAGGTCTGTCGTTGGTTCGTCATTACGAAATGACGAACCAACGACGGACTCATGACGCATCCCCTTTTCCGCCCTCTTTTTACCCCTCTCCTGCTTGCTCTCCTTTCTCTTCCGGCCTGCTTTGCGCCTTCGCTCCGCCGCTTTTTGGTCCATACCCTTTCCTGCCCCCCGCCCGGAACTTTCTCCCCCGCCGAACATGGTATCATAAAGAAAGCATCCAGCGAGAACCGACGCGAAACGCCGAGGTAGAGCCGACAGAGCGAATGGCGAAACGAAAATTCTCCAACTTTACGATCAAAGACGCGCTTCAACTCGTCGGCGTCCCCCTCGTTACGCCCTGGACGCTCGATGCCCCGCCGCGCCCGCCGTCACCTCTGCTCACGGAAACCTTTAACCGCCTGAAGTCCTTTGACACGCAGGGTTCCGAAACCGGTAAAATCTTACTGATCAATGCCCTGCTCACCGAGATTGTGCCCAATTATCCCTCCCTGAAGATCTGGACTTCCGCGCCGCTTTCCACCGACACCCTCACCGGGTTCGCGGACTATCTCGTTGCCCCCATGTACGGCTATGTCACCCGGCCTCTTCTCTGCGTGGCCGAAGCCAAACGGGACGACTTTATTCTCGGGCAGGCGCAGTGCATCGCCGAAATGTATGCTTGCCGCTGGGCAAATGAACAACAGGGGCTGAGCCTCGACGTTCACGGCATTGTCTCCAATGGGCAGGCCTGGGAATTTTACAAACTGACCTCCGAATCGCAGATTCTTCAATCGGGGCTGTACACTCTCCTCAATTTGCCGCTTTTGCTGGGAGTGCTCGACCAAGTGTTTGCGGATTGCGCCCGGCTGCTGGCCCAAATCGACCCTCAAACGAATACAAACGGAACTCTGAACCACCATGCTCGAAACTGAAATCGAACCGTCGCACCGAATGGCCGACCGTCAAACAAACGCTCCCGGCACCTCCACCTATCATGTCATGACTTGGGGATGCCAGATGAACGAAGAGGACTCCGAACAAATCGGCCTCTACCTCGAAAGCATCGGCCTCCGCGAAGAGACGGACGTCACCCGTGCCGATGTGGTGATGCTCAACACCTGCTCCGTTCGCGCCAAGCCCGAAGAAAAGGTCTGGAGTTTTCTCGGACGCCTTCGCGACCTCAAGCAGGATCGCCCCGATCTTATCATTGGCGTGTGCGGCTGTATGGCCCAGTCCGAGTTCAAGGAGATCGAACGACGGGCCCCCTACGTCAATCTGATCGTGGGAACGGGCAATATCGCCGCCATTCCCGATCTCATCACTCAGATTGTCGAAGCGGGGGGCGACTCGCCCCCCGCCGTTCTCACCGCCCTGCCGCGCAAAGCCTCCGGCAATCTCGTGCCGCTGTCCTCGCTGACCCTGCCGCCCCGCAAAGGAGCCGTTGTCTCCGAAATTCCCTCTCGTGTGGTGCATCGTGCTCCCAAAATCAAGGCGCACGTGCCGATTATGTACGGCTGCGACAAGTTCTGCACGTTTTGTATTGTCCCGTTCACGCGAGGCCGGGAACGTTCGCGCCCCACCGTTGACATCCTCTCCGAGATCGAAGGGCTGGCCCGAAACGGCACGAAGGAGGTGACCCTGCTCGGTCAAACGGTCAACTCCTACGGTAAAAATCTGCCCGAAGGCCGCGTCCCCTTTTACCGGCTGCTGGAAGAGATCAACGCCATCCGGGGGATCGGGCGCATCCGCTTTACGTCTCCCTACCCTCGCGACTTCACCGACGACCTTATCGAGGCCATCGCACGGCTGGATAAAGTGTGCGAGTATGTGCATCTGCCGCTTCAGGTGGCCGACGACGACCTGCTTGCGGAAATGCACCGGGGCTACACCGTCGCCGAGTTCCGCACCATTGTTGAAAAGCTGCGGGCGCAGGTTCCGGGCCTGTCCCTTTCGACCGACATCATGCTGGGCTACCCCGGCGAAACCGACGCGCAGTTTCAGAACACCCTGCGCTTTGTGGAGGAGACACAGTTCGACTCCGCGTTTATGTTCGCCTACAGCCCCCGCCCGAATACCAAAGCCGCCCTGATGACGAATCAACTCCCAAAGCACATCAAAATAGACCGCCTCAACGAGTTGATCGAACTGCAAAACGGGATCACTCTCAAGAAAAACCTCGCCCGCATCGGCAGCACGGTGGAGGTGCTTGTCGAGGGGCCCTCGCAGAAAGACCCGTTGTTTCTGTCGGGCTATTCGCGCACGATGAAAATGACCCACTTCACGGTTCCGGCGGGCGGGAAACGCTCTTTCGAGTCGCTGATTGGCAAGTCCGTCCCCGTGCTTGTGGAGAGCGCAAACCTGACGAGTTTCCTGGGTGTTCTGGCAGAGCCGGACGCGGGGTAGAGGTGCTGCTTGCCGCACCGAAATGGAAACGGGCGCGGTTCTAGGGATTCTGCTTGCCGAACCCTTTACAAAAGGAGGGCGCGGCAAGCAGCACCCCTCCTCGCTTCGCCCCCTTTTCTTCGCTTCCTCTTGACTTTCCCTGCCGGTTCGTGATAGAGTCGCGCTAACGCTATTTGCAGGGGAGAACCGCGTTTGAAGACCCTAGATGTATGTCCGTCCATTCGCCTCGCCGTTTTATTTGTCTCCGGGATCGGGGTCAGTTCCCTGTTGTCGGCTCAGCAGGCTCCGCCGCCCGCTGTCACGCCGTTTGCGCCGATACGGATTAACTTCCGCGAGCGTCCCCAGGTCACCGCCGAGCCGCTGCGCCTTCGCCGCACGCCCAAGATAGACGGCGTGATCGGAGAGGGAGAATGGGACGCCTATTACACGGTGACGGACGGCCCCATTCGAGGCACGGTCTACCTTAACTGGGATGAAAACTTTCTGTATCTGGCTGTTAAGACGCTGACCCCGGCAGGAGTTGTCTTCGATATTGATGCAGGCGGCGACGGCTGGCTTCGCGGGGCGGATAACCTGGAGATTGTGGCGGGAGCCGTCAACGAAACGGGGAAGCCTTCGCTGGCGGTGCGCCTGCTGGATGCGGCGAATACAAAAGAAACCCCGGTTTGGAAAGATAACCCCCTGGATGCAGGACGGATCGAGTCCGCCTCGGCCCCTTCGGGCGAAGGCACGATCATCGAGCTGGCCGTTCCGCGCAGTCTCGGCTCGCTGGTGCTTCGAAGCGGGGCCACCCTGGGCGTTCGCGCCGATCTCATTCCGCCGACCCCTGCCTCCGCGTTTATCCCGACTCCCGCCTACGAGCCGCACCTCCTGCTGGATGCCACCCTCACCGAAACGCGAGCCGTTGCCCCCGCCGGGGTCAACCCGAACCTCTCCCTCTCCGACAACAAGTGCGTGGGCGGGCAGACCCTCTTCGCCACGATGGAACTGCTCAATCAGACCGAAACGAACCTCCCGGTTAAATCTATTTTGTGGACGGGTTCGGGGGCCTCCTACGATGCCCTCAACACGATTCGTGAAGTGGTGGTTCCTGACCTTCCGGGCAAGAAAACCCTTAAACTGAAGTATCGCACCCTGCTTCCTGCCAATCTTCCCACCGGAACCTACGCTCTGAACTGCACGGTTGAATTCGAGGGCGGCAGGCAGGCGGTGTCCTCCGCAACGTTCAGCGTGGTGGAGCCGCTTCAGGTGCAAATGTACGGCCAGCCCGACCCGGTAGCCATTGTAGAGAAAACCCGCTACACGGCGATTGTGGACGTGTTCAGTGCCGTGCCTCGCGGAACCGGCTTTAACGTTGAACTCACCGGGGTTCCGGCAGGCTGGGAACTAGAGGGAAACAAAAAGCGGAGCGGCCAGATTGATCGGGAGGATGCAAAAACCGGAGTACGCTTTGTGTTTCGAGTTCCGAACACCACCCCTGCCGGGGATTATCCGATTGAAGCGGTAGTCACCCGTCAAAGTCGCACCTGGAAAGCAGGCTATCGGGCACGGGTGGTGCGAGCCTCCCCGCTTCCCTCTGCCCCCGCACCTGCTCCCTCCGTGCCGAGTTCGGTTCCATTGAAGCCCGACACTCCGAAACCAGGCGACCCCAGGGAGCTGCCGTCGCCCACCCCGGATAAAACGGACATTCCCAAGCCCTAGTGAAAACTTTACAGAAAGCCCTTAAGGAAGGAACCGACATGAACCTCCCAACCAAACTGGGGATCGCCTCGCTGCTGATCTCTGTTGGAGTAGGCGTGACCGCGCAGCATCCGACTACCGCCGCCGCGCCCTCTCTGGTGGATCGGATGGATGCTTTGGTACAGCCTCGTTTTCAGGACGATACCGCCGGAACGTTCGGCACAGCGCGGCTGGGGATACCTGGACATGAAGTCGTGATTGACAAACGGGTTCATGATACTTTTCTGGAGCAGGTGAAAGCCGTGACTCGCGGCAGCAAAAACGAATACACGCTTGGGTTTCTTCACTTTGTGAAAACGCCAGGAAAGCCGAAACAGAAAGATTTCGCCCTGACAGAGGTTCCACAAAAGCCAGAGTATTGGCTTTTCTATCTGGTGCGGCAGGGAAAGATTTTCGACAACGGCTCCGATGGTGCGGCTTCTGTCCCCGCCGCGGCCTGGGAGAAGCAGTTCGGTAAAAGGGTGGAGACCGTCTGTCTTCAGAACCTGTCTGCAGTGAAAAGGGGAGCCTCCGCCCGAATTTCCACCAAAACCCTCCAGGTCTTCGTGCGCCCGATCACAGCCTCGAAAGCCTCATGTCTCGGCTGCCACGCAGGGACAACAAAAGGGCAGGCACTCGGCGCGATGGTCTATACCATCGGGGCTGCGTCCCCCCTCCGCCAAACGACTGCTCCCCCTCCCCGCCCATGACCTACGCTATACAGACCCATCATCTGCAAAAACGCTACCGCGACTTCACCGCCGTTCAGGACTTGAACCTTGATGTGCCAGCGGGAAGCGTGTTCGGGTTTCTTGGCCCCAATGGAGCCGGGAAAACCACTTCGATTATGATGCTGCTGGGAAATGTGCGCCCCACGTCCGGGAGCGCGGAACTGCTGGGCAAACCGATTGGCGATGTGAAAACCCGGCGTCAGGTCGGCTTTCTCCCGGAGAAGTTTCAGTTTCATGAATTTCTAACCGCCGAAGAGTTTTTGCATCTTCATGGCAAACTCAACGGAATGAAACGGGAGGAGCGCAATCGCCGCATTCCGGTGGTGCTGGAGCGGGTTGGCCTTAAAGACCGCTCCAGATCGCGCCTGCGCGAGTTTTCCAAAGGGATGCAGCAGCGCGTCGGGATCGCACAGGCCATTCTGCACGAGCCGTCGCTCGTGATTCTGGATGAACCCACTTCGGCTCTTGATCCGCTGGGCAGACGCGAAGTGCGCGACCTTATCACCGATTTGAAGCGCGAAGGAAAGACCGTTCTGCTGAACTCGCATCTGCTTTCCGAAATCGAGTTGACCTGCGACCGGGTGGCGATTATCAAGCGGGGCAATATCGAAATTCAGGGAGCGATGGAGGAACTGCTCACGGTTTCGTCTACGGTGGAAGTGGAGGTGCGCGGGATAAACGATGCGGCACTGTCCGCAGTGCGTGCCCTAGTCGCCAAATTGAGGTTGGAGCGGGTTCCGATCACCCGGTTTACGGCGTACCTGCGATCCCCAAACGACATTTCCGAACTGGCCCGCGTTCTGGTTCAGAACGGCGTTGAACTGCACGCCCTCATTCCTAAAAGAGAAACCCTGGAAGACCTCTTTGTTCGCATTATGGAAGCCCCGGCGGAGAGCGAGGGGGTGAAGGAGGTAAGCGGGTGAAACCGAAAACCCGGCACAAAAAGACGAAAACGAGATTAGGGATTAGAAAAAGTTCTTTCTTTTTCTGCTGGCGTTCTGCGGGTAAGGGCGGTTAATCTTTCTCTTTGTATTTGGCGTCTTTGAGTGTGGACTTTCATTTCATCCGCCCTTCCCACCCTCTCGCTTTTAGTTCAGGGTCAGCGTAATCACGCGCTTTTCCCGTTTAAGCAGGCAGAGCAGGCGCACGGTATCGCCGGAGCGGAACCGCCGGGTGGCTTGCCCGAATGCTTCCACCGTCGGTGTTTCGGTATCGTTGACGGAGAGAATAACCATGCCCTCCACCAGTTCTTCGTTGTCTGCCGCGCCGCCATCAGGGTCAATCCGCTGCAGCACCACGCCCTTTGTCGATGCGGAGAGCGATTTGTCGCGGGCGCGGTCGGGGGTGAGGGTTTCCACTTCCAGACCTAAGCCGCCGGTTGGTTTCGAGGGGTTGTTCCGGGCGACCGAGGACATCGGCGGCTCGACAAGCAGGGCTTTTAGGCTGAGTTCCTGCTCTTTCCGCACCACCTTCAGGGTGATTTTGGTTCCGGGCAGGGTTTGCGCTACGAGGGTTCGCAGGTCGAGGTCGGTGTTCACCGGCTTGCCGTCAATCGCGACCACCACATCTCCTGCATGAACCCCCGCTTTCGCTGCCGGGCTTTCAGCGGCAGGCTCTTCCTCCACAAAGGCCCCGTGTTCTACTTTGAGGGTACTGGCGAGACGCGGGGTGACGGCGGCGGGCATAATCCCCAGGTAGCCGTAGCGCACTTTGCCGCCGGCAAGAAGCTGCTTCATCACGAATTTGGCGGAGTTGATCGGTATGGAAAAGCCGATCCCTACCGACCCCCCGCTTTCGCTCTCAATCGCGGTATTGATCCCGATTACTTCACCGTCGAGATTGAACAGCGGCCCCCCGGAGTTGCCGGGGTTGATGGCAGCATCGGTCTGGATCATGTTCGGGTAAAAGCGAGACGAATTCGGAGACTCGCCGTCGGAAATTTCCTGCCGCCGATGCAGGCTGCTGATGACTCCGACTGAGACCGTACCCTCGTACCCGTAGGGGCTGCCCACTGCAATCGCCCAGTAGCCGACCTTCAGCGTGTCGGAGTCGCCCAGTTTGGCCGCCGGAAGCGGGTCTTTGGTGTCCACTTTCACCAGGGCGAGATCGCTCCGAAAGTCACGGGTCACCGTGCCGTTGAGTTCGCGTCCGTCGCTGAATTTCACCGTAACTCGGTCGGCATCTCCCACGACATGATCGTTGGTGAGTATCCAGCCGTCCGCCCGCACGATCACGCCCGATCCGCTTCCCGTTGAAAGCCGCCCGCGACCGAACAGCGCACGATTTCCTCGTTCGGAGCGTTTTGTGCCGCTGATGGTCACCACGCAGGGGGCTGATTTCTCCGCAACTTCGCTGAACGCTTCCTGAAATCCACGCAGCAGAGCTTTGGAGCGGGTTTCGGGCCGGGCGGCTTCGGGGGACTGCGCCAGGGCCGACCCTCCCCCCAACAGAGCGATCCCTGCGGCAAGCAACGCCATCGAACGAATGGAACGAACGAGTTGGATCAAGATAAGCCTCCTGCAATCAACGCGAACCAGGGACGAAAAATCGAAAGTGCAGCTGTCGGGGAGTGATTTGTAGGTTAGGACGAG
Organism: Chthonomonadaceae bacterium; assembly: GCA_965246825.1. Classification (GTDB taxonomy): domain Bacteria; phylum Armatimonadota; class Chthonomonadetes; order Chthonomonadales; family Chthonomonadaceae; genus JACMPS01. The sequence goes on from OZ251990.1 coordinate 4,099,573, forward strand.
ACAAACCCTCCGATGTTACCGGAAACATCGGAAGAAAAACCGCCCTTCCGCAGTTTTTTGCAGAAGGGCGTTGCACAAGGCTGCTTTAGGTAAGATCAGTGGCCGGAGGACAGATAGTTCACCGGAAGCGCGAACGAAGGCGTGTAGTTTCGAGCGGAGGTTTCCCACTTCACTGCCGGGGGATGCGGCCCCGAAAACCGAGAAGCGAGTTTCGGAAACAGCAGAGCCTGCACCGGCGAAAACCGAACCGTTCCCTGAAGCGGAACCACCATTGTGGCGGGAGCCGTTTCAAGGGCTTCGTCTCCCGAAGCCTGAAAGGTGAAGCTGGAAGTGTTGAGCCGCTGACCGAAGAGCAGAACGCCCAGCAGGGCCACCCCGGTTGCAACGGCGGCTCCCTGCGGCAATGCGGGGTTTGTTCGCAGCTTCTCTTCCACCATTTGCCAGAACCCGCCCCGCTTGGGGGAGGTCATCTGCTCGGCTTCGATGCGTGCCATGATCGTCTGAACGAATTCCGAGCGCGAGGACGGAAGAGGCATCGCTCCCAGCAGACGCTTGGTTTCCAAAACGCCTTCGTACTCGTTTCGGCAGGAACCGCAGTGTCTTAGATGCTCGTGAACCGAGCGATGCTCCACACCCGGCAGCTCGCCATCCGCATAGGCGGAGATTAAATGACTGACTTTTCGGCAGTTCATCGTGATAGACCCTCAGTGTTCAATTTCTGTTTGTCCTGCGCCGCAACAACCCGGGATCGCAGCAATTTACGACCGCGATGCAGGCGGGAACGCACCGTTCCCAGGGAACAATTCATGGTTTCGGCGATTTCCTCGTAGGAAAGCCCTTCGATGTCTGCCAGAATGACCGAAACACGAAATTCATCCGGCAGCGAAAGCAGAGCCGTTTGAAGCGTTTCTTCAAGAGCCTCGTTGAGCAGGAGATTGGCAGGATCGGAGGCAAAATCGGGGATTTCCAGAGTAATGTCGTTTTCGCCAGGACTGCCCAGCGAGAGCGGCGCATCAAGCGAGATGGCTTTGTGTTTGGGCTTTTTGCGAAGTTCGTCAATGAAAACGCGGGACATGATCCGGTAAAGCCAGTTCTCGAACGGCATATCCCGGTTGTATCGGTCGAAAAACCGATACGCCCGCAAAAACGACTCTTGCGTTAAATCCTCTGCGTCCGCATGGTTTCCGGTCAGGCGATAGGCGATGTTGTAGGCCTGTCGGTGGCAGCGGCTCACCAGCGTATCAAATTCTCTTCGGCTTTGTTTGGCGGATGCCCCGAACAGCCTTGCGAAGTCCATCTCACGGTTCTCCTTGTCTCAGGTTACGGAGGGTTCCGCAAAATTTGTTCCACATTAGAAAAGATTTAGCAAAAAAAACCCGACAGCCAGGCTGCCGGGTTTCGCAAGCCGTGCTTTAGGGCGCGTAAATGAGAATGACGGCTGAATTTGGAATCACGGTGGGCCAGTTGGGTCGCCCCTCAGCATTGGTTCCCTCCGAGGGCTTGAACTGGGCCGTAATGAGATAGAGGCGGTGCGTTTTGGGATCGAGAGTCATGGTTCGTGCTCCTCGCTGCGTGGAAACGGTTCCCACCGTCTTGAACGAGTTTTTGTTCTCCATCTTTACGAGCGACAGCGTTCCGTCCTGCCCGTTGGAGCTGATCGCCAGATTGTAGGCCGGGTCGAATACTGCCGCGTCCGGCCCATTGCCGATTTCGGGGAAAGCGATCACCTTTCCGGTGTCGGCATCTACGACCGTCATTTTCTGGTTGCCGCACACCGAAAAGATGCGGCGGCTTTTTCGGTCAAAAGCCAGACCGGAAGGTTCTTCGCCGGGAGCGATTTTCCAGTGATGTTTCACGGTGAGGGCTTGAGCGTCAATCAGGATCACCTCGCTGGTGTCCTCTACATTCGCGTAAATCATTCCCTTTTCGTCGGAGGCGCAGAATTCCGGCTTTCCGCCCACCGGAATTGTGCCCAGCACCTTGCCGGTCTGGGCGTCGAGGGCGGTGACATCGCTGCTTTGTCCGTTGAACGTGAACACACGATTGGTCACCGGCTCATAGAGGATGGCGTCCGGGTTTTTGCCAACGGGAATGCGAGACAACTCCTTCAGCGTTTTGAGATCGAATACGGTGACGGTATTTTCGCGTCCGTTGGAGGTGAAGCCTTTGCCGAGTTTCGGAGCGAGTGCGACGCCGTGAACACCGGGGGTATTCGGAATGTCCCCGACAACGGTATTTTTTTGCGTGTCTACCACGACAACATGAGTGCCGCGTGTGACATAGAGGCGGTGTGCCGCCGAGTCCACTGTAAGATAATCCCAGCCGCCCTCACCGCCGAGCGCGATTTTCGCGACCTGATGGTAGGCGGGGGTGAGCGGCTTTGTTTTTTGTGCCCTTGCCGGGGACATATGGAGCAGGCTTGCCGCCGCTCCGACAGCGGTCAAAAGTTGGGAAGTGGTTCTGGAAATCATGCGTTGACCCTTTCAGTGCTGCGGGGAGAAAGACTGAATCGAGTATACACGCTCTGCCCTGGAGAAGGGCCCGCACAAGAGAAATTCTCAGTCAATGTTAAGACCGATGCGGCTCTATCTCGGCACTTTCACTTAACATTAACTTTTGATTAAGGTTTGCGAAAACGGTTGACACTCCCTCCGCGAAACGGCTACTCTTTTGTGAACTAATCGTTTTTAGCAGAATCGTTGCCATCTGCCTCTCGTTTTCATCGAGCAGGCTACCCAACAGGAGTTGGCTATAAAGTTTCGATCCCGATTCAGAACCAGCCTAAAGCCGCTCATCCCTTACCTCAGTCTGCTTCTTGTTCCCACGGCTTGTGTCTTTCCCGTGAACGCCCGTGCAGTAGGTGTTGCTTATTATGGGTGTGCCCGCTGCCTCTACGGGGGCAGTTGCGCCGCTTACCCAGAAAATGCGCTTCGACACGAGGAAATTCTCGCCTATCACCCCACCTACTGCGTGGATTACGATCACCGTCCGCCGGGGCCTTGCGCCTCCTTTGTTGTCAAGTCCTACGAAATATGGGCGAAGGATCGAGATGGCAACTGGTTTAAGACCAGTGATACCTGCACAACGGTTCATTGCGATGAAGGTACGCCCATCCTCAGCCGTCCCTGCACTCGGCCCTGGTTCAGCACGCCCATTTCCACCGTGCCTATCGGATCAAACCCCACTACCGCAGAGCGCGAGGGTCTCGGCTGTTCCGCGCACTAAGGAAAATTTCATGAAACGAAGTTATCTCGTTCCTCTGTTTTCTCTCGTCGCCGCGCTGGGAATTCTCGGCTGGCGGCATCGACATCAGGAAGAAGTTCCAATCCGCATCACCTCCGACGGGCTGCCCCCACTTCCGCAAAGCTCCGGAGTCGAGGCATCCATTGCACAGTGCCGCAAACTGATGACGGTGATCGCTCAGAACGGCGGCGACATTCCCAACCCCTGCCCAGATGAAATTTATCAGCTTCAGAAACTTGCCGATGGCAAATACGCAGAGGACAAAACTGCCCGCAAAGCCTGCAATATCGCCATCCTTGAGAAAGACCCTGACATCGCCCTTTACACCTCGATCTACGCCCGAATGAACCGCTCCTATTATCTGGGGGACCGCTCCATGACAAGGGCCACTGGCTTCTTCCTGGTCGGGTATCGCAAAACGGGGGAAGTCAAGCAAATCCCCATCGAGCAGGTACGCTGGAAACGCCGCTGCGCCCCCACCGAAGATGCGAACTGCTTTCCCGGTCAGGGCTGCTACGCCGACTCTTTGCCCCATCCCGACTACCGACATGAAACCGCCCCTCATTAAATTTTGCCAGCCTCTTCCCGACAAGAAAGCGTTCCCTCGCCATGGGGGAACGCTTTTTGTCTGGCTCTCCTCTCAGGTATACTATCTTTACGAGAAAACACTCCGAGATTTTCGAGAAGGAACCCAACTGAAATGATTAGTGTGAACGGCGTCACCAAAACCTACGGGGGGCGCACCCTGTTCAATGAAGTGAATGTGAAATTTACGCCCGGAAACCGCTACGGGCTAACCGGCCCCAACGGAGCGGGAAAATCCACCTTTATGAAGATTCTCACCGGGGACATCGAACCCTCCAACCGGGGAACGATCACCAAGCCGCGCAAAGTCGGCGTTCTGCGCCAAAACCAGAACGAGTTCGATGACCACCGGATCATTGACACCGTGATGATGGGCAATGCCGCCCTTTGGAAAGCCATCAGCGAACGCAACGACCTCTGCCTTCTGAACGATTTCACCGAAGAGCAGATGAACCGGCTCGGCGAACTCGAATCCATTGTGGCCGATGAAAACGGCTACATGGCGGAAATAGACGCCGCCGACATTCTGCGCGGAATCGGCATTCCCGATGCTCAACACTACGATCTCATGGCTACGCTGCCCAACGATGTCAAGTTTCGGGTGCTGCTGGCTCAAGCGGTCTTCGGAGAGCCGGAAGCCCTTTTGCTGGACGAACCGACCAACTACATGGACCTTGAATCGGTGGCGTGGCTGGAAGGATTTTTGCAAAATTACAAAGGCACGCTGATCGTGATTTCGCACGACCGCCATTTTCTGAACGCGGTCTGTACCCATATCGCCGATATTGACTACGAGACGATTATCCTTTATCCCGGCAACTACGACGACATGGTGGAACAAAAAATGTCGGCGCGAAAGACAATCGAGCAGGATAATAAGGATCGCGAGAAGAAAGTAACCCAACTGCAAGAGTTCGTCTCGAAGTTCGGGGCCGGACAGCGTTCCTCTCAGGTTCAGTCACGCCGCAAAGAGATGGCTCGCCTCGCACCCACCGAACTCAAAAAATCCAATATTCAGCGTCCCTACGTTCGCTTTGAGACCAAACGGCAAACCGGCAAAGATGTGGTAATCGCCAAGGGCTTAACCAAAGCGTTCGACGGCAAAGTTTTGTTTGAGAACCTGGATTTATCGGTTCAGCGCGGCGACAAACTGGCAATCATTGGCGCGAACGGCGTGGGGAAGACCACCCTGCTCCGCACCCTGATTGGTGAGATCGAGCCGGACGCGGGCACGGTGAAATGGGGCAGTGATCTCAACTACGGCTATTATCCGCAAAATGCCGAGGAGAGCATCCTGCATGGCATGAGTGCCCTGGAATGGCTTTCTCGCTTTGACGAGGACGGCGATCCGCAGATCGTGCGCGGACTGCTGGGGCGGATGCTGTTCTCCGGCGATGAAAGCCTTAAATCCACCGAGAAACTTTCGGGCGGCGAGACGGCTCGGCTGCTCACCGCAAGGCTGATGCTGGAAAAAAAACCGGTGCTTATCTTCGATGAGCCGACAAACCACCTTGATCTCGAAAGCGTCAACGCACTCGGCGACGGGCTTTCACAGTTCGAGGGTACGGTCATTCTGGTGACGCATGATCGTGATTTGATTTCCGATGTTGCTACACGGCTTCTTTCCTTTACCCCCGAAGGACTGATCGAGTTTCCCGGTACTTACGAAGAATATCTGGAAAAATATCCATTGCCGACCTTCTCCTCTAAAGCGCAGTGGTAATCGGGGCCTCCGTTTGCCGGTCCCGCTTTTGATAATTTGTTTTATTGATCCTAGAGATTGATTTTTTTGGAAAAGGAACGAAGCGGCCCGTGAACATACTCATCGTGGAAGACGACCAGCAAGACGCCAACCTCTTCGGCGTCACTTTGCGCGGCGAGGGTTACTCCACCGAAATCGCGCAGGATGGCGAAAAGGCATTAGAAAAAGTCGCACAAAAAAATTACGACTTGGTGATGCTTGATGTCCAGCTGCCGGGCAAAGACGGCTTTGCAATCTGCCGGCAGTTTCGCGCTCAGGGGATCACCACGCCGGTTCTGCTCATCACCGGGCGGGATGACGACGACGATAAGGTGGAAGGTCTCGACAGCGGGGCCGACGACTATCTCGTAAAGCCCTGTTCGCTTAAGGAGCTGCTGGCGCGGGTGCGTGCCCTCACCCGGCGTCATGTGGCCGTCAGCCTGCCGCGTCTGGAAGCCGGGGGACTGATCCTCGATCCCATCACGCGAAAGGCCACCCGCAGCGGTAAAACCATCAGTCTCTCCACTACCGAATACAATCTGCTCGATTTTCTGATGAAAAACGCGGGCAAAACCCTCACCCGCAACGAAATTCTGCTCAACGTCTGGCAGTATGACTTTGACGGCAACGACAATGTGCTCGATGTGTATATCAGTTATCTTCGCAACAAAGTGGATCGCGGCTTTAACCAGCCGATGATACAAACTGTGCGCGGCGTCGGCTTTCGGCTTCGCGACGACATTCAGGAGTAACCCGGCGTGTTTTCTGACGCCTCCGCCCTGATTACCCCCAATCCTGCCCAGCTTTACTACGGAGTCGCGGTTGCCGATTTAGATGGCGATGGCGGCTTCGAGTTTTTGGTGGCGGGGTTCGGCTGCCCCAACCGTCTGCTGAAATGGGAAGCGGGCGCGTTCAAGTCGCTTTCTCTGCCCGTTTTAGAGGACGCCGAGCGGCAGGCCATCGGGGTGGCGGCAGGCGATGTGGACGGAGACGGACGCGAAGAAATCTATGTCCTCAACACCGACTCCTTTTCCGGGCGCAAACGTCATGCGGATCGCCTTTTCGATTATGTCAACGCGGAAGCGGGCTGGCGTGATCTGTTTTCCTACCCGGAAAATGCCGATGCCCTTAATCTGACGGCGGGCCGATCCGTTCTGGCTTTGGATCGCCAGGGAACCGGATTTTACTCGTTTGCGGTGGCGAATTACGGCGGCTATTTTCGACTTTATGAAATGGAGGCCAACGGGTTTCTCGCCGACCTCGCGCCCTATCTCGGTCTGGCGCGGGCCACAGGCGGGCGCAGTTTGATTGCCGCTCCCTTTTTCTCGAACGCCCTGGATTTGTTTGCAGGCAACGAAAACGACGGGAATTTTCTGTTTCGGAATCGCGGAGACGGAAAGTTCGAGGAAGTGGCGGAGAAGTCCGGGGTCGCCGACCCTGCTCAGCACGCACGCGGAGTTGCACTGGTGGACGCGCTTCAGAATGGGAAGCTGGGATTGGTGGTCGGAAACTGGGAAGGAGAACATCGCCTTTATCGCCGCCGAGGAGACGGCACGTTCGAGGAGACAGCCCCGGCAGAACTGGCGGAGCCGTCTCCCGTTCGCACGGTGATTGCCGCCGACTTCGACAACGACGGCTATGAAGAGATTTTCTTCAACAATATCGGCGAGCCGAACCGATTGTTCGGCTGGCGCGAAGAGGGCTGGCGTCCTATCGGGATGGGCGACGCCCTGGAGCCGTTCGGTTTGGGAACCGGAGCCGCCGTTGCCGATCTCGATGGGGACGGTTGTCTGGAGCTGCTGGTCAGTCACGGCGAGTCGGGGCTTCAGCCGCTGTCGCTTTACAAGCCTAGAGCCACCGGAAATCACTGGGTTCGTATCGCCCCCAAAACGGTTTACGGTGCACCGGCACGCGGGGCGAAAGTAACCCTCCGAACCCCTCATCGCGAGCAGGTGCGGGTGATCGATTCCGGCTCCGGCTACCTTTGCCAGATGGAGCCGGTGGCGCACTTCGGGCTGGGAAGCGAAACCCGGCTTCTGGAAGCGGAAATCACCTTTCCCGGCGGCGCGAAAGTGACCCTGCGCGATCTTGCCCCCGACCAAGTTCACCCTGTTCCCCACCCCGCCTAGTCAGCCGAAAAACTCAGCCACCGCTTAGTCCTCGATGCAATTGAGCGTCACTTCCTTTCGAGCCTTCGCTCCATGTGCCCCAAAGTCCGCTCCCATACAGGTCAAACTCGCTTTTGCGCTGCCTGTTGACTCGCAGCGCGGCGTGTCCGAAGAGCACGGGCTTTTCCTACGAGACTGACCCCAGTCATGCCACACCTCGTTTCCCTCCCCGTGTTCTCTTTGAAAGAGCACTAATCTTCAACGCGAATCCAGTTCGAGACTTCTACCACAATGGGCAGGCTGCGGATGATTTCCAGGGCTTGCCGCACGTTTTTGCCGGGGGTTTCGTGCATCAGCCAGATAATATCGGTTTCTTTTCCAAAGGTCTCTTTTTGCACCATCGAAGCGATATTGATCTCGAAGTCGCCGAAAATCTTGGAGATGGATGCCATCACACGCGGCTGATCCTTCACGACCATCCGAATGTAGTGCCGGGTCGCCACCTCGTCAATCGGAAGGATGGAACGCCGCTCGAAGCAGGTGCACGCAATACGCCCCGTTGCTCCAAAGCGCAAATTGCGGCACACGTCCATAATGTCTCCCACGACGGCACTTCCGGTCGGCCCGCTGCCCGCCCCGCGCCCGTAGAAAACGACATCCCCCACCGCACTGCCCTTCACCTGCACCGCGTTGTAAACCTCGTTGGCGGCAGCGAGCGGGTGCGTTTTGTGCAGCAGGGTCGGGTGAACCCGTACCTCCACCTTTCCTTCGTCGTCGGTACGCCGCGCCACGCCCAGCAGTTTGATGACATAACCAAGTTCATCCGCGTAGGCGATGTCCTGCGCTGCGATTTTGGTGATCCCCTCACAGTAGACCTCGTTCACGGGTACGCGGCACGTGAAAGCAATAGAGGCAAGGATCGCAATTTTGTACTGGGCGTCAAAGCCTTCGATGTCGGAAGTCGGGTCGGTTTCGGCGTAACCATGCGCCTGCGCTTCTTTCAGCACCTCATCGAAATCCGCCCGCTCGCGGCTCATTTTGGTGAGAATGTAATTGGTCGTTCCATTGATGATTCCCATCACCTGCGCGACGCGGTTGCCGCCCAGGGCATTTTTCATTGGCTGTATAATGGGGATGCCGCCCGCCACGCTGCCCTCGAACTGAAAATCCAGTCCGCGCCGCCCCGCCTCCTCCATGAGTGATTGCCCCTCTTTGGCGATCATTTCTTTGTTGGCGGTCACAACCTGCTTTCCGTTTCGGAGGGCACGCAGCACATAGTCGCGGGCAGGCTCCACCCCGCCAATCAATTCGCAGACGATATCAATTTCGGGATCGTCCAGAATAGCGCAGGGATCATCGGTCAAAAGGGCATGGTCAATTTCCACGTCTCGCGGTTTGTCCAGGTTTCGTACTGCAATCCGTTTGATCTCGATGGGCAGCCCGATTTTGCGCTCGATCTCCGCTTGATTTTCCAGCAAAAGGCGCACCGTGCCGGAGCCGACCACTCCCAGGCCCAAAATACCCAGGGTAATCTTCTCTTTCTTCCATTCCCGCGAGAAATTTTGTTCGTGCGTCATTGCGAGTCCTTTTGCTCCCTGCGCCCACCGCGCTCTGCATCTACTGCTTTTTCCTTCACCGTTCGTTTCCGGCCAAAGGCGGACTAGTCCCGTTTCAGGATTGCCAGCGGCTTGCCCATCTGCACAAGTTCGCCGTCTTTGGCCGGGATCGAAAGCACCGTCCCGGAGTGCTCCGCCTCGACATTGGAAAAGGTTTTCATGGCTTCGATCATGCCAATTGTCTGCCCGATGGTCACGAACTGACCGACTTCGATGAAGGGCGGTGCACCCGGCTTCGGCGAACGATAAAAAACGCCCACCATCGGCGACTCCAGCGCAATTCCGTCGGCTTTGGGGGGCGGCGAAGCCGTTTCCGCCGGGCGGCGCGAAGAGAGGGCACGCGGGGCGGGGCTTGAAACGGGAAAGGCAGGGGTGGGCGGGGGAACAGGCGTGGCCAGAGCGTAGTTTGCCCCACGAATGCGCAGCGTGCGCCCATTTTCTTCGATGATGAGTTCGTCTAACCCCTGCACATCCACCAGCCCAACCAGTTTTTCCACCTCATCAATCTCAAACCCCAGGATCGCCATATCGCACTCCACGCTTCTGTATCGGTAAAAAGGGCGCGTCTCCTCAATTTTTGGGGAAACGCGCCCACGCATTATACCCCTAAAGCGGCTAGTCTTTTAAGCCGCCCATTGCGATTCCCTTCACAATGTGCTGTTGAAACAGGAGAAAGACAACCAAAATCGGAAGCGTGCAAAGTACACTCGCGGCAAGCGTCAGCCCGTACTCTGTGTAAAATGAACTCTGAAAAATCGCAACGCCCATCGAAAGTGTGTATTTTTCCGAGGAATCAATCATCACCAGCGGGCCGATAAAGTCGTTCCAGGAACCGATAAACGTAAACAGCCCCAGCGTTGCGAGCGCAGGACGAGACAGGGGAAGGGCGACGTGCCAGTAGATTTTAAGGCGCGAACAGCCGTCTAGCGCGGCGGCCTCCTCCAGCTCTTTCGGAATGCTCACCATAAACTGATGCAGAAGAAAAACCCCGAACGCCCCAGCCCCGGCAGGCACAATGAGAGCCAGCGGCGTGTCCAGCCAGCCTAGCCGATTGAGAATCAGGTACACCGGAACGAGCAAAATCTGGCCGGGAACCATCAGGGTGGCGACAATCAACCCAAACACCCATTTTTTCCCCGGCAGATTGAGGCGGGAAAGTCCATAGGCAGCCAGAGAGTCCACTGTCAGCACCAGCAGGGTAACCGAGCCGGAGATGAACAGCGAGTTGAAAAACCAGCGGAACACCGGGAATTCTTCCGGTGTTTTAAGCACGCGGTCGAAGTTTGCCAGGGTTGGCGCATGGGGCAGAAAACTAGAGAAACTCACGATCTCGGAGTCCGCCTTAAACCCAGTGATAAAAATCAGCACCACCGGAACTAGAAACAGCAGGGCCAGCCCAACGAGCAGGCCCTGTGCCGTCCAGGACGCCAGCCGGGAACGCCGCGCCCCTACAATAGAAGAGGTACTTTCTGGTGACATGAAATTGCGGTCTTTTCTTCAGAGTGCTTTAGGGCAGACTAGGATTCTCGGAGAAGGCGGAACTGAGCGGCGGAGAAAATGCCGATCACGAGAAATAAAATCCAGCTCATCGCGGAGGCATAGCCCATCCGATAGTTGTTGAAGGCCGTGTCGTAAATGTATTGTACGAGGGTGCGCGTGGAAAACTCCGGGCCGCCTTTGGTCACGAGCAGGGTCTGTCCAAAAATCTGAAAGGCTCCGATCACATTCAGTACGGTGGTAAAAAGCAGCACGGGCTTCAGAAGCGGCAGACTGATTTTCCAGAAACATTGAAACGGAGCTGCGCCATCAAGGGCGGCGGCCTCCGCATACTGTTCGGGTTGGTTTTGCAGGCCCGCCAGCAGAATGACCATCGGCCCCCCCACTGTCCACCACAGGGTCATCAGCACAATCGAAAGCGTTGCCCACCCCGGATTGCCCAGCCAGGGAATTCGCAGCCCCAAAACTTCGAGATAGGCATTGAAAACGCCGAATTCCGGGTTGTAAAACCACCGCCACAAAATGCCGACGACCGAGACGGTCATCATTCCCGGCAGGAAAAACGCGGAGCGAAAAAACGTTTGCCGCCGCCGGGGAAGCGAATTAATTCCCACCGCAATACCCAAGGCGAGCAGCATCGTGAGCGGCGTCACCAGGGCTACCATTCGGAACGTCACACCCAGAGCTTTCCAGAAATAGGGGTCGTGAAACGCTTCGCCGTAGTTGCCGAGGCCGACAAAACGCGGCTTCACGGTAGAGAGCAGTTCCGATTTAGAGAGGCTGAGGCTGAAGCCGTAAACCAGCGGAATGACAAGAAACAAAAGAAAAAGAGCCAGGTAGGGCAGCACGAAAAGCCAGCCGGAATACCGTTTCAAGGGGTGGTTGGCGATCATGGCAGAGCACTCCCGGCGGCTTCACGGTCTTCCCGGCGGCGGGCGATCACGGCGTCCATTTTGAGGGCGGCTGCGTCAAGGGCCTCCTTCGGTGTCAGTGAGCCGCGCAGGGCCTGCTCCACCGCGTAATTGAATTCGGTCTCGAACTCCTGATTAAAAGGGATTTGCGGCATATAGACGCCGTAAGGCAGCTGGCGGGCAAACTGAGACTGCACTTTCATTCCGGCAAACCGCGGGGAATTCCGCAGCGATTTTCGCACCGGAACCTGCCCGGCGGTGGCCCAGTCCAAACTATGATCGGAGTAAAATCGAATAAACCGCCAGGCGGCATTTTGCTCCTTCGCGCCCAGATCGGCCTTCAGGCAAAAATTATGCGAACCGGCCCAGGTGCCGGCAAAGGCTCCGACCTGTGCCACAGGAGCCCCGGCAAAATCGAGATCGGTTTGCTTTTCGAGGTCGGGCAGCATAAAGATTCCGTTCCAGGTCATCGCCACCCGTCCCTGCCGAAACCCAATCCAGGGGTCGGTGGCATCGGGCGAGGGCGCAACTTTTTCCTTCTGGATTAAGTCCACACAAAATTGCAGAGCGGCCACGTTTTCGGGGGAATTGAGCAGGCAGTGCGAGAGGTCGGGCGTGAAGAATTTACCGTTATACTGCGCCATAAAGGAATAGACCTGCGGCCCTGCATTCGAAAAAGCGTAGCCCCACTGCGAAAGAGCAGGGCTGCTCCCCTGTTTCGTCAGTTTGCGGGCCGTTTCCAGAAATTCCGTCTGCGTTCTCGGCGGTCTCGCCTCCCCCGCCGCATCCACAATGCCTGCCTTGCGAAATAATTTACGGTTATAGTAAAGCCCCAGCGGGTGAAAATCAATGGGCAGACCGTAGTGTTTTCCCTGGTAAAGAGCGGCTTTCCAGACGTTGGCGTCCAGATCCTCTACTGGGAAATCGGCGAGCAGATCATCGTTGGGGCGGACAAACCCGGCTTCCTCGAACCGGCGCAGAGCCGCAGTGTGCAGCACAAACACTTCCGGGGCGCGTTTGCCGATCCCCCCCACAAAGAGTTTATTGTAGTAAGTTCCCCATTCGATGCGCTGCATTCGCACTTCGATGTTGGGGTTTTCGCGATTGAACTGCCGCACGATCTCCAGGGCGCGGGTTCCATCCGGCCCGGTAAATCCGTTCCAGAATCGAATCACGACCGGGGCGCGTTTTGTTCCGCTGCATCCCGTCAGGAAAACCGCAGCCATCAGCAGAAGGCAGCAGACGATCCAACTTAAGGAAGCCCCCCCCTTTTGTTTTAGGAAAGGGGGAGTGAGCAGGAGCGGCCATGCCTTCCCCAACCTCAACGCGATCCGCCTCCAGGATTATAACCGCCGCGCCCGGCCCCCGGCTGCTGGCCTCCGCTCGTGGTATATCCCTTTCCTTCAGCAGCACGCTTTTTGATCAGTTCCTGCATTTCTTGCGGAGAAGGACTGGCTACGCGCTCCGGAACCAAAGTCTTTTTGCCCATATAGAGGACAAAAATCACGACGACTACAACGGCTGCAATCACAACTGCAGGAGATACTTTTTGCTTCATGGGAAAACCTCTTTCTTTGACAAGCTGCTTTTAGTGTATTGGCTGCATACGAGGATCGGGAACAACTCCCGCTCCCTCGCGGATAAGATATTGCTGGTCGGCCTTGAGTGAAGGAAGAATTTCCCGCTTCCCCCCTGGCCAGACAATTTCTCCCTTCTGAATCTCGGTGGCGTTTCCCAAGCCAAAAGTGAGTTCACGCTGGTTTTCCGAAAGGAAACTGCCGCCGCTCTTTACGGTTTGAAACTGTGTGATGCCGCCCTGAGTCACTCGAATTTCGGAACCGATACCGTCTCGATTGACGGTCTGCCCCTGTACTCGAAATCGAATCCAGTGATGTTTGTTTCCGCCGACATTTCGGTAAAGACGGAACCTGCCGCCATTGTCGGTCAGAGCGATATCGAGGTCTCCATCGTTGTCAATATCGGCAAATGCGGTTCCTCGTCCCACCACTTGATCGGTGAGGCCGCTGCGTTTTCCTGCCTCCTCGAAATTTCCGCTTTGGGTATTGTGGAAAAGCAGCGGACGTTCCTTGAAAGACAGCATCGAATTATAGGAACTCACCACATCGTCTACATGGCCGTTGGCGGTGAAAATATCCTGCCAGCCATCAAGATCATAATCGAAAAAAAACAACCCGAATGTCAGGTAGAGCAGGCTCGGAGCGGCCAGTCCCGACGTATGAGCATGATCCGAGTACATCAAATCTGCCTCCTCTTCGTGGAGAGAAAGCGACTCGTTTGCAAAATTCCCGATTAAAATGGCGAGGTGGCCATTGTTGCGCCAGTCGCCGATGTCAATGCCCATTCCGGCTTTGGGATGTCCATTTTCGCCGTAGGCAATTCCCGCCTCAATGCCTTTTTCGATAAACCGCTTTCCGCCTTGGTTCAAAAACAAAAAGTTTGCCCAGGTGTCGTTGCTGACCACGATATCGGGAAATCCATCATGATTATAATCGGCCACAGCAATCCCAAACGATTTTCCAATCGGCGTATCGAGGATGCCGGTTTCTTTGCTCACGTCCCGGAACTTGCCGCCCCCCTCATTATGATAGAGAGTGCAGTGCGTTCCTTCAAACTGATCCGGCGGGCAGTAGCCGCGAATCCCGTGATGTTCACAGGGGGCATCTATTTTCGGCGACCATTTTACGTATTGAGTGACGAAAAGATCGAGGCGTCCATCGCAGTCGTAATCCAGCCAGGCAGCGGAGGCACTCCACTTCCACCGTGCCTCAACACCAGGCGTAGGAATTCCAGCAACCCCGGCGGCGGAGGTCATATCCTGAAAAATTTTGCCGCTTCGCCCCGGATCGCCCAAAGTATTGCGCAAGAGATGATTGGGGCCAATTCCGGTGAGATAGATGTCTTCGTAACCGTCATTGTCGTAATCGCCGACGGCCACCCCCATGCCGTACATCTCAAAACCAAGTCCCGCTTCCTGCGTCACATCCGTGAAGGTGCCGTTTCTATTGTTGTGGTACAGGTGGGAAGTTGTGGGTGCAGCTTTGCTGTCCGGCCAGTGCGTACTATTGACGATCAACAAATCTTGCCAACCGTCGTTATCATAATCTAAAAAAGCAATTCCCGACCCAACCGTTTCAGGCATAAACTTTTTGCTGGAGGCTCCATTCGTGTGCGTGAAATGGATTCCTGCGGCTTCCGATATTTCCTCAAAATGAACCTCAATGCCGGGTTCGCGGAGAACGGCGGAGGCGGGCTTTGTTTCAGCCGTTTGCGCCTCTCTACGATGACACCCCGCTCCCAAGATCAGCAGGAACAGTAAAAGTAAACGCTTCTTTCCAAACCAAACGTTAATGCCCTGCAATTTCGTGTTTCTCGGTTTGGGAGCGGGAGGACGAAGCGAAGGATTGACCGAGGGCGATTTGAGCATCGGTACGCCCCAATCTTCCGTAGGTTCGATAAAGCTTGTCTCGTAGTGGGGCATCTTTGGGTTTCAATTTATAAGCGCGTTCATAAAGGTCGGCAGCCTGCGTCAAATCTCCGGCTCGAAACTGAAAATCGCCAAGTTCAATAAGCGGAAGCGGGTCTGTTTTGTTGTTTCGAGCGCGGGTAAAAAGCGTTTGTCGCTCCATATCGAACGCAACGTACTTTTTATAGAGAGCAATCATTTGTTCCCCGCTGGATTTATCACCCATTTTTTCATAAACGCGCCCTAGTTCTTTATAGCTGGGGCCGTGCCCCGGTTGAAGATCAATGGAATGTTCAAGATTATGAGCGGCCCGCCGCCAATTTTCGGCGGCGGCATAGGCCAATCCAAGATGTTGAAACTCCAACGCTTCCTGTGGATTGAGGTGAGCGGCCTTTTCATAAACCTCAATGGCTCGATTCAATCGGTCTCCCTCATTGCGCCGTTCAAAGTACAGATTGCCGAGAGCGCGAAGAACGCTGGTGTCATTAGGGCGAATCGCAAGTGCCGCAAGCATTTCCCGTTCGGCGTCATCGCGATCTCCTCTGAGTTTTGCGACTTCCGCCAGTTGAGCATGAATCATGGGAGCCAGTGAGGGGTCTTTTTTCAATGCTTTTTTAAGAAATTCAATTTGGGGTCGTGTATTATTGGTGCGGTCGTAAGCCGTTGCCATCAAAAGATCGTCGTTAACCGAGTCGGTGACGGCAATCTGGCGAATTGTTTTCAGATAATCCTCGTTACGCTTCATTCCTCGGTACGCTTCGGCAATCCCTGCTAAGGCTCGTTTTTTCCAGGCAGGATCGGAGGAGGAAGCCAGCACTTTTTGTGACAAGCGAAGCGAAGCGGCAAAATCTTGTTTCAGCCCGGCTGCAGTTGCCTTCCAGTAATCCGCCTCTACATGATTGCCCGCTTTTTCCAGAAACGAAGCCGCCAGTTCACAAATTTGGGGGTTGTTTCGTGCGGTGACAGCAGCATGGGAGGCAGCAAAAGCGGCCTCGGCGTACTGTTTGCGGCGGGTGTATTCTTCCGTCAGCCGATAATAAGCTTCGAGTGCGCCCCGGTTCAGCATAATCGTCTGCTGCCATTCGTGAAGGGCCGTATCGTGATCTCCGAGAAGTGCCAGCGCAACACCATAATTATAGTGGGTCGCTGCCTCTCGCGGTGCCAGCTGCACCGCTTTTTTCAGTAGATCCGCCGCTTTCTGAGGGCGGTTTAGAGCCAGAGCTGCCTTTCCTGCCAGCGCATAACCCACAGGTTTATCGGGAGCCAAAGTGATGAGGTGACCTGCAGTCTTCAGGGTCATCTCATCGTCTCCAATTTGAGCAAAGCAAAAGGTCAGCCGCTCGACTTCGTTTTCCTGTGCGGGGGCAGCGGCATTGAGAAGCGCAGGGTGCTGCTCTAAAAAATGACGCAAAATTTGTGAGGCCTTCTGTGGCTGTCCGTCTTCGTCGTAAAGACCTGCCAAGTTTGCCGCTGCTTCTGCGCTGTCGGGGAAAGCCGCTGCCGCTTTTTCCAATTCCGGCTTGGCCTCGTCCGCTCTACCGAGATGATTTAAGGAACGACCAATCGGGGGAGCAGTCTCCTGATCGGAAGCCCCCAGCACACGGGCGGCATAAAGGTGTTTCAGCGCGAGAAAAAAATAGCCGTTCGCCTCTTCTAATTTTCCCAGGGAAAGATAAGCCGCCCGGTCTGCCGGGTTTTCCTCGATCCGGCGGGCGTAATGAGCCATTTTGACGAGTTCGGGGGCGTTGGAGGCAGGGTCGGAGGGAGTTCGCACAAAGAGGAACCGGCTGACGGGATAAGCCAGCGAAACCAAAGCGAGCCCGGTCAACAAAAGCGGCAGATGAGAAGTTTTTTTTGCTGGGAAAGATGCTTTGACTGCCATTATAGTTCAATCAGAAGAAGTTAGTCGAAAAAAAAGCGAAGCCGCCGGCTGAAACCGAGGGAAAAGAGAATGTCTCTTTTCCCTCGTGCTTACTACTGACCGCGAACACCTTTTTGCCCGAAGATGTCCTTGTCTGTGCCCCAGTCGTCACGATTTTTCATCCAGTATTGGCTGAGTTTGATGGCTTTGGCGTGACCATCAAAAAAGGTGACATTACAGAATCCCCCGTAACGAGGAACGGGCACCATCGCCAGGTCTGCCCCGTCGTAGGCCCAAGACATTCGAACGGGGTTGAAGAACATAGCCCCTGCTCCAAGTTTGCTGTAGGCACTGTAGTTATCCAGGTCTTTCAGATAAGCGTCATAGCCTTTTTTCATGGAGCCGCCCCAGGCTGCCCATGCACCGAAGGGGTCGCCCGTAGCGTTTTTGTCGTAGATCGAGGCGGTATCCGCAAACAGGACTTTGTTGGCGGAGCTTTCAATCTGAGACAATTGTGTGGTTGCATCTCCGGCGCCGGGATCGCCGCCCCAGGTAGACATGAGGTCATTGATACAAATCGAACTTCCCACGCGGGTGTTGTCGGGGTTGTTGGGCCAGAAAGGACCGCCCTCCGCTGGATAGTCGGGAGAAACAGTTACCTTCATGTTTTTGACATAAGGCTGAATTAGGTAGGGCCAGAATCGTTCCCAGTCTTTTGCGTCTGCGCTGATGTAAACGCGGCTGGGCAGAACGACTTCATCATAATCTTGAGTGTACATGGCGGAACCCGTTCCGCACTGCTTGAGATTTGAGATGTCGGTGATAGCACGGGCTTTCATTCGAGCTTGCGCGAAAACCGGGAAAAGAATGGCGGCAAGAATCGCAATAATGGCGATGACCACAAGCAACTCGATCAGGGTAAACGCACTGGTGCGTCCGTTCTGATACTTCATAACATTCCTCCTCTTTGGGTGGATCGGTTGCGGAAACCATCACTGTTTCCGTCAGGTGAGTAGCAGCAGACCCTGCAAAATCAGAGCTGCCCAGTAAAATCTGTGTTCAGCCGTGCGGAAAGCTCTTCCGAAGTCAATTTTTGTAGTTCGCCTGCTTCATCGGAACCCTTCACAGACTTTTTCTGTGGAGCATAATGCATCCTGAGCACTAAGTCTTGCTCATGGTTGCCAAATTTACGCCCAAAAAGATTGAAGCCTCCACGATTGACGGCATTGGGCTTAATTCCAATTCGCACCGTCACCGGCAGCTGCGGGACAACACTGAATTGATCTATCGCTGTTTCTGAGACGAGCATACCATCAACAAAGGTTCCTTCAGAAGTCAAAGACCATACTTTCAGGGAGCCGAATTGAGTTCCGTGTTCCGACCACCAGATCGGATTCAGCCGTCCGCGCTTGCCTCCAAAGTCGCCGGGTGAAGTCCAGGTTCCCGCCTCCACCCCGTTGACCCAAACCGTGATGTCGGAAGGGTAATCGTTGTTGTAATCGGGAGCCTCTGAGCAAAGTTCTGCCGCCACTTCCACGCGCTGTATCTCTACAGAGGAAGGCAGCATATTCGGAAAGACATACTCGACGAACCCCTCCGACATCCAGAGCATTTGAGCGGCGGCGCGTTCTGCCTGCAAAAAAGACTGCGGCGAATCAATGAGATGAATGATCCGCTCGGCACTGGTGATTCCGCACGGCGGCGTCGGACAAACCCGCGCATAAAGGCCGATAGGCATGGATATTTCTTCGACAACGGTTTTCGGAGTTTGTAAGCTTTCCAGCGAAAAAACCATTCGGTCATAGCGGAGACGGCAGCGTTTCTGCGTTCCCTGAACTCCTGCCATGTACTCCGAGGTAACCAGCCCTGCCGCTTCCAAAATTTGAATGTGTTTTGAGATCGTCGGCAGATTAATGCTTAGGGCATTTCCAATTTCGTTGATGTTAAGGTCGGTTTGAGAAAGCAGCTTAAGAATTTTGAGCCGGGTTTCCGAAGCCAGTGCCTTGAAAATCTCTTCGCTCTCGAAAGCACTCGCTTCTAGGATATGCGCCTGCACTGCGATCTCTCCGGTACACTTGTTGGGTTTTCTCTCCAATTCGCACTTCGCGAATAGATTAGCAGATTCGGAAACCAATGTCAATCACTATATCTCGCATTTCGATGCAATCTGTGGCGACCCTTTTCTCCTGGTGAACAAAGTGCTTTTAGTGCACATTGGATCGAATTCAGATAAAAAGCAGCGTGGCTTTTCCGCTTTTCGTTTCCCCGGTTGGAGTATAATAAGAAAGCCCATGACACCCGAAAAATCGCCGCGCAAAAAAATAACCAAAAGTCCACTGCTGAAAACCCGTGATCTTGCTCTGTCCGATTTTTTCGGCGCAGAAGGCCCGCTGGCCAAGCAGTTCCCCGGCTATGAAATGCGCCCGGAGCAGCTCGCCGTTGCAGACACGGTGGAACGTGCGATGGCCAGTGGAAAAATTTGTCTGGCGGAGGCGGGTACGGGAGTCGGAAAGTCACTTGCCTACCTTGTCCCTGCGGTTCGAGCGGCTCTCGAAGGCAGGCGCACCATCATTTCGACGCATACCATTGGGTTGCAGTCGCAGCTCATGGAAAAAGACATCCCGCTCGTTCTCTCTCTGTTCGCCGATGAGCCGGAAGAAAAACTAGCGGCGATCTCTCCGCAGGTGATGAAAGGGCGCGGCAACTTTCTGTGCAAACAGGAACTCGATTTTGCCAAGGATGATCTTTTTCTTGCCGCCGACCCCAATTTTCACCGACTGCGAAAATGGGCCTGGGAAGACGACTGTTCCGGCGATCTGGCCGACCTGCCCTTTGCCTACCCAAACTGGTACGACCTTGTTTCGACACCCGACACCTGCCGGGGTCAGGAGTGCCGCCACTATGCCTCTTGTTTCTACTATCGGATGCGCTTTGAAGCTCAGGAAAGCTGCCTTCTCATCGTCAACCACGCGCTTTTCTTTTCCGATCTCGCGCTTCGCCTGACCGATCCCTCTTCGGGGGTCATCCCCGCTTACGACCATGTGGTGTTCGATGAAGCACACCACCTCGAAGATGTGGCCACCAAAACCTTCGGCATCGAATTCGGTTCGCGGCGGATCGAAAACTTGATGGATCGAATCAAGCACGTCAAAGAGCTCGACGTGGACAAAGACCGGCTTTCCACCCTCGAAGGATTGGGGGCTTCGCTGTTCGCGCCCTTTGTCGCCCTCGGAAAACAAGAATTTTATTTCGAGGAGGCTATTCCGCAAGACCGACGCAGCGAAGTCGAAGGGCAGACCAACATCACTTGTAATTCGATTTCGGAGCTGCAAAAGTCGCTTTTGGAGCAGGCTAAAGACGACGAAAATCTCAAAGAGCGTGTGGAGGGATTGTCTCGGTTGTGCGGGCGGATGCGGGAGGAATTGCAGCAGTTGTTTTTTCAGGAGGACGAGAATGCGATTCGCTGGGGCGATGTCACGATGGTGGGCCGTACGAACAAGCAGGAGCCGCGAGTGACCCTGCGCCTCACCCCGGTTTCGGTGGCGAAAATTCTGAGGAAAGCCCTGTGGGAGCGGCAGGACGCAAAAAAAGGCTCCAGCGTCACCTTGGTTTCCGCTACCCTTTCCAACTCCGGCGGGTTTTCCTATCTGAAGGAGCGGCTTGGAGTCCCGGAAAAAAACACACTGGAATGTGTGGTCGGTTCACCCTTCGATTACAAAAAGCAATGCCTGCTTTATGTTCCCGCCGACTTGCCCGCTCCGCCCAAAGTTCACAGTGACTCGTATATCGCTCAGGTTTCCCTCCAAATCGAACGCCTGCTCAAGCTGACCCAGGGACGCGCCTTCGTTCTTTTCACCTCGCGTCGAATGCTGAACTCGATCCATGAAAAGTTAAGCGGCAGCCTGCCCTACCCAGTTTTTAAGCAGGGAGACCTGCCGCCGGGAAAACTGGTTCAGGAGTTCAAGGCAAGCCAGAACGGAGTGCTCTTCGGAACGCAGACGTTTTGGGAGGGCGTGGACGTTCAGGGAGACTCGCTTTCCTGCGTTATCATTGACCGAATTCCATTTGCCGTGCCCGACTCTCCGGTGACCAAAGCCCGCACCAAGGCAATTGATCTTAACGGCGGAAATTGGTTTCGGGATTTTTCGATTCCGCAGGCACAGATCAAACTCAAACAGGGTTTTGGGCGGCTGATCCGAACGCATACGGACCGGGGGATTGTGTGTATTCTCGACACACGGCTGATCCATTCGGACTACGGCAAAGAGTTTGTGGCGCACCTGCCGCCTGCGGCGCGTGCCTCGAAGTGGAGTCGGGTGGAAAAGTTTTGGAAAGACGAGGCGTAACCCCTACCAGTTTTCTCGAAACCGCTGTTCTTTCCAGGGGTCGCCGAGCATATGGTAGCCGCCGCGTTCCCAAAAACCGGGGCGGTCGTGCTCGATGAGTTCAATGCCGCGCACCCATTTCGCCGATTTCCAGGCGTACAATTGCGGAATGACCAACCGCAACGGGCCGCCGTGCTCGGCATCAATCGGTTCGCCGTCGTGCGTATCGGCAAAGAGACAGTCCTCTTTCAGAAATTCTTTGAGAGGGAGATTGGTTGACCAGCCGCCATCGTAGCCGTAGGCGATCACAAATTTCGCCTTTTCGGTAAGCTTGGCATGGGAGAGAACCGTCTCAGTCGAGACTCCTTCCCACCGATTGCCCAGCCGCGACCAGCGGGTGACGCAGTGCATATCGGCAAACACTTTTGTGCGCGGCAGCCGTCTGAACTCTTCCCAGGTCCATTCTTGAGGGGCTTCTACGGCTCCGGAAATCGTAAACCGCCATTTTGCCAAATCCAACGAGGGCGGCCCGGAAGCATCGAGAATCGGCCACTTTTTCGTGCGTGACTGGCGTGGCGGAATTCGGTTTTCGCGGAAGGTGTCGGGGGAAAGCACCACCCCTTCCGGCTGAGACTGAGGCAGGGGGATCTCCTCGGCCTGTAATTTCGGGTCTTTGCCAAATCCAAACATCGCGTTTCTCCCGTCTTGCCAGGGTCTTGATTGCTTTTTCCCTTTTTCTGTTTTACGCCCCTTCCGGCAAAACAATTCCGTCTGCCTTTCTTTGGTCTGAATGGAAAGCCCAGCAAAAGACAGGCAAACCCGCGCTTGGGCTTGCCTGTCTTCACAGATTGGTTCGCGAGATCGGGACGGTTCCTGCCGCGAGAGCTTGAAACCGACCTCGGACGTGGCGGCTGCCGTCAGCAAACCGAGCACAACCAGAAAAGTGGGTTTCATTCAAGCGGTTTCCTTTCGAGTCTCAGCAGCCATAAGAGGGGTGCGTAATCCAGATAAGAATCGTGTTGTCGTCAATACGACCAGTAGGCGGCGGGTAGACAATCCCGCCGCCTACTGGTCGTACCCGGAGTTCCCGAACAGTCGTCGTAGATACAATCATTGTAGACGCCAATCTGCCCCGTTCCCGCAGGCTCTTCATATTGACACCCCTGAACTGTGGCAAGAACACAATGTCCAACCGGATCGGCATCCTCGTTGATACCCATCATTTGTTTGACGGGAGCAAATCAACCCGTATCCCCCGTTTTTTCCTTTCGAGAATTTTTGTTGTTTAGAAAATTAAGGCTAGCCGAAATTTTTGCTTGCGAAAACAGAGGGAAATCGGCTATGCTAAGGGGCAGTTCCATCCGGCGGTGTCTTTGCTTGATCTCTCCCTTATGAATGCTGCTCAGAATTCTGCGCTCCTCTCCCATTTGGCGGGTCTTTTCGCGGTCGTGATCCTCGTCGCGCTCAACGGGTTTTTTGTCGCCGCCGAATTCGCCCTTGTCTCCGTTCGCAAATCCCGCATTGAAGAACTCGTCAATAAGGGGGACCGCCGTGCCCGCCGCGTTTTTCAAGCCCTCGAACACCTCGACACCTACATTGCCGCCACGCAGCTGGGCATCACGATGGCGTCCCTTGCGCTGGGTGCGATTGGCGAGCCAGCGGTGGCGCATCTTGTAGACCCTCTGTTTTCTTTTTTGCCCGCCAATGCCCGCTATTTTACCGCACACGGGGTAGCCGTGGCCGTTTCCTTTTCGCTTGTTACCGCTCTTCATATCGTGTTCGGTGAACTCGCTCCTAAAAGTGTGGCTCTTCAGAAACCGGACGGAACCGCTCTTTTCGTCACCGGCCCGCTGAATCTGTTTCTCGCCGTCTTCCGTCCGGTTATCCTCGCCCTCAATGCCACCGGCAATTTTGTCACCCGCCGTTTGGGTCTCGAAACCGCCACTGAGCACGGCTCCGTTCACTCTGTCGAAGAGTTGGAACTGCTGGTTCATACCACCCGCGAAGCCGGGGAGATTGATGAACAGCAGGAACAAATGGTTTCCGGGGTGTTTGATTTCAAGGATACCATTGTGCGTAAAGTGATGACGCCTCGCCCCGACATCACCGCCATTGATGTAGACACCCCCACCGACGAAATTCTGCGGGTGGTTTCCGCGAGTGGTCACTCCCGGCTGCCGGTATACGAAGATAACCTCGATAACATCATCGGTGTGATTCATGTCAAAGATGTGCTGCACGATGTGGCCGACGGCTCGATGGATGCGAGTGTTCGCGCCCTGATGCGCCCCGCTCTGTTTGTGCCGGAATCGAAACGGGGCAGTTTTCTACTGGCCGAACTGCGCCGTCAGAAAATTCCGCTGGCGGTGGTGCGCGACGAGTATGGGGTAGTGTCGGGTGTGGTGACCATTGAAGACCTGATCGAAGAGATTGTCGGCGACATTCTCGATGAGTATGACCTGGAGGAGGAAACGCTCACCCGCGTTGCAGACGGCGTGTGGCTTGTGGAAGGCTCTGTTCTATTGGAAAACCTTTCCGAGCCGCTGGAAGTGGAATTTCCTACAGATGAAGCCGATACGATTGGGGGCTTTGTGTTTTCGCTGAGCGGGCATCAGCCGGAACAGGGCGAAAGCGTGGAATTTCCTCCTTATCGTTTAATTGTAGAGCAAACGGACGGCAAACGGGTTCAGAAGGTGCGAATCGAGCGCGTTGATCAGCCCTCCAGAGCGACACCGCATGAATGAATGGAATTGGGCAGGAAATCACCACTATCGCGCACAGGCACTCTTTTCACCGCAAACGGTCGAGGAACTTCAAGAGCACGTCGCGCACAATTCCGCGATCAAAGGGCTGGGATCGCGTCATTCCTTTAATGCGATTGCGGATACTCCCGGCACTCTGCTCTCGCTTCGGCATCTGAATCGAGTGATTTCGCTGGATCGAGAGCAGAAAACGGTCACCGTTGAGGGCGGTATCCGCTACGGCGAACTGAGCCGATTTCTTCACACAGAGGGCTTTGCGCTGCACAACCTGGCGTCGCTGCCGCACATTTCGGTGGCAGGGGCGTGTGCCACCTCCACGCACGGCTCCGGGGTTTCTCAGGGGAATCTGGCGACGGCGGTCTCGGCTCTGGAACTGGTGGTTGGAAACGGCGAACGGGTTTCGCTGTCCCGTCAGAGAAACCCGGAAACGTTTCCGGGAGCGGCGGCAGGATTAGGAGCCTTGGGGATTGCAGCCCAATTGACGCTGAACCTTCTGCCCGCGTTTGAGATGCGGCAGGACGTGTACGAGAATCTTTCATTTGCTGAGTTCGAGGCGCACGCAGACGAAATTTTGTCGGGCGGCTACAGTGTCAGCCTGTTTACCGACTGGCGGGAGCGGCGGTTCACCCAGGTGTGGCGCAAGCGGAAATTGGCCGAGGCAGGAAGTGCCGCCGCCGAAAAAATTTGGTTTGAGGCCGCCGCTGCCCTTCGCCCGCTCCACCCGCTGCCCGGTCTTTCTGCCGAAAACTGTACGCAGCAGCTTGGCGTTCCGGGGCCGTCGCACAAACGCCTACCGCACTTTCGCCTTGAGTTCACGCCCAGCAGCGGCGAGGAACTTCAATCCGAGTATTTCGTGCCCCGTTTCCAGATCGTTCCGGCCCTGAACGCGGTCGCGGGCCTGGGCGAAATCATTGCCCCGCTGTTGTTCATCTCCGAAATTCGCACCATTGCCAGGGATGATCTCTGGATGAGTCCCTGCTGCGAGAGGGACTGCGCGGCGATTCATTTCACCTGGAAACCAGAATGGCCAGCGGTTCGGACGGTTTTGCCGAAGATCGAAGCGGCTCTCGCCTCTTTCGGGGCTTGTCCGCACTGGGGTAAACTTTTTACGCTGCCCGCGGCAGAGCTGAGACCGCTCTATCCTCGCCTCTCCGATTTCCGCCGCCTCGCCCTTCAATTCGACCCCCTCGGCAAATTTCAGAACGATTTTCTCGGCTCGCTCTTTAACACGGATCACTAAAATGCCGCCCCTAAACGCGAGAGGGAAAAAGGGGCAGGGTCACTTCGGTGACCCTGCCCCTTTTCCGCTGTGGGTGAGTTCGGCTCAGTTAGCACCGCGTGTGTTGTAATTGTCGAGCAAAAGGGTGAGATCGTCCACGTTCACCTTGCCGTCGGTGTTGAAATCGCAGGCAGCATCGTAAGCTCCGTCGCCGTCGGCAGAATTGTAGACATTGAGCAGCAGCGTGAGATCATCCACATCAATGGAGTTGTTGTTGTTCGCATCTCCCGCCAGCAGGGAAACGTTGATGCCAGCTGCATTTCCGTTTGTCGTGTCTGCTGGAACCACCTTTGCCAGCCAGCGGTCGCCCTTGATCCAGACATTGAACCGCTTGCGGGGCAGGTTGGGAATGGTGTAGGAGCCGTCTCTTTCCAGCGTCTGGCTGGCCGTCACGGTGGGCGAGCCGTCCGTTGGGCGGAAAAGGAATGTCACATTTTGCGCTTTGTTCGCAGCAGCCTGGAGCGTCACTATCCCGGAGACATTCGCGGCGAATCCCGGTGAAACGTTTAGGGTCACCTGCTTCGAGACACCCGCCAGCGAAGCGACCAGCGTAGTGACGGCGTTTTGCAGCGTGGTGGGAACGGTGATCGGAAACGTCACGAAATTGCTTCCCGGCGGGATCGTCACCGAAGAGGGGAAATCCACCACCGAATTGGTGCTGCGGAGATCAACCTGAACCGGATCAATCGGGCTGAAGTTCAACCGGATCGTTCCGGTGGTTCCGCTGCCGCCCGAAACATTCGTGGCGGCGACTGAAAACGAAGTCAGAAGCGGAACATAGGTTACCAGGCTTGTACTGATTGCGGTGGGATCGGCGAGGCTTGTAGCCTGCACGATCTCCTGCGAGGAGGCTCCCGGCATGGCCGGAGCGGTGAGAACTCCTGTACTGGAAATTCTGCCGCCGTTGTGAAGCGGCAGCGACCACACCACCTGATTGTTGGGCAGGCCGGTAACCGTAACGGTGAACGGCTGAGTTCTGCCGTAGGAAATCACCAAATTTTGGGGTGAGACCTGTACGGCTGCAGGGGCTTTTTTCAGTTCGACGCCGCTCAGGTCACAGCCTGGGGTTACGGTGACATTCGCGGTGACGGTGGTTCCGTTCACGGAAGTGATGAGTAGGTGCGCTCCCGGCCTTACGTTAATGAGGTGAAAAACGCCGTCCGAGGTTGTTGTCGCGGAGAGCGAGCCGGGAGCCGTCGAATCGAGATAAACTTCGTTTGCACCCACCACCGTCGAGCCGTTGAGCACAATGCCGACCACTCCGCCAACGGTGGCATTTCGCTTGTTTTGTTCGGTTAAGGTTGCCAGCGCGTTGATGCGTCCCCACCCGTAGATGTAGGAGAATCCGCCGTCGGTGCGTCCCTGCAGGTTGTCGGCTCCGCGCTGAATGGCCTGCAAAATGCGCTGCGGCGCGTTGGGGGTGGCTTGGGTGATGTTGAATTTTGCACAGTAGAGAGCCGCCAGCCCTGTAACCAGCGGGCAGGCAAAGGACGTGCCGGGAATGGAGCCGTAATTCAGGCCATAGTTTCCCTGCTGGGCGTACCCGCCAAAGGCGGCATTGTTCGGGTCAGAAAGCGGCACCAGATAGGTCGGGGCAGTGGTATAGGTGAACACGTATTCCGGCACGGTTCCGCTCGGATAACCCAGACCGGTGATAACGGCATCCCAAAACTCATCGCCTTGATTCGGGGCATTGTTCGCAAAAAGCGTATCTTGTCCTGCAGGGGCCACCACGCCCGCATTTTGTCCATAATTGGAATAATACGCCAGCGTTTCATCTTCGAGGGAACCGGTATAAAAATGATTGTTAAAGGTAAAATCGGGGCCGGAGTAGGTGGTCGCTCCCACCGAAAGCACTTTGTTGTACCCGGCGGGATAGCGACGGATCAGCCCTGCGTTCGCATCGGTTTTCGACCCGTCATTTCCCATGGCAGCGATCACCAGGGTATTGTGCGCCCAGGCGTAGTCAATTGCATCCTGCCCTGCCCGCGAATAGCCGAGATCGGTGCGAGCCGAGATATTCACCAGTACGCATCCGGAATCGGCGGCATAGGTGATTGCCCGGATCAGGTCGGAATCCTGCCCGTCACCGTCTGCGCCGTAAACACGCACCGGAACAATCCGCGCCGGAAAGCCCAGCCCTGGAATGCCAACGCCATTGTTGGGGGCAGCGGCAATCACCCCGGCCACGCTCGTGCCGTGCCCGAACACGTCCATCGCTTCGTTCGGGTCGGTCGAAGTCGAGCCGTTGTAGAAATTGCGAGCTAAGTTCGTCTGGATTTGTCCGCCCGCCCCGGCATCCGTCGAGCTGCCGCCTGCTCCTTTGAAACCGGGGTGCGTCAGATCAATTCCGGTGTCCAAGACCGCCACGAGCGGCTTTCGGGAGGCAGGGAGCGGCGTTCGCTGTGCGGCAGTGGGATAAGATGCGGGGTAGTTTTCCCAGGCGGCCAGTGCATTGACCGTTTCGAGATGCCAGGAATAGTTCCAGCCGCCCGAATCATAATCGCGTGAGGGGGTGAAATTCAAGCCGAGGCTGGTGAGAATCTGGGCGAAGTTGTACTCGTCCGCTGGCTTGCCCCACTGTGGATTGGCGGGCGGAGAAAGCAGCCGCAGCTTTTGATCGAGGATCACTTCGGCGACTTCCGGCATCAGGCGCACGGCGTCGCGGATTGTCCCAACAAACTCCGGGGAGGGAACCTCGAACACGTGCCAGCCAATCTGTTCAATGGATCGCTGAAAGATCAAGGTCGAAGGGAGAGACGAGGATTTCCCCGCCTGCCCTCCCCTTTTTCTGAAGTCTCCGGGCAAAAGCGATTTCATCGGAAAGACCCGCGACACTCGGCGGGCGAACTCGGCGGGCGGCATTTCACTGCCGGAACGGAATTTTACGAGAAGCTGGCGCGTGGGCAGCGGTTGAGTGGAGTTCAGGGCTTGCGCCGCGAGCACCGAAGGGATTTTCGCGTTTCGGCCCTGAAACGAGGAATGGGCGACCTGTGCATTTCCCGGCGAGACCAGGGCAAACAGCGCGGCAGACAAAAGCGGGCGAAAACGAGATTGAGAAAAACAAGGCATCAGGAAACCCTCCAAAAATAAAAAAAACGGGGAAGCAATCAACAAAAGCAAATTGGGATGATGTCACTTCGCCTTTTCTGGCGAAAATTCCTGCCCAATTGTTCCTTGTTCCCTTGCGCCCTTTTGTTTTGGAGGGTACATCGGTTACTTTTTCGGCGGAGGAAGCACCGAAGGCGACGGCGAAACCATAAACGTGATCGGCGGAGTGTGCACCCGCTCTGCCCCCTGCCCGCGCTCCCAGACGAGGTTGAAGCCGGTGGATTTCATCAGTCCGGCAGGAGGGCGCAGGGTGATAAGGCTGTCTGTGGCTTGAATCACTTCGGCGGGAAGACCGTTGAGCAAAATGCGCCCGCCGTCCAGATTTTGCCCGACAATGAGAATTTTGTCATTCTGAAGGGCAGGGTTCGGGGTTACGGCGTCAATGCGCGGCAGCAGGTGATTTTGCTCGATCTGGAGGGTAACGGGTTCGCTGAGTGCGGCCCCGCCGCACACCCGCAGCTCCACCAGACTTGGCGCGGGGCGATCCCAAAACTCTTCGGGAATCTGAAAGGTTACCGTGTTGGGGGTGAAGGCTCGAACCCAGAGCGGAGCTCCATCGGCTTCGACAACCGGCGGCGTGAGCGAAAGTTTGGAGCGCACAACGCGAAGAGTGACCCACTGGCCCGGCTTGACGGCAATGGACTTGGCACGGGGCTTCAGCAGCGGCGTCGGGGGCTTCACCTCGAACTGAACCGAGCTGTCGGCTTCGGCGAGGGGGGAGAGAGCATCGCCGCTTCCGAGAACGCCTTTGTTCTGAGTGGCGGAAATCAGCGTGTTTCGCAGCAGTTTGGCCCCGGTCGCCTTCAGCAAAACGCCGCGATCCGTACCATAAAAAAGATTGTCCCGAAAACTGTAGCCTCCGCTGGGGGTTTTGTCTCGCCCGTTCTGCCGCAGATAAACCAGCTGCCCCTCCGGGCGGGGCGTATCAAACCCGAAAACGTTTCGCTCGAACACTCCGTCCTGCCCGTTT
The DNA here is from genome assembly GCA_965246825.1 of Chthonomonadaceae bacterium. Taxonomy (GTDB): domain Bacteria; phylum Armatimonadota; class Chthonomonadetes; order Chthonomonadales; family Chthonomonadaceae; genus JACMPS01. Next base: position 4,129,066 of record OZ251990.1, read on the forward strand.
TCGATTTCAACGGCATGGCGGGTGCAGTTCACCAGGATATTTCCGCGCACCTGCGAACGCCGGGAGTAGCCCAACCACATTCCGTAGTTGGAATTCGAGCAATTGTTGCCTTCGATGATCGTATCGTCCACAAAGTCAACTTCGATGGCGTTGTTCGGGCTGAAACTACAGTCGTTGTTTCGCAGGATGTTTCGATTGGAGGCGTTTTTTGGAGGGACAACGGTTCCCGGCGTCACGGGGCCTTCGTTGGCACGAATGAAAATGCCGTCGCCGCCAAAGCGCAGATCGTTGCCTTCGATCAAGTTCTCGTTCGAGTCGTGGTCAATCGCCACTGCCTGCGCGTCGTAGGTCTGCCATCCCGAAAGGGCCTGATACAACATTCCGGCTCCGGTGGTACACCAGATCGCTTTGTTGCTGCGGAAGGTATTTTGAGAAGAAGCCCAGAAGTGAACGCCCCAGTTGCCGTTGTAAGAAAAATCGGAGGTTTCGATCACATTGCCGGTGGAGCGGATCACATCCATTCCATCCCATTGGTAGCGGGCGGTGCATTTCTGAACCAGGCACTTGGTACTGTCGCGCAGCAAAATTCCGCCGCCCCATTCGTCTTCGGGTTTTGTTCCGCTTTCGTCAATTACGGTTCCCGGCGGCAGCGTGCCGTTCAGGGAGGCGTTGCACTGAATGAGTTTGACGCCCTCACACTTTTCGAGAACAATGCCCCAGAGACAGCCCTGCACCGTTAAATTTTTGATCGTGACGTTTTTGGCTCCGACCAGGTGCAGCCCAACTCCTTTGCGGGTTCCTCCTTGAAGGACAACCCCGGCAAAATCAAGGACGAGGTTTTGCCCCGTCACGTGAATTCTCCCGCCCGGAGCCTCGGTTAAGGCATAATTACCCGGAGCCAGTTTAACGGAACGCTCAATTTTCAGCCCGGACTGGAGTTTGAGGGGCGGCTCTTTCTGTGCAGAGGCAGTCCTAGAAAGGGAGAGAAAAAGAGACGCGGCAGTGAGCGCGGGCAGACAGCGCATGGAAAGTAGACCTCCTAAGAAATGGGTGGGGCGTTCCGCTTGGAACCATTGAGAAAGATAATAGCAGAAGTAGGAAGTGCAATATCTATGCCGAGTGAGGATTTCGTCCTGCGGAAGCGCAAGCCTCCGCTCAGGGGTCGTTACCAAACAAAAAGTTCGGTGCTTCCCGCACCGAACTTTTTGTGGAGATTTTGGGGCTTCTTACTGCCGGGTTAGGGATTGGCGAAGTAGACCAGCCCGACCGGAACGGTGGTACGCACGCCCTTGAGGTTGACGGCGGAAAGCACCACCGTCTTGATTCCGCCGATCCGCCCTGCCGGAAAAGAAAACCCAGTCGTCCACTGCCCTGGGCTGCCCGCCACTTTCGTCAGCGGGCGAGCGGGAAGGATGGAAAGGGTGGTCGCTGTGTCCGTGCTGTTGTAGAGGGTGAGCACCGGCGGCTGCGCTTCATCAATGCCGGTTTCGTCGGTGATGGAGGCGGTCACCGTCAGCCGCCCTCCGCCGCTGACGGAAGGAATGGTCGCGCCGGTGCTCCCCAGAGAGAGTGTTCCTCCCACAGAAGGTGTTAACGAAACACTTTGAATGGAGGGCGGGTCAACCAAAACCGGGGGAATCGGGGCTTCGCTCCCGCCTCCGCAGCCCGAAAACGCCAGCAAAAGCAGCCCACTACCTACTGGAAAGCGAAACGTCTGCAATTTCACGATCTATCGCTCCTAACGGGAGAGGCGGCTCAAGGCACGGTGTTCAGCGCGTGCTCTGAGCCAGAGTTGAACCGGGGGGTACTATCGAGATCAACGGCTTCGTGAGGTCGGAAGAAAACCTGTTCTCCTGATCGTCCGCACGGCCTGAGTCGAGCCGATCAGAAAGAGTATAGCCCTTCTCTTGCCTCCGGGTAAACTCCTGAACGAAAATTTAATTTGATTCTCCGCTTGGCTTTACTTTCCGCCAAATCGAGCAGCACCTGGAAACCGTTTGAATTTGATCTCCATTCTGCCTAACGAAAGAAACATTCACGATGCCGACGTACAATTTTATTCAGGTGGAAATCTGGCGCAACCTGCTGGCTTCCGTTGCGGAGGAAATGGGAGCCGCTCTTCAGCGAGCCGCCTTTTCTCCCAACATCCAGGAACGCCTCGACTATTCCTGCGCGATCTTCAATCGAGCGGGCGAAATGCTTTCGCAGGCGGCGCATATTCCGGTGCATCTGGGAGCCATGCCGCTGATGATGCAAAAAATGCTCGACGCCCTGCCGCCCGACCTTTGGCAGAGCGGAGAGATGTGGATTTGCAACGACCCTCGTTTGGGCGGAACCCATTTGCCCGATCTTACGCTGATTGCTCCGGTGTTTTTGCCCCTGTCCAAAGCCGGGCCTGCGAAAGCGGAGTTGATTGGGTTTGTCGCAAATCGGGCGCATCATGCCGATGTCGGCGGGATCGCTCCCGGGTCGCTTCCCCTTTCCACCTCTTTGTTTCAGGAAGGATTGATTTTGCCGCCGCTGCGCTTGGTGCGTAACGGAGCGATTCAGCCGGAAATCCTCGCCCTTATCGGGGCCAACTCGCGCACCCCTGAAGAGCGGAAGGGCGACCTTTCGGCTCAGGCAGGAGCCAATCAAATTGGAATTTCGCGCTTTATGGAACTTGTGGAGGGGGCGGGTCTACGAGAATTTCAGCATCGAACGTCGGAGACCCTCGATTATGCCGAAAGTTTCATCCGCTCGATTTTGCTTCAGATTCCCGAAGGAACATTTACGCATCGGGACGTACTCGATGGCGACGGAACCGGAGCCGAGGACATTCCGATTCAGGTTTCGATTCAAGTGTCCGGCGGAGAAGTGACCTTTGATTTCACCGGCTCTGCCCCTCAAACTCTCGGCTCCGCCAATGCGACCCTCGCCATCACACAAAGCGTCTGCTACTATCTGGTTCGCTGTCTAGCCCCGCCCGATCTGCCCACCAATTCCGGCTGCATCCGCCCGATTCGTGTTCTGGCCCCGGAAGGAACTCTGGTGAATGCCCGTTTTCCGGCAGCGGTGGCGGCGGGAAATGTGGAGACTTCGCAGCGGATTCTGGACACGATTTTAGGGGCTTTGGCGCAAGCCCTGCCCGACCGGATGCCCGCCTGCAGCCAGGGCACGATGAACAATCTTCTTATTGGGGGCGACGACCTGTTCCGACAGGGGTCTTTTGCCTATTACGAAACTCTTGGCGGCGGCGCAGGAGCCTCGCCTGCCGGAGACGGCGGTTCTGCCCTTCATACCCACATGACCAATACCCTCAACACCCCCGTTGAAATTCTTGAAACGCATTACCCGCTTCGGGTCGTCCAACTGGCAATCGCGAACGGCACTGGAGGAAACGGGAAATTCAAGGGAGGCGACGGAATGATCCGTCATCTGAACCTGCTGGCTTCCGCACACGTCTCTTTAATCACGGAACGCCGCCGTCATGCTCCGCCGGGAGTGAACGGAGGCGAACCGGGTAACGTCGGGCGCAATGAAATCGTCACACCGGAAGGGGAGCGTCGTTCTTTACCCGCAAGGTGGAGCGCATTTGTGCCTGCCGGAACGCAAATCATCGTTGAGACGCCGGGCGGCGGCGGATGGGGAAGCCTGTAATTCTTTCCGAATTTTGCCTTTTTGTGGTGAAGTTCACAGCCGTTTTTCGGTTTCTACCCGTAAAATGAAAAACAATTCAGAAATTCCTAAGAAAACTTGGAATTGGCGAGAACATTTTGTCGGGCCGTGTAGTCTAAGAAATTGTTCTTATTCATCTCTGAGACTTTAAGTCTCTGTACAAACATGGAAGAACCTAAAGAAGGCTGCTCAAACAGCCCTTTTCTTTCTTTCGCAATTATCAAGATCGGAACGTCGCTAAGGGAGGTACGACCGTGAAAGAAACATCGCATACGGAGCGCATCACCCTCACTCGTGAGGAGGCTCTGGGCCTGTTGGACATTGCCCTGCTGAGTCCCGACGAGCTGACTTCGGAACAACGCAGTGCTGTGGTGAAACTCAGTGATTTCTGCCGTCAGTGTTTTCGGGACGATCTGGCAGAGTCGGAAAATGAGCGGAACGGTCGAAGCCTGCTCGCTTCACAGGCCGTTTTTGCTGCCTGATCGCTCTTTTCATTGTAACCGATGAAAACTTTTGATCGCCTGACACGGATGTGTCGGGCGATTTTTTTGTCTTTTGTTTTCTTCCGCTTGGGACAGGGAACGCAGGAAAACCGAATTTCGTCCTTGCTAAAAGAAACAAACCACTGACGTTATATCGGCGAAAGAGAACGCCGTCAGGGTTGAAAGGAAAAGTTCGATGGATCAGAAAACGATTTATTCCGAGTTTCACGAAGTGATTGATACCGAAGCTCAAATCCAGAAATGGATTGAGGAAAGCAACGATGCTTTGCGCGGGCACGCTTCGCTGGAAGAGGATGCCAAACCCGCCTCCGGTCGGCATCATGCCGAAAAGGTGCTGGAGCTGCGGCAAAAAAAAGGGGACGCCTGGAACGAGGAGGATTACGAGTTCGCGGCACGTGTGGTGAGTTACGCCAAACGTTCTGCCGGGATTGCACGGGAACACGGGCACAACAAAAACAGCGAGGTTGGCGACTCCGGGATGACCAAAAACGAAATCGCCCGTCGGAACTGGGGGCTTCCCGCTCAATCGAAAGCCTGACCGTCCCTTCTGAGCAGAGGCAGAGCGAGGGAGACCTCGCTCTTTTTGCGATAAGGTACAATAAAGGTATGTCCGAAATTTTATTAAAACCTGTGAACGCCTTGATTGTGTCCGAAGTGGTTGCGGGAAGCCCTGCCCAACGCGCCGGGGTGCAGTCGGGCGACCTGCTGCGCGAGATCAACGGGCGAGCCATTCTCGATATTCTGGATTACCGGTTTCACTCTGCCGACAGCCGCCTTGTGCTGACCCTGCAGCGCGGCGAGGCACTCCACAATGCCACCCTGCGAAAAGGCGCGAACGAAGAGACGGGGATGGAATTCGAGTTCGACCTCGGCGACAAAATCCACACCTGTAAAAATAAATGTGTGTTTTGCTTTATTCATCAGCAGCCGAAGAAAATGCGTCGCTCGCTCTACCTGATGGACGATGATTTTCGCCTCTCCTTTATGCATGGCAACTATGTGACCCTGACCAATCTCACGGATGAAGAGTGGGGCCGGATCAAAGAACAGCGGTTGTCTCCGCTTTATGTTTCGGTTCATGCCACCGACCCGGAACTGAGACGGGTGCTTTTGGGGCGCAAAGAGGCCACCCCAATTTTGCCGCAGCTGCGCGAACTGGCCGATCACCGGATTGACGTTCACGCGCAGATTGTGCTGTGCCCCGGCTTGAACGATGGCGCGAACCTCGAAAAAACCTTGACCGAACTTGCCGCAGAGCATCGAGCCGTGACGGGCAAGCGGGCGGGCGTGGGTTCGGCAGCGATTGTTCCGGTGGGGATGACGCGCTTTCGAGAGCGGCTGCCGCAGCTTCAGACGGTGGAGGCCGAGTATGCCCGCGAGATGATCGCTTTTGTGAACGCGCTCGAAAAACGGTTTACGGGGCAGCTGGGAACTCGGTTTGCGTGGCTGGCCGACGAATGGTATCACCTCGCAGGCGTCCCCTACCCCGGCAAAGCGCATTATGAAGATTTTCCGCAGCTGGAAGACGGGATCGGAACCGTGCGTCTGTTCCTCGAAGATGCAAAACGGGTCAGCAAACGCCTTCCTGCGCGTGTCCCGCTTCCGCTTCAAGCAACGCTGGTCACTGCTGAAATGCCGTCGCGGATTGTGCAGGAGTTCGCTTTCCGGCTTAACGAAATCGAAAATGTCGAGGTTAATGTCTGCGTGGTGAAAAACGATTATTTCGGCGGCGATATTCATATCGCCGGCCTGATGACCGCCCAGGACATTCTCACCCATCTTGACCGCTCGCCTGACTCGCACTCCACCGTTTATCTGCCGAAAATCTGCCTGCGGGACGACCTGATCTTTCTTGACGATGTGACGCTCGACGAATTGAGGCAGCGGTCGGGACGCGACATCCGGGTGACCGGAAATACCCCGCATGAACTCTGCGAGGCGATGGGACTGCTGCTCCCGTCCCGAACAGGTGAGCCGGGGGGCGCACGCTGGAAAATGGAGGGAGACCCTACGCTCGTATGACCACGAAAGCCGTTTCTGCATCTTCTGCCGCCAAATCCTCCGCGATGGCCCCTGCCTCCTCCCGCAAACCGGAAGAATTTTTCAATCGCGAACTTTCCTGGCTTTCTTTCAATGCCCGTGTGCTGGAAGAGGCCGCCTCTCCCGTAAATCCACTTCTGGAACGCCTTAAGTTTCTGGCGATTTTTGCGAACAACCTCGACGAGTTTTTTATGATCTACGTTCCGGGAATGAGGGCGCGGCTTGATGAGTCTTTGGGAACGGGTTCGCATGAGGTTGCCTTTTCGGAGCGGCTCAAGGTTATCCGCGAAAAACTGATTCCGATGCTGGAGCGGCAGGAAAAGATTTTCGATGAAATTCTGCACGAACTGGAGTCACACGGAGTTCGACTGCGTCGCTCTGCCGACCTCACCCCGGCACAAAAACAAAAACTCGAAGCCTACTTTGAGGCGGAAGTGTTTCCTGTGCTGACGCCGCTGGCCGTAGACCCCGGCCATCCTTTCCCTTACATCTCAAATTTAAGCCTGAGCCTTGCGGTAAAGGTTTACGATCCCGTTTTGCACAAAAACTATTTTGCGCGGGTGAAAGTGCCGGGGGCCAGGGTTTTGCCCCGCTTTGTTCCGCTGGAGGGAGAGAAATGGCAGTACGTTCTGCTGGAGGAGGTAATTACTTCGCATATTGACCGCCTGTTTCCGGGAATGGAGGCGCAGGCGGTCTACCCGTTTCGGATCACGCGCAATTCCGATCTTGAATTGGCGGAGGAGCCGCAGGGCGACCTGCTGGAAATGATTGAGGAGCAGTTGTCTCAGCGGCGTTTCGGCGAAGTGGAGCGCATCGAACTCACTTCGGAGATGCCCGCCGAAATGCGGAAAACGATTGTGCGCGAGCTGGAAACAGCGGAGCAGGACGAAGTTTATACCGTGCGCGGCCCGCTCAGCATCGCTGACTTTTTCGCGCTGGCTTCCATTGAGCTGCCCGAACTTCACGACCCGCCGCACCATCCGGCAATCCCGGCGCGGCTGCGCGGGGTCACCGATATTTTCGCAGAAATCCGAAAGGGGGATATTCTGCTGCATCACCCTTACGAGTCGTTTTCTTCGGTCACCGATTTTATTGTGGCGGCGGCTCACGATCCGCAGGTGCTGACGATCAAACACACTCTCTATCGCACGTCGGGTGACTCACCGATTTTACAGGCTCTCATTGATGCCGCCGATGAGGGAAAACAGGTGGCCTGCCTTGTGGAATTGAAAGCCCGCTTCGACGAGGAAAATAACATCACCTGGGCGAAACAGCTGGAAAAGTACGGAGTTCATGTGGTTTACGGATTGATGGGGCTGAAAACTCACTGCAAGGTAACGCTGGTCGTTCGACGAGAACCGGAGGGGCTGCGCCGCTATCTTCATGTGGGAACGGGCAACTATAACCCCAAAACTTCGGCAATCTACACGGACATTGGGGTGTTGACCTGTGAGCCGGAGATGGGGGCGGATGCCACCGATCTGTTCAATTATCTGACCGGGTATGCCCGCCGTCATGCCTATCGAAAGTTTCTGGTCGCACCCGTGACGCTGCGCAGCGAGCTGCTGCGCCTAATTGAGAGGGAAACCGAGCGTCATTCTTCCTCGTCACCGGGGCGCATCGTGGCGAAAATGAATGCGCTGGTAGACCCGCCGCTCATTCGTGCGCTTTATGCCGCCTCCAAAAAGGGAGTGCAAATTGACCTCATTGTGCGGGGGATGTGCGCTCTGCGTCCGGGGGTCGAGGGGCTTTCGGAGAACATTCGGGTGATTAGTGTGATCGGGCGGTTTCTGGAACACAGCCGAATTTTTGCGTTTGGCGCGGGAGAAGGGCTGGAGGTTTACTTTGGCAGTGCCGACTGGATGTCGCGGAATCTGGATCGCCGGGTGGAGGTTGTGGCTCCGGTGACCGACCCGAAGCTGAGGGAGGAAATCGCCGGAAATCTGCTGCCGACCCTGCTGAGCGACAACTGTCAGGCCTGGGATTTGCTGCCGGACGGAGCCTACAAGCGCCGCAAGCCTGCCCCCGATGAACCCCGTCGTTCGTCCCAGCAAACCCTTGCTGAGCGGTATCAGTAAGATATCCTCTTGAATTGTGCTGTCGGGTTTGATTTTTTTGGTAATCGGCTAAAGATACCTGCCTTCTTCCGCTTTCTCGTTCGCTTTGCGGGAAAGAAATCCGATCTCAACCTGTTCCAACGAAAGAAGCCTACCCTCAATGTCCGACATTTCGACGACTTCCCTTGCCTACGACCGCGTGACCCGTCTCTATCAATATCTGCAAGCCCTCCAACGCAGTCGCTACCGTCCTATCATCAATCTTAACGATCCAGCCATTGCCTGGTTGCTCCCCTATTCCGAATTTCCACAACATCACGATATTCGCCTCGCTACGCCCGAAGATGACGAGGAGGCATTGGTGCGTGTTCGGCGTCCCGAACTGTTTCCCTGTCCAGAATTGCCCGAACTTCTGGCGGAATGGACGGAACCGGGGTGGGATAAAATAGACAAAACTCCCGTTCTCATTAACACGCTTCCACGCGGAAAAGATGAGGAGGACAAACCCATTGAAGAGACCTTCGAGAGTTCCGAAGAGCGTGTTGCCGCACAAAAATTATGGCTCACAGATCGCGAGAATTGGGTGATTGAAGAGACTCCCGCCTACGAAACGATGAAGATTTTCGAGCGTATCTATACGCTGTGGGGAGCCTTGCAACGTGAACCCGATAAGTATGAACTTCTCCTCGGTGACGGCATCCTCGGTTGGAAACGCGACGAAGAAACCGTCGAACATCCCCTGATTCTTTCTCGCTTGCAGCTCGATTTCGACTCGAAATTGCCCGAATTTCGGTTTCTTCCGACCGACCGCCCCGTCGCCTTTGCAACCCCGCTTTTTCAGTCAATGGTGGACGTGGAGCCCAAAGCGGTTTCCCGACTGCGCGAGGAGACAAAGGATGGAGAGCTTCATCCGCTCGGTGGCGAAGAGGTTGATGCTTTCCTAAAAGGCGTCGCCTCGACGCTCTCGTCGAAAGGGAAGTTCGTCGAAGTGCCCGCCGCTACGATCGGGGCAGACCCGCAACTCTGGCGCAGTCCCGTCATCTATCTCGCGCCGCGTGACGGCGGAATCGAGAAAGCCCTCGAAGATATTCTCGCCGACCTCGAAAAGCGGAACGCCGCAGGGCTGGAACTGCCCAATCACCTCTTGCGAGTCGTTGGTGCAACCGGGGAGTCGCCCGCTTCGAATTTCGGGCGAAACGGATTTACACAGAGCGATTTCGACACGACTACCGGTCAATCGGTTCCGTTGCCCGAAACCGAAATTCTCTTCACTAAGCCCGCGAACCGAGAGCAGGAGCAAATCGCCGAACGGCTCGAAAAACACGGGTGCGTTCTCGTGCAGGGCCCGCCCGGAACGGGCAAAACGCACACGATTGGCAACCTCATCGGGCATCTGCTGGCACAGGGCAAAACCGTTCTCGTTACGTCACACACGCCCAAAGCCCTGCGCGTCCTGCGCGATCAGGTCGTGCCGCAGCTGCGCTCGCTCTGCGTTGCCGTGCTGAACGACGGCAACGACAGCCGCTCCCAACTAGAGGCCTCTGTTTCGGCAATCGTCGAGAAACTCCAATCGGCAAGCGTGGAGGATTTTGACCGACAGAATACTTCGCTGACCATTGAGCGAAAACGGCTGCAAACCCAACTCGCGACCGTCGAGCGCGACCTGCTCGCTGCGAACGCTAACGAATACCGTGACATTGTTTTCGACGGTCAATCGTTCACCCCGACTGAGGCGGCGAAACGTCTGTCCGCAGGAAAGAACGTTCACGACTGGATTCCCGGCGAGGTGACGGCTTTCGCACCGTTGCCACTCTCTCCCGGCGAACTCGCGGAACTCTACGCCCTGAATATGCAACTCGAACCGGACGAAGAACGGCAGCTCTCGTTGACCCTGCCCAATCTCGACCATTTGCTCACCCCCGAAGCCTTCACCGAAACCCTGAAAACTCGCGATGAAGCGGGAGAACGCGCCAAAAACTTCAGCCCGTCGCTCTGGAAACAACCGCCCCCACTGCAACAAGCCCCGTTGCTCGAACAGATTCTCAAAAGTCTGAGCAAGACGGCGGAAACCCTTCAGAACGCCGAAACGTGGGAAGCGGAACTCATGGAGCGCGGCGACGAAGAGGCGACCCGCCAACGCTTCGCCGAACTGATCGCCCTGATCGAAGAGACCGAAAAAACGGGGGATGCGGCGGAATCTGCCCTGCTCAATTTCGCCCCCGAACTTCCAACCGATACGAGCGCGGAAGAGCATCTCGTCATTCTCGGAGAGATGATCGCGCACCTCAAGGCGGGAAAATCGCTCAACACGCTGACCCTGCTGACACGCGGCAAGTGGAAACAGTTCCAGAACGGTGCGAAAGTCAACAAACGCAAGCCCGAAACGGTGGAGGCGTTCGAGGCACTGCAAACCCAATGCCTGATCGAGCAAAAACGAGTGGAGCTGATTCGGCGTTGGGGCTTACAGGTGCAGTCGCTCGGCGGAGGCGCACTTTCGAAAGAGCAACCGCGCATCGAGCGGGAGTGTCGGCGGTTCGTGCCGAGGATTCAGGCGGCACTCGTCTGGAAGAAAACCGAGTGGCTTCCCGTACAAACTGCACTCGCACACCTCGGCTTCGCGGGGGACGTTTTCGAGACACACTTCCGAAACGAGACCGAGACGAACGCGAAACGCTACCTGCCGAGAGCGGAACGCCTGACGGTCGAGGTTTCGGCGAATCTGGCACAGATCGAGTTCGCAGCGGTAACGGAAAAACTTAAAGGTCTGATGCAGGAACTGGCACCGCTGGCACAAGAGGCGGGCGAGGGCGTGGCGGTTGCGCTCCACCGTGCCGCGCTCGCCGAAAACGGAGCGGACTACGAGGAAGCCTACCGTGCGTTGAGCCTCCTGCTCAGTCGGATCACCCCGATGAAGCGACGACGCGAACTGCTGAGTAAACTGGAGGCGGCTGCGCCGGGTTGGGCGGCGGTCGTGCGGGTGCGCGGGGCGGGACACGGCGCGGCAGCCCCTCCCGGTGATCCAACGACGGCATGGCTCCACGCGCAACTGCGGGGCGAACTGGAACGCCGTGACCGGGTTTCACCCGAAGAACTAGCACGCCAACGCACTCGGTTGACCGAACAACTGTTCCGCACGACGGCGGAACTCGCGGAGTGTCGCGCCTGGGGACACCAACTCGCCCGAACGACCGATTCGCAACGCTCGTCCCTCATGGGTTGGCTCAATACAGTGCGACGAATCGGCAAGGGAACAGGCAAAATGGTCGCCAGGCTTCGCAAAGCGGCACGAGAGAAAATGCAGGAGAGCAGCGGCGCAGTTCCGGTCTGGATTATGCCGCTGGCAGGGGTCGCGGAGAGTTTCACTCCGAGCGAAACCCGGTTCGATGTCGTGATCGTGGACGAGGCGAGTCAGGCGGATGCAATGGGTCTCATCCCGTTCTATCTTGCGAAATCGGTGATTGTGGTGGGCGACCACGAGCAGGTCAGCCCCGATGCCGTCGGTCAGCGCGTCGAGGAGGCACAACGCCTCATCGGGCAATATATGGAAGGGATTCCGAACGCAGTACTCTATGATGGGTTGCGCTCAGTTTACGATGTAGCACGCGAACAATTCGGTGGAACGATTTGCCTGTCGGAACATTTCCGGTGTGCGCCTGAGATCATCGAGTTCAGCAATCGTCTCTCTTATGAGGGCAATATTAAGCCTTTGCGGGAGATGTCGGGCGTGATTACACGCCCGCACGTCGTCGCGCATCGAGTAGACAATGGGACGAAAATCAACAAAGTCAACGAAGCAGAAGCCAACGAAATCGTGTCGCTCATGGTTGCTTGTCTCGAACAGCCGGAATACGTAGACGCGACTTTCGGCGTGATTTCGCTCGTGGGAGTCGAACAGGCAATCCGCATCGAGCAGGGATTACGCGCCCGGATTTCACCTGAGATTTATGAAAAACGCCGGATTTTATGTGGAACGCCGCCGCAGTTTCAGGGTGATGAGCGCGATGTGATTTTCCTCTCAATGGTCGAGGGAAGCCTCGAAAAACCACTCACGAAGCGGGACGGCGAAGGCAACAACGGGATGTGGAAGAAGCGATACAATGTCGCCGCCTCTCGTGCGCGAAATCAAATGTGGCTCGTTCATTCCCTCTCGCTCGAAACGGACTTGAAGCAGGGGGATATTCGCCGCCGCCTCATTGAACACGCGCTCGACCCGCTCGCGTTTGGGCGTAACGCTACGCAGGAAAAAGAGAAAGCCGACTCGGACTTCGAGCGCAAGGTGATCGAGCGGCTCGTCAACGCGGGCTATCGGGTCACGTCACAATTCCCGGTCGGGGCGTATCGGATTGATATTGTGGTGGACGACGGCAAAAACCGTCTCGCTATTGAGTGTGACGGAGACCGCTATCACCCGATTGAGAAACTGCCCGACGATATGGCGCGTCAGGCGATTCTGGAGCGGTTGGGCTGGAAATTCGTTCGGATTCGCGGTTCCGCTTTTTATCGAGACGCCGAAGCCGCGATGAAACCCGTGTTCGAAACCCTGCGGGACAGAGACATTCGGGCAGTCGGCGGCGGGGTCGAAGCGGTAGAAAATACCCTCGCCTCACCCCTGTTGAGGGAGGTGCGTCGGCGAGCGGGCGAGCTTCGCACCGAGTGGAACCTCACTTTGAAAGTGGGCAAGCCAGACGCTGAGCAAGAAGAAAGCGAAGCAAGAATGTAAACAACCCGTACCTCGCTCTCGACGGACGCTCGACTTTAGTTAGCTAGCTCTGAATGGGAAACAGCCCAGAGGACAGCCAAATCGTTCGCCGAAGCAATTTCGGCGAACGATTTGGCTTTTGATTTTCCAACCCGTCTTCAAGGCGGGATGAGTTACGACTGAGGAATTTACATTTTCAAGATAACCCTCGGTCTCCGACCCCGCCCAAAAACGTTTTTAGAAGCTCCCTTCGTAAATTTCGATCTTGATTCAGCACTCTCCGGCGGCAAACTGGCGCATTACCTCCGGGGCCGCCGTGTCGAAGCCCACGATGTCGAGCATTCCCGCATCGTTTGGGTCGGCAATGGAGAATTTGTTCGCCACCATGCCCACCACGATCAAACGCGCCGGAATCCCCGTTCGCTCCCGGTAATCCCGCAGGGCCTGCACCGGATGCACCCCGCCGTGCCACGTTTCCGAGTCCGTGTACACCACGAACACATCCACCGCAACCTTCTGCTTTAGGGCCCAGAGCATCGGCTGAGCGCAGTCCGTCGCTCCAAACGGCAGCCCCGAAATGGATTTGACCACCTCGTCCAGCCGCTTTTTTCGAGAGAGGTTCAGCGGAATGAGTTTGTCCGCAAATGCGAGCATTTCCACCGTCGGCTCGGTGTGGAGTGTTACCATCGCCATCGCCGCCGACGCGATCCGAGGAGACAGTCCCGGCACTCCGGCTACACTTCCTCCGCCCATCGAGCCGGACACGTCCAGAGCAAGCAGCCACCGCTTGCCCGTCGGCTTTACGTTGTCGAACGCCCGGTAAAATGCCGTATCGAGCGCGTCCATCAGATCCGGCACAACCTCCCATGCTCCGTTTCCTCGCGCTCCCTGTCCGCTGCCGTAGGTGGTCAGGGCCGCAAGAACCTGGATGGGGTGAACCCGTGCCTTTCGCAGGGCTGAGGCATCCGTGATCCGCTCGGTGACGGTCTGGATGGCTTCGCGCTCGCCTTTTGTCAGCAGTCCGACCTTCGACAGGTTGCCCAGGCTGCGAATCAGAAAGGTCAATCCCGCATGGGGCAGCAGGGCTTCCCACACTTCGCGGGTTCGCTTGTCGGTGGGGGTGGCCTCCATCGGCAGGCGATACTCCCGAACCAGCCTTGCCACTTCCGCTCCCGTTTCGGCTTTCATTGCCGTTTCGTAGGCCCACAGCGTTTTCAGCACCGGGTCGGGATGCGGCTCCGGCCCCACGCCTTTCCAGCCGTCCACTATCCAGCCATAGAGTGCGTTTCGGGTTTCGTCCTCCGTTTTCGGATGGGCGAGACGGAGCAGATCGCGGTGGCTCCATCCGTCCCGGCTTCCATACTTCACGGCTTGCAGGGCAAGATCGGAGGCGGGCATCAGGTTGTACCAACGCCCGACCGCGCCTCGAAGCCCGCGCCCCCAGCCCCGGAAGCCTTCCACAAACGCGGCGAAATGAAAGAGGTGGGTTCCGATTCGCGCCACCCTTGGCAGGGCGGCGAAGGCGGCTCGGCGCGTTGCTTCGTCTCCCAGTCCGGCGCACATCGCCAGCGCAAATAGAGCCGGGTCGTTTTTTGCCGCACGTCCCCCCTCGGAAACCGCAACGATCTCGCGCACCACGCGCTCGCCGTCCTCTGCGATACAGAGTTCCACTGCCGAGGCGTTTTCGCGGGTCAATTTCCCTTCGGCGGCATAATAGGAGCCTCCTTCAGAGCCGAGGATTAAAAATCGCGACAGGCGCATCCAGGGAGATACCTCCCAGGAATAGCCCCCGGCGGAGTTCTGTCCCTGCGTGGAACCTGGAATCGGCTCGGTTTGCGGGGTCACGTTTCGCCCCAGTGTTGTTAGATAGCGCATCTTGACTTCTCCTCACTTCCGGGCCTCTCCAGCATTCGCCCGAATGGATCGTAACAGGACTCGAACCTGCGGTACAAGGCTTCAGATAACCGTTTGCAGCGGACCCGAACATTCGGGTCAAAGATTGCAGCCCTGTTTTCCTTGTGTTCTTCCTCTGAACTACACGATCCACAAACCAATCTTTCCCCATTTTTTCATTCGTTCTTTTTTCATTTGTTCTTAGCGAATGAAAAGGGTGACGGCGAGACTCGAACTCGCAACCTGGCGCTGAATAGGCGATAACCGTGACAAACGACCCGGCGAAACCGCCGGATAAAGGGCTGCTACGGAAGACCCGCTCTGCCAATTGAGCTACATCACCCCCGCTGCAAGGAGAACGGAAGGCGCGAACAAGGGGCGTGTTCGGCATCCCCCGGCAGTTCAGTTTGTCATCAAAACCGACTGCCGAAGGTGAAGGATGCGAGCCTTCTTGTTCCTGAGAACGTACCGAGAACCGAACCACAACGGCTCACGTCGCCCGTTCCACATCAGAAGACAGGGGAAAGCCAGGGAGAGTTGCAGGGAAGAAAGTTATTTTTGGGAAGTCGAATGAACAAGCGCGGTCACAAACACCAGCACCGAGTTCCAGTAGATCGCGTTTTCGTTTGTTGTCCACTCAAAGGCGGAGTCGCGGTAGCATTTTCCAGCGAAGTTGGAGAAAACTCTTCCTTCGTATTTGTTGGAGCCGCCCGCGAGATACCCGGCAGGCATGGCGTCAATGCCGTCATTTGTCCAAATTGTTGAATAGATATGCTTCACGCTGTTTTTGCCGTACCCGGAAACGTAACTCATCGCTAGTGGATTGGTTCCCAGCCAATAATCGAGGCAGGCACGCGCCCCTGCGATCACGGGGGCTTCGTCACCGCCGGTGAGCCGGGTTCCCGCCTCCATCAGCAGCACCGTGTCGCCCAGCACCGAGTTGCTGCCCCAGAAATAGTTCCACTCGTTAAGGTAGTTGCGCCAGACCAGTGTTTTGTTGCGCTCTTCCATCCAGCCCTTCCATCGGTTAAAGCGAGTGGCAAACCATTCCACTGCTGCCGGATCGGGGTGGGGGGTTTTGAGGTAGGCGAGCCAGCCGAGAACGCTTTCATCTCCGGTATAGCCAATCTCGTATTGGGAGGTCAGGGCTTTTCCCACCTTCGGATAGTGCGCCAGAAAATAATCACGCGGAGCGGCTTCGCCGTCGGCCCGGTAGAGTTCGCCTGCCGCCCAGAGCCGCATGAAAGCATCGTTTTCCACCGCTCCGGTCATCCCGCGAGCCACAATGTTTTCGGGGTGTGCCTCCAAATAGTGCCAGCCCCGCTTTGCTGAAGCCAGCAGTTTGGCCGAGTAAGCGGCGTCGAACGGCTTCCACAAAACGGCGGTGTGCGAGAGTGCGGCGCAGGCGGCTGCCGTTGCAGCGGTTGGGCGCACATTGCCTTGCGTGCCCGCTTTGTCGTAAATGTAGCGGGTTTGCAGGTCTTTGTCGGGGGTTTTATCGCCATTGTTGGGCCACACTTTTTGATAGAAGCCGCCCGATGCTTTGTCCTGCATCCGCATCATCCAGTCCGTTTCCCAGCGAACTTCGTCCAGCACGTCAGGAATTTTGTTGCCGCTTTCCGGCGTGTTTTCCAGGCCGTCCGGGAACGCGGCGGGAAACAACTCGTAAGCCCAGAGCAGGTCGCTGATCGGCTTTGCGGCCATCGAAACATATTTGCCGTAATCGCCGGCGTCGTACCAGCCGCCATGCGCGTCGCGGGTACGGGAGGCATTGTCCGGGTCGGATTGATACCGCAGAGCGCGATCCCCCGGATGCCCCTCCCCGCGAGCGAACTGACCCGCATATTTTTTCTCCAGCGGCATCCCGGATCGCTGAAGATAGAAATAGCGCAGAGCATCTTTGAGCAGCGGAGCGTAAAGCGCGGTCTCGATCCGAAAACTCGGCGACCTCCCTGCGCCCGCAATCTCCAGGGTGTACTCACCGGGGATGTTGAGCGAAGTGAAATCCGCTTCCAAAACCCGTTCGCCGGAAATGTCTTTGTCGAGTGCAGCGGCGAGTTTGAGTTTGCCCGTGAACACCTCCCGCCCTCCGGCACTCAGCACCCGAAACGGCGTTCCCTCCTTTGCCGTGAGTTCTTCCTCGAAGCCCGACAAGACTGCTCGTTTTTCACCTTTCGGAAGATAGCCGATCTGATTGACCTTGATCGCCCGCTTTGTGGACGCTTCCCGATCCGGCGAGGTGAAACGTATCCGATTCAGCCACACTTTTGTCGGTGTGCCCTTTGCCGAGCGCAGCGTCAGATGCAAAATATCCCCGAAGGGAAACGAGGGATTGCCCTTTCCAAAAGCCGACAAGGGAATTCGAACAGGCGTCCATCCCGTGGTCGGGGCGGCAAAATCGCTGAGGAGAACGGGAGAAGTAGGAAGATACTGCCCCGGCCTGCGCCCCATTAGTTCCAGCAAAAACGTTTCGCCGCCGTGCTCGCCTTTGATGTTGAACTCCAGTGCGCCCCGCGCCATGTAGGGGGCGAGATCAAAGGTGCGCCAGTCGTTCGCAGCAAAAACCACCTGCCAGGTTCCTCCCGAATCACCGGAGGTTTCCAGTTTCAACGACGGAAGCGACTCGTAGACTTGTGCGGCGTCTATTGGCAGAGAGTTGTCGGCGTCATGGACGAGAGAGGCTCCGCCCGCCGCCCGTGCCGCCTCGGAACTCTTTTTGTCGTGGAAGACCACAATGTCCTGAAGCCGCCGGGAGTCTGGTGTTGGGGTTGAAGTTTGCGCCCGTACCCCGGATGCCGTCCCGATCACCATTCCGCACAGGACTGCTCTCGTTTTTTTGCTCATGAAAATGATCTCCTCAATGATTTGATTTGGTTTGTGCTCTTCGTCTTTGCTATTGCAGTGTCACCGTCAGAGTTTGCGGCCTGGTGTTGTCCAGAACGCTCACCGTGACTGTTTTCGTTTTGCCGCCCGCGCTCACCGTAATTTTATGTTCGCCAAGAAACAGCCGAAACGTTTTAGTGCCCAAACGATTGGTCTGGCCGCTTTCTTTCGATCTCCATTGGTTCAGCACCAAGTCGCGCCACACCCCCGCCGCAGGCCGTTCTGTCCAGTCTTTACGAATGATCGCCCCGCCCTCTGCGCCGAGCCAGTGCGCTCCCTCCCAGAAACCCCACATCACAAAACTCGTGACGACCGGATGCGAAAACGCAGAGATCAAAAATTCCCGAAAGTAGGCGGCGTGTCGGGCATCGTCAAGTTCGGTGAAATCGAATTCTGTGATCTCCAGCGGCAGTTTGAACTGGCTCCATTCCTCTAAAATCGAAACGATTTTGTCGGCGGGTGGAACCGGAATACTGACGTGCCCTTGATCGCCAAGCGAGGTGATGGGTGCTCCCGCCGCAATTTTTTCCCGGATCATGCGGAACGTCTCTTGGCGGCGGGTGTCGTTGCTGCCCGCCTTGTCGTTAAGCACATCGTAATCGTTGTAGGCCAGCCCCACCGTAGGATCGGCTTTACGTGCCCAGCGATAAATCTCCACAAACGGGTCTTTGCCGGGAACCGTGATCTCTTTTAAAACTTCGGTATTCGTGTAGGCTTCGTTCACAACATCCCAGACATAAACGCGCCCGCGATATTTCTGCGTTTCGGTTTTCACTCGTGCTCGAACGGCGGCTCGCAGTTGCGCTCCCCGCAAATTTTTCACGGGTTCGGGCAGATATGGATAGGACGGCCACACCAGATTGTGCCCCCGAACCGGCAGATGATGCGCTTCGCAGAATTTCAGCATCGCCTCGGTGCGCTCGGCAGGAATCCAGCCGTCTGCCTGCCATTTCATCGCGTTCTCCAAAACCGCGCAGTTGAAAAATTGGAGCAGCTTTTCCCGGTACTTCTGTCCGTCGGTTCCAGCATCGAGCAGCGGCCCGTCGGCAATGGCGGTGCCAAATCGAAACTTTGCGTTGAGCTGACGGGTAAGAATGACGGCATTGCGAACGGGTTTTCCCCCACCGTCCTTTACTATCAGCGTAAGGTCGCCCTTGCGGTACTTTTCAATGCGGGCATTGGCAGCGGCTTCCCAGTTCGGCGACGGCTTGCGCCCGCCATAGAGGTCGGGCTTGGTGGCTTCAGGCAGTTTGGCCGGGTTTACCCCGAAGTCTTCCAGCTGTACATCGGCAATTTCGATCTCTCCTGCCTTTTGTCCGATCTGAAAGCGAAGCCCAGCGAAATCGGCTGGAATATCGCGCTTTACCTGAAACACAAGCCAGGTTTCCTGCCACCCGGCAAAAAGCGTGACGGGCCGATCTAAAAATTTTTCGTAAGGAGCCGACGTGTGTTCGTACACGGCCTGAAGCGAGTTTCCGGTTTTGCTGCGGGCAAAAAACCGAAGCCGAAGCACCGTTCCACTCGGCAGTGCCTCCGGGATAGGCCGCCCAATCTGAACCTTCCAGTATTGGCCGGGGGCTGGCTTGAGCACCGTGAGATGCAGAGCACTCTGCCGGATCATTGAGCCTGCGCCCCCTTTTGGTACTAACTGGGCTTTGAGCGTGGTTTCATCTCCGGTGAGCGTCCATTGGGAGAGCGGCTGAGCATCGGCAGGCAGTAGTTGGCGTGCGGGCAAATTTTGTCCCCCGCCAGCAAGTGGAAACGCAAGCGCAGCCAGAGTAAGCGCGGCTTTGCGCAGAACGTTTCGCGGTGATGAAAAGGCGATCACAGGCAAAAACTCCTTAAAATTAGCAAAAATTCGTGTTCTGAAACGTTTTTCGTTCTAAAATGTTTGACTTCCGCTTCTTCTTCTGTTATACTCTCTAAACACAAGTTTCCACACGCTTGTAAAGGCAAAAGCGGCTCACCGCCGCAGACCTTTGGGCGACGAAGTCCATTGTTCCGGCCTTTACACCCGTTTCATCCCGCAACGCTGACGTTGCCACACTCCCCGACACGCTCGGAAACATTTCCCGGTTACGATCCTTAACCTTGAGCCGTTTGCTGTCTTGGCAATCCGTCAAAGCCGTCAAACTGCTCCTCAAGCCCAATTTCATACGCGGCTGGCCTGATTTTACTCGATTCTGGATGACCCCGGTGCGGGTCGAAACTCTGGAGAGAACCCGCACCGTTTCATTGTCGGCTGAACAGACAATTAAGGCTGTTTGCCGTCTTACGATAGCCCCTCACCCCACTCTAGGAGGACACTGTACGTGGAGACCCGTACCCGAACATCTATGCTGCTGATGTGCCTGCTGGTCGGTGCAACCGCAACCGCCCTGCAAGCCGAAGAGACCACCCCCGCCGCCACCCCTGCGGCGATTCCCTCACGCTTGAGCAAACTCGGCTTTAAAACCCCGAAGTTTGATCTCAAAGTCAAAACCATCACTTCCAGCCCGCTGGTCAAACAAGACCCGCCGAAAGCCGAAGAGAAAAAAGCGGAGCCTGCCTCCCCGCCCGCCCCTGAACCTGGAGCGGTCACCGTCAGCGGTCTTGTTGATGTGTACTACAGTATCAATGCCCGCGCTCCCCGCACCGCCGCAAACAACCCGGTAGGAGCCATCGGGTTTCCCGACGGCGGCTCCGTGACTTACGACAACACCGCCCGGTTTTTCGATATCACGGATCGTGATCCGAGTTTTTCCCTCGGTGAAATCAACGTTTCGCGCACTCCCTCCAAATCGTTCAACTTCGGAGTGACCGGAACCTTCACCTTTGGCGACTCGGCACGGCTTTTCCATGCCACCGAACCCGGCGGAACCTCCTCCTGGTCGTTTCTTACCAACCTTTTCCTAACCTACAACACGAAAATTGCCAAGCACGATGTGGCCATTGATTTCGGTAAATTCGTATCTCCGTTTGGTCTGGAAGTGCTGGAAAGTGTCAATAACGACAACTATTCCCGCGCTTTCGACTTCTGGTACGGAGTTCCATTTTACCATACCGGGCTTCGCGCCACCGGAAACATCAATCCGAAATTAACGCTTCAACTGGGGCTGGTGAACGGCTGGAACGATGTCGCTGATTCCAACAATGCGAAAACCGTTTATGGACAGCTGACCTACAAACCGAACGCCAAATTCACGCAAACCCTTGCCTATATCGGGGGGCTGGAGGGCACGGGAGCCTTCGGCCCCGCCGTTGCCACCAACGGAGGCGGCGGTGTGACCATCAACCTGCTGGATGCCACCTCGGTTTATCAGCTTTCGCCGAAAACGAAACTTTCGTTTTGGGCGGACTACGGCTCGGCATCGGGAAACGTGGTGGGAGCCAATGGCGGCGGCACGGGCCGCATCAGTGGAAACTGGCTTGGGCTGGTGGGCTATGTACGTCACCAATTCACCGATAAAATCGCTCTGGCAGGCCGTGTCGAACAGTTCGAGGACATGGGCGGCGGTTCCAGCGGTTACGGAACCCCCCGCTTTGCCTTTGTGGGCGGCAATTATCTGAAACTCAATGAGGTCACCCTGACCGCAGAATACCTTGCCTTCAAAGGGCGGCTGGTCACCCGGCTGGAATATCGCCACGACTGGGGAAGCCAGCCGATCTATGCGGCGGGTTCCGGTTCCGTCACCAGCAATCAGGATACCGTCAGTTTGTCGTTTGGCTATAAGTTCTAGCCTTCTGAGAGGAGAGAGCGAAAGAGCGCGAAGGCTGCGCTCTTTCTGCCCTCTTCATCTCGCTTTCACAGCGGTGTCGCTGCCCAACCCCTCCCATCTACACGCTCTCGTTTCTTCCAACGCCGGAAGAGGCCCTCAACGAAGGGGGTTCGTCTTTGACGATTTCCCATTCGGAAACTACTTTTCTTCAGTTAGAGGAGGAAACGAATTTGCAATCTAAGCAACGAATCAACAAAATGGCTCGCCTGCGTGAGCGGCTGCAAGACCCGGAGTGGCGGAAGTACGGTTACGCGCTGCTGCTCGGCAAGGTGAGTGCGATTGCCTTGCTGTTTGGAGGAATGCTGCTGGTTTCGGGTTTGCTGGGCGGAGCCGCTCATGCCGATGATCCGGTTCTCAAAGGCAACGATATTGTCAATCCGCTGAACACCGTCTGGGTTTTGGTGTCTGCCTTTTTGGTTTTCGGAATGCAGGTCGGGTTTACGATCTTGGAAGCGGGCTTTTGCCGTTCTCGTGAGACCGTCAACGTTTTGATGGAATGTATTGTGGATACCTGCCTTTGCGGGGTTCTCTTTTACGCTTTCGGCTATGCGTTTATGTTCGGTTCCGGCAACGGCTTTATCGGCTCCGGCGACGGCACTTCGCATACTTGGTTTTTTCTGCAGAATGTCCCGGCCACCTATGGATCTACCGGCGTCGCGCTGCTGGCCCACTTTTTGTTTCAGTTCGCGTTTGCCGACACCTGCTCGACGATCACTTCGGGCGCAATGATCGGGCGAACTGGTTTTGTGGGCGACCTGCTGTATTCGGTGGGGGTTTCCGGCTTTATCTATCCGATTGTCGGGCACTGGGCTTGGGGGCCGGACGGCTTTCTTGCCCTGATGGGCAGCACGGCAGCCGCAGGTTCACCCGCGCACTTTCTCTCGAATCTGGGAACGGGCTTTCACGACTTCGCGGGTTCGACGGTGGTTCACACCATCGGCGGCTTTATCGCGCTGGCTGGTTCGATTGTGCTTGGCCCCCGCCTCGGACGCAAATTCAAGCGAGACGGCGGCGGCCCCATGCTTCCTCATGACCTTGTGGTGGCAGCAGCAGGCGGCCTGATCCTCTGGTTCGGCTGGTACGGCTTTAACCCCGGTTCCACGCTTTCGGCGATGGACTTCTACGGCATCGGGCGCGTGGCGGCCAACACCACGCTCGCCGCCTGCACTGGCGGCCTGGCTGCAATGCTTTACGGCTTCCCGCAAACCAAAAAATGGGACCTCGGCTTTACCGTCAACGGCTTTTTGGCGGGTCTGGTGGCAATCACCTGCCCCTGCTACTGGGTGTCCCCCACAGGATCGCTTATCATCGGAGCGGTGGCGGGTGTGGTGGTCATTATGGGGATCAATTTCCTCGAATGGATGAGAATTGACGACCCGATTGGCGCGGTTCCGGTTCACGGCTTCTGCGGCATCTGGGGAACCATTTCGCTGGGGCTGTTCGCGACCGGGCAGTACGGCGCGGCAGGGCAGTTCGGTGCAGATACTTCTGCAACGGCAGTCTTGAAAGGTCTGTTCTATGGCGGCGGATGGACGGTCTTGAACGCTCAGATCATCGGTTCGGTCATCATCACGGCGTCTACCTTTTCGATTGCAATGGGCTTGATGTGGCTGGTGAACTTGACGGGAACCCTGCGCGTTTCGCGAGCGGGCGAACTGGAAGGTCTCGACCTTCACGAGCACGGAATTCCGGCGTACCCGGAATTTATGCTCACCCCGTCTGCCACCCCGCATGGGGCTTCCGAGGCGGTGGTTACGGAGGCGGATCGCCGCACCCCGCACCTGTAAATCCGCTTTGCCGCGAATGGCTCTAAACGGGTACAATCAAGACCTGACCGGGGCGCGAGATCGCTTTTCGCGCCCCTTTCCTTCCACGAAAGAGAGGGTTTATTGCGATGATTAAAATCGAGGCCATGATTCGACCGCAAAAATTCGATGAGGTGAAGGCCGCCCTGACCGAAATCGGCATTAAAGGGATCACCGTCACCGAGGTACGAGGCTCTGGCAAACAAAAAGGGTACACGCAGCACTATCGCGGAGCCGAGTATGTGGTCAACCTCATCCAGAAGATCAAACTGGAGATTGTGGTTCACGACGGTGAAGCCAAAGCAGTGGTAGACGCGATCACCCGAAGTGCCCAGACCGGCGAAATCGGAGATGGAAAAATCTTTCTCACGCAGGTGATGGACGTCGTTCGAATTCGCACCGGCGAGACCGGCGAAACAGCGATTGACTGAAGTCTCGCCTTGGCTCCTTTCGATGAAAGATGCGGCAAAACCAAAAGGGTTTGCCGCATTTTTCCATTCTGGCTGCGGTGATCGAAGGGCGGTCTAACTTTTCAGGAATTGATTTAGAGTAGAAAGTCTTTTACTCCTCAACGTTGGCGGGGCGTCAGACCAGGTGACCAATTCTAGGATTGAGCAGCTCGTGTTGGAAGGGCGTCAAAAACTTTTAAGGAAGTACACACTTCAATCTGTCTGTACTCACCCGCGAAGCTCTCCCTGTTAGATCGCCCGGATGCTTTTAGGCACGAAATGGTGATCGAAGCGCGACACAGCGTAACGATCCGTCATTCCGGCAATGAAGTCGCAGACGCGCAGGGCGCGATCCTCTGTGGAAAGCTCACGCAGACGCTTGTTTCCAGTCATCAGTTCCGGCTGCTCCATAAAGAGATGAAACAGAGCGCGGATCACGTGCTGAGATTTGCGCAAGTCCTGGTTGCCGGTAGCCGCATTCCAGTAAACGCGCTTGAACATAAACTCTTTGAGAAAATCAGTAGCCATTTGGATCGGCGGGGACATCCTCACCTCCGGTTTGTCTTCGCTGGATTCCACAATGTCAATCACCATCGTAGCGATGCGCTCCGAGTGGGTTTTCCCCAGCAGCTCCATCTGCTCTTTCGGAAGGTCACGCGGATGCAGCACCCCGGCGCGAATGGCGTCATCAATATCGTGATTGATGTAGGCCACCCGGTCTGCAATCCGCACCGCTTTTCCCTCCAGGGTTGCGGCCCGCGGGGTGGTCTCATCGGAAAGGTCGGCGCGTCCCTTGGAATGACCCGCAATGCCGTCGAGCACTTCCCAGGTCAGATTCAAGCCTTCGGGGTGAGGCAGTTCCGCCCGATCCTCCTGAGCAAAAAGTTCGCCCGTTCCCCGTTCCAGCAGTTCCACCACGCGCAGGCTTTGTTCATCGTGCTTGAACCCCGCGCTTGGCACGAAATCGCGGTAGGCGGCATCTAGGGCCTCTTCCCCCGCGTGACCGAACGGCGGATGACCCAGGTCATGCGCCAGAGCAATCGCCTCCGTCAGGTCTTCGTTCAGGCGAAGGGCACGCGAGATCGTGCGGGCAATCTGAGACACCTCCAGCGTGTGCGTCAGCCGCGTCCGAAAGTGATCCTCTTCGGGATCAATGAACACCTGAGTTTTGTGCTTCAGCCGCCGAAACGCTTTGGAATGAAGCACCCGGTCGCGGTCACGCCCAAACGCAGTCCGCACCGGGTCGGGCGATTCCGGGCGTTTGCGCCCGCGTGACTGTGAGGCTTTCGCTCCCCATTCCGAAAGAAAAGATTCTTCCCAGGCTTCCTGCCGCTCTCGCGGCGACTTTCGCGTGACCAACGTCTCCATAATTTCTCTCCCTCTGCTTCATTATACCGCAGGCCCCCTTCCCGAACCCGTGCTTTGCCCTTTCGCTGAAATTCCGTACTCTAAGAAAAGTGGGAGCGGATCGGTTCGTGGTAAACTAAATTTAGGTTTTCATTTTATTTTTTCGTTCAGGATCATTTATGAATCTACGCGGTCTTTTCGGGAAGGGCAAGCCCGTTCCCTTTGCAGAATTTCGGGACATGGTGCGTCAGGCGGTTCGGAAGGCGGAGCCGACCGCGAAAATGGAACCCACTGAAAAGGGTTTTCATCTTCGCATCGAAGGCAAACCGCTGCTGACGTGCAACCTCCAAAATCTCTACAATGCGTACTCGAAAGAGCCAGGAGCGAAAGACGCTCTCATTCAGAACTGGCTCGATACGCTTATTGTCGAGGTGCCGGAACACTCCTGGACAGAAGCGCAGATGACCCTGCGCCCGATGCTGAAAACCGGCAGTTTCATTGAGAAGGCACGGCAGGCACTGGCGAAAAGCGATGAGCCGGACGATTTGCCTTCCGAGGTCTTTGCCGGGGAACTGCAAGCCATTGTCATGCGTGAAATCAGCGGAACCCTGACCGCCGTCACCCGAAACCAGCTCGCCAAGTGGGAAGTAGATTTCGAGACGGTGATGAAAAAATCTCTGCTCAATATGGGGATGCTGCCCTTTCCCGTCTGCGTCAACGAAATGACGACCGGCGGCGACCGGCGCGGGGCCGGAGCCGACACGGTGGGACTGGTTTTCGAGCAGGATTTTCTGACCGCCACCTGGCTTCTTGTAGATCGCTTTCGGGATCATCTCGCGCTTCGGCTGCAGCGGGATTACATCGTCTCCGTGCCCAATCGAAGCAAGATCGTTGCGGTTCGTGCGGACGAGCCGGGATTGATCGCCACCGTGCTTTCGTCCAATCAGAACATGGCACGACAAGCCTACCCCCTCACCGCGCAGTGCTATCACATCAGCGCGGCGTCCACCGGCGGCATCGTGACCGTCTATAAAGGCGGCTCGCTCGACAGCCTTTCTTCCAAAAGCGTCTTTGCGGCGGGAACGGCTTCTGCCCCCCCCCCTCCCCCCGCTTATGAACGCCCCAAACCGGTGGACCTTTCGAAGTGGGGGGGAATTATGGAGAGCACCGAAGACGATTAGCCGAGAGGAACAGAGAAGTCGGGAGACCGAAAAGTCTCTTTCTCGCCGGAAAAGCCATCGGCAAAACTCTTCTCCAGAAGGAAATGATGATGAATCTCATGTACAAAGCTCTCAGTCCGGGGGCTATCGGGGTAAAGGCGTCCACGCTGGAAGCAGGAATTGAGGCAGCAAAACGGGGCGGCTTCGAGGGGGTGGAATTCAACCCGTCCGAGTTGGCGGATCGAATCGAACGGGAGGGAGCGAAGTCGGTTCGTTCGCTTTTTGAGGAGGCGCAGATTCACCCGGCGTGTTTTGGCCTGCCGGTGGAGTGGCGGGGCGACGCGGAAACCTTCGAGAAAAGTCTGGCGGAGCTTCCGCGTTTGGCTTCCGCTGCGGGAGAGATTGGCTGTTTTCGGACGGCGACCTGGATCATGCCCTGTTCTGAGGAGCGGGACTACGAAACGAACTATGCCTTTCATGTGGAGCGATTCCGCTCGATTGCCGCCACCTTGAACGAGTCGGGAATTTCGCTGGGGCTGGAATTCATCGGCCCGAAAACCCTGCGCGAAAGCCAGAAGTACCCTTTTCTACACACGATGGGCGAAATGCTGAAGATGGGTGAAGAGATCGGCGGCAACGTGGGGCTTTTGCTGGACTGCTGGCATCTCTACACGTCGGGGGAGACGTTGCAGGAACTGGAAGCGGTCTCCCCGGAACGGATTGTTTATGTTCATGTCAACGATGCCCCTGCCGGGGTTTCCATTGAAGATCAGGTGGACTCGGTGCGCGATCTGCCGGGAGCGACGGGTGTGATTGACATTGCCGGTTTTCTTAAAACGCTGCAAAAGATCGGGTATCGCGGCCCCGTCACCCCGGAGCCTTTCCAGAAATCGCTTGCGTCGCTCCCGGACGATGAGGCCCGCTTGAAAATCGTCGGCGAAAGCATGAACCGAATTTTCGCTCACCTCTCCGATTGACCTAGACGCTCTCATCCCAAAGCGAAGAGAGCGAGTTGAGCAAATCGCCGCTCCGAAACGTACAAAGAGACAGCGCTTTCTGTTTTCGCGCCCTAATTTTAAGAAATGAGACCTATCTCGGATGCTTCGGCAATTTTTTGCTTACTACCGTCCTCACCAGCGCCTTTTTTTGATTGATTTTTCCTGTGCCGTCATTTCTGGCCTGCTCGAACTGGCGTTTCCGCTGGCGGTCAAGTCGTTTGTGGATCGCCTGCTGCCGAGCCAGAACTGGGGATTGATCCTCGGAGCCTCCGCCGGGCTGCTCGCTATCTACGTCGTGAACACGGGGCTTCAATATGTGGTCAACTATTGGGGTCATGTGCTGGGAATTTCGATTGAAACCGAAATGCGGCGGCGTATTTTCGACCATTTGCAAAAGCTTTCGTTTCGATTTTACGACAATCAGAAAACGGGGCATCTCGTTGCCCGCGTCACCAAGGATTTGGAAGAGGTTGGCGAGGTAGCGCACCATGGGCCGGAGGATGCCTTTATCGCCGTGATGACCTTTCTCGGCTCTTTCCTTTTGATGTTTACCATCAATCCGAGCCTTGCCCTGATGACCGGTCTTGTGGTTCCGCCGATGACCTGGATTTCTACCCGTTACGGCTCCGCGATGACCCAAACCATGCGAACCCTTTTCGGTCGCGTCGGCGAATTCAATGCCCGAATCGAAGAAAACGTCGGCGGCATTCGGGTGGTACAAGCCTTTGCCAACGAAGATCACGAGCGAAAGCTGTTTGCCGGAGACAACGGACGCTACCGCGAGACCAAACTCGATGCCTACCGCCTCATGTCGAAAAGCCAGTCGCTTTCCTACATGACCATGCGAATCGTTCAGCTGTTCATTATGATTGCCGGGGCCTCTTATGTGCTTCACGGAGCCTTGAGTGTGGGCGGCTTTATGGGTTTTCTGCTGCTGGTAAACGTCTTTTTCCGCCCGGTCGAGAAGATCAACGCGGTGCTCGAAACCTACCCGAAAGGGATTGCGGGCTTTAAGCGATACCTTGAACTGCTCAACACCGAGCCAGATATCACCGATGCTCCCGATGCCGTTTCCGTTGGTTCATTGAAAGGCGAAATTCGGTTTGAGGAGGTCAGTTTCGGGTACGATGACCGTAAGCAGGTTTTGGATTGCATCCACCTTTCGATTCATGCCGGGGAAACGGTCGCGTTCGTCGGCCCCAGCGGAGCAGGAAAAACCACGATTTGCTCGCTCGTCCCGCGATTTTACGAACCCACCCGAGGGCGAATCACGGTGGACGGGCGCGATATTCGCACCCTCACTCTGGCTTCGCTGCGGCGCAGCATCGGGATCGTTCAGCAAGATGTCTTTTTGTTTGCCGGAACCATTCGCGAAAATATCGCTTATGGAAAACTCAACGCCACCGAAGCCGAAATTCACGAGGCCGCCCGCCGTGCCCGTCTCGATGAAATGATTTCGCGGCTTGAGGATGGACTAGATACCGTGATTGGCGAGCGAGGCGTGAAGCTGTCGGGCGGACAAAAGCAGCGGCTGGCAATTGCCCGGATGTTTCTGAAAAATCCGCCGATTTTGATTTTGGATGAGGCCACTTCTGCCCTCGACACCGAAACGGAGCGAGCAATACAAGCCTCTCTCGCGGAACTCGCGGAGGGACGCACTACGCTCGTGATCGCCCACCGTCTGGCTACCATTCAGAACGCCGACCGCATTGTGGTCGTGGACGAAACCGGAATTGCCGAACAGGGCCGCCACCACGAACTGATCGCCCGCGACGGGGTGTACCGCCGCCTGCACGATGCTCAGTACCGTGCCTTAATTCCCGATGAGGTCTCAGCGGCTCCCGCCTACGCCATTAACTGAAATCCGTTTTCCCTTGATTGAAGATAAGGCGGCCCACTCTCCAGTTCGGGGGTGAGTTCGCCAAGATAAGAGCAGGAAAGTCACACAGGGAGTTGAGAGGATGGGCATTCAACAAAATCTGATGCGCTGCGGGAGGCTGGCGGCGGGGTTCGTTCTGCTGGCGGGCTGCTCCGAGCGGAAAAGCGAACTCGCCGAATACACCCGCTCCACTATTCAGCAGCGACCGGTTTTCGATCCCCATGAGATGCATCAGGTGCTCGATCCGATTACCGGCAAACCCATCCTCGCCGCCAACTCCCCGCATGGCTTTTCTCTGGATGGAGTGGCGGGCCGCCCTGCCAATAGTGAAGGAGGCGGGGGCGGGGGGGTGACCTCCACCACTGCCGATTTTATGGAAAAAGCCGATGTCTTTTGGAAGTTGAATTGGATGAAAAAGCAAATCCATGCTACCCATATCCCAGAAGATTTCGAGCAGTCGGTTCAGAAAACGCAGATGGAACTGGAAAAAACGTTTCATGACCGCAACTATCAGCTGGCTCACGAAGCCCTTGAATTCATTACGGAATGGATCGCTCACCAGAAAGCAGAAGAAAAACTGCGCCGAAACAACATCACCCTGTCTACTATCCCCTGGGCTTCAGGCAGAGACGCCGTTCAGCGTCATATCGAATCCGGGCGGCTCGGATTTGGCGGCAAGCCCTTTGTCAGTGCCGAAACACGCTCTGAAAACGAGGATACCTCCCTCGCTTCCGCCGGTCATCCGCTCTCTGTAGAAGCGACCCTGACCCCGGCTCAGCAGGAAATCGTAGACCTTATCTTGATGTATACCACGACCTATCATGCTTCACCGCCGGAACTGCGCCGCCGCGCCGGTCTTAAGTTCGAGCAAAGTGTGGAGGCTTTGTTGAAAAATCTGAGAAAACATCCGGCAGCCGCCGATCATCCCGGATTGGACAGCCCAGAAGCCGCCGACAGCCTCACCCTGCCCGACTACCCGGCGAACAGCACGCCGCCCTCGGCGGGTGATGTCACCGCTCCCTGACGAAAACCCCGCTGACTAAAGGGAATAAGCACGGAGCCTTCCTGCCAGATCGCGGGTGATTCGCGCCTCGACATAAATGCCGTCTTCCTGATAGTCTGCCTTCAGCACCCGCCCGTATTCGTAGCATTGCGCCACTAAATCGCTGCGATTGTAAGGGATTCGCAGGTTCACGTCTTCGAGTAGACCCTTGAGGGTTTCTACAATCCGATCCATGAACTGAGGCATCCCCTCCCGTGTGCGGGCCGAAATGTAGGCCGAGTTCGGGGTGTCGAGAATGAGTTCCTGCAACGCTTCACGATCCTGCACCAGATCACACTTATTGAAAAGGGTGATGATCGGTTTGTCCCCGGCTCCCAACTCTTCCAGGGTTTCCATCACAGCTTCCCGCTGAACCTCTCGATAGGGATGGTTTGTGTCTACCACATGGATCAAAAAATCGGCTTCAATGGTTTCTTCCAGGGTGGCCCGAAACGCCGCCACCAGATTTGTCGGCAGATTGCGGATAAATCCAACGGTGTCGGTGAGCAGAATCGCCCAGCCGTCGGGCATCACGACCCGGCGGGTGGTGGGATCGAGCGTGGCAAAGAGTTTGGCATCTGCCAGCACTTCCGCCCCGGAAAGGGTGTTGAGCAGGGTGGATTTTCCGGCGGAGGTGTAGCCCACAAGTGCCGCCGTCGGAAAGGCCAGGTTGCGGCGGTTCGCTCGCTGCTGCTGCCGGGTGGAGCGCACTTCGCCCAGCTGCGCCTCTAAATCCGAAATCGTGTCGCGGACTTTGCGGCGGTCGGTTTCGAGTTTGGTTTCTCCCTGCCCGCCGCGCACCCCAATGCCTCCCTGCTGCCGCTCGAACTTTGTATACAGCCCCGACAGCCGGGGAAGAAGGTAGGTCAACTGCGCGAGATTGACTTGCAGCCGCCCTTCGCGGGTGCGGGCACGCTGAGCAAAAATATCGAGAATAAGCTGCGTTCGGTCAATCACCCGGCATTTCACCGCTTCTTCGAGGTTGCGTGCCTGCACGGGAGACAGTTCGTTGTCCACAATGACGAGATTGGCCCCCGTATCCTGCACCCCGGCGTAGAGCTCATCTTTTTTGCCTGGGCCGATATAAAATGCAGGGTCGGGGCGATCTCGGCGCTGGAAAAATTCCCCCACCACCTCGGCTCCAGCGGTATCGGCCAGGGCGGTGAGTTCTTCCAGCGCGTAGGGACGCAGTTCCTCGTCGCGCTCCACCGACACGATCAGGGCGTGTTCTTTTTCTTCGATTGTTTGCAGCACAGGAATTTTAGACATAAACGAATTTTCTTCTCCAACGATTCACGCGGTTTCAAGCGCAGGATCAGCCCCCTATCGGCACGGCGGGGCCTCTCGCTAAAGGAAAAGCGAATCCAGTGACCGCCTTTCCTGCTCTCTCATACGTATTCTCTACGTGTATCCTCTACGGAGCATCCCTATGAAAAAGGAAGTGGAAGCATGAAAATCACGGTGACCGGAGGAAGCGGGTTTCTGGGGAGTTCCCTGGTCGGCGAACTGCTGCGGGACGGGCACACGGTTACCGTACTGACCCGCAGCCCGGATGCGGCTCGGGCAAAACTCGACCGGCGAGCAAAAGCGGTTCACTGGGGAGAGGGCGCATCCCCCGAATGGAAAACAACGGTTTCCGAAAGCGACGCCGTGATCCATCTCGCTGGAGAATCGGTTTCTGCCCAACGCTGGACGCCCGAATTCAAACGCAGATTATCCTCATCCCGTGTCGAGCCGACCCGCGCCCTGGTCAAAGCCCTCCGTGAAGGAGCGTGCAAACCGTCGGTGCTGCTCTCTGCCTCCGCCGTCGGGTTTTATGGAGACCGAAAAGATGAGCTGCTAACGGAAAAATCGCCCCCCGGCTCCGATTTTCTGGCTTCGCTCTGTGTGGAGTGGGAACGCGAAGTCGAGCGGGCCGCCGAAATCGGGGTACGGGAGGCACGCCTGAGGATTGGGATCGTGCTGGGCGAAGGCGGCGCACTGGAGCGCATGATCCATCCTCTGCCCGTTTCAATCAACCCCTACGCGCTGGGGCTGGGCGGGCCGCTCGGTTCAGGAAAACAGTGGTTTCCCTGGGTTCATGCGTCGGATGTCATCGGGCTGTTTCTCTGGGCCTTGAAAACCGAAACGGTGAGGGGAGCGATCAATGCCGTCTCGCCAAACCCGGTTCGCAATCGCGAGTTTGCTCAAGCCCTGGGAACGGTGTATCACCGCCCTGCCCTGCTTCCCGTTCCTGGATTTGCGCTGAAAGCGATGCTCGGTGAATTCGCCGATTCGCTGCTGGGAGGGCAGCGGGCGGTTCCTGCGGTGGCCGAATCGCGGGGCTATCGGTTTCAATTCGAGGAAATACAGCCTGCTCTGAACTCTCTGCTTCGCGAGGGATCTTCGCAAGACGAAAATCCCTTTTAGAACAGCGGGGCGGAGCCTTCGACCTCGTAACGGGAGATATTCGGCGGGCTGACCACCAGGGGCATCAGCACTGCAAGAAAGTGTTTGGTGTGCGCCTGTTGAAGGTGGGCTTCCAGCTTCTCTTCGGTTTCCCACAATTCATAGATGAAAAAGGTGTTGGGCTGAAGCAAATCTTCATAAAAGTCGTACATCACCCTCCCCGCGTCCGACTGGGTGGCTTCCACCACCGTTTTCATTTCCGCGAGCGCAATGTCTCGCGCTTCGGGTTTCACCGCAACTTTGCCTGCAATCACAATCATCTGTGTTTTCCTCCAGTCTTGAAATGAAAATGGGATGCTGAGAGGATTGAGGGGTTTTACCCCTGTTTGAGGTACAAAACCACCCAGTCCTCTGCCTCCGGCAGCGAGAGGGAGAGCGACTGCCCCGCTCCTACCGTACACGTTTCGGGAAGCCAGTCCAGTTCATCGTGTCCCCGGCGCGGATTGAAAACGCTTACGGTGTAGCTTCCAGGTTCCAAACGCAGCGTTGTTTTTCCACCCTCCGGCAGATAAAACAAAAAAACGGCGGCTCCATCGGAAAGACAGCGAGTGCTTCCTTCCGCCACCCGCTCTGGCGAAGGGTTCAAGGTATGCCATTGTGAGAGCTGGACGAAAAAGTCGTGCAGAATACGGTAGCCCTCCAGCATCGTCATGGTTTCGTCGCCGCCTCCGTTGATCCAGCCGCCGCTTCCCGGAACCGAAGCGACTTCCCCCGTTGTGCCGTATCCGCCGCCCATCACGATGTCCCAGGCCAGTTTGCGCCGAGTTTCAGGGGCGCGAGCGGGAGCCGTCCGATCCTCGCCCCAGGGAAGCGGATAGTGGTCTTCATATCCGTATTCTTCGTTCACCTGCGGCTTTGCCCTGCCCGAATCGAGCTGATCCTGCCGGTTTTTCACCATGAAGTCGTACCCGCCGTGTTCATCCCAGCTTTGGTAGGAGGCAAAATCCACCCATTCGGAGGCGTGGAAGCGGAAATCCCCGTGCCCGTGAACCGAAGTCAGATGATTGTAGGGGTCGAGGGATTTCAGAAAGGCTCCCATCGTTTCCGCCCAGGCATCGTCTCGAAACAAACGGTACTCGTTCGCGAGATCCCACATCACATTCGAGTAGGCCGCAAGGCGGGCGACCGCATACCGATAATAGCGTTTTTCCGCTTCCCCGCCCGCGTCCTCTTTGCCGAAGGGGTCGGTGCCGGGACGATAGCCGTCTACATAAAAAATCACTGAAATTTGAATGCCGTGATCGCGGGCGTAACGTACCACGCGCTCGAATTTGCGCCAGTGCTCCAGGTCAAAGCGCGTGACATCGTAGCCGGGATTGGTGAGCGGATCGTTACCGTTCTGCACCCAGGGATGAAACAAAAAGGTAAACTCTTTGGAGGGATAGACCGGCTCTTTCCAGGCCTCGCCGCTTTCCACATGGATGCCGGACAGCGAGACCCGCAGGCGGTTGATGCGGTACGCCGTGAAGCGGTCTAAAATCGCGGTGATGCTTCGCTCGTCCCAGCCCAGCAGTGCGTAAGCAGTCGTCGAGTTCCAGAAGTAAGGCTTTTCGGTGCCTGCGTACTGAAAATGAAAGGGAAAATCCGGGTCTACGCGCACAATCCCCGGCAGGCCGCTTTCCTTCACCATTTTCGTGCTTTCCTGCGTAAAGGTTTCGCCGCCCATCGTCAGGCGCAGGCGGCACTGATACGTTCCGGCGGACTGCGGCAGAAACCGAATCCCAAACCGGCTTCCGTCCTGCGCGTCACAAAAGCCGTCCACTTTCCATACCTGTCCGGCTTCATCCTCGAACTCCCCGGTGAGTTCTGCGTCTAAAAATGGGTTTTTGCATTCCGGGCTTTCAACCTCGACCGTGAAACTAAAAAAATTCCAAACTCCAATTCGCTCTTTGTTTGTCTTAAAAACCGCTTTCATCTGCGCCGATGCCGCCTCTCGCCCTTTGTTTGACCGCTGCGTCTCGGTTTACCATTCGCGTTTCCCCCTCACTTTTCCTCTCTGATTTCTTGCGCTGTTTCTTGACACCGCTTGGTTTGTGAGGTACATTGTTATCCTGACTTGCTCGACAGGTCAGCCTTTTTTATGTCTGCCCTCTCCTGATTTCGAGTTGAGAGTTTCGGCAGCAAATCAGAACAGAGAGAAGAAAAGACGATGTACGCAATCGTAAAAACCGGCGGCAAACAATTCCGCGTGGAAGAGGGCGACCTCATCACGGTTGAAAAACTGGAGGGAGACGCCGAAACTACCCTCGAACTCACCGAGGTGCTGGCTGTATCCGGCGATAACGGCCTGACCCTGGGAACTCCCACTGTCGCCGGGGCCAAGGTGACCGCAAAAATCGTGAACCAAACTAAAGCCCCCAAAGTGAACGGTTTCACCTTTAAGCCGAAGAAAAATATTCACCGGCGTTACGGGCATCGTCAGAAACTGACGACGCTTTCTATCGAATCCATTACGGCGTAGGGGAGCGTTGAGGAAGGCTTCTGGCCTCTCACGATCTGCCCTTCGCCCTTTTCGCGGAGATTTTTATGGCACACAAAAAAGGCGTTGGTTCCTCTCGGAACGGACGCGACAGTAATCCCCAGCGGCGCGGCGTTAAGGAATTTGGCGGCGAAGTGGTGAAGCCGGGTTCCATTCTGGTTCGCCAGTGCGGAACGAAACTGCACCCTGGCAAAAACGTCGGTCTGGGGCGGGATTACACCCTTTTCTCTCTGATTGCCGGAACCGTTAAGTTCGAGGGCCACCAGGGACGCCGCCGCGTTTCGGTGGTTCCCTTCGAGGCCCCCGCCGAAGTTTTGGAAGAGACGGCTTCTGCTCCCTCCTGACCTTTTCTCTTTTCAGAGCACCTCTCGCTCCTGCTCAAAAAGCCGAACGTCCTAGGACGTTCGGCTTTTGCGGCCTCATCGGTAAAATCATCCGACCTAAAACGAAAAGGGCTGGGGCGAGTGCTAGAGGGCGGGTTCGCGTTTGGGCGTCTCCGAGCGGGCACTGGTTCGCGCCGCTTCGGGAATTCGGTAGAGGTGCACTTTGTCTCCGGCAGCAACAGCAAGCAGGGAGCCGTCCGGCGAAAAGGTGATGGCGCTGATCGTCTCCGGGACGAAAAACGAGACGAGGCGAATGAAGTCATCAGGGTTAAGCGGGGGCATAGACGTTTTCTCAGAGGGAACTCAGGGCGTGGCCGCCCCTCCCGAAGTTGGAGCGGTGGTTTCACCCGGCGAGACGGGGGGCGGCGTAGTCACCGGCGGGTCAACGTGTTCTGGCCGAGACCGAGGCACTACCGAGTACGTTTTGCTCACGGTCTTTCCGGCACTGTCTTCGGCGGTCAGGGTAAACGTGATGGGCTGCGTAATCGGCGTGGAGATCGTCACAGAGCCGTTGCGCGGATTGCCGACATCACCGACGGCTCCCTGATCCGAATCAATTCGAACTCGGCGGGCAAACCGTGTTTTCCAGGTGAGGCGCACTTTATCGCCTTCGTACACCGAGTCGGTGGCGCGAAAACTTAAGATTTCGGCCAGGCAAACGTCTTTCCCCACAACCCGTACCCGAACCGTTTTGGCGGCTCCGGGTTTTCCATCTTTACTGAAGGTTCGCAGCGTATACTGATCATCTCTATCTGGAACGATTTGATGGGTTTGTTCCAGCGCACTCAACTGAATGTTGCCGGGATCGAGAATGAATTTGTCGGCATTGGAGGCCTGCCACGACAGCATGACAGGTTCACCCTGATGCACGATTTCCGGGTCTACCCGAAAGTATTTCAAGGTGGATGCCTTGGTGGGAGGCGGCGGGGAAACATTGACCGTAAACTTCTTTTCGAGGTCTTTCTGCCCGCTTTGTCCCCGCACGATCAGGGTGTAGGTGGTTTGCAGAGGGTCAGGGCGGGTTGTGAGCGAGCCGACATTCTGTTCCGGCTTGGGCTGTTCGGGCAAAGCCACCGCTTCCTGACTGTTGACCCGCTTGGTGATGACGATCTGACTGTAGCCAGAAGCTACATCCCAGGAAAGCGTTACTTCGTCTCCCGCCTTCACCCGATCAGGAACCCCCACGAATTTGTTGACCTGAAGCGGAATGGGCGGTTTAGGCCGAAGCGTGTAAGCGATCGGGGCCCCGATCGCCAGCAGCAGCAGAAAGATTCCTACCCCCGGAGAGAGCAGTGCGTGCCGCTCCAACTGCCCGTGTGCATTGGCAGCGACATAGGGATTGTCTACGGCACGGGCGGAAACGGTGAAACTGTAGAGCCTCATTCCTCCGAAAAACGCACCCGTTTTGGGCCGGGTTGCCAGCGGAATCGTCGAGGTTTGGCCCGGCTTCATCGTCACACGCTCGGAGTCGAACTCGTAGGCACACTCATTGTCCTGGTCGGAGGCAAACAGATCAAAGGTTTTTTCTTCGTTGCTTTCGTTGGTCAGAGAAATCTCGAAATCGTTGAGGGGGCGTAAAAAGGTGGAAACGCCGCGCTTCGGGTTCAATTCCATCTGCAGCGAGTTAAAGGGATTGACGATCAGCGTGGCTTGTGCCACCCCAGTTTCGCCGGTTTCCATGGCCTGTACGCGGACGATAAAAGGATAGGCGCCTGCTCGATTGGACGCGGAACGCGCCACCCGAAAAATAATTCGTTCGCCCGACTGCGCCTCGGCTCCAAGGTTTACGGCGGAGACGGGGATAGAGTACCACTCCACATCCACCCCTTCCACCTCGATCATGAGGCGATCCGGGTTTTCCTGCCGGTTCACCATTGTGACGACGAGTTGGGCGACGCTTCCCGGTTCAACGGCAATCTCCGTTTCGGAAAGCGAGACAAGTATTCTTTGCATATCGGTGGTGGTTGGGACGGCCATAAAAGGTGAACTCTGCCTGTCAGACGGCTTGGGCAAACCGAAATCTTGTGCGGAAGCGATCTGAGGTTCATTCTGCACACAGAGGCAGAAAACACACTCTTTCTCAGATCATTATAGTCCAGCGAAAGTTCCCGTGTCAAGAAAAACCTGGCGTGACATTCTTTTCTACGGCAGGAGAACGGTTTCGACTTCTCGAATTGAGGAAAAAGTGCATCCGAGAGCAACGGTTAGGCCGGACACCACGTCTTGAAAGTATAATTCTTTGCAAGGAGAGGAGAAATAGATAAAATTTCTAGCCTGCGTTTGTTTTGCTGGGAGCGGCATTCTGTTGTTTTCACCAGAAATTCGTTCGCAAGCTCTTCCTGATACGGAACTGTTGCAAAACGCCCTTCAGAAACTTCGGCATCCCTCAGCAGCCTACAGAATTGCGCTGGAGACCAAATCCTCTCGCCCTTCGCCTTCCCTGCAAGAGATGACCGGCGAAGATACCCAGCGTCTCACTTATTCTCTGGCGGTGACGCTTATGGTGGCTTCCGACAATAAATTCCGCTCGGAGTTTGTTCAGAAAGCTTCGGGCAAAGAGGTCGGTTCTCGCTTTTTGACGGTTTCTGACGGCAGTCAGGTTTCGATTTTTGTTTCCCATCCCCTGAGTTCACGTCAGTACTCCGTTCAGAAATGGGAAGACCCCCTTCACTCTTCCTACTCCAATGCCCTCGGCCTGACAGGAACCGTACTCATTTACAGTGAAGGCAGCGACCGAGACCCCCTGAAACTTCTTCCAAACCCGCGTACCAAAATCAGTCGTGAGGAGATCGGAAGCGGAAAAGCGAAGCGGGTTCGCTACACACTGGTTTCGCCGGGAGACGAACCGCAGTCCGAAACAACCCTGCGTGTTTTCATTGATCCTTCTGCCGCTCAAGTCCGCCGCCTGGAGGAAATGCATCGAAGCCTCGAAGTGGGAAAACCGTTTGAGTTTCGTGCGATTGAAGAGATTTCCCCACTCCAATCCAAACCGCTTTTGCCCCCCAATACTTTCAATTTATTCCCCCGAAAGGAGTGCCCAGACAAAATCAACTGACAGTTGGGCCAATTTAGCCCGCTAGTATTCCTCTCCCCACTCCCCCGCCCCCCAGAAAAGGATGTTCCAATGATGTGCAATCACTCGGTGTTCGGGCGTGTTTCGTGGTTTGCTCCCTTTCAGGCGGGGCTTTTGCTCCTTAGTGTTTTGCTGACGGGCTGCGGCGGGGACGGATCGTCCAACCTGACGAACTCGCCCAACTCTGTCAATGATCCCACCCGGCTGCTTTTCCAGACTTCGATCAAACCATTGCCGGGAATCGATACCCTCAAAACCGACGGAACGGGCCTTGCGCGGATGATGGACAACGGCTCGTTTCCTCAGCAGCCCCGGTTTAGTTCAGACCGCAGCAAAATCGTTTCGGTTGTCGGATCAGGGGTCACCCATCTTGTCGTGATGAATGGAGATGGTTCCAACCCGGTGAACCTGCCCAATCCCGCCGGAGTAATCAGCGTGGCCTTGCCTTACTTCCGCTCCGATGGGAATGCTCTGGTTTTTGAGGGAGATGGAGCCTTGTATACCAACAACCTCGCCGGAACCGCCCCGCAAAAACTGCCGATCCCAACGATTGGTCGTCTCTCCCATCCCGTCTACACCCCTGATGGAACCCAGATTGTTTTTGTTCGTGAAACGGAAGTTGGCACGGTAGGCATTAACGCCGACCTTTGGATCGCCAGCGCAGACGGCAGGAACGCGCGTTTCCTCACCAACGATGCCTCTTCTACCCAGCCCGCTGTCTCGCCGGACGGCGCACGAATTGCCTTTGTCTACCAATCGGGCGGCCATTCAGAGATTCGCACGATGGCTCTGAACGGAGGCGATGTTCGGCAGATTGTGAACACGAAAGAAATGGTTTCTGCCCCTGTTTACAGCCCGGACGGGAATTCGATTGCCTTTCTGCGCTTGCCCGATGCAGCATCCCTGTCAACAATTGCACGGGTTAGCGTAAACGGAGGGAGTGCGGTCGGTATAGGAACCGTTCAAGTAGATGGCGGAACTCTCGACTGGCGATAATCTGCTCGTTCTTTCCGCGTCTCCTTTCGTCCTTCGTTCTCGCTTGTCCGCAGCATAAAGCAGAATAAACATAAAGCAGAATAAAGAGGAAGGGAGACGCGGAAAAGCGGTCAGCGTTCGATTTGGGGCGGAGGAGGCGAGGCGCGGAGGAGATTGTCTTCCGAAGTGGGGATCGAATCGGCGGCGCGGAGCAGATAAGAAGCTTCGAGCGGCGTCTTTCCCGTCCATAGGTGATCGGGATCGGGATAGAAACTCTGCATCGGCTGCGGGTCGCTGCTTCGGCTGTTGATGGACATCAGCAGCCAGCCGCCTGGAACCGGGGTGCGCCAGAGCGAGCAAAGATACACATGAGCGCGACCGGCCCCTGTTCCCTCTCTTAATTCCTGTTTCCCTAAAAATTCCCATTGCATCTTCGGTTTTTCCTTTAGGCGGGGAGCGAAGCAGAAACTATCTGCTCCGCCTTTCAGCCCTTTTGACGAAGCCGCTTCCGTTTCCGTTTCATTTCGGCGAGGGGGTTTGCTGGGACAACTGCTTTTTGAGAAAACCGATCACCGTTTCCCGTGAGTCGAGGCCGGTGTCTACCAGTGTGTCTTTGGGGAGTTTGTAGGCGGCTCTGGCAGGATAATCCACAAAGGCCGCTGTGTAGGTTTCCTCCGGCTTCAGCCGTCCGAGGTCGCCGGAAAGTATCGTGTTCGGGACGGATTTTTGCAGCGCGAGAATTTCGGCTCCGGTCAGGCGTGATGTCACGAGATGGTTTCGGAACGGCAGAATGGCAGCGACATCGTAGCGGGTGACCCGTTCGTGGCGAAACACGTCGAATCCGCTGTCGCTGGGGTTGAGCGCGTAGTCGGCCCCTGTTTCGGTTCGGAAGGCATCGGCCACCACGCGGTTGGTGATTTCGCTTCGCTCAGAAGGCGTGGAACCCAGTTTGTCCAGGTGTCCGACCACCGTGAGCAGGGGCGCGAGATAGGGTTTGAGGGTCTCGACAACATCCGGGGCTTCGCGAAGACGGCGGTCAACGGGAAGGAGCGCGTAATCGTAGCCTGCCAGCTCCCATTTTCCGCTTTCGGCACGAGTGAAGCGCAAGTCGAACCGACCCAGATTGACGCCGAACTCTCCAGCTTGCACAATCGGAACCTTTTTGCCGTCGAGGTTCGCGACCTCCTCGGCTTTATACAAAAAGGTGTGTGAGTCGCCGCCGACAATCGCATCAAGGCCGGTGGTTTGTGAGGCCAGCTGTTTGTCGAGGTCAACGCCGATATGGGTGAGGGCGATGAGAAGGTCGCAGTGAAGCCGCGCTTCGGGAATCCATTTTTTTGCGGCCTGAATCGGATCGGTGATAGTCCATCCGGCAGTCTGGGGGTAGCCCGCGACACGCGGCGGGGTCAGCCCTAAAAACCCAACTCGAACGCCCTGAATTTCCCGCACCACATAGGGCAGAACCCCCTCCAAAAAGGTTCCTTTCGCATCGGTCGCGTTCGCACAGAGCCAGTGAAAATGCGAACGTTTGATGTTTTGGAGCAAGGCTCCCTGCGCTCCGGCGGCGTCGTGGTCTTCCACGCCGTCTTTGGCTTTGAATTCGTTGTTGCCGAGTGCAGCAAGATCGTATCCCACTGCGTTCATGGCCTCCACATCCGCGATTCCCTCGTAGGCATTGGTCAGGGGGCCGCGCGTGAACGTGTCGCCGCTGTCTACAAGAACCACCGGGTTTTTGAGGTCGTGTTTGAGTTTTCGGACAAGAGTGGCCCGTCGTGCCGCACCCCCCACCGAGTCTTTTTCCTCTTTAGAACGCCCGGCTTCGGTATAGGCAAAGGGAAAGAGGTGACCGTGAAGGTCGTTGGTGTGGAGCAGGGTCAGGGCGAATAGGCGCGGGGCGGGTTCCTGAGCCGGAGAGGGTGCGGGCAGGAAAAACGAAAGTCCGGCCCAAGCCAGACCCGTCAGGAAAAAACGACGTGAAACGAGCATTGAATTTTGGTCTCCAGAAGCGCGGATAAAAAAGCGGGTCAGCGTGAATGAGTCGGGATTGAGAAATCGAGTCGAAACGTTTATTCACGAGCGGAAACCGCTTTTCCTGCTCATCGAAGCAGGAACTAAATTCGCGGGGATCATTCGGGCATTCCAGTTGTGTCCGTCTGCCGGGTTTCCGTTTCTGAAGGGCGAACCTCCTCTCTCGATTTCAAGCCGCTGCATCGAAACCAGCCTGAACGTTCTTCCAGACAGCGGCGGGAACATTCGAGTTATTTGTGGTTTAGGCGTGCGTTCTGAGGGTATTTTTGGTTCTAAGCGAGATTGAGGAAACTCTTAGAATTCGAGAGACGTATCCCCATTAGCGAACAAATTCAAGATTTGGTCGGAATAGGAGTTTCAGGATGCCTCGTGCTGCCGAACCCCCTGACGTGAGAGAAGCGATTCTGGATGCCGCCATGCGGCTGCTTGAACGCAGCGGTTATCGTAAAATGACGATGGAAGAGATCGCCCAGGAAGCCCGCATCGGGAAATCCACGATCTACGGGT
Source organism: Chthonomonadaceae bacterium (assembly GCA_965246825.1). GTDB lineage: Bacteria > Armatimonadota > Chthonomonadetes > Chthonomonadales > Chthonomonadaceae > JACMPS01. Next base: position 4,171,129 of record OZ251990.1, read on the forward strand.
ACTTCAGCAATAAAGAGGATGTGGCCGTTTCCGAAATCGAACGACACTGGAAGCGTGTCGTTCTGCTCTGGCAGGATCTCGCTTCCACTGATCTGCCGCCGCAGGAGCAGCTCGCCCAAATGCTCCTGGCCCTGGTAATGTGCGGGTTCGATAAAGCCCAGCGTTACAAATCGAGCTTGGATGAGACGATGGCCTCTATTCGGTCGCGCATTCTCCAAAGGCGCGAAACCTTTTATGAGGCTTTGATTCCCCATCTCTGCGGGGTTCTGGAACGGGGCTGCCGAGAAAAAATCTTTGAGTGTGCGGAGACAAAAAGCACGGCACGCACCCTGCTGGTTTGTTTGAGCGGGCTGAACCCCAGCAACCTCTCTCCGCGAGAGCTGGGCGAACGCGAGGAGATCGAAACTCGCGCCCGCCAGATCATTGATCTTTTGATGAACGGGCTGGCTTATCGCTCGGAGGACAAAAACGGCTGAAGTTTGGGCCTTCCCGTTTGCAAAACGGCGGCGTTCGATTTAAGGATCGGTTTATTGTTGGTTTAAGGGAAAGAAATCAAAGGATACCATCGTGGCAGAAAATGCACCCAATCATTCCGATGCGGAGCCAAAAGCTTCCGAAACGGAAACGCAGGGAAAAAACCCTTCCGGTAAAAACACCGAAAAACCCTCCGGAGATTCCGGCAACGGAAAAAAAGAGGACGGAGTTCAGGAGCAAGAGCCGTCGAACACCGAAGGCGGTCAAAACAGCAACCCGAAAAGCGACGACAAAAAAGACGAGAAGAAGCCTCGTCCTCCCTGGGTCAAACCGCTTCTTATCACGCTGGGGATCGCCGCCCTCGTGATCGGAATTCCCTGGGGGCTTCGCTATCGTCACTATTCCCTCACTCATGTTTCGACCGATGACGCCTATGTGAACGGCGATCTGGTTTCGGTCAGCCCCATCATTTCGGGTTCTCTGCAGCAGCTTCTCGTAGATGAGGGAGATCAGGTGCGCAAGGGGCAGCTTATCGCTCGCCTGGATGACGCGGGCCCGCAGGCCGCGCTCCGTCAGGCAAACGCCAACTATACGGCTGCCCTCAGCCAGATTCCCCAGGCGCAGCGCAACCTCGTTTACCAGCAGCTGGCTACCGATGCGGCGATCAAAAAGGCTCAGGCCGCCCTCGAAGCACAAAAGGCGAAAACGCAGGGAGCCAGCCAGCAGGTGACGCTGACCTCGGCTACGACCGTCAATCAAACCCGTCAGGCCGAAAGTCAGGTCGGTGCCGCACGAGCGCAGGCGGAAGGAGCACTGGCCCAATACCGAGCGGCGCAGGTGTCTGCCGACAACTACCGGCAGGCCATTCAGACCGCCCTCAATTCCCAGGAAAATTACCGGCAGGCCATCCAGACCGCCGAGCGAGCGGTAGACGCCGCAAAGGGGCGCACTCAGGCGGCCCAGGCCGAAGTAGACCGCACCACGAAGGACGAGGAGCGTTATCGCGTACTCTATCTCCAGGATGCCGTTTCTGCTCAGGTCTACGACAACGCCCGCGCTCAGGCCCGCAATGCCGCCGCCAATCTTCAGTCGAATCAGTCGCAGGTGGAAGGGGCACTTTCGCAGGTCGAACAGGCGAAATTCAGTTTCAAGCAGGCACAGTCGCAGGTGTCGCAGGCACGAAAGAACGTCGCTCAGGCTCTTGCTCAGGCTCAGGCTTCAAAAAAGGCGGCAGACGCTGCGAAAGAGCAGATTCGTGTTGCTCAGGCAGGGCTGGGAGTGGCCGAAGCCAATCAGGGACAGGTGGGAGTTCAAAGGGCCAATCTTCAGACCACCTCACAGCAAACCGGTGAGTCCGAGGCAGATGTAGCCAATGCCCGCGCCGGGCAGGAACAGATCGAAGTCCGCCGAAGCCAGATCGAAACTTACAAGGCCCAGGCACAGCAGGCACTGGCGGCCCTCAACAATGCTCAGGTGACCCTCGGCGATACCTCGATTTCCGCTCCCTATGACGGCACGGTAGTGAAGAAAACCGTCAATGTCGGGGCGTCCCTGTCGCCAGGTCAAACGATCTTGACAATGACTCGCGGCGACCATGTCTGGGTAGAGGCCAATTTCAAGGAAACGCAGCTTCGAGATGTTCGCACTGGCCAAAAGGTCGAGGTCGAGGTGGACGCGGTTCCGGGGAAAACGTTTCAGGGACGGGTAAAAAGCATCAATGAGGCTACCGGAGCCGCAACTTCGCTTTTGCCGCCCGACAATGCAACGGGAAACTTTACCAAGGTGGTTCAGCGCGTCCCCGTTCGGATCGAACTGATCCCGGCGGGCGAAGACGACGACAAGAAACTAGCCCGTCCTCGCGATCTCCAAAAGCTTCGCCAGGGAATGTCGGTGGTCGCTACGATTGAAACAGGCGGTGACCACGAAAAAGAAGAGGAACAGCAGGACCCGTCCGGGCGGGGAAACCCGCGCGGCAGCAACTCCCAAGGCAGTACCGGAGGCGGAACGGGCGGGGGTGGAAGCACTCCAGGATCGGGAGCCTCCACCGGAGAAACCGGCGGAACCTCTCCCGCCAGAAGCGACACTTCTACCGGAGCCTCGAACTCGACGGGCGTTCCGCAAAACGGCGGAACCAACAACAGCGGTTCGGGCAGCCCAAACGGAAATTCGTCTCAGTCTCCTGACAACGGGGGCGGCAATTCACCCACCATGCCCGGCAATCTTCCAAACCCCGGCTCCGGAAATCTCAACGGAACCAACCCAGGCAGCGGCCAAAATCCAGCACCGGGAAACAACGGAACCGCGCCGAACGGAGGCGGGCTCAACAGCCCGAACACCAGCGGCGGCAACAGCACGAATGGAACGGGCAGCTCTCCAAGCACCAGCCCCGGCAATTCTAACGGTGGCAATGGCACGGGCGGAGCAGGTTCAGGCGGATCGGGCGGTTCCACCGGAACTGGGGCGGGGTCGGGCAGTACGGGCGGAAGTGGATCAGGAGGCGGACGCTGATGCTCTCCTTTGATCCCCGGCGGAAGCGGCGGGCGTTTCGTCCCCTCTCCGCTGCCCTTTTGCTGGCGGGTTCTCTTGTGTCGCCGGGAAAGGCCCAAATCCCGGCTCCGCAGGAAAAGCCGTTGCCGATCAAACCGCTGCCCGTTCCTACCGGCGTGATCCCGCTTCCGCAAGGCTCGCCTCCCGTTTCCCTCCAAGCCCCGGTGCCGAATCCGGCGATGCCGCTTCCGCCGTCGGATCGCCCGCTGCTGAAGTCGCCTGACCTCAAGGCGGTCGCCAGTTTTTTACAAAACCGCGCTCTCACGCTTCAGGAGGTGGTCGCGATTGCGCTTTACACGAATCGGGATTTTGCGGCGGCGGCGGCTTCCCTTCAGCAGGCTCGCGGGCGAACGAATCAGGTTCGCGCTTCCCTCAATCCCACCCTGGGTTTGAACGCCGAAATCACCGAGTTCGATGCCGCAACGGTAGCCGACTTCGGGGGGTTTCTGGGCAACAACGGCGGCAATGCGATCCCTCCCACCGTCATCACGCCTCAATTCAATCCTTCGTTCGGGGCAGCCCTCACCCTGCCGCTGGATGTTACGGGCGTTCTTCGCTCAGCGGTCAGTCAGGCACAGTTCCAAGAAGTGGCCGCCCGCATTGACATTAATCGAGTTCGCAACGACGTGGTGTACAACGTCAAAAATGCCTTCTACAACGTTTTGCGAGCAAAGGCTCAAATTGCGGTGGCGACCGACTCGCTCAACAATTCCCTGAACCGCCTTAACGATGCCAACAAAAACTATGCGGCAGGTACATCTCCGCGCTTTGATGTTATCAGTGCTCAGCGGGATGTCGCCAATTCGCAGCAGGAGTTGATCAACGCCCGCGCTCAGTTGAGTGTCAATCTGGCCTCGCTAAAAAATGTCATGGGCCTTGGCTTAAGGACAAAGCTCCGCTTGTCCGAAACTTCGGCAGTAAGTTACCCGCCGGGAGTGCTGCCCCCGGCCCTTCCGTCTTCCGACTTGGGCCAAAGAGTGCCGGAGGGCGGGGCGAATCCGCTTCAGCCCTCTGTAAAATCTCCGCCCATCGAAACCCCGCCCCCGGTTCCGGCGGCTCCGATCAATCGCGAGGAGGGTGTGCCGAAAACGCCGGCGGGCACACCCGTTCCGCTTCTGCCGCCTCCGTCCGATGAGGTCGAAGATAGTTTCGTGCCGGGGCCGGAATACGACGCGCTCCTCTCCGAAGCCCTGAAAACCCGCCCAGAAATTCTGGAAGGGGATGCTCAGGTTTCGGCAGCCCTGCGCGGAATTCAATATGCCCGCCGAAGCGAGCTGCCCTCGCTCAACTTGTCGCTTTCGGATACCTACGCGCCCAACGCCGCCGGGTTTACGCGCCGCAACGTGGCCGCTGTCACGCTTGGCGTCAACGTTCCAATTTTCGACGGCGGGCTGGCACGAGGGCGGGTGCAGGAAGCGCGGGGCACGGTCGCCAATGCCCAAATCAGCCGCCGCCGCTCCGAGGATCAGGTGCAGGTGGAGGTGCTGGGGGCGTACATCGCCCTTGTGCAGGCTCGCAGCCGGGTGGCCGTCGCCAATGTCGGGCTGACGCAGGCGTATGAAGCCAGCCGCCTTGCACGGGTGCGTTACAACGCGGGGGTTTCTCAGCAGACAGGCATTTCGCCGCTGCTCGAACTCAGCACCGCACAAACGACGCTGACGCAGGCACAGTCGAATCAGGTCAACGCCCTCTACGATTACAACAACGCACGGGCGCAGCTGGATCGAGCCGTAGGACGCTATTCCTTCACTTCCGGCGAACCAGGCTATCCTGCCCCGCCCTCGTCGCAAGTGACCGGATCGAAAGGCTAGGGTAGAGATGGCTGCTCAAACGGCAACTGCCGGTAAATCTCTCGGCGGGGCGGAGGCAAAAGCGTCGCGCCCACCCTCCCAAATTTCCGAGCACCGCTGGATTATTCTAATCGGTTTGCTGACGGCGGCCATTATGGAGGTGCTGGATACGACGATCATCAATGTCGCTCTCCCGCAGATGGCAGGCAACCTCGGTGCAACAACCCAGGAGATCGCGTGGGTTTCTACGGGCTATATTCTGTCGAACGTCGTGGTGCTCCCGATGACGGCGTTTCTCGCAGCCACCTTCGGGCGGCGGAAGTATCTCGTCGGCTCCACGATCATTTTTATCATCGCCTCATTTCTCTGCGGAACTTCGCACAATCTTGCTGAACTCGTGTTCTGGCGGGTTTTACAGGGGGCGGGCGGGGCAGCTCTGCTTTCCACCGCGCAGGCCACCCTTCGGCAGATTTTTCCGCAGGAGCAGCAGGCCCTCGTGCAGGCGTTGTTTCTGATGGGCATTATCGTGGCTCCAACGCTGGGGCCGACTCTTGGCGGGTGGATCACCGATAACTACACCTGGAACTGGTGCTTTTTCATTAATGTGCCGATTGGTGCCGTCTCCGTTTTTCTGATTATGAATTATCTGGAGGATGCCCCGGATGCTGTGCGGCGTACCGGCTCGATTGACCTGCTGGGCATCGGCCTGCTGGCAGTCGGGCTGTCCTGTCTTCAGTACGTTCTGGAGGAGGGGCAGCAGGACGACTGGTTTAACGATCCCTGGATTCTACGCCTGAGCGTTATTTCAGCGATCTGTTTGCTGGTGATGGTGTGGTGGGAACTTTCTCCCCGAAACACGGCCCCGGTGGTGGATTTCCGGGTGCTGAAGAATCGGGATTTATCGGCGGGGCTGTTTCTTTTTATTGCACTCGGCTTCGGCCTTTATGGGGGAATTTATCTTTATCCGCTGCTGGCACAAATTTTATTCGGGTTCACACCGACGACAACCGGGCTGACCCTTTTGCCGGGCGGCCTGGGAACGGCGTTCAGTGCCCTGCTTTGCGGGCGTATTCTGAGTGCCCCCAAACCTATTTTGGACGCTCGAATGTTGATTTTTATCGGAGTGCTGATCTTTTCGTTTTCGATGTGGGAGATGGGGCATCTCACCACGATGTCGGGAGAGCCGGATGTACGTTTCGCGCTTTTGATGCGCGGGCTGGGGCTGGGCTTTCTGTTCGCGCCGATCAACAATGCCGTTTATGGTTCCATCAACCCGAAAGACGCACAGCAGGCATCGGGCCTAATTAATCTGGCGAGGCAGCTGGGCGGCTCGTTTGGGATCGCCATTCTGGGAACTTATCTCACAAACCAGACGCAGTACCACCGGGTCGAACTGGTATCGCGGGTGTACAGCGGCAGTCAAATCCTTCAGGAACGGACACGGGCGATTCAGGCCAATCTTGTTGGTCACGGTTTGTCGGCAGCGGATGCCCAGCGAGCGGCCCTAGGGCAAATTGATCGTTCGCTGATGCGGCAGGCCGCCATTCTCGCCTACAACAATGCCTGGCTTCTTATTCTGGTTTCCTTTGCGGTGGCAGCTCCAGCCATTCTGCTGCTGCGAAAGCCCAAAAAGTCGGCAGCCCCAGCGGATGCCCACTGATGTGCCGGGCAGAGCAGGAGCGGGCAGGAGAGGGGTGAAAGGGGGAGGTTTCCCGAAAGGGAGTGCTGTCTTCGCAGGTATTTTTCTTTCGGTTGGAGAGGGGCTTCTTTAAACAGGTGTTTGGATACGCGGTCTTGAAGAAGCTCACCCCCTATCCTGCCTGCTCCTGCTCCGCCTCTAAATCCAGGTTTCTCAGTTTGGGGGCGGCGAATGCAGTCACAGCCACCACCAGCAGAGTAACCACGCCGCCGATCCACACCGAGGGCACGGTTCCCAGCAGCTTTGCCGCCACCCCGCTCTCAAACGCACCGATTTCATTGGAAGAGCCGATAAAGATCATACTGACCGAGGAGACCCGCCCGCGCAGCGCGTTGGGAGTCATCAAGCGCAAAATGGATTTACGGACGATCACACTCACCCCGTCGAACGCCCCGCTGAAGGCCAGTGCCAGAAGCGAAAGCGCGAAATGACGCGACAAGGCAAAAACGATCATCGAAATGCCGAACCCGAACACGCACCCCATAAAGATTTTCCCGGCGTTTCGGCTGGGCGGATAGCGCGTGGAGAGAAGGGTCATGCAGAGTGCACCCGCCGACGGAGCTGCCGTTAGAAAGCCCAGACCCCGCGCTCCCACATGAAGAATATCTTTAGCAAAAATCGGCAGCAGGGCAATCGCCCCGCCGAACAGAACCGCAAACAAGTCCAATGCCATCGAGCCGACGAGCACTTGATTCCCGAACACGAATTTTACGCCCCCGGCAATGCTTTCCCAGATCGATTCGTGTTCTTCCGGCTCCGGGATCGGCTTGGGCGCAATGAAGAAAATACTGACCCAGGCCGCGCCGAACAGAACCGCCACAAGCCAGTACGTGTTCTGAACCCCCAGCAGGTCGTAGGAGAAGCCGCCGAGGGCTGGCCCCGCAATGGAACACGCCTGCCACGAGGAACTGAGCCACGCGGAGCCATTCACCATCTGATCTCTGGGCACGACCTGCGCCTCGAACGCGGAGGAGGCTGGATCGGAAAATCCCCGCGCAATTCCCGCCACAAAAATCACCGCGTAAATGGGCAGGAGCGAATGAATGGTTTCCCGCCCATTGTAGAGAGCGAAGAAAACCGCGCACAAGATAGAGACGGCCTGCGTCCAGAGCACGATGCGGCGGCGGTCGCTTCGGTCGGCAGCGTGTCCGCCGAACAGCGCAATCGAAATCGCCGGAATCGCCTCCACCAGCCCCAGCCAGCCAATCGCCAGCGGGTCGTGTGTGATTTCATAAATCTGAAATCCGATTACCACCGCCAGCGACCGGCTTGCCAGGGTAGAAAGCCCGCTCGCGGCCAGAAGACAACGGAATTCCGGCAATTTCAACACCGCGTTTCGCCCCGAATCCACCCTCGTTCCACTCAAAAGATTTTTCCACCTTCCACGCCTTCAGGCTCTCCCTGCCCCTTAATTCCCGGACGACGGTCTTTTTTCCTGTTTTTGATGAAATTACTCTCAGAAAAGGTCGGTTTGGCGAGAATTGTGCCGTCTAACAAAAGAGCGAACAATCTAAAGCAGGAATCCTGCTTCTCTTCGCACAATCTGCTGTTATCTCTGGATTAACCCATCTCACACTTCTTCAATCCATTTTTGTATTTTGCCGCTTATCTTGCTTTTGTTTTTGGAGGGGAAATTATCATGTCACGTTTTCGGAACGCCTCACTCGGCGGCTTGTGTCTGCTGACGAGTTCGGTCAGCCTTTTTGCCCAGGTTCCCGTCACAACCCGCAGTTACAACAATGCCCGCACCGGAGCCAACCTGAACGAAACCGTCTTGAATACGTCCAACGTCAACAACACCCAGTTCGGAAAACTGTTCGACCGGGACGCCGACGGCGAAATCTACGCCCAGCCGCTCTATGTTCCGGGGGTGAACATTCCCGGCGTCGGCCTTCGTAACATCGTCTATGTGGCTACCGTGCACGACAGCGTTTATGCTTACGACGCCGACGATCCCAACCGCACGGCCCCCTACTGGAAAAATTCCTACATTGACCCTGCGAACGGAGTTCGGGTGGTTCCCACTTCCGATGTCGGCGGAAACTGCGGAACTTACCGGGATATGTCCGGCGAAATCGGCATTGTCGGTTCGCCCGTCATTGACCAGAGTACGCAGACGATGTACTTTGTGGTGCGCACAAAAGAAACCGTCAACAACACCAATTTTTATTATCAGCGGCTTCATGCAGTGGACATCCGAACCGGGGCGGAAAAGTTCGGTTCGCCGGTGAATATCACGGCGACAACACCGGGCACCGGCGACGGCTCGGTGGATGGCTTGATCACGTTCGATGCCCGCACTCAAAATCAGCGTTCGGCTTTGATGCTGCTCAACGGCGTGGTTTACATCGCCTGGGCTTCCCACTGCGACACCGGCCCCTATCATGGCTGGGTGATGGGCTTCGACGCCCAGAGTCTCAACCGCCTTTATGCCCGCAACTTCACTCCCACGGGGGGCTACGGCGGCATCTGGCAGTCGGCAAACGGGCTGGCCTCCGACGGTACCCACATCTACGGGCTGACGGGAAACGGCTCCAACAGCGCGAAGGACGGCGGGCAGGACTTCGCGAACGCGCTTCTCAAACTCAGTCCTTCAGGCAGTTCCTTTAACCTCGTGGACTGGTTTATGCCTTCCAACACCGACTATCTCAATGCCGTAGACGAAGACCTGACGGCAGGCCCGCTTCTGATCCCGAATTCCAATCACATTGTGGCGGGCGGCAAAGAGGGAGTTCTCTATCTGCTGGATCGCACCAATCTGAGCCATTTCAACGCAGGAGGAGACCTGATTCCGCAGCGGTTCGCCGTCAGCGATCATCACATCCACACCTCGCCCGCTTACTGGGAAGGGCCGAACGGAAAGTACGTTTACCTGTGGGGTGAATACGTTAACTTCCGCGCCTACAGATACAATGGAACGAGCCTCACGTCCACGCCGGTCACGCAGTCCACTTTCAATGCCCCGGACGGAATGCCCGGAGGCTTTATCTCCATCTCCGCCAACGGCTCGAATGCGGGCAGCGGAATCGCCTGGGTCAACCTGCCTTACAATGGCGATGCAAACCAGGCCGTCGTTTCGGGGGTGCTGCGGGCGTTCGATGCCTCCGACCTGACGCATGAACTCTGGAACAGCCATCAGCTGCCGGAGGACGACTTCGGTAATTTCTCCAAATTCAACCCGCCGGTCATCACCAACGGCAAAGTTTACATGGCTTCTTTTTCCGGCAAACTGTTCGTTTACGGCTTGAAGCCTGCTCCGCTCGCTCCAACGACGGTGGCCGCCACAAGCGGGTACCGCTCCCTCGGATTGAACTGGACGCCCTCTGCTTATGCTTCCCTTCATACCGTGAAGCGGGCATTTCGCAGCGGAGGCCCCTACCTTCCGATTGCCGCTACGACCCGTACCTCCTGGGTGGATGCCAACCTGACCAACGGCAAGCGTTACTACTATGTCGTCTCCGGCAAAAACGGGCAGGGCGAAGGCCCCAACTCGGCGGAATTCACTGCAGTTCCGGGGAATGCGATTCCCTCTACTCCCACCAATCTCACCAGCGAGAGCGGTGACGGGAAGGTGGCTTTGCGCTGGGACGTGCCCCTCGGAGCGTCCACTTATACCGTTCGCGGTTCCACCTCGGCAGCCGGGCCGTTTGTCCAACTTGCCGCTAACCTCACCTCACCGGGATTTGTCGTCCCCTCCCTGATGAATGGATCGGTTTACTACTTCACAGTTTCGGCGGTGAACCCTGCAGGAACGTCTCTCACCTCGCCGGTCGTGAGTGCCGTGCCGCTGGCCGTCACGCCGGGATTGCTGGGCTTCTACTACAACGATCCGAACAACGGAACCTCCTTCAATTCGCTTGCGTTGACCCGCGTTGATCCCACCATCAACTTCGATTGGGGCGGGGGCAGTCCGGGCGGCAGCGTTCAATCCGATGATTTTTCCGCTCGCTGGGTAGGCACGGTAACGCCGCTTTATACGCAGACCTATACCTTCTCGGCCACCGGGGATGACGGAATTCGAGTCTGGGTGAACAATCAACTGCTGATTGATAAGTGGATTCTTCAGGGGGCGACCACCTGGAGCGGGAACATTGACCTGACAGCCGGGGTGCCGGTTTCAGTGAAGATGGAATACTTTGAGCGGGGCGGCGGAGCAGTGGCAAAACTGGCCTGGTCGAGTGCCACTCAGCCGAGCCAAATTATCGCGGCGGCTCAGTTGAGCATCCCGGTTTCGGTGTCTGGCAAACTGATTTTGCAGGGGGGAGCCTCTTCGATTTACCCGGCAGTGTTCGAGGTAAGACCTGCCAACGGGGATCCCGTTTTCACGCGAACGGTAAAACTCTGCCCGGATGGTTCTTTTGTTCTGTCTGAACTGGCGGCAAAAAACTATGGGTTCTCCGTTTCGGTCTCTCGTTTTCTGAGCCGAGGGTTTTCCGCCAATCTGAGCAGCGGTTCTGTCTCCGGAGTCAACGTTGTGCTGCTTCCCGGCGACATCAATGGAAACCGCAAAATTGATGTAGACGATCTCACCCTGCTGCTCAACCGGTACAATTCCACCCTTGGCGATGGAACTTACGACGATCTTTGCGACCTCAACACGGACAACTCGATTGACGTTGACGATCTTACTTTGCTGCTGAACAACTACAACACACAGTCGCGCCGGTAATTCTCTTCCGGCGGTGGTCTCCAAAACGAAAGAAAAGCGGTTGGGAGAAGTTTCTCCCAACCGCTTTTCTTTCGTTTGGAGGGGCTGAATCAGCCGTTAGTTTTCGCCCTGCGCTCGGTAGTTCGAGAGAAGAAGGGTGAGATCGTCCACGTCAATAAAGCCGTTTTGATCGAGATCGGCCAGAGCGGAGTTTGTATAGAGCGGACTTCCCGCCGCCGCGTTGTAGGCATCAAGCAGAAGGCCGAGGTCGGTTCCGTCAATCACATTGTCTCCATTGATGTCGCCAACCAGCAATTTGAGATTGAGACCCGCAACCGCGCCTGCACGGGTGTCCACCGGGCGTACCCGCTGCAAATAGCGGCCACACTGCACAAACATTCGACATTCTCCTGCCGGAATGGACTCAAACCGAAATTCGCCGGTCGGAGGGATCGCGATGGTTCGGGTGATCGCCGGTTTGGTCGGGTCTAAAGGCAAAAACTTGAATGTCACTTTTTGATCGCGAGCTTTGCTCGGATTCAGAGATTGAAACTCCAGTTTGCCGGAAATCGGCTGTGCGGTCGGCAGTTCGAGCGGCAGATTGGTCATCAGGTAGTCGTAGCGTGCCCGCAGGTTCGGACTGTAGTCGTTATCGCCATAGAACCCGATCCGTTTGCCGTTCATCGTTTTGAGGAAGTTGTAAGCGAACACATAGAACTGTCCTCGCGGAGTTCCGCCATAGCGGGTGTCGCCGTCGCGCAGATAGCCGAACTGGTTGCCGTCTCCGTTGGCTCCCTGAAAGGTAAGGGCGATCTTGCCGGTCACCGGATCGTGCTGCATCGTCAGCGTCATCGCGCCAGATTCGGGATCAATAAACGGATAGGCAAACTGAGCGACATCGTTGGAGGTGCGCCCGTTCAATTCCGTCGTCAGCGAAGCATAGTCAATGCTGGAGCCGCCGAAAGCACTGTGTTTGCGCCCGAAGCCGATCCAGTTGTCGGCGTCGTCCATCAGGATCATCCCTGCCCAGGGATTCGAGGGAACGCCATTGAAATTCGTATTCACCCGAACTTTTACAAACCAGTTGTCGGGAATCTTCACTCCGTCCTGCACCCGCAGATTGATGAGGTTGCGCGGGTTGTTCGTCGCCCCGTGAATGCCGGGGTTTAACAGCACATCGAATTCACTGTGCGCCACAACATAATCTTCCGGGGCTTCGGAGTTCGGGTTGATGGCTCCGGGAACCTGGAAGCTCAGGGCGGTATCGCAGGCGAGAAAGTCCTGCTTATAGATCGCAGAGGCCGCTTTAGGAGTTTCGGTGGGCAGGTTGGTACGGAAATTCTGAAAAGAGGCGGGCGCAATCCCCCAGTGCCCGCCGGAGTCGGCATAAAATCCGATGCGTTTTCCCGGCAGACTGCTGAACTGCGCGTACAGGGCTGGATTGCCGGCCTGGGTGACTTCCGGGAGGGTCAGCGTGCTTCCATCGCTGCGAGTTACAAGAAATTGAATGCTGTCTCGGTCGGGATTGTGCTGAATTCGCAGGGTAACCGGGCCGTAGTTCACTCCCAGAAACGAATGGCCGTCCTGTACAGCCTGGGGAGTCAACTGACCGCCGCTCTCGAAAGCGACATTCAGATAATCGGTGTTGGAGAGATCGTGCTTGATTTGCAGAGCGCAGTAGTTGTCGGCGTCGGAGCCGACGATCAGCCCGACGTGCGCCTCACGGTCGAACTGATCGAAGTTGACCTTCACTTTCGTTTCGATAAACCAATCCGCAGGGATAGCTTCGTTTTTGACCAGCAGATTGGGAACGACTTTCGAGTTGTTCGCGCTACCTTCAAGCGAGCTGTTGTGCTGCGCGTAAAGAATCAGGCCGCCGTCGCGAAGGTCGTAGTAGCCCAGGTCGCCCAAATCCCCGCCGACGGTGGAGGTGTTGCCGGGGAAATCAAAGCGAAAGGGCACGATTTCCCCGACAAATGGGGCGGCCCCGCCCGAAGAGCCTCCTTCCGGCGGCGCGAGAATCGGTTCAGGGCCGAGCTTGATCGGAACCGGTTTGATTGGAAGTTTGGGGATGGGTGTAAAAATCGGGGCGCGTGCTTTGGGCAGATTCCGCTGGGCTTCGGCGGGAAGGGCCGCGCAGAAGGCCAGCATCAGCGTTGGCGAAAGGCAAAGTCTCTGAAAAGGGTGTTTCATGTACAGTCTCCTGCTGTGTGAAAAGCGAACGTTCGTCTTGTCTCACTTCTTTGTGCCACAGTTCAGGCGGAGAGAGGCCCGGTGTTCTGCCGGGTTTTCGGGGCGGTGGGAATTCGCAGAAAGCAGAAGAAACCACACAACAACAAAACCGAATCCTAAGGCTTCGGTTTGCTGGCAAAAGACAATAAACAAAAAATTCAGCGGCGGCGGCGAGTGGAGGAAAGGATTTTTTGCTGCTCCCGATATTTGACAATGGTGCGCCGTGCGACGGTGATTCCGCGCTCGCCCAATTTTTCAACGATCTGCTGGTCGGAAAGCGGATTAGCGGGGTCTTCTTCGAGAATGATCTCTTCGATCACGTCTTTGGTGGAAAGCGACGAATTGAAAAAAAGATTGAAGTTGACGACTTCCTGATTGGGCAGCTGCACGAATTTGTTGGCGGTAGCGCGGGACACTGTGGATTCGTGAATGTTGAGCATTTTGGCGATGCGGGTGCGGGTCAGCGGGCGCAAAAATTGGCGTGACCCGGTTTCGATAAACCCTGTCTGGAATTCTAAAATTGAGCGGGTGATCTGTTTCAGGGTGTGACGCCGCTGGGTGATGTTACGAATGAACAACTCAGCCCGCTCCACATACTCGGTAATGATTCGGCGTTCGTCGTCGGTATGATGCCCCATGCCCGATTTGATCTGGGTGTAGGCGTCGCGGAACATGGGGTTCACACCCAGGCCGTAGGGTTCGCCGCCAATCACTTCGATGTCGTAGCCGTGCGCGTTGCGCCGAATTAAAACATCAGGGCGGATCGTTGTTTTGGAGTTGGCGGGGCGGTAAGACCAGGGCGGGCGAAACTGAGAGGCCGGACGCGGATTGAGGTGCGTTCGGATGTATTCAAGAGTTTGCTTGGCGTCTTCGGCGGTGCAGTTGAGCTGCCGTGCCAGTTTCAGGTAGCGTCTGGCTCCAAAGTGATCGAAATGGTCGCGGATGGCCCGCTCCGCCAGATTGTTGAATTTGTGTTCGCTGGGCGTTTCGGCCTCTTCTTTGAGAAATCGAAGCTGCAGCAGCAGACATTCCTGAAGATTACGGGCGGCAACCCCGGCAGGGTCGAACGACTGGATCACCTTCAACACCCGTAGAACATCCTCGGTTTCTACGCCGAGTTCGAGCGCGATGTTTTCAATTGGTTCGCCGAGCCAGCCTTTGTCGTCGAGGGTGTGAATGATGTATTCGCCGATCCAGTAGTCGGCGGACTCGATTCCGGCCCGGAGCAGCCCGCGCAAATGTTCCTGCAGGGTCATTTCCGCTTCGAGATTACCGAGCGGATCGTATTCTTCTTCCTGTTCAAGGGGAAAAGCCCCAAAGTAGGGATCGTAATCGGTTTCGGGATCGCCGGAGTCGTAGGAATCGTGGGAGGCTTCCTCTTCCTCGGCGTCCTCGCGCTTTTTCAGCCGGGCAGCGCAGTAGGGGCAGTTTTGCGGATCGAGGCAATGCCCGTCGCAGGGGCTGTCTTCGATGGCTTCGAGGGCAGGGTTATCCAGCAGTTCGTCTTCAATGGTATGGTGCAGTTCCATTGAGTTCAACTGAAGGATGGTGTTCGCCATAATGATCTTGGGATCGATCCTCTGGCTTAAAGCTTGTTTTTGTTCCTGATGCATCAACACGATTGGAGACCTCAGCACCTGCGAACCTAAAGCAGCCGGAGCGGTCGTTCTTCGTTTGAAGAGCTAAACGTGCCTTTGCCTGCCCGAAACTCGCACCACATCCTGATGGGGGATTTAGATCAATTCCCCGTTCTGCGCTCCATTTTCGGCGGATTACGCTTCACTTCTCAGGTTGTTACAACAAATCAGCGGCCCCGAATTTCGGAACAGCCTCTTTTTCCTGCGTCCTTGCGTCTCATTTCCTCAAACAGCGAGGACTGCGCGGGTTGCTTTTCCTGCGAGGAAGCCGTGAAGAGCCGATTTAAGCCGCCTCGCTCCCGGTTTTCCGCAGGTCCATTATAGACTCCGGGAGGGGGACTGTCAACCCCTTTCCGACAATGCAGGAGGACTTTCGAGAGTCTTTTTTTGAGTTTCGCCCGAATTGGTCGGAATTCGGGCAGGAGGGGGAAGCCCTAGGCGCGAATGTTGAGGGCGTCATTCGCTTCGGCTCAAAGGAACATAGACGGAAAGCCCCCTCTGTTGTTCAGCCGAATCGAAAACTTTTTGTGAGAGGAAACAAGAGATGGCAAAGATTCAGCAGTCGGCGGCGTGGTGGGCGGTGGGCGGAAAACTGGCTCCAGAGAAACTAATTTCGGAGTGCAAACGGATCGGGTACGCAGGTTTTGAGATGTGCCCGAAAGAACAGTACGGGGCAATTGTGGATGCCGGAATGAAAATCGTGACAACCGGAGGACACGAGTCGCTGACGGACGGCTTGAACAAGCCTGAAAACCATGATCGCATCGAGCGGGAAATTCAGATGAATTTGGCGGAGGCCCAGAAATGGGGTATTTCCGCCCTGATCGTGTTTAGCGGCAACCGAAACGGGCTGCCGGATAGTCGCGGCGCGGAGACAACGGCGCAGGGCTTGAGCCGGGTGGCGAAGGCAGCGGAGGATGCCGGGGTCACCTTAATTCTGGAGCTGCTGAACTCGAAAGTAGATCACGCCGACTACCAGTGCGACCACACAGCGTGGGGCGTGGAAGTCTGCCGGATGGTGAATTCACCGAACGTAAAACTGCTGTACGATATCTATCATATGCAGATTATGGAAGGGGATTTGATCCGCACGATCCGCGCCAATATCGCCCACATCGGGCATTTTCATACGGCGGGCAACCCCGGTCGGCATGAACTCGACGCCACGCAGGAAATTTTCTACCCGCCGATTATGAAAGCGATTTCGGAGACGAACTTCACGGGCTTTGTCGGGCAGGAGTTCGTTCCCGTCGGCGACCCCCTTGCCGCACTCGAAGAAGCGTTTAGGGTTTGTGACGTGTAGGGCCGCAGGAAAGCGAAAACCCATGGAAATCAAACGCAACGGGACTCAGACCTCTCAGCAGGGATCGGAAAGTTACTTCACGGGTTCGGTGCGCGTGACCCCGCTGTTTCAGGCGGCGGAACCGGCGCGGCTAAACGGCGCAAGCGTGACCTTCGAGCCGGGAGCGCGAACGGCGTGGCACACGCATCCGCTGGGCCAGACCCTGATCGTGACGGCGGGCCTCGGCTGGGTTCAGCGGGAAGGCGGCTCGATCGAGGAGATCGTGCCGGGGGACGTGATCTTGTTCCCGCCAGGAGAAAAGCACTGGCACGGAGCCGCACCGACCACCGCCCTCACCCACCTCGCCTTTCAGGAGATGCTGGATGGAAAAACGGCGGAGTGGTTTGAAAAAGTCAGCGATGAACAGTATCACGCCAGGTAAAGCCTATTTTTTGTCCGACGACGAACTCTCCTCTGCTTCTTCCCAGATCGCCCCGTCGCTTCCCGGCGGCAGGGCGAGAAGCTCCGTCCATTCGAGCGGTGGAAATTCCCGTTTCCAATCGAATTCGTCGAACGATTGCGGCGGTCTGGGAGGAATTCGCACGGTGATGAGGTTAAGCGGGGAAGCATTCGGCAGAGTGAGCGGACGGAGAAACTGAGTCATCAGAAGAAATTTGCCGTTTTTCGACCAGCGCACTCCGCCGATCTCTCCATTGGTCACGCCCAGCGGAAGGACGGTGCGAGCTTTGAGATCGAGCAGCAAAAGGCGGCGAGGCGATTCATTGTCGTCGGTCACGTTCAGAAAAACAGCGGCGGTCTTGTGGTCGGGAGAAACCACCCACTCCCGAATCGAGAGCGGAAACGCAAACGAAGTCGTTGGCCCAGCGGTTTTCCAGAAGTCGGGACGGCACAGGGTTTCCGGGTCGGAAGGCAGATCGGCAAACTTCACCGTTCGGAGCGGGTTCTCTGCGCTCCAGTAGGCCCGGTGCTCCGCCATCGAAATTCGCTCCGGCGGGTCAAGGGTGAGACGCACGGGCGGCACACCGTCCGTCGAAAGCAGGAACAGCCCGTAGGGTTCGTCCGAAGCGTAGAGCAGCCGGGTCGGGGTCAGCCAGGTCAGCATCTGCGAAGAAGATGGGTTGTCGGTTTCCGGGTCGGTTTCGCCCTCCTCGAAAATTTTGATCTGCGCTTTCGTTTTCGGGTTGTGAACAAACACGCCCCACCTCACCCGCGTGAAAGAGCCGAACGAATGAAAGGCCCCCTGCTCCGAGAGCTCGACAGAACGGGAGGCGTCGGGTGACCACTGTACCTGTCTATAGCCCAAGAACTTCTCTAAGAGCCGACTCCGTCTTTTCTCCTTCCCTGAACTCCGTATCGAATTCGCTTGGCCCTCCGTCTTTTGAGTCAATTGACATTGCTGAAGCATCCCCCTCCTTTGGCGAAAATCAAAGGAGGGGGCGAAACCATAAATGCCTTCCTCCTCTTTCAAGCGTAACAACTGCCGATCCACTCGAACGGGTTTGCCCTCTCGGTTTTTTCTAAATTCGATCTGCATCAAGTTCAACGATTCGGGCTCGTATTTTCCTTTTTCATCACGATGCTCGGCGCGGCGGAGGCGGTACAGTATTTTGCATAGCGCGGGAAGATCGTTCGGGGGGCGATTCGGCAGGAGCGTCACGATCTCCGGCGTGGCTCCCTCTCGGTCGTTGTTGGGTTCTGCTTGCGGGGCAAAGCGTTCGTAGCCGTCTCCTCGTTTGAGGTAGACCATTCCGTTAGGGGCGTAAATTTCAAGCCAGCTGTGGGCGACATTGCCCAAATCGCGAGGGTCTCTCTTTTGCTGAAGAACGAAGTTCAGAATTTTAGCGGCGTCTTCCGTGTCCCAGGGTTCTGCGTTCGCAGTCGGCGTATCGGTACTCTCTTCGCTCTCAACTCCTCTCTGGTTTCCGGGCATGACCGCCACCACGCGATAGCCATACTCACGCCCGTTTCTAAGGCCGCGATCCACAAACCGATAAAGATTGTGGGTCGGGATGCCGGGATCGAGAGAAGTGACGGGTGTCCGGTTGATCCGAACAAACGGCTTTTTTCCCCGGCGGCGGTAGAGATGGTAGCCGACTGCGCCCGGAACCCGATCCCAGTAGAGCACGATTTTGCCGCTTCCACAGGCAGCCGTCGTTAAATTCGGCGGCTCGAACAGGACGATGCGCCCCTTCCGCACCGCCTGTCCATACTTTGCCGTAAGGGTGACCGCCGGGATTCGGCGCGACCCTTCCAGCCGAAACGAAACTTTGGCTTCGGAGTTTCCCGCGTTGAAATGCAGCGACGCGGGAACCTTCGCGAGTGCCGGATGGCTGCTTTTCAGCGAAACGTCCACGCCGGGTACGGGAGCCGGACGGTTCAGATAGACGGTCGCCGTCATCGTGAGCGGTGCGTTGGGGGAGTAGGTGCTAAACGCAATTCCCGACAACAGGGACGGCGAATTCTCCAGCGCGGGCGGAGCAAGTGCCAGCGGGAACAGTGAAACGCAGAAGAGACCCGCTTTTAAGAGCGAGAAGAAAGAAAACGAGAGGACTGATTCCATCGTGAACTCCTGACCGCAGAACAAAACAGAGACACGTTCCGGGTTTGACACCTTTGCTTTCGGATTGAAACAAACGATTTCCTCTATTTTCGGGGTAAACTGTGGACGTGAATTTGAGAAACTCCGTTTTCCCGATTTTGCAGGAACTTTTTGAGGAGAGAAGACGATGGCGTATGTCATTGCCGAGCCGTGCATCGGCGTTAAAGATAAATCGTGTGTGGCGGTCTGCCCCGTAGACTGTATTCACGAAGGAATCGTCGAGTCCAACGGGACTTCTTACGATATGCTGTTCATCAACCCGGATGAATGTATTGACTGCGGACTGTGTGAACCGGAGTGCCCGGTCACTGCGATTTTTGCCGACAGTGATCTGCCGAAGCAATATGAGCATTTTATTCAGATCAACGCGAACAATTACCGTAAATAGTTGTCGCGGTGCGGGCGGGGCCGACCTTGAGCAGCCCCATCGCACACGAAATCGGGCGCAGAGCCGATGATAAAAATCTACACTCGAACGGGCGATGAGGGCGAAACCGGATTGTTCGGCGGACAGCGCGTTCCCAAAGACGATCTGCGCGTCGAGGCGTATGGTACGGTGGACGAATTGAACGCCGCGCTGGGCATCGCCCACGCTCTTCGTGCCGAACCAGAGTTGGACGCGCTGCTGCTCACCCTGCAGCACGATCTCTTCTCTCTTGGAGCCGACCTTGCCACCCCCGAAGAGAAAGACCGTTCCAAAGGAGCCGTTCGCATCGAGCGGGTGGCTGCCTCACGGGTGGATCGGCTTGAAACGCTGATTGACCGCTACGAAGCCGAGCTGCCTCCGCTCACCCGGTTTATCCTTCCCGGCGGTCATCCCCTCGCAGCGGCTCTTCACGGAGCGCGAACCGTCTGCCGCCGAGCGGAACGCCGCTGCCTCACGCTGTCTCGATCCCTGGGGGAACTCTCCGAAGCGGACGAAGAGCCGATCAATACCGAGGTGATCCGCTATCTCAATCGTCTTTCCGACCTGCTCTTTGTGCTGGCGCGGGCGGCGAACTTTCGCCATAGTGTGCCGGATATTCTCTGGAATCCATGACCAAACTTTTTGGGAGTTCAACGTTCGAGGCTTTGTGTTCGGCAGGTCTTCGCCTGCTTCTACCCGTCGGCTGCCTCTGCCTTTTGCCCGCTGCCCCTCCCGCCGCTGCCCGTCCGCTTCCTGCTAGCGAAACTGCGAAAGAACGCGCTTCCGAGGAAAAGGCCCTGACGATCTTGAATGAGATGGCGCAGGCCTACGCCGCCCTGCCGGGGTACGAACAGCGCACCGAGTTTTCCTCGGCTCTCATTCCCTTTGTTCCGGCCCCCACGCCCTTCGGGATGCCTCTGCCGCCGACCGAAGAGCCGCTGGACCTCGACGCTCCCAAAGACCCGCCCTCTGCCGAGGGAGCGGAGGATGGAAATCGCCCCCGGAAAAAACCACGCCTCGAAAAGACGGGGCGTACCCTCTTTCTGGTTTATTCTCCGCCAAACCGTCTTCGCCTTGAAATGGAGGAGCCGGGAGACAGCGACACCCCCGGCGGAGTTCGTAAACGCCTTTGGGTGGGAGACGGCAAACTGTTCTGGTCGGACGAACCCTCGAATCGAACTTACATGAAAGAGGCGTCTCCCAAAACCCTCCATGAGTTCCCTACGCTCTCCAGTCTCAACCTCACCACCTTGGAACTGCTGCTGCTTGCCGGAGCCAATCCCTTTGCGAAACTTCGGGAGGAAACCGACTCCGTGCGCCTGCTTGGTTCTGCCTGGATTCGAGGCGTAAATACCGACATCGTAGACTTGAAAACGCACGAATACAACGCAGACAACGAAGTTCGGCTCTACATCGGTAAAACAGATCGGCTGCTCCGCCGCGTTGTGATGGACTCAACCCCGATTCCCGCTCCGCTTGCCGTTGGCAAAGTCGGCGACCCGCTGGACGAACTTGTAGACAAATTGGACGCCCCTCTTCCACAAAATGCTCCCCTTGGTGAGCAGAGCGGCAGCTTCCCACCCTCGCCCCAATTCCCCTCATCGCTTTCTGCCGCTGGAACCCTGCCCATGAAAACCCGGCTGGTTTATGACAACCAGATTTCGGTGCGTGAGGCTTTCCCAGAACGGCTGTTTCAATACTCACCCCCCGAAGGCTATTCGCTCTTTCTCTCGAAAGGGGCGAAACTGCCGGATAAGCCCCAAAAAACCAAGCCCCCCCGCGTCATCAGAAAAAAAGGCAAATACTTCGATCTGATTATCGTTCGGCCCTGATTGAACGGACGGCGGAAGCTTCAACGAAAAGAATCTTTATGCATCAATTCGATTTGATTGTTATCGGCGGCGGGTCTGCCGGATTAAAGGCGGCACGTACTGCCGCGAAAGCCGGTCGGCGCGTGGCCCTGGCGGAAGAACGGGAAATCGGCGGCGAGTGTTTTTGGGCAGGCTGTGTTCCCACCAAAGCGATGGTGCGGGCGGCAGAGGTCTGGCATCTCGTGGGGCGGGCGCACGAATTCGGCATCGAAACCGAGGTTCGCAAGCGCGATTTTGCGGCGGCGATGCGCTACAAAGATAACGTGGTCTCGAAGATTTCTGGGGACGGCCCCGAAGACGCAGGGCTTTCCAAACTCGGTGCGGCGTATTATCCGGTACGGGCTTCATTTCGGAATGCGCATGAAGTTCAGGTAGGAGCGGAAACGATTCGGGGCGAAAAAATTTTGATCGCTACTGGCACAACTCCCTACGTGCCCGACATCCCCGGCCTGCACGAAGCTGGCTTTGTCACAAACCGGGAAGCCATTCATCTGCCGGAGCTGCCCCGCCGCCTCTGCGTGATCGGCGGAGGGCCGATTGGTCTGGAATTCGCCCAGTTGTTTCGGCGGTTCGGGTCGGAGGTGACCGTGCTCGATCATGGCGACCGCCTGCTGACGAAAGAAGATGCCGATATTTCTGCTCTGGCATTTCAGTTTCTCAAAGAAGAAGGGATTCGAATCATCAGTCGGGCGCAGGTGGCCTCGGTGGAAAAACTGGCGGAAGGAACGAAGCGGCTGACCTTCGCCTCTGATACGGCTCCGCTCGAATGTGATGAAATTTTGGTGGCGGCAGGAAGGCGGGCGGCGATCACGGGCATGAACCTGAAGGCAGCGGGCATCGAGCATGACGAACGCCACATTTTCGTGGATATGTACCTGCGAACGAGTGTGCCGCACATCTTCGCCGCAGGCGACATCACGGGCGGGTATTTGTTCACTCATGTGGCTTCGTATGAAGGCGGGCTGGCGGCTCGCAACGCTTTTTCCGAAGCACCAGCCCCCTTCGATCACCGCGTTGTGCCGCGCTGCACCTATATTGACCCGGAGGTGGCAAGCATCGGGATCACCGAGGCGGGGGCAGTCGAGCAAAATCTGCCTCACCATGTGCTCACCTATTCGTTTGAGGATTTGGATCGCGCGGTGCTTTATGGAGACGCACGGGGCCTGGTGAAAATCATTGTGGACGAACTTGATGGCCGCATTTTAGGGGCACATCTCATCGGCCCGCAGGCTTCCTCGATTATCGCCGAACTCGCCGTGGCTATGCGAAACCACCTCACCATCACCCAAATTGCCGAAACGATGCACGCCTACCCCTCCTTTCCCGAAGCCGTCGAAGCCGCCGCCCTTTCCGCCCGCAACTTCCGGGGGCAGGTGGACGGCGCAATGGGCTGACCTTACGTCAGGCAGATTTTCTCTTCCTGTTGAATGATTCTTTTTGAATGATTCTCTCGGTAGTTAGCGGTCAGCAGGCGGGGAAGAGAGTCTCGCATGAATTCAATGAAATGAGACGAGGGAACAGCCCTCTCTGCAGAGTTTAGCGATGGGGGGCCGCTGCTTCTGCAAAAAAACTGCGTTTCAGAGAGGCTCTTCGCCTCGTGGTGAAAAACCGTTTTGAGGTGTTGAGGAAAAGCAAATCCGGCCAAGGAAAAGAACGTAGAAACGTGACTGCCTAACGAGTCCTACCGCCCTTTTTTCGCTGCCGTTCGCCGGAGTTGTTTCTCTCCTAATTTTTCGTTATTCTCGTTTTCCCTGCGTCACTTAACAGCGAGTGACGTAGGGATTTTTCTTTGCCTGTTTCGCTGAACTTTCCCCGAAAACTCCCGTCTACCTCTCACAGAAGCGGGAGGACTTTGCGCCGATCTCCTCTTCGGGAGGGAGTCTTATGAAACGTTTGATCGCTGGAACCGGGCTGCTCATCCTTTCGATTCCGTTGAGCGGCTATTTTGGGATTGTCAATGCGGAGCCTTCCGCATCCCTGACCCCCAAAGACATTGATGCTGCTCTTTCTGCGGAATGGAAAAAAAACAAAATCACGCCTGCGCCGACCGTAGACGATTCGCGGTTTTTGCGGCGGGTCACGCTCGACATTACCGGAACCCTGCCGACGCCCGACGAGGTGATCGCTTTTCAGGAAGAGAGATCGCCGACGAAACGCCTTGACCTCGTCAATCGGCTGCTCGCCTCTCCGAATTATACGAAAAACTGGGTGAATTATTGGGATCAGGTACTGCTGGGTCGGCAAATTCGCGCTAACTTCGTGAATCGCTCGGAATTTCGCAAATGGCTGACCTCGGAGTTTTCCAACAATACCCCCTACGATCAGTTTGTCCGCGATTTGCTTACCGCCTCCGGGCGAACGAGCGAAGGCGGCTTCTCTCCGAAGGCAGGAGTGCCGTCGCCGAAAATCGCCGCCAGCACCGCAAGTGCGGCTCCCCCGCTGAGAACGAGCGGGCTTTCGTCGAAAACCACCGATTCACCGGGTGATCTCGCGCTGAAAACCGATTCCAAAGCCGGGGCAATGAAGATGGACAGCATGATGGATGCCGGAGGCGCGGACTACTCCAGTATTCCGATCAATGGCGCAACCAATTTCTACGCGAAATTTTCTCAAACTCCTGCCGATCTTTCCGGTACAGTCTCGAAAGTCTTTCTTGGTGTTCAGATTCAATGCGCTCAGTGTCACGACCATAAAACGGAAAAATGGAAACAAACCGATTTCCGGCAGTTCACCGCCTGTTTTATGCAGACCCGCACCAAACCTCTGGGCGATAAAATGGCAAAAGGGATTCGCCCGCTGGAGATTGCGGATGCTCAGGTGAACCTGGCTTCGCTTCGCCGCCGGGCCGCCAACAACCCGAAAGCCGCGAAAAAATTGGTGGAAAACGGACGGGTCGAGTATCTTGCGGCTTCTCCTGCCGCTCTTGACGGAACTGACTTTTCGGAGACAAGCAACCGCCGCAAGGCCCTGGCCGAATGGATCACTTCGCCGAAAAACCCCTGGTTTGCTCAAGCAGTCGTCAACCGGATGTGGGCGCACTTTCTGGGACGCGGTTTTGTAGACCCAATTGACGATTTCCGTACCACAAACCCGGCGGTAATGCCCGATCTGCTGAAGGCTCTGGCGGACGATTTCACTTTACACCACTACGACCTGAAACGGCTGATTCGGCTTATTACAGCGACACAGGCATACAACCGATCTTCGCAGCCCGCGAAAAACAATATCTCTGGCAATGGGCTTTGGGCATCTTACCGGCTGAAATCGCCGGAGCCGGAAGCCCTTGTCGAAATGCTGGTCTCAGCGACGAGTTTGGAAGCGGTCCTGCAAAAGTACGCGGGAAACAACGTGGATGCCGTTAAATTCGGAATTCAGCGGCAGCTGGTTCAGCTGTTCGACGTGGACGAAGAGTTTGAGCAAAAAGAATATGAGGGAACGATCCCGCAGGCATTGATGCTGCTGAACGGACGCCTCGCCAACAACGGAGCCTCGGCCCTGCCCGGAACCGCCCTCGCCGACGTAATGGCCCTGCCGGGAGGGGACGATGCGAAAATCACGTCGCTTTATCTCCGTACCCTCTCTCGAAAACCGACTTCGCTGGAACTTTCCTACTGGAATGAGTACCTGAGCAAACCACGTGAAGTGGTGGAGACCAAGCCGGATCAGGTTCCGTTGACGCGGGCCCAGGAACGGCGGCGGATGATGATAGCGCGGGCGGGCGGCGGCCCGAATGTGCCGCTGACCAAAGTGGATAAAAAACTGAATCGCCGCCCCGCTCCCGATCCACTGAATCGGCTGGACGGACGCTTTAACCGGATGCCGCCGCAGTCCCCTCGACTTCAGGCTTACGAAGACCTGTTCTGGACGCTGCTCAACTCCAGCGAGTTTATTTTCAATCACTAATCAGGGAAAGAGGGGGGAGCGGGGGCGGATGTCTCCTGAAACTAGTCCTCCTGCTGCAAAAACCCTTTTAAGGCTTTTACCATGAAACACGAAGAACTGGAATTTCTGACAGAACAAGAAGAGCAGGAAGAGGCGGCACAGCGCGAAGCGAACGGCGGCAGCTGCCCTGGCCCAATGGACATTCTTGCCTCGACGGTGGATCGGCGCGGATTTCTGAAAGTTGGAATGGGCGGGATGTTGAGCCTGATGCTGGCACAGT
Source organism: Chthonomonadaceae bacterium (assembly GCA_965246825.1). Lineage (GTDB taxonomy): Bacteria > Armatimonadota > Chthonomonadetes > Chthonomonadales > Chthonomonadaceae > JACMPS01. The sequence continues at coordinate 4,196,497 of OZ251990.1, forward strand.
GGCTTGACCCGGTGACGGCGGCAAACGCGCAGGGAGTGTCTCTCCCGAAAAGCGGTTCAGCTAAGGCGTGCATTCTACTCTGGATGAACGGCGGCCCTTCCCATCTGGAAACCTTCGACCCAAAGCCGGGAACCCTCAATGGCGGACAGACGAAATCGGTGAAAACGAATGTGCCGGGCATCGAAATCTCCGAGCATCTGCCGCAGGTGGCGGAGGTCGCGAATCACCTGGCTATTCTTCGAGGGATGACCAGCAAAGAGGGCAACCACCAGCGGGCGCAGTACCTTCTGCACACGGGCTACTCCCCGAATCCGACGGTGGCCCATCCCTCGCTCGGAGCCTATGTGAACGAAGAGATTGGAGCGAAAAACTTCGACCTGCCGAATTTCGTTTCGATCAGCGGGCCTTCGATTGGAGCGGGATTTCTGGGCGTGCAGTACGCGCCGTTTGTGCTGAACGATCCCCAGACGATGCCCTCCAATGTTGCCTTTGCCCGCAACATGAATCAGGATCGCTTTGGGTCTCGCCTCAACGCGCTTGAGATGATGGAACAGCAGTTTGCGGCGGAAACGGGCGATACGAAAGTGACGGGGCGGCAGGCAGTTTACGGCAAAGCGGTGAAGATGATGCAGTCTCCCCGCCTTAAAGCTTTCGACATTTCGGAGGAACCGCAGGCAGTTAAAGACGCTTATGGCGACTCGAATTTCGGGCGCGGCTGCCTGATGGCACGGCGGCTCATTGAGGCGGGCGTAAAGTTCGTCGAGGTAGTGCAGGATGGCTGGGATATGCATAAAGACGTGTTCGGCGGAGCCGCGAAACTCGGCAGCAGCATTGACCCGGCGATGGCAGCACTCATCAAGGAACTCGAAGACCGCAAACTGCTCGATTCCACGCTGATCGTTTGGATGGGCGAGTTCGGACGCACCCCCAAAATCAACGCGAACGAAGGGCGCGACCACTACCCGAAAGCCTGGAACGCGGTGCTGGCGGGCGGGGGAGTGCGGCAGGGAATTGTCTACGGTCAGACCGATCCCGACGGCGCGAACGTGGTAGACAAACCGGTTCAGGTTCCCGACCTGTTCGCCACGATCTCCACGCTGCTGGGCATGAGTCCCTCGAAAACCTTTATGACGCCGGTGGGACGCCCGATCTCGATGACAGAAAAAGGAACGCCGATCCGCGATCTCATTATCTGAGCCGCTGAATCGGATTCGAAAAGAGGTTCGGAAAAAGAATTCTTTTTCCGAACCTCTTCGGTGGCCTACTTTGGACAGTAACCAAAGCAGGACGTGAAACACCGGTTACCCTGATTATAGTCGTCGCAACCATTGAAGCACGAATCTGAACAGCAAGCGGTACAATGAGATTTGCTGGAGCATGACGCCCCGATTTCGCCTGCGTTGCACTCTCCTGCGCGAGTTGATTTTTTCATCGCGGGTCGAGCAAAAACCAATGACGGTGCAAATGCGGTCATCGTGAGCGTCGAAGCGATGCCGATCACTGCACCAATCGTGATCGCCTTGAACGTTTTGCGTGAACGGTGGGTATTCATGTTGAATTTTCCTCACAATCATTTGTGAAAGCTCTTTTAATTTGTTTGTGCTTCAGTGTGCTTTTGGTGAAGCGCAATCAAACTTTGAGCTACTTCATAAAGTTCATCCCTTCTTTTTTTGATGCTCTCCTTTCTTGCGGCATCGCTGCCCGCTAATTCGGTCAATTCGGCATAACCATCTTTCGCCAGTTGGTAAGCAAAAGCAGTTGCGAGTACCCCTGTTGTGGAGTAAATGGTGGTCTGATCTTCGTTAATTTGGTGAAGATAGTTTTCACCTACCGCAACGACGGACAACACCAGTTGCTCTGCCTTTTCCTGTTCTCCTCGCTTGGCATAAAATTTGGCTGCTTCCAGCGTTTGAGAGGTCGCAGGACAAACCCGTTGAACGAAGTTCCATACCTCAATGTCATAACGAACGATGTAGCCGAAAGCGTTCTTTAGGTCAGCAGGAACTTCTAAGCGATAAGTGGGAGGTTGGTAAAAAGGTTTTTTAGTGCCGTTAGCGACTGCTTGAATTGCCTGCTCAATCAAAGGCCGATCTGATTCACGCCCTAACGCTTTACCTATCTCCGTTGCGGCAAAAAGTTGAAAATCATTGTAATCCCGCGCCTGATGATTGTGAGTTGCTTTTCCATAGAGGACAATTGCTTGTTGATAGTCCCAAAATGAATTGCTTCCATCAAGTGCGCCTGCCTGCTGTGCCGCAGTTTGCGCCTCGTCCCATTCTTGTAGCGAACTGCTTAGCAGGAAAATTTCTAAGGCAACTGCCTTCGACTTTGGATTCAATTTGAGGGATTGACGATAAGCAAGCAACGAAGCGGGGTAGGAAGACTGAAGTGGACGCCGCCAAAGATCACCAGACGACAGATCGCCGAGCGACTGCCAGTAAACAGAATTTTTCGCATCAGTTTCTGTTGCTTTTTTGAGCAAATCAAGAGACGCAGAAAGTGGAGGCAGTTCGGCTTCTGGGAAAATGCCATATCCAGCATATCTCAGCAATTCTTTGCCCCATCCGATGGTGTAGAGGGTTTCACCCCTTTCTTTTACGGTGGAGGCAAACGAAATTGCTTTTGACCAGGCTTCTTGTGCCTTCTTGCTATAATCAGCGATTTTGGCAGAAATTTCTTTTTCGCTCAACTTAAAAGGACGCTCATCATCACGAGTGGCAAGAATAGGGACAATTGGGCGAGAAGTTTGATATAGGCGTGAACCAGGATTTTGCTGCGCAGTTTCCCATTGAGCCAAAACCTGTGGAAAAGCTGAAATCTTCTGCTCGAACTCTGTGCGGCGAGATGCCGCCTCCTTAAACGCAGCGGCACGATCCGCATAGGCACAGCCAAGCAAGAGATAGGCTCTGCAATTTTGGGGACTTAGTTCTATTGCCTGCTTGAAATGCTCAATCGCTAACGAAAACCAAGTGCCGTTCCTCAGCAGCTCATGTCCATCCTCTATTTCTTTTGCTGCATCCGCCGACACGCTCTGTGACAGAAATGTAAGACTGGCACAAGGGACTGAGGTAAAGCAGGGTGTTATGAGACAGGCGACCAACCCGAAGTTGAGCATTCTTGCTTTCATTGCTTACTCTCTACTCATGCGAAGCGAAACCAAGCAAGGTGTTCGCTTCCTCTAATGTCTTTATGCGATAACCTTTGCCATTCTTCAACAGAAGAAGCAGAGAAGGAGTGCCCGTCAGATGGAGCAAATTGGCATTTTTTAGATCAGAGTTAACTATATCTTTCGCGGTTTTAGAGATCTGTGATTGGAGGTTTCGAGGAAGGTTGAGTTGATTCGCTAATTGCCTTAGCTTATCTGCGTTGAGAGTAGCAGAGACTAAGATGGAATGAACTCGAACAAATTGACCGACTTGCCGTGCTTCTTCAGCGATTTCTGCCGCACGACGAGCATAGGGGTGCATAGTAAGGGGATAGTTTCGGACAATCAAACTCACATGGTTGCGGTTGAGCGCGGCCCATTGTAAAATGGCTGGAGACAACTTGCGGCAGGGCGCACACTGATAGTCCATGAATTCAACCAATGTACTTTTTTCAGTGCCAACCGATTGTACGATAGATGCAAGAACTTTGGTCTCTTCAGAAACAAGAGGAAACGCTGACTCGGAAGCTAACGGGGGGGGGGGGCCAAAAATCTAACCATAACCAGACAGAGCAGTGAGGCGAAAAAGGCAGAGGATACAATAAGGAAATCATAGCCAAAGTTTCGTTGCAAAAAAGATTTGTTCACGATCAAAGCCCTCACAAATGCCCAATCCCTCACGGTATTGATTGAGTTGATTATAACAGAAGAGCTGACGTGTGTCAACGATTATTTTGATAAAATGTCGACGACTGTTTGCGTTCTCCAATCTGCCAGCTTCCTACGAGCGAGGACCGGAAAAAGAACTCTTTTTTCCGGTCCTCGCTCTAAGTTTTGAGGCAGCACCTCTGGGTTATTCTCAAGCTGGTTTTCAATTTGTTTGTGCTTCAGTGTGCTTTTGGTGAAGCGCAATCAAACTTTGAGCTACTTCATAAAGTTCATCCCTTCTTTTTTTGATGCTCTCCTTTCTTGCGGCATCGCTGCCCCCTCAGCAAAAGCCGCAAGCCTCCTGCTTAACGCTACACCGAACATTCCCGTACTTTTCGGACACCTCGCGGCAAGTTCACGCCCCCTTTTGTTCCTGCGTTCTCCTGCTACAAACGCTTCTTGGACTCAAGCCCCTGCGCTGATCTGCCAGAAAAGAGGCTCACCGACGGATGCAGGTCTTCTAAAGTGACGAAGTACCAAAAGGTAAGATCAGCAAAGCAGGAGTAAGGGGCCGATGCGTAGAAGTGTTCAGTGAAGTGAGTTTTGCTAAACTTCGGAACGATCTGCTTTTGGGAATTAGGCCGCAAGCATCCTGCTTCTGCAAACAATGCAAATTCAGCGGCCCAACAAGGAGTGAATTGATGCGTCGAATACTACTGACAACCGTTTCTTGTTTCAGCCTTGCAGCAGCGGGGTGGGCTTTTGCACAGCATGGGCAAAGCAGCGAGAAGAGTCCAGCCGTCAAAGTTTTATCGTCCGTAGACATTCGAGAGACCGTAAACGGCAAGAAATCCAAAACCACGACCTTCGAGGTTACGTTTGCACCAGGAGCGGTGAGTTCCCCGCACCAGCACCCTGGGCCGATCTTCGGGTATGTCCTGGAGGGCGAGCTCGAATTCGCCGTTGGAGCGGAAACCCCGCGAATCCTGAAAGCCGGGGACACCTTTTACGAACCAGCGATGGCTCTGCACGCGGTGTCCCGCAACCCAAGTGAAAATGTGACCACACGGATATTGGCCGTTCTTGTCCACCCGCGAAATGCCAAGGAGCTTGTGATCTCCAAGCCCGCCAAGAAAGGGAGCTGACGGATGGCCGCTTCCACGCGGCTGCAAAAGACAGCCGCCCTCTTTCTTCGTCTTGCGCTGGCAGCCGGATTTCTTTCTGCTGTGGCCGACCGGTTCGGATTGTGGGGGCCGCCTGGTGCTGCGGAGGTAGCCTGGGGCAAGTTCGATGCGTTCCTCGCGTATACGGGGAAGCTGTTGTGGTATCTTCCCGGCGGCCTGATCCCCGCCGCAGGCTGGGCGGCGACGGTGTTTGAAACCGTGCTGGCAGTCGGCCTTTTGGTCGGCATTCGCCTTCAAGCCTTTGCTTTTGCCAGCGGGGTGCTTTTGCTGCTGTTTGGAGCTTCCATGACTTTGGCTCTCGGCCCAGAGCCGCCTTTGTCCTATTCAGTGTGGTCGGCGGCGGCAGGCGCGTTTCTACTGGCCTCGCTTAGTCCTGCCTCGGATCGTGCCCGCTCAGCACTAGACAACCCCTGAAAAGGCCCGGAAAAGAAATGCTTTTCCGGGCCTTTTTGCAAAGGAAAACAGGGAATACAGCCTACTTGCTGCCGCCCTTGCGTCCTGCCTCGGCGTGCTGCTCGGAGGAGCCGCCCTGTTTGCCGGAGCCGGAGTTGTCGTCGTCGCTGCTGCTGTTGGATTTGCTTCCCCCGCGACCATGCGACGTGTCATGGGCAGCGGTAGAGCTGTTGTGCGCTCGTGAGGAGTGAGCATGGGCACGGGTCGAGTGAGACTGTGCTGTGTCCTCATCATCGTCTTCGTGAGACTGTGCGGCTCGACGATGGCTTTGTGCGGCACTATCGTGCCGTGAAGCCGCCTCGTGGTGTCGGTCGGCAGCAGGATGATTTTTGTGGCTCTGTCGCCCTGCCGCGACGTGCTGCTCGTGAGTTCCGCCCTGCACGCCTTTTCCCTCGCTGCCGCCCTGATTGCTGCCCTGGTCGCCGCTGCCGCCCTGACCGGTGGTGTTACTGTTTGCCATTGTGGTGACTCCTGTACTTTATTTTACGTGTGCATTCACGTGGGTTCTATCCGCTTCAATGCAGACACTTTCAGGACGCACCGCAAAAAGCGCAGGTTCCAAAAATGTTTCAACAAGTATGAAAGCGGGCAATCAGTTGGCATTAATGAACTCGCTCGCTTACGGAAAAGTTCCGCCGACACGAAATACGGATTTGCTGGTACACTCTTGTGTACGGAGGAAACCGAGTTGCGGCTGGAGCGACAATTGGGCGGCGAAATGATTGTGCTCAGCGAAAAGTTTTTGCTGGGAGCGGGCGGCGAAGCGAAAGTCTACGCACTGCCCTCCGACGCCGCGCTTGTGGCAAAAATCTATCATCGTCCCGACCCCGCACGCGCCCGAAAACTCGCCGCGATGCTGCTCAATCCGCCGGAAGACCCCGACGCCGTTTCCGGTCAACTCTCGATTGCCTGGCCTCTCGATCTTGTCTGCGAAACCCCAAGCCGCAGCGTTGCCGGATTTGTGATGCCGCGTGTTCAAAACCGCGCTCCCGTCTTTTCGTTTTACAACCCCTCTACTCGCCGAACCACGTTTCCTCTTTCCAACTATTTTTATCTTCACCGCACCGCCCGCAATCTCGCCTCGGCGGTGTCCGCGCTTCACGGGCGCGGCTACGTGATCGGCGATGTCAACGAATCCAATATCCTGGTGACAGAAACCGCGCTCGTGACCCTTGTAGATACCGACTCGTTTCAGGTACGCGACCCGCGTACGGGCGAAGTGTTTCACTGCCCCGTCGGAAAAATGGAATTCACGCCGCCGGAACTCCAGGGGCAGACCTTTGCCGAAATCGAACGCAAACCGGAGCACGATCTCTTCGGGCTGGGCGTGCTGATTTTTCAACTGTTGATGGAGGGAACCCACCCCTTCGCCGGAATCTACACCGGGTCGGGAGACCCGCCCGCCTATGACGAGCGCATTCGGGAAGGGCACTTTGTTTACGGCTCCCGCCCCCTTCCCTATAAGCCCATGCCGTTTGCCCCGCCCTACCCGCTTGTTCATTCTCGGCTGCAGCGATTGTTTTCCCGGTGTTTCGACGACGGACACGAAACCCCGGCCCTTCGCCCCTCCGCCTCCGAGTGGCGAGACGCCCTTTCCGAAGCCGAGGCTTCCCTGCTCACCTGCCGGGTCAATCCCCAGCACCGTTACGGAGAAGTGTTTTCCGCCTGCCCCTGGTGCGAACGTGCTCTTCGGCTTGGCGGGCGCGATCCGTTTCCTTCACCAGGAGAGGTTCAGCGCGGCGGCCACCTTCAGAAACCGCCGAGAAAAAAAAACCCGGATGCCGACCCCGTGCGAGCCTCCTCTCAACAAAACACCCCGTACAATCTGCCCATTCCGCAGCGCACGGGCGGGCTTCAATCTGGAGCGGCGGCAGGTTCCGCAGTCGTCTCTTCCGGCGTCATGGGCGGGCCCTGGGCTTACTCCGCTCCTCCGCTCGGTTCGGCGGCTCCTGCACTCCCCTCCGTTTCGCTGCCCGCCAATCGCTGGGCAGTGGCGGCGTTTGCGTTTGCGATTGCGGCGATCTTTCCGGGGCTGCGAATTGCGGGGGGGCTGACTTCCTGGGTTCTGGGCGCGATTGCGATTAAGAAGTCGGCTCGCCTGGGCGGTTCCGGAGGCGGACTGACGGCGGCTTCGTTTTTGCTGGCGGGACTGATGATGACGCTTCCGTTTCTCATTAAGCCCTCGCGGGGGGTTTTGGATGAGGAGGGGCGCGGGGTCGTTGCCCTGTCGGTGTCGCCGAACGGAAAAGAGGTGGCAGTAGGCACACGCCGCGCCGAAGACCTCTCGAATGTCGGCGGAACCGCTTCGATCTGGAACGTCGAGTCGGAGAGGCTGATGACGGCCCTCGGCGGGCACTATGCAGGGGATGTAGTGGCCCTCGCCTATTCGCCCGACTCGAAAAAGCTGGCGATTGCTTCGTGGGGAACGCTGGAACCGGCAACGGTGAGCGTTTGGGACATCTACGGCGGGCAGCCGCTCTGGTCGCAGCGGGCGCATCGAAACGCCATCCAAGCCGTTGCGTTTTCTCCAGACGGCAAAATTCTGGCAACGGGCGGCTGCCGGGAATATGTCCGCACCCGTGAAATTTTTGCGCAGGTAAAACTGTGGAACGCGCACACGGGAACGCTGCTTCAAACCCTCGAAAGCGAAGGCGAAGTGTTCTCAACAGCGTTTTCGCCGGATGGAAAATGGGTGGCTGCAGGGTGCGGGTCTTCGGGAGGCGTCGGAACGTTTCGGCGCAGCGAAACCGGGCGGGTTCAAGTCTGGAGCACGGAAACCGGCGCGACCCTGTGGACAAAGCCCGCCCATTCCACCGCCTGCCTCTCAGTGGCGTTTTCCCCGGACGGGCGCACCCTTGCCTCCGGCGGCAACGACAACGCCGTGCGCCTTTGGAACGCGGAGGCCGGAACGCTGCGAAAAATGCTTGAAGGAACCGGCGTGCGGGTTTCTGCTGTCGCGTTTTCGCCAGACAGCCGGACGCTGGCGAGCGGAGGCTCTGCCGGGGACGTGACCCTGTGGGATGTGGAGAGCGGGAAGGTGGTTCGGCGGCTCGAAGGGCACGTCGGGGAGGTTCGTGCGCTTGCCTATACCTCGGACGGCAAAACACTCGCCTCCGGCTCTCTCGACAATACCGCCCGCCTCTGGCCCCTCAAAGCAGGGCGATAGCCTCTTTTGGAGGCCCGGTTCAATTTCGGATTTTCGCTTTTCTTAGTTTCGCTTTTCCTTCAGAGTATCTGGAAAAAGTGGTTTTTTCGCACCTAAAACGAGATCGGCCCGAGAGTTTGGTAAGCAGGGTGTCCGAGTTTTGCCCAATGGGGGCGGTACGCCTCCGAGTATGGATTTGGGTTCTGCCCAAAAACGTTTTTCAACTCCCTCTTAAGATTGAAAGAGGGGTTCGGAGGGGAGGTCTCTTAGCGGAGGGAGAGAACTTCCGACTCCGTGCGGCTGCCCGAAGAGGGTTCTCAGCTTCACCCTTTTGCAGGCGATCTTTCATCCTTCGCCCGAACACAAAAACAGTTCTCGCTCGCCTCTCCCAAGAAGAATCATGCCTTCCCCTCTGTCCGACGAAGCCTCACCGACAGGGGTGAAAGGGGGCACGGATTACCGGCGCAGCCCTGTGGAGAGGGGGTGCAGCCTCGCGGATCGCCGGAGAGGGGGCACGGAACGGAGGAAAAATGTCACGGCGAAAGGGAAGACCTCACTTTGCTGACAAACTACCCTCTTACCGGGGCCGTTCCCGGCGATATCTCCGCCTGAAGCGAAATTCAGGAAAAAAGATCGGTTTTGTCTGGCCGATCTCTTTTTTCTTTCTCTGAGATTCCCCGCACCTTTCACGTTTCCCGGTTTCCTCCTCTCATGGTATACTGATGTCGCTTCTCCTGCTGTTTTTCTCCCCGGTATCACTCTATTGCTGTCTTTTTGAGAGTAAGGAATTCTTCCGAATGACGAACTGTTTTGGTTTGGGCGTCACCACGCTCTTTTGTGTCTCTCTTTCTCAGGGTCTCTCTGCTCAGGTTCGGCCCTCCGCTCCACTTTCGCTGCCGTTTTCCCGGCTAACCGCCTCTGCGCCCGACCATCAACTGCTGATCCGCCTTCAGAATCGCTCCGGTCTCGATGCCAGAAACTACCCGGCGGCCCTCACGCAGATTTCGGAGCATATTCGCCCGATTCCGCAGATCGGGTTTCTGGAGGTCACCCTGAAAGCCGGGGTCAATCGTGCTTCGGCTCTGGCTCGCCTTAAAACCCTTTCAGGGATAGCGGATGTTCTCAAGCCCCACCTTTTGCAGCACTGCTCCACCCCCAACGACCCGTTTTTCTCTTCACAGTATGGGCCGATCCGAATGAGAATGCCCGCCGCCTGGAGCCTCTGGACACCGCTGACCGAACCGAATAAACCCATCATCATAGCGAGTGTGGACACCGGCGTGATGGGAACCCACGAAGACCTGACCGCGAAAATGCTCCGCGACCCGCTGGGACAAATTTATGGCTTCGACTCGACGGTTCTAAACACCAACGGAACTTATGGGCAGGTAGGAGATGCCTCAGACAACTACGGGCACGGCACACACACGGCGGGCACGATGGCCGCCACGATCAACAACGGCATTGGGGTGGCAGGGATCGCCGGGTGGACGGGGGCGGCAGGAATCGTGGATACAACCTCGGTGAAGATCATGCCCGTGAAAGTGCTGTCGGCCTCCGGCTTTGGAACCGATCAAAACGTGGCGGACGGCGTGATCTGGGCCACCGATCATGGCGCACGAGTCATCAATATGAGTCTTGGCGACGACTTTACGCGAGACGACAACAACAACCCGATCCCCGATCCGGCGGCGGCAGCGGCGGCGTCCCCGCTTCACGATGCCACCGCTTATGCGATTTCTCATGGCGTGACGGTGGTGTGTGCTGCTGGCAATTACGGTTCTACCAACTACTTTTATCCGGCAGCGTACCCGAACACGATTTCGGTGGCCGCGACAATGAATGAGGACGGTGACCCGCTGCCCTACTGGTCGAACCGGGGGTCGTGGGTGAACGTTTCCGCGCCGGGGGCGGATGTGTACTCGACCCTCAACAACGGCGGCTATACCTACGAGAGCGGCACTTCGATGGCGTCGCCCCATGTGGCGGGGCTGGTCGCGCTGCTGCTCGCGCAGAACCCTACCCTCACCAACACCCGCGTCCGTCAAATCGTTCTCAGCACCGTTCGCCCCTATGGAGCCGGTTCCCTCATTTCCTCTACCGGGGGGCCGGTGGATGCTCTGAACGCCCTCAACACCGCCCTCACGACCCTCGCCGTTGTCACAGGAACCGTCTCCGTGCAAAACTCCCTCACCGCAGATCAGAGCGTAACGGTGACCTTTACCCCGACGGACGGCTCGGCCCCGTTCACCCGCACTACCCTGCTGACCCAACTCAGTTCCGGCAGTGCTACCTCATCGGCAGTGGGAACGTTTTCCTTTTCGCGGGTTTTGCCGAAAGCCTATCGCATCCGCATCAAAACCGCTCAGACTCTGGCGAAAGCGGTGATGCTGAATACCGCAGGCGGCGGCCCGTTCAGCCTGTCTGTTTCTCTGCGAACCGGCGACGTGAACAACAACAACCTCGTGGATGTGGACGATCTCACGCTGCTGCTTGGGGCCTACAATACTGCCCTCGGCTCTTCGCAGTACCTCGCAGCGGCAGACCTTAATCACAACGGCAGGATAGATGTGGACGACCTCACTTCTTTGCTAAACAACTACAACACTCAAGGAGATCGGTAGCGGATTGGAGACGGCAAGCGGAAAGAAACCCGCTTGCCGTTTCAAGCCCGATGCCTGCCGCTTTATGATCGAAACCGTACAGTTTGTTGGACATATTATCGACTCGCTGATCCTCTCCAAAGTGCTGGATTTGATTTTGAAGGAGGGGGGAACCTATCGCGTTCCGCACATTCAGATCGGCTCGACACGGGCGGACTTAAGCCGTGCCGAAATCGAAATCACGGCTCCCGATGCCGAGAAGATGGCAAACATTCGGCGGGCGATCACGCCTCACGGAGCGATGTTCGCCACCCTGTCCGCCGAGAATTCCGCTCGTTATCGCCTGCTCATGTGCCCCCCCACCGCCTATGGCCTGAAGTACGAAATCAACCCCTGGATGCAGCTGCAAAACGCACCGGATGTGGCCCTCGCCGGGCGGCAGTGGCAGGAACTCTACCGGGTGCTAACGCAGGAGGTCGGGGCGGCAGTGGAACTCGTGCCGCAGGCCGAAGACTGCCCGGACATGGTGTTCACGGCCAATGCGGGGCTGGTGCGCGGCAAAACCGCTTTGCTTTCCCGGTTTCGGCACGCGGAACGGCAAAGGGAAGAACCCCATTTCGCACAATGGTTTGAGGAAAACGGGTTCGAGGTGGTGCGTCCGCCTGCCGACTGCTTTTACGAAGGGGAGGGCGACGCCCTGTTTGCCGGAGAAGTTCTCGTAGCGGGTTACCTCAAACGCAGCGTGATCGAGTCTCACCGCTGGATGGCGGAAAAGCTGGGCGTTTCGGTTCTCTCTGTGGAGCTTGTGGATGACCGCTGGTATCATCTGGACACCTGCTTTTTCGCGCTTACCCCCGACCTCGTCGTCTTTTATCCAGGAGCGTTCGACCGCTATGGGCAGGAGGCAATCCGCTCCCATTTCGAGACCATCGAGATTCCCGAAGCGGAGGCCCTGCGCTTTGCCTGCAACTCGGTGGTGCTGGGAACGCACGTCGTCGCGCCATCCGGCTGCCCCACCCTGACCGCCGCGTTGGAAAAGCGCGGCTATCAGGTGCACAGCATCTCTCTTTCGGAGTTTCTGAAAGCAGGCGGCTCGGCGAAATGCCTCACGCTTCACCTTCCGGCTCGCTGAGCGGCTTGGGAGAAAGCTCTAAAAACACAATGGGGGACAAAACAGATTTTCTGAGATCGCGCCGCTATTGGGATCAGGAGGCGTCTTCCTTCGATGACGCGCCAGATCATGGCTTGCGCGATCCCGTCGTTCGTCTGGCGTGGCAGGGTCGTCTTGAGGAGTGGCTGCCTCCCTCTCCTGCCTCTGTTCTCAACCTGGGCTGCGGTATAGGATCTCGCTCAGCTTTTTGATCTCCGCCCTCGGTCACCGAGTTTTGGGGCCTGATCTTTCCCCGGCAATGGCTTTTCAAGCCCGAGCGAAAGCGAAAGCAGCGGGCGTCAATCTCCCCGTCTGCGTACTGGAAGCCTCCGCACCTCCCTTTGCTGTCCGGCAGTTCGATGCCGTTGTGTGCCGTCATTTGCTTTGGGCCTTGCCTGATCCCGCTCAGGTTCTGACCCGCTGGGCTGCTTTGTTGAAACCGGGCGGGAGGCTGATTCTGATTGAGGGGCACTGGCATACGGGGGCAGGGCTGCGCTCTACCGAGACAATCTCTTTTTTGCCCCCTTCTGTGAAAGAGGCTTCGCTTTACGCACTGAGCGGCCAGTCTGCATTGTGGGGCGGGGCGGTCACCGATGAGCGGTACGCGGTCGTTGCAGTTATCTCATAACATTTTGCTTTCTGATGGAGTCCCTCTATGATGTTCTCTGCTGAACGCGCGCGGCGCATCGTGGTCATCGGTTGCACAGGAGCAGGAAAGTCTACCTTCTCGGCAGAACTGGCTCACTGTCTCAGCGGACCGTATATCGAGCGAGACGCGCTGGGAATATTAGGTTCGGAAAACTATTTCTCGGCGGTGAATGCGATGCTCAAGGGCAACACCTGGGTTTTCGATGGCCCTCCGTATTATGTAGACACCCTCGTTTATTCGGCGGCAGACCTGGTAATCTGGCTGGACTATTCGAGGCCGTTGGTTTTGTGGCGTGCGATTCGGCGTTCCATGAAGCGTACCCTTCGCTCGACAAAACCGAACGGGAACGAGGCGGGACGATTTCGTCAGTGGATCGCTCCTGGCGGGCCTCTTTGGGCGTGGAGCACCTACGCCGAGCGCAGGACAGAATTTGGAGCACTCTCCTGCCGCCCTGACCTTTCCAACCTCCAGGTACTTCGCTTCACAACGCCGCTGAAGGCCCGCCTCTGGCTTCGATCACTTTGCGGCTGAATTTGGCTCGGCTACTGCCTTCAATCCTTCGCGCAGGGCGTCCAGCATCGTGGTTCCAATCGTTTCTCCATAAAACGACATGGTGGCTTCGTATTTTCCGGCGCGGTACTGCTCCGGCGTGAGGCAGTAGCCCAGCCAGTCGTTCACCAGAGCGACCACACAGGGCTGCTTTATTCCTGCCGCCCTTGCTGCCGCCTTTGCTTCGAGGCCGATGTCCCCCGTTGGTTCGCAGGGGAAGCCGATCAGCAGCACGTCTCCCACTTTGACCAGCGTCAGGATCGTTTTCGTTGGCATCAGGGCATCTACGAGAGCGCGTGCCTCAGCAAACGTCGCCCCGAACGTGGCTGCCGCAACGATAAACGTGCCGTGCGGTTTGCGAGGCGGCAGTGTCACCTCAATCTCACGATAGAAGAAAAACGATGCAGCAGCGGGCGGGGGGAGCGGCGCATGGGCAATAGGGAGGCGAAGTGCCGCTGCCTCGGACGCCAGCATTTTGCCATAAAACTGAACGCGCTCCTCTGCCGTTTTCCCCGTCGCACCGGAAACGGTGGCATCCCCCTCCGCGCCATTGAGAAACAAACAGACTCCCCCCTCTCGCTTTTCCGTTTCTGCGGTCAGAACGCCGGGATAGTCGGGGGAGATCGCCCGGTCAGTGTCATCGAAGAGCGTAGGATGGGCGGCGAAATTGATCAGGGTGGCGACGACCGAAGACCGCTCGGAACCTCCAGTTTTCAGCAGGCGAACCACCGTCATCTGCGGGTCTACCGTCGGGTCGCCGCGTCGGTTTCGATTGCGCCCCTGAAGATTGCCCTGCACTGACTCAAAAATGACCGGTTCCAGTTTTTGGGAAGCCTCGATCACGGCGTCGGCGATCCGGTTTGCCGTAAAGTCGAGCAGCGTTTCATCAAAGGGCGTCCAGCCATTCAGGTTTCGGAACACATTGCCGGGATGCATGGCCAGCGGATCGGGGGCGGTGTGGGTGTGGGTAGCGGCCAGAAACAGAGAGCTGTCCTTTGCCGGGGTGTTTCGGAGGCGGGCAGCGACGGCGTTTCGCAGCCCTGCTGGAAGAAAACAGAGGTCGCAGGAAACAATCGCTACTCTGGTCGTGCTTCCCTGCAGCACGACGGCACGCGCAAACACAGGCGCGAGAACCCCGGTAGCGGAGGCTCCCTTGCGGGCCGCATAGCCGCCGAGCGGAACTTTCCTTGCCTTCACGTCCGGGGTGAGGTCGGCTTTTGCGGCTCCTGCCCTTAACTGCGCCTGTGCCGAAACCGAAACAAGCAGCCCCCACACAAAGAGCACCCATCTGAAGAACACCCGCTTTGTTTTTTTCAATTGAAGTCCTGTCTTGCGTTTTGTTTCCAGGGTTTGCCGACGCGGGCGAAAGACGAAGAGCCGAAAACTATAAATGGATTTTCGCACCGGCCTCTACCCCCCCAGCGCGGCTCTGTAAGCCGGTCGGGTTTGCGGATCGAACAATACGAATTGAACCCGCTCCAGGACCGGGTTCTGCTTCAGGGCAGCGAGCGTTTCACGAACCGCGATTTCGGCGGCGGCTCCGTGCGGATACCCATAAACGCCGGTACTAATGGCAGGAAACGCCATCGTGCGAATTTCGTTTTGTCGAGCGAGCGCGAACGAGTTTCGGTAACAGTCCGCCAGCAGTTTGGGTTCTCCCGCTCCCCCGCCCTTCCACACCGGTCCCACCGTATGAATGACGAATTTCGCGGGCAAACGATAGCCTCGCGTTAATTTCGCCTCCCCGATTTTGCAGCCGTGCAGAGTGCAGCACTCTTCCAGCAGTTCCGGCCCTGCCGCCCGATGGATGGCTCCGTCTACGCCGCCCCCGCCCAGCAGCGAAGTATTCGCCGCGTTCACAATTGCATCCACCGCTAATTTCGTGATGTCTCCTTCGATCAATTCGATTTTTGGGTTCATCGTCCTCTCCCTTGGTCTTTTTAAGGCCGTTCGTTTTTGCCCGAGCGGGTCGGCTCCAGAAGGTTGAGTTTACCTCAGCCGCCCCCGAAAATTTCCCTGCAAACCTGCTTTCGGTGTTCCGATAACAGGGTATCAGGAGACCGAATTCTATGACTGCACTTGCCAACCGTCCCGCCCCGCGCCCGACCCCTGCTTCCCCCAAATGGAACGAAGCCCTTCAGATCGAGTGGCCGAACGGGGTTTTTTATGTGCCGCTAACCAATTTCGCCGGTCGCAACTATCCCTCACAAAACGATGGATTGATGGTCGAGCTGCTTCAGATCGCGCCTTCAGATCGAGTGATTGATGTTGGCGGAGGCGACGCTTCTTTCTCTCGCGCCGATGTCGTGACCGACGCTTTCCCCGAAGACGGCATTCACCGCTCCGGCAGAGCCTCCGAAAAAGGCGGGCGGGAGATCGTTCAATGTTTTGCCGAGTCGCTGCCGTTTCAGGATGGAGAATTCGATTTCGCCTACTGCCGTGCCGTGCTCGAACACGTCATGGACCCGGAGGCGGCGTGCCGGGAACTCATGCGCGTTGCCAAGCGCGGCTTTCTTGAAACCCCTTCCCCGCTCTCCGAATATCTGGGCGGACACCCCACGCACCGCTGGCTTACCTGGCTTGAAACGGACCCGCAAACCGGAACGCCCACCCTTGTATTTCGGCGCAAACCCTTTACCCGCGCTCCGTTCCGCTACTGCCTCCGTCATTTGTGGTTTCAAGAAGGCGAATATCAAAAGGCAGCGGAATGGACGTACCGTAACTTGATGTGCACTCAATTAGAATGGGAAGGTGGATTTCAATTTCGGATCGAGCCGGACGCGGGGATTGATTATGACGATCCCGCTCAAGCCGCAGAACTTCACCTCGACGCCGCCCTCAATGGTCTGCGATGGGGCGGCGTTCCCGCCTCGATTTTGATGGCGGACGCGGAACGCGCCAGCCAGCTCACGCCGAACAATCCCCTTGCCCACAATGCGTTTGGGTGTGCGCTCTGGCAGGACGGACGCCGCGAAAAAGCCCTCAAAGCCTTCCGCCGGGCCGTAGAGATTGAGCCGCGCAACTCCACTTACCGCCAGAACGCCAACCTTTCGATCCGGCAGGAAAACGCGCCGCTTCAACTGGCTTTGATGCCTCCGACCCGCGAAGATAGCACCGACATCGAAACGAACTTCGACGGTAAAGTCTTCTACGCACATACAGGTTACGATGACCGCCTCGCCCATGACATCGGGGTGAGGCCGGGAGATCGGGTGTTGGATGTGGGCGGCGGGCAGCGTCCCCTCAAACGCGCCGATGTCTCCATTGACTTCGATGTGTTCGAGGGAGTGCATCGGCAGGGCTTGACAATTTCCCGCGAAAAACCGCTGGTCTGCGGCGATGTCCAGAGCCTTCCGTTCAACACTCATTCCTTTGATGTCGTTCTCTGCCGGATGGTACTGGAACACGTTCTCGACCCTGCCTCCGCGCTGCGCGAACTTCAGCGGGTGGGAAAGCGGGGCTTTGTTGAGACGCCGAACGTTTTCTGGGAGTCGTTCTACGGGCATCCGACCCACCGCTGGCTGATTTCCTATGAAGCGAACACGCACACAATGGTGTTTCGGCGCAAACCGTTCGATCAAATTCCGTTTTCGTGCGCCATTGTGCCGCACCTCTACACCAACCCCGATGTGCAGCGAGCCTTTGAGGTCACGTTCCGCAATCTCACGACGGTGCAGGCGACCTGGGACGAAGAACACCCGTTGAACGTGCGTGTCGAGGACGACGACCGCTGCCCCTACGACTATCTGGGCAGGCCGGAGGATGCCGCTCGCGGTTCGATGAACTATGCCCGCGACCTGATGAACAGCGGATTGGCTCCGGTGGCCGTTGCAGAAGCAGAAGACGCGATCCGAAACGCACCCACACCCGAACTTTTGGAGGCGGCTCTGCGCCTGCGCCTTGAAATTGCCCGCCGGATGGGGGATGTCTCGAAGGCGGCGGAAATTCAGAAGCGGCTGCGCGGCGGGGTTGCCGTTGTGAATGCCGGGAGTGCTTTCCCCCTGAGTCAGGGGGCCGCCGACCTGCCCGTTGTCTGGAACGCGCCCCTGCTTGACCCGTCGGGCTATGCGGACGAAGCCCGCCATTTTCTATTCGCGCTCGCCTCTGAAAGCGAAAACGGCTCCCCGCCCGCTTCCCGTGAAATCCGCTGGAGCCAGAAAATCACGCCGCTCTCCTCGGAGCGGCAGAGGGTTCTTCGAGAGGCACTTTCGCGCCCCGCGCCGCCCTCCCCGGTTCAGGTCTGGCACATTCTCGCGCCGCATTTCGGGTACGACCCGTCTGCAAAGGCCAATATCGGGCGCACGATGTTTGAGACGGATCGGCTTCCCCAAGCCTGGGTCGAGGCCTGCAATCGAATGGAAGCCGTGTGGGTTCCAAGCTCTTTCAATGTGGAAACGTTTGCCTTTGCAGGAGTAGATCGGAACAAACTCAGGATCGTACCCGGAGCCATTGATCTCACGCCGTATCGTCACGATTTAAGGCCGCTTCCAATTGACGGCGCAAAAGGCTACCACTTTTTGTCTCTGTTCGACTGGACGCTCCGTAAAGGCTGGGATGTTTTGATCCGGGCGTTTGTCGAGGAATTCCGGGCGGAGGAAGACGTAGCCCTCATTGTGAAAACCCACTCGTCGCTCGGCTACACCACCGAAGCGGTTGTGGCGCAGGTTTCCGACTTTTTAACCCAGACCCTCGGTATTGACCCCGACTCCTGCCCGGACATCATTTTTCAGGACGCCACCCTCACCGACGCGCAGATGCCCCACCTCTACCGCGCCGCCGATGCCTACGTCACCCCCACTCGCGGCGAGGGCTGGTGCCGCCCTGCAATGGAGGCGATGGCGATGGGACTTCCCGTAATCGCGACCGGCTGGAGCGGGCAGACTGCGTTTCTGAAGGAGGAAAACAGCCTTCTTCTCGACTATACTCTCGTAGAAGTACCGGAAAGGGCCGTTCGGGAAGCCGAAACCTTCCGGGGCCACCGCTGGGCAGAGCCGAGCGTCGGACATCTGCGCGAGTTAATGCGCCGTGCCTTCACCGACCGGGAGGGCATGAAAGCCCTTGGTGCAAAAGGTCGGGCGCATCTTGAAGCGGAATTTACTTATCCTGCCGTCGCCAAAATTTTAAGGGCGGAAATCCAGCGGCTTCTTTAACTCTCCAGCCGCAGAGAACGAAGAGGAAAAGACGCCAAAGGTGAGCAGGTGCGGGGTTGGGGGAGATAGAAAGTTATTCCCCCTCCCACCCAGGCACTTTCACACTCCGCTTTCCTCGTTTTTCGGGCGTCTCCAGCGGCTTTAGAATTTACCATGAAAATTTTAATCGGACACACCAATCAAATTCCTGAGCTCAATCATTATCGCACCCTGCCCGGTCGGGAAGCGAAATTCGATGATGTGCTGGCGTTCGGCAACGGCTACGCGCAGGTCGCCTATCGTGACGGAATGGCCTGGGAGGAGCTGCTCGCCGTATGCCCGTCCGGTTGGAAACCGGATGTTTACATTCATTGGAGTCCCGAATACAACCTTACCCCGTCCGGCCTGGAAAACGCAGAATGTTTCACCATCGGCGTGATGGGAGACTGGATGCTGGGCGGCGTGGCACTTCGCACGGCGGGCGGGGTTTTCGATCTTCTGGCTGCGGATAAAGAAGGCTGTCAGGCCCTCAACGCTGCAGGGTTCACCAATACGCTGAGTGCACTGCTGTGGGGTTATGATCCTGCGCTTCACCGCCTTCTGCCCGAAGTCGAAAAAGATATTGATGTGCTGATGATCGGCAATTTCAATCACGCGGTGCAATACGAGCGTTCCCGCTGGCTTTCACGGGTGGCCCGCCTTTCGGAAAAGTACCGGGTGGTGCTGACCAGCGGCATTACCGGGGACGCCTATACGCACACCATGAATCGCGCAAAAATCGTCTTCAACCGCAGTGTGGCAGGCGGAGTCAATATGCGGGTGTACGAAGCCCTCGCCTGCGGTTCTCTCCTTTTTTATGAACGCGAAAACCCGGAAATCCAGACGCTGTTCAAGGATCGGCAGCACTGCGTTCTTTATGGCGAAGACGATTTCGAGGCTTTGATTGGCCATTATCTCGCCCCCGAAAACAGCGAAGAACGCCATCGGATCACCCGCTCAGGGCAGACTGCGGTCGCTCCCTATTCCTACGCCCGGCAGCTGAGCCGGTTTCTAACCGAGATCGAGCCGCTCGTGATGGCACACCGGCGCAAACAATCGCCCTTGCCGCCGCGCTCCCTCCTAAACGATGAGGCCCGCAAACTCAAACTGCTGACCCTGCAAACGCATCTCAGCGATTCGCGCTCCTTTGATGCCGTCGCAGCAAATCTTCTCCATGCCCTTCAGGAAACGGAAGGCGCGCAAAAAACCGATTTGCTTTTGCTGAGGTCGGTGCTGGAGTGTCGGCGGGGCAATGCCCTGCAGCCTCCCTACCGCGAGGGGTGTTTTCTGGAAGCCGCCGCTTTGATTCAGCAGGGACTGTTTGCCGAACCCGATCAGGTGAGCGCACTCACCAATCTCGGCTCGCTTTCGCTGGCCCTTCAGCGCAGAGAGGAGGCGGAAGCCGCTTTTCAGGCGGCCCTGAGCCTGCTGGAGTCGCCGCTTCTGGCAGCACGACAGCTGCGCGGTCTGGTTTATTCGCCGCTTTACGATACTTTCGATGTCGAGCGCGAACGTCTCTGGCTTGATCACGCACCGGGGTCGGAAGCCTGGATCGAAAAGACGCGCACGGCCCTCGCCCACCGAATTCACGCCACCCTCGGAGAAGCGGCGTTTGCGGCCCAAGAGTTCGAGAAGGCGGAGGCACATCTTCGGCGGGCAGCCGAGTATCGCCCCCGCTCAGGAAGCACGGCCTACGGGCTGGCTTCTGCCCTGCGTGCGCTCAGACGCCCGCACGAAGCACTGGAAGCCTATGAGCGTGCCATCGAAAACAGCCCGTTTCTTTTTGGGGCATGGCAGGATCGCGCTTCGTTGCTCCTGGAAGAGGAGCGGGCAGCGGAAGCCGCCGAGCTGCTGAACGAGTTTCTGACGATCCTGGAGGCTTGCCCGATCTACGCGGAGGCACACGCTTATTTCACGGATCTACGGGACAAAATCGCTCCCGCCGCTCAAAAGCAGGCGGCCACACAGGACTCGCGCATCACTCGGCTTATCGCCCTGCCGGACTGGGACAATCCAGCACAGTGGCAGCCGCTTTTGCGGGATTATGTCGGACGCTGCACGAAAGCGGATTCCGTTGTGCTGCTTCTGCCGATTCCGCCGGATCGGTATCCTGACCCTGCCCTCATTGTCACAAGGCTCAGCGACTACCTCACCGAAACGCTTGGCCTTTCCCCTGAAAAAATTCCTGGAGTGTCGTTCCTCACGGAACCGATAGAATCCATGATTCGCGCTCACGCTCTGCCCATTGTAGACGGAGTGCTTGCGGTGGGAGGCGATGCCGACAGAGAGTTTGCCGCTTTTCTGGGGGTTCCGCTGCTGGGGGGGCTGGAGAAATGCGCCTAGGCATCGGGGCGGCGGGTGGAGAGGGTAAGCAGGTGGGAGGACAAACCTCACCCAAAAGCGCAGCGAGGAATGATCCTGACTCTTCTCTTTGTGCTTTTCATCCCTTCACCCTTTGGTTCGCTCACCTCTGCTTGGCCAGTTTTATTCTGAGATCGAGGAAAAAACGATGTTGAATGTCGCGGTGATTGGGTGTGGACGGTGGGGAATGAATTATGTGAGGCTGCTTCATGAATTACCGCAGGCGCGAATTGTAGCCGCGTGTGATACCGATCCGCAGCGGCTGCGGCTGGTACAGGAACGGTTTCCGCTTCTGTCCGTTACCGAAAAGATCGAAGAAATTTTAGGCAACCGCTGGATTGACGCAGTGGTAGTGGCGACTCCCGCCGTTACCCATTTCAAGGCGGCGAAAGAGGTTTTAGAGGCAGGCAAGCACGTTCTGGTGGAAAAGCCGCTGACAACCGATTCTGCTCAGGCAGAAGAACTCACCTTACTCGCTGAGCAAAATGGCTTGACCCTCATGGTGGGGCTGACCTTTTTCTACAATTCCGGGCTTTACAAAACCAAAGAGCTTCTGGACGATCCGAAGTTCGGCGATCTCTATTATCTGCATCTCACGCGCACGAATTTCGGTTCCGTTCGCAGCGATGTCGGCGTTACCTGGGACTTAGCGGCCCACGATCTCGCGATCTGCGAATTTTTGCTCCAAAAGCAGCCCGAATGGGTTCAGGCAAACGGCTCGACGGTGCTTAATCACCGGCTGGAAGATGTGGTTTTCATCACCCTGGGCTATGCTGGCGGCGTAATGGCGAATATCCATGTTTCCTGGGTCTGCCCCAACAAAGTGCGCGAGGTCGTGGCTGTGGGAAGCGGGCGGCGCGTGGTCTTCGACGACGCTCACCCCACCGAGCGTGTCCGCATCTACGAAAAAGGCATCTCCTCCTTGAAAGAAGAGGCCGAAAGCTTCGGGCAGTTTCGTCTTCTGGTGCGCGACGGCGACATCATCAGTCCCCGCGTGGAGCCTACCGAGCCGCTGAAAGTGGAAGTGGAACATTTTCTTTCCTGTGCGGCTTCCGGCAAAACGCCGCTGACCGACGGCTTCATCGGTACTCAGAACGTGCGGGTTTTGGAAGCGATTGACCGCTCCCTTGCTCTCAACGGCATCCGGGTTCCCGTGTTGTCGCTGGCGGCGGCCTCCAAGCCGATTCAGAATCTCATTCCTGTCGCGGCATAGCGGCATCAAGGAAAAAGGATCGCCCAGCCGCAGAGAACGCGGAGCGGGGGAGGGGCTTTCACTTGCTCGCTTCCCTCACCCAGTTAGTTTTTGCTTTCTCGGCGGCGGGCGGCCTCTTTACTTCGAGGTTGAAACATGGTGCATCAAACGGCATTGGTGGAAACGGAGTGTGTGGGCGAAGGAACCCGTATCTGGGCGTTCGCTCATGTTTGTGAAGGGGCACGGGTGGGCAGACACTGCAATCTCGGCGACCACAGTTATGTGGAGCGCGGAGCGGTGCTCGGCGACGGGGTCACGGTGAAAAACGGCGTTTGTGTCTGGGAAGGGGTCACCCTGGAAAGCGGGGTTTTCGTCGGCCCGAACGCGGTTTTCACCAATGACCGACTGCCCCGCTCCCCGCGTTTGCCGGAGGCAAACGCGCGTTATGCTCAGAAAGACTGGCTTTTGCGAACCCGGGTCTGCACCGGCGCAACGATTGGAGCGAACGCGACGATTGTTCCCGGCCTCACGATTGGCGCGTTTGCGTTTGTGGGGGCAGGAGCCGTTGTAACGAAAGATGTGGCTCCGCACGCCATGGTAACGGGTGTCCCGGCGCGGCAGGTCGGCTGGGTTTGTTTTTGCGGTCGAAAACTGGAGGAGCGCGACGGCGGTTTCTGGTGCGAGGACTGCGGCGAGATGGAAGCCTAACTAACGAAATCGAAGGCTGGGTTTCAAGGAGCGAAACTCAATCTTAGCGGGAGAAAAACACGGATGAAAATTCCTTTGGTGGATTTGAAAGCGCAAATCGAGGCGCATGGGGCGGAATTCGGAGCGGCGATGGCAGGCGTGATGGAGCGCGGCGACTTTATCCTCGGTGAAGAGGTCACCCGGTTTGAGAATGAGTTTGCGGCGTTTTGCGGCGCGAAGTTTGCGGTGGGCCTGGCGAGTGGAACTGACGCGCTCTTTCTTGGGTTGACGGCCCTCGGAATCGGGGCGGGGGATGAGGTAATTACGGCAGCGAATTCGTTTATCGCCTCTGCCACCGGCATTTCCCTCAGCGGGGCCACCCCCGTTTTTGCAGACATTCACCCGCGCACCTACACGCTGGACCCGCGCTCTGTCGAGGCGAAAATCACGCCGAAAACGAAAGCGATTCTGCCGGTTCACCTTTACGGACAGCCTGCCGACATGACCCCGCTGCTCGATCTGGCCCGCCGTCACAATCTGAAACTCGTGGAGGACGCAAGTCAGGCGCACGGAGCGGAATACGGCGGGCAGCGGGTGGGTTCGATGGGAGATGTGGCCGCGTTTTCGTTTTATCCTGGCAAAAACCTGGGCGCGTTCGGCGACGGCGGAGCCGCCACCACGAACAACCCCGAAATCGCCGATAAATTGAGAATGCTTCGCAACTACGGGCAAAGCAAAAAATATCATCACGATTTTCTGGCATTCAACTCCCGCCTCGATACCCTTCAAGCGGCGGTGCTGCGCGTTAAATTGCAATACCTCGAATTCTGGACGGCTCAGCGTCGCCGCGCCGCCGAAACCTACTCGCAGATGCTCACCGAACGGGGCATCCCCACCCCGGAGGTTCTGCCGAACTGCCGCCACGTCTACCACCTCTATGTCGTGAGAACGAAACGCCGCGACGAAGTGGTAAAACGGTTGAATGAGGCAGGCATTGGAGCAGGCGTTCACTATCCGGTCGCGATCCCGAATCAGAAGGCGTATGCAGGGCTTGGTTATGGCTTCGGCGAGTTCCCCAAATCGGAGGCGGCGTGCCGAGAAGTGTTCTCCCTGCCGATCTACCCCGAAATCACCGCCGCGCAAATCGAAACCGTCTGCGAAACCCTGCTTACCCTGAAGCGTGAAGGGGTTGCAGAGTTTCTTGCTTCCGAAGAGCAAACCCTCGCTGTTGTGCAAACCCCGGAAGTCCGCCGCGTCGCCGCCGGATAGATTCAACGAAACCGCCCAGCCCCCATGAAAATTCTCATTGGTCATACAAACCTGATGCCGCAGATTCTGCTGCGAAAGCCGCTGCCAGGACGCGAAAACTGCGGCGACGAAATCCTTGCGTTCGGCAACGGCTACACGCAGATTTCGCACACCCCCGGCATGGATTGGAACGCGCTGACGGCGGGATGCCCTGCAGGTTGGACGCCCGATCTTTATGTACACTGGAGTCCTGAGTACAATGCCGTTCCCTTCGGGATTGAATCAGCTGGGTGTAAAACGGTCGGGGTGTTCGGCGATTGGAACCTAGGCGGTTCGGCACTGCGCAGCGTGGGGGCAAAGTTCGATTTGCTTGTGGCGGACACACCGGGTGCAGAGGCGTTTCGGCGAGCCGGTTTCGAACGGGTTCTACCCGCACTTCTGTGGGGCTATCATCCGCAGCTGCACCGTCCCGCTTTCCCGTCTGATTTTTCGGGAACGGAAACGAAAGACATTGATCTTTTAATGATCGGCAGTTTCAATCATGAGATTCAGCGGGAACGCGCCCGATGGCTTGCACGAACGGCGCGGCTGTCGAAAAAATACCGGGTCGTGCTCACGACCGGGCTGCAGGGCGAAGAGTACGTTCGGATGACTCACCGCGCCAAAATCGTGTTCAACCGCAGCATTCGCGGCGAATTGAATATGCGGGCCTATGAAGCGGCGGCCTGCGGCGCACTTCATCTGATGGAGCGATCCAACCGCGAATTCTGCCAGGTATTCGAGGACAGAGCGAGCGGAGTTCTCTACGGGGAGGACGATTTCGAGGCTCTGGTCGAGTATTACCTCGACCCGGCCCGCGCCAAAGAGCGCGAACAAATCGCCTCTGCAGGACTAAAAGCGGTCGAAGCGCACACCTACGCGCATCATCTGGGCGATTTGCTTAACCGAATCGAAGCCTTTTTCGCGGCCTCCGCTTCCCCCGCCCCACGCCCCGCGCCCCGTCCGCCCTTCGTGCAGTGGCTGCTTTCCGCCGACTCACGGGTGATACCCACCCTGGAAACCCATTTGGAGGCGGCACTCGCAGGGGCCGCCACAGACCAGGAGCGCGGCGAAATTCTCTCGCTGAGTGCGTTTACGCAGTGGCAGAAAGCCGCCAACCTCTTCCCCTCCCTGGAAAAAGACCAAACGGCACAGCGAGCCTTTCACCGATTTGCGGAAGCCTTCGAAACCGACCCGGCCAATCCGCTGGCGCGTTACAATCACGGCTACGCACTGATTTTGCAGGGCTTTCGGGAAACCGGGGTTTCTCTTCTTCAGGAAACACTGCGGCAGATCGAGTCGGAGGTGGATTTAGACCAGAACGGGCTGGCCCTGCCGAGGGTGCAGGATGGATTCCGTCTTGAATGGGAACAAATTTTTCGGGACCACGCGCCGGGTTCCCCCCGCTGGAAAAGCGAACTGCGCCGCTGGCTTCGGGCACGAATTCTGCTCACCCTGTCCGAAACCGCTTACGCTGAAGACGATTTTCTTACCGCCTGGCGGTCGGCAGCAGAAGCCGCCCTGCAGAATCCCGCACAAATACCGATACTTTATAGCAAAGCCCGTGCTTCGCGTGCGCTGGGCAAAGTGGATGAAGCCCTGGAAGCGTACCGTCAAACCACCGAGCAGGCTCCGTTTCACTGGAATGCCTGGGAAGAGCGCGTCCGGCTGTTGATCGAAGTCGGAAAAGCAGGCGAAGCGGTTCCGCTGCTGGAAGACCTGGAAACCCGAATTCGCGCCTGCACCTACTACGCGCCGCATCGCCCTGCCCTTCTGCAGCTGCTGCGTGAAGCGCGGATGAGAGCCAAAGAGGAAAACGGCCTTCCGAACGGAACCCGACTTCTCGCGTTTCCCAACTGGAGCGAAACCGGCGACTGGCAGGAATTGGTGAGCTCCTTCGCTCAGCGTTATCATCAGAAAGACCCTGTTTTGCTGATGCTTCGCGCGGATCCGAACACGGCCCCGGCAGGAGAGATTTTGATTTCAAGGCTTCAGAGCTTTTTGCTGAACAACTGCGGGGTTTCCGGCGACGCCATCCCCCGCCTCACGCTGCTCCATGAGCCGCTGGAACCCAAAGAGGAGTGGCGTCTCTTTCACGCGGCTACCGAGGTGCTCGTTTCCGGGGAACTCACCCCGTTTCGCCGCACCCTGGCCGAGTTCGCCCGCCTGCCGATTCAAACACTTTCGCCTCTTCCGTTTAGAGCCGACCGCCGCGCACAAGAGAGCGCGGCCTAACCCGGCCTTCGCGACAGGCAGCAGACCCGCCGAGGCCCTTCCCGGCGTTTTCAAACATCGACTTTTTCAGGAGAACCCTTTTCATGCCTTTGCATATTGCCCGCAACTCAGGCCCCTCGCTTCCTTCCCTGCGCTGGCACGGATCGTTTTTCGTGCATCACAGCCTCGCGCACGTCAACCGGGAACTCACTCTGTCGCTGCTTCAAAACGTCGAGTTCGCAAAAAAGTATCAGCTTGCCCTCGATCCCTACGAGACAGATACCTTCAATCCCGCCGCCGACTCGCGTTATGCCGAGCTGAGTTCGCGCCTGAACGCCCCGGATGACGAAACCCGTCTCACAGTTCGGCATCGCTGGCCCCCGCTTTTTGAGGCTCCCGACACCGGAAAACTGATCTTGATTCAGCCCTGGGAATTCGGCTCGCTGCCTAAAACATGGATCGGCGAAATCGAAAACAAGGTGGACGAGGTTTGGGTTCCTTCCACGTTTGTGCGAAACTGCTACCTTGAAAGCGGTGTTCCCGGCGACAAAGTGGCGGTGGTTCCGAACGGCGTCAACACGGCACGCTTTCATCCCGGGGCGGCAGACAATACGACCATTGATCGGCTCTGGAAAAGCGGCCCCGGCGGTTCCGCCTGGATCACTCCCGACACCTGCAAATTTTTGTTTGTCGGCGGAACTCTCACCCGCAAAGGCATTGATGTTCTGCTGGATGCGTTTGATCGTGCCTTTTCTGCCAAAGATGATGTGGTGCTGCTGGTCAAAGATTTCGGTGCAGGCAGTTTCTATGCCAATCAGGGGATGGACTCGCTCATTCGCGCCCTGCAGGTAAAGCCCGGCGGTTCGAAGATCGTCTATGTCACCGAGGAACTGAGTGAAAACGACATCGCCGCCCTTTATGCTTCCGCCGACTGCCTGGTTCATCCCTATCGCGGCGAGGGCTACGGAATGCCGATTGCGGAGGCGATGGCGTCTGGCAAGCCCACGATTGCAACGAATTACGGAGCGGCACTCGATTTTGCAAACGAAGCCAATGCCTACTTGATTCCGGCACAGGTGCAGTATCTGTCGGAGCGTGTGGTTTCCGGCATGGAAACCGTTGGTGCGCCTTACTGGGCCGAACCCTTCCGCGAGGCCCTCATCGAAACTCTGCGCTCGGTGGTCAAAAACCAAGCGGCGGCCCAAGCGAAAGGCAAACAGGCTTTACGAGACATCCGCGAGCATCATACCTGGGCACACGCCGCCGACATCGCACTTACCCGCCTCATCGAAGTCGAAGCCAAAGCGGAGCGCACCGCTTCCTTCGCCCGCTCATTTTCGCTGCCGCTGGGCTTGAGCAATCTCAGCCTCGGCTCCTCCACCGGCCTGGGCTGGAACCTGCCCTCTGCCGACACCGCCGCCGAAAAAGCGATTGGCGATATGTTCGAGGAACGGAAACAGGCCGCCCTTGCCGAAACACGGGGCGGCGACTACGCAAAAGCGATGTCCCTGCTGGAAGCCCTTCACACGGAACGGGACAACGACTGGGACGTGATCAACGCGCTGGCGGTCACGGCTTACAGCACGGGGGATACCGAACGAGCCATCTCGATGTTCCGTAAAGGAGTCGCCGTAGCTCCAAACCCGCGTGACTTTCATCATAATCTTGCGTTTGTTCTCAACGAGGCCGGGCTTCACGAAGAGGCTTTGGACAACGCGCTTATCGCCCTCGATTACAGCATGGAGAACGCCGACATCCGCGCCACCGTCGAAAAAGCGCGGCAGGGATTGGTCGGGCAGGCTGCCGTCCTTCAGTGGCAAACCTCCGAGCGGCAGGGCTTTGGAACGTCTTCCCTCGGAGAAGCTCCTTTTGGCCTCAACCCTCTGACGGGAAACAATGCCGGACGGACCTCGCCCGATCTTGACCGAATTTTGCACCAGATTTCTCTTGCGGATGAGGCTTTGGGACGCTGCGCCGAGTACGATGCCGAAATCGCCCGTATCACCGCCGAAACGCAGGCAAAAGACGCTGCACTCCGCCTTTCACTCTGTATGATTGTAAAAAACGAAGAGCGCTTTTTGCGAAACTGCCTCGAAAGCGCGAAACCTCTGGTGGATGAAATGGTGATCGTAGACACCGGTTCCACCGACGGTACCATTGAAATTGCCCGTGAGTACGGCGCAAAGGTGATTCAGCACCCTTGGAACGAAGACTTTTCGGAAGCGCGAAACGTTTCTCTTAAACACGCCACCGGCAACTGGGCGTTGTGGCTCGACGCAGACGAGGAGATCGCTCCGGGGGCAGCGGCGGCTTTCCGCAAAGCAATGGAAGAGGCTCCGGCCAACATCGGTGGCTTTCTTTGCCTGTTTCAGAACTGGCTCTCTTCTTCGGTTCGCCGGGAGGGTTCGGAGGTGGCCATCCACCATGCGCTGCGTTTGTTCCGCCTTAAACCGGGGGTGAAATTTCAGGGGCGCATCCACGAGCAGAACCTCCGCTCGCTCCAGGATTTGGGCTACGATTATGGCAAAACCGACGGGCTGGTGATTGATCACTTCGGCTATGCGGGCGAAATTATGTCGCTTCGCAACAAGCACGACCGCTTTATTTCCATGCTGAAGCGCGAAGTGGAAGAAAATCCGATTGATGAATTCCGCAACTTCCAGCTTTTCAACCTCGGCAATGCCTACTTCACGGCGGGCGACTGGGAAAACGCCTACACCTGTCTTGTGGAAGCCGCCGAAAAAGCCGACAAAAACGAAGAGTATTCGGTGACGCTGTTTATCGAACTGATTGCGGCCTGCCATCGGCTTCAGCGACCGGAAGAGGGGCTTCGCCATTATGAGGCGTCGGAAAAGCTGGGGGTTCTTCATGCAGGCATCGAGTTCGGGCGAGGCTACTGTCACCTCTATCTCAAAGACTACGCCGGAGCAGAGGCCGCCTTTCGGGAAGCCCTGCGCCTGGGAGCCGAGGACGATTCGATTTATGCGAAGTCGGGGGATGCAGGCGTCGGAACCTACAAAGCCCGCTACGGCTTGGCCCTCGCTCTCGTGGGGCAGGAGCGGCATGAGGCAGCGATTGCTCCCTGCAAAGCGGTGCTGGAAGAACAGCCTACGATGATCGAGGCGCGGTATCTGCTTTCGATTGTGCTCACCCACGAAAGCCGCTTCGAGGACGCCATCCGCGAGCTTCACGTCTGCCTGGAGCAAAGCCCGCAGCACACGGATGCGATCCGCGATCTGGGCAAATTGAACTTGAATCTGAAGGATTACGCCGCCGCCCTTCCGTTTTTGCGCCGTACCACGCAAATTCATCACACCGATGTGGAGGCACTCGCAGGGCTGGCAGCTTCCTGCGAGCAGCTGGAACTGCTGGACGAAGCCCGCGAAGCCTACGAACGCCTCCGTCTGCTGAAGCCCAATTCGGCGGAAATCTGCGTGAACCTGGGGCGGGTGCTGGCGGAGATCGGCGAGGAGGCGGAGGCGGTGGACCTCTACGCCGACGCCATCCAGCTCAAGCCCGACTACGGCAATGCCTACTTCAATGCGGGCGACCTGCTCTACAAAATGGGCTACTTTGATCGAGCCGCCGAAACGTATCTGGCGGGCCTCGAAGTGGAACCGGAAAACGCAATGGGCTTTTTCACCCTGGGTAACTGTCTCATTCAAACCCAGGCCTATGAAGCGGCGGTGGTTTCCTATCAGCAGGCACTGGCGCAAAACCCGGCCCTGGCGTCGGCCCGCAACAACCTCGAAATCGCCCAGGGGCTGCTGCAAACGGTCGGCGCAGACAAAGCGGCCTAACCGGGCATCGAACCGAGCGAAACGGAGTTGGGAAACATTTTTCTCGACTCCGTTTTTTAGTGTATCCTAATGGGCGATGAACGCTGCGCCAATTCCCGACCAGCAATATCTTGAAGACCTCGATTTCACACTCAATCATTTTGCAGATGCGGCAAAAACAACCGCCAGGGATTTTCGCGCTCAGCCTGCTCCGGCACTCTTTCCCTTGCCCCGGCAGGAATGAGCAGAAAGGTTTCGTGAGATGGCAGCGGCAGGAGATGACCGACTGTTAGACCCGCAGACTTAATTTCTGACCGAATGGGAGCCGCAGGAAGGGCAGGCGATCTTTTGAGAGAATGAGTGAATTTTGCTGCCCCTTTTGAGAAAAAGGGGTGTCCTAGAATTTAGAACTGCTTTTTGAGCAGTCGTCCCCGCCCCAAATTTCAACCACAAGGATTTTAAAGGATGAACTGGAATCTGGCTTTTGCCTTTGCCGTGCTGTGTGCGTCTCTGCTCCCCGCCGCGTCCGCTCACGCGCAGGTCGGCGGCCCCTACCCCAAAGACCCCGACAGCGTAGAAAAAGTGGGCGTACCGCAGGGGAAAGTCACGCAGATGCCCAACTTCCAAAGCAAAGTGTATCCCAAAACGGATCGTGAATGGTGGGTTTATGTGCCTGCCCAGTACACCCCGGACAAGCCCGCCTGCGTAATGATTTTTCAGGACGGCGGCGGCTACAAGGGCGGCGTCCCTCCCGTCTTCGACAACCTCATTGCAGAGAGAGCGATGCCCGTCACCGTCGGTGTTTTTATCAATCCTGGAACCCTGCTTCCCGGCGGCGAAAAACGCGGAAACAACCAGCGCAGTTTCGAGTACGATACGCTGTCCGATCAGTATTCCCGCTTTTTGCTCGAAGAAATTTTGCCTGAAGTGGAAAAGACCGTTAAACTGCGGCACGACGCCCAGAGCCGCGCCGTCGCCGGTTTAAGCAGCGGCGGCATTTGCGCGTTCACTGCGGCATGGCAGCGTCCCGACCAATTTAGCAAGGTACTTTCCTGGATTGGCAGTTACGTGAATCTGGCGGGCGGCAAAACCGGCTTTGAAGGCGGGCACAACTACCCTCCTATGATCCGCAAAAGCGAGCCGAAACCGATCCGCGTCTTTTTGCAGGACGGAGACCACGACCTCGACAATCCCTTCGGCAACTGGCCGCTGGCGAATCAGGAAATGGCAAAAGCCCTCGAATACAAAAAGTACGACTACAAATTCGTTTTCGGGCACGGCGACCACAACCCCGCGCACGGCTATTCGATCCTCGGCGAGTCGCTGCGCTGGCTCTGGCGCGACTACAAAGCCGAATAAAGCTGCTCGCAGCCCTAAAAACTCATATCCGATGCACACCGATTGCTGCCGTCCGTTGTACGAGGCAACGAAGTGCCGAGAAAAATGGGGGAGAGGGGACTGCCAAACCCCAGAGAGCGCAAGGAGGAAACTTTAATTTCCAACCCCTCTTTCCTGCCCGGTAGTTCCGTTCAGAGGACGGTTGGCGGTACGCCGTTGGGAACTTCAGTCCAAGGACAAAACACCGATAAGACCCTCAAGGGTCACATCTGCCTGTCGGCAGATTGGTCGGTGAAGCCGCCTTCAGCGGACTCAGGTCTCCGTATTTTAGGACTAATGTTTCGACTGTTTTTTAAAGATGCTGCTTTAAGAATTCCCATGCGGAGGCATCGTGAAATTCGTGTCCGCCGTCGAAGACGAGAAACTGAAAGTCGTCGCCGCGCCCCAGTCGGCGATAGTAATTCCCGGACTCGGCGGCCAGCTTCACTCCCCCTTCCCGGTGATCGGCGTCGTCTTTCGCTCCTGCCTGAATGAGCAGCGGACGCGGGCAGATAAGCGCGACCAATTCGGAATCCCGAAACAGCGAAAAACGATCCGAGAACTGAAAAGCGGAAGGCACCGAGAGTTCGTTCTGGGCGTATCGCCATTCCTGCACCCCAAAGTAGCCGCTTGAAACCGCCGCTTTAATCCGAGGTTCCAGAGCAGAGGTCACCAGTGTATAATAACCGCCGTAGGAAAGCCCGACCATGCCCACCCGCTTCGGGTCTACTTCTGGGCGTTTCAGCAAAACGTCGAGACTGCGGGTGATTTTCACGATTTCAACGGCGGTCAAACTTGTACCAACCAGTTTCATCCGAGAGTCGGTTCGGCTGCGAATGTCGCCGGGATAGCCGTCTGCCGAAAAAAGATGCTGCGGTGCAAACACCACATAGCCCGCTTTTGCCGCTCCGCGCACCATATCGTGATAATTGGCTCCGCCATGAAACAGCGCGGCTTCGGGCGAACCGCCGCCGCCATGCATCGAAATCACGAGCGGAGCCCGCTTTTTCAAGCCTTTCGGAATCAGATACAATCCCTCGGCATGAACTGCTGGCAGCACCGAAATTTTCACCCGGTAATAGTCGGCTAGACGGTCCTCTCCGATCTTGGTGA
This sequence comes from Chthonomonadaceae bacterium, assembly GCA_965246825.1. GTDB lineage: Bacteria > Armatimonadota > Chthonomonadetes > Chthonomonadales > Chthonomonadaceae > JACMPS01. The sequence continues at coordinate 4,229,201 of OZ251990.1, forward strand.
AGACGGGCGGTTCCGGGTTGGGCTTTCCGGGCGGCGGATAGCCGATACTCTCTGCAAACTTCCGGCGTAAATTCCGCGTAGAATTCTCAAATGCCTTTCGGGAAGAATAGTTGGGAGTGAACAAAGATTGCAGCCTTGTTCCATCCGCTTTCAATGCGTTGACGTAGGCTTCCAATTCTCTCGCCCCTTCGGTGCGAAGTGGATTGGACGCACGCACTTCCTCTTCGTAATAAGGCGGCATTGGGGGCTTTCTCTGCGCGGACGACGCGCTTTGCATCAAAAGAACCAGTAGTCCTGGGATCGCAAGAAAAACTTTTCGTCTCAAACAAACCAGAGACACAGTACAGCCCTCCTGGGGCGGGCAGCAGAACCGTTCCGTTCTCTGCGTTTCAGGGCCTTTTCTCAGCATTTGCACAGAAGCCCCATCAATTCCTTCTCTTGACAGAAGACCGCTGTTTGCTCATAATGATTCTATGGCTAATCGGGGAACCCGCACCATTCCGGCACAGAAGACCAAAGGCCGAGCGCAAACGCGCCGCGCTTCTGGGCCGGTTAGTGCAAAAAAACGACTGAAAACTCTGTTTGTGCTCACGGTTCTGGCTTTGCTGGCTCCCGCCGCTATCGGCCTTATCTGGGGGGTGCTGGTGTTCTGGAAGTTCACCCGCGAACTGCCTACCCTCGAAAACGCAGTCGTTGAAATGCGTCCCCCCGTGCCTACCCGCATTTTCTCCTACGATGGGGTTCTTCTCGGAACCCTCCGCGTGGAAAACCGCCAGCCCATTTCGCTTAAAGAGATTCCAAAGCGGATGCAGGAGGCCACCATTTCGATTGAGGATCATCGTTTCCGCGAACACTCCGGCGTAGACTTTCAGGGCGTGGCGCGTGCCATTCTCATCAACCTTCGGGGGGGGAAAGCCACGCAGGGAGCCAGTACCCTCACCCAGCAGCTCGTGCGAAATGTGAAAGATTTCGGGGTTACCCGTGAACGCAGCTTTGCTCGCAAATTGCGGGAAGCGATGGTTTCCACCCGGCTGGAGCAGATTTACACCAAAGACGAGATTCTCGAACTCTACCTCAACAATATCTACTATGGCAACGGGGCCTACGGGGTGCAGGCGGCAGCGAAAACCTACTTCGGTCGTCCGGTTTCGCAGTTGTCCCTTTCGCAATGTGCGTTTTTGGCGGGCATTCCGCAGCGGCCCACCTATTTTTCCCCTTACGAACACCGAACCGCCGTTCTGAAACGCCGCGACGAAGTGCTGGAAAAAATGCGGGAATACAATGCGATTTCCCAGACCGAGTACGAATCTGCCCTTGCCGACAAGCCAAAAGTCATCAAACGCGACGAAGGCAAACAGGCCGATTTCAAGGCTCCCTATTTTGTAACCCATGTCCTCAATCTATTGAATCATGCTTACGGCTCCGAATATGTGCGCTCCGGTTTAACAATCCGCACCACCCTCAGCTGGACTATGCAGGTGCAGGCAGAATCGGCTTTTCGCAGCGGCCTCCAACACGCTTCCGAGGTCGGGGCCAATGCCAATCAGGGAGCCTTGGTTTCGCTCGACAATAAAACCGGCTATATCCGTGCCCTGATCGGCGGGCGCAGCTTTGTGGACAGCCAGTACAACAACGCCACCCAGGGAACGCATCAGCCCGGTTCCACCTTCAAGGTTTTCGATTATGCCGCTGCCTTCGACACGGGCAAAGTCTCCCTATACGATTCGTTCGAAGACAAGCCCATCCCCTACCCCAACAACCCGAAAAAGGTCGTCCGCAACTTCAGCGGCAATTACAGCTACGGCAGCATTTCCTGCCTGGATGCGATTCGCCATTCAACGAATACCGTTGCGGTTCAAGTGGCACAGCGAGCCGGCATCTCAACGGTCATTAAGTATGCGGAGACGATGGGAATTCGCACTCATCTGCGGGCCGTTCTGCCCACCGCGCTCGGAGCCTCCGAGGTTCGCCCTCTCGATCTTGCCTCCGCCTATTCGGTTTTTCCGATGAATGGCAGCCGCTGTCTGCCAATGGCAATTGTTTCGGTAACCGATGCAGACGGAAATGTGGTGGAAGAGCATTATCCGAAAATCCGCGAAGGCTTGTTCCAGCGGGACGATACCGTGAAGCAGATAGACACCGCCTTGAGAGCGGTGGTGAATCCTGGCGGAACCGGAACCAAAGCGCGGGGAAGCGAAGGCAGCGGCGTGATTGAAGAGGCGCATGGCAAAACCGGAACCACGTCAGACGCCAAAGATGCCTGGTTCGCTGGCTACACGCCCGAATTGACGACGGTGGTTTGGGTGGCGAAAGTTTCCCGCGTCCGCGAAAAGAAATCCGGGCGCGTCACGGAAATCAAGCGCGTTATGGACGGCGCGACAGGGGGCGCGTTGTGCGCTCCGATCTGGCACGATTTTATGGTGAAGGCAATCCCGGAACAGCGCAAGTTTCATTTGCCAACCGATGTCCCCACTGAAAAAGTGACGCCGGAAGAAGAAAAGAAAACCGTCGAAGAAGAAAAAAAGCCGCGCCGCCGCAAACATCGCACCGAGGAAACCCCTGCCGAAGTGGAGACGCCTTCTGCTGACTCCGCTCCCGCCGAGGAAAGCCCGGCGGCAGGAGAGGGAGGGGACCCCCCCGGCGAGGCCGCCCCCGACACTCCCCGCACCCCGACTTCCGATAGGCCGAAGCGAACGGAACCCTCACGGCCCAAAGACGAGACACCGCCTCCGGCCACAGCCCCGCCGCCTGACGAAGCCCCGGCTCAGGCGGAGCCTGCCCCCTCGCGCCGGGAAGAACGCCGAGCTTCGCCCGAACCGACCTCCCGTGCCTCCGCTCCCGAAGCCCCCCGGCGTGCCGCCGCTGAGGAAACAGTCACGGTGACAGTTTGCTCGGATACGGGGAAACTCGCCAATGAATACTGTCCGGAAACCCACACCCGGCAGGTGACTGGTCGAGAGCGCAGACGGTTGGGACGCTGCCGCAAGCACAAAGCCGAATGAAGAAGACCGCCTGCTTTCCCCGAATCTTGAATTTTTCGGGTATAGTTTTGCCGAAGTCAGAAACCGAAATCACGACATAATAGAGGTTCTCCAGCCCCCGGACGGAGCGAGGACAGAAAGAGAGTTTAGAGTTGGAGAGTGAGATCGAATCCCCCCCCGCGCCCCCGCAGGAAGACCATTCGTCTTCGGCTGCAATGAGCCTTCAACGGCAGAGGCTGGTGAAACGTCAAGATTATGTGCTGTCGGTGTTGATCCCGGTTTACAACGAGCGCAATACCCTAATGGAACTGCTGGCGCGGGTACGCGAAGTGGAAATCAACAAGGAAATTCTGCTGGTGGACGACGGCTCTACCGATGGAACCCGCGACCTCATGCGCGATGAAATTGAGGGCAAATTCCCCGACGTGAAGGTGCTCTATCATCCGCAGAACCGAGGAAAAGGCGCGGCGATCCGAACCGCGATCGAGGCTGCCACCGGAGATTATCTCATCGTTCAGGATGCTGACCTGGAATACGACCCGCGTGAGTATTTCGCTCTGCTCGAACCTCTGCTGGACGGGCGGGCCGATGTCGTTTTCGGCTCTCGCTTTCTGGGCGGCGGAGCACACCGGGTTCATTTTTTCTGGCATCGCTGGGGCAACGGCGTTCTCACCACCCTTTCCAATATGTTCACCAATCTCAGCGTCTCCGATATGGAAGTGTGTTATAAAGTTTTCAAGCGTGAAATCATTCAGAGCCTGAACCTGCGGTGCAACAAATTCGACTTCGAGCCGGAAGTGACCGCGAAAATTGCCAAAAAACGCTGCCGGGTTTACGAAGTGCCGATCTCTTACAGCGGGCGCGACTACGACGAAGGCAAAAAAATCGGCTGGCGCGACGGGGTACAAGCGATCTGGACGATCATCAAGTACCGCTTTGTGGACTGACTGCCGCAAAATGGCAGAAGTCTTTCGGCTGCGCCGGGCTGCTCAAAGGAACTAAAATGATTCTTGTGATTGGAGGAGCCGGATATATCGGCTCGCACTATGTGGACTACGCCCTGAAGGGGGGAGCGGAAGTTGTGGTTCTCGACAGCCTCGTTTACGGGCACGCCGAAGCCGTCGAGGGCGTTACGCTTCTTCGCGCCGACATGGGCGACCCGAAACTGCTGGACGAAATTTTCACGCAGTATTCCATCGAAGCCGTCGTGCATTTTGCAGCATATGCCTACGTGGGGGAGTCCGTGACCTCTCCCGCAAAATACTATCATAACAACACCGTCGCTACGCTCTCCGTGCTTGATGCGATGGTCAAGCACCACGTAAACCACTTCATCTTCTCCTCCACCTGCGCCACCTACGGCAACCCTCAGTACGTGCCGATGGATGAGCAGCACCCCCAGAATCCGATCAATCCTTATGGAGAGAGCAAACTTTTCGTTGAAAAGATTCTCGCTTCTTACAGCCGCGCCTACGGGCTGAAATATACCGCCTTACGTTACTTCAATGCGGCAGGTGCGGCTCCCAGCGGGCGCATTGGCGAATCTCACGATCCCGAAACTCACCTGCTGCCGCTGATTTTGCAGACCGCACAGGGAAAGCGCGAGGCGATTTCCGTTTTTGGCACCGATTACGATACCCCCGACGGAACCTGCATCCGCGACTACATTCATGTTCTTGATTTGGCACAGGCACATGGGCTGGCGATGGAACGCCTGAAATCCGGCGGCGAGAGCGCGGTTTACAATCTCGGCACAGAAAGAGGGACTTCCGTCCGCGAAGTGATTGCCGCCTGCGAAAAAGTTTCCGGCAAGCCCATCCGCATCCGGGAGGAAGCCCGCCGTGCGGGAGACCCACCCCGCCTCGTGGCGTCCGCCGCCAAAGCAAAATCCGAACTCAGTTGGGTTCCCGCCTACACCGATGTCGAACAAATTGTTCAGACCGCCTGGGATTGGGAAACGCACCGCCGCTACTGAAAATTCACCTATTTTTGCTCCGGTTTGCATCGTAGGCACGGTTTTTGCATGAGACAGGGAGGGAAGCGGCGCAGAAGCGCTGCCCTCCCCTGAAAGGAAGTACCCATGAAAGGGATCATTCTGGCAGGCGGCTCCGGCACACGCCTTTATCCCCTCACGCAGGCAGTGTGCAAACAACTGCTTCCCGTCTACGACAAACCGATGATTTATTATCCCCTTTCCACGCTGATGCTGGCGGGAATCCGGGACATTCTCCTCATCACCACCCCCGACGACCTTCCGATCTTTTCGAAACTCCTCGGCGATGGAAGCCAGTATGGGCTTTCACTTCACTACGCCGCTCAACCGCGCCCTGAGGGTCTCGCTCAGGCATTCCATATCGGCAAAAACTTTCTGGAAGGCGGGCCTGCCTGCCTCATTCTCGGTGACAACCTCTTCTACGGGCACGGGCTGCCAGAACTGCTGACCCAGGCGAAAGATTCGGAGGACGGAGCGGTGGTGTTCGGCTACCGCGTAAGCGACCCGGAACGCTACGGCGTGATGGAACTCGACGGCAAAAATAAAGTGCTTTCGATTGAAGAAAAACCAGCGCAGCCAAAATCCAATTATGCGGTGGTCGGGCTTTATTTTTACGACAACCAGATCACCGAGATTGCCGCCGACATTCCGCCCTCTTCACGTGGAGAATATGAAATCACGGATGTCAACAACGTCTACCTCCAGCGCGGCAAACTCCACGCCATGAAGCTGGGGCGAGGGTTTGCATGGCTCGATACCGGAACTCATGATTCACTGCTGGAGGCAAACAACTTCATCGGCGCGATTGAAAAGCGGCAGGGCTTGAAAGTGGCTTGCCTCGAAGAAATCGCTTACGAATACGGCTACATAGATGCAGAGCAGGTGCTGGCACAAGCCGCAAAACTCGGCAAAACCGAATACGCGCAGTATTTGAAACGCTTGATCGGCGAAAAAAACTGAACGCGACGCCAAACCCGCCTTCGGGCAGGGAACTCATCCGCCCTTTCCAACTCTTCAAGGAAGCAAACAAGAATGACCCCGACCACCCACGAGAGCCTCGAAACCGCCCTTCCCGGCGTGATCGCTCGCTCCCTGAAAAAGTACACCGACCCTCGCGGCTGGCTGATCGAGCTTTTCCGCGACGATGAACTGCCCGAAGGATTTGAGCCGACGATGGGCTACGTCTCGCTGACCCATCCCGGCGTTTCACGCGGGCCGCACGAACACGTTCACCAGTCCGACGGCTTTGCGTTTTTGTCTGGCACGTTCGAGGTCACCCTCTGGGAAAACCGGGAGGGACGCGAGCGTCTCAAGCAGGTCGTTCTCGCAGGCGAAAACAATCCTCTGTTTTTGATCGTTCCTCCTGGTGTCGTTCATGCCTACCGTAACGTCGGCGAAACGGATGCCACCGTTCTCAACTTCCCGGATAAATTGTATGCAGGCTGGGATAAAAAAGAGCCCGTAGACGAAATTCGCCATGAAGATAACGATTCGGAGTTCAAACTGTGAGCAAAACTGTACTCGTGACGGGCGGAGCGGGCTTTATCGGCTCGAACTACTGCCGCTACGTTCTCAAAAATCATTCTGACTATCGCGTGATCGCTCTCGATGCCCTGACCTACGCCGGAAACCTTTCCACAATTGCCGATCTGCAGGCAAACCCGGAGTCTTCCTCCCGGTTTGCGTTCTATCCCGGCAAAATTCAGGACGAAACGGTGGTCAATGGCATTATCGAGGCCGAAAAAGTAGATTTTATCGTTAACTTTGCCGCCGAAAGCCACAATGACCGCTCGATCCTCGAACCCGGCTCGTTTATTCAAACCGATGTTTACGGGGTTTTTACGCTGCTGGATGCGACGAAACGGCACGGCATCGAGCGGATGCTCCACGTTTCCACCGATGAAGTTTACGGTACGATTGACGAAGGGCAGTTCACTGAACACAGCCCCATCGAGCCGAACACTCCTTACTCCGCCTCCAAAGCGGGCGGCGAAATGCAGGCACGGGCGCACCGCATCACCTACGGAACGCCGACCGTCGTTACCCGGTGCGGCAACAACTTCGGCGAATTTCAGTACCCCGAAAAATTGATTCCGTTTTTCGTCACCCGACTCATTCAGGACAAAAAAGTACCGCTTTACGGCACGGGCTTGCAGGTCCGCGACTGGGTCTATGTGATGGATCACTGCTCCGGGATTGATTTCGCGCTGCATCACGGCGAACTCGGCGAAGCGTATAATGTCGGCACGGACGGTGAATGTACGAATCGCGAGATGGTGGATCGCCTGTTGAAACTGCTGGACAAACCCGAATCGCTGGTGAAGCAGATCGAAGACCCGCGCGGCGGAGCGCACGACAAACGCTACAGCATCAATTCGGACAAACTCAAAGGAATGGGCTGGAAACCGGCCTATCCCTTTGAGGAAGCCCTTGAAAACACCGTGCGCTGGTATATCGAAAACCAATCCTGGTGGCGCGAAATTATTGCCAAGCCCGATTATCAAGAGTTCGTCGCCCGCTTTTACGGCAAGTACCTCGGCTCCGATTTGTAAGAGACGGATAGTCAGCGGCATCTCAAGGGCCAAAGAAATGCTGAGATGCTGCTGACCGATCTCACCCTTCTCACCGTCTGAGTTCTTTTCGATCTCTCCTTGACGCCGGGTTCACGGACGTGTTAGAATTTGACCGTGAAGACCCATCATCGCAAACGAAAATCGACGGGTTTCTGGAACAATGGCTTATGACCAAACTCTGAAAGAAACACTGAAGGAACTGTTTCAAGAATTTTTGTTTTTGTTCTATCCTGAAATCGCCGCTCGTTTGGATTTGCCTCGCATCACTTTTTTAGACAAGGAAACCTTTACCGATTTCCCTGAAGGCGATCAACGGGAAGCCGATCTTGTCGTACAAGTTTTTACGCTGGAGGGCGAACCTGAAATTCTGCTGATTCATGTCGAGGTCGAGGCAGAAAAACGCAGCACCTTCCGGGCGCGAATGTTCGAGTATTATTCTTTGTTTCGCCTTCGGGAGCGGCTTCCGATTTTTCCGATTGTTCTCTACCTTTTCCCAGGCGCAGGAGGCCTGACGGAAGAAACGCACACGGAAAGTCTGTTGGGCAAAGAAATTTTGCGGTTCACCTACCCGGTCATCGGACTGCGCGACCTCGCCGCCGACGATTACCTCACAAGTGACAATCCACTGGCCTCTGGTTTGAGCGCGTTGATGCGTGTGAGTGAGGAGGGAGCTGCCAGACAAAAACTTCTCGCACTTAAAAAAGTGGCGTCGAGCGGGGAAAACGAGGCTCGGAAGTTTTGCTCTCGAACCTGGTAGAGACCTATTTGATTTTGGGGGATGGGGAGCGGGAAGCGTTCGAGCGTTTGCTGGAGACAGAGGAAACCGGGGAGGTAGATGCGATGATCAGTGTTTACGAAGAGCGGGGCATCAAAAAGGGCACTGCGCAGGCTGAGCGTATGACTCGGAGTTGAATGCTTCTTGAAATGCTTCAGCACAAATTCGGTGGAGTTCCGTCTGAAATGGAGACGGAAATCAGAGACCTTTCCTCGCTCGAAGAGCTGGACAGGCTCATCTTACGGGTTCTGGACGTAAACAGCCTGGCAGAGTTCGGCACTGATTTTGGAACGGAAGGACTCGCCTTGCCCTCTGCTTCTCTTTGTGTTTTTGAGCCTTGGTGTGAGGTGAATTTTTGCCGCTGCTGACCTCGGACAATCTGGAGAGGATGCTCGCCGAGCATCGAAAGCGCGGCGAGCGGATCGTTTCGACCAACGGCGTATTCGATCTGCTTCACGTGGGTCATGTTCGTTACCTGGAGGCGTCACGCGCTCTTGGTGACCTGCTGATCGTTGGTGTCAATTCCGACTCGTCGGTACGGCAGTTGAAGGGCGAAACGCGCCCGATCAACCCGCAAGAGGAGCGCGTGGAAATTTTGCTGGCGTTACGCTGCGTAGACTACTGCGTGATTTTTTCAGAAGACACTCCGGTTCAACTGCTTATGAAAATCCGCCCGGCGTTTCATACCAAAGGCGGCGACTACAACATCGAAGCAATGCCGGAAACCCCGGTCATCCGGCACTCCGGGGGGGAGATCGTGCTTTTGCCATTCGTGCCGGGGCGTTCCTCTTCCCGCCTCATCGAACAGTTCGGGGTACAATAACCCCAATCATGGAAACTGCCTTTCGTCTTCCCGCCGCTTTGTTTCGTGCAGTCCGCCCGCATCAGGCAGCCAAAAACCTGTTTGTTTTCGCGGCTATTATTTTTGCGGGAAAACTGGGCGACCTTCCTTCACTCGGCAAAGTGGCTTCCACGTTTTTTCTGTTCAGCGTGGTATCGGGCGGCGTCTACCTGCTCAACGATTTGCTGGATGTGGAAGCCGACCGCAACCATCCGAAAAAACGCCTGCGCCCCATTGCGTCCGGGGCACTACCGGTCTCAGCAGCAAAAGTCACACTTGTCGTTCTGATGCTCGGCGGGCTGCTAGGCGGGGCGGGCCTCAGCCCAAAACTAGCCCTTATCTTAGCGGCCTACCTGATTCTGCAAATTGCCTATTGTGTTCGGCTCAAGCACATCGTCTTGGTGGACGTGTTTTGTATTGCAGTCGGGTTTGTACTACGGACGGTGGCCGGAGGGGTGGTGATTTCCGCGCCGATCTCTCACTGGCTTTTGCTCTGCACGCTTCAGCTGGCTCTGTTTCTGGGGTTCGGCAAGCGGCGTCAGGAGCTTGTTCTGCTTGGTCAGGGGGCGGGGAGCCACCGAGCCATTCTGAGCGAATACAGCCTGCCGTTCCTGGATCAAATTCTTCTGATGGTCTGCGGCATGACGATTGTGTCTTACTCGGTTTACTCGATTGAGTCGGAGACCGCGAGGCAGCATCCGCACCTGTGGCTCACCGTGCCAATTGTGATCTTCAGCATTTTTCGCTACCTCTATCAAGTCTATCAAAAGGGGATGGGCGGCGAGCCGGAAGAGGTGCTCCGCAAAGACCGCACGATGCAGTTTTCGATCCTGCTCTGGATGGTCACGGTACTTTTACTGTTTGCGCTGGATCGTGCAGGGCAGCCGTTTCTGGGGCTGAAATGAATGTCCGGCAAGCGTTTAATTTAGGCGGGAAATCGAAGGAGTGGCACGATGAAAATTCTGGTAACGGGCGCGAACGGAATGTTGGGGCTGGATTTGGGGGCCATGCTGGAAGCGGCAGGGCACGAAGTGCTGCGTACCGATGTGGGCAAGCGCGAAGGCATGGAAGTCCCTGACTGGCTCACGCTCGACATCACGAATACCGAACAGGTGATGGCGTTCACCCAGGAACATAAACCCAACGCCATTTTTCACGGGGCGGCATATACGGACGTGGACGGCTGCGAGCGCAATCCCGATCTTGCTTACAAAGTAAACGGAGTCGGCACTTGGAACCTGGCGGCGGCGGCCAGCGCACTCGATATTCCGATCCTCTACATTTCTACCGACTTCGTGTTCGACGGCAAGAAAAAAGAGCCGTACATCGAAATGGATACCCCTTATCCCCTGGGTCACTATGGAGCCTCGAAACTAGCCGGGGAGCGGTACGTCGCGCAGCTTTGCCGAAAGCATTTTATCGTCCGCACCTCCTGGCTTTTCGGAGTAAACGGGCCGAACTTCCCCCGTAAAATGCTGGAACTCGCGGAGACCCGTAAGGAACTCAAGGTCGTCGGGGATCAGATCGGCTCTCCTACCCACACCCGTGACCTCTGCCGGGTCGCTATCGGTTTGCTGACGACTTCGCCTCTCTACGGCACTTATCATGTCTCCAATGCAGGACAGTGTTCCTGGTACGAATTCGCCAAAACCACGCTGGAGCTTGCCGGAGTTACAAGTGTGGAGGTGCATCCCATCCCTGCGGACGAATGGCCGACCCCCACTCAGCGGCCCGCCTTTTCCGTTATGCGGCACTATTCGCTTGAACTTCAGGGCAAGGACGATCTGCCGCACTGGAAGGACGCCGTGCGGGAATTTTTATCGCTTCTCAAGCGATAAAAAAGGTATGTGGACTTGCGCACAATTGGTGGAAGATTTGCAGACGCTGGGGCTTCGGAAAGGCTCCGAGGTGATCGTTCATGCCTCTCTGCGTTCGGTGGGCGAGATCGAGGGCGGCGCGGTGGAACTTCTGGAGGCGTTCCGTGAGGTGCTCGGCGAACACGGAACGCTGCTGGTTCCAACGTTTCACCGCACCTATCTCGACCCGGCAGATACCCGTTACCCGCCCGAAACTGCCGGGGAACTGGCGCGTCTCCGAAACTCCGTCCCCGCTTTCGATCCCGCCAACACCGCCTCGGCTCCAGGACGAATGGGAGCCTTTTCAGAAACTGTTCGCACCCACCCGCAAGCCTTTCGCTCGCTTCATCCGGGGCTTTCCTTTGCCGCAATCGGTGCACAGGCAGAGCGTTTCACCGAACACGTTCCCTTTGATTTTCCACTGGGAACGGGCTCGCCGCTCAATCGCCTTTACGATCAGGACGGGCAAATCGTGCTGATCGGAACCCATCACACCGTCAACTCATCGCTGCATTTGGCTGAAGTCTGGTCGAATGTTCCTTACATCCATCGCTCCGCTCACTACAAAATGGAAACCGGGGAATGGGAAACAATGGCAGGGTCGCCGGAGTGCAGCCGAGGTTTCGGCAAAATCGAATCGCTGCTCCGTCAAAGCCGCATCTTGAAGGAAGGCACGGTCGGCCATGCTCCCGCTCAGCGCATGAGCCAGCGTCAGGTGATTTCGATGGCCATGAGTATGCTGGACGGTAACGGCTCTGCCCTGCTCTGCATTGACGAGGACTGCCGCTGGTGCACGGTGGCACGCCGCATGACCGCCGCCCCCGACGAATCCTACGCTCCGGTGGTTTAATCCCAGGCAGTCGAGCCGTTGCAGGAAAACGCGCCGTTTTCGAGTTTGGGAACCACCCAATATCGATTCCATTGAGCGGCGAACACAACATCCGCCTCCAACCCCCGGCTACGAAGTTCCTGCCCGCTTCCACATTCCCGCAGCAGTGCCTCCAGCCGATCTGAAACCCCTTGAAAAGCCGCCGCACACACTTCCGCCTCCGGTGAACGCGGCAGCGACAGAGCATTCAGAATGGCTCCCGCGCCCAGGTAATCCTCCAGAGCAAACCGAGTCTCCTCACCCTCTTGGGAGGATGCCCCGCGCTCGCCGCACGCCAGCACGGTAATTGCTTTTCCCAATCTTTCAGCTTCTCGCTGCGCTTCTCTCCCGGCGGCCTCAGCATTCAGCAGGCAGCCCGCCCACACTGCCGCGCCCGTCTCGGCCAGGGAAGCACAGACCGATCCGTTGCGTGAAGGCAGTACAACTTTTTCGCCGGGCGTCATTTCCAAAAAAGACTGAGGGGAAAGCGAATACTGCCCGTGATGCGGAACCTGTGCCGAGGAAACGGCCAGCACTGCTTTTTGTTCGCGCACAATCTTGGCGGCTTCCAGCAGGGTGCGGCAGGGGTAGATCAGTCCGCCGTTTGCAGCGGCGGTGACGGCGGCTGAGGAAAAGCGAAGCACATCGCAGAGGAGAAGCAGGTCTCCCTGGGCAGCGGCATGAAGGGCCCCCTGCTTTCCCCAAGCCAGCCGCACCCGAAAGGGGGACTGGTCGAAAGGAGAAGCGTAAGATAAAGCCATAGCGGAAACCACAAAAACGAGTTTCAGGCGGGGAAGCGGTCGGTGAAGGAGGAATCGGCGGGGTTGGAGCGATACTTTTGGCGCAGCGCGTTTTCTGCGGCCTCCAGGTCTGAGTAAACGTGACCCTGAACGACCTGACGCATTTTTTCAACGAGCGCCAGCATTTCGTCCACGTCTTTGCGGGGGCTGGAAGGATCATCCTGCCAGTTGCGGAGGACATTTTCAACACGGCGCAGCGCGTGGGCGGCTTTCTGAGACGAACTAATTGGCGGCATAGAATACTGCTCCATTGGAGAAAGTGCTCGATAAACGGGCAGACAATTATACTGGAACGTTCACAATGAAGAGAACGCCTTTCATTGTGACACTGACCGGCAGGATTCCTGCCCCTCTTCTAAAAATTTTAGGATTTTTTGTCCCTCTTTTTTTCTCTTCCTGCTTCATTGAAAAGAATTTCTCCCGGATCAGGTAAACTGAAAAAACACTTGGCAGGAGGCAGTCATTATTTTGGGAGTCATCGTCGCCATTGACGGCCCCGCTGGAGCGGGCAAAAGCACGGTCGCCAAGCGTGTCGCCACTGAATTGGGCTACACCTATCTGGATACCGGGGCGATGTACCGCTCGATTGCCCTGCTGTCTCTTGAAACAGCGACTGATCCGGCAGATGTCGAGGCTCTCACTCGGCTTGCTCTTCAAACCCACATCGCCTTCTCCGATCTCAGCCGCGACGGCCTCCAGCGAGTGATCGTCAACCAGAAAGAAGTCACCGCAGAAATTCGCACCCCGGAAATTTCACAGCTGACCTCCATAATTTCCGCCGTTCCATCCGTTCGTGCCATCGTGGTGGAGCAGCAGCGGCGTATTGCGCGTGAAGCAAAATTGGGAGTGGTACTTGAAGGGCGGGATATCGGAACCGTTGTCTTTCCCGAAGCCGACATCAAAATTTTTCTCACGGCGGGAGAGGAGGAACGCGCCCGCCGCCGACACCAGGAACTCGAAGCCAAAGGGGTGGAAATTTCCTTCGAAACCGCTCTGGAAGATCAGCGCGAGCGAGACCGGCGCGATACGGAGCGGGAAGCGGCTCCGCTGCGCCCTGCCGAAGACTCCATCCCCGTTCTCACCGACGGCTTGACGGTCGCCGAGGTTGTCGAGTACATCCTTGCTATCTGCCAGACTCGCCTCTTTAAACAGGAAGTCTCTGCGTGACCGAGCCAGCCTCTCCCCTGTTACGGCAAACCTGGGCGCACTTTGCGATGCGCCGGGTTCTGCTTTTCATACTTCCCCTTTTTTTTCGGGTTTACGGGCGGTGGCAAATCATCGGGCGAGAAAACCTCCCGAAGACCGGAGCGGTTTTGTTTGCCGCCAATCATAGCTCCAATTTAGACCCGCTGGTCGGATGGGCAGCAGTGGGGAGCACGCGAACTATGTGGGGGATCGCGAAAGAGGAACTCTTCCGGCCCGGGCTGCCGAAATTTTTCATGGAGTGCCTGCGTTCGATTCCCGTGAAGCGCGGGGCGGCGGATCGTGCCATGTTCCGCGCCGCGCTGGAAGTGCTGGCCCAGGGGGAAACGCTGGGCATTTTTCCCGAAGGCACACGCACGCAGGACGGCAAACTGAACCTTGCACAGCCCGGCTTTGCTCTCATCGCACAAAAAAGCAAAGCGGTGGTGCTGCCTGTTGCCATTATCGGGACTTACGCGATGCTGCCTCGCGGCGCAAAAAAGCTGCGCCGGGTTCCGCTGACCGTTGTCTTTGGAACGCCGATCTCCCCGGAAACACCCCGCGATCAGTTAGGCGAACTCGTGATGATGGAAATCGCCGCGCTGATGACTTCGCAGGGGCATCCGACAGAGGCTCCTTCTTCGCAGCGTCTTTCTCCCCCGGACTGAAAAAGTTGGATCGAAAGGATCGAAAAACCATGCCGCTCACCATTCTCTCCCACTCGGTCTCCGCTCATCTGCTGACGAAACTGCGGAGTATCGAAACGGCCCCGGATCAATTTCGCCCGCTGACGCGCTCGATCACCGCCCTGCTGACTGCTGAGGCCACCCGTGAACTTCCGATCCGCTCTTTGCGGGTTCAAACCCCGCTGGAAGAAACTGAAGGCGCAGAACTCAAGGCGGAGCCGGTGCTTGTCCCGATTTTGCGAGCGGGGTTGGGGATGCTGGATGCGGCACTGGATTTGCTGCCCACCGCGCACGTCGGCTATGTCGGGCTGGAGCGTGACGAAGAAACGGCGATTGCCCGCGCTTACTATTCCAAACTGCCGCCTCTCGGTGACCGGTCCGTGCTGGTGCTCGATCCAATGCTGGCAACGGGCGGTTCGGCAGCCGCCTGTATCTCCCAACTCTACGAGAAAGGAGCGGCGCAGGTGAAACTGCTCTGCATCGTGGCTGCCCCAGAGGGTGTGCGGCTTCTCGAAACGACGTTCCCCGATTTGGAAATTGTCACCGCCTCATTGGATCGCGGCCTCAACGAGAAAAAATACATTCTGCCCGGTCTCGGCGATTTCGGAGACCGGCTTTTCGGCACGTTCTAAAAGAAGATTCGCCCTGGGTCTGAGAAACTTTCGACTTCAGGCCCGCCCCCGACCCGGCTCTCAGCGAGCGAAATAGGTGGCGACATTAAACCCGATAAAGCCCTGCCCGTTGACTTCACTGCCGACCAGAACCGTGTATTCTCCCCGGCCTCGATCCCGCATCCGCAGAAAGAAGGCTCCGTAATCCCCTTGCACAATCGCGTTTCCCTGCGCGAACTCAACCCCGACCCGGCGATGCCAGCGGCTCAGCCTTGCGCTCTCAAGGAGCTGCCCGTTTTGAGTTTCTGCTGCAAAGTAGGGGACTCGATCCTGCCATGCGGCGGAGGCACTAAAACTCACTCCCTCCGTCGAGCGGCCCATATGCGAAGCGGCAAACCACCCATAGCGTAAGTCCGCACCGAAAACCATTCCATCGGACTCACGTCCTCTAACTCGCGGCAGCAGCAAAGAAGTGCTGATCCCGATGCCGTACAAATCCCCGATGTTCGCCAAATGCCGATAATCGGCGGTCAGTCCCGCATGAGGAGCAAGAACATATTCGGCCAGCCGATAATCCGTTGGCTTGTATACATGATTATCCTTTTCCATTTTTGCTCTTGTTCTTTCTTGAATCAACTGTCTGATCTGAGGGTTAATTTCAAAGTCTTCCGGCAGATACCCGAAACCAACAAGATCATAATGAAAAGCAAATCCATACCCTTTGTTGGTACCTATGAGAGAGTGTGCCGCGAAATCAGTTCTAAATTTGATATTCCCATAAGAGAGGCTGGTCACGAAAAGGTTGTATTTTCCTACTAAACGGACTTGCTGGTTAATCGAAAAAATTTCCTCCTCTGCTTTTAAATAAACGTACTCCTTGATTTTTTTTTCAAGCAATTTAGCCCATCGGATGTCTGCATCAATGAGGTCAGATACGTTTACATCCACCCGGTCTAACAGATTTACAATGGTAGTGAGAATTTCCTTCGCTTGAAGATCGTTCCGCAAATCGCTGCGGATGAAATCTCTAAAATTGTTAATCTGTAAATCCGGGGATGGCTCTAGTGATTTGTTCTCTAAAAAACTTGAGGTTTGTGCTCTCAGTGAATCGGCATCTTCACGTAATTTACCGCTGTTTTTTGCACCGATCAGCTTTGGAACAGACATCTTTTCTAAATGGCGGCCTGCCTGAATTCTACCCAAAAGCGTCATCATGGCACTGCGGTCAATAATCGAGGCAGCGGCAGTCGCGGTGCG
Source organism: Chthonomonadaceae bacterium (assembly GCA_965246825.1). GTDB lineage: Bacteria > Armatimonadota > Chthonomonadetes > Chthonomonadales > Chthonomonadaceae > JACMPS01. The sequence goes on from OZ251990.1 coordinate 4,245,624, forward strand.
CATTCCGCCTGGATTGGCGGTTTGACCCCGTTTCAATGGGTCGTCGTTTTGTGCCGAGGCTGCTCCGAAACTGAGGGGGGTCAGCAAACAGGCAGTGATGGCGCAAAGCGGCCCGGCTTTTGTCTGTTTCATGGTTTTTCCTTTGTAAGAGCGGCGGTGAAGGTGTGCGGATCAGCAGGACTGTTCAAGTGAGCCAAGACGCTCGCGCACCCGCCGTGAAGCAAAATGCGTTTCACCCAGGGTGTGAACATAGATTTTCGGGCGCGGCGGTAGTTCGCGAGAGCTTCGTCCCTCCGTCCCAGTTCCCGCTGTGCCTCGGCGAGATAGTAGAAGCAGGCGGCGGTATCCGGGTGTCTCGCCCCCTGCACCGTTTCGGCAATTTCGCGGGCGCGTTCATGGAGGGAAAGAGCCTCTTCACTGCGCCTCAGTTTGCCCAGTACCCGCCCGATGTTGTTGAGCAAAATCGCGCAGTGCAGATTTTTTTCGCGGTGCTCCTTCTCTTCCAGCTCCAGTGCCTGCTCAAAATAATTGAGAGACGCCGGGAAATCTTCAAGCTCCTCCAGCAAAACCCCCAGATTATTGAGCAGTACCGCTTTTTCCAGGGCCGATCCCTTTTCCCGACAAAGCGAAAGTGCGTGGTGATAAAAAGGCAGAGCCCGCTTGAGTTTTCCCTGCTTTTTTAAGACAAACCCCAGACTGGAACTGAACTCCGCCATCTCCGCATTCTCTTTTTTGAGAAGAGCGCAGGCAATTTTCCACGCCCGATGCACATTCGCCAGGGCTTTTTCGCAGTCTTCCGAAGCAAGCTGCCCCTCCTGCTGAACCTCGCCGATCCGCCGCAAAAATTCCGCTCTCAAAAGGCTGCGCGAACGGGAAGCATTACTCACCCGTGCCAGCCCTTCTGAAAAATGCTTCAGGGCTTCGGCGTAATCCCGGCGATTGACAAAATAAACTCCGATTTCCAGCAGCAGATATTCGAGGCCGGGGATGGCGGGTTTGCCCTGCGCGGCTGCCGCCACCGCAAGGCAGTGATCGAGATCGTTTCTCAAATTCGCCCATTCCATCGTGCGATTCGCGTCCTGAAGGTAACTCGTCACTACCTTGACGGCTCGCGGGAGCAGCCCTTTTCGGCGGGCCGGGAGCAGGTTGGCACGTGCATATTCCCGGATCAATTCGTGAATGGACTGCCGCCCCTCCGAATCCTCCTCCGGCTCGCGAGTCAGAAGGGAGCGTTCCCACAATCGAAGCAGAGCCGCCTCAAACGCTTCCTCGTCCCGAATCCCGCAGACCTGAAAAAGCAGCGAGGCGGGAATACTGTTCGGGGCAAAGCAGGAGGCGGCAGTCAGCGTTTTTAGGGCATTCTCATCCAGCCCTTTGCTGCCCGCCCCCTCACTGGAACCCCCCCGAACAGAAAGGTCAATCGTGTCGTAGATACTGCCGGTATGCCGCGTCGCGGTCTGAAAATGCTCCCGGCCTTTTTGCAGCGTTCCGTAAGGGTTTTCGGTCAGGCGGCGGCAGTAATCGGTGAAGCTGCACCCCAGAGCGCGAATATGATGCGAAGCAAGGGCCAGGGCCAGCGGCAGACAGCCAACTGCTCGGACGATCTGAAGGGCCGCTTCCTGCTCCCGTTCGCTCGACGCCTGCCGAAACACCTGCAGCAGCCTAAACGCCGCCTCCTCCCCCAGGCGGGGCGGTTCCAGAATGAGAACGTTGGCAGGCAAAATTTGCCTCTGCGTGGTCAACAGCAGGTGAAGGCGTCCCGACGGAGGCAGCAGATCAAGATCAGTGGCTTCGGTTACGTTATCGAAAATCAACAGCACCGGCTTTTTGATGCGAATGAGAGCGTCACGAATCTGTTCTGCCCGATGTTCACGCCCCTCTCCCGCCTCCGAGCCGAAAAACCGGCCTCCGATGCCCAAATAGCCCTCGATCAGACGTTCATCGCTGCGGGCATCCAGCCAAAAGACGCCTCCCGGATAGCGCAGCAGATTCGCATGAGCGTACTCAATGGCCAGCTGGGTTTTGCCCAAACCGCCCATGCCGACAAGTGCCACTGTTTGGCCGCCCGGTGAAAGCAGTTGTTCGCGCAGGCGAAACAACACTTCTTCCCGCCCGAAAAAATGAGCGTTCGGAGGAAAAGGCAGATTGGACGGAGGAATTTCCGAAGGGGAGGGTTCGTGCGGCGCGAAGAGAACAGGAAGATCGGCGTGGGCCAGGTTCCAGAGATCGGTTTCTCCGAGGCCTTTGAGGTTGCGCTGTCCCAGGCCGCGAAGTTCAAACGGCGGGTTGAGTTCTTGGCGGGTTCGCTGGTGAAAAGCCCGCGAAACAAAGATTTGCCCGCCGCCCGCTTCATCCATGAGGCGGGAAGCCAGAATGACGGCATCCCCGTCGAAGTCGGTGCGCCCGTCGGGATGCACCACCGGAACCGGGCAGCCGTAATGCAGTCCAATCCGAATTTGGAATGCGATTTCGAGGGGCCACTTGTAAGCGATCAGCTCAATTTGAGTTTCTTTGGCCCAGTGTGCGGCGTTAACGGGATCGTCGAAGGTGACGAAGAACCCGTCGCCCAGAGTTTTGATTTCGGTTCCGCCCCAGCGCAGCAGCCCTTCACGCACCAGGCGGCGGTAGGTCTGCTGCGCCTGCCCATAAGCCTCACGATAGCGCAGGGTGAGTTCCGTTGAACTCACGACATCGGTGAAGGCCAGGGCGATCCAGTCTGCCTCAAGGGGTGCGCTCATCTTGACTCCGCGAAATTCACGACTCTTTTGCCACAATACATTTCTGCAAAGATCGCGAGACTCCTGCTCGCTTTGCCTCTCTTCGCTGTTTTTCTCGCGCTTCTTTGTCGCCGCCCCTCCCCAAAATGCTTAGTGGCTGGACTTCCAGACCAGAAATCCCAGGATCACGCCAACCAACGCCCCGGCAATCCCCATTGCCTGAATTTCCTCTTGGGTGAATTGAAATCGCTTCCAGTTCATTCCGATCACCACCACTGCAATTGGAACGAGTGCGGGCAGAGCCACCCCGTTCAGCCCCACCAGCACCATGTAGCCGATCAGTGTGAGCAGCAGCACGTAAAAGGTTTTCCGTGAGGGAATACCAAACTTCAGAAAGCAGGCGAAAAAGAGCGCGATAAACAAAAAATCGGCAAAGCCCACCGCCAGTTGAAGCGGAACGGCCCCCACCGACATGGATTTCGGCGGCGGGGGCAGCGATACCGTGAACGTTCTCATGGCGATTTGCGCCGCCGGAGACCTTCCGCTCTGGGCCAGCGTCACCAGCCCTCCGCCAAACACCACATACAAATCTACCAAAGCCAGGGCCAGGGCCGAGGGCAGCAAAATCTTGAACTCGCGAATCACCTGCGACACCAACACGCCGAGGCTTGAAGCAAACCACATCATCACGAGGCCGCTGATCTCCGGGTAACGGATCAGGCTTAGGTAAACTATCCACAGCGGCGACTTGAAAACCGATCCCCAAAGCGCAGACCGAAAGGTAACTGCGAGAATGGGAAGCAGGATGCGCGGCAATGCGATCCCCGCCGAAACGAGCAGATGAATTCGGTAACGCTGCCGCAACAGCAGGGCACGCGCACACAGCACACAAAAGGAGAGCATAAAGACAAGCGAAAAAATCGTGGTGAGCCAGACGGTTTCCACTTTCGCATTCGGCAGCACCCGCGTGAGACGAAACAGAGCGAAATAGGCAAAGGCGAAGAGCAGGGCCATGCCTGCATCTCGCCTGCGCTCAAACGCTTTGAGTTTTTCGATGTTGAGCATCAACATCTGGCTTTCCACGGGAGAAACACGGATTTCGTTGGATTCCATTGCAGTTATCTTTGACATTTCGAGAAATTTTGGGCTATACTGTAGTTAAGAGTTTGGGCTTGCCCGCTCGCCCCGTATGTTACCCTGAATCTCGTGCCGCTTCAATGCAGAAGCCACCGAACTTCAGGAGATGCTGCAAACGAAGCCTTTTCGTCCTCGCCAGCCTCTCTTCTGAGCCATCAACCCTAGCCTACCCTGCACCTGTTCGGGCTTTGTCAGTACGCCGTTGTCGCCGTTCTCATGCCCGCTTTTACTTTCTTGGAATGGAGACGAGACTTTATGGGCGACCGAAAATTACGTATTGTCATTGCGGATGACGAGCCGATTATTCGCCTCGACCTCAAAAAAATGCTGGAAGACTGCGGTTATGACGTGGTGGGCGAAGCCGGGGATGGAGCGAAAGCGATTGAAGCGGCGCGAACCCTGAAGCCCGATGTCGTGCTGCTCGACATCAAAATGCCGGAGATGGACGGCATTGATGCGGCAGGAATCATCACGGGCGAAAAAATCGCTCCCGTGCTGCTCCTCACCGCTTATTCTCAACTGGATTTGGTCAATCGTGCCAAAGACGCCGGGGTTTACTCTTACCTTGTCAAGCCTTTCAAGGAAGCCGACCTCATGCCGCAGATCGAGGTGGCGGTGGCCCGCTGGGAAGCCTTTCTCAAAATCGAGGAGCAGGCCAACGACCTCGAAGACAAACTCGAAACCCGAAAAGCGGTGGATCGCGCCAAAGGCATTCTCATGGATCAGTACGGCTTGAAGGAGCAGGAGGCATTCCGCCGAATTCAGGTGCAAAGCATGAACACACGCAAATCCATGCGGGAAATCGCCGAAGCCATCATTATTGCCCACAATGTCTAGTCGGGCGCGTATCGGTCGGGTGCTCCCTTAAAGAGCGCGAGGAAAAATTCGTGAGCCAACTGCCCCCTTATTTTCTGCCTCAGCCTTGCGCAGAGGGAAACGTGGAAACGCTCGCTCTCTTCGATGCTCTTTATGAAAACATTCAGGCGGGCGAACCCGGTATGGCCCTCGATTATTCTCTCATTGCTCCGAAGTGGCAGTTCCTTTCGTATCTCTGCGGCCGCAAAAACATCGTTCTGCATGGCTCAGGAAACCCGGACATCACCGAGTTTGAGCCGCGCAAAGCCAACGATTTAACGGAGTTTGGAGATCGCTGCGCCGTCTATGCCGCCTCGGACAGCCTCTGGGCGATGTATTTTGCGGTAGTCAACAAAGGCGAGTCGGTTACTTCGCTCATCAATGCCTGCTTTCGGCTGTTGAACGACGATGGTAGTCTAAGCCTCCCTTACTACTTCTTTTCAATCAATGAGGAGGCAAGGCTTAACGGCCCCTTTCGCCAGGGAACCCTTTATCTTTTGCCAGCGGAACGTTTCGAGCGTCAACCCCGGCAGATTTTTAACGGGCTTGAAATCGAAATCGCACAGTGGGCAAGCCCGGTTCCGGTGAAGCCAATGGCAAAACTTACCGTAACCCCCGAAGATTTTCCGCTTCTTTCGCAAATCCGATTTCACGCTCCCTCAGTCTGGGAAAAAGCCGTCGCTGACCCGGATGGTTTCCCCTGGGTTGAGGGGTGAGAGAATACAAGTACTCAGAAGCACGGTTCACCCCCCGCTGCGCGAAAAAAACAAAAAACTCATCCACCGTCCCAAAGGCGCAAAGAAAGTCCAGCAATTTTCTCAAAAGGCTTGACAAAAACTTCGTTCCTTCTTATCTTCTCAACAATCAACACTATGCGCCGATTCAAAGCCTCTCGCTCCGTCACCCCCTCTCCCCGCCGCAAACGTCTTGCGTCTGCCTTGAAACGCGAGGACGATCCCGATATTTCTCTGCTGAAGCAAGAACTGGAAGACCGGGATCGCGCCCTTATAGAATCCAGAGTTCTGCTTGAACGGATGCGCCTCGAACTCGAAGAAAAGCGTGGAGAAGCCGAGGCTCTGCGCCGTATCGGGGAGGCAATGGGATCCGCCTTCGACCATGAAGAGATGCTGAAAGCCACCGCCGGAATTGCCTCTCGAATCACCGGAACCGATTCGTGTCAGATTTATCTGTTCGACCGCACAAAAGAGGAACTCATTCTTCGCGCCGCCGACAACGACTTTTCCGGGGTGGTCGGCAAAATTCACCTTAAACTGGGCGAAGGGATTACGGGATGGGTGGCGCGGGAACGCAAGCCCGTCTCCGTTCCGAAAGAGGCCTGGAAAGACCCCCGCTTTAAGTTTTACCCCGAAATGCAGGAGGGCGAGTTCGAATCGATGCTCTCCGTTCCGCTTGTCACGCATGGGGACATTCTGGGCGTTATCAATGTTCGTACCCGGATTCCGCACGACTATACCCAAAATCAGGTACGGCTGCTTTCCGGGATCGCCAATCAAGTCGCGGGCGTCATCGAACGCTCCCGCCGCTTCAAGCAGCTCGAAAAGCACGCTTCCCAGCTCACCACCCTCTCCGAAGTCTCGCAGGCCATTACTTCCAATATGTATCTGGAGGAACTGCTCCACCTGTTCGTCACCATGACCGCGCAGACGATGAACTACAAAATTTGTACGGTGGCCCTCGTGGACAACGAAAAACAGGAATTGGTAGTGAAAGCGACGCAGGCCGAAAACAAAGATTACGCAAAAAAGCCAAACCTGAAGGTTGGAGAGAGTGTATCCGGGACGGCGGTTCGGGAAAAACGAACCGTCACTGTCTATGATCTTCAACAAACCGCCGACTATCGGTTTCCCGACATCGCCGTAAAAGCCGGGGTGCGCTCCATCGCCTCCGTTCCGCTCATGGTCAAAGGGGAAGCCATCGGGGTCATTAACTGCTATACCGAAAAGCCCCACCACTTTTCCCGCGAGGAGCTGGTTATTCTGCAGGCACTGGCAACCCAGGCCGCCCTTGCTATCGAACACGCCAAACTCATGGTGAAATCAGCGGTGATCCAAGAAATGCACCACCGCGTGAAAAACAATCTTCAGCAGATTGTTTCGCTTGTTCGGCTGGAGATGCGCTACAGCAAATACAAGAGTGTGGAGGATGCCCTCAACGACATCCTCAATCGTATCTTAGCGATTTCCACCGTGCATGAGCTGCTCACCCGTGACGATCTGGACACCGTGAGCATTCGTAAAACCGCCGAAAGCATCCTGCTCGCCACCCAGCAAAGTGTGGTTCCTCCCGGCAAAAATGTTCGCACCGAAATTTCCGGCGATGATTTCGTTTTGCCGCTCGCCAAGGCCACCTCTATGGCTCTTGTTCTGAACGAACTTGTTCAGAACGCAGTCGAACATGGATTCAAAACGCTGAACGAAGGCAGAATTCGAGTGGAACTGATTGTCAACGAAGCGGAATTTCGGGTGGTCGTGCTCAATGACGGCGATCCGCTGCCCGAAGGCTTCACCGTGAAGAAAACCGACAGCCTCGGCCTTTCAATTGTGGACACTCTGGTGCGCGGTGACCTCAACGGCACGTTTGCCCTTGAAAACGCGAAATACGATGTCGGCATTGTCGCCATTGTCGTGGTTCCGCGTTAACGCCCCCCTCCCCGTTCTCTGCCCGCTCTTCTTCCCGGAGAGCGGGCCGCTTTGTGTTTTTGGGGAACCTCGTCTTCCTCTGCCGCGTCCCTCTTCTATCAAAAACAGGGGAAAGGAATTTTTTCTGATGAGGCGGAAAGAAACTCATCCACTCTGGGCTGTGGGTGCGGCAGCCTTGGGCACGGCCTGGGTGATCCGAGAAGTCTACCGGCGGCAGAACGAGGCGAACCTCACGGGCCAAACGGCACTTGTCACCGGAGGATCACGCGGCCTGGGGCTTTGCATTGCACGGGAACTGATTCGCGAAGGCTGCCGCGTTGCCCTTTGCGCCCGCGATGAAAATGAACTCTACCGCGCCAAGGAAATCCTCGAAGCCGAGGGAGGAACCGTGTTCGTGTTCGTCTGCGACTCCACAGACGAGGCGCAGGTGCAGGAAACCGTCCGAAAAACACTTGCTCATTACGGGCACGTGGATTTGCTCGTCAATGACATTGGGCAGATTTCGACGGGGCCAGCCCAATTGATGACCGTGCAGGACTATAAACACGAAATGGAAGTGAACTTTTACAGTACTCTCCATTTCACCTATGCGCTGCTCCCTCATTTTCAGTCGAGGGGAGGCGGACGCATCCTCAACATCGCTTCGCTGGGAGGCCGAATCGCGGTTCCGCATCTGCTGCCCTACAGCTGCTCCAAGTTTGCCCTGACCGCCTTTTCCGAAGGGCTGCGGGCTGAACTTCGCCGCGACCGCATCACCGTCACCACCATTCTTCCCGGAACCCTTCGCACCGGCTCCCATTATCAGGCGAAAGTGAAAGGGCAGCGGGCAAAAGAATATCGCAACTTCGCGCTTTCCGCCACCCTGCCCCTGCTTTCTTACTCTGCCGAGGCTGCCGCAAAAGAGGCGGTCTCTGCTCTGAAACGCGGCGAAGCGGAGCGGGTGATTTCCCCTCCGGCAAAACTTGCCGCGACGGTGCACGGGCTGTTTCCCGGCGTCACCGCCGATTTTTTCGCGCTTTTCAACGAGTATGTGCTGCCTTCCCCCGAAGGAGAAAAAGCCTTTCTTTCGGGCAAGCAGGTGGTTCAGGACGAAACCTTTCCCTGGATGCCGCTCCTCTCCAAACGAGGGCGCAGCACGGCAGAACGCCTTAATCAATTTGCACCCAATGAGCGCAATTAACCCAGCCCATTTAAGAAAAGGAAACTAAAAATCATGTCGGAATTGTTGAAACACTATGAAGTCGAAGAGCCGAACGTCGGCGATCAGGAGCGAACCCTCTCCCTGCTTGGAGGCGGCCTGATGCTGCTCGCCGGGTTGCGCTGGATCAAGTCCCCGCTGGGCTGGAGCGCACTCGCCCTCGGCGCGGGAATGCTCTCACGCGGCGCAACGGGGCAGTGTCACCTCTATAAAAGTATGAATGTGAATACTCATGAGTCTGAGAAAGAGGGCTTTGTGGCTCGCTCGACGGTGACGATTGGCCGCCCGGTAGAGGAACTATACTCTTTCTGGCGTCAGCTCGAAAATCTGCCGCGCATCATGTCCCATTTGGTTTCGGTGACGGAAGTGGATTCGGTTCATTCGCACTGGGTCGCAAAGGCTCCGCTTGGCGGCTCAGTCTCCTGGGATGCTGAGATCACCCATGAAGTCCCGAACCAGACGCTCCAGTGGAAAGCTCTGCAAGGCTCCGCGATTATGAATGAAGGCCATGTGGACTTCGTGCCGCTCCCGAATGGACGCGGAACCGAAATTCACGCTCACCTGCGCTATTTTCCTCCCGTCGGGGTGGTCGGCATGGGCGTGGCGAAACTTTTTGGCGAGGATCCGCAAAAGCAGTTCGCCGACGACCTGATACGCTTTAAGCAGTTGATGGAGGCCGGGGAGATCGCTGTCACGCAGGGACAGACCGCCGCAGCCAACGCGAAACGACGCCTCAAGGCCGCCTTTCTGACCTCGGCCACGGCGCGAGAATAAGTTTGATGTTTGTTTTTGAGAAGGAAAAAGAACAATGAAGGCTCTCTGCTGGCATGGCAAAAAAGACGTTCGGGTTGAGACCGTCCCCGATCCGGGCTTGATGAACCCGCGTGATGCGATCATCAAAGTGACCTCCACCGCAATCTGCGGCTCCGACCTGCACCTCTTCGACGGGTTTATCCCCGGCATGATCGAGGGCGACATTTTGGGGCACGAGTTTATGGGAGAGGTAGTGGAACTTGGCTCCGAGGTTAAAAATCTCCAGATCGGCGACCGGGTGATCGTTCCCTTCACCATCGCCTGCGGAAACTGCTTTTTCTGCAAAAAAGACCTCTGGTCGTGCTGCGACAACTCCAACCCGAACGCCAACGTCGCGAAAAAGCTGTACGGACAAACTCCTTCCGGGCTGTTCGGCTACTCGCACATCATGGGCGGCTATGCGGGCGGGCAGGCCGAATACGTACGCGTTCCCTTTGCCGATGTCGGCCCAATGAAAGTTCCCGAAGGTTTGACGGATGAGCAGGTGCTGTTTCTCACCGACATCTTCCCTACCGGATACCAGGCACTCGCGGTGTCCAACGTCGAGCCGGGGGACACGGTTGCGGTGTGGGGCGCAGGCCCCGTCGGATTGTTTGCCATGAAAAGCGCGTTTTTGCTGGGCGCGGAAAAAGTGGTCGCCATTGACAACATCCCGGAGCGGCTGACGATGGCGAAAGAGCAGTGCGGAGCTATCCCGGTTAACTTCGATAAAACGACCGATCTGCTCGGTGTGCTGGAGGAACTGACGGGCGGGCGCGGCCCCGACATCTGCGTGGACGCGGTGGGCATGGAAGCGCACGGAACCGCTCCCGGTGCGCTTTACGACTGGGCCAAAACGAGTATGAGGATGGCCACCGACCGACCCAACGTGATCCGTCAGGCGATTATGGCGTGCCGCAAAGGAGGAACCGTCACAATCCCTGGTGTGTATGGCGGCCTGCTCGATAAAATCCCATTCGGGGCGGCACACGCTAAAAGTCTCACCTTCAAGATGGGCCAAACCCATGTGATGAAATATCTGCCGGAACTGCTGGATCATGTGCAGAAGGGGAAAATTGATCCTTCCTTTCTCATCACGCACCGCTTTCCGCTGGAGTCAGCCCCCTTTGCTTACGACATTTTCTCGAAGCATGAGGACAACTGCATCAAGGTGGTACTGAAGCCGGGAACCCTTCAGTAAATGTCCCATTGAAGCCGCTGCCCCCGCCTCTCGACAGAGGCGGGGGCAGTTTCTTTCCCAGGGGCGGTTCGCTCTTCCTCGAAGCCGAGGCTCAGAGGTTCTCCCCGGCCCTTTTCTCGCTTGCTCCCCTCCGGCCCGGACCCGCTCTCACCGGGCTGCAGCAGGCCCTTCGCCTTTTGTGAGGGCCGCTGCTCCGGCTGCCTTGATGACCGAGCTCACCGCTTTGGTCAGGCGGGAGTTTCCGGCGCACCGTTCCCATTTGCCCGGCGGCTGGTTTTGGCGTTCGTTTATTGCCCGCTCTCGGTTTGTCCTCCGCGCACGGTTCCCATCCAGAGCAGCTCCGGCTGGAGATAGTCGGCAGCGGCCTTTTGGATTTCGGGGGGGGTTAATTGAGCGATTCGAGCTAGATACCGTTCGGAAGCATCCAGGGGCAGATGGTAAAGCGCACACCCGGCGAGCTCGCCCGCCTGCGCCGCAAAAGTCTGCGTACCGATGGCGTGTTCGCCGGTTAGAATGGCGACGGCCTGCTGCAGTTCCTCCTCCGAGATCGGCTCTTCCGTTAGTTTCTGGCACTCTTGAAGCAGGAGATCACGGGCGAAATCCAGATTTTCCGGGGCGGTGGAAGTATAGGCGGCGAAAATCCCGGCGTCTTTGCGCGACCGATGAAACCCGGTGACCTGATATGCCAATGAGTTCTCTCCCCGTACCACTCGAAAGAATCGCCCGCCCATACCCGCTACCACCTCTGCAAGAACATCAAGGGCATGGCGGCGGTCTTCGTCCACTCGCGCCCCCGGAAAGCCGAGCACCAAGGCGGACTGCTGCTTTTCCTTTGTGGTCTCGCGGCGGTCGGAGGGGGCGAACGCAAACGGAACCGCCGCCTTTTCTTCGCCGATGGAAAGCCCCGAAGCCAGTTTCCGGGCCATCTCCTCTGCCGTTTTTTCCGAGACTGCCCCCACGATTGAAACCACCAGATTGTCCTGACGCAGCTGCTCTGTGCGCCACTCGGCCAGGGCCTGCGGGGTGAACCCGGCGATCACGCCTTCGTCTCCGAGGGAGGGAAGCCCATACGGATGAGCACCGAAACAGGCGGCAGAGAAAAGATCGTAGGCGACACTGAAGTTGGAATCCTGCTGACGGCGGATGTCGGCAAGCAGGGCGATCCGCTCTTTTTCCACCTCTTCGGGCGGGAAAAGAGGGTGATGCACCACTTCGAGCAGGGTGTCGAACACCTCCGTCAGCGCGTCGGTCGTGCACTTAAAGCCATAGCCGAAGTAGTCCGGGGAAAGCGAGGTCCCGATCCCGCTTCCGGCTCCTTCCACCTTTTCCGCAATCTGCTCCGCCGTCAGGCGTCGGGTTCCCTTCAGCGAAGCCCGCACCATCAGGTTGGTGAGGCCGCCGGTTTCGGCGGTTTCATGGTAGCGGCCCCCGCGAAACAGCACACTCACGGCCACAAGCGGCAGGTCATCGCGGTGTTTGTAGACAAGGCTGCCCCCGCCAGAAAGCGGGATAAGTACGGGAAGCGGCGGCTCTGAGGGAGGGCGAGGCGCGGTTTCGGCCTGGGTCAGTAGGCCGAAAAGTTCGTCGGAGGTGCGCTCCGGGGCGGTGTTTTCTTTAGGCAGATACTCCAGCAGAGAGGCGCGGGAAAGGTCGAAGTAGTTTGCAGCGGCTTCGCGTACCCCCTCGGAAGTCACCCGTGCAAGCTCATCGGCCAGGGTGTCGGCAAGATGATAATCGCCGAGTGCTTCGCAGGAAGCGAGGGTGCGGGCCATGCCGCTCACCTCTTCCTGCGCCGACAGACGGCGGGCAGAGATGCGGCGTTTCAGGCGCGTGAGTTCCTCCTCAGCGAGAAGATCGGTTTTCAAGGTTGCGAGTTCTTTCCAGAGAGCCTGCTGCAAAGGCAGGGGGTCTTCGTCGCGAGACTCTCCCCCAGCCAAGAACACGCCGAGGTCGGCAAAGCCTTCATAGGAGGCCCAGGCGGAGGTAGCGAGGCTCTGTTCCTCTTTCAGCTTTTTGGTGAGGCGGGAACTACGCCCGTCGGAGAGGGCGGCGGAGAGGATCATCAGGGCGGCGGAGTCGGGGGAGAGTTCAGGCGGGGCGGGGAAATGCAGGGCGAACAGCCGCTGCGTGGTGTTGCCCAAGACCCGGCGAGCGCGAAACCCAGCCGATTTCTCTTCGGCGGGCGCGGGAGCGGGGGTGTAGGGTTCGCCGCTCCAGTTTCCCCAAAAGCGTTCGGCAAGAGCCTGTGCGGTTTCTGCCGTGACATCGCCGACGAGGGTGAGAATCGTGTTCGAGGGAGTATAAGCTTCGCGGGTAAACTCCACCAGATCGGAGCGGCGAAAGCCGCGCAGGGTTTCGGGAAGCCCAATGCGCCAGCGTCGGATGCGGTGAGCGTCGTGGGCGAGTTCGTAGAGCGACTCAATCAGCATCGAGGTGGGATTGTCGCGCTTTTGCTGTGATTCCTGGACGATCACTTCGATTTCGCGGGCCAGCTCCTCCGCATCGAAAAGGGGATGGCGCACCATGTCGGCGTGCAAATCCATTGCCTTTTCCAGGGTGTTTGAGGGGACGGTAAGGTAGTAGAAGGTCTCTTCGTAGTAGGTGGCGGCATTGATGGAACCTCCCATCTCGCGTACTTCGGTGGCGGCCTGTTCCCGACCGGGGCGAGCGGGGGTTCCCTTGAACAGCATATGCTCGACGACGTGGGCGATGCCGTTCCACCAATCCGGCTCCTGAAAATAGCCGACCTTAACCTGAGCGTGAAGCGAAACAACGGGAGCGGTATGATTTTCTTTGATGAGTACGCGCAAACCATTAGGCAGAGTGAGACGGGTCACACCGTCGGAAAGGCGCGGAAGGGGGGCAGAAAGTGCGTGTGTCATTCCCCTATTGTACCCGCTTTCCGCGTGCAGGAAAAGCGGGCGAGGCCAATTGAGAAGGGAGAAAAAGCCTTTTCCGCAGGCTTTTTCGTTTTGTTCCCGGCCCCGGCGTACCGCCTTTCTGCACACGATCAGAGAACATTCCTCGCAAACAAAAGGCGGTCTTTCGCCCCGCAGCGGTGGTCGCCTTCACTCCCCCCGCCCCGTCGCCGTGCTCTCCGCCCCCCCGGAGCCTACGCTGCCGCCTACCGATGCGTGAACCCGGCCACCGGACAGATGACCCCGCTCATCACCTTCGGTAAAGCCGCAGTTCCTAAAGCCTCCCTGCGTGACCCCCATCAAATTGCCGCCTGCCCCCCCTCCGCAAAGCAAAACCTTCTCTCGGCCCGCACTTCGGGGTATCCTGAACCCAGACAAACCGAAAGTGAACGGGCCGAGGTTCCCCGCCCGGAGGTGAGGCATGGCAGGCGCAGGAATGTTGGAAGGGTGGAAACGGATGAAGGCGGTAACCCGGCTCGGCTCGCCGGATGCGGGCGAACGCCAGGCCGCCAAATCCGCTCTGCTCAGCGGCGGGCCAGCCTCAATCCCGCCCCTGCGCCGCTCACTGTCTCTTTATCGCGTGGGTCGGGCGCAGTTTGCCGTCGCCTCGCTCCTGCATCAGCTCGGCGATCCGCAGGGGCTGCCCCTTCTTGCGGAACTGCTCCGCACCGTGAACACACACGGCGGAGAGGCAGAAATCGAAGAGGCTCTCCTTGAGATTCCCCCGCAGGACACCCGCCTGCTCCTCCGCCAGGAATGGGCGGCCCTTTCGGACTGGAGCGGCGGCAGTCTGCTTCCCCCCCTGATCGCCTCGCTCTGGGTTAAACTGGGCGATCCCTCCTGCCTTGATTTGATCCTGCGTGACGCCGAACGTGTCCCCCGCCTGTTTCTGGAAACCGTGCCGCAGTTCGGCGAAACGGCGGTGCTGCACCTCGACCGAATGTTGAACGACCCGCGCCCGGAACGCCGCGTGCTCGCGCTTCAGGCTCTCGCCCGAATCCAGACCCCCCGCAGTTTCACCACCGCCGCACGCGGGCTGCGCGACTTCGACCCGCAGGTGCGCGAAGCCGCCCCCGAAGCCCTGAGTTCCACTGGCGGCGCGGGAGGCGCGGCCCAGTACATCGCGTTTGCCCTCGAAGACGGGTTTGCATCAGTACGCGGCCTGGAATTACTGAGAAGTCAAAAGCCGCTGCCCTCTGCGCTTCTCGCCTCTCTGCTGGATACCTGGAACCCGCACGCCCCGCTCAACCGGGTGGATGCGCCCACGCTGCGCTGGATTTTGCGCCTGCTCGCCGCCGAACCGCACCCCCTTGCCTCGCCCGCCCTCCCTCTGCTTGCCCGGTTCTGCGCTCTGCTGGAACGCGGCCCGTCCCCTGCCCTCGCCTCCGCTCTTCTCGAAGCCGTCGGCACTCGTTCTTCCCTTGAACCGGACGCACAAGACCTTGCCCGCACCGTGCTGCGGGCTCATATCGCGGCGGCGGAAGTCTCGGTGCGCAAGGCTGCGGCCCTGGCACTGAACGCTGCGGGCGACCCTGCCGGGATTCGGTTTCTGGAAATGCTGGACGAAGGGCTGCTCTTGAAAAGCGGAGGCGCAAAGCGAAACCGGGTCGGGCGTATGGCCTCCGCCGCGATTTCGCTTTTTGTGGGCGGGCAAAAGCGGGAGGGAAAGACGGTGACACCGGAAGACCTGCCCCGCTTCGAACGGTGGAGTGTGGAGCTTCTGCTCCGCACCCTGAAGGCACTGGAGCGCACACAGGACGAGCGGGAAGCGCAGGAGCTGAGGGGAAGTGCCCTGGGTGCGCTGGAAGTGATGGTGAGTTTGAAACAACGCCCCGCTCCGAAAACACGAGCGGCCCTTGTGTCCGCTCTGGGGTTTGTACGCTTTGTGAAGCTTCAGAACACGCCTTCGCTGGGATCGCTCGGCGCAGGCGAGTTCACCGATCTGGGCGACCCGATCCGCCGCGCCGCCGATGAGACGCTGCGGTTTCTCTACGGCTCCGACGCTTACGCGCTTCTGGTGGAGGCGGCGTACTCGCTCAACCCGGCGGTTCAGGAAACGGGAATCGAGGGCCTGGTGAAACTGGGCGAAACCCGTGCCCTGCTTCCGCTGAAGGAGCTGAAGGCGTCGCCGCACCGCCGGGTGCGCGAGTCCGCCGAAGACGCCATGGCCGCAATCAAGTCAGGCAGCCCGGAAATGATGACCCTGCTGCGGGCTTCTACCGAGGCCGACCCGCTTCCGCACACGCTGCTGCGCCCCGTCGAAACCTCCCCGGATACCCCCTCCGACGAGCTTCTCCGCCCCGTAGATTGAATTTCGTCCCTGCTCTCCCGCCTCGCAAAAACGAAACCGTGATTAAAAACGCTCTGCGGAGAGGGAACTCGCCCGCTTTGTTCGGGCAGGGGCAAGGGCCGTTTCAAGGGCGGCGGTGAGGTCTTTCGGTTTGAGATCGGTGTGGTCGGCAAAAATTTCTGCCGGGGTCTTGCCGCTTTCATCCGTTTCAGCAAAAGCGCGACCGGGGAGCATCGTCCGCGACAAGTGGGCTTTTGAGAGCACCGGTGAGGGTCGAGCGTAATTTGCCCTTCCATTTCGCTCAGGGCACGTTTTCCTTGCGACGTCGAGAAAACCGGAGAGAGAAGGCCGCCGGGGTTTCGATGAAGCCGGGGTCTTTTCGGAAAGGCGGAGAGTCGAACTCAGTCTTCCCCGCCCTTTGCTGGAACGGCGGCAGAAGGAACGCAGAAGGAAGGACGAAGGAGAGCCGCCGGGTGAAGACAACCCCGGCCTCTTCCGCCGGGGAACTTCTTTGGCCTTCGAGAAGTCCTACCAACTCAACCCCCAACGCCCAGACAGCCATCCGCCGCAGGCGAGATTTGCTTGCCAAGCGAAGGAGAGATGCACGCCGTCATTCTCGTCACACGCGACAGAGTTGCACGTCCTGCCTTAGTCTTTTCCTATTTTTTTGCAAAAGGCTTGACAGTACGGGAGAAATTTGTTATAGTGAATTCACCTTGAATGAACGTTCATTCATTCAGGATTTTCTTTTTCCTCTTGAATGAACGTTCATTCAGACAAACTGGCAGCTCTCCGGGCTTCCGCAGGGGTCTTTTTAAGGAATATCTTGTTAAGGACAGCCGCAACTCTAAGCGATGTGGCGGAAAAAGCAGGCGTGAGCAAGCAGGCGGTTTCTGCGGTGCTGCTGGGGTCGCAGGGCGGAACCCGCGTTTCCGAGGCCACCCGTCAGCGCATTCTGGAGGCGGTAGCCACGCTTCAGTATCGCCCGAACGCGGTTGCCCGTTCCCTGCGCCGCCGCCAGACCGATATTATCGGGGTGTATGTGGGCTACTCCACGTTCAGCGCGGAAGTCCCCTTTGTGGGCCAGCTGCTCACGGGGCTGCAAACCGGGTGTGCGGCTCACCGGAAAGACCTGCTGCTCCACAGTTTGTTTCAGCAGGCCTCGGTCGAAAACATCTATTCCGAGCTTGCGGACGGCAAGATTGACGGCATTGTGGTTTTCGCGGCGCAAAACGATCCGCTGGTTGCCCAGATCATCGCTTCGCGTCTGGCGGTGGCTGCCATTGTCGAACCGATCCCGGCGGTGGCCTCCGCCGTTGCCGATGATGCTGGGGCAGGAAGGCAGATGCTGCATCATCTGGCGGAAAAAGGCCATCGGCGGATTCTCTATCGGCAGGGAGGAAGCGGGTCTATCTCGCTGAGTCGGCGTTATGAGAGTTTCTGCCGCGAAGCGGAGAGGGCGGGCATTCAGGTACTCACCCTTCACGCGAGCGAAACGCCCGACCCGCTGACGGAAGCCGAAGTGAACTGTCTTTCAGGGCCGAAATCAAAACGCCCTACCGCCCTGGTCTGTTTTGCCGATTACGCGGCTTTCGTGATCCTTGAAGATCTCAGGCTTCGCGGCATCCGAGTTCCCCACGATCTTGCCGTGGCGGGTTCGGATGGAATTCAAATCTCGTTTATGCCCAAACCGGCTTATGATCTCACTACAATCCGAATCCCCTGGCAAAAGGTGGCGGAAAATGCGGTGAATCTGCTGGTGGCGCAAATGCAGGGAAAGGAGGTGCCGCCGGAAACCGTTTTACCTATCGAACTCAACCTCGGAACCACCACCTGAAGGTTCGTTCACTGCCATTTTTATTTTCTTCTTTTCTGGTCTTTAAGACCTGAATCTGGGCTTCTCGCAAGCACAACCCCGCTGAAACGTTCGCTTCAGCCAGAAAGAAAACTACCATGAATCACACCAATCTCCGCAAAGGCTTCACCCTGATCGAGCTGCTTGTGGTCATCGCCATTATCGCGATCCTCGCCGCGATTCTCTTCCCGGTGTTCGCGCAGGCTCGTGAAAAGGCACGCGGTATCTCCTGCCTCTCCAACGAAAAGCAGATCGGGCTGGGGGTTGCCATGTACGAGCAGGACTACGATGAAAAATGTCCCGGCGGTCTGAATGGCTACGGCGGCGGCGGCGGCTACGCGGGACAGATTTACCCCTACATCAAAAACGCAGGCGTGTTCCGCTGCCCCGATGAAAGCGGCATTCGTCCAAGCTTCCGCTTTTCGTCGCTGGCTCTGAACTCCAACACGTCCTTCCAGTCTCCTCTGTGCCCTTTGAAAGGGTACGCCTGCTGCGACATCGTGGGAGACAGTAAGTCCATTGCCGCCTACGGTGCACCCGCGAAAACGGTGCTGCTCTTCGAGGTCGCCAACTCCACCGACTACAATGTGGACACCGAAATTCAGCCCGCTCCCATCGGGGCCGCGTCCTACTGCGGCGGCTCTCCTGCCGGTAACGGCCTTGGCGGAAACTTCACCCCCAACGGCTACAACGCCGAAGCGGGTATCGGAACCCCTGATGACGGCAAAGTCAAATACGCCACTGGCTGGCTCAACGGCATCACCACGATGCGCGGTGCCTTTATCAAAGAAAAAGGACGACATTCCGAGGGAGCCAACTACGTGATGGCCGATACCCACGCGAAGTTCTTCCGCCCCAACGCCGTGTCGCCGGGAGCCGATGCCCCCAACGAAACCGCAAAACAGGTGAACGAAAACACCGCCGCTGGCACCGCAGGCACCTTTGCCGACGGCAACTCCCAGCCTGCGGCCACCTTCAGCATCAACTAGCAAAAAGGAGCCTCGAACCAACATGACCAAACGCTTGAAAAGAGCAGCCTGCTTCACCGGAGTCGCCGCCGTGTTCAGCCTGATGCCGCTGACCGGATGCAAAGGCGGCGATGATAAAGCAGCGGACTCGCCCGAAGGCAAAGCGCAGTCGGAAGCAGCAGGTAAAGCCAATGCTTCTGGCCAAGCTGAAATGTTCAAGAAGAAAATGAACCAGGGCAAATAGAACAACCCGTTCGCTGCCCCTTCTCTCCCCCGCTGCTCCTCATGCAGCGGGGGAGTGTTTTGTCGGTTTGGAGAAAGCAACGGAGGAAAATGGGAGGGGCGCAGGGAAAAAAGAGAGGGCGCGTTCTGATCCCGCCTTGAGAGCGAGGCAAAAGCAGTTTCAGCGTTGTTTCCGGCCTCTGAACCAGGCCCGACGCCCGCCATTTCACACCGAGAAGGAGGTCTCCTTGCCCCCACTGCCCTACCGACTCTGCGCCATTGACCTGGATGAAACTCTGCTTCAGCCCGACCATACGCTTTCGCCTCGCAGCCTTCGCGCTGTGAAAGCGATTTCCGAACAGGGGGTCGCGGTGGTGTTCGCCTCCGGGAGAATGCACGAGTCCATCCTCAATTTCGCCGTACAGTGCGGCCTCGACACGCCCCTCATTTCCTACAACGGCGCCATGGTCAAAAGTCCGAACACGGGCGACCTCTGGCTTCACGACGCCGTGCCCGCCGAGGACGCCGTGAGGGTGCTCGATTATTGTGAAATGAACGACCTGCATTTGCAGTACTATCGCGGCGGCAGGGTGCTGATGAAATCGCGCAATCCCTTTGCCGACCTCTACCTTTCCCGCACCGACTCGCCCTACGAAATCGTGCCCGATTTTTATCACACCGTTGCGCCCCTCGATTCCACGAAGCTGGTGATCGTCCATACCCCGGAAGGAACGGAACGATTAAAGCCCTTTTTCGTCGAACTCTTTGGGGATCGGCTCTACATCACGAAAACCTCGGAAGAGTATCTCGAATTCATGTCACCGCGCGTTTCCAAGGGAAAAGCCCTTGCCGTTGTCGCCGAACGCCTCGGCATTTCGCCCCTTGAAACGGTGGCATTCGGAAACGGACAAAACGACCTCCCCCTGCTGGAATTCGCCGCCTTCGGGGTGGCCGTCGCCAATGCCCGCCCCGAACTGCTCGCCATCGCCGACCGCATCGCTCCCGATTATGCCGAGGACGGGGTGGCACAGGTGCTGGAGGAAATCTACGGACTTTAGGCGAACTCCCTCCCGACTTCGCCTCTATTTTTCAAGAACAGGAGCCTCCTCAATGACGCCCGAAGGCAAACTCGGTATTGCAAAACTTTCGTTCGCCCATGTTCATGCACGCGGCTATGCCGATCAGGTGCGCGATCATCCGGATGCCGACCTTGTGGCCGTGTGGGATGAAGACCCGGTGCGCGGCAGAGCCGAAGCCGACCGCCGGGGTCTGCCCTTTTACCACGACCTGGAGGACGTGCTCGCCCTCGACGCAGTGGACGGCGTGGTCATTGATGCCCCCACTTCGATGCATAAAGAGATTCTTCTGGCCTCTGCTTCAGCGAAAAAGCACATCTTCACCGAGAAATCGCTCACCATCACGGTGGAGGACGCCACGCAGGTGCTCACGGCGGTGGAGGAGGCGGGCATCCGCTTTATGATCTCGCTGCCGTCGCGCACCCGCCCCGAAATCCTGTTCGCCAAGAAAATTGTGGACGAAGGTTTGCTCGGCGAAGTCACCCTCATGCGGGCACGGATCGCACACATGGCGGCCCTGGATCGCTGGTTTTCCGGCGACTCCGCCTGGTTCGAGGACGAAGAGAAAGCAGGCGGCGGCGCGTTTTTCGACCTGGGCTGTCACCGGGTAGACCTGATGCGCTGGTTTCTGGGAGAGCCGATGAGTGTGGTAGCGATCAAACAGAATTTCTCCGCCGCGTATGACATTGACGATCAAATGGTTGCCACTGTCGCCTTTCGCAACCGCGCCATCGGGATCATTGACGTGTCGTGGGTGCATCGCTACGGCCCGAACCCGCTGGAAATTTACGGAACCGACGGCTACCTCGGTATTGACGCGGCCCCCAACGGCCCCCGCGTTCAGCTGATTTCAAGCCGCGTTTCAATGGGCGACCTGCAAGGCTACGTCACCCCCACCCACCTGCCTCCGGCCCTGCCTTCCCCGATGCATCAGTGGATTTCCGCCATCAAGGACGGCACGTTTCCCACGATCAATCTTTACGATGGATGGAACCTTGTGCAGTTGATGGAAGGCTGCTACCGGGCCGCCCGCGACGGCCATGAGGTTGTGTTTTAATGCTGCTCTCGGTGCAAAATGTAACCAAGCGATTTGCCGAAACAGTGCTTTCCCCGGAAGTGGAGGTCTTGCGCGGGGTCAGCTTCACACTGGAGGGGGGCGAGTCCGCCGCAATTGTCGGCCCGTCGGGATCGGGGAAAACCACACTGCTCAATCTCATCGGTACGCTCGACACCCCCACGTCCGGCGTGATCGAGTTCGAGGGCAGAAACCTCGCCGACCTCTCCTCTCAAGAGATCGCCGCCCTGCGAAACCGCCGGATCGGGCTGGTGTTTCAGCTTCACCACCTTTTGCCGCAGTGTACCGTACTGGAAAATGTTCTGCTTCCCACGCTGGCTCCCCGACCGAAATCCGAAGCCCCCTCCCCTTTCGCCGAACCCGCCGAAGCGCGAGCGAAACGCCTGCTTCGGCGCGTCGGAATGGAAGCTCGCCTCACCCATGTTCCGGGGCAGCTTTCGGGCGGGGAACGGCAGCGCACCGCCCTTGTTCGCGCCCTCATTCATGCGCCGTCGCTCCTGCTTGCCGATGAACCCACCGGTGCGCTGGATCGGGCCTCCTCGGACACGCTGCTTGCGCTGCTCGCCGAACTGAACCGGGAAGAAGGGGTGACTCTCCTGATGATTACCCACTCGTCCGAGGCGGCTTCCCGAATGGGTCGGGTGCTGAGGATGGAAGACGGAAAGCTGATTTCAGAGAGTACAGGCTAGCCGAAGATGAACGCAGGGCGATTTTTACTGCAAAGTCTTAAGTTTCACTGGCGGGCGAACCTGAGCGTTCTCCTCGGTACAGCGGTGGGGGCCGCCGTACTTGTCGGGGCCTTGGCGGTGGGCGACGGTGTGCGGTACAGCCTGAAAAAAACGGCTCTGGCGCGGGTCGGCAGAGCCGAACTCGTTTACTTCAGCCCGGAACGCCTCTTTCGGGCGGAGCTGGCACAAAAGACCGAAGCACAGCTGCAAACCCCCGTTGCCCCGGCACTGCTGCTGCGGGGCACGGTGGAAGGAAATCCCGCCGACCCCGAGAGGCCCCCGCTGCGGGTGGGCGACGCGCAGGTAATCGGGGTGCGCGACGATTTCTGGAAGTTTGCCCCTGTCCCGCCCGCCTCTGCTCCGGTCACCGAGAGCAGCGACGGGGCAGCGATCAACGCTCCGCTTGCGGCGCGACTCGGACTGAAAGTCGGCGATGACGTGACAGTGGGGGTGGTGAAGCCCAGCCTTCTCTCCCGCGATGCGCCCCTTTCCACCCTCGAAGATTCGTACCTGACCCTGCGGCTGCCCATTCGGGCGATTGTGGGGGAGGAGGGGTACGGACGGTTCAGCCTCACCGCCAATCAGGTTCCGCCCCTTTCCGTCTTTGTGGGATTGAAGGCTCTGCAAACCCGGCTCGGTCAGGCGGGAAGGGCCAATCTGCTGCTCGCGGCGTCCCGCCTCCCCGCCTCCCTCACGCCTAGGGAAGCCACTCCCGCCCTCTGGAAAGGGTGGGAACTCACCGATTCCGGCTCCGAAGCCGCGCCTGCGCCCCTCAGCGGAGGTGCCGAACTCCGCACCGAACGGATTTTTCTGGAGCCTTCCCTCGCCGAGAAAATCGGGGCGGCGTTCCCCTCCGCCGAGCCAGTGCTTACCTATTTCGTCAATGCACTCCGCACCGGAACACGCACCACACCCTATTCCACCGTTTCCGCCCTGCCGCCGAGCCTGCTTCCCGCTCCCCTTCAAGACAACGAGATTCTGCTCAACACCTGGCTTGCCCAAGACCTGAACGCCCGCCCCGGAGACAAAGTCACCCTGCGCTACTGGACGATGGGCGACCGCCGCAAACTTGTGGAGAACACCGCGGACTTTCGGGTCCGGGGCGTTGTACCCCTCACCGGGATCGCGAACGATCCGACGCTGATGCCTTCGATCCCCGGATTGTCCGATAAAAAGAACTGCCGCGACTGGGAACCGGGGGTTCCGATTGACCTGAATCAAATCCGCCCGAAAGACCAGACCTACTGGACGAAGCACCGAGGAACGCCCAAAGCCTTTCTGACTCTTGCCTCCGGCAGGCGGCTCTGGAACAATCGGTTTGGAAACACGACCGCGTTTCGGTTTCCCGGCGAAAGCGTTTCGACCCTCTCCGAACATCTAAAGGCGGTGGTCACCCCGGCCACGCTGGGCGTCACTTTCACCCCGTTTCGCACTCCGGCTCTGGCGGCAAGCGAGGGCGGCTTTAACTTCGGAGCCTTGTTTCTCGGCTTCAGCAGTTTTCTGATCGTTTCGGCCCTGCTGCTCACGGTGATGCTGTTCAATTTCAACATCGAGCGGCGGGCGCAGGAGATCGGCACGCTGCTCGCGCTCGGCATCCCGGCGGGCAAAGTCCGTAACCTGCTTTCGTATGAGGGGAGCCTGCTGGCTTTCGGCGGTGCGGTGCTGGGAACCGGCCTGGGTTTACTCTACACAAGGGCGGTGATCTGGGGGCTGACGGGCGTGTGGAGCGGGGCGGTAGGCGGAGCCATACTGGAATATCACGTTGAGCCGCGTACCATTGGGTATGGGCTGTATACGGCGTTCGAGGCGGCGGCAGTCGCTCTATGGCTTGCTTCTCTGCGGGCGGCACGCGGCGGGGTGAGCCGCCTGCTCAATGGACAGATTGTCGGGAAGCCTGCCCGTCAAACGTCTGCCCCCGACCACGCCGCCAGGCCGGGACGCTGGACGGCCCTGTTTGGCATCGCAGGCGGCCTTCTGCTGACCCTCGTCGGGCTGAAGCAAAACGCGGAAGCGGGCGCAGAAACCTTTTTCATGGCAGGGTCGGCCCTGCTCCTCGGATTTCTGGGCGTGTCCCGCCTGCTCCTGGAAACGGCAGGAAAAAGCCGGGCGGGGGCGGGCTTCACGCTCCTTTCGCTTGCGCTGCGGGGGGCCTCGCGCCGCGTCGGGCGCAGTCTTGGAGCCGTTGTTTTATTTGCGTCTGGCACGTTCATGGTGATCGCGGTGGGCGCAAACCAGAAACGGGTCGGGGCCGAAGCGTCTCGGCGCGACTCTGGAACCGGCGGGTTCGCCTTTTTTGCCCGCACCACCCTCCCCGTCTACACCGACCTGAACGCCGCTTCCGTCCAGCGCGATCTCGGAATGGAAACCGCTGCCCTCCGGGGCGTGAGTTTTGTGCCGTTTCGCACCAAGCCCGGCGACGATGCCTCCTGCCTTAACCTGAACCGGGCCCAGGCTCCTACCCTGCTCGGCGTGAACCCCGCCGAGCTGCTGCGCCGCCATGCCTTCACCTTCACCTCGGTGTGGGAGAAGGCCCCTGCCAAGCCGGGGGAGGAGTGGGAGCTGCTTTCGCGCCCCCAGCGGGACGGCACGGTTCCCGTGATTGGCGACCAGAACACGGTGACGTGGGCCCTCGGCAAAAAACTTGGTGACGTGATTTCCTATGCCGATGAAAAAGGGGAGCCGTTCCGCCTGAAAATCGTCGGCGTCATTGAAAACTCCGTTCTGCAAGGCGGCCTCATTCTTTCCGAAGCGAACTTTCTGGCCCGGTTTCCCTCCCGCGCCGGGTTCGAGACCTTTCTGATTGACGCCCCGCCCCTTGCGCCGAATCTGCCCGCCGCCCTTTCCGAAGCCCTGAAAGAGAGCGGGCTGGATTTGGTTTTAGCGAAGGAGCGGCTCTCGGCCTTCGGCGTGGTGGAGAACACATACCTTCTTATCTTCATGGCGTTGGGCGGGCTGGGGCTTTTGCTCGGCTCGGTCGGGCTGGGCGTGGTCACCCTCCGCAATCTACTTGAACGGCGGGCGGAACTGGCTTTGCTCCGCGCCGTCGGCTTTACGACGAGAGCGATTCACCGGATGGTAATTCTGGAGCACGTGTGGCTTTTGGGGCTGGGAGCGGCGGCGGGAACCCTGGCCGCACTCGTGGCGGTGCTTCCGGCGGTTCAGCAGAAAACGCTCGCCGGTTCGCTGCCCTTTCTGGGCGGCCTGCTCCTCGGCGTTCTGCTCAATGGGACGTTGTGGACGGCGGCGGCGGCAGGGATCGCCCTTCGCGCTTCGCCGGTACTCACCCTGCGTGACGAGACCTAGCCCCCGCCCTGCGACAAAACCTGCCGCAGCGCGACCAGGGCGAGCAGCGCACTTTCAACAGGCGGCTCCGTAACAATGGGCAGGCCCAGTACCCGATGGGCAGGCGTGAAGCCGGGGTGCGTTTGAGCGAACGCGGTAATCTCGCGCAGAAAGGTTCCCGTGTCCCCGTCAAGAAACGCGGAAAGAGCGAGGGCGAGCGCCTCCCCCCCCGCATCGGGCTTTCCCTTTCCCAGTTCACGCACAAGAGTGGACAGTTCCGCGTCCCGCGCAAACGGCTCTTTAGACAGCAGCGAGTAGAGCGTTTCCCCTTCCCCCAGCAGAATTCCCACCGAATGAGCCACCTGAGTTCGAGCCAGCGGCGACGATAATTCCGCGATCCGTGACGCCAGCAGCGGGGCAGTTTCGGCGGCGTTGAGGTCGGCGAGCGCGTCGGCAAGAGCCACGAGCAGCACTTCAGGCACTTCCGCCGGGAAAGGGGGAAGCGGGGGAGCAGGGGCGGGGGATGTTGAGCGGGGGTCGGAGGGGGCGGGCATCGCTTGCCCGCCGTTCAGAAGCGAAATCAGTTCGGGAGCGTAGCCGGAAATGAGCGAGGCCCCCACCGCCCGCACACACGCCGCTTGAAGCGTCACGTCGGAGGTGGTGAACAGCAGGTGCAGGGCGTGAGGCGAGACGGCGGCAGGCCGGAGCAGCGTCAGCGTTTCGATCAGAGCGGTTTTGCGAGGCGCGGCAGTGTCGGGCGTCTCTTCCAAAAGCGACAGCAGGGGTTCAAGGGCGGAATCTTTTCCCAGCCTGCCCAGGGCACGAATGGCGGCAATCCGTTCTGGCGACGTGCGCTCCTCATCGTAAGCGAGGGTGAGCAGGGGCGCAGCGGCGCGAGGGTCTCCGATCTGCGCCAGGGAGTAGGCGGCCTCCGCCAGAATCCCCGACGCCGGATCGGTCATCACGGAGAGCAGAGGTTCCACCGCACCGCGCTCGCCAATGCGTCCCAGCGCACGGGCGGCTTCGCTTCGCACGGGCAGCGACGGGTCGCGCAAGGCCCATTCCAATTCATTCACTGCAAGGCGCGTTTTGCTTTCTGCAAGGGCCTCCGTCGCCTTCAGCCGCTCCATTTCGCCGCCCCCCCGCTGAAGCCGCCGGAGGTTGGCCCAGGTTTTAGGGGAGGCGTTGCGGAGTTCATAGAGCACGGTGCGGGCGGAGGCGGAGGCTCCGTCCTGCACCCGGCGCAGGGTCAGCAGGCCGATCAGCCGCAGAGCCGCCGCCGTAAGAAAGGTGATCCGGTACTCATCAAGCGCGAAACTTCCGAAATGATACCGCTTCCCCTCCAAAGCTTTCATCATGGCTCCGCCGAGCAGCGGCGCAAGGCCGCCGGTCAGCCCCGTCACCGCCGCCATCGTTGCCGCGTAAATCGGGGTTTTGTCGGAGGGAGCCGAGCGGATGAGCAGGTTGAACTGCGTGAGGCCCACCCCGGCCCAAAAGAGACCCCCCTGCACGTTGATGGCTTGAATGAGGAACAGCGACAGCCCCGGCTTGGCGGGGGTTGTGAGGGCCCAGTAGATTGGCAGGGGCACAACGCCCAGCGCACCAATCGCCAGCAGGGGCTTGTTCCCGAACTTGTCGGTGAGGGTTCCCCAGAGGGGCATACTGAGCAGACTCATGAGGGCGGTGACGGTAGAAAACAATTGCAGCGAGGTGTAGGTGAGGTGAAGCCGCTGAATCGCATAGACGTTGAAAAAGGGTGCGGCGAAAAACTGCCCCATCCCAAACAGAACGTTAAAGGTCATCAGGCGGACGAAATTGCGGTCGGCAAAGGGCGTTTTGTAATAGGCGAGGGCTCCTTGAAGGCCCTTCGGACGCTCGGTGTCGGAGGGATGAAGCGGCGGCTCCGGCTGCTTCATGAGAAAATAGAACGACGCGATCCCGCCCGCTACGCCGAGGCCGAACAGCACCGCAAACCCGATTTCGCCCTGCCCCCGCTCCTTCAGCATCCGGTCCAGAAACCACGCCGCAGGTAGCCCCGCCGCCATCCCGACCAACCCCATCACCATGTTGCGACGCCCGAAGTAACGCCCGCGATGATCCGGCGGCACAAGGTCGCTCATCATCGCCGTGTACGCCGGAATGGGAATGTTGAGCAGAAGATAGGACAGGGCGTAAAGCGCGAGAAACAGGGGCAGCGAAGTTGCTTTTGGCAAGAAAAACGGGAGCAGCAGAATGGGCAGCCAGAGGATGCGCCCGACCACCGACATAAAGCCGATCAGGGGTTTGCGGCGGGGCAGCCGGTCGGAGAAATAGGAGGACACCACCTGAATCAGCCCGGCAAAGGTGGGAATGGCGGTGAGCAGCCCGATGACAAAGGGGGAGGCTCCCAGCCAGAGCGCGAAGCCAGTGAGCAGCACGTTTCCCGTCAACGACGCCCAGACGGTGGAACTACACCCCTCCCACACCGCCACTTTAAGGCCGCGCAGAACTTCCAGCCGGTTGAGCGGCGGGAGGGGGGCGGACGGGTTGGCGGAGGCGTGATCCATGCTGGCTAGTATACCCGGTCAGAGCGGGGAGAGGAGCGTGAGGAAGAGAAGCGAAAGCGGGGAGGCCCTCCGCCCAACCCTAAACTGCCCTCACCCCAACCCCTCTCCCTGCCGTTCGCAAGCTCACTAGGGAGAAGGGCGACTGCAAAGGGTGCGCTCCGTTTCGGTCTCGCTGCAATCTCGACCGTGTTCTCCCCCTCTCCCTAGGGAGCGGTAGCGACTGGCAGGGAGAAGGGGGCCGGGGGGTGAGGGCAAATCCTGTGCTGTGCCAACCTCAAAAGATCGCCACTCTCTCGACCGTGTTCTCCCCCTCTCCCTAGCGAAGTATGAGCGGCAAGGAAGGGTTGCGAATGAGCGTCAGTTTGTGATTGGACAGGGGGTTGGGGGGTGAGGGCTTTTCCGGGTAAACTCTCCCCACTCTTTCTGTGTCCTCTTCGGAGGCCCTGCTAAAACCGCCATGCGCGACGACAAAAACCATCCCCAACCCACCCCCGAAAAGCGAGAACGCGCCCGCCAATTCCGCCGCAGCCCCACCGCTGCCGAGGCAGCCCTCTGGGAGGCTCTGCGTGACCGACGCTGCCAGGGTCTCAAGTTCCGGCGGCAAGTCCCGGTCGGAATTTATATCACCGATTTCCTCGCGGTGCAAGAGAAACTCATCATCGAACTCGACGGCTCCGCACACGACGGGCGCACCGAGTACGACGACGCCCGCACCCATGCCCTTGAACTGCACGGCTACCGCGTCCTGCGCTTTCCCAACGAGCGCGTCCTCACTGATTTACCCGGCTGCCTCGATGATATTTCTGCGGTGATCTTAGGGGGCGAACCTGAGCAGAATGCGCCCTCACCCCCCAACCCCCTTCTCCCTGCCGCTCATACTTCGCTAGGGAGAGGGGGAGAACACGGTCGAGAGAGTGGCGATCTTTTGAGGTTGGCACGGCACAGGATTTGCCCTCACCCCCCAGCCCCCTGTCCAATCACAAACTGACGCTCATTCGCAACCCTTCCTTGCCGCTCATACTTCGCTAGGGAGAGGGGGAGAACACACGGGAGATTTTCACCCTCTTTCGAGAGGGGTTCGCTTCCACTTTCACCCCTCTCTCTTCACGGTAAGCCCCCTCCCTCTCCCTAAGGAGCCTAAGCGACGGGAAGGGAGAGGGGAGGGGGTGGGGGGTGGGTGAGGGCAACTCACGGCGTGTTTCTCTCCACTTTCACGGTCATCTCCCGCACTGCACCGCCCGCATTTGCCCTCTCTCCCTAAGGAGCCTAAGCGACTGGCAGGGAGAAGGGGGTTGGGGGTGAGGGCGCATCACACACTCCCCGCCGCCCCCTCCCCCTCACGCCGCCCGTTCCATCACCCGCAACGCACTCGCCGCCGGGGTCACCTCCACCGCGTCGAGAGTGTGCCGCGCTCCCCGCAGCCCCGTCGCGGGATCGAGAAACCCATACGCCGCCACTTAGTACCCCGCCTCCAAAGCGAGCGACACCCCCAGGTGACCCGCCGAAAAACTCACAAACGCCTCCGATGCGAAACTTCCCGTGGGCTTGCGGCGCGGGTTCGGCAGTTTTTGCAGCAGCAGCTCCGTCACCACGCCCGCCCGGTTCACAACAAAGAAGAGACTAGGGGTTCTGCGTCACCTTCACGTGGGTCAGCCCCCAGCTTTCGTCGGTGATGTCCTGATCGTTCGCGCCGGTGAAATTGAGTTTCACCGAGGCCGCCGTATGCGGGAACGTGAACTTAAGGTGGTACACCGCATCATGAACCGCACCCTTGTAGGGAAAACCCAGCGTGTTCACCTCGGCGGCCCCGGTGAGGTACGGGTGGTTTCCGCCGGGAGAGAGGTCGGGGTACGCCTGCGGATAGCCGTAGGGGTAGTTGCCCCGAGCCAGTTCCGGGCTGATGTTGCTGAAGGTGGTCTTCAGCAGCGAGGGGCCGCCCTCAATACTCAGTTCCCACACGTCGGGCGCAAGCATCACGTCCGCCGCCCCGTTTCCGTCCATCGAGCGCAAAATAAACAGGTCACACTCAACGGTGGTAGACGTATGCGCCGGGAGGTTTGTGAGGGTGAGCGAAACAGGTTCCGCTCCGAACTGGCCGAGAAAGGCAGTGGGGGCATGAAGGGGCGTGCCGGGAGTAATGTCTACTGTCCGCTTCGACCATTCGGGGCCAGCCCCATTCTCGAACGCGCTGAGGTAGACGGCGGGGGAGGCGGCGGCGGCAGGCGGAGCGGCAATGACGGTAAGCGTGGTGGACGCTGTGACACCGGAGTAACCCTCTTTCGCGGTGATGGTCACCGTCCCTGCCTTTCGTGCCGTGAGGGTGGCTTTGGAGCCGTCGGGCGCGGAAGACGCGATGGTGTTATCGCTGCTCGACCAAATCCAGTTGCCGTTGGGAATGGTCAGTGGGGTTCCGGCGGCGTCGGCGGCACGGGCGGTGACGACCAGGGTGCGCCCCGCCTCAAGGGTGGAATTCACCGGCGCGAGGGCCAGAGAAGCGGGGGTGACTACTACCGGCACGATGGGAGCGGGGTTGGAATTGGCCCCGCCGCCGGAGCCGCCGCCGCAGCCGGAAAGCGGGAGCAGCAGCGACACCGCCGCACACAACACAAGAGCGAACGTGGATTTCTGGTACATAGAGTGACATTCCTTGCATCGGAGTAACACTCTGCTTTTGCCTACTGAGTTGAGCATTGGATACGTAGATCGCCACACAGCTGACCACAGTACGACAAAAGAGAAACCATCGGTGCAGGCTTACGGGCTTGGATCAAAAGAGAGCGTTCCAAGGATTATCATACACCTTTTTTTTGCAAAAAAGAAGAGAAACTGCCCCCCGGAACGCGAAACCGGGGCGATTCCATTACAATTACGAGCCTGCGAGAGGAAGAAAACGCGGTACGGCCCTCCCTTCCGTCCTTCCCCTGCCCTTTTCCGTTGTTTGCAAGCCGTTTTAGAACGATTTTTCGGGGGGCTGCCGAAGCGGAGGGGGAACCCCGTGCCTGCTTCGGGCGTCTCTCCGCCTAGTCGGGAAGCGAGCAGGCTCACTGCGGGCCGTTCGCGCCTCCGATCCCCCTGGGTTTTATTCGGTTTTCATTGGGTGCACCCCTGGTTTTCATTTGGTTTTCATTGGGTGCACCCTTGGTTTTCATTCGGTGCTCATTTCTTTTTGGAGGAAACGATGAAGTCTCACTACCCGGTTTTTTCACTTGTGTTTGCCCTGGCCTGCCTGCCGGTGGTTTCGGCGAAAGCTCAGGGAACGGCGGTTGACAAGATCAACAAGGCGGCGGCAAAAGCCGTCAAGGTCACGAAAAAGGCAGCGGTAAAAGCCGTTCGCACAACAGCCGCGACCGCAAAGAACATCGCCGTCACCCCGATCTGGCCCTCGCTCGCCGGGGAGTACAAGTTCGACACGGAGGCGGTGCCCGCGATGAAAGCCGCCGACTATGGCAAGGCGGATTATCTGCTGACGAAGCTTTCGTTTACGGGGCCGAGCGGCAAACCGGTGGAGGGCGTGTATCTGCGCCCGCGTACCGGAACCCATTTCGCGTGTGTGCTCGCCCTTCACGGCCTTACTCAGAGCAAAGAAATCGCGGTCTCCGACTTCGGCAAACGGCTGGTGAAGAGCGGGGTGGCGGTGCTGGCGCTCGACGCGCCTGGTCATGGCAAGCAGCGGGTGAAAGGAAAAAACCTCTGGCAGGAGGGGGTGATCCGCACCGGGGTACACGACGGCGTGATGAACTATCGCTTTGCGCTCACCTACCTGCTGACGCGGCCTGAAGTGGACAAAACGCGCATCGGCCTGGTGGGGCTGAGCATGGGAGCCATCACCGGCGCGATTCTCGGCGGGGTGGACGAACGCATCTCGGCGTTCGCGCTGTGTGTGGGGGGGGACGCGCTGCTGCCGGCAGCACGGGTGATGCCGCCCGGCGCACGGCGCAATGCAACGTTTGCCGTCAGTCCCAGCCTGTATGTGGGGCACATTGCGCCCCGTCCGCTGCTGATGATTAACGGCAAGGCCGACCCGATCATCGTGGCTCCGGCGGCCATTCTGCTTCACCAGAACGCGCAGGCTCCCAAGGAAGTGGTCTGGTTTAACGGAACGCACGACGTGCCGCCCGCCATGAAACAAAAAGCGGTGGACTGGCTTGTCGAAAAACTGAAGGCCGCGCCCTCCGACGGCGGCGAGAAACCCGCCGCCCCCCAACCCGACCCAAACGCGCCCGCCCCGGAAAAGCCTGCGCCTGATCCCAGCAAGCCGGAAGAGCCGCAAACCCCCGCTCCGCCCCGGCTTCTAACCGCCGGGCGTTGGAAAGGCCGAGGTTAAAGCCTGGATCAGGGCGAAGCAGCAGGGTCTGCTTTGCCCTTTAGGTGGCGGTGATTTTTCGGGCTGAACAAAAGCGGGGGAAAAGCGGCCCCGGTTTGCACAAAGCGGACGCGGCGTTTTTTCCAGAGGCTTTCGAGGGGCGGCTTTCCGCGAATTCAAAGGCCTGCCGGGGCAAAAGCCGTTTTTTCCCGCCCTTTGCCTTCTCCCCGCTTCGGGGGATCCAAGGCGGAAAGGCAGGGTTTTTCGGCCCCCGCCGCCGCGCTGCGTCCCGGTTTCGGCGTTGAGGCAGGCGCAGCGGAGGGGGTTTGAAAGCAGGGCAGCGGGGAAAAAGCCGTATCCTGCCCAAAAAAGGGTACACTCTGTGTATCCGGGCGCGTCACGAACCAACTACGCTTTCGTTTCCGTCCCTTAGGTATCTGAAACTAACCATTCCCCCGCTGCGTCCCCCACGCAAACCCATCGACCCGATTCGGGAGGAGGACTTTCCTATCGCTACCCAGTTTTCGCTCTGGCGCAGTGCTGCGCCCCTGATGCCGTTTTTGTGGGCTCTCGCCCTGCTGACTCCGCTGTCTGGCTGCGGCGGCGGCGGAAGCAAAAACACGGTCACCCCGGTTTTCCCCAACAACCCAAACCCCACGCCGGGCATTTCGGCGATTGCAGGCCGAGTGACGGATATTAACGGTGCGCCGGTGGTGGGAGCCGCGATTTCGGTGCAGGGTCTTACGGCCACCACCTCGCAGTTTGGCACGTACCGGCTGGAGGGGGTGACGATCCCTGCCGGAGACACCTCGCTGCTGGTGGATGTGAAAGCACAGAAAACGATTTACGGCAGGGCCTGGTCGGGGCAGAACGCCGCCGATGTGCTGATTGGAAACGCCACCACCAACAATGTCCAGATTGTGCTTTCGCCCACCGCGCTTCAGGGGGCGGTGGCGGGCACGGTGCGCGACACAAACGGAACCCCGCTGAGCGGCGCAAGCGTTTACGCTTCGCAGGCGGTCTCCGCTGGAACCGACCCGACGTTCACGAACCTGTCGGCGTTTTTGGAAGTGACCGCGACGGATGGCAGCTACCGCTTTCCGGCCCTGCCGCCCGGAACGCGCTACAAACTCGTGGCGCAGTATCCGGGCCGCGCCAACGCCATCGTGAACGGCGTGACGGTTTCCACCGCCCAAACCACGCCGCAAAACTTCACGCTGACCCGGCCTCCCACCTCGCCGGAGCTGCCTGCGCCCGATGCTTTCTCGGTGATTTCCCTCACGGCCCCTGCCGAACCCACCCGTGCCGCCGGGGTCACTCCCCTGGGGGCCAGGGGGGGCACGAACGCGCTGCTGCACGAAATCCTGAAGGCGAAAGGGCTGCTGAAAAAGCAGGAAGGGCAGACCGGGCGGGTCTTTACGCGCCTCAGCCGCACCCGCGCCGCCTCGAATACCCTGATCGAGAACATTCTTTCCTGGCAGTACCGGGAGTACAGCACCCTGTACGGCTACCGAATTCTGCGCTCCGTCTCCAACGACACGAGTTTTTACACCTATGCCACCGTGCAGGATCCGCTGGCGGAGCGGTTTACCGACACCGCTTCCGATCTGACGGCGGGCACAAGCTACTACTACAATCTTGTGCGGCTGGACACAGTTAACTACCCGCAGGATGGAACCGAAGGCGCACTCGACGTGAACAACACCCTGGTGACGGTTCCGCTGGGCCGGGCCACGCTTACGGCTCCGCTTGACGGCGCGACGGTGAGTGCGGTTCCAACCTTTGGAATCAATGCCATCGGCAGAGCGGCGACCTACAAGGTGCTCGTGTACAACACGTTCCCCGATCTCCAGTCTGACACAGACGTAGACGGCGTGTCTCCGATCTGGACCGGAACCAAAAACGTGACCACCAATACAGGTGTCATTTCGCTGCCCTACGGACAAACGAATGAAACCAACCCCCCCGCCGTGCCCACCCTCCAGCGCGGCCAGCGTTACTATTACGCGATTATCGCCAGCGATGACGTGAACAGTGCGTTTTCCGTCAGTCCCATCTATTCCTTTATTATCCAGTAACAGACGGACGCCGGTCTTTTTGCTCCACCGAGTAAGGCGACCGGCGTTTGAGGAGAGACCCGACCGTGAACTCAAAACCATCCGGTTTGCTGCTTCTGGCCTCGCTTGTGCCCGCCGCGCTCCTGCTGAGTGCGGCGGGCGCAGCCGCGCAAAATCCCTATCATAATGTGGTGAACCAGAAGTTCCGTACCGTTTCGAGCGGCGTGATGTCTGCTGACATTGTGGACGTGCCCGACGCGAAAAATACCGATGCCGTCCGCAAGGCGGTGATCGCCCGCCTGACCGAAAAAGCGGACGCAGAACAAACCACGCTGGCGCGTGAGATCGCCCTGCTCAAGCGATCCCGCCGCCTGAAGCCCAATGCCCAGCTGGATCTTTCGGAGGTCGTCATCACCCGGCAAAACGGAAAACTGCAGCTCCCTGGAGCCGGTGAGCGTCACCGAGGCCCCGGCGACGAGTTGACGTTTACGGTGGCAACAGCCGGAGACGGGGCGTTCACGGTTCCTGCCGCCGCCGACATTCAGGCTCTCGTGAATCTCATTTATCCCTTTTTGCGCGACACGGTGCTGGGCCGACCGGGATGGTCGGGCAATATTACGGTGCGAAATCTCGATCCCCGGCTCGGCAAGGTGGACGAAGTGCTGGGTTCCACGCTCGTCATCAACGGGAATAACGTAGAAATCTATTTTCCCACGTTCCGTACTTACGAGACCCGCTTTCTGGCGATGGCGCAGGTGCTGGCGCAGGCCTTTCACGCGAAACAGCGGATTGCCTACGACGCCTACGAATTCGGCATGGCGCGGGCGGCGGCTGTGGTGACGGCGCAGCGGCTGCAGAACCGATTCCCCAACGGAAACACGGTAGACCCCTCCAACGGCTTTTATTACACCCCGGCCTACGATCTGCTGAACCAGCCCGCGCTTGCGAACGACACCTTTACGCCGCCCACGAAATCAAACCAGCCGTTTGTGGCAACCACCCTGTCGGGAATGCTCGTGCCGCGCCTTCAAATGTCCTCGACGGCGTGGCTGAAGTGCTATATCGAAAACCCTAATTTCTTCAAGTTGTTCAATACCGGTGCGGCGGACGGCCTGGGCACGGGGGGCTATTATGGGGCGTTCGCGGCCAATCCGAACGCCGCCAACGACGTAGCCCAATTGCGAAACCTGGCGAAAGCCGCCGTTCCCACCGTCGAGCTGCTTCCGTTCGATCAGTGGTATGAGCGGCAGTATGTGCTGGATACAAGCGTGACGCCGGGGCCGAAACTTTACCTGTATGCCCAGCCGACGTTCCCGACGTTCAACACCACCACCAATAAAGACAACACAGATGCCGGGGCCGCCGTCTTTGGCATCTACTATCGAACCACACTCACCGCCGGAGGGAAGGGCGACGAAACCGATCTTTCCGGGCTGTCGCAGGTGGTTTATTGGGACAATACCTTTTCCAACCGGCTGTTTCTGCCCGCTTATGAGGAACTGAACGTCACGAACGGATTCGGAGCCGTCTCGCCGCTTTTCAGCAGTTTGGATTCACAGCGGCTCGCTATTGACGTGCCGGTGAACAAAGAGTACGAGCGCATCTATTTCCCGGCGAAACAAACGGGCGGAACCCAGACGCCGACAAGCTTTAGCGGTGTGGTGATCGGGGCGAATGATGGAAGCGTGCGCGTGACGCTGGAGGGGGGAAGCGGGGACATTAGTGCCTCGATTGTGCGCGGGGCATTCGGCGGTACGGGCGGTGGAACCACTGTGCCGACGGGCTTCAGCCGCTCGCAGATCGTGTACACGCCGTCGCAGGGGGCACCGATCTCTTTTCAGCGCAATGTGTACGTTCGGCCCGACACCGCCGATACGCTGGGGGTCGCTCCCCTGTGGCAGTTGTC
The DNA here is from genome assembly GCA_965246825.1 of Chthonomonadaceae bacterium. Taxonomy (GTDB): domain Bacteria; phylum Armatimonadota; class Chthonomonadetes; order Chthonomonadales; family Chthonomonadaceae; genus JACMPS01. Next base: position 4,281,410 of record OZ251990.1, read on the forward strand.
CGTGCCGACGCCGGTGGTCACGCTGTCGCACACCTTTCCGGGGGGCATTTCAATGATTTCGCTGCCGCTGCGCCCGCTCACCGGCGATCTGGCGCTCACCCTGGGGCTGAACCCGCAGGCGGCCCTGCTCGCGCAGTACCGGCAGGACCTCACCACTTCGGACAAATACCAGCGGTATCCGTCCCTGCCGCTTTATCAGCCGGGATACGCGCTCTGGAGCAGTTTCAATGGAACCCTCACTGCCCCTGCGATCAAGGGCACGCGCACCGATACCGAGCTGTACGTCACCGCCTCCCTCACCTATGGCTGGAACCAAATCGCCACGCCCTACGAGCAAAACCTGAACGTCACCACCGATGTTCAGTTTCAGTATCTCGGCGGCGATGTGGTGCTGCTGAACGAGGCCGTAACTCGCGGGTGGGTGGCGGCAGGGGTGATCGGGTATCTGCCCCGCACCGGCTACCAGGACATTACGGGAAACGGCCTTGACCCGGCTTTTCCTGCCAATACGCTGGAAGCCTGGAAAGGGTACTGGCTTCGCGTTTTGGTGACGGAGGGGCTGAACATCTCCTATGTTAACCCCAACCCGAACACCCGTGCGGCCAAATCCCGGCTCACCTCGCCGAGCAAAGCCGCCGCTCCCTCCAACGCAGACGGCTGGCGTCTTCCGCTGACGCTCTCGGACGGAAACGGAACCACATCGGCGGCTACGCTCGGACAGTCGCCGCGTGGAAGCGATACCTTCACCCCCGCGCTTCAGGTGGCGGAACCGCCCGTGCTCACCCGTGCGGCGTCGGTACGAATTCGCTTTCCGCACCCTGACTGGGACGGAGGCGGAGATTTCCTCACCGACGTTCGCAAGATCGGCCTGCGCTCCGTTTGGAACCTGACCGCCGAAACACCGAGTTCAGACACCGCCTATTCGCTGAAGTGGGGAAGCCTGTCCACCCTTCCGCGAGGAACGCGGCTGACGATCACCGACCTCGACACCAATCTCTCGCAGGTGATGAACAATACCGCGAGCCTGACCTTCCGTTCCGCGCCCAACGCAACGACGCGCCGGTTTCAGATTGTGGCGGAGCCGCGAAGCGGAAGCCGCCTGCGGATCACAAACATTAACGCGAATGTGCCCAGTCTACCGGGCCGGGCCGTTTCGAGTGTGACCATTGGCTTTGAGCTGAACGCCGCTGCGGAAACTTCAATTATCATTCGGGCCAACGGGCGCATCGTTCGACGCATGGGCGGCGGGCGGGCGGCGACAACGGGAATCAATCAGGTGGTGTGGGACACCCGCGACGATGCCGGACGCCCGGTCGCTTCGGGAACCTATCTGATTGAGGTGACGGCGCGTTCGCCCGAAGGGGATCAAACCCGCCAGATCACGCCGCTTCTGCTGACGCGCTAGTCGTTTTTGCCTTGAGGAAAACCTATGAATCACACTCTCACGAAATTGACTTTGGTTTGCCGCGCCGCCCTGCTGGTGCTGGCGATGGGGCTTTTCCCGCTCGCTCTCGCCGGATGCGGAGGCGGAGGCGGAGGCAATCCCAACCCCAATCCGAACAACGGAACGACCTCGATCACTGGAAAGGTGCTGCTGGTTTCGGGTGCGCCGCCGGTGGCGGCGGGAGCGGCTGCCGGTGCGCCCGCCGCTACCGTTACGGCAGGCGGGGTCACCGCGAATGCCTCCTCGACGGACGGTTCCTTTACCCTTTCCGGGGTGAATGCCGGAGCGACTTCGCTCACCGTCACTGCCAAAGACGGAGCCACGACGGTCAATCGCACCGTGCCGATCACCCTGACTGCCAACAAGCCCAACGATCTCGGCGTGATCTATGTCACGGCGGACGGCTACACCGCCAACGTCACGGGGCGCGTCACCACCGTGACTTCGACCGGAACCACCGGGGTCGGCAATGCACGAGTGACGCTGGCGGGGGTTTCCACGCTGACGGATGCGAGCGGTGCGTTCGCCCTTGCGAACCTGCCGGTGGGCTTGGGAACCGTGCCGGGCCAATTAATTGGAATCGTTTCCGCCGCCGGTTTCGAGACTCTCCAGATCACCTCGGAGACGATCCGGTTTCCGCTGGCGGCTGGGGCAAACCCGCTTTCCGCCTTTGTGATTCAGATTCCGTCCGGCGCAACCCCGCTGCCGCCCTATACGATCACCGGGAAAGCCACCGTTGCCGGGGTCAACACGGCAGGCGTGACAATCCGTTTGGTTTCCAACAACGTCACGATTGGCTCCACCACGACCGACAGCAGCGGAACTTACTTTTTCTGGGTTGTGCCCGCCGCCTACACGATCACCGCCACGCGCACCGGCTATACGGATGTCTCGACCAGCGTGACGCTCAGCCGCCTCGATACTCCGGTAACCGCGACGCCCCTCAACCTTGTCGCAACCCCGTAATCTCCCCTCCAACAAAGAGGGAAGCCGAAGATCGGCTTCCCTCTTTATTTTGTTCTTTATCCGTCTAAAGGACGGTTGGCGGAACGCCAGCCAGCCCGCGGCTTAACCCTGAACTTATTTTTTCGCCGATTTCACCGCCGGGGTGAAGTAGGCTCTGGCCATGGCTCCCAGGTTTGCTCCCCAGAGCGCGAGTTCGTCCTGCCACGAATCGACCACGACCTCCACAATCGCCCCCGCCATTTCATCGGTGGAATTTTCGCCGTTCTTCACCCGTTTTGGGGGAAGGTTCGGGTTGTGCGGATTATCTGCGGAATTGTCGTGTACCCATCGCCCCTTGAGTTTGGTGCCTTTAGAAAGTTTGAGCGGGGTTTTCAGGCGATAGGTTCCCTGCCAGTTGATGTCCCAGTCGTTCACCCAGATCATCGGAGTTTTTTTGCCGTCGGGGGTTTCCGCCCAGAGCTGGCTTTCTTTGCCGATGAGGTGCATATGCGGGTTGATCCCGGTGATTTCGAGATTGCACGGCAGTTCGTACTCGGCGGTTTCGGTGTGGTGGGCGTCACCGGGATCAATATCCACGTTCAGAACGCCCATGAGCAGCACCGAACCGCGCCGGGTGGGAGGCGTATTTGTGAAGTAGATTCCGATTTCGCTCTGATCCGTTTCGGGCTTGCCCGACGGATGATAGTGCATTGAGAACACCACCTCGGTTTTCTTTTCGAGTTTCCCGGCGGTTCCGATGACATTGAATTTCGGGGTGTCGCCGGGAGAAAAGCCGCCGAGTGCCCCGGAGGGCAAAAACCCCATGCCGCTGTACCCGGAATAGCCATCGTTCGGGTTTCCGTCTTTGAGGTCGAGTTCGCGGGCTTTGCCGCTAGTGTCGGTGAGGACGATGACGTGGTGGACGATCTTTGCATTGCCGGGGTGAAATTCCGCTCCCCGCACCCAGGTGTCTTTGGGCAGCGAAACGGGAAGCACGAAATTTCGATAAACATCTTTGCCGTCGGCGGGGATGGAGAAAGGCTTCGGCATTTTCAAGATGAGATCGGGCTTTCCCAGTCGCCAGCCCGTTGGAAACGCGGGCGGCACCGGTTTGGCGGCGGGGCGGCCTTCAGGTGCACCGGACTCTGCCCAGCGTTTCAAGGTTGCAATCTGGCTTGCCGAAAGGCGGCGTTCCCCCTCGAAATGCCCGTAGTCGGGTTTGGCTTTCCAGGGGGGCATGATTCGTCTGCCGGTGATCTCCGAGATCAATTTCGCTCGTTTTTTTGCGTCGGCGTAAGTGACCAGCGGAAAAGGCGCGACTTCGCCCTGGCGATGGCAGACGGTGCAGTTCTCGTAGAGGATCGGCGCAACCTCGCGGTTGAAGGTCACGGGCTGCAGGCCGCTGAGCGCGGACAAGGCAAAAACAAAAAAGGCAGCGACAATCATGGGCGTCATTCTCCGGGCGGGCTTAGGCCCGCTTGAACTGTTTGTCGAGTTCGTGAAAGCCGACGGTCACCACAATCGGGCGGCCATGCGGACAGAGGTACGGGTTTTCGGTTTCGGCGAGCTGCTCCAGCAAGGCCTGCATTTCGTGGATCGTGAGCGGGTCGCCTGCTTTCACCGCGAGCTTGCAGGCGTTTGTGATGGTGACGTGCTCCTGCTGCACAATGAGTCGGCGGGACACGCTTTGATGGATCAGTTCATCCACCATGTCGCGCAGGATTTTTTCGTAAGGCTTCGTTACGAGCATAGCGGGAATGGAGCGCACCACAAAACTCTCCCCCCCGAACGGAGCCACGTCCCAGCCGTTTTCCGCAAAAGTGGCGAGGTGTTCGTTCAGCAGAATCGCCTCCCGCCGCGAAAGGTTCAGGGTGAGCGGCACGGCGAGATGCTGCACCGGAATTCCGTTGGAAAATCGCTGCACGGTCAGCCGCTCGTAAAGCACTCGTTCATGGGCGACGTGCTGATCCACGACCGCAATCCCGTCGGGGGTCAAGGCAATGATGTAGGTGTTTCTCGCCTGGCCGAGTACCTTGAACTCGCGCAGCTGCTCGGCAAAGGGGCGAGGACGAGGCGGGGCGACGAGGGGTTCGCCTTTGTCGGAGGGGGGCGAAGCGAAGGAGGAAGGCGCGGCGGGGAAAGATAAACCCGAAGGGCTTTCCTGCTCCCTCGCGGCCTCTCCGCCGACGCCCCCCTCCCTCACTCCCCCGCTGATTGAATTGGCGGCCTGGGATTCGACCCCTTCGGCCTGCGTATCGGAAAAGGAGAGTGGCCGTCGCTCCGGCGGGTCATCTCCAGAGAAGCCGTTTTGCGGATCCAAGAAGGAAGAGGCGGGTGCGGTTTGACCGAACGCTCGGTGTTCGGGTCGCTCCGCATCAGGAAACGAAAAAGGGGCGGCGGGAGCGGGAAGCGGAGTGTCCTCGACCACCCACTTTCCGATCCCGAAATTCAGCTGCGCCTCGGCACTGGTTTGCGGAACAGCGGCTTTCGGAGAAATCGTGGGAACAATTCCATAGGCGAGCAGGGCAGACTTCACGGCCTGCGAAACCGCATGATGGAGGTCGCCGTCCCGGGTGAACTTCACCTCGGTTTTGGTGGGATGGACGTTGACATCCACCAAATCGGGGGGAACGGTGACAAACACGGCGGCGATGGGAAATCGGCTGTCGGGGGTGAGGTTACGCACGGCGTCTTCGAGGGCGTGACCCAGCATCCGGTTTTTGATCGGCCTCCCGTTCACGTAAAACAGTTCATGTGACCGCCCGGGCCGCGACACTTCCGGCGAAGCGATAAACCCGGTGACGCGCAGCTCGCCGTTTTCATGTTCGAGCGGCACGAGTTTGCGGGCAATTTCGCGCCCCCAGACAGCGGCCAGCGAAGCCAGCGATTCGCCAGTGCCCGGCGTAGCGAAAACTTCATGCGAGCCGTGCCGCACGCGAAAGGCGATTTGGGGGTTGGCAATCGCCAGCTGCCCAATAAAATCAAGGGCACGGGACAATTCCGCCGAGGTGGATTTCAGAAATTTAAGCCGGGCGGGGGTGTTGAAAAACAGGTCGGAGATTTCGATGGTGGTGCCGTCTCTGGAAGCCACCTCTTCCACGCCGAGCAGGTCGCCGCCGTGAATCGCGAGTTCGGTTCCGACGGGTTCATCGGCGGGCTTCGTGGTGATGGTCATGCGGGAGACGGAGGCAATGGAGGGCAGGGCTTCGCCGCGAAAGCCCAGCGTTTGAATGGCGAACAGATCGTCTGCCGATTTGATTTTGGAGGTGGCGTGCCGGTGAAGGGCAAGGATGGCGTCGTTGCGGGTCATGCCGTGCCCGTTGTCGGCGATGACGATGCGGGTTTTACCGCCCTCCTCCAGCCCGATGACGATCTGAGTAGCAAGTGCGTCAATGGCGTTTTCCACGAGTTCTTTGATCGCGGAGGCAGGCCGTTCCACCACCTCGCCTGCCGCAATGCGATTCGCGGTGTTTTCATCAAGAAGTAGAATTCTGTCGGTGGCCATGCCCTCTATTATACCTCCCAAAATTTCTCCCTTCTGTTCTGAATGCAAAGGGGCTAAACCGGTGAACGTTTTGGTCTCTGTTAAGAAAACGCGAAATCTCAGGGAACTCTTGACAGCATAAGAGTCGTAGGGTAGTATAGAAAAGTGTCTGTTTCGTTGGCGAAAGCAAGCAGAGCGTCAAAATCTGAGTGCTTCCGAGAACGAAACCTGCACGTATTTTTCCTTTCCGATGGAACAAGCCCAAACACGGGGGACGGAAGCGAGGAACCGCATTGAGGGTTCAGCGTTTTTGTAGACCGGCATCTGACGAACAACTGCTCCAGGCAGATTCTTCTTCGGGATGCTGGTTTTTTGTGTTTAAGACAGGTGCGCCGTGAGCAGGCTGACGCGAGGCACAATCGAAGCGCAGGTTGCCACCGCCGTCGTTCACTTTCAACGCGAACAGCAGGGACGCGGCCCCTCCAACGTCCGAGTCACCCTTATCGGGGACTTGCTGCTGGTGCGCTCCATCGGGATTTTTACCCCGACGGAAAGCCGCCTTATTCTCTCCGAAGAGGGAAAACGGCTTGTGAAAAGTGCCCGCCAGGAATTCCGCTCTATCATTCGGGAAGACCTGGAAACCCTGCTTGCCGGGATTGCCGGGTGCGCGATCTTACGAAGCTACGGCGACATTGACATTGATGCCGCCGAACAGATGGAAATTTTCGTTTTTGAAGCCGATCTCGAAAAGCGGCTGCTTCGCCAGGAGCTCGATCAGCTCAACGGGGTCGCTCACCCCCGACACTGACGATCTTTTCCGTTTCTGACATCGAATTTGTTTTTGACCAGAATATCCGATTGCCGGTGCGAAAGGTTTTGAAAAGATCAAAACCGGTCGCAAAGGAGGTCGGAAGTCTTCCCCCAAGCCTTGACGGTGATTCCGCCGAGGCTGCGCGGCAGACTTCCGACCTCCTTTTGCATTTTGGGCCAGCAAACGCATTCCGTCCCAAAGGACGGAGAAGGGTAAAGACGATGGAAGCATTTCTGATTGCCGCAGTTCTTTTTTTGCTGCTGGTGACCATTACGATCCTGGAAGAGCGGCGCGACAAAGCAAAAGGGACGACGTTCGAGTACATTCCCCGCCGCCCCCTCCAGGCAAGACGAAGAAACTAAAGGGACAGACAATGAGTGATTTGATTTATCTCTTGGTCGGCATCGGATGTTTTGCGGTTTGCGCCCTCTATGTCCGAGCCTGCGAGAAACTGTAATTAGCCCCGAAAAGGAACTCTCGATGATGGATTATCTCTGGACAGGATTGGCAGCCGCGCTTCTGCTGGCCTACCTCCTCTACGCGCTCTTGAAGCCGGAAAAATTTTAAGGGAAACCAAGACCCATGACCCCCAACGGAATTCTACAAATTCTGCTTTTCTTCACCGCAGTCCTGCTCCTCACCAAACCGATGGGAGCCTACATGACTCGCGTGTTCGAAGGAGAGAAAACACTTCTCACTCCCGTCGTGAGACCCCTCGAAAAACTGCTCTACAAACTTTTCGGGGTGCGCGAAGACGAGGACATGAAGTGGACCACCTACGCTTTCGCGATGCTGATGTTCAGCGTCGTCGGGATGCTGCTCACCTATCTCTTATTGCGGGCGCAGGGAAGCATCCCTGTGCTTGGGGTGAACCCCAAAGGCTTCACCGGGAAAGACATGCCCCCCGACCTCGCCTTCAATACCGCCGCTTCCTTCACCACGAACACGAACTGGCAGGGCTACGTCCCTGAAACCACCATTTCCTACTTCTCCAATATGGTCGCGCTGGCGATCCACAACTGGATGTCGGCGGCGTGTGGAATCGCCATCGCCATTGCCCTTGTTCGCGGGTTCGCCCGAAAATCGGCGGAGGGTATCGGCAGCTTCTGGGCGGACATCACCCGATGCACGCTCTACATTTTGCTCCCGCTCTGCCTTGTCTATTCCCTCTTTCTCGTGCAGCAGGGAGTGCCGCAGAACTTCGCGCCCTACACCGACGTGAAAACCCTCGAAGGCGCGGCGCAATCCCTCGCTCAGGGGCCTGTCGCATCGCAAGAATCCATCAAAATGCTCGGCACGAACGGCGGCGGATTCTTCAACGCGAACTCCGCACACCCCTTCGAGAATCCGAATCCGCTGGTGAACTTCGTCCAACTCGTTTCGATCTTTTTGATCCCCGCCGGACTCACCTACACGTTCGGGCAGATGGTGAAAAATACGAAACAGGGCTGGGCACTGTTCGCCGCGATGAGTTCTCTTTTCTTTGTCGGCGTGTGCGTCTGCGTTTCGGCGGAGCAAAAAGGAAACCCGCAGGTCGCCGCTTTCAACGTCGCCACCGCCGCTTCCGCCACCCAGCCCGGCGGCAACATGGAGGGCAAAGAAACCCGCTTCGGCATCACCGACTCCGCCCTTTTCGCGACGGTGACGACCGATGCGTCGTGCGGAGCGGTGAACTCGATGCACGACAGTTATACCCCGCTCGGCGGTCTTGTCCCCCTTGCGAACATCATGCTCGGCGAACTCGTGTTCGGCGGGGTCGGCGCGGGGCTTTACGGAATGTTGATGTATGCCGTCATCGCCGTCTTTATCGCGGGACTGATGGTGGGGCGAACCCCCGAATATCTCGGCAAGAAAATCGAACAGTTTGAGGTGAAAATGGCGATGCTCGCCGTCCTCGTTCTCGCCGCCGACATTCTCTGCTTCACCGCCATCGGCACAAACCTCAACCTGCCGCCGGGGACTGCCGCTCAGACTTTCACCGACAAACAGGGGGCGGACGAAGCCAAACTGCTCGCCTCCAATTCGCTCGCGTCGTGGAACCATGTCAACAATTCCTCGCCGAGCAACTATTACGGCGCGATGTACAACAACACGAACAACAGCGCGGCGCACGGTCTCAGCGAAGTCCTCTACGCTTACACCTCGGCAACCGGAAACAACGGCTCGGCGTTTGCCGGAATCACCGCGAACACCCCCGTCTACAATGTCACACTCGCCTTCGCCATGCTCATCGGACGCTTTCTGATGATCGTGCCGCTCCTTGCGATTGCGGGCAGCATGGTCAAAAAGAAGAGCGTTCCGGTCTCGGCGGGTACTTTCCCGACCGACTCCGCGACCTTTGTGATCCTGCTCATCGGAACCATCGTGATTGTCGGCGCGTTGACGTTTTTCCCCGCACTTTCGCTGGGGCCTATCGTCGAACAGCTGCAAATGAGCGGAGGGAAAACGTTCTAACCGGGCAGGGGAACCTCACCCACCCCCTCTCCCACAGATTTCGCCGGAAGCTCATCAGGAGAGGGAGGGGGAGAACCGCGAGGAGATAATCGGCGACCGTCGAATCACGCTCTCCCCCTCTCCTCCGAGGTACGAGGGAATCGGGAGAGGGGGCTGGGGGGTGAGGTCTTCCCCCCGCACCAAAACGGTACCGTTTCGCCCGAAAGAGACAACAAAATCTTCGCGGGGGACACACTTTCTGGATTAAAACTTATGGCTACAACACTTAATCACTCACAAAATGAGGGCCGAAGCAACACTCCCGCACCCGTCGGGGGAGGGTCGCCTTCGCCCAAGAACGCGCCGAAGTCGTTGCTCGACCCCACGATCATCCAACGTGCCGCAACCGACGCGATCAAGAAACTCGACCCGCGATTAGTGGCGAAAAACCCGGTGATGTTTGTCGTCGAGGTCGGTTCCGCCATCACCACGTACTACTTTTTCAAGGAACTTTTCGCCCACGCTCCCGACACCAAATTCGTGGGGCAGGTCACGCTCTGGCTCTGGTTCACCGTGCTTTTCGCGAACTTCGCGGAGGCGATGGCGGAGGGACGCGGCAAGGCGCAGGCGGACACGCTTCGCAAGGCGAAAACCGATGCGGTGGCGCGGCGGCTCGTGGACGGAACCCGCGAGGAAAAAGTTTCTGGAACCCAACTCCGCAAGGGCGATCTCGTTGTCTGCGAAGTGAATGACGTGATCCCCGGCGACGGCGAAGTGATCGAAGGCATCGCGAGCGTGGACGAATCGGCGATTACCGGAGAATCCGCGCCGGTGATTCGGGAAAGCGGCGGCGACCGAAGTGCCGTCACGGGCGGTACGAAAGTCCTTTCCGACCGAATCGTGATCCGCATCACGTCGAACCCCGGCGAAACCTTTATTGATCGCATGATCGCGCTTGTCGAGGGGGCACAGCGGCAGAAAACTCCCAACGAAATCGCACTGAGTATCCTGCTTGCGGGGCTGACCATCGTCTTTTTGCTCGCGGTCGTCACGCTTCAGCCGTTCGCGATCTACTCGGTTCGCGCCGCTTCGTCCGGCACACCGCCGACCATCACTGTTCTCATCTCGCTGCTCGTCTGCCTCATTCCGACGACGATTGGCGGGCTGCTGAGTGCCATCGGTATCGCGGGCATGGACAGAGTTATGCAGCACAATGTGCTCGCCATGAGCGGCAAAGCGGTGGAGGCGGCGGGCGACGTAAATACGCTCCTGCTCGATAAAACCGGAACGATCACGCTGGGAAACCGACAGGCGGCGGAATTTCTCCCCGTCCCCGGCGTCACGATAGAGGAACTGGCGAACGCGGCGCAGCTCTCTTCGCTCGCCGACGAAACGCCGGAGGGTCGCTCTATCGTTGTGCTCGCCAAGGAAAAATACGGGCTGCGCGGTCGCGAAATCGGCGAGAACGACGCCGAATTTATCCCGTTCACCGCACAGACGCGCATGAGCGGCGTCAACATCGGCGAGATGCAGGTGAGAAAGGGCGCGTCGGCGTCGGTCATCAACTGGGTCGGGGAAAAGGGCGGTCGCGTTCCCTCCGAACTCGAAGGGATCGTGACGAAAATCTCGTCGGCGGGCGGCACTCCGCTTGTCGTCGCCGTCAACGACAAAGCCCTCGGCGTGATCTATCTGAAAGATATTGTGAAGGGCGGCATGAAGGAGCGTTTCGACCAGCTGCGGGCGATGGGAATCAAGACGGTGATGATCACCGGCGACAACCCGCTCACCGCGAAGGCGATTGCGGACGAAGCCGGGGTAGACGATTTTCTCGCGCAGGCGACGCCCGAAGACAAAATGGAATTGATTAAAAAAGAGCAGCAGGGCGGGCGTCTCGTCGCAATGACGGGAGACGGAACCAACGACGCCCCCGCGCTCGCTCAGGCGGATGTCGGGGTCGCGATGAACACGGGAACGCAAGCCGCGAAAGAGGCGGGAAACATGGTGGATTTGGACTCCAACCCGACCAAATTGATCGAGGTCGTGGAGATCGGCAAACAGTTACTCATGACTCGCGGAGCCCTCACGACGTTCTCGATTGCCAACGATGTCGCGAAGTATTTTGCGATTATCCCCGCGATGTTCGCCACGACCTACGCGAGTTTGGACGCGATCAACTTTCTGCGTTTAGGCCCCGGCGGTGCGGGTTCCACTTCGGAGTCGGCGGTACTCGCAGCGGTCATTTTCAACGCGCTTATCATCATCGCGCTCATTCCGCTCGCCCTCAAAGGCGTGTCGTACAAGCCGATGGGGGCGGGAGCCGTCCTGCGCCGCAACCTCGTGCTGTATGGAATCGGCGGACTGATCGTGCCTTTCCCCGGCATCTGGATTTTGGATCGCTTGCTGGTGCTGTTTCATCTCGCGTAGGCAAAGGTTGGAAAAAAAACGATGTTAAAACAATTAAGACCCGCCCTGATGAGCGTCATCATCCTGACCTTACTCACCGGAATCGTGTTCCCTGCCGTCGTCACGGCCTTCGCGAATGTCGCTTTCCCACGACAGGCAAAGGGCAGCCTCATCGAACAAAACGGCAAGGTGATCGGCTCCGAACTCATCGGGCAGAACTTCACCGCGCCGGGCTACTTTCATCCCCGCCCGTCGGCGGCGGGCAGCGGCTACGATGGAGCCAGCTCCGGCGGCACGAATTTAGGCCCCACTTCGGATAAACTCTTGAACGGCATCCATAAGAAAACTGCCGATGGCAAAGACGATCCGGGCAACTTCGACGGGATGAAAGACCTCGCGGCAGCGTATCGCAAAGAGAACGGCCTCGCGGACAATACTGAGATCCCCGCCGATGCCGCCACGCGCTCGGCTTCTGGTCTCGACCCGGAAATCTCTCCCGCAAATGCCGACTTGCAGGTCGCACGGGTGGCGAAAGCACGCGGACTGAGCGAGGGTGTAGTCCAAAAGCTTGTGGCGGAGAACACCGCCGGGCGAACGTTGGGGGTGCTGGGAGAGGCGCGGGTCAACGTGCTAAAACTCAATCTCGCGCTCGATGCGGCGGCTCCCGGCAAGTCTGGTGCGGCTCCGGCCCAGTAAATCAACCGTGAGTTTTTTAGAGAAAAGGCTTTGGTGGACTTCCCTCCTCCTCTTGAAGTCCATCTCGGTCTGAGGGGCCGACAAAGGCGTCGGGCTGCCCCTCGGATGCTGGGTGAAAAGAAAGGCCGCTGCTGCTCGCTAAAGGGAGAAATGGCCTGGAAAGGGGGTTGAAATGTCCAAAGATAAAACGAAGAAAGACAAGAAAGACAAAAAAGGTAAAAAGAAAGGCAAGAAATAGTTCGATTGCGTTTTGCTGACGCTTTCGGGCGGCTTCTCCTCTGGTGTTTGGTGGAAAAGGAGATTTTGTTTGGGGCTGGATGTCTCCGGTTTTTCCCTGAACGCTTAATGAACCCGGCCAGGGCCGGAATGGAGGCGCTCGAAGCAAAAAGCAGTCACAGTGCAGAATTTCTGTTGCGACCATCGAAAAAAGAGGGGGCGGATTTGCTTTTGCGCCCCACCCCGTTCCGCACAAACGGGCTTTTCCGCGCTTTGCTTTGTTCCCGCCGAAAACCGTCCCGCTCCGAGAGAACCGAATATCATGTAAACTAAAACCAGAATCCAGGTCAACCTTTTGAGAACCTGAGCACCGAAAGGAAATTTCAATCTAGTGATGCATCAGAGCGAGCTTAATGTGACCCAGGTTTTCTGGCTGATCTTAATTGCCTTTATCGTCGCCCTGGGTGCGAGAAGGCTGCGGGTTCCTTACGCGCTGGCTCTGGTGGTGACCGGTTTGGCGATTGGCGTTTCACCCTGGATGAAGGGGGCGCATCTTGACCCCTCCACTCTGTTCACGGTTTTTCTGCCGCCCCTGCTGTTTGAAGCGGCAATCAATCTGCGCCTTGAAGCCCTTAAAGCCGACTGGAAACCGATTACGGTTTACACGCTGGCGGGAACGCTTCTGGCCGCTTTGATTGTGGCGGAAATTCTTTCGGTCACGCTGGCGATGCCGTTTAGGTCGGCTCTTGTTTTTGGATCGCTGATCTCCGCGACCGATCCGATTGCGGTCATCAGTGTGTTTAAGCAGCTGGGGGCGGATAAGCGGCTGACCCTGATCGTTGAAGCAGAAAGTCTTTTCAACGACGGAATCGCGGTGGTGTTGTTTACGGTGGCCCTTGCTCTGGCTTCGGGCGGGCAGGTTTCTCTGGCGGAAAGCGGACTTCAGTTCTGCCGATTGATTGTGGGCGGCGTGATGCTGGGCGCAGCGATTGGCTGGCTGGCGTCGCGGGTGCATGACGGTCTCGACGACCGGCTTGTTGAAATTACGCTGACCTCGATAGTCGCGTTCGGCAGTTATTTGAGCGCGGAAACCCTGCACGTTTCAGGCGTGATGGCGGTGGTTTCGGCGGGGCTGGTGATCGGCAACTACGGAATGCCAAGCGCGATGACCCCCGGAACCCGCCTTGCGGTGGCCGCGTTTTGGGAATATGCCGGGTTTGTGGTGAACTCGCTGGTGTTTTTGCTGATCGGCATTGAGGCCGCGGGCGTTCGCTGGGGCGATAAGTTTTTGGTGGTGGTGGTCGCGGGGATCGCGGTGCTGGTGGGGCGATCTGTGGTCTATCCGCTCACCTGGATTGTGAACCTTTGGGGGGGAAATGTCGAGGCTCCCTGGCGGCACATTTTGTTTTGGGGCGGACTGCGCGGTGCGCTTTCGCTGGCTCTTGCGCTGGGCTTGAGTCGGGATTTTCCGGGCCGGGAAACGTGGATTGCCGCCGCCTTCGGCGTTGTGCTGTTTTCGCTTTTGGGACAGGGCATCACGCTCAGCCCGCTGCTCCGACACCTGCAGAGGGCGGAAAAACCGACCGATCCCGACGGCAAAGGCCGCCTGATGAGCGAAGGGGTGGCGTGTCGGGCGGCTCTGCTGGAGCTGGAGAGTGCGCGGCTGCGTGAGGCGCATCCGAACTGGGCGTTGGAATTGCTGGTGCGACAGTACCAGGAAAAGCTGACCGAGATCGAAAAAGCCCTGGATCGGATCGCCCCGGACTATCGCAACTCCGATTTTCTGGCAGCACTGAAGGTTCGGGAAAGTGTTCTGCTTGCCGAAAAAAGTGCCTTTCAGGAAGCGGAGCGGCGGGGATGGATTGAAGCAGGCGAGTGGAGCCGGATTGCGCGTCAAATTGATGCAGAATTAGTGGCGTTGGAAAACGATGTACAGAGCAGCCCATGAGAAATCTTCGCGTACAACTTTTGTTCAGTCACCTGGCCCTCAGCCTGCTGATGCTGGGGGTGATGACCGGGGCGGTTCTCAATTTCGCCCGTCTGGGCGGGGCGATTGACCGAATTCTGCGGGACAATTACGCCTCCGTCATTGCCGCACAGGACATGAAAGAAGCCCTGGAGCGCATGGACAGTGCCGCCACCTTTTTTCTCGCGGGCAATGCGGCAGAAGCCCGCGCCCAGTATGAAGTGAACAAACAGGAATTCAGCCGCGCCTATACCGCAGAAATTCATAATATCACGGAGCAGGGCGAACAGGGCATTGCCGACAGTATCGGGCGTCAGTTCAGTCCGTATCGGGTTCAGATCGAAGCCCTGCTCCGCTCCGCTCCCCCAACCACCAAAGCGGAAGCCGACCAATACAGTCGAACTTATTTCAAGACTTTGAAGCCGGGGTTTCTTCGCCTCAAAAATCTCGCTCACAACATTCTCACATTGAACGAGGAGGCGATCAACCAGGCTTCGGAACGGGCGAAAGAGCAGTCGCGGCGAGCGATTTCCACCGGTATCAGCGTTACCGCCGCTTCGTTTTTTCTGGCTATTTTCTTTGCGCTGCGAGTGATTCAGTCGGCCCTTTCCCCTCTTCGCTCGCTTGCTCGGCAGGCGGAAGAGATCGGAGCGGGGCATCTCAATCAGCGTATCGTGGTGAAGCGGCACGATGAAATCGGCACTCTGGCGAATGCCTTCAACGAAATGAGCGAAAAACTGCGGGCCGCCTGGAAAAAAGAAGAGGCTCGCATTCAACGCGCCGAACGGATTTCCGATGCGGCCCTCAAACACCTCTACGATCCGGTGATCGTCACCGATGCAGAGGGCAAAATCGTGCACATGAACAAAGCCGCCGAGGGGCTGTTCGGTTCCGAAGCCGGGGCGGTGGGCAAGCCGGTGCGCGACACCATTTCCGATTCCCGAATTGTGGAGTCCATTGAGGGGGCGGTTCAGCAGGAGCGCGTTTCGGCAGAGGAAGATGAGGCAGGCTATGTCACTCTTCAGTCCGGTGAACTTCAGCGCACCTACCGGCTTCGGGCAACCCCGATGCGCGACGGAGACGAACTCCTGGGCGCAGTGGCGGCCCTGGAAGACATCACCCATTTACGCGAGTTGGATCGCCTGAAAACAGAATTCATCGGTGTGGCTTCCCACGAGCTCCGCACACCGATCACTTCGCTCACGCTGTCGGTTCAACTACTGGCGGAGGGGGCCGTCGGGGAACTCACTCCCGATCAAAAGCAAGTGGTCGAGGCCCAGCGAGCCGATCTCGACCGGCTGGAACGGGTGACCCGCGACCTGCTCGACATCACGAAACTGGAGGCAGGTGTCACGCCGCCTCGCTTCGAGCTGGTTCCGGCGGCAGAACTCGTTCGCGGAGCCGTCGAAGCCCTCTCTTCCCAGGCGGCCTCAAAGGGAGTGACCCTGAAAAACGAAACACCCCCCTCGCTGCCCGCCGTTCGCGCCGACCGGGCTCAGATCATGCGGGTGCTCATCAATCTTATCAGCAATGCGCTTCGGCATACTCCCGCGGGCGGAAGGGTGACGATTCATACACGGTTTACCGAGGGCTGGGTGGTGTTTCAAGTGCGCGATACGGGAACGGGAATTCCCAGAGAGTACCTCTCACAAATTTTCGAGCGGTTTGTTCAGGTTCCCGGTGCAACCGGCGGCGGGGCCGGGCTGGGCCTGGCCATCGCCAAAACCATCGTCGAGGCGCACGGCGGTGCGATCACCGCCGAAAGCGAGCCGGAAAAGGGAAGCGATTTTGCATTTACGCTGCCCGCAGTCATCGAAGACAAACGGGATGGGGAAGAAAGTGAGGGAATCTGAGCGATGGCACGGGTTCTAATGATTGACGACGAGCCGAATATTCGGATGATGGTTCGCCTTGCGCTGCAGCACGACGGTCATACGGTGGGAGCTGCCTCGGATGGCGAGGAAGGGCTGGAGCGTTACGGCGACGGGGGGGAGTGGGACCTGGTGCTCCTCGATCAACGGATGCCGGGAATGGATGGAATCGAAGTTCTGAAACGCATTCGTACCGTGAACTGGGAAGCCCGGATAATTATGATTACTGCGTTTGGAACGGTAGACCTTGCTGTTGAAGCCATGAAACTCGGAGCCGCCGATTTCCTCCGCAAGCCCTTTACCACCGAAATGCTGCGCGGAGCCGTTGAGACCGCGCTGGAAGAAATGCAGGCCCGTTCTGCGGCCCCGGTCACTTTCAGCATGACGACGATCAACGGATTTCGCATCGCGTTCGAGTCCGATGCGGGCGAAGGCTCCCCGGACGCGATAGATTTTCCTTTCACGGTGAAGCATCCCGACGGCGTGGCGAGACCTTGCCTGGTGACGCTCCCGCCTTCCGTCAAAGAGCAGATCAAAGCCTATTTGGGGTGCGCCTCAGTTCCCGAAAAGTTTCGTTTCTGGCAAGCCGTCTGTGAAGAGGCCCTCTCTAACTACATCTATCAAAACGCCGATTTTCCCCTGGAAGACTCGCTTCGGATCGAAGAGTTCACTTTGGGGCTGCGCCGCTTTATAGACACGATTTCGCAGGGTGTTTAGGGACGGCAGGAGCATTTCGGTGAAGAAATCTACAGAACTGCAGGAAGACCGCCGCCCCACCCCGGAAGAGATTCTGGCACGGGTGATGGAGGAAGAACGCAAGCAGAAACGGGGCCGCCTGAAGGTATTTCTCGGTTTTGCCGCCGGGGTCGGCAAAACACACGAGATGCTGTGCGAGGCCAACCGGCGCAAGCAGCGCGGGCAGGACGTGGTGATCGGCTATGTGGAAACCCACAAACGCAAAGGAACCGAAGAGGCCCTCGGTGATCTGGAACTTATCCCACGCAAAAGAATTGACTACCGGGGAACCGCGTTTGAGGAAATGGACACCGACGCGATTCTGGAGCGTCAGCCGGACTGGGTGCTTGTAGATGAGCTGGCGCATACCAATGTGCCGGGAAGTATTCGTGAAAAGCGGTGGCAGGACGTGGAATTGCTGCTCGAAGCGGGTCTCAACGTTGAGACGACGATGAACGTTCAGCATTTGGAAAGTCTCAACGATACGATTTATGAGATTACCGGGGTGCGGGTGCGTGAGACGGTTCCCGACCGGATCGTTCGCGAAGCGGACGAGGTAAAGATGGTGGACATCACGCCGCGTGCCCTTATTCACCGGCTGGAGCGCGGCGACATCTACAAAGCCGACAAAGTGGAGCAGGCTCTCGGCAACTGGTTTCGGGAAGGCAACCTCAATGCGCTGCGGGAAATCGCTCTGCGCGAAATTGCGTTTGAGGTGGACGAGGACGTTTCCGCCTACCGCAAAGAGAAAAAGATTGAGGAGCCCTGGGCCACACATGACAAAATCATGGTGTGCGTCACCCCGACTCAGTCTTCGCTGCGGCTGATGCGGCGGGGATGGCGCATTGCCCAGCGGCTGAAAGCGGATATTGTGGCGGTTTACGTAGAGAGCCGCCCTTGCAGCGAAAAAGAAACGATGATCTTGAAAAATGATTTTGCGCTTGCAGAGCGGCTGAAGGTTCCGGTAGTGACCCTGCACGGCGATGTGGCGGCAGAGTTGATTCGCTATGCCCGCGAAAATCGGATCACGCAGATGGTCATTGGACATTCCAGCCATTCCCGATGGCATGAATTTGCTTACGGCTCCATTGTGAACCGCCTGACGCGAGAACTGCGAACGATTGACATTCTCATCATTGCGGCTCCGCCCGATGCTCCCTGACCCCGGCAGAATCGCGCCAGCAGCGACCGCCTCAAGGCTTGAGGCGGTCGCTGCTGGCTTTGGAAAGCGGAAAAATCGTTTCGCTTAATGGTTGTTGAGCCACGAACGGAAATTATGACGTTTGCGGTGGCCCCAGGCTCGAACGTGATGACCGGTTGCCCGAACCGCGTGCTTGGCATGAGCGGTTTTGCGATGCCCATAATTGTGAACGGCAGTGACGGTCGGGTGCTTTCCCTGTGCCTGAGCCGGCGAAACGAAGGCAGTCAGCGTAAGCAAAGGCAGCAAACCGATCAGGGAACGGGTTTTCATGGACGTTTCCTCTTTCTCTGCGAAATCCCCGCAGACGGGTCAGTTCGCTCATTAGGACGCGAACGGGCAAAAACGGGTTCCGAAAAGTCCGCAGGTTTATTCTTCGGAGCTGCGGTGAAGAACGGCGATTTCGGAAAGGTACTGCGGAAAGCGAAGTTGAGCGGTATCGAGGTCGGGATAGCGGCGCGTGTAGGTTTTGCCGTTGAACGCGATGGTGAGCACCACCGAGCCGTTCCCTTCTTCCTCCAGAGGCTCTTCGTCGAGACCGAACAGGTGTTTCAAGTTCACGGTGTTCTCTTTTCGGTGGTGTCCGCCGCTTCAACCTTCCAAAACGTTTCGGGATGAACGCAGTCCAGTTCGGGCAGCAAAACCACGCTTTCCTGTTCGTTGGGATCGGTGCGGGCAATGATCGCCACGCAGGTTTCGGTGAGGCTTCGGTTGTAGGGCAGGTGCGGCACATTGGCCGGAATGTAGAAAAAATCCTCTTCTCCGACAAGCGCGTGTTCCTTCAGGCCCTCCCCGTACCACACGCCGGATTCGCCGCTGAGCACATAAATGGCGGTTTCATGGTTTTCGTGAAGGTGGGCTTTGGCTTTCGCGCCAGGGAGAAGGGTCAGGATTTGCAGATGGATGCCTTTGGCTCCAGCAGTTTCAGCAGAGATACCGGGGGCATAGGTCAGTCCCTGCTTTCCGACAAAGGCTTGTCCCGCTTTCACCACTTTACAGGCGGGTGTGTTTTCGTTTTTGGTCGGGGTCATGCTCGCTCCTTTCACAACCGTTTCTTTGGGTAAGTTCTGTGCCGACGCGCAGAGTCCTGCAAACTCCGAAGTATACTGAACTTACGATGACCCTTTTTTTACTTCCGATTTTTCGCGGCCTGCGTTTGCTGGCCCTGCTTCTGATAGTTTTCGGGGGTGCTGGGAAGGACGCACACGCCGGTTCAGCCCTCTGCGCTTCGCGTGTGGCCGTTTTTTTTGAGCCGGGCTTTCCGTTCTACGGCGTGCCGCTTGAAATTTCTCCTCCCCGCCTCGTGAAGCGGCTGCGCGAGGCTGGCATCGCTGCCGAGCTGGTGGGAGAGGCCGCGCTCGCCGATCCTTCGCGCTTTAATGCTCGAACCTTTTCCGTCCTCGTACTGCCCTGTGGCAACACTTACCCGGAACGGGCTTTCGCTTCGCTGAAAGCGTTTCATCAAGGGGGCGGAGGTTTCGTGCTTTCGGGAGTCGCCTTCACGCATCCGGTTTCACGCAACGCTCAGGGAACATGGGTGGATCGGGGACACAGCAATGAAGCGGCGCGTTTCGGAGAAAACGGGCTGGGCGTCGGCGGCTTCACCGATTCGGGAAAAGACCTTCGGCCCTTTCTGACGGGCGATCCGCTTCAACTCGGTTTTCTTCCTCTGAATTGGTCTCTCCTGGGACACACGCAGCGGCTCGATCCCCGAACCCTGCCTCCGGGGGACGCCGTTCGCCCGATTCTGGGCGCGGCAGAGAATCCAGTGCTGGCCTTGATCGTGCATCGTGCCGCGCCGTATGCTGGGGCCGTTGATTTCTGGCTGGCGCGTGCTCCCGAAGGAGATTTGGAGGGCTGGGGAACGGAGCAGCTGCTTTTGCGAGGGGCGGTCGGCTCCCTCCGCCACAAAAATCTCCTGACCGAAACGCAGGCGAAAGCCGCCTTCGCCCGCTTTGCCCGTCTGCCCAAACCGCCGGTGTATGCGAATCTGGTGTTGCCGGCAGCCCCCCGTCCTGCTCCGGCCCTCCGCACCAAACCACTGCCCCCGGCGCGTCATCTGGAAGCGATAGAGGTTCGCGGCTGTACCTTTGAGGAGCGGGTTTTGCTGTTGTCTTTACAGGGTTTGGTGAACCGCACCCTCCCGCGCCTGTATCTTATTTTCAATGACTCGGATCGCTTTTGGCTTCAGGAGATGCAGCGTCAGGGAGACACCGATGCGCCCGTAACTGCTGCCGACCCAATGAGCGTGATCGAGCACTACCGCTCGGAGGTTCGAGGAGCGGTGCTTTCCGACCCGAAGGTTTCGCTCAGCCCCTGCATCGCGGCGTGTTTAGCGGGAGCCGACCGCCTGCTGATGGCGACACCGGAACTGGCACAAAAATTCCACCTGCCGGTTCGAGCGGATTTGCGCGGAAAATTTCGGGACAACCCGGCGGCACTTCGTTTTCTGCGCACCCGGCTTCTGCCCCGCCTCAACCCTCTGCTGCTGTGCTGTCTTGACCCTGCGCTCTTCGATTCGGGGGCACTGGATCAGATCATCGCTGCCAGGGGAATCGTTTTCTGGATCACCGGCACAAAGGCGCAGCACCTGCCGGGGGCAAACCAACCGGGTGAAATCGCCGAGATCAAAGCTTTGCTCTCGAAACTGCCGCTCGGCGGCGTAGTGCGGGGGTTCTGGTGGCACGGCGACGACATCGGCCTCAACGAAGGGGCCGGGGTTTCTCTTGCCAGCCGCTTCGGAAAAATGACGGTGGTGAGCGATTACGTCGCCAACTTTTCGGTGTTTAGCGGGGTTTCGAAGCCGACGCTTCGACAAAAGCCGTCCCCTCCCCTTCCGCCACTCGATCCCGCGAAAATCTACTACAGTTTCACGATGTCGGACGGCGACAACCTCTGCACCTGGCGCGATTATTTCCGCACTTATTTCGACGACCCACTGCACGGTACGATCCCGATTGGCTGGGGGATGGGGCCGACCCTGCGGGACTACGCGCCGGTGTGGGCCCGCTGGTATTATGAACACGCCGCACCCAACGATGAATTTTTGTGCGATGTGTCGGGGGCGGGCTATATCTACGGGCCGGACTGGGGGGCTTCCCTCAAAGACCGGGACGGAGCCTTCGCCGACTTTTATCATCGAACTGCCGAAGCCATGAAGCGAATGGAGATGCACACCCTGCGCCTAATGAACGTAGAGGCTTCTGATATTGCAAAAGCCGCAAAACTGCTGCCGGAGGTGCGCTTTTTGATGCCGGACTACGGCAATCCCGGCGATAAATCCTACGCGCAGCTGACCTACCGGCTGCCGGGGGATCAGATCGTGTTTCGAGCGGTCACCGGTGCAGACGGCGGAGCAGAAAAACTCGCCGAGCAAATCCGGCAGCGCGTGGGAACCGCTCGTCCGGCTTTTCTCAACGTTTTTATCTGGAATTGGGGCTCCAAACTTTCCGACCTCAAGCGAATTCAAGAATTGCTCGGCTCGGATTATACAGCGGTCACCCCGTCTCAACTCAACGCGCTCTATCGTCGGGCGCATCCTTCCGAAGAAGCAAAGCCGTAAGCGGCGTTTCGTCCTTTTTTGCAAATTCGTGTTTTAGAAATCGGGGCTTTTTCCCTGCTCTCGCAAACAAAAGCGATAGTTGCTGCGCACGGCCTGGGTGGTTCGATGAGCCTCCCCCAGCGACAGTTCCAAAATGACGAGGGCGCGATGGTAGAGCGGCTCGGCCTGCGCGTAGTTTTCCTGCGTTTGATAGAGCATCGCCAGGTTATTGAGACTGATGGCGATGTCGGGGTGCTCAGAAGGAAGATTTTTGCGGTGAATTCGCAGCACTTCTTTAAGGAGCGTATTGGCTTCGCTGAAACGTTCCTGGCGTTTGTAAAGCGAGGCGAGGCGATTGAGAATCGTGGCCGTCTGGGGATGGTCTTTGAGCAGATACTTCTCTTGAACCTCCAGGGCGTCGAGCCAGTAGAGTTCCTCCGTCGGGCGGTTTTGCTCAGAGCAAATCTCCGCCATCAGGCAGAGCAGAAGAACCTGCAGCGATTTGTTTTCAACGGGAGAGCAGCCAATGATTTCCAAGCCCTCGGCAGCAAAATCCTCCGCTTCCCGGCTTTGCCTGCGGCGATGAGAGCAGGAGGCAAGATTCCATAAAATCGTGACTTTTTGCGGATCGTCAGGGGGCAGAAACTTGCGATGAAGCCGCAATGCCTCCCGAAAATGAAGGTCGGCTTCCGCTTTCTGGCCCTCTTCCAGACAAAGCAGCCCCGACTCGTTGCGGCGAATCGCCTCTTTGAGCGGGTCCGAAGCAAAGACCTCCTTTTCGCGGGAAGATTCCGGCACGTCCTTTTTTCCTTTCCACATCCGAGAGAGCAATTTGTTTTATCCCTGCCCCATAAAGCGAGACGCCATCTCACGCACAACCCGATACGGCTGCTCCGCCACCCACTCTTCAGGAAACATCCAGGTCGGGACGTTCCAAACACCCGCCTCGTGTGCCGGATCGTCGAATTCGATAACCCGCTCCCGAAATTGATGCGTTTTCAGTGCCTCCGCAAAGGCATCGGTATCCAATCCGGCTTTTTGCGCGATCTCTTTCAGTACGTCAAGGTCGTGAATGTCCTGATCTTCTTCCCAGTAAGTATGATAGAGGGCCTCAAGGTAGGCGTCCGCGTTTCCGGCTTCATAGGCGAATTCAGCCCCCTCCAAAGCCCGCCGTGAGTTCGAGAGCCCGCTGTTTCGAGTCGGCAGGGTCAGCCCTTCGGCTTCCAGCAGCAGGTCGAAGCGAGAAGGCACTCGCGGCTTTTGGTCCGCGTTCGGGTCGGGCGGAGACGGGGTATAGGGCAGTCCTTCCGGCAGCAGTTCATAGCCCACCCAGCGCAGTGCCAGGTCGGGAAATTCGCTGAGCAGGCGGTTTCGCTGCTGCCAGGCAACCCAGCACCAGGGGCAGATCACATCATGGGCAACGGTCAGAGTAAGCATCTGGCTTCCTTTTTTCTTGACGAATTTCGTTGACAAAAGCGGCGCGGCGTTCGTATCCTAATCTACGATCTATTCGATCCGAGAAGTCCACATTTCTGAAAAGGTCTTTCCCGCTATGCCCCGTCCGCCTATCGCTGTTTATTATGAGCACCCAGACTGGTTTCGCCCGCTGTTCGCTGAACTGGAAAAGCGCAGTCTCTCCTTCGTTCGACTCGACGCCGCCCGCCATTGGTTCGATCCGGCTTCCACCCCTGAGGCCGATCTTTACTCGCTCGTGTTCAACCGCATGAGTCCCTCTTCCTATTTACGTGGAAACGGGAACGGGCTTTTTTACACTCAGGCGTTTTTAGGTCACCTGGAGCGCGTCGGGGTTCGTGTCATCAATGGCGCGGAGGCGTTTCGTTCTGAAACAAGCAAGTCGCTTCAATTGGATTTGCTGGCTTCGCTCGGCCTGCCTTTTCCGCACTCGCGGGTGATCAATCATCCCTTGCTTGCCCCTGCTGCCGCCGAAGGGCTGCGGTTTCCAGTTGTGGTGAAGGCGAACATCGGCGGCAGCGGCGCAGGTATCGTTCGTTACGACACCCCCGAAAGTTTAAGGCGGGCCGCCGAAAGCGGGGAGATAGACCTTGGCGTGGATTCAACGGCACTGGTTCAAGAATATACCCCGGCACGAGGCGGACATATCACGCGAGTGGAAACATTGGGCGGAAAATTTCTTTACGCGATCAACGTGTACACGTCGGGCGAGAGTTTCAACCTCTGTCCCGCCGACATCTGCCAGACGAACGACGGCGTGGCACTCACCCGAAATGCCTGCCCGGTGGACGCCCCGAAGTCCGGCTTAACGGTGGAAGGATACACGCCGCCCTCAGAAATTATTTCGGCAGTGGAACGAATGGTTCAGGCGGCGAAAATTGACGTAGGCGGCGTGGAGTACATGACCGATGACCGCGATGGACGCCTCGTTTACTACGACATCAACGCGCTGTCGAATTTTGTGGCGGACGCCCGCCGCGTGATCGGCTTTGATCCGCATGAGCGGCTGGTGGACTTTCTTGAAGCGGAGGCACGAAACTAACCGATGCGCTACGGATATTGGCTGCCCATTTTTGGCGGATGGCTTCGCAACGTCGAAGACGAAGGGATGGAGGCGACCTGGGACTATGTTTCGCGGCTTGCGCGGCGAGCCGAGGAGATCGGCTTTGATTTAACCCTTGTCGCGGAACTCAACCTCAACGACATCAAAGGCGAAAACGCGCCCTCGCTCGATGCCTGGTCTACAGCGGCGGCACTGGCGGCGGTCACCTCGAAACAGGAGATTATGGTGGCGGTGCGCCCAACGTTTCACCATCCGGCTCTTCTGGGCAAGGCGGCGGCAAACATTGACGGCATCAGCGGCGGTCGGCTGTCGTTGAATGTGGTTTCGTCTTGGTGGGCGGATGAGGCAAAGCGCTACGGCGTGGCGTTTGAGCTTCACAACGACCGCTATGCCCGCACGGAAGAATGGCTGACGGTGCTGAACGGGGTGTGGAGCGAAGATCACTTTTCCCATGAGGGAAATTTTTATCGGGTGGAAGACAACTTGCTTCAGCCGAAGCCTGTTTCTAACCGCCCGCGCCCGCCCCTTTACGCCGGGGGCGAGTCGGAGGCGGCAAAAACCCTGATTGCCCGTACCTGCGACGGCTACGTGATGCACGGCGACCCACCCGAAAAGATTGGCGAACGGATTGAAGACATGAGGGCCCGGCGAAAGAGTTTCGGGCTGCCGCCGCTAACTTTCGGGGTGGCGGCCTACTCGATTGTCCGCGACACAGAGGCGGAGGCCGAAGCCGAAAAAGCCCATATCACAGACGTGAAAGGGTCGGCAGCAGGCTACGCCAACTATCAGCAGTGGCTGGAAGGCACGCAGTTGGAAGGGCAGGTCTCACTCGAAGATTACTCCGTTTCCAACCGGGGCCTGCGCTCCGGCTTAGTCGGCACGCCAGAGAAGGTGAAGGCACAAATCGCCGAATTCGAGCGGGTGGGCGTGGATTTCCTGCTGCTTCAGTGCTCGCCTCAGTTGGAGGAGATGGAGCGGTTTTCGAGAGAGATCATCGGAGCCTCCGAATAACTTGAGTGCGGGCGTCTTCACCGCTTACACTTCGCACCAGGAGAGACCTATCCAAACGCCGCCGAAAACTAGACCACAAGCCGGAGAGGAGCCGTGAGGCTGCTTGGGAAAATTTTCGGCAGGCGTCCGCAAGGAACAGAAATTGAATGGCAGACACCTATCGTTCAGGAAATCTGTTTGGCAATGATTCGCCAGATACCCGATGACTGGAACAATGCCGCTCTGGTTCTAAGACCGACCGAGCACGGATTAGGCAGCGGCTTGTTTCATTCTGCTATCTCCCGGCAGCACCCTGACCATGATTTCACCCTGCAGGACGAACATTTCGTCACTCCTAATCTCGAAGTGATGGCGGGCACACGCAAATTAGAACTGGCCTGGCTCCAACGCAAAGTGACCTTTCGTAAAGCGATACTTCGTGTTTTTCGCGAAGGAGAAAAGTGGATCGTCGAGAGTGAATACGAATATTAGCCCGCAAGCCGTTTTACCCGCCTATTCTTCGCGGGGGGGGCGGGCCATCAGTTCACGAATCATTTGTTTGGCACTGCGTCCCTCGAACAAGACGGCATGAAGGGCCGCACACAGCGGCATTTCCACCCCGGAGCGCAACGCGAGTTCGTGCAGAGCACGAGTGGTCGGAACCCCTTCCGCCACCTGCCCGATTTCGGTGAGGGCGTCCTCCAGCGTTTTCCCCTCGCCCAGCGCAATGCCTACTCGATAATTGCGGCTCAGGCGGCTTCCCCCGGTGGCGATAAGGTCGCCCACCCCCGACAGCCCGGAAAACGTCGAGGCTTCCGCCCCCTGTGACACGCCGAGGCGAATGGCTTCCGTCAAGCCGCGAGTCATCAGACCCGCTTTGGCGTTGTCGCCGTAGCCCAGACCCTCACAAACGCCTGCTCCAATCGCAATTGAGTTTTTGATGGCTCCGCCGAGTTCTACGCCGATCACGTCCCGCCCGGTGTATACCCGAAAAGTCGGTTCCGGGAGGGAGGCGAACAGCCCCTGAATTTCCCGCGCCGCTTCAGCGTTGTTGGAAGCGGCCACACTTGCCGTCGGTACGCCCCGTGCCACCTCGACCGCCAGATTCGGCCCCGAAAGCAGCACGCTCCGCTTTTCGCTTTCGGGCAGCCATTCCGCAAGAATCTGGCTCATCCGCAAGCCGGTTCCCTCCTCCAGTCCCTTGGTTGCCGAAAGCAGCAGGGAGTTCTCGGACAGAAACGGCAGTGCCTCTGAAATCAAGGCGCGAAAGGCTCCGCTGGGAACCGCTGCGACCACGATTTCTGTATCGGCCAGCGCGTCCTTGAGCTGCGACGTAGGGCGCACCGCGTGCGACAGCCGAAACCCCGGCAAATAGCGGACGTTTTCGCGCTCCTGCCGAAGCTGAAGCACCAATGGGTGCGACCGCGCCCAGAGGGTGATTTCTGCGTCGGGATGGGTTCCGAGCAGCAGGGCCAGTGCCGTCCCCCAGCTGCCCGCACCGAGAACGGCAATCCGAAGGCTCACGGCTTTTGCGCTCCGACAAACTCCAAAATCGCCGAAGTGGTTTTCTCGGGCTGTTCGGCAAACGGAAAATGGCCGCAGTGCTCCAAAATCAAAAGTTTCGACCCCTTCGCTTCACGATGCACTCGCTCTGCCATTGCAGGAGAAATCACACCGTCCTGTTTTCCATTGAGAATCAGCGTGGGAATTTGGGCGAGCAGCGGCAGTTTTGCCAGCACATCGCGCTCCGCGTATTTTTCGGTGAGTTCGAGAGCGACACTCGGTTCCTGCGCCATTGCCGTTTGGGAAGCCTTCAGTCCATAAGCATTGGAAGCTTCCTTGATTTTGGCATTGTAGGCCAGCCCAACTTTTGCATCGGCGTAGTACATTTCACCGAAATAGCCGTAAGCCAGCCCAAACGACCGCATCAGCCGCTCCGAACCGGGGGGCAGTGCTTTCGCCGGAGCCAGATAAGGTTTGATGCGTTTGCCGCGTTCGATCCGGGCCGGGTCGCCGCTTTTTTCGTCGGCCTCGATAAATTTTTCGGCGGAGGCGAGGATCGTTTCCTGCGCAAGCGGCTGGGAAATCAATCCCTCTAAATGAATGTAGCCGCGCACGTTTTGCGGATATTTTGTTACGTACTCCACGCCCAGCATCCCGCCCCACGAATGGCCGAGAACAAACCATTTTTCGACCTTGAGGAAAGTTCGCACGCCTTCGAGATCGTCCAGCAGTTTCGAGATCGTGTAACCCTGCCCGTCCTCCGGCTGAGCATTGAGCACGGGAATGGGCTTGAGACGCTCGCTCCCCCCGCTTCCGCGCTGATCGAGATAAACGACGGTGAGTTTTTCTTCGAGCGATTTCCCCCAGGGGTAAAACATAGTCGCCGAAAACCCCGGCCCGCCATGCAGAATGAGCAGGATCGGATTTTTTTCGTCGGTTCCGCGCACCCGAAAATGAAGTGTGGTGCCGTTGATTTTTTCAGTGTAGTCGCGGTCGAAGGCAGAGGAAAGCCGCACCGCTGCAACGGGAAGCACAGAGGCGGGAGCCTTGGAAAGGGCGGGCGTCAGCAGCCCAAGCGCGAAGGAGAAAAGTGCAAAATTCATAACGCCCATTTTACCCGATGTTGAGCGGTTTGGCGGCAGGGGCTTCGCGTTCTTCCACTGTACCGGTTTGGGAACCGATGATAAGACGGGAGGTCATTCCGCAAAACAGGCCCACCCGGCTACACCGGGAATGTCGCGAAGCTGCTGCTCTAAACTTGGCGGATCGAGAATGGGGTCGGTATGGAGGTCGAGAATGTAGAGGTGATCGTCGGTGACATACGGGGCATCGGTGGTGCCGTCCCGACGCAGACGGGCTTCCCGGCAGAGCCGCTGAAGCTGCGCTTGAGTAGACTGCCAGCCGTAGGGAATCACGGCGACGGGAAGGGGAAAAGAGCCGAGGGCGGGTTTGACTTTGCTTTCGTCGCAGATGATGAGCAGACGGCGGGAAGCGGCGGCAACGATTTTTTCCTGAAGGAGGGCTCCGCCGCCGCCTTTGATGAGGTTCAGGCCAGCGTCTACCTCGTCTGCGCCGTCAATGGTGAGATCGAGCGTTTGGATTCGGGAAAAATCCGTGAGAGGAATGCCCAGGCTTTGCGCCAGCTCGCGGGAGCGGGAGGAGGTAGGAACCCCGGTTACCTGAATGCCCTCCTCCTGGATTCGTTCGCTCAGGGCTTGAATGGCAAAAACGGCAGTTGAGCCGGTTCCCAGCCCAATTGTCATTCCGCTTTGAACGTAGGTGATCGCCCTTCGCGCCGCCGCCTCTTTTCCTGTCAATGTCGTTTTTGCCTCTCAAGAGAAATGTGGTCTTGCCTGCCCCATTATACCTTGAGACGACGGCGCAGGAAACCCGATGCCGCCAGCCCCGCTCCGAAAAGCAGGCTCAGCACTCCCGGCTCTGGAACCCCCACGGGCGACGGATGATACACGAAGTTGATGTTGGAACCAAGCGGGAAAAGACTTCCCAGCACGGTGAAGGAGGGATAAACGGTGGCGGGGTCGGAAACATCGCCCCAGCGAAATCCATTGGCTTCGGTGAAGTGTACCGTCCAGTTCCGCTGACTGGCCAAGTCGAAATAAGAAGTCGTGGAATTCCAGGTGGAAACCGAATTTTCGTTGTTGTCCAGAACAAAATTTTGGAGGTCGTTGGTACGCAGGTCGGTTTCAACGTTGATCGCCGGGACGTTGACGGGCGAGGAGGTGTCCCCCACCGAAGTCGAAAACTTCAGGTCAAAGGCTTTGATATCTCGACCCGTTTTATTGTTGAAAATAAACCCGTACTGTGAAAAGCCGGGATGACCGGGCAGATCGCCGCCCACCGGCCCCAGAACATCCTGCCTCGGCGTTTGCTGAGTGGTATCCGGGGAAGAACCGAACGTAATGTCTACATTGTCCTGATCGAGCTGGGGAGCAAAAATATCAATGGACTGGGAGCCGGGCGGGTCCACCGGGCGCGGCGTGAAGCCAACGGCGGGTACGGCACGCTGAGCGGGCTTGGGATAGAGCGAGCCGGCATCATTGCCCTGCGCCAAAACCCCCGGCGCGGCAGCCCAAACGAGGCTGGACGCGGCGAGATAAATGAAACGGAATTGCTGAGAGCGGATGGAGCGAGACATGGCTTTTCTTTCTCTGGAGCAGAAGGATTAAAAAAGACAACCCACAGGGGTTTACAATTCTCTACTCTTAGCAAAATATGTGCCAAAAACTCATTTTTCCTGGTTCTGTTAGGAATCAGGGTGATTGAGAAGCCAGTTCTCCGGCAAAACACCGCCGTTGAGTGAGAGAACCACGGCTTCGATAAGCCAGTCCGGGGTGGACGCTCCCGCCGTCACGCCGATGCAGGTGCGGCGGGAAAGCCAATTTTCCTCGATCTCATCAGGAGTTTCGATGTGGTAGGCAGGCACGCCTTCCGCTTCACAAAGGTCGCGGAGCCGCCGAGTATTGGCACTCATTTTTCCGCCGACCACAAGGACGATTTCGCACCGGCGTGCCAGTTCCACTGCCGCGCTCTGAAGTTCATCGGTTGCACCGCAAATCGTGTTGATCGCTTTCACTTCTTGTGCCCGAACGCTGATCGCGGCGACAACGGCTCCAAACGAAGCGGCGGTCTGCGTGGTTTGTGAAAGCACCCCGACCTTTTTGCTCAGGCGCAGTTCTGCGATTTCTTCGGGGGCGGAAACCACCTGCAAGGTTCCGCCCGCTTCCTCGACCGCTCCCGTGATGCCGATCACCTCGGTATGGCCGCGATCCCCTAGAAGCATGACCTGATAACCTTCCTGAAAGAGTTTCACCGCAGCCCGGTGGACTTTGGTGACAAAGGGGCAGGTGGTGTCCACCAGTGTCAGCCCCTGCTCTTTAGCCCTGCGCGACACCGAGGGCGGAACGCCGTGTGCGGAGAGAACAACGGTTTCGCCAGACACCTCTTCCAGGCGGGCGACCGTTTCGATGCCCTGGGCTTTGAGGCGGGCAATTTCTTGGGGGTTGTGGATTAATTTCCCCAGCATCACAACCCCGCCCGCCCCTTCGCTTCGCGCCTGCTGAGCCATCTGCACGGCCCGCCGCACCCCGAAGCAATAACCGGCGGCTTTGGCTACAATAATTTTTCGGGAGGTCGAAGCCGAAGGCTTTTCCAAAAGAGCAGAAGTCATTGTCTTCTCCAGAATACCTGATTCTCAAAATACTTTGCGCTGCAAAGTGGACTGTGGATATTATCCCCTCCTTTTTATTTTCTGTCAAGAGGCGAAAAAAAACAGGGGGATTTTAGAACTGAGGGCAGTTCGCCGCTCAAAGCTAAGGCTTACCCGGCGTCCGGGAAGCGCACCCGGACCAATCCGCCCCCTTCGGGCCGGTTCTGATAGGAAATTTCTCCGCGCAAATCCCAGCGGGCCGTGTTTTCAATCAATCCCAGCCCCGTGTTTGCAGCACTGGCAGGGTCGAACCCTTTCGGGAAACCTCGGCCTTCGTCGGACACCTCCAGCGTGGCGGCATTTCCCTGAGATTTCAGCGAAATGAAAACGGTTCCCTCTCCGTGCTTCACGGCGTTGGAAACCAATTCGGAGATTAACAGCGAAAGCGAGGAGGCTTTGCTCACAGATAACGTTAGGTTCTCTACCTCTGAACGAAGCGAACGGCTGGGGTTGGTTTGCTGAAGAAGAGGGAGAACGTTGGCCAGCACGGAAGCCACCGAAACTTGAGTGGCTTCCGCGTCGGTTTTTGCCTGCTGCGTTAAAAGGTCATGGATGGTGGCAAGAGCCTGAATGTGCTGCTTCAGGCGTTGTTTCGCGGTTTCGCTCATGCTGGAAAGATCGTGTGCCGCCTGAATTTCGACCAGCGACAGAATCACCTGCAGATTGTTTTTCACCCGGTGATGCGTTTCCTGCATGGCTCGGTTAAGCCGAACATTGAGGGCTTCCACCTGCTGTTCATGCCGCTTCTGGTCTTCGATGTCGGTAGAGGAGCCGACCCAGT
The DNA here is from genome assembly GCA_965246825.1 of Chthonomonadaceae bacterium. Lineage (GTDB taxonomy): Bacteria > Armatimonadota > Chthonomonadetes > Chthonomonadales > Chthonomonadaceae > JACMPS01. The sequence goes on from OZ251990.1 coordinate 4,312,690, forward strand.
GAAGAAGACTGCCATCGGGATTGCGAACCGGAAACGCACGGGTGAGAAACCAGCGATACTCCCCGGCTTTGTTTCGGCAGCGCAGTTGAATTTCCATTTCGGTTCCGGTGGCAAACGCCTTTACCCACGCTTCGGCAACAGCGGCGGCATCATCGGGGTGGATCACGGAGGCTCCGCCGTCGGCACGAGTTTCTTCCAGCGACAACCCGGTGTATTCGGTCCAGCGCGAATTGAGATAGGCGAGTTTTCCGTCAGAGCCGGTAATGTAGATAAATTCTTGCAGATTTTCCGCCAGCGTGTGAAACCGTTCGTCCCGTCGTTTCAGTTTTTCCTCGGCGAGCTGGATTTCCGTCAGGTCCCGGATCACTTTGACAAATCCGTGAAAGCCCTCTTTTTCGATTCGATAAAGCCACCCCGACGCATAAAACCGGGTTCCGCTCTGCCTCATATGCCAGCGGTGATCGTCGGCGCGTCCCGTAAAGGCGGCCCCCTCGAATTCGCGCTCGACCACGCCTGCGGCTTGGTCTTCGGGGGTAAACAGCAGTGCGGCATCCTGACCGAGCACTTCGCTTTCTTTCCATCCCAGCAGGCGTTCCGCACCGAGGTTCCAACCAACGATACAGCGAGCGGAATCTACAACGATAAAGGCATAATCCTGGGCGGCTTCGATCACAAGGGAGGCGATTTCGGAGTTTTCCAACACGGTTTTGTTCCTTGACGGGGCTTTTGGGGGGAGAATGACGCTGCGGCAGCAGGTTACCGCAGAGAGAGCCGTTTGTCCACTAGAGTTTCGCCAGAGTTGTTGTGGGAACATAATGGAAGTATCGGGGATTGATGGCGGCGGCCTCAGTCATTTTTTTGCTCGTCTTAGAAGGCGGAAAATCGAACCACGTACATCAAAAAACGAGCAGGGACTTTGGCGGAGCCTTGGCACAAAATTTGCATCCCCGGTATTTATTGGGTGACGGTTTCCCTCTTTTCCACGAAGTAAAACTCCATGGCTGTGAAGTCAGGGTCGTTCCTTTCTTCTTCTGCTGCTGTTTTTCCTACTTCTCAGAAAACAACCGGGTAAAATCTCTCCAGGAACCTTCAGGAAATGCCGATAATAGACGGCATCACCTCAAAACTGCGTTTCTACTTTCGGGCAGAACGCCAACACGAGTGAGGAGTAACGTTTTATGAACATCTGCGTGATTGGAACCGGGTATGTCGGCTTGGTCACCGGTGCTATTTTTTCAGATTTAGGCAACGAGGTGGTGTGCGTGGACCTCAACCCGGCGAAAGTCGAGATGCTCAAGCGCGGCGAAATGCCGATTTATGAGCCGGGTTTGGAGGAAATCGTTCATCGCAACTCCGCCGAAAAACGCCTCTCTTTCACGACGGAGCTGGAAAGCGCCGTTTGCTTCGCCGAAGTTGTTTTCATTTGCGTGGGCACTCCCCCGCTGCCCAGCGGCGACCCCGATATGCAGTACATCGCCGGGGCCGCGAAATCCATTGCAAAAGCCCTCAACGGCTACAAGGTGATCGTGAACAAATCTACCGTACCGGTGGGAACGGGCAATCTGGTTCGTGAAATCATTGAGGCGAACCGCGAAGGCTCCGTTGAATTCGATGTGGTTTCCAACCCGGAGTTTCTCCGGGAAGGCTCCGCCATCAAAGACACTCTGGAACCGGATCGCATTGTGATCGGCGCACCGCACCAAACGGCGGCCATGAAACTGGTCGAGTTATATTCACCGCTGGAACGCCCGATGCTTATTACGGATGTGGCTTCCGCAGAGATGATTAAATACGCTTCCAATGCATTTCTCGCCACCAAAATCAGTTTCATCAACGCCGTCGCTAATATCTGCGAGGCAGTGGGGGCGGATGTTCAGCAGGTTATCAAAGGCATGGGCAGCGACAACCGAATCGGACGCGCCTTTCTCAACGCCGGGCTGGGCTATGGCGGTTCCTGCTTTCCCAAAGACAGCAGTGCCCTGCTGCGAACCGCTGAAAAACACGGCTACGACTTTTCTCTGATGAAGGCGGTCATGGAAGTCAACGCCCTGCAGCCGGTCTTGTTTGTCAATCGGCTCAGAACCGCCGTCGGCGGCTCGTTCCAGGGTAAAACCATTGGAATGCTGGGGCTGGCCTTCAAGCCGAACACCGACGATATGCGTGACGCTAAATCGGTGGAAATCATTAAAATTCTGCTGGACGAAGGCGCGAGCGTTAAAGCCTACGATCCTATCGCCGTTGAAAACACACAGAAGATTTTCCCCGAGATCTGCTACTCGAAAAACGCTTACGATGCCGCGACCGAAACCGATGCGGTGATCGTGGTGACCGAGTGGAACGAGTTCAAACAATTGAATATGGAGCGGCTGAAATCGCTGATGAAATCGCCGGTGCTGTTCGATGGGCGCAACATCTACGATCCGGGGCAGATGCGCCGCCTCGGTTTCGATTATCACTGTATCGGGCGCAAAGTAAGGGATTAAATGAGGGATTAATGGAGAGGGACGAGGGTAAGCCTTTTTCATCTCCCGCCTTCCTACTGACGCATCCCTACTCAGGAGTAATTTCATGTCCTTGCTGGAAAAAATGCTGAACAAAGGACGCAATGAGCACTACGAGCGCGGCATTCGTTTTTTCGATACCGGGCTTTATGAAGAGGCTCTGTCGTCGTTCGATTTCGCTAAAAAGTCGGCGGGAACCGGGCGCAAAGACCCGATGACCGAAAAACTGACGGCGTTCTACTCGGCGGAATCTTACGCGCACCTAGGTCACTCAGCGATGAAGCGCGGGTGCTGGGAAAAGGCAGCAGACCTGTTTCGGCAGGCACTGGAAATTCACCCGCACTACGCCGACCTGCATTTTCACCTTGCAAAGGCACTGCGCTCCTGCGGTTCGCTGGATGCGGCTCTGGTCGAGATTGAGGCGGCCCTCGCCATCAATCCGCGCTATGCCAAGGCCTCGCTTTACAGCGGACTGCTGCGCTATGAGCTGGGAGAGCGGGAAGCAGGGATTGCGGCACTGAAAGCGGCATTGGAACTGGAGCCGGGATTTTGCACCGAGGCGTTTTTGCGCGGTCTGCACTACGACCGGGAGGGCGATTCGCTGGCGGCACTGCAGTCGTTCGAGCAGCTGACCCACACCGAAGTGGACGACATTCAATTTCATTTCCGGCTGGGCGACGACTGTTTCCGGCGGGGGCTGGTGGACGACGCGATCTCCGAATATGGCAAAGCCTTGCAGCTTAACCCGAATTTCGCCGACATCCGGCATCACCTGGGCATTGCTTTTCGAGAAAAGGGACGCACTCAGGAGGCGGTCGCGGAATTTCGCGAGGCCCTGAAGATCAACCCGGACTTTGTGGGGGCCATGACCGATCTCGCCCTTACGCTGCGCGAGGCTGGAGACATTGCGGAAGCGAAGATTCTTTTCGGCGAAGCGTTGAAACGCGCCCCGGAAAATCCGGTGGCACGCGAGGCATTGGGTCTGGCGGCTCTTCAAACCAAGGCCGCCTGACCCCTATGGGCGGAGCAGAGAAGTCGGGGAAGCGACCTAATCGTTGGTCGCTTCCCCGGCTTTTTTGTGTCTCCGCAATTCGCCTCGCTTGGCTCGGAGGGGCTTACGTTTCCGTCTCTGTTCCTGCGTTCTCCGGTCAGAAGATGATCCGCAGAAGGCGTGTTTTTTCCTCCCGAAGCGCCTCCGCTGCGTCCCTGGCATCAGGTATAATTTCGGGCATGAAATCTACCCGTCTTTTTCTCGGAGCTGCCGCTTTGTGCCTGAGCCTTCCGGGTGCAGCTGCCCAAACGCCCGACCCCGCCCGGCCCATCCGGTTTGCCCGTCAGCCCGCTCTCTCCCCCGACGGAACCCGCCTTGCGTTCTGTTATCTCGGCGACCTGTGGACGGTGGACGCAAACGGCGGCAATGCCGCTCGACTCACTATCCACGAAGCCCATGACCAACTGCCCGCCTGGTCGCCCGATGGCAAAACCATCGCGTTTTCCTCGAAACGCGAAGGCGGCTACGATGTCTTTGTAATGCCTGCAACGGGCGGCAGAGCCACTCAGCTGACGTTTCATTCCGCCGATGATCTCGTGCAGGGCTTTTCGCCCGACGGCACCCAGGTTCTCTTTGCCTCCAACCGGGAAACCACCCGTACCACCAGCCTTTATACCGTAGATATTCGCACCGGAGCCACCCGGCTCGCTGCCGCCGACGACTTCCCGCTCAACAACGCCGCCTTTTCGCCGGACGGAACGCAAATTCTGGCGTCTCGCGGCGGACTCTGGTTTCGTAAACGCTACCGGGGAAGTCTCAACGGCAATCTAATCTCCTTTCCCGCCGGGGGCGGCCCCGGAAAATGGATCGTGAAAGACCCGGAAAACGAACGATACCCCATGCTCTCCGAAAAGGCCAAAATCGGAACGCAAACCCTGTTTTATGTCAGCGATAAATCGGGCGCGGCGAACCTGTGGAAAAAAACTCTGCCCGGCGGCAAACCCGTTCCGGTGACCCATTTCGTCACCGATCACCTCTTTTATCCCAGCCTGGCCCGAAACGGATCACGGATCGCATTCGAGCACGATTTCGGTATCTGGATATGGGAGGCGAAAACCAATATCTCCCATGAGATTTCCCTCTTCGCTCCCTCCGACGACCGCGCCAACAACATTCGCCGCGAAACCTTCAAGAGCGGACTGCAGGAAATGGAGGTTTCACCCGACGGCAAAGCCGCTTTGCTCGTCACACACGGCGAAGTCTTTTTTCAGCCGCTTGGCACAGCGGGCCGAGACGATGCCCAGCGGCTCACCCATACCTCCGCCCGTGAGCAGGACGCCGCCCTGACCCCCGACGGTAAATCGGTCTTGTTTGCTTCGGATCGAGAAGGCGACCAAAATCTTTACCTCGAAGATATCAAAACGAAAACGACCCGCCTCTTCTACAAAACACCAGGCCGCGCCGACAACGCGCCCAAAGTTTCGCCGAACGGAAAATGGGCGGCGTTTCTGCGCGGCTTTCACGGCGAAGAACTGTGTCTGCTGCCCCTAGACAAAAACGGCGGCCTCGTCCCCAAAGTGCTTTCTTCTGACCCCGATATTGACGACCTCGCCTGGAGCCCCGACAGCCGATTTCTCGCCTTCACCCGCACCAAATCTCATTCGGCAGGAACCCTCGCCGATATTTTCGTCGTGGAAGCGGAAGCAGACAAGGCTCCCGTCAATGTTACCCGCTGCCCCGGCATCAACGGCCTCCCCAAATGGAGCGCGGACGGCAAAAAACTCTACTTTTTAAGCACTCGCACCGGAACCGCAAACCTGTGGAGCGTTTCGCTGGAAGAGGAACGGGAGAAGGGCGAAGACGAACGCGAGGACGAAGAAAAGCCAGAAGCGAAGGAGAGCAAAAAAGGCGGCAAATCCCCTCTCTCCGTGAAAATTGACTTCGATGGCCTGCACAAACGAGCGAAACAGCTCACGCGCAGTGAAGCTGCCGTCACTTTTTATACCGTCTCGCCCGACTCCAAAACGGTCGTTTATGCCATGACACAGCTGGGCAAGCCCGATTTGTGGCGCGTCTCAGCCAAGGGAGGGGAGCCTGTCCGCCTTACCTCCAGCGGAGAAACCGGAACCGGACTACAGTTTTCGCCCGATGGAACCAAGGTTTATTACCTGGGCACGGGAGGAACCGCAAAATCACTGACCCTCGCCACCCAGACTGTTATGCCCTTGCCGGTTTCGCTGAAAATGGAAATTGACGCCCGCGCCGAACTGCTCGAAATGTTCGATGAAGCGTGGCGAAAAATGCGCGATGCCTTCTATGATCCCAAAATGCACGGCGTTGACTGGAATGAGGTTCGCACCCGCTACCGGGCGATCCTGCCATTTCTAACTTACAAAGAAGATTTTTACTGGCTTTTTACGCTGACGATGGGCGAACTGAATGCGTCGCATATCGGAATTTCCCCCTCCGCCGAGGTTCCGCCGGGCATCGCCACCGCTTCGCTGGGGGTGACTTATGACAACGATGATCACGGCAGCGGCGTGCGCGTGAAAACGGTGCTCCCGAAAGGGCCTGCGATCCTTACGGAAACTCCGCTTTTCCCAGGTGACGTGATCCTGCGCGTAGACGGCGAAAAGATCGAAAATAACGAGCAGTTTTATACGCTGCTCGGAGACAAAGCAGGCAAACGGGTGGAGCTGCTTGTCTCGAAAACGGGGCAGGAGGCAGACGCCAAAACGGTCAAGATCAAGGCGATCACACAGGCCGCCCACAAAGCCCTGAACTACGAGGTGTGGCAGCGGGAACGGGAAGCGGTCACCGATAAAATCAGCGGCGGCAAACTCGGCTACCTCCATTTGAACGCCATGAACGACGAAAACCTCGACAAATTCAAGCGTGCGGTCTACGGCGATCTGCAAAGCAAATCCGGGCTGATCCTGGATGTGCGGTTTAACGGAGGCGGCTCCATTGCCGACGAAATTCTCGAAATTTTAGAAACGCGCATCTTCTCCTATCGAACCCTGCGCGGCGATGCCCGCCCGACAACGGCTCCTCTCTCTGCCTGGAACAAGCCGATTATCGTGCTTATCAATGAAGGGAGTGCCTCCAATGCCGAGGTATTTCCCTGGGCGATGAAAGACCTCAAGCTGGGCAAAGTCGTAGGCGTTCCCACGCAGGGCAGCGTAATCGGAACCGGAGCCGCCGACTTGATTGACGGCTCGACGCTTCGGATTCCAGCGGTCGGCTCTCTCACATTAAACGGCATTGACATGGAAAATCATGGGTGTACGCCCGATATTTTTGTTGAGAACGATCCCGATGCCGTCTACCGAAACGAGGACAAACAGCTGGAAGCGGCGGTGAAGGAACTTCTCAAAGAAATCAAATAGCGAAAGGCTTTTGGTGCTGGCCTCTCCCGCCGCTGTGCAGCAGAATTCTTCTTAAGGTTGACAGGGGGCTTCTCATTATGGGAGTATACTTTGTACCACAAAGTGACAGCAAAGGGGGCTTCCTCAATGAAATCTCGGCCAATAAAAGAGTGGATTGCTGCGGCTGCCGCAGGCGGTCTGATCGCCTTTATGGACTTTCGCAGTAAAAGCGATGACTCGCACTTTGTGATTTTGGCGTTGTGGTTTTTGGGAGGCTTGATTTTCGGACTGTGGCGAGGCGAAAGGGCAGGCGTTTTTTTGCTTCCGGTCGCTTTGACTCTGCCGCTGATCTATGCAGGACGCTGGACGCAGGGCGCCCCCACAACGCTGCACCCGAATACCCCGCTGACGATTTTTTTGATTTCGCTGCTTGCCCTCACCGCTGCCTTTCTTGGCGCACTGCTCGGAACCCTCGCTCGTAAAACTTCCGCTCCGAACATCGCTTGAAACCAAAAACACGGCCCCTCCGCCAATATTTTGCGGAGGGGCCGTGTTTTCACAAACAAACGCGCTGTTTACTTGCGGCGGCGGATCAGGAAGGAGGCTCCGCCAACGGCGAAGCCGCCAAGCAGGGCGACCGCACCCGGTTCGGGAACGGCGGCTGTCCCCGAAAGGCCGAAGCCGTAGTAGCTTCCCGCAGGCAGCTGGGAGTCACCCACTGCAGAGTTGTTGGTTCCGATGGCGGGAGCGTTCGGCGTGTAGAAAAATCCGCCTGTCGAGCCGCCCACGCTGTTCACCGACAGAAACCCCTTAGAGGGAACCTGGAAGTTAGTCAGGGTACTTGTGTTGATGGTGTAAATAAAGTAGCCAGCATTTGTAAGGCCGACAGTGAATGAATTGGAGAAGGCTCCTGCTTGATCGAAGAAGTCGAATTCCAAGCCCTGATTTGCAGCGTCTACGCCGCCGACAAACCGAAGTTCGGTCAGGACGAATTTGGGAGAGGCAATCACGGTGGAATAGTCGTCGAAGAGAAAACTGTTGGCGTCAATGGCGTTGCCGCCAGAGTAGCCGCCGGTAATTCCGTTATAGACGCGGGCGGCGGCGGTTCCGAAGTTTCCACCGAGTGAGTCGAGCGGGGAAGCAGCGACGACGACCTGCGCCTGAGCGGTTCCGGCAACAAGGGCTAAAAAGGCCATTGCACTGAATGAACGAAGCATGAGATGAGAAACCTTTCTAAAAAAACAGCCTGAGAGTAAGTGAAAGCGGTACCACAGCCTCAGAAGAAAACTTGCAATTTCTGTGCCATCTTCGTGTCTTGGGGAGGGCTTTTCAAAGAAAACGACCCGTCGAGTGCCCTCCCCCGCAGTTTTAGTAGGAAATGATGAATTATTCCTCTTTCGTTCAGATAAAGAGAGGGCTGGCACACAATGTGCACAAAAAAGGGACTGAATCGAGCGTGCCTTAATCTTATTTTCCCGCTGCTCTCTTGAAAGGATAGATTCATGCGTTCGCGGCTTTCTCTGGTGTTTTTACTCTCTTTGTGTCTGGCTCCGGTCTTTGCTCAGGCTCCGCCCGATGCGGTTCCGCCCCCCGCCAAACGGCGTTCCGCCACCGCCCCTCCGATTAAAAAGCTGAAAAATACGGCGGCAAAATCCAGCAATGTCCGCGAGGGCAGACTTGCCGCTCTCACTCTTTCCCAGGAACAGGTTACGCTCAAAGAAAGTGGTACGGAAAAAAAGTACACGCTGACGGAGAAAACACACTTTCTGAAAGATCATCTGGAGGCTCAGCCCGAAGACTTCAAGCCCGGCATGGAAGTCGTGCTCAAGCTCCGAAAGGTGCGCGGCAAAGAAGAGTTCACCGTCTCCGAGTTTTCGGATCGGGAGACTTATCAGTGGCTGACCGCCCTGCGCAAATCCCCCACAACGGGCAGGATCAAAGAAATCGCCGAGGATATGCTGACGCTTTCGGTGGCAAAAGACGAGGTGATTTACGTTCTCAGCGAAAAAACGCAGTGGGAAAAACTTGGCAAGCCTGTGGGTGCCGGGGACTTCAAAGCAGGCGAAACGGTGACGGTCGCTCCGCGTGCGCTGCCGAGCGGAACGATTATGGCCAAAATCGTCGCGGACACACTCCCGCCCAAAGAGGCGAAAAAGTCAGCGGGCAAAGGAGGGCGCAGCCTCGCTTCCACCCGAAGATCGAGTGTGCTGCGCGGGGTGCTCAGCAATCTCGATTTCGCCCTTCATCACTTTACGCTGACAACCGATACGGAAACCCGGCAGATTGCATTTGGGCCGGGAACCGAAGTGAAAATTCGCACGAAACCCGCCTCCCTTTCGGTGCTCCGCAACGGCCAGAATGTGAGCGTTCGGCTTTATGATGCGGTGGATGAGCAGAATGTCGCTCGGCGTATCACGGTCGAGGCCACCTTCCGACGAGTGAAATCTTCGCTGCCGATGAGAATCCAGCTCCATCGAGAAGAGCCTGCGCTCCCGCAAGCGAAGCCCTGACAGAGATTGGAAATTTCCTGGCCGCCTGTCCAATGTGCCCACGAAGAGGCCGCCCGTGTCAAACTCACTCAGAACTATCCGGCGAATGCGAGGCTTGCGGGGAGGGGACAGCCTCCCTTCCTCGTTTGTTTTCAGGGTATACTCTTCACTGTAACGCAATGTCCAGACGTTTGTTTTTTTGAGGAGAGTTAGTTCTGTGTTGAAAACCCTGTTTCTCAGTCCCCCTTCGTTCGACGGCTTTGATGGCGGAGCCGGGGCTCGCTATCAGGCCAAGCGAGAAATCACCTCCTACTGGTTTCCGACCTGGCTTGCTCAGCCCGCCGCCCTTGTTCCCGGCTCCAAACTGATTGATGCCCCGCCGCACCACCAGACCACCGAAGAAGTGCTGGCCATCGCCAAAGATTACGATCTGGTGATTATGCACACCTCGACGCCCTCGCTCGCCAACGATGTGGAGTGCGCCCGCCGGATCAAAGCCCAAAAACCGGAGACCCGCGTAGGATTTATTGGGGCGCACGTCGCCGTTTTGCCCGAAAAAACGCTGCAGGACAATCCGGCGATTGATTTCGTCTGCCGCAACGAGTTCGATTACACCTGCCAGGAACTCGCTCAGGACAAACCCTATTCGCAGATCAACGGAATTTCCTACCGCGACAAAGACGGAACCCTTCAGCGCACTCCCGACCGTGAACTCGTGCCCGACTGGGATGCCATGCCCTCCGTACTCCCGACCTATGCAGAACACCTGCAGATCGAAAAGTATTTCATCGGCTACCTGCTTCACCCCTACGTTTCGTTCTATACCGGACGAGGATGCCCCGCCAAATGCACCTTCTGCCTGTGGCCGCAAACCATTGGCGGCCACAATTACCGCACGAAATCGCCAGAGGTGGTCGGGCGCGAAATGGAAGAGGCGAAAGCGATCTGGGGCGACCGAGTGCGCGAATATATGTTTGACGACGACACATTCACGATCAACGAACCCCGCGCCATCGAAATTTCCAAGCACATGAAGCGGCTCAATCTGACCTGGAGCTGCAACGCCCGCGCCCACGTAAAGTACGAAACGCTGAAAGAACTTCGCGACAACGGACTGCGCCTGCTGCTCGTCGGCTTCGAGAGCGGCAATCAGGAAACCCTCAACCGCATTCGCAAAGGCATCAAACTCGATATGGCCCGGGAATTTATGGCGAACTGCAATAAACTCGGCATCAAAGTTCACGGCACGTTCATCATTGGGCTGCCCGTCGAAACCCAAGAAACCGTGCGTCAGACCATTGATTTTGCCAAAGAGCTTGACCCTCACACCATTCAGGTCTCGATTGCCGCCCCCTACCCCGGCACGGAACTCTACGCTCAAGCCCTGAAAAACAACTGGTTTTCCAAAGAAAATCTGATCACGACCTCCGGGATTCAAACTTCGACGCTCCACTACGAAACGATGTCCCCCTCGGACATTGAGGACGCAGTGGAGCGGATGTATCGCGAATTCTACTTCCGTCCCAAAGTTTACAGCCGCATGTTGAAAGAGATGCTCACCGACAAGCAGATGTTCATCCGCAGGCTGCGCGAAGGGCAGGAATTCTTTTCTTATCTTCGCGAGCGCAAACAAGGCTCCAAAAACCGACAGGGCGAAGTCGCTGCCATTTAGTTCGTTTTGCAAAAAAGCCGCCGGGGAGCCTTGCTCCCCGGCGGCTTTTTTCATTAAGGGCGGACTAGTTCATCTGCCAGATCGCAAAGTTCAGCACGGCGGCAAATGATACCCACAGAAGGTAAGGGATCATCAGTCGGCCCGCCCCCGGATCACGTTTCCGAAAAGCGAACGTCGTCAGCGAGACAGCTCCGAGCAGCAAAAGAATTTCACCGAAGGCCATTCCGGGCATCCGCAGACCGAAGAAAATCACCGACCAAAGTCCGTTGAGAGCCAGTTGAATCCCGTAAAGCCACATCTCCGGGGAGTTCATTCCGTGCCGGGTTCGCAAAAAGACACGCCATGCCGCCACCGCCATACAAAGATAGAGAACCGTCCAGACCGGCCCGAAAAGCCAGTTCGGAGGGTTCCAAACCGGTTTGTTCAGCTCCTCATACCACCCGCCGATGCCTCCAGCATTTGCTAGGCCGCCGATGGCCGCCGCAAGAAAAGTTCCCAGCACAAAACCAATTAAAGAAAGCGTCGCGCTCGACGCTCTGGAGTGTTGAAGTGAAGTGACCATGCCATTATCCTCTGCTCTGCCAAACCCGCCCTACTTACAGGGTAGGACGCCGGATTTTCCCCGTTCGTTCCCTGCGAAGGTTTGTTTTTCTTTCGTGCCGCCAGTGCAAACCCCGTAAAAATATCAGGTTTAAGGGTTCGTCAGAAAGATTAAACGGCTTGGCACAGTTTTTGCACTGGCTGGTATGGATACTGATACGAGTGGATTCAATGCAATGAAGCTCAAGCCCCTTTTCAGTATTGACCCTCTTTTTTCACTCCCGTGATCTCGATTCACGTTTCAGAAGGACTCCCTGATGCAAAAATTCTCTTCTCTCTCCACACGCTTTGCTCTCACTGGAATTCTTGCGGCGGGCACAGGCTCGCTTGCATTCGCGCAGACTACCCTGACTTACGCGACCCCGCCCGCACAGCCCGATGTCGTCGTTGCCGCCTATACGGATACAACCGTCGGTGCCCCTACCTTCAACCGGCCTATTACGGGTTCGCCTCCGTTTATTCTCTCTTCCATCGGTACCGATGTCAATTACAGCGCGTATACGTTCACCGCTCCTGTCACCGCAAACTACAACTTTCTGAGTGTGGGAACCGCCCCCGCTGCCTGGGACAACTTCACCGTGCTCTACAACGGCAGTTTCGATCCCGCCGCTCCCGCCGCCAATGGAATCCTCGCCAACGATGATTTTCCTGCTGCTGGCCGCTCAGGGTTTGATGGAGTCGCTTTAACGGGCGGAAATCAATATGTTTTTGTCACGACCGCATTTTTTAATGGCGATGCCGGAACGTTTGCCAACACCATCACCCAGAGAGGACTTTCCGCTGGCGGCGATATTCCGGACGCAAGTCCCGCTGGTCTGAACCTAACGCTCAATGTGCCCGATGCCGCGCAGATCGTCTCTCTCAACAGCGTCACGCTCACGGGTCTGACCCACACCTGGACGGGAGACCTGGTCGCGACCTTGACGCACGGCGGCAAAACGATTACACTGCTGGATCGCGTTGGAAAAGATGACGATCATATCCTTGGCAATTCCGAAAACTTGGATGGCGATTACACCTTTGTTCCCGGCGCAGATGACTTTCCGAAACTGAACAGCACCAATAGTGTCGTCCCATCGGGAACCTATGCTCCCTACACCAATCCCTTCGGCAATTCCACTTTCTCCGGCGACTTCGGCGTTTTTGCCGGTCTGGATGTTTCCGGTGACTGGGTGCTCAATATCTCCGACCGCGCTTTTCTGGATACCGGAGCCCTTCAGGGTTTCAACTTCGGCGTAACGGTCGTTCCTGAGCCGGGGATGCTCTCGCTGCTGCTGCCCATGCTGGGGGCGGCGGGCGGCCTCGCGCTTCGACGCCGCCGAAACTAACTCCCCTCACTGTTCCGACCTTAAGACAAAAGCCGCAAGACGGAAGTTAAACCACTCAGTTTAACTTCCGTCTCTTTTCGGGTCAGAAAAAGTTTGACGAAAAGCAGGAGTCCTCGTCCTTAAAGCCGAACCGTCCCCCACTGACACAAAACGAATGTTTCCGTTGCGGGATCAATTCGGCCTCTCAACATTGGAAAGGACAGTAAAGTCAATCATGGCTCAAAAAGACAAACTGCGGGTGGGTTTGATCGGATGCGGAGGTATCTCCGGGGCGCATCTGCCCCATCTCACTCAATCGGACGACGTGGAGATCGTCGGATTTTGTGATGTGGTGGTGGAACGGGCAGAGAAAAAAGCCGCCAAATACGTGGAGGAAGTCACCTCTGCCGGTCGCACCGCCTCGCCCAAAGTCTATGACGATGCAGCAAAATTAATTGCCGATCAGGAATTGGATGCGGCCTACATTTTGATTCCCACCTACGCTCATGGAACCCCGGAGCGGGAAGTTATCCAAGCAGGAATTCCCTTTTTGGTGGAAAAACCCCTTGGCCTGCACCCGGAAGAGCTGCGTAAACTTGCTGTCGAAGTGGAAAACTCAGGCGTAATCAGCAGTGCGGGCTTTATGAACCGATACCGCCAGTCCATCAACAAAGTCAAAAACATTCTGAAGAACGACCCGGCGATTTTAATGGATGGAGCCTGGATCGGCGGGCCTCCGCTTGTGAAAGAGGGCGACTATTTCTCGCAGAACCCAATTGGGCAGTGGTGGCCGATCAAGGAAAAATCGGGCGGGCAAATGGTCGAGCAGGTCATTCATACCGTAGACATCATTCGCTACCTGGCAGGCGACCCGGTGGAAGTATTCGCTTACGGTGCGACCGGCTTTAATCAGAAACTGCCCAATATCATTCCGAATTACAATCTGGAGGACGCCGCCGTTTTCGCGCTGAAATTCGCCAATGGAGCGGTGGCGAACATCATGTCGTGCTGCGCCGCACAAACATCAGGCGGAGTGTTCCTCAATATCTGGGCTTCGCAGCATACTGCTCGCTTCACGGAGTGGGCGCATCATGTTCAACTCTACACGGCAGGCACGAAAGAACCCGAAGAAATCAAGGGCGACCTAGAGGATATTTTCCCCACCGAAGACCGCGCTTTCATCAACGCCGTCAAGTCGGGAGACCGCTCCGGGATTCGCTGTACCCACCGCGATGGGGTGAACTCCACCCTGCTGGCCCTGGCGTGCAATGAAAGCATTGCCACTGGACAGCCCGTTAAAGTCCAGTACGTTTAGCTTCCGGTCGGGGAGGCAGGATCGAGGCTTCTGAAGGGGCACCGCGATCCTGCTCCCAAAAGTGAGGTTGGGATCAGGAAGGGTGAAACCATGATGAAACGATTTCGCACGGGACTTTTTTGCGGAGCCCTGGTTCCTTTGGGCGGCGTTTTGTGGCTTTTTCAGCGTTCTCCCGATCTTCCCTCTTCCCGTCTGGAAATGAATTCCTGGAGTCCGACGCCCGCCGAGATTCAGCGTCAGGTGAAGGCTCTCGACACGCACCCCCCGGAGCAGACCTTAGAGGAGGCCCGTTTTCTTCTTTTTCGCCAGCTTTTCAAAAAAAGGTATCGCGATCACGGCCTCTCTATCAATGCCTTTGGGCCAACCCCCCAGAAACTCATCCTGCTCACCCCTGCTCAAGAACTGCCCTGGACCATAAACCTGGTGGCACTGTCGCTTCGTGAGGAAATTCGGACCAATTTCGGCAGGGAAACCGAGATTGACATTTACGCGACTTATATTGCTTCCTCCAAGCGTTTCATTGGGAAGCTTCGTCCCTCGCCAAAAGACCCTCATACCGCACTCGTGACCTTTTTCCCCGATGTCCGACGATAACGACCTGCTGCGCCGAGAGTCGGAACAGCAGCTTCACCTTCACGCTGATGCGCTGCTCTGGCGAAGTTCACTTCCCTTCCCGCATGCCCTGCTCTGGCTGCCTTCCGAAATTCGCGAACGCTCCGGGCGCGAAAGCCTTCTGCTCAGGATGGCTCTCGAAGACCTTTTTCCAGACCGTGAACTCCCCGCTCGCTCCAATTCCGAAAATCTGGTGCTGAAGCGAAATCCGCTTGGACAGCCGTTTGCGTTCTGGTCGGAGAAATGGGCAGAGTGGGCCTCGGCAATTTCTTTGCGCCCCGAAGCGATCCATCTGTCCAACACCCATGATGGGGACGCCACGCTTTTCATCGCGGCGCACTCCGAACGCCTTGTCGGGGTAGGAATTGATCTGGTGGATTTAAGGCGGCTCGAACACAAAAGCCCCCCGTATCTTCAACGGTTTGCCCGCCGCTTTATGTCCGACGAGGAATTCTCTCGCTTTACGCTCGCTTCGGAAGGGGAAACTCAAGAGGCCGTTCTCAGACGAACCGCAAGTCATTTTTCCCTTATGGAAGCCGCCTCCAAAGCCCTCGGCACCGGCCTTAAAATCGGAATGGGCATGGGAACCGATTTTTCTCTGCCGATGCAGAGCATCTCGGTTCGACAGCTGGCTCCCTCCGTGAAACTGGGCTTTACAGGGGAAGCCCTGCGCCGAATCAAAGTCCTGGGAGGAGACCGGGTAACGGCTGTTTTCGCTTCCGACCCCCGCTACCTTGTGAGTGTGGTAGGGATAAGTCGGTAAGACTACCAGACTTTGACGCTCTCTCTAACGCCCCTCTCCCCCCTTACCGATAATTCTGCTGTTTCCAATCTCCGTTCGCTCGATGGTCAGGAACTCACGTATGCAGCCGGCAGAACAACGACATCTTTTTTCCGCTCTGCTTCAGCAGGGTCAAGAAGCTCATAAAAACGCGGACTATGCCGCGGAAGAAAAGGCCTATCTCACAATTCTCAGTCTGTGTGAAAAGCATGGCGTGGCGATGTTTTTGCTGGGCCGCCTTTATCTGTATCAAAGTCGCTTTCAAGAGGCGGAGCCGCTGCTTAAGTTTGTGGTGGAGCAGCACCCGGAGCAGGTGGAAGCCCGCTTTTTGCTCGGCAATGCTCTGCTGTCGCAGGGGCATCCTGAAGAGGCCATCTCGCATTTTCATTTTCTGCTTCGCCTTGATCCCAAGCGGGTGGATGTACTCAACAATTTAGGGGTCGCTTTGCAGCGCGTACAAAATTTCGAGGAAGCGGAAGCCGTACTCCGGCGGGCCTTGAGCCATCGAGAAGATGCTACCGGCTGGTTTAATCTCGGCAATCTTCTGCGGGAGATGCACAAAGAGGAGGCCGTCACCGCTTTCCGCCGCGCCCTTCAGCTAAACCCGGATCATGTTTTCGCCCTCAACAATCTCGGCTCTTTGCTTCACGCCAAGGGGCTTCTCGAAGAAGCGGCGAATGTTTTTGCTCAAGTCACGCTGCGAAAACCGGATTTTCTGGACGCGCATCTCAATCTCGCGCACTGCCTGCGCGAATCGGGAAAATCGCGGGAAGCCGTCGGGGTTTACCGCCGTGTGCTGGCTCTCGACCCGAATCATGTTGCGGCTCACAGTTTTCTGGGGATGGAACTCTTCGCGCTGGGGCAGATTACCGGGGCCATTTCCTCGTACCGAAAAGCCATTGCGCTGGAACCCGACAACTTCGCCGCCCGCAACAATCTCGCGATTGCCCTGCTGCTCACCGAAGAGTATACGGAGGGGTGGGCAGAGTACGAATACCGTCTGGACGAAAAAGCGGGGCGCTCTGCCGATACTCCCGCCGCGATTTGGAAGGGTGAGGACGCACCTGGAAAAAGCCTTTTGATTCAGGCGGAACAGGGAGCCGGGGACACCCTTCAATTTGTTCGCTATGTTTCGCAGGTGCGGGAGAAGTTCCGCCGTGTTTCGCTGTCCTGTCAGCCGGGGCTGGGATTCCTGCTTCGTGAAAGCGGCATAGCCGATACCGTAAACGAAATGAACGCCGATGACCCGATCACGTCCGATGATGATCTTTGCGTTTCGTTGATGAGCCTGCCCCTGCTCTGCGGTGCCGGGCCTCCGCTTCCCTCCTCCGCCTCCTACCTGCATCCGCAGCCGGAAAAAGAGATCGCCTGGTTTTCCCGGCTGATCGGGCTTTCCGGCACGAAGATCGGGCTTTGCTGGGCAGGCAGTCCCACCCACTACAATGATCGCAACCGCTCCTGCCCGCTCAGTGAGTGGCTGACGCTGCGCGATATTCCCGGCGTTTCGTTTGTCAGCCTGCAAACCGGCCCGGAATCAAAATCGCCGCAAGCCTCCTGGCTGGCCTTCGATGTGACGGAACACCTCACGGATTATGCGGAAACGGCGGCGGCCATCGAAAACCTCGATCTGGTAATTACAGTAGATACTTCCGTTGCACACCTGGCGGGCGCGCTGGGAAAACCGGTCTGGACTCTGCTGCCTTTTCTTCCTGATTGGCGATGGGGGCTTCACGGCGAAACCACTCCCTGGTATGCTTCGATGCGCCTTTTTCGGCAGCCGCGCCCCGGCGACTGGACTTCCGTTTTGGCGAGGGTCAAATCGGAATTGGAGCAGTGGGCTTTGCCGAAAGCCGCCTGAATCGCAAAAGGGAAAAGACCGCTCCTCTCATCCTCGCTCCCGAAACCATTGGGTCACTTTTTCAATTTCGGAAGCGGAGAGTTCGTGCCCGCCAGGGTGAGGCCAGAGTTCCGCTTTTGCGCCGCGTTCGTTTAGAATCGTGACCAGAGACTGCGCTTGTTCGGGGGTCACGATAGGGTCGCGCAGCCCCAGGGTCACCAATACCGGCTTCCCCGTTAGTTCTGAGGCAGGGGGACGACCGAGCGGCGGCATGGCGTGAAGCAAAACGCCGCCCGCCAGAGCTTCGGGATGCAGCAGAAGCAGCCCCGCCGCGATGTTGGCCCCGTTTGAGTAGCCCAACGCGAAAACCTGCGCGGGGTCAAACCCCTTTTCGACCGCCTGCTCCCCCACGAAATTTGCCAGATCACCCGCCTGCCGGGTCAGGTCCTCCTCATCGAAAATCCCCTCGGCAAAGCGGCGGAAAAAGCGGTTCGCTCCCCCTTCCGACACCCTGCCGCGAACTCCCAGCCGGTTTGCGCCCGGCAGCACCCGCGCTCCGAGTTCCATCAGCTGCTGCTCGTCTCCGCCGGTTCCATGCAGCAGCAAAAGCGTCTGCGACTTTTCCCCGGCGCGGTAGTGAGCGATAAACTCTCCCATTTTAAACCTCCCTCTTGGAAAGCCGCTGTACGGGAAGCGTGAGCGGCGTCACGACTTTTTCAATTTCGCTGCGGTACTTTTCATACTGTTCGGGCAGCCGGAGCGTTGTGCCGAGGGTTTCGAGCGTTTCGTCAGTGGCAAACCCTGGCGTGTCCGTAGCGATCTCGAACAAAACCCCGCCCGGTTCGCGAAAATAGATCGAGTGAAAGTACGACCGATCCATAACCGGCGAAACCGGATACCCCGCCTGCGTGAGCTGAAGACGCCGCGCTTCTTGAGCCGAATCGTCGTCTACGCGAAAGGCAATGTGATGTACGATGCCCGAACCGCTCGAACCCGGCTTCGCTCCCGGCACTTCCAGCACATCGAGCACCGCCCCGCCGTTTCCTTCCTCCACGCCATAACGATGGCGATTTCCCTCCGACTGAAGCGGGAAAAATCCGAGGGTTTCGGTGAGCAGGGAAACGGTTTTTGCAGCATTGGATTCGGTCAGCGTCACGCTATGCAGCCCGCGCACGGCATATTGGGCGGGAACCTCCCCTCCCGTCCAGCCGGTACGAAGCGCGGAGGACGGCTCCGCCACGAGTTCGAGCGGCATTCCGTCGGGGTCGGAAAAAGCGAGAACTTTTTCCTGAAACCGCGAGACGACGGGTTCCACCGAAACCCCGGCCCCTTTGAGGCGGGTATTCCAGAACTCCAGCGAATTTTCAGGCACGGAAAACGCAGCAACGGTGGCCTGCCCCGCTCCCCGGCGGCCCGGCGAAACTCCGGCCCAGGGAAAAAACGTCAGAATGGTGCCGGGTGCGCCGGTTTCATCGCCAAAATAGAAATGATAGGTTTTGGGGTCGTCGAAATTAACGGTGAGTTTCACAAGGCGCAGCCCCAGCAGCCCGGTGTAGAAGTCCAGGTTGCGCTGCGGGTCGCCTGCAATCGCCGTTACATGGTGCAGTCCTCGGATGGGTGCGGGGTTCATCGGTCAATCTCCTTGATAGAATCCTGTTAAAAACTTGCCTACGCAACTATTCACAAGGTCTACTACCGAAGTTTACACGGAACAGTTTCCCGAACGCACGGCTGCTTTCGCAAAAAACGAAAAAAAGCGGCTCACCGGAAGGCAAGCCGCTTTCGAGGAAAAACCGCTCTCTCACTGGGTGGCAAAAGAAGTAAAGCACACTTCCTCCACCAGGTCTTCTTCTTTTGCAGCCGCGTTGAGTTTGTCCTTAAGCTGCTCTTTCAATTTCTCTTTGCCTTCGGCGGGCAGCAGGTCTTTTAGTTCTTTGGAAGAGAGAGTCATCACAACGGCATCCCGCATCGGAGCGGCCACTTCTTTGAATTTTTCTTCGGTCATCGTTTTGGGAACTTTGACCGAAACCGCCGTTTTGAGGTAATGATCGCCTTTGCCGCTCAGGTTCACGGTGAACTCTTCCAGCGGAAGGTAGTGGCCCTCCTCGCTTTTTTCACCCTTTTCTTTTTCGCTTTTCTTGTTTTTTTCTTTTTTGCCTTTGTCTTTGGCATCGGGCTTGGCTCCGCCAAACACCGTTTTCCCGACAAGCAGGCCGACAACCAGAAAAATCACAATCATCACGGGCATGGGCAGCCCTTTTTTCTTTTTGCCTTCGCCCTCTTCTTTTTTTGCATCTGCAGACATCGTGTCCCTCGTTTTCTCTTGGTCTTCCCTGAAGGGAGAGCGGCGGCCTGAGTTCGGTCTCCCCGGCTCCCTCCAAGATCACAGAGAGTTTTGTTAGGGAGTCGAAAGCCGATCACGCCAATTTTTTTGTTCCAGTTCGGTTTTGCGGATCAGTTCCGCGTTTCGCTGTGCCTCGGTTTTCAGTAAAATGATGTCCACGCGGCGATTACGAAGACGGTTGGCTTCGTCGGTGTTGGGCTTCAGCGGCCTGGTATCGGCATAGCCAGAAGCCAGAAACCGCCCCGGTGTCATTCCGAAGCGTTCGGTGAACACTCGCAGAATCGCGCTTGCCCGTGAGGTGGAAAGCTCCCAGTTCGAGGGAAACTGCACGGTTTTGATCGGAATGCTGTCGGTGTGCCCCTCGATCTGCACCGAGTTGTTGGGCATGGTGCCAAGAATTTGCCGGACGCGCCCCAGCAGTTCGGTGCTGCCCGCTTTCAAGTCGGCGCGTCCTCGCTCAAACAGCAGATCATCCGAAACCAGCGAGATCACAAATCCGCGTTCCTCGGCATGAGAGATCACGCGCCCCCCCATACGATTTTGTTCCACAAAAAGAGCCAGATTCTTTAATGCGGCTTGATATTCTTGCCGTTGTTTTTTCATCAAGGGCGTCATTTCCACCCCTTCTGAGAGGGATTCGGTTCCATTGAAGCCGTTTTTCATGGCCGACGCCAGCACGGTGAATTTGCCTTTGCTCATCACCGACATCGAATAGAGCATCAGGAAAAACGCCGCCAGCAGGGTAATCATGTCCGCATAGGTGAGCAGCCAGCGTTCGTGACTGCTGTTTTTGTCGTCGGAAGAGGTTCGATAGCGCATCCGCGCCGCATATCCGCCGGTTCTCATAAGTCAGGCCGCCTTGCTCAACGGGGGAGTCACGGTCATGGCCGCCCCGCGCACCTGAGAGCGCAGCCGGGGGGCGATAAAGGCTTTCAGGCGTTCTTCCACCATGCGGGGGTTGTCGCCTGCCTGAATGGAAAGAGCTCCCTCCACGATCACCTCCTGCAAAAGCGACTCATCATAAGAAAGCACTTTCAACTTGTTCGCAATGGGCAGAAAGATCAGGTTGGCACTCGAAACGCCGTACAGGGTGGCGAGAAACGCGCCCGCAATGAGCGGCCCCATTTTGCCGGGATCGCTCAGGTTGGACAGCATATGGACAAGTCCCATCACGGTTCCGATAATGCCCAAAGTGGGCGCGAAACCGCCGAGCGTGGTGAAAACTCCCTCGCAGGCGCGATGGCGCAGCTGCGAAAAATGAATGTCTGTCGCCAGAATTTCCCGAATCACCTCCGGGTCGGCTCCGTCTACCGCCAGCCGGATCGCCCGCTTCAGAAAATCGTTCTCCGAACGTTTGACCTCCGATTCCAGCGAGAGCATTCCTTCTTTTCGGGCACGCTCGGCAAAACGCACAAGCGTGGAAATCAACTGAGCGGGATCGGCAGGCTTTTCCCGAAAGGCTTTGAGGAGAACGCCGGGAACCCCGGCAATCTGCTCTTTTTTCGAGGAAATCAGGCACGCCCCGAAGGTTCCGCCAAACACCAGAAACGCGGCGGGCAGGTTGACGAGGGAGCGCAGATCGCCGCCTTCCATAAGCAGCGAGCCGAGCAAGGCTCCCCAGGCGAGAAGAAAACCGATGAGCGTTGAAATATCCATAAGGTTGGGTTCAGGGCCTCTGCCGAAGCGGGCAGAAAGTTTAAGTGTTTTGCTCGGCTCGGCAGAGCTGTTGACGGTACAGGTGGACGCGGCAGACGACTTCGGAGACAGGCTCGCGTACCAGCAGTCTTTTGCCGGTAGTCAGAGTAATCACCGTGTCGGGCTTGGCTTCGACACACTCGATCAATTCGACATTGAGAAAAAATTCCGAGTGGTCTAAATGAGTGACTGAGATCATAACTTCGTTCTGAAGCAGAGGAAAGCGGGGTGGGAAGAAGGCGGGGCCGAATGCCTCTCCCCTCACCCCAGATTTCTAGCCCCGCTTATCGCTTGAGATTGATGACTTCCTGCAAAAGTTCGTCCACAATTGTGACGATCTTCGTATTGGCCTGGAAGCCGCGCTGTGTGATAATCAAACTCGTGAACTCATTAGAGAGGTCGACGTTCGACATTTCCACATAGCCGGTGCTGATCTGGCCGCGCCCTCCTACGTTCGGGGCTCCCACCTGCGCTAAACCGGAGTTAGCGGAAACGGCGAACAGGTTGGAACCTTGTTTTTCCAGTCCCGACGGGTTGGAAAAGTCCGCCGTCGCGACCTGGCCCAGAGTTCGGGTCAGACCGTTCGAGAAAATGCCGTTGATGGTTCCGTCCGGCGCGATGCTGTAGTTTTGCAGGGTGCCGACCTTGTAGCCGTCTTGGGCACTGACCGAGGCCGACGAGTCGCCGGAAAGCTGGGTCATGCTGGAAAAATCAAAGGCGATGTCGAATTTCGCGCCGCCGGTGGTGGGCGTGACGGTGACCGTCTGCTTATCGGTGTCCACAAGCTTGCCGTCAGAATTGAAGAAAAGCGGCTTGCTGCCGGTGTCGGCGGAGGAGGCGATTTTGGTTCCGTTTTCGCTGGCGGTCCACTCCCAGCGTCCAACGGTTCCGCTGGGGGCCCCGGCTCCCACAAGAACGCGCTTGAACTCGTAGTTGACGCGGTGCTCCACGCCCAAGCTGTCGTAAACCGTTGCCGAAGCGTTCCAGGTGGAGCGCGTTCCCTGCTGACCGTCTACGGCGGTGGAAACCGCGGTGGTCTTCAGAGAAGAAAGGTCTACCGTGAGCGGGAAGTTTGTCGCCACCTGCTGCCCCTGATCGGGGCCGCCTGTGGTGGGGCTGCCGCCCACGAGTTGAAGCCGCGAGCCAATCGTATTGGCCGGGCTGCCCCCGTCCCCAAACACAAACCCTTTTCCGGAGACATAGTAGACGCTCGACTTTCCGGCGTTGGTAGAGTCAAAGGCAGTAAGCGGATAACCGGCTCCGCCTGCGGGAATGGTGTCTACACTCACTTTCATATCCCATCGCTGTGAGGCTCCGGTGGGAACCCCCACGCCAGCGGGCGCGTTCGTCGGATTGGAAAGAGTGGTGGTCACCTGATATTTCTGCGTTCCGTTGTACACGGTTGTCGTGTTCACGATGTTTCCGCCATCGCTCACGTTCACGTTGCCTGCCATCGTCAGCAGGGTGGAGGGAATAGGCGTGGGTTCCGTTTGTCCGTTTGCAGTGGTGGTGACTTTCGAGGCCGCGCTCAGCCCGCTAAAATCCACGTTCACGGGAAGCGAGCCAACGCCGTCCGTTAGAGAAACCGGAATGGAAGAGCCGACCGGATTGCCCGCCGGGTCAGCAAAAACAAAGGAGGTCTTGGTTCCTGCTCCTCCCGGCTGCGAGGCAAAAAGATATTTCGGCGAGGGAGACAGCGGTACGGCAATTCCGTCCACGTCCATCTTGACTTCCCATCGCTGGGTGGCCCCCGCAGGAACCCCGGCTCCCGCTGTTGGAACCACAGGGCTGCTCAGCGACACATGAAGCGTTCGCGCTTTGCCGTCGGAGTCGTAGACGGTGGTGGTCATGGGAGCGGGCGTTTCGGAAACGTCCAGATTACCCTTTAATTTCGCGTAGGTAGATTGCAGCGAAGCCGAAGCGGACAGGTTGCCGTCCAGTTTGGCACTTGTGGTCTGCTTCACCGAAGTCAGGGTTCCCACCGGAATTTTAATGATACTTTTGCTGTCGATCTGCGCGGAGTAGTCCACTTTTCCGGCTTCATCGGCGACATAGCCCAGCAGTTTCATCCCGTTGGAGCCGTTGACGAGAATGCCGCTCGAGTCGAGGTCAAACGATCCGTCGCGGGTATAGTAGGTCTGGCTGCCGTTGGAAACGATGAAAAAGCCGTTGCCCTGAATCGCAAGATCGGTGTTTTTGCCGGTGGATTCGAGGTTGCCCTGGGTTTGCAGCGTGTCCACCGCACCGAGCGACACACCGAGGCCGACCTGCGACGGGTTCGTGCCGCCGATGTTGGCATTCGGCGACCCCGAAGAGCGCAGGGTTTGCGAGAGTTGATCCTGAAAGGTGGCTCGCCCCGCCTTAAAGCCAATCGTGTTGACGTTGGCGATGTTGTTACCGCTCACGTTGAGTTTCGTCTGATGCGCCTTAAGTCCGCTGACGCCTGAATACATTGCCTGAAGCATGGGATTCCTTTGACCTCCGTTGTCCGATTCTGTCTTGGTTAGGGGTGCATCCTGCACCCCTGCCCTGCCGCTCGTCGGTCGAGCAGGGCGAAGGGGGCTTCTCTGAAAGAGTCCAGCCCGGCCTTTAATGCAGCCCAATTTTGTGCAGCTGCGTTAAGCAATCACGGCACTGTCAATGTTGGTGAAGACGTTCTGCTTGAGATTGTCTCGATCCACCACTGTCACCACCGTTTTGTTGGCGACGGAAACCACCATCGCCAAATCGTCCAGCAGAACGAGCGCGTCTCGCGACCCTTTGCTCTGGGCTTTCTGCACCGCCCCGTCGAGGCGATCCAGATGCGCCGCTTCCAAATCGATTTTGCGCGATTGAAGGCGGGTCTGCGCGTGAGCACTGAATTTCACGCCGCCGGGAGAAGACACACTTTCGGGCTTTCCCCCGCCGCTCCGCTCTGCCAGTCCCTGTTGAATTCGCAGCAGATCGGCGAAACTCTGTCCGGTTTCCCTCCCGGAGCGCGGCGGCTTCGCCGGGGCGACCGAAAGCGAGGGAACGCCGGTGTTTCGGACTGAAGCGGAATTGTCCAGGTTCGCCATCGGGCTGCCTCCCTTAGTTCGAGGAAACGTTTTGTACGTCGCTCATTCTCACATCGAAATTGTAGCCTTTAAGCCGCAGGGTCACGCCGCTGGTGTCGTACTTCACGCTGGTGACCTGCCCTTCGACGGCCCCACCGATTCCATTGACGACCACGTTGGCCTGCACCGTTTTGCCAAGCAGATCGGCTCCCTGCGTTTTCTGCTGGGAGTTGGAGAGGTTGTTCACCCCTTCAACGGTGGAGAACTGGGCGAGCTGCGCGAGAAACTGGGTTTGATCCTGCGGATTGAGCGGGTCTTGGTTCTGAAGCTGGGTTACCAGAAGTTTCAGAAACGCATCCTGACCGAGCGACTGCCCGCCGGTGGAAGAGGTAACGGCACTGCTGATCGCACCGGTGGAAGCGGCGCGGGTATTGTTCACTTGCATTCGATTTCCTTTCGTGGTTTCTGGTTAGTCTTGTTTCGATGCTGTTTCGATTCCGTTTCGAGCCGTGTTTTCAGGCGCGAAAATCCAATCGTCCCAGGCGGTTTCGCTCGGCGGTGGAAACGAGCGAGGCGATTTTTGTCTCCTGCTCATCGCCATTGTATCCGCGATTGAGCGGAGTTCCATACCGATAAGCGCGTGCCTCATTTGGCGGGGATTGATTAGACCCGGTGAAAGCCTGCGAGAACTGTCCGCCGCCTCCGGCGGGAGTACCGAAGGAAGAAAACTCCAGCGTTTGCAAATTCAAGCCCCGCTCTTTCAGGGCGTTTTTCAGTTGGCTCTGCCCGCTTTCCAGAAGCTGCTGCACCTGCTGACTTTCCGCTGAAATGCGGGCGATCACGTTCTCGCCGTCTTTAATGATGCGAATGTGCAGTTTTCCCAGATGTTCGGGCATAAGATGGATGTCAATTTCCCCGGAACCGCGAATCGCGGCCATCCGCTCCGTATGTTTGAGCGTTTGAGTGATGACTTGGGTGCGCGTTTCGATCTTTTGCGCCGCCTCTGCCGATTGTGCGGAGGCGGCAGCCTCGGTCGGAGCAGCCTCGCGCACGGCAAGACGAGCCTCCGCCTCCGGCGTAAAAATAGGAGTCTCCTCCTCTTTGTGAAACGCCTTCAGCGATTGTTTTTTTGGGGTCTGCGAGCTTTCGTTTTCTTCGTTGTGGCCCGCTCCCGACGAACTCTCCGCCTGGAGAACCCCAGTAACATTCAACGGCGAAGCAAGCGAGGAAAGGGCGTTTCGCGCCTCTCTGCTGGAGGGGGGCAAATCGAGACTTTGAGCCCTTCGGTCGGAAATGGGGAGACTGCCCCCTATTCCGTCCGTCTCTAAAACCCCTGAAAACAGGCTGCCCGCTGTTTCCTTCACTCCTGTTTCCATCACTTCTGTCTGCGCCACTCTTAAAGAGGGTGCTGGCGTAAGACCAGAAGCCGGTGTTTTGGCTTCCGGCGTGATCCGCACCTGCGGAGGCCGCTCGCCCACGCGCTCGGCGGACAGAACGTTTTCCAGTTTCCGAGAAAAGGCGGCGGCAGAGGAGACGCTCGTCTCTATTTCCTGTCCGACCTGCGGATTTTTGCTGGAGAGATCAATTCCCGGCCTCTCCGAGACGGGGGGCGGGAGAGGGCGCGAGTCCATTGATCGTTTCGTTTCCGGCTTCACCGTTTCAGGAAGAGGGGAAGTCGGCTTCTGCGAAAGGGCGGCGGGGATTTCCTGCGGGGCTTCTGCCGATTTCCCCCCTAATTTCCCCTCGATTAGCAGAGCCGTTCCGCCTGTGCCAGCCGAGCCGGGAGCGAGCGGAACAGGGACGGGCTGCGTTCCCCCAAGCAGCTGTGCAAGCATCCATTCCGGGCGTGTTGCTCCCGTTGGAGGGGCGGGCACTGCCGGATCGGTGGCGGCTTTCGGCTCTTTGGACTTTTCCTCGTTCGGTTTTTCGTTTTTTTCCTGCGGAGCGGTTTCTTCCGTTGTTTCGGTCCCCTGCGCCTTCAGATGGGCAGGGGAAGAAGGGGCATCTTCCTTCGCCTTTTTGTTCTCAGCCGCTTTCGGGGTCGGCACTCCATCGAGATGCCTGGCCAGTGCGGTCGAGAAAGGGGGAACCTCCTCCGGTGTTTCGAGATCGGAAGAATAGCGTAGACTCTCCGAGGAGGACACGGGGTCGGAGGAAAGCAGCGAACTAACAGGTAGGGTCATCAACCGACTCCTCTCTTGCGGGGTTGGCTCAACTTTCCAAACCCGGTACTATTGTCGGTGAAGAAAAAGCCGGTCTTCAGCATTTCTTTTGAGGCAGGAAATGTCCCAGAACCGGGCCTCCCGCCCCATACGGACTTCAATTGGAACTTTTGCCGGGGCGATTCGCGAAAGAAAGGTGCAGACCTCCCCCGATGACGTTGGTTCGCGACACGGCGCAAAAGCACCGAACGCTCACCGCCGAGGAGACTGTCTTCTCTTTAGGTCTTCTTAAATCTTTTCTTGACGCGGGAGAGTGCTCTCACCCCGTTGTATCCAAGCCGCCCAACTCTCATGAAACTTTTTCTTTCTCCATTCTCCGCCTTTCTGTTCGCTCTTCTGATTTTTTGCGTTCCGCCTCAAGCGAGCGGACAGTCTGCCGCCGGACTTAAAAATCGGGCGGACGCGCTGTTCCTCAAAGGCGATTATGCCGGAGCGTCCAAAGCCTACCGTGCCGCCGCCGCCCGCTACAAGCAGCTCGGCGACTACGGAGCCTATAAAGTGCTGGACGAGCGAGCCTCCCGCTACGCTGCGCAGGCGATTCTGTTTCACGAGCGGTTTCTCACCGAGGCGGGCGCAAGAAAATACTTCTCGGGTAAGCGGCTGGAGCCGCTGTACGGAACCTACCTGGGAGCGTTTATTGATCGGGAAGACGGCGTTCGCACCACCTTTCAGGACGAAAACGGACAGACCCATCACGATTCGGAAGAGTGGAACCGAACGGTCGGGAAATCCCATGCGATTTTTTTCATGTATGAGCGTTATGGCGGCAAATTCCCCAAACGCTGGATGGATCACCTCAAAAAGAGCGGAGCGGCGGCACAATGGGTGCTTTCCCCCGAAAATCTCGACGCGGTTTACCAGGATCGCTATCTGCTCAACCTCGCGTTTGCGGCAAGAGACTGCGGCGTACCCATCTTTCTTCGCTTCGGGGGCGAAATGAACGGTAATTGGACGCCCTATTCCGGTGACCCAGCCAAGTACATCCAAAAATTCAGACTGGTCGCCGAAGTGTTCCATGCCTACGCGCCGAATGTGGCAATGGTCTGGTGTCCCAACGACAGCCCCGAAGACAAGATCACGCGCTACTACCCGGGGGCGGATGCGGTGGACTGGGTGGGAGTCAACTTTTATAACGCGCCCTACTTCAACGCCGACCCCGCCCAGCCCGGACGGTGGCGCAATCCAGTGGACTCCCTCGATTTTATTTACAAAACCTATTCGGCGAAGCATCCGATCATGGTGGGCGAGACCGCCGCGAGTCATTTCAGCGTCGTGGACAATCTGCCCTGCCTGGATTATGCCGAGGACAAAATCGGTCAGCTCTACAGTGCCCTGCCCCGCCTTTATCCCCGCATCAAAGCGATCCACTGGCTTTCCATGAACACGCTGCGCTATGCCCGTGCCGAGCGGAAACTCAACAACTATTCGCTGCTCGACGCCCCCGACGTAACGGCTCAGTACCGTGCCCTGATTTCCGTGCCGCATTTTCTGGAAGCCGTCACGCCCGACAAACCGGCTTACGCTCCGCTTGAAACGCTGCGGATGACCGAGGGGATGACACTTTCCGGGGTGGTGACGCTCAGTGCCTGGGTACGCTCCTATGAGCAGCGACCGACCGTCACTTTTCTGCTGGACGGCAAACCGATCAAGCAGTTTCGGGTTCCGGGGCATTATCGCTTTTCGCTGGATACGGCGGCCTATACTCCGGGCCTCAAAACGCTGACTCTCGAAGTGCGCGACTCGAAAAATCGGGTGGCGGGAAAACAGAGTCTCAAGGTAAAATTAATCCGGTAGCCCAGACTTGCCCCGTTTTCGATCAGGTTTTCCGAAAAGGAAGCCTGATTGTTGAAACCTTTTTGGGTTTTCACTGCCTTACTTTGTGAGAACTCTTCTGATGAAAACTCTTTTTGCGCACCGCTCAGGATTTTGACCGTTATGACTCGCCTTCGACTTTTCTCCTTTTTCGTTCTTCCCGCTTTTGGTCTGCTTTTTCGCACGGGAATGGGTTCAACGGCTCAACTGCCCGCCTCTGCCCCCACCCCCGAAAAACTGAAGTTTTACGAACAAAAAGTGGCTCCGATTCTCAAAGCGAACTGCCTGCCCTGCCACTCCGATCCCAAAGAGCCGTCGGGCGGTCTTCTTCTCACAAACCGCAAAGCGATCCTGAAAGGCGGTGTGACCGGAGCCGCCGTGAAATTGGCGGAGGCGGATTCGAGCCTGCTGGTGCAGGTTATCCGGTATCAGGGCCGAATGATGCCGCCCACCGGGAAAATGTCGCAGGCCAACATTGATACTCTCGTGGACTGGGTAAAGCAGGGGCTGCCGATGCCGGAGCCGAAAGCAGGGGCAGGGGAGCCGGTCTTTTCCGGGCCGCCGCCTGTGAATGCCGAAACCAAAAAGTGGTGGTCGTTTCGGCCCGTCAAGCGGCCAAGAGTCCCCCGCCCCAACTCCGCGCCGGTCGCGCCCAAAAACCCGATTGATGCCTTTATTCTGGCAAAATTGGAAGGGGCCAAACTGAAACCGGTTCCGCTGGCGGGCAAGGCCGCACTGCTGCGCCGCGCCACCTACGATCTCACGGGCCTGCCCCCCACCGCTCAGGAAACCGCCTCCTTTCTCGCTGACAAATCCCCGAATGCCTACGAAAAGGTGGTAGATCGCCTGCTCGCTTCGCCTCACTACGGCGAAAAATGGGCCCGCCACTGGATGGACCTGGTTCGCTATGCGGAAACGAACTCTTTCGAGCGGGACAGCCCCAAACCGATGGTTTGGAAATATCGGGACTACCTTATCCGCTCGTTCAATGCCGACAAACCTTATTCACGGTTTCTCACCGAGCAGCTGGCAGGGGATGAGCTGCCCAATCCGACCCCCGAAACGATCATCGCCACGGGCTACTATCGGCTGGGACAGTGGGACGACGAACCCGCCGACCCCGAACAGGCCCGCTGCGATGAACTCGACGACCTTGTCGCGACCACCGGGCAGGTTTTCCTTGGGTTGACGGTGAACTGCGCCCGCTGCCACGACCACAAGATTGATCCTATTCCGCAAAAAGACTATTATCGTATGACGGCAATCTTTGCGGGAACCACGCGCTACGGGGTTCGCTCCTCGGAATCGGTCGTGAAAAATTCGCTGCGGGTAACTGCCTCGCCGGAAGACCAGAAAACGTTCGCCGCCGAGATGACCCTCTACCGAGCGAAACTCGGTGCGATGAACGCTGTGCTTTCCGCCCTTGAAGCGAAAGTGACCCCTGATTTTTCGCCGGTGGACAAAGAAGAGTTCAGAAGCGAAATGAACCGCCCCGGCCTGCTGAAAAAGCGGGTGGGGAAAGGGGTGACCGAAGCCGAATTCGCGGAGTACGAGGCGAAAACAAAAGAGCGCGACGCCCTGCTCAACGCCCCGCCCAAAGGATTGGATCAAGCCCTGGCCGTCTCGGAAGAGGGAAAGACTCCGCCGCCGTCCTATCTGCTGCAGCGCGGAAACCCCCACTCGCCGGGAGAGGAGGTCACGCCCGGATTTGTCTCCGTGCTTTCACCTCCGGAGCCGCTCATTCCCCCGCTCCCGGCGGAAGTTCCGTCGTCGGGGCGGCGCCTCGCACTGGCTGACTGGCTCGCCTCCGAAAAAAATCCGCTTACGGCCCGTGTGATGGCCAACCGAATCTGGCAAACCCACTTTGGGCGCGGCATTGTCCGGTCCTCGTCCAACTTCGGCTTTCTAGGAACCCCGCCCACTCACCCGGAACTACTCGACTGGCTTGCGTCGGAACTCGTCCGCAATGGCTGGAAACTCAAGCCCCTGCATCGGCAGATCATGCTCTCGGAAGCCTATCGCCGCTCCTCTCAGGGAGACAGGGCCGCCCTCACGAAAGACCCGGAAAACGACCTTTTCTGGCGGTTCGATATGCGGCGTCTTTCGGCGGAAGAGGTTCGAGACTCGATTCTGTTTGCGGACGGCTCGCTGAACCCGGTGATGTACGGGCCGAGCGTGTTCCCTAAAATTCCCGACGAGGTGCTGGCGGGGCAGTCCGTTCCGGGGGCGGGATGGACAGTTTCGAACCCGGAGGAAAGTGCCCGCCGCAGTGTATACGTTCACGTGAAGCGTTCGCTGCCGCTGCCGGTGCTGGCGAGTTTCGATGCTGCCGACACCGACTTTACCTGCCCGGTTCGCTTTTCCACCACCCAGCCGACGCAGGCTCTGGGAACCCTGAACTCGGCGTTTATCAGAGAACAGGCACAGATTTTTGCGGGGAACATTCTGAAAACCGCCGGGGGAAATCCGGTGGCACAGGTCAAGGCGGTGCTGCGGCGGGTGCTTGCGCGGGAGCCGTCGGCGAAGGAAGTGCTGCGCGGCACGAACTACCTGGCACGGACACGCAAGAAATTCGCCGTCACGGAGGGGCAGGCTCTGCGCTCGTTCTGCCTTATCGCGCTCAACCTGAACGAGTTTCTTTATTTGGAATAATTCTGGAGTAATTTTAAGGTCAATCGGAACGAAAAAGAACCCACCCGGCGGAAACCTTCCCTCAAAACCGTAAAACCTTATCCCTGCGAAGAAAACCAAAAGCGGATTGGGGAGAGAGCGGAAAAACGCATTGTTCGCAGCAGAAAAGCGGCGAGAAAAGTACGGAAAAACGGAACGCGGCACGAATAGCCGCCTTTTGCAAAGGAGAAAAATGATGGGGAGTCTTTGCGGAAAATCAAGACGAGAATTTTTGTGGGAAATCGGAGCCGGGTTCACCGGGGTCGCCCTCGCCGGGATGCTGGAAGAAACGTTTTTTGCTCAGCAAGCCCTGGCTGCCGACGGCGTAACGAAGTTTGCCAACCCGCTTGCACCGAAAAAGCCGCATTTCCCTGCCAAAGCTAAATCCGTCATTTTTCTTTATATGTACGGCGGGCCTTCCCAGATAGACACTTTCGACTACAAACCGACAATGTACGGGCGGGACAATCAGAGCATTGCGATCAAAACCTTCGGACGGGGCGGCCACAAAAACGTCGGGCGCATTGTGGAGCCGCGCTGGAAATTCAAGCCCTACGGCAAATGCGGCAAAATGATCTCCGACTTGTTTCCCAACCTTGGAACCTGCGCGGACGACATCGCCTTTATTCACTCGATGACCGCCGATTCGCCCATTCACGGCTCGGCGATGCTGCAAATGAATTCCGGGAAAATCCTTTCCGGGTCGCCTTCGATGGGGTCGTGGATCAATTACGGGCTGGGAACGGTGAACCAGAACCTTCCGGGCTATGTGGTAATGCTCGACCCACGCGGCGGCCCCATCTCCGGGGCGAAAAACTGGAGTTCTGGCTATATGCCCGCCTCCTACCAAGCCACCGTGTTCGGAGGAGGCAAAACGCCGATTCTGAATCTGGATCGCCCCCAGGACATGACCGACGCCATGCAGCGCGATTTGCTCGACACGCTGCGCGATTACAACGCCGACCATGAAACCCTGCACTCGGACAACTCAAACCTGGCAGCCCGTATCGCCTCGTATGAACTGGCCTACAAAATGCAGACGGCGGCTCCCGAAGCCACCGATTTCTCCAAAGAAACCCAGGCGACGAAAGAACTCTACGGCCTAAACGACAAACGTACCGAAACCTTTGGAAGGCAGTGCCTGATGGCGCGGCGGCTTGTGGAGCGGGGAGTTCGCTTTATTCAGATTTACTCCGGCGGAAACCACATTGACTCGACCTGGGACGCGCACAACGACCTCAAAACCAATCACGATCTCCATGCCGGGGAAACCGACAAACCGATTGCGGCTCTGATCCAAGACCTGAAACGGCGCGGAATGCTGGACTCCACCCTTATCGTGTGGGGCGGCGAGTTCGGGCGGCAGCCCACCGCCGAGTACGAAAAAGGAACCGGACGCGACCACAACGCCTACGGCTTCACGATGTGGATGGCGGGCGGAGGCATCAAGGGGGGAATTTCGGTGGGACAGACGGACGAACTCGGCTCTGCCGCCGTTGAAGACCCGTTCAAGGTCAAAAACCTCCATGCCACAATGCTGCACCTGATGGGACTCGATCCAAACCGGCTGGCCTACTTTTATGGCGGGCTAAACCAGAAACTCGTCGGCGTGGGGCAGACCGAACCCATTCACCAGGTTCTCGCATGAGAAAAGAGGAAGGGGGCGCAGAGGAGTGGATGAAATGAGTTGAACCGTTCTTTACCTCCCCGCAAAGTTCGTTCTAATTCTCATTGCTTTACGCGCGTTAGTACCCCCTCATTCCTATGTCGAAGGCACAAAAAACCGGGGTTTGGCTTTTTCTGTTCGGGTTCGGAATCGCGTTTTTGTTCGCCTTTGTAATTTATGGGCGGCAGGGAGCGGTGGTCGCCGCCGTTGACGTAAACGGATTGGGCGGGCTGGGGCGCAATCTCGCGTCAGGAGAAGGGTTTAGCCTGGGAGCGGGGTTGACGATGCGCCGCGCTCCGCTCTATCCCGGCCTGGTGGCCCTTCTCCTGAAACTTTTCGGAACGGGCGGAGCAGAAACCCACATTTACCGCCCGGTGTTTTTCGTGCAGTGCCTCATGGTTGGGGCAGAGGCGGTGACGGTCTGGATGCTGGGGCGCAGCCTTTTCGGTGAACGCACCGGACGGACGGCTGGGGTTCTCGTCCCCCTTTTGCCACAGACCCTGCGCTATGTCTCTTCCACCGAAGTCGAGACCCTGATGGGGCTGCTGATCGCCCTCACCGCCCTCACGGGATGGAATCTCTACCGCCGTCCCACTCCCGCACACGCACTCGTTTTCGGAATCGTCTGCGCCGCCTCCACCCTCACAAAGCCGATTGGTCTTTTTTATCCCCTTCTGTTTTCAGGGCTGCTCATTGCCCGCTTTCCCCGAACGGAACGCCGAAACGCTTTTGTTTCAGCGGCGGTCTGCCTTGCGGTTTACGGGTTGTGCCTGCTGCCCTGGAGTGTTCGGAATTCGAGGGTTTCGGAGGGGCGGTTTCGGGGGATCAGCACCAACGCGCCGGGAGAATTCCTTCGCGGCTATGTGCTGGCACAGCCAAAGTTTTATTTGCTCAATCAGGATTTCGGGGGATCGGGAAGCGACGGGTTGATGTGGGACTTGGAAGCAAACGATGAAGAGCAGCGGCAGATGAAGCCCTACGGGGTTCCCTTTTATAGGCCGGGGTACGAGGCGGAGCGAAGGCCGATGCCAATCAACGCCGATTACGAGGTAGCTAAAGATCAGGCCGAGGGGCAGATTGCCCGTGCGCGGGTGCTGGGCCGTCCGCTGGAATTCGCCCAAAAGTTTGCGGCGCAGCTGTACACGTTCTGGCTTATCGTCGAGACGAAAAAGAAATCGGCGGTCATCGGAGGCATGGCGTTTTTGCTGCTGGGGCTGGCTTTTTTCGGCGTCCGCAAGGCTCGCCGCCAGGAAAAAGACCTTTGGCCGGTGCTGACGGTTTTGCTCTATTTCTACTTTGTTTATGCCGCGATCCTGGCTTTTGCCCGCTATTCGTTTCCGCTTTATCCCACCCTGCTTGTTTTTGCCGTTGCAGCCCTGGTGCGTGAGAAAGCCCCCCTGCCCCCACAGAACGAGGAATCGGTCTCCGGCTGAACTCCGGCTTTCTTTTCTTGCGTTGACAAAGCCGCTGCAAATCGGCATAATAACCCCAGTCAAGAAGAGTTTTCGGGTCCGTCCCTTTCGATGTGAGAAAACAAAGTTCGCCGCCGCATGACTCCGCCCAACGCCCGCCGCCTGCTGAAAGACCGCCGCACCAAAAATTTGATGCGTCGGCTTCGTGCGGGTGACATCGCGCTGATCTCTCATCCCGATCTGGACACCGTGGCGGCACGGGGGCTGATCGAAGCCAATGTGAGCGCGGTGGTCAATGCCGCGAAAAGCGTGACCGGGCGTTACCCCAATCGCGGACCGGCAATGCTGCTGGAAGCCAACATTCCCCTTCTGGACAACCTGGGCAGCGAGGCCTTCGATCTGCTTCAGGACGGAACCCAGGTGTGGCTCGACGGTGACGGAGTAAAAACGGCGGGTGGACAGTGCTTTCCAGCAGAACGCCTGACCCCGCAGCGGCTTGAAATCCAGTTGCATGAAGCAGGCCAGAACCTCAATGTCGAGCTGGACGAATTTGCGCGAAACACCCTGCACTTTTTAACCGAAGAAAAAGGCATCCTGTTCGATCCGCTGGAGATTCCGAAACTCAAAACGCGCTTTGCCGGGCGTCCCGTTTTGATTGTCGTGCGCGGCGACGGGTACAAAGAAGACCTCTCCCTGCTTCGAGAGTATCTTCGCGATGCTCGCCCGGTTTTGATTGCAGTGGACGGCGGGGCAGATGCCTTGATCGAAGCGCGGCTTCGCCCTGACATCATTTTAGGGGACATGGATTCGGTCAGTGATGAGGCTCTCAAATGCGGAGCCGAGCTGCTCGTTCACGGCTACAAGCGCGGCGACGAGCGCGGAGCTCCCGGCATGAAGCGCATAGACGAACTGGGGCTTCAGGCGCAGGTGCTTCATGCCGCCGGAACAAGCGAAGACATTGCGATGCTGCTGGCGGACGAAATGGGGGCGCGGGCGATTGTTGCGGTCGGCACACATTTTTCGCTGGAGGAGTTTTTAGATAAAGGGCGGCGCGGCATGGCGAGCACCTTTCTGACCCGTTTGAGGATCGGCTCGAAGCTGGTGGATGCCAAAGGAGTTTCGCGCCTTATGGCAGGAAGCCGGATGCGATGGAGCGAAATCGCCCTTCTTCTCCTCGCAGTGCTCAGCCCGATCATTGCCGTACTGCTGATCTCGCCGGGGGGGCGCAACGTCCTTCGTACTTTGACCGTCTGGTTTCACTGGAAATTTCGGTGAAAGACCTGTTCCGTTTCGCGCTTCTTAAGGCCGCCTCGGTAAGAAAACGGAACCAGAATTTTTGATTGAGGAGACTTCAACCATTTTGCACTCTCGTTTTCTTATCGCAATGCCTCCGGCCCGATGCCTGACGCCTCTTCTGCTTTCTGCTGCCGTTCTACTCTCCGGCTGTACCACCGGAAAACGAGACGGAAACGCCTCCTCAACGTCAGGACAGAGCGGCGGAACCCCCGCTTCGGGAAATGGCAGCAACATCCTCCGCATGGCATTGACCACCGAACCCACGACCTTCGACCCGGCGGTGCTCCAGGATGGAACCACGATTGATCTCATCCAGCAGGTGTTCGAGGGTTTGGTGATCTGGGGCGAGGACAATACCATTCAGCCCAACCTCGCCGAAACATGGCAAACCTCCCCCGACGGCAAAACCTGGACGTTTCACCTGCGCCCCGGCGTCAAGTTCCACAACGGACGCCCCTTCACCGCCGCCGACTTTAAGTTCAGCCTCGAACGCGCCTGCTCCAAAGCCGTTGCCTCCACCACCGCCTCCTCCTACCTCAAAGATATTGTCGGAGCGAACGAAGTCCTCAAAGGAACCGCTGCCGAAATTTCAGGCATCAAAATCGTTGATCCGCTCACCGTTTCGGTCACCCTCGATGCGCCCAAACCCTACTGGCTGGGCAACATGACCTATCCGTGTGCGTATGTCGTGTGCAAAGAAGAAATCGAACAAAACGGAGGGAAACTGAGCGAAACCAATCTGCGGTCGCTGACGGGAACGGGGCCGTTTGTGTTTTCCGACATCCAACGCGGCAGTTCGGTGAGCCTCCGAGCCTTTGCCGACTATCACGGCCAAAAGCCCAAACTCCAAGGCATCCTTAGACCCATCTTGAAGGATGCTTCCTCACGCCTCAACAAGTACGAAACCGGCGACCTCGACATTCTGCCCGACGTTTCCCCGAAAGAGCTGGATCGGATCAACGCAAGCCCGAAGCTCAAAGCCGACCTGAAATCGTTTCCGCTGGCGCGTATCTGGTATGTCTCCATGAACGCGGATCCGGCGAACTCTCCCTTCAAGAAAAAGGAGGTGCGTCAGGCGTTTGCAATGGCGATTGACAAAGACGAGGCGATCCGCGTGGGAATGCAGGGTCTCGCGGACAAAGCCGATGGACTGCTTCCTCCCGGTGTTCCGGGCAGAAACGAGGCGATCAAGCCGTATCCGTTCGATGCGGTGAAAGCGAGAGCGTTACTCGCGCAGGCAGGCTATCCAAATGGGCAGGGGTTTCCGCAAGTGACGTTCACCTATCGCAACGACTATCCGAGCGTCGAGCGCACCTCCGCCAATATCGCGGAGCAGCTGAAAAGAAACCTCAATATCGAGGTGCAGTTAACTCCGATGGAATGGGCCACCTTTCTGGCGGAACGCAACAAAAAAGCTCTGCTCTTTTCACACCATTCCTGGGGCATGGATTACCTCGATCCGCAGAATGTTCTTTCTTTGCTCTTGCACACGGATAAAGTCGTGAACGGCGTCCATTCCAATCAGGAAAACTCTTATGGCTATTCCAACTCGGAGTTCGACCGTTTGTGTGATGCCGCCGACGTAGAACTCAATCCCGCCAAACGCGCCGACCTCTACAAAAAAGCCGAGCAGCTCGCCGTGGACGATGCGCCCTGGGTTCCCATCTACTTTCAGCGCAACCTCCTCCTCGTCCGCCCGCGAGTTGGAAATCTAAAAGCCTCGCTTTTCGGCATCAGACCTCATGTTGCAACCACCCTGCAATAGCGTCTCCGTTCCAATCGTCCGATGCCGCACTCTTGAAACGAAAGTAAAAATTCTTTGACTACCCTCTTTCGTCTTTTTCAATCGCGGTGCAGCCTGATCCTCCTGGCTTTGTTTCTGCTGGGCGGCTGTACCACAGGCAGGCGGAGTTCCGACAGTTCGCAGGTTTCCGCGACACCCTCTGCAGGAGGCAGCGAAAAAATTCTTCGTATGGCGTTGATTACCGAACCCACGACCTTCGACCCGGCCAATGTTCAAGATGTCTATACGTTTGATCTCATCCAGCAGGTGTTTGAGGGTTTGGTGATCTGGGGCGAGGACAATACCATTCAGCCCAACCTCGCCGAAACATGGCAAACCTCCCCCGACGGCAAAACCTGGACGTTTCACCTGCGCCCCGGCGTCAAGTTCCACAACGGACGCCCCTTCACCGCCGCCGACTTTAAGTTCAGCCTCGAACGCGCCTGCTCCAAAGCCGTTGCCTCCACCACCGCCTCCTCCTACCTCAAAGATATTGTCGGAGCGAACGAAGTCCTCAAAGGAACCGCTGCCGAAATTTCAGGCATCAAAATCGTTGATCCGCTCACCGTTTCGGTCACCCTCGATGCGCCCAAACCCTACTGGCTGGGCAACATGACCTATCCGTGTGCGTATGTCGTGTGCAAAGAAGAAATCGAACAAAACGGAGGGAAACTGAGCGAAACCAATCTGCGGTCGCTGACGGGAACGGGGCCGTTTGTGTTTTCCGACATCCAACGCGGCAGTTCGGTGAGCCTCCGAGCCTTTGCCGACTATCACGGCCAAAAGCCCAAACTCCAAGGCATCCTTAGACCCATCTTGATTGACATCAATTCTCGACTGAACAAATATGAGAAGGGCGAGCTGGACATTGCGGAGATTTCGGCCAAGGATTTGGATCGGATTAATGCATCGCCCGCGCTCAAGCCTCACGTAAAGTCCCTGCCTTATGCAGCCATTGATTATGTTGCGATGAATATGGAACTGCCCGATTCGCCCTTCAAGAAAAAGGAGGTGCGTCAGGCGTTTGCAATGGCGATTGACAAAGACGAGGCGATCCGTGTGGGAATGCAGGGGCAGGGAGATCGAGAAGACGGGCTGCTTCCTCCCGGTGTTCCGGGCAGAAACGAGGCGATCAAGCCGTATCCGTTCGATGCGGTGAAAGCGAGAGCGTTACTCGCGCAGGCAGGCTATCCAAATGGGCAGGGTTTCCCCGCTCTTCCGTTCACTTATCTGAATGGCAATTCTTCGGTGGATCGTGTGGCAGCGAACATCGCAGGGCAGCTCAAGAAGAATCTCAATGTGGAAATGCAGACCACTCCGATGGAGACGAGTGTTTTTCTCGAAGATTCCAGTCGCAAAAAATTAGTGTTTTCCCTTCGCGGGTGGATTATGGATTATCTCGATCCGCAGGATGTGCTGTCTCTTTTGCTGCGGAGTGATCGCGTCGTAAACGGAACGCACACGAACCCGACGAACAATTCGGGCTATTCCAACCCGGAGTTCGACCGTTTGTGTGATGCCGCCGACGTAGAACTCAATCCCGCCAAACGCGCCGACCTCTACAAAAAAGCCGAGCAGCTCGCCGTGGACGATGCGCCCTGGGTTCCCATCTACTTTCAGCGCAACCTCCTCCTCGTCCGCCCGCGAGTAACGGTGCTCAAGACGTTTTTGTTCGGACTTCGTCCGCACATCGTCACCGAGTTGAAATAATTTCGCTCTGGAACCCGAATGACCATTCCAGACCGGCACGAGGAGTTTTTGAGAAGGGGTTGAAAAAGTGATTTTGCTCTCCGGGCCAAACGAGTGCGATCCTAAAAGGAGACAGAGTCCTCGGAGAGGACGAGGCGGTACGCCTCCGGGTGCGGACTTGGGTTCTGCGGAGAATGGGAAATCATTTTTTTCAACCCCTTCTCAAAAACGCTGTCTGCTGGAACGGCAAAACGGGAAAGTGAATAGATTGTTTGCTGCGAGTTTTGCTGCGTCGGAACGTTCCCTTTCTAAATTGACAGATTTCCCCGTTTTGTGTCAAGATTTGTCGGTATGAATCCAGTAATCACCGAACCGCTCCTAATTCGACGCCCGACGCCCGATGCCTTTCTGCCCGCCATGCCTACCTTTCGTGTTCCTGCTTTCGAGGGCCCGCTCGACCTGCTGCTTCATCTAATTCGTGCCAATGAGGTCGAGATCGAAAATATCCCGATTGCCCTCATTACCGAGCAGTATCTGGAGTACATCGCGCAGTTTCAAGCCCTCGACCTGACCGTTGCGGGCGAATACCTCGTCATCGCCGCCACCCTGATCGAGATCAAATCCCGGATGCTCCTGCCTGCGCTTCCCCCCGCTGAAAACGACGGCGAGGAGGCAGAAGACCCCCGTGCCGAACTTGTGGCGCAGCTGCGGGAATATCAGTCGTTCAAGGGAACGGTGGAAACGATGCGCGGCTGGGAAGAGCTGCGCCGCCAACTCTATTTTCGAGGGGCGGCAGAAAATGTGGACGACTACATTTTGCCGGTTCCTGAAGGCGCGGC
Source organism: Chthonomonadaceae bacterium (assembly GCA_965246825.1). GTDB lineage: Bacteria > Armatimonadota > Chthonomonadetes > Chthonomonadales > Chthonomonadaceae > JACMPS01. The sequence continues at coordinate 4,352,626 of OZ251990.1, forward strand.
AAACGTGGCGCAGTTGTTCGATGCCCTGCATCGGCTGCTGACCGAAGCGGGCGTCGAGGACAAGCCCGTCACCACCGTGACTCCGCGCAAACGCCTGAGCCTTCGGCTGAAAATGCTGGAGGTCGCCCGCAAAGTCGAGGGAGCAGGAAGCCGGGGAACCGCCTTTTCTACGCTTTTCGATCTGCCCTGCCCTCGTTACGACATCGTATTGACTTTTCTGGCACTGCTCGAACTGCTGAAATACGGGCGGGTGCGGGCGGAGCAAACGGGTCTGTGTGAGGAAATTTTGCTGTTCGTGCTGTCTCAGGTTGAGGAGAACACAACGGAATGAGCGAACTGCTGACGCTGGAAGGGTTTGTGAGTGAGGCGGCTTTGGAATGTCTGCTGTTTGTCGCGGGCGAACCCGTTTCGCTGTGTGATTTGTCGCGGGCTTTGGGGACGGATGAACTCGCGGTCGAAGGAGCCTTACGCAGCCTTCAGGCCACCTTGTCCGAACGGGGCAGCGGGCTGCAGCTGATCCGAATTGCCGGCGGCTGGCAGCTTTCCACCCGCCCGGAGTATGCCGAAACGGTCGCCCGCCTGCTGACCCGTTCCGCCTCAAAACTCAGCCGTGCCGGAATGGAAACGCTCGCCATCATCGCCTACCGCCAGCCAATTACCGCCCCGGAAATCGAAGCCATTCGCGGAGTTTCGGCATCGGGGGTCTTAAAAACGCTTTCAGAACGCCGCCTGATCGCCGAAGCAGGCAAAAAAATGGCCCTTGGACGCCCCACTCTCTACGTCACCACCCCGGACTTTCTCCACTATTTTGGGATCGCCGATCTGTCCCAGCTGCCGCCCCTTGAACCGGACACTTCCCCGGAAACGGTCTCAGCGCAATCCGTTACTGGGTGAGATGCCAGAGAATGCCCATAATTTTCGGAACGCGCTCGATGTGGTAACTCCGCGCATCGATTCGCAGCGTCTTGCCGTCCAGTTGCAGAAACCGCCACAGTTCACCAATCGTGACCACGCCGTAGAGCGAACCTGCAGCATTCCCCTCCCGCTCATTGAACTGCTGGGCGAAACCGCGTTTAAGCTCCTCGTTTTTTGCCTCAACTAACATCAAAATCGGTGAGGTAACGAAAAGTTGCTCCGGTTGACGGGTTAGAATATAATCGCAGATACCGCTCAACCCCTGCGCCTCATCCATCGTGAACTCGACCCCGGACAGCAAACCGATTTTTCGTTCGTGCAACAGCCAGAGTTCCAGCAAAAGGGGCGCGATGATAAATTCAGAACGCGCTTTTTCGGTAGAGGTCGCGATTGCCAGTGGAAGCGTCATCGCCAGCTGCGCCAGAAATTCTGGGCGCAGAGCGATCTCCGGCACGTCTGCAAACAGATCGGAGGTTTCGTCCAGAGTCAAGTCGAAGCGTCGCGTCAAGACGGACAGGGTAAATTCCGAATAAGCCATTGTCTTCCCCATCTCCCCCAAAACGCCCGACTTCGCCCAATGCGTGTTCTCTCTGTCATTATACCCCGTGAAGGAAGAACGGAAAATGATTTGAGCAGAGACCTCAGCGTTCGCCATGCAACCGGATGGGTGGTCTAAAAGAAAAACCAGACCAGAAGCGAAACTAGAATTAAAGCAAACCTTGCTACATTGCAGAGATTACTCAAAGTTTTACCCATGTTTGAATTCATTTTCTAAAACTCCTGCACAAAACAAAAAGCATCCGCAGGAGAGTACGTTTTCCTGCGGATGCTGACAACCCGGAGACCGGGTAAGTTATACCAGGGTTTCGTCAAGTAGAACGGAACTCTCTGAGAAGAGGAGGGTAATCGAGTATACTAAAGAGGTTCATTGCCTAATTTCTTATGCCTTTTCAAAAGGGCTTCCGAGGGTTTTCAATGCCGTTTTTGCAGTTCAAGGGGCGTTCCGCCGTCGAGACGTACCACTATTCGTTGCCGCATCACGCGCTTGAAATGGAGGCGTCACGCTCGGTGTTACCGGAGGGCGAATCCCCGTCGTTGGACGGAAACGTCATCATCGAAGGCGATAACCTGCTCGCCCTCAAAGCCCTGCTCCCCACCCACGCCGGACAGGTCAAGTGCATTTACATTGACCCACCCTACAACACGGGCAACGAGGGCTGGGTCTACAACGACAACCTCACGCAACCCCAATTCAAAGAATGGGTCGGGCAGACGGTCGGCAGAGAGGGCGAGGATGCGGCACGGCACGACAAATGGTGCTGTATGATGTTGCCACGCCTGTTGCTCCTGCACGAGTTGCTACGCGAAGACGGCGCGATTTTCATTTCGATTGATGACAACGAAGTGGCGCACCTGCGACTGTTGATGGACGAGGTATTCGGGAATGAAAACTGGCTCGCGAATTTCGTCTGGAAACGCAGAAGCGGCGCGAACGACGCGAAAGATTATGTCTCCAACGATCACGAATATGTTCTGGTTTACCGCAAGACTGGCGCGTTCACCTTCAACGGAATGAAAAAAGATTTTCTGAACTACGCAAATCCCGACAACGACCCGGAAGGTGTTTGGACAAGAGGTGATTTGACCTGTAACAAAACCTGCATCGAGCGACCCAATCTCTGCTACGATCTCACCGATCCCGTCACGAAAATCGTTTATTCTCCGAATCCAAATAACGCTTGGCGATTCGAACGAGAACGGATGGCGAGACTGATTGCCGAGGGCAAAGTCCTGTTTCCCAAAAATGGCAAAGGAAACCCTCAATACAAGCGGCATTTGAGCGAAGTCCGTTCCGAGAGGAAACCAGTTTCAACTTGGATTGAATCCTCGACCACAAAGGCGAGCGACATTCTGGAGGAGCAGGAAGAGGGCGAAGTCGCGATCCTGCAAACCGACCTCAACGCGCAGGCAACGAAAGAACTACGTGCGATTTTCGGCAAGCAGGTCTTCGATTATCCCAAGCCCGTGAGTCTGGTTCGAGAATTGGTGCGTCAGGCGACCGACGCGGAGGCGGGCGATCTGGTCTTGGACTCGTTTGCAGGGAGCGGCACGACGGGTCATGCGGTTCTCACCCTGAACGCGGAGGATGGCGGCAATCGGCGTTTTCTCCTCGTGCAACAGCCTTACGAACCGAAATATCAATCGGAAACACAAACGAATCTCTGTGACAAGATTACGGCGGAACGGGTGCGACGTGTGATCGAAGGCTACTCCGGGCAGGGCGGAACATCGGGTTCTTTCACCTATGCGCGGGTCAGCGATGCGCCCCTGCTCGGCGATTACGCGGCACTCGGCGAAAAACTGCCCACCTACGCCGACCTCGCGAAATACCTCTACTACACCGAAACGAGCCGGAACTGGAACCCGGAAGACGTGAACGAGGAAACGGGCAGAATCGGCGAATGGGACGGCACGAGTTACTATCTCCTCTACCGCCCGAATTGGGAAGAAGACCGAGGATTGAGCCTCGACTTTCTCCGCGAAACCGCCGTACACGACCCGAACTCCCGCCTCGTCGTCTACCACGAAAAACTCGTGATGTCACGAGACCAGATTCGGCTCTGGGAAACCGACAACGGCAAACGGATTCGCTCGATGATCGTCCCGTTTCAGTTACGGTAGAGGACCGGGTATCGGGATGAGAGGCGAGAGACGCCCGAACAAATCATTCTTCTATCTCATTGAATTGACTCGCGTTTTGTGCGAAGCGAATTTATTCCGCCGTCCGCCTTTGTTCTCTTCGTCGGATTGTGTCTTTGTGTTCTTGGAAATAATAATTTTCTTGCCTTTTAATCTGTGTCCATCTGTGTTAATCTGTGGATAAACCTCCCCCCTTCTCTGTGCCACTGTGTCTCTGGAATTGGCATAACTGCGGGGGTGAAAAAAGTTGGGTGTGAAACTTTGGAATTGAAACGTTATCAGGAACGAGTCGTGCGGGAACTCCGCGCCTTTTTCGACCTTCTCACCGAGGAGCAAAAGGGCGCGAATCCGGACTACGCCTCGTTTCAGGCATGGGATCGTCTCGAAGGGACGCTGGGATTGAAACCCTACCGCCGACTGAAAACGGGGGCGGGGCGAGACTTGCCCAATTTTCTGGTCAAGGTTCCCACAGGCGGCGGAAAGACCCTGCTCGCCACTCAATTCATCGGTCACGCCTACAAATCCCTCCTCACGGGGCGCAACGGCGCGGGGTTGGTACTGTGGGTCGTCCCCAGCGATCAAATTTATCGGGACACGCTCAAAGCCCTGAAGAATCGGCGACATCCCTATCGCGAAGCCCTGGAATACTCGCTTTCCCGGCGCGTCGAGGTGTGGGAAAAGACCGACATCGCTCGCCTCACCCCCGCCCGCCTCGCTACGACTCTCAACGTTCTGGTCTTGAAACTTCCCGGCACGAATCGGCAGGATCGAGAAACCCTGAAATTTTTCCGCGATAGCGGCGGCAACATCGTCCAACATTTCCCGCCGGAAGACGACTCGGCAGGACACCGAGAACTACTCGGACGAATCCCCAATCTCGATATGCTCGCATCGAACCCGGAAACCGACGAATATCTGGCGAAAACGAGCATCGGAAATCTGGTGCGCCTGTGCGAACCAATCGTGATTCTCGATGAGGGGCATAAAGCGACGAGCGCGTTGGCACGGGAGACGATTGCCGGGTTTAATCCATGCCTCGTCATCGAATTATCGGCGACCCCTCACGCCGAATCGAACGTGTTGTGCAGGGTCAGCGGTTCCGAATTGCTCGAAGAGCAGATGATTAAATTGCCGATCAACGTGGCGACCTCACGCCTGACCTCGTGGGAAGAATGCTTGACGAAAGCGAAGGACAAGCGCGAAGAACTGGCACGGCTCGCATTGGCGCATTACGGGGCGGGCAACCGCCTCATTCGCCCCATTGTGCTGGTGCAGGTAGAGCGCACGGGCAAAGATCAGCGCGAAAAAGGCTTCATCCACAGCGAAGACGTGAAAGAATATCTCATCGGGCGGCTCGGTATCGGGCAGGAAAAGATCGCTATCAAAAGTTCCGATAAGGACGACATCGAAGGCATTGATCTCATGGACGACGGTTGCCCGATTGAATGGATTATCACGAAATCGGCGTTGTCAGGAAGGGTGGGATTGTCCCTTCGCTTACCTGCTCGTCTCACTCTCGAACACGCGCAGCAAACAGAGCATGACCCAACTCGTCGGGCGCGTGTTGCGACAGCCGTTTGTGGAGAAAACGCCGTTCTCGGAACTTAACGAAAGTTATGTCTATTGCTTGCGGGAGAGTTCTGAATCGGTCGTGAGTGAGATTCGTCAGGCGTTGTCGAAAGAGGGCTATGAGGGCGGAGCAACGAGCGTCGTAGATCGTTCCGGCGACTCGGTGCAACCCACGACACGTACCGTGACCATGCGTCCACAATTTCAGGAGTTGTATCGCAAATTTGAGGGCAAAATCTATTTGCCGAAATTCTGTATCCGCCGGGAAGGACAGGAAGAGGAGTTCGACTATTATCGTCACCTGTTGAGCGCAGTGGATTTTTCAGGGTTCGATCTTTCGGTCATACAGAATTGGGAGTTTGCGAGTGAACTGCGCGAAGCCGTCGAGACGTTCCGCCGGGTCAATCTCAGTGAAGAGGCTTTGGAGGGCATCGAGGTCAGAGCGATTTCGATTGAAGACGACGATGCACGGACACGGGCTTGGTTGACCGCAAACCTCAAGATCGAAATGTATAGCGCAAAGCAACTGCGCGGCATCGTCAACCGGATTTGTGATGCACTGCCGGAAGTGCAGGGCAAACTGGCACTCGTCCGGTTTCGATTGCTGGAGCAGATTCGCGGTTTGATTGCACAGGAGACCGAGCGACAGACACGCGCCCGTTTTCACGAATTGTACGCGAGCGGCGAACTCTTTTTCGGGTTGGCGTGTCTCGATTGTCGCTACGTGTTGCCGCCCAGTGTCGAGCGTCGCTACGTACCGAAACTGCGACATAGAAACGACACCGAATTACAGCGTAGCCTCTTCGACACTGAGCCAGATGATCTGAACGAGTATGAAAAATCAGTCGCGTTGTATCTGGACACGCACCCGAACGTATTGTGGTGGTATCGCAACTTAGTCGGGAAAGATCAGTTTGCGATTACGGGATCGAAAAACTCGCCGATGTACCCCGACTTCGTCGTTCAAGAAGCGGACTCGACGGGCAAGCCTGAACCCAAAGTCCTCGTTCTCGAAACAAAAGGCAAACAACTCAAAGGCAACGAGGACACAGAATACAAGCGTGAAATCGCGGTGTTATTCGAAAAATGCGGCAAGCAGGTTCCCTGGCAGGATCTCGGCGAGGGTTTCGAAGCACACCATTTCCGTTTTCAGATACTCGATCAGGGTGAGGGTGCAGAAAGAGACTGGCGCACGGAGTTGGATCGGCTATTCCGGAAATCGTTGCCAGTTTGATTTTCGATTACATTTTCTAATTCCATGAGTAAAAGGGGGTCTGTGAGGGTTCTATATATGTAGGGCATTGATTTTAACAGACGGCTCAAGGAGAACAATGACGATGGAAGAGGAATGGATTTCGGTCATGGAGGCAGCGAAAATGCTGCGGATGCAATGGCGTTCGGTCAGCCCCTTCGCACGAAAAAAGGGGTTGAAACGAGAACGGAGATGGGATGTCGAAGGGCATCCTTTTTTTTATTTGCGGCAAGAAATAGTCGGCTGGGCAGAGTTTCTAAAAACAAGGGACGGGTATCGAAAACGTCATCGGGCAGTTCCGGGCACGCCGCGCATTGAGCAAATGACCGAGAAGGAAGCCCGTGCAAGCGGATTTTACAGCGTTGCGGAGGCGGCGCAGGTCTTGCAGATTTCAGGAAACCGAGTCCGCAGCCTCATTCAAACGGGAAAATTAGTCGGTTATCAGGCGTTACCGGGGCGGAAGGGATCGAAGTTGTTTGTATCGCGCTCAACAACAAATTATCTTGCGACCGATGAAGCGCGTCTCGCCCGCAAGCGCAAGTGGGAGGCAGCACGAAAATCGCTTTATACAGCGCGTGAGATCGGCAGCGAAATCGTAAAACGGCAGGGACACGCCGCCCTCCCACCCGGTTTGTTGACTTCAGCGGAAGCTGCCGCGCTTCTGGGCATCGCTCAACAGAATTTGTCTACCTTACGAAAAAAAGGGCGGCTGCAGGGGGTGCATCAGTGGGTCGGGCGTAAGAAATTCAATCGGCCCGAAGGGAAACGTTGGTACTTTTGGGAAGACGACGTGCGAGATTTGATGGCGAGAGAGGGACACTTGCTGATGCGCAGCCGATATCTCAAACAGGCGAGAAACCGTCCCCATCTGACTTCACGGACAGTTCAGATAACCCCTGGTCCTCAATGGGAAAGAGGAGGAGAGGAGAGGCGTAATCAAAAAGGGGCATGAGGAAATTTCAAGGCTTCTCATGTCCCTCCTCGCTTCACCCTCTGCTCCAGTAATCGAACCACAGAGAACGTCAGGGGCGGCACACACCTCTCAACGCGGAATTGCTTACTGCAGCGCACGATTTACTTCTAACCATATCGCGCTTTTCCGAACATCAAATCGGAAAGGCGCGGTAAGTATGAATCCCGGTGAGAGAGCCGTAAATGGCCCAAACGCTGCCTGTGATATAGTCGCCGAGGATCAACCCGATGAAAAATGGAATCAGCAGTTTGTAGGTTTTCATGCCGCCATATTTAATCACGATAGACTTGATCAGCCAGCCCACCAGCGTGGCGCACCACAGCCAGGTCATCGTATAAGTTCCGGCAATCGCATAGCCAATCGGGTGAAACGGCCACCACGTAAAGCGCGAGCGCATCGTCATCAGAAATGCCGTCCCCATCACCCCCAGCAAAACGCCCTGCATCCGGGGAACATCCGGCTTGGTCGGATTGTCCATCCAGTCTTTCATCGCAGTGAACGGCTGCGTTCCCACCCAGGTTCGCCAGCCATTCACCTTGGCGGTAGCGGCTCCGTTCGAGTAGTAGCAGGTCAGCACCGCCGCCCACGACGCCAGTGCCCCCACAATCGTCGCGAGGACAATCACCATTGTCACATGGCGCAAATTCATCCGTGCCGCGTCCCCGATTTTCGAGGCTTCCAACTGATGGGGCATCGCTGTACAGCGGTAATCAAGGTCGTGCCACAAAACGGTATGGAACGCGACATTGTTTTGCAAATTGAGCGCGTTGGTTCCAAACCCTGCCTTCATCATCTGGTGAACGTTCAAGTCGGGCGCAAACCCCCAGGGCAGCCCCGCCTCCGCCCGAATTCGGGTAAAGGTGATGACATACAAAAAGTACAGCACATAGAAGACAGGAGGAATCCACCACGACATTCCAATCGCCATCCCAAAGCCCCACAGGGCCACAAACCCCGCCAGCCCTCCGAACACGGCAAGCCGGTAGCTCATCGGCTCGTTCGAGTCGTCTCCATCGGGGGAACGCTTCACGCCGCGCCACGCCGTTATCAACATTTCTTTGAGATAACGCCGCATCCCGTAAAACGCAAAAAACGCCACCGCCAGAAACGCCCCCGCTGACTGCTCCCCAACATACGGCATCCGCGACATCGCCATGCTTGCGCCGGGATCGTGATAGCCCGCCGCCGTTGCAAACACATTTTCCAGCCTGCCGAATAAAAAGAAAAACCAAAGCGAAAACGCCACGTCCAGCGGCAGAAAGTAAGTCAGTCCAATCACCAGCGGATAAAACGACAGCTCGAACTCGCCCATGCCGTTCCAGGGTGACGCATTGAAAAACGGCGTGAGATTAAGGCGCGGGTCACTCGGCTTAATCGGAAAAAAGGGAATCGAAGGATAGAGGTAATTCAGGCTCGCCATCGTCTCCAGCACCACCGGAATCAAAAACCCGATCCAGAGCAGGCGAGAGTTCATCATTTCGTTTAAGCCGCCGTCTCTGGAGATTTCCAGCGGCAGCTGCGTGATCGGAAATGAAAGCCGCTCTCGATCCATCCAGTGTTTGCGGATAAGCGTATTGATGCACAGCATCACCCACAGCAGGGCGACAATGTACAGTGACCAGACTGTGATGGGTGCCAGCCAGCCCAGAATGTGATCCATGCGCCAGAAGGTAGACTGCCCGGTATAGAAGGCTTTCGTCACCTCCGGTTTTGGCAGCGTCCATGACCTCATCAGCGGAAGAAACTTCTCTTTCCAGCCGTTTTCAGCGGTTCCATAATAAAATACATCGCCCGTGAACGTGTTAAGGAACTGCATCATTCCAATGCCTGATATTCCAATCGAAACCGTTTGCATTATGTAAATGTAAATCATCTCTGCCTGCGAAAAGGCATACTTTGGCAGAAAACGGAGTAGAAAACGGTTGATGAGAATCAAGACGAAAAGCGCGAACACCACTGCGATAATCAGCGACATCGCGGCGAGGTCGGTAGCTTCGGCAACAATTTCGGTGTACTCGTTCCAAAAGCACATCAACGGAACCAGTACAAGACCGAGGATCAGGGCACGGGGAGTGATGCCCTGCACCTTCGGACGCTCTTGGAGAACGGGCTGAGACGAGATTTGCGGAACCGGATTCGGCGATGGGACGGCGGACAAAAAAGGCAGTCTCCTCTCCTGAGAACCCCTAACAATGGGCGGGGTGAATTGTTGCTCTTATTGTAGACGCAATTTGACAAAAATTGTTAGAGAATAGCGACTAAGACGGCATTTCTACCGTTGCCTGTACGCCCTCCGGGGTGCGGTTCAAGGCTAAAGTCCAACCGTTCGCCTCCGAAATCGCTTTACAGATCGCCAGCCCCATGCCGTTTCCGCCGGTTTCGGAGTTGCGGGAAGCGTCCGGGCGATAAAACGGCTCGAACAACTTCTCGCCTTCCCAGGGCAAAAGACCGGAGCGGCAGGAGTTGAAGATTTCCAGCCGCACGGCTTCCGAAGAGACTGTGATGCCGAGCCGGAGCTCACCGCCTTTTTCGGCGTATTTCGCGGCGTTCTCGGTAAGGTTTCGCACCAGCATTTCAACATGAGTCGAGGGAGCAAAGACTAAAATCGAATCGGCGAGAGCCGAAGTGCAGTGCAGCCCGCGTGATTCGATGAGCAGAGCAAACAGCTTCAGAGAGCGCGAACACGTTTCTTTAAGACTTACCCATTCGGAGGGAGGCACCGAGCCTGACTCCAATTGATTGAGCAGCAGCAGGTCGCGCACAAGCGAGGTCAGGCGACCGCTTTGCCGATGGGCTTCCTCCACCACCGCTCGGTATTCGTCGGCTTCGCGGGGACGGGTCAGCGCGAGTTCGAGATGACCGGAGAGGGCCTGAAGCGGGGTGCGAAGTTCGTGGGAAGCGGCGGCGTAAAACCGGCCGCGAGCCGCTGTAGTTCGCTGCAGCCGTTCCAGCAAATCGTTGAGGGTATTTACCAGTCCGACGATTTCGGCGTCTTCGGAAGGGGCTTCCAATCGCACTTCAGGCGAATCCACGCTCGCTTTCAAGGCACCCTGGGTTAGCTGCCGAATAGGAGAGAGGGTTCTGCCCACCAGAACCCATGCTCCTGCAGAAGCACAAACGCAGCCCAGGGCACTGAGCAGCACCAAAAAAGCCGCCTGCCGGTGCAAGGCCCGTTCGGTTTTCCACCAAGGCAGCCCAACGATCAGAGACTCTTCACCCACCTTCAGCGTTTTGACAAACCAGCCGGAATGAGGCGGCAGAGGATACGGCGGAACCTGCGTTTGCGACTGCCGGAGCACACGGCCTCCCGCGCCCACGATGGTGAGCGTGAGGTTTTCGCCCGCCAGATCGCGTTCTTCCTCCTGAATTTCCGACAGCGGCGCATGACCCCGGTTTGCTTTGGCTGCCAAGGTGAGTTCTCCCTCAACCTTTTCAGCTGCCCCCTCCAGCGTTCTTTTCGCCAGATGCGCGGCATCTCGATGAGCAAACAAAATCAGGCCCGCGCAGGCCAGCGTCAGAAACAGGGTGAGCAGCAGCGAGAAGGCAAACGTCATCCGGGCACGAATGGAGTGAAGCGGTTTCATAGCGTGAAGACAGTCGAAAACTCATTCCGGGTCAAGCCGATAGCCGATGCCGCGAATGGTGTGAATCAGGGGGACAGCGTGTCCGCGATCAATTTTGTTTCTCAGGTAACTGATGTAGACATCCAAAACATTGTCGTTGCCGTCGAAATCGTATTCCCAAACATGATCGAGAATTTGTGCGCGGGTAAGTACGCGGCCTGCGTTTCTCATCAGGTATTCCAGCAGGGTATGTTCGGTGGCGGACAGGGAAACGGTTTTTCCGGCACGGGTCACTTTGCGTGAGGCAGGATCGAGGGTGAGGTCCGAGATTCGAAGGGGAGTGTGGGGTGTTCCACTGCGGCGAAGCAGAGCTCGTACCCGTGCAAGCAGTTCCCCGATCTGAAAGGGCTTCACGAGATAGTCGTCGGCTCCGCTGTCCAGCCCTTCGATTTTGTCTTTGAGGGCGTCGCGGGCAGTCATCAGCAGAATGGGGGTACGTATATAAGCGGCCCGCAGGCGGCGGCACACCTCGAAGCCGTTTATTTCAGGCAGCATTACATCTAGCAGAAGCAGGTCGTAGGGGCGTGACAGAGCCGCTTCAAGGGCGAGATTTCCATCCCCGACCACCGAGGTGACAAACCCGGCTTCTTCAACAGTTTGTTTCAGAAACCGGGCGACACTGGCATCATCTTCCACGATCAAGATATTCATGGAACACTCATTTCCGAAGGGCGAATCAGAAGGGCAAAAAGGAGAGTTACTCTTTCTCTTTTTTTTCGTCTTCTTCCTTCTCCGCTTTCGGAGACGCTTTTGAGGGGGCGGCTTCGACAGCCTTCTGGAGCATCTCTTTAATTTCTTTGGCTTCGTCGTCGGGGGTGACGGTTTCGGTTCCGCCGACTTTGCCGGTGATCGGGTCAATCGTCACCTCTTTGATCGTAGAGCCAGAAACGATCATCACGCCGTAGACCCATTTGCCCTCGTCAAACTCGAAGTTGGACTGCAGCGGGCGTCCTGGTACTTTTTTCTGAGCGATTTTGATGGCTTCTACCGGACTGATTTTGCATTTGGGAGCCGCCTGCGAGGTATTGTTCTGAGGGCTTGCTTTCAGCAGTGAGACACCGCCGCCAGCGAGAGCCGCCAGCGCGAAGCCAAAGAAGACACCTCCTAAAAAGGTTTTGTTAGTCATGATTTTTTTTCCTTTTCTCGAAGCAAAGCCCAATTGCCTGCTTCTAAAACTCAGCGTACCCGCCCTCGCTTAGAACCGTCTTGGCAAAGGCTGAGAGTTTCTTTAATTTTATGAAACTTCGCCGACCGATTCCAGAACGGGAGCGGCGAAACCGATCCTGCGCTTCTGAATGCGGCGAAAAATTACGTAGAGCAGCGGCGCGAACAACAAGGTGAAAACGGTCGAGAATGTCAGTCCGCCGATCACCGCAATCGCGAGCGGCTTTTGCATTTCCGCCCCTGCTCCCAAACCGAGGGCGAGCGGAACTAAACCGAGAATTGCCGTGAGTGTGGTCATCAAAATAGGACGCAGGCGTACCTCGCCTGCATGAAGCACCGCGTCTTCCAGAAGCATCCCCTCTTTTTCGCCCTTGATTGCCGCGTCCAAAAGCAAAATCCCGTTTTTTACCACAATTCCAACCAGCATCACGGCTCCCATAAAGGAGGAAACATTCCAGGGCGTTTTCGTGACGAATAGCCCAAACGTAACCCCGAACAGCGAAAGCGGCATGACGGTCAGAATCACAAGGGGAGCCGTAAAAGAGCCGAACTGAAACAGCATTACCCCGAACACGAGCAGAATCCCAAGAGACAGAACAACGATGAGGTTCTGAAACGACTCTTTTTGGCTCTGAAACTGCCCGCCCAGCGTATAGGTGACGCCGGCAGGAAGCGGCGTTTCTTTCATCAGGGTCTGAACATCCTTCATCACGCTGCCCAGATCGCGTCCGTCGAGACGGCAGGAGACTGAAATCAAACGCCGCTGATTTTCTCGGCTCACTTCTGTGGTTCCCGCCACATTTTCGATGTCACCGAGGGCACTCAGCGGAAGATTGAAACCGTTGGGCGAGCGTATGGGGAGCAGAGCCATCTGTGCAGGGTCAGCACGATAGACGGCGGGATAACGCACGCGAACCGCCACCTGCCGGTCTCCCTGAAGCAGCTGCGTTACAACATCCCCGAACATCGCAGCATTGGCCTGGGCTGCGACTCCATCCGGCGTCAGTCCTGCACGACCGGCACGAGTGGGATCTACGCGAACAATAAGCTGCGGGCCGGATTCGATAACGCCCGATTTTACGTCGGCGGTGTTTTTGATTTTCCCTAATTTTTCCGCGAGAGCCGAAGCCGTTTTGGTGAGCTGCGCCTGATTTTCGCCGAAGAGTTTGATCTCCACCGGGTCGGGTGCGCCTGCCAGGTCTCCGATCAGGTCTTGCAAAACCTGCACAAAATCCACGTCCACTCCCGGAACCGACTCCTGAATTTTACCGCGTACTTCATCAATAACGGCTTCGATGTTTCGTTGACGCCTGGATTTGAGCATCACCGCGAAATCGCCCCGGTTCGACTCGGTGATGGCAAAGCCAAGTTCGGTTCCAGTTCGGCGCGAGTAGGCCATCACTTCCGGGGTTTCGTGCAAAATAGTTTCGATCTGTTTGAGAAGACGGTCGCTTTCCGCCAGCGACGTTCCCGGCGGCGTAAAATAATCGAGGATAAAGGCTCCTTCGTCCATTGTGGGCATAAACCCGGTGCCGAGTTTTAACCCGAAAAACAGCGTCAGCCCCACGATGGCAAGTGAAGCCGTTGGCAGAAGCCAGCCGTTTTTCAGGCCGAAGCGCAGCAGCCTGCCATAAAGAGCGATCACCCGTTCAAAAAGGCGGCCATGTTCCTTGGCCCCGATTTTCGTTTTGAGAAAGGCCGCGCAGAGCGAAGGGCTGACCAGCAGGGCTAACACGAGGGAGACGAGCAGGGCCAGCGTGAGCGTGACGGCCAGGGCGGTGAAAAAGGCTCCCGCAATACCCGAAAGCCCCACCAGCGGCAAAAAGACAACGACGGTGGTAAGCGTTGAGGAGATCATTGGAACAGCGATCTCCTTGGCGGCCAGCTGCACCGCGTCGTGCTTTTCGGCTCCGTGCGCGAGATGCCGAAACACATTTTCGACCACGACGATGGCATCGTCAATCACCAGCCCAATGCCCACTGCAAGTGCGCCCAGCGTCATCAGGTTCAATGTGAGGCCGGAAAGCCGCATCAGCAAAAACGTAATCAGCACAGTTGCCGGGATAATGACTGCCGTCACTGCGGTTGCCCGCCAGTCACCCAGAAACAAAAGCAGGATTACCACCGCCAGCACCGCCCCAATGAGCACGGCATCCCGCACCGAATTGACGGCTTCGCCGATGAGAATGGACTGATCGTAAAAAATGCCGACTTCGGTTCCGGCAGGCAGCACCGATTTGAGGGCGTCTACTTCGGCTTTGATCCCCGACGCAACCGAGACCGTGTTTCCGTCGGACTGCCGCACGACATTCAGCAAAACCGACTCGGCTCCGTCGGCGGTGACGAGAGTCGTTCTGTCCTCGACGGAGGGGCGAACTTCGGCAACATCGCGAATATGGATCGGAACGCCGCCCCGCTGAGTGACGACGAGGTTCCCTAGGCTTTCCAGATCGGTGGTTTCCCCGGAGACAAGAGCCTGAACCTGCTGATACTGCCGATCCAGCCGCCCCACCGAACGTATTATGTTTGCCTGCGTGAGCACGGCTCCGACATCGGGCAGTGACAGTTTGAACGCCGCCAGCCTTTGCGGGTTGACCTCGACCGCGACTTCAGGAACCTGCCCTCCCTGCACCACCACGCGAGCCACCCCCGGAACCCGGCTGAGGCGGGGGCGCAGCGTGTAGGAAGCCAGACTCCAGAGATCGGATTGAGACAGGGTTTTCGAGCGCAGCGAAAGCCCGACAATCGGAAAAACGGTTGGGTTCATCCGCTCGGCACTGATTTTCACATCGGCGGGAAAGTTCGGGCGGGCTTCGTTGATTTTCGCGTTGACCAGCTGAAGAGCAGAGGTCATCTCGGTTCCCCAGCCGAAATCCACCGAAATTTCCGAGGCTCCGCGCTGAATCTTCGACCGAACCCGTGTGACGCCGGGAACAGTGGAAATTGCCTCTTCCAGGGGACGGGAAATTCCGATTTCCACTGAGCGCAGCGGGCGTTCCCCGGCATCCGCAATGACGACGATGCGCGGAAAGGTGACATCGGGCAGAATCGCCACCGGAAACGACGACACCATCCACGCGCCGATACCGCACAGCACGAGGGTTACAAACAGAATGGGCTTGAGGTTCTGCGTGGCAAAACGGCTGAGGTTCACTCTTTCCCTCCTTTTTTTGCCGCGTCTCCTTCTGGCTTCTTCTCGTCTTTTTTGTCGTCACCGACGGCTTTTTCCTCCTCGACGGGCTTCACTTTCGCTCCGTCTGCCAGCTCATACTGCCCCAGCCGGATTACCTGCTCGCCTGCCGCCACCCCCTTTAGAATCTCGACGAAATCGCCCTGCGCCGCTCCCGGCGTCACCTCTTTCTGATGCGCCGCATTTTCTTTGTCCACGACAAAAACAACCGATTTTCCCTCTTTGGAAAGCAAGGCTGCCTTTGGAACGACCACCGCCTTCGGCTCGCGTCGGAGAAGAAGGTCGGCACTCGCGAAAGCACCGGGTTTGAGTTCCCCTTGAGCATTGAGAACGGAAATTCGCAGGGTGAGCAGATTGGTTTGCGGGTCAACCTGGCCGACACTGAGCACGCGACCGGGAAAGGTTTTACCCGGCACGTCGAGGCTGGTGATGCGGGCCTCCATACCAGGCTTCAGCGAAGCGGAGGCGGAGGCCGGAAGAGAAGCGATGAGATTGAGGGCGCGAGGGTCGGTGATTTCCAGGATCGGTGTAGCGGCATCAGCGGAGTCGCCGGGGTTAAGGGTACGCTTTGTCACGATACCGCTTATCGGAGCGCGAATTACGGAGGCCTGTGCAGAAGTTTGTGCCGCCGCATAGTCCGCTTTTTTCTGGGCTTCGCTTTCACGGGCCGCCTGAAATTCCTGCCGTTTGGCGTCCACCTGCAGGGCACTTTGCCGAGCCTGTCGAAGCGAGGCGCGTGCCTGCCCGATTTTGGCGTCGCCCGAAGATTTCGCCTGGGCAAGCGTCTGCTGGGAAGCACGAAGGCGCAGTTCCGCGGCTTTGAGGTCTTCGGCTCTGGCCCCGGCGCGGAGAAGGCTGGACGCCTGAAGCGCACTTTCGAGAGCGGCATTGGACACCGCGAGAGCGGTTTGCGCGTCATTCAACTGGCGAAGCGGAGCGATGCCCTTTTCGTTCAGGAATTGAACGCGCTCGACTTCGGTTTGGGCGCGGTCGCGGGTGGCGCGTGCCTGGGCGACGGCTCCTTCGGCCTGCGCGATTTCCTGCGGACGTGCCCCGGCACGAATGCGCTGAAGGTCGGTTTCGGCGGTTTGCAGGGCGGTTTGCGCGGACTGCACCGCATTGTCGCGATCCAGCTGCGCCGATTGCAGCGTAAGCGTCGCCAGCCGCACCGAACTGCTCTGATCGGCGGCCAGCGCACGGGTGGCGATTTCGGACTGCCGAGCAAGTGCCTGAGATGCCGTGAGTGCCGCCGCCGCACTTCTCGCCTGCGCCTGCCCCACCCGGTTGTCCACGACGGCCAGAAGGTCGCCTGCATTCACGTGATCCCCCTCTTTCACTAACACCGACAGCAGCCGACCCGCTACCGTCGTGGAAACTCGTGCAGCGGCCCCCTGTCCCGGTGAGAGCGTTCCCTGCGCGGCGAGTGTGGTTTCCATCGGTCGAATCGAGGCCAGAGCAAGTTCGACGGCAATCGGACCGGTTTCTTTTTTTTCTTCCCCGCCCCCCGCAGCCTCTCCTTTTTTGCAGCCGCTCAGCAAAGTCAGCAGCGTGAAAATCAGCCCTGCAAACAGGATTTTGTGAAAAGGCGAAAGGGAATTCAGTTGAAGCGAACAGCGTTTTATTTTTGATTTGGGTTTGAGGATGGACGTGAAAATCATTGCGGCAGTTTCCCTCCCACTGCCCGCTGAAGAGTGGCGCGGGCGGTGTTGTAGGCGGCGAGAGCGCGGGCATAATCGGTTTGCTCAGTGCGAAAGACCTGCTGCGCGTCCAGCAGTTCGAGGTAAGTATTCGCGCCCTTCTGGTAGCCGAGCTGGGTCATTTCGAGCAGTTCGCGGGAACGCTCCAGCCGACCGTCCCGAAACGAGGCGACGGTTTGCCGTGCCCCTTCCAGGGTTCGTGAGGCGGTTTCGACTTCGAGTTTTGCTGCGCGAAGAGTTTCTTCGAGGGCGGCTTCCTGTTCCTGAAGAGCGGCTTTTGCGGAATTCGAGTCGGAGCGAATCCGCCCGAAGTCGAAGAGCGGAAACACCACGCCGACACGAAGAGAGTTTCCGCCCACGGTGGGGTCGAGTGTGGAGCGGCGGGCTTCGATGAGCAAGTCGGGCTGGGACTGAGCGCGTGCGCCGTGCAGGGCGGCTTTGCGGGCCTCCCGAAGTTTTCGTGCGGAGCGCACATCCGGGCGGCTGTCTACGGCAAGCGTCAGCAGAGAGGGCAGGGAATAGACCTGCGGCGAAAATTCAAGGGAGTCGGTGAGGGTGAGTTCGGTGTTTTCCGGTAGCTGGAGCAGACTTCGCAGGGCGGCGTAGCGGTTTACCCGCTCGGTTTCTGAAGACCGAAGCGCGATTTCGGCGCGGGAGAGTTCGATTTGTCCGCGCACCACATTGCTGCGGGCCACGTCCCCTGCGGCAAAACCGATCTCGGCGGCTTTGGCAAAGGCTTGTGCGTTCTGGAGAGCCGCGACTGCCAGGGCTTTTTCGGCTTCGGCACGCAGAGCCTCGAAATAAGCGGACTGGGCATTGAATGCGAGGTCCAGACCCACCCCGGAACGATCTGCTAGAAACGCATCCCGCTCGCCGCGTGAGGCGCGAATGCGCTGCCGGCGTTTGTCTCCCAGCTCGAACGTATCGGTAAGCACGGTTCCTTCGTCCAGCCCGCCCGTGTTTCGACCGAAAGGCTGAGCCAGCGTCAGCACCGGGTTAGGCAGTGCCCCCGCTCCCTTCAGCCGTGCCTCGGCTCCCGCCACTCGTGCCTCGCCTGCACGAGAAAGCGGCGAGCGCGTTTGTGCCAGTTGAACGGCTTCCGACAGCGAAAGCCTCCGAGCGACCGGCGCGGTAAGCGGCGTCCCCTGCCCGACGGCGAGAACACTCAGCACGGGAACTAGGGCAACCATCGGAAACACCATCAACACCTGTCCTCCAAAACTTCAGGAGCCGCCTCCCAAAGGTAGAATACACTTATTATGCCCCATAGACCTGAACAAAAACTTAGAATCGCACGAGGTTCGGCTTTTGTAAAGACGCCCCCCGCGAATTGTCGTTTCGATACGGTATTCTATACCTGAGATTTAGGCGGCGGTCGGTTTCCGCTCTAAAGGGCTGGGAGGTCTTTGTTGACGTTACGCACCAATGCGATGCGCCTTCTGGACGGGGCCAAAATCGCTTATGAAGTTTGCACCTATCCGGTGGACGAAAGCGACCTGAGCGCGGAACGGGCCGCCGAAAAACTCGGCAGACTGCCGGAAACCGTTTTCAAGACCCTGATTGCCGAGGGAGACATAACGGGCTTTCTGTTCGCACTGCTTCCGGCGGGCACGAAACTAGAACCGAGATCGCTGGCACAGGTCTCTGGTAACAAACGAGTTGAACTCCTTGCGCTCAAAGACGTACAAACGGTGACGGGTTACCTTCGCGGCGGCGTGAGCGTTCTGGGCGCGAAAAAGAAGTTTCCGGTGTTTCTGGACAACAGTGCGACCCGCTGGAACCCGATAGCGATCAGCGCGGGCAAAAGAGGTGTCCAAATTCTGATTGCGCCCGACGACCTGATCCGCGTTACCGGAGCCGTGCTCGCCGATCTAACCCCCTAAACTCTTTCATTTTGGAGACGATGCAGCCGTGAGTGACGAAAACCCCATCCGCGCGTATTTAATACGGGTGCAGGCCCTCCTTGGCGAAGTAGAGGAGGCGAAGGTGGAGCGGCTGGTGCAGGCCCTGCTTCAGGCGTGGCGCAAAGGCAAAAAAGTGCTGCTGTTCGGCAACGGGGGAAGCCATGCCACCGTAAGCCACATGGCGTGTGACTTTCAGAAAAATGTCCTTCTCGAAACGGGGCGTCCGCTGAAAACGCTGTGCCTCGGCGATCCGGTTCCGCTGGTGATGGCGTGGGCAAACGACACGGATTGGAGCAATATTTTCGCGCCGCAGGTGGAAACGTGGGCCGAGCCGGGAGACGTGGTGATCGGGGTAAGCGGCAGCGGTAACTCCGCCAATGTGCTGAACGGCATCCGGGCAGCCAGGCACAAGGAGGCCTTAACGTTCGGGTTGTGCGGCTTCGGCGGCGGTTCGCTGGCGGAGATCGCAGAAGTTGCCCTCATCACCCGCAGCACCTCGATGCAGCACGTCGAGGACGTTCATTCCATCACGCTTCATGCCGCCTTTGCAGTGCTTCTGGAACGAGCGAAACAAGAGGGGCTAGGAATTGGAGATTAGAAACAGCCCTCGCCCGAACCTATCAAAAAGGCTTTTACGCCTCGCCTTCACTACGTTTGGGTCAGGGCGGCCAATTGAAACAAACGCCCCAATTATCGAAATTCCGACCAAGAGAAAGAACGATCATGCCGCAAATTGCTGCTCAGCTCATTATTTTTGGAAAACTCAGTGGAGAAGACCCGGACAAAATGTTTGGGGAGGTGAAGGCGTCGGGGTTTCCGGCGGTGGAAGCCGGGAACCTGATCGCGGCTTACGGAGAAGCGGAAGCCCGCCGCCTTGTGGCGCAGTATGAAATCGGGCTTTCCGGGATGCACTCCGGCTATGGAGCCTACGCCGACCCCGCTCAGTTAGAGGCCGATCTTGCCTTTGCCAAGCAGTTCGGAGTGAAGAATTTTCTCTGCTCCGGCGTGGCGGCGGGCAACAGCGTGGAGGCTTACCGCGAGTCGGCGAAAACCTTTAACACGGTGGGAAGACGCCTTCAGGCCGAGGGCATCACGTTTCATTATCATAACCACGACTGGGAGTTTGCCGATCTAGGAGACGGAACCCGGGGGATGGACATTCTGGCGCAGGAAACCGACCCGGAGATCGTGAAGTTCAACCTGGATGTGTTCTGGCTTTACTACGCCGAGCAGGACGTGGAGACCTTTATTCGGACGCACGCGGAACGCACCGGCTACTTTCATTTCAAGGATGGGCGGATCGTGCGCGATGAAGAGGGCAACAAGCGGCCCGATTTTCTGGAACTCGGCGAGGGCGATGTAGACCTCAAGACCGCCTACGCCGCCGCCATCGAATCGGGCGCGGCCTGGATTGTGGCGGAGCAGGACTCGACCAAACGGGAGCCGGTGGAATCCCTGACGATAAGCCGAAACTACCTGCGGCTTCTGGCGGGGCAGTAGGGGTGCGGCAAGCCGCACCCCTACCAAAAGAGGACGCCCCCTCAAATCGTTGCCGAACCCTCATCCAGGGAGGGCGCAGCAAGCAGTGCCCTACCCAGAAGAGCCGATCTTTTTCGCTTCGGAATCCTAACGAATTCGGTCTTGCAAGCGGGGCAGTGCCGGGGATACCGGAAGGACTGGTTGATTGGAACGGGCCCTCAAATAGGGACAAAAAGATCGGGGCAGCGTCTTAACCGGGCATCCAAATATAGATTGGGGAACACCGACAGACCGGGCATCGAGGGGCCGGGCATTAAAATACCCGTTTGGGGAGCCTGCGGCGAAACGTCCTGCGGACGCAACAGCGAATGAACGGTCAAGGCAGCACCGGATTCGCCGTCCTCTTTGAGGCGGTCGGCGTTGTGCCACTCCTGCCCGTTTCCTCCCTTGCGGCTCTGTTTGAATGAAACCTCTGTCCCTAGCCCCTCAGCCCCTTCAGTTCCTCGCTGGAGTCGCCGAAGTGAACCGTCGGCACACCGGCGCGGTTCAGCATCCCCAGATAGAGCGAACAGAGCGGCGTGTTTTGCGCGGAGACCACATGACGCCCGGTGGAAAGCGTTCCCCCCGCCTTACCCGCCAGCACAATGGGCAGGTTGTGCGGATCATGCGCGTTGCCGTCCTTCATACCGCCCGCAAACAGGATCATCGAATGGTCGAGCAGGGTTCCGTCTCCCTCCCGGATGCTTTTAAGGCGTTCCAGCAGGTAGGCGTACTGCGCGGTATGCCAGCGGTTGATGCGGGTATACATCTCCAGTTTTTCCGCTTTGTTTTCGTGGTGGGAAATCTCGTGGTGGCTTCCCGCGACGCCGGGGAGAAACGAGAAGTTCTTGCCGCTCACCTCATTGCCAAACATAAAGGTTGCCACACGGGTGGAGTCCGTCCAGAAGGCGAGCGCGATCAAGTCCATCATAATTTGCGTTTGCGCGGTGTGGTCTACCGTCCGGTTCAAGACTTTGCCGGGATTGCCGTAGACGCTTTTGATTCGGGCGTTCAGTTTTTCGATTTCGGCGCGGGCAAGGCGGTCGTCCATCACCTCGTTTCTGCGATGACGCGCATCAAAAGCGATCCGGGCTTCCACGGAGCGTACCGCATCGAAATACTCATCCAGTTTGCGCCCGTCGGCGGCACTTACGCGTTTTCGCAGGGACTTCGCCTCTTCGTTCACCGCATCGAGAATCGAGGCATCCAAGGCAGAGGAGGCGTTCGGGCGCCCCGTGCGGCGAAACAGGCGGTCGAAGGCCAGTTGGGGATCAATCTCACGGGAAACGGGGGTGGTGGGTGTGCTCCACGAAATGTGCGAACCGTAAAGAGCCGTAAACCCGACGTTCGTATCCACATAGGTGGTCGGCGGCTCGATGCTCAGCTCAAGGGAGGGCAGCGGAGTCATCAGCCCGTTGTGCTGGGCAATCAACTGATCGAGCGAGATGCCGCCGGAGCGCAGATTGCTTCCGGTGGTTTTGGTGATCGCCGTGCCGCACAGCATGGGAGCGACCTTCACGTAGTGCCCGTCCCCTTCAAGACTGTTTTTGTTCATCAGTTCCGAAAATACCAGCAGCTCGTCTTTGACATTTGTGAGCGGCTCAAGGATCGGGGAAAGCGTGAATTCTCGTCCGGCTCCGCCCGGCGTCCAGGCTTTCGGGTTTACGCCATTGGGGAAATAAAGGGCGGCAAAACGGATCGGGGGTTTGGACAGGGCGGCTTTGCCCTGGGCCTCTGCCTCTGCCGAGAGTGATTCCAGCCAGGGCAGTGCAAGCGTCGCCCCCGCTCCCTTCAGCAGTGTTCTTCGTGAAAATCGTTCGTTCATGCCGTTTCCTTTCCCTCGTTGCTGGCTTTTCGCTTGCCCGATGGTTTTCTCATTGTGGTTTATTCTGACACGACATCTGCCGAGAACATAAACTCCACCTTTCCGCCCAGCACCCGCTCGCCGTCTTCAGAAAGGTCGTTGGTGAAAAAGAGCGTTCCCTGCAAGTCGTGCCCCACCAAGATCGAAACTAGTTCCAGTCCGATATTGGCGTGAAGCGCGGGGCTGAATTCAGGCGGGAAACCGGGGCCGTTGTCTTTCACCAAAACGTGCACGGCTCCGTTTTGTGTTTTCAGGGCAATTTCGATTTTCCCGGCAGCCGCTTCGCTCCCACGTTGAGTTCGACTATGTTTTTCGGCGTTGGTGACAAGTTCCTGCACCGCCAGTGCCACCGAGGTAGCGGCTTTGGTGGGCAGCCAGATTTCCTCGGTGGTGAGGGTAAGGATGGTGGATCGGTGCGCCGCCTGCATTCCGAGCGAAAGCAGCTCGACCAGACGGGTGAGCACCTCCCCGACATTTACCTTGCCGATAGGCTGATCGTGCGCGAGCAGGTCGTGCACCAGCGCAATCGTTTTGATCTGGTTCAGCCCTTCGCGCACGGTCTGCACCGGCATCAGGTCTCCCGCTTCGGGAATCTGCATTTCCAGCAGGGCGGAAACGCCCTGTAAATTGTTTTTCACCCGGTGGTGCACTTCCCGCACCGCCACCATGAGCTGCTGAGTTCTTTCACGCTCCGCCTGCCACAGTTCTTCGTTTTCCAGGGCCAGTCGGGTGCGCTCCGCAATCTCACGCTGAGCCTGCGCGTAAAGCCGGGCATTGTCAATCGCCACCGCCGCCTGTGCCGCCAGTCCCTCGACCACCCGCTCGATTCGCGAGGAAAACACGCCGGGCCGCTCGTGGCCAAACAGCAGCCCGCCGATTACTTCACCGGAACGCGAAATCACCGGAACCGCCAGATAGCTTCGCACCGGCAGATGGCCTTCCGGCAGCCCCCGGTGGGGTGCGTTTTTGCCGTAGCGCGGATCGCGGGTCACATCGTAGAGGCGAACGGTTCCCTCCCCGCCAAAGGTCGGAGCGAAAATTTCGGTGTTGCGGGGCATCGGGAACTTCGCGAAATGCTCTTCTGCCGCCCCTGAAAGGGCATAAAGTTTGTAGGCTTCTCCCTGCGCGTCCTGAACATTGTAGAAAAAGGCTCCGAACTGCGCTCCCGACACCTCAGTCGCTGCATCGGTGGTGGCCTGCACCACCGTTTTCAGGTCGAGTTCCGCCGAGACCACCCGCCCGATTCGCTCGACGGTTTCGAGAATCTCCGCCTGCTCCTTCAGTTGAAGTGCCGTTCGCTGCCGTTCGATGCCAACGGCGATCTGATCCGCCACTGCCGAAAGCGCGTCCAGCGTAGCCTCAGTCAGCGGGTGACGCGCAAACAGGGCCATCACGCCCATCAGGTTGTCCCCGACGATGAGCGGATGCCCCGCAAACGAAATGATACCCTCCCGCTGCGCCCATTCCTGATCCCCCACACTGGGATCGCCCGCCGCCGCATTGGTGAAGTGCGGCTTGCGCTCTTGGGCAATGAGGCCGATTTGGTCCTGCCCGATGGAAACCCGGCTGTGCGCTCCATTGAGGGGGGGGTACATTCCGGCGGAAGCTTTGAGTTCAAGCCCCTGCGCTTCCGGTTCGAGCGTCCAGATACGGGCAAGGGCGGCATCGAGCGAACGCACCAAAGCCTCGGTGCAGTGCTGAAGAGACGTTTCCAGGGGCAGCCCTTCGGTTAAAGCTCGCCCCACTTCGGCAGAAAGCGCAAGCAGACGGGTGTTCTGCGCATAGCCCAGTTCCGTCCTTTTGCGCTCGGTGATGTCTTCCAGAATATAGGCGAAGCGCGGCTGTCCCGTTTCGGAACTGTCCAGCGGCGTCAGTGTCACCGCCATCCACCGGCTTCCGGCTTCGGAGGGAGACTCGTCCTCGAAAAGCAGCGATTTGCCCGCTTTCTGCACCTCGCGATACCGCTCGTGCCAGCGTTCGATTTGCGCTGGTGGAACACCAAGTTCGCTGACAGGTCGGTTCTGGATCGTTGCGGGGGAAAAACCCATGAACGCGGCAGAAGCGGTATTGCCGGACAGATGCAGAATGTCGTTGTCGCGCAGCTCAACAATGCCCATCAGCAGCGGGGTTTTTTCGTACAGGCTGTCGAGAAAGTTCAGGTTTTGGCGGGGGGCGGCGGGCGTCATCATGAAATCCGTGTTTCCTCGTTTTGTTTCTCGGAACTGAAGGTGGTTTCCAAAGATTCGGAAGGCTTTGGAAATGCAAGCGAAAGACCAATGGAAAAGGCCAGAATTCCGAGGATGATGCCCAGGGACAAGCCCAGTCCAAGATGAATTCCCGCCATCACCGCCAGCATTTTCGCCCCCACAAAAGCGAGCACAAATGCCAGCCCGGTTTCGAGATAGTGGAATTTTTCCATCACGCCCGCCAGCAGAAAATAAAGGGAGCGCAAGCCCAGAATCGCGAGAATGTTGGAGGTAAAGACGATAAACGGGTCTTTCGTGATCCCGAAAATCGCCGGAATGCTGTCCAGTGCGAAAATCAGGTCAGTGCTTTCGATCATCAGCAGTACCAGCAGCAGCAGGGTCGCCAGCCGCCTGCCGTCCTTGGTGACAAAAAACTGCGAGCCTTCGTAGTGATCCAGGATCGGCAGCCGCCGTTTTGCCAGCCGAAGCAGTTTGTTCTGCGACACGTCCGGCGTCTCGTCACGCGCCAGAAACATTTTGATTCCGGTGTAGACCAGAAACGCCCCAAAGACGTATTCCACCCAGGAAAACCGGGTGATGAGAGCTGCTCCCGCCGCAATCATCACGCCGCGCAGCACAATGGCAGAGAGAATTCCCCACGCCAGGGCACGATGCTGTACCTGCGGCGGCGTGCGAAAATAGCGAAAGATCACGGCAAACAAAAATACGTTGTCTGCCGAAAGGGAGAGTTCCACCACATAGCCGCCGAGAAACTGCATTCCCGCGAGATGCCCTTTTTCAACGAAGACCCCTCCGGCAAAAGCCAGTGCCAGCAAAAGCCAGACGCCGCTCCAGATCGCCGCCTCCCGGAGCGTAGGGGTGCGGGGCTTTCGGTTGAGAACGCCCATGTCCAGCGCGAACACCGCCAAAAATCCCACACAAAAAATTATCCAGAGGGTTGCATTCGCCAAACAAGGTTTCCTTAAGGCTGCTTTTTCTCGACGGTTAGCGTCACGGGGGTGACAAACCAGGTTTTCATGACAAAATTGATCGAAGCGAAACCCATCACCGGCAGCGCGAGGTCTTTCACGGGCGGAGCGTTGTTTTCGGCCCGAAGAGTGATCGTCCCGTGATCCTGCCCTTCTGGGATGGTGGTCTCCGAAATCGTCACTCCCGGCGGCAGGGGATTATAAAACAGTTCCAGATGCAAAAGCCGCACATCCAGCGGCACGGCCTTCTTAAAATCGTCACGGCGGTGCAGGGTCACAGCGATCTTGACTTCGCTTCCCGGCTTCAGGCTGACCTTCGTTTGGTCGAGCGTAACGGTAAAGTCGTTCGGCTCGGTAACGGAGACCGCGAGGGTTTCGGTTTCCCAGCGTCCTCGTCCGCCGCCGGGCATATAAATTTCGGTCAGCGGCTGGGCCTGATGCACAAGTGAAAGCGGCTTTGTGTCGCTCCCGGCAGTGGCAGAAGCGGTGACAAAGGCTAGCGAAGCCTCCACTTTCGCGTGCGTTTCGGCGGTTAGAAAAATCGTTCCCAGCGTCATGTTCGGGGCAATGACCGCAGGCGTTGCGGTGACGCCGGGGGGCAGCCCCTCGATTTTCGCGGTCACCTCTCCGTTAAAGCCGTTTTTGCGCTCGATTTGCACGAAAAGGCAGGTGCTGTTTCCCGGCGCAATCATTGCCCGATTGGGATCACAGCGCACGGTGAAGTCGGGATGCGGGGCTTCGATCTTCAGCGCGTAACTTCGGCGGTCGCCCTTCACGCCGGAGATGTCGCGCACTTCCAGCGAAAAGTCGGCCTCTTCGGGGGGGGTGTAATCGAAGGCCGGGTCTTTGCCGAAGGTATCGTCGGCAAACGCCGCCACTTCCCCTTTCGCATTCCGAAGCCGAAGTTCGGCGTCCAGCGTCAGGCCGAGCCGCTGGGCAACCACCTCGAAATGAAGGGTTTCTCCCTTTTTCAGCCTCAGCGGAAAGCGCGTTTCCTGCGTATCTCCCTCCTGTTTCGCACAAAGCAGAACGGGCACGGAAAGCGGGGTTTTCCCGGAAACAGTCGCTTGAGCGGGCGGGAGACCGGTGACCAGCAGCGGAATCGGATTTGTCGGGGTTCCGTTCACCGTAAGAACAAACTCATGAATTCCGGGGGCGAGGTCGGAGGAGACGGTCAGCCGTCCCGTTTTCGCTCCGCCGAGGTTCCAGCCGGAGATCGAAAGATCGAGCGTAGTCCCCGGCGAGACAGCGCAGGGGAACACCGACAAAAGCCAGGGACGGTTCCAAAGGCTTAAGCGATACGTCCAGTTCGGATTACCTTTGTAGTTTACGTCGCGAATCTGGAGAAAGTAATCGCCCCCTTTCTCAAAGCGATAAACGAGAGCGGGGTCAGCGCGATAAAAGTCATCGCTGCGGGTGAGTTCGTTTCCCTCTTTGTCTCTTAAAACGAGAAGAGGGTCGCAATGTTCCTGAAGATCGTGTACTTTGTCTTGAAGGCGGGCACACAGCACTGAGAACACGATTTCCTGACCGGCCTCCGCATGAAAGCGATAAAAGTCTTCGTCTTTGTTTCCTTCGATGCGCCCGGAAACGGCACAGGGAACGGAAAGCCCCTGGGCTTTTTGCAGGGAATCGTTGGGTTCCCTCTCGGTGACTTCCGTTTCGTCGGAAATGAACAGCTGGCCGCAGGTCGAAACCCCGCCTCGTGAAGCGGCCACCCGGTACTCGCGCACTCCGATTTCGGCGTCGGGAGCGACGGTGACCTTCAGCTGGAGGTCCCGCTGAAGCGGCAGTTCGTTCGGCTTTTTGGGATCGGGCAGGACGGGCTTTTCCGGGGGAACGATTTCGGCGGTGATCCCTTTTCCGGCGAACAGCACCTTGTACGCGCCAAAGAGATTTGAGCCGCCGTTGCCCTCCGAGTGAAGCGTGACCACTCCGGTTGAGCCGCGCTTCACCGCCACCGGAAACGTCGCGCCCAGCATAGGAAACGAAGTCTGCGCGAAAAGGCTTCCCCCGGCAGCGATCAGAACAGCAAAGATCAACAGCGGCTTCATCTTTAACCCCCTCTTCGAGCGCGGGTTTTATTCATTTCACCCTTTTCCCCGCTCAGGCCCTGCTTGAATGAAACGTTTTCCTCCGCCCCTACTTTTCCAGCGTAATGGCGGCGATTTTGATTTCGGGGGCATTGGGCAGTACCAGAGCCACCGGGGTTCGCGCTTCTCCGATTTTGATGGTGTAGTGATAGAGCGCGACCGGAACCCGTTCCACCCCGGAGCGGGTGTGCCGCCGTCTGGCAAGAAAGCCAATCGGTGTTTTGACGGTGGTGACTTCGGTCCAGGGTTCCGCCCCGAACGAAAGCAGATCGGCGGTTTGCGAGGTCGGCTCCTGAAACACCACTTTCATTCCGCCCCCGGTGGCCGCTCCGGTCGAGGAAGCCAGCAGGTGAATAAACCGATATTTTCCGGTGGGTTTCGCTCCCGGCGGAGTCAGTTCAAGCCGCTGCCCCCGGCATTCCACAAAGTTTTTTGAGGCCAGGTCTTTGCCGCCCCACTTAAAGGAAATGCGCCGCTGGGAATCCGGCCCCGGTTTCAGTCCGCCCAGCCACATCCCGGAAGGCAGTGCGGGAAGATCGGTATAGGGCGGAACCACCGGAGCCGGGAACGTATGCCCGCCTCCATCGAAGTCGCCGTCGAAAAACTCTCCTTCTTCAGTGATTCCATCGAGGTTGAATCCTTTTGAGAGGTCGGCGAAAAAGAGTTTGCCGCCGAACACACGCACCGGACGCACGAGCGTGTCCAGAACGTGCGAGGCTCCCGCCGTAGACGCCCAGGTGTCGCCGAACTTCACATCCCAAACAAGCCAGTAGGTTCCATCGTTCGGGGGAGCCGTGACGTTGACAAAAAGTTCGTTGAGCGATTCGCCGGGTGCGAGGTCTTTGGGCAGACCAGTGGTTTCATCTTCCCAGATAAACTCGCTGCCGTCGGCATAAAGCCAATGGTAGCCGATGCGCACCGAACCGGCCCGCCAGATTTGAGGGCCGGTGTTCTGAAGGCTCAGACGGATCGGAAGCCTGCGCTCGGCGGGCAGGTTGGACAGCCCGCCGTCGAGGGTAAATCGAACGCCGAAATCAAAGGGCTCGAGCGACACCGGAACAAACGGCGAAAGCCCGCCGCCAGAACCGTCGCCGACTTCCCAGTGCAGCCCCAGCCTCTCTCCCTCGTTCAACGAAAGCGGATTTCCAGAAGGATCGGTCACGGGAAGGGTCAGGGTCACCTTCGTTTCGGCTCCGGGAGCGACCTCCTCGCTGAGTTCCACGCTAGCGTCGGGAGCCTCTAGGTAAGATTCCCTGCTCCCGCTTTTTTTCACGAGTCGAAGCCCGACATAAGCCCCCTCGCTTTTTTTCCAGGGGGTACTGCCTTCGTTTCGCACCTGAGCGTGAACGGTGTAAACCCCTCCATTTTCCAGCTGCGTGGGCAGATCGGTCCGGGTCACGCCGAGCGCGTAGGGCGAAAGCGAGGCTGCACCCACCTTCACCAAGATTTTCATCTCCGGGCTGAGAGGCGAGCCTTTCCCTGAAATGAGTTCCGGCGAGAGCGACAGCAGATAACTGCCTTCCGGGAGCGGGCTTCCGTCTGTGCTGACCGCCGCCGCCTCGAACATCACCCTCACCGTTTCGTCCGGCTGAGCCGAAATCACCGCGCTCGCCGTTCCCGTGGAAATTGTGCGGTCGCCCTGCATCCAGCGCGTCCGCAGCACAACGGGCTGCTGGCCGAGCGCGGCGGTGGTTCCCCAGGGTTCGGTTCCAGAGTTGAGCAGGCGCACCTCCAAAGCAGCGGAGGCCCCCGGTTTCAGGGCTTCCGGCACATTGGTGGAGAGCAGACGGGCGCGAAGTTTACCGTTTCCGGTCAGGCGCCCGCTGCTGAGGCGGGTTAAATCCAGAAGCGTGACGCCTGCTTCCAGCGTAGGGGCAACTGCCGAGCCGAGCGGATATTCGTTCCAACTGTCAATCACCACGAAATCGGGGCTTTTGGCGAGCGCGAACGTCCAGTCTTTGCGGTAGGTTTCGCCATTCAGGTTCGGACGGATCACCGCGTTCTCGGTGGTTCCGGGCGGAGCGTAAGTGGGATCGTAGCCGGGGCTGACCCGCAGGGCTTTCACCCAGCCCGTTTTGCTTTCCGACTGCGGCAGGGGCAGAACTCCGTCCAGCCCTGCCCCCTCCATCCCGGCTTCTCCAATCAAAATCAGGTCTGCTCCAAACTGTTTCTCAAACCGGCTCCGAAGCTTCCCGCTGACGGCCTCATCCATTCCGGTGAGCACCCCCGAATCGCTCAGAAAAACCGGATAGGCAAAGCGACCGCCGTTTTTCTCGGAAAGCGGAACCCGAAGGCGAAACGGCTCCGGCACACTTTCATAAAAGCGGGCGATTTGCCGGGAGACCTCTTGCAGGGCTTTGGGCGTTCGGAGGTCTACCCGCTCGCCGAGGGCTTCTGCCACTCCCGACAGATCAAGCCAGAGAGCGATCTGAGGATAGTCCTGCCCATTGTTTCGAAGAGACTGAAGGGCGGTCGTCAGGGTGAGCAGGCCCCGATCCGCGAATTTTTTGCGGTCGCTGCCAGCCCCGCGATACACGGCGAGCAAAGCATCCACCCCGGCTTTTTTGGCGTCGGTGAGGTTTTTCCGATGCCAGTCCACCCGGTCGTAACTCATCCAGGCTCCGGTTCCGCCGAGCGGGTGCTGGGCCAGTGCCGTGCCGCCGTCCGGCAGCAGAATTCCTTCGGTCGGCTCCGGTCGGCGGGTGTCTCCCTGATACCGATACACGTATTTGGCGAGGGTCAGCGGTGCGAGCAGCTGCACCCCATGCGGCGCAGAAACCTCTGCTTCCGGTTCTACGGAGGCGGGGAGCGGAACCAATTTGCGGGCTGGTTTGGGCTTGAACTCCGGGCGGGCACGCGAAGCGAGCGTTGCAGGCAGTGCCGAGCCGCCGCCCCTGGAAACCACGCGCTCTCCAAACTCGATGAGCGAAACACCGCTGTATTCTCCGGGCTTCACTTCGCCGTCAATGCTGGGCCTGTTCGCGAACACACGCGGCGCATAGTAGGTATTCCCCTCCGCTGCGGCGGGGGCGGAGGCAAACACCAGCTCCGACCAGAGCGAAGGGTTGTCGAGATCACCGGCAGAAAGCACCTTTTTGTTGAGGGCTTGAAGTGCCGGGCTGCTCGATGTGATGCTTTGTGCGGCGAGATGAAAGCCCCATCTCGTTCCCGGTGACGGTTTGCCGCCGAGATCACTCCAGGGGATTCTCACTTCGAGGGTGTAGCCGGGAACCGCCGTCCCCAGGGCTCGCAGTGCCCCTTTTTTTTCCACCCCCACCCCGATCACGGTTCCGGTCAGGGCCGTAAAACGTTCATCGCGCTTTTGGGGGTCTTTTTCGTTGGTGAGAACGTCCTGTAGTTTCGCGTTGAAGCTCTCGAACGAGGCGTAGAGCGGCACGGCAGCAAGGCCGGAATACAGCTGCACCCCGCCCGCTTCACTCACCACCACCGTGTAGGTTTTTGCAGTGCGGGACAGGGCGGTTTTGTCGTTGTCGGTTTGCAGGGAAAGATAAACTGCGTCATCCTGGCGCGGGTCTGAGAATGGAGCCGCATTCGTGCCCTTCAATTCGGGCTTATTGACCTGCACGGCGAGATACAGGTAATTGTCGTCCCAGGCTGTGTAAGCGGCAACACGATTGGCGGCTTCCACGCCCGAAGCTTGTGCGAACAAGGAAGGGGTTGTCAGAGGCGAAGCCAGCAGCAGTGCCGTCAACGCAGTAAGGGCGCGATTGCCCATAAGGGTCATTCTCCAGAATCTTTAGGTTTTGATCGAAACGGATTGGATTTCTGTCTCAGAGTATGACATAAATTCGCGGGCAGGGTAACGGTCAACCGGGGCAGCTCCGCCTTGGCATCGGGCTGCGCCCATTTATTTTTGAAAATTTCTAAAAAAGATGGGGAGTTTTCCAAAAAGTAGGGTATCCTAGTGTTATCTGAAACCCGTTTTGTAAGGTTTAGATTGAACCGTGCTCGATTTGACTCACGATGGCTCTTGTTTGTCCCTCGTTGTGCTTCTTGCGTCAGGCTCCTTCTTTCTTTTTCAACCTCGCTTCAGATGGTGAAGACAATGACAGGCTTCACCAACTTTCGTGCTTTCAGACCCTATCGTTCTAAAAGCATCCGACCCTTTTTCCCCAGGAAGAAGTTTATAAAGGAGCCACCAACATGGCAAAACGAATTTATGTGGGCGGACTGCCCTACTCTGCAACCGAGAGCGACCTCGAAGACCTGTTTGCGGCACACGGCAACGTGACCTCCGCTTCGGTCATCACCGACAAATACACCAACCAGGCCAAAGGTTTCGGATTTGTCGAAATGGCAACCGACGCCGAGGCAGACGCCGCAATCTCTGCCCTGAACGGTTCGATGATGGGCGGGCGCAGCCTGACCGTCAACGAAGCCAAGCCCCGTGAAGAGCGATCTACCGGCGGCGGCGGCGGTGGCAGCCGAGGCGGTTATGGCGGCGGCGGCGGCGGACGCAACAGCGGCGGTGGCGGCGGCAATCGCTGGTAATCGCTGACCCTATTCAGCAAAGACGCCCGGTGACCAAAAGTCATCGGGCGTCTTGTGTTGTGCTAGGTACACTCTAAAAGGCATAGCGAATGGCAGCGTCGGGCAGCTCTCGTTTCACCAGCCCGACAAACTCCTCTACAAATTCACGTTTCACCGGAAGGCGGTAGCGCAGGTTTTCTCCGCCGGTTCCGCTGATTTTCGTTTCCTGAAGTTCAGGCCTCCATAATAGTTCTTCCCCGCGCGGATGCCAGCCCAAATTCACCTCGTGAAGGTCGGCGTTGTGCGTAAGAAACGCGATCTCCACGCTCAACTGCGCTTTGGAAACCGGGTTCAGCCGATCCGAAACCTCCTGCATCAACTGGCGGTACTCCTCCAGCCACCCCTCATAAACGATTACCGGAGCGAAATTGAGGTTGACTTCCCAACCCGCCTCCACAAATGCATTGACTGCCCCGATCCGATCCGAAATTCGCGATGTGCGGATGTCCACCCGGCGCGAGATCGTCTGCGGCATCAGCGAAAAACGAAGGCGGGTTTTACGCTGAGGGTCATACTCCAGAAGGGCGGGATTGACGAATTTGGTGGCGAAGGTTCCTTTGGCGTTCGGCAGCCCTCGAAACAGAGTCACCAAATCTTTGAGGTTATCGGAAACGAGGGCATCGGCGGCGCAGTCGGAATTCGTCCCGAGTTCATAAACGAAATCGTTTTCATCCGCCTGGGTCGGAGCCAGTTTGAAGCCCTGCGCCTCCGCGTGTTTTGCGATCGCCCCGCAGATTTGCTCGATATTCACAAAGACCGTAATCGGATTTGCGTAACCCTTTCGCCGAGCCACGTAGCAGTAGGCGCAGGACATTGCACACCCGTTGCTTTGCGACGGAGCCACGAAATCACAGGAGCGTTCGTAGGGTGTGCACTTCAGCGTTTTTTTCACGCCCAAAACGAGCGTGGCCCGCTTCGTGGAAATCCAGTCTCGAATTTTCCCCCGATCCTCCGACAGCTCCGGGATTCGCCAATGTGAAGCGACCACAATCCGCTCTGCCTCTGAAAATCGCGCCAGGATTTCCTGCCCCCGTGCATACTCCTCCACGTTTGGCTCATGGTAGATCGTTTTCACATCCAGCAGGGCTTGAGTTCGAGCCTGATTTTTGGCGGTTACAAAACTGGTTTCCACATTTCCACTCTAAGGCCCGCTAGTTCGGCGTTCCGGTCAACTGAATATGGTGCGCTTCCGCAAACGTGCGCTGGGCTTGCTGAACCTGACCGAGAGATTTGTTTTCAATCACGCTGATTCGATTGATGATTCCCATCACCTGTTGGGCTTTGCCTTGCTGATTAAGCGAAGCATTTTGTGACAAATCTTCGATTTTCTGAAAATCTTCGTTAATCATTTTTTCTTCGAGCTTCAGAAATTCCTGGTGAAGCGAATAGAGGTTTTTCGAAGTTTCATCGTTTGGCACTTTAAGGGCGGCAGCCTCCGTTTTCACATCGCGCATCACGGTCTTCACATTCGCGAACTCCTGCTTCATTTTCGCCTGCCCGCCGGGTTGGTCTGTTAGCGCGGCTCCCACGCTTTCCCCAAAGTGCAGCCCTGCCGTTTTGAGTTTCGCATTGATTCCGCTCAGAGAATTATTGAATGCAAGCGGGTCTGGCCCCCGCAAACCGCATCCGAACAGAACAAGCCCTGCCAGCGTCACCCCAGCCCGCCAAATTGTAAAACGCATTTTTTGATCTCCTTTTGATTGCTGTTTCAAGCATTGACAAATTTTTCTACGCAAAAGCAGGCGGGAATACTCCGCTCTTTTTAGGCAGGAGTTCGTATTTTTGTGGTGAACCTTATGGGATGAAACCCTGTTTTCCTTTCTCCAGAATTTTCGCTTTGCTTCTGCCGTTCTGCCTTTTGGCCTCTGCCCAACGGCTTTCCTCAAACAGAACACAGGTTGAAACCGCACGCCGCCTTAATGCCCCTGCCCTTTGTGAAGGACGACCCGGCGAGGACTTTCCGGCAATTCTGACACCCCGGTTTGTGGCGGTGAAGCAGGCACATTTCCAGGGCAATCCCTTTGTTTTCGGTTACGCGGAAGGACGCGCAGCCCATGCTTACGCGCTTTCGCTTTTGGATGAACACGAGATCGTCAATGACACCCTGGGTGGAAAACCCATTCTCGTCTCTTATTGTTCGCTTTGCAATTCCGGCGTGGTCTACGGGCGTCGTGTGGAGGGACATACCCTGACGTTTCAGGTTTCGGGCAAACTGCTCCACAATTCTCAGGTCATGTCCGATGAAGAAACCCATTCGCTCTGGTCGCACTTCACCGGCGAAGCCCTGGCAGGAAAATTGAAGGGCACACGGCTCACGCTGCTCGCTTCCACCCCGCGGGTTCGCTGGCGGGGCTGGGAATCTCTCCATCCGCAAACGGAGGTGCTTTCGACTGACGGCTGCGAAGAGAGACCCTTTGACCGCTACCGGGACTACCGGCGTAACGCGCAGGAGGTTGGCTTCCATCGTCCGACATGGGTAGATCCGCGCCTCGCCCCAAAGGACATGGTGCTGGGACTCCAGATTGGGGCGACCTCCCGCGCCTACCCGCTCTCGCTGCTCCGTCAGAAAACGCTTGTGCAGGAGACTCTTGCTCGGATTCCGCTGCTGATCGTTTGCGATTCCTTCACGGAACGAACGGCGGTGTATCGCTGCCCTGCCCCCGGTTCTTTTTGGGTGGCCGGGTCTGAGATCACCGGGCAGGACGGCGGACGCTGGAGTCTCCTGAACGGTCGCTCACTGAAACCGGGGAGGCCTAACCTGAGCCTGTTTCCCTACCGCCTCAGCTACTGGTTCGGGTGGTCGGCTTTCTACCCGGAAACATCGCTCTTTTCCGAACATTGACTCCGGGGGTATACAGAGCTGAAGGCAACAAAATTCTCGCAAAGGCGTACCTAACAGGTGAACCCGCAATCCACCCTGGGTTTTATACTCGGAAAAATTTGTATTTTCAGAAAATTACTTCCCTCGATCGCTGCCTGCCTTGCATTTGGAGGAATTTCGGCGGCTCAAGAATCAAGTCAGACCGACACCCGCACGGCACGCGAAATCACGAGCCGTGCGTCCAAAGCCGCCGGGCAGGGGCTAAGCAACGAAAAACTCTCTCAGCCCAAGCGTTTGGAAGACAGCTATCCGCTTGCCAGTGACCGAGATCGCGAGAAAAACGCGAAATTACTTCAACAGCTGGTTGTGGATTTGCTGGCAACCTTCAACAATTACAAAGAGCTTCACTGGAACCTGTCCGGCCTGCTCTATCTGCCGCTGCATGAATTTTATCAGGAGCAGGCAGACTATTATCGCAAGCAGGCCGATGCCTTTGCCGAGCGTGTTCTGTCGTTGGGATACAGCATTGATGGCCGCTACGCCACCACTGCCCGTACCACGAAAATCATGGAACTGCCTTCAGGGTATATCACCGATAATGAGTCACTGAAACTTCAGGTAGATCGCATCGCCATTCTCCAAAAAGAGATTTATGTGGCGATTCGTGAAACCAATGAAAGCGATCCTCCCACCAGCAACAAACTTCAAGACCTCGCCTATGCCGTAGACCATACTTTGTGGCAGCTGCGAATTCACCTGGCTAAGCCAGGAGGATTGGGGCAGGACCTGCCCTGGGTGAGCCAGCAGTCAAGAGATCGCACCGGACAGTAAGGCCGAGCGGACTTTCGGCCTCACGTTCGCAAAAAAGAACCGACAAAAAGCCGCCCCCTCCAAAACGGAAGGGGCGGCAGTTGGAGGGATTAAAACTTACTTGCCTTCGTAGCTGTCCGAGCCTTTTTCGGGCAGCGGCACAATCCAGACGTTGCGGAACTGCACCGGAAAGCCGTGATCCTGCAGCAGAATGGGGCCAGTGGGGGCCATGCTTTTGTATTGAGCAAACTGGATGCCGGTCATGTCGGGAATCAGGGTGTTGTTCTGAACGATCTGCCCGTTGAGAATCACCGTCACGCGGGGCTTCTCCACTACGTTCTCGCCGTCGAAGCGCGGCGCACGAAACACGATGTCGTAGGTTTCCCAGGTTTTGGGGGGGAGCGTGGCATTGACGAGCGGAGCCACTTTGCTGTAAACCGCACCGCAGTCGCCGGAGCCGGGGCTTGCAAGGCCATACGAGTCGAGAATCTGAATTTCATAGCGTCCCTGAAGGCCAATCCCGCTGTTGCCGCGTTCCTGCCCGTGATTGTTGGGCAAAAACGGAACATTGAATTCGACGTGCAGGTGAAAGTCACGGAACTCCTGTTTGGTCGCCACGTCGCCGTTTTTAGGCGTCATTGTCCCTGCTTTGGTGAGATTCCACTCCGGGGTTTTGTCGGTGGTGTAGCGTTTCACCCAGTTCTCGGTCAGGCTTTTTTCGGAACCGTCGAACAGAACAATCGCTCCCTTGGGAACGTCAGCGCGTTTGGCGGCTTTTTTTTCCCCGGCGAATACGGGGGAGGGGAGAGAAGAGGCGGCCCCCAGCACGGCAACCGCACCGAGCAGGCTCTGAAATCGAAACGTCATTGTCTTACCCTTTCACTGATTTGATGGCTAACCTTTAGTTAGACGCCAACCCTCGAAAATCCTCTCACAAAAAATGCCCTTTACTGGGAAAGGCTTCTCTGAACGAAATGGCTGCGAGAAAATTTTGCAGCAGGGGTTTTGGTGCAGGAAACAAACCGCGAGTTGGTGTAATACAAACCGTCTCGAATCCCTGTCTTTTCGAGCCGGAGTGCATTCTGCTGCATCTTCGTCCTCACCGCTGGAGAAACCATGAAACTTTTCTACCGCGCCTTACCGTCTGTGTTTGCTCTCTTCATTTTTCTCTGTTCGGCTCCGGGTCGGGCGCAGGGCGATCTGTTCGCCTTTCGGCAATACGACGGAGTTTCCAACCCTTACCACACCGTCACCGCCGACCTCAATGGCGACGGCAAGCCCGACATCGTTACCACCAATGGAACCTCAATCAGCGTTTTCCTGAACGGCGGCGGGGGCCTATTCTTGTCGCGCACCGATTACGACACCGAGATGAACCCGTCTCGCGTTGCAGTCGGTGACCTCAACGGCGACGGCAAACCCGATCTTATTACGGCCAATTTTTCTTCCAATCGCACTGTCAGTCTCTGGTACAACCGGGGCGACGGAACCTTTCTGCCCCGCACGAATCTTTCGATGGATACATTTGTCGGCAGTGCCTTTGCGCCTTATGAAGTCACCGTCGGCGATTTCAATGGGGACGGCAAGCTCGACATCGCCGTTGCGGGCTACAACGCCACCGCCCTTTACACGGTTGTAATCCTTTTCGGCAATGGTCAGGGCACATTCACAGCAGGCCCGCTCTACCCGATTTCCACTAACCCAAGCTCCATCGTTGCCGCAGATTTCAACGGGGACGGGAAGACCGACCTCGCAACCGCGAGTTCGGAAACTTCCTCCTTCAGCGTTCTGCTCAATCGCGGAAACGGCACCTTTTTTTCCAAAACGGATTATACCAGTCAGGAAGTCCTGAATATGCTGGCTGTGGGAGACTTCAACCGCGACGGCAAACCCGATTTGGCCGCCTCCGGGAGCCGCCTGCTCCAGGTCTTTCTGAACACCGCCGGCGGGGGCTTTTCGGCGGGCGATCTTTTTCAGATTGCAAACACCTACAGTGGAACGTCAGTTTCCGTAAGCGACCTTAACAAAGACGGCATCCCTGATCTCGTCGGTTCTGCGGGCGGAACGATCACCCTATTGCGCGGAAGGGGAGACGGGCATTTCGACGGTACAGGGCAGTATCCCACAACGGGCAGCTCCTGCGTCGCGGCGGACTTCACGGGCGACGGTTACCCCGACGTGCTCTGCACCGGAGCCAATGTGCTCACCCTGCACCCGAACCGCCGCGATGGAACGCTCATCAGCGGAACAACCTACTCGGTTCCCGCCAGCTATAATTACACCACTGGAACTCTGGCGGCAGGCGATATCAACGGGGACGGCAAACTCGATCTGGTCGCTTCCACAAACGGCAGCGGCGGGGTAACCGTGTTTTTTGGTGACGGCTTCGGCACTTTCACCTCTTCTCCCCTCCATACGGTTGGTTCGATTTACGCCACTCAGTCCCTGCTCGCGGATGTGAACGGGGACGGAAAACTCGATCTCTTACTCGCGGGCGGCGGCGGGCAAAGTACGGCTTACACACTTTCCGTTTCGCTGGGCCAAGGAGACGGAACCTTTCTCGATGCCGCCATTTACTCCCCGGCCTATGGCAGTGCACGTTTTGCGCTGGGTGATTTCAACGGAGACGGTAAACCCGACCTCGCCGTTGCCGATTCTTATTATTCCAATCGCGACCCTGGTTCCCTCATCAAAATTCTGCTCAATGATGGAAACGGCAGGTTTGTAGAGAGCGGCAGCGTTTACACGGGTTTCGCTCCGGCAGGCATTGCGGCCAAAGATGTAGACGGAGACGGCAAACTCGATCTCGTCACCTGCAATGCCCCCAACAGCAGCCCCAGCATCAGCATTCTGCTCGGCAATGGCGACGGAACCTTCCGAACCCGAACCGACTATCCCACCCCCAGCCCCTATCGGTTTCTCGCCCTCGATGACCTTAATGGCGACGGCTTCCCGGATATTGTGGCAGGAACCGGCAATCGAATCGGGGTTTTGCTCAACAATCGAAACGGCACGTTCGGTTCTCCCGTGATTTATTTCAAGTCAAACAATGGAACCGACCTTCGGCTGGCGGATGTCAACGGCGACGGCAAACTGGATGTCGCGGCCTTTAACTCCGGCAATAATCAGGTAGACATACTGCTCGGAAATGGAGATGGAACGCTCGCGCCCAAAGTGGGCTATCACCTTGGCAAGGGACCGGTCTCCCCCGTGATCGCCGATCTGGATGGGGACGGACGCCTCGACATCGCGGTTGCCAACTCCGCTTCTTACGAAAACAGCCTGACAGTTTCGCTCAATCTGTCGTCTCGGTCTCGTGTTTCGGGTACGTTAGGTCTGGAAGGCATCTCTGCTTTTGCTCCGCCGCAGCCGATTGGTTTCACCTTCCGCTCCGCTGGCTTCCCCGACTTCGCTCCCACCTTTCTTGTGTCCCGCACCGGCGAGTATTCGCTCTTGCTGCCCAAACGAGCGGGCACTCTCCACATCAAAGGACAGCGGTATCTGGCGAAAAACCTGGTGATCAATCTCACGGCAGGCGACCTCTTCGGCGTCAACGCAACCTTGCTCGTGGGGGACGTGAACGGCAGCAACAAAATTGATGTGGATGATCTCACCGCCCTGCTCACTGTTTACAACACGCAGCTCGGCGATGGACAGTATCTGCCCAACGCCGACCTCAACCTTGATTATTCGATCAATGTGGACGACCTCACCCTGCTCCTCCACAACTACAACACGACCGGAGCCGCCAAACCCGGTAAACGATAAATCTGGCTCGCCCCTGTAAAAGCAATCCGGCGCGAGGCTTAGAAAAGCCTCGCGCCGGAGTTCATGGATCAATATCGTCAGGTTTGGAAGGGCAAAAAAATGGCGGCAGGTTAAAGGAGAGCAAAACCCTGCCGCCGATGAAGGAAGGTGAACTCGAATCAATCAGATTATCGGTACAAAGTCGAAGCTTCCTCAGAGTTATTTTTCGCTCCCGCCAAAATTCTCTAAATTTCGATCCAAACCGAGCCGTCTTCCACCTTGCAGGGAAAGGTTTTAATGCACAAGCCCACGATGTCGGTCACTTCTCCGCTTTTGATGTTGATGCCCCAGTAGTGCCAGGGGCAATAAACGATTTCTCCTTCGACATCCCCTTCTGCCAGCGGCCCATCGGCGTGAGGGCAGGAATTGTCCGTGCAGTAAAACTGCCCGTCCACATTATAAACTGCGTACTCTTTGTTTTCGATCAGAACGGCGGAGGCGGTTCCTGGCCGTACCGCTTCCGCTTTCAACGCTTTCACAAATGCCATCTTCACTCCTCTGGAGCGCACGGAATTTCGTTCGACCGCTTTTCCCGTGCCCTCTCACCCTTCTGTTAGAATAAACTTCCCTGCACTTCCGCCGGGCGCACCCCCGCCTCTATCCCCAGAAGCGATTGAAATTTCTCAGCGGTTGCCGGTGAAAACCCTTCATAATCGTTATTGATAAAGACGAGTGCCTGCCGGTACTGAGCGGCGTTCTTCTGCAAAACCTCTACCCACCGCACCAGATCGCTTGAACGGTTGCCCTGCGTCTCCCGGTGATGGGGATACGCGCCGTGCCGCCCAATCAGGCGCAGATACACAAAATCCGAGGTAATCTCGAAGCGGCGCGGCATCGCCGTATAGTCGGCAAGGGCCAGCGCAATTCCCTGTTCTTTCAGAACTTCCGAAACGTCCTCGCCGATAAGAGAGCGGTGCCGAAATTCCAGCGCAATGCGGAGGTCTGCTCCGGCCCACGCTCGTACCTTCGGCAAAAACGCTTTCAATGAGTCGAGTTCGGCGCGAGTGAAATCCGGGGCAAACTGAAACAGCACCGGCCCCAATTTGGAACCCAGGTTTCGCATCACATCGAAAAAATGCCGAGTATCGGTTTCGGCATTTTGCAGCCGCAGTTCATGGGTAATCAGGCGGGGAACTTTGGGACAAAACACAAACGAATCGGGGGTTACTTTCGCCCAGTGCTTTACCTGCGTTTCACGCGGAGCGGCATAAAACGTCGAGTCAATCTCAACGGCGTTGAACGTGCGGGCATAATGGGCGATATAGTCGCGAGAGGCCGCTTCCGCCGGATAAAAGACGCCCGACCAGTCTGCGTAGCCCCACCCCATCGTGCCCACCCGACAGCGTTTCGCTAGTTCTTCCATACCCAAAGTTTACCCCGAAAATCAGGCGCAAGCACAAAAAACACCCCCGACTCGATCCACTCCCTTCCTGGCTTGCCTGAATGTGGCGAACTTCTCGCATCGAGACTTTGTGAGGTCACAATGGCATTTAGCAATTCCGGGTCAATTTCAGAGGTGTTGGAAGCCTAGGGCATCAAATATGAAGAGGCGGCTTTTATTGCGCCAACCCCCTTCGCGGCAAGCCAGACATTCCTCGATGCTCTCCGCTTCACTCTGGAGAACATTGATGTTCATTCCTCGGAGGGAGCGCGTACCGAGCTGATTATTGCTCCTATTCTGCTGGAGATTTACAAAAAATTCGTGGAGACCTTGGCGTTTTGGGTGCAGAAGCCCTTGAATGCCGACCTTCTTTTGTCTGGTGTGCCAAATTATCTCTTTGGAACCAAATCGCCCTTGGGTAAAAAGGTTTTGGGTTTGCCGCTGGTTCTCATCGTCGAGGCGAAGAAGAACGATTTCGAGCGGGGGTGGGGGCAGTGCCTCGCGGAGCTGGTGGCCGCGCAGAAAATCAACGGAACGCCAGAGAAGCTGGTTTATGAAATCGTTACGGACGGCGTTCGCTGGGAGTTCGGGGAATTAACCCGGAGCACGTTTACGCAAGACAAAGGAGATTACCTTACCAGCGAAATCAACGAGTTGTTCGGTGCGATAGATTTTGTGCTGGGGTCGTCGCTGTAAAGCATCAGGACAAATCACCCTCCCTCACCCGTCCCTCCCGAAAAACTTCTTCGTGTTCACTGCAACCCATCAGCACAGCAAATGAACGGAGCCGATGGCTTGATCCTGAATGGTTCGGGCGTTCGGGGTGGCGAGTTCGGAGAGCGTGAGAGCGGAGCGCACGATATAGCGCATTCCGTCGCGGGCGAGATCATACGTGGGGGTTTTGGGGAGGGCGCGGCCCCGATAGTCGGTTATCAGACGCAGGGCGGGGCGCAGCGGCGACTGCGGGCGGTTCGCCAGCACCACTCCCGTTTCGCCCGTATTCAGCTGAACCGCAGTTCCGGTCGGATAAAGAGCCACCACACTGCACAGGGCACTTACTACCTCCCGCGCAAACAAAGTTCCGGCGTTTTTGAGCAGGTAGGTTACGGCAATATCGGGCATGACAGGAGCGGCATACGGGCGAGGGGAAGTCAGCGAGTCGTACACTTCCGCAACGGCAGCGATCCGACACAGCTGCGACAGGCTTTCCCCTCTCACACAATCGGGGTAGCCGGAGCCGTCCATCATTTCGTGGTGGTGCAGCACGATATTTCCCGCGATTTTGCTCACTAAATTGGCGCGAACGAGATGCGCCGCGCCCAGGGTCACATGGCTTTTCAGCGTTTTTACTTCGGCGTCGGTTAGTTTTCCGGTTTTCGTAGAAATCTCTTCGGGGATAAACAAAAATCCGATGTCGTGAAACATCATCGCCGTACCGAGGTGGTTCATCATATCCGGGGAAATTCGCAAAGCCTTTCCCAGCAAAACCGCGAGAATTGTAGCGGAAACCGAATGGTTGAGCAGCCGATCCGAAGCGGTAGAAACATCCAGCAGGGTCACCAGAGGCTCACGATTGCTCATCAGGGCGGCAATCACGCTTTCGGTCAGGCTTTGCATCGCCTGCGCGTCGAGGGCATAGCGTTTCTTTTTTGCTTCGCTCTGAAATGCCCTAAACGAGTCGCGCAGCACCTCTTCGCAATGCGTTTTCATTTCGGCCCGGAGTACCTCTTGATTTTCCTGGCCATAACCATCCCGAATGTAAATTCGCTCAACTCGAAAACGATTCAGCCTTCCCATCACCGAAGCCGTCAGCCGCTGCCCGCGTGACAACAGAATACGCCCCCGATCATCCCGCACTTCCTGAGCTAGACACATTCCTTCGCGGGCTTCACTGGTTGGGATCAATTGCATCGGTGCTCTCTTTTCGCAGAAATAGAAACTCCGGGTTTCAGTTCGGGGTCTGGAGAGATTATCGGTAGAGAAACGCCCCACCTTCAGAAACAAGCGGGGTTTCGACTTTTCAGGTGAACTCCGCCCGGTTTAT
Source organism: Chthonomonadaceae bacterium (assembly GCA_965246825.1). Classification (GTDB taxonomy): domain Bacteria; phylum Armatimonadota; class Chthonomonadetes; order Chthonomonadales; family Chthonomonadaceae; genus JACMPS01. The sequence continues at coordinate 4,395,677 of OZ251990.1, forward strand.
TCGGATGCAAAACGGCGAATCTGTTCCCAGCGTCCCTCGGAAATGGACAGGAAAACATCTACCAGATCGGGGTCGAACTGCTCTTTGCGACAGCGCAGGATTTCGGAGCGAGCCACCGAAAGCGGCAGCGCAGACCGGTACGGGCGATCACTGGTCATGGCGTCCAGGGTGTCGGCAAGGGCGAAAATCCGCGCTCCCAGGGGAATCGCTTCTCCCTTCAGCCGATGCGGGTAGCCGCCCCCGTTCCAGGCTTCGTGGTGGTGCAGCACGATTTCCGCCGCCTCCGAAAGCTGCTTTACCCGCACACACATTTCATAGCCGATCAGAGGATGCTTCTGCATTTCACTCCACTCTTCCGGTGTCAATTTGTCGGGCTTAAGCAGAATCCGGTCGGGAATGCCGATTTTACCGATGTCGTGAAGCAAGGCCCCCCGTTCCACCGCATACAACGCGTCGGGGGAGAGATGAATGGCGTCGGCGAGTTCGAGTGTGTAGGCGGTCACCCGCTCCGAGTGCCCCTGCGTTTCGGTATCGCGGGTGGAAAGAGCGGAAATGAGCGCGTCCAGCACTCCCTCCTGTGACCGCTGAACCGCCACGCGCTGACGCACTGCTTCCCGTTGTAAAAGGGCCTTGCGGGTCAGGTTGCGTTCCAGAATCACAGGCAGTTCGTCGGGTTTGACCGGAGTCACGAAAAAGTCGGAGGCTCCCTGCTGAAGGGCTTTGCGTGCGAGTTCCACACTCGACAGGCTGGAAAACAGCACGAATGGTGTTCCTGGCACTTCACACAGCGCAAAGGCGAGCAGGTCGAGTCCTCGCCCGCCGCTCAAGTCCGCATCACACAGGATCAGGTCTACAGGACGCCGCAGCAGGGCCTCCTGCGCCTCTAAACCCGAAGCACAGGGAAACACTTCATAGCCATTGCGCTCCAGAAGCTGCTCTCGTGCAAGCCGAGCCTCCGGGTCTGCTTCCGCCAGCAGCACCTGAACACGCAGCGGGTGAAAGCCGCCCGGTTGAAGCGTCAAAAAAGGACTGTCTTCATTCATGTTGGAATCAGAGACATTGGCCTCTGCCTCCCTCTCTATTCATCACAAAGGTCTTTGCCGGTATCGGAGTGACGCCACACTCTGCCCCCGCCGTTCCGCTTGGCTCGCAGGAGGGTGGACGACGCCCGTGCAATCAAATCGTGAGCATTGGTGATTTCCAGCGAACCGGAAGTTACCCCGATGCTGAAGGTCAGCCAGGCCCCGCCGTTGGCTTCTGCGTTGAGGCGCATGGAGGCTTGAAGCCGCTCCGCCAGTTTCGACGCCGCCTCTTCGCTGAGGAGCGGGCAGACAATCACGAAGACCGGCGTCTCTCCCGGATCAGAAACCATCTTCCCCACCACGTCATGCGGGCGGGTTTCCTGCTTGATGCACCGTGCCGCCGCCCGACTAATCAATCCTGCCCCCTCCGCGCCCAGAAACCGCGAAACGGAGGTTTCATCCAGAGAAAGTGAAATCAAGGAGACCGGCTGTCCGGCACGCGCCGTCATCGAAAGGATGGAGTCGAGATAAATTTCAAGGGCATCCGCCGTTACCACCCCCGTTTCAGGGTCGGCGGGAAGTATGGCGTCGAGCCGAGGCGGAACGGCTTTCCCTTTGGTTTCATCGAACAAGTGCGAAATATCAGTCATGCGGTCGTTGTCGGATTCCATAAACACCTCTTTGTAGGGATGAGGGGTTGGAGATTGGGGATTAGCAAAATTCATCGAAAACAGTTTTACCCTGTCTTCCACAACGTTGAGGGCAAAGCGACAAGTCCAACGAATCCCTAGCCCCCCATCTCTGCTTGTCTCATGCAGGAGATTATCGGGGCTTTGTCGAAGTGAGTTCAGCATTGGAGGCAACGCTCTCAAAAAAACCGGTAACCTGAACGAAATGACTTTCGGATGCGTTCAGCCGCGCCCCTGATTATTTTGGATCGTTTCGGCAGAAAGTAAACGTGATGCGCAAACTGGAAGGGAAAGTCGCCGTGATTACCGGAGCCGGGCGGGGGCTGGGGCGTGCTTATGCCCTGCGGCTGGCATCGCTGGGGGCGAACCTCGTTGTGAACGATCTCCACCTCGATTCGGCCAAAGAGTTCGAGGAAGAATTGACCGCAGAAACGGTGATGGCGGAATGTGAAGCCTTCGGCGTGAAATCGCTGGGAATAGAAGCGGATGTCACCCGGCGTGACGAGGTGGAGCGAATTTTTTCCGAAACGATGACCGTGTTCGGGCGGGCCGACATTTTGGTGACCAATGCAGGCGGGGTGCTGCGCCCCTGGGAACGCGGGTCGGCAGCGAACTGCCCGGAAGACGACTGGCGGTTTATCCTGGACGTGAATTTGACTTCCACCGTATTTTGCTGTCAGGAAGCCGCGAAAGTGATGAAGCTTCAGAGAGGCGGCAAAATCATTACGGTTTCCTCTCAGGCGGGAGTTCGTGCCTCCACAAAGGGAGAAGCCGCGCACTACTGTGTGGCCAAAGCCGGGGTCGCAGAATACACCCGCCTGCTTGCTGCCGAGCTGGGGCCGTTTGGTATTACCGTCAACAGCATCGCGCCCGGTTTGATTCTTACTTCCCGTGCCAACAAGCAGTTTAGGCGCGACACGCCCGAAAAAGTCGCCGAAGCCGTCAAAGACATCCCGCTTAAGCGCATGGGCGTTGTTGAGGACTGCGCGAGGGTAGTGGAGTTTTTTGCCACCGATCTCAGCGATTACGTTACCGGTCAGGTGCTGCCCGTCTGCGGCGGCATGGTGCTTTCACCGAGCTAGTTTCAGCCAAAATCGTTCTCATTCCAAATTCAGTCTATGTACCTGATTACCCGTGCCGATGATGCCGGCGGAAGCCGCAGTGCCAACCTCGCCATTCTGGAAACGATCCGGGCGGGCGTCATCAAAAACGTCTCGGTGATGGCTCCAGGGCCTTACCTCAAAGAAGCCGCCGAAATGCTGCGCCCCTTTGCGGAGACGGGTCAGATAGACCTCGGCTTGCACGTCACCCTTAACGCAGAATGGGAGCGCGTGAAGTGGAAGCCGCTGCTCCCGCTCAATGAGGTGGCCTCACTGACCGATGAAAACGGCTTTTTTCTGCCCACGCCTCAGCACTTTCAGGAGGCTGGGGCGTCCGTTTCGGAAATGATCGCCGAAGCGGAGGCGCAGCTGGCCCGCCTGCGAGAGGCTGGCTTGAAAATTTCGTACCTCGACGAGCACATGATGGTGGGATGGGTCGGCGGGCTGGCAGAGAAACTGCAAAGACTGGCGAAGCAGGAAGGGCTGCTTTTTCATCGAGACGTGCCTTACGTTTCCGGCTCCCTCCTCTCCTTCCCCGAACAGCCCCCTCCCATTCCCGCTCTGCTCGATGCCCTGCGCGGGTCTTCCGGCGGGCGCGGTGTTCTCGTCACGCACCCCGCCCTTGATACACCGGAGATAAGTGAATTTTATTTTGCGGGTCTGGCTCCGGGGCAGGTGGCGGCAGAACGAGACGCGGAGCGGAAAGTGCTGCTCTCGCCGCAGTTTCGAGAAACGATGGAAGCCGCCGGGGTAACGTTCGCCCGCTACACGGACTTCGCCGAATCTTCCGGCTGAAAGCACCTCTCGACAGTCGAGTGATTTTCGGTATTCTGATCGGTGCGCTGTGGCCGCGAAGTTGAAACCCTGCGAACCGTTGAGCAGCTGTTTTCGATTGGAGTTTGACCGATTCGGGTTTCAATCCCGATCCACAAAGCCCTTCTGAAAATCAAACGTCATCCCTCGCTCGAATCACGGCGAAGCGGAGGCTCGACGGATTGGGCCTCGGCTCGAAAAAGTGAGGGGGCCGTGCCGACGACTGAGCGAAAGGTGCGCGAGAAATGATAGGGATTGGCAAACCCCAGCCCGTCCGCAACCTCGGTAACCGACTGCCCCTGCTTCAGCAGGCGGCACGCCTGCTCGATCCGGTATTCGCGCACCCAGGCTCCGAGCGGCTTTCCGGCGGTCTTTCGAAATTGATACAGCAGCTGCCGCGAAGTCAAACCTGTCAGCGACGCCAGTTCCCCAACCGAAAACCGCAGCGTCGGGGTCTCTTCCAGCAGCCGGGTCACCTTCTGGATCAGGGCCTCCTCTGGCTTTGGAGAAAAGAATTGTCCGTTCAGACAGCCGAACAACTCCGCACACCGGCTGAAGAAAAACCAATCCCAGCCCTGATTTTGAGTGAAGACATCCGTCAGCATCTCTTCCACGATCTGACGGAGCCGGGGCGCATTCGGTTCGCACCAGAGGCTGCCCTCTCCCCGGCTCCGCAGGGAGCGCACGAGCTCCTCGGCCCAGCTTCCCTGCAAAAGCAGATAATGCACCCGCCACGCTCCCTCCGCCTCGACCTGCTCGACCAGACTTTCGCACGAAGAAACCAACACCAGCGAACCAGGCATATGGCGTCCCGGCATTCCCTCTACCTCGATCCCGGCACGCCCCTGAAGCGTCAAAAAGATCATTAGACCTTCCGAGAAAGAATTGACGTAGCGATCTCCGGCGGGACACACTTCCTGTACCGCCACGACCTCGCTGAGCGGAGCCTCCCTAAAAACGGCGTTGGCGCGGCGGCTTTCACCCGGTTTTAGTTCGCTCGGTCGGGAAAGAGAATTTGTCAAAACGGATAGCCCCTTTTGGAAAACAGGAAATGGTCAAACCTCGACAATCAGAGTACCCTGTATAGACGTGCAAAGAAACGTACAAGCAACGAAAACCGAACGACAAAGGAAATCCGCATGAACCGTGTCACCCCGCAAACCCCACTGAGGGAAATCGTCGCGCTGCTCAAGCGCGACGGCTATGTCTTAATGGAAAACGCGCTGTCCACCGAACAAGTCTCCTCGCTCCGAAAAGCGTATGACGGGCAGATCGAAGCCCTCAACGCTTCCCCCGACACCAAACGCATTGAGATCAAACGAATTTTGGAAAAGGGCGAAGTCTTCGCACAATTGATGGACCTGCCGACGGCGTTTCCGGTGGCGCGGCACATGATCGGAGCCGACATCGAACTTGCTTCCGGCGGCGAACTCGATCATAAAGCAGGGCACTCACCCGCGCATATCGGCTGGCACAACGATTTTCAATGGATGACCAATGTCCCCTACCCGCGTCAAAACTTTTGGATTCGCTGCACCTATTTCCTCAATGATGTGACGGAGGAAATGGGGCCGTTCACCCTGCTGCCTGGAACCCATCTCTCGGATCGCGCCTGCCCGCTTGATTGGAAAAAGATTGACGGTCAGCCCGTCGAACGCGAAGGGCAAGTCGGGATCACAGGGCCTGCGGGCTCCTGCCTGATTAACAACACCGAAATCTGGCACACCAACACGCCCAACGAGTCCGACGAGGCGCGCCGCCTAATCATGCTGCTTTACAAACACGCCTGGATGAAGTCTTGGCAAGAGGGCTACGAGTTGTCGCCAGAGTTCGCAGCGGCGCAAACCGATCCGGTGCGGCGTCAATTGTGCGGCGGTTTCGTCTGGCATCATGGCGCGGACGAATTTCCGGCGTTTGCGCTCGGCGAAAACGAAGAGGCGGCGGTTCCTCGTGTCCGCGCTGGCGCCTGACCGAGACCGCCTGCTTTACAAAACGAATTTTTTCTCCGAGGCTTGATCTCGAAACACGCACCTCAACACAAAGGAAACAAACCCAATGACCCTGACTTTACCCCGGCAAAACGCGAATGGGCTTGCCCCCGTCGAACTCACCGAAGAGCAAAAGTATCTGTTTGACACACGCGGCTGGCTTCTGGTGCCGGGAGTGCTCTCAGAAGCAGAAATGACCGAAATGCGGGATTTCTGCTACCGTCTCCGAAACGACCCCGCAAGTTTGCCCGCGTCTCAGCGTTCCTCCCTCGGCGGCCCGCTGCTGAGCCTGATTGACCATCCCGTTGTTGTTGGATTTATGAATGAATTCGTCGCCGATCCCTGGATTTGGAGTGAAAACGGCTATGGTTTTCGGATGGAAAGTTCTTTTCTTGCCCTTCGTAAGGCAGGGGACACAAACTGGGGGCCGCATGGAGGAAGCGGACTGGACAGTCACGGCTACAATTCACACCTCTACCGCCAGCGGCACAACTCGGTCTTTGCCGGATTGTCTCGTGCAGTCTGGGAACTGAACCCGGTGAAAAAAGGGGACGGCGGAACCAAGTTTTTGACCGGCAGCCACAAAGCGGCATTCGATATGCCCGCGTCCGCTCAAGACGAAAACTCCCCGCTCTGGGAAGATTACGACTGCCCTGCCGGATCGCTGCTGTTTTTCACGGAAGCGATCACGCATACCGGAACCCGCTGGACAAACCCGGAGGTAGACCGCGTGGCCGTTTTCAACTGCTACAACACCATCGGCTCCCGCTGGCATCAATGGGCCCCGGCCCCGGAAGCACTCGCCGAGATGTCTCCGAAGCACCAAAGCCTGTTTCGCCAGGTCTGCTGCGATAACAACCAAGTCTGACGATCTATTCGCAGCCGGTTCTAAACTTAGCAGGAGGGGGCGATCCTGCGCCGCAAGTGGAGAAGGAATCCGCCTTCTTCATGTTTAACTTTCCCCGACTGCACCTCGCTTGCAGTCGGGGAATTTTCGTTTTGTGTCAGCGCGAATCGCTTTGACCGCTCTCAAGAGAAACAAGCCTTCGCCACAACAGAAGCCTCCCTCCACCCTCGCCTACAGAAAGAGTTTTCCATGCCCGACAATCGCCGCAGTCAAACCATTACCGCCGGGGTGCATCGCGCTCCCAACCGCTCGATGCTTCGCGCTGTCGGTTTCGGGGAGGAGGATTTCAGCAAGCCGATCATCGGCATCGCGAACGGCTACTCCACCATCACTCCCTGCAACCTCAGCCTTAACATTCTCGCCAAACGCGCCGAAGTCGCTCTCCGCGAATCAGAATGTATGCCGCAGACCTTCGGAACGATCACCGTTTCGGACGGCATCTCGATGGGAACCGAAGGGATGAAATACTCGCTCGTTTCCCGTGAAGTGATTGCCGACTCGATTGAAACCGCCGTGAACGCGCAAAGCATGGACGGGGTGCTCGCTATCGGAGGCTGTGATAAAAATATGCCGGGAGCGATGATCGGCATCGCCCGCCTCAACATCCCCGCGATTTTCGTTTACGGCGGCACGATCAAACCCGGCCACCTCGACGGCGAAGACCTGACGATTGTCTCGGTATTCGAGGCAGTGGGGGCGCACAGTGCAGGAAAAACGGACGCGGAACACCTTAAAAAAGTGGAGGAGTGTGCGATTCCGGGGGCGGGATCGTGCGGCGGAATGTACACGGCCAACACGATGAGTTCTGCCATTGAAGCGATGGGGATGAGCCTGCCCTACTCCTCGACGATGGCGGCGGAAGATCGGGTGAAAGAGGACAGCGCAGGCGAATCGGCCAAGGCCCTGGCGAACGCCGTCAAGCATCAACTGCTGCCGCGCCAGATGATGACCCGTAAAGCCTTCGAGAACGCCATGATGGTGACGATGGCCCTGGGCGGTTCCACCAATGCCACCCTGCACTTGCTGGCGATGGCACACGCCGCAGAAGTTCCCCTCACTCTGGATGATTTTGAGGTAATCCGCGAACGGGTTCCTGTGCTCTGCGACCTAAAACCCTCCGGCAAATACGTAGCGACCGACCTTCACCGAGCGGGCGGCGTTCCGCTCGTGATGAAAATGCTGTTGAAGGCGGGGCTGCTGCATGGCGACTGCCTGACGATGACCGGCAAAACGGTGGCCGAAAATTTAAGCGAAGTTCCCGATGCGCCCTCCCCGGATCAGGACGTGATCCGTCCCTTCGATGCGCCGCTTTACGCGCAGGGGCATCTCGCCATTCTGAAGGGCAACTTGGCGACCGAGGGTGCGGTGGCGAAAATTTCCGGCGTGAAAGTACCCAGCATTACCGGCACGGCACGGGTGTTCGAGAGCGAAGAGGAAAGCCTCTCCGCCATTCTGGAGGGCAAAATTCGCGCCGGTGATATTCTTGTCATTCGCTACGAAGGCCCCAAGGGTGGGCCGGGAATGCGAGAGATGCTGGCTCCGACCTCGGCGATTATCGGGGCGGGTCTCGGCGATTCTGTCGCACTTATCACCGACGGGCGGTTTTCCGGGGGAACCTACGGAATGGTGGTGGGGCACGTCTCGCCGGAAGCGGCGGTCGGCGGCGCGATTGCGCTGGTGCGTGAAGGCGACTCGATTACGATTGACGCGCCCGCCCGACTTTTGCAGCTCAACCTCACCGAAGGGGAACTCGAAGCCCGCCGTGCCGCCTGGATAAAGCCCGCTCCCCGCTATACACGCGGCGTTTTGGCGAAATACGCGGCCCTGGTGTCCTCGGCCTCCCTCGGAGCCGTCACCGATTTGGGCTTGACGGAGTAGCCGCTTATGTTCTCCACAATGGCCACTCTGCCTCGCACTGATCTCCACGTTTCACGGGTTTCGATGGGAACCGGCGAAATCGGCAGCTCTTTGGGGAAAGAGGAAAGTTTCGCCCTGCTCGACCTTTACGTAGAGCTTGGCGGCAACTTCATTGATACGGCTCATGTCTATGCCGACTGGGTTCCAGGAACGAAATCCCTCAGCGAAAAATGCATCGGAGAGTGGATGAAAGAGCGCGGAAGTCGAGATAATCTCGTGCTCTCCACCAAAGGAGCGCATTGGGCGATAGACAAGCCCGATGTACCGCGCCTCGCTTCCCGCGACATCGAAGCCGACTTAAACGAAAGCCTGCAATTTCTCGGCACAGACAGAATTGACCTTTACTGGCTTCATCGAGATAACCCGAACATCCCGGTCAGCGACCTTCTCGAAACGCTGGAGCGAGCGAAAGCGAGCGGCAAAATCCGGCATTATGCCGCGTCGAACTGGAGCGTTTCCCGTCTTGAAGAGGCGGAAAGGATCGCGGGGGAAAACGGCTGGAGCGGGTTTGCGGGAGATCAGATTTTGTGGAACGCTGGGGTTCTGGCAAAACATCCTTACGGTGACCCTACGGTTGGGCACATGAACGCAGAGCGGTTTGCGTTTCACCAAAAAACCGGGATGGCGGTTCTTGCGTTTCAGTCGCAGGCCTTCGGGTATTTTCACCGCCTGCAAAACGGAACCCTGAATGAAATGAACCCCGGCTTTCGAGGTTTTTACCGCCCGGAAGAGACGGAAGCCCGTTATTTTCGGATCAAGCGCATCATGCAAAAAACCGGTTTGACGCTCACGCAGGTGCTGCTGGGCTGTCTGAGCAGTCAGCCCCATTTTGTGACCATTCCCATTGTCGGCTCCCGCACCGAAATGCAATTGCGCGACAGCCTCTCCGCCCTCGACGTTCACCTGACCCCGGAGCACGTTCACCTCATCACCGGCGAACTCGGCGAATGGGGCTAAGCACTGGCGCAGCGTAGGTTTGTCGTTTTCGCCGCCAGCCCTTTTGACCGGGGGTTCCAAACGCCGGCGCGGAGGCATTGTGAGACGGGACATTCTCCACGCACCACCGACTGTCCCTTAACTTCCATTAAAAAATACCTCGTGGTCTTTACTCTCCTGACGGGTAAGGGGTTTCTGCGCCGTGCAGGGAGTGCCAGACCACTCGGTTCAGAACAGCGAAGTTCGGGCGATCCAGCCCGCTCCAGTCGAGGCGGTCGGAAGCCGTCTTCCATTTGCGCATCGCGGGGGACAGAGCAGACTTCGGCGCGTTCATGTCGTCGAGGCGAATTCGGTTTGGGCGCACGGTATAAGGCGTGAGATCGGGCGTATTGGTAAAGCACTCCTGAAGCGGCGCAGCCCCCGCATCGAAGCGGTTCATCGGGTCTAGTCCCAGCATGAGTTCAAGAGAGCGAAGCATGGAAACGGTTGTATTGAATTCGTGAGAGACAAATTTCCGCTTGACATAGGGGCTAAGGGCAAAATAAACCGTGCGGTGACCGTCCACATGGTCGGGGCCAGCCTGCGCGTCGTCCTCGATCACGAAAATGCAGGTGTTTTTCCACTGCGGGCTTTTCGAGACGGCTTCGACAATCCGTCCGAGGGCCAGGTCGTTGTCCGCTACCATGCTTTTCGGCTTGGGGAATTCGGTGTTCAGTCCCTCCGTATGGTCGCAGGGCAATGACAGGATCATCAGATTGGGCACGGTATCGGCGCGGCTGAACCGGGCATACTCCTCCGTGAAAAGGTCAGCCCGGTGCTGATCGCTCTGGTAGAGAGGCCAGTAGCCGTAATGCGGGTGGACAAAGGGGCGCAGGTGGCGCAAATGCGTGTAGGGGGTCACCACATAACGGTTTGTCCCCGCCTCCCGATCTTTCCAAAGATCGAGCCAGGATTTCGGCTGCGGCGTATAGACACAGCGGGCATCGTCACAGAATTCGCCGTAAATTCGCAGCGTTTTCTTTTTTTTGAGTGCGGCATCCCAGATTCCTCCTGCGTCGGAAAGCCCCATTGGGTCGTCGCCGTCGTCGGGGTAGGTGCGGTAGCCCGTATAAAAGTGCTCCAGATAGTCGTTGGCCAGCGACTGCGTGGACCACGCATGGCCGTCCGCCGAGTTCGTTCCGCTTACATAGCCGTTGTCGAATAAGGTGAACTGCCGGGCAATCGCATGGTGGTTCGGCGTTACCTCTTCCCCCAGCCCGCATAATTTCGGATCGCCGTTTCCTTGGGGCAGGTCGCCGAACACCTCATCGTAGGTTCGGTTTTCCTTGATGATGTAAACGACGTGCTGGATTTTTCCTTTGTAGACTTCAAGATCGGGCTTAGGCAGACCGCTCCCGTCGAGCCGACGGTTTGCCTTTCCCGCGACAATCTCGCTTTGAGCCTGGGCGGTAAGAGAGATCACCGAGAGGGTTCCCTGGAAATCGTGTGCATTTCCCGGCTTGCCCGTTACGGTGTTTCGCACGGAGCCGTTGCCTTTCGTGTTTAGCACAAAAGCGGTTTGGCCCTCATGCGAAACCGCGACGGCCATCGGAAAATAACCCGTTGAGCGAACCCCCGCCCGCTTTCCGTCCGGGGTGAGTTCAAGAAGTGCGTTCTCACCGCCGTTCGTCACCAGAAGGCGGTTTCCTGTGCGAGCCAGCGAGGTTGGAATACAGCCGATGAATTTGGCAAGATGAGAATTGGCAAGATGAGAATGGGCGGCGAGAACGGAAAGCGTTTTCGTGACCCGGCGTGTTGGAAGGTCAATCACCGAAATCGTGTCGGAGGCAGAATTCGCAATCCACACGGTGTCTTCTTCAATCAAGAGATCGGTTGGGTGCATCCCGACTTCGAGGTGTTCCGTTTTTTTCGTTTCACGCTCGATGAAACTGACGGTTCCGCTTCCGTTCGCGTGATTGGCTTTCACCACCAAGGAAGCACTCAGCGACGGGGAGGTTTCCTCTGTTTCCTCACCGCGCCCGTTTTTTTTCGCAAACCGCCCGCCCCAGTTGGTCACCACCAGTGTCTTTTCGTCCGGGGTTAATTTCACGGTGTAGGGCAGGTTCTGAACGGGATAATTCCTTACGATCCGGCCAGGGCCGCCTTCGCTCAAGGCGATTTCGGTAACGCAGTTTCGATCCATATCCGCCGCAAACAGGGTTTTTCCGTCATGGGTGAGGCAGAGGCCGCCGGGACGGGAAGCCTGTTGGTTGTCCGAATTTTTCAGAAAGATGCGGCCAAGGGAGAGGAGTTTGCCCGCCTGGTAACGAATTGCCAGAACAAAGCCGTCCGAGGCAGAGGCATAAATTCTTTGGCCGTCGGGCGACCAGACAATTCCGTGAAAAGCCGCCCCAGAACCCAGCGGAACGTCGGAGCCGGAAATCACGCCTTTGCTCGTGGCGAGAAATACCCGGTTTTGTCCGAGGATCGCCACCAGATCGTCGGTTGGGTGCAGAGCCAGGTCTACCGGGCGGCCATCAAAGGAAATCGCTCCGGCTTTTACCTTCTGGCCGGAAGAAACCAGAAATGAGCCGTCGGGCTGTCTGCCAAGCTGAACCCTCATCCGGGGTGCAGCCAGCACACCACCGATACCAGCAAAAATGAAAGCGTTGACGAGCGAACGGCGGAAATTCATCGGGCGTTTTCTCCTCCTTGTGAACTAGTTCACAGGGTCTCACGCTTTAATTCGTGAATTCACCCGCCGCTTCCTTCCGTATTCTTTTTGAGAGGCATCACCGACCTCCCCATTCCGAACTCCGCAGCTCTCGGAGAGGAACGGCGGGCAGAAATAGACCCCTCTCCACCAGGAAACAAGATGACCCATCCAAGATTCACCCTCACGTTTTCGGCACTGCTCGGCGGTGTTCTTCTCACCGGCTGCGGTTCCAGCCGCCCGCCCTCGGCAGCGATGGCTCCGCCCGTACAGCAGGCTCCGCCGATGCAGCAGGCCCCCGTTGCGCCGATCTCCGCTCCAGGGGGCATGGCTGCCACCGGAGGAGACGTTTACAACTGGCGGGATGTGCCGCAAAATCAGCGCGTTCCCGTGATGCGGGCAACTTTCGATCAGGGCGGCTATCAAATTTTCACAAATCAGGGCACCATCGTCGTGCCGTTCGAGAACCAGAATCTCTATGTGATGCGCTTTGGGCGCACGGGAGATCAGCCATTTTATGTCACCGAAAACGGAGTGCCCACGCTCTATCTTCCCCAAGGGGGCTTTTTAGAAAACGCAGCGGCTTCAGGAGCACGCTGGTATCCGATCCCCAACGATTTCGCCTACTCGCAGCCGATGTATGTGGGGCTGGCTCCGTCATGGGCAGCCTACAGTTCGATGGGCTGGTATCCCGGCATGATGTACTACGGCGGAATGTGGGGCTACCGACCGGGTTTGACAATGGCGTGGATGCCAGGATTTTCGGTGCACATCGGCGGCAGCATCTATCCGAGTTATTCCTCCTACACAAGTTATTACACCAGTCGCGGCGGCTATATCCCAAACCGGGTGGTCTATCGAAACTACAATGTGGCGTCACGCGGAACCGGTTCCTTCGGTACGGGCGCAGGCGGATTTCGGCGCAGCTCTTCCTCCTATAGCGGCGGAGCGAACCGAACGAGCGGTTCCACCGGATCGTTTGGCTCCGGGCGCACTTTCGGTTACGGCGGCGGCACAGGATTTGGTTCTGGCCGACGCTCCGGCTCAAGCGGCTCGTTCGGTTCTGGCTCGACCGGGGGAAGTCCTTCCTTTGGGGGCGGAAGCCGATCCTATGGCGGCTCTTCCGGTTCGTTTGGCGGCTCACGCGGATACTCTACCACGCCCCGCTCCGGCTCCAGCTCCTTTGGCGGTTCACGCTCTTACGGCGGATCGTTTGGGGGAGGCTCCTTCGGAGGAGGCTCGCGCTCTTATGGAGGCGGTTCGTTCGGCGGCGGGCGCAGTTCGGGCAGTTTCGGCGGCGGACGGCGACGCTAACTTTTTGAGATTGGGGAGAACAAACCACCTTGATGAACGAAATGGTTTTTACGACCGGGGGAGACTGGGACACAACTACCCTCTACAATAATGGCGCGGAGTTTTCGGCAGCTCAGCTTTATGTGGAATTGGTGACCGGGCGGGATGAGTACGGGGAACCGGCTGCAGGCGGAATCCAGCTGGGCGGCGAAATCACTGCGATTGTGCGTCCGCAAGACAACGCCGACAGTGAATTCGGAATTTTTCCCGGACGCCTTGAGTTGAACTTTCCGGGGCATCAGATTGTCCTTGAAAACACCCATCCGGGTTTTGTCTTTGAGTTCACCCGTGCCCTCTACAATGGGCGCGACGTGACAAACGACCTTCTGGACATTTACGTAGATATTAATGCGGTGGACAATGTGGTGAAAGCTTACATCACGCTTTACAAAAATCACTGGTTTTCACGCGATGAAGTTGCAACATTCAACATCATTTAGCAAACAAGCAGAGCGAAAGAATTTTTCTTCGCTGAGGGTAGACAGTATGAAACACAGAAACATTCAGGGAAGCTGGAGGCGGCTTCTGAAACTGGGAAGCGTCGCCGTGCTGACGCTTCTGCTGGCGGTCGGCGAAAGCACCATCTTCGCCCAGCGCGGCGGAGGCGGCAGATCGTTTGGCGGGGGTTCCTTTGGCGGCTCTCGCAGTTTTGGCGGTTCGTTTGGCGGCGGGCGCAGCAGCGGCTCATTCGGGGGAGGCGGCGGCTCGTTCGGCGGGGGACGCAGTTACGGCTCCAGCGGCGGTACTTACGGAGGCGGTTCCTTTGGCGGTTCGCGCTCCTACTCCGGCTCTTCAGGCGGTTCCTTTGGCGGGGGACGTACCGGTTCCTTCGGTTCTGCGGGCATCTCGCGCTCGACTTCGCTGCGCGGCGGAGCCTACAACCCGTCCAGCCGCACCTACGCCTATGGCGGAACTTCCTACCCCGTTTATGGCGGCGGCTACGGATTTTGGGGCGGCTACAGCCTGGGCTACGGCTACAGCCCCTGGCACTGGATGCCGTTCCACCCGGCCTTTTATGTTTCGCCACCCTATTACGATAACGGGGTGATCTATCCCGGCGGGTTTAGTTTTATCCGCTTTTTTTTGGGCCTCTTTTTGATGCTCTTTTTCCTCTGGATGATCAGCCGTCTTTTCTTCGGCGGCTTTGGCAGAGGAAAACGGGTGCGTTACACCACTTACAATTAGGGATCAGGGGTGAGGGATTAGAAAAATTAATCCCTCACCTCTGAAGAGGAGTTTTATTTTATGTTTGGTAAACCGACGGAACCGACGCAGTACAACAGCAGCCCTTCCGCCCCGCCGCCTGCCTCCGATGCCGCCCGAATTATGGGCGGGGGACTGGTGCAGGTGATTGTGACCAGTGCCTCGCCGCTGGAATACCACGTTTTCCTAAACGATAGATACGTTTCGCAAGTCGAACTGGATTCGCTGTCCGCCTCGCTGGAGGGGCCGAGCGACCTGCTGCCGAACGGCGTAGTACGCGGAACCCTCTCGCGTCATGTTGGGTCGGTCTCTGGGGGCAATTCGCAGGAACGCACCGAGCTTTTCCCCTGCACCTTAGAAATCATCGCGGTCGGACGCCGCCTTTCGATCACGACCACACAGCCGAACTCTCTGGAAGGCGCGTTCATCAATCTTGGCTTGAAATCGGACGGCTCTTCTAACGAGCTTAACGGCGTGAAAGCCCTGCGCGTCCTGATCGGCGACGGCATCCTTGACGCGAAAATCACCTGGGTAGACGACGTAACCGAGGACGTTTTCCCGCACGGCTAAACGATCCGGGCGGCAGTGAAACCCGAGGCTCCAAAGAAAGTACCCTTTGGATTTCGGACTTTTTATTTTGGCTGGACTGGTCGCTCTAGCACTCCTGGGCAGTTTTCTGACGTTAGTGGTCACACTTGCAAAGCACAGTCGGTATCGCCTGCACTTGCTGGGAGCGGTCGGCGGGCTGTCTGCCTTTCTTGCGCTTCTCTGTTTCGCGATCTATCACATCTATATTTTGGATGAGGGGTTGTACTCTGCGGTCAGACAAAAGGATTACGGGGAGGTCCAGTCGCTTCTGAAGCGGGGAGCCAGCCCGGAAGCGGCGTGGAAGGACGGCACTCCTGCGCTTCACCAGGCAGAGGAGGGGCAGGACAAACGGATGATCCAGATTCTGAAGGCGGCAGGAGCCAAACGGTAGGTGTTCACTTCTTTTGCTTTTCCGTTACCTGCTTACCCCTTCAGCGTCAGGCGGTCTCCGGCCTGGGTGAAGTAGGGATTGTCGCCGGGTTCGTCTAAAAGCAGGTGCGAGTCGAGATCAACGTAGTCGAACAGCCCGGTTCCGCAGGCGAGCGCAAGCGCGTGGAAAATACTGTAGCGGGTTTCGAGCATACATCCGATCATCGTCTGTTTTCCCGCTTCACGGGAGATGGCTGCAATCGCTTTTGCCCCCGTGATTCCGCTTTTGTTGATTTTGCAGTTGATCCCTGCAATTGGCGTGGAGGCGCAGCGGTGAGCATCAGCGGGGGTTTTCACGCTCTCGTCGGCAAATACGGGGAGGGGCGATCGCTCCGCCACCGCGACCATCCCCGCAAAATCATCCGCCTTCACGGGCTGTTCCAGCAGCTGCACCGCCGCCCCCGCCTCCATAATCCGCTCCGCAAATGCCACCGCCTCTTCAACGGTGAAGCCCTGATTCGCATCCACCCGAAATTTTGCCTCCGGGAACGCTTTCGCGAGCGAAAGCACCCGTCGGACATCCGCTTCCAAACCTTCGCCGCCGACTTTGAGTTTGAACGTTCTCATTCCACGCGCCCAGGCTTTCTCAGTGAGTTCGAGCGCGTCCGCCACAATGGGAATCGTCAGGTCGCTTTCGACTTCCCGCCCCTCCCCGCCCCAAAACTCCACGAGGCGAACCCCGTCCTGTTTGGCGGCGAGATCGAAGAGGGCCATTTCGATTCCGCAGCGGGCGCTCGGAGCCTCCGGGTGGCGGAGAAGCCAGTCGGCGGCGTCTGTGAGATAATCTTCGACCGAAGCGTTTCGCACCTCTTCCCGCATCGCCTCCACCGTCTTGAGCACCGTCTCGACTGTTTCGCCGGTGACATACTGGACGGGTACACTCTCACCATACCCGGTCAGCGCAGGGTCGTCGGTGAAAAGCGTGAGGGCGACGGCGCGGGCAGCACTTGTCGCTCCCTGCGAAGTCACAAAGGGACTGTGCAGGGACGTTTCCAGAAGTTCGGCAGTTAGGCGGACTAAATTGGGCATGGTGAAAAGGGAACTCCCGGCGTTGAATAAAGGAAACCGAAGCAAACTGGTGGAGACAGACCAGGGTCAGCGCGAGGACGAAAACGCCGTCTGCGCTTTCAGAAGCCGTTTGAGCGAAAGGAAGCAGCCTGCTGGAAACAGGTTGTCCTTGCCTGACTCGCCCCGACACTGGCAGAGGCCCCGCCTCAGGAGGTTTTTCGGGCGCGAGTGCCCCCGGCAGCGGGCTTTTTCGGCGGGGCTTTTTTGGCGGCAGGGGAAGCGGCGGTTTTCTTCGCGCCCCGCTCCACATAGGAACACTCAAAGGTCTGGTTTGGCTGAAGGGTTGTGCCGTCCTCCTGAAGCTTAAGGGTTGTGCGGCAGCGAGGAAAGGAGCTGCACCCCAGAAAGGCCCCGCGTTTGCTCTGGCGCACCAGCATCACCCCTTTTTCCAGCGGGCAGATCACCTCGGTGGCGTTGGGGCGATTGCGCGGGTCTTTGGCTGCTGCCTCGTCGTAGCCGCCTTCCTCCGGGGGGACCAAGCCGCATTTAAAGTCGCGTCCTTCCGCCGGAATCCCCTCTTTGTCGAGCGAAAGAATACGCTTACATTCGGGATAGCCGCTGCACCCCATAAACGTTCCGAAACGTCCCTGCCGAAGCAGCATGGGCTTTGCGGTTACGGGGCAGAGGAAATCGGTTTCTACCGGCGGCGGACGCAGGTCTTCCATTTCCGTAGACGCACGGGTGACCGCTTCGGAAAACGGATCGTAAAAGCCGCGCAGCAAATGCACCCAATTTTCTTCGCCTTCCTCAACTTTGTCGAGGCGCGTTTCCATATCGGCGGTGAACTTCACATCCATCACGGTGGGAAAGTGTTTGACAAGCGAGTCCACTACTTTGAAGCCCAGTTCGGTTGGGTAGAAACGCTTGTCAATCAACTCCACATAATTGCGGTCCCGAATCGTCTGCGTGATCGCGGCATAGGTGGAAGGCCGCCCGATTCCCTGCTCTTCCAGGGCTTTTACAATCGTGGCTTCGGTGTAGCGCGGCGGAGGCTCGGTGAAGTGTTGCCGCGAATCGAGGCTCAACAGGTCGAGAGGCTGCTGCGCTTCGAGGGGGGGAAGCGGAGCTCCGTCTTCGTCGTTTTTGTCCTCCGTGTCTTTGCCCTCTTCGTAAACCCGCAGAAAACCATCGAATTTGATAACCGAGCCGGAAGCGCGAAAGCCGCAGCGGTTTGCGTTTCCGTCGCGCTGGGCATCAATTTCGGCGGTGGTGACATCAAGCACGGCGGCGTTCATCTGAGAGGCGATAAACCGCTGCCAGACAAGGCGGTAAAGCCGGATTTGATCGGCACTGAGATACTGCTTGATCGAGTCGGGGTCGCGGTACGCGGAGGTCGGGCGGATCGCTTCATGCCCGTCCTGCGCGGAGCCTTTGGACTTGAACTGCTTTGCCCCGGCAGGAACATAGGCCGCGCCGTACTTTTCGCCGATGTAAACGCGGGCTTCCTTCTGGGCCTCGTCTGCAATTCGCACGGAGTCGGTTCTCATGTAGGTAATCAAGCCCACACTGCCCTGCGCTCCGAGTTCGATCCCTTCGTACAGGTTTTGCGCCACCTGCATTGTGCGTTTGTTGCCGAAGCCGAGCTTGCGGGCGGCTTCCTGCTGAAGCGTGGAGGTAATAAAGGGCGGGGCGGAGTTGCGGCGCGTTTCCCGCTTTTTCACCTCGCGCACTCGATAGTTTGCCCCGTCGAGGTTGTCGAGCAGCGCGGCGATTCGGCGGGGAATCCGAATCTGCTGCGTCTCCCCCGTCCCTTTGTCCTTTACGGAAAGAAACCGCCCGCTTTCTTCCTCGGCCTCTTCGGGGGAAATGGCGAGATCAAGCTTCTGCCCGTTTTCGGTGAGCAGTTTCGCCGGAAACGAAAACTTCTTCAGGGGGGCCTGTGGCGAAAGCAGGGCGGTGACCGACCAGTATTCTTGGGGCACAAACGCCCCGATCTCCCGTTCGCGCTCGCAGATTAGGCGCACCGCTACCGACTGCACCCGCCCTGCGCTTGTTCCCTTCTGAATTTTCTTCTGGAGAATGGGCGACAGTTTGTACCCGATCAGGCGATCCAGCACCCGCCGTGCCTGCTGCGCGTTCACCCGATCCATGTCGAGGGTGCGCGGGTTGGCAATGGCCTGCTCTACCGCCTGCCGGGTAATTTCATTGAATTGAATGCGGATTGGGTCTTTAAGGCCCAAGGCTTCTGCGAGATGCCACGCAATCGCCTCGCCCTCACGGTCCGGGTCGGAAGCCAGATAAATCGTTTTTACCCCTTTGGCGGCGGACATCAATTTGCGGAGCACATCACCCCGGTCTTCGAGGGGGACGTAGGTGGGCTGAAAGTCGTTTTTAATGTCCACCCCGATCCGTTTGGGCGGCAGGTCGCGGACGTGGCCCATGCTCGCCTCAATGACAAAATCCTCGCCGAGAAAGTTTTTCAGGGTTTTGGTTTTCGCGGGAGATTCAACGATGATTAACGATTTGGTTGACGATTTCGCCATGCAGGGTGGGTATCCTTTACCGCGTCTCCGTTCGGAGTTCGGTTTGTGTGCAATGGGGCGCGAGAAAGCGCGTTCTGGGAATCATGTTACTCCGAGAGAAAATTCTTGTCAAGCGGCAGCGGCGAGAGAAGCCGAATCGAGAGGGCAAAGGCAGAAAAACCCCTTTCGATGGAAGAGAAGCTTGTCAGCGGCCCCAAAACTTTTCGTCGGCAGGCGCCTCGAAAGTGTCGGAGACCTTTTGGAATGAGCTGAAAAGCGCATCGAGCGAGTCGGAAGGCTTACAAAGCCGGGAGAAAAGGAAAACGAAGAAGACTGGAAGCGGATTGCACCCGGCTTCTCGGTTTTAGGGTATACTCTCGGCGCGAAACCGCACCATTTCTGTTCAGGTCTTTTCAGGAGTTTTTACCGCGTGAGCCTTCCCCATGAGATCGAGGACGCCCTCCCTCCGGCGTCTCTCCCTGTTCCCCGTGCTTCCAGCGACGTTGTTCTGGAGCCACCCCTGAAGACGCTGCCGCCAGAGAGCGAAATCGAAAAAACTCTAGAACGGCTTCTCGCCCCCGTCGAGATCGAAATCGAGTCCAGAGCGGAACGCGAGCGTTCCACCCCACCGAAGGAGAAACCAGAGATGTCCTCATCAGGCGACATTGAAAACGATATTGTTGTGATCGGCTCCGGCCCCGGCGGTTATGTCGCGGCCATTCGTGCGGCGCAGCTGGGCGCGAAAACCGTCTGCATCGAGCGCGAAGCCTCTGAATGGGGCGGAACCTGCCTGAACTGGGGCTGCATTCCCACCAAAACAATGATTGCTTCCGTCGAAAGGCTCAACCATGTGAAGCACGCCGACAAAATGGGCGTGGTCATCACTGGGGAAATTTCCTTCGACTTCGACAAAATGATGGAGCGCAAGGGGAAAGTCGTTTCTACCCTGCGCGGCGGCGTCTCTGCCCTCCTTAAATCAAACCATGTCCGCTCAATTGTGGGCACGGCGAAACTCTTAGACGCTCATACGATAGAAGTTACCCTCCCCGACGGCGGAACCGAAACCGTCCGCGCCAAAAATATTGTGATTGCTACCGGCTCCGTACCTGCCCTGCCTCCGATCCCCGGCCTCGAACGGGCCTCCTCCGACGCTCGCGGCGAAAGTTCCAACGGCATCTGGACAAGTGACGAAGCGGTGTCGGCGAAAGCGTGCCCGCAGCGGCTGGTAATTATCGGGGCGGGCATCGTGGGCATGGAATTTTCGTTCACCTACCGCAGCCTCGGTGCCGAAGTGACCGTCATCGAGTTTGCCCCGGAGGTGATCCCCACGATTGACCGCGAAATCGCCGCCGAACTTCGCAAAAGCCTGACGAAGCAGGGCGTGAAAATTCACGTGGACTCCCGCGTCACGAAAGTGGAGCGCACCGGAAACGGGAATACGGTGACCTTCGAGAACGCCAAAGGGGTGCAGACGGTGGAAGCCGATGCCGTGCTCGTGGCGACCGGGCGACGTGCCAACTCTGCGGGGCTGAACCTTGAAGGCGTGGGGGTGGCGATTGGCAGGAGGGGCGTGGAGGTAGATGAGTACAACCGTACTTCCGTGCCCAATATCTACGCCATCGGCGATGTGACCGGCAAACTCATGCTGGCGCACGTTGGGTCTCATATGGGGATTGTGGCAGTGGAAAACGCGATGGGTCATTCGGTGAAAATGGACTTTCGCGCTGTCCCCGGCCCCATCTACACCGTCCCCGAAGTGGCGACGGTGGGGCTTTCGGAAGAGGAAGCGCGAGAAAAAGGCTACGACGTAATGACGGGCCGGTTTCCGTTCCGCCCGCTCGGTCGTGCAATGGCCCTCAACGAGCAGGAGGGGATGGTGAAGGTGATTGCAGAGCGCAAGTACGGCGAGCTGCTGGGCGTCGCGATTATCGGCCCCTATGCCACCGAACTCATTCACGAAGCGGTGATGGCGATCAAGCTGGAAGCCACCCTTGATGAACTGATTACGATGATCCATGCCCACCCTACCCTCTCGGAAGCGATGGGCGAAGCCGCGCTCGATGTTCGGGGCGAAGCGATCCACAAACTGAAGAAGTAGCGAAGCGGGTGTACGGGTGAGAGGACGGCCCGGAAGCCTCGGCCTCTGTTTTAAGGGAGACACGCCGACAAAGGAGAGACGATGAGGACGCGCAGAGAATTGCTGCAGGGGCTGACGGGAGTAGGAACCATCCTGATGCTGGCGGGCTGCGGGCCGAAAGCGGAGGAGACGACTTCGGGCGGAACCGGGCCTGCCGCGAAAGGCGGCCCCGCTAAGGGGACACCGGGCGGCAAGCCCACTTTTGTGGGGCTGGTGCTGGACAAGGGCGGGCCGGACGACAAATCGTTCAATGCCGCCGCGAACCTGGGCCTGACCAAAGCGGTCGCGGAACTGGGTATTGACAAAAAATCCAAGTATCTGGAATCGAAATCTCCCGCCGATTACAAGCAGAACCTCACCGCCTTCGCCTCTCAGGGGGCCGATCTTGTCGTTGCCGTCGGTTTTATGATGGCCGAAGCCCTCAAAGAGGTTGCGCCGCAGTTTCCGGGCGTGAAGTTCGCCATCATTGATGCCGACGCTCCCGCCCTCCCAAACTGCGCCGCACTTCATTTCAAGGAAGAGCAGGGCTGTTTTCTGGCGGGCTTTCTCGCCGGTTCCGTCACGAAAACCAAAACCCTCGGCTTTGTAGGCGGGATGGAAATTCCGCTGATTAAAAAGTTTGAGGCGGCCTACAAAGCGGGGGCGAAAACCGCCGACCCCGCCGTTGTGGTGAAAGCGACCTACACCGGCGACTGGGACGCGCTTGACAAAGGCAAAAGCCAGGCCGATCAATTGTTCGCCAATGGCGCGGACATCATTTTTCATGCGGCAGGCAAGGCGGGGCTGGGCGTGATTCGAGCCGCCGAAGCCAAAGGAGCCGGGTTCTACGCCATTGGAGTAGATCAGGATCAGGACGGCGAGGCTCCGGGGCGCGTGCTCACCTCAATGGTGAAGCGTGTGGATGTCGCGGTTTTCGACACGATCAAAAGCGTTCAGGACGGAAAGTTTGCGGCAGGAGAACATCTCTATGATCTCGCAAAAAACGGGGTCGGGATTTCAGAATTGAAGTACACCAAAAAGGATATTCCGGCGGACGTGCTGGCAAAGCTCGACAAAATCAAAACTCTGTTTTCCTCCAGCCCGCCGGGAATTCTGCCTCCAACAACGCTGGAAGCCCTGACGACTTTCACGCCCCCAAAGATTGAATAGTCCAAAGCCCCCTTCTCCAGAAGAAGGGGGCTTCTTTTTTGCTTAATCCTGAATAAAAACTCAACTAAAGGTTGATTAAACTGGGGAAAACCTGCCCTTTCTCGTTCGTATTATCATTGAAAAGTGATGCCTAAAGATCATCGCTTCAAAGAAACGAGAAAAAGCAGGAATTATTGATGCCACGAGGAAACGGAATCACGCGCCAGGAAATTCTGGCCGCTATCAAAACAGATGGGGCGATGACCGCCGAGGAACTTTCTCAAAAATTACAGATTTCCCCGGTAGCGGTTCGGCAGCACTTGACCTCTCTTGAAAGTGAGGGAACAGTGGGCGTTCGCGTGGAACGGCGCGGTCTAGGACGGCCTTCGCACCGCTACCACCTTACCGAGGCAGGCGATGAGGGCTTTCTTCGCCGCTACGACCTGCTCGCCATTCAACTTTTAGACGACCTGAAAGCGGCTCAGGGAGAAGCCGCCGTTGTCGAGCTGACCGAAACCCGGCAGCGGTCGCTCAGGCAGTCGCTCGGCGAACCTGCGGGGGAACGGTCTCTCGGAGTGAGAGTTCAGGAGCTGGCGAAATTCGAGACAGAACGGGGGTTTATGGCAGAAGTTCAGCCTGCCGGAGACCAGGAATTCCTGTTGACGAAGCGCAACTGCACGGTCTGCTCGGTGGCGAAAAAATACCCCAGCGTCTGTTGCGGCGGGCAGGAAAAAGTCTACGCCGAGATTCTAGGGCAGGCGAAAGTCACGCTCGAACGCACTGTGATTGACGGCGACCCGCTCTGTGTTTTCCGGGTACGAAACGCTTCTTCGGTTGAACGATTTTCACCCTCCGAAGCGGTGGTGGAAGCAAGAGCAGACGGTTACCGGAACAAGGAGACCTCTCGATCCGTCCTAGAGGAAGAGGCAGCCGTGCACTAAGTTTCGTCTGCATGACATATCTGTATGACATAAAGGAAAAGCGGCTTAGGGTTCAATGGACTGAACCCTAAGCCGCTTTCTGTTTCAGAGCACAACCGTTCAAAACACGACTGTTCAGAGCACAACTCTTCAGAGCACAATTGGAAAGGGACTGCCCCCTCAATCCACATACAAAAATTCGTTTGCGGCAAAAATCGTCTGACAGTAAAGCGACCAGGCCTGCTCGCGGCGTTTGGCGGCGTTCGGCTCTCCCTGAACGAGAGCCGTTTCGATCCGCTTTAGAAAACTCAGGGAACGCTTTACCTCCGCTTCAGAAGCAGGGCGTGAATAGGCCCGCCCATAGGCTTTCTGAACCCGTTCCCCTTCCCCGCCCGGCCCCTCTTTCTGCGCGAGCAGAGAGTTGGCAAAGGCTTTGGCCTGCTCCATCACAAAGGGAGAATTCATGACATAGAGGGCCTGCGGCGCAACGGTGGTGGTCGCCCGCCTTGCGTTCACCATCGAAGGGTCACCAAAGTCAAAGGCCTGGAACATATCGAACAGCGAATTACGAATGATCGGCAGGTAGACACTGCGGCGGAGCGCGTTGTATTTGCCCGCGTCCCCCGACTGATCGTTGGTGACGTAATCGTTGTTTTTCGTGACGAGCAGGGTTCCGCCCATCGTGGGGTTCAAGGTTCCTGCCGTCGCCATCAGCGAGTCGCGAAACGGCTCTGCTTGAAGCCGAAGGCGGTTCATTCGCCAAAGGAGCGTGTTGTCCGGGTCTAAAGTCACGGCCTTCGGATGATTCGCCGCACTCTGTCTGTAGGTGCTGGACAACAGGATCAGGCGGTGCAGTTTTTTCTGCGACCAGTTCATTCCTTTCGGGTCAGTGAAATTCGCGGCAAGCCAGTCGAGCAGTTCCGGGTGGGAAGGACGTTCTCCCATCAGACCGAAGTTGTCGGAGGTTCGCACGATCCCCGCTCCAAAGTGATCCTGCCAAATTCGGTTCACGATCACGCGCCCGGTCAGCGGATGGGTGGGCGAAGCGATCCATTCTGCGAGCTGCAGGCGTCCGCTCGCCGTCTCCGGGATAGGCGGCTGTTTTGGGCCAGATACAACGGTGAGGAAGTGGCGCGGTACTTCTTCCCCCAGGGTGAGATGATTGCCCCTCAGATGAATTTTGCAGTTCTCTACGCGTCCTTCGTCCACCGCCATAACCACCGGAGTGGAAGGCATCATTTCTTTCAGACGGCTCACTTCCGCTTCCGCCGCCTTCACTGCCTGTGCCGAGGCGGGGATGTAGAGCGATTCGAGTTTTTCGGGAGCATGAAACACCCCTTTTTCAGAAAAGAAAAATCCTTCGAACTCTTTGCGCTCCGGCGAAGCGTTTCCGGTGTCGGTGAGGAGCAGTTCCGCGATTTTCTTCAGAACCCCCTCCGGCCCCGTAAACGTTTTCCCTTCCAGATTCGCTCTGAGGTAACGATTGATTTTCAGGCCGGGAGCAAATTGAAGGGCTTTCGGGGCAGCCCTGCCTGCCGTTTCGCGCTCCTCGGCGGAAAGCGCGACCGCAAGAAAAACGGGGCTGTTTTGTGCCTGAGAGAGGGCGATCCCTGCCTGCTTTACAAAGGCAGGCAAGAGCGCATGGCGTTTTGCGATTTCCTCCGCCGTTTCAGCCTTGCTGCCGGGCGTTGGCTTGCGGTTGTCGGCAATCAGCAGTAATTTGTCGAGGTGAGGAATGGCTCCGCTACGCTCGATCCGCAGGACGTTTTTGCCCTGCTTCAGCGCGAACAGCCCCTCCACTTCCCATTTTTGCCCAGCCGGGTTCCACGAGCCGGTCACGCCTTTGGCCGCGTCATCCTTCACCCGCTGTCCGTTGATCAAGACCTGAAGCGGGCGCGATTCTTCAGCGGCATAACGCAGCTCCAGAGCATAGTTTCCAGCGGCGGGAGCCTCGATTTCCCATTCGGCAAAGGTAGGAGGCGTCCCCGTGTGAATCACGCCAATCCCTTTGCCGTAGTTTTCGGTGTCGCGCAGGGCATTGCCTCGTACAAACGACTCGGCTTCGATCAGAATTCGCGTTTCTCCGGGGGCGGGCCTCAGTTCGGCACGCGAAAAACCGCCTGGCTGTCGGGCGGCCTCCCATCCCGCAAGCAGATAGGCGTCTGCCTTCTCTCCGATCTTTCGGGCAAGTTCGAGATTGGCTTTTGCTTTCGCGGCATTGAGGATCGCTTGGGCCGCATCTAATTTTTTTTGATGCCTCTCCCGTTCCGCTTCGAGGGCTTTGGTCGGGAGAGAGCGTTCGTTCCAGTTCGAGACGAAACCGAGATTGGCCATGGTTTTCGTGCTTTTGAAAATTCCAGCCAGGGCATAATAATCGGCGGTCGGGATCGGGTCGAATTTATGGTTGTGGCAGCGGGCGCAAGCCACTGTGAGACCGAGAAACGCTTTGCTCGTGACTTCGATCTGCTCGTCTACGATGTCCATCACGAGTTTTGGTTTGTCTTGCTCGGCCAGCACCTTTGCGCCCAGCGAAAGAAATCCGGTGGCGGTGATGTGTTCGTTTCGCAGAACTTCATCCGAGGCGGGCAGAAGGTCGCCCGCCAGCTGCTGCCTAATAAATTCGTTGTACGGCAGGTCTTTGTTGTAGGCCGCGATAACGTAATCTCGATAACGAAAGGCATTGGAAAAAGCCAGATTTTCGTCGGCTCCGTTCGAGTCGGCGTAGCGGGCGACATCCAGCCAGTGCCGCCCCCAGCGTTCGCCGTAGTGCGGGGAAGCTAAAAGCCGATCCACCACCTTTGCGTAGGCGTCGGGGGATTTGTCGTTGAGAAAATCGGCCATTTCTTTGGGCGTTGGCGGCAGACCGATCAGGTCGAAGGAGACGCGGCGGAGCAGGGTGCGTTTATCGGCAGGCGGAGCCGGGGTCAGCCCTTTGGATTCCAGTTGCGAGAGCACAAAGGCATCAATCGGGTTTTTTACCCAGGCTGTCGCTTTTACTTTCGGAAGAACAGGCTTTTTCACCGGGCGAAACGACCAGAAATCGGCAGGGGCGGCGGGATAGGCCGAGGCTGATTTGGAACTGCCGCTCACCGGTTTTTTCGCATAATCGGGCAGCGGGGATCCCATCTTTACCCACGCGGTGAGCAGGGCAATGTCTTTGTCGGAGAGTTTCCCCGACGGCGGCATTTTCACTTTACTGTCATAATGTACTACCGTTAGCAGCAGGCTTTTTTCGGGCATACCCCCGACAAACAGGGGTGTGCCGGATGCACCGCCCCTTTTCCAGCCCTCATTCGTGTCGAGCCGCAGCCCCCCCAGCGCATGATCTCCGCTGTGGCAGCTCAGGCACTTGTCCGCCAGCAGCGGACGAATTTTGTTTTCGAAAAAGGCTGTTTGTGCGGGGGGGGGGACGGTGGTCGGCAAAGACTTGGGGTTGTCGGCCCGCCCGATAAGTGCCGCCGCACCCAGGGTGAGCGCGGAGAGATTGAGTGCCAGAAATCGGAGAGAGGTTTTGTTAAACATAGCGATTAGGAAGACCGGACGGCGAAAAAGCAGATTGCTTGCAAGGGGGGGGGTCAAGCCGCCCATGCCGCAGCGATTTCGCCTCGAAAGCGCATTTCCTGAATCAGACACCCGACCTGCCCCCTTGTTACAGGAGAAGTTCAGGCAAACAGCCCCGTTTCTTCCACACAGACGTAGGCGTGCGGCTTAAGAGGGAGCGGCCATAAACCCGCGCTCACCGAGACCGCCAGGGTTTTTTCGGTGCGAAACGCTTCTGGGTCGTGCATGGCCAAAAGGTTCGTTGTCGTATCCAGGGTTCTCACCCGAAGCGACGGGGACAGAATTGAATGTTTCACTCGAATCGGTCTGCGGGTCAGGTTGGCGTAGAGCGTTGTCTGACGAGTGCCGTTTCGGAGGCGCAAAGCCGCAAGTTGAAGCGGGTCGTTTCCGCTGAGCGGAATCATTTCTCCGCCTGCGAAATCCGCCAGATCGCGGAAAACGTGGTAGAGCGGAAAAATCGCCCCAGCGGTTTCTTTAACCCAGCGTTGGCCTTCCTGCACAACTGAGGCGTCCATCAATCCGGCCAGGCCGAATACAGAATAGAAGGTGGCACTGTCTACGCGGGCACGGATCAGGGCTTCTACGGCTCCCAGTGTCCAGCCCGCTCCGAAAAGTTCCGCCTGCCGGGGGTCGTTTCCCTTTCCACGCGGTTTCAACGAGACGGGCGAGACGGAGATCGGCAGGCCGGGAGCAAAACTGCGGGCGGTGTGGGCCGTCAGCGGGATCGCCTCGAACGTTTCGATCAGGGAAGCGTCGTCAAAGGCATGAACCTGCGGGTTGATCGAATAGGTGATGCCGTCGAGCGGGGCGGGGTCGGGACGCCCTCGGTTGAGTTCGGTAAAATAGCGGTCGGTCCCCCCGTAAATAGGCGCATTGATTCCGGCGGGGCGCAGAATCTCTTTTGCCAGCGTCACCCATTTCGAGTTTGTCGAAACTTCGTTTTCGTGAAAAAGCAAAATGCGAGCGAGCGGGGTTCGGTCAGTTAGAGTCCTCTCCGCAAATTGCTGCAGGCAGGCTTCGGCATTTCCCGACAGAGTCAGTGCCACCTCACGCGGAATCTCCGGCAGAGCCTCCGAAAAATTCACAAATTCAACCCCCTCGCTTCCGCTGCTGTCTCGCTCTCGACCTGCCCTCACCCGCAGATGCGCCGGTTTGAGGGCACGGACTCGGGCTTCGATGTCGGGGCGTTCGTTTCCGATCATGCCGCCGAAGCCAATTTTGAGGAGGGGCAGCGGTTCGGCCTTCGGAGTTTCGGTGATCTCAAAGGTCGGTTCGATAAACCGGGAGACAAACCGCGCCACCGAGCGGGCAGGCTTTGGCGGCGGGGGCAGCAGGCGCACACTGACGGACTGCCGAATCCGCGTGCCTTCCGCCACCCGAACCGGAAACGGCAGGGAAAGCGGCGTACTGTAGGTTTTGTAAGAAGCATCCGTCCAGTTCCGCTGATCCTCCATCTCGAACACGTCCCCGGCAAAGCGCGTTTCAAGCCAGCATTCCGGCTGCCCCGGGGTGCTGACTTTGTGGAGGATTCCACGCAGATCGAAAAACGGCTGCTGCGGCGAGATGAGTTCGGGAAAACGGCTTTCGGTGATCGTGCCGTCGGTGTGCAGGGCTTGAACGGATGCACCGGAAGCCGAAGAGGGGTGCAGCACACACAAACCGATCCGATTGCTCAGAAACTCGGTCAGGGCTTCGCCCTCCATTGAAAAAGTAACCGAGCCGTCTTCGGAACCGACGAGGCTGCCCTCCCAGGCAAACCGAATCTGCCCGTCTTCGCTTTCGTCCAGCCGCCGAAACACAATATAAAAGGAATCGGCTTCGATCTCCCGGTGCTGCTCGATCACTCTGCCGGGCAGGGTTTCCCAGGTTCCATCACGCACCGCCGCATAAACCCGGCGCAGCACCTCCGTCTGCCCAAACTTGAAATAACGCAGGGCTCCCTCTTCGAGTTCGAGGGCCAATGCGCCTGCCTTCAGGGGTTCTCGTTCGCTCATTTGAGTTTGACCGTCTCCCCCTTTTTCGCCGATTCGTAGGCGGCAAACACCAGTTTTACCGTTTTGAGATTGTCCTCTCCGGTTGTTTCGGCTTCCCCTTCTCCTTTCAAGGCCGAAAGCAGATTCTGAAGACAGGGAACGAGGCTCGCCTGCACCACTTCGTAGGCAGGATCGGCCCAGGAATAGCGAGGCGGGGGAACCCGCCGAATCCGGGTTCCTTCCGAAGTCGTTACCCGCACCCGGTAGTCCGTATCGAGTTCGAGCGAACCCTCCGCGCCTTCCACAAACACCAATGTTTGTGGGAAAACTTCCCGCTCCAGATAATTTTCGGCGTAGGCCATCTGACACAAAACCGTGACGCCGCCCATTTCCAGCATTACGGTAGCCACATCTTCGCCCCGAATATCGGCATGAACCCTTTGGGTATGACAGGTCAGCCGCTGCGCTTCACCAAACAAAAATCGGGCGGTGTCGAGAAGATGAGAGCCAAGATCGGTCAGCAAAAACTGCTCTAGTTCGCGGAAAAACGGCTGGTTCACAAAGACGGGAAAACCAGAGATCATGTCTAAGCGGGCGCGAAACGGCTTTCCGATCACGCCGGAATCGAGAACTCGCTTTACTTCGCGCAGGGGAGTCTGCCATCGCCAGTTTTCATGAACGAAAAAGGGAGTCTTTGTTTTTTTGCAGAGGGCGACCATCCCTTCTGCTTCCTGAAGGCTTTGGCCCATCGGTTTCTGACTGATAACGGGAATGGTGCGGGCGGCAGCCAGGGCAACAAGCGGGGCATGGGTTTCAACTGGAGACACCAGGTCTAAAAAATGGATAGGCTCGCTTTCCAGCAGACCTTGCGGATCGGTGTAAACACGGGGAATTCCGTAGAGACGAGCCAGAGCCTGCGCTTTTTCGGCAGCCGGATCACAAAGAGCGATACACTCCGCACCGCCAATTTCACGCCATGCGGCCAACTGCACTTTGGCCCAGAAGCCTGCTCCAAAAAGGGCGAACTGCATGATTCACTCCAGACGAGAGGGAAGAGAGGAGGGGGTGCGGGGGTGAGGGGAGTAAAAACTCCGAACGCCTCACATCAAAGCACAAAGCGACCAAGAAAAAGGGAGAGAGGGTGATGGGATGAAGTTTCTCGATGTCCTTCTTTTGCACTCGGAGCGTTTTGGCGGTTTTCTTTCTCGATCTTGCGGTGCTCCTGTAGAAGGTTTTGTCGTTTCACCCTTTCACCTCTGCCTCCCCTTCACTTTCTATTCCTCGCCCTCTTCCTCTTCGTCGAGGCCGTCCATCGGGCCGGAAACATCGGTGTAGCGGCTGATCTCTTCCCCTCGGAAAACATGGGCGACAAAATCCTCGCGCTCAAAACGCGGAAGATAGGAAGAAACGATGTCTTCGTCAATTTGAGCCAGCAGTTCTTCCTCTTCGCCAACGGTGAGGTCGGCTTCGAAGATAACGGTGGCGTGGATGGTATCGTGGACATAATGTACATCCGCCTGTCCCATACGGCGGTCGCCCTCCCAAATCAGATAAATCTCGGAAGACTGGGTTCGGATCAAACGAGTCAGCTTATAGCGGCTTTCCAAAACAACCTCCAGAATCGGCTTTTCCGCGTCAGGCTTTCTTTCGTTTTAGCCGCTTTCGCCCGGTTCAGGCGGCGGCCAGGGTTTCCGTGAGAAAGTCTCCGCTTTCGCTGTTTCCGGTCAAACGAACGGATTGCAGCGGCGTGCTGACAAACGTCTGCGCTTTCGGGCCTCGAATCAGCACTCCCGGATGGAGTGTGTTCTTGACGGAAATCGTCCCGGAGACCTTCTGCTTTCCTTGAAACTGCATTTGACGGCGTTCGTTGTGCAGCGCATTGATGTGCTGTTCCTGGGAGTGCGCCTGAAATTGCAGCCGCTGCAGAACAAGCCGGCGTTGATCGGACATGGCGGCATTGGCGGAAACGGTCTGAAAAGGCTTGATAGCCTGGCGGATACGCTCCTTATTCGCCTCCGCCTCTGAGATTTCCTTCTCGATTTCTTCGGTTCGCAGCAGTAAAAAATGATCTACCCCCACCGAAACTTCGGTGGTATCGCGAGCCTCCGAACCAAGCGTCCAGGCTTCTATCCCTTCGGTCGCGCTGAGTTTTCCGCCCGCAATCACCGTTTCCTGAACCGCAATCACGCGATGGGGGGTGATCACCGTGCAGTTTTTCAAGCCCTGCGTCACATAAATGTTTCCGCCCGCAATGATCCGGCAGTTTTCGGCATGCTCGACAAACACATCGCCCTGAGAACGAATTTCCGTTTGCAGGCATCCTCCCTGAATGGCAATGATTCCTTCGGCATGAAGGGTACCGTTGATCGCACCGTCCTTGAGAATCGCTCCTGCGGGAAGATTGAGATCGAAATTCTGCTGAAGTTCTTCGTAAATGTTGAGCCCGACAACGAAAAGCTGCTCGCCTACCTGATAAAGATAACCATCGTGAACCGCATAAAGCCGCAGACCGTCCTGCGAGGCCCGTACACCGTTTCCCGCAAAGAGTTTTGCGGTGCGTCCGGGCTGCGCCTGCACGAGCTGAATGGGCCAGGTGATCGTTCTGCCATGCGAGCCGAGCGTTGCGGGCACAATCGCGGCCACCTCATCCCCTTCTTTCACCATCTTGGCCGGGTCGAGTGCAAACCAGTCCACGATATTGGAGCCGTCGGTGCGCCGGGGCAGCGGTTTCATCACCAGTTCGCGGGGAACGAGATAGCGAATTTGGGCATCTTCTCCATTGTGCACCAGTTCGCCCTGCGCGGCGACGATGTTCATCACCGGCGCATTGGCGGTACTGGCTTTGGCAATGGCGTCGGTCAAAGCTCCTTCGCGAAATCCATGCGAGGCTCCCATCGAGCGAAGGCTTTGCAGACACTCTTCCAGGGTGATCGGTTCGCCTTTATCTTCGGGAGGATAGATGTTGGCGAAAGCCTGACTCTGGTCAATGTTAAAGCGTACCTCGATAAAGCCGTTTCGGGGTTTGTTTGCCATAAAGGTAATTCCAGTGAGTTCTAAACGTTATCCAGGGGAGTCTTCCGGTGTCGGCAAGAACACCCCAGAAAGATTATCGGCGAGAAGCGGGAGGATTGGAGAGCAGTCCAAAAAATGTTCTCGGCGTTTTTCGCATCAGGCAGCGATTCCCTCGGTTCGATAATCCGAAGTTTCGCTGTCGCCCGACATTCGGAGGGCTTCGACCTGGTGTTCCACACGCCGCCGGCCTTTGCCGATGTTGACCCACACGTTCGGATAAAGCGTTTTCTTGACGAGTATACTTCCGCTCATTTTCTGCTTTGCGTCAAACTGCAGCTGCCGCTTTTCGATGTGCAGGCGGGTGATGCGATCTTCCTGAATTCGCTGCTGCGCCTGAAGTTTTAGCAGCACCGACTTTCGGTCTTCCGGCAGAGCGGAGGACGCTGAAATGGTGACGAACGGCTTGATGGCCTGCCGGATGCGCTCTCGGTTGGCCTCGGCCTCCTCGATCTCCTCTTCGATCTCGTCTTCCCGCAGGCTCGCAAAATGCCCGGTTCCCACATAGATTTCCATCGGCGTCTGCGCTTCCGACCCAAGCGACCAGGCAATAATTTCTTCCGCCGCGCTGAGATGTCCCCCTTCCAGGCGGGCATTTCCCAAAGCGATAATGCGTTTTCCGCAAACCACCTCACAGTTTTTAAGAGAGCCGGTCACATAGACGTTGCCGCCGCAAATGATTTGGCTTTTCTCGGCAGTGTGCAGGAAAACGTCCTCACGAGCACGCAGGCGTGAAAATGCGCAGTGCCCCTGCACGGAGATTGTGCCATTGGCGTTGATGCGTGTGTGAAGCAGCCCTGCATGGAAAATACCGCCGCCGGAAAATTGAAGGCTTTCGCTGCACAACGATTTTTCCACCCGTGTAAACGCCAGCACACTGAGTTGATCGCCCTGTTGGTGAAGATAGCCGTCTACAGTGGCAAAAAGAGCGTTTCCTTCCCGCGAAGTGCGCAGCCCTGCCCCCGCCAGAAGACGAGCCGGACGCCCCGAGTCGGCGTAAATGGTTTGAATCGGCCAGGTGACCGTTTTGCCGTTCGTTCCGAGGGTTTGCGGCACGATCAGGGCAACTTCTTCTCCGGCTTCAACCCACTTTTGGGGGTCTAGGGCAAACCAGTCGGTGAGGCTTGGATCCTCCTGACGGCGCGGCAGCGGCTTCAGCACCACCTCTCGCGGAAGATGATAGCGGATTTGTGCGTCTTCTCCATTGCGGGCTAAAACTCCCTGGGCGACAAGAATATCGGTTACGGGCTTGCGCGTGGCAATCGCTTTCACCAGGGCATCGTAAAGGGCCCCTTCGCGGATTCCAAATCCAATCCCCATTCTTTTGAGCACGTCCAAACAATCCAGAAGCGTGAGTTGAGTGCCCTGCCCCTGAGCCGGATTGAGGTGAGCGTAAGCCTGACTTTTGTCGGCATTGAGCCGAACTTCGATAGAGCCGTCACGTGAGGGAAGAGACATACGTACTTCTCCGATTTTGCCTCATTGACCTCTTTCCAGCTAAACGCAACAGAGCATCGGTGTCAATGAGACTTCGCCCAATTATCGGAGTCAAAAACGAATGTCTTAAGTGCAGAACCAGCAGGAGCGAAAAAAAAGAACCGTTCTCCTTTCAGAAAACGGACTTTTACAGGGCCGCTGCGAACAACAGCGGAAAGGGAGGAACGCCTTGGAAACAGCCTCCTGCCTTCTGTTTGCGATGCATCGGAGCAGAAGGGTCAGACGGCAGGATTGGGCATTTGAATCGGCGGTTCGTGTTCCATAAACTGCTCTAGGTCAAAGCCGAACTGCGTCAGCACCACCAGGCAGGCTTCGACCGCCTCGGAGTCGTAGAGAAGTTCTCGTTTCTGCATTACCTCGTTCAGGGCCGCTTCAATGCCCAGCGAAGGCCGGAACGGTCGGTGCGACGCCATCGCCTCCACCACATCGGCCACCGCCAGCATTCGCGCCTCCGGGATGATTTCGTTTCCCTTCAGGCCGCACGGATAGCCGGAGCCATCCAGCCGCTCATGGTGTTGATAGGCTACCTGAGCAATGACCGGCTCGAATTCGATGCCTTTCAGCATTTCATAGCCGGTAAGCGGATGAGCCTGAATCAGGGACATTTCGGCGGGGCTGAGTTGACCGGGCTTGGAAAGAATTTCTGCGGGAACAGAAATTTTTCCGATGTCGTGAAGCAGGGCGGCTTTCCGGTAGCGTTCCACCTCCTGCGGGGTGCAGCCGCGCACCGAGGCCATCGCAGAAACCAGCTTCGCCACCCGCCGCTGATGTCCGGCGGTGTACGGATCGCGCAGCCCCATTGCATACGACAGTGCGTGAATCGTTCCGTCGAGCGTGATTTTGAGGGCCTTGTCTTTTTCGAGAAGGCGCTCTTTTAACTGCACTTGTTCGCTTTGGTCGTTGAGGTAGAGTGAAAAGCCGTCCTGCGAGGGAAATCCGCGCAGAACCCAGCTCGCTTTTTGATCTGCCAGGGAGCAGGTGAGTTCAAAAGCGGCCTGGCGTGAGATGGCTGCTTCGCACGCTTGGACAAACTCCGGGGCCGCTTTATCTGCTAAAAGGGAGGGAAGAGTCTGCCCGATCAAACCGGCGTGCCCCTGTCCCAAAAATCGCTGCGCCGTTCGGTTTGCAAACGTGAGAGTGCCCCCTCGATCCAGGGAAAGATAGCCGTCGCGCATCGAATCGAGGAGGTTGGCGAGACGCCGTTTGATTTTGCGGAGGCTTCGCTCCGCCGTTTTGCGCTCGGTCTGGTCTTCAAGGTAAACCCACTGCTGAGACGGGGAGGCGTCCAGAGAGTCGCAGACAAGAGGTGAAACATCGCGGACTTCGCCCTCGATTGTCCGCAGCCGTTTGGCTTTGAGAGGATCAAAGGGTTCCGAAGAGGTCTCGTTTTCCGGCAAAAGCCAGTCGAAAAGAGACGATGCGCCCGCAGGAGGACTTTCTATTCCATACTGAAGGCGGGCCGCCGCGTTTGCTCCCAGAATGGTCTTTGTTTCCCGCTCAATGACCAGAACAGGAGCGGGTATCTCATCGAGAAATACTCGAAACAGCGATTGTTTTGTTTCCCCCTTTTCCTCGACTCGCTCCCGCACAATGGCCCGATCCAAAATCATCGGTTCTGTTTCCAAAACTTCGCCTGCCGGGGAGAAAATTTCTCCCCCTACGAATTCGCATCCGTCATTCACTGCCGTCGCCTCCACTTCTCTTTCGCATCCTGCGCCGGTCACACTCGTTCTTCTCAACGGAATCTCGAAGTCACGCTCCCTCGCGTTCAAGCACTAAATTACCGTGCGGGTCGCACGTTCCTTTCCAGCCGGGGGGAATCAGGGTTGTTGCATCCTGCTGAAGCACAATGGTTCCGCCGGTGAGGGTTTGCTGCGCCGCCAGTTCATGACGGTGATAAAGGGAAACAGAAATCCAACTCTTCCAATACATCGTTGTGGTTTTCCAGGGGCGGGCAGGCGTTTCTGCCAGCCGCGGCTTTGGAAGAGGGCGCAGACTGCGCCCGATTGAGACGAGCTTGAGTGTAGTCGCCTCAATTCTTTGTCGGCGAATTCGATAGCCGAACTGAAGTTCGTGTGTTTGATGAAACGCTTCCGTCAGGCTTTGCGTGGTTTCCGTCGGGCGCAGCGAAATCATCTGAACGGAGGCCTGTCCGCGATACCGCAGTTCCACCGAAGGCAGCCATTCCTGCTGTTTCGGGGGCAGGCCGTCCCGCGCAAAGTCGGCGGCAGCCCTCTCCCGCAGCGTTTCCAGCCGCTCGAGCCAGTGAGCCGGAAGCGGGCCGTCCGCCTCCGGCAGAAGTTCGGGCGGCATCACCGAAAGGTATTCCCGGCGCGTATCGGCCAAAGCCAGCCCGAGTGCCGAAAACGCGCCGGGGAACGGGGGAATGAGGACGCCCCGGCTTTCCACCGCCTCCGCCAGCTGACAGGCATGAAGCCCGCCCGCGCCTCCGTAACTGAGCAACCAGTAGTCGGCGGGAAATCGGCCTCGCTTCACGGAAATCCGCCGGATGGCCCGCGTCATGGCCGCATTGCAGATTTCGATTACCCCAACGGCGGCATCTTCCGGGGAAACCCCGGTTTCAAGAGCCAATTCCGCGAATTTTTCCTGAACCCTCTTTCGGTTCAGCCGGAGACTGCCGCCCAGCCTTGCCTCTTCCGGCAGACGCCCCAGCAGCACCTGAGCATCGGTGACCGTAAGGAAGTCTCCTTTTCCGTAGGCTGCCGGGCCGGGATCCGCTCCTGCACTCTGAGGCCCCACCCGAAACGCCCCGGCCCCGTCCCGCCACAAAATCGAGCCGCCCCCCGCCCCCACCGTAAGAATGTCCAGCTGCGGAACCGAGAGCGGCAGCCCGTTGATTTTTCCGCTTTGGATGGTCAGACATTCGCCGTTTGTAATCAGCGCGACATCGGCACTCGTGCCGCCCATGTCGAAACAGATGAGATCACGGAGGCCAGCCGCCTCTCCTGTTTTCAGCGACGCCACAATGCCCCCGGCGGGGCCGGAAAGAGCGGTGCGAGCGGCAAAACGTCCTGCCTCTTCGGAGGTGAGGGTTCCGCCGTTAGACCCCATGATCCTGACCGCCTCCGAACCGAGCGTCTCCGCCCCCGATTTCAAGCGTCCGAGATAACCCTCCAGAATGGGAGCAACAAAGGCATTGGCTGCGGTGGTGGAGGCACGCTCGTACTCACGCGGCAGCGGAGCCACTTCGGACGAGAGCGAAACAAACTGAAAGCCCTGCGCTTCAGCCAGTTCTCGAACCCGCTGTTCGTGGCGGGGAGCCAGATAGGAAAACAAAAAACAAACGGCCAGCGAAACGAACCCCCGCGCCTGAAGCGATTCGAGGCACGCCTGCACTTCGCTTTCTTCGAGGGGGAGGAGCGTCTCCCCGTTCCAGTCCGTTCGCTCCGCCACTTCGACGCAGGCATCGCGGGCTAAAAGCGGCTCCGGTCGCGAGGGATGCAGGGCATAGAGTTCTGCACGGTTCTGCCGCGCAATCCAAAGCAGGTCGCGAAACCCTAGAGTGGTGATCAGAGCGGTTTTCGCGCCGCGCCGCTCCAGCAGCGCGTTCGTCGCGGTGGTGGTGCCATGCGTCAGCGCAAACGGCGGAACGAGAAGGCGGGCTTCGAGAGCCGCTTCCAGCCCTGCCAAAACCGAGCGTTCCGGCCCGGCGGAGGAGGAAAGCCGCTTGGAGATTTCCATCTCGCCTCCCTTTCCCAAAAACACGAAGTCGGTGAACGTTCCCCCGACATCCACTCCCGCCCCCGAAGCCGATTTCGTTTCGATGGCCTCCGCTCGCTTTCTTACTGCTGGTATTCTGCTGTCATCTCGATGCGACAAAACCTATTTCACGTTCCGAATCCTTTGTTCCTGCTCGATTTTCCGGTAATTTTTGGGGGGCGAGGATTTCGGGGAACAAGGAAGGCCGAATCCCGTTTTTGTGTTTAAGGAGCGGAGAGCAGAGGTTTCCTTTGATTTCTCCTCACCGAGCTGCCAAAACCGAAGGTGCAAGGAGCGTAATCGCTAAAATGGATAGTAAGTTGAAAACGACGAAATCTCGCAACGAACGCGAAACGGCCTCGCAGGAGGCTGAGGACAATCGAGGACGAGGCTGGCACGGAGACCCGGAACGCCATGCCGACGCCGGACGCAAAGGGGGCGAAACGGTTTCGCAAAATCGAGATCATATGGCGGAAATCGGGCGGCGGGGGGGCCAAACCGTTTCCCAAGACCGGCAGCATATGGCGCAAATCGGGCGCAGAGGCGGCCAGCGACGACGAAAACCCGACGAAGAAATCACGGAGGCCGCTCAAAACCAGGCCGCCTAGTTCAATCTTCTTCGGTTTTACCCTAATCAAAGGCGATTCAACCCCGAATCGCCTTTGACTTCTCCAACAATCTGCCCGGTTTTTTACTGGCGGGCAGGATTTCCCCCCGTTTGTCGCGTATACTACTCCATATTTCTACCCATTGAAAAATTTCTTTAGAAAGAAACGCTGCATTGACCTGTATCGTTCTTGTGTTCTGTTCCGGGAAGACCGCTCCCACCCTTTCGCTGCCGAGTTTGCCTTTTTTTGCTCCCTTGCAATCCTCTCGGTTCGGAAGTCGTCACTCTCAAGCAGGAGGTTACCAATCATGGAACCGCTAAAAGCCGTTATCGCAGAAGACGAGCAATTGACCCGCACGATTATTCGTGCCCGCCTTGAAAAGCTGGGGCACACGGTGGTGGCGGAAGCCGCCAATGGCGTTCAAGTCGTGGAACTGGCACGACTGCACCACCCCGATGTCATTATTCTGGACATCAAAATGCCTGAAATGGACGGCATCGAAGCTGCCCGTCAGATTCTGGCGGAAACACCCTGCGCGATCTTGTTTTTGAGTTCGTTCGATGAGCAGGAACTGATCGAACAGGCAAGCGATGCGGGCGCACTCGCCTACCTGATGAAGCCGTTTCGCAAGGAAGACCTGGCTCCGGCTCTGGAAGTGGCGATGAGACGCTACCGCCAAATTCAATCCATGTCCAAAGAGATCGATTCCTTGAAAGACACCCTGGAGTCGCGCAAACTCATCGAGCGAGCCAAAGGAATTTTGATGGATCGTCATGGCATGAGCGAAGACGAGGCGTTCAAGCGTATCCATTTCCAAGCACGAAACCAGAACAAGAAAATGAAGGATATCGCCCAATCCATCATCACGGCTGCCGACTTGATCTAAGGCAGGCTGTTTCCCACCAGAAAACCTTTCTCTTACGTCCCGGCAAGAGAAAGGTTTTCTTTTTCGCTTTTCGTCCCGGTTTACCATGACAATTCCGCCCGGTCACCTCATTCTTGCTTCCGCCTCGCCGCGCCGTCAGGGGTTGATTTCGCTGCTGGGTCTGCCGGTCACCATCGCGCCGAGCCGCTACGAAGAACCGACCTCGCGGGAAGAGCCAGTGAACCTTCGCGAATTTGTGGAGCGGCTAGCTCTGGAAAAAGCAAACGAAACGGCGTCTCGATGTGAAGCGGGCTGGGTGATTGGTGCGGACACCGAAGTCTCGCTGGAGGAGGAGGATTGTCCCCTGGGCAAACCGGCAGACGCAGCGGAGGCGCATCAGATGCTGCGCAGACTCTCCGGGCGCACCCACCTCGTGACCACCGGCGTGGCGATCCTTCCGTACTTCGGCAGGGGGAAAACGGGCGAGGCACAGACCTTTTCGGAAGTGACACGAGTGACCTTTCGTCCCCTGACAGAGGCGATGATCGAACGGTATGTGAGCACCGGCTCGCCGCTGGACAAAGCCGGGGCGTATGGAGCGCAGGACGGAGCCGCCCTCTTCATCGAACGCTACGAGGGCGATTTTTTCAATGTCGTAGGACTGCCCGTTTGTTCGCTCGCCCGCGCCCTCGAACACCTGGGTGTTTTCTAATCAAAATTTAATGAAATGAACCAAAAAACGCTTGACAGATTGAAGGGTTTTTGTTAAACTCCTCACAACAGTAGCAGGTAATAAGTCCGGCAGGGCTGCCGCACGGTTCTCTTTCGATTTGGTTTGTGTTTTTGCACGAAATCAGGGAAGGAGAGCGTGCGGCTTTTGATTTTGCCGTGCTTATATTGCGGACTGACTTTCCCTTCTTTCGGGGGAAGGAATCGCTTTTTTTTATTTGTGGAGGGTCTAAAATTTATGTCTCTGTCACGCTCTCGTTCGCGAAGCCACACTGGTTTCACGCTAATCGAATTGCTCGTCGTGATTGCTATCATCGCAATTCTGGCAGCCATTCTCTTCCCCGTCTTTGCTCAAGCCCGTGAAAAAGCGAGGGGAACCTCCTGCCTTTCCAACGAAAAGCAAATCGGGATGTCTTGGCAGATGTATCTGCAAGACTACGACGAAGTTATGGTTCCGATGGCCGTTCTTCTAGTCGGTGACTCTATTTCTGACAAACCTTTGCGTCGCAACCCCTGGTGGCCTAAACTCCTTGACCCCTACACCAAATCCTGGGCCATCTATAAATGTCCCTCTCAGGCTGATGCAGCTAGTGTCTTCGGAGGGGGAGCGAATGCCTGGTATGGTAATCAGATGCGGCTTGCCTCGATTGGCTACAATTATACAGCTCTTGCCGATTGGTGGGATTGTGCCGATACGCGGGGGCTTTCTCTGGCAACCGTCGGAAAACCTGCGGGCACGATTGCTTTTGTCGACTCGGCTCGCGGGCTGAGTGGAACCGACCCAGGAACTGGTCTGCCTGCTAAGGACGTAGGCTATTCTAACGTAAACGCGCCCGCTCAATATGCAGCGATTGCGCCTGCTCCCCATACCTGCACTTGGTACAACGGAGCGGCTTACAAAGCAGGTTGGGATTGGTCAAATGCGACCTCTCCGATCCCGAACTTTATGGGTTATGCTATTCCCCGCCACTCTGAAGGGATGAACGTCGGTTGGGTAGACGGACACACCAAGTACATGAAATGGCAGGCTCTTTACGCAGGAACCAACTTTGGCCCCGGCGTAAGCGAGGACATTGTGCAGGTGACCGATCCCGAAAAATATCTTTGGGGCGATCACAACTCAGTCATGGGGCAAGTTCCGTAACACACTTGTTTCTTACACCTGGGATCGGGATGCGCCACTGTTGCGCCCGATCCCTCATTCTTTCTGAAAACCACTAAAATGAATTTCAACAAAGCAAAACTAAGTTTTCTCCTGGGATCACTCCTGCTTTCAACCTTTGGACTGATCGGTTGCGGTTCGAAGACCGACGAAGAAACCAAAGCACCAGCGCAAACCACCCCTGCCAAGAAAAAACCTGGTGGAATGGCGGACAGTTCGATTGATCCTGCTCCCCCCGGCGTGAAAACCGGAGTTGAGGGCGGCAAAAAATAATCCGTTCAGCACCTTTTTGTTGAGCGCAGGGTCGGGACAGAACTTTCTGTCCCGACCCTTATTTATGTTTGTTTTCCCTGTTTTTGGAAAGGCGGGAACATTTTGCCCCTCTGAGAGTTCTATAGAGAGGAAACAACTTCCTTGACAAATAGGAAACTTTTTGTTAAACTAAAACTGCTTTGTGCCAGGATTGCACACGCAAGGCGATGATGCCACGCACTCACGTACTCCGAACGTTTAGCAAAGGTCAACTTCTAACGTTTCAGGGGACATTGTGTGTGGTTTTTTGTTTTTTGTTTTCGGTGTCATTTTTAGTTCTGCCTTCTCACCGGAACGGCTGCAAATGCACTTTTAGAAATCTACTCTTTGGAGGGTCTTTATCATGTCCGACGTATCCCGTCACAACAAAAGTCAAACCGGCTTTACTTTGATCGAATTGCTCGTCGTTATTGCTATCATCGCAATCCTGGCAGCCATTCTATTCCCGGTCTTTGCTCAAGCCCGCGAAAAAGCACGTGGCATCTCCTGCCTCTCCAATGGCAAACAAATGGGTACTGCGGTTCTAATGTATGCTCAGGATTACGATGAGACCGTGCTTCCCTGGCTGGCCACTCGTGAGTATCCGGGTCAGACTTCCAATGAGCGGCTTTGGATGTACAAAATGCAGCCTTATGTCAAGAATGCTACGTTCAAAGTTGGTCAACAAACCCCAAATGGTATGTTTTCTTGTCCCTCTTGGTCTCAAATGAGATTGCAAAATGCTGCTAAAGCCGCTGACTGCGACAACGATAACCTGGCAACCTATTTTCCAGCAACTTCGATGTACTCGCACTACGGTATGGCCTACAACAATGCGGATACAACGTGTGCCAGTGGATTGACTGATGTCGCCACAAATACTTGTGACGCTTGCGGAACTCAGGACAACCCCTGCTACCATGAGCCAGGATCTTATATTCCGGCTCCTCCTGCGGCTCCGACCATTGTCAATTTTGCTTCGGTTGTCCGCCCTGCAGAGACAACCATTATCGGTGATGGAGTAACCATGGTTGGCGGCGGGTATTTTCTGGTGGCTATGGGTTGCGAAGGCGACGATATGCACTCTGGCGGAGGCAACTTTACCTTCTTGGATGGGCACGCCAAGCGCATCAACCGAAACCCTTATCGTTACGAGACGAAGCGAGCGGATGGGTTATGGTTTTGCACCTATTTTACCTATTCGGAATAGTTAGGGCGAAGGGAAGTAAAATCCAATGAATTCTGTTCGTCTTCAACGTTTGGTCGCTGTTCTTTCGCTTTGCGCGTTTCTCGGTGCTTTTGCCGGGTGCGGCGGCAAAAAAGAGGAAGAGGCAAAACCTGCCAATGGTGAATTCTACACTGGTCCCATGAAAGAAAAACCGAAAGCAGACACCAAAAAGAAAATGGGCGATGGCGGCGAACGCTAGTCTGAAGTCTCTCTACCAAACGGAGGGAGAAGCGAAATTTCGCTTCTCCCTCTTGCTTTGTGTTTTTTGCTCCCATGAATAAACAGCGAAACCAACGAGTTATTGTCGGCAGCATTTTGCTCTGCCTCATCGGTGGGGCCCTCTTTCTGGTTTGGTATGCCCGCCCGGATAACTCCACTCCCACCAACAGCACTTATTACTCCGGGGTTCGGCGCATCAAAGGCGATCCTTATCATGTCGTTGACGAAAAAGGAACGATCACTCCGCTTCCCTCTGGAATAAAACCGATTGTCGGCGGGAACGCACCGTCGCTGAAAAGCAAGGTTGGAGGGAGCGAAAAATAAACGTGTTCACTGGGTTTACGCAGGCGGATTTCGAGGTTTTCGAGCGGGAGAGTTTTGCGGAGCGGATGGCTCTTCTTCACGCCGAAGT
This sequence comes from Chthonomonadaceae bacterium, assembly GCA_965246825.1. Taxonomy (GTDB): domain Bacteria; phylum Armatimonadota; class Chthonomonadetes; order Chthonomonadales; family Chthonomonadaceae; genus JACMPS01. The sequence goes on from OZ251990.1 coordinate 4,438,363, forward strand.
GAAGCCCAAACTCATTGCGCTGGGGAAAATGCTCGCGCCAGTGCTTTCGGAGATCGTCAAGGAGCCGCTTTTCCCTCATGTCGCCCAGCATCTGCGGCGAACGGTTAATCCTCCCGTCGAAACCTGGGTGGCATTCGGGCGCGAAAAGCGAGCCTATAAGCCCTACGTTCATCTGCGCGTCGGCATCAATCGGGAGCGGGTGCGCGTCACTGTGTTTGTCGAGGATTACGCGGACGAAAAACTCGCGTTTGCCGCCAGCCTTCGCGCAGATGCGGAAGCACTCGCCGCCCATTGCCGCCTTCACCCTGAAATTCTCGGTTTCGAGATGCCAGGCCAACCTCTGTTAGAGGCTGGTCTCACAGGTTTTGCCGACCGCATGGAGCGAGTCAAAGGGCTTCATGCGGTTTTTGGCATTGCTCTCTCCTCCTCTGAAACGACTTCTCTCGCCGATCAACTTCCGCTCTGGGCCTCTGCGCAGGTCAAAACCCTGCTGCCCTTTTACCGCCTCGGTCATTTTCCCCTTTAACCTGTCTCCCTTTCTGCCGACAATCAAATGAAGTGCACTAAAAAAAGAAAGGGGTTATTAAAGATGGGAAAGCGGGAAGAGCGTCCCGGCAGAATTCGGGTGGCGGTGGTGGATGATGAGCCATTGATCGGGGAACTCGTTCGCGAATTTTTATCCCCGGCCAACTATCACGTTGAAATTTTTCTCAGGCCGAGGGAGGCTCTCAAAGCCCTCTCGACCGAAACCTACGAAATTATTTTCTGTGATATGAGGATGCCCGACCTTCACGGAACCGAGCTTTACACCATCCTCAAATCGGTTCGCCCCGACCTCGCCGAACGGTTTGTCTTTCTCACGGGAGATTTGATGTGTCCGCTCATCGAACACTTTTTCGCAGTGGAGGCCTGCCCTCACCTGAACAAGCCTTTTACTTCGGCACAAATCAAAATCACCGCCGCTTCCTTTTCAGAAAAGTTCGGCTTGTTTCAGAAGGCCGCGTAAAGGGTATCCAGCAAATCCTGCATCACTGGCGCGGGCTTTACGGAAAATTCAAGCCGTTCCCCCGTGCGCGGATGATCGAAGGCCAGAAACACCGCATGAAGGGCCTGCCCGCCCAGGGCTTCGATGGCCCGTTCGATGCGCCGCTTCTGCTCTCCGCCGATCAAGTCTCCAGGCACTTTTTTGGCTCCGCCATAGGTCAAGTCGCCCACGACCGGGTGATGAATGTAGGCACAATGAACCCGAATTTGATGGGTGCGTCCGGTTTGCAGCTTTGCTTCCAAAAGGCTGAACAGCGAACCAAACGCCTCTTTCACAGTCAGTTCAGTTACGGCATCGCGGGCGGTGAAACGCGGATCAGTCAAAACCGCCATTTTCTTGCGGTCGCTCGGATGTCGGCCAATGGGAGCCTCCACCGTCGCCGTTCGAAACTGCGGCAGCCCCCAGACCACTGTCAGATAGCGTCGCTCAGCGGTTCGCGCCTGAATTTGCGCCTGCAGACTGCGGTGGGCAGCATCGTTTTTCGCCACCATTAGCAGGCCGCCGGTGTCTTTGTCGAGCCGGTGCACAATTCCAGGGCGGGTTTCGCCTCCAATCCCAGAAAGATCGTCGGCGTGGGCCAGCACCGCGTTCACCAGCGTTCCATGTTCTGAGCCGGGAGCCGGATGCACTACCATGCCGCGAGGCTTGTCAACAACGATCACGTCCTCGTCTTCAAAAAGAATCGTGAGCGGAATGGATTCCGGCAAGAGGAGCGTGGGCACGGCTTCGGGTCGGGAGATCGAAACCAGATCGTTCTGCCGAAGCTTGTAGTTCGCCTTGGCTCTTTTGCCGTTCACGGTGATGCCTTCCGGGGCTTCCTCAGAAAGTTCGATCAGACGCTGCGCTTCGACGCGAGTCATGTCTTCGAGCTGAGCGACGCACCAGACATCGAGCCGGGAGCCGACCTCCTCCTCAAGAATTTTTTTTGCGAAGTTCATCTTTTTTCTCCTGTGGCGGCGTCTTTACAATGTGCTCCTATTGTACTCGATTTCGTCCTCTCTGTTTTTTTGCAGATTCCCGGTAAAAAACCTCTCTTTTCGCCACAGAACTCCCGAAAATCATCTTGTAACAATTCAAGCAATTTTTTGGATCAAGATGCAACAATGCTCCTTTGATTCCGTCTTAAAAGAGTGAGTGCTCCTGATTTTGCTTCATGGATCAATGAGGATCATGAAGGCTTCGCTAGCAATTGGAAAAACTGCTGTCAACCTCTGACCCAATGAAAGGAAACCTTCCATGCACTTCTTGCCGCCGGACACTGTTTCGACTGTTAAAAAAGGACAGCGCGTTCTTCGTCTTGCTTTGAGTTTTGTTCTGCTGGGAACATTTGGGTTTTGGACTTACCAAGCTGGAGCAAAAGCGCGTCAGGAATCGCTGTTTACCCGAAAATCGGCAGAGTATTGCGCCGCTCTATTCGGGCAGTGCGACACCGTTGCGCTGAAAAAAGTTCACCGCGACTTTGATTCCGTTCGGCTTTTCGGTCCGGGTTCCGATTGGATTGCGGTGTGCCGCTCCGGGAAACGAGGAGTGCTGTTTCATTATGGGGAAAAAAGTTCCGAACTGGACGGCGTGTTTTACGAAAGCCCGCGTCTTCAGGCTCAGGCTTCTGCCAACGAGCAGGCCAGCACTTCGGATCAGGCGGCGGAACTCTCTCTTTACCGGATGCGTCAGTTTCACTTTTTCAGAACGGGGTTGGACTACGCGCTGCTGAAGCCGCCGGTGCGAATTTGGCGACAACGGGCCTGGCGCGTCGTGTGGCAGGAGCGAGAAAACCGCACCGGAAAAATTCATCTCATCACGACGATTCTGGATGCCGAAACCGGTCTGCCAATGATGATCTATCGCCCGCTGCGACCCGATCAGACAGCCGAGGCTAAATAAAAACCCCTCTCCGCTCGCAAAGGCGAGGGAAAGGGGAAAAAGCGGAGAGAGTGGGATTCGAACCCACGGTGACTTGCGCCACACTGCTTTTCGAGAGCAGCACCATCGACCACTCGGACATCTCTCCGAATCGGCACACCGCACAAACAGATCAAACGCTGGAGAAACGGACAGACACCCCCGGAGAGAATCGAACTCCCGACGCAATCCTTAGGACGGACTCGCTCTATCCGCTGAGCTACGGGGGCACGCTTTAGGGCTAGTCTGCCCCTGTCCTCTTCATGGGAAACGCCCCGCCGGAATAAGAGCCGGGCGGGGCGTTTCTGAAAAATGCTGCAAGAGCATCCTCAGCCCAATGCGCTCGGAGGGACTCGGACCCCCGACCTACAGGTCCGCAACCTGTTGCTCTATCCACTGAGCTACGAGCGCAAACCTCCTCAGCCAAACAGACCGAAGCAACCCTAATATACACCCCCCCTCAGAATTTGTCAAGAACTTCATAGTTTTTGACGGCGGCTTCGGTAATCATCTTCCACTTTGCCAATTCTGCTGCCCACATTTCCAAAGATGGCAGGCGCGACATTTTGAACTCGCAGATTCGCGCCGGGGTCAATTTTCGTCCGTAACTGAACCGCCAGCGTTCCAATCTTAAAATCGAGGCGGCAACAAACAAGCACTCGGCGGGAAGCGAATGGTTTTGCTTGGGAAGCAGCACCAAACAATCGTCATTGACGCCGCATGGTTCGAGCTGAACAAAGGCTTCTCCGATACTTCCGGTCTGAGCAACGGTTACGAACGGCGGTCGAATGAGCGGCTCGAACGAAAGCCAGCCATAGCATCCATTGTACTGTTCGGTCGGTGAGATAATCAGCGCGTCGCCCGCTGGAAGGTTCTCGCGGCTGTGCAGTTCTTTCTGTCCGTAAAAGATATCGAAAAACTCTCCCATCGTTCCTGAAGCGGCGGGCAGTTGGGCCGCATTGTCAAAGCGAGACTGCGTTAACTGCTGGCGATATTCCTCAACGGAAATTTCTTCTTGCGTTGTTCGGCGCAGTTGAGCCACCTCCGGGGCATAATGGATGTAAAACGCTCCCATTTGTCTTAAAAGGTCGTCAATACTTTGTTTCAGCTCGTCTTCGGTCGAGATCGCCGAGGCGATATAGCCCCCGGTTCCCCAGCCGTAGTCTGAGCGCAGTGCCGACACCCCGGAAAAACCGGCAGATTCCTGTTTGTTGACACTCGAATCGACCGCAAGCGAGAGATCGTTTGTGCCATCCGAACAAAGCACCCGTGCTCCTTTCTTCAGCGTGAGCCCATCGTGACGAACTCGCGCAAACACGGTTTTTTATTGGGGGTAGGGCTGACCCCCTTTTCCAGCAAAACCACCGAAGTCGTTGCTGAGGCAAAGGGCTGAAACAATTCATCGGGTAATTGGCACACGGCAAGCAGGGTATTGCTCTGGAGCAGTTTCGCTCGCCAATCCACGTATTCTTTTTTCACCAGCAGGTTCGTCTGCAGAATCACAGCGAGTTTGCCTCGGCTGTCCAAGGCTTCCAAAGCTCTTTCCACGAAGTGTTGAGGCGGGGTATCGGTCGCCTTATAAGGGAAAGGCGGGTTCATCAATGCGATTTGGCATTGCCCGATGGGAAAATTAGAAGCCCGAAAGCAGTTGGCTTCCTCAATCCCGGTTTTGCCGTCACCACGCAAGATCATCTTTGCAACACAAAGGGCTGCCGTGACCGGTTCGGCTTCATAGCCGAGCAGTTTGTCCTTAATCATTTCAACAACGGTCTTGTAACGATTTTTTGTGGTTCGCAGGGCACGTTGGATCGCCGCGACGAGAAAGCCTCCTGTCCCGCAAGCCGGATCAATTACGATGTCAGAGGGGGCCGCTTCACAGAGGTCTGCCATAAAAAGAGCAATATGGCGCGGGGTAAAATACTGCCTAATCGTGTTGCTGCCAGTGTACCGAAAAAACGTTTCGTAAAGCTGCCCAAGATAGTCCTGGTCGAAAGCGGCATTGACAACATTCATGCGTTCCAGAGCAGCGAGGATTTGCCAGACGGAATTAGCAAGTCCGTGGTTTGCAGGATTGACCTGAAGACTTTTCGCCAGTTCCGCTTTATCTGCCCGTCGAAAAGCCTCCTCGCAGTATTCGTTCACCTGCGCCAGCACCTTTGCTGGATCGCGGCTTAACGGCCCTTGCGATTGCCAGAGCGCAAGCATCATTGCTCCGACATAGGCAGGACGGTATTCATCCTTGACCCCGGCCTCGCGCAAAATTCGGTTCATAAAATCGGCTTTCTCCGCAAGAACTTCGGGGATGGGAACCACCGGAGCGATGTTCAGAACCGGATGCGCCCCAATAATTTTTTCCAAATCCTGAAGGGTGGGAAGCCAGGCAATCGGCTTCTGTTCATAACGAACGGGCTTCTATTCATCTCCCTGAAAAGCAGAAACCGCAATCTTGACCCCCGTTTTTTCTTGACCCGCAACCCCGACGGCGACAACGCCATGTCCTGCTTGGAGACACGCGGCAGCGTAGGTTTGACAGGCCTCTTCCAGGGCTTGAAAAACTTCCTTTTCATCTGCTTCGGTTTCGATGACCATCAAGGGACGACGAGTCTCCGGCGAAACGATCAGAAAATCGGGATAGGCATCTCCGCGTCCCGTTTTACTTTTCCCGGCAAAAATTTGTGCCAATTCGGGAAAGGCTTTGTATTCGTTCTGATGGACTACGCACCCTTTGGGAGGACGGTAAGTTGAATAGCCCTGAATATGGAGCAAATCCATGACTATATCTTCGGTACGGTGCTCTGATAAGTGTTTTGACATTATTTCTTCAGTCTTACAATTACAGCAGTAAATTCGGCTCTGCGGCCTTGACGAAAGTATACCTTCATTGGCAATGGAGTAGAGTTGTCTTCCCCTCCCGGCACAATCAGAAGGAATTTGGAAAGAAAAAAGAGAAATGCGGCGGACTGGAGGATTTCAACGATGACCCGACTACCCGACCCGCTCTCTGCTCCTTCGCGCCGACAATTTCTGCAAGCCGCCGGGCTGTCTTTTGGCGCAGCCGCGCTTTCCTCGGCACTTCCTGCTCAACCGCCCGCCATTGTTCTCGGCTCCGGCCTCCACCGCTACGAGTGCCTGCACGACTGGCTTGTTCCTCCCGATACGATCCGCTGGGGCGATACGCATGGCGTGGTGGAGGACTCGAAGGGCAGGCTGTATGTCACCCATACCGTTCACCCCGACAGCCCGAAAAAAGACGCGATTGTGGTATTTGATCGGCAGGGCCAGTTTCTTACCTCCTGGGGCGAACAGTTTGCGGGCGGCGGGCACGGGCTTTCCGTTCGCAGAGAGGGCAGAGAAGAGTTTCTTTACCACTGCGACATCGCCCATAAAAAATTCTGCAAAACCACCCTTGACGGCAAAGTGCTCTGGGAAAAAGAGGCTCCTGAAGAGTCAGGCAAATACAAAAACGGCGAGGCGTTTGTTCCCACCAACATCGCCTTTTCTCCCAACGGAGATTTTTATGTTGCGGACGGCTACGGCTCCCACTGGATTCATCAGTACGACCTAAAAGGAAATTATCGGCGCACCTTTGGCGGGGCGGGCAAAGAGCCGGGACAGTTCCAGACCCCCCACAGCGTCTGGCTGGATAACCGGGGCAAAGAACCGCTGCTGATCGTGGCGGATCGGGAAAATCATCGGCTTCAACACCTGACCCTTGACGGCAAACCGATCCGCACCTACACCGAAGGAATGCGCCGCCCCTGCCATTTCAGCACACACGGCGACTTAATGCTTGTTCCCGACCTGATGAGCGTTGTTACCCTGCTGGACAAGGACAACCGCGTGGCGGCGAGACTCGGCGACGGCGATCCTTCGAACCTGCGTGACAAGCCAAGAAATCAGTTTGTCCCTGGCAAATTCATTCATCCTCACGGCGGTACGTTCCTGAAAAACGGCGATATTCTGATTGCTGAGTGGGTTCCCATTGGACGCATCACCCGGTTGAGGAGGATGGCTCGGTGACTGAGCCGATTTCGATCTCGGCAAAAACAGCGCGACGTTATGTCCTCGGAAAACAGGGGCTTTTTCCCGGCAGGCGATTTTCGGGCAAGGCGGGATTGGAAGCGGCGTTTCGAGAGATCGAGGCCGTTCAGATAGACCCGATTTCGTATTTCGCACGAAGCCACGATCTGAGTCTTCTCGCCCGCGTCGAGAAATACGATTCGGCTCATCTCGACCTCCTGCTCCACACGGAGCGACGGCTGTTCGACTACGGCACCATCCTGATGATCTATCCTGCCGAAGACCTGCCGTTTCTGGCGGCGATTATGAAGCGGAGGTGGGAGGCTCTTCAGAAAAGCGAGCGGGTTTCCCCTGAACTGCGCCGCTTTGTACTGCAAGAGATCGAACTGCGCGGGGCACTTTCCGGGCGGGATTTCACGGGGCGGGAGCGAATTCGAGGCGGGTTCAACACGGTCAAGGACACGTCGGCGGCCCTTTATCACCTCTGGCTCAGCGGGCTTCTGTTGTCCCATAGCCGCAATCGCAGCGAACGCCGTCACGATCTTTTTGAGCGGGTGGCAGGAAAACCCTTCGAGGAGGTTTGTGCTCCACTGGCGGAGGCGGAGGCACATTTTTTCAGAAAGTCCCTGCGGGAACTGGGGCTGTGCACCCCGGCGGAGTGGACGCGAAACGTTGTTTCGATGCTTGGCCGCCGCCCCTCCCCTCCTGAAACTCGTGAGGTCTTTCAGAACTTGCTCGAAGAAAATTTTCTCTTTCCGCTCAAGATCGAAGGGCTGTCCTCGCTTCACTACGCGCTTTCGGGCGACCGGCCCCTGCTCGACACACTGGAGAAAGGCTTGCTGCCGACCGAATGGAAAACCGATCACTCCACCGAAACGGAGGCCGCGTTTCTGGCTCCGCTCGACTCGGTAATCTGGGATCGTGCTCGCACTCGCTCTCTGTTCGGTTTTGATTATTTGTGGGAAGTTTACAAGCCTGCACCCGCTCGCAAATGGGGGTACTACACCCTGCCTGTGCTCTACGGGGATACGCTGGCGGGACGGGCTGCCCTGAAACTGGATCGCAAGACTTCGGCGGTTCTTGTTGAGGGCGAATGGACAGAACCCGGCTTTGAGAACAACCTCGATTATCGGGCGGCGGTCAGCGCGGGCCTAGAGCGGCTGAAGGCGTTCACCGGGGCGGCGGAGATCAAAAGGGTGCAGGGATAATCGGATGAGGGGGCAGCCGCATGAGACCTGACACAAAGACACAAAAGCCAGAGGGGGTTAGGGAAAAGAGAGAAGAGATCAGAAAGAACCTTGTCTACCTCCCTTTTCTTTTTCTCTTTATTTTTCTCTTTAAATGGCGGCTTGGCGGTCTCTTTTGCCCCTGATCCCTTTGTTATTTTGTGTCTTTGCAGGGTGTTTTGCGTTTTCACCCCCTCCCCTTTGCATCCTCTCACTTCCCTCCCACCGCCATGACCGCACTCTGCGTTCGGTAGTAAAGTTTACCGTCCGAGATCGCCGGGGTTGCCATACAGATCGCTCCCATCTCGTTTTTAGCGAGCAGAGAAAACTCCGATCCTGCTTTGAGAACATAAATCTCGCCCTCTTCGCTCGTTACATAGAGTTTGCCGTCGCCGCCGACCATTGAGGCCGAAAAGCCGGAGGCTCCATCGCCCAGCCGCTGCGTGTAGACTCGTTTGCCGGTTTTTGCCTCGTAGCAGCCCAGCACTCCATTGTCGCGGCACACGTAAAGGTAATCGCCGTAAACAAGCGGGGTTTGCATATACGAGCCGTCCCGCCGATAACTCCAGGCAACCCCGGCATTTTCGGCGGCCTCACCTGCCAGCGAAATATCCCCTTGGGCGTCTGGCTTTACGGCGTAGATCGGAGACATTCTGCCGTGCGCGTTTGTGATGAAAATCAAGCCCTGGCCATAAACGGGCGAAGGAACGGGAATGTCTCCGCCGCCCGTGAGCTTCCAGATTTCTTTGCCGTCGGCAAAATTATAGCCGCCGATATGCTTCCAGCCATTGACCACGATCTGCTTTTTGCCGCCCGCCTCCACAATCAACGGCGTTCCCCAGGTCGGCACATCCTTGCGGGGCGTGCGCCACACATCCTTTCCGGTTTTAAGATCAAGAGCCGCCAAAAACGAGTTTTTCTGAACGTCGCACTGCACGATCACCCGTCCGTCCGAAATCACCGGCGAGGAAGCGAAGCCCCACTGTGCGTCGGGAACTTGATAATACCCGCTGTCCAGCAATCCCAGGTCGCGCTTCCAGAGCAGGTTTCCCTGGAAATCGTAGCAGTACAGCCCTTCTGAGCCGAAACTCGCCACGACAACTTTTCCATCCGTTCCAACCGTCGGAGAAGCATAGGAAGATTTTGGGTGACGCTTCACTTGGGGCGGCGTGGTGATCGCCGTTTTTTTCCAAATAATTTTCCCGGTAGATTTGGAAAGGCAGTACACCTCGAACTTCTGCGGGGAATTATCCTCCACCGAATCGATGTCGCCGTAAAGCCCGACTTTCAATTGCGCTTTTGGCTTCGAAGAAATCGCGGTGGTGACAAACAGCAGATCACCCACGATCACCGGAGCCGAGTGGCCCAGACCCGGAATTGGCGTTGTCCAAAGCAGATTTTCCTTTTTTTCGATATTCCATCGAATGGGCAGGATTTTGCCGTCGGAGACTCCGCTGGCTCCGTTTCCGCGAAAGCCCCGCCAGTCTTTGGAGGCGGAGGGAGTATCGGCAAAGGCGGCAAACGAATTCAAAAGCAAAGCGGCAGCACCAAACAGGGCGCAAAGGGAAAAGTGTGGTTTCGGAGTAGGTTTCATAAAAAGGAGTTCCTGGCATAAAGGTGAGCGATACTTTCGGGCGAGAAGAGCGTCACAAAGAATAACGGCAAGAGAAAGTCAGACGAGGCAGGAAATCGGAACATTTCCGCCGAATTTGACGCGGGCTGCCCCCGAGTCGTTTCATTATTTTTGGTGTTAAGTCCTGCTCGCTGCCTTTTGGAGGAACGTTTTTGTTTCAACGCACCCATCATTCCCGCTCCGGCTTTACCCTCATCGAACTGCTTGTCGTGATCGCTATTATTGCGATTCTGGCAGCCATTCTGTTTCCGGTCTTTGCGCAGGCACGTGAAAAAGCCCGTCAGACTTCCTGCCTCTCCAATAATAAACAGTACGCGACGGCGACTCTGATGTATGCCCAGGACTACGACGAGGCGATGCCAATGTCCGCTTACCCCACTCCCACCGGCGTGGTGACGTTTTATCTAGCCCTTGACCCCTATGTAAAAAACAAACAAATTGCCGTTTGCCCCTCCGAGCCGACCGCGATGAAAGTGGCAGAACTCGTGGGCTACCCGGCTCCGAACACCCCGGAATTCACCTCGTTCGGAACCAATCTCGATTTGTTTGTCTCCAACGGCTTTGGTGCACCGCTCGTTTCGCCTCCGACGCTCGCCTCCGCCACCCGCTCCGCCGAAACCGTAATGACCTACGATGCCAATACCACCTTCGGCGTTACGCTGGAAAAGCCGGAAATCCAACTTGTTCAGGCGCGGCACAGCGAAACTTTCGACGCAAACTTCATGGACGGTCACGCCAAATCCATCAAAGCCACCGATACTAAAACCACCGCGCCGCAGTTTGTGGTTTCTCCCCAGGGAACCCCGATGCCGGGACGCGCCCTTAAAGTCTACAAAATCGGAGCCCAGGGCGGCTTTTACAAAGACCTGACCGAGTGTCGGGGAATTCCGCAGGATCAATAGGCTTTCGGCTGAGTTTTGCGGCTCGGCGGCTCTCAGAAAGAGGGATCGTATGAAACATCCATTTCGCTTCACCCTTTTTGGCGTTCTCGCAATTGCAGGCTTGGGAAGTGCCCTGCCTTCTGAAGCAGACGATTGGACTCAGTGGCGCGGCAAAGACCGAGACGGGGTCTCGAAGGAAACCGGGCTGATGAAAGAGTGGAAGGCCGAAGGCCCCCAACTGCTCTGGACGGCAGACGGTCTCGGTGAGGGACACACTTCGCCGTCTGTCGCGGGCGGGCGCGTCTACGGCATGGGACTGATTGACAGCAGCGAATTCGTCTGGGCGCTCGATGCGGGCACGGGCAAACTGGTCTGGAAAACCCGGATCGCGGACGGGATTGAACTCGGCGGTTCGCAGGGCGGCTACGGCCCCCGCGCCACGCCCACCGTTGTCGGGGACAAGCTCTATACGCTGGGGGTCAGCGGTGAGGCCGTCTGCCTTTCCCTGGCCGACGGCAAAGAACTCTGGCACAAAAACCTGGTGAAAGACTTTGGCGGACAGGTTCCGCAATGGGGCTACTGTGAGTCGCCTCTAGTTGACGGCGACAACTGCATTCTCACCCCCGGCGGATCGAACACGCTGATCTCTCTGAACCGAAACACGGGAGCGATTCTCTGGAAATGCGAGGCTCCCGGCGATGACCGCGCTCACTACTCCTCCGCGATCCGGGCGACGGTCGGCGGCAAAAAAGAATACATTCAATTTGTTTCCAATGGCGTGATCGGCGTTTCCCCGGAGGGCAAATTCCTCTGGCGGTACAAAGAACCCGCCAACGGAATTGCCAACTGCTCCACGCCGATCTACCGAGACGGCTTTGTGTTTGCCGCCTCCGCCTACAACACGGGCGGCGGGCTGGCAAAACTCACTTCGACGGGCGACACGGTCTCCGCCGATCCGGTTTATTTCACCCGCGAGATGCAAAACCATCACGGCGGCATGGTGCTTGTCGGTGATTATGTCTACGGCTTTGATAATTCCACCCTGGCCTGCATCGAGTTCAAGACGGGCAAAACGAAATGGCGGGACCGCAGCGTGGGCAAAGGCTCGGTTTCCTCTGCCGACGGGATGCTCTATGTGCGAAGCGAACGCGGGCCGGTTGCATTGGTTTCTGCCACCCCCGACGGCTATCAGGAAAAGGGACGGTTCGACCAGCCGGATCGCAGCCGCGCTCCCTCCTGGGCCTACCCGGTGGTTGCCAACGGCAAACTTTATCTTCATGATCAGGGCAAACTCTTCTGCTACGACATTAAAAAATGAAATTACTCTCTCTCGCTGGCTTAGGTTTGCTTTCCCTTGGCTTCCCCGCGCACGGAGCCGACTGGACTACGTTTCGCGGAGCCGCTCACAACGGCATCAGTGCCGAAACGGGCTGGAATCCCCGCTTTCCTGCGTCCGGCCCCCGCAAGCTCTGGAGCGCGAATGTCGGAACCGGCTATAGTTCCATGACGGTGCGAGGAAACCGCCTCTACACCACCGGAAGCAAAAACGGCGAGGACAGCATCTACTGTCTTAACACCGACACCGGACAGATTGTCTGGCGGGCGCACTACAAACACGGACGGCGTGACTATGGAGCCGATCCGAACCCCACCGGAACCGGTTCGACCCCGACGTTGGACGGGGGGGCTGTCTATGTGCTGAGCCGCGACGGGATCGCCTTTTGCCTGAATGCCGCCAATGGCGAAGTGAAATGGACGCGCAACATTCGGCAGGAAGCGGGAGCCGAAACACCGAGCTGGGGCTTCACGGGATCGCCGCTGATCGCAGGAAACCTGCTGGTGCTGAATGTGGGCGCGTCCGGCTGTGCCCTAGACAAAACGAGCGGGCGCATTGTTTGGAAAAGCCGGGGAATGGCGGGCTACTCCACGCCGCTGCCCTTCGGTACGGGTGCAGGCCAGGTGATCGTTCTTTTCACGGGAACCTCGGTGGTCGCGGTGGCTCCCGCAACAGGGCAGGTTCGGTGGAATTTTCCCTGGTCTACCTCGTATGATGTAAACGCCGCCGATCCCCTGGTGATCGGAAGCCGTTTGTTCGTCTCGTCGGGCTACGGGAAGGGCGGCGTTTTGCTGGGCTTTCCCAATGGCAAACCACAGGCGGTCTATACCACCCGTCAGATGCGAACTCAGTTTAATTCCTGCGTGGAGATCGGCGGCTTTATCTATGGCAACGACGACGGACGGCTGAAATGTCTTGATGCGAACACCGGAGCGGTTAGGTGGCAGGCTCGCGGAATCGGCAACGGCGGCCTCATCGCTTCCGGCAAAACCCTGATCGTTACCACCGACCGGGGCGAACTGCTCACCGTCGCGGCAAACCCGAACGGCTACACCGAGATTTCGCGGGCAAAGGTGCTGGCGGGAACTTGCTGGGTGCAGCCTGTGCTCGCGAACGGCAAACTGTTCGCCCGCGACAACAACGGCGATCTGGCAGCACTGGACGCACAGGGGCGATAATTTCCGATACCCGCCAAAGACCTTGACTGGAGCGGGACGGCACAGAGTACGGGATCGCCAACGAACTCGTGAGGGCAGGGATTCCCCCGATCCGATTGGGCTTGGGTTTTAAGCCCGCCGACCTCCGCCCCTTCACCGAATTCGCCGCTGCCTGATTTTTAACATTCTAAATTTGGATGCCTTGATACGACCATGATGAAACGAACTTTCACCTTCTCTCTTTCGCTTTCTACGCTGCTCCTCACCTCGGCTCTTTACGCCGGGGCGCAAACCCGTCCCTCTCGCATCTCGGCAGAAGCCGGGGTAGACTGGCGCGGCTTTTTCTCACAGAACGGCAACCTCGACTTGCAGGTGCGGGGACATTCCCTGCCGGATAAACTCACTCTCAACAACGGCACGCTTAAGTGGAGCGTTCCGCTGCAGGGCGGCGGAACGCCCGTTCTCGCCAACGGCAGCCTCTACGCGCTGACCTATGGCGGGCAGGGCGCGGATTTGCAGGAAGCCCTGACTTGTCTCGATCCCAAAACCGGCAAAAAACGCTGGGAACACCGCTTTAACGACTACCTTTCGGACATCGTGTATGACCGCTATGCCATTGGCTCCCCGACCGTAGATCGTGAAACCGGCAATGTCTATGTACTCACCTCTGCCGGAGAGTTCGCCTGTTTTTCCGGGGACGGCAAGCTTCTCTGGGAGCACGCCCTGATGGAAGAACTCGGACGCCTCACCTTCACCAACGGCAGAACGGGCGCACCGGTTGTATTCGGGGATCGGGTGATTGTACGCGGCATCACCTCGAACTGGGGCGGTGAGGGCGCGGCGATGGATCGTCTTTACGCCTTCGACAAAAAATCGGGAGTGCTGATCTGGTCGTGCAGTCCTGGGACGGCTCCCAAGGACAATTCGTTTGCCCGCCCCTATTTCGATACCGACGCGAAAGGGCGTTCCGTTTTCTATACCGGGGCAGGCGACGGCTCCGTAATCTGCGTCAACGCGATGACGGGCGAAACGCTCTGGCGGCTTCCGATCTCGGCGGGCGGCTGCAACTCGTCCGTAGTTCGCTACAAAGACGCGGTGATCGCCATTCACGCCGATGAAAATCTTGACTCCTCCGAGATCGGGCGGATGGTCTCTATCAACGTGAACGCTCCCACCCGGCCCGTCGAGGGCAGCCCGATCCCCACCCTCGACCCGGCCCGCTCCGAAGTCTGGCGCAACGAACTTGCGGCCATTTCCTCCTCTCCCGTTCTGGTAGGAAATCGCATTTATCAATGCAATAAAACCGGAAACTTCTGCTGTGTGGACGCCGATACCGGAAAAGTACTGTGGAAGTACAAACTCGGCCCCGACCAACTTCATGCCTCGCCTTCCTACGCCGACGGCAAATTCTATGTCCCTATTCAGAACGGGCTGTTTTTTGTTCTGAACGCCACAGACGCGGGCGCAAAGGAACTGTCGCGAGTTCAGCTGGCGGGACGCTGCCTCGGCGCACCCGCCGTAGACTCCGACGGCAGTGTTTACGTGCTCACCACCGAGCGGCTGTATCGCTTTGCGGGCGGCACAAAAAGATCGGCTTCTGCAAACGTTCCGTCCCAGCCGATCCCGACGCCCGGTGCAGCCGTCGCTCTTCAGGTTTTACCCTCGGAGGTCAGTCTTCGTCCCGGTGAAAAGACGAAAGTAACCGTTCGAGGCATTGATGCAAATGGGGTTCCCACCGAAACGTTCGATCCGAAAACAGTGAAGTGGGCAAGATATATTCCCCCAACCGCCAAGGTGAAGTCCGAAATGAATGGTCGTTTTGATGAGGGTGGTGAACTGATCGCCTCCGACTCACTCGTGCCCTCCGCAGGCGCGTTTCAGGCCACGGTCGAAGCGGGCGGAACCACGCTGAAGGGAACGATGCGCGGGCGCATTATGCCCGATCTGCCTCTCACCGAAGACTTCGAAAAGTTCAACCCGACGGAGCCCGACTCTCTTGAACCGGAGGCGAAATTCGCCTATCCGCCCCTGCCCTGGATCGGAGCAAGATTCAAGTTCGATGTCCGCGACCTCAACGGCAACAAAGTGCTGGCAAAAACGCTCGACAACGTATTTTTCCAGCGAGCCACCGTCTTCTTCGGACACCCGGAAGCGAAAAACTATACCTTTGATGCTGACGTAATGACCGATGGCAACCGCCGCACCCTTTCGACGGTTGGTGTCATCAATCAACGCTATCTCATTATCCTCAACGGCAACGCGCAGGAATTGGAAGTTTCCTCCAATCAGGAACGCATCAAAGCCACCGTTCCCTTTAAGATCGAACCCATGGTGTGGTATCACCTCAAAACGCAGGTGGATGTGTCCCCCGACGGCTCCGGGATCGTTCGCGCCAAAGCCTGGAAAAAAGACGAGGCGGAGCCTGCGGCATGGACGATTTCCGTGCCGCACAAACACGCACACCTCAACGGTTCACCGGGCCTGTTCGGGTTTGCACCGCAAAGTCAATTCAAAGTCTATCTCGATAACATTTCGGTTCAGCCGAGAAAGAATTAGCGTATGAAACGGATTTCCCGATCTCTTCTCCTCGGACTGGCGGGGGCGGCCCTCGTGCTGCCCTCGCTCAGCCGCGCTGAAGACTGGCCTTTCTGGGGGCACACCCCCTCCCGCAATATGGTTTCCAATGAAACGAACCTGCCGATTTCCTGGTCACCGGGCAGTTTCAAGGGCAAAACCGAAGAAATTGACCCCGCCACCACAAAAAACATCAAATGGGTGGTCAAAGTCGGCTCACAGACTTACGGCAACCCGACCATTTCCGGCGGCAGAGTTTTCATTGGAACCAACAATGAGTCGCCCCGCGACCCCTCAGCAAAGGGAGATCGCGGCGTTTTGATGTGCTTCGACGAAAAAACAGGCGAACTGCTCTGGCAGCTGGCGGTTCCGAAACTCGGCACGGGAAAGGTAAGCGACTGGGAATTTTTAGGGCTTTGCTCGTCCCCGGCGGTTGAAGGCAATTATGTTTACATCGTTACCAACCGCAATGAGGTGATGTGCCTTACCACCAAAGGTCTGGGCGCAGGCAACGAAGGCGAGACGGATGAGGCACAGTATAAAGCCGGCCCCGGCAAGCCCCCTCTCCCGGTCGGCCCCAAAGACGCGGATATTGTCTGGCGATTCGATATGCGGAAAGAACTCGGCGTTTTTCCGCACAACATCACGAACTGCGGCCCGCTCATTCTTGGCGACAAAATCGTGGTCACCACCTCGAATGGGGTAGACTGGACCCATACAAACATCCCCAATCCCAAAGCCCCCACCCTTGTGGTGCTGGACAAAAAAACCGGCAAGTACGTGGGCGAAGAGGGATCGGGCGTGGCGTCGCGCACCCTGCACTCGAATTGGAGCAGTCCGGCGGGCGGCCTGCTCAACGGCAAAGAAACCATTCTGTACGGTGCAGGCGACGGATGGTGCTATGGTCTGCAAACCGACACTGAGGACAAAAACGGCCTTAAAATTCTGAAAGAGGCGTTCCGATTTGACTGTGACCCGCCCCAATACCGAATGCGAGACGGCAAGCCCCTCAAGTATGCCACCTATGACGGCCCTTCCGAGGTGATTGCAACTCCCGTCTTCTACAAAAATCGGGTTTACGTTCCCATCGGGCAAGACCCTGAACATGGCGAGGGCCTCGGCAATTTCGTCTGCATTGACGCCGCCAAAACCGGCGACATCACCAAAACCGGGGCGGTCTGGCAGTACAACAAAATTCACCGCTCCCTTTCGACCCCCGCCATCTACAACGATCTCGTGTTCGTGCCCGATTTCAGCGGCTTTATTCACTGTCTGGACGCCGAAACCGGAAAGCCCTACTGGGTCTTCGACTCAAAAAGCCATATCTGGGGATCGGGCCTCGTGGCGGACGGCAAACTCTATGTCGGAACGGAGGACGGCGATGTGCTGATCCTGGAAGCGGGCAAAACGCTCAAAGAGGTCGCTCGCATTGACATGAAGGCCCCCGTGTTTTCCTCGCCGGTCGTCGCCAACGGGACGCTCTACATCACCACGCAGACGCACCTGTATGCAATTAAAACCGGGGCGCAGGCAGCACAAAAGTAAGGGCGGCGTAATCCGAGGCACAACCAATGAAATGGACGCTCTACTGGTTTGTGTGGTTTCTTATCATTTTGCGCCTGGATGATTTCTTCTTGATCGGAAAGGGGTCGCTCGCCCAGGCCGTGGTTCGTGCACTGCTCCTCCCGGCGTTTGCCGTGACGCTAGGGCGCACGGTGGGAAATTCCCCTTCCACCCGCCGCAAATAATGGTTTCCGGCCTGAAATCACTTTCTTTCCGGCTTCTTTTTTCACCCTGCCCTCTCCCTCATCCGGTCGCCAAACTGGGGAGAGGCCGCAGGTGAAGGTTCCTTCTGTGGAGAGGTCTCGCTCATGAAACTCCTGATCCCCCTCATTTTAATCGGGGTCTATGCCCTGCACCAAGACCTTTGGAACTGGACAAACCGCTCTCTGGTCGGCGGCGTACTTCCCGCAGGGCTGGCCTACCACGCCTTCTACTCTGTCCTGGCGGCACTCACCATGCTGTTTCTCGTCAAAACCGCCTGGCCCCGCCATCTCGAAGCCGAAATCGAAGCCCTCCCCGAACACCAGAAACATCAAGGCGCACACGAATGATCCCTGTCGTTGTTATTTTGCTCTATCTTGTGCTGATTGCTTCCATTGGCGGCCTCGCGTATCGGCGCGGCAAGGCGAACACCGAAGACTTTTTTCTTGCCGGACGCACGGTTGGCTCCGCCGTTTTTTTCCTCTCGCTCTTCGCCACCAATATGACCGCCTTCGCCATTTTGGGGTCTTCCGGGGCCGCCTACAAACAGGGCATCGGGATTTACGGCCTGATGGCTTCCTCCTCCGGCCTGGTCATCCCCCTCACCATTTTCTTTATCGGAACACGCCTCTGGGCCCTCGGCAAGAAATTCGGCCACACAACTCAAGTTCAGTATTTTCGAGACCGGTGGGAATGTAATCGCATCGGAACGGCAATTTTCGCCCTCACCGCCGCCATGCTCATCCCCTATATGATTATCTCCATTATCGGAGGCGGCCAGGTCTTGCAGGACATTTCCCGCGCCTCCGCCTCCGCCGACCCGCTTATCCCCTACTGGCTCGGCTGCCTTATCGTGACGGTTGTAGTCACCCTCAACGTCTTTCTCGGCGGGATGCGCGGCGTCGTCTGGGTCAACGTACTCCAAACCGTGCTGTTTCTGCTGTTCGGCACGATTGCGGTGCTCATTATTTCCGGGAACGTGCCGGGCGGACTGTCCGGCGTGATGCAGGAAATGGGAGCCGATCCCGCCAGAGCCGCCCTGCTCACCCGCGAGAAAATGCCCGCCGAAACATTCTGGAGCTACACGTTTATTCCCCTCTCCTCCATCATGTTTCCGCATATGTCCATTATGTGCCTTTCCGCCCGCAAAATGTCGGCGTTTCGGCAAACCGTTGTGGCCTATCCGATTGCCATTCTTCTAATCTGGCTGCCCAGCGTGTTTCTTGGCGTGGTGGGCGCAGGCGTGCTGCCGGGCTTAAAGGGAACCGACTCCGACGGCATCCTGCTGCGAATGCTCACCCAGTACGCGCCTGTAGGGGTGGCCGGAATTCTCGGTGCAGGCATCATTTCGGCGGTCATGGGCAGCGACTGCCATCAGGTGCTGGCTCTCTCGACGATGTTCACCAAAGATGTTTATGAGCATCACCTCGGCGGCGGGGCGCAAAGCGAAAAGCAGAAGGTGCTCTTCGCCCGGCTCTTCGTCCTGCTCGTCACTGCCATTGCCTATCTCGTCGCGCTGTCCAAACCCACCGGCATCTTCGATCTGGCGCAGCGGTTTGCGTTCACCGGATTTGCGGCCCTGGCCCCCGTGATGATCGCCGCTCTGTTCTGGAAGCGCAGTACGAAGTGGGGTGCGCTGGCCTCGACGGTGTGGGTGGCCCTCTGCCTGCTGGGGTCGTGGTATCTCACCGCCGCCTCCGAAAGCATCGCGCCGAAGCCGCCCCTTTCCGCCCTCGCCCGAAAAGGAAGTCCCGCCGGTCGCCCTTCGCCCAAAACTGCGGAGGCTCCACGCCCCGGCGAAGGCGTCAACGCGCCGGGACGCTCCCCTCTCCCTAGAGAGGTACGAACGGCAGGGAGAGGGGCCGGGGGTGAGGGCGTCTCGACTGGAGGAGGGGCCGGGGGTGAGGGCGTCTCGACTGGAGGAGGGGCCGGGGGTGAGGTCTCCCCCGCCCCCGCCGCCCGTCGCAAGCCTGTCACGCAGGTGCAGATTTATCCCGCCCTCGGCAATTTGTTTCTGCGGAACGCCACGCAGGTCACCGTCTACGGCTACCTCCCCGTCGTGCCCATGGTCTTGGGGTCGGCTCTGCTCATGATCCTCGTATCGCTTGGAACGCGCCCGCCAAGCGACGCCACCCTCCGCAGGTATTACGGCTGACCCCTCCCTGTCGGGACGCCGCTTTCCGCCCCCGGCCTTCCCGTTGGGGGCCTGCTCTCTGCGCCCTCTGTGTCCAAGGCGCAGAGAGCAGGGCCCCTACATCCCGCCCCGATCCCGACGCCGCGTCAGGTACAGCTCGAACGCTCTTCGGCTCAGGCAGTTCAGCACCTCATCGGCGGAAACGCCCCCCTTGCGAGCCGCGTTCACGCCCCACTTCACATTCGCGATCCCGCCCGTCGAGTGCGCGTCGGGATTGATGCTGAAAAGGCAGCCGAGTTCCCGTGCCTTCTCATGAAGACGCCAGTCGAGATCGAGCCGGTGCGCGTCGGCGTTGATTTCCACAGCCACGCCCCCCGCCGCGCACGCCTCCAGCACCCGCTCCACATTCACCGCATAGCCCTCGCGCTGAAGCAGCAGCCGTCCCGTCAGGTGGCCTAAAAGGGTGGTGCGCGGATGGCCCGCAGCGCGAACGATACGCTCCGTCTGCGCTTCCCGATCCAGCGAAAAGCGGCTGTGAACGCTCGCCACCACATAATCGAACCCATCGAGAAGGGCGTCTGGATAGTCAAGAGAGCCGTCGGTAAGGATGTCACATTCAATGCCGTGAAACACCCGAAATTCCGTCTCCGCGTACTCCGCGTTCAGCCGCTCGACCTCCTCCCGCTGCGCATAAACCGCCTCCTCCTTCAGCCCGCCCGCGTAGGCGGCACTGCGCGAATGGTCTGCCACCCCGAAATAGCCGTACCCCAGGGCGCGGGCCGCTTCCGCCATTTGCCGCAGGGTGGCCGTGCCGTCGGAAGCGACAGTGTGGCAGTGCAAAATCCCCTGGATGTCCCCGGCCTCAATCAACACCGGAAGCCGGTTTTCCTCCGCCAGACGAAGTTCCGATCTCCCTTCGCGCAGTTCCGGCGGAAGGGGCGGCAGTTCCAGGGCGGCGTAGATTTCCGCCTCATTCGCGAGGGAAACGGGGGTGTCGCCGCGCTTCAGCCCGCTCCGGGTGAGGGTCAGCCCCTTTGCCTCCGCCCGCGCTTGGAGGGCTTCCAAATGCGCGGCGGAACCCGTCTCGTAGAGCAGGGCGAGCGCGTAATCTTCCCTTTCGGTGACCTCCACGCGCCACCCCGACGGGTCGGCACTCGTCAGGGTTTGCGCCTGCTTTCCTTCGGCCACAAAGACCAGGGGTTTTGCCGCCACCTCGCAGGCGCGGCGCACCTCTCCGGCGGGCACGACGCGGCGCAGATCGGGGCGTTCGCGCCCCAGGGTTTGGAGGATCAGCCCCGCTTCCGTGTGCGCTTCGTCCATTCGCAGGTACGCCCGCCGCACCTTCAGCATCTCGATTCCGGCGAGAATTTTAGCTTGCAGGGCGGCTCCAAAGCCTTTGATTCCGGCGATTTCGCCGCTTTCGCAGGCTTCTTTCAGATCGTTGAGCCCGCCGATGTGGTACTGCCGGAAGAGCAGCACGGCTTTTTCGGTGGACAGCCCGCCCACATCGAGGAGTTCGAGTGCCGCCGGGGGAATGGCCTCGCGCAGGCGTTCAAGAAGGGGGTGCGTGCCGGTTTCAGCGAGGGTTTTGATTTTTTCTTCGAGAGCCTCTCCAACGCCGGGAAGTTCCCGCAGCCGCCCCTCTTTCAGCACCGTTTCAAGCGGTTCCGCGATCCCGCGCAGGCTTTGGGCCGCCTTATGGTACGCCCTCGCCTTAAACGGTTCTCCCTCGAACTCGATGCGTTTCCCGATTTCGTGAAGCCGCTCCGCCACCGTTTCGGCGTCCGCCGCCAGTTTCATTGTTTCGCGCCCTCCTTTGTGCGATGCCTCTGAAGTTCCCTACGCAGAAAGGGGGCGCGAGTGCCAGGAAGGGGGGACGATTGGCCCTTCCCCGCCCCCCGACGGGCGGGGCGAACGATTTTTTGGGGCGCAGGAAAGGGTTGGATTGGGAAGAGCAGAGAGTTTCGTCGGGCGCAGCGAGCAGCACCCCCGCGATTTCATCGCTGCCCCCGTCTTCGCCGCCGCCCTGTCGTGTCCCCGGCACACAACCGGCACGCGAGCGACACGACAGCGGCAACAAGCCGGTTTTTGCCGGTTGTGTGCCGTTGCTGCGAGCAATTCACCCGCTTGCGGCGACCCCCCGCCAGGATTGTCGGGTTCGAAGAGCAGAACCCCGAGGGGAGCAGAATTCCGAGGGGCAACCCAAGAGAAGGCAGGGGCAGAAAGCAGCACCCCTACCGCAGGGCCGGGGCGCGTTTGTAGGCGAGGGCTTTTTCCAGCGAGGCCATCGTCTCCTCCACAAAGAGCAACACCTTCGGCGAGGTGAGCGGAACCGACAGACCATCCGACAAAAACGTGATCCCCCGAAACGCCACCGACAGCAGCTTCAGCGTGTCCGGCGACAGCCGCACCGACCCCGCAAACCTCACAAACAACTTCTCCCCCTCCACCTTCACGGACGAAATCCCGATCTCCCGGCACTTCAGACGAAGCCGCAGCACCGCCAGCGCGTCCCACACCGGGCGCGGAGGATCACCAAACCGGTCTTCCAATTCGGCCTGCAATGCCTCCACCTCCGGCACGGCCCGCACCCCGCTCATACGCTTGTAAAAATAGATGCGCTCCGCCTCCCCAGGAATGTACTCCGTCGGGATAGAGGCGGAAATGGGCAGGTCCATCGCGGGCAGAATGTCCTCCACCACCTCCTCGCCCTGCATTTCCTGCACGGCATTGGAAATCAACTGACAATAAAGGTCGAAGCCCACCGATACCATCGCGCCCGACTGCTCCGCCCCCAGCAGATTGCCCGCCCCCCGGATTTCGAGATCACGCATCGCCACCTTTGTGCCCGAACCCAGCGCGGCAAACTCCTTCATCGCCGACAAACGCCGCTCCGCCACCTCCGACAACTGCTTGTTGCGCCGGTAAAGCAGGTACGCATACGCCTGACGCGGCGACCGCCCCACTCGCCCCCGCAATTGGTAAAGCTGCGACAAGCCCATGTGGTCGGCATTATCGAGGATGATTGTGTTCGCATTCGACACGTCCAGGCCGTTTTCCACAATCGTCGTGCACAGCAGAATGTCCGCCTCCTGATGATAGAACTCGGCCATCACCCGTTCCAGCTCTTCTTCCGGCATCTGCCCGTGCCCGATGGCAATGCGAGCCTCCGGCACCAATTTGCGGAGGCGTTCCGCCACATGGGTGATGCTCTCGACCTTGTTGTGGATAAAATAAACCTGCCCCTGCCGTTCGAGTTCCCGCCCAATCGCGTCACGCACAAGGTCTTCGTCGTACTCCCTCACCGAGGTGAGCACGGGCAGACGACCGGGCGGAGCCTCCTCGATCACGCTCATATCGCGCAGCCCCGCAAGGGCAAGCGACAGGGTGCGCGGGATCGGCGTGGCGGAGAGGGTGAGCACATCCACTGCCGTGCGAAGCTGCTTGAGTTTCTCCTTATGACCCACGCCGAACCGCTGCTCTTCGTCCACCACAACCAGGCCTAAATTGGCGAATTCGACATCTTTTGACAAAAGCCTGTGCGTGCCGATCACAATGTCCACCGAGCCGTCTTTGAGGCCGGCAATGGTTTTCTTCTGAAGGGCGGGGGAGCGAAAGCGCGACAGCAGCTCGATACGCAGCGGGTAGGCCCCGAACCGCTCCGTAAACGAGGTGAAATGCTGGGCGGCGAGCACGGTGGTGGGGCAGAGAATGGCGACCTGTTTGCCCGCCGTGACAACCTTGAACGCGCCGCGCAGAGCCACCTCCGTTTTGCCGAATCCGACATCGCCGCAAATAAGGCGATCCATCGGTTTGTCTCCCTGCAAGTCCTTTTTCACGTCCTGAATGGCCCGCAGCTGATCGCGGGTTTCTTCGTAGGGAAACGCATCCTCCATCTCGTCCTGCCAGTCGGTGTCGGGGCCGTAGGAGGGGCGCTGGGAGGCTTGGCGGGCGGCATAGAGGCGGATGAGTTCGCCGGCCATCTGTTTTGCCTGCTCTTTCACCTTGCGTTTGGTGCGGTTCCACTCCTGCCCGCCGATTTTGTTGACCTGGGGCGGGTTTCCGTCCGTGCCGACGTAGCGCTGGATACGGTCAATCTGATCGGCGGGCACGTAGAGGCGATCCCCGCCGGAATACTCGACAAGAAGATAGTCCTTTTCGGCGGTCTCGACTTTGCGCTTCACCAGCCCCCGGTAAAGCCCGACGCCGTGATGAATGTGCACCACATGATCGAATTCCTTCAGATCAAGCACCGACGAAATGGCGACGCCGCCCGCAACCTTGCGCCGCGACACGACGGGGCGCGTGGAGCCGAAAAGCTCTGCGTCGGTGAGTACGTAGAGGCGCAGCTCCGTCACCTTGAACCCGGCGCGAAGCCGACCTTCCTCCACGTAGAGGCCGGGGGCGTCTTCGGCGTGTTTTTCGCGGGGCTGAACCGGCATTCGCAGTTCCGCCGCGATCTGCCGCACGCGCCCCGGCGTATCCGACACGAGTACCACGCGGCAGCCGTTCTCGATCCAGGTGGTGAGGTCGTCGGCGAGGGTGGACAGCCGCCCGCGATACGAGTCCATCGGGGCCGAATTCACCCCGAAGGTGTGTGCGGGGGGGAGGGCGTCCCACTTTCTGCCGAGAAGCGAGAGCAGCAGGGTCGGGTGGGCTTTCAGGCACTCCTGGGCGGCTTCGAGCGGCAGATTGTGGGGGGCGAGATCGAGGATTTCGCCCCGTTTGTAAAGGTGTTCGCGGTTGGACTGGGCCTCCGCCGAGGAGCGGGCGTAGTGATCCTGCACCTGCCCCGTCTCGTCTACGAACACGACCGTCTCCGGGCGCAGGTAGTCGAGGGCGGTAGGAGCGGCAGAGCGGGAGTGAGGGGGGTGAGCGGGGGGAGGGGTGAGCGATGCGCCCTCCGCCTGATGGGGGGGCGTGCTGGAACGGCTTTCACGCGGGAGCGAGGATTCTGAACCTTCCTCCCCGCGCTCTCTTCTCTCTGCGCTGAGGAGGTAGGAAAGGTACTGCTCCAGGCCGGGGAAATAGGCGGACTGGCGGAGCGCGGTGAGGTCGCGCTCGATGCGGTCGGTGAGCCGTTCGACGGCTTCCCGGGCGAGGGTTCCTCCGTCTGCGCTGAGTTCGGCTTTGCGGCGGCGAAACTCCGCCTCAATCGCCTTGACTCCGGCCTCGACTCGCGCCTGGGTGAGCCGCAGTTCGCGGGCAGGCGTGATCTCGACGGAGGCGCGTTTGCCGGTGCTGCGCTGGGTGACGACATCAAAGGGGCGAATGCTTTCAATCTCGTCGCCGAACAGCTCGATTCGCACGGGCGTTTCGGCGGCTCCGGGAAAGACATCGAGTATTCCCCCGCGTCGGCTGAATTCGCCGGGGCGCGTCACGGTAGTGGCCGCGCTGTAGCCAATCTGCACCAGCAGGGTCACGGTGTCGCTGAGGTCAATTTCCGTTCCGGCTTCGAGGGTAAAGCAGTAGTGCAGCAAGTCTTCGGGGGGAGCGGTTTTCTGAAGTGCCGCCTCCACCGTTCCGATGACGATGCCGGGAGCCTCGCGAGCCAGCAGCTGCAAGGCCCCGATGCGCTCTCCGATGGCGCGGTAGTCGGTGAGGTCGCCTTCGAGAAAGACGCTCTGAACGGAGGGAAGCAGGGCGAGATCGTCGGGGGAGACTCCGTAGCGGGTCAGGTCTTCCCAGAGGCGCTGGGCGGCTTCCTGCGTGTGGGTGAGAACGAAAATCGGGCGTTCCAGCTGCGTGAAAAGGCGGGCGAGAAAAAAGCCTTTGGCGGGGTTGGCGAGTCCTTCAAGCAGAACGGGCTTTGGGGGGAGGTGGAGCAGAGCGCGAGTGAGCGTCTTGAAGTCGGGCAGGTTGTCCACGAGGCGGGTGAGTTGAGTGAGTGCCATTCGTCCTTTTTCCAATCGGTTTGAGTTCTTTTTACAGCGAACATTAAAAAGCGCGGGACACGCCAAAGTGCCGGAATCCTGGGACGCGGGGAGAGCGCAGGATACCGGTAGACAAAGGGTGTTGAAAAGTGTTCAGACTATACCCTAAAACGAAGAAAAGGAGTTTAGAGTTCCTGCGTAGAATAAGCGGGAGAGGCGAAGGCTCTGCCTTCCGGAAATTGCCGCAGGGGTGCTGCTTGCTGCGCCCGATGGAATGCGGGCGCAGCAACTGATGGAAGAGGGTGCGGCAGACAGGGGGGGAGGGCGCAGGCAGGGGTTCTGCGTGCCGCATTCCCTTGAACGCGGTGAGGTTACGAAAGGCAAAGCAATGATTTCTCTTGAACCCGCCGAGCCTCCGCCGCCGCAGCCCCCGACGCCGGGGGAGCTGGGGCGCATTTTTCGCCACTGCCGCCGCCTGCTGCGCCGCCGGGGGCGTGAGTTCGACGGGCGAGCGTTGACTTCACGCGCCGCCCTGTTTCGGTTTGGCACAGGCCCGCTTGACGAAGGGACTTGGAACCGCCTTCAGACGCTGCTGGCTCTGGGCCGACCGAACGAGTGGCGGGAGCGGGTGGCGGCGGCTTGGACGGTGGGACGGGCCCCTCTGACCCTAGAACAGCAGGAAGCCGCGGTGACCGAATTGAGCGGGCTGGTGAGGGGAAAACGCACGAGCGGCGGAACCTGCTACGAAGACCCGCTCTGGGCGGGGCTGGGGCACACCTATCTCTGGTTTACGGGTCACTTTTTGGCGCAGATGGGGATGTTTTTCGCGGTCTGCCTGATCTCCCTGGCCGGAACACTGCTGGGAGCCGATTTCACTTTGCTGATCGGAGCCTTGCTTGCCGTGTCTTCACTTCTGTCGGCTTCTCTGGGGTATTGGGCGGCCCTTGCTCCGGTTTACGGCCTTGTTCGCGGGGTGAAGTCGGGGCGTCGGACGGAGGAGATGCGGGTGGAGGCGGCACGTGCTCTGGGGAGACTGGGGGCGGCGGAGGGGGTTTCTTCCCTGCTCGCGCTGTCGCAGAACCGGCGGCTCTTTCACCTTGTCGGGCGGGAAGCCCTGAAGCGCACCCTGCCCGCGCTCACCCCGGCGCACGAGGGAACGCTGGACACCGACGCCGTGCCGAACCTGTGCCGCCTGCTGATGCAAGACGTGCCCGCGCTGACCCCGGAGGCGATTGCGTGGGAGCGAACGGTGCTCTGCGCCCTCGCAGCGGTGGGGAATGCTCGCGCCGTGAAGCCGCTGGAAGCGTTTCTCGCCTCTCCCCAAGAGCAGAAGTTCGGGCAGAATACGGAGCGGGCGGAGGCGGCCTTGGCAGCGATCCGAAAGCGGATCGCGCAGGCGACGGATCGGGCCACTCTTTTGCGCGGTACGGCGCCGCCGCCGCTTGCACACACCCTGCTGCGCCCCTCCGCTTTTGCTGCCGCTCCCGAAGAGACCGCCCAGCTGCTGCGTCCTTCCGCCGGAAGCCCGCCCAGCAAGGCCTGAAGCCCCTCGGCCCTCTGAACGGAACGGAGAGCCGAAGCGTATCTCTGCCTCGCCTGCCCGATCCTGCCGCCCCGCACACCGTTCCCGCCGTCTTTCTAAATTGCCCTCCAGTTCCTCAGTAGAATTGCCGACAATGAGTAGGGAGAATTCACCTCAACGCTCAACCACGAGGAACGCATTTGTCTGAAATACTCTCCCAGGCCGAAATCGAAGCCCTGCTCGCCTCGCTCGCCTCTGATGGCTCATCTTCGGATGCGCCCCCGGCAGCCGCTTCCTCGTCTCGCGAAACCGCCAAAGAGGGAGCCGCCTGTCTTATGAGCGGCAAGCGGGAAGCCCGCCCTCCCATTGCCTACGAACCCTACGACTTTCGCCGCCCGGATAAATTCGCCAAAGATCAACTGCGTACCCTGCAAATGCTCCATGAGACGTTCGCTCGGCTGTATGCCGGGTCGCTGTCGGCGTACCTGCGGGTTCCTTCTCAGGTAGACCTCGTTTCGGTGGAGCAAATTCCCTACGATGAGTATATTCGCTCGCTAACCAACTCGATCATCAATGTGATCAGTCTGCCTCCGCTGGCCGGTCAGATGATTTTGGAAGTGGAATTTAATATCGTCCTCTCGATGATAGACCGACTGCTGGGCGGCCCCGGCACGATGACGAAATCGGCGGCAGTGCTCACCGACATTGAGAAAGCCCTGACCGAAAGCATTATTCATCGGGCGATGCGCGATTTTCATACGGCCTGGGAAGGGATCGCGCAGTTCAATCCGAAGCGCGAGTTCATGGAAACGCAAAGCCAGTTCGTACAGATCGTGCCCCCCAACGACGTGGTGGTATCGATTCTTTTCGAGTTGAAGGTGGGGGAGCTGCGGGGAGCCATGTCTATCTGTATCCCGTATATGCTGCTCAAGCCGATCACCTCCAAGCTGAGTGCCCAGCGGTGGTTTGCTACCAGTGTGAAGAAAAACACGGGCAAATACGCGCATCTGCTGGCGAAGCGTCTGGAGCAGTCGCGCGTTCCGGTGGCGGTGCGGCTCGGCTCCACGAAGATGAGTGTGGATGAAGTGCTGGACCTCCGGGTGGGCGATGTCGTTCTCCTGAGCCGCACTCAGAACGAAGAGGTGGATGTGCTGGTGGGAGAACAGGTGAAGTTTCGCGGACGCCCCGGCATCAAAGGAAAAAAACTGGCCGTTCATATCAACCGCTATGGAACCGACCAGGAACGGGATGAACTGATGACGCACAAAGGCCGCCACAACCACCAGTAAGTCGAAACGGATTTCCTGCCGCGTGCGCCAAAAGGATTCAGTGGCCCGAAGGCCGATCCTGCGGCAGAGTGAACCGAAAGAAACGGCCCCAGAGAAGGTGATTCTGCTCTGTTCGGCCCCGCTTGTCTAGCCCTATATTTGGAGTTTTCCGATGTCTGAAATCAATGCCACCCGTCTGACTGCCTTGCTGGAAGTAATCCGCGGGCTTTGTCCCGGCCTGTCGCTCAGCCTGGCCGAAGAACTCAACCTCGAATGTCTTATCGAGCCGGAGACGGTGATTTCCGTGCCGCTCCCGGAGCTGCTGAACAGTCCGGAAAGTGTGGTCAACACCGTTTTCAGCCTGAGCCAGCCGTTCAGTGCCGAAAGCATTTTGATCCTCGCCGACTCCGGCGCAACGGCGATGTCGAAGATTTTGGCTTCCAGCGCGGGAGCCGCCGGCGGCGAGACACTCTCCGAAGCCGATGTCAACCGGGTGGGCAAAGCCTTGAACGGGCTGCTGCGGGGCTTTGCCCAGGGACTGACCAATCTCTTGGGGGACACGGTGGAACTGGAAAGCAGCTCCACCTCTCGCGCTTCGCTTGTGCTGCCTCCCGTGTTCGCGCTGGAAGATGCCGTGCTTCAGGTGAATCTGATCCTGACTCTGCCGGAAGTGCCCGACGCCGAACTTAAATTTTTGCTGACCCCCGAAATCCTGAACGAATTGACGCCGGAACTGGAAGAAAGCACCGACGGAGACGGAACGGGTTTATCGGAAGATGAACTGGCCGCCATGCTGAGCGAACTGGAAGGCGGCGAGGAGGGGGAAGCGGCGGCGCCCGCTTCCACACTCGAAGCCTCCCCTTTTGGATCGCTGGAGGCACGGCATCAGGAGATTGCTCCACGCGGCATCGAACTGATTATGGACATTCCTCTGGAGGTCACGGTGGAACTGGGACGGGTTCGAATGTTGATTCGGGATGTGCTGGAACTGGCTTCGGGTTCGATTGTGGAGCTGGATCGCATGGCGGGCGAGCCGGTGGATCTGCTGGTAAACGGGCGGCTGATCGCCAAGGGCGAAGTCGTGGTTATCGAGGACAATTTCGGGCTGCGGCTGACGGAGATCGTTTCCCCGGCGGATCGTGTGGCAGGGCTGAGCAAAAAACGGGCCGCTTAGCCAAGCAGGGCGAAGGGGAGAAAGAGAGGCCGGGATGAAACGAATCTGGAAAATCGGAGTGCTGATCGCACTGAGCGGAACGGGAATGGCGGTAAACGCCCAGCGGCTGCCGGAAGCCGCCCTCCCGCCGAATCCGCTGCTGGCCCTCCCGAAAGCCGAAAGCCCGCTTCTCAGAACGTCCGCCCCGCTTTCCCTGCCCTCTTCCCTCGCCGCCGGGCCGCTGCAAACGCGAGCCGCTGCGGACAGGGCTTCGGCAGTCGGGGAAGCGACCTCGGTGCGAAACGCCGTTCAAGTACCCGTCGAACCGAAAACACACTTGCGTCCGGTGCAGCCTAAAGCCAAACCTGCACACGTGAAGCCCTCGCTCGCGCAAACCGAACCTTCGGCAGATGCGAAAGCCGCTCCCGAACCGAAACCGGCAGCCGCCCTGAAATCGGCTTCCCCCACCCCGCTTTTTCTGGAAACCAAAGCCGATCTTCCGGGCACGCCCCCAGTGGATTCCGCCTTGGGGATCGTTGGGGCGAAGCCGCGTGAGTCTTCGTTTTCCGCCATCAACGACGGCGGGAGAATGGTGATCTACCTTTTTCCCTTGCTGCTGTGTGTCGTGGGAGCCATTCGGCTGCTCGCCCGGTATCAAAGCCGGTCAGGACGGCTGCCCGCTCCGCTGGCGGCTCTGGCGGTAAGGGCCGGAGAAACCGCCCGACCGCTCCCAAAACCGGCGAAACCCCTGCGTCCCGCCGGAGGATTTTTTGCGGCACTGGCGGGCGGCCTGAAAACGGAAAACGTGACGGCTTCGGGAGGGGGGGCCATTCGACTGGTGGAATCGGTTCCGCTGGGCGGAGCCAATCTGCACTTGATCGAAGTGCGCGGACGCTCGATTTTGGTGGGGGCGACCGCAAACGGCCTGAACGTCCTGACCGAGTTTGGAGATGCCCAGCAGGAAGAAGACACCCGCTTTCGTTACCTGCTCGAAGAGGCCGCCACGAACCTGGACGGTCTGGACATGAGCGCGGTCGGCGACTCGCCCGTCCTGAGGGTCGGTTCGCTGGAGGAGGAGCTGCGCGATGCTTCCGCCTCGGTCGAACGGTCGGCGCAGCGGCTGCAAACGCTGCGCTAACGCTGGGATCGTCGTCTTTTCGTTACACACGCCCCCTGCTTTTTCGGGCAAACCCTCTCTTTTTTTACCATGAAACTACAACGCTCACGCCGTATGCTTCGGGAATTACTGACCTCTCGCGCCTTCTGGCTGACTTTACTCACCTTTGGGCTGTGCGGGCTAACCACTGCACTCCAGGCACAATCGGGGGGAAACCTGGTGATCCCGAAGCTGAACCTCGGCGTCGAAACCGCCAAAAATCCCAAAGATGTGTCCGTTACTTTGCAGCTGCTTCTGCTGATGACGATGCTGACGCTGGCTCCGTCCATGATGATCCTGACCACGAGCTTCACGCGGATCATTATCGTCTTTTCGCTGCTGCGCTCGGCACTGGGTACACCGCAGCTTCCCCCGAACCAGGTGCTGGCCGGGCTGTCGCTGTTTTTGACAATGTTCATCATGCAGCCGGTGTTCACCACAATTCAGAAAGACGCCCTGTCGCCTTACTTCGAGAACAAAATTACGATCACGCAGGCAATGGATCGCGCCGAAAAGCCGCTGCGCTCCTTTATGATCCGGCAGACTTACAAAAGCGACCTGAACTTCTTCCTTTCGTTGTCGAAGTCTCCCTCGCCGCAGACCGCCGATGACGTTTCCATGCTGACCGCCATTCCCGCATTTATCACCAGCGAACTCAAAACAGCGTTTATCATCGGGTTCTACATCTACCTGCCGTTTCTGGTGATTGACATGGTGGTGGCGTCCACGCTGATGAGCATGGGCATGATGATGCTGCCGCCCACGGTGGTTTCGCTTCCCGCCAAACTGCTGCTGTTCGTGCTGGCAAACGGCTGGACGCTCCTGATCGAGTCGCTGGTGCGCGGCTTTCGCTGATCCCTTTTCGTTTCCCTTTTTGGATGGCTTTTGATTGGCTCTCAATTGCTTTTTTGGTGGAGAAATCGTGGAATGACTGAGCGTGACGTGATGGACATCGGGCGGCAGATGCTGATGACAACTCTCAAATTGTCGCTTCCCGTGCTGCTGTTCGGGCTGGTGACCGGCATCCTGGTGAGTTTGTTTCAGACGGTCACCCAGATTCAGGAATTCACCCTAACCTTTGTGCCCAAACTCCTGGCGATTGTGGTGGCACTGGCGATTTTCGGCCCTTGGATGATCGGGGTGATGACCCAGTTTTTCGTCAGTACTTATCACCATATGACTCCGGTCATCCAGTAGCGGAGAGAGGCGGGAGTGCAGAAGTGAAAGTCAAACCTCCTGCTATATAAAGACGCTTAAGCACCAGACAACGGGAACGATCCTCCCTGACGAAATTTTCGCCTGTCCCTTTGTTTATAACGCCTGATAACGCCTGATAACGCCTGATAACGCCTGACACTTTAATGCTGACACCCAATGCCTATGCCCTCCGACTTCACCACCCTGCAATTTCATCAGTTCTACGCCTTTCTGCTTGTGTTTGCGCGGGTGAGCGGAGTGGTGGTGACAGCTCCATTTCTCGGCAACAAAGCAATCCCGCATACCGTGAAGGCGGGGCTGGCTCTCGTGATTTCCCTGTCCATTACTCCGATGGTAACTTCGAGGGTCGGGGCTTTGCCCGAAAGTCTGGTGGTACTGGCGGGCGAAATTCTTTCGGATGCGGTGTTCGGTCTCGCCTTGGGTTACGTCGGGAAACTCCTTTTTGCGGCGGTGGAAATGGCAGGCTATTTCGTGGACACTCAAATCGGGTTCGGCTTTGCCAATCTGATTGATCCCTTTTCCGAGCAGCAGACTTCTCTTCTGTCCGTGTTTCAGTATCAGCTCGCCCTCACGCTCTACCTTTTGATGAACGGCCATCTTCTGCTCATTCGGGCAGTTGTCGGCAGCTTCGAGACCGTGTCGCCGGGCGGAGTTCAGTTTGGCGGGCAGTTCGGAATGTCCATTGCACCGCTGCTGCCGAAAGTGTTTACGCTGGGATTTCAACTGGCACTTCCGGCAGTGGGGGTGCTGGTACTGATGGATGTGGCTTTTGGATTGATTGCCCGTCTTGCGCCGCAGGTTCAGGTTTTTCAGGTGGGCGCACCCATGAAAATCATCGTCGGGCTGACCACCGTCGCCATTACACTGCCTACCCTGTCGCTCGTGGTCGGTCAGATCATTACGGGGAATCTCGCCGGGATGCAAAGTTTTTTGCATTAACCGCCTTACGGAAAACGGTTTTTCACACCTGTGGAAAAACCCGCCGTTCATCGAACCTTCGTTTTTAGAATCGCTTTTTTCTTATGGCAGACGCAGATAAATCCGAAGCCGCAACTCCCCGGCGGCGCAGTGACGCCCGTAAAAAAGGGCAGGTCGCCAAATCCCAGGAGCTGTCTTCGATCATCGTGCTGCTGGGCATCGTTCTGTCGCTGGGGAAAATCGTGAGTGGAGCCGGGGAGGTGATCCGCGAGTTCTTCATTCAGATTTTCGGTCACCTGGATGGAACTGAACTCACCGTTCCGCTGGTCATGCACTTGGGGATGCGGGTCTTCGAAGCCTTTTTTCGGGCGATGGCCCCCCTGATCGCGGTCACCTTTACCCTCGGCATTCTCTCTAATGTGGTGCAGACCGGCTTTCTCTGGTCGCCGGAAGCCCTCGCTCCCAACCTCAACAAACTGAACCCGCTCGCAGGTCTGAGCCGGTTGTTTCAGCCCCGTTCCCTGGTCGAGCTCGTCAAGTCGTTTTATAAGATCGGGCTGATCGGCTGGATCGCTTATGGCGTGATCGTTTCGGCGTATCCGCAGCTCATGACTCTTTCTCGTGTAGAACTGGGGCAGGGAGTGGGCTTGATTGGCGAATTGATTTCGAAGATGGCCCTGCGCGTGGTGGCAGTGATGCTGGTGCTGGCGGCGGGCGACTACTTTTTTCAACGGTGGCAGTTCGAGAAGTCCATTCGCATGACAAAGCAGGAAGTAAAGCAGGAAAACAAGCAGATGGAAACCGACCCGCAGATCAAAGCGCGGGTTCGGCAGCGGCAGCGAGAAGCCGCTCGAAAACGGATGATGCAGGATATTCCGGCGGCGACGGTGGTGATTACCAACCCGACTCACTTTGCGGTGGCCCTGAAATACAGCCCAGACGACGGAATGGCTCCGACGGTGGTGGCCAAAGGAGCCGACCTTATCGCCCTTAAAATTCGCGAGCTGGCGAATGAAAGCGATGTGCCGATTGTGGAAAACCCGCCGCTGGCCCGTGCTCTGTTCAAGCAGGTTGAGATCGGGCAGGAAATTCCCGGCGACCTCTACGAATCGGTGGCTGAAGTGCTCGCCTACATTTTCCGCCTCAACGAAGAGCGCAAACAGCGCACGGCCTCCGCTTACGGATTGTAAAACTTTTCCCGCAGGCAGATGATGCGGCCCGGCTTCTCACGGTCGTTTCTGCGCCGCAAGTGATTTCCGTGCGTCAACGAATAAAAAGAAACTCTTTGCTGTTGAGCAGGGTCAGCAAAACGTCCTCGAACGCCTGCCGCCTATCCGGGGCGAACGTAATCACGCCGAGCGCGATCCGCTTTTCGCGCAGGGTGGGCCGCCGCCCCAGGGACGCAAGATACAGCTCTTCCACAACGGCCCCTTCCGCGCGTTTCGCATTCAGGCTTTGGCGAAGGCGGCCCCCCTCCTCGCGCACTTTGTTGTTTACCGTGTCCCCGTTCAGCATCCGCAGCGTCTGCGACAGGTTGATCTCCGATACCCGCTCACATTCGCACGAGTTCTGGCGGACGGGACGACCAAAGGTATCCAGGAATTCGTTGTACACCGCAGGGTCGGGCAGCTGAATGGCGCGGGTTCCGGCGGGAAGGTCATTGTAGTTCTCGCGGGTTCCGCAGGCCGAATCAATCGCATCCAAGAGCGTTTCGGCGGGCAGGCGTTTCGGCAGATAGTGGGTGAAGAAAACTTCGTCGTCGCGGTTCGCTTCGGTCGGCTCGGAACTGCGGCGGTAGGTTTGCGAGGTACAGATGAGGCGCAGCAGGGCCTTGGCGTTGTAGTGATGCGTCACGAGATAGTCGGCGAGAAAATCCAGCAGTTCCGGGTTCGAAGCCGGGTTCGTTACGCGCAGATCGTCAATTGGGTTGACGATCCCCCTGCCGAACAGATAGCCCCAGTAGCGGTTAGCAAAGTTTCGCGCAAACAGCCGATTGCTTTTCGAGGTGATCCACTCGGCCAGTGCCACCCGCCGGTCGCCGCCTGCATCGGGGTCGGGTAAGGAGGCCTCTTTTTCCGATGGAAGGGAAATGAGTTTCGCCCCCAGCGGCGTTGGGATCATTTTCCTGCCGGTTTTCGGGTGATAGATTTCTCCGTCGTCGCTGACGCGCACCACCTGCTCCTGCCCGAACAGACCGAAATCCCGGCTGTCTTTGGTGCGGATACGGGCGAAAAATGCGGCGTACTGGTAATAGTCTTTCTGGCTCCACTTCTCGAAAGGGTGCTGGTGACATTTCGCGCACTGCATCCGCACACCCAGAAACACCTGACTTGTCATTTCGGTCAGGTCTTGCGGCTCGCGTGCCACCCGGTAGAGGTTGGCGGGGCCGTTTGTGAACGCGCTCCCTTTCGCCGTCAGCAGTTCGCGCACCATTTCGTCCAGAGGAGCATTCTGCTGGATTTCGGTATGGATCCAGTTACGGAAACTCCACATCCCCTTCGCCCCCAGCGGGCTTCGGTGAACCCGCAGCAAATCCCCCCATTTCAAGGCCCAGTAGTCTGTGTATTCCGGGCGGCTCAAAAGCCGATCCACGCATTGCTCGCGTTTGTTCGCGCTTTGGTCTTTCAGAAACGAGGTCACTTCGTTTGGGGTCGGCAGCGTGCCGATGAGGTCGAGTGAAACGCGCCGCAAAAAGGCGGCATCGTCACAGGGCGGCGACGGCAGGAGGTTTAACTGCGCTTGTTTTCGAGCGACAAGGGCGTCAATGGAACTGAGCAGGGAAGGCGTCGGGCGTCCGGCGTTCGGGGCGGGAACGGGTGCTGCGCCTCGTTTTGTGCCGCGTTTGTGAGCCGGGGGCGCAGCGGGGAAAGCTCCGACTTTGCCGTAGGGCACGATTACGGTGCTGACTGCCGCAAAGCCCCCGTAACGCACCATAATCGAAGTTTGCCCGGAATGCAGGCTTTGGACCATTCCTTCCGGAGTGGCGGAGGCAATTCCGTCGTTCAGGGACGTGATGCGGGTGTGATCGGTCACATCACGGGTCAGCCCGTCCGCATAGGCCGCCGTCACGCGAAGCGGGTAGAGAGGCGACCCTTTCGGGGCCACGCGCTCCGCAGGAGTAACGCAGATCGAAACCAGGGCCGGTTCGGAGGGGTCGGGGCCGTGGGCTCCCTCCTGAAGCCAGCGAAGGAGGATTCCATAATCCCGCTCCTTTGCCGTAAAGCGCAGGCCGCCGCCGTGCGGAACCCCCATCGTCGGCTTGGTGAGAAACAGGCTGTCCGATGGCTTTGCCAGATTGACCCGCCGCCCCCGCATCTGCTTCACGAGATTCACTTCGTCCAGATCGGGATCGAAGCCCGCGAGCGACAACTTAAAGCCCCCCTTGCCGTACTGAGCTCCGTGACACGCGCCGAGGCTGCAGCCTCGGCGCGTCAGGATCGGCTCCACGTCGCGCAGAAAGGAAACCGGAGCGGATACGGGCGGCGTCAGGCGGCGAGCCGAGGGAGAGACCTGCTTTTTGGTCTGCCCAGAGGCAGGAAGAGCAAAGGGCACAACAGCAGCGATCAGCAGGAGCAGGCGGGTTTTCATCGGCGTGAGTTTTCCAGAAAGGGCGGCAGCGAGCAAGTGCATCGGAATTGATCCTTCTGACACGCTTTTCGCTCATTGGTGGCGTTTTTTTCTGAAATCTTGGCAAGCGTAATTTTCATTCTGCCTTCGGTGCGAAAGGCAGAAGCCTGGCCTTTGAGCAAAAAGCCAGCACGTTCCTGCCTCCGTTTTTTCACCTCTCCCCCGCTCTCCTCGGCATTTTCCCTCCCGCCGCCCGATTTCTGGTATAATCCCCGCACTTCCTGAAAATAAACGTGCACGAAAGTGAGGCCCCGCATGATTCTCAAAACTCCGAAAGACGCCCAAATTCAGAAATTATACACCTGGGTGGATGAGCACCAAAAGGAAATCGTGGAGGCACTGCAAGGGGTGCTCAAAATCCGCTCCCTCGAAGCGGCCCCGGCAGGCGACAAGGCTCCGTTCGGGCAGCCTGTGCGCGATGCCCTCGACTATACCCTGGAGCTGTGCGAAAAGCTCGGCTTCACCACCAAAGATGTAGACGGGTACGCCGGTCATGCTGAGATGGGAACCGGGGAGAAAATGGTGATGGCGATGGGACATCTCGATGTTGTTCCCGAAGGCGAAGGCTGGCGTCACGAACCCTACGGCGCGGTCATTGAGGACGGTTTCATTTATGCTCGCGGAGCCTCCGACGATAAAGGCCCCACCTATGCCGCCCTTTTCGGGGCCAAAGCCATCCTTGACTGCGGCCTGAAAATCAAAAAACGGATTCGCGTGCTGTTCGGCTGCAACGAGGAGAGCGGTTTCGGATGCGTCCACTACTACTGGGGCACAGCCCAGGAAGAGGTTCCGGAATATGCGTTTACCCCGGACGCTTCCTTTCCGCTCATCTACGCAGAAAAGGGCATCGCCGGCATTGTGCTGGAAAAGGAACTGCCTGTTGAGGAACGGCCCCTCAAAATTGCCTCTGCCTCCGGCGGCCTGCGCCCCAATATGGTTCCCGAATCCGCCGTCGCCACCCTGATTGGTGAGCCGGACGCCCTCGACGCCGCCGAAGCGGAACTCAAACGCTTTTGGGACAAAAACATTTCCTTTGTCCGAGGTTCGGAGACAATCACCGTGATGGCGGCGGGCAAATCCGCTCATGGAGCCCGACCGACCCTCGGCGACAACGCGGTGGCCCGCCTCGCCCGTGCGCTGGGTGCGCTTGATCTAGCGGAAAAGGAAGTCTGGCTTGATTTTGCCGCCGAAACCGTGGACCCCACCGGGGCGGCACTCGGCATTGAGGCGAAAGACGACGTGGCCGGTTCCCTCACCTCCAACCTGGGAATTCTGGAGTACACCGACGACAACAAGGTGCGCCTCACCTACAACATTCGCTACCCTGTGAAATCCACGCTTCCCGATCTCCTCAAAGGCAGCGAACCGCTGCTCCAAAAGGAAGGGTGGACCCTGGCGAAATCCGACGATGCCGTGCCCCTCTACGTGCCGCTCGATGAGGAACCGGTGAAAACCCTGCTCAAAGTCTACCGCGACGCCACCGGCGACACCACCTCGCAGCCGGGCACGATGGGCGGCGGAACCTATGCCCGTGCCACCCCGCGTGCCGTTGCGTTTGGGGCGGCCTTTCCTGGTGGAACCGACGGCCCGGCCCACGAACCCGACGAG
The DNA here is from genome assembly GCA_965246825.1 of Chthonomonadaceae bacterium. Classification (GTDB taxonomy): domain Bacteria; phylum Armatimonadota; class Chthonomonadetes; order Chthonomonadales; family Chthonomonadaceae; genus JACMPS01. The sequence goes on from OZ251990.1 coordinate 4,476,375, forward strand.
CGCATCGCCATCGAAACGCTGCTCAATGCCGCCAAAATCTACGCGCAGTCGCTTTACGAGCTCGCCAAATAAGCCGCCTGCCGGGAGCAAACACGCACCCCTGCCTTTAACGGAAGCGGAACAAACGAAACGGAGGGAAAAACAGCATGGACGGCGGCAGAATCACCTGCCCGCGCTGCGGGGCAAACAATTTTGAGTCGGCTTCCGCCTGCTGGAAGTGCGGAGCGGCCCTCGCGCCTGCCGCGCCGTCGGATGGGCGGCGTTCTGCTCCTGTCGCTCCCGCTTATGCCCCCGCCGCCTCCGTTGTGCAGGGGGATCCCAAAGCCTCCCAAAGAGCGGCGATCTGGATGGGCCTCACCCTGCCCTACTTCGGGTTTCCGATTGGCTGGGCGTTTCTGATGATGGAAGACTACAGGCGGCAGTCTATCGGGCGCGTCTGCATTTTCTGGAGCACCATTGGTCTAATCGCGCACCTTCTCCTCATGCTCGTTCTCTCCGCCGCCGCCACCCCGCTGCTCGTCAAAATGCTGCTCCCGGTGATGAATCAGATGCAAAGCGGCGGAACCGGCGATCCGCTCCGCCCGCTGCCCAGAAGACTGGACGGCGGGCAATAACCCTTGAGAAGGTGCAGGGGTGAGCGGGTGACGGGGCGAACACGGGATGCCAACGGCCTTTGCATTGGGGCAGGGCAAATAGGTGTAGAGAGCAGCACCCCTACGCCATTTCGGGGCGCAGAGAGCAGTGCCCCAACGGGCGTGTCTCGTCCCGCCGCCTCCTGGCCTAAAAAAGACTGTGGTTAGACCCTTGCGCGTGCCACAATAAAAGACAGCGAATAATCTTTTCGATAGTGTTCCTGTGTTCCAAGAGGTGTCCCCGGTGGCTTTACACACGCTTTCTGAAACCGATCCCCTGCCGTTTCCCGCGTCCGCACCCCCCGAAGGCGACTTCGCCGTTGTGCGCGATCCCGGCTCTCCCCGACCCGCTGCGGCCTCCGACAAACTCGCCGCCCTCCGCCTCGAACTCGGCGAGACCCGCACCCGGCTGCTTCAGGAACGCCTCGCGCACTCCATTCAAAAAGCGGCGGCGGAGCAGGCGTACCGTGTCAGCGAGTCGGCGGGCGAGTTCGTGAACCTTCTGCTCGACGCCCTCGCACAGCCCGCTCTTCAGCTCAGCCGCGACCTCACCGTGCTGCGCTGGAATTCCGCTCTCGCCGAACAAACCGGCATCGCTCCCGCCTGCGCTCTTGGCAGAACCCTCTCGGAAGTGTTCACCCTCGATCACGTCGCGCTTCTGGAGGAGCAGATCGAACGTTACCTCACTGAGCCGGGCCTGCCCCCCCTCTCCGGCCCGCTCCCCGGCCATTCGCCGCTCACCTACACCCTGCTTCCGCTTTACCGGATTCCCGGCACACTCGAAGCGGTAACGGTATTATTCGCCTAGCGTTTTGGCCCACTCCGCCTCCGTTGTGCCTGCCTCTTCGCGCCTTAATTCCCACCGTTCGCTGTGCCCGATGGTGTCTCCCGGCTCCACGCAGTTAAGGGCACCGAGCGTTTCGATTTCCAGCATCTGGGCGTTCGTGAAAACCTCGGTGTTCACGCCGAAATCGGGGTAGCGGGCATCCGGCTCCACGTTGTAATACTTCGTGAAAATCACTCCCTGTCGTGCATAGGCTGCCCAGCCTTCCCGGTTTAGAAAACCGATCTTTTGCGGATCGCTCGCCTGCGGGTCTTGCCGCAGGGCGAGAAAGCGTTTGCCCCACGTCCAGCGCGGGTCGGTGAAATCGGTGTACGCCCACATCGCGAGCGGGCGCACAGGCTCCACCTTCTCCGAATGGGGTACAAAGGGAGGCTGCGGAAAGATAGCGATGCCCCCGGTGTTCATTACTGACACCGCCCACACAGACATTTCGACGGGAAACAGTCCCTCATTCGTGAGCCTGTGGATTACCTCAACCCCCGTGCCTGTCTTATCAAGGATAACTGTGAGGGCCTTGCGAATGTGCGTGTGGGGTTCCGGTTCCGGCTCCAGAAAGACGAGGCTGCCTTCGATGCGGAACGGCACGGGGCGGTTGTCGGGATCGTAACTTTTCGGCGTAGCTTCAGGGGCGATCCACAGGCGATGCCCGCCGCGTATGTGCCAGTCGCCCAGGGGGGTGCGGGCCGTCACGCCGTCCCACCGCCCGAAGAGGTTGTTCTCTTCCGGGTCGCCGACAAATCCATACTTCAGAATGCGCGGCCCGTAGTCTGTGGTGAGAATCAGCTCGACCACGCCGTTCGATATTCGGAGGCTGTTCTTCGTGTCCCGATAGGTTACGCCCGTTTCGATGTTCACCATCGCGTTTTTCTCCTTTGTTTTGAACGTGCCGTCGGCCCTCTTTCTTCGGGTTCGGCAAGCAGCCCCCCTCCCTGCGCCTCCCTCCCCCCTTCACCCCTCCGGCTCTGCCGCAAGGCCCCACCTTGGGAACAGCCTCTCCTTTACCTCAGCGATGGTGGTCTCCGCAAACAATTCAGCGACTCGGACTTGTGCCTCCGTCACCGGGGGCGCGTCATGATCGCGCAGGGTGGGTAGCTCGTGCCTGTCCTCAAAGGAGAGCGGCACCTTGTCGTCGAGTTCGATGCCAAGCAGCGCGGCAATGGCGAGCGTCCACATTCGGGGCACGGTGGTGGGATTGTACCCGCCGCCGCCCACCGCTACGATGGGCTTGCCCAGGGCATGTACGTCCCTCACCGCCTCAACCCAGCCCTGGGCCGTGAGCGCGACGTGCGCGAGCGGGTCTTTCCAGTGCGGATCGGTTCCCATCTGCAGAAAGACAGCATCGGGATTAAACGCCTTCAGCAGGGGCAAAGCCGCTTCTCGCCACGCCTTCAGCCACACACGGTCGGTGGTATACGGCGCGAGGGGCACGTTCACACTCGCGCCTGCGCCTTCCCCTTCCCCGATCTCATTCACGAACCCCGTGCCGGGAAACAGGGTGCGTCCGCTTTCGTGAATCGAAATGGTGAGCACGGAGGGATCGCTGTAAAACAATTCCTGCACGCCGTCGCCGTGATGCACATCAATGTCAATATACGCGACGCGGGCGTGGGTGCGTCGCAGATGACGCACGGAAACTGCGCAGTCGTTCAGCACGCAGAACCCGGCGGCTCGGTCAAAATGCGCGTGATGCAGCCCGCCAGAGATATTGAACGCCAGCCCCGCGCCCCCGTTCACGGCCTCCGCCGCCATCGCCGACGCGCCCGTATAAAGCATCGAAGACGTGTAGAGGCCGGGGAAAACCGGGTTATCCCCGCTACCAAAGCCGTAGCGACGCGCCGAGGAGACGGCCTGGCCTCTATCCATCGCTCGGAGAGCTTCCAGGTAGTCGCGGGAGTGGGTTTCGCGCACCTCGTCGGGGTCGGCGGGGGCGGGTTCGCGCCGGTCGAGGTGCGTACTGAAGAGGCCATAAGCGTTCAACAGCTCGAAGGTGCGCTGGAGGCGGCGGGGCTGGAGCGGGTGATCGGCTCCCATATCATAAAGCCTAAAATCGGGGCTGTAGAAAAACGGGGCGCGGGGCATGGCGAACCTCCTCTGAATGCGAACGGAACTGGGAGCGGCGGGAATAAAAAAGGCTGCAGACTAACCTGGATACGCACGAAACGGAACCTTTATCACAGGCGGGGCGTCTTAAAAACACCTCGCTCCGAAATTGCAGGTTCCGATTCCTTCGGGCGGGGGTAGATCCATTACGACAATTTCATAGCGTCAAAAACCGAATAACGTACCGAAACGTAAACGCAGACAACTGAATATCCCCAGAGAGCGGAGCCGCAATGGTTCCGCTCTCTGTTTTTTGGGCGGGCGCAGGGGCACTGCTTGCTGCGCCCGATCAAAGCATCTGTTGCGCCTTCCTCCAGGCGCGGGTGCTGCCTTCCCTTCCTTCGGGCGAGGCCAGCAGCACCCCTGCCTCCACCCGGTCACGACTCCGGCGCGAGCGGCAGGGGAAAGAGGTCACTGGATCGCTCGACGGTGTGCCGCTCGATAATCGTCTGCGCCGCCGCCGCGTCCTGCTCCTCCACATGGGCAATCAGCACCACTTCGCCCGCATGAAGCCCGCGCTCATAAATTTCGGAGATGCTGTGCGGAACCTGCGCCTGCCTCATCTCCGCCACGAAGTCATCGTGATTGTGCGTGTCTTTCGAGAAGTAAGCCAGGTCTTTCACCCCCGCCTGCTCTAGTTCCAGATAGGCCGCTTTCGCCTCGTCCATCATGCGATGCAGTCCGATCACGGTTTTGGTCATCGTGTCTCTCCTCAGTCCAGCCGGTGGGGGCAGGAATTATCGTCCGGGACAAGTCCCTACAGAGAAAGACGCAAAGCGGGCGAACAGGTTCCCCGCGTCCGCCTTTTCAGGGAACGCGGCTACTTAAACTGCACTTTCTTAGCGTGGAGGTAAACGCTCTGCTTTTGCAGATCGCTGTAGTCTTTGCCCTTAAATTCGTACTGCTCGTTTAGCACTTCCTGCGTTGGAACCGCCTTCAGGTCGCCGTCAAGCGAAACCGTCTGCCCCGCTTGGATTTGGACGTGCTGCTCTGTCTTGCCGTCGTTGAGGGCGCGATCCAGAAATACCAGCACTTGATCCGTGTCGTCGCTCCCGACAAAAAAGCCCCGGTCGGAAACCACTTTGCGCACCTTTACGTTGGTCAATTTCGCTTTGCGCCCGATGTAGGCGGAGCGGTCGTGTACGGCTCCAAACCCCTTTAAGTCCCGAAATTCAGGGTTGCCGGGAAGGGCGGAGGCGGTTTCTCCTGATCCGGCGGCAGGGGTTGGCGACGCACCGGCATTCTCCGACGGAACCGCACCGGAGGCTTTCACGGGATCGGGCGCGGGCGTGTTCGTATTGTCGGAGTGGGTAGAATTGGGCATCGCTGCGCCGGGAATGTTGGCGGCAGGATTTGTCGCGTTGGTATTGAGGGTGTCGAAAGATTTCGACTGCGGCGTTTCCACCCCGCCCTTGCCGGAACGCTGAACGCCGGTGGCCTCCGTACCCAGCACCGGCGTGCCTTCCACTTTGGTGTCGTGCTGCCCGCGATAGATCATCGCTCCGATGCCGAGAATGAGCAGCACCGGAAGAATGAGCACGACTCCGGGAAACTTCTTCGTGTCGGCGGGAGGGACGGAACCGGGAGCAGCGGCGGGCCGGTTGTCTTTGTCTTGAAATCGCTCTGCCATAGGAACTTCCTTTTCTGAATCAAATGAGTGGGGGCGGCGGGGCCGCCTTGACTTCGCCTTAATGCGAGGCTGATGAGCCGGGAGGCTCTCCGAATCGCAGGACGACGGAACCGCCGGTGAGGGGCGGTTCCGTCGGGTAAGAAGAGCGGAGACCTTACGGCTTTGCCGCCAGGGGAGTACGAAAGCCGGTGTCGGTAATCTCCTCGACTTCGACCTCAGTACGGCGCACCGTGTCTGACACCGTTTCAGTGTGCTGCTCGACCCGCTTGCCGACAACGACTTCGCCCACCACTTCGGCCCGCTTTGCAACGACGGCTTCTTCGGCGGTTTCAGTCAGCTCGAATTCCTGATCGCGGAATCGTTCGAGGTCTCCGGCCTCAACGGGGCGATTGACTTCCCGCCGCTGGATGACGACCTTTTCATCACGCAGCCGAACCTGCGCCTCGACGGGCCGCTCGGTTACACGAGTGTAGACACGAACGCCGCCGCGCTCCACCTCGCGCTTTCCGACCACAAGCTCCTCTTGAATTTCCGGGAGAGTGCGAGTTTCGCCGTCTTGAAGCACAGTGTTCTCGAAATCCAGGGCCGAGGGTTTGCCGGGCACAGCGGGCACGTCCACAATGCGCGGCTCCCGAAGAACAGCGGGAACAGGGTTGGGAGGGGCGGTTCCGGTGGAAGTGTTGGCCTCGGTGGTCGCGGTGTTGTAGCCGGTGACACCCGAGGGGGTTGCGCCGAGGTAGTCGGTGCGGGAGGCGGCTCCGGCGGTTCCGGTGAGGACGGCGGCCCCATCCGGGTGTCCGATGCGGAGGTCTTCATGGTCAATGTCAAGCGAATAGTGACGCTCCATAATGAGTTCGGCCTCGTGGGAGCGGTTGTCGCTGGTGTGGGTGAGCAGGACGATGCCGTTATTTTCAAGACCTCGCGTGTAGAGAGTGACGTAATCTTGCGTGACTCCCGAATCCCTCAGTTCGCGTTCGAAAGCGGCTTCATTGTTCGCCCCTTTGACAAAGGCTTCGGTGTCCGCGAAGCTGGCTTCACGAAGGGCATTATAGGCGGCCTGGGCCTGGTCGGTTTCGCGGAATAATCCGACGACGGTGGTGCTCATGTCAGGGTCTCCCCGGTTGGTTTTGGTGTTGTGTTTGCGATTTGGGAGCAAACCCGCCTCGGCGTTTTCGGATGGAGGGTACGTGTGGGTTTGCCAGGAATAGGACGGAATTCGCGGCGGGAGGTTCCCATTTTTTCGACGGAAGGGCGGGAGACGGCGGGAAGGAGCAGGGGAAAAGAAAAACAGGGTGCAGGGGTAAAAGGGTTTATCCCCTCACCCCCGCACCCTCTCAGGCAATTTCACGCTGGGATCGGCGGCGTTACTTCCGCTTGCCGCGCCTCAGCCGCGCACTGAGCAGCGACACCCCTACCCCCAAGCCCAGCAGCACGGACGGCTCCGGCACTGCGACCGGCCTGAGCAGAAAACCTCCTCCTCCATCAGTAGAGGAGCCAATCCCGACAATCCAGCCGCTGTCATTGATACCAAAAGCCTCTGTCAACGTCCACCCGCTATCAGCAGGGATCAGCGAATTAAGATCTACCATCTGTCCATTCGAATAGAGAAAGGCATGAGGATTTCCATCAACCGTACTCGCCCCCCCAACGATCTGTCCGGCATTATTGATATCTCTTGCGGAGCTAAAATCCCCTCCCAGCGTACCGAGGTCAACGGGGGTATTGCCATCCCAGAGGGTTGCATGACTGATAAAACTGTTTGACAGTTCAGAATAGCCGACCACCCGTCCGGCGTCATTGATGCCCCGTCCGTAGCTATTGTTCCCACCCAATGTACCAAGGTCGGTAATGACACTGCCATCCCATCGTGCAGCATGGGTATTGTAGTTGTCCAGAAAGCGTGTCTCGCCCGCGACTTGTCCGGCATTGTTGATGCCAAAGCCGGTGCTGCCCGCTCCCTCCAGCGTACCGAGTTCCACGATAGTATTGCCATCCCAGCGAACCGCATGAACGGAGTTATCATTCAGCGTAAAGGAGTACCCAGTAACCTGTCCGGCATTATTGATGCCGTAGCCTACGCTTGAACTTCCCCCCAGCGTACCGAGGTCAACGGGGGTATTGCCATCCCAGCGGGTTGCATGATAGCTGGCATTGCCAGAAGTGTTTGCGCCTCCCGCAACCTGCCCGGAATCGTTAATGCCATAAGCCTGGCTTGCGCGACCGCCCAGTGTGCCGAGGTCCTGCAACACCCCATTGTCCCAGCGAAATGCGTGCGGCAGCAGAATGCCTACCGTCCCTGAATCCCCTGTGACCTGCCCGACATTATTGATACTCCAGGGGTTGCTGTAGCCGCCGCCCAGCGTACCGAGATCGGTGATGGTGTAGAGCGTTTGCGCCTGCGAGAAAGCGGAAGTGCAGAGCAGCAGAGCGGCAAGCGAAATCCTGCGGAGCGAACGAACCGGCGCGTTCAAAGACATTGGTAACTTTCCTTTCTACTATCCGCCCGAACGGGCAGGGCAAAGTGATCTCCCCGTAAAAGAGAGGCACTGCGATCTGGAGCATCCCTCGCCGATAGTTATAGCAGAAATCGTGCCGAAAAAGGCAATTCCGCGAAAAAAAAACAGGATTACTGCGGGGCAGAGAGGGTGCAGGGGCGAGGGAGGGACAGAAGAGAGGAGAGAGCGGAGAAAAAAAGCGGGGATCGAGTTGGTGAGGCGGCAAACCCCGCCCCTTCAGGCCGTCCCCCTCGCACCTCTTTTGCCGCTCACTCCGGGCGCATGAGGGGGAAGAAGATCACGTCGCGAATAGAGGCTGCCCCAGTGAGGATCATGGCAAGGCGATCCATGCCGATGCCAAGGCCGCCAGTGGGGGGCATCCCATACTCCATCGCTCGGATAAAGTCTTCATCCATCGGGTGCGCCTCGTCGTCGCCGCCTTCACGCTGCGCCATCTGCTCCTCAAAGCGTTCGCGCTGGTCAATCGGGTCGTTGATTTCACTAAACGCATTGCCGAGTTCCTGCGTAGCGACGTAAACCTCGAACCGGCGCGTGAGAGCGGGATTATCCCCGCGTTTTTTCGCGAGCGGGGAAGTTTCGGTCGGGAAGTCCGTGATAAAGGTGGGCTGCACCAGGTTGGGCTGAGTGTAGACTTCGTGGAGTTTTTCAATAAGACCGCCGAGAGTGTGCTCGCGTTCAAGGGAGAATTTCACGCCGACGCGTTCGCAGGCGCGTTTGCCGCTCTCCAGGGTGGTGAGTTCTTCGGGGGCGATGCCCGCAAACTGCCGGATGCCTTCGAGCATGGGCAGGCGCGTCCAGGGGCGCACGGAAAAATCAATCCTTGCGCCGGAGGCGGCATCCACAAATGAGGGCGTGCCGTTTACGTTGCGGCAGACGGCTTCGTACATCGCTTCCACCAAATCCATCATGCCGTCGAGGTCCGTGTAGGCCTGGTAGAGTTCCATCAGGGTGAATTCCGGGTTGTGGCGGGTGGAGACCCCTTCATTCCGGTAGACGCGCCCGATTTCGTACACTTTTTCGTAGCCGCCGATGATCAGGCGTTTGAGATACAGTTCCAGAGAGATACGCAGTTTGAACTCGTGATCGAGCGCGTTGTGACGGGTGAGAAACGGGCGTGCCGCCGCGCCGCCCGCCACGAGTTGAAGCGTGGGCGTTTCGACTTCGAGAAAGCCTTCTCCGTCCAGAAAGCGGCGGACGGCGGAAACGATTTTGCTGCGCCTGGTGAGCACGTCGCGAGCCTGGGGGTTTGAGAGCAGGTCGAGGTAGCGGCAGCGGTAACGCTCTTCCACATCGGCGAGGGCGTTGTAGATGTGCCCCTCGTCATCTTCTTTGCCGAAGGGAACGCCGCGCAGGGATTTGGCGAGCAGGGTGATTTCTTTTACATGGAGGGACGGCTCGCCTTTATGGGTGACAAACGGAAAGCCCTTCACGCCGACAAAATCGGACAGATCCAGTGCCTCATAAAGTGCGTAGGCGGCTTCGCCCACGTCGTCTTTGCGGAGATAAAGCTGCACCCGCCCGCTTTCGTCGCGGAGGTCGGCAAAACCCGCTTTGCCTTTGGAGCGGTTGGCGGTAAGGCGTCCTGCGGTCGAGAAAGTGAGGGCGGTGCGCCGCTCGTCGGGCAAAAGCCAGTGCAGGGCGTCTTTGTCGGTGATCTGAGCGGCAGTGTGGGAGCGGTCAAAGCGTTCAATGGAAAAGGGATCGGCTCCGTGCTCGCGCAGGGCTTCGAGTTTGGCGAGCCGGAGTGCGCGGAAGTCGTCGCCGTGAGTCTGGGTTTCTTCGGTCATGGTAGAGTCTTTATTCGATCTCAAGAAAGAAAGAGCAGGGCCAGGGGCCAAGGGGCGGCGAGAGGGCCGTTTCGCGGGCGGCCTCTCGCGTTGGGCCTTATTTACGGATGCTGTTGATTTTGTAGCGCACGACGCCGGAGGGCACGTGAACCGTGATGGTGTCTTCGACCTTTTTGCCCACGAGTGCGTCGCCGATAGGGGAAACATCGCTGATGAGATCATTATCGGGGTCGGCTTCAACGGAACCGACTAGAGTGAACTCCCATTCATCGCGGGTGGCGACGTTGGTCATGGAGACGATGGAACCGATGCCGATATGGTCGGTGGGAATGTCCTCGTCCTCTAAGATTTGGGCAATCTGGAGAACGCGGCGAAGATCGGAAATCTGGCTTTCAACCAAAGCCTGTTCCTGTTTTGCGTCCTCGTATTCGGCGTTTTCGGTGAGGTCTCCGAATTGTTTCGAGTCGCGGAGGCGTTCTGCCACCTCGTTGCGCTGAAAGCTGCGGAGCCGTTCCAGCTCGGCTTCGAGGCGGGCATGACCTTTTGGCGTTAAAACGATTTCAACGTCCTGAGACATTAGGGGCGTTCTCCTGTCGTGCGTGGTATCCTGTGGCTCTTCACTCCAAGCGTCTCAAACAGGCTGAGGCATGGCTCAACACCGGAGAAAGACGGGCTCCTGAATCTGTGAAAACGACGCTTTTAGGATACGCATTGTCCGGGGCGTTAGTGCGCGAAATCGGGATTATTTTTCCGGGTTTTTTCGGCAGACGGGCAATGGGTAGGGATTATGGCACGGCGGACGGGCAAAGTCAAGCCAAAATTCGGCACTGGAGAGCGCGGAAAACAGGAAACCGTCTGTGCTCCTGCTCAAAGGCAGGCTGCCGGTCGCTGGGGCGGCAGGGTTTGGTGGTCAGCGGTGTTGTCTGGAGAGGAAAGTTCTGTTTTCCAGACCAAGTCTGCCTTCCGTGCCCGGACTTTGAGGCTGAAGGGTTTTGTTTGCGGCCTATCTCAAGCGAAAGAGGCCTGCACCTGCCTTCTGCTCTGCGTCAGAGGTTTGCGGAGGCGAAAACGGCGGCGCGAACGCCCTCCGGTGACGAAAATTGCGTTTCGTTCCCTCTTCGCGTTCTACGGCAGGTACAATAGACGCATCATGAAGCATACCATCGCCTCACCTTTTGCACCGGGCCTGACGACGACGCAGGCCCCCTTTATCGAAAATGCCCGCCGTACAGGTCAGCTTTTTGTCGAACAGCCCTACGATCTGTACTCCGAGGGAAACCACCGGGCGTGGCGGGAACTCTATGCCCGCATGAGGCCCCGGTGGGAGCGGTTTGCACACCCCCGGTTTCTGGAGGGCGTGGAAAGCCTGAGCATCCCCGCCGCCCGTGTGCCGCGTCTTGAGGAGATCAACCAATTTCTGCAGCCGCGCACTCAGTTTACCGCGAGAGGGGTAAGCGGCTATATCCCGGCTTTTCTTTTCTTCGGAAGCCTGGGACGGCGGCATTTTCCCACGACAATCACGATTCGTTCCGAAAGCAGCCTTGACTATCTGCCGGAGCCGGATATTTTCCATGACATCGCCGGTCATGTGCCGATGCACACCGATGTTCAGTTTGCCGACACGCTGGTGAAGTTCGGGAAATGCGCCGACACCGCCGCCGAAGTGTGCCGGGAAATTTCCGACCCGGAGGTGCGCCGCGCCCGGTTTGCCTCTATGATGCGGGCGATGGCACGCTTTTTCTGGTTTACCATCGAGTTTGGACTGATGCAAACGGAGGTGGGGGTAAAGGCTTACGGTTCCGGCCTGCTTTCTTCTTATGGGGAACTGAAATTCGCTGTTCAATCGCCGGACGTCCAGCGGGTTCCACTGCAGCTGGACTGGGTAATCAATCAGGGGTTCGACATCGATCATTATCAGCCGCTGGTGTTTGTTGCCGAGTCGTTTGGGTCGCTGTATGAAATGGTGGGGGTTCTGGACAACTGGATGCGGGAGGGTCGCCTCAACAATGTGGCGACAGGCGAGCCGGTCACCAAAGCCGAAGAGATAGACGAATTCTTAAGGAGTTGAGGGATCGAGGATGGCACTCTCACGCGAAAATTATGAAACGCTCGTCGCGAAACTGGAGGTCTATGCAAAGGCGAACCCGGCGCAGTACCGCCTCCGGGTGAAACTGCTGGCTCTTTTAGGGCAGGTCTACATTATGGGGGTAGGGCTGATTTCGTTGGGGTTTACGCTGGGAGTAGGCTATGCGATGATCACGGGGCACTTATCGGCGGTGGCAGTTAAACTCGAACTGGCCTTGGCGGTGTTTACATTTGCCATTGTTTCTGCGCTGTGGGTACGTATTCCGCCGCCGGAGGGGATTCCGCTGCTGCCGGGTCAGGCCCCGCGCCTGTTCGCGATGCTGGAAGACCTGCGCGACAAACTCGACTGCGCTCCGTTGTTTGCCGTGCTTGTGACGCCGGAATTCAATGCCTCTGCTGCCCAGTACCCGCGTTACGGGATTTTCGGCGGGTATCGCAATGTGGTCACGGTGGGACTGCCGATGCTGCAGGCTCTTTCCCCGGAGGGGCTGAAGGCCGTGCTCGCGCATGAGCTGGGGCATTTGTCGGGCAATCACAGCCGCTTTGCCGGGAAAACCTATCGCGTCCGGGCCGCATGGAGCCGCCTCACCGAAAACTTCAAGGCGAAGGGCGGGCTGACGGAACTTATTTTCGGGAAGTTTTTCAACCTGTACGCCCCCTATTTCAGTGCCTACACCTTTGTGCTGGCGCGGCAGGACGAGTACGAGGCGGATCGGTGCGCGGCAGAACTCACCTCGCCGCAAGTGATGACGGACGCCCTGATCCGCACCGACCTCGCGGCGCAGTTTCTGGACGAAGAGTACTGGAAGGACGTTTACGAGCGGGCCGACTTTATTCCGAAGCCGGATGCCGCGCCATTCTCGGCGATTGGCTCGGCCCTGCGCGAGCAGATGAAGCCCACCGACTGCGAACGCTGGCTGGATCGGGCCCTGCGGCAGCGCACCGATACGGGGGACACGCACCCGTCGCTGATGGATCGGCTGGCGGCTCTGGGCACACTGGAAGGGCGGGATCGAAACTCGTTCGACCCACCGGTACGCCCGTCGCTGCCTTCCGCCCCCTCAGTGTCGGCGGCGCAGTATTACTTTGGCGACGCCCTGAACCCGCTGATTGCGCGGCTGGATGAGGAGTGGCAGTGCGGCGTTTCACCCGTGTGGGAAGCGCGGCATCAGATGGCGGAGGAGGGGCGCAAGCGGCTGGCGGGTCTGGAGCACCGGGCGCGATATGGAGAGATTCTTCCTGAAGCGGAGAGGTGGGAGCGCGTTTCGCTCGTGCAGGAGTTTCGGAGCAATGCCGAAGCGATTCCCCTGCTGCGGGAAATGCTGGCCGAAAAACCGGAGGCTGCGCCCCGGCTTTACGCGCTGGGCATGGCTTTGCTGGAGGAAAAAGACGACTCGGGGATTGAACTGATTGAACGGGCGATGCACCACGACTCGCGCAGTGCATTTTCCGGCTGCGATGCGATTTGCGGCCACCTGATGGAAGCCAACCGCCCGCAGGAAGCGGAGACTTACCGCCGCCGTGCCTTAAAGCAGTACGATCTGGAATTGGAAGCGCAGGAAGAGACGGAGGTGGTGCGAGCGAAGGATAGGTTTGCCGCGCCGGAGCTTCCGCAGGAGGAGCGGCAGACCCTGACGCTCGCGCTGAGGGAGCACCCCAAAGTGAAAGAGGCGTATCTCTTTCGGAAGGTGCTGAAAACATTTCCGGAGCGTCCGTTTTATGTGGTTGCGTGGGTTCCGAAAAAAGTGTGGTTCCATTTCAGCCGGGACGGAGAGTTCACGCAGGAAAACGCAGAACTGGCTACTTCGATTCCGGTTTCCGAATCGTGCGTGTTTGTGGTGCTCGATGCTTCGCTCCGCAAACTGGCGAAAAAGATCAAAGCCGTTCCCGGCGCGAAAATTTTGTAGGAGGTCTTAAGTCGTTCCCGATTGTCTACGAAGGTTGGGGAGAAAAGTGGGATCATGGAAATTCGCTGGAATTCTCTTTTGGTTGTAGTACTGGGCGTTGGAGCAACTTGCTTTATCTTCTCTAAATGTTGTCCGCCTACCCTGATACATAAGCCGCAAAGCAACAGGACCTTTGCAGGACTAAATCGTCGCTCGCTTCCACAACAAACTATTCGCTGGGTTCCCGACAGTTGGACACGTCAGGAAGTGGAAAAGTATCCGCTTTCGGAAATCACTGCGTTGCGCTTTGCCTACGGGAACCTCAGCGACGGGGGCGGAGATCCAAACAATCAAATCAAAGAGCCTGAACTCATCCGGGGGTTTGTCGCGGCACTCCTTCATGCGGAGATGGTGGATACCGGAAACAAAACCGTTCCTCTTCTGTTGAATCGAGGAGACAAACTTCAGCTTCTCCTCAAACATCAAAATGAAAACAAATTCGTGCCTGAATTTCCGTTTCGGGCAGGCTCCTCCAAAGATGGGTACGGGCCCGAATTTGACCAAATGCTGCTTAAACTCGGCGACTACCGGGCCGAGGAACTGCATCGCTTTGTGCGTCAGTACCGCAAAACCATCGATTCCGTCAAACTCGTTGGCTACGATCAGACGCTTCAACCCGCGAACCTCAACCGTTTTCTTGCAGAACTAGAAAACGCCGCCGGGAAAGACCTTTTTGGATACACCTGGGCTCATACTTGGGCGCAAATGACCCTCCGATTGAAAGGCGGCAGACAAAGAATGTTTCATCTGCGGGTCAGGGATTACCTGCCGAACGAAGAGGGGACGCCCAAAGAGATCAATCCGGCTTTGCCTCAAATTTTACAAGAGGCGATCCGAGAGCAGGGGGAGGTTGAGAGATAGTTGCGTAAGCATTTGTCTTGACAGCCTCGAAATCCACGGTGCCCTGTCCAGAACGGGAGGCGGGTTTTCGGATCGACTCGCGGGACATCGAAAGAACGGAAATGGAAGGCGGCAGGAAACTTCGGTGCAAAGGGAGAAGCATCTGGAGCACAGCCGTTGAAGCAAATTCTCGGTGATGTGCTGCCGCAGGAGGGGTGTTTAGGAGGGTCTCATGTCGAACGTTTATCTTTTCTTTTGGCTGATGCTGCTGGGAGCGAGGCAGCCCATAACTGCGATTGCCCCTCACTCTAAGAGGTGTGCACCGCAAAAACTGCCCTCTCCCGCCGCACGTCCCGGACAATGGGTTCCTTTTACGGCAGCGCGTGAGGCCGCCAATAAAATCGAAGAAGACCGCATCGCAGAAATGGAATTGTCCGGCGATTTCTCCGGGGCGTATCACGGCAGCCCCAATCTGCACATCAAAGACCGATGGCTGATCCATCTCTTTGTAGATGCACTGCGGAACGCGCAACGGTGGAGCGGCAACCCCGAACTGGCAGGGAACATTCGTTCAGAATTGATTTTTCGCTATCGAGATCGCAAAGCGCACGAGGAAAACCCTTGGTTTCCCTTCAATGTCTGGGATTTCAACCAGCATTATGGACGTTCGTTCGAGCGGGCCTTGCTGAAACTGGCCGAAGTGCGGGCGGGCGAGTTGCGTGCTTTCGTCAAACGCCATGCCGGGGAGGTGACGGCTTTGACCTTCACGGACGGCAAAACTCTGGAATCTTCCGAAGAATTAGAGCGTGTATTGAAAGAGCTGAAGGCCGTCAAAACTTCAAATGGGTTCAACTACCTCAACAATACAGGCGAGCGAGAATTGACTTTTACGCTCAAAAACGGCAAAAAGCAGTCTTTTTACCTCTGCTTTCGTCAGCAGTCGAAACCCGCAATGTCCCCGGCGGCGGTCAAGAGCAGGCCGAAGCCCGATCCCTTTTTCTCTTCCCGGTTGTTTGCACTGACCCAACCCGATATAGCGAAAACAAACTAGGGGTGCTCTGCTTCCAGAAAGGAGGGCGGCAGGAAACTTTTGTGCAAAAGGAGAAGCATCTGGAGCAGAGCCGTTGAAGCAAATTCTCGGTGTTGTGCTGTCGCAGGGTAAATTTCAAGGAGGGTCTCATGCCCAACGTTTATCTTTTCTTTTGGCTGATGATGCTGGGGGTGAGCCAGCCCGTAACGGAGGCTGCCCCTCACTCTAAGAGGTGTGCACCGCAAAAACTGCCCTCTCCCGCCGCACGTCCCGGACGATGGGTTCCCGATAAAGCCGTTCGCGAGTTCGCCAACAAGATAGAGGAAAACCGCATTGCGGAAATGAGCTTAGGCGGTTATTTTATCGGCGTGGATGAATTCAACCCAAACTGGTCCATCAAAAATCGGGAGTTGATCCATCTGTTTCTGGACGCGCTGCGGAACGCGGAATACTGGAGTGGAAATTCCGAACTTGCGGCGAATCGAAGTTCAGCAATTGTTTTCTATCTCAAAGCCCTCAAGGAAGGGGAGGATAACCCTAAGTTTCCCCTGAATGTGTGGGGCTTCAATGAGCACTTCGGTCCCCCTTTCGAACGCGCACTCCTGAAACTCGCAGAATTTCGGGCAGACGAATTGCGGAACTTCATCAAACGTAACGCAAAAACGATCCGTTTACTGAGCATTACCAAAGGAAAAACCGTAGATTCGTCTATAGAATTAGGGTTGGTACTGAAGGAACTGGTCAAAATCAAAACTTCTGACGGATTCAATTATCTGAACGGAAATGATAGAAAGTTGTCATTCACGCTCGAAGACGGAAAGACCACCTCTTTCTACCTCAGCCTTCGCGAACCACCGAAGGAGAAACCAGAGAAGCCCGACCCGTTTTTCGCCTCCGCGTTCTACACGCTGGCGAAACCCGATCCGGTCGAAAAGTCGGTCGGGAAGTAAATCTACCCGCCCCGCCTCTCTGAACAGAGGCGGGGCGGGTTTTCGGGTCGGCGTGTGAGAAACCCATACCGGATCAGGACAGGCAGCAGGAAACTTCGGTGCGAACATGGAACGCTTTCTGTGCGTATGGGAGGGTACTCCCCGTCAATCCGTCAGAAAGCGAACTGCACAACCAACATGATGAGAACGTATTTCCCGGCTCGCCTTGCCGCCTCTGCTCTGGTTTTGCCCCTTCTGCTGCTCCCGACGCTCGCGGTCGCACAAACCCCTGCACCCGTGCCCGTTCAGGACGTTTCCCGCTCCGATATCGAGGTGGCGCGGCAGAAAGTCTACCCCGCCCTCGTCAATATCGCCGTTGTGTTTCGGTTTTTCAATGGCGGGCGGGCGCAGCGATCCCCCGCAGGCGGTTCCGGCGTGATCGTTTCGCCCGACGGCAAAATCCTCACCAATTTTCACGTCGCGGGCAACACCACCCGTATTGTCTGCACCCTGCCGACCGGAGAAAGCATGGAAGCGAAAGTGCTGCTCCATGACCCGATGACCGACCTTTCCGTGCTGCAGATTATAAACGAACGCCGCACCGACCCCAAACTTCCCCTGCCCTATGCTGCGCTCGGCAACTCCGACGAGGTGCAGGTGGGCGACACCGTTCTCGCCATCGGCAACCCCCTGCTGCTCTCCTCCTCCATTACCAAAGGGATCGTGTCCAACACAAAACGAGTTTTCACCGATTTCACCTCCACGCAGATCGAGGATCAGGAACTGGACGGCGGCGAGCGCACCGGAGTTTTCACCCGGTGGATTCAGCACGACGCCCTCATCCTTCCCGGCAACTCCGGCGGCCCCCTCGTCAACCTGAAGGGCGAAGTGATCGGGATCAACGAGCTCGGCGGGGGCGGAATCGGATTTGCCATTCCGTCGAACATCGCGAAGGTGGTGCTGGAGTCGGCGGCAAAAGGCGAAGTTACCCGCGCCACCCTCGGCATCACGGTTCTTCCGGTGGGCAAACTGGGGCGAACCGACGGCGCGTTGATCTCAGCGGTCACGCCGGGTTCCGCTTCCGAAAAAGCCGGGATCAAACCCGGCGACATCCTGACCGAACTTAACGGCAAGCCGGTGACCGCTCGTTTTTTCGAGGAAATCCCGCTGTTGTATCAAACCATTGCCGCGCTGCCCATTGGTTCCGGCGTTTCTGTGAAGGTGCTGCGCGACAACGCCCCGCTTTCACTCAACGTTCCGGTGACAGCGATGGAAAAGACGATTGGCAAAGAGGAAGAGCTGCGCGAGATGGGAATTTCGGTGCAGGAAATCACGGAGCCGATGCGGATTTCCCGCCGCCTTGAAACCAAAGACGGTGTTTTGCTCACCGGGGTGCGCCCTGGCTACCCCTTTGAGTCGGCGCAGCCGCAGATTCAGTTTGGCGACCTCCTCACTCAGGTCAACGGCAAGCCCGTAAAAACGATTCCTTCCCTGCGCGAGGCCCTCAAAGGCGCGAACAAAGACGGGTTTCTGGTTCAGTTTCTGCGCGGGCGCGAAAAGATGGTTTCCGTTGTGAAACTGCCCGAAAACAAAACCGCCGATGAAAACACCGAGCTGCCCCGCGCCTGGCTGGGAGTTCGCGCTCAGGTCATGACGACCGAGCTGGCAAAAGCCCTGGGTATGGAGTCCATCAAAGGCTTTCGAGTCACCGAGGTGCTGATGGGATCGTCCGCGCAAAAGGCGGGAATTGCGGCGGGCGATGTGATTACCGCTGTGAACAAAGAGCTGCTCAATGCCTACCGCCCGCAGGACGCCGAAGACCTGCGCCGCACCGTTGAGGATTTGCCGCTCGATCAAAAAGCCGTGTTTACCGTGATCCGAAACGGCAACCCGCTGGAACTCTCTACCGCGATGGTTCCGCTTCCGGCAGGGCCTGAAACGGCAAAAAAAGCACGACAAAAGCAGTTGGAGTTCAGCGTCCGTGACCTGACCCCGATGGACGTGCTGGACCGCCGCCTGCCCGCCAACTTAAAGGGCGTTCTCGTCACCGAGGTCACTCCCGGCGGCTGGGCCAACATTGGCGGGCTTCAGGTGGACGATATTCTGCTGGCCTCGAACGGACAGTTGACCGAAACCGCCGAGGGCTTTGAGCGGGTAATGGCGAATCTGCTTAAGTCACGCCCGAAAGTGGTTCAGCTTTTCATTCGCCGAGGCGAGCGCACCCACTTTGTCTTTCTGGAACCCGACTGGCAAAAACTGCTGGAAGCGGAGTAGGGCTGCCGTAGAAACGGGTAAGGAAAGAGTTTTGTTTTCTCTAGGCCTTCGTGTCTCCTTTGCTGGGGAGACAGGTGGAGGGCAGACTTATCGCTAAGGAATCTCTGTTGAAACATTCGATCCAACTTATTTTCTGCTTGTCTTCGGTGCTGCTGGGCGCAGGGGCGGCTTCCGCTCAGACGCAGGATGAAGGCGCGGTGCTCACGTCGCTCGTCGAAAAGAAACTGCCGTCCTATGTCTCGGTGCGCGTTCTGCTTAAAACCGAGTTCAAGGGCGGCGGGGCCACCCGCGACGCGGACTCACGCTCTGAAATGACGGGCGTTGTGGTGGACAAAAGCGGGCTGATCATGCTGTCGAGCGCGTCGCTGAACCCCAACAAGTTCTTTTCGGAGTTGTTTGGCGGCGGAGGTGAGGAGGGAAGCGACGACGATATACGCTCCACTCCAACGGATTTCAAGGTAGCGTTCAACGGCGAAGAAAAAGAGTATTCCGCGTTTCTCGCCGCTACCGACTCCAAACTCGGACTGGCTTTTCTCCAAGTTGAGAAACTCGACAACAAACCGCTCACCCCCATTACGTTCGGCTCGGTCTCCGCACTTAAGATGGGGCAGCGGGTCGCTTCGGTTTCCCGCCTCACGAAGGGGTTTGATTACGCGCCCTTTTTCGCGACGGGACGGATTTCCGGCGTGATTACCAAGCCGCGCAAAGCCTACTTGCTCGACGGCGGCGGAGGCGAAATCGGAATGCCCGTTTACGACTTGAGCGGTGACGTGCTGGGGATCACCGCCATCATTTCATCGGGGCTTCGCAGCGACCTCACGGGCGACAGCACCGGAATGGCGATGCGGATGCTGAGCGGAGGCGGCTCGATGATGAAAACGTTTGTGGTTCCGGCACTGACGGTGAGCGGCGTGGTCACTCAGGCGAAACTCCGCGCCGAGAAAGTTTCGCTTGCTCGCAGCAAAAAGAAGGGGTAGGCAGACGGGGTTTCCCGCTGCCCTGCCCTTCCCTCATGAAAACTCACTTTCCTACCTGAGTGTTTCCTGTCATAAAGCCGCGCACAAAGTCCATTTGCAGAAAGTCGTGCGGAAAACCGAGTTCGATTTTACTGACCTCCTCCAGCCGCCGAAGATGATCGGCAGACAGGGTCAGGTTTACGGCTTGCAGGGTGTCTTCCAGCTGCGCCATCGTTCTTGCGCCGATGATCGGAGCCGTGACCCCCGGTTTCTGCAAAAGCCAGGCAATCGAAACCTGCGACGCCGAAACACCGCCGAGTTCAGTTCCAATCGCCTTGGCTTCATTCGCAATCGCTAATGTTTTTGCATTCAGCTGCCCCGTCTGCTTGTTGCGCTCGTGCCGCCCCTCCCCCTGCGTGCCCCCTTCCCCCGACGGGTTCAGGTCGGCTTCGGTGTACTTCCCGGAAAGAATTCCCTGTGCAAGCGGCGACCAGGGCGTAACCCCGATCCCGAAGTCCACCGCCATCGGAATAAGATCGCGTTCGGGGGTGCGCTCCGCCAGACTGTATTCGATTTGCAGCCCGATAAACGGCGACCAGCCCTTGAGCATCGCCAGGGTGTTGGCCTGCGCCACTTTCCAGGCGGGCATATCCGACACGCCCACATAGAGGATTTTCCCCTGCGTCACGGCGTCATCGAGAGCACGCATCGTCTCTTCAATCGGGGTCAGCCCGTCGTCCATATGCACCCAGTAAAGATCAATATGATCTGTGTTGAGGCGCTGCAGGCTGGCTTCGAGCGATTGAAACAGGCTTTTGCGATGATTGCCGCCTGCGTTCGGGTCGCCAGGGCGCATATTGAGGGTATATTTGGTGGCTAGAACGAACTGATCGCGCCGCCCCTCCAGAAACGTGCCGAGCAGTTTTTCGCTTGTTCCTTCGGTGTAGAAGTTGGCGGTGTCAATGAAGTTTCCGCCCCCCTCCGCGTATTTCTCGAACTGCTGACGGCTTACGGAATTGTCCGCACCCCAGCCCCAGTCGGAGCCGAAGGTCATGGTTCCCAGCGAGATCGGCGACACGCGCAGCCCGCTTTTTCCGAGCAGGCGATAATGGTTGAGTGGCATAGGGTGAACTCCCGTCTTTGAGGATAGCAAAAAAGAGGAGCGAAATCTTTACTGCGCTCTTGACTGGTCTACGACGGGCGCAAAGGCCGGGTTCCGACCCTGCGCACCGCCTGCCATTCCTTTTCCTTTCGTTTCGCTCAGGGCAAGGCCCGCCTGCTTCCCCCAATGTTCCTGCGGAAATTCCTGTGCGAGCTGCCGAAGCACCGCTTCCCCCTGCGCCAATTTTCCAACCGCGTTCAGGATCAGCCCAAAACGATATTTGAATTCCAGCTGATCGGGGAACTGCGTCAAAGCCCCCTGGATTTCCTTTTCGGCTTCGGCGGGGCGGTTGAGCCGAGCGGCGATTTCAGCTCGAACTGAGGCCACCGACGCGAGAAACGCGGGTTCCTTGAAAAGGCTTTGCGCCAGGTCACCCGATTTCTTCGCTTCGGGCAAGTTTCCTTCCGCCAGGGCTGCCTCTGCAAGCCTCAGTTGAGCCAAACCTTGCAGCGGGCGCAGATTTGAAACCGCCTTCAAACAAACCTCCATCTGCGCTCGGCCTTCATCCGTCCAGCCCTGAAAGAATGCGATTCGAGCAATCCTAAAACGTACCACGATCAATCTCAGTTTATCAAGCGGGTCGTCATGAGGAGCCTTCAGGATCGCTTCGGAAACGGTCAGGGCTTCGTCATAGCGTTCCGTCAGCGTCAACGCCGTTGCCCGTGCTTCGAGTTCCTGGATCGAAGCCAAAACCGAAGCAGCCTCCGGGGTTCCGTACTGATGGAGCAGCTGGGCCCGTGCTTCGAGAGCCTCCAGCCCGGCACTTCCCCAATCGTTGGAAAGGGCGATCTTCGAGATTTCCAGGTGCAGCCGCGCCGCACTTTCCGGGTCCCGGCAGAGAGCAAGTGAACGGCGATACAGGGCAAGGGCTTTCCTTTCATCCCCAAACCCTTTGGCCCAGCCCGCCGCCAGCCCCAGCAGCATCCAGGGAAAACGCAGGTAAAATACGGCTCCCAGCGCTAAAACAAATAGAGCCACCGAGAGGTTATCGGAGGTGTAGGAGACAAGCAGGGCGGACGCGGCAGCCCAGCCGAGGCAGCGAGCAGTGCGAAGGGTGCGGGACAGATCGGGCTGTTTCAATCGGGTCACCCACTGATAGACGGCATTGAACAACGCCCCGAAGGTGGCGGCGAGAAAGGCCCCGATCAGCAAAACCAAGTCGTGACGGTTGAGACTGGAGATCACGCTGTAGATCGCGATTTCGAACAGAAGCACCCCCATCATTCCGGCGGCGAACAGAATTCCGCGTGCCCCCAGGCGGCGAAACGATGCCTGACTCACCGCAAATGCAATGAAGCCCCAGACGGCTGCCAACCCGCTTATCAGAATACCTCGCACGAGATTGCGAGTGGGTTCGCGTTGCGGGTCGGGCGTTAGCTCGCCCCGAGAAGTTACCTCCTCGGTGTCCCCCGACGGCAGCGTGAGGCGAGAGCGAGGCGAGCGGGTTTTTCCTACCGAAGCGGAAGGCGCAGGCTGCAAGGAACGGGCCCATTCGTGCCGCGCCTGAATGGTGACCTCAGCTCCGTACCCTAGTGAGAGGCAGAGAACCAGATAAACGAGAGCCATTCGGATACGAACCGAGGGCGAAGCAAGCAGATGCCGCCCCGCGTCCTCGCGCCCCAGTCGAAAAATAAACCCGAACATCAAAACGCCCCACAGCATCGCTGAGGGTACTTTAATTACCCACAGCAGCATCGCAATTAAAACGGCGTTCCAAACTTTGGGCGAAAACACCGAGGCAATGTGCGAGCCATCCAAAGGCGGAAACGGAACGAGGTTAAACAGATTGATTAAAAACCCGATGCTGGCGAGCGAGTCCCAAAACCGATCCCCGGTGAGCCTTCCGAGAGCAAGACAGCCCAGGGCCGCCAGCAGACCGGCGGCAGGCCCTCCCGCACCGCTTTCCGATTCAACCGTTGGGTCGTCTGGAAACCGCTTCACGAAAATAACGGCTCCCACAAACGGAATAAACATTGGAGCCGTCTGCGGAATGCCTTTGCGCCAGTTGACGAAAACGTGCCCCATTTCGTGAATAAAGATAATGACCGCAAACCCGACTCCGAACTTCCAGCCGAACAACTGAGCGTCGGCGGCGATAAACACCAGCATTGTGAGAAAGGTGGTTGCGATTTTGCCGAACTTGAAAATCGCAAACAGCGATTTCAATTTGAGTGCAAGCAGTGCCAGCGTTCCGACAAACCCGGCTCTTCCCAGCGGAGCCGATTTTTGAGGCGGAGGCGGTGAAGCGAGAGGCATGGAAGCGACCGAAGGTGTTGCAGGAGCGGGTTCCGAAACGCCCAAGTCGAATTCAAAGGGGGCTGGAAAGTGCGTTCCGCAGTAGATACAGCGGACGCCCCCCTCCAAATTGGCTCGGTGGCACTGAAGACAGGTCATGGGATCACCGGCTGCTGAACTTTGGCGGTAACATTACGCCCGACAAACCGCCCGGTGAAAAACCAGAAAAAGGCATTGATGACCATTAGCCCATTATGATTGATGAATACCTCCAATCCGCACAGCAGCAACCCCGCAACCGCCCCGATAATTGCTCCCTGGGTGATGTCGCTGTCTAAGGCTCCGATGAGCAGTCCGACAATGGCCCCCGCAACGGCAAAAACGGCGGCGTAGATCACGCCGAGCACCAGCAGCATGAGGAGGAGATTACCTTTCACGGTTCCTATGCCGTGAACCATGTCCCAGAACAGCATCCACGCAGTCCACCACTGCCCGCATACAAGACCCCAGCCCAGCCCGCGCTTGATCCGCAAACTGCGGGACGGCGGAACCATCGTCGGACGGTTTGCAGCGGGATTGTACTGCATTCCCTGCGCGGCGGCGGAGGGCGCAGCGGGGGTCGGCATCGGAATTCCGCCCGAACTCAGTCCGGGTTCTGGCCCGGTCTGGAGAGGAGAGGAGGTAAATCCGCCGGAAGCGAAACCAGGTTCCGACGGAGGGAGGCCCGGCATCATTGGCGCGGGAGCAGGAAGGGAAGCATTGAGGTTGTCCAGAGCCGCCTTTGCCTGCAGATGTGCAGGATTGAGCGACAGAGCGGTTTCAAGCGAGGATTTTGCTTCGGGAAGCCGCTGGGCCTGCGTCAGGGCCACCGCAAGATTGTAGTGCGCTCCGGCGTCTTGGGGAGTTTGTGCTGCCGCTCCCTGAAGCCACGCGATTCCATTGTTGAGGTCACCCAGTCGTACCAGGGCCATGCCGAGATAACCGTAAGGGCGGGTATCGGAGGGGTCGGTTTGCGTTGCTCCGTAGAGGGTTTCCATCGCTTGCTGAAACTCGCCCGCCTGCAGCAGTCGCTTTCCTTCTTCTAATTGAACGGTACTTTCGGCACTCATCGTGTGATCTGTTCCTTTCTCAAAGGCTGGCCTTTGAGAACATTGATTATCAGAATGTGGAAACGAATCCCATTTTCAACGCGCTCTTAGTCAATTCCTTTTCCTCCCGGTTTAAAAATGGCTGGCTCCTAAAAAAGACTGCCCCGAAACGCCTGGGTAAGGAAAGCCGGTTCCTGCTTTGGAGAAGGTTGTCGCCTTGGCTTGACACCCGACTCGTTTTGTGCGTAAAATGGCACTAGTTTAGCGAGGGGAGTCTTTTATGAGTCGCGCTGCCCAGCAACGCGCCGCGTTTCGCCGCCTCACCGAAGCCCTTTATTCCGAAGGCACCGTCGGGGAGATTCAGCAAATCATCGTCGAAGAGGCACGCCGCCTGACCTCTGCGGCCACCGCTGCCCTTTGCCTGCTCACGCCTGAACGGGAGCTGCTTGACTTTGTGGCGGTGTCGGGCGAAAACGCGGAAGAGATTGTTGGACTTAAAATCCGGGTGGCGGATTCGCTTTCCGAAAACGTGCTGGCGACCGGCGAACCCGCCTTGATTGACACCCGCACGGCCCAGGAAACCGGCTCGCTTTTCGCTGAAGTCGATCAGGAAATGACGCCCCGCCCCCGCTTTCGAGACTCGACTTCGCTGCCCCGCTCCGCTGCCGTTGTGCCCTTTTATCAAGACGGCAAACTCGTCGGCACTCTGTCCGCCCTCAACAAAGACGGCGACCTCTCCGAAGGCACTCCGTTTGCTGCCTTCGATCCCGACGACCTCGATCTGCTCACCCTGCTCGCCGAGCAAGCCGCCCTTGCCGTGAAATGGGATGCCACCTCGCGAGAGGCCCGGGAACAATCCCGCGAACTCTCCGTGCTCTATCGCACCGCACAAACCGTTTCTGGCTCGCTGAATGTTCAGCAGGTGATGGAAAGTGTGCTCGATGCCATTTGTGCCCACGTCGAACACCACACGGCGGCCCTTTTCCTCACCAACGACGAACGCACCCACCTCTTTATCGCCGCCGACCGAGGGCTGACCGACACAGAGCGCGAAGTTCAGCTGGCAGTGGAAAACGGCGTTCCGGGCAGGGTGCTCATCGGGGGGATGCCGCGCCTGGTTTCCGACACCGATGCCGAACCGGGGTTCACCGACATCTCAGATCGGGCGCGGGCTTTGTCCGCGCTTTACGCCCCGATTCGGAGCCGCGACGAAACGCACGGCCTGATCGTCGTGACATCGCTTCAGCGCAATGCCTACACCGAGGACGACCTCAAACTGCTTTCGGCGGTGGCGCAGCAGGCGGGAATCGCCATTGAAAATGCCTGGCTTTACGAAGATGCCCAGCGTCGCGCCGATGAGTCCGTTGCCCTCTACGACCTGTCCCAGCACATCAACAGTACCCTGAACCTGGATCGGGTGCTCAACTTTGTGGGCGACAGCGTACTCACTCTCCTTAATGCCGACCATTTTGCCCTGATGCTCTATGATGAGCGGGAGGGGACACTGAAGCCGAGACTACTGCGCGGAACCGGCACTGAAATGGACACGGAGGGATTTCGAGAGGGATTTCGCCCCCGGATCGGCAAAGGAATTGCCGGGTGGGTGCTGGAGTGGCAGACCCCGCAGGCAGTGGCGGATGTGTCGGCGGACGCCCGCAACCGCTCCTGTCCACTTGATCTCTACGGGGTGGCGTCCACGCTTTGTGTGCCCATGCACGTCAACGATGAGGTGATTGGCGTGATGCTGGCCCTCAACGAAAAGCGGCGGCTGTTTACGGTGGCAGAAATGGAACTGCTCTATACCATTGCGAATCAGGCCGCTGTTGCCGTTGTCAATGCCACGCTGTATCAGGACGCACGCAACCGAGCCCGGGAGCTGCGCCGCTACTTTGCGCGGGTGGCGCAGGCTCTTGGAACCGCCCTGAACGAAGGCAATCTCCCCCAATTGCTTGCCAATCTGTGCGCAGAGGCGATGCAGGCGGATCGCTGCGCGATTTATCGGCTGGAGGGAGAAACCCTCAAACTCCACGCTTCCAGTCGGTTTCGCTCCTCTGTCCCGCCCGACACGGAAATTCCACTCGGCTCCGGCCTGGCGGGATGGACGGCGAAACGGGGTCACGCGCTTCTGATTACTGATCTGAATTCCGATCCGCGAAGCCGCTTTCACGGCTGGCTGAGCCGGGATCGGCTGAGTTCATACCTGGCGATCCCGATTAAAGAAGGGCGGCGAACAGTGGGGGTGATCGAACTTTATACGGCGGAGCCGCGTGAGTTTACCCGCGAGGAGGCCGTCATTCTCAACACCTTTGCCCGCCGCTCGCGGGTGGCGGAACGCCTCACCGCTTTTCCTTCGGCTTAGGCAGGGTTGTTTTCAAGCCTCTCTGCGCCCCTTGTTCGGCTCCTAAAGAGCAGAAGGCAAGATTTCCCGCAGGGGGATGGGGCTTTCCGAAAAGGCGAGACACAGAAGAACACCCGCTTTCTCCACTTCCCGCACACGGCGGTCAACTTCCCCGTCAGGAGCGCGATGTATCACCGCCCGCCGAAAGTCCAAATCAATTACCCAATATTCCGTGATCCCGCTTCGGGCGTAAAGCTGGGCTTTACGGCCAAGGTCACGCTGTCGGGTAGACGCCGAAATTTCAACGACAAGCCGCAGCTCCGCTGAAGTCGGGTGGCTGGCTTCCTACGCCCCATCGGGAGCAGCGGGGACGCAGAGATCGGGTTCCGGCTCACTTTCAACGCCATTTGTCTCTGCCAGAATCGGCAGTTGAATACGAACAAACTCCGAGCCAAATAACTCGATGAGACGTTTTGCCAGTCGTTTGAGCGTCAGAGCATACGGTGGATTTTGCGGCATTTTCTTCCAGATTTCCCCCTTCAATAAGTTCGTAACCGCCCTCCAGAACGCCGCATTCCGCCCGACGATGATACTCCTCACAAGTCCAGCATTTGTGAAGCGGGGTTTCGATTGAATTTCCCATGCGGGCCTCTCCCCTGTGTCAGTTCAGGCGGTAGATGTTGCCATAGGTGCGGTAAAAGCCGCCCTGGGCGGACTCGCGCACCTCATCCACCAGATAACGCGCTCCCGCATTGCGGAGATTACGCGGGAATTGAACGTGCCAATCCGAATGATAACCGGAGGAAAGCACCCTCATGCGCAGCTGAGTTCCTTCGCGGTAACATTCCAGCGTCACCCCGGTTTCGGCGGCAGTGCGCGTCTGAAGCAGATCGGTGGCAATCGAAGCCACCTTGGGCGGGGCTTTGATGTCGGTGACCTCTGGAACCACTCCGGCTTTTGCCTCCAGGATCGCCTTTTCACTGGCATCAATACACGCCAGCACCCCCTTGGTCGTCACCACATAAAGCTTTTCCTGATGATACTGCATCGAGTAGGCCGAGCCGCAGGTGGTCGCCAGTTTCCAGAGCCGTTCTCCGTTTCCACTGAAACAATAAAGCGTGTTGTTGTTGTCCCCGGCAAATACGTACTTCCCGCCTTCAGCGGCGGAATTCGAGAAAATAGCGTTGTCGGCGGTATAGACCTGCGTTTCCGCGCCCTCCCGCGTAAAGCAGTGCAGTTTTGAGCGATGGGTTCCCGCGTAGAGCAGATCGCCTTCACGCCACCCGAAATAAACGGCTCCGAGGGTGGGCCTTTCCCAGAGAATATTCCCACCATTCAATCCGTCGTAGGCGGTCACCCCCCGGCTGTGCCCCTGATAAACAAACCCTCTCTCGTCGCAGCGCACCATCCAGCCCGCCTTGCCCGCACTCTTTTTCGCCCACTGCTCTTCGTCCTCATAATTGATGACCGTCACCGTGCCGTTGGCATCCGAAACGGCGAGCATCGCGTTGGCGATGTCCAGCCAGTAAATATCCACCTTCTCATCAATTTCATAGGCGGCGCGAGGGAATTTTCCGGTGAGGTCGTACACGTTGCCATCGTCACATCCAACGTAAATCCAGTCGCCGTCCGAGACGATGCACTTCACCCCTTCTGGCAGCTGAAACTGCTGCAGGAGATTTCCCGCGTGATCCAACTGGAATACCCGCCCGGCTTCGTTCCCAACCCAGCACGACGCCTCATCCACATAAATCCCGAACGCATGAGAAGAACCAGTATCGAATTTCCAGAGCAGCGGGGCTGCCGGGGCTGCTGCTGCCGAAACGCGGGCGGAGGGGCCGGGGGAGGAAACCGGGGCCTCAATCGTGCGGCGGGTCACGGTCCGTTTCTGCCGCACCCCGCGCACGGCAGGGGCGTAGCCTTTGCCGGTTTTTTCTTTGATCTTTTTCTGGGCAAAGGCGGCAGCCGCTACGGGCGTATCGAAGGCGGAGGTCTGCACGGCTCCAGCATCGCCGATCCGCCCGTAGCGCACGGTCACGGTCGTGTTTTCCACAGTGATCTCGTAAAACTTATGGGTGCTCGCTCCGGCTTCGGACAATTCCAGATAAGTCACTTCTGAGGCGGCCATAGAATGTAATCTCCCGATTGGCGAAAGGAATGGAGGGTTTACTGGCGTCAGCGGGCGACAACAGGAAGTTCGGAATCGCGGGTGATGCGGTCGCGAAGAGCCTGCGGCGGCTCTGGAATCTGCCAGCCTTCGTAGGGGTCACGCCAGCGTCCGTCCGATTTGATGAGGGCGATCAGTTCCGCCACCCCGTTTTCCTGGGAAATGCCCGTCTTCACCTCATCCCGGCGGCGGTAAAGCGAAATCTTGCCGCCAGCCTTGCCCACAAACCCGTAATCGGCATCCGCCATCTCGCCGGGGCCGTTTACAATGCAGCCCATCACGGCGATACTCACGTCCCCGCCGAGATGTCCGGTCGCGGACTGCACCCATGCATCCACCGTCGGAAGGTCGAATTTGGTGCGTCCGCAGGAAGGGCAGGAGATGAATTCCACTTTGGTACGGCGCAGACCGCACGCCTGCAAAATGTCGTAACACACCGGAAGTTCGTTGATCGGGTCTTCCGAAAGCGAAACGCGGATCGTGTCACCGATGCCTTCAGAGAGCAGAGTGCCGATTCCCGCAGTAGATTTCACCCGCGCATAAGGCCCGCTGCCCGCCTCCGTCACGCCGAGGTGAAGCGGGTAATCCATTTCTAATTCCGCCATCCGGCCCGCCATAAGACGGTTGGCTTGCAGCATAATCGGAACGCGCGAGGCTTTCAGGGAGATAATCAGATTGCGGAAATCATGCCGCTCACAGATTTGCAGATACTCGATGGCAGACTGCACCATGCCTTCCGGGGTGTCGCCGTAGGTGACGGTAAGCCGTTCCGCAAGCGAGCCGTGATTCACGCCGATCCGCATGGCAAGGTCGCGTTCTTTACAGGCACGGATCACCGGAAGCAGCTCGCGCTCGATGGCTTCGCGTTCCTCTTCGATTTCGAGGTCGGAGTATTCGATCCGGTCGGTGCGCTTATGAAACACGAACAGCCCCGGATTGATGCGGATTTTATCCACGTATTTCGCCACTTCAACGGCAATCTCGGAGCCTTGATGGTGTACATCGGCCACGAGCGGAACATCTCGATATTTCGCCTTGAGCCTCGCCTTGATTTCGGCCAGACATTTCGCTTCGTTGAGATTGGGGGTGGTGACGCGCACGATTTCACTGCCCGCTTTGTGCATGGCAATGATCTGATCCACCGCACCGTCAACGTTGTGCGTTTCTTCGGTAATCATGCTCTGAACCACAATTGGGTAGTGACCGCCGACATAAACCTGGGTTTCGGAAGATCCAACGCGCACCGGGCGGGTTTTGCGCCGGGAATAAAGGACATCGGGCAGGGACATAACGAAAAATCTCCTCAATGAGTAAGAATTCTGGACGGTTCCATTATACCCGTTACGAATTCTCCTTCCCGGCGTGTTACCCGTTTGGGGGGCGAAGAAAAGCGGCAGAAGGCGGGGGCTGCCCTCTGCCGCTTTTCTTCGGTTTTGTCAGGAAATCGACTGACGGGGGTTCGCGTCACCGGATTTCAAACGGAAGCCAAAGAATTTCCTGCGCTTCCTGTTTCGTGTGCCCGCTGAATTCCCACCCGCCCGTTTCATATTTCCAGGGGCCGCTCACGTTCCAGTGGGGCAGCACCTTCTGAACGAGAATCAGCGTCTGAAAGAGGTCCCTTTCCACCGTTTCCTCGCCGAGCGGGGACGTGAACCTCGCCTCGAAACAGTCCGGGGATTGCGGAGAACGCTTGCAGTCCGTGAGGGTTGTCGGGGTTCCGGTCGTGCTCTCGAACCGCCCCCGCAGTTTCGCGACCTTCTCCCGGCTGGCGACCTTGAAATGCCCCCGCCAGTAAATCTGCTTGAACAAAAGAGGGTTCCTCTCCTTTCAGAAACGACGACGGCCAGCCGGGGGACTGAGAGAACGGATAGGTGCGTTTCTCTTCGGAATTGTTTCCCCGGATTGAAATCCAGGTCTGGGAGGCATTGCGTGCCGACTGTCCTGCGGACGGAAATCTGTATCGGAAACGGGCTTGCGTTCCAGCGAAGGCGTCCGAGCCGTCCGCAGGGTGTTTCGCCGAAGGCTCCCCAGACGGATATTAAAATACCCGGCGTGGAAATGCCCGCTTTTCATCACGCCGATGAAATTCCCCCCCCTTCCCCCGCCCGGTTCTCTTCCAGGGAAGGGAAATCGAAAAGACTTTTTTCGTTCCGCGCCCGCTTTTCCCTAAGCCCCCAGCAGCTTCGAGAGGAAATCAAGCTTCAGGCCCCAGTTCAGCAAGCCCGCCAGCCCCATCACAAAGCCTGCAGCCATCGGGAACAGGGCGACACAGTACAGAGCCCAGCTTTCAGTCAGGGCGGAAAGGGCCAGCAGGGTGATGGCGACGGAGAAGAAAGCGTCACTCGCGTCGAACTGATCGTCGTGCACATTGAGGGCTTCGTAGCGTTCGTCGGCGGCTTTGGCGTCCTTCAACTGCCCCTCTTTTTTCGTTTCTTGTTCCTTTGCGAGGGCCTCGAATGCGGCGGCCTGCTTGTCCCAGGAAGCGCGGGAAGCGGGGGAAACGCCTGCCGCCCCCGCTCGCATCTGCGCGGCAGAGGCCGACAAAATTTCCTGTCGGATGTTTCGCGCCTGATACCAGCTGTACTGATTCACGCGCTCACTCTCCGTTTTCTGCATGGCCTGCGCCACGTTTTCGGCCTTCACTTTGCACAATCCGGCAAAGGTGGCCAGCAGCGCAATCGTGAGTGCCACCACGTTTTTCAGTTTCGCGGTGCGCTTGCGCTCGGCTCTTTCTTCGGCCTCTTCCTCTTTCAATTCGCGCACGGTGTCATAGGTATCCTGGGGATCGTCTAGGTCCATAAGGCGGCTCCTGCAAGGTCTTGGGCGTTGTCTCCCAGCAAGGCCGGAAGAAGTTCACAGGCATCGGCGGCGCGTTTCCACGCATACTCGGCGATGGCTTCGCGGGCAGGCTTCAGCAGCAGTTCGCCTGCATGAACGGCAAGCGTGCCCAGCACGATTTTTTCGGGGTTTAGAAATTGGATCACATTGGCGAGTCCCACCCCCAGATAGGTTCCCGCCTCCTCTAAAATCTCGATGGCAAATGGATCTCCCGCTTTGGCGCAGTCCACCACATGAGTTGCAGTGATGAGAGCTGGGTTTCCCCCCGCTCTTTCCAACACCCGCCGATGCCGCCCGTAGCTCATGCCCTCACGGGCAAGGCGGGCAATGGCCGGGCCGGATGCGAGGGCTTCCAGGCAGCCGCGCTTGCCGCACAAACAGAGGGGGCCATTCATTAAAATCGTTGTGTGCCCCAGCTCGCCCGCCAGGTCGTTCGTGCCCCGATACAGGGAGCCGTCGAGGATCAGGCCCGCCCCGATCCCCGTGCCCAGGGTGAGAAACACGAGATTACGCACCCCCCGCCCTGCCCCGAAGTGCCACTCGGCCAGGGCCGTTGCGTTTGCATCGTTTTCAATTCGCACGGTCAGCCCCAGTTCCGCCTCCAGCACGGCCTTTACCGGAACGGCTTTCCAGCCCGGCAGGTTCGGGGGTTGAAGCAGGGTTCCCGTGGTTCGATCCAGCGGCCCTCCGGCAGAAACACCTGCCCCAAGCAGCGTCAGGCGGCGGTCGGCGGCCTCCCGAAGCAGCGTTTGCGACAGGCTCACCAGCCGGGCCAGCGTTTCCTCCGGGGTTTTCTCCGCCGGGAGGGTAAGGAAACTTTCCCGGCGCAGGATCGTTCCGGTGAGGGTGACCAGGGAGACCGCCGATTTCGTGCCGCCAATATCCACGCTTAGAACTGTAGGTTCGCTCATCTTACCGGGGCGATTCGACAGAGCCGCGCCTGAATCCTGCCTCTTTCCCGCTTCCGCTTCAGGAACGCACGGCGGGAGTTGAACGGGCGGCAGGGGCTAGGTTTATCGGAAGAAAAGGGGCCGCAAAAAGGCCGAACAGTGGCCGCAACACCGGTTTCTTCCACTGTTCGGCCTTTTTGCGGCCTTTGTGCCCTCGGTGAACGTAACGCCTGCCGCCCCTTTTCGTTTCTGTTTCGTTTCTGTTTTGTTTCGGTTTTGTTTCTTTTTCGGCCCCCTCGCGCCGCGTTTTTCGCAGCTGCCGCGTTCCGCAGGGCCGCAAAGTCCCGTCTGCACCAAAAGCCGCCCCCTTTTTCAGAAACTCTTTCGCGCCCCCTAGCCTATCGCCCCGAATTTATGATACAATCAATCCCCGCTTTATCCACGAGCGGTTTTCTTGCCCTGCACAATCAACCCCAGTGCAGCAAAGACAGTCTATGCGATGTCATGCAATGAAGCCGACGCGCCGCTTTTCGGGGCCTTGCCCCGCTCCACCCTGACCCGTTCGAGGCAAACTCAGCCCCGCTGTGACCCTGTTGTGTGCGTAAGAGACGCGAGAAAGAGAAGAGAGGCACCCGCCGTGAATGCAAAACCCGGTCAACTTCCCCCCGCCCAAGGGCTGTACAGCCCCGAATTCGAGCACGACGCCTGCGGCGTTGGCTTTG
Source organism: Chthonomonadaceae bacterium (assembly GCA_965246825.1). Classification (GTDB taxonomy): domain Bacteria; phylum Armatimonadota; class Chthonomonadetes; order Chthonomonadales; family Chthonomonadaceae; genus JACMPS01. The sequence continues at coordinate 4,509,384 of OZ251990.1, forward strand.
TGGCTAGCTTAAAAGGTGAACGGTCGCACCAGATCATCGCCGACGGCCTCAAGGTGCTCGCCAACCTCGCACACCGGGGCGCAACCGGCTCCGACCCTGACACCGGCGACGGCGCAGGAATCCTTACCCAAATCCCTCACGCCTTTTTTGAGGAGGAGCTCGCCCTCCTGCAAGGCGTCGAACTGCCCCCGCCCGGAGGCTACGGCGTGGGGATGCTGTTTTTGCCCCAGGACAAAACCGAGCGCGACGCCTACGAAAGCGTGGTGAACCGCGTGGTGCAGGCAGAGGGGCAGCACGTGATCGCGTGGCGCGACGTGCCCGTGCAAAGCGAAAAAATCGGGGCCTTGGCCCGCAGTGTCGAACCTGTTATCCGGCAGGTGTTTATCGCACGAGGAAGCGGCTGCCCCGATGCGGAGTCCTTTGAGCGCAAGCTCTACATTGTCCGGCGCGTGATTCAAAACGAAATCGTCAACCTTAAAATGGAGGGCGAAGGCGTGTTTTACGTCAACTCGCTTTCGTGCCGCACCGTGATCTACAAGGGCCTGCTGATGGCGCACCAGATTTCCGAGTATTACACGGATTTGCACAGCCCCCGCTTTGTCTCTGCGCTTGCCCTCGTGCACCAGCGATTTTCCACAAACACGTTTCCGACCTGGGACCTGGCACACCCGTTTCGGTTTCTGGCACACAACGGGGAAATCAACACCCTGCGCGGAAACCGAAACTGGATGCGGGCCCGCGAAAAAGGCATGACCTCCGGCATTTTCGGGGCCGATCTGCCCAAGCTCTTTCCGCTGGTCAACAAATCCGGTTCCGATTCGGCGGCCCTCGACAACGCGGTGGAACTGCTCTATCTCGGCGGTCGCTCGCTTGCCCACACGATGATGATGCTTCTGCCCGAAGCCTGGGGCGGCGATCCCAACCTGTCCCCCGAAAAGCGGGCCTTCTATGAGTACCATGCCTGCTTGATGGAACCCTGGGACGGCCCCGCCGCTGTCGCCTTTACGGACGGAATTCAGATCGGAGCGGTGCTGGATCGAAACGGCCTGCGCCCGGCACGTTACCTTATCACAGAAGACGATATCGTGATCCTCGCCTCCGAAACGGGCGTGGTGGACGTGCCCGAAGAGAAAATGCGGGAAAAGGGTCGGCTTCAGCCCGGAAAAATGTTTCTGATTGATACGGAGCAGGGACGCCTTATCCCGGATGAGGAAATCAAGGCGCAAATCTGCACGCAGAAGCCCTACGCCGACTGGCTGGAGAAAAGCCGGATCAACCTCAAGGATGTTCGGGAGCCGGAGGAAAGGCCCTTTGGCGCACTTTCCGCGCACGCCAGAGGCGGGGAAGCCCCCCTGCTCACGCGGCAGCAGGCGTTTGGCTACACCCTGGAAGACCTGCGCTTTATTCTCGCTCCGATGGCTTCCAAAGGCGAGCAGCCCCTCGGTTCGATGGGCACGGACACGCCGCTGGCCGCCCTCTCAAACCGCCCGCAGCTGCTCTACAGCTACTTCAAACAGCTGTTCGCGCAGGTCACGAACCCGCCCATTGACCCCATTCGCGAAGAATTGGTGATGTCGCTCACCGACTACATCGGGCGCGACGGCAACCTGCTGGACGAAACACCCACGCACTGCCGTCAGCTCCGCCTTGACTCGCCCCTTCTCACCAACCGCGATCTCGAAAAGATACGGCAGTTTGATCGGGAGGGACTCCGCGCTCGCACCCTCTCCATTACCTTCCCCGCAAACGGCGGCGACGACGCGCTGGAAACCGCCGTCCAGAATCTGTGTGAAGAGGCGAGCCGGGCCATCCGCGACGGCGACTGCTTTCTCATTCTCTCCGACCGGGGCCTAGACGAAACCACCGCGCCCATTCCCGCCCTGCTTGCCACCTCCGCCATTCACCATCACCTTGTGCGCGAGGGCAGCCGAACGCAGGTGGGCCTTGTGGTGGAAACCGGGGAGGCGCGGGAGGTGATGCATTTCGCCCTGCTCATCGGTTACGGAGCGAGTGCCATCAACCCCTATCTCGCGTTCGAGACCCTTCACGACGCGCTGGAGCAGAACTTCCTGCCCGCCGAGTTGACCCCCGAAAAGGCGGAGGCTCAGTTCATTAAAGCCGTGTCGAAGGGTCTGCTGAAAACCTTTGCCAAAATGGGCATCTCCACGCTTCAATCCTATCGAGGGGCGCAGATATTTGAGGCGATCGGCCTGGGCAGCGATCTGGTGGAAACGTATTTTACCGGCACGCCCTCGCGTTTGGGCGGTATTGGGCTTCAGGAAATCGGGGCGGAGGCGATGCTGCGCCACCGGTTCGCCTATCCTGCGCAGGACGTTCCCGGCAACCTCGACCTGGAGGTGGGCGGGCTTTACCAGTGGCGGCGCGGCGGCGAGTACCATCTCTACAACCCGGATACCGTGTCTTCGCTTCAGCACTCCGTCCGCAGCGGCAATTTCAAGACGTTCGGTCAGTTCACGAAACACGCGAACGACACCAGCCGCAGCCTTTCGACTTTGCGCGGTTTGCTGGAATTCACGCCGGGAACTCCCGTGCCTCTGGAGGAGGTGGAACCCGCCGAAGAGATCGTGAAGCGGTTTGCCACCGGAGCCATGTCGCTGGGTTCGATCAGCCGGGAAGCCCACGAAACCCTTGCCATTGCGATGAACCGCCTCGGTGGAAAATCGAACACGGGCGAGGGGGGAGAAGACCCCGTGCGTTATGAGCGGATGCCCAACGGCGACAGTCGCCGCAGTGCAATCAAGCAGATCGCCTCCGCACGCTTTGGGGTGACCACGCACTACCTGGTGAACGCCGACGAACTGCAAATCAAAATGGCGCAGGGAGCCAAGCCCGGAGAGGGCGGTGAACTGCCTGGTCACAAGGTAGACGGTTACATTGCCGGGGTGCGGCACACCACGCCGGGGGTCACGCTCGTGTCGCCTCCGCCGCACCACGACATCTATTCCATCGAAGATCTCGCCCAATTGATTTTCGATCTCAAAAACGTCAACCCGAAAGCCCGTATCTCCGTGAAACTGGTTTCCGAGGTGGGGGTGGGCACGGTAGCGGCGGGAGTGTCGAAGGCTCATGCGGATCACATTCTCATTTCCGGGCACGACGGCGGCACAGGAGCCTCTCCGCTCTCGTCTATCAAGCACGCGGGAATTCCCTGGGAAATGGGTCTGGCGGAAACCCAGCAGACTCTAGTGAAAAACAATCTGCGGGGGCGCGTGGTGCTTCAGACGGACGGGCAGCTGAAAACGGGCCGGGATGTGGCGGTGGCGGCTCTGCTTGGAGCCGAAGAATTCGGGTTTGCCACTGCGCCGCTCGTGGCGATGGGCTGCATTATGATGCGGGTGTGCCACCTCGGAACGTGCCCGGTCGGAATTGCCACGCAAGACCCGATCCTGCGTGAGCGGTTTGCCGGGAAGCCCGAATACGTGGTCAATTTCTTTTTCTTCATTGCCGAAGAACTGCGCGTTCTGATGGCGGAACTCGGCTTTCGCAGCGTTTCAGAAATGGTGGGACGCACGGATCGCCTGGAACCGAAGGCGGCGATCACCCACTGGAAAGCGAAAGGTCTGGACTTGTCCCCCCTGCTCACCACGCTTTCCGTGCCGGACAACTTTGCGCGAAGCTGCTCTATTTCGCAGGATCACGGGCTTCACACTGCAATTGATTATCACCTTATCGCCCTGGCTCAAGACGCCTTGCAGGAGCGTAAAAAGGTGACATTACGGCTTCCGATTTACAATCGAAACCGCACCGTCGGCACGATGCTGTCGGGTCAGATCGCGATGAAATACGGCGCGGAGGGCCTGCCCGACAACACGATCCGGCTTAAGTTTAAGGGTTCCGCCGGTCAATCCTTCGGTGCGTTTTTGGCCAATGGGGTGACGATGAAGCTGGAAGGAGACGCGAACGATTATCTGGGCAAGGGAATGTCGGGGGGACGCATTATCGTTTACCCGCCTCGAAAGGCTCCGTTCGACCCGGCGGAAAACATCATTGCGGGCAACACGCTGCTTTATGGCGCAACCGGAGGCGAGGTGTTTCTGCGCGGTGTGGTGGGCGAGCGGTTTGCTGTCCGAAACTCCGGGGCGAATGCGGTGGTGGAAGGAACGGGGGATCACGGCTGCGAATATATGACGGGCGGCACGGTGGTGGTGCTCGGCAGAACAGGTCGCAACTTTGCTGCGGGGATGAGCGGGGGGGTGGCGTATGTATGGAACCCGGACGGAGATTTCGAGTCCCGCTTTAACGACAATCACGGGCTGTGCCTTTTGGAACGGGTGACGGAGGAGGGGGACATCGCGGAGCTGCGGGGTCTCATTGAAAAGCAGGAGCGGTACACGCGGTCGGATCGGGCGTCGTGGATTGTGCAGAATTGGGAGGAAACGCTGCCGCAGTTCGTGAAAGTGGTTTCACTCGAATACCGCCAGGCCCAAAAGGAACTTTCTTTGGCGGTCGCGGGCAGTTGAAACGAGGGAGGCGAAGCGGGGTGTCGTCGCTTTCTCGGTGAAAAAAGGAAACGCGAAGGGGCACAACTCCGCGAAAGGAGCGGGCGTGTTCTCGGCGGCTGTCTTCCACCGCGTTTCGATTTCCCCATTGAAGTCGTGAGGCACGAGGCGGTCTCGCATTCCCGCGATCCGTTTCGAGGGGATTGAAGGATGAGCCTGCTTCCCCTCATCAGGGAGTGCCTTGACCGCCTCGCCAATAATCGCAGCTTCATGCGAAACAGCTGACTGCGTTTTTGCGGCGGCCAAGAAAACGGCGGGTTCGATCCCGTTCATAAACGTAGGGATAGGTCGGCAAGCCTCGCCGCTAGTGAAGAGAAGTTTGTTCGTTGGTGGAAAAGAGAACACGCCGCTTCTCCCGAACGCGGCTTCGAAGAATGAGATTACGCGATTGTTCGACCTGCCGACGGGTCAGCCAATTCACTTCACGCCCCAGGATTGCAGCAAGTGCCTTCTGATCGGGGGTTTCGCCCCAGGCTGGATGCGGGCGCGCAGGAGCGTAAATCACCAGACTCTTCAGGTCACTTTCAGGCCCGAAATCGGGGCGAGGCACGAAACCGAAAACGCCGAGATTGCGGAGGTGCCAACGCTGGCAGCCGTTTTTAAGCCACGCTTCGGAAAGCGGAGTACGGTTTTGCATCGTGAATCTCTGAAGGCAAATTCTCCCCTCAAGCGGAGAAAAGTGCACAAAAAGCAAAACGCGGCCACCTTGAAATTTAGGGAAATCATTTGCGGGGAGGGCCGAAGCGGAGGGGTATCCCGAAACCCGCGATTTTTCAAGGAAGAAGCCGGGCGGTCTCAGGGGGGGTTGAAAAAGCGCGATTTCACCCTTTCCCCAAAACCCAAGTCCGCATTCGGAGGCGTGCCGCCGCGTGCTCTTCGGAGGCCCTGCCCCCTTTTGGGAATCGCACTCGTTTTTCCCGCCGAGCAAAATCACTTTTTGCACACACTCTCAGCGCAAAACAGGGGCGGGCCTTGTGGAGGAGCGGGAAGGGGAACGCTTTCCCTGGCAGCGGGGGAAAAGAGCAAAGCCCGATGCGCCCGCCCCTTTTCAACCTAAAACCGGGCCAAGCAGATGCCGTCCCCCTGGCCGAGAGCGGCGTTGTTTATCCCTTGTTTTTCACCGGAAGAGTCCTCTGGAACGGAAAGGAAAAGACTGTGCCCGCCCTGGAGTTGGTGGGTGATCCGCTTCTGAAAGCGGCCCTTACGCACGAGCACCAGAGCACCGTAAAAGCGAACTTCGGCGGGACGGTTCTTGCCGAACCTTTCGGAAAGGAGGCACCATGCCCCATCTTCTGACCTTTTCTAAAACCGAATTGAGGAGCGGCAGCGTTTCTGTTCCCGTGCCCGACCTAGGCCGTTTTCTCGCGCTGGGAAAGTGGAACCCCTGGTGGGTATGCCCGGTTTACGGAACTCACACCGAAGAGCTGGATCGGGAAAGCCTGCTTTTTCTGTGGGAAACTAATCACCCCGAAACGGCCTATCGGCTTTACCTGCCGGTTTTCGACGGCGACCTTTCTGCGATGCTCAAAGGCGGTGACAACGGGCTGGCCCTGAAGGTGCGCGGAAGCCTGGAGGCCCACCCCGGCGATACGGCAGACCTCGTGCTGTTTCACGAAGGCAACGACCCATACCGCGTCATTGGGGAGGCCCTGACTTTTCTCTCTCAAACCCGGAAAACGTTTCGGCTTCGCGCCGAAAAGCGCGTTCCCGATTATGCCGATTTGGTGGGCTGGTGCACATGGGATGCGTTTTATCAGGAGGTGTCCGAGGCAAAAGTGCTGGAGGGTCTGAAATCGTTTGCAGAGGGCGGGTTTGTGCCTCCCCTGCTCATTTTGGATGACGGGTGGCAGGAGAGCCGCAATTCTATGCTGGTCTCGTTTAGGGCAGACCCTCAGAAATTCCCTGCGGGGCTTGCGCCGCTCATCGAAGGGGCGAAAGCGATGGGCGTGAAGACCTTCGGGGTGTGGCACACGCTGCAGGGCTACTGGAACGGCATTGACCCCGAAGGTGAACTTGCCCGCACCTATTCGCTCCACCACTCGCAGGGAAACACAAATTCTTACGGCGGCCCTTTCGCGCCGCGTGACCGCTCTCTCGTTGTGCCCGAAGAAAGTGCCCGATTTTTTCAGGATTACTACGACGTTCTCCGGCGGCAGGGCGTGGACATGACCAAAGTGGACAATCAGTCGTCGCTGCACCTCTTCACGGACGGCACGGAGCGGGGGCTGATCTCCACCATGAAGGCGTATCAGTATGCCGTTGACGGGGCGGCACACACCCATCTAAATGGGAATACGCTGCACTGTATGTGCAATACGGTCGAAACCGCCTATCACACGCTCTCTACCCCGATGTGGCGCAACTCCGAAGATTATTTCCCGGACAAACCGGGGTTTTATGCCCGCCACGTTCACATGAACGCGCTCGCAAGCCTCTGGAGCCGAAATTTCGGGGTGGGTGATTGGGATATGTTCCAATCTCACGACCGTCATGCCGAATTTCAGGCCCACGCTCGTGCGGTTTCCGGCTCTCCGATTTACCTGAGTGACAAGGCGGATGCCCCCCACGATTTTGGGTTGATTGCAAAGCTTTCGACTTGCGATGGACGCGCTCTGCGCCTGCCACAGCCCTCCTCCGTTTCGGCGGACTGCCTGTTTGTGGACTGCCTTTCCGCGCCGACCTTGCTGAAAGTGACGAACACGATTCACGATTACGGCATTCTCGGCGTGTTCCACTGCGGGCTGCCACAAAGGGGAGAAGCAGATACAAAAGCGGAGGTGCTTGTGCCCGAACTCACCGAAGCCCTCTTTCCCGCCCTGATTCCGGGGTTTCAGGTTCAGGGCGACCTGGCGGCGTGGAACTCTCAGACCGGGGAGGTCACCCTTCTGGCGTCGGACAACGAAACGGTTTCGATCTCCCTGAAAGCGGAAACCTCTGCGGTGGTCACCTTCGCTCCGTTTCATCACGGAACCGCGATTGTGGGCTTGACCGATAAATTTTGTCCCCCCGCCGCCCTGGTGTCTTTCACCTGGCAGGACCCGACCCATGCGGAACTCTTTCTGAAAGATGGGGGCGTCCTGACGGTTTTCTCGCGCACAGGGCTGCTTCGGGTAGACTTTGAGGGGGGAACGCTTCCCTTTATCGAAACGGAAACTCAGGGTCTCTATCGAATTACGGTTCCTGAACGGGGGGCCTGCGTTCGCGTTCTGCTGAAAACAGCAAAGGAAACGGAATGAAACCTGGTGCAAGCAAACTCGCCTGGGCCTTGGGCGGTGCTCTCCTCACGGCGGGCGTTCTGCTGAGCGGGGCATTGCGGGTTCCCCTTTCGGCGGCGTTCGCGCAAAAGCCAGAACTGTCGCCTTCCCTTCCCGTTGAAAAGCGCGTGTTTCCACCGGACAACCCCTGGAACGAAGACATCTCGCATTTTCCGGTAGACCCGAAGTCGGACGCACTTATTGCAGAGATCGGTCGGGACAAGCCGCTGCACCCGGATTTCGGCGGTGAGTGGAAGGGTGCCCCTGTGGGCATCCCCTATGTGGTCGTGCCTGGAGCGCAGCCGCGCCAGCCGGTGCAGTTCGACTATGCCGATGAGTCCGATCCTGGTTCGTACCCAATTCCCCCGCATCCGCCGATTGAGGGCGGCGGGCGCGAAGAGGGCGACCGTCATCTGCTGATTGTGGATCGGGATCACTGGAAGCTGTATGAGTTGTTCGCGCTTCGGCTGGAGGGCGGATTGTGGAGAGCAGGCTCCGGCGCAGTCTACGACCTGAACGCGAACAGCCTGCGCCCGGCAGGATGGACAAGTGCGGACGCCGCCGGACTGCCCATTTTCCCCGGCCTTGTACGCTATGAGGAAGCCGTTGTGAAAAAAGAGATCGCTCATGCCCTGCGCTTTACGGTTCGCAAAAGCCGCAAAGCCTACGTTTACCCGGCACGGCACTGGGCGAGCCGCTCTCTCGATCCCTCGCTGCCGCCGATGGGAATGCGGGTTCGGCTGAAAGCCGGGGTAGACCTTGCCTCGTTTCCGCAGACGGCCCAGGTAATCCTGAAAGCCTTGAAGAAGTACGGGATGCTGCTCGCCGACAACGGCGCGGATTGGTTTGTCAGCGGCGCACCGGACTCCCGGTGGAAGACGGAGGAACTCGCTCTCCTCAAACGGATCAAAGGAAGCGATTTCGAGGTAGTGCTGATGACCAACCCGGTGGTGTCAGACCGATAGGAGGCAAAGATGGCACGGTTGCATTCTCAAGCAGGACGTGCGGCTGTGATCGTGATCTTGACGCTGGTATTGATCGCTCGCGCCCCCATCACCTTTTCGCACACCGCAAACTTGAACATTACGCCCGATTCAGTCGAGTATTCAGTGGTCGCACAACGGCTTGTAACGCAGGGAACCCTTGACCTTTCCCTCAACGGCGCGTCGGTTCCCTCCCGCTATCCGCCCTGGTTTTCGCTTGTTGTGCTGGCTCCGCTCTACGCACTGAACCCGGATTTTCCGGGTATCGCCGTGATTGCACTTATTTTTTTTGCCGCCCTGCTCATGACGCTTGTGTTTGTGCTAGGGGAAGCTTTGTGCCCTCAAGGGGGCGGACTGTCGGCGGGCATCCTGGTGCTGCTCTTCACGGCGGTTCCCTACTGGGCGCAGTTTGTGATGACTGATGTTCCGACTCTGGTGCTGGGTCTTCTCGCTGCCTTGCTCTATCTCCGCCTGAAGCCCGAAACAAGGCTGACGGAATTTTGGTCGGCGGGAATGGTTTGCGGGCTGGCGTTTGCCTTTCGGCAGGCCGCTGTTTTTTACGTTTTGCCGTTTCTGGCCTGGACGCTTCGGAGGCGGGGAAACCGTTCTGTTCGGCTTTTTGCGCTGCTGCTGCCTTTGATCGCGGTAGAGGCAGCAACGCTCTTTTATAATCATTTGGTGTTTGGGGAATGGGGGCGAAACGGCTACCACTACTGGGTATCTCAGGCTTACGACTATCCAAACCGTGCCTTTTCGCGGCGTTACGTGCTGAAGAACCTGCGCTCGTTTCTGAGTGTCTCTACCTTGATCGTTCTAGGGCTGGGGACATGGGGAGCCAGAACTTGTTTGAGTCGTGAGGAACGCGATCCTTCGCGTCGTCTGCTCCTTTTTCTGCTGTGGGGGGCCCTGCCGATTACGCTGCTGCATCTCGGCTATTTTTTTGTGGACTTGCGGTTTCATTTTGCGTTGTTCGTGACTGCCGCCATTTTGGGGGCCGCAGAGGGAACCCGCCTTTTTGAAGAAAACCGGAGGCGTGTTCTGTGCCTCGTCAGCCTCGGTGTGCTGCTCATTCTTCCTCTGGTTTCGGCGGCAATCGCAAAACGAAAACCGCCGTTCTTTCAACCCTGGTGGGAGGCAGCAGTGCAGATTCGAGAGGATACGCCCCGCAATGCGGTGATTGTCTCCGGCGTTGACCCGGTTTATCTGACGGCGTTTGCGGGAAGAAACACCGAGCGATTTTTCGTTCCGACCGATCGTTCGGTCGAATATGCCTCGAAAATCGCCGCCCCGCATCGGCTGAAAGCGGAGCCGCCAGTCTCGATTTTGCCTCTCTACCCGGAGTTGAAACGGTGGGCTGCAGGAACGGCAGCCTTGTCTCCAATCGAGTTTACCGCAAGTGAACGCCCGGAGAGACTTTTGCAGTACCTGAAAGCGGGCAGGCCGGTTTACCTGGAGATCGGTTCCCTCGCCGAAACAGATAAGACGGCCCGCTTTTTAGGGAAAGCCTTTCTCCTTCAACACATCGCCGGGGCTTCGCTGTTACGAAAACTGGAGCTGCGCTCCCATTGAGAGGCTTACAAAACAAACGGTCTCCTCTTGGCGGTGAGGTTCTCGCTGTCTCTCGAAAGAGTCGAAAGAGCTTGGTAGAATGAATCAATCACTGGTCGGGGTCATCATGGGGTCGAAGTCAGATTGGGAAACGATGCAGCACACCGTCGAAACGTTGAAGGGGCTGGGCGTCCCGCATGAGGTTCGAGTGGTTTCCGCGCACCGAACGCCGGATTTGCTGTTTGAGTATGCGGCCTCGGCGGAAAAACGCGGCCTGGAACTAATCATTGCCGGGGCGGGAGGAGCCGCTCATCTGCCGGGGATGTGTGCCGCCAAAACCATTTTGCCGGTGCTGGGGGTTCCCGTAGAGTCGAAAGCCTTAAAAGGCCTGGACTCCCTGCTTTCCATTGTTCAGATGCCTGGCGGCATCCCGGTGGCAGCCCTGGCTATCGGCAGAGCGGGTGCGATCAATGCGGCACTGCTGGCGGCGGCGATCCTGGGCAGCAAGTATCCCGCGATCCAGGCGGCGTTGAGAAACTTTCGAGAGGAACAAACCCGCACCGTCTTAGAACTCGGCAATCCGCAGGAAGAGGAGGAAGCATGAAGGTCGGGGTGCTGGGAGCGGGTCAATTGGGGAGGATGCTGGGGCTGGCTGGTCTTCCGCTGGGTTTAGAATTTCGGTTTTTCGACCCTGCGCCGAAAGGCCCTGCCGCCGCAGCGGGTGAGCAGATCGCGGCGGCTTACGACGATTGGGAGGCACTGGCCCGCTTTGCAAAAGGGTGCGAGGTTCTCACCTACGAATTCGAGAATGTCCCGGTAGAAACTGCCCTGTTTCTCGCAAATCACGCTCCTGTCTACCCGCCGCCGGATGCACTGAAGGCAGCCCAGGATCGCCTTACCGAAAAGCGCACTCTGCTCGCGCTTGGGATTCCCACCCCGCTTTTCGATTCGGTCGAGAGCAGGACGGAGCTGGAAGAGACAACGACTCGGATCGGACTTCCCGCCGTACTGAAAACGCGCCGAATGGGATACGACGGCAAAGGGCAGCGGGTGATCCGAACCTCGGCAGACTTGAAACCGGCCTGGGACGCGCTGCAGGGGCCGCCGCTTATTTTGGAAGGCTTTATTCCCTTCGAGCGGGAGCTTTCCTTGATCGGGGTGCGCTCCAGAGAAGGAGCGACTGCGTTTTACCCGCTGATTGAAAACAGACATCAGGAAGGAATTTTGCGCCGCTCTCTTTTTCCGGCTCCCCGCGTCTCTGCGGCTCTTCAAACGCAGGCGGAAGAACACCTCACCCGCCTGATGGACACCCTGGGCTATGTGGGCGTGCTTACCGTTGAATTTTTCGAGCAGAAGGGGCGGCTGATTGCAAATGAGATGGCTCCCCGCGTTCACAATTCCGGGCATGGAACCATTGAGGGGTCGGAAACCAGCCAGTTCGAGAATCATCTGCGGGCGGTTTGCGGCTTGCCGCTGGGTTCAGCCAGAGCAAGGGCGGACACTCTGATGTATAATTGTCTGGGGGAAATGCCGGATCGGAACGCGATCTTGGCGGTTTCGGGGGCGCATCTCCATGATTATGGCAAGCCGCCGCGCCCTGGGCGAAAAGTGGGGCACGTCACTTTGTGCGAGTCGAACGGAGCGGAAGGCGAGGATTTGGCGGCTCGCGGAAGACAAATTGAGGGACTACTATCGCGCCCTGCGACGTTCTGATTTCTAACGCGCCGCTCGCCCTGTGTGAAGCCGACGGCGATCTCGCCCCGCTGACGCCCGCCCCCGAACTCGTGGTCGAAATCCTGCCGCCGAGCGATACCCGACGGGGGGCTCCCCGACAAGCTCGACGACTATGCCCGTGTCGGGGTGCGTGAAGCGTGGCTGTGGACACGCACCCGCAAACCGTAAAGAGGCTGGGGTTGATGCCCGACACAACGGAAAGCACCGCCCTTTACGGGCGGAGAGAGACCGTCGTTTCCGTTCTCTTCCCCGATCTTAAAGCAGCCGTCGCCGACTTCTTTTTGGTCGGCTAATCAATCAAAGTAGAATCAAAGGAATCCATAGCATGGCAGACCCCAAAGGCTTTCTCAAATATACTCGCGATAGTTTTCCGCGCCGCTCCATTGAGGAGCGCAAGCTCGACTGGACGGAAGTCTATGTCGCTTATCCGGAGGAGAAACTTCGCCTTCAGGCGTCCCGCTGTATGGACTGCGGCATTCCCTTCTGTCACAACGGCTGTCCGCTCGGCAACCTCATTCCCGATTGGAACGACCTTGTTTATCGGGATCGCTGGAAGGAGGCTCTTGTCGAGCTTCACGCCACCAACAACTTCCCCGAATTCACGGGCAAGCTTTGTCCGGCCCCCTGCGAATCCGCCTGCGTTTTAGGGATCAATCAAGACCCGGTGACCATCAAAAAAGTGGAAGAAAGCATTGCCCTGAAGGGATGGGCCGAGGGGTGGATCGTGCCGGAGCCACCGCTGGAAACAACCGGCAAAACGGTTGCTGTGATCGGCTCTGGACCTGCGGGTTTGGCCGCCGCACAGCAGTTGTGCCGCGCGGGACATACCGTCACCGTGTTCGAGCGGGACGACAAACCGGGAGGCTTGATGCGTTACGGTATCCCGGACTTCAAGATGGAAAAATGGGTGCTGGATCGCCGCATTGCTCAGATGGAAGCCGAGGGAGTGGTGTTTCGATGCAGTACCAACGCAGGAATAGATATTTCAGGTAAGGAATTGAGGGAAAGGTTCGACGCCATTGTGCTGGCAGGCGGCTCAACCATTCACCGCGATCTTCAGGTTCCGGGGCGTGAACTGGAAGGCGTCTACCCCGCAATGGCCTTTTTACCGCAGCAGAATCGGAAAGTTTCCGGGGTTTGGAGCGAGGAGCAGCCGCATCTCACGGCGGAGGGGAAAAAAGTCGTGATTCTCGGCGGCGGGGATACCGGAGCGGACTGCCTTGGAACCGTGATCCGGCAGGGCGCGACAGAAGTGTATCAATTCGAGTTGATGCCAAAGCCTCCAACAGATCGAGATCATACGATGCCCTGGCCCCTTTATCCGATGATCTATCGAGTCTCTTCGGCCCACGAAGAGGGCGGGCAGCGCGAATACAGCGTGCTCACCAAATCGCTTTCGGGCGAAAACGGAAAACTCAAAAAACTCCATGCCGTGCGCCTTCAGTGGACGGAACCCGATGGGGAAGGGAAGCGCAAAATGGAGGAGGTTCCCGGCTCAGAGTTTACGCTGGAAGCCGATCTCGTTTTGCTGGCCATGGGTTTTCTACACCCTCAAAAAGAAGGACTGCTCGAGCAGCTGGAGGTGGAGCACGACGCACGCGGAAATGTCAAGGCGGGTACCGATTACAAAACCACGCATGAGGGGATTTTTGCCTGCGGCGATATGAGACGCGGGCAGTCCCTCATTGTCTGGGCAATTTCGGAAGGTCGCGAAGCCGCCCGCCAGGTGGATGCTTATCTAATGGGGACTACTCAACTTCCGCTAGTCGGCGCAAACCGCCCACCGGAACTGGCTCAGGTTTAATCTTCTGCGTGCTGAATCCGTCCTCGAAACCGGACTTCTTTGGTCAACGCCTCCCGCTTTCTCACCTTGGGGGGCGTTTGCCTTTTCAGGTCAAGCGGCTTCTCCGAAGGCACAGAAATTTGGGGGAAAGAGATTTCCAGTGTTCCCTTTTCTCCGTCTACCCGGCACGTCCCCAGCAGATCATGTTTCACCAGCGTTCGGATAATTTCAAGGGACAGCTCATCAAGAAGTTCTCCGCGAACCGAGCTTTGAGCCGAGGGCATTGTGATAACCACTCGCGTTTCGCTGTCGGAAGTGACAACCTGCACTTGAACCTCTGCACTGCCGCGCCGCTTGAGGTTCATCAGTGCCTCGTTTAGAATCAAGGCCAGAGCCGTTGCCTGCTTGGGCTGCAGAAGGGTGGGTTTGGTCGAGTACTCGTTGACCGCCGCCTGTGCAAAATGGATTGAAACCACGCGCCTTGCTAAATCCAGCGCTGGGATTTGGTTTGACTTTTGGCTCAGCGAGAAATCCTGGGCTGATGAAACGGCGCGCACCCGGTAAGCGATGTTCTCCACCGCGTTTTCAGAACCCCGCTGAGCAATTTCGATATGCTGAAGGTCCAAAAGGGAGCCGACCACCTGAAGATTATTGCGTACGCGATGCTGAAGCTCCGAAACCGCAATCTCCAGAATCTGCTGCGTTTTCGCCTCCTTTTGCTCTAAAGACGAATAACGCCGCACACTCCATAGCAGATAAGTGCAGAGGGCGGCACAGAGTACCATCAGTAAAATCGTAACACTGGAGTAAGCTTCTTGCATGGGGCTACTCGCCGATCCAAAGACAATTCTTCCCTTTTGTCTTTCTGTTTATCTTTAAGTTCTGCTGAACGACTACGTTTTTTCGGGAAGATTATCCAAGAGACGGCAGCGAGAGGGGAAGGGTTCCGAAAGCCCAGGAACCTCAAGGCGGAAAAGCCGCTCTCCGTACTAAGCGGGAGACGGAAACGAAGGAAGCGGAAAACGAAGCGTGACCTGTGCCCCGCCCGACGGGGCATTTTGATACGAAATTTCGCCCTTCAAATCCCAGCGGCCCAGCGACTCGATCAATTGGAGGCCGGTGTTTGCGGAGGTTTCCGGCTTGAAATTCTCGGGAAAGCCCGTGCCATTGTCCGTCACACTGAGTTGGCCCTGCTGTTCGGAGATTTTTCTTAAAACAACGGAAATGTCGCCCTCACCGTGTTTTTGGGCGTTGGAAACGAGCTCGTTGATGAGAACCGTTAAACTGGTGCCCATTTTCAAG
Source organism: Chthonomonadaceae bacterium (assembly GCA_965246825.1). Classification (GTDB taxonomy): domain Bacteria; phylum Armatimonadota; class Chthonomonadetes; order Chthonomonadales; family Chthonomonadaceae; genus JACMPS01. Next base: position 4,524,508 of record OZ251990.1, read on the forward strand.
GGCAGCCGCATTTCTTCGATCCTGAAAGTGATCTGCTGGGTTTTGGCCAGCGACTGAAGCAGCGGGGCAAGTTGACCAAGGATGGTTTTCATTTCCATCGTGTCCAGATCGCCGCCTGTATCGGTTTCATGAGTCAGAATATCGTGGATCGCCGCCATCGTCACCACGTGCTGACGCACCCGATAAAGCGTGTCTACGGGAACGGTTCCTTCGCGCCTGCCGCCGGTTTGCAGCTCCACCAAACCAGCGACCACCTGCAGGTTGTTTTTGACACGGTGATGGGTTTCCGCCATCGCCCTCCGCAGCCGCACCGTTAAATCTTGCAGCTGCTTTTGATCGTTTTTTTGAGCGGTGATGTCCCGAAAAATCAATACGGCTCCCTGCACTCCGTCGTCTCGATCTTGAATGGGTGCGCCGGAGTCGTCAATAAAACGCTCCTCGCCGGTTCGGGAAATCAAAATTGTATGGTTGGCTAGTTCGACAATCTGATTTGTTTTTAGGGCTTGAGTGATCGGACTGATTACGACCTCGCGGCTGGCTTCATTGACGATGTTGAACACTTCGGTCGCAGCCCGGCCTTTCGCTTCCTCTTCTTTCCAGCCCGTCAGCTTTTGCGCCACCGGATTCATCATCGTTACTTTTCCTTCCGCGTCCGTTGTGATGAGGGCGTCTCCGATAGACCGCAGGGTAATCGCGAGGTTTTGCCCGGTTCGGCTCAGCTCCTTCAGCAGCTCCTCACGCTGAAGAGCAGCGCGGCTGAGGGCGAAGGTGCTGCCAGCCACCAGCGCGAACAGCAGGGCCGACCCGCCTAAGATTGTGCCGAGCGTTTCGTCTGCTAGACGAGCGGCCCGGACCCGCTCTCGATCAAACTCTTCTCGCTCGCTGCTTTCTATTGTTTTGATGACCTTCCGAATGTTGTCCATCAGTTTTCTGCCGCGTCCGCTTTTGACCGCTCCGATGGCCTGAGCGGTATTTCCGCGTCCGTACAAATCCAGCACAAAAGCCATTTCGCCTTTCTTTGCTGAGATATTTTGTTTCAGAGCATCCAAATTCTTGATTTCTGCGGGCCGATCTTGGAGGGAGAGGCTCAGAGTTTTCAGGTTTTGATCACCCTCCTGCAGTGCATCGTCATAAGGTTGAAGAAACTTGGTGTTGCCAGTCAGCAGGTAGCCGCGCTGTCCGGTTTCGGCATTCTGCATCTGCCCCAGCACGGTTTGCAGCAGCAGGAGGGTGTGCATGGAATTTCGAGTGGTCATCTCGGCATTGCGTGCCCGAACAAACGCGAAGTAACTCAGGGAAGCCATTACCAAAATGAGCAGGGTGGCTCCGATCAGCACAAACAAAGAGCGGGAAGAGAGCGGGACAGCATCACGGGACATTCTTGCTTGAACCTCATGGCACAAAAACCAACGCATAAAAAATAAAAAAGGCGAACGACCCAGGCAAAAGATTCACCTCCTCATGTTATCGCTTTCGAGAAAGTTTTCCAGCCGGAAACGATAAGCATCTGCAAGAGCGCAGCGTAAAACGGCCTTTTGCAAAGCCGTTTCTCCTGACCAATACGGGCTTTCTTATGGTCTCGGTTTCGATCTAGTTCACCGTCACCGAACGAGATTCCTTGCCCTTGAAACTCTCTTTGTCCCCATCGGGGGCTGCCGGAACAAAAATTTATTCCTGTTCGCTTAGAAACCCGGAACCCGCCCTTCCCTCCCTGCGTCTTACTCGCAGTTGGCGAGAAGCCAATTCCAAACGAACATTTCGACGGGAGAACTCACATATCATGGCAGAGACAACTCAAGAGCGCATGGTGCGCTACCTGCAGGACGCTTATGGAGTGGAGCAGGGACTGATTAATAAATTGCAAGACATGGCAGACGAAGTGAAGGATGTAGAAGTGGCTCGGCTTTTTTTGGAGCATCGTCTTCAGACGCAGGAGCAGGCCACTCGGCTGGAGGCGCGGATTCGTGCCTATGGCGAGGAACCCTCCACCGGCAAGGGCTGGATGATGCAGGCGGCGGCGAAAATCAGCGATGCCATTGGCTCCCTTCACGATAAAGAGGATAAAACCGTTCAGGATCTAATGCAGGCGTTCGGCACCGAGAATTTCGAGTGCGCAGTCTATGAAGCGATGGAAGCCTATGCCAACGCCATCGGCGATACCGAAACGGCGGCCCTGGCGAAACTCCACAAGGGACAGGAAGCGGAAACGGCTCAAAAACTCTGGCCGCATATCGCCCGCACTTCGGCAGCGGCAGTTCAGGCAGCCGTTCCCGCCTAGAGACGCATTTTCCTAAACCGACTTTAGCGAACACAGAATAGCTCTGTGTTCGCTAAAGCGTTCCTGCGGCCCGAAAACGAAAAGGAGTCCCCCATGTTTGGACGAGACGAAGATAATTTTTATTATGAAGAAAAGCGAGGCAACGGTCTGGCTCTTCTCTTTATCGGTGTTGCTATTGGAGCGGCAGTCGCACTGCTCTACGCGCCCAAATCCGGTGACGAAACTCGCGGCTTAATCGCGGATCGAGCCGGAGACCTCAAAGATTCCGCACGCGGGTGGGGTCAGGATTTAGGCGACCGTGCTGAGGATTGGAAAAGCCTCGCCAAGCGCAAATTTCAAGAGTATCGGGGTTAAGTTTTCCGGCTCGGATTGCCTTTGAGGAGGGCGAATCATGGATCCACAAGTGGTGCAGGCAGTCGCCCTGGTCGGTATTCTGCTCTGCAATATCATCGTTCTCACCGCACTCGTGGTCGTTGGACTGAAAATTTCTAAAATCGTCAGCGATTTTTCCGAAAAGGGGCAGAAAGCCATTTCGGGGGTTCAAAAGCAAATTGACGAAATTGCCAGTCATGTTCGGCCTACGGTCACGAATGCCCAGCGCACCGTGACGGGCGTCACCGACACCGTGAGTTCGGTTCAACGCTCGGTTAAAACGGCCGAAAGCATTGTAAAGCAGGCGGCGGCCCCAGCAGCCCTGGCCATCTTTGCGGCACGGGTTCTGCGGATTAACGGAATGGTGGTGGGGGCGTTGGGATTTGCGGCGGGCTTGTTTGCCAAGCAGCAAATGGAAGCTTCTCGGACAGGAACGAAACGCATCACCCTTCCGCCGAAGCCTACCTCGCTGATGCCCACGGTTTCGGAAGTGACAGAGCGTAAAACGTTTGACACGGAACGCACTCCTATTGTCACTGTAACGAAAAACGGGGTTACCAGCGAAGAGGTTTCGCCCCCGGTCATGACCGGAACCGTTCAAAAATAACCAAGAAATTCACAGCGAAACGGTGGTCGGTGAACGCTCCGACCGCCGTTTCTTTTTTAGGGAGAAACGAAAATGGCCAATCTCATTACGGGGTTGTTCGACACGGTGAGTTCCGCAGAAAATGCGGTAGATCTGCTGAAACAGCGCGGCTACACCGAAAACGAAATCTCGATCATCATGCGAAACCGGGATGACGCGCAGGAGTTCGCGGAGCACACGGGGTCTTCCACCATGTCGGGTATTGGAGCGGGAGCCGCCATCGGCGGCACACTAGGAGCCGTGCTGGGCGGGCTGCTGGCTGTCGGTACGATTGCACTGCCGGGAATCGGTCTTCTGGTCGGCGGCACTGCGGCGGCAATGCTGGCGGGAGCCGGTGCGGGAGGTCTCGCTGGGTCGCTGGTGGGCTGGCTTGTCAATCTCGGCATTGACGACGAAGTGGCTCCCTACTACGAGCGTACTCTCAACGAAGGCGGAATTGTAGTGGCGGTAGCTTCACACGATGGCGATGAATCCCCTGTTCGTCAGATCCTCGAAGGCGATTCGGTGGCCGTTGCCGGGCGGGGAATCCCCACCTACATTGAGCCGGCTTATGCTGCACGCTTTGGCAATGCTGCCACTCCTGCTGCCGCTTCGGGAACGCCGCTGGGTTACGCTCCCGCAGTTCGGGAAGAAAACCCCGCCGCTTCGATTCCCGTTCCTAATTTAGGGGTGAACACGCCCAATACCACCGATTTACGCAACTTTACCACTCAAGAAGGAGAACGCGCTGTGGTTCCACCGCTTTCGTTTGAGAACACGCCGGGGGCAGGCACAATGCCCAAAGCCTACGATTCGACCGTCTATGATTCCCAGACAACGATGACCCACGCTTCTCCCGAAGTTCAGCGCACCGTCAACTCGGTGAATGCCGAAGACCGCTCCGCTGAGCGTACCGCAGAGACTCGCGAGCGCGATGCCGAGCGCGATGCTCACGACGACGGCGTACTCGATCACCTCAGAACGGCAGTGGTCAACACAGCGGACAACACCCAAACGGCCCTTGAAAATCAAGCCGATAAAATCGGTACCGGGATCAGCAGCACCGCGGATCGCGCTTCCCATCTGTAACTCCTTTCTTCGCACTTTGCCGGAGATTCAACAAAGGAGGGAGTCAAACCGACTCTCTCCTTTGTTGACGTTAGGCCTCTCTATCGTGTAAACTGAAATTATCTTTCGCGCCGCACAGGGAAACGGGCGGGCGAAGCAGACAAAGACAGAGAGGCGCGGAATGAAAACTTATCGAGTGGCGATTGCAGGAGCAACGGGGGCAGTGGGAACGGAATTCCTCAATTTGCTGGCGTCACGGGAGTTTCCGCTGGAAAGTCTGCGCCTTCTTGCCTCGGAGCGGTCTGTTGGAAGATCGCTTGCGTTTCGAGGGCGGGCCTACCCCGTTGAACTGATGACTCCCGATGCCTTCGAGGGAATTGACCTCGCGTTTTTTTCGGCGGGCGGCTCACGAACGAAAGAGTTTGCGCCGGAGGCGGTCAAGGCCGGAGCCTTAGTCGTAGACAACTCCTCCGCCTATCGCATGGATCCCAACGTTCCGCTCGTCATTCCTGAAATCAACCCCGAAGACATCGCCCGGCATCGCGGCATTATCGCGAATCCGAACTGTTCCACGATCATTCTGCTGATGGCCCTGGCCCCGCTGCGGCAGCTTGCTCCGGTGCACCGCGTCGTCGTCTCCACCTATCAGGCCGCCAGCGGAGCCGGGGCGCAGGCAATGCAGGAGCTGCTCGATCAAACCAACGATGTGCTGAAAGACCGCCCCATTACCCCGAATGTGTTCCCCTACCCCATTGCGTTTAACCTGTTTTCACACAACACCAAAATTGACGAAACAGGATACAACGAAGAGGAACGCAAAATGATCAACGAAACGCGCAAAATTCTCCACGATCCCGCTCTGAAACTCTCGGCAACCTGTATCCGGGTTCCTGTGCTGCGGGCGCACTCCGAAAGCGTCAACATCGAATTTGAGGCAGGAACGCGGCCCTCTTTGGACGCGATTCGCAAAGCCCTCGGCGCGTTTCCCGGCGTGGAGGTGGTGGACAACCGGCAGGAAAACTTCTTCCCGATGCCGATTGATGCAAGCGGTCGGGATGAGGTGCTCGTGGGACGCCTGCGCGAAGACCTCTCCAACGAAAATGCGATAGACCTGTTTCTTTCCGGCGATCAAATTCTTAAGGGAGCCGCCCTCAATGGAATTCAAATCGCCGAAAAATGGGTGCAGATGACCTCCGCCAGAGAACTGGAAGCGCGGGATCAAAATTAAGCCCCTCGCTCTCGGACCAAGACTTTCTGGAACAGGAAAAATAGAAACTGGAATTCGATGACAGAAGCACGATTTGGACAGGTTTTGACCGCGATGGTGACGCCCTTCGATGCTGAGGGTGCAATTGACGATGCGGGAGTCGTAAGAGTGGTAGAACACCTGCTCGCAAACGGCTCCGACGGACTGGTGGTGTGCGGAACCACCGGCGAGTCTCCCACCCTGACGCATGAGGAAAAACTGCACCTGTTTCGAGAGGTGAAAAAGACCGTGAGCGGACGCGGGACGGTGATCGGAGGCACTTCGAGCTACGATACGGCGGCCTCTATCGCCCTTACCCGTGAAGCGGCAGAGATCGGGCTGGAGGCGGCTCTGCTGGTTGTGCCGCCTTACAGTAAGCCCTCACAGGAGGGTCTCTATCGGCATTTTCGTGCGATTGCAGAGGCGGTTCCGAACCTGCCCTGTGTTCTCTACAACGTCCCCGGCAGAACCGCTCAGAACCTGGATGCAGCAACAACGCTTCGGCTTGCCAGAGAAGTGCCCAATATCGTGGCAACTAAAGAGGCAGGCGGAAATTTGCTGCAGTGCGCCGAAATTTACGCGGGCAAGCCCGCCGACTTTCAGATTTATTCCGGCGATGACGGCCTCACCCTTCCGATCCTTTCGGTGGGAGGCGCAGGCGTAGTCAGCGTTTCCGCGCACCTTGTCGGGGCGGACATGAAAGCGATGCATACCGCCTTTTTCCGGGGCGACTTTCAGGAAGCGTCTCGCCTTAACGCAAAGATGCTGCCCATTGTACGGTCCCTTTTTCAACCGACCGCTCCTTCCCCTGTGCCGCTTAAAGCCGCACTGAACCTGCTGGGGCTGAAGGTCGGCGGAGTGCGCCTCCCCCTGGTTGAGGCGACGGAAACAGAATCGGCGATAGTTCGCGCCGCCATTTCGGACTACGGACTGCGCCCGCCTGTGCAGGCTTGATCTTACCGCACCGAACCCTTTCTAAACTGCGAAGACACCGGAACGAAATTATCCCGGCTGTCTTCCTTTGTGGGTGCGTTTTCTCTCCGTTCGGAAAGTAAGGAAAAAAGGAAAAAAGTTTGAGTTCCAAATTAAAGATTATTTCATTGGGCGGTTCTGGCGACATCGGCAAAAATATGCTGGCCTTTGAGTATGAAGACACAATCCTCGTGGTGGATGCCGGAGTTGCGTTTGCCAACGAAGAGCACCCCGGCGTGGATTTGATTATTCCCGATATCACCTATCTGCTCGACAACCGGGAAAAGGTGAAGGCAATTCTACTCACACATGGTCACGAGGACCATATTGGAGCCTTGCCCTTTGTGCTGAAGCAGCTGGCCCTCCCCGTTTACGGAACCCCGCTCACCATCGGCATGGTGCGCGAAAAATTGAGCGAACACGGACTGGCGCAGTCCACAAAGTTGATCACCTACCCCGAAGATGCCATGCTCGACTTTGGAGCGATCAAAGTGGAGTCGGTTCACGTCACCCACTCGCTGCCCGACACATCGAGTATCATTTTTCATACGCCGGTGGGAATCGTAGTGCACACCTCCGACTTCAAAATTGACCAGACTCCGATCGACAACCATCTCACTGATGTTTCCCGGTTTGCTCAGCTTGGTGATGAAGGCGTGAAGCTGCTGATTTCCGACAGCGTAAACGTGGAGCGTAAGGGCTGGAGTCCCTCTGAGCGAACTCTCGTTCCTGTGTTTGATCGGTTTATGCGTGAGGCCGCAGGGCGGGTGATCGTCGCCACTTTCGGCTCAAATCTGCATCGGGTTCAGACCGTCTTCAATGTGGCCAAGAAAAACGGGCGCAAAGTCGCCGTGTTCGGGCGTTCGATGAGCCAGAACATCGAAACGGCAATGGGGCTGGGCTATCTTAAAATTGACGCCGATCAGCGTATCAAAGTAGAAGACCTTTACCGATATGCCCCCAACGAAATTGCGATTCTCACCACGGGAAGCCAGGGCGAACCGCTTGCGGGGCTGACCCGCATGAGCCGGGACGAAAACGCAAAAATTCAACTGACCAAAGAGGACACGGTGATTCTTTCCTCGACGCCGATTCCGGGCAACGAGGATATGGTGTGGCGCGTGGTCAACCGAATTTGCCGGATCGGGGCGAAAATCGTCTACGAGGCACTTCAAAATGTCCATGTCTCCGGGCACGGCTATCAGGAAGAACTCAAGATGATGATTAATCTGGTGTCTCCGGAATTTGTCGCGCCCTATCACGGGGAACCGCGCCACTATCATGCCTATTCGCAAATGGCGGCGGACATGGGCTACCTTCCCGAACAAATTCTAACCTTTGAGACGGGACGCTATCTTGAAATGGACGAGGACGGAGTACGGCTCGGCACCGAGCAGGTTCCGCACGGAAGCGTCTTTGTGGATGGAATTTCCAGCGGCGGGGTCAGCGATATCGTGCTGCGGGATCGCCGCCACCTTGCCACCGACGGCACCGTGATCGTGACCGTAAGCATTGACCGCTCGAACGGCGACATCGTGGGCGGCCCCGAACTGCTGTCACGCGGCTTTCTGCTGCCGGAAGATTCAACCGAGCTTTTTGAGGCAGCCACCGAGCGCGTTGTGGAAGCCCTCGCCGAACTGCGTGAAAACGAAAGTTCCGATTGGGACACAGCACGTCTCGCGGTTCAGGATACCGTGTCGCGCTTTCTCCGCAAGCGCACCAACCGCCGACCGATTGTGATCCCGGTGATTATGGAAGTGTAGTGACGAGGAGAAACCTCGGATGCGTTGCTCGATTCTCTCCATTTTCGGTGCGGCTCTGATCGTTTTTGCTCCGGTTTGTGTGTTCGCTCAAGGGGAATTAAACGCGCAAACGGAGGAATCTCCAAGGATCAACCCGGCCTATCGCGGGCTGCTGCCCGCTTTTGGCTGGGTGGAAGCATCCGCTCCCGACAGGTCGCAGCAGCCGTCTGACCTCTGGATTTCCGAAGCCAAAAAAACGCTGGCACGGCGAGCCGCAAAAGAAGCCCTCCGCTGTGCCGGGGCTTGGGCGAATGCGTTTGGGGGTTTAGATACCACTTTTTCGGAAGCCCTCACCCCGGAAGCACAGGACACGGAACTGGCCTGCAATCACCAGCTGGTCTGGCGGAGTCATGGACTGACCGATCTCTGGCGGCTGAGCCTGAACCTTCAGCTTGCCGAAGGCGAACGATCCGAAGCCGGAAAAACCGTGAGGTGGCTGCTCACGTTCTTTCGTGCCTTTTCCCAGAACAGTCTGATTGACCATGTGGACAGCACGGGGCGGATCGGAGAAACCGCCCTGTTTCTAGTTCCCTTTTTCGAGGGGTTTTCGGCGGAGGCGTGCCGCTCGGTGCGTGCCCTCTTTGCCGGGAGCGACGGGGGCGAGCCGTCTCGCCGGATCGGGTTCGAGCGCACCCTTCGCGCCGCCGAGCGGATGGGGGACACCAGAGAATCCTCCTCCCAAACACGCCGCCAGACCGAAGGGACACGGGCGAAAATCCGCGCGCTTTTTCAGGAGGTTGCCTTTCATCTCGACAACCCGTTTTCGTCGTTTTTCGATCCGCCGCGCTCTACAGGCGAGGACGCTTTGGCTTTGGACGAAGCCCGGATCATCTACGGCATCTACAGTCCGCTCGATCTGCAAACCGCACTCCTGAGAATCCGGCTGTTCGACACGCATCTGGCAATCCGGCTGTTTCGATGGGAATACGATTGTTTACCCCGTTCACTTGAAGAACTGAAACGGTTTGATCCGAACATCTCGATCACCGACCCGGCAACCGGCAAACCGTTGACTTACCGTGCAGAAGGCGATGTCTATACCCTGACTTCGGCAGGGCTTGTCGGCGTCACAGAGATAGACGGAACTTCTTTAACGCCTTCGCCCTACGATCTGCTGGAAGAAAAGACAGAAGATTTATTCGCGACGCCCAAAGAAACTTCCGAAACCCCGGAGAAAGGCGGAACCGTCGTGATGGGAAGAGAAAAATAACGCCATGATTCGTCTTAAAACCAGTTTGTGGGGGCTTTTTTTCATTGGCGCGGGAAATTTTTCCGCGAAGGCTCAGGATGCGCCGCCCGTTTTCGATCCGAACTCGAAACCGCCTTCCTCTGATGAAATGGCCCAGTATACGCAGATGATGGAGAAAATGGCACGGAACACTACCAATCCCGCGTATCAGCCTCTCTATCCGGCATTCGAGCCTTTTAAAAAAATCGCAGGGAAACTTCCTAAACGCCCGATGGACATCCCCCTTTCGGAGGTGAGCGCGTTTCTCGTCCTGCCCGAAGTTCAGCAGGGAATGGGCCTAACTCGCGGGTGGATCACCGGATTTTCTGGGCTGGACACGCATTTTATCTCCCCGCAGTCCAGCAATCCGTTTATGGGATTGATCGGCGGGATCACTCTGCTGGGCAGTGTGCCGGTGCTGGAAACGATTTGGGCTTCCGAAAACCGGCTCGCCCTCGCAAACGGACACGCCGATCTCGCCCTTAAAAATTTGGAAGAGACGCTCCAATTTGTTGAAAACTTTGCCGTGGACAGCGTTTTCCTGGGGTTTTCGTCGCTGGACATCACTCCCAAAAATGCGGTGCTTTACGCGCAGGCTCTTCCGCAGTTCACGCCCCGGCAATGCACTCAGTTAATCCGTCTGCTCGACCGCTGGGAAACCGGCAACGGAGCCTATGAGCAGGGCCTTCGCCGCAGCCTTCAGCAGGACGAAGAAAACGCAGTGGGGATGATTGAGGACGACGGTTCCGTTTATGATGTGGGCAAAGAAATCGGGCGCAGAGCCGAAGAAGCGAGCGCGGCGAGCGACAACGGAGAGCCTTCACTCGACATCGGCAGGCAGATGGAAACCCTTTTCGCGCCCCGCCCCCCGCGCTCGTTCAATCCCACCCCCGCCGCCGTAGAAAAACGCAGACAGATTGCCGCCCTTATCGAGAGCGATTACCGGCGGCTGACCTCTTTGCTAAGCGATCCGTTTGCCCCCCTTCCCCCTAAAACGGAAAAACCGAAAGAGCTGGAGGAAGCCTTTATGTTCAATTTCGCTTCCATAGCCGATGACGGTGTTCCTGAACTTCAGAAGCAGCGGCTGCAGATTCGGCTGCTCAAAGCCCATGCCGCGATTCGACGCTTTCAATGGGAGCATGATCGCCCTCCGCACACGCTGGCAGAACTAGAAGACAAAACGCTCGTTCTTGATCCCGCAACCCGAACCCCGTTTCAATACAAAGTCGAAGGAGACACCTATACGCTCACCGGAGGCGAGACTTCAACGCGAGGCGCGAATGGAGAGGTCACAGCGGCCAAAGGTCGGTATGATCTGATGAAGGAGGCCGTCCCGGATTTCGACGGCTATTTCGGTCAGGAGGTCGCGGGCGGTGTCCTATCGAAAGAAGGCGGGGAGCCGTTACCGCCGGGGCCGAACTCCCCCGTTCCGAACAGCCCGGTTCCAGAGGCGCCCCGCAAACCTTGAAATCGTTTGAAGTCGTTTTGGTTGCTTTGGGAAAACTGCCGGATTGAAAATCTGCTTTCTGTCTCAGCACAGCTCCTCGGAGAACTCGTCATCGTGATCTGCACTCTCAACCCTCGTTTATTTCGGAACGCCCTGGCGGGCAGTCTGCTGGCAGGAAGCCTTTTGCCGGGGCTGCCGCTTTATGCTCAGCAAATCACCTCTGTGCCCGCAGCGACCGGGCAGGCCGTTGAGCCTGCCTATCTCGAAATTGCCGGGGTGGGAAAGCGGCTTGAATCGAGTCCCGCTTTTGTAAAAGCCTCTTCGAGCGACGCCACGCTTTCCGACAAGATCAAAGCCCTGGAGGACAAGCGGGTTTTGCAGGCACTCGCAGAGGCCCGGCATTGGATCGGCAGCTCGCCGGTTCCGCTTTCCCCCATCCCCCCGGAAACGGCGGAGGAAACCGTGCCCTATCTTCAGTTTCGAGAGACGGCCAAAGCGTTCGCTATCGAAAGTTACGTGCTGCTTTCGGAAGGGCGCGTTCGAGAAGCCTTGACTACCACCGACGAAGGGCTGCGCCTCGCCAGACCGCTTTATCGTCAAAATCTGATCGGCGGCATGGTCGGGCTTGCCTTGGAAGCGATTGCGATTCGCCCGCTGGGGAGAAACCTCGCATCGGTGTCGCTGAAGGAGGTAGAACCGCTTCAGAAAATCGCGGCTCTCTGGCTGAGTGAGAACGTCACGCTCATTCCGCTTCTGGAACGGGAACGTCAGACCGCGCTTGCCCTGCTGAATCGCTCGGCGGCGGAGGCCCTTCTTCCTGCCCCCGTGCTCCCGAAGCGACAGGAAAACGACGCCTACCTCGCCGCCATTCAGGAGGATCGAGCGGCTCTCGGCAAAGAACTGAAAGCGCAGAGTGAAACGGCTCGTCAGGCGAGCCTTCATGCGGCGGAAGTACACCTCAACCTCTTTTTTGCCCGGCTGAAGGAGAACAGCGAGGCCCCCTATGCCCAGCAAATCGAAGCCTGGTCGAAACTGACCCCGGTGTCCTCGGCAAAAACTGTGCTGGAACGGCAGGTTTTGGAAAGGGAACACTCGGTTTCAGGGGGGGTGAACGCGCTGGTACGCCGAAAAGCCTGGGGACGCCTGCTCGCCACGCACGCCGCTCTGATCAAATTTCGGTGGGAAAACGGCAAACTTCCCGCCTCCCTCGAAGAACTGAAACTGGGGAATTTCGCGACCGATCCCTATACCGAAATGCCGCTGCTCTATAAGCCGACCGGGAAAACTTATACGCTCCAAAGTGCCGGAGAACTTCTGCTGGACGCTGCCGGCAAGCCCGATCTGGAGGGCCGCAAGCCGCTTTCGCTCACCGCGTCCCGCCCCGACCCAATGCCCTCCGCCAAACCTGCACCATGACCCTAGAAACTTCTAATCTGCCCCGCCCCGGCTTGGAGCCTGCATCTCGCGCCATTCGCCCGCTGACGTTTTATGCGGTTGTTTTGATTGTTTTCCTTGCCGATCAAGTCAGTAAAGCGTGGATCACCTCTCGGCTCAGTCTTGGCGGGCCGTCTTTTCCGATTTTTGGCGACAAATTTCAGTTGACGCTCGCGCACAACACCGGCGGAGCGTGGGGTTTGCTGCCGCACGGAAACCTGTTTTTCATTGTGTTTGCAGCGGGGGCGACAGCGGCTCTTCTGTTTGCGTATCATAAAATGCCGCACATCGAACTTTTCGTGGGCGGAGCGTTCGCACTGTCCCTTGGCGGAGCCCTGGGCAATCTGCTGGATCGCCTGCGGCACGGCTATGTGGTAGACTTTTTCGATGCACGGGTCATCAATTTTCCGGTGTTCAATGTAGCAGACAGCGCGATCACTGTAGGCATCCTTTTGCTGTTGATTCATTTTCTTCGCGCCCCCCGGCAGGACGAGGGAAGCCGGGGCTAAAGAGCGAAAATAGGCGAAAACCGCCCTTTGCACCCACCGATTTCAGCGTTTGTTCCGCAGCCCTTATTTCAGGAGTTTTTGAGTGCATCCTGTTCTTTTTCAGATTGGCAGTTTCCCGGTTCGCGCTTACGGGGCCCTTGTCGTGCTCGGCTTTTTGCTGGGGATGTGGCGCATCGTTACCGTTGGTCGTCACCGAATGGAGACTGAACCCGAAGGCTCACCCCGCCGAATTCACCCTGACGCCGTGATGGATGTGGGGCTGGGAATGCTTTTCGCCGGAATTTTGGGCGCACGGCTGCTTTATGTCGTACTCGATCCGAAGTCTTACCTCGCCGATCCAATCTCTATTCTCAAAATTTGGAGCGGCGGACTGTCGCTTCACGGCTCGCTTATTTTCGGCACGCTCTGGCTTGTGTTCTACTGCCGAAAAAAGAAAATTCCCGTGCTGGCGATGGGCGACCTTGCCGCCACTTGTTTTCCCATTGCCTACGCCTTCGGGCGAATCGGCTGTCTGCTGAACGGCTGCTGCTACGGCGGCGTCTGTGATCTGCCCTGGGGCGTCCGCTTTCCCGACGAACTGCATCCCGGCCAAATGACACTGCCCAGCCACCCGGTGCAGTTGTACGCCTTTGTGCTGCACCTGTGTTTTTTCGGTCTGCTGGCCCTGTATGAGCGGCAGAAACGGCGGGACGGCGATTTGTTCTACGGGTATCTGATTCTCTACGGGGTGTATCGGTACGCGATGGAGCATTTTCGGGCCGGGGTCACTTCCACCTATCTCGTGCCGTCCCTTCATCTGACGGACACGCATATCATCAGCCTGGTGATGATCGCCCTCGGAGCGGCTGGCCTGCTCTGGCTTCGCAAAAACCGAAAAGCTTATCGCGACGCCGTACCCATGCCCTTTCCGTTTCAGAAGCCCGCTTCCCCGGCTCTGGCCAAAGGGGGACAGTCGTGAGCAAAATCGTCGGAATTACCTGCGGGCTTCAGCCGCGCGACTATGACGGCGCACGCCATACTCTGAACCTGACCTATTCGCAAGCCATCGAAAAAGCCGGAGGGGTTCCGTTGATCCTGCCGGTGACCGACAACCCGGAAACCATTTCGGCGTATTTGGAGGCAGTGGATGGTCTGCTTTTGACGGGCGGCGTAGATGTGCATCCCTCGCTGTACGGCGAAGCGGAGCACCCGAAACTTGACGAAGTAGACCGTCCGCGAGACACTCTCGAAATGGCGTTAACCCGGCAGGCTCTCGCGCAGGACAAACCCATTTTCGCCATCTGCCGAGGCTTGCAGCTGCTCAATGTCGTGCTGGGCGGCACGCTCTATCAGGATTTGCCATCCCAAAACCCCACCGGAATCGAACATCAGCAGCGAAACGGGCGAATCCCCCGCGCTCAGACCACCCACCCTTTCGAAGCCGTCTCCGGGAGCCGCCTTGCCTCGCTTCTCGGCACTCAGCATTCCGAGTGTAACTCGTTTCACCATCAGGCTCTTAAAACCATCGGAGAGGGCCTGATCACCACGGCCTCTGCCCCCGATGGAATCGTGGAAGGCGCGGAGATGCCCGACAAATCTTTCGTTGTGGGCGTTCAGTTTCACCCCGAAGACACTTTCCAGGTTCATGAGCCTTCGCGCCGCCTGTTCTCTGCTTTTGTGGAAGTTCTCTCCTGAAAAACGAGTGCGATTACCAGTCCTTCTCCTCGTAGCCGCATGGAAAAAATTCAAGGGGGACGGATCGGGGGGAGATTCAAAAAGAAACATCGGGCTTCCCCAATGGAGAACAAAAAACGATGCTTTTCACGCTGGTACTGATGATGATCGCCGGGTTGTGTGTGATTGGAGCACTCAAAATGCTCGGCGAATCCATCTAAACAACGATTCAGCCAACGGTCAATCAAAAAAAGGGCGCGAACCTCCGGGAGGTTCGCGCCCTTTTTTATCGGGGGGTTACTGCGCCTGTTCGCTCAGGAATTTCGCCCAGTTCGGGGCAGCCCCCGGCTTGGAGAAGGCGATGTCGTAGTAGCGAGGATCGAAGTTTCCTGGAGATTGAATATAAATCGCCTGCCCGTAGGAACTGTCCTGTTGGAACTGCCCGGCTCCGCTGGCCATGATAGAACCGTTCCCGCCGCGCAGGGCCACTTCCACATCATAAGCCCGATCTTTTAAGACCTGGGTCGAGGCGGAGACACGAATGAGTTCACAGTAGGAAATCAGGTCTTTGTTCTCCCCATAATAATACTTCTGCGCGGTATCTCTCGCGGTTGCCAGCACAGCTTTTTCGGCGGTTTTGTAAAGCCGCAGCTGCGAGGCGAAAGCGTCTATTTTGTCCGCCACGTTCTGCATTTTCGAGAGATCAATGAGGGACTGAGTGACATTGGTGTAGTTTTGGGTCGTGCGGTAGAAATTGACAAAATTCGTAACGATGTCCGCCCCCAGGGTACAGGGGTTTGCTCCCGCAGAGCCGTTTTTAAGGTCGTTGAGCCACAGATCGTAGGGGTATCCGGCTCCGGGCGGGCTGTCCTCCGACCCCACCATGATTTTCGCGCTGTTGCGGACTTCGTAAGCCACCTCGATCATCTGCATGAGAGAGGCATCGAAAATCAGCGCGTCAATTCCGTTGGGCGTTCCGGCAAGTGCCGTCGGAATATGCTGAGTGGTGATGTCGTTTTTAGTTTCGTTGTCTTCGGAGACCGAGCGGAACGTGGGAGAATGAACGCCCCCGGCAGCGCGGCTCGGTCGCCAGCCTGCCCCATGATCCCAAACGATCACCGCCAGGTGGTCGGAGGGATAGGTGGCTGCGCCCCATTTCACAAAATCGTTGAGCACCCGGTAATCCCCCATGTCCACCTGCCTGGTGGCGGGATTGTAAAGCGGAGCCGGAGGAGGCGGAAGCAGATCGGCGTCCAGCACTGCGGTGACTCCCTGCTGAATGGCAGCAATGTCGCTGGCATTGTGTTGAGAAATCTTGTAGCGGCGCGTTTCGGTGAACGAAGGAGACCCACAGTCCTCACAGACGGCCTGTTTCCACTGAACCACGATATTGACATTCGCATTCGACCCTACCTTCGCCATCTGCGCGATATTCGTCAGGGAGTCCGGCTGCAGGTTGTTCGCGGCATTCATAAAGACCAGCACCGTCCACTTGGCTCGCCCCGCAACGGAGGCGTTGGCACGGCAGACATCGCGCCCGCCCGCATTGGACAGGGGATCAATTCCATTGGCTCCGCGAGTCAGGTTCGGGACAGAAGGGTCGGGCGGAGTGACGGGTGAAGACCCTCCGCCTCCACAGCCAGCAAGCGAGGAAGCCAGCACCCCCAGCAAGCCCAGTAAACGGGTGAAACGACGCAGTGAGGCAGAAGTCGCCATCAGCAAATTCCTTTCTAACGGACCGAAGGTCTTTTCCTGTTTTCTAAAAAACGGGGAAGACATCACTACAATGCAGGTTGGGGGGAGCGAAAGCGCGTTTCGGAGAAACGGCTTCGGGGAAAAACTCGACTCCAGCAAAATTCTCAGGCTCGAAACCGTTGTGCCCTTGCATCACCGGGGGGGATGGGCTATAATGGATTCAGGCGAAGTTGGACGTATTGTACCTCAGACTGCCCTCTTTCTCAAATGGCACTGCTGGAGGTTCGGACGCTCCTTTCGTTCAGGAGAACGCCTTTTGTCCTCAGCGATCACAACTCAGTCGGCCCCGAACTCCTCTCCAACAATTCGGTGGGAAAAATACTGCGTCCGCGTTCTGGCACTTCTGACGCTGGCTTTTTTCTGGATCACCGTTCTCCGCCGGTCGCCCGACCGCAACGATTTCGCACTTATTTTACTGACGACGCCGGTTCTCACGCTGGTTCGCCTTTTTCCGGTCAGCCGCACCCGTGACTACCCGCTCACCTTTATGGCCCCGGCGGTTTTCGCCGTTTTGTTGTGGTCAAATTCGGTGGTCGCCTCCGTGTCTGCCCTGATCGCGCTGCTCATCCACGCACGCGGCACCGATCCTCTGTTTCCCACCCGCCGCGCCGCCCGCTATTACGCTTTTCAGCTTTCGTTCGCCGCCCTTTTTGCCGGGATGCTCGCCCCTTCGCTTCCCCTTTCGCTCACGCCGCATTTCTCCGCCCTCTGGGAAGCGGCTTCTGGGGCCGCCGCCCGGAGAGCCGCTCTGTTTAGCAGTGCCTTGTTCACGACTTCGAGCCTTCTGGCGGCAGCCCTGTTTTACTTTCCTGCGCTGAGCCAATCCCGCCGCAAACGCGCCGAAGTGCTGACCTTTCTGCGCCACAAAGCCACCATCTACTTTTTTGGCATGGTTCCGATGGTGGTGCTGGCCCCCCTGGGGGCCGCCTTCGGTGCCTCCGTGATCGGGCCGGTCGCATTGCTGCTGGCGTTTGCGGCGGCCACTCTCAAAACTCGCATTGAGGTTGAAACGCTGAAGGAGCAGCTGAAAACGGCGGAAGCGATGGGCCGCGCCTCTGTCACGCAGCCGGAGGAACTTACCCCGGAAGCCGTTCTGCATCGGTTTCTGGTGCTGGGGCGCGATCTGGTTTCCGCTGACCGAGCGATTGTCTGGGCGATTAACGAAGAAACCGGCCTTCTCACCCCCGTCACCGGTCTGCCGAACATGGGGCTGTATCATGGTGAAAAAATACAATTCGGGGAAGGTCTGCTGGGCCATGCCGCCGCTCGAATGCGCCCCCGCCTCATCGCCGATGCCGCCAAAGACCCGCGACGCGGAAGGCGCGAAATCGCTTCCGGGGCCTGGCTGCTCTATCCCATTATCGTGCATGAAAGGCTGATGGGTGTGGGACAGTGGATTCGCTCCACCGCTCACCCCTACACCGAAGACGACATCGCCCGTCTGGATGCCCTTGTTCCGCAGGCCGCCGTTGCCTGGGAAAACGTGCGGATTCGAGAAACGATGCATCAGCTGGCCGCCACCGATGGGCTGACCGGCTTGTGGAATCAGCGCAAAATGACCGCCGTTCTTCGAGAAGAAATGCGCCGCAGCGGGCGTTATCACCGTCCGCTGTCTGTTTTAATGTTTGATGTAGACAGCTTCAAGAGTTTCAACGACACCTACGGACATCCCAAAGGCGATCAACTGCTGCGAAACATCGCCTCCATTCTCAAAGAAAATGTTCGCACGGTGGATTACGCCGGTCGCTATGGCGGCGAAGAGTTTATCGTCGTGCTGCCCGAAACTTCTAAAGACGATGCCTGCCGCATGGCGGAGCGCGTTCGCTATTCAGTGGAAACCTACGCGATGGTTCAGATTGACGGGCAAGACATTCACCGCACCGTTTCTGTCGGCGTCGCGTCCTATCCCGAAGACGCGCTGAACCCGGCAGAGATTGTGCAGCGAGCGGACGAAGCCCTCTACCGGGCCAAACGCTCCGGCAAAAACTGCGTGATCTGGGCTTAAGCCAATTTTACGGGTATACTTTCCTCCGGTATGAAACTCCCCAACGCGCTTTTCCGGCCCGCAGCCGCCCTTTTTTTTCTCCTGTTCGTGGTCGCTCCCCCAGTACTGGGACAGAAACTCGCCATCGAGTATTTCGGCGCAGAACGAAGCTACTCCGCCGCTGAGGAGCGAGTGGTTCTGCTTGGACTGGTGCGAAATGTCGGGGAGACCCCCACGCCCGCCAACCTTTTTCGACTGCGCTGCTACCCGCTCAGCGGGCTGGATTATACGTTCGGAGAAACGATGCCCGCCCTCCCTTCTCTCAAACCCGGTGAGGCGGCGGCCTGCCGCTGGACACTCTCCACCCGACCCGGTCGTACTCCCTACACTGCTGCCGTGATCTTGGAAACGGCAGATCGCAGCCGCGCCGCCCCGCCGCAAACGAAAATCGGTGTGATCCCGCGTCTCGACAAAAGCCAGCCGCTCATTTTGACCGCGCCATCGGGGGGAGTGCCTCTCTCTCTGCCTCCGGTTCATCCCGACCGGGTTCAGCTTCAGCTGCTTCAGGATGCGGACGGCTATGCGGCTCTGACGTTTGCGGCACGCGAAGGGGAAGGCTGGACTGCCGCCTCAACCCTGTTTCCTCTGCTTCAGGTGAAGGGGAGCGATCCGGGGCAGTCGGGCTGGGAAGAGGGATTTCGTGCTCTGGAAGCGAAAGTTACCCGCACCTCCGCCTCGGTGCTGCTTTCCCTCCTTGGAAGTGTCGGGGCGCGTTGGACGGCTGAAATCGAACTAGAACTCAAGCGCGATACGGCGGCGGTTGAGGGGAAAATACGACTGATCGCTCGCCGGGACGTTTTGCTGGAAGCGATTTCGCTGCCCGCGCTGCTCACCCCGTTTCATGCAGGGAACAGCCGAGCCGACGGAGTGCCGCAGCCTGTGCCCCTTTTCCCTCTCAATACCGGGGCTTCTGGCCTGCTTGCCGGGGAGACGGCAGGGGCCCTCACGGGAATCGCCGTCTCCCCGGCATCGCCGATTTCCGGCTTTACGCTGGACATGAAACAGACCGGGTTTCTCAACCCAATTCTGACCATTCAGTGGCGTTCGCCGTTGGGCGGTACACGGATTTCGGCGGGTACGAAATTGATCCTGCCGTTCCGTTTTTTCTCCCTTTCACTGGCTTCAGGAATTCACGATGCAAGGCGGTTTGCCCTTCCATGACCTTCCCTTCCCCCCTTCGAGAAGACGCACTGACGCTTCAGGCTCCGGCAAAAATCAACCTCACGCTCGATGTGTTCAGCAAGCGGGAAGACGGCTACCACAGCCTTGCTTCCGTGATGCAGACGGTCTCGCTTTACGACACCCTGACTTTCTCCCGAACGGAAACAGGCCCGCAGCTAAAGACGAACTCAGCCCCGTCCGTTCAATTCACCTGCGAGGCTCCCCACGCACCCGATGTTCCCGGCGACGAAACGAATCTTGTGGTGAAGGCCGCCAAAGCGGTTTTGAAAGCCGCCGACAGCCGGGAGGCGATCCGCATCCATCTCCAGAAACAAATTCCATCTCAAGCCGGGCTGGGCGGCGGTTCCAGTGATGCGGCTTCGGCCCTGATCGGAACAAACCGGCTGCTCGGCAGTCCGCTCGCTCAAAAGCCGCTGCTCGCGCTCGCGGCTTCCCTTGGCTCCGATGTTCCCTTTTTTCTTGTCGGCGGGGCAGCGACGGCACGCGGACGCGGCGAGCAGCTCACTCCCCTTCCCGATCTTCCGCCCCTCTGGGTCGTGATCGTCAAGCCCGCCGAAAGCGTCTCGACGGGCTGGGCGTATGGTCAGCTCGACGCCCTCCCAGAACGCGCCTCGCACCGGGGAACCAAACGGCTGGAAGAGGCGATCCGAACGCAGGATTGGGAACGGCTTATCGCGTTTCAGAGCAATGATTTCGAGCGGGTTGTTTTCGAGGCCTTTCCGAAAATCGCATGGCTTCACGATGAACTCAGGATGGCGGGCGCAGTAACTGCTCACCTCTGCGGCAGCGGTTCCGCCGTTTACGGCGTTGCCGCCAATGCGCAAGACGCCCATCGAATTGCGGAGCGAATGAGCGGACGCTATCCGCAGGTTGTCGCTGCCCGCACCCTGCCCCGCCCGCTTTCCCCGGCGGCCACAGCCCCGGTAGAAACTTCGGAGGCGCACCCTTGACCCTTTCTGGTGTTCCTTCTGTTCCCGCAGTGGTGCTGGCGGGCGGCAAAGCCAAGCCCGCTCTGGCCGCCGCCCTGGGGCAGGAAAATCGCGCTCTGTTCGTTTATCGAGGAGAAACCCTGCTGGAGCGGGTGGTTCGCTCGCTCGCTTCCACTTCCTCCGTCTCCGAAATCACCGTGATCGGCGATGTGCCCGATGCCGCCTGCTATCGCCGCCTGCCCGACACCAACGATTTTGTGATGAACGTTTTCGCCGGAGCGGAAACCTATCGAGCATCGCCCTATTTGCTGTTCATCACTTCGGATTTGCCGTTTATTCATGCGTCCGCCGTCGCTCAGTTCGTCACGGCAGCGGTTCCCGCCGCTCAGAAGTCCGGAGCAGGATTGATCTATCCCTTTGTCCCGCTGGCGGCGTGCGAAGAGCGTTTTCCCGGAATGCGGCGCACGAGTTTACGAATTGCTGAGGGAACATTCACCGGGGGAAACGCCATGCTGGTCAATCCTCAGTTTCTGCTTCAGCAGCGCGGGCGGATCGCCGATGCTTACGCGGCGCGAAAAAGTCCGCTCAAGCTCGCCCTGATGCTGGGGCTGGGAACGGTGGCTCGCCTCGTTCTTTCCCAGAAAGTCTCGCCGCGCTTGATGACTCAGGGGTTTTTAGAGGAGCGCGTGTCGCGGCTTGTCGGCACTCCGGCGCGGGGGCTGTCGCTGGCCGTCCCTGAACTCGCCGCCGATCTCGACCGCCCTGAAGACCTTGCGGCTTTGTCGCCGGAGGAAAAGCCATGAACTCTCTCCCAACCCTGATTGGTGAGTTGGAGGCCGACTGCGGCGGCGAAATCAGTTTTGTGTTTCGAGACCTGCAAAACGGAGAAACGCTGGCCCACTTCCCGGATCGGCGTGTAAAAACCGCGTCGGTCATCAAACTGCCGATTTTGGTCTATGTCGCCCTCGCTGTTTCGGAGGGAACGCTCGACTGGGAAACACCGCTCACGCTTGCCGAGGCCGAAAAAGTGGGCGGAGCCGGGGTGCTGACGGGCATGACGGCAGGGCTGTCGCTGAGCCTGCGCGACTTCTGCTTTCTGATGACGGTGATTTCCGACAACACGGCCACCAATACCGTGATCGAGGCGGTCGGCAAGGACGCGATCAATGCCCGCATGAGAAGCCTCGGCCTTCTCGAAACCACGCTGTTTCGTAAGTCCTACTCGGAAGACACCCCCGAAAGCCGGGAGTTCGGGCTGGGCGTCACCACTCCGAATGAAATGGCGAACCTGCTGACAAAGATCGCGCAAAACGAGATCGGCAGCGGATCTGCCCAAAGCGAGATTCTGCGGATGCTGGGGCAGCAGTCCTATCGGGAAGCGATTCCGCGTTTTCTGCCGGAAACCTGGCTTTACGCCGGAAAAACCGGAGCAGTGGACGCGCTCCGAAACGATGTCGGCCTTGTCACCAAGCCAAACGGCGAACGGTTTGTGCTGGCTCTTTTCTGCCAGAAGCTGCCTAGAGTCCAATGGACGGTAGACAATCCCGGCCTGTGGGCACTCGCCCGCCTTTCTCGTGCTTTGCTGGCGGAGGGGGGACTGGAGTAGGCGAGAGGAGAGGCGGGGGCAGGATTTTCGCTCAGTGCTGCCGAATTCTTTCTCACTTGTTTCGCTCAGATTCTGCCCGATGGAGGGTTTCGGATGCGTTCCCGTTTATTGCCGATGGTTGGCCTTGGGCTGCTGATGTCTTTGTTTGGCTGTTCTTCCCCAAAGAGGGGCGGGGCGGAAGGCGGGATGCCGCCCGGAGGAACCCTGAAGGTTTCCCCCGAAGTCTACGGCAAAATGGTTTCGGCCTTTTTCACGGGGGCCCTCGCCTACGAATCCAGCGAAAAAGTCAGCGAAGTCGCGGAGCTGACCACGAAATTCACCGAAGCCGCCACTCAGCTGGCTCCCGAAGAACCCGCCGCCTGGGTCAATGTCGCGCTGGATCGGGCGGTTCGCCGCAGCAATCTGCCCGGTGCCCTTGAAGCCATCGAGAAAGCCCGCACACTTGCCCCCGAAAACGCCGAAGTCGAAGCCTATTACGGTTTGATCCTCTCTCGAAGCGACAAGCCCGCCGATGCCGCCGCTCACTTCAATCGTGCGCTGCAGCTCGATCCCAAACTGCTGCCCGTGCGCTATAAGCTCGCGCAGGATGCCGAGCTGCTTGCTGCCCCGGAAAGCCAGAAAACGGCCCTGGAACAGTATACGAAAATTCTGGAAGTCGAGCCGAACAACCTGGCCTCGCTTTTGGGCGCGATGAAACTGGCAGCCTCGCTCAATGATGCGAACACTCTGAAATCGCTGCTGCCTCGCTTCGCCCAACGTCAGGCCGGGTTTTCGGACTCCATCAAAAGCCGTCTTGCCCTTCTCCAAAAAGGGGAAAGCGAGGGAGATGTTCGCCCGCTCGCCCCCGAACTGAGCGGAATTGGCAACCTCCTAAAGACCAACCCGTTTTACCAGAACGATGCCCGCCGCCTTCGCCTGGAGCAGCGACCGCTCCAGCACTTTATCGCCCTGCCGCAGCCCTCTCGCGTTCCGGCCCCGGCAGACACCGCCCTGACCCTCACGCCGACACCGCTTCCCTCTGTGCCTGCCGGAACGTTTGCGGTGGTGGAGAGCGTCACACTGAGACCGGAACTCGGCCCCGCCCTCGCCGACAAATTCGCCCAGAACCCGGCGGGGAAACCCTTCGCACGAGCCGAAGCCCCGCCCGCTCTGCTTTACGCAAATGCCTTGCAGCTGACCTTGGCGGCGGGAGACGGCAAAACGCAGACCCTGCCCTTTCCCAGCGGAACGGGCAGAGTCAAGCCTACTCCCGAAGGGATTGTCTTTGCCGATTTCGCCTACGATTTTCTCCCCGACCTTGCGCTCGCCGGAGCGGGCGGCGTCAAACTCTATCGGCAGCAGGAAAGCGGTACGTTTCAGGATGTGACCGCTGAAGCCAAACTGCCGTCCGATCTCCTCCAGAAAGTTTATGTCGGAGCGGCTTTGCTGGACGTAGACCTCGACGGCGACCTCGATCTGTTTTTGATGCCCCAAACCGGAACCGGAACCGTTTTGCGAAACAACGGCAACGGAACCTGGACGGCGAGGACGGATGTTTTCGCCAACGTTAAAAATCCACGTGCTTTTTTGTGGGGCGATTTCAACGCGGATGGGGCGGCGGATGCAGCTCTTCTGGATGAGGCGGGGAGGTTGACGGTCTACCTCAATCGGCGCAGCGGGGTCTATACCAAACTCGAAGACGCCAATCCGGGCGGAAAAGTTTTGGCTTTGGCTTCTGCCGATGCCGATAACGACGGGCGAATGGACATCGTGGCCCTGCGAGAGGACGGCACGATCCTGCGCCTGTCTCGCAAGCCCGACGAAAGCGGCTGGGATCGGGCAGAACTCGCGAAATGGAACGAAGTTCCCAAGGATGGCTCCGCCCGGATCGCCTTTGCAGAACTCGATAACAACGGCGCAGTAGACCTGATCGCCACCGGGAACATGGGTTCTGCCGTCTGGCTTCAGGAAGCGAACGGAAAATTTGTGCCGCTTGCCGCTCCAATCACAGCGCGTTCACTCACCGTCTCTTCGGTTTCGACAGGGGGTCGAATCACCCCGGTCGGTTTGGATGCGGGCGGCAAACCGATCCGCCTGCTGAACAAAGGCACAAAAAACTACGGCTTTCAGGAGGTGCGTCCTCGCGCCGATTATGTCACCTACGGCTCCGGTGGGGACGCACGCATCAACTCGTTTGGGCTGCTGGGCGAAATGGAACTTCGCGCCGGACTGCTTTATCAGAAACAGCCGATCACCGGCTCCACCCTTCACTTCGGCCTTGGAACCTACCCGAAAGCCGACTGCATCCGAATTCTCTGGCCCAACGGCTACCCCCGCACCGAATTTCCCGAAGCCTCCAATCATCAGATGGCCGCCGACACTGTGATGACCGCCCCCTATCGTCTCGGCGGCTCCTGCCCCTGGCTTTTTGGGTGGGACGGCGGCGCAATGAAAATGATTACCGACTGTATCTGGCGGTCTCCTCTGGGTCTTAAAATCAATGCCTTTGTAACGGCGAACGTCGCACAAACCGAAGACTGGATCAAACTTCGCGGCGATCAGCTCGCCCCGCGTGACGGTTTTTACGACCTCAGAATCTGCGCGGAACTGTGGGAAACGCATTTTTTCGATTATCTGGCCCTGAAAACGGTGGATCACCCGGCAGGCACGGAAATCTGGGTGGACGAGCGGTTTTCCATTCCGCCGCCGCCCCTTCGCATCATCACAACAGAACGCAGTCAGCCGATCCTGAGCGCACGGGATGACCGGGGAACCTCCGTTACCGAGATCGTGGCGAAACGCGACGGCGTGTATCTGGACACGTTCGGGCGCGGCCCGTATCAGGGCATCACCCGCGATCACTGGGTTGAAGTCACGCTGCCGGATCGAAAGGCGGAGCCGTCCGACACACTCTATCTGCTTGCATCCGGCTGGATTCACCCGACCGACACGAGCATCAACATCGCCCTTTCGCAGGCGGGGATCAAACCTGAAGGCTTGCGCCTGGAAGTGCAAACCCCGGCGGGAACCTGGCGCGTGGCCAAGCCGGGGCTGGGCTTTCCGACGGGCAAAGTGAAAACGGTGGTGCTGGACTTGAAAGGCGTGTTTCCCGCAGGACAGAAAACACGCAGGCTGCGCCTTCGCACCAACCTCGAAATCTACTGGGATCAAATCGTATGGGCTAAGGCGGCTCCCGGCGTTCCGGTTAAAACCTTAACTGCCCCCCTCGAAACCGCCGTGCTGGACTATCATGGCTTTTCGGAGGCGAACACAAAAGGAATCTCCTCGCCCGAACTCGCCGACTACAACACGGTTCGCGCCGTTCGCCCGCAGTGGCTCGACCTCGAAGGTTTCTACACGCGCTTCGGCGATGTAAAGCCGCTGCTGAGCCGGGTGGATGATCGGTATGTCCTCATGAACGCAGGCGACGAACTGCGGCTGCGCTTTAAGGCGGGCGACCCCCCTCCCGCCGGATGGGTGCGCGACTATGTGCTGATGGGCGACGGATGGGTGAAAGACGGAAATTTCAACACGCAGTACTCGAAAACCGTGCTGCCCCTGCCCACCCATGCCAAGCCCGATTATACAACGCCGCCGACCACGCTGGAAGCCGACCCGGTTTACCAAAGGCACCGGGAGGACTGGAAAATCTACCATACGCGCTTTGTCAGTGCCCGCGACTACCTGGATGCCCTAAAACGGAGGGATGAGGGGGCGGGGATGAGGAACTAAAAAAAATTTGGCTTTCGCTTCTTGATTTTCTCTGCGACCTTCGCGTTTTGGCGACTGGTGTGTCTTGAGGGTTTGAGGTCGGGAGCGTCGTAAAGAATGAGATCAATCGGATGAACATTGCTGTAATCGGCGCGGGCGGCATCGCGCACAAATTTCATTTGCCGCAGCTAAAGGAAATTCCGGGTGTTCGGGTCACGCACGTGGCGGGGCGCAAAGAGGCCCGGCTGAAAACCTTGTGCAGCCGCTTCGACGTGCCGCACTGGACCACCGACCCCGATTCCCTGCTGAGCGACCCGGAAATTGATGCCGTGATTGTGGCGACGCCGCACCCGCACCATGTTTCGTTCGGGATCAAGGCTTTGAGCGCGGGTAAACACCTTATGATGCAGAAGCCGCTTTGCGCCAGCCTCGAAGAAGCCGATTCGTTTGTGGAAGCAGTGGAGAAGACCGACCGAACGGTGATGTGCCTGCCGCATTTCGGGGCGGAGATTTATGCGGCGCGGCACGAGGCACAGGCGGGAAGTATCGGCAGTATTTCGGCGGCGCACTGCCGGGTTTCGCATGGCGGCCCGGAAGTTTACTACGCTGAGATTCGGGATGCTTTCGGGGAAGCCGACGAGCCGGGGGAAACCCTCTGGTTTTTCCAGCCGGGGGATGCCGCCGTCGGAGCCTTATTCGATATGGGGGTCTATGCGGCCTCGGTGCTGACGGCGGTGATGGGCGACGTAAAAAGCGTGATGGGGATGGTTTCCACCCATGCAAAGCCCACCGAGCTGGAGGACACCGCCACCCTCTTGCTGGAATTCAGGAGCGGGGCCATCGGAACCCTCGAAACCGGCTGGTGCGACCCGGCGAAAACATATCGGCTGAGCCTGCACGGAACCGGCGGCAAACTTTCGATGCCGGGGGACGGCGAGGTATGCGTCACCCGCTGGGAACCGGGTTCTTTGGTTCGGGAGGATGTGCCCCCCCGTCCCTTTCCTCTGGCTCTTGCGCCCTACAGCCGGGGCAACGCCCACGAACACTGGACTCGGTGTATTCGGGAGCGACAGGAGCCGGAACTGAGCCACGCCCGCCTTGCCCGCCACGTCACCGAAATACTGCTGGCCGGACTAACGTCCGCCAAAACCGGAACTCGCCTTCCCCTCCATTCTCGGATCAGTCCAAAGGGGCTGTAACAAAAAGAGGCTAACGAAAGGAATTTTTGCTATGACTTTGACCGATGCCCAGCTTGAACTGCTGCCTACCGAGGACGAGGTGAACCATTACCGCGAACACGGCTGGTATCACTCCAAAACGCTGTTCACTGAGGACGAAATGGACGCTTTTTCGGCGGCCTCCGAGCGCTATTATGCCTTGCAGCTCGACGAGCCAAAGGAGATTCTGGAGCGCGTTCCGTACCTGAATAAATTTCGCCCGACCGGAGAGTATCGCGGGTTGCGTAAGGGAGACTACTCCTCAATGTTCTCGAAGGGGCTGCGCGAACTGGTGACGCATCCGCTGATCGGGGCGGTAGCGGCAAAACTTTCTGGGAGTGACGAAATCCGTCTCTGGCACGATCAGCTGCTGTACAAGCCCACGCAAGACCCGGATCGCCCTGCCAATGTGGGCTGGCACACGGATCGCGGCTACTGGAAAACCTGCTCCTCGGCCCAAATGCTCACCGCCTGGGTTCCGTTCACGGACTGCGGCGCGGAAATGGGCACAATCACGATGATTGACGGCTCGCAGCACTGGCCTGACAATACCAACGCGCTCAACTTTTTCTCCAGCGATCTGGAGGGTCTGGAAAAAGAGTTCGACTCCGGCGGAAAAGCAGTGGTGAAAGTACCGATAAATCTGCGGCGCGGGCAGGTAAGTTTCCATCACTGCCTCACCATTCATGGCTCCGGCCCGAACCTGTCGCCCGCCCCGCGCCGCTCGATTGCCATTCACCTGCAAGACAAAAGCAATCACTGGGTGGAAACGCTGCGCCCCTCCGGTCAGATCTCGCACCACGACAACGACGAAATGTGCCGCCGAAAAGACGGGCTTCCCGACTACACCGACCCTGATTTCTGCCCCGCCCTCTACCGAAAGAGCTGAACGACAAAGCGAGAAACACAAGTATCGTCCAAGGCTTTCCTGCTTCGAACGGTACTTGTGTTTCTCGGCGTCTCCGTCTCGTTGTCCGTCCACCCTCCGAACTGTCCCCCGAACCCCACCCTGTCCTGCGAGGTGAACGTCATCCCCTGATTGACCGAGAGACACCCCAGCTGCTGACCGAACGCATCGTAAGCGCAGGTGAACTCGGCGACGGTGGCGGTGGACGAAGTGGACGCGGAATGACGCTGCACCAAGTTGCCCGACGGATCGAAGGTGTAGGAATAGGTCTGCGGGGTTTGGACGGCTCGCCGCTGAGCCAGCCCCGCCGCTCCGTAGGCGAAGAGGTTGGTCGCCTTGCCCGTGCTGTCCACCTCCGCGATCACCGCCGTGCCCGAGTAGAGGTAGTTAAACCACTCTTTTCAATCCGATTTCGATGAGTCATATCGAAAGAATATTGGTTTCTATCCTGTTTCACTATTCATTTTTAGCAATAATTGCTTACTTTTTTTCGTTAGATTACCTTTAATTGCAATTTCACGAATACGAGGTTCCATCTCCGAAATAGATATTCCAACTGAGTAATCAAAACATTCTTTTAGGATTCGTAGAACCAAATCAAGATCATTCCTTAAAACTAAAATCAGCAAAATTTCATCAGCGTCGAATACTTCGCCTACCGTCACTATTCTGGCAATACGATCTTTGTTGTAAGCAATTTTTTGCACAACGTTTTCGAGCACAGAATGTGAGGGATAGAACCGCTCTAACTGTTTTCTCAAGGCTTCAATGACCTCCTGGGAATCAGTAACAAGAGCCTCCCATACGAGACCTAAAGATACAAATGCTGAGTAATATTCTTTCTTCGACCAGAAATAATCGCATTGTTTGATTAATACATCAATTTTTGGATCACATTGAAGATCGATCAAGTTAATCCTCCAAATCCCTTTGTAATTTCTCGGAAATATAGGAAACTGTGCAGATAAACCATTCATTTGCACAGTTTTTGTAATGAGGTGATTCCTCAGAGGCCCTTGGGGATCGTTATGCCCTTACTCCTAAGATAAGATCCGTTAACTTTGAAGTGTGTCAGAATTTTCTTGCCGTTCAATGAGGTGGAAGTGAACTGAAATTCATCCTCACCCAAACGCCTTATATAGGCAAACTTGTTCTGACCGTTGTGTCGAACTAGGAAACGTTTTCCTTCCTTCGTATTTTTGATTGCATCAGCAAGATATTCTGCGGTTTGAAGACCTTCTCCATGTCTCAAAGCGTGATCTTTCAAGAATGGAAATACAGTTCTTTTTTACCATTATGTAAAAATGATGCTGTGCCATTTGATGCGTCCTCCATAGAAGCACCAAAAGATACGTGCAATTTGGGACGAACCGAAGAAGCACTAATACTCCTTCCGATGTTAGCCATAATCTCTTTTGCGAGAGAAGCAGAGCCTGCAAGATTGAATGCGTACTCACCGTAAGCGAGCGATAAATCCCAGCCGCTGGCGTACCCGCCATCGTACAGCCCTTGAACAAAGCCGGCATTGGCGGCGGCGTTGACAGTCGGCGTAACCGGATCGAAAAAGGAGGCGAACGAGGCATACGCACCAAGACACCGGTCAACGAAAGCGTTCCATTCCGCGTTCATATTCGGGGCTTGCAGTCCGCTCGGATCGGCGTGGGTGATGGGGTTGTTGCCGGCGTAGGCGTAAAGATTGATGCCCCCTGCGTAATCAATCGGATCACGCTCGACAAACCGACCCGTCAGCGGCGCATAGTCTCGATAGCCCATCCGAACCAGCGGGAACCGACGGCGCGGCGCACCCGCCTGCACCGCATCCGTCTCGTTGTCCGTCCACCCTCCGAACTGTCCCCCGAAGCCCACCGTGTCCTGATCCGTAGCCTGAGTGCCGGAGTTGCGATCCACACAGCCCAGCTGCTGACCGAACGCATCGTAAACGCAGGTGAAGTCCGAGAGCGTACTCAACGCGTTCACGCTCGTGCGCCGCTGCACCACGTTCCCGCTCGGATCAAAAGTGTACTCTAGAGTCCGCGAGTTGGCGACCTCCTGCCGCTGCATCAGACCGTTCGCTCCGTAGGCGAAGAGGTTGGTCGCCTTGCCCGTGCTGTCCACCTCCGCAATCACCGCCGTGCCCGAATAGAGGTAGTAGAACTTGCTTCCCGTCCCTGCCGGGGTCTGCTTCCACGCCCGCAGTCCATCATCCCGATACCCGAACGACGAGAGGCTGCTCAGTCCCGTCAGCCGGTTCTCGACATCGAAGGTCGGCGTTGCCGCGTTTCCGTTGAGGTCGTAGAAGCGAGAGGGGTTCCCCTCCCCATCGTAAGAGCCGTTTTGCAGCAGAAGCTGGTTGTCGGCATTGTACCCCAGGGGGCCGCTCCGAAACGTCGTCAGGTTGTCGGTCTCGCTCACCAGTCGGTCGAGAGTATCGTAGCCGTAGGCGATACTGCCCGTGATGCGCGGCGAAAATCCGTACTTATCCCATTCGTTGAGGTATCATAAACTATCCTTCTGCAAGGGTGAAAGGAATGAGAGATGCCGAAGCCTTTCGATGTTGCCACAAAACAACTGGTAGAAACCGATCCACTCGCATGGCTCCGTTTTCTGGGACTTCCAGGAACAACCGCTGAACTCATTGACGCCGATCTCACCACAGTGGTTGCGGAAGCCGACCGACTCGTAAAAGTCACTAATCCCAATTATCTGCTCCATTTCGAGCTCCAATCGTCGTATAAAGTCTCGCTGGGCAACCGAACGTTTTTCTACAATGCGGTCACCTATTACAAGTATAACCTTCCGGTCGAGAGCGTCGTCGTTTTATTACGCAAAGAGGCGGATGGACCCGCGTTGTCGGGCGAGGTCTCTTACGGTTCGCTCCAGTTTCGGTATCGCGTGGTTCGCCTGTGGGAGTTTTCACCGGAGGAGTTGCTGAGTGCGCCGCTCGCTTTGTTGCCGCTCGCCCCGCTGACGAGCGTCTCAGAATCAGAATTACCGTCTCTGATCCAAACAATGGAGGCGCGGATCGAAGCGGAGTCACCCGAAACTCGCAACGATTTCTGGACGATCACCTGGCTCTTGTTGGGTCTAAAATACGACTCTGAATTTGCAAAGCAACTGTTGAAAGGAGTGATGGCGATGAAAGAATCGACTACCTACCAGTACACCCTTGAAGAGGGGCGACAACTCGGTCTCCAGGAGGAGGCACGTCGCCTACTGGTTCTTATGGGAGAGCGTCGTCTGGGTCAGCTCGATGCGGGAACGCAGACAGCACTCGATGCTACCCTCTCCTTAGAGGAGTTGGAAAGGCTACTCACTCGTCTTCTGGAGGTCGAGACCTGGCAGGAGTTACTCGGTTCGAGCAAAGAGTGAAGATACGGCAGGACGGCACATTCGATCTGTGTTCCTCCGCCTTGCAAAACGCACCATTAGAAAAGTGCCTGACCCTGTGAGGCAGGGTCAGGCAACCACTTCAGGTTTTGGGAAAAGGAACTACTTCCAGGTACTCCACATGAGTGATCTGGTCGTAGGGATAAATTCCCATCCAGTTGAAGAGATAGTTGATACCTATTCCTGCTTTCTCATTACTCACGTCTTTATGGTGTAGCCATACGGTATCACATTCATCACAACTGAATGAAATCAGATTGATGGGCTTCAACCGTATTCGCCACAAACTTCCCTGACCACAGTAAGGACATGAATTGTTCATTTTACTTTATTGGATAGGCGGTGATGAGATCAGAGGCTCCTGCTATGATGAGCCTCATTTTTGTTTCACCCTGTGACCCTATAACTCTTTCTATCTCTACTTCGAAGGCTCGATAACCGTTGTTTTGAAGTACTCCTGCTCCTCTCGCAAGCCATGCCTCATCCACCAAGGCAAGGAGTTTACCCTGAACGCTCGGATGAAACATAGAGTGAGTCCCCTTGCCAGCAACGGAAGAAGCTCCCAGATGATCCATGAGAGGTGCAAGGCGATGCCCCTGTTTTGATCCTGGTTTGAGTACCAGTCCTCCTTTTGTAATCCAGTCCCCTCCCCCAAGAGAACGCGCACTACTTCCTGCCGAGAAACTTTTACTTGCCGTACTACTCCCGTACTGGAGTGTTTGTGCCGCTTTTTTCGCCCGGTTTGCCGTGAGTATTTCCCGGCTCCCCGAAACAGAAGTTCCTGATGCGCCGCCCCGACAACCTGTCCCCCTTTGTACATCCCGGAATTTCGGTCAACAGCACCGTCCACTCCCATTCTCTGA
This sequence comes from Chthonomonadaceae bacterium, assembly GCA_965246825.1. Classification (GTDB taxonomy): domain Bacteria; phylum Armatimonadota; class Chthonomonadetes; order Chthonomonadales; family Chthonomonadaceae; genus JACMPS01. The sequence continues at coordinate 4,556,722 of OZ251990.1, forward strand.
CGGACGTTGCCTGTCGCTCCGAAGGTGAGCATATCCCCCCAACCCGCAAAGAAGTTCGAGGCGTCATCAAGCGTATCTAATCCACTGGGATCGCTCTTGGTGATGGGGTTGTTTCCGGCGTAGGCGTAGAGGTTGATGCCGCCTGCGTAATCAATCGGATCGCGCTCGACAAACCGACCCGTCTTCGGATCGTAAGCCCGGTGCGTCCTCCACACCAGACCCAAATGGTGCGGGGATTTGTCGGTGTAAGTCGCCTCTTGTATGCACCGAACTGACCTGCAAACCCAATCGGGTCGCTCAGATCGGGCTGAGCAGTAAAGGATTTGCATTACCAAACAAAGCCAAAACAACTTTTATGTATTTGATATATTCAGGTGAATACCCAAGTGTGATAATTGCTTTTTGGCATCCCAGTCCGCAGGTTTATACTGAGGAGCTAACCATGTAAAACCGTTTTCGATCCACTCTTGGCGATAGGAAACAGCGAGACTTGGGTGTTCATAGCCAAACTGCCATCCACAACACTTACATATCTCAAATGTGGATGTTAAATCAGGTAGTTCTCCGGGGTCATCAATTAGACCGTTTAGACCACAAATTGGACAAGTGTACAAATTTTCCTCACTTCCTTACTGTGCATTAAAATAATCCAAGTTAGTGCGAAATTTATGTTTGACCGGGTCTGGAATAAAGTATGTTCGTATATACCCGTCTGGTCTTATTACCCCAAATTCATTTGTTGAAGTGTCAAAGACCACTCTATCTCCATTCGCTTTGTACTTTTCTAAAATTGTCCCCCCAACCTTCTTGTTGAGGAAACCCCTTGCTCTCGCAAGATACCCTTTTTTGGAGGTTAGTGTATCCTGTTTTCTGTAAATTGGATTTGGCTTGCTGCGGGCAACTTCAGTGGGTCATGGTGTATCCTTTCGGTTGCGACACCAAGAAAGGAAATCGAAAACACCATGACCCACCCTGAGTTTACTCCGAGCGACCCGATTTTGGAACTGCTCACCCAAAACGGCTTCGACGCCTTGCCCCAGGCTCTCACCCTTCTGCTCAATCTGGCGATGCAAGCCGAGCGGCAAAAGTATCTGGGACTGCAACCCTATGAGCGCAGTGCCGAGCGTCACGATTACGCCAATGGTTACAAAGACAAAACCGTCGCCACTCGCGTCGGCGAACTCACTGTTTCGATCCCGCAGGTACGTTCCGGTGAGTTCTATCCGTCCGCTCTGGAGAAAGGCGTCCGAAGCGAACGCGCTCTTAAACTCGCCCTCGCTGAAATGTATGTGCAAGGCGTTTCGACCCGCCGCGTCAGTGCCATTGTCGAGCAACTCTGTGGCACCAGCGTCTCGTCCGCTCAGGTCAGTCGAGCGGCGGCAGAACTCGACGGGGTGCTTTCCCAATGGCGCACTCGTCCGTTAGGAACGTTCCCTTACGTTTATCTGGATGCCCGCTACGAAAGCGTGAGACAGGGGGGCAAAGTCGACAAAGCCGCCGTTCTGATCGCCGTTGGCGTGGACGAGGCGGGAAAACGGCAGGTGTTAGGCGTTTCGGTTGCCCTTTCCGAGCACGAAGTCCACCCGCGCACTTTTCTCAAAGGGCTGGTCGAGCGCGGGCTGTGCGGAGCGCAACTCGTGATCAGCGATGCTCACGAAGGGCTCAAAGCCGCCCGGCAAGCGGTGTTGGGAGGCGTTCCCTGGCAACGGTGTCAATTTCATTTGCAGCAAAACGCCCAAGCCTACGTCACCAAAACCGAGCGAAAAGCCGAAGTCGCCGCCGATCTTCGCGCAATCCTCACCGCGCCGAACCGGGACGAGGCGGAGGCTCTCTTGAAGCGCACCGTCGAAAAGTATCGTCAAACGCTACCCAAACTCGCCGACTGGATCGAAACCAACTTGCCCGAAGGCTTGACCGTCTTTGCCTTTCCTGAGCCTCACCGCCGTCTTTTGAGGACGACCAACGGGTTGGAGCGAGTGAACAAAGAGGTGAGGCGCAGAACCCGCGTCGCCAGCCTCTTTCCCAACGAGGCGTCCTGCCTCAGACTGGTCTCCGCGGTGCTGATGGAAATCAGTGACGACTGGCAGACGGGAAAAGCCTATCTGCTCTTTGAGAAAGACAACTAAACCGTCCTGCCGAAGGGACGCACCAACATTTTACAGAAAAACTGTTGCATTATCTTTTGGAGAGCGGACCAAATTCTAGAGCGTGTTTTCTGAAATGGGTCTCCAATTTATTTGGCTCGAAATTGTGAGCGAAAGGCTGTCTATTCGAGCTTGAAGAACTCCCACCTGAATGGGTATTTCCCTGCCCAACCGTCGCGAAGTGAACCACTGCCTGCGCTGCTCTTGCTTCCATCGGAACCGTGCGAGCGGCAGTCCGCATCGCGCTACCCCCCGCCATCGCTAGAGCATGACCGCCCCCCGTTGGGACGAAGGGGATCAGTGCCAGCCCGACATCGATTCCGAAGGCGGTATTGTTGAGAACACGCGTTGCTGTCGGTGCGTGGGTAACCGCATCAGCCCCCATAAGGTACAGATCGTAAGCGATGAAGAACAAGTCCCATCCTTCGGTTAGTCCGCTCGGATCGGCGTGGGTGATGGGGTTATTTCCGGCGTAAGCGTAGAGGTTGATGCCCCCCGCGTAGTCTATCGGATCACGCTCGACAAACCGACCCGTCAGCGGCGCATAGTCCCGATAGCCCATCCGAACCAGCGGAAACCGGCGGCGCGGCGCACCCGCCTGCACCGCATCCGTCTCGTTGTCCGTCCACCCTCCGAACTGACCGGAGAAGCCCACCGTGTCCTGATCCGTAGCCTGAGTGCCGCTGTTGCGATCCACACAGCCCAGCTGCTGACCGAACGCATCGTAAAGGCAGGTGAAGTCGGCGACGGTGGCGGTGGACGAAGTGGACGCGGAATGACGCTGCACCAAGTTGCCCGACGGATCGAAGGTGTACTCAAAGTTGATCGGGCTGAGTAGGACTAGGACAAAACGTACAAAAGATTTTGCCAATCCTCCCTACGTTTTGGCTTGTACTGAATGCAAGATAAATGTCCTGAAGCATTTTGACCGAAGAGGATTTCACCACAGCGATAGCCAACCTCGAACTCTCTTGCTTTCGTAAAATGAACTTCTAAACTGTCTTCATATACCAAAGTTTCGATTAAGTTTTCTTCATGCACAAAATTCGCTTGATGCCAATCTTTCAGATGAGACCGCGCCGCCCAGGGATCAAGGCGACATATCGGAATTTCAGAAATGATTTGTGAGAAGTTACTCTGACTGACATTTTGCCCTACCCTAACGGTGTGGAGTAGTGTGAGTACAAGGCGGATGATGCATCCTGTTTCGGGACTAACCCCAACTTCAATGAGCTGGGTGTCCTCACAACTACACACCCAGTACAATGGAACGACGTGTTCCTCATCAAGGTTTCTAAATGTGAGGGGAACGTACTTGTCCGTTTCAACAATCCAAGAGCATATTAACTGCCCAGAAGTTATTTCAATCATTCTATTTCATCAGAGCATGAGCCAGTGCTGGTAGCTCTCCTTTCGCTCGTGGTGCCCGGAAAATCAGTTCCCAACCATCCACATAAATTTTCTTGTTAGTCACAATCCCGCCTTTGGTTGCTACATTGACGGCTGACCGCAGACTGGTTAAGTATGCCTGCACCGTCATGTTAAGTGAAGCAGGATTTGCTTGTAGTCGTGATCCAGACTTAAGAAGCTCGACAAGATGTTCCATTGCATTTGCAGTAACAAATACTTCGCGTTGAGCATCAGTCACAAGCTTAAAAGATTTAGGTACAGAAACCGATAGACCTTCAAATGTGCCATTTATGCCCTTGATGGCATCCCAGACAGTTCCTGTTTTCAGTAATTTCGCAGCACTTCTGACGGCAACTTTTCGTGTAATGGCTTTCGCCACTCCTCCAAGTCCTGATAGGGTTGAAGCCGTGTCAGCGACAATAGCAAACTTCCGACTGGTCTCGAAACCGGGATTGTTACGGAACCGTCCCCCGTCGTACATTCCACCCGACAGAACATTCCCCGTCGCCGCGAGCCCTGTTTTCACACCTTCAACCGTACCTGCGAGCGTGAAGTCGAAGCCGAAGATGTCGATAAGTCCCGACGGGTCAGCGTGGGTGATGGGGTTGTTTCCGGCGTAGGCGTAGAGGTTGATGCCGCCCGCGTAATCAATCGGGTCACGCTCGACAAACCGACCCGTCAGCGGCGCATAGTCTCGATAGCCCATCCGAACCAGCGGGAACCGGCGGCGCGGCGCACCCGCCTGCACCGCATCCGTCTCGTTGTCCGTCCACCCTCCGAACTGACCGGAGAAGCCCACCATGTCCTGCGAGGTGAACGTCATCCCCTGATTGACCGAGAGACACCCCAGCTGCTGACCGAACGCATCGTAAAGGCAGGTGAAGTCGGCGGCAGAAGCGTTGTTGTAGAGGTGTCGCTGCACCAGGTTCCCAGAAGGATCAAAAGTGTACTCGAACGTGGACGAGTTCGCCACTCCGCGTCGTTGGGTCAATCCCGCCGCTCCGTAGGCGAAGAGGTTGGTCGCCTTGCCCGTGCTGTCCACCTCCGCAATCACCGCCGTGCCCGAATAGAGGTAGTAGAACTTGCTGCCCGTCCCTGCCGGGGTCTGCTTCCACGCTCTCAGCCCGTCATCCCGATACCCGAACGACGAGAGCGAACCCAGTCCCGTCAGCCGGTTCTCCACATCGAAGGTCGGCGTGGCTGCGTTTCCGTTGAGGTCGTAGAAGCGAGAGGGGTTCCCCTCCCCATCGTAAGAGCCATTTTGCAGCAGAAGTTGGTTGTCGGCATTGTACCCCAGGGGGCCGCTCCGAAACGTCGTCAGGTTGTCCGCTTCGTCGGCGGCATAGGAATTAACGTTGGTGCCATTGGGATTGAACGTACTCTGAGTAAAGTAGAGGTTGAAGTTGGCGGAGTGAGGGTCTTTGACCGTCATCCGGGTATCGGTCTCTCTGGCGAGACGATCCAACCCATCGTAGCTATACGCGATACTTCCCAGCAATCCCCGTGACTCGGCGATGTTGTTGGCGTTTTTGACGTAAGGAACGTTCCAATCCGTTTGCAGCCGGTTTCCTACTGGGTCATAGATCAGGTTCTGGAACTGCGACAGGGTCACGGGAATGCTGATGGGAACTCCGCTGCCGTCTACGATGACGTTGCCATTGCTGTCATACTGAACCGTGCGGGTGCGGTTGGTAAGGCTGGTCAGTTCGCCGCGTCCGTCATACTCATATTCGGTGATGAGGGGGTAAGCACTCGTACGCGCCAGGGTCTGGGAGGTGAGGAGTCCGTCAGGGCGGTAGGTGTAGGTGAAGGGGGTATTGCTCCAGGGCGTGGTGACCGCCTTGAGTTCCCCCGCCTCGTTGTAGGTGTAGGAGAAGGTGTAGGTCGCTCCACCCGTGAAGCCGGAGAGCGTCTGTCTTTGCAAAGAGCCGTCGGGATTGTAGAAATAATCCTGCTGCAGCCGAAGACTGCTGCTGAGCAGATCGGTGTAGTAGGTGGCGGAAACGGTGAGGCGGTCGCCATCGTCGTAGCCGTAGCCGAGGATGTAAGTGCCGTTTCCCGCCGTGCCGTTTCGCTCCGAGCCGAGGCGTCCGTAGAGGTCGTACCTGTAGGTCACGTTGGGCAGGGCCCCGTTGTAGTCCATCCCTGTCAGGCGGCTGTCGCCCGGATCGTATCCCAACTGTACTCTCGATACGACAACTTGCTTCGTTCAAAGTACGACTTTTGTCACAGAACATCTAAGTCATCAACGGTGAACTCGTACAGTTCGTGGCTGCCTTCGAAAAGTGTGACGCTCATCGTCAGATCAGATTTTCCTTCTTCCGTTGTCCATAAAAGCATATTTATCCACCAGCCAAAAGGCTCATTTTCTAACTCACCATAACACGAAACAAGTTTGTCTTGTGACGGCTCAGGAGGCAAAACAAAGGGGAAATAGGGCCAATTCTCCACTGTTGCTCGCAGTTGTTCTTCGTTAAGTCGTCCTACGGACTTCGACGCGAGAGACGCGTAGTCACCCCCAACCAGCATCTGTTCGATTTTCCACAATGTTCTGCAAAGTTTGATGTTGTCCCATGTCATAAGACTACCTGCGGTCTGAGGGTATCCGAGTGATTGTTGACTTGTTCACTCCGATGCTTTTGAAGTAGCGATCCGCTCGCTTGATTTGACGGACAGCAGCCCGCTTATTGTATCCAGCAGCGCGAAGGGATTTGTAGGCGATGTTGCGTTCAGCTTTGTAACTCCCTCCCCCTGGCTGACGCTGAATGATTCGTGTTCTACCATGCGGGGTACTTGGATCATTAGCAGGACCTCTTAAGCGAACGGCAGGAGCTTTGCGCGTCTCATAACCAGCTAAATCTCTTACTGCTGCATCCTGAATGACATGATGCGCGTCTTTGATGCCCCGGTTCTTAAGAAAACCATAAGTCGGCCCAAACTCACTGCCGAACTTGATAACTGTCGCTCCAGTGCCAGCTATCAGCGTTGCGTCTGCTCCTAGTTGCAGTCCATAGGCTCCATAAGTTACAAGCAAATCGAAAGTGCTGAGCTGACCTGCGTCGTACAGTCCCTGAGCATACCCAGCACTGGCGGCACCCGCTATCGTGGGACGGATAGGGACAAAGGTATCAAAGACATTGCTGACGAAAGCGGAGTAAGTTTCTTCGACACTCGCATAAAACTGATGCCAAGACCCCGTAAGCATGGTGTCAGCATTCTGTTGCAGTCCGCTGGGATCGCTGTGGGTGATGGGGTTGTTGCCCGCGTAGGCGTAGAGGTTGATGCCGCCCGCGTAGTCAATCGGGTCACGCTCGACAAACCGACCCGTCAGCGGCGCATAATCCCGATAGCCCATCCGAACCAGCGGGAACCGTCTCTTCGGCGCACCCGCCTGCACCGCATCCGTCTCGTTGTCCGTCCACCCTCCGAACTGACCGGAGAAGCCCACCGTGTCCTGATCCGTAGCCTGAGTGCCGCTGTTGCGATCCACACAGCCCAGCTGCTGACCGAACGCATCGTAAACGCAGGTGTAGTCCGAGAGCGTACTCAACGCGTTCACGCTCGTGCGCCGCTGCACCACGTTCCCGCTCGGATCGAAGGTGTACTCCAGAGTCCGCGAGTTGGCGACCTCCTGCCGCTGCATCAGACCGTTCGCCCCGTAGGCGAAGAGGTTGGTCGCCTTGCCCGTGCTGTCCACCTCCGCGATCACCGAGTTCCCGGAGTACAGATACACTTATTCAACTCTCCGTATCTGGTTCCTCCATAATTTCTTGGAAGATGTCATGAAGAAAATTATCTTGCTGATGAATAGGATTGATCTGCACTCGGTCCTCGTAATTTTCGTTATCGTAAGCTTCCTCACTTAGAAACGTATCAAAGAAGAGAGTGTAATTTGCAGGCTTCTCTCCGTAGAACTCTACGCCTGAAACTCCATCCAAAACGCTGAAAACTCTAAAAATAACAGAGTATACGGCGTCCTTTGTGATTGCTTCAAGATGTTTACGCTGAGATTCATGCAGAGATAGGTACCAATCTGATCTCTCCTGATAGGAATCTTTAGGTAATCCTGTCTCTAAAGATTCGACTATGTCTACCGAAACAGTATCGTAAACCTCACGGATTATTCTTCTTATAAAATGATCTGCGGCTTCATTGCGATCCAATTCTGTATTCCTCTCTCCTTCTTTTTTAGATACCCGCACCATAAGTTACTTGTTCAATTTTGACAGCAATGACAAGTAACTTATAGTATAATGGATTTCTATTTTGTGTAGACACCCGGATAAGCAGATCGGATATGAGCACTCAGTTTCTTCAGCTTCCCACGCGGAACACCCGCTTTGTGCAAATCTTTCAAACCCGTTGAAATAAGCTGGCGAGGACTACCAGTATACGCTCCTTTCAATCGCGAAGTACTGGGTAAATTTTGATGTACCTTTCTGGGCAGTGCAATGGCAACCCCATCGTCGTAAACGTAGCCCGCAATAACCTGCCCTGCTGGATTGCCCTGCGGAACATGGTGAACATCAAGACCTGTGTTTCGTGAACGGCGTTTCAAGTCTTTGTATGTCCCAATTTCGTAGGGTTGAGTAGGATTAACGTGTTGTTTTGCAAACCCTCCTCGTGCGGCATTAGCTATTTCGCCTCCGAGATTAACGACAATCTCTTTTGCGAGAGAAGCAGAGCCTGCAAGATTAAAGGCATAGTTGCCGTAAGCGAGCGATAAATCCCAGCCGCTGGCGTACCCGCCATCGTACAGCCCTTGAACAAAGCCGGCATTGGCGGCGGCGTTGACAGTCGGCGTAACCGGATCGAAAAAGGAGGCGAACGAGGCATACGCACCAAGACACCGGTCAACGAAAGCGTTCCATTCCGCGTTCATATTCGGGGCTTGCAACCCGGAAGGATCATTCCTCGTAATGGGGTTGTTTCCGGCGTAAGCGTAGAGGTTGATGCCGCCTGCGTAATCAATCGGGTCACGCTCGACAAACCGACCCGTCAGCGGCGCATAGTCCCGATAGCCCATCCGAACCGGTAAAAGCACACAGGTTGCCGGAGGGATCGAGGGTGTGGCATCAGATCACAACGAAAAAGTGCCTGACGCCAGGGAAAAAGCGTCAGGCAGAATTTCAGCAAAACTATTCAGGAGGATGAAGTCTCACCCTGCTGTAAACGCGAAGACGTTTTCTGCTCTTCGAGATATTGGTCCCAAATTTGCCAGAAAGCGTCAAGAGCAGGCTGTCCTTCACCGCAAGTAAACTCCAGAATCGTTGCCCAGTTACGAGAAGTTGTGATCTCTTTTTGACGCATGACATAACTTTGTATCTCCGCTAACGTTTGCCCTTCCTGCAAAGCACCATCCATATCGCGCAACGCACTTACATACCCCGTCAAAAACATATAAAGCCGAAAAGCGGAGTTTGCCCCTAAATACATTGAGGGTCTGTCTCGTATTTTAGCGAGAAGAGCATGAACTCGATCTTCCATATTTGGCTTTTAATCTTTCCAGAGGATTCAATAATCTGAAGAGCCTCCCTTCTTAAGGAAATTAGTTGTGAGCAGTGTTGAGTGTACGATGCTCCCATCTACAACGGTCTCTTAGCGAAAAATGTCGATGCCATGCATCGCGTCAAAATCCTTTACCCACTGTGCGTAATGAATTCCCGATTTGTGGATATTGTCGAAGACAAGATCCCCGACCTGAACACCGACATGAAACCCCGTCTCAGTGATACCTGTGTTAACCTTGAAGGAGTAAATGAATGGAACTCTGTCTCTGGCTTCAATTCTGATGAGCTTTCCTTCAATTCCTTTCTTTTTTAGTGCCTTTATGAGTGCAGCCGCACACTGGGTGCACTCGAAATCATTGTACTTTGAAGTGACGGATTGTGCAAATGCACGGAGTTTCGACCTCGCTTTCATGGCAGCGGCAAGCGAACTCGTCTGAGCGAACGTTGCGTTTTGTTGATCCAGGTGAGCAGTGTAGGCATCCAAACTCAGCTGTGCCGCGAAGTCAACAGTTTGGTAGAACTTGAACAGCTGCCCCGCGACTGGAATGAACCCCGCTGCAAACGCTCCGATCCGCTTGAGCGCAAACTTCTCCGTGGTTTGTACCGCTCCTTTGCGCAGAATGCGCTGGGGGATGTCGTGCTCCACCGGCTTGAGGATCACGCCCGCAACCTTTTCCGTCGTCTGCGTTACCGTTCCTTGCAGTCCGCTCGGATCGGCGTGGGTGATGGGGTTGTTGCCGGCGTAAGCGTAAAGATTGATGCCCCCGCTGTAATCAATCGGATCACGCTCGACAAACCGACCCGTCAGCGGCGCATAGTCTCGATAGCCCATCCGAACCAGCGGGAACCGACGGCGCGGCGCACCCGCCTGCACCGCATCCGTCTCGTTGTCCGTCCACCCTCCGAACTGTCCCCCGAACCCCACCATGTCCTGATCCGTAGCCTGAGTGCCGGAGTTGCGATCCACACAGCCCAGCTGCTGACCGAACGCATCGTAAGCGCAGGTGAACTCGGCGACGGTGGCGGTGGACGAAGTGGACGCGGAGTGACGCTGAACGGGATTGCCCGACGGATCGAAGGTGTACGAGTAGGTCTGCGGGATTTGGACGGCTCGCCGCTGAGCCAGTCCTGCTGCTCCGTAGGCGAAGAGGTTGCTCGCCCTGCCCGAACTGTCCACCTCCGCGATCACCGCGGTGCCAGAGTAATGACTTTCAACGCTAATCTGTATAGTTAAGTATCTTGTCTAACACCCCTCAATTTGAGGGTATTCTGTTTGACAGGAGACTTTGAGATGACCAAACTTTCGGTTCCCGGATCGCAAGAAGTGGTACGCCCGCTTCCCGATCCCGACAAATGCACGACCAAAGACGCCTCGGAGAAGGTTGCACGAGCGCGGCTCTCGGCATTGCAACTCGCGCAAACGCTGGGGAACGTGAGCGAAGCGTGCAAGCGAAGCGGCATGGATCGCACTTCGTTCTACGCGTACAAACGCCGTTTCCAGACACACGGGTTGGAGGGTCTCAAAGACCTGCCTCCGATCCCCAAAAGCCATCCCGCCACCACGCCGCCCGAAACGGTGGAGCGGGTGATTGCCCTTTCGCTCCAACATCCCACGCGGGGCTGTCACTTCCTCTCGCACTTGCTCGCTCTCGAAGAGGTGCGCGTGTCGGGCGTGACGGTGCAGAACCTGCTCACCAAAGCGGGATTAGGGTCTCGTTACGAGCGTCTGCTTCGCCTGGAGGAGACGGCGACAAAGCAGAAGATCGAACTCACGCCTGAGCAGGTCGCGCAGATCGAAAAGAACAACCCCGCCTTTCGGGAGCGTCACGTGGAGAGTTCCTGTCCGGGGGAATTGTTGTGCCAGGACACGTTCTTTGTCGGCTCCTTGAAGGGAGGGGGCAAAGTGTACCTCCAGGTCGTGGTCGACACGTTCGGTTCCCTTGCGTTTGGCTACCTGCACACGACAAAGCAACCCGAACACGCCGCGCTTTTGTTGCACAACGAGGTGCTTCCCTTTTATGAGGGGGAGGGCGTGAGGGTCAAAGCCGTGCTCACCGACAACGGACGTGAGTTTTGTGGCACGGACGCCCACCCCTACGAACTCTACCTTGCCCTCAACGACATCGAGCAGCGCAAAACGAAGGTGCGTTCGCCTCAAACAAACGGCTTTGTTGAACGCTTTAACCGCACGGTGCTCGACGAGTTTTTCCGCACCGCGTTTCGTACCACGCTTTACGAAAGTGTCGAAGCATTGCAAACTGACCTGGACACGTGGCTCAAGTATTACAACGAAGAGCGTCCCCATCAGGGCTATCGAAACCTCGGCAAGCGTCCGATGGAAACGTTCCAGAGCGCGAAGAAAACTACAACCACTGTCAGACAGGATGCCTAACTATACACGTCAATCATCACACGTACTTATCTATAAGAACAGCACTAGATCATTCTTGATTTTACAGCCTTCGCTTCGATTGAAGCGAAGGCTGTAAAAAGCTAACTTTGAGTTGCTTGATGCCAAATTAGCTCGAACTCTTCCGATGAAATTTTCCTCGGTTTAAATTCAGGGTCAGATGCAATCTCTTCTATTGAAGGCATCTGCTCTGTACTAAGTCCAATCTCATCTGTTTCGTGAGATTCGTCAGCAAACAACAGCGAACCATTCCGATAAATTTCGACTTTTCTTGTTTCCCATCCTTCCTTGTCGATCTCTGAGTAAAGTAGAACTGGATCATCTGGATCGCTATGAATCCATTCTACAGCAAGATAATCCATATCTTTTCCTTTCTTCTTGCGATCATTTGTGAGATGCTCCATGACTTACGATACGTCCCGTCAGATTGAGTGCAGTTTCATTTGGAACAACGTAAACACCGTTTCTACCCTTAACCACCTTCAATCCAGTCACATCAATTTCTACATAGTGGCTGAATTTGCGTCCCTGATACGGAATACCGATAAACGCTTTTGACAGCTGTCCCAGTGTTTTGGTTCCCGGCACAATATCAGTTAGATATTGCCCATTGCCGTAGCGTGCATCCTTTGGATTGACGGCTTTGAGAGAGGGTCTGAGCTCCCCTGACTCCAAGATACCATTCAAGCCCCCTTCGGTGGTGTAATGGTAAAGGGTAGAACGTTCACTGCCATGAGCAAGATTCGCCGCTTCACCTCCAAGACTTCGTGCTCCTCGGATTGTCGAAGCCCCGCCTGCGGCAACGGTTCCCGCGTCGAAGAGGAACTCTCCCGTCGTTCCTGCGACCTGAGCGACCGGGGAGTTTCCGTACTGGAACGGATGCCGATATCCCTCCAACGCTCCGTTCGTCAGGTCGTGGCTTTCGTACCCCCCCGGACCGAAACTCGTGATCGTGGTGAGGGCTTCGATGCCTGAGACCGCGGTGGACGCCGCTCCGTTGAGCACCCCCTTGCCAAGGTTGGAGAACACCTCATACGGCAGGGCCTCCGCTTCCTCGACGCTCAAGCCCTTCGTGCGCGTGTGCGCCTTGAGCGTCAGCGGGTCTACATACCCCGAACCCCACACCAGCAGCGGCGTCGCATCCAGAGAAGGGCGCAGTTCCAAATCCGAATACGCGCCCGCTTGACCGTATGCCCCCACCGGGTCATCCGCCGGAAAGCGTCCGAGCGTCTATTGAGTTATTTTAAGATTTTTTACTGAGGGGCGTGGCGACTTGAAAAGACAAATAGTTGTACTCCTCTTCCAAAAATACTACCGCTGAACTCATATCAAGAGACGATAGAAATAAATCTTTGCTCTTTGATAGCCTCCATAAAGTCGGCAAGTAAGGATGCAATTTTACTCGAATATGAAGGAGTGGTTGCCCAAATCCCGCCACGAAAAGTGCCACATCTTTTCTATGGATAAGACCGCTTTTCGCTAAAGATTGTTCGACCCAATCATTCTGCTCTGCCCATGATTTCTCAAGAGAAAGTGACGAATCAGGTATCGAATCGAGATGAATACAGCTTTCCCACGCAGTCTTGAGATAATCGCTATAACTTGGCGTTTCCAAGAACGCGACCGAATCAAACTCCGGACATTTTTCAAGCAAGACAAGCAAATCTACACGTTGACGGCGTAGATTTACTTGCCTTAGTTTTTCTTTGAGGCGGTCAGAAGACAAAGTTATCGTCCATTGCGCCTGTCGTAATAGTAATGGTGCGACCCACTCGTTTTACGATACCGCTCGTTTTTGAAATCGCTGTAAGTAGGATTTTCTTTGTCTTTCGTTTCGCCTGCATGGAAGTGTGGTCTTCCATCATTTGTATGTTCGGCGATGACTGCTGTTCTGCCTCCTGGTAGCGTAAATTCGTAATAGCGTCCATGTGTTGTCGCATCTTCGCTATAACGATAGTTCGAGAAGCCCCATCTTTTATAATCAACTCCTGTTTCCCATTGTCGAGAGGGCGAGGCAGAACGGGGTACTCCCGCTCGATCTCTCGCCGCTCCAAAGGCCTGTCGGCGTGTCGCAAATATTGGGTTTTCACCCTTGCGAATGGGACTCTCGCCTCCTCCGCCTCCGTTCAGACCCCCTCTGGCTCCAGCATAGAAATCGCCGACATCGAAAAGGAACTCGCCTGTGGTTCCTGCGACCTGAGCGACCGGGGAGTTTCCGTACTGGAACGGATGCCGATATCCCTCCAACGCTCCGTTCGTCAGGTCGTGGCTTTCGTACCCCCCCGGACCGAAACTCGTGATCGTGGTGAGGGCTTCGATGCCTGAGACCGCGGTGGACGCCGCTCCGTTGAGCACCCCCTTGCCAAGGTTGGAGAACACCTCATACGGCAGGGCCTCCGCTTCCTCGACGCTCAACCCCTTCGTGCGCGTGTGCCGTCGCAGCGATAAAGGTTTGATAAGTGCAGGGTGCTATATTGTACGTAACGTCTCGTGTGAGGTGATTACTCGTTTATTCTAAACTCCTGACGTACTGGTTGATGGCGAATGATTATTGTTGTCTCAGGTGCTTTGATCTCAACCAATGTTCTACGAATCACGTTTAGCGCAACGTCGAAATTTGCTTCATCCCAAATTTCGATGTCGACATTGCTCCCCAATTCGCCTCCGCCGCCTCCTGTGACTTCCCCAAGTTCTGATGTTTGTAAGGCTTCATCAAGAGGGTCTTCGACTTCATCTCTACCATAGAAGCCAGCATTATGCAAGCTATCAGTGGGGAAAAACAATTCTAAAAACAAATCGTTCACTATCGGTGTCTTCTCCGTAGGTCGGCATTGTACGCTGCCAACTTTCGCTGTGTACTCTCAAATCTTGCCCCAGTGCGATAGCTTAAAGGCGGTGCAATGTTCCTCAATTTTGCACCCATATAGATGTAGTAATCGTGTAATACTTCTTCTGCACCGGCAGCAGCGTCTCGGTTGCTCAAGACAGCTAGTATTTTGAACGTATCTCCTTTGTCTTCATACCAGTGTTCATGTCCTTTTTTGATACGCCGAAGCACAGCACCTTTAGCGGTCTGCGCTACTTCGTTAGCTTTGCCTACATAAACTACTCTCCCCTCATTTTCGAAAGCATAGACGACATGAAAACGTTGTCCCCCCGCCCCTTTTTCAAGAGCGGCCACCTCCCCCGCTGTTCCTCCTTCGCCTCGCAGTCCTCCTCTGGCTCCCGCAGAGACTGCCCCCGCGTCGAAAAGGAACTCGCCTGTGGTTCCTGCGACCTGAGCGACCGGGGAGTTCCCGTACTGGAACGGATGCCGATGAGGGCTTCGATGGACGCCGCTCCCAAGGTTGGAGAACACCTCATACTCCGACGCTCAACCCCTTCGTGCGCGTGTGCCGTCGCAGCGATAAAGGTTTGATAAGTGCAGGGTGCTATAACGCTCCGTTCGTCAGGTCGTGGCTTTCGTACCCCCCCGGACCGAAACTCGTGATCGTGGTGAGGGCTTCGATGCCTGAGACCGCGGTGGACGCCGCTCCGTTGAGCACCCCCTTGCCAAGGTTGGAGAACACCTCACCTCCCCCGCTGTTCCTCCTTCGCCTCGCAGTCCTCCTCTGGCTCCCGCAGAGACTGCCCCCGCGTACGGCAGGGAAACTCGTGATCGTGGTGAGGGCTTCGATGCCTGAGACCGCGGTGGACGCCGCTCCGTTGAGCACCCCCTTGCCAAGGTTGGAGAACACCTCATACGGCAGGGCCTCCGCTTCCTCGACGCTCAAGCCCTTCGTGCGCGTGTGCGCCTTGAGCGTCAGCGGGTCTACATACCCCGAACCCCACACCAGCAGCGGCGTCGCATCCAGAGAAGGGCGCAGTTCCAAATCCGAATACGCGCCCGCTTGACCGTATGCCCCCACCGGGTCATCCGCCGGAAAGCGTCCGAGCGTCTGAAAGTCGACGTCTGCCCACAGTCCCCCGTTTGCATCATAGATCGCCGAGTCTGCCGCATACAACCGCTGGGGAGAGGCAATGTCTCCTTTGCGAACCCGGTGCACCAGATGACCTTCGGGGTCATACGCGAACTGCCGAATCAGTTCCGAACTCGCCGTGCCGGGAATGCTGTAGTAACTGCGCTGAAGCAGTCCTGTCGCTCCCGTCACGTAGAACGTCACCAGCTGACCCGAAGCGTTGAGTTCTGCCAGCAATCGGTCGCCGTCATAAAGAAAATAGGTGCGGTTTCCCGTGCCAAGTTGTTTCCACGCCCGCTGACCTTCGAGGTTGAACGCCACGTTGAGACTGCTGAGCTGCGTGGGACGGTCTTCGAGGTCGTAGGTTTCGGTGTAGGCGTCCTGGGTCGTGCCGTCGGGACGCAGACGAGTGAACTGCGTCAGGTTTCCGTCCGCATTGTACCCAAAGCCCGGGTTGGTGATCTGGTCGGCATTGTTGAGGCTCAAGCCGTTTCCGCGCACGTTGGTGGGGTTGTTGGCGGCATCGAAGGCAAAGCCGAGGTCATAGAGAAGCCCCCCCGGTGCGGTCGAAAGCGTGCGCCGTTCTTGTGAGAGATTGAAGACGGTATCGTAGCCGTAGGTCACGGTTCCGAGCGCATCCGTTGTATTCGTGTTTTTGATGCGGAAGGGAACGCTCGTTTCCAATCCCAGCGCGTTGTAGACAATGTCGGTTCCGGTCGTCACCTTTCCGAACTGCGAGAGAGTGACCCCGCTATCGTAAGGGGAGCTGTTCCGCAGTCCCGTGAGGAAGTCCCGGCTGTTGTAGGCGTAGGACGTATTGATCTGAGACTGCGTGAGGAGCGTGAGCCGACCTTTGGCGTCGTAGGTATAGTTGACGGTTCCCGGTGAAGAGAACGATTGCCGCCTGAGGGTTCCATCAGGATTATAGGCGTAGGTGTTGGTGCGTGTGAAGGGAGCGGAGCCAAGCGAGTCCTGCGTGGTCAGGGTCATCGTGGCACGGGAGCCGTCCGTGTAGTAGGTATAGGTGATTTTCTGATCCGGCAGAAAGTCTCCGTTGGGCTTTTTGAGGGCGACGGCATACGTCAGCACATTGCCGAGGCTGTCGTAGGTGTAGGCACGCGCTCCCGTTTTGTCGGTGACCTGAAGCACCCGACCGTAGGTGTCGTAGCGGATCGCGGCGTTCTGCGTGGGATCGCTCGGATACTGAATCGCCTTGACCCGGCTGTCGAGGAGACTGCGGACAATTTTGGTTTTGCGGTTCAGCCCGTCGTTGCGCTCCAGCGGGTTGCCTTCAGGATCAAATTGGGTGACCTGAGTGGAGGTATTATCGGCGTAGGTGACCCCGGTGAAGTTACCCGCCTCATCAAAGCCGTTTTTGCGGGCGACGATGTTCTTCCCGTTGGTCACCGAGGTCGTGCGGTAGAGTGAATCCTGAGCAAGGAACGTCTGAACCACGTTCCCCGTTGCATACTTGAACTCGTCCTCGCTGCCTGCGGCACGTCCGACGGTTCGTAGAACATTGCCGCTCTCATCGTAGACCGTCTCCGATACGACCGCCCCGCTGCCGTCCGAGTGGCGATACTGATAAGTCACGGAAGCTCGTCCGCCCCCGCTCACCGTCGGTGAAAACGTGATCCGCATCAGCGAGTTCGTCGGATAATAATCGAAATCGGTTCGGTTTCCCAATTCGTCGTAGGCACGGATGACGTTGCCCCGGCTGTCATAGCGAAAGTGAACCGAGGAAGTAGCCGCAACATCGTTGCGCGGCGAGGTGATCCGAAGAGGCTGCCCCAACTTCTCGGCAGGATAGGTTGCCGGGTCGGAGGTGAAACTCGAATCGTTCAGATACTCGTAATCCACCTGCATCGTCGCGGGAGTGCCGCCGGGGGATTGGTTGGGTGCAAGCAGATTTACCGTCTTCACATTTCCGATCGCTGTATAAATATACTCGGCGGTTTGCTGAACGGAGTAGTCCGTTGCCCCCGGAACAGGTTCGGTGACTTTCCAAAGTGCGGCGGCAGGCTGCCGCACTCCGTTTACGATAGTTCCATAGGGGTAGTAAGCGTAGGTGGTGGAAGCGAGATATTGATTCAGTTCGAGGTTGCCGGGGGTTACCCGAACAGGCAGCCCACGATCTGCAATTGAATAATCATAATCAATTTGCGTCAACAGGGTTTGCAGGTTACCGTTGTTGTCGAACGGTGTCTCGGAAAAGCGGATGTTGCCAAACTGATCATAAATCAGCGTCGTTTTATGCCCATTGCGATTGATGATCTCGGTGGGGCGGCTTGTGTTCAGCGAATCGGTAAAGTTCACCTGACTGGAAAAACCGAAGGCATCCGTGCTCCCGGTGTCCGCCCCTTTCGCATTGAACTTCTGCTGGTGAACCAAATCGCGAACGTAAACATTATTGACCAGTCGCTGAGATTCGACCTCAGTGGAGTCGCTACCATAGCGATAGATACGGCGATTTTTGTTGGCATCGTAGAACGTCGTAATTCTGCCGAGATCATCGTACTCACAAGCAGGGTGTTTGGCGACATCGGCAATGCTGTTTCCGGTCGTCGTCGGGTTGAGCACCCCGGTCTGCGTCAACAGGGGAAATCCGCTGACGAGAGCATAATCATAAGTCCACTTGGCACTCGAAGAATTGATCTGATTGACCTGATTGAGTACCCGTGTGGGGTTTGTTGCTGAGAGAGGGCCGTAAAGCAGGTTGACGCTTCGTCCTCCCTGCACATCCGTGATCGTGTCGAGAAGCCCGCCAGTTGCTCCATAGGAAAACGTCAGCAAAGAAGTTCCGGAGTTATCTGAAGCTGCAACACTTTCGATTCTCGTCAATTTGTTGGCGGTATCGTAGGTAAGCAACAGATTGTAGGGAGCATCATAGGCAGGTCTAATTCGTGTCAGGAGATAGACATCCTGACTATTCGCTGATGGTGTAAAATACAGTTGCGACTGATCCTTGAAAGTAACCGCTAGTCTCCCCCACCTGCCTGGACCGTTCCCGGCCGGCCCGCTCACCGCATAGGGGGTTCCGGGCCTATCATAGGTGAAGTACCCGGTTGGAAAGCCGTTGTCAACAATGGGATTCCATTTTTCGACTGCTCCGTTTGGATAGACAAAGGTCAATTTTCCGGTCCATGATCCCGGCGCACCAAAGATTCTGAAGTCGTAGTTATGCGTCCAGCCAGTTGGGAGTCCGGGGGAACCATAGCCGCGAGATGCCTGAGCGGAGCGATATAGGCGCGAGAAGACGGCTTTCTGTCCGTTGGGGTTATAGGCATCCAGGTCGGGGTCAGGATGGCTCTCTTCGATGCCGGTCGCTACATCAATCGAAGTTGCTGAGGAGGGACCTGATCCACCCGTGTTCACGGAATCGGTAGGGTTGTTGTCCTCAGCCCAGGCAGGCTGCGCGGTATCGAGTGCCGCCAGCGAGGTCGTCAATTGCGACACCCCTGCGATGTTAGAGAAAGTGCGTCCTGCGTCTGCGCTGACTTTGTAGAAATTGCCGCCCGCCCCCGGTGTTGTGTCCGTGTAGGTGGGAGAGGTCACATTGCTGGCAATTGCAGTGTAGGTTCCTGTAGCCGTCGAGGAGCGGTAAACGGTAAACCCAAGCACATTTGCCGCAGCCGTCCAAGTTAGTTTGATCCCGTTTGCCGCACTCACGGCCCGCAGGTTCGCGACCCAGGTGCTGCCCCGTACATTATAGTTGTTCAGCAGCAGGGTCAGGTCGTCCACGTTTACTCTGCCGTCGTTGTTCAGATCGGCGCGGGCATCATAATTGGGGTCACCGGAAGCGGTATTGTAGCGGTTGAGCAGAATGGTCTGGTCATCTACATCCACGACATTGTTATCGTTCACGTCGCCCGCTTCCAGAGTCCTGAAGTCCAGTCCCGTCACGTTGCCCGTCGTCAGGTTCACCGACTGTACATGGCGCAGCCACTTCGTCCCTTTGATGCCCACCGTGTAGGTTCCGGGGGGCAGATCGGAAACGGAGAAACTGCCATCGGCGGCGGGGGTGAACTGGCGGGTGAGCAGCAGAGGGCGATCTGTGGCAGCAAAATCAAAGGTGAGCGGAACGGCGGAAGAGGTCGGTCCCTGCACCTTCACCATGCCGCTGAATGTGCGCCCTTGAGCACCGGCGGGCCTTCCGGCAAGCACCAGACTTCCCACCCCCAAACAGAGCAGCAGGCGGGCAAGTGGAGCAGAGACCGAACGAACCATTGAAAACAGGGACAGCGGTTTGAAAACGGATCGTGCCAGAGCGAAAAGACCTCCCAGACAACGGGGACATGAAGCGAAGCTTCGGAAGCGAGCCAGCAAAACTGCGGTAGACTAATCATAACACGGCGGGCAAAAAATTGTCAATCCATTTCGGGTTAAGTTTGCGTTCAGGTTTGCTGAGACTTTTCTGGATCGTTTCGCGGCTCGGCTTTTCGCAACCCTTCCCGCCCCGGTTTCGTACCCTTTATAGAAGACCGAACCGGAGAACCTCGATGCCTAACGAACTCGCCCATGAAACCAGTCCCTACCTGCTTCAGCACCAGCACAACCCCGTCCACTGGCTTCCCTGGGGCGACAAAGCCTTCGGTCTTGCCCTCACGCAGGACAAACCGATTTTCCTTTCCATCGGCTACAGTGCCTGCCACTGGTGTCACGTCATGGAGCGCGAAAGTTTTGAGAACGACGCCGTCGCTGCTCTCCTCAACCGCGACTTTATCGCTGTTAAAGTTGACCGTGAAGAACGCCCCGATGTAGACACCTTCTACATGAATGCCGTCCTCCTGCAAAACGGGCACGGCGGCTGGCCTATGTCCGTTTTTCTCACCCCCGAAGGCAAGCCCTTTTTCACCGGAACCTACTTCCCTCCAACGGATCGCTACGGAACCCCCGCCTTCCCGAAAGTCCTCAGCGCGATTGCCCAGGCCTGGAAAGACAACCGCCGCGAACTGCTCGACCAGGGCGAGGAAATCGCTTCCGCCCTTCAAGCGGGCAACGACCCCGTTTCCCAGGGCCTCACCGGAATGTTGACCGACGCCCCGCTCGCCCTTGCCTACCGCCGCTTCGCCTCTCAGTTCGATCCCGTTTACGGCGGCTTCGGCTCCGCCCCCAAGTTTCCCCAGCCCGCAAACCTCGACTTTCTGCTTCGGTACCATGCCCGCACCGGAGAGGCCAACGCCCTCGCGATGGTGGAGCGCACCCTGCAAAAAATGTCCCTTGGCGGAATGTACGATCAGCTCGGCGGCGGGTTTCATCGGTACAGCGTAGATGCCCAGTGGCTTGCACCGCACTTCGAGAAAATGCTCTACGACAACGCGCAGTTGCCTGTCACCCTGGCCCGCGCCTACCAGATCACGAAAAACCCCTTTTATCGCGGGGTCGCGGAAGAAACCCTGGACTATGTTCTCCGCGAAATGACCTCCCCCAGCGGCGGCTTCTACAGTGCCCAAGACGCCGACAGCGAAGGCGAAGAAGGAAAATTCTTTGTCTGGAGCCGCGAAGAAGTGATGGAGGCCCTCGGCGAAATGGACGGAGCGATGTTCTGCGCCTTTTACGATGTGACCCCGCACGGCAACTGGGAAGAAACGAATATCCTTCACGTCGTGCAAGACGTGACGGCGGTCGCCAGAGCTTTTGGGGTCAGCGTCGAAAGGGCGGCGGCCTCTCTCGACAAGGGCAAGGCCGCGCTGTTCTCCCATCGGGAAAGCCGAATCAAACCGGGGCTGGACGACAAAATTCTCACCGCCTGGAACGGGTTGATGATCGCGGCCTTTGCTGAATGCGGCCTCGTTCTGGAACGCCCGGACTTTGTCGAAGCGGCGGAGCGCAGTGCCGACTTTCTGCTCCGCCGCCACACCGCGCCGGACGGCTCGCTTTTGCGAACCTCCCGCGAAGACTCGGAGGCGCACATCACCGGATTTCTGGAAGACTATGCCTTTTTCGCACTCGGCCTGCTCAGACTTTTCGAGGCAACCGGGGCCGCGCCGTATCTGCGGGCCGCCGAAGCGAAGGCCGAGGATCTCCTGCGCCTTTTCGGAGACGGGGAGGACGGTCCGTTCTACCTCACTCAGAGCGGCGCAAAAGACCTGCTTCACCGCCCCAAAGATTTGGACGACAACGCCGTTCCCTCCGGCAATACGGTCGCGCTCGAAGTGCTGCTCCGCGTGTCGCAGCTCACCGGCAGCGAGAATTACCGTGTTCGCGCCGAAAAGATTCTGCGCCGCCTTCTCCCAATGCTCGAAAAGTACCCGCTGGGCTTTTCGCGCCTGCTCGGAGTGCTCGACTCCGCGCTGGCTTCTCCGCAGGAAATCGTTTTTGCCGGAAATGCCGCCGCCCCGGAGATGGCGTCGCTGCGCCGTGCTGTCTACTCGGCTTACCGCCCGAACGCCGTGATCGTGCGCGGCGATGTGGCGGGGGCGAGCGAGACGGCATCGCCGCTTTTGGAGGGCCGCACCGATCTCACCGGAACGCCGCGAGTTTACCTGTGCGAAAACCATGTTTGCGGCCTGCCGATCCTGGAGCCGGAGGCGTTGTCTTTGCCGCCTCAGCGAAAGCTCTAAATTTTTGCCTCACCTCTCCGGTTTTCGGTTGAAGAGGTGCCGCTGCGAAAACTCGTCCGTCTGCGAAAACAAACGGGCGAGTTTTTGCGTCTAAAAAAGAGGCTGCCCTAAAAATCAAAGCAGCCCCCCGTCTGCCGCTGCGTCTCCCGTCGAAACGAGCAGGGACAGGAACAGAAAAGACAAGCGATGCTCAACTCACTCAAACTCTCCGAAGCCACCTCCGACGCCTATCTGAGCGAACTGCTCGAACTGGGACGGCTGCTCAATTCCAGCCTTGACTTGAAACAAGTGCTGGAAACCGCGATTGAAAGTGTGGTGGGATTTGTGGGGGCCGAGCGCGGCTTTATTCTTCTGGTAGACCCGACCAACGGGCGCGTCTGGGGAGAAGCCATTCGCGGTATGGACGAGAGCCTGCTCAAAGCCACGCTTTCCGGCCAAGACACCGAAAACAAAGCCGAGATCAGCCGCACCATCATTGACAACACAATGCTTTCCGGCAAACCCCTGCTCACCCACAACGCGATGGAAGACCCTCGCTTCGCCAACAGCCAGAGCGTTCAGATTTCCAATTTGCGCTCTGCCATGTGCGTTCCCCTGATCGCACAGGGGCGGTCGCTCGGCATTATCTATCTCGACAACCGCATTGTCAGCGGGCTGTTTACGGACAGGCAGCTGACAATGCTGACGGCGTTCAGCCATCAGGCGTCGGTGGCGATTGAGAACGCCCGCCTTTATGACAACCTGCGCCGCTCGCTTGAAGACCGCCTTAAACTTCAGGATGCCCTTCACCAGCAGGAAACGCAGCGGCTGGCACTCGAAGAAGCCGGACGCCTGAAGTCGGACTTTATCGGCTTTGTGGCCCATGAACTTCGCAACCCGCTGACCACCATTCGGGGCTACGTTCAGACGATTTTGCAGGACGAAGACAAAACCCTGGACGAGGAAACCAAACGCGAATTTCACGAAGCCATCGAAGCCGATTCAGATCGTCTGCTAGACATGATTAACGAACTGCTCGACGTTTCCCGCCTTGAAGCCGGACGTCCGTTGACCCTTGCCCGCAAAGATATAGACCTTCGCGCCCTGCTGGAAAAACTCGCCCGCCGCCACCGCTTCTACAAGTTTTACACGCCGAAGCACCAAATTTCAGCGGAGTTCGAGGAGGATTTCCCGGAAACGGTGTCGGCGGATGAAGACAAACTCAACCAGATTTTCTCGAACCTGCTCTCCAACGCCATCAAGTATTCGCCCAATGGGGGCACGATCCGCGTAAAAGCCAGCCGGGAAAACCGCGCTCATGTTCGCATCGAAGTCAAGGACAGCGGTCTCGGCATGACGCCCGAACAGGTGAGCCGTCTTTTCCGGCAGTATGAGCGCGTTGAACGGGAAGACATCAAAAACATCCCTGGAACCGGGCTGGGCTTATTCCTCATCAAAAGCCTCGTCGAACTCCATGACGGAACGATTTCCGCCTCCAGCGATTCGGGGCGGGGGAGTGTGTTTACGGTGATTCTGCCCGTCGTCGAGTAGGAGTGAGAAAGGTGAGGGAGTGAAAATGCAGAGAAGCCGCCTGCCTTGTTCAAACTCAAAAGGCACCACGAGGGGAGCGGGGATTAGAAAAAAACCTTTTCTTTTCGCGTCCTTTGCGGCTTGGCAGTTCTCTTTCCCTCCCTTTTGTTCTTTGACCCTTCGCGCCTTTGGGCAGGTCTCTATTTTCACCCTCTTCCCTCTTCTTCAAAGCCGATGCACCTGCCGCCCCCGTGTGCTACAATAGCGTGTCGCGGTTTTCGCGAACTCGTTTTCCGGGGCCGGTATTCCGCCAGCACCGAGCCGCCGTGTTTGGCAAGAGGAGAGATTGAAAATGCCGCTGCGCCATTTCGCCCGACGACGGGCGCGATCCGCCTTTTTATCGTTGTGTGCCGGGGGATTGATCTTCACCGGAACCGTGAGCCAGGCCCAATCGGTCGAAAAAACGTTCAATCACGGTGTTGAACTGTATCAGCAAAAAAAGTACGAAGCCTCTTTGGAGGAGTTCAAGGCCGCCCGCACCGCTGCCCCTACCAACGTCACCGTGCTTCAGTGGGTGGGCTACCTCAACATTCGCTTGAAACAATACCAGGATGCCCTTGAGCCGCTCAACAAAGCCGTCGCCCTCAAGCCCGACGACGCCCGAAGCCACGAACATCTCGGAAACGCTTATGACGGCCTTCAGCAGTATGAAGACGCCGTGAAAGAGTTTCGCAAGGTCGTGGAGCTGCAGCCGAACTCCGCCGATGCTCACTTTAATCTCGGCAATGTATATTACAAGCAGAGCCGATTTGCCGACAGCATTCCCGCCTACCAGAAAGCCGCCGAGCTTTCTCCCAACGATGCGCTTATTCAGCAAAACCTGGGACTGGCATTTTCCGCCGCCAAGAATTACGAAAAAGCGGCTCAGGCGCACAGTCGCGCTTCGCAGATCGAACCCAAAAACGCTGTCCATTTGTTTTATCTCGCGCTCGCCTCTCAAGAGCAGGCAAAACTCGCGGGCGCAAAAAATACCCCGCGGGGCAGGCCTCTGCTCTAAAAGCCTGGCAGACCTCACGCGATGCCTATACCCGCGCCTTGCAGCTGTCGCCCAGCGATTTTCAGATCCGCGAAGCCTACGGCGAGTCGCTTTCGGATATGGGCAAATACCCGGAGGCCGCCGCACAGTTCGAGAAGGCGGTCGAGATTGATCCCGCTCAGTCCGCTGCCCTGCTCAATCTCGGCATGGCCTATGCCAAATCAAACCAGCACGACAAAGCCGCCGCCGCCTATACCAAAGCCCTGAAATTGAAGCCCGACAACCTTGAAGCCTTGCGCGGGCTGGGAGCCGCTCAATACCGGCAGGGCAAGTGGGACGAGGCCCAAACAACCTACACGATGCTGACCAAACAGCAGCCCAAAGAGGCGAGCCACTGGCTTTATCTGGCCTCGACACTTCAGAAAAAAGGGGACGAGGACGGAGCCATCGGCGCGTTGGAAGCGGCCCTCAAAGGCGGCATCGGCGGAGCGAAAGGCGCGTCGGTACATCGCGTGCTGGCGGGCTATCTCTATCGCAAAGGCGACACCGCAAGCCTGGAGCGAGCGCAGGAAGAGTACACGCAGTCGCTGAAAGACGCCCCGGACAGCCCGGAGGCTTACAACGGGCTGGGATTGATCGCCCAGAAAACCGGCAAAACCGACGAAGCAATCAAAAATTACCAGAAGGCCACCGGCATCAACCCCAAATTCGCCGATGCCTACAACAATCTCGGCGTGGCCTACGAAGCGAAAAAAGACCTTCCCAAAGCGCAGGCGGCGTACCGGCAGGCTCTTCAGGCCGACCCGAAGCACGCAATGGCAAAGCGCAACCTCGCCCGTTTCGATAAGAAAGCTTAACCCTAAAAGAAAGCTTAGCCCTAAGCCCGAAGGGATCGGGTACAATCGTATCGCTCGTTCGCCTTAGTTTCCCGATCTTTTCGGGAAGCACAATCAACAAGGATTATCTTATGATCTCGACTGCAAATCGCCGGACTTTTGGGCGCGTTTTCGCGCCGCTCACGCTGGCAGCCCTCGGCTTTATAACCCTGACTTCGTTTGCCAAAGCGGACATTCTCGTGACCGCCGGAGCCGACAAAAAAATCAAAATCTGGAACCCCGCCGACGGCAAACTCATCAAAGAGATCGAAGCTTCGGACGGTACGGTGAACTCGGTGCTGGTTTCCCCGGACGGCAAAACGATCCTCACGGCAGGCTCCGACAAAAAAGTCAAACTCTGGAATGCCGCCGACGGCAAACTCATCAAAGAAATCGCAGCCCATGACTCCGCCGTCAACGCCCTTTCCTTCATGCCCGACGGGAAAATGGTTGCTTCCGGCGGCGACGACAAAAAAGTCAAAATCTGGGATTTGACCACCGGCAAGCTCACCTCGACCATTGAGAATGAGGAGAAGGTGACCACGATTTATGCGATCCCTTCCATGACGGTCACGGGTGGAGGAGACGGAACCGTTAAAATTTGGGGAGACGAAGGCAATCTTCTTTTTCCGATCACCACCAATCATACCGGCGGATTGAAAGCAGTGGGTTTCAACTCGCAGGAAGAATGCCTCTACACAGGCGGCGGCGATGGCGCGTTGAAATTCTGGAGCCAGGGTTCCAATGGGGAATTCGACAAAAAAGCGGGCGGCACGATCAATGCCGTCCTCAGCACCCCCGACGGTAAAACGGTCGTCACCGGTTCCGCAGACGGCAAAGTGAATCTGTGGGACGCCGCCGCGCACACCTGGAAAGCGACGGTTGATGCCGGACAGAAGGGCGGGGTCACCTCGCTGGCGATCTCTCCCGACGGCAAACTGATCTTCACCGGCGGAGCCGACAAGTCCGTGAAAGTCTGGACTTCCGACGGAAAGCCGATCAAAACGGTAGAGAATGCTCAGGGGGGAGCGGTGACCGTGATCGTTTATCACGCCGACAAAAAGGCCGCCGAGGTAAAACCCGAACCGAAAAAGAGCGAGTAGTTTCAACGCCTCTCTCTCCCCTGCGCTTTCGATTTCGGACCCTTTCGGATTGAAAGCGCAGGGGTCTTGCCTTTTCTGCTAAAAAGTCCATGCCCTTTTTCAATCCGCAAACCCTCACCCGCTTCTGGTTTAACTTAACGGAAAATGCACTCAACGGCACGGTTCAAATCGTGGGCGTGGTCGTTTTTTATGTCATTGCCCGGTTTGCGGCCTTTCGGATCATTGACGGAACGATTGCCGGAATTTTCCTGCGTGAAAACCGAACGGGAATGCCCGAAGCCCGCTTAAAACGCCTCCAGACACTGCAAGGCTTGATTAAAAGCGTGCTCGGCTACATTCTCGGCTTTGTGTTCGGCGTGCTGATGCTTCGCGCCATCGGGTTCGACATTTTGCCGGTGCTGACCACAGCCTCGGTACTGGGAGTCGCCATCGCGCTCGGCTCGCAAAAACTCTTCAAGGATGTGATTTCGGGATTTTTCCTGATTGTGGACAACCTGTTCGGAGTTGGGGATGTGGTGACGATTGGAACGGCAACGGGCATTGTGGAAGAGATCGGAATGCGGGTGACCAAACTGCGCGATGCGACCGGCAAAGAGTACCTGCTGGCGAACGGAGACATCGGCACAGTCATCAATTTGTCGCGCCGCCCTATCGAGGAATTCGTCGAGATCACGGTGGCTCCCGCCGCCGAGATTGGTCAGGTGGTTTCCCTCCTGAACACGACGGGGAGAAGTCTGTTCGCGAAAGCGGGACATTCGCTGGCTTCGGCTCCGCAGGTGCTGGGCATTCCCGCCTTCACCAAAGATTTAACGACGGTCAGGGTTTCAGTCGTCACCGATCCGCTTCAACTGGAGAGGGCAAAGATGGAGGTTCGCGAGGCTCTGCGAGCCGCCCTGCTCGCCGCCGAAATCGGCCTGGGCTAACGAGCAGCGGCTCTCAGGGTGTCGAAGCTATGCCCCCGACAATCAAACCGGTATTTTTGACCTGAACAGACGAAAACGACCCCGGTCTGCATCTCTGTTTCGCCCCGTTTTACCAGGGAAGCGGCTGACCCAGGTGAAAGTAGCCTCCGGTGGGGCCGTCTTGAGGAAGCAGCGCGAGTTCGACCGAAGTTTTCGCGCCCTCTTCCAGTTCCATCGGTGCGCCCTCGCCGCCAAGATCGGTTTTGACCCAGCCGGGATGCGCGGCATTGATTTTAAGGTTCGTGCCGCTGAGCTCGCGTGCCAGCTGAACGGTGTACATATTGACGGCGGTTTTGGAGGCTCCGTAAGCGGCGTACCGCCCCACATTGTCCGAAACGGGCGAGCCGGGAGTGGCCGCCAGCGAAACGGAACCGAGAATTGAGGACAGGTTGACGATGCGTCCGGCCTCCGACTTTTGGAGCAGGGGCAAAAACGCCTGCGTGGTTGCCACCAAGCCGAAAACATTGGTCTCGAACACGTTTCGCCAGGCTTCCAGCGTTTCGGAGGAGGCCAGGCGGCTGAACTCCCCGACTCCGGCGTTGTTCACCAGAATATCGAGTTGTCCGTAGTCCGCCTCCACTTTTTTTGCGGCGGCGTCAATCGAGGCGGTATCGTCCACATCAATAAGCAGCGGCTTCACGTTCAGCCCCTCGGAGGCCAGTTGTTGAGCGGCTTTTTCGCCGCGCTCCCGGTCACGGGAACCCAGCAAAACCGTAACGCCTGCTTTTGCAAGCTGCCGCGCCGTCTCAAAGCCGATGCCTTTGTTTGCGCCGGTAATCAGCGCGATCTTTTCGGTGCTCATCGAGAAATCTCCTTGAATGTTTTTATTTGTAACCGACAGAGTTACTTATCGCTCCGGCTGCACTCAGAGTTCCATTTCCCTGCTTTTTTTCATCGGCGTTTTCGCAAATCAGGCTGAGATCACAACCCGTTGATCGTTAAGCCGCCGTCGGCAGTGATGGTCTGTCCGGTGAGGTAAGACGAGGCGGGCAGGGCCAGAAATGCGACCAAAGCCGCGATTTCTTCCGGCTGCCCAGGCCGATCCATCAGAGTGCGATCAATGACCTTTTGCCGAAATTCCGGCTTCGAGAGGATCGGCTCGGTAAGCGGTGTTTCAATGAACCCCGGCGCAACCGTGTTCACCCGAATGCCTGCCCCCGCCCATTCCAAAGCCAGCCCGCGCCCGATCTGCGCCATTGCCGCTTTGGTGGCCGCATAGGGAATTCCTGTCGGCAGGGCGCACTCTCCCGCAATCGAGCCAATGAAGATCACACTGCCTGCGCCGCCCTTTTCGAGCAGCGGATAGGTCTCACGGGTAAGCGAAAAGGCGGACATCAAATTTGTTCTGAAAATCCATTCGATCTCCGCTTCCGTGTATTCGAGTGCCTTTTTGCGGAGGTTCGAGCCGACATTGTTCACCAGAACGTCCAGGCCGCCAAGCCGGGTTTCAAGCGCGGAAAGAATCAGGCTCCGTCCCTCTTCTGTGGTGACATCGGCGGCGAGGGTGTGGATCGGCAGTCCCTTTGCACGATACTCGCGGGCACTCGCTTCCAGATCGTCGGAACTGCGGGCCACCGACAGCACCTCTGCTCCGAAGTCGAGCAGTTCCGCCACACACGCCCTGCCGATCCCTTTGGATCCGCCGGTGACGAGGGCCTTTTTACCGTTGAGGTTCCATCGGGATGAATTCATCGGATGCTCAGCCCCACTTCGTCCAGCCAGGCGGAGCCGTCGCCGTCAAGCAGCAGCACGATCCCGAACCGAGCGGTTCCTTCCGGCAGCGTGATTTCCCTGGAAAATTTCGTCCAGTCGCTTGTGTTCTGCGCGTACTGCACCTGCTGAAATGAAATCGGCGACCAGTTGTCTCGGTAGGCTTGCACCGCCACGTTGACCACTGCCGCACCTGCCGTTTTCACAAAGCCCGAAAGCACGACTTTCGTTCCCGCCGGGGCTTCGATCACCTGGGCCGTCTGTCCTTTGGCCGCTCCGCCCACGCTTTTGATCTTCAGCGAAAATTTTCCGGCTTTCGACTCTCGGTCTTTGGTTACTTCGAGTTTGCCGCTTCCCGTCCAGCGGTTGTCCCAGAACGCCGGAAGTGCATCGCCCTCTTCCATTCCGCCGTTTTTGAGAATAATCGGGCGGGAGGCCGCCGGAACCGAAAGTTTCGGCGCGGGCGGAGCGGCGGCCTGGGCCGCAGGCACTCCCCGTTCGTCGGGCGCGGGCGGCGCAATTTTCCACATTCCGAAACATTCGCCGTTCACCCAGGCTTCTCGTGTTTTGGGGTGAACGCGAACGATCTGCACCTCTCGCGGGCTGTCGGTCACGCCGTTTTCCAGTGGCGTGTTGTTGGCGAGGTTAGTCCAGGTTTGGCCGCCGTCGGTCGAGCGGGCAATTGCACTGTGAGAGGCATAAACATCGTTGGCCGTTCCGATATAGACCACGTTCGC
This sequence comes from Chthonomonadaceae bacterium, assembly GCA_965246825.1. Lineage (GTDB taxonomy): Bacteria > Armatimonadota > Chthonomonadetes > Chthonomonadales > Chthonomonadaceae > JACMPS01. The sequence goes on from OZ251990.1 coordinate 4,586,650, forward strand.
AGCCTGGGGGTCTATCGCCACCGAGCGCAGGCGGACATTGCCGTACTGGTCGGGCGGGGTTTCCAGGGTCTTCCACGCTCCGTTCGCGTAGACCTTCAGGCGGTCTTCCGAAACGACGTACACCGCTTTTTTCACCGGGTCATACGCTGCATCGCGAAGTCCGCCAGGGCAGTCCGCCACTTTCTGCCAGGTCGCGCCTTTGTCCTTCGACACCACCACCGCGTCGCCCTTGCGCCCGTAGAGTTCGTGTGGGCCGCCCGGGTTCGAGATGAAAACGCCGTCGCAGTCGGGCATTGCGCTCCAGGTCTGGCCGCCGTCGGTGCTCTTGAAATTTGAGGCAAAGCATCGGCTGGGTTCGCCCGGAACGCTGTAGCCGATGTCGGAGCCGCTAAACACGCAGGGTTTGCCTGCTTTGTCCCTGGCGTTTTGCCAGGTTGTGCCGCCGTCGTAGGACAGCCGCAGCGTGCGCGGTGCTCCCCAGGATTGGGCATTGCCGCAGAACATCAGTTTGCCGTCGGGGGTATAGCCGCCATAGCAAAAGCCGCCCCAGTCGCTGCCGCTTACGTCCCGGTAATGCCAGGTCAGGCCGCCGTCCCGCGTGAACGCGCCATTGTAATCCTGAAAGGACAGAAAAACGGAGTCCGGTGTATCGGGACTGAAATTAAAGGTCAAGCCTACCATGACGCCGTTGTAGCCGTTGGCCCGCCAGAGGTAGTTTGCGCCGCCGTCGGTGGAGCGGGTCACCCAGTCGCCGCCGATGCTGTAGATCAACTTCGGATCGGTGGGATGAAACGCAGTCAATCCTTCGCGAACATTATAAGGCAGCACATTGTTGCCGGTGAAGACCCGCTTTCCCTTTGCGTCGATTCCCTCGAAGCGGGAGCGACGAAGCGTTTTGCCGTCCTCGGTATAAAAGTAAAGGTGGTGCCAGTTGGGGCCTTCATACCAGCAGGTCATCACGTTGGGGTCGGCAGGCGAAATATGGACATTTTTAATCACGGCCTCCTGCGGCGGAGCTTCTTCGGCAAAAGTGAGACGGAGTTTCTGAAACGTTTTTCCGAGATCAGTTGATTTGTAAACGCCGCCCTCGCCGCTCATCCAGACGGAGTTCGGCTCTTTGGGACAGACATCGAAGCCGAACGCCGCCCGATCCGTGAGTTTCTCAAAGGTTTTGCCGCCGTTTTCGGATTTGTAAACGCCCTTTCCCTCCGGGCTGACCCCGTAGGCAAAAAGCGTTTTACCGTTCGGGTGCATTTTAAGCCTCACGGCGTTGAGGTTGGCATAGACCTGTTTCCAGGTTTCGCCGCCGTTGAGAGATTTCCAGACCCCCTGCGAGCGGGAGGCAAAGTAGACGGTGGGACAAAAGCCGCGTTCCGCATCGAAGGAGGCGGGGTCAATGGCGAGCGATCCGTCGAAGCCGTCGTTCATCGGCAAGACCTGCCTCCAGGAGCCTGCCTTGTTGGTAGACAGGTAAACGCCGTGAACCCCCACCCCGTTCACACTCCAGTCCATCGAGTTGCCCGCTACGCCCAGCACCCGGTTCGGGTTTTTAGGGTCAATGGCAAAGGTATTTGCGCCCCGTGCATTCCAGCCTACATTGGCGGGTTCCCAGCGTTTGCCGCCGTCGAGGGTTCGATAAAGGCCGCCAACATCAATGCCGAGCAGCAGAAAGTTGGGGTCGGCGGTGCTGAGCACGAGGTCACGCGGAACCTGCGCCCCCTCCCCGCCGATAAGTCCCGCTTTTCGCATTTTTTCGGTGGCGAGCGGCATGGGAATCCAGACGGGGCGTGCGGCCTTTACCGGCGGCGCGGAAATCGGAGCCGCAGGCGCGGGGAGCGCAGAGGCGAGAACAGAAAAAAACGGAGTGAAAAGCATGGTGTTTCCTCAAAAAAAGAATTGAAATTCAGCGAGCGTCTACATAAAACTCTGCGGGCTGGCGGGCCGGACTTTCCCCTTCGCGCACTTGCAGGCAAAGTGCCTCCCCGACCGCATCGCGTTTGGAGAACGCCCCGCTGCTGTACGCCTGCGGCGGGGTTCAGCCTTCTGCACGAGAGACGCGAAAGCAGAAACGCCTTCGCTAAAATCGAACGGTCGGCCAGAAACGCAAAGGCCGTTAATTTTGGTTTCTCAGCCGATAAAGCCGTTCGCCCGCCTTCGGAACAAAGAGCACCCCTTCGGCTTCGCGCCCTGCGTAGTCTTCCGGGCGGATCGTATCGGGGTCACGGTAGCCGAGATTGATCTGACGGCAGACGGCTTCGGGGATGCGTGTGGCGAGCGTCACTTTGATTCTCGGTTTTTCAACGCCGTTCTCCATCCTGCCGATGCCCCGCACATGGGTGGAATGGGCAAGCACCCCCCAAGGTTCGTCCTTGTATCGCTCCCAGTCTTCCAGAAAATAATCGCGGATATGGTAGCCGATTCGCAGGATCGTTTTGCCGTGCGTAAGGGAAATTTCGCTTAGATGCGGGGCGTAGATGATGAGTTCGCCGCCGTCTTCCACCACCGGCTCCAGTTTGTACAGACACTTGCCCGCCACCCAGAGTTCGTCATACATCGGCGGCGCACCCGAAAGCACCGTGTGAAACGGATGCGGCTTGTAGAGGATGTGAACTCGGCGGCTGAGGTCGGCGGCCTGCTTCCAGGCAGCGGCGGGCGTTCCGGCAAACAGCCCCGCCAGCCCCGTTTCGTTCACCACCAGACAAAAGGCGAACCGGGGCGTGGGAATAAGATCGGCGGCACGATGGATCACCCGGCGCACCGCCGTCTCTTCCCGCCCGATAATGCCGGGGTTTGTTATCAGGGCGCCGAGCCAGTGGAAAAAATTCAGTATTTCTGCGCCGCTGATCCCCGGAAAAAGATATTTGTCTCCGCCTGAAAACCCGACCACCTCATGTGGAAAAACCGGCCCCGCTATCAAAAGTTGATCGTACTCCCGAACGGCGCGGTTGACGGTGACTTCTACTGTTTGTGAAAGCCGCCCTTCAGAGAGTTCGGAGATTTCTTCCGCCGAGATCGTGCCCAGCGAGACGAGTTCGGCGGGATCGTCCCAGGCATGATTGAGAAGACGGACGCGGGCGTAGACTCCGTTTCGCTCCGCCTCGGTGATCTCCAGGCGTTCGCGCATGGCCGCTTCGGTCATCGGGGGGTGGGTTCCGAGGGCGAACATCACATCGAGTGCCGCTGTCTGCGGGCCAATCCTCTGGTGAATGAGGCGAAACAGGGTTCCGATGGGGGCGGTGCGCGTGAGATCGGGGACAATAAGAAGCACTCGTCTCGCCCGAAGATCAAGCGCGGCCAGTGCCGTTTCGACGATCCTCTGGATTTGCGCCTCGGTCAATGCACCTTCAGCGAAACCCTCGCCGATCACCTCCGTTTTGCCTCTGTCTTTAACCATTCCTGAAATTGTTCGCTTTCTTTCGCACTTTCTGCGTTTCTCCTCCGGTGACAGATTCGCGCTTCTGCTGAAAAACTCCTGCCTGTCCCGTTTCACCCATGCCGCTGATTATCATATCACTTTGTTGCCATCGCAGAAGTTTTACTCTATGCTTTCGCTATGGAACCAAAACGCTGGAAAGTGGCCGGAATCAATTTCGATCATATGCACATGGGCGATCTGCTGCGCCTTGTTCACGAACACCCGAACACCGAGATTACAGGCGTCTGGCATCACGATCCTGCTCCCGCCCTTGGTGTGCTGGAAAAGCTGGGTCTTTCCGCCGACCTTTTCTTTTCCGACCTGCACACCTGCCTGACTGAAGCGAGGCCGGATTTCGTGATCCTCTGCCCCAAAACCGGGTTTCACGCCGCGTATGTAGAGAAAATCGCCCCTTACAACACTCATTTGCTGATCGAAAAGCCTTTTGCGGCCTCTCTCGCCGACGCCGACCAAATGATCGCGGCCTCCGAGAAAAGCGGCAAAACCCTTGTCATCAACTGGCCTCTTGCCTGGTATCCGCCCCACCGCACCACCAAACGCCTCATTGATGAAGGAGTCATCGGAGAAGTTCGTGAAATCCATTACTATGACGGAAATCGAGGTCCCCTTCGGCACATCGCCGACAAAATCGAAATCGCTGAAGAGGAAGCCGCCCGCCAGAAATCGGAAAGCTGGTGGTATCAAAAGGCGGAAGGCGGCGGTTCTTTGATGGATTATCTGGGCTATGGCGTCACCCTCGGAACCTGGTTTCTGGACGGACGCAAACCGCTTGAAGTCACCTGTGTGCAGGATGAGATTTCCGGTCTTGAGGTGGATGAGCACAGTGTCACCGTGTGCCGCTACAGCACCGGCCTGTCGAAATTCGAGACCCGGTGGGGCACGTTCACCGATCCCTGGACCCATCAGCCGCAGCCCAAATGCGGGTTTGTGGCGGTCGGTTCGAAAGGGACGATCTCCTCTTATGACTACGAAGCGACCGTTCGCCTTCAATCTTCCGAGCACCCGGAGGGCATCGAAGTTCCGGTTGACGTGCTCGAACCGCCCTTTCAGAATCCAATTCAGTATCTCATTCACTGCCTGGAGCATGGAATAACCCCGGAAGGGCCGTTGTCCCCCGCTCTCTGCCGGATCGGTCAGCAGATTGTAGACAGTGCCGCCCTCAGCGCAAAGGAAAAACGCACGGTTCCGCTGCTGGGTTAGCCCCGGAAGGCAGTACGCAGCACTGTTCCCTTGAGTTGACGCGCAGGCACTGCCGAGTCTGAGATCGGGATTTGTTCGGGTGTGCAACGCACACTCGGCTTAAGCCCGCCAGACCAGAACTTCAACCCTGGGAGCGAGCAGAAAGAAGAATTTATGTCGGAGGCAACTTTAGACCAGTACAGTTTGCAGAGCGGGCAGGCAAAGCAGCTTTCCCCGCTCGATCTTCCTTATCGTCCTAAATCGCCGCAGCATTACCGCCCGAATATCGGGTTGATTGCCTGCGGCGGCATCACCATTTCTCACCTGAACGCTTATAAGGCGGCAGGCTACAACGTCGTGGCTTTGTGCGATCTCATTGAGGATCGCGCCAAAGAACGGCAGGCCAGCTACTATCCAGATGCCTTTGTCACTACCGATTACCGGGAGGTATTAAAGCGCGACGACATCGAAGTGGTGGACATCGCCACCCATCCGTACCAGCGGCCCCCCCTTATTGAGGACGCCCTCAACGCCGGAAAGCACGTCCTCAGCCAGAAGCCGTTTGTGCTTGACCTGGAGGTCGGCGAGCGTCTCGCTGCGCTGGCAAAGTCACAGGGCAAAAAACTTGCGGTCAATCAGAATGGCCGGTGGGCCCCTCACTTCAGCTACAGTCGAGAGGCAATCAAAGCGGGATTGATCGGCGATCTGCTCAGCCTGCACCTGGGAGTTCACTGGGATCATTCGTGGGTGAAGGGCAGCCCTTTCGAGAAAATCCGCGACCTTGTACTTTACGATTTTGCAATCCATTGGTTCGATCTCACGAGTCATTTGCTGGGCGACCGAGTTCCCACCCAGGTTTATGCAACGCGCACCAAGGCTCTGGGCCAGGAGATTGATCCTCCGCTGCTGGCTCAGGCCATGATCGAGTTTCCCGGCGGGCAGGCGTCTCTCGTTTTTGATGCTTTCGTGAAACAGGGAAACCTGGATCGAACGTTCATTGCCGGAACGAAAGGGACGATTCACTGCATCGGCCCCGATCTCGGCTCGCAAACGATGACCGTTACCACCGCCGAAGGTCAGTTCACCCCGCACCTCGAAGGGCACTGGTTTCCGATGGGCTTTCAGGGTACGATGGGCGAGCTGCTTTGTGCGATTGAGGAAAACCGGGAGCCGATCCACTCCGCCGAGGAAAATCTGAGAAGTCTTGCGCTCTGCTTTGCAGCGATTGCTTCCGCCACCGACGGCGAACCAAAAGTCCCCGGCACGGTGCGGCGTCTTCCGGCGGGGTCTGCACCGGGCGTGTGATTTCCGATATTCGTGCCGCCGACCTCCTCGCTTTCGCGTTCTCTTTTTTGGAACTGCAAATTTTCGAGGAGGTTTTTTCATGCCAACCGTGACCGGACTGCTGGAGTCCGCCCTTTACGTCAAAGACCTGGAACGGGCCGAAACCTTTTATGCCGACCTGTTCGGGTTCGAAACGCTGCTTTCCGAGGAACGGATGAAAGCGATGAACGTTGCCGGAAAAAGTGTGCTGCTGCTTTTTAGGGAAGGGGCGTCGGATCAGGTGAGCGAAGTCCCCGGCGGCAATATCCCGCCCCACGATGCACCGGGAAGAACGCACCTCTGCTTTTCGATCCCGGCGGACGACCTGAGCCGCTGGCGCATCGAGCTGGAAACGCGCCGCATCGAAATCATCAGTGAAGTTCACCCGCCGCTCGGCGGCACAAGCCTCTACTTCCGCGACCCGGACGATCATCTCGTTGAAATCGCCACGCCCGGTATCTGGAAAATCTACTGACGGATCGCTGCCATTTCAAGGGCCGAACCCTTTCTGGGGGGGTCTGATGCAGTTAAAAGCCCGCCTCCTTCAGAAATCTTCGTAAACGCTGCGGGAGGTCTTTTTTGGAGCGTGATCTCATGTGTCAAAAAAGGAGGGGATAAGCTTGCCGCTCTAATTGGCCTCTGTCCTCCCTGCAGCTTACCGGTATTATCATATCACTTTGTTGCCGTGTTCCCCTATTTTTCCTATACTGAGATCAACTCTTTTGATTTCAATCTTTTAGGAGAACCTCCATGCCCCCTCTGACCGAAAGCCGTTCGTCCGTACTCACCCAAGCCACTCCCGAACAGGTCGCCTTTTTTGCGAAAGAGGGTTACCTCAAGCTGGGGCGCGTGTTCGACGAAGCAGAAATGAACGCCCTGGCCGCGCACGTAGATGAGATGATCGCCGCCCTGCCCGCCGACAAACGCCCGGAGGAAATGGACGTGCCGCACTTCACCGATCCCTGGCTGTTTCGCTACCTCGCCCACCCGCGTATTCTCGATATTATCGAAGACTTCACCGGCCCGGACATCCTCCTCTGGTCAAGCCATTTCATCGCAAAGCCCAAAGGCAACGGCAAAGCGGTTCCCTGGCACACCGACGGCGCATACTGGAACAAACGCCTCACGCCGATGAACGTGATTACCCTCTGGCTCGCGGTTGACGAATCCACCCTTGAAAATGGCTGTATGCGCGTTATTCCCGAATCGCATACGGCGTTTCAGGCAGCGATGGATGCTTATGTCCCCGTAGACGAAAGCAAAAATGTATTCAACATCCGCCTTGCCCCCGAACTCATTGACGAAAGCAAAAGCGTGGACCTCGAACTGCAGCCGGGCGAGTGTCATTTCCACGATGCCTGGACGATTCACGGCTCCAATCCCAATTTTTCCGACAAACGGCGATGCGGCTACACCATGCGCTATATGCCTGCCAACGTTGTCCATGAAGGCCGCCCGGACTCCCTGAAAGGCCACCAAATCTATCTGCTGCGCGGCGAGGATCGCACGGGGGGCAAAAACGTCTACACGCCCGTGCCCAAATTCGACGAGATTTAGCCGTTCCCCTCCGCCTCGGCCCGCGCTTTCACTGCCATGAACACTCACGTCACCTCCGAACAAATCTTTTTTTACCGCGCTAACGGCTTTCTCGTGCTGGAAGATTTTCTGACGCCCGACGAGCTGCTTCACTGGCAAATCACCACGCAGAGGGCGGTGGACGAACGCCTCGGCCTGCGGCGGGAAGAAAACCACGCACCCGCAGCCACCCGTTCCCTGACCAATCAGGAAAACCCCGACGCTTATTACGCCTCTGTATTTACGCAGTGCCTCAAACTCGCCGATACTCACGAGGGAATGAGAAGCCTTATGCTCGATCCCCGGCTCGGCGAACTGGCCGCGACTTTGGAAGGGGTAGACGGCATCCGTATCTGGCACGACCAGGCCCTGTTCAAGCCGCCGTTCGGCAACCCGACGGGGTGGCATCTCGACAACCCTTACTGGTCGTTTTCGTCTCGGCACTCCCTTTCGATCTGGGTTGCTCTCGACGATGCCACCCTCTCGAACGGCTGTCTTTACTATCTGCCCGAAACCCACAAAACGGCGCGTTTCGAGAACGCGGACATTGGGCAAAACCTGGCGGGCCTGTTCAAGGTTTACCCGGAGTGGCGGAAGATCGAATCGGCAGCGTGTCCCTGTCCCGCTGGTTCCGCCGTTTTTCACAACGGGCTGACCGCACACGGCGCGGGCGCGAACATGACCAATAAGCCGCGCCGCGCCATGACCTGTGCCTATATGCCCGATGGCTCGACCTTCAACGGCGCGAAGAACATCCTGCCGGACGACTATTTCGCGACCCTGAAGGTAGGCGATGTTCTCGATAACGACGTGCTCAACCCACTTCTCTGGAAACGTGAGGGCGCGTCAAAATGAGTAATCGCTACGCGCTGGGATTGGACATCGGCGGAACGAACCTCAAAGCCTTGCTCGTCACGCCGGACGGGGACGCAGTCGCGCAGTTCACCCAACCGACTTCGCAAACGAAAGAGGACTGGATAACGGGGGTTCGCGCACTCATCAGGCAGTTGGAGGCGGAGCAGGGGCGTGCGCCGGAGTGTATCGGCATCGCAACGCCAGGGCTGGCGGCTTCGGACGGGCGCAGTATCGCGTGGATGCAGGGGCGCATGGAAGTGGTACAGGGTCTTGATTGGACGGACGCGCTTGGCTATTACGGGCGGGTTCCGGTACTCAACGATGCACACGCCGCCCTGCTGGGTGAGGTGTGGCGCGGCGCGGCGCGGGGCTACGAGAATGTTTTGCTGCTCACGCTGGGAACGGGAGTCGGCGGGGCGGCCATGGTGGACGGAAATCTGCTGCGCGGTCATCTCGGCAGGGCAGGGCATCTCGGACACATCAGCCTAAATCCACACGGCGAGCGCGACATCGTGAACACGCCCGGCAGCCTCGAAGAGGCGATTGGCGAGTGCACCCTGCAAGCCCGCACGGGCGGACGTTACCCCTCAACGGCTGAACTGGTAACGGCGTACCGAGCCGGAGAGCCGGAAGCCCGTGCTGTCTGGCTCGCCTCGGTGAAGGCATTGGCGGCAGGGATCGCGTCGCTTATCAATGCGTTTGACCCGGAGGCGGTCTTGCTCGGCGGCGGCATTGCGAAAGCGGGGGACGCGCTTTTCGATCCGCTTGCAGAACTCCTGAATCAATTCGAATGGCGACCGACGGGCGGACAGGTTCGCATTCTACCCGCACAACTCGGCGAGTGGGCAGGAGGCTACGGTGCGGCGAACAACGCACTTCGTCGTTTTCATCTTCAAGACTAAACTTTTTTCGTAGATCGCACAGATTTCACAGTTGTCATGCGAAATTTCTCTTCAAGCGGGTACAAAGGAGACCCTGCCTAAACCGGGCAACGGGCAAAGCCGTTGCGAAGAGGAAAAAAATGCCGCTCCGATTTCAGAGTCCCCTCAGCAATCTCTGCGAAGTACTTCTTCAGGTGAAAGAAGCCGCCTCGCTCTACAGTGCGACGCTCCAGACAAATGAGGCCTCGACCCGCGCCGCGCTGATTGATCCGATCCTACGCGCTTTGGGCTGGGACACCGCCAACCCGCAGATGGTGGAAGTGGAAAAAACATTAGAGAAAACTCGTGCCGATTATGTTCTCAATGACGAAAGCAAAAAAGCCCGAATCATCGTTGAAGCCAAAGCATTAGGGGTCAACATTTTTCACGATCAGATTGTAAACAGCCTGATCTCTTATGCATTCGCTCACAAATTAAGCGATGTTTTCATCACAGATGGGCTGGTGTGGCACCATTACGATCACTTCAGCACAGTTAATTTCAATCCAACCAAGATAATTGATCTCAAAGTACATAACCCAGTTGAATTGGCAGAATACCTGATTCAAAAAATGGACGCCGCGAATTACTGGTCGGTGGAAACCACTGACCCCTTACCAGCAAAAGTCAATGAACTTGAGCAGCTCATAGATAGCCTGAAAACGCAAATTGCTCAAATGACGGCAGTTCCGGTCGCGACGATGACATCGAGTGCGAAGCCGACAACAGCGAAACCCGTGCCACCAAAGACGGCAAATGTTTCAACGCTCAGAACCGAACTGCTCTCTCAAATCACAAGCGTGACAGGCACGAAACCAACGATACTCTGTCTCCCGGACGGAACCAAAAAAAATATCACGAGCTGGAGTGGGATTCTGCGAGAATGTTGTCTCTATTGTTTATCACATAATCCAAACCTTTCCATTCCACTTGTTGACTATTCAGGAATGTCTGTTCACTTGTTCAGTCGTATGAAACCACCTGCGAGCATTTCGTTTTTCGAGACGTTTTATCAGGGCAAAACGCTCTACGTCTACACTAATTATACGGCGGATCGTTGTGCATTCAATGCCGCTTATGCTCTTCAACAGGTTTCTGGAGCCGCTAGCGGAATGGCAACCGTTACATTTTCTTAAAAGGAACTTCTCGCATGACAAACTATATTACTATGGAGCGCGTCGCCGAATTTGGGCAAGACGGGTACGTTCTCCTTCCCGACCTCTTCTCGAAGGCGGAGGTCGCGGCGATGATCCATGAGATCGAAGGCGGCGGGCGCGTTACCGCCAACACACGCGGCAATGAGGACACCACCGGACGCAAAGCGAAACTCGCGATCTGGCATGAACTCGGTGACGACATTTGGGCGGCGGCTTCCACCGATCCGCGCATCGTAAACGGAACCCGTGCTCTGCTTGGCGAGGAGGTCGCATTCTTTCATGGTAAAGTCATGCTGAAAGAGGCGGGGACAGGCGGCGCGTGGGAATGGCACCAGGATTACGGTTACTGGTACAATCAGGGTTTCGTGTTTCCGCGCATGATCTCCGTCTTCGTTGCACTCGACCAATCCACGATTGAAAACGGCTGTCTGCAAGTTCTCAAGGGGTCGCATTTGCTGGGACGGTTGGAGCATAGCAAAGTGGGAAGCCAGACGGGAGCCGACCCCAACCGAATCGGCGCACTCGAAAAACTGTTCGAGCGGGTGTACTGCGAGATGACACCCGGTTCCGCCCTTTTTTTCCACTCGAATCTGCTGCACACCTCCGGCCCCAATGACTCGGATAAGCACCGCCGCTCATTCATCATTTGCTACAACGCGCTTGGCAACCCGCAGCTTACCGAAAAGCCAACTTTCGACCCGCGCCCGTGCCCCGTCGGTTCCGGGCACGATATTTTGAAGTATGCCTGAACCCTCGTTTTTGGGATCGGTCGAGAAGAATTCCGTTTCTTTCCGACCGATTTTCGTTTTTATCGGCTATCCTAAAGGCACGATGAGCTGGAAAGAAGTCAAAACCGAATTCGATCTCGACCTGGAACCGATCCGCGACTTTCCGGGCCGAAAGCGCACCCCGGAAGAGCGAGAGCGAGCCACCTTTTCCGCCACCTTCAAAGACACGCTTAAACTGCTCAAGCTCGAACTCGGCGTTTTGCGTGCCAGAGACCTGGTACTGCAAGTTGACCTGCGCCCCGGCGACCTCGATGAAAACTACCTTCCCCGCGAAACGGCCTCTTCCCTCTCCCCCGCTATTGTGCTGCTGTTCGAGAGCCGATACGGATTTCTCAGGATCGGGTCGGATCGCTTTAAGCGGTGGGAACACAACCTGCGGGCGATTGCGCTGCACCTTCAGCATTTGCGCGAGTCCACCGTCTACGGGGTTGGCTCCAGCGGCGAGCCTTACCGGGGATGGGTTTCGGTCGCTCCCCCGCGAACGCGATTTCGCCCGCGTCCGCCCAAAGCAAAGCCCGCTCCCGGAGCCACCGAAGCGGAGCGTGAAGCCGCGGGTTTTCTGGCGCGTTTCGGCGGCAAAAGCACAGCCGAGATTCTGGGCAGTGCCGAGGCGTTCGGAGCCGCGTACCGGGCGGCTTCGGCGGTGCTGCATCCAGACCGGGGCGGAGCGCACGAAGAGTTTCTTCGGCTGCAGCAAGCCGTAGACCGGCTGCGCGTTCGTTTTGGAGAAAGTTAGCGGAGCGTTCCTGGCCGGAAAGTGAGGCTTTGCACAAAAAACCGCTCTTCGCTCTCTCCTCAAAGTTTTTCATCGGTAAAGAGCGGAGGGCGGCGGACGTCAAGATTAAGGGCGATTGCCGGTGGTCGCATCGTGATCCCCGGCGTCTGCGCCGCCATGCACAATTCCCATTCCGCCGGAGGCGTCGCGCCGTGCATCCGTCTCGGAAGGATCACGGGAGCCGTTTTCCTCTTTATTGGTGGTAAGACTACCGACATCGCGCAGCGTGGTGTCTGAAAAACCGGCGGCGGCATTATCGGAAGCAACCCCGCCGCCCCGTGTAATGTTCGGGTTTCCGCCATGCGGCCCCGCACTCTCGTTTCCGGCTTCTCGATAAAGTTCCGGCGGCGTCAGTGCCCCCTCCTCAATGCCTGGTCTGCCCTCGTTTTGTGTTTCCATTGGCTTTTCTTTCTCCTCTCTTCTAGAGTTGACCTGGAATCAGGGACTGCAAGTTCTACAGCCTTTTTCAGATGGTTTCTTCGATCTTGTGAAAGAGACGCTCCAGAGCGTCCTCTACGTTCCCGCCAAAAGCAGTCGGATCGAAGTCACGATAGGTTTCCTTTTCGATTTCTGCGTGGTCGTCCCCTTTCTTACTTCCCGCCTGCTCTTCTTTCGGTAAACTGCAAAAAAATCATCTCAATCCAAGGAAAAAACTATGGAATATACGGTCGTCTCAAGTTCAACGAAAGCGAGCCGTTTCTATGGATACCTCACTTCAATCTGCCCAATCTCCCGCCGAGGTGGACGAAAACGAGCAGGCTTTTGCCCACCCGCGAGTTCTCGGCTGGCGTGGCACGACGGCCCTGGCGATGGGAGGAAGCAACCAGAGCCTTTTTCTGATCGGGGCTTTGTTTGCAGGACAAGGCAGCATCTCCGGCCAGGGCAGTGCGGCGATTCCTCTGCTTATCGTTGGACTGCTGCTTTCCTGGATGGCTGCGTTTGGCTGGACCGAACTAATCCTGATGTTTCCCAACCGGGTCGGCGGCATTGCGTCCTGCTGCGCCGAAGCGTTCCGTCCGATCAGTCCGGTTCTGGCGAATTTAACGGGAACTTGTTACTGGTGGGGTTGGGTTCCCACCTGCGGATTGACCGCTATTCTTTCTGCCACCGCCATCCATACTTATTATTTTCCTCAAATCCCCATCAATGTGATGGCGGTGGGGATCGTCCTTTTTTTCACGGGGGTCAACCTGTGCGGAGTGCGCTGGGTCACCCGGCTGGCGATTCCTTTTGCCACCATCTCGGCACTTCTGGCGTTTTTGTCCGGCATCATTCCGGTGGTCACGGGTCATGTGGACTGGCATCAGGCCTCCACCTTTCATCTCACGGTTCCCTTTCCGGGGTGGTTCGGCAAACTGACGAGTGTGATGGCGGGATTGTACCTGATCGGATTTGCCGCCCCCGCGTTTGAGACGGCGGCCTGCCATGTGGGGGAGACGATTGATCCCAAACGGAACATCCCGAAGGCAATGTTTGCCAGCGGTGCGATGGCACTGCTGTACTTTGCCGTGCTGCCGGTGATCTGGCTTGGAGTGCTGGGGCCGGAGTCGCTGGGGAAGGACTTGCAAAATGTGCTGGGGCCGACGTTTGCACCGCTGTGCGGACAGGGAGCAAAGGCGGCGGCCATCTGGTTTATGATTTTCAATATGTTTCACGGAACCCTCGCGCCGCTTGCGGGAGCTTCCCGCACCCTTTCCCAGATGTCGGAAGACGGGCTGCTGCCTCGCTTTTTCGCACGGCGTTCCCGAACCGATACGCCCTGGGTGGCAACGCTGATTACGGCGGGGGCGGCCATTGCGTTTCTACTGGCAGGCGACCCGCTTTGGCTTGTCGCCGCCGCCAACCTCACCTATTTGATCGGGATCGCGCTGCCGAACATCGCGGTCTGGCTTCTCCGGCGAAATGCTCCCGAAAAAGAACGCCCCTACCGCGCCCCTCGCGGAACAGTCCAGCTGGGAGTTTTTGCCGCTCTGGTGTGGTGTATCGCTACAATTCTCGGTTTCGAGCAGTTCGGACTGCCGACGGTGCTGGTGGGATTGACCCTGGCCTATTCCGGCTCCACGCTCTATGCCCTGCGCCGCTGGCAGGACAGACGCGAAAGCGGGCAGCGCGGCCCGGCCCGCTCTCTGCATCTGAAACTGACCGGAACCATGCTGCTGGTGCTTCTGCTAGACGGCGGCGGGTATCTCATGGCTGTGCACAGCGTCAGCCGCCAGCAAACCGCTCTGGTCACCGCCTTGGAAGATATTTTTGTCGCGGTAGCCCTGCTCACCATCACGGTCGGACTGGTGCTGCCGGGGCTGGTCGCCCATGCTGCCGAGGAGGTTTCTCAGGCGGCAGAGCGGCTGACTCGCGGAACCCTGACCGATTTTTCGCGAGCGATGCAGGCCTTGGGGGTAGGAAACCTGGATGCGGCTCATGCCCGCGTAGATGTGGTTCCAGTTCTCATCACAACGCAGGATGAGGTCGGGGTGATGGCCGAAAGCTTCAATACCCTCCAAATCGAAATCGGACGGGCGGCAATGGGACTGGACGGAGCCCGCGAAGGGCTTCGGCAGGCAAGACGGGAACTGCTCGACAGCAACGAACGGTTTTCGCTGGCGGTGGAGGGTTCCAAAGACGGTCTTTGGGACTGGCAGATCAGCTTGGGAGAAGTTTATTTTTCTCCACGCTGGAAAAACATTCTCGGTTATGAAGATTTCGAGCTGCCCAACACAATGCCGACCTGGGAAAAACTGCTTCACCCAGACGATGCCGACCGGGTGCATACCGTGCTGACCGCCTATCTTCAGGGAGAACTTTCCGAATACGAGGTGGAATTTCAGATGCGGCACAAAGACGGCGGCTACCGATGGGTTTTGGCGCGAGGGGCGGTTTTGCGCGACGCCGAAGGAAAACCCTATCGAATGACCGGAAGCCACACCGACATCACGGAACGCAAAAGGGCAGAGCAAGAACTGGTTCAGGCACGCGACTCCGCCCAAGCCGCAAGTCAGGCGAAATCGCTGTTTCTGGCCAATATGAGCCACGAACTGCGTACGCCGCTGAACGGCATCATCGGCTTTGCAGAACTGCTCGCCGATCCCAACTACAACGACCTGACCGAGCGGCAAAACAAGCAGATGCAGATGATCCTGACGAGCGGGCGGCATTTGCTGCAGTTGGTGAACGATGTGCTGGACATCAGCCGGGTCGAAGCAGGAAGACTCGAGCTATCCTGCAGTACCCTCTCCGCCAACGAGGTGATCGCCGAGGTGACGGAAACGCTGTCTCCCCTGGCCGCCAAGAAAAATTTAACGGTTACTTTGAATCTTTCCGAAGACCGACCCAGTCTGTATGCGGATTCCGCACGCTTCAAACAAATTCTCTACAACCTGTTGAGCAATGCGATCAAGTTCACCCCTGAAAACGGTCAGATCGTCATCGGGGTGCAGGTCGGTCGCGAGACTTTGGGGGAGAAACCGGACTGCGCCTGTTTGAGGGTGACTCTTAAAGACAGCGGAATCGGAATCGTTGAAGAAGATCAGGCACGAGTTTTCCATATCTTCGAGCAGGTGGATTCTTCCTATGGGCGTCGGCAGCAGGGGACGGGGCTGGGCCTGCCCCTGACCCGGCAGCTGGTGGAGGCGCATGGGGGGCGAATTTGGATGGAAAGTGAGGGCGAGGGAAAAGGCAGCACGTTCAGCTTTGTTCTCCCTCTCCAAAAGCCAGGATTGGAAGAGTGGGCGCAGGCGGCCTAGAAACCGCAGCCCCCGAAGGATTGAAAGTCATGTGAGCGGCGGGGACTTTTTCTGATCGCCCCAAACCGTTCGGCCCCTTGAGGAATTTCGGAGTGCGAGGAGAAACGCATGAATTCTGAGCGAAAACAACCCCGGATATTGATCGTAGACGACGAGATGATCAACCGGGAACTTCTGGAGATGATCGCCGAGCGTCTCGGCTACAAATCGGAAAGTGTCAGCAGCGGTCTGGCGGCACTCGATGCGCTAAACCCTGAAATTGATCTGATTCTGCTGGATGTCAATATGCCCGGTCTGACCGGGTTCGATGTGGTGCGTGCCATTCGGGAAAATTCAGCCTGTGCCGATGTTCCCGTCATTATGGTGACCGCGCTCAACAGCAAAGAGGATCGTCTGGAAGCGGTTCGGGCAGGAGCCAACGATTTCATCACCAAGCCGATTGATCGGATGGAAATTCAGGTGAGAACGTCTTCTTTGCTGGAAATGAAATTCATGCGGGATTCTCTGAAGCGTCACCAGGAAGAACTGGAAACCACAATTGCCGAGCGCACTCGTTCTCTTCAGGAAGCGATGGATCGAATGGCGGCCCTGGCAACGACGGACGCGCTGACCGGGCTTCCCAACCATCGAGCGATGGTGGCCGCATTGGATCGCGAGCTGGAGCGGGTCCAGCGTTATGATCGCTCGTGCGCCCTGCTGTTTATTGATATAGACCATTTTAAGACATTGAACGACAGCTGCGGTCATGGCACGGGCGATGCCGCGCTGCAAGAATTCAGTATGGTGCTGCAAACGAGTCTTCGCGGCATGGATACGCTGGGACGCTGGGGCGGAGAGGAATTTCTGCTGCTTTTGCCGGAAACGGATGAGACAACGGGCCTGGCTGCTGCGGAACGCATTCGTCAGGAAATTGCGGAGTACGTATTTACGGCGGCAGGGGGCGGGCACATCACCTGCTCGATTGGTTTGGCGGTTTTTCCGCATCATGCTTCGGATCGTTCCACCTTTGTGGCTGCCGCCGATTTTGCGATGTACGCCGCCAAGCGGCTAGGACGCAATCAGGTGCGTTCGGTGACGGATGCGGAGGTGGTGGCACTCGAACAGGAAACCAATTCTGCCTCGCGTGAAGATGCGGCCCTGCAGGGCATTGTGGATGCGTTATCACAGATGGTGGAAATTCGGGATCATTATACAGGGGAGCATACCGACGACGTAGCAGCTCTTTCCAGCCAGATCGCATTGGCAATGGGGTTGAACGCAGGGGAAGCCCGCCTGGTGGGAATTGTGGGAAAGCTTCACGATATCGGCAAAGTCGGGGTTACGGACTTGGTGCTGCACAAACCGGGAAATCTCACCCAGGAAGAGTGGCAGATTATGCGGCAGCACCCGGTGATTGGAGCGGATGTCGTCAGCTGCCTGCCCTCACTGCGGCTGGTCGTTCCTTCGATTCGCGGTCACCATGAGCACTGGGATGGAAACGGCTACCCGGATGGATTGAAGGGCGAGGAAATTCCGCTGGCGGCCCGGATCGTTGCCGTTGCAGACGCTTTCGGAGCGATGACGACCACTCGCCCGTACCGGGGAGCCCAGAGCATTGAATGGGCGATTTCGGAGCTGAAGCGAGGGGCGGGAACGCAGTTCGACCCCCAAATCGTCGCGGCTCTGGAGTCCCTGCTCAAACAAATCCAGCCGATGCCGCTCTTGAAATCCGCTTAGGCCCCGGCGGGAAAATTTTTCGGCGGATGTTTTCGAGGGGTACTTCGGCACGGCGTGTGCGGGCAGCGAAATCCGAAGAAAAAGAGGGTTCCGTCTGACCTTCGCTGCCCAAAGGTCGGACGGAACAGTGTAGACGCAGGATTTGAGAAGGCGGCACGTTGAAACAAAAGAAACCTTTCGGTCTCAATAGAGCGGAGAGGATTCGAACCCCTGACCTCTACACGGGGAAAGACTCGGAAGTTGCTTTCCAAGAAGTCCCTGTTTCGACCTCAAAACGGTATCCGCTCGGGCCCTGCATTTTTGATGAAGGCAGCGGTCAATTCCTCCTGCCGTTCTCTTTGATTTTTCCAGAGAAGGCTTTCGGTGTTCTTTTGCGTTTCTTTTCGGCTTTATTTTACTGAGGGAGCCGCAATCGTCAACCCCGGAACTGCCCCGAAATGCTTCCGATTGAACGTGAGCAGCGGCTCTTCGTACTCTAGTGCCGTAGCCGCGATAAAGGCATCGAGCGCGTCGAGACCGTGCGACAAGCGAAACCGCGTGAGTTCTCCCGCTTTCTCCATGCCCCAGGCACTCGGATAAATGATTGGGAACGCCGCCAGCCAGAGCAGAGCCGCCTGACGGTCGGCGTTATCCCGACACCCGCAGAGCAGCTTCACTACGGAAAATGGAGAGATCGAGGGCATCCCGTCCAAAGCGTCAAACCAGACGAGAGCGGGCGGGTGTTTGCGCTTTAGGTCTACGAGAACGTCAGTATCAAGCATAACGCGGTCGGTTCGATTCTTCTCTGAGTTTTCGCGCCATTTCCTCGGAACTCAGGGACATATCCCCATAGGAGCCCAGGAGACCGAACTCTTCCCAATAGGCAACGGCTTCCGCGCCCGTCTTCGGCTTCTCGGTCGGTCTCTCTCCCCGCGCCCGCTTCCATTCAGCAAAGGTTGGAATGACGCGCTCTTCCGGGATCGCTTCCGCCGCGCTGCTCTCTTCAGCGGGAACCGTGTCAATCCAGGCTTCGACGATTTCCGCTTCCGGTTTTCCCTGCCGCGCTGCAAACGCCTTCAGACGTCTTTCCCGCTCAGGGGACAAATTCAAGACCAGGCTCATCTTCCGTTTTCTCCTCACGCTCCTGTGCGGTATGAGCGGCTTGAGATCGTTTCTGATCGCTCATTCTTTTGGTTTGCCACAGGGCGTCCCAATCACAACGTTGAGAACGGGCGAGTGCCGTCACAATGGCAATATCGCCGCCCCGCAGAACACGGCGTTTCCCCAGCCCGGTGTGCCAGATTTCGAGCGAATAGGCAGCAATTCCAGCGCGACTATAAGTGGTGACGATAGAACCTGCTTGACTGTTCATAGGATTTTCAGCGTAAAGTTCAAGGAAGATTGTCAGTTGCTGCCAATCAGTATTGGAGCCTTTATCGTTTCGGATTATTCTACCGAAGAAAAACAGGGAGAAGGGCAGGGTCCCTCTTGAGTTGACGTAAACCTCAGCGAAGAAAGCTCTGAAACAAAACGCAGTGAAGAGAACTCATGCTGGGTTCTCCAGGAGAGAATGAAGAAGGAGGAAGATGATTCGTGAGAGAAAAAACGAAATGGAGCTGAGGGGATTCGAACCCCTGACCTCTACAATGCGAATGTAGCGCTCTACCAACTGAGCCACAACCCCAGAACCAACCCTGGCGCTAAAACGATTTTTCTTCGTTTCGCAACGATGCAGTATACCCTTCCCCGCCTTCGCTGTCAAGAAAATTTCCCATCTGCTCCCTTTGGGAATGCCGGGTTTCTTCTCCCCGCGTCCGCGTGTTTACAGTATACTGATCCCAACAACTTTCCCTCCAAAGGACTTCTTTAGATGGCCTACAAACGCCCGCCCGATACCTATGATGTGCTGCCCTATCCGCCCTCGAAAGACCCCTGGCTTCACGCCGCTCAGTGGCGTTACGTCGAAGGCGTGTTTCGGGAGGTCTGCCGACGCTTCGGCTACAAAGAGATTCGCACCCCGATTCTGGAAAGCACCGACCTGTTCAAGCGAACCGCCGGGGAAACCACCGATGTCGTCTCCAAAGAAATGTTCACGTTCGAGGATCGCGGCGGACGCAGCCTCACGATGAAGCCCGAAGGCACGGCTCCTGTGGTGCGTGCCTGCATCGAAAACGGCGTTTTCGCCACCCACCCCACCCCCAAACTCTATTATATCGGGCAGAATTTTCGCTATGAACGGGGCCAAAAAGGGCGCTACCGGCAGCACCAGCAGCTCGGCGTTGAGGTGTTCGGTTCGGAAGACCCCGCGCTCGATACCGAAGTGATTTTGATGGCGATGAGCTTTTACCGGGAGGTCGGCGTCAAAGACCAGGTGCTGCGAATTAATTCGCTTGGCATTCCGGAGTCGCGTGCTCGCTATCGGGAAGCCCTTAAAGATTATGTTCGTCCGTTTCTCTCTGAAATGAGCGAGGAGGGGCAGCACCGATTCAGTACGAATCCGCTTCGAATGCTGGACACCAAAAACCCTAAAGAACTGGAACTGCTTCAGAACGCCCCCCGCCTCACCGATCACCTCGACCCGCAAAGCGCGGAACACTTTGCCCGACTTCAGCGTTACCTTCAGGTCGCCGGGGTTCCCTTTGAGATTGATCCCCGGCTTGTACGCGGCTTTGATTATTACACCCGCACCACCTTCGAGATCGCCGGGGCTTCGCTGGGGGCGCAAAACGCTCTTGGCGGCGGCGGACGCTACGACGGATTGGTGGAAGCCTGCGGCGGGCCGAAAATCCCCGGCATCGGATTTGGGCTGGGTATGGAACGCTGCTTGATTTCGCTGGACGCGCTGGGGGTTCGCCTCCCGGTGGAGGCAGGAGAGGCCATTCGGGTTTTTCTCGTGGTGCTGGGGGAGCCGTCGGTGGTCGAAGAAGCGGCGGTCGGGCTTCTCACCCGGCTTCGAGAGGCGGGAATTGCCGCCGACAAATCTTATCGCAGCCGCAAATTTCCCCCGCAGATGAAAGAGGCGGACGAGGCGGGCGCACTCTACACCCTTATTTTAGGAGACAGCGAAGTGGAGCGCGGCGTGGTGCAGCTTCGCAACCAGAAAACCAAAGCGCAGACAGAGGTTTCGCTGGGGGCGATTGTTGAAGAAATTACGAGTCTTTCCGCAAAAAACGAACTTTTCTAAAAAAAAGTGCGACTCGGCGTAACATTTGGGTTCTTAATTCGTAAGGATTTTTTGAGAGTAGAAGAGCGGACGACTTTTTCGTAAAAAAAGTTCACCGATTCTTGACAAATAAGAATCTTCTATGCTACTCTCATCCTCGATTACTCCGAATCCTCGTTGTTTTACCGTGCTCGGTTGAGCAAAGCGGTTCTGCAAAACGAAAGAGCGGCAGTAATCTATCCCGAAACGTCACAGCCGACGTGGACGGGGCAGAAGCCGGTAGGCTCTCAAAACAAAATCAGGCCGGAAATTACGGGAAGGGGAAGGGTACATAGGATACTCCTTTTCTCGCCTTCGGGTCGGACCGCGTTTGGAGTTCCACTGGATCGCTGTTCTTTCCATGATGGGTGCTGGCCTTCGGACAAGCCAACAGGCAGGGCTGCTGCCTGAACGATCCACCTTACCATCAGGGAGATAACAATGAGAAAACTGCCGTACCTCGGCGCAGCACTCTCTGCTCTCGTCGTTGCCTGGTCTTTGCCCGCTTCCGCACAGGACGCCGCCTTCAAAG
Organism: Chthonomonadaceae bacterium; assembly: GCA_965246825.1. Classification (GTDB taxonomy): domain Bacteria; phylum Armatimonadota; class Chthonomonadetes; order Chthonomonadales; family Chthonomonadaceae; genus JACMPS01. The sequence continues at coordinate 4,607,827 of OZ251990.1, forward strand.
ACCTGCAGCAGGACCACTGGGCTTACCAGGCGGTTAACGAGCTTCAGCAGAAAGGCATTCTGGAAGGTTACCCGGACGGGTTCTTCCGGGGCAAACGCACCCTCACCCGCTACGAATTCGCCATCGCCATTAAACGGCTTCTGGACAAGCTTCCCGCCATGCTTCCCCCCGGCCCCGCCGGTCCTGCAGGACCTCCCGGACCCGCCGGTGAAGGTGGAACCGGAGTTGCCCCCGGCAGCTACGCCACCAAAGAAGAACTGGCAGAGGTTCGCCGCCTTGTTGATGAGTTCCGCCCGGAACTCGCTTCTCTCCGCACCGATGTGACCGCTGTTCGCGCTCGCCTCGACGCCGCAGAGAAAGACATCGCGGACATCAAAAGCACCCTGTCCAAAATGCCCAAAATCGGCGGATCGTTCTTTGTGGGAACCCGCACCGATCAGTCCCGGTTTAACTTCGTGGACTACGGCGGGGCCGTTCGCAACGGAGCCAACATTCTTGGTTCCGCCAACGTGGTGCATGACTTCCACCTAACCATTTCCGCTCCCGTGAACGGCGACGGCAAATTCCTCGGTGACCTCGTGGCCTCGAACTACCTGGGCTATCGCGGCAATACCCTGTCTCAGCGAGCCATCGCGCTTTCCCAAACGGGAACGGGCGGAGCCGCCAACACCGAATCCTTTCTGCCCTACCAGGCAGAACTTCAGCTTCCGCTGAAATTCGGCAAAGACAGCCTGCTGACCCTCGGACGCTACAAATTCCAGATCACTCCTGGCATCTATCAGCGGCCCGACCTCGATCCCTATTTCGACGTGGACCCGTATGACGACGGCAACTTCGTTCAGGACGGTGTGAAGTTGGATGCCAGCTTCGGTTCGTTCCGCACCACGCTGTTCGCAGCGTCGTTCGCTTCGATCACGAATACCAATGGCGTCAACATCAACAGCCCGCTTGTCGGCGGAGCCTTCCCGCCCGCTTACTTTGGGAAGCCCTTCAACATTGATGCCTCGAACCAGACCGTGACTGCAAACCAGGTGGCGGGCGTGACCTTTAAGGTTCCGTTCTTCAACATTGGTGAAGTTGGCGTAACTGGTGCAACCTTCGGGACGGACAGCCCGGCAGCAGGTTCCTCGAACCTGACTCTGCTCGGTGCGTACATCAAGCCTAAACCGTTTGGCCGCATCAACCTTCTGGCGGAAGGCGCGAAAACGATCTCGTCCACCAAGCTGCCTAACTTGGGCGACGGCGAGTTCACCGGCAATGAGGACAATGTTTACTACAACCTCAAAGTTGGCTACGCTTCCGGCCCGATCAGCGTCAACGGGGGTTACCTCTACGTTGACCCGCGCTACGGAGCTCCCGGCAACTGGCTGAAAATCGGCAACTGGTACAACCCGACCAACGTTCGCGGTCCCTATGCCGACATCAGCTACAAAGTGAGCAAAGGCCTTAACCTCAACCTGCTGGGCAACTGGCTGGAAGGGGCACGCAACCGAGGCGTCGGTCAGCTAAACATTGGCGATGACATCTACCGCGTCAAGGGCGGACTGTCCTATGCCTTCAACCCGCGTGTGAACCTGGGTGTGGATTACGAGGGAGTCTTCTACAGCCTCTCCCCCGCCACCACCGGTCTCGGCGGACGCACCAAGCCCGTCGAGCAGTACATCACGATCTCGACCGGCCTGAACATCGCCAACAACACGATGTTGAAACTAGGTTACCAGCTCATCAACTTCCAGAACGTGGGCCAGGGCTTCGGCGCAGGAACGGGTATCGGCGGTGTGGTCACCGGCGGCAACTCCTCCAACGCCAACGTCTTCACCACGCAGCTGCAGGTGAAATTCTAGTCTCGGCTAGAAAAGTCTGATGGAAAACTCCCCCGGTCTGCTTTGGCAGACCGGGGGAGTTTTCCTTTAGGCGTAGGGCAGCAGCAAGCGGCGAAATCCGTGCCCCGCAATGATCCCCAAAAACAAAACATTCCGGCACAATGTTCCAAGCACCGAATGAGCGAGCGGCTTTTCGGCCCCCTTTCGAGTTTGAGTTTTTGCCGTCTGTGCTCCAAGCCGATCTAGCCAGAGCGGGGTGAATTGCAGTTCCAGCAGCGTTTCGCTCCAGTGCTCTGGAATTCCCTCCCGGCCTACGCCAGCCCTAACAATGCCCCCCACAAGAGCCGCTGTTGTGTCAGCATCCCCGCCGCACAAAATTACGGCCTGCACCGCTTTTCGATAATCCTGCGGCGAACTCAGCCAGGCCTGAATCACGACGGGCACAGTGTGGTACACGTATCCAGTTACCCCTTTTGCCAGCCCTCTCTGTACGGCGAACCTCTGAGTGGTTTCCTCAGCCTCAGCACTCTGTACCGCTTTTTCGAGAAAACCGATGAGTTCTTCGGCTTCCGGCCCTAAATCTTCCTTCAGCTGCTCCAGGTAAACGGAACCCTCCACTTTTCCCTGTGAGGACATCCGGGCGGCAAGCGCAACGGCATAAGCCCCCCATTCCGCTTTAGGATCGGTGTGGGTGATTTGTGAAGAAATGCGCACAAAAGCTTTCAAGTCCTCTCGACTTTGAAGGACGGCTCCAAGAACGGAGGCACGCATTGCAGCCCCATTTCCCGCGAAGAAAACCCCGCTCTTCTGAGGTGAAACGCCTAGCCACAGCCTTATGACAGCCTTAAGCGTTGCCAGCCCCGCCCCGGCAGGAAGGCAAATCAACCACAAACGCAAACGCCTGGCTAGACTCCGTTGGAAGATTTCTAAATCTCCACCAGATTCGATCAGGGCCTGAGCGGTCACCCAGAGAGGCTCGGTGTCGTCGGAGACCATGCCGCGCCCCACAATGAGACGAGGGCGTTCCGGTCTTCCCAGCAATTTTGCGGCTCTGGCTGGAGACAGCCCCTCATAAGAAAGCCCAAGCGCCTCCCCTACAGCGGCTCCTCTTAAACACCCGCCAACTACTTGTTCGAAGGTCATTTCTCACTTCGCCTTTCTGCAAATAATCGCTGGACGAACTCAAGGGGCACAACGTTTCAGGGCAAGGCAAAAAGCCCCTGCACCCGATGAGGCGCAAAGGCTTTCGAGATGAATTTCTTTTAGAGCGTGACGCGCTGGGCTTTTTCCATGCCTGCAATGCCGCGCAGTTGATCGAGCAGGGAATCGCTGATCGGGTCGTCCACAAGCAGCACCATAATGGCCTGCCGCCCCGCGCTCTGCCGCCCCACGTACATTCCCGCGATATTGACCCCGTTTTCGCCGAGCAGCGTTCCCACGCGCCCGATCATGCCCGGCTGATCCGTGTGGACAGTCATCACCATAAAGCCGGTCGGGGGAATGTCCACCCGATAATGGTCAATGGTGAGAATACGCGGCTCCTTATCGTAGACGGTGCCGGTGATCGTGCGCGATCCCCCCTCGAAATGGGAGACGACTCTCACCAGGCGACCGGCTTCCCCGCTGGCGGCGATGTCGAGGGCCTCCGTCACCCGGATGCCCCGTGCCGCCGCCAGCGCCGGGGCGTTCACCAAGTTCACGGGTTCGTCCATACTGGGAGTGAGCACTCCCTGAAGCACGGCACGGGTGATGCTTTCTTTGGGGATTCCGGTAAAGTCCCCGCTGAGGCGAACTTCCACCCCCTCAATGGGACGCCCCGCCCCGCCGAGATCGGACGCAAGCTGCGCATGAAGCGAGCCGATTTTGGCGGCGAGAACGACATAAGGAGCGACCCGCGTCATTTCATCGGCGGAGACCGAGGGCAGGTTGACGGCACTGCGGGCGGGCTTTCCGGTCAGCACATCGGCGATCTGCTCGGCAATATCAATGGCGACATTCACCTGCGCCTCTTCTGTCGAGGCTCCCAGGTGCGGTGTCACCACGTTTTCCGGGAGAGAGAGCAGAGGATTTTCAGGTTCGGGCGGCTCGGAAGCGAATACATCGAAGGCCACCCCGCCGACCTTGCCGAGGCGGATCGCCTCGGCAAGTGCGGTTTCGTCTGCGAGTCCGCCTCGCGCACAGTTCACGATCCGAACGCCGTCTTTCATCAAAGCGATCTGCGGCCTGCTGATCATACCGCGAGTGTCGTTGTTGAGGGGCACATGAATGGTAATGAAATCGGAGCGGCGATAAATTTCATCCAGCGACACGAGTTCCACGCCGATGCGGGCGGCACTTTCTTTGGTCGCAAACGGATCGTAGGCAATGACTTCGGTCTCGAAACTTTTCATGCGAACCGCCACGCTGCGCCCGATTTTACCCAGACCCACCACACCGACCGTTTTGCCGTAGATTTCCGTGCCGACGAATTTTTTTCGCTCCCACTTTCCGGCGCGAAGAGACGCATCCGCCTGCGGGATTTTTCGCGCGAGGGCAAGCAGCATCCCCACTGCCAGCTCCGCTGCCGCCAGGGTGTTTCCTTCGGGGGAATTCACAACCACAATACCGCGTTTGGTGGCTTCGCTGACATCAATGTTATCCACCCCTACCCCGGCCCGTCCGATGATTTGCAGCCGGGCGGCGGCCCCCAGAATTTCAGCGGTGACTTTGGTTTCGCTGCGGACTGCCAGGGCATCGTAATTGCCGATCATCGCCTTTAATTCTTCTGGCTTCAGTCCCAGCCTCACGTCTACGGAAGCATTGGGAATTCCCCGCAGAATTTCGATCCCGGCTTCAGCGATGGGATCGCTCACTAAAATGGATGGCATCTTCTCTCCTCTTTTCTCGGCCTGCTCAATTCCTCGTTGAATCTCGGTTCACTTCGGCCCCGGACGGCATCGGCCTTCGGGGGTAAAATCATACCGTTTCCATCGCCGGTGAGTCAAATCGAAGCAGGCGCGAAACAAGGCAGGTGCACTTCTGTTTTTCGGCTTCTGTCTCTCATGCAGCTTTCGAACAGGCCAGCGTTCGGCCTTGCGAAACGGCCTCAGATTGACTTCGCCAAACTTTTTTGGCATTGAGCGGCTTCCAGAGGAACACCCCGTCGCTTTTGCAATGCAGGGCGAGCGTCGTCTGTTCTGCGAAATGTCAGTTGACTTCCGAAGGCAAAATTCGGTATGATAATCGGAAGAGAATTTTTTGTGCTGGAAGCCGGGCGACAACGTAGTCGCTGAATCGAAACCTTTATGTCACTCACCCAGAACCAATTTTACGGTCCCAATGCGGGGCACGTTCTCGCGCTCTATGAGCAGTACCAGTCCGACCCGCAGTCGGTGGATGAAGCCACACGCCGCTTTTTCTCCGGCTGGTCTCCCGACAGCCTTCTGCCCAAACCCGCCGTCTCTGTCTCTCCCGCTGTCTCTTCCGCCTCCGGGTCGCTCACCGAAAACGATGTTCTGAAAGTCGTCGCGGCGGCACGCGTGTGTCGGATGGTGCGCGAACTGGGACACATGGACGCCCGGATTGATCCGCTCGGCTCCGAACCTCCCGGCGACCCGGAATTGCAGCTGGAAGCTCACTCTCTGACCACCGACGATCTCAAGCGGCTTCCCGCCTCCGTTGTTGGCGGGCCGCTTTCGGAAGGCTGCGCCAACGCGCTCGAAGCCCTTGGCAAACTACGGCTGGCCTATTCCGGTGCAGTCGGCTATGAAACCGATCATATTCAAGTGGCAGCAGAACGGCAGTGGCTTTATAATGCCATCGAAAGCGGACGCTATTTTCAGGGGTTTGATGGAGCCGCAAAACGTGCCCTTCTCGAACGCCTTGTGGAAGTGGACGGTTTCGAGAATTATCTGCACACGATTGCTCAAAGTGCCAAACGGTTTTCCATTGAGGGCAGCGATATTCTCGTGCCCGTACTCGACGAGCTTATCAAATCTTCCGCAATGGCAGGAACCCGCGAAGTCGTCATCGGTATGGCGCACCGGGGACGCCTCAACGTGCTGGCTCATGTGATGGGGAAACCCTACGAGGCGATCCTCACCGGATTTGTGGATACCATCAAAACCGAGGGAACCACCGTTTCCGACTCCGCTTCGTCCTCGATTGCGTGGACAGGAGACGTGAAATACCATTTAGGCTATAACAAGGCTTACAAAAACGGCAGCGAAAGCGAAGAGATGAAGCTTTCGCTCGTGCCCAACCCTTCTCACCTAGAGTTCGTGAATCCGGTTGTCGAGGGGCACGTTCGCGCCGCTCAGGACACCCGCCTGGGCAAAGGCGAGCCTCCGCAGGATTCTCGGGCCGCCCTTGCCCTTCTCATTCACGGCGATGCCGCTTTTCCCGGTCAGGGCGTGGTGGCGGAAACCCTCAATCTTTCCCGGCTTCACGGGTATGAAACCGGCGGCTCGATTCATATCATCGTCAACAATCAAATCGGGTTTACCACCCTCCCTGAAGACGGAAGATCAACGCTGTATGCCGCCGACCTCGCCAAAGGCTTTGAGATTCCCATTGTTCACGTCAACGCAGACAATCCGGTCGCCTGCCTTGCGATTGCAAGGATGGCACACGACTACCGCGAGACCTTCCAGAAGGACTTTTTGATTGACCTGATCGGCTATCGGCGGTACGGGCACAACGAAGGCGAAGAACCTGCCTACACTCAGCCGCAGATGTACGAAAAAATCCGTGCCCGCCCCCGCCTGCGCGAACTTTGGGCTTCGGAGATGGAAGCGGCAGGCGTTGTTACCCGCGACGAAGCCGAAACGCTGGTGAAATCCCTCACGGAGAAACTTCAAAAGGCGCGGCAAAACCTCTCGCTTCCCCAGGCGCATCAAGACGATATGGAAAACGACAGCCGAAGCCTGCGCCGCACGTTCGATACGCGGGTTTCGGCGGAAACCCTCCGTGCCCTTAACGCAGAGCTGCTGAAACGAAAGCCCGGTTTCACCCTTAACGAAAAACTGGAACAAACCGTTTTCAAGCGGCGGGCCGACAACCTCGACAAGGGCGGAATGGACTACGGACACACGGAAAGCCTTGCGTTCGCCTCGATCCTGCAGGACGGAACTCCGATCCGAATTGCCGGGCAGGACACCGAACGCGGCACGTTTCAGCACCGGCTGGCCGTGCTGCACGACCCGGTGACGGGTGAGCGGTTTGTGCCGCTGCAAAATCTGCCGCAGGCGAACGCCTCGTTCGCGATCTACAATTCTCCCCTCTCCGAAACCGCCGCGCTTGGCTTCGAATACGGTTACAGCATTCACGCGCCGCAAACTCTGGTGCTTTGGGAAGCGCAGTTCGGCGATTTTGCCAACGGAGCCCAAATCATCATTGATCAGTTTCTGGTGTCCGGCAATGCGAAATGGCGGCAGACGCCCTCGCTGGTGATGCTTTTGCCGCACGGTTACGAAGGCTCCGGACCCGAACACTCCTCCGCCCGCCTGGAACGATTTTTACAACTCGCCGCCACCGACAATATCCGTGTGGTGAACCCCTCCAACTCCGCGCAGTATTTTCATCTGCTGCGCCGCCAGGCCGCGCTTGCGGAAATTGATCCCCGCCCGCTGATCGTGATGACCCCCAAAAGTCTTTTGCGAGCCACTTTTGCCGGAGCCGCCCTGCAAGACCTTTCCGAAGGGGAATTCCTGCCGGTAATAGACGATGCCGCCGCCCTTGGATCCCCGAAGGAGGTGACCCGGCTTGTGCTTTGCTCCGGCAAGGTTTACTATGATCTGGTTCGCTCTGCCGAGTACAAAACGGCGCGAGGGGCGGCGGTGGTACGGCTTGAAGAAATTTATCCTTTTCCGACCGATGAGCTGAAAAGCGTGATCGCGGGCTATCCGAATCTGCAAGAAATCGTCTGGATGCAGGAGGAGCCTGCCAATATGGGAGCTTGGCTGTTTGTGGCCCCTCGGCTTCAAGACCGGGACATGGTGGGCTGGCGGGGCGAACTGACCTACGTGGGAAGAGCAGAAGCGGCCTCTCCCGCCGAGGGTTCCGGGGCGCGTCATGCCGCCGAGCAAGCCCGTATTCTCCGCACGGCACTTCAGAACGTCCCCGAACTCAAGCCGCCCCTAACGCGGAAGCCGGTGAAAGTGTCTTAACCTAAAAGCGAGCGGAACAAGAAACCCCCGCAGGGCCGTTTTGTTTCCCTGCGGGTTCGCGAAAATTTGATGGAATGGAGCATGAAGCGGAAAATGGCAGTGGAAATCAGAGTGCCCGCGTTTGGCGAGTCGGTGCTGGAAGCAACCGTTGGACGGTTTCTCAAAAAGGTAGGGGATTCGGTGAAGCAGGACGAGGATCTGGTGGAGCTGGAAACCGACAAAGCCAATGTTTCGGTTCCGTCCCCTGCTGCCGGGGTCTTGATTTCAATTGAGATCAAAGAGGGCGATACGGTAGCGGTCAACGACTTGATTGCGACCCTTGGCGATTCGGGAGCGTCCCCCGCTGCCCAAAATGGAACTACGCCCGCCGAAAATGCCACCCCGATTCAGCCGCAGACGCAGCCCGATGCTTCCACACCCGACTACTCAGCCGAAAAGCCCGCTGATGCCCCGGATCGCCCCGCCGCTGGAACCGAAGCGTTCGGAAAACCCGGAGTGACGCCGGTGGCCGAGCGGGTGGCCGCTGCCAATCAGGTAGACCTGGCTCAGGTGAAGGGCAGCGGGGCGGGCGGCAAAATTATGAAAGAGGATGTGGAGGCTCACGTCAAATCGGGGGCAGGCCCCGCCAAGCCGCAGGTGGAAAGCGTTGCCTCGGCCCCGAAAGTCGCGCCCACCGTTGCGGTTCCACAACCCAATCTGGCCGTGCCGGTTTCGGGGACGGACACCTCTCGCGTCGAGCGCAGACCGATGTCGCGCCGCCGACAGGTCATTGCCGCCAACTTAAAAAATGCCCAGAATACCGCTGCCATGCTGACTACGTTCAACGAGGCGGATATGACGGCGATCATGGAACTGCGAAAACGCCGCAACGAAGCTTTCGAGAAGCGCAACGGCGTAAAACTCGGCTTTATGTCGTTTTTCACCAAGGCGGTGGTGGGAGCCTTGAAAGCCTTTCCGCTGCTGAACGCCGAAATTGACGGAACCGATCTGCTCATCAAGCACTACTACGACATCGGCATTGCGGTGGGAGCCGCCGAGGGCCTTGTGGTTCCCGTGATCCGGGAGGCAGACGGCAAAACCTTTGCCGCCATTGAAAAAGAAATTGGGGTGCTGGCAGGCCGCGCTCGCGAAAACAAACTGAGCATCGCGGAAATGATGGGCGGCACGTTCACGATCACCAACGGCGGAATTTTCGGCTCGCTGATGTCCACGCCGATCTTGAACTACCCGCAGGTAGGCATTCTGGGGATGCACGCGATTGTGCCGCGCCCGGTTGCAGTCAACAACGAAGTGGTGATCCGCCCGATGATGAACCTGGCCCTTTCCTACGATCACCGCATTGTGGACGGCTCCGAGGCCGTTCGATTTTTGGTGCGCGTGAAAGAAATGGTCGAAGACCCCGAAACCCTGCTCGTCGAGGGATAGAAAAGCGGCAGGGAAAGCAAAGGCGGTCTTTGGAGGCCAAACGAAAAGCTCCACTTCACGATGAAACGTAGAACCGTGCTCATTTGCCTTCCTCTGGTTTTGCTGGCGGGCTGTGCGCGTCAAACGGAAGCCCCTGCCTCCGCCCCAAACGTGCAAAAAACGACCGGAGAGGTGCAGGTGGCGGCAGCCGCCGACTTGACCGATGTTTTCACCGAGATCGGAAAGAGTTTCGAGAGAGAAACGGGGGCGGTGGTGCAGCTGACCTTTGGCGCCACCGGGCAGCTGGCCACGCAAATCGAAAGCGGGGCTCCGTTCGAGGTTTTTGCTGCCGCCAATGCCGAGTACGTCGAACGCCTGGAGAAAGGCGGCAAAACGGTCTCCGGCACCTCGAAAGTGTACGCGCTGGGCAAAATCGCGCTCTGGACAAAGCCCGGCAGCCCCTTGGAGCCGAAGGCAGAGGCGGCCTCTGTGCTGAAGGGCGCGAAACGCATTGCGATAGCCAACCCCGAAACCGCCCCCTACGGAAAAACCGCGAAAGAATACCTGCAACAATCGGGCCTCTGGACGGAGGTTTCCGGCAAACTCGTGTTTGGAGAGAATGTCCGACAGGTGCGGCTCTTTGCCCAGACCGGAAATGTGGATGCTGCAATTCTTCCCGTCTCATTGATGCGCAGCTTTCCGGGGCGCGTGGTTCCCCTTTCCGATCATTTTTATATCCCGCTGCGCCAAACCCTCGTTTTGTTGAAAAAAGGGGAAAGAAACCCGGCTGCGCTCTCGTTTCTGCGTTTTGTGCTCAGCCGGGGCCGCGACGCTCTGAAGCGGCACGGCTTCGACCTGCCCAAATGATTGCCCTGCCGCTTCTGCTTTCTCTCAAGATCGCTTTGTCTGCTACTCTGCTGATCGCACTTCTGGGAACCCCATATGCTTTGCTGCTCGCTCGCAGGCGGCTTTCAGGCCGCGCTTTGTGGGAAACACTGACCCTTCTTCCGCTGATTCTGCCGCCTACCGTAACGGGCTATTATCTGTTGACGCTTTTGGGGGTTAATTCGCCGGGGGGCCGCCTCTATCATTTCCTAACGGGAAGCGATTTGGTCTTCACCGCCGGAGGAGCCGTCGCCGCCGCATGCGTGGTAGGGTTTCCGCTTTATGTGCGAACGGCGCAGGCTTCCCTCAGCGGAATTGATCGAGAGTTGGTCGAGCAGGCAAAACTGGACGGGGCCGATCCAGGAGACATTTTTCGCCTAATTCAGCTTCCGCTCGCTCGAGCCGGGCTTCTGGGCGGGTTAAGTATGGCGTTTGCCCGAACCCTCGGCGATTTTGGGGCGACTTTGATGGTGGCAGGCTCGCTTCCCGGCAAAACCCGCACGGCGGCGATGGCTCTTTACGATGCCGTTGAAAACAACGACGCCCGAACCGCAGGCATTCTCGCGCTGCTGCTATCCGGCATAGGTCTGCTGAGTACGCTCTTCGCTGTTCGGCTGCTGAACCACAAACGATGACCGGCGCAGCGGAGCCGGAATGACTTCTCCGGTGAGCAGGCGGTCGGCCCAGCGATGGTAGTAAGGCATGACCGGCATCTGCTTGATTTGCTCGCAAAGAGCCCGGGCGCGGGCCGGGTTGTTGTAATGGAAAAAGGCTTCGGCGAGGATCAGCATTGGAGCCGCTTGAGCAAATGGATAATCGGATTGATGCAGGGCTTCTTCGGCATAGTAGCGGGCACGCTCCCAGTCTCCCTGTTTCCAGGCCAGCAGAGCCGCTCCGGTTTGAATGCCGCGCCGCTCCAGAGAGTTGCGGCGGGGCAGCTCCGAAAGCAGCTGCGCGGAGAGTTCCCGTGCCTCCTCCAGTCGGCCCAGAAACACCAGGCAGCTGACCTGCATGGTACGGGCGGAAAAGCGAAGCTCGTCTTTGACCTGGGGATAAGCGAGCGTTTCCAGCAGTCTTTTCAAGGCCCCGGCATAATCCTCCCGATAAAAGCGGCACGCTGCAATCATCAAGCCTGCCGTTGCCTGCGGGTCGGAGGAGGGAGAGGGCGCGGAGTAGAGTTTCCGAAACATTGCTTCCGCCTCTTCGAGATCGCCGCCGAACAGCATCCGCTGGGCCCGACGCGCTGCGAGCATTTCCTTCCAGCCCTTGCGCGTTACGCGAACGGCGGCGGCATTGTCCAGCAGCGCGTCTGCTTCCGGGAGACGGCCCTGCCAGATTCGAATAACGGCGAGATTGGCGGAAGCATAAGCCCCGAACGATTTGTTGTGAGAGGCCAGTGCCCCTTCCAGGGCTTCTTCCAGATGAAGTTCGGCTTCGGTGCCTTTGAACTGCATCATTTCGGTCACGCCGAGATTGTTGGCAATGCCGATTCGGGATCGCTTGAAGGGGGTGAGCAGGCGGTAATAACGCTCGTAAATTCGCTCTGCCGCCGCATAGTCGCCGGTTTTGATTTTGCGGCTCGCCCTCAGAAGCGGCACAACATAAGCAAGCAGGAGCGTGTAAAAAAGCAGGAGCAGGAAAAAAACTGGGTCCATAAAAGACTTTCTGAAGTCAGGTCAATTCGGAAAGCGGCGTTCGAACAAACTCCGCAAGCCTTCCAGCGTCACCAGCTGGTCTACTACTTGAATGGTACGACTCTCACGATAGATGAGTTCGGCCAGCCCGCCGGTGGCGATCACGCGGGCGTGCTCGCCCAATTCGCGGCGAAACCGATCCACCATTGCGTCGGTTTGACCGGCAAACCCGAATACGATCCCGCTTTGCATCGCGTGCTCAGTGGTTTGCCCAATCGCACGCGGAGGGGCCGCAAACTCAACGCGATACAGGCGGGCGGCACTGCGAAACAAGGCGTCCACCGAAATGCCGATTCCCGGCAGAATCGCTCCGCCAAGATAATCCCCATTGTCTCCAATGGCATCGAAGGTCGTGGCTGTTCCATAATCCACGACAATGCACGGGCCGCCGTACTTCTGGTACGCGCCGACGGCGTTGCAGATACGATCCGCTCCCACCCCCGACACCGGGCTGTAATGAACGGCGATTCCCGATTCGGTTTCTGCCGTAACAAAAAACGGTTCTGCCTTTACATAGCGGCGCGAGAGTTCACCGAGCGTTTCGTTCAAGGTGGGAACCACGCTTGAGATCGCCACCTGATTGACCTGAGCCAGTTCGATGCCGTCGTGAGCGAGCAGGTCGAGCAGCAGCATCCCGTGTTCGTCGGGGGTGCGCTCCCGGTCGGTGCGAATACGCCAATCGCCGATGAGTTGGGCTTTTTCCCCGGAGCCTCGGTAAACGGCAAGCGTGATATTTGTATTTCCCACGTCAATGGCAAGCAGCATGGGGCAGCATTCCTTTTTGAAAAGGGGTAGATTTAGGTCAGGCTTCGGTCGGTTCTAAAAAAGTGACTTTGCGGTAAAGGTCGGCAAGGGTGAGCGTCACTTCTATTCCCCCAAAGTCAAGCACAGCGTCTGCGCTGGAGTGATCTTTGAGAGTCCAGGTTTCAGCGTCCTGTCGTGAAAGATGGGTGACAAACCTCCGATTTGCAGAAACCAGCACAAAGTCGGTGACGGAGGGCAAAGACCGATATTCCCGGGATTTGTCTATCCAGTCGGTTTGGGCGGTGGAGGAAGAGAGCACCTCGACGACCACATTAGGGTTGAGCAGGCAGGGCGGCGTTTCGAGATCGAAACGCGGGGTTCCGCACACGGCGATCACATCCGGGTAGCGGTAACGCTGCGGCGAAACCCGCAGGCGGATGTCGCTCATGTAAACGGTGCAGTCACGCTCTTGAAACGCGATATTGAGCAGGGTGTGTATATTTCCGGCAATCACATTGTGTTGGGGGGTAGACCCGGCCATCGGAATGATCTCTCCTTCAACGAATTCGTGGCGGATTTCGGAAGTGCGTTCGAGGAGAAGGTAGTCCTCCACACTGAGTTTTTCTCCCCTTTCGGGAGGGGGCGGAGCAAGCACGGCAACGGACATGAAATCTCTCCTGCAACTGATTCAAAGACAGATCAAACGGGGGTTCGTTTGTCTTTTGTAGATACGTGCAAACCCCGCCGGATTCCTGCGGAGGGCGAAGCGTGCTCTACAATCCGATTTCGATTTTGATTTTGCCGCTTCCGGCAATCGTGGAGGTCAGCCTGCCATCTTTCACGGTAAACGGAAATTTTTGTCCGTTTGCCAAAAACGTTTTTGGCACGACTCCCGGCTTCAGATGTGCTGTCAGCAGCATCTCATGGTACTTCGTGAGGTCGAACTGAAGGGTGATCCGTTTGCTGTCCCGGTCTATCCACCCATCAAGATAGGCGGCGGGCGTCCAGTTCGTCAGGGTCAAGGGAGCCTCGCGAGACAGCAGTTCTCCTACGACATTGGGGCCGACCCAGGCATTGTTTCGGTTTTTCTCGGCAGTTTCGGCGTACTTCCACAGGGTTTCCGTTGAATCGAGGTTGAGCAGCGAGCGCAACTGCAGGTGCGGAAACGTGACGTAGACCGAATTGCCCTCATAATTGGTGTGAAACGGGTATTTCACGTCCGGCTTAAACCAGTCCGGGTAAAACTGGGCGTACTCTTCGAGATAGCGGCGGGTGCTTTTTCGATCAAACTGGATCATCGCGTCGAAGAGTTCGGGCAGCGATCCGTCTCCCGACAGCACGCTCGAAACATTCCAGGGGTCATCTTTCCCCATCGGTACGGCAACAAAAGCGGCTTTCTCCGAGAAGCCCAAAATCTGACTTGTTTTGCCGACAAGACCGTTTTCGCGTGCCCAGGGGGTCATCGCAAATCGCAGAGTAGCCGGAACCGCGCACCGGGCCAGCCGATAGGCGAACTGCGTTTCTGCCGCCCTGTCCTCCAGCACCCGCGCCATCCTCAACATCGCCCAGTTTCCGCAAAACGCGGCGGCCAGCGGGTCACCCGTTCCGGTGCTGTAGCCGGTGTCGCTGTTGACCACCGTCATCCACGCCCAGTCATCTCCAAGATCGAAATAGCGGTAGATGGTTTGTGCCGCTCGCCAGTTTTTCTGAACCGTTTCCCAGTCACCCGTATAAACGGCGTATTTGTAAAGACCGTAGAGCGGGAGCGCGTTGCCCCAGTCGAGATCATAGCGGTACGGCCCCGGCCCGTGAATGAAATACGTCCAGTAATAGGAGCGGCGGGAAAACGGTTCGGTTTCGAGTTTCCAGGTATCGCGGGATTTTTCTTCGGGTGATTCGTAGGGAGGCAGGCGAAACGCCGATGGCAGAGAGGCTTTCCAAGCCGAGGCGAGGGCGGCTTTGTTTGCTTCCGAAAGATAAGTCCACGCCATCTGCGCGTTGGTCATTCCTGCGTAAGCCAGGTCCACCCCGTTTTTCACCCAGTCTCCGCCCAGATGTCCGACAAGCGAATTGAGAAGGGCCACGCGAGAGGCAGGGGCGTTTTCGCGCCGGACATAGCCGTGCTCTTCCATCGGGGGCAGGGGCAGGGTGTAGCGCAGTACGTTTCCTTTCACATAGGCGTACTCGCCGTATTTGGTGAGGCAGCCCGGGTAGATCAGTTTTCCCTCAACCTTGGCCGGGTAGCCGCGTTTGATCGCAAAAGCAAGCACGGGGGGGAGCGGCGAAATCGTCTCTCCCTCCGGCTGTACCTTGAACGTTTCGGTGACGAGAACGCCGTTTCGATCCGGCGTCAGGGCATACTCAACCTTTTCGCGCTCCGGGATCGGAACATTTTTCCAGAAGGCCAGGCGGCGGTCCTCACGCTCGGTTTTTTGGTCTTTGGGAAAAAACGATTCCAGCCCGTCTATCGTGATAAAACGCACTTCGCCGATGGGGTCCGGGAAAGAAGCGTTGAGCATGAACACATTTCCCTCGCTGGAAACGCTTGTGACCCCCGCGCCCTTTCGCGCCTTAATCAGCACCGCAATAGCGATTCCGCCTTTTGCCTGCACGATCACCGCCCCACCCGGTTCTCCTTCTTTTTTTGCCTCCAGCGGAAAGAGCGTCCAGACAGGTTTCGCCGTTGCGCCGACGATCCGAAGCCGCATTGTTTTTCCGAAGGTGGCCGAAAAGCCGGGGTAAAGCAGCGAATAGTGAATCTCGGCGGGTTCGCCCTCGGAGCCGTTTTCGATCCGAAGCCGTTTGCCGGTGCTGTCAAGAGAAAGCACCGAAGCGGTTCCTTTTCCGTCGCCGAACTGAATTTCCAGCGGTGTGAACATTTCGGGCACGCGAAAGCCGTGCGGGGTGACGTTGAGGGTGAGCAGACCGTCGTCATTGATTCGCCCGAACCGCCCGAACCCGGTGGGCGGGGACTGCGTTTGTGCGGGCGTTGAAGCGGGAAGCAGAGACAAACCCAATCCGGTAAAACAAAGAAGAAAAGATCGAAAATTCATCGTAAATGCCTGTAGTCGTCTTGTTTGCACACAATCGCCCAAAATTTCTTAAAAAAATCTTGGAGACGCCGTAACCTTTCAAGAAGTTCGGCGACTGACGTAGTGTATCGCAGAATTCAGGATGAACGCAAGCGCAGTGACGCAGGGATACCGCAGGACTTCAGAGATGAAACAGGATCGAGACGATTTTTTTGGGCTTGACGATCAGGACGATGCCGACTGGGAGCTGCTCAGTCTTTACCTGGACGGCGAAACCGCCCCGGACGAAACAGCAAAGGTTTCCGAACTGCTGGCCTCCGATGCCCGCTATGCCCGTGAGTTTTCTCAGATGCAACACCAGGCTCAGGTGCTGAAGGCCGCTCCTGAATTCGAGCCGCCTGCCCGCCTGCGCGAGGCAATTTTCGCCCAAACCGTCTATCGCCCCACCCTGGCTCAGAGACTGAGCGCGATGCTGCGCCCCCTGCCCTCTCACCGATGGGTTTATGGAGCGGCAGGAGCGGCCGCCCTTGCTCTCACCCTCTTTTCCCTGCGCCCTGCTCAGGCTCCTGTCGGAACGGCACTGAGTTCCGGCTTCGCAAAGCGCAGCGGATCGGCAGAAGAAACCGCCAAAGCCGCCTCTGCGCTCGGCACTCCCTCAACGGCTCTGCCGGAGAACACATTCGACCTCGGAAGCGAAATCGCCTCTCTTGCCGCCGGTTCAAAGGCAGCAGCGGCGGAGGCCGTTTCTGCTCCAAAACCAAAACCTCGCACCGAACTGCCCACGCTGGCATTCGGAGACGTGAAAAAGACCGATGAGATCGGCATCAAGCCTTCCTCGATAAAGCCTGCGCTTTCTCCTGTCAAAGTCTATCGCCCCCGAGTGGAATTGGCCGCTCATAAAGAAGCCGCTCCGCTGATGCCGCGCACGCGATCCAAAGATTCCGGCGAAACTTTTTACTCGAAAAAGCCGATGATGGATACCGAGAATCAAAGACCTGCGGATCAGAAACCGGTGGTGCAGGCAGCGGAGGTTCGCAGCAGCGATCCCGACCGAGCCGCCTCCAGCGGAGGAGACACCGGCAGCCTTCGCGAAACCACCGCTGCCGTTTCTTCCTATCGGGTGAGAAACGCAAATTTCACGGGGCAAATCCCGAAAATCGAACTTAAAACGAACCTGGAAATGCAGCGCGAAGCCAACGAACGCAATGGCGGCTACAGCTCCATTGTACGTGAAGGAATTCAGAGCCAGCAAATTCGGATTGGCTTCTCAACCAAACTCTAACTCAAAAAACGGAGGGGGCTGCTCACCCAAAGCCCCGCCAGCCTGCTGGAACCTTTTCTCATGCCGCATCTGCCCAGCAAAACTCAAGACCGACGCCTGAAACGCCTCGCCCTACGCACCCCGCGCTTTGCCGCCGGGGTTTCGCTGGCGTTTCCCGTTCTGCTGGCCCTTCCCGCCGCCGCTTTTGCCCAAAGCCCGCTCGCCTCCACACCGGGACTAACCGAGAAAAAAGACGCCGCGCAAACGGCTGCGCTTTCTAAACCCAACGAAACGAAAGACAATCCCGGAAAAGCCGTCGTTGAATTTCTCAAAGCGGGCGGGGGGACAAGCTGCCTGCTTCGGCACGGAAACATTCTGTCGGATACTGTCTCGCTGGCCCTCAACGGCAGAACGCTCATTCAGGGAAAAGATTTCACGCTCGATTCGGTGTCCGGGTCGCTTTATTTCACCGTGCCCGTCTCGGCTTTCGACAGCCTCTCGATTTACTACCGCTACCTCGACGCGCCCGCTGCAGGCTCGGCTTCGGGCGAGCGGCCCACCGCTCTGCTGCCCTCCCTGCGCTTTAACCTCGGTTCGGCCACCCAGCTTGGATTTTCCTATGGCATGGTCGCAGACTCGGCAAAGGGGTTAAACACGACCACTTATGGTTTCGGGCTAAACACGAAGTTCGGGGCGGGCAGAGCCTCAACCCTGGGCGGACGCTACTATTTTTCCAACGCACAGGCAAATCAGAATCTTAGTCTTGCTCTCGACGGCTCCGGGCCTTCCGCGCTGGCGGATAAAGCGAGCGAAGGGGCTGGCCACCTGCTCACGCAGAATGTCGGGTTGAATTCGGGAAATCTCCACTTTCATGCCGACTACCAGGATGTGGGCGAAAAATTCAATGGCTTTTCCGCGCTCAGAGGCAGTGCCGCTGCCCCTGCCGATCTTGCCGAAATCAACGCACTGGAAAGCGAAAAAGGAATCAAGCGGCTTGGGTTCGGCCTCGGCATTGGAACCGGTGGAAAGAAAAACGCCCTTGACGGACTCAGCCTCAGTCTGAACACAATCTCCGACGCCAATGATTCGATTTCGCAGAAATCGCTTGCCTACACGTCTCAGGCCTTTCAATTCCGCTACGCCACCCGCGAGGTCGGAGAAAAGTTCGAGAAATTTTCGGGTTTGCGAGAAGCCGGGAAAGAGCAGTGGGGACGCGAGCGCGGCCTGAAAACGTCCGTGCTCGGTTTCGGTCTTAACTTCGGAACCCCGAAAGGGGCCGCCGTCTCCAACGGACTGCGCTTTGAGGAGCAGAGTTTCGGCGACACAAAGGGAGCCGTCTCTCGCAGTGCGCTCGATCTGAATACCGGCGTTCTGAAGTTTTCCGTTACCCGCCGTAACGCCGACCGAGCCTTCGGTCGGCTGAACGATCTTTCCAACGACGACAAAAACGCGCTGGCTCTCGATACCCGCCGCCTGTTCGACCCCAGCGCAAAAGCCGAGCAGATTTCAGAGGCGGATCGGCAGGGGCTGGCAAAGGAGGCGGGTCTGGAGCGTTCCGGTCTGCGCCTCGATCTGACGCCGAATCAAAACACCGGCCTTTCTTTCGGACAAATGCGCCTGACCGACAAAGCGGACGTTCCCAGTGATCAATCTACCGAAAAAGACGGGCAGGAGACGCACGGTTTCTCCCGCAGTGCCCTTTCGCTGACCAGCCGCCGTTTTGATTTTTCGATGGTCACCCAGAGCGCGGAGCGCGGCTTCACCCGCCTGGGCGATCTTTCCGATACCGAGCGCGGCCTGCTGGCTTCCGACATCTACCGGATGGGCGACCCGACTGCGAAACTGGAGACAGTTTCAGGCAATGATCGAACTTTTCTGGCTAAAGGAACCGAACTGCGCCGCCAGATGATGCGCTTCGATGCAAGCGTGACGAAAGGCGTTCGCTTTGCTTTTTCCGAGCAAACCGCCACCGACCTGCGCGAAAAAACAGAGGGACAGGGCTTTTCACGCCGCTCGCTCACCCTGCAAACCACCGTTTGGGACATTGCGTATTTAAGCCGGAATGCCGACAAAAATTTCGGTCGTATCGCCGACCTCACCGAGGTGGAGCGGCAAACGCTCGCGCTCGACATTCGCCGACTGTACGACCCCAATGCCAAAGCGGATCAGGTGACCCCTAAAGAGCGCGAGCAAACCGTGAACGAAGCGGGCCTCGCTCGCACCGGGTTGATGGCAAATGCCCGCCTGGGAAAAGGCGGCACGTTTGGGCAGATCGCTCTGAACCGAATTTCGCTCGCCGATAAAACCGGGGGGTCCGAAGCGGGCGGGATTTCCCGTAATCTGCTGACCTACATCGCCAAAACCGTCCAATTCGATTTTCTAAACCAGAGCATTTCAAGCCGTTTCTCGCGCCTGGGGATGCTCAACGATTTCGAGCGGCTTCAGTTCGGAAACGAAGCCGGGTTGGATCATCGCCGCCTTGGGTTCACCTGGCAGGAAGATAAAAACACCCGGATTGGCTTTTCGTCGCTTCGGATTGGCGGTAACGCTTCAGCCGGGGAAACAGCCCTGGAAGCGGCGAAAAAAGACGGCAAAGACGAAAAGTCCGCTCTGGAAGGGGCCGAGGCCGCACTTCAACGCGACTCCTTTTCAGTTCAGACCAAAGGATTTTTTCTAAATGCCAATCGCTCCGAAACGAGCAAAGCGTTCACCCGAAGCGGCGACCTCGCGATGACCGACGCCGAACGTACCCTCGTTGCTCAGGAGCGCGGCTATCGCCGTTTCGATGCAGCGTCCCGCTTTACGCTGGGTAAATGGTTTTCTGCCGATATGTTTCAGTTAAGCGCGAAAAACGACGGTGATAAACGAGGGCACGACAATTTTAAGCACAGCCTCAATTTCAATCCGACCAAACAAACCGTGATCTCCTTTTTGTCGGAAGGCGATCTCTGGACCACCGACGGAGTGAAAAACGGAAACTCGCGCCGCTTTTTCCAGGTGAAGCAGGATTTTTGGAAAGGCTATCTGTTCAATTGGACGCAGGACGACAACGCCGTCTACACCAAAGATATGGCTTCCGGCGGAGCAAAAGTGGACTCGCTTCAGTTTCAGACGCCCGAAGCCCTGCCGACCGGAATGAAGTTCGAGAGCCGCTCCACCGCCTTCAAGGATGGCCGGAATGAACGGCTGGCCTCCTTCAACGTTCACAGTAAACCGACCCAATCGCTGAAAATCGGCTTTTCCCGCACCGACATCGAGCGGGATACCGATCCCTCCGAGACCACCGACAGTATTGATCTCGCATGGCAGGCCACCCCGAAATTCAGTGTGCTGGCCGGAGTTTCCAACCGGGACGTGACGCAGAAACCGAAGCCGGAAGGAAACGGAAAAACCGAACTCGCTGGAAACGAGACCAACAAAGGCGACATCAAAACGATTTCCTTTGGTATCCAGGGCGAACCTGCTCCCAACATTTCGCTGACCGCCAAATTCGATGAGGTTCACAACCTTACCGAAAATACCCGCGATGTGGCGGACTTCGCGCTGTCCAACTCCAAACCGCTTCGTTTCGGCCCCATCTCCGACCTAACGATTACGGCTCGCTATGCTTCGCTTAACGATCAGCGCAAACTGCAAAACGAAACGATGACGGGCCGCGCCTCATGGAAAATCTGGAAAAATCAATTTGTGCTGGATTACGGCGGACAAACCGAGCAGAACGGAAATTCCACCGTTTCACGCCTGTATTCGTTTACCACCGATCCCAACCCCAAACGCCCCCTGCGCGGCAGCTTCTACTACAAAGTGCGCAACCTGCTGGACGGAACCCAGGTGACGATTCGCCGCTTCACCGCTGAGGCGCGGCTGTCGAAAAATACGCAGTTCGCCTATACCTATGGCAATCTCGCCGAAGACGAGCGGGCCAACATTATCCCGGCAACAACGGCGGATGTGTCGCTGAAACACGCTTTCTCTTCCTCGCTGAATTTCGATTTTTTCTATCGTCTGAGCGACAACACGCAAACCAAAATCATGGTTCGTTCGCTCGGCTTTGGTCTGGAGGGACGCCTCGACAAATGGAGCCGCCTCACTCTGGGTTTCAGTGCCGACGGCAGCGATACCGCCTCCACGTTCGAGCGCAGCAATCATTTCCGCTTTGCATTTGAGCGCAGCATCAACGCCAATCAGTTTTTTACTCTCTCCACCGACATCAAAAGCCATGCGGCCCCCGGCATCGCCGATGAGGTTCAGGCTTCGATGGACTTCCGCCTCCGCTTTTAATCTTCCTCCAAGCAAACGTGCAAAAGCTGGTTTTTCTCTTGAGCAGCGATCCCGCTTCGGGCGATAAAAGGCAAGATCGTTTCTAAAGGAGACTTTGATTTTGACCTTGCCCTGCACTGCTCACCCGAACTACGAATACAAAGGACTGCTGGCTTCCACCTGGGACCTCTGGCGTGACAACACCGATACCTGGCCCGACCGCGCTCTGTTTCTCTAAATCGTCGCCGAATTCGGAGGGCCGGTGCTGGATGTGGGCTGCGGAACAGGGCGCATCGTCCTCGATCTTCTAGCGCAGGGAATTGACACCGACGGCGTAGACAACTCGCCCGAAATGCTCGCGCTCTGCCGGGGGAAAGCGAGGATGGCAGGTCTGAAGCCCCAGCTCTTTGAGCAAACGATGGAAACCCTGGAACTGCCGCGCCGCTATCGCACGATCCTCGTTCCTTCGAGCTCCTTTCAACTTCTCACCGAGCGCAGTGCTGCCGAGGCTGCCCTGAATCGTTTCTGGAATTTGCTGAAACCGGGCGGGGCTTTGCTGATGCCGTTTTTCTGGGAGTGGAAGCCGGGAGACCCGCCCGAAACGGAATGGGGATTGGTTTTCGAGAAGATGCGCCCGGAGGATGGAGCGGTCGTGCGCCGATGGTCCAAAGAGCGATACAGCCCGGAAGAAAGCCTCTGGCACTCCGAAGATCGCTGCGAAGTTTCTAAAGCGGGGAAGACCATCGAAGAAGAGCATCATTCCCGCTCTCCCGCAGGAAGGTGGTATTCCCAAGAAGAGGCGGTGAGGCTGTATCAAAACGCGGGATTCGAGAACGTTCAGGTCTTTTCCGAGTTCACCAGAATTCCCGCTCTGCCCGATGATCCCTTGTTCTGTGTGCTCGGCATCAAGCCTGCTCCGCCTCAACGAAAATAAGCCTGCGGCGGGATCAATCCAAGGGTCAAAGCGCGGCAAAATAAGCGAGGCTGCGCTCAACGCACCGCCACTCTTCTGCCGCAATCGCCTCCGAGCCTTCGCCCCGCTCATAAGCCGTTGCGTAAGGCGCGTCTGCTGGACGACCGAATTTCCACAGTGTTCGCAAAGCCTGAGGAAGATGGTACAGCTGCTCATCAGAAAACTCACGATGCCACGAGGTTTCCAAAATCGGAATCGTGCGTGTGGACAGAGCGGCAACTTCAAGGGCAAACGTCGCCTCCGGGCTGGCCCGCTGGATCGTTTCAATCAGAGCAGAAAAAGGGATACACCCGTCTCCTGCTGCACAGCGGACGAGATGGTAACCCTTCTCGGCAAAATGGATGGTGTAGTCTTTCAAATGAACATGACGCACCAGCGAGGCTATTTTTTCTGCAAACGCAAGCGGGTCTTCACCCACCGCAAGCGCGTTGCCCGTATCTAGCGTCACCCCGAAGGCAGGATGCTTTTCTACTTCCAGCCACAACCCGTAAGCGATCTCATCACTGGTGAGGTCCTGGTGATTTTCAAGGGCGAGCGACACTCCTTTTTCGTGAGCAAAGGGAAGAAGCCCTTTTAACCGCTCGACTGTCGCCCTCCATTTTTCCTCGAACTCTCCCGCTTTCAGCAGGCGGCGATCTCCGCAAAGCACGTGACTGAACAAAAACCGCATTGTTTTTGCCCCGGCTTCGGAGGCCTGTGCAATCGCCTGCCGGTTGTTTTCTTCAGAAAAGTCGGTGAGCACCCCATAATCGGCGACCACCTGCGCCTGTCTCTGAGCGAACAGGGCTTTCCAGTCAAGGTTCGGTTCTTCGGTCTCAATCTGTGTGCCATCAAAAGCAGGCACAACGGACGCAAGGCTGATTTCCACGCCCGCCAGCCCCCTCGCCAGCGCGTAGTCCAGCAGGGCCTTTCTCGAAAGAGGCGAAGCGGGACGGGAGCCGTCCTTTGCAGAGAGATACCCCATCAGATGAGGCAGGCTGTAGCCGCAGAGCAAAAGCGATTTCATGGGCATCAGGCTTCCGGCAGGCTGTCCACCACGATTTGGTCGTTGGTATAAATACAAATTTCAGCGGCAATCCGAAGCGAGGTTTCGGCGATACTGCGGGCATCCATCTCCGTTTTAAGCACCAAAGCTTTGGCCGCCGCCGCTGCATACGCGCCGCCGCTGCCGATGGCCGCCACCCCGTCATCCGGCTCGATCACATTGCCGTCTCCCGAAAGAATGTAAAGCCCCGTACCATCCGTGACGATCATCATGGCTTCCAGGCGGCGCAGAATCCGGTCGGTGCGCCACTCCTTTGCAAATTCAACGGCGGCACGGGTCAAGTTGCCGCTGACCGCTTCCAGCTTTCGCTCGAAGGTGTCGGAAAGCTGCTGAGCGTCAGCAACCGATCCGGCAAACCCGGCAATCACCCGGTTTTGGTAAAGGCGGCGCACTTTTTTGGCTCCATGCTTGGTGATCGTTGCGCCCAGGGTCACCTGTCCGTCGCCTGCCACCGCCACACTCTGCCCGCGCTTAACGCCCACAATCGTTGTAGAGCGAATTTTGTTCTCATTTTCCATAGGTTTAGGATACCTCAGAGCACGAAAAGTTTGCACCTCCCCTCATTTCAGCAGAAAGGCTCCTCGCAGCTGGAAACAAGAGAAACTGGCGTTCTCTGAAACTTATTTTCGTCGGCCTTTGTCTTTGAGGAGGAACGTCTCAGCTGCTCGGTGCTTTCTGAGGAACACCGAAGCAGAAGACCTTCGGGCGTGCTGCCTGCGGGAGTGGGCCAGGGCCTGTAAAGCCCCCGCCGTTGTGCGTAAAGGTTCGAGTCCTGCCGCGCCCACTACTTTCTTTCCATTAGTTTCTCAGAAGCAGGGCTGCGTTTGAGAGTCGAGTTCAAACGGATTGGGTTGAGACGGAATTGAGTGAAAGGAGAAAATCATCATGGCCGAGTGCATTGTCGAAGTGTGCCGAATCGAAAAACTATTTCCCCATCCGAATGCAAATGCCCTGGAACTGGCCCGCATCAAGGGGTGGCAGTGCGTGGTGCCGCTGGGAAAATATCGTGAGGGCACTCTTGTCACCTATATTCCGATAGACGCCATGATCCCGGTGGAGCACGCGGATCGCTGGGGAATCACAAAGTATCTTTCCGTGAAGGCAGAAGACGAAGCGGGGCATCTCCCGGCAGGACGAGTCCGCTGCGCCCGCCTGCGGGGAGAACCCTCGTTTGGAGTGATTGTGGAGGTCGAGAACCCGACGTGGAAAGAAGGCGAAGAGGTAAAGGCGCACTACGGTATTTTCAAGTATCTGCCGCCTGTCCGCCCGACCGCCGGGGACGCGGCTCCCGCCCACCCGCTTTTCGTTCCCTACACCGAAATCGAGAACCTGCGAAATTACCCGGACGTGTTCGAGGACGGCGAAGAAGTGATCGTCACCGAAAAGATTCACGGAACCAACTGCCGAATCGGAAAGATCGAAGGGGAATGGATGGGAGGCTCGATGGGGGTGCGCCGCAAAGAGCCGCTTTTGGAAGCGGAGCGAAAATCCAGCACCTACTGGTTTCCGACAACGCTGCCGGGCGTGAAAGAGCTGCTTGAAGAACTTAGCCGTGAACACCGCCAGGTCATTCTTTTCGGGGAGGTGTTTGGATCGAAAATTCAAGACCTGCATTACGGCGCGAAGGGAACGCTGGGGTTTCGTGCCTTTGACCTGCTGCTCGACGGGAGGTACGCCGATGCCCATCTATTCTTTTCTCGGCTAGCTTTCTACGGTGTCGAAACCGCCCCCCTGCTCTATCGCGGAGCATATTCCCTGGACAAAGTGCGTGCGCTTTCAGAGGGGCCGACCACACTGGGAGAAGTCCACATCCGAGAAGGCGTGGTGGTGAAGCCGGTGACCGAGCGAACCCACCCGAAAGTGGGACGAACCGCCCTGAAATACATTGGCGATGCGTACCTGTTTTCCAAAAGTTCCGACCGCGATTTCCATGACGTTTAGGCAGGTCACCGAAAGCGACACCCAAAGGCTTTACTTTCGGTGACCTTCTGTCTCTCCAACTAAAGTTTGAGAAAACTTCGCTGTATTCCTCGATTCGGCTTTTTCCTCTCCCTAGGACAGGGTACACTGAGAAAGAATGAACTCGGTTGGAGAGGGCTGCTCGGCGTCTCCACAAGGAAAATTTTATCGAAACAAAAACAATCGCTCGCTCTCGCCCCCGCCGTCAATTTTTTATGAACCTCTGGGATATGGAATTTTGGCTTCAGAGTGCCCGCTCGGATGCCCGTCTTGCCCGTCTTCAAATAAAGCACGGAATCCAGGGCGGGTTTAATTATCTCTACTCTGAGAAAGCCGATCCCTGGGGCTATCTCACGCGCCGCTATCGCTACCAGCGGCTGAAATATCAGAAGATGGAAGCCCTGCTTCCAGCAAAGCGGTTTGCTTCCGCGCTCGACATTGGCTGCGGAATCGGCGTGTTTTCTCGGATGCTCGCTCCGCAGTGTGATCGAGTGCTGGGGGTGGAACTTTCGCAGGCCGCCGTAGAAAACGCCGCCGCCCTCTCGAATTCGTCGCCGAATGTCGCATATGTTCAGGGCGAATTGTTCGATCTTCCCCAGGTCGCTTCCGGCCCTTACGATCTCATCATTCTGGCCGATGTGCTGTACTATCTCTCTCCGCTTTCCGATGAGGTGCTGCATCGGGTGAACGCCCTGATCGAAACGCTGCTGGCTCCGGGCGGTTTTTTGCTGCTTGCGAATCACTTCTTCTTTGATCTCGATCCTCAGTCCCGGGTCACGCGCCAGATTCATGCTTCCTTTCGCTGGAATCGCCGTCTCAACCTTCTCTCGGAAGAACGCCATCCCTTTTTCCTGTGTAGCCTGCTGGAAAAGCGCACCGAGATCGCCGCTCTCTAAGCCGCGTCACCAAGTTAGTTCCGGGTTGCCCTTGAAAAAATTAACACCCTCTTAATAAAACTCTGGTAAACTCCCTTCTAGTGCGGCAGAGCATAAAGAAAGCAGAATCGTCTTTGCAGAGACTAGGAAAAGGAAGAAAAACGACGAAGCAGGTGAGGTTAAGGGTCTGGCAGGCGGCGGGGCTGGCCGTTCTGGGAACGCTGGCTCTGCGGCAGATCGCAGGTGCGCGGCAGTACGACACGGCGGGCAAAGCCTGCATTGACAACCTGCACCGCTGGAGTGTGGCTGCCTCGCAGTATTTACAGGATTACGACGAAACGTTTCCAGCGGCAAAGACCAACGCTCAGTTTGAGGGGGTAGTGGCTCCCTACAACCAGATCAACCGAAGACCGGGGCCTCCGATGCGCTGTCCGATTTCTGGGGCTCCCTACAAAGCGAACCTCGATCTCAGCGGAAAAACCCTCCCTGGACTGCCGGAGCCGCCCGAAAACCCTTCCGATCCCCGCGTCACGGAACTGATGCGTGAAACTCGACCTCACAGCGGGCGAGAGATCAACGTCGTCAGTATTTACGGGCAAGTATTCCGAAACGGAAAACTTCAGATTGATCCGACCAATGACGGAAGCAGCAATGCCCGCTCTCTGGCGACTGCAACCGTGATGTACATGGCGGATTACGATGACACTCT
Organism: Chthonomonadaceae bacterium; assembly: GCA_965246825.1. Lineage (GTDB taxonomy): Bacteria > Armatimonadota > Chthonomonadetes > Chthonomonadales > Chthonomonadaceae > JACMPS01. The sequence goes on from OZ251990.1 coordinate 4,634,637, forward strand.
TCCCCCCCGCTTCGACACCGCAGGAGCCAAACTCGCGCTCAAACCCTATCTTTTCTTTGCTCCCTACGCGTTCCACTTCCCGCCCAAAGGCCCAGACTTTATTTTCAACGCTTCTATTTCGGGGCTGGTCACCACTGGTCTGGGCGATTTAAGCATCTACGAAGTCTGCCGCCAGCCCTACCCGTCGCCGGACGGAAAACGGGTGTTCGCTTATCTCGACGGCCATATGGTCCGAAAATAAGATTGCTGCCTTGTATCAGTAGAAGTAGAGCCGCCCTGCGGTTCTACTTCAGTTTGAGTTTGCGCTTCGGCTTTTTCTCCTCTTTCGCAGCGTCGCCCGCCGGGTAGTCGTCCCCTTTGTCTTTGCCGAGTTTATTCTTAAGGGCTTTCGATTCTACCGAAGGCGGGAACGAATTCAACTGCCGCCACAGTTCAAAGCCGAGGCTCACCCGGTTCAGCATCACCCACCCGTTTGCCTGCGCTCCGGGGCGAAGGGTCAGGGCATTGCCGGGAGCGCGGTTGTTCGGGGTGGGCCAGGGAGCCTCCGTTCCGGCTTGGATTGCCTTAAAATCGGGTTCGATCATTACGCGGTAGCGGTTTTTGCCGTCGTCAATCGCGTCCACGAATTTCACCCGTCCCGCAAACGTTCCCTGAGCCACAGTCGGCCCCATTCCCACCCATTGCAGTGCAGGCCAGCCCGCAAACTGAAGCCGGGCTTTTGCGCCCTCGAAAACAAAGGGGGCGTCGTCATCGGTGACGAAAAGCTCCACCATTTGTTCCTGTGTGTCGGGGGCAAGCACCGCCAGTACTTCGCCGGATTTCACGGTTTCCCCCGCCCCCGCTTTCATCAGCCGCACAATCCGCCCATCTCTGGGAGCCGTCACAAACTGCTGCTGGATTCGGACATTGAGGTTGCCCTGCTCCACTTCCAATTTCAGCAGATCGTTTTGCATGGAGGCAATGGTTTCGCGCACGGAGGCGAGCGACGCTTCCGCCGAGGAGATCGTGGCGGCGGTATCGGCTTTCACCTTTGCGAAATCCAGGTCTCCCACATTGGTTCCGCGCTTCACTTCCTGCAAGGACGCTTTGGCCCGTGCAAGGTCCGCCTCCGCCGAAGTCACCTGAAGACGAGCGCGTTCCTGTTCCAGCGACCCGACACTGGCATCCCGACGGGCAATTTCAAGCGATCGTTTGGCCCGCTCGACCTCCGTCTCCGCTCGCTTCTGCGAGTTCTGAGCCTGCTCCAATTCCCGATCCGATTTCAATCCTTTTTTCTGAAGCCGATCCACCCGCTCCAGATTGGAGGTTTCGATCCGTGCCAGTTCCTCCGCCGCGATGAGGGACTGCTCGGCCTGCCGGATACGCTCTTCCGCCTGCCGAAACCGCTCCTCCGCCGCACTTCGGGCCACCTGCCGGGCCACCGTCAAGCTTTGCGTAGATGAAATCACCACCTGCTCCGCCGCCGTCAAGCGGTCACCCGCCTGTTTGCGCCGCTCATTGGCGGTGGGGATGGCCGCCCCCTGCGACGCCGTCAGGGAAGCGATTTGGGCCTTCAGGCTCATCTCCCGGTTTCTGGCGGCCTCCAGACGGGTGTTCAATGCCGCCCGCTGACCGGACACGCGCTCGGCCTGACGGGGATCGAGAAACTTAGAGTCGATGTCTTCCAACTGTGCCAGTTTCGCCCCTTTTCGCACCCGGTCGCCCTCCCGGACAAACCAGTTCACCAGCCGTGCCGGAATCTGCGCTTCGATGTTCTGCGGGCGAGCCATCGGGTCGAAAACCACCACCTCCCCTACCCCTGCCACCGACTGCTGCCAGGGAATCCACACCAAACCGATCCCCGCAGCGGCCAGAAGCGAAACCAGAACCAAAGCGATTTTTCCCGCTTTGCGGCTGCGCTTCACCATCTCCAGCGAAATCGGAGACGCCGGACCGGAGGAGGAAAGAAAAGCCAACTCACGCGCTGTCATTAATTAAGTTCCTCTCCATTGCGCTCGCACAGAATAGGGAATAACTCCGAAAATACACTTTTCCGATCCGCAGCCAATTCCTGCAGCGACCCCGCCTCCACAATGCGGCCATCGCTAAGAACATGAATTCGCCCGGAGCGCACCACCACCTCGGCATCGTGCGAAATGTCAATAATCGTCCAAGAGTTTTCAGGCCGGTAAATTCGATCCAGAATTTTAAGTTTCGTGCGTTCGTCAATTCCGGTAAAGGCTTCATCCAGGATCAGCAGCTGCGGGCCGTCGGCGATGGCACGGGCCAGCAAAAGCCGCTGTACTTGCCCTCGCGACAGGTTGCGCCCCGCGCTGACCAGGGAAGTCTGCAAGCCCTGCGGCATCTCGGCGATCTCGTCGGTCAGCTGCGCGAATTCGACGGCCTGGCGCACGTCCGCCTGCGTAACCCCGGCTCGTCCGTAAACGATGTTTTCCTCAAGGGTTCCGGAAACAATTTCGTTGCGGTCCCCGACAAGGGCCACCTTTGAGCGCAGACTGTCCAGGTCTACCTCGCGCACGTCCACCCCGCCCACCTCTACTGTACCATGCGAGGGAATTTCCAGCCCGCAGAGCAGAGCCGCCAGCGTGGACTTTCCCGCTCCGCTGGCTCCAACCAGGCTGACCCGCTCACCCGGAGCAAGGCTGAGCTGAAGCCCGCTTAAAATTTCCCGCCCCGGCAGATAAGAAAAACGAACCTGACGGCAAACGATACCGACGCCCGACATCACGGACGGAAGCGCAAAGCCCTCGGTTCGCTCCACCGGAAGTTCGGTGACGTGCCCCACTTTTTCCAGCCCGGTAAGCAGATCGTAAAAGTCGGCGGCCTGCTTCAGCAGTTTATCGAGCGAAGCCAGCACGGTGACTACAATCAACTCCGCCGCTACCAGCTGCCCCAGCGAAAGGCGTCCCTGAATCACCAGCCAGCCGCCGATGCCCAGGGTTCCCGTTGCCGCCGCTGCCTGAAAAAGCGCGTTGCCCGCTTCCTGCCGAAACTGCACCCGAAAGTGCGAACGCCGCGCCCGAAGATAGTTCACCACGCGGGCATCGGCCTGCTTGAGCGCAAAGTCGGCGGAGCCGTCGAGCTTTAGGCTGGTGCTGCACCGGGCGATCTCTTCCAGCCACTCGGCAACGGCGTATTTCTGTACCGACTCGTCAATCGAGGTTCGCACTCCGCCCCAGCCCAGCCCAAAAAACACGAGGCCGATGAACAGCAGAATCAGCACATCGAACCCCAGTAAAATCGGGCTGTAAAGCCCCAGTAGGGCCAGCCCGACCGCTGCCTGAAGCGAAGCCCCCAGCCCATCGAGCAGCAGTTTCGCGAGGGTCTTCTGAATGGTCAGCACATCGAAAAAGCGGTTGACGAGTTCCGGGGCATAGTCTCCGTTAAGGGAAGAATTCTGGATGCGCGGAAGCCGGGAAGCCAGCTCGATGGCGGTTTTCGCAAACACCCGCTGCTGAAGCATCTCCACCAGCGAAAGCTGCAGAAGACGCATCCCCCCCGCACACAAAAGCCCGACCAAAACCAGGCCCGCCAGCACCAGCAGGTTCTGAAAAAAAATCTTCTGAGCAATCGTATTCACGAGAGCCTGTGTGGTAATGGGAATCACCAGCGAAAGCAGCCCGGTGACAACGGCGTAGACAACCAAAGCCAGCAGATCACCTCGCTCCTCGGAAAGCAGGCGCAAAAGCCGCTGGAGGGGCGTGGGATGAAGGTGAGCCTCCGCGTGTAAAGACAAATGAGGCTGTGGAGAAACCATCGCCATAAAAACTCCTCTGGGGCAGAAAAAATCACTGGATTTTGCGGCAGGGCGAAAAAACCTCGTTCCCGTTCGCTGCGCCTCTAGTTACGCGGAGAAATTTCGGCGTTGTTCCCGTTTGAGCAAAATATACGAAAAATTTGTCGCATTTGGGAACCTTCATGCCGTTTCTTGTGCGTAAACGGTCTGGCAAAACAAATTCAGGGGGTGTTCTTTTGTTCGAGGGAAGCGGGCGGTTGAGGCGGGGAAAACGCTGGGCACTGGGGATTACAGGAGCGTGCGTTTCGCTGCTGGTGGAGAGTGAGCGGGCAGGTGAGGCGCAGGGAGAATTGCCGCCTCCGGTTCTGACGCTGGAGAGAACGCTGCGGCAGGTCGGGGCAAACTATCCGAAACTGCTGGGGGCGGAGGCGGAGCGGCTTTCGGCACGCGCCAAGCGCACCGAAAAACAGGGAGCCTTCGATCCTTCGATTAATGTCAACAGTGATTTTCTGCATTACAACTCTACTTCGACGCGGGGAAAGCCGCTCGATACCTCCATGAACGAAGTGAGTGTGGAAGCGACCACCCCCTACGGGCTGAAATTCGTGGCGGGAGGGCGGCTCAATGTCGGCTTCCCGAAATCTCCCGCTTCTTCCACGGGAGATACGGGCGAGTATTTCGCCTACTTCCGTCTGCCGCTTCTGCGCGGGGCGGGACTGAACGAAAAATCGGTGGCCGAGCGGCAGGCCGCCCTCGGTATTCCGCTGGCGGATCAAAATTTCAGCCTGACCCTGATTGACACCCTGTCGAAATCGGCGGGAAGCTACTGGAAGTGGGCGGCGGCAGGGCGCAAACTCAGGGTTCAGCAAGACCTGCTGCAGCTCGCGCAGGATCGCGCCGCCTTTGTGCGGAGGCGGGCGGAGGCGGGTGACCTGCCGCTTTCCGACACCGTGCTGGCAGATCGGGAGGTGCAGCTGCGGCGCGGCAATGTCATCGGAGCGGAACTGACCCTGCAGGGAGCCGCCCTTGACCTCAACCAATTTTTGTTTGAGGAAACGGGTCAGGCTTCGCCCTCCCCAACGCCGGAGCAGATTCCTGAGTACAAGGCGGCACTGAAGGTGCTTTCCCCAGAACAAATCGCGGCGGGGAAAAAACTGGCCTTGGAGCGACGCCCGGAACTACGCTCGCTGCAAATCAATCGAAACCTCACCGACCTGGGGCTGCGCTTTGCCCGCAACGACCGAAAACCGGCGGTGGATTTGGTGTTCAGCCCTGGAGCCGATACAGGCTATCGCGGCATCGGCGAGACGATGAAAGCGGGAGTGGTCGTCTCGATTCCGCTGCAAACCCGAAACGCAGACGGACGAATTTTGGACGCGCAAAACAAACTGGAAAAAATTCGGCAGGACGAACGCGCCGAGCGTACCCGCCTGACGCTTCAGGTGGATTCAGCAGCCAATGCGGTCAACAAAACGGTGGAGCGGTATGCGGCCTCTCTGGAGTCGCTTCGGCTGGCAAAACTGGCCGAGGACAACGAGCGTACCCGCTACCGGGAGGGGGACAGCACCCTGTTTTTGGTGAACCAGTTTGAGCGTGAAACGGCTTCGGCGGCTTCGGCTCTCATTGACCTTGAAGCGGACTATGAAATTGCGCTGGCGACCTTCCGTGCCGCTTCGGTTCAGCCCTTCACGCCGTAAACAGTTTCTCAAAACATGAAATCTTGCAAAGGATTTAAGGCAGACCGTCTCGAATCCTCCCTCTAAGACAACCCCTGAATGCGGGCTGGGAAGCGGACACAACGGAGAGTAAACAAGGGAGAACGGCGATGAATTCGGTCACAAAGGCGAACTGGGTCAAGCGGGCGGCGAGCATTGCGCTGGCAGGCATGGCAATCACCGGGGGGGCGCGTGCCCTGCAGAGAGGACCGACGCAGCAGGACGCCATTTCAAATCTCCGAAACTGGGGCCATGCGCTGTCGTTGTATGCCTTCGACTACGACGAAACGTTTCCGGTATTCTCCGGAGATGCTCAGTTCGAAGCACAGGTCAGGCTCTACCACGATTACAATTACGATTTGAGGCCGATGCGAAGCCCGATCAACGGAAGTCTCTACCATGCAAACCCGGACTTGAGCGGAAGGGCATTCGCATTTTTCGAAGGTCCTGTTGACGAGGTTCCCGTGCTCACCGAAAGTGTCCCTTCGCTGGGCACAAAACCGTATGTCATGGCCTTGGATGGAGCGGTTTACCGAAACGGGCAGCCCGTCAACGACACCGTGGCGGCTGCCGCTGGCAGAGCGAGTATACTTGTTTCTGCCCTGCATATGTACGCTCAGGATTATGACGAGCTGCTGCCCTTGAAGATGGATTCTTCTTCTATAAAGGAAGCCCTCTATCCCTACCTCAAAAGTCTGCGTCCCTTCACGGTTTCACTCAAGGGAGGTGAATTTGTCTTTAATCCGAGCCTCGGTGGAAAGGGGCTATGGGAATTTCCTGACCCGGATGAGGTGATTGCCGTCAGGTCGCCAGAGGGTTCGGTTTCTGCCACCCTTTCCGGCCAAGTGTACGTAAACGGTAAGCGGTTTGTGTTCAATGACCCGTCCTCGGTGCCGATTGAAGTAATCTATGCCCGGCGGCTCGCCATTGCGGTCTCGCTCTACACCCAAGATTACGACGAAGTGCTTCCCAACACCCGAGACAGATCAGTGTTCAAGGCGCAGATCCGCCCCTATCTGAGATCGGATCAGTACTTCACCACGCCGTCGGGCAAAAACTATCTGCTCAATCCGGCGGTAAGCGGAGTTTCGCTCAGCTCGCTCGCCTCGCCGTCGGAGACGGAATTGTTCCGTAACCCGGAAGCGATTTCTCCGGGCAAAAGCGTGATTGCTTACACGGATTTTCATGTGGCGGTGGTTCGCTAAACGACGCACGTGGGGGGCGATCCTCAAGGGAAAAAAGAGGGCGGTTCAGAAATTCTGAACTGCCCTCTTGACAAAGCGGGGAGGTTGCGCGTATCATTTCTGTGCAATCGGGCGCAGGTTCGAGTTTTGGGCGAATAGCTCAGTTGGTAGAGCGCTTCGTTTACACCGAAGATGTCACGGGTTCGAGTCCTGTTTCGCCCACTGTTCGTCTGGTGCACGCTGTATCGGAAACACCCTGCGGGTGTAGCTCAGTGGTTAGAGTGCCTGCCTGTCACGCAGGAAGCCGCGGGTTCAAGTCCCGTCATCCGCGCTATTGTTCCTTTCCGCAAAACCCTCCCCGCCGGGGGGTTTTGCTGCGTTTGCTCCCTCCGTTTCTGCGGCTTCAGCAGGGAATTCCCGCGTCCCTGAAGAATTAAGCCTCAGCAGACTCAGTGCGGCTCCGCTCCGCTCACCCCCGGAGGTTTCTCTTTGACCCTATTCGATCCCGCCTCGATCCGCCCGCTTTTCCCGGCTCTGGCCCCGACCGTGCACGGGAAGACCGCCGTCTTTTTCGACAATCCGGGCGGCACACGGGTTCCCGAAACCGTTATCGAAGCCGTTTCACGCTGCTTCCGAGAGGCCAATGCCAATACCGGCGGGGCGTTTTTCACCAGCCGAAAAACCGATCACATTCTCGCCGATGCCCGCGAAAGTGCGGCCTCTTTCCTCAACGCTCCCTCCCCCGAAACCTTGATCTTCGGGGCAAACATGACCACCCTCACCTTTCACCTTGCCCGCTCGTTTGGGGAAACCCTCCGGCCCGGCGATGAAATCGTCCTGACGGATTTCGATCACGACGCCAACATCACCCCCTGGACCGATCTGGAAAAGGCCGGAGCCGTCGTGCGTTACGCCGCCCTGCTGCCCGACGGCTCCTTAGACCGAGCGCATCTGAAAAGTCTGCTGAACGAGCGCACCCGCCTGCTCGCCGTCACCCATGCCTCCAATGCTCTGGACACAGTTCCCGATGTAGAAGCCATCATTCGGGAGGCGCACGAAGTCGGAGCACAGGTGTTCGTGGATGCGGTGCAGTTTGCTCCGCATGGAACCCTGGATGTGCAGGAACTCAACTGCGACTTTCTCGCCTGCTCCGCCTATAAGCTCTTCGGCCCGCACCTCGGCATTCTTTACGGCAAAACCGAAGCCCTCCAATCGCTGATGCCGCACAAAGTGCGGCCAGCAAAAAACACACTCCCCTTTGCCTGGGAGACCGGCACGCAGAATCACGAAGGAATGGCAGGCACAGCGGCGGCAATTCACTCTCTTGCAGGCATCGGCGAGCGGTTCGGGAGGCCCTACCAAACCCGCTTTGCCGAAAGGGGCTATTCCGGCTTGCGGCTGACCCTTAAAACCGCAATGCAGGCTATCCGAGAGTACGAACAGACGCTTTCGCACGCCCTCCTTTCCGCCCTGAACCGCATTGAGGGGCTGACCATTTACGGCCCCAATGACCTCGACCGCCTTGAAGAACGGGTTCCCACTGTTTCCTTCACCTGGGATCGCATGACTCCCCGTCAGACCGCCGAATCCCTTGCGGACGCCGGAATTTGCCTTGAGTCGGGCAATTACTACGCGCTGCGCCTCAGGGAAAAACTGGGGTTGGAGGAGAAAGGCGGGGCCGTGCGTGTCGGTCTGGCCCACTACACTACCGAGGCCGAAATCGAGCGGCTGCACGACGCGCTGGAAAAAGCACCGCGACGCCTCTGACAGCCGAGGGTTCGTGCCCACAAAAGAAAAGGTGTCCGCTCATGGAAGAGCCGCCCAAAGCCCGCGTGATTTTTGCTGCCGGTTCGCCTTACGCCGATGCACCGGAGCGAATTCTCACGCTGGGGCACTTCTACCCCCGCGAGGCCCGAGGCAAAGCGCAAACCCGGCTGCAGGAAACCCGCCCCGCTTATGGAGCCGAGCCGCCGGAAAACCGCTTTGTCATGCACCAAAACCTGGGCTGGACCCGGCTCATCACGGCCCTCAACGCCGGGCGGCAGTGGCCCCTCAACCGGCTTTTCGACCTGCTCGACCCCCTGCTGGAACCGGGAATTGCCCTGACAGTGGTTCCCACACACGACAGTTACCGCGCCTTCACCCCCATGCAGAAACTCGCGAAAGAACTGGCTGAAAACGGGCGCGTGGATGCGGTTTCCTGCTTGATCCGGCACACCACCATTCGCAAAATTACCTATGGCGGGGAAAGCACACGAGAACTGCACCGGGAAACCATTCGGGTGGAAAACCGCCTGCGGATCGAAGGCCGGGCGGTGCTGCTCTTGGACGACATCGTGAAAAGCGGGACCTCCCTCCGAGCGTGTCAGGAACTTTTGCTGGAGGCGGGGGCACAAACGGTGCAGGCAATGGCACTGGGACAGGTCATTGCGGGAGAGGAACCCCGCTGAACCCGCCGAAAACAAACGGAGAACAGAAGCAGGCTTGCTTCTGTTCTCCGTTTAAGGGGGGCTTATTCTTTCGGAGAGGCGTACTTGCGCCCGATCCGTTCGATTTCTTCAATGATTTCGCGCTTCACGCCCAGCGGATCGTTCGGGTTCGCGGGGAAGGCTTCCGGCAAAATCGGGGTCACCTGCGGAAGCGGCTCGGCAATCGTCGCGCTGTTGGCAGGGGCAGTTTTCAGGGGTTGATTGGTTAAGGCAGGCATCAGGTTTCTTGTCCTTCCAAGTTCGTTCACACACTTATTTACTAGCGAAAAAGCGCGGGGAATCGTTCCCGCTTCGGGGTTCAAACCGACCTGCTCTTTTGGGCAGGCTTATCGGCACGGGGCCAGGCACGACCGGGCGGGTTTAGCCTCCTGCATACGAGCCGACCGCAATGTCGTTCAGAAAGTCGTGCGCCGGGTCAGGCTTCCACCCTAATTCCCGTTCGATGCGCGACGCCGAAATGCGGCTGTTCATCCGAAAAAACCGGGCCAGCCCCGCGCCGAACGCCCCCTCCGCCTCCTCGAAAGAAACGCCGACCGCCGGTACTCCCGCATTGTGCCCCACTGCTTCCGCAATCTGTTTCGCCGACACATCCTGCCCGTCCGAAAGGTGATAGAGCGAGCCGGCGGCGGCTCCTTCCAGCGCAAGCCCATACGCCTGGGCCGCGTCGTCCACATGAACGGAAGACACCCGATTGAAACCCTCCCCGATAAACCGAGCAACTCCGTCTCGCCGGGCCGCCCCCAGCTGCACCGGAACAAAGGTACTGCCGCCGTGTCCGTAAACATAAAACGGCAGACGAAGCACCACACTGCGTATCCCGCGATCCTTTGCCGCCAGCACCTCTTCATCCGATTTTGCACGAGGAGCGAAATAGGAGGTTTCGTCTATCGGGGCCGTCTCATCGAGCACCGCATCGCCGCTGTCCCCTAGAAAGGCGGGACCGTTGGTGGAGACAAACGGTTTGTTTTTGTCCTCCAGGGCGGTGAGCATCGCGGTAAGAGCCATGAGTTCGGTATGGACCATGTTCTCGAAATGGTCGAAGTCTTGTCCAAAGGCGGTATGCACCACGCCATCGCAAAACAGGGCGGCCATTGCCAGGCTTTGAGGGTCGTGCAAATCGCCCCGGTGCGGTTCGATGCCCAGGGCCGAAAGTTTGGCGTCACTCGCTTCACTGCGGGACAATCCCACAACGAAATGGCCGCGTTCGATCAGGTTTCGGGCGACGGCACTTCCGACAAAGCCCGTCGCTCCCGTTAAAAACACTTTCATTGGCTTCTCCTTGGCTTGTACTTGGCTTCTTCGGGGGGTGGTTTCGGTCAGGCTTGATCCTGCGCAGAGGCGGCGGGGGCCGCTCTCTGGCAGGCGGGGCACCGCCCCCAGAAAATCACCTCGGCCTCATCCAGAGCGTACCCCCGGCTCTGGCTGGGTTCGAGACAGGGGGCACTGCCCATCACACAATCCACGTCTTCGGTTTTGCCGCACCCGCGACAAACGAGGTGATGATGGTTGTCCCCCGTGCGCGTTTCATAGCGAGCCGAACTGCCCGCAGGCTGAATACAGCGGATCAGGCCCGCCGAAACCAGCGCGTGAAGATTGTCGTAAACCGCCTGTTTGGACAGTGTGCCCAAGCGAACCCGGGCGGCAAGCGCAATGGTATCCGCGTCCCGGTGCTGGTTTTCGCCCTCCACCGAGGCCAGTACCGCGAGCCGGGGCGCCGTCACCCGAAGCCCTGCCGCCTTGAGACGCCTCTGCCATCGGTGGTCCGGTAAATCCATACGCAGTTTCTCCCGCCTTTCTCCCCGACTTTCGGGGCAGTTTCCGGCCCCGTCCTCCTCTCCGGCAAGCCGATTCAGAGCCGTAGACCGAAGGAAGAGGCCCGTTGTCCGGCGGGCGGAAGAGACGCCCGCCGGTTTTGGGTGCTCTCCTCCAGGGAGGAAGAGCGGGTTAGTGCAGATCGAAGCGGTCGAGATTCATGACCTTTGTCCAGGCCGCGATAAAGTCCTGAACGAACTTTTCCTGCCCGTCTTCGCAGCCATACACTTCGGCGATGGCCCGCAGCTCCGAGTTTGACCCGAAGATGAGATCCACTCGGCTTCCCGTCCACTTCACCTCGCCGGTTTTTCGGTCATGCCCCTCGAATACGTCCTCCGCCTCGGAGACCGCCTTCCACGCAGTCCCCAAATCCAGCAGGTTCACGAAGTAATCGTTGGTGAGTGTTTCGGGGCGCGTGGTGAAGACACCGTGCGTCGAAAGATCGAAGTTTGTGTTCAACACCCTCATCCCGCCGATGAGCACCGTCATTTCCGGGGCGGTGAGCGTGAGGAGCTGCGCTTTGTCGAGCAGGAGTTCTTCGGCGGAGGCGGTATGACGGCCTTTCAGATAGTTACGGAATCCGTCCGCTTGAGGTTCGAGTACGGCGAACGAAAGTACATCCGTCGCTTTTTGCAGAGCGTCGGCACGGCCCGGTGTAAAGGGGACAGACACCGTGTATCCGGCATTTTCAGCCGCCCTCTGGACGCCTGCACTTCCCCCCAAAACGATCAAATCCGCCAGCGAAACCGCTTTTCCGCCCGCCTGCGCCTCGTTGAACTCTTTTTGTATCCCTTCGAGGGTTTGGAGGACTTTCGCCAGCTCAGCGGGGCGATTCACCTGCCACTGTTTTTGCGGAGCCAGGCGAATCCGCGCTCCATTCGCCCCGCCGCGCTTGTCCGACCCGCGAAACGTAGATGCGGACGCCCAGGCCGTTTGTACCAACTCCGAAACCGACAGGCCCGAAGACAGAATTCTGGCTTTCAGCGAGGCGATGTCCTGCGCGTCAATCACGGGATGGGTGACCGCCGGAATCGGGTCCTGCCAGATCAGCTCTTCCTGCGGCACTTCGGGGCCGAGGCAGCGTTCTCGCGGCCCCATGTCGCGGTGAGTCAGCTTAAACCAGGCGCGAGCAAAGGCCTCCGCGAATTCATCGGGGTGCTCGTGAAAACGGCGGGAGATTTTCTCGTACTCCGGGTCTACGCGCAAGGCCAGATCCGTGGTGAGCATAAAGGGGGCGTGGCGCACTTCAGGATCGTGGGCATCGGGAACGGTTCCCGCCCCTGCGCCGTCTGCGGGTTTCCACTGAAATGCCCCCGCAGGGCTTTTGGTGAGTTCCCACTCAAAGCCGAAGAGGTTGTCGAAGTAGTTGCTGCTCCATTGGGTCGGCGTGGTCGTCCAGGCTCCTTCCAGGCCGCTGGTGATGGTGTGAACGCCATGACCGTCGCCAAAGGTGTTTTTCCAGCCGAGGCTCTGCTCCTCAAGGCCCGCGCCTGCGGGCTGGGGGCCGATGTACTGGCCGGGGTCGGCGGCTCCGTGCGTTTTTCCAAAGGTGTGGCCTCCGGCAATGAGTGCCACCGTTTCTTCGTCGTTCATCGCCATGCGCCCAAACGTTTCGCGGATGTCGCGGGCGGAGGCCAGGGGATCGGGATGCCCGTTAGGGCCTTCGGGATTCACATAAATCAGCCCCATTTGCACGGCGGCAAGCGGGTTTTCCAGAGTGCGGTCTCCCGTATAGCGGCTGTCTCCAAGCCACACTGTCTCGGCTCCCCAGTACACCTCTTCTTCGGGTTCCCAAACATCTTCGCGGCCTCCGCCAAAGCCGAACGTCTTGAAACCCATGGACTCCAGGGCGCAGTTGCCTGCCAAAACCAGCAGGTCGGCCCAGGAGAGTTTGCGTCCGTATTTTTGTTTGAGGGGCCAGAGAAGCAGGCGGGCCTTGTCGAGGTTGGCGTTGTCGGGCCAGCTGTTGAGCGGCGCAAACCGCTGTGTGCCGGAGCCTGCGCCGCCCCGACCATCGGAGATGCGGTAGGTTCCAGCACTGTGCCACGCCATACGAATAAAGAAGGGGCCATAGTGACCGTAGTCGGCGGGCCACCACTCCTGCGAATGGGTCATCAAAGAAACAAGGTCTCGCTTGACTTCGGCGAGGTCGAGCTTCTGAAACTCGGCAGCATAATCGAACGCCTCCCCCATCGGATTGGAAAGGCAGGAGTTCTGGCGAAGGATGTGGAGGCGGAGCAGGTTGGGCCACCAGTCGCGGTTGCGGGTTCCGCCGCCTGCCGCGTTGTGAAGTGCGCCGCCGGTGAACGGACAGGAACTTACGATGTCGTTGAGTTCCGAGATGATGGCCGGGGGGTTGGTTTCCATAGAGTTCTCCTTGGAAAAGGCGCACCGCACCGAGCGGGTGCGCGGGGGAAAGCGCGTTTGGGGCGCAGGGCCGCCGAAAGAGCGCGAGTGCCGACCAAATCCATAGCCGGTGTGCGGGGCTTGGGGAGGCCGATGCGGAGAGTATAATCTCTTTTCTGGAATGAGTCAAATGATGGACAAAAAAAGGTTTTTCGGCGGGCTTCAGACGGGGCGGTTTCGTTTGCGCCTGCGCTCTGCATCTTGATCGGGACGGTTTTTGCTTTGTCGAGGGGGCGCGTTTCGGGCGTTTCGGGCGAAACGGGAGCCGAGCGGGAGCGGGGGGTAAGCGGGGGGTGATGGTTACGTTTACCGGACGCACAAAGGCCGCAAAAAGGCCGAACAGTGGAAGAAACACCGTTTTCCTCCACTGTTCGGCCTTGTGGAAGCCTTTTTGCGGCCCTTCAGCGAAGCCTTCAGGAAGCCCTAAAGAAGCCTTTTTCCCCCGCCGACAATGAAACAAGAGGCCGCTTTTCTCAGCCTGCTCCCCCCTCCGGCCCCGCCGCTCCCGCCGCCAACATGACGGAAAGCCCGCTTTACCGGAGGGAATACTCAACTCAGGAAACGGAGTTTTTCATGCCCAAAGCCCAACTCAGCGAACTGCTCGCGGCCCTGTCCGGCTCTTTCGGAGACCTGGTGGTTTCCACTGGAAAACGCGGCACGGTCGTTCGGCAAAAGCCCACCTATGCGCGAGTCGCCACCCCGGATCAAAAGGAGGGAGAGGCACGCTTTCAAACGGCAGGGAAAGTCTGGTCGTCGTTCACGAGCGCAGAAGCGGAGGGCTGGAACCGCTACGCCCTCACCCTGCTGCACACCAATTCGCTTACCGGAGAACGCTATTCCCCCACCGGCTACAACGTCTTTCTTTCCCTCACCCTTAAGTTTTTGCAGATCAATCCCGGCGAGAGCGTTCCCCGCACCCCGCCCGCCTCCGGTGCGCCCCTCGATGCCTTTCTTCTCCTGCTCACGCCGGGGGCAGAGGGGGTTGTGTTCACTGCCGAAGGCCAGAATACCCCCGGTGTCAAAACCGAGATTCTGCTGCAAACCCTGCCCAATCCCCGCCGCAAGCCCACCTCGAAATACGTCTCGAAAGGGTTTTTCACGTTCACCGCGCTTTCCCGCAGGGTGGGTCTGCCCGTTCCGCCGGGAGCCTACGCCGGTGCGTATCGTTTTGTGAACGCCGCTTCGGGCACGATGTCTCCCCTCATCACGCTGGGTAAAATCGAGGTGACGCAGGCGGCAGCGGGGGCGTTGGAGCAGAAGGCGGCGTAGCCAAAGCGGGGAAGAGCGGAGGCGTTTAGCGGGGCGGGGAAGGGCGAAGAAGCGGAACGGAGGCTTCTGCGGCCCCCTCCGAGAGGGCAGAGGCCCCTCTTTCCTGCGCGATTCGGGCGGCGTCCGCTTCGGCCCGCCGAAAGCAGCGCAGGGTGAGATCGGCTTTTTCGGTTTCGCCGAGAAAGGGCCGGAGACGGTTGAATTCATCGCCCAGACGGGCCAGGGAAGCGCGGTACGCTCTCAGTCGGCGGTCTTCAAGCCGGATCAAATAGGTTTCGGGGTTCGGCCACTGAGAGTGGTGAAAGCCGCCGTCAATGCAGAGCAGTTCGGGTTTCTGAAGGTTGTCGGGGGCATCCGCCCCGAAGTAGGCGGTTTCGGCCTCCAGGACAATCGCCGTCAGACGTTCCAGAATCGTGAAGTTTTGCGGCGCGTAAACGCGGGAAACCGCCTCTCTGAGCAGGGTCATTGGGTCGGCTTCGGGGGTTTTCAGCAAGGCCGCCATAAAGCGCAGGGTAATCTCTCCGGAGGGGTTGGCGAGCGCGGTGATGAACTGTTCCGCCGCCGTGCCGCCGTCGCGCGAAAGGCGGCGCAGGTACGCAGCATTGATGAGCGTGGTGGGCAGAAACCATTTGTCGCGCTCCCATCGCTGCGGAGGCCAGACGGAAAGCCCCGCCAGCGTTCCGAACGCACAGTTCAGCGAGCCGATCACCGCCTTCCGAAAGTTCTCCCCCACCCGCTCCGCCGAGTTGTCGGTGTCTATCACGGCGTCCAGCAGGGCCGAAGCCTGCACCAGCGGAGCGAGGTCGGCCCCCGCCGTCAGCGGGCATCCCCAGGTGTCCATCCAGAGGATTTTGTCGGGCAGGCGGGCGCGAACCCACCGCGCCGCCCTTTCATTGAGGCGGGCATGGTATTCCAGATCGGGGTGTACGCGGCACTCGCGGCAAAGGCAGCGGCCCTGATCGGCAGACTGAAAGCTTAACCCATCCAGCGCGAAGTCTTCCAGGATAAAGCTGAGTACCGCCTCCATCCAGACGTGTGACCCGGCGAGCGCGGGGCACAGAACCTGCGGATTCGTGCGGCAGAGTTCGGGGTGTGCGTTGAGGATCGTCTCGAATCCCCAGGAGTAGAGTCCGACTCCGCCCAGGATCGTCAGCCCCTGTGCTTTTGCCGCCGTAATCACCTGCGCCACCCGTGCTTTCCGATCCGTATCCATACACGAAGCGATGTCGAGCGGCCAGCAGCGATCCACAAACAGCCCCCAGAGGATCACGGTGTTGTATCCCGTTTCCCGGCAAAGCCGAAAGCAGGCGTCGAGGTCGGCGAGGGTTTCGTCATCCAGGGGAATCTGCGGCCAGACGCCGGGGAGAGGACGCCGGATAAACTCACTGATCCAGCCCAGCAGGGCGCGGTGTTGAAAAGGGGGCATGGGGTTCGGGGTCTTTTCTGCGGCGGGCTTTCGGGCCGGATTGGGCGGGTTTGGAGCCGCTTTCCCTGGGGTTCGGGGGCGGCACTCCGGTCGGGCGGCGGGGCTTTTAAGGGCGCGAGAACCGAGCACCGGAGGGAAGGGATGCGGGCCGAGGCCCCCTTTGCGCGGCGAAAAACCGCCTCTCCCTTTGCTTGCGGTGTACTTTATCCTCCCAGAGGCCGATTTGTCAAGCGGCTCTTGGCTTTTGCACGGCCCCTTCAAGACAAAAAATCACCCAACTTTCGGCGGAGTCGTTTTGCTCTTTGCGGGGCTATAATGAAAGAGGACACCGTTGATTAGTTTTTTGCTTTGCGTCTTTTTTCTGGAAACCAAACGAATGGCACGCTTACAAGATCGGCTGGCTCGGCTCACGCAGCAGAATTTCGTGGGGCGGGATGCGGAACTCTCTGTGTTTGAGGAGGCACTGAAGGCCGACACCTTTCCCTTTGCCCTGCTCTACATTTACGGCCCCGGCGGAGTGGGCAAAACCACCCTTTTGCGGCGGATGATGCAGCTTTGCGAAGCCGCTTCTCTCGCCCCGTTTTTGCTGGATGCCCGCCGGATCGAACCCTCGCCCGACGCTTTTCTCGCTTCCTGGAATGCGCTGGAACTGGGCGATCCGCAAACGCGCCGGGTGATTTTCCTGGATACTTATGAGCAGATCGCCGTGTTGGACGGGTGGTTTCGCGAGGTGTTCCTGCCGGAACTCCCCGAAGAAACCCTGGTGGTGTTTGCGGGACGCACCCTGCCGGCATTGGAATGGCGCACTCATCTCGGCTGGCGAGAATTGTGCTGCATTTTGCCTTTGCAGAACCTGACGCCGGACGAGTGCCGCCTTTATCTGGAAGTGCGCAACGTTCCGCTGGAGCAGCACCTCTCTGCGCTGGCCTTTACGCACGGGCATCCGCTGGCCTTGGCGTTGGCGGCAGACGTTTTGGCCCAGCACGGCGAAACGGATTTGGCAGACAATCCGCCCCCTGATATTTTGCAGTCCCTTCTTCAGCGGTTTGCCAACGAAGTGCCAACGGAGGCGCACGGTGCAGCCTTGGAAGCGGCGGCCCTGGCTCGCGTGGTGACAGAGGATTATCTTCAGGCGGCCCTCGGCGAAAAAGAGGCTCCGGCCCTGTTCCGGTGGCTCCAAACTCTGTCGTTTCTGGAAACGGGCGAGGAAGGGCTTATGGTTCACGATTCGGTGCGGGAAGTGTTGATGGCGGAACTGCGCTGGCGAAACCGAGACCGTTATTTAACGCTTCATCAGCGGGCCCGCGACTACTTTTTCGACCGCTACCACCGCAATTCCGCCTACCAAACGACGCAGACCTTGTTCGATTACATTTATCTTCATCGTCACATTGCCTCCGTGCGTCCGTTTTTCGACTGGTACGCTCACAATGATCTGATCGCTGACGGGTTTCGCGAGTCCGACCGGGAGCGGCTGCTTCAGATCATCGAAACGCACGAGGGCGAAACCGCCCGAAACCTGGCGGACTTTTGGATTGGCAAGCAGCCGGAGAACGTGACGGTGTTTCGGTCACCGCGAGGGGATCGCTCGGTGACGGAAGGGTGGATGATCGCACTGGACTTAACGCCCCTTCGCCCGGAGGACTGTGGAGAGGATCGGGCTGCCTGCTGTATTCTGGAGTTTCTGCAAACCCACGCTCCTTTGGATCGCAGCAAAGGGGAGCGAGTGACTTTCTTCCGGTTCTGGGCAGCGGCGAGCACCTATCAGGAAGTTTCCCCGGTTCAGAATCAGGTGTTCATTCATGCCGTCCGACATTATCTGAGCACGCCGGGACTGGCCTTTTCGGTGTTCCCGTTTTCCCGTCCCGACTTCTGGTCGCTGGTGATGCACTACGGCGACATCCCCCGTTTGGAGGCCCTCGACTTTGTTCAGGAAGGCCGCCTTTACGGGGCGTTCGCCCATGATTGGCGCGAAACGCCTCCCGCCGCATGGCTGGCTCTCGTCACCGAGCGGCAGCAATGGCTGGATGCAAAACTGGCTTCTGAGGAGGAGCCGGAAGCGTCTTCGGTAACCCCGCTTCCGGTTTCCCTGAAAAAAGAGGAGTTTCTGGAGGCCCTGCGCCACGCCTTGAAATCGTTCACTCAGCCCGACCGCCTGCTGCACAACCCGCTTTTACGCGCCCGCATGACCCTGGAGGCGGCAGGCGTGACCGCCGATGCTGAAAAGCGCGTGCGTGCTCTGCGGGAGGTGATCCTCGCTACCGCCTCGCCCCTGCAAAACTCTCCCCGTGATGCTCGCCTCTATACGGCTCTGGAATTGTCCTTTTTTCACCCGGCTCCGTCTCAGGAAAAAGCCGCTGAAATCCAGGATGTTTCTTACGCTACCTTCCGCCGCTACCTTGCGGCGGGGATCGAACGCCTCTCCGAAGCACTCTGGGCGCGTGAGAATGGCGAGTGGCGTAAAATGAGCGCGAATTGAGCGCGAATTGAGCACTTACCGATACAATCACCCCCTGCATAAATTCGTAGACAGCAATGCATCGGTCTTCACTACTCCCGACAATGGGGGAGTCAGACCTGCGTCCTTCTC
Source organism: Chthonomonadaceae bacterium (assembly GCA_965246825.1). Taxonomy (GTDB): domain Bacteria; phylum Armatimonadota; class Chthonomonadetes; order Chthonomonadales; family Chthonomonadaceae; genus JACMPS01. The sequence goes on from OZ251990.1 coordinate 4,653,264, forward strand.
TCCTGCCCGGACTGTGGAGAGAGGACTGTCTTTTCATTGATTTCTTGCTGTAGACGAATCACAAAGGAGAATTCTCAGATGACCGAGTGGAAAAACCGCTTAATGTCGGCTCAGAGCCGACGCGCCTTTTTGCAGGCAGCCGGTATTGGAGCTGCCAGCGTTGCCAGTGCGGGTTTGCTTCCGGTGGAGGCCCTTGCACAGCGAGGCGGATTAGATGCCGCCGTCCTCAATTTTGCTCTGAATCTGGAATACCTGGAGGCGGAATTTTATCTTTATGCCACCACGGGACAGGGGTTGGAAGGCAACGGCGTTGGAGTGGACGGAAACGGAACCTCTGGTTCGGTGACGATTAAAACCAACCCGGCAGTCCCCTTCTCCACCCCGGCTATTCAGGACTATGCGAACGAAATCGCTCAGGACGAAAAGGCCCATGTTCAGTTTCTTCGCTCGGCTCTCGGCGCGGCAAAAGTGGCACGTCCGGCGATCAACCTGCGCGATTCGTTCAATGCCGCCGCCGTTGCAGCGGGCGTGATCCAGCCAGGTCAGACCTTCGACCCCTTTGCCAACGAAGTTAATTTCCTGATTGGCGCGTTTGTTTTCGAGGATGTGGGCGTGACGGCCTACAAAGGTGCGGCACGACTGCTTGCCAACAAAGACTATCTTGAAGCCGCCGCTGGCATTCTTGCCGTTGAAGCTTACCATGCCGGTTCAGTCCGCACCACGCTTTTCGGTCTGAACAGTCGGGCAGGCAACAACACCATCGCCAACATTGTGAATGCGATCTCCGATCTGCGCGACAGTGCCGACGGCCCGACCGACGACGACCAGGGCATTCTGATTAACGGCCATGCCAATATCGTGCCCACCGATGCAAACGGCCTTGCCTTCAGCCGCACCACGACGCAGGTGCTGAACATCGTTTATCTTAACCCGAACACGGTTCCCGGCGGATTTTTCCCTGCGGGACTGAACGGCGCAATCAAGTAGAACCGGAGCCTTTTTTTGATGAAATTCAACAAATCTTTCCTTTCTGCCGTTGCGTTGTTTGGGATTGGGGCTGGCTCGCTTACCTCCTCCGCCCACGCACAGCAGACCGCCTATGCCCTGGCGAATGGCGGAACCACTCTCGTGAGTTTCAGCACGTCGAACCCCGGCGCAGTGACCACCATTGGCAGCTTCACCGGCGCGAACACGTTTTTAGACTCGATTGATTTCCGTCCTTCGACGGGTCAGCTTTACGGCTATCTTTCGGCGTCGAATGCGTTCTACACCGTTGATCTCGGCACAGGTGCGCTGACCTCGGCTCCGGCAGTGACGGGAGCCGCCGCCAACACCTTCCAATTGGGAGTAGACTTCAATCCCACCATTGATCGGGCACGAATCGTCACGGATAGTGCTCAGAACCTTGTCTACAACCCGACAAGCGGTGCGACGACCACCGCAACCTCGCTGGCTTATGCCCTGGGGGATGTGAACGAAAATGCGTCGCCTTCCGTGATTGACAATGCCTACACCAACAATGTGGCGGGTCTTTTCACCACCACCACCCAGTACGGGATTGACTATGGAACCGACTCGCTTGTCACCATTGCCAACAACGCTGGAACTCTGAAAACGGTGGGTTCACTGGGCGTAGATGCCGATGTCTATACAGGCTTCGATATCTTTACCGATAAAAACGGCGTGAACTCCGCCTATGCGATCCTTACCGGCGGTACGACTCCCGGTCTTTACTCAATCAACCTCACGACGGGCAGTGCTACGCTTGTGGGGTCGGTGGGAGGCGGTCTGTCGCAGGTTTACGGTTTGGCGGTGGTTCCAACGCAGGTTCCCGAACCGGGCGTTCTGGGGCTGGCATTTGCTGGTCTTGGAGCGGCGAGCAGTCTTCTGCTTCGCCGCCGCCGTTAGAATCGGCGGCATTTCGATGCTGCGGGTTCGGTTTTGAGGGAAGGTTCACACTTCGGTTTCGGGAAAGAGGGCAGGTGCGAAGCCCGGCTCTTCTTTCACGGAACCCGATGTGTGAACCTTCCCTTCCCCAGAGGGGCTTGCCCCTGAGTGTCTCTTCATGTTCTGTTGAAGAGGCACATGAGAGTGATTTCACTCTCCGACGGCTTGCTGTTTTCAGAAGCCGTGAGAAAAAGACGAAGCAAAGCGTCTTCTCCTTCCCAAAACTCCTTCTCGCCCCGAAGCTGCGACTCTTCGGGGCATTTTTTTCGCCTGCACTTTGCTTTGTACCCTCTTCTATCAGCCCCTGATCTCTTAACTCCGGCTCTGCATTTTTCACCGCTGCAATCGCTCAGCCCTCACGATCTGGTACACTCTCTCCATGATCGCTCCCCGAAAACTTGCGCCGTTCGAGAAGGGCTTCAGTGCCTACACCGTCTGGTATTTCAAGAAAAACTTTCACGGGCTCTATCTGCTGGGTGATCTTCCCGCGCTGCCTCCCTCGCCCGATACCCCCCTGCTTGTTCTGCTGAACCACAGCGGGTGGTGGGATGTGCTGACAGCGATTTATCTGGCGACCCGGCTTATCCACTGGCGGCAGTGGTACGGCGTGATGGATGAACGGCAGCTGGAGCGGTATCGCTTTTTCGCCTTTCTTGGTATGATCGGCGTGGATCGCACCACGATTGGCGGAGTGAAGGAGTTTTTACGGTTTGCACAGAACTTAATGACCGGCAGGCCGGTCGCTCTGTTTGTGACACCGCAGGGAGAAATGATTTCCAATGCCGCCCGCCCGCTGCGCTTCGAGTCCGGAGTGGGAGCCCTGGTCGAAAGCCTGCCGTCGTGCCATGTCTTAACGGTGACCCTGCACTATGAATTCTGGAACGAACCCAAACCGGAGGCGTTTGTCTCGTTTTCGCCTGTGCGCACCCTTTCGAGATCGAACCGGCTTTCGCGCCGCGAGTTCGTGAAGGTGCAGGAAGCGGAAATGACGGCCCAGCTCGATACGCTGCTAGAAGCCGCCCAAGCCCGCGATTACGCCCGGTTCACTCCATTGCTGAGCGGTTCCACCGGAATCGCCCCGCTGTACGATTTGGGGCGCACGCTGGCGGCAAAACTCACCGGCAGAACGTTTACTGCCGAGCACAGCGGAGTGGTCTCGCCGCCCTGGAAATCCAAGCACAACGCCCGAAGCCAGGGGCAGAAACCGGAGGATTGATGTGCGAATTTTGATTACCGGCGCACGCGGCAGCTTTGCCGTGACGCTGATCCCGAAACTGATTTCCGCCGGACACGACCTCGTGCTCTACGACCTGGAGCCGATGCTTGCCCCGGAAAACTGCATCGCGGTGCAGGCCGACATTCGAGATGCCGGGGCTTTGACCACCGCCATGCGCGACTGCGACGCCGTGATCCATGCCGCCGGGTTTCACGCCGATCATCTGGAACTGAGAAATGCCGATGATTTTCACACCGTCAATGTCACCGGAACCCACAATGTGCTGCGGGCGATGGTGCTGAATCGGGTGAAATCGCTTGTTTATTCCTCCACTGACACAGTGCATGGCGATGCGGTCCGAAACTATCACACGCTCAACGAAAATGTGCCCTGCCTGCCCAACAGCCTCGACGATCTGACCTACGTGCTGGGCGAAGAGTTGTGCCGCTACTATGCCCGGATGCACCGAATTCACACCGCCATTCTGCGCTACGGCAATTTTCGCCCGATGGATTGGAAACGAGAGGGCGTTCGGCTGCTCTCGCACGGCGTTGACCGAGAAGACGTAGCCCAGGCTAACGAACTCGCCCTCGGCGCAGTCGTCAACGAAGAATTTCTGTGTGAAGCGTTTCTCATTCGCGCTCCCTGCCCCTTCGCGCTTTCCGATCTGGCCGACCTCGAACTCAAACCGATGGAGGTGGTCGAACGCTATCATCCCGGAGCTGCCGAGCTGTTTGTTCACCATGAACTTCAGGCTCCGCGCGTTTCGTTTCTGCACGATATCAGCAAAGCCGTCGAAACCCTGGGCTACGATCCGCAGTTCACCTTCGAGCGGTTTTTCACTCAACTCCAGGCGGCCTGACGTGGAACTTTCTGACCTTCCGCCTCTCTCGCGAAACTTTTTCGCTCGCGACACCCGAATTGTCGCACAGGAACTGCTCAACGCCCTGCTCGTTAAGCAGGAGGCGGATGGAACTCTGCTGGCCGGACGCATCTCCGAAACGGAGGCTTATCTCCACGACGACCCCGCCTGCCATGCCTTTCGGGGAAAGACGCCGCGTAACGCCGCCATGTTCGGCGAGCCGGGACACGCCTATCTTTACTTCACCTATGGAATGCACTACTGCTTTAACGCTGTGACAGAGCCGGAGGGAATTGCCGGAGCGGTTTTGGTTCGTGCTCTGGAGCCGCTGACCGGAGGGGAACGAATGGCAGAGAATCGCGGTCTAATAGAAACGTTTGAGCCAAACAGCGAATCGGAGCGGATCAAAAGGGCGAAGTATCTTTGCGGCGGCCCTGCGAAACTCTGTCGAGCCTTCGGGCTGAGCCTCGTCGAAAACGAAACCGATCTGACACAAACCGATTTTCTGTGGATTGCCCGTAATGCCGAACGGTTTCCGCTCCCCTCCGAAGATGCCATTCTTTCGACGCCGCGAATCGGCATTTCGCTCGCGCAGGACAAACTCTGGCGATATACGCTGAAAGACGAGCGGTTTGCCTCCCGCCCGGTTTGAGCCGCCCTTAAAGCCTACTCTTATGCAGATGCTGATTACCCCTCCCCTTTTCCTTGCAGCAGTCGCGGCACTTCTTTTTGCCGGAGGCGCGTTTGCGGCAAAACTCCTTTCGAAAAGTGGAGCCGGGGCCGCTGCGTTGGTCGGTTTCGTGGTGTTCGGGCTGGGCGGCGGTCTTTTTATGATCCCGCTGCTGACGTTTTTTTTCACCTCTTCGCTGCTCTCGAAGCTTGGCAAATCCAGAAAGTCGCAGGCAAACCGGGGCGACGCCAAAGGGTCGGTGCGCGATGCAGCGCAGGTGTTCGCCAATGGCGGTGTTGCGGCCCTTCTTGTGCTTGTTTTTGCCTCTACAGTGCGGCACGCCTCGCCAATGGAATCGCGTTCACTTCTTCTTTTCTATCTGGCCTCGCTCTCCGCCGCCAATGCCGACACCTGGGCCACCGAATTTGGCAAACTCTCCAGCCGCCTACCGCGTCGTCTCACTGATTGGAAGCTTGTTTCTGCGGGGACTTCCGGCGCGATCAGTCCGCTTGGCACCCTGGGGGCGGCCCTCGGTGCAGGCCTGATTCCGCTTTCCGCGCTTCCGTTCTGGAACCTCAACCCTGCCGAATGGATCGCCCCGGCCCTCTGCGGTTTTGCAGCCTCTTGGATCGACAGCGTACTTGGTGCCACCGTGCAGGCGAAATTCACGCATCCTGTGACCGGCGAACTCACGGAAAAATCCGTTGTGGACGGCAAACCTTCCGTTCGGGTTTCCGGGCTGCGCCTTTTGACGAATGACGGCGTGAATTTTCTTGCCTGCGCTGCGGGAGCGGTTCTCTGCTGGCTTTTCGTTCACTTTGCCATTCAGCCTTATCAGTAGCCGCCGGGAGCAGCCTCTTTTTTGCCTCTGCCCACCGAAAGCCTGAAAGAAATTTTCTGTTTCGAGAAGAGACGGGGAAAACGCCGTTGAGATGAATGCAGCAGCGGCGGACGGCTTCTGCGGCTCAAACATTGGTTTTCTCTCCGACCCCTCCGAACGAAGGGCGGTAAAGGCTGGCCTCGGCAACAGAACCTGCCTCACCCGAATGTTCAACCGCGAAATCAGCCTTTCTCCGGCGAAAGGCTGAAAACTCGACCGCATCTAGGTTTTCAGAGGGCGGGAACCCTGCCCCCTGCCCCGCGTCTTTTTCTCAGTTGTCCCAAAACTAAAAAGGATACTGAGGAGAAATTTCGCATGGAACACACCGTCCCGGTCTCGCCGGAAGCCCGCGCCGACAGTCCCGAACAGGATCATGAGCGGCACGACCACACCCACGAGGTACTGCCTGACCTCGCCTACAAAAAAACCGCGATTGTCAACGTCGTTTTCTACGGGGAACCCGGTTCCCCCGACGGCTGGGTGCTCCTTGATACGGGAGTACCCGGCTCGGCAGGTGCCATCGAAGCGGCAGCGAAAGCCCGCTTCGGGGAAAACCATCCCCCGGCAGCGATCCTATTGACGCATGGTCATGTGGATCACGTCGGTTCGCTGGTGCACCTGGCCGAAACCTGGAACGTTCCCATTTATGCCCATCTTCAGGAGCTTCCTTACCTCGATGGACGCGCCGCCTACCCGCCCCCCGACCCTCATGTCGGCGGCGGGGTGATGCCCTGGCTTTCTCCGCTGTTTCCGCGCAGCCCGATTGATGTCAGCGCATGGCTTCGTCCCCTGCCCGAAGACGGCTCCGTGCCGGAAATGCCAGGCTGGAAATGGCTGCACACACCGGGGCACTCGCCGGGTCATGTGTCTTTCTGGCGGGAGAGAGATCGAACCGTGATTGCTGGAGATGCGTTTATCACCACCAATCAAGAGTCGGCGTATGCCGTTTTAATTCAGAAGGAAGAACTGCATGGCCCGCCTATGTATTTTACGCAGAACTGGGTTCAGGCACGGACTTCGGTGGAGACGCTGGCCGCGCTGAAGCCCGAAGTTGCAGTTACCGGGCACGGCCACGCCCTGCGCGGCGAGCCGATGCGCGACGCTCTCGACAATCTGGCCCGAAATTTCGATCAGATCGCGGTTCCGCCCCAGGGAAAATACACGGTCTATCCCACGCAGGCTGAGGATGGTTCCGCTTACGTTCCGGTGCCTCGGTCCTAAAGAAAGTCAATCAGGAGATCAAGAGAAGTCGGGCGAGCGGAAAACTCCGCTCGCCCGGTTTTCCCTCTATTTTGGAGCGGCTTACTGCCTGACCATTTCCAGGGCATAGAACGTCAGGGCACAGGTTTTACTGCTTCCGCTTTCCTTCTCCAGTACCAAAAAGCCCGGAGAAAACTCCCCTTTGCCGGGAAAAACCGTCACATCGCTGGGCATTGAAGCCATCGGAGGCGATGCCCACAGCTCCGCGCCGTCCAGAAAACCGAACACAAGATGAAACGCCTCCCCCTTCAGGGTGTACTTTGGCTTACGCGATCCAGCGGTTTCTGACCCGACCTCGTAGTTCGGGTTTGTGCGAATTCGGTAAAAGATGGTTTGGTTCGCTTCCGGCAGCTTCCAGAGCGCAACCAATCCACCCTCCGCCTCTTTGCCCAGCATCGCCTCCAGTTCCGGCGTCACATGGAGATCGTACCACTGCAGCTGTTCCTGCGGCAGGGCCTCCATCCCCCCGGCATCGGCCATACTCGCGCCAGAAGCGTTGAGCTGCACCTGGTAGGTCTTCAGTTCATTTCGCGCTGTTGCGGTCAACAGCCGCGCTGAGCCGTCTTTGAGCCGCACCCCTCCGATAAGATCGAACGGGCGGTTCAGCGGATGCAGGATGAGTTTTGCGCCCTCGTACGTAAACACACTGTCCCCGGTCACAATCGCGTTTCGTCCGCTCCCGGTCACGTTTCCGACAAACATCCGGGCGGCTTTGCCAGCATAGACAGTTCTTGCCTCTTCATCCCAGCCTTTGCCGTTCCACTTGAACACGATCAAAAGGGCACTGCCTGCTTTTTGCCCATCCTCGTTCAGCGTAATCAGGCGCGGCTTTCCGTCTCCGGCTAAGTCGGCGAGAGCGGCTTTACGCACGGCTTCCTTAAGCGAGGTACGCCAGAGCGGTCGAAAATGAGGCAGTGCCTGCTTTGCGGCGGGGGCGGGTTTATAACCCTCGAAACTCAGCCCGTGTGATCCATACCAGCGGCCCCGTTCGTTGCGGGTCGCGGGGGTCACCTGCCCTGTTTTTGCATCCCGGATGCCGGGGGTTCCGCTGACGTGGCAGTAGGAGCAGGGCTTTAACTCTTTTTTGGCGTATTCGGGCCGCGCTCCCGCCGAATCCGTGCCCAGCCAGAACGCAATGAGAACCAGGAGTGAAGTGAAAAATTTCATTGTCAGAAACTCCTTTTGGAAAGCCTTATTCGACGGACAGTGAATCAGACAGGGACGGCAGAAGATCGGACACTTTGATTTTTGCGTCCGGGTGTCCGGGAGGCGCGATTTCCGCCTCTTTTCGGTAAGTCGAAATTAAATCATATAGGACTTACGCGGTTGTTGGGAGCAATAAAGTGGGGTTTGTTCGATACGCTCGGATCGCTTCGCGCACCACTTGTTTTTTGCACTCATACCAACTCAGTCCCGTTTGCCATCGCTGATATTCCAGGCGGACAAAGGCTCGGATCGCCCACAAGATATGATTGCGTTGCGCTCGTTCGCTTCTCGCCTGACATCGCTCAACCGCACAGCACTGCTTCAAGCCCCGATGATACTCCTCAATCGCGAGGGCTTCGTCTGCGGTTTGCTTTCGCTTCGCTTCGGTCATTGTCAGGTCACTCGTCGCCCAGAACCGAGCGTCTTCTTGATCGGCGTCGAGGGTCACGAACACTTTGACAAACCCATAGCCGCGTAGGTGAACGATTTTTCCTTCGGGAGGGATCGCCACCCGATAAATCTGCCGATTGCCCGTGTCGTCGGGGTCTACACTTCGATTGCTCTTGAAACGGGCGAACCAGTGCCAGCCCTTGTCGCGGATCGCTTTGAGATTGGGCAGTCCTGAGTACCAACTGTCGAAACAGACGTATTTGGGCCTGAACCCACGTTCCTTTGCCGTGTCGAGCATCGCCCGAAAATGCGCGTTTTTGTCTACGCCGTCCACGGGAGCGTTTGCGAGGCGGCAGTCAAGGGGGAGTTTGGCTCCTCCATCGGTCCAGAACAGAGTGACAAGATTGATGCCGTAGACGCTACGATGATGCTTGCCGCTCCAGTGCTTATGAACCAGTTCGATATGCCGAGCATGGGGCTTGTCGAGGGTGCTGTCGTCAAGGACCAGAAGACCCGTATCGGGCTGAACAAACGATTTCGTTTCGTGCCACAACGCCTCGGAATCGGGAGGCTGTCTTTGAAGCAAGCGGGTATAAGCGTCATGGGTCGGAGGAAAATCCGACGCACCATCCGTTTTCGCCGCTTCGACACAGGAAAAGGCGGTTTGCGCCGCCAGCAGAAACTGGATGTAGTCTAAATCGGTGACTTTTGGTAAGGTAGGCATCGCAAAGTATAAAACACTTTGACCGCAATCGTCAACCGCGTAAGTCCTATCATAATCATTCTGCATAGGATTGCGATGCATGACAATCAACTTTTGTTGGACATCCACCACCCAGTATTCGGCGATGCCATTTCGCGCATAAAGTTTCTTTTTCGCTGTAAGATCGCTTTCAAGCGACGAATCACTGATTTCGACCACGAGCAAAAGTTCCTGGGGCGTCGGGTTTTCGTCAAGGTAAGCCGTTGTCGGCTGCCGGGTTACGGCGACGTCGGGTTCCGGTTCGCTGTCCCTTCCGTCGTCACCCTTCATCCGAATCGGCAGCTGGGTTTGGACAAAACGCACCCCGAATACGTTAAAAAGCCATTCAGAAATCAGGATTAAATAAATTCGGTGCGGCGGATGCTGACCCATTTTGCTGATGATTTTTCCCTCAATGAGTTCGTAGTGTCCGCTTAACACGCCCGTCCGGATCGCCTGGTGAAACTCCTCGACCGTCCAGCGTTTGGGCTGGTCGTAGGTGTCGCGATTCTGTGCCGAGAGCGGAAGCGTCTCCGCAGTCATCGTCATCGTTTTTCTCCTCGTTTGCTTCGCCGCTGGTTTCGAAGTCAGCGCACTCCGGCGAGATACTCGTCTACGGTTGCCACCGTCTGCGCTGCTCCCCCGGTGTGCGCGGTGAGCGACAGCAGCAGAGCTTTGGCCGTATCCAGACTTGTGAGGCAGGGAACGCCTGCTTCTACCGATGCCCGCCGAATTTGAGAAGCCTCCCGCTCGATGCGTTTGTCGCTCGACAGCGTGTTGATGAGCAGTTTGATCGAGCCGGAGCGAATCAGATCGTTGATGTTGCCCGCCCCCTCATGCAGTTTTTTCACCGTTTGCGCCTCGATTCCTCTTTCGCGCAAAAAGGCGGCGGTTCCAGAGGTGGCATACACCGTAAACCCGGCTTCCACAAAGCCCTGCACAATCGGAACCGCCTCTTCTTTGTCGCTGTCGGCAATCGTGACGATCATTTCACCGCCGTCGGGGATGCCAATACCGGAGGCAAGCATCGCTTTGGAAAGGGCGCGGGAGTACTCGATGTCCATCCCCATGATTTCGCCGGTGGATTTCATTTCCGGCCCCAGTCCGATGTCCACTTGATTGAGTTTTAGAAAGGAAAACACCGGAGCCTTCACGCAGACCGACGGGGCTTCGGGGGCAAGCCCGGAGGCGCAGCCTTGAGACGCAAGCGATTGCCCGATCATACAGCGAGTGGCGGCTTTGACCATCGGAATTCCGGTGATTTTCGAGAGATACGGCACGGTGCGCGAGGCGCGGGGGTTCACTTCCAGCACCATTGGAGTGTCGGTTTGCGGATCAATCACAAATTGAATGTTCATCAGCCCGACCACCTCCAGGCGGCGGGCGATCCGGGTGGCGGTTTCCACGATTTGTTCCTGACACGACCGGCTCAGGGTTTGCGGCGGGTAGACGGCCATGCTGTCCCCGGAGTGAACCCCGGCGCGTTCGATGTGTTCCATAATCCCCGGCAGAAGACAGTCCACGCCATCCGAGATCACGTCTACCTCGACTTCTTTGCCGAGAATGTATTTGTCCACGAGAATCGGGGCTTTAGGCGAAACCTCGACGACATAATGCATATACCGCTCCAGGTCTTCCCGCCGATTGATCACTTCCATCGCCCGCCCGCCCAGCACATAGGAGGGGCGAACAAGCACCGGATAGCCGATCTGTTCGGCGGCGGCAAGGGCCCCGGCGGTGTTGGTGACGGCCTTTCCCTGCGGGCGGGAAATGCCGAGCTCGTTGAGCACTCCCTCGAAGCGATCCCGATCTTCGGCCAGGTCAATCGAATCGCAGGACGAGCCGAAAATTTTGATCCCGGCATCGGTGAGCGGTCGCGCCAGATTGATGGCGGTCTGCCCTCCGAACTGGACGATCACGCCGTCCGGTTCTTCGCGATCCAGAATGTTGAGCACGTCTTCAGTGGCGAGCGGCTCGAAATAAAGACGATCTGAGGTATCGAAATCGGTGGAAACGGTTTCGGGATTGTTGTTGACGATAATGGCCTCGTACCCCGCTTCTCGCAGTGCCCATACACAGTGCACCGACGCATAATCGAACTCGATCCCCTGCCCGATGCGAATTGGCCCCGACCCGATCACCACGATTTTTCCCTGACTCACGCTTCACACTCCTCGTTCTAAACTCTCCCCAGGTTAACACCGATTAGATGCCTGAACTTTTTATGCGACTTCGATGTAATCGGGTTCCGGGTCAACCCTAAAGCGAACCGCACCGATCTCCGTTTCACCCGCCAGCCACGCCTTTGCAATCCGGTGTCCACCGTCCATCAACCTTCCGTCTGAGGCGAGAATGACCGGAAAGGAGAGATCGGCTTCCATCACGCGCTTAAGATGCTTTGCGACGGTGCGACAGGTTGGCGGCGTCTTTTCATCAAACCAGCAATTCTGATCGAACTCGGCGATTGACTCAATCGGGACACGGATAACAGGCAACCCCGCGCTCAGTCGCCAGAGCCTTTCCGTGATCCAGAAGGCGCGTCCATTTTGAACCGGGTGCGAATGTCTTGCCATCACGTAACCTTATTCGGATTCACTGTTTTGTTCCGCGTCCGAGGAATTGATCTCGTCTAAGAGCGTCAATTCTGCCTCAATCTCTTCTACCGTTGAGAGACTGTGCTTAAACTCTTTCGGCAGTGACGCTTCGATTTCACGGGTGAGGTGGGTTGAGATGCCAATCGGTTTGTTCACGTCCCGCAGGGCGTATTCTGCCACCACCTCATTTTTCGATTTGCACAAAATCAGCCCGATACTCGGTGTATCGGCGGGGTGTCGGAGCAGATCATCCACCGCCGAAAGGTAAAAATTCATCTGTCCGGCATCTTGAGGTGAAAACTTTCCGATTTTGAGATCAATGACGACATAACAGCGCAGCTTCACATGATAAAACAGCAGGTCAATCTCGAATTCATCCCCGCCAATTTCAGGACGGTAGGGACTGCCGACAAACGCAAACCTGTTCCCAGCTCCAGCAAAAACTGCCGAATGTGCAAGATCAAACCGTCTTGCAATTCGCGTTCGCGGGCGTTTTGGTGAAGCGTTAAAAAGTCAAAGTTAAACGGGTTTTTAAGAATCTGTTGTGCAAGATCGGATTGGGGAGAGGGCAGGGTTCGCTCGAAATTCGTGATCGCTTTGCCCTGCCGCTCAAACAGCCTTGTCTCGATTTGATGAACTAGAACGGCACGAATCCACCCGTTCTCAATGGCGGCGTAGATGTATCATTCCCTGGCTTTCTGCTCTTTGACCTTATCTAAAATTGTGCAGTTGTGTCCCCAGGGCAATTTTGCAACAGGTTGTTGCAAAATTGCCTCGTCTTTCCATGCCTCCCCGAAAGACCGCATAGAGCGCGGGTTTCTGAGTGAAAACCCTTTCATTGCAGGGAATTCACGTTGGAGGTCTGTGGCCATCCGCTCAACTCCCTTTGCCCCCCACCCCTTTTCCTGATCTTTTGGGAAATCTCGCGTCCGATAGACCAGTAGAGGAGCACCATCTCACTGTTGACGGCAAGAGCGGCTTTGATTTGTGCCGTCTGTATTCGTGCTTTCAGGTCACGCAACAGGTCGGCATCGCCGGGAAATTCAATCAGGATTTCGCTCATGGGTAATCGCTGTCCCCCCTTGCAGTATCGAAAGATTATTTTTCCGTCTCATGGCCCAGCAGGATCACTTCTTCGACGGCCTGCTCCATCGCGTAGGTCTGGCGGTTCATCTGCGTCACCTGCTCGGCGATCTGAGCAGCAGCGGATTCCGTGTGAATCGTCGGGGCGAGCTGCAGCCGTGCCATGGCCGAAACCGCCGATGCCAGCGTTTGCTGGATCGCTTCCTGCTGCCCGATCACTCGTTCCAGAGTCTGCCGCAGCTGCTTTGCCGATTCCAGCCGATCCGCACACATCTGCAAACTTTGCTCCAGCGCACGGCGAACCACCGGGTCTTTCGCAAGGTCGAATTTACCGCCTAGTTCGCCATACTCGCGTTCCAGACCGGGGACGGAGTTCAGGCCCATCAGCGAAAGGATGGTTTGCCGGGTGCTTTCGAGCTTGCGGCTGTTGCTCAGCAGTTCGCCGCATTGAGTGAGGGCTTCGCGCATGGAGGCTTCCGAGTCCTCATTGGCTTCGGTCTTGGCGAGGAGTTCCACCCCATCCAGATAAATCCGTTCGGCACGAGAAAGACGCAGCAGCGGAAAAACCGCCTTCATTTCCTCATGATAAAGGGTTCGCTCAATGCGCTGCGCGTAGGTGGCACGATACCCAAGGTACCCGCCGCCAGCGGCAGCCCCGACCGCCGCCGCCGTTGTACACACGGCGGACACCAGAGCGGGAACGCCGAGACTGTGAAGCCCGATAAGCGTGACCAGGCCCGCTCCCGGCGAAGCAAACACGGCAGCGGCAATTTTCGCATCTGCCCGACGGTGGGTTTTCTGAAATAACTCAAAGGCGCGTTTTTCGGTTTCGGTGGGTTTCCGCTTTTTTTCCAGCCCAAATGCGCCTGGTTTCGTGCCCCACTGAAACCGAAATGGCAGCCCGCTCCAATGGATGCCTTCGGCGAGAAAGTCGTGATCCGGCGGGCAGAGCCGCTTTCGCACCTGCTCGGCGATTTGCGAATCCATGTCTTTTAGTCCGACCCGCATCACTGACCTCACTTCACCAAAGACTTTCTCTCACGCAAAGGCACAAAGCAAAATGCGATGCCTCACTCACCCACGACGTTTTCCTTCTATTGCAGGCTATTCAGAAATAGAAGCCGCCCAATCCAAAAAGACACGAATCACTGTCTCCAGTTTAAGCGGTCCACAGTGTCCCACAAAGGCATTCGCATTTCTACCGCAGATAAGCCAGTCGTGCTCGACCTCGTAATTCTCCCATAATTCTGTGAAGGGAACCTCAGCGAGCTTCGTTCCACCCAATTCGACGCTAAATGCCCAGCCGGGAGTATCAATAGTATTGATACTCACCCCGTATCGGTGTTCCCACTCTCCATCACATTGGTTTGAATACCACTTCTGTAATTCTTCGAGAGCAGACAATGCAATTTCTCACTCAGTGTCTGCGAGGCACTTCATCTCCTCGCCTATCCCTCAGTTTCGGTCTCGTAGCACGAATAGAAATAGGGGGTAGCTGCCTCGAACTCGGCGGCGCAGGTGTCCACCATTTTATAGACAGGCAGAATCCCCAGCCGTTTTCGGAGGCGGCGAACAGCCATCTCTGGCACTTCGACGAGTTCTGCAATCGTTCGGTCGGAGAAGCCGTTCCGTTTCGCGATTTTAAGCAGAGAAACCACCAGCGGATTTTGCTCGTGCAGATCGGCATCGGGCAAGTCCGTGTCCTGTGCAAGTCGGGCAAGGGCCCGGGCGTTCTGCTCTATCTTTGCTTCGAGTTCGACCAGACCCTGCAGGCGGCGCAAAAACCAGGGGTCTACGTTGCAGAGCGAGCGAACCTCCTCCAGCATCATGCCGCGCCGAAACGCCTCGAAAATCGCCCAGAGCCGTTCGTCATTCGGAATCCGAATTGCTTCTTCGAGTTGAATGTCGCTGAGCTGATACGCGCTTTTATTCGAGAGGCCATGTATCCCGGCTTCCAGCGACCGAATCGCCTTCATCAGGGCAGGCTCGAAGGCGCGGTCAATCGCCATCACCTCACCAGTGGCCTTCATCTGTGTTGTGATGGTACGGTCGGCAGCGGTAAACTTGTCAAAGGGCCAGCGCGGGATTTTCAGCACACAGTAATCCAGAGCAGGCTCAAAGCAGGCGAGCGTTTTCTGGGTGACGGCGTTTTCGATTTCATCCAAATGCATTCCGATGGCGATTTTCGCCGAGACGCGGGCAATCGGGTAGCCCGTCGCCTTCGATGCAAGTGCGGAGGAGCGCGACACACGCGGATTTACCTCAATGACGTAATACTGAAAAGAGTGCGGATCGAGCGATAACTGGACGTTGCAGCCGCCCTCAATGCCGAGCGAGCGAATGATCTTGAGCGACGCCGTGCGAAGCATCTGATACTCTTTGTCGCTTAGAGTTTGCGACGGCGCAATCACAATCGAGTCGCCTGTATGAACGCCCATCGGATCGAAATTTTCCATGTTGCAGACGGTGATGGCGGTGTCGTTTGCATCACGCATTACCTCGTACTCGACCTCTTTCCAGCCGACGAGATAGCGTTCGACCATAACCTGATGCCGCATGGAAAGCGCGAGACCGCTTCGAGTGATGGTCAGAAGCTGCTCCGGGTTGTGGGCAATGCCGCCGCCTGTGCCGCCCAGCGTAAACGCGGGGCGCACGATTAGGGGCCAGATGCCGGAGGCGAGCGGGCCATGAAGCTGCGCTTCGTCAGTGATAATCCAGGATTCGGGGACAGGTTCTCCGATTTCGCGCATCAGGGTGCGGAACTCGTCGCGGTCTTCCGCCTGCTGGATCGCCTTGAGCGGCGTGCCTAAAAGCGGAACGTTGTGCTTTTCGAGCAGTCCCGCCTCCGAAATTTTGATCGCCAGGTTTAGTCCGGTTTGCCCGCCGAGGGTAGCGACAATGCCGTCGGGCTTTTCGCGCTCCAGGATACGATCTACGAACTCCACGGTGAGCGGCTCAATGTAAACCCGATCTGCCATTTCGACATCGGTCATAATCGTGGCGGGGTTCGAGTTGATGAGAACCACGGAGACGCCTTCTTCCCGCAGCGAGCGGCAGGCTTGCGCCCCGGCGTAATCGAACTCGGCGGCTTGCCCGATCACAATAGGCCCGGAGCCGATGAGCAAGACTTTTTTGAGGTGTGGGTTTTTAGGCATAAAATTAGGGGTAAGTGTTAAGGGATTGGTTTTTCCAATCCCTATGCGCGGATAGACGCGGATAGAATCCACTTCGAAATTGGGCAGGAAAGTTCGCTGCTGCGGGCCAATCCGATTTCGTATCACCCTTTCGTCGGGCAGCGACGACCGGGCTTGTTAAACCTGTTTGACCGGACAGGTTGGTATCCCGCCGGGGAATTGTGCAAGTGTCGGCACAATCGCCAATAACGAGACGAAGGCAGAGAATAGAAAAAATGATTTTCGCATAGGATTTTCTTGCGGCTGCAACATCAAAGTTCAGCGCAGATTGCAGCGCGGGAATGGCTTGGTATAGAGTTATAACACGGGATTGATTGGGCAGAGATAGCGGCGCAGGACTGAAACCCACGCGAGGAGGAGTACCGCCCCCAATTGGGCAAAACTCGCACCCCCGACATCAAAATCGTACTGCCCCTTAATTTGCTCTGTCAAAAAGCCAAACGGAATGAAGAAGGCCCCCTTCATTATCGCACAACCTCCGTTTTCACCAGAAACGTTCGAATTTGGTGTGCGAAACACACGGGGCGGCACGCCTCACAGCGCGGACTTCAGTCCTGCGCCACTATCTGCGCCAACCTATTCCTGCACTCAAAATGCTTACGCCGAACAATCGCTCCTCGAAACAAACGCTTCGGATTAATCCTCATCTCTGTGCGAGGAGCGCAAGAGTTGCTCGGTTTCTGCCACGTTTTCGCGGATGGGTCGAAGCAGAATTGTGGGTTGTGCCGGAGCATCCGAAGACCGAAGCAATTCCTTTTTCGGTTCGCCTCCGGTCAGGCGGTGCGTGATGAGTTTCGCCGTTTCGGTCGCTCGCTCTCGGATTTCTAAATCGGTGGCGGCGAGATGTTTGCCCTCGGCAAGCGCGAGTACCTGTTTGAGTTCGCCCCGCTCTCCATAGTGCGCGAACACGGGCAACAGCGCGAGAATGAAATCTCGATCATTGCCCACTAATTTTTTGCCGAGCCAGTTCCGCCGTCCGCGATGCAGGGCAGCGAAGGTCTCATCGGTCACGGTTGTCAGAAGGGCTTGCACTTTCTGTAAGGCGAGTTGCGCTTCGGATTTCGCACCATACTCCGCAAGGACACAAAGCGAAGCAAAATCATCATTCGGCGTTTGTTCAAGCAGTGCGGCACTGTCCCGCTTGATTTTCTTAACTTCCCAAATCATCAAGCCAACTATTGCGCTCCACGTACCGCAAATCGAATAGAGAACAGTAGACATTTGAAGCCATTTGTGATGAAATACAAGCCATGCCAGTAGGGAAACAGTCCCCAATCCGAGGCTCATAATTGCCAGTATCATCGGAATGTCTTCGTATCTTTCGGCGGCTCTCTTCAAGTCGAACGGTTTTCGTGGTTTTTTCTCTCCCATTGTGTGCCCCCTCAACGCCCGATGCCTGGCGCCCTTCTTTCCTACTCCCCCTTCGCCTTCTTCGAGTTTCGTCCGTTTTCGCCTTCGTTCCAGAGGGTGCGAACGTAGCGGCCCAGGATCCATTCTTTTTTCAGTCCGCCCCACACCCGGCTATCCTCGGAGTTGTTGCGATTGTCGCCTAACACGAAATATTCTCCCGGCGGCACATGAAAAGGAGCGTCTGCCCCATAGACAAATGCCCCGCTTGTGCTCAGGTCTTCCGGGATCACCTCATGATCTTCCTGAACCACTTTTCCATTCAACGATAATTCGTTCTGAAAGTATTGGATCGTGTCGCCGGGAAGCCCGACAATCCGCTTGATCAGAATTTCCCCCTTCAGCCGTCCACCGGGCACCAGAGCCGGATCGGGATTTTCAATTCGACTCGACGCCTTGTCGGGCAGCACAAAGATTACTACGTCGCCGCGCTGCGGAGTCTTGCCGAAGGGGTAGGCTGCCCATGCTCGCATCGTTAAAATATGGTCGCCCGGCTTGAGTGTCGGCAGCATGGACTCGGACGGAATGAAATTGGTGGTAAAAAGCAGAATCAGAGCCAGCAGCAAAAACAGCAGCGGCAGCGAAATTGCCATGCGCATCAGACGGCTGCGGGTATTGCGCTCACGCCTGGGTTTTGCTCCACCAACAATCATTTTCGCGTCCTCATCAACTCAATAAACTCCTTGAAAAAATAAGCACTGTCCGCCGGGCCGGGAGAGGCTTCCGGGTGATACTGAATGGAAAAAACGGGCAGTTCTTGATGCCGCAGCCCCTCCACCGTGCCGTCATTTAAGTTGACGTGCGCCACTTCCATTCCGTTTCTGAGAAGATCACCATCCACCGCGTAGCCGTGATTTTGAGAGGTGATCGAAACCCGCCCCGTTTTCAGGTCTTTCACCGGGTGATTGGAACCGCGATGCCCGAACTTCAGTTTGTACGTTTTCGAGCCGAACGCACAGCCCAGCAGCTGGTTGCCGAGACAAACACCCAGCACCGGCTTTCCACTTTCCGCCACTTCGCGTACCGTCTCGACCAAATAGCCGTAATTCTCCGGGTCGCCGGGGCCGGGGGAGAGCATCACGCCGTCGGGAGCCGAACGGAGTAGCTCAGCTGCCGAGGTGTCGCACGGGTAGACCGTCACCTCGCAGCCCAGGTCGGCGAGCGAACGAAGGATATTGTACTTGACTCCGCAGTCCAAAAGCGAAACCTTCAGAGACGCGGTGTCCGGCGTGGGCGTATCGAGCGAAACCGGAGCCGTTCCATTCGGCAGCCATTTGTAAATTTGCGGCGTGGTGACCGTGCGGGCATAGTCCAGATCACTGTAGCCTGAGCCGTCGTGCAGGGAAGCGATTAGTTCTGCCGAGGTCAACTCGGTGGAGATCGCCCCCATCATCACGCCGCGCTCTCGCAGAATTTTGGTCAGGGAGCGCGTATCAATCCCCTGGATCGCCACGATCTCTTTTTCTACTAAGAATTCGTGCAGGCTTTTCTGAGACCGCCAGTTCGACGGAATTTGGGCCGCTTCTCGCACAATCAGCCCCTCAACCTGTACTTTGCGCGACTCGAAATCCGCTTCATTGATCCCATAGTTTCCGATCAGCGGGTAGGTCAGGGTCACGATTTGCCCCGCATAGGACGGATCGGTGAGAATTTCCTGATAGCCCGTCATCCCCGTGTTAAAGACCACCTCGCCGCGAGTCTTGCCGACCGCGCCAAGTGCCTCGCCCTCGAAAAACGTCCCCTCTTCCAATGCCAGTATCGCCTTCATAACGCTCCGATTCAGGTTTTTATCCACTGATGACCCAGATAGACACCGATTAAAAATGCAAAAAACAAAGCACGATGCGTTCCGCTTGCAGCCTGAACGCACTAAAATTGAGTAAAAGACTTCGTTTCAATCCTGTCGCTTTCAGAAAAGGGATAACCTGCGCTTGTTCGCCCCCGCCGATTTTTTCCAACGCTTTGAGTTCGATCAGCACTAAATTATAACAGAATTAGTCCGCACGGAAAGCGACAGGGTTGAAACGAGGTCTTGCCTTGGTATTTGATTTTTTTTTTTGCATTTCAATTTGTGCCCCTCGGCGTTCATCTGTAGATCAATCCGTATTTTCGTATTTCTGTTCCCCGCCGACGAAAGTGGCTTCCACCCGGACTCGCTCGAACTCGTCGGGCGGAACTTCCAGCGGGTTTTCGCTCAAGATGACAAAGTCGGCGAATTTCCCTGTTTCCAGCGTCCCCCGGTCGCGGTCGGTGTGAGTGGCAAAGGCGGGAGACGCGGTGTAATTGTAGAGCGCGGTCTCGATAGAAACCCGTTCGCTCTTGTTCAGAATATGGCCGGAAGGCGTCTTTCGCAAAAGGGCGGCGCGAAGGCCATCAAGCGGTGCGCCCGGAACCACAGGGCAGTCCGACGAGAACGCCTGCGCGACGTTTTCGTTTTCGAGGGTTGCGTAGGGCGACAGGCGATTCGCTCGCTCCTCGCCCAGTGCCGTGAGATAAGCATCGCCCAGACGCGAGATGAATTCGGGCTGTCCAATAGACCACACCAGCTGCCGCCGTAGCCGGGCGATCAACTCGGTGTCCAGCAGCATTGCGTGTTCGATGCGATGACCAGGGCGAAATCGCGGTTTCTGTTTTTGGGCTTCGGCATAGGCATGAAGCACGGTATCAATTGCTTTGTCGCCGATGGCATGAGCTGCAATTTGCCACCCCGCGAGATGCGCTTCCAAAATGAAGTCTTCCAGCTCTTCCGTTTCGTGGATCGGAATGCCGAAAGAGTCACTCGTTCCGGCAAAGGGCTGTGAAAGCCAGGCGGTGCGCGTGGTGAGTGCGCCGTCGGAAAAGAGTTTGGCTTGCCCAACGTGAATCTCGTGCCAGGTCGCGCCCGGTTCCGTTGGCTGCAGGCTGTTGGGAGAGGGCACGCTCCCGCGCCCGGTCAGTCCGCGCATGATCTCACTCCAGCTCACCATGAGATTGGTGCGTACCTTTAATTTCTTTTGAGCGGAGGCCTGCGCGTAGGCTCCGATCTGCCCCGCCGAGGTGTTTGCGTCCGAGGCACTCGTGATCCCGCGTGCGAGCAGGTACTCACTTGCCCGCTCCAGAGCATCTATGAATTCGGGAGCAGTCGGCGGCGGAGAAAGCCGATCCAGCCGTTCCCACGACGCGGTTTCGAGGAGCACACCCGTTGGTTCGCCCCGTTCGTCGCGGACAATTTCGCCGCCGGTCGGATCCTCCCCGTTCCAGTAGCCGAGTTTTTGCAGGGAGAGCGTGTTGACGACTGCTGCGTGTCCTGAAGTATGAATCACCCGCACCGGAATTTCAGCGGAAACGGTGTCGAGTTCCTGCCGGGTGAGGTGCAGGCCGTCGGGAAGTCGGTTTTGGTCGTAGCCAATGCCCTGCACGATTTCGGAGGTTGGGCGTTCCGCGAGTCGGGCTTTCAAAAGGCGGAGAATATCCACTTTGGTTTTCACCTTGTCCGCCGAAACGTCCACATGACCGAGGTTGTCGCCAAGCCAGCCGAAGTGCAGATGCGGATCGAAAAAGCCAGGAATCACCGTCTTGCCGTTCAGGTCAAGCGTTTTCACCCCGGCGGCACGGAGGTTCTGCACTTCGCTCTCTGAACCAACCGCAGCGAGTCGCCCGTCGCGGTCTACGGCGAAGGCGTCGGCGGTTTCGGTTTCGCCCATCGTGAGAACGCGGGCATTATGGACGATCAAAATCGGTTCGCTCATGGGCATGGTTACTTCTTGTTGATATTCGACGCAAAGGGAACCCGGCGTCGGAAAACTAATCCTTAATCTTTCTCCCCTGCTTCGGTCGGCTCGATGCGGACAGGATCGCTCCCTTTTTCAGAGGTGAGCAGGCGACGCAGGTTTTCTCCCGGCAGCACCCCGGACTTGACATAAACGCTGATTTTTGCGCGAGAGTCCAGAATGTCGAGATTTCGCAGGGCGAGCTGCCCGATCCGGTCTCGCGGAGTGAAGGCTTCGTCCTCCACCCGCTCCATGCTCAGGCGTTCCGGGCTATAGGTGAGGTGCGGGCCTTCGGTATTGAGAAGGGAGTAATCGTCGCCGCGCCGCAATTCGAGCGTAACGGTTCCGGTGACGGCACGCCCCACCCATTTTTGCAGAGTGTCGCGCAGCATCAGCGACTGCGGGTCAAACCAGCGTCCCTCGTAGAGCAGGCGTCCCAATTTGCGACCCATCGTGCGGTAGTTGTCGAGCGTGTCTTCGTTATGAATGGCACTCACCAGCCGCTCATACGCGATGTGAAGCAGTGCTATGCCCGGTGCTTCATAAATACCCCGGCTTTTCGCCTCAATGATCCGGTTTTCGATTTGATCGGACACGCCGAGACCGTGCCGACCGCCAATTCGGTTTGCCTCTTCGACGAGTTCAACGGCACTCCCAAACGGTTTGCCGTTAAGGGAAATAGGAAGGCCCCCGTCGAATTGAAGGGAGACTTCTTCCGCCGGAATGGAAACGGAGGCATCCCAGAACTTCGCGGTCATAATCGGCTCGACGATCCGCAGCCCTTGATTCAGATGCTCCAGCTCTTTCGCTTCGTGGGTCGCGCCCCACAGGTTCGAGTCGGTGGAGTAGGCTTTCTCAGCGGAGACCTTGTAGCTCAGCCCGCGCTCTTTCAGCCAGTCCGACATTCCCTGCCGCCCGCCCATTTCCTTCACGAATTTTTCGTCGAGCCAGGGTTTGTAAACCCGCAGGTCGGGGTTTGTCAGCAGGCCATAGCGATAAAATCGCTCGATGTCATTGCCTTTGTAGGTCGAACCGTCGCCCCACACCGACACCCCGTCTTCCTGCATGGCCTTCACGAGAATGGTTCCGGTGACGGCACGACCGAGCGGCGTGGTGTTGTAGTAGGTTTTCCCGGCGGTCGAAATGTGGAACGCGCCGCACATCAACGCACCCAGCCCCTCCTGTACAAGCATTTCCCGACAGTCAATGAGCCGCGCTCTCTCCGCGCCGTACTCTTTGGCCCGAAGCGGAATGGCTTCGTAATCGGGTTCGTCGGGCTGCCCAAGATGCGCGGTGTAGGCGTAAGGAATCGCCCCGTTGTGGCGCATCCACGCGATGGCGGCAGAGGTGTCCAGTCCGCCCGAAAACGCGATGCCCACCTTTTCACCCGCCGGGAGCGCCGTGAGAATTTTGTCTTTCATTCCGATTTCCTTTTACTCTCGAAACTCTGCGGCTTGTGTTCCAGTTGTCCGAGCAAGATCAGGCTTTCCAAATCATCGGTGTCGTTGGAACTCCAGCGAGCGAACACGTCGCGAACCGTGTTGAGTTGTGCGTCGGTCGCGCCGCCCAGCATCCGCGAAATGTCGGCGAGGTCTTGTACCCGGCTCGCGGCAAATTTCATCAGGACGAGGTAGGATAACGGAAGTGCGGGCAGATTGTCGTCGCCGCGATTCGTTTGCGCCTCTGCGATTGCCGCGAACGTCCACCCCTCGCGCCCTTCGATTACGTCTACCGGAAACCCGTCCGCCAATCGCCACGAACTGCCGCCGATGCTCAGTTCTGCCATATACTGCGCCCCTGCCTGTCGCAATTTGCCGCGCACGGTTTCGGCGTCTTCGGCACTCACCAAAATATCGAGATCATTGGTGGCACGTTCGGGCATATAGCGTCGTGTTGCCGCCGCTCCGACTACCGCCCACTGAACGCCCGCCAGCACCCCGTTGAGATCGGGAAACTCCATTCGCATCGTGCGCTCCCCCAAAAATGCGTCGCTACTGCCGGAACCCGCCCGCTGACGTTTCATTGCGAGTCTAATGAGGGTCTGACGGGTCTGGGTTGCGGTTGCGGTCATTGGTTTGCTCTCTGCAAGGCACTGAAGTGCCTCGCTACGCGCCTTCGGCGGAGTGTGCTTCGCACACAACTCGCATTTTGTCCGCAGGACATCCGACGAAGCCGCCAGCGTCGAATTTATTCCGACAATCATCTATGGCAATGCGATTTCGGTTTTTACCAACTCCGCGATTTTGTTCACAATGGGCATGATTTGTCCCTGCCTTTTCAAATAGCCCGGATGATAGGTACGATACGAATGAAAAGGTAAATCAGGGTGAACTACTCTTGATAACATACGGGAGTCATATCCCTCAATCATAAACATTTTCAATGCACTGAATGTAGATTTCAGGCGAGTATCATAGTTTGGTCCCGTGAAAAAAACGACGACTTGGGGCTTGACGATTTCAATTTCTTGTCTGAGTAAGGGGATGAGGCACAGATTTTCCTCAATCGGTTCCGCTCTTTCTTTTGCGAGGTCAACTCGTATCAAGTTCGACCACATGATGCCGTAAGGATCGCTACCGGGGTTGATCGTTTGTTGTAACAAATGGGAAGCAACCCAGAACGGACTACTTACATAATTCTCACCACGATTGAAATTCGAGTATTCAAGCATCAAATCTTTAATCGGGTCAGCAGTTTGTCTCTCACCAAATGTGCCAAACCAACCAAACGTCTGTTGTCCAACAATAAGAATTTTGGTTGGAGCGACAGGATAACTGGTATTCGCATCCATTAACAGGGGGAAAGAATAGCCTTTTCTTGCCGGGATTGATTGTGTCAATGCCTCCCAATTTTCGGAATAGAGTTGTCGGAGTTTAGTATTGATTGTCTCTGCGCTCATTCTCTGTGCCTCTGTGTCTCTAGCGTAGCGGGTGGTTAAATCCGCACCACCCGCCCCGCTACGACCGTAAATTCCGCTTTGCCCGTCACGTCCCAGCCATGAAACGGCGTGTTCTTCGACTTGGATTGCACGGCGTCGCGGTCAATTTTCCAAGTCTTTTCGAGGTCGAACACGGCGACATCGGCGAGTGCGCCCGTTTTCAGCGTTCCGATGTTATCCAGCAGGTTCAGGACTTCGGCGGCGCGATGGGTCATTTTCGCAATTGCGTCGGAGAGCGATAAAATCCCCGGTTTCACAAGCGTGGTATAGACAAGCGGAAACGAGGTCTCCAACCCTAAAATCCCGAACGGTGCGGCATCGAACTCCACCTCTTTTTCGTAGTTCGCGTGGGGTGCGTGGTCGGTGACGATACAATCAATCGTGCCATCCGCAAGCCCCGCTTTGATCGCCTCAAGGTCTTCGGGGGTGCGGAGCGGCGGATTCATTTTCGCGTCGGTGTTGTAGCCCATGACGGCTTCATCGGTGAGCGTCCAGTGGTGCGGACACGCCTCGCCCGTCACGGTTAAACCTTCCGATTTCGCCCGTCGCAATAGTTCGACGGTTCCCGCCGTCGAGATGTGGAGCAGATGCAGACGGCAACCCGTCAACTTCGCGAGCAGGATGTTTCGTGCAACGGCGATGTCTTCGGCGATGCGCGGCATCCCCGGAATCCCCAGCAGGGTGGCGGTATAGCCCTCGTTCATCGCGCCCTTTGCGGTCAGGTCTTTGTCCTCGTTGTGGGTCATCAGCACGAGGTTGAGCATTCGGCAGTATTCCATGGCGTGACGTACCGTTTCGGCATTTTGCAGCGGAAACGCATCGTCGGAAATGGCGACCGCCCCTGCCGCCTGTAACTCCGCCATTTCGGTGAGCGCGTCCCCGTTCATATCCAGCGTGACCGCGCCAATCGGGTGAACATGGGCGGAGCCGACCTGCGCGGTTCGCTCTAAAATCTGTCGCACAACCGCCGCCGTGTCAATCGCGGGCTTCGTGTTCGGCATACAGCAGACCCGCGTGAAGCCGCCCGCTGCCGCCGCACGGGTTCCGCTTTCAATGTCCTCTTTATACTCCTGACCCGGTTCGCGTAGATGTACATGGATATCAATCAGACCCGGCGTGACGAGTTTGCCCGTTACGTCAATCGTTTCGGTGTTGCTCGTTCGTGAAGCGGAACCCGGCGCAACAATCCCCGCGACCCTGCCGTTTTCGAGAACGAGGTCAGCAAGGCAATCTAAATTTTGCGACGGGTCTAAAACTCGTCCGCCCGTTAAAACTGTCTTTGTCACGCACACTCTCTCCTGAAACTAATCTTCAAATCCTATTCCAGCCCCTCTTTGCCGCCCATCAACGTATAGAGAACCGCCATGCGCACCGCCACGCCGTTCGTCACCTGCTCTTCGATTGCGGAGTGAATTCCGAATTTGCCGTCTGCGGCGTCCGCCGAGATTTCGACGCCCCGGTTCATGGGGCCCGGATGCAGGAGCAAAACATCGGGCTTCGCGTGTTTAAGGGCGGAAGGCGTGACGCCAAACAGTTTGGAATACTCGCGCAGGCTCGGCAGCAGTCCCCGTTCCTGCCGCTCCATCTGAAGGCGCAGCACGTTTACCACGTCCGCATTCTCCAACCCTTCGCGCAGGGTATTGCAGATCGTCACCGGAAGTTTGTCTGCGTCCATCGGAAGCAGGGTACGCGGCGCGACAAGGCGAACCTTCGCCCCCAGCTTCGTCAACCCCCAGATGTTGGAACGCGCCACGCGGCTGTGCGTGATGTCCCCCACAATCGCCACCGTCTTTCCCGCGATCTCTCCTTGATACTGCATGATGGTGAACAAATCCAGCAGGCCCTGCGTCGGGTGTTCGTGCCGCCCGTCCCCCGCGTTCACAATCGAGGTGTGCAGCTTCTGGGAGGCGAACTCCGCCGCGCCGCTCACCGGGTGACGCATCACGATACAGTCGGCTTTGAGCGATTGGAGAGTCAGCAGGGTGTCCTTCAGGCTCTCTCCTTTTGCCACCGAGCTTTGCGCCACCGCAATGTTGATTGCCTCCGCACTCATGATCTTCGCCGCCATCTCAAAGGAGGTGCGCGTTCGCGTCGAGTTCTCATAAAAGAGGGTCACCATCGCTCGCCCCCGCAGCGTAGGAACCTTTTTCACGGGGCGGGCGAGAATTTCCTTGAGGGCACGCGCCGATTCCAATAAATAAAGAATGTCTTCGCGGGAAGTTTCGCGCAGGGTCAGCAGATGTTTCATCGGCGAGAGTTCCCTTCGGGGGCGTCGGGCTTCGCGATGAGCACGCTGTCTTCGCCGTCCACCTCCTTGAGGTGAACGCGGACGTGTTCGGTGCGCGAGGTGGGCAGGTTTTTTCCGACAAAATCGGGGCGGATGGGAAGTTCCCGATGCCCGCGATCCACGAGGACGGCAAGCTGGATACAGGCGGGGCGTCCGAGATCGGAAAGGGCGGAAATGGCGGCGCGAACGGTGCGCCCGGTGAACAGCACTTCGTCCACGAGCACCACGGTTTTGTCGGTGAGGTCGCCGGGGATGGAGGTGGGCGCGAGGGTGCGGGACGGGTTTGTGGCGTAGTCGTCGCGGTAAAGCCCGATGTCGAGTTTGCCGACGGGGACCTCGATGTTCTCGATTTGTTTGAGGAGCAGGGCAAGCCGCTCTGCCATCGGTGCGCCGCGTGTGATGATCCCGATGAGCACCACGCTGCCGACGCCCTGATTTTTCTCGACGATCTCATGGGCAATGCGGGTGAGAGCACGGCGGATGTCGTCGGAAGTCATCACGAGAATGTTGTCGCGGGTAGAAGTCATGGCAAAAAAGACCGGGGCCGGGGGTTTCGGGTCGGGGGTTCCGCCGAAACCAGCAAAAAGAAAACATCACCTTTCACCCGGCTCTGAAGGCTCAGCGGGGGCGAAGGTGATGCAGGGGCGCGGCGCAGAAGCCGGTTTCGGTTCCACGCCGAGGCACGGTGCGTCAGAGAGGCCACCCTTCTCGGCTTCACAGAGCAGAGTTAAAGAGCGCGGTCGGGCAAAAACAAAGCAAGACCAGATTGGCGACAGTCTAGCACATCAGGCAGGCAGAGTCAAGCCCCTTCGTCCCTTTTTCGGCGGCGGGGCTGCCCTCACCCCCCGCCCCCCTCTCCCTGCCGCTCGCAGGCTCGCGAGGGCGAGGGGAGAGAATGCCCTCCCCTCAACCGCTTTTCCTGCCAACTTGAACCTCGTCAGGGAGAGGGGCGACTTCACGGTGTGCGCTCTGTCCCGGTCTCTCCATAACCTCAACACGGTCTCTCCCCTCTCCTTAGGGAGCGGTAGCGACCGGCAGGGAGAGGGGCCGGGGGTGAGGGCGGAAGGTCCATCGGACGCGTCGGAGAGGTCTGCGAGCGCGTCGGAAGTCGCTTCGCGAAGGTCGGACGATACTTTTTTCGGTACGGAACCGTCTTTAGAGGTTTGACAGCTTTTCGGGAATGATTCTATAATCAATGGATGCGAAGCTTACCTTACCAGGTCACTTTGTTCATCACCCTTGCTGCCCTGCTGCAAGCCTGTCCGTGTTGTCCGTGCAGACTGTTCTCCCGAAAGGAAATCGCCCCTCATGCTTCGGCGTCTTCTGGTTTCTGTGTCCGCGTTTGCCGTGATTGGCACTGCGCCAATGGCCCAGGCACAGACCTACACCTTCTTCCCGAATGATGCAACCATCAATTACGCCGTGCCAGGATATGGCATTGTCGGCTATGCCAATCAAGGCGACTATTTCAACGGCACGAACCCTACATCCCCCACCGTAAATCTGATCACTGGCGGAAGTGTCAGTTATCTGTATGCTTACACCTCCAGCACCGTGAATATGAGTGGTGGAAGCGTCGGCGTCTTTTTATATGCCTTCAATTCCAGCACAGTAAATTTAAGCGGCGGAAGCGTTGTCCGCGATGTGATCGCCTATGACTCCAGCCTTCTTAACATTTTCGGTACAGGACTAACTGCCTCTCTAATTGACTCTGGTGCTCTCGGCGGGGGATACAGCCGGTACTTCCTCTCCGGGACGTTGCTCGACGGAACCGTTCTGACCAACCAAAACCTCTATATTCAGAACGGGACGGGTGCCCGCTTCACCCTCACCAATGTTCCCGCTCCCGGTTCGCTCGTCACGGCGCTGATGGGGATAGTTCCCGGCGTGTTCGTGCTGCGTCGTCGGAAGTCGGTTCGGTAGGTAAAGGTGGGAGAAGTTTGGCGGGAGAGGCGAAGACTCCGTGTCTTCGCCTCTCTTTGTGTCGGGCGGGGTTATGGGTATCATAGAAAGAGAACGTACGATTGATCCTGCCTTAAGGAAAGAGGAAAACACCATGTCAGCGTTGGAGACTGCGGAAAAGGTCGTCTCGGAATTATCCCCCGACGAACTCGTGCGATTTCGGCAATGGTTTGCCGATTTCGACGGCGACCTCTGGGACGCGCAGATCGAGCGGGATGCGTCGGCAGGGAAATTGGACGCACTTGCTCAGGAAGCCCTTGCCGAGTATCATTCCGGCAAGGCAACGGAGATTTGAAACACTTCGCTTCAAGTCGTTTCTGGAAAGGCTTCGATGCGTTGCCCGCTGCGACACAGGAGTTAGCCCGCCGCAACTATGCCCTGTTGCGGGAGAACCCGGCGCATCCTTCCCTGCATTTCAAGCCGATCCGTGAAGGACAGTTCTATAGTGTGCGCGTTGGGCTGCACTATAGAACTGTCCTTGGCGTCGCAGTTGATGAGGGAGTGCAGTGGTTCTGGATCGGAACCCACGCCGAGTACGATCACTTGATCGGGTGAAGCAGACAGGCATGGGAGGAGGCGAAGACACGGTGTCTTCGCCTCTCTTTTTTGTGTCGGGTTTATCGGGTTCTGGTTTGGGGGCGATAGAGCAGGAGCAGCGCAGCTTCTTTTCCCGCCACACTGTCTTTTGGGAAAGAAGAGGCGGCTGCCCTGCTGCTTTTTCCGAAGAAGACACTTACGACCATGAACCGAAAACCATCCGCCCACTCCACCACCGACGAAACTGCCCGCTTGATGTCTGACGGACATCGGCGGCATCTGGCCGACCTCGGCTTTCTTACCGATGCCGACTACCGCCGCTGGTGCGTTCAGAACCGCCTGCGTTCCACCCCCCGCAAAACCTGGAAGGAGCGGCGGGCAGAGGTTCGGCTGCGCGAGCGGCAAAAAGAGGTTACTCAGGCGGAGCAGAACCAGCGGCAGAGAGCGGCCCGGCTTGGATTTCCTACTCCGCAAGCCTACCTCGCTTGGTGTGAAGCCCAAGGCCTGAGCCTTTCGCTCCGCAAAACCGAAGCCCAGTCCGAAGCGGAAACCCGGCTGCGAACGCAGGAACGGGGCCAAGAAGCTCTCGCGGAAAGACGTATTCTGCACCATCGCCCCGACCTCGTGCTGGAGGCGATCTTTCGCGGCGAGACCACCCCGCGCATCAAGCGCGAAGCCCGGTTCAGCGCGGTGATTTCTGCCCTTGCCCGCCCTCAAATAAAGAACAAAACCCGCCAGCACACGCTCGAACTGTTCCGCTGCGCCCTGAAATACACGCGGATGATTTCGGACGAATGGGCGTGCCCGCAGTACGGCGGCATCCCTTCTAACACGTTCGCTCATGCGCTCAGCCAGGTTGCCGAACTCTACGCAGAGTGGAGACGCCCCCTCGCTCTGTGGAAATGCCCCAACACCGATCCGCTCACCCAGTTTCGCTCGCTGGTGCATCACCTGTTCGGTGAATACAAAACACCCGATTTTTTGATTTCTGCCTGGTTCGCGCCGGAAGAAAGCCAGGCCGCCGCTCGTCTGTTGTTTCTCACGCTGGCCTCCGGGGGGAGCCTGCGCGGGTTTCCCCTGCCTATCGCGCTGACCCATCGGGAAAAGCACGCCTTTCTTCAGGCTCCTGAATCGCTCACCGTTGCCTCGGCCCTGCGGTGGGCACAGGCGGTCGGGCGCGGAGCTTCCCCTGCGCTCGCCAAAGCGATGCTGGGGTCGCGTCTGCGGGAAATCCTGCCGGACGAACCTTTCTGGGATACCGTCGTTCGGTTTTTTGTGGATCACCACGTCCCCTCTTCTCAGGTTTCCGCGATGGTGGATTACCTCTCTCATCGGCGGTTTGCTCAAAGGGCCGTTTTGCATCAGGACGGGGTGATCCGGGAGCGAGCCGCTTCTGAGCCTGGGTTCACTCTCAAAGGGCGCACGTTCGCCTCACTGCTGCGCGACACCGAAGCCTGGCACCGCAATCTTCAGCGGTACTCCCTTTCCACCTTTCGGGAATGGAACCCGATGGCGGCGCAGCCCCTGGAACTGTGGCAAAAAACCGCCGCCTGCCCGGAGGAAACCGGCGGGGAACCCAAAACCGAACTCTGGATGGTCGGGGAAATTCTCAATACCCGCGAACTTCATGCGGAGGGAGCGGCACAGCATCATTGTGCCGCTACTTATCATTCGGACTGCCTTGGCGAGCGCAGTTCGATCTGGTCGGTGCGCCGCTGGATCGAGGAAAAGGAAAAACTAGAGCGCGTTCTCACGGTCGAGGTCAATCCGAGCACACGCACGGTGGTGCAGATTCGCGGAAAGTGCAACCAACGCCCCTGTGCGTTGCCGGAAAATGCCCTGCTGAAATCCGGCTTGATGATTTTAACCCGGTGGGCGCAGAAAAATGGACTGCGGATCGCCAATTCTGCCTGAGCCGTGTCAAAGATGGGAACCGTAGGTTTTCAGCAGCGTTTCCCCCTCTTTCCAGTGAGCAGCCTGGGCCAGTTTCAGGGCGGTGGTGTTCCGTTCGGTTCGGGCGTTGACTTCGGCCCCAGCTTCGAGCAGAATTTTGAGGATGCCGAGGTGCTTGCGTTCGGCGGCGGTCATCAAGACCGTCCAACCCGCCTCCGGTCTTTCCCTCGGCTCTTCTCTTCTTAGCGAGAAGCCGTAGCGAGAGGGGCGAATCAGGGGTTCGTCTTTCTCTCGCCTGATCGGAAGGAACGATTTCAGATTGACCTCCGCTCCGGCTCGAATCAGGGCGGACGCCAGTTTTTCCTTTCCGAAATAGCAGGCTCCCCGCAGCACGTTGCGTTCGAAAGGCTTTTCGATTCGCGCTCCCTTTTCGATCAGCCAGAGCGAAGCCTCCTCCTGATTTTCGCGCACCGTCCGCAGCAGAGTGCTCGACAACTCTCCCGGCTTGGGCGGAACGCCGCAGTTCCAGAACGTTTTCATCATTTGCACAGCCTGCGGGCGAAACGCCACCTGCTCGTACCAGTAGTCGCGCGGGTCTTGCAGAGCCGTCCTTCCGTCCGGCGTCTGGAGCAGGGCTTTTACACGGGGTTCGTTTCCCTGAGCGGCAGCCCGAAAAATCAATTCTTCGGTATGGGCTTCGCGCCAGTAGCGGGCTTTGCTTTGCGCTTCGGTTTCAAGGGGGGACGGCCTTTGCTTCACCTCCCACAGGCGCAGCGAGAGGCTGTAAACCAAGGGGACACAGGCCAGCGAAACCAACAGGACGGAGGGGGTGCGGGGCGGGTGAGCGGGCTTGGGCGATAGGCGCATGGTGTTTCCTTTGGCTTTCGGAGGGCTTTCGGAAGAGGGCAGGCCTCCCCAGGGACGTTTCGCGAAAGTGGAGCGGAATTCATTCTTTTTTGCTTTTCGGGAAACTCTTCCGCCCTTCAATCTACGTACCCTAACGTGTCTTCGGTGTAAAGCCTCGGCGGTTTCGGAAAGAGGACTCTTTTGCCCGACTGACGAACGTTCTCTGCAAGTCATCTCTTTGACTTTGCGTACTTTTCTTTTTTGTGGTCTGCCCCAGGAGGTGCCATGCAATCCGGTTCCCCCCGCCGTATCTCTACTGATCCAGGCTTTACCCTGATCGAACTGCTCGTTGTCATCGCCATTATTGCGATTCTGGCGGCCCTGCTTTTTCCTGTTTTCGCCAATGCCCGCAAAAAGGCCGGACAAACCACCTGTCTTTCCAATCTCAGGCAGTCCGGTCTGGCGTTTTCGATGTATGAGGAAGACTACGACGGCCTCTATCCCTTTGCCGTAGACCCCGCCGACCGCGACACCCCCGACATCTGGGACGCCTTCCCGGAGTTCGAGCGGCTGATTCCGCGTCTGCCTTTTGTTCAGGAGGTGCTTCAGCCTTACGTCAAGTCCAAAGGTCTGTTTCACTGCCCTGCCGATCATGGATTGATCTGGCAGGAGTTTGCCCACCGAAAACTCAACTGCACCGTTCCGCTTTTCCAAAAGTACGGCACGAGCTACCTCTACCGCACGGAAGTGGCCGCCCGCGTGGTCGGGGAGGGTGCGCTGCAGGAACCCGCCCGCTTTAACCTCTATATGGACGGCGGCGGCCTGTGGCACGGTTCCGGCCCCGGCGACAACGCCTATACCGACGAGGAGTGGGCGTTCGGTGTGCCCGACCTGCACCTGCGCCGCTTCAATACCCTTCATGCCGACGGCCATGCCAAAAGCCTGACCTATCACCAGCTGGAAACCTTGTGGAGTCTTCCGCTCTGAACTTCAAGCCGAAAGTTGAGCGAACAAGAGAAAGAATGGGCGAACCTATCGGAGCGGCCCCGGCAGGCGGCGAAATGGGCGGCATTGCGGCGAAATGACGTTGAGTTTCGAGAATTGTGCCCAATTTCCCGCAAATTTACGGGTTCAGCAAAAGGATTCAAGGGGAGACATCGGCTATACTGTGAGCAGACGATTCCTTTTTGGAGCGAGGATGCTTCGAGGCCTTTGGAAAGTTTCAGTGTTTCTAAATCTAGAACACAAGAAATTTTGCGGATTTTCGGCAGAGGTATCGGCGGGTGGCATGATTCTTGCACGTAACTTTAGCTGCAAGGACAGGTCTTGGTTCAGCAAAAACGTCGCGACCCGCAGTTGGCTGGGCATCTCGAATCTCATCTGAGAGTTATCAAAAATCACACATCTTGTTGCAGCCGTTCGGCTTTCTTGGAGGTTCGGTAGGGAACCGAAAAGACAGCGAAACCGGTTTGCCCAGGAGGAGTTCAACAGAATGAAGCGATCCGCATCCGTTCTCTCTTCCGCGTTGCTGGGAGCAGGACTACTGTCCATTGGTTCCGCCAACGCGCAAAACGCCATCTTCCGACTCAGCTCGGATACCACTACGCTGACGGCTGGCGGCACCGTTACCTTCAGCATTTTCATGACACTAAGTGCTGCATCAACGGTTAAGTCTATCACTCCGAATATTGTCGTTGACAGCAGCATTTTTATTCCTTTCGGCGGCACGAATGGAACGCCCGGTGGAACGGTTTCTTTCCGTCCCGCTGCTGGTGATGGCCAATTCTTCGACTCAAATGGCAATGGGCAGTCTCTGCTCCAAGCCAACAACAATCAGCCGCTTCAAGCTCCCACAGATATTAATGGAAGTTCAGTGCTTCCCGCAGGTTCTACTTACCTGTCTACCAAGTCTGCCCTGGTTCTTGGTGCGCTTGACGGCTCCACCGCCTTCCCGACCGTCAGCGGCGGCAGTGAATTCTACCTTGGCAACTATCGCTTGCGTGTGGCCGGCAATTATGCCGGTGCTTCCACTTTTGTAGGCTTCACCAACGCGGTCTTCCCGGCAGCCGTGGGCGCGCAGCGCGACGAAGTGGCGTTCACCAGTTCGGTGAACACCGCATCCCAGGCGAACGGTCGTCTGACCTTCGCGAACGGCGGGCGCGTGACCTTTGGAACCGCCGCCACCCCCGGCCCCGAATCGGTGGCCGTCTTCGCGATGGGCGGTCTCGCCCCGGCACTCGCCGTAATTCGACGCCGACGTGCCAAAAAGAACTAGTGATCCCCCTGCGGAGTTTACTCAGTTCATAAAGGCGTGATCCTGGGGTAGCGGTGGTCTGGTTTTTCATTTTGACAAACGAGAACACCGCTGCCTCATTCGCCTTCAAGAGTTGGTGCTCAATGCCCGACTCGCACTCTCAATTCTGTTTCTTTTGATTTAGGAGAGTTTCCTCTATGTCTCAATCTCGATTTTACCGCTTCGCCAAAGCAATGACCCTCACTCCCGCGTTGCTGGCGTGTTTTGCTTCTTACGCTTCCGCTCAGACCACTACGCTTAGCAACGGAGAGGTTGTCAACATTGCCAATCCCCTCGCCGGAATCCCTCTCAAAAAAAATCTTCCGACTCGCGGGTCTCGTTTTGTTTCTCACCCGATTCTCATGCCTGCCTCCGCCGTCCGATACGAAGGACAACGGGGCGGCTTTTCCGCCGCCGCCAACGCAGACGCCATCCTTTATTCGCAGCGCCTCTTTTCCTCCATTGAAAGTGGCTTTACTCCGCCAGCCGGAAGTTACCGCGGTGATCTTTTGTGGACGTTTCCCACCATCGGCTACACCGAATCCACCCGATCCGCATTCAGCAGTATCTACCGCAACGCTCTCACGACGGGTACTGCCACGACTCCCTATCTTGCTCTCGTTCAGTATGGCTCTATCGGCAAGCCGGGGCTGCTGACAGGGGCTTATGTGCGCGGCTTCGTCGGTAAAATTCCGCCAGCGAACACGGGTGTGACCCCGTTGGCTACGGGCAGCGTTGATATTCTTGTTTTCGACGGCGTAGACTTTTACACAACGGGCAATGAGATCAACTTTTCAAAAGTGGCAAAAACCAATGCTGGGGCGAACGCTCAGCTTCGCTTCCCGAACACCTCGGCTTCTACCGGAGGACGTTCTTTCTCCTTTGTGAATGCGTTGGGTACGGGTGCCGATACCCGAATCAAAATCACCGATCCGCAGGGACGCTTTGGGATCATTTTTGCGAATGCCGACTCTACTGCTGCAAACAACGATAATCAGTTCTGGATTTTTTCGCCGGTTGCGACCGGGCCGAACCAAACATTCCTCCTAGAAAATGGAGCGACCACCGGAACCAATGCTGGAGCGCGTTATGTTGCCGCTCCGGGTGCTTACGACGCTACCCTAAATGCTACCGACGCTCTCAATTACGGCTTGCCAACTGGTACTTACACAGTGGGAAGCAATAACCTGAGCCATGTCGTTGCACCGTACAACTTCCTCTATTACGTCCAGGGCAAAAACCTGGATGGGACTGCTGCTTCTACTGGCAACATTCGCGGGAACGTTCGCCGACGAGGACTTTTCCGCCCGAAAGATCCGCAGAATCCAACGGCTGCGGCGGCTCCTGAAGGACGCCCCGGAATGTACGAAGTTGATTTTTACACTCCTTCGGCATCCGGCACAGACGTCGGAACCTTTGCCTTCGCTCGGTTCTTCTTCAACCAGCCGACTTACAAGGCCGACGGATCTCTGACCTACAACTACGAACTTTTGGGCGTTCCTGCTGGAACCTGGAACTTGGTGTTTTTCAACGATCCCGTCTCCTATGGTCTGTTTAGAGGCAACACCTTCAACGGACTCGTCACGGAAAGTAGAATCGCCCAGGAAGGGGTGGTTCTCACCAATCCTGCGGGATCCCAAACCGGTCAAGCCTATCCAGGTCGTGATTTTCTTGCTGGTGTTCTCACGGGAGTAGTCGTTAATGCTTCTACTCCGCCCACAGACACTTCCGAATCAGGCACAGTAGTGATTGGTTCCAACGGAACCTTCACCAACGCTCCTAATTTGATTCTGGAACGCTATGGAGATATTGCAACCTCCACCGGGCTGGGACAAGATGGAACAGTGGATGTTTCTGACTTGACCGCAGTATTAAACCTCTACAACACAGCGGACGGAGATGGAAAATACAATGCAGCGGTGGATATTGCCGGCCCGCCTGACACGAACTTCTCTGTTCAGTCTGGCCCCGACGGTGCCATCAACGTAGACGACCTCTCAACGGTGCTGTTCCTCTACAACACCGGTTCGCTCGATAACTAAGATCGCAAATCGAGCTTAGCCCTTTCTGCCCATTTTGGGTGGAGAGGGCTTTTTTTCAGCAAAAATTTCGTTTCTTAATCTTCTCTTAAACTCCTCGGAGTAAAATTACGGAGGATGGAATCGGCGTGCCGTGGCCTGAACCCGCATTGCCGCGACTTCTTCTTGCATTTCGGAACTTCCTGCTGTCTCTGAGGGAGAACCCGATCTATAGATGCCAAAGGACGCCTACCCGCCTCTTTCGGTCTTTTCTTACCCTTCAAAGGAAACAAGGAACCAATGAATCACACTCACACATTACGCCGCCTCACCGGTCTCACCTCGGTTTTAGGGCTGGCCGTTCTCTCCACCGGGGCTTTCGCCCAGTTCACCCAGGGAAACATTGTCGTTTCGCGCATTGGCGACGGCGTGACCACCCTCTCCGGAGTCGGAAGCCTCGTCTCACTTGTCGAGTATACTCCCGCCGGAACCCTCGGTTTCATTCTGCCCATGCCCATCGCTGCGGTCGGCAGCAACCACCGCCTTGTAGACAGCGGAACCGCCACCTCCGACTCGCGCATCAAACTTTCGCAGGACGGACGTTTCATCACCGTTCCGGGCTTCGATGCTGATCTGCTGACCCCCGCAATTACCAGTACGGCCTCCGCCACCGTCAACCGGGTCATCGGCCTGGTGAGTTTGTCGGGAACGATTGACACCACCACCGCCCTCAACGACGCCTATAATGCCAACAACTTCCGCAGCGTCGTGACCATTGACGGCTCCTCTTTTTACACGGCAGGAACCAGCAGCACTACCACTACTGCTACTGCTGGCATTCGCTATACCACCCTGGGAAGCACCACCTCCACCCAGATTGCAGCGGCCCCGAACAACACCCGCGTGGTAGATTTTTACGGCGGGCGTCTTTATTTCGGAACCGGAGCCACCGGCTTTTATGGGCTGAATACGTTTGACACCGCCATTCCAACGGCTTCGGGAGCTACCGCAGCCAACCTGTTTACCGCTACGAGCGGAACCGGAAATCCCAGCCAGTACGACTTCTTCTTTGCCAGCCCCACGGTGGTCTACATCGCGGACGACCGCGCCAACACGGGCGGCGGCGGAATCCAAAAGTGGACGTTCGATACCACTGTGACCCCGAACGCCTGGAAACTGCGCTATATCATCAAGGGCGTTTCCACCTTCGGAGCCTCTTCTTTGACGGGAACCGTCAATCCGAACGGAACCGTGTCTCTTTACGCTGTTAGCGGAACTGCTGCGAACAACACGCTCGGTTCCGTGACCGATAATCTCGCGGATGTGGCCGATCCCGGTTTAGCCCTTACCTCCATTGCCACCGCCGGAGCCAACTATGTATTTCGCGGTGTTGCGGCCATAAACCCGGTCATTTCGGGCACCATCACCCTTCAAGCCGTTCCCGATCCGTCGGCGACAACGGTTCCTGTTCCTCCGGTTTCCCTGACCCTGAAAAACGGAACTACGATTTTGACGGCCTCCGCCCAACTTCCCGCCAACGGAAGATACTACTTCAACGGATTTGCCGGAGCTTCCTACCAGGTCGGAGCCAAAGGCGACCGCCAGCTTCGCAAAGTGGTCTCAACGAACACTGCCGCCGGTTCGACCACCGTCAACTTCACCAACCTGCTGACCGGCGATGCCAACGGCAACAATACGGTGGACGTGGACGACCTGACCGTACTGCTCACCCGCTACAACACCCACATCGGAGACGGGTCTTACGACCTCAGCCCGCTCGCCGACCTGAACTACAATGGCACGATTGATGTGGATGACCTCACCCTTCTCCTCAACAATTACAACACCACCGGGGCCAGCCTGAAGCCCGGCAAAGGCCGCAGATAAGCGTTTGGGTTGTGCAAAAAAATACCCCTCCCTGGCTTTTCAATTAGAAACCAGGGAGGGGTATTGAACTTTTCACTTTTGTTTTTCGCTAACCGCGTGCCAGGGTCAGCAGGGCCGCACGCTCTGCTCCCGCGTTCTTCACCGCAATCGTACACTCCCTCAACGTGGAAAGCGTCGTCATCACGTCATCAATCAAAAGCACCGACCTTCCGCTGAAAGCCTCCGGGTGTGCTGCCTCGAAAGCATCCGCTACATTTTTTCGCCGCTTTTCCCGCTCCGTAATTCCGGCCTGTTTCGAGGTTTTTCGAGTTCGTCTTAAATCCGAGGTATTCAACGGCCAGTCCATCTCACGCGCCAGCACACGAGCGAGGCGTTCAGCCTGATTAAAGCCGCGCTCTCGAAATCGAGCCGGGTGCAAAGGAACCGGTACGACCGTCCATTGCTGCCTTTCCCCGGTTTCGGATTGTGCCAGCGGAATCGCTCGGCTTTTCAGGCTGTCTACGAGAAACTGGCCCAGCGGCTCAGCGAGTGCGCCCTTCCCGGCGTATTTGAACAGCGCAATCGCCTGCCTCAGATTTCCCTGGTAGTGCCCTGCCGCCTGCCGCCAGACAAAGGGGAAAACGTCGCCCCGCTCACACTCCTCACAAAAGTCCCGAAACCGGGTGACTGCCTCACCGCAGCGGGGACAGAACGGCGGTTCCAGAGGTTTCAAACCTTTTCGACACTCTACACAAAGAGCCGTTGAGGTTTTTTCCGTTTCTCCGGAATCTTCGATGTCCCGGCGGCAGAGCAGACAAACGGGCGGGTAGATCAGGTCTATCAGTCCGTGCAGAACCGTCTTCACAGCCGTTTCTCCATAACCCAAATCAGCCTTTTAACAGGATCACTGGGTCACTGTAAACCGATCAAGCTCTTTTCCGTTTTCGTCAATCTGCCGGAGATGCAGGGTTTTTCCGTTCACCTCCACGCAGGTGAGCGAGTGTACGTCCGAAATGAACTTGACGGTGAATGGTTTCCAGGTGTTGGGCTGGTGCATCTGCGCCGGATCGTAGAGATGGGCCCCGCCGCCGCCCGTGATGAGGTAAAGCGTTCCATTGGGCCGGGTAACCGTGTTTCCGTTAAACGTTTTGTCGAGCGTGAACGTTCCCTCCACATGATCGTTGGAGCCGCGACCGGAAGTCGGCTTGAACTTAAGCGGGTAGGTACGCTGATAGTTGTGAACGTGTCCGTTGAACACGATATTCACTTTGTATTTTTCAAGAATGGGCTGAATGAGGCGCATCCACTGATCGTCCTTGTGTTTATCTGAGGAATTGAACGGGGGATGATGGTACGCCACAAACCGCCAGGTCGCGCCCTTTGCCGAAGCCAGGTCTTTTTCAAGCCAGGCAGTCAGTTTCGGATCAAGCCAGTTCATGTAGGGGTTGGCGTCGAGCACCGTCCAGTGGGCATTGCCGTAATCATAGGAAAAATTCGCCATGCGGGGGTAGGCGTTTCCAGCCGCGCCCTCAAAAGCGGCGTTTTGTTCGGAGGTTCCCTTCAGCGTGGGGGTATTGGCAGAACCGGAAACGGTCAACGGGCCATTAAGCGGCTGGGCCCAGTTGAAGTAGTACGCCAGACTGTCGGGGCGTTTATCGAGGTTTCGATCCAGAATGTCGTGGTTTCCGGGAGCCGCCAGAAACAGGGTTGAGCGCGTGAGCGGAGCCCCATCGGTTTTCGAGGCTTTGTCAGCATTATAAATCGGGAAATAGTTCGTGTAATACTCCGACATCAGCCCCCGGTTGTACACGATATCGCCCGTGATAAAGACGAAGTCGGGTTTAAGCCGATAGGTTTGAAAGGCAATCGCTCTCTGATTGGACGTGTTGGCGGCACAGTCGCCGAAAACCACAAACCGATAGGGTTGAGAGGCGGGTTTGCGCGTTTGCGCCGAGGCCGTGAAAACGGAATTCCCTGATTTAAGCACCCGATAGAGAACCGATTTCCCTGGCGGCAGCCCCGCCAGCTCCGAGCGGTAAATTCGGAAGGGATTGGTTCCCGGCAGGGCAACCCGCTGGGCCGACGCTTGAAACTGTCTGCCGTTCGCCTCCACAGTCCACTTTCCTTCCACATCCGGGGTTTGCCAAAGCAGAGTGAGGCTTTCGGTGGGGCCGGGTTTGGCCGAATTGCCGAGCTGAACATAGGGCTTGACCAGAAACCCCGCCGCGTCGGGGGCAGGAGGCTCCGCGCCCGCGCAGGCGGAAAGAGGCAGCAAACTTAAAAGCAGGGCAGGGCGAACCTGACAAATTCGGTGGATCACAGAAATTCCTTTCTCAAACGACATTGCTCTTCGGCGGCAGTCAGAGTTCCTCGGGCTGGAAATCGTCGGACGCCGCAATCTGATCGCGGGAAGTCAGTCGCGCCGTTTTCAGCCACCCGGTCACGGCTCCGGTTTGGCCGATCTCGTAGCGTTCCCGCGCCCTGCGTTTCAAATCGCTTTCCCGCGTTTCGGGAGTGTCGGTGAGGGCGTCTTCACAGGCCAGGGCAGGGAAAACGGCATCGAACGCCGCCATTTCCGCATCCAGTTTGTAGGAAGGCTGGGAGGAAACACTCGACGGAGCCAGCAGGCTTAACTTCAGAACGCCGGTGTTCACGGCTTTCAGGCGGCGCAGGTAGCTCTCGCGAATTTTGCGATGCCACACCGAAAACTCTACCACGCGGGGATGGGTGGGCGGAAGGTCTGCCGAAGCCGAAAATCGCTTTCGATGCTCCTGAAGCGCACGGCTCCGAAACGTTTCCAGCGCATTTCGCTCCTGAGTGAGTTCCTGCTGAACCTGCATCCACTCCGGCAAAACCCCTGCGTTTTTGAGAATTCGATTCGCCATCCGAAGGTGCGAGGGCGTCAACGGGTCATCCTCAAAGACAATCGGCTTGCCTTTGCCGGGGAGGTTATCGAAGGCTCCCTCTTCTATGGCGTCTTGAATTTTTCGCTCGGCAATCTTTCCAATAATTTCTGGATCCATTGCTGTTTTCTCCTTCTCTGGGGGCGAGGGGTCTTTTCATTATACCTTGCCAAATACCTTGCCGAATACCTTGCCGAGCGGTCTGACCGAAACTTTCAACGATCCTGCTTGGCGCAGGCTGCCTCTGCACGAACGGTAAAAATCGGGTATACCAATCCTAATTTTCTGAAGAAAGCAAACGCTCTGAAGCCGACCGTTCCCAATCCCAACCTTTTCTTTGGCATCGCCATTGACCCGCACCTTACCGCCGGAAAACTCGCGGTTCTGGCTCTCGCGGTGTTGATCGGCGGTCTTATCGGGCTGGAACGCCAGGTCACCGGCAATCCCGCAGGGATTCGAACCCACATCCTTGTCTGCCTTGGAGCCGCTTTGATGACTCTGACTTCCGCCGAAATCGGTCTGGCCCCCGACGGAAAAATCTATGGAGATCCCGGTCGGATCGCCGCACAGGTGGTGACCGGCATCGGATTTCTGGGGGCGGGGGCAATTTTTCGGCAGGGGGCCAGCATTCACGGATTGACCACTGCGGCCTCCATCTGGATCACGGCAGGCATTGGTATTGCGCTCGGAGCCTCTCCTCACCTGGGCGAGCTGGGCGTGGCGGCAGGAGTTCTCACCCTGCTGACGCTGACGCTGCTGCACCGCCTGGAAACGGATTTGAAGTTGAAATCTCAAGTGGCGACCCTGCAGGCGGAGGTTCGCGAAGAGTTGGAAGGCGACCGGATACTGCTTGCCCTGCTTTCGGAACAGCACATTCAAGTTAGAGGAATACAATCCGAGGCGGGAGCGGGATCGCTGGAGCCGAAAATTGCGGGCGCAACCCGTGCCATGACGCTTCAGCTGCGCCTGCCGCGCACCTTCGATCGCGATGCCTTTTTGCTGCGGCTGACACGCGAGCCTGCCCTTCTTTCGTTTCATCTCGACTCCTGATCCCTTTCCGGCTCTGCAGAAGGGAGGTTCTTGCACGGCGGGCGAGCCATGCCGGTGCAAGCGGTTCAGCTTGTCCGTCCGCGCATTGCAGGTCAGGAGGATTCCGAGACGGGTTTCTCGAAAGATTCGCTTCAGGTCACGGCAGAAGACGCCGGGGTTCGGGTTGAGCAAGGAGAGTAAAAAGCATGAGAAACGTAAAAATCAATTTTTGGAGCGGAGCCGCTCTTTTTTGCTGCGTTGCAGGGACTGGCGCGGGGGCGCAGGGTCCTCCCGCGGAAATCGCGAAACTGGCCGCGCTGCCCCTGCTGACGCCGGGGGTTGGGGACGGAGACTACCGCCTCGCGCCCCCCTATACTAACGCTCCAGAACTCACCGCCAAAGAAACCGTACCCAAGGGAAACGTCTACCACTTCACGATGCACTCGACCGACAGCAAACTTTACCCCGGCATCGCAAAGTCGGCTCCGGGGCAGATCGTTCCCTACGACCGCCGGGTGACGGTGTATGTGCCGAGCCAGTACAAACCGGGCACTCCGGTTCCGTTTCTGGTTTCGCAGGACAGCATGGGGGCGGGGCAGCTGCCCACGATTCTGGACACGATGATTTCAGAGGGTCGTCTGCCTGTGATGGCGGCAGTGATGCTCGACTCCGGCGGCGGCGACGCCCAGGGAAGCGAACGCGGGCTAGAGTACGACACGGTGTCGGGGAAATATGCCGAGTTCATCGAAACCGAAGTGCTGCCCAAAATCACTCAAGACTACAAAGTCACCTTCACTAAAGACCCGAACGGACGAATGACGATGGGCGGCAGTTCCGGCGGAGCGGCGGCGTTTTCGATGGCGTGGTTTCACCCGGAATGGTATCACCGGGTTCTCACCTATTCCGGCACGTATGTGAATCAACAGTCTCCCCTCGACCCGGCGTCGCCGCACGGCGCGTGGGAATACCATGAGCGAATGATTCCGCAAAGCAGGCGCAAGCCGCTCCGTATCTGGATGCACGTCGGGGAAAACGACAACCGTGCCAAAGACGAAGAAGCGACCTTCCACAACTGGCCCCTCGCGAATATGCGGATGGCAAAAGTCTTGAAAGCAAAAGGCTACCACTACCAGTTTGTCTACGCGCAGGATTCGGGCCATGTGGATTGGCGGGTCGTGAATCAGACTCTGCCTCAAGCCCTCGAATGGGTATGGAAGGGTTACCCGATCCCGCGCGGCGGCAGCCGCCGATAGCCTTTTCTTTTCGACTTACGTTTCCCATCCTCTTTTTTAGAAGGAGCGCGTTTCA
This sequence comes from Chthonomonadaceae bacterium, assembly GCA_965246825.1. Lineage (GTDB taxonomy): Bacteria > Armatimonadota > Chthonomonadetes > Chthonomonadales > Chthonomonadaceae > JACMPS01. Next base: position 4,696,344 of record OZ251990.1, read on the forward strand.
GAACGGACGAGCAGAGCACGATGATTTTGGTGATCGACAACTACGATAGTTTTACCTACAACCTGGTGCAGTATCTTGGTGAACTCGGAGGTGAAGTTCTCGTCGCTCGCAACGACAAACTGAGCCTGGAGGAAATCGCGGATCTGAGGCCGGACCGGATTTTGATTTCTCCCGGCCCCTGCACGCCCAGCGAAGCGGGGGTCTGCGTTCCTTTGATTCGGAAATTTGCGGGAGAACTGCCTATTTTCGGGGTGTGCCTGGGGCATCAGGCGATTGGCGCGGCGTTCGGCGGGGAGGTGATACGAAACGACCGAATCATGCATGGCAAAACTTCGCCGATTCTGCACGACGGAAAGGGAGTTTTCGAGGGGATGCCCGCCCCCTTCACGGCCACGCGCTATCATTCCCTGGTGATCAGGCGCAGCAGCCTGCCGTCCTGCCTTGAAATCACTGCCGAAACCCAGGAAGGGGAGATTATGGGGGTGCGCCACCGAGAACATCCCCTCGAAGGGGTGCAGTTTCACCCTGAATCGGCCCTGACGGAGCACGGAAAACAGATGCTGAAAAACTTTCTCCGTCTTTCGCCGCGTCCCCTCCGCCTCCGTTAAGAGAAAGCGCGAACCGATCTTTTCGGCTCGCGCTTTTTTATGCGGCGAGTTTGTCGAGTTCGTCTGCGAGGGACAATTCGGGCAGATTAACTTTGGCGCGGCGAATCTTTTCCATACTCATATCAGAAAGCACGATGCAGCGACCGTCTGAGCGATCCAGCCGCACATCTTCCGGGGTTTTGCGGGAGCCGTCCGGGTTGTAAAACAGGCGGACAAAAGGACGGGTGGTTTTGCCGTGCTCCGTCGAGACGACCAGTCCGCTCTCGCCCGTGTTGAGGCGCACCGCGCAGCCGGTGGGATACACCGCCACGCTTTTCACAAGGGCGATCACCGCCTGACGATCAAAAGCCGTGCCCGTCTCGCACATCACCTGCCGCACTGCATGATCGGGCATCAGCTGCTTGGCATAAGGGCGCAGGCTAATCAGCGAGTCATAGACCTCCACCACCGCCGCAATGCGGGCAATCACCTTGAAATCGCTGCCGCTCAGCCCGTCGGGATAGCCCTTGCCGTCCACCCGCTCGTGGTGGCGCAGCACTACATACGCCGACAGCGGAGATAGCAGGTCGTCCTGCATTGCCCGCCGAAATCCCACTTTGGGATGCTCGCGAACCACTGTCCACTCCTCTTCGGTCAGCTCCCCTTTTTTGGCGTAAACCTCTCTTGGCTGCAGGGTTTGACCCAGGTCATGAAAAACCATCCCCATTGCAAGCTGGCGAATGGTATCTTCCGGGAGTTTCATCTCTTTGGCCACCATCGTTGCCAAAACCGAAGAGTTCACCGAGTGCTGAAACAGGGCGTCGTTTTCACTGCGCAAGTCCAGCATGGCGGAAACCGGCTTTTGTGCATCGAGAATCGTTGCCACCATTTCGCGGGTAGCGATCTCTACCGGCATCGGGTTGATGAGGCTGCGTTTCGGATCGCTGGAATTGCCCTGCATTCCCGCAAACGCCCGTTCCAGAGCGTTCTGGCACTTGATTCTCGATTCGGGAGCGACCACATCCTGCGGCAGAATGTCTTCGGTTCCTTCCTGCTCGATATAAACCGCCGGAACGTTCAATTCCATCAACAGGGCAATGCTTGAAAGAGTGATGGCGAAGCCTTTTTTCATCAGCAGGCGATTGTCTTTGCCGTAAACGTGCTGGGCAATGGTTTGTCCAGCCGTTAATTCGTGGGTAAGTGCGAAAATCATGGTCGGTAGCGGTTGTCGCGTTTTCCCCGCTTCGCGGTGCAAGAAAACACGCCTTTCAGAAGTAATAATTGGAAATCCGAAAGCATTAACTACCGTCAAGACTACCAGAACCCGAAAAATCACTTTGCTCTGCCGCCTTCAGGGAAGCCAGGTACACTTTTTTCACCGGAACGCCGTACACTTTCGAGGCGGCCTTCGCATCCTCGTACTCCGGCGAAAGGGTGACCGTTTCCCCCTTCCACCGTCCGATTTTCACCCGGATCGTTCCGTACTCCGTTTCGAGCGGAAGGATTTCGCGTTCTAGGGTGAGGCGTTTCCGCGTAGAATAGCGCACGCCAAAGGTAGAGGTTTCTTGAAAGAGAATTCCCGCCATCGTTTCGGTCAGGTCGGGAGGGCAGAGCAGCGTCAGCAGAATTGCAGGACGATTTTTTTTCATCTGGATCGGAGTCAGGAAAACATCTACGGCTCCTGCCCCAAACAATCGCTCCAGCAGGGGTTCGTACAGTTCCGGCGAAAGATCGTCGAGATTGGTTTCTAGCACGCAAACGGTTTGGAGTTCGGGCGTTGGAGACGGAACGAGGGCGGCTTCGATGTTTTCCGGCGTATGGTCTACCGGCTCGTCTTTAAGCAGGGCAATGGCATGGGGCAGCAGGGGCAGCAGCACTTCCAGCCCGTCGCGCACCCCGCCGGTGCTTCCCGGCAGCGTGACGATCAGGGTTTTTCCTGCAATCCCCGCCACCCCGCGTGAAAGCACCGCTCGGGGAAGTTTCTGATAGCCGATCCAGCGCAGCAGTTCGGCGAGTCCGGGGGCGTCGCGCTCGATCACTTCACGGGCGGCTTCGGGCGTCACGTCTCGCGGTGAAAACCCGGTTCCTCCTGTAGTCAAGATTAAATCACATTGCGGCAAAAACTCCCGAAAGCACGCGGCGATCTGGGGCTTTTCATCCGGCAACACCCGGTGAGCGATCACCTCGAACCCCTCCGCTTCCAGAGTTTCTCGCAGCAACCGCCCGGAAATATCCTCACGCTCCCCGCGAAAACACCCGTCACTGATTGTCAAGACAACGGCTAAAATCCTCATTCGCTGTTTTCTCCTTAGTATTTGCATTTCCGCCGGGGGGGGCATTCCCTTTCTTTCCACACACGCAAAAAGGAGAGCAGACGCCCTCCGTTTCTTCAAACCGCACCACTTTACGGGAGAACGCGCTATCGGGCAGGCAGGCGAAACCGGGATTTCCTGCCCGTGACTAGGTTTTGCCCCAGAACCATCGGGCTGTCTTCCGAGATAAAGCGAACGACCAGCGGTTTGTTGTCCCGGTCAACAAACTGCCCCAGTGCAGTGCCTTTGGGGGAGAGCACCACCATTGCCTCGTCGGGCGAAACGGAGCGAGCTTGTCCGTTGACGCGGGCATCCGGCAGAAAATGCCTCAAGTCGAGGAAAAACGGACTGCCCTTCCATCTGCCGGAGAGGGTATTATCATGCAAGGCACAATCCGGGAACACGGTCGAGCGGAGAAGCGTTCCCTGAGCATCGTACCCCAGAAGCAAGACGAAATGCGGAGCGGGCTACCCGGAGGAAGTGATTCCAATCGCCAACACCGAATGCCGTCCATCGGGGGTGATCTGGGTTGCGGCGCAGCTCGCAAAGGGCTGCTTTTCGGGCTGCGCCGGGGGATACCGAGTTGCCGCATCGCCTGCTGCTTCAATGTTTGGAGGGGAACTTCCTTTTGCCAGACCTATTTCTTTTTAAGATTGAAAGAGTAGTAGAGCGGGTTGACTGGGGTCTGGTTACCGAACAGGGCTAGCGTTGCAGAGCCGTCTTCGGCGAATTGATGCATTTCTGTAAAGAGCGTTCCCTGGCGACCTTCGGGCACTTCCCACTTACTGTATCCCGAAGCGACTCTGCCGGGAACCGGATCAGCCAGGCTCATCACTCGGAAATCAGCGGAAGCCTGAGGGGAGGCAGTGCGTTCCGTCCCCACAAAGCCGTAAGCCCTGACCCGATAGGAATTGGGCTAAAGGTTGAATTTCAAATCCCAGCCGCCTCTCGTGATTACACGGGGCAATGAGTAACTCCGTGCTGCCAAAACAACGCTTCAAGCCTCGCAGGGACATCCAAGCCATTGTAAGCGAGTTCCTTCACGTCGGTTTTTCACTTAATTTGGTTTCTGATGCAGGTGGTTTTAGCCGGTGAGGATTGAAGCCGTCAAGCATGAAACCGTCAGAGATTTATCGAGTTTTGGTCTAGGCAAAACTCCCGTTGAAGTCAGAGTCGCTTTCCCCTATCCATGCATCCCTAACGCCCCTCACAAACATTCTTTGACATTGTGCCCCTTTTTCCGGTAGACTCCGATTCCGGCTTTACCCGCGACTGTAAAGTTCTCCGTTTGTGGGAGCTAAAAAGGAGTTTACCTATTTTGAAGTGCCGAGCAAGATTGACTTCACCGATTTTACGGACTGCTTTTTCAATGGCGGCTCTCTGTTGTGCTCTGGTTCTTTCTGCCGATGAACCGAAACGCTCCCCCTTCCCCCTGCAAGTCACGGCTCTTAAAGACCTGACCGTGAAGGTGGAGATCACCAAACTCAATTCGAGCGAGCTGGAAAAAATCGGGCGTGATTTCGCCACAATCTATCGCCTGAAACATCTCACCCTTCTCTACCGCAAACCCAACCTCCTTCGTCTTGAGGGAAACTCCCGCGTTTTCGGCGACGGAACCCTCACCTTCAACGGAGCCAAACGCGCTTACTGTGTTTCTAAACTCAACCTTAAAAAATCGGAAGACCTCACCGAAACCCCGGCCAAGCGGCAGTCGCTGATGGAATTCGCGGGCTTGATTTCAGAAGGAACCTTAGAATTTCTAAAGCCAAAACCGCTTAAACAGGCACCGAACGGGGAGGGACTGGACTTTTACGAACTTCGCTACGACGGAGCCGAAAAGTCGTCCTACTTTGTGGTGGCACTCGACCCGAAAACTCACATCACACGCTCGCGCCGCTGGTACGACCGGGACAATCACCTTCGCGCCACCTTTTCTTATCTGGGTGAAAAGGAACTTCTCCCCGGTGTCTGGATGCCCGAACGCTGCGAAATTCGCAACGGCGACGGGGTGCTGGCCGCCGTGATGGAATATCAGGAAGCCCGTGCCGATACCGGTCTCGCGGAAACGCTTTTCGCGATTCAGTAACGCTCACCGAAAGGCAGGGACGTTTTCCTCCTGCTTTCTTTTTAGATTGGCCCTGGAGAGCCGCTGGCTCTCCCCTCTTTTTTATGATGTCCCCTGAGAGTACCCGCTGGAACCGCCTGACCTTTCTTTTGCTCGGTGTGCTGACTCTGCTGAGGCTTCCCCTGCTTTCGGCAATCGAGTTCTCTCCCGATGAAGCCTATTACTGGGACTGGTCGCGGCGGCTTGCGCTGGGCTATTATGATCAGGGGCCGCTTATCGCCTATCTCATTCGCCTGACCACCACTCTTTTCGGAACCACCGAGTTCGGGGTTCGGATCGGAGTTTTGCTGTGCTGTCTGGGGGCGGTGGGGTGCTGCGTCTGGCTGGCCGTCCGTATCTTCTCGCCAAGGGCAGGGTTTTTAACCGCCCTCTTTCTCAGTGCCACGCCGCTGATGACGGTTGGCTCGCTGATCGCCACCTATGATCCCCCGCTCGTCTTTTTCTGGGCCCTCACGCTCTGCTTTCTCCATAACGCACTTTTTTCCGAAGGGGCAAAGCAGCAGAACCGAAGCTGGATTTTGGCGGGGGCGGCTGCCGGGTTGGGCTTTCTTGCCAAGCACACCCTGCTGCTGATCGCGCCCTGCCTGATCGTATTTCTGCTATGGTCGCCGCCTCACCGAAAATGGCTTTTTCGCCCTCAGCCCTACGCCGCTTTTCTCCTTTGTCTTCTGCTCTACGCGGGCGTTTTTTACTGGAATGTGCACCATCATTGGTGGACATTTCGCCATTTACTGTTTCTCGCCGGGAAAACCCCCGGCAGTTTTCCGAAACGCTTTGGCGATTTTCTCGGTTCTCAGGCGTTGCTGCTGGGGCCGGTTCTTTTTCTCGGTTCCCTGTTCGCCTGCCGTAGAACACCGAACCTCCACCGCCCCGCCCCCCTCGCCTCGGCACCGGACGCACAGCGACTTTTCTTGATTTGTATGGGGCTGCCCGTGTTTCTTTTTTTCTGCGGGCTAACCCTGAAATCCAAAGTGCAGGGAAACTGGGGGCCGTTTGCCTGGCTTTCGCTGACGGTGCTGTTTGCCGGGCGGCTCTCGGAACAGTGGGGGAAAAGTCCCGTTCGCAAAACCGCCTGGGCCGTCTTGGGAACAAGTGTGTTTCTGACGCTGGCTCTTTTGCTGCCGGGCTTGAGAACGGCCCTGGGGATTCGCATTTCGCCCGACGTGGATTTGTCCAACACCGCCTACGGATGGCGGGAAATGGCCCGGCACGTTCAGACACTGCGTGAAAAGGCGAGCCAGAAGGGACGCCCTCTGTTTCTCGCGGGAAACGGCTACCAGTTTCCGGCACTGATGGCGTTTTATCTGCCCGATCACCCCCAGACATTCGATCTTTTTCTAAATTACCGCCTGACGATGTATGCCGCCTCCGTCGAGGACTTGAAGGCGCATCTGGGCGAAGACTGCCTCTGGATCAACGAAAACCAGGTAGAAGACCCGCTGCTGCGCCGAATTTTCACTCGTGTTGAGTGGCAGACCCCGATCCCGATCTGGCGACGCCCCTATTCAGACACGCCGATCCGTACTCTCTTTATTGCCCGGTGCTTCGGCTACCGCCTTTACACCGGGCTGGCGTGGGCGAAGGGTGGTTAGAGCCCGCCTTTCTGAAGCAGCTGCCGGGTGTTCTCCCGAACATTGTATTTTTTGAGGATCAACGCCTCGAACTTGTCGGCGTAAGCATCGCAGGTTTCCTCGGACTTGGAAACTGCAATCCCCATCCTCAGAAGGCCGTCTTCGCCGGAATAGAGTTCGATGAATTCTGCCGCTTCGGTATCGCCCAAAATCAGGGTTTGCTCGCCGCCTTTCCCCAGCCCGCGCAGGATCACATGAAGGTCGAACTCATCCGAAAAAAAGTAGGGCACTCTGGCGTAAGGCTCGCCTGCCCCGGTCAGATTTTTGCCCGCCGTCTGCCCCTGCCATTTTGCATTGAGATGGTGCTCCAAATGCCATTTCTGCCCCATCACCGTGTCCTCGAAGCAGGCGATGTCCCCGGCGGCGTAGATGTCGGGATCATCGGTTTTCAGGGTCGCGTCGGTGTGAATGCCTGTTTTCGCGTCGCCGGAAAGCCCCGATTCTAGTGCGAGTTCCACATTCAGCTGCGCTCCCACCCCGACCACCACCATGTCTACTTCGATCTTTTTGCCGCTTCGGAAAAAGGCCGTGATCCCGCCGCCAATCGTCTCTTTGAGTTCCAGCACCTCTTCGCCCATCAGAAAATTTACGCCCTGCTTTTCATAATAATTCTGAATGAAATTGCCGAATTTCGGCGATGCAAACTTCGACCAGGGATGGGGGGCAGGATCGGCAATCGTAACTTCCAGCCCCCGGCCAATTCCGGCAGCGGCGACTTCCATGCCAATATAGCCGGAGCCGACCAGCAGCAGACTCCGATGCGTTTTCAGCGCGTCCCGAATTTGCAGCGAGTCTTCGATGGTACGCAGCAAAAAGACATCGGGCAGCGTGGAGCCGGGGAAGTCGGGGGTTTTCGGGCGAGAGCCGGTGGCGAGCAGCAGCTTTTTGTAGCCGATTTGGGTGTGGTCGTCGAGAGTCACCGTTTTTTCGAGACGATTGATCGAAACGACTTTGGTCTTTTTTTTGAGTTCGATCTGGTGGTCGGGATAAAACTCATCGAATTTCGTGTAGGGATCGTCTACCGGAACATCATCCTGAAGCAGCATTTTTTTCGAGAGCGGCGGGCGGTCATACGGAGGATGGGGTTCCTGACCGATCAACAAAATGCTCCCCTCCTTATCGGTTTCACGAAGGCTCGAAGCCGCCCAAACCGAAGCGGGGCCTCCACCCACAATCACATAATCGTAAACCTGGCTCATTGTCTACTGTTTCTCCTGGAAGTTTACGCGGTATACTCCGCGACAAGCCGAAGGACTGCGCCAAGTGCAGTCCGCAAACGGCCCTGCTGATTTTCTTACGTATGACCATGCCTAAAGTTACCCCGCAATCTACCCCCGCCTTCCCTGCCCTGCCGCCGCTGACCCTGGTGACTGGCGGCGCAGGAAGCGGCAAAACCCGTTTTCTGCAAAATCGTTTTGCAGAATTCACTTCCGGCTGCGCCCTGCTGATCACGGCTTCCCCCGCCGAAGCGGTCTCGCTCCAAACGCAGATTTCCCGCCTCACCGAAAGACCTCCCGAAGAACTCAAGCCCTGGATCGGAACCTTTCGCCATCTGGTGAGCAACTGGAGTCTTCAGACGGTGCAGGAGGGGGAGCAAGCCGTCACCAAATCGTTTCAGCGGCTTGCGCTGCTGGACATTTTTCGACGCGAAACCCGACCGGAGCATTATTTCGGGCGTCTGCTGGAATCGCCGGGGTTTGTGCCTGCGCTTGTTGAGAGAGTGCGCGAATGGAAACTCGCGGAGGTCACCCCCGAAATCTTTCTGGAAGCCGCCCGAAAGGTGGAACTGCGGGATGAAGAGGCACGCCGCCGCCTAATCTCGCTGGCGAAGCTGTATGCCTGCTATGAAGACCTGCTGACCACCCACCGGCTTTATGACGAAGAGGACGCCCTGCGCCGGGTACGGGAGGAAATGGAACGCGGCCACACTTTGCCAGCCCCTTACGAAAGCGTCGAGGCCATTTTCGTAGATGGGTTTTATCGCTTTAACCGAGCGCAGCAATCTCTGCTGCGGGTGCTCGCCGAACGGGGGGTAGAGGTCACCGTCGCGCTGCCCTACGCTCCGGATCGCAGCGATTTGTTCGCGTCCCCGGCCCGAACACTGACCGAATTTCAGAAAGAGTTTCATCTCACCGTTCTCACGCAAAAAGCAGACAAGGAGGATCGCCCGCCTGCTCTGGCGGCACTCGAAAAATGGCTTTTCCTCGCTCCCGATCCCGGCGTCTCTCCGGTGGAAGCCTCGCCCCAAACCCTTTTGCTCCACGATGCCCCCAATCCCTTTATCGAAGTGGAGATGGCAGCGCGAGAGTTTCGCCGCCGCTACAGCCAGGGTGGATTTCGCTGGTCGGACTTCGGGGTAGTACTTCGCACTCAGGGAGATTATGCGCCGATCCTGACCTCGGTTTTCGAGCGCTATGAGATACCTATCGGCATTGACGGCCCGGAGGAACTGCTGGAGAATCCTTTTCTCAAAACGCTGCTGGCCTTGCTGGAAGTGTATCGGCACGGGTGGAAACACGAGGAGATCGCCCGGTTTCTTAAGTCGAGTTATCTGGGTCATTCCCGGCTGGAGGTGGATCGTGCTCTGCGGCTCGCCAAAGCCAAGCGCGTGGGAGCGGAGCGCGAAGAGTGGCGGGCATTTGCTTTGGGGCTGTCCTCGGAACTGCGCGAAACGATTTTTCGGATGGCGGCTCTGGAAGTGGAAATCGAACTTCGCAGCGAACCGCTTTCGTTTTATCGCGAATGGCTTTTGCGAGTGGTCGCGGAGTTCGAGTTCGAGACCAAAATCGAAGAGGGCTTTTCACTGCGGGCGCAGCGAGACCGCACGGCCTGGGAAACAGCGCAGGAAGTGCTGGAGGCCATTCAGCACCTTTCCCGGCTCGGCGGCAAAAAAACGTTTACGTTCGAGCCTTTTTGTGAACGTCTTCGCGAAGCCTGGAGCCGAACCTCGACGCTGGCGAGTGCGGAAGGCGACCGGGTGCAGGTGCTGGAACCTTACGAAACGCGCAGCACCCCGCTTCGGGTAGCGGCGGTGATGGGTTTGACTGAGCGCGTTTTCCCGCGCCGAATTCTGGAAGACCCCTTTGTTCGCGATTCGGAGCGGATCGCCCTCAGACTTCACGGGCTGAGGCTGGAGCCTCAGCTTGAACGCGCCGATGACGAGCGGCTTTTCTTCTACTTTGCGGTAACCGCGCCGAGCGACGCGCTCATTCTTTCCTATCCCCGCTCCTCTGCCGATTCCGACACGCTCCCCTCATTCTACCTCGACGAAATCCGAGGCATCGTTCGTGAACTTCCGGTGGTATCGCGCACCCTCAACGATGTCGCGCCGCGTCAGGAAGATGTGGTGGGAGAAACCGACGCGCTGCTCGCTTTTTGTGCCGAAGCCTTCGATCCACGTACTCCCGGAAGGGGGGTCTCGCTGACACTGGAAGCGGCGTCCCTACTGAAAACGTGTCAGGCGTCGCCCCAACTTTTCGAGACACTGCAAATTGTCGCCGCGTCCCGCCATTTACCGCCCCTGCCCCGGCTGGAAGCGGAAGACCTGCTGCAAAAATTCACGGCCCACAAATCGGTTTTCAGCATCACGGAACTCGAAGATTATCGCCGCTGCCCGTTCTCTTATCTGCTGAAGCACGTCTTTCGGCTTAAACCAGAAGAATCGGCTGCCGAGGCCCAGATTCGGAGCCTTTTGTTTCGGAAAACGATGCATCGTTTTTTTCGTTCCCGAAAAAAAACGGAAGAAACCGGAACTGCCCTTGGGGTAACGGAGATGGAGAGGGCACTGCTCGCTCTGGGAGAAGCCGTTCTGGAAGAGGAAACCCCCGATCTCAGCCCGCTGCAGCTGCGATTTTTGAAACGAGGGCTTCGGGAAGCCCTTCAGAGTGCGGCGGGGCGCGAGGTTCAATTTGCGGAGCGGTTCGGGATGAAAACGGCCCATATCGGACTGACGTTCGGGAGGCCGGTTTCAGGCGAGAGCGACCCGTCTTCGGTTTCCGAGCCTGTCTATATCGAACCTGCGGGCGAGGAGGAAAGCGGGGTGTGGGTCAGCGGCGCGATTGATCGCGTAGACCTTGATCCAAACGGAAAGCAGGCTCTGCTGATGCACTACCGCACCTCGGCTCCGCCCGATCTGGATTTTGCCGAGCGGGGAGAAAGCCTGACACTGCCGTTGTCGCTTTTGGCAATGCACCAGTTGTTTCGCGGCGAACCGATTGCCGCCTGCTTCGATGCTCCCGGAAGCGGCAGAACCCGCCTTTACCGGCACGGGGCGGGCATTGAAGGGGCGGAACGATTTCGCCCCCTGCCGGGAGAAAGCGGAAAGAACGTTCGGCTGCGCAATCCGGGGCAGTACGCGCAGATGCTGGAAAATGCCCGAACGGTGACTTTAGAAGCGGCACGCGAACTGAGAAGCGGAAAGGTTCACACCAAGCCCGGAGACCACTGCGAACCCTGCGCCTACCGCGATGTCTGCCGCACCACCCCTGCCGGAGAACACGACGGGGAGCCGCCGCTTCCCCTCTGAAATTTTCAGTGCTCAGTCGGCGAGAACGGCGGCTCCAGAAACCGAAAGGCCTGGAAACGCGATGGAGAAAACGGTTTCGCCAGAGGGATACACTCCCGCTGTTTTTTCTGCCCCGGCCTCCAGCGATACCACTTCCACCGTTTGCGACTTTCGATCCACGATCCAGCACTGCCGCACGTCCACCTTTAAGTAGTCCTCGATTTTGCCGCGCAAAACCGATTTTCGGTCACTCGGTGAGAGAATTTCCACAACCAGTTCAGGCGCAGGACTCATCGGGGCGGCCTCCTCTGCCTTGGGATTTTGCCTTCGCCGCTCCCAACTGACCAGCAGAACATCCGGCTGATGCACTCGCAGCGGAACCTTGGAAATCAGCACATCTCGCGGAGCGACGATAGCTTTTCCGACCCCCGACTCTCGCGTATAGGCACGAAAGGCTTCCGCCAGGTTCATTGCGATTTCCTGATGCGAATCGGCTACCCCCGCCATAAACTCTTTGATCCCATCTATGATGTCGTACCGCAGATTGCTTTCTGGTTTTTCAAGATACGCCTCATAAGTCAAACACTTGGGGGGAGCGGATAGTATTTTCGCGGCAGCCATGCTTTTTTCCTAACGCCAAGGGCGGCACTTCATTGTATCATGCATCTCGTTTTTCGCTCACCCTTTCAGCGCATCATCGTCAGGTGGGCGGAATGGGCGTGGCAGATCGCAATCGCCAGTGCGTCGGCGGCATCGTCGGGCTTGGGTGTTTTTTCGAGTTTGAGGTATTGGGTCACCATGTACTGCACCTGTTTTTTTTCGGCGGCTCCGTAGCCTGCAATCGCCATTTTCACTTCGACCGGGCGGTACTCCACCCAGGGCAGGCCGCGCTGCCCTGCCGCCAGCGCAATGATGCCGACCGTGCGCCCTACCGCCATCGCAGTGGTGGCATTGTTGGAGAAAAAAAGCTGCTCGGTCACCACGATGTCCGGCTCGTGCTCGTCCAGCAGTCGGTTGATCTGCGTGTAGATGAGGAGCAGACGTTCGGTCATCGGGGACTCTTTGTCGGTGAGAATCACTCCGTGCGTGATGTGCTTGATTTCGCCCTTGATTTTTTCGACCAGCCCAAAACCGGTGGTCGCCGTGCCGGGATCAATTCCCAGGATTATCATTCGTTCTTTCCTCTCCCCTCAAGCCCCCAGCCTGTCGAGCCCCTTTTGTCTTCTCCGCTCGCCCCCATCGCTCACTCCTCTTTGCCGAGGGCGGCAGGCGGGGTCGCCTTTCCCACCACGCTGACAAGGGCGATCAAGGTCATCACATAGGGCAGCATATCGAGCAGGTACGAACTCGTCCATTCGATGCCGAACCAATTTAGGGCGTAGGAACCGATTTGCATCTGCGTTTGCAGCGCATAGAAAAATCCGAAAAACAAAGCCCCGCCTGCCGCGCCCAGCGGGTTCCACTTCCCGAAAATCACGGCGGCCAGCGCAATGAACCCTTTGCCCGCCGACATATTCGTGGAAAAGGTTCGCGCATCCCCCAAAGAGAGCGAGGCCCCGGCCAATGCCGCCAGCACCCCCGAAAGCACGACCGCCAGATAGCGGGGCGTACGTGAGCCGACCCCCGCCATCTCCGCGCTTTCCGGGTTTTCCCCCACCGCCCGAAGCCGCAGTCCGAAGCGGGTACGGGTGAGAACATACTGCACCAGAAACGGCAGCACCAGAGCGGCGGCAAGAAACAAAAGCCGGGGAACACCGCCGACGGTGATGCCATTCGGATAGTAGCGTGTCCACAGAAACCGGGTTCCTCCCTCCGCCAGCAAATTGATTCCCAGACCGCTGACAACATGATCCAGTTTCAACCGCTGCGTGAGGCAGGCATGAAGCAGCCCCAGGCAGGCTCCCATCCCTAAGGCCGCCAAAAGCCCGACCGCAGAGGAAGCCCCTCCCGCCGTGACAAAAACGCCGACAAACGCCCCGGCGAGGATCAAGCCTTCGAGGGCGATATTGACCACCCCTGCCTTTTCGGAAAGCACCCCGCCCATTGCCGCGAGCGTAAGCGGGGTCGCGCTGTAGAGGGTGGCGGTCAGCAGCGCGAAGAGTGGAGGACTGGTGTCAGCCAAATCGCACCTCCGCAGGGGCAGCCAGGGAAAAAGCCCAAAGGGAGGCGAAAAAGAGAGGCGCGAAAAACGAATTCTTGAGGTTTTTCACAAGCGATCCTCCCTGCTGCGTTTCAATCCGGCGAAAATTTTGCGAAGCGGTGAGTTTTGGGCACGCACGCCCACAAACACCACCACGACCGCCTGAACGATCACGGCAATGGCGTCGGGAACATCGGCGATGAGTTTCATCGCACTCGCTCCATTAGAAAGGCCGCCAAAGAAAAGTCCGCTCAACAGTACCCCCACCCCGCTCAGCCCGCCCAGCAGGGCCACCGAAATCCCGTCGTAGCCGTAAGACGAAGCGATTCCCTGCACGAAGCGATGCTGCACCCCCATCACCTCAACGGCTCCGGCAAGCCCCGCCAAGCCTCCGCACAATGCCATTGTTTTGATGGTGATTCCTTCCACCGAAATGCCATTGGCGCGGGCGGCTTCCGAACCCAGCCCCACCGCTCGGATTTCATAGCCAAGGGCCGTTTTGCGAATGAGAAAGGAAACCAAAACCGCCGCCGCCAGTGCCAAAAACACTCCGGCAGAAAGATTCGCCCCGGAAACCAGCGGCGGCAGCTGCGAAGAAAGCGGGAGCAGCGGCGACTGAGGAGTCATGCTGCCCGGTGTCGTGTCCTTCAGTCGGTGATTGATGAGGTAGAACGACAGATTGAGGGCAATGTAGTTCAGCATAATCGTCGAAATGACTTCGTGGACGCCCCGGTAGGCTTTAAGACATCCGGCGAAAGCCCCCCACAAGGCCCCGGCAGCAGTCGCGGAACCCAGCGTCAAGAAAAGATGAAGCGGCGGAGAAAAGGCTCCCCCCCCCCACAGACCGACCGCCGACGCCGCTGCTGCCCCGACGACCATCTGCCCCTGCGCTCCGATGTTGAACAACCCTGCCCGAAGCCCTAACGCCACCGACAAACCGGTGAACACAAGCGGGGTGACGTGAGAAAGGGTTTGTGCAAGATCGTAGAGGCTGAGATGCCACCCGCCCAGCGCAAGATCGGTGAGAGCGACCGGCGCACCAGGCTTCAGCCCCGTCCCGCCCTGAAATAAGGCGGCATAAGCCTCGACGGGATTGTAGCCGGAAACTTTCATCACAATCCCTGCGGCAAAAAGCCCTAGCAAAATGCTGAGCAGGGAGCGCGAGACTCGGCTTTGGGAAGTGAGGTTACGAATGGGAAGCCTCCTCCCCTTCAAGGCCGGAACCGACCATCAAAGCCCCTACGCGCTCGACAGTGGCCTCTTCCCGCGAAAGCACTCCCGCCAGGCTGCCATTGAACATCACCGCCACCCGATCCGAAAGCATTAGGGCTTCGTCCAGATCGAGTGTGAACAGCAGCACCCCCAGCCCTCTGTCGCGAGCCGCTGTCAGGGTCTCGTAAACAAAACGAGAGGCTTCCACATCCAGGCCCCGTGTGGGCTGGCAGGCCACCAGAAGTTTCGGATGGCCCTCCATCGCTCGCGCAAACACCACCTTTTGCTGGTTTCCGCCGGAGAGAGTGCGAATCGGCAGCGCGGCTCCCCCGGAGGCCGCCCGCACATCGTAGCGGCGGATCATATCGGAGGCGCGAGTAAAAGCCGCTTTCGGCTGAAGAATAACGCCTCCCCCCCACGCCCCCTCCGCCTGATGACCGAGCAGATAATTTTCTGAAACGGTGAAATCGAGCACGACCGCGTTTCGATGGCGGTCTTCGGGAAGATAAGCCAGGCCCCGCCTCTGCCGCTGCCTCACTGAAAGGCGCGTTACGTCCTCGCCAAGAAGCCGGATCGTGCCGGTTTCCGGCTTCAGCAGCCCAACGATGGCCTGGCTCAGTTCCCGCTGTCCGCTGCCGTCCACGCCAGCCACCCCCAGAATTTCGCCTGCCTTCACCTCCAGCGAGACCCCCTTGACGGCTTCGGAGCGGCGGGCATTTTTTACCGTAAGACTTTGAAGTTCCAGCAGCGAACGGCCTGAACGATCCTGAGTTTTATCCGTCCGCGGGGAAAGCACCTCCTGAAACGGGAGATCGGATTTTTCAAGGGGCGGGCGCGTTCCAATCATGGCGGAAAGCAGCTGGGCTTCGTCGGTGGCAGCGGTCACGAAATCGCCCGCATTTTTGCCGCCGCGAAGCACCGTCACGTTCTGGCTGTAGGTGAGAACTTCACGCAGTTTATGGGTGACAAAAAGAATCGTGGTTCCCTGTGAGGACAGAGTACCGAGCAGGGCAAAAAGCGCATCGGCTTCCTGCGGAGCAAGCGTGGCGGTCGGCTCATCCAGCATCAGAATTTCGGCTCCGCGATAAAGCGTTTTGAGAATTTCGATTTTTTGCTGTGCCGCAACCGACAATCGCTCGGCCTTCACGTCCATCTGCACCTCGCCGAGGCCGAGCGGCTCGGCGAGTTCGCGCACCCGCCTTTCCGCTTTTTTGCGATCCAGAGTACCGCCAAGCCGCGTAGGTTCCGCGCCGAGCATCACGTTTTCGAGCACCGTCAAGGCCGGAATGAGGGCATAATGCTGGCTGACCAAACCCATTCCCTGCGCGATGGCCTCGGAGGGCGAACGTAATTTTTCGGTAATGTTTTGCCCTTTTACCTGAATTACACCGCTATCGGAGCGATACTTCCCGTAAAGGAGATTGAGCAGTGTGGATTTCCCGGCCCCATTTTCACCGATGACGGCGTGAAACGTTCCAGTCTGCACCCGAAGATGTACATCGTCGTTTGCGATAACGCCGGGAAAGCGTTTGGTAATGCCTTCCATCTGAATGATGAAATCGGGATTTGACGGGTGGGGTACGGGTTGTAACATGGGCGGTAAAAAGACCATTGGAAGAAAACGGGATAAGTGAGTATACCAGAAAACCCAGTCTGTGCCCTTCTTTTGAGAAGGAAGCGGGGCGTTTCAACCAATGATAGAAGGAATGAGAGCACGGGAAGGCGGAGACGAAAGTGGCAAAAAACGTAATCTTTGAAGTGAATGCAGCCTATAACCTGGAGGGTTTAGCGATGCCTGCCCCCAATGGGGCCAACGGAGCGCAAACGCTCAACATTCAGATGCTGATGGATCATGCCTTTTTCTGGGACTGGGTGACGGCTCAGGAGGCTCAGCAAATTTTAATGGAACTCTACCTTTTCCGCACGCGGCTCGCCCAATAAAATGCCGCGATTTTCATCTCGGAAGACTTTGTGCCGTTCGTCTTGTGCGAGTGACGTGAAGCGTCAGTTTGTGAGGGAGGGGATTTACGTCTTTAGGCTTCCAGCCGGGGGTTTCCCCAGACGAGTATTTGAGTGCCCGGCCTAAAAAAGCGGCGAAATCACCTTAGAAAATGAACGGTTATTCATCAGGACAGCCTTTTAGCCCCGAAAGCGTTTGAGAGCGAGCGTCGCGTTGTGCCCCCCAAAGCCGAACGAGTTGGAGATGGCGATTTCAACATCCGCTTTGCGGGCTTCGTTGGGAATATAGTCCAGATCACACAGCGGATCGGGGTGGAACAGGTTCATCGTGGGCGGCAGTGCTCCGTCCCGCAGAGCATAAGCCGTTAGAATCGCTTCGACTGAGCCAGCCGCCCCCAGCAGATGACCGTGCATGGACTTGGTGGAGCTAACCGCCAGCCGGTAAGCATGGTCTCCGAACGCGGTTTTGATCGCCCGTGTCTCCCCTTTGTCGTTCATGGGGGTGGAGGTTCCATGCGCGTTGATGTAGTCTACATCTTCGGGTAAGATTTCCGCATCGGCCAGAGCGTTTTGCATGGAGCGGGCGGCTCCCTCGCCGTCTTCGGGCTGCCCCGTGATATGGTAGGCATCCCCCGACATTCCGTAGCCGATGATCTCGGCATAAATCGCTGCTCCCCGCGCTTTCGCCGACTCCAGCGATTCCAGCAGCAAAACCCCGGAACCCTCTCCCAAAACAAAGCCGTCTCGATCTACGCTGAAAGGCCGTGAAGCGTGTTCCGGGTCGTCGTTGCGGGTGGTCATCGTGCGGGCCGCGCAAAATCCGGCCATTGCCAGCGGCGTGATCGTTGCTTCCGCGCCTCCGGCCAGCATTGCGTCTGCCGCACCGCGCTTCACCAGGTAGTAGGCATCGCCCACATTGTTGGTTCCCGTTGTGCAGGCGGTTGTCACGCAGGTACTCGGGCCTTTTGCTCCCACCGCAATCGAAACCATTCCCGCGCCCATATTGCAGATAATTCCGGGAATCAAAAAGGGAGAAATTCGACCCGGCCCTTTTTCCAGCAGCACCTGGTGCTGATCTTCAATCGTAGCCAGTCCGCCGATGCCGGAGCCGATCTGAACCCCGACCCGCCCTGCATTTTCCTCGGTGATAACAAAACCGGAGTCCGCGAGGGCCATTTTCGCGGCTCCCACCGCAAACTGGATAAAGCGATCCATCCGCCGCGCCTCTTTCACATTCATAAAGGGCGACGGGTCCCACTCCTTGACGGAGGCGGCGACCTGGGTAGTGTATTCGGAGACATCGAACAGCGAAATGCGTGAAACGCCGGAACACCCGGAAAGACACGCTTTCCAGGTTGTTTCGGCAGTCAGTCCAAGAGGCGTCACCGCCCCGACACCTGTAATGACCACCCGTCGCTCACTCATTCTCCGCACTCTCTCCTCGCTCATACCCGTTTCCTTTGGAAGCCTAGGGGGTGAAGGTCAGTTTCCACCCCGGTTTTCTAGCCCTTGGCAACTCCATCAATGTAATTGACGATGGCTCCGACTGTCGGCAGTTTTTCCGCCTCTTCGTCGGGAATTTCGATCTCGAATTCTTCTTCGAGAGCCATCACGATTTCCACTACGTCCAGCGAATCGGCTCCGAGGTCATCCACAATCGAAGCCTCCAAAGTCACCTGATCCTCGCTGACCCCCAACTGCTCCACCAACACTTTTTTCACACGCTCAAAGGTACTCATCGGACAGAAATCCTCCCGTTGTTGTCGTTTAATCGCCTGCGTTCGCTTTCTTCAGAAAGCCCTGCAAAAGCCGCCGTTAAACACGACCCCTTGCAGATGTCACATAAAAAGTCCGCCGTCAATGGAGATCACTTCGCCCTGAATATAGGCGGCGGCGTCCGAACAAAGAAACGCAACCACCTGAGCGACATCTTCCACGCTTCCCAGCCTTCCGAGTGGAATTTGCTTGAGTACGGCGGCTTTTTGTTCCTCTTTCAGAACTTCGGTCATCTCCGACTCGATAAAGCCAGGAGCAATGGCGTTGACGCGAATGTTGCGCCCGCCCAATTCTTTGGCCAGCGATTTGGTAAGGCCGATCAGCCCGGACTTCGAGGCGGCATAATTCACCTGTCCTGCCCCGCCGACCTTACCGATTACCGATCCCACATTCAGGATCACCCCGCTGCGCTGCTTCAGCAGGGCTGGAGCCACCGCCTTCACCGCAAGAAACGCCCCCTTCAGGTTTGTGTCCAGCACGGCGTCCCAATCTTCTTCGGTCATCCTGAGCATTAGTTTGTCGCGGGTAATGCCTGCATTATTGACCAGAATATCCACACGGCCAAACCTTTCGAGGGTTTCTTTCGCAAGGGCCTCCATGTCCGGAGCCGAGGAAACATCTCCCTTGACGGCGAGAGCGGTTCCACCCAGGTTCTGAATTTGATGGACAACCGTTTCCGCCGCTTCCTGGCTTCGACTGTAGTTCACCACCACCGAAGCCCCTTCGGACGCAAGAGCCACGGCAATCCCGCGCCCGATCCCGCGCCCGGCCCCGGTAACAATGGCGATTTTACCTGTCAAACGGGTCATTTGCCTGCACTCGCTTCTACGAATTTTTGGAGGGACTCGGCATTCTGCACGCTTTCCGTTTGGACTTCCTTCGAAATTCGGCGGATCAGTCCGCTCAATACCTCGCCGGAGCCAAACTCGACGAAAAGATCGAACCCGTCTCCGATAAGCCGATTCACCGACTCTTCCCAGCGCACACTGCCGCTTACCTGCCGGGTCAGTCCGCCGGTAATGTCGTCCATCACTTCCACATAGTCGGCGGTCACATTGGAGACGACCGGAATACTCGGTTTGCGAAAATCGGTCGCCATCAGTTCGGCGAAGAGGGCATCTCCAGCAGTCACCATCAGCGGCGAATGAAACGGCCCCGAAACGTTGAGCGGGATCACACGTTTTGCACCGCGCTCCTTCGCTTTTTCGCCCGCCTTTTCCACGGCTTCGCGCTCGCCCGAAATCACGATCTGCCCGCCGCCATTGTAATTGGCCACCGAAACGAGGCCGCCTCCGGTTTCCCGCACGGACTTGCAAATCTCTTTTGCGGTTTCCCCTTCGAGGCCCAAGATCGCCGCCATCGTGCCGGGGTGCGCTTCTGCGGCTTCCCGCATAAGCGCACCGCGTTTTCGCACCAGTTTCAAGCCGTCCGCAAAGCCGAGGGCCCCTGCCGCATAAAGAGCCGCGTATTCGCCGACACTGTGTCCCGCCGCTGCATCGGGCTTTCGATCCGACCTGGCCCGAAAGGAGGCATAGGCCGCCACACTCGTGACATAAAGAGCGACCTGCGCGTTTTCGGTTTCCCGCAGGGTTTCTTCGTTCCCCTCGAAACAAAGCGTCTTCAGGTCAAAGCCTAAAACGTCATTGGCGGTGTCGAACGCTTCGCGGGCTTCCGGGAAGGAATCGTAAAGCGATTTTCCCATTCCCACTTTCTGCGATCCCTGACCGGGAAAAATAAAGGCGGTTTTGCTCATCGTGCCTGCCTGAAGTCCGCCTGTTCGGGCTTCCTCCGAAGACCGGGCGTGAAGTCTCTGTCTTCTCTCATTTCTAGTCGCCCTTTGTCCAGCGGATCACGTTTGAGGCCCAGCTCAGCCCCGCCCCGTACCCAACGGTGACGACAACATCGCCGCGCTTCATTCGGCCTTCCGCCTGCGCCTCAGCTAAAGCCATCGGAACCGTTGCCGCCGACGTGTTGCCGTACTTCTGTACGTTGACGTAGACTTTTTCGTACGGAATTTGAAGGCGGTCGGCAATGGCGTGCATAATTCTGACGTTTGCCTGGTGCAGCACAAGCAAATCTACATCGGACGGACGCAGGCACACTTTCTCCAGCGACTCGCGAATACAGGCCGGAACGATCTCAACGGCAAACCGATAAACCTCTTTTCCATTCATCGCAATTTTGTTGATACCGCTTTCGATGTTTTCGGAAGTAACGGGGGTGCGCGAGCCGCCGCCGGGAATCCAGACGGACGCGGCCCCGGAGCCGTCGGAACCGAGCACGGAGCCGAGCACGCCTTCGTGAGAACCGCAGGGCGTCAGCACCGCTGCCCCTGCTCCGTCGCCGAAAAGAACGCAGGTTCCCCGGTCGCTCCAGTTCAATTGTTTGGTCAGGGTGTCCGCGCCCAGCACGAGGATGTTTCGCATCGTTCCCGATTGAATCATTCCGGCGGCGGTCGCCAAGCCGTAGCAGAACCCGGAACAGGCCGCCGAAAGGTCGAAAGCTCCGGCTCGCTTTGCGCCCAACTGATGCTGAACGAGGGAGGCGGTGGCGGGCCAGACGTAATCGCCGCTCGTGGTGGCACAGAGCACAAGATCGAGTTCGGAGGCGTCGAGGCGGGCATCTTCGAGGGCACGACGGGCGGCAAGCAGGGAAAGGTCGGAGGTGGCGGTGGCCAGGTCGCTTACTCGCCGTTCCTCAATCCCGGTGCGGGTGCGAATCCATTCGTCGTTGGTGTCTAGGGTGCGGGAAAGTTCTTCATTAGTCAGCACACGGTCGGGAATGGCCATGCCGAGTCCGGCGATCCCGGCCCGAAGCGAGGGCGGGGGCGTGACTGCGGAGTAGCGGTTCTGCTCTTCTGAAGAGGGCAGGGGGGAAACAGCGGATGAGGTTGGGGTCATTCGGCTCTCTTTAACCTAAACCGGCGGCGGAGGCGGGGCCTCACAAACGCGCAGACGAATGGTTTCAATTAAATTGGATTCGACCGCTCTTTCGGCGGCTTTACAGGCATTTAGAACCGCATAGGCGTCGGAACGCCCGTGCCCGATAATCACAACGCCGTTGACGCCCAGCAGCGGGGCTCCGCCGCGCTCGGCATAGTCTACCTTGCGCCGCAGGCGTTTCAGAGCAGGAACCAGCGGAGCCACAAAGGGCTTAAGCCAGAATTTGGCTTCAAGTTCGGTTTTCAGCTGTTTGAGAATCATTTCGGCCACGCCCTCGCCCGTTTTGAGCACGACGTTTCCGATAAATCCATCACAAACGACCACATCGGCGGTTCCGCGAAAAATGTCTCGCCCTTCGACATTTCCGATGAAATTGAAGATCGAGCTGGCTTCGTGCGCTCCCTGAAACAGCGCGTGGGCTTTTTTTACGATTTCGTTGCCTTTGCCGGATTCTTCGCCATTGGAGAGAAGCCCGATTTTCGGGTGCTTCACCTTCAGGGTAAGCTCGGCGAAAACGCTGCCCATTACCGCGAATTCATACAGATTGTTGGGGTCGCAGTCTACCGTCGCTCCGGAATCCAGCATAATGACCGTTCCGAGCGAAGAGGGCAGCAGAGTTGCAATGGCGGGGCGGTCAATGCCGCGAATCCGTCCGAGAGTAAGCAGCGAAACCGCCATCGCCGCCCCGGTAGAGCCGATGGACACAAGGGCATCGGCTTTTTTGTCTTTGACGAGTTTCGCGCCTACGACAATGGAAGCATCCGGCTTTTTGCGAAAGGCGGCGGTCGGCTGCTCCGTCATTTCGATGACTTCGCGGGCGGGGACGATCTCTACATTCGGGGGCCGGTGTTTGGAGAGTTCCGGCTCCAAAACGGCAGGATCACCCACCAGAAGATAATGAGCCTTTGCCTCGCGAGCCGCCTGTAGAACGCCCTGCGCCACGACGTGCGGCCCGCGATCTCCCCCCATCGCATCCACTGCGATTCGCATCAGTTCTCCCGCCCTTTTGTCCTTCGGTTGTTTTTGGATTTGTAACCTATTCGCCCTGACCCGCGTCGGGGGCGGCAAACACCTGACGATCCCGGTAGCGGCCCGTAGAGGGGTCTACATGATGCAGAAGCGCGAACTCGCCCGGCGTCTCGAACGAGGGAATGATGGCGGGCTTGTGGGTCAATTTATAGTGGGTGCGTCGCTTGCGCGTTCGCTGATTGGAATGGCGTCGTTTTGGAAGTGGCATTTTCTTAAAACCTTTCGAATATCGGAGCGTCGGGTTTGGGCGTTCGAGAAATTTCTTTCCGTCCTCATTCAGCCCAACGCAGTGTTGCTTAGTCCAGCAGCTCTTTCAATTTCGCGAACGCCGGGTTCACGGGCTTTTCGTCGGCTTCGAGGCGGGCGTCCTCTTCAGGAGGCAGCACCGAAGCCAGCACTTCTTCCGGGCGTCGTTTGCAGTGGGCACAACGCCCCTGCACATCCGTTGGCGGGAGCGGCTGCGTGGGTTCCTCCAGCACGAGGTACTGGCGAACCATTTCCGTCAGGTCGAACACCTGACCGTCGAAAAGTTTGGCGGCAATCGGGCTTTCGTCTTCTTCTACCACCGTTACGGTTTGGAAGGTACGCGGCCCGGCAAGGTGCTTCAGCTCGAACTGTTCTTCGATCTTAAGCGGCATCGGCTGCTCGAAATACTGATCGCACCGACTACAGGGCAGGGCCGTTGCCGTGTTGATTTTTCCGGTAATCAGCAGTGTGCCGCCCGCATTGTTGAACAGCAGGTCGCCGGTCAGCGGCTGAGTACACTCGATGTCCTCGTCCACGAGCGGAGGCTCATTCACCTCGTACGGGACGATTTTCCCGACTTCCCGCAAAACCTCTGAGATGTCGAGTCGCATCCCTCTACTCCTCTACCATCGAAAGCCGTTTTCGCACACCAAAACAGAGAAAAACGAAGAGACCGCAACGTTGGCAGCACCACCCAGAAAAGAAGAGACAGGGAAGTTAGAAAAGAATTTTTCTTTACTCGCCTCCAATCCCTGCTTAGGCTTTCTCCAGCAGTTCGCGTCCGCGTTGTACCTGCCCAATCGCTTTGCCAAGCACGCCTTCGAGATTGGCCAGCACGTCGCGGGCGTAATCGTCGGCTCCGTTTTTCACGGAGGAGGCATCTTGGGCGGCACGGGACAACTGCTCCTGCGCCTGAAGCTGAGCCTCCTGCACGATCACGTTTTCGGTGACGAGTTCGGCGGCACGCAGTCTGGCTTCTTCTACGAGTTGTGAAGCGCGAGCGTTCGCCTCTTCGACAAGCCGTTCCGCTTCCCGCTGCGCCTCTCGCTTGAGGCGGTCCGACTCGATCTGAGCACTTTTTTTCAGGGCGTTCAGTTCGGTCTGGGTCGCTTCGCGGGTTTTGGTCAAGTCCTGCTTGGAGCGTTCCAGTTCCGAAATTGCCTGCTTGCGCGTTTCCTGGATAATCTGGTCGGCATGAGTGCGCGATTCTTCCACGATTCGCTCGGACTCGCGGGCAAGTTTGGATGCCCGTTTCATCTCTTCCGGCAGATTGGCACGGATTTTCAAGACCGTCATGTGGAAGCGGTCTTCATCGAAGCCAAACATCATGCCCAGTTTCTTGGGAGCCTTTTCCACCAGGTCTTCGAGTTCCGAGAGAAGCCGGAAAATATCCGCGCTCTCTTTGGGCGGCGCAACAAAGCGGGGGGCGTCGTCGCGGGGGGCATCCTGCAGTTCGATTTTGTTTTCGGCTTTACGCCCGTTCGTTGCTGGAGGCGAATTTTGCCCGTAAACGGGTTCCAACATAGTCCGGTACCAACCCTTCCACCGCTCCGCCAAGGCGGGCGATCTCTTTAACAATACTGGAGCTGAGGTAGGAGTATTCGGCCCCGGTCATCAAAAACACGGTTTCGACCTCAGCATAGAGACGGCGGTTCATTTGCGCCATCTGAAATTCGTATTCAAAGTCGGACACGGCTCGCAAGCCTTTGACGATGGCTTTGGCATTTTGCCCCAGAGCAAATTCCACCAAAAGCCCCTCAAACGTCTGTACGGTCACATTGTGCCACGACGTGCAGGCTTCCGTCAACAGTTCGATGCGTTCTTCCACCGTGAAAAGCGGCGTTTTGGTAGAGTTTTTTGCCACTGCCACCACCACGCTCTCGAAAAGCGCGGCGGCTCGCCCGATCACATCGAGGTGTCCGTAGGTGACAGGATCGAAGCTGCCGGGCACAATCGCTTTCGTCACAAAACGTTTCCTCACCTAGAAGCCGCAGAGATTTTAATCCACAGATTAAAAATGCAAAAACTACGGATGCACACCGATTAAAAATGCGAAAAGCGTTTCGTTTGACGCAGGATTGAAATCCGCGCGAGAAGGCGTACCGCCCCGTGTCCTTCGGACACCAAACATAACACCACTGCGCCCATTCCGCTGCTTTCAGAACCGCAGCTCAATCGGTGTTAATTCGTAGATCAAATTGGAAGGGTGCGGCAAGCAACACCCCTACGCCATTTCTCTAAGTCTTTCGCGAAGCGGAGGATCAAATCCAGTTTTACGCGGTCGAGACCAGCTCGAAGCCGACTTCCGTTTCCGCCAGCCGTTGTCGCAGGGCGCGATGCTCCGGGCGTCGTAATTCCGGGTCGTCTTCAATGAGACGGAACGCGGCTTCGCGGGTTTCGGTCAAAACGTCGAAATCCTGTAAAATGTCCGCGAGAATCAGTTCCGGCATTCCGCTCTGGCGCGTTCCAAAAAACTCGCCGGGGCCGCGCAGCCGCAGGTCTTCTTCGGCAATCCGAAAGCCATCCCGCGTTTCCACCATCACTTCCATGCGGGCGCGTCCCTCTTCGGTTTTCGGCTCCGCAATAAGGATGCAGAACGAAGCGTGTTCGCCTCGCCCCACTCGTCCGCGTAACTGATGCAGCTGCGCCAACCCGAACCGTTCGGCGTCTTCGATGATAATGACCGAGGCATTCGGCACATCAATACCGACCTCAATTACCGTTGTGGATACGAGTATGTCGAGTTCATGCGCCTTAAATTGTCGCATTACCTCGTCTTTTTCTTCGGATTTCATCTGCCCGTGAAGCAGCCCGACCCGGTACTGCGGAAACACATTTTCCGCGATATGCTCCGCGAGCTGCGTGGCACTTTTCGCCTGTAGTTTCTCGCTTTCTTCCACGAGCGGGCACACCACATAGACCTGCCTGCCCTGCGCGAGAAGCCGGTGCGCCGACACATACACCTCGTTGCGCTTCGCCTGGGTTTTCCAATGCGTTGTAATCTCTTTGCGGCCCGGCGGAAGTTCATTCAGCACCGAAACATCGAGATCGCCGTAGAGGGTCATCGTCAGGGTACGCGGAATGGGCGTGGCGGTCATCACCAAAACGTGCGGGCGCGTGCCTTTTTTCGCCAGGGCCTGCCGCTGCAAAACGCCGAAGCGGTGCTGCTCGTCAATCACCACGAGGCCGAGCCTGCCGAATTCGACGCCTTCTTGAATGAGCGCGTGGGTTCCCACCGCAAGCATAGACTGCCCGCCCAAAATGCGTTCGCGCACGTCACGCTTTTCTTTCGCGCCCTGCGACCCAATGGCGAGTTCGACAGTCAGCCCAATGGGTTCAAGCAGGCGGCGGAGCACAAGACAGTGCTGCTGCGCTAAAATTTCGGTGGGAGCCATCAGTGCGGCTTGATAGCCGTTTTGCACCGCCATCAACATCGCCGCCAGAGCCACCATCGTTTTCCCGCTTCCCACATCTCCCTGCACGAGCCGGTTCATGGCTTGCCCGCTCGAAAGGTCTTCGGCAATCTCGGAGATGGCTCGCTTTTGCGCTCCGGTGAGCGTGAAGGGCACGATGTCCGCGAGTTTCTGGTTGAGGGTGGAAAGCGAAATCTGCATCGGAATGCCGGCGGCGAGGTGTGAATTGGCACGGCGGCGAAGAGCCAGCAAACACTGAAGCGTAAAAAACTCATCGAAAACGATTCGATGGCGGGCCGCTTTAAGGTACTCGTTCGAGTCGGGAAAATGGAGGTTACGGTAGGCCGTTTCCACTCCGAGCAGGCGGTGTTCCAGCACCACGCTTGCGGGCAGGGTTTCTTGCAGCAGCGGCAGATGGGTTTGCAAAACCGTGTCGAGCAGGCGGCGCATCCGCTTTTGCCCCACCCCTTCGGTCAGCGGATAGATGGGGACAATCCGGTTCACGCCGAGCGGATCGCTTTCTTCGGAAACCTCCTCCCATTCCGGCGAGGGCATCTCGAAACTAAATCCGGTACGACGGGCGGTTCCATAGACCACAATCGGTTTTCGTGCGGCTTGCAGTCGCTGAAACGTTTTTTCGAGGTAGGGCTGATTAAACCAGGTGAGTCGCAGAGCCTCGCCGTTGCTGTCGAGCAAAACTTCGGTGATCGCCATTTTAGGGCGCGGATATTTGGTGGTCACCCCGATAATCACGCCCAGGATCGAAGTGGTCTCGCCGGGGACAAGATCGGCGGCAGACCGAAACCGAGTTCGGTCTTCCCAGCGGCGCGGAAAGTGCCGCAGCAAATCGCCTGCCGTTCTCAGCCCGATTTTGGCGAGGGCGGACGCCAGCGCAGGCCCCACCCCCTTCAGAAATTGAAGGTCGTCCTTCAGGCTGGGAATCTGCCCTTGAGCCAAACGTAAGGGAGAAAGAGAATCCATAGGTGCGCCATTGTAACCGACGCCCTTTCCAATTGTCAATGAAGCGGTATTTTCAGGCCTCTTTCCAAGCAGAGTTTCTTCTGAAAGGCAGGCGGCAAGAAAAGAGACGGCTGCGGTTGCGCCGTCAACCCGCATAGTATACCCCAAAGAAAACCCGTTCCCAAAAGAAAATTTCCTCAGTCTTGCTGTTTGGGCCGCGAAGCGTTTTTCGCGGCCCGCCCGCTGCGTCCCCCTCGTTACGGCTTTCGCTTTTGCGGCTCAGCGCTGGGGAACGACTTTCCAGTGGGGGATGGTGTCCACATACAGCAGACCGTTGGTGAGCAGCGTCAAGCCGTCCAGTCCATAAAAGTACAGCGATCCCGTTGCCTCGTTTTGGAACAGCACATCGTCTCGCCCGTCGCGGTTCACATCGAAAAAGCCCGTCGCCGTCCATCCGCTCGGATAGTCCAGGGAAGGATAGCCGTACCCCGCTAAGTCCCCGCCGATCAGGTTCCACTCGTACACTGCTCGGTTCGCCGGGTTCTGAAACAGCACTTTCACGCCGCCGTCCCCGTTTGTCTCCTTGGCCGTGATCGCTCTCCACGCCGCAAACCCGGCGGTGAACACAAACCCCTGCGCCGCAATCGTCGTGCCGTCGCCGCTCAGGATCCAGCGGTAGAGATTGCCTGTGGTGCCCAGCTGAAACAGGGCGTCGGGAGTGCCGTCGCCGTTGAGGTCGGGCATGGCGAACAGGCGGGCATCGGGGTTGACGCCTCGGCTCAGAAAGCCCTGCTTGAGGATACTGCGTCCGTCCATCAGAAAGTAGTAGACATCGCCGGTGACGGAATTTTGGAGCACGAGGTCGCTTTTGCCGTCGCGGTTGAGATCGGGGGTGGCGGCGACCCGCCAGTGGGGGAGGGCGGCAATGGGGAGGCCGTTTTCGAGGAGGGGGCCGTAGGCTTTGATCTGGGTTTGGGGGTCGTTCAGCAAAAAGGTGTAGAGCAGTCCGGTGGCGGCGGACTGCAAGAGGAGGTCGGGGGTTCCGTCGCCGTCGAGGTCGGGGGTGGCGACCACTTGGAGGCCCTGTCCAAAGCCGCTCCAGACGAGGGTTCCGCTGGTGAAGGCGGTTCCGGTGAAGCGAAAGGCGAAGAGAGCGTCGCTTTGGGAGTGCTGAAGCAGGACGGTTTGGGTGGCGGGAGCGGTTTCGGCGAGGGCAACGGTTCCATCGGCGAGACCGTAAGCGAGAAACCGGCCGTTGGAAGAACAGGCCAGGGCGGTGACCCCGGCGTCGAGGTCTTTGTTATAAATCCGAAGTGACGCTCCCCCAGCCACGCTCCAGGATTGGAGTGTGGCGGCTCGGTTCGCTCCAGTGAAAATCGTTTTATCCAATAGTTGAAAACCCGCACCAGGACAAGCGTATTCATTCAACGCTTTGAGCTTTGTGCCTGTGGCGATACTCCAGAGACCGCCCCGTTCACTTCCACTCACTGCGAAGGTCTGGGCATCAAGATAAGCAACGGCGTTATTGAAGGAAAAGGAGTAGTCACCGGTCTGAATTCCGGCTCCGATCTGAGTGCCTTCCAAAACCCGCCAAAAGCGAACGGTCGGTTCGTTCGCGGCAGTCACGATAGTTTGGCTGTCCGGGGAAAAGGCCGCCGCATAGACAGAAGCTCCAACATTGATGGTGAGGAGCGTATAGCGGTCGGAAATTCGGTAGAGCTTAACGGTTTTGTCGGCACTGCCAGAAGCCAGCGTCAATCCGTCCGGGGAAAAGGCGATACAGTTGACAGCATTGAGATGCCCCGACCAGGTCTGCATCAACAACCCATCTGAAACTCGCCACCATTTCACGGTTTTGTCACTGCTGGCACTGGCCAGAAAAAGACCGTCTCGCGAAAAAGCCACCGCATTAACGGTCTTTGTATGCCCGGCCAATGCCCGAATCAGCTGCCCATCCGAAGTTCGATAAAGCCGGATCAGGTTGTCTACAGCAGATTGATCTCCCGCAGCGACAGCCAGCGTCAATCCGTCCGGGGAAAAGGCGATGCTGTTGATCGTACCTCGCTGCCGTGTGAGATCGCCCAGCCAGATTCCATCCGCGACGCGCCAGGATTTAACACTGAAATCACTGCTGCCGGAAGCCAGAGTCATTCCGTCGGGGGAGAACGCAACGCAGTTGACAGAGTTCGTATGTCCGCTCACGCCAGCGAGCGTATGAAGAAGCACTCCATTAGAAATCCGCCACAGATTGACGGTCTGATCGGCACTGGCCGAAGCCAGGGTCTTCCCATCCGGTGAAAGGCTGATCTGTTCGATTCCCTTGGTATGCCCGGAAAAGGTTTGCAAAAGAGAATTGTCGGCAAGCTGCCATTGTTTGACCGTCTTGTCGCTCATATTGAAACCTGTTCCTGCGGCTCCCCCGGAAAAAATACTTTTGCTATCGGCAGCATAAGCGATAGAGGAGATGCCATTGAGATGGGTGGTGGTAATCGTGTTCAGTGTTCCGCCCGAAATATAATCCCAGAATTTAATTGTTTTGTCCGAACTGCCAGAGGCCAAGGTATGCCCATCAGGGGAAAAGGCGACCGAGTTTACGCTGCCTGTGTGCCCCGTCAGAGTGGCGATAGAAGAGCCATCCGAAGTTCTCCACACCAGAACCGTTTTGTTGTTGGTTCCAGCGGCAATAAAGCGACCGTCAGGCGAATAAGCCAGCGAACTCACTCCGTCTGTATTTGAATAAGAAGGCAGAGCAAGCCCATCGGCAACCCGCCAAAATTTGATGACACCTAAGTATCCGGCAGAAGCCAAGGTTTTCCCATCCGGCGAAAAGGCGACACTCGATACCTGTACCCCTCCACCAAAGCCGCCAGAGGTAGAGTAAACAACGGTACGAATAAGCGTTCTATCTATAGATCGCCAAAGTTTGACCGTTCCATCCACGCCTCCGGTAGCAATCATCTGACCGCCCGGAGAGTAGGCCACGGAATAAACAGAGCCAGAATGTCCTCCCAAGGCCCAGCGCACACCTAGACGCCCCTGCGCTAGAACTCCCTGTACAAACGGGAACAGCCAGAAAAAAGAAAAAAGAAGCATTTGCCAAAATTTCGGGAAGGGACGCATGAGTGATCTCCTAGATGTTCTGCGCTTTCATGCTGACGAAGCCGACAGGATCGTCGTTTGGGAAAGGGACTTGTACCGCTTAAAGCGATCTGAGTTAGTACCGATAAAAATCTACAGTTTATGAATCTAAGTAGTGCTGTTACCATTTTAGAACAATGTGGAGAATAAATGCAATAAGAAAACTTCAGAAAAGCAAATTTTCAAGGATTCGAACTGATTTGCTCAAGGGCGGGAAATGCCGGGGGAGAGAGCTGAGGCGAAGGGCTGCGAAGAAAATGCACTTACAAAAAAGGCCCGAAACGAGATCGTTTCGGGCATGAACAGGAGAAAAGTAAATCTATTCGGTTGCTACGGAAGAGGCTTCAGGTTTCTGGCTTCGATCTCGGAATCGGTAATTCGCGTGGTGGTCGTAGTCCATGCCGTAGATCCGCTTGAAGTCCCCGATGGCCGCCAGCGATTGCTGGCTGTGGGGGAAGCGGACATCTGACCCTCTTGTCCTGGAACGGGCTCGGACGAATGGAGAACGATCTCCGCTAAAAGCTCTCCCAGGGTCATATTCTTAAATTCGGCGAGTCCTTTCAAAACTGCACCCTTCGTTTTTCCATCCGCACACCCAGCTGAACCCGCTCAATGGGCAGTACCTCCGCCGTTTCCGTTCCCTCTGGCATGATTGTTCTCCCGCTTGAAAGTCACCGAGTGTTATTTTTTGGTAACTTGGTAGCAATACAATACAAGAAGGAAGGGATGTCAAGGGGCTAGGCGGCTTTCTGAAGTTTTTCGTTCTCTTTCCCTTCTTGCTGAACTCGCAGCAAAGGCGGGTAGCGTTTTCGCACCGCCTTTAGAAACGCGGCGGCCATCTCCGGGTCAAACTGCGTTCCGCTTCCCTTCTCGATTTCCGACACGGCAATCGGAATGGAAAGCCCTTTTCGGTAGGGACGGTCCGTTGTCATCGCGCTGAAGGCATCTGCCACTGCCATCAGGCGGCCCAGCCAGGGCGTCTCTTGTCCCTTTGCTGCGTTGGGGTAGCCCCCGCCGTCCCAGCGTTCATGGTGCGAGCGCACCGCATCGAGAATGGTTTCCATGCCAGGGACGGAGCCGACAATCAAGGCTCCTAGACGCGGATGACGTTTCAGCGTCTCATACTCTTTTTCGGTCAGGCGGCCCGGTTTGCAGAGGATGTTGGCCGGAACCCCGATTTTCCCGACATCGTGCAGCAGACCTCCGATCCGAATTCGGCGCAGCGTTTCCTCGTCTTCGATTTCCAGCTCTTCCGCAATCCACAGGGCGTACTGCGTCATATCTTCGGAATGGCGGCGCGTGTAGGAGTCTTTGTTGTCCACTGCGGTCACCATTGCATCCAAAGTTTCGAATTCGGGATCGGCTCTTAGCTGCTCCAGCAGATGATGCATTGGCCCCGTCACCCGGATACGCTCGCCATGCTGTTTCGCCTCCTGCAAATTTTCATTCGCCAAAGTGAGCAGTGCCCCCCGGTCGCCGCAGTCACGCGGGGAAGACGCAATCCCGCAGGCGAGAAACACTGGAATCACGCGATCATCCTGCTTTTCCTGAAATCCGAGTTTGCTGACATGGATTTGCAGCTGCTCTGCAAACTCGACTGCCTCCTCTGAGGTCACTCCCAGCAAAACCGCCAGATACTCGTCGCCCCCGAAACGTCCCACATACGCATCGGTGGGCAGCGTCTCCAGAATCGCCCCGCCCACCGAACGCAGGATCGAATCCCCCACCCGATGCCCGTGCGTCTCGTTGAACAGCCGAAAATTGGTGACATCCAGCAGCATCACCGTCAGCGGAACCTTGGCTTCGAAGGCGGTATCGAAGGCTGTTTCCAACCGCTGTTGAATGGCGCGATGATTGAAAAGGCCAGTTACGGCATCGCAGTCGGCATTCTCCAGAGCGACCTGATGCTGATAAGCGTTAGAAAGGGCGGCCCCCACCTCCGAGGCCATCGAAGTGAGCATTGCCAGGTCGTTCGCGTCACGCTCGCCCTCGTTTTGGTAAAGAATTCCCAACATTCCCAGCAGTTCCCCGTACCAGACAATCGGAACGCGAAGGCACACGCGGCCCTCTCCCGGCAGCGAAAACAGCTCGCTGTCAAGGGCCAAAAGGGGCTGAGAGAGAGAGCGGATCACGTCCGGCTCGTTTTCCAGTCCCTCCTGGTGGCAAAACGCGGGAGCCGTCGGGTTGACCGAAGAACTCAACCAAAGCAGCGTTGCCTGGGCACGAAACGCAGTGCGGGTGTACTGAAGCGCGGTTGTGATGACCTCTTGGATTTGCACGGAGTTGGAGAGATGGCGGGTGAGGTTAAGCAGCCCGTCTAGCTGTAGGGTTCGCTGCTGCACACGCAGCCCCAGCTCGGAATTCAACTGCGAAACGGTTTCGGTCAGTTGACGGTTTTCCAGCAGGGAAAGCACCTGTCTCAGCATAACCAGCAGCAGCAAGCCCACTCCTAGCAGCAAAGTCGCGGGACTGATCTGGTGGTGACTTCGGTACTCTTGAGAAAAGAGAATGGCCATCGAACCGCACAGGGCGAGATACGGAGCAAAAATAGAAAGGCCGGAAGCCGGGCCGAGAGCGGCCTTTGCTCGGCTGGGTTCGGCAGAAAAGTTACGCCCGTGAGAAAGTCGCGCAGAAACGCCCAGCAGCAGGCCCCCCAGCATCCAGCCGGTGTCTATCGGAGAGCCGACATGGTAGGCGTCATGCAGGGTGAAGCAGCCGTAGAAAAGGTCGGAGATACTCCAGCACGCAATCGCCAGGGCCAGCGTTTTTCGTTCAAGCCCGATTTTAGGGCCGGATCGGGAACTGTTGAGCAGAAAAACGGCAGCGAAAAGGGCCAGCGCATCTTCCAGAGGGTAGGCAATCGAAATGCAGCGAGCGGTGACGGACACTCCCGACCGATGCCACAGATACTGAATCAGAAAGTACCACAGGAGCGAAGCGAGGCTGCCGGTTGTAATCGCACTGTCGAGCAGCAGTCGTGCCCGTACCACCCCGGTTACCCGGTCGGAAAGCAGCAGCAGGCCCACAATCAGACAGGGCGAAAAAAGAAGCCAGAACGCATCCACACAACTGGGGGAGGCGGGGGGCTGCCCGCCGCCTGTGGTGAGCGCAGCATAGCACGAACTCCCCATCAGATACGTCAGGCTGGCTCCGCCAATGGAGGCCCAGCCCCACCGATGGGAGGGAGAAAGGCTTTTGTTGTTGATCACCTGCCAGCCGCACGCGCCGACTGTGAAAAAGTGCGTTCCGCTGAAAAGCAAAAGGTAGAGGGTTTCGGCAGAGGCGCAGCTTTTTTGCAGTCTCATTATTCCCAGAAAAGACAGCAGATAAAGCAAACTATAAAAAGCAAGACGCTTGATTTTGTTGGTCTCTTCAGAAAACGAAATCATCATTTCTTCGCGGCGGGGTTCGGCCCAGAGTTTTTTTCAACGATTCCTGACATTCTATTTTCGCCAGTTTTCGCAGAATGTTTACCCTCCGAACGCGGCCCGGCGAAATTCGCCCCAAGCGGCCCCAGACTTTGGGGAATCGGGTAAACTGAGAGAGCGGGCCTCGATTCCCGCCCTTTCAGAGAAGACCACTCAGGAGACACCGATTATGCCGGAATTCACCCTTCCCCCCCTGCCCTACGACGCGGCGGCACTGGAGCCGCACATTGATGCGCAAACCATGACGATTCACCATGACAAGCATCACCAAACCTATGTCAACAATCTGAATGCCGCCCTGAAAGACCACACCGAGTTCGACGGCAAAACGGTTGAGGAGATCGTCTCAAATCTGGACGCTGTGCCGGAGGCGGCTCGCATGGCTGTTCGCAACAATGGCGGCGGTCACGCCAACCATACCCTGTTCTGGGACATCCTGACCCCCGGCGGCTCCAACACCCCGACGGGAACGCTCGCCGAAAAAATCAATGCGGCCTTTGGTTCGCTCGACGCCCTTAAAACGCAGATGAATGAAGCGGGCGCAAAACGCTTCGGTTCCGGCTGGGCCTGGCTGGTCTCCGACAGCGCAGGCACTCTTTCCGTCACTTCGACCCCGAATCAGGACAGCCCCCTCTCCGAAGGAAAAACGCCTCTGCTGGGCATTGACGTATGGGAGCACGCCTACTATCTGAAATATCAGAACAAACGCCCTGACTATCTGGCCGCGATCTGGAACGTCATCAATTGGGACAAAGTGGCCTCGCGCTACTCCTACTAACCCCCGAACGGGCAAACAAACTCAAAAACAAAAGGGCAGGGAGGCCAAATGGCCCCCCTGCCCTTTTGTTTTCGCCTGCCTACCACACTTCCCAGGCTTCGACCTGCTGCCACTTCCGATTCTTATCGAGTACCTGTAACTCCAGCAGAAAACTTTCCGGCAAATTGTTTTTTGGCTCGGCGGGATGCCTCACCGATTGGAGTCTGACAGCGGAGCCACCCGCTTCTTTTGCTTTTATGACCGTTGCGGGCAGGGCGTCTAAAACCGCCTCGGTGAGCGGCATTCCATTGGGCCGGGTCAAATCCGTATTGACCGCAGCAAAAGCCAAAACCGTTTTCGAACCTGACAATCTTCGCAGGGGTTCCGAGCGAGCTTGCAGTTGCTCCCATTGTTCGTCGTTGACTTTCCCCTGCAAGTAGGCCAGTTCCGCTGCCGACGGCAGGTGCTTTTTGGTGACGCGATTCGCTTCTTTAATGAGGCGATAAGAGCAGTTTCCTTCGGCGTCCTGATACCAGGTCAGGTAGGACGCCAGAAGAACATTTCCCCGCCATTTGGTTACTGGGCTGTCCCGGTTGTCCCAACTTGGATGAAGAACCTCATAGATCGTATGATTGTCTGGTGCAGGAATTAGACCCGGCCACCAGCGAACCAGGGCACAAACGGAAATATCCGCTCCCTCACCGATCCGTAAAAAATACCGCTGCCACACAGGAGCCATCAAACGCAGAGTGTTTATTTTTCGCGCCTCCGCCTCCGTCATTTTTTGAGGCGGATTGTCAACGTCAACCGAGCGATCTGAAAGTGGAGGAATTCCACGTAACTCCAGGTCGTTTGTCGCTTTCTCCTCAGGAAAACGCCACAGTTCCTCAATAAACTTTCGAAATCCCAGTTCCAGCACACCTCCGCTCAATGCGCCCGTGCCATGCCCATTGAATCGGATGAAGAGCATGGGGAAGATAGGACTGGCTATATCGCGTCTTCCGTAACTATCGAAGACGATTTCAGTGGGGCGGGCTTGCGGCAGACCATCCACTGACAAAGAACGCTGCTCACAAATCTTTTTGAACAGTTCCTGAGCGCGGGCAGGGGCTTTCTGCAGAGGAACCCTGAGAACACCTCCGTTGATTAATTTTAGAAGTTCGGGCTTGGTTAGCATCGCATCCAATAATTTTATCGTTGTCCAATCGTCGTCACTCCACTGTTCGGGATTGAATTTCTTGTTCATCTCCTTTCTCCACATCAGTGCTTCGTAAAGTTCTTCTTGCCTTGCCTCACGCTCAGTCGGGGTCATCCTTGAAAACATTAACGTCAAGTCCACATAGTGCTCGAACTTTTTGTTAATCATCGCTTCGATTTGAGGGGAAAGACTTTCGGACTTTCGCGTTTTGATGAGGGTGTAGGTGAAAGAACCCTGTGTGCCGTGTCGGTCCCACGCCCATTCCGCATTTTTGTAACTCACCACCGACCAAAGGGCATTCATAATCTCGCGGAGCGAGGTGTCCCGAAATCGTACGAGAACACGAACCCCTGACCCAGTGCTGTCAGGATCAATGTTGAAATCTATTTTGGTTTGTGCAGAAAGTTGTTCGAGCAGTTCGCCCAGACAAATATCGGGACGTGTGATCGTGATTTTCTGATCTAACCGCACGTCGTCTTTTGCCATCGCGAGGGTAATGTTGGGAAGAGCAGTAGAGGAAAAAGGGGAACTCGTTTGCGCTTGAAGAACGCCCTTCGGGAGCAAAAAGGCCGCGACCAATAAGAGCGGTGCGCGAACAATACTCATTTTCATTTTTGACTTCCTCTCGGCGGCATCGAGTTTGCCGCTTGAAAACACCAAAGAGCGGTTCCAAAAGAGCATTTACTCTCGGAACCGCTCATTTCTTCGTTCTTTAGTGCGGATAGATCACCGTAAAATTACGCGAATCGTAAACACCGAGACTGTCTAAAAAAGCAGTGGTGCTGGCCGTGTAAACACCGACGCCGCGAGAAACGGTTCCCGTAAGAACATCTGAGTAGTCATACGCATCACTTCCGCTCAGGTTTCCGCTGTTTCTGCTTGGTCCAAACTGATGTGAGGCAGCTACGTCCAGACTACTGATCAGAATGCCGCCGCAGGAAATCGAGTACGCAGTTCGGACATTGGTCGTGACTGCAGCATTTTGCAAATTTGTTTTGATGAAGCGAACCGAAGAACTAATCTGGATGCCGGAGGCGAAAGGGGTGGCATAGGGCACCATCGGAACGGGGAACGAGGCCGTATAACTCGCCTAGGGCGCACCAGTAATCAAACGAGCAGAAACTTCGCGTTGAAACTGTCCGTCACTCACATTCTGATGATACGAACTGAGTTGAGCTGTGGCGATTGCCGGGGTTAGCGCAGTTAATCCCAAGGTCAGCAGCATTCCAATTCCTGTTTTACAGGACATTCGTCAGGGGGAGGGGGGAGCAAACGTTTTCGCTTTTCATATGATTCTCTAAGAAGGTGCGTTCCGCAGAGAACGCAAAGTGACCGCGAGGAATTCATTTTCCTCAAACAAATTCTAGCAGAACGATTGCCACAAAGTCAACAAGAAACTCGGTTAATTTTAGAAAATAATCGAAAATAAAAACGCCGAGACGAACTTTCAAGTCCGTCTCGGCGTTGCGTAATTTTTTGCCGCCTAATTCGGTTTAGCGTTTGGAGAACTGGAAGCCGCGCCGTGCTCGCTTGCGACCGTACTTTTTCCGCTCTTTCACTCGCGGGTCACGGGTCAGCAGTCCCCCGCGCCGAAGCGTCTGACGCAGTTCGGGGTCGAGTTCGAGCAGGGCTTTGGAAATCCCGTGACGGATCGCTCCCGCCTGTCCCGAAATTCCCCCGCCTTTGCAGTGCGCGATCACATCGAACCGCCCCACGTTGTTAGTCATCACAAACGGTTGGTTCACCAGCATTTCCAGCACCTGACGCCCCAGGTACTTTGCGCCGAGGCGGTTGTTGATCTTCACGTCCCCGGAGCCGGGAACGATCCACACACGCGCTATCGCGTTTTTGCGCTTCCCCGTCCCGTAATAACGAATTCCTTCTGCCAAAATTATTCTCCTTTATGCCGGCTCTGCACGCCGCCGGTGAACATCACCGGTTTCTGCGCTTCGTGAGGATGCTCCGCCCCGGCATAAACTTTCAACTTGCCAATGATCTGGTCGCCCAGCTTGTTGTGAGGAATCATTCCGCGTACAATACGGCGGATTGCCTCGGCAGGTTTGACTTCCAGTTCCTTCTGCCGCTGAATGGATTTCAACGCACCCGGCCAGCCGGTGTGATGACGAACTTCTTCCGTCTGTTTCGCCTGACCGGTGTAGATCGCCTTTTCCGCGTTGATAATGATGACATGGTCGCCCGTATCCACGTGGCGGGTAAAAATCGGTTTATGCTTACCGCGCAGGATTTTCGCAGCGTCCACCGCCAGCCGACCAATCGGCTTGTCAGTCGCATCCATAATAAACCAGACGCGAGACGCTTCCATATCCTCCGGGCGAGCCGAGATTGTTGTTTTCATTCGGTTCCCTCAAGTTTTTCCGTGCGAAAGCGGCTTTCGTAGTCTTTACGAACCCCGTAGCGCACACGATAAAGGCACAGTCCCTGCGGAGGCGCGGTGGCTCCCGCCAGTTTTCGATCCCGTGACGCCAGTAAATCTGGCAGCGATTCCGGGTTTCGTTTGCCGATTCCCACTTCGATCAGCGTTCCCACCAGATTGCGAACCATGCCGCGCAAAAACGCATTGGCTTCCACGCGAACAATCGTCAGCCCTCGGCGAAGGCAAAGATCACAGCCCATCAGCTCACGATAAGTCGGTCGTCCTCGTTCCAGTTCATTCGCCAGAGAAGCGAAATCCCGTTCACCGAGAATTCCAGCGGCGGCTTCCTGCATCGCCTGGGTGTCCAGACGGTGCGGGGTGAAGGCCGTAAACCGCCGAAGAAGAGCAGAGGGCATTTTCCGGCTCAGGATCAGATAGTAGTAACACCGCGAGGAAGCCGAAAATCGAGCATGAAACTCACTCTCGACTTCGTTCACCCTCCTGATCTGAACATCGGGCGGCAGGGCACTATTGAGAGCCAGCCCCATTCTGTCCAGGGGAATCGCCGTCTCTGCGGTGAAACTAATTACCTGTCCCAGGGCATGAACGCCCGCATCGGTTCTTCCTGCGCAAGCGACCCGGACGGGCTGCCCGGTTCGCTTTTGCAGGGCCGCCTCCAGCACGGATTGAACGCTTCGGGCGTTGTTCTGCCACTGGAAGCCCCCGAAGTCTGTGCCATCATACTCCACAATCGCTTTGAACTGACGCAACGCAAAATTCCAGAAACAATCCGTCGAGGGCAGAAAGCAGGAGTTTCAACCCTCCCGTTTTTGTCCTTTTTTTTATTTTCGCGCCCGGCCCAGACCCAGCAGTCCGCGTCGTCCCTGAACCGTCGCAGAAGCAGATTCGTTCGCTTCATTGGCTTTTGGCGCGACCTCTTCACCCTCGACGAATTCAAGCAGTACCATTGGAGCGGCATCGCCGCGTCGGAAGCCGATTTTCGTGATCCGGGTATAGCCGCCGTTTCGATTTTTGAACCGAGGAGCAATTTCCTCGAACAGGCGCGGAACCACATAATAAGGGTTGCGGGCGATCTTTTGACTTTTCGTGTTCGATTGAACCTTCACGAATTCGTCAATGTTACTGTCCACATAGCGGCGCACCATGCGGCGGGTATGCAGGCGCATGGGAACGGTGGCATCCTCGCCGCCCTTGCGGGCCATCGTAATCAGTTTTTCGATAATCGGGCGAATCTCTTTAGCGCGGGTTTCGGTGGTCACAATTCGGTCATTCAACAGCATATTCCGAGTCAGACCACGCAGAAGGGCGCGTCGTTGATCGCTGGGCAGGCCGAATTTACGGTAAGCCTTTCGGTGACGCATTCTAATCTCCTCAGCACGAGGGGCGAGGGGTAAGAGAAACTGTTCCCTGATCCCTCATCCCTCATCCCTATTCTTCCGAGTCGTCCGACTCGTTTTCATCTATAATGACCGTTGCGCCGCCCTTGAGCGAGAGATTCAGCGCAGAAAGTTTCTCACGAACTTCCGTCAACGATTTTTTGCCGAAGTTGCGAATCTGCATCAGGTCGTTTTCGGTGTAGCCGATCAGCTCGCCGATAGTCAAGATATTCGCTTTTTTCAAGCAGTTGTAAGTCCGCACCGAAAAATCGAGTTCTTCGATCCGATAGTAGGGAGCAGGCTCGCCCACCGGCCCGCTGTCGGCTTCAGGCAAAGGCAGCAGTCCGCTTTCACCCGGCTGGAACTGGGCGAACAGGTTCATAAACTGCATCAGAACCCGTGCGCCCCCCGAAAGCGAAGCCTCCGGCGAGATCGTTCCATTTGTCCAGACCTCAATCACCAGCCGTTCGAAGTTTGTGTTGGAAGCCACCCGAGTCTGCTCGACGTTGTAGTTCACCTTTTTCACCGGGGTGAATGCGGCTCCCAGCGGGATTGTTCCAATGCCTTGCTGACTTCGCCGCTCCAGGTTGCCCGGAAGCACGTAGCCTTTGGAGGTTTCGACCACCATTTCCATGCTGAGGGTAGCGTCCTCATCCGAAATGGTCGCCAGATAGATTTCCGGGTTAACGATCTCAATGTCGGCAGGACACTGAACATCGGCTCCCGTCACCCGGCTGCCCTCTTTACTTCCCTTCACATCCAGGCGGATCGTTTTCGGCTCATGCTTTGTTCCGGCTCCGTTCGCATGAACGCGCACCGCCAGGTTTTTCAGGTTAAGCAGAAGCTCGGTGGTGTCTTCTTTCACACCCGGAATGGTGGAAAACTCGTGCAGCACTTTGTCAATTTTGACATAGGTAATCGCCGCGCCCGGAATGGAAGACAGCAGCACTCGCCGTAGTGAGTTGCCGATGGTGGCTCCATAACCGCGCTCCAGCGGCTCCACAACGAACTTTCCATAGTTGTCGCTTTTTTCCAACGTCTGGATGCTCGGTAGAGTCAACTCCATTTTTCACACTCTCCTTCGTGAGACGACTTTGCAGATGAGAATGGAAAGTCGAGCAAAAACCGTCTCGATTGGCCCAGCAAAAACAGGACGCCCCTACCCGTCATCGGGAATAGAATTCGATGATGAGCTGCTCGCGAATATCGCGAACATCCACACTTGCTTTGATGTCCGTCAGCGTCGGCAGGGCCATCACGCGCCCGGTCAAGGACTGCACATCCAGCTGAAGCCACAGCGGAAGCGGGCGTTTGATCACGCGATCCCGTGCCTCTTTGATGCCGCCGGTTTTGGTCATCGTCTCGTGAACGCCGATTAAATCGCCCGCTTTCAGAAGGTAGGAGGGGATATTGACGCGCTGACCGTTAACCGTAAAGTGCCGGTGGGTCACCATTTGCCGTGCCTGAGCACGGGAGGCGGCCAAACCGAGCCGATAGATTACGTTGTCGAGACGGGTTTCCAGCAGCTGCAGCAGATTTTCGCCAGTGACGCCGGGGCGTCGCAGGGCTTCCGTCAAATAGTTGGTGAATTGATTTTCCAGAACCCGATAAACACGGCGGAGTTTCTGCTTTTCGCGAAGCTGAATCCCGTATTCGGTCAATTTCTTCTGGAAGGTCGGGGAGCCGTGCATCCCAGGCGGCTTGTCGCGCCACTTGGTTTTACCGTCACGGCTGGTTTTTTCAAGGGTGCATTTGGTGTAGCACTTGTCGCCCTTGAGATAAAGTTTTAGCCCCTCGCGGCGGCACTGCCGACACGCGGGATCATGGTTGTTCGCCATTCGTTGAGGATGCTCCTTGCGGATCGGAAAAATTAAGACGCTCCGATTGCCCGCCAATTAGCGGCTCGCTGGGTAAGAAAGAAATTCTTTCACAAGCCGGGTGTTTACGCAGAAAAATTTCCGCTTCGTCCACCATTACACGGTAAGAGGTTGATTTAGACTCGTCGTCGCTTGGGAGCACGGCAGCCATTGTGCGGAATGGGGGTGACATCTTTGATCAGGGTCACTTCCAATCCCACGCCCTGTAAAGCGCGAACGGCGGTCTCACGACCTGCGCCCGGCCCCTTTACAAAGACTTCGACTTTTTTTAGCCCATGTTCCTGAGCGGTGCGAGCGGCACGCTCCGAAGCGATCTGAGCCGCAAACGGAGTTCCCTTGCGGGTTCCCTTAAAGCCGGAGCCGCCGGAGCTTGCCCAGGAAATCGTATTGCCCTGCACATCCGTAATCGTGACCAGCGTATTGTTGAACGTGGACTGAATATGGACGATGCCCTGCACGATATTCTTTTTTTCGCGTGCCTTTTGGCGGGAGGAACCCGCCTTGGTTGTCTGTTTGTTTGCCATTCTTGACGCTGCTTTCCTACTTCTTCGGCTTTTTCTTACCCGCCACCGGTCGCTTCGGCCCTTTGCGGAACCGGGCATTGGTTTTGGTACGCTGTCCGCGAGCGGGCAGGCCTCGGCGATGACGCAGACCACGATAGCAGCCAATTTCCATCAGGCGACGGATGCTGAGCTGAAATTCGCGGCGCAGATCACCTTCGACTCGGTAGTCTCGTTCCAGAACTTCGCGGATTTTCGAGGTTTCGGTTTCGGTCAATTCGCGAACGCGAGTGACCGGATTGATTCCCAGATCCGCCACGATTTTCTTGGCAGAGGAAAGGCCGATGCCGTAGATATAGGTGAGCGCGTATTCGACTCGTTTATCACGTGGAAGATCCACACCAGCAATACGTGCCAAACTTGCCTCCTTTGAGATGGTAAGAAGGGTCAGGAATTAGGGACAAGGTCGAATGCAGCGGATGCATCGAACACGAGAGGGGCTTTTCCGAACCCCTGATCCCTAAAAACCGATCCTTAACCCTGTCTCTGCTTGTGCTTGGGATTAACGCAGATCACACGAACCACGCCTTCCCGTTTGATGACTTTGCACTTTTCGCAAATCTTTTTCACAGAAGCGCGAACTTTCATGGATTTCTCCTTCTGACCGTTGCACAGAGTTTGCATCTGCTCGAAGGCAGACACACAAAAACCCCTGCTTCAGACACAAAATTGTGAGAGCGGCGAGATAGTATACCCCAACTGCCGCTCTTCACCAAGGCTCTCCCCAAATTAACCCGGATTTTCCGCCTGCCTTCTCGGAACCGGGCGAAAATCACTAGGATTTGTAGCGATAGCGAATTCTTCCGCGCTCCAGATCATAGGGCGAAAGTTCCACCAGCACTTTGTCGCCGGGTAGAATACGAATGTAGTTCTGGCGCATTTTGCCCGACACATGAGCGAGAACGATTTTCGTTCCTTCGCCCACTGGGATTTCTACCCGAAACACGGCGTTGGGCAGGGCCTCTGCCACAACGCCCTCGATTTCAATTCCCGCCTCTTTGTCGGTTTCGGTGGGAGGAGCGGCTTCCGGGGGCTTTCGCGGCCCGGTATTGGCGGGGCGCGGGCGTCCTGCCCCTCCGGGTCGTCGTTGTCCTCCGGCTCCGCCGGGTCGCTGCGGTCCTCCGCCAGGTCGTTTTGGTGGTGGCATCTAGTCTCCGTTCGTTAAGATTAACGCGCCATCAGGGGTGATGGCAATGGTATGCTCAAAATGTGCAGCGAGAGAACGATCCTGCGTGGAGATCGTCCAGCCGTCTGCGAGGGTAACAATGTCTTTTCGTCCCGTACAAATCATCGGCTCAATCGCAAAGGTCATCCCGCATTGCAGCACTGTGCCTTTGTTCCGCCAGCCGTAATTGGGAATCTGTAGTCCATCTTCGTGCATGGTCTGCCCGACGCCATGCCCCACCAGTTCGCGGATAACGGTGAAACCGTTTCGCTCCGCGTGCCGCTGAACGGCAAAGCCCAGATCGCCCACGCGGTTTCCGGGCCGTGCCTGCGCAATTCCCTTGTAGAGACACTCTTCGGTGACTTGAAGCAGTTTCTGGGCCTGAGCGGAAATCTTGCCGACGGGGAATGTCCACGCACTGTCGGCGATCCAGCCATCTATCTCTACGGCGCAATCCACCGAAACGATGTCGCCCTCCTGAAGCACCCGCCGACCGGGAATGCCATGCACCACTTCCTCATTGATCGAGATGCAGGTATACGCGGGATAGGGTTTGTGTTCTCCGGGCGCGTAGCCAAGAAAGGGAGAGCCGCCGTGAACTTCGAGAAAAACAGTGGAGGCTTCGTCTTCGAGTTCTCCGGTGGTTGCGCCGGGTACACACATTTCGCCCATTCGATCCAAAATTTTGCGGACGATACGTCCTGCCGTGCGCATTTTTTCGATTTGTTCACGAGTTTTAAGCGTCGCCATCGGTTACTCCGTTTAGTTTCGCGGTGTTCCAGTGCAGCGTCTCCTCAGCCTGGAGCCGGTTAAGCAGCAGAACCGTTTCGGCGAAAACACGTTCCGGTTCCTGATCTGCGTTCACCGTGTACAGAACTCCACACTTTCGATAATAGTCTCGAAGCGGCGTCGTTTTTTCGTGATAAACTTCAAGCCGCCGCTGCACCACATCGGGGGCATCGTCGGGGCGCATCGTCAGTTCTGCTCCTTCCCGATCACAGCAGCCCTGGAGTTTGGGAGGCTGGCTCACAACATGATAGGTTGTGCCGCAAACCGGGCAGATGCGCCGTCCGCTGAAGCGCAGAACAACCTGCTCAATTGGAGCATCGAATTCGATTACTCCCGTGAGAGGGCGATCCCGTTTCAACAGTACCGCCGCAAAACTTTTTGCCTGGGGAATGGTGCGGGGAAAGCCGTCCAGCAGAAAACCAGCCAGACAATCCGGTTCTGAAATCCGTTCGTCTACGGCTTCGACAATGATTTCGTCAGGGACATACTCCCCTCGATCAATGCGGTAGCCTTCCGCCACTTTTCCTAGCCGGGTGCCTTTCGCAATGGCATCACGCAGCATCGCGCCCGTCGAAATCGTCGGCAAACCATAATGCAGGGCAATACGTGCCCCCTGCGTTCCTTTTCCCACACCGGGCGGCCCCAGCAGCACCAGAATCATAGAAGTTTGGATTCCTCGCACACAGAAGCGCATCGGCAGAGAAAATCAGCCCTTTTCCCCACCGATGCGCCCATTCGAAATTAACCGCGTTTTTGCCCGGTTTTGATAAAGCCTTCGTAGTTGCGCATCAGCAGCTGCGCTTCGATGGCCTGCATAGTTTCAATTGCTACGCCGACAACGATCAGCAGTGACGTGCCTCCGATCAATTGAAAGGTGGCAAACTGCGAGGCCACCGGCAGAATATACTGCAATACTGCGATGATTGCCAAGAACACGGCTCCGGCCAGCGTGATGCGCGAAATTACCCGCTCCAGATACTCGTAGGTTGGCTTGCCGGGACGGATGCCCGGAATATAGTTTCC
The DNA here is from genome assembly GCA_965246825.1 of Chthonomonadaceae bacterium. Taxonomy (GTDB): domain Bacteria; phylum Armatimonadota; class Chthonomonadetes; order Chthonomonadales; family Chthonomonadaceae; genus JACMPS01. Next base: position 4,740,886 of record OZ251990.1, read on the forward strand.
GTACTTTTTCAGGTTTTCTGCCATCTCCTGAATGTTCATCACAATGGCGGTATAAAAGTACGTGAAGACGATAATCAAGGTCGCGTAAATGAGTGTCGGGATCGGAAGAGCTAGTCGTCCGATGTACCAGAGCTGCCCCGGACTGAGCAGCTTCGCGTGTTCTTTCAGCCACCCCACCATTCCCACGCCCTCTTTGCCGGGAAACGCGCCCAAAATGGTGGCTGGAAACAGCAGCAGCGAAACCGCGAAGATGATCGGAATAACGCCAGCGGAATTTACCTTGATCGGGAGAAACGAAGAACCGGCTTGAGTTTGCTTCATTCCTATTACCCGCTTGGCGTGGGCAATGGGAATCCGCCGGGTTCCCTGCGTAATGAAAACGACTGCGTAGATCGTGCCGATAAACACCGCCATCAGAAACATGACGCTGAGCGGCGAGACGGTGCCGGCTCTCACCTGTTCGCTAATCGTGCGAATCTGTCCCGGCAGACTGAGCAGAATTCCTGCGAAAATGACCAGGGAAACTCCGTTGCCAACCCCGTGCGTCGTCACCTGCTCACCGAGCCAGACCAGAAAACACGAGCCTGCCGTCAGGGTGATGATGATCTGCAGGCGGGCAATCGGGGTGATGAGTGCGCCTCCCTGCGAAAAGAAAAAAGTCATTCCGAAGGCTTGGGCCACCGCGATCACAATGGTGAGATAGCGGGTCACTTTGGCAATCCGCTTGCGCCCGGTTTCGCCCTCTTTCTGAAGCTGCTCCAGCTGCGGAATGGCGATGGTCATCATCTGCATGATAATCGAGGCATTGATGTAAGCCGAAATGCCCACCGCGAAAATCGAAATGCGCTTCAGGGAGCCGCCGGAGAAAACGTCCACCAACCCCAGCAGCGAACCCGCCTGGTTGTTTAGGATTTGGGCGACCTTTTCGCGATCCACACCGGGAATCGGAATGTGGGCCCCAATTGCAAAAACGGCGAACATTCCCAGCACATAAAGAACTCGTTTTCGCAGCTCAGGAATCGCCCAGGCTTTATTTAGCGCGTCTATCATACTCTTGCCTTCAATACGGGAAAGTATCCGGCTCAGAGAAAGCATGGCCTTCTCTGAGCCGAAAGGGAGATTATACGGCGGAGGTGTTTTCCACCGTTTTGGTCAGAACATTGGCAACGCCGCCGACCGCTTCGATTTTCGCTAGGGCGGACTCGCTGTACTTATGAGCATGAATCGTGAACTTTTTGCTCAGGTCTCCGTCGCCCAGCACCTTCACTTTTTTCTGAAGCGGGCGAAGGCCGTAGTCTTCGTCGCGCAGAAGGCGAAGGGAAACGAGAGCTTCGATGGTGATTTCGGCTCCTGCTTCAAAGTGCTCTTCCAGCGTGGCGAGGTTCACAATCGCATAAGACCGGTCGCGGATTTTGGTGAACCCGTTCGGATTGCGATGCTGAACACCCCGATACATTGGAAGGCGGCGGTGGAGGGCGGTTTGCCCACCTTCGAAGTTCGGATTGACCGAGCCGCGTGCCTTATCGCCTTTATGACCTCGCGTAGAGGTTTTACCATGACCAGAACCGATTCCGCGTCCGACTCGCTTTCGCTTGTGCGTCGAGCCTTCCGCCGGACTCAGGTTGTGCATTCCATGAGACATTGTTTCAACTCCAGAGACGGAAAAGGAGGGACTGAGAGACGAAAAACTTTCGCTTTTCTGTCGCTTCCTCTCTCTTTCCTCTTTTACTCTTCGATCAGCTCGACGACAACGAGGTGCTTGACCTTGTGGATCATACCGCGCACCACCGGGGAATCTTCTCGAACAACCGTCTGGCTGAGTTTCTTAAAGCCCAGCCCGCGAATGGTGTCCTTTTGACTCTGGGCATAGCCGATGGCACTTTTCTTGTAGGTGATTTTCAATTTAGCCGACATGAGTGCTCTCCTTGCTGGCCCAGGGCGTGAGGTTTTCGACGGTGGTGGATCGAATTCGCGCCACATCGTCTACGCTTTTCAGCTCGCCGAGTGCCTTAAAGGTTGCCCAGCAAACGTTGGTGGCATTCGAGGAACCCAGCGATTTTCCCAGCACATCGTGAACCCCGGCGAGTTCCAGGATCACCCGCATACTGGACCCAGCCACAATTCCGGTTCCGGCGGAGGCAGGCTTCAGCATTACATAGGCCGCGCCCTCTTTGGTGAAAATTTCGTGCGGCAGTGTGCCGTCCACAATCGGAACTTTGATGAGGTTCTTTTTCGCCGCCTCAGTTCCTTTTCGGATGGCGTCGGGGATTGCACGCGCTTTTCCCAGCCCCGCACCCACATGGCCGTCTCCGTCTCCCACGATCACCAGAGCCGACCAGGACATCGTGCGTCCTCCCTTGGTGGTTTTCTGGCACTTGTTGGTACGGATAACACGCTCTTCTAAGTTCAATTTATCGGGATCAATCTTTGCCAACGCCTCGCTCCTTTAGAACTGCAATCCAGCTTCACGGGCGCTGTCGGCGAGAGCCTGCACACGACCATGATACAGATAGCCGCCGCGATCAAAGACAACGGCTTCGATTCCCGCCTCTTTGCCGCGTTCTGCGATCAGTTTACCAACCGCTTTTGCTGCTTCAACGTTGCCGCCGGACTTCAATTCCTCACGCAGTGCCTTTTCCACAGTGGAGGCAGCGGCCAGCGTGCGTCCGTTCACATCGTCAATCAGTTGAACGTAAATATGTTGAATGCTGCGCGAGACATTCAGCCGGGGGCGTTCTGCCGTACCGCTGACTTTGCCGCGAACGCGCCGATGGCGTCGAACACGCAGCCGCTCTTTCTCTTCGGGTTTCATTCGATTCCTCTCACGCCGGATTTCCGACCCGGCGATCTTTTGCTGCTCTTCAGAGCAGGACAGTATACCACAGCCGGTAGACGAGAAGGGGAAATCGCCGAATCTCAGGGGCCGCTAATCGGCTCCACAAGGCGAAATCCCTCTTCCCAAGTAGTGGGCCGCTATTTTTTCTTGCCGCCCTTACCGCCCGTTTTGCCCTGTTTGCGGCGTACGGCTTCGCCTTTGTAGCGGATCCCTTTGCCTTTGTAGGGTTCGGGTTTTCGCATTTTGCGAATTTCGGCAGCGGTCTGCCCCAGCCGCTCTTTGTCAATGCCTTCGATGGTCACCACCGGGTTGCGGCTGACGGGATCGTTGGCAACGGTAAACGTGACTCCGTCACGAGGCCAGACTTCAATCGCATGGGAAAACCCAACGTTCAAGACAAGTGTGGTGCCGCTCATAGCCGCACGAAATCCCACTCCGACGATTTCGAGTTGTCGCTGATACCCTTTAGAAACGCCTTCCACCATATTGGCGATGAGGGTGCGCGTCAGCCCGTGAAGCGAGCGATGCTCTTTTTCTTCAGTGGGCCGGTCTACGGTCAGCGTTGCTCCGTCCAGCTTGTAAATCAGTTCGGGGGAAAGCTGACGGGTGAGCGTTCCCTTCGGCCCCTTTACGGTAATGACCCCGTTTTCGGCGGCGTTGAACTCAACGCCTTTCGGCAGTTCAATTGGTCTTCTTCCAATACGAGACATCCGAGTGTCTTCCTTTCACGGTGATTGAACCGAATGTGATTTCGGTGTTTCCCAAAGAGAGGCTTGGCGGGTGAAGGACAAGAAAAATCAAATTCCCGGCCCTTAATCTCCAGCCTTCAGCCCCTCTTTAATAAACGTAGCACAAAATTTCGCCGCCGACACCTTTGTGTCGGGCTTCGCGGTCAGTCATTAAGCCCTGCGACGTGGACAGAATCGCAATTCCCAGGCCGCGCAGCACACGGGGAACCCGCTCTTTGCCGCAGTACACCCGCAGCCCCGGTTTGGAGATGCGGCGCAGGTTCGTGATCGCCTTTTCACGTTTATTGCCGTACTTCAGCACAATTTTGATTTTGTCCTGTGGAGAAGCGGAAACCACCTCATAGGATTTGATAAAACCTTCACGGGCCAGAATTTTGGTGACTTCCAGTTTCAATTTGGAAGAAGAAATTTCCAGCGAATCGTGATTGGCGCGGTTGGCATTGCGAATGCGGGTCAGCAGGTCGGCAATCGGGTCGGTTGTATAAGCCATATTTTGTTCCCTCCTTCTCTACCAGCTCGACTTCGTGACACCGGGGATCAAGCCCTGATGTGCCATTTCGCGGAAGCAGATACGGCAGATTCCATAGCGGCGCAAAACGCCTCGCGACCGACCGCACACATTGCAGCGGGTATAAGCACGAACCGCAAATTTCGGTTTTCGCTTTTGTTTTTCAATCAGACACTGTTTTGCCAAAATAAGTCTCCAGAGAGCGGAGAAAGTCAGCCGAAAAGCGATTTTAGAACCGCTGCCTTCGCTGTTTTCTCCTGGTCTCAGTAATCAAGAATCTTCGGATCACCGTTCCCGGTTTTCCGTGCCGCGCTCCTTCTTGTGGTTCACGGCTGTGGAATCAATCCCCAGGATGAGCAGTGCCGCTCCTGAGTTTCTTTGCGGGATGTTTTTCCTCAGTAAGCCAGTTCAAGAGGAAAACCCCAGCAAATTTGGTGTTAGGTTCGCTTCGATTTTAGCAATGAACCCAATCGTTGACGTATCCGGGCAGTTCCGCCCTCGCTCACAATTGGTTCCATCAGCTGCCTCAACAGGGCAAAGCGACTTAAAAATAATTTTGTGCTTGGCGTCACGACTAAAAAAGCGTTCCATTCTCGCCGCCATCGTGCCAAAAACTGCTCTCGACACTCAACGAAAGAACGGGTGCGGGCATTTCCGCTGCTCAGGTGTGTGAGATGAAAGTCAATCACATAAGCCTGCCGATTTTTTTTCAGAGCCGACAGGCATAGATCGGTTGCGTAGAGATGAAATCCATGCAGTTCCTCTGAACAATATACCTGTGTGCCCGATTTGATTACGAGAAAATTTTCGTCTAAAGAAATTACCTCTTGCGGAAAATTTCCGATTTTGGTGTCTCTGTTCCCAGGATAGCTGATTCGAACGTGCGGCTTAAACTTGCGATCAAACCCGGCGTTTCCTGCCACCGCCCATTTTGGGTGGCGGCGATCTAAATCTTCCAGCAGGGTTTTCAAACGCTCGCACCCCTCCCCCTGATCGAAACGGATGTCCTGATGACAAAAGATCAGATAGGGTTCGTGTGTGGCTTGAAGTGCCTGATTGATGGCGGAATAAGGCTCGTTCCGATTTTCCTGGGAATTATCAAAAACCATAAACCGAGAATTCGCATCATCGAAACCTGCTTCCAGAAAGGACGCCCTCATTTCCTGGTACTGCTCAAGATCGTTTGTGACCGTGCCGATGTGAAAAAGAGACATAAAATCTTCCAAATTCCGCACAGTCGTGTCTATACTGGCTTACGACCGATCACCATAGCGTGTTCACACACGGACGAATTCACAAATGTCTTCAGGCTGGCTTGTCGTGCACGGCGTTTTAGTGCACTAGGCAAAACCAAAAATTCGCTCATCGGTATTCCACTTGCGATGGCAGCACTCTGGCGGTACATCTCTTTTGCAGGCCAGTAACGAACCGCCTGCCTTCCCTCGAATCCCGTTCGCTCCAACATTCCTCGGAGCGAATCCAGACTGAACACTGTCAGGTGTCGAGGCGGTTCTAACCCTCGCCAGAATTTGCCGAATTCGCGATGCCCCTCTGAGTTGAGATTGGGCGTCGCTATCCATAAAACGCCGCCAGGCTTAAGATAATCATAACAAAGCCGCAGCATCTCAGCGGGATGGTGCAAATGCTCGATTACATGATTGAGTGTAATGGCATCCCATGAGGCTTTCTCGTACTGTCCCGGTTGAAGCGTTCCGAGCTGGACGTTCAACCTTTCTGCTTGAGCAAACTCCACTGCAGACGGGTCAAAGTCCAACCCGGCAGCGTTCCAGCCTGCCTGCTGCATTTTCTGAATGAAATCTCCGCTTCCACTGCCCACATCCAACAGGGCTGTTGAGGAAGGCTGAAATTTCAGACAGCGAAAGGACTCATCGGCTGCACAGCGCAATCCCGGCATCAGCGTCACCAGCGGCGCAGCGGCTGCCAGCGCAGGCTTGAGTTTGTATCCATAGGTACGATTTAGATAACCGTTGCGAATCGCCCGGATCAGCCGGGCTTTTTTCGACTGAGGCTCTCGGCTCTCGTGCCCGTGAGTGTAGTAGCTGGCATAGGCTCTGCCAATGGTCTCTTCATTCGGGCGCGGGTCAAGATAGCCTGCTCCACACTTTTCACAGCGGTACATTGTCCACTGCCCTGGAGCACAGAAAAAGATGCGGTCTTCAAGGCCCGTGTGCAGGGGGCTTCGCTCAGAAGCCCCGCACGCCGGACAAAACTCCACCGTTTCCAGTCCCTCCGAAAACCAGTCTCCCTGGGGAACCTGGTTAGATTGAGCAGTCTGCATTGCTTATCCTCGGGCAAAACGCAACCTCGGCATCAGTAAAGCAACAGTGGGTTGTCGAAATTACTTTTCGCGGAACGGCATGCCCATCGCTTTGAGGAGGGCGCGTCCTTCTTCGTCCGACTTGGCGGTAGTTACGACAATAATGTCCATTCCACGCACCTTGTCAATTTTATCGTATTCGATTTCTGGGAAAACGAGTTGCTCTTTCAGTCCCATAGCGAAATTGCCGCGTCCGTCAAAGCAGTTCGGGTTGATCCCCTGAAAGTCTCGAATACGGGGCAGGGTCGCATTCATCAGGCGATCCAGAAACTCGTACATCTTTTCGCCGCGCAGGGTGACCTTGCAGCCGATTTTGGCCCCTTCGCGAAGCTTGAAGTTTGCCACCGATTTTCGAGCGCGGGTCACCACCGGTTTTTGTCCGGCAATTGCCGTCATGTCGCGCACAGCTCCATCAAGCTCTTTGGAATCGCCGCCGGTTTGTCCGGCTTTGCCGACGCCCATATTGATGACGACTTTTTCCAGTCTCGGAATCTGCATCACATTGCCGTATCCGAACTGTTTGTTGAGCGCAGGGGCCACCTCGCTTTTATATTTTTCTTTAAGTCGAGCCATAGTTTCCTAAAAGTCCCTTTCTTTCCGCCAATTTCCGACTGGCGGAGGGAAAAGCATAGACGGAGAAGAGGAGGACAGGGAAAATACGTCTTCCTCTGTCCCTCTCTTATCCCTAGTTGTTGTCAATTGGTTTCAGGCAGTCGGCGTGTTTGCAGACCCGGTATTTTCGGTGAGACAGTTTTTCGGTGCCTTCCCGAAATGCATAACCCACACGAGTAGGGCGTCCGCAGGAGGGGCAAACCAGCATCACTTTCGCAGCGAAAAGCGGAGCCGGTTCTTCGATTCGTCCGCCGGGAATCACCGAGTTCGCTCCCGAAGCATCCGGGCGCGGCGACTGGCGATCTTTCTGATGCTTGATCCGAATGTTTGCGCCCTCGACGATTACCTTGTTTTCCTTCGGCATCGCTTGCAGGATTTTGCCTTTTTTGCCTTTGTCTTTGCCGGAGATCACCTGAACCGTGTCTCCCTTTTTCACTTTGAGCTTGACGGGTTCAGTCGGCTTGCTGCGTTTGATATAGGTCATGGCTACAGCACCTCCGGTGCAAGCGAGACGATCTTCATAAAGTCACGCTCGCGCAGTTCGCGGGCCACCGGGCCGAAAATTCGGGTGCCTTCCGGCTCCAGATTTTTCTGCAAAACTACGGCAGCATTTTCATCGAAGCGAAGCACCGAGCCATCGGAGCGGCGGATCGGATGCTTGGTACGCACGACCACACACTTTACCAGATCGGACTTTTTCACTTTCTGGTTCGGGGTAGCCGATTTTACAACGCCGACGAACACATCGCCGACATGAGCATAACGGGTGCTGGAGCCTTTGAGCACTCGAACGCAGAGAATCTCGCGTGCCCCGGAATTGTCCGCACACTTAAGGCGGGAATAGGATTGGATCATTTTATTTCGCCTTCTCTACGATTTTGATCAGACGCCAGTTTTTGTCTTTGGAGATAGGGCGGGTTTCCATGATTTCCACCGTATCGCCCTCGCCGCAGACATTGTTCTCGTCGTGTGCTTTGAATTTCGTTGTTCGCTTCATAAACTTTCCGTAAAGCGGATGGCGCACACGCACTTCGCAGGAGACGATAATCGTTTTTTCCATTTTGCTGGAAACCACTCGTCCCACACGGGTACGGCGTCGGGCACGCGGATCGTTTCGTTCTGCCCCAAAGTCAATTTTGTCTCCGCCTTCGGGCGCGGAGGTCAGCGTTCCGGGCAGTCCTTTCGGAGCCTGGGGTTTTTCGGGAGCAGAGACGGGCGAAGCCGCTACTGCTGCCGGAGCCTCGACCGGAGCGGGAGAAGAGGTTTCCTCCAGGGAAGCCGCCGGGGTGGTTTCTTCGGGCGGGGTCTGGGCAATCTCTTCGGTCGCTTCGGGGGCGTTGGTTACTTGTTCATCAGCCATCGTTACTTCGCCTCTCCCTGGGCAGCGATCTCCCGCTCTTTCAGGAGGGTAAGAGCCCGGGCGATCTGCTTGCGAGCCGCACGAATGGCGGCGGTGTTTTCTAGTTGGCGCATCGCGTTTTTGCGGCGCAGTTCGTAAAGCGAGCGGCGTTGAGCGGCGATTTCGTTGTGAAGATCGGCATCGGTCATGGCGCGGAGCTGCTCGCGAATTTCTTTTTGTTTAATTTCTGCCATCAGTCTGCCTCCACCGTTGCCACAGCGGGTGAGTCGGTGGCTTCGCCTGAATCATCCGTTGAAACCTGCGCTTCTCCGCCGGAGGGCAGAGCCGGAATCGCTTCTTCGGTTTCTTCCTCATCATCGCCTGCGGCATCGGCAGCCGCTTTGGTCTGTTCGCGGGTGACAAATTTCACGTCAATCGGGAGTTTATGGGAAGCAAGGCGCATGGCTTCCTTGGCAATGGCTTCGGAAACACCGCCGCCCATCTCAAAGAGAATTCGGCCAGGTTTGATCACAGCCACCCAGCCGTCCGGGGAACCCTTGCCGGAGCCCATACGAGTTTCAGCAGGTTTTTTGGTGAAGGGTTTATCGGGGAAAATGCGAATCCAGATTTTACCCTGTCGGCGGATGTAGCGGTTCATCGCAATACGCGCCGACTCGATCTGGTTGGCGGTCATCCAGCAGGACTCAAGAGCCTGAAGACCAAAATCACCAAAGGCAACATAGTTGCCAGCATGGGCTTTACCGCGACGATTGCCACGGTGCTGCTTTCTGCGCTTGACGCGCTTGGGCATCAACATAACGGGAAACCTCCATCGGGCGAAAAGCGGTTCGAACGCGCTTTTCGCCGTGCTCAGAAATGAGCGGGAAAATAAATTTTACCACCCAAACAAGATAACGGGAACCGAAGCCCCTGTACTACTACTCGACGGTTGGCGGAGGAGTTCCGCCTTCCGTAGATTCCGTTCGCGGCGGGCGAGGAGCACCCGTCCCTGCCGGGCGTCCACCGCCCCCGCCTGCAAAGCCTCCGCCGCCGGGCCGACCGCCGCCGCCGCGACCACCGCGATCTCCCCCAGTGCCGCCGCGCCCGCCGCGATCTGACCCGCCTCCGCGCCCGCCGCGATCTCCGCCGCGTCCGCCGCGATCCGAACCGCGATCATTGCGCTCCCCGGAGCGATCCGGGCGGCCTTCACCGCGCTGCGGGCGCGGATCGGCGACCTGTCGTGCCTGACCGGGAAGAATATCGCCTTTGTAAATCCACACTTTGATTCCGATGTTGCCGTAGGTTGTTGCTGCCTCCGCAAAGCCATAATCAATGTCGGCGCGAAGCGTGTGAAGCGGAATGGACCCCTGTCGGTCTCCCTCACGGCGGGCCATTTCAGCCCCTGCCAGACGACCCGCACAGGCAATGCGAATTCCTTTTACGCCCAGCTTCATCGCCCGAAGAACCGCCTGCCGCATTGCTCGCTTGTATGCAATCCGTTTTTCGATCTGTTGAGCGATGGACTCGGCCACCAGCTGAGCATCCGAGTCGGGGGTGCGGATTTCCTGCACGGAGACATGGACGGATTTCTTTGTCATTTTCTCCAGGGCAGCTTTGATCAGGTCTACCCCTTTGCCCTGCCGACCGATGATAATACCGGGTTTTGCTGTGTGCAGGGTGGCTTTAACCCGATTCCCCGCTCGCTCGATATGAACGCGGGAGATCGCGGCCTGCCCCAGTTTAGGGAAATCGCGCTTGTCCTCTTTGGCGACAAAGCGGCTCAGAGTTTCTTTTTTGATGGCACGGCGAATCTGGTAGTCTTCGTATATCGCGGCAGACATGGCCCGCTTCGGCAGATACCAGTTGCTCTCCGTATCACGAATCACGCCGATGCGAAATCCAATTGGGTGAACTTTTTGTCCCATCGTTATTTGCTCTCCTCGGTTTTCGGCTCGGAGGCCTCTGCCGACTCGACGGAGGGGGCCGGGGCAGGCGTCTCCGCGTTTTCGATTGGAGCCCCAATCTCGTCTATCGTATCCACATGCTGCACGGCAGACCCGGTTTCGATGGCCGTATCTGAAGAAGACTGCGGAGCCGTGATTGATGCCGCTTCATTCAATTCGACTGTCTCAACTGCCGGAGCAGAAACTGCTGCCGGAGCCGCTTCGGTGCGGGCGGCGCGAGCGGCGGCGGCACGAGTTCCGGTGGAAGCCGTTTTCTTCGGTTTGCGCGGCTTCGGCTCCACTTCCTCCACGATCACCGTGATATGCGAGGTACGTTTCAGAATGGCGTAAGCGCGACCCTGGGCACGCGGCTGAACCCGCTTCATTCGGGGGCCTTCGTCCACTCGCGCCTCAATGAGTTTGAGGTTGCGCGGGTCGAGATTGTGATTGTTTGCGGCATTGGCAACAGCGGAAGCCAGAACTTTGGAAATGTATCCCGCCGCTCGATTGGGGATGTAGCGCAGAAACGCCAGTGCATCAATGGCATACTGCCCGCGCACTTCGTCCATCACCAGGCGAGCCTTACGCGGAGGAACGCGAATAAATTTCGCCACCGCCATCGCCTGTTTTTCGTCAACTTTGCGCCCGCGATTTTTCTTTCGATTTTCGCGGTGCTCTTTGGGTCGGACCAGATTTCGGTCCGGCAGAGTGTCATTCGACATCGTTTGTTCTCTTCTCTCGCTCTACTGGCCTGACTCTACTTGATTCCCGACCGTCGCTCGACCTGCTGACCGGCGTGTCCCCGAAAAAGCCGGGTAACGGCGAATTCGCCGAGCTTATGCCCCACCATGTTTTCGGTGACCAGAATCGGAATGTGTTTTCGACCGTCATGCACGAGCAGCGTGTGCCCGATGAAATCCGGGAAAATGGTGGAGCGGCGCGACCAGGTTTTGATCGCTTTGCGCTCGTTTCGCGAATTCATGCCGCGAACCTTCTCCAGCAGTTTCGGATCCGCATACGGCCCCTTCTTGAGTGAACGTCCCATAAAATATCTCCAGGTGAGGGAGGGGGGAGAAGGGAATGGAGATGAGGAAAACTAATCCCTTTTCCCCCTCCTTCACACCCTCCCCTACTTCTTCCCTCGTCGGCGAACAATGAACTTATCGGTAGAGCGGTTGCGGCGTGTTTTCGCTCCCAGCGCAGGCTTGCCCCAGGGAGTGGCAGGCCCCTTGCGGCGACCAATCGGGCTTTGCGCCTCACCACCGCCATGCGGGTGATCTCGCGGGGTCATCGCAATTCCGCGAACGTGCGGGCGAATTCCCAGCCAGCGGCTTTTTCCGGCTTTTCCGTAGGACTCGTTTTCATGTTCCGCGTTTCCAACCACGCCGATGGTGGCATGGCAGGTCAGCAGGATACGACGGGTTTCACCGGAAGGCAGTCTGACCTGAGCGTATTTGTCCTCTTTGGACATCAGCTGCGCGGAGGTTCCGGCAGAACGCACCAGCTGTCCGCCTTTTCCCAGATGGAGTTCGATATTGTGAATCAAGGTTCCGATGGGAACGTAGCGCAGCGGCAGGCTGTTGCCGGGGCGAATGTCGGCAGTGTCCGAAGCGATCACCGTGTCGCCCTCTTTAAGCAGGTTAGGCGTTAGAATATAGCGTTTTTCGCCGTCGGCATACTCCAGCAGCGAAATACGGCAGGTTCGGTTCGGATCATATTCGATGGTCAGGACTTTGGCGGGAACGTCGTACTTGTTCCGTTTGAAGTCAATGATCCGGTACATCTTTTTGTTACCGCCGCCCGCGAAGCGGTGCGTGATACGCCCCTTATTGTTGCGCCCGCCCGTGCTTTTGAGGGGCTGCAGCAGAGCCTTGTGTGGATCAACGGGCTGGTTTTTTCCCGGCTTTTTGGTCAGTTCCGTATAGGTGGAAATGGAACGGAAGCGTTTGCCGGGAGTGGTCGGTTTGAGTTTTCTAATCGGCATTTTCGGTTACACTCCCTCGAAGAGCACAAGCGGCTCGACGGTGGTGACAATCGCCTTTTTCCAGTCGGGGCTGTAGCCCGATTTGCCTTTGCCCATTGCACGTCGTTTTTTGCCTTTGACGCTAATGGTATTGACGGCAACGACTTTCGCGTTTTGGGAGGCGTAGATCACCTCAATCGCTTTCGCGATTTCGATTTTGTTGGATTCTTTGCGAACTTTGAAATGGTACTTATTCACGCTTGCCTGGTCGGTACTCTTTTCAGTCAGCAAAGGAAGCTCGATAATGTAGTGCGGATCTTTCATGCCGCCACCTCTTCCTTATTCTCGCTTTTTCTCGCGCTTTCGGGCGTCCAGACAGCTTCGATTTTCGCTACGGCGTCCTTTACCAGCACGATTTTGTGGGCGATCAGCACATCGCGCACCGAGAAGTTGGGCGCGTACCGAAGTTCAACTTCGGGGATATTCCGCATGGATTTCAGCAGGGTCACATCATGTTCGGGAACAATGACAAGCACTCGCTTGGCTTCAGCAAGGCCCAGAGCCTGAAGAAACTCCACTGCCGATTTCGTTTTGATTGTCTCGAACTCAAGGGCCTCCACTCCCACCATCACGCCGTCGGTGACTTTGCTGGAGAGAACGGAACGCATTGCGCCGCGCCGCATTTTCACCGGAAAATCTTTACGGTAGGAACGCGGGTGCGGGCCGAATACTGTGCCGCCTTTGCGCCACTGGGGAGCGCGGATCGTGCCTTGTCGGGCGCGTCCGGTGCCTTTTTGTTTCCAGGGTTTGCGCCCGCCGCCGCGCACGTCGCCGCGCTCTTTGGTTTGGGTGGTTCCCTGTCGGTAGTTGCCTTCTTCAGTTACAATCGCCTGATGAACCAGGGGACCGTTGAACTCCACGCCAAAAATGGAGTCCGGAAGGGGCAGGTCTCCGATTGTTTCGCCTTTTTGATTGTAAAGGGGGATCGTTGCCATTTCGGTTCCTTTTCTTTTAGCGTTGTGCGAGCCGCTGAATGGTGAGCATGGTACCGTTCGCACCAGGAACCGCACCCTCAATCAACAGCAAATTCTTTTCAACGTCAACACGAATAATTTTCAAGCCGCGCACGGTCACCTGTTTGTTACCCATCTGTCCGGGCTTTTTGGTTCCCTTGAAGGTGCGGGCGGCGTCGGTGGCTCCGCCGGACTGCGGTTTACGGTGGATCATCGAGCCGTGCGTCATGTCGGCTCCGTGAAAATGGTATCGTTTGACCACACCGGCAAATCCTTTTCCCTTGGAAACGCCGCTGACTTTCACGCGCTGCCCAGGGGTAAAAATATCACACTTGATCGCTTCGCCCAGCGTATAGTCCTCGCCGGGTTCTGTTCGAATCTCTTGCAAATGACGCAGAGGTTTCACGCCTGCTTTGTCGAAATGCCCGGTCTCAGGCTTGTTGACCAGTCGTGGACGAATTTCTCCGAACCCGACCTGAACGGCGGTATAGCCGTCGGTTTCAACACTCTTGAGCTGCGTGACAATGCAGGGGCCTGCTTCTATCACGGAAACCGGAACGATCTGACCTCGGTCATCGAAGACCTGCGTCATGCCGATTTTCCTGCCCAGAATTGTGTCTGCCACAATATTCTCCTCTTTCAAGTTACTGCTGCGGAATCCGCAGCAGGCGAAACCCGGTTATCCTCCCGGGTTATCCAATTCACTAAAGCTTGATTTCGATGTCCACCCCGCTCGGCAGATCGAGGCGCATCAGCGCGTCAATCGTTTTGGGACCAGGTTCCAGAATATCAATCAAACGTTTGTGAGTTCTCTGCTCGAAGTGTTCCATGGACTCTTTGTCAATAGTCGTTCCCCGGTTCACACAGAGAATATACTTTTCGGTGGGAAGGAGAACGGGGCCTGAAACTCGCGCTCCCGTGCGCTTCACCGTGTCAACGATTTTTTCCGCCGACTGATCCAGGATACGATGGTCGAACGCCCGAAGGCGGATTCTGACTTTATCCTGTCGTCCTAACATAGCCATGTTTTGGTCTCTCTCTTCAGTTGTCCTCGGTCTCGCAAGCAAAGGGCTTTCGCTTCGAGAACGCAAGAAAGAGCCGGCCCTCTTTCGAAGACGACCGGCTCAGGTTTGCCCTATTCGATAATTTTGGTAACGACGCCCGCGCCGACGGTTTTCCCGCCTTCGCGTACCGCAAAGCGCAGTCCCTCTTCCATCGCAATCGGCTGCAGCAGTTCGCCCGTGATCCGAATGTTGTCTCCCGGCATCACCATTTCCACTCCTTCGGGCAGCATCATCTTCCCCGTCACGTCCGTCGTGCGGAAAAAAAACTGCGGCGTGTACCCCGTGAAAAACGGCGTGTGCCGTCCCCCTTCCTCTTTGGTCAGGATGTACAACTCGCCCTGAAACTTCGTGTGCGGCTTGATCGTCCCCGGTCGCGCCACCACCTGACCCCGCTCCACGTCTGTGCGGTTGATCCCGCGCAAGAGCATTCCCGCGTTGTCCCCCCCGAAAATCTCGTCGCACTTTTTGTGGAACTGCTCCAAGTCCGTGGCCGTTGTCGCTTTGGTCGGGCGAAGCCCCACAATCTCGATCTGCTCATTGATCTTGAGCGTTCCGCGCTCCACCCGCCCCGTCACCACCGTCCCGCGTCCGGTGATCGTGAACACGTCTTCGATGCTCATCAAAAACGGCTTGTCGTTCTCACGCTCCGGGGTCGGAATGAAACGGTCGACTGCGTCCATGAGTTCCCAGATCGGCTGGTGACCCGCGTCGTCCCGACCGAAGTCTTCGCTGGTGAGGGCGTTGGTCGCGGACCCTTTGATCACGGGGGCGTCATCGCCGGGAAACTCGTACTTGCTCAAAAGTTCGCGCACTTCGAGTTCGACGAGCTCGAGCAGCTCTTCGTCGTCCACCATGTCGCATTTGTTGAGAAACACCACGATGTGCGGAACCCCGACCTGGCGGGCGAGCAGGATGTGCTCGCGGGTTTGGGGCATGGGGCCGTCGGCGGCGGACACCACCAGGATCGCTCCGTCCATCTGCGCGGCTCCGGTAATCATGTTTTTGATGTAGTCGGCGTGGCCGGGGCAGTCCACGTGGGCGTAGTGGCGGCTGTCGGTTTCGTATTCGAGGTGCGCGACGTTGATGGTGACGCCGCGAGCTTTCTCTTCGGGAGCGGAGTCAATTTCGTCGTAGGACATCGCTTTGCTTCCGTTGTAGGTCGCCAGCATCCGCGTGATCGCCGCCGTCAACGACGTTTTGCCGTGATCCACGTGACCAATCGTCCCGATGTTCACGTGAGGCTTCGTGCGCTCGAATTTCGCTTTTCCCATGCTTCTCTCTTTTTTCCTCTATCTCTTCAGGACTTCCGTCAGGATAGCCCTTAACTCTACAATCAAAGCGCGTTTGCGCGGATAAATTCAAGCGGCGCGAATGGCGCGAGACTATGCCTTGGGGCATCTCGCGCCATTCCGCCTTTTCATTAGCCTTTTCCTGCCGGCTTTTCGGTAAAGCCGGGGGTTAAAAGGATGCTGTTGGGGCAGTCCTCTGTCGGTGGGAAACCCATTTTGTCGAAAGCGACTCAGGATACCCCATTTTTTGCCTCAGTGGTTAGTTTTTCCCGTTTTTGCCCTGAGCCTTCGCCACGATCTCTTCCGAAACGTTACGAGGGACTTCCTCATAGTGGGAAGGAGTCATGGTAAAGGAGGCTCGCCCCTGGGTAAATCCGCGCAGGTCGTTCACGTATCCGAACATTTCGGAAAGCGGAACCTGTGCGCTCACCACCATTTTGTTGCCGGGTTCGGCTTCTGTGCCTTCAAGCCGTCCGCGCCGTTTGTTGATGTCGCCGATCACGTCGCCGAGGTTCGATTCGGGAGTGGAAACTTCCACTGCCATGATCGGTTCCTTGATGAAGGACTTTCCTTTACGCAGGGCTTCTTTCATCGTCTGGCTGGCCGCGACCTTAAAGGCGATTTCCGACGAGTCAACCGGGTGGAACGAACCGTCCACAACGGCAACGCGCACGTCTACCACCGGAAAGCCTGCAACAACTCCGGATTCGATGGCTTCGCGAACCCCTTTTTCAATGGCGGGCACGAATTCCTTGGGGATCGAACCGCCTGTCAATTTATTGACGAACTCAAAGCCCTTGCCGGGTTCGAGCGGTTCAATCGAAAGCTCGCAGTCTCCGTACTGACCGGAACCACCCGTCTGCCGCTTAAAGGGAACGCGGGCATCGGCAGGTTGATGAATCGATTCGCGATAGGCGACCTGCGGAGCCCCAAAGTTCGCATCCACGCCATAGGTACGCTTGAGAATGTCCACTTTGATGTCGAGGTGCAGTTCCCCCATCCCGCTCAGGATCGTCTGCGCGGTTTCGGGATCGGTAGCCACCCGGAACGTGGGGTCTTCCGAAGCCAGTTTCACCAGAGCCGAGGAAAGTTTATCCTGGTCGGCTTTGGTCTTCGGCTCAATTGCAATGGAAATGACCGGTTCGGGGAACGTGATGCTCTCCAATAAGATCGGACTTTTCTCGTCGCTGAGCGTGTCGCCGGTTCGCGTGTCTTTCAGCCCCACGATGGCGGCAATATCGCCAGTGTAAACTTCATTCACGTCTTCGCGGCTGTTGGCATGGAGGCGAACGATACGTCCGACCCGCTCTTTTCGGTCACGGGTTGCGTTCAAGACCGTCTGCCCTGTTGACAAGGTGCCTGAATAAACCCGGAAGAAAGTCAGCACGCCGTATTGATCGGTCTGAATCTTAAAGGCCAGTGCCGCAAACTTTTCATCATCGGAGGGCATCCGTTTGATGATCTCATCGGTGTCGGGATTGATCCCCGGAAGCGACTCGACATCGGTAGGAGCCGGAAGATAATAAATCACCGCATCGAGCAGCTGCTGAACGCCTTTGTTTTTGTAGGCAGAGCCGCAGACCACCGGAACGACCGTGTTGGCAATTGTTCCCTGGCGAAGGGCTGAGCGAATCTCCTCTGTTGAGATCGGCTGACCTTCGAGGTACTTTTCGATCAGGGTCTCGTCGGCTTCGGCGACGGCTTCCAGAAGAGCGGTATGCAGTTCGGTGGCCTTGTCGAGCAGGTCGGCGGGAATCTCTTCGATGGCGTACTTCTGACCTGCCTCATCAAGGTAGCGAACCGCTTTCATCGTTACCAAGTCAATAACGCCCGCGAATTCGGCTTCAGCACCAATCGGAATTTGGATCGGAATGGCGTTTGCGCCAAGGCGTTCGCGCATTTTGTCCACGACAGTGAAAAAGTCGGCTCCCATGCGGTCCATTTTGTTGATGAACGCAATGCGGGGAACCTTGTACTTGTTGGCCTGACGCCAGACGGTTTCCGATTGAGGCTGAACCCCGCCAACCGCGCAGAAAACGGCCACACAGCCGTCCAAAACGCGCATCGAACGCTCGACCTCAACGGTGAAGTCTACGTGTCCGGGGGTATCAATGATATTGATGCGGTGGGTGGGAATGCGAATTCCCGTTGCCGCGTCCGCCTCCAGACCCCAGAAACAGGTGGTTGCAGCGGAGGTAATGGTGATTCCGCGCTCCTGCTCCTGCGTCATCCAGTCCATTGTTGCCGCGCCCTCATGCACTTCGCCGATGCGGTGCGTGATGCCGGTGTAGAAGAGGATGCGCTCGGTACAGGTGGTTTTGCCTGCGTCAATGTGAGCCGCAATGCCGATATTTCTGGTTTTGTCTAAAGCGTACTGTCGTGCCATCGTGGTTACTTGTGATAAGCCTCCGGGTGGGTTGTGAATGTCCTACCCGCGCCGGATAAAGCTGCGGATACGACTCGGGGTCGGTGAGTCTTCCGCAGTCTTTTCTCAATTCATGTCGAGTGCAAAGGAGAAAAGGCAGAAAACTCTACCACCGATAGTGCGCGAACGCTTTGTTCGCGTCAGCCATTCGGTGAACATCTTCTTTATTCTTTACGGAAGGGCCGGTGTTATTAGCGGCGTCCAGGATTTCGCCCGCCAATTTTTCTGCCATGCTGCGTCCAGAGCGTTTGCGAGCATTGATGATGATCCAGCGAAACGAGCGGGCCACCCGCCGTTCTTCGCGCACCTGCACCGGAACCTGATAGGTGGAACCTCCTACGCGGCGGGGGCGAACCTCGACGACCGGCATGGTATTTTGGAGGGCGCGGCGAAAGATTTCGATGGCAGGCTGTTTGGCGCGGTTTTCACACAGATCGAGAGCCGTGTAAAAAATCTTTTCCGCAATGCTTTTTTTGCCGTCGAGCATCAATCGGTTGATGAAACGGGTAACCAGCACATCGTTGTAAATTGGATCAGCGAGGTGAACGCGCTGTTTTGCAGGACCTTTTCGGGGCATTCAAACTTCTCCTTGAGAGAGGGCGTTCGGCGTGGGTAAAATCCTACCGTCACGCCCGACGCCTATTTAGGCTTTTTCGTTCCGTATTTGGATCGGCTCGACATTCGGTTTTTGGTTCCAGCCGCATCCAGCGTACCGCGCACGATATGGTAGCGTACACCGGGAAGGTCTTTTACGCGGCCCCCGCGAATCATCACCACTGAGTGCTCCTGCAGATTGTGCCCGATGCCGGGAATGTAGGCCGTCACTTCGGTTTTGTTGGTCAGGCGGACGCGGGCAATTTTGCGAAGAGCCGAGTTCGGCTTTTTCGGGGTGATCGTTTTGACGATCAAACAGACGCCGCGCAGCTGCGGATTTCCCTTGAGAGCCGGGGCTTTCGTTTTCTTAATCAGACGTTTGCGTCCTTTGCGGACAAGCTGGTTGATGGTAGGCATATTCGGCGACTCACTCCTGCCTGCGCGTCAGTTTGGGGCGTCAACGGCGATCAGGCGCGTAAAATGTGGCGTGAAGAAAAAGTCAAACTTCGATTCAGGAAAAAAGCAGACAGAGAAAAAGCCCGCTCACGCAGCAGAGAGGGGCAAGTCGCAGACCGGGGACTGATCGGATCGTCGAACCCTTCGCGTATCGCGGTTCAGGAGAGTTTCTCCTGCTCTGCGTCTCCTCTCGATGCTCTCAAGAATAGTGAGTTTAAGAAATCCATTTCACCCGAAGATGAAACTTCTTCAGCGCAAACCTCAATAGTGTACAACTCTTTTTCCTGAAAGTCAAGAAGGCCTCCGCGATTCCTCGCTTGATTCTTTCACGTCCAGAGTGAGAATCGAATTTACCAATCAAAGATTTTTGACGATCTAGACGGTAATCTTTTCATCGGGAGACCGGGCATCCAGAAATCCGGCGAGAGCGCACCGGGAGACCGGGCATTAAGACCGGGCATCCAAATACCCGTCTGGGGGGCGTTCCGCCAAACATCCTGCAAGACGGAACTCGTGTTCGCGGTTACATCGGCTCCACCAAAGCAACCTAGCTGTAAACCGTTAAGCAGCCGCCCATAACTTGAGTTCGCGAAGTCGGACTTTGCTTGGCAGATAGGGATTTCAATCTCTGGGTAGAACTCACAGCACTTTTTTCAGCAGAAAGTAGAAGAGAACGGCCACTAAAATTCCCCCGGCGGCCAGGGCAAGATAAAAGCGAATCTGTGAGGGGGAGGAAGAAGATTTCGTCGAAGGAACCGAAGTCAACGCCCTACCGCAGGAAGGACAAACGGTGCTTCCCGGATAAAGGATAAAGCGGCAGTTCGGGCAGGTCTGAATCTGAACGAGATGCTGCGTTTTCGAGCTTTGCAGATCGGGGAGGCGTCGTGTTCCGGTGGGCGTGTCCCGCTCTTTGCACCGAGGGCACGCGCCTTCGTGAGGCGAAAATTCATAACCACATTTAAAGCATTGCATAAGATCAGACACACCAGCCGAGGCAGCGAAGGTTCACCCGGCGTCTCTGGCGAAGATTGAGGACAATAAAGCCTGCCATGAAAAAAATCGAGGCGATTATTCGCCCTTCCAAACTCGATGAAGTGAAAATCGCCCTTGGCGAAATCGGTGTCACCGGAATGTCGGTTTCCGATGTCCGGGGTTCCGGGCGGCAGGGCGGGCATCGAGAACGCTATGGCGGAGCCGATTATCTCATTGCCCTGCCCCTGAAAATCAAACTCGAAATCGTCTCCCGCAACGAAGACGTGGAGGAAATCATCGAGACTCTGCTGCGCCATGCCCGCACCGGCTCCCCCGGCGACGGCAAAATTTTTGTTCTTCCCTATGGAGACGCAATTCGCATTCGCACTGAAGAACGCGGCGATGAAGCGATCTGACCGTTGAAAGAAGAAAGCGGTGGGGAGGGGAACGGATGAAGAATACAAACCTCACCAACAAAAAGATCGAGAGCTAAAGAGCCGAGACCAAACTTCTTTTCCTCTTCTTCATTCTCGCTGCATTTTTCGCTCTTGGCGTTTTTCTCCTTTTCCTTTGTGCTTGCGTGTTTCTCGCGTGTGCTTGCGTGTTTCTCGCGCAACGGATGATAATTGGTCTTTTTATCGTTCATCCCCTTCTCTTCCTACAGTGCCTCCGTAATCGCTCGTGTGACGGCTTCAAGGTTGCTGTCGTGCAAGGCTCCAAGGCAGATGCGCCCGCTGTCCACAATATAAATTCCCTTTTCACGCACTTTCAGCACCGTTTCTTTGGTCAGCCCGGAGTAGGAAAACATCCCTTTTTGGTTGAGAATAAACGAAAAATCCTGCGCCGCCCCCTGCGTTTTCAGTTCGCTGACGAGGCGTACCCGCATGGTGCGGATATGCTCTCTCATTCCGGTGAGTTCGCTTTCCCAGAGACGGCGCAGGTCGGCGTCGCCTAGAATCAGACTTACCGCCTGCGCCCCGTGTGAGGCGGGATTAGAATAGTTTGCGCGAATGTCGCGCTTCACCTGGCTGAGAATTCGTTTGGCTTCGTCGGCATCCTGCGCAACAAAGGTCAGTCCCCCTACCCGCTCGCGATACAGCGAAAACGACTTGGAAAACGAATTTGCGATCAGGCACGGAATTTGCGCCTCCGCGAAAAGGCGAACCGCGCAGGCATCCTCTTCGATCCCCTCTGCAAATCCCTGATAGGCAAAATCCAGAAAAGGAATCAGGGCGCGGTGCTCGAACAGAGAAACGATTTCACGCCACTGCTCCGCGCTCAGCTCCACCCCGGTCGGGTTGTGGCAGCAGGCGTGCAGCACGACAATAGACCCTTTTTTCGCCGACCCAAGAGCCGACATCATTCCCTCAAAGTCTAGTCCGTGCGTTTCGCTCTGGTAGTAAGGATAGCGTTTCACCTCGAACCCGGCGGCCTCAAAAATCTGAGCGTGGTTTTCCCAGGAAGGATCGCTGAGATAAACCGCTGCCCCTGGCGCGAAGCGCGATAGAAAATCGGCTCCGACGCGCAAGGCTCCCGTTCCGCCGAGAGCCTGTACGGTCACTGCCCGACGCTCGGCGAGAACCGAAGAGGCGGCTCCAAAAAGGAGCGTTTGCACCCGCACATTATAACCGGCGTCTCCGTCAATCGGAAGGTAGGTTTTGGTTGTTTCCAGGCTGAGCAGGCGGGTTTCCGCTTCATGGACAGAGGGCAAAACCGGGACGACGCCCTTTTCGTTGAGATAGACGCCGACGCCGAGGTTCACCTTGTCCGGGCGCGGGTCGTTTCGGAAGGCTTCGGTCAGTCCTAAAATGGGGTCGGGCGGGGCGGTCGGAACCTGGCTGAAGGGTGCAAACGTCGTTGCTGCACGGTCAGAAAGAACACCACTCATCTCGTTTATCCTCATTGATCGTCAAAGTTCGGGCACTTCGCTGGGTTGTGTGCCTCTCAAGTAATTCTTTCCCGGCAGGGGGTCTCCCTTTTTTCGACAAGCCCCTTCTGGATTCCTGCTAAGCGAAAAAGCAGCTTTCGATTGAGCGACCTGCAAAGCGTTCGTTGATCCCCTGGAATTGGCTTTCTTCACCGAAAACGTTCAGGTTGAAAGGAGGTTTCGGGTATTCTTATCGCGGCATCCGGGTTCGATGTGATGCGGAGGCCATTTCCTAATCCTAATTTTTTGTGAAGGCGACGAGGACAGAGCATGAAGATTGGAATTCTAACCGGCGGCGGAGACTGCCCTGGACTGAACCCGGCGATACGCGGGTTTGTGATGAAAGCTATTGATTACGGCTACGAGGTGTATGGCATCCGCGAAGGCTGGCGGGGTCTTGTGAAGCCGATCATTGATGACAGGCCGCTGACTGTGGCGGATGTGGAAGAGATCATTTATCGCGGGGGCACGATGCTGCGGTCTTCGCGCACCAATCCCTACAAAGACCCGGCCCAGCTCGAAGCCGTGATGAAAAACATCAAAGAGTACGGCTTCGACTGCATTGCCGCTCTGGGAGGCGAGGACACGCTGGGGGTTGCCTCGAAACTCTGGAAGGACGGAGTGCCGACGGTGGGCATTCCGAAAACGATGGACAATGACCTTTCCGAAACGGATTACACCTTTGGTTTCGACACCTCGGTGAGCGTGGATACGGATGCGGTGGATCGGCTGCGAGACACCGCGCGTTCGCACATGAGAATTATCGTGCTGGAGGTGATGGGACGCCACGCTGGATGGGTGGCCCTTCACACCGGAATTGCGGGTGGAGCCGACTACATCACCCTGCCGGAAGTGCCGCTGGACCTCAACGACATGATGACCCACCTCAAATCCGCCTATGAGCGCAAAAAATACGGTATTGTGGTGGCCTCTGAAGGAACCGAACTGCCGGAGACAAGCGACGATGAGAAAAAACTCGACGCCTTTGGACACGTGATCCTGAGTGACCGCAACGTGGGCGAGTATTTGGCCAAAGAGATCGAAACGCAGACAGGCATCGAAACGCGGTCTGCGGTCACCGGCCATATTCAGCGAGGCGGCGCACCGACCCCGTTTGACCGGGTGCTGGCGTCTCGGCTGGGCATTCGGGCGGCCCAGTGTGTTTACGAAAAAGACTTCGGCAAAATGGTCGCTATTCGCGGCACAGACATCGTTCCCGTCCCGATTGACAAAGCGACGGGCACACTGAAAACCGTTCCGCTCGACCTCTACGAATCGCTGAAGCCGCTCTTCAATAAGTAGCGTCCGCCCCGTGCCGCGCTCCCAACTCTGAGACACAAAGTCACCGAGAAAAGCGGAAGAAACGCGAGCGTTCCCTCCCGCAGACACGCAAAGTCGCCCAAAGAAACCGGAGGGGTTCTGCTTGCTGAGCCCCAACGGAAACGGGCGTAGAAGCGATCTACAAACCCCTGATCCACTCGGAGCCGCTCGTTGAACTTTCCTATCTGGGCCTCGGCATCGAGTTGAAAAACTGGGGACGGCTTGATAAGGCAAGATCGAAATGGCAGCAGGGCATCAGCAGCCCGTCCCCGCACGATAGGCAGCGATGCTGCTTTGGTTCCAAAAATGTAGTCGGGGATGCCGTTCAGCAAGGCATCGGCACTCATCGGCTTTTGCCCCCAAAACGCCAGAGTGTCATACCGGGTGAACAAGTCGAACAAAACGGGAGAAATAATCCGCCTCCCCCACCAATTCATCCTTTTCGTCAGTTTACCCTATCGCAGTCAACGGCCCTCTGAGCGAAAAAGCGTCTGCCGAGTAAGAATTCGGCAGACGCTTTTTGTGTTGAGGGCGGGAGAGCGAGGCCGCAGGGCAAGGCAGACTGTAGAGTTAATAAGTGCGGAGCTTTGCTCCCGCCAGTTTTGCCGAGACCACAAGCGATTGCCGGTATTTTGGCACGGTAATCGTGTTCGGGTCGCCGTCGGAGATGTAACGCGCCGGAGTTCCCGCCTTGATGTGATCGAGCCAGAAGCCAATGCCAAACGGTTTGTCTACCGTCATCACGCGGGGGAGGCGCATCGGATTGTATTTCGGGCTGATGGGCGCGGGCGCAGGGCCTGCCCCGGCCAGCAAAACGGCACGGTTGGCGTACTTCGTTCCCTCCGCCTCTCCCGAAGCCAGCAGCGCACGATTTTTCGGGGCAATCCCCATCGGCAGCGCCACCGAGTCCATTGTCACTTCCGGCACAAGGGCTTTGGTCAACCGAACGCACCCGGCCAATTCCTGCTTCACAGCCTCATCGCTCAAGCGATTCAGGTGCGGGTGCTTCACTGTGTGGTTTCCGATCTCAAAGCCCATTTTCAACAGGTCGGCGAACTTTTTCTGCGGGTCGCCGCCAGGGGAGAATCCCCGGTTCGGCAGCACATAAAAAATACCGCGAGCCGGGAAGTCCGGGTGAGCCTTTGCAAAATTCAGCAATATCCCTACGGCGCAGTTCGGGTCTACAGAACCGTCCGGTGCGTACTGAAACTGGCTTCCCCGTGCGTCATCGAAACTCAGGATCACCGGTGCTTTGCCAAGCGGTGCAGCGATCCGGTTGTCCAGATATTCTTTCATCGTAATCGGATAATAGCCCAGCGCATAAAGCCGCTCCAGGTCTTTCTTGAAATCCGCGACGGTTCGCACCAAGTCTTTCGATTTCGTGCCGGAAATATCATGGTATTCGAGAATGGGAACTACGCCCACCTCATCCACTTTCGCTGCGGTCAGCTGCGCGGGAGTGGCTGCCGGAGGCGGCGGAGGCAGGGCAGGCACGGCAGAGGCGTCTTCTTTGGACGCTCCCCGTTTACAGCCGGAAGCGAACAAGGCCAGCATCAGGCAGACCCGCAGGCCTCTCCCGTGTCGCAATGCGGCAGGCCGTTTCCCCCTTGAAGTCGGCACTCGGCTTGCCCTAATCTTCCATCTCATTTTTCTTACTCTTCCCATTCGTTCGAACCTACTGCCAGACCCTCGCAACCTATTTGCGCGGCGCGAAAACAATACAGACCGGAGCCGGAATCGTCAGCTCTTCTCCTGTCGGGATGAGCTTGCCGGTTTGCCCATCAATCGCATACACCGCCACATTATCGGTGTGCTGATTGGCGACGATCATCCATTTCCCGGCAGGATCCAGGGCAAAATTGCGGGGGTGCTTTCCCTTGGAAGAAACGGTTTCCACAAGGGTTGGCCTGCCGGAAGCAGGATCGAGGGAAAATAAAGCGATGGAGTCGTGCCCGCGATTGGAAGCATAAAGAAATTTACCGTTCGGGTGAATGAAGACTTCAGCGGTGGAATTTTCGATTTTGCCAGCGCCTTCGGGCAGGGTGGAAACCACCTCCTGCGGCGCGAAAGTGCCTTTCTGCCCATCGTAATGAAAATGAGCGAGCGTAGAGTTCAATTCATTCAGGACATAAGCATCCCGTCCGTTGCGGTGAAGCGCGAAATGGCGGGGGCCGGCACCGGGGGCCAGCGTTGCGGTCGGCGGGTTGTTGGGGGTAAAGGTCCCCTTTGTGCCGTCAAAGCGGTAGACAAACAACCGATCCGTACCAAGATCACACGAAAACAGATAGTGATTGGTGAGATCGAGATTGACGGCGTGGGCATGAGGGCCTTCCTGATGCGGCCCCGGCGGGATGCTGTCGTGCTTGGTGACGGAAACGGCCTTTCCGAGGGTTCCCTCTTTGGAAATCGGATACGAGGCGATCACGCCGTCGCCGTAGTTTGCGGTGAGAAGGGTTTTCCCCATTGCATCTACCGCGACATGACACGGCCCTGCCCCTTCGGAAGACTGGGTGGACGTGCGCTTGAGACTGCCGGTCTGCGGATCAATGGCAAACGAAACGACCGTTCCGTGTTTGCCTTCGTAATCGGCAATTTCCTCGCAGGCGAACAGGGTTTTCCCGTTTGGAGCCAGCGCGAGAAAGGTGGGGTTTTTGGCGGGGGCGGTTTCATCGGTCAGAGTTAGTTTGCCCGTGTCCGAATTGAAATCGAGCACATAGATGCCTTTGCTGGGGCCTTCGGTGTAGGTTCCGAGATAAACTTTCATGGATTTCTCTTTTCGGAAGGAAATGGAGTGGATGTTTTGTTGAGCCAGAAGCGGGAGAAACCCGCCCAAAAGAAAGAAAGCTGCGGCAGTTCTCATGAGAAGGAAAAGGTGCATTGGTGAATTCCTTGAGTAAAGGGAGGACAGTCAAAGTTGTTTCTGATTCATCATTTTCACGGTGAAATCCTCTCTTGACCTCATTCGGCGGCTCTCAGGCAAAACAGCCGTCGGGGGAGTCGCCGCCAACCCGCTGACCAACCAGGTTTCGTTCGGCCTCAACGGAATTATCTCCATACGACTCAACCACACTGTAGGCTTCGAGGGCTTCCATGTATTTGCCCTCTCGCACACAGGCACGGGCCCATTGCAGGGCGATTTCGGAGCGGTTTGTTCCTTCGTAACGCGCTCGCAGCACGGCAGAGGGGGCGCGCTCTGCCTCATAGAGTTTTGCAAATTCGTCCCAGGTCATCGGGCGTTCCTCATTTCAATCGTTTTTGTTTCGCACGCAGGCTTCGGGGCAGCCTTCAATTTTCGCTGCTGGAATCCTTCGGCACTTGCAAACGGAGATTAAGGGCCGTTCGTCAGTAAAGTATCCACTTTTTGAGGAGGCCGTGCCATGTTTTCCTTTGTTGCTCTTTTTGTCGGGGTGGGATTTTTATTTCTTTTGCTGGCCATTCCGCTTATTCAGCAGCGGGTGAAGCCGAATGGCTGGTATGGCTTTCGCACCCGCAAAACCCTGAACAATGAAGCGATCTGGTACAAAGCCAACGCTTTTTCCGGCAAACAGTTTTATCGTTCCGGGCTGACCCTGATCTTTGCAGCATTCACGCTCGCGCTTGTGCCAGGCATTCACAAAGAAAACTACGCTCTGCTCTGCGGGACGGTAATCAGCCTGGAATTGATTCGGAATCTGGTTGTTTCGTTCCGCTATCTACGAACGCTCTAAAGGTTCGGGGTGTTCTGCTTTTTTACTCGGTGCAGCTGTCCCAGACAAACCATTTGAGGTTGGCGGCATTGAAATCTCGGTAATTTTCCAGGCCGCAGCCCGCCGCGACGGATTGCTGCAGGGCATCTTCAGACGGGATGAGAGCCGAGGTTTTGTGCCATTTCGCGTGACCATCACAAAGAATAACATTTGAGCCTTCGGTGTGCCGTTCCACGACGCACCCCTGAGACGTTGGGGTCACGCCCGCTTTTCCCACACAAACATTGTCCACCACATAGCCCCGATACCCGTCTTTGGTCTCCCCGGCCCAGCCATCCGCAAAAATAACGTTTTTCGCCGGGGCCGCAATCATAGACATCGTGGCAAAAATGCGTGTTCCGCAGGGGTTTTGCTCGGTCGGAGTATGGTACCAGGTCGTGAAAGCCGTGTTCATCCCAACGGAAACCCATCCTCGGTCTGCCCAGGTTCCAGAAAATCGGGTAATTCCTGAAAGGTCAGGGCAAAGAAAAGTCTGTGTGTTCTTGAGATAAGGCTGAAGAAAGGAAGTCCAGATTTTCATTTCGGGAGTGAAACAATCGGGGGCCGCCTGCTCACGCCCGTAGGGGTAGGTCTCGTCATAATCCTGAGTATACATCAAGGTGGCGGTTCCGATTTGACGGCAGTTGGAAAGGCACGAAAGCGAGCGTGCTTTTTCTCGTGCCTGAGCGAAGACGGGAAACAAAATGGCGGCCAGTACTGCGATGACAGCGATGACAACAAGCAGCTCAATGAGCGTAAAACCAGAGTGTGCGTGAGATTTCATCAAACGTTCTCCACGAAAAAGGCTGTTTCGAGAAAAGACCGCGCTTTGTAGCAGCAGGGAGACGGCAGGTGCGGATAGATAGGCAGCGGGTTGCCTTGGGTTAAGCAGACTTAGCGGGAGTATGGCGACTCAGAATTCATTTGTCAAGAGGGAAACCCGTAGAGTCACGAGGATCGTTTCGGGAGAAGGTGTGGAAAAAGCAACGTGAAAGGATGTTTTTGTTTTTCGTCCACTTTCTGTTGCCGGTGGACGAGACACGGTGGGGATTGGCAGAGGGCCAAAACCAACCCCTATCGCGCTTCTGTGGCGCAGAGCGGGAGCATCCCTTTCCTCAGACGAGAGAAGCGGCAGGCCCGAATTCGGGCCTGCCGCTTCTCTTATTTGTCCGATGCTTTTGCCGACGATCCAGCAGGCAGGCCCGGAACCCAAACGGGTCGGCGTGCCTCATAAGCCGCAATCTCTTTTTCGTGCCGCAGCGTCAGGCCAATGTCGTCCCAGCCATTGAGCAGGCTTTCTTTTCGGGCGGGGTCTACCTCGAATCTCAGTGAGAGAAGGCCGCCGTCGGTAATTTTTTGCTCCGCCAGGTCTACGGTCAGCGAGTAGCCCGGATTCACTTTGGCGCTTTCTAAAAGCTTCTGAACCGTCTCCTCCGGCAGTGTGATCGGCAGCATTCCATTCTTAAAGCAGTTATTGTAAAAAATATCGGCGAAGGAGGGCGCGATCACGACTTGAAACCCGTAATCTTGTAAGGCCCAGGGTGCGTGTTCCCGCGAGGAGCCGCAGCCGAAGTTCTTGCCTGCCAGCAAAATGGGAGCGTGTGCAAATTCGGGCGCGTTCAACTCGAAGTTGGGGTCAGAGGTGGTTCCGTCTTCCTGATACCGCCAGTCGAAAAACAAAAATTCTCCGAACCCGGTTCGCTCGATGCGCTTGAGAAACTGTTTGGGGATGATTTGATCGGTATCCACATTGGTTCGATCCAGCGGAGCCGCCACCCCGCTCACTTTGCTAAATGGTTCCATACTCAGGCAGTCTCCTCATTTTTTCCGGTTTTAGGTTTGTCTGCGTCCCAAAGCAATCAAGCGCGTGATCCGGGCTCACTCCGTCAGAGCTGAACCCGTGAACGAACGGATTTCTTGAATCTGCCCAGGCCATCAGTTCGTCCTGTTCCTCACGCTCGATTTCTCTTTTTGTGTCAAGCCTAGAAAGCAGAGCCGACGACAATCCAGCAATTTAAAGCGATTCTTTGCTGCTGATTTCCCTCCGTCCGGCTTCCACAGCAGACCCGCGCAGCAATTCATGCTTCGGCATTCTGCCCCTGTGTCAGTAGACCTTGCGCGGTCTGCGTTTGGACTTTTCGCTGCGGCGGACTCAACACGTCTGTGCCGTCTGCATAGCCGAAAACGGCTTCTTCCTTCCAGGCCGTACTTCCATGCCCTACTTCGCAGTGCCAGCCAAGACGATTTCACATGGCACGTGCGAGGGCTTCCGCACTTCCTGCCCTTGAGGGCTCGCCCTGAAGCGAAGCACAACGGACAGGGAGTGTTGAACTCGTTTTACCCAGCGGGCAGAACGAGGTCGTTTCGCCTGAACAGAAACCGCCGGGCTTCGATAACAAACGCAACAGCAAAGGGGCCGCCAGCTTTTGCTATTCCCACTCGCGAACATCCACGAAGTGACCGGCGATGGCGGCGGCGGCGGCCATCGCCGGGGAGACAAGATGAGTTCGCCCGCCTTTGCCCTGCCGTCCCTCGAAGTTTCGGTTTGAGGTGGAGGCACAGCGTTCCCCCGGCTGGAGAATATCGGGGTTCATCGCCAGACACATCGAGCAGCCTGCCTCCCGCCATTCAAACCCGGCCTCACGAAAAATCACATCCAGCCCTTCGGCCTCGGCCTGTTTTTTCACTCCGTAGGAGCCGGGAACCACCATTGCATGAACGTGCTCGGAAACCCGTTTTCCTTTGGCGACTGCCGCTGCCGCCCGCAGGTCTTCAATCCGCCCGTTTGTACAAGAGCCGATAAACACTTTATCCAGCAGCACTTGCTGAAGAGCCGTGCCTGCTTCCAGCCCCATGTACTCCAGCGCACGTTCGGCGGAGCGGCGGTCGGCATCGTCCGCAAAGTCAGCAGGACGCGGGACATTCGCGGTGATGGGAGCGACCATTCCGGGCGAGGTTCCCCAAGAAACGTGCGGCGCGATTTCGTCTGCATGGAAAACCACCTGGGTGTCGAAAACGGCTTCGCTGTCGGTGCAGAGCGTTTTCCAGTAGGAGACCGCCTTCTCCCAGTTTGCGCCTTTGGGAGCGAATTCACGGCCTTTCAGATAGGCAAATGTCTTCTCATCCGGGGCGATCATTCCGGCGCGTGCTCCCGCTTCAATGCTCATGTTGCAAACGGTCATTCTGCCCTCCATCGAAAGCGAACGGATGGCTTCTCCCGTGTATTCGACCGCATGGCCGGTTGCGCCATCGGTTCCGATTTTGCCGATAATGGCTAGGATCATATCTTTCGCCGTCACGCCTTTGCCAAGGGTGCCGTCCACACAGACTTCCATCGTTTTGGGGCGGGACTGCGGAAGAGTCTGGGTGGCGAGAACGTGTTCGACCTCGCTGGTTCCAATGCCGAAAGCCAAGGCTCCGAACGCGCCATGTGTGGAGGTATGGCTGTCGCCGCAGACAAGGGTCATTCCCGGCTGGGTCAGCCCCTGTTCCGGCCCGATGACATGAACGACGCCCTGTTTCGGGGAATGAATGTCGTAAAGGGTGATCCCGAACTCGGCGCAGTTACGGGCAAGGGCATCCATCTGTTTTTTGGAAATAGGGTCTGAAATCGGAAGTGAGCGGTCGGTTGTCGGAACGTTATGATCCATTGTCGCCACCGTCAACTCCGGGCGGCGCACCTTTCGCCCGCTTAGCCGCAGGCCGTCGAACGCCTGCGGCGAGGTGACTTCGTGCACCAGATGAAGGTCAATGTACAAAATTGCAGGCTCATTCGCCGCTTCCCGCACCACGTGCGCCCGCCACAATTTCTCAAACATCGTTTCCGGCATGGAGATCGTTTTCCTTTTCCAGCAAAAATCATCGGTCTAAACTCATTGTACCGCTCATCGCGGAACGCCGCCAATTCTATTTCCGAATGAAAATCATACAAAAACGGTATAGTGCAGCCTCCGGCGAAGGGCAATCGCTTTTACCGTCGCCAAAAGCGTTGAGGTCAATCAGACAGACAAGACGGTTTAGACGCCGACGTACAAATTCGGCGGCACTGCTCGTTCGGCCTTCTTGCTTTCGATCCAGTTTGCTTTCGTTCCAGAGCGGGGCATTGAGCTTCTTTTGCCGAAAACCCGAACTTTTCGCTGGTCTGGACAGTTAGACCGTTGAGCCGCCTTTGAGAAGGCAGCCGAGAAAGTGAGCATGACAATGGATTTCCTAAAATTTCCCCGTCTGTTCGGGAGAGCACGCGGTGCAAAACCGAGCCGGGTCTGGAGCTTCGCCCTCGCTCTGCTGGTCGTAGGGCTGCAGGCTTTCGGGGGCGTCCCGAAGGTGGGTGACAAGGCCGCCGATTACGAGTGGGAGGCCCTGGGGGGCGGCAAAATCAAACTTTCGAGTGTCACCAAAAAAAGTCCGGTGGTTTTGGTGGTTCTGCGCGGCTATCCGGGCTATCAATGTCCGATCTGCACCCGGCAGGTAGCGGAGCTGATTTCCAATGCCGCCAAATTCGAGAAGGCCAGGGCGCAGGTTCTCCTCGTTTATCCAGGCCCTGCAGACGGCCTGAAAGATCACGCCAGCGAATTCGTGAGCGGCAAAGACCTTCCCAAGAATTTTCGGTTTGTGCTCGATCCGAATTTCACTTTTACCAAGAAATACGATCTTCGCTGGGACGCCCCCAACGAAACCGCTTATCCCTCAACCTTTGTGATCGACCGCAAAGGGAAAATTCGTTTTGCCAAAATCAGCCATGAACACGGCGACCGGGCAAAAACCGAGGAGGTTCTCAGGGCTTTGGGCAAATAACCTCTTTTTGAGGGAAAAAGGCATCGCTCTTAAGCGCGGATACAGGAAGAGGTTTTCTTCCTGTATCCGCGCTTTTTTGCGTTGTTCGTTTTTGAGATTTATTTGGGGGGTGGTTCAGAGGAAGCGTCGGGTGGGAGAGAGGCAGCCGAAGCCAGAGCGTTACGGAGTTTCATCGTCAGGTGGATCAAGTTCAGTTTTTCGCTGTCATCGAGCAGGAGGCCAACCTCCCGCACGTGCTGATAATAGCCGGGCAGAACCTGCTCGAGCAAGGCTCTGCCCTTTTCAGTCAGTACCGCCAGCACCACGCGCCGATCCCCCGGTTTTCGTTCGCGCTTCAAC
Organism: Chthonomonadaceae bacterium; assembly: GCA_965246825.1. Classification (GTDB taxonomy): domain Bacteria; phylum Armatimonadota; class Chthonomonadetes; order Chthonomonadales; family Chthonomonadaceae; genus JACMPS01. The sequence continues at coordinate 4,773,092 of OZ251990.1, forward strand.
CAGCCCTCGGCTTCCAGGCCGTCCGCCAATTTCGTGACGTTCGCGCCGGTCACGCTCATTCGTTCGCTCAGTTCGGTCATCGGCAGAGCTGGTTCATCCGTCACCCAGAGCAGGATCAGCAGATTGAATTTTGCGGAGGTCAGGCGAAACGGGGCGAGATGCTGGTTGATGCGCTCGGTGAGCAGATTGGCGGTTTTGATGAGGTGAACAACGGCTTCAAGGCTGAGATGAAGGCTGTCCTGCGCGGAGACGCCGGTTCGCCTTAAACTCTCTTCGATTTTCTTCTGTATTTCCCGGTCTCGCAGCGGCAGTGGTGGTTTCATGGCGTCCTCGCTTGTTCATTCCACGAGAACGCCCGAAATTCATTCTCGAACCCGCATAGAAGGGCTTTTCTGCTGCCGCTGGGTTCCCGTAAGGAGAAACCTTCAGATTGAACACGCGCCGAGACCTACTCCGGCTTGCCCACACCGAGGCCGTCTGCCACCCGGTTGATATAGTTAAACCAGGAAGCGATCAGATTGATCTGAAGAATGGCAGTGTCGTCAAAGCCGTGAGCGCGAAGGGCTTCTACATCCTCCCGCACAATCCGAGCGGGGGTTTGCGTGAGTTTCGCCACGTAGTCGAGCATGGCACGGTCGGCGGGTTCAAGAGGGGCCGTGCGATAGTCGTGCCGAATGGCCCTCACGAGTTCGTCGTCCAACTCATCGGTAGACAGAACGCGACGCAGAAACTCTGCGTGAGATTCCGTTCAATAAAAGCACGAGTTCAGCACCGAAACGGTGGAAGCGATCATTTCGTGCTGACGGCGCGAAAGCGGAAGATCAGGCGAAAGCAGCGTACCATAAGCGGCGAACGCATGATAGAGGGTTTGCGGCAGCAGGCTGTGCGAGTGAACGATACCTGCGCCGTCTCCGGCGCAGTGAACCTCGGCGGCCTCGACTTTCTGCGCGTATTCTGCCGGGTAAAGGCAGCGTTGGTTTTCAAGCGCGGCTTTGAGTTCGTCACTCGCTTCACTGGCGGGGATGGTTTTGATCCAGGTCATGGCGTTTTCTCAGGGTACAATAAAGGCGATCCGATGCGTCGTTGGTACTATTATACCGATTCGATGTCATTTATTTTCATTGCAGGAGAAAAAACCGCGTGGCAAAATTGAAGTGTCCGCACTGCGGAGCCATGAATCAGGATGTGGAGGCGAGCGATTTGTGCTGGCAGTGCGATTTTGCGCTGGACGCCCCCAAAGTCGAGGACGTAGACCTCACGAAACCGGAGCTGCATACGCCCGCCAACACCCCGGAGACGCTGACTCAAGTTCAGAAGCCCGCCGCGCAGCCAACGCCTTTGCCAGCCCTGACGCCCACCGAAAAGCCAGCCTCGCGCACCGTGCCGATCTTCATTATCGCGGCGGTGGTGATGGTTCTGTTGCTGATTCTTTTTCTAGTGCTCAAAAACCGATAAAGGCTGTCTCAACGATGACTCACCAAGTAGCCGAACAAAAAGAACGTTTGCAAACCTTTGTTCAGAAAGTCTGGCGTGAGGGAAATTTGGACGCTCTGCCAGAGTTCTGGACGCCCGACTGCTTAAACCATGCGATGCCGGTACGGAACCCGCGTGGTCTGGAGCAGCTGCGAGTTTACCATGAATCGCTTTTTCGAGAATTCGCGGCGTTCTCCGAGTTTGAGATCGAAATCGTTCAGCAGATTGGTGAGGGGGACCGTTTGGTCACGCATTTCCTTTCCAAAGCAAAACATACAGGTATTTTTCAGGGGATTCCCGCCACCGGCAAAAACGTCTCTTTTGTTTCCATTCGGATTGATCGCTTCGAGGAAGAGAAAATTGCGGAGCATTGGTCGGTGGGCGATGTGGCTGGAATGCTGGCACAGCTTCAATCATAAAACCCCTCTTTTGTACGTTCGTGGCGTTGATTTCTCAGAAAATTGAAACGCAAAGGTGCTGCTTTTCCGTCTTACAGAAAAACAGCACCTTCTTTTTTGGACTTCGTTCGATGTTTTGAGGCTCGCCATGACTTTTAGATCTGACCTGACCGATTTTTCACCCTCCCCCGCACCCCGGCGAAGATGGTTTCGCCTCGGCGTTCCGCTCACCGGTGCGTTCGTGCTGGGCGGCTGCCTGCTGCCCAATCTGCGCGTGCAGTGGAAGGAGCCGGAAACGCTGGCCCAACGCGCTTCGTTCACTCCGGCTTCGGGGCCGTCGGCTCTCTCCGAGAGCGAAACGTATGCACGGGCGGCTCAGGCAGTCAGTCCTGCCGTTGTCAACATTGATGCGCTTCAGCAGCGGCCTCGCGGAATGTTCAGCGACTGGGCGGGGGATGCAGGCGATCCGGGTTACGACAAGTCGGAAGGCTCCGGCGTGGTGATTGATCCAGCGGGCTACATTCTCACGAACTCCCATGTCGTTGGGCAGGCCAACGAAGGCAAACGAATCTCGATTACCCTCCAAAGCGGCAGAAAATTACCCGGCACGATTATCGGGTCGGATCAACTCACCGACATCGCCCTCATCAAAGTGGACTCGTCGGTGAACCTGCCCGTCGCCAAAATGGGAACGGTCAAAGGGCTGATTCCGGGCCAGATGGCGGTGGCGATTGGCTCTCCGCTGGGGCTTCAGTTCACCGTGACGCATGGGGTCGTTTCTGCCCTCGGTCGGCCTGTCGGTGAGTATGAAAATTTGATTCAGACCGACTGCGCCATCAATCCCGGCAATTCTGGCGGCCCGCTCGCCAACCTCAAGGGAGAAGTTATCGGGATCAACACCCTTGTGGATCGGCGCGGGCAGAACATCGGGTTCGCCATTCCGATTGATAATGCCCTGCGGGTGGCTTCCGAGCTGAAGCAGTACGGGAAAATCAAACGACCCTGGATCGGAATCACCCCTCTCACGAATTCGCCTCGCTTGGTGGCCGCCTATGGTCTGCCGGATGCCGCCGGGGTGGTGGTGCGGCGCGTTTTCGCTCAGGGGGCGGCGTCTACTGCCCTGCAAGCGGGTGACGTGATCCTGAGCGTGGACAGCAAGCCGACCCGCACCGAAGAGGAGTACCGAGCCGTCGAAAAAGGGCTGAAGATCGGGCAAAAGGTGAAACTTCAGATTCAACGCGGCGACCAGCGCGGCGAGGGAACCATTGTAGTGGGCGAAGCCCCCTAAACGAAACGGGCTTTGGGACGGGTGAACAGAATGAGGAATTATTGGTTGTCCGAAGGGCGGTTTGATTTTAGCAAAAGCATCCCCATTTTTGCGTCATTCTTGCAGCGGTCTGAACCGCTTCTGTACGCCTTCGGCGGTGTTCTCCGAAACGTGATGTGGTCAGGCAGGCACCTTGCTTACGGTCCGCGAAGACGGACTTGGTTTGGCAACGGGAAATCCAATCCCTGTTGATCAGGGTTTCTCGGTTCAGCGAAGCCGGGGTTTTAGCCCTGAGTCCACTTTACCCAGCGCGTATCCAAACCGCTCTCTTCCTGAGTTTCTCCGTTTCTGAAATTTTAATTTATTTCCGCGCCTGCATTGCTGTGACGCTCAGCCGCAGCACTTCCACCACCGTTTCAAGATCGGCTTTTTGTGTCTCCCGCCCCAGCGAAAGGCGAACCCCGGAAGACGCCAGCGCATCACTCAGCCCAATCGCCTTCAGAACGTGGGACGGCTCGATGGAACCGGATGAGCAGGCCGACCCGCTCGATGCCGACACACCCGCCCGATCCAGCCGCATCAAGAGCGTCGGCCCATCTACCCCCTCAATGGAAACATTGACATTGTTGGGCAGACGATGAATTCGGTCTCCGTTTAACGTAACACCGGAAATTTGCGCTTCGATTTCTTCGATCAAACGATCTCGCAGTGAAGTTAACCTTGCCGCGTCCTCTTCTCTTCGCTCGGTGACCAGTTCTGCCGCTTTGCCGAAGCCCGCCAGTGCCGCCACGTTCTCCGTGCCCGCCCGCTTTTCCCGCTCCTGCGCTCCGCCTACCTGCAGCGGCGTGAGTTTCGTTCCCTGCCGAATGTAGAGAGCCCCGGCCCCTTTCGGCCCGTACATTTTGTGGGCGCACAGGCTGAGCAGGTCGCAGTTCAGCTCCAGCACATCGAGCGGCAGAAACGGGGCCGACTGCACGGCGTCGGTATGAAATTTCGCCCCGCCCGCGTGAGCGATTTCGGCGATCTCCCGGATCGGCTGAATCGTGCCGATTTCGTTGTTGGCGTGCATCACGGAAACAAGTGCCGTTGCCTCCGTCATCGCTTCGGAGACGGCTTCGGGCCTCACGATTCCGGTTTTGTCAGGCTTGACGAGAGTGACCGAATAGCCGCGCTCCTGAAGCCAGTGAGCGGCATGGAGAACCGCGTGATGCTCGATTTCAGTGGTGATGAGATGATTTTTAGGAAGTGGGGAGGCCAGCAGGGTTCCGAGAACGGCGAGGTTGTCGCTTTCGGTTCCGCTGCCGGTGAAATAGACCTCGGAAAAGTCAGCGTGGAGCAGGGCGGCGATCCGCTCTCTGGCCTCGTCGAGAACGGCACGGGCTTCGCGTCCCTGCCGGTGGATACTGGAGGCGTTGCCGAATCCTCCGCGCAAAACGGGCAGCATTTCGTCCAGCACTTCGGGGGCGAGCGGAGTGGTGGCCGCATAATCCAGGTAGAGAGAGGGTTTTGTGGCATTCATGGTGTAAATTATACTGCACGGTCTGCCTTCCCGGAGAGGGTAGATTTGCAAGTCCACACCAGAAAGACCACCCCCTTGGACGAAACGGCAGTTCGCCTTCGCGCCAGAGACCTTCGCGCCGCTCTCGACGCCGACAACCTACCGACCCCTGCCGCCCTTTTGCACCGGGCCTTCGCGTCTGAAGGCCTGGCTCTTGAGGAGCTGGGCGCGGAAGACAATCTGCTGGCCGGAGCCTATGGGGTTCTTCAGCGAAACCTCGACTGCGTGTTTTTGCGGGAAAACCTGCCTCTTCCGCTCAAACATTTTATTCTGGCACATGAACTCGCCCATGTCCTCCTTCACCCGGAGTACGCCGAGGAAAACTACGCCGAAAGCGATGCCGAAACGGGCCAGCTTTCGTTTTCGATGCTGTCGCAAACGGCGCAGATCGCAGAGGGCTACAGCCCGGCGGAACGGCGTGAACGAGAGGCCAATCTTTTTGCCGCCGAATTTCTGCTGCCCTGTCCGCTCCTCCAGGCCGCGTTCGAGCAGGATAACCTCAAAGCCTCCGATTTTGCGGAGCGGTTTCAGGTTTCGCTGCCGCTGGTCTATTCTCAGCTCGCGCAGGCCCTGCTGCTTCCAACTGCCCTGCCGACTGCCGATCTCTCCCCGCTCTCTTCTGATCTGTCCCCCTCGCAAAAGGCCGCCGCCGAAACGCTGGAACGGGTAACCCTCGTGGACGCCGGGCCGGGAACCGGCAAAACGCGCACCCTGATCGCCCGAATCGGCTGGCTTGTTGAGCGGCAAAACGTCCCGCCGGAGCAAATTCTGGCTCTCACCTACACAAACCGGGCCGCCGAGGAAATGCGCTCCCGCCTTTTCAGAACGCTGGGGGATCGGGCACGGCGCGTGTGGGTGGGAACCTACCACGCCTTTGGTTACGAACTCCTTAAAAAAGAGGCCGCGAAATTGGGTCTGCCGGTGCGTCCCACCCTGCTCGACGCCGCCGATGCCGCCCTTCGGCTCGAAGAAGTTCATTTTCAATTAGGGCTTTCGCAGCTTCATTATCCGCACGACCCCGCTTTGGTTTACGGGGAGCTGCTCGATGCGTTTTCCCGCGCCAAAGACGAACTGATCTCACCGCCGGAATTCAAGCGAAGGGCCGACGTAAAAGCGGCTCAAGCGCAAACAGAGGACGAAGCGAAACTGGCGAAGAAATGGCAGGAAACCGCCTCCGCTTATGCCGTGTACGGGGCGCACCTCCAGAAGACCGGCAGTCTCGACTTCGGAGATTTGCTGATGCGCCCGCTTCAGCTTTTCGAACAGTTTCCCGACACGGCAAAGCAGTGGAGCGAGCAGTACCGCCACGTTCTCGCCGATGAATATCAGGATGTGAATCTCGCCAGTGTCCGCCTTTTGCAAGCTTTTGCAAAACAGGGCAGCACTCTATGGGTAGTCGGCGACTCCCGGCAGGCCATCTACCGCTTTCGAGGAGCCTCTCCGCGTAATATCGCCGATTTCGAGGAAGATTTCGGGGGAGGACAGCGATGTCGGCTGACCGGAAACTATCGCTCCCTGCCGCCGCTGCTGGAACTGGTGAACCAATCGGCAGACGCCATACAACCCAAAGAACCGGACTGGAAGCCTTGGAAAGGCGAACGCTCGCCCCCCAACCCACCTGCTCCCGGTCTTTCCGAGCAAGAGCCAGCGATTTTCTGGCATGAGGCCGAGGACGAAGCCGAGGAAACGGCCCACCTGATTCAGCAGATTCGCCGACTGCAGCGAGCGGGCGTTCCGCTGGAAGAGCAGGTGGTTTTGGTTTTCAAGAACAAAACCCGTCACCTGCTGGCTTCCGAACTCGAGCAAAGCGGAATTCCGGTGCAGCACGTCGGCAGCCTTTTCGACCGTCCCGAAATCAAAGACCTGCTGGCCCTGCTCGAATTCGTTTCGGGCACGAACGACGCGGCGTTTCGGCGGGTGGCGGCCCTGGCTCGTTATGCTCTCCTCCCCGAAGAGGCGGCTCAGGTTTTCGCCTGGGCAGACCCCTGCGGCGATTCACAGCCGATTGCTTCTCTGCTGCCGAATGCGCAGAGCCTGGGCTTCATTTCGCTGAGGGGAGCAGCCCGCTGCCTGACGCTGGCTCAAGATCTGGCGGGCTGGAGCGGCGTGCCCTCGGCCTGGCACCTCCTGTGCGATTTCCTTTTTCAGAAAAGCGACTTTCTTTTTCGGTTTGCGGCGGGAGGTCAGGAACGGCTCGCGATTTTTCATCTCCTGGCATTTGCTCACGGGGTGCAAATGGGGGTTCCAACGCTGGAACAGAAATCTCCACTTTCCGGGTTTTTGGTTTACCTGCGTCGGCTTCTGGCGATGAGCGAAAGCCGCTCGCGGCGGTTTTCCCTGGCCGAGGGCACGGCTTCGGGAATTCAGCTGCTGACGATGCACAGCGCAAAAGGCTTGGAGTTTCGGGCCGTTCATCTTCCCGGCCTTGATGAAGACCTGTTTCGCACCCGTGCCTCCGCGCAGTTTGTTCGGCCTTTTCCGTTTCTGGGGGAAGCCGAAGGGGAGCAAAACAGCGATCAGCTTTTGCTTTTCGTTGCGCTTTCAAGGGCACAAGACTATCTTTCCCTCAGTGCACCGCGCACCCGCCGGGGAAAGCCGAAAGGGATTCATCCCCTGTTCGCACCGCTTTTAGGGACTCTGGCCCGCTATCGCACCGATTCGCCTGCTTCGGCAGCAGAGCGTGTTCTCTCTCCCATCAAGGCTTTACAGGCAGACCCCGCCTCGGCAGCGAAACCATTTTTGTCTTACTTTGCGCTTAAACAGTACGGCGAATGTCCGCGTCTCTATTATTATGAACACGAACTGCGACTGCCCGCTCCCTCGCTCGCTACCCCCTATCAAAAGTCTCACCGGGTTCTTAGGCGGCTTTTGCAGAGCCGAACCGATCCCGAAGCCCCGGAGGTTCCTTTTGTCGCTACGGAAATAACGAGCCATTTTGCCGCACTCTGGCATGAGGAATTTCCGGTCTCCACGCCTGAAACGGAGGCTCTCAAGCGAGAACTAGAGCCGCTGCTGCTCCCCATCGAGACAGTGCTTCAAGAGAGAGCCGCGCTTCCGCAGGGCCGATGGGTGACGGTTCCACTGACCTCCGGCACGTTCCGCGTTTCCGCCGACCACCTTGAGCTGAGGGAAAACGGCGTACTGCTTTTCGAGAAATACCATTTTCGCCCCCGCAAAAAGGACGATCATCTCGATCCGCAGTTGACGGCCTTTCGTAAAGCTGCGGAGGCCGAAGGGCGCACGGCAGCGGTTCGCCTGCGCTATTTCGGGCTGAGCGAGGATTTCGAGCCGATTGCCGACAAACGGGCCGAGCGCAATCGGCGCGAAGAGTTCGAGCGTTCTCTGACAGGAATCGCACGCGGCGAGTTTCCGCCTCAGCCCAAAGACGAAAGTCTGTGCCGAACCTGCCCGTTTTTGTTTGTCTGCCCCACTTAAAAATAAACGTCCTGCCGCTCTTGGGGAGCCGCAGGACGTAATTGAGAAGTGTTGAGATTGGAAATTAGAATCAGGCCGCCACTCGCTCCATCGCAGTCGTGGTCGCGTTTATCGAGGCAGCCCCCTGCTCCACCGCGCACACACTGCGAATTCGGTCAAAGCGAATGTCTTCCTTCGCTGTCACAAGATAGCCGCCATAGAGCGGGACGTAGGTGGCATCGTAGATTTTTGATGTCACTTCCAGTTCGGTTCCATTTCGATCCACATATTGAACTGAGCAGACTCTTCCCACCAGTTCTTTGGCTTCGGATAGTATCACGTTCATAGACCTCCTGACGGGGGATTGCTTCCGCCGCCTAAAATTAACGGTTGAAGAGAAGCCCTCATTTATCCGTTGAATTGCGGGAGTTTTCGGAAATGTCTTTTTTTACGGTTCGCTGGCGAAGTGCCCGCCATCATCGCGAGTATGAACTTTATGCCCCCTCCGAGGTCGGACGATGCCTTTTGGACGCCCTCAGAGAGAGCGGAGGCGAGGCCGTATGGAAGGCGGGTACGCTGTGGAGTTGCCCAGGCTGCGGCGACCGAACGCTGAAGATCGAAGAGTTTGTGGAGGGAAATCGCCGTGCCGAAGCCTCTCTGCGCTTGACTTTGGAGAACGAAAGGCAAAGCGGACTTCGCTCAGACCCCGGTCAGCAAAAAGCATTGCGCTGGCTTGAAGAGGCGGCTTTGAAGTCATTTGGCTGTGAGCGCGACCGAGTTTATTTCAAGGATGAAGAGGGAGTTTGCCGTTACGCGGGCGAAACGTTCATTTCTCGTATTTGAAACGAGAGAAAAACGGAGTTTTTGATGTCACTCACTCAAAACACAGCGCAGGATTATGGCGGCCAGCGGGCGGTCTTCAACGAAATTTCGGAAGAGTACGACCGCTTCCGCCCAGGCTATCCCTCCGAACTGGCGCAGGCCGTTGCTGCCTATGCCAAGGCAGGCCCTCAGAGCCGCTGGCTTGAAATCGGTTCGGGCACGGGGAAAGGCACTGAAATTTTCGCTCGGCAGGGATATTTCATTCATTGTCTGGAACCGGGGGCAAACCTGTCGGCGGTGGCAGCGGCTAAATTTCGTGATCTTCCCAACGTTACTTTCGAGAACGCAACCTTTGAGGCGTGGCGTCTCCAGCCCGCTCACTACGAGGTCGTTTTTGCCGCACAGTCTTTCCACTGGATTCCCCTGGAAATGGGGCTGAGAAAGGCGGCGGACACCCTGAAACCAAACGGAACCCTCGCCCTTTTTTGGAATATGTCCCCCTGGCAGGAGTATGCTGCCTCTGAGGAAATTCAAGAGATTTACAATCGGGAAGCACCGCAGATGGCCGGGGACGTGAAAAAGGAACCGAGCCGGTGGCGGATTGAACGCCGCGCCGAGCAGATTCAGAGCACCCGCTGCTACCGCGACGTGACCATTGAGCAGTTCCCCTGGAGGGCACGCTACAGCAGTGCCGATTATGTCGCACTCCTCGACACTCATTCCTCCCATCAAATGCTGCCCCCCGATGTGCGAGCGAGGCTTTATGCGGGCATCTTGGAGGTGCTGAACCGGCATGGCGGCGAAATCGAGAAACTCTACATTGCCGCGCTTTATCTGGCACGAAAGGCTTGAATGAATCCCGCTGTCACGCTTTCACTGGCCGACGCATCGTCGCTGACCGTTGTTCATCACTTTTTCCTGAACTTTTTCGTGGACTTGTCGCAGTACGACCCGAAAATGGACATCAATCGTTACGGGCTGCCCGTGTGGGGCGGCTTTGCCGGAGCAGAAGAGGTGAAGACACCGGAGGAGTGTGTTCGCTTTAACTGGTGGATTCGGGACAAAGGAGACCTCCTGCTCATCGAAGTAGAGGGAAAGCCTGCCGGGTACGCGATTGTGTTTGGGCGTGAGGCTCCCTTGCCGGACGGGGTGGATTGGGAGCTGCTTGATTTCTACATCGCTCCCAAATACCGGCGGCGGGGGGTGGGACGGGGGGCGGCAAAACAGATTTTTGATCGTTATCGCGGAAAATGGGTGCTGTACGAACTCGCGCTCAATACCCCTGCCCTCCGCTTCTGGCACAGTTTTTTGAAAGACTATACGGGTGGGAGGTTCGAGAACCTTGAAGACGGAACCCAGCAGCGATTCGATAACTCACAGGGCTGATTTGGAATAAAAGAACAGGGATAAAATCTCTCGGCCAAATTCCACTTGCAGACGTCTTCTCAACAAGGCGCTGCCCCTTTGCCTTGGTAGACTGCGATCCCATTTTCATCGGGGCATCGTGTCCGAAAGACGCCGCCGAAGGCGTGAAGCGGCGGGGTTTAGCTCGCCGCACGCTGGGCTGGCTCAGCCGCTTAATGTTGACTTGATTTGGAAAGGTTCAGAAAGTAAGCGATGGCTCAAGAACGGCGAATGTCGTGCTGGATGTGCCCCCGTTATGACCGGGCAGAGCGGCACTGCAAAGATGGCAAAACCAACCCCAAACGCAAATCGGAGACGAAAGAGGTAGCGGAACAGCTGGGAGTTCAGGCGATCTGCCATTATAATCCCTATCGCGACCTTATTGCCATTCGAATGTATTTTCCCGACAGCCCGATGGCAAAAACCGAACGCCGCCGCTCCCGAAGGCGCGGCGGCGTGGATGTCATTGAAATTTTGGAGGGCGAGCCGCCCGCCCCGTCCGCATAGACCGAGATCAATGCGAAGCAGGCAGGTCTGCCAGCGTGCCGCAGGTTTTTTGCGGACATTCCCGGCTTTGCTCTTGCCGCCGCCTTAAAATGCTTTCCCCTCTCCCCAAGGATCGGCAGCCCCCGAAGGCAGAGAGGCAGGAAAAAGGCCTTTACTTACGAGGCTTGCTTTAATTGCGTGGTAGTGTAAATTTCTGGCTCGGCTTTGTCTCGCACCGTTGCTTCTGTAATCACCACCCGCTTGATTTCCTTCGAGGAGGGAATCTCGTACATCGTATTCATCATCATCTCTTCGATAATCGTTCGCAGAGCACGCGCCCCCGTGCTGCGCTGCATCGCCTCGTGAGCAATCGCTCGCAGTCCGCCCTCGGTAAACTCCAGTTCTACCCCGTCGAACTCGAAAAACTTTCGATACTGCTTCGCCAGCGCGTTTTTCGGCTCCGTCAGAATTTTGATGAGAGCCTCTTCGTCCAGGCCGTCCAGAGTGGCAACAATTGGCAGGCGTCCAATAAATTCTGGGATCAGTCCGAACTTAAGCAGGTCGTCGGGCATAACATGAGAAAAAACATTGCTTTTCAGAGCGAGTTTTTCGGCATGGGTGGGCACATCAGCGCGAATTCCCATTGTGCGGGTGTTCATGCGCCGCTCAATGATTCCGGCCAATCCCTCGAACGCGCCGCCGCAGATAAACAGGATCGAAGACGTATCCAGCTGAACGTATTCCTGCTGCGGATGTTTGCGCCCGCCCTGCGGCGGTACATTCGCTGTGGTGCCTTCTAAAATTTTCAGCAGGGCCTGCTGCACCCCTTCGCCGCTCACGTCACGGGTGATCGAAGGATTTTCTGACTTGCGAGAAATTTTATCAATTTCGTCAATGTAGATAATGCCGCGCTGCGCCAGCTTGACCGTCTGCTCGATATTGCCGCCGGGGTTGGCATTGTCTGCCGACTGAAGCAGTTTCAGCAGAATGTTCTCCACATCTTCGCCCACATAGCCCGCCTCGGTCAGGGAGGTGGCATCGGCAATAGCAAAGGGAACATTCAGAATTTTGGCCAGGGTTTGCGCCAGCAGCGTTTTCCCGGAGCCGGTTGGCCCCAGCAGCAGGATATTGGATTTCTGAAGTTCGACATCGTGCGAACTGAGATTGATCCGCTTGTAGTGATTGTAAACGGCAACCGCAAGCGTGCGTTTTGCCCGTTCTTGTCCGACCACGTACTGACTGAGAATGCGATAGATTTCTTTCGGCTTGGGTACGCCGCCCACCGTGTCAAGTCGTCCCGTGCGTTCCTGCTCCTGTGCGCCGCTGCGAATGATGTCGTTACAAAGGTCTACACAGTCGAGGCATACCCCGCCATGCACACCCAGGATCAACTTTTTGACCTGCTCGCGGGTCTTGCCGCACAACACGCAGCGACTGTCGTTGCGCTCTCGTTCATACGCTCTGGACAAAGATGGTTCTCCGAAGTAGGGATTAGAGGTGAGGGATCAGGGATTAGGGTGAGGAGCACCTGCCGGGTTTTTCTCTGTTTTAAGACAGAGCGTAAACAAAGCAGAGCCGGTTCCTTCTCCCTCACCCCTCTTCACTGATTTACTTATGCCTTTTTATCCGCGATTTTATCAATGATTCCGTATTCCAGGGCTTCCGGCGGAGACATAAAATAGTCTCGATCCATGTCCCGGCGTACTTTGTCGAAGGGCTGCCCGGTATGTTTGGCGAGAATGCCGTTGAGATTATCGTGAGCGCGAACCATCTCTTTCAAGCGAATTTCGGCGTCCTGCACGGTTCCCTCATAGCCGCCTGCAACCGCGTGGATCATAATCCGCGAGTTTGGAAGGGCATAGCGTTTGCCTGCTGCACCGCCCGCGAGTAGAACGGCTCCCATCGAAGCCGCCATTCCCACACAGATCGTAGCGACATCGCATTTCACCAGCTGCATAACATCGTACATCGCAAGCCCTGCGGAAACAGAGCCGCCTGGGGAATTAATATAGAGTTCGATGTCGGCATCGGGGTCTTCTTTTTCAAGAAAAAGCATCTCGGCGATCACGAGATTGGCAAGATGATCGGAAACCGGCTCACCGATAAAAATAATTCGGTCTTTGAGCAGGCGAGAATAAATGTCGTAAGCGCGTTCGCCGCGTGCGCTCTGCTCCACAACCATCGGGATGACATTTTGCGGGGGGCGATAGAAGCGATCCATCATGTCGTTACCTCCATCTTTCGGGGTGTTCGGGCGATTTGGCACAACGCGAACGGGACAAAGACCCGTTCGCGTGTGAGTGGGTTCAATCCAGAAGGAAACCGCCTCGGTCTACTTTTGATTATCGGTAGATTCAGCGGGTTCTACAGGTGTTTGTACGGTTAGCGCAAAGGTTTCGATAGCCGAGCCGGTTTCGGCGGCTTTCCGATCCGCTTGCAAAATGTCGTTACACAGATTGACACAGTTGGTGCAAATGCCGCTCTGCACCCCCGAGATCAATTTTTCAGCTTGTTCACGGGTTTTTCCGTAAAGAACGCCAGGGTCTCCGGTCTGAGATCAACCTTTTTTTCGATGATAACGGGGTGAGTACCCGAACGCGCAACTTCCAGAAAATTTTGGAGACGGTTTATCTAGGTCAGCGCTTCTTTCTGTGAAAACAAGTTGAGCTCGGGCATTCGTGTTGTCTTTCCGCCTCTCTCGGAACTATTCCGAGGTTTTTTCGGCGTCTGCCTCTTCTGCACGGGTTTCGGGAGCGGCCTCCGGTTCGGGGGTCGAGTTTTCAGCGGGAGCAGTTGGTTCGGCCTCCGCTTTGTCCTCCGACACCGCCGATTCGCTCATGCCTTTGGGCGAGGCGGCACTTTCGAGGGTCGCAGGAGCTTCCGTTTCGTCTTCTTGAGTTACGGCATTGATATCTTCTTCCACTTCGTTGAAAGAGTTTTTCTCAAAGAGAAAATCGTGCAGCTGCTGTTGAACCAGCGCGTTAGCGACCTGTAGCCGACGCCGCCCCTCGCCCCGATAATCTTCGAATTGCTCTTCGGTGATCCGTCCGAGAGTCACGAGATTGGCGAACTCGACATCAATGGCCTCATCGGTGACCTGAAGCCCTTCCTGAATCGCGACCTGCCGCAGTGCCAGCACAGAGCGAATTCTCGTCGCGGCAGCATCGTGTACCTGCCGATAGTGCTCTTCGCCGCTCATCCCAATTTGCGCCAGAAACTGTTCGTAGGGCATTTGATACTGCTTGAGTTCCGCGCTCAGACGTTTGAAGTCGTCTTCCATTTCCTCCTGCACCAGGGCTTCCGGGAAATAGACTTCCGAGGACTCCAGCACCTTTTCGATAATTCGCTGTTCGGCGACCTGATTGGAAAGCTCGGAGGCTTCGGTTTCGAGGGCTTCGCGAATCTGCTTTTGGAGGTCTTCGACGGTTTCGACCTCCAATTGCTTGGCGAAGTCGTCATTGAGTTCAGGAACTTTGCGCCCGGAGATCGAGGACAATTTTACGGTGTAAGTCGCGTTTTTGCCGCGTTTTTCTTCCTCCTCGAAGTCGTCGGGAAAGCGCAGTTCAAAGGAACGCTCGTCGCCGGGGTTCATCCCCATCACCTGCTCATCAAAGCCGGGAACGTTGCTGCCCATTTGGATCAGCTGGCGTCGTGCGGGGGAACTCTCTTCCACCCCTTCGATCACGGTTTGCATTTCGGCAATCAGAACGTCGCCCGCTTCGACGCCGCGATCCGTAATTCGCTCCAGCCGTGCCCGCTCCTCACGCAGCTGCTGAACCCGGCTGTCCACCATTTCGTCGGTCACCGGATAGATCGGTTTGTCCACCGTAATCCCGGTATATTCGCCGAGCTTGACCTGCGGTTCAAGCGGCACAATCGCTTTGAAGGCGAAAGGCTTTTTGTCTTCGAGGTCGGAGGGCTGCACCGTCGCGTTGCGGTAGGGGGTCACGCCTTCCTGCTCAAGTGCACGCCCGTAAGCCTCCTGAATAATCACTTCGCGGGCGCGTTCCTGAAGCCGCTGCTTGTTGACATGACGCTCCAGAATCGCACGCGGGGCTTTGCCGGGGCGAAAGCCGGGAACATTGACCACGCGGCTGAATTCCCGATACGTTTTGTCGAAAGTTTTGGCGACCTGCTCTTCATCCACAACGATGTCGAGGGAGAGAGTACAAGGGTCTACCTGCTCGGCGGTGACCTGCATGGCGATACGGTATCCTTTGGGGTAGTGAAAATTTTTCGGAAAGACGGGCGGCTCAACGGGACGCAGAACAAAACCCCTGCCTCGCTTCACGGATGAGACGCAATTTGCAAGGTAGCATACTCCATCCCCTTTCTCAAAGTCAAGAGCGAAAGGCGAAGTCGGCCCTTGTGATTTGATGCCGGTCGTTTGTCTGCAGCGCAGGTAAGGGTCGCGTCGCCCGATCCTGCCTTGAAAGAGTAAACCCTCGCTCAACGAAACCTCCCCTTTGGTAAGAGGGGTCAGCGAAGTTGAGCTGATTTCGTTTTTGAGAGCGCAGGAGAGCGTTCCGTGCAAAAATTGCAGCCTCAGAAGGTATCATAAATTACCGGTTCTGGGTTTGGTGTCTGCCATCACCGAAGCGGAAACCGTGGGACAAAGACTGGCTTTGCAGAGCTGTCACACATCTTCTTCGGGCACTGACGCACTTTTCGTACCCTTATTTTGGTTGTGCCATTCTGATTTTCGTAGCAGGGAAAAACCTTCGATGTCTCAAATCCTCCTTTTTTTGTCAGAGCTTTTTCGTGCCCATGAAGTTGAAGTCGTTCAGGAAAAAGACTGGCTCGTTTTTCCAAAACACAGCATCAGAGCCACAGGTTCCGTTATCAGAGAAATCAAACAATCGGCGGGACTGACCGTTCAGATAGATGTCTCTTTTCAACTGAACCCGGATCGAAGGATTGTCGAGTCGTTTGCGGGGCTAGGAACTACTGCGGAAAAGGCCGTTCAAGATGCGTTGAAGGCGTTTGTCCTCAACGATTTTCATGTCCTCCTCAAAGCGTTTTTCAAGGCCGATGATAAAACAGAGGACGAGCAGGTACACCAGGAAACCTGGGTTGTCGGCGCCAGAGAGTGGTTGGCAACAAAAGGGGCAATCGGGATTCGAGGCAGCCTTCCGCCTCAAGACGGAGGGGTGTTCGAGTGCCTAGTGCAGTTCCACCTAAGATGATGTGAAATGATTTGGGCTCGGGTAAACTGTGGGGCATGAAACCTCCGCTCTTTCCCCGTCCCTTCACCGCAGACGAACAGGCTCACCTCGAAAACGCCTTGCGTTCTCCGGATGCCTTCCGTCTGCGACGCGCTCAGTATTTGCTCGCCAGTTCTCGCGGTCTGGTTCCACGTCAGATCGCCGCAACTTACGGCGGCTGTGAACAAAATGTCCGCAATGTCCTTCGAGCCTTCAATACCACCGGATTAGACTGCCTCACCCCACAGTCGCGCCGTCCGAAAACGGTGGTCTCTCAGTTTACGGGCGAGCGATTAGAGCAACTTAAATCTCTCCTGCGCCAATCTCCGCGTGCGTTTGGCAAACCTCAGAGCGTCTGGACGACGGGCTTGCTCGCGACCATCGCCTGGGAGCAAGGACTGACCCAACAGAGCGTCAGCGACGAAACCCTCCGTCGCGCCTTGAAGCGGTTGGGGGTGAACTGGAAGAAAGCGAAGCACTGGATCGCCAGTCCTGACCCGCAGTACGCGCTTAAAAAAAGGGGCGGGAGCGAGTAATCCGCCTGGCGAAGTCGCATCCGGACTGGGTGTTGGGCTTCGAGGATGAAGTCTGGTTTTCCCGCTACGCCCAACCGTCTGCGGCGACCTGGACACCGGACAAAGCGATGCGTTTAGTGCAGAACGAACCCGACAAGACCGATCCAGACCCCAAAGCCCTCGCGTGCTACGGATTGCTTCGTGCCGATACCGGACAAATGCTGTTGCGCTTTGTCGACGGGCGTCCGGTCAGCGAGAGCACCGAAGCGTTTTTGTCCTGGGTGCTGACGCGCCTCGCCGCCGAAGGCAAGTCCGCCCTGCTGATGGTGTGGGACAATGCGAGTTGGCACCTCAGCAAGCGGGTCAAAGCGTGGATCAAAGCCCATAACCAGACGGTCAAGAAAGAGGGCGGCTGCCGCTTGTTGGTCTGTCCGCTCCCGTCGAAGAGTCCTTGGTTCAACAACATCGAACCGAAATGGGCCCAGGGCAAAAGAGCAGTGCTGGAGCCCACGCGCAAACTCAGTGCCGAAGAACTCAAGACGCGACTGTGCGACTACTATCAATGCGAACGGCTCGAACCCATTCCACAATAACTCGCGTGGAATTGCACTAGAGCAATTCTACGAAAAACTCAAAACCAGAGAGTTCGCAAGAGCGTCACACTGGGTACGTCTCTACTACGCTCAAAATCAAGGAGAGACCGTTGTCTGTGAGGTTCTGATTGACAACGACGCCCAGATAGAACTGCAAAGAGAGACGGCCTCTTTTGCGTGGCCTGCTGCGGATGAATTTTATAGTGTGCGCCTTTTCCTTACGCTGCAACCTCAACTCCAGAATCCATCAACCGCTGAGGGGGCGGTTTCTTTACTTTTCGATCTGGTCGCTGCCCATCCAGAAATCACGGAGGACGAAATTCTACAGGCAATGCACAGCGCGGGAGTGCCTGCGGGGATTGCAGAGCGGGCATACCGATTTACTCAAATTGCGTGGGGAAGAGGGCTGCTGGAGGGGCTGGGGATTCGATTTTCTTCCGAATACATTTGCTTTGATTCTGAGGGAGAAATTTCAGAGCGGGGTTTTCTGGAACAAGAGCCTTATTTTGCTGCCGGATCGAAAATCGAATCAAGGTATGTAACAACTCCTGCTTTCAAGCAAATCGCTCTGAGTTCTGCTGAAGCGAATGCAGTCAACAAGGCTCTGTTCGCGGGATCAAAACCCGAACACTTGGCAATGGGACCCGCATTTTTGTTTTCTGAAGAAACTTCCCCAGAGGGCAGAGAAAAGGCCCGAAAAACAATGGATCAGGAAATGCGTTTGATACAACTGTCCGCCGATTCACAAAACACAGAGAAGGAGTCAAAACCCGCCAAACCCTGGTGGAGATTATGGAACTGAAAGAAAGGCTCTTGACAAAAATCGGAAGAGATTGTATTCTAAAAGGGTAACCTGCCCCTATGGCTCAGTGGTAGAGCAGCTGTTTTGTAAACAGCAGGTCCTCCGTTCGAATCGGAGTGGGGGCCGTTTTGCAAAAGCGTTGAAATCCATTTCGGATTCAACGCTTTTTTTAGCTTCAGAAATCGGCTGCCTCTGGGCCTGTCCTACAACAGCCACCTTCTTCCTCACACCGTTTGGCAAGAGTTACAGCATCGGTGAGGTTTGGGCAGGGAGAGAGTGATCGGCCAAGGATTGCTTCGCGCCCCAAGACCCCCTGAATCGGCCCCTCCACCGCCGGACGATAAATCCGCAGCAAACCGCAGAGATTGAGCGCGTTTCCAGCAGCCACGCCATTGTACGATCCTTGAACTCGCACAGAGACGGCAAGGCCTTCAAGCGAAACGTGGCAGAGGTACTCTTTGGGTTTGACTTGACAGAAAGTAGCTTTGATAAGGCTTTGATGAGAAAGAAAAGCGCGTCCAGACTAGCTGGAACGCGCTTTTCCACAAAGGATTCGTTTCAGTCGGGAATGTCGGCGAAGGTGGGCAGGTAATCTTTCCACACTTCGTTTTTTCGCCCGCTCAGATACTTGGTGAGGCTGATGTAGGGCGTGTACTTCGGACGGCGCGGCGGACGCATCAATTTCATCCCGACCTGATGCGCGAGTTTGTCGCTTTTCCTCATATTGCATTTACGGCAGCAGCAGACCAGGTTATCCCAGGCCGCTCCTCCGCCGTGCCGCTTGGGGATCACGTGATCAATCGTCATTTCCTTGGTGGTGGAGCCGCAGTACTGGCAGGTGTAGTTGTCGCGGGCAAAGACTGTGCGCCGGGTCAGTTTGAGTTCCGGCAGCGGACGCTTCACCTGGCTTCGCAGCTTCACCACCGACGGCATGGCGAAATCGCCGCTGCCCGTTGTGACAATCGTTTCTTCATCGGCATGGAGAACGTCTGCCTTGCCCAAAAAAACCATGACAAGAGCGCGACGCGCATTGCAGACGTTCAGTGGCTCATAATCGCTGTTCAGGACGAGTGCTTCTCGACTCATGGCTTTCTCCCTCTTCTTCTTATCGAAATTCAACAGCATTTTGTTCCAACACCCGAAAGGGGAGTGAAAACGACAAAACCCGCTCTACGCAGGGCGGCGCAGAGCGGGTTCTCTTCTTTCGGTCGGCAGGGATTTCCCCCCTATCCGACCCGTCAGCGAATGGTGCAGGTGCTGGCGGTGGCGGGTTTTTCCCGCGTGATCTTTCGGAGCTCCGGGCGTTCGGGTTCCATGCGCCTCTACCGATTGAGGGGCGCAGCCATTTTCCTGCTGAAGTCTTTTTTCCGACGTGTGCCGATAAAACAAGACAGGAAACCTCCCGCGAAAATTGCACCGTCCACCAGGAAAAATTCCTTTCCAGCAGGCAATTTTTCACCAACAACTCCTAGGGCTAGTATATCAAACTTCGCCTTCCCTGTCAAGCGTCAAAAACAAGAGGGAAATTGACAAACCCGCGTGCCGCTTAATTGGGAATCCACCGTCTCAAAATGCCGAAGCGTGCCATTGCCCCCACGAAAATCAGTCCAATCAGGCTTACTCCCTCCTGCTGAAGCGGAGTCCAGGTTTCGGTAGAAAGGGCGCGGATGGAAAACGTGTAGCCCAGATGAACCAGAAAACAATAGAGGCTGAGGCGGCCCATCGTTTCGAGAAGCGACAGCACCCTCCGCCCTCCCTCCGTTCGCATCAGCCGTCTCAGCAGCAGATACCCCGGCAAAAGCGCGGCGAAAAAATAAAGCACCTGAAGCCCGCCCAGCGTCGGCTTATCGAACCCGGCGTAAAGGCGGGCCAGAGCCGGATGCAGGGGATGGAACACCGAATGCAGATCCAATTGAGCCAGCACCAAAAAAACCGCAGAGAGAGTTCCGCTGACGATAAGGAGCGGCGTTCGCCATTTTCCTGCCAGAGCCGCCTGAAGCCGCTCACGCTGCCACCCCGCCATCAATCCCAGCGTAAACAGGAACTGCCAGGCCGCCCAGTAGAAAGCGACGGCTCCTGAGCGCGGGTCAAGCAGATTCAGAGCTTCCGGTCGAAACTGCACGGAAAGATAGAGCAGAAAAGAAGCCAGCAGCGGAACGATGGAGCACCCGCGTATCAGCAGGGCGAGAATCAGCGGCGAGGCAAGCAGGAAGATTGCATACAGAGGGAGAATATCCAGCCCAAGGCCAAAGGGCTGCATTTGAAGGGTGGCGATAAGCCAGAGGGTTTTCCCCCACCCGCCCAGCGTTTCAACCGAGGGAATGGCCGCAATCCGCCCGGTTTTCTGGTGAAGCCCAAAAACGAACAGCGTCAGCAGAACGTGAACCGCCCAGAGCAAACCAGCCCGTTTCCAGATGGCGGCGGAAGCCGCTCGTTCGCCCTGCTTCTGGAGCCGCCGCAAATGAATGGAACCCAGAACAAACCCGGAGAGAAACACAAACCCGGCGGCTCCGTCAAAAAATCGAGGCAGATGAGTCCAGTAGCGTAAATAGGTATCGGAGCCGAAATGCCCGGCCAGCATCGAGACAATGCACAGCCCGCGCAGTACGTCAATCACCGTATTGCGCTCGGATCGCACCTGTAATGTCGCCTCGGCAGTCGGTGATGTGAAAACGGCTTCCGGCGAGGATCGCTCGCGATAAAATACCGTTCCCGCAGCCGCTTCAGCCGCCTTGCTGCCGCCCATGCATCCCTCCCAAAGGGTCTTCTTTTGTTTCTACGAACTTCCCCGGCCTCGGTTCGCCCCAGCGGAGATTTTCTTGCTCAAACGATTGAGCGGGTTTCCCGCCGCCGAAAGGATGACTTCAATGTCTTTTTGCAGACGCACAATTACCCTGCTTTTGTTCATTCTCGCCGCCTTTTATTTTGGCAGTTTTGGGGCGCAGGTTTATGCTGCACCGCCCGCTTTTCTATGGATCGAAGGCGAAACCCCCGCTTCGGCCAGCTTTGCCTTTGATAAGACCGGCTTCGGCGCGAACAGCGTTCTCTCCGGGGGACAGTGGCTTCAGAAATCCATTGAGGGCAAAGACAAAATCGCAAACTCGCTGCCGCCGGAGGGAGCGGTCTTGACCTACACTCTCGATGTCCCGGAAGCGGGCGAGTACACCCTCTGGGCGCGAATCGGATTTGAGCGAGCTCGCGCTCCTTTCCGGTGGCGCATCGGAAGCGGCCCCTGGCAGCAAGTTCTTCCCGAAGCGCGAACGACCAACCTGATGCGTCTCGCTGTTTGGGTCGAGGTCGCCTGGCTCGATCTTGGCAAAAAATCGCTCCCGGCAGGAAAGACCACGCTTGAACTGCGCCTGGATCAGCCAAAAGGAGACCGCCTGCTGTTCGCGCTCGACGCTTTGGCCCTGGTAAAAGGAACCTGGACGCCCGACGGCCTTCTCAAACCCGGCGAAACCTACCGCCGCGAGCAGGATGTGAACGCCGAAGCCCAGGTTTATTCCCTTCCCGAAAGCGATCCAGTCTCCGGCAAACGTTCGCAGGTGGTGCTGAACGGCTTCTGGCAGGCGGCCCGCTTCGACGATCTCAATATGGACGACCACCCCTACCAGCCAATCTCTACGCTGCCGCCGGAAACGGGCGACCGGGAAACGCCCTCCCGATGGCTGGGAGTTAGAGTTCCGTCCAATGCGTTTGACACCCCCGAACTCCACTTTGCAAATCGGCTTTTGTACCGCACTCAGGTGTACATTCCCGCCTCGGCAAAGGGCAAGAGTTTCACGCTTCATTTTTCTGCGACGAACTGGATTGTTTCGGTGTTTGTAGACGGAAAACTTGCTGCCACTCATAAAGGGGTACTGGTTCCCTGGGAGGCCGACATCACGCGGGAGATCGTGCCGGGAAAAAAAAATCGAATCGAAATTGCCGTTAAGTCGCCGCTTTATGCCCGCGACACGAACGCGATGAACACGACGCTGGAAGGGGCCCGCAATCTGCCGCTGGAACAGCAGTTTCTTTCTTTTCAGAAATGGGTGGCTCCGATTTATCCCTCCACCAAAGGCGAGGGGGACGGGCTGGCGTGCGGCCTTGTGGCTCCGGTAACCCTTTCGGCGGTCGGCCCCGTTTACGTCGAGAACGTTTTCATTCGCCCCTCTGCGCTCCGTAAAAGCCTTTCGGCGGAAGTGACCCTCTTCAATCCGTCTGAGAGCGAGGCCAAAGTTTCGACGGTTCAAGTAACCGCCGAAGCCGTCAACGTAAAAACCGGCGTGGTGGAAAAAACATTCGCGCCGGTTTCCGTTCCCCTGAAGTCTCAGGATCACCGTGTGGTTTCAACAGGCGGCGGATGGGCGAACCCGAAATTCTGGTTTCCGGTAAACAACCCCGACCGTTATCTGCTTCGCCTAACGGTGCGCGACCTTCAGGGCAGAATTCTCGATGTGAAAGAGGAGCCGTTCGGCTTTTGCGAGGTGACGACCGAAGGAACGCACCTGAAAATCAACGGCGTCATTCGCAATTTATGGAACTGGGTAGAGGTTTCCGGCGGCTTCAAGACCCCGGAAGAGTTTCTCACAAAGTACCGCGCCGAAGGAAACCGCTTTTATCGCTTTTCCTACGATTCCAATCTTCGCCAGATTTTTCCGTATCGAGAGGCCATGCTGGATTATTTCGACCGCGCCGGAATTGTCGGGCGGCTTTCCACCTGCATTGATGGAATGTTCATTACCTACGACCTGAAAAACCCGGTGGTCTGGGAGAATTTCCAGGAGCATCTTCAGCAGGTGGTGAAAGCGTACCGAAATCATCCGTCCATTCTCGTGTACAGCGTGGAAAACGAACTTATGTACATCAATGCCCAAAACGTCTACGGCGGAGAGATGGATGCAATGGAGGCGAAACTCTACGCTCTCGTCGAGAACGCCAAACGGATAGACCCTTCCCGTCCCTACATGGCGGATGGTGCGGGCGCACTCGCTCAGAATCGGATGGAGGTGGATTGCCCGCATTACCCGGAACCGCCCACCCAGTTTTATCCCGACACCGCCTACACCTTCGCACAGACAGCGGATCATAGTGCCCGCTGGAAATGGGATCGAAAACGCCCCCTCATTGTCGGCGAGTCGTTTTTTTATGCGGGCAAACTCGAAGATCAGGCGTGGATCGGCGGTGATTCCGTATTTCGGGGGCGGGACGAGGCCGACCTCGGCGCGGCAGCCTACACTCGGCTTCTCGTGGAAGGCTATCGGTGGAACGGCGTGGCGGGTATCTGTCCCTGGGTGGCCCTGGAGCGGGTTCGGGGAGCCGAAAAATCGTTTTCCGATCTCGCCGTTTTCACCCGCAAGCGCGAGCACCGAGCCTACGCCGGGAAATCCAATGCGATTGCCGTGAAGGTCTTCAACGATACCCTGAGCAGCAGTCCGGTGACGTTCGTTTGGAGCGTTTCCGCAGGGGGCAGGAAGATCGGCGGCGGATCGGAAACGCTGCCGCTGGAGGCAGGCACAGCGAGGGAAAAGAGTCTTCTTTTTACCGCCCCTGACGTTTCGACCCACACGGAGGCGATCCTCACCCTTCGGGTCTCACAAAACGGCAAACTGGGGTTCGAGGACACCAAGCCGATCTCGATTTTGCCTGTCTTGCCTCCGCTTCCTCTGAGCCATTTGCCGCTTGCCGGGGCAAAAAATCGAAACGCCGTTCCGCTCCTTCTGCTGGATCGAAGCGGCAGAGCGGCGGCCTTTCTCAAGGCGAGGGGAAGAACGTTCACTCCGCTGTTTTCACTAGACGACCTTAAAACGAAGTCGGGCCTGCTGCTGATCGGGCCGGACACGCTCACCTCCGACGAGGCGGTTTCGTCACAGCTTCTGGCATTTGCGGCCCGGGGCGGCAAAGTGATTGCGCTGGAACAAAAAAATCCCCTTTCCGGCGGGGCACTGCCTTTCCCGGTAAAGCCAACAGCGCGGACGGCAGGCTACGCTTTTCCGCAGGCACTTGGCACACCGCTGTTTCGAAACCTCCGCAGCCGTGATTTCACCGACTGGGCAGGGGACTTTCCGACTGTTATCAACGCCTACGCGAAGCCCTCCGGGGGCGCACGAAGCCTCGTGGAGTGCGGCGATGGACTCAACGACACGGCCTTGATGGAAATCCCCTGCGGACGCGGCGTCCTGGCGGCCTGTCAACTGAGGGTCGGGGCCAAACTCGGTCTTGAGCCTGCCGCCGATCAGCTTCTAACGAATTTGATCGCCGCCTACGAAACTTATACGCCGCCAGATGGCACGGTGGCAGTTCTGGCCGAGCCGGACTCCCCGACTGCCAAAGCCGTCGCTCTGACGGGGGTGCGAAGCGAACTCCTCTCTGCCTCCGCACTGGGGGCCGCGCTCGAACCGACGAAAGCGGGGCCGAAATACCGGGTTGTGGTGCTGCCCGGAACCCCGCAGAATCTGGCCTCCCTGGAACGCAGCCGCGCTTCTCTGAAAAGTTTTACGGAGGCAGGCGGTTGGGTAATGCTGTGGGGCGTCACACCGGCGGGAATCGCCGATTTTAAAACGCTGACCGGCACGGATCGCCCGCTGCGCCCTTTCCGTCTGGAGCGGGTGACCAAGGAGGCGCAGGAGCATCCGCTTCTGGCGGCCCTGGGCAGCCGCGACCTGACATTTTATGGAACGCAGGAAATTGCGTTCGGCGATTATTTTCTGTCCGAGCACGTGTATACGGACGTGATCGGTGCGCCCGAAAACATGGCTCCGTTCACGCAAATGCCAGACGGCCCCGCCGATCCGCTGGCTCCTTACAAGCCCACCTTTTCGGACAACGACCCTTACAACTATGTCAACGGGCTGCTGAACTCCGATTCGTGGCGGTACATCCGTCAGATCGGGGTCGGGCCGCAGGGGGCCTCCGTCACCTTCCGCTTTTTCAAGCCAGAAACCATCCATCAAGTCAATCTTTGGAACAACATCAACTATTTCAAGATCGAAAACTTGAAGGTGATTGTGGACGATGACACGGCGCATCCGGTCTCTGCGGTGCTGGGGCCGACGGGAGCCAAAACCGAGATCAAGTTCAGCCCGCCCCGCCGGGTGGAAAAGTCCATCACGCTTCAGATCAAAAGCTGGCGGGGCGATCTCCCCGGCTACTCCGGCCCGCGTCTGGCGGGACTGGACAACGTGGAATTTTTGCGGGTGATTTCTGCCGAAGAAAAATCGAAAATGCTGCGGCTCGACAATCTCGGCGGTCTGGTCGCGTATCCGTCCTCTTCCGGCAGAGGAGGAATTCTGCTCAATCAGATCAAATTGATGGACAACGACCCCAACCCGCAAAATCCGGCACGAAAACTTCGCTTGATTTCTACGCTGCTGCAAAACCTCGGAGCCGGGTCGCAGGCGAGCCTTGTTCTGATTCCGGGCGTGAACGTGGTCTACACCCCCTTGGATCTAACCCGGTTTGCCAATCGCTACCTGAAGCCGCGAGACCTCAGCGACACGGCAAAAGCAGCGGTTTTGTTCTCGACCGGACAGAGCCTCGCCCATCTCAAAGTGGGGCAGCAAACCTTGAGCGACATTGAGTTCTTGGTCAGCGATTACGCGAATGCTCCGGTTCCGCAGGTATTGATGCTCGGCTCGAAAGACGCGCCCGAAGCGATCCGCTCGCTTCCGCAAGAGATCAAAGGCATCCCGATCCAACGAAAGGCGGCGACGCTCTATTTTCTCCATACCGCTCTGGTCACCCGCCCGATCCAGCTCTGGGAACGCGGCGACCGAAACTTTGCCGCACCTGAAATCGCCCGGTATCGGGTTCACTATGAGGACGGCTCAACGGTGGACATCCCGGTTCGGCTGGAAGAAAATCTCGATCACTGGCTTCAGAAATCGCCGAAAAGCCTGACCGGGGCGGCCCTCGCGTGGCACGTCCCTTTTCCGGGTCTTCCCGCCGATGCGGAGGTTCCCGCGCTTTATGCAATGGCCTGGAACAACCCAAAGCCGAAACTTGTGCTGACCTCGCTCGATTTCGTGAGCGGCACAAACGGCGAGCGGGCGGTTCCGGCTCTGTTCGCCCTCACCCTGGGCACTCAGCGAAAATAATGCCGACACTGACTTTGATTTGCGGACTGCCGGGAGCCGGAAAAACCACGCTGGCCCGCCAGCTGGAAAGGGAACTCCCGGCCCTGCGGCTATGCCCCGACCTCTGGATCGCCGCCGTTCTTGCTTCCCCCCAAAACGAGGCGGAGCTGCATCGGCTGCGCGATCCGGTGGAGCGGCTTCAGTGGGAAGTTGCGGCTCGCGCTTTGGCTCTAGGCATCAATGTGATTCTGGAGTGGGGCTTCTGGTCAAGGGCGGAACGCCGCGAGTATCGCTGCCGGGGGGAGAAGTTAGGAGCGGAGGTGAAGCTTTACGTTTTGGAAGTCGAGCGGGAAGAACTGTGGGCGCGGCTATCCCAGCGAAATGCAGCCCTTCCGCCGGAGACGTTTCGGGTAACACGGGAGAGGCTCGAAGCCTGGTTCGACCTGTTCGAGCCTCCCGAAAGCGAATAGAGTTTGGAAGGGAGTGAATCATTTTCCGGCGTGAATCGTTGAAGAGATATGGAGATTCAGCCCTCGACAGAACCCGTGCAAAAACCGGTGATCTTGATGATCGCCGACATCAGCGGTTATACCGCGTTTGTTCATGCCCATCGCCAAACGCTGGCGCACGCACAGGTCATCCTCACCGATCTGCTTCAGGCGGTTCTGCGGGAGGTCGAACTTCCGGTTCGGGTTGCAAAACTGGAAGGGGATGCCATTTTTTGCTACGCAGAAAGGGGGACTTCCCTCGCCGCTAATGCCGGGAAGTCCGCTGAAAACGGGGTCACTCTGCCCCTTCTGGTGCGATTTATCGAGGTGTTCCGCCGCCGCCGGGACGAACTCGAAGCCTCAAATCTTTGCAACTGCGAGGCGTGTCTGAATCTTTCGCGGCTTCAGTTGAAGGTAATCGTTCATGCAGGCACGGCGTTGTTTTATCAAATTTATGAACGGGAGGAGCTGTCGGGACCGGATGTAATTCTCACGCACCGCCTTCTCAAAAACGACGTTCCGGGGCACGAGTACCTGCTGCTGACAGAGGAGGCGTGGAGACTGCTGGCTCCCGGCGCGGAATTCGCCGGGCTTATGTGGCGGCAGGGACTGGAGCGGGAGGAGACGCTGGAAATTTCGATCCAGACGCATTTCGCCTTTTTGACGGAGCCGCCGGTGGCGGTGGTTTCGCCGCCCTACCTTCGGAAGCTGGTGAGCGAAGCGACCAAGTTTTTCCAAGCGTTCTGGTATCGCATCGGAGTAAAGCCGCTCTCCCGCCCGAAGGCGGCGGAACGAATTTCACCCGATTCCACTCAAAATTGACACCGAGAAGCAGAAGGCAGGGGCACTGGTTCCGTTTCAGGCACGCGGGTCAAGAGAGGGCTGGTCTTGGGTTCTGCTAAGCTTTCAGAAAAAGTGAGAATATCAAAGCGATTTGCTCTATCGGCATTGACATTTTTCCGGGAGCAGGGTATATTTTTTGCGTTCGGTGTGAGAGTATAGCTCAGTCGGTAGAGCACCTCCCTTTTAA
Organism: Chthonomonadaceae bacterium; assembly: GCA_965246825.1. GTDB lineage: Bacteria > Armatimonadota > Chthonomonadetes > Chthonomonadales > Chthonomonadaceae > JACMPS01. The sequence goes on from OZ251990.1 coordinate 4,800,603, forward strand.
GGAGGTTGTCCTGGGTTCGAGCCCCAGTGCTCTCATCTTTTTTCTCAAAAACTGCTGCTTTTGAGATTGAATGAAACAACCTCCCTTCCGTGTCGCCGTTCTCTATTCCCCAAGATAGAGACGGAAAATGACAAAAAAACAATCTAATTCCTCAAAAACTCAGACGGCACAAATCGTCTCCCTTACTCTGCGCGAGTTTTCCAATGCTCTCGAAGAGTGGCTCCTTGTCACCGAAGAAAAGTCTTGCTCGCCCCGAACTCTAGAGGCCTATCGCGCCAATCTTGGCAAACTCGATTGGTTTCTGAGGTCGCAAGAGTTTGAGTGCTTCGATACCCTCGCTCTTCGTAAATTCTTCCAATACCTCCGAACTCCGCAGCCGAACGGACGCTGGGACAATCCCCGGATGACAGTCGCCGTAAAAACCGGAACTCTCAAAACCTACGACCGGGGTTTCCGGGCATTCTTCTCGTGGCTTGTTCGGTAGAGAACGCTTGATCTTTCCCCAATGGAGGGGGTTGAAAAGCCGATTGACCGCCCTGACGATGTTAAGCCCTTCTCCGACGAACAGCTGAAGTCCCTTCTCTCCACCAAAAAACCCACCATCTTGATGGAATGAGGTGATTCTGCTTACCCTTTTCGATACGGGGATGAGGGGAAGCGAATTAGTTGCACTTACGTTCGCCGATTACGATCTCAAACAACGCACACTGCGAATCCGTTAGTGAGTGTACCCTGTTTTCTGTAAATTGCTCGCCGCATGAAACTCGGCGGGTTCAGGATGTATCCTTTCGGTTGCGACACCAAAAAAGGAGACATGACACTCATGAACCGCCCGACCGATTGTACTCTCTCAGAGAGCCTTTTGGAAACCCTGACCTCTCAGGGACTCAATGCCTTGCCTCAGGCTCTTGCCGTCTTGCTCAACGCCGCCCCTGATGAACGCACGTCAGAGCGAACGGACTATGCCAACGGCTACAAAGACAAAACCCTCTTCACTCGGATGGAAGAAGTGACCGTCGCGGTGCCACAAGTTCGTCACGGCGAGTTTTATCCCTCGACGTTGGAACGCGGTATTCGGAGCGAACAGGCTCTCAAACTCGCGCTTACCGAGATGTATGTTCAGGGTGTTTCAACCCGCAAAGTGGCGGCGGTCACCGAAGCGATGTGCGGGGCAGACCCGCCGGTTCCTCATGTGGCTCCGACCCGGCGCGGTTCACCCCCGCGTGTGCGGGGCAGACCCGTAGCGTTTCTGCGCTTCCCGCAGGCTCATCGGTTCACCCCCGCGTGTGCGGGGCAGACGTGACAGGCACTTGTAAATGGTTGCGGGTACGCGGTTCACCCCCGCGTGTGCGGGGCAGACGAAAACCGCGTTCTGCTGACGACGCTTCTCCTGGGTTCACCCCCGCGTGTGCGGGGCAGACAACGAGAGGAAGTGCGCCATGAGCGCACCCACCGGTTCACCCCCGCGTGTGCGGGGCAGACCTCCCAGTGCGTTGATTCAAAACTTATTGCAACGGTTCACCCCCGCGTGTGCGGGGCAGACCAAAACCCTGGCCGGAGATTTCAGTCCCTGATCGGTTCACCCCCGCGTGTGCGGGGCAGACGACGCCAGATCGAAGAGGCCATTCTCGATGCGCGGTTCACCCCCGCGTGTGCGGGGCAGACGGCGCAAGGGTTGGGTTCCCGGCTCAGTCTTGCGGTTCACCCCCGCGTGTGCGGGGCAGACACCGGGCAGGACGGGGCACACGCGGAACCCGGCGGTTCACCCCCGCGTGTGCGGGGCAGACGAACACTACGGCGGCTTTGTGCGCTTCCAGTTCGGTTCACCCCCGCGTGTGCGGGGCAGACTGTGTGATTGACCCGACCTGGAACCCTGCCCTCGGTTCACCCCCGCGTGTGCGGGGCAGACCACGACAAGCCGTACGGCAACGCGGCAACAAGCGGTTCACCCCCGCGTGTGCGGGGCAGACTCCGATTTCGAGAAACCTGCCTCCCGCAGGTGCGGTTCACCCCCGCGTGTGCGGGGCAGACTGCAATCAGTGATGGGGTTCCACAACCGTGTCCGGTTCACCCCCGCGTGTGCGGGGCAGACGGCCGGGGACGCGAAACGAGATTAGTGTGGTGCGGTTCACCCCCGCGTGTGCGGGGCAGACTCAAGCTGCCGTGAGCCGGGTGGCGATCCCTGCGGTTCACCCCCGCGTGTGCGGGGCAGACTTTGAGGTCGATCACCAGGCCAGGACAGTCGCCGGTTCACCCCCGCGTGTGCGGGGCAGACATGGCACTTTCGAGAGGGGGGGACAGCGAGGCGGTTCACCCCCGCGTGTGCGGGGCGGACGGCACAAAGCCCACCTCTACCTTCTCCTCTCCCGGTTCACCCCCGCGTGTGCGGGGCAGACCGCAGCGGGAAATTGAGTTGTGGCAGCTCACGCGGTTCACCCCCGCGTGTGCGGGGCAGACTCAAAGAGGCAGGAGATGGGGAAGGCAAAAGTCGGTTCACCCCCGCGTGTGCGGGGCAGACGAGGTCGGCGGGCGGTGCGACGGGGACGGAGCCGGTTCACCCCCGCGTGTGCGGGGCAGACAACCGTATGCTTAAAATCCGGGTCTCGAGCCTCGGTTCACCCCCGCGTGTGCGGGGCAGACGCGAAGTGGCTCACGAAAAACCGAGCAGACTGCGGTTCACCCCCGCGTGTGCGGGGCAGACGTATTATCGAGTTTCCCCTGCTGCGATTCGGGGCGGTTCACCCCCGCGTGTGCGGGGCAGACGTTCCGTAAACGAATAAAAACATCTTTTCCTTCGGTTCACCCCCGCGTGTGCGGGGCAGACACACAGGCGACGTCTCCTCGCTTCCCCTTGGCCGGTTCACCCCCGCGTGTGCGGGGCAGACACCGTCCCGATATTCCTTAGCTCCATTGTCTTCGGTTCACCCCCGCGTGTGCGGGGCAGACCTCGGAAAACGCTAAGTCCCAGAACCGGCAAACGGTTCACCCCCGCGTGTGCGGGGCAGACGCTTCGGCGTCCCGTCGTGGCCCCGGCGTTCCGGTTCACCCCCGCGTGTGCGGGGCAGACGTACGAAGATACGGAGTTCGAACTGCGGGAGTCGGTTCACCCCCGCGTGTGCGGGGCAGACTACTCCGGCAAAATCTACCTGCCCAACGACGCCGGTTCACCCCCGCGTGTGCGGGGCAGACGAAATGACCATCAGCGCAAAATCTCCCGACCTCGGTTCACCCCCGCGTGTGCGGGGCAGACCCGCGAACGGGTTTCACGTTTCCGGCATTGGGCGGTTCACCCCCGCGTGTGCGGGGCAGACACTTTTCGTGTCTTTGGAAAGTTCAATCATTTCGGTTCACCCCCGCGTGTGCGGGGCAGACCTCTAATTGCAACGGGCAAATATGCCGTTCGTCGGTTCACCCCCGCGTGTGCGGGGCAGACGGCGATCACTTTAGCAATCGTCTCAGTATCCGCGGTTCACCCCCGCGTGTGCGGGGCAGACGGCGATCACTTTAGCAATCGTCTCAGTATCCGCGGTTCACCCCCGCGTGTGCGGGGCAGACTCGATCTGTTCTTGGGTATATCCGTGTTCCGACGGTTCACCCCCGCGTGTGCGGGGCAGACGCAAGCCTTCTCTCTTTTCGTCAATCGTCGGACGGTTCACCCCCGCGTGTGCGGGGCAGACTTTTCGAGCATTACGGGTTTCTGCTCACCGAACGGTTCACCCCCGCGTGTGCGGGGCAGACGAGTTTCTTCGCCTCGACCAGCGCGTCTACGACGGTTCACCCCCGCGTGTGCGGGGCAGACCAGGGTTCGAGTAGGCACAAGGATCGCCCGGTCGGTTCACCCCCGCGTGTGCGGGGCAGACCCGCCGCCAAGTTCCGAGAGGGTGTCAAGACCCGGTTCACCCCCGCGTGTGCGGGGCAGACGGCACTTAGTTCCCCGTCTGTGAGGCTAAACGCGGTTCACCCCCGCGTGTGCTGGGCAGACCCTCCGATCTTGCTTTGAGGCTTGGTAATGGCCGGTTCACCCCCGCGTGTGCGGGGCAGACGATTAGGGCGATCAGCAGTTCACGGCTTCTCACGGTTCACCCCCGCGTGTGCGGGGCAGACGACTCGGTAAATACTTTGGTATTGATTGGTGGCGGTTCACCCCCGCGTGTGCGGGGCAGACATTTGCCGGGGAGTGACGCCCCTCCGACCGACCGGTTCACCCCCGCGTGTGCGGGGCAGACATAGGGTTGTGCAGGTCGGCCTTTATGACGGTCGGTTCACCCCCGCGTGTGCGGGGCAGACATAGGGTTGTGCAGGTCGGCCTTTATGACGGTCGGTTCACCCCCGCGTGTGCGGGGCAGACGTTTGCGTCCAGTTCCACGCCGACCGGGATCACGGTTCACCCCCGCGTGTGCGGGGCAGACGGACTTGAGCGAACTTTTGCCTGATTTATAGCCGGTTCACCCCCGCGTGTGCGGGGCAGACTTCTCCCTGAAGGGCCTTCTTGGCGTGAAAAGATTTTTCGATCAGGTTCACCCCCGCGTGTGCGGGGCAGACGAAACGCCTCCGCCTGCTTCCACGAAACCTGACGGTTCACCCCCGCGTGTGCGGGGCAGACTAGACCGCACTCTGCAAAGATCGCGGCACGTCCGGTTCACCCCCGCGTGTGCGGGGCAGACAGGCGTTCCGCTTGCGCCTTGCGTTGCGCTTCCGGTTCACCCCCGCGTGTGCGGGGCAGACTCCCCGTGTACTTTGCGGGGAAATTGTTTCGACGGTTCACCCCCGCGTGTGCGGGGCAGACCGGTTCGAGGATGGCGTGTGCGTGTCCGGTTACGGTTCACCCCCGCGTGTGCGGGGCAGACTCCACTTGAAACCCTGTCACCAAAACATCTTTCGGTTCACCCCCGCGTGTGCGGGGCAGACTCATCGTCACCTCGAAATGACAACTCCCTGCGCGGTTCACCCCCGCGTGTGCGGGGCAGACGTTTTCCATCACGGATTTAACGAAAGCCAATTCGGTTCACCCCCGCGTGTGCGGGGCAGACAGCAGACGAGTTCGGGTTAAGCCTTGCGCTTTCGGTTCACCCCCGCGTGTGCGGGGCAGACGTTGTTGGGGGTTAATGCTTGTGGGTGAAACTTCGGTTCACCCCCGCGCGTGCGGGGCAGACGACCCGGTTCTTTACTTCGGGCTGGCTCCTGCCGGTTCACCCCCGCGTGTGCGGGGCAGACTTCGATTTGTTTTGGGGTAGCCATTTTTGTTCCGGTTCACCCCCGCGTGTGCGGGGCAGACCCGAAGTTGCGGCTCCCGTCCCGGAACGATTTCGGTTCACCCCCGCGTGTGCGGGGCAGACCTCAGAGCCTATTATCGCCGCATGGGGCTTCCCGGTTCACCCCCGCGTGTGCGGGGCAGACATGCAAACCGAGTTTTGCGGAAAGTCCCTTTCCGGTTCACCCCCGCGTGTGCGGGGCAGACTTTTTTTGCCGGCCCGCAGTTTTACTACCGGACGGTTCACCCCCGCGTGTGCGGGGCAGACGCAACTACAAAGCTGTATTACGGGTGATAATCCGGTTCACCCCCGCGTGTGCGGGGCAGACGTTCAACTCTTCCACCCCTCGCCGATGCTCTCCGGTTCACCCCCGCGTGTGCGGGGCAGACGCAAAAGCGGCATTTCAATCAGTCGTGGCGTCCGGTTCACCCCCGCGTGTGCGGGGCAGACGATACGACACTCTCCCGCTCGGATGCCGAACTCGGTTCACCCCCGCGTGTGCGGGGCAGACAGCCACGTTTCCGGTTTCCGGTCGAGACATTTCGGTTCACCCCCGCGTGTGCGGGGCAGACTTCAGAGTGTCCGGGAGAAGCAGGATCGCTTCCGGTTCACCCCCGCGTGTGCGGGGCAGACCAACTCTCACAGGTGGAACGTCGCTTTAACCGCGGTTCACCCCCGCGTGTGCGGGGCAGACGCCGTCCTTTTTCTTTTGAGACGCTGCCATGCCGGTTCACCCCCGCGTGTGCGGGGCAGACATGCGCAAACAAAAAGTTCCGAGGGTGCAAACCGGTTCACCCCCGCGTGTGCGGGGCAGACGCATCTCCGAAATTCTGACCACTGCAGGCTATGCGGTTCACCCCCGCGTGTGCGGGGCAGACGATGAAATCGCGGATCACCAACTCCCCTGTCTCGGTTCACCCCCGCGTGTGCGGGGCAGACAAGCAGATCAATCGGTAGCACGCAAGCACCATCGGTTCACCCCCGCGTGTGCGGGGCAGACTTTGAGGATCAAGGCCAATTTCGCGACAGATTCGGTTCACCCCCGCGTGTGCGGGGCAGACAGTTCCTCCACCGTCCCCTCCATGTGCTCGAACGGTTCACCCCCGCGTGTGCGGGGCAGACGGTTTCCAGACGCTTCAACGCCTTTTCAATGTCGGTTCACCCCCGCGTGTGCGGGGCAGACGATCCATTTCCCTGGCAGCAACGTCCCGCTCTCGGTTCACCCCCGCGTGTGCGGGGCAGACTCATCTTTCTGTCTACTAAAAATCCCTTCCACTGGAAAGGATTTTTTATTGAATGTAGACAAAACAAACCTAGTCCGTCAACGCATCCGAATCACGTGGTCCGAACTCCAGTTTACCCGTTTTCCGCGCTTTCTTCCCCTCGCCCGAAGGGATCAACACCAAAGTCACTCCCTCCACATCCACCAACGTCCGGTTTGTTTCCCCAAACGAGCGCACCGCAAACCCCTGTTCTGTCGGAGCCGGATACAGCAGCGTCGCCGCCCCGCCCCGCACCCCGTCGCACACCTTTTCCCACAACTTCTCGCGCACCATTGCCGATACTCGACCTACAAACACATTCGTCTGAGGCTCGATCAGCCAGCGCGACAATTCTCCTCGCAGTCCCACCGGAACCTTCTCCACAATCAGGACAATCATTGTGCCTCGTCCTCCCGTCCGTACTTCGCCGCCAACTCACTCTCCGGCGTCCACAGTTCCGTCGGCAAAGCCGGGTCGCTGTCAATCAGAACCGGGCTGTCGTCCCCCCTCACCCCCAGTACCTTCTGGATATCAGGGATGATCCGCTGCAGCAGTTTCGTCTCACGAAACCGATCCCGCATCTTGAGCCGCGTCGTGCGCTCCAGATTCTCCGGTTCCTCCGAGGCTACCTCAAAGGCCAGTGGGATCGAAATTTCCGCCTTGTACAAATCCGCAATGTCATAAACGAACGAAAGCTGCTTGCCCGTGTGAATAAAACCCAGTGCCGCCGAATAGCCTGTGGTCAGGATCGCCGCGTGGCAGACCCCGTAAAGGCAGGAATTCGCGCAGGAAAGCGCACGGTTCACCGGGTCGGCAGACCGCCAGTCCGTGCGGTCATACGACCGCCCCGTCCACTCGACCCCCGATAACTTCGAAGCAGCGGCGTAACTCTCCCGCACCCGCACCCCCTCCATTCCGCGCAGCTGCTCCACCGTCAGCGCATCATCCATACTTTCGGTGAAGCGCATTCGGTACATCCGCTTCACCACTTCGAGACGTTTGTTCTCGTCGGAGACCAGCCGCGCCTGATGCAAAATCGAGGCTCCGCTTCGAGTGCCGCCCGTACCGAGTGCGTAAAACCGAACGTTTTCCTCGCCACACCAGACCACCAGGCAGTTCAGTTCGGCCAATGTCGTGATCGCGGCATGGGTCACCGAAACTCCCGGCCCCAGCATGAGCAGCACCAGGGAAGAAGCGGGCACAGGAACGATCCCCTCCGGGTTGTGGATCGCAATGCTTTTGTCGTGGCGGTCAATGCGGGCGTGTTCGATGTAGAGGTAGGACAGACTGTCCCGAAACTTCGGCAGCAAATGCAAATCGTCGAGCATGGTGTGATCCTCTCTGAGTGAAAAGTAGATGGAAACGAAAACAGAGGAAGAAACTCTTAAAATTCCTTTCCCCTGTACTACTTGCCTGCTTCCCTTCCAAACCGGAAACCAACTTTCGGCAAATCTTCAGAATTTCACCCTCTGGCCAGAGACAACAAACCACACCCCCAGGCTTTCCCCCGCCCCAGTCCCCTGCGGAACGTCTCCGCGAAGGCAGCCGCTTCCGTCACCATCAGCGTGCCGTCGAAGTCCACCTGAAAGCAGCGAATGTGTTCCCGCTTTCCCTCAGGCCCCGCTTTTGCTCCTTCGCGACGATTGAGCGGTGTCACCAAAAGCCTCTCTGCATCGAACTTAAACCCGCTTTGAGCTGCGATCCGATACAGCCACGCCTTTTGTTCGGGTTCCGTGAAAAGCCCGGAGCGGCGCGGATGACGCACCCCGTCCTCATCGCGGTTTGTGTAACAGATGGTCGGGGAGGCACGCAGCCGAAAACGGTAGGCTTCCCCCTCGCTGAAATTTAAACGAAGTTCTTTTGCCACAGAGGAGCAAATGAGATCAGGGTGAAGTTCGGTCACGCACTCCCAATCCGGCTCCAGCTCCGACTGCACCAGCAGAAAAGCGGTTGGGGATCGCTCGTCCGGCCCCCCCGTTTCCGTACGGTAGAGCACCCCGGCTTTGCTCTGCGCTCCCTGTCCCGCCTCCGAGGAAAGGTTGTCTGGAAAGGCGGTCATCACCAATCGGTGCTGGGCATAGAGGTCGGCCAGCAGAAACGCCGTCTGATGGCGGCGCAGGTTCAAGGTCACTTTTGAGAGAAACAAGGGTCGGCCTCCAATCCGCTTTCGACACACTGCTCCCGTTTAAGGCGGAAATGTACCACCTCCCGCAGCCCGAAACGCCGGGTCTCCGAGTTGAAATCAAGCGGGCGATCTGCCAGACGCATCGGAATCGAATCCCCAATTTCGTCGTGTTCTGTCTCGGATGCTGGGTCGGGTTCCAGCACAAACGCCAGCGAAGAAGGAAGGGCCTCCTTCGCGGAGAGCAGCGGAAACGGGGCCGATTTCAGAGCGGCCAGCAATCCCCTCTTCTCCCAAAGACCTCCGTTCGGCAGCCAGGGCGGAAGCGAGAGCGGAAATGATTTGCGCCCCAGAGAAAGCGTCCAGACCGGATTCTTCAGGGCAGCTTCCAATTCTTTTAGCAACGGAAGATCGGAGGATTCCAGTCCCACCGTATAGCGGGCGTCCGTCAGATAGTGGCGGCGGGAAAGCACCGTGTCCGCCGTTCCTTTTCCGGTCGCCCGCAGCACGTCCTGTGCCGTATGAAAGTCGGTTTCCACCCGAAAGCCGCTTTTGTCTTCCGGAGCGGAACCCGTTTTTGGCAGGTCTATCCGAACCCCAAAACGCAGGGTCTCATCCCACCATCTTAACGTTTCAAGGTCGCCCCGCTCGATCCCAGACGCCGATGCCAGCAAGCCGAAAACTCCGCTGCGTGTCGGCTCCAGCCCTGTGTCCCGATCCTCGAAACGGCTGCGATAGCCCCAGGCCTGCATCGGCCCGATGAGGCGAAAGAGCAGGGTGTGCCGCGCCGTCATTCTCCTGCCTCCCGAAAATTCTTGACGGCTTCCATGACCCCGGCAATGGCCGCCTTCAGGGAGAGGTTTTCGGTGGCGGGCAATCCCGTAAGGGTGGCGTCATCTTCCAGTGTGTGGAACAAAAACGTCTTCACGGCTTCCGTGTCTTTGTAGAGTTCATAACACGCATCGAGCTTGCCCGCGTACCGGGCGAAGGCAAGAGCGGATTCGTTGAGCAGATTGCCATTGCGCGTGTTGACCGGGCGGGCAAAGGCGTTGACGAGTGAGGAGGGTGTTCCCTCGCGGCGTACCACGAGAAACCCGAAAAAGGGAGGGTTGCCGGGCGCAAAGGAGTTCTTTTTCGCGCCGGGAACCGACTCGCAAAATGCCGTCAGAAAGGCTTTAAGAGAAGCATCCGTATCCTCCACCGAGCCGTTGAAATTCTTTCGCAGCTGCACCTCATCCACAAGCGAATAGCGATAATAACAGGCACTGTCAAAGCCCACTGTACCAAGCATCCCCGCCCCGGCGTCATCGTTTTTGTCGGTATCTTTCAGGTCATCTACCGCTGTGAAGAAGTCGAGTTCGAGATTGACGCCATGTGTGGAAATCGCGTGTGCCACCTGACAGGACGCTTCGACGTTTAAGCCGGGAGCGTCCGCCAACATTCGGGCGAAGAGCGCGACATCGGCGGAGAGAGAGGAGGCTTTGAGCCGCTTTTTGATGTCGTTGTCGCGGAGTTCGGGTTTTTCTTTTGCGAGTTCGGTGAGGGTTCCATCTTCGCTCAGGATTTCGAGCATCGTTTCGAATTCTGCGGGGGAGTAGAACACCAGCACGTTGGTTTCATCGGGTCGCTTTTTATCCATTCCCGCATAAAACGTCGTCACGAATTTCGTCACGGGAACGTCGAGCGAATCGCTGTTTCCCTTTCCAGCGGAAACCAGCGCGGTGATCAATTCCGATTTCAGGCGTTTGGAGCGGGTTCCCCGTCGTTCAGGAGCGACCTCGGCGAAGTGCTTGCGGATAGCGTATTTCCAGCACTGGGAGGAGACACGAGCGCGGGTGACCCCGCCGAACTCACAGGTTTTAGGGGTGTTCGTGTCGTCGCGGTTCAGGCAGGACGGCGGGAAATTCTGGAGCAGGTGCAATTCGATTTTCAGGGGGTTCATCGTGTGATTTTTCTTTCTACAGAGCGATAGGTTTAGTGGTCGTCGTTTTCGTCAAACAGGCTGCCCGTTTCATTGGGTTTCACTTCCGGGATGAGGGGAGCATTTGCATCGGATTTGCGGGATTTGTAGTAGTCGCGCACCCACTTTTTCTGTGTTCGCTTTTCCGGGTGTTGCCATTGGGCGACATCACCCAGTAATGCACCCCAGTCTAGCCCGATCCCCTCTGCTTTGAGAAGGCTGACGGATTGTCTCAGGTAGCCGGGGAGATGCTCAGCGTCGGCGTTGAGCATCGCCATAAAGCGACGCTCCAGCGAATCGCTTTCCCGTTTATCGGCGAGAGTACGCAGGGCAAAACCGAGCGTAATCCCTCCCACGTCGCCGATTTCGTCGTGCGCGTAGCCGTAAAGCGCGGCGATCAAGGTACGCCACTCGTTGCGCTCATTGTTGTCCGTCAGCGATCCCTCCCTGAGTGCAGGGAAAACACGCCCCACCGGGTAGAGATCGTGCAGGCGGTCTCTCATTCCGTAGCGCAAGTTCGCAAGTTTGCCCCGTGCGCTGACATCGTGTTTTTTGTCGTGTTCTTCGTGAAGGAAGATCAGATGCCGCATCAGCACCCGGTCCGCCTCATACTCCTCTTGAAACGTCACTGGCTTTCTCCTTTCTGTGTGAGAACTTTATCGGAAATTTTCCGAGCTTTCGGCTCCGGCTTTGTTCGGCGCGAGGGAACCTCGAAATAAGCGTGGGTCAAAGCCACTGCTTTTCCGGTTTGTGGGCGATCTCCCAGACTGATGACCGCCTCCTCAAAAGCGCGTTCCGCCTCCGCCTTCACCTGGTCCTTCCAGATTTCGGAGGCTTTGTCCGCATCACCACTCAAGCCGAGTAGCAGACGGTGAAACTCGCTTTCCAGTCTTGCCCAGTAAGTTGGGCGGGTGTCAATTGCATCGGCAAGGGAAGTCACCCGGTCAGGATCGGCTCCAAGAAACCCTTCAATGGCTTTTCCGGTGGCATCCACCGAAAGCGGCGCAAGAAAGAGGCTGCAGAGGCGGCGAGTGGAAGTCCTCAGGGAGAAGGCGGTCTCTTCGGCATCGAGCAGGAGCGAACTCACCCGCTCCGCGATTTCAGGGTCACACAGCACTTTCGCAGGGGCATCCATACGGTCGTGTCGCCAGAGCAGAATTTTTGCCTGATCGTTTGCCAGCCCTGCCACATTCAGTCGCAGGTTTCGCTCATGGGTCAGGTTTTCGACTTTGCCAATCGAGAGCGAGAGAAGGTGAAGGGCGCGGGGAACGTGCTTGACACCCTTTCGGCTTAAACCGAATAATGAACCCGCATCACGCCAGAGAGACCGTTCGGAAGAGAGGCGAACAATGAGATATCCCTCTTTTTTGCCCGTTCGATAGGCTTGCATCGGGTCGAACACGCCTTGCAGTCCCGCATCCAGACTGCGCCCATGATTGAAGGCGGCGCGGCGTACCACGATGCTTTCATCGGCCCCCTCGCTGGAACGTTCGGGAAGAAGCCGGATGAGGCGACTTCCGAACGTCAGGCGATCCAGTGTGCCGCGCGGCGAAATCTTTTCCAGTCTTCCTTTGATTTGCCGATCACGCAAGACTTCCGGGTGATCCCGCCGCCAGATTGGGAGGTCATCCTCCAGTTCGTCCCGGTCTTCATCGTCCTCATCGGGAAGCGGCGTGACGGGAACGACATTAAGGCAGAGCGTCTCAAAAAGATTGTCCCCGGTCAGCCAGATCATTGCACCTGGAATCAGCACGCCTCCATAAGCACTCTGCCAGTAAAGCGGCTCAGTTTCGCCCTTTAACTGCGTCGTCCGACGCAGAAGTCCCGCCAGTGCGAAATTCTGAATGGAGAGCAAAAGGTGAGAGGCTTCGACAGGAGTGTAGTCGCGTTCCACCGTATCCAGGTTGTGGCTGAAAAGCGTGGGATTGTTCCCCGTTGACAATTCTGACGCAAACAGGGTCAGGGGCGCGGGTTGTGGGTCTTCCAGAGCGGCGCATTGATAGAACGGGTACTTCTCGTGAAATAGATCAAACCGATCCTCGAACTGCTCAAAGTAAGCGTTGACCTTTGTTTTGTCGAAGGCTCCCGCCGACCAGATTTTTCGCCACTCTCCCTGATCGTTGAGCCGATAAATATCAGTGAGAAGAGCGACGCAGAACCGCACCAGAGAAGCAGTAATCACCGGGCTGTCGTGGTGAATTTCACTCACATTGTGTGCTCCCAGAAGGGTATCACGTAGACTGAGCAACTGCGGTTTTCCCTGCAAATCAAGGACGGGGATACAAGGTTGAGTGATGAGGTTAAATTGCACTGCGCCCTCCAGAGAAAATGACCTGACGCCAGTTTGTAGATGGAGGGGAGGTTGCATTGAGTTTACCGAACAGGTATTCGAGTTTCTCGCGCCATTCGGGGGTGATCACTCGTTGTCCGGTTTCGATCTCAGCAACACGTCCAGGATTGACGTTCAGCCCGGTCGTCATTTCTAGATAGGTGACGATGTTGGACTGAGTCATATCGACCTGCTGGCGGTTGGTACGAAGCCAGAGAGCATCGGTGACTCCGTAAGGGTTCTCGAACAGGACACTTGATGATTCCGGTTCGGGTTCGAGCAGGTTCAGGGCAGGATGCGTTTTTGTTGCGTTTCGGTAGAGGTGGGTTGTCAGCGTTTCAGGCATTGTGTATCTCCTTCGGAAGGGTACTCTTGTACCGATGTGTCAAACAGGAAACATTTTTGAGGTTTAGACCTGATTTTTTGCTCGTGCCCATGTGCGAAGGCGGGTAGCAATTTTGATTGAATCCGGCTCGACGCCCCAGTGTTGAATCGAGACCCGCATCCAGATTTCATCGAAAGTCTCGAAATTGTTTTTCGCTTCCTTGAAATTTCTCAAAATCCAGTGCGTCATCATGGAAAAACTCTTTTGCATGGGAATATCCTTTTAAGTAGAGAAACTAAAAGTTAAACATAAAAACTAATTAACTTATGGTCTAGTCTGTCGATGTGTTAAACTATACCCTGCTCATAGAAGAAACGCTACATTTAGGGCAAATTTTTTTGTAAAGAGTGTCATGCAACTCTTCCCCCCTTTTTTCGAGAGTAAAATAGATTTACAGCCCGAATATTTTGGGGTGGACCGTTGAGAAACTACGTTAAGCCGAACAACTTTAACGTATGCCCCGCACACGCGGGGGTTAAGGTTAATCTCCCTGTCTCAAGTCGAGACAGGGAGATTAATTGAAGGGAGGGCGTTCGAGAATGGATGAACCAGAACCGAGCGGCTACCGTGACCTGCTGACCGACCTGAAAGCGCGGATTCGTGCCGCGCAGATTCGAGCGGTGCTTGCCGTCAATCGGGAACTGATCGCACTTTACTGGCAGATCGGGCAGGACATTCTCCTGCGCCAGAAAGCCGAGGGGTGGGGAGCGAAAGTCATTGACCGTCTTTCTCGTGACCTGAAAGCGGCGTTCCCGGAGATGCAAGGACTTTCGCGCACCAACTTACTTTATATGCGAGCATTTGCGGAAGCCTGGCCCGATGACCAAATTGTCCAACAGGCTGTTGGACAAATTCCCTGGGGTCACAATGTGCGGCTGTTGGACAAACTCACTGACGCCGATGCTCGCCTCTGGTACGCCCGGAAGACGATTGAAAACGGCTGGAGTCGTGCCGTTCTGGAACTTCAGATCGAGGCCCGGCTTCGAGAGCGGCAGGGCAAAGCGATCACCAATTTTGCTCGGACTCTGCCCGCACCCGACTCCGATCTGGTGCAACAGACGCTCAAAGACCCTTACAATTTCGATTTTTTGACGTTGGGTGAGGATGCCTACGAGCGTCATCTGGAGCGTGGTCTGCTCACTCACATTCGCGAATTCTTGCTGGAAATGGGAGCAGGGTTTTCGTTTGTCGGCAATCAATATCCGCTGACAGTCGGTGGGCAGGAGTTCTTCCTTGATCTGTTGTTCTATCACCTGAATCTGCGCCGATTTATCGTGATTGATCTCAAAATGAAAGCCTTCGAGCCGGAGTTTGCTGGGAAGATGAACTTCTATCTTTCGGCGGTAGATGATTTACTCCGGCGCGAAGGCGATGAACCAACGGTAGGCATCATTCTATGCAAAACCAAAAACGATGTCGTTGCCGAATACGCGCTGCGGAATGTAGACAGCCCGATTGGAGTCGCAACGCACCTGACCACAGAACTTACGCGCTCGTTACCGGAAGCATTGGCAAGTGACCTGCCTACGATTGCAGAATTGGAAGAGGAAGCTCGAATTGTTCCCTTTCCAGAAGAGAAAGCAGCAGAGACGGGAGAGGGGAGCGACTGAGCCTCGCTTGAAAACCGCCTCTCATCCCCTTCAGGAAGAGACGATCATCAATCCTTTCGACTCGGTCAGAAGTAATTCGATGCTTTTTCCATCTTTTTGCTCAATCGTTGCTTTTCCGTTCTCGAAAATAATTCGGCGGCAATGCTTGAGGTGTGTGTTTTCCCGCCAGTTGCGCGGCGGCAACTCGGATTTCAGGGCGTGGTAAATTGCCGGGAGGGAAGTGGGGAGGGAAAAACTCATCATGTCCCGCGCCATCCGGGGAGTGATCTTCACCTTTTCTTTTGGGTCGGAAGCGAGTAGGATGCCGTTTTCCCCCGTTCCGCAAAGCACCACCGTCACCGAAGGGTCGCCGTCACGAGTCAGAGCACGAAGTTTCCTGTCTCGTTCCGGGTCGTCATCGTCTTTGAGGTCAAGCGTTAAGTCGATGAGCCATTCGTCAATCCCGATCCCGTCCGGCTGCAAAGGAACGGAAACGGTCTCGGCGTGTAATTTCTGTTCGCGCCGTTTGTTCTGGAAAAGTCTTCTCTCATCCGTCAACAGAGCTTGCACCGCTCCCGGCAGATCGGTGGGGTCGGGATCATCGTAAACCTGGGTGATCAGCGGTTCGATGTCGGCGGGTAATACGATCTCGGTGCGATCTTTGAGGGCGAGCCAGGAACGGAGAAGTGTGTACGGAGCATAAACGTGTGCGCTGTTTCCGAAAATAGGCAGTCCGGTTTTCGGTTCGGTGTCACACAGAAGAGCCAGACGAGGTTCGATTGCTGTGCGTCCGCCTTCGCTCCGGTCATGCCGCCAGAGTCTCCCCATACGTTGCAAAATCAAGTCTACAGGAGTTGCTAGACACGTTGCCATAAAGTCCGCATCCAGGTCCAACGACTGCTCAACCACCTGGGTAGCGATGAGCAGGCATCGCCCTCTTCTCGGTGTTTTCCGGCTTTCCGGCGTTCCCTTTCCGAAGATATCGAGAACCTCCTCTTCCCTTTTTTTGCGCCATGCAAAGGGCATTCGTGCATGGAAGAGAAGACAATTCCAGCCGCTTTCTTTGAGTTCCATTTGCAGGGCGTCGAACAACTCCTGCGCTTCGTTCACCGTGTTCATCACGACTATCGCACATCCCTCGCCAGGGATCGCCTCCAGCAGTGCCGCTTTGATCGCACCGGGATCGTTCTCCAACGAGAGGATCCTGACGGTTTTCGTTCCTGATGCGGATTTCTCGATGGAGAAGGTGTCGGCGGTTTCGGGCTTGCCTTTCTCAACCCGAGTGATGCGCGGGTACGGTGCCTGCTCCTTCGCTTTCAGCGTCTCTTTCGCCCCTTTTGCATAGGCATTTGCCAGTTCAATCCGGCTTTTTCGAGGCAGTGTCGCCGACAACAGAACCACCGTACAGTCGAGTTCCGCCAGCCATTCAATCAAACGAAACAGCAATGCGTTCATATAAGTATCGTAAGCGTGTCCCTCATCGAAAACCACCACCTTTCCTGCCAGTCCGAACAATCTCACAAACCAGTGCCTTGTTTGCAACACGCTCATCAACGTCTGATCTATCGTGCCGACCCCGTAATGTGCCAGCAGGGTTTGCTTGTTTTGTGTGAACCATGAGCGAACGAGCAACGCGCCTTCTTTCTCGCCTGTGTCTTCGTTGTAAACAGTCTCGGTGAACTCCTCCGCGATTTTCATGCGCTTCAGGTAGGCTTCATCGAGCAGAGCATGGGAGTGCGCGAGGATGAGATTGATCGTTTCGGTTGGAACGCGCTTCTGCAAAAATTCGCTTAGGCGCGAGTACATGGCATTCGAGGTTGCCTGCGTCGGCATTGCGATATAAACGCCGTGTGCCCTTCCCCTCACTCGCGCATCGTCGAAAATCGTAAAGGCGGCTTCTGTCTTCCCCGCTCCCATTTCCTCCTCAATGATCCAGAGCGCGGGGCTTGAAACCTCAGGGAGCAGTGCCAGAACTTTTAGTTGAAGCGGGTTTGGAACGATCTCCTGTGTGTCCCCCTCCTGTTTCAGATAGGAGAAAAGCTGAGTAAATTCGGCAGGTTCTGGTGGTGACGGGGGAGGCACCCACCCCGACCCGGACACGGCTTTCAGGGCGCACTCTTGAGAAAAAGGGCAATAGTCAGTTAAAGTCTGGGGACCCTGAATCGGGAAATAACGGGAAGAGCCAAACCAGTCTGCCAGCGCAATAAACGCCGCCAGCAAGGGGGCAAAGCCACGATCTTTCACCTCCTCAAGAGACAAGGGAGGCATCGCATTTTCAGTACCGGAAAACGAGTGTTTGAGTTCGGTGGCAAGTCGGTTGCGTGCTTCTTGCCATGCCGCATTTTGACCGAGTGTCCGGGCATTGATCGCTCGTTGATTGACCTGTTCGATTGTAGGAAACACACCATGATGCGCTCCGAGTGCGTAGGAGAGCAGAAGAGAAAGGTGATCCGGGAGCGGAGACGGGAAAAGGGCCGACTCCGCGAACAATCGTTTCACCTCAGGAACCGAAACAAAATTATGCGGCGGGGGATTATTTTGGTCTTTTGGGAAATCGAAAGGGATAAGGTTGTCCATCAATTCCGGAACTTTTTTCTGAAAGCCGGGAAAGGCTTTGCCGAGGTCATGCAGCCCCGCGAGTAAAACGAACAACTGCCCCGCCTCTTTTTCGTTCATCGCTAAAGCCGAAGCCATCCGCCGCCTCAGGGAAGCGGGCAATCGGTCCCAGAGAATTTCGGCACAGTAGGCGACATCGAGGAGGTGGCAGATCAGCGGATGGAAGTTGGTAGGGGAAGCGGGCAGTTGAGGGTCGGTTTTGCCCCAGAGAAAATAGAACGGTTCGGGCTTCAAATTTACATTCTCCTCAATTTTGAGTTGGAATGGACGGAACGAATGGAGGGAAAGCGTCAGCGATCCAAGAAGCCACTAACTTCCAGCGAAGAAAAGAGGAAAATCTAGGAGCAAGTTTTACCTAATTCGCCAGTGGTATCAAATTGGCGGGAGTAGTCCTTCCCTGATTTGACGTACAGCGAGTCAAGCCGCCAATCGCCTCGTTTCGGGTTGTTGATATTGCTGTTCAAACACTTCAGGACGGACATAGCCCAGCGTCGAGTGCGTGCGCTTTCGGTTGTACCAAATGGCGATCCACTCAAAGAGGGCCGCCCGTGCTTCGGCTCGCGTCGCGAAGGTGGTTCGGTAAACCAGTTCTCGCTTCAGCGAGGCAAAGAAACTCTCCGTCGGGGCGTTGTCATCGCAGTTGCCCTTGCGGCTCAGGCTGCAGACGGCTTCTGCCTCCTTCAAGGCTTGCTGATAGTCCCCACTGGCGTACTGGCTGCTGCCGGTGGTCACCCGAAACCGCCTCAAGGGTCGGGCGGTCATCTCCTATTTGCGCATGATCCGCACCAGACGATGGCGACCGATACGGATGCCCTGTTTGAGGAATTCTTTGTGCAGGCGCGGACTGCCATAGGTTCCCTTGCTTTGATGATACTCCTGACGAATAGACCCCAGGAGTTGTTGCTCCTCCAGAGAGCGTTGGCTCGGTTGGCGTTTTTGCCAATCCGCGTAACCCCTGCGCGAGACTTGCCTGACCCGACATAAAGCCGCACCGCAAAACTGCCCTTGGTGTTGTTTTATGAACTGGTATCTCACAGCGGGCGAACCGTGAAGATACCGACAGCCTTTTTTAGGATTTCGTTCTCCTCCTTGAGGCGAGCGAGTTCGCGTTTCATTTGAGCGAGTTCCAAGTCCTGCGGATTTCCGTGTCCTGGAAAGGGGTGCTCGGGAGTGGTTTCCAAGTTGCGCTTCCACTTGGAGAGCAGGCTTTCGTTTATGCCCAGATCACGGGCAACCGCAGAAGTATTGCCGCGTTCCTTGGCCAGGCGGACGGCGTCGCGTTTGAATTCTTCGGTGAAAGTGCGTCGTTGGTGCATCAAAAGCTCCTTGTTCTGAAAGGGTTATTCGACGCGACGGACTTGCTTAACTCCTTGTACGGTATTTCGGGGAGAACCAATCGGGTATGGAGAGAGAAAACCAATCGGCGACAATCGCACAGAGTCGGGGCGGCGGCAAAATCGTAGAATAGAAATTGTTTTCGAGTGATCTGTCACAAATTTATGGCGAAACGTGCTTTTTTGCCCAGCGCGATTCCTGACCCTAAAAATCCTTTGACGGTCTGAGAGGACTCATCCCGGGTCGGAGCGGCTCTCACCCTTTCCCGCAGAGCAGGCCGTTTCTCCGATCGGCGTTCCCTCAGCCTCGTCAGGCAGAGGCCGTCGGAACAGTCGGCACGGACGGCGAGGGAACAGCGACAGGAACGATCCGGGGTTGCGGGGCAGACCGCAGCAGGCGGCAAACCGGAAGCGTCAGTGTCAGCAGAATGGCAATCATCAACGAGACAATCAGATAATCCAGCGTTTTCGCGAGCTTAAAGCGATGTTCTTGGTTTGGCGAGGGCACGGTGTTGGGGACGGTCACGGGAGACAAGGGTTTCTCCTCCTTTGCAGCGAGATGGTTTTTCAGTGGAACACCCTTTTTTTCCCGATAACCCGCTGCTATCGTGCTGGCGGGTTCACTAGGTTTTCACAAAACCCCGTGCCTCTGCCAGCTGTGCCCCCAAAATTCCCGCCGCCGCTGCCGCCCCGAAAAAAGCACGCTCCTCCTGAAGGCTGCGCCCCATCGTCGAAACCGAAATTCCAGTTTTCTTCAGCAGTTCCAATCCGCCTTCGGCCCCGATCAAAACCGGCTGATGCCGCTGTACCTCTGTTGCTCCCGCGAATTGAAGGGTTTCCGCCTCCCGCAGAATTCGCTCGCCTTCCGGGGAGGGCAGTACCGGAACGGGAAGAAAAGCCGGGGCGCGGGCTACCGTTTGCAGCACCGTGCGCGTGTGGTGGCTGATCCCCTGATGCCGGGGGCGCGGGTCGGACAACGAAAGCCGCAGCACCGCGACCGGAATTCCGCTCAGCGAAGCCGCCGCATTGACGGCCTCCCCCTGATCTACTCCGGAAAAGCCCAGCGGCGTTTCGGTTCCGGCGTTTCCCGGCCCCTGCCCCGTCACCACCAGATCGGCGTTTAACACCTCTTTTGCCGCCGCCAAAGCCGAGTATAAATTCACCGCCTCGTAATCGCCGCCGAACGCCTGCCCGCAGGTGATCGCTGCCTTTAAGAGGCCGCTTGCCTTCAGTTCGGGAACAAGGCGGCTCAGGGCCAGAGAGAGCGATGCCGAGTCGGTCATTACATAAACAAGACGCGGTTCACGCCCCAGTTCGGACTGCGAGAACGCCCAGTGTGCCCCGGCGAGTACCGCAGGAAGTTGGCTGTGGAGTTCTGTACAAACCACCGGCAGCCCCTCCAGTGAAGTAAAGTGCCGCAGGGCGGCATGGTGAGGGCTTTCGGGGGCTTCCATGCAGAGCACAGGCAGTTGATGCGGCGTGTAGCGCAGTTTCATCAGGTGACCGGGCGGAGTTTCCGTCGCGGCAAGGCGGGCTTCCTCGAAAATCGTCACCACAAAATCCAGCCCGCCCGTGCCCAGTCCCATTTCTACCGCCGAGGTGTTGAGCAGCACCCGACAGCCGACTTGAGCCCTGCCCGTGAGGGAAATCAGATTCAGGGCGCGGCGCATTTCGCCTGTCGCTTCGATCCGTACCCGCAGTTCCTGCGCTCCGGGCCGCTCCATCAGGATCGCTTCGGTCTCGCCCGCCAGCCGCGTTCGGATCGGGTTCATCGCGTGAGGGTGACTTTCGAGAGGCCGCGAGGCTTGTCCGGGTTGTGTCCGCGTGCCAGCGCGAGATGGCACGCCCACAACTGACCGGGAACGATGTAGAGCAGCGGACTGAGCCGCTCATCCACCTCGACGGGAACGTGAAACGCCCGCGCCGCCAGCCCCGTCATCTCGTCGGCATGAGCGAAAACCACCAACTCGGCCTCGCGCTCCCGCAGCTTTAAGGCCAGTTCCACCATCGAAGGATAAGCCCGTCCGTTCGGTGCGTAGAGCAGGCACGGAAACCCTTCCGACACCATCGCAATCGGCCCATGCAGAAAGTCTGCCATCGAATAGGCTTTGGCGAGCAGATAACTCGTCTCGATCATTTTCAGGGCGGATTCCAGGGCCGTTGCCTGGTTTAAGCCCCGTGCCAGTACCGCACATTCGGTCATGTAGCGATACCGCTGCACCGTTTCTGCAATCGGATCGCTCAGCGAAAGCACGGCCTGTATTTGATCGGGAATTTGCTTTAAGCCTTCGCGCAAACTCGTCTCGTTTGACCACTGAGCGGCAAGAAGGGCGATGATCGCCAGCGTGGTGGTGTAGGTTTTGGTGGCGGCCACCGAGCGTTCTTCGCCCGCAGAACAAAGCAGAACATGATCGCTGACGGAAGTGAGCGGTGATCCCTCTTGATTGGTGATGCACGCCGTGACCGCGCCCGACGCCCGCGCCGCCGAGAGGGTTTGCACCACATCGGTCGCCTGTCCTGACTGCGAAATTCCGAGCACGAGACTTCCTGCAAGATTGACGCGGGCATCGTAAAGTGTGGTTACGGAGGGGGCCGCCAGAGAAACCGGAACCCCGCAGACGATTTCGAGCAGGTACTTCGCATAGGTGGCGGCGTGATCGGACGTGCCCCGTGCCGCAATGACTACTTGACGAACCGGGGTTTCCGAAAGGGCATTCACCAAGGCGGCAGCGGCAGTGATATTGCGCTCGACGGCGTGCGCAATGGCGGAGGGCTGTTCGTGAATTTCATCAAGCATGAGGGGCATGGTTAAAATCCGTCCTTGGTTCCGTAGTGACACGCGCCGCCCGGAAACAGCAGAGCGGGCAAGATTCCAGGGGAAGTTTGTGTCGGCAGTGGAGACACTCCGAACAGGGCTGCGAAAAACGCTTTCTGAGAAACTTGCGCCGGGGTATCGGTTTCTCGAACGGTGAGGCGGGTCGGTTCCGCAAGAACCTGGGTGTTTCCGTAGGGAGTTTCGACGATGAGTGAAGCGACCTCGGTTCGATTTCGGGCGTTCTGCGCGAGATAGGCTTCCAGTTTCATGAGGGCGAGATCGCTCAGCAGGGAAGATCGGTTCAGCAGGCGAACCATCGCGGAGGACGAATCCTGCACCTCCGGGTTTTCGGTTACGGTGTGCCACGCCGCCGTCACTTCGGCGGTTTCGGGGAGTTCAAGACGAAGGCGCACGGCTCCATGCCGTCGTGCCCAATCCGCCGCCGTCGCAATCAAGATTAAAGCGGCTTCAGGGGCAAATTCGGGAAGAGCCGCAAACTCGTGGAGGGTAAACTCTTCCGGGGAGGTGACGGAGCCGTCGGCAAATCGGAGACGATCTGCCGCCCAGACGGAACCGACGGGCCGCTCACGTTTTGTTCCCGTGTCTGCCGAGGCGATCAGAATCCCGTCTTGTGCACCCGGCTTTTCGATGCCGATCCAGTCGCGCCAGTAGGCTTCCGTTCGGCGCACAGCAAGCGGGCGGTGTTCGTTGTAACGTGCATAGAGATCGCGGAGAGCAGGCAGGTCGGCGGGCACGGCGGGGCGCACCGAAAGCGAAGTGGGGGGAAGCGGGAGGTTCGGCAGAAGGGTTCCGAGCAGCGACCGAAGCAGAAGCGGGGCAAAGCCGAACTTGCGGTAATAGTCGGGGATTCCCGTAAAAAGCAGGGAGAAATCCAGGGCGTCTGCTTCCATTACCGAGAGGGCGGAGCGCAGGCAGTCCGAATTGTAGCCGTTTCCTCGAAACTCCGGGAGCGTGGCAACATTGGCGATCCCGCCCAGGGTGAGGGTGAAATCGGGCATCGAGACGGTGCGCTTGACAATTTGCACGGCGGAGATGATTTTGCCGTTCAGCACCCCCACGCGGGTGTAATCGGGGATCCAGTCTACATCGCCCTCGAAGTAGCGGCGAAAGTAGGCGTCGCTGCCCTCAAAGGCAAACACCGTTTTCCAGAGCGCGAGGCACTCCTCTTTTTCGTCTTCCCGAACAGCTCGCACCTCGAACGTCATGGGCGTTTCGCTCCTTCATATTCAGAGTGTACCCGTGCCGCTGCCGAAAATGAAACCGCCTTGATCTCTCGCCCTGCTTTTTCTGCGTGGTTTCTTCTGTTATTAAAGAAAAACGGGTATGACTTGAATTAGCGGGTTTCCCCAGGAAAGAAACCTTTAATAACGGTCTCCCTAATTCTTATGCCTTCGCGTTTGTCGCCGCTCTGCTGAATGAGTTTTGCCCTCAGGGAAAAAGTCCTGCCTCCGTTGTGGAAGGCAGGACTTTCCCTCTCCGTTCGATCAGGGCTTGTCGGGCAGCAGCTCTTTTCGATCCCGCCCTGCCAGCCTGCGATAGTTTGCATCGGTCAGCAGAAGCACGAACAGCCGCTTTTCTCCCGTGCTCAGCTCCACCTGGCAGAAGGTATGCCAGCACTCTTGTCCAGTGGCAAACAGTTCCGCCGGGGTCATCTTCCCGACCCTTGCCGCGATCCGAGCCAGCTCCTTTTCGCTCCGGTAGGTGAGCGCGTGGTCGAACGTGATCTGTTTGAGTTGATCCCGGTGATCGGCGAAGAATCGCTGAATTCGTTCCGCCCGCAAACCGTCCATTTTTTGGAGCATGGCAACGAATTCGGGCCCATAGCAGAACGAAGCGGGCGGGGTATTGAAGAAGAGGCGGATCGGTTGAGGGGTCACGCCGTCCACCGGCTTGAGATAGAAGGTGATCTGATTACTCAAATTCGTGTGGAAGGCATGAACATTCTCAGGATCATGAACCCTCTCGGCGTGGCGGAGGGCATTGAGAAAGCCTTCGATCAATGCGGGGTCTTTGGTTTCTAATTCGCTAAGGAACGTTCCGCCATTGGTATCGAGACCGGAAAGTGTGAGCGACTCAATTTGTTCGATCTGGAGGGGAGCGATAAAACGGCGCATATCGAGATCGGGAACAACGATCTTTGCCGAGTGCTTCGCCCCTGCCTTTTTAGCGGCGGGCTTTACGTCGCCGAACACGGAGGGAACTACGGGCGTTTGAGCCGGAAGAACGGACGAAGCCGCCCCCGTCAGGCTCAGAACTGCCGACAACAAAAGAGAAGAGTTGAGTTTCATCGAGTTACTTCCTTATGAGCACATGCATGTCAGCGCAAGGTTATGGACGGCTCGCCTCCTTAATCAGAGGCGAGCCGGATCATTTCAGATACAGACAAGGCGGAATTGATTAAGGGCCGCTGACGGCGGGATCGCGATAATTTTCCCCGTTTTCTCTTCGGAAGAAGTCGGCGGCATAAAGACGCTCTCCCTCACAGATGAGACGCCACAACGGTTGGGGCAGGGGCGGGTTCTCTTGCTCCGGGTCGCGCTTCTGATGGTAGGGAAAATAGATTTTCTCACGGGGAATTCTGATCCAAAACGTCTTCGGCTTTTCGGAAACAGGATAAAACACGACTTCGCAGCCCTGTGTGTTACGAACATAATCGAAGAGATTGTCCGCCGATTGAAACGCTGCCAACACCTCCTCAAGTTGCTTCCCCCGTTTGATCTCCAGGGAACTGTAGAGTTTGATTCGGTCGACTTTCATCTTCGAGAGGATTTGCTTGAACTCACGAGTACGATTGAGACCAATTTGGTTGATCGCTTCAGTAAACTCTGGCCCGAAGCCCCAAGCTGGCAACAAACCAGCAAAATTGAAGCGATAAGAATTTCCCGTGGTGGTCTTGATATGGAGTTGGAGACCACGATTCTTGATACCCTGTGCACTCTTGGGCCAACTCGCGACACGTAGGGCTTCGACAATGCTACGGATTTCCTGTTTGTCTGTAATAACGACATCACCCGGTGTTTTCCAACTCAGCGTTGTCCAATCAAAAACAATTTTTGTTACGAGTTTGATGTCGATTTTATTTGCGAGTTCACGATAAGACTTCGCGGGTTCGAAACCCGGCAAAAGCGGGTGTCGCTCCGCTTCTCCCTGCCACGCAATTCCAGCAAGGGCAAGCACTCCCACCAGCACGACCAAGAGGGAAAGATGCTGCTTCCTTGTCACCGTTTGTTTCATAGGTTATCCTCCTTCCCCACTATCGCAGTATGCGACAGGGGGAAATGACGCCTTGCATTACGGAAGTTTCGAATCAATACTGCCGTAGAACTGCATTCGCGGCGTGAGCGAAGGGCTTAAGGTATCCCAGGGATAGATAGAGGAGTTTTGTCCGTTCCCCGCAGGTTTGCCGGGGAACGCATCTAAGAAGAGTATATCACGCTTTGTGGGCAATGATGATTAAAGAGAGATTAAATTTCTGTTCCGAGGCGGCACGGCCTCTTTTTGCGTTCAGTCCCCTTCGCGTTTGTCGCCGCTCTGCTGAATGAGTTTGGCGAGCAGGGAAGTCCAGCCCGTCTGCTGGCTCGCCCCCAGCCCCGCCCCGTTGTCCCCGTGAAAATACTCGAAAAAGAGCAGGTAGTCCCGGAAGTGCGGGTCGTTCTGAAACAAATCTGTGCCGCCGTAAACCGGACGCCTACCCTCTGCATCCCGCTCGTAGAGCCGAATGAGGCGGCGCGACAATTCGATGGACACCTCCCACAGCGTCAGGAGATTTCCTGAGCCTGTCGGGTACTCGACTTTGAAATCTTTGCCGTAATAGTAGTCGAATTTCTGAAGCGACTCGATCAGCAAGTAGTTCAGTGGAAACCAAATGGGGCCGCGCCAGTTCGAGTTGCCGCCGAACAAACCGGAGTCGCTTTCGGCAGGGGTGTAGTGCACACTCAGCGTTTGCCCATCGAGATCGAGGGTATAGGGTTTGTCCCGATACACTGCCGATACCGAGCGGATGCCGTAATCTGAGAGAAACTCCGTTTCGTCCAATACCCGCGTCAGCACGCGCCGAAGCCGATCTTTCGGAACGAGCGCGAGCAGGTGACGGTTCGCCTGCCCCTTCAGCATGATATTCGCGATTTCCTGAACCATCGCCGAGCGGTTCCGCAGAAACCAGTCCGTGCGGCGGCGAAACCCCGGAAAGCGGTCGAAATCGGTGGATTCGAGGGTCATCACCGCGAAAATCGGAACCACGCCCACCAGCGAACGCAGGCGCACCTGCATTTCGTTGCCCTCAGTATCGCGCAGGGTGTCGTAGTAAAAGCCGTCGTGGTCGTCCCACAGCTGTGTCTGCACTTCATCACCAATGTGGTTGAGGGCATCGGCAATCAGGATGAAATGCTCGAAAAATTTGGAGGCCACGTCTTCATACACGGGGTTGGTGCGGGCGAGTTCAAGCGCGATCTGCAGCATATTGAGGCAGAAAGTTGCCATCCAGCTTGTGCCGTCGCACTGCTCTAGGATCAGGCCGTTCGGCAGCATCGTGTTGCGGTCAAACACGCCGATGTTGTCCAATCCGAGAAAGCCGCCCTCGAAAATGTTGTTGCCTCCGGCGTCTTTGCGGTTGATCCACCAGGTAAAATTCAGCAGCAGTTTCTGAAACACCCGCTCCAGAAACCCCGTATCGGAGATGCCGTTGTTAAGTTTGCGGTCAATTTGATAGATTCGCAGGGCAGCCCAGGCATGAACGGGCGGGTTGACATCGCTGAAGTTCCATTCGTAGGCAGCGATTTGCCCGTTCGGATGCATATACCACTCGCGCAGCAGAGTGATGAGCTGGTCTTTGGCGAACTGCGGGTCAATTAAGGCAAACGAAATCGTGTGAAACGCCATATCCCAGGCGGCAAACCAGGGATATTCCCATTTGTCGGGCATGGAGAGCACTTCGGAGGCGGAAAAGTGCTTCCATTCTTCGTTGCGCCCCGATTTGCGAGCGGCGGGAGGAGGAGGCATTGCGGCGTCGCCCGCCAGCCAGGTGTAGATGTCGTAGGCGTATCGCTGTTTGTTCCAGAGCAGCCCTGCGAATGCCTGCCGTTGAATGGCAAGCAGTTCGCCAGAAAGTTCGGGGTTGCGCGACAGATAAAACTCATCTGCCTCCGCGATGCGCTGCTTGAACAGCGCATCGAACGCCGCGCCGAAGTCGGTTTTTTCGCCGGTGTTGTGCGTAGTCAGGTGAAGTTTGTAAATCACCTCGCCTCCCGCCGGGATGTCGAAGCGGCGGAGGGCGGCGGCTTTCGTGCCTCGTTTCTGCGGGTTGACGGCCTTTTCCATCCCTTCCACCACAAAGCGGTGAAAGCCGTCTTTGACAAACGGGTCTGGATTTTTGGTGTGGTAGAGCCGCTCGAAATTGGTTTCATTCTCCGTGAAAAGCAGTTCCGGGTCGCCGTCACACTGCAAAGTCATGGTGCCGTAATTCGGGTGAACGGTGCGTATCTCGCCTGCTTCCTCATAGATGAGCGGCTTTTCCTGTTGGCCCGACCAAACCCAGTCGTTGCGATACCAAAGCGTTGGCAGAATCCAGAGGGGAGCCGTTTCCGGCCCTCGGTTGATTGCGTGGATACGGATTGAAATATCGTCCGGGGAGGCTTTGGCATACTCGACGAAAAGATCGAAGTAGCGGTTGTCCTCAAAGGCGTCGGTATGGAAAATCTCGTATTCAGGATCGGTGGCGGTGCGGCGGTGGTTTTCGTGCAGCAGTTCGTCGTAGGGGTATGCCCGCTGCGGGTACTTGTAGAGATACTTCATATAGGCATGGGTAGGCGTGTTGTCGAGATAGAAGTAAACCTCTTTCACGTCCTCGCCATGATTGCCCTGCGCGTTGGTCAGCCCGAACAGCCGTTCTTTCAGAAAAGGATCGCGCCCGTTCCAGAAGGCGAGGGCAAAGTTGAGCAGCCCGCGCCGATCACAGATTCCGGCGATTCCGTCTTCCCCCCACCGATAGGCGCGAGAGCGGGCGTGATCGTGCGGGAAATAATCCCATGCCGAGCCGTCTTCAGAATAATCTTCGCGCACAGTTCCCCACTGCCGCTCACTGAGGTAAGGCCCCCACCGATGCCAGAGCGTTTTCCCGCCTGAATAGTTTTCTCGCAGTCGTGCTTCTTCTGCAGTTTCGCTCACGGTTCGCCCCTTGAATCTCTTGGATTTCGCTTGGTTTTAGTAGAATTGAAAACGTTAAAAAGATTGGATTTAATGGGAATGGAAAAGCGTGTCCACGCCTTTTACGCCTTTATCGGTAAAAAGAATCCCGAACCTCCGAAAAATTGACGATTCGGAGGTAAAAGCCACCCTTTAAGGCCGCTCGCTAGAGTTCGTGCTCGCCAAAAGGTTTGCCGCCCAAAGCCCTGAGTTTTGCGTTTCCTTCGCGCCCGCCTTCGACAACCAGCACGCTGCGCCCCGCTTTCAAGGCCGCCCGACACTCGGAAAACATCCCGCCGGACGGCTTTACATCCACCGCAACGATCACGTCCGACAGCCCGAAAATAAGATTGTCCCGACGGCGCAGCGACTGCGGCGGCAGGGCGTGGTCGTCCGGGCGAAAGGGCGATACCACCAGATCACGGTCTTTGCGAAACTCCGTTTCCCGAATCCGAGCCGCCGGAAACAGCGGAGCCTCAAATCGGACGCCCATCGTCTTTCGCAGCCCGCGATCCAGCACAAAGACGGTCGGTTTGTTCAACCGCTGCATGGCTAGGGCGAGCCGCTGATAGGGCAGGCGGTCGTGCCCGGTGACGGCAGTCCCGCCGCGCTCCCCCAGCAGGCGGGCGAGTTCGTCCTGCCGATCCAGCGATTCGGGAGCAGGATCATTGGAGAGGGCCAGTGCAAACGTAAATTGCGGCGGGTCGGCATTAGGGCGGAAGGCGAGCGCGTCGAGGCTGCCCAGCGCATAGAGCAGCGGCGGCGGAACCGGGTCGTTTTGTTCGAGGCGGAGCGGATAACCGGATTCGTTCAGCGTGAGCAGATGAATTCGGTGCAGGCGCAGGTCTCTTGCCAGCGTTTGCGCCCGTTTCAGCAGTGTGTCTTTCTGGAGGGAAAGGGCTTCTGCCGCCTCTGCCTTAAGCGCGAATTCCAATGTCCAGACCGCAGGATCGAGGGAAAGAAATTCGGAGGGCGACATCCGCTCGACGGTGAGGCGGCGCAGTACATAAGCCAGGGTTTTCTCGCCGATCTGGGGCGTCAAATGAAGAGCCAGCTTTAGGTCGTGGAGTGAAATCGGCTCAGAGTCCGAGGGCTTGGAGTACCGCATCATAGGTGGCAGGCAAAGAAATAGGAGCAGTTTTCGCCCCGGAAATGGCAATGTCAGGGTCTTTTAGGCCGTGTCCGGTGAGGGTCACCGAAACAACGGCAGGCTCGGTGAAAAAGCCGCGCTCCGCCAGTTTTTTGAGTCCCGCAATTGGGGCGGCACAGGCAGGCTCCGCAAACACCCCTTCGAGTGCGGCAACCATGTGGTAGGCTTCCAGAATTTCGGTGTCGGTGACGCTTTCGATCAGACCGCCCGACTCGTTGCGGGCAGTGATGGCTCCGGCCCAGCTTGCCGGATTTCCGATCCGAATTGCGGTCGCAATTGTTTCAGGCTTGTCCACCCGTATTCCGGTAACGAGCGGCGCGGCTCCCGCCGCCTGAAAGCCCAGCATCTTCGGCGTTTTCGCGGCTTTGCCCGCCTCCGCGTATTCGCAGAACCCTTTCCAGTAAGCGGTAATATTGCCCGCATTTCCAACCGGGAGCGCGTGAAAGTCGGGAGCGTCGCCCAGCGCATCGCAAATCTCGAAGGCGGCGGTTTTTTGTCCCTCAATCCGAAAGGGATTGACGGAATTGACCAGGGCAATGGGCTGCGTGGCGCAAATGTCGCGCACGAGGCAGAGGGCTTCGTCGAAATTTCCTTCGACGGCCATCACTTTTGCCCCGTGAATGAGAGCCTGCGAAAGTTTTCCGAGCGCGATTTTTCCCTGCGGAATGAGCACGCAGCAGGTCATCCCTGCCCGCGCTGCATAGGCCGCCGCCGCCGCCGAGGTGTTCCCGGTAGAGGCACACATCACCACCGTGCTCCCCTCTTCCGCCGCTTTGGAGACCGCCATCGTCATGCCGCGATCCTTGAACGAACCCGTGGGGTTCAGTCCCTCGAATTTAGCGTAAAGCGTCAGCAACGGACTTAAAGCCGTTGCCAGACGGGGGAGCGGAATGAGGGGCGTGCTTCCCTCGCAAAGCGACACCACCGGTGTCCCTTCCGATACGGGCAGCATAGGGCGATAAGTCTCAATGATTCCGCGATCCATAACCACTCTCCTCAACACGGGAAAAACCCGATCTGATTTCAGCTTTTCCTAAACCGTTCGGCGGACGCGAAGAAAACCCATCCGCTGTTTCCCGCCCGCTTTACTTCTCCAGAACGCGCTTCCGATCCTTCCCGATTATCGGCAAAAAAGGGGCAGAAACGCGCTTCTTTTATTTTCCGGCTTCTTCCACAAGGGCCATCATCAGATTCTCGGTGACCAGATTTACGTTGGCGTTGGCTTCCAGCCGCCGCCAGGCCAACAGAAATGCATCCACGCAGTCCATCCAGCGTTGGGGGTCTCCTTTTTGAGCGAGCCGCAAAAAAGCGGCCCGCCGATCCCCGTGAATGATGCGGGCTTCTGCCGGCCTCTCCGACGCACTCAGCGTGAGCAGATCGCGGTAAAACAGGATCAAAATCCGAAACACCGAAGTCATCTGCCCCCGTCCAGCCCGCTCCTTGGCGTCTGCTGCGTCCTCTGCACTTCCCTCGCCCGCTGTTTTTTGTTCGAGGCCCGCCAGGGCTTTCGTTTGGGCCGCCAGTTTTCGCAGCCCTTCGGCGAGTTTAAGGGCACGCACTTTAGGCGCGGCGGGGATCAACTCGGCGAAGTCCAGAATCGAGGTGATTTCATCCCGCATCCCGGCGTTTTCTGCCAGCGAGATGGCTTCTCCGATCAGGCCGCCGGAGTAGTCGGCGATCCGGGAGGCTTCGGCGGGAGCGATCTGCCGCGTTCTCTGGAGAAATTGAGCGAGTTCGTTTCGCGGGGAAACTCGAACCAAAAGAATCTGGCTTCGTGATACAATCGTCGGGAGAACGCGGGCGGGATGGGTCGCCAGCAAAATAAACAAGGCGTAGGGGGGAGGCTCTTCCAAAACTTTCAGCAGGCTGTTGGCGGCGGACTCAGTCAGCGTATCCGCTCGTTCGATCAGATAGATTCGGCGTTTGCCGAGAAGGGGAGCATAACTTAAGGTAAGGGAAAGCGGAGCAGGGGGCTTGTTGTCCCGCGTCCAGAACTGCCAGATTTGGGTTGAGTCTCCAGCGGGAACAATTCTCACCACCTCCGGCTGAGTGCCCAGCGCAAACCGGCGGCAGGACTCGCAGACCCCGCAGGCATCGAAGGGATCGGGTACAGGGGCGAAACACGCTGCCGCCTGAGCCAGGGCCAGAGCGAGGGCGGTTTTTCCGCTTCCGGCAGGGCCGACCAGCAGATAGGTTCCGGCCAGGCTCTGATGGGAAAGGGCGCGTCGAAGCGCACTGACGGCTGCCTCCTGCCCGAAGATTTCGCTCAATTTCGGCATACCTTCAGTTTACCTGAAATTCAGCCGCTCGAATCCAGAGAGGAGAACTTCTGAAACGGTTTCAGAAGTTCTCCCCTTCTCCTCTTCAGCCCCTATTTGCCGAATTTGAGTTTACGCTCCATTTTGTTTTCGTTTTTTTCGTCGCGGCGGAAAGAATTGAGCTTGGTTCGCTGCTCCGGGGTCAGGATCGCGGACACTTCTCTCTGCTCCGCCTGCATCAGGGGCTTGAGCTGCGCCGCTTTCTGCTTTTTAGTCAGCGTGGTATTTTGCCGGATCGCCTGGATTTTCGGCTTGTAGGCGGCGCGGATCGCCTTCATTTTCGTTTTTTGGTCGGCGGTCAGGTCAAGATCGAGATGCCGCCGCTCCTGTCGGTCTTCGCGTTTGTCTGAAAGCCGTTTATCGGTTTGTGCGGCGGGAGCACCGGTCGTTGTCGGAGTTTGCGCTTGGACATTCAAGGTAGAAAACCAGAAACTGCCTGTCAGAAAAACGAGACCAAACCGAAAAATCATTTTGTTTCGCATCGTTGCACCTTTCGATTGGAACTCTGTTCGGATTTCTCTTAAAGAATCCGTGGCTGGGATCAAAATCATCGCCCTGCTTTTAGGGACAGCGATACGGACGGTGCAGGCCGGGTTTTGTTCACTGAATTCTGGCTTCGCGACAAAATTTCGGTTACAATAGACACTCGATTTGCGTCCCGACCTGTAAATCGGCGCGTGAAAAACCGAAAATTTCGGTTTTTCACGCGCCGATTTGAATTTACTTTCGTCTCCACAAAGGCAGAGGGGGTTAGCAGTCGATTCCCGGAATAGGGAACCTCCCGCTTGTGCACAGGTCGAGCACTTCTTCCCGGATTGCCAGCAGAGCTTTCTCATCGAAACGGTATTCGGTTCCGTCTTTGTCTTTGCCATAAAACTTGCCGCCGCTTGTCACTCGTGAGGCCGCCGTGCGCTCCATCCAGTCTGCAATCAGGATCATTTCCGGTTCCCGGAAGCCGCGTGAGGTGACCGCCGGGGTTCCGATCCGCAGTCCGCTTGGTGAAATCGGCGGGCGGGGATCGTTGGGGACGGTGTTGAAATTCGTTTCCAGGCCCGCCGTGTACAGGGCTTTCGAAAAGGCTTTGCCAGCGATTCCTTTGGACTTGGAAACGTCCATTAAAAGAAGATGATTGTCGGTTCCGCCGGTCACCAGGGTAAATTCGCGCTCGATGAGTGCCGAAGCCAGGGCCTTCGCATTTCTCACGATCTGCTTGGCATAAAGACGGAAGTCCTCCGTCATGGCCTCCTTGAAGCAGACCGCCAGTGCTGCCATTGTGTTTCCGTGCGGCCCCCCCTGCAGACCGGGAATGATCGCTTTGTCAATGCGGTCGGGCAGGGTTTCATCGGGGTTGTCCTTCATCGGACGGTTTTTGCACAGAATAAAGCCCCCTCGCGGCCCACGAATTGCTTTGTGGGAGGTTGAAGAGACCACATCCGCATACGGAACCGGATCGGGATGTACCCCGCCGACGATCAGTCCATTGATGTGCGCGATGTCGGCCACGAGGTAGGCGTCCACTTCGTCGGCGATCTCTCGAAATTTGGCAAAATCCCAGAAGCGGGGATAGGCGGTTCCTCCCGCGTAGATTACGTTCGGGCGTTCGCGCTTTGCCATGTCGCGCAGAACCTCATAATCAATCGTTTGGGTGTCGGGGTTCATGCCGGTGACGCCCTGCGCGACATGGTAGCCGTAGGGCACGGAGCGGTAATACGTTCCGCTGAAGTTCAGTTTGTAGCCGTGCGTCAGATGTCCGCCGCTTTGCAGGTGCATTCCCATCACGGTGTCGCCGGGTTTCATCAGGGCGAAATAAACGGCGAGATTGGCGGGCGAGCCGGAGTAGGGCTGCACGTTGGCGTGATCGGCTCCAAACAGTTTTTTCGCCCGCTCCTGCGCCAGCGTCTCGATGCCGTCCACAAACTCGTTGCCCTCGTAATAACGTTTGCCGGGGTAGCCTTCTGAGTACTTGTTGCAGAAGACGGTCGCCATTGCTTGCATCACGGCGGCGGTGGTGTAGTTTTCCGAAGGGATAAGGCGGATATACTCAGCCTGCCGCTGGGTTTCCTGCACCGAAAGTTCATAAACTTCCGGGTCTACGTCCCGCAGACGCTCCAGGTGCGAGGCAGTGGAAACAAAGGGGGTTTCGGCGGTTTCGGAAAAGGTCGGGGTCAGTAAGTCGGTCATCTCAAGGTCTCCTCACCTCTGGCTCAGTAAGAGCGGCGTTTCGTCAGGAACAACAGTTTACCCGACGATCTCCGATTTCGGGAGAATGAGAGGCCGCTTTTGGGTGTTCCTTACAGAAGAGGGGCGAGGCTGTCGCGGAGCGATTTTTTCGATTGCAAACGGATTTTCCTCGCTGACTCGGACAATTTCGGAACGGGTCTGCTATAATGTGAAGTGAGGGATGCAGTACCGGGCGGAGCGGGCGAACGAGGAGGGTGAACAATGAGCCGATGGATCACCGAGACACAAAATCAGCAGCAGGTGTTGACGCACTACTGCGCTTTGGCGCGGCCTGATGACACGGGGGCCTTGCTCAAGCAGGACATTGGCGGAGGCTACGTGCGCTGTGCCCGCTGCGGCGAAAAATTTCTGCCGGAAATGGACATGGCTTCGCCCCGGTTGGTGATGCGCCTGAAGCCCGACAGCGACACTCCCGATGAATTCGAAACCTCAATGACGGAAGGGCACTATTCGTGAACGAAACCGCCCTGCCCGACCGCGACCCTTCTTTGTTTCAGCGGCCTGCCGTTCAGCAGTTCATCAAATTCTGCATCATCGGGTTCAGCAGCCTTTTCATTGATGCAGGCATTTCGGCTTTGCTCACCTACGGCGCGAACTTTAACCCGACGCTCGCCAAAGCGATTTCGTTTCTGGTAGCCGTCACCAACGGCTTTATCTGGAACAGCCGCTGGACGTTTCGCGGCATGGGCGGCGATAAGCTCCATCAAATGTACCTGAAGTTTCTCGCCGTCAACTGCGTCGGGTTTGTATTGAACCTGACGATTTTCAAGTCGGTGCTTTTTCTCTTTACCGGCAGATTCTTCGGCCAGGGCAAGCCGGACCGATTACACTTTCTCGCTGCCACGATAGCCGCTGCGGTCTGCGTTTCCGTCTGGAACTTTCTTGCCAACAAAAAATGGACGTTCAACGGCTAAACGTCTGCACCCCAAACCGATTTTTCGGTGACTGGCCTCTGGACTGCCTGAACTTTTCTTTCGAGTCTCTTCTGCTCCGCTTTTCGTTCGCTGCACTTGTTTCGCTAACCCTCTTTCCCTTCCCGGCACTTCTCCAATTTTGCACTTCGTTGTTTCCGCTTATTCCTGAACTCGATTTTCCCCAAACCGAAACCTGTGGACAGAAAGGGAAAACGGCTCTTTTCTTTGGAACAAACTCTTTCTTCGGGCGGTCAGAACGCATTGACAGCAGGAAATTCCTCGCTCGTTCTTGAATCAGGAAGAGGCAAAGGTTTTTACCGCCTGCCCGTCGCGTTTCTGTTTCGTTTTGCTTCATTTGATTTTGATCCCTTTAAGGAGAACCAACATGGACCCCGCTGCTCTGAAAGCTTCTGCAATTCCGTTTCTGTACGACCTCGGCTCGAAACTGATTGGAGCCGTTGTCCTCTGGTTTGTCGGCAAATTCCTGATCAATCTTGCCGTCAAAATCGTCAATGCCGCTCTCAATCGGCAGCAGGTTGACAAAACCGTTGCTCACTATGCGATCTCCTCGCTGACCGGTTTCCTCAACGTTATTTTGATTATTTCGATTCTGGGTGCGTTCGGCGTTCAGACCGCCACCTTTGCCGCAATTTTTGCCGCCATCGGGCTGGCTATCGGCACGGCATGGAGCGGGCTGCTTGCGAATTTCGCCGCCGGGGTCTTTATGATTATTCTGCGCCCTTTCAAAGTCGGGGATTTGATTGACGCCGGGGAAATTCTCGGCACGGTAACCGAAATTGGGCCGTTTGCAACGAAAATCAACACTCTCGACAATGTGCTGACGATTGTCGGCAACAACAAAATCCTTTCCGGCAACATTCAGAACTTTTCGCACAACCCTTACCGTCGGGTTGACCTGGTGATGCAGCTCAACCACACCACCGACCCGCAGGAAGCGATTGCCGCCCTCGCCCAGCGTCTGCTGATGATCCCGAATGTGCTGAAAGACCCGGCTCCGGTAGTGGAAATTCTGGAGTTCAATCTCAATGGGCCAAAGCTTGCGGTGCGCCCGTTCTGCAACAATGCCGATTATTGGCAGGTTTACTTTGATACAAACGAAACGATCCAAAAACTCGGTGCGGAAAAAGGTTACAAAGCTCCTGAACAGCACCTTGTCCTGCGAAACGACCCCCCCACTGCAGCCATCAGTACTGCGATGAATTAGCCGTCCGCCCCTCCAACTCACCGCTTCGTTTTTACCGGAATGGCCCGCCATTCCGGTAAAATTATTTCTGCTTTGCTGGTAAAATTAAAGAGTGACTCCGTAGGTCTCCAAAAGAAAAGCCTCCCCCTCTTCTAGGCAATTTTTTTGATAACGTTCTGTACTTCTCATTTTAGGCTTTCAGAAAGGGAACTGAAGTGTTAAACAATAAACGCTGTTTCAATGCGCGATGGAGCGTATTGATGCTTTCAGCACTGGCGGGCTGCGGCGGGGGATCGGGCAGTTCATCACTTTCCGGCCCAACGACCGGGGGAAACACACGCAAGTCGCAGCTGACCCGCTTTGATGTAGATGTCGCTACCGGAAAGGTGACCGTGACGCCGGGAGCGGCTTCCGGGGCCGGCAGCCGGGCTATTCTCACCAATGGAGCCGTTTCTTTTGTCAGTTCCGATCTCATTAGTGTGCCGGGCGACAGCGGAAAACGGCTGATTTCGGTCAAAGTTGCCAACAACAGCGGCGAGTCCATCGGTGACAACCCCCGTTTGATTATTACCGGGCTGCAAAACAAAGGCAGCGTCAGTGCTCGAAACGCCACCGCAGTCACCACCTTCGCCGGGGACGGCGGAACTACGGATCGGGATGGCTACGCCACTTCAGCGGGCATTGTCTCGCCTCAGTTTATCGTTGAGGGCAGTGTCGCCAACAGCATCCGTCTTTTTGCGACCACTGGAACCCACGCCATTCGTATTGTCGGCTTGGATGGAACCGTTGCCACTTTTGCGGGAAAATCGGGCACGGCTGGGTTTGCAGACAACACGGGAGCCGATGCCCGCTTTAACAGCCCCGGTCAGATCGCTTCCGACTCGAACGGCAATCTTTTCGTTGCCGATACCAATAATAACGCTATCCGGCGCATCTCGCCCACCGGAGCCGTTGCCACCATCGCCGGAACCGGCGCGGCGGGTTCCGCCAATGGAGACGGCAACGTTTCCACGTTTCGTGCCCCGGTCGGCATCGCCGTCACGCCAAACGGCAATCGAATTTATGTGTCCGATACCGGCAACCACACAATTCGCCTGATTCGCTTCGACCCCTCTAACCGGCTTCCACGCGATCTGGCTTACTCTTACACGGTCTCTACGGTCGCGGGAAGTGCGGGAATGCCCGGCTTTTCCGACGGCGACGGAACCAATGCCCGCCTGAATACGCCGGGGGGATTGACGATCTCTTCCACCGGCACTTTTGGCAGCGACACCGTTTATCTCGCAGACACACGCAATAACTCGATCCGTGTTCTCTATCTCGACTCCGACTCCTCAGCAACCGTCAAAGTGAACACCGTGGCCGGAACCGGAACCGCTGGAGCTTTGGACAGTTCGGGTCAGAATGCCACGTTTAACAACCCGCTCAGCGTTGTCACTCAGTCAGGCGGCGGAAACACTTCGTCTTCCCCGACCGTAATCCTTGTCGGAGACACACTCAATCATCGGGTACGTGCCTTGATGCTTCCGATCAAGGGCGATTTTCGCGCCCCTTCGGATTATCGTGTGGTGACGCTCGCCGGAGATGGTACGGCAGGCAGCACAGATGGCGACGGCAACAATGCCCGCTTTAACGGACCCGCCGGGATTGCCCTGCTGGGCAGCAACACGCCCTCCGGCACCGCCTATGTCGTGGAAAGCGCGGGCAACCGGGTACGTAAACTCACTTACAACAGCGGACTGCTCCTTGGTGTTGGTTCAGACAGCACCGTGACGGAACCCGTGCGGCTGCTGAATGGAAACTCGGAAGTGCCGGGAGAAGCGGCGGCCTGGGTACGCCCGGTCAGCCTCAGCAACGACCGGGGAACCGATCTTCAGTTTTACGTTCCGCAGGGGGTGTCGGGCTTTACGTTCACGGCTTATATCGAAACCGATACCGGCCTCATCAACCTTCCTGCAGTTGGAGCTTCGTTTCTTACCTCACTGGGCGGAGACGGCAGACCCGGCGACAATGAAGGCCCCGGTAAACTGGCCGAGCTCAACGGGCCTATCGGCGTGACTTCAATCGAGGCCTCCTCTCGTTCTCCGTTCGATTCCAATTCCAAGATCACTCCTCGTGCCTTTATTGCCGATTCGGGCAATCATCGGATTCGCTACGTCACCCCGCTGGGGAATTTCGGCACCTTTGTCGGGTCTCGTCAGGGGTTTGCCGACGGGCGGTATACTGGGGCGCAGTTCAGTGCTCCAACGGACATTGCGTTTAGTTCGAGAACCGGCAACCTCTATGTCACGGACACCGGAAACCGCCGGATTCGAAGAATCACCTCGGATGGCATTGTAACCACCATTGCTGGAAACGGAAACGGGGGAAACCTGGATGGGGCCGGAGACAGTGCCACCTTTGAATCGCCGCGTGGAATCGCCGTAGACGACGGAGGAACGGTTTATGTTTCCGATCAGACCAAAAACGTCATCCGGCGCATTCGTTACTTTGGGGGCGACCCTTCCCAAGCCTCTTCCTATCAAGTGACCACCATTGCAGGATCGGCGGGGCTGGCAGGAACCGCCGATGGCGTGGGAACCGCCGCACGCTTCAACGGGCCGTTTGGACTTTCCTGCGATACGGACGGGCGCGTGTATGTGGTTGATTCTCAAAACAGCACGATTCGGGTACTCACTCGAACCGGCTCCAGTGTCTATGCG
Organism: Chthonomonadaceae bacterium; assembly: GCA_965246825.1. GTDB lineage: Bacteria > Armatimonadota > Chthonomonadetes > Chthonomonadales > Chthonomonadaceae > JACMPS01. The sequence continues at coordinate 4,838,997 of OZ251990.1, forward strand.
GTCACGACGATTGCAGGAACGGCAGGGACACCGGGCTTCGCTGACGGGGTCGGGGTTGCCGCCCGCTTCCGAGACCCGCTGGGGGTGACGGTAGATACGGCGCACAACGTCTATGTTTCCGACTTCGGCAACAACCGAATTCGGCGGATCAGCCCGCAGGGAGCCGTTGTCACCGTGATTGGAAGTGCTGCAGGCTATCTCAACGGAACGGCGGGCTTGATCAGCGGCCCCGCGATGATCTCTCTGGAAGAAGGCGGCAATCTGTTGATCGCCGATTTCAGAAATCACAGTCTCCGGGCTTTGCAGCGTTTGGTCACAGACGCCCAGAATAACTAACGCCGCTCCGCGATTGCTTAGGCTTTCGCTTCGGCAAAGACAGGAATTTCTTCTTCCTACAGAAGAAATTCCTGTTCTTTTGCTGCACAATTCGAGAAAACGACAGGAGAACGAAATGCAGATTATTGAAATGCCCTCCATCATCGAGGCGGCAGGCAGCAAACCCAAAATCATTGAAGAGTTTTTTGGACGGGTGAATTCGGGGACGGAAGAGGTGAGCATCGCCCGCATGAAAAGCCCTGGCGGATGGGTCGAGCCGGGCCAAACCCCGGCGTTCAATGAGTATACGCTCGTGCTCAAAGGCGAACTGCGGGTCGCCACCCGCACCGAAACGCAGGATATTCGCGCTGGCCAAGCCGTGCTCATTCGGGGCGGCGAATGGGTGCAGTATTCCTCCCCGCACGAGGACGGAGCCGAATATGTCGCCGTCTGCCTGCCCGCCTTCTCCCCCTCCACTGTGCATCGCGACGAATAAGCGGTCTCTGTTCGAGAAGGAAAAAAGTTGATTTTCCCTCCCCTAACCTTTTTCAGCGATTGCCATGACGGTCTCAAAGTGGGGGGCTTCGGGGGTGCGATCCACCACCGACACCTCGATCTTCTGAAAACCCGCTCCACCTAAGACTTGGATCAGTTCCACCTGCGAAAATCCAAGCCACACGTCGGCATAGAGATCGCGGGCGGCTTCGACCTCATGCTTGAGCAAATCCAGCAGAACGATCCGCCCGCCCGGTTTTGTCACCCGCCAGGCTTCGTTGAGTGCCGTCTGCGGGTGCAGCGCGTGATGCAGCACCTGATGCATGAGCACCAAATCCACCTCTTCGGCGGCAATCGGCAGTTCTTCCAAATCGCCCTGCCGATAGTCAAGGTTCGCCATTCCGCTCCGCTCGGCCAGCCCTCTGCCGTACTCGACCATTTTCGCGGAGCTGTCTACGGCGATCACCCGCTTGGCCCGCTCTGCCAGCATCAGCGAGAGGGTTCCCTCCCCTGCTCCCAGGTCGGCGATCACAAGCGGCGGCAGCAGACGCATCAGCAGTTCCGTCAGGGCTTTCCAGCTTCGTCCCGGCACGTAATTTTTCCCGAACCGCCCTGCCAGCTCATCAAAATAATTCCGCAGTCCGTCTTTACGCCGTTCCAGCACCAATTTCAGTCCGGCGTCGTCGTGTCGGCTTTCGGCGATTTCTGCCGTGCCGCGTTCCAAAACTTCTTTTAAGATCGCTTCGGCATCGGGCGGCGGGGTCAGCCGATACAGGCTTTTCTGACCAGAGCGGCGCACTTCGACAAACCCTTCCTGCTTCAGCGGTGATAACTGCATGGAGATACGGCTTTGCCCCATTCCGAGAATTTCCTGCAAGTCGGCAACACTGAGTTCTTCCTGCGCCAAAAGCCGCAAAATTCGCACGCGGCTTTCGTCGCTCAGTAAACGTAACGATTTCATCAGTCCCATACCGATAGTATAGCAAGGAGCCCGGCCAGGAAAAGAGGGAAGAAGCCCTCGCTTGAAAAATTTCTCCTAAAAAACATCTATCAAGATATGTTGATTCCTTGATTTTATGTTATAATATCTCTCGGAGGTACGAAATCAATGTCTGTTACGCTAGAAAAAACCGATCTTTCGATTCCCTACAAAGTCGCCGATCTGTCCCTTGCGGACTGGGGGCGCAAAGAAATCAAAATCGCCGAGCATGAAATGCCCGGCCTGATGGCGATCCGCGAGCGATACGCTGCCGAAAAACCGCTGCAGGGTGTTCGCATCACCGGCTCGCTTCATATGACGATCCAGACCGCTGTCCTGATCGAAACCCTGGCTGCCCTAGGTGCTGATGTGCGCTGGGCTTCCTGCAACATCTTCTCGACGCAGGATCACGCCGCCGCCGCGATTGCCGCCGCCGGTGTGCCCGTGTTTGCTTGGAAGGGCGAGACCCTCGAAGAATACTGGTGGTGTACTAACCTTGCGCTGTCTTTCCCCGGCGGCAAAGGCCCTCAGCTGATCGTGGACGACGGCGGCGACGCCACCCTGCTGATCCACAAAGGCTTCGATCTCGAAAACGGCCAAGCCGACTGGGTGAACAGCCCCTCCGAGAGCCTCGAAGAGAGCGTCATCAAAAGTCTGCTGAAACAGATTCACGAAGAAACCCCCCGCCGCTGGCACGATGTCGTCGCGGATTGGAGCGGCGTTTCCGAAGAAACCACGACGGGTGTGCATCGCCTCTATAAAATGCAGCAGGACGGCGTTCTGCTCGTGCCCGCCATCAACGTCAACGACTCGGTGACCAAATCCAAGTTCGATAACCTGTACGGCTGCCGCGAGTCGCTGGTAGACGGCATCAAGCGAGCAACGGATGTGATGGTCTCCGGCAAAGTGGCGGTTGTGTGCGGCTACGGTGACGTGGGCAAAGGTTCCGCGCAGTCGCTTCGCAACAACGGCGCACGAGTGATCGTCACCGAGATTGACCCCATCAACGCTCTTCAGGCGGCGATGGAAGGCTACCAGATCGCGACGCTCGAAGACACCCTCGGTATCGCCGACATCTATGTGACGACCACCGGCAACGTAGACATCATCACCCTCGATCACCTGCTGAAGATGAAAGATCAGGCGATTGTCTGCAATATCGGGCACTTCGACAACGAAATCCAGGTGGATCGCCTCAACAACGCTCCCGGCGTCGAGAAGATGAACGTCAAGCCGCAGGTGGATCAGTACACCCTGCCGAACGGCAACAGCCTCTATCTGCTCGCCGAAGGCCGCCTGGTGAATCTGGGCTGCGCCACAGGCCACCCGTCCTTTGTAATGTCGGCGTCGTTCTCAAACCAGACGCTCGCTCAGATTGACCTGTGGAAAAACCGCTCAATCTATGAAGTGGGTGTGTATACCCTGCCCAAAAAACTCGATGAGGAAGTCGCCCGCCTTCACCTGGAGAAGATCGGCGCGAAACTCACGGTTCTTTCCGACAAGCAGGCGGACTACATCGGCGTTTCCAAAGAAGGCCCCTACAAGCCCGACACCTACCGCTACTAAACTTTCGTCAAAACCAAAGTCCGATCAAGCCCTGAGAGTTTTCTCTCAGGGCTTTTTTGGGGGCTTTTCTGCATGGTCGCTGGTCACTCTCGGCATAAGGTTTTTTTCTTCGTCGAGGATGTCGTAACGCCGCTTGTCGGTCTCCTCCGCCAAATGGATTTCCTAGGTCAGGCGGGTAAGCGGGGCACCGGGTGCGCTGGTGATACTCAGGGTCTTGCTCCTTCAAAGATGGGCGCGTTTCTGCTTGTTTGCGACTCTTTTTTCCTCGACCGTTCTGGTTGAAGTGCTGCTTCCAGCCTTATCGGGTAAAATAAAAAAGGCTGGACACGTTCGCTTTATCGGTTCCCGTGCCAACATCCTTTGAAGATCACGTCGAGTCAGCCGTCACTTTACTTTCAGACTGAGGCTTGCGTTCCAGGCTGGAGGCTATTATAGCATTCAAAGGCAGCCGATGAACCCGCATAAAAAACGGGATCAGGAAGCTGCCCGCCTTCACTGAAGGAAGATTAGCGCGAAACTCACTCTCTCCCGCCTTCCACTCACAATCCCCTTCAGGCTGCCCGTCTCCTTATCCGTAATTATTCGTGTTTTTGACTGTCTTTTGCTGAAATTGTAGTTTTGTCAGTAGCGCGGAGAGCAGAAATAGAGAATAATGAGACACCCTGAAAGTAAAGGAGAACGGGTAACTCGATGATGGACTCCAATAGTGCCTCAGTGCGGGCGTTGGCGCAGACTTGCCAGGTTTGCGGCGGCGTATGCGAGAGGCAGCTGATTACGTTCACGCTGCGTAAATCGCAAGTTGGTTTTGCGGTGGTTCGCAATGTGCCGGCGGAGGTGTGTCAGAATTGCGGCGAATCGGTCTTCACTCTCAAGACGACCGGGCAACTGATGTCTGCAATTCACTCCGACCGAACCCCCGACGAAGTCGCACTCATTCCAATTTACGATTTCGCCCCGGCTTCCTGACCTTCTGGTCAAAAGCCAATCGTCCGACATCGCGCCACTTTTTTAGCCCAAAACCTTTCTCCTGTTGTGGAAGACAGTGCCCCGTTCTCTTTCGTACTAACGAAAGAACGGGGCACGGTTTTGCCCCGCAGGAGTTTGCCCCATGCCCACCCGCGAGTTTCGTCTGCTGATCCACGCACCGCTCGAAGCGGTCTGGGAGTTCCACAACTCGATTCAATCCCTTTTTCTGCTGACCCCGCCCTCCACTCAGGCGAAACTCGACGGCGACCCGGTTCCGATGGCGCAGGGCGTGGTGTACAAACTGAAACTTAAACGCTGGGGCGTTATTCCGCTGCCGACCTGGTCTGCCCGCATCGCGGTGTATGACCCGCCCCATCGGTTTGAGGACGAACAAATCAGCGGTCAAGGTCCCTTTAAGTCTTGGCGTCACGTTCATCGGTTCGAGCGCGTGGAAGACGATTATACGCTGCTGTTCGATCAGGTCACCTACGAGGTTCCGTTCGGAGTTCTGGGGAAGGTGGCAGACAGCCTCTTCATTCGCGCCGACATCGAGCGAATGTTCGCTTATCGCCATCAGGTCACTAAGCGCGAACTCGAAAAATAAATCTCTCTTCGACTTTTCGATAAGAAAGTCAAAACTATCAGCACCTTTTAATCCACTTCAAGAGACATTGGAGCCGTTCCACATGGAATTGCAGCCGAAACTCGTGCAAACCGTGACCGAAACGTTTCCAGAAGGAAAGGCATGGCTGAACGCCCTGCCCGAAACTTTAGCGGCTCTGTGTGCACAGTGGGGCTTGACGCTGCTGCTGCCCTACCCCGATTTGTCCTGCAGCTACGTCGTTCCCGCTCTTCAGAAAGACGGCTCGTCGGCGGTACTCAAGGTGTGTGTTCCCCACCCTGAATTTTCGCTTCAGATCGAAGCCCTTACGCTTTATGGCGGCAAAGGAATGGTTAAGCTGTTGAAGGCCGATGCTGAAGTGGGGGCTTTACTGCTGGAGCGGATCGAGCCGGGAGTGACGCTCTGGAGCCTTTGCACAGAAACACGGGATGCAGAACTGACCGCAATCGCTGCCCGCCTGATGAAACAGACCGTTCACCTGGCTCCTCCCCCGTCTTCTCTACCGACAATTCAGACGTGGATGACCGGATTCGAGAAGCTGCGCCATTTTTATGGCGGCGGAACCGGAGCCTTTCCGCGTCACCTTGTCGAGGCTGCAGAGCGGTTGTCCCGTGACCTCTGGAGTTCTTCTCCTCACTTGCGGCTGCTGCATGGAGACCTGCATCATGGGAATATTCTGTCAGCGTCTGAGGATTCGTGGCTCGCGATTGATCCGCATGGCGTTATCGGCGAGGCTGCCTTTGAGCCTGCCGCGTTTCTGCACAATCCGATGCCGCATCTTCAGGGATATTCTTACCCTCAACGTGCGCTCGACCAACGGATCGAAATTTTTGCGGAAATTTTGGGAGAGGAAGCCGAGCGGATTCGGGGGTGGGCCATTGCTCACGCCGTGCTCGCGGCCTGGTGGGGTGTTGAGGACGGCGGCAAAATCGGAGAGGATAGTTTGTGGTGCGCGGAACGGATGCTTATCTAAAGAAGGAGCCGGTCGGGAAAGTTCCGACCGGCTCTTGAAATTTGCACAATCAGGCCCTTCTACCAGCCCAGCACGGAAATCCAGTTTCGCGTCAGGTAATCGCCTAAGATCATAAACATCAGCGGAAACCAGATAAAGCCGACGGCGGCCCAAAGCCAGGTCAATTTCGTCCCTTTTTTCACTTCCATAAAGTAGAGCACTACCAGCGTTGCCTTGATGACGGCGATAGCCAGCATGACCAGAATGTTCAGCCCGTGAATGTGGATCGGAAGGATTTCGGTCAGGTCAAAAAACGCTGCAACGACAGTAATCACCAGCAAAACCATCAGCGCGGCAAATACCTTGTAGTAGACCACCGCCGGGGTGACATGATGTCCGCCGTGCTCGTGAGAATGCTCGTTTAGAGAGGAATGGTGTGCGACTTCAACGGCCATTATAAGATCGTCTTTCTCTTAGTAAACTGGGGATCAACTCAGAAAAGTTTATGGATGTCGGGCTTGATAAGATACATCAGTGGGTACAGGAAAATCCAAACGATGTCTACGAAATGCCAGTACAATCCCGCCATCTCAATCGGAATAAAGTCTTTGACGGCAGGATGATCGGCCACAATCATCATCCAGAGTGCGCCCAGCAGCAAAATCCCGATGATGACGTGGAAGCCGTGCAGCCCCGTCATAATGAAGTAGAGACCAAGGAAAATTTGTGCTTTTTGTGCTCGCTGAATGTCGTCGCCAGGACGACGGCGAATATCAATTCCAGTGGCCGTTTTGACCTTTTCGGGTCCGGCTCCCTCGCTCGTCATTTTGCCCATCAATTCGCCTTCGCTCGGAGCGGCGGAAGCATTGACCGGCGTACCTTCATAGACGAAATTTGCACCGGGCACAAGATGATTTTCAATCTTATGCCCATACTCAACGGTCTTGACAATAAGAAAGCCGCACGCAAACAGCAGCGTGAGGCCGATACAGAACAGCTGCCCCTGTTTGTTTTTGAGCTGCGCGTTTCGAACACCGAACGCCATTGAAAGGCTGGAAGAAAGCAGAATAAGCGTGTTGATAAAGCCCAGTTTCACGTCAAGGTGATCTCGGCTGACCTCATCGAAAATCTCCGGCATCTGCACCCGATAGATAACATACGCCGCAAATAAGGCTCCGAAGAACATGATTTCGGTGACGAGAAACGTCCACATCCCCACGATGTAGGACTCATCTGACTGCGCCCGGTTCACATAGTGGTGGGCGTAATACTCGTGGGGGTCTACCACTTCGCTGTGGGAGTGTCCGCTATGAAGGGCTTCCACGCTCATTGAAACTAATCTCCTGCCGGACGACCAAATTCATTTTGGTTGTCCGCTGTGGCCTGCGGGATAATCCCGTGTGCCTCTTGACGACCCGATTCTTCTTCGACCTGCTCTTTATAATCCGTATCGTATTCGTAGGCTTCCCAGGTAACGACCGGGATTTCTTCGAAGTTATGGGGCGGCGGCGGTGATGCTGTTGTCCACTCAAGCCCAACAGCTCGCCAGGGGTTTGGCCCTGCTTCCGCCCCGTACTTCAAGGAAAGCAGCAGGTACACCGCTGGCATCGTTAAGCCGATGGCCAGCACGGAGGCTCCCGCAGAGGACATCACGTGCCAGAATTGATACTCTTCGGGATACCAGTGGTAGCGGCGCGGCATTCCGACGTAGCCCACGATAAACTGCGGGAAAAACGTAAGGTTGAACCCGACAAAGGTTAGGATCGCCGCACCCACTGCTGCGCCCTCATGGTAGAGTTTCCCCGTAATCTTCGGCCACCAGAAGTGAATGCCGCCCAAAAAGGCGAGCAGTTCGCCGCCGACCATCACGTAATGGAAGTGCGCCACCACGAAATAGGTGTCCTGCAAATGGACATCCATTGCCAGCGTAGAGAGGAACAGACCCGTGAGACCGCCAATGGTGAACAGCCCGATAAAGCCGAGCGCGTACAGCATTGGAGATTTCAGCGAAACCGTTCCCTTGTACATTGTCGAAGTCCAGTTGAAGACTTTGATGGCGGAGGGAACCGCAACCAGAAAACTGATGATCGAGAAGACCATGCCGCTGTACATGGACTGCCCGGTGGTGAACATATGGTGTCCCCACACGAAAAATCCAAACAGCGCAATTGCCAGACTTGAAAACGCGATAAAGGGATAACCGAAAATGCGCTTTCGGGAGAAGCAGGCGATCAGTTCGGAGATCACGCCCATACCGGGCAGGATCATAATATAGACTGCCGGGTGGGAGTAGAACCAGAACAGGTGCTGGAACAAAACCGGGTCGCCGCCGAGGTTCGGATTGAAAATACCGATCCCGGTAATTCGTTCGACCGCAACAAGTGCCAGCGTAATCGCCACCACCGGGGTTCCAAGCACGATCACAACGCTGGTAGCGTAATGCGCCCAGACGAAAAGCGGCAGGCGGAACCAGGTCAGTCCCGGTGCACGCATTTTATGAATGGTGACGATAAAGTTGATTCCTGTCGCAATCGAAGAGAATCCCGCAATAAACGCCCCCATAATCGTAAAGACAACCTGCGAATTTGAGTAAACCGTGCTGTAGGGGGTGTAGAACGTCCAGCCGGTATCTACTCCGCCGAAAATGGTTCCCAGCAGCCCAAAGCCGCCGCCGATCATATAGAGGTACCAGGACAGAAGGTTCAGACGGGGAAAGGCCAGGTCTTTTGCCCCGATCATCAGCGGAATCAAAAAGTTACCGAGTACGGCAGGAATAGACGGAATCAGGAAGAAAAAAATCATCATGACGCCGTGTGCCGTAAAAATCTTATTGTAGGTGTCGGATCGGAAAAGGTCTCCTTTCGGGGTCAGCAGTTCCAGGCGAATAAACATGGCGGCCATGCCGCCAATGGCGAAAAAGAGAGACACCGACATTAGATAGAGCACCGCAATGCGCTTATGGTCTACGGTGAGAAGCCAGTCCTTAACGGTGTGGCTCCAGTTGATGTAGTTTTCGCGCTTCGTCCCTGCAAGGTCTTCAGGGCGAACGGGAATTGCGCTCATGGGCTTAGCTCCTCAAACTTTCTGTTCACGCCCCCGTTTTCTTCTGCCGAAAGCGTGCTTTCCTTCACTTTATACTTTTTACTGACTACATTGTACCAGAGGATTTCGGTGTATTCGTTCCCGCCGGGGTTCCTCTGGTGTCCCCCTGAATGCTCTTGGTATTTGCCGGATTAGAGGCAGGAGACTGGGTGTCCGACCCGGCGGTAGACCCCGGTTTGTTCGATCCGCCGGGAGTAGCGGTTTTCGTTCCATTAGGATTCGGCCTGCCGTTTTTGTCCAATTCGGCTCCTGGCAAAGCAGGCTCCGCACTTGTGCCCAGCGACTGAATATAGGCGATGATCGCGTTAATTTGATCCTCGCGAAGCTGATTGTCGTAAACGGGCATGATATTTTCGTAGCCCGCCGTGATTTTCTCCCCTGGCTTTAGAATAGACTCCCGCAGATATTCTCGGTCGGCGACAAACGTTCGTCCGTCTACCATCTGACGCTTTTTGCCGTAGATCGCGTAAAGCGAAGGCCCGCGTCGGTTGTCCTGTGCGGCGTGGCAGTTTGCACAGCCCACAGATTGATAGAGTTCTGCTCCCTGTTCGGCGAGGCTCTGCCGCGCCACCGGGGTATTCATCGTGGCATCACCAGGCCGCAGACCATTGGAGTTTTGCCATTTCTCGAAATCGCCCGGTTCCATCACGTAAACAAAGCCGCCCATAAGCGAGTGCTGCATTCCGCAGTATTCCGCGCAGAAAAGGTGGTACTTCCCCGGTTTGGTGGCTTGAAACCAGACAGTTGTGTAACGGCCCGGCAGCACGTCGCGTTTGATGCGGAAGTCCGGCACGAAAAACGAGTGGATTGTATCCTGCGAGATCATCGTCAGTTTGATCGGCTGTCCGGTCGGAACATGGAGCTCGTTGTTTTCGCGAATCCCGTTTGAGTGCTGAAGATGCCACATCCACTGCTTGCCGATAACGTAAATCTCTTTCGCGTTTTCAGGTACTTTATAAACGTCGGCGTAGAGTTTGGCACCCCAGGCAAAGATAATCAGTCCAAGGATTAGCGGAATGATGGACCAGGCCAGTTCGAGGCTGTGGCTTGTGTGTACTAGATTGGCACGGCTGACATTCGATCCTCGGCGGTAGCGGATGACGAAAATAAAAATCAACGCGGCAACAATAGTCGTGAACAGAATCGTCAACCCCCACAAAGTGAAATAAAGAATGTCTATTTCACCGGCAAAGGTCGAAGCCTGCTGAGGAAGAAAGGGGAACTTCCAGCCGAGATCCCAGTCCGCTAAGAGTAAAGGTAGGTTCATCATTCGCTATCCGTCTTGGTTTTGGGCAAACACTAAAACTTGAATTAAACCGACGCAGGCATTCCGCCTGCCAAATCCGATTTGCGAAGCGCGATACGGCGATGCCGAAACGACATCAGGGCAATGCTTGAAATCACGAAAAGAGCGGTGAAGCTGCACGTCACCTGCAAAAGCCGCATTACGGAAAGGGTATATTTTCCCTTGGCCATATCGAAGGCGGAGCAAAACAGAGTCACCTTGTCCACGACATTGCCGATTTTGTTCTCGCCCGCTTCCACCAGCGAGAGTTTCACCTGCTTTTTATCATAGTTCGTTCCGTAGAAATAGCGCGAGACTTTGCCGTTGGGTGTCAGGATCATGATTCCGGCGGCATGGGCGATTTGATTTTTGCCCTCATCGTAGACGAACTTGAATCCGACTTTTTCGCTCAGTTGGTTGATGCTGTTCCAATCGCCGGTCAGAAAGTGCCAGCCCGCTTCGGCTTCAGGACGGTCGCCTTTACCGTTATAGATTTCCAGCAGCGATTTCTTTTTCGCCAGTGCGTCGGTCTGGGTTTCCTTTGGGTGGATACTGACCGCCAGCACGTTGAATTCTTTGCCGATCTTAAAGGGCAGCTTATCAAAACATTGGATCATGCCTTCGAGTTCAAGGGCGCAAGACCCGGCACACTTATAGAACGGCATCACGAGCACAGTCGGCTTGTCTTTCACATAATCGCCGAGTTTTACCTGTTTTCCGTTTTCATCTTTGAAGACGGTCTCCAGGGGAACCTGGGCATCAAGCCGCTGCTCGATCACCACATCGCTCGCCATATCGGGGCGCGATCCGGTTGCGATTTTTTTGCCCTGGGCTAACGCCAGCGTCGGCATGAAAATCGAAGCCATGACGCACCAAAACCCAGCAATAAGGTAATTCTGTTTCATCTCACACGCTCCATCCTGCCGGTCTGAGGGCAGGCCCGCACGAAAAACGCTCTTCTTTCTCTATTTTACGCTTCAGACCGCCCCTTGTCACGTGATATTATTTGGAGAGAAATAGAAGGTCTCCTTCTATTTCAGTCCTGGCTGCGGCGGGATATTGACTGGTTTTGCAACGCCAGGGTACGAGGGTGAGGACAACCCTTCGTTTGCGACCGGCGGATGGGCGGCTTTCGACAGCGACGGGTCATAATGCGTAGAACCGGGTTCGCCGAGTTTTGCCGGATCGGTAACGGCAGGGGCCTCCGGTTTGGAAGGAATGCGTCCGCTTTCGGCCATTTTGTCAATCGCCTGCTCCAGCGGCAGATTTACCGTTCCTTCGGCTTTGTTCGACCAGGTGATCCCTTCGATCTTCACATCTTCATCGTCGCGAAAGTCGCGCATTTCCACTTTCGGCAGGGCTTGAAGGGTGGGTTCCGGCGGACGCTTGCGCTCTCTGGAGAAAAGGGAGGCTTCTCCAATCGCACGGGTTTGCGGGACGAAGTTTTTGTAAATAATCCAGGCGGCACTCGCGCTGACGATTACGAAGGCTGCGAGTGCGGTCATCCATTTGGTGATTTCGGGAATCTTGATATCGGTGCGTTCGTAGCCCTGCGTCGGGTCTACGATTATGGGCTGTTTGGGGCCGTGACTAGACATGAGCGGAAGCCTCCATCATTTCCTGCAAACGCGGGTCATAGGTGGGAAGTACGGTTTCGCGTTTGAAGTTGGCCGCGAATCCGAATCCCCACCCCAGCCCGCCGATCACCGCGGCAAAAACACAGGTCAGAACCAGCGAAGGTTCGAGGATCATCCTCATTGCGTTATGAGGGTCATGCGCCGGGGTCATGAAAAAGGGCACAATCGCCCACATCACATCCAGAAATCGAACAAAGGCAATCCAGCACGCTACAGCAAACAAAAGGCGCGTTTGGTGCTTGGTGCGCGGCGCAAACAGGCACAGCAACGGAATGATCCATTGAAACGCAATCAGGAACGTTCCGAGGGCCAGCAGTGCCGGGTCATTGAAGCGGCGTGTGAAGTAGGTGATCTCTTCCGGCAGGTTTCCCGACCAGATAATCAAAAACTGCGACAGCGAAAAGTACGCCCAGACCATACAAAGAGTGAGCATCAGGTTGCCCATGTCTTTACGGTAACTAAAGGTGTTGGCGGCCACCCAGGGCTGCTGTCCGCGAAGAGCGCGGCTGGTCACAAAAATGGTGCTAAACGAAAGGGCCGTGAGTGCCTGCCCCATGATAAACCACGCGCCGAAAATGGTGGAATACCAGTGCGGGTTGAGGGACATGATCCAGTCGGTGTAGGCGAGAGTGACTGTTAGAAAGAACATCACCATACCTGCCGCCCCGAAATCTGCCCGGAACTGCTGGCGGCGAAGGTCGCCGTCTCGATCTTGAAGTTTGGCAGAGCGCGTCAGCACCGTGCCCCAGAGTGTCCAGATCAAATAGTAGAACACCTGTCGTGCGGCAAAGAAACCGGGGTTAAGCCACCAGTGCTTTTTCGCCAGAATCGGATCGCTGCCGGGATGCACCCAGGGATAGAGGTCGCCGCCAGCCAGGACGTTGAACACAATCGGGATCAGAAAAAGGCCCATAAATGGAACGAGTTTCGCTCCGGCTTCCCAAATGCGGAGGTTTGGCAGCCCCCAGCTTCCGCGCACCGCATGATGCAGGCACAAAAAGCCCAGGCAGCCCAGGGTGAGCGCGTTCCAGAAGGCCCATCCAAAAAGATAGGCTTGCCATAGTTGGATCGTCATTGTTCTTTCTGCTCTCCGGTGGTCGAAGCACCCTTCTCCAGCTGATCGCGCTCCTGCGGCGTAAGATCAGCGAGGGGGGCATTTCGACTGTACTGAAGTGCCCGAATATAGGCGACAATCGCCCAGCGATCTTTCGGGTCTTGAATTCGGGAGGCATAGGAATACATAGAGCCATACCCGTTGGTAATCACATCGTAAAAGTGGCCGACCGGCATTTTTCGCAGTCGGTCGGTGTGGTAATTGCCGGGGGGACGGCGCAGGGCCAGGCCGCGCAGGGCAATCATGCCGTTTCCGTCTCCTGCCTTACCATGACAGGGGGTACAGTAGATATTGAACCGCTCCTGCCCGCGCTTGATGACCTCTTTGGTCACCTGAAGCGGAATATATTCCAGCGGTTTGGCTCCGACAGTGTTGCTGTCTCCGCCCACCACCGGCTGTTCCGGCGGAGTGCCGTAAGCCACCGGCCCGTTCTGAACGGCCTCGGAAACTTCGTGTTTGTCTTTTGCCGGGGAGGTATATCCGGTGAAAAAGCCTTCATCCTCTTTGAGCTGCCCGCGAGCAATCGTTTTCGCGACCGGAAGCCGGGAGGAAATACCGTCCGCAAAGAAATCACTGTCTTGCTGCGGGCGCACTTTTGGCTGACGCCACATATCAATGTGGCATCCTGTGAGTGAAAACGTCAGCAGAGCAGCCCCGGAGACGGTCAGTACAGTTTGTCTGATTTTCGTATTCATCATAATCTGATGCATTCCACAGTTTTGGAGGGCTGTCCTCATCTTCAGCAGTAGGGGCGGGCCTTCAAGGTTTCCTTTTCCTGCTCTCCGCCGCCCTACTTTTCAACAATCGAAACGGCACTGGCTCCGACGCTGCGAAGAAAGGCTTCGGTGTGTTCGATGTCGAATTTGGGGTCTTCGCTTTCAACGGCCAGAAAAAAGCGATCCTGCGAGGCGAGATCAAAGCGCGGCGTGTTGAAAATGGACTGGTACGGGCGCGGAAATCCGTTGTAGGCCAGCATCCCGAACACGGCACTATAGGCCGCGAACAGAATGGTACACTCGAAAGCCACCGGAATGAACTGCGGCCACGACAAAAGCGGACGCCCGCCGATATTGAGCGGATAATCGTAGTAGGCAACATAGGCTTCCATCAAAAAGCCGCAGGTGACGCCCAGCAGTCCCATGAAGAAGATTGTCCACGGCACTTTGTAATCTTCGAAGTGAATCGCTTCAGCAAGGCCGTGAATCGGAAAGGGCGAGAACGCATCGAGTTTTCGGTAACCCGCGTTGTGCGTTTCTTTCGCGGCACTCACCAGCACATCGGGATCGTTGAATTCGGCGACTAGGCCGTAAAGTGAAGGTCTTTGTACGATTTCCATGATCGTTTATTCCCCCCGATCCGCCGCAGGCTGACCCAGCAGCGGCGGATCGCCGTGCCCGGCGGCTTCGTCGGACGCCGGAGTATCGGAGTGCGGGTCGTGCCCGGTTGAGGCTCCCGCATGATGATGCCCCGTCATTCGGTGCCAGAGTTCTTTCATCTCGAAAACGTTAATCATCGGTAGCACTCGGATAAAGCCGAACATCAAAAACGTGAACTGCCCCATTGTACCGAGAAACAGCCCGATGTCCCACATCGTCGGAGTGAAGAACCCCCAGGACGAAGGTAGAAAATCTCGCAGCAGACTGACCGAGATGATGACAAAGCGTTCCAGCCACATCCCGATTGAGACGACCTGACAGATCAGCCACAGAGCCACCAAATTCCGGCGAATTTTTGGGAACCAGAGCAGCTGCGGAACCAGCCCGTTGCAAAAAATCAGCGCGTAGTAGGACCAGTTGTAGGGGCCGAACAGTCGGTTTTTAACCAGACCGATCTCGAAGACATTGCCGGAGTACATTCCGTAGAACATTTCGAGAATGTAGCCGTAAAACACAATCAGGCCAGTTGCCAGCGTGATTTTCGCCATCCAGTCAATGTGGCGCATCGTGATATAGTCTTTAAGACCGTACCAGGCGCGAACCGGAATGGCGAGGGTCAGTACCATCGCAAACCCAGCGTAGACGGCTCCTGCCACGAAGTAGGGCGGAAAGATTGTGGTGTGCCAGCCGGGGACGATAGACACAGCAAAGTCAAACGAGACAATGGTGTGCACCGAAAGCACGAGTGGAGTAGATAGACCGGCCAGAATGATATAGGCCTGCTCGTAGCGAAGCCAGTGCTTCACCGATCCCGTCCAGCCGAGCGAAAGAACAGCATACACCGTTTTTACAATTCGGTTGCGGGACTTGTCGCGCAGCGAAGCGATGTCGGGGATAAGGCCGACTGCCCAGAACAAAAGAGAGACGGAGGCATAGGTCGAAACCGCGAATACGTCCCACAGCAGGGGGGAGCGGAACTGAGGCCACATTCCCATTACGTTCGGATAGGGGAAAAGCCAGTAGTCCACCCAGGGCCGCCCGGTATGCAGAGCCGGAAACAGTCCCGCACAGGAAACCGCGAAGATCGTCATCGCTTCGGCGAATCGGTTGATCGAAGTTCGCCAGGCCTGCCGCAGGAGAAGCAAAATCGCCGAGATCAGGGTTCCTGCGTGCCCGATGCCGATCCACCACACAAAGTTGATGATGTCCCAGCCCCACATCACGGGCTTGTTGATTCCCCAAACGCCGACGCCCCGCCAAAGAAGCCAGAACAGCGATGCGCCCATCACCTGAAGCAGCGCGATCCCGACCAGAAACGCTCCCCACCAGGGCAGCCCATGCTTGCCGGGATTGAGGACGATGTTATTGATCCGATCATTGATCGTCTTGTAACTTTGTTCACCTGTAATCAGGTGATCTTCTCGATTTAATACTTCTGCCATGATCGGTTACTCCTTCCCTGGGCTTCCCAGTTTCGGGTTCGGGTTGTGCACACGGGGCAGGTAGGTCAGGCGCGGGCGCGTGTTCAACTCTTCCAGTACCACAAAGTCCCGTCCGGTCTCTTTCGCTTTGGAAACGTCGCTTTCTTTATCGTTCATATCGCCAAAAATAATTGCATTCGTTGGACACGCCTGCTGGCAGGCGGTCACCACTTCATTGCCGCCGATTTCCCGCCCCTCTTTTTTCGCTTCGATGCGGGCCCGAGAAATGCGCTGAACGCAGAACGAACACTTTTCCATCACTCCGCGTCCGCGCACCGTTACATCCGGGTTTTTCACCAGCCGCAAGACCGGCTGCGAAAAGTCATTCGCATAATTGAGGAAATTGAAGCGGCGCACTTTGTAAGGGCAGTTGTTGGAGCAGTATTTTGTGCCGACGCAGCGGTTGTAAATCATTTGGTTCAAGCCGTCGTGCGAGTGGACGGTGGCCGCTACGGGGCAGACGGGTTCGCAGGGAGCCTTTTCACAGTGCTGGCAGGCCATTGGCATAAAGTAGGTGTCGGGATTTTCGACATCGCCTTTATAATAACGGTCAATTCGAATCCAGTGCATTTCGCGTCCGCGCATCACCTGGTCTTTCCCCACGACAGCGATATTATTTTCGGCCTGACACGCAAGGGTGCAGGTGTTGCAGCCGGTGCAGACGTTCAGATCAATGGCCATTCCCCAGCGGTTGAACTCATTGTAGTCGAAGCTGTAATCGCTTTTGAGTTTATCGTCCAGCCCTTTGCCCCGAAGGATTGCCGGGATTTCTTCCTCGCCACCGACGATTTCCGGGTAGACAGTGATGGCCGGTTCGTGCTCGCCCTCTTTAGGCTTTCGGTAGTCTTCGATATTGGCGATTTTGATGATCTGCTCTTCGCGTTCCGGCTCCTGAAAGTCGTTGATTTTTTTGTCGGTGCTTTTCACCTCGTTGTTGATGAGGTGATGATTTTCGGTGGTAGCGATCCCGTATTTCTGTCCGATGTTTTTCACTGAGGCGTTTGGAGCGAGCCGCATAGCGTCGGAAGTGCGAAGCACATTCGCGTCAAATCCGCGTCCGTTTCCCACCTCTCCCGCACGAGTGCGCCCGTAGCCCAGATGGACGGTAATCGAGTTGTCGGCGTGCCCGAAAGAGTGCCAGGCCGCCCCGCGAACCGCCCGCGACTGCCCGTCTGCACCTTTGACGGTGACTTCCACGATGTCTTCTCGCTCGATTTTCAGGCGATCCATCATTACCGGGTTCATCAATACCACATTGTCCCAAGTGGTTTTGGTCAGCGGCTTCGGCAGCTCCTGAAGCCAGCCGTTGTTGGCGAAGCGTCCGTCCCACACGGTCGGGTCGGGAGCGAGCACCACTTCCAGGGTTTCCTGTGAGACGGCAGGCGAAGCCGGAAGCGAAGCCGCAAAGTTTGGGGAGAGCGAAACGGTTTTGACTGCAAAAGCCGAGCCTGCGAGAAGACCGTCATGAAGCGAGCGGTTCCAGACGTGCTCGAAATCGCCCGATTTCACGGTGCTGCGCCAGTAGTCCCGCACAATGTCGTAGCCGGATCGGGGATCGCTCAGCAGTCCCGCAATCAATTCGTGCGCGGAGTGATTGTCGTAAAGCGGAGCAATCAGCGGCTGAACCAAAGAGAGCGTTCCATCGTGTGCCCGGAGGTCGCTCCAGGCCTCCAGAAAGTGTGCCTCCGGGATATGCCACTGGCAGAGGGCCGAGGTTTCATCGTTGTAGAGACTCAGGTGAATTCGCAGCGGAACCTTCGTCAACTGCGCTTTAAATGCGAGATCGGAAGGGGCAGTATAGACGGGGTTGCCGCCGAGAATGAGCAGCATCTCGACTTTGCCCTCGCGCATTTCGCCGACAAGTTCTTTCAAGGCTTCGGTTTGCTGAACGGGTTTCGCTTCCACCGGGTCGGTGTAGAAAACGGTTGCGCCGACGTTGCCGAGGGCGGCGTTGATCGCGTGGCAAACGGCCTGCACCGCCGGGGAGGTGAACTCGCCGGGAACGACAATCGAGCGTCCCCGTGCGGAGGCCAGGTCTTCGGCAACGGCATCCAGCCAGTTTTGGGGCACGGAGGCAGGTTTTTCGCCGGTGATGCCTGCTACGCCTGTTTTTGCGGCGAGAGCGCGAACAAACCCTTCGATGTCGGAGGCGCGAACAGGCAGTTTGTGATCGGCGATGCCGCCGACCAGCGTGGGGGTGGACTCAACCGCATAAATGCGGCTCATGTCGGTTTTGTTGGTGCGGACGCGGCGTTTCTGGCTGAAGTCAAGCTGATAGCGTACGGAACCGGGAAGGTCGGAGAGAAAATCGCCGTCAATCGAAAGCACGATATCGGCTTTGTCAAAAGCGTACACCGTGTTGAGCGGCGCACCAAAGGCGAGTTCGGCTCCCTTGTTTGCCTGGTCGCGGTTCACCGATTCGTACTGAACCCATTTCGCTTCCGGGAATTGCGCGAGGAGCGCGTTAATCTGCGAAGCCAGCGTGGGAGAGGTGATGGTTTCGGTGAGAATTCGCAGCCCGGCCCCGCTGCGGGACCGCTGTGCGGCGATGGCCTGGCGCCCCACATTGAGAAAACTGCTCCAGGGTGAGGTCTCTCCCATGCCTGTAATGACCTGCGAACGGTCGGGATCGTAGAGGGTGAGTGTGGCCGCCTGCATCATAGCATCGGTGCGGCCCAGCGAGGAAGGGTGATCCTGATTGCCTTCGATTTTGGTGGGGCGGCCTTCGTGACTTTCCACCAGAATGCCTCGCCCATAGCCGCCGAAGGGCTGGGTGGTGGCGTAAAACAGGGCTTTGCCAGGAACGAGGTCTTCCGGATTTTTGACATAGGGAACGATTTTGTCCTGCGGCAGCACCCGGCAGCCCGCCAGACCCGCGAGGGCAAGCGAGGCCCCAGACAGGATCATAAATTGGCGGCGATCCATTTCCATGCGGAGCGGGCGAGCCTGCTGCGGAAACTCGTCGTTGAGGAACTGCTCGAATTCTTCGGTTTGCGCCAACTCGGAAAGGCTGCGCCAGAATTGTTTTCCGTCGCCTTCGCCAAGTTTGGCACGAACGGCTTCAAGGTTGAGTTGGGTGGGCTTCTCTTCGTGGGACATCACTAAATCCTAAGCAGGTTCAGAAAAAACCGGGAGAGTCTGGAACGCTTTTTCTCGCCGTTTTTTCCTGATCCCTCTTTTTCTATCGGTGGCAAATCGTACAATCGGTGAGCTGTTTTGTTTTGATCCCGTACTGCTTCACCAGGGCTTTGCCCTCTTCCAGTTCGGCTCCGGTGCGCGGAACCAGCCCGCCATGTCGAAGCAGCTCCTGTTCGCGGCGCGGCAGTCCGCCGTAATCTTTGGCAGAGGTGCGCTGCGCCCGCTCGTAAAGCCCGAAAACATCCTCGCGCTTCCCAACGAACTTTTCAGGGTTTCGATGGCATTCCAAGCACCAGACCATGTGGAAATACTGCCCCTTGTAGGTCATCTGCATTTTCTGGATCGGGCCGTGACAGGTGTTGCAGTTGAGGCCGCGATTGATGTGAATCGAGTGATTGAAATAAACGAACTCAGGAACTTTGTTGATCAAGTTCCATTTAAGCGGGGTGTTCGTTCGGTAGCTTTCCCGGACGGGATCGAGCAGCGGTGAGTTCGTCCAGATTTGCGAGTGGCACGACATACAGGTTTCCGAAGGCGGAACGTTGGAGTGGGCCGATTTTTCAACCGAAGTGTGGCAGTAGCGGCAGTCAATTCCAAGTTCGTTGACGTGGTGTTCGTGGCTGAACGGAATGGGCTGATCGGGCGCGACTCCCACCTTCGTGTTGTAGGAGGAGCGGCTGATCGCCGAGGCTCCGAGGATCACGGCAACGGGGCCGGTAACGGCAGCCAGCACACCAAGACGGGCGAGAGTGTTAAAGCCGGGGTGAAAGATTTGAGCCATAATTCGCAGATGCTCCGCACAGTGGAGCGACATTCACGACTGAAACGGTCGGGTTTGTGCTATTTTTCACGATGTGCGATAATGAATAAGTCCCGTTCTTCGGGACGAAAACTATCATACCTTACCCGCGCCGTCGGCGTCAAGCAATCCTGCGGGGTAATCTGACATCTTCCTTTTTTCGTACTGCACTGCTTTCGGCAGCGAGGAAAGCGGGCAGGCTGTCTAACAGCCGGAACAGCCCTGTTAAGAGTATCGGGCGTTTCGGGCAGAGTCTCTATTCTGTTTTGGTCAAGGCCGCAAAAATAATTTTGTGCCGAAAGGGGCGGGAACTGAGATAGGGTATACCCTGTTTTCTTCTCGATTATACGATATTTCGGTATTTTTTGCAAAAATTCTTTCCGTTTTTTGCTTCCGAAACAGCAGGTTATTCCTTCAATAAGCGGGACTAATTCTTGGGGGCAGAAAGCGGCGTGGGAGGCTGCTTTGCAGCCTCCGGGGAGAGGAGGGTTTAGGCGGCCTTGGGCAGCCCTTCCGTTTCCGGCAGGATAAATTGATCCGTTAATCGTGTCTCAAAAACGCCGGCTTCCAGCGGTTTGGCGAAATAGTAGCCCTGCCCTACCCCGCAGCCCATTTCTCGCAGGGTGGACATCTGGCTTGCCGTTTCGACGCCTTCACCGGTGACATCCATTTTCAACGCTTCGGACAGCGAGAGAATCGCTTGGATAATGGCTCCGGCTTCCGACTGTTCATTCAGGCGGCTGATAAAGGCCCGATCAATTTTCACGGTGTCCAGCGGAAAGGCACTTAACGTCGCCATTGAAGAGTAGCCGGTTCCAAAATCGTCTACGGCAAGTTTGACGCCTCTGGCTTTGAGCTGCCTGAGTTTTCGGGCGGCGGTGTCCACATCCGTCATCATGATGCTTTCTGTGATTTCCACTTTCAAGGCTTCGGGAGGCAGGGACGTTTGCTCCAAAATCCCAAAAATACGTTCGACCACATCCGGCTGGCACAACTGCTTTCCCGAAAGATTCACATTCATGGTGAACTGAAAAGGGGCGGCGGAGAACTCCAAAAGATCGCGCCACAGTTTCGCCTGACGGCAGGCTGTTTCCATCACCCAATAGCCCATCGGCAGGATCAACCCGGTTTCCTCGGCAATGGAAATAAAGCGGCCCGGCGAGATCATTTCTCCGTCGCGCTTCCATCGCATCAGAGCCTCTGCGCCCACCAGCCTGCCGGTTTTCAAATCTACCAGCGGCTGATAATGAACCGAAAACTCTTCTTTTTCCAGAGCCTGCCGGAGGCCAACCTCGATGTCGATGCGTTCGGTGACCCGATCATTCATTCGAGTCTCGAACAGCGAAAAACGGGACTTCCCGTTCGCTTTGGCGTGATACATGGCAGTGTCAGCGTTGCGAAGCAGCAGCTCGAAAGAGACGGGACGTTTTTCCAGCGCGATCCCAATCGAAACATGCATGAAAAATTCAGCCCCTTCGATTTGGAAGGTCTGCGACATTTTCGCAAAAACGGCTTCCGCCTTGGTGATCGCCTCTGCCTCGCCCTGCACGGTTTCCATGAAGAGAACAAACTCGTCACCGCCGAGCCGAGCCGCCGTTTCGCCGGGTTGAAGACCGGCTTTGAGGCGTTCTCCTACTTGAACCAGCAGCTGATCCCCCGCTTCGTGTCCGAGACTGTCATTGATGGTCTTGAAATTGTCCAGGTTCAGAAACAGAAGGGCGGTGAGCGAAGGGGAGGCCGGGTCTTCGGTTTCGAGTTTTAGAAAACGTTCTTTC